>JAHHHY010000016.1 GCA_019359125.1 Pleurocapsa minor GSE-CHR-MK 17-07R
ACGGTGGTCTTGCATGGGGGGTGGGCTTCATCTCTCCATCAGGCTTGTTGCCTCAAGGGACTGCCAAGCGCTCACCCCCTGTTCTGCTTGCCGTCTTATTCTACGGCCTTTTCAAGATACAAGGGGAATGAGGGGAGAGGTGAGGTATTGTGCCGGACGAGGCAGGCCTCGTCCCTACGGTACGGGTGGTGGCGTAGGGACACGGCCTGCCGTGTCCGTGCTGGCTACCCCACGCGCACCACCTCCACGCCGCTGACGCGCTCCAGCTTGCGCTGAAGCTCCTCGCCCCAGCAGGTCGTGAAATCGAAATCCAGCCATTCCACCTCGTCGGTGTCTTTCTGCGCGATGGCGATTTCAAACGTGTCGCTGCCGGGCAGCTCCCTCAGCGCGCCGATCAGCCGCTCCAGCCGCATCCGGTCACGCGTGATGTCGCCGTTGCGCAGGAAACGGATGGTAATCATGCGCGTCGCCTGCGCTGTGCGCTCGCTTTCAAACATCAGCTCCGGCGGCACATAGGCGGGCGCGGGCGGCGCTGCGGGCGGGGCCGCCATGGAGACGGTGGTGACCTGCGTCGCGCTCACGCCCACTTCGTCGGACGGCCACTCCGGCTCCTGCGACGAATCGGCCACATAGCCCTCGTCGTCGATGTCGTCCGGCGGGGGGATATAAGCGGGCGGCGCGTAGGCCGGGGGCGCGGGCTGGTCGCCCATGATCGGGCGGAATCCATCCTCCGGCGTATCGCGCTGCACCACCACGAAGTCAAACGACTGTGTGGCGCGGTCGACGATGATCTGCGGCTCGCCGCGCTTCAGGTCCAGCGTGCCGTTGATGTGGATGACCTCGCCCTCGACAAACGACTCCTGCAGGCGCGTCCATGTCTTGGGAAACAGCACCGCGCTGACAGTGCCGTATTTGTCCTCCAGCGTCACGATCGCCATCATGTCTTTCGACTTGGTGACGGTGCGGCGGATGCCCGTAATCAGCCCGACGAAGCGCACCGGCCGCTCGTGCATGTCCGGCCCGTAGCTGTGCAGCTCGGTGCTGCTGGCGATATTCGAGTCTTTCAGCAGCTCCATCACCGGGTCAATCGGATGGCTGCTGAGGTACAGGCCCAGCAGGTCTTTTTCCCAGTTCAGCATCTCGCGCACGGTGGCATCGCCCGCGTGTGGCAGGTGCGAGAGCAGGTCGTCGGTGTCGGCGGCGCTGTCGCCAAACAGGCTGGACTGGCCCATCTCTTTGGTGCGATGCAGGGTGGTGCTGTGCTGCATCAGGCGTTCCAGCGCGTTCAGCAGCGTGGGGCGCGTGCCGAAGATATCCAGCGCGCCCACCATAATCAGCGATTCCAGCGCCTTCTTGCCCACCTGGCGCAGGTCGACACGGCGGCACAGGTCATCCAGGCTGGCGTAGGCGCCCGCCCGGTCGCGCTCCTGAATCAGATGCGACAGCGCGCCGATGCCTGCGTTCTTGATGGCCGCCAGCCCGAAGCGGATGGCGCGTTCGCCGCTGTCCAGATATTCAATGTCGAAGTCAAGCACGCTGTGGTTGATGCTGGGCGGCAGGATGGCGATGCCCAGGCGCTTGCATTCGGCCAGGCAGGCCGTCACCTTGTCCTTGTCGTCAAAGTAGACCGAGAGCAGCGCCGCCATGTATTCCGGCGTGTAATGCGCCTTGAGGAACGCGCTTTGCACCGTAATGACCGCATAGTCGGCGGCGTGACTGTTATGCACAATCAGGTCATTGGCGATGAAGTTGTGGTGACCCTCAATGGTGAGGTCGTAGGTCACTTCTTCGCCACAGGGTTCAATTGAGACGATTCTGTCCCAGTAAATGTCACTGTGTGCAATCGAAGCTAAAGCTGGTTCGTCGAGGAATTCTGCAATTCTTGCGACGGTCTGCCTTGAGAATCCTTGTTTTGTGCGCGTGGATACGGGAGACAATTCCCGAATTGCGATACCGGATTGCCTTCCAAACTCTTTTACGGACATGGAACGATCTGCCAGGTGCTGGCGGATGCTCGTTTTTATGTTCAGCGGAATGATGTCTTTGGTGGAGTCACTTTCCACTTCATGCGTTGTTAGTTGGCAGAGACTAGAACGCTTTTGCTCTATCACCATATGGGCACCAATGTGCTCATAAAAGCGCGCGATATTCTCCGCTCCGGTCACAAATACCTGCCAGCCAATTCTTCCATCTTTATAGTTGAAAGTCACTTGCCTTATACGGCTTACAATGCCAAATCGCACGAGCAGATGATGAACTTGGCGGGCAAGCGTTTCAGATGCCGTCGCATAGAAAAGGCTCCTGCCTTTCAGATTGACATGTCCATCACCATCCCACATGCGTCCGAGGATGATGCCTATGCATCTGTTGGTCAGGCTGAACACCTGCTGAGGTAAAACTTTGTTGCGTGCGTTCTTGCCCCATAATCCCAGTGATTTGGCCCAATCTACCAAGCCCTGTGGCAGAGAACGATCAATTCGCTTGCTGTAAACTGACCACACTTGCTTGTGAGTGCCTATGGATGCTCTGGAATTTGGGAAAGTTTCCATGCATCTAACGTAATCATGCAGGTGATTCTCATCGCCTGTATAGAAATACACTCCTGTTGTGTGACAGAGATTTCCTTCCGCAATGAGGTGACCTAATACTGCGCAGTAATTGTCTGGCCACACATCTGTTCCTTCTACAGGAAGCATACGTGGTGTTGCGATGAAGTCCCCTGGGGACAAACGATCCAGACGATTCCATCCCGATTGCGTCAGGAATGGATGATTGGCAGTCGCTTTGATTTGTTTGCCAAGCCTGGTTGTGATTCTATATACCGGCTTAAGGCCATTATTGAAAAACGCTGTGATCTTCGCACGTTCCAGCTTGCCGCTTTCTTCGTTCAGAGCAAGGACTGATCCGCCTTCATAGTCTTCAAGTGCATCCAGACGCACAAGCGCGCCGGTGTCCGCATTCAGGACGAGCGTGTCGCCGGTCAAACACTTGTTGAACCCATAATTGGCGAAGAACTCGATATCGTCGAAGATTTTCCCGGCGATTTCTTTGGTCATCGTCGGGTCGACCTGTGGGCCGCGCTCCTCAAACGTGACGCGGTGCTTTTGCAGGTCTTCCTTCTTTTTCTTCGACACGGCGCGGCGCATCAGGTCGGCCTCGCCCAGCGAGTAGCCGAACAGCCCGCTGGCCACCTGCATGATCTGCTCCTGGTAGACCATGATGCCGTAGGTCTCTTCCAGGAAGCGGCCCATGCCCGGATGGTGATACAGCACCGGCTCGTCACCATGCATACGGGCGTTGTAGGTGGGGATATAGTCCATCGGGCCGGGGCGATACAGCGCCACCGCGGCCACGATGTGCTCGAATTTCGACGGGCGCATGTCGCGCAGCATCGACTGCATGCCCGTGCTTTCAACCTGGAACACGCCGATGGTATCGCCCCGGCTGAGCAGCACGAAGGCCTGTTCCAGGCGCCTGTCTTCTTCGGGATCGCCGGATGGTCGGTACGGGATATTGTCCATCGTATAGCGCACGCCATGATGCTTGTGGATCAGGTCGCTGGCACGGCGCACAATCGTCAGCGTGGACAGGCCGAGGAAGTCGATCTTCAGCAGGCCGATGCTCTCGGCCGTCTCCATCGGGAACTGCGTGACCTGTTTCAGCGCGCTGCGCTCGTCTTCGCGCGTCTGACGTGCCAGCGGCAGATACTCCACCAGCGGCTGGTCAGCGACGATCACGCCGGCTGCATGCACGCTCGTGTGGCGGTTCATGCCCTGCAGCAGCGTCGCCACCTCCATCACACCTTTGAGCTGGGCATCGCTGTTCACCAGCTTCTTCAGGTCGGGCAGGTCCTCGATATACTGCGGGATCGCCTTCGGCTTCGGCTCGGTGGGAATCATGCCGACGGCCTGATTGACCACGCTCAGGTCCAGGCCAAATGCGCGGGCCACGTCGCGCACGGCCGCTTTCGCGCCCATCGTCCCGAATGTGATGATCGCCGCGACTTTGTCCTCGCCGTATTTGCGCACGGTGTAATCGATCATCTCGCCGCGCCGGTCATCGGGGAAGTCCATGTCGATGTCGGGCATGGTCACGCGGCCGGGATTCAGGAATCGCTCGAACAGCAGGTTGTTCTGGATCGGGTCGATATTGGTGATGCCCAGGCAGTACAGCGCCAGGCTGCCCGCGCCGGAACCGCGCACGTTCCACCAGATATCCGCGTGGCGAGCAAATTCGCACAGGTCCCACACGATCAGGAAGTAGGTGTTGAAGCCCATCCGGCTGATCGTCTCCAGTTCGAAATTGAAGCGCTCCAGCAGCGCGGCATCGTGGCTGGCGCGGTCGCCATAGCGCCAGCGCAGCCCTTTCTCGCACAGATAGCGCAGATAGTCCGGCTCGGTGAAGCCATCCGGCACGGTGAAGATCGGCAGGTGATAGGTCTTATCATCCAGGTTGACATCGGTGCACATCTCGGCAATCGCCAGCGACGAGGTCAGCGCCTCGCCGTCGGCGATGTGGCCAAACGTCGCCCACATCTCGGACTGGTCGCTCAGGTAATAGCTGTTATCGCTCAGCGACATGCGCTTCGCCTTGTCCTGAGACTTCAGCGCGCCGGTCTGGATGCATAGCAGCGTGTCGTGCGCCTCATAATCGGTGCTGAGCACGTAGTGCACGTCGTTGGTCGCCAGAAAGCGCAGGTCATCGCGCTTGCCGATATCGATCAGCCAGTCATTGACGACTTTCAGTTCGGGGATGTCGTGGCTTTGCAGCTCCAGGTAAAAACGGTCACGGCCAAAGACCTGCAGATGCCAGTCGATCAGGTCGCGGGCGGCATCTTCACGCCCCTCCATAATCATGCCGGGGATTTCAGCGGCCAGGCAACCGCTGGTCACGATCAGGCCTTCGCTGTGCGCGGCCAGAAACTCGCGGTCGATGCGCGGGCGGTAGTAATAGCCCTCAAGCTGGGCCACCGAGGCGATGCGGCACAGGTTCTTATAGCCGGTATTGTTCATCGCCAACATCAGCAGGTGCGACGGCGACTTGTCCAGCTTCGGATCTTTGTCGGTCATGCGGCGCGGCGCCAGATAGCCCTCCATGCCGATGACGGGCTGCACGCCGGCCTTCTTGGCAGCGCGGTAGAAATCCATCACGCCGTACATCGCGCCGTGGTCGGTGATCGCCAGCGCGCGCATCTCCAGCTCTTTGGCGCGGCCGACCAGCTTGCCAATTTCGCTCAGGCCGTCCAGCAGCGAATATTCGGTATGCACGTGCAGATGCACGAAATCCTGGGTGCTCATAAGGCTGCTTTTACGATTCAACAGGCGTCTGATTCAGCCCGATTATAGCATCCAACCGGCCGCATTAACGGGCGCGCGGGTTAGAAAATGCGTGCGAATATCGTCTGCATCTTTGCAATTCACCCACATTATCGCTATACATCTGACTTTGATCGCCGAGGCCGCAACCATCTGATGAACTGGATTGAATCGTTTCTTTCTGCGCTGCGCCCCTCTCAGGGGTCGGGGACTGCCGCCAATGTGCCCGACCTGATCGCCGGTGTGACCGCCAAACGCTCCGGCCAGACTGCCGAGGCGCTGGCCGCGTTTGAGCGGGCCGCCGCACACCCCACCACGCAAATCGAACAGGTGATGATCGTCAGGCTGATGGTCGAGACGCATCTGGCCGCCCGTCAGGTCGCCGCCGCACGCGCATTGACCGAGAAGCATCCGCCGCAGGGGTATGTCGGGTCGGCGGCGGCGCATGCCTGGCTGGCATCCGGTATGGTGGCCGAGGCCGAGGGCAACCTGACCGCCGCGGGCGAGGCCTACAGCAAAGCGGTCAAGGCCTGCCGGGAAGCCGCCAATCCGCCGCTGGAGGGCCTGGCGATGGCCTATGGCGCGGCGGTTGACTTGCAGGCGGGCAGCGCGGACTATGCCGTCAAGGTGCTGCGTGAGGCCCTGCCGAAGATGCTGAGTGTGGGCGAACAGGAGAATAGTTCGTACTTTCAGGGCATTCTGGGGCAGGCATTGATCGCCACCGGCCAGGAGACGACCGGCGCGGGCCTGATCGGCCAGGCGCTGGAAACGTCGGTGCGCCTGAATGATATTGGGCGTATTCGCCTGTGGTCGTTTGCCCTGGCCGAGCGCGCCTTTGCCGATGCCCGCCATTTCGACGCCGATACGCACCTGTCGCGCGCGCTGACGCTGTTTCCGCCCGACGAAGCCAGCGAGGCGCACGTGCGCACGCTGACGCTGTATGCCCTGAATGACCTGGCCCAGAACGAGACGACGCGCGCCGTGGCGTCGGCTGAACGTGCGTGTGCGCTGGCCGATGCCCCCGACATGTCGCCAGTGGTGCGCCAGCGTGCCCGCGAAGCCCGTGCGCTGGCCCTGAAAACGTCCGGCCGGCTGGAAGACGCGATTGCTGAATTTGCCGCGCTGGCCGAGTCCGCCGCTTTGTCGCCACGCGCCCGGCGCCAGTATGCGGCGGCACTGGCCGACACCGGCAGGCCCGCTGAGGCACTGACCGTGCTGGAAGCCATGAAGGCCGCGCATACTGGCACACTGGAAGAAGCCCTCGCCCTGCGTGATATTGGCCTGGTGCACATGAAAGCCGGGCAGACGACGCAGGCGATTGCCGCGTGGGTCGCGGCGGTGCCGCTGTGCGAGGCGCAGCATGCCTGGGCCACGGCAGTGCGCGTGCTGTGCGAAATCAGCCTGGCGCGCCGGTCGCTGGGGCAGCCTGCCCGTGCCCTGAAAGACATCGATTCTGCGCTGATGCTGCTCACCCGCCTGAGCGAACATGAAGTGGAGACACGCGGCGTGGTGCTGTCGCATGCCGCCAATGCCTATGCTGAAACCGGGGATATCGAAAGCACGGACGCGTTTTTCACCGAGGCCATCGCCATCGCCGCACGGGTGGGTGACCGCGCCGCTGAGGCGATGCGGCTGGGCAATTATGGCTGGTTCCTGATGCAGATTGGCCGCCCGCGCAGCGCCGTGGTCAAGCTGGAGCGTGCGCTGGAGCTGGGCGAAGCACTCGATAATCCGGTGCAGCGCGGCGTGCATTTTGACTCGCTGGGGTCGGCCTTTGATCAGCTGAACGACTTCGCCAGCGGACACAAGTATCACGAGGATGCGGCGGCGCTGCTGGAGGCCGCAGGCGCGACCACCTGGCTGGCCTCGTGCCGCGTGAACTGGGCCATGACCTGCCTGTCGTTGGGCGAGCTGGAGCGCGCCCGTGACCTGCTGGGGCAGGCGCTGTCGGCTATGGGTCAGGTGACCGGCGCCGCCGATGTGCGCCTGCGGGCCGAGACCGCGCTGGCCAATCTGGCCCTGCGCGAGAAACAGCCGGATGCCGCGCTGACGACGCGCCTTGTGGCAGAGGCGCGCACGCTGGAGAATCGGCGGCTGCTGGCGGATGCGCTGGCGGTGCACAGCCAGACGCTGGCCGACACCGGCGATGCGGGGGGTGCAAAGTCGGCGTGGGACGAGGCGGCGCGCCTGTTCACCATGATGCACATGCCGCAGGCGCGTATGAGCCCGGCGTGGCTGTCTGGCCAGGCCGATGCAGCGGAACCGCGCCCGTCAGACCTGGCCTGATGTCCTCCGGCTGACGTCAGTGATTAGACGACAGCGGCACATGGAACGTGGTCGCCACAGAGCGGTTTGGAAAGAAGCCGATCGCACGCGCCAGGCCACCGCGACTGCTGCGCAGCTCGTGGCGCACCCCAGCCGGCACCAGCAGCAGGCTGCCCGCGGACATCTGCACCGGATTGCCATCCACCAGCACGACGATGTCGCCTTCCATGCACATGATCACTTCTTCGCTGCTGTCGGTATGCGCCCCCACCACGCAGTCGTCGTCCAGCACCATATAAATCAGGGTGCTATTGCTGGGCGCACGCCCCTCAAACGAGACATATGCTGTGCGCATCGGGGCATTGTCTTCCCCGACAAAGCGTTCTTCATAAACAGAAATGCTGTCCAGACGTGTCGCGCGCATGAGACTTGGTCACCATAAGTGCATACATACATTGGCGGGCACCGATCGCCCGTCAACACACTGCTTTGGTCGTGATCTGCAGCGATTCGAATCTATAGTTTTAGCATTATGTATGTGACTTTTACAGGGTTTATTCTCAAATTCTAAGAGTTCGGACGCGGGTCCGTTTGTTATGTTCTGTGAAAACGCTGCTGATTGCGCGGTCGGGTGCGTTATAATGCCGCTCATGAACAGTTCATCTTCCCGTGGATCGTCTTCATTTCGCCTGGCCCATCTGCTGATGCTGGGGCTGATGCTGTTTGCTTTTGCATGCAGCGCGGTCATGAGCCGGACAGTTTTCGAGCGCATGCCGCATCTGGAGGACGAGCTGGCGTATGTGTTTCAGGCGCGCACGCTGGCCGGCGGACAGCTCGTGGTCGAATCGCCCCAGCCGCAGGCCGCCTTCTGGCAGCCGTTCGTCGTCGACCGGGACGGCACCCGTTTTGGCAAATACACGCTGGGCTGGCCCGCGCATCTGACGCTGGGCGAATGGCTGGGCGGCCAGCTCTGGTTCATCAACGCGGCCTTTTCGGCGCTGGCCGTGGGCGTCACCTTTCGCGTGACCCTTCAAGTTTTTAGTAAGTACGATATTTCCGTGGCGGCGGCGGCGCTGGTCGCCTTCAGCCCGATGGCGCTGCTGCTGAATGCCTCGCTGATGGGCCACACGGTCGCGCTGTTCTGGACCGGCCTGTTCATCAGCGCATGCCACAGCCTGGAATATGACCGGCGCGGCGGGCGAAAGCGCCTGCTGTGGGGCGTCGTGGCTGGCGTGGCGATGGGCCTGCTGGTCATCACCCGCCCCGCGACCGCGCTGGCCGTCGCGATTCCGTTTGCGGCCTACAGCGCCATCCGCCTGCTGCGTATTTTGCTGCGCGCCCGCCGGACGCTGATTCCCGCCGCCGCGCCGCTGGTCGCCCTGACGGCGGTCACGCTGCTGTTTGCGCTGCTGATTCCCGTGTACAACTATGCGGCCACGGGAGACGCCCGCCAGAATCTGTACACGCTGGTGTGGGAATACGACCGCATCGGCTTCGGGCCCGGCTATGGCCGCAACGGGCACACGCTGGAAAAGGGCGTGCGCCACATGCGCTTCGACCTGTCGCTGACGGCCGCCGATTTGTTCGGCTGGCAGGCCGAGCCGCTGACCGACGCGACCGGCGCGGTGCGCGCCCCGCTGACCGATCATTTCCTCAATCAGGCCGATTACTATCCGGTCGTCGGGCTGAGCTGGGTCCTGCTGCCGCTGGGCTTCCTCGTCGCGTTCGGGCGGCGCAGTTGGGCGTATTTCCTGTGGGGGCTGATCGGGCTGGCGTGGCTGGCACTGCCCTTTCACCTGGGCGACGGCTCGCTCTCGCGCAATCCAGACATCGCGTGGATCATCATCTTCGGCCTGATGGCATGGGTGTGCGCGCCGCTGCTGGTGCTGGGCGACCGGCGCGCCACCTGGTCGTGGCTGATCGCAGCCGTCGCGCTCTCGCTCATCATCGTGCAGCTCACCTACTGGATCGGCTCGCAGCGATACAGCACGCGCTACTACTACGAGGGCGTGCTGAGCGCGGCCATTTTTACGGCGCTGCCGATCGCCTGGCTGGCGCGGCGCGTCCCCCGGGGACTCGTCTACGGGGCGTTTGCCGCTGTGCTGGCGCTCAGCTTTTTCGGCTATGCGGTGCCGCGTGTGGGGGTATTGCGCGGCTTCAACCTGATGGATGGCGCGCTGGTGGCGCAGATTCAGGCGCTGCGCGACCCGGCCCGCGAGACGCTGGTGCTGGTCACCGGGGACGATGTGCGCTGGCGCAGTTATGGCGAGCTAATGGCGATCACCAGCCCGTACCTGGACAGCCCGATTGTGGCGGCGCGCATCACGCCCGGCATCTCGCGTGAGGACGTGCTGGCGCGCTTTCCCGACCGCGAAGTCATCGACCTGACGGCGCAGGAAAATACGATCTTCTTCCCTGAGCCGCCGTGATGTGGGCATGACTTTCGCCGACGGCTCTTTATTCACCCTCCGAGCGCATACACCCGCAGTAGAGGACGCCCCGGCGCACCCTCAATTTCAGCGACCAGCCGACCAGGCGCTGTATCCGGTGCATAAGCCAAGTCTTCCAGCACAGCATAGACATGCGGAGCGCGATTTGCGTCCAACTGGACTGCAAGTGCCGGAATATCCTCTCCATTCGGATTCAGCCGTGGGCAATCCACCACCAAATCTATCGCGATGTAACGCAGGCTGAGGCAGTTGGCCAGCAGACCAATTACGCGCTCCGCCCCTTCTTCACGCAGCACCTCCAGCGCTTCATGCAATCCAAAGCCGCTCCCTTCTGCCGTGATGTACTCGTTGCGATCGTTAGTTGTCAGCGACAGATTGAGCGGATCGCTCGTCAGTGACGCCGCGAACGGCAGCCAAACCAGCACCGCCCACCCCAGAATTACAGCCAGCGCTGCGCGGCGAATCAGCGGCCCGTATCTGACACTGATACTCTCCACTGCCACTGCGCCGCACAGTATCAGCAAGTTCAGCGGCGGGATGATATGGCGCGAGTCTTGTCTGCCACTGAACGAAAGCACAATCAGCGGTGCGATCAGCACCAGCGGCAGATACAAGCGCCGTCGAAGCAGCAGCACAGTCACACCTGCCAACAGCAGAACCGCCATCAAGGTACCGGCGTAGCCGTTCAGGGTGTCGAACACCAGCGCCCATTTGTCAAGGTACGTGCTGCGCGCCACGCTGGATGGACTTTGCAGATAAAAGAATGGATCGATGCCACGTGTAAGCAGCACGCCCAGAAACAGCGCACTAAGTCCCAAACCTGCCAGCAGCGCTATTACACCCCAGCGCGCATTCTCCCGCCATGAACGACCTGGCGGCTTCAACGTCAGCGCGGCAGCCAGTGGGATGCCGAGATAGGGCAGCGCCGAGACTTTTGCGCCTACTGCCACGAACAGCACCACGCCGCACAAAACGGCATCAAGCCATTGCGCTCGCAACCACAGGCGAGCTGCAAAGTATAGGCCTACCAACACCGCTGAAGCAGATACAGGGTCAGCCAGCGCCAGGCGGTCGAAGAACAAATTGTATGCGCTGAATGTGAACAACAGCGCGGCCAGCACGCCACTCCAACCACCCGCCAACAGGCGTGCAGTAGCTATCGCCGCCGCGACGCCTGGAAGGACGCTGAGGATGGTCGCGACACGTGCCACAAACACTGGTGCACCACCCGTCTGCGCTTGTGCCACCACATAAAGCCAGACGGTAAACTGCCGCCCCTCTTCTGCACGGGCAAGCAGCCCCTGTTCACGCACCAGGTTTCCAAAATTAATATGAAATGCTTCGTCGACAAACGGCGGAAATGCGTTGAGCGCCACCATGCGCGTTAGCCAGAACAACAACAGCACTGCAACGGCCACCTTGCAGGATAATGCTTTCTTCCTCCTGCTGATTTCTGACTTCATGCTCATTCAGGCATACAGGATTGAAGAGAATCTAAGGCATTCACGAGATGAACTTTCACCTAAACGACCAAGTCTCAAGCGGCGAACTGTATGATTACAGCAGACATTATAGTGTATATTTTCTCTATTATGATCAATGGACAGGGAAAGTGTAAGAGGACGTGCTGGCACGCTTTCCCGACCGCGAAGTCATCGACCTGACGGCGCAGGAGAACACGATCTTCTTCCCTGAAGCGCCGTGATGTGGAAGCAAACAGGATTCTGACTTACTCAAGGAGAGATTATAAATGACTGACCTTCATATCCAGCCATTCAGCTCCGCCAGGGAATTCCTTGAGGCGCTTCGCCTGAGCAACAATAGCTGGTCAAATGATCCGAAAAAAACTCAGGACTGGGAACGTGAATGGATTTTCAGAGGAGAAGGACAAGGACCGAACGACACTAATTGGTTTCCATTAATGCCGACGGCTTGGCGTCCAGATAAGCAGAAAATAACGGAGCCACTTGGGAAGCTGATTCAAGAAATAGATCGGAGTTCGACATTTGGTTCAATGATGAATTCTGATTTATATATTTGGAGATCATGGGTCTATCATAATCAAAACCTTACGGAAGTTGATCGAGTAGCTAAATTTATGCGTGTCCGTGAAGCGATTCGCGATGCCTTTGCAGAATTGACTTTGGTAAATGAATTTGTCCGGCTTGCCGATGAAATAGGTTTTTCAATTCAATCATTGCCGGAATGGACAAAGGATGTTGAATCTTTCGTACGAAAATACGTGTCTCTGTATGAACCTGACACTACGCAACGAGAGCGTTTTGAATCGGAACGGATCCAGTTTGGTGATGAATTTGTTGATCGAAGATTTACGTTTTGGGAATCGCCAGCAATTGCTCTTGCCAGACATCATGGTATCCCAACTCGGTTGCTTGACTGGACTCGAAATCCTATGATCGCAGCTTATTTCGCGGCGGCTCAGGCACAGTACAAAGACAATGGCTTTCTCTCTGTTTACGGGTTGCACACACTTCATACCAGCAGAAAGATCAAAACAGTTGAGGTTATGGCGACCGAAAACGATTTCCTTCGAGCACAGCTTGGGTTGTTTACTGTTGATATAAAAGGACATTCAGATTACGTGAATCGGGGAAGTTATTCTGGGCTACTAGAATCATTACAAGAAGAGTACGTATTCACACAAAAGCCCTTTCGAGCCTTTATACTTCCAGTATCCGAAGCATCTGAGTTACTCCGGTTACTATGGGTTGAACGAGTTACTGCGGCTCACCTTATGCCAACCTTGGATCACGTAGCTGAAGCTGTTAATTTGAAATTGAAGCTCACTGAAAACATACTCGGCATTGTCAAGAACAAAATAAAAACCACCTTGAAATGAGTAGGTTTGAAGACCTTCCCCTTCAAAATGTTAGCTGCGGCGATGTAGTGCCCCGCGCGCACAGTTTCACGGTATAATCGGGCCATGCAAGCAAATATCCTGCCCGACTATCACTTTCTGCTGATCGCGTCCAACCTGGGCAGCGAGTATCTGTTTGATGCGTCGCGCGCCTACTGGCAGGCCTTTCAGCCCATCGTCATTCCCGACACGCAGTTTCTGGCCATCCTGCCGGTTGGCCGCACCATCAGCGTGACGGTGGTCGCCCTGCGCGATACCGCCCCGCAGTTTGGCGTGGATATCGCCCGTGTGGCGCCATTCGCGTTTTTCGATCCGGTCGTGTATGACACGCTGGACGAGACGCGTGCCGAGATGAACCGCCGCGCCGCCAGCAATCAGCCGTTTGGGGTGCCGCTGGGCATCGGCATCGCCACCACGACGCCGTTTATCCCCACGCCGGCCATCACGCTCGCGCCCGGCTATGTCACCGCCACGCCCAACGGCTCTGGCGTGCCCACGCCGATCACCACTCCGGCGCCCACGGGCGGCGAGGCGGCCGCCACCGGGGCGGCCCCAGCGCCCACCAATACACCTGGTCCCATCATCGGGGGAGGCTAACGCGCATGAAATTCATCTTCACTGTCATCGTGAATATGCTCAGCTTTGCGGTGCTCACCTCCGGCCTGTTTCCGGGCATCCGCATCGCGGGCGACTGGCCGCTGACGCTGCTCATCACGGCGACGCTGTTTGCGCTCATCAACGCCATCGTCAAGCCGATCCTGAAATTCCTCACCTGCCCGTTCATCCTGCTTTCGCTGGGCCTGTTCCTGTTCGTCATCAATGCTGGCCTGCTGCTGCTGACCGCGGGCATCACCGGCTGGGCGGATGGCAATCTGCAGGGCGTGAACGGCCAGCTTCAGGTCGATACCTTCGGCTGGGCGCTGGGCGGCTCGATCTGCCTGAGCATCCTGAATGTCGTGCTGGGCAAGGTGCTCGAAGTCGGGAGTTCTCCCTTTCGTCGCGAAAAGCCGGTGAAGGCGGTGTATGTGGTGCAGCAGCAGCGGCCAGACCTGGACGCGCAGTTTGACGCCTATGTGCGCAGCCAGCAGCCGCAGCAGCCGTATGTCCCGCCGGGACAGCAACCGCCGCCCTACTACCCGCCGCAGCCCCCGTATCCGCCGGGCCAGCCGCCGCAATATCCGCCGCAGCCGGGGCAGGGAGGCTATCCGCCCCAGCAGCCACCGAATCCACCACAGAATCCCTACGGCGCGCCCCCACCGCCGCGCCGCTGACGACTAAACAGAATACGCCGGAGTTGGCGTTTCGACCGAAAGAGTTGGTTTGGGGCGATTGTCGCCTGAAGGACGCAGTTCAGCATGGCGAGTCAGGCCGCCGCACAACCGTATCGTGACCTTGAAAAGCTCGTGCGCCGCTGGGACAGCCGCTGGCGCAGGGGCCGCCTCGCGCTGTGGATTCCCCGCGCGCTGGCTGCCGCACTGGCCGCCTGCATCATGCTGGCCGTCATCGCCCGCCTGACGCCGCTGCTGACGTCGGGCGCGCTGCTGGCCGTGAGCGTGATTATTCTCTTGGCTGCCTGCATCGTGACCGGCACCGTCGTCTGGCTGCGCGAACGCCAGGTGCTGACCGCCGCGCGCCGCTTCGACCGCATGCTGGGCCTGAACGAAAGCGTCTCGACCGCGCTGGAACTGCGCGACGGCGCCATCCGCACCACCGATGAATTTCTCTCGCTTCAGCTTGCCGATGCCCGCGACCGGGCCAGCAGCGCGCCCGCCAGCCTGATGATCCCGATGGGCTGGCGCTGGCGTGAACTGGTCGGCGTTGCCGCGCTCATCGCCATCCTCGCGCTGCTGATCGCGCTGCCCAACCCAAATGACCTGCTGGCCGCGCAGGATGCCAATGTGCGCGAGGCCATCGCTGAGGCCGCCGAGACCGTGCGCGATCTGACGCAGCAGGTGGCCGCCGATGATGCCCTGACCGACGCCGAGCGCCAGCGCCTGCTGGAGACGCTGCAAACCAGCCTGGAGACGCTTAACCAGTCCGATGTGTCGCCAGAAGAAGCGTTTGCCGCGCTGTCTGACGCTGAAAGCGCGCTGGAGGGGCTGTCACAGTCGCTGGGTCAGCAGGCCAGCGAGGCCGAGAATGCCGCCCAGCAGGCCGCCGATGCCCTGCGCGAGATGACCGGCAGCGGCGGGGCTGGGGCGGGTGACGCCTTCCAGCAGCTCGCGCAGCAGCTTCAAGACATGGCCAGCCAGACCGGCCAGATGTCGCAGGCCGACCCCGCGTTGCAGGAAGCGTATGAGCAGCTTCAGCAGGCCGCCCAGCAGATGCAGCAGGGCGCGGGCCAGAATCCGGGCATGCAGCAGGCCGCCGGGAATATGCAGCAGGCCGCTGAAAATATGCAGAACGGCCAGACCTCGGCCGCGATGCAGAATCTGAGCGAAGCCGCCGAGCAGGCGCAGCAGGCCGGTGAACAGAATCAGCAGACGCAGGAATCGGCCGAGCAGGCCAGCCAACAGGCGCAGCAGGCCCAGCAGGCGCAGCAAAACCTGAGCGAACAGCAGAATGGCCAGGAAGGCCAGTCGAGCGAGCAGCAGGGCCAGCAGGGTCAACAAGGCCAGCAGTCTGGTCAGGAAGGTCAGCAGGGCCAGCAGGGACAATCCGGCCAGGATGGCCAGCAGGGCGACCAGGGCCAGAGCGCAGGCCAGAGCGATAATCCCAGCGAGTCCGGCGGGCAGCAAAGCCAGTCCGGCCAGAGCGGCCAAACGGGCCAGCAGGCGGGTGCGCAGCAGGGACAGCAGGCCGGCGCAGGCGAACAGCCGGACGGTTCGCAAATGTCTGGCGCGGCTGGTGCGGCCAGCGGCGCGGGCGATGACAGCGGCGAGACGGCCCAGGGCCAGACGTCAGCCGGGCAGGGCGCGCAGGACGCAGCCAATGCGCCCGACGGCGAAGGCCAGCGCGAATACGAGCCGATTTACGCGCCCGTGCGCCTGGGCGGCACCGGCACCGAGGAGTCGTTCCTCCAGTCTGACGACCCGAATGCGCCCGTCATTCAGGGTGAATTCGCGCAGAACCAGACCGGCAATTCGACCGTGCCCTACAATCAGGTGTTCAACAGCTACGCCAATGCGGCCAATCAGGCACTGCAAAACAACTATGTCCCGCTGGGCATGCGCGACATCATCCGCGATTATTTCGCCTCGCTGGAGCCATCGGGGAACTGATCCGCCCGGCGCGGCGCATATTTCTTGCTTGTGTTTGTGTGGCGAAGTCTATACGCTTGCAACGGGACCAATTCACGAATGCAGGGTGCGGGCTTATGTGCGGAATCTCCGGCGTGTGGTGGCTGGACGGACGACTCATCGACGGCGCGCTGGTGCTGGCTGCGGCGAATACCATGCGCCATCGCGGGCCGGACGGCGAAGGCCATCTGCTGCTCAACACGCGCACGGGCGCGCACGACCCACGCATCGGGCCGGATACGCCGCCCGGCCTGCCGTTTCATACGCCCATCGATTCTCCGGCCGAGTTTGCGCCAGACCTGTCGCTCAGCCAGCGGCGGCTGGCCATCATCGATACCTCGCCCGCCGGTCACGAACCGATGACTGTCCGCGACAGCCAGGCGGCAGGCAGGCTGTGGCTCACCTTCAACGGCGAAATTTATAACTACATCGAAATCCGCGACGACCTGCGCGCGCTGGGCTATACCTTCCACACCGAATGCGACGCCGAGGTCATCCTGCAGGCCTATGCCGCGTGGGGAACCGACTGCCTGAGCCGCTTCGTGGGCATGTTCGCCTTCGCGCTGTGGGACCAGGACAAGGGGCATCTGTGGTGCGCGCGCGATCGCTTCGGCGTGAAGCCGTTCTACTACACGGCCGACGCGGGCAAATTTGCCTTTGCCAGCGAGATGAAAGCACTGCGCGTGCTCTCGCCAGAGGCGTCCGCGCCAGACATGACCCAGCTGGCCTGGTTCCTGCACACCGGCGGCGTATTCAACCCGCCCTACACCTTCTTCGAGGGCATCCGCGAGCTGCGCGGCGGTCACACGCTGCTGGTCACGCGAGACGGCGTGGGCGAGCAAATACCCTACTGGGACGTGAATATCGCCCGCGCCCGCGAGACCTATGACTACACGGACCCGGAAGCCGAGCTGCTGCGCCTGATGCGCGACAGCGTGCGCCTGCGCCTACGCGCCGATGTCCCCGTGGGCACTTGCCTCAGCGGCGGGCTGGACTCCAGCACGATTATCGCGCTGGCCACCGAGCAGCTTGGCGACGCGGCGCGCATGAACAGCTTCAGCAGCATTTATCCCGTCAAAGGGCTGGACGAGCGCCGTTATATCGACATCATGGCGGGGCGCTGCGGCGCGATCCGCCACGAGACCACGCCCCAGCCGGACGGTTTTATGGCCGCGCTGGAAAAAATCACCTGGCACCAGGATATCCCCACCGCCAGCCCGACGCTGTATTCGCAGTACAACGTGATGGCGCTGGCACACGGCGTGGTCACGGTGCTGCTGGACGGCCAGGGGGCAGACGAGCTGTTCGGCGGCTATCTCAGCCATGTCGTGGTGCACCTGCGCGCACTGCAAAAGCGCGACCCGCTGCGCTTCATGCGTGAAGGGGCATCGTTTGCCGCCGAGGTGTATCCGCGCTTCTTCGCCTTCGCCAACCCGCGTGAGTTTGCGGCGCGGGCGCTGTTCACGCTGCGTCACGGGCGCAGGCCGCCGGGTGCGCTCAGGTCAGACTATGTGCCTGCGGCCCAGTCGCGCGAGGCGACGCGCCATGCACGCGCATTCAACAGCGGTGACGCGCTGAACGACCACCTGTACCAGTCAGTCATGCAGGAGAGTATCCCCGCGCTGCTGCACTACGAAGACCGCAACAGCATGGCCTGGGGCATTGAGGCGCGCGTGCCGTTCCTTGATCACCGCGTGGCGGAATTCGCGCTGGGTGTGCCCGGCGACCTGAAGGTGCGCGGTGCCGAGACCAAGCGCTTCGCCCGTCGTGCTTTTTCCCGCGTGCTGCCCGATGAAATCGCTTGGCGCAAAGACAAGCTGGGCTATCCCACCCCGTTTGGCGTCTGGCTGCGAAGCCATGCGCCGCTGCAAAACGAGGCGCGTGCGCTGCTGTTTGATGGCGCGGCCAAGCGCGATTGGTGCGATGCGTCTCACGTGGGCGCACTGTGGAACCAGCATGTCAGCGGGCAGGCCGACCACAGCCGCGCACTCTACAGCCTGATCACTGCCGAGATGTGGCTGCGCGTCTTCCACGCGTAGGCGAAATATCCCATGCTGACGGGCCGCATTTTTATGATATAGCGCACGGATTGGGATATATGGCGGATTTTTTGCTCCAGCGGGCGCATCGCGATGCGCCCCTACGCCCCAGTCATGCGAAGTATAGATGTACGCGATGGCTATTCAGCATCAGGACAGTTTTTGATGACCGGCCAGGTCGGCAGTTGTAGGGGCGCATCGCGATGCGCCCGCCGAAACATTCAACATGACCGCTTTCACACTCACCTCTCTGTCCGCCCCATAACATCCCGCCTACTCCTCCAGCAGGCGGCGCAGGAAAATCTCCGGGTTATTCAGAAACGAACGCAGCAGGATCACGCTCTCCAGCGACTCGTACGGCACGCGCTGAATCGCGCCATCGTCAAACGCGATCAGGTCCGCGCCCGGATAGGCCATCAGGATGGGCGAATGGGTGGCGATGACAAACTGCGACCCGCGCTGCACCATCCCGTGAATCATGGCCAGCAGGCTCATCTGGCGGGTGGGCGACAGCGGCGCTTCCGGCTCATCGAGCAGATACAGCCCGTCCGGCACAAAGCGCGCCGAAAACAGCTTGAGGAAGCTTTCGCCATGCGACTGCGCGTCGAGGCCGTCGCCATAGCGGTGCTGAATCTCGCCCAGCTGATTCTGAAACGGCACCCGCGCCCACGTCTGCGCCGTGCTGCTGGCATTCGCCATCTCGGCATCGACATCGCGCAGGTCGCGCAGCAGGTCAGCCTTTTGCTGGGCGACCTGGCGCGCATAGCCGAAGAAGTCCTCAGCGCGCAGGAAGAAGCCGCGTTTCTTGCGGCCGCTCCACGCCCAGCGCAGCGCCTGGGCCAGCTCCCGCGCCGCCTGCAGCGTGGGGTCGCGGTCGACATGTTCCAGGCCGATGCTGGGCAGATGCGCGGCGCAGGCAGCCGCCTCCAGCAGCGTCGACTTGCCGGAGCCGTTTTCACCGACGAAGATCGTCACCGGGCTGGAGAACGCCAGCGTGTCCAGCGTGCGCACGACCGGCACGTTGAACGGGTAGGCATCAATCTCAGCAAATGTTGAGGGCTTGCTCACCTCGCGTAACAGCATCGCGTCTATCCTGAATAAGGTACGCCGCCCGGCATGACGGCCCGGGCAATTACAGCTACAATCATGGTTCTTTATGCGCACTCAGGCGCGGGCTGTGACAGGCCGGGTCTGGCGTGAAATTCAGCGGAGAATAGCACAAGATGAAGATTGCGCTCATTGGGTTTGGCGTTGTCGGGCAGGGGCTGGCGCAGATTCTGCTGGACAAGGCGGACGATTTGCAGGCACGCTACGGGTTCGAGGCGCAGATTGTCGCCGTGGCCACGCGCTCACGCGGGTCGCTGATGCATCCGTCGGGGCTGGACACCGCCGCGCTGCTGGCTGCCGCGGGGTCTGGCGACCTGGCCAAATATTCCGACCAGCCCGGCCTGGCACGCGGCGCCAGCGCGATGACCATCGCCCGCGAGTCGGCCGCCGATGTGCTGATCGAGGTCAGCCCGTCGAACCTGACCGACGGCCAGCCCGCGATTGAGCTGTGCGAAGCGGCTTTCACATCGGGCAAGCATGTCGTGCTGGCGAACAAAGGCGCGCTGCTGCATGGCTATGCCCGCCTGAATGCCGCCGCCCGCGCCGCCGGTAAGCACCTGCTGTTCGAGGCGTCTGTGATGGCAGGCACGCCGTCGCTGCGGCTGGGGATGCAGGCGCTGGCCGGATGCACCATCACGCAGGCGCGCGGCATCGTCAATGGCACGACCAATTACATCCTCACGCAGATGGAAGGCGGCCTGAGCTACGCCGACGCGCTGGCCGACGCACAGCGCCTGGGCTATGCCGAGACTGACCCAACTGCCGATGTCGAGGGCTGGGACGCCGCTGCCAAGGCGGTCATCCTGGGCGCGGCGTTGTTTGGCAAACAGTTTGCCTTTGCCGATATGTCCGTGCGCGGCATCAGCCAGCTCACCCCGGCCGATATCAGCGCCGCCGCCGCGGCTGGCGAACGCTGGAAGCTGATCGCCGAAGTCACGCCGGCCGGGGCCAGCGTCGCACCGATGCGCCTGCCCATCACGCATCCGCTGTCGGGCGTGGCCGGGGCGACCAACGCGCTCACCATCACGACCGACCTGCTGGGTGATGTCACGCTGATCGGCAAGGGCGCAGGCGGCATCCAGACCGGCTTTGGCCTGCTGAGCGACCTGCTGGAGATTCACCGGACGGGTCAGGCGAGATAATCCGCAGGTGCCGCCGCCTGAGGCTCAAAGCTTCAGGCTACAAGAAGCCCAAGTCCCTGAAGGGACTGAAAAGCAGGGTCCCGGAGTGAGTGAAACCATTGGCTTCACCTGGCGTACAGGAGATGAGACCCGTCTCGTCTGACGAATATTTTGCATCACAAAACACGATAAAGTGGGTAGATGGAGCCTGAACATGCATCGCGGAAATGAACGACGGTGGATCACGAGCGCGCTGGTCGCCGGCCTGCTGCTGCTGGCAGCCTGTCAGGGCGCCATGCCGCCCCCGCCGGACGCAGTGCTGAGCACGCCGCCCGCCGCGCTGGACATCAACACCAGCCTGCGCCAGCCGCTGCCCACGCCCGTGCCCGCCAACATCGTCAATGATGCCGACGCTGAATATCTGCTGCTGACCAACCTGTACGAGCGCGTCTCGCCGTCGGTGGTCAACATCGAGGTGACGATCGACAACCCCGTGCACAGCTTCATCCAGGAGCTGTCCAGCGGCAGCGGCTTCGTGCTGGATGCCGACGGCCACATCATCACCAACGCGCATGTGGTGGCCGACACCAGCAGCATCATCGTCACGTTTAACGATGGCTATGTGGCCGAGGCCGAGCTGGTCGGGCTGGACAGCTACAGCGACCTGGCCCTGCTCAAAGTCGAGGTCGATGCCGGGCGGCTGTTCCCGGTCACGTTTGGCGATTCCGGGTTGGTGCGCGTGGGTCAGCGGGCGGTCGCCATCGGCAATCCGTTCGGGCTGGCCAGCTCGATGAGCGACGGGATCGTCAGCGCGTTGGGCCGCCAGCTTCCCAGCGCCGAGATGATCACCAACACGGCGGTCGGCTTTCAGAATCCGAATATCATTCAGGTGGACACGCCGATCAACCCCGGCAACAGCGGCGGCCCGCTGCTGAACAGCGCCGGCGAGGTCATCGGCGTCAATACGGCCATCCGCACCGAGACCGGCATCTTCGAGGGCGTCGGCTTTGCCGTGCCATCGGCCACGGTGCTGCGCGTGATTCCCGACCTGCTGGACGACGGCAGCGTGGACTATTCGTATATCGGCATCTCCAGCGAGTCGGCCGATGACGGCTTTGGCGTGGCCGGGCTGGTCGATGTGCTGGAGCTGCCGGTGCAGGCTGGCGTGCTGATCGCCAGCGTCACACCCGGTTCCCCGGCACAGCAGGCCGGGCTGCTGGGCGGCACGCGCGAGGTCAATATCCGGGGACGCACGCTGTGCGTGGGCGGCGACATCGTGGTCGCGGTGGACGACCTGACCGTGCGCAACATGGACGAGCTGGTCAGCTATCTGGTGACGCACACGCGCCCGGGCGACACCGTGCAGATGCGCATTGTGCGCGGCCAGGAAACGTTCGACCTGTCCGTGGCGCTTCAGTCGCGGCCCGCGCAGGTGGAGCCATCGCCCGCCTGCGGATCGGCATCCTGAGAGACACGCTTTAATCGGGCCGGCCAGCACCGGCTATGCTTTGTTGCGCGAGAAAGGCGGCGCGGCCGTATGTTGCTCGATTTCACACAGCTTATTCTGGAGACAACTCGCCTGCGGCTGCGTCCGCCCCGCGAAAGCGACACCGCCGCTATCGCCACCCAGGCCAACCACCCGCTGGTGGCCAAAGGCACGCTGCGCATGCCGCACCCGTATACGCCGATGGATGCGCGCAAGTATGTGCATGTGGCCTATGAAGGGAGGGCGAGCGGGCTGTGGCTGCCGTGCCTGCTGGAGCGCAAGGGCGATGCAGCGTTTATCGGGCTGATGGGGCTGAATCTGACGCCGGAGTATCGGCGCGGCGAGCTGGGCTACTGGCTGGGCGTGCCCTACTGGAACAAAGGCTATGCCACCGAGGCGGCGGCCGCCCTGATCGATTATGGGTTCCAGGCGCTCGACCTGATCCGCATCCAGGCCAACCATTTTGTTGATAATCCGGCCAGCGGGCGCGTGATGCAGAAGCTGGGCATGCGCTATGAAGGCACGCTGCGCAGCTACTTCATCCGCTTTGGCGAGCCCAAAGACACCGCCTTCTACGCCATCCTGCGCGAAGAGTGGGAACAGGCGCGCAGGCGCTAGGCGCTGCTATTTGTCGGCGAGCTGCTGCGGCTTGCTGTACAGCCACCAGAACTGCTTGTTGTCATAGGCCGGGGCGATTTCCGCTGACCAGATAAAGTCAGCCGGGCGCACCCAGCGGCGCAGGCGGCTGTCCACTGCGCGCATGGCCTCCTCAATCTCGGTCGTCGGCTGGCCTTCGGCGGTCAGCGCCATCAGCAGTTCCTGGGCGATGGTGCGGCGCAGCGCTTCGGGCATATAACTGCTGGCGGCCATGCGCGGGTTCTCGCGCAGTTCCTCGAAGTAGGCATCCATCGCCTTCAAGCGCGAGAGCGCCTCGCGGTTCATTTTGGCGTCATAGTGGCCCTGCCAGGCACGGCGCGCCGTCTCATGGGCGGCCTCGGTGCGCGACAATTCTTCCTGCTGGGCGGGCGACAGCCGGTCACGCTGGGCAGCCAGGCGGCGCAGGCGCATCAGCAGCGCGCCCACGGTCAGGCTGGGCATCTGCCCCATCGAGAACAGGCCGCCGCTGCCGGTCTTGCCATACAGCTCGCTGCCTTTCACGTAGTCCCCCAGGCCGCTGACCATCGCTTTTGCTTCTTTCAGGTCGCTGTCCACGGTGTAATTGGTTTCGCTCATGGCATTTTTCCTCCGTTAGCGGGCGGCTGGCACGCTCAGTTTAACAGGCATTCACAGTGCTGCGCCGTTCCATCAGGACTGTATCATGCCATTGGCCGTCGCGCATGGCGATGCGTTCGCGGTAGCCCACCAGGCGAAAGCCGCAGGCCGTGTGCAGCGCGATGCTGGCTTCATTGGCGCGAAAGATGACCGATTGCAGCGTCCAGAAGCCAGCCTGTTCGCTGGCCGCGATCAGCGCATCCAGCAGGGCGCGCCCCACGCCTGCGCCACGCGCTGCGCCGGCGACATAAATCGTCACTTCGGCCACGCCGGCATAGGCGGCACGCGCCGAAATCGGGCTGAGCACTGCCCAGCCCAGCACGGCTCCGTCACGCTCTGCCACCAGGCGCGGCTGCACGACGTGTGCCGCATCCCAGACTTCCCACTCCGGCAGGCTGGACTCAAACGTCGCCCGCCCGGTATTCATGCCTTCCTCGTAGATGGCCGCCACAGCGGCCCAGTCCTCCGCCAGCATCGGGCGGATGGAGAGATCGGTATGCGTCATATGATGCCCGCCTGTGATGGGTATGCATTGTGTGCCCTTAAGACTACCGCTTTTTGCGCGATTTTGGCTGGTGCTTCTGGCCCGGCGAATGATCGGCCACTTCACCCAGGCCGCATGCAAGCCAAAATAATGGGGACAGCCCTGCCGTCTCCATTGGCACCAGGTCAAGAAATTCCGCCAGGGATTCAGTCGGATTCCGGGGCGGACACATAGGTCCGCCCCTACATGCACGTTTATTCAAACGTGACCACTGGTCGGATTTCGACGCTGCCCTCGCGCGCAACGGGGATTTTCGAGGCGATTTCGATGGCTTCATCAACATCTTTGCAGTCGATGATGTAGAAGCCAGCCAGACCTTCGGGGGCTTCGGCAAACGGACCATCGGTGGTTAGCGTTTTGCCATCGCGGACGCGGATGGTGGTGGCAGCAGAGGTGGGGCGGACGGCTTCGCCTGAAATGATGGTGGCGCGCTGGCTGGCATATTCAAAAAAGGCGTTGTAGTCCTGTATCTCCTGCATCTGTTCTTCCTTCGTCATGTTGGCTGCGGCGGCCTCGTTACGATAGTTGAGCATCATGAATTTCACGAGAAGTTCTCCTGACTGGCTTGTGCCATTGATAAGGTGAAACGCGCTTTTTCGCATTTCTATCAATACGTCGAATGAGAGTCCATCAAAATGACATCTTTTCTCATTTTAATCTCTCTCTCATTTTTACATGAGAACTGATGCTGCCGGAAAACTACAATATCGATTGCCAGCGCGAATTAACCGATCGTGGCGATCAGCACCGCGAGGACTTTGTCATGCTACTGCCGGAAGGGGGTCTCGATTTGTGCCGGATTATGTCCTGTGGTGGTCTCTATCCTTCATCAGGTGGGCGGATTTGAAGGAAAGAAACCTCACAGTTCAACATATTCGTCGGCGAAGCACGTAGCCGGGGCGCACCTGCGTGTGCGCCCCGGCAGAAAAGAGAAGAACCGTCTGAACATGGTGCCAACGGGGACAGCCCTGCCGTCCCCCTGACAAATTTCACTGCCTGCTTGCCTAGTCGTGATGCACGGCCTCCGCCACGGGTGACCAGTTGTCAGGGGCCACCGCCGGAGGATTGACCACATAAAGGTGATGATAATGGGCTTCCAGCAGCTCATCCAGATGATGAATTTCCGCCGTGCTGCTATGCACCAGCCGGTGTCCGTTGACAGTTTCGCGCACGATGACCGATTCTGCCAGCAGGTCATCAGCGGCCCGGGCGATGCCCTCGGCCAGATCGTCATACTTGTAGACGGCGGTCGCCAGCGTCAGGCCGTATTCAGCCGCGATGGCCTGATACGCCGCAATGTCCCCGGTTTCGCTTTCGCTGAAACGGTACTCGCTGGCATCCATGCCCAGCCAGTTGAGATTGGTCGCAGGCAGCATCTTCACCAGCGTCACGCTGGCCTGCTGGTCCTGTGCCAGCTTGCAGGCCGCCCGTACTGCCAGCGTCGTCCACTTCGTGTCTGCCATTTGAACCAGGATTGTCGCCATGATGTCTATTTCCCTCGTGGGAGCACTTGTTGTTCGTCAATAGTATTATTCTAGTCCCGATTACATGGCCGTGAATGTAAGATTTCGCAATTTATTGTGTAGTCTGCATAGTCTTTTCAGGGACAGCGTTTAGGTTGATTGCCTAAAGCACCAGCGGGCGCATGGCGATGCGCCCCACGCATTACCTTGAGCGTGCAAAAAAGCGATGAACCGCCAGGAGCGCCAGAAAAATGCTCTTCCCAGGCACGTGGCCTCACCCCTCGGCCCCCTCTCTCCACGGTGTGGACGAGGGGATGACTTACGGCCAACGTGTAAGCGAAAGACCACGCGTTTTGTCCCTCATCCACATCGTGGAGAGGGACGGCTGAGCGCAGCGAAGCAGGGTGAGGCGGGGTAGTGGCGCGTTTCAAACTATTTACCTTAAACCACTTTGACGGTATCAGTGCGTTTTTGAGTCCCTTCAAATCCTGGCGTTCTTGGCGTCTTGGCGGTTCAAATGATCCTTAATGTAAATCGCATGGAAACCTTTTCGGATGAACCTCTGTGTGTCCGCCCGGTTTGCTCAAGGAATCCCCGTTTCAGCGCAAAGCGATTAGAATAGGGGACATTGTGGACACAGGCAGGATGGGGACTTTATGGTCAGGGCATTGGTCACCGGCGGAACAGGCTTTGTGGGATCATGCATCGCGCGTGAGCTGGCGGCAGCGGGGCACACCGTGCGCGTGCTGCATCGCGCCAGCTCGCGGCTGACGGCGCTGGAGGGCGTGTCTTACGAAAGCGCGCTGGGCGATGTGACCGATGCTGACGCGCTGCATGCCGCGTGCGAGGGCTGCGACTGGGTGTTTCACGTGGCCGCCGTGGCCGATTACTGGCGCGCCGACCGCGACTATATGATGGATGTCAACGTGGGCGGCACGCTCAAGGTGCTGGCGGCAGCGAAGGCAGCAGGCGTTAAACGCGTCGTGTTTACCAGCAGCGCGGCCGCGCTGGGCATGGCGCACGACGAATCGCCCGCCGACGAGAGCATGCGCTTCAACCTGTCACCGTCGCGCTTTCCCTACGGCTACAGCAAGGCGCTGGCTGAAATCTATGTGCAGGAGGCGGTGGCGGACGGGCAGGATATCGTCATTATGAACCCGGTGGTCATCATGGGCCCCGGCGACCTGAACCGCATCAGCGGCGAATTCGTCATCCGCATCCACGAGCTGGGCGCGCTGATGCCGGTGCCGCCGGGCGGCGTGGCCGTCACCGATGTGCGCGACGTCGCCCGCTGGCATATTGCCGCCGCCGAGCGCGGCCGCACGGGCGAACGCTATATCCTGGGCACCGAGAACCTGCGCTATCCGTACTGGTTCGCGCTGATCGCCAAAACGATTGGCGCGCCTGCCCCCGGCCTGCCGGTTCCCGCCGGGCTGCTGGGGCCGCTGGCCGACAGCATCGACCTGATTCGCGGGCTGGGCGTGAAGGTGCCGGTCGATGGCAATCAGCTTCGGCTGGGGGCGCGCGCCTTATATTTCCGCTTCGAGAAGGCCTGGGGCGAGCTGGGCGAGCCGACCGTGAGCATGCGCGACAGCGTGCATGATACGTTCACGTGGTATCAGGAGCACGGCTTTCTGTGAGCGAAGGCCTCAGGAAAGGGCAGGGACATGCCATTTGTTCCACAGGATGCCAACTGGTATTGGGCAGAGATCGTGCTGGAAATCACAGTAGAAGGCCTGCCCGGAAACACGATCGAAATCAATCTTACGCTGATCAGGGCAACTTCACCTGAGCAGGCATACTTTCATGCCATTGCATTGGGACAGCAAAGCGAAGTCCGGGATTCTAACATTGAGGGAAAACAGATCGTGACCCGATTTCTCGGTTTGCGGAATCTTGATGTTATTCATGATGCGCTGGAGCATGGCTGCGAACTGCTCTACGAAGAGAAATACAACCTGTCGCCAGCGGAATTGGATGCGCTCATTCGCCAGAAAGATGACCTGAATCTGTTCCGGCTCTGAATGTCGCTTAGACGCGCTTACGACTTTTTCTCAGCTTCATTTGCGCGCTGACCCCCTGCGTACCTGCGTTTATCAGATGACACGCGACTCAAGAACCGACTGATTTCATAGACATCCCGAAACTGACCTTCACCACCGAGTACCTGTACTCTGAACCTGATATCCCTTACAGCCAGGATCACTGTGTCAGCTTTTGTCTTGGACGATGCATCATTAGCATCTACATGCACAGACTCCATATCCGCATAATCTATAAATATCCATCGCTCCGAATAAAAATGCAGACCCTCCGTGGTAAATATCAGATTTGACCTGACATCCTGCTGATTGTCGTACACAGCTATAATTTCTTCTTCGCCCTTGATAACGTCCGCGTAAAAATTGAACAGTTCTATCCAATCCGGCGCTGAGCCAAGCCTAACGCTGTCGATTGGTTTCAGAATGCGATGAACACGCGAATAAAGTAATTCTTTGAAGCTGAAGTTCATATCGTCCTCAGGCTGGAGATTGCCAGGACTGTTTTGAGAGAAAAGCACAGCCACTGTTGAAATCTGCCGATGGCAGAGGCCACAGGTTTATGCCTGTAAAACCATTAGTCTAAAGTCTTTCAAATTCTATCTGCAAGTTCATAAAAAGAACGCGTCACCAGCGATAATGCCCCGGTCTTTCGCGCAGGGGCATTCTTCTCTACAATCACCGGCATGATCCGCAAGCTGACCTTTCCCCTTCTCGCTGCGCTGGCGATGCTGGCCGCTGCCGTGCTGGCGACATGGCCGCTGGCCGCGCAGCTCGATTCGCACCTGATCGGGCATCCGTTTGGCGATACGACCGAGTATCTGCGCCACATCTGGGCGCTGGGGCAGGCGCTGCTGGCCGGGCGCGACCCGTTCTTTCAGCCAGATTTGCTCTACCCGGCCGGGCTGGATGGCGCGTGGCTGTGGAGCCTGCCGCTGCAAAGCTTCCCGCAGGTTGTGCTGCAATTCGTCATGCCGCTGACAGCCGCGCACAACCTGACCGCACTGGGCATCCTGACGCTGAACGGGCTGACGATGGCTTGTTTTGTGCGCTGGCTGCTGCGTCACGAGGTCCGCTTTGCGGCGACCGGCCGCGCGGTCGATGCTGCTGCACTGCTGGCGGGCGTCAGCTTCACGATTGCACCGTCGGTCATGGGTCAACTCGGCATCGGCCACACAGGCGTGATCTCGCTCTATCCGGCCGTCGGCTTCCTGTGGGCGCTGCTGCGGCTGATCGCGCCGCGTCCGCGAACGCGCCGGGCACTGGCCGGGGAAATCGCGCTGACGGGCGCGTTGTTCGCGGCCAGCCTGTGGGGCAGCCTGACGCTGCTGGTCTATGTGACCGCGCCGCTGGCTGTCTTTGCGCTGATTCGAGCGTACCAGGCGCGTGCGCTGCTGCGCTGGGCGGCGGCCTGCATCGTCGGCGGCCTGTTCACGCTGCCGTTCGTGCTGCCCGCGCTGGGTGCTGCCGAGCGTGCTGGCGACGGCTTCACCAGCGAGGGGGCGGTCACCTTCAGTGCCGACCTGCTGGCGGTCGTTTCCCCATCCTTCAACAATCCGCTATATGCCAATTTTACCTACAACCGTGCCGTACTTGGAATTGACCCTTTTGAGGGTGCTGCCTATCTAGGTATCCTGCCGATGCTGCTGGGCATTTTGGCTCTTTTTCGCGTGAAACAGGCCCGTTTATGGGCGCTGATGATCGCGCTGGTGTGGCTGTTTTCGCTCGGCCCGCTGCTGAAAGTCCTCGGAAATCTCGTCAGCGTGACGCTCGATGGCTATCCGGGTTACGTCAGCCTGCCGCATGCCCTGCTCAGCCAGCTTCCCGGCCTGGACATCGCGCGCACGCCGGCCCGTTTCAACCTGGCCGTGAGCATCGGCATGGCGGTCGTGCTGGCCTATGGCGCGTGCGTCGCGCTGACCTGGCTGTCGCGCCGCCAGACGCGGCTGGTCGGGCCAGCCACTGCACTGCTGCTGCTGGCCATCGGGCTGGACCTGCGCTGGTTCGCGGCCTTCCCGATGATCCCGGCGGATATCCCGCTGGCCGTCACCGCGCTGTCTGACCACGACGAACGCGCCCGCGCCGTGTTTAACGTGCCGTGGGATCATCCGCTGGTGGATAAAGAAGCGATGTACCTGCAGACCGAGCACACGCTGCCGCTGATCGGCGGGCACATCGCCCGGCAGACGCCGCTCAATCCGGCCAAAGGCGCGCTGCTTCAGGGGACACTCCAGGCCGACCTGCTGCACGAGGCGGGCGTCGATGTCATCATCCTGCACCGCAACTGGGACGACGACGCAGGCGCGCTGGAGGCGGCGCTGCGGGCGCGTTTCGGCCAGCCGTATCACGAGGACGAGGCGCTGCTGATCTTCCGCGTGCCCGCCTACAGCGGCCCGGCGGCCGGCTTTGTCGCGCTCAGCCAGATTCCCGAACGCCTGACCAACACGGGCGATCTGTATTTCTACGCGCCAGCGCCCGGCGGCGCATTGTTCAGCGCCGATGTCCGCGCCCTGCCCTCGCCCAGTACACTGGTTTTATCGCTGGATGGCGTCGTGCTGGGCAGCTTCCCGATCAACGGCGCGGCGCAGGTCACATTATGGGTGCCGTTTGAGGCGGGCTATCACACGCTAACGGCCGCGCTGGAAGCACCATGCGCCGGTGCGCCTTTCGACGGGCTGGCGTGTGCCGCGCTGGAACTGACGAATATCACGTTTGCCCCGCCGGAGGCCGCGCCATGAGCCGCCGACTCGCCCTGCCGCTTGGCATTTTCTTCGCCTATCTGGTCATCGCCGTGGCAGTCACCTGGCCGCTGGCCACCATGCTCGACAGTGCGCTGGCAGGCTTCCCTTACGGTGACGCCTACGAGACCGCCCATCATATGTGGTGGTTCGGCCATGCGCTGCAAACCGGGCAGTCGCCGTTTTTCGCCTCAAACCTGGCCTATCCGGCCGGGCTGGACGGCATCACGCTGTGGTCGAACCCGCTGCATTTCTTCCCCGCGTGGCTGATGACCTATGTCATGCCGCTGGCAGTCGCCTATAACCTCCAGCTTTTGCTGACGCTGGCCCTGAACGGGCTGGCCGCGTGGGGGCTGGCGCGCTGGCTGCTGCGGAGAGAATGGCCAAACGCACCCGCTGCGCTGCCCGCGTTCTTCGCCGGGCTGGTCTTCATGCTGTTTCCGGCCATGCAGGGGCATCTGGGGGCGGGCCACGCCGGGCTGATGGTGCAGTGGCCGCTGCCGCTGGCGGCATGGGCACTGCTGCGCCTGGATGGGCATCGGCGCGTCCGCGATGTGCTGCTGGCTGCCGGGCTGGGCGCGCTGGTCAATGCAGGGCATCCGCTGCAACTGCTGTATGCGCTGGCGCCGCTGGCCGGGGTGCTGCTGCTGGCCGCGTTGGCGCGTCGGGCATGGGGGACGGCTGGACGCATCGGCGCAGCATCTGCCCTGGCTGTGGCGCTGGCCGTCGTCTTCCTGATTCCCACCTTCAGCGCGACCTTCGGCAGCGCGGCCTACGCCGACGAAGGCGGATCAGTCCGCTACAGCATCGATCTGCTGGCCCCGGTCACGCCATCGTTCTTTCACCCGGTCGCCAGCGCGTGGGAGTACCCGCGCCGCGTGCTGGGCGTGAACATCGACGAAGGCGCGGCCTACCTGGGCCTCGCGGCGGGCGGACTGGCCCTGCTGGCCATGCTGCGGGCGCGACCATCGCGGGTGTGGGCAGTGCTGGCGCTGCTGGCCATCTTGCTGGCGCTGGGGCCGCTGCTGAAAGTATTCGACACGCCGGTCAGCTTCACCATCGACGGCTATCGCTCATATGTCACGCTGCCGTGGGCGCTGGCCGCTGATTTGCCCGGTTTCAGCCTGGCCCGTGCGCCCGGCCGATTCACCTTCGTGCTGGCGCTGGCCCTGTCTGTTCTGACGTCATATGGCGCGGGATGGCTGTCTGTCCATGCGCGACGCGTGAGCATGGTCGCATTGCCCGCGCTGATGCTGCTGACCGCCTTCGAGTATCAGACCTTCTGGCCGCTGCCGACCACCACGGCCATGGTGCCACAGGCGATTGCGGACCTGCGCGACAGGCAGGATATCCGCGCAGTATTCGACATTCCGTGGGGCAATCTGGTGACCGCCAAGGCCGGCCTGTTCCTGCAAACGGCGCACGAGCACAACCTGATCGCCGGGCAGGTCACGCGGAGCACGCCGGTCAGCCCGGCCCGCCTGACGCTGCTGGAGACGCATCTCTCGCCGGATTTGCTGCGCGATGTCGGCGTGGATGTGGTCATCGTGCACCGCGGGCAGGACGCGGACGGGTCGCTGTACGCGCGCGCGCTCGATCGGCTGGGCGCGCCCGCCTACGAGGACGCAAGCTACGCGGTATTTGATGTGCCGCAGACCAGCGCCGCCCCGCGCTATGACACCGTGCAGGCGACAACCCAGCCCGCGCCCGCCGCCACGACCTATGTGTATGCGCCGTATCCGCTGTGGGTGCGCGTGCGGGCAACTGCGTCGTCCGCCGATGTCAGCACGCGGGCGGTCCGCCTGCTGATCGACGACACGCCCGCCAACAGCGCCAGCGTGACGAACGAGACGGCGCTGGAATGGTTCCTGCCGCTGACGGGCGGTTTCCACACCCTCACTGTGACCGGCGAACCCGCCTGCCCGGCCCGCGTCCCGGCGGGGCAGACGTGCGCCGTGCTGGTCTCGCCGCTGGAAGTCGCTCCCGGTGAGGATGCTGTCTTCACCGACCTTGATTTCCGTGCGCCGGGACAGGCCAACACCGACTACGCGCTCACCCTGCGCGCCGCCTTCGTGCCGCTGCTCTCCCCGGCGGGCAACACCACCCTGCGCGTGCCGCTGTGGTGGAGTTTCGCCCGCGCCATCACGCAGAATGACATTCGTTTCGTGCATGTGATCGCGCCCGATGGGTCGCTGGCCGCCCAGCAGGATACTCCGTTAGCGGATGCCGCTGCCGGGGCGATGCTGGCCGACACCGCGCTGATCGACATCGCCGACCTGCCGCCCGGCGAATACCGCCTGCGCGTGGGCTGGTACACCTACCCGGAGATTGCGCCCTACTGCGCGCTCGACTTTGGCCGCTGTGAGGGCGATTTCCTCGATCTGGGCGCCGTCGCTATCCGCTGACGCATGCGGCTGTTAAATATCATTGTGGCGACTATCCATCCATCCCCATGTTGCGGTAAAGTAAATGAAAATATCCGGATATTTGCCTTTTGAAATGAGACCCATACCATGACGATTTCGCTGGCGAACGCCCCCGTCTCGTGGGGCATTTATGAGTTTGAAGAAATTGCGCCCAAGTATCCGTTTAGCCGGGTGATGGACGAAATCCGCGACACGGGTTACCTGGGCACCGAGCTGGGCCCATGGGGCTTTTATCCCACCGACCCGGAGCGCCTGCGCGCCGAGCTGGCCGCCCGCAACCTGCGCATGCTGTCGGCCTATGTACCAGTCACTTTTGCTGATGCCTCGGCCATCGATCAGGCAGAGGCCAGCGCGCTGCAAACGGCCCGCCTGCTGGCTTCACAGGACGCCGTGGCGGTCGTGCTGGCGGACAACAACGGCACCGTGCCGGAGCTGAGCCAGCGGGCAGGCAAGCGCGCCGGCCAGAGCGCGCTCTCCCCCGCTGAATGGGATGTGTATGCAGCGGGCGTGAATCGCGTCGCACGCAAAATTTACGACGAAACCGGCCTGAAGGTGGTGTTTCATCACCACTGCGGCGGCTATGTGGAAACTGCCGAGGAAGTGCGCCATCTGATGGGGCGCGTGGACGAGGCGCTGGTCGGCCTGTGCCTCGATACCGGGCACTGGCACTTTGCTGGCGGCGATGCGCTGGACGCGGTGCGCGAATATGGCACCCGTGTGCGCTATCTGCACCTGAAGGACTGCGACCCGGTCAAGCGCAGGCAGGCCATCGAGCAGGACCTGAATTATTTCCAGTCCACCGGGCTGGGCGTGTTCTGCGAGCTGGGCCAGGGCGATGTGGATTTCGAGACGCTGATCAGCCAGGTCAGCGCGCTGGGCTATCACGGCTGGGCGGTGGTGGAGCAGGACGTGCTGGTGGACGACCTGGATGCGCCGCGTGCCAGCGCCGAACGCAACCGCGACTACCTGCGCAGCATCGGGCTGTAAGCAATAAGTTAAAAGTTAAAAGGCGAAAGTTAAAAGGGGCGAGGGCAGGATTCGTCAAATTGAACCCGCCGGGCGGCTCGCGAGCCGCCCCTACCACAGCCGACCTTGCAGGTCATCAGGGACTGTCGTGAGGCCAGATACCTGTCGTGATCATTTTTCTTCGTACGGTTGGTGGCGTAGGGGCTCGTCGCGACGAGCCCGCCGAAACAGCCTGTCACCATGCCTTTTGGACCGGCGTCTGTCGGCGTTTCAGCACGGGCGGCTCGCGAGCCGCCCCTACCACAGCCGACCTTGCAGGTCATCAGGGACTTGTCCTGCGGCCAGATACCTGTCGCAGTCATTTTTCTTCGTACGGTTGGTGGCGTAGGGGCTCGTCGCGACGAGCCCGCCGAAGCAGCCTGTCACCATGCCTTTTGGACCGGCGTCTGTATGTCCGCCCATGTCCAGCGCGATCATCCTTCGCCTTTTTTAACTTTTAACTTTCCCCTTTGAAATCTCCCTACAAATACTCGCGCATGGCGGCATCCGCGATGTCATTGAGCAGGGCGGGCGTGTAGGGCGTGTCGCTGAGGGTGTAGGTGAGCGCCGCAAACAGCAGGATGAGCGCGTATTCATAGCGCGGGCCGGCCGGTTCGTCGCCGCAGATGAGCGCGTCCATGCCCATCGGCGCAAAATTCGACAGCACGCGCAGGCAGGCCGCCGGATAGCGCGCCCAGCGCGGCAGCGGGCGCTGCGTGTTTGTCTGCATCTGGCGGGCGCTTTGCAGGGTGAAGCTGACCGGCTGATCGGGGTTGATGTCGAGCGCGGTCAGCGTGAAGCGGGGCGTGCCATTCAGGTGGCCTGCCAGCCACAGGTCGCGGCCGGGGGCGCAGAACAGAATATCCGGCTCGCCCCCGCTGAACTGGTTCTGATAGCCAATCAGCAGGCGCAGCGGCGGGTCGCCCGCACTCAGTATGGGCAGCTCCGCCACGTTATCCGCGCCCCTGCGGTGAGTTGCCATTGTCCATGATGCTGCGCACGCTGCGCTTGCCGCCGGCCATCAGCGGCAGCACCACGATGAATTCGCTGCCAGGCAGGCGCTCCGGGTCAAAGCCCGGGCTGACCGCGCTGATGCTGCCGCCGTGCGCCTCCACCACGCCCTTGCACACCGCCAGCCCCAGGCCGATGCCGCCGCCGCGAAAGGCCGTCTTGCTGGTGGAATGCAGCATATGGTCATTGGTGGTATTGAAGCGCTCGAAAATGCGATCGACCGCGTCACGCGGGATGCCGATGCCTGTGTCTTTCACGGAAATGCGGATATTGGTGTCTTCCGGGCCGGTGCCCACCAGCGGCGTGACCGTCACCGTGATGGTGCCATTATCGGGCGTGAACTTGATCGCATTGCCGATCAGGTTGCGCATCACCAGCTCGGTCAGGTCCCAGTCGGCCAGCATCCGGCTGGGCGCGCCGGCCAGCGCCAGCGTGATATTCATGCGCCGGTCTTTGATGGCCTGCTGATAGAAGCCCACCGCGCGCTGGATGACCTCGGTGATATTGACCGGCGAAATCGACAGTTCCAGACGGTTGTTGATGATACGGCTGGTCGTCAGGATTTCGTTGATGATGGCCTGCATGCGGGTGATCGCCTGGCTCATGCCCTCCACCAGCAGGCGCGACCCGTCATCCTGGGCCAGCACCGTGCGAATGGCCGGATTCTCCATCAGCAGGCGGTTATAGCCGATCAGCAGCGTCAGCGGCGTGCGCAGTTCGTGCGCCGTGATGTTGATGAAGGCGTCTTTGACATTGTCCAGATGGCGCAGGTCTTCGTTGAACTTTTCCAGCTCGCGGATGCGCGTCTCCAGGCGAACGGCCACTTCCTGCGTATAGTTCTTCTGCGCCTGGCCCAGCAGGTCAGACTCAATTTTGTCCTGGCCGCCGCCCAGATAAAAATGCAGCTGGTTGGGCAGATGCTCCACGTCCAGCGGCTTCAGCAGGAAGCCCGTGATGCCGGCCACCATCGACATTTCGCGCTGGCCGGTCATCACCTGCGCCGTCAGCGCGACGATGGGCGTACTGGCAAAGCGCGGGTCGGCGCGCAGGGTGGTGGCGATTTCGCGCCCGCCGATGTCCGGCAGGTTGATATCGGTCAGGATCAGGTCGGGCAGCTCCATGCGCGCCATGTCGATGCCCTGCAGGCCGCGCTCGGCCGTCAGCACGCGGAAACCGGCAAAATGCAGCGTGCGCTCCACCAGCATACGGCTGCCGGGGTCGTCTTCGATATACAGGATGGTATAGGGGGCAGATTGTTCGGTCATTCGATTTTTGTCACCAGCTTCTCGACGAGGTCTTCGTCGATTGAGCCGCCTTTTTGCAATAATAAATGGACCTGGTCATTCAGCCAGCCGCGCTCGCGGGCGGTCAGCTCTTTGGCGGTAATCACGACGATCGGGATACTGTTCAGGCGCGGGTCGGCCTTCATCTGCTCGATCACGGCAAAGCCATCCACGCCGGGCATCATCAGGTCGGTCACCACCAGATCGGGCTGGAAATCGCGCACCAGCGCCATGCCTTCCGCGCCGTCATGGGCCAGCCGCACATCATAATCACCGCGCGCCTGCATGACGCGGGCGATCAGGCGGGCGGCGTCCACGTTGTCTTCCATCACGACCACACGGCGCACATTCTCGCTCAGGCCTTCCAGCGCGGAAATCAGGCTTTCGGGCGGCAGCGCGGGCGCATGGGCGCGATGGCTGACATCGAACTGGCGCTGCCACTGCTCGTCCAGGATTTCCAGCTCCACCGGCAGGGTGTGGCCGGAACAGTTCACGACGACCACATCATCCGGCTTGATGATGCCTTCCTGCACCATCTTGAACAGCCCGGCAAAGGTGACGCCGGTGGCCGGCTCCACCGAGATGCCGTCGTTGCGGGCCAGCACACGGGTGGCGTCGAAGGCTTGCTGGTCACTGGCGGAGATGAATGTGCCACCGAAGTCCTGGACATAGTCGTAGAGCAGTTCGTAGGCGCGGCCCGGATTGCCAGTCGCCAGCGTGGCGATGACGGTGTCCGGCCGCTCGACGGGCGTGGCGATGCGCTGCCCGCGCTGGAAGGCCTCCACCATCGGCGCGCAGCCCTCAGACTGCACAATGCCCATTTTCGGCATCCGGTCGATCAGACCAAAGTCATACATCTCGCGGAAGCCCTTGCCCACGCCGATCGGCCCCATGCCGCCGCTGACCCCCTGGATGAACCAGTCGGGAGAGCGCCAGCGGGCGTTGTCGTCCGGCACGGCGGGCAGCATCTCGCGATCAAAGGCAAGCTGCTCGGCGATTTCATAGGCCATCGTCTTCATCGCCTCGATGGCGGCCGTGCTCTTGATGCCGCGATCGAGGAAGATGCCGCGCCGCGCCGCAAACTTGGCGGCCAGTTCTTTGGTTTGGTCATAGGTGCCGGTCACCTTGATGACTTCGGCCCCATACAGCGCCGCCTCGCGCATCTTCTCGTTGGGCGTCAGCGTGGGGAAAAACGCCCACACCTTGATGCCCGCGCGCGCGCCATAGGCCGCATAGGCGATGGCGACGTTGCCGGTGCTGGCCACCACCACTTCTTCCACGCCCAGCTCTTTCAGCGCCGAAATGGCGACCGTGGCCTGGCGATCCTTGAAGCTGGCGGTTGGGCCCTGGCGCTCGTCCTTGATATACAGGTGTTTCAGCCCCAGATTGGCGGCCAGCACGCGGCTGCGAATCAGCGGGGTATCGCCTTCGCCCAGCGAGACGATATTGGCCGCGTCGGTGATCGGCAGCACCTCGGCATAGCGCCACAGGCTGTGGCGGCGGCGGCCCAGGTCATCGACCCACGCCTCCACATTCAGCTCGCTCAGGTCATAGCGCGCCTCGAGGATATTCTCGCCGCACTTCGGACATCCAGACAGATGCCGCGTCAGCGACATGCGCGTATGACAGTTGATACATTCCAGTTCAAAACGCTTCACAGTGGTTCCCGGTTTCAGTTCGAAAGTAACACCTTATTAAGCATATCGCGTTGGCGTCAGGATACGACTTGAGATTGCTGCGCCATCTTGCTGACACGCTCGTCAAACAGCCTGGCCGCCTCATCATAAATGATCTGGTCGTAACGCGTCAGGTGGCGGATGAGCGCCATTTCCTCGTCACCAGGCGGCTTCGCAGCGGAGGCAGGCGCGGTATTGATGCGCACCTTGTTTGGGATTTGCGGCCAGCCAAAGCGATGGCTGAGCAGGCGCAGCGATTCACCATAGCGTTCCTGCACCCCCACAAAGGCAAAATTGCGCATGCGCTCCAGCGCCACCGGCAGCATACGCTCATAGTCGGCATCTGTCAGCGTTCCCTGAAGCTCCCACAGATAGGCGGTGAAGGCGGCATTGTCCATCAGATTCACCGGCCCCAGCGCCAGCTTGTGCAGATCGAGATCCCACGCGAAGTGGATGAGCGCAGAATGGCCGGACATCGGCCCCAGCAGCGGGTCGCGCAGGTACTCCAGCAGCGATAGATTTTGCCCCGCACGACGTGTATCGATGAGCGGCAGACGCTGCATGTGTTTGTAGCGCGAGATAACGCGGCTGGCGGGATCGCGCAGGAAGGTGACGACTTCCGGCCTGACGGGCGCGATGTAATCGAGGAAGAAGTGCTGAAAATGGCCCATAAACAGCCGATAGCGGCGCATCTGCTCGGGGCTGAAGGTAAAGAACTGATCCCAGTGCTGCGCCTGAAGCACCATGTGCTCCGGGTAAATGGACGAGAGAATCGCACGGAAGCTGCTGCCCGCCGTCTTGGGCACGTGCAGGAAATACAGCGGCGGCAGCGGGTACGAGACGTCTTTGGGGGGAGGCGTGAATGTACCAACGAGTTCGTTGTGCGGGCGGCGTATGGTGATTTCGCGAACCGGGAATTTACGGGTATTTACCGGCGCTTCTGTCTTCACCTCGCTGTACAGCGCGATATAGGCGCGCAGCGAATCGTCCAGGCTTCGGCGTGCGCGCACAACCTGGCTGACGGCACGGGCATCGGAGCCATCATACTGTTCAATTTCGCGCTTCAGCACGCCCGCTTCGTGCGGCAGCAGCAGCACGCTGCCCGACAGGTTCCAGCGCAGGCGCATCTCCAGGTTCTCGCTGGTCAGCATGCCGCCCACGCCAGCCATATCCACCAGCACGACAGCAGCCCCCACGGCGGCGGCTTCCAGCGCGGCGCGTCCGGAGGCAAACACGATATCATAGCCGGGCAGCAGTTTTTCCGGCGTATCGGTCTGCGTGTTCATCTGTGCGCCCGCCACATCCAGCGGCACTCCCAGCGAAGCGCAGGCCTCGCGAATCGGCCTGAGGAAAGTGTCTTCGCTGGCATAATTGCTCAGCACCAGCGCCCGCTGCGGACGCTCTGGCAGCGGCAGCCGGGGCAAAAATATCGTCAGATCGACTGTATTGGGAATCACGCGGATCAGGGGATCGGGAATCTGCTCTGTATACAGCCTGGCCAGACCCCCCTCATCCACACATACGTAGCGTCGAATCTGCGGCAGCACCGGCACCTTGTCGTGCCACGCCAGCGCGTCGCGCACCACATAGATGGCGGGCACATCGGGAAAGGCCGCGCAGGCGGCGCGGGCAGGCTGGGTGTGGTGCGCGTGGATGACCTGTGGCGCGCGCGGTAAAGCAGCCAGATCGGTCACCACGGGGATGCCCGCGGCGCTCAGCTCGGTCGTGACGGACCCGCCCACGACGGGAGCATACACCATCGGGCGATGGCCTATCCTGAGCAGACCCAGCGCGTGATCGCGCACGAACGCCTCCGTGCCGGTGCGGCCATTCAGGCACATATTGGTGATCAGGATATCGATCAAAGCGGGTATCTCTATAACCGGATTCAAACAGATGCTATCATAAGTCGACAAGACCTTCCGTTGAATAGTGGGTTTAAGTCCATGAAGATGCTGTGCTGCCTGTCTGATGATGCGTTGCAAGAGCCAAAAATCCACAGGCTTCTGGTGCAGATGCACGCTGACCTGCTGCTGTTCACAGGTGCCAGCATGATTGAAATCCCCGACCTGCTGGGCGAAGCACGCGGCATCTTTGACCTCGACGAGCTGACAGCCACGCCGGATGTCATCCTTGCGCGCGGGCACCTGTTTGCGCTGGCTGCCATCACGCGCTTCCCGACGGTCCCGGTCGTCATGCTGGCCGACCGCTTCGACTGGGAAGTGCTGCCGCCTTTCCTGGCGCACATCGCGCTGTATGTCGCTTTCAGTGGGGACGATGCCCGCCGGCTGATGCTGGAGTATGGCGTGCACCCGGACCGGGTCGTCACAGCGTTTGTGCCGCAGACAGACCTGTCTGCGCTGCCGCTGCTGCCTGCCCCGCAGACGCCGCCGCGGCGGGCGCTGATTGCCGATGACACGCCCGACAACGAGCCGTGGATCGCCGCCATCACGCATGTCTTCCAGACGGAAGGCATCGACGTGCAGGTGCTGCCCGTGAAGCAGGTGCCGCCTGATTACGCGGAAAAACTGGCCGATATTGACCTCGTCGTCGCACATGGGGAGCTGGCCGCGGCCGCAGCCGCCTGTGGCCGCCGCGTGATCATCGCCGCGCCGCGCACGACAACCTGGATGCTGCGCCTGCACACGCTGGATGATTTCCTGATGCGTGCGTTTACGCCCAAATTTGGCGAGGATGCGTATCAGGATCCGGGACCACTGCGCGTCGCGCTGGCCCAGCGCGAGCATGATGAAGTCGCTGCCCTGGCCGAAAAAGTGCGGGCGCACACGCTGGCTGGCATTCGGGCGCGCATCCACGGACTGGAGCGCGTGTCGGCGCCCGACCTGACTAGCCTGGGCGCGCATTGCACCTGGGCTGCACGGGCCTTTTCGAACGGCATCGGCGGGGAGCTGGCGCTGGCCCACGGCCGCGTCGCGCTGCTCGAACGCGCCCTGGCGGAAGCCCAGTCTGCCCGTGGAACGCGGACTGTTTCGATCACGACGCTTGATCCAGAGGCCTATCGCGCGCCGCGCCCGGCAGATTGCAGCGCGATTCAGGCAGAACTGGATATGATGAAAAATACGAAATTGATCCGTTACATTGTTCAGCCGTGGTGGAACTTCCGCGCCCGCATGCGCAAGGCACGCGGCTGACGCTGGCCGTTTGCCCAACCAGGAGCAGTGCTGATGCAGATTCCAATCTCGAAAGTGGTGCTGGGTGAGGCCGAAAAACAGGCCGTGCTGCGCGTGCTGGACAGCGGCACGCTGACCCAGGGCGAGGAAGTCGCGGCCTTCGAGCGCGAATTCGCCAACCTGCATCAGGCGGCGCACGGGGTGGCTGTCAACAACGGCACCTCGGCGCTGATCGCCGCGCTGCTGGCGCACGACATTGGCCGCGATGACGAGGTGATCGTGCCGTCGTTCTCGTTTTTTGCCACGGCCTCCAGCGTGCTGGCGGTGGGCGGCGTGCCCGTCTTTGCCGACATCGAGCCGGACACGTTTTGCCTGTCGCCGGAAGCGGCAGAGCGCGCCATCACCCCGCTGACAAAAGCGATCATGCCGGTGCATTTGTTTGGCCAGATGGCGGACATGCCAGCATTTGCCGATATATGTGCGCGCCACGGTCTGGCGCTGATCGAGGATGCGGCGCAGGCGCACGGTGCGACGCTGGATGGGCGCTATGCCGGAAGCTGGGGCACGGCCACCTTCAGCCTGTATGCCAGCAAGAACATCATGGCTGGCGAGGGCGGCATGGTGCTGACCAACGACGCCGACACCGCCGAGCGCCTGCGCGTTATCCGCAACCAGGGCATGGCCAGGCAGTATGTGCATGAACGGCTGGGCTATAACCTGCGCATGACCGAGATTGCCGCGGCCATTGGGCGGGTGCAGCTGGCCGGGCTGAACGCGGGCAACGCGCAGCGGCGGGCCAACGCTGATTTCTTCAATGCCCACCTGCGCGGGGTGACCACGCCGGTCGAGCGGACGGGCAGCGCCTCGTGCTGGCACCAGTACACGCTGATGCTGCCCGCGCATGTCGACCGTGACACGCTGGTGCGCGCGCTGAACGACAGCGGCATCGGCGCGAAGGTGTATTACCCGATTCCGCTGCACCGCCAGCCGGTCTTTGGCAGCGTGCAGCCCAGCCTGCCCCACACCGAGACGGCCGCCGCACATGTGGTCAGCCTGCCGGTGCATCCGCATCTGACGACCGAGGAGCGCGCCTATATTGTCGAGACGGTCAACCGGCTGGCGGGCGCGTGACGCGTTTTTCGATGGCCGCGATCAGCCGGTCATAGTCGGCATGACTGCGCGTATTCACGCTGATGACCGGATGCAGCCCTTCTCCTGAAAAGAACCCCACCAGCCGATACTGCGGCGGCAGCCCGCGCAGCAGCAGCAGCTTGCCCGCCGCAGGGCGGTATTTCTTTTTGCCCACAGCGCGCTTGCGATACACTTCCGCACCTTCCGGCGGCAGCGACGGGTCCTCGGTCAGCGCGAGTACATCCACCCACGGCACGAGACGGTCACGCCACACGGCCGGTTGCAGCAGCAGGCCGTCCTCGCGCAGCGTGATATCCGGGGCACGGGCGGTATTCTGCAGCACGGGCAGGGCCAGCAGCGCCAGGAAAACGGCCGCCAGCGCCATCAGCGGATAGCCAGACGCCCCGATCAGCCCCAGCACGGCGGCGCACACCCACATAACGATCGTCAGGATCAGCGCGCCGATTTCGCCAGCGCGTTTGCCTTTCAGCGATGATTGCATGTCATTCCTTCTCATGGCCAGGTCAGCGGCAGCACCCGCCAGACGACGAATGCGTTGAGCGCCAGCAGCACGCCGATGCCCGCCAGCGACGGCAGCCACGGGGCACGGCGAATCATGCGCCCCAGACCGTCCAGCCCGAAGGCGAACCACGCGCCCAGCGGCAGCATCAGCGGGAACAGATAGCGCCCCTGCACCTGATAAAACTCGATGTTGTAGTACAGAAACTGGGCAAAGGCGATTGTCGCCACTGCCCCCAGGATAACGGCCCCAAAGCGCGCCTCAGGCGACAGGCTGGCGCGTCGGGGGCGCAGCAGCCAGCCCAGGCCAGCCGCGCCATGCAGGCCCAGGATCACGCCATAGCACCAGGCGGGCAGCGGGAAGGCCATCCAGCCAAGCTGTCCCCAGAAGCTGTTGAAGGTGGTCTGCACGGCGCTGACGAGCGTCTGCCCGGCGCCCCACGACGCGATAATCTCGCGCGTGCGCGGCTGGCCGACGACGACCGCATCATGCGCGCGCAGGCCGAGCGCGTCGGGGAAGCCATACACGCCGAAATTACGCAGCCACCACAGCGCCCCCAGCGCCAGCGCGGGCACGGCGAACAATACGGCGTAGCGCGCCAGCGTCGGCCAGAACGGGCGTGTCTCGCGCCCCTGAAGTGCCCGGATGAGCAGCGCCAGCGGCAGCACCCCGCCCAGCAGGAACGTGTTCGCCTTGGTCAGAAAGCCGATGCCCATCACGATGCCGAGGGCCCACGCGGGCACCGCATCGCCACGGACGACGCGCAGCGCCAGCAGTACGCCCAGCGCGACGATCAACTCGGCCAGCCCGTCATTGTTGACGGACGCCAGAATCGCCAGATGCTGCGGCACCAGTGCGATCACCGCCGCGCCCGTCCAGGCGATGAACCAGCGGTCGGGCCCGGCCAGGGCGCGCAGCGCGGCATAACTCATGGCGATCACGCCCAGCCCAATCAGCGCCGAGGCCAGGCGTAAAGCGATCAGGCTGCCATTCGAGAGCGCGTAGGCAGGCGAGAGCAGCAGATAATACAGCGGCGGCTGATGGTCCTCATACTGCACGGCATCGATGTCGGCCAGGTTTTCAGGGGCGAAGCGCGAGCTGGTCAGCACGCCCAGGTAGGCCTGATCCCAGTCGCCGGATGTGATGACCGGGCAGCAGCCGGACGCCGCGATCTGCGCGATCACGTTGACATGGGCGGGCTCGTCGGGCGACTGGTAGGGCGCGGTGCGCAGCGCATAGGTCGCCAGCAGGGCGGCGACAATCACCAGCAGCAGCGCGACCGCTGGCAGCTCATAGGGGCGAAAACGTGAGTTCAACCTGATTTTCATCCTGTGCTGAACGAAAGTCATAAATGATTTGCAAAAATATAGTGTACCAGACCGCGAAAATTTGCCGTTTTTTCATTTTCACACTCTACTTATGCACAATCAGAAATGTAACGCGCAGTGCCAAAAGGAAAACCAGGCGATGTCTACCTCGCAACAGCTACAGCAGGCCTTTCAGCTCATCAAAGCCGGCAATAAAACAGACGCAGCCAAACTGCTTGTCCCGATCGTGCGCAATGAACCGAATAATGCGGATGCCTGGTGGCTGCTGTCAAACGCCGTCACCAATGTGGAGCAGCAGCGGCGGGCGCTGGAAAAAGTGCTCAGCCTGCGCCCGGACGACGACCGTGCCCGCCGCAAGCTGGCACAGGTGACCGGCGCGCCGCCCCCGGAAAGCATCGCCCCTACGGTGATGCTGCCCAAGTCGGACATGCTGGCGCCGAAATCAGATCCATTTGCACAGAGTGCCTACGGCGGAGACGATCCGTTCGCGGGCATGGGCAGCTCGTCCGCCGGCTACACGCAGGACCCGTTTGCGCCGGCTTCGAGCGCCCCGCAGCCGCGCCGCAGCGGCCCGCCCATGGCCTCCGCCCCGATGATGCAGCAGCAGCGCCGTGGCCGCAGCTTTGGCTGCAACTGCTGCCTGGTGTTCGTGGTCCTGTTCCTGGTAGCGTCGCTGGCCTGTGTGGGCGTGCTCCTGTTTGCGGGCAGCCAGGTTGCAAACTGGCTGGGTGCCACTTCCATTAACGATGTTCCCTCCGTATTTCTGGGCACGGCAACGGCGCGCCCGGGTTCACCGATGGACCAGTTACTGCGCCAGGCCGGCATCACCGATGGCAACGTCGGCGCGCTGGTGGGCACCGCCGAGGCGCTGGGCACGTCCGTGGGCGGCGACTTCGCCGGCGCGGCAGCCACAGCACAGGCCGCCCTGGGCGGTCTGCAGGGCCTCAGCGGTGACGCACTGGCCACAGCGCAGGCGGCGCTGGGGGGTGTAAATGGTGACGCGCTGGCGACCGCACAGGCGGCGCTCGGCGGCGCAGATGCCCAGGCCCTCGTGCTGACGGCGCAGGCCGCGCTTGGCGGCAGCGGCCTCGACCTGTCCGCGATTTCCTCGGCGCTCTCCACCGCCAATATTGGCGATGCCTATCCGGAAGGCGTGTTTACCGACCGTGGCAGCATCGCGGTGGGCCAGGAAGCGACCGGCACCGTCAACCAGAGCGGCGGCGATGTCTACCGCTTTAACGGATCGGCCGGGCAGGTGCTCGTCATCAATGTGACCAGCAGCGCAAACTCGTCCCTGGACGGCTATCTGCGCGTGTATGGCCCCGACAATACGCTGGTGGCCTACGATGATGACGGCGCGGGCTATCCCAATGCCGAGCTGACCTTCACGCTTCCGGCGAACGGTAATTACCTGTTCGTGGTGACGTCCTTTGCGGGCAGCTCGTCGGGCGAATACACGCTGGCCGTGGCGCAGGGCGAGTAATTACCCACCTCACCCCGTTTCGCTGCGCTCAACCGCCCCTCTCCGCGCGGAGAGGGGAAAAAACCCGCAGGGTTTTGGGGTGAGGTTGGCTCATTCAAAACGGGATAAGCCCAGCCCATCAGCCGATGCAAACAAAAAATCCCTCTCGCCTGAGAGGGATTTTTTGTTCGTGTGCTGCGCTCGCTAGAACGGGGTCACGCGGTGGCAGGCCACAAAATGGCCGGGTTCCATCTCCACCAGCTCCGGATCGGGGTCCTGGTAGCAGATGCCGGACAGGGCGACCGGGCAGCGCGTGTTGAAGTTGCAGCCGACCGGCGGGCGCGCCGGGCTGGGCACGTCACCCTTGAGGATGATGCGCTGGCGGTTGCGTTCGACCATCGGATCGGGCACCGGCACGGCCGAGAGCAGCGCCTGCGTGTACGGATGCAGCGGGTTGTCGTACACCACGTCCGTGGGGCCGATCTCCACGATCTTGCCCAGGTACATCACCGCGACGCGGTCGCAGATGTGGCGCACCATGCTCAGGTCGTGGGCGATGAACAGGTAGGTCAGGTTGAATTCTTCCTGCAGGTCTTCCAGCAGGTTGACGACCTGCGCCTGAATCGACACGTCGAGCGCCGAAATCGGCTCGTCGGCCACGATGAACGTGGGGCGCAGGGCCAGGGCGCGGGCGATGCCGATGCGCTGGCGCTGGCCGCCGGAAAACTCGTGCGGGTAGCGGTTGACATAGTACGGGTTCAGGCCCACGCGCTGCAGCAGCGCCTCGACATATTCCTGAAGCTCGACCTTGTTCTGAATCACGTTGTGGATCTTCAGCGGCTCAGACACGATATTGCCCACGCTCATGCGCGGGTTCAGGCTGGCGAACGGGTCCTGGAAAATCATCTGCATCTTGCGGCGCATGTTGCGCAGCTCGTTGCCACCCATCGTCGTCAGTTCGTGGCCTTCAAACTTCACCGAGCCGGCGGTCGGCTTGTAGAGCTGAAGCACTGTGCGGCCAGTCGTGCTTTTGCCGCAGCCAGACTCGCCCACCAGGCCAAGTGTCTCGCCTTTGTAGACATTAAAGCTGACGCCGTCCACGGCTTTCACCGCGCCGACCTGGCGCTGCACGATCACGCCGGAGCTGATCGGGAAGTGTTTCTTGAGGTTACTGACGCTGACCACAAGTTCGCGGCCCTGTGCGTCATGGGTGGTGGCGGCGGGTGCCGCTGCCGGTGCACTAGACATGCTGTGTCTCCATCGCCTCGGGTAGGGGCTGACCATTACGAACATCAATCCAGCATGCCTTCAGGTGCTCTTCATGGGCCTCGGGGCCGGGCATGAGCGGCGGCATCTGTTCTTCACATTTGGCAATCTTGTAGGTGCAGCGCGGCGCAAACGGGCAGCCGGTGGGCGGCTTGCGCATATCCGGCGGCGCACCCTCGATCTGCACCAGGCGCTCACGGTTGTTGCTGGTGTCATGGCGCGGCAGCGAACGCAGCAGGCCCAGCGTATACGGGTGGCGCGTGTCGCCAAACACTTCTTCCACCGGGCCGCGCTCGACGATGCGGCCGCCGTACATCACCTGTACTGTGTCAGACAGGCCAGCAACCACGCCCAGGTCATGGCTGATCCAGATGATCGCCATGCCGAACTGGTCGCGCAGGTTCTTGATCAGCTCGATGATCTGCGCCTGAATAGTCACGTCCAGCGCGGTGGTCGGCTCATCGGCAATCAGCAGCTTGGGATTGCACGACAGCGCCATAGCGATCATCACGCGCTGGCGCATACCACCCGAAAACTGATGCGGGAAGTTCTTCAGGCGGCGCTTGGCGTCCGGGATACCCACCATCGTGAGCAGCTCGGCAGCGCGTTCAGTGGCGGCCTTGTTGTCCATCCCCATATGCAGTTTGAGGGCTTCGGTAATCTGGGTGCCAATCGTGAGGACGGGGTTGAGCGAGGTCATCGGGTCCTGGAAAATCATGGCGATTTCGGCGCCGCGCACCAGGCGCATTTCTTCGTTTTTCAGTTTCAGCAGGTCGCGCCCCTGAAACAGCACTTCGCCTTTTTCAATCTTCCCAGGGGGCATCGCGATCAGGCGCATAATCGAGAGGGCGTGCACGCTTTTACCGCTGCCGCTCTCGCCGACGACGCCGAGTGTCTCGCGTTCATTCAGCACATACGATACGTCGTTTACGGCGTAGACGACGCCTTCCTGGGTGTAGAAACGGGTGACGAGGTTTTTCACCTCCATTAAGACGCCCAACGGATTTATCCTTCCAACATCGACGGCCTGAAATGCCGCGTACGATTCTTTGAAAATCTTTAAGACTTCTATGGACCGTGAGTTTGCACAACAACAGCCCGACTGTCAAGCGCGGCGCATACCATGCAGGTCCACTGATGCCCATTATACGTCATGCTGCTGGCTATTCGGGAGATTGCCGTAGGCCAGCCGTTTGCGCACTACACATTAAGAATACACAGGAAATTGCAATAAAGTTCAAAGTTGCGCCAAAGGCGCAGCGGTGTATCTCACTTAATGCCCATATTTCTTCATGCACGGCGCGCATGTGCAGGCTATACTCTGTAAAGAAGTCGACAGCCGCAGCCTTGAAAGCCCGTATGAGCGCCCCATCAGACCCACTTATCGGACAACAACTGGGTGATTACCAGATCGAGGAAATTCTCGGGCGCGGGGGGATGGCGCGCGTGTACAAGGGCTATGACACGCAGTTAGACCGCTATGCCGCGGTCAAAGTCATCGACACCACGCTGCTGGGCACCGAAAACGAGGAAGAATACCGCCAGCGTTTCCAGCGCGAGGCGCGCGCCATCGCCAAGCTGAATCACCCGAATATCGTGGGCATCTACCAGTTTGGCGAATTCAACGACCTGTACTACATGGCGATGAAATTTATCGAGGGACGCGACCTGGGCCAGATCCTGACGCGCTCCGGCGAGAAATTCACGCCCTCGCAGGTGCTGCGCATCATCCACGATATCGCCGGGGCGCTGGACTATGCCCACGCGGGCGGCGTGATTCACCGCGACGTGAAGCCCTCAAATATCATGATTACCCCGCAGGGCGGCGCCATCCTGACGGACTTTGGCCTGGCGCTCAGCGTGCCGGAAGGCACCATGGGCAACACCTTCGGCAGCGCGCACTATATCGCCCCGGAACAGGCCGTGTCGTCGGCCGATGCCGTGCCGCAAAGCGACCTGTATTCGCTCGGCGTGGTGCTGTATCAGCTGATGGTGGGCAAGGTGCCGTTTGACGACCCCAGCGCGATGAGCGTGGCGCTCAAGCATCTGCGCGATGCCCCGGTGCCGCCGCGCCAGCTCAATCCGTCGATACTGCCCGCCGTGGAAGCGGTCATCCTGAAGACGTTAGAAAAATTCCCCGAAAATCGCTATCAGAACGGCGAAGCATTTGCGCGCGCGCTGGAACAGGCGATGGGCGTGAGCACGCTCAGCGATTCGGCCTCGCTGCCCGCCCGCCAGATGCTGCCCACCACCACCGCCGAAGTGCGCGCGGTGCGCGATCCGGGCAGCGCCGGCACGATCAACCTGCCGCTGTCGAATATTTCGCGGCCCGACCCGCGTCCGTCGCTGGCGCTGGCCGAGCTGGATGTCGATACCAATCGCGGCGCATCGGTGGCCAAGCGTATCTCGCAGCAGATGGCGGCGGCCCCGTCACAGCGCCCGCCCAGACAGCGGCGCGGGATGCTGGTCATGGGCGGCATCATCGGCCTCGCGCTGGCGATCGGCGCGCTGGTCGTGGCCTCGCGCCCGCCAGAGAACACGCTCAGCGCGGCCGCCCTCGCCACCGAGACGCTGTCACCGCCCACGCGCGCCGTGACGCAGACGAGTCCGCCGACCAGCATGCCCAGCAGCACGCCTGCCCCGCCCAGCCCGACGACGCGCGCCACCCTGCGGCCCAGCGCCACGTCCCGCGCCATCATCGGCGGGGAAGTCGATGCGCCCACGGCCACACCTGTTTTGGAAAGGGACAATTCCGTCGCGCTGATGTATGATGGCAATGAACTCATCATTCGCAACCAGTCTGATGACCTGGTGAATCTGAGTGGCATCTCGTTCGTGCGGCCAGCGGCGGACGGGCAGAATGAGTCCAGCTTCAGCGTGGACCAGCTCACAGGCGGGTCTGCGCCAGTGTTTGCGCTGCCGCCGGGCGATTGCTTCGCGCTGTGGCGCATCGACCTGCCGATCCAGCCGATTGATGAGGGGTGTGCGCAGCGCCATGCCTGGCGTGAACTGGGCGCACCACGCTGGTTCTGGATCAGCAGCCGCGAGGGCGCGCAGTTTGAAGTGCGGCGCAGTGGGGCTGTGCTGGCGACCTGCACAATCGCGGCCGGCACATGCAGCTTTACACCATAACGCGCCGGATGTGCATAATAGAAGGTGTTTGAAGACCTGTATGAGGAATCTACAGGGATACGCTGTATCAGGTAATTGCGGATTCAGGACGTACGATCATGATTGATGACATTCTAAAAGAAGCCCAGTCGAAGATGAAATCTGCCATCAGCGTCTTTGAGCAGGACCTGCATGGCATGCGCGGCGGCCGCGCCAGCACCGCGCTGGTGGAGCGCCTGATCGTGGACTACTACGGCCAGGAAACCGAGCTGCGCCAGCTGGCGACGATCTCGACGCCAGAGCCGATGCAGATTCTGATTCGCCCGTTTGACAAGGCCGCGGTGAAGGCCATCGAGAAGGCGATTCACAACTCGGATATCAACATCAACCCGCAGACGGACTCCGACGCTGTTCGCCTGAATATGCCCCCGCTGACGCGTGAGCGCCGCCAGGAACTGGTCAAGTTCCTGCACAAGCGCATGGAAGACGCGCGCATCGCGGTGCGCAACATCCGCCGCAATTCCAACGATGACATCAAGGAATACGAAAAAGAGAAAATGATCTCTGAGGATGAGGCGAAGTGGGGCGAGGAAGAAGTGCAGAAATTCACCAACAAGTCGATTGCCCAGATTGACGACCTGGGGAAGGCCAAAGAGCAGGAAATCCTGACGGTTTAGCACGTCTGGCCGCCAGACCTGAGAGGGATGCAGCGAACGCATGGCACTGATGACGAAATCCGAGCAGGCGCCCACAGAGGGCGTCCCCAATGTGCCCACGCATGTCGCCATCATCATGGATGGCAACGGCCGGTGGGCGAAGCAGCATGGCCTGCCGCGCCCGGAAGGGCATCGTCATGGCGTGGAGAACCTGCGCCGTGTGCTGCGCGCCTGCGTGCAGGAAGGCGTCAAAATCCTCACGATTTACGCCTTCTCCACCGAAAACTGGAATCGCCCGAAGTATGAAGTGGATGCGCTGATGCGCCTGCTGGAAATGTTCATCGAGCGCGAGCTGGACGAGCTGGACAGCCAGGGCGTGCAGATTCGCCACATTGGCGACCTGGAAGGCGTGAACCTGCGCCTGGCGCGCAAAATTCGCAGCGCCACCGCCCGCACCGCGCATAACAACACGCTGATCCTGAACGTGGCTTTCAACTATGGCGGCCGCAAAGAGATCGTGCAGGCCGTGAAGCGCATCGTGCGCGAGGGTGTGCCGGAAGACAACATCACCGAGGAGCTGATCAGCCGTTATATGTACACCGGCGATCTGCCCGACCCGGACCTGATTATCCGCACCAGCGGCGAGCTGCGCGTGAGCAATTTCCTGATCTGGCAAAGCTCGTACAGCGAGTTTTACGTCACGCCCACGCTGTGGCCGGACTTTGACCAGAACGAATTTCATCTCGCGCTGGAGACGTACGCGGCCCGCACCCGCCGCTTCGGCAAGACCGACGACCAGGTCAACGGCTAAGCGTACATTCCCCCACATTACCCTGCACACACCCTTCTTCCCGATGAGCGATTCAGGAAGAAGGGTTTTTGTTTACTGCGCATTCAGCGGCAGCGCCACCACAAAGGTCGTGCCCAGCATCGGCACGCCAGGGCTTTCGACGGTCACACGGCCGCTGTGCAGCTCGACAATCGCCTTGACGATCGCCAGGCCCAGCCCGGCCCCGCCAGAGTCGCGATTACGCGAAGAATCGACGCGATAGAAGCGGTCAAACACATGCTTCTGATCGGCCAGCGGGATGCCGTGGCCGGTATCCGCCACGCGCAGGATCGCCTGCTCCCCTTCTGTCGTCACAGCGACGGTGACGGTCCCGCCCTGCGGCGTGTGCGTCAGCGCATTCTGGATCAGGTTGTTGAGCACCTGCATCAGCCGGTCAGGGTCGACCTTCACCTGGACTTCCTGCTCTGGCAGGCTGACGCGCAAAGACACCTGCTGGCGCTGGGCGACCGCCTCAAATGGCGTGATGGCGCGCTCGGCCAGCGCATTCAGGCTGACCTGCTGCACGCGCATCGGCAGGCGTTTGGCCTCGGCCTGGGCCAGCAGATGCAGGTCGTTCACCAGCGTTTGCAGCAGCGTCACCTGCTCTGACAGCACCCGGATCTCGTCTTTGTTCAGCGGATACACGTCATCCAGCAGCGCCTGCAAATTGGCATTGAGGACGGTCAGCGGGGTGCGCAGCTCGTGCGCCACATCGGACACCATGCTGCGGCGCAGGCGCTCGGCTTCTTCCAGGCCCTGCGCCATCTCATTGAAAGCGACGGCCATGTCCTGCAGCTCGCTCGATCCGCGTTTGGCGGCGCGCACGCTCAGGTTGCGGCTGCTCAGGCTGCGCGCTGTCGCGGCAAGCTGAATCAGCGGCCGCGTGAGCTGGCGGCTGACGAGGATACCTGCAATCACGCTGATGACGCCGGCCAACAGGATGATAAACACGAAGCCGGCAAACAGCGGCCGTGTGAAATCACTCGAGGTCGTGTTTTCGGCGGGCACGCGCGGCAGATCGATTTCCGCGACATACAGCCTACCCAGCAGTTCGCCGTTCAGCGCCACCGGAATGGCATCTTCAGGCGGAATATTGATGATGGATTCCAGCGCGCTCGCCTCTTCACCATAGCCCGTGTAAATCAGCCGGTCGAAGGTATCGGTGAAGATGATATGCACTGGCGGCTGATTCAGCCCACGCGGGATGAACATGTTCTGGGCATCGAGGAAATCTTCCACGCCATCCCACGAGCCGTTCTGCTGATAGTAGCCCGTGATCTGTTCCACCAGGCCGCCGGTCGATTGCAGCTCGGCGGCGATGATGCCCGTCGGCAGACCCGCGCTCAGGAACTGCGAGGTAATCAACCCCAGCAGCAGAAATGAGGCCAGAATGACGAGGGTGAAAGACAGGCTCAGCCGCACCCACATCCGATTCAGCATCTGCCTCATGGTTCACCCAGCCTATAGCCGATGCCATACACCGTCTGGATGTAGACCGGCTGGTTCGGATTCGGCTCAATCTTTTTGCGCAGGTTGCGGATGTGGCTGTCCAGCGTGCGTTCCAGCGTCTCGTAGTCATAGCCCAGCCGCTTCTGCACCAGCTCGGCCCGCGAGAACGGGTAGCTGGGCTGGCGGATGAGCAGCGCCAGCAGGTTGAATTCGGTCGGCGTCAGGTCGATGGCGCGGTCATTCAGCGTGACGTGATGGCGCGCCATATCGACGACCAGGTCTTTATAGCGGTAGATGCGCTCGGTCGTGGCAGACGCCTCTAAGTCGCGCCTGCGGAAGGTCGAGCGCACGCGCGCCACAATCTCGCGCGGGTTGAACGGCTTGGTCACATAGTCGTCGGCGCCCATCTCCAGGCCAATGATCTTGTCGGTGTCGTCCACCCGCGCCGTCAGCATCAGGATATGGGTGTGGGCCAGGTGTTCGCTGGTGCGGATGGCACGCGTGATCTCCAGGCCGTCCTTCATCGGCAGCATCAGGTCCAGAATGACCAGTTCCGGGCGTTCACGCGTGAGGATGTGCATGGCGGTATTGCCGTCGTTGGCCGTGAACACGGTGTAGCCGGCCTGCTCCAGATAGGCCCGCACCACGCGCACGATCTCTTTGTCGTCATCCACGATCAGCACGCGCTGGTCTTCGGGTCGGGTTACTGCGTTGTCCATCATCAGATTCCTCATGACAGCTGTATTGGTTGGGTGTAAACGGGCGAAACCTCACCCCCGAAACCCTGCGGTTTTGGGGATGAGGTCTTGCCGGACTGGCGGCTGGCTAGGGACATTCAGTCTCCGCACCAGGCCACGCACGCGCCATCCAGATAGCGGCTGGCTTCGCTCACTGCGCCGTCCTCCATGCTGACGATCAGCACCGAGCTGGTCAGGGCGCCGCTCCCCGTCGTGGCCGGGGTATAGTCGCCCTGCACGCCGGTATACGACTCCTGATCGAGCAGCCACGAGCGCACGTCGCTCACGGCGATACCACTTTCGCTGACCGCATCATGCACCAGATAGACCGCATCGTAATAGGCGGCGCTCTGCGGAATCGGGCTGGCGTTGTAGCGGTCTTCAAAGCGCGCCACAAAGTCGGCCGTCGCCCACGAGCTACCCGTGGACCACCAGTTCACCGGCCCCACCACCTGCACATCCACGCCGCTGTGCTGCTCAACGAATTCCGGCGTCAGGTAGCCATACACGAACACGCCATCCCAGCCCGCCGCGTCGAGCGCGGACAGCAGTGACGAGGCCGCCGGCTGCGTCGACCACACGGCCACCGCCTCGACGCCGCTGTCGACCAGCTGCGCCGCAACCTCCGTCAGGTCCGTTTCGCCCACGTTATGCTCCAGCGCCAGCAGCACCTCGCCATCATCAGAAGCCGCGATGCCACTTTCAAACGCGCTGATGCCATCCACGCCATAGTCGGCATTCACGGCGACCGTGGCGATGCGCGTCAGGCCCAGGTTCTCCGTCAGGTAATCAGCGGCGGAGGCGGCCAGCGATTCGTCGGTCGGGCGCAGCTGGAACACATAGTCGCCCGATTCCACGCGGCTGATCTGCGGGCTGGTGGCTGTCACCAGTTGAAGCACAGACGAATCCTCGGCAGCATTCAGGCTGTTCATGATTTGTCCATTGTAATCCGGCCCCAGCACGATCTGCACACCGTCATCGGCGGCTTCCTGCAATGCGCTTTCGGCTTCCTCGTCGGAATTGGCTTCGTACACATTCAGCGAGAGCGTGTAGCGCGTGTTGTCCGGGTCGATCAGCCCGCCCTGGGCGTTGATTTCGCGGATGGCCAGGCGCACGGCATCCTCGATGCTGGCGGTCGTGCTGGCGGTCACATCGCCCTCCGCCACGATCAGGCCCAGGCGCAGCGTGCCATTGGCGTCTACGTCTTCGCCCGTGGTATCGGCCAGCCAGTATGACGGGCAGTTCTGGCACGTTTCGCCAGCATAGACAGCGGCCTCCAGCGTGCGGCCCGCGCTGCGCTGCACCAGGCGCACGCTGTCGGTCTGCGCGCCCTCATACGTGCCCTGCACGCCGGTCAGGTCGCCGGTGCCGCGCAGCCAGGTATTGACTGACGAGGCCGTGGCGCTGCCCGCATCCACCGCCGCCGCGATCAGGTTGACGGCATCGTAGTAGGCGGCCGAGCCGTCTTCCGGCTGGGCATTCCAGCGGGCGCTGTACTCGCGCACGAATGCCTGGCTGGCCGCATCATAAGCTGCCGACGTCCAGCCAGTCAGGCTGAAGACCTCGCTGTCGGTCTCGATATCCAGCAGCGGCGCGCCGCCGTAGACGATCACGCCTTCCCAGCGCGCCGCCTCCAGCGCCTCAATCAGGCGGGTGACCTGCGCCTCACGCGCCCAGATAAACACGGCCTGTGCGCCGGAATCGCGCAGCGTCTGCGCCTCCACACTGAAATTGGTGCGGTCGGCATCGAAGGTGATATCGGTCACGATCGCGTCGGCGCCGGCCTCGGCTTCAAAGGCGTCGTGCGCGTCGGTGGCGCTGGACGTGGTCGCCGTCAGCATGCCGATGCTGTCAAACTGGCGCTCGTTGGCCAGATAATCGGCGGCGGCCTGGGCCCACTCGCTCGTCTGGCTGGAGAGCGCGTAGATCGAAGTCGTGGCCGGGGCATCGGGATTGCCCAGCAGCACCGGCACGTCCGGCGTGCCCGCATTCTGGATGGCCTGCGCCAGCGTCGGATCATCCGGCCCCAGCACCGCGACCACGTTATCGGCCACGGCATCGGCCAGCGCATCGACGGCCTCGGCCTGGGTATCCGCCTCGTAGTACAAGACCTCGAAGCCATAGCGCCGGTTATCCGTGGCGACCACGCCGTTATCATCGTTGATCTGCGCGGCGGCCAGCACAGCGGCCTGATAGAGCGCGCTGTTTTCGCCGCTGCTGCCCCCGATAAAGCCGATGCGCAGCGTTTCATCCAGTCTGTTCTGGGCCGAAGCGGCCAGCGCCGCGCCCAGCAGGGCGGCCACGGTGACACCCCCTGCCAACACTTGTTTTGCGTTCATGATGTGCTCGTCCTTTCGCCGCTTATTCGTAGCGGAGTGCCTCAATCGGTTCAAGAGATGCTGCCTGATTCGCGGGGTAAACCCCGAAGAAGATGCCCACCAGGGCGGAGAAACCCAGCCCCAGCACGATGGAATTGAGTGAGACGGTGGCGTCCAGCACGCCGCTGGCATTGGCCAGCACGGCCACGCCCACCCCCGCTGCCACGCCCAGCAGACCGCCCAGCAGGCTGAGGAAGATGGTCTCGATCAGGAACTGCTGCAGGATGTGGCTGCGGCGCGCACCGATGGCCTTGCGCAGGCCAATTTCCTTGGTGCGCTCCGTCACGCTGACCAACATGATATTCATGATGCCGATGCCGCCCACCACCAGCGAGATGGCCCCGATCGCGCCCAGCAGCACCGTCAGCGTGCCGGTGATCTGGCTGGCCGTCTCCAGAAGCTGGTTCTGGTCGGAGACGTTGAAGTCGTTCTCATCATCGCCGGTCAGCTCATGCTGGTCGCGCATCACTTCTTCGATGTCGGCGGTGATCGCGTCTGACTGCTCGGTATCCAGCATCTCGACCACGATGCTCGACACATAGTAGTTGCCGCTGCCGGAAGCGCGTGCGTCAAACAGCTTGCGGTGGCCGGTGGACAGCGGGATATACACCTGGAGGTTCGGGTCTGCGCCGAAGCCGGCATCCTGCTCCTCAAACACGCCGATGACCTCGTAGCGCGCGCCATCGATGCGGATGTATTCACCCAGCGGATTCAGCCCGCCAAACAGCTCCTCGGCGGCGGACTGGCCCAGCACGACCACCTGGGCATTGCGCCGATACTGCGCCGGGGTGATGAACTCGCCGATCTCGATGGCGATGTTGCGCACCTCGGCATAGGCCTCGGATACACCCAGCACAGTCGCCGAATAGCTGGTCTGGTCAGAGCGCACGGTGACGCCATTTTCGCTGAACTGGCCCATCACCACGCCGACGTTGTCCACGCGTTCGGAGATGGCGGCCACATCTTCCATCGTAAGCGTCTGCGAAGCGCCGCCCCCGCCGCCCATAGGCCCAAAGCCACCCGCGCCCGACGATACCGTGAGCAGGTTGACGCCGGTGCCCTGAATCTGCTCGGTGATGGAGCTGGTGGCGCCCTGGCCCACGGCCAGCAGCGCGACGACCGAGCCCACGCCGATGATCATGCCCAGCATGGTCAGGAACGAGCGCAGCTTGTTGGCCAGCAGCGCGTTGAAGGCCACCACCAGGTTCTGCCCGATGCTGATGCTGGTGCGCTTCTGATACTGACCCTGCAAAATGTCCTTGGCGCTGCTGTCGTCCGTGTCCAGCTCGTGCGGACGCGGGATGAAGACCTGAAGCACCAGCCCCGCCGAGCCAGCCATCGCCACCCAGAAACCGACGCCCATCATCTCGACGAAACTGACAGGAATGGGCAGCACGGCATCGATGATAAACAGGCTGATAAAGTAGGCCATCGCCGCCAGGCCAGCCAGCGTCGTCAGCCCGGTGGCCAGCTTGTTGAAGCGCGGCTTCCAGGCGGCCAGCGCCATCACGGCAAGGCTGACCAGCGCGGCGGCCAGCACCAGCGGGCGCAGGCTGTCGGTGGGCAGTCCACCGCCGAAGCCGCCGGGCAAGCCGCCCGCCGCGCCGCCGGTCGACTGGGGCTGTGTGCTTTGCGTCGGCGCAGTCACCGGGGCGGGTGTCGCCTGGGCGGCCGGGGCGACCGACTGGAAGCCGCCGCCGCTTTGCACGGGCGCTGGCGTCGCCTGCGGGGCTGTGCCGCCCATTTGCCCCATCAGCGCGGGGTCAAAACCTTCCGGGAGCTGTGACGGATCAAAACCCTCCGGAAGCTGGAACTGCGATGGGTCGAAGCCCTCGGGTAACTGCATTTGCGAGGGATCGAAGCCTTCCGGCAGCGTGATGCCCGCGGGCAGCGCGCCCGTCCCGAACGACGACCAGGGTGCCAGCACCACGTAGGCGAACAGCACGACCAGGGCCAGCGCGCCGACGATGAGGTTCTTGCGGTACAGCGCCAGCGTCTGCCGGTTCACGATGCCCTGAAGGCGCGCGGGCAGCCGCAGTCTAGTGCGCGTTTGTGTATTCATTGACGACCTCCCCGTCGCGCATGGCGATCACGCGTTTGGCCTGTGCGGCAATTTCATTCGAATGGGTGACCAGGATGAGCGTGATGCCCTGCTCACGGTGCAGCTTCTGAAACAGCGCCATGATTTCCTCGCCTGTGCGCGTGTCCAGGTTGCCGGTCGGCTCGTCGGCCAGAATCAGCGACGGGTTGTTGATCAGCGCGCGGGCGATGGCAACACGCTGCTGCTGCCCGCCCGACAGTTCATTTGGCTTGTGGTGCATGCGGTCGCCCAGGCCCACCAGCTCCAGCGCGGCACGGGCCCGCTGGCTGCGCTCCTTTGAAGACACTCCGGCATAGACCAGCGGCAGCGCCACATTCATTTCGGCAGAACTGCGCGCCAGCAGGTTGAATTTCTGAAAGACGAAGCCAATACGGAAGTTGCGGATATCCGACAGGCGATCCTGGCTCATGCGGGCGATTTCGTAGCCGTCCAGCCGATAGCTGCCGCTGGTGGGCTTGTCCAGCCCGCCCAGGATGGACATCAGCGTGCTCTTGCCGCTGCCGCTGGGGCCGATGATGGCCACCATCTCGCCGCGATAAATCTGGATGGAGACGCCGCGCAGCGCATTGATTTCGGTGTCGCCCATTTTGTAGGTCTTGATCAGGTTTTCGGTGGCGATGACCGGCGTATCCCCGGCGGGCAGCAGTGGCGCGGCCCCGTTTGGCGTGTCAGACATAGCGACCTCCGCGATAAAAGTGGGTTCCTGGATCATCATCAGCCTCCGAACGGGCCGCCAAAGCCCGTCGGGGCTGCGGCTTCTTCTTCGGGGATGATGACCTGCGCGCCCTCGTCCACGCCGGTCACGACTGTCAGGCCGTCCAGCGTGCTGCCCGTGGTCACGGGCACATTGGTGCGCGTGCCGTCGCCCGCCAGCACTTCGACGAATTCATTCGCGCCCAGGCGCTGGATCGCGTCGGTGGGCACTACCAGCACATCCGGCTGGCTGGCGAGGATGATCTCCACATCGGTCGTCATGCCCACGTACAGCGGCAGCGTGGACGGCGCGCCAAAGTCGATGCGCACGCTGTAGGTCACCGAGCCGTCACTGGTTTCCGCGACCGGCGAGATCCGCGTGACCGTGCCTTCCACAATGGTGTCTTCCAGCGCTTCCGGGCTGACCAGCGCGTTCTGGCCCAGCAGGATGGCCGGGATATCCAGCTCGTCCACCGGCACGTCGATGTGCAGGATGCTGGTATCGACCAGCGTGATGGCCGCTGTGCCGCTGGTCACGGTCTCGCCCACGGTGATGTCTACCGCGGCAATCGTGCCGCTGAACGGCGCGCTGATTTCCGCGTCTGCCAGCGCCTCACGGGCATTCTCAAGCTCCATTTCAGCCTGTTCCAGGCGCGCACGCTCAGACGCGATTTCGGTCTCGGTCGGGCCTTCGACCAGCGCGTCATACGAGGCCTGCGCCTGGGCCAGCGAGGCCTGCGCCGAAGCCAGCTGGATTTCCAGCTCGGAGAGCGTGGTCGTATTGTCGCACTGCGCCTGCGCCAGCATGACCGCGTTTTCTGCCTCCCGCAGCGCCGTGCCCGCCGACGAATCCGGGTCGGGGACGAAGGCTGCGTCCATGCTGAACCCGTCATTCACATACTCGGTATAGGCGCGCTCGGCATCGTCCAGGTCGCGCTGGCGGTCGGTCACATCAGAGCAGTTCAGGGTGATGCTGTTGGGCGCGTTGTCCAGGCTGACCTGCGCCTGCAAGACCTGTGACTGCGCCGAGGCCAGGCTGGACTGCGCCTGGGCAATCTCGCTGGCCGACGGCTCGGCGATGAGCTGCTCATAACTGGCCTGCTGCTGGGCCAGCGACAGCTCCTGCAGGCGAATCTGATAGGCCAGCGTGTCGGTATTCAGGCGGGCCAGCGGCTGGCCTTCCGTCACCGTCTCGCCCACCGACACCAGCACCTCGGAGACCTGCCCGGAGGTGCCGAAGGTCAGATACACACTGCGCTCGGCATTGACGCTGCCAGAGCTTTCGACTGTCTCATTGATGGTGGTGCGCTCCACCACAACCGTCTCGATATTCTGTGCGCTGGCGACCCCCTGCTGGTCAGCCAGCAGGTTTGGCACCACCAGGATGGCAGTGATGGCTGCCGCCCCAACTACCCCGATCAGAATCCATCTCCGCATCTTCAGTCCTCCTCAGGCTGCCTGTGCCAGGCACAGGGCGCTGCTTTCATGACATTGGCGATACCTTTCATTCTGCCGGGCGAATATGCAGAACTTATGGAGAGCGTCTCCAGCTTGTATAGAAGTGCCACGCGAAGGAATTGCACGGCGTCTGCACCGGCCCTCCATCAGTTCTGCATCAGCGCGAGCCTATAGTGAGGGCACAGCCCTTTGGCGCACTGCGCCTGCACCTGCTTAGTTCTGGAGGAAATGACCATGAATCACCGCCACCCCCGCCGCCTGCTGGCTATCACGCTCATGCTGATACTCAGCCTGTTCGCGGGCATCTTCGCCGTCAGCGCCGACGAAAGCTTCACTGTCACCGCCATCGGCACCGTCAATGTACGCAGCGGCCCGGGCACGGGCTATTCGATCATCGGGCGCCTGTTCAACAACCAGAGCGTCACGGCCAATGGGCGCGAGAGCACCAGCAATGACTGGCTGCGCGTGGACTATGAGGGGTCGGAAGGATGGGTGTCTGCCAGTTATGTCGTGCTGGCGGGCGACCCGACCACGCTGACTATCGTCGAGGCCGCCTCGGCGGAGACTTTTGTGGGCAATACCGGCGTAACTGTGACGCTGGAGGACAGCACGAATATCCGCGTGGGGCCGGGGACCAACTATCCGGTGATTGCAGCGGGCCAATCGGGCGACCAGTTCGACATCACGGGCCGTTCCGCCTATGACGCGCGCATCGTGTGTTTTGGCAATCAGCTCAATGACCTGCTGACCGAAGAAGCGCCGGAGGATGTGTGGCTGGAAGTGAACTTTAACGGCTTCCCCGGCTGGGTGAATTACGCGGTCGTGACCGTCAGCGGGGATTTGTGCAGCGTGGAAGAAGCCGATGCGTCGATGCCCGAAGATGCGCTGGCCAACGAGCTGTTTGGCCGCGTGCTGGTCACCACGCTGGAGAATGTCAATCTGCGCGCCAGCAATTTCACCAGCGCCGAAGTCATCGGCGTGATTCCCTTCAACACGACGCTCACGGCTGAGGCGCGCGATGCCTCAGGGAATCGCGTGCGCGTGACCTGGCAGGGCGAGACTGGCTGGATCTCGACCGTCTATATCGAGGTCTCGTCGGGCAACCTGGACAACCTGACCGAGGCCCAGGAATAAGCCCAGCGCACTTTCGATCAGGCATTTTCAACGCCCCTCGTTCGCGCGAATGAGGGGCGTTTTGATTTCAGGGGCAGGAATTTCGAGCCATTTCAGCGCATTTGAAGATTGGGGTATTGACAGATTTCCTGAAGACTAATATAGTTAGTTTATCAGCTAACGACATTAGTTTTCAAACGGAGAAGATCATGATCAACAGCCTGAACGCCACGTCCGCCAACACCAACGTTTCCGCCAGCAAGCCCGCTTCGTTCCCGCTCAGCATGCCGAACCTGCTGCTGCGCCTGGAAGGATTCGCCTTCTTCATGGCCGCCATCGCCGTCTACGCCAGCCAGGGCTTCAGCGGCGTCGCCTTCGCGCTGCTGCTGCTGGTGCCCGACGTGAGCATGCTGGGGTATCTGGTGAATGTGCGCGTGGGCAGCCGCCTGTATAACATCGTTCACGCCTACAACCTGCCGCTCATCCTGATCGCGCTGGGCGTCGCGCTGAGTGCGCCGGTCGCGCTGCAAATCGGCCTGATCTGGTTCGCCCATAACAGCATGGACCGCGTCGCCGGGTATGGCCTGAAGTACGCGACGACGTTCAAGGACACGCATATCCAGCACGTGTAATGCACCCGCAGTCACAAACCCTATGAAAAACAGGATGCCATACGCGGGCATCCTGTTTTTGTTTGCCCGCTCAGCGGCACGAAGCGCGCATCACGAGCGCCCGAAAATCTCGCAGCCGCGAAACATAATCGAGAAGCCGTACCAGCGCTGAAACAACTGCAACGGCCGCTCTACCTTCACAATATCCCCCTGCGCGTCAAAAACGGTGCCGTGCTGCACGCGCAGGCCATTGTTCAGCCGCAGGATATCGCCGTACCATGAGGCGGAGGTGGCGCTGGTAAAAATCGCATCGGGGATGCGCGACTCGCGGTCGATGTAGACCAGCAGATTGCGCCCATCGAGCGTATCGAGCGCAAAGTCGTCGCGGCTGTTGATCGTCATGAAGGGATAATAGCGAGCCGAGCGCGCCGTCCACACGCCCAGTCCCATGTCGAGGCGCGGCAGACGGGTGTCTTCATAGGTGAGGGTGTTGGCCAATCGGTCGGACCATTCCGGGCGGGCGGCCTGGCGAAACTGGTCTTCTTCCTCCGACTCCTCGCGTTCTTTTTCGGTCAGCGCCAGGCTGCACAATTGCAGCGATGGATAGGCGATCAGGGCATCCCGCGCCAGCATGTGGCGCAGCGTCCCCATGCGCTGTAACTGTTTGCCTTTGGCCGGGCCATGCAGGCACAGGCCGCCGATGACATCCCAGTACGAGCCTGTCTCCATGTCGCGCAGGATGGCCATCGCGTTGTATATCCCGCCCGGCGTGAAATGATAAGTCTTTCCCTCAACCACAGACGAGAACAGGGCGCCTGCATTGCAGATCATACAAAAGGTGACCAGCCACTGCGTCTGTTCGCGGCTGCCCTGGGCCGCATCAAACAGCAGCAGTTCGCGCGTGACAAAGCCAAACGGCTGGCCGCCAATGTCGGCCACCTGCAGGCTGGTCGTTTCGCCCAGCAGATGCTCGGCCAGGCTTTTTTCCAGCGGCTGGATTTTTTCTGTCCTGACCGGCTTGTCACCGGTCGCTTTTCTCAGAATCGCGCGCGAAACATCAAAGTCTGTCGGCGCAGATGCAATCGAAGTGGTCATGGAAACGGCTCCTGCATAAAGTGTGCGTCCAGAGTCAATGGCCCCAGCGGACCAGCATGATGATGTGCAAAAGCAGACAAGGGAGCAGGCCAGAAAGCCTGTTCCCTGTCTGGATGATACAACAACAGCGCTTACAGGAAGCGGAAGACCACCGGGCAGTTGACGATGATGCCCACCGAGCCGAACGGACCACCGCCCAGGCCAGTGACCCAGCCGTCCTGCACCAGCCCGAGGATGAAGAACTCCTCAGTCACGCGCGAGCGATAGCCCAGGTCGATGGCTTCCTGCGTCCACACCACTGGATTCAGGTCCCACAGCGGGCTGTAATCGGTGGCGATGGTCGGGATGCCGCCCAGCGTATTCAGCGGGCCTGCCGGGCTGTCGCCAGCCAGCGCGCTGTTGAAGCCCTGGCGCTGCGGATTGTCTGCGCCCATCGGGCCATTGACGACCGGGAAGATGCGCTCGACCGCGCTGACGAAGCTGTCATCCGCGCCCACGGCGATATCGGCCAGGCCGGGCGCCAGTGTGACATTCTCCATCGCGGCTGCCAGGTCCACGCTGGCATCGGTGCTCAGATACCACACCGGGCGGGCAAAGCTGAAGCCAAGCGTCAGCGACAGCGTAACGGTGCCTTCTTCAGGGCAAATGCTGACGACTTTGTCGTGCAGGATGCTGTGGTCGGGCGCCCCGTCGCAGAACTGGTTCAGCGTCTCGGCATCGACATTGAAGGCCACCGTGGGCGCGTTATAGATGTAGCCACCGGCATTGGTCAGCTCCATCAGCGGGCTGTATTCCGCATCGCCAATCGCGCCGGGCTGGAATGCTGCGGGCGGGAAATAGTCCGGGGCTGCGCCGGGCGTCAGGCTGAGTTCAGGCGAGAAGTCGACCGTGCCGCGCGCGAAGGTGACCGTCTGGTCCGCTTCCAGCACCGCCGGGCGCACTGCGTTGCCCACGTTGGCATAAGACAGCTTGGCCGAGAAATTCAGCCCCAGCGCCGCAGCATTGGCCTCGTCGTTGGTATCGGTAATCACATACCAGACAAGCTCTCCGGTGGTCATCTGGCCGCGATACAGCGGCAGCGTGATGGTGGCCGCGTCGTGGTCGATGGTGCCCGCTGTGACCAGCTGGTACGGGCCAATCAGCTCGCGCTGGACGCTGGATGGGGCGGGGCCAAAATAAGTCAGGGGAATATCTGCGCCGATGGACGGCGGGGCGGGGGCGGCGTCATCACCGATACCTTCAATATCCTGGGCAACCGAGGGCAACACCAGGACCAGCGACAAGGCAGAGGTCGCCAGCAATGCGGAAATCCGCCGTTTGTTCAGATGAAACATACCAATCTCCCTATCTCACAATGACGAGCAGTAAGGTGCACAAACCGATATCGACCTGCTCACTCACTGTAGGGGAATTAAAAAGCGCGCCTCAAGTGCAAATTTGCACCGACGCCTGTCACTGCCATGCGACAGCGAGACAGGAATGGTTGGGGAATTCAGCCTGCGTGGGCGAGCAGCTTCAGGCAGGCTGCAAGCTGCATTTCCAGATCGTGGATGAGCGACTGCGGCTGCTCCTGGCGGAGGGCCAGGGCCAGCATATGCTCTAACAGCTCCCGCGCGACGGTATGGGCATTACGCATCTGAGCATAGCGGACAGCCTGCCCGTACCAGTGGATGGCCTCGGCCGTCATCTCGGCGGCTTCGTAATGCCCGGCCAGAATCGAGGAATACTCCTGCGAATACACGCCGCGGCGCAGGGCGTCTGCCAGCCAGCGCGCCGCCCCCTGATGATACAGCCGCCGGTCGCGCTTCAGGATGGTGAGGTAGGCGGCATCGCGCATCATGGCGTGAAAGAAGACATACTCGCGCTGATCGCGATAGACTGATTCTTTCGGGAGCACGATCAGCATCCGCTGGCGCAGCCCTTCCAGCGCGCTGGCGACATTGATTTCCCCGTCATGATGGTCCGGCAGGTCGCTCAGAATCGCCTCGATGCTGCTGTCCCAAAAGATGCGCCCCACCACCGAGGCCACCTGCAACACCACCAGCTCACCCGCTTGCAGGTCGGCCATGCGCGCCTGCAGGATGCTCATCAGCGTGGTGGGAATCTGCTCCGGCGCTTTGCTTATGTTCAGATGCCAACCGCCAGCACGGTGCTGAATGGCCTGCTGTTCGCCCAGCATGTGCATGAGTTCCTGTATGAACAGGGGATTGCCCTCGGCGCGCTGCACAACAAACTGTTCCAGTTCTGGCTCGATGCTGGTGCCCGGCGGAAACAGGCCCGCAATCAGCGCGTGGCTGTCCTGTGGGTCGAGTGCCATCAGCCGGATGCGCTGCACGTTGCCCGACATGCCCGACCAGTCGGCCGCGTGCTGAGGGGACGGGCGTGTGCTGATGACCGCCAGAATCGGGACATCCATCAGCCGACCCATCAGCCGCCTGAGCATCTGTACCGAGCTGTGGTCGCTCCAGTGCAGGTCCTCCAGCAGCATCAGCACGGGCGTTTGCAGCGCTATGCCCCGGAAATACACTTCCAGCGACTGAAGTACGCGCTCGTGCAGGCGGGTGGGGTCGCGCGCATACGGCCCGGCAATCGCCTCGTCGCTGCTGTAGCCGAGGAAATAGCAGAGCAGATGCGCCTCGGTGTAGGCTTCCTGGGTGTTGCCGATGGCATCGATGAAGCCACGTTCAAACTTGCGCAGCATGGTCGCTTCGCTGTCCTGGTCCATCAGCCGGAAGCGATACACAAACATCTCGCAGAACATGCTGTTGGTCATATGCGTGCCATAGGCGCTGGCCCGCGCCGTGTAATACGTGACCGCTTCCGGCATCCAGCGCGTCCACTCCAGAAATTCCGCCACCAGCCGCGACTTGCCAATGCCCGCTTCGCCCTCCACCAGCAGCATGGCCGGCGTCGATTCGACGATGACCTCGTTCAGCGCGTGCTGCATCAGGGCCAGCTCGGCGCCACGCCCTGCGACCAGCGGGGACTCTGGCTGCTGGGATGCGGGGCGGCTGCGCGTGGATGCCGGCTTCAGATCCGTGAGCAGGTAGCCCTGCACGGAAGGCAAATCACCCGTGGCCGAGGTGAACGGTGCGGCCTGCACCTGCATGCGAATATGCCGATAGGTGGAGGGAGACACCAGCACGCCAGCCGCCACCGCCTCCTGCAGGCGAGAGGCGATATTGACGCTTTCGCCGGTCAGGTGCAGGGTGTCGTTTGCCCCGGCCGATTCCAGCAGCGCCATGCCGGTGTGGATGCCCGCGCGCAGGTCAAATAAGGCGTCATGCTCGTCTGAAAACGACTTCAGCAGCGACTTCAGCAACCAGACAGTTCGGACAGCACTTTCAGGATCGTCTTCGCGCGTTTTCCTGGTGCCCCAGGCGGCGACCAGCGTGGTCGCGACATGATTGACGACCCGCCCACCAGCCTCTGCAATCACGCGCTCGAAACGGTTTCGCAGCGTCATCAGCAGGTCGGCCAGATCCTCGACATCGCGCATCTGATGCAGGGCTGGCGAATACGACAGGTCGATAAACGCGATCGTGAGCAGCTTGCGCTCGCGGATCATCGGCGTTTCCAGGGCATAACGGGCCGCATGCAGCAGGTGGTTGGATTCTTCCAGCGAACATTCCAGGTAATGGGCAATGCTCATCAGGGTATCGCGATCCGGCAGGCGGCGCGTGCGCCCCAGCAGCAGATTCTTGTATGAGGGATAGGCGTAGTCGGTCAGTTCTTCCTGCGAGAAACGTTTGCCCGTGGGATGCGGATGCTTCTGATAGCGTTTTCTGCGCTCCAGTCGCAGCGACTCGATGGCCGTGGTGACGGCGGCAATCAGCGCATCCTGAGACGAAGCAGTCTGCCAGTTCATCGCGCCTGATGGTCTCCTGCTGCGGGCTATGACGGGGATGCTGACGTTAGAGAGGCGTGCAATACGCCTGAGACTATAGCACCCGTGCCGACAGCCAGCAAACAGGCCCGCACAAAAGTCACCGTAACCTTTTGGCGTCACAGCAGTCTTTAGCTGTATCAACACAAATGGAGGCGATAATGATGAAACGCAGCGCTGTTCTGCGCATACAGGTACTGGTTATCCCGCTGCTGGTTTTGCTGCTGGCGGCCTGTGGCCCGGCAGACGACGACAATGGGGTGTCGCTGTCGAAAATCATGCAGGCGACCACGTCGGTGACGCCCAATGATGACAACGACGATGATGGCAATTCGACGCGCACCCAGACGGTCACGCCCAGCGCGACCCTGACGCCGACGGCCACCAATACGCCGACAGCCACCAGCACGCCAACGGCCACCGCGACGGCTACATCCACACCCACACCGACACAAACGGGCACGCAAAGCAGCACACCCGGCCTGACGCCCACGCAAACCACGACGCCCGGCCTGACGCCGACGCCCACGCTGACGCGCACCCCCGGCGGCGGCATCATCTATATCATCGAAGGGCCGGTCACGGCCATCAACATCAATATCATCACCATCTACGACTTTGACATTTTTGTCGAGGACGACGATCCGTCGCTGACGGTCATCCGCATTGGCGATATTATCCGCGTGGCGGGTGAATGGCTGAATGATGACTTTGATGATGACGACGATGACGATGACGACCGCGGGCGCGTCACGCTGCGCTTCATCGCTGTGACGATCATCTTCATCAACGTGGATGTGGTCATCATCGACGGCCTGGTGTGGCGCGACCTGGGCGACTGCGCGGCGATTCCCGGCTTTGTGACGCGCGAGAATGCGCGCCGCTACTTCGCCCGCTGCATCGACCGCGGCAACCAGGGTGGCGGTAACCAGGGCGGCGGCAACAATAACAACAACAACGATGACGACGATGATGATGACGATGACGACGATTAGCTGAATCCATCGTTGAGCGAACACGACGGGCGCGCCAGGCGTGCCCGTCGTATCAGTTGTGATAAGCGAAAGGCTATGCATGCAGCGCATCCGCATCCAAACCTACAGGCTGTTTGAACCCATCGACATTGCGCCGCTGGTGTTCTTTCGCATCGGTTTCGGGCTGCTGATGCTGTGGGAGGTGTGGCGCTATTTCCACTATGACCGCATCGCGCGCTATTTCGTGGAGCCAGACTTCTTCTTTCATTACATGGGCTTCGGCTGGCTGAGGCCGCTGCCCGGCGATGGCATGTTCGTGCTGTTTCACGTGCTGGGTGCGCTGTCGGTATGCATCGCGCTTGGCCTGTTTTACCGTGTGGCGATGGCGCTGTTCTGGCTGGCGTTCACGTATGTGTTCCTGCTCGACCAGGCGCAGTACCTGAACCATTTTTACCTGGTCAGCCTGGTGGCCTTCCTGCTGATCTTCGTGCCGGCGCACCGGGCGTTCTCGCTGGACGCGCTGCTGCGCCCCGGCATTAGGTCGCAGGTGGCTTCCGCCTGGGCGTTATGGCTGCTGCGCGGGCAGATGGCCGTCGTGTATGTGTATGGCGGCATCGCCAAGCTCAATCCCGACTGGCTGGCGGGCGAGCCGATGCGCGCATGGATGGCCGACCGCACCGACTTTCCGCTGATCGGGCATCTGTTCACCGAGGAATGGATGGTCTACGCGTTCAGCTACGGCGGGCTGCTGCTCGATTTGTTCATCGTGCCGTTTCTGCTGTGGCGGCGCACCCGCCTGCCCGCGCTGGCCGTGGCGCTGACCTTCCACCTGATGAATGACCAGTTGTTCAACATCGGCATCTTTCCGTTTCTGGCCATCGCCTCGACGCTGCTGTTCATGCCGCCGGGCTGGTTTCGGCCGTGGTTCGCCCGCCGCGCGGTCCCGAATGACCCGCCCACGTGGGCAGGTGCCCGGCATCGTTCATGGGTCGCCGCCGGGCTGGCCGTCTGGTTTGCGGTGCAGATGCTGATGCCGCTGCGCCACTGGCTGTTTCCGGGCGACCCCAGCTGGACGGAAGAGGGGCACACGCTAGCCTGGCATATGCGCCTGCGCCAGAAAGCTGGCGAAATTGCGCTGTTTGCCAGCGACCCGGCCAGCGGCACGACCTGGCGGCTGCCCAGCGAGGCCTATCTCTCCTCGCGCCAGTTTGACCAGATGAAAGACAATCCGCACATGATCCTGCGCTTCGCCCACGGCATCAGCCAGCGACTGGCCGAACAGGGCATGCCCGGCCTGCAAATCCGCGCCTGGTCGATGATCTCGCTGAACAGCCGGGCGCCCCAGTTATTGCTCGACCCGACCGCCGACCTGGTGCAGACGCCCGATCATCTGCTGGCCGCAGACTGGATCCTGCCGCTGGTGCAGGACACGGTTCCGGCAGCGCCACAGCCCGCACTGCTGATTTCGCGCCGCTTTCCGGGCGTGCTGGTGCTGATCAACATCGCGCAAAGCCCGTATCCGCTCGATCAACTCAGGCTGAGCGCGGGCGAGGCGGCGCTGTCTGGCGCGGACTTTGGCGCGGACGTGCTGCTGCCTGGCGAATGCGTGCTGGCCTATGCCGATGCCGGGGCCGTGCGCCAGGTTTTTGTGCCGTGCAACGAGACGGGGTCGCATGCGGTGGTTGACAGCGCGCTGCTGATGGACACACTACAGGTGCACACCAGCGCCGCTATTGATGTATGCAGCGGCATTGTGTGCGTGGCTGTCGAAGCAGATGAGGCACCAGCGACGAGCGCATGATCCTACTGGTCTTACCCGATGTCACCGCCGATGAAGATACCCTTTCCCGCGCCCGTGCAGGGGATGAGGAGGCGATCGTGGCCATCTACCATCACTATTTCGATCCGGTCTATCAGTTCTGCCGCCTGCGCGTGGGCGACACCCATGCCGTGCAGGATCTGACGAGCGAAGTATTCGTGCGCTTCATCCGCGCGCTGAAGAAAGACAAAGCGCCGCATACCAGCCTGCGCGCCTGGATCTTCCGGGTGGCGCGCAACCTGATCTATGACCATTACGGCCGGCGCGAGGCAGAGCTGCCCGAAAGCACGCTGGAGCAGTGGGTATCCACCGACATGAGCACTGACCCGGAAACCGAAGCCCTGCGGCGAATTCAGTCGGCGCGGGCGCGGCGGGCCATCGCCATGCTGGCGCCCGCCCAGCAGGAAGTGCTGCTGCTGCGCTTTGACCAGCAGCTCAGCCTGCAGGAGACGGCCGACATCATGGACAAGCAGGTGAATGCGATCAAGGCGTTGCAGTTTCGCGCTGTGAATACGCTGCGCCAGATTCTGGCGGAGCTGGAAACCGAGGATTCGTGAGCATGGCTGTGCGCGACGATGTGATTGAAGCCCTGAATACCTGCATCGACCGGCTGAACAGCGGTGAGCCAGTCGAGCGTATCCTGTCGGAGTATCCGGCGCTGGCCAATGACCTGCGCCCGATGCTGGAGGCCGGACGCGTGTTCCCGCGCGTGCGCGCCCCGGCCGCCGAGGTCAGCGCGGCGGCACTGGCTGGCGAGGCAGTAGTTCGTGCGGCAGTCGGACAGGTGTTCAGCGCCGGCATTTCGTGGGTGACGTGGCTGATCGTCGCGCTGGTGATCGGCGGCGGCATCGGCATTGTCGTCATCGTGGGCACGAACCGCCCGCCGGAGGTCATCCTGCCCACCGAAACGGCGACGCCTACGCAGACCGTCTCGCCCAGCGCGACAGCGACTGCCACGCAGACAGCGACATCCAGCCCAACAGCGACGGCGACACCCACGGCCAGCGCCAGCCCGACCGAGACAGTATCGGTGGTGTCCAGCCCCACGGCTGAGGCAGCGTCCCCGACGCCCGCGACGCCGCTGCTGCTGCCCATTATCAGCGCCAGCGCGACGCCGACTGTCGCCCCCAGCGCGACCTTCACGCTTGCGCCCACGCTCACACACACGGTGACACCGGTCGTGACGCCGGTCGGCGGTGTACGGTTCGTCATCGAGGGGCCGGTGAGCGCGATTGACGGGCGCAGCATCCGCATCTATGACATTGCCGTGACGCTGGGCGAAAACGACCCGGCGCTGACGGTGATTCGCGTGGGCGATATCGTGCGCGTGGAGGGCGACCGGGGCGAGACGGGGATTGTGGCGGTCACGATCGTGTTTGTGAACGTGACGGTGGTGATCGTCGATGGGCTGGCCTGGCGCGGCGATGACTGCGCGCTGGCCCCGCCAGACTGGGCGCAGTCGGCGGCCGGGGCGTGGTTCACACGCTGCACCGGCGGGGGCGGGTCCTCCGGCGGTGGAAACAACAATAACAATGACGACGATGATGACGACGATTGACCGGAAGCAGGCTCACGCACACCCGTTTATCGACCTGATGTAGTGGAAGGATATCCCCAATGGCATTACGATTCCGCACAACCCTGATCGCGCTGCTGCTGTGCTTCATGCTGATGCTGCCGTCGCTGGCTGCGTCAGCACAGGAGACGCTGGTCACTGTGCCAGACCTGACCGGCCTGACCGTGCCACGCGCCGCCGCTGAACTCAACCGCGTCGGGCTGATGCTGGGCGCACAGCTCAACCAGGCCTGGACGGAAGGCAGCCCGATCCCGCAGAACGCCATCGCCGCGCAGTCGGTCGCGCCGGGGCAGGCCGTCCCGATCAGCTCGGCGGTGGATGTGACCGTGCTGGCCTCGCCCAATGTCTCGCTGGTGTATGACGAAAACGACTTCACGATCGTCAACCGCACAGGCGGCGACCTGCGGCTGGATAATCTGGCGTTTCAGTCGGTCGAGGGCAATCCGGCGGCCTTTTATGCGGGCCGCTGGGCGGGCGGCCTGCGCGCCGGGTACTGCGTGCAGGTGTGGTCGGTGCAGCGTTCGGTGCCGAAAGATATCCCCGGCTGTGAGGGCATCGCCAACTGGTTCACCAACGTGAACAATCGGTCGGAGCATTTCTGGACCGGGCTGAACGGCATCACCCGCTTCGCCGTGGTGCAGGACGGCATCCAGCGCGGCGTGTGCGAGGCCGCCCCGGCGGGCGCGCAGCCGATCACCTGCGAGGTGTATCTCCCGGCGGGCGCAGCCAGCAGCGTGACCGAATACCTGTATTTCGCCTACACGCCCACGCGCCTGGTGGTGCTCAACCGGTCGGAGGACCGCTGGATGCCGCTGCGCGATGCCGTCATCCTGAACAACCACTGGAACCTGGCGCAGCCGGGCGCGCCGATTGCGCTGGGCGACCAGTCGCTGTATGGCCTGATGAACCCGGCGGCCACGCTGAGCCAGCTTGCGCCCGGCCAATGCCTGCTGTTCACCGACAGCTCGCAGCCGGAGGCGCTGAATCTGCCGGAGCCGTGCGACGTGATCGCCATGCTGAATGTGGACCCGAACCTGATTTTCTGGGCCGCGCCGTTCACCATCAACAGCGTGACCGACGGCCAGCAGCGCAGTTGTGCCGCCGCCACCCTCGACCGCCTGACCGTGTGCGTCATGCCGCGCTGAGGGGAAAAAGCATCCCAGCCGCTTCGGGGTTCCGTGGCGGCTGGGGGGGCGATCATTTGACGAGCTGAAGAGAAGTTACTTTTTGGGGCTTAAAACATCATCAAGAAATTTGACAACATTTGGGCCTACCCGATGAGGAAAAGTCATCAAGAATAGCAAAAGGAATGATGGGTTTGAACGAAAAATATGAGGCAATTGGTCGAGATTAACCTCTGAAGATTCTGCGCGCAGTTGCGTCCAACTCTGCCGAACATTTGGCTTTCTTAACTTTAGATGACCTTCTTCTTCATTTAGCCATCGCAGAAACTGCCAACGATATTCCGGGATAAACTCTACAAAATCAATGTAACTTATCTCTGGCCAGAGAAATCTAAATCTAGATCTCCAGTTTCGCCGCACAAATAATTGGACTACAGACTCTAATGCATAAGATCTTCCCAAGTATGAATAGGACGGTTTAATTCCAAGTACTTCATTATTGAATTTTTCTTCCATTGCCTCTTCTATACTTTTGTACGGATCAAAAAGGCCTGAGTTTTTTTCTTGGTTATAATCGCAGATTGCTTTTATTAATTTTTCCAATAAAACATCAGATGTTTGATCTGGCTCACTTTTCTGGAGAAACCACATAATTGCAAGAAATGAAGGAATGGCGCCTTCCCCCCAAAGTTCAAGCTCTGATAAATGAGTGCGAATAAATGAAATGGAGAATTCATCAAATTGATAGCGTGCGTCAGTCAAATAATTCGACAATTGCAGAGTCGCAACTAAACCACTTAGCCAAGTCAGACGAGCTCTATAAAAAAGAAAGTCTGTTTTCGGGTCACCTTCCCACAAAAACTCACGTTCCTGCAATTCTTCCTGTAGTGATTTTAAAGAAGATATCGCCATTTCATATGTCAAATTTATAGTTTGTTTCCACATTCTTTCAGGTAAGTCTATTCGCTCTATAAAAGCTGCAATAACTGCCGAACAGATAACCCATCCTTCAAACAATGCAACGTGATTATCTGTTTCTTGGTAAGGTGATAAAGAGAAGGATGCCAAAATAGCTAAGCCTGCAATCAATCGTTGAGAATCCAACTTCTTCGGCTCGATATCTTCAACAGAGGTAAATGAATACAAGAACTGGAAGAATTTGGATTTATCTAGATTGCCTTTACCATTATTAAGAAAAAATTCAAGAAGCGACTTTGTCGAATCAAGCTTAATAGGAAAAAAGTCAGTACTCGCATTCGCGAATCTGTCAACGAGTTGACCCAAAACTATTGTTTCTATCCTAGGATATCCACGTTGTTCCCAAGCTAAATTTCTGTCTTGTAGTTCTGTTTTAACCTCTTCATCAAGATTTCCATTTGTGACCAAGTAAACTCTTGGTTTAATGTCAGATGGAATAGATGAGTGTTTAATAGGCAATTCAACCAATCTGCGAAGTTGGTCAGACTCACTGTTATAAACCGAATATGTGATATTTCCAGCCTTTAGCTGATAGGCACATGGAGTACCATCAGGTGCAATAGATAGAATATCCTTGCCTTGTTCTAAGAAGCCATGTCGGCTTAGATGGATTACTTGATGTTGTTCCGCTGTTAAAAGATGACAAAAAGGTAATTCATAGGTGCGTTCACTTGCTTTAATCAACCAATTTTCGATTAGCCTTTTCAGCATGCCACTTCATCCTTTGCTCGTATACAGTCAGATCAAAAGTCTTTTTTACTTCTGGGTCTTCCATCCAGTTAGAAATCTTTTCTTTGACCTCATCTAAATACTCTTTAGGGACTAAAATAGCAGGCAGATTTACATTTCCATCCCTGTCAAAGCTGTATTTGAAGTCTGTAATAATTCTAATCCATGTCTCTTTGTCTAATTGATCTAATTCAGGTAAGCTTTGAGAATTATCTGTCGTTTTCTGAGAGAATATTGACTTCAATAAATGCTCATTTTGCTGTCTTACGAGTTCTTGGGCAGTGTCATCATAGAGTTCCAATAGTTCTCTAAGCGTCAAACTATGCGCTTCACTATTTTTTATCTCAAATGGAGCTGATATCTCCGTGTATGGATGAATACTCATATCCACATCATTTGAGATGACTTTTGTATGATTACCCTCAAAATGACGATATGAGGTGATCTCATTTAGAATACCCTGATAATGAGATATTCTGTTCTTCATATAATCAATGAGATATTGATCGATTTTCTTTTTTAGTTCTGGAAAGTCTGGTATCAATTGGTTTCTCGCAGTTCAGTTTGTTGAAACACAGAATCTTTACCGTTCACCCTGAGATTATAACATACTTTATTAATGGATTGTTCTTGCGCGGAGTCACGAACCCCCAAGCTCGACCACGTACAGCACGCTGTCTGTAGCGCCTTCGGTGGCGAAGAAGCCGCCCACAACCAGCGCGTCGCCCGGCGTGAAAACCAGCGGCGCGTTGAAATCAAAGCGCAGGCCCTCCGGCACCACAATCGGCACGGTCGTCACCTGGTCCGGCTCACTCGCGCTGATGAACTGGATTTCCTCGTCACGCGTCGCCCACGCCAGCACGATTTCCGAGGCCGACAGCGCGTAGGACGTGCCTGTCACGGGAACCGACGCGGTCGGCTGGCCGCTGGCGCTTTCAATGAATTGCACGGCATCGGCCGCATCGTCGTAATACACAATTTCCCTGCCCGACGCCGTGAAGCGCAGGTGGCGCACAGGGAAGCGCGCCGGGTCTGCATCGACGGCGCGAAGCTGGCGCGACTGGAATCGCTCGGCATCGAACAGCAGCACCTGCCCGTTGCCATTGGCGGTCACCACCTGCGACCCGTCGGGCGAGAGGTCCCAGGCCGTGACGCCATAGTCCAGGCGGCCAAACGGGTCGCCTAACTGAAGCTGGCCATACGACGCGAGCGCCCTGCGCCAGATGCGCGTCACGTGGCCGGTGGTGATGTCCCAGTGCAGGAAGACGGCCGGCGCGATCGGCTGAAGCGCCACCAGCGTCTGATTGTCGGGCAGGAAGCGCATCTGATAACTGCCGGGGAGGGCGGCTATCTCGTGGACGACCTCGCCGGTCGCGACGTCCCACACCAGTATCTCGCCATTCAGGAAATAGCCCGCCAGCAGCGTCCCGTCCGGGCTGAAAGTGACGTCCGCGGCGAAATCTGTCTGGCCGTTGAAACGCATCCGTTCTTCGCCCGTTTGCAGGTCGATCAGCACGATGGCCGCCGCTGCCGCATCGACCTCGTAGCCGATCAGGGGCACGCCCAGCAGCGTACGCGCACGTTCGCCCACATAGAGCGCGGCCGCGTCGCCAGCCGGCGCCAGACGCAGGTCGTAGGCGGGCAGCCCGACGACCGGAATCTCGCGGATATTCACCTCGGCCTGTGCGGCGGTCGGCATCGCGACGGCGAACAGCGAGAACAGGAATGCGACGAGCAGGAAGCGTTTCATGGGAATATTCCTTGTGTTGAACCACACAACCTCACCCCTCCGTCCCCTGTTCACTGCGTGGATGAGGGGATGACTCAGGGCGTGTTTTACAAGCAGCCTCACCCCAAAACCCTGGCGGGTTTTTGCCCCTCTCCACGTTGTGGAGAGGGGCGGTTGAGCGCAGCGAAACGGGGTGAGGTGACTAAAATCACTGGTCAGGTTAAAGACCAGTCTATGTGTTTTCAGGCGGGGCGCAATCGGTCTTTAGCCTTACCAGGCGGCGACCTGGCCATCTTTGCGCGGATCGCTGCCGCCCAGCAGCACGCCCGTCCCGGCATCACGGCGGATGATCTGGCCGTCGCCAAACACGCCGCGTCCTGCCCCGCTGACCGGCCGGGCGGGATGCCCCAGCTCCGCCAGCCGCGCCATCGTCGCCACCGGATAGCCCTCCTCGATCAGCAGCGGCGCATCGGGCTGATTGCCATCCAGGCACCAGCGCGGCCGGTTGAGCGCCTCCTGCGGATTCAGCTCATCGTCGACCATCGCGCTGACGACCTGCATATGCCCCTGCGGCTGCATGAACCCGCCCATCACGCCCAGCGTCGCCCACAAGACGCCGTCTTTGGTGGCCAGCGCCGGGATGATGGTGTGATACGGCCGCTTGCCCGGCTGTAACTCATTCGGGTGTCCGGCGTCCAGCACGAAGCCCGCCCCACGATTTTGCAGGAAGACGCCCGTGCCCTCGGCCACGATCGTGCTGCCGAAGCCCATGTACAGGCTGTTGATGAACGAGCAGCCATTGCCTTCGCCGTCGATGACGCACAGATACACCGTGTCGGTGCCCGCGAACGGCTGGCCGAAGGTGGGCGGGCGCATGGCGCGGTCTGGCCGGATGAGCGCGCGCCGACCGGCCAGATAGCCGGGGTCGAGCAATCCAGTAACCGGCGCGGGATGCGTCGCCATGTCGGCCACATACTGGCGCGCATCGGCGAAGGCCAGGCGCATGGCCTCGACCATCAGATGCACGCGCTCCGGCCCGTCCCACGGCATCGACGCGATATCGAATCCGGCGGCGATGCCCAGCGCCTGCAAGGCAGCGATGCCCTGGCCATTGGGCGGGCATTCCCACACGGTCACGCCGCGATAATCGGTGCTGATCGGCTCGTCCCAGGTGGAACGATGCGCGGCCAGGTCATCGGTCGTCATGCGGCCGCCCGCCGCCTGGATCGTGCGCGCAATGGCCGCGGCAATCTCACCGTGGTAGAAAGCCTGTGCGCCGCCCTCGGCCACCTGCTCGAAGGTGCGTGCCAGCTCCGGCAGGCGGACGATTTCGCCGGCTTTCGGGGCGCGTCCGCCGGGCAGGTACGGGTCAGTGTTGACGCCAGCGCGCAGCACACCCTCGGAGCGCCGCCAGCCCTCGGCGTAGACAGGCTGCACCGCGAAGCCGTCGCGGGCATAGGCGATGGCGTCGGCCAGCACGTTTTTCAGCGTCATGCGGCCGTGGCGCGCCAGCAAATCTTCCCAGCCCTGCGCCGCACCCGGCACCGTGACGGCATTGGCATCACGCGGGGGGATGGCTGACCAGCCGCGCCCGCGCAGGTCCTCGGCGGTCAGCGCGGCCGGGGCGCGTCCGCTGCCATTGAGCGCGCTGATGCGGCCGGTTTTGGCGTCATAAAACAGCGCATAGCAGTCCCCGCCGATGCCGGTCGAGGCCGATTCGGTCACATTCAGCACGGCCGCAGCCGCAATCGCCGCGTCGGCCGCTGTGCCGCCTGCCTGCAAAATGCGCAGCCCGGCCTGCGAGGCCAGCGGATTGCTGGTCGCCACCATGCCGCGCCGCCCGGCCACCATCGACCGCCGCGTTTGAAAGTCAAAGCTCATCGTTTTCATCATGTCAGCCCCTGCCGGATGGCTCGTGCGTTTTCATGACGCTCATGATACCGCCTTCGGGCAGGTCGCGCCCCCTGATGGCATGGCATGTGCTGGATCAAGACGACTATTCACAAATACTTAAAGTCTTACTGCGTAAGTCTTCATGTGCTCGCGTTATCAGTATCGCTATCGCACGCATTACTGTAAGGGATTTACAAATGAATCTTCAGCAAGCCGCTTTTTCCCGCCGCAATTTTCTGAAGGGTGCAGGCGCGGCCGCCTTCGCCACCAGCTTCAGCACCTGGTTCGCGCTGCGCCCGGTGATGGCGCAGGATGGCACGCCTGCTTCGGGCGTGACCGCTTTCGCCCGCTTCAACGTGGGGGCCCTTCAGGTGACGGTCATCCAGGACGCTGTCTTCCCGCTGGAAACCTCGATTCTGGGCGCCAATGCCACCGTGGACGATATCAATGCGGTGCTGGCGGCCAATAACCAGCCCGTCACCGGCGCGGTGAACGCCACGGTCAACCCGGTGCTGGTGAATACCGGCAGCGAGCTGATCCTGATCGACTCGGGCAACGGCGCGGATGCGGGCGGCAGCCTGAACAACACGCTGGCCCTGCTGGGCGTCACGCCGGACAGCATCAACCGCGTGGTGATTTCGCACTTCCACCCCGACCACATCAATGGCCTGCTGGCGGGCGGCGCTGCTGCCTTCCCGAATGCGACCATTCATTTCCCGCAGGCCGAGTGGGACTTCATGCAGGCTACGCCGGCTGATTCGCCTGCCGCCGGGCTGGTGACCGCCGCGACCGCCGCGCTGCAGCCGTATCTCGATGCCGATCAGGTGAGCTACTACGCGCCCGAAGGCGAAATTCTGCCCGGCATCGTCGCCGTGCCCGCGCCGGGTCACACGCCCGGCCACACCGCGATTCGCCTTGAATCCGAAGGTGAATCGGTGCTCAACCTGATCGACACCGCGCTGAGCGCCGTGATTTCGCTGTCGCGCCCGGACTGGTACGCCGCCTTCGACGCGGTTCCCGAGCTGGCCGCCGAGACGCGCCTGGCCCTGCTGACCAGCGCCGCCGCTGATGGCGCCCGCGTGATGGGCTACCATTTCCCGTTCCCTGGTGTCGGCTATGTCGTTGCTGAGGATGATGCCTTCAGCTTCGTCCCCGCGACGTAAGCAGCGGATTTCGAGCAGGGGCATGGCGTGCTCTGTGCCCCTGCGTATACCCGACTTCGGACGTATTTTTGACCAGCGCGGACACGGCAGGCCGTGTCCCTACGTCCCAGGTCATCACCGGTAGGGACGAGGCCTGCCTCGTCCGGCCCTGAAATTCAAACGGGTTCTTTGCCAGGGCAATTTTTCTGTACAGGCCTCGATTTGTGCTATACTGATGGAAAGTCAGACGCCGAGTGCAAGGAAACCCACAATGCCAAGCATTGGTCCAACCGAACTGATTATCATCCTGGTGATCGTCCTGCTGTTGTTTGGTGTCGGCCGTGTCAGCCGCATCGGCGGGGAGCTGGGCAGCGCGGTTGCCAACTTCCGCAAGGGACTGGGCGACTCCAGCAAGAAGAATGATGCAGCCAATCAGGAAGTGCCGCCTCCGCCTCAGGCGTAGTCTATCGCCAGCACACCTCCCGAATTAAACAGTTGACAGGGCAGCCTGGTTTATGGGCTGCCCTGTTGTGTTTATATGCTCCTGCGCCGCCCTAAAATCCGGCGTCGCGCATGAATTTCACGCTGGCTTCCAGCTCGTTGGCATACTGGGCTGCGCGCATGTGATTCTCGCTGGGTGAGCCGCATTCATAGCTGACCCAGCCATCGAACCCGACGTCTTTCAGCGCCGTCGCAGCAGCAGCAAACGGCAGGAAGCCCTGCCCGGGCAGGCGGCGGTTGTGGTCGGCGGCATGCACGCACCCGATAAACGCGCCATGCTGGCGAATCGCCCCGGCGATATCGTCTTCGTCCAGCGCCATATGAAACAGGTCAGCCACGATCTTCACACGCGGGTGATTGCGTCGGGCCGCCACGCGCACCGCATCGCCCAGCGTATTCATGTAATCCGTCTCATAGCGGTTGATCGGCTCGATGAACAGCGTCTGGCCCATCGCGTTGGCAAAATCTTCCAGCGTGCGCACATGTGCCACCAGCAGCTCATCTTTGAGTTGATTGGCCGTGGCATAGGGCGACAGGTCGGGGATGCGCGTGCCGAAGAAGGCCGGCGCAAAGCCGACGCCCGCCGCGCCCAGGTCACTGGAATCCATCAGCGCCTGGCGCAGCAGTTCCAGCCCGCGCTCGCGCTCGATCAGATCAGCATCGAGGATGCTGCCATGCCGCCCAAAGTTGATGCCGCTGGCCTGCAGGCCGGTATGCACCAGCGCGTCCATCGCCTCATCCATCTGATGCCCGATATCTTTGGCCCAGAACTCGATGCCATCAAAGCCCACATCCTTCGCAAGCTGAAATTTCTCGCGCAGATTCCGTCCGTACAGCATATCTTCCTGAATAGCCAGGCGCATGAGCTTCCCTCCCTAACGAATGTGTGGGGATCATACTGCATACGCGGCGTCCGCGAAATGACCGGGCGAAAGCGGACTGTCCACGGACTGCACCCCATACCCTGAAGATGCGTTATGCTCTGCGCGTGTGCGCTGACTGAGGGAGAATCACGAGCGATGACGAGTCCTGGAAAATTGCGGGCGCTGGATGCCTGCGCCACGCCCGCGGGCCATTTCAACGTGCTGGCGGTCGATCATCGTGGCAATCTGTGGGAGGCGCTGGAGAAATATGGCCCGGTGGACGATGCCGCTTTCCTCGCCTTCAAGCGCGACACCATCTCGCGGCTGGCGCCGTATGCGTCGGCCGTGCTGACCGACCCAACGTATGGCATCGGCATGGGCATCGCCGAGGGCTGGCTGCCCGCGCATCTGGGCCTGCTGGCCCCGCTGGAAGTGACCAACTACAGCCTGAAAATGAGCGACCGCGCCTATACGCCTGTGCCGCACTGGTCGGTCGGGAAAATCAGGCGCGTCGGCGGGCAGGGCGTCAAGCTGCTGCTGTATTACCATCCGCAGGCCGAGAACGCAGCGACACAGCGCGCTATCGCCGCTGACGTGGTGGCGTCTTGTGCCGCGCACGATCTCCCGCTGTTTCTGGAGCCGATTGTGTTCTCGACAGACCCGGCCACGCCGCTGACCGCGTCCGGCTTCCGCGATGCCGTCGTGGGGGCCGCCGCTGATTTTTCCGCGCTGGGCATCGATATCCTCAAGTCGCAGTTCCCATGCGACCCTGCGCTCACCAGCGACGAGCGCGAATGGAAGTCCGCCCTGCGCGACCTGGACGCGGCCTGCACTGTGCCGTGGGCGCTACTAAGCGCGGGCGTGAGCTATGATGTATTTCGGCGTCAGGCGCAGATGGCCTGCGATGCGGGATGCAGCGGCGTGATCGTCGGGCGGGCGGTGTGGAACGAAGCGGTGACGGCCCCCAGCCCGGCCGCCCGGCGCGATATGCTGGGCGCGATCTGTGCCCCGCGCGTGCAGGAACTGGGCGAAATTTGCGCGGCGGGGCGTCCGTTCCGCGAAAAGCTGTCGGTCAATACAGCGTTCAATGTGGACTGGACGCAGGCATACGGGGAGTTATAGGGGCATTCACTTCACCTATTCCACCTCTCCCTGCTTCGCTGGTCGAAAATATGCCCTGGTAGTGGCGCGTCGCGACGCGCCCGTTGTCACGAGAGAACCTCTCCCTGCTTCGCTGCGCTCAGCCGTCCCTCTCCGCTTCGCAGAGAGGGACAAAACACGTGCGCGTCTTGTGGGAAATATGCCGTGAATCACCCACTCGCCCACATCGTGGAATGAGGGGTGAGGCTGCTTTTGAGCCAGCTCGATCGGCATACCCAGCCTCACCCTGCGTCGCTACGCTCCGCCGTCCCTTGTATCTTGAAAAGGCCGTAGAATAAGACGGCAAGCAGAACAGGGGGTGAGCGCTTGGCAGTCCCTTGAGGCAACAAGCCTGATGGAGAGATGAAGCCCACCCCCCATGCAA
>JAHHHY010000017.1 GCA_019359125.1 Pleurocapsa minor GSE-CHR-MK 17-07R
CTTGCATGGGGGGTGGGCTTCATCTCTCCATCAGGCTTGTTGCCTCAAGGGACTGCCAAGCGCTCACCCCCTGTTCTGCTTGCCGTCTTATTCTACGGCCTTTTCAAGATACAAGGGACGGCGGAGCACCGCGACGCAGGGTGAGGCTGGGTAAAGGCATGCGCAGCGGTCAGCGTGAAGCACAAGCCGGATCAGGCCAGCGCGACCAGCGCACGCAGCTTGTCGGGGTCGATATGGCCGTCCAGCACGAGCTGGTGATAAAGCGCGACCATGCGCTCGACCGGGACGGCGCGGTCCTGTTCCAGCCACCACGCAATCAGCGTCAGCGCCGCCGAGGCCATCGTGCGGGCGCGCAGGGCCGCCGGGATGATGGCATCACCGCGCGTCGTCGGCAGATACGAGCCCGCCAGCGCATCCTCCATCATGCGCCGGGCGCGGGCCGCCTCCGGGCTGAACAGGATGGTGCGATAGAGCGGCGTATAACGGCCGACATGCGCGAAGATGACCGGCGCCTGGCCGTAACAATCCGCCACCACCTGCGCAATTTCTTCCTCGATCAGGCTGGAGACGCGATCGACCAGCAGCTCATCCAGGTTATTGTAGTGGCGATAAAAGGTCATGTAGCCGATATCTGCGGCATCGGTCACCTGGCGCACTTTGATCGTATTGAGCGCGTGCGTCTCCAGCAGGCGCAGCAGCGCATCCCCCAGCAGACGCCGTGAACGCCGGATGCGGCGGTCTTCCTGTTTGCTTTCCATAAACGGGCTCCAGTGGCTGGCGTTATCGAGCAAATGACGCACACGTGTCTCATATGAGACGGATGCTTACGCCTCACGCTTGAGACAATCATCCATTTTGAGACAATCGTCTCATATCAGGACATGAGTATACAGCAGGTTGGGAGGCGGTAAAGTGGAAACGATTCTGGTTATCGGCGGGACGGGTCGGCTGGGGCGGCCGGTGGTGCGGGCGCTGCTGGGCGCGGGCTATCGCGTGCGGCTGCTCAGCCGGGGCGCCAGCCTGCCGCCCGGCCTGGCGCACGACAATCTCACGCATGTCCGGGGCGACCTGAGCCAGACGAGCGCGCTGGCGCAGGCCGTGGAGGGCGTCGATGCGGTCTATATGAGTATGCCGGATACGGGGGATCCCAAGGCACCATTCATCCCCGAGCAGCATGGCGTCGAGGCGGTGCTGCGACTGGCACCGAAACAGGCGCTGCTGATAAAGCTGAGCGAAATTGACGCCCACGAGACACCCCGCTTCCACGACCTGACGCTGAAATTTCGCGCCGAAGAACGCATCCGCCAATCGGGGCATCCGTTTATCATCTTCCGGCCCACCTGGTTCATGGACTCGTTCCCGCTGGCCCTGACGCAGCAGGGGCGCGTCTTCACCGTGGGCAGGCAGCCGCACCCGCTCTACTGGATCGCCGCCGACGACTTTGCCGCACAGGTGGTGCGTGCGCTGAAACAGCGCCCGCTCACGCTTAACAAGACATTCAACATTCAGGGGCCGGAAGCGCTGACCTTCAGCGAAGCGGCGCGGCGCTATGTGAATGCCCTGCCCGAAAAGCTGCCGGTCACGCGCCTGCCGCTGTGGCTGTATCGGCTGATGGGACTGTTTGATGCGCGGCAGCGTGCCAACTATGAGCTGATGGCACACTACAACAGCCGCCGCGAACAGTTCGTCAGCGCCGAGACGTGGGAACTGCTGGGCAAGCCGACGACGACCATTGAGCAGTTTGCCCGCCAGTGGCATACCCGCCAGCCGGAGGCAGCGCGCCCATAATCGCAGAAGTCAGTCTTTTCCGCGCTGGACTGTCGCCTGTATAGTGGTGAGCTTCATGGTCTGGCGGGCCCCACGGACGGGTGGTGATGACTTCAGCGGTGACAGCATTGCGATTTGGGACACGCGGCTCGGCGCTGGCGCTGTGGCAGACGCAGCACGTCATGGCGCTGCTGACGGCGGCGCATCCGGGGCTGGTCGTGTCTGCCGAGACCTTCAGCACGCGGGGCGACCAGGCGCTGGATACCCCGCTGCCGCTGATCGGCGGCAAAGGCGTGTTCACGGCAGAGCTGGAAGCCGCGCTGCACGACAAACGCATCGACTGCGCCGTGCACAGCCTGAAAGACCTGCCGACCGCCCAGCCGGACGGGCTGGTTATCGGGGCGATGCCGCCGCGTGCCAACCCCGCCGACGTGCTCATCAGCCGCGCCGGGCACACGCTCGACAGCCTGCCCGCAGGCGCGGTCATCGGCACCAGCAGTTACCGGCGCGCCTCGCAGCTGCTGCATAAACGCCCCGACCTGAAACTGATTGATATTCGTGGCAACGTGGAAACGCGCATCCGCAAGGCGCTGGCCAGCGACGGCGCCTATGATGCGATCGTGCTGGCCTATGCCGGGCTGGAGCGGTTGGGTCGGCTGGAAGTGGTGGCGCAGGTGCTGGCTCTGGACGATATGCTGCCTGCCCCCGGACAGGGCGCGATTGCCGTGCAGACGCGCGATGAGCCGGCACTGCTGGAAGTTCTTGCGCCGCTTCAGCATGCGGATACGGTCAGCGCGGTCACGGCAGAACGCGCCTTTTTGTCCGGGCTGGGCGGCGGATGTTCGGTGCCGGTGGCCGCGTATGCGTGGCGTGAAAACGACCAGCTTCATCTGTGGGGACGCGTGTGCTCAAATGACGGGACGCAGCGCATCGACGTGCGCGGGGCGTCCGTCGAAAACAGCCCGGAGGCGGCCTATGCGCTGGGCGTGTCGCTGGCGGGGCAGGCGTTGTCTTCCGGGGCGAGCGCGCTTATGGACGGGCAGGCATGACCGGCGCGCTGCATGGCAAACGCATCGTCAATACGCGGGCGGCGCATCAGGCCGGACCGCTGGATGACGCCTTGCGCGGCCGCGGTGCCGTCCCGCTGGACTATCCGTGCATCGAGATCATTCCGCCGGACGATATCATCCCGCTGGACGAGGGACTGCGCGGGCTGGCAGCGGGCAGCTTCGACTGGCTGGTGCTGACCAGCGCCAATACCGTGGCGGCGCTGTCGGCGCGCCTGGCCCGGCTGGGGCTGCTCCTGCCGGATGCGCATGTGCGGACGGCCGCTGTCGGGCCTGCTACCGCCGAGGCGGCCTCATACATGCTGGGGCTGCAAGGTATCACCCTGCCCGCCGACTACACGGCCGAGTCGCTGGCGCGGGCGCTGCCGATTGCGCCAGGCGAACGCATCTTCCTGCCCGCCTCGGCGCTGGCGCGGCCTGATTTAGCCGCTGCGCTGACGGAGCGCGGCGCGGTCGTGCAGGCTGTATCCGCCTATCAGACGGTCTGCGGGCGCGGCGGCGTCGATGTGCCCGGGTATCTGTCTCGCGGGGAAGTGGACGCGCTCACCTTCACCAGCCCGTCGACGGTAAACTACTTTCTGGAGCGGCTGAGAACCGCAGGCGGCTCAGCAGGGCAGGCATACGCTATTATTGCCGCGTGCATCGGCCCCGGCACGGCCGCCGCAGCGCGTGACGCCGGCTTTCGCACGGTCATTATGCCGACAGAGCACACCATCAGCGGCCTGGCCGACGCGCTGGACAAGGCTTTTTCTCAGATTAGTCATCATGGGGATTCCCAATGAGCAGCACGCAGCACACGCCCGCTGACGGGCATTTTCATCCGCACCTGCGACCGCGCCGCCTGCGCCGGACGGAAGCTCTCAGGCGCATGGTGCAGGAAACCACGCTGACGCCCGCCGACTTCATCCTGCCGCTGTTTGTGCGCCACGGCCAAGACGTGCAGCAGCCCATCCGCTCGATGCCCGGCCAGTTCCAGTGGTCGCCAGACAAGGCCGCTGCCGAGGCGCGTGCCGCCTGGCAGATGGGCATCCCGGCCGTGCTGCTGTTCGGCATCCCGGAGAGCAAAGACGCGCTGGGCACCGAGAACTACGCGCCAAACGGCATCATCCCGGCCACGATTCGCGCCATCAAAGATGCCGTGCCGGAGCTGATCGTGATTTCCGACATGTGCTTCTGCGAATACACCGATCACGGCCACTGCGGCATCATCAACCATGCCGGCGACCCGCATTACACGCCGCGCCTGCCGGAGGGCTACCTGCTGAATGACGCTACGCTGGAGCTGCTGGCACGGGCGTCGATTGTGCATGCCGAGGCGGGCGCGGACATCATCGCGCCGTCGGGGATGCTGGACGGCATGGTCGGCGCGATCCGGGCCGGGCTGGATGCATCCGGGCTGGATCACGTGATTGTGATGAGCTATGCCGCGAAATTTGCCAGCGGCTTCTACGGCCCGTTCCGCGAGGCCGCCGAAAGTCCACCGCAGTTTGGCGACCGCAGCGGCTATCAGATGGACCCGGCCAACGGGCGCGAGGCGCTAAAAGAGGTCGCGCTGGACGTGGCCGAGGGCGCCGATATCGTCATGGTCAAGCCGGCGCTGCCGTATCTGGATGTGCTGAGCGCGGTGCGCCAGGCGGTCTCGCTGCCGGTGGCGGCCTATCAGGTTAGCGGGGAATACGCGATGATCCACGCGGCGGCGGCCAATGGCTGGATCGGCCTGGAACGCTGCGCCCTGGAAACGCTGACCAGCATCAAGCGCGCCGGCGCGGACATGATCATGACGTATTTCGCCAAAGACGCCGTGCGCTGGATTTCAGGCTGACGCAACGCGTCACAAATTCGCGCAACCGGACATGTAGCCTCGCAGAACAAATGTGTTGGACGGCCAGGCCGTCATGAGGAGGAAACGTGTCCCAGGAATATATCGAGATACGCGGCGCGCGCGAGAATAACCTGAAAGATGTCGATCTGAATGTTCCCAAGCGCAAGATCACGGTGTTCACCGGCGTGTCTGGCTCCGGCAAGTCGTCGATTGTGTTCGACACGATTGCCTCCGAGGCGCGCCGCCAGCTCAATGAGACCTTCAGCACGTTCATCCGCAATTTCCTGCCGCGCTATGCCCAGCCCGATGTCGATTCGATCCAGCACCTGAGCATGGCGATCGTGGTCGACCAGAAGCGGCTGGGCGGCGGCTCGCATTCCACCGTGGGCACCATCACCGATATTTACAGCGTGCTGAGGCTGCTGTTTTCCCGCGTGGGCCAGCCGTATGTGGGCCTGTCGAACGCATTCTCGTTCAACGATGCGCAGGGCATGTGCCCGGAATGCAGCGGCCTGGGGCGCAAGCTGGGCGTGGATGTGAAGCTGTCACTCGATAAATCGAAGTCGCTCAATGACGGGGCGATCGTGCTGCCAGACTACGTCGTGGGCAGCTGGGACTGGACGATCCTCACGCAGTCTGGCCTGTTTGACAACGACAAGAAGATTGCCGACTACAGCGCCGAAGAGATGGAAAATCTGCTCTATGGCAAGCCGTTCAAGGTGGAGACGACGCTGGCGGGCAAGCCATTCAACATCACTTACGAGGGCATCCTCACCAAGTTCAACCGCAAATACATCACGCGCGACGTGAAAACCCTGTCCGAGCGCACACAGAAAGCCGTGGCGCCGTTCATGACCGAGGGGCCGTGCCCGCTGTGCCGGGGCGCACGACTGAGCCAGGCGGCGCTGAACTGCCGCATCAACGGCCGCAATATCGCCGAGATGGCCGCCATGCAGGTGGACGAGCTGATCGAGGTCATCCGCGAGATTGATGATCCGGTGGCCGCGCCGATGGTCGCGACGCTGATCGAACGGCTGGGCCACATGGTCGGCATCGGCCTGGAATACCTCAGCCTGAGCCGCGAGACGGATACGCTGTCGGGCGGCGAATCGCAGCGCATCAAGATGGTCAAGCATCTGAGCAGCAGCCTGGAAGACGTGCTGTACATCTTCGATGAGCCGAGCATCGGCCTGCACCCGCGCGACGTGCATCGCCTGAACGAGCTGCTGCAAAAGCTGCGCGACAAGGGCAACACGGTCATCGTGGTGGAGCACGACCCGGACGTGATCAAGGTGGCCGACTACGTGGTCGATGTCGGGCCGTTTGCCGGCAGGCGCGGCGGCCAGATTGTGTTCGAGGGCAGCTATAACGACCTGCTGGGCGCGGACACGCTGACCGGCAGGCACATCCGCGACGTGGTGCCGGTCAAGGCGTCGTTTCGGGCGCCGACCGGCTGGCTGCCCATCCGCGATGCCGACCTGAACAACCTGCGCAATGTCAGCGTCGATATCCCCACCGGCGTGCTGACGGTGGTGACCGGCGTGGCTGGCTCTGGTAAAAGCTCGCTCATCAACCAGACCTTCATCAGCCAGCACCCGGAAGCGATCGTGATCGACCAGGCGGCGGTGGGCACCTCCAGCCGGTCAAACCCGGCCACCTATACCGGCATCATGGACGACGTGCGCAAGGCCTTCGCGACAGCGCACAAGGTCAATGCCGCCCTGTTCAGCTTCAACTCGAAAGGCGCGTGCGAGACGTGCCAGGGGCTGGGAGTGATCTATACCGACGTGGCCTATCTGGACGAGGTCAAGACGCCGTGCGAGACGTGCGGCGGCAAACGCTTCAAGGATGAGGTGCTGGCCTACAAGCTGGATGGCCAGTCGATTTCGGACGTGCTGGAGATGTCGGTGCGCCAGGCGCTGGAGTTTTTCAAGCGTAAAGAGATCGTCCGCCGCTTACAGGCGCTGAGCGATGTCGGCCTGGATTACCTGACGCTGGGCCAGCCGCTGAGCACGCTGTCTGGCGGGGAATGCCAGCGCATCAAGCTGGCGAGCGAGCTGCACAAGGCGGGCAGCATTTACGTGATGGACGAGCCGACCACCGGCCTGCATATGTCCGACATCGCCAATCTGCTGGGCATCATGAACCGGCTGGTGGACTCTGGAAACAGCGTGGTCGTGATCGAGCACAACCTGCATGTCATCAGCAACGCCGACTGGATCATCGACATGGGGCCGGAAGGCGGACACAAGGGCGGCCGCGTGATGTTCACCGGCACCCCGCGCCAGCTCATCAGCACGCCAGAGTCGATCACCAGCAGCTACCTGCACGCGTGAGATAAAACCTGCCCTCAGCTATCGTGGCGCTGAGGGCAATGATTCCCCTATGACATCTGCACGCAGCCTGAAACGCGTTTATAGTGTCATGACGCACAGGCGCAAAACGCCTGTTTACCCCCGGCCATTCACCTGTTTGCGGTGATTGGTCTTCGCTGACCTTTTCCAGATGATGAGTTAATCAGTTCAGTTCGTCAGGCGTCGCGTGACATCACAGGATGGGAGATTCTGGTATGCATCCCGCAGGAAAACGGATCTGTCTCTCCGGTATCATACTGTCCCTCATTATTTCTCTCCCCACACTGGGCGCGGCGCAACCCGATCCGCTGCAAATTGAATGGTTTCAGGTCAGCACCGACTATGTTGTCGATGTTGACTGGAGCCTGGATGGACAATATATAGCTACAGGCAACTCTACAGAGAACGAGCTGCGTATATTTGACTGGGAGAATGAGACCTATATTTGGAGTTATATCTTTGAACCCTCATCCGGTTCCAGATATTTCCCGGAATTTCTTGTGCGATGGAGCCCGGATGGAAGGTACATAGCCAGTATTTCGGGTGGCAAGGTCTACATTATCGATTTCCAAAGTCGCAGCCTGATGAGGATGATAGATGTATCCCTGATTTCGCGGGATGATTTGTCAAATTATGTCCCTCATGCGGGGCATATGGACTGGAGTTCAGATTCAAGCCGGTTGGCAGTTTTAAGTACTGATGGCTATATCGACATTTTTTCAATCGAGTCAGGAAGCATCCTGCAAACCATCGATATTGTCCTCGATCCAGGAATGTATGGTGGTGAGGGGATTTCTTACCAAATCTTCGATTGGAGCATTGATGACTCATGGTTCGCCGTACCTAACTACATCCCTAACATGCCGCTCACAGCAACAATGGGCTTTTGGGATGGAAGCGGACAGTTCATCGAAGCTTTCGCCACAACCAATGAGGCGCCAGATCACCCGCTGTGCCCAGTGTATGGCCGTTTCAACTATGAGGTTCAGGCTGTTGAATGGGCAAATGACAGCAGGACTCTCGCCGTAGGGGGAAGTTATGGCTATGGAGTGTGTGTTCTCACCGTGGATGGCACCATTGAGAACGAAGAAATATCAACCGTACCCACTTCAAGTTTGGCGTGGAGCCCTGATCAGCGCTGGATAGCAAGCATCTTTGGCGCTTGCTTTGTCGCCATCAGAGAGCCAGTTTCAGGCGCAGTCGTCGACGAATCAACGATTCCTGCCTCCGATTCCTGTGTCGATTTCTCAATCCGCTGGAGTCCAGACAGCAGGTATATTGCGGTCGCCACTAACCGGGGCCTTTGGGTTGGGCGTGTAACAGAACCATCAGCGGGGCGATGACAGCGAAGAATCCTGGTTCGATAGCTGGAGACGAACATGTCAATTGAAAGAACGATATTCGCAGCTTTACAGATCACGTGCCTCGTTATGACTATTTCTGTCAGCAACCACTTGCCAGGCATGCAGGAAGCCGAGCCGCGCATCCAGACGGGCATGGGCTGGAGCGCCGACGACAGCGTCATCGTCATTGGCACGGATCAGGGTCTCGCAATTCATAACGCCGCTGATCTGTCGGATGTCACATTTGTTGCAAGTGATGCGGAGTTGCGTTCGCTTGATACCTCTTCGGTTGAAAATCAGGTTGTACTTGGAACAGCCGATGGGCAGCTTCAGATATGGGATCTCACGCCAGCGCAAATGGTCAGCAGTGTTCAGGCATTTGATTATGCCCCGTATTCAAGTATCGATTGGAGTCCAAACGGTCAATTTGTTGTGTTCTCCACAATTGGTGCGCCAGCGCAGATCTGGGACGTTCAAAATCTGGCGCTGCATACCGAACTTCCTGATGCAGTCGGAACCTCATTAAGGTGGAATTCAACCAGTGATCAATTGGTCGGAAACGCTTATTTTACCGGATATTTTGCTACGCATATTTGGAATATTGATGGAGATTTAATGTATAAATTGTTGCCAGTTGGTGGGACATCAGTACTCGAGTGGAGTCCAGACGAAGACTGGATAATCGGTGGTGCTGGCGACACTTTGAGGCTGTGGGATGCAGAGGATGGATCTCTGATTAATACAAATGAATTTATTGAAGGTGTTTTTTCTGTGGCATGGAGCCCGGATAGTAGTTCATTTGCCATTTATCTCACGGATCTCATTGATGCCAACTCAATCCAGATCTGGTCCGTGGACGCATACAGAATGGAACATGAACTGTCGTACGACATTTCACATTTTGAATATATCAACAATACCATGTCATGGAGCCACAGCGGAGACCGGTTTGCTGCAATCAGCGGCGAAGGGCATCTGTATGTGTGGGATGCCGAGACGTTCGAGCTGCTGGACGAGTATGACGGCTACAGACCAGAGCGGTTGAACAACTGAGTTAAATGTACGATGGTAAGGCAAAGATTCAGATTCATTCCATATGTGATCGTTGTGACCATTTTAGCTCTCTATGGAGCTCTCATTAGTGCATGGTTGCTCCCCATCCAATACGGTACGTTTTCCCTTCAGATGCTCATCAGAAGCATCAGCTATGGTTCCCTCGGTCTTTTTTCACTTTTGGCGAGTGGGAGTTTTGAGGGGTCTATCGTAATTGTCATGATGCTCGTTTTGCAGGCTTTAGGTCTGTTGGGCATAGTCCTTGCGTGGTCAAAATTTGATCGTCTGGCGCGACTCAGCAGCGTCACAATACTTGTGATCAACAGTTTATGCGGCGTCTGTTTTGGCATCTTTACTTTCGTAGGAGAAACCCGTCAGGTCGTTGAATGTTCTTTGAGCAACCAAAGCAGTATTCGCATTGACACATTCTTCACCGGGCTGGATGGGTATGTTTATTTTGTTTCACACCGTCCTGCAGGCGATACCCACTGGTCTACAGTATTTGTCCGAACGTATGAGAACAGCCGGGCGCTGAGCTGCGATCATGCAGTTGCGTCGACAAACGATCCGAATACGCAATGGGTATGGATTGACGCAGACCTTGCGGTCACCCACGATAATGGGGAAACATGGCGGGTAAACGACAGGAACGAAGACCTGGCGGGACGACCCTGGCAGGAATGGAGTTTCATGAGTTCGGTGCGATTTGAAAATGAAGAAGCTGGAAGCCTGATTCTAACGGATCGCGCTCGCACACAATACGCATTTTATACCCAGGATGGTGGAGTGACCTGGATAAGTCTGCCGGGTGCTAGCCAGGCTGCCTGTCTGGGATGTTGAAACATTCGCCTTGCTGGACGAATATGATGGCCTGACAGGTTATGGTCTATGAGGTCAGATGGCAACAGACAGGAGCTGGAATGAGTCTGGAGGCTAAATTTAGTCTCGTGGAGGCGAATTTAAGCGAACCGGACAGAGAAACATTTCGCCAGAACACACAGATGGTACTTCGAGAAATATCCGACGAAGATGCGATGTTCAATGCACTTCTGGATACATCGGCAAATGCGGATCTGCGCGTCGCCATTTGTGAACTCCTGTATTTTTACAATAAAGATCAGTCCGTCCCCTTGCTCATTCGCCTTCTGGAGACGGACACGCATCATACAGCATTGCGAATGATTGCCTGTCATTTACTCGGCTACTTTCGTGATGAACGCTCAGTAGACATTCTGATAGATGTGCTTGAGCACGATAAGCATGCCGGGACAATCGTGCGTGCTGTTTATGCGTTGGGTCAGATTGCAGACGACAGAGCGATAGAGCCGCTTATACAGGCCATGAAAAACTTCCAGGAAGAGGATTCTGTTCGCGCAGAAATTCTGGAAGCCTTTGCATATTTGTTTGCCAGGCAAGCCATACCACTCATCGTGCCCTTGCTGCACGATGCATCGCCACAGATCCGCTTTTGGGCCGCATTTGCCCTGGGCTGGTTGGGAAATAACGATCACATTGCAGAGTTGGAAAAGCTCCTCTCTGATACGAACGTGATAGAACCCTGGGGATCGGTTGGAACCGAAGCAAAGGAAGCCATTGAAGCCATACAGCACCGTCAGACCTGGGATCATCCGGATGGAGAGGCTGAGTAACCTGGAATACTTGCCCGTGAACGACGCGCTGTCTGGTGATTTACCAGTGCGAACGCATCCTCCGCCGTAAACCGGCACACGGGCATGCAACCATGGTACACCATTCTCCTTACGGCGTGGACAGGCGCAGGGCCAGGTCGACGGCACCGGTGACCAGCGGCAGGATGATCGCCAGCGCAATCAGCGGGGCCACCACGCGCCACGAGTCCGGCTGGCGGATGATGTCATACACCCGCGTCCCGATGCGCGCGCCGATCACCGCGGTCAGCCCGCCGGCCAGCGCCAGCACCTCCATCCCCGGCTGCGTCCCAAACGTCCAGTGCAGCAGCAGCCCGAAGGCGATGCCCCCCAGCGCCCATGCCAGCGTTTCCGAGGCGCGCAGCCGCCGCGCCAGCGCATAGGTCCCGGCCAGCCAGATCATCGGCAGGGCGGCATAATTGGCCGGATTACTCAGCAGGCCGGGCGCATAGGTCACCAGCCGTTCAGCCGTATTGCGGTCGCTGGACAGGGAGACCAGCAGCGCCACGCCCAGCATCAGCCACGGCCCGGCAGACATGCGGCGGACGAAGGCCAGCCCGGCAGCAGCGCCCAGCGGCGCCAGCACGATCAGCAGCGGATTCGTCCGGTTCAGGTTGTGCGCCTGGTAAATGCGGAATAGGTGCTGCGTCTCCGGCTGGGCCAGATACACGGGAATCTGTGATTCGGCGCGCACCATCTCCGGCGAATTATTGCGCCCGATCGGCCCCAGCACCGAGCCCGTCGCCATGATGACGATCAGCCACGCCAGCACAAACTTCCACAGTCGGCCGGGTTCGCCCAGCGCCAGCCTACAGGCGGCAAAGCCCAGCACCACCATCAGCAGCGACCAGCCGATCATGGCATGCGGCAGCGACCAGCCCGTCTCGTTCAGGCCAAACCAGGTGTGCCAGAAATTATCCAGCACCAGGCCAGAGAACCCCAGCATGACCACGCCTGCCCCCAGCACGACCAGCGCGCCCGGCACCGGAAAGGGCAGCGTGGGCACGCGAAAGCCGACGCCCAGCCAGCGGCGCAGGTCCCGGCGCACCAGCAGGTCCCCCGTGAACCAGGCCAGTACCAGCGCCACGCCGTAGGCCATCACATGCGGCGGCGAGAAAAAGCCGTCGAACACGTTCTGCGTGTGGTACCAGCCATCCCACGCGGCGGCGGCCAGCCCGCCCACCACGGTGAAGATGAACATCCAGCGCAGGCGGGAAAAGAGTGCGGCAGGCGGTGCAGCGGATGCGGGTGTCGATGCAGTCACGGTGGCCATGAGGATGCGGTCTCCTGTGGAAACCAGTCGTTACGAAGGCTGGCGAACGGAACGGAAGGTGATGCTCAGCCCGACTGGCGTGATGTCGATCGCGCTGATGTCTGAGCCGCTGTTGTTATTGCGGGCAGATGCGGCCAGTCCGGCGGCGATATCGCTGTTGATGCGTGCCAGCGCATTCTGGTCGGCGGTGTAGCCAGCAAAATTCAACTGCGTGACGGCGGCATCCAGCACGCCATCCTGCGCCGACATGCGGATGCTCAGCGTGCCGCCCACGACACCGCCGCGCCCGTCATTCACATCTCCGGTGACGAAAATTTCACCCTCGCGCAGTTCGGCACTGGCCGAGCGCATGAGAGGGGTCGCGCCTTCGGTCAGCAGGCGCTCGACAAACCCGGTGACTTCCTCGGAGGTCAGGGTGATGGTCAGATACGAATACTGGTCGTCCTGGCGGAAATCCACCCGCCCGCAGGCGGCCAGCACAAACATCAGCACGATTGAAAGCAGCACTTTACGCATGGTCAATCTCCCTCTCATGAACATGCCATGCAGCGTAGCACGGCGCACGACACGGAGGACAGTCACGCGGCGCACGACCCGATATGACTCGACGCATGACTATTCGTGCGTCGGCTCACCTGCCGGCACGGTCGAAGTGTGTTACGCTGGTGAGCCAGAAGAAATGAGGTGCGCGTGCATCGATCCTCCCCCGCCCTCGAACCCGGCGTCCTGTCGATCTCGCGCTGGTTCTATGGCCTCATGTTCATCCTGCTCACGCTTGGGCTTTTCAGTCCCGCGCCCGTGCCCGATTATTTCAGCCTGGTCATCTGGGCGCTGTGCGGCCTGCTGAGCGCGTATCTGCTGGTCGGCGGGCTGACCAGGCGTATGGGACGGCTGTATCTGCCGCCCGCGCTGCTGGCCGCGGCGCTCACGCCGATTCTGGCCGACAGCGCCAGCGTCGCGCTATATCAGGCGCAGAATATCAGCAGTCACGACTACGCACTGGATGGTTCGCGCCTGTATTTCTGGCTGATTCTGCCGCTGATCGTGGTCAGCACGCAGTACAAGCTGCGCGCGCTGATCGCCTTCATGCTGGTGACATCGCTGCTGCCGCCACTGCTCACGGCCCTGCTGGACGTGTCGTTATTGCCCGGCCAGCTCACGCACGCGGCCGTGCGCATCACGCTGTACTCGGTCGTCGGCTATCTGGTGTTGATGACAGCGCGGGCGCAGCGCAGGCAGCGGCACGCGCTGGCCGAGTCAAATGCGCGCCTGTCTGAATATGCCAGCACGCTGGAGCAGCTCACCATCGCCCGCGAACGCAACCGTCTGGCGCGCGAATTGCACGACACGCTGGCGCACAGCCTGAGCGCGGTCAATGTGCAGTTAAAAGCACTCGAAGTATTATGGGAGCAGGATCCGGCGAAAGCGCGGGCCGCCCTGCACGAGACGCAGGAGCTGACGCGTGAGGGCTTGCAGGAGGCGCGTCGGGCGCTGGTCGCGCTGCGCTCCGCCCCGGTGGAGGAGCTGGGCCTGGCGCTGGCGCTGGAACGGCTGGCGCGCAAAGCGGCCGAGCGCGGCGGGCTGGCGCTGACACTCAACGTGCCGGAGCGCATCCACGGGCTGACGCCACAGGCCGAGCAGCAGGTGTATCGCGCTGCCGAGGAAGCCCTGAACAACGTGGTGCGCCATGCCAATGCGCGGGCGCTGGCGCTAAGCGTGGCGCGGGCGGGCCATATCGTGCGGCTGACGGTGCGCGACGACGGCGTCGGCTTTGACCCGGCATCGGCGGCGCGGGACGGTCATTTTGGCCTGACCGGCATGCGCGAGCGTGCCACGCTGGTGCACGGGGCGCTGTCGGTGGACAGCAGCGCGGGCGCCGGCACGACGATTACTTTTGAAGTCCCGCTGAAGGAGGACGCATGATCCGTGTGCTGATCGTCGACGACCAGACTGTCATCCGCGAGGGGCTGAAGGTGATCCTGAACGCCAGCGGCACGATCGAGGTGGTGGGCATGGCCTCCGGCGCAGATGAGGCGCTGGCGCTGGCCGCGCAGGTGCGCCCGGATGTCGTGCTGATGGACCTGAAAATGCCGGTCGTCAACGGCATTCAGGCTACGCGCCTGTTTCGGGCGCAGTTTCCGGAGACGCCGGTGCTGGTGCTGACCACCTATGACGAAGACGACTGGGTGGTGGATGCCATTCGGGCGGGCGCGTCTGGCTATATGCTGAAAGACAGTGAACGCGACGCGCTGGTCGCCGCTATCGAAGGCACCGCCGCCGGGCGCAGCCATCTCGACCCGGCCGTAGCGGGCAAGGTGATGGACGCGCTGCGTTTTGGCGCGCCGTCGCGGCCGGATTTCGCATCACAGCTGAGCGAACGCGAGCTGGAAATCCTGCGCCTGCTCTCGAGTGGCCTGTCGAACGCGGCCATCGGCGACCGTTTGGCGCTGGCCGAAGGCACGGTGCGCAATTATGTCACGACCATTTTCAGCAAGCTGGACGTGACCGACCGCGCCCAGGCCACGGCGCTGGCATGGCGTTATGGCCTGATGCGCGAGGGGTGAGTCGGGCGCGTTACCCCAGCGCCACGGCAAACGACGCCGTGGTTTTCGCCTGCACTTCTTCCAGCGTGACGCCGGGCATCAGCTCGCTCAGGGTCAGCTTGCCTTCGGGATAAGTGAAGACAGCCAGCTCGGTGATGACCATGTCCACCGCGCCGATGGCCGTCAGCGGCAGCGTGCACGACGGGACGATCTTGGCTGTGCCGTCAGGACTGGTGTGCGTCATGGTGATAATCAGCCGTTGTGCGCCAGAGGCCAGGTCCATCGCACCGCCCACGCCCAGCAGCGGCTTGCCGGGCACGGCCCAGTTGGCCAGATTCGCCGCTTCGTCCACCTGCAGGCCGCCCATAATCGCCACATCGATGTGGCCGCCGCGAATCATGGCGAACGAGTCCGCGCTGTCGAAATAGCTGCTGCCGGGCAATGCCGTCACCGGGATTTTGCCAGCATTCACCGGATAGTCCATCGCGCCGCCATCGGTTGGCGCAGGGCCGACGCCCAGCATGCCGTTTTCGGTGTGCAGGATGATGCCGTGCTCCGGCGTAATCAGGTCGGCCACCAGCGTGGGGATGCCGATGCCCAGGTTAGCGACATCGCCCGGATGCAGCTCGGCCAGCGCGCGGCGCACCATATTCATGCGCGACTCGCTCACCTTCTTGCCGCTGCCCTCCACCGATGCCGACGACCCCAGGTCCTCCAGCGTGGTGTGCGCCTGCACCAGGTAATCGACATAGCTGCCCGGCGTGTGAATCTCGTTCGGGTCCAGCTCGCCCACCGGCACAATATGCTCTACTTCAGCGACGACGATATCGGCGGCGGTCGCCATCGCCTTGTTAAAATTCTGCTCGGTCATGCGATAGACCAGGTTGCCGGCGGTGTCGCCGCGCCACGCCCGAATGAAGGCGACATTGGCGCGCAGGGCGGGCACAAACACCATCTCGCGCCCGTCGATGATGCGCGTATCGCTGTCTTTGGCGATGACGGTCCCGTAGGCCGTGGGCGTGTAAAATCCGCCGATGCCCGCGCCGCCCGCCCGAATCGCCTCGCTCAGCGAGCCCTGGGGCAGCAGCTGCACCTCCATGCGGCCGGTCTGCGCGGCTTCCACTGCTTCCGGATTGCTGGTGAAGAAAGAGCCAATCGCCTTGCGGATCTGTCCGTTGCGCAGCAGGCGCCCCCCACCCAGGCCAGGCTCGCCCACGTTGTTGCCGATATAGGTCAGGTCACGCGTGTCTGTTTCGGCCAGCGCGTTGAGCAGATGCACCGGGTTGCCGGTCATACCAAAGCCGCCCGCCATCAGCACATCGCCCGTCTTGACGAGGGCTGCGGCCTGCTGCGCTGTAATCTGTGCTACCTGTTTCATGATTCCTCTTTCGTCCTGCCTGTGCCGCAAATGCCCAGCCTCACCCTCAGCCAACCGTATAAATCGTTTCAATTCCGGGGCCGGACGAGGCAGGCCTCGTCCCTACGGCTGATGGCCTGCGGCGTAGGGACACGGCCTGCCGTGTCCGCGCTGGCCAGAAATATCCCCTGAGTCATCCCCGCTCCGGCACAAATCGTTTCAATTCCGGGGCCGGACGAGGCAGGCCTCGTCCCTACGGGTGATGGCCTGCGGCGTAGGGACACGGCCTGCCGTGTCCGCGCTGGTCGCAGACACACCCTGAGTCATCCCCGCTCCGGCACAAATCGTTTCAATTCCGGGGCCGGACGAGGCAGGCCTCGTCCCTACGGGTGATGGCCCGGGGGTAGGGACACGGCCTGCCGTGTCCGCGCTGGCCAGAAATACCCCCTGAGTCATCCCCTCAGTCCATGCAATGGCTGAGGCCGCTTTTACATCAGCTCGATCAGGGTGGCCTCGCCCTGGCCGACGCCCACGCACAGCGTCGCCAGGCCATAACGCATGCTTTTACCCTCGTCGGCCAGGCGGCGCATGGCATAAATCAGCGTGGTCAGCAGGCGCGCGCCAGACATGCCCAGCGGATGCCCCAGCGCGATCGCCCCGCCGTGGATATTGGTAATCTCTTCGCGCAGGCCCAGCTCGCGCATGACGGCCAGCGCCTGCACCGCAAAGGCTTCGTTCAGCTCGGCCAGGTCGATATCCTCGATGGTCAGGCCGTGGCGGGCCAGCAGCTTGCGCGTCGCATTGATCGGCCCCAGGCCCATCACGCGCGGGTCGAGGCCGGCCGCAGCAGAGCCCACCCAGCGCGCCAGCGGCTTCAGCCCCAGCACGGCGGCCTTCTCAGCCGACATCAGCACCAGCGCGCACGCGCCGTCGTTCAGGCTGCTGGCGTTGCCCGCCGTGACCGTACCGCCCTTGCGGAAGGCGGCGTTCAGCTTGCCCAGCTTGTCCAGGCTGGTGGTCAGCTCGTAGCCCGCGTCTGTCTGGCGGTAGAACGGCTGCTCGTCGGTATCCACCACGATCGGGTCGCCCTTGCGCTGGGGGATGCGGACCGGCATGGTCTGCTCGCGGAACCAGCCGTTGTTGATAGCATCCACGGCGCGCTGATGGCTTTGCAGCGCGAAGCGATCCTGCTCAGCACGGGTGATTTCGCCGCCCGCGATCTTGCCGGCGAGGCTCATTTCATACACGTTTTCGGCCGTCTCGCCCATCGTCTCCAGCGGGAACATCGCCTCCATCGCCGGATTGGGATAACGCCAGCCCAGCGAGGTGTCATAGGCGGTGATGTTGCCCGACGGGCCATAACCAACCGGATTCTTGGGCATCGAGTAGGGCGCGCGCGTCATGCTTTCCACGCCGCCCGCCACATACACATCGCCCTCGCCGCTGCTGATCGCCCGCGCCGCCTGGTTGACCGCGTTCAGGCCGCTGGCGCACAGCCGGTTGACCGTGACGCCGGGGATTTCCTGGGGCAGCCCGGCCAGCAGCACGCCCATGCGCGCCACATTGCGGTTGTCTTCGCCGGCCTGGTTGGCGCAGCCCATGACGACTTCCTCGATGATGGCCGGGTCGATGCCCGCCCGTTTGACGGCCTCCCCGATGACCAGCCCGGCCAGGTCGTCCGGCCGCATTTCCGACAGGGCGCCGCGAATCTTGCCGATGGGGGTGCGTACTGCGCTGACGATGACCACGTCTGTCATGACACTCTGTATCCTTCTACGGTTTTGCTTCGGTAAATGCAGCGCGGCGGACGTCTCACGAGGCGTACACGCCGCCGTCCACGAACAATCCGCGCGCCAGGGCGATTTCCGCATCGCTGACCAGGTGCTCGCGGCCAGCGTATTCCTGCACGGTCACGACCGCGCCTTTCTGGCGAAACAGCTCACCCGTCTCGTGCACGCGCCCGGCCGGAACCCACGGATCCTTGTCGCCCGTGGTCAGCAGCGCCGGGGTGCCCGCAAACGCGCCTTCGCTGTTCCAGGCGGTGCCGGGCGGGCCGATTACGCCGCCGGTGAAAATCAGCAGGCCGCCGTAACGCATCGTGTGGCGCATGGCATACTCCGCCGCCAGACAGGCCCCCTGCGAGAATCCCATCAGGAAAATATGGTCGCTGGGCAGGCCACCTTCCAGCAGGCCGCGCACCAGCCCATGCACGCGCTCCAGCGCATGCGACAGCCACGGCTCGTTCTGTTCCAGCGGCTCCATGAAGCGCGCAGGATACCACGAGTTCCCGGCAGCGGCCGGCGCGATCAGCGCGGCGTCGGGCCAGGCCAGCCGGTCAAAAATCTCGACGATAGTCTCTGGCGACTGCGTGCGTCCGTGCAGGCCGATGATGACCGGCGTCTGCCCGGAAATGAGCTGTCCCTTGCGGACGATGGGCTGGTTCAGATGTGGATTCATCATACGTTTCCCGTCAGGCAGGACGCAAAGACGTACCTGTGCGGAAAGGCGCATACGTCCCTTTCCGCACGGGCGACAGGCTGACTAGCGAATATACTCCGGCACCAGGATTGGCTCCAGCGCCGACACGATTTCCTGGCGGCGATCCTCGAACCACGGCGGCAGCAGCAGCTGATGGCCCAGCTTGTCGGCGGGCTCATCGATGGCGAAGCCGATATCCGAGGTGGCGACTTCCTGCACCACGCCGGCCGGCGTGCGCGTATAGGTGCTGTGGAAGTAATTGCGGTCCTTGATTTCAGACACGTCGGTGTAGCCGAAGCCCTCCACGTAGTCCTTATACTGCTTGTTTTCGCCGTCATTGGCCACGGCCAGCGCGTAGTGATGCGGGATGCCCACAGCGAATGTCCACGTGCCCTGCTTGGTGTCGGGCATGTGATACAGCTCGATGATGCGGTTGTAGCCGCCGCCGTCGATGGCATAGCGGGTGACAGGCCCTTCCTGGCCGACGCGCGTGAAACCCATCACGTGGCCGAGGAAAAATTCCGGTTCTTCCAGGTCGCGCACGGCGAGCTGCACGCTGTAGAAGCCGCGGATGCCCTTGTCGGCCGGCACGTCAAAGCCCCACGCGTTGCGCGGGTCGTCGTCGCAGCCCACCACCGACAGGCCGAGGCCCGACGGGTGCTTGAACTCGATGAACTTCTCGCCGAAGCGTTCCTGGATGCCGTCATGCGCGACACCATGTTTGGTCAGGTGTTCGGCCCAGAAATCCAGCGACCCCGTGGGCACCGAGAAGCCGGTCGTCTTGATCTGGCCAGTGCCCTGGCGGCCGTAGATGCCCGCCTGCTTGAACGGAAAGGTCGTCCACACCGAGCCGATTTCGGCATCCGCGTTGCCATAATACAGGTGATAAATCGGCGCGGTGCCGTCAAACAGGACGGTCTGCTTGATCATGCGCAGGCCGAGCACTTTGGTCGAAAAATCGACATCTTCCTGCGCCCCGGCGACGCACACGGTGATGTGATGGAAACCCTTGATGACATCTGTTGCACGCATTTTTACAAACTCCTCAAGAAACAACTGCTATGAAACTCATCGTACGAACACATTTCCAGCGGGGGGTTATCCCCCGTTTGTCACACCCTGCGCGGCCCGTCTCAGGCCGTCGGCTTCAGGCCAAAATTGAACTCGACCTCGTAGAACGGCGCGCTGTAGCCAAACTGTTTCGCCGCTTCGGCGTCCTCCACCGCGACAAAATCCGCGACGAGCGAGTCTTTCACCGCAAACACGGCATCCGAATCGAGATACTCGTCGCCGGACACAAACACATGGGTGATGAGCGTCTCGTAGCCGGGCGCGGAAATCATGTAATGGATGTGCGCCGGGCGATACGGATGGCGTCCGGTGGCGACCAGCATCTTGCCCACCGGCCCATCAAACGGGATGGGATAGGCGACCGGCTTGATGCTGCGGAACCAGAATTTCCCGTCGGCGTCGGTCTCGAAAATGCCGCGCAGGTCGGCTTCACCGTGGCCCATCTGCACGTCATACAGCCCTTCAGATGACGCCTGCCACACATCGACTTTGGCCCCGGCGATCGGCTTGCCATCGGGGTCGGTCACCTGGCCGCGCACGACCGTGGGGGTGCCTTTGGCCAGTTCTTCCGCGCTGGCGATCTGCGCGCCGTGCGTCATCGGCTTCGCGTGCGGGGTATGGAACGGCCCCAGCACGGTCGTCTCGGTCATGCCGGCATCCGCGCGATGATTGATCGCGTCGACCAGGATCGAGACGCCCAGCGTATCGGACAGCAGCACGAATTCCTGGCGGTTCTCATCGCACATGTGACCGACATCGGTCAGGTACTGGATGCCCTTGAACCATTCTTCCTCGGTTGGCTCGACATCACGGATGAAGTCGTGCAGGTGCTTCACCAGGCTGGTCAGGATCTGCTGGAGGCGCGGGTCCTCGGCCTTGAACTGGCTGATGACGGCGTCGGTAATCGTCTGTTCGTTAAAGTCACGCATGATTCGTCTCTTTCTCTGGTAACTAGTCTGTGTTCAGGCGGCTCACCAGGCAGCGCGCAGGATGCTCATGGCATCCTCCAGCGTGGCGACCGGCTTCGGGTTGTCCTGCACGGCGCTGCTCTTGAGCATATTTTCGGCCAGCTTCGGCAGCAGCGATTCAGGCACGCCGACCTCCTGAAGATGCTGCGGCACATCGAGCTGGCTGACCAGCAGATACACCGAATCGGCGGTCGCCTCGGCCAGCTCCAGGTCGGTGCGGCCATCGCGCACGATGCCCATTGCCTCGCCCGCCATCGCGATCAGGTCGGCCAGCTGGTCGGCGTTATAGCGGATGGCATGGGGCAGCACGATGCTGTTGGCGATGCCGTGGGGCACGCCGGCCGTCCCGCCCAGCACGTGGCAGGTGCCGTGATGCACGCCCATCAGCACGCTGGACAGGCAGGTGCCGCCCATGTGCGCGCCCATGAACATCAGCGTGCGCGCCTCCATGTTTTCCGGTTCGCGGAAGCAGCGCACCAGCGACGCGGTGATATAGCGGATGCCCAGCAGCGCGGTGGCCGTGGACAGCGGGTTGCGCGTGGCCGAATAGACCGATTCGATGCAGTGGGCCAGCGCGTTGATGCCGGTCGAGGCGGTCAGCGAGGGCGGCAGATTGAGCGTCAGCAGCGGGTCATACAGCGTCAGCTTGGGCGTGATTTTGTGGTCGCGCACGGTCACTTTACGCGTGGAGCCATCCGGCTGGGCACGGGTGACGCCATAGACCGGTGTCATCTCTGAACCGGCATAGGTCGTCGGGATGGCGATGGTGGGAATCAGCGGCTGGTCGTTCGGATGCTTCGAGACGACGCGCGCGACACCTGTCCGGCGCGCCTCCAGCTCCAGCGAGACGGCCTTCGCCATCCCGATCGGGCTGCCCCCGCCCAGGCCGATGACCGAATCGATGTTGTATTTTTCGGCCAGCGCCAGGCATTCCTCAAGCTGATAATCGGGCACGTGCGGCTCCACCTGGTCAAAGACGACCACCAGATGATCGCCCAGCAGCGCCTGCACGCGGGCGACGTGCCCGTTGGCGGTGAGGTGCGGGGTGGTGCACAGCATCGCCCGTTTCAGACCAAAATCGGCCAGCGCATCGGGCAGATTATCCAGCGCGCCCGCCCCAAAGACGACGCGCTGGGCATAAGTGACGACCTGATAGCCGTTCATGGAGCCTCTCCAGTGGATGGGGTGTTTTCCATCAGCAAACGCCTGGGCATCAGCCTGCGTATCGGGAAGATTTCAAAATGGGTGCGCTGCTGAATCAGCCCCCAGATGCCGCGCGGAGCGACCAGCATCATGACCACGGCGATGACGCCGAGCACGATGAACGACCATTCGCCGTAGCTGGAGAGCTGATTGCGGATGAAGTAGAACAATACTGCACCGATGATCGGCCCCTCGATGCTGCCGATGCCGCCGATGACCGTGATGAAGATCATGAAGGCCGTCCACTGCACGCTGAAAGCCGCGTCGGGGCGCACATTGATGCTCATCACGGCGATGATGCCGCCCGCGATGCCGGTCATGCCCGCCGCGACCACATAGGCGATCAGCTTCAGGCGCGTGGTATTCACGCCCAGGCTGGCCGCCCCGCTTTCCGAATCGCGGATGGCCGTCAGGCCCAGGCCGACGCGCGAACGCATCAGCGAATACACGACGATGATGCTCAGCACGGCGATGGCGGCCGCGACGTAATAGGTGGTCAGCGCGAATGTCTCTGGCGAGGTGCTGCGCACGAAGCCGCGAATCGATGCCAGCGAACGCCCCGCGCCGCCGCCCAGCCAGCCGGTGCTGCTGCTGACGAGCAGTTGAAAGACCTCCGCGACCACCCACGTGCCGATGGCGAAGTAGCCTGCCCGCAGCCGAAAGACCACCCAACTGGTGGGAATCGAGACGAGCGCGGTGAAGATGCCCGCCAGAAAGACCGAGACAAACAGGCTGGCCCCCAGGTCGTCGGCGATGACGATGGTGGCATAGCTGCCCAGGCCGATCCAGCCCTGCTGCCCGACCGACACCATGCCCGCGTAGCCAGACAGCAGGTTCCACATCGTGGCGATCGAGATAAACACGAACAGGTCGCTGAGCTGGCGCGGCAGGCCAGTCCCGCCAAGCTGCGGCAACGCAATGATAATCACAACCGCCAGCACCCCAAACGCGATCAGCCGGTATTCGCGGTTCATCGTATTGACGATGGGGATGGGCGTGCTTTTGTTCCGGGCGACCATAGGCGTCACTTCCGTTCCGTGTCGTTAGCGATACACATGGTCATTTGTCTCGCGTGACGGCAAACAGGCCGGTGGGACGGAAGACCAGCACGAGCAGCGTGACCAGGTGTCCGGAAAGCTGGAAATAGGCCGGATTGATCTGCGCGCCGATGGTCTGCGCCAGCCCCAGGATGATGCCGCCCGCCAGCGTCCCCCAGATGCTGCCCAGGCCGCCGATGATGACCGTCTCGAAGGCCAGCAGCAGGCGGGCAGGCCCCAGCGCGGGCGCGAAATTGGTGCGCACGCCCAGCAGGATGCCCGCGATGGCCACGATCGCCAGCGACAGACCCATCGCGAGCGCATACACATGGCGGCTGTTGATGCCCATCATCTCGGCGGCCTCCGGGTCATCGGACGTGGCGCGGAAAGCACGGCCGAGGCGCGTGCGCCGAAAGAACACCTGCAGGCCGATCAGCACGGCGATGGCGATCACAAACGTGAGCAGCGGCATCAGCCCGATCGACAGGCTGGGCGTGATGGTGATGCTGGCTGTCTCCAGCGCGCCCGCGTCCAGCCCCTGCGTGTCGGCAGAGAAGCCGAGCTGGAGCGCGTTCTGGATGATGACCGACAGCCCAAACGTAATCAGCAGGGGCGGCATGATGCCTTTGCCCAGCGTGCGGTTGAGCACGAAGCGCTGCAAGGGCAGCCCCAGCACGAACATGACCGGCACGACGATGACGATGCTGATCAGCGGATTGACGCCAAAGCCCGCCAGAATCAGCGAGATATAGGCCGACAGCACGATAAAGTCGCCATGCGCCAGGTTGACCAGCCGCATCACGCCGAAAATCAGCGACAGGCCCGTGCCGTATAACACATATAATCCGCCAAGCAGCACGCCCTGAACGAGCATATTGATGATGCGGTCGATGCCTAAATCCATCTCATCACCACCTATATTCCGAAATAAGCACGGGAAATTTCTTCTTTTTTCAGGTCAGACGGCTTGCCTTCCAGGCTGATGCGCCCTTCCAGCAGGCAGTACACATAGCTGGCCTCGCGCAGGCCGCGACTGACGTCCTGCTCCACCAGCAGGATGGTGGTGCCCAGCGCCGCAATCCGCCGGATGACCTCGTAAATCTCATTGACGACGATCGGCGCCAGCCCCAGCGAGACCTCGTCCATCAGGATCAGCTCGGGGTTGCTCATCAGCGCGCGGCCCACGGCCACCATCTGCTGCTGCCCGCCCGATAAATCGGTGCCGCCATTTTTTCGGCGTTCCTTCAGGATGGGGAACAGCTCATACACCTTGTCCAGCGTCCACTGGCCTTTGCGGCCGCTGTACGCGCCCACCAGCAGATTGTCTTCCACGGTCAGGCTGGGGAAGATGCGGCGGCCTTCCGGCACCATGGCGATGCCCTGCTGCACCAGCGCGTAAGCAGAGCTGCCGGAAATCGGCTTGCCGCGAAACTGAATGGCGCCTTTGGTGGGCGGATGCACCCCGGCGATGGCCTTCATCAGCGTGGACTTGCCCGCGCCATTGGCCCCGATGATGGCGACCGTCTGGCCTTCCTCCACGGCAATGCTGATGCCAGACAGCGCCTGAAACTGCCCGTAATACGATTCAATCGACTGGACCGACAGGACGGGCGTCATGTCACCGGCTCCAGGTCGGTATCGATGCCAAAATACACCTGGCGGAAGGTCTCGCTGTGGATGACTTCATCGGGCGTGCCTTCGATCAGCAGCGTGCCAAAGTCGATGGCGATGATGCGGTCGACCACCGACACCAACGCGTGCACGATGTGCTCAATCCAGATGATCGTCACGCCCTGGGCGCGAATCTGGCGCAGGATGGCCAGCAGGTCATGCACTTCGTGGTCGGTCAGGCCGCCAGCAATTTCGTCCAGCAGCAGCAGCGAGGGCTGGGTGGCCAGCGCGCGCGCCAGCTCCAGGCGTTTGCGGTCCAGCAGGCGCAGGTTCCCGGCCACGGTGTTCCACAGCGGCAGCAGGCCGGTCAGCGCCAGCACATCGCGGCACACGTGATAGCTGTCGGCCTCGCTTTTGCGGCGGCCATACTGGGCGGCCAGCAGCACATTCTCGTAGACCGTCATGCCCGTGAACGGGCGCGGAATCTGCGAGGTGCGGCCAATCCCCATCGTGCAGCGTTTGTTGGCGGGCTGGCCGGACACATCCTGGTCGTTAAACAGGATGCGCCCGGACGTCAGCGGCAGGTCGCCCGCGATCAGGTTGAGCAGCGTGGTCTTGCCCGCGCCATTCGGCCCCAGGATGCCCAGCGCTTCGCCCGCCTGAATCTCGAAGCTGATTTCGTTGCACACGCGCAGCGCGCCGAATTCTTTTACGGCTTTATCGACTTTCAGCAGCATCGTCATGTCATCATCCGGCACAGGGAAGATAAAGCTGGTCGCATCGTGAATCTCTCGTTTTTGGGGACTGGGATTTAAACGCTCAATCCCTATTCAGCTCAGGCGGGCGCAGCGCGCTGCGCCCCTACAACGGCGCACCTGGCAATCATCAAAACCTGTCTTGAGGCCCACTTCCAACCAGGCTTGTTTGTTCCCAATGTGGTTGGGTTTTGCAGGGGCGCGTCGCGACGCGCCCACCACACAACAACTCAGGTCACAGGCCCGGACAAAGCCGGGTGAAAACACGGGGATGAGCGCGCAGGTGCTCCGGCTCATCCCCGGTCAGGACAATGGGGCTTACGACCCCCAGCTCATCAGCGACAGCTCGCCGGTGACGGGGATGCCGTTGTCTTCGTTCGGGTTGGCGACGATTTGCAGTTCATACGGATAGGTCGCGCCTACCTGCCACTGCCCGCCGACCAGCTCGGTCTTGGTCACGCTGGGGGGCAGGCCTTCCACGCCCCAGTCGACCGTGCCGACCAGCGTCTCCAGGTTGGTGTCAGCGATGGCGGTCAGCAGGGCGGCCGGGTCGCTGGGGTCGCTGGTGCGCTGCAGCACATCGACGGCGACTTCAAACAGCGCGTGCACATAGCCAATCGGCTGAGTGGGCTGGTTGCCGGTCGCTTCGGTGTAGGCATCGGCCAGCTCCTGGCTGGTCTGGCCGGTCAGCGACGACACCCACGGGTGCGACGGCGACCACCAGATTTCGGTCGTCACGTTATTACCCAGGCCATCGCTGATGGTCTCGACAACCGACGGGAACAGCGCGGCCTTGCCCATCGTGACGATGGTCGGGTTGAAGCCCTGCTGGCTGGCCTGCGTCAGGAACGTGCCCAGGTCGGGCGGCAGCATCACGCCGGTGATGATTTCCACGTTGTTTTCGCGGAAGGTAGCGATTTCAGCCGAGAAGTCGTCTTTCAGGTTTTCATAGCGGCCCGGATCGACCACGGTGTAACCGGCCGCTTCCAGCGCGGGCGGGAAGCCGACGACCGGGTCGCTCCATGCCAGGCCGTCGCCGTCATTCGGCCACAGGCCGCCGACGACACGGTTGGTCTCCTGCGAGTCCCACATGGTGATGAACACGTCGATGATGTCTTCCAGGCCCCAGAAGAAGTGATAGGTGTATTCATAGCCGGGGAAATCGGGCTGGGTGGCCTCGGCGCTGCGGAAGTACCACGGCTGCCACGGCGACATGGTGGAGATGCACGGCTGCTGGAAGGCCTCGCATTGGTCCGAGACAGGATTGGTCGTCTCAGGGGTGCTGGCCACCAGGATCAGGTCGACACCATCGACCAGGATCAGGTCGGCGGCCACCTGGGCGGCGCGGTTCGGGTCGGACTGTGTATCGCGGACGAGGATTTCCACGCCGTAAGTGGTGCCGTTGATGTCGAGGCCGTCACCGATGGCCTCCAGCACGCCGTCGATGATGAACTGGTCTGCTGCGCCAAAAGCGGCCAGCGGGCCGGTCTGCGGGGTGACGTAACCGATGCGGATGACGTTATCCTGCGCTGTGACGGCCGAAAAGCCCATCGTCAGCATCAGTGCCGCCATCACCAGGACAAAGAATCGTTTTGCCATGTCGTGCTTCTCCAATCAATGAAAGTGAATATTTAGAAAAAGGCGGGCGGAAAACCCGCCTGAACTCCCTGTTTTGTGCCGTGCTCAGGCGTGCGCAGCCAGCGGGATCGGCTTGCCCAGCAGGCGGCCCAGCGCGCCGGCCAGCAGTTCCAGCGCATTGTCGGCCACGTCGGCATGACGCCAGCCCACGAACATATCCGGCCGCACGAGCAGGCAGCCCGCCTCGTTGACCTCGCGCAGGTCTGGCCACTCGCCATAGATATCCTGGTAATCGCGACCAGGGCCAATGACATACGCGGCAATCTCCATGCCGGTCGCCGCGGTGATGGTCTTCGCCGCTTCCACCCACGCCTCGCCGCCGATGCCGGTCAGCACGGTAAAACGTCCCTTGCCGACCAGGTCAAAGGTGGAGCAGATATTTTCGCCGTGTTCGTCGCGGCGCAGCCAGGTGTGCGGCAGATGCGCGCCCGGCCAGGTCGTCGGCTGGTAATACAGCTCGCGGTCGCGCTCAAAGGCGGGCATCGGCGCGCCATCGGTCACGGCCGCCTGCGACACATAGCGCTGGTTCAGCTCCACGCCGTGCGCGTTGAACTCATACGACTTGTACAGGATGGCCTTGCGCAGGGCTTCGCGCTGAACGGCCGCCTCAGGCGTGTTCTCTTTGCGTTTGGCCATATTGGCCTTCATTTGCACCGGGTCGGTGGTGGACAGCAGGCCAAGCGCCTCGAAAATCGGGCCAAATTCCTCGATCGACTTGTTGGCGCGGTCGACAATCTGGCGGGCGATGGGCAGGCGTTCGTCACGATAGCTTTCCAGCAGCGACGGATCGGCATGGCCCTTCAGCACATGGGCCAGCTTCCAGGCCAGGTTATACGCGTCCTGCATCGAGGTATTCGAGCCGAGGCCGTTGGACGGCGGATGGCGGTGGGCGGCATCACCGGCGATGAATACGCGGCCGGTCATGTTGTTTTCGGCGTAGCAGTGATTGACCGTCCACACCGAGGTCGAGTCGATTTTTACTTCGATGGAACTATCGCCCACCAGGTTGTGGACGATTTCAATGGCGTGTTCGTCGGTCAGGTCCGGCTCGCCGGCGTTGATGTCATAGCCCCACACGATCAGCCATTTGTCCCACGGGCGCACCATGCGCACCAGCCCCATGCCAATGCCGCCGATGTCCGCGCCGGGCTGAAGCACCCAGTAGAGCACGCTGGGGCGATGCGCCACATAGCGCGACAGGTCGGCCTCGAACACGATATTCATCGAGCCGGCCACGCCCATCTTGCCGCCGAAGGTCAGCCCGGCGTCTGCCGCCACTTTCGAGTTGCCGCCGTCCGCACCGATGAGGTATTTGGCGCGGATGTCATAGGTCTGCTTCGTCACCGTATCCATCACGGTGGCCGTTACGCCATCTTCATCCTGCGTCATCGACACATACTGCGTGTTGTAGCGGACGGTGCTGCCGCGCTGAGTGGCATTGCCCACCAGAATCGGCTCCATAAAGTTTTGCGGGATGTCGCAGATGGTGGTCGGGCTGGCCAGGGTGTAGTCGGCCATGCGGCGCGGGTGATTGCCCCACGAATACAGGCGGCCCAGCTCTTCGCCCGCCAGGCTTTCGCAGAACACATTGTTGCCCATCAGCTCCTGTGGCGTGGCATACAGCTTGGCCTCGTCTTCAAGGCCAAAGTCACGCAGGATTTCCATGGCGCGCTGGTTGGTGATGTGGGCACGCGGGGTGCGCACCAGGCGGCCCCAGCGCGTAATCGCGATATGGTTGATGCCGTAGCTCGCCAGCGCAAGGGCGGCTGTGCCCCCGGCGGGGCCTGTGCCAACAATAAGGACATCGGTTTCTACTAACGCCACAATCAAACTCCTTAGTCAAATCCAGCGGCGGCAGGACGCGGTTGACTTCGCCCTGCCAGGATATTTTTACGACGCCGGCATCGCGCCGGTGCTGCCACACACAGGATGTGCGTGCAAATAATCTATTTTGGTGAGGTGCTGGAAAATGGGACCAGGTGATGTATCCTGGATATTGGATACAATAGCCCGCAGAGTATTTCATTGTCAAGCAGATGAGTTATTTCTCATGAATGGGTCTGCTGAAAAATGCGTATTTCGGTTAGGATACTTTAATCTTGCGAAGCACCTGAAGCACGCGCAGAAAAAGAGGCCTGAAGATGGAAGTCGCCCCGATGCAGTTTGAGCTGGACGACATGAAAACGCGCCAGGAGCTGGTGACAGACGCCATCCGGGCGGCGATTTTGCGCGGGCGTTTTCGGCCGGGGGACCGGCTGGACCAGACCGACCTGGCCGACGAACTGAAGGTCAGCCGCAGCCCGGTGCGCGAAGCCCTGCGCATTCTGACGGCCGAGGAGCTGCTGACCCACTACCGGCATCGCGGCACGGTCGTGACCGAGCGCACGGTGGCCGAGCTGAAGGAGCTGCTGTTCATCCGCCAGCTTCTGGAAGGGGCGGCCACCAAACGCGCCGTCGCGCACATGACCGATGAGCGCCTGCTGGTGCTGCGCCAGATCATCGAGGAAGCCGAAAGCTCGACCAACATGGAGCGCGTGCTGGCGCTGAACAACGAGTTCCACAGCACCATCTACGAGGCACACAACCAGCACTACCTGATGGCCGAAATCCAGAAGATGCGCAATAAAGTCGCGCCGTATAACCGCCTGTATCTGGACAATCCCGGCCAGAAGTCCGAGGCGTGGGCCGACCACCGGCGCATTTACGAGGCCTGCATCGCCCGCGACCCGGAGTGGGCCGCCCAGGAAACCAACCGCCACCTGGAGCGCGTGTTCGACGGCATCATCAACGCGCTGCCGTGAGGTCTAATTCACGACGGCGCTGATGGTCACGCTTTCCGAGCCAGGACGCCAGTCGGGCGGGGGCGGCAAGACCTGAAACCAGGTCTTGCCCGGCTTGAAGGCGATCGGCCGACCGTCCAGCGTCCAGAAGCTGATGAGCGCGTCTTCCGCGCCGCGCCGCCAGATGGCCTCCACCGACAGCCCGTCGCGCAGCACCACGGCCGACCCCTCCCCGCTGAGGTTGATATCTATGCCGTAATACGGCACGCCGTTGAATACGCCTTCCTCGATAGTGGTGGGCAGATGCTTGTCATATACGATCACCACATTCGAGGCCACCACGGGAATATTCGTCAGCGGATCGACCAGCGGCACGCCCGAGTCGGCGCGGCGGTACAGGCCCAGAGACGGGTCATAGGTCCAGGTGGCGCGCGCATCGACATAGCGGACATCGGCCTGCATCGCCGCCGAGACGAAATAGGGCGGCACCGAGAAGTCGAACACCCAGCCGCGCAGGTCATCCAGCGTATTGTTCCCGTCCTGCGCAGCATCGCTCCAGATGGCGGCCGGGTCGATGAACAGGTTGTTGGGCGCGGCGATGCTGAAATCGCGGGCGAAAAACGGCCCGCCAAGATAAAACCCGCTGTACAACTGCGGCCGATAGGCGCCCGACTGGAGCACATTTTCGGTGCCGGGGCTGGCCCCGCTGTAGGCCAGCAGCGCGCCAAACATCGGCGTCAGCGTGTCGTCGATCAGGCGGGCGCTGCGCACAGAGCCGACGCTGGCGGGCTGTTCGCCCAGATAGATGGCCGAATAGCGCGTCAGGCCGCCCTCGGCGATATGCTCGAAGACGACATCCGCCGCGCCAATGCCGCGCTGCGGACGCACCACGTCGGGCGCGTTGCTGACCTTGACGATCAGCGGGCGGCGCGCCAGGGCAGTGATATCCGCCACTGGCAGGCCGGTCAGCGGATTGACGTTGGGCGCGAAATTCGGCGGATAGCCCAACGGGAACGTAAACGGGGCCTCCTGGCCAGCCGCGAATCCCGCGCCGAGGGTCATCAGCGCGGCAGAGAGCACAAGCACGAGCAGGCGCTTCGCAGGCATCAACCGCCTCCTTACCTGAACAACCAGCATGTGCCTGCCAGTGTAGCACCAACTCGTAACTATTCCGTCTCACGATTCCCCGCCGCCTCGATTAAAATGGGTCAGTAACCCTAACTCGCACGCTTCGTAGGGGGAATCCACTGCCATTATGAGCACGCAGCCCAAAATTATCGGTGAAGGCCTGGCCTTCGATGACGTCCTTCTGGTGCCCCAGCGGTCGTCGATCCGGTCGCGTTTCAGCGGCGAAATCGACACCACGGCGCGGGTCGCCCTGGGCGCACCCAGCATTCATATCCCCGTTATTTCTGCCAATATGGATACCGTTACCGGCTGGAAGATGGCCACCAGCATGGCGCTGCTGGGCGGCTTTGGCGTGATCCACCGCTTCATGAGCACTGCCGAGGAAGTTAGTGAAGTGCGCCGCGTGAAAGAGCGCATGCGCGTGATCGAGGAGCATCCGCCGGTCATCCCCGGCCACGCCACCATTCACGATGCGCGCCTGATGCTGAAGCAGCGCGAGCGCGGCTATGTGATCGTGCACGCGGGTGAGTCGTTTGATGGCAGCTTCATCGGCATCGCCACCCCGCGCGACTTTGACGCCGGTCGGCCGGATACCCCGCTGACCGAGGTGATGACCCCGTTCGAGCGCGTGCATCGCGTCGCGCCGGGCACGTCGCTGGAAGAGGCGGTCGCCGCCATGCGCCAGCATCGCGTGGAAAAAATCCCGATGGTGGACGCGAATGGCCGCCTGCTGGGCGTGTATACCACCAAAGACCACGAATATTATCAGCATTACCCGAACGCCTCGCTGGACGGCAAGGGCCGCCTGCTGGTGGCCGCGGCCATCGGCGTGCAGGAAGGTGATATCGAGCGGGCGCTGGCGCTGGCCGCCGCCGAGGTCGATGTGCTGGTGCTGGATATCGCCCATGGCGAGCTGGATTACACGCAGGAAATTTTGCGCCGCCTGAAGGTGGTCGAGGGGCTGAAGACGCCGATCATCGCGGGCAATGTCGCCACAGTGGACGGCGCGAAGTATGTGCGCGACAGCGGCGCGGATGGCGTCAAAGTGGGCGTGGGCCCCGGCTATGTGTGCGAGACGCGCGACGTGGCCGGCGTGGGCGTGCCGCAGGTGACGGCCATCATGAATGCTGCCGAAGCCTACAAAAACGACTCGGTGCGCCTGCCGATCATCGCCGACGGCGGCATCCGCAAGCCGGGCGATATGGCCAAGGCCATCGGCGCTGGCGCGGACACGATCATGATCGGGTCACTGCTGGCCGGCACCGAGGAAAGCCCCGGCGAGCCGGTGGAGCAGGACGGCATCCTGAAGAAGATGGTGCGCGGCATGGCGTCGGCCACCGCGTTCGAAAAGCGCCTGGCGCTGGGCGCGACCACCACCAGCCTGGAAGATTATGTGCCCGAAGGCCGCACGACCTTCACGCCCTACAAGGGCAAGGCCAGCAAGGTCGTCAAGAAACTGCGCGGCGGCCTGCTGAGCGGCATGAGCTATTCCAATGCGCGCACAATCGAGGAAATGCAGGAACGCGCACAGTTCGTCATCGTCAAGAACCCGATGATGCCCGAACAGCGCCGTTCGCTGCAAAGCTGAGAGTTTGCAATCGGGGCGGACGCTGCGGGACAACGGGGCGGACACGGCATGTGTCACACGACATAGGGTTATGCACCAATAAAAACGACACGGATGTTATACCCCATCGAAAGAAACAATTGCTGTACGTACATCTGATCCATTTCCAACAAGCGGAGCCAGATGAATAAGTCAGCGATACCGACGTTAGCCCCAGTGAACTTGCTTGGGTAGAAGGGTGTAACTACATAGCGCAAATTAGGGTATATCCCAACATCGTGTGACACAGGCCGTGTCCCTACGCCGTGTCGCGTTTCTCCGTAGGGACGAGGCCTGCCTCGTCCGCATCACATTCCCCCACCTCTCCCCTCATTCTCCTCTCCACGATGTGGACTGAGGGGATGACTTACAGCCAACATTTGAGCGAAAATTATGCATTTTGTCCCTCGTCCACGCCGCTGAGAGGGACGGCTGAGCGCAGCGACGCAGGGTGAGGCTGGCAACCTCACCCCTCATCCTCGCCAATACTGGTGACAATACGGAAGCCAATGTGGTGGTCGACATAGGTCGGCGGATCCTCGAAATGGCGATAGGCCGACCGGCTGACGACTGCGTTGCTGCCCCACCAGCCGCCCTTTTCGATCTTGATCGTGCCGGTGGGCTGGCCGGTCGGGTCGTCGCGCTGATCGAGCAGCGCGCGATAATTCGGCGACAGCCAGTCCGCCACCCACTCCATCGCGTTGCCCGCCATATCATGCGCACCCACCCAGCTCACCCCGCCGGGGAAGCTGCCCACGGGCAGTAATCCCTCGCTGTTTTCCACATTCGCCAGCGTCGTGTCCCAGGTGTCGCCCCACGGATAAATGCTGGAGGCTTCGCCGCGCGCCGCGAATTCCCATTCAGCTTCAGTGGGCAGATGGCCGCCGCGCCAAGCCGCGTAGGCCTCGGCCTCGTACCAGGTGATGCACACCTGCGGCGCATCCGGATCGGTTTCGTCCGGGCAGCGTTCGGCCAGTGCTTCGACCGACTGGCGCGCCAGCCATGTCAGCCCGGCTTCCGACCAGTACGCCTCGTCCTCATAGCCGCCGGCCTCGACAAAGGCCTGGAACGCCGCACGCGTCACTTCGTAAGTATCGATCCAGTAGGCCTGCGTGAGGCAGACTTCGTGTTCGGGCTGTTCGCTGGGCAGGCGGCTGAGCGTCCAGGCGGGCGCGGTCAGGGTGCGCGCATAGGCTGCCTGTTCCGGGCTGGTGCCCATGACGAAGCAGCCGGCGGGCACATACTGCTGGGCGATGCCAAAGTCATCTGCGCGGGTGTCTCCCGCCTGCGGGGCCTGATCCGTCTGCGCGGCGGCAGGCAGGCTGAGGCAGAGCGACATCACGAGACCCAAAAACACTTTTCGCATTTCTTAAACCCCCTGGTTATCAACATCCCCGCTGACATGGCGCGGAGTCCCCAAATAAAAATGGGCAAACACTATTTTTGTGTCTGCCCATCGTAACCCCAGAATCGTTGTGCGCCTGCCCTAGCGGTTGACGCTCATCGGCATGATCAGATGCAGGAAGTCCTCGCGGCCTTCGGGGCGAATCACGCCCGGCGCGTTGGAGCCGTTGCTCTCCAGCAGGATGCGCTCCTCAGGAATCACGCTCAGCACATCGATCAGATAGCGCACGTTGAAGGCGGTATCCAGCGGTGCGCCCTCCACGCTGGCTTCCAGCGACCCTTCATAGTCGCCGCGCTCGTTGCTGCGCGCGCTGATCTGCACTTCGCCGGGTGCGCCGGGGCTGTCGGCCGGGCGGGCGGTCACGCGGGCGCTGTGGTTGTTGTCGCGGGCAAAAATCTCGGCGCGCTTGTAATGCTTGAGCAGGTCGTCGGTGTACACGCTGACGACGGTGTTGTTCGTCTTCGGGATGATGCCGCTGAAATCGGGGAAGCGGCCATCGATCACCTGCGACGACACCACGGTATTCTCGATCTCGAACTGGATCAGCTCGCGGTCGCCGGGCAGCGTGATGCTGACGGGAATATCGTCGTCCACGATGATGCGCGCGACCTCGGCCATCGTCTTGGCGGGCACGACCATCTCGCGCATTTTCTTGAAGTTCTGGTCGATTTTGGCGGTGCGCACGGCCAGTCGGTAGCCGTCAGCCGCCGCGACCGTCATCACGTTGCCATCGAAATGCAGATACAGCCCGGTCAGGATCGGGCGGGTATCTTCCTTGGCGCAGGCGAACACCGTCTCGGCGATCATCTCGCGCAGCACTTTGCCCGGCAGGACGACATCCGGCTCGGCCGTTTCCGGCACCGGCGGGAATTCCGACGCCGCGATACCGCGCACATTCCAGGTGGTCACACCGCAGCGCAGATTGACCGTCTGGGTGCCTTCATCAAGCGTCAGGTCGACGCGCTCTGGCGAGAGTGTCTTGACCATTTCGGTCAGGGTCTTGGCGGGCAGGGTGATCGCCCCGGCGTGGTCGACCTTTGCGCCGATATAGGTCGTGATGGTCACTTCCTGGTTCATCGCGGCCAGCTTCAGGCGTGCATCTTCGGTGGAAAACAGCACATTCCCCAGCACAGGCAGCGTGACACGGCTGTCTACCGCGCGCGACAGGATGGTCAGTGCTTTGTCCAGCTGTTCCTGAAGGACAGATACCTTCATGAGGGTGTGTCTCCTTAAAACGTGCCAGGTTGTGAATGAAGCGAAACATCGCCTCTTTTATGGTTGCTGAAGTATACCGCAACCGTTTGCTCTTTGTAATGACGGGCTGGCGCTGGCCGCATCAGTTGATGCGGCTCAGGCTGCACGAATACCCGGCAATTTCAATCACATTGCCCGCATTGGTGATCTGGCGGTTCACAATCAGGCTGACGTTCCCGCCCGCGGTGATGGTCACGGCTGTCTGGCCGTTGCTGGAGATGCCGTTGAAGGCAAACAGCGGATAGACGGGCGTGCCGGAGCAGGTCATGCGGTAGGTGGCATTGGCGCCCAGCGGGACGTTGTGCGTGAAGAACTGTTCGCCGGGCGCGAAGTTATGGCTGAAGGTGCCGGTGCCACCGCCGCCACCGATCACCTGCGAGCCTTCCACCTGCGGCACGGCCGCGCAGTCGCCCTGCGCCGTGACCAGGTCAGACAGCACCCAGAAGCGATCCAGCTCGGTGGTGACGCCGGCGGGCTGCACGCGGAACCACAGCTCGCCCTGCTCGTTGACGAGCTGTCCGGTCACCGGCACCTGAATGTTCACGGGCAGGTTTGTGCGCTGGTTGCGGTTGCGGCTGGGGCCGACATGGATGCCGACCTGGCCAGTGGTGAAGACGGTGCACGCCTGGCCGGTCACGACAGGCGTTTCGGCAGTGGGCTGACTCACGACTTCAGGGGCGGGCGTGGGGGCAGCCGCGCCAAAATCGCCCACGATGACATCGCCGCCGGTCACGGTCGCCGCCAGCGACGCGCCGCTCAGGTCGGCAAATAGCACACGCGTGGCCTGGAATGCCGTCGCGCCCACGTCCAGTCCGGTCAGGTCGAGCACGAAGAGCAGGTCGTCCGTGGGGGTGACGCCAGAGCGCAGCGCCACCGCCGCATAGGCGACGATGCCCGCCTCCGGATTGGTGGACTGCTCGAAAATGGCCAGCTCGGTGGGCATGGCCGGGCCGAGCGCGCCGCCCACGCGGTACTGGTCGATGCGCACAAAGCGCGGGTCATATTCCAGCGTGAGCGCGGCCGCGCCGCATCCGCCGGGGCAGGCGACGCGCACTTCCAGCGGGGCGGTCTGGCCCGGCTGAAGCGCGAGCGAGCTGATCGTCACGGTGACGGGATCCTGCGCCGCGACGGGCGCAATCGCCAGAAACATGAGGAGCATTAACAGGGCGAAACTGGCACAAAGGGACGCAAAACGTTTCATAGGGTATCCGGCAGTGGCACAAAACTCAGAATATCCTATGATTATAGAGTGAATTGATTATTTTTGCGGCAAGTGCGCCGTTGAACCGATAAAGAGCGACCCTATCTTGCGTCCAACACCCGCCGCCAGACTGACCCTGTCCCTGCTGCTGCTGACCTGCCTGCTCGCCGGGCTGGCCGCCGCTGTCTTTCCGGCCCCGGTAGAAGCCTATCAGGCGCCGACAGCCACCCTGCGCGGACGCAGCACCAGCACGCCCAGCCCCACCCGCCCGCCAGCGACGGCCACGCGCACGCCCGGTCCCACCGCCACCATCCGCTCACGCGCCGGCGATGCCACCAAGACGCCATCGCCCACGATGTCGCCCACGTTTAGCAGCACGCCATCGCCCAGCGCGACGGTTGCCCAGCCGCAGGCGTCGGCCACGAATACAGTCGCGCCCACGGCGACGCTGGCGGGTTCGCAGCCGGTCGCCAGCAGCACGCCCGCGCCCGTCGTCGCGACTGCCACCGGCGCGCCGCCGACTGAAACACCCGTCCCGGCCAGCGCGACGGCCTCGCCCACCAGCACCCGTGAACCGAGCAGCACGCCCACCACGCGCCCGCCCACCGCCACCCTGCGCACGTCCGGCGGGGCATCGCCTGCGCCGACATCCGCCGCGGGCGTCACGCCGACCAGCACGCCCAGCCCAGAGCCATCGCCAACCACGCCAGTCGACGCCGCCTGCGCCGCCGATACCAATGGCAATGGCGTGATCGATGTGCTGGATATCCGCAGCGTGATCGCCCGCCGTGGCGAACGCGTCGGCAGCCTGAATTATCTGGCTGGGTTGGATGGCAATCAGGACGGGCTGATCGATGAGCTGGATGTGCGCGCCATCATTGCGCGCTATACCCAGGCCTGCGCCCCGGCCACCAGCGAATAACGGACGATTGGGTTCATTCAAACAGGCCGCGCACCGGAAATCCGGGGGCGCGGCTTTGTTTTACCCTGAAGACCGTACTTTACCTCGCTTTAGCCAACTCTTAACGGCATCACATACAACCTCTTAAAACGGTCTGGATAACGTCCCCGGCGAGAACTGGCCGCTGGTGTTCTGCACCGTGCGCCGCTCATTCCGTATCGTTAAGCTGTACAGGAGACCCGATTAATGTCCATACGTATCCGTCGTCTTTCCCTTGTCCTGGGGCTGAGCCTCGCGCTCGTCAGCGCCATCCCCGCCAGTGCGCAGGAGCAGGCCGAAGAAGCGCCTGCGCCCGTCCTGCTTACGGACCCCTTCCTGCAAATGCCGACCGAAGATGCCGTATCGGTGGTGTGGTTTACCGAGTTTGAAGGCAGCGGCCACACCCTGACCTGGGGTGAGAATCTCGACCAGACCGCAGTAGCAACGACCATGCAGATGAGCCGCCTGGCAGAAGACCGCAATTCGTTTGTGGGCGAACAGACGCAGGCCGGCCAGGTCTATGGTGGCTATACGCCGCGCCCGGTGTGGCGCCACGAGGCCATCGCCACCGGCCTTGAGGCAGATGTGCGCGTGCCCTATTTCGTCACCAGCGTGGACGAGAACGGCGCCGAGGTCGTCAGCGAGACCTTCACGCTCCAGCCGCTGCCCAGCCCCGGCCAGCCGCTCCAGATTCTGCTCACCAGCGACAATCAGCTCATGCCGATGACGCCTGCCAATATGCAGCGCGTGATCGATTTCATGGGCGAAGGCGAAATTGACGCGGTCTTCATGGCGGGCGACCTGCAAAACATCCCCGACCGCGCCTCGGAATGGTTTGATGACAATCGTGGCCGCGCCTTCTTCCCTGCCTTGCAGGGCAACTCGGCCACCGCGCTGGAACGCACCTTCGCGACTGACGAGCTGACCTTCACCAGCACGACCACCTACACGGGCGGGCCGGTCATCCAGCATGCGCCGCTGTTCCCCGCCGTGGGCAACCACGAGGTGATGGGCCGTTTCTTCACCGGCCAGGGGATCGGCGAACAGTATAATGATCCGCAGCCGCGAGCCGTGGCCGAGGCCCGCTACGAGACCGTTGCCGAGATCATCAACCCGGAAAACGACCCCGCTATCCGCGAACAGTGGATCATCAACAACTCGTGGAACACCATCACCTACGAGGAAATCTTCACCCTGCCCGATGAGGGCCCGGGCCGCGAGACCTATTACGCCATGGAATACGGCGACGTATACCTGATTTCGCTGTTCAGCACGCGCATCTGGCGCACGCCGGACCTGTCGTCACGCGGCAAATACACCGAGGCCGGCCGCGACCTGAACAACCCGCACAACTGGGGCTACGGCGACTTCATTTTCGAAGACATCAGTGAGGGCAGCGAACAGTATAACTGGCTGGTGGAGCAGCTCAACAGCGAAGCCTTCCAGAATGCGCGCATCAAGGTGGTGCTGCTGCACCAGGGCGCGCATGGCCTGGGCGACAATGCCAACCCGGTGATGGCGCACCCGCAGCAGATTATCGACCGCGACGAGACCGGCGCGATTACCGCCGTGCGGTATGAGTATCCGATCGAAGAAGATATCGTCTGGCGCGATGTGATGCCGCTGCTGGAGGACGCCGGTGTCCACCTGATGCACCAGGGGCATTCGCACCTGTGGTACCGCTTTGAAACCGAAGGCGGCATCGACATCCTCGAAACCTCGAACGTGGGCAATACCTATGGCTGCTATCTGCCCGGCTACCGCGAGCGCGGCAACGCCACCACGCCTGCGTCTGACCCGCGCTTCAATGCCGACAACTATGTTGTGGCGGGCGACCCGCACGGCCTGGAGCCGATCCTGCCCAGCATCGAGGCGCCGCTGAGCTATGAAAATGGCGACCCGCTGCCGTGCATCGACAGCAACAACCTGACGGTATTCAGCATCATGGAGACGGAAACCGGCACGGTTCGCAGCTACTACTTCGATACCCGTGACCCGCAGAGCGAAATCGTGCTGTTCGACGAGTTCAATCTGCTGGACGACGCGGAATAGGCTATATCCGTAAGGAATAAATCAGGCCGCGCTTCCGGAGTACGGGGGCGCGGCTTTGTATTTACCAGGGACTCATTTTCCCCCACGCTGCAAACATCTTTCGTCGCAGCTATGCTCTGAAACAAACAGCGCGCCTGTCCTCATTTCGACGCCGCTGGCGTGGATGTCGAGCTGTGGGAGATTCCGTGCGACAGCCATGCCACCGGCATCCTGTACACACCGGATGAATACCGCGAGCACCTGCGGGCTTTCTTTGCCCAGCTTCCCGGCAGCCCGGAGGCCTGATTAGTCAGCAGACCGGGTGTTACGAAAAGGCAGGCGCTTCAAACATACATCTGAGGCGCTTTTTCATGCAGCGTGTATAGACAGAAAATCGTCACAGAATTCATGCATCGGACATAGAACAAATATCTTATACTTCACACAGAACTTAATGTTCAGGGCAGAGGGTATTTAATGGCTATAACCGTACAGGTCTCAGCCAAAACGGTCGGTGCGCGCCGGCCTGTGTTTTCGGGCTGGCGGGTGCCCATTCCTCCCGGCAGCGATGGCGGCAGCATGACGCTGCGCGACCTGATTACGGCCATCGTGCATCACGAAGTCGAAGCGTTCAATTCGCGGCAGCAGGAGCGCAGGCTGGCGCGGCTGATGACCGCTGGAGAAATCGCAGCCGAAGCAGAGCGCGGCAAAGTCATCCCCGGTGAGCGTAAGGCAGGTGAGCCAGCGGGGGCGGAGGATGCCGCATCGACCGCCCTGCTGGCCTTTGAGGACGGCATCTACATCGTGTTTATAGACGATGCCCAGCAGACCGACCTGGAACAGACCGTTTTCGTCGGCGAGGACACCCACATCATGTTCATTCGGCTGGTAGCGCTTTCAGGAGGCTGGTGATGCTGACGCCAGAGCAGGCACGTGCATATTTGAAATCGCGCGTGAAAGGTGACTTTCGAGAGCGCGCCGCCGAGCGCATCCGCACCCTGCCGGGTGAGCCCCTGCCGAATAGTGATGGCCAACCAGGATTTTCGCTGCGCCAGATCGCCTTTCTGCTGCTGGGATATACAGCCGGGGGTGTCCACCTCAATAACATCAGTGACTACGCCGAAAGAAGAGAGGTCGAAAGTCAGGTGCCTGCCGCCTATCAGGCCATAATGCAGCTTGATACTGCGGAACGCCGGAAAATCTTCGACACGGTCTATCAACACTATGCACCCTATGTTGAGCGCCTGTGGCACGACATCGGCACACGACCGTATCAACAGGGTCTGTGGCACAGGGCATTTCGCGCTTCTGGGCGTGATGATTTGTTTCTGCAAATGCGCACCGGGGAACTGAGCAGCCTTACGAAGCCGCTGCTCGAATATGACGAGAACATCTTCTGGTTGGCAGAATATGCAGGCTATTTTCAGAGCCATGGCTCAAGCCTGAGTAATTTATTCGCGGCGGCGATAAACCTTGGTGGAGAGACCGGCGCTGCACTGAGAGATTTACTCATCGCGTCGGCACGCGGCGAACACGAGACAGGCATCATGGGGCAGCACGTCATCCGCGCTCTGCTGCTGGCCAATGACCCCGTGGGCTGGGAATTCATCGAAAAGATGCTGCTTTCCGCCCAGCGTGCCGAGGGGCTGCGCCAGTCGATCCTGGAATGTATCGACGTAGCGCATCCAACGGCTTTCCGGCGCATGCTGCAGATGATCCTCGATCACGACCTGATTCGCTTTCCGGCGGTTGTGCGCGCAGCGAATATCTGGTTTGGTTTTGCCTATGACTCGTCGGAGGCGCGGGTCACCCGGCAGGTTCTGCAAACAGCCCTGACCCTGATCGATGATGTAGCAACACGCCGCGACATACTGGCGTCGGGTACAGGAGAGCAGGTCTATCTGGCTCTGTGGACGGCTGGCACTGAGGATGCGCCCGCGGCTGTAACACTGGCTGAGGCGTTCCTTAAGGACAGCGATGTCGGCCGACGTTTTGCAGCGGTATATTTTCTTGACGCTGTCGATCTGCCTGATGCCAATTCCGCGCTCATCCGCGCAATGGACGACCCCGATGGGCGCATCGCGATGATCGCTGCCACCCGGCTGAACTGGTCGAAACCTTACCTGTTTCCAGAGACACAGGCATTCGAAGCGTTCGAAGCGGCCCGCCGCCTGCTGAAGCGTCTGCCAAAAGAAGGCTACATGTATGCGCCGATTGTGTGGGACTGGCTGTCGGTGCGTGTGCAGCGCGAAATGGTGGCAGGCGTTCTATTCGCATCTCTGGGCAATCGTTCGCCCAAAGAACTGATCCCCCTGTCTCCTTTGCTGGTTTATCGAGACGGCCTGGCGCACCACCTGATCCGCGACACCTCTGGCGACCCTGAAATACGTACTGCGCTGCTGGGCATGGTCGGTGACCGCGACGCCCGCGTACGCGAAATCGTCGGCAATCATATCAGGAAGCAGGGCATCAGGCCCGACGAAGCACCATTCCTCGAATCGCTGCTCACGCGCACTGCCTCCGGCCTGCGGCGGCAGGTGATCGCGCTGCTGCAACAGCAGCCCCCTACCGATGCTCTTGCCAGCGCCGACCGGCTGATTGGCGCGCGCAAGCCAATGCAGCGCGCTGCCGGGCTGGAGCTGCTAGCCGGGCTGCGCACCAGCGATGGAATGGCAACGGCTGTGCAGTCGCGGGTGGAGGCGTATCGCACGACCAATAACAGCCGCACAGAGATTGAAAATCAGCTTCTGGAGACCATCGTCGGGCGCGAGGATGATGCCTGGACGCGGTCGAACGGGTTTGGGCTGTTCAACCCGGCCAACCGCACGCAACCGGTACGGCCGACAGCCCGTCTCGTCACCGAGCGCACGCCTGCATCCAGACATTTGCTCAAGTCCCTGGATGCGCTGATTCACGAGCATCGGCATGTTCAGATCAACGTGCCGCAAGGAAGCACGACCGATATCGTGCTGCTGGGCAACAGCCGCGACAAGTTCCCCTCACCCGCGTATGGCAGTCCTATTTCGAATCAGATCGACAGGCTGCCGCTAGCAGAGACATGGCAGCACTGGCTGGAGACGCGCCCACAAGAGATGCGCGACCCAGACGAGCTTGAACTGGTACGTGCGTGGCTGGAATCGACCCTGGGAAGTCACCCTGAGTACAGAATCGTCAGTCAGGCGCGGCAGACGCCGCAGGCAGAATTTGCCGATGATCTCTACTATCCCAGGATCTGCGAGACTGTGCTGCTCTGGCTCGTCGGTCTGCAATCTCATGAAGCCACGTTTGACTTCCTGCTGAATGTGCTGGAAACACAGCTGGCTGCAGTCAGTGACCACGACATATACAGGGAAACTATCGCGAAAACGAAGGGAACACGGCGAAACGAAGGAATACAACTTGCATCTTATACGCTCATGGCAATTCAAAAGCTTCGGTCAAGCTATGGGCGCGATTGGACAGACGAACAAAAACTGCGCCTGTGGCACATAGATAGGTGGATCGACGAGCCCGTCGAAGGTGTTGAAAGATCGGTTCCCTCACTGGATACACTCGTGGCTGCGCGGGAACTTGGCGCTGCAAACGATGATGACATTTACGACAATCTGCTTCAACCTCCCAGGTATGGTGCTGAGGGATGGTTCAGTAGATATGGTGGCGATTCCTCTTTATATCGCCTTACGACCCGCCGTAAATCACCACTCATCGAGCAGTATCCACCGCTGGATGACATTGTGAACAGGGTGGTGGAACGCATCCTCACCATTGAATTGAAACGCGGGGAAATGCCCACCGAGGCGACGCACCTTATCCCGCAAATCGCCTGCATCCCCGGAATCCCCTGGTTCATCAGGTTCATGCAGGCGCTGTCTGGCACGCACATCACCCGATTAAAACACAACAAGACGTTCAGCCGCGGCGAGACGCTGAGCAGTCTGCTGGCGATCTCTTATCCGTCAGACAACGACACCCCGGCAGGATTTGCCAAGGCGGTCAAAGCTGCCAGCATTAAGGAACCCGCCCTGATAGAGGCGGCTGTGTTCGTCCCTCAGTGGTCCCCGTTCATTGAGGCAGCACTCGGCTGGGATGGCTTGTCCGACGCTGTCTGGTGGCTGCATGCCCATGGCCAGGACAAAGAATCACTGCTCACAAAGAGGCTTCGCACCACCTGGAGCTCGGAAATTGCCCGCCGCACCACACTTTCCCCGAAAGATCGCAGGGACGGCGCCGTCGATGTGGCGTGGTTCCTGAACGCGTACAAGCGCGTCGGTGAAGCGCGCTGGGACAAGCTGTACAAAGCGGCGAAATATGTGTCAGACGGCATCGGGCATACCCGCGCGCGCCTGTTTGCCGATGCCATGCTGGGCAGGCTGACGCAGGACGAGCTGTCCGCCCGCGTGCTGGAGAAACGCCAGCAGGATGCGGCCCGCGCGCTGGGCCTGCTGCCGCTGGATGCGGCGCACAAAGACGCGCAGGTGCAGGGGCGTTATGGCATCATCCAGGAATTTATACGTACGGGCAAAAAAGGCGGGCCGCAGCGGCGTATCGCCGAAAAGCGCGCTGCTGAAATTGCGCTGGATAATCTGGCGCGCACCGCCGGCTACGACGACCCAAGCCATCTGGCATGGGCGATGGAGGCGCGCACCGCCCCGGATTTCGCTGACGGCCGCATCGTGGCCAGGACAGGCGATTACGAGCTGAGCGTGACCGTCGACTATACCGGCAGGCCGGAGCTGGCCATTTCCAGAAAGGCAAAACCTGTCAGGACTGTGCCGCCGAAGCTGAAAAAAGAACCTGCAGTCGCCGCCCTGCTGGAGCGTATGACCGCGCTGACGCAGCAGCATACGCGCATGCGTGCGTCACTGGAGCAGGCGATGGTGCGTGCCACCCAGTTCCCGCTGCCGCTGCTGCGCAACCTGCTGGCGCATCCCGTGCTGTCGCCCATGATACGGAATCTTGTCTTCACCGGCGACGCGGGTATGGGTTACCTGGTCGGGAATGCCACCCACGTGCAGCGGCACGATGGATCTCGCCTGCCGCTGCCAAAGCGCGCCAGGCTTCGGATCGCCCACCCGCATGACCTTTTCCAGAGCGGCGAGTGGCATCTGTGGCAGCGTGAGTGTTTCTCCGCAGAACGCATCCAGCCGTTCAAACAAATCTTCCGCGAGTATTATCCGGTCACAGAGGCAGAACGCGGGCAGCGCATGACCCGGCGTTACGCCGGACAGCAGGTGAATCCGCGGCAGGCGGTGGCACTCTTCAACGCGCGTGACTGGACGGTAAGCTATGAATATGGCGTGTTCAAGACGCTCCATCACGAAAACATCATCGCGCAGGTCGATTTTCCAACGTATTTCTTCACCCCAGCAGAAATCGATGGCGCGACCATTGAATCCCTGCGCTTTACCCCCGCTGCTGGGTGGGGCGATGTCATGATCGACAAAATCTCGCCCATTAGCTTCAGCGAAGTCATGCGCGATCTGGACCTGGTGGTCAGCGTGGCGCATCGCAGCGGCTTCGATCCTGAATTCAGCGCCTCGACCATCGACATGCGCGGCGCACTGATCACCGAAACGGCGTTTCTGCTCCGGCTGCCGAACGTGCGCGTGGAAAAGTCATTTGCGCTGATTGAGGGAAAACTGGGCGATTATTCGGTGCATCTGGGCAGCGGTGTCACACATCGGCAGCCCGGCGGCGCGCTGGCGATTGTTCCCGTGCATGCGCAGCATCGCGGGCGCATTTTCCTGCCTTTTGTCGATGATGATCCGAAAACCGCCGAGGTGCTGTCAAAAGTCATCCTGCTGGCCCAGGACGACCAGATCAAAGACCCGTCGATTCTGTCGCAGATCTATGCCAAACCCTGAAACAAACAGCGCGCCTTTCAGGTTAGACAGGCGCGCTGTGCAAGGGAATAATCGCTGTTGAGCGAAACTCTGAAAGTAGAGAAAGGGGCGGTCAAGATGAACGAAAACGAGTGGCTCATCGTGGATGTTGAATCCACCTGCTGGAAAGGCGCGCCTCCACCGGGGGAACAAAGCGAAATCATCGAGATTGGTGTTTGTCGTTTCAACATTGAAACCCATGCGATCAGCGATGCGGAAAGCATCCTCGTGAAACCCGCCCGCTCGAAAATCAGTCCATTCTGCACAGAACTGACCACCCTCACCGCGGAAATGCTCCGCGATGGCCAAACCTTCGAGGATGCGTGCACGTATCTGCGCGATCACTATCAATCAGGCGACAGCGTGTGGGCAAGCTGGGGCGACTACGATCGAAACATGTTCGCCAAGCAGTGCCAGTCTTTCGCTGTGCCTTATCCCTTCTCCGAACGACATGTGAACCTCAAGCGCTGGTATGCTGAACTCGCTCACGAGGGCAATAAAATAGGCATGGACGGCGCGCTGCATAACGAAAAGTTACCGCTTCTGGGCACTCATCACCGAGGCGGAGATGACGCCTTCAATATCGCCCGCATCGTCAGGAGTGTCCTGGAACGTATGGGGCAGGAGGCGCTGAACAGAAAAGAGTGAGGAGCCGGGCGCCCCGCGCGGCCTGGCCTTCAATGCAGGACGACCAGATCAAACACCCGTCGATGCTTCAGCAGATTTATGCGCAACCACAAGGCTGTAGCCGTGTGCTGGCAAGTATGTCATGGTTGCGCACCCGTCAGACGCCAGACGCGAAAGATGCTGCCGTTTAGTTCAGCAGCAAGTCGCCCGTCATGACTAAGAGTCGCTGGCAGTTGGTCGGCAGCCAGCACCACATGCCCGGTTTCGACGTCCCGGAGCACAGGCTGACATGGCAGGTCTGTACAGACGAACAGGTAACGATTCTGCCACGCGATGGAAGCATTGGCGGTCTCCTCCAGTGGCACGCGTAATTGTTCTGCGCCCGAAGATGCATCGATCACAACAACAGCATCCCGCTGAAGCAGCGCCAGATAGGCGCCGTCGCCGCGCCACAGCATTTGTAAAACATCGCTATCGGGCAGCGCAAACAGGATGTCTCCCGTGGTGCTGTCGGCAATAGTGACGCGTCCGTCGCCATAAGCCAGCACAATGCGACGCCCGTCGCTGCTGAGCGCGACACTGACCACGTTTTCAGTTGTCCACTGAAGCGAGGCATTTTCCAGCCCCAGCAGCCACATATCCGCCGCGCCTTCAGACAAGGCAAGCAGGCTCTGGCCATCTGGAGAGCGCAGCAATTCGGGCCGCTGCCCATACGCGCCAAAGGTGTAGGTTACAGGAAAACCAAATAAGCTGTCGCCTGTGTAGCCTGGATCCACTTCGGGCGATATCGCGCTCACAGCAAGCGTGCAACCACTATCTTCACAAAGGCGTCCGGATGCCAGGGTGGTATTGATTTCAGGAATCCAGATCGGGGGCTGGTCGATACAGACTATTGGCCCTATGCTGGCACCGCTTTCGACATTGTACAGAAAAATGGACGGCCCAGGCGAATGAGAGCAGTTGTTCTGAGCTCTTGAAATGAACTGCCCTTCCATCACCCATTCGAGAGTAACCGGATACGGCGGACTGGCAATGATTTGTGGCACGGGCAGCTCGGCCCAGGATGCCACGCTCCACACATGAAGCTCCTCGTCATCTGTCGCCAGCAGCGTGCCAGCCGGATTCCACGCCAGCGCGCGGACGCGGATGTCATGTTCCAGCAGCGCGACGACATTTCCAGTTCGTGTATCCCAGATACGCACGAGCGTGCCATCCACCGGGACGGTGTGCGGATATCCAATACCAGACACGCGCCCGGTCGCGGCGGCCAGCAGATGGCCGCCGGGCTGCCACTGCATCGTGGTGATGCGCTCGCTGGCCCCGCTCAGCATGTGCATCATGTCTCCTGAAGCCGTATCAAAAATGGCAATACGGCCTAAAGCATCCGTCGCTGCGACATAAGAATCATCGCTGCTGAAGGCAATCTGATGGCCGAAAACAATATGATCGGTGATGCTGCCCAGTTCTGCGCCCGTCTCCGCATCCCAGATCGTGATGAGGCCACTGGGGATGGACTCGTTGGTGGCGCGCCCGCCCCACGCCAGCACGTAGCGGCTGTCAGGCGACCAGGCCAGCGAATCAAGTGCATACCGGAAAGGAGTTTCGTTCAGCACAGCATGCGGTTGCATCGATTGCAGGTCAAACAGAGCAATTTGCTGCGAGAAAATCGAGGCTGTGGCCATAAAGCGATTGTTGGAACTCCAGGCGCGAAATGTGCCATCCTGATTGGTTTCGCTGAAGTCGGCGACCACCGCGCCCGTATTGGCATCAAATAAGCCCCGCGATAGCGCGAGGTAGCGCCGATCCGGAGTAAAGTCGAATGCTGTGCGTTGCCACAGGGAGTCTCCGCTGAATTGAGCGCCGGGAATACCGGTCAGCGCGTCATAAGCGGAGCAAATCAGGCCCAAATCACCATATGATTTACAGCGGAAAACGTGGCTTCCGTCAGTCGACCATGACAGAAACCAAATGGGATAGTAAGCGGACACGCCTTGCAGGCGTTCTTCAGGGGGGAGATAGGGCTCTTCTGAAGGAATTTCAGCAATCATACGACCGTCAGAAACATCCCACACGCGAAAACTTCCTGCGTAGTCCTGGTCAAAGAAGAGGCGCGCATCCGGGCTCCAGTACAGACTGTTATAGCGAGCGCGATCTGGCGTGACGAATGCGCGCGTTTGGCGCGTTGCAATGTCGTATATCAGAATCTCGTCTGCGCTGCCCAGCATCGCGACGGCGCTGCTGTCGGGCAGCCACACAATGCCTGTGATGTCGCTTTCGGGACGCGGCAGGGCATGCAGCGGAGCGGCATCACGCCGACGCAGCATGTATTCCCCGTCGTCTTCCTGCGTTACCATAAACTGCGCGTCAGGGCTGAAAACGATAGCCGAAAAATCGGACAGCACCACAACCTCAGGATTTGCGGTTGCCCGAAGGTCGGACGACCCATCGGCTGTGCTGGTCACCAGCCATGCGCCGTCAGGGCTGAAAACGATAGCCGAAAAATCAGACAGCACCACAATCTCAGGATTTGCGGTTGCCCGAAGGTCGGACGACCCATCGGCTGTGCTGGTCACCAGCCATGCGCCGTCCGAGCTGAAAAATACCTGCGAGAATCTTTCCGACAGGACGACATCCAGGCTGGCCGACGAGCGCAGCACCCACGCACCGTCTTCAGTGCGCGTCAGTAACAGCGTGCCATCCGGGGAATACTGCACTTCAGACACGTCCAGGCGGGTCGTGATGACCTCAAATGTCGCGATGTTGTACTGCCACAGCATGTTGTCGTGCGTGACCACCAGAACCGACTGAGACGACGGCTCCCACTGCACCTGCTTTGGCGTGCCGCGCCCATATGTGAGCAGCGGTTCCTGAGGCTGGCTGTGAGCAGGCGCAAGAATGGAGCAGCACAAGAGAACTGCACCCGCTGATACAGCCATTTGGTCACGAATCATGATCGCAAGTCCGTCTGAATGAGCGATACATAATCCTACGTTCAAAACCATAACAAAACAGCGCGACTGCCCACCGGGACACGCGCGCTGTGCATTTGCTACATACGAAAACCTACGCCTTCTCAGGCACGGCCTCGCGGCGGGCGATCTCGGCGCGCACGACCGGGGCCACTTTCGTGCCGTACAGCTCGATGGCGTGCAGCACCTTGTCATGCGGCAGCGACCCCACCGTAAGCTGGAGCGTGAAGCGCTGATGGCCGAAAATCTCATGCTGGAACAGGATTTTCTCGATCACGTCGTCGGGCGTGCCGACAAAATTCGCCCCGCGCAGGCCGGCCCCCGCATCGTACTGTGCGCGGCCCATCGGCGCCCAGCCGCGTTCACGGCCAATCTTGTTCATCATCTGCTGCACCAGCGGGAACGACTCATCCAGCGCCTGCTGGCGCGAATCAGCGATGAAACCGTGCGAGTTGATGCTCACCGGCAGCGTCGCCGGATCATAGCCATTTTCGCGGGCCGACTGGCGATACAGGTCGACGAACGGGGCAAAGCGTTCCGGCATGCCGCCGATAATCGCCAGCGCCATCGGCAGCCCACGCGATGCCGCGCGCACCACTGACTCCGGCGTGCCACCCACGCCCACCCACACCGGCAGCCTGTCCTGCATCGGGCGCGGATACACGCCCAGGTGATCGAGCGGCGCGCGCAGCTTGCCCTGCCAGGTGATGAATTCGTCCTCGCGCAGCTTCAGCAGCAGGTCCAGCTTTTCGGTGAACAGGTTGTCATACTGGCGCAGGTCATAGCCGAACAGCGGGAACGACTCGATGAACGAGCCGCGCCCGGCGATAATTTCCGCGCGCCCCTGCGAGACCAGGTCGAGGCTGGCGAAACGCTGGAAGACGCGCACCGGGTCGTCGGAGCTGAGCACGGTGACCGCGCTCGTCAGGCGGATATTTTTCGTCAGCGCGGCGGCAGCGCCCAGCACCACCTCCGGCGCGGACACGATAAAGTCGTCACGATGGTGTTCGCCCAGGCCGTAGACATCCAGCCCGACCTGGTCGGCCAGCGTGATTTCTTCCAGCAGCTCTTTCATGCGCTGGGCCGGAGTCATCTTGTGGCCGGTGGCCGGGTCTGGCGTCAGCTCTGCAAACGACACCAGGCCAAGTTCAAATGGTTTGCGCGTTTCAGGTTGCGCGCCCTGCGGATTCATCATGCCGGTTCCTTCATTCATGGGATGCATCGGAATAATGTTTGGACGCGCTGAAACAGGCCCGCATTACGAAAGACGATGGGCTTTACACCGGCTTAACAGAAAAATCGCTATAGTGGCTGAAAACACATAAGACAGCGAATGACGCTTAGGTATGGAGACCAGGCACCCATGGTTCGCGTGACCAAGACAGACGATGCAGTCGATATCCGTTCCGAGACGCCCGCCTTGCAGCGCATCATCATGGTCGCGCTGGCGTTCGTCCCACTGCTGGCGCCCTACGAGCTGCTGCTGCGGCCCAACTGGCAGGGCAACACTGCCAACATCGTGTTCGTGTTTGCCGCGCTGATTTCGCTGGGCGCGCTGTCGATCAGCGCCTTGCTGGTGATTGGGGCCGTGGCGGGCAAGTCGATGCACATGCGCTTTGACCGCTCGCTGGGCCAGATGGTGTTTACCTCACGCAGTGCCGTCAGCCGCCCGCAGGCCGTGCAGGTGCCGCTGGAGGCGATCATGCAGGTCAGCCTGAAAGAAAGCACCTGGAGCGACGGACCGCCCAGTTATGCCTTTGTGGTCGAGACGGTCAACGGGCGGACTTACAAAACGGGATCGTCGCTGACCAAAACACAGGGCGACGACCTGGTGCGCCGCGTCAACGCATTGCTGTCGCCGGGCCAGTCGGCTGCGGGGTGAGGCAATAAACATCCTCACCCCTCGTTCCTTTGAACGTCGTCAGGCGGAACCCACCGGACCCCTACGCCCACGCTCCGGCCACAGTGATGACGATCTTGCCGCTGGTGTGTCCCTCGCCAAAAGCGCGCAAGGCGGCGGGAATCTGCGCCAGCCCGTCGTAGCACTTGTCCATCAGCGGAGCGATCTTCCCGGCCTCAACCATCGCCGCGATAGTTTGCAGGTCCCCGGCATTAAACTTTTGCAGCAGACCGCTCAGCTTTTTGCCGCCGCCCGATACGATCGACCCCAGCAGCATCGCCTGAAAGATCTGCTTTGAAGTGCCGCCCACCATGACGTAGCGGCCCTGCGGTTTGAGGGCGCGCTTGTAGTCGAAAATCGAGCGTGCGCCGTTGACCCCTACGATCAGGTCGTACTGCTGGCCGCTGGCGGCAAAGTCTTCGCGGGTGTAATCGATGACCTGATCGGCACCCAGCCGCCGGACCGTCTCGATGTGGCGCGTGCTGCACACGGCCGTGACGTGCGCACCCAGGGCTTTGGCGATCTGCACGGAGAAGCTGCCCACACCGCCCGATGCCCCATGAATCAGCACATGTTCGCCGGCCTGAAGCCCGCCCTTGTCGCGCAGGGCCTGCAGCGCGGTGACGGACCCCATCGGCAGGGCGGCTGTTTCCTCGAAGCTGAGGCGGGCGGGCTTGAGGGCCAGCACATGCTCCGGCACAGCCACGTATTCCGCGAATCCGCCCAGGCCGCACCCGGACAGATCGCCAAACACGGCGTCGCCCGCCTTAAACGCCTTCACGTCGCGGCCAACGGCCTCGACCGTCCCGGCGATGTCCGAGCCTAGAATCGGGCGTTTGGGCTTTTGCAGGCCAAATTCGAGGCGGACGAGGAAGGGATCGGCGGTCAGCAGGCGCCAGTCTGCCGAATTGAGCGAGACGGCATGGATTTTTACCAGGACTTCATTGTCCTTCGGCGTGGGTTTGGCGACTTCTGTGAGGCGCAGCACATCTTCCGGCTGCCCATACTGTTCGGCGGCGATAGCTTTCATGGTGATTCTCCTTTTACACGCGTTGTGTTTAACGATCTTCTTTAGGGACACGGCAGGCCGTGTCCGCGCTGGCACAAATCCATTTCAATGTCGCCCCGGACGAGGCAGGCCTCGTCCCTACGGCACCGACCTGACTTGTCCGTCATTCATAATTCGTCCCTACGCTGCCACCGGCGCGACCCAGTTCCAGGCATACGCGATGACCAGCACGTTGAAGACCATGCTGACGAGCAGCAGGAAGCGGTCGTAATGGGACGGGTAGGTGGGCAGGCCAAACAGATTGAAGACGAAGAAGAAACCGGCCAGGATGATATTTGCCCAGCGCACCACGTTCACATCGACCACCATGATCGAGACGAGCAGCATCAGGATCGGCGTGAGCATGAGCACCGAAATGCCCAGCCACATGCCCTGGGTGAACTTCACCGTGTCCATATTCTTCGGGAAGTCGCCGCTGTAAATGCGCAGCACATCCCCCAGCAGGTAGACCAGCATGGTCGCGATCCAAAGGGCAGCAAGCACAATTCGAGTATCCGGCATGAGATTCTCCTTTGCCGTAGCTAAAACCAGACGATGAAATAAACAGAATGGGTGTTGCTTAGAAGCCGCTTATCGGGACCCAACCCTCGCGAAGAACGAAGTCGTCCGGGCGGCCCGGTAATTCCACAGGCTGATGAGCCTGGGCGCTTTGCCAATGAGCGTGAACAGGGTGAAGATGACCACGATGATCTCCGGCGCGCTGGCCACCAGGGCAATTTCCGCCAGCGACGGGTTATCCGCAAACAGGCGCTCGGCGATCGGCTTATACAGCACAAAATACATGCCCAGGTTGCCGATCGTCTCCACAGCGGTTTCAAGCAGCAGGATGCCGATGCCCCAGCGATTGCGCCGGATGGCGATCAGGTGGATGCTGATGATGCTGCTGATGATGAACAGCAGAAACACGATCCAGTATGGCGACACCGGGATGACAGGGCCGGGATCGCTCAGGTTGAAGCGCAGCGTCAGCCCGCCCACCTGCAGCCAGTACAGCAGCAGCAGCATGATGACCGCGCCAAACATGATGCCAAACGCTGATTCAAACCGGTCCACCACGCCCGGATCATCCACCTGTGGCAGGTCTGCCGGATTGAACGGCTTTGCCAGCTCTGTGAGCGCGACGCCGGAACGCTGGACGATGGCGAAAATCAGCACCACCAGGGCAGAGAAGATGAAGGTTGCGTACAGGGCGGCCAGCAGCGGCTCCAGCACCAGCCCCGCAAAGGTCACCGGCCCTGCTGATGTCAGCGCCGCCAGAACATTCATGAACATCACCAGCGGCGGGACAATCAGCCACCCGTAGCGCAGCGTCGTCATCATGAGCGGATAGATATCCGGGCCGATCAGCATCTGGTCATCGCGATACGACCGTGCGAGTTTGGCCGGATGGCCCCACTCCGTCAGCACAGAGGCGACATCGGCCGGGGTTGGCGCGCTGCCGAAACGATCATCGAGCTGGTCTTCAATCTGCGAGCGCAGCTCCGCTTCAATCTCCGCCCGTTCTTTGGGGGGCAGGTAGCGCCCCACCTGATGGATGTAACGTTCGACCAGTTCATGCATGATTGTCTCCTCGCAGGATGCGGTTCATCAGCTCAACCGTCGCGGCCCATTCCGCGCGCAGAATCGTCAGCACGTCGCGCCCTGCCGCGCTGATCCGGTAATACTTGCGCGGGCGCGCCTCGCCCACTTCCCATTCGCTTTCCAGCAGGCCCTGCTTTTCCAGCCGCCGCAGCAGCGGATACAGCGTCCCTTCTTCGATATCCAGCCCCTGTTCAGACAGGCGCTGAATCAGGCTGTAGCCATAACGGGCTGTATCCATCTGGCTGAGCACTGCCAGCACCACCACGCCGCGCCGCAGCTCTAACCTCAGTTGACTTAATTGATCTTCGGTTTCAGTCATACGCTGTGTATCCTACAATACTGTGCGCTGTACAGTATCAGAATACTATGCAGCACACAGTATTGTCAAGAGCACAGTTTCAGGCAGTTGGCGCAACACGACCGCGCCCGACCGATCCAAAAAAAGAGGGCTTCTGGTGCGTACCAGAAGCCCTTATATTCAGATTGCTTCGGGGCGATTTAGCCCGCCAGGTCAGCCTTCACTTCGTTGTAAACAGTGTTGGCAGCAGCTTCTGCTTCAGCCGCCGCCTGCGCCACATCCATCCCGTTGATGGTGATGTTGGTATACAGGGTCGCCACTGCTTCGCTGACTTCGTTGCTGCGCGGGTGCGCGGGCGGGTTTTGCAGGCGGGCATCACCGCCGCTCAGCACGTCTGCAAAGCTGGCATACTGCGGATTGGCGGTGTAGAAGTCACTGCCTGCAATCGCCTCACGGGTGGCGATATTGTACGGCTGATACTGCGCGCCTTCCGTCCAGATGCGCTGAGCGTCAGCGTTGGTCGCCCAATACTTGATGAACAGCCAGGCGGCGAGGTTCTGTTCCGGCGTGCCAGCGAAAATGGAGACGCCGCGCAGGAAGCCAACCAGTGAACGCGAACCTTCGGTATAGGGAACCGTCGTATTGATCCAGTCGATTTCCAGACCTGCCTCATCCATCGGCTGCTGAATGAACGGCACACCCACGCTGCTGCCAATGGCAGCAAGGTTCAGGCCAAGCGAGAATTCACCCGTATTCGCGAACGCGCCGCCTTCGGGGTAGTAAGCGCAGCCATTCGCATACAGGTCCTGCAGGAACTGCATCGCTTCAATGGCGTTCTCGTTGGTGAAGTTGTAGGCATCGGTGGCTGCGTCAAAAATGTAGCCGCCATTGCTGAAGATGAAGCTGTACATCTCATCGGCGCTGCCGCGCATGGCAAAGCCGCGCACCGCTGTCGTGCCATCCGGCGCGGTCAGTTCAGTGGAAGCGCACGCAGCCTGGTTGAACTGTTCAAACGACTGGGGCGCACCTTCGAAGTCAATCGCACCAGCTGCACGCAGCTCATCCAGGATGGACATATTAACCGACATCACGTTTGCCGACACACCAACGGGCCACGCCAGCAGCTGACCGTCAAACGGCGCAATCGCGGGGCGGTTGGTGTCAATCAGCGCGAAATCGAGCTGCGCGCGTTCTTCTTCGGTGAAGCCCCACATCGGCGAATCAACGTAGGCATCCAGCGGGATGATGACATCATCGAGGTACCAGCCCTGGGCCGTCCCCACAAACGCATTCCCGCCGATATTCGGCAGTTCGCCGGTCGTAATCGCCGCGCTCAGCGCATCGGGCAGGGCAGCGCCCGCGCCAAAGGTCTGCTGTTCAAGCGTAATGCCATACTCATTGCTTTCATTGAACATGGCAACGATCTGATCCATCGCTGTCTGCTGCGTACCAGCCCATTCATTCCAGTAGGTGATTGTCTGACCGGTCGGATCGATGCTAGCCAATGGATCATCTTGCGCCGACAACGGGCTGATCAATACGCCGAGGACGACCAGCAATAGAACGAACAACAAGCGCTTGTGCATAGAAAGATCTCCTAATCGAAAGCAACTTCACGCGAACAAACATCCCTTACAGCCAAGCCCTCACCGCAGGCTTACAACAACATGAGGCGACACCACGCCGTCCCATGACAGGGATCACATGGGATCTACCCTTTAACGCTGCCCGTCCAGATACCTTCAGTAAACTGTTTCTGGGTGATGAAGTACACGATGAGAATGGGAATGATCATGATGACCGATGCCGCCATTTGCAGGTGAAATTCATCTCCCGCGTCGGTCTGCACGAATTTCGTCAGCCCAAACGCGATCGGTCGCCAGTCATCGTTGCTGACCACCAGCAGGGGCCACACCAGCGAGTTCCATGAGCCGATGAACGCGAAGGTAAGCGTCGTCATAATCGGCGCACGCGCCAGCGGCACCGCAACGAAGCGAAGAAAGGTGAAATGGGTCGCGCCGTCGATGCGCGCTGCGTCCCACAGGTCTTCGGGAATCTGCGCGAAAAACTGACGCAGCAGAAAAATCGTGAAGGCCGATGCCATAAATGGAATCGTGAGCGACGGCCAGTTATTCAGCCAGGCACCGCTTTCGCCAAAAATGCTCTCACTCAGGCGGCTGATCCACACCACACTGAGCAGGTTGGGGATGAGCGTGACAATATCAGGGATCATCAGGGTGGCGAGAAACAGCGCAAAAATCACATTACGCCCCCAAAACCTGATGCGTGCGAACGCATAGGCCGCCGGAATACAGAACAGGAGCAAACCTGTCACTGTAATCGCAGTGATGCGGACGCTGTTCCACATGAGGCGCGAAAACTGGGCGGTATTCCAGGCGGTAAGATAGTTCTGCCACTGGGGCTCAGCAGGCAAAAAGCGGCCTGCGATGACCTCCGAGTTCGTCATGAGCGACCAGCTGAGCATCCATACGAACGGTAGCAGCGCCAGCAGCCCACCGATGATCAGCGTCGCATAGGTGGCAATCTTCGACACGGGAATGGGCTGGCGCACTTTTTGAGACGCATCTCCCCGCGCGAACGCGGACGGCGCCGACGGCAGCACATCAGCCATAAAACACCCTCCGCCCCGCGACACGATTCTGGATCAGTGTGAGGATTAGGATCACCCCGAACAATACAAACGCCAGCGCGGAACCATACCCAAAGTTAGGACTGTCGCGTTGAATCTGGTTGAATATATTCAGGTTGACCGTATCGACTGCCGGAAATCCACCCGGTCGGCGCATCAGGTAAATCTGTGTGAAGGCCTGAAATGTGCCGATGGTTGACACCAGGATTAAAAAGAATGTTGTGGGGGAGAGCAGCGGGATCGTGATGAAGCGAAGCTGGTGCCATGCATTTGCACCGTCAATGCGCGCTGCTTCATACAGGTCATTTTCGATGCCGCCCAGCCCCGCCAGGAAAATGACGGCACAATAACCCGCGAAAATCCACACGTTATAGATGATGATCACGATCAGCGCCAGGCCGGGACCCGACAAAATTGCGGGAGTACCATCGCCGAAGATGAGGGTGAAGATGCCGCTTGATTCGCGCAGCCAGTTTTGCGTGTCTGCCCCAAGGGTGACGAGCAGCTGATTGACGGGTGAAGTCACGTTATGCGAGAAAATCAGCGAGAAAACCACCGAGGTCGCCACAAAGGGGGTAACATAGGGCAGGAAAAAGACCACGCGGAACAGCGCTTTGCCCTTGAGTTTCTGAAAGAGCAAAACCGCCAGCCCCAGCCCCAGCCCAATCTGAAGCGGCACCGAAACTGCCGAATACATGACCGTGACATTGAAGCCGCGCAGCACATTAGGATCGGCTTCCGCAAAGGCCTGCGGCAGTTCGCGGATCAGGAAGATGCCCCCGACCACCAGCAGGATCACCGCCAGAATCGAGACCATATAGGTCCGATTTGCGGATGTTTGGTTGTAGGCGGTGCGCTGCCACAGCCAAAGCGCGGCACCAATCAACCCCGTGCCAGCGCCGATGATCAACACCTGAGCCCAGATGGGAACCGGGCTGCCTGCCTGAGCCGCCGCATCGATTACCGTATTTACTTCGCTGGATGTGAGCGCCAATGTCCAGCCAGCCGCCAAGAGCAGCAGACCGCTCGTCCAGGCCATATACAACCATTGAACGCTATCGCGATGACGAATCAGCCTCAGCCAGAGAACCGTGAGCAGCAGCGCGATGATGACAAGCGTGAGGAGCAGCCCGCCAGCAGCAGCCACTTCAGGATACCCAAAACTCGCATAAAACTCGCGCACGAACGCTTCCTGGTCGATCGCCTGACCGCGAAGTCGTGCAGGTATATCCAGAATGACAGGAAGCAGCGTAAAGAACCAGGCAATCAGCGCCCCGACTGCCGCCGTAAGTGCCGCCGCCGGAATGATCACCATCATACCCACGCGATGCGCCGCCGTGTGTCTGATCAGCGTTCGCAGGCGAAAAAGTCCAAAACAAAGCACGCCGACCGCGAGCCAGAAGAATGCTACATACGCGAAATTACCCAGCGCCGTCGCATACTGATCCAGTCCCTGCCACTCATCCGGAGTGCGTCGCCAGCGATGCAGGCTCACAAAAAATGCGAAGCCAACCGGAAAAATCTGGAAAACAAGCAGGATCAGGCTGGCGGGGGTAATGAACAGAAAGCCAGTCAGATTCTCGAATAAAATCCGGCGGCGGCGTGATTCCTGCAAGCTTTTGCGCGTAGAAACTGTGTTAGTTGCCATGACTGCAAAGGCATTCCATCGCCGACCGTAAGGCCATTATAGGGAGTGACCCTCTCTGCTGCAATCGCGTGCGTAAGATTAATTGAAACCTTAAATTAGTCTTCATACAGCAGCACGGCGCTTAACAAGTTACAGCGGAATGCGCACAAAGCGCACAAAAGTATCCCGTTCGGTCAGCGTGACCAGATTGAATCCGGGGTTGATGAGCGGATCGCTGACGGGCTGCTCCGCCCCATACCAGGTGCGCGTCTGAAACCATGTACTTTGCGCGCTGTAATACGCGATCCCGTCACGCACAGTCGCCACGCTTTCGTGAATATGCCCGTAAAACACGCCGCGTATCCGGGAACGCGCTTTGAGTAAAATGTTGTGCAGTGCGTCCCCATTCAGCAATACCATCGTATCCAGCCATGGGGCTTCAAGTGGCAGCGTGTGATGATGCAGCGCGACTACCAGCGGACGCGCATCCGGCATGGAACAAATGCCGTCCATCCATTCCAGCTGCGCGTCCGTCAGATAGCCATAGGCGTCGGACGAATCGGCGGGCGCGTGACTATCCAGCAGGACGACCTGTACATTGTTGATCGTCAGGACACGGTCGTATGTGGGCGTTATCTGATCGAGCGGCACGCCCATGAAATTGTGCTGGAACATCGCTACGTTGTCATGATTACCGGGCACGTACAACACCGGATGTCTGATCGTATCCAGCAAGGCGCGCGCCCCCGTGTAAGACTCGCCTGTCTCGGGCAGATGCACCACATCGCCAGTATGCAGAACAAAATCGATTGGCATAGGCAATGCATTGATCGTTTCGATCAGCTTTTCAGTGCTCAGGCGAGGACCGTACACGGAAAACGGTTCGGTATAGTCTGGGTTCAGATGGAAATGGGTGTCACTCATGTGAACAAATGTCAAAAGGTGTGCAGAAGCCACCACGACCTCCCGGGGAAATTCTTCGCTAGACGCACAATGCGCTCATCATATTGAGCAAATCATTAAGACTGCAACCCTATGCGCTCATGCAGGCTACTACGCAGTGCGTTTCCCATTTCTGGAAGCATGTATCAGGCAGTTGGCACGGACCCCGTGAAAATGGCACAATCAGCGCAAAACATCGGCTGAAAAGAGTGAAAGGCATCGTCATGACCGGCACCTACACCCTGCGGATTCTCCGCCTGCAATGCATGCAGTCGCAGGAGCTGGACGGGGATGAACCGTACCTGCTGATGGGCGATCAGGTGCTGTGGACGGTGCCCGAAGGCACGCACATGCACCACCATCCCGGCAACGACAATCAGTTCTCGATCGTCGATTTTGCGGCCGGGCGCGTGATGGAAGTGAACGGCTGGCAGGAGCATCAGGATTTCGTGCGCGGGCATTTCGTCTTCGCGGGCCTGTCTGGCCAGCACACGATTACGCTGATGGAGGCCGACCGCCTGACCAGCGATGATGTGCTGGGGCGCACACCGATTTCCGAAAGGGATATGGGGCGCGGCGAGATTCAGGTGGAATTCGCCGGTGACGGCGCGCGCTATTTGCTCGTTTACCGCGTCGATCCCGCCTGACCCTATTGTGCAGCGCGGCACAATCCGCCTCCTGACACGCCAGGGCGGATCATGTACACTTGCGCTTCAATCCCTGGCCGCATACCCGCCGCCTGTTCATTTCGGGACGCCCTATGACCTCTGCCGTGACCGACGCCCGCCCCGCCCCGCGCTCGTATAAACGCAACCTGCTGATTAACCGGCTGTCACGGGCGCCGTGGTGGCTGCTGATGGCCTTCGCGCTGATCTTCCTGTTCGCGCAAAGCGTGTCGGGCGACATCACCTATCAGCGCGTGTTCGAGCAGGTGCGCCAGGGCATCTGGACGACGATCTGGGTGACCGTGGTCGCCTACAGCATCGCGCTGGTGGCCGGGCTGATCATCGCCATCCTGCGCCGCTCACGCAATCCGGTGGTGTATCAGCTGGTCACGCTGTACGTGGAAGTCGTGCGCGGCATCCCCACGCTGGTGCTGGTGTATTACGTGGTGCTGGCGGTGACGCCTGAGGCGGTACGCCTGATCGCCGAGCTGAGCGGGAACCTGTCGGCCAACGGCGTGCTGACGGCCATCACCGGGCCGCTGTCCGAGCTGCGCGCACGCGATATCGACAACGCCGCCCGCGCCATCATCGGCCTGTCGATCTCGTACAGCGCGTTCCTGTCGGAGGTCTTTCGCGCCGGCATCGAGAGCATCGATCACGGCCAGCTGGAAGCCGGGGCCAGCCTGGGCCTGACGCGCTGGCAGACGATGCGCCTGATCGTCCTGCCGCAGGCGCTGCGCGCCGTCACGCCGCCGCTGGCCAACGACTTTATCGCCATGCTGAAAGAAAGCTCGCTGGTCTCGATCGTCGGCGTGCAGGACATCACGCGCCAGGGCAGCACGTTTGCCTCGGCCAATTTCCGCTTTTTCGAATCGTATAACGTGGTCGCGCTGACCTATCTGGTGCTCACCCTGTCGCTGTCGATGGCGGTCAAGGGCGTGGAAACCTGGGTCGACCGCGGCAAAAAGCGCAACCCGTCATGACCGGCATCGTGCTGGCGGGGCATGGCTCGCACATCAGCCCGAACACGGCTGGCCTGGTCTGGCGGCAGGTGGATGCGCTGCGTGCGCTCGGCATCGCCGATGAGGTCACGGCCGCCTTCTGGAAAGAAGCGCCTTCGTTTCACCGCGCCGTGCACGCGCTCGACAGCCGGGATATCATCATCGTGCCGCTGTTCACAGCCGACGGCTACTTCACGCGCACGGTCATCCCGGCCGAGATGGGGCTGACAGGCGCGGTCACCGCCCGCGACGGCCGGACGCTGCATTACACGGCCAGCCTGAGCGGTCACCCCTATCTGGCACGTATGGTGCAGCAGCGCGCACGCGACGCCATGCGCGAACATGGTTTCGCGCCGGAAAACACCGCTATCGCGGTCATCGGCCACAGCACGCGCCGTAATCCCGACAGCCGCAAGGCGACCGAAGGGCAGGCCGAGCTGCTGCGCGAGGCCGGGCTGGCGGCGCAGGTGCAGGCCGTGTATCTGGACGACTCCCCCGAAATCCCCGATATCTATACCCTGACGGATGCGCCCTGCATCGTGGCCGTGCCGTATTTTCTGGCGGCCGGCTCGCACACGACGATCGACGTGCCGGAGGCGCTGGGCCTGCCGGACGGCGCGACCCGTGCGCGCATCCACGGCCGCGAAGTCGCCTATACCCAGCCGGTCGGTGTGGATGCCGACCTGATCGAAGTGATCGTCGCGCTGATACAAACGGCAGGCGTCCCCTTACATACGCCATCGGACGGCGATGCCTGGCGCGGCTTCCCGCATGCCGGCCTGTCGGCATTTGAGCAGGCGTATGCCGCTAGTGGCGCGTTCGCGTTTGGCGAGCTGCTCGTGTCTGGCGGGCGCGCCCAGGTGTCCGGCGATGCGGCCGCAGGTCAGGCGATTGCGTCGCCGGCCCAACTGCGCGCCATCGTGCGCGAACAGCCTTTTCGTTCGCTGGCGACAGGGCGCGGACTGACCGGCGGCTGGCATGTTCCCGTGAAAGACGCGGCGGGCGCGTTCGCCGTCATCGAGACGGTCTATCCCGGCGCGCTGGCCGACTGGGCGCAGGCGTCAGCCGGGGCGCTGGAGATCACGCCCCTGCGCGCGACGGCCGCCCGGCAAACGGGCATGTATCGGGCGCTGGAGAATCTGCCCCACGCGCGCCTGTCGGCCGTGGTCGACGCGGTATGCAGCAACTGCGTGTGCTGCCCGTTGTGGGCGGGGCGCGGCCCGTCCCCCGGCGAGCTGCCGTGCGCCGAGGCCTGTAATCATCTGTTGAGCGCGGCGCTGGAGGAAAACGCATGACGACGGGCAAAGTCATCCTGGTGGGCGCGGGCCCTGGCGACCCCGGCCTGATTACAGTCAAGGGGCTGGCGTGGATTCGCCAGGCAGATGTGCTGGTGTACGACCGGCTGATTCCGATGGCGCTGCTGGACGAGTCCCGCCCGGATTGTGAACGTATCGACGCGGGCAAGGCCCAGCACGACCACAAGATTCCGCAGCCGCAGTTGAACGCGCTGCTGGTGGACAAGGCCCGCGAAGGCAAGCTGGTGGTGCGCCTGAAAGGGGGCGACCCGTTTGTGTTTGGGCGCGGCGGCGAGGAAGCCCTGGTATTGCACGCGGCGGGCATCCCGTTTGAGATTGTGCCAGGCGTGACCAGCGCGGTAGCCGTGCCTGCCTACGCGGGCGTGCCGGTCACCCAGCGCGATATGGCAACCGCCTTCACGGTCTTCACCGGCCACGAGAACCCCGACAAGCCGGAGAGCGCGGTGGATTACGCAGCGCTGGCGGCCTGTGCGCGGGCGGGCACGCTGGTGCTGCTGATGGGCGTCACCTATCTGGACACCATCATGCGTGAGCTGCTGAAGCACGGCATCGCGCCGGACCTGCCCGCGCTGGTCATCGAGAACGGTACGCTGCCGAATCAACGCACGGTCAGCGGGACGGTGAGCACGATTGCGGCGCTGGCCCGCGAGGCGGCGATTCGCCCGCCCGCCCTGACGGTCATCGGCGAGGTGGTGCGCCTGCGCGCGCAGGGCGTGGACTGGTTCGGGGAGTGAGCAGGGAAGCCCCATAGTTAACTTTACAATCCGCCGCGCCTGATTTTCCCCTGCACGCAAGTGGGACTATGATGAAGCAATACTTCAAACATGCAGTGAGGGCGTAATGCGAATGCGAAAGTTATGGGCCGTGCTGATCGGAATGGTAATGTTGTCGTCGTCTGCACTCGCGCAGTCTGGCGGGCCGACGATGACGCCGGCGGGCGAAGAACGTTCCATCGGCTTCGATTGCCCGGTCGCGCAGGCGCTGTCCCCGGACGGCGAGACGCTGTGGGTGCTGATGCAGGGCTGCTTCAGCAGAACCGCCTCGCTGCTGGCCTTTAACGCGGCGGACGGCGAACCCATCGCGCTGGCGGCGGACTATACAGAGGCGCTGGCGCTGCTGCAGGGCGGGGAAGTCATCGGTTCCACCAACCCGATGGGCTTCATGGATGCCAATACGCTCAGCATCCGCTACGTCGACAGCGAGACCTATGCCGTCCGCAGCCTTACCATCACGCTGGACGGCCAGCTCGCCGAGCCGCTCAGAGACGACGACAGCCTGATGGCGCTGCTGAGCCAGTACGAGGAGTACCCCGAATACTCGGTTTACAGCGACGATCACCGGCTGGCGGTCACGGTAGGGTCTGCCAGCGCGCATGTGCTGGATGTGGCCAGCGGGGAAGAGCTGTTCTCGATCAGCTACCCGGCAGAAACCTACAATGCGTACCCAACATTTTCGCCCGACAGCAGCATCGTGTATTTCGGCCAGTTCAACGAGCCCGAAAACTTCGAGTCGTATGAGTCGACGCTGACCGCCTACAGCCTACCCGACGGGGAAGTCATCGGCAGTTGGCCGGTGCCGTCGGCGTTCGTGTGGGTCAGCCCGGACGGGCGTTATGCAGCGGCGCAGATCGGCGCGAATGACGGCACGTCGTCTGACCTGCTGCTGGCCAATCTGGAGACTGGCGGGGTGAGCGCGCCGCTGGCGCTGTACGAGCCACCGCGCCGAGCCACCGCCTGCACCAACGATGGCCGCAGCCTGACCGACGTGGACTTTACGGTCAGCGGCACGCTGAATCTGACCCGCGTGAACTGGCTGCCCGACAGCAGCGGTTTCGCCTATACCCGGTCATATGGCGGTGAGGCGGTGGGCGGTGGCAGGCCGTGCGCGCTGGATAGCAGCCGCCTGAACCGCGTCAGCGTGGCCGGGTGAGGGATTGCGCCGCGCGTGTGATTACTATCCGGGGCGGACACATAGGTCCGCCCCTACCCGGAGTCGCTCCGATTTGAAGGAAAAAACTTCGCGGTTCCACACGTTTGTCCGCGAGGAATGTAGTGGCGGACCTGCGTGTGCGCCCGGCAAATAGGAGAAGAACCGTCTTAACTTGGTGCCACCAGGGCGGCTCGCGAGCCGCCCCTACACAACCCGACGTCATGGTGTAAAACAAGCGTGGTTGATCTTGGGCCCCAAAAACGGGTCCGCCGTTGTACGGGCAATTTCCGGACTCACGCGGCCTTGCTGGCGACGTGCGCGCGGAACCAGGCCACGGCGCGGCGGAAACCTTCTTCGAGGGGCATCGGCGTATTGCCCGTGATGACATCGGGGAAGGCGCGGCGGAACTTGCTGTCATCGACGATGTACGCCTTGTCAAACTCATACCACAGCTCGATCATCTCTTTGGCTGCCGGGATAAACAGGCCGCCGATGCGCATCATCGTCTTGCCCATGGCCGAGATTTTGGGTTCCACACCGGCGGCTTTCGCGGCCAGGGCCACCATCTGGCGCTGGGTGATCGGCGCAGCATTGGGCACATGCCAGATCTGTCCCAGGGCTGACTCGCGGGTGGCCAGCACAGCCAGTCCCATGCCGTAATCGTCGATGTAGGTGATCGTGTGCGGCAGATCGGGATTGCCCACCATCTGCGCGGGCTTGCCCGCCAGCAGCGGCCCAAACAGGCGATCCCCCACCAGCGACCCCATCACATTCGGGCCATAGAAGTCAGAAGCGCGGGCGATCGCGCTGCGCACCGTGCCCGCCTTGTGGGCGTCCAGCACAGCCTGGGCCATCGCAGCACGGGTGGCACCCTTCTTGCCGGTGGCGCGGGCGGGCAGGTTTTCGTGCAGCGGCCCATCCACATCGCCATAGCTGTACAGGTTATCGGCGACGATAAACTTTGCGCCGGCAGCAGCGGCGGCCCCCATGATGCTGGCCTGCAGCGGCGGGAATTTCTCGGCCCATTCGTGATAGGCGGGCTGGGCGCACTGGTAAACGACGGCTGCCCTGGCGGCAGCGCTGATGGCCTGCGACGGCGTATACACATCAGCGGCGACAATCTGCACGCCCTGCGGCGCGTCGGCCGACTTGCCGGAACGGTTGACCATGCGGATGTTGGTGATGCCCATGCCCAGCAGGGCGCGGGCGGTAGCCAGGCCGACAGGGCCGGTGCCGAAGATGACGTGCAGGTCGGAAGCGCTGTGGGTGGTCATGATTGCGTGTGTCCTTTTTGAATGTCTCAGAACCGGAAAATGGCAAAGTGAAAGCAACCTCACCGCAGGGGTGAGCCAATACAGGGCAGAATTGCCTGATTTACGTCAGCTGCGTGTGTTTACAGGAAGCCGAGCTGATCGATCAGCAGCGCCAGCTCGTTTTCAAAAAACAGGGCGGTATCCCCGACCGTCTGCTCCAGGTGATGAAACAGCTCCAGCATGACCACGCCATGAATCTTCGTCCAGGCCGCAAACACGCCGTACATCACCGGCACGTCTGTGGGCACCTGATTCCGGGTGATAATCTGCTCCAGCCCGGCCACCACAGTTGGCTGCAGGCGGTCCTGGGGCAGCGGCTTCAGCTTGCCCGCATTGAAGGCCTCGATGAAGACGATGCTGAAGACGGTAAACACCTGGATGACCGTCGGCACAGTCACTTCCTTCGGCGCGACATAGCCCGGAATCGGGTTGCCGTAGATGAGCTGGAAATCAACCGAGCGCTCCAGCGCAAAGCGGCGGTAGGCCCGGCAGATATCCGCAAATCGCCCGCGATAATCAGCGCAGTCATGATTGGCATCGGCCGCTTCCAGCGTGTGCGCCAGTGCGGTGAAGCCGTCCACGATCAGCGCGGTGATCAGGTCGTCGCGGCTGGGGAAGTACCGATACAGCGCCGGGGCCGTCACACCCAGGTCGCGGGCGATCCCCCGCAGCGAGAGCGACGAGGTGCCTTCCTGCGACATCTGCGCGCGCGCCAGCGTCTTGATGGCCTCGAGCATCTCGTCATACAGTTGAACATCGCGCACTCTTGGCATTGGGTTCCCCTAAACGCCTATACCGTTTACTATACAATGTTTAGTAAACGGTGTCAACTATTAGATTCGGGCAAATTTCAACTAGCTCGCGGGGGTGGCTTCCGGCGCACCGGCCAGCTCGCCCAGGCGAATAATCAGCGTGAAAATGGCCAGCAGTTCTTCCGGCGTATTGCCATCGTCAGCGGTGATGGTGCGGCTGCCCAGCGGGCCGTCCACCGTCAGGTAGTAGCGATAGCCGCTCGTTGTGCCGCCTTCATTGACGAAAATGCCTTGCAGGTCGTAAATGCTGACAGCTTCCAGCAGGCCGCGCAGCGCCTCGATGGTGTCGGCGCTCACCTGAGCGGTCACGCCATTCACGAGGATGCGGCCATCCGCGAAAATATCGATGACGGAGCTGCTGTTCAACGCTGTATTTTGCAGCTCAAGCTGCACCATATCGAAGGTAAACGGCGCACGCGTCTCACCCGGCGTAAGGCCAAGCTCCGGCACGGTCAGCGTGCCGGGCGCGGGAATCTGAATCGTCGTCTGAAGCTCAGGGATGCTGACCGCCTCCTGGGTGGATTCTTCCGGCGTAGGCAAATCCGTCGGGGTGGCTGGCCCTCCGCCGCCACAGGCAGCGAGCAGCAGGGCAATCAGGCAGAACGCAGGCAGGGTAAATCGGCGCATCAGGAACCGTCCTCTCGATTGAGATAGCCTGAGTGTAACGCAAAATTATACGTCCGGCGCGAAACGTTCCCGTGAGCATCAATCGAAAAAGATGCCTTACGGGCGTATAATAGGCATATTCTGGCCGCGTGATGCGTGGCACAAAGGCAAGCTCACCCCTTATGACCGACCAACCGATAGGACCAAAACCACAGCTCTCGCGCGATGAGCTGGCCGATATCAATGAAGTCGCGCTGTGGGCGGGCGCGCTCATGCTGTCTGGCGGCTCAGAAACCGACCGCATCGAGGAAACTGTGCATCGCATGGGGACGGCGCTAGGCGCCAACTGGCTGGATATTCTGGTCTCCCCCAACGCGATCATCCTGACCTCCAGCAGCGGCGAGGAATTCCGCACCAGCGTGCGCCGCGTGCCCATCCTGGGCGTGAATATGCGCACGCTGGACGAGGTCAATGCGCTCAGCCGGCGCGTGACCAGCGGCGAGCTGGATGTGCATCAGACGCGGGGCGAGCTGGCGCGTATCAGCCGCCTGCCACGCTACAACCGCTGGGTCGTCGTGCTGCTGGTGGCGCTGGCCTGCGCCGCGTTTGCGCGTCTGTTTGGCGGCGGCCTGACCGACATGCTGGTCACGCTGGTCGCATCGGGCGCGGCCATGTTTGTGCGCCAGGAAATGCAGCATCGCCATTTCAATATTTACCTGACCACGCTGGTGACAGCCTTTGTGGGCGCATCGCTGGCGCTGGTGGCCTTCAGGACGGGCGCCACGCAAACGGATATCCCGCTGCTGTCGAGCGTGCTGCTGCTGGTGCCGGGCGTGCATCTGATCAATGCCGCCGAGGATATCCTCAAGGGACATCTGGTCACGGGGATGGTGCGCGGCCTGCTGGGGGCGGTCATCGCCGCCTGCATCGCGATCGGTATGGCGGTGGCGATGTGGATTTTCAATCTGGAAATTATCTGAGGGAAGGATGCAGGGCATGAATCCCGATCAGCCAATTCTCTTTTTAGTGGAAGACGCCTTCTGGGCGGCGCTGGCGGCGCTGGGCTTCGCGCTGCTGTTTAACGTGCCGCGCCGCCTGCTGATCGCGTGTATTGTGTGCGGGGCGCTGGGCCATGCCGTACGCCAGATGCTGGTGACGCAGGCCGGCATTGCGCTGGAAATCGCCTCGTTTATGGGCGCGCTCGTCATCGGCATTCTGGGCTACCTGATGGCCTCACGACTGCGCGCCCCGGCGATCATCTTTCAGGTGGCGGCCTCAATTCCGCTGATTCCCGGCGCGTTTGCCTACCGCGCCATGCTCAACCTGATCCGGCTGCCCAATGCGGAATCGGCAGCCGGTTCTGTGGTGCTGGGCGATGCGGCATTTTTCCTGATCCGCACCGGCCTGATTCTGGCGGCGATTGCCGCGGGCATCGCTTTCCCGACGCTGCTGTTTCAGCGGCGCACGCCCGTGCACGATTGACCTAGCCCAGCAGCGAAATCAGCGCAAACAACGCGATAGCCGCGCCAGACACACGGTTGATCCAGCGCATCGCGCCGGTCGGGATGCGGTGCTTCAGCAGCGCGGCCACCGCGACGAATCCGGCCGCCCACGTCAGCGACCCCAGCGGCAGGCCAACAGCCAGCGCCAGCGCGCACGATGTATCGCCTGTCCCTGCCAGGGCCAGCCCGGAGCCGGTGAAGATGCCCGTGAACAGGATGATCGTCAGCGGGTTGGTGACGGTGATGAGCACCGCCGAGGCATATTTGCCCCACAGCCCGACGCCATCGGCGCGCGCAGCCATTTCAGCAGGGGGTGTAAAGATGGTGCGGATGCCAATGTAGAGCAGAAACAGGCCGCCAATCAGGCGAACCGGGGTGCTGATGCTGATGAGAAATGCGGAGATTGCGGAGAGACCAAAGGCGACAACGGCGGCGTAGAAAGCATCTGCGGTGGCGGCACCGGCCGCAGTGACCAGTCCTGATCGCCAGCCTTCGGCCAGCGTGCGGCGCAGATACAGCACCGTGACCGACCCGACTGGGGCGGCGATAGACATCCCGATAATAAATGCGCTAACGAATACCCTGAAGACACGTTTCCATGAACGCTTTCCCTCTCCCGGCACGCTGTGCCGACTATAAGCGCGCGGCATCCCCGCGCACAGGCTTCTACCATCATGGCTGAAAACGGGTTTTCGTCAAGGGGTGGGGATTATCTTCGCGCAGCAGCCGGGCCTGCCCAGGCGCGCTAGAGTCTCACGAACCCCGCAGAAGCGGATCAGCAGTGGCAGGCTGTTTTTCCCTCAGCGACACAGGGCATTTTCCGGACGAGACGCCTGCCTAGCCGCCCGTCCCGATATTCTCGCGCAGGGTATCCACCAGTTGGTCAAACTCGGTCAGGTGCGCGCCGTGGCATTCCAGCGCCTTGCCGCCGTCCGCATCCCACACGGTCAGCACCCCCTCGCGCGAGGCATAGCGCCAGTCTGACAATGCCGCATACGGGTAATAACGCGGCACGTGCATGCGCCGGATGATGCCGCCTGCCAGCACATCCACGCCCTCGCGCCACCAGTACACGGCCGGAATCAGCGCGATCAGGCAGGGCAGCCAGAAGCGCGGGTCGAGCAGGGCGGGCGAAAATCCGCGCCCCAGCAGGATGGCCAGCACGAAAATGGGAATTGGCAGCAGGGTGAACAGCGGCAGCAGCACGCGATAGGGCGTGGGCAGTCGATGCCTGCGCAGGACGGGTGAAACGCGGGGAAGCGGGCGCGGCGCGTAAATCATCGCACCGGGGTTTGCCGCCTGAAACGTTCGGGTTGGGCCCGCGGCAGCATCCCGTGGATGACTTCCATGAAGCCGCCCACGTTATCCACCGTGGAGGTGCGATAGCGTTTGACCACGCGAAAACGGCCGTTGGCCTCGCGCCGCGAGATGACCAGCTGGCTGCCTTTGACAGCCACGTCCAGATCAGACCACGGGATTTCGACGTTGCGCGCTTCGATGCCGCCGGGGTAGACGGTCAGGCGCGGATGCAGGCGCACAGCGCGGTCGTGGCGCAGCGATTCCGCGATCATCTTGCTGGTCACAAAGGCAGCGTACGGGGCCACCACGTCGCCAAATTCCTCCGGCTGTCCGTGTGCCCGCGTGAAGACCAGCCGGGTGTGATTCTGTTTATCGTCGTTCAGGAATTCCATGACGCGGCGTCCGTGCCCCACCCGGTAACGCTGCATCTGTTTCCAGCGGAAGGTATGTTTGCGGCGGCCCTGAATCCACAGGATGCCCTGGTCATACACATTCACCGTCACCGACGGGCGCAGCACGAAACGCCACAGCTTCAGCCCGGCGCGCACCGTGGAAATTGCGCCCAGCAGCAGCGCCACCAGCGTCGCCAGGTCGAAAATGATCCCCGGCAGCGTGACCAGGCCGCGCAGGCGCGCTTCGTTAATGGCCCAGGCCGCGCCAAACAATCCCACGGCAGCCAGCGCGCCCAGCACGAATCGGCGCAGCGAACGCCAGCGGCTGACCTGCGCGGAATACAGCAAACGAGTGGCGGGCTGGGTGGCGGGCATCGGTCACGCTCCGTGCGGGTTAGGTCAGTCCTCGAATACGTCGTTCACCAGGAATTGATCGCCAAGCGACTGCGGCGCATTGGCGGTGACCTGTTTGGGCGTCAGGGCGGGCTGCGGCACATCGTCGCGGAAGACGTTCTTCAGCGGCAGCACGCTCGCTGTCGGGGCGATGGCCGAGGTGTCGATTTCCTGCAGCTTGCGGAAATAGCCCAGCACATGCGACAACTGCCCCGCGTACAGGTCCACTTCGTCTTCCGTCAGGTCCAGCTTGGCCAGCTCGGCAATCTTGCGTACTTCTTCGCGTGAAAGTTCCACGGGGATACAATCCTTGACACATACAGCCTGCGCGCACGCTGCGCGTAGGGGAAGCGGATAGGTGCGATTATATCACCGTTTCGATTCCGTCAAATGCGCCCGCGCAGAACGCGGTAAGATGGAAGGAAATGTGCACCCCCACAGGCCGGCTGCGGCCACTGCATGTCACAGGATTCATCGATGATTCGTCGTTTTCGCGGGCTGTCCCGCCGCCGTCAATTCGCCCTCACCGCCCTCGCCGGAGTGCTGATGCTGCTGTCAGGCGGATATTTCTGGCTGTTTGCCGACCTGCCAGCGATTGATGCCGCGACGCTGCGCGCAGGCATGGCCCTGCCGTCCACGCACATTTATGACCGCCACGGCGCGCTGCTGTACGAAATTCTGGCCGACAGCGACACCGGCGGGCGCAATACCGCGATCCCGCTGGCGGAGATTCCCGCCCACTGCCAGGGGGCCGTCATCGCCGTGGAAGATGCCAATTTCTACAGCCATCCGGGCGTGGACATCGCCGGGGTGGCGCGCGCGCTGTGGATCAATATCCGCGGCGGCGAAGTGCTGGCGGGCGGCAGCACGATCACCCAGCAGGTGGCGCGCAATCTGCTGTTTGACCCGCAGCAGCGCGCCGAACGCAGCCTGCGCCGTAAACTGCGCGAGATGGTGCTGGCTGTGCAGCTGGGCAGCGCCTACAGCAAGGAGGAGGTGCTGGAGCTGTATCTCAACCAGTCGTACTTTGGCAATCTGGCCTATGGCATCGATGCGGCCGCCGCCGCCTATTTTGGCAAGTCTGCCGGCGAGCTGTCGCTGGCAGAATGCGCCCTGCTGGCAGGCCTGCTGCAATCGCCCGCCGTGTATGACCCGCTGACCAACCTCGATGCGGCCAGGTCGCGCCAGGAAGTCGTGCTCAACCTGATGGCCCAGAACGGCATGATCGACCAGGCGACGGCCGATATCGCCAAAGAAGAGCTGCTCAATTTCGCCGCCGTGCCGTTCCCGATCGAGGCGCCGCACTTCGTCATGTGGGTGATCCGCCAGCTTGAGCAGAACTATGGCGAGGAAATGCTGACCGGCGGGCTGGAAGTCACCACCACGCTCGACCTGAACTGGCAGAATGCCGCGCAGGATATCGTGCAGCAGCAGTTGTTTAACCTGAACTACGGCCCGTCACGCGTGCCCGCCGAAGCCAATAACGCCGCGCTGGTCGCCATCGACCCGCTGACCGGCCAGATTCTAACCATGCTCGGCAGCCCCGATTACTTCGATGAGTCGATTGACGGGAACGTGAATGCGGCGCTGGCCCTGCGCCAGCCGGGCAGCACGCTCAAGCCGTTCACCTATGCGGCGGCCTTTGACCCGACACGGCCAGATGCCTGGTCGCCCGCCACCATGATCCTCGACATCGAGACGCCGTTTGTGACGCGCCAGCTGCAAAGCTATACCCCGCTGAATTATGGGCTGGTGGAGCATGGCCCGGTCAGTGCCCGTGAGGCGCTGGCGTCGTCGCTGAATATCCCGGCGGTGATCACGCTCGACCATGCCGGCATCGGTAGCATGGTCGGCCTGACCGCCAATGCCGGCATCAGCACGCTGACGAACAACAGCGAGCTGGACCTGGCCGTCACACTGGGCGGCGGGGATGTGCGGTTGCTGGAGCTGACGCAGGCCTTTGGCGTGTTTCCCAACGGCGGACGGCGCGTCGACCGCGTGGGCATCCTGCGCGTCGCCCGTCAGGATGGCGAGGTGCTCTATGAATGGCAGCCGTCGGGGGCACAGCAGCAGGTCATGGACGAGCGCGTGGCCTGGCTGATTACCGATATCCTCAGCGACGACAATGCGCGCACAATGGGCTTTGGCCGCGGCAGCGCGCTCAATATTGGCCGCCCGGCCGCCGCCAAGACCGGCACCACGACCGACTTCCGCGACAACTGGATTGTGGGCTACACGCCGAATCTGGTGGCCGGGGTGTGGGTGGGCAACGCCGATAACACGCCGATGGTCGATATCACTGGCGTCAGCGGGGCCGCGCCGATCTGGAATGCCTTCATGCGCCGCGTGCTGCTGGGCCAGCCGGAGCTGGACTTCGCCCGCCCTGATGGCCTGGTGCAGATGGAAGTGTGTGCGCCCTCCGGCCTGCTGCCCACCGATGCCTGCCCGACGCGCCGCCTCGACTGGTTTATCGCCGGGCATCAGCCCACCGAATACGACAGCATATGGCAGGCCTTCACCATCGACAACCGCAACGGCCGCCTCGCCAGCGAGGACACCCCGCCGCAGAATCGTTATGAGCGCGTGTTTCAGGTGATGCCGCAGGAAGCACGGGCGTGGGCGCAGCGCCATAACGTCGCCCAGCCCCCGCCCGAAGCCGAAACCGTCATCACGGCCGACGATGACCGCCTGCGCCTGCTGGCCCCGGACCCGTATACCATTTTCGAGCTGAGCGAGGTGCTGCCGCCCGATGCCCAGCGCATCCGCCTGACGGTGGGCGCGCCGCGTGGCACGCAGTCCGTCCGCTATGTGCTGGACGGGCAGCCGCTGGCCGATGCCGATGCCTCCCCGTGGGCCGTGTGGTGGCCGCTGGCATTGGGCCAGCACACGCTGCACGCCGTCGCCACGCTGGCCGATGGCACCCAGGTGACCAGCGCGACCGTGCAGTTCAGCGTGGTGCGCGACGCCGAGCCGGAAAGCTATACCGTCGGCGGCGGGTGAGTAGGTTATTCGCTGCTGGAAGGAGGCATATTTTTCAGATGGGTTTCGTTCACCCTGGTCTGCCCATTGAAAACCCCTCGAAGCGTTCGTGGACCCATGCCGAACCAGGTCATGACGCGGAAGGTCGTGATCAGTCCAATCATCTGGGTGCCGAGGCGGAGCGCCTTATACAAGTCGCCCGTCACCATGCTCTCTCCCACACGTTCACGGTAATTAACCGGAATTTCGATGCAGCGCGCGCCGCTCCATAGGCATAGCATCATCACCTCAGGGCCAAAGTAGGAGTCCCCGATCGTGAAATGGGGTGTAATCGCCTCCAGAACAGGACGTCCGATTAGTCGCATGGTGCAGCCGACATCGGTGAAAGAATTACTGTTAAAGAGAAATTCCATGTATTTTGCGACAGCCCAGTTTCCCCATTTCAGGAACCAGCCCATGTTTGCGCCTGTCCAGATCATCTGGCTATTGGTGCGGCTACCAAAAACAACATCGAAATCCTGTGCATAGGCCAGTAGTTTGAATATATCTAAAGGTTCAAACGTGCCATCTGGTTCGCACAGAACAATCAGATCTCCAGAAGCTTCCTGCATCGCTTTGCGCAGTGACCATCCATAGCCCTGACGCTCTTCAAAGACTTCACGCGCCGCAGTAGCTGCCACTTCCGTGGAAGTCCCATCCGCCGCGTTGTTATTGCACACTATCACCTCATCCACAACGCCGGTCGCAAAGAACTGATTAATGCATGCGCGAATAGAATCCTTTTCATTATAGGTTGGCAATACCACAGATAGTGTTTTTCCATGCCACATCATAAATTCTTTCTGTCTGGCCGCTGTGCGACAACCAACATCTGTTTGGCCAGTGGACGCCATGGCAGGCGCAGGTAAATCCGCGCCAGAATTGGCCATTTAGGCAGGCGCGACTTGAACGAGAACGGGATGAATCGCGGTTCCACACGATGGATTTTGAAGCCTCGGCTCATCAGCCAGTCGGGTAGACTGACATGAGTGAACACCTGCAAATGTGTGTAGTCGTCAAAGTATTCACGCGAGCAGAAGCGGAAATTTGGCTGGATCATCAGGAAATAGCCGCCTGGTCGCAATACGCGCAGCACCTCGTTCATTGTCTGATCGATGTTGTCTCGCGTCAGATGCTCCAGCAAGTTGCTGCTGAACACAACATCCAGTGACGCCGAGTTGAATCGGCTGAGGTCCGTGCATGTGCTGATGATACTCTCCACACCCGGCGCGGCATAGTCACCGAGTCGGGGGAAGAGGTCCAGGGCGAAGCGCTTAGTGGCTACAATCTGGTTGATGAAGGAGCAGTAACCAGCCCCTAAGTCCAGCACATGTGCATCTGTGGGGATATAGCGTGCCTGCAAATATGCAGCGATTTCGTTCCAGATACGATCGCGCTCTTCATGCGGCTGAAATCGTGACTGGAAATAGCTGTTCTGATAGTCAGCCTGCATCAGGAATCCCCATTATGCTGCACAAAATCAGGTCTTATATACACGGTCAAACCTGAAAAGGAAAGGTTTTCATAATAGCTGGTCGACTCAAGAAAAGCCTGCAAATGTTCCGTGCGATCATCTACACGGGGGTCGAATACGATCACAGCAGGACTCAGCTCCGTAAAATATTCAGAGGCTGCTGGGCCTCCCAGCATCTCAATGGTGGGAGGGTGCGGCATTGCATTGATTATCCGGTAGTTAGTAGGATGATCAAATGAGAGAGCGTAGACCATGTCGATAACCACGGCCTCGCCCGTAGGAATCGCCGATTCGATGAAGGCGACAATGGGTGGTTTCTGAACCTGGGTGATGTTTCGCTCTAGCACCACCGGAAGGCTGCGCGTAGCCTTGTACAGAAAGGGCCCACTGATTCCAGCCAGCAATGCTGCCAGCGCGATTACATTCAGCCTGCGCACATAGACCTCACTGAACAGACTGCCAATTATGAGGGAAAACAAGGGCAGAAAATACAATGTGTATTGCGACCAGGATCGCGGTACTGCAAATATATACAGAGCCGCAGCCAGTACCAGCGTTATCAGGAGTGGACTCATGCGTTGGCGTCCCCTCCAGATGCCGACACCAATAGCAATGAGCAAAATCACCCCTTCCAGCGTGAAGCTACTCAGGTACTCAACCCAGCGTTCTGCTTCTTTGGTAAGATAGCCGACCAGATTAAATGGCTCAGGGGACAGTACCAGTCCGGAAGGTTTGCCAGCGTCAGGCAGCAGATGGGTGATCCAGAAGATCAGCAGCGGTCCCAGCGCGCCCAGTGCCATCCATAACGCAAACCATGGGAAGGATACCTTGTGCGTGCGTATTCCTTCGCGCACCCATTTCATACCTAGCACAACGCCGTAAGCTGCGGGAAATACTACCGCTGCCAGATGTGCCTCCAGCGTGAGCGCACCCACAAATCCGGTCAGCATAAACTGCCACGGCTTTCGGTCCCGCCATGCCAGGCCAAATGCCCAGAGCGACGAGCAAACACCCATAATCGTGATGGCATCCGGTCGGGCACGATGAGTTTCCACAAACATGCCACTGGCCGCCATGAACAGCACTGCGGCCAGTGCTCCGGATTTTCCTATCCACACGCGCCCTGCAGCATATAGCAGGGAAAGCGACACAATGCCCAACACAAACGCGTACAGCCGGGCCGACCACCAGCTGAAGCCAACGCTGTTCAGCCAGATGCCCAGCGTATACAGCCAGCTTCCAAAGCCAATCCACGCACGCTCTGGATAGCCATAGATGTCTCCGCCCAGCCTGCCTGTATCTATGGCACGCACTGCCATAAGCGTGTAAGCCCCTTCATCATGGGAATGCCAGGTGGGCACTGCCGTCAGCACAAGCAGTTGAGCGAGCAGTATACCACCCAGCAGCATGAGCAGGACGATACGCCAGCGCGGGCTGGGCGTAGACATGACGAACAAGTCACTTGCCGCGAGAAGGATACCAAACAGGAGAATCGTTGGGAATAATTTCAGGGGAGATTCGACAGGCAGGGCCCAGATAGCGGTTGTGACGACAAGAACTAGGATAGTTATCCAGACAGGCCAGCGTGACACCAGCCTGCTGACAGGCGCAAAAACAACCTGCGGGCGGGTGAGCAGCACGAAAACGCCGCCCATGGTGATGACGAAATACAGGCCCACGGCCAGTGCGTAGCGCGACGAATAACGCACCAGAATGAGCGCACTGCCTTCGCTCTGGTGGGTCAGCAGATACAGCCATCCCAGCACGATACAGCCGGCCAGTATGCGTGGTTTCCATACGCTTTGGGCCAATTTATCGCATCCATCAGTAAAGGAAATGATGCCGCATTATAGCACAACCAGAATAAGAACTTCTGTGCTATGATTTGGCGGTCTGGCAAAGAGGGGAATGACCATGCCTTTCCTGAACCATAACCATGCGAATATCTATTATGAGACGGCGGGCGACCCCGGCCACCCGGCCGTTGTGCTGATTCACGCGGGCATCGCTGACCGGCGCATGTGGGATGATGTCTTTGCGCCGCTGGCCGAACGCTTTTTCGTGGTGCGCTACGACACGCGCGGCTTCGGGCTCACGGTCACCGAGGATGTCGTCTATTCCAATCGCGACGACCTGCGCGCCCTGCTCGATACGCTGGGCATCAGGCAGACCATGCTGGTGGGATGCAGCCGGGGCGGCACCATCGCCATGGACTTCACGCTGGAGCATCCCGACCGCGTGGCGAAACTGGTCATGGTGTGCAGCACCCCCAGCGGGCTGGAGCTGGACGGCCCGTTCCCGCCGGAGCAGGTCGCGCTGGACGAGCAGATGATGGCGCTGGAAGAAGCCGGCCAGTATGAAGAGCTGGTCGCGCTGGAAATTCGCATGTGGGTGGACGGTTTCGGCCGCACGCCCGACCATGTGAATGCCTCAGCGCGCGAACGCATGCTGCTCATGAATATGGAAAGCATCCCGCACCTGAGCGAGAAAGCCACCCCCACGCCGCTTGACCCGCCGGCCTTTCATCGCCTGAAAGAAATCGCCTGCCCAGTGCTCATCACCACCGGCGCGCACGACGAATCGGTGCCGGAAATGGCCGCGCCGCACCTGCTGCGCGAGCTTCCGCAGGCGTCGTATCACCAGTTTGCCCACTCGGCGCACGTGCCCAGCCTGGAAGAACCGGACGAATTCCTGCGCGTGGTGGGCGCGTTTCTGGCCTAGCCAGACAATCCGTAGCCAACCGGATACAGCTCGACGCCCAGGGCGCTCGGCCAAGCAAACGGCAGTCGCCCTGTGAAGGGCACGCCGCCAAACAGGACATCGGCCACAGCCGCGCCTTCGCTGCCGGGCAGCCATGCCGCGACGACGGCCTCGGCCTGCTCGAAGACTTCGGGCATCACCAGCGGCCGGCCCGACAGCACGACTACGATCAGGCGGTCGCTTTGCGCACGCGTGTTGATGATGGCGTTCTGGTCGCAGCCGGACAGCGTCAGCGTTTCTCTGTCGCCCAGATGCTCGGCATACGGCGGCTCGCTCACGACCACGATGCCCACATCTGCGACTTGTGGCGCGCCGGATTCATCCAGCAGATTGTCGAAATTGCCGCGCCCGCGGAACACGATTTCTGCATCGGGCGCGGCCGCCTGAATCCCGTCAAGGATGGTCGTGCCTGTGGTGATCGGGCCTTCGCCGCCCTGCCACTCGATCGTCCAGCCGCCGGCTTGCAGGCCGATGTCATCCGCGCCCGAACCCGCCACGAAAATCGTGCCGATGTCGTCGGTCAGGGGCAGTGCGCTGCCGTCATTTTGCAGCAGCACCAGCGACGCAGCGACGGCTTCACGGGCCAGCGCACGCGAGGCGTCGTCGCCCACCAGGGGCAGCAGCGCGTCATCGCCAAACGGACGCTCAAACAGGCCCATCATGAACTTCACGCGCAGGATGCGGCGCACAGCGTCGTCGATGCGCGCCTGTGGCACCGCGCCGCTTTCCACGGCCCGCGTCAGGCTGTCGATGAACATGTCCGCGTCGTAGGGCACCATCGCCATGTCCACGCCCGCGTTGATGGCCGACGCCACGGCGAGGTCATAGTCTTCGTCGATCAGGTCAATGGCGGCCCAGTCCGACACGATGAAGCCGCTGAAGCCCAGCTCGCCCTTCAGCACGTCGGTCAGCAGATACGCGTGCGCGTGCATCGGCGTGCCATTCCAGCTTGAGAACGAGGCCATGATGCTCAGCGCGCCGGCATCGACGGCCGCCTGATACGGGGACAGGAACAGCTCCCGCAGGGTGGCTTCGTCCATGATCGTGTCGCCGCGGTCGATAAAGTCCGGCCCGAACGACGATGTGCCCCAGGTCGTGCCGCCGTCGCCGATGAAGTGCTTCGGCGTGGCCAGCACGCTGCCCGGTTGGGTGATGTCCGGTTGCAGGCCGCGCATGAAGGCCAGACCCAGCGAGGTCACCAGGTCGATATCCGCGCCGTAGGCCTCGTAAGTGCGCCCCCAGCGGATGTCCTGCGGCACGGCCAGCACCGGCGCGTAATTCCAGTTCACGCCGGTCGCCAGCATGTCGCGGGCGGTCATCTGCGCGATGGCCTCCACCAGGTCAGGGCGATCCGCCGCGCCCAGGCCGATGTTGTGCGGGAAAATGGTCGCGCCGTACACGTTGTTATGCCCGTGAACGGCATCCACGCCATATAGCTGCGGAATGCCCAGCGGTGTCTCCAGCGCGGCAAGCTGATACTCGGCGGTCATGACGGCCCATGCCTCGGGCGTGTTGGGCGAGGGATTGCCGCCCCCGCCGCTGAGGATGCCGCCCAGAAACAGCGCTGCCGCTTCGTCTGGCGTGATGCTGTTCTTTTCAATCAGCGTCATCTGGCCGATGCGCTGGGCCAGCGACATGCGCGCCAGCAGGTCGTCAGCGCGGGCGTCGGCGGATTGGGTGGTATCGAGATAAAGGGGGACTTCCTGGCTGAGAATTGGCGAGGCCAGCAGCAGACACAGCGCCAGCACCAGAGCGGAGAAAAGCATCCATTTGCGCATAAAATATCCAATCGTTGAAGAAAAACGTTTTTCTTCGTGGATTAGACCGTGTTTAGGGCAAAACTGCAAGAAAACAACCGGGCGCCTCTTTGGAAGTCAAAAGAGCGCCACACCCTGCGTCGCTGCGCAGAGAGGAAAAATAGCCTCACCCCCTGGCCCCCTCTCCATTGCATGGAAGAGGGGGAAAATGGCGTACGCTGCTGGTCGGAAACATGCCTTGAGTCATCCCCTCGTCCACATCGTGGAGAGATACCGTCTTGAAAGTCAAGCAGCGGATGCGAAATGAGGATCAAAGGGGCGGTTTGACTTAAGCACGCCGTAGGCCAGATGCACGAGTTTGCGCATGACAGCAAC
>JAHHHY010000018.1 GCA_019359125.1 Pleurocapsa minor GSE-CHR-MK 17-07R
GGGGTGGGCTTCATCTCTCCATCAGGCTTGTTGCCTCAAGGGACTGCCAAGCGCTCACCCCCTGTTCTGCTTGCCGTCTTATTCTACGGCCTTTTCAAGATACAAGGGGACCGAGGGGTGAGGCTGGCTTTTGAACAAGCCCGGCCTTACGCTCAGGCGCGGACGGGGGTGCTGACTTCCGCGATGCGCTCGCTCAGCGCCCACAGGTCACGCTGATGCTGCTCGTTATACGATTCCCCGCTGGAGCGCACAGCCCGCGACTTGTCGAAATACGCGGCGGTGACGCCCTTCACTTCCGGCGATGACGCCAGATAAATCGAGGTCTGCGCGCCTTTTTCAGGCGTCAGCATGAACGGTCGCATCAGCGAGAACATCATGGTGAAGATGCCGCTGCTGCCGCTGCCAAAGCCGGTCTGCACCGTGCCTGGGTGCAGCGCATTGGACGTGATGCCGGTGCCGCTCACGCGCTTCGCCAGCTCGTAGGCAAACAGCACATTCATCAGCTTCGACTTGCCATAGGCGCCGAAACTGCTGTAGCGGCGTTCGCTCTGTGCATCACTGATATCAAATTTACGCACCACCATATGCGCCCCGCTCGACACGCTGATCACGCGCGCTTCGCCGGTCTCGGCGGCGGACTTGCGCAGCGCCCCCAGCAGCAGATGCGTCATCAGGAAATAGCTCATGTGATTGAGCGCGAATGTCATTTCCAGCCCTTCGCTGGTCACCTGACGCTCGTTGAACACGCCGCCCGCATTGTTCAGCAGCACATCCAGCCGATCATGGCGCTCCAGGAACTTCGCCGCGACGGCGCGCACACCAGACATCAGCGACAGGTCTCCCGTGATTGCTTCCACGTTCTGATGGCCTGCTGCCGCCTGAATCTCTTTCACCGCCGCGGCTGTGCGTTCTGCGCTGCGACCCACCACCACGACCGACGCGCCCATCTTTGCCAGCGCCAGCGCAGCCGCCTTGCCGATGCCATTGGTGGCACCGGTCACCATCACCAGTTTTCCCTGCATGTTGATCCCTCAGTACGTCAAATTGACGCCTCATCATAGCGCGCAATTATGAGGGGAAAACTGACCGTCTGATGAGCAGGGCATGATCAATCGGCCAGGGTTGTGCCAGCCCGAAAAGGAGTGCAAGAATCGGATAGAAGCGCGCATCAGCCTGTCGTATGCTGTAACTCAGCATGAGAGAGGAACCCCGCATGAACGAACACATCACCGTCCTGTTTATCGGCCCCGAAACACTGGGGGCTGCCCTGGAAGCCGACGCCGCCGACGGGGCCCTGCACTGGGTGCTGGAAAGCGAGCTGTTTCCCGCCCTGGGCGCGTACCTGATCGCGATGCCGGGCATCATCGTCATCGACAGCACGCATCCCGCAGCAGAAGACGCGTGGGTGCATCTGCGCTCGGTCGACGCCGGGCCATTCGTGCTGCTGACGGGCGACATCGCCGCGCCGTGGATGCTCCGCCAGGGCGCCTACAGCCAGGTCGACACCTTCATCGTGCCAGCGTCTCAACCGGCCGACCTGCTGGCCGCCTCGATTCGCGCCTTCATCAGCGGCGAACTATTGGCCTTCCAGGGTGCTATACGAACAGGCTGAACCAGCCTACACTGAAATTTCACACGTCAGGACAAGGGAGACAGTGCCTTGCTGGAAAGAACGCGATCCACCCAACCCGTGCCCCCTAAACGCGCTGACATCGATGTGACGCGTCAGCTTATGCGTTTCATCGATGACCGCTGCGAAGATGCGCCCACGCTGCAGGAGATGAGCGAGCATGTCAGCCTGAGCCCGTTCTATGTGCAGCGCCTGTTCAAGCGCGTGACCGGACTGTCTCCCCGTGAATATGCCGAGGCCAAACGCCTGCAGCGTTTTAAGGCGCATCTGCGCGACGGCCGCGAGGTCACGCACGCGCTGTATGACGCCGGATTCGGCAGCAGCAGCCGCGCCTATGAGCGTGCGCCGGAAAAAATGGGCATGACCCCGGCGGTGTACAAGCGCGGCGGCGCGGGCATGCGCATCGGCTACTCGATCGTCGATACCACGCTGGGGCGCATGCTGGTGGCCACCACCGAGCACGGTGTGTGCTCCGTACATCTGGGCAGCAGCCACAGCCGCGACTGTGATGCCGAGCTAGAGGACGTGCTGCATGCGGAATATCCGCTGGCACACATCACACGCAACCGCGACATGATCTGCGACTGGGTGGACGCCATCGTGCACCATGTCAACACCTGCCAGAGCAATCTGTCCATTTTTGACCTGCCGCTGGACATCCGCGCGACCGCCTTCCAGCTTCGCGTGTGGCAGGAGCTGCGCCGCATCCCGTTTGGCGAGACGCGCACGTACGGCGAGATTGCCGCCGCGCTGGGGCATCCGGGCGCAGCCAGCGCCGTGGCCGGCGCGGTCGATGCCAACCCGGTCGCCGTTCTGGTGCCGTGCCATCGTGCCGAACGCCGCGACGGACAAACGTCCAGCTACTATTCGCAGCGCGCCAGGACCGCGCGCGAGGCGCTGATTGCCAGTGAGCGTGGCAAGCCACACCAAACCTAGCAGCGCAGCACCCACACGTGGCGGAAGGCAGCCCCGTAGCAGGCATCGCTGATATAGCGCACCACGCCCGGATCGGCGGACACGCGGGCTGGCTCGCGCAGCGTCCCGCCCAGCAGCGGGTCCGCCGCCAGCGCGGCGAAATAGGCGTCCATCAACGTGACGATGCGCGGGTAATGCGAGCGCAGGCCCAGCCCGTCCTGGGCCAGACTGGTCACCAGCAGGTGCGTGACCGCGACCGTCAGCGTGCTGGCCGCGCCTGAGAAGCCAGACGCCTCGAATCCTTCGGCGCGGCTGGCGAACCACGACGCCCCGCCCGCGCCATAATCACCGGGAATCACGAGCAGCGCAGGCAGATGCCCGCGGGCGATGCGGTCGGGCAGGGTGACATGCGTGAAATGCTGCGCCACGCCAGTCACGGCCAGCGCGCCCAGTTGTAACAATGCGTCTTCGTAAGCGCCCATCAGCATCCTTTCTGCATCACGACACGCGCGGGCGAACCGGCAGCGCGGCATCCGCCAGCACACCAGCCAACGGCTCGCGCCGGGCGAGCGCAGCCGCGATGCGCACAGCCAGCGCACGCACCACCGGCATCGGCTGAAAAACTAAAATCGGCGTCCCGGCAGCATGCGCCTGGGGCGTGCTGCCCTGCACAGCGCGCACCACGCCCAGCGTATTGGCCTCCGCGTCAGTAGCCGTCACCAGCAGGTACTCTGTCCCCACAGACAGCAACTGCCCAACCTGAAAACGCGGATTCTCGCCCAGCCCGTTTGCGCCTGACACAGCATCCACCGAGACCAGCACCGCATCCGCCGTGATACCCGCGCCATCCGTGATGCTGTCGCCGCTGTCCAGCCACACCTTAGCAGCATGAATGTGCCAGCCCCACAGGCCGGTCACGCGAACTTCTCCGGAAAACAGGCCGCTGTCCGTCCGGCGCAGCAGCGACGCCGGGCCGCTTTCAGGCAGCAGGGCGACATCCTCCGGGGCGATCATCCCGCCGTCGTCTTCCAGCGCGGTCAGCGCCAGCAGGTCGTCGTGCAACGTCAGCTCGGCAGACGGCCTGCGCGGAGCGGGATGCGTGATCGTCGCCAGACGCGGCGCAAAAGAACGTCCGCAGGCCTGATCGATCCAGTCGGTCGCGGCACGCAGGGCGTCCAGCAGGCGCGCATCGTCACTCGTCTCAGCCTCAGACAAATGCAGCTCGCGCCGCAGCGCCGTCAGCGTGGCGTACAGGGGTGTTGTCATACGATTGTCCTTTGGGTCAGCTTGGAACGATAGCGTGAGCGCGGGAGTCTGGATGCAGACCACCCCGAAATTCAGCGAATTCCAGGGCGGGCGCAGGGAGATGTCAGCTTGTCAGGGGGACACGGGGCATGACACAGCCGTCAGGCTGGCATGCTCCAGGGGGACGCTGCGCTTTACTTCGGGGCCGATTTCTTCGACAGCTCGCGGCGTCCCCAGAAGATGGCAGCGGCCATCAGGGCAATCACGGCGATCGCTGAAAACGGCGGCGGCAGATACAGCGCCAGCAGAATCGCGCCAGCCACCATCATGCCAATGCCAACCACCCGCGCCATGCGCGCGCTGGACCGGCCAGCTTTGACCGGGGGAGGGGCACTGGTTTCAGGAGAGGGCATGCCCGGAGCATCTGTCTGCGGTGGCATCATCGGCTGTTCCTTCCAAAACATCGGCTACGGGGAGAGCACCCCGCCTGTTTTATAAGTGTACGATCAACTGCGTCTGTATAAACCATAACACACGCCCGCCCTGTCAGGCGAATAATCGGCCCCATCCATGTCGGGCTGAAACCACCCGTTTGGCAACGCAGTGCAACGAAAGGAGTCATTCTGGCGTATAGTTTGACTGTAACAATCATTTCGGTATTGAGGAGCTTCAGAACTGCTATGCGTAGATTACTGCTGATTGGTCTCACCATCCTGCTCGTGAGTATTTTCGCGCTGCCCGCCGCCGCCATCCCCACATCGGATCTGGCCAGCCTGGCGAGCTACTATCCGGCGAATGCCGCGTTTTACGTCGGCTTCCGCACCGATCAGGCCTTCATCGACACGCTGGACGGCGTGATTTCACGCGTCGAACGCGTCGGTGACCCGACCGCCAGCGGCAGCAACCTGCTGGAGGGTCTGGACGAAGCCACGCAGACGCTGACGCGTGATGCAAATGCCACGTTTATGGAGACGCTGCGCCCGCTGCTGGGCGATATCGGCGCCGTCGGCACGACTGATGCCTTCCCGCTGATCGACGAAGATCCCAGCAACGACGACAAGGCTGGCGTCGGCGTCGCCTTACAGATCACCGACCGCGCGGGCGTCACCGCCCTGCTGCAGGACATGATTTCGGCCAATGATGGCAACGCCATGTTCGTGGTCGAATCGACCGACGCAGCCGATACCATTGTGCCCTCCGGCAGCAATCAGATGCCCGTGCCCTACTACTTCTACGTGGGCAACGATGTGCTGCTGGTCGGCAACACGGATGCCGTGCTGACCGCTGCCAGCCTGACGAACACCCTGGCCGGCGCGGAAGATTTCAACAGCACCATCAGCCAGCTTCCGAATGGCGACTATAACATCGCTGCCTATCTGGCCATCGGCCCGATCGCCCGCGCGCAGATGAGCACGCTGGAAGCGATGACCGCCGACATGCCCGAACTGGATGCGCAGATGGCGCAGCTGGACGCGCTGAGCGGCGTGTATAACAGCATCAACGGCGTCGCCGTCGGCTTCGTCATCCTCGAAGAGGTTCATTTCACGATGGACTTTTTCGTCAGCATCGATTCCTCGGCGTATCTGGAACAACTGGGCATCTCGCCCGACGTGCTGGCGGGCTTCACCCCGTTTGACCCTGCCTTTGCGTCTCGCCTGCCGGCAGATGCGGCAGCCGTCATCCTCAGCTCTAATCTGGGCGCCAATATCGACAACAGCCTGAGCACCAACCTGCAAATGATGGGGGACATGCAGGGCATGGGCGCTGAAGAATTCGAAGCGGCGCTGAACCAGATCAATTTCGTGCTGCGCGGCGCCACCGGCCTGACGCTGGATGAAATCACCGCCAGCCTGAACGGCCAGTTTGCGCTCGGCCTCAGCATTAACCCCGAAGCGCTCATGGCGGGCCTGATGGGCGGCGGTGAGCCGATTGTCGACCTGTTCGGCTTTGGTCTCGTGTTTGAAAATGTCGACGGCGGCATCCAGCCGCTGTACGACGGCATCGCCCAGGCCGTGCAGCAGTTCCTGCCGATGGCCGAAGAATCCGGCATCACGCTGGAAGCCCTCGATGTGCCGGGCGGCAGCGGCTGGACGATCACGATTCCGCCGCAAACCACTGACCTGTCGTACCCGCTGTTGATTCAGATGGCCGTGAACGACAGCGTGTTCGTGCTGGGCACGCCCGACTACGTGACGCAGGCGCTCAGCGCGGATGGCGGACTGGCGGCCGATGCGTCGTTCCAGAGCTCGCTTAGCACGTCTCTGCCCGGCGCGCCCGCCTTCCTGTATCTGGCGCCCAGCGCCGTCAGCATCATCGACCTGGCCGCCCTGGGGCGCAGCATGAATGAAGGCGCACCGTCGGTCGGCGCGATCCTCGACAGCCTGAATATCTCGTCAGGGATGACGGCTGAAGGCGAACTGTCCGCCGCTGGCCGCGCGGTCATCACGCTGCAGAGCGCGGGCGAGTAAACGCCAGCGCACAACACATGTCATGAATACAGCAGGCGGACTCGCACGGGTCCGCCTGCTTTTGTTTCCAAAGATGGTGTGGAAAAAGTTTAGGAATCGCTCAGCACCAGTTCAATTTCCGCGATCATGCCAGCTTCGTTTTCGCTGACCGCCGAGCTGCCCTCGACATTGGCCTCGGCCACGCGCTGCACCAGCTCGCGCACGACAGCCTTGTAGATCGACACCTCGTCAGCATTGGCTTTGGTGACCATCAGCGCCAGGGCATCGCGCAGGGTATTCAGGCTCATCAGAGCCAGCGTCTCATAATCGATGCGATCGTAGGCGCGCAGCGCATCGACCGCCTTGCGCGAAAGAAGCTGTGTCAGCAGGGCGCCCAGCACCGGGTAGCCCACATGCACTTTCAGTTCTTCAGCCAGCGCGTCGTACAGCGCCAGCATCTCCACCAGCGTGCCCCCGCGCTCGACCATCGAGACCGCCAGTGCCGGCTGAAGGATTCCCGCGATCAACAATTCCCATTCTTCCGGAATAAATGCCGACTGTCCCGTCATCGTGTCCTCAATCCCCCTCAGGCCGATCACGTGCGCGTTGTGCAGCACGTCCCACAAATAGTCTACCGCCAGTTGGCGCATCCGGCCTATAGTAACATCGGGTCAGGCAGTTTTTTCACGCGGCGCTATAATGGTCACGTTAGCATTTTGTATGGTGCACCCATCGGATTTCATCACCTGTGATTGATCCCATCCGGCCAGCGCGTCGCGGCACCCTGACGCTCTTTGTCGCGGCCCACGCTGCCCTCACCGTCGTCATCAACCTGGGGCTGTTCGCCTCGCACGCGCTCACCCCACTGGCCAGCGCCACCGGCGGCCTGCTGACCGGCTCGCTGCTGGCGAACTGGGCGCTCCTGGCCCTGCTGGTGGGCGGCGTCATGCTGGGCTATGGCCATCTGCGCCGCTATGACCTGGGCATCGCGCCGGGCAAGCTGCGCCGCGCCGCGGGCATCACGCTGGGCATATGGCTGGCTGCACAGGGCGTCCATCTGCTGGGCGGGGTGCTGGCGCACGGCGATATCCGCCTGCACTGGTGGTGGCAGGGCGGCGCCATCCCGCTGGTCGGACTGCTGCTGACGCAGCTGCTGGGCAACGCGCTGTTTGAGGAAATCGCCTTTCGCGGGCTGCTGTTTCCGCAAATGCTGCTGCGCCTGTCGCGGATTGCCACGCCGCGCACACGCATCGCCGTCGCTATCGGCATCTCGCAGGGCATTTTTGCGCTCATCCACATCCCCAACCGGCTGTATCTGGGCATGGACGCGCCCGCCATGCTGGTCGATCTGGTCATGCTGCTGCTGTGCGGCGTGCTGCTCACCTGCATCTACATCCGCACCGACAACCTGTTCATCTGCGTGGGCATCCATGCGCTGGGCAACACGCCTACGACGCTGTTTGCCAGCCATCCCGCCCTGGAAGGCTCTGGCGCCAGCCTGCTGATGTATGGCCTTGGCGTGTGTGCGGTGTTCGTCATTCCGGCAGCATGGCAGTCTATACGTCCTTCGCGGTACATTAGGGCATACACTGGTGCTTAACTGCTTCTTGATCTCTGCGGGGCGACAGCCGAGGGCGACACATGGCCAAAAAACAGGATAAAAAATCCCAGCAGCGTGAATTTGATCCGCGCTTTGATGACCCGAATGACGATGATGGCATGATGACGGGCGACCCGTTCACCACCAGCAGTTCGTCTGGCGGGCTGGCCGAGCGCGCGCGCGCTTCGTCGGGGCGACGCACGAAGTCCAAACAGGGCATCGGCGTGCTGGGCATCATCGGCGGCTTCATCCAGGTCATCCTGAATGCGCTGCTGCTGCTGGTGCTGCTGGCTGTGCTGGGCATCGGCGGGGTGTATCTCGCGCAGTCGTTCGGCCTGATCGACCCTCCGGCCGCGTCCAGCGCCTCGCTGCTGGGCATCCCGCCGCTGATCGCCACCCCGGCGCCAGCCCCGGAAGCGCTGACCGACTCCGCAGGAATCGACTCGATGACTGACTCCGCAGGGATCGACTCGATGACCGACGGGGATGCCGTGGACACGGTCTGCGCGGCGCCGCTCGACTGGTGGAATACCGTCAGCGCGTCGTTTGAGTCGATTGTGATCAGCTATGCGCCGCTCTATTTCAGCCCCGGCCAGAGCATCAGCGAGACGCTCGACACTGTCCGCGGTGCGCGCGATATCATCGCCAATGCCGCCGCCGATGACTGCGCGCTGCCGCTGCGTGAAACCGTGCTGGCCGCCGTCGATGCGCAAATCAACGCGATCGTCACGCTGCAGAATGCCGACCGCGCGGGCAGTAACCCGCAGGCGCGCATTGCTGCCGCCCAGTTTGCCAGCATCTATGACCTGCTGTGGGAGACAGGCCTGAATACCAGCCCTGAGTCGCCGATCAACCAGAATGTGTCGCGCGGCGGCGGCGAATGCCCCGGCCTGCCCGAGTGGAACGCCCAGATCGCGCCGCTGCTGGCCGCCTTCGAGGCCACGCTGTTACCGGTCACTGACCCGACTATCGATCCGGCCACAGCAGGCCCGGCCGCCGACAGCGCCCGCCTGATTTCCGCGCAGATCGTCCAGCTGACCGCGCCGCCCTGCGCCGCCGAGGCCCAGAACCAGGCGGTCATCACCACCAGCCGTCTGGCGGATGGCGTGCTGGGCTACCTCAGCGGGCAGGCAGACGCTTCGTCCGCCTCGGTGGATTATGCGCGCGCCAGTGTGCTGCTCGATGCGTGGCTGCGCTGGCTGGGCCTGACGACGGCCTGAGGCCATCCGTCGGCCCAATACGGTTGGGCGCGTCGCGACGCGCCCGCCGATGCATTCCAGACAATCGGGTGTGAATCCTCCCCAGGGATGAGGCTGGTTAGTCACGCACGCCCATTGCCCCGTCCCTTAATCTTCCTGTGCCGGTTCTTTAATTTTACGCAACACTCCCTTAAAAGTTTCCTCATATACTCCCGACATCCATAACCCTGACCAACCATTTTCGGGAGAATCCTCACATGCGTAAACTTCGTTTGTTTTCGGCCGCCGCCGCCCTGGCTCTGCTGGCCGCTGCTCCTGCCTTTGCGCAGGAAGGCGCGCTGACACTCACCCCGCTGGGCACCTATGCCGCGGGTGCTTTCGATGAAGGCGCGGCCGAAATCGTGGCCTTCCATCCGGCAACCAGCCAGTTGTATGTCGTCAATGGCGCCACGGCCTCGATCGATATCCTGAATATTGCCGATCCGTCCGCGCCGACGCTGGTGAGCAGCATCGATGTCACCCCCTACGCTGAAGGTTCCACCCATGTCACCATTTTTGGTGACCTGCTGGCTGTCGCGCTGGAAAATGGCCAGGCCAACGGTGCTGTCGGTTTCTTCAATCCCGATGGCTCGTTCATCGCCAGCTATGAAGTGGGCGCCCTGCCGGACATGCTCACCTTCACGCCCGATGGCACCAAAGTGTTGACGGCCAACGAAGGCGAGCCGAACAGCGATTACTCGGTGGACCCTGAAGGCTCGGTCAGCATCGTCGACATCAGCGCCGGCGTTGAAGCCGCCACCGTGACCACCGTCAGCTTTGCCGATGTCATGCTCGACCCGGCCGTGCGCGTTTTCGGGCCGAATGCCACGCAGGCGCAGGACCTGGAACCGGAATACGTCGCCGTGTCGGCTGACGGCGCCACCGCCTATGTCACCCTGCAGGAAGCCAATGCCCTCGGCGTGATCGATATCGCCAGCGCGACCGTCACCGCTGTGGTGCCGCTGGGCCTGAAGGACCACAGCCTGCCCGGCAACGAACTGGATGCCAGCGACGAAGACGGCGCAATCAACATCACCAGCCATCCGGTGTTTGGCCTGTACCAGCCGGATGCCGTGGTCGCTTATGAAGTCAACGGCGAGACCTTCCTGGTGACTGCCAACGAAGGCGACACCCGCGACTACGAGACCTTTGCTGAAGAAGAGCGCGTGGAAGATATGACGCTCGACGCCGAAGCCTTCCCCAACGCTGCTGAGCTGCAGGCGCCGGAAGTCCTGGGCCGCCTGACCATCCTCACGCCGTTCAGCGACACCGACGGAGATGGCGACCTGGACGTGCTCTATGTCCCCGGCGCGCGCTCGTTCTCCATCTGGGCGGCCGATGGCACGCTGGTCTACGACAGTGGTTCTCAGCTGGAAACCCTCATCGCGGAGCTGGTGCCGGAAGAATTCAACGCGACCAACGACGAGAATGGTTCGTTCGACAACCGCAGCGACAACAAGGGCCCTGAGCCGGAAGGCGTCGCAATCGGTCAGATCGGTGACGCCACCTACGCCTTCATCGGCCTGGAGCGCATCGGCGGCGTGATGGTCTACGACATCAGCGACCCGGCCGCGCCGGTGTTCGTCACCTATGCCAACAATCGCGACTATACGGGCGATGCTGAAGCCGGCACAGCAGGCGACCTCGGCCCTGAAGGCCTGCGCTTCATCCCCGCGTCGGACAGCCCGACCGGCGAAGCGCTGCTGGTGGTGGCCAACGAAATCAGCGGCACGACCACCGTCTACAGCGTCACGCAGTAAGGCTTCAAATCTATTCTTCATGCGAGCAGGGGCGGACTTGTGTGTCCGCCCCTGGTGGCTTCCAGCGGGCAGGGTCGTGGCTTTTCACGCACGACCCTGCCCGTTTTGCATCCCGCTACACGGCGATGTTGTACAGCGCGGCGGCCACCTTCGTATCATACGAGGCCAGCGCCAGGCGCACCGTCGCGGTCATCTGATAGCTGTCGGTATAGCTGATGTAGTCCACGCTCACGGCGATGCGGCGGCGATAGCCCACCACCCAGCCCGGGCGATATACGCACAGCGCGGTGCCGCGGTCATTCGGGCCAGCGCCCACCTTGCCATCAGCCTCGGTCAGTGGCAGCTCGCTCGACACCATCACCGGCGACCCGTCGATCATGCCGATCTGGCCGGTCAGCACGGTCGCGGCCGGCCCCACCTTGTCCATCGTCATGAATTCGCTCAGCGAGAGCAGCTTGGCATACGTGCCGCTGTCCACAATCCACAGCAGGTCGGCCGGGCGCACAGCATAACGCGCATCCAGCCGGAAACGCGCCTGGCGCAGCAGGGCTAGCGTGGGCGCGACGTTGGCCGCATCCACTTTGGCGGCCGTATTCGTCACCAGAGGCAGCTTGCGCAGGCCATCCAGCGCCAGATACTTGTCAGTGGCCGCCGGCGCGGCATGGTCTTTGTTGATATTACCCGTGCCCGCCGTGACCGTATCGCCGTTCAGGATGACATTGTCCAGCGCATCGGTGATGGCGCGCACCGCCTGCGCGCGGTACAGCGACAGCACGGGGACGATGGCATCTTCCACCAGCTCGGCGCTGAAGCCGGCCCGCAGCGCCAGCTTGCGCGCATTCAGCGTCACTTTGCCGGTGCCAATCTTCGAGTCGGGAATCGGATTCAGCCCGCCCAGCGTCAGCTGCGCTTCGTCAGCCGTCTCAGGCACGAAATACACGGTCGGGTCCATACTCTCGGTGGGCAGCTCAAACGGATTGCTCAGCATCTCCACCGACGGCAGCGCGGGCAGGATCAGGTTATCCTGGCGCGCCTTGCTCCAGATCTGCGCGCTCCACAGGTCGGGCACCCACTCGTCGCCGTAGCCGGTCAGCGTGCTGCGGCTCAACTCATCGGCCTTGATAGCGCTCATGCCCGTCCCGCGCATGCGGTGCGCCAGCGCATTGGCATAACGCTCTGTCACGCCCTGGAACCCGCGCGCGTGGCGCATCAGCATATAGCCGTGCAGCAGGTCAAACGCATCCAGCCCGTCAAACGGACTGCCCACCTCGACCGCGGCGCGTTCTCCCTCGCCAGACTTGCCGGCAGGCAGGCGCTTGCGCGGCACGTCGTTCGTCATCGTCATCTGGTCCATGGTGTCCTCTCCGGCCCTTTTGGGCATCCCCTGCGATAAAGCCAGCGCGTCGGTATTCAGCCCCAGCGCGTCAAATGCCATCTTCACGGTGCGCACATCGGTGCGGCGCGGCTCTGCGGGCGTCGGCGTCAGGCTGCCTTCTACCACCGGCCAGCGGCGGATATGGCCGTCCTCGGCCACGTCCACCAGATGCGCAAGGCTGCCCGAAGACCAGCCCAGCGCCCCACGATCGATCAGCCCCAGCACGGCGCGCGCATACGTATGGCGCAGGTCAAGCTGCGCCTCCGCCCACACGCCCGTGTCGTCGGTCGCCAGCGTGTCGATGGCGCCGATCACGCTTGTTTTCACGGCCTCGTCCAGCCCGTGCTGATACAGCACAGGCCGCCGCGCATACCAGTCGAGCGCCAGCTCGGTCTCTGGCGTGAAATATTCCCCGTGCAGGTCGCGCTGGTCGTGCGCGCCCCACACAATCAGGTAACCACCGATGCGCCCGCCGCCCATCGTTTTCAGCGGCGGGGCTGCGCGTATCATCATAGGATTCAGTCCTTTCATGACGGGGACTGTTCGTCCCCGCGCCAATCAGGTTTCGTGGCCGCCTCTGTCCGTGCGGCCATGCGGTTGTTAAGGTGCGGCGCGAAACATCCTATGCGCTGCCCAGCAGAATAGACCACATGTTCTGTTTTCAGGTGGAAATTTGGTCGGAAATACGGTCACAAATTGCGCCGTGCCAGGCAAACAAAAACCCCTCTCGGATGGAAAGGGGTTGGGATAACTTTGGATATACAGCGCGTTTACAGCATCAATGCCCTACGGGCGGCGGCGGCCCTGCCGTGGCCGCGCCAGCCTGGTCCTCAGCGCCGCCTGTCAGGCGGGCACGGGCCACGCCCAGCAGCACCAGCAGCAGGACAGCGCTGGCCGCAAACGGCGCAAACAGGCCAAATGCCTGCGCCAGCACGCCAGCCATCAGCGGGCCGATGGTGTTGGCCGCGCTCTGGAACGCGCTGTTCAGGCCCAGCACCGTGCCCACCTCACGCCGGTCCACGCGCTTGGTAATCAGGCTGACGATGCTCACCTGAAGCATGCTGTTGCCAAACGGGATGCACGTCAGCGCCAGCAGCACGAAGCCCACGCCCAGATAGCCACGCGGCGCATCATCGGACGGCGGCACCAGCGCCGACGTCACATCCACCGCCAGGCCCTCGCCCGCAGGCGCGGCTTCCCCCTGCTCAAGCTGGGCCAGCGCCTCCTGCTGCGAATAACTGGGCAGCGGCATGGTGGGCGTGACCGCTAGCAGCGCCATCCCCAGCGCCAGCAGCCCCAGCCCGGTGAACACCAGCCGACGCTCGCCAAAGCGGCGCGCCAGCGGGCCGATCAGCCGCCCCTGCACCAGCACCAGGATGATGCCCACGTAGGCGAAGAAGATCGCGTTGGCGCTGCCGCTCAGCCCCAGGCGCGAAAAGGTCAGCGGGGTGACATACGTCTGGAATGCGCCAAACGCGGCCCACAGGAAAAAGTACAGCGTCAGCAGGATGCCGATGGCCGGATTGACCAGCGCCCGGTACATACGCGGGAACACGCCGGTCACCAGCGATAGCGCGCTCAGCGGGGCTGTGCTGCGGCGTTCAGGCGGCAGCGTCTCGCGGAACATGACGCTGGTCAGGATGATCGAGCCCAGCGAAAAAGCCGCCGCGATAAAGGCCGGCACGCGAAAGTCATTGTTGGAGGCCTGCAGCGCGATGGCTGAAATCACCGGCCCAAACACGAAGCCGAGGCCAAACGCCGCGCCCACGATGCCCAGCGCCTGCGCACGACGTTTCGGTGGGGTGCTGTCGCTGATGGCGGCCTGCGCCGTGGCGATATTCGCGCCCGACAGGCCATCGATGGCGCGGGCCAGCAGCAGCAGACCGAGCGAATTGGCCAGCCCCATGACGATGAAGCCAGTAAACGTGCCGATCTGGCTGATGAGCAATACCGGCTTGCGGCCAAAACGGTCGCCCAGGCTGCCCAGGATCGGCCCGCCGATAAACTGCATCAGCGGGTAGACCGCCTGCATCACGCCCAGCAGGAAGGGCGTCGCGCCAAAGCTGCTGGCATACAGCGGCAGCACCGGGATGATGATCGTCAGGCCCATCAGGTCGACAAAAATGATGATGAAAATAGGCAGAATGCGCCGGAAATCGAGTGGCTCGTCGGGGACGGCGGCCTGTGCGGCTGAACTCATCGTGGCTGTTATCCTTGGTTGTGGTTTTGAACGTGCCTGTGGCCGGGGCATGTGGATTCCCCACTGCTCAGTGTAAACCCGCAGCACCTGTTTTGTCGCCTGTCCATTTGCGCGGGTGTGGGCTCGTGCACATGGCGGCCATGTTCATAAAAACACCTCGCCCCTGAGGATACCAAGGGCGAGGTGATACGCGTTTGTACGATGCCAGGCTGTTTGCGCCGCCTGCCTTCACTCCACCCGCTGACCTGTCGTCATGTCATACACGAAGCGCGTTTCGCCATCCGGTGTCTCGGCGACCAGGGTGTTGTTATCGGCAAAATACACCCGGCTTTGACCAATCTGCGCGTTCGGAAGGGGCAGGCGATAGATGGGCAGGCGGTCAGCGAGATTTTCGGGCAACGCGTGCAGGTCCCAGACACGGATCGCTGTATAGCTCATGGTCAGGTAGCGGTTGTCTGGCGACAGCGCCACCGTCCCGGCGCCGTTCAGTTCCGGGTTTACCTGTATACCGGTGCCTGCTGCAATGTCGTAGACCGTAAACGTCGGCTGTGTATTACCAAACATGAGACTCTGTCCGTGTAAGGCAACAAAACTGCGATCAGGCGAAAACGTAAATGATGAGACTGCCCCTTGAAAGTAGTATTCAAGATCCGGTGGATTTCGAAAATCTATTGTGCGAGCGCCGCTCTCAACATCGAACGCCGCGATGCCTCCAATGCCACTCGACCATAACCAACCGCGCTCATCATCCCATTCTACCTGAAGCAAACTTGGTTGAACCTCGTACGAAGAACCTTCGGATTCAAGCAGTATGAGCTGATTGCGGTCGGGATACCAAAGATAACGATCGGTCGTACTAAAATTTGCTGCCAGCCTGCCTCGATACCATTCACTGATTATCGCAACGCTGTTATCTGGTTTCCAAATCACGCGAGGGAAAGTTGTACCACCTGTGTCACACATTCCATTAAATGATTGCATCCGTTCGCCGCTCACCGCATTCCAGATAATCAGCCCAGGGCCGCAGTCTCGATAGCCGATGGCGTTACCAAACAGGAAGCGGCAGTCCGGGGAATACCTGAATGTGTAGGCATAGGGCAGCGTTTCCGTGTGCACAACCTGATTCGTCTGCGGGTCGATCAGGCTTAACTGAAGGTCGTTGTTCAGCCGCGGGCTGAGCGTCGGGCAGTCTGTCGTACCGTCAGGCTGCGCGCTGGTAGACAGCGCAAGTGCCAGGAACAGGACCGCGATAAACCATCCCACGAAAAGCTTTCTGATCATGCTAAACCTCGCTTTCGCTGACAGCGGTTGTTCGCGCCGTCTATTCTGTTAATGATCTTCCTGATCGAATTCAGCGCCGCCCCGAAAGTTTATTACCTGTCACTGTCCGGGCAGTCGTCTTTTGAAGCCTGATTTTATCAGGCCGGCTGCTATTACATCTAATATTTCTTTTCCGGCTGACGCCGTCATGCTTCCGCGCACCCAGCGGGACGGGTCAGGCGTGCATCCGGCCTGTGTCAATCACTCTTTTATTTCCTATACAATTCTTTCAGACGCGGGCATGGTTCGTGGTATAGTCTGCCGTCATTAGTTTTTCTGTTTTCAGCGGATACAGCATGGCAGACCGTAGCAACGAACAATGGCTGCACGAGTTACGCGCTTCAGGTGATGCCCAGGAGGCCGCCCTCCAGGACCTGAAAGAACGCCTGCAGCGGGGCATCTACTATTACCTCAGCCGCGAACGCAGCGACCTGTCCGGCCTGTCTTCGCACGAGCTGGAGCAGATGTCCGCCGACATGGCCCAGGATGCCACCCTGCGCGTGCTGGACAACCTCGACAGCTTTCGCGGCGACAGCATGTTCACCACCTGGGCGACGCGTATCGCCGTGCGCGTGGCCATCAGCGACCTGCGCCGCGCACGCTACAAAGACTTCAGCCTTGACCACATCATGGGCGAAAGCGACTTCCTGCCCGCCAATGCCAATCCGGTGCTGGGCGAAAAACCGCAGCAGCCGGAACGCGTGGCCGAGCGCGACGACGTCATGGTGAAGGTGCGCGCCGCCCTCAAAGATGTGCTGACCGACCGCCAGTATCGCGCGCTGTTCGCCGTCGCCGTGCAGAATATTCCGCTGGACGTGGTGGCCGACGAAATGCACACCAACCGCAACGCCCTCTACAAGCTCATCCACGATGCCCGCCGCAAACTGCGCGCGCATTTCGAGGAACAGGGGCTGAATATGGACTATCTGCTCAATTTGTTTCAGGAATGAGCATAGTTTGTACTTTTAGACCATGGAACCTTGTAAGATGAAGATGACGCGTATCGTCATATTTTGCATATCACAGTGAATGAAGGATACAGCGCAGTGGACGCACAACTGCGGCAGCTACTTGACATGATTTTTGAAAGCCACCAGCCCGAATCCGGCGACGGATGCGTGGACTGCGAGATGTGTATGGAACAACTGCACACCTTGTGGGATATGGTCGAAAAAGGCGCAGATCTGCACCAGTTGCTCCCTGCCATCGCCGATCACTTCGACCTGTGTCCGGAGTGTAACGAGGAATACCAGGCATTTTTGTGCATCATGCGCGCTGAACAGGAAGGCCTGACGGCCAACTGCCTGCCCAGCCAGGCCTCAGCAGAATTAAAGACATCAGAGGACAGTCAATCACATGCGTAAAGTAAGGGTTCTCATCATCGGTTCCGGGCCGTCTGGCCTGACGGCCGCGCTGTACAGCGCCCGTGCCCAGCTCAGCACCGTGGTCATCACCGGGATGCAGTTTGGCGGACAGATCGCCACCACGCACGACGTGGACAATTTCCCCGGCTTCCCCGATGGCGTGCAGGGGCCGGACCTGACCGACAAGATGCGCCTGCAGGCCGAGCGGTTCGGCGCTGAAATGGTCTACGACATCGTCACCGAGATCGACTTTGCCGGTGGCTCGCCCTTCCGCGTGAAGACGCAGAACGAAGAATTCCTGGCCGACAGCGTAATCGTCACCATCGGGGCCAGCCCGCGCCGCCTGAACGTGCCCGGCGAGAACGAATTCATCGGACGCGGGGTGAGCTGGTGCGCCACCTGCGACGGCTTCTTCTTCCGCGGCAAGGACATCCTGGTCGTGGGCGGCGGCGACAGCGCGCTGCAGGAAGCCATCTTCCTGACCAAGTTTGCCAGCACTGTCACCATCGTGCATCGCCGTGACGAGCTGCGCGCCAGCGTAGCGCTTCAGTCGCGCGCGCTGAATCACGAGAAGATTCGCTTCATCTATGACACCGTGATCGATGAGATCAAGGGCGAGAACGGACTGGTCAAGGGAGCCGTGCTGCGCAACCTGAAGACCGGCGCGGTGGAAGAAAAGCCCACCGACGGCGTGTTCATCTTCATCGGCTACACGCCCAACAGCGCGGTCTTCAACGGCCAGCTCAAGACCGACCCGGCGGGTTACGTGATCGTCGATAACCGCATGGCCACCAATATCGATGGCGTGTTCGCGGGCGGCGAGATTCACGACGATGTCTTCCGCCAGGCGATCACGGCTTCCGGCCAGGGCGCGGCCGCCGCGCTGATGGCCGTCAACTGGATCGGCGAGCGCGAAGGCCTGGGCCTGCTGCAACCCATCGAAGAACCCGCCACCGTGCCCGCTGGTTCTTAACCAGCGCCGCAGTTCACAAACGAAAAGGCCGCCAGAGGATGACACTGGCGGCCTTTTATGTTCGTATCCGGGCTGGCTAATCGCCGCTCTGTGCTTTCAGGCTGGCATTGTAGGCCAGCAGGCCCGCCATATCGCCGTTCTTCAGGAATTCCGCCTGGCGCGGCCAGGTCGGCACCGAGTCGGCTACGGAGCCCGTCAGGCGAACGCCCGCGTTGACGACGATGTCATGCAGGGCTTCCGGCGTGGCGGCGGCCAGCGCGGCATAGGTCGTGATGCCGGCGGCATTCAGCGCGGCGCTGATCTTCGGCCCGATGCCATTCACCACCAGCAGGTTATCCGCATGCGGGGCTTCGGCCTCAGCGACGGCAGGCGTCTCGGCGGCGGGTGCGGGGGCGCTGGCCAGCGCGGGTGCTGCTGCCGGGGCCTCCACAGCCACCTCAACCGGCGCGGCGGCATGCGGCAGATATTCGCGCTCATGCACAGCTACAGGGGCAGATACTTCTTCCGGCGCATCAAAAGCCGCCGATCGGCGCGGCAGCTCGAACACCAGGAACAGCACGCCCAGCACGGCCAGCGCCGCAGGCAGCGCGAAGCTCAGCAGGTCACCGCCAGTGACGGCGTTGTTTGTGAACACGAAAACGGCCGCGACAAAAAACAGGGCCGCGAGGGTGATGCGCCCGTTACGATCGATCGTCATGCAAATCGTCCTTTAACATGTCTTGCCTGAACATCCATATCGTCCCATTATAGCGGACAACCGGCCTGCGTTTCCACAGCGCACGTCTCATCAGGTTTTTATTTGCGCATGCCCGAAGGACGTGTTACCTTCAGGCATATGAACGCTTCCGTCTGTCGCCACGCCATGTCGATGTGCTGCTGCTGTATGCAGACAGCCGCTGATTTGCGTTTGGGACGCGCGGAGTGAATTCTCACCGCACCTGGTAACGATGACTTCATCCGAGCCGACCTCCCAGACGGGGTCGGCTCGGTTTTGTTTTCCGGCCTGATGCGGTGTTCATGTGTGCGTATTATGGGATTCCATTGAGGTGAATGTATGAAGAAGCTGCTCGTCGTCCTGCTGCTGGGCATCCTCGCGGTGCTCTCCGTTTTTGGTACTGTTGGCGCTGCTGGTTCGGTTTACACCGAGCTGCCCGACCTCGAAGGCCAGGAAATCGTGTTCGCGGTGGAGAATCTGTATCCGCCGTTCCAGTTTGAAGACCCGGCCACGGGTGCGCCTGTCGGTTACGAATACGACTTCATCAACGAACTGGCTGCCCGCCTGAACTTCACGCCCGTCTTCCAGACCACCAGCTTCGACGTGCTGATCTCCGCCGTCGGCGAAGGCCAGTATGACGCAGGCATCACCGGCATCAGCATCCGCGAGGAGCGCCGCTCGGTGGTGGATTTCAGCGCGCCCTACATCAACCTCGACCAGTTCCTGCTCGTGCGCGGCGATGAAGAGCGCTTCACCAGCCTGGAAGAACTGGCCGCCAATGACGAGCTGATCCTCGGCGTGCAGGCCGGCACCTCCGGCTTCTTCGTCACCGATGGCGCCGTGCCCGAAGACCGCCGCGTCGTCTACAACGAATTCGGCGCCCTGATCGCCGCCCTCGTCAATGGCGACATCGATGCCATCCCCGCCGACGCTTCGGCGGCCGCTGGCTTCATCAGCACCACCGGCGCCGGCGTCAAGCTGGTCGGTGAGCCGATCAGCCGCGACGAATTCGGCATCATCTTCCCGATCGGCAGCGAGCTGGTCCCGGCCTTCGACGCGGCTATCGCCAGCGTCACCGCCGACGGCTTCCTCGATTACCTCTACTACAAGTGGTTCTTCGACTACAACTCGGCCTCCGGGGCGCTGTATGAATCCCTGCCCGACCTCGAAGGCCAGGAAATCGTGTTCGCGGTGGAGAACCTGTATCCGCCGTTCCAGTTTGAAGACCCGGCCACCGCTGAGCCCGTCGGTTACGAATACGACTTCATCAATGAACTGGCAGCCCGCCTGAACTTCACGCCCGTCTTCCAGACCACCAGCTTCGATGTGCTGATTTCCGCCGTCGGCGAGGGCCAGTATGACGCAGGCATCACCGGCATCAGCATCCGCGAAGAACGCCGCTCGGTCGTCGATTTCAGCGCGCCCTACATCAACCTCGACCAGTTCCTGCTCGTGCGCGGCGATGAAGAGCGCTTCACCAGCCTGGAAGAACTGGCCGCCAATGACGAGCTCATCCTGGGCGTGCAGGCCGGCACCTCCGGCTTCTTCGTCACCGATGGCGCCGTGCCTGAAGACCGCCGCGTCGTCTACAACGAATTCGGCGCCTTAATCGCCGCCCTCGTCAACGGCGACATCGACGCCATCCCGGCTGATGCTTCGGCTGCCGCTGGCTTCATCAGCACCACTGGCGCCGGCGTCAAGCTGGTCGGTGAGCCGATCAGCCGCGACGAATTCGGCATCATCTTCCCGATCGGCAGCGAGCTGGTCCCGGCCTTCGACGCGGCAATCGCCAGCGTCACCGCCGACGGCTTCCTCGACTTCCTGTACTACAAGTGGTTCTTCGACTACGTGCCCGCGGCCCAGTAGCGAGGATATAAATTCACTAACCTCACCCCGTTTCGCTGCGCTCAACCGCCCCTCTCCACAACGTGGAGAGGGGCAAAAACCCGCAGGGTTTTGGGGTGAGGCTTTATATGGCCACCCGGCATGTCTCCCCGCCCGCGCGTCGTGTAAAATAGCCATCACTCGTCCCAACCATTCAGAGACTCCCCATGCCCGAACTTCCTGAAGTAGAAACCGTCGTCCGTGGGCTGCGCGAACCGCTCGTCGGGCGCACCATCCTCGATGTCTGGACCGACTGGCCGAATTCGCTGCGCGGGGCCGACCCGGCGGCAGTGTCCGCACGCATCCGGGGACAGCAGGTCGTCGCTATCGACCGGCGCGCCAAATACATCCTGTGTCGGCTCAGCGGCGGCGATGTGCTGGTCGTGCACCTGAAAATGACCGGCCGCCTGTACGTCGCCCAGGCCGACGAAGTGCATGACGCCGACCGCTGGGTGCATGTGCGCCTGTCTCTCGACGAGGGTCGACAACTGCGCTTCAGCGATGCGCGCAAATTTGGCTTTGTCTCGGTCGTCTCGGACGTGAAAGAGCTGGCGCCAAATCTGGGGCCAGAGCCGCTGACCGATGACTTCACGCCCGCCTACCTGGCCGCCCAGCTCAAGCGCCACCACAAGGCAATTAAAGCCCTGCTGCTGGACCAGGAATTTATCGCGGGCGTGGGCAATATCTATGCCGACGAAGCCCTGTTCCGCGCCGGCATCCACCCGCTGCGCGCCGCCGATTCGCTCACCAAAGCGGAATCCGCGCGCCTGTTTGGCACCATCCGCGAGGCCCTGACAGCCGGCCTTGAGCGCGAGGGCGCCAGCATCAACTGGTACCGCAAGCCAGATGGCACGTCCGGCAGCGCACAGCTTCATTTCATGGCCTACGACCGCGAGGGCCAGCCGTGCGTCACCTGCGGCACGCCGATCGAAAAGATTCGCGTGGCCCAGCGCGGCACCCATTTCTGCCCGTCGTGCCAGCCCGCCAAACGACGCACGGCCCGCAAGGGGCGCCCCGCGCAGACCTGAGTTTCCGCTTCATTTGCGCGGCATGCTGCGCTACACTTTGCAGCATGCTGCCAGATACCCATTGCTGAAGGATTATCCCCATGGCCAAGCCCAAGATTGAGCCGCGTCTGCCCAAGGGCATGCGCGACACCCTGCCGCCGCAGATGATCCGGCGCGAGTATGTCTTCAGCATCGTGCGCGAGGTCTTTCACCTGTACGGCTTCGAGCCGCTGCAAACCCCCGTGCTGGAACTGCGCGAGACGCTGATGGGCAAGTATGGCGAGGATGCCGAAAAGCTCATCTTCAACGCCCAGCACCCCGGCGGCAAAGAAGAGCTGGCCCTGCGCTATGACCTGACCGTGCCGCTGGCGCGCGTGGTGGCGCAGTATCCCAACGAGATTGTGCTGCCCTTCAAGCGCTACCAGATTTCGCCTGTGTGGCGCGCCGAGCGCCCGCAGAAGGGCCGCTACCGCGAGTTTTATCAGTGTGACGCGGACATCGCTGGCGCGCCCAACATGAGCGCCGATGCCGAAATCGTTGGCGTGGTCATCACCACCCTGCGCCGCCTGGGCTTCGCCAATTTCACCGTCAAGCTGAACAACCGCAAGCTGCTGACCGCCATCGGCCAGTATGCCGGCGTGGACGGCGAGCCGCTCTCGCAGCTCTACCGCAGCATCGACAAATACGACAAAGTCGGCGCTGACGGCGTGCGCGCCGAGCTGGCCGAGCGCGGCCTGCCCGCTGACGTGAGCGAGAAGATCATGGCGCTCATCCTGCTGGAGGGGTCTGACGAGGAAAAGCTGGACGTGCTCACGCGCACGATGGGCCACCTGCCCGCCGCCGAAGCCGCCATCACCGAGCTGCGCGAGCTGCTGGGCTATCTGGATGCCTCCGGCCTGCCGCGCCAGCACTACGCATTCGACTTCACCATGGTGCGCGGCCTGGGCTACTACACCGGCCCGATTTTCGAGGCTGTGGCGCACGACGCCGGCATGGGCAGCATCATGGGCGGCGGCCGCTATGACGAGCTGATCGGCCTGTTCAAGGGCGAGAATATCCCCACCGTGGGCATGGCCTTCGGCATCGAGCGCATCATCGACCTGATGGAGACCTTCAACCTGTATCCGCCGGAGCTGGGCGGCACCAACACGCAGGTGCTGGTCACCGTGTTCAGCCCGGAAACGCGCCGGGCGGCGAGTGCGCTGGCCGCTGAGCTGCGTGCGGGCGGCGTGCGCACCGAGCTGTATGTGCAGGACCGCAAGCTGGGCGCGCAGATCGGCTATGCCGACAAGAAGGGCATCGCGCTGGTGGCGCTGATGGGTGAAGACGAAATCGCGTCAGGCATGGTCAAGCTCAAGCGGCTGAGCGACGGCCATGAAGTCACCGTTGCGCGCGGCGATGCCGCCGATGTCGCCCGCGGCCTGCTGAAACGCTGACCAATCTCGTTCATGCTGGCCACGCCCGCGTTATAATCGCGCTCTCTTCGTCCGCCAATGGCATCGAAAGCACGGCACCATGATCGAAATCGTCTGTATCCTCCTCGGCCTGTACCTGCTCTACCGGGGCCAGTTCAAGATCGCCGGGCGCTACATCGCCAAGCCGCAGGGGCGGCGTATCGGCCTGCTGCTGCTCATGCCGTCGGTGGCCACCTTCTGCGCCAGCTTCTGGGTCACGCTCAACAGCGTCACGGTTTCCGAGGACGGCACCGCGTCGATAAACCTGGATGATGCCCTGCTGGGGAATCTGCTCACCTTTCAGCTGATTGTCCTGGCGGTCGTGCTGGTCATCATCGCCTCGATCATCTACAACGCGCCGCGCACCCCGCCTGAAGAAGTGCCCTATGTCCCGCCCACGCCCGGCGGACTGCCGCCTGCATCTGACCCGTGGCACACGCCCGCGCCGATTCAGCCGCGCGCCCCAGCGCAGCGCCCGCCCGACATCATGACGGTGCAGGAAGCGGCCGGTTATATGCGCATCAGCGAGCAGGAAGTGCTTAACCTGATCGAAGACGGCAAGCTGCCCGCGGCGCGCATGGGCGGCAACAACTACCGCATCGCCCGCATCGCCATTGACGATTTCGTCTCCGGGAAATAAGCGTTCAACCACTGTTTTAGGCAAACAAAAAGGCCGCCCGACATTTCTGCCGGGCGGCCTTTCGTTTGGCTCTAGGTGAGAACTAGAGGGCGTTGACGATGTTCGAGAAGATGTTACCGATGGCCGGGCCAAGCAGGGCCAGGATGACGATAACGACGACGGCGACGAGCACGAGGATCAGCGCGTACTCAACGAGACCTTGACCTTCTTCGCGGGGCATGTACATCATGATGACAGTTCTCCTGATGAGATAATCGTTCTTACGGTGTCATTCACACCTAGAAATCATGCTATCACATGAATGTTGTTTGGCGAGTGTTGAAACCATAAAAAATTTGTGAAGATTTCTTCATTCATCCGCCCGGCCGCGGCGGCTGAGCGAGATGTTCGCCCAAGGCCCCGATTTTCCCCGCCAATTGTGCAGAAATCTCTACACATTCGCTGGCCTTCAGCACCGCGAATCGATCATTGAGATTCGAGGCCTGAATCGCCAGCGTCGCGTACTGGCCCCCCTGGCGCACCAGATGCGGAAATTCCTCGGCGGCATGAAAACGCACCGTCTCCAGGATGGTCAGCAGCGACAGGTCGCGCTTGTCAACGCGCACCGTCAGCGCCAGCAGGTCCACCTGCTCAGCCGCCGCAGCAGCCTTGATGGCATCCACCTGGCGGACAGACTCGCGGCACCATGTCAGCAGCGGGCTGGCGGCCTGTTCATTTTTCAGCGTCTGCGGCGTCTGTCCGCTGGCCGTCATGCGGACGGCCTTCACAAAGGCGCGCAGATAATCCTGAAGCGATCGACGCGTCATAGTTTGCCTCAACTGCCTGGGGCACATTCTGGATGTGTTGTCATTGTACACAAGTGCATGAGCAGCGCGTGATGAGCGCGCTATTTCCGGCGTCCGCGCCGCACATACTCAGCGCCGGCATAGGCCAGCACGGCCACCTGCACCGCCACCGCCGCCGCGATAATCACGCCCAGCCCACCCGGCTGACCGGCCGTATTCGCGGATGAAGCCGACGCAGGTGCTGGCGTACCCGATGCATCCGGGGACGGGCTGCTGGTGGCGGCGATGCTGGCCAGCGCGGCGATTTCTTCCGGCAGAGCAGCAGCCGTCGCCACACCCGGCGTTTCTGTCGGCGTGGGCGTCAGCGTGACCGTCAGCGCAACAATCGGCGTGACCACCAGCGTGGCCTGCTGCACTGGCATCAGCGCCACATACGGCGTGATACTGGCCGGCACAGGCGTTTGCGTGGGCGGCACGGGTGTCGGCGTATTCGTCGGGCCGCCCGGCGTCGGCGTAAACGTGCCTCCGCGTGGCGGCACCAGGAACATCGACCCCACTTCCAGGTCGCGCACGTCGGTCAGGTTATTGGCGGCCATCATGCGCGGCAGGTCATCCCAGTTGTAGCCGTAGATCAGCGCGATATCGCCCAGCGTATCGCCCTGCTGCACCACATGCAGGATGTTGCCATTGGCGTCCACACCCGCAAAATAGGCGGGCGGACCGCTTTGCGCCGGGCTGGAGCCGCCGCTGTTGCCCGCCGCTGCCACGGCTGCACCGGCGCTTGCGCCTGAGTTAGCCGGCGGCGGGGGCGGCCCGCCAGAATTGCCGAACACCAGCACAAATGCCGCGCCTGATGCGTCAGCCGCCACGCCGACGCCCATCTCGGTGAAGGCCGCGTTAACCATGCCGTTATAGTGCACGCCGGAATTGACCCAGAACGTCCACGCCGTGTCGACGCTCGCCAGGCCGCCGATATAGATATTTTCGCCCACAGTCGTGCTGGGATAGCCCGCGTTCAGAGCGCGCGTGCGCGGGCCGCTGCCATCCGGCCGCGTGTGGCTGACCGATCCGGTCGCCAGCATCCAGTTCGCCTGGTCCTGGGCCGCGGCCGCCAGCGCGCCGTTATAGGCATAGGGCCCGCGCCCCACCGAAGCACGCAGGTTATTCACACGGCTGAATAACTCACTGGCCGCGTCCTGGGCATGCGCTGCCCAGCCCCCACCCGCCAGCAGCGACAGGCAGACGGCGCACAGCATGCGTACGAAAAATCGATTCAGATTCTGCATCATGCCCGTATTCTATCAAATGCTGCCTGATGCGGAAGTCAGCGCACACCCGCCGATTGGCCGATGATGCCAGCGTATGAAGGCAGCCGCCAAAAACGGTACACTAGCGGCGCAGTTTATGGCTGGCCTGACGGCGTATACCACATGACACACATACAGCACAATCCATTCCTCTCGCGGGCAGGACAATTTTTCTGGCGCTATGCCGGCGCGGTCAGCGTGCGCGTGAAAGTGCTGGGCATCGTGCTGGGCGTCATCATCCTGCTGGGCATCTTCATCATCGTGCAGATGCGCGCCGTGCTCACCTCCGTCCTGTTGTGGGACCTGGGCCAGCAGGGCATCGCCATCACGCGCAATATCGTGCTGGAAACAGACACGATCATGCAGGACGGGACCATCGATGACCTGGGCGAACTGTTCAGCGAACGACGCGAGCATTTCTCGTCGCCCAGCCACAACACCCAGGTCGACTATATCGCGCTGACCGGCCCGGATGGGGCCGTGCTGCTGGCCGAAGGATTGTACGACCCCGCCGAAACGCTCATCAGCATCGCCCAGCCGGAAGGATCGTCGCACGAGCTGTTCGTCTCCAGTGACGAGACCGTGACGGAAGTACGCGAAGGCACGGCCTACGGCACCCTGCATGTCGGCCTGTCACAGCTGCTGGTGCATCAGACGGTCGATCAGGCCTCATTCAACATCTTCTCGGTCACCATCGTCATGGTGGCGGTCGGCTTTGCGGCCGCTTTCCTGCTCACCTGGGTGCTCACGCGCCCGCTGACCGACCTGGTGGCCGCCGCCAGCGCCGTCGAGCGCGGGGACCTGGAACGCACCGTGCCGCGCTGGGCCGATGACGAAATCGGCGAGCTGGCGACCGCCTTCAATGCCATGACCGCCTCGCTCAAACGCGCCGACGAAGAACGCGGTGAACGCGAACGCCTGCGCGAGCAGTACATCAGCGGCATCATCGACGCGCAGGAAAATGAACGCCAGCGCATCGCCCGCGAGCTGCACGACAGCACCAGCCAGTCGCTGACCTCGCTGCTGGTCGGCCTGCAAAATCTGCACGGCACGCGCTCGCCAGACGAACTGCCCGCCCGTATTGAAACGCTGCGCGGCATCGTCGCCCACACGCTGGATGAAGTGCGCCAGCTTTCATGGCAGCTGCGCCCCAGCATCCTCGACGATCTCGGCCTGAAAAGCGCGCTGGCGCATCATATCGAAAGCGCCCAGGCGCAGTATGGCCTGCCGGTCGATCTGGTGATTCAGGGGCTGGATGACCGCCTGCCCGCCGCGCTGGAGACGACCGTCTACCGCATCGTGCAGGAATCGCTGACAAACGTCGTCCGCTATGCCAAAGCGACCGCCGTCAGCGTGTTCGTGGGCGTGCGCGGCGAGACTATCCGCGTGATCGTGGAGGACAACGGCGTCGGCTTTGACCCGGCCGCTGTGCAGCGCGAGAAGAAAAGCCTCGGCCTGCAGGGCATCCGCGAACGCGCCGGCCTGTTCGGCGGCACGCTCACCATCGAATCCAGTCCCGGCGCAGGGGCCACCCTTGTGATCGAAATCCCGTATCCTACAGAACAGGCCGTCTCATGACCCTTACACCTTTACGCATCCTGCTGGCCGACGACCACGCCATCCTGCGCGCCGGGCTGCGCCTGCTGCTCAGCAATGAGCCCGGCTGGGAAGTCGTGGACGAAGCTGAAAACGGGGCTGAAGCCCTGGCCAAGGCGACGCAGCTTCAGCCCGATGTGCTGCTGCTGGACATCAACATGCCGCAGGTGGATGGCCTGAGCGTGATTCCCGCGCTGCGCGTCGCCGCGCCCGCGACGCGCATACTGGTGCTGACCATGCACGACGATGGCAGCTATCTCACCCAGGCGATTCAGTCGGGCGCGGCCGGCTATGTGCTCAAAAAGGCCGTCGATACCGAGCTGCTGATGGCCATTCGCGCTGTCATGCGCGGCGAGACCTACGTCCATTCCGCCATGATGGGCCACCTGTTGAATCCCCGGCAGGCCAGTGCGGCCGACTCTAGCACATCCGAAGCCGGGGCTGATCCCTGGAAAGAGCTTTCAGAACGCGAATTTGATGTGCTCAAGCGGGTCGCGCTGGGCTATACCAATGCCGAGATTGCCGATGAACTATTCCTGAGCACCAAGACCGTTGAGACCTATCGCGCGCGCGGCATGGAAAAACTGGGCATGGATACACGGGCGCGCCTGGTGAAGTCCGCCATGGAGCACGGCCATCTCAAGTAGCCGGACAATGCCCGCGTTGTCCGGCGGTGCATTCTCCAATTTTCCCCGTTTGCCCGGCGGACGCGGCAGGCCGCGTCCCTACAGCCAAACATGATTCTGTAGGGACAACGCTCGCGTTGTCCGGCTGTGCACTATCCGATTTTTCCCCGTTTGCCCGGCGGACGCGGCAGGCCGCGTCCCTACAGCCAAACATGATTCTGTAGGGACAACGCCCGCGTTGTCCGGCTGTGCACTATCCGATTTTTCCCGGTTTGCCCGGCAGACGCGGCAGGCCGCGTCCCTACGCCACAATGATTCGGGAAAAACCTGACACCCTGCCCGCCAGGACGCGGGTTTTGCCTGCTACAAGCCCCCTTTGAATCAGACTATGCTTTTGTCATCAAACGAAGGCAGCACATAAACAGCAGGAGACGACAAAATGCTCGATTTTCTGAAGGTGAAGCAGCACAGGGTGATTACCGATCCGCCATTCGTCACCCGATTCCTGACCGACTCGCGCTTCTCGGTCCTGTTTCTGGTCCTGCGCGTGTGGCTCGGCATCCAGTGGCTGACCTCGGCCGGTGGCAAGCTGACCAACCCGGAATGGATGGAAACCGGCGTCGCCCTTCAGAACTACTGGCTGCGCGCCGTCGCCATCCCTGAAACCGGACGCCCGGCCATCAGCTTCGACTGGTACCGCAGCTTCCTGCAGGGCATGCTTGACGCCAACGCTCACACCTGGTTCGCCAAGCTGATCGTTTTCGGCGAGCTGCTGGTCGGTATCGGCCTGATCATCGGTGCATTCGTCGGCATCGCCGCCTTCTTCGGCGCTGTGCTCAACTTCAACTTCATGCTCGCTGGATCCGCCAGTACCAACCCGGTCCTGTTCGTGGTCGCCCTGATCCTCATCGCCGCCTGGAAGACCGCTGGTTTCATCGGCGCAGACTACTTCCTGCTGAACTGGATCGGCACCCCCTGGGCTCGTGGCAAGTTCGCCGATTCGTCAGGATCGCAGCAGAAGAAGGCCGTCACCCAGGCAGGCTGACATCCCCGATAACTCCCCTAACACCCCTCCTCGGAAACACCCTCGATGACCACCATCGGGGGTGTTTCTTTTGCTGCTCCGCGCAACGTCCGCGCCCAAACCTGGGCAAATAAAAACGCCCCCGATTTCTCGGAGGCGTTTGATGTTGTGCGTTTGTTGTAAGCGGAAGCTTACTTGCTGCTCACAACGACAGCGCTGGCCTGCTTGCCCTTCTTGCCGTCGGTGATTTCGAATTCGACCTTGTCGCCTTCGTTCAGCGTGCGGTAGCCGTTACCCTGAATTTCAGAGTAGTGGACGAACAGGTCGGGGCCATTTTCCTGGGTGATGAAGCCATAGCCCTTTTCGCCATTGAACCACTTGACGGTGCCGGTAGTACGTGCCATTTGGAGTTCTCCTGAATTGATCTGGTCTTACTAGCCTTGATGTCCACTACTAACCCAGTCAACGCAGGGTATTGATGTGACACTCCGCTTCGGCGTGATTACTCACACGCTTGCGGCCTGGCCCGATGCCTAACCACAGCACCGAATGTGGTCCAGAGCTACATTGCTCTTGTGATAATTCCACATCGCAAATATCAGCATACTACGGTTTGTGAATTTGTCTATACCTGTATTTGCCCGAATTCCGGTTTTGATGCATTTCATACAGTTCGAATGCTCTGTTGCCCGCATGCCACGGCGAAAACGGACTGGCGCACAGCCGCGACACTTTGGATTGACAAACCCTCGCCCCGCTTTTATGATATCGGCAAGTTTCGTGCCTGCGGGGCGAAACCGGCACGTTTCAGCCATTGAGTGTCACAGTCTGCGTGTGCTATACTTTTCAGACACGCCGCTGTAGCTCAACGGCAGAGCAACCGCCTTGTAAGCGGTAGGTTACGAGTTCAAATCTCGTCAGCGGCTCTGGTGTCAGCACGTTTAACATCCTGGGTCGATGTCCCGAGTGGCAAAGGGGGCGGACTGTAAATCCGCTGGCAGAAGCCTTCGTAGGTTCGAGTCCTACTCGGCCCACATTATATCGCGCAGTACGGCATGCTTCAGTAGCTCAGTCGGTAGAGCACACCCTTGGTAAGGGTGAGGTCACGAGTTCAAATCTCGTCTGAAGCTCTTTTCTTTCTCTGGTAGTCGGGTCAGTCAAAAGAACAGGTAGTTGGAACCATGGCAAAAAAGGGCAATCGCGTTCTGGTGAAGATGAAGAGCACCGAGAGCGGCCACATGTACTACACGCAGAAGAATCGCAAGAACGACACTGCGCGTCTCGAGCTGAAGAAGTACGATCCGTTCGTACGCAAGCACGTCACCTACCGCGAAACCAAGTAGTCGGCACGCTCCCGCATCCTGCATGCGGGAGATTTTATGTTTGTACGTCTTCCATTGACGCGCGTCGTGGGGGTCGTGTAAACTAAGCGCTGGCGGGTTCTCGCCGTTCCGTTCTAGGGGTATGGTGAAACGGCATCATTACGCTCTCCAAAAGCGTCGTTCTTGGTTCGAATCCAGGTGCCCCTGCTCAAGAATGAAAGAAGACACCGTCGCTTGCGGCGGTGTTTTCAATACAGGATTCGGTTCGTTTCGCACAGTTCAGCACAGACCACGGACGCCGCCTGATACGCAGCGTTCGCTGACACGAGGAGAGTTTCGATGGCAGCCGACAAGACCACCCGCGAACAGCAGAAGAAGGCCAAACTGGCCACCGATGAACTGCGCGAGGCAGAAGACGCCGAAATCATCGAGGCCGATGAGTCGGAAGAGTCACGCGGGGTAACGGCCGCCAAGGGCCGCGCCACCCCCAGCCGCCGCCAGCGCGAAGAAGAGCTGGACGAGCCGCAGCGCAATTTCTTCCAGCGCCTGATTTTCAACCTGCGTGATTATTTCGAAGGCGTGCGCGGTGAAATTCAGAAGATTTCCTGGCCCACCCGCGCCGAGGTGCGCCGCCTGACCATCATCGTGCTGGTCGCGCTGGTCATTTCGTCGATCGTGCTGGGCACCATCGCCGGTCTGTTCACCGAGCTGTTCCGTCTGGGCCTGACCAATCCGCTGCTGATCCTGATCTTCATGGCGGGTGGCGCCGTCGCGCTGTTCTTTATCGGTCGCTATTTCAACCGCACCACAGACAGCCGCTTCTAACGCGGCGTTAGGGAAACACAGATGGCCAAGAAGGACGAGAGCAAGTTTCAGCCTCAGGAAACCGATTACGATCCTATTCCGATCGATCTTGAGAATCTGACCACCTCCGAAGAACCCGCCGAGTCGCTGTTTGATGGCGACGAGCAGATTACCCGCATCGCCACCAGCAATGAACGCCTGTGGTATGTGGTGCACTGCTATTCGGGCCAGGAAAAGAAGGTCGAGCACTCGATCCAGCAGCGCATCGACTCGATGGGCATGCGCGATTACATCTTTGACGTGATTGTGCCCACCGAGGAAGAAATCGAAGTCAAGGACGGCAAACGCCGGACCGTGCAGAAACGTGTGTTTCCTGGCTATATCCTCGTCGAAATGAAGATGAACGAGGACTCGTGGTTTGTGGTGCGCAATACCCCTGGCGTGACCGGCTTTGTGGGCATGGGCAACCAGCCGACGCCGCTCACCGTGGCGGAAGTCAAGGCGATCATCGACCGCATGTCGGAAGGCTCGCCCAAGATCAAGGTCAATTACAAAATCGGCCAGAAAGTGCGCATCGTCGACGGCCCCTTCAACGACTTTATCGGCGTGGTGGCCGCCATCGACGTGGACAAATCCAAAGTGCGCGTGATGGTCAATTTCTTCGGGCGCGATACGCCCGTCGAGCTGGACTTTCTGGAAGTGGAAAAGGCCGCAGGGAACTAAGCTCTCCCGCGCACCAGCCACAGCATCACCCTGTGTGAATCCCCCGGGGCGGCGGCGTCTGCTGCCCTGTGTGATTGTGAAGAAACGGAACTATAGGCAGAGGCATACCTCATGGCAAAGAAAATCAAGGCAGTGGTGACACTGCAGCTCAACGCGGGCAAGGCCAACCCAGCCCCGCCGGTCGGTCCCGCGCTCGCGCAGCACGGTATCAACCTGATGGGTTTCTGCAAGGAATATAACGCCCGCACCAGCGCGCGCATCGGCGAAATCATTCCCGCGGAAATCACCATTTTCAGCGACGGCTCGTTCAAGTTTGAGCTCAAGAGCCCCCCGACCACCTTCCTCATTATGAAGGCTGCCGGCATCCAGAAGGGCTCGTCGCGCCCGAACACCGAGAAGGTCGGCAAGATCACGCGCAAGCAGATCCGCGACATCGCTGACATCAAGCTGAAAGACATGAACACCGCCAAGATGGAAAGCATCATGCTCCAAATCGAAGGCACCGCGCTCAACATGGGCGTGGAAGTGACTGACTAACAATCAGTACCGAGTGCTGAGCAATGAGCAATGAGTGTTGAAAAATGCTCAGCACTCTCTTTTCCTGGGTAGCGAGAAATAAGTTTCACTACAGATGCACTACTCAGAACTCATTGCTCAGCACTCAGCACTTTCTTTTCAGATGAAGTTCGTGGCAGGACGGAAGACGCACGTCCGATAACGACCACAGGAGACAAAAACAATGGCACTACACGGAAAGCGGTATCAGAACGCCGCCAAACTGATCGATGCAGAAAAGTCGTATGTCCTGGCCGACGCCGTCGGTCTGGTGAAGCAGATCTCCACCGCCAAGTTCGATGAGACCGTCGAGCTGCACTTCCGCCTCGGCATTGACCCGCGCCACAGCGACCAGCAGGTGCGCAGCACCGTGCTGCTGCCGCACGGCCTGGGCAAGAGCGTGCGCGTGCTGGTGTTCGCTGAAGGCGAAGACGCCCGTGCCGCGCAGGCTGCCGGTGCTGACCTGATCGCCGATGATGAGCTCATCAACCGCATCCTGAAGGAAGGCTTCCTCGATTTCGAAGCCGCACTCGCTGTCCCCGCGATGATGCCCAAGGTCGGTCGTCTCGGCCGTATCCTCGGCACGCGCGGTCTGATGCCGAACCCGAAGGCTGGCACGGTGGTGCAGCCGGAAGACATCGCCAAGGCCGTCACCGAGCTGAAGGCTGGTCGCGTGGAATTCCGCAACGACAAGACGGGTAATCTGCACATTCCGGTCGGCAAGGCCAGTTTCGACGCGGAAAAGCTGGTCGATAACGCGCAGGCGATTATCGACGCAGTCAACCGCCAGAAGCCGTCGGCGGTGAAGGGCATCTACATCAAGAAAGCTGCCATCACCACCACGATGAGCCCGGCCATCCGCCTCGACCTCAGCGCAGCCGGTGCTGCTGCTGCGGCCGCTGCTGCTGCTGCAAAATAAGCCGTTTCTCTCACAGTCTGTAAAACGCGGCTGGTGGCACACGCTATCAGCCGCGTTTTTTTATGCCCAACTCTTTATCCCCCGACTTGCCTTGACAAATGACATTCCGACCGCTACCATTTTGATACACTGTATCATTAACGTAAAAGTGAGAGGAATGCCGCATGAGGTTTCAAAAATCTTCGTTGATTGCGCTGGCCGCCACGCTGACCCTGAGCGGGGCCAGCCTCGCGCAGGAGGCACCGCTTCGCGTCGTCGCCACGACCACGATTGTGGCCGATATCGCCCAGAATGTGGCCGGGGATATGCTCACGATTGAAACGCTGCTGCCCCCCGATACCGACACACATGCCTACGAACCGACCATCGACGACGCCAATCGTCTGGCCGGGGCCAGCCTGCTGTTCACGGTCGGCGCGGGCTACGAAAGCTTTATCGAGGGGCTGCTGGAAAACGTCGGCGGCGATATCCCCGTAACCGAGCTGAACCAGGGCGTGGAAATCCTGGCCTTCAGCGGCGACCACAGCCACGAGGGCGAAGCGGCAGAGTCGGCGGAAACGGCCGAAGAACACGGCGCCTTTGAGGTGCTGGGCGTGCTGGGCGAAGGCCTGACCTGCGGCGAGCATGCGCACGAAGGCGAAGAAGAACATGCCGACGAAGAAGAACACGCGGATGAGGAACATGCTGGTGAAGCCTGCGACCCGCACACGTGGATGAATCCGCTCAATGTCGCCGTGTGGGCGCAGAACGTGGCCGATGCGCTGTCTGCCGCTGACCCGGCCAATGCCGAGGCATACGCAGCCAACGCCGAAGCCTATATCGCGGAGCTGACCGCGCTGGACGCCGAGCTGGAGGCGCTGACCGCCCAGCTTCCAGAGGATGCGCGCGTGCTGGTCACCAACCACGAATTCATGGGTTATTTTGCCGCGCGCTATGGCTTTGAAGTCGCGGCGACCGTGCTGCCCGGCGGCTCCACAGGTGCCGAGGTCGATCCGCAGGCGCTGTCCGAGCTGATCGCCTTCATCCAGGCCGAAGGCGTGCCCGCCATCTTCGCGGAAATTACGGCCAATCCGGAGCTTGCCGATATCGTGGCGCAGGATGCCGGCATCCAGGTCGTCAGTGACCTGTACAGCGAGGCGCTCAGCGATGCTTCCGGCCCGGCCTCCACTTACATCGACTTCATGCGCTATAACGCGCAGGTCATCGTGGACGCGCTGAGCGGCTGAATCCCGCAGGCATGATGCCATAGTTCAGATGCCGGGGCATTTTGAAGTATGCTCCGGCACCATACTTTAACGATCATTTGAACCGCCAAGACGCCAAGAGCGCCAGAAATTGAAGCACAGAAGCCATCTGATGGCGAACAATCAGGCCAGGCATGCGTGACACGGGTCAATATTTACACAGTCGCCAGCGAGTTGTTCATGCTGTCTTGGCGTCTTGGCGGTTAAGCCTTCTTTCGCTTTTAAAAAAGCAATGCCTATGGATCAATGTTTACACAGATGCCACTTCTGCATGATCCCTTGGAGTTCCTGGCGTCCTGGCGGTTAAACGTTCTTTCGTGCACAGGACTTTCCTCCCAGACAGGCAAGCCCTCCGCCTCGCATTTCCCGTGCGTCATGCCCCCGGCGCCCCAATAACCGTATTTCATCCTTATTTTCCCGCACGACAGGATGTGCTATAGTCTTCTGCATGGCAGAAACGCGCACACAGCCGCCCGAGTGGCTCACCGGCATCAAATCACGCGGCATGGCCGATGCGCTGTCTACCTGCCTGGATATCACAGAACCGTTCGGGGTGCTGGCCGCCCAGATGATTTACGTCGCGTCGCCTGTGCTCGGTCTGGCAGGATGGCGCGCCGCGGCCATGGACATCGCCAGGGCGCTGGAACAGCCCGACGAACTCGAACGTCTGCGCGGTTGGTTGGCTTCATCAGATTCAGGGGATCCCAGACGTGGATAGCACCACCCGTGTGCTCACGATTCTCATCATCCTGTTCGCCTTTGCCGCTGTGGCCATCGCGATTCAGTTCGTGCGCCGCCGCCGCGAGGCATTTCCGCTGATCGCCAGCGACGCCTATACGGCCATGCCGCAGGTGGTTGGCGCAGGCATCGAGTCTGGCCGGCCCGTGCTGATCGCCCACAACGGTGATGCGCTGGGCGGCACCAACACCCCATTTGCGCTCATCGCCGCTGAAATGACCTATCAGATCGCCTACCGCGCCGCCGTCGGCGGGGTCGCCCCGGTCATGGCCATCAGTGAATCCACCGTGCTGCCGCTCGCCTATGGCACGCTCACCCGCGCCCACAAGGCGCGCAATCGTTTAGCCGGTTTCATCAGCCCGGACCATGTGCACTGGGCGCCCGCCGGCAACCGGTCGATGGCATTCGCCGCACTTCTGACCGGCATGCTGCGCACGCACAATGCGGCCGGCGCGGTCTTCACCGGCAATTACGGCTCCGAACTCGCGCTGCCGCTGTGGAGCGCGACGCGCCAGCGCGTGCCCACCATCGCAGCCACCCACAACATCGAGGGGCAGGCCATCGCCTTTGCCCTGGCCGATCATGCCATGCTGGGCGACGAATTCTCGCTGTCCGGGGCGTATCTGGGCAGCGACAGCACCGCGCTTGGCGGCGTGGTCGCGGCCAGCATCCTGCGCATCGCGGTCATCGTTGGCCTGCTCATTCCCACGCTGTATATCGTGGGCGACGAAGTCACCGGCGGCGCCATCTCGCGCCTGCTGGCGGGCCTTTTCGGGGGAGGAAGCTAACGCCATGGGCCGCATTGCCACGCTCATCGCCTCGGCACTCGCCATCAGCATCGGCCTGATCGTGCTGGTCGGGCTGCTCACGGGCAGCACCCTGGCAGGCCTGACCGGCCTCGTGCTCCAGATTGCCGTCATCACCGCCGCCATGACTGTGCTCATCGGCGTGCTCAACCTGCTGATCCTGCATCTGCGCCGCATCTTCGGGCGCGAACGCGGCATCATTTACAGCATCACGCTGGTCGTCAGCTTCCTGCTCGTCATCGCGCTGTATGTGCTTGACCAGCCGGACGCCCGCCGCGTCGTGCTGGAAGATGTGGCCGTCTCGATCGAATCGACGCTTTCGGCGCTGCTCGTGTTTGCGCTGGTCTACGGCGCGTACCGCCTGATGCGCCGGCGCGTCACCTGGGCGGCCGTGCTCTTTACCGCCATTGTGCTCATCACGCTGCTGGGGGCGGTGCCGCTCAGCCAGCTTGCCCTGCTGGAACAACTGCGCGCCTGGATACTTGCCGTGCCGGCCAGTGCGGGTGCACGCGGATTGCTGCTGGGCATCGCCCTGGCGGCCATCATCGCGGGCATGCGCGTCCTGATCGGCCAGGAACGGGCAGTACGGGAATAGCCGATGACTTTCAGAAACGACCCCCCTGACAATTCGGGCGATGAACTGCCCCCCTGGCTGCGCGACGAAGGCAGCACGCCGCCGCCTGCGCCCACGCCGCCATCTTCACCGAAGCCGCTGAAGAAGCTGAATGCGCCGCCCCCCGCCGAGGACGACGACTCGTTGCCGCCGTGGCTGCGCGCCGAAGAAAAAGCCGCCTCAGACCAGCAAAGCTGGCTTTCCAGCGGCGCCAATCTGGCCGATAGCCTCGATACCGAGCTGACCTATGACGACTGGGCGGCCGTCCAGGCCGAGATGAACCGCGAAAAGAGCATCGAGGAAGAAATCCCCGATCTGTCTTCGCCGGTGCCCGATGCTCCGCTGGAGACCGGCCCGCTGGGCACAGGGCCACTGGCCAGCGCGGGCGAATTGCCCGACTGGTTCCTTGGGCTGGAGGCCCTCGACACGCAGGATGCGCCCGACTGGTTTACCGGCACGGGGACGGGCATCCTTGAGGAGGAACCGCCAGTCGAGCTGCCACCCCAGATGCCCCATCCTGAAAAACGGCCGGATTCGATCGCGTCTTTTTTCGCATCGCTTCAGGAAGTGCCCGTTTATGACGAGCCTGAGGCCTACAACCCGTTTAACCCCGCGGAAAGCGAAGGCCCGGCCAGCGAGCGCGCAGAAGACGATGACGAGCTGCCGGAGCTGGACTGGATCGCCGCCCAGCCCTACGAACCGGCACAGATAGACGACAGCTTCCGCGGCACCGAAATGGACGCCTTCTTCCAGTCGCTCAGCGGGCAGACTGCCGCTGTGGTCACTGGCGAGCTGCGCCTGCCAGACGACATGATCGAGCCTGTGCAGCCTGCCGACACCGAGCCGGTCCTGTCGATTTCCGTGGATCCCGAGCCGCCCGCCCCGCCAACCAATGACGACATCCCCGACGTGGACTGGTTCGCGGCCGCTGGCCTGGAATCGATCAAGCAGACGCTGAATGCCACCGCAGACGACGAGGAACCGGATTTCGGCATGCTGTTCGGCGCGGCCGAGGAATACGAAGCGCCCCGCTATCCCAGCCTGCCCGGCTTTGACGATGACGTGACCCCGCAGGCCGAGGTGGAAAGCGAGTCCGCCGAGCCGGATGCAGGCACGCTGAGCTGGCTGAGCGAGCTGGAAAACATCGTCACCTCGGTCACCACGCCAGCTTCTGAGTACCCGGAAGAAGATATCGACGTCGAGGAAGCTTTCGCGTCCTTCACCCAGTCAGACAGCGACGATGTCCCCCAGTTCAACACCGGCATGCTGCGCGACGCAGGCTTTGAAGCGCCTGAGCCAGAACCCGCCGCTGCCGCTGATGACTTTGACTGGGACGCCGCCCCAACCGCTGAAGAAGCCGAGCACGTGCCGCTGATGGCGGAAACGAACGACGGCGCGGCCGTGGGCTGGCTGAACAAAATCGATGATGAGGCGCTGGCCGCTGCCGACAACCCCATCGACGAGGACGAAGCGCCGCTGCCCAAAGGCATCGACCTGCTGCCGCCAGTCGAAAAACCCAGCTATAAATTCACCGGGATGCTGGTGGCCACCGGCCTGCAGGAGCCCGAACCAGAGCCCGCACCCGAAACGCCGGGCCCTGTCAGCGAGTGGGGCTTCCCCGAAGATGAAGTCAACGCCTGGGATGCTATGTTCCAGAGCGATGCGTCCGGCGCGCCTGCCAGTGAACAAACGATGTTCGATGCGCAGTTCGGCGGGGATGATGCCCTGCGCGACGCGTGGATGACCGATGCGCTGATCTCGCGTGCAGAGCTTCCATCCGAGCCAGCCGCGGCGGCGGAAACTGATGACTGGAATACCGGCCTGTCCTTTGACGATCTGGCCGCCAGCGCCGCAATCGCTCCTGAAGCCCAAACCACTTCGGACAACGACTTCTATGGCGTCGCGGCCGCAGAAGCCGAAGCAGCGGCAGAGTCCGCCGAGCCGGATATGAGCTGGCTGGAATCGATCGGCACAGAAGACTACAGCCAGCAGGGTGAGGCGGTCAATTCTCATCCGCTGGAAGACAGCGGTGACGAAGGCCTGGATACCTCGCACGCATTCGGGGGATTCGCGCTCGAAGAACCGTCCAGCCTGGCCGCTGAAAACGCCCCGACGGATGGCGACATCGACTGGCTGATCGCCATGCAAAGCGGCGGCGAGCTGTCGGTCGAGACGCCGGAACCCCCGGCCACACCCCAGCAGGACCTGGCCTCGTTCGAGGCCGCGCTGTTTGGCGGCGCACAGCCCGTCGCAGCAGACCCCAGCCTGGTCGATAACTTTGACGACGACCTGTTTGGCCTGCCCACCACGGGCATGCTGACAGGCGATGTCGCGCTGGAACAGGACGCCGCCCTGATGGCCGAGAGCGAAAGCGGCGGCTGGATGGACGATGAGCTGTTCGCCGGGGAGCCTGAAGCAGCGCCCCAGGACGAGCCGCTGACGCTGGATATGGCCGCGCTGGACATGGAGCTGTTCGACGTGTCCGAGCTGTCCACGCCACCGCCGCATCCTGAAGCCATCGAAGGCTATGAGGCCGAATACGCGGCTGACCTGGCCGAGCTGGCGATTCCCGACAGCGGCACCTCATTTGCGGATGCTGGCATCAGCGACGCAGGCATCCTGTCTGACAACGCGCCGGACTTCGCCTGGGGCATCGGCATGGATGCCAGCGCCGATCCCGACGGCACGCCCGATTATGCGCGCGACCTGCTGCCTGGCAATGACTATGAAGACCTGTTCGCAGGCCTGACGCCAGAAGACGCCCTCGCATCAGAGACGGACGTGTACTCCCCTCAGTCTGAAGCCGAAGGGCTGGGCATCGGCGAATCGACGCTGAATTTCAGCGAGATGGCCGGCCTGGAAGCCCTGATGGCAGCCGAAGAAGCCGCCGCCGAACCGGTCGATAACGCGCCGATCGTCAGCGACACCAGCGCCTACAGCTTCGCCTCGACAGCCGATGCCGAGCCCGAATTTGACTTCAACGCCGCCGATATGTTCGCGGCTGAGGGCGGCATCGATCATCTGTCTGACGCGCTCGACGGCCTGGAGACCGCGCAGGACGCCCTGCCGTCCGAAACAGACGCCTACAGCTTCGCCTCGGCAGCCGATGCCGAGCCCGAATTTGACTTCAACGCCGCCGATATGTTCGCGGCTGAGGGCGGCATCGATCATCTGTCTGACGCGCTCGACGGCCTGGAGACCGCGCAGGACGCCCAGCCGTCCGACACCGACGCCTACAGCTTCGCCTCGGCAGCCGATGCCGAGCCCGAATTTGACTTCAACGCCGCCGATATGTTCGCAGCTGAGGGCGGCCCCGATCGCCTGTCTGACGCGCTCGACAGCCTGGGCGCGCCGGCACAATCCAGCGGCGAACAGCAACCTGAAGAAGAACAGTTTTACGTGGCCTCCGAGCTGGAGTACCCAGCTCCGCGAGTCACCGATTACGCCTATGCGCTCAGCGACAGCGAAGACGATTTCATCGACGACGAAGCCCCGATTTCGGGCATGTTTGCCGAAGAACAGAACCTGCTGCCCGACACCGGCATGCTGACCGGCGCTGCCGATCAATTGCCCCAGGCTGACGCAGCGGGCGACGAATACGAGTCCTTCGAATTTGCGTCGTCCCTCGACGAAGAACCGGCGACCGGACTCGGCATGGGCATGGACCCGGCCCTGGACGACGCGCTGTATACCGCGGCCACCATGCCCGACGACTACACCAGCGGGCTGGAATCGGCGCTGGAGCCGGGCGCACCCGCGCAGGATGATAATCCGTTTGGCCAGCCAGACCAGAATTTCGACTGGCAAAGCGGCCTGACCTTTGGCGATGACGCCCCGCTGGCAGACGAATCCGTACCGGGCTGGGTGCAGGCCAATGAAGACGCCTATGTGCTCGATGAAGACGCGCTCCAGTCAGACGATGCGCTGCCGGTGGGGGCAGTTGCCGGGGCAGACGAGCTGCCGCCGGACGACTTCTTTGCCTCCTTTGGCATGGGTGCCGAGGCAGAGCAGGAACCGGTTGTGGCCGATGCTGGCGAGTTCTATTTCTCACCCGATGAAACCGCGCTGGAATATGACGAATCGGCCCCGCCGGGCATGGACTGGGCTGCTATTGGCGCCGAAAGCGATGCCGACGACGGGCTGTCCGCCTTTGAGGCCATCGCCGGCGCTGCGGGCACCTCCCAGGCAATGCCGCCAGTCCCCGATCCGGATGCGTGGCTGGAAGCCTATCAGGCGGAACTGCCCGCTGAAGACCAGTTTGTGCTGCCCGCCGCCGAGACGCCCGCCGAAGAACCTGTCTACGGCGACCTCGACAGCTATCTGAAGACGCTCAGCATCCAGACCGGCGAACTGAAGCCGATCACGCGCACGCTGCTGGAGCCGGATGCCGACCTGGAAGCGATGCTGGAAGCGAAGGCCACCGAAGACGACGCCAGCCCGCAGGACTATAACCCGTTCAGCGGCGCGAAAGCCTTCACCGCCATCGACGCCGAAATGGCCGAGCTGGCCGACGCGGATACCCCCGACTGGCTGTCTGATGTCAGCGTGGGCGAAGTGAGCGCGACGGCCATCGTGCGCCAGCGCAAAGACCGCGATGTCAGCGCGCTGGATGATCGCCTGCGCAAGCTGCGTCAGCGCGGGGAAAATCTGCCCACCGAGGCCGCCGCATCCAAAGACTCGCTCTCGTCGGTGCTGCCCGGCATGGAAGACACCCTCGCCCCGGCCATCATCAAGGCAACCACGGGCGTTGGCGCGGGCGGCATCGCCCTCACCGACGAACAGCAGAAGCGCGTAGCCCTGCTGCGTTCCCTCGTGTCCACGGTCACCGATACGGCTGTCGGCAGCGGCGCTGAGCCCCGCGAAAGCGCCATCGACGAGACCTTTGACGACACCTATTTCCCCGACTTTGGCGAAGACCAGCTCATTCAGCCGGTCGGCGCAAAGGCCAAAGCCGGAGCCTCCGAGAAAGACCAGGCCAAAGCCGCGCGCCGAGCGAAAAATGCCCGCGCCCGTGCCCGCCGCGCCCGCCGGATTCGCTCGCGGCTGGAACGCGCTGTGCTGGCCGTCGTGCTGCTGGGCGCCGCTGCGCTGCCGTTTGTGGTGCGCGAGGCCCGCGTGGGTGATTTGCCCCCGGTGGCCTTTGACGCAGGCTCATCGGGCCAGGCCGCCTGGTCGCTGGTGGAAAATCTGCGCCCCGGCTCGGTCGTGCTCGTCGGCATTGAATACAATGCGGGCAGCGCGGGCGAGCTGGACAGCGCAGCCGACGCCGCGCTGCGTCACGTGCTCATGCGCGGGGCCTACCCGGTCGTCGTCAGCACCAACCCGATCGCGCTGCTGCGTGCTGAAACCCTGCTGGCGACGATCGCCGCTGACGAAGCCTTCCTCGAACGCCTGGGCGTGAGCGCGCTGGAGAGCAATCGGGATTACTTCCTCGTGCAGAATATTCCCGGCGGCGCCATCGGCCTGCGCGCCTTCAGCGAGAACACCGCCTCTGTGCTGGTCAATGACCTGCGCGGCCAGGTCACCGGCCTCACGCTGACCACCCTGCGCGACTTCTCGGCCATCATTGTCGTCAGCGACAGCATGGAAGAAATCCGCGCCTGGGCCGAGCAGATCGCGGCGGCAGCACAGGCCCCCGCCATCGCCTTCGTCAGCTACAGCGCAGCGCCGCTGGCCGAGCCGTATATCGGCGTGAACAACGCGCTGGATGGCCTCGTCGTTGGCTACGCGGGCGCCTACACTTACAACACCTTGATCGGCAACCTGCCGCCTGCCCCGGTCGTCGCGTCCGAAGCCACCGAAGAAGTGACCGACGAAAGCGGCACTCCGGCAGCGACCCCCACGCCCACATCGACCATCGCGGCGCAGATCGCCCCGCGTGAGACGAATCGCCCGGCGCCGCTGCTGTTCACGCCGACGGCCACCTTTACGCCCACCAATACGGCGACCAACACGCCCACGGCCACCTTCACGCCGTCGAACACCTTCACCCCGACCTTCACGCCCACTCCGGTCGTAGGCGTGGTGCAGAGCAGCCAGGCGGTCAACCTGCGCTCCGAGCCGTCTGTGGCTTCAACTGTCATCACCCAACTTGCCCCCGGCACGCAGGTCACCATCATCGGCATCAGCGATGACACCGAGTGGTACAACGTGCAGCTGGCCAGCGGCACATCCGGCTGGATCAACCGCACCCTGCTCACCATCCCGCAGGCAGGCGCTTTTAATCCCGCCAGTCTGCTAATGAAACCGGCCGCGCAGGAGACCGCCCGCCCGCCGATCGATTTTGCAGCCACCGCGACCGCCATGTCTGGCGGGGGCAGCGCGGCACAGTCAGCCAGCAGCACGCCGACGCCGCGCCCGCCCACAGCCACCCGTGCCATTGCGGTCGATGACGGGGAGGATACCGGCGTCGAAATACGCCCCAGCGCCACCCGCACCCCGCGCCCCACCAACGAGGCTGTCGAGCCGACCAGCACGCGCACGACCCGGGCTTCGGCCACCGCACAGGCGACCGCCACGCGCACGCCCCGGCCCACGAATACCTCCCGGCCGACCGCCGAGGTGACGCCAGAAGTCACCCCGGAAATAACCCCTGAAGCGACTCCGGAAGCCGTGGCCGTCATCGTGCCACCACCGCCGCCGTCGCCCGGCCTGCGCGACGAGCGCTGGTTCAGCATCACCGCCGGCATCATCGCATCCTCGGCCATCATTGGCGCGGGTGCGCTGCTCAATATCGGACGCAGCATCGCACGCAGGAGACGCGCCCGATGACGCTCGATCAAATCGGACTGATCGCAGGGTTTGTGTGTACCCTGCTCATTTTCAGCTATCTGCTGGGCGATAATTTTCTCTATCGCCTGGCTATTTATGCGTTCGCGGGCATCACGGCGGGCTATGTGACCGTCGTCACCGTCGAAAGCGTCATCCTGCCGTGGATTCGCGGCACCTTCGGCAGCGGCGACCCAATCGGCCTGGTGGTCGGCGCGGTGCCGCTGGTGCTGGGCGTGCTGCTGCTGCTCAAGTCGGTCAATCGCTATCAGCGCGCGGGCAATATCGCGCTGGCGGTGCTGATTGGCGTCGGCGCGGCGGTCGGTCTGGTGGGCGCTATCAGCGGCACGCTGCTGCCGGTCATGCGCGACACCGTGGAGACGCTGCGGCCGGGTGACAACGCCGAGAGCAATATAGCCCTCGTGAACGGCTTCATCATCATCGGCGGCGTGATGTGCACGCTGGTCTATTTCGGGCGCATCGCCCGGCGTGGGCCAGACGGCGCGCCACAGCGGCCGCGCCTGTTTGGCCGCTTCATCAGCACGCTGGGGCAGGGCTTCGTCGTCATCGCGCTGGGCGCCCTGTACGGCGGCGCTATCCTCACCGGGCTGACCATCCTCAGCGAGCGCCTGGCTTTTATTTTCCTCACGATAGGCGGTGGATGACGGCCATGCCAGCAGCCTTAAGCTCCATCCTCGCAGTCGATTTCGGGAACGTCAACACGCGCGCCGTGCTGCTTGAGCTCGTCGACGGCACCTACACCGTAGTCGCGCAGGCTGAAGAACGCACGACCGCCGGCTTCCCCAACCACGATGTCAGCATCGGCCTTGGGCGCATCGCCCGCCAGATCGGCATCAGCACCGGCCGCATGATGCTCTCGCCGGACAACCGCCTCATCATGCCCGAACAGGCCGACCGCAGTGGCGTCGATGGTTTCATCGCCACCGCCAGCATTGGCCGACCGCTGCGCACCGTATTGGTGGGCCTGGTGCCCGAAATCAGCGTGGCCAGCGCCCTGCGCGCTGCGGCCGGCACCTACATCGACATCCTCGACACCATCACGCTGGAAGACGATCGCCCGGTGCAGGAGCGGCTGAATGCCATCATCCTGGCGCGGCCAGACCTGATCTTCATGGCGGGCGGCACCGATGACGGCGCACGTGGCCCGGTGCTGGAGCTGGCGCGGCTGGTGCGCACGGCCGTCAGCCTGATGCGCGGCCACGCCCCGCTGGTCTTGTATGCTGGCAACAGCGACCTGCGCGACGATCTCAAGCAGATGATCGGCGGCGTGGCCGATATCTTCTTCACCGACAATGTGCGCCCCACCCGCGAAATCGAGCGGCTGGAAGCGGCCCAGGCGGAGCTTGGCTCGGCCTACAACCGCTTCGCCGGGCAGCGCGGCATGGGCTTCGACACGGTCTCGCGGCTGACACAGCTCGGCGTGCTGCCCAATGCCCAAAGCTACCACCTCGTCACCGAATATCTGGGGCGCATCGGCGGCCCGAAATCAAACGTCATGGTCATCGATATAGGCGCATCGGCCAGCACCATCAGCGCATGGGTCAGCGGCCATGTCTCTACCAGCATCCGCACCGATATCGGCCTGGGCGCCAGCGCCCGCAGCACGCTCGATATCGTCGGGCTGGAGGCCATCGACCGCTGGCTGCCCTTCATCACCTACGAGGACGAAATCCTGTCGTATGCGATGAACAAGACGCTGCGCCCCGGCCTGGTGCCTGATACCCTGCGCGCCATGTATCTGGAGCACGGCTTCCTGCGCGCGGCCATCGCCGGGCTGGTGGACGCTGCGCGCCCCACCTGGACGCCAAACAGCGCGCTGGATGACCTCAGCCAGCCGCTCCAGCACTTCGACCGCATCATCGGCGCAGGCGCGGGCCTGTGCAACACCGGCCGACCGGGCATGAGCGCCATGCTGCTGCTGGACGCTCTCCAGCCGCGCGGCGTCGTGCGCCTCCAGCTCGACAACGCGGCGCTCATTCCCGCGCTGGGCGCGCTGGCCCGCCTGAATCCCGAAGCTGCCGTGCAGCTCATGGATGGCGGCGGCTTTGAAGACCTGGGCACAGCCGTCAGTTTGACGGGCACACCGCGTGCCGGACGCGCCGCCGCCGAAGTCACCATCGTGACGCGCGGCGTCACCGAGAAGCATAAAATCGAAGCCGGTATGCTCTGGCTACACGAAGTTTCCCCTGGGACACAGGCCGATGTGACCATTCGCACGGCGCGTGGCATGAGCATCAACGGCGCACGCAAGGTCAAATTCACGATGGCGGGCGGCAGCGCCGGCCTGATCGTCGACACACGCGGTCGCCCGCTCTCGCTGGCCGTCGATGCCAAAGGCTTCGCGGCACAGCTTTCCAACTGGTACGCACAGTCCACCGGCGACCCCGTGCGCGAGGTGTCGATTGGCTGGCTGGAAGACATGATGGCCGAGAATATCGCCGGGGTGCAGCGCGAAACCGTGACTCAGCCTGCCAAACGGCGCTTCGGCCGCGGCCCGAAACCGCCCAAAGCCAGCAAGATCAGGGGCAACAGCCCGGCCGGGATTCGCGACAGTTCAGAGCTGCCCGAAGTGCCCGTCTATGACACGGCCAAACCTGCCTCCGGCGGGCGGCGCGGCGTGAAAAAACTCGGCAAAAAAGATGCTGCGGCATCAGATGCGCCAGCCCCACAAACGGAACTGAGTGACGATGACCTTAGAAACCTACTATCCTGAACAGCGGCAGATGCTCAGCACGGCCATCATCCGGCGGGCCCGCCTGCTGCCGGAGGATGCGTTTGATGCTGAGGTGGAAATGGCCATGGGCGCGCGCGTTGGCGTGCGTGATGTGGTCGCGCGCGGCAGCACGCCCGCCCCGTTCCTGGTCATCGATGCCGCCGCCCATTTTGGCCTGCGCAGGCACGATCAGCTCCCCGGCCTGATGACGGCCGGCCTGGGCGATTATGTCGAGCGCGGGCAGATCATCGCGCAGAAGCGCCGTCGTCGGCTGACCGCCCCGGTCACCGGGCGCATCGTGCAGGTCGAAAATGGCACCATCATCCTGCAGCAGCTTTCCGACGCCATCGACCTCGAAGCCGGGCTGAACGGCAGCGTCATCGAAGTCCGTTCGCCGCGCGGCGTCGTCATCGAGACGATGGGCGCGCTCTTGCAGGGCGTGTGGGGCAACAACAAACGCGCTATCGGCGTGCTGCGCTTCGAGCCCGAAGGCGGCGTCGAAAATATGGACGCCGAGTCGCTCGACCTCGAATACCGCGGCGCGATCGTCATCCTGCGCCAGTCGCTCACGCTGCCCGCCATCCGCGCCATCGCCGAGCAAAAGCTGGCCGGGCTGGTCGTCCCCAGCATCGAAGTCCGCCTGATTGACGCGGCGCTGCATGCCGAAGGGGCTATCCTGCTGACGGAAGGCTTCGGCGGCATGCGCATGAACCCGCAGATTTCCACGTTCCTCGAGCTGATGGCCGGACGCCAGGGCATGATCGATGCCCGCACGCCCGATGCCGACGGCCGGCCGGAACTGTTCATCAACGTGCCGCTGGCCAATGAACGCCCCAGCGCGCCGCTGACCAGCCTCAGCCTGCAGATTGGCATGCAGGTGCGCGTGGTGCGCGCCGATATGCCCAGTGGCTACGGGCAGGTCATCAGTATTCCGGGCGAGCCGGTCATGCTGGAAAATGGCCTCGTGTGCCCGTGCGCGCACGTGGAAATGGTCACCGGCGAGCGCGTGTTTGTGCCGCTGGGTAACCTGGAAATAGCAGGGCGGTAAGTCGGGCAGGCGGCAGCGATTCGCGCCATCCCGGCGCATCGTTCCCCTGTACTTCAGTCCGCTTGCACCATATTTTTAGCCGTGTCATAATGTCAGGCTACAATAAGCGCAATCATCTACACCAGTCTTCAACGCAGCAACGCGCGAAGAAGCACACACCGTCTGGGAAAGCTCGCGTGGCTGCACCCGCACCTGCAGGGGGAAAAGCATGACGAATAAACCGAACGACTTCAATTTTGACGAAGACCCGTTTGGCGATGGGGATAATGATCCGTTTGGGGGCAGCGCGCAGAAGAACGATTTCTCGTTCGACGACCTGGGCGATGATTCCAGCAGCTTTATCTTCGACGACGATGATGACTTAAATGCGCTTCCCCCGGGCCTCGGCGACGATGTCGGCGGGGATATGCCCGTGCTGGCCGAAGAAGGCGGCGGCGGCACCAGCCGCACCTTCATCGCGCTGGCCGTGCTGATGATCCTGCTGTTTCTCGGCGGCCTGGCGCTGGTCGTGGTGCTGCTGCTGCGCCCCACCGGCCCGACCGACATCGAGCTGACCGCCACCCAGATCGTGCAGCTCAACGAAACCGTGGCCGCCCAGCTCGCGCAGACACAGACCCAGGCGCTCATCTTCCAGGGGCAGACGCAGACGGTGGAAGCTTTCACCGACACGCCCACCCCCACCGAGACGCCGACCGTCGCGACGCGCCCGCCCACCCGTACGCCCACCGCCACGCTGGATCCCACCGAGCTGGCCGGCACAGCGCAGGCTGAAGCCCTCGCCCTGACCGCCACCTTCCTGGCCCAGCCCACCGGCGAGGTCGTCACCCGTCCGCCCACCGTCACGCCGACGGTCTTCCAGGCGCAGTCTGAAGCCGGACTGGCCGAGTTCTTCGCCACCCAGGTCGCCTTTGCCACCGCGCAGGGGCAGGCCCAGCAAGGCATGATGGCCACCATGATGGCCGGCTCTGACCCGAACGCGATGGCTGGCGCCCAGGCAACGATGGATGCCATGGTCAACGTGGGCGGCAACGATGTCGCCACCGCGATTGCCGAGGTCGATGCCGGCCTGGCCAATTTCGCCCAGACTGCCGCGCCGATCGCCACCCAGCTTGCCCAGGGCACGCTCGATGCGCCGTCCACCCAGGCAGCTCTCAACCAGATCGTCGGACAGGCCACCTTCGCCGCGCAGGCCACGCAGGCCGCGGTCGAGATCATGATGGCCGAAATGACGCCTGAAATGACCGAAGAAGCGCCCGGTACGCAGGTCGCGATGGTGCCCGCGCTGGCCCAGACTGCCGTGTTCGCGGCCACGCAGAATGCCCAGCAGGGCTCTGCCTTCGTCGCCACGGCTGAAGGCCAGGCCACGCAGATCGCGCTGGCCACCCGCTCCGCGCTGGTGGAACAGGCGCTCAGCGGCGTGCTGATCGTGCAGGCGCCCACCACCCCGGCGCTCAGCGGCATTAACCAGACGGCCACCGCCATCGCCCAGGCGTTCCAGGCGGCCACCCGTGAAGTCCTGCCCACGCTGGAGCCGGGCGTACAGCCCACGCTCGCCTTCCCGACGCTCATCCCGACGCCGAACATCCTGCCCGATACCGGCCTGTTTGATGAAGCCAGCGGCGGCCTCGGCTACGTGGGCATCGGCATGATGGTGGTCGGCCTGCTCGGTGTGGCCGCCATCGCCCGCTACCTGCGCCGCAAGGAAGACTAGCTCTCGCATTACAACCACAAAACAGGGCGCATGACTCACCTCGTGCGCCCTGTTTTTATGCCCCGACAAATTCGACCGAATGCCTGTCGCCTGCTACACTTGGCGCTATCGACCGCTGACAGCCTCGAAACCTCATATGCGCTTTGATACCCACCGCGTTGGCGCGTTTCTCGTAGACGCCCTGCAGAAGGCGCGTCCCCGCCTTGAAGTCATCGTCGACGACGGCGATATCATCCACGTCCGCGTGCATCCCAATCACACGGCCGCCATCTATCTGGTCGAGACCGCGATCTCCACCGCTGAAATCCGCTACCTGATCGAGACCAACACCCGCGACGGCGTGTATACGCTATTCGTGCTGTGGGGAGAGCTGCTGATGCCGCAGCACGGGCAGCAGTTCCGCCCCTACGACTGGATGCACACGCTGCTGGCCCTGTACGGCGACAAAATCTACACGTTTGACCCGTATCTGGGCGATGACCTGGTCTACCCGGTGCACTTTGAGCGCCAGGCGGGCAAGTACACGCGCAATATTCGCTATGGCAAGCCCATCGACGCCACAAAGCTGTCGTGCGCGCATGTGCAGGTGCACACAGCCGGGCTGAACGGCGGCTGCAACGTGGCTGAATTTGAGCCACGCTGGACGCATGGGGTAGCCACGGCCGAGGCCATCCTCGCGCACGACCCGCTGGCCGAGTATTTCACACTGCTCGGCATCGAGCGCAAGGCCACGCCAGAGCTGACGCGCATCGCCGTCAAACATGCCTTCCGGCGCATGGCGCGCCGCTTTCACCCCGACGTCAATGCCTCGCCCGGCGCGGCCGACCACATGCGCCGCATCAACGAAGCGTATCAGGTGCTGCTGCGCGAAATCTAGCGCGCCAGCCCCCTTTCGCGCGTTTGAATCCCCCAACTTTGAGGCGGAAATGCTGGCCTTTTTCCAGACACTGTGCTAGAATAGATGTTCGTATAGAGTGCTGCAATGCTGCGGCCTGTGTACGTTTATATCAGCCCCGCCGTACAGAGATACCATGTGCGGACTATGCGATAAGTGAGGACGAATTATGGCAGGCTGGCAGCAAACGATCATCGTCGGCAACGTCGGGAATGATCCCGAATCCAAGATGCTACCGAGTGGTCAGAACGTGACCAATTTTAATGTGGCCGTCACCCGCAAGTGGAACGACCGCGACAGCAACGAGCGCAAGGAAGAGACGACCTGGTTCCGCGTGGCCTGTTATCGCAACCTGGCCGATATCGCCAGCCAGTACGTGCGCAAAGGCTCGCAGGTGATGGTGGTCGGGCGCGTCTCTGCCCGCGCCTACATCGACAAGAACCAGCAGCCGGCCGTCTCGCTGGAGCTGAACGCCGATAACTTCCAGATGCTGGGCAGCCGCGCCGATGCGATGGGCGATGGCGGCGGGTACAGCGGCGGGAGTGGCGCCCGCCAGAGCAGCAACAGCGGCCCAGACGAGGAATTCCGCAACATCCCGTTCTAGCCCGCGCACGCAGGGGACAGCAAACGAGGCAGATACACGCGTATCCGCCTCGTTTTTATTTCCTGAGGAATTTACCCTTTTACATGCCCACCAGGCCCAGCAGTCGTGCGGGGCCGCCACCGCTGGCTTCCCAGCGCGGCACGCCCACCACCACCCAGGCGCCCACTGCGGGCAGCGCACCGGCATTGGCGACGTTCTCCAGGCCATATTTATCCGCGCCGAGGATGCCATAATGCGCATCAAACGTGGTCGAGATGCCCGGATCAAGGCTGAGCGTATCCACGCCGATGCCGTTGACAGCGCGATTCTCCAGCAGCCAGGCCACCGCCTCGCCGCTGAAACCCGGGTAATGCTGGCCACCCTCGGCGTCGGTGCCACGGAAGGCATCTGGCTCGCTCCACTTGGCATCCCAGCCGCTGTTCATGATGACGACTGCGCCTTCGGGAATCTCGCCATTGGCCGCTTCCCAGGCTTCCAGGTCGGCCACATCCAGCGTCGTATCCGGATTTTCAGCCGCCTTCGCGCTGATATCCACCACGACGGCGGGCGCGATCAGCAGGCCGGGGTCGTAATCGGCCACCTGGGTGCCGCCGGCGATAAAATGCGCCGGGAAGTCGACATGCGTGCCGCTGTGCTCAAACAACGTCCAGATGTTGATCAGGAAGCCGTTGGCCTCCACCGTGACATATTCCTCGCGCGTGGGGCCTTCGCCCGGCGAATAGGTCGCCATGCCAGGGCCATACACATGCGACAGGTCCACCACGGTCAGGCCGGAACCTTCCTGGGCGGCAGCACGACGGGCGGGCAGTCCCACGCCGGCGGCAGCCAGACCGGCAAAGGCAGCGCCGCTCATCTTCAGCAGGCCGCGACGGGATACCTGGGGCAATCCCTCGCGGGCAATACGTTCCTGGACAACTTTGGCAACTTCAGGTGAGCACATGGGCATTCTCTCCGGACGAAAATAATCTGCGCTGATATTACATAAGATACGAGTTCAATTAGAGAAGTAGTCTGATTCTTTGTCAAATTCTGGTGTGCGAGGCGTCAGGGGGTGTTCGAGAACTATTTTGATTGACGACATCGGCGGGCGCATCGCGATGCGCCCCTACACCTTCAACCATCTGAAGAAATAAATTAACCCGGTGGCTGTTCGCCATTAAGGCTACTTTTTGATGACCTGCACGTCGATTGTCGTAGGGGCGCCTCGCGAGGCGCCCGGCGGTATCATCTGCGCAGGTTCGCCCCGAGGCCGCATCTCTTCGAGCAGCACCCACAGCGCCTTTCAGAACGCGGATTTCAGCAAACCCGCCGCCTGTCCTATAGCAATTCACCCCCCATATGGCATAATCCGCCCGTTATGTCATCGTTTGGACTAAAGAGGGCAAATGACAATGGCAGCTAAAACAGGCACGCTCATCCTGATCCGGCACGGGCAGTCGCAGTGGAACCTGGAAAACCGCTTCACGGGCTGGGTCGATGTCCCGCTGTCCCCGCTGGGCGTGGAAGAAGCCACCCGCGCCGGCCAGATTCTCAAAAGCTATGGCTATGTGTTTGACCGTGGCTTTACGTCCGCGCTGATTCGCGCCCAGGACACGCTGCGCATCGTGCTGGAGCAGATGGGCCAGACCGACCTGTCGATTGAGCAGAGCGAAAAGCTGAACGAGCGCCACTATGGTGACTTGCAGGGGCTGAACAAGGCCGAGACGGCCAAACAGTATGGTGACGAGCAGGTGCACATCTGGCGCCGCTCGTATGACGTGCCTCCCCCGAATGGCGAGAGCCTGAAGATGACGCTGGAGCGCACGCTGCCCTACTACAAAGAGAAGATTGAGCCGCATGTGCTGGCCGGCGAGACGATCATCGTCGCTGCCCACGGCAACAGCCTGCGCTCGCTGGTGAAAATGCTCGACAACATCAACGACACCGACATCCTCGAGCTCAACATTCCCACCGGCGTCCCGCGCCGCTACATCATCGCCGCCGACGGCACGGTGCTGGAGCGCGGCTATCTGGAGGCGGAAAAGGCCTAAACAACAGTGATGAGTGATGGGTAATGAGTGATGAGTGCACTCAATTTGATACGAACTTACTCATCACTCGTCACTCATTACTCATCACTATCTTCCCTCACACCCCCGGAATCGTGAACGATCCGCCGGGGTCCAGCACGACCGGGACAGCATTGGTTTCGCTGCTCACACGGTTAGCCCAGCCGCTGGCATCCTGCGCGATGAGGGGCATGGTGTTGTAGTGCATCGGCACCACGAAGCGCGGCCGAATGTAGCGAATGGCGCGGATCGAATCGGCCACGCCCATCGTGAAATGATCGCCAATCGGCAGGAAGGCGACATCGATGCGCTCGTCCCCGATCAGCTCCATATCTGAAAACAGCGAGGTATCGCCCGCATAATACAGACGCTGACCGCTCTGGCGCGCCGTCACGATAAAGCCGTTCGGGTTTCCGCCATACGATCCGTCCGGGAACGACGAGCTGTGCACCGCGTCGGTGAATTTCACCGTCAGGAAGTCAAACGAGTGGCTGCCGCCCGAATTCATGCCCTGCGTATGGGTTACCCCGTGCGCGCCCAGCCAGCGGGTAATCTCGACATTGCTGATGACCGGCGCGCCCGTGCGCGTCGCAATCGCCACCGTGTCACCCAGGTGATCGCCGTGCGCGTGGCTGAGGAAAATCAGCTCCGGATCCAGCGCGTCGTGCGCCACCGGGGCCAGCGGATTGCCCGTGATAAACGGGTCAAACAACACCTTGTGCCCGTCAATCTCCACTTCAAAAGCGGAATGTCCAAACCACGTATATTTAATCGCCATAAGAAGTCATCTCCGCGTGACATAAGCTGGAAATTCGGCTATAGCGCCCGTCGCTTTGATGCATGTTACCCATCCCCGCGTCAGCCCAGCGGCAGCGCGATGATGAAGGTTGATCCCTGATTCAGCCCCGGGCTGGTCACCCACAGGCGGCCGCCGTGGGCCTGCACCAGCGCCCGGGCGATGCTCAGGCCGATGCCCAGGCCGCCGTTCTGGCGCGTCATGTGGTCTTCCACCTGCACGAAGCGGTCGAAAATACGCTCATGATTGGCCGGCGCGATGCCGATGCCATTGTCTTTAACCATGATCCACAGTTCGCGGCCGCGTGTCTCCACATCGATGCGGATTTCGCCATTCTCCGGCGTAAAGCGCACCGCGTTGTTCAGGATGTTCGACAGCGCCATGCCCAGCCGCACCCGGTCGATCGAAATCGACATCGGCATCATCGGCCGGATGTGCAGCTTATGCCCGCGCGCCTCGGCCACCGGGCGAATTTCGGCCAGGTTCTCGCGGATGAATTCATCCACGTGCACGGTCTCTTTATTCAGGTCGGCCTCGCCCTGCTCAAAATAGCGCAGGTTGGTCAGGTCTTCGATGATGCGGCGCAGCTGCGTCGCGCTGTTGACCACCTTGCTGGCCAGACCGCGCACTTCCTCATCGTTGCTGTCCTGCAGGAAGCTGGCATAGCCCAGGATGACGCCCAGCGGGGTGCGCAGCTCGTGGCTGGCGATGGCGATAAAATCGCCTTTCAGCTTGTCCAGCTGGCTCAGCTCGTCATTGGCCTTTTGCAGCGCCGCCACGAGCTGCGCGTTCTCAATCGCGACAGCGGCCTGTGCGGCCAGAATTTCGAGGAAATGCTCATCATCATCGGTCCATGGCAGCGACCGTTTGTTGACGGCCTCCAGCACGCCGATCACGCGGTTTTTCGAGCGCATCGGCACGCCCAGCAGCGAGCGCGTCTGAAACGCAATCGCCTTGTCCACCTTGTCGTAATGCTCCAGCGATTCCTGGGTGTTGTCCACGATGATGGCGCGGTTCTCGCGCATCACCTTGCCGGCGATGCTGCCTTCCAGCGGCACCACCTTGCCTATCAGTTGCAGGCTGCTTTCATCTTTGTTGCTGGTGGCCGCAAAGCGCAGCTCGTTGCTGTTGGCATCCCACAGCAGCACCGAGGCCGCTTCCGAGTCTGCAATTTCCGCCGCTGATTCCATCAGTGCATTCAGCAGTGGCTTCAGTTTCATGGTCGAGTTCAGGACCGCTGTAATTTCAGCCAGGCGGGTCAGCACCCGTACGCGCTGCTCCAGCTTTTGTACACTCGTCTCTTGCATCGTTTTGTCCGCCGCGAATCCGCTTAGTACGCTGGGCCCAGAACCGCTCGATATTTTCTTCAGTGTAACACTGCTTGACCGTTTGTGTTGCTATGGTGTTGGGTATTCTTTTTAGAAGTTCATCTCTTTGTTTTTATATTTCTTTATTGTAGTAGCAGTAGTAGGGGGTGTTCAAACTGTTCAGGGAAATGGGCGCATGTCAGGATTTCACAGATTTAACGCAAATTTAGTCTTTCCAGCATCCGGATATGCGAAATGGTTGGGTTAAAGTGGCAATTGGCCGCCCAAAACTCTGAACAGGCCGCTGTTCACAACTCGGCTGCGTTTTGAACAGCCTGTTCAAAACTGTCAACAACTTTTCGCAGGTATCCCAACACGGGAGAAGTTTTGAACAGCCTGCTTGGTTTCCCTCTACAGAGTTCTCTACAGCTTTGAACACATTCGACCGTGTTTTGAACAGGCTTTGAACAAAGTTTTGAACATCACGAATTTTCGTAAGATAAAACGCAATAGTTTTTGCTGCCAGTTTGGATTAACCTGCGATTACTTTGGGATATATCACAGACACATGGACTGTCAATAGTTTTGGGATATCCCGCCCTGAACCCGAAACACGTTATCCCCAGGAAGTTTGGGCTTGGGAAATACCGATCATCCTGTTCCCGTGGCTGCTGCTGACGATAACGTGTTTTCGTCGTCCGTTAATGCAAATAGTCAAGTGATAACATCGCCCTCAGTCCTGTCTGCGATATTCTGGCGATAAATTCCGTCCTGCTGTTTGCTTTCGATTGCTTGCATATCGTCAGCCACGTGCGCTACAGTGCCCGCACTGCGCAGGCTGGGGGAGAAACGCCAATGGAAATCGCGATGCATACATGGATGCGCCCGGAGCCGATCGACGTCACGCTGGAGCGCCTGGCGGCCTGTGGCTATGACGGCGTGGAAATCATGGGCGAGCCGCGCCGCTTTCACATCCCGTCGGTGAAGGCGAAGCTGGAGCAGCTCAACCTGAAATGCTATGGCTCGGTCACGGTGACGCTGGCCGGGCGCGACATCATCCATGCCGACTCGTATCTGCGCGAGATGACCGTGGCCTATATGAATGAGGTATGCGATATGGTGGATACGCTGGGCGGCACGATCATCACGCTGGTGCCCAGCGAGGTCGGCAAGGTCGTGCCGATGGCGGACCCGGAAACCGAGTGGAACTGGGCCGTCGAGAGCATCCGCGCGGTGGCCGATTACGCCTCGCGCTATCCGAAAATGCGCATCGGCATCGAGCCGCTCAATCGCTTCGAGACCAATTTTATCAACCGGCATGACCAGGCGCTGCGCCTGATGGAAGATGTCGGCCGGTCCAACGTCGGCGTGGTGCTGGATGCCTTCCATCTGCATATCGAAGAGAAAGACATGTTCCAGGCCATCCTGAACAGCCGTGCCCATCTGGTCGACTTTCATGTGGCGGACAACAACCGCAGGCCGTGCGGCGATGGCTCGATCGACTGGCCGCGCGTGATTTCAACGCTGAAGCAGGCGGGCTATGCCGGCCCGATCGCGGTCGAATTCGTCGTCCCGCCAGACCGGTCGCCGCTGGCCGAGCGCGAGGAAGAAGACACGATCGCCTCGGAGACCGAACGCAAGTTCATCCGCGATCACGGCTCAGACCTGATTTCCGATGCCCGCTACACGCGCTATACCCAGGCCTGCATCAACCATCTACGGGCCAGCGGCGCCTGACGCCCACGCCATCAGCGCCAGCACGCCGCGCAGGTTGCGCTCAAATTCCGCGTCGGTGCTGGTATACAGCTCGACATCGGCGGATGCGATGCCCTGTCCATCCGCCCACGAGGCAGCCGTGCCGGTCACCGGGTACGCGCTGAACGACTGGCCGAAGCTGTAGCCAGCCGCCTCGCCATAGACCGCGCTCATCTGCGCGCTGTCGGCATCGCGCAGCGGCTGGGCGCAGTTCCCGGCAAACACGCCCCCGGCGGCACTGTGATAAAACAGAGCGGCGGTCGGCTGCACCTGCATCAGAAAGGCGGACAGCGCCTGCGTCTCCGGCTCGCTGAAGGGGCGCTCTCCCGCGCTCACGGCCTGGTCGCGCCAGTAGGCTTCCGCCTGCCAGCCGCAGCCCCAGTTGCGATTCAGATCGACGCCGTGCGCGTTAAAGCGTCCGTCAGCCGTGCGCCCGCGGGGCAGGCCGTCCGGGTTGACGACCGGAATCAGGTACAGCGTGACGTCTGGCGGCACATCCCCCGGATTCGCCTCAAAATGCGCGATCAGACCCTCCATCAGCGCGACGGTATTGGCTTCCCAGCCGCCGTGCATCCCGCCCGCCAGCACGATGCGGACAGGCCCGCTGCCAAACCGGCGTGCATGAATCTCGCGCCCCTCTGCTGACAGCCCAATCGGGATGGCCGCCAGCACGTCCGCTTCCGGGCGCGATAGCGCGGTCTGCGGCGCGGGCAGGGTGAAGGTGGGTAGGGGTGTGACCGGCGGAAGTGTCGGCTGCATTGGCGGCGGGCTGCTGGTCGGGATGCTGCCCAGGTTTCGCGTGGACTCCGCCAGATTCAGCACGACGGGCGTCGCTGCTGGCAGGCTGGTCGCGCTCGGCAGTTGAGCAACCTCCGGCGAGGTTTGGCACGCAGACGCGAACATTCCTATAATACATAGCAGGATAAACAGCGTGCAGGTTCGTTGGAAAGGATACGCAATGCGCATCTCATGGGCACCCCGCTGGCTGGCGGTTGCACTATTCACCGGCATGATCGCCGTGCTGGCTGGCTGCGGCCCGCGTGAGCCCGATGTGGTGGTGCTGCCGACGCAGGCCGTCCTGCCCACGCTGACGCCCAGCGATACGCCATCGCGCACGCCGCTGCCCACGTGGACTTCCACCCTCACGCCCAGCAACACTTTCACCAACACCCCCACGGAAACTTTCACGCCATCGCTGACGTGGACGCTGACGCCGTCGAATACGCCGACCGACACGCCCACCCACACGCTGACGCCGTCGAATACCTTCACGCCCACCAGCACGTTCACGCCGTCGCGCACGCCTACGCCCACGCGTACGCCGACGATCACGCCCACGCTGACCATCACCAACACGCAGCGGCCCACGATTCCGCCGCCCAGCACGGCCGTCCCGACGATCCTCGGCGGGCCATCGCCCACCGTGACGATTCCTCTGGGCCCTACTATATCAGGATTCGCCGCCAATCAGGCCAGCGTGTTCAACGGTTCCACGGTCGTCTTTAGCTGGACCAGCAACGCGCAGATCGCCCAGCTGGAGCAGGTCACGGCCGCCGGCGTCGTCATCCAGTCGATCCCTGTGCCGCCCAGCGGACAGTATTCGCTCGTCGTACAGACGGTGTCCGGCGGCGGACAGCAGGTGTTCTACCGCCTGACGGCTTCGCTGAACGGTATCGTCGCTTCGTCGAACATTCTCCCGATTGGCGTGCAGTGCCCCGCGACCTGGTTCTTCGGGTCGCCGCCTCCCGGCACCGGCTGCCCGACAGCCGTCGGCGCGATTGCCAATGGCGCGTTCCAGCGCTTCGAGCGCGGCTTCATGGTCTACATCACCGCCAACGGCCTGAACCGTATCTGCATGGCGCAGGACTTCGGCGCGCAGTACATCTGCGTCTCGAACCAGTGGGACGGCACCACGCTCAACAATACCGCGCCGCCGTCCGGGTTATTCGCGCCGGAACAGCAGTTCAACTGGTCCTACTACAACACGCTGGCCAGCGGCGGCACGTGGAACGGCGTGATCGGCTGGGCGACGATGAATATCGCCCTCGGCCCGCGCACGATTCAGTTTGAAAGTATTCCGGGTGGCGCAGAAGGGCCGTTCTTCATCGACACGGCCGATGGCGCCATCGTTCGCTTCAGCGGCGGCACGTCGGGGACATGGTCGCGCATCCGCTAGGCACGCCACAGCCGAAGACGCCACGCGCAGCGGTGCTGATTGCCGCTGCGCTGCTGGTCTTCTCCATGCTGCCGCTGGCGGTCGCGTGGGCAGCGCAGGGCACAGACTGGCATTTTGCCGGCTCACTGCTGGGTGCGGAAGACGGCAACAGCTACCTCGGCAAGATGCGCCTGGGCGCGACCGGCGCGTGGGACTTCAGCCTGTTTTACACGACAGAGCCGCATGCGGGCGCGCCGCTGGTTTTTCTGCCCTATCTGGCTGCCGGGAGGCTGGTCAGCCTGGTCGTGCCAGAGATCAGCCCGGCCCACACCAGCGCCCTGATCATCGCCTTTCACCTGTTCCGCCTCGCTGCCAATGCCGCCTATCTGGCCGTGCTGTGGCGCTTCGTGTGCCGCTTTGTATCCGCGCCTGGCACCCGCGTGACTGCCTACCTGCTCGCCTGTCTGGGCGGCGGGTTGGGCTTTCTGGCGCCTGTGCTCAATCTCGGTACCCCGCCGGAGTTCTACATCCCCGAGGGATTCAGCCCGCTGGTCATGCTCATCCTGCCGCATGTCGCGCTCTCGCGGGTCTTCATGCTGGGCGGGCTGCTTTGCTTCTTCGCCGCGCTCGATACGCCCGCCGACAGGCCGGTGCGCCGTGCGCTGGTCGCCGGGTTCTGCTGGGTGGTCGTCGGGCTGTGCGTGCCCTTTTACCTGCCAGTGCTGTACGCGGTGCTGGGCGCGTGGGGTGCAGTCGCCTGGCTGAAAGCGCGCCGCTTTCCGCCCGATATGCTGCGTCTGGGGCTGATCGCGTGCGCGCCCTCGCTGCCCTTTTTCGTCTGGTACTTTTATGTCTTCAGCGCCAACCCCGCCTTCGCCGTCTGGTCGGCGCAGAATCTGCTGCCCTCGCCCTCGCCGCTGACCTACGCGCTGGCCTACATCGTGCTGGCCGTCCCTGCGATTGTCGGCGCGCGCGAGGCCTGGCGCCGTGCCTCAGAGCATCGGGCCTGGCTGCTGCTGATCGCCTGGCCGGTAGCCGCCGCGCTGCTGGTCTACATTCCGCTGAATGTGCAGCGCCGCATGAGCGAGGCCGTCATCGTGCCATTGGCGATTCTGGCGGCCATCGGCCTGCTGGGCTGGGCCGGGCGATCGCCCCTGCGCCACCGCGCCGCTGTCGCCTGGACGATGCTGGGCACGTTGTCCTCGATTCTGCTTCTCGTCGCGGTGACTGGCTCGCTGGCGCTGCCGGGGCTGCCCCTGTTTCGTCCCGCGCCGGAAGCCGACATGCTGGCCTGGCTGAATACCAACAGCCCGCCCGGCACTGTCGTGCTGGCCTCGCCCGCCACCGGCAACGTGCTGCCCGCCGCGGCGCACCTGCGCCCGGTCATGGGCCACGGGCCGGAGACGCTGGAGTGGCAGCGCAAGACATTGCTGGTGCGCCAGTTTTTCGCCGGCGAGATGACGCCCGATGAGTCGCGCGCCCTGCTGGATGGCGGCGGCTGCCTGGAAAGCGCGCCCAGCCTGTGCGGCGACCCGGTGGACTACATCATCTTTGGCCCGCTTGAAACCGCGCTGAGGCGCGAGACCACTGCCCCCGCGCCTGATTTTGCCGCGCTGGGTTTCACGCTGCGCTATGACGACGCCGGCTATCAGGTATGGGCAGCCAATCGCTTGTCACCCTGACGCCCGCGTATTACCCTTGTATCCTCTGTGTATCGCTTGTGCATCTGGAGAAGACCTCATGGCCGTCAATCCTCGTCGTACTGTGGACGAACTGAAGGAACTGCGCACGCTGACCGGCGACGAAAATGGCGCCCAGCGCGTGGCCTTCACCGAGACCTGGGCGCGTGCCCGTGCGTGGCTGCGCGAAAAAGCCGTGCAGATTCCCGGCCTCATCATCACGACCGATGCCGCCGGCAACACCTGGTTCACGCTGCCGGGCAAATCTAGCGATGCGCTGCTCATCGGCGGGCACATGGACAGCGTGCCCAACGGCGGCTGGCTGGATGGCTGCCTGAACGTGATTGCCGGGCTGGAAGTGCTGCGCCGCATCGCCTCCGAAGGCACGCCGGACGTGACCGTGCGCCTGGTGGACTGGGCCGACGAGGAAGGCGCGCGTTTTGGCCGCAGCCTGTTCGGCAGCAGCGCCGCCAGCGGCACCATGAATCCCGACGACCTGCGCAACCTGAAAGACAAAGACGGCATCACGCTGCCCGAAGCGATCGGCGCGTATGACATCGCGCTGGAGACGATCCTTCAGGCGCACGCCGAGCTGAACACCGCCAAAGCCTATCTCGAACTGCACATCGAGCAGGGGCCGGTGCTGGAAAGCATGGGGCTGGGGCTGGGCGTGGTGATCGGTACGTTTGGCGTCGAGCGCCATGCCATCCGTTTCATTGGACAGGCCGCGCATGCCGGCTCCACGCCGATGGACAAGCGCCGCGATGCCTTTGGCGCGGCCGCCAAGCTGGGCCTGGAGATTCGCGAAATTGCCAAACGCCATGGCGGCGTATGCACTGTGGGACGGGTGGAGACGAAACCCGGCATCGTCACGGCGGTCGTGGGCCAGTGCGACATGACGCTCGACCAGCGCCACATGCAGGCCGACAAGCTCCAGCTCATGCTGGACGAGGCGAAGGCTGCCAGCGAGAAATTTGCCGCTGAAGAAGGCTGTACCGTGGAATGGAACCGCATCTGGCAGATCGCGCCGATTCCGTTTGACGCCACGCTGCAGGACTTCTGCGAGGAAGCCGTGCGCGAGGTCACCGGCACGGCGCATCGCCTGCCCAGCGGCCCGCTGCACGATGCCGCCGAAGTGGCGCGCGCAGGCGTGCCTACCGTGATGATGTTCACGCAGAGTCTGTACGGCATCTCGCACAACAAGATTGAAGACACCAAAGAGGAACACATCGAGCAGAGCGTGCTGGCGCTGGACAAGCTGGCCAGCCGCGTTCTGGCCTGGGTCGCCGCCGGTCGCTAGGGACGGTCGCGCGCAAGGCATAAAAACCCCTCCGGCATATGACGTCATATGCCGGAGGGGCAGGCAACCAAATGGGCGAGGAATCCTAGGGCGCGTCTGGCGAAATCAGCTGGTGCACCGGGAATTCCGTGGGCAGGAACATATTGGTATACGAGACCTGTTCGCTGTTCGGGTTGCGGCGCACGTCGAAATTGCAGTTGCCGTCGTCCAGCGGATTCTCGGTGCCGGGGCCAAAGTCCGCATAGCCGTCATTGACCGGGTTGTTCCACGTGGCGCGATACTCCACTTCATAGTGGCCGGGGCGCAGGAAGCCAATATCGACCGAATAGAACACGTAGAAATTGCCATCGCGCTGGGTGATCGGGCTGCGCACGACCTGGTTGAAGATGGCGCTGTTCATGCGCACCGAGTAGTTCACGTTGGCCAGGTGCTCCAGCATCTGCGCTTCGGTGCGGGTATACCACGACCAGTACACGGTGATGCGGTCATTGTCGTAAATCAGGCCCGGCAGCGCGCGCGCAAAATTCTGGCAGGCGGCGTAAATCAGGCCGGGGGTCTCGCTGCGGAAGGTGTCGCTGACGCGCGCGCCCAGCACGACGGTTGGCTCGGCGGGCAGATTCGGATTCAGCACACCGCCATTGGGCGCAGGCAGCAGCAGCGAGGCCGCTGTTGTGGTGCCGCCGGTGGTGGTCGTGCCAGCCGTCGCGCCGCTATTCAGGTCGATGCTGCTGCCGCCCGGATTCTGCGGCTGGGTGGCGGCGCTGGTGCAGCCATCCTGCACGTCTGCGATCACGAAGTCAAAGTCCACACGGGTGGAATCAGTCTCGCGGGCGACGATCACGCGGGCGCTGGCTGAGCCGCCGGTGCCGACCGTCGAGCCGGCGTTATAGCTCACGCGCTCGCTGAAGGTGAACGTGCCCGCCAGCGATACCTGGCGCAGGTTGGTCAGCGGCGTGCCACTGCCGGTCGCCCCGGCAAAAATCTGGAAATACACATCAAAATTGGCCAGCAGCGTGCCGTTCAGGTTGATCACGGCATTGGTGTCGCAGGCCACAAAATTGCCCTGCACATTGTTGCTCGGGCCGGTCGTGGTTGGCACGGGGGTCGCGTCCTGCGCCGTGGCCAGGGCCGGGGCGATGACGAAAGCTGCCGCCGTCAGCGCGCCAATCAGGGTCGTTCTCAGAGCATGGTAGCGATTCACAGGCTATCCTTTCGGTCTTCCAGGCGCTTATGATAGCGCAAATTGTGCGTTTAATCTTTGTCAAATCTCTATTAGAATCCTGCCTATTCCCCACTGACAGGGCACCGATCTGTGCTGAATCGTCTATTTTGAAGGGTATCCACGTGACAAAACCGATCATTGCCGTCCTTGGCGGCGACCAGACGGGCGAAGAACTGCTGCAGGAAGCCCTGCGCGTCATCGACCCGGCCGTCACCCGCTTTCCCGTCGAGTTCAAGCGATTCGATCTGTCGCTGGAAAACCGCCGCACCACCAAAAATCAGATTGTGCGCGATGCTGCCGACTTCATCAATACGCATGGCTACGGCATCAAGGCCGCCACGATTACGCCAGAGCAGAAGGGCGACGTGGGCAGCCCAAACGCGCTGCTGCGTGAGATGATCAACGGGCAGGTTATCCTGCGTACGGGCCGCCGTATTCCGGCAGTGCGCCCGCTGGCCGGCGTGTATGCGCCGATCGCCGTGGTGCGCATGGCCGTGGAAGACGCCTATGGCGCGACGGAGTGGCGCGAGGGCGAAGGCCTGGACGAAGTCGCCTACAGCACGCGCAAGCTGTCGCGCCGTATCTGCCGTGCCGTCGCCGAATTCACCTTCCGCCATGCGCGCCGCAGCAACGCCAAAGTGTTCGGCGGGCCGAAATACACCGTCAGCCCGGTCTATGAAGGCATCTTCAAGGAAGAACTGGACCTGGCCGCCGCGCGCTATCCGGATGTGAAGTATGATCCCCAGCTCATTGACGCGACCTATGCGCTGCTGCTGGAAACCACCGGCGAGGCGATGGTCATCCCCGCACTGAACCGTGACGGCGACACGCTGAGTGACTTGGTGCTGAAGATGTTCGGCAGCATCGCCGGGGCCGAGAGCGTCATCCTGAGCATGGACACCGATTTCAACGTCAGGACCGTGGTCACCGAAGCGCCACACGGCACCGCGCCCAGCCTGCAGGGCAAGAATCTCGCCAACCCGATGGCGATGATCCTGGCCGGGGCCGCGCTGCTGAGCTATATCCCCGACGATCATGCCCATGCGGCCAGCCGCGCCATCTACGAATCCGCCATGGAGACCGTCTACGACGGCATCCGCACCACCGACCTGGGCGGCAGCTCCAGCACCACCGACTACACCAATGAGGTCATCCGCCGCGTGAGGGGCAAGCTGGAAGTGTGGGACGTGCTGGGCGGCGGGGCGAAGTAAGCGGGCATCCCGCATCAACGCGATCTGTCAGGGGCGGCTGTGATCACAGTCGCCCTTTTTGTTATGCCTCCGTAACATCTCGGCATCTTTCACGTTATATGTGAATCCTCACGAATATTCATGTCCCCCAGCTTGCACAATCCGCCTATCTCATGTTAAAGTTTGTACTGTTGGAATTCTGCAACACATTTCCGGGATATGGGCTGACAAAGGCTGCGACACCCAATGGGCGACAAAATTCTCGTCGTGGACGATGAAAAAGGCACCGTCGAACTGCTGCATATGTTCCTGGAAAGCAAGGGCTTCGATGTCATCGACGCGCTGAATGCCGAGGATGGCCTGCGCAAGGCGTATCGCTATCAGCCCGACCTGGTGCTGCTGGATGTGAATATGCCCAGCGTGGATGGCTGGGAGATGTGCCGTCGCCTGCGCGAAATGAGCGATGTGCCGATCATGTTCATCACCGCTAAAGAGAGCGTGCAGGACGTGATCCGCGGATTCGATGTCGGTGCCGACGACTACATCCGCAAGCCGTTCAATAATGATGAGCTGGTGGCGCGCATCAAGGCGCATCTGCGGCGCGCGCCGAAGCCGAATGTGGCCGAGGAAATGGTCTTCAACGGCGGTGAGTTCCGCATCAACTTCATGAACCGTGAAGTGCGCGTGCGCAATGAGCTGAAACACCTCACGCCGAAGGAATTCAACCTGCTCGGCGTGCTGGTGCGCAATTCTGGCCGCGTGGTGCCGCGCCAGGAGCTGGTCACCGAGGCCTGGGGCGAAGAATACGGCGACGCGATCGACAGCCTGAAGCTGTACATCCATTATCTGCGCCAGAAAGTGGAGCGCGACGCCGAACACCCGGACTATATCCTGACGTCGCGCGGGGTGGGCTACCGCTTCTCCAATCGCTGACGGCAGCGCGAACTTTCACAGCCATACACAGGCGGCTCTGAGCGTATCGGGGCCGCCTGTGTTGTTTAGCTAGCGCGCCGCGGCACGCTGATGATAGGCCTCCAGGCTGCTCATCGGCGGGCGCTCGACATCGCCAATCGCGGCGATTTCCAGCGCGAAGCGGTCCGGCTCCTGAATCACAAATTTCATGGCGCGGTTGGCCTTGTCCAGCAGCTCCACCCCGTAACGCGCCTCCATGCGGGCGATGAACACCTGCAAAATGGCAAACGACATGCGGCTCAGGCTGACCAGCGGCTGATTATGGTGCACGCGCACTTCCAGGTCGGTCTGCGCGATGCCATCCAGCCCGTAGGCATTCAGCATATCGATCAGCATGCCTGTCTCGACGCCATAGCCAGTGAAGAACGGCAGCTGCTCCAGCGCAGATCGTCGCCCGGCATATTCGCCCGACAGCGGCTGGATGATGCCCGACAGCTCCGGATAAAACAGGTTCAGCAGCGGGCGCGCCACCAGCTCGGTCACGCGGCCGCCGCCGAAGGCCTGTAACTTGTTGTCCACCTGAATCGGCCGCGCATAAAAGCCTTTCACATACTGCACATTCGGCTTCTTCAGCAGTGGGCCCAGCAGCCCGTAGATGAAGCGCGGGTGGATGTTGGTGATATCGGTATCCACCCACGCCACGATATCGCCTTTGGTCACGTGCAGGCTTTTCCACAGCGCCTCGCCCTTGCCGCGATACGACCCCACTTCTTCGGCCAGAATCTGCTGATGGATGTATGTCGGGATGCCGCGCGCCTGGGCGATGGCCACGGTGTCGTCGGTCGAATCGCTGTCGATCAGCACGATCTCGTCCACCAGCGGGATCTCGTCCATCAGCGCCTTTTTCAGCGTGTCGATCACATGCCCGACGGTCTCGCCTTCGTTCAGCGCCGGCAGCGCGATGCTGATCGTCAGCCCCTGCTTTTCTTTCAGGCGCACCAGCTCGGCCAGGTCGCTGAACTCATTGCTGTGAAAGGTATTTTCAGCGAACCACTGGTCCACCCGTGTGGACAGTGACTGCTCCACGCTGACCAGCCGCGGCGCGTGAAAGTCCATCGCTTCCTGCTGCGAGCCGCGCACCAGCACGATCGGCTTGCCCGTGCGCGCCGAAACCTCGGCGATGACCGGGCTGCCGCTGGACATCTCGCGCGCCGGACGGCGAAACGACGCGCCCATAACGATGGCCTTGTGCTTGTCGGCCTCGTGCACCAGCCCGTTGACGATATCGGTATCGGCCGCCACGACACGGCGAATCTGCGGCACGGCATCAGCAATCAGCTGCAAGTCTGGCGCGGTGCGGCGCTGGTCTGCCGCGTGAAACAAGGTAATCGCGTGGCTATCGCCGGCCAGCGCCAGCGCCACACGCACACCCAGCGTGATATTCGGGCCGCCGCGCAGCGACAGCAGCACATCACCTTCGGTATGCCAGCCTTCGCCGCTCAGCAGCACCAGGTCGCACGGCACCAGGTCGAGCACGGCCTCGGCGCTGAATCCGCCAATGCCCGCGCTGGTGTGCGCCCACTGCACCAGCACCAGGTCGGCCTGGGTATTGGTCACGTAATCCAGCACGCGGGCAAACGGCGCGTAATCGACAAACACATGCGTGTCGTCGTGCACGGCGTCATAGCGGATGGCCGCATGGCTGAGCGCGTCGCGCAGGGCACGGGCGGGAAGCTGGCCTTCGCTGAGCGACAGGCCATCCTCCACCGTGACCATGCCACGCACATGAATCTCGCCTCCGGGAGGAATCATCTTCAATGCAATCGACAGCCAGGCGTCGATATCGGCAGCGTCGGTCATCACGAGTACGAGATTAAATGTGTTCATGGGCCTCCAGATGGGGAACGAGCAGGTCGCGCACGAGCGTGTCCCAGCGGTACTGCTGGCGCACGCGTACGCGCAGGCGGGAAACCGGATGGTGGGCCAGCACATCGGCGATCTCTGCCGCGATGTCCCGTGGGTCCCCCCGGTCCGGGTCAAAATAAGTCACGTCCGCGCCGCCGGTTTCGCGGAACGGCAGGATGTCCGAGCAGAAGACGGGCAGGCCAGCCAGGCCAGCCTCCAGCACCGGGATGCCGAAGCCCTCCTGCGTGCTGGGGAACAGCAGCGCGTCGCAGGTGCGAAACAGCGCGGCCAGCGTGTCGTCATCGGCCAGGCGCGGCGGGTCCTCCAGCTCATACAGGAAATGCGCGCCTTCGGTGATGCCGAGCGACGCACGCAAATCGAGCAGGTCGCTGAAATAGCTGCGGTTGGTCGGGTTATGCGCGCCCGGCGGCCCGGTCACGATCAGGCGCATGTCTTTGCCGGTCGTCTCGCGCAGGGCGGCGACGACGCGCAGCGCCAGCGCGATATTCTTGCGCCGCGTCAGGCGGGCCGGCAGCAGCAGCAGCCCATCGGCGTCCAGCAGATGCAGGCAGGCCTCTATGTCCTCCAGCATCGGCGTCCAGCCCAGGAATCGCGCCGGATCGATGCCGGGCGTCATCAGTGTAATCTGCGCCCGCGGGATGCCCAGCAGGCCGGCCAGCTCCTCGCAGCGCGCCTCAGATACGGTGATATAGGGCACCTGCGGCATCGGCTGGCGCAGCAGGTTCCACGGGAAGCCGTCATGAAGTTCCGGCAGATACTGCGGGTTCGTCCAGGCGATGTCATGCACATAGGCGATCTGGCGCGGGTGCGTCATGCGCGAGAGCGCGACCGTCAGCGCGAGGTGTTTGTTCAGCGTGTGCGCGTTGTGCACCACGACCACATCGCAGGCTTTGAGCGCGTCGGCCAGGGCGTCGGTCACGCGGGCGACCAGCGCCTCAAAGGCGGCAGGCACGGTGCCGGCGTCCAGCTCACGTTTAAGCGCGAGCACATCGGGATGCTGGGAGCTGAACAGGGGATTGATGTGGACCGGGATGCGCTCGTCAAAGGACGCCCCGTCTCCGCTGACTACAGTCACGGGGTAACCGAGGCGGTCAAGCGCGCGGGCATGGTGGGTCATCAGCGACTCGACGCCGCCGATGGTGGGTGCGCTGGCGTAATGCAGCAGGGCAATTCGTTTCAAATGACTGTCCTGAATGTGTGTGCGGGAAATACTTCCGATGTGTCTACCATAGCCTTCACAGCCCCGTCAATCGAAATAGGCCATGTGGACTATGGCATGTCCCACGATAGGATACCCTCTACTTTACATATTTTTTACATCTGGCGTGGAATTCTCAAGTGCTTCTTAGCGTATCAGAATTGTTTCTGTGCTATGTTATGGGAATGTTTACTGTTAGCGGCAGTTCTCCTCACGTTCGTGTACTTTCCTTGCCTGGACTGCGTTTAAAAAGGTCGTGATGCCATGCGTCGGGCTCTTCAGTTACTCATATTGCTTTCATTGGGCACCGCCGTTTCGGCGTGCAGCAGCCTGCCGGGTTTACGCGTCCTCACCGGCCAGACCAACGGCACCACCGCCGCCGACACCATCGTACAGACCGCTGATTTCGTCATGGCCGACAAGACCGGCCTGACCGATCCGGCTCTGCTGGCGGCGGCCGACCGCATCGAAGCGGCCAGCGGCACGGTGGACATCATCGAAATTCGCAGCGCGCCGGAACAGCGCGCCTTCATCGTCGACATGCTCTTCAGCCCGCCGCAGTCCGACCCCAGCACGCAGGCCGGGCAGATCGCCCAGCTCGACAGCCTGCGCCGCGCCATCGAGCTGACCTGGCAGGGCACCATGAACGTCAGCACCGATGCCGACCTGTTGCAGGTCACGCTGTACGCGCCGCAGACGGTGCAGACGCTGGACAACGGCACCAGCTTCGTCGGCATCGCCATCGCGCAGGCGGGCATCGAACGCAGCGCGGCTGTCAGCTATCTGGCTGGTGAGCGCTCACTGGAACGCTTCTTTGACCTGATCGCCCAGGGCACGCTGGTCTACACGTCACCCGAGAGCGTCGAGCTGTACCAGAGTGTCCCCAACCACCCGATGTATATGCTGCCCCAGGGCGGCTAGTCGCGCACCAGCCCCCGTTTCGGCGGGGGCCTTTCGTCAGCAAAAGAGCTTTTGAGGTTTCTATGAGCAGCCTGGCACACCCAACGCCCCCGAAGCGCTATATCTGGGAAGAAGAAGAAACCTTAGTCGATCAGCGGCGGCGCAAACTGCGCTACCGCATTCGTCGTTTTATCGGCAGTATCTGGCTGCCCGTCGCGATTGTGTCGATCGTCACCAGCGCGCTGCTGAGCGAACAGGTGATGTCGGCCATCATTCCGCTGGGGCAGTTTGTCTTCCGGTTTATGTTTGCGGCAGCGTTCATCGTCATCCAGTTTGTGGCGCTGTTCTGGTTCGTCAGCCGGGCGCGCATGTACACCATCTGGCCAGGCACCGAGGGCGTCAGCTTCAAGGACTATCGCGGACACCCCGAAGTGCTGGAGCAGGCCCGCCAGATCGTGAAGCTGCTGCGCGGCGTGCGCGTATTCGAGGAATCTGGCGGCGAGCCGCTGAATGGTCTGCTGCTGGAAGGCCCGCCGGGCACCGGCAAGACGTGGCTGGCGCAGGCCATCAGCACCGAGGCCGGCGTGCCTTTCTTCTACGTCGATGCCAGCTCGCTCAATTCGATGTTCGTGGGCATCGCGCCGATGAAAGTGGGCCGCCTGTATGCCAAGGCGCGCAAGGCCGCCAAGCAGTATGGTGCGAGCGTGATTTTCATCGACGAAATCGACGCCATTGGCTCGCGCGGTGGCGTGGCCGAAGTGCAGAACAAAGACACCGCCCCCGAAGACCTGTATCGCCCGAACCGCATGCCGATGATGATGGGCGGCATGATGGGCGGCGGCAACATGGGCCTGCTGAGCACGCTGCTGATCGAGATGAGCGGCTTCAGCCTGGAGCACGGCTTCTGGGCGCGCAAACGCACCTGGTTCTACAAGACGATCCTGCACCGCAACCCGCCCAAGCCAAACAAGCGCGTGCTGACGATCGGCGCGACCAATCGTATTCAGGCGCTGGACGCCGCGCTGCTGCGCCCCGGCCGCTTCGACAAGAAGATCCGCATCGACGCGCCCGACCTGGAAGGCCGCCACGACATCATCGAGTATTACCTGACCAAGATCGACCACGATGAAACGGTTGATCCTGCCGTGCTGGCCAACGAGACGCCCTTCTATACCCCGGCGGACCTCAAGTATCTGCTCAATGAATCGCTGCGCTACGCGCTCTTCGACAACCGCACCTACATGAATATCCGTGACGTGCGCATGGCCCAGCCGGAGCACGAAATGGGCGTGCGTTCACCGATCAAGAACCTGGCCAAGGAAGACAAGTATCGCCTGGCCGCGCATGAATCCGGCCATGCCATCGCGGTGCGCATGTACATGCCCACTTACCGCATCGCCCGCATCACGATCATTCGCCAGGGCGGCGCGCACGGCTATGTGCGCTACTACCCCGCGACTGAAGAATTTGACTATATCAACACGTATGACTCGCTGATGAACCGGCTGCGTGTCGCGGCTGGCGGCAAGGCGGGCGAGATGGAATTCTGCGGCGAAGGCTTCCAGACGCTGGGCGTGGGCGTCGGCTTTGGCGACCCCAGCGACTTTGGTCACATCCGCGCCATCCTGTACGCGATGGCCAACGCAGGCATGTTCGGGCAGATCGGCGCGGGCCGCTCCGTCAGCGAGGTCAATCTGACGCCGGAAATGCGCGAGCGCATGGAAGAAATGTTCCGCATGGTGGTCAGCGAAGTGCGCATGGCCCTGCGCCTGCACAAGGAAATGGGCGAGAAGCTGATCGCCCTGCTGATGGAAAAAGACGAGCTGCTGGCCGACGACGTGGAGAATTTCTTCGACACCTATGGCTTCTATACGCCGAAGGTGCAGATTCGCCGCCTGGAACCCAAAGAAGGCGATGTCGTCACGGTCAACGACGAGAAATGATGGCGAATATCTGACCAGCCTCACCCCGTTTCGCTGCGCTCAACCGCCCATCTCCATGTGGAGAGGGGCAAAAACCCGCAGGTTTTTGGGGTGAGGCTGGTTCTCAGGCATAAGGACGGTGTAAATCCAGGGCATGGTCAATCAGAGCAAGCTGCGCACCATCGAGATGTCAACCAGCGGGGCCGTCGTCACCGGCCATCGCGAGTTTCATTATCGCTGGGTGTGGCATCTGAAGTCGTCGCCTGAGATGCTGTGGCCGCTGGTGTCGAATACTGACCGGTTTAACCGCGATACGCATGTGCCCAAAATCGCGCAAATCACCGACGAGGCGCTCTCCAATGGGCGGCGCAAGCTGCAAATGCACCGCATCACGCTGGGCCCGCTGAAGCTGGTGCCGATCGTGTGGTACGAGGAGCCGTTTGAGTGGATGCAGCCGCATCGGTTTGGCGTGGTGCGCAACTATATCAAAGGCCCGGTGCGCCAGATGCGCGTGCAGGCAGACCTGAATCGCCTGCCGGACAACAGCACCGAGGCCATCTATCAGGTGTGGATCACGCCGGCCAATCTGCTGGGCTATGCGGCCATCCCGTTTCAGGTGGGCCTGCTGAGCGCGCGCGATTTCAAACGCGTGTTTCATGCTTATGACCGGCTGGCGTGGGAAAACCGCCGCCCGGAGATTCAGCTTGCGCCCGCCAGCCGCCTGTCCAGCGGCGGCCGCGAACGGCTGATGCGCAGCCGCGTAGGACTGCGCGCACAGGGCGCCGATGAGCGCCTGATCGACCAGTTGTTTGACATCATCGAACATGGCGACGACCTGACGCTGATGCGCCTGCGCCCGTATGCGCTGGCCGACGCCTGGGGTGCGGACCGCCGCGCCGTGCTGACGCTGTGCCTGCTGGCCACGCGCGCCAATCTGCTTGATCTGCGCTGGGAGCTGCTGTGCCCGCAGTGCCGTGGGGCGAACGAAGTCGATGGGCATCTGGAAGACGTTAACCCGCTGGTGCACTGTAAATCGTGCAACATCGACTATGAAGTCAATTTTGAATATTCGGTCGAGCTGACCTTTCGCCCCAACGACAGCGTGCGCGTGGTCGAAGATACGTTGTTCTGCATGGGCGGGCCGCAGGTGACGCCGCATATTGCCACACAGGGGATGGTTGCTCCCGGCGAAAGCCTGCTGGTGGAGCCGGAGCTGGAGCCGGGTCGCTATCGCGTGCGCACGATGACGCTGCAGGGCGCCCAGCCCATCCGCGTGGAAGAAGACGGCCTCGCTGAAATTGTGATCGCCGCGTCCGGCCACTGGCACGGCGGCGAACCCGTGCTGGGCACCCGCCCGCGCATCACCTTTGAGAATACGACCGCCGACGCGCAGTTGTTCATCATGGAGCGGCTGAGCTGGAGCGACCAGGCCGCCACGGCCGCCGAAGTTACCTCTCTGCAGGTCTTTCGCGACCTGTTCTCCAATGAGGCGCTGCGCTCGAATATCCAGATGAGCGTGGGCGGCATGACGGTCATGTTTACCGACCTGCGCGGCAGCACCCGTATGTACCGCGAAATTGGCGATGCGCCCGCCTTTGGCCGCGTCATGGACCATTTCGAGGTCATCCGCCAGGCAGTCATCGCGCATGACGGCGCGATCGTCAAGACGCTGGGAGACGCGGTGATGGCTGTGTTCCGGCGGCCCGTCAATGCGGTGCTGGCGGCGATGGAGGCACAGGCTGCCCTCGCCCAGCCGGAAGGGGCGCGCGAACCGCTGGCGCTCAAAGTGGGCATCAACACCGGCCCGGCCATCGCGGTCACGCTGAACGAGCGCCTGGATTACTTTGGCACGACGGTGAATCTGGCCGCCCGCCTGACGGAGACCAGCGAGGGCAGCGATATCGTGGTCAGTGATGTCGTGCGCCATGACCCGGAAGTGGCACACATGCTCGACCTGCGCGATGTCACCTGTTTCGCGCAGTCATTTGCAATGCAAATTCGCGGTTTTGATGATGCGCCACTGCGCCTGTACCGGATCGGTCTGACGCAGCTCAATCAACGACAACTATCTGGATGAGCAACCATGGCTAAAAAGATCGTTACGCCCCCCGAACAGCCGTATATCGACACCGAAGCCAAGTTCAACTGGGAGGATGAATCCACCCTGGTGGACCGGCGCAACCGGCCCTTGCAGCGCGTGCTGCGCGTCTTCCGCTCGATCTGGTTCTGGCTGGCGCTGGGCGGCCTGCTGACCGCCGCGCTGTTCGATGCCGACCTGATGCGCATGCTGATCAGCATCGGCGGATTCGCCATCCAGATCGGCTTTGCGGCCAGCTACATCATCTTCCAGTTCTTCATCATGTACTGGTTCGTCAGCCGCACGCGCCAGTACACGATCATGCCCGGTGCCGAAGGCGTTGGCTTCAGCGACTATCGCGGCCAGCCCGAAATTCTGGAACAGGCCCAGCAGATGGTGATGCTGCTGCGCGGCGTGAAGGCGTTCGAGAAGGCGGGCGGCGAGCCACTGAACGGTCTGCTGCTGGAGGGCCCCCCTGGCACGGGCAAGACATGGCTGGCGCAGGCCATCAGCACCGAGGCCGGCGTGCCCTTCTACTACGTCGATACGTCCAGCCTGCAGGGCATGTTCATGGGCGTCGGCAATATGAAGGTGGCGCGCATGTATAACAAGGCGCGCAAGGCGGCCAAGGAATATGGCGCGGCCGTGATCTTCCTCGACGAAATCGACAGCGTGGGCTCACGCGGTGGCGTGGCCAGCGTGGGCGGTGGCACCCGTGGCGGCGGCATGGGTGGCATGGGCGGCGGCATGGGCATGGGCATCCTCAGCACGCTGCTGATCGAGATGAGCGGCTTCAGCCTGGAACACGGCTGGCGTGCCAAGGTGCGCGGCTGGTGGTACAAGAAAATCATGCGCCGCGATCCGCCGCGCCCGCCCAAGCGCGTGCTCACCATCGGCGCGACCAACCGTATTCAGGCGCTCGACCCGGCGCTGCTGCGTCCGGGCCGCTTTGACAAGAAGATCCGTATCGATGCGCCGGATGCGCTGGGTCGTCAGGAAGTCTTCGCCTACTACCTGTCGAAGATGGCGCACGACGCCACCATGGACCCGGTGATTCTGGCCAGCGAGACGCCCGGCTATACCCCGGCCGATATGAAATATCTGCTCAACGAGGCGCTGCGCCACGCCCTGTTCGATGGCCGCCGCTATATCTCGTATTCCGACTTTCAGGCGGCCAAGCCTGAGCATGAGCTGGGCCTGCGCGCCCCGCTGACGCATATGAGCAAGGAAGCCCGCGAACGCCTCGCGTTCTATTACGCCAGCAAGGCCGCGGCGATTCGCCTGTTTATGCCGGAACACCGCATTTCGCGCATCGCGATCGTGCGCCAGGGCATGAATTACGGCCACGTCAGCCATTACCCGGCGCGCGAGTCGTACCAGGGCATGCGCACGCGTGACCAGTATATGAACCTGCTCAAAGTTTATGCCGCGGGCAAGGCTGGTGAGCTGGAATTCTGCGGCGTGAAGAACCAGTCAATGGGCATGGGCGGTGACTTCCAGCAGCTCCGTTTCTGGCTGAACATGATGGCGCAGGCCGGTATGCTGGGCTCGCTGGGCGCCAATGCCGGTATGCGCGCCGACTTCTTCGGCGGCATGGTGAGCGAGGTCTCGCCAGAGATGACCGCCGCCATGGAGAAGACGTATCAGGACGTGCTGGTGGCCACGCGCCGCGCCCTGCGCGAGAACGGTGACATGATCCGCGCGCTGGTCGCCCTGCTGATGGAAAAAGAAGAACTGTTGGCCGACGAGATCAAGGCCTTCTTCGACAAATATGGCCTGGCCACGCCCGATCCGTCGCTCATCCGCGATGGCGAGGAAATCCAGATGCTGCTGCCGCCGGAACCCGCCGCCGGGGATTAATCTTCGGAAACTGCCCACCTCACCCCTCATTCCACAATGTGGGTGAGGTGATGATTCAGGTCTTATTTGCGACCAGTGAAATACGCCCTTTGTCCCTCGTCCACGAAGTGGAGAGATACCGTCTTGAAAGTCAAGCAGCGGATGCGAAATGAGGATCAAAGGGGCGGTTTGACTTAAGCACGCCGTAGGCCAGATGCACGAGTTTGCGCATGACAGCAACCACCACGGC
>JAHHHY010000019.1 GCA_019359125.1 Pleurocapsa minor GSE-CHR-MK 17-07R
AAAGATATGGATTATAATGTCTTCTGTAGTCACGGGGTGCACTCCACTCGAATTCGCACTTTAAGTGTGTGCTGTCCTCGTGACTACTTCAAATTTTCCTACTCATAAAACCCGCACCACTGGTTATTAGGAGTTTATGAGGAATGCGATTCAAACCAGAAGCATGGTCGCGCAACTGCACCAAAGTAGAATCTAGGAGGAGTGATGGTAATAGACTGCACAATTGTTTGGTCGATGATACTAAACACATCCAAAGTATTCGTATTTGAGTCCTCTCTGCGTAAGCCCATTAAAGTATATCCATCTTCTGACCAGATTACAGAAGGAAAAGAGTATTGAGGCAGCGCCACTGAACTGGAAAATTGACTAACGCGAGTGAGCCAAGACACGTCAGAGCTCGCAAATACAATATGATCTCCGTCGGGTCCAAACGAGAAGCTAACATTCACAGATGGATTCTCTATCGACCCGGTAGAGGTGAGATGTATGTCTGACATCGTTCGTTCTTCGGTTACTGTGTTTTCAAGAAATACAGCCCAAGTGTTGGACGATGGTTCTGTGGTTGCCCGGTCAATGCCAAACGTATATTCACTCACCGAGTAACTCATGGGCTGCATTACGCTGTTTCCCGTTGAAATGCTCGCGAAATATTGCATATACCTCTCTGGAAATGACCGAGGGATATTATTTACGAATATCCCAGCTTCAAAGTCAAATGCCGTAAGAGGCTGGCCATAAAAGTCGAACAAAATGAGAACATTGCCATCTATTGACCAACCTACACTGCCGGGATGTTCAGATAGATTATCTACAGGGAAAATGTCAACATCTCCGTCTCTCGTTGCTCTGTAGATATATTGGTTGTAATCGATGGCAACCAGACCGCCGAAGAACTGACCGTCAATGGTCCAGGCATTTTCATTTATATAACCCGATGACATTTGTTCCGTAGCATTGACGTTGGTTAACAAAGAAACAATCTCGCCGTTGATTGTATTTTGCATGTATAGCGTGAGGTTAGAGTAGAAGTCATCATTAGTAGTATTCAATCGAGATGCAAAGATGATTCTCCCGCCGTCAGGGGATAAGCCTCCTCTTGAGGAAATCGGTTCAGTTACGGTTATAACCGTGTTCGTTGAGAAGTCAAATTTCTCGTACCCCACCTGCAAAAAATCTTCTGTGCTGGATACTAGCAACAGCGCGCAGCCAGTGGGATCATCGGAAGGGATAGAATTATTGTTGGTAAGTGATTCGGTAAAATATTCGTCATGATAACTTTCGATTGCCCAACCTGAAATGACGCCCTGCTTTACAAACCACCAGTTGACCTGATCAATGCAGTTTGGACCTTCCAATAAATCAAATGTCGTGTGATAGCTAAACGATCCTGTGTATTCTGCGTCGAAACGAGGATGTGTGCGTAACAGGAACATATCGCCAAGCACGGTTCTCGCTTCTTGATTGACTTGTAAACGGCTAGGCAAGCAGTTGTTCTGCGCACTTGATCGTAAGCCAATGACAGATGATGCTAAAAATATGGTTATATACCATAAGATTGCGCTTTTTTTCATCTACTTTGATCCATTCCAATTGAGTCTAAAACATCCATTATAGATTCAATCGGTATCGTGTGTACAAATGACTTTCTTAACCATACGTTTCGCCCCTCACTTCCAAGTCAAACAGCGACGATAACCGCAGAACCCACATAACAACGTATTCACCTACACCTACGCCTTCCGTCCGTGCACGATATACAGCGGGTCCCCCTGCGCCAGCCAGCCCTTACCCGGCTTCTGCCACGCCGTGACATCTCCCCAGCCGCCAGACTGTTCGAAATAGGCGGTCACCAGCGCCAGATGCGCCCGGTCTCCCGTGCCCTGCCAGACAGCGACCGCCTTGGTGGGGAAACACCGGTTTGAAAACGATACGATGAAAATACCGCCGGGCTTCAGCACACGTCGCACCTCGCTGAACACGGCTGTCGGCTGGGTGAGGTATTGCACGCTCACCGTGCAGAACGCGCCGTCAAACGCGTCATCCTCGTAGGGCAGCATCGGATTCAGGTTCAGATTCTGCACGGTGTAGCGATTCAGCTGCGGATTATCAGCCATTTCCTCGGCGTTCATGCCCAGGCCGACCACGCGCTTCGGCTTTAGCGTCTCCGGCAGGTGCGAGCGCCAGCTGCTCATCAGGTCCAGCAGCGTGCCGTTTTGGGGCAGCAAGACGGCAAACTGCTCGCGCAGCGCCTGAATTGCGCCGTCGTCGATATGCACGACCTTGCGCGCCGTGGAGTAAAACAAGCCGTCATCGCTCTCATCGATACGCTGAAAATATTCGCGGGGGAATTCCTGCGTGCTCATGTGTGTTCGTCCCTGGGCTTGACCGTGTGGATTACGGCAGAGGTTACGACTTCAGGCTGAGTCCTGCGTGAGAAGCGGCTAATTGTCCCCTGCGTCCAGCGCGTAGACCGCTACCTCGTCGAGCCGCGTCACCAGCGACAGGCGCGGCTGTGCGGCCACCTGCGCCAGCGTGAAGCTATTGTCATACGAGAGCGCCCATTCTGAGACCAGGATGGTTTCGACGCCCCACGCGGCCAGTTGGTCGAGCGCGGCATCGGCAGGAAATGTCGTCAGGGCGGGGTGACGCTGCCGATACAGCAGCGGCAGATAGGTGCCATAGCCAAACGTGACCGGCCTGCCGTGGATGCTGGTGTAGTACATGGCGGGCCCGCTGAGCGCTTCTCCAAGCGGATACTCCATGATGGGCGACGTTTCAGGCTGCTGCGCCAGCCAGAGATCGACCGGGCGCGGCCTGATCTCGCTCAGCGTCAGCGGGCCCTGCCACGCGCCGAACAGCATCAGTCCCAGCGCGATGACCGCTGCTGCCCTGCGCCGGGTCGCCGGCCAGCGCAGTGTGACCACCATCAGTCCGGCAGCCGCCAGCAGCGCGAATGCCAGCATCACGAAAATCGAGAAGCGCCCCCAGCTGCGCACGCTGTCAGCAAACGGCATGACCTCGCGCAGAAACGCCGCTGGCAGCGGCAGGCCTAGCGGCAGGCGCGACAGCGTGAGCACCGGCCCCAGGCTGAGCACAAACGCCGCGGCCGCCAACCATTTCAGCGCACGCCATTGTCTGCCTGCGGCTGATTTCAGCGCGGCGAGCCCCAATATCAGCGTGACCCAGCCGATGGAGATGACAAATTCGGTCAGCATCGGGGTGGGGAACGGCCACATCACGCCCTGCACAGCGCGTCCCCATAAGGGATGCAGTGGGTTCGGCATCAGATAGTCAGTGAAACTGGCCGCCCAGAAGGTCGCGTCGGACAGCGGGACGATGGTCGCGCCTTCGGTGTCCAGTTGCAGATAGGGCAGTAGAAACGGCCCGCATAGCCCTACGACGATCATCCCGCTTACGGCGATGCCCAGCCATGTCCGCCGGTTGCGCAGCAGTGGAAGCAGATTCCCCTGCAACGCCAGCGTATACACGGGCAGCAGCAGGCCCAACATGAAGGCAAAGTACCAGCTGGACAGCGCTGCGGCGGCGAACGCCAGGCCCAGCAGCATTGCGTGCGTCAGGCGGCGGGTCTCCAGCCATACATCCAGCGCTAGCACGGTCAATGCCAGCCAGTGTGTGTCGAACAGGGGCAGGTGGCCGGTCAGCTTTTGCAGGCGCCACGCGCACACCGCGAAGGCTGCTCCGGCAAAGAAGCACGTGCAGGCGATCATGCGCGGCGACGCTGTAAGGCCGGGCGTGCGCCCAATCCAGCGGCAGGCCAGCGCATACACTGCCAGCCCGCTGAGCACAAACGACGCCAGCCCTGCCAGGTTGTAGCTCACGATCGGCCCCACCAGTAGCGTCACGGGAATCTGCCCGAACGTGTGAATCGGAGAAATTTCCCCGTAGGCCAGCGGATAGCCAAATGGCACGTAGATATCGGGAGCGAAGAAGGGGGAAATGCCGCGTTCGAACAGCGCATGCGGCACCCACCACATCTTCCACACATACTCGTAGTTATCCAGCTGTGACGCGCCCATCACGTGCGTGCTGAGCTGCGTCACCAGCGGCCATGTAAAGACGACTGCGAGCAGCACATAGCCGGCCAGCGCCGCCCCCCAATGGCCACGCAGCACGCGAAGCACAGGATTATTCCTGCGAGGCGAGCTTTTTCAGCTCATACAGCTTGGTCAGCGCCTCGATCGGGCTGAGATTGTCCACTTCCAGCGCGCGCAGCAGGTCCAGCGCGGCATGTTTGTTCGCGTCTGCCGGCGGCGTGAAAAAGCTGAGCTGTCCGGCGGGCGGCTCATGCCTGCGCGCTGGCTTTTTGGGCGGCTCGTGCGCATCAAACGTGCCCGCTTCCAGGCTGCGCAGTAATTCACGGGCGCGCTCCACGACGGCACGGGGCAGGCCGGCCAGCTGCGCCACCTGCACGCCATAGCTGCGGTCTGCGCCGCCGGGCAGCACGCGATGCAGAAACACGATCTCGTCGCCCTGTTCGCTGACGCCCACGTTGTAGTTGCGCGCGCGCGGCAGCACATCGGGCAGGGCGGTCAGCTCGTGATAATGCGTGGCAAACAGCGTACGGCAGTTCAGGCGCGGGTTATTATGCAGATACTCTATCACGGCGCGGGCGATGGCCAGCCCGTCATAGGTGCTGGTGCCGCGCCCCACCTCGTCCAGGATTACCAGGCTGCGCGCCGTGCTGGCGGACAAAATGCGCGCCGTCTCGATCATTTCGACCATGAAGGTGCTGTAGCCGGCGTGAATCTCGTCCTGCGCCCCGATGCGCGCAAAAATGCGGTCGACGATGCCGATCACCGCTTCGTCGGCGGGCACGAAGCTGCCCACCTGCGCCATCAGCGTGATGATCGCCACCTGGCGGATGTAGGTCGATTTGCCGGCCATGTTCGGCCCGGTGATGATGTGGATGCGGTTCATGCTGTCAAAATGCGTGTCGTTGGGCACATAGCGCAGGCCCGTTTCCAGGCTGCGCTCCACGACCGGATGGCGCCCGGCGCGAATCAGCAGGCGGTCGTCGCTGGTCAGGGTGGGGCGCACATAGCCCTCGCGCACGGCCACGTCCGCCAGCCCGCAGAAGGCGTCCAGATAGGCCAGCGCGCGCGCCGTCTCCAAAATGCGCGGGGCGTCGGCGGCGATATCGGCGCACACTTCCTCGAAGACGCGCCGCTCCACGCGCAGGATTTGTTCCTCGGCATTCAGCACCAGCGTCTCGTATTCTTTCAGCTCTGGCGTGATGTAGCGCTCGGCATTGACCAGCGTCTGCTTGCGGATGTAGTCATCGGGGATTTTGGCCGTGTTCGCGTGGCTGACCTCGATGTAGTAGCCGAAGACCTTGTTGAAGCCGACTTTCAGCGACGAAATGCCCGTGCGCTGGCGTTCCAGCGGCTCAAGCTGGGCGATCCAGTCGCGGGCGTCTTTGGTCGCCGTCAGGATTTGATTCAGTTCGTCGCTGTACTCGGCCCGAATCACGCCCATCTGGTTCATATTGGCGGGCGGGTCATCGGTGATGGCGGCGATGACACGTTCCACGGTGGTCGTGCACGGGTCCAGCCGTTCGGTCAGCGCGGCCAGCGGCGCAAACGGCTCAGACAGGGCGCGCAATGCCGGCATGATTTCCAGCGTCAGCCGCAGCGCGACCAGGTCACGCGGGGTGGCCTTGCCCACGACGACCCGGTTGATCAGCCGTTCCAGGTCGGACGTGGCGCGCAGGCGTTCGCGCATTTCGGCGCGCGCGATTTCATCTTTGGTCAGGGCTTCCACGGCGTTCAGGCGCGCTTCCAGTCGCTCGATTTCCAGAAGCGGCTGGGCCAGCCAGGTGCGCATCAGGCGCGTGCCCATGGCCGTCACGGTGCGATCCAGCACGCCGAGCAGGCTGCCCTTGTTGGCGCGTCCGCGCAGCGTTTCGGTCAGCTCCAGGTTCTGGCGCGTGAACTGGTCCAGCACCATAAAGCTGGCCGTCGAATACGGGCGGATGGTCGTGATCTGGTTCAGGCTGCTGCGCTGCGTATGCTGCAAATACGCGATGACCGCCCCGGCCGCGCAGACCGCCGCGGGCAGGTCGCCCAGGCCGAAGCCGTCCAGCGTGCGCACCTGAAAATGACTGGTCAGCACCTGGCGCGCGCTCGATTCCTCAAAGTGCCAGTCGGCATACTGCGTCAGATGGATGCCCTGCGGCAGCGATGCCCCGCGCCCCGCCCAGCTTTCAGGCAGCAGCACTTCGCGCGGGCTCAGGCGGGCCAGCTCTTCCACCACCAGCAGGCCGGCATTCTCGCCGGAGAGCTGCGTCACGGCAAATTCGCCCGTCGAAATATCGATGTAGGCCAGCCCGGCCATCTCCCAGCGCCCCTGCTCGAGATTGCCCACCGGCAGGATCGCCATCAGGTAATTGGCGCGGTCTTCGGCCAGCAGCGCCGGCTCGATGATCGTGCCCGGCGTGATGACGCGCGTGACTTCGCGCTCGACGATGCCGCGCCCGTCCGGCTCGCTGACCTGCTCGCACACGGCGACGTGATAGCCTTTTTCAATCAGGCGGGCGATGTAGCTTTCCACGGCGTGAAACGGCACGCCTGCCATCGGCACGCGCTCGCCTTTGCTGACCGGGCGGCCCGTCAGCACCAGGTCCAGCTCACGCGCTGCCACCTCGGCGTCGTGGTCAAACATTTCGTAAAAGTCGCCCAGCCGGAACATCAGGATGCAATCCGGGTACTGGCTCTTGATCTGCAGGTACTGCTGACGCAGCGGTGTGACGCCGTTGGTAGTCATAAGTTTATGGCAAGTCTCTTGGGTTTACGGCAAAATTACGGGACATGCAGCACGCAGGGCCGGAACAGAAATTCTATCCCGCGGCGCCGGGTGCCGCAACGTGGAGCGATTATGTCTGACTATGTCATTGGCGTCGATTTGGGTGGTACGCGGCTGCGGTCTGCGCTCATGGATGACGACCTCGGCATCCTGTTTCGCCAGGAAGTGCTGACGCAGGCCGAGCAGGGCTTTGATGCGACCTATGCGCGGCTGGTGGCCGCGATTCGGGCGGTGTGGCCAGAGACGAATGTGCCCGTGCGTGGCATCGGGATATCGATTCCCGGCCCGACCAACCCGTTCACCGGCGTGGTGGAGCTGGGCACCAATCTGGCGGGCTGGCACGGGATTGGCCTGGCGCGGCTGCTGAAAGACGAATTCGGCGTGCCGGTCTTTCTGGGCAACGATGCCAATGTGGCGGCGCTGGCTGAAGGCGCGCGCGGCGCGGCCGTGAACTATCGGCACATCGTGTTCGTTACGGTCAGCACGGGTATCGGCGGCGGCATCATCGTCGATGGCCGCATGCTGCTGGGCGAACAGGGGCTGGCCGCCGAAGTCGGGCATATGGTGATGATCGTCGATGACCAGGTGAGCACGCTGGAAAAAGAGGCGGCTGGCCCGGCGCTGGCCCGCAAGGCGCGCGCCCGGATTGAGGCGGGTGCAATATCCAGGATGCACGACATGGTGAATGGCGACCTGGCGAAAATCACCGGCAAGGTGGTGGGCATGGCCGCCAATGACGGTGACCCGCTGGCCCGTGAGATTGTCAGCCGTGCGGGCTTTGTGCTGGGATGCGGCATGGTCAGCCTGCTGCACACCTTTAACCCGGAAATCCTGGTATTCGGCGGCGGCGTGAGCACGATTGGCCCGCTGCTGTTTGACCCGATGCGTGAGGCCATCCAGAAATACTGCATCGATGACGCCTATTGGAAGACCTTACGCATCGAACGCGCCGCCCTGGGCGAGAATGTCAGCATCGTGGGGGCGGGCGCGCTCGTGATTACCCGTGGCGGCGTGGAAGACCTGAGCGCGGCCCGCGCCAGACTGGAATAACGCGCTAGTCCGGGATCTGCCGGCCGTGCCAGCCGCCGATGTTGCTGCTGCGGTTGAGCACGCTTTCCGGCTTGAAGCGCATCACGGTCCACACTTCTGTCAGCGCGACCTGCGAAACAGGCCCCCAGTTTGCCCGCGCGATCGCTTCCCAGCCGCGGTCACGGGTGAGGTCCGGCTTCGCTTTGCCCGTCACTTTCGGATAGGCCATCCACAGGCCGCCGTCTTCCTTCAGCGCTTCCATACCCGCTGGTGTCAGCGCATCGGCGTCGGCCTTGTTGGCGCAAAACGCGATCACCATGTCATACAGGCCATCGGGCTCGTTATCGATGGTGACAGCCTCTGGCATCGGGTCGATGATCGGAACGATATCGATGACCGGGTTTAATACCAGCACGCGCATGCCGGCTTTTAGCGATAATTTCTGGGCCATGGTTCTGGTGGCCATCAGGCATTCCTTTCGATGGAAGTGCAGCACATGCAGGATAGTATAGAATAGAAATTATGTTCTGTCAGCCCATGCGCGGATATTTGATCTGCGTAAGAAATTCCCGGCGCGATTGATAGCCGATTCCGTGCTGTGCTAGACTAGCCTGCATGCTTGCCTTACTTGATTTCCGCCTGCGCCAGCGCGACTTTCTTCTGGAAATTTCGCGCGCGATTACCGAGCGCCTCGAACTGAACGAGGTGCTGAAACGCGTTGTCCATGCATCAGTGGTGATGCTGGCGGGGCAGTCTGGCGTGGTGGCCCTGCGCGACAGCACCGGCCGCTTCAAGATTCGCGCTGTGAAGGGCGTACCCCAGGATAAATTCGGCGCGCTGGACGAGCGCATGCAGGCCATGATCGAGGTCGCCAGCGAGCGCGACCCGGAAATCCTGAACGCGGCCCTGCGCGAGATGGCCGCCGTCATCGATGCCACGCTGATTCAGACGTTTGCCATTCCGCTGACGATCGCCGGTGAGGCGGTCGGCCTGCTGATCGTATTTCGCAATTTCCAGGGCGGCGCGACGCCTGATGACGTGCAGGTGCTGCAAAGCTTTGCCGACCAGGCCGCGATTGCCGTGCATAACGCCCAGTTGTATGAGCGCATCATGGTGGACCGCAAGCAGCTGGCCGCCGTGGTGCAGCACAGCGCTGACGGCGTGATGATCCTGGATGCGAGCCTGCGCATCATGAGCTTTAACCGGGCGCTGGAGCGCATGACCGGCTGGTCCACGCCAGACGTGATCGGCCTGCCGCTGGACGAGGTTTTCCGGTTCTCGCATGTGGAGCGGGGTGACCTTCAGGAAGCGATGATGCGCGGCTGGCCGCGTGCAGACGCGACCGAGTCGGAAGACGAGGTGTATACCGTCGAGGCCGACCTGGTGCGCCGCGACGGGCTGTCGGTCAGCGTGGGGATTCGCTATGCGCCGCTGTTCAATGCCGACCGCAAGCTGGCCAATATCATCGCCAATGTACGCGACGTGACCAATTTCCGCCAGGCCCAGCAGATGCAGAATGTGTTTATCAGCACGGTGTCGCACGAACTGCGCACGCCAGTCACGCTGATTAAGGGCTACGCCGCCACGCTGCGCCGCGAAGATGTGACGTGGGAGCCGGAATTTGTGCGCGAATACTCCAGCGTGATTGAGGAGGAGGCCGACCGCCTGACCGAGCTGATCGAGAATCTGCTCACGGCCAGCCGCATCCAGGCCGAGAATACAGTCAAGCTGAATCTCGCGGATACGGACATCGAAGCGATTGCATCGCGCTCCGTCGAGCGCTTCCGCACGCAGACCACCAGGCACACCTTCAAGCTGGAATTTGCGCCGGACTTCCCGTTTGTGCAGGGCGATGAAACGCGCCTGCGCCAGGTGCTCGACAATCTGCTGAGCAACGCCATCAAGTACTCTCCAGACGGGGGTACGATTCGTGTGCGCGGCACGTATAATGACGCCGCAATCACCATCAGTGTCATCGACCAGGGCGTCGGGCTGTCTGAGCAGGAGATGGAGCACGTCTTCGAGCGCTTCTATCGCGCAGACAGCACGCTCAGCCGCACGACTCAGGGGACTGGCCTGGGCCTGTACCTGTCGAAAGCGATCGTCGAGGCACACGGTGGTTCCATTCATGTGGAAAGTAATCCGGGTGAGGGATCCACTTTTGCCTTCACGCTGCCACGCACCTAGTACGTTTTAATCACAGTGGAGAAAACATGCTCAACCAACCGATGCTGCGCTGCCCGAACTGCGGGAACCAGGTGCCGGCGAAAGTCGTGTCTGTGGTCGATGCCGACCAGACACCCAATGAGAAAGTCATCCTGCTTTCGGGCAATCTGAATGCCTTCCAGTGCCCGAACTGCGGGTCGGTGGTGCGCGTGGCAGCCCCGCTGATGTATCACGATGCCAAGAAAGAGCTGCTGCTGGCCTTTGTGCCGCCGGAGCTGAACCTGCCCAAGGCCGAGCGCGAAAAAGTCATTGGCGATATGATGCGCGACCTGACCAAGATCATCCCGCAGGGCTCGTTCAAGAGCTATATGTTCCAGCCGCGTGAGGCGCTGACCATGCAGGGCATGATGGACACCATCTACGAGGCGGAAGGTATTTCCCCGCAGATGATGAAAGAGCAGCGCGAGCGTATGTCCCTGCTGGAACAATTGCTCGGCGCGCCGCCGGAATCGCAGGCATCGATCATTCGCCAGAACGACGCCCGCATCGACCAGCAGCTAATGCAGACGATCAGCCTGCTGATCCAGCGTATGGCCAACGAAGGCCAGACCGAAGTGGCCCGCGCACTTGCCGCCCTGCAGCAGCTCATGCTGGAAAATTCGACCTTCGGCAGCCAGGTGATGGCCGACGCGCAGGCGCAGGAAGCGATCGTGCAGGAAGTGACCGAGGCGCTGAACGCGATCGGTGACCGGCCCACACGCGCTGATTTCCTGGCCAAAGCGGTCGAGTACGCCGATGACGAGCTGCGCCTGCAGGCGCTGGTCGGGCTGGCACGGCCCGTGTTTGACTACCAGTTCTTCGAGGAACTGACGGCCCGAATTGAGTCGGCGACGGGTGATGAACGCCTGACGCTGGAAGGCCTGCGCGAAGATTTGGTTGAGCTGACGCAGGTGCTGGATGCCCAGTCGCAGGCCGGCGTCGAGGGTGCTATGCAGACGCTGCAGACGCTCACCCGAGCTGCCAGCCCTGAGGCGCTGGACGACCTGATCCGCGAGAACCTGCCCGCCTTTGATGAGACCTTCCTCAGCGTGCTGATGGAGATGCTGCAGCAGGCCGAAGAAGCCGGGAATGCCGCGCTGCTGAACCGCCTGCAGGCCATTTATTCGCGGGTGATGGCCGCGCTGCGCCAGCAGATGCCGCCCGAGCTGCTGCTGGTGAATGAGGCCCTGACCGCGCCCAGCGAGGAAGAAGCTGCCGCCCTGATTAATGCGCGCGCCAAAGACATGGGCATGGCGCTGCTGGGCACGATCGATGCGGTACGCGATGCCGTGGCCGCCCGTGGCGAGCCAGAGCTGGTCGCACGGCTGGCCAAAGTGCGCGAGCTGGCCATCGCCGCCCTGAAGTAAACAGCCCCCGACAGGTGACAGAATACGAAAACGGCCTGTGTATCACGACGATACGCAGGCCGTTTTGCTTTCAGTGGCGCAGGATGCGGCTAGTTGGCTATCAGCTCACCGATGACCGGGCTGCCCAGCAGCGCGTTGTTGCACGCCTGCACATCGCCGATGCCCTCGATCAGGCGAACGGCCTCGAGCGGGGCATCAGGATTGAAATAGTTGTAGACCGTGCGCGACATTTCGCCAATCAGCGGCTCGCTCTGCTCAAAGTTCAGCCAGATGGGGCCGTGCATCAAGGTGACAATGACGTAGGCGCCGCCCGGCGAGAACACAATCGCTGCGTCGCCGTGCGTGTCATCGATCCAGCCATGCTTGTGCGAAATGGCGACATTGGCGGGCACGCCCGTCTCCAGCAGCACGCCGATCCGGTTGTAGTTCATCACGCTCAGCATCAGGCGGCATTCGTTGGGCGTAAACTGGTCGGGATAGGTCTCCAGCAGCAGGCCGGAGCTGTTATAGGCGCACTGGTAGATGCTGTTCAGCAGCGCGCCGGTCTGCTCCACCGTGATCTGGTTATACGGGTCCGGCTGGGCAGACACCTGATCGGCATCGGTGCGGCGCGACAGTGGTGCCTGCGGCGTGATAAACGGGTCATTGGCGTAAGGCGTGAAGATGAACGACCGCTCCAGCCCAAGCTCGCTCAGCATGGCGCTCACGTCCTCGGCACCGGTGTAGGGATTGCCGCCGCCAATGGCCGACAGCATCTCGTTGGTGCTGATATTTTCACTGCAGATCATGGCCTCGCCCATGGTCACGGCCTGGTCGTCGCGCAGCGGGGCTTCAAATGTGCGGAAGTAGTCGGTCAGGATGGCCAGTTTGTTCACGCTGGTGCCGCTGAAGGCGACATCTCCGCCGACGGAAATGGCCTCGCCGGTTTGCAGGTCCATCACGAAAAATGCGCCGAACCTGCTGGTGGCCGGGTCGAACCCTGCCGCCAGCATCTGACTGAACAGATTATCGCCCAGTGCGGCAAATTCTGCTGAGACCGGGGGCGGGGCCGCCTGGCCGATGACGCTGGCCGGACGCCAGGCCGCTGGCGTCGGCGTGAGCGTGGGCAGCAGCAGGTCGGTGATGCTGGTGGCGGGCAGGCTGGTCAGGTCGCCCTCGATTTGCAGCAATTCCACAGCGACCCAGCCGAATCCGTTTGGCGACGGGGCATATTCCACCTGCACCCACGGCAGGGTGGTGTGCCACTGCGTGATGACAAAGACGGTGCCCGCCTGCACCACGCCGATGCGCGGGTAGTCCACGCCGGGGCCATAGCGCACATTGATTTCGCCGGCGACGTTGCCAATGACCGATCCGGCAGGCGCGGGTGTCGCCGGAAGCGGCTCAGGCGTAGCACCAGGCGCGACTGCCGAGGCGGGCACATTCGCGGGTGACAGGGTGCCGGTGGCCTGCGGAGCCGGGGCAGGCGACCCGCCCGCCGCCCCGATTTCCTGGCTGGAGATCGGCACGGTTGCCAGATTGCCGCGCACGGTGACCAAATCGTTAAACACCCAGCCCAGAATTGTGCCATCGGCGGGGCTGGCGATCAGCACCCACGGGAAGAACTCGCTGCGTCCGACGATCGGATACTGCGTGCCGCTGTTGATCGTGCCCAGCAGCTCGCCCTCGACCGCGGCGACAGAGCGAATATTGGCTGTGCCAATGGCTTCAGCGGTGACACCCGTCTGGGCGACGGCCACGGCCACCAGACACAGGACGAGCGTGGCCACGATCGAGCAGGCCAGAAAGAGCTTTCGCAGGCGCGTGATGGATGTCATACCGGTTTATCCCTGGTCCAATTCGCCCGAATTATAGCATGACGAACCTGACGACAAGGTGTGCGTAGGCGAAAAGTTCCCTGATAGTCGGGTAAACTCGGGCATTGACAACCCATGTCTCTTTGCTAGAATTTAAATCACTCCAGGCCGACGTGGCGGAATTGGCAGACGCGCTACGTTCAGGGCGTAGTTCTCGCAAGGGAGTGTGGGTTCGACTCCCACCGTCGGCACAAGGCAAAGCCCGGTTTACCCCGGGCTTTTTTATTTGCTATACTGGGAACCATGATCGATAAATCTCGCTTCCAGGAAACCAGCCGTCCCACCGGCCAATTCTCCGGCATCCAGATTATGTTTGCCGCGATTATTGCGATTGGCCTGTTTCTGGCCATCGACTTCAGCAACCGCATCAGCGCCAGCCAGCCGATGGAAGAAGCCTATGATCGTGTCCAGCGCGAGATTGCGGCGCTGCGTGAGCAGCAGGCTGCGCTGATCGAGCAGCGCGATACCGTGCGCGGGGATGCCTATGTGGCGCAGTGGGCGCGCAGTGAAGGACGCATGGCGCTGCCCGGTGAACTGCTGGTGATCCCGGTGCCGGCAGGCAACGTCGCAGCCGCGGCGCCCATACAGGCTGCGCCCACACCCGTCCCGCAGGAAATCATCGATTCGCAGAATGTTCAGGAAGAGAGTTGGACGCTGTGGTGGGCGCTGTTTTTTGACAGTCCGCCGCCTGACTTTTAGCATCTGGCCTGCCTGATGCGGGATTGAATCCGCCCGCTGCTTCAGGTAAAGTAAGCGCGATTCAGCACAGGGGCTGTTAGCTCAGTTGGTTAGAGCGCTCGCCTTACAAGCGAGAGGTCAAAGGTTCGAGCCCTTTACGGCCCACAAGTTCACACACAGGCGGCATCCGGCAGCAGGCTGGAGCCGCCTTTTTTGTGCCGCAGCACCACCAATCGCGTTTAATTATTACAATGCTGGTGTTCTTTTTTTGAAATGAAATTTACGACAAATTCATGCGCATGGCCCATCTTTAACGCATGAATTTGTTATTCGGCACTAAACTTAAGCTGTATTACAGCGAGAATCTGTTCAGTGGTTGAGGGCACTGTAATATGGCCTGAATAAGTGCTGCATGAGGCTAGTTTTTCGGCGCAATACCCCCCAACACAATGCAGTGGACGCGCAGTAGATGACTGTCGTTGTTCCTCTGGAGAACACCCATGGAAGACATGAATTCCAGGTCAACGATGCTTGAGGACGCACAGCGCAGCCAGCGCCAGCGAATTTCCACACAGCGTATTAAAGTCTCCTATCTCACGGCACTGGCCGTTACTGCCGGTCTGGCACTGTTCATTTTCTTCGGCCTGCTGCGGCTGAATAACGAGCAGGACATCACCATTCATGAGATTAACGCTTATTCCACCCAGCGTGTGGATTTTCAACGTGTTGTTCTGCTGTCAACACTGCTGCTCAGCCAGTTCGACAGTGATTCCTACCAGAGTAACTATAATGAAATGACCGAGCGAATAGCTGATTTGACGGCATTTAATCGTGAGCGCCAGCAGAATACCTATCGCGCGACCATGCCTGCTGAAGCCCTGGAGATCCTGCTCGATCCGGTCAGTGGTCTTGACCTGTTGCTACCGAGATTTCTGGAACTGGCAAACACGGTGATGGACGAAACGCAGTCGGTGGCGGCGCGCACGACCGCCGCACAAGAACTGGTTACGGTAGGCCCCACCATCCGCGAACAGCTTAGTTCAATCATTCAGGTACTGGAACGTATTAATCAGGAGCAGGTCAACGGGATTCAGCGCCTGACCATCGTCTTCCTTGTCGGCATCATGCTGGCGCTGCTGCTGGAGGGCGTGTTTATTTTCCGCCCGATGGAAAAGGCCATCCGCACACAGCAAGACCTGCTGTTTGCCGAAATAGAACAACGCGCCCAGGCCGAGCACTTTTACCGCGAGGCGAAAGAACGCTACCGTACGCTGGTCAGCCACCTGCCAGACATGGCGGTGATGGTGTTTGACCGGGACAAGCGCATCACGCTGGCGGGCGGCCCTTATCTGGAGCGCACCGGCTTTACGCGTGAAATGGTGGAAGGCCGGCTGGCCAGCGACATTCTGCCGCCTGACCGCTATGCCGCGCTGGAGCCGTACTATGTGCGGGCGCTGGCCGGGGAAGCTGTCGACTTTGAACGTTCCTACAAGGATACGACCTATCGGGCGCAGTATGTGCCGTTGTTTGACAGCGGCGGACAGGTGACCGGCGGCCTGGTTGTCACAGAAGATATCACGCGCATGAAGCAGGCGGATGCTGCCGTGCGCGCCAGCGAAGAACGCCTGCGCATGGTCACGGACAGGGCGCAGGACCTGATCTGCCTGCTAGACGACGAACTGAAAATCGTGTATGCCAATCCTGCCTTCGAGGCCATCCTCGGATACAAAACGGATGAACTGGTTGGCCAGCCGTTTTTCGAGTATCTGCGCCCTGAAGACCGCACGCGCCTGACAGAGCGGCGTCTGGCACCTGGTGAAGACGGGACGGCGACCGATCAGGATATCCTGCATGTGCGCCACAGGGACGGGCACTATGTGTCGCTGGAGATGCGCGCCAGCCTTCAGTTTGGCCGTGGCGATGTCAAGTTCAGCGGCACGCTGGTGATGCGCGACATACGCGAACGTGAGCATATGCAGCAGTTGGCGCTGGAGCGCGAGCGTCTGCAGACGGCGCTGGCCAAGGAAACCGAGCTGAGCGGCCTGAAGACGCGCATGATGGTGCGTATCGCACATGAATTCCGCACGCCGCTGGCCGTCATTCAGTTGGCGACAGAAAACCTGCATCGCAACCTGGATAAGATGTCTCCGGCACAGCGTGATGCCAAGGCAGCGACGATCGCATCCGAGATCCATTCCATTACAATGATGCTGGATGATATCGGGCTGGCGGTAAATGGCCTGTTTGTGCCCGCTTCCATTCTGGTTGAGCAGGTCGATCTGGCCGAAGTGTGCAGTTACGCCGCTGCCCACATCGAGTCTGAGCATTACAGCCCCGGGCGCTTCAAGCTGGACCTGAAGCCCGTGTGCGTGAAGGCGGATCGTGGCACGCTGCTGCGCGCGCTCGATGGCATCTTCATGAATGCGCTGCGCTTCAGCAGTGATGGCTCTCCAATCTACGTGACGCTGAATGCTGTCGATGGTAGTGCGGAAATCACCGTGCACGACAATGGCATTGGTATCCTGCTAGATGAACTGCCGCGTATCTTTGAGCCGTTTTTCAGAGGCAGCAATATCCATGAGATGAGAGGGCTGGGCCTGGGGCTGCCGATTGCGAAGGCCGCCATCGAGGCCAATGGCGGCACGATCACCGTCGACAGCAAGGCAGGCGCGGGCACCACCGTGACCATCAGCCTGCCACAGGCGACTGCCGAAATGCCCAACTAACCACTGACTAGCGGCCCAGCGTCCGGCTGTGATGCTCCCATTCCAGCGCCAGCGCCGCGTCTGCATCCACTTTAACCGCAATCTGGATCGGTCTGCGCCCTGCCCAGGCCGATTCGACATCGGACCTGCCCACAGCGGGCCACGTCTTGCCGCGACCCAGGCCGGTCAGCTCCACGCGAACCGGATGGCCTTCCAGCGTAAACAGGTCTGGCCTCAGCAGATAGCTGATGGTGGACGAATCGTGCACATGGATGCCATCCAGCCCAAGCTGGCGCACATGAAAGTCGCGGTAGCAGGGCAGGATGCGCGCCAGATGATCTGCCCGTGGATTGCCCAGGCTGGCAAACTGCTCCAGTCTTGATCCTGGCAGGAACAGGTGCTCGGTCACATCCAGCCCGATCATGACGATATTGCAGTCTGCGCCAAAGACGATGTCCGCCGCTTCCGGGTCGTTCCAGATATTCGCCTCAGCGGCAGGGGTGATATTGCCGGGCACGAATGCCGCGCCACCCATCAGCACGATCTCGCGGATATACTGTGGCAGGTCCGGCTTCAGCAGGAAGGCCAGCGCGATATTGGTCAGCGGGGCCAGCGGCACCAGCGTGATTTCACCCGGCGCGGCCATCACCTGATCGATGATGAACTGCGCAGCATGCATGCTGACTGGCTTCCCGGCGGGCGCGGGCAGGAACAGATTGCCCTGCGCGTCGGCGCCATGCACCTGCGGCGCGCCCCCCTGGAATGCCATGCCCATCGGCCGTTCGGCTCCGTGGGCCACCGGAATATCGGTCCGCCCGGCAATCTCCAGCAGATGCAGCGCATTGGCCGTCGACATCTGCGTGCTGCCATTGCCAAATACCGTGGTCAGGCCGAGGATTTCCAGCTCCGGTGCGGCCAGCGCGTAGAAAATGGCCAGGGCGTCGTCGATGCCCGGGTCTGTGTCGATGATGATTTTGCGTGCCATGTGATTCTCTCTGGTGGGGTGTGTTTGTTTGTAAAAGCACACTATACCACGCTAGAGTTTGCTGCGCGCCTTCATGCACGTCAGGAGTGACGAATGAATGTTCAGGCAGTTCTGTTTCTGGCCATCGGCCTGGTGACCCTGTTTTTTGGCGGGAACCTGCTGGTGAAGTCTTCGGCCAGGCTGGCGACGTCGCTGGGCGTGCCGATTGTTGTGGTCGGTCTCACCGTGATTGCAATTGGCACGTCGGCCCCGGAAATGGTGGTCAGCATAAGCGCGGCGGTCGGCGGTCAGGGGGATATCGCCCTGGGGAATGTGATTGGCTCAAACATTGCCAATGCCTGCCTGATCCTGGGCATCGCTGCCGTCATCACGCCGGTTCGCGTGAGCGCCAGCGTCGTGCGGCGCGAGATTCCGTTCATGCTCGTGGTCAGCGGGGCAGCAGTTCTGGCGTCTCTGGACGGCCAGATTACCCAGATCGAAGGGCTGCTGTTCGTGACAGGGTATTTTGCGTTCACCCTGTTTTTGTATATGGATGCGCGTCGCGCCCGCAGCGTGACCCAGCTTCAGGAAGGTGTGGTCGAAATCCGCAAGGAAGAAGATCCCGCGCGTATCAGCCGCCTGCGCGAGGCGCTGATGACCGTGTTATCGCTGGGGATGCTGATCCTGGGCGCGCAGCTCACCGTGGGCGGAGCCGTCAGCATCGCGCAGGCAGTCGGCATCAGCGAGCTGGCCATCGGCCTGACCATCGTCGCGATTGGCACCTCGCTGCCCGAAATCACCGCCTCGCTGGTCGCTGCGCGCCGTGGCCACGATGATATCGCTATCGGCAATGTGGTCGGCTCCAATATCGCCAATATCCTGATGATTCTGGGTATCACAGCGATGATTCAGCCTATCGCCGTAGGTTACGAGAACCTAACATTTGAAATTCCGTTCATGGTGCTGGTGTCTGCGCTGCTGCTGCCGCTGGGCCTGCGGGGCGCGCTGAACCGAAACATCGGCCTGCTGCTGCTGGCGCTGTATGCTGTTTTTGTGGTGGTATCTCTCGTATAAACGAAGATTGGCACCAGTTGCTTGCGCGTTTTCAAAGTTAGATTACACTAGGGGGTGCATTGGTATTTGGTTTGCAAAACGCAACAGGTTCCCGGGCCCTCTTTATGGTGAGCAGCAGCGATAATTCCCGCAGTGTCCTGATGGTGGTGTCTGATCCAGAGACGAGTGAGACTGTCAGCGCACTGGTCTCGCCGATCGGCTACTCTGCACAGACGGTGCAGTCGCTGGATCCCGACGAAACGGCATCCGCGCCTGCGCATGATGTGCTGCTGGTGGATATCGGCAAATCCACCGATGCTGAAGCCTCGGAAAAGCTGCGCCAGGTGCGCGCCACGACGGACGCCCCTGTGATCGCCATCAATGCGCGCTCTGCCCAGGCGGCGGTGGCCGCCCTGAATGCCGGGGCCGATGAAGTGGTCGACTCTGACCGCCTGCGCACCGAACTGGTGCCGCGCATGAACGCGCTGATCCGCCGTATCGAGCGCACACCGCCCGCCGAAGACCGGCTGGTCATTCGCGGTATCGAGCTGCATCTGACGCGCCGCCTGGTGATGATGCGCGGACAGCGTCTGCACCTGACCCCCATTGAATATGACATTCTGGTGACGCTGATGCGCAACGCTGGCCACACGGTCACGCATGATGATTTGCTGGGCGCGGTGTGGGGCAGCGGCTATGCCGGCGATTACTCGGTGCTGCGCGTGAATATCTCGCGCCTGCGCCAGAAGCTGGAAGACAATCCCCGCAACCCGTCGTATATCGTGACCGTGGCCGGTGAAGGCTACGTCATGCCCACTGCCAGCCGCTAACCGACCCGCCGACTCTGGCATCCCACCCCGAAGTTTGCTACCCTACACCTGCATAGCTTTCGTGGGGATGCACACGCACCATGCGGTTACGATTGTTGGCAGTGTTCATTGGCGCTGTGTTGGTGGCGCTCACGTTTACCTTCCCGGTCTGGCAGCCCCTCTTTCAGGGTGAGGATGCCGGGCCGCAGCGTGCGCTGCCCGGTTTGCCCGACGACCTCGAGGCAGTGTTTCAGGCGCTGCCCGCTGACCAGCAGGCCGCCTATCAGGTGATCGCTGCCGAGAACATCGATAACGTCATCGCGATGCTCAATGCGTCGATTCAGCAGCCTGTTCAGGCCCCGTCTGAAATGGAGCTGCTGCCCTCACTGACCGGCCCCGTACGTATAGGCACCGGCACCTTCCAGCGTATTGATGTGCTGCGCTGGGGACAGGGTGATGTGGTCATTTACGAAGAAGTGGATGACGACAAGCTGCTGCGCCTGGAAAACTTCAATGTGGCCAACGGCCCCAATCTGCGTGTGGTGCTGTCTGCCAGCAGCGAGCCGCTGACGGTGGATGCCATGCGCCAGGACAACCTGGACATCGACCTGGGACAGCTGGCGGGCACCGTGGGCAACCAGAATTATGAGGTGCCTGCCGACACCGATATGTCGCGCTATCGCACGGTGGTGATCTACAGCCCCAGCGTGAACCTGATCTATGCCTATGCACCCCTGTTTATCACCCAATAGAGTGTCTGTGGAGGCATGCCTTGTCGATTACTGCCTATGATACGCTGGCCCCGATTTACGACAGGCTGGGTCTGTCGAAGGACAGCGAAGCGCTGATGCCGCGCCTGTATCAGCGCATCCAGAGCCGTTATGGCTGGGTGGGCCGCCGTGTGATGGAGCTGGGCAGCGGCACCGGCGGCAATGCCATCTGGCTGGCGCACCGCGGCCTGAATACGTTGGCGCTGGAGCAGTCTGGCGAAATGATCATGCAGGCGCGCGTGCGCACGGATACGCTGGGGCTGGGCCTGACCTGGAAGCAGCATGACGTGCGCCAGATGAAAGCCCAGTTCGAGACGACCGATCTGGTGCTGGCGCTGAACCTGTTCAACGATTTCGCCAACCTGCGCGAGCTCGAGCTGATCATCTCCAGCACGTATAACCTGCTGGAGCCGGGCCGCCTGTTTGTGTTTGATATGATGACGATCGAAGGCCTGACCGAGCTGGGCCGCCACAGCGGCGAGCTGTACAGCGACGATCGACTGCTGGTGTATGTCACGCGCAGCTATGACTTTGACCGGCAGGCCAACACCTCGAAGTTTGTGATTTTCACCCACAACGAAGGCTTGTGGCACCGAGAAGATGCGGTGCTGGTGCAGCGAGGTTATCCGGTGCAGGCGATTATCGCACTGCTGCAGCGCACGGGATTTGTGCTGAGCGGGCTGGAAACGAGCGACTTCGTGCCCTATGATCCCACCACTTCACGCGGCGAACGCGTCATTTTTTATGCACAGAGGCCAGCATCGGCAAACGGGGCATCCAAGTGACAATGACCAGTGTGGCACACACCACCACAACCTTTCAGGTAGACCGTGAACAGAGTAGCCTGCGCTTTGTCATTCCCGGGATTTTTGTCGGCGGGGGCATCCTGCTGTATTTCATCCTTAATCTGCTGGTGGCCTCCAGCGGACTGAACATCATCGCGGTGCTGGGCGCGCTGATCGGTGCGGCCGGCATCTCGTATTTTGCCGAGAAATATCTCAAGCCGCGCTGGCCCAGCAGTCGTGTGCTGGAAATGGATGCAGACGGCATGCGCCTGGCGAAAAACGGCCAGTTGCAGGTGGCAATCGGTGCGGGGGACGTGCCGCAGCAGCTCAAGTGGCGTTTTGAGATCAACAAGCGCGCGCGCATCCCCAAGGGCTGGTGGATGCTGGCCTATGGCCTGGAGACGGAAGACCGCATGCTGGTTGTCTACACGTTCGTGTCGCCCGGGCATCTGGCCGCGTCTGCGCTGGCCGACGACTTCACCGTGCTCACCGGCAAGAAGGCGCGTGACAAATCCGCCGCAGCGGGCGCGACGCTCCGCGCCGCTGGCGAGGATCGCCGACTGCGTGCGGCCGAAGAAGTGCGCTGGGTCGCCGGGGCTGAAATGACCTTCGAGGAATTTCAGGCGGTGCTGGCGCTGAAAGACAAGCTGTTTCCAGAGTGGGAACCAATCTCGTGAGACGATTTCTTATGGCGCTGGCGGCGGGTCTGTTGGGCATGAGCGGGCTGGCCAGCGCGCAGTCGGCCGTGACGGTGACGCCTTTTGAGCCGGTCACTGGCGAGGTGACCGACGCGAATCCGCTGGCGTATACATTTTCCGGCATCAGCGGGCAGGTCATATCAGTGTCTGTGACCGCCGACGACGGATTCGATCCCGTGGTCGCCCTGCGCGACAGTTCCGGCACGCGCCTGATTGGCGACGATGATGCCCTGGGCGAGTCGCGCGATGCGCTCCTGCAGGCGATCACCCTGCCGCGCACTGACACTTATACGCTGGAGGTGTCTGGTTATGGCGATTCTGTGGGCGGCTTCACGCTGCTGCTGACAACCGGCTTCGCGGAAATTGCGCAAATTTCCCCCCTCGACGATGTCGCTGCGTGGCGTCCGCTGGACACGGCCAGTACGACGGCCGAATCAGTTGACAGCGGCATCCGGGTTGGCTTTGATGGGCAGGCCGCTGCTGGCACGCTGCTGTCTTCGGCGGGGGCATTTCAGGACTTTGCCGTGCGGGCCCAGGTCAGCGCGGTCACGGGGACGTCGTGGGTGGCCGGGCTGGCAGGGCGCGAGAATGGTGGCAGCCTGTATGCCTATCAGGTGAACAGCGAAGGCCGCTGGCGCTTCGTGTTCATCGATGGAGACTCGACCGAAGTGCTGAGCGACTGGCGCTCGCATCCGGCCATTCGCCCGGGCGAGACGCGTTTCTCGCTCATGCTGATGGCCAGGGCAGGCGGCTTTGATTTTTTCTATGATGATGCATTCGTCGGCAGCCTGGCCGATACCAACCGGATTCGCGCCGGGCGCATTGGCCTGCTGGCAGGCACAACATCCTCAGTGACGGCGCAGGTTGGCGTCACATTTGAAAGCGTGCAGGTTACCGCGCCGGTGACCGCTGGCGACGCGGTTGTGATTCCCAATGAGCTGATTGTTGGCGATGGCGTGAGCATGGCGCAGGCGCTGGTGCGTCGGCATGTGGCGGGTGCGGACGGTGAACTCACGCTGACAGTGCCCACCGCCACCGTCAATTTTGCCCGTGGCGGCATCAATACCTTCCTGCTGGGCCAGCGGCGCAGCTTTGGCGATTTTGCCCTGGGCGCCACCGTGACCATCAGCAACCCGCGCAATGACCCGAACGGCTGCGGGATGGTGTTTCGCTACACCGACGAAGCAAACTATGTGGCTGCATTCCTGGATGCGCAGGGCGGCTATGGCGCATCAGAGCAGGTGGCGGGGCAGTTTGTCCCCGGACTGTTCGATCAGCAGGAGCGTTTGGCGGGCGGTGGGCAGCATCATTTGCTCGTAATCGCATCCGGGAATAGACTCTTTTATTACATCGACGGCATCAGCGCAGGGTCGATGGACCTGGAAGCACAGGCGGGGCAGGTGGGCGCAGCGGTCGTGAATTATGCGGCCAGCGAAACCAACTGTACCTTTACGAATGTCTGGCTGTGGGAATGGCCCGCCGCACAGACGCCGTAGTCGCCGCCTGCGTGAATGCGCTGCATGGGGGCCACACCTGAGTGAACGACCTCGAAGAAGCTGTACTCAAGACTGTGCTGTATGCCGACATCTTCAGCTTTCCGCTGACAGCCGCCGAAATCCATCATTTTCTGATCGCTGACCGGCCGTATGCGTTGGCCGATATTCAGGGCGCCCTGGAGTCGTCTGCTGCCCTGCGCGTCCACCTGGAACAGCGTGATGGCTTCGTGGCCTGCAAGGGCCGGGACGGGCTGGTGACGACGCGCCTCGAACGCGATCAGGCGGCGACCGCGCTGCTTCCCGCCGCGCTCTCGTATGGCCGTCTGCTGGCGGCCCTGCCGTTTGTGCGCATGGTCGGGCTGACGGGCGCGCTGGCCATGCGCAATCCTGCTCATGTGACTGACGACATTGATTATGTGCTGGTGACAGCGCCCGGACGGGTGTGGACAGCGAGAGCGTTTGCGATTGTGCTGGTGCGGCTGGGCCGACTGCGCGGGGTCACGCTGTGCCCGAATTACGTGCTTTCCGAGACGACGCTCTCGCATGCCCCAGGCAACCTGTATATTGCCCACGAAGTCACGCAGGTGCTGCCGTTATTTGGCCGCGAAATCTATGATGCCCTGCGCGCTGAAAACCCGTGGGTGGCCGACTGCATGCCCAACGCGATGCATCCGTTTCATGCTGTGCCGATGAGCCAGCCGGGCACCGGCCTGCGCCTGTTGAAATCGGCGCTGGAGGCCCTTTTATCCGGCTGGCTGGGGGATCGATTCGAGGCGTGGGAATTTCGGCGCAAACAGGCGAAATTCGCCGCCCAGATGCAGCAGCGCGAAGATCACGCCGCGCAGATCGATGCCGAGCGCGTGAAAGGCCATTTCAACGACCATGGCCATCCGGTGCTGCGGCAGTATATCGAGCGGCTGGCGCGCTATGGCCTGAACCACAGCTCACCACGCGATTATCGTAGCGCCGAAATGCCCGCCGCTGACTGATACGACACGTTGCGCTGCGCGCCAGGCAGCTCGACGATACGTACTGCTCCGGCCACCACCACGAAACTCATGTCGATCATCTCTGCGCCCGGCGCCGGGATGACGGCGTTGTTGCCATCGCGCCCGGCCGGGATGATATTGCCTGGTGCGTCTGCGTAGGCCACCTCCGGCACGTCTCCCGCATTGATGAGGAAATTGCCGCCTTCGGTGCCTGTACTCCACAGGATGTAGACCGTGCGATCCCCAAACGAGGCTGTGACCATCGCGGCGCCGTTCGTCGCAAACTGGCGCACATTGCCCGCGCCCGTCAGCCGGCGAATCACCTGCTGATAGGCAAACCAGGCCGGGCGCAGCGAATTATCCGCGCGCATCAGGCCCCACGGTTCGCTGACACCGGGTGTGAAGTCGTTGTCCCACAGGCGATACACGGCCATGCGGTCGACACCCTGGGCCAGTGCCAGCGCCGCGGCCTGCACGACGAAATCGGCCTGCTGTTCCAGCGACACCTGGAACGGTGAGCCGATACTCGCGGCCGGGTCACGCCGTGGGCTGGCGTTGAACTCGCTCATCCAGATGTCTTTGTTTTGCAGGCCATAGGCACGCAGGATACGTTTGTTGGCCGCGATAATGTCGTCCACGCTGTCGGTCGTGAAGTAGATATGCAGCGAAATGCCATCGAAATAGTAGCCATTGGAGCGGGCATTCGGGTCGCCGTTCAGCGTGCTCAGCAGGCGCGCCAGATACGGCTCGCGATAGGCGTTCACGTCATACCACCACGTCAGGCCAGCCAGCTGCACATGCGCGCCGGGATCGACCGATTTGATGGCACGGTAGGCGGTCCGCAGCAGATTCGCATAGTCAGCCACCTCACCCTCAAATTCGACGATGCCTTCGCCAGCACGGATATCCGGCTCATTCCAGATCACCCAGTGATGCACGCCACGCGGGGCATAGGCCTCGACCAGGCGGCGCACAAATGCCCCGAAGGTATTCGCGGGGTCGTCATGGGCCAGTTCGACACCAAACGGCAGTCCAGCCGGCGTCTGCGAGGCCGATGCCCAATGCGGCGTTGACTTGATGACGCCGACGATCTGGCGATTACCCGCAGCGGCATCGGCCAGAAACTGGTCGGGCACGCTGGACGTGTCAAATTCATCCGGGCTGTTGGGCTGGAAGCGATTCCAGGCGAAGACGATGCGGTCCCAGGTGACGCCCAGCGCGGCGGCTTCGCCTGGCCGGTAGTACGACTCGATCGCGCCAAACACGCGCGACGGGTCGCTGGGCGGCTGGGCGGATACGGCCCCCACGACGACAAACAGCAGCAGGCACAGGCTGGACAGAAGGGATTTTGCTTTCATGCGGTTGTTTTCCCGTGCGACGGTACGGAAAATAAAAAGGCGATCCCCTGTTTCCGGGGGACCGCCCAACATCTTACCTGAAAATCTGGCCTAGCGCCGCATGACCGCCGCGAGGGTATCGCAGCCCGGGCACGAGCGGTCCGGACGGAACAGCGCGTAACCACCGGCCGGGTCGGATCCCCAGAACGGGAAGTCGACGTTCCACACGATCAGGATGGCAACGCGGCCACTGTTAGCAGCTGCGACGGCTGCTTCGGCGATCCAGGTGGCCTGCTGCTGCACGGTCACGTTCTGGGCCCAGGCGAAGGCGCCGGGCAGCGGATCGTTGAAGCCCTGCGGAGACAGGTAGCCCAGCTCGGTGAAGCAGACCGGCTTGCCGCCAAACAGGTTGTAGCCACGGGCCAGCATCGAGCCGAAGTAGTAGGTGGGATAGTTGCCACGCGGGTCGCCGCTGCCGGCGGTGGGGCTCAGGATGCCTTCGTTGTAGTGCAGGCCCACGCAGTCCATATACTGGGCGGCACCGGCCGCAGCCATCTGCTGCATGAACACGTCGTCGTTGCAGCCGCCCGCCGCGCAGCCCGCCGCGCCGAAGAAGCCGGTCGGGGCAGGGGCACCGCTGATCACCAGCGTGTTCGGGTTGGCCGACTTGATGGCGTTGAAGGCCGCAGCCAGCAGACGGGTGTAGTTCGCACCGTTGATGCTGCCCGCAGGCCACTGACGGTCGATGTTGGGTTCGTTCCACACTTCGATAGCGTCGGCGCCAGCGCGGGCGACGTCAGCCACGAATGCGGCATACGACTGGATGTAGCTGTCGAAGTTGCCCATTTCACCGATTTCACCGGGGATGCCGATCAGCACCTTGAAACCCAGCGCGCGCGAGTTCAGGATGCCCGCGACTGCGCTGGCATTCTGGCCCAGGCGGAACACGTGCTGCTGCTTCACCCAGGTCATGCCCGAACGCTGCATCAGCGACACGGTGTTGGCGTTCATTTCCAGCGCATGGCCACCCAGCGCAAAGCCGCTGGCCAGCGCGGAACCCGCCACCGGCGGGGGCAGGTCGGGGTTGGTGACTGCCGGATCCACAGCGGCAGCTGTCGGCTCGGTCACTTCATCGCAGGTGGTGATGATGGTGGCATCGAAGCTGGAACGGCCTTCATACTGGCGGCCATCCAGCGCGGTGATGACGAAGCGCCAGCCGAAATACAGGCTGCGCGGCGATTCCACATTGGTCGAACAATCGTCGATACCATTGGTGAATTCGCGCTGTTCCCATTCGTAGTTGCGCAGAGGGCGCAGCGTGACATCGAAACGCTCTTCCAGCGCATTACGCACGCCTTCAAAAGCGCGCGTCAGCTGATCTGCGGGTGTGAAGGTGGGCTGAATCTCCTGTGCGGAGACGCGCGCCGCACTGAACTGGCCCATCAGCATCATGGCCGCCAAGAAAACGATGGCCATACTCACGACGCTGATATTCAACATTCGCCGCTTGTTTTGTGTTTGAGTCTGCATATGCAAAACCCTGCTCCTGATTCCATAAACGCTGTCGAGGAATTCGTAATGACGAACTCTTGTGCCTGAATGCTACATAACATCTGGTGATTTTTCCATGCCCATAGGCAAAGCGTATGTTAAACGCGGCGCACGGGCAAAAAAACGGGCCACCTGATAAACAGGGCAGCCCGTTTGCATGACGTTTGTCGCAGATGCTGATGCCGACCGTCTAGCCCTTCACACCACCCAGCGACAGTCCGCCGACGATGAAGCGCTGGAACGAGAAGAACAGGATCATGATCGGCAGCGAAATCAGAATCGACAGCGCGGCGAACTTCTGCATGTCCGGCGGGGGCTGATTGGCACCACCGGTCAGCGTGGCCAGGGCCATCGCCAGCGTGTAGTTCTGCGTCTGGCCGGTCATGAAAATCCACGACAGGATGAATTCCGTCCAGCCGTTCATGAAGCTGAACAGAATGACGATGGCGAAAGCGGGCAGCGCCAGCGGAATCATGATGCGGATGAACGTTTGCAGGCGTCCGGCCCCGTCGATGAGCGCGGCTTCTTCCAGCTCTTTCGGAATGGTGTCGAAATAGCCTTTCAGGTTCCAGATGGCAAATGGCAGGCCACCGGACGAGAAGGCCAGCGCCAGGCCGAGCAGCGTGGTCCTCAGCGTTTGCTGATCGCCGCGCACCAGCGTCAGGCGATACTGGAGCGTCGAGATGGTGAATGCGACCACCAGGAACGCCATCACCGAAAACAGCATGATGTTAAGCACTGTCCTGCGTTCGATCGAAGCGGGCAGGGCGCGCAGGATGAACCAGATCACGGCAGAGACGGCCAGCGCCGCGGCCCATGCGCCCAGGATATACGGGGTCATCTGGAGCAGCGTGTTGGTCTGGATGCTGGAGTAGAATGCGCCATCTTCGTTCTGCGCGGTAATCGCCGCGTTCAGGGTGTCGACGGCGATAGCCAGGCTGGCGGCTGCGTCTTCTGCGCCCTGGCGGGCAGACACGGCGCCGTCGCGCAGGCTGGTCGCTTCTTCCTGGGCGGTGACCAGGCTCGCATCAAGGCTGGCGATTGCCGCGTCTGCACCATCGGCGTTCAGGGCTTCGAGTGCGGCGACAGAGGCCACAACAGCCAGATCATCGGGAGCGATGCCGCTGCGCTGATCGATGACGGCCTGCAGCTCTGTCGCCAGTTCCTCAGCGGTTGTCAGCTCGGCCAGACGGGCCACTTCGGCGGCTGATTCCTCAGCGACTGTAGCGCGCTCTTCGCGGCGCGTGGCGGTGGTTTCGCGCTGGCCAACGCTTTGTGTGCGCTGGTTGACTTCGGCTTGCGCGGCGATCACATTGGCGCTGAGCTGATTCAGCGGCTGGCCGACCGCTTCATTGAACATCGGCGTGCGCGCAAACATCACGGCGAACGTCACGATGATGGCCACCAGCGAAAAGGCGGCGACAGTGCCCACCACCAGCTGCGGCGGTGGATTAATGGCGCGTTCCAGGTCGCGTTTGCCATAGCTGCGCACCACCCCAAAGATAATCGCGACAATGCTGGCGACCAGGATGCCGGCGAAGATGCTGGGGAAGAATTCCGCCACAGTGGAGCTGATTTGTACGGCATTAAACATGATATACAGCGGGATGATCACGCCGGTGCTGGGCAGCAGCAGCAGCACGATGAACATCAGCATGCCCGTCTGACGGCCGACGAAGCGGAAACGCGAGAACGCGTACGCAGCAGACGAGCCAAGCACCACGGTGAAGACCGAGACGCCCAGCGCGATGAACAGGCTGTTCATCAGCATGTTGCCCACATAGGCCGAGAACGTGTTCGAGATCGGCTCGCTGAGCAACCGGCGGAAGGCATCCAGGTTGGCGTTGGCCGGGAACAGGTTCAGGTCTACCGGGCGGGCGATGCCGCGCGGGTCGATCGCCATCGACACGATCCACATGATCGGGAACATCACCACGATCAGCATGAGGAGGAGGAACAATTGCAGCAAAACCTGCCGGATAACGATCCCGCGCGATTTTTTGTTCAGCACAAAGCGGCCGGTCGTCGCGCCCGCTCTTGACGCCACAGAGGGGGCAGCGGGGATGCCCTTGGCGGTGGGCTGTGCAGTGGCTTTCATAGTCATAATGAAGTCGTCTCCCTTTACGCCTACGCTTCGTCAAACGCCTTCGTGGCGCGGGTGATGCGATTGTTGATCAGCGTGATGATCAGCAGGATGAAGAACACGACGATGGAGAAGGCTGCCGCCACGCCATAGAGCTGTTCCTGCTGAATGAGCTTGTAGGACTGGGTGACCAGCAGTTCTGTCTGGCCTGCCGGGCCGCCCGACGTGATGAAGAAAATCACGTTGAACTGGTTAAATGTCCATACGGTGCCGAGCATGATCGCGGGCACCATCGCCGGGCGAATCATCGGCAGCGTGATCTTGCGGAACTGGGTCCACTTGGTGGCGCCGTCCACGTCGGCCGCTTCATACAGGTCGGCAGGGATGCTTTGCAGCGCGCCGGTCGCGACGACCATCATGAATGGCCAGCCCAGCCAGATATTGGCCAGCAGCACGCAGTAGAACGCCAGCACCGGTGCCCCTGCGCGATCAAACAGCTTGAGGGCCTGATTGGAGGCGAAGCCGTTGTTGGAGATGACATCGAGGATGGTGCCCGCGGCCACTGCGCCGAACATGATGATGGCGCCGATGCTGAAGAAACCGCGCTGGGCGTCTAGCTTGCCCGTGGCCTTATTGATCAGCCCCAGACGGCGCGTGCGCAGCACCAGCCACACCACAATGATGATGCTGACGATGATGAGCAGGTAGGGCATGATGGGCAGCAGGTTGAATGGTCTGTCCTGCGACCCCAGCCAATTGGTGTTGACGGTGAAATTGGTGCCAAACCAGTTGTTGATCTGGGCAATCAGCAGGTTGAAGCCGCCGCCATTCTGCTGCCACAGGTTATTCCAGATGAGCGCGGTGATGTAGCCAGGCAGCGCCCAGGGCAGCACGAAAATTGCGCGATAGAAGCGGCGGAAGAGCACGCGCTCGCCATTGAGTGCGACGGCGACAGCGATGCCGATGGACGCGTGAAAGAAGACATTCACGATCGTCCACATGATATTAAAGCCAAGCAGCGGCAGGAACGCGTAATTGGGCACATTCAGGTTGCCGGTAAAAACATTGACAAAATTTTCGAGGCCCACGTACGCGGCCGGTGCGCCGGTCAGATTTGGCGCCCTGAAATCGCGGAACGAAATCAGGATCTGATAGGCCTGGGGCAGAAAGGTGATGAAAACCATCAACAAAATAGACGGGACAATAAAGAGCCAGGGGACGCCGCTGCTGCGCAGACCTGCCTTCAGGCTGTCCCACATACTCGACGGTTGGCTGGACGGTGTGCTGGTTACGGCTGACATAGGATGGCCCATCTCCTCCAGTTATTAAAACGCACGGGGCAAAGCGATGTTTTGCCTTACCCCGTGCTGGTTTTAGTTCTTGCGTGGACGGGCACTCACTGGTGTGAATCCCCGTCCGAGGGGCAAACTACATGCCGTCGATGCCGGTCTGGATGGCTTCGTAAGCGGCGGTAGCAGCTTCAGCCGGCGTCTGGCCGCCCGAGCCCACGGCTTCGATGGCCGCGCCCATGGGGCCCCAGAACTGGCTCAGCTCAGGACGGTTCGGGAACGGCGTGCCGAGGGCAAACTGCTCACCAAAGACGACCAGGTTCGGGTTTTCAATTTCCACACCGCTGTTGACGGGCAGCAGGCCGCCTTCAACCGCGGCGATCGTCTGGCCTTCGACGCTGGTCACGCAAGCGGACCAGTCAGCGAATGCAGCGAGCTTGGCTTCATCTGCACCAGCCGACGCGCTCATCATGAAGCCTTCGCCCTGGGAGAACAGCGCGGGAACGTTGCCGTTGTCCAGTGCGGGCATCAGCGCCACACCCAGGTCATCACCCAGGTCGCTTTCGAACTGAGCCAGGTTCCAGATGCCGTCGTACACCATAGCGACGGTACCCTGCTGGAAGCCGGGGTTCGGCGAGGAGCCGTCGATCACGACACCGCTGGCGGTATCCTGGCCGAGGGCATACATGTCAGCATGCAGCTGCAGGTAGGCTTCCATCGCGGCGAAGCCTTCGGTCTCCGGGGCGAACGCGGCGTTGCCATCGGCATCCATCAGGGCGCCATCGAGGGAGTACAGGAAGCCCGCGCTGTGGAAGAAGCCGTTCTGGAAGGCCAGGCCGGTCACGCCGTCCTGAGCGAGCTCGGCCGAGATGGCCAGCACGTCAGCCCAGGTTTCGGGCGCATCGGGAACCAGCGCACGGTTGTAGAAGAAGGCGAGGGTCTTGGCGCTGTATGGAACGCCCCAGATGTCTTCGTTGTAGCTGAACAGGCCCCAGGCGGTTTCGCTGGCATTGGCGCGCAGTTCGTCAGTCACGATCGAGGTCACGGGAGCAATCAGCTCGCTGTTGGCGAGTTCGCCGGCCCAGTCGTTCGCCCAGATGATCATATCCGGGCCTTCGCCCGAACCGATAGCAGCGCGCACGCTGTCCTGATAGGTATTGCTGGGGTTGAACACCTGCTCAACCGAGACGCCGTAGTCCGACGCGCAGTAATCGATGAGGGCGAGCAGAGCATCGCCTTCAGCGTCCTGCTTGGCATGCCACAGCACCAGCGACGTGGAATCCTGGGCTGCCACCGAACCTACTGCCATAGCGGCGAGCATTGCTGCCGCCGACAAACCCACTAAACGTTTAGCCTTCATTAGTTATTGCTCCTTGAACGTTTCATATGTGCGAGGGACTAGCGGTGAATTAATTTCCTCGACTGTTACTATGATACAGGATCTCACCAATCTTTCACAAACGATAGTCCCATACACTTTGCACAAATTGTCCCCGATTCGATGAGGAAATGTGTGTGTGCATGCTGACCACCTCCAGGGCGCGCAGCCATTCGTGCACGCAGGCCGACATTGCCTGAATAATGTCGGCCTGTCGGCGCAGGATTTCTGTCATATGGGCGGTCAGGTTGGCGTACTGTTCCAGCGACTTGCGCAGGGCAGGCGCGGGCAGACTGGCCAGCTCGACGCAGCTGCCATGCACCTCGTTGACATAGCTGCTCAGCAGGCGCAGCGTCTGGTCATCCGGGCGCTGACGGGCGAATTCGTGGTCGGGCAGCGCGACCAGTGCATCCACAGCAGGCAGCAGGCGATACAGCATGCGCATCTGCTGCTGGGCTTTCTGAACCGATGCCAGGGGTTCGTGCAGATAGTCCAGCATGATGCGCAGGAACATCATCGGTGGCGTCTCGCGCATGATCTGTGTGCCGATGAACTCGATAAAGGGCCCGGCGTCCAGATTGGTCAGGCATTCACGGGCGATAGCCGCCGCACGGTCGCGCAGCAGGGTGGTTTCCTGAAGCAGCGTCAGGGAATCCAGATGCAGGTCTGTCAGCATATTATTCCGCTGCATTGGCTGGCCCTTCTTCCTGCGCGCTGTCTGGCGGGCACAGCCGCCTGAGGTAATCCCAGGTGTAGATGCCGGTGTGGTGGCCGTCGTCCCAGGTGGGCATCAGCGCATAATTGCCCACCAGATCGACCTTTTCGAGGCCGTACGAGCGTTTCGGCTTCAGCACCAGAATGTGCAGCGGATCGTGGTCGCGCCCCATATTGGCATGGCCGCCGCGACATTCCACGCACGGGCAGGCCTCGCGCAGTTCGCTCAGCGGGTAACGGCAGGTGGCGCCGTCACTCCAGGATATCTCCAGCACATGGGCTGGTTTGTTGACGGTGATGGCTTTCGGGATGATGGTCATAGTGCAGTCGGTGGGTAGGCGGACAAAATGAGCCTTGCATGCGAGATGTTGCTGTTAAAACAATATCATATACGGGGGTCCAGAACGATTAAGCTCCCCGAAAGGCTGGGGGGCTTGCTTGCATCCCCTTTGGCCTCTGCTACAATCGCACTCTGGTGTGCGTATACGAAATAGCGGCGCGCACCCTGGCTATCAATGTGGAGTAACACCCTATGCGCTTGAAGATGATCCTGTTGGCCGCCCTTGTGGCTGCGGGCGTCGCGGCCTGTGACACACCGCCGCCGACGGTGGTATTTGTCGTGACATCAACACCGGCCCCGGAAATTACCCCGGAAGTGACTGAATCTGCGACAGCACAGGTGGTGGCCCAGCCGACGACGCCGGCCCCGACCCTGTCGGCCCAGACGGGCCCAACAGCGACGCCTGCCGGCCCGACGCCCCTGCCGCCTGGTTTTCCGACGCCGGTTGCTGCCCAGGTGCAGTATGCCGAGCAGTTGTTTGAAGGCGGCCGTATGTTCTGGTTGCAGCCGATCGGCCAGATCTGGGTTCTCACCGTGACTGGCGAAGGCCGCGGCACGTGGGCGACTTACGAGGATACCTGGACGGAAGGCGACCCGATCAATGACCCATCGATTGTGGTGCCGGGCGATAATCGCCAGCAGCCGGTGCGTGGCTTCGGCCAGCTGTGGCGCTCGAACACCGAAGTGCGCGATGTGCTGAGCTGGGCGACGCAGCCGGAATTTGGCTATGTCGGCGCCTATGAATATCACTCGGGCGGACAGATTAATGCTGCGGGCACGTATGAACGCGGCCCTGGCTATCATATTATCTACAGCCTCTATGGAGAGCGTTTCCGCCTGAATGAGGCGGATGGCACCTGGACGCTCGGGGGCTAACACAGGACAATCCTATGCAATTTGCAGCGCGGCAGTGGCAACTGGGTGAGAGTGATCCATTCTGTGCGGTGCTGGCCGCAAATGCGTTAACAAGTCCCACCGAGGCCAACGAGGACCATGTGTGGGACTTGTGGTTAGGCCGGGGCGATCACGCGGCGCTGGCGCTGGTGACCACCTTCAACCGCAAGGCTGAATTCGCCAGCATTGCCCCCCTTTGGTCAGTCAACAATGTGGTGATTTCACAGGCGAACGGGTATTCCGGCTCGCCTGTGATCACGCGTTTCCTGCCCGGCTATCTGCGGGCTGAGACACGGGTGACGGCTGCGCTGTCGGTCATGGCCGAGTTTATGGCCTTTGAGAGCCACGCGACGGGTGGCGCCTATAATCTGGCCAACAACGGCACGACACCGCTGAGTATTCGTCTGGAGCTGGTGGCGATGGCTGCCTCCAAAGACGGCGATTATGCCATGCAGGTGCTGCCTTCGGCCGAAGGCCAGGCGATGCTGGCATTCAAGATTCGCAAAGACTTTGTGCCCGTGCTGCTGATGGACGGGGCCAAGTCTGACGGGATGAGCCCGCACAAGGTGGGCGTCTCGGTGAAGCTGAACCCGGGTGAAAAGCGGACTTTGCGCTGGTGCTGCGCTATGAAAGAGAGCGCCACGGCTTCGATTGCGCTGGCGCGGGAATGGCTGGCGCACGATTTCAGTGCGTGGCTGAAGAACGCGATTGATGCCTCTGCTTCGCTGCCCGTCATTGAGACCGGCAATGCCGATCTGGATGCCTTGCTCGCTGCCGGCGTGATGCAGACGATGGGCGCGTTTGTCGGGCAGGGCGAAACTGCCTCGTTCCTGTCGCCGCGCGCGGGCATGAAGCCTGCCGGCCAGTCCAGCGGGCTGGCGACCCCAACCGATGCGTATCTGCTAGCGCAGGCTTCGGCACCGCTCTCGCCCAGTCTGGCACAGGGCGTGCTGTCCCGTTTCCTGTCCACGCAGCAGGCCGATGGCTTTATCGACTGGCGGGCAGGCTATGCCGATTTTCGCAGCGCGCTGTTATGCCTGCCGATTCTGGCACGCCTCACCTGGGGCATTTTTCAGTACACCGAAGATGAGGCGTTCCTGCGCGATGCCTTCCCGCGTATGCGCGCGTTCTTCCTGCGCTGGTTTGCCGCAGACGCGGATGCTGACGGCGATGGCTTCCCGGAATGGGCATCGTGGGCGCAGACGGGCTATCCGCTGGCGCTGATGCACGGCGGCAAGCTGCCGATCGTCGATGCGCGCGATATCCGCCTGACGGAATCGCCGGACCTGCTGGCTTTCCTGCTCAGCGAGGCGATCAGCATCCGCGAAATGGCCTTTTATCTGCGCGATAGCGTCGTGGAAGCCGAATTTGACGCGCACGTAACGGCGCTGTCGGCAAAGCTGGAAGCCTGCTGGGATGAATCGGCGCGCTCGTATCGCCCGCGTGACCGCGACACCCATGCCGCGCACGCGCCGGTCGCGCTGGTGACCGATCTGCCGGGCGGCGAAACAGTGACGTTGGGCGAACGACTGGACGCCCCGGCGCGCGTGATGGTCTCGGTGGTTGGCGGGCTGAACATGACGCCGCAGTTTGAGCTGGTCATCACCGGGCTGGACAAAGACGGCGGCAGCGTGCTGGAGCACGTGTCGGCCGATGCGTTTGTCTGGTCTGGCGGGCGTGGGCGCTATACCAGCGAGGCGGTCTTTGCTGCCGTCGATACCCTGGGCACCATCGGCCTGACGCACCTGTACAAAGTCTCGGCGGGCACGCCCGATCATGTGCGCGATGATCTTTCGTCGATCCTGCCAGTCTGGGCGGTCGCGATTCCTGAGAGACACCGCGATGCGTTGTTTGAGCGCCTGCTGTCCGACTATCTCCTGCCCAATGGCATCTCCATGTGCAGCCGCACCGACCCCGCCTATGCGCCGGATGAACAATTCGGTGCGGGCGGCATCTCGGTTTTCTGGAACACGGTCATGGGCGAGGCGCTGATTGAAGCCGGCCAGTTCGACAAGAGCGCCGACCTGCTGATGCGCGTGCTCAGGCTCCAGATCCAAGTGCTGAAAGCCTACGACAATACGTACGCCTATTACCATCCAGAACGCGCTCGCGGGATGGGCGCTCCCGGCGCCGTATCCGGATTCGTGCCGCTGCACTGGTTCATGCGTGTGCTGGGGGCGCGAGTCGTCAATCCGCGTCGCGTGTGGGCGGGTGGGCCATACGCGCTGCCGATGCCGGTCACGCTGCACCAACACGGCGTCACCATCACGCGCTCGCCCAAAGGCACCGACATCACGTTCCCCTCTGGCACAAAACGCCATTTGCCCGCCGAGGCGGTCATGATGGAGGTCAGTGATGACGTGGACGGTGCGTCATGACAGATGTGCAGCGCGAGAAATTTTCGGAACTTCTGTGCCACGTGCTGCGTAATCAGGTCAGCGCGATGAGCGGCTTCGCTGATCTGATCGGCTTTGCCGGCGACCTGACCGAGGAACAGGCTGAATATCTGGGGCGGGTGACGGGCGCGGGGGCAAAGGTCAATGAGGCGATGCCCACGCTGATCGACATCGCCTGGCTGGAGGCTGGCCTGCCGATCGAACGGACGCCCCAGCCGCTGGAGGCCATGCTGGAAATGGCGCAGTCGCGCGTGCTGGAGCTGCCCAACTTCGATGCCCTCGGCGTCACGCTGGTGGAAGAAGACTTCGCCCGCGGGCTGACGGTCCATGCCAATGCCGCCCTGCTGTGGCGCGCGCTGTTCGAGCCGCTCAGGAACGCGGTTCTCTACAGCGGGCCTGGCAGCAGCGTCACGATTGTGCTGAAGCAGGCCGATGGACAGGCGCTGATCACGATTGCCGATGAGGGTATCGGCATGGCGTCGATGGACCGCGATTCTGCCTTCGACCGGTTCTTCCGTTCGCGCGATCCGCGTGTGCGCGCTGTGCCTGGCCACGGCATCGGCCTGACGCTGGCGCAGCAGGTCATTCGCGCGCATGGGGGCACGATGACGCTGTCCAGCGAATTCGGCTCTGGCACTCTGGTCACGATTGCCCTGCCGCTGGGTTCGCCTGCTGGTTCCTGACGTTTTACACCTGATTTTCAGATTGAGGTCAACACATTATGCTTCGTGGAATGCGCCGTGGGGGAAGACGCCGTGGCGGGCAGCCGAATGATGCCCTGGATGTGATCGAGACGCCGCCAGGTCCTGCCGACTGGCGGCGATTGCTGGGTTACCTGCGTCCGTACTGGCGGCGTATGGGCATTGCTCTGGTCGCGCTGGTCATCAGCTCTGCGCTCAGCCTGGTGTTTCCGGCGGTGATTCAGTTTGTTGTCGATGCGGTGCTGATTAACGGCAGCACCGAACTGCTGGACCGCGTGACGATTGTGCTGCTGCTGGTCTTCCTGCTGCGCTCGCTGACCACGTTTGTCGAGACATTTACGCTCAACTTCGTGGGTGAGCGCATGGTGGTCGACCTGCGCCTGCAACTGTATCGCCACCTGATGGGCCTGCCGCTGGGATTCTTCGCCACGCGCCGTGTGGGCGAGCTGGTCTCGCGCCTGTCCAGCGATGTGACCGTGCTGCGCGGCACGCTGACCAACAACGTAAGCACGCTGTTTCAACAGTCGCTGATCATGATCGGCGCTGTTGTCATCATGCTGCTGCTCAATCCAAACCTGACGCTGTTCATCCTCATCCTGGTGCCGATTATCATCGCGGTGGGGGCGGGCTTTGGTCTGGTCTTCCAGCGCACCAGCACACAGATTCAGGATGAGCTGGCTGGCTCGGCCACGATCGTGGACGAGGTGCTGCAAAACATCCGCGAGGTCAAGAGCTTCGTGCGCGAGGCCTACGAAAACAGCCGTTATGAGAGCGCGCTGATGCGGGCGTTTGCCGCCTCGCTGAAGCTGGTGCGCGTGCGCGCTGTGTTTGGCTCGCTGATGGCCTTCCTGGGCTTTGGCGGGCTGGCTGGCGTGCTGTGGTTTGGCGGACGCGAGGTCATCGCCGGGCGGTTGTCGGGTGGCGAGCTGATCGCATTCCTGATTTATGGCCTGACGGTCGCGGGCAGCCTGGCCTCGCTGGTCGGCCTGTACACGTCTTTGCAGGAGGCTATCGGCGCCAGCAAGCGCGTGTTTCAGATCCTCGACATGGCCCCGGAACGCAGCGAACAGCAGGCCAATACCGAGCTTGGCCACGTGGAAGGGCGCATCACCTTTGCAGGGGTATCGTTCGCCTATGACGAGCGCCAGCAGGTGCTGCACGAGATTGACCTGGATATCGCGCCGGGCGAAATTGTCGCGCTGGTGGGCCCCAGCGGCGCTGGCAAGAGCACCATCTTCAACCTGATTCCTCGTTTTTATGATCCCACCCAGGGCACCATCCGCATGGATGGCATCGACCTGAAGACGCTGTCGCACCAGACGATTCGCGATCAGGTGGGCATCGTGCCGCAGGAGACGCTGCTGTTTGGCGGCACTATCCGCGAAAATATTCGCTATGGTCGTCTGGGCGCCAGTGATGCCGACCTGATCGAAGCCGCGAAGGCCGCCAATGCCCATGACTTCATCATGGGGCTGCCCGATCAGTATGAGACGATTGTGGGCGAACGCGGCATCCGCCTCAGCGGTGGCCAGCGCCAGCGCGTGGCGATTGCACGCGCTATCCTGAAGAATCCGCGTATCCTGCTGCTGGACGAAGCCACCAGCGCGCTGGACAGCGAAAGCGAACACGAGGTGCAGGAGGCATTGGCCCGGCTGATGCAGTCGCGCACCACCGTGATTATCGCGCACCGGCTGAGCACGGTCCGCATCGCCCACCGCATCGCTGTGCTGGACGCTGGGCGCATCATCGAGCTGGGCACGCATGACGAGCTGATCGCGCAGGACGGGCTGTATGCCAAGCTGTACGCGATGCAGTTCCGCATACAGGTGCTGGAGGCCTGATGAACGAAACGAGACGAACATTTGAAGGCGTGCCCGTATTGGTGACGGGCGCGACCGGCTTTCTGGGCGGCGCGCTGACGGAACGGCTGCTGGCAGAGGGCGCGCAGGTGAGTATTCTGGCGCGTTCGGCTGAAAAGGCGGCACGCTGGGCTGAGCGTGGCGTCCGCGTGACTGTGGGCGACCTGACCGACCTGGATGCCGTGCGCGAGGCGATGCGCGGCAGTCGCATCGTGATTCATTCTGCCGCGGCGCTGGACGGCACCTTTGACGAGATGGTTCCGGCCACCGTCATCGGCACGCGGAATGTGATGGCCGCCGCCGCTGAATTCAGCGATATCACGCGCGTCGTGCACGTCAGCTCGATCGCCATTTATGGGCTGTTTGGCGGGCGCGCGGTCATCACCGAAGACACCACTCCGGCCTATGCCGAATACCCGTATGTGCGCACCAAGCTGATGGCCGAGGGAGAAGTCCTGTCTGCGGGCGCGCGTAATGGCACGCTATACACGATCGTGCGTCCGGGGATGATCTATGGACCGCATGCCGGGCTGTGGACGGCCGGCCTGTTCAGACTGGCGACGACGCCGGCGGGCGCGGTCTTCTTTGGCGACGGAACGGGCACCGCTTTCCCGATTTTTGTCGATGATGTGGTCGACCTGCTGATGACCTGCGCGCTGCATCCTGCCGCCGCCGGGCAGGTGTTTAACTGCGCGCCAGACCCGGCCCCAAGCTGGCGTGAACTGCTGCTGGCTTATCAGGCGCTGACCGGCCGACCGGCGGGATGGGTCGGCCTGCCGCCGATTTTGCTGCGCGCTGCTGCTGCCGTGACAGCCATGCTGGCGCCGCGCGGCACGATTCTGCGCGACCTGCCGGATGGCGTGGACTGGCTGTTTGCGCGCCAGACGCACAGCATGGCCAAAGCGCGTGATTTGCTGGGCTGGCAGGCGCAGGTTAGCCTGTCTGAAGGGGTGGCGCGCTGTGCGCCGTGGCTGCGCGAGATTGGCCTGCTGGAGTCTGGCTCATGAGCGACTGGCTGGCGGTCTTCGGCATTGTCGCGCTGGCTGGCCTGATTGTTTTCCTGGTCTACTGGCTGCTGGTCGCCACCGAGGGCATTTACCTGGGCCAGCGCGTGGTGACCTGGCTGTATGACGTGTATGCCGGCCGCTACGAGGATATCAAAGGCTTTCAGCCGCACCTCGAAATGCAGTATGTCGGCCAGCCGTTGATGCACGAAATCGAGCCGAATATGTCTCCGCTGGTGCTGGATGTCGCCACCGGCACGGGCCGCCTGCCGATGACGCTGCTGCGTTACAAGCGCTTTAGCGGGCGCGTGATCGGCGTCGACCTGAGCATGCGCATGATGGACGTGGCCATGCGCAAGACGGATGCGCCCAATGTTTCATTTGCCCAGGCCCCGGCGGAACGCCTGCCGTTCCCGGACTCTACCTTTGATGTGGTCACGTGCCTGGAGGCGCTCGAATTCATGCGCGATGCCCAGCAGGCGCTGGCCGAAATGCTGCGCGTGCTCAAACCGGGCGGTGTGCTGATGACGACACGCCGCGTCACGGCCCGCTGGATGCCCACCCGCGCCTGGACGCCCGGCGCGATGATGGCGCGGCTGGAAGATATCGGCTACGAGCGCGTCGAATTCCAGCGCTGGCAGGTCGATTATGACCTGGTGTGGGCGCGCAAACCGGGTCCCCAGCCTTGAATCTTGCGCCGCATCACATATCCCCCTAGAATGTCTCCACTTCCACCCTCTTCGTATGCAGGACAACCCATATGCTGGTGCTGACGACAGAAATTACCCGGTTGGTGCAGGATGCAATCGCACGTGCGCAGGCCGCCGGAGAGCTGCCCGCCTTTGACGCTTCGGCAGTCGAGGTCAAGCCGAGCAAGCGCGCCGAGCAGGGGGACTATGCCGCTGCGCTGATGCCGCTGGCGAAGCCGGCAAAGATGGCCCCGCTGGCGATTGCCCAGGTCGTTGCGCGTCATCTGGCGGAAGCGCCATATGTCAGCCGCGCGGAGGTTGTGCCGCCCGGCTATCTGAACATATTCCTGAATGAAGACTGGCTGCGCGCTCAGGTGCCCGCGATTCTGGCCGAGGGCGAGGGCGTCTTCACGCTGGCGCTGGGGCAGGGCAAGCGCGCCCAGGTGGAATTCGTCAGCGCGAATCCGACCGCGCCGCTGCATATCGGCCGCAGCCGCGGCGCGATTGTGGGCGACACCATGGCGCGTGTGCTGGAAGCTGCCGGGTATGAGGTGCAGCGCGAATACTATTTCAATAATGCCGGGGCGCAGATGCGCAACCTGGGCAACAGCCTGCGCCTGCGTTATCTGGAAGTGATGGGCCAGCCGCTGGCGCTGACGCCGGAAGAGGAAGCGACCTTTTACCGCGGCAGCTATCTGGTTGAATTTGCGCAGCAGCTTGTCGCGGAACAGGGCGACGCGCTGAAGGATGCCGACTATCAGCCATTCAAGCTGTACGCTGAACAGAAAATGTTCGAGATGATCAAGACCACGCTGGCCCGTGTGGACATTCATCACGACGAGTTTTTCAACGAAAACTCGCTGTATGAAAATGGGGCCATCTGGGACGTGCTGGAGACGCTGGACGAAAAAGGCTTCATCTACAGGGCCGTGCGCCCGGAAGTGGATGACGAAGGCGGTGCGGCCGAGGAAGCCGACGGCAAAGGCGAGGCGACCTGGTTCCGCAGCAGTAAACTGGGCGACAGCAAGGACCGCGTGCTGGTCAAAAGCAGCGGCGAGCCGACCTATACCCTGCCGGACTTTGCCTATCACAAAAACAAGCTGGAGCGCGGCTTCGACGTGGCCGTGAATGTGCTGGGCGCGGATCATTACGTGCAGCATCAGGTGGTGAAGCGCGGGATTCAGGCGCTGGGCATGGAGGCAGACCGCATCCATGTCATTCTGGTGCAGCTCGTGTCGCTGATGCGCGGCGGCGAAGTCGTGCGTATGAGTTCTCGTAAAGGCGATTTTGAGACACTGGACGACCTGATCGACCAGACCAGCGCGGATGCGGTGCGCTACATGCTGCTGGCGCGCAATTCAGACACGCATGTCAATTTTGATCTCGACCTGGCGGTGAAGAAATCGACTGAGAATCCGGTCTATTACGTGCAGTACGCCTATGTGCGCTGCGCGGGTATCTTCCGCGAGACGGCGCTGCGCGGCGTGAATACCGACGGTGCGGACATTGCCCTGCTGGGCGATGCCGAGCTGCGTTTTCTGCGCAAGGCGCTCGAGCTGGGCGAGGTCATTACCCTGGCTGCGGAGAACTTTGAGCCGCATCGCGTGGCCTTCTTCGCGCTCGAGATGGCCAATGCTTTTCACCCGATGTTCGATACGGTGCGCGTGCTGGCCAGCGACGTGCCGCCAGACATTGCCAAAGCGCGGCTGTTATTCTATGGGGCCGCGCAGGTCGTGTTTGGCCGCGTGCTGCGCCTGATGGGCATGACGACGCCGGATGTGATGTAGTCATTTTTCACAGCTATTGCAGACAGGGGGAGTAGTGACATGGGTTTGAAAGCCGACCGCTGGATCCGCCAGATGGCGCTGGAACACGGCATGATCGAGCCGTTTGTCGAGAATCAGGTGCGCGCAGGCGTCATCAGCTATGGCCTGTCGTCCTATGGCTATGACATGCGCGTGGCGGACGAATACAAGGTGTTCACGAACGTGTATTCGGCGGTGGTGGACCCGAAGAATTTTTCGCCGCAGTCGTTTGTCGATTTGCAGACCGATGTGGTCGTGATTCCCCCGAATTCATTCGTGCTGGCACGCTCGGTGGAATACTTTCGCGTGCCACGCACGGTACTGTGCGTGTGCCTGGGCAAGAGCACCTATGCCCGCGCCGGTTTGGTCGTCAATGTGACGCCGTTTGAGCCGGAATGGGAAGGGCACGTCACCATCGAGATCAGCAATACCACGCCGCTGCCCGCGAAGGTCTATTCCAACGAAGGCATCTCTCAGGTGTTGTTCTTTGAGGGGGACGAGCCGTGCGAGACCAGCTATGCTGACCGCAAGGGCAAGTATCAGGGGCAGCGCGGCGTCACGCCACCCCGTCTGTAACCGCGACTTTTGCGCGCTGGCCGGGACTATGCTTCGGTTTCTTCGGCCAGCGCAGGCTGCACACCCGCATAGGCGACGACCTGTGCCTCGACCGTGCCCGCGGGCAGCGCGATTTGCAGGACAGTATCTGGCTGCGACGCCGAGACTTTCAGCACGCCGATGGCAAAATGGGAACCGTCCGGCGCGGTCACTGCGCTGGTGACCATGCCGACCTGTTTGCCGTTCATGAACAGCGGGGCAGGCGCGGCAATATCGCCATCTGGCTTCAGCGTGACGATGGTGCGCGCCAGCTTGCGGCGGCTCTCCATGCGCGCGATGATTTCCTGGCCGGTGTAACAGCCCTTCGTGAAGCTCACCTCATCCCACAGGCCAATTTCCAGAGGAATATAGTCGGCGGTCAGCTCGCGCCCGACGCCCGGCCTGCCTGCCCGAATCCGCAGCACGTTGTACGTCAGCGAACCTGCGGCTATCAGGCCTGCTTCAGCACCGCTTTTCAGCAGCGCATGCCAGACTTCCCCTGCTTGTTCATGCGGGGCAATGATCGACCACTGTGCCCCACTGAGCGGCTTCACGCGGCTGACGATGCATTCCGTGCCCACGATCGACACTTTGCGCGAGGTCAGCGCGGGATTATCCGCGGCTTCGGGGGAAATGGCCCGTATGGCTTCATCTGCACGCGGCCCGGCCAGCATGAAGGCGTTGTGGGTGGCGCTCAGGTCCGTCATGCGAACTTCGTCGTTGAAGAAGGTATTGCGTCCGATGTATCCGCGCACGGCTTCACCGCGTCCCGGTTCCGTCAGCACCAGTGCCTCATCGCCCAGATGAAACACCGTCACGCGGTCGATCACGCGGCCAATCGGCGACGTGAACAGTGTGGGGACGCCCATGCCAGGTTTCAGGCGCGCCGTGTCATTGGTGCTGGTGCGGCCGATCAGATCCAGCCGGTCTTTGCCGGATAACAACAGGCGGCCTTCGTGGCTGCGGTCCATCAGCACAGCGGCGTGCAGCGCAGCCTGATACTCGGCAGCCTGATCGCCAAAATGCAGCGGGATGCCGTCGCTGGCCAGGATGGCGCCTGTCGTCGTATGAAAGCTGGGTTGGGTCATGGGGTTTCCACGTGCATCTCTGCGGGCGTGAAGGAGGCTGTGCCGGGCATGCTGCCGGCATCTCCGTCGAGGAAAAAGCGATAGACATATACGGCGTCGTCGATATTGCCGTTATCGGTTTTCACATATAGTTCGTCAGGCGGGATGTAGCCGCCCTGTTCGCCATACTTGTAGTGCCAGGTGCCAGGGGGAAGGGCGCCGCCAAAGGCTGACTGGGCTGCCCGGATGGCGCTGAGGTGGGGCATTTCTTCAGGCTGCACGTCCGCCTGTGGACTGTCGGGCAGGGTGTCATCCGGCTCTCCGGCCGCGTTGAAAATGACGGCCCGCGCCACCAGCTTGAGCTGCGGCAGCGCACCACGCTGGATGTCGCATTTGTGGCCCGCCGCCTCGCTGCGAATAATGGCGACCAGCTGATCGGCTGCCTCGGCCTCAATGTCATTGACGATCACGTAATCACATTCCGGGGCGACGGCCATTTCCTGCGGGGCGCGCAGCAGTCGCTTGCTGGTCTCGACGTGATTCTCGCCGCGTCCGTGCAGCCGTTTGACCAGGTCTGCCGAGGTGGGCGGGGTGATGAAGACGCTGACGACTTCGTCAGGATAGGCCTGTTTTGCCGCGCGCGCCCCCAGGTAATCAATGTCTGCGATGACCAGTTCGCCTGCATCCAGCACCTGTTTGGTTTTGGAACGCACCATGCCGTAGTAATTGGTGCCATGCACCACCTGCCACTCCAGCAGGTCATCCTGTTCGATCATCTCTTCAAACTGCCCGCGCGACATGAAGAAATGCTCGCGCCCTTCTGATTCGTTGATACGCATGGGCCGGGAGGTCGCTGTGGGAAGCTGTCGCAGGCCCGGTACGGCGCTGATGGCCGCTTTCATCAGGCTGTTCTTGCCCGTGCCCGCAGGCCCTACCAGAATGAACAGCTTGCCTTGAGAAGTGCCGGAAGATGTCATCGTCACAGTTGTTCCTGCGCTGATTGATGGGTGAAGGTATTGTAAAGTATCAGTTTATCAGTCAGTCATTTTGAGTTGTATGATGACTTTGTGAGAGAAGGGAATTCGTAGGAAAAAGACGGGGCACCCTGTTGTTCAGGATGCCCCGTCTGTATGTCTTCAGGTCGGCGCTGGACTTAGCCTCTCACGACGACGTTACCGATCCAGATGCTGTCGCCCATCGCATTGGTGCCTGCGGAGCGGGTGTCCAGCCGGAAGCGGAAGGTGAACAGCGCGTTTCGGTAGGCCACCGGAATGGCGATCGTGCGCTCCTGCCACGGATTGCTGGGCGGCATCAACGTCGCCGAACCATTGATATTCTCCGAGGAGATAACATCCCAGGTGAAGCCGCCGTCCGCCGAGAATTCCAGACGGAAGTTCGTGTTCGCCGTCAGGTTATAGTAGCGGGTATAGGTGAACTGCGGCGCCGGCGCACCCGTCAGGTCGATGACGCCATTCAGCACCAGCGAATTCCAGCCGAAGTTGGCAGACGGTACAGCCGTGAAGCCGAAGCCACCGGTGGTTTCACCCGAACCACTCGTGCCTGTGTTCACATTGGGCGTGTCGGTCATGCTGAATGTGCCCGACGTCATACTGAGCACCATCACGGCGTTGCCACCATTTTCGATGTAATCCAGCGTCAGCGTGCGGTTGATGGTGCCACCGGTCACAGTGAACGTGGTGTAGTCGATCTGGGTGGAGTGGGCAGACCAGTTGTTGATAATGCGGCCTGCTGGCGCGGTCGCACCACCCGCCGGAATATCCGTGCCCGAACGATCATTGATCGTCAGGCGCACACCGTCGTCGGCGATGGTATACACGCGATAGCTGGAGCCACCTGTCAGGGTGACATTGCGCACCCAGCGCGCGCCCCATGTATTGTCGAACTCTGCCCCCGCACTGGGATGCGGCCGGGCGCTGCCCCACCAGTTGTTAATCTCGAAGGTCAGGTCAGCCGGGAACATGCCGGTCGGCAGCGGGCTGGTGGAGGCATCCAGCGACAGGCCCAGGGCTGCGTTGTCATTCAGCATCGTCTCGTTCGTGGTGTAGTTGCTGCACGAGCCAGCGCCATAGTCCTCGCAGTTGATATAGAAGCCGTCCCACGGGCCGCCCAGGCTGACAGCAGACGGGCTATCTGGCGCGATGTACTGGAGCGTGGTGCCCCAGTTGCCTTCCAGAATCCAGTTCGCGCTGCCCGCGAAATACTCGTCAAAGCGGAAGGGAGGCGTGCCGGTATTGCGCGTGCTGATGCCCTGCGAGATTCGGATATCGTCCAGCATCAGGCCGTCTGCCTGGGTCACGGCATTCGAGGACAGGATGAAGCGAATGCGGATGCGCGTGCCTGCATAGGCGCTCAGGTTGACGCGGGCACGGAACCAGGTCTGCACTTCGTCAGGACCGGGGGAGGCGCTCCACGGCACGGTTGCGCCGGTGACAGTCTGGGCTGTCCATGCGCCCCAGCCAGCCAGGTCGTTGTAGGCCTGTGTGGTGTCCGAGGTGTTTTCCTGGGCAACTTCCACGCGCAGCGCGTCGCCAGAGCCGATGGCATAGCGGGTGAAGAAGTTCAGCGAAGGCAGCAGGGCAGGGTTCGACCCGCGCAGGTCAATAATCGGACGCAGCTCCAGAATGCTGAGCGCATTATCGTTATAGGTTTGCCCGGTCAGCGGGGAATCGCTGATCGAGAGCAGGCCGCTGCGCGCGGCGATCGAGGTGGTTTCCCACGTGCCGCCCGCGTACCAGCGCTTCTGGAACGTGTCGTTGAAGGCGAAGGCAGGGCTGCGCGTCTCGATGCTGTCGACAAACTGGCCGTCACCAGCGCCGGTCACGATCGACCCGAACGGCACCGCGTCCCACAGGCGATGCACATACGTGCCGCTGTTTTCAACGCGGATGTCATCGACATAGAAGCCGTCTCGGGAGACGCCGCCCGCGGTGTCCAGGCGGATGCGCACGCGGATGTCATCGTCGTAGCAGTTGTCCAGATTGGCCAGGTTGCAGGTGTTCGCGGTGATGCTGGTGGCACCTGTGCCGCCCCACTGCCATGTGTTGTCGCCAGTAGCCGAGCGCAGATGACTGACGAGCGCCTGGGTCAGGTTGACTTCCACGCGTTCCCAGTCTTTCTGGATGCGGCGGCCGCTCACCTGATAGCGCCACGCCTGTGTCCAGGAATTGGTGCGCGCTGACCAGATGTCCACGTACAGATTGACGTTTTCGGCGTCGGTCTGGAACATGAACGACATGATCGGATTGATGGCCGCCGGGCGTGTCGAGCTTTCACCGTTTGGCGGATCATTGGCCGGGGTATCGTTCAGCAGGTCGACGATGCGCTGTAATTCCAGGCCAGTAGACGTGCCCACGCTGTAGTCCGAGCTTGGGCTGTCGGCATAGGAATTGGCGGTGTTCTGGTAGCCAGTGCGCGCATTGGTGGCGGCCCATACACCTACCGGGCCGTTCTGCGTCCACAGCTTGGAGGTTTCGGTCGCGCTTTCGGCAGAGTCTGCCAGCGGATATGACGCATACAGGCTGGCATCTTCGCGCTCGATGCGCACATCGTCAATGTACCAGTCGCTGACGGTGACGCTGCTGGGATAGCGCAGCGCAAAGCGCAGGCGGAAGGACTGGGTGTTCCAGTTGGGAATCTGGTTCAGGCGTACCTGAATTTCACGCATCGTCAGCGAGGTGCGCGTCGGGCCGCCGTCATTGCGGTTAACGCCAGCCGCGGCCCCGGTGCTGTTCAGCAGCAGGCCGTCAATCGGCACGATCGTCCAGTTATCGGGCGTGCCGGACGAATCGTTCAGCGCATCGCGCGTGTATTCCACAGAGAGCTGGCCGCCGACAGCGATGTCGTAGGCCGTCCAGAAGGACAGCACGGGTGAGCCGTTGTCGCCTTCAAAGTCGAGCGTCGGCACAGCGGGTGAACGACTGCTGGTCACATCGACCTGTCGGCGGAACTCGATAAAATGCACGCGCTGCTGATTGGCCGCGCCACCAGAGCCGACCGATGCCGGGAAGTTGCCACCCGGGCTGCCGTCCATGCTGCTGCCCGAACGGGCATTGGTGCTGGTGATGTTCCAGCGGAAGCCTTCGGTAGGCAGGCTGGCCACTTCACGTGTGTAATTGGCGTCCGCATTGAAGAAGAAGTCGTTCATCTGGCCGCGCGTATTGAAGTCCCACTCGTCGCCGACCGTGACAGTGGCGTCATCGGGCAGTACGGCCGGGTCTGCCAGCACTTGCAGGTCGTCGATATTCCAGCGCACGTTGCCGGCGGATGTGCTGGTCAGCACGAAACGCAGCGCAATACTTGAGCTGAGGCCGAGGCTGTTGAGGTTGATCTGGTTGCGCGTCCAGTTGTAATTGGCTGTGCCGCCAGAGCGGATATCCAGCGTTTGCCAGCTGGCATTGTCGCGGTCGAAGAAACCGTTGCCATCGGTGATGTAATCCGCTATCTGAAGCCGCGCCTGTACACCAGAGTTGGCGCTGAAGTCCCACACATCCCACCAGGACAGCTTCGGATTGGCGGCTGTGCTCAGGTCGACATAGCCACGCAGTTCGAGGATGCAGGTCTGGCCGGCGCTCCAGGCCGTCTGGGCCGTAGAGCCGCCTTCATCCCACACGCGCGACGCTGAGCTGGCGTAGTTGCCGTCTGAGTTGATGTTCAGCCAGCCGCAGCTCGCCGCCGAGTCTTCCGGATTGGCGAGGTTGCGCGAGACGCTGGCCGTCAGGCGGCCGTTGCGCGCTGAGCCTGAGGCTCCAATGTCGCGGTAGCGCACTTGCAGGGTGCGTGTGCCACTGCTGAAGGTGTAGTTGAAATTACCAGAGGCTTCCGTCGCGCTGCTGGCATTGGTAAAGGTGTGGATAGACGTGCCGTCCACCCGGTACTCAATCGCATCAGACTGGCCGATGGTGTAGTTAAACGTGACAGGCGTATCGTCGCTGACCACGAAGGTTTTTTCGTAGATGGCCGAGAATACATTGCCGCCCGACGGATAAGTCGGCACAAAGGGCGCCGCATCACGTGGATTGCTCAGGCCCCAGTTGTAATCGAGGAAGCCATTGCTGGTGGCCAGATAGTCGCTGTTGGTGTAAGCCGTGCCGGTGAAGTTGTCCAGCGCATAATAAGTGGCCGACCACTGGCCGCCGCCCACGCCAAAGGTGCGGTCGAGGCGCCACCAGTCGGCATTATCAGACAGGTCGGCATGCGGCACGCGGAACTGGATATCGTCAGGCGTGGAGGTGGGGCCGGGCGTAAATGTCGGTGTACTGGTGAAGGTATAGGTAAAGGTGGGCGTGTAGGTATTGGTCGCTGTAAAGGTGGGCGTGCGGGTATTCGACGCGGTTGGCGTAAGGAAGGTGGTCGGAACCAGCGTATTGGGCAGGCTGAGCGGCGTCGGGAAGGGCGTTTCCTGCTGCGGATTGGTCGCCACCCACTCGACGGTCAGCCAGAAATTATCGGCGCGCCCTGCGATCAGCTCATCGATATTTTCAGGATCGGTGCCGATCACATTGAACAGCACGTTGCTGAAAATATTGGCGATAGCCGGGCCTGTCGCGGCCAGCGTGATGCCCGCAGCGATAGCGACCAGTATGAGGATAAGGGCGTATTCGACCAGGGACTGGCCGGAACGCAGGCGATCCTGCCGGCGGGGCACGGCGGGTTCCGTCGTGCTGTGTTCGCATGGATTTAACGATGCCATTCGCTTTTCCTCACCCCAGAAGTTACCTGATTCAGGTGTCGTTATGCCTTTACCACCACCTATAATGTTACTCTACTCGCGAAAGAACTGAACTCGAAAATTGTGAAAAAGTTGTACAAAGGCATTGACAACTGGTGTTTCCCGGTCGGTTTTGGGGGGCTGGGCGCGCCGTGGTATGCTTTGCAGCCTGAGGTTCGTTCAATTGGAAATGGATTCAACGCATGAGTGCAGTCATTATCGATGGCGCGCTGGTAGCCGAAAAATGGCGCGCAGATATCTCGGCGCGTGCGGCTGCCTTTGCCGCGCAGCACGGCCATGCGCCCGGACTGGGCGTGGTGCTGGTGGGCGATAATCCGGCCAGCGGGCAGTATGTGCGCATGAAGCGGCGCGCCTGTGAACAGGTGGGCATCACCTCGCTGGCGGAAATCCTGCCCGCCGATGCGACGCAGGAACAGGTGGAAGCGGCGGTGGCCCGTTTTAACGAGGATGCGCACGTGCATGGCATCCTGGTACAGCTGCCTATGCCCCCGCAGATTAACGAGGAACGGGTGCTGCGTCATGTCAGCCTGGACAAAGACGTGGACGGCTTTCACCCGGAGAATATCGGCCTGCTGGGCATGAAGGGGCGCGAACCGCTGTTCACCCCGGCCACGCCCACGGGTTGTATGGAGCTGCTGCGCGAATCCGGCGTGACGCTGGAAGGCGCCAATGCGGTCGTGATCGGCCGCTCGAATATCGTCGGCCTGCCGGTGGCGCTGATGCTGATGAAAGCCAATGCCACGGTGACCGTGTGCCACAGCCGCACGCGCGACATGGCGCGCATCGTGCGCGAGGCCGATATCGTGATCGCGGCGCTGGGCCGACCGAATTTCGTCACGGCCGACTGGCTGAAGCCGGGCGCTGTCGTTATTGACGTGGGTACCAATAAAATTGAAGCGCCGGACGACCCGCGCGGCTATAAATACGTGGGCGATGTCGACTTTGAAGGCGCGCTGTCGGTGGCTGGGGCGATCACCAAAGTGCCGGGCGGGGTGGGGCCGATGACGATCACCATGCTGCTGGCTAATACCATGAAGGCGGCGGAGCGGCTGGCGTTGCATGCTGCCGACGGGGCGCGTTAACGGGACATGACTGGGTTGATGTGGGGAAGGGTCTGAACGCCATGCCGACGGTACTGGTACGGAATATTCACACGCTGGTGACGATGGATGCGGCGCGCCGGGAGCTTCACAATGGTGCCATGCTCATCCATGATGGCGTGATTACCGCGGTTGGGCATACAGACGACTTCCGCGAGGCGCAGGCCAATCGCGTGATCGACCTGCGCCAGCATGTCGTCATTCCGGGCATGGTGAATACGCACCATCACATGTATCAGACGCTCACGCGTGTCGTGGCGCAGGACATTGAGCTGTTTGGCTGGCTGAAGTCGCTCTATCCGATCTGGGCACGGCTGACCGGCGAATCGGTGTATGTATCGGCCAAGCTGGCAATGGCCGAGCTGATGCTGTCCGGCTGCACCACCTCCAGCGACCACCTGTATATCTATCCGAATGATGTGCGCCTGGACGACGAGATTCGCGCTGCGTCTGAAATGGGGATGCGCTTTCATGCCGCGCGCGGTGCCATGAGCGTGGGCGAGAAGAAAGGCGGCCTGCCGCCGGACGCCGTGGTCGAGGAAGAAGACAAGATCCTGGCCGACATGCGCCGTGTGGTGGAGCAGTATCATGATGCCGCTGACCATGCCATGCTGCGCGTGGTGATCGCGCCATGCTCGCCATTCTCGGTCAGCCAGGATTTAATGCGCGAGTCGGCAAAGCTGGCGCGCAGCTATGGCGTGCGCCTGCACACGCATCTGGCCGAGAATTCCAACGATATCGCCTACAGCCTGGAGAATTTTGGTATGCTGCCGGGCGACTATGCGCAGGATGTGGGCTGGCTGGGCGATGACGTGTGGCATGCCCACTGCGTGTGCCTGAATGAACGCGAAATCGGTCTGTTTGCCAGGACGCATACGGGGGTGTGCACCTGCCCGACGAGCAATCTGCGCCTCGCGTCTGGTATTGCGCCGGTGCGCAAAATGCGCGACGCGGGTGTGCCCGTGGGCCTGGGCGTAGATGGCTCGGCCTCGAACGACAGCAGCGGCCTGCTGGAAGAAGCGCGTATGGCCATGCTGGTTGCGCGGGCGGGCGGCAATCCGGCGGCGTTGTCGGCCCGTGAAGCGCTGGAAATCGCCACGTTGGGTGGCGCTTCGGTGCTGGGCCGCAGCGACATTGGCGCGCTGGCACCCGGCATGTCCGCCGACTTTGCTGCCTTTCGCATCGACCAGATCGGCTATGCGGGTGCCCAGCACGACCTGGTGGCCGCGCTCGTGTTCTGCCGTCCTGCGAATGCCGACACGGTGATGATCAACGGGCGCGTGGTCGTCAGCGAGGGCCACCTGCTGACGCAGGATGTGCCCGTGCTGGTCGAGAAACACAATGCGCTGGCCAAAAGGCTGATCGACGGCAATCGGTAGCGCATGATGGCCGGTCAATCGCAGCCCTTGCGGCTGGGCGTGATGAGCGCCGTGTTTCGCCATGATGGCGCGCTGCTGCTCTCGCGGCGCGGCGACCTGAACGTGTGGGCGCTGCCCGGCGGTCGGCTGGACGCTGGCGAAACTTTGGGAAACGCTGCTGCCCGTGAAACGCTGGAAGAAGCGGGCGTCAGGGCGACGGGCTGGTGCCCCCTTGGACTGTATTTTCTGGAGGGCTTTGGCCGCCTCAACGTGCTGTATACCGCTCAGGCCGACAAGTCGCTGCCCGCCTCGCGCACCCCTGAAACCCTGGAGAATCGCTATTTTCCTCCTGCAAATATACCGCCCATGCCGCTGGCCGAGATTGCTGCTGATGCTGCCGGGCATGTGGCCGCCTGCCGCGTGCTGGTCACACCCCCGCGTGAGCTGAGCTGGCTGAAGCGCAGGCTGGCGCTGCGCTATGTGGGGAATATGCTGCGCGGCCGGCCAGAGCCAAAGTTCCCGGAATTTCAGGTGCGCGCCGTGGGTGTGATCTTCACCAGCGAGGGCAGCCGCGTGCTGACGCTGAAGCCGCGCACGCCGGGCGCGTCGCCGCTGCGTGCGCTGCCGCGCATCGCCTGCGATGGCTCAGCCGCCCCGTGGGATTTGCTTCAGCGCGAGCTGACATATCGCCTCGGTATTCAGCCTGTGCTGCGCTGGTGTGGGCTGTGGCAGCATGCCGCCGCCAACCGCATTGAGCTGGTCTTCAGCGCCGATGTGCCGCACCGCGACCTGTTCCGCGGCGGTGAATGGTCTGGCGCGCGCATCGCCCCGCTGCCCGATCGTGACGCAGCCTATGTCCGCCTTGCCAATCAGCCCGCCGACAAATGCGCCATCTGGACCGTAAACCATGATGAAACTTTACACGCAGGCGATATAATAAGGCCCTGATCGTAAGCTGGTCTGGAATGGTCGCGGAGGAAGCATGGCCTTAGCCGAACGAATTGCGGCGGCGCGCGGAGATGTGCGCGCTGACCTGGTGCTGCGCAACGCGACGCTGTACAACGTGCTGTCGGGCGATATCTACCCGACCGATATTGTCATTCACGATGGCTATGTCGTCGCGCTGGGGCCCGGCTATGAGGCCGCTGAAGAAATCGACCTGACGGGCATGAGCGTATGCCCCGGCTTTATGGACGCGCATGTGCACATCGAGAGCAGCCTGTGCACCCCGCCGGAGTATGCGCGGGCGGTGCTGCCGCGCGGCGTCACCTCGGTGATGACCGATCCGCATGAAATCGCCAATGTGCTGGGCGCCGATGGCATCAGCTACATGATCGAGCGCGGCCGGGAAACCCCGTTCAATATGTTCGTCATGGCCAGCTCGTGCGTGCCCGCCACCGACATGGAGACCAGCGGCGCACGCCTGGAAGCCGACGAACTGGCCCCCTTGCTGAAGGACCCGATGGTGCTCGGTCTGGCCGAGATGATGAATTATCCCGGTGTGATTTATGGCGATGATGCGGTGCTGGCCAAGCTGGATGCGTTCGCCGGAATGCCGCTCGATGGTCATGCGCCGTCGGTGACCGGCAAGCCCCTGAACGCGTATGTCGCGGCAGGCATCCACAGCGACCATGAATGCACGACTGTCGAGGAAGCCCGCGAAAAGCTGCGCCTCGGCCTGACGATTTTCATCCGCGAGGGCACGACCACGCGCAACCTGAAGCCGCTGCTGCCGCTGGTCACGCCGATGAACCACACCCGTATGTGCTTCTGCACCGATGACCGCCAGCCGAACAGCCTGCTGGACGAAGGCGCCATTGACCACATGGTGCGCGTCGCGATTGCCGAGGGCCTTGACCCGATGATGGCGATCCGTATGGCGACCGTCAACACGGCGAATTATTTCCGCCTGTATGACCGGGGCGCGGTCGCTGTCGGGCGGCGCGCCGATATCGTCGTCTTCAAGGATGTAAAAGACCTGCGCGCCAGCATGGTGTTCCGCGATGGTGTGCTGGTCGCCCGCGACGGCGCGATGATTGCCGGGCGCGCGCTTGCCCAGCAGATTCCCGTGCGCCCGTCGATGAACGTGGCCGCTGGCGCGCTCGATTTTCGGGTGCATGCCGCCGGGGCGCGCATCCATGTGATTGGCGCTGACCCCGACCAGGTGGTGAGCGAAAATCTGATCCTGGACGCGAAAATTGAGGATGAGCTGGTGGTCTCGGATATCGAGCGCGATATCCTCAAAATCGCCACGATTGAGCGCCATAAGGCCAGCGGCAATATCGCCAAAGGCTTCATTCAGGGGGTGGGGCTGAACCGCGGCGCGATTGCCGGCAGCGTCGCCCACGATCACCACAACATCATCGTCATCGGCGCCGACGATGTCAGCATGGAAGCGGCCGTCCGCGCAGTCATGGCGCTGGGCGGCGGGCTGGCGGTGGCCGACGGCGGCAGCATCCTGGGGACGCTGGCGCTGCCGGTGGCCGGCCTGATGACCGACGCGCCGATGGAAGACGTGCGGCGCGATTACGATGCCCTAATTACCCTGGCGCATGAACTGGGCAGCACCATGCACGACCCGTTCATGCTGATGAGCTTCATGGGTCTGGAAGTCATTCCCAGCCTGAAGCTGACGGATATCGGCCTGGTGGACGTGGAAAAGTTCGCCGTGATCGATTTGTTTGATGCGGGCACCACGCCCGCCTGAAACCAGGTTCTTTCCGTAACGCGCGAGTTCAAATGCCCACCTGATGCTGACGAGACAGGCCCGGGCGCACGCGTACGGTTGTTCAAGTTTGAAGGACGCTTACATGGTGGAAAAAGCAGTTATCGAGAAAATTCAGCAGCGGGTGGCCGAGCAGCGCGAAGACATCATCCAATTCCTGAAAGAGCTGTGCGCGATTCCCAGCGCCGACAGCCAGATTCGGGCGGTGGGCGAGCGCGCTGAGGCGGAAATGCGCAGGCTGGGCTTCAGCGACGTCTGGTTCGACCAGATGGGCAACGTGGTCGGCAAGATTGGCACGGGCGAGAAAAAGCTGCTCTACGACAGCCACATCGATACCGTCGGCATCGGTGACCCGTCGTCGTGGGGCTGGGATCCATTCATCGGCAAGGAAGAAGACGGCGTGTTCTTCGCGCGCGGTGCCTGCGACGAGAAGGGCAGCACCCCCGGCATGATTTACGGCCTGGCGATGGCGCACGAATTTGGTCTGTTGGATGGCTGGACCGGCTACTACTTCGGCAATATGGAAGAGTGGTGCGACGGCATCGCGCCGCACGCGCTGGTCGAGGCTGAGGGCATCCGCCCGGATTTCGTCGTCATCGGCGAGCCGACGAAGATGCAGGTCTATCGCGGGCATAAAGGCCGCGTCGAGATGCAGGTCGTTGCCAAGGGCAAGAGCGCGCATGCCGCCAGCAATTTCCTGGGCGACAATGCCATTTACAAGCTGATTCCCATCATCGATGCCATCAGCAAGCTGGAGCCGGAGCTGGGCGACGATCCGTTCCTCGGCCACGGGCGCATCACCGTGAGCGATATGCACGTCAAGACGCCGAGCATCAATGCTGTGCCCGACGAGGCGCTGATCTATATCGACCGCCGCATCACGTTTGGCGAGACGCCAGCCAACGAGCTGGCGCGCATCCAGCGCATCATCGGCGACCGCAAAGACATCGAGGCCAGCATCCTGTTCTATGACGATCCCAGCTATACCGGCTTCGTCTTCCCGGTGGACAAGATTTTCCCGGCCTGGGCGCTGGACGAGGCGCATCCGCTGGTGCAGGCCGGTGTGCAGACCGGCGCGGCGTTGTGGGGCGATGCTATTCCCACGGGCAAGTGGGACTTCAGCACCAATGGCATCTACTGGATGGGCAAGGCGGGCATCCCCAGCATCGGCTTCGGCCCTGGCGATGAAATTCATGCCCACACGGTGATTGACCAGGTCAAGCTGGATGATGTCGTTCGCGCGACGGAATGGTATGCGCTGCTGCCGGGGATGCTTGGCAAGTAGTCGAGATCGATGGTGCGCGCCGAGTGCACCTATCATGTGGTGTGGGCCACGTATCGGCGCCAGCCATGTGTTGATGCTGCTGCGGAACGCATCATTTTTCAGTCGATTCGTGAGCGTGCTCTGAAGCTGGGAAGTCGCGTGATGGCTGTAAATGGCATGCCTGACCATATTCACGTGGTCGCACAGATTCCGCCGACCATAGCGCTGTCAGAGTGGATACGGCAGGTGAAGGGCGTATCGTCCCGTGACCTGAATCGGGCAAACGGCCTTACATCCCAGAAGTTTGCATGGCAGTCCGGGTATGGCGTGTTTACCGTTGGCCTGCGCGGTCTGCCAGACGTTGTCCGCTATGTGGAGAATCAGAAATCTCATCACGGCGCACAAACAATCATTGCTGCGGTGGAGGACATTGGGGACGACTAACCCTGCGCCGCCCCGGGTTCAAAACCCGGGGCTACAAGAGACCCAAGTGGCTGAAGCCACTGTGAGGCCAGCTATCTGCCGTGTACGAGCGTGCTGATCAGCCTCGGAGAGGCTTGGGCTTTTAGGTAGCCAGGGGTTTCAACCCCTGGTGGCGTGTAAACATGATCATCCTTGCGTCCCTCTGTGTTCACAACCTGAGCGGCGCAGGCAGCGGATTCAGATACATTCGACAGAAAACGGAGCAGCACACCATGGTCATGATTACAGGACGATTCGACATTCAGCCCGAAATGCGCCAGGAATTCCTCGCGTTTGCGCATGACCTGATTACGCACGAGCGCGGTGTACGCGGGTGCCGCAGCTTTGATATTTTCGAGGATGTGGCGGTGGCCAATCGCTTTCTCATGCTGGAGCAGTGGGACAACGAGACCGTCCTCGACCGCCACGCAGAGTCTGAGGTCTATGCCGAAAACGACGCCCGCCTGGAATCGTTTATGGCTGGCGAGCCGATGTGGGACGAATTTGTATTCTAGGCGGATCGCGCCGGGCCGACGACGGGTCAATGTGTCGTGCTCTGCGCTAGAATTGATGACAGGACTATAGCAGGCAGTTTCCAGGAGAGATGAGACATCATGCAGACAGATTTGCGCGGGCGCGATTCGATCGCCCCTGAACTGGAATGGTCCAGGGAAGAACTGGACACAATTTTTGATGTGGCGTGGGACCTGAAGCGCAAACGTGCGCTGGGCGAATCGCACGCCTTGCTGCGCGACAAAGTGCTGGGCATGCTGTTCTTCTTCACCAGCACGCGCACGCGCACCAGCTTTGAATCGGGCATGTCGCAGCTGGGCGGCCATGCCATGTTCATCGACAGCGACACCACCCAGATCAGCCACGGCGACACGGCCAAGGAAATCGGCGAGATTATCGGCCGCTATACCGACGGCATCGCCATTCGCCAGTGCGACTGGAAGTTTGGCAACCAGTACATCCGCGAAGTGGCCGAGGCCAGCCGCGTGCCGGTGCTGAACATGCAGTGCGATATCTTCCACCCGTTCCAGGCGCTGGCCGACATGATGACCATCATGGAGAAATTCGGCCGTGACGTGCGCAACAAAACCATCAACGTCAGCTATGCCTATGCCAGCAGCTACCAGAAGCCGCTCAGCGTGCCGCAAAGCCTGATCCTGCTGATGACGCGTTTCGGCATGAACGTGCGCCTGACGCACCCGCCCGAATTCGCGCTGATGCCCGAGATCGTGGAGCAGGCCCGCGAAAATGCCAAGAAGTCGCGCGGCACGTTTGAAGTGGGCCACGACTTTGATGAGGGCTTCAAGGGTGCAGACATCCTGTACCCGAAGTCGTGGGGCTGCTGGATGACGACCGAAGACAAGATGGAAAGCTCGAAGATCGGCGCGCAGTACAAGGACTGGATCACCGATGACCGACGCATGGCGCTGGCCAACGAAGATGCTATCTATATGCACTGCCTGCCCGCCGACCGCAATATCGAGGTCACCGACAGCGTGATCGACGGCCCGCAGAGCGTGGTCTACGACGAGGCCGAAAATCGCCTGCACGCGCAAAAGGCCGTCATGGCCCTGACGATGCGCTAAGAAAAGTACTTGATAGTCACGCCGTGCAGAAATTGGAGTCAAAGCCATTTCTGCGCGGCATTTCTGCATCTGATGAGAAGCTACTTTCATGAATTTGCCTCTGATTTTGCCAAGTGGCACCCAGGTGGTCACGCTGACTGACATTTATAGTCATGCTGGTGAGATTCTTGTGCCTGCGGGCGGCGTTGGGGTGATTGTGGGCGTGCCGGTTGATCCCACGCATGCCTACCGGGTTAGGTTCAGTGATGACAGTGAGCACACCTTGAAGCGGCGCGACCTGACAGTTCGCGCCCTGCAGCAGGAGCCAATTGCGGTTGAGCATGTAAATGATGAGATGTTCATTTGGGTCATTTACCGCTGCGTCATTGGTTCGCAGGCGTATGGATTGTCTCATCAGAATTCTGATACAGATATTCGCGGCATTTACCTGCCGCCTGCCGAGCAGCACTGGTCACTGGTTGGTGTGCCGGAACAGCTTGAGCGGGGTGAAGAAACCTACTGGGAACTTGAGAAGTTTCTTCTGCTGGCGCTGAAGGCGAACCCAAATATTCTGGAGTGTCTGTATACCCCAATGGTGCAGCACGTGACGCCGCTGGCCCAGGAACTGCTGGCGATGCGCCATATCTTTATGTCCCGGCTGATCTATCAGACGTACAGCGGCTACGTGGCATCGCAGTTCAAGAAGCTTCAGAAAGACATGGAGAATTACGGCAGCATCCGCTGGAAACACGCCATGCATTTGATTCGCCTGCTGCTGGCAGGGATTACCGCCATGCGCGAAAAGCGTATTGAACTACATGTTGGTGAGCAGCGGGAGCGCCTGCTGGATATCCGCCGTGGGCTGGTGACGTGGGAAGAAATAAACGAATGGCGCAGGGCATTGCATCGCGAATTTGATCTGGCATTTCAAACGTCTGAGCTGCCGGAGCGGCCCGACTATGAACTCGCTAATGCCTATTTACTGCGCGCACGGCGCTCAATGGTACGTGACCTGTGAACGGTATGATCGAATATCCGGTGCCTCTTGAGTTGCTGCGCAGTGTCGCTGCGTCCCAGCCATATCCACTGGTTTTTGCTACGGTCAGCGGCGCACATCTGTACGGCTTTGCTTCGGCAGATTCAGATTTTGACCTGCGCGGGGTGCACTATCTGCCGCTTCGCCTGCTGGTTGGCCTCGTCTCTGGTGAAGAGACCATAGAGGTGTCGCGTATCCAGGATGGCCTCGAACTGGATTTGGTGACGCACGATGCTGCCAAGTTTTTTCGGCTGCTCTTGCGCCCTAACGGGTATGTGCTTGAACAGGTGCTTTCTCCGCTGATCGTATATCGTACGCCGTGGCATGATCGGCTTATGGAGATTGCGCCAGCCTGTCTCACGAAACATCATGCACATCATTATCTTGGCTTTGCGCGCAACCAATGGACACTGTTGAGCAAGGAAAGTCCGCCGCGCATCAAGCCATTGTTGTATCTGTATCGTGTGCTGCTGACGGGAATACACCTGATGAAATCCGGTGAGCTAGAAGCGAATCTGCGCACGCTGAACGCGCTGTATCCGCTGCCATATCTTCCGGAACTGATAGCGCGCAAAGTCGACGGCAGTGAACACGAGACGCTCACGATGGCCGATCTGGACTTTCATCAGCGTGAGTATCAGCGACTGATGGCAGAACTGGAATCTGCCCAGGGTGAAAGCACCCTGCCAGATGAACCCGAGGCGCACGATGCCCTGCATGCGCTTCTGCTGGAGATTCGTGGCGTATACTGAGATTGCGTTGACATCATCGAGTCTAAAGCTTTCTTGTATCCTGTATGATACGAGAGTCAGAATTGCTGGAAATGATGTTGTTTTCTATCGAGTAACGGCATCATTATGAAGTGAACGTCAACCACACGCTGCATTTACGGTGAGACTGGATGCACACAATGCCAAAGGTGTATGACTACAAAGACCTGGTGATGGCCTATATTGACGCCAATCGGCCTGGCTATCTGCATGAGGACTTTAAGACATACCATCAGGCGCGGTTGCCGAAACTTGAAGAAGCATTTGATATCTACTTCAAGAACGGGGACAAGGCCCTGATGATGTATTTTCGTGCGGCAGCCGAGACGTATTACTCTATATAACCAGTGGTGCGGGTTTTATAAGCTGAAGTCCTTGATGCTGATTTTGAAGGGTTCAGCCAAGGGATTGAGCTTGTGCCACAAGGCGACGCAGACGTTGAACATGGCGGTGGTATAGGCGAGACG
>JAHHHY010000002.1 GCA_019359125.1 Pleurocapsa minor GSE-CHR-MK 17-07R
AGCACTCAGCACTCAGCACTCAGCACTCAGCACTCAGCACTCAGCACTCAGCACTCAGCACTCAGCACTCAGCACTCAGCACTCAGCACTCAGCACTCAGCACTCAGCACTCAGCACTCAGCACTCAATACATTTCCGGCCTGCGGTCGTCAAACACCGGGATGCGCGCGCGGATGACGTCCACGTAGTCGGTGTCAATTTCCGCGGAGACCAGCGTGGGCTGCTCGCCCACCTCGACCACGATTTTGCCCCACGGGTCCACAATCATCGAGTGACCGCCCATGATGGTATTGCCGCACTGGCCGGCGGCATTCACCGCCACGATGAAGCACTGATTCTCGATGGCACGGGCGACGATGAGCGCGCGCCAGTGCTCGATGCGCTCCAGCGGCCACTGCGCCGGCACGATGATGACCTTGGCACCAGACACGGCATACTTGCGGAACAGCTCAGGGAAGCGCAGGTCATAGCAGATGGCCAGCGCGGTATCGCCCCACGGCAGACTCATGATCAGGGGCGCGCTGCCCGGCTGCAGAAAGCGGTCTTCATCCATCAGCTTGAACAGATGAATCTTGCGGTACACACCCAGCATGCGCCCGTTCGGGGCGAAGAAGGGCGCCGAATTGGCCACTTCCATGCCGCGTTTTTCCAGCACAGAGCCGACGATGCAGACCTTGTTCTGGGTGGCCAGCGTCGCCATCTGGGCGAAGATGCCGTCATTCAGCTGGGACGATAATTCGCGCGAACGCTCCAGCGCATAGCCGGTGGACCATAGTTCGGGCAGCACGATCGCGTTGGTATTACGCCTGCTGGCCCCGGCTTCCACGATCATGGCCTCGGCAGTGCTCAGATTCTTCTGTACGTCGCCTGGGCGCACATTCATCTGCGCCAGGCTAAAGACTACTTTTGGCACGGTGATACCCTTTCCTGATGTCTGACTTTCGGTCTTAACGCCCGACGCCCAGCCCAAAGACGGCGACAGCGACAGCGATGGCGATCAGCACAGCCATGACCAGCGCAAAGCCCAGCCTGCGCACCAGCTTCTTCCGACGCTCGGCCTTGTGCTTCAGCAGGGCGGCGGCCTCTGCCTCACGCGCACGCTGCCGCGCCTGTTCCCTGTCCGTCAGGGCCATCAGCGCGCGGCGGGCTTTCATATTGGTCGGGTTGATGGCGATAATGTTGTCGAGGCACACCCTGCGGTCTTCGGGCGCTTCGATCACCATCAGCAGCGCCGTCCACACATTTTCGTTGTACGGATCAATGCCGGTCGCCTCGCGCCACAGGTCATGCGCCATGCGTTTATCGCCCGCATCATAGGCAGCTTTGCCCAGCAGCAGCAGGTCGTTCCCCCGGCTTTTCTTCTCCTGAAGGGCGTCCAGGTCATCAAAACTGAAGTCGAGGGAAGCGTCTGTGTTCGCCATAAGGGTTCGAGGCTGTCCTGCTCAGCCTACCTGATACCAATCGCCCGGAAAATTCGGATTCGGATCGTTCGTCAGCTGCGTCAGCGCCTGCGAATCGATGGCATAGATATAGATTTCCCAGTTGCCGCTGCGGTCGCTGGCGAAGGCCAGATAGCGCCCGTCACGGCTGAGCACCGGATACTGGTCGTTTGACGGATGGCGAATCAGGATGGTCGGGGCCAGCCCGCCGCTCTGCGCCGTTTTCACCACGATATCGGCGTTGTTCGGCTCATTGGCGGGAATCGACGCATACACCACCTGCGATCCATCGGCTGTCCAGCGCGGTTGGGTTTCGACGAAGGCGTTCTGGTCCGAGGTGATGGCGAATTTGCCCGCGCTGGCGATATCGATCACGGCCAGGTCGGTGCCGGTGCCGCCGTCGACATCGGTGCGCACCGCGACCACGCGCGTGTTGTCTGGCGAAATATCGGGGAAGGCATAGTCGCTGGTGTCGTTGGACAGGTTGCGCAGCGTGTTATCAATCAACGACAGGTAATACACCTGGTTGCGCCCGACGGAATTGCGCCCGATGAAGACCACAAACGAGCCGTCCGACGCGTAGTCTGGCATCTGCGAGCTGAGTACCAGCTCCTGGCCCTGCCAGCGATTGGCCAGCGATTCAAACTGCTGTCCGTTTGTGTTGACGGCGTCGATGGTGCTGCTGGCATCAATGGTATTGTAGCGGGTATACACCACGCGTTGGCCGCCCACCAGGAAGCGGACATCGCGCCCCAGTTCCTCGCCCACACGGGTAAACGTATTGCCTGCGTCGAAGTTGTAGTAGCCAAATTCGTAGAAGCCAACATTCAGCGTATCGCGGCCGCCCCAGGCCGTCAGCACGCCTGTCAGGCCAGACGGCGGCGGCAGTGCGGCTACAGTCGGCGGCACGGTGGGCAGCGGCGTGGCGGTGAATTCTGGTGGCAGGGTGGGCCGCGCAGAAGTCGGGGTGGCTTCCAGCGTGGGCGTGGCGATGGCGAGCTGGGTGGCCGTCGCGGCGACGCTGGTCTCGGTGACCTGCAGCACGACCGCGGTACCCGTCTGCACGACGGCGACGGCCTGCGCGGTGGCAGCGGCACTGGCGGCATTGCCCGACGAAATCGAGATCACCAACACCAGCAGCAGGATGACGACGACAGCAGCGCCACCTCCCGCGATAAGCGTGAGCTGACGGCGCGAGATGCCAGGGGCGATTTCTGCGTCCGCGGCGGCATCAGCAGCCGTGGAGGCCTTCTTGCCTTCCAGCGCATCGAGCGCCTTGCGGGCGCGGTCATTGCCCGGATCGATATGCAGCACATTGCTCAGACAGATGCGCTTCTCGTCGTCGGTATCCACCACCGACGCCAGCCACAGCCATGCCTTGCTGTTGTTTTCATCCAGTTCGGTGACTTTCTCCAGCAGCTTGCGGCCGGCGGCGCGGTCACCCGCTTTGACAGCTTCGATACCCTGTCTCAGCATTTCCTCGATATTTGCGGAACTCACGGCGTTTTATGTCTCCAGATGATGTCCAGTAGAGGTGCTATTCCAGGAAAATCAGGCGCTCGGCGTTGCGCTCGTTGTCTGCCAGCCGTGTGACTGTCAGTGTATTCACATTGACCGCGTACCACTGGAAATTCTGCGATTCGCGGTTGGAAGCGAAGGCCACGTAGGCGCCGTCTGGCGACCAGGCGGGCATACGGTCTTCGGCGGTCCCATCGTCGATGGTGAGCTGGCGCACGCGCTGGCCGTCGCTGCCCACGATGAACAGGTCGGCGTCGGCATTGGCTGTGCCGATGAAGGCGATCTGCGAGGCGTCTGGCGACCAGGCGGGCATGAAGGCGCTGCCAGCCGCGTCATACAGGCGGCCCTGATCGAAGGGCGGGTCCTGCAGGCTGTAATAGATATCGGTGAAGCCGGGGCTGAGCTCGTCCGACACATACACCAGATAGGTGCGCGTGTCGGGCGCGTAGGCAGGCTGGGTGTCCAGGCCGTCATTTCTGGTCAGGTTATCGATCACCCCATTCGACATGGTGATGCGATAGATGTCGAAGTCGCCATCGGCATTGCTGGCGAAGGCCAGGTAGGTGCTGTCAAACGAGAAGGTGGGATAGACCACGCTGCTGCCCGCGAGATTGGTCATCTGGCGTGGTTCGCCCACCACGCGGCCATCTTCAGACAGGTCGGCGACAAAAAGCTGTGGACGCAGCTCGCCGGTGGGGGCGGCTTCGGCAGTCGCCTCGGCAGACGGCGTGGTTTCCGGCGCGGCTGATACTGCATCGGGCGTCAGACGGACAAACGCGATCAGGCGGCCGTCAGGGCTGATGGTCACATCGCCAAACGCGTCTTCGCCCAGGCGCAGCACGTCATCGCTGAGCGCGCTGCTCAGAAACAGCCAGGCTTCGGTTTCGTCCGGGTCGGTCTCCGAGGACAGATAGCGATAGCTGTCCAGCGGGATCGGCGTCTCGGTCGGGGTAGGTGTCTCGGTCGGCGTGGACGATGGCAGCGGCGTAAACGTTGGCGGCAGGGTGGCGACGCTGGCTTCGTCCAGCGAGATAATGACGCCCTCCGGCGTGATCGGCGTGGCGGTCAGCGGGCGCGAGGTCGCGCTGGGTGGCACGCTGCCGGTCGCCAGAGCAGCCACGGCGGTTTGGCCGCCGTTGGGGTTGATTGCGGTTTGCGGCTGGGGCGCAGCGACGGCCAGCAGGATGACGACCACAATCGCCAGCAGCAGCAGTGCGCCCAGCACCAGAATCAGATTGTTCTGCGGGCGACCGGGCTCAATAGCTGGCGTGGAGCGCTGCTGCCTGCCAACGGCGGCGCTGGTGCCGGTCGATCGGGCAGCCGGGGTGGCGGCACCACCCAGCTTTTCAAGCGCATCGCGGGCACGCTGGTTGTTCGGGTTGACGCGCAGCGCCTTCTGCAGGAAGGCCCGCCGGTCATCGAGCGAATCCACGACCGAGGCCATCCACATCAGCGCGACTTCATTGTTGCCGTCCTGCATCAGCACCTGCTGAAGCAGCCTGCGCGCGGCCAGTTTGTCGCCGCTGCGCGCTGCTTCCACACCCTGGCGCAGTAAGTCCTGAATATTAGGGCTAGACAATCAAATCCCTCCAGCGGTTACAGAGCGACATTTAGCGAGCAGCCGCCAGGATAAAGATGACGATGGTGAAGATGATCAGCAGGACGGCCACCACGCCAAACAGCAGCAGCAGGCGGTTGTCACTCGCTTTGGAGCTGTAATTCATCCGCTTCAGGGCGGTGCTGGCCTGTTCGTTCAGCGGATTGACCGCCAGCACGCGCTGCAGCCACTCGGCTTTTTCGGCCTTGCTGTCGGCCATCTGGGCCATCCACATCAGCGCGCGCTCATTGCGGCTGTCTGCGCCCAGCACCTGCTGGAACATCATTCTGGCGGCCTGCTTGTTATTGGCTTTGGCCGCCGAAATGGCCATCTTGAGAAGTTGTTCACGGTCAGGGGTGCCCTGCGTTCTGTTTGCTGCCATGATGACTTCCATTTCTTGTGAGATCAGGTGAGGTGAAGCACACGAATCGATAAATACACGAAGGTGATGACGACGACCAGGGCATCCACCCGGTCCAGCACGCCCCCGTGACCGGGGAAGATATCAAAGCCACGCAGGTGCGAGTCTTTCGCGCCGAACCAGCGCTTGATTAAAGATTCAAGCAGGTCGCCCAGAATCGCCAGGATGGGGCTCAAAAGGATAATGAAAAACACCCCGCGCGTCATCAGGCCCTGCCACACGATCAGGATCAGCGCCAGCAGGAATCCGCCTGCATAGCCCACGACCGCGCCTTCGATGGTCTTTTTGGGCGAGATCGTCGGGGCCAGCTTGTGGCGGCCCCACAGCCTGCCGCCGATGAAGGCGAACGAGTCGGTGCCCCAGGTGAGCGCCAGCACCATCAGCAGCCACACCAGGCCGTTATCCAGCACGCGCAGCCCCAGGATGAAGCCGGTCGGGAAGCCCAGATACAGGATGGCCGCAGCAGTCAGGCCGGCCTGCTTCACCGCCAGCGGCAGGTCACGGTGGCGGGCGACGCGGATGAGCAGCGTCAGCAGGGTGGCGACGGCAAAGACCGTCAGCGCCCATTGGTCTGCCTGCACATGGAACAGGATCGAGATGATGATGACCGAGGCGACAGCGGCCACCAGACTGCCCTGTTCACGGCGCCCATCGGCCAGGAAGATGAATTCCGCGCTGGCGACCGCGCCAAGGAAGGTGATGCCCACCGCGAACGGCCAGCCACCAATCAGCACCAGGGCAACCGCCAACGGCCCGACGATCAGCGAGGTGATCACGCGCTGCCTGAGATTGCGTTTTACCACTGCCGCCTCCGCGTTGGAAGACTCGTTTGAAGGGGCAGCCTGATTCCCGTGAAAAGCGGTCATGATAAGGGTTATGTTCGCTGCACAGTACCTGTTTCATTTTAGCAAAGGAATGGGAACTTTGCGCGCCGGATTTTATCAGTCTGTAATGTCGGGGCGCGGGGAAAGGCCGGCTGTCAGGGAAGAACCTGCCTTGAGCGGTCGTGAATTTTCTGTGAAAGCGGCTGCTTATTCAGCGGCCAGCTCGCCCTCTGTCACGCGCCACAGGGCGGCCCGCTCCAGAAACTGCGTCGTGAAAATATCCTGCTCGGTGGTGGTGGCCAGCGTCTGGGTGACGCCGTCGATGCGCTCCAGCAGATAGGCCCGGCGCGAGGCATCCAGCTCGGCGGCCACTTCGTCCAGCAGCAGCACCGGCCACTCGCCGATGCGTTCGCGCATCCAGCTCAGCTCGGCCAGCTTGCAGGCCATGACGGCCGTGCGCGCCTGACCGCGGCTGCCATACAGGCCGATATCGCGGTCGTTGATGAGCAGGCGCAGCTCGTCGCGGTGCGGGCCGGAGACAGTCGCGCCACGGGCGATGCTTTCCGCCTGTTCGTCTTTCAGCCGCGCCAGAAACTGCGGCACGATGCGCGCCGGGTCGATATCGCGGTGCAGGTCCAGCCCCAGCGCGCCAAACGAGAGCTGGCCGTTGCCCTCGGCGGTGGGCGCGAAGCTGGGCTGATAGCGCATGGTCAGCATTTCGCGGCGGCCGGTCAGGTCATAATGCGATTTCTGTGCGTCGTATTCCATCTCGCGCAGGAAACGCTGGCGTCCGGCGATGATGACCGCGCCTGCCTGGGCGATCTGCTCGTCCCAGTAGGGCAGCTCTTTGGCATTGGCGCTGCGCTCGGCGATGCGCCGCAGCAGGGCGTTGCGCTGGGGCAGCACTTTCTCGTAGGTTTCCAGCGCCTGCGCGTACACGGCATCGACCTGGCCCAGCGTGTCGTCGATGAAGCGGCGGCGGTCACTCGGTCCGCCTTCGATCAGCGTCAGGTCCTGCGGCAGAAACAGCACCACGTTGAAGGTGCCGATCACATCCAGCGCGCGTTTCTCCACGCCGTTCAGCCGGATGACCTTGCGGAAGCGGCCGCCGGTCTCGCCCACACGCTCGATCATCAGCGTGATTTCCAGGCGTGCGCTGGTATGTTCGCGCGTCTGGATATCCCCGGCGATGCGCGCAAACGGGATCGGCTCGTTTTCGGTGCGCCAGTGGATGAGCTGGCGGTCGTGCTGGGTATAGGGCGATTTGATCGCCGCCAGATAGTAAATCGCCTCCAGCAGATTGGTCTTGCCCTGCGCATTTTGCCCAACGATCAGCACGGGCTTGCTCTCCGGCAGCATCAGCTCCAGACGGGCGTAATTGCGAAAATTGGTGAGCGAAAGATGGGTCAGGCGCACGAGTTTGCGATCTGTTCTGGCTGGCCCGATTGGGCAGTCTGCGGCAGGGTGATGAGAGCGCCTATTGTAACAAATTTTGCGCTGCGACGTGCGCGTAACGTTGCGTCGGCCCGCCACCCTGCTAGAATCATGGGTGAGAGCGAAGCGCCTGCGCAGGCAGCCACGCCCGCCAGACAACAGGTGTCGAACGCTCGGCCAGCACACAACAGGACAACCATGACCCATATTATCGTGACCAATGACGACGGCGTGCAGGCGCCGGGGATCCTCGCGCTGTCGCAGGCGCTGCGGGCGGTGGGCGACGTGACCGTCGTCAGCCCGGCGCTGAACCAGAGCGCGACCGGCCACAAGAAAACGCTGTTTCAGGATGTCGCCGTCAGCGATGTCAAGCTGGCCGACGGCTCCGACGCGATCAGCGTGGGCGGCACGCCGGCCGACTGCATCGCGCTGTCCGCGCTGGGCATGATCGCCTGGCCGCCTGATATCGTCGTCAGCGGCATTAACCGCGGCGCCAACATGGGCCAGGATGTGACCTACAGCGGCACGGTGTCCGCCGCGCTGGAGGCGACCATCAATGGCGCGCGCGCCGTGGCCGTCTCGCTGGACTGGCACGAGGCCAATGATGTCGAGGACTACCGCGAGGCAGCCCGAGTTGCCGTCGAAGTGGTGCGCATGGTGCTGCAAAAGGGCCTGCCGCCGCTGACCATCCTCAACCTGAATGTGCCCGACCTGCCGACCGTGGCCGGCCTGCGCCTGACGCGCCAGGGCATCCGTATTTACCGCGACCAGCTCATCCGCAGCGGCAATATCTGCCGCATCGAGGGCCTGTTCCCAATTGGCGAACATGAGGAAGAAGGGACCGACGTGTGGGCGGTGCATCAGGGCTACGCCAGCCTGACGCCGATTCATCTCGACCTGACCGCGCATCGTTTCCTGGCAGACCTGGCCGCCTGGGATGTCCGTGTCTAGCGCGCAGGCAGGCTTCTCTTACACATCGGGCCAGCCCTCGTGACCGACTGCGACGTCCTCGTCATCGGCGCGGGGCATAATGCCCTGGTGTGCGCGGGTTATCTGGCGCAGGCGGGCTATCGCGTGATCGTGCTGGAACGGCGCGGCGTGGTCGGTGGCGCGGTCGTCACCGAGGAAATCGTGCCCGGCTTCCAGTTTGACCTGGGCGGGTCCGCCCACATCCTGATCAATCACACCTCGATCGTGGCCGACCTGAACCTGACGGCGCACGGGCTGGACTATCTCGACCTCGATCCGCTGTTCTTTCACCCGTTCCCGGACCACAGCGCCATCACCATGTACAAAAGCGTGGACGCCACCTGCGAGAGCATCGCGCAGGCCGCGCCTGAAGATGCCGACAACTATCGCGCCTTTGTGGCCCAGTGGCTGCCGATGGCGCAGGGCATGGTGGAGAGCTTCACCCATGCGCCCACGCCGCTGAATCTGGCGCGCTATCTGGCCTTCGCCGATGGCATCCCGCGCGACTGGCAGGGCCGCGTGAGCACGCTGATGCGCGGCTATGGCCAGCTTCTGCGCGAAACCTTCGTCACGCCCAAGGTGCAGGCGCTGGTCGGCTGGATGGCCGCGCAGAGTGGCCCGCCGCCCACTGAACCGTTCGGCGCGCCGTTTGCATTATGGCACCCGATGTATCACGTCAGCGGGATGAAGCGGCCACGCGGCGGCAGCGGCATGCTCACGCAGGCGCTGGCGCGCATGATCGAGGCTCATGGCGGCGCCGTGCATGTCAATCAGCCGGTAGCACGCATCCTGACCGAAAATGGCCGGGCCGTTGGCGCGGAAACCGCATCCGGCGAACGCTTCACGGCGCGCGCGGTCGTCAGCGGGGCGCATATCCACGCGACAGCGGCCATGCTGGGCGATGCCGCGCCAGCCAAACTGCGCGACCGTATGCGCAAGGCGCGCGCGGGCAATGGCTTCGGCATGGTGGTGCGCCTGGCGACCGATACGCTGCCGGATTATCTGGCGCGGCCCACGGGCGGCGCGGCAGGCGAACATCACACCGCGCTGCAATTCATCTGCCCGGACCTGGACTATCTGGAACGCGCCTATGGCGATTATGCCGCTGGACGCCCGTCAGAGCATCCTGGCCTGGTGGTGATGACGTGGAGCGCGTCTGATGCGTCGCTGGCGCCGCAGGGCAAACATGTGGTGTTTTTATGGGCGCAGTATTTCCCGTACGCGCTGGCCTCCGGCGAAAACTGGGACGCCATCGCTGAGCGCGAATCGGCCCGGCTGGTGCGTAAGCTGGCCGAATATGCGCCCAATATGACGCCCGACCACATTATCGGCAGCCTGATCGAGACGCCGCTGTATCTGGAGCGCGAGCTGGGCCTGCCGCGTGGGAATGTCATGCATCTGGACATGAGTATCGACCAGATGTTCCTGTTTCGCCCTGCCGCCGGACTGGGCCAGTATCGCGGGGCGGTGCGCGGCCTGTATCAGACCGGCGCCAGCACGCATCCGGGCGGCGGCATCATGGGCGCATCCGGGCGCAATGCCGCGGCCGTCATCCTGAAAGACCTGTCGCGGAGGAAAGTGTAGCGTGAAGTGGGTATGCCTGGTGCTGCTGGCGCTGCTGCTTGCGGCCTGTTCCACGGGGGACGAACAACCGACGCTGGTCGCGAATGACCTGCCGCTGGTGACGCGTGTGCTGCCCGCGTGGATTGATACCCAGGATGCGCTTCAGGCGCAGGAGCGCGGCCGCCGCTGGCAGTTTGTGGCGGGTGACGGCGACGGCGTGCAGATCACCGCGACCGATGCGACCGGCCAGCCGATGCCGATCGTGCTGAGCGACGCACAGGGGCGCATCCTCAGCCGGGGCATGGGCGCTGCGATTGCGGTGCTGCCCGCAGGCGGCACGTTCAATGCCGATGTGCTGCGCCCGGATACGATCGTGCCTGAGCTTAAGCTGACATACAGCGTGCGCCTGTCGCTGACCAACCGCGAGACGCCCACCGCCACCGTCACGCCGACCCGCACAGCGACCGCGACGCGCACGGCCACGGACATCCGCACCGCGACGCGTACGCCGACGGCGACCCGCACCGGCACAGCGACGCGCACCCCAACCAACACCTTTACCCCGTCGAATACGCCCACGCCATCGAATACGCCCACGGCCGTGTATGCCCCGCTGGGCAGCTTTCAGGGCGTGCTGAATGCCGGGATGCCCGCCAGCGGCCGCCTGATCGCCACGTTTGACCGGCTGGTGTGGGCCGTGCCTGCCCAGCGCGGCGATTTCCTGACGATTGAGGCGGCTCCCGATGCAGATGAATTTGATCCCGCGCTGGCGATCTACGACCCGCAGGGCGGGCTGATGGCGATGGACGATGACGCGGGCGGCGGACGGTCAGCGCGCCTGTTTGCCGTGGAGATCGACGCGTCGGGCACCTACTACGTGCAGGCCTACAGCCGTTCATCCACAGGCGGCACGCTGACGGTGCGCCTGACCCGCGATGCCTCGCGCCCGCGCCCGGCCCTGGTCGCCCCGACCAGCACGCCGCCGCTGCCGCTGGGCACGCTGGCCGCGCAGGCCGGGCTGGATACGCTGGTCGATCATGTGCCCGTGCTGAGCGATATCGAGCGGCGCGGCGACTTCCAGCGCTTTGTGTTCCAGGGGCGCACAGGCGGCATTTATACGATTGCAGCGCGCCCGGCAGACGGCTCCGGCATTGTGCCGCGTGTGCAGTTGTTCAATCCGGCGGGCGAGCTGATGTCTGATGTGATCGCCAGCCCGGAAAGCGGAAATGACGCGCTGATTCCCTCGCTGGGCGTGATCGAGGACGGCGTGTATTCCGTGTTTGTGACCGGAGAATTTGACACGACCGGCGCCTTCATCGTGGCGATGGGGCTGGGCGGCAGTTATGCCGATGTGCTGCGCCCTGAGCTGCTGGCCAACCGGCCGGTCGCGGGCGAGCTGGCGCGCCGCGGCCTGCGCGATGTGTATCCGCTCAACCTGAACGCGGGCGATGTGGTCACGATTCAGGTGACGCCGCGCACTGCCGGGCTGGTCGCGGTGCTGGCGCTGGTCGCGCCGGATGGCACGCTGCTGGCGCAGTCGCCGGACGCCGCCGCGGGCACCTATGCGTTATCCAGTGTGAGCGCGCCGGTGACGGGCACGTATCGTGTGCAGGTGACCGGCTATAACCGCACGAATCTGGGCGCGGGCGCGTATGAAGTGGTGTGGCTGCGCACGCGCCTCGCCCCGACCGCGACCCCGCCGCTGGCGACCTATCTGCTGCTGGCCGCTGATGACATCCTGCGCGCCAATCAGTATACGGAATATGTGTTTCAGGGCTTCGCCGGGCAGCGCGTGCAGGTGGACGTGACCGCGATTGCGCCCGATCTTGACCCGGTGGCGGAGCTGTTCGGGCCGGACGGCAACAGCGTCATCTTCTCGGACGACGGCGATTTTTCGCGCAATCCATCGTTCATCGTACAGCTTCCGTCCAGCGGCGCTTTCACGCTGCGCGTCAACGGCTACAACGGGTCGGCGGGCGCGGTCGAGGTGACGGTTCGCGGGCTGGAATAGCGCGTGACCTGTTCTAGAGCACGCGGTACATCACCGTAAAGTCCGCGCGATCTTTGGTTTTGCGCGGGGCCACCGGCTCGCACGGGATATAGTCCTTCACCTGCGCCCAGGTTTCCGCGCTCAGCACGATTTCGCCGCGCCCGGCATTCTCCTGCAGCAGCTTGGCCATATCCATCGCGTCACCAATCGCGGAAAACTCGCGGCGTTCGGCGCTGCCCACGTTGCCCAGCACGGCCAGGCCGGTATGGATGCCGACGCCGAACAACAGGCGCTGGTCGGGCGGCAGGGTTTCGTGCAGCGAAGCGACTTCGTGGCGCATCATGATGGCCGCCCGCACCGCCCGCAGCGCGTGGTCCGCCTGAATGTTCAGCGGCGTGTTAAACAGGCCGGTCACCGCGTCGCCGATGTATTTGTCCACCAGCCCGTCGGACAGATTGATGGCATCGCTGGCGACTGCCAGATACCGGTTGATGATCTGCATCAGGTCTTCCGGCTCCAGTCTCTCGCTGAAGCTGGTGAATCCGCGCACGTCGGAAAAGAGCACGGTGATTTCGCATTCCTGCCCACCCATCGCCGCGATGTCTTCCGAGCGCAGATTTTCCACCAGCGCCAGCGGCAGATACACGCGTGCCTGGGCCAGCTGCGCCTCGCGCTCCCGCGTCTCGGTCAGGTCATCGAGCACGAGCGCCGCGCCGGTGCTGCCCGTTTCGGGGTCACGCAGCGGGCTGAGCACCACGCGCCAGTAGCGCCAGCCGCGCTGGTCGAGGTTGATTTCGGCCTCCACCAGCTGCGAGACATTCTGCGTGACGACCTGCTCCAGCGTGCCCCCGATGACCTCGGAGAAGGCGGGCAGGATCGCGGGCAGGAAGCGGCCGATTGCGTCGGCGGCCGTCGCGCCGGTAATTTGCTCTGCGGCCGGGTTGAACGCATTGATGACGCCGCGTGCATCGAAGGTGATGATGCCGCTGGAAATACTCTGGAACACATTGTCCATCAGGTCGCGCACTTCGGTGATTTCGGCCAGGCGCGCGCGGGCAGAGGCAAACAGGCGCGCGTTCTGGATGGCGACGGCTGCCTGCCCGGCAAAGGCCTGCAGCAGGTCTTTCTCGTGCGCCTTGAACAAGCCGGCCAGGATGCGGTTGTCGCAGTAGACCACGCCGATGACCTCGCCATTGGACACCAGCGGCACCGCCAGAATGCTGCGCAGCCCGTAGCCAACGATGCTGTCGTTGCCCACGAAACGGTCATCAGCGCGCGCATTATCCGTCAGCACGGGTGCGCCGCTGGTCAGCACCTCGCGGATGATGGTGTTGCTGATCTTGAAGTCTTCGCGGCCAAGCTGTTCGCGGTCGATGCCGCGCGCGATGCGGAATTCAATCTCGCCGGTGGCCTCGTTCTTCAGCAGGATGAAACCGCGTTCCGCGCCGGTGAGCTGCACCACGGTGTCCATCACCGTATTGAGCACCGCATCCACGTCCAGCGACGAGTTCAGCAGCGCGGTCGTCTGGGCCAGGGCGCGCAGCTGGCGCAGCTCGATCTGCCCGGAGGTCAGCGTGCGGCCCATCGTCTCGATGCGCTGGCGAACATCGTTCAGGCGTTCCAGCGTGCCGGTGGGCAGGGTCATGCCGCGTGGGCGCAGAAAGGCAATCTGCGACTGGAGCGCGGTGTTCAGCTCGGTAATCAGCGTCAGGATGTCGCGCAGCTGCTCCTGGGCCGAGCGGTTCGGCTCGATGCGCTGGAAATGGCTGGTGCTGTCAAGCATGGAACACCTCGTAAAGGTCGGTCTGGCTCTGGCGGCCGCGCGCCTGCATCGCCCCGCGAGACTCAAAACGCAGATGCGGGATCGGGCCATTCTGCGACGCCCGCGCCAGGCTCTCGCCGGTGATGAGCACCTGCCCGGCAGTCGCGCTTTCCTGGATGCGTTTGGTCAGGTTGATGGTGTCGCCGATGGCAGTAAAGCTGCGCCGCCGCAGCGAACCGACATTGCCCAGCGTGGCGATGCCGGTATGAACGGCGATGCTGTACTGCGGCCCGCCCATGCGCCCGCCCAGCCTGGCCGCCAGCGTGTCGAACGGCTTGCGCATCAGGGCGGCCATCTCGATGGCGCGGCGTGCATGGTGCGCGTCCGGGTTGAGCTGGGTATTGAACAGGATCATGATTTCATTGCCCAGATACTTGTCGATGATGCCCTGCGACGCATGGATAACTTCGGTCGCCGTTTGCAGGTAGATATTGAGCAGCTCCATGCGCTGCTGCGGGCGCAGGCTGGCGGGGAAGTCGGCCAGGTCGCACACCGACATGAACACGCAGGTCACTTCGCGCCGTTCGCCGCCCATCGCCAGGTCGGCGATCTGATGGATGTTGTCGATCATGCCGGGCGGCAGATAGCGGCGGATCAGCCCCAGCGTCTCGTCACGCTCGCGTTCTTCGGTCAGGTCGTCCAGCACCATGGCGACGCCCTGGGTATCGCCGCCGCTGGTGCGGATCGGGCTGAGGCGCAGATTGAGCACGATGCGCCCGCGCCCGGATACTTCCGTGCGGCTTTCCAGCATCGTCCGTTTGCCTTCGGTGCTGACGGCGCGCATCGGTTCGCTCAGCGTCTGGTTCAGGTCGGGCAGCACCTGCGGCAGCGTATGCCCGACGGTGGATTCCGCAGGCGCGTTCAGGATGGTGCTGGCGGCGCGGTTGATGAGCGTGATATGGCCCTCGGCGTTGGTGGTGATGACGCCGCTGCCGATCGACATGAACACGTTCTCGATGATTTCGCGGGCGCGCCCGATTTCCGCCAGCGTCTCCTGCACCTGTTCGAACAGCATGGCGTTGTCGATGGCGACGCTGGCCTGGTTGGCGAAAGCGGTCAGCAGGTTCAGCTCGCGGCTGCTGAAGACGGCCTCGCGGTATTTGTTGTCGGCATACAGCGCGCCCTCGACGCGCTCGCGCGAGCTGCCCCGGTCGCGGAACGTCAGCGGCACGCAGGCGATCGAGCGCAGCACGAAGCGCGCCACCGTGTCGCTTTCTGAGAGGCGCAGGTCCTGCATGGCATTGTCGGTCAGGATGGGCTCGCCGGTGGTCAGCACCTGGCGCAGGATCGTCCGGCTGACTTCGTCTTCGCGCAGTTCGCTGTCATTCAGGCCGCGCGAGATGCGAAATTCCAGTTTGCCGCTCTTGCGGTCTTTCAGCAGGATGAAGCCGCGTTCTGCGCCGGTCAGCGCGATCAGCTCGTCCATGCTCTGCGACAGCACGCTGTCCACATCCAGCGACGAATTAATGGCCGCGGCGGTGGTGGCCAGCGAACGCAGCTGCTCAATCTCGGTATTGTCGGTGTTCAGCACCTCGGTCAGCTTGCCGATATCGTTGTGCAGAGTTGTCAGCGCCGAGAGCACGCCTTCGGGCAGGTGGATATCGCGCAGGCTGGCGATGCCTTCATGCCGCTGCAGCGCGGCGGAAAGTTCTTCCACGGTGATGCGCAGGCGCGACAGGGCAAGCGTTGGGGGCGGGAATTCTGCGGCCATAAGAGAATGGGTCCACTGTGCCGGATTCAGGCGTATTATGGGCAAATTATACACGCGCGGGGCGATCTCGCAGCGTTGATATCCGCGTGTCTGCTAAGTGATTTGTGAAAATTGTGACCTGAAGCGCCTGAAGTTACTCGTCGCCCGTCACGGCCTGCGCCGGGTCGAGCGGGAAATCGCCGAATGTATCGTGCTGCACATCGGTCATCAGCGGATTGATGAGCAGGGGGGTGGCCCATTCAGCGGCGGCCTCACGCGTGAATTTGGCGACTTTGTTCACGCCGACGATGCGGTTTGCCAGCACGGCACGCTGCATGAACGTGACCGCGTTAGGCAGGCTGGAGAATACGATCAGCGCCGGGCCCGCACCGCGCACGACTGCGATGCCCGTCCAGGTGATGACGTCATCTGGGCGCAGCGCCCAGGCGGGCTTGTTGGGCGTCTGGCGCACGGGCACATGCACGAAGCGGCCCTTGAAGCCGGCCAGCCCTGCCTGCGGGATGTCCCGGTGCGACGCGACCTCGATGCGGGCGATGGTGTCGGCGCTGGCGTGCGGCTTTTCGCCGCGCATCAGCACGCCCGACGATGCCGGTTCCACCAGGATGCGGATGTAGCCCGCGTCCTCAAGTCGCCTGACCAGCGCCTCGCCGGCCGCCCCGTGCGTGTCGATCACGATCAGGCGGCCGCCTTCGCGCAACGCATGCAGCGCGCCGCGCAGCAACGCGTCATCCAGCGGGCCGATGGCCGCCACGGTGTCGAAACTGGCGGCGGGATGCGCGGCCAGCGACGCGTTATCGGCAATCGCCAGCGGCGCGACATCCGGCCTGCGGGCGCGCATGAGCGCCCCGGTCTGGCCACGCACATCGGCATAACGCAGGGTGGATGCGCTGGGCGCGAGATGCTTCGCCATCAGGTCGATCAGGTGGGTGAGGGTGGTTGAGTCCATGCCCACGAGTATAACGCGGCGGCCAGGTTGCCGCAGATGGCGCGCGCGGTTACCATAGTCTTGTGTCCGCACAGGATGAAAGTGTGCCTGCGATGAAACGAATTTTTCTGCGGCTGGTGCTGTGCCTGCTGGCTGGTGCGCTGGCGGCGGCCTGTACGCTGGCCCCCGCCACGCGGGTGCCCACCCAGACGCCGCTGATCCCGACCAACACATCTATCCCGCTGGGGCCGCCCTCGGTGACGCCGCTGCCGATTGTGCAGACGCAGGATGCCGGGGCGTCGTGCACGATTCCGCCCGGCTGGTCGCCGTACGTCATTCAGGTCGGCGACTCGCTGACGACGATTGCCGCGCAGATCGGCAGCACTGTGGATGCGCTGCGCGATGGCAACTGTCTGCCCAATGCGGACCAGATTTTTGTGGGACAGACCATTTATCTGCCCGTGGTGCTGAATCCGGGCGGCTGACGAAAGGCATACGATGGGATACGAAGAACTGGTGCGTAAGGAAGGCAGTGCTGTGCAGATGGGCGGGCCGTTCACGCTGGACAGCCTGCTGGCCGACCTGCGTATGCTGGGCGTGCAGCAGGGCATGACGGTCATCGCGCATACCAGCATGAGCCGCCTGGGGGGCTGGGTGGTGGGTGGCGCGCAAACCGTGGTGATGGCGCTGATGGAGGCCGTTGGCGAGACGGGCACGCTGGTCATGCCCACACATACCACCAACAACAGCGATCCCAGCTACTGGCAGAATCCGCCCATTCCGGAGGCGTGGTGGCCGATCATGCGCGAGCATCAGCCCGCCTTTGAGCCGGACAAGACGCCGACGCGGGCGATGGGCGTGATTAACGAGCTGTTTCGCACGTTCCCCAATGTGCTGCGCAGCAACCATCCGAATTCATCGGCGGCGGCATGGGGCAAGCATGCCAAGTACATCACGGCCGATCACCCGCTGGAGTCAGCGCTGGGCGAAGGTTCGCCGTATGCCAAAGTGGTCGAGCTGGAGGGCTATATCCTGCTGTTGGGCGTCGACCACGGGAACAATACCACGCTGCACCTGGCCGAGCACCGCGCCAGCTTCCCCGGCAAGCGCATTGAGCCGCAGGGCGGGGCTGTGCTGGTGGACGGCCAGCGGCAGTGGGTGACGTTTGACAGCCTGGTGCCGAATGATGAGGATTTCTCGCAGATCGGGCAGTCCTTCGAGGCGATGCACCCGCGCCATGCCCGCGTGCGCAAAGTGGGCAATGCGACTGCGCGTCTGGCGGCGGCCCGTCCGCTGGTCGATTTTGCGGTGACCTGGATCGAGCAGAACAGAAAAGAAAAACCGGAAGCATAAGCCGCCACACGGGCGATGCTTCCGGTTTCAATCGCGTGAAAAACGATTATTCGCTGGGGGTATCGCCCCAGTCGATATCCATATATTCGGAGCTGTTCACGCGCTTCAGGCTGAGGCCGAGGCGGCGTTCTTTGACATCCATCTTGACGATGCGCAGCGTAAGCACGTCCCCTTCGTTGACCACTTCACGCGGATGCAGCACGCGCCGTTCGCTCAGTTCGCTGATGTGGATCAGCCCTTCAATTTCGGGCAGGTCGGTAATCTGCGCGAATGCGCCGAATTTCGTCAGCTTGGTCACGGTCGCCTTGACAAGCTGTCCGTTGACATAGGTGGTCGCCACGATGTCCCACGGGTCTGAGGCGAGCTGCTTCATGCTCAGGCCGATGCGCTTGGCATTCGGGTCGATGCTGATCACGCGCACCTTGACTTCTTCGCCCACTTTCAGCATTTCGCGCGGGTGATTGACGTGCTGCCAGGATAGCTCAGTCAGATGCACCAGGCCTTCAGCGCCGCCCACGTCCACGAACGCGCCAAAGTCTTCCAGGCTGACGACGCGGCCAACGCGTTCCTCGCCCACCTGAAGCTGGGAAATCAGCGATTCCTTGCGCTTCTCGCGGCTTTCCTTGGAGGCCATGCGTTCGCTCAGGATGAGGCGGTTGCGCTCGTGATCGACCTCCATCACCTTGACGACGATGGCTTCGTTGACCATGCCGCTCCAGCGTTCGTCGGGCGTCTGTTCCTCGCTGGTGCGGCGGCGCTCGGCGTTCATCTGGCTTTGCGGCACGAACCCGCGCAGACGGCCAAACTTGACGATCAGGCCGCCGCGGTTATAGCCAGCGATGCGGGTGTCATATGGTTCCTGGCTGACGCGATATTCTTCCGCGCGCTGCCAGTCCTGCGCCTCGGCCGCCTGGTTGACAGAGACGATGTACTGTCCCTCTTTGTCGCGCGAGCCGAGGAAATACACGGTGACGGTGCTGCCTGTCTTTAAGTCTTCCAGATCGCGCGGGCTCATGCGATCCAGCTCCGAGCCTTTGATGGTGCCGACAGCTTTCCCGCCCAGATCAAGTTTGATACTGGTGGGAGAGGTCTCGACAATGGTGGCCGTGACCAGCTCGCCGCGTCCGAAAGGCAAATCAGATGCTGCGTCACTGGGTGGCCCTGCGGGCACGGGTGCCGGTGTGGCTGTGTTTTCAGTGGGCGAGGGTGCCGATTCTGATGTGCTTTCAGCGGGCGCGGGCACGGATGCCGGCGCAGCAGTGGCGTCGTCAGAAGGCACGGGCGTATTCTCCGGTGCTGAATTCGCCGCCTCAGCCCCCTGCGCGGCGTTTTCTTCTAACCCTGAACTATTTGAAACCATCTCGGCAGCTCTTTCCCAAGGACGTGTGAGCACGTTTAGTAATTATATCCTTCACTTTCTATCGCGCAAACAACCGTCGGCGGTTTTGTAGCAGCGCACTTACTGGCATTTCCACGCGGCAGATTTTGCCTGACAGATTGCTGATTTCTTTTTGCGTCTGCCCGCAACTGTAATGTTATGATCGGTTACGTTATTTCTCCAGAAAATACTGTTTATCCGCCGAGTCTCCGTTGAGGTTCTCTATGCCCGCAGAAGCGTCTAACCTTCCCGTTCAGCTTGACACCCTGTGGATCGTGATTACGGCCGCCGTCGTGTTTCTGATGCAGGCGGGATTCCTGTGTCTGGAAACCGGCCTGACGCGCAGCAAAAACAATATCAATGCCGCGATGAAAAACCTGACCGACTTTGGCCTGACGACGCTGATCTTCTGGCTGTTCGGCTATGGCCTGATGTTTGGCCGCAATCTGGGCGGATTCGTGGGGGTCAGCGATTTTGCCCTCGACTACAACGGCACCGACACCAGCAGCTTCGGCTTCTTCTTCTTTCAGGTGATGTTCTGCGGCGCGGCGGTGACCATCCTGGCTGGCTCGATTGCCGAGCGCGTCGGCTTTTCGGCCTACCTGATCATGGCGGCGTTTGGGGCCATCGTGATCTACCCGCTGTTTGGCAACTGGGTGTGGAACGGCCTCAACTTCGGCGAGTTCAATGGCTGGCTGGCACAGCTCGGCTTCCGCGACTTCGCTGGTTCCAGCGTGGTGCACAGCCTGGGCGGGTGGATTTCGCTGGCGGCCATCATCATTGTGGGCGCGCGCGCGAATCGCTTCCCTAAAGATGGCCCGCCGCGCCGCATCCCTGGCGCCGACGTGCCGCTGGCCACGCTGGGCGTGATGCTGCTGTGGTTCGGCTGGTTCGGCTTCAACGCGGGCAGCACCATCGTCATGAACAGTGACCAGGCCCCGCGCATCCTCGTCAATACGATTATCGCCAGCTCGGCAGGCATGATTGTCACGCTGGCTGTGGGCTGGCGCGTGCGCAAACGCCCGGAAGTCGACCTGATCCTGAATGGCTCGCTGGCGGGTGCGGTGGGCATCACGGCGAGCTGCTATGCCGTCAGCCTACCTGCCAGCATCATCATCGGCGGCGTTTCCGGGCTGGTCATGCTGCTGGTCGATGGGCTGCTGGAGCGTTTCCGGCTGGACGACGCGGTCGGGGCGGTGCCGGTGCATCTGGGCGCAGGTGTCTGGGGCACGCTGGCGGTGGGCATCTTCGGCCAGCCGGAACTGCTGAATACCGGGCTGGGCCGCATCGAGCAGATCGGCGTGCAGGTGCTGGGCATCGTGGTGTGCGCGGTCTGGGCATTCGGCCTGTCGTACATCGCCTTCAACATCATCAATCGCATCCGGCCGCTGCGCGTGACCGACAAGGAAGAATTTGAAGGCCTGAATGTGAGCGAGCATGGCGCTACCACCGAGCTGTATGACTTCTTCACGGTGATGGACGAGCAGGCGGAAACGGGTGACCTGAGCAAGCGCGTGCCGGTGGAGCCGTTCACTGAAGTGGGCCGCATCGCTGACCGCTATAACCGTCTGATGGATTCGCTGGAGGTGCTGAGCACGCGCACCGATGCGATCGTGCGCACCGCGCTGGACGGCATCGTCACCTTTACCCGTTCGGCCGAGTCGCTGCTGGTGGAGACGATCAATCCTGCCGCCGAGAAGATGTTTGGCTACCAGGGGGGCGATTTGTCCGGCCACCCGGTCGCGCTGCTGATCGGCGCGGATACCACCACGCTGCCTTTTGACCTGAACGAGGTCATCCGGCGCGGGGGCTACCGCGAGACGTTAGGCAGGCGCAGCGACGGCAGCCTGTTTCCGATGGAGGTCGTGGTCACGCAGGCGCAGGTGGGCGGGCACACGCTGTTCACCGGCACCTTCCGCGATATCACCAACCGCAAGCTGGCCGAGGAACAACTGCTGGAAGCGAAGGAAGCGGCCGAGACGGCCAACCGCAGCAAGAGCACGTTTCTGGCCAATATGAGCCACGAGCTGCGCACGCCGCTGAACGCGATCATCGGCTACAGCGAAATGCTTCAGGAAGACATGATCGATGTGGGCAGCGACACCTATGTGCCTGACCTGCAAAAAATTCAGACGGCAGGGCATCATCTGCTCTCGCTGATTAACGACATCCTCGACATCAGCAAGATTGAAGCAGGCCGCATGGACCTGCATCTGGAAGCCTTCGACGTGCGCATGATGATGGCCGATATCGTCACGACGATGACCCCGCTGGTAGAGAAGAAGCACAACGCGCTTGAGGTCGTTTATGACCACGACCCGGCCGAGATGACCGCCGACCTGACAAAAGTGCGCCAGGTCATCATCAACCTGCTCAGCAACGCCTCTAAATTCACCGACCACGGCACGATCACCGTGCGCGTGTCGCGCCAGCAGTACGGCGGAACAGACTGGCTGTCTTTTGCCGTGGCCGACACCGGCATCGGCATGACCGACGAGCAGATCAGCCGCCTGTTTCAGAAGTTCATGCAGGCCGACAGCAGCACGACGCGCAAGTATGGCGGCACCGGCCTGGGGCTGGCCATCAGCAAGGCGTTCTGCGAGATGATGGGCGGCGATATCACCGTGAGCAGCGTGTATGGCGAGGGGACGGTGTTCACCGTGCAGCTTCCGGCCACGGTCACGCGCGATGCCCAGGCGGCTGAGTCCACGCTGACGGAGCGCGAGACCAATGAAATGGCGGCCGTGCGCGCAGGTGAATTCAAGGTGCTGGTCATCGACGATGATGTGGTCGTGCGCGACCTGATCAAGCGCACCATGACCAAAGAAAACTGCACCGTGCTGCTGGCGGCCAATGGCGCTGACGGCGTGAAGATGGCGCGTGAAAACCGGCCCGATGTGATCACGTTGGACCTGCTGATGCCGGGCATGGACGGCTGGGCGGTGCTGGCCACGCTCAAGAGCGACCCGCTGACGAGCGATATCCCGGTCATCGTGCTGACGATGGCCGAAACGAAAGACAAGGGTTTCACGCTGGGGGCGTCGGCATTCCTGATCAAGCCGCTGGACCGGCGCGCGCTGGTTTCTTCGATCAACCAGTATCGGCGTGCCGACGGCGACCAGGCCGGGCGCGTGCTGGTCATCGAGGACAACGACGATACCCGCGAAATGATTCGGCGCACGCTGGCCAATGACGGCTGGAGCGTGTATGAGGCGGAGAACGGGCGCGTCGGGCTGGAACGCCTGGCCTATGCCCAGCCGGACCTGATTCTGCTGGACCTGATGATGCCGGAAATGGACGGGTTCGAGTTTCTGGTGGAGCTGCGCGGCAGCGACAGCCCGTGGCGCGAAATTCCGGTCATCGTGGTGACGGCCAAAGACCTGGAATCGAGCGATCACGAGGTGCTCAAGGGGCGCGTGGAGCAGATTGTGCAAAAGGGCCTGCACACCCGCGAGTCGCTGCTGAACGAGGTGCGCCAGCTGGTGCAGCGCCGCCAGGTGGAGTAGGGGACGAGGCCTGCGTCGTCCGCCAATGCGGATGGATGCAGGTCAGGGTAATCGCATTAAACGGCCATCCCAGTAGGGACGAGGCCTGCCTCGTCCGCCGTTGCCGGACAATGCAGGCATTGTCCCTACTCCGCCACTCAAGGCAAATTAGCAGGCACGAATTTGGGTCAAGGGTGATCGCCTCAAATGACCATCCTTGTAGGGACAATGCCTGCCGCGTCCGCGGTAGCCGGACAACGCAGGCCTCGTCCGGCTACAATTCATCGTGAACCTATTTCTTGCGGCCTTTTTTCTCGTCCTCGGTGAACAGGCGCAGGAAGTAATCCAGCTCCTCTTTCGGGATGTCCGGGTTGGCGGAGGTGCCGCGCTTGTCGATGGCGGGCAGGGCTTTGGGCGCGGGGCGCGTCGGACCTTCGGGCTGGCGAGGCTCGTCCTGTGCGGCTGGCGCCGGCCTGCCTTTGCTTTTCTCAGCTTCGCGCGCGGCACGTGCCGCGGCGGCGGCCTGGCGCTTTTCTTCTACCGGGTCGCAGAATACCGACAGCCATCCGGCTACGTCGCCCGGATGGGGCAGCGCATCCTCGGCCTTGACCGGCTTCGCGGCCGTTGGCGCAGGTTTTGCCTCTTCTTCCGGCTCCGGGCTGATGCGCGGCAGCGGAATCGGCGCGCGCCTCGGCTTCGGCGCTTTGGCGAATTCGTTTTCCCAGTGCTCGATGTCTTTCTTCGGCACATACGGATTGTGCGACGCGCCATAGTCGTCCGGGTCGGTGCGGCGAACGCGTGGCTTGGCCGGGTTCAGCTTGATGCCGCCCTCGGGCGACAGCATGAGCGCGGCAAAGTCGTGCGTGCGCATCGGCTTCATGCGGTGCGCTATTGCCTCATCGCGCACGGCCGTGTCATTCGAGACGACGATCCAGCGCGTGGGGTCTTTGGTGGAACGGATAGCGCCGATCATCACCTTGTCGGCAATGTTGGGCTGTGATGCAAAGATCACGGTGACGCTGCTGGTCGACGCATGCGACAGCCCGCCGGGCAGCCCGTGGTCGAAAATTACGGTGATTTTGTCGCCGGTACGCGCTGAAAACTGCTTCAGCATCAGGGTCAGCTTCATCTCATCGTTGGGGTCGTCCAGGTTGAAACCGAGCATCCCAGTGCCGATGAGGTTGTGACCGTCAATCAGGTACATGGGAGCCTCCAGACGATACATTTTTAGTGTACAGGGTAAAGGTTAAAAGGGCGTTGGCTGAATCTATGAGTTGTGTCAGCACGGCTCACAAATTGGCGCAAGGTCGCCCTTTTAACCCAAGGGAAGGCGCGAAAATCAGGCTTTGGCGGCCGGATTCACGACGTTATTGGTGACGCCTTTCAGCAGCGCATCGACGATCAGCTGGGCGGCCTCGACGGCGACCACGGTCTGTGCGTCTTCGGTGCTGGCGGCCAGATGCGGCGTGTGGATGATGCCGGGCAGGCCGATCAGCGGATTATCCGGCTGGGGCGGTTCCTGCTCATACACGTCCAGCGCCGCGCCGGCCACGCGCCCGGACTTGATCGCATCGGCCAGGTCGTGCTCGTTGATGAGCGCGCCACGCGCCGCATTGACGATGCGCACGCCGGGCTTCATTTTGGCGATGCTTTCGGCGCGGATCAGGTCACGCGTTTCGTCGGTCAGCAGCGCGTGCAGGGTGATGAAATCCGCGCGGCTGAACAGGTCTTCCAGCGTGACCATTTCAGCACCGGCGGCCTTGCCCTGTTCCGGCGTGACATACGGGTCATAGGCGAGGACGGTCATCTCGAAGGCGACGGCGCGTTTGGCAATCGCCCGGCCGATGCGGCCAAAGCCGACGATGCCCAGCGTCTTGCCGCGCAGCTCCACGCCGCCAAACGACTTGCGGTCCCACTTGCCCTCGCGCATCGAAATATGCGCTTCCGGCACGTGGCGCGCCAGTGACAGCATCAGGCCAAAGGTGTGTTCGGCGGTGCTGACGGTGTTGCCATCGGGTGTATTCATGATGATGATGCCGCGGCGGGTCGCTTCGGGGATGTCGACATTATCGACGCCCACGCCGGCGCGCGCGATCAGCTTCAGCTTCTGTGCGGCATCCAGCACTTCCTTGTCCACTTTGCTGGCGCTGCGGATGATGAGCGCGTCGGCATCGACCACCTGGGCCAGCAGGTCGGCGCGGGTCATCTGCCCCTGCGAGACCACATTGAGCGCGTCTCCGGCAGCGGCGAGGATTTCCATCGCCTTCGGATGCACGACATCGGGAACGACTACTTTGTAAGCCATAACGACTCCATACCTGTTGAGTTAGGGGAAAGCGGATGTGTTGGGTGACTGCGATACATGCGGCGGGCGGGGCTGATGTGTCCGTGCCCCGCCCGCACGCAGGCTGCGCTGAATCAGTTGAGCGAGGCCAGGAATTCGTCCAGGCCGCCCAGCACTTCTTCCAGCGTGGACGGCTGCAGGTCGCCCATGTGCGCGATGCGGAAGGTCTTGCCCTTGATCTTGCCGTAGCCCTTGTCGATCGAGAAGCCCTTGCCGCTCATGAACTTGGCCATCGCATCCACGTCGAAGCCCCGGCTGTTGGTGATCGTGCTCACCGTGGGCGACTGGTAACCGGCCTGCGAGAACAGCGGCATGTCGCGTTCGGCAGCCCAGGCGGTGGTCACATCGCGCATAGCGAGGTGACGTGCCCAGCGGCCTTCCACCCCTTCGCCATTCAGGATGTCGTCCAGCTGGCGGTCGGCCGCGAACATCAGCGAGACCGGCGGCGTGCTGGGGGTGTTGTTCTTCTTCAGGCTCTCGTGAATCTCGATGAAGTCGAAATAGTAGCCACGGTTGGTCACCTGGGCGGCACGCGCCAGCACGCGCTCGCTGAGCGTGGCGAAGGCCAGGCCGGGGGGCAGGGCAAAGGCCTTCTGCGAAGACGTCAGGGCCAGGTCGATGCCCCATTCGTCCACGCGCAGCTCTGCGCCCAGGAAACCGCTGACGGTATCCACCAGCACAAGCGTGTCGTCATATTTGCGCACCACGGCGGCGATGTCTTTGACCGGGTTGGTCACGCCGGTGCTGGTTTCGTTGTGCACCATGCACACGGCGTCATAAGTGGCCTTTTTCAGGGCTTCTTCCACCATTTCGGGGGTGTGGGCCTTGCCCCAGTCCACGGCGATGACGTCGACATCCTTGCCATTCACGCGGCTGATATCGGCCCAGCGTTCGCTGAACGCGCCGCCCACCAGATGCAGCACTTTTTTGCCGTCGCGGATGCAGTTGCGCGAGGCGCCTTCCCACAGGCCGGTGCCGCTGGAGCCCTGCACGATGACCGGGTTTTCGGTCATGAAGGCCTGCTTCAGCTTGACCTGCATACGGGCGAACAATTCGGCGAATGCGGCGGAACGATGACCGATCATCCAGTCGCCCTGCGCATCCAGAATTTCAGGACGCACTTCAACGGGCCCGGGAAGCACGAGTACTTTATGTTTTTCGCTGCGCATGAGGGGAAATCCTATGGTGATTGTGACAACAATTACAATCATTGTAGCCCTTGCGCCTGAAAAAACAATAACAACCCGACGCGGGGATGGTCGTGCACTTTGACCAATCCCGCGCGCCAGTTGTTGTGGATCCTGATCAAAAACTGCCCTGTCCTTCGCTCAGTCGCGCTGTGGCGGGCCAGCCTCGATATTGAGGAAAGCGCGCGAGCGCAGCCCCATGAATGCCGCCAGCAGCGTCGCCCCGCCCGCCATGATGAACCAGAAGGGCACGCCTGTGCGGTCGGCCACCGGGCCGGTAATCGCCAGCACCAGCGGCGCGGGCAGCAGCACCGCGCTGCCCAGCAGGCCGAACACGCGCCCCTGCATGTGCGGCGGCACGGCAGCCTGCAGGATGGCAAGCACCGGCCCGTTGATGACGGCAACCGATATGCCCGTCACTAGGTTTCCGGCGACGGCCAGCCACAGCATGTTGGCGGGCGACAGGCCGATCACCAGCAGGCTGATGCCCAGCATCATGATGCCCAGAATGGAGGTGTAGACCCGACGCCTGAAGCCACCCCACACGCCGAGCAGGATGCCGCCCAGCAGCACCCCGGCCCCAAAGGCAATCTGCATGAGCGCGAGGTCTTCAGGCATGCCATTGAAATGGCCGGATACCAGCAGCGCCATCAGCGAGACGGCTGGCGTGACGATGGCGTTGATGAGCGCGGCGACCGCAAACAACATCAGCAGGCCGGGCCAGCTGGCGGCGTAATTCAGGCCGATGCGCATGTCGGTCAGGATGGCGCGCACGGTGGTCGCTGTGCTGACAATCGGCTGCGGAATGTTGACAAACAGCAGGCTGACGATGGCAATCGCCGCGCTGATAACATCCAGCAGCACAATCGAGCCGATAGGCAGCCGGGCGATCAGCAGGGCACCGAAAATGGGCGCGCCGATGCTGCTCAGCCCCTGCACCATCTGGTTCATACCAGCGACGCGGGTGAGCTGCGCCTGGGGTACCAGCATCCCGGTGGAGGCCTGCATGGCCGGGCTGTGCAGCGCCTGCATTGACGAGCGCACGAACATGGCGACCAGCACCTGCCACGTTTGCAGCGTCCCAGCCGCCGCCAGCAGCACGATGGCCAGCGAGGCAAGGGCCGCGATGCCGTCCGCGCCGATCATTACACGCTTGCGGTTCAGCCGGTCGACCACGGCCCCGGCAAACGGGCCCAGCAGCACCTGCGGCAGCAGGCCGACCAGCGATGCGATGGCCAGCACGGTCGCCGAGCCGGTCGTTTGCGTCAGCCACCAGATCAGCGAAAACTGCACCACGGCCGTACCCAGCAGTGACAGCGACTGTCCGGTCCAGATGGTGAGAAAGCGCGGCAGCCAGCGGGGGCCGGGGTCATAAGCTGTTGTTGTGGCCTCAGGGGCTACATCCACTGGCAAGGCATTTTCAGTTGTCATGAAGAGTCTCCGTTTGTAAAGAGGCTGTCGCTCCCCGTGGGCGACATGTTTCTGTGCCGCCAGTCTATACGTGTTGAACATTCTAATAGTTTCAAATGAAAATTGCTGCAACTTGCATCGCCAGGTCGCGGCGGATCTCGCTCACCGGATGATTAAGACAGTGCGGGCTTCATTGACATGGGCTTAATCGGGGGTTAAACTCTTTTTATGAAGCCAATACGCATTTTAAGCACCCTCCCCTCAAGATTCGAAGCACGCGGCAGTGCTCTTTAGCCCCGCGTGCTTTTTGTTTATTCAGGCGATGAAACTGTTTTAGTCAGAAAGAGGAGCTGAAACATCATGGATTACGGCATGATCGGCAAGATTGAAAAGGCGAAGCTGTACGCTGCCGAGCCGGAGCGTGTGACCTTTAACACGCTCACCGCCGAGTTTCGCGGCGACAACAGCAGCTACCTGCTGCACCTCACGCCCGAAGGCTGGAGCTGCAACTGCCCGGGCTTCGCGACCATTGGCCTGTGCCCGCACATCATGGCGATGGAGAAGATCCTCAAGCCCATGCTGAAGCGCGTGCCAGAGCAGTATCACCGGGGCCAGAACGTGGTTTCGGACGTCGAAAAGGCGATGCGCTATGCGGAAGAGACCGACCGCGTCAGCTTCCGCAGTTTTGAAGTGACTTTCCGTGGTGACAATGACACCCACATCACCGCCTATACTGAAGGCGCGTGGTCGTGCGGATGCACATTCTTCCAGAGCCGCGGCGTGTGCTGTCACACGATGGCGCTGGAGCGCATCCTCAAGGGGATGATCGAGTCATCAGAGCAGCCTGTGGGCTAACCAGCCCGCAGCGCAGGCTGTCAATCATTGACCATTCAGCGGGCGGGTGAGCACTCTCATTCGCCCGCTTTGTTTGCCACGCGAGCGCACCGAATCCCCCGACCGGCCTGTTTTTTCCTGGGCCAGCCCGCCTGCAACTTCTGAAAAGCTGCTGCGTAAAATATGTGCATAACGGTTTAAGCCCCTGTATGCCATCGTCATGCAGGGAACAAGGGGAGAGAACACATCATGAGTATCATCGCAATCGTCGTGCTGCTAATGTTGGCGTGGTTCGTGCTGCTGCCAGTTGTTGGCGGCCTGATCGGCTTCCTGTTCACGGTCGTGGCCTGGGGTATCGCTGGCTGGCTGGTCGGGCAGATCATGAGCGGCAAGGGCTACAGCCCGCTGACCAACATCGCGCTTGGCCTGGTGGGTGGCATCGTCGGCAGCATCGTGCTGCGCGCGCTCAATCTTCAGGGTCTGGGCGACCTGTGGATTTTTGGCGGCATCATCGTCGGCGTGATCGGCGGCGTGATTACCGTCGCGGTGGCGCGCCTGTTCAACCGCAACTTCGCCCGCTAGTCCTGCTGAGGCGTCACAAAAACATCCCCCATCCGGGCGCTCCGGACGGGGGATGTTTTTATTTCTGGAGAAATGGCTGGCTAGCCGGTGACGGGCGCGGCGTTCAGGTCGCCCGTAAAACTGCCGAAGCCGGACGACATCCAGCCGCTCTGGCCGCCATAGTTCACCTGCACCCACGAGTTATCCCCGTTGCGGCCGATGACATCAAGGGCTGTGCCCGCGCCCACGGTGGTGATTTCTGCACCGCCCGTGCTGGGCGCGTTACGCAGGCGCACATTCGACTGAATCGTGTACACGATGCCGGTGGGCGAGCCTGCCGCCGCACCGCCTGCTGCCGCCGGTGCGCTGCCGCTTTCCCACGCCGCCACCAGCGGGCGCAGCACGTCGAGCGACTGCGCGCCATAGACCTGGCTGGGCTCGATGTGCGAGTTTTCCAGGTATTCGTTCCAGCTCACAATCAGGATGACGCCTGCGCCGCTGGCGACTGCGCCGTTCCAGCTTGATGTCAGGAACTGGCCGTTATTGCGCGCACGGGGCGAAGTTGGGTTGGGGCGGCCTGCTGCCAGTGCCGATTCGTCCCAGCCGGGCAGCACCGTCGGCGTATAGAAGGTGCCGCCGGCGCTGGCGGCGCGGCGCGCCCACTGGGTCGCCACGGAACCGGGATTGGCCGCCCAGGCTGTGTTAAACAGATACAGGCCGTCAAACACGCGCAGATAGCCGGTGTTGGTGCCTTCGGCCACCCAGATGGTGTTGCGGTTCGGGTCCACCTGCGCGCGGATATTTTGCCAGTCGGCCACTGAGAAGCGGCCCTGGTTCCAGAAATAGATGACCGGCTTGCCGTTGTAGCGCAGATAGGCCGGGTGATTGGCGCGGTCGCCGATCAGATAGCTCAGCGTGCCGATAGTATCACCAACGGTGGCATTGAAGCCCGGATCGCCCAGGTCGACCGACGCGGCGGCACGGAAACCCATGCCTGCCGAAATATCGAGCAGCGCATTGAACGTCTGCGCGGTCAGGTTGTCGCCAGCGGGGCCATACCACGCGGCGATAAAGGCGTCGATGCCCGCGCTCTGGGCCTCGCTGATCTGGCGCGAAATGACGCCGCCGTCACGGCTGTCATAGGGTGCGGCCGGGCGGTCGAGCAGGCGGCCATCGCCCCAGCTGTCGCCCGTGTACCAGCCGAAGTAATAGGCCCAGACCTGGCGTCCGTCCTGCGCGCTGGCGGGCGACACGATGCCCAGCGAGAGCACAAGCAGCAGCGCCAGGGTCAGGCCGAAGGAAAGGCGTTTGGATGACATGGCAGATTTCCTCTGATTCTGATGATTTCGGTCCGTGAAGATCACGTCCCCATACCTTCACTGTACTCGGTATCGCATCAGAAATTGCATAGGACTGTGGGGTGACTGCCTGTAAAAAACCTGTAAAGAGGGCAATCGCAGGGCAGGCGTATGCGTGCGGGGCAGGGCTGCGCGCAATGCTGCCTGGCGCAACCGCTGCCGGTGAAGGGAAGTAGGACGAATAGGCCACGAAGGATTGATGAAGTTTATGTCAGGATCGCGGTTTTTCCAGCTATACTGAAAACCGTAGATATGTATCGTATGGCAATAGAACGGGTGAAATGACAATGGCAGGGCTGCCCCGCATTCTGACAGTAGATCCCACCGGCATGGCAGCGCGCATCGTGCGCGCAGGCCTGACCATGCTGGAACGGCCGGTCATTCAGGTGGATGTGCCCGGTGATGTTGAGGCACTGGACGAAGTGCAGCACGGGCGTTTCCGCGCTGTCATCGCGGCGGCCACCCTCAGTGACGCCGTCAGCGGCGTACAGCTGGCGCGCCACATCAAGAGTATGCAGCCGGAAACTTCGATCATCCTGCTGAACGACAGCCACGAATCAGTGTATGAGCCGGACACGCGCGACCAGGCCGATTTTATCGTGCTGCGCCGTCCGGTCGATGGCACACAGATTATCCGCGTGCTGACGGCCGCGCTGGATGGCCGCGATATCCTGTCGGCGGCTTTCCCGGTTGCTTCGGCGGGTGCTACCGTCGCTGGCGGCGAAGTGGGCTATATCCCGTCGATGAATCAGCGCGAGGCGGCGTCGGTCATCGAGACGCTGGCCACCAACGTCGGGGCGATGGCCGTCGTGCTGAGCAGCCGCGCCGGCGAGGTGCTGGTGGAGCATGGCGCGGTGGGCTATCTGGACCGCGAAAGCCTGACCGCTGCCCTGCTGCCCACCGTAACCGCGACGACCGATATGGGCCGCATCGTTGGCGGACATTCCAGCGCGCTGATGGTGTATGAAGGCGATACGCTGACGGTGTTTGTGCTGTCGGCTGGACTGCACCATTTCGTCAGCGTGATTTTCAGCGCCGCTGGCGGCACGCGCGCGCTTGGTGCGGTGCGCCAGTATGGCCGCCGCGCAGTGGATGAGCTGGTGGCGCTGGTGGGTGCTTCAGCGATGCCGGCCGATGCCCCGCCGCCTGTCCGCGAAACCAAGCGCAAGAAGCGCTCGACGATGACGGCTGCGGCGGTCGTGCCGCCAGTCGTGGCCCCGCCGCCCGAACCGGAGCTGGTTCCCGCGCCGGAATTTGCCGACCTGGTGCCGATGGGCTCGTATGTGCAGCAGACGGTGGAAGCCGAGGCGCTGGTGCTGGAGCCGCTGGCCGAGCTGGACGTGAATATCTTTGGACAGGAAATGACCGATTTGCAGACCGCCGACCTGGACGACATGTTCAATCCGGAAAAGCTGGCTGCCATCGCCAACGAAGCCAAGCGTGGCCGTGGCCCGCTGAGCTATGAAGAAGCCAAAGAGCTGGGCCTGGTGAACTGACGCCAGCGCGAGTGGATACAGATAGCAAAAAGACACGTCCGGGCTTTCCAGACGTGTCTTTTTGTTTGGGCTGAATCGGCGCTTACTCCAGCGTGACCTCGTAGGCGACGCCATCCAGCACGACGATCACCTGATCGCCGATGGCAAAGAAGGGCGCCAGCGCGGGGATTTCGCTCAGCAGGTCAAAGTAGGCATCGCTCAGGAAGACGACCTTTTGCGTCGTCATGGTGTCCGGCTCAAAGGTCGTGTCGGTCCACACGCCGTTCTGCTGGACGAAGGTGCGGCCTTCCACGGTCTGAACGGCGTTCTGCTGCGGGGCAGGCGGCATACCCGGATCGACGTTGCCGGTCGCATTGGCGCCACCCGCGCCCATCGTCGCCATTGGGCTGGGCGTGGCGGCAATCTGCATGATCGGCGCGGCGGCTTCCGACAATCCGGCGGCAATATCAGCGGCGCCCACGGCGGCAGCGCCAAAGCTCTGGTTGGCCAGCGTCTGCGCTTCGGCTTCCAGGTCCGCCACGGCGCGGTCACGGCCAGACTGGGTGAGGATGTCGTTCTCATCAATCAGGAAGCTGGTGTACGGCGTGATGATGCCGTAGCGCACGCTCAGGCTGACGATGCTGTCCACCAGCTCGCGCGATTCTCCGTTCAGGCGGATGCTGTTCAGCAGGTCACCGATGCGGCGCGTGGCCCACAACTGCGCGATGAACGGTTCGCCGCCGCCGCGTTCACGGAAATTGAAGCCCTCGTAGACATACGAGACCGATTCGCCGTTCAGCATGCCGGTCAGGGTGATGCGGGCGTCTTCCATGCCTTCGCGATAGCGGCCCACCAGCGTGAGCTGGGTGCCACCAAACAGGTCGATCGGCAGGCTGGGATACAGTGTATCCACCGTGACGCCCTCGATACTCAGCGTGGCATCCTGCAAAACCGGCGCGCTCACCTTGTTCCACAGGCTGGCCACTTCTTCGTCGATGCGTTCGCTGGGGCGCACATAGCTGGATGTGCCGTCAAAAGCGCGGGTGATGCCATCCAGCAGGAAGGTATCGACGTCGTCGCCCACGCCAAAGGCGAAGATGCGGGCATTGTCGGGCGCGACGGCGTCCAGGTTCTCAAGGATGCGGTCGGTCTGCATCTCGCCTTCGCTGGGCAGGCCGTCGGTGATGAACAGGATCGTCGTCGGGCGTTCCAGATCGACCATCTCCAGCGCCGTCGTCAGCGCGCCGTTGATATCGGTGCCGCCTTCGGCATACTGGCCGGAAATCCAGCTCGCGGCATCGGAGGCATCGCTGGCGGGCACCAGCTCATTGGCATACACGCGCCAGCCGGTGCTGAACAGGATCGCGTTGAAGCGGTCTTCTGCGCCCAGGTTGTCCAGCACATAACGCGCGGCATCCTGCGCCTGCGACCACTTGTCGCCCTGCATGCTGCCGCTCTGGTCCACTACCAGGATGACGTCCTGTGCTGCGACCGGGACATCGGGCATCTCCAGCGGCGGCTGCACCAGCAGCATGAAGAAGCCGTCTTCGTTGGCACCTTCGCGGTACGACAGGGCGTTCAGGGAAATGGATTCGCTGCTGACGCTGTAGAACAGGCTGAAATCGCGGTCGGCGGCGAACTGCGTGCGCTCAAAGCCGACGCGGAAGCCGGTGTCACCCTGGCGGCTGACGGCGATGTCATGGCTGGGGCTGTAGATGCTGCCCAGAGTTTCGTCGCCGGTCATCTGCACGCTGATGCTCATCTGCTCGACAGCGCGGCGGCTGGTCAGGCGGGTGACATCGAGCGGATATTCGTACTCGATCAGGCCACCATCGGCGGCCAGCACCTGCGTATAGGACAGGGTGATGCGGCGCTTTTCCCCGGCAGGAATCGGGAAGACATTGGCCTGAATCGCGTTGGTGCCGATGTATTCCAGCAGCGCCGGGTCGCGGTAGCTGCGCACGATTTCGTCGTAGTATGCGCGCGCCTCGTCTGCTTCCATGATGCGCGCTTCGATGGGGATTTCATTGATATACATCACCAGGCTGTCGACGGAAGCGCCGGGGGGCAGCGGGAAGATGAACGTGCCTTCGGCCAGTGCGCCATCACCACGATTCACAAACTGCATATCCACATTGGTGCGGGCGATCTGGTCGTCGATGGTCACATTGACGCGGTGGTATTCCACCACCAGCCAGTCTGGATTGGTGAAGACGCCCCAGGTGGGCAGGTCAGGATTGGGGCACGGGACCGGATCGCAGATGGCGTCTGCCGGGCAGGGGGGAAACGTGGGGCAGGGGACGACCTGAGCCGCTGCACCGCTGAAAGCGATAGCTGCGGCCAGCACGATGAGTAGCAATGTAAAAAGCGAGCGACGTCTCATTTTGGTTCCTCCACAAGCAATAACCTGCTCTATGGAAGTAAGACGCTGGCCCGTGCTGATTGGTTCCAGCCAGGCGAATAGCGGCTTGCGGCGTTACTTTTTTCCGCTGCGGGCTTCCATGCCCTTGGGCAGTGGAGGCACCTTGCCGCTGGCGGGCGCATCGTTTTTGGTGAGCTTGGTCACGAAGATTTCAACGTTGCCCATGCGGATGCGGGCATCATCCTTCACCTGAATCAGTTTGTCAGGGGGGATGCGGGTGTTGTTCACGTACGTTCCGCAGGTGCTGTTCAGGTCCTTGATATAGAGCTGGTCGTGGCCGGTGACCGTGCGCTTGATGAAGAACTGCGCGTGCAGGCGGCTGGTGGTCAGGTCTTTGTCGGCCAGGCCTTCAGTGCCGGGCATCACCGTGCCTTCGCGGCCGATGATATCCTCGTTCACGATGGTGCACGGATCGCTCTCGGGATGATGAACCAGCTGAATGCAGTAGCGGGCGACGCGCATATTTGCACCGGGCGTGGTGGGCACGGGATATCGCCTGCGCCACGGATGGAAACCACTGACGATCATGCCCTTGATCTGGCGCAGGTTCTCAACCAGCTTCAGGTCTTGTGCCGGGGCGGCCGGGGCGGGTGCCGGTGCTGGCAGCACGCGAACTTCTGTCTGTGCAATGGCAGGCTGCTGGGCGGGCGAAACGGGCTTCGCTGCGGGCTGGCTGGGCGCGGCGGACTTTGGCGCAGTCGCTGCTGGCAGCGCATTGATGGTGCCGCCAATCACCGAATCAATGTTGATGATTGTCTTGCCTTGCAGCTTGTACGCCAGCTGATTCTGGTGTTCGGCGCGAGCCCGACCTGATTTCGTCAGCAGGTATTCATCCACATCAATGGTCACGTAGCCGATGTTGCGCAGATGCTCCATCATCGCCTTGAGATGCTGCTTGTCGATGTACTGCAGCTTGTTGTGGATGGCTGTGATGGTGCGCTTCTCGCTCTGGGAGGCCTTGAGCAAATAAGACAGAATGCAGGTATGATCATGCGTGATCGAGGGATTGGGAGGCTCGTTGTGATGGATGTTGTTCATGATGACTGCCTCGGTACCGCTATCTTTGGATTATTCCATTACATTACGTGGCTCATAAGAGAATTTAGAACGTTTGTACAGCTAAACCAAATTCATACCTTACATACCTTATAGAATAGTTTGGATTTGCGTTTTTGCAATAGGGATGAAACCCAAATAAACGAATTTTTCGTAAAATATTGTAATGTCAATTGAAGTTTATTCTTCATACTTTTGATACTTCTTGTATTACGTAAAGATTTGGGTTAGCACATGGATTTGAAATCAGGCCAGCGTCCGGGTCATGAAGGGGATGCGCGCATGGAGAAGCTGCGCGCAGAGATCACCGCCAGGATTCAGGGGTGTCTGTCAGAATTTGTCAGCGGCGCCATCAGCCGCGAACAGTTTCATGCGCTCTACAGGTATTATCACGCCCAGCGCGTGCTGCTGGAAGCGCGCGTGCAGCACGGCCAGACGGGCACCCTGCACGCAGGCACCAGTCGCGTCGTGCGTGAGGCGCACAAGGCCCGCCTGAGTGGTTTGCAGATATTGGGGGATTCCGGCGGGGTGCTGTTCAGCCAGCCCACGCTCCACGATGCCGCCGCCGTGCTAGAACGCTGGCGCGCCGAAGCAGAAGGGCCGCGCTGGCTGGAGGATTCAGGCGAAGAACGCTGGTCGCTGGTCACACAGCGGTCGCATTCGCTCGTCATCACCCAGTTTGTACGCGAGCCGTCGCGTATGCAGCTGCTGCTGATGGACAGCCTGCATGACGACTTCGAGACGGCCAATCAGGCGGCCCTTGCTGCCGGGGCCGCCGATGGCGCATCGCTGGCGAATCCGTTTCTGGCGCTGTCTGGCAAACACAGCCGCCGGGATTAGCCGCGTTAAAAGAAGAAACCGCGGCGCTCCAGGCGTTCTTCCGTCCACGGATCGCCGTTGTTGTGATAACCGGCCTGCTCCCAGAATCCGGGTTTATCGGTGCTGCTGAATTCGAGGCGGCGCAGCCATTTCGCGCTTTTCCACAGATAGCGCTTGGGCACCAGCGTGCGCAGCGGATATCCGTGTTCCAGCTCCAGCGGCTGATTATTGAATCGGTAGGCCAGCAGTACATCGTCGTCCATCATGATGTCCAGCGGCGTATTGGTGGTGTAGCCGCCGTCGCAGTGCGCGATGACGAACTTCGCCGTCGGCTTGACGCCGAACAACTGGATGAAGTCGCGGAAGCGCACGCCTTCCCACACGGTGTCAAACTTGCTCCAGCGGGTGACGCAGTGGATATCGGTCGTGACCGAGACGGTCGGCAGAGCGGTGAATTCCGCCCAGCTCCATTTCATCTTCTGCTCCACCTCGCCAAACACGCCCAGGTCCCACGTGTTGAGGTCGACATTGGGCGTGGGGCCGTAGTGGAGCACGGGGAAATCAAGGGTCAGGCTTTGCCCGGGAGGCAGGCGGCCTTCTTTCTTGATGCGTTCTTCTTCCTTGCGCCGCGCCAGCGGGTTATTAAACATGATAGCGTCATCCTCACACAAGCTGCTTACAGACGAACAATATTGTATCCTGATAAGATAAATGCGGGATTATCAATCTTACGTGCAGGCCAGGGCAGCGTCACTCGCGGAATGGCAGTCATGGGTAACGAACGGTCAGCACGCCAGTTCGCCAATCCGCGAAACTTTTGCCAGCGGCACGCGTATTGCTTTATAGAGAGCAGTCAACAGGAGTGAGCATCGTGACAGAAAATCAGACCCCAAATACCCCGGAAGCGGAAAACGCTTCGTCGAAGGATACATTCGCCCAGTTCGTGGAGCACCAGAGCAAGGCTGTTGAGGCTGGCCTGAAGGCCGTCGAGACACTGCTGCCGCCTGGTTTCAAGGATCATGCCAAGGTCGCAGGCAAGGAATTTGCGGCAGGCTTCAAGGTGCTGGTCGACGCTGCCATCGAAGGCATCGACAAGGCCAGCAAGGATATCGACGAAAAGATGAAGGCGTCCAAACGCGCTTCGGCGGAATCCACCAGCGACGATGCTGGCTTTGACCGCCCGTCCACGACCGGCCCGTCCAAGGTCAAGGTGCAGGTCGAATAGGCGGCACTGCCCCACATTCGTCAGACAAAACAGGCGGGGGATGCGCATCATGGCATCCCCCGCCTGTGTCATTACACTTATGATGGTCGGCGATGCTCTGGCACGCGGAAACGATGCCTGCGGATGAAGGTTTGCGTTTCTGTAATGGATACAACATTGAAACCTGGCTCGGCATCGACATCCTGCAGGATGCCGCTCTGGCCCGGATAGCAGTGCAGCTGATACCAGGTGCTGGGCACGCTGACATACATCACACCATCGCGGTAAGTCTCGCTGGACTGGTGCACATGCCCGAAGAAGACGCCGCGCAGCCTGCCCAGTGCCGCCTTGATGACCGTGTGAAATTCCTCGCCGTCGCGCATGCGCATGAACTCGTCCCAGAAGGGTGAGCCAATCGGCAGGGCGTTATGGTGCACGCCAATGGCCAGCGGCCGCGGGTCGCGCGCATTGCAGATGTCTTTCAGCCATTCCAGCTGAACTTTGCCCAGGGCGCCGCCCGCGAAGGGTGCGGGTGCGTTGCTGTCCAGAAACAGGAACTGCACGCCATTGATTTCGCGCTCGTAGAAGTGCTTTTCGCTGGTGGCCCGCTGGCCCAGCAGCAGCGTCTGGAAGCCGTGACGCTCGTCATGGTTGCCCATCAGATAGTCGACCGGATATTTGATCTCGCTGAGGATTTCGCGCGCCTTCACATAGGCCGAGTCATCGGGGTCATAGACCACATCCCCGCCATGCAGCACAAAGTCTGGCTCAAACGGCAGCGCGTTAATCTGGCGCACGACTTCGTATGCGCCCTGCATGGGCGTATAGTCTGCCTCGGCGTGGTTATAGGCCGGATCGGCGCTGATGTGGGTATCGCTAAAGTGGACAAAACGCAGCAGGGCATTCTGAGGCGTTCCCTTCATGCGCTGCTGTATATCTGGCAAGCGAAAAGCCATCGTTGACTGGCTGTCGGCGTCTGTCATGCAGGCCCCCTGTAAAGACCGTCTTCACTGCATGTCCCTGTTCATCTGTCATGCAGCGTAAAGTATACCCATTTTGTCGTTCTGCAAGCGAACTTATGCTGCCCTGAACCAGACTGGAAATCAAATAGTCATCCTGTATAATGCTTTATCTGACAGGAAGTTCATAAGTTGAGGGTCAAGAGCAATGATTTTAGCAGGCGATTTGAAGCGTGGCAGCACGCTCCGTGTGGACGGCCGTCTTGTCCGTGTGCAGAAAGCGGAATACGGCAAGCCTGGTCGTGGCACCGCCACGATGACCGTCGTCATGCAGGATATCGAAACCGGGAGCACCAACAAGCGTATTTTCGGTGCTGAGGACAAGCTGGAAGACATCTTCGTGGAAGCTGAACCGGTAGAGTTTCTGTACCGCGATGGCGACGTGCTCCACTTCATGAACACCGAAACCTATGACCAGTATGAAGCGCGCATCGACCTGTTTGGCGATGACGTGAACTACCTGAAGGAAGCCATGAACCTTCAGCTGAAGATGTACAGCGGCCGCGCCATTGACTACGAATTCCCGACCACCGTGACCTACACCGTGGTGGAAGCCGAAGTCGCCGTCGTCGGTAACTCGGCGGGCAACGTGACCAAGCGCGTCATCACCGACAGCGGCCTGTCCGTCGTCGTGCCGATCTTCATCAAGGAAGGCGACAAGATCGACGTCGACACCCGTGACGGCTCGTACACCGGGCGCGGCTCGAACTAGTCCCACCTGCGTTCACACACATCAACAAAAAGCGGGGTGCCCTGACATCAGGACACCCCGCTTTTGTTATGCCAGATTACCGCTGCTAATTGCCGAAGGTTTTCGGGTCCGTATCCGGATTCGCCGTCACCACCAGGTCGCCGCCGACAAAGGTATCCACGACGCGTGTGCCCACCCAGATCGCATACTCTCCGCCCGCCGGGTTGACGATGTCCACCAGGGGATCGGTTTCACCCGCGTAATCGTCGCTGCAATACCAGGTATTGCCCGGCCCGGCGATCATCAGGGTGGAGTCGCTGTCGCCCATGAAGAACAGGCGCAGCAGCTCGCCCCCGCCCGCGTAATCGATGATGTACTCCGGCTGATTGTTAATGAAGCCCTGGCACTGACGGCCAATGGTCAGCTCGGAGGCTTCCAGTGAGCCACCCGCGCTCATGTTGATGACGGCCGGGTCTGGCTGGAAGCCGGCTGCCAGCTGCCCGCGGCCATAAAAACTGGCTGCGGTATTCAGGGCGGGCGGCATCGGCGCAGCGCTGACCGACATGCCTGCGTGTACTGCCGTAGCGGGAGTGGCCGCGACTGCGGGGGTGAGCGTGGGCTCGGTGCCGAAAATCGAATTGAAGTCCAGCCCTGTGCCGGGCGTGGGACTGGCGATCGTATTATTGGTGCCATTGTTGGTGGCTGCTGCCAGCACGCTCGAATACAGCGCAGGCACATCCAGCGCGCCGGGCACAGAAATGCCCGCGGTGACGACTAGATAGCCGGGAATCAGGGCGGTCGTATTGACGGTGCCCACCCAGAAGCGATATTGCCCCTCGACTGCATTCACAATTTCCACCACCGGGTCCAGGCCCACGGCATCGTCGTTGCAGACAAATGTGCCATCGGGCTTGAGCACCACCAGCGACGTGTCACCGCCTTCGTGTGCCGTGAAATAGGCGCGCAGCAGGGCTGTGCTGCTGGTCAGCTCAAGGCGTCCATCGGGAATAGTGTAGATGTTGCCGACACAGTCAGCGCCAATGCCCAGCGATGCGGCGTCAATATCACCGCCGGCCAGCATACCGGCAATCTGCGGGTCAGGATAATTGGGCAGGCGGGCATTCAGGAAGCTCGGTCCGCCGGTGGTTTCGATCGGCAGGGTGCCATTCTGTGCGAAGACGACAGCAGGGAGCAGAAGCAGCAATGCAACCAGAGAGAACAGTTTTTTCATGGATGGGTGCTCCAGATGGAAGCGAAACGTGTTCATGACACGGCCTGACTCAGATTCAGCATAGCGCAATTGTATAGCCTGTTATGCAGAAATTCATGCGCTGACCCGTAAAAATCGTGAAAAGAGCGCGGTCCATGCTGTCTGTCGGCCCGCTGGGATGCCCTGCATTTCCGCGCTACAATGGAATTCCTGCATCGATTTCAAAAAATGGAACTTTCATCATGGCGACGATTCAGTTAGTAACCGAGATACCGGGCCCGAAGAGCCGCGAGATTGTGGCGCGCAGGGAAGCAGCGACCCCGCGTGGGGCTGCCAAAGCGACCACGATTGCCGTCGCGCATGCCAAAGGCGCCGCTGTGACGGATGTGGACGGCAACACCTTCCTCGACTTTGCCGGGGGCATCGGCGTGCTGGCGGTGGGCCATACGCCGGAAAATGTCGTGAGCGCGATCCAGGACCAGGCGGCGAAGCTGATTCACATGTGCGCCATCGTGGCCACCTACGAGCCGTATGTGCAGGTGGCCGAGCTGCTGAATGAGATTGCGCCGGGCGACTTCGCCAAAAAGACGGTGCTGCTGAACAGTGGCAGCGAGGCCAATGAGGCGGCCATTAACATCGCCCGCAGCTATACCGGCCGGCAGGCGGTCGTCGTGTTCGAGAACGCCTATCACGGGCGCACCAACCTGACGCTGGCGATGACGAGCAAGTATGCGCTGTTCAAGAAGGGATTCGGCCCGTTTGCGCCGGAAATCTATCGCCTGGCCTACCCGTACCTGTATCGTCGTCCGGCGGTGATGACGGAGGAACAGTATATCGACGACAGCATCGCGCGGCTGGAACACGCCATGATCGCGCAGATTGACCCGGAAAGCATCGCCGCCATCGTCATTGAGACGGTGCAGGGCGAGGGCGGTTTCCATGCCACGCCGCCGAAATTCCTGGCGAAGATCCGCGAGCTGTGCACGCGCTATGGCATCGTCATGATCAGCGACGAGGTGCAGTGCGGATTTGGCCGCACGGGTAAGGTGTTCGCTGTGGAGCATTACGGCATTGCGCCGGACCTGATCGTGACGGCCAAGTCGATTGCGGCGGGGATGCCGCTGGCCGCGGTCACGGGCCGCGCCGAGATGATGGATGCGCCGCATCCGGGTGGCCTGGGCGGCACCTACAGCGGCAATCCGCTGGCGTGCGTGGCGGCCATCGAAGCCATCAACATGATTCGCCAGCCGGAATTTCTGGATCGGGCGGCGCAGATTGGCGAACGCATCCGGACGTTTATGACCGACCTGGCGCAGGAAGTCGAGCTGATTGGCGATGTGCGCGGCCTGGGCGCGATGATGCTGGTCGAGCTGGTGCTGGACCGCGAGACCAAAGAGCCTGCCTCGGCACAGACGCCGCTGGTCGTCGCTGAGTGCATGAAGCGCGGCGTGATCTGCATTCGTGCCGGCATCTATACCAACTGTCTGCGTTTCCTGCCGCCGCTAAATATGAGCGATGCCGAGCTGGAAGAGGGGCTGGCGGTCATCGCCGACGCTTTGCGGGCGGTCAATGCGCAGGTGCATCCGGCCCATCAGCAGGCGATGGCCTGATTCTCAATGCTTTGACTGGCCGGGCCTAGTTGCACGCTGACAGATTCTCGTCAACAATGAAGGGGCGCAACAGTGGTGCCCCTTCTTTATTGGCCATGTGCGCGGATTCCGATGATGACACGACACAAACCTGCAATGAAATGGATGATGGTCGCTGGCCTGGCGCTGCTGCTGGCTGCTGCCCCTGCTGCCCTGGCACAGACCCCTGACCCCGCCGCTGCCCCGACTGCGGTACTGCTTGAGGTAGCACCGCTGGATAACCAGGTGTTTCCCGATGCCACGCCTGTCCCCTATGAAGCGTTGTTACAGGCGGCCCAGCGCGCCGAAGAACTGTATGAGCGCGTAGAGCAGAAAAGCGACGAAGCCTTTAACTTGCTTCAGTTATTTGAGCAGTTGGTGGGGCTGACGGTGACGCTGGCGGTGGTTTTCGCCGCAGTCGGCGGCTGGCAGGGCATCCGCTCGTTTCGCGCAGTCGACAAGCTGCGCGTGGAGTTTTCCCGCAAATATGAGCATGACCGCGACGAACTGAATGCCCGCTTTGCCGATCTGGAGGAGCGTGTGCTGGGGCGGCTGAGCCAGCTTCAGGAACAGTTTGGGGATGAAATCAGCGACTCGCGCTCGCAGATCAACGAACAGGCAGAAATACAGCGCCGCCAGATTGAAAGCGCGCTGATCGCCGCCAGCCTGCTGCCTGTCGGCGTGCAGCAGTATACCGAGGGCAATTTTATCGGCGCACGCGATGCTTTTATGCGCGCGCTGGAGCTGGACGAAAGCAATCCGATCGCGCATTACAAGCTGGGCTATGTGTATGTGCATCAGGATGACCTGGAAGATGCCGAGCGCCATCTGAAGCGTGCGCTGGAGCTGGAGCCAGACTTTGCCCCGGCCCAGGCCACGCTCGGCTATACCTATCGCAAGAAGGCCGACCGCCTGCGTAAACAGGTGGACCTGAAAACGACTGCTCCGGAAGCGTTGATGCGCATCAGCGCGGACATGAACATGCTCTACAGCATGGCCGAATCGCTGCTGGTGAGCACGTTGAAAGATGCCCCGCGCCTGCTGGACGAGGATGGCGAAAGCTGGTGGGGATCGCTGGGTGGGCTGTATCGCCGCCGTGGGCAGCTGGACCTGGCGATTGGCGCTTATAAGCGGGCCGCTGAATGCACGCCGTATTCGTCGTATCCGTTTGGCAACCTGGCCATGCTGATGACCCAGACCGGACAGATGGACGAAGCGCGCAGCTATTTCCGGCAGATGGAGCGCATCGCGGTGCGCGAAATCGCTGCCGACAACAATAACTTCTACGGCTATGCCGACCTGCTGACGGCGCAGCTGGCCCAGAAGAAATTCCCCGAGGCGGCGGGCACGATTGACGACATGCTGCGTTTGTCGCATGCCTGTTCGGCACTTTCCGACCTCGCGGATACACTAAAGATACTGATGGAAGGCATCGCAGAGAACAGCCACGTCCATGAAATTGCGCGCTATGTGGCGCGGCTGGATGAGGCGTATCATGATTGTGTAACTCGTCAGGCTGAGGATGCTGCTCACACTGCCCCTGCGCTGAATGAAGGAAACCCGTAATGACTGACACATCCACCTACCTGATCGGTGATTTGCACGGGCATTTTGGCCATATGAAGCGGCTGCTTCGTGAGGCTGGCCTGATGGAGAGCGATGGCCTGGGCTGGACCGGCGGGGCGTCTCGCCTGTGGTTTATGGGCGACTTCTTTGACCGCGGCCCGGATGGCGTCTCGTGCCTGTCGCTGGCGATGAAGCTGCAGGATGAGGCGGCACGCGTGGGCGGCATGGTCAACTCGCTGGTGGGTAACCATGAGGTCAATATGCTGGCGGCGCTGCGCTTTCCGCATAACCCTGGCATGGCGCTGTACTGGACGCGCAACGGCGGCAATCCTGAAGAACTGGAAAAGCTCAACCCGGAAATGCTGGAATGGATTATGTCGCGGCCGGCGCTGGCGCTGGAGGGCGACACGCTGCTGATGCATGCCGATGCCACCTTCTACAACCAGTTTGGCACCGATATCGAGACGGTCAATACCAATATCGCCGAGGTGCTGAACACCAAAGATGTGAGCGGCTACGCCTACCTGATCGAATTATTTGGCGAACATCAGGCCTTCTTCAAGTCGCCGGTCAGCGGGCTGAAACGCGCTGAATATATGGTGGAGACGTATGGCGGCAGGCGCCTCGTGCATGGGCACACCCCGATTCACCATATGACCAACGTGTATGCCGAGGACGTGACCGCGCCGCTGGTGTATCACGACGGCCTGTGCGTCAATGTGGACGGCTCGATTTATTCGGGCGGGCAGGGCTTCGTCTACAAGGTATAGAAAAACAGCCCCGCGCTTTGTTTCATGCGCAGGGCTGAGCGTGTCGGTTGCACGGGCATCTGAGGTGAATCAGGTGCCCGTTTTGTTTGGCGTGGCTGCGTCAGGCCGCAGGCTGTTGCAGCGTGGCGATGGCGTCGCAGGCCGGGCACGAGCCGTCCGGGCGGATGATGGCAAAGCCACCCTGCGGGTCATCGTCAACGAAACGGTCATAGTTCACGTTGAAGATAATCAGCAGTTCCACTTCGGCATCGGTCTGCGAGGCAGCATATTCCACCGCGCCGCGCAGCCAGTCGGCATGTTCCTGAATCGAATTGCCAGCGGCCCAGGCGAACGGCGCGGGCAGCTGCGGATAGCCGTCCCCGGTCAGGTAGCCCAGCTCGGTGAAGCAGATTGGCTTGGGCGTGCCGCGCACCTGGAAGGGGAACTCGGCGCGCTGGATCATCAGCGGCAGATAGCGCGTGGGGTATTCACCACGCGGGTCGCCGCCACGGGCGGTCGGCGGCAGTATGCCTTCGTTGTAATGCACGCCGAGGCAGTCGAAGTAATCGGCTGCGCCAGCTGCGGCCATCTGTTCATAGTACACGTTGTCATCGCAGCCGCCAGCGCCGCAGCCGCCGAAGAAGCCGGTGGGGGCGGGCGCTCCGGTCACGACCATCACGTCGGGGTTGGCCGCCTTGATCTGCTCATAGGCAGGCTGCAGGATGCGCATATAGTTCGCGCCGCTGATCAGCTCGGCCGGCCATTCGCGGTCGATATTCTGCTCGTTCCACACCTGAATGGCGCCCGGATTCATGACGGCAATCTGCGCCAGGAAGTCGGCATACAGCGGCGCGTATGTCTCAATGCCGATCGCGCGCAGTTCGAACAGGTCGCCCGGAATGCTGAGCAGGATTTCGAAGCCATTGCGGTGCGCGAAATTGATGCGGTCGCGGGCGACATCCAGCAGCGAGGCATCGCCGTTGATATAGCGAATCTGGAACTTCATCCAGGTCAGGCCAGCGGCACCAATGGTGGTCGCCACGTCTTCGTCCATCGTGTCCATCTGGCCGCCGACGTTGATCGGCAGGCGATTGACGATGTCCGGGCGCGGCTCCAGCACTGGCGCATCGGGCTCGGCCGGGGCGACAGTTTCAGGATTCGGCTGGGCAGGCGCGCCAGCATTGGCCACGCGCACGGGCGCGACCAGAATCTGCTGGCTGGTGCCATCGGTCAGCGCGACTGTCAGGCGCAGCGAGTATACGCCATCGGCCACAATGGTGGTGTTCCACTGGGCGATCACGCCATTGGTCACGGCTGTATTCGAGGGCAGCGTGACCGGCGTCCAGGTGCCCGTGGCCGGATCCAGCGAGAATGGTGACACTTCCAGGAAATAGCTCATGATATTGGGCAGGTTTACCGTGCCGGTCACCTCGACCGTGCCGCTGACGGTGGTGGTGGCCAGCGGCGCCGTGATGGTTACTTCGTTGCCCTGCGCGGCGGCCGGAAACACGACCAGCGCGCACAATACTGCGATGAGGAAAGCTATTCGTCTCATAAAGGGTCTCCAGGGATGATCTTTGGGCGATGGGAGGCTGGGTGATACGCTGACGCCGGACAGCGCATCGGGGAGTCCCCAATCCGCTGTCCGGCGCAGTTACAGTGAAAGTTTAGCAGCCGGCGCGCTGCAGCGTGAACGCAGTGACGTTGGTGTTGTCGCCTTCGTTCGTTTCCGGAATCTGATTGCTGGGGTCGATCGTGATCGTCACGCGGTGTTCTTCATTGAAGAAGGTGCTCACCGTGACAGGCACGTTGTCGACGCGAATCGTCTGGCCCGGCTGAATGATCGGCACGGGGCCCTGCGTCTGACCGGTCACAGTGCCGGACGCGACGTGCGTCACGACGACCGAGAAGAAGCCGCTGACCGCGTTGGCCTGGCTGCCCAGGTTCGCGATGTCGACGCCGACGTTAAACGTCTGGTTGCAGTTGGGCGGGTTCGGGTTCAGCACGATGATGCCAGCCACCATGTTGGTGCTGGTCGCGGGCGTCGGCGTGAACGGAACCGGCGTGAAGGTCGGGGTAGCGGGCGGCGGCGGCGGCTGTACGCGCGGCAGCAGGCCGGTATTGCCGGTCACGGCGATCACGGTCGGCGACATCCAGCCCAGGCGTCCATCGGGCGTCTGCACCTGGAACCAGCCGGTGTTCTGATTGCTGATGCCGACCAGCGTCACGACAGTGTCCGCGGGCAGCGAAATGATGGCGGGATAATTGGTGCCGTCACCCGTACGCACGTTGGCCGTGGCGGTGATGACCGTACCACGCGGGGTCGGGTCTTCAGTCGGCGGCACGGTGGGCGCGGGCGGATTCGTGGGCACGACGGGGGCTGCGGTCGGCTGGGCAGGTGCTGCGCCGCCATTGCCCAGGGTGATGCCCAGCGAGGCCAGCAGGCTGACCACGGTCGGGTTCGGCGTATTTTCCACGCGCAGCGGGCCAACGGTCGTCACGACAGGCGAGCCACCAGCGACGTTAACCGTCAGGCGGATTTCATACAGGCCATCGGGCACCAGCGTGGTGTCCCACTGGCCCAGCAGGCCATCGGTCACGGGCGTGTTGGCGGGCAGCACGGCCGGGAAGAAAGTCGGCGGCGGCGTGGGCGTAGCCGTGGCGCTGCCGGGGGCGACCGGGGGCAGAATCTGAATCGGGCGGAATTCAATAAAATAGTTCGACATATTCGGCACATTCGCCGTGCCGATAATCGGGAATTCTCCACTCAGGGTATAAACGGCTTGCGGGAACAGGATGGAAGCACCCGGGTTCGGGGTATCCTGTGCGGCAGCGGGCGCAACTGCGATCAGGGCAATAATTGCCACGATCACGAGTGCGAGCACGCGCCTGGAGTGCGATGCGTTGCGCATTGTATCGGTCCCTTCATTACTGATTTAGACTGGTTACTGGCATAATTCTACACGAAATAGTGCGCGATATGTATTCCGCCACCTGCTGTTCACCTGACTATTGGCTGGCGGTTGCCAACTGATCGCGCGGTATATCCTTGTTCTACCATAGGAACAATTATGCGTTATGAGCGTATCGGCCTAATTTTTTTAGCCGTATTCACTGCTTTTTTCGGCGGCAGTCCGTTTTATTACACCCTGCTGCCGGTGCGCGTCATCATGCATGTGGTCATGACCATCGTACTAGCCGCCTGGCTGGTGCGGCGCATCCGTGCGCGCCGCGGCCTGCCGCTGGTTCCGCTGACGTGGCCGCTGGCGGCGGCCGGGGGGGTGTGGCTGCTGAGCACGCTGTTTGCCGCTGACCCGCGCATGGCCGCCGAAAGCATCTGGCTGCCGTTTGTGCAGGTGCTGGCATTTCTGTTCTGCGCCGCGCAGATTCAGGGCGGGCGTCAGCGCCTGCTGTGGGAGATGCAGTTCATGCTGGCGGCGCTGGCGGTCATTCTGGCCGGCCTGCAATTTGGCTCTTATCTGTTCGGCTGGGGCATCACCCCGGAGACGCGCATCGGCTGGCTGAGCACGCTGACCAGCGGCGTCACCCCGTTTGTGTTTATCTCGCCGATGCTGTATCTGCCGCTGGGCGTGAGCACCTGGCTGGCCGCCTATACCGCGCCGCTCGTGCTGGTGGCGTTTGCCTGGTCGCTGACAGCCCGCCGCCGCGACGAACGCCTGGCCATGCGCGTGCTGGCGGTCTGCCTGCTGGCGGCGCTCGTGCTCACGTTTTCGCGCGGCGGATTTTTGGCGCTGGCAGGCGGGGCGGGCGTGTTCGTGGCGCTGCGGCTGGTGCCCATGCTTCAGCGACGCGTGACGGCCGCATGGATGAAAGCTATAGTAGCGGGGCTGCCGTTGGTCGCCATTGGCGCAGGTGTGCTGGTGGTGGTGCTGCTCATCAGCCGCGACCCCTCGCGCTCCAGCGGGGACCAACTGCGCGTGGGGCTGTGGCAGAATGCCATTTCGGCCTTTCAGGCGGACCCGCTGACCGGCTATGGCGTCGGCGGATTCGGACGTGCTGCCCGTGACTTCCGCGATATCAGCATCCCCAGCGATGACCGCCTGGGTACCGCGCATAATGTGCTGCTGAATGCTGCCGCTGAAACCGGCATCGCTGCCGTGATCGTCGTGCTGGCGCTGGCGGGCATCGTGGCGTGGCGCTGGTGGCGGCTGCGCGCCCAGGCCGATGCGGGCTACCGCCTGCGGCTGGATGCGTGTTTCGCCGCGCTGTGCGGATTCGCCCTGCAAAGCATGGTCGATTACTTCACGGCCACCCCGATTCTGCTGCTGGTCGGCCTGCTGGCCGCCTACTGCGTCGTGCCCGCCAAACGCGCTGTTGCCGAGACGCCAAAGACAGCGCGGGCAGCAGTGCCGCTGGCGGCTGTCGCGCTGGTCGTCACGCTGGCCTACGGCGTGTTCTGGGTTTTCAGCGACAGTGCGCAGGCGTCGTATGCGTCCAGCGTGCGGACGGGCGATCTGACTGCTGCCCAGGCCGCCGCTGCCCGGGACCCGGCCGTGCGCGTGTATCATCTGCAAACGGCGTATCTGCTGGGGCGCGAGGCACAGTCTGAGGACGAGATTGCCGCGGCTATCGCCGCTTACGAGGCGGGTCTCGCGCTGGAGCCGACCTGGGACAGCGGCTGGGTCAATCTGGCCGCGTTGTACGAACGGTCGGGCGGACACCAGACTGCGTTTGCCGCGCTGGAGCGCGCCGCCGAATACTCGAATACGAACGGGTCCGCGTATAACCGCGCCCGACTGGCCGAAACGTATGGCGTCGGTGGGCTGAATGAGCCGGAAATTGTCGGGCTGTATCTGCGCGAAATGGATGTCCGCGTCCCTCTGTCGCCGCTGTGGCTGGAGACGCCGCTGCGCCGCCGCGCGCTGGAGGCGTATCTGGCGGCGGCATCGCTGGAGACGCGCTATGACGTGACGGCCGCGCTGCTGCCCGATCGGCTGGATGACCTGCCGGCGCCGTTGGGCGAGCGCACCGGCGAGGCGTATGTGGCCGGGCGCGTCCTGCTGGCACAGGGCGACGCCGAAGGGGCGCAGGCTGCTTTCAGCGATGCGCTCTCGCTGTCCCCGGGCAGCTGGCAGTATGCGCTGTGGGCGGCCCGCGCCAACCTGGCGGCCACGGGTGATACGCTGCTCACGCCTGCGGGCGATGACTTCCTGCGCCATGCCGAGCTGATCAGCCAGCGGTTGGACGGGGCAAATGCGGTCCGGGCGCTGCAAACCAGCCTGACCCGGGAAGCCCGCCTGCGTTTGCAGTTAACGTCACTGCCGCCGGTGGTGGTCGATCAGAACTTCGAGGGCGTGCTGTTCAATGGGCGCGTCGGCAATTTTCAGGTCTATCCGGAGATGCGCCGCCCGTCGGTGGGTGAAGAGGCGGTAGCCCCGGCACTGGATGCGGCGGAACTCGTGGCCGCCTCCGGCGAAACGGACTTCGCGCTGAATATCGTGCGCGCCGTGCTGGAGATCAGCCCGGAATCGCCGCACGCGCTGGCGCTGGCCGCACAACTGCAAAGCGAGTCTGGCTCATGAAGCTGCGCCTGCCATTTATCGTGCTGGCCGGGCTGTATGCCTATCTGCTGGCCTACGGCGCCACTTATAACGGGATGCTCAATCCGGCGTCGCAGGTGGGCACGATCGTCGTGCTGGGGCTGCTGGCGCTGGCCGTGCTGGTTATCCGTCGCGGCATACGGCCGGGCGTCACGCTGTTTGATGCGTCGCTGCTGTTCTGGATAGGGGCCTTTGCGCTGTCCACGCTGGCTAATCTGGACGACTTTCGGCGCATCAGCATCGGCCTGTGGTTCATGGGCGCGTACCTGCTGGGCATCACCTGCCTGACAGGGCTGCTGCGCGGCGGCGCGCTCAAACGGACGCATGTGCTGGATGCGCTGCTGGCGGGCGGCGTGCTGATGGTGGTTTTTGGCGGCGCGCAGCTCAGCCTGGGGTTGCAGTCTGCCACGCCGACGCTGGTGAGGCCGGTGGGCACGCTGGGCAATCCGAATTCGCTGGCAGGCGTGATCGTCGTGCTGCTGCCGATCGCCATCACCCGCCTGCTGACGGTGCGTGCGCCTCTGGGCCGCGTGCTGCTGACCGTCTATGCCCTGGCGCTGCTGGTGCTGCTCGCTGCGTCTTTCTCACGCGGCGGCTGGATCGGCGGGTTCACCGGACTGGTCGTGCTGGGGCTGCTGCTGGCCGCGCGCGGCGGCTATCTGTCTCGCGCTGGCGTCTCGCGCTGGTGGGGCGCGCGCTCCGGCCGGGGACGCGGGATCGTGGTCGCCGTGGTTGCCGCTGGCATCGTGGGACTTGTCGCGGGAGCTATTGCCTTCACGGGTACATTTTCGCTGGGCGGGCGTTCGCTGGACCTGCGCACCTTCATCTATGAATCAGCGATCACGCAGTTTGCCGAACGCCCGCTGACCGGCCACGGCCTGTTTACGTTTGGTGCGGGCCTGGCGCGGCTGAATCCCACGCCGCCGACGGAGCCGCACAGCCACGCCCATAATCTGCCGCTGAATGTAGCTGCCGAGCTGGGGCTGGTGGGCCTGCTGGCGCTGGGGCTGTCGGCGGTGGCGATCATTGTGCTGGCCCGGCGTGCCCTGCGCGCCGCGTCGTCGCGCGAGTATCGGCTGCTGGCGGGGGCATGCGCGGGTATCGTCGCCTTTGCTGTGCATCACCTGACCGACCAGCCAGCGATGAATCCGGCCGTCATGGTCACGCTGCTGCTGGCGCTGGTTGTCGTGATTGCGCCTGAGCCTGACGGAGCTGAATCCAGTGGACGCGCCAAATCGATCATCAGCCGCATGCCGGTGCGACTGGCCGGCATCGTCGCGCTGGCCGTCCTGCTGCTGACCGGCCTGTCCGCCAGCCTGACCTACAGTGCCTATTATGATACGCTGGTGGGTGGCGTGCGTGACCGCGCCTATGTCCCGGCTGCCGACGCGCTGACCGACATCATCGCGCGCGACCCCGACTATGCGCCGTATCATTTCCAGCAGGGCATGCTGTACAGCGTCGCCGCTGCCGAGGGCGATGCCAGTGCGCTGAGCGGCGCTGCAGAGGCATTTGCCGCTTATACGCGCCTGGCACCCGATTACACCTTCGGCTGGGCCAACCTGGCGGGCGTGCGCGCCGCGCTGGGCGATGCATCTGGGGCGGCCAATGCATTGCGTCCGCTGCAAACGCTGGCGCCCGACATGCTCGTGCACTGGCGCGAAACTGGCATCGCCTATCGCCCGTATGACCCGGACAGTCCGTTTGCCGCCGATAATCCCTTGCTGCCGAATATCCACAGCGTGCAGTGGCTGATGCTGGGCGTGCCGCGTGTATTTGCGCCGCAGGCGTCGGACCCGCTGCCGGATGCGGTGTGGGCGCTGCTGGACGGCTGAGCACGGTCTGCTTGACCCAATTGCGCGATTTGCTGTTACACTATCGTCAAATTAATCAAATACAGATTCGATTAAATGAGGATGGTTGAGATGACGAGAGAAGCCGTGATTGTTGCTGCCGCGCGCACCGCCGTGGGCAAGGCCAAAAAAGGGGTGACCCGCGATGCGCGTGCGGATGAGATGGCGGCCGAAGTGGTGCGCGCCGTGATCGGCCAGACGGGCGGAAAGCTGGACCCCGCCGAGATTGATGACGTGATCATCGGCTGCGCCATGCCGGAGGGATCGCAGGGGCTGAATTTCGCCCGCGTGATTGCCTTGCGGGCCGGGCTGCCGGTCGAGATTGCCGGGCAGACTGTCAACCGTTTCTGCGCCAGCGGCCTGCAAACGATCGCCTCGGCCGCGGAGCGCATCATCGCGGATGGCGCGGATATTATCGTGGCGGGCGGCGCCGAGAGCATGTCGCTGGTGCCGATGACCGGCTTCCACATCAGCCCGAATCCGTACATGGCCGAGCATGACCCGAACGTGTATATGAGCATGGGCCAGACGGCCGAGCGCGTGGCTGACGAGCACGGCATCTCGCGTGAGGATATGGACGCATTTGCCGCGGCCAGCCATGCGCGGGCGGCGGCCGCCACCGACGCGGGCTATTTCGCCAGCGAGATTGTGCCCTTTGCGGTGCAGGAAAATTATTATGGCGAGGATGGCCAGCTCGTCAGCGAGACGGTCATGCTGGACGCGGACGAGCATCTGCGCCGCGAGACCACGGTCGATGGGCTGGCGAAGCTGAAGCCGGTCTTTCGCGCCAATGGCCGCGTGACGGCTGGCAACAGCAGCCCGCTGAGCGACGGCGCGGCGGCAGTGATCGTGATGGAGGCGGGCACGGCTGCCCGGCTGGGCCTGACGCCGATTGCGCGCTTCGTCGGCTTCAATGTGGCGGGCGTGCGGCCGGAAGTGATGGGCATCGGGCCGGTGGCCGCCATCCCGAAGCTGCTCAAACGCACCGGCCTGTCGCTGGATGACATCGACCTGATCGAGCTGAATGAGGCGTTTGCCGCGCAGGCGCTGGCCGTTATGCGCCAGCTGGAGATGAACCCGGACATCGTGAATGTGAACGGCGGGGCGATTGCGCTGGGGCATCCGCTGGGCGCGACAGGCGCCAAGCTGACCGTACAGCTTTTGAACGAGATGGGCCGCCGCAAGAGCAAATATGGCATGGTGACGATGTGCATCGGTGGGGGTATGGGCGCGGCAGGCATCTTTGAGCGCCTGAACTAGCCCTGCTTCTGCGAGAGAACGCCGACAAACACGGGCAGGAAGTAGGTCAGCCTGCGCACGGGGGACAGCCCGCGTGCGCGGTGCCTGACATCGCGGTGTCCGATGAGCATCCGTGCCCGGAGTAAGCGTCTGAAATCAGGCGCTCATGACGCCGCACACCGGGGCCGGCCACGCCAGCGCCTGATGGTCGCGCAGGGTGGCATCGATGGCGGCGGCAATGTCTGGCGGGAACGGGGCCGTGCGACGATGGCGCATATCGGCGAATGAGTTCACACACTCGAAGATGGCCGACACGTTGCCGCGCGACTCATTGACCATGAACAGCAGGTAATGTACGCGCTTGGCCGTGCGCGCCACAATGCGGGCATACACCGTCACCAGGTCGCCGATCAGCACTTCGTGCAGATAATGCAGGTGATGCTCAAGGTCAAAGCCGCCAGTTTCATGCTGGCGGTGAAACTCACGCGTGACGCCATAGGACGCGGCCATGTTGTCTCCAGCGTCGTCAAACAGCGCCAGATAGTAGCGGATATTCATGTGGCCGTTGTGGTCCTCATACTCCGGCAGCACCCTGACGGACAGGCACGGCGGCAGAGACGTAATGTCAGCAAGCTGGGGAATGACCGGTTTCATGCGCTTTCGTCCCTGTCTCTCTTTTTCCGTTTAAGCAGTTCGCTGGCGGTGCTGCCGCTGCCAGAGCGCGGCGCTGTGGGCGCTGCCGGGCGCAGCGGGCCGCTTTCACGCGGCGCGGTTGATTCTGCCGGCCGGCTGGCCGGAACCTCGCCGGTGGCCCGTGAGGTTTCCGCGCGCTGCTTGGCCTGGCGCAGCTGGCTCATGCGGCTTTCAGTGGCCTGGCTGGCGCGACCGGTGCCAAACACGGCGGCCCGCGCCCGCTGGAGGTCACTGCTGGTGATGAGCAGGCGCCGCACGGCGATATCGATGGGCAGCAGCAGCGCGGCGATCAGCAGCAGGAATGGCCACGCTGGTGTGAATCCGGCGCGCGATTGCAGATTATGGAGGAAAGCGGCGGACGGCTCGGTCGTCAGGTCGCGGCCGCCGGTTTGCGCGGCTAAGGCGGCCAGCAGCATACGCCCGTCAGACAGGCCAGCGGCGCTGTATTCCGGTGAATAGCTCATCACCCAGCCGGCGGTCGTGTCCAGTGACTCGCCGGTTTGATTCTCCCCGAACAGGCGCACCAGATACGCGCCTTCGCCCGGCGGCACAAAATCAGCTTCATACTGGCCGGGCGCGGTCTGGCGGACCGGCACGGTGAAGGCCTCGCTACCGTCCGGGGGCACGACGCGCGCGTTCAGCAGCAGGCCGTTGGCAAATTCCCCGGCATCGTCGCGGGCATCCACGGTGATGCGGGCAGTTTCACCGGTCATGGCGATGCGCGTCTCCAGATTCTGGCTGGCTTCCTCGGTGATCGTCCACTCGACGGCCTGGCTCCAGAAGCGGGCGAAGTCATCCCACGTCACCCAGTCTGCGCCCCAGCGGCCGGTCGCGTCGCTGGTGAAGGCGATTGACCGCCCCAGCCCGTACTGCCAGCCCGCCAGAATCGGATCGAAATATGGGGCATTTCCGCGCAGGATCACCTGGGCGGTCTGGCGCGGCGTGCTGGCGACATAGCCGTACAGCGGCGGCGCGGCGGTGATGCCCTCCAGAATCGGATTGTTGGCGAAGATGGTGGGCACAAACGCGCCTTCGATGATGTAGCTGCGCGTGGCCAGCACGGTCTCCTGCGTGAAAATGGTGGGAATCTGGCTCACGTCGCTCACTTCGTGATAGTTGCCACCGCCGACTTCGGCCATCTCGCGCAGGAATTCCGGCCCGCCGCCGATGCTGATGACGCTGGTCGTCACGTCGGAATCACGGTTGAGCGAAAGCGTCAGGTCGATCAGGCCAGCCGGGTCAGAGCCGCCGTCCGTCAGCAGGATGATATGTTTGCGCGGGGCCGGGTCATCGGCGAGCTGTTCGGCCGCGAGGCGCATGCCCGCCAGGATGTCGGTGCCGCCGCCCGCGCCCAGCGTGCCAACCAGCGTTTGCAGGCCGATCCGGTTGAGCACCGGCTGCGTCTCCGCCAGGATCAGGCCGTCGGTGTCGAAGCCGATGATGCCGGCGCGGTCTGTCGGCTGCAGGAAGTCAATCGAGCGGATGATGGCTTCTTTGGCCAGCTCCAGCGCGGACACGTTGCCGGGCAGGATGGTGCCCATGCTGCCTGAGCGGTCGATCACATAGTTGATGGTGAGCATGGGCAGGCGCTGCTGATCGCTGATGCGCATCTCGACCGGCAGCGATTCCTCCAGCGGGGTCTGGAAATAGCCGCCCGCCGCATACGACTCCGGCCCGCCGATGACGACCAGGCCGCCGCCCAGGTCGCGCACATAGCTTTGCAGGGTTTGCATGCGCTGCTGGCTCAGGCGCAGCGCGGGCACATTGGCCATGATGACGCTGTCGTAGCTCTCCAGCCCGACCACCGTGGACGGCAGGCCGGACGGGCGCACGCGGTCGACGGTGAAGCCGAGCGTCGTCAGGGCTTCGCTCAGTGCGTCGGTTTCGCCCTCGTCCTGCGCCACCAGCAGCACATTGGGCGCGCCGATGACGCGGCTGAAAGCGGCCAGTTGATTGTTTTGCACGAAGGCGTCAGCGCCGCTTTCAGGCTCCAGCTGCACGCGGAAATCGCGGAATCCGGCGTCACCGGCCTGAAGCGTCAGCGCGAAGGTGTTCACGCCGGGGTCGAGCGCCACGCTCTCGCGATAGACGACGGCGCTGCCCGCCAGCACGGTCAGGTCTGCCTGCGCCGAGGTATCGCTCTGCACGGTGATGCCGAGGTCGAAGAACTGGCCGGCGCTGACGGTTTCTGGTGCGCGCACATTGGTCACGCGGATTTCCGGCAGGGCAGGCTGAATGATCGGCACGATGCTGATTTCCACGCCGGTGGCGGCCGCACGGCTGGCCGCGGCTGCGGCATCGCCCACGGTCTGCGCGCCATCGCTAAGGACGATGATGCGCTGGGCGGCATCGCTAGGGAAGAGCGCCAGCGCCAGACTGATCGCTTCTTCCAGGTCGGTCGCGCTGGTGACCGGCGACGAACGCAGCGCGGTCAGGTCGCGCACGGCGCTTAACGGCCGGTCGATCAATGCGTCGCTGCCGAATACGACCACTGCGGCCTGATCGTCGGGCGTCATGGCGGCCAGCGACGCGCGCAGATATTCGAGCTGGCTGTCGCGCCCGGCCGTGCTGATGCTGTCCGAGGCATCGACCAGAAACACGACCGAGAGTTTGTCTGCGCCGCGGGCGATTTGCGCGCCGGCCAGCGCCAGCACCAGGCAGGCATACAGCAGCGACCGAATCAGCAGGCTGAGCACGTCACGGGTACGGCGGAAGCGCACGCGCGGCCAGCCCAGCCAGACGATCAGCGGAAGGCCGAACAGCAGCAGCAAGGCGACAGGCACGGTGAAATTCATGGCTGCGCCTCGCCATCCCCGGCGGGACGGAAGCCGGTCATCACGAAGCGGAAATTATTGGCAAACGACTGCAAATTCTGCGCGTTCTTGTTGTAGTCGGCCCGTGCGTTTTCATCCGCGCTGGCGCTGACGATGTCGATCTGCACGCTGTTTTCCAGCGGTGTGATTGCCACGTTCAGCAGTTCGCCTCTGGACATGCGCGTGGAAGGCATGGTCGCTTCCAGCACGACCGTGTGCGGCGTGGGCGCGATGCCCGGCAGGGCGATGCTTTCGGCGGCGGCCAGCGGCAGCGCGCCGATCATGTTGAGCGCTTCGACCGCCACATCGAGGGCGCGTTCCAGCGACAGCGGCGCACGAAAGCGCATGGTATTGTGCAGCCTCATGAGCGTTTCGCCTCGCGCGACAGTCCGGCGATCTGCACCGGGCGGAAGCGCACGCCGCCGCGCTGGCGATGGTAGAGGATCCATTCCAGCAGCACGACCACCAGCGCGATCAGGGCCAGCCACGGCCAGAACTCGCGCTGGCCGGTTTCCTCGCTCGTGTCGGGCGCAAACGTGCTGTCGCCCAGTGTGATCGTCGCGAACGGCGTCAGGTCGCTCTCGCCGGCGTCAAACAGGTTCACAGCAAACGCGCTCTCGTCTATGGGGGCGCCGTCGGCCAGCGCGGTGAGGCGGTACAGGCCGGTTTGCGTCGTGTCGGCAAACAGCACGTCGTCGCTGCTGATGACGGGCAGGTCGCGCGTGGTCCCGTCGGGCAGGGTCACACGCAGCGTGTCGGCGGTGCTGGGGGGCACAAACGCCGCGCTCTCGCCCACGGAAATCTGCCCCTCGCGCACCAGCGTGGGCGGGGCGAACCAGTCCAGCAGGCCAGTCATCAGGATGGGATAGGCGATTTGCAGGGCCAGGTCGCTCTGGCGCAGGTCAAACGTGAACAGGGCGATCTGCCGCCCGTCGGTTTCGCCCGCCAGCAGCAGCGGCCCGCCGTCCGCGCTGATCAGGGTCCGCGCCCAGTCCCCGGCAGTCACCGTCCGAAACTCGAACAGGTTGACCGCCGAGACATCGACGAAGGCCATGCGCTCGTCGCTGCGGTCGGCGCTGATATTGGCGGTCGGGTCTGGCGCATCGGCGGATTCCGGGCGCTGCTGCATCGCGCCCACGGTGAAGTAGGGCGGCAGCGCGTTCGGTGGATTGAAAATCATGATGTCGGCATTCGGCAGGGCGTCGGGCAGCCAGCCGTCAAACACGTACAGGTCAAATGGGCTGGTGGGCAGCGCGCCGGGCGGGGCGATGAACGACTCGACGCCGGGCAGGCTTCTGAAAGCCTGGTCCAGAAAACGATTGCCCTCGGTCAGCACAAGCACGCGCCGCGTTCCGCCCGACGAGGCCAGCACCCAGGCCTGATCGTCCAGCGCCAGCGTATTCGGGAACACGCCGTCGGACGGGGCGGTGATGCCTGCGCGCAGGGTGGTATAGCTGTCAGGCAGGCTGCGGCTGACGATCGGCAGGCTTTCCCCCGCGGGGACGCTGTAGCGTTCGGCTGTGAACAGCTCACCGTCCACGCGCAGGTCAAAGATGACCTCGGCGTCTACGTCGCTGAAATTTGTGATCTGGGCAAACAACTGTGGGGCTTCCCCTGCCTGGGCGCGTGCCGCGAGCGCGGTAATCGCCAGATTGCCCGCGTCCTGCCCGACCGGCAAATATTGCAGTTCGCCGGGCACAGACGGCAGCGTTGCGCCGCCCGCGTCACCCTGCAGGCCGCCGCCATCGCTGATAATCACGGTAGTGAAGTCCTGGCCGCCGCCCGCATTGGCCGCTGCCAGCGTGAGCGCGGCGTCCCAGTCGGCGGAACCGCTGGCGGGCTGCGCGCCCGAAATGGCTGATTGCAATACAGCGCGGTCCCCGGTGAGCGGAGCCAGCACGTCGGCATTTTCGGCGGCGCGGATGACGATCATCTGGCTACCGTCATTCATCGTCCCCACCAGGTCGAGCGCCTGGCGACGCGCCGCTTCAAAGCGCGTCTCGTCACCGTCCTGTGCGCTCATGCTGGCCGACGCATCCAGAATCACGGCGATGCGCGCCGCGCTCACGGCCGGCACGGTGATAAAAGGCCGCGCCAGCGCAAACGCCAGCAGCGCCAACAGGATCAACTGAAGGATGAGCAGCAGATTGCGGCGCAGACGCTGCCACGGGGTATTCGCCTCGCGGTCGCGCAGGATCTGCTGCCACAGGAAGGTGCTGGACACGACGACCTCGCGCCGACGCAGCCGCAGCATGTACAGCAGCAGAATCGGCAGTGCGAGCAGCCCTGTCAGCAGGGCCAGTGGGGTGAGCAGGGACAAGTGTTAGAGCCTTATTCCTCGATCCGGCTGGCGCCCGCGGTGGCGGGAGAGATATAGATATTGGCGGTCAGTCCAAGCGCCTTGTGGTAATCCTGGCTGACGTGCGTCGCAAACTCGGCTGCTTTGTCGGCGGCGACCAGGGCGACAGCACAGCCGCCAAAGCCCGCGCCGGTCATGCGCGCGCCGAAGCAGCCCGCCTGCGCCCGCGCGATATCCACGATCACATTGAGCGCCTCGTTGGTCACTTCAAAGTCGTCGCGCAGGCTGTCGTGGCTCTGGTTCATCAGCTGGCCCAGCAGGGCAGCATCGCCCGCCTGCATGGCTTTCGCGGCGCGTTCTGTGCGGTCATTTTCGGTGACGATATGGCGTGCGCGCTTGCGCACTACCTCGTCCAGCTCGTCGGCGCGCGCCTCAAACTGGCTGACGCTGACATCGCGCAGGGCCTTGACCGCGAAATGCGCGGCGGCCGCCTCACACTGGGCGCGGCGCTCGTTATACGCGCTGGTCACCAGCTCGCGGCGGGTGCTGGTATCCATGATGACCGCGACCGTGTCTTCAGGCAGCGGGACGGGGGTCGTCTCCAGCGAACGGCAGTCGATCAGCACGGCATGGCCCGGCTGGCCGCTGGCCGAAATCATCTGGTCCATGATGCCGCTGTTGACGCCCACCCACTGGTTTTCACATTTCTGGCACAGCCGGGCGATGGTCGCCGGATGCCAGTCAAAGCCGGAAACTTCGTGAAACGCGCGCGCCGTCGCCAGCTCGATGGCCGCCGACGACGACAGGCCTGCACCCATCGGCACGTCGCCCGCGACGGCACCTTCCCATCCATGCAGCGGATAGCCCGCCTCGCCCAGCGCCCAGGCCACCCCTTTAAGATACTCGGCCCACATCTCGCCGACGACTTCGCCCCGCACCAGCTCGTGCGGGTCAAACTGCGCCATCTCGTGATAATCAGCCGAGTAGGCCACCACGTAGCCGTCGGTGCGCGGGCGCAGCACGATATATACGCCGCGGTCGATGGCCATCGGCATGACGAAGCCGTCGTTGTAGTCGGTGTGTTCGCCGATCAGGTTGACGCGACCAGGCGCGCGCACCGCGATAGTGGGCGGCTCGTTAAAGTGCTCGTGAAAGGCGTGTCTGGCGCGTTCAAGTGGGGTTGATGTCATGATACCGGCCCCTTGTGCAGGCGTGATTGATCCGAATTAAACTGAGTATACCGCGTCAGGGCGGCCGATGCGGTAAAATAGTGGCTGAAATGATGATGCCGGAATGAGAAATCAGGCGGGCTTTCGCGTGCCGCGCTGAGATGGCGGGATATGTCTGAACACTGGTCACATTCATGGGGCGTGCTGGGCCACGACTGGGCGGTGAATGCGCTGCGCGAAAGCCTGCGCAACCGGCGCGCGCGCCATGCCTATTTAATTGCCGGGCCGGATGGCGTGGGCAAAGAGACGCTGGCCCGCGGCTTTGCCATGGCGCTCAATTGCATGCATCCGGATGCGGCGCTGCACCCGTGCGGCGAATGCTCCAGCTGTGTGCGCATTTTAAGCGGCAATCACCCGGATATCCTGTATTCGCAGACGGACGCCACCACCGGCGCGCTGAAAGTGGAGGAAGTGCGCGGGCTGTCGGGCAGGCTGTCGCTCAAGCCGTATGAGGGGCACAGCCGCATCGCCATCGTGCGCGACTTTGACCGCGCCGCGCCGATCGCGCAGGATGCCCTGCTTAAGACGCTCGAGGAGCCGCCGCCGTATGCGGTGCTGCTGCTGGTGGCCGAGCAGCTGGAGCGCGTGCTGCCGACGATCATCAGCCGCAGCCAGTTGATTCATCTGCGCCCGGTGGATGCTGGCACGATTGAGCGCGTGCTGACGAGCGTGTACGGGGCGGATCCTGTCCATGCGCGCCTGCTGGCCGGCCTCAGCGGTGGGCGCATCGGCTGGGCGATTCGGGCGCTGGCTGACCCGGACATGCTGGAAGGGCGCACGGGCGCGCTGGACCAGCTGGAGGCGCTGATCGCTGCGCCGCGCGTCGGTCGCTTTGCCGCAGCCGAGCCGCTGTCGAAAGACAAGCCCGCGCTGATCGCCCAGCTTGAGCTGTGGCAGACCTGGTGGCGCGATGCCCTGCTGCTGACCGAGCGCGCCGACGTGCCGCTGGCCAATGTCGACCGGGAGCAGTCGCTGGCCGAGGTGACGCGCTACCTGTCGCCGGAGGACGTGCTGAAGGCGCTGCAGGCCACCCGCGAGACGATCCGCCTGCTGAACACGACCAATGCCAATACGCGCCTCGCGCTGGAGGTCATGCTGCTGGATTATCCGGGCTTGCGCTGAGTCTGTAGACTTTAACTTCATAAACGGGTGAACCGCCAAGACGCCAAGGGTGAAAAAGATATTCTTTCGAGGTATGGATGTGCCCATGAATCAGCCCTTGGCGCTCTTGGCGTCTTGGCGGTTCAAATTCTCTTTGCGGCTATAAAGATACCTTGCGCTTTCGGGCTGAAACTTTTAACGTTGAGTGACATTTCACAACATCAGGGATGGGAAATACATGGCGCTGCGTATCTTTAATGTATTGGGCCGCGAAAAACAGGATTTTGTGCCTCTGACCGAGGGCTTCGTCAATATGTATGTGTGCGGGCCCACGGTGTACGACTATTCGCACATCGGCCATGCCAAGACGTATGTCTCGTTTGACACGATTGTGCGCTACATGCGCTCGACCGGCCTGAATGTGCTGTACGTGCAGAACATCACCGATGTGGGGCATCTGCTGGACAGCGGCGAAGACCGCATCCTGAAGAAGGCGCGCCAGACGCAGAGCAAGCCGATGCAGATCGTCGAGACGTATACCAAAGCCTATTTTGACGCGATGGATGCGCTGGGCGTGCAGCGCCCGGATATTTCGCCGCGCGCCAGCGGGCATATCCCCGAAATGTTCAAAATGATCGAGGGCCTGCTGTCGAAAGGCTTCGCCTATGAGGCCGAGGGCAGCGTGTACTTCGACGTGACCAAAGACCCGGATTATGGCAAGCTGAGCAACCGCCGCGTGAGCGAGCTGGAAGCGGGCAAGCGCGAGGCCGTGCGCGGCGAAAAGCGTAATCCTGAAGACTTTGCCCTGTGGAAGCGCGCCGACCCGGAGCATATCCTGCGCTGGGACAGCCCGTGGGGCGAGGGCTTCCCCGGCTGGCACATCGAATGCTCGGCGATGGCGCTCAAGTATCTGGGGCCAACCTTCGATATTCATGGCGGCGGCATAGACAACATGTTCCCGCACAACGAAAGCGAAATCGCGCAGAGCGAATGCCACAATGACGCCGATTTTGCGCGCTACTGGATGCTGGTGGGCAGCCTGACCGTGGATGGCGTGAAGATGAGCAAGAGCCTGGGTAACTTCACCACCGTGCAGGATGTGCTGGCGAAGTATCAGCCCGGCGTGATTCGCTATTTCGTGCAGAGCGCGCACTACAGCAATCCGATCGATTACAGCGATGATGCGCTGGATGCAGCGGCCAAAGGCTGGGAGCGCCTCACCAATGCCGTACGGCTGGCGCGCCAGATGCGCGGGGCCGCCCCTGCAGGCGACGACGCGGGCGGGTTCGCGGCGCGACTGGCCGAGGCGCGCGCGCAGTTTGGCGCCGCCATGGACGATGACTTCAATACGCCAATCGCCATCGCGTCGCTGCAGGACCTGACGCGTGAAGTCAACACGCTGCTCAACAGCGGCACGACCGTCAGCGCCGCGGCGCTGGATGCCATTCTGGAGACGTATCAGGCCACGGCCGGCGACGTGCTCGGGCTGCTGCCGAAAGCCGACGCGGTGAATTCGGGCAGTGCAGCCCGCGAATCGGCGCTGATCGAGCTGCTGGTGGATATGCGCCTGCAAGCGCGCAAGGCGAAAAACTGGGCTGAAAGTGACCGCCTGCGCGATGAGCTGGCGAAGATCGGCGTCATCCTGGAAGACCGCGCCGATGGCACGGTGTGGAAAGTGCAGTAAAGAAGTGATGAGCAATGAGTTATGCATACTGAGCGGGAGAGTACCCTGAACGCAGACCCTTTCCGCAGGCTGTTTGAGTATCACTTCACCATGAACTGCCGCGTGTGGAACGTGGGCGTGATGGCGCTGACGGATGAGCAGTATGTTCAGCCCGGCGCCTACTCGATCGGCTCGGTGCGCAACCAGTGCGTGCACATGGTCATCGTGGATGATGCCTGGTTGCAGGACCTGAAAAGCCTGCCGGGAGAGCCGGATGATGCTGACGAGCCGCCGTTCGGGGATGACCGGGCGGCGCTGCGGGCACGCTGGGATGCCGTCGAGGCGGAAATGCGCGCCTGGCTGGACGGTCTGACCGACGAGATGCTGCTTCAGCGCATGGTCAAGGATGACTACATGCAGGTGTGGGAGGCGCTGTTCCACATGCTCAATCACGGCACCGACCATCGTGCGCAATTGCTGGCGCTGCTGCATGCGCTGGGCGCCACGACTTTTCCGCAGGACTATTGTTTTTATGCCGAGGATCTTCAGGCCGGTGCGCCAGACACACCAGAAGGCGGGAACCTATGACTGATTTTGTATACGGCCACTGGGCCATCATGGAGGCGCTGCGCGCAGGCCGCCGCCAGATGGAACAGCTTCTGCTGACGGAAACCGTGGAAGAAAAAGGCATCGTCGCGGAAATTGTGCAGACGGCGCAGGAAAAAGGCGTCAAGGTGAAGCGCGTGCAGCGCCGCATCATCGATGACCTGAGCAACGGCGCCAACCATCAGAATATGGCGCTGCGCTGCGGTGGCTATCCGTACAGCCGCATGGAAGATATCCTGGCGGTGGCCCAGTCGCGCGGCGAGAAACCGTTCATCCTGCTGCTGGACCTGCTGAAGGACCCGCAGAACGTGGGCAGCCTGATTCGCGTGGCCGACGCCGTGGGTGTGCATGGCATCATCCTGCAGGACCGGCGCGGCGTGGGCGTCACCCCGGCGGTGGTCAATGCGTCGTCTGGCGCAGTCGAGCATCTGAACGTGGCCCAGGTGACCAATCTGGTGCAGACGATGCGCGACCTGAAAGACAACGATGTGTGGCTGGTGGGGCTGGATATGGGCCCGAACGTGCCGCCGCTGGACAAGGCTGACCTGAATATCGGTCTGGGGCTGGTGCTGGGCAGCGAGGGCGAGGGCATGCGCCGCCTGGTGCGCGACACCTGCGACCTGCTGCTGTGCCTGCCCATGCGCGGACGCGTGGAAAGCCTGAATGTCGCCACGGTGGGCGCGGTCGCGCTGTATACGGCGTGGCAGGCGCGCGGCTGGACCGGCTGGGTGCACGCCTGACGATGGCGTAAGGGACAGCCCGTCTGTTCACGTCTGAAGACTATAGCGTTTATGTGAGAATCCCGGATTGGGGGGTCCAAAATGGCAGTAGCAAATCTGGTCCTGACCGAAGGCCTGAAGGTCGGCATTACCGTGCGCGATGTCGATTTCATCGCCGATGAGCCGCTGCACGATGGCGGCACCAACGAAGGCCCGACGCCCGTCGAAATGCTGACGGCCTCGCTGGGTGCGTGCGCTGCCATCACGGCGCGCCTGTATGCCAACCGCAAGGGCTGGCCGCTGGAAGGCGTCGAGGTGAGCGTGAGCCACCAGAAGATCAAGGCAGCGGATTATCCGGCCTACACCGGAGAGTCTGACTTTGTGAACGAGTTCCGCCAGGTGATTACTTTCAAGGGCGACCTGACCGATGAACAGAAGCAGCGCCTGCTGGAAATCGCTGGCAAGTGCCCCGTGCACAAGATCCTCAACCAGCCCAATTTCATGTTTGAGGAACTGGCTGTCGATGCGCCGCAGCAGTTTGAGTGAAAAACAGTACCGAGTGCTGAGTACTGAGGAATGAGGAAGGGATAGAGCGCGGGAAGGCGGGTGTGCCAACAGACGAACCTGCATGTGCCGTCACTCATTGCTCAGTACTCGTTGCTCAGCCCTTCTTTTAGCTCACTTCTGGCAGCACTTCACGCGCCACCTGCTCCAGGCGGGTGAGCTTTTCTACGTCGGGCATGTTGAAAATCAGGTGCGTGAAGCCCAAAGCTTCCGTGGATTTGCACAGCGCGATGATGTCGGCGGAGGTCATCTGCGGGCTGATGCTGCCCAGCGCGGTCTTTTCAATGCTGGCATAGTCGCGGCCCAGGTCGTCGCAGTGCGCCTTCAGCACGTCCAGCTTCTTTTGCAGCGCCTCGTGACCCGCAAACACGAACAGATTACACGCGTCGGCATACTGGGCCACCAGCCGCAGTGTCTTTTTCTCACCGCCGCCGCCAATCATGATCGGCGGGTAGGGCTGGGCGATCGGCATGGGATTCATCAGCGGCCCGGAAAGCTGATAATGTTTCCCGTCAAACGGGCCGGGATGCGCGCTGCCCCAGGCCAGATGCGCGATCTGGAGGGTCTCTTCCAGCATTTCAAAGCGGGTACTCGTGTCGGGGTAGGGCACGCCCAGCCCACGCGCCTCGCCCTCATACCACGCTGCGCCGATGCCCAGGTAGGCGCGCCCGCCAGACAGGGTGTCGAGCGTGGTCACGGTCTTGAGCAGGATGCCCGGATGCCGGTAAATCACGCCGGTTACCAGCGTGCCCAGCTTCACGTGCTCGGTCAGCGCGGCGAAGTAGCTCAGCGTGCTGTAGCCTTCCAGCATTTCCTGGTCCGGCCCAGCCAGCATCTCCATCTGAAAGAAATGGTCCATCGTCCACAGGCTGTAAAAACCGTGGGCGTCCACAAACTGCGCGATGTCTTTCAGCCGCGGACGGATGCTGGCCGGGCTGCCCTCGTAATTAAAGCTGGGGACCTGAATGCCGATTTTCATGTGCTGAATAGAGCCTCTCACTCTGATGCTGTCTCTGGACCTTGCCCGTGTTACAAAACATGTTATCCCGACGCGCTGGCATCGGCCGAACCTACCTGCGTCGATAAGCATTACCGTAACGACAATTTGAACCGCCAAGGCGCCAAGAGCGCCAAGAATTGAAGTACAGGGCCTTCCTGTGACCAACCTTCAGACGCATTGCCTGTCCTGATCTTCGTTGGTTACAGATTCACTGGTTGTTCATGATCTTTTCCGTGCCTTGAATGAACATTCTTTCCTGGCGCTCTTGGCGTCTTGGCGGTTCATCTCTCTTTTGCAGTCTGAAGGTAATGTGCAGCAGCCGAACCTACCCGCGCCTGCCCGATTTTACGCGTTTGAGCGTGCGGCCTTTCCAGCGTACGCCGCCGTAACGTGTCTGCCAGTACAGCGCCTGCCCCGCGACGATGCTCAGCAGCACGGCGCCCAGCGGCAGGGTAATGGCATCGTATATACGCTGGCGCGATCCGGCTGCGGTCAGCCCACGCACGCCAATCCCCAGCGCGATCCAGGCCAGCGGCAGGCCGGGCCACAGGCCTGATTTATCGCCAGCGCCGAACAGCAGCCACAGCCACGGCCCCAGCAGCACCAGCCAGTGGAAGACCGCCCCGGCCAGCATCGCGGCGGCGCTGCCATAGCCCGCGATGATGTTCTTGGCGTAGCCTGCACGCACCTGCGCCCAATTCTCGTACATGCGGCAGGCGATCAGGCCGTCGCCCTCGACCATCGTCAGGCGCAGGCCTGCGCGCTTGGTGCGGCGTGCCAGCTGAATGTCCTCGACGATTTCGTCGCGCACGGCGGCATGCCCGCCCACGCGCTGATAGGCCTCGCGGGTGAAGGCGATGCACTGGCCGTTGCCCGCCGAAAAGGCGGTCCATTGTGTGCGGTTGACCAGCGGTGCGGGCAGATAGCCGTGGATGACGAATGCCATCAGCGGCACAACGATGCGTTCGCTCCAGGTGCGCGTCATCTGCGTCGGCCAGACCGTCAGCATGGCGGAGGCGAACTGTGCCTGCGCGCGTGCCAGCGCCACCAGTCCGCCTGGTTGCCAGACCACGTCGGCATCGGTGAAGACCAGCAGCTCACCGGTCGCGTGGTCCGCAAGCTGCTGGCAGGCCCAGTTTTTGCCGAACCAGCCGTCGGGCAGTTCTGCTCCAGCGATGACCTTCAGGCGCGGGTCGCCCGCCGCGGCCAGAAGGGCGACATCGCGTGTGCCGTCCGTGCTGTGGTCGTCCAGCACGAGCAGCTCCAGCGCGACGCCCTGCTGCCCCAGGATGCGCGCGACAGTACCGCCGATCACGGCCGCTTCGTTGCGCGCAGGCACCAGCACCGACAGGCGCAGATCAGGCGGCGCATCTGCCCGGATGCTGCCGAGGCGCGGGAACGCGAACGCATTCACGATCGCGATGATGGCGATTACGCACAGCGCCCCGCTGATGAAAACGATGAGGATTAAACCGACTGCTTCGAGGGCCATAACCGCCGCCGGATCCAGCCGCGCAGTGCCAACGGTTCCCGAAAATCTGCGCGGTACTTCCACAGGATAAGCGCCGACGAGGCGATGTTATAGGCGATCAGCACCGGATAGGCGTCGAACAGCAGGATATACACCAGCGCTGTCAGGCTGGTCATCAGAATGGCGACGCCGGAATTGCCGATGACGGTGTAATACAGCCCCAGCGTCAGGCCGGTGATGACGGGCATCTCCCACAGTGTGATGGCCATATACACGCCAAACGCGACGGCCACGGCTTTTCCGCCACGCCAGCCCATGAACGGCGAAAACGCGTGCCCGAAGACCGGCGCAAGCGCCACCGGCAGCAGCTCCCAGCCGTACAGGCCGAAGCCGTAACGGGCGATAGCCACGGGAATGGTCCCCTTCAGCACATCAAGCAGGAAGGCCAGCGCACCGACCGCTTTGCCACCCGCCTTGAACACGTTAAATGTGCCTGGGTTGCCATCACCGACGGTGGTGATGTCTTTGCCGAGCATGCGTTTGCCCAGCCAGTATGAGAACATCAGCGAGCCGCTGAAGAAACCAAGCGCCGTGAAGACCAGCATTGGGACGATCATGCGCGCTGTTCCTTGAGCAGGTCGACCAGCAGGGTCAGGTTATCCACCTCGCGCAGCGGCATGCTGAACCAGGATTTCTTCTCGCGGTCAAGCAGATGCAGGCGGCCGCCCTGTGCGCTGTAGCCGCCGAAGTCCGCCCAGCGCAGGTCTTTGCCGCCCGCATGCAGGCCTATCGCGCTCATCGTCAGGCCGTCGGCAAACGGGACCTGTTCGCCGTTGTCCATGCGTTCGCGCAGGCGCGGCTCCAGCACCTTGTTGAGCTGTTCGGTCAGGCGGGTGCCCAGCTCGGCGGCACGCCGGTAGACGCGGTTGGTGATGACGAATTGTTCGCCGCGCACGCTGGTCACGGTGAAGCGATACACGTCGCGTTTCAGCAGGCCGCCGAACTGCGACAGGCGCTCGGCATACAGGCGGATGCTCGACATCTCGGCATACAGGAAGGGCACCCAGCGGGAGCCCTCCTGCAGCAGAAAGCCCCGTTCATACAGGATGATTTCGCGATTCCAGAAATGCAGCACGAACCAGCCCAGCCCCAGCGTCGTGCCCGCCATGATGATGACCGTCAGCGGCGGCGCCCACCAGTCGGGCAGGGGGGCGATCGTCAGGCTGACCAGCGCAGCGATGGTCGCCCCGATGATGCCGCCGATAATCAGCGCGCGCAGGCGGTCTGATGGATAGCTGGCGAGGGCATTCCCCAGCGAGGGGTCTGCCTCGACGACGGGCTGCTGCACAGATTACGATCCTTCGGGAAGCGCGACCGAGAGATTGTCAAAGTCTACGCGCACGCCCAGGCGGTTGGCTGCCCCGGCTGCCAGCCCGATTTGCCCCTCGCGATAGGTGTCGTCGGTGGTATCGGCCAGGAAGGTATCGTTCACAGACATCGCCAGGTAATCGCCCACGCAGATAGCGCGGATGCGGTTGCTGCCCGGCACGGCGTTGATGGCATCGCTGGCCGTCCAGTTCACCAACGGGGTCATGCTGCGGCCGCGCGCCACCATGATGGCATAGTTTCCGTTGCCGTCCAGCAGGAACAGGTAGCCGTCGCCACTGCCCGACGCGGGTTCATCGCCCGCGGTCGATTCCGTTGCGGCAGCTGCTTCGGTCGCCTCGGCTTCCGGCGCAGCCTCTTCGGCGGATTCAGTGGCTTCGGCTTCAGGTGTGGCCTCTTCGGCTGCTTCAGTCGCTTCCGGCTCGGCGGTCTCGTCGGCCATGATCGCGGCCAGCGTCGGGTCGACTGCCGCCGCCTGGCCCACCGTGCCCCGCACGCGGCACATCACGCCGTACAGCGTCTCCGGCCGTTCGCTGATTTGCTCGGCATCCACGTCGATGACGACATCGGACCGCGTCTCGCCATACTGGCCCCACCACAGCGTGCCATCGCCCACGGTGACATCGATGCGATAGATGCCTTCACGCACGCGCAGGGTCGCCCCCTGATACGTGCCTTCTTCAAAGCTTGCTGGCTGCGTAAAATCATTAAAATATACTTCCTCACCGCGGGTGATGCTGCGCATCGCCCCACTGGGCTGGCAGGCCGCCAGCAGCAGCGCGGCAGCCGTCAAAGCAGTCAATACAAGCTTGTTCACGTGAAACCTTCCTTTAAGACGTGTGCATCCCATACACTGTACCACGAAGCATGATTGGAGGGCGATTAGCGCATCGCCAGCCACAGCATGGCGCACACGAGCGCGCCGTGCGCCGTCCACGCGATGGTGCGAATCCAGTTGCTGGCCACCAGCGCGCTGTGCGTGGCGGCGTCAAACCCCAGGCTGAGCGCGTTGTGCTGCGGCACGTTGATGCAGGCCGTCGTCACCCACACGACGGCTACGCAAACCATGCCGGCCAGCGGCATCCAGGCGGGCACGCCGTTTGGCCGCGCGCCCAGCAGCAGGAAGCTGGTGACGGCCTCGGCCAGCATCAGCGGGCCCACCACCAGCGTGACCGCGCCGATATGCGCCGATTCGTAGGCGGGGAACTGCGCCGCGCCCACCCGGCTCATGATCGGGTACACCAGCAGCTGAATCAGCCAGATGCAGCCGGTCATCATCAGCGTGGCCGCCGCGTTGCCTATCAGCACCAGGCTGAGGCCTTCGTTCACGTGACTTTGTTCCATCTCGTCAGACTATCCCGGTCGTGCGCTGCGCGTTCATGACGCCATCAGCCTGCGGATGAAGCGCGTCGCCAGCGCCTGCACCTGCGGCCACGACGACAGTGTCGCGTCGTTCAGCTCGTGCTTGCCGCGTATCAGCTCGACAGCCGGCTGACAGGCCATGCTTTCCGCCAGCGCCAGCGTATTGGCCGGAGGCACCAGCATGTCGTCGCTGCCCTGAATGATGCAGGTCGGCAGGTTGATCGCCCGCGCCGCGTCTGCGCCCATCTGCCCGGCGCGCCTGACCTGATCGATCATGCTGGTGGGCACCGAAAAATCACGCATGGTGGTTTGCAGCTCCGGGTCATCGAGATTGGCCTCCGGCATGAACTGGCGCAGGCCCTTCTGCGTCTCCGGATCGTTCATATCCATTTTCGCCAGGCGGAAAGGCTGCACCGTCGGCACCAGGCGCGACAGCACGGGCAGCATCGTCCACAGCGCGTGATTGATTTTCCAGAACGGCGCCAGCAGCATCAGCGCATCCACCTGCACGCGGGCAGTCGCCGCCAGCGACAGCGCGCCGCCCATCGAATGGCCAACCAGCAGGCGCGGTTTGCCGGGCAGGTGCTGCGCCAGCAGCGCGTCGGTCACGGCGTTCAGCCAGTCCTCGGTGTGCTTGCTGGCAAGGCTGGCGATCTGCTTGCCGAAGCCGGGCAGCAGCACGCCATGCACATTCCAGCCCAGCTCGTGCAGCACGGTCGCCAGCGGGCGCATGTCGGCTGGCGTGCCGGGAAAGCCATGCACCAGCACGGCGCTGCCGAACGGCTCGTCATGCGTCCATGTGAAGGGGTCGTGGTCCGGGCTGGCATAGGCACGCGTGAACAGCTCCGTCACGCGCGGGTCCACCTGCGTATTCATGCTATCTCGTCCTTGTGGGTGAAGCGTTCCGGCACCTGGCGCGCATGCACGCCGTCAAACACGAACAGGAACAGCCCCTGCAGGATGATGCCCAGGCCAGTGCCGCGCGTGCGACCGCCAGCCCCTTTGCGCGTCATCAGCCGCCAGCCGCCCCACATATACAGCACATCCAGCCCGAAGTTGATCCACAGCAGGCGACGCAGCTTGCGCGCTTCCTCGGCCTGAAGCGCCGGGTCATAGGCCTGGTCGCCCAGCGCGGTGAATTTATTCTCTGAGCTGCGTCCGCCAAAGAAAGCGATGGCCGCGTTGACGATGGCCCAGCCCACAAACTGCGATCCCAGCCCGCGCCCGAAACTGCCGAAGGCGGACAGGATCAGCCCGAGAATGGTGCTGGTCATCGCCCATGTCATCAGCCTGCTGGTGAGCAGGCGATTGAAATCCCAGAAAGTCATCATAAAATCCCCCACGGATGCAGGTGCCACCCGTGCCAGGCAGCGCAGCGAAACGCATTCATCCGATATTACGTTCCATTATGCGTCCATTCCGCATCATGCCTGTCATGTGCTAAGCCTTTTTTCATCACAGCCGCACTTTTCGCTAATTGCCGGTCCGGATGCTATGCTGATTCATCACGTCGGCTACGAGGAAACAGGGTATGTTGGGTCGCATCGCACGCTGGTTTGACAGCACCACACATCCGGAGTGGTATCACGGGGCAGAGAAGCAGCCGCCATTCTTTGAAGGCTGGTACTTCAAGATGGTCAATGCCGACCGCAGCCTGCGCTATGCCGTCATTCCGGGCATTTTCATCAGCGACGACCCGGCTCAGCACCATGCCTTCGTGCAGGTCTTTGACGGCCTGAGCGGTCAGGCGACCTACCATCGGTATCCGGCCAGCGACTTTCAGGCTGAGCCAGGCTTTTTCGATGTGCGCATCGGGAAGAATCGCTTTCGCCTGGACCGCATCGAACTGGATATCGATGATGACCTGCGCACCGTCAGTGGGACGCTGGCCTTTGGCGACAGCCTGGGCTGGCCCGTCAGCGCCGTCTCGCCGGGCACGATGGGGCCGTTTGGCTGGCTGCCGATTATGGAGTGCTATCACGGCGTGCTGAAATTCGACCATGAAGTGACCGGCCGCCTGACGGTGGATGGCGAGCCGCTGGATTTCACCGGCGGGCGCGGTTATGTCGAAAAAGACTGGGGCAAGAGCTTTCCGGCGGGCTGGGTGTGGATGCAGACCAACCATTTCAGCCGGACGGGCATCAGCTTCAGCGCATCGGTGGCGGTGGTGCCGCTGTTGGGCGGCTGGTTCCCCGGCTTTCTGGCTGGCGTCTCCATCGACGGTGTCCGTCATGTGTTCGCCACCTATACCGGCGCGCGCAGCACAAAGCTGGAAGTGACCGATGATCATGTGCTGTGGGTGCTGGAAGACAACAGCAAGCGCCTGGAAATCTTCGCCACGCGGGCGGATGCCACCCTGCTGCCCGGCCCCAACCGACACGACATGGGCACCCGCGTGCCGGAGACGCTGAAGGCCACTATTCATGTGAAGCTGACTGAACACGGCGCGTCTGTCGCGCTGCTGGACGACACTGGCGAATGTGCCGGGCTGGAAGTGGCGGGCGATGTCGACCGGCTGCGGGCAGCGATCAATGCCTGAGCAGATGCGCCTGTTCTGGGATGCGCTGCCGCGCGCCGTAAAAGCCTGTTATGTGCTGGTGGTCATCTGGGCGCTGGCGATGATCAGCGTGCCGATTCAACGCTGGACGCTGGGTGATCCTATGCTGCCATTTGGCATCACGCTGGGGGCCGTGCTGCAAATGTCGGCCGCGCTGGTGATCCTGGTCGCCGGGCTGGGCGGGCGGCGTGCGCTGATCGTGACGCTGGTCACGGTGACCGCCGCGTGGGGTGTCGAGTTTGTGGGCAGTAAGACGGGCTTTCCGTTTGGGACCTACAGCTACACCACGCTGCTTCAGCCGCAGCTGGGTGGGGTGCCGCTGCTGATTCCGCTGGCATGGATGATGATGATGCCGTCGGCGTGGGCGCTGGCGCATCTGTTCACGCGACGCGCGCGCTATCCATGGCTGGCCTTTGTGCTGGTCAGCGCGCTGGTGTTCACTGCCTGGGACCTGTTTCTCGACCCGCAGATGGTGGGCTGGAATTTCTGGGTGTGGGCGCAGCCGGGCGACTTTAACTACTTTGGCATTCCGTGGGTGAATTACGCGGGCTGGCTGCTGGCCAGCGGGCTGATTTCCGCGCTGGCGCGGGTGGTGGGCCTGCGACCGGAGCGCATCCCGCTGGTGCCCGCGCTGGTCATCTATGGCGTGACCTGGTTCCTGCAAACGGTGGGGCAGCTCGTCTTCTGGGGCCAGCCGGGTCCGGCGCTCGTCGGCGCGGTGGGCATGGGCATCCCGCTGGTGCTCGGCATCCGGCACGTATGGCGGAGTCGCCGTGTGCCTTAACCTCCGCTTTTGAGATTTATTGAACATTCATATGCGGCATTGCGTATTTACTACATCAATCGCCACTTGTGGACTTTCTAAGCGCGTGTTAATTTTTAACGTGCATCAAGTGGTAATGATGTAAGCCTTATATTTGTGGAGGAAATGCTGCATGAAACTCACACGTTTTGCTGCTGCTGGCCTGATGAGCGCTGCTTTGGCGCTTATGGGTGGCGTGGCCCTGGCGCAGGATGCTCCGAGTGTGTTGGTGACCACCATCAACATGACCGCGGATGACATCCCGACGATTGACCCCACCCTGTCTGAAACCGTCACGTCTGTCGATGTGCTGAACCACCTGTTCCCCGGCGTGACCATGAGCGATGTGGCCACCGGTGAGCTGGAACTCGGCATCGCGACCGCGATCACCCCGACCCCGAATGATGATGGTTCCGTGCTGTACACCATCGACCTGCTGGAAGGTGTCGCCTGGGTGCGCTACAACGCCGAATCTGGCGCTGTGGAGCAGGTGACCGATGCTGATGGCAACCCGCTGTTTGTGACCGCCGCCGATGCCGTGTACGGTATGACCCGTGCGCTGGACCCGGCCACCGCCGCCCCGTATTCGTACGTGCTGCTGCCGTTTGTGACCGGCGCGCCCGAATTCAACGCCGGTGAAGCCGACGCCAGCACCCTCGGCGTGAGCATCGTCGACGAAAACACCTACACCATCCTGGCCCCGGACAGCGCCGCGTTTGCGCCGGCCGTGTTTGGTCTGTGGATGGCCCGCCCCGTGCCGCAGATCGCGATTGACGCGTTCGGCGACAGCTGGACCGATCCCGCCAACATCGCCACCTACGGCCCCTACGCCCTGAAGGAATGGGTCCGTGGTACCGGCGGTTCGATCTCCGTGGTCGTGAATCCGTTCTGGGCTGGTGCCGAGAACATTCCCGCCGCGACCATCGAAGAAGTGCAGTGGCGCTTCCTGGACCAGCCCCAGGCCTTCGCTGAATACGAAGCCGGCAACATCCAGGCCATCGACGTCCCCGTCGATCAGGTGCCGCGCGTCCAGGCCGACCCGGTCCTGAGCGCCGAGTACTATCGTGGTGTGGAACCCTGCACCTACTACCTCGGCTTTGACAACACCGAAGCCCCGACCGACAACGTGCACCTGCGCCGTGCCCTCAGCTACTCGATCGACCGCGTTGCCATCGCTGACAACGTGCTCCAGATCGGCTGGATCGCTGCTGGCTGGTTCTCGCGCCCTGGCCTGAACGCCGCCCCGACCCCCGAACTGAACCCCGACCTGGGCGTGACGTTCGACCTGGAATTCGCGCAGGCTGAGCTGGCCATCGCCCTGGAAGAATTGGGCATCGCCAACGCCGCCGACCTGTCGCTGACCTACAGCTACAATGACACCGCCCGCAATGCCCTGATCGCTCAGGTCATTCAGCAGCAGTGGACCGAGAACCTGGGCGTCACCGTCGCCGTCAACCCGATGGAAGGCTCGACCTACTTCTCGACCATCAGCGAAGAACACCCCGGCATCGCCCGCGTGGGCTGGTGCAAGGACTATAACGACGCCAGCAACTTCCTGTACGACGTGATGTACAGCCAGTCCAGCCAGAACGACGTCAACTTCTCGAATGCCGAATTCGACGAACTGGTTTCCCAGGCCCGTCTGATGACCGACACCGAAGAACGCCGTGCGCTGTACGCCCGTGCAGAAGAAATTCTGAACGAAGAAGAAGCTGCGATTGCCCCGCTGTTCTGGTATGCCGTGAACAGCCTGATCAAGCCGAACCTGGAATATGTTCCGTCGGTCGTGACCAACCAGGCTTACAACGAGTGGAGCTTCTCCGGCTAGTCCACCTCGTGTAATACATGATTTGCAGGGGGCAGGGAATTTTCTCTGCCCCCTCGATTATTCCCGCCTGGAGCCCCTTATTATGACCAAATTTATCCTGCGTCGTCTGCTCTGGATGATCCTCGTCATGTTCGTGGTGTCCGTCATCACGTTCGGCCTGATGCGGGCAGTCCCTGGCGGTCCCTTCAGCCGTGAAAAGCCGCTGCCGCAGGCAACGCTGGACGCGCTGAACGCGAAATACCGGCTCGATGAGCCGCTGATTGTGCAGTACCTGGTCTACATGGGCGATATTGTGGTGCCGCGCATCGGCCCGCAAACTGTCCCGTCCGCTGATGAAGATTACCTGATTGAATTTCAGCTGCCCGCCATTTTTGGTGAAAACCAGAGCTTCAAGTGGGTGAATTTTGGCCCCACTTACAGCGCGCGTGGCCGCTCTGTCAACGACATATTCCGCGAAAACATGCCCGTGTCTGCCCAGCTTGGGGTGGCTGCCTTCCTGGTGGCCGTCTCGATTGGCATTCCGCTGGGCGTGGCTGCCGCGCTAAACCGCAATAAATGGCAGGACTTCGGCGCGATGGGCGTATCCATCATTGGCGTGTCGGTGCCTGTGATTATCTCGGCGCCGGTCCTGCAATATCTGGTGGGTGTGCAGTGGCGCATCCTGCCGGTGACCGGCTGGGGCACGCTCAATCACCTCATCCTGCCTGCCTTTACGCTGGGCTTTGCCAGCTCGGCGCTGATCGCCCGCCTGATGCGCGCCAGCCTGTTGCAGGTGATGAACGAAGACTATATCCGCACGGCGCGGGCCAAGGGCGTGGCCGAAAGCGGCGTGATTACCTTTCACGCGCTCAAGAACGGCCTGCTGCCGGTCGTGACCGTGCTGGGGCCGCTGTTTGCCGCGCTGGTGACGGGTACGTTCGTGGTGGAGACGGTGTTTGGCGTACCGGGCATCGGCCGCTATTTCGTGACTGCCGTGCAGGGGCGCGATTATCCGGTTGTGATGGGCACCATCCTGCTGTATGCCGGCGTGCTGGTCATTTCAAATCTGCTGGTAGATGTCGTCTACGCGTGGCTGGACCCGCGTATCCGGTTTGACTAAAGAGAGGCCACACTTCGATGACGACCGTCAATAAATCCCTTCCGTCACCCGTGGTCAAGCTGGAGAACCATGTAAAGGGTGAAAGCCTGTGGCAGGACTCATGGAAGCGCCTGCGCCGCAACCGCGCCGCCCTGCTGGGTGTCGCCATCATCCTGATTGCCGTGCTGATGGCGCTGTTCGCGTCCGTGATTGCGCCGCATCCCTATGACCGTCAGACGCTGACCGCGACCAATGCTACCCCGTACTGGGTGACGCGCATCTTCACCTCGATGATTCCCCAGGGCGAACCGGGCGGCTATGTGCGCATCTCCGACCAGTACCTGTTTGGCGCAGACAGCCTCGGCCGCGACCTGTTCACGCGCATCATCTACGGCGCGCAGGTGTCGCTGCTGGTGGCCTTCATTGGCCCGCTGGTCAGCATCATCGTGGGTTTCATCGTCGGGCTGATTTCCGGTTATGTGGGCGGGCGCGTGGATAATTTCCTCATGCGCATCGTCGACCTGATGTATGCCTTTCCCACTATCCTGCTCATCATCCTCATGCTGGCTTTTTTCCGCGCCGGCTTTGGCGATCTGGAGCCGGGGTCATTTGGCTACATCATCGGCCAGCTCGACCGGCAGACGGGCGGCATGCTGTTCATCTTCTTCGGCATCGGCCTGACGAGCTGGATGGGCATGGCGCGCCTGGTGCGCGCGCAGGTGCTGAGCGTGCGCGAGAAGGAATACATCGAGGCGGCACGCTCGATGGGCACGCGCACGCAGGGTATAATGCTGCGGCATATCATCCCGAACATCGTCGGCCCGCTGATTGTGGCCGAGACGCTGACCATCCCGACGTACATCTCGTATGAGGCCTTTCTGAGCTTCATCGGCCTGGGCGTGCAGCCCCCGCGCCCAAGCTGGGGCGCGATGATCGCCGAGGGTGCCCAGCGCATCACCAGCTATCCCAGCCAGGCAGTGTTCCCGGCGCTGGCGCTGTTCCTGGTCATGTTCGCCTTCAACTTCCTGGGCGACGGCCTGCGCGACGCGCTTGACCCGCGTATGCGCGGCGTGGACTAGCCGCCCCTTATTTGCCTTCTGAAAGCCCCTGTCGCGTCATGTGCAGGGGCTTTTTGGTTGCCATGCTGATGGTGAGGTTTGTGCGCGGCGTGTGTATAAACCAGTGGCTGATAAAAAGCGAACAGGAACCTGAATGATTCGCAGGATAAGACGCGCACTGGCAAATACGATCACGGCCGGGGCGCTGGCCTATGGGGCGCTGATCGCGCTGTATCTGCTACTGAGGCTGATCGGCGGCGAAAGTATCCCCGTGGTGCGCATGGGCAACGCGCTGATGCCGGCGCTGCTGGTGCTGGCAATCGCCGCTGGCGTCATTGTGCTGCTGATGCGGCGCGTCCGGCTGGCGCTGCTGTTTGCGCCATTTGCCGTGCTGTTTCTGGCGCTGTATGCGGGGCGTTACATGCCGCGCGCGCAGGCCGCCGTGCCGGACGATGCGCTGCGCCTGAATATCATGACGTTCAACACGCTGGCCACACGTGCTGCAGACCATGCGCGTGGGCTGGAAGTCGTGTTGGCGCAGGAAGACATCGATATCCTGGCGTTTCAGGAATATGTGGGTGAGCCGTTTGCCAGTGACCTGACGCTGCTGGAGCGGTTCCCCTATCGCGTGGAAAATGCCGACACCGGCACCATCCCCGGTAACGCGATTTACAGCCGGTTTCCGCTGGAAAATGTCTCGTTTATCCCCGGCACACTGGGGCACGTGCGCGTCGAGGCGCTGCTGCCCGATGGCCAGCGCATCGCCGTGTACAGCGCGCATCCGCTGCCGCCGCTCAATCTGGGCATGAACCCGGCGATTCGCTCCTCTGAAATTGCCGATTTGCTGGCTCGGGTGGCCGACGAGACGCTGCCCGTGCTGCTGCTGGGCGACTTCAATACCACTGAACACAGTGACGATTATGCGCGCATCGACGCGCTGCTGGACGACAGCTTCGCGCAGGTCGGGCGCGGGCTGGGCCCCACCTGGCCAGATTATGGCTTCCAGGTGCCGCTGGTGCAGGGCTGGCTGCCGCTCATCCGCATCGACTATATCTGGCACTCAGACGACTTCGTGCCGCTGGAGGCGTATCCGCTGGGTTATGCCGGGTCGGACCATCACCCGCTGCGGGCAGAGCTGGCCTTTATGCCGTCGGGCTGACGGCGGCTGGCCGCGCTGGCGCACGGCGGCGGCCGATGCTCATCGACAGCGCCACTGCGATGAATCCCAGCACGCCCGCCGAGATAAAGATCAGGTGGTAATCGCCCAGCAGGTCGCGGAAGAAGCCGCCCGCCTGCGCCGCGATGCCCGCGCCGATCATGTGGCTGCAAAAGATCCAGCCGTAGATCATACCCAGCGAACGGCGGCCAAAGCGTTTCGCGGTCAGGTTGACGGTCGGCGGCACGGTCGCCACCCAGTCCAGCCCGTAGATGACCGCGAAGATGAACAGCCCCTGCATGTCGATGATGAAGGGCAGGGCGAACAGCGACAAGGCGCGGAAGCCGTAGTACATGGCCAGCAGCTTGCGGTTGTCGATTTTGTCGCTGAAATAGCCGGACGCCAGCGTGCCGAAGATGTTCATCAGCCCCATCAGGCTGAGCGCGGCCGCGCTTTCCACCTCCACAAAACCGTGCTCGACCGTGTGCGTGAGCAGGTGCGTGCCGATCAGCCCGTTGGTGGTGTAGCCACAGATGAAGAAGCTGCCCGCCAGCAGCCAGAAATCACGCGTGCGGATGGCCTTTGACATCGGGAAGGCAGGGCCCAGGTCGCCTGCTGTGCCCTGCGGAGAGCCGCCGACCGGCTCCAGGCCCAGGTCCTGCGGCTTGTCGCGCATGAACAGAAACACGGGAATGATGCAAATGCCCACCGCCACGGCGACGATGGTGATCATGCCGCGCCAGCCGGTGTCGGTCACGGCGGCCAGCATCGTCGGTAGGAAGATGAGCTGTCCGGCGGCGGCCGATGCCCCCAGCAGGCCGACCACCAGCCCGCGATGCCGGTTGAACCAGCGATTGGCCACAGTGGCGGCCAGCACGTTGGCGATAGCGCCGGTGCCCACGCCCACCACCAGCCCCCAGTACAGATACAGCTCGCCTGGCGAAGTCATGTTGGCCATCGGAATCAGCCCGACGCAGATCAGGGCCAGCCCGCCCAGCATGACGCGGCGCGGTCCGAAGCGGTCAACCAGCGATCCGGCAATTGGCCCGCCCAGCCCAAAGGCGAACAGGCTGATGGCGACCGCGCCGGAAATCAACCCGCGGTCCCAGCCGAATTCCGCCTCCAGCGGCTTGATGATGACGCTGGGAATCGTGCGCACACCCGCCGCGAACAGCAGCACCAGAAATGTGACCGCGACGACAATCCAGGCATAGCGCTGATACAGGGACGGCATGCGTTTGATGAGCAGCATAAGACGGGCTTTCCGGTGCGCAACTCAAGGATACAGGTAAGCGTATGGGACGTGGCCGGATGCCTCAAGCCCTCTGGATATAGCCAGCTATCACAGTGAAATGAGGAAGCCGATGGCGGGTTCCTCGTGGTCGCCGATGGTATAGATGCCGTGCGCGGCTGCCGTCGCGCCCATGTGCCGGTAGAAATCGACTGCGCTGGCGCGTTGCAGCGTCCACACCCAGGCGGCGGTGCAGTCGCGCGCGCGCAGTTGTGCCAGCCCGGCCTGCCAGAGCAGTCGCCCGGCGCCGCGCCCGTGTTCCTCTGGCAGCACATACAGCGCGGTAATTTCCCCATGCTGCGGTTGGCCGCGCCCGCGCATGCACAGCGCCATGCCCACGAACCCGACCAGTCGACCGTCGCGCTCTGCCACCAGATGCCCCAGCAGCTCACCGCGATTGCGCCCCCACGACTGGCGCTGGAACAGCAGGTCGTCGAACACGTCGGTGATTTCCTGCGGCGTGTAGATATGCGCGTAGGCGACTTTCCATGCCTCGTGCGTGATTTGCCAGCGGGTATGGCGGTCCTCACGGGTGGCGGTGCGCAGGGTGAGCGCGTTCATGGCTGCCCTGGGGCGTGTCCTTTCAGCGCCCAGGGCAGACCGGCCACCACCAGCAGCACATCATCGGCGCGGCGTGCCAGCGCCTGATTGGCACGGCCCAGCGCATCGCGGAAGACGCGGCCCAGATGCGTGGGCGGCACGATGCCCATGCCCACTTCGTTGGACACGATCAGCCAGTGGGCGGGCACCTGCCCGATGGTGACGATCAGCGCCTCAATCTCGCGCAGGATGACGGCATCTGCCTCGTCCTGCGTGCAGCTTTCGGGCAGCGTCAGCAGCGCATTGGTGGCCAGCAGCGTGATGCAGTCCAGCAGGATGACATCGTATGGGGGCTGCGCTGCGGCAGACTGAATGGCCTGTGCGACGTTCAACGGCGCTTCCAGCGTGTCCCACTCGGCGGGCCGCTCTGACCGATGGCGGTCGATGCGTTCGCGCATTTCGTCATCGAAGGCCTGCGCGGTGGCCACAAACAGAACGCGCCCGCCTGATTCACGGGCCATACGCTCGGCAGTCGCGCTTTTGCCGCCGCGCGCGCCGCCCAGGATCAGCGTCATCCGCGACGACTCAGGCACGATACGCCCACGCCAGCGCCAGCAGCGCGACCAGCTCGGTCAGCTCGCACACGAAGCCGTAGATATCGCCGGTCAGGCCGCCGCCCAGTCGGCGTGACGCCCACCATGCCGTGACAGGCACGACGGCGACAATGGCCACAAACGCGAGCGGATTCACGGGCAGATAGTTCAGCACAAGCAGCGTGATCGCGACGGTGATGGCGGCGGCCAATGCGACCTGCGGCGGGCCCAGTCCATCGCGGAACCATGCGCCCAGCCCGTCCGGGCGTGCTGGTTTGTGCGCGGCCATCGCATACACAATCGCCATGCGCCCAAACAATGGAGCCAGCAGCAGCAGCGGCGGCGGCACATTGCGCAGCAGGATGAACTTGCCCAGCAGCAGCAGGCCGATGCCGATGACCGCCCACGAGCCAGCGCGTGGGTCTTTCATGATTTCCAGCCGGCGGGCCGGTGTGGTGGTGGCGAACAGGCCGTCGCAGGCATCCGCAAAGCCATCCAGATGCAGCCCACCGGTGACGATCACCCAGAAGGCCAGCGCCAGAAACGCCATCACATCCTGCGAGAACACGGTCACGGTGGTAAGAAAGGCCAGTCCGAAGCCGATACCCGCGCCGATCAGCGGGAAGAAGCCCACGCTCCAGGCGGGCTTGCGTCCCTGCACCATGCCCAGCGGCAGGATTGTGAGGAAAGAGACGGCCGCACGAAAGTCGAGTAACCAGCCGAGGGGATTCATCATGTTCCCTCCCGGTCGCTCACGCCCGCGTCTGAGAATGTCGCCATCTCCTGCAGGGCGCGCATCGCGGCTTCGATCAGCGGGAAGGCCAGCACTGCGCCGGTGCCTTCGCCCAGGCGCATATTCAGCGCCAGCAGCGCATCCAGCCCCAGATGCTCCAGCGCGAGCCGATGCCCCGGCTCTGCCCCGCGGTGTCCGGCGATCAGATAGCCGAGCACGGCGGGCTGAATCTGCGCCGCGATCAAGGCGCCCGCGGTGCAGATCAGGCCATTCAGCACGACTGGCACGCGGTTCGCCGCCGCCGCGATGATGGCCCCGGCGATGGCACCAATCTCGAATCCGCCCACGCGCATGAGCGTATCTATCTCAGCCGGAGCATTGATCGTCAGCGCGCGCTCGATGAGCGTAATCTTATGGCTCAGCGTTTCGTCGGTGATGCCGGTGCCGCGCCCGGTGACCAGCGATGCCTCGCTGCCAGTGATGGCGGCGATGATCGCGCTGGCCGAGGTGCTGTTGCCGATGCCCATTTCACCCAGCGCAATAATATCCAGCCCGTCAGCATAGACGCTTTCAAAGGCGCGAGCGCCCAGCGCCAGCGACGCCTGCGCCTGCGCGCTGGTCATCGCCATGCCCACGCTGAAGTCCTGCGTGCCATGCGCGATCTTGCCGTCGATGAAAGCCGGATGCGCGCGCACATCGTCGCTGAAGGTGGAGGCCACGCCCGCGTCGATCACGCGCAGGCGGGCGCCCATCTGCGCCGCAAAGACGTTGATGGCCGCGCCGCCATTGAGGAAGTTCAGCACCATCTGGGCGGTCACGTCGGCGGGGTAGGCGCTGATGCCCTGCTGCGTCACGCCGTGGTCGCCAGCAAAGACCAGCACAGCGCGGCGGTCCGGGCGGTAGTCCAGCCGGCCTGTCATGGCGGCCAGCCGGATTGAGAGCTTTTCAAGCTGTCCCAGCGCGCCAGTCGGTTTGGTCAGGCGGTCCTGGCGCTGCGCTGCCTGCTGGGCCGCGTGTTCATCCAGCGGCGGGATGGTATAAGGCAGGGATAATGTCATGACTCAGGGTCGTTTCACTGTAAATGGTCAGGCCTGAAAGCATACCATGAGGGGCGTTGGGCGTCATTACCCGCGCGCGGCCGCGACGCGGCGGATGCTCTCGTCCAGCGCGGCACGGCTGGGCGCATAATCGCCTTCAAACACTTCCAGCGTCAGCACGCCGTCCCACTCCCACAGCGCGTCAATCATGGCATCGATGTCCGCTTCGGGCATCACGCTCAGCGGCAGATGATCGCGCATGACCGCGTGCCCGTCTGGCGCAGCGCCATGCAGATGCACGACGCGCGCCTGCGGCAGCCAGCCGGGTATCAGCGCCAGCGGGTCGCCGCCCTGCTTCCACACATGCCCGATATCGAATGTACGCCCTACGCCGGTGTTGTCGGCAATGCTGGCGACATGGTCCGGCGCGTAATTTTCCAGGTTTTCGGCGGCCAGCTTTTCCCGCGGGATGCCGATGTGATCGCACAGCCACGCGCACGCCTTTGCCCGGTTGGTGTGCCATGCGTCCGAGCCTGCGTCGGTGCCTTCCAGGTGAAAGACATAGCTGTGCACGGGCAGATCCGACGTGGCAACCACGACCCGCGCGGCCAGCGCCAGCGATTCATGCTCGCACCCGTCAGTCCACTGCACGTCCATCGGCAGATGCACGGTGTAGGTCATGTCGTGCGCGGATGCGATGGCCTTCAGCCGGGCGACCTGCGCCGCATCGGGGAAATTATGCAGGCCGTCGGCCGTCGTCCACAGCACCAGCTCCATATCCGCGACTTTTCCGGCCAGCCAGGCAGCATTTTCGGCCAGGTCTCCGGGGATGATGTACGAGGTCGCCCCGATGCGAAAACGGGGCAGGGGGTCACCTTTCAGAATTCAATGCCTCCCTGCGCCTGAATCCCGGAGTCGTACGGATGCTTGATATTCTTCATTTCGGTCACGAGGTCGGCATAATCGATCAGCGGCTGCGGCGCCCCGCGCCCGGTGATGATGAGGTGCATCTCTGCGGGTTTGTTCGCCTTCAGCCAGTCCAGCGCGGCGTCAGTGTCCAGCCAGCCCAGCGTGAGCAGGTAGGTAAATTCATCCAGCACGACGATGTCATACGCGCCGGAAATGATTTTCTCCTTGGCGATTTCCCAGCCATGCAGGGCTTTGGCGGTGGTTTCGTCCATGTCGCGCGATGTCCAGGTGAAGCCGTCGCCGGTTTTGATCCAGTCGATCTCCAGCTTGTTGGCGGCGCGCACTTCGCCCCACGCACCGCCTTCGTGCTTGAGGAACTGAATCACGCACACTTTCATGCCGCGGCCCCAGGCGCGCAGCACGATGCCCAGCGCGGCCGTTGTCTTGCCTTTGCCGTCCCCGGTATTGACGATCACCAGCCCGTTTCTCGTCATCTGATGCTCCTTTCAACACAGCAGATTGCCCGATCCATCTTCAGGAAGACTGGAGACCGGTGTATCGCTTCTGCTGGTGCTACACTTGTTATGTGTATCAAATGCACTACAGGGTGCAATCGGAGTGAAAAATGGATATGAAAGCACACTGGGAAAATGTGTACACGTCGAAACCTTCTGACAATGTGAGCTGGTATCAGGATTATCCGACGCTGTCGCTGGAGTTTATAAAAAACGCGGGCCTGCCGCCACAAGCTGCGATTATTGATGTCGGTGCGGGCGCGTCAAAGCTGGCCGATTACCTGATTGAGGCTGGATACCGTGATATCACGCTGCTGGATATCTCGGAGGCAGCCCTGCACGTGACGCGCCAACGGCTGTCCTCCGCGCAGGTGCAGATCGACTGGCTTGTGGGCGACATTACCACACTACCGCTTCAGCGGCAGCGCTATGACGTGTGGCACGACCGCGCCGTTTTTCATTTTCTGACAGAAGAAGACCAGAAGCGTCGCTACATTGAGCAGGTAAAACATGCCTTGAAACCGGGCGGCCATGTGATTCTGGCCACTTTTGCGGTGGATGGGCCGCAGCAGTGCAGTGGGTTGAATACGGAGCGCTACGATGCAGCGGCGCTGCACGCCCTGTTCGGCAGTCCCTTCACGCTCATCAGCAGCGTGCAGGAAACCCACATAACGCCGTGGCAGGGCGAACAACGATTCGTATACTGCCACTGCATCAAGCGTGAGCTTTCTGCACCAGCAGCGGATTCAGCCATCCCATAAATTACGCCGGTCTGGACGGGCATGTCCGCCTGACATGCCCGTTTCGACAGCGCTAGTACCCGCGTGCGCCGCCGCGCCCTTTGTCGTCCAGGGTATAGGCATAGTTTGAGCCGCGGTCGGTGCCGCCTTCCTGATTCATGTCCTGCGCGACGACCACATCCCAGTCAGCCGGATCCATCAGTTCGCCGGCTGCCAGCTTGGCATTCAGGTGCACCTTAAGCGCGGTCAGGCGGGTGATGAGCGCGGCCATTTCATTGGGGTCCAGCAGGTCAGACATGACGAGCGCCAGCAGTTCCGGATCCAGCGCGATGATCTTCTGCGCCATGTTTTTATCTACATACAGGCTCAGGCCGGAATACTTCTGCTTGCGCTGGGTCAGGTTGGTATTGGTGCCAAACGACATGTCGTTGTCGATGCCCGTCAGGCCGATGACGTTGCCATTGGCATCCAGCTTCAGGTAGTAATTGCCGGTGTGGCGGTCAATCTGCATGGCCAGATTGTCCAGTAGTTGCAGCCGGCTGAGCAGGCGCAGCAGGTTTGGGTCGTCGGTGGAAAATGCATCCTGGCCGACATTGGCGCGGTCGTTCACGTCGGTGGTTGGTTTCAGGTCACCGGCGGCTTTGCCCGATGCGCCGCGCTGGGACGTGCCGAGAATGCTTTGGTTGCCCACTTTGCGCAGGGCAAACTGCGTGCGCGCGATCAGGCCGGCATCCAGCAGCTGGTCCAGCCGATAGCTCGCTACTTCGCGGTTGGCGCTGCGCGTGTCCGTCGCGCTGATGCCGCCCTTTTCGCTGAATTCAGCGTGATTTTGGCGTAGTGTAAGCTCTTTTTCGAGGGCCGCACGGGCCGGGCCACCAGGCATCTTGCGGATTTGCTCAGCCATGGCGGATTCTTCTTCAAACGTGCTGGGATTCAGGGTCTCCACATTCTGCTTGAAATAGGTTTTGCTCTCCGAGGGCTGATTGGCGCCCGCTGGCCCGTACACGTTGAGCGTGTTCATGCCGCCGCCCACGGTTCCCCGGTTGTTGGCTTCGTTCATCACCAGCGCATCGGTGACGCCGAGGAAATTCCCCAGGTTGGGGCGCTTGCCATTGACCAGGAAGCGACCAGGATTTTCGCTGGCGCGCACCATCGGGCCGATGCAGGCGGTCTTCTCGTTCTGCGCCTGCAGCTTTAGCTCCAGCATATATTCTTTTTTGTCGCCATCTTCGTCCTCAGCGTCGTAGGCGGAGGTGGCCGCGATGATGGCGTCAAACTCGCGCATGAGCTGCTTCAGCTGCGCCATCACCTCCGGCTGAGTGGCATGCAGCTCTGCTGTAATGTAACTATGAAAACTGTCCAGCGTATCCAGCACGGCTTTATATTTGGTTGAGTTCTCTTTTTTCAGCGGGCCGATGCCGATATTCATCTTCGGCTTGCCCAGGCGCTCGACCACACGATTGCGCGACGGCATGCGCTGGATGATACGCGTGGTGGCGCGATTGCCGATCAGGCGCTGCAACTGGAGAATCTGCGCGCCAGGCATTGTGCTGCCTGAGGGTGTTGGTGCTGCGCTATCACTGGTGCTTCGGGATGATGAGGACGGCTTGGGGGACTGCGGTTGTGGGGACTGGGTATGTTCGGGCATAGCCTTTACTGGTCACTCCAACAGCGACTTGCATCGGACGGATGGGGTTGGTGCAGATGATGAATGACAGATAGTAACGGAAGAGGAACATCATGCAATGTATATATGCTATGTGTCGATAATTTCTGACAAAATGGGTTGCGGTGACGGGCACGGGTGTCGTTCGAACAGCCGCGTTTGATGGCCATTATCCATATGAAAGAGGACGACCCATCCGGGAGGATGGCGCGTGATGCTGACAGCCCAGTGATTGACTGGCCGTCTTATGCGTACATGATCTGTCGCAGCTTCAGGACCGCTTCAACAAGCGTATCCTTCTGGATTTGCTGGGCTGTTTTAAGGGAGGCCCGATCCTCGTTTGTCAGCGTATAGTAACCTTTCGGGTACAGGTCCCGATTGGCATGCATCCGGCCAGCGGTCGGTGACACCGTATCAAGCCCTTCCTGCTGATAGAAGAACTGGTATTTCAGGCGGACTGCCGAGACAATATCAATATACTCTTTGAACCTCGCGCCGTGGTCGGGCGAGAACTTTTTGGTTTTGATCAGCTCATCGACCCTCGCCCACGAATTGTCGGCCGTGAGTCCGTAATACATCGCAAGGACGTTCAGGAAGATTTTGGGCAGCCGCATGAATTTTTCCTTGAATTCAAACGGTTCACGCCCGTCGTCCAGTTTGGCAGGGTCTTTCAGCCACCAGTCTCCCTGTCTGACGGCAGCGTACAGGTCGATTTCCATCTTGGCCTTGGCGGCTTCTTTTCCCTGGTTGGTATAGTGCCCCTTCAGGGTCTTGGCTAAATTCTCCCCACTGCGATTGGTTGCATACAACAGGCTGGATTGCGCCAGCCCCTTATTCGGGTCCATGGCGACAGCTGCCTCGGGATCAAAGGCATCCTGTACGAGCTGATCTACGTCCCAGCCCATCGTGTTCTTCCACTTGCCATTTGATTCCTGCATATTCGCAATGCGGACACGCATGCGGACGTTGTGCAGGATCAGATTCATTTGTTCCACGCCGAGCGCGCCCTTGCCGCTGGTGCCTGTCATGATCTGCACATCGACATCGGAATAGGGGAACATCTCCCCGCTGCCAAACGACCCGGTGCTCACCACCGCCAGGTCTGATTGCTTCAGCCCCGTCACCTCCACATACTGCCGGACCACATCCTGGACAAACCTGACCGCTTCCGCCGACATGTAGGCGAGCACTTCACGCGGCCTGGCATCTTTTGCCATCATCGCCTGGGCGGTCTTGCGAATGGTCCCAACGCGCTCTGCATCCCGGTCGCGATTGTCTTCCAGAAGCTGTTTCTGGGCGTCGGACATCTGCGCCCACGAGATGGCAGACTGATTCTCGACATAGTCCATCAGCTGGGTTTTTCGGGTGTCGTTGGCTGTCTTCAGCGCATTGAGGTACGTGGAGTGGAGATGCGCGGAAAAGTTATTCTGTACCCAGCGCGCCGCGGCCCGGGTTTCAGGAATGTCCTGCGCAATCAGTGTGCGCAACCACCCGGTATCAAGCTTTTTGTGTTTGTCGTGATTGAGGAAGCTGATGCTGGTTCTGGCAATTTCAGAGAGATGATGGTCAACGTCGGCATAAAACGACTCGCCCTTCGCCTGATTATCCTGACCGGTGGCCGAGTTTGTATTTTGCTGCATCAGCTTCGCGTAATCGATCAGGGCGACATACAGGTGCGTGGACGTCGTGTTGTCCATCTTTCCCGTCTGCAAGGCATCGAGCTGGCCTTCCTGATGCTTGCCATCAATCAGCGTGCGCTGGACGCGCAGATGCGGGTTCTTTCCTTTGACCTGCGTGGGCCGTGCAGGTTGCAGCAGCCGTGACACCGCCTGATTGCCGATCAGTCGCTGCATGCGGATGACCTGCGCGCCCCGCAGGACGCCATGAATTGTGGAACTGGCCGGGATGTTTGTGGTGCGCGAAGATGAAGACCTTTCGCCGGGTGGCGGTTTTGATGTCTGGGCATGTTTTGGCATAGTGGGGCGTCTGGTCACTCCAGCATCTATGGGTATCGGGCGCGAAGTTTGCTGTGGATGATGGGTGACAATAACGTGTGGATGTTCGCACAGTGTAGTGCGTTATACGCTATGTGTCGACAATATCCGAAGGATAGGGTTGCGGTGAGAGACAGCGTGTCATCACGAGGGCTGCGCCAGCGCCACACTCGCGCCATGCGCCGCACTGATAAACGCGCGCGAGGCAGCACACACATAGCCGTCGCGCGCCCACAGTACGCCTACCGTGCGCGAAGGCGATGGGCTGTGCAGGGTGAGGCTGGTCAGGGCATCGGAGCGCAGTTCGCGCAGCGTGTGGCGAGGCAGCACCGAGGCGAGCCCGGTTTTTTCGACGATCGAGAGGATCGTGCTGACGGTGTTCATCTCCATCATGATGTGGGGGATGGCGCCCGCCAGCCGCGCCTTTTCCTCCCACAGGCGGCGCGTGCAGAACGTGCGCGCAAGCTGCACCATCGGCATTCCGTGCAGATCGGCCACGGCGACGCTGTCACGCCCCGCAAACGGATGGTCGCGCCGGATAATCAGCACCAGTTCTTCTTCAAACAGGGGCTCAGCATCGATGGCGGGGGACGCAGCCGGGATGAAGCTGAGCCCCAGTTGTAAGTCGCCGCTGATGAGTCGATCTTCGATATCGTCTGAGGATAGTTCCTCGATCATCAGGCGAATGTGCGGATAGTCGTGGGCGAAAGCCGACACCAGCGCGGGGATCAGATAGTCGTTCACCGTCTGCACTACGCCGACGCGCAGGTCGCCTCGCCCCAATCCTTCCAGCTCCTTCAGCGCGATGCCCGCCTGTTCCACCTCCAGCATGATGCGCCGGGCATGGTGGCACAGCGCTTCACCCGCAGGCGTGAGCCGCACGCCGCGCTTGGAACGCTCCAGCAGCACGGCGCCGACCTCACCTTCCAGCACCTGGATCTGCTGCGACAAGGCGGACTGCGACACAAATACTTTTTCGGCTGCACGGGTGAAATTGGCTTCTTCCGCGATGGCAAGCAGGTATCTGAGCTGACGGATTTCCATAGTCATTAGCCTGGCTTATCAGAACTATAAAAACTATCTGTTTTACTAATCTTAACAGCTCGCATAGACTGCTGGCAACGTTGAATTTCAATAAGGAGTCTGTGAGATGCGTTTCAAAATCCTGCTGTTGATGATTGCTGCTGCGTTTGTGGGATTGCTGCCCGCTGCCGCCCACGATGCCGGACAGCCTGTTGAGTCCGAGGAAGATGCTGCGATTGCCGCGGATGCTGACATTGTCGTGGCGCAGGTGGTGCAGATGGGGAGCAGCCTGTATTTTCACATGATCGTGCGCGGCGATGCTGGTGCGGTCATCCCTGAGGCGACCGGCGCTGTGGCCGGGGCCGGGGTGGCCAGCTATGTCTGGCCGACCTCGCTGGACAGCTCCGTCGTTGGGTTCGAGCCGGAACAGGGCATTCTGGCGCTGGCCGTCACATCTCATCCCGACTTCGACGATACGCCGTTGTGGGACGAGGATGGCGACGGCGATGCGACCAACGATGGGGCACTCTGGCACAGTCACTGGGTGGTGCTGGTGGCCGACGAGGCCTGCGGGGCGGGCGGCCTGAAGGTGCGCGATATTCCGGAAGGCGAAACCCCGGCTGTTCCCGCGACCTGGCCAGAGCTGCCGATCCTGATCGACAGCCCGGACTACGCGCTGGAGTTGTCTGGCCATGACGTAGTGGTGACGGTCCCGCATGATGCCGTGGGCGGCGCTGAAGCCTTCAGCTTTGACGGGGTGACGGCCGGCCTGCAGGTCAATGCTGACCTGCATAATCCGTTCCTGTGCGTGGTCGGCGTGAGCGACATTGCCTCTGGCGACCTCAGCCTGCCGGGTGTGTCGGGCCACTGATTGACACCGCTGTGAATGTATGGGCCAGCCCAGGGAGGATACTCCCTGGGCTGGCTGATCATTTGTTTCGTGGAGCGCCCTGCGCCGCCGAAGCTTATCGGTTTATATAAATCGGCATCCCGATAGCGGCCGGGCTACCTGCCAGGAATTCCCCACAAGCGAATCAGGCCATCGGCATCAGCGCTGACGATGCCTCGGCCATCTGCGGTGAACGCGACATGCTGGCTGGCCAGATAGGGGTCGCTGACCTGAAACAGCAAACTACCAGTAGCTGCGTCCCACACATGCAGGCCTTCGTCTGCCACGACGCCGGCAATCAGGCTGCTGTCCGGGCTGAAGCTGAGGGACGAAATAGTGTCTGTATTGGTGGTGTATGCGAGCTGCGAGAGCTGTTCATTAGCTGTCATGTCCCAGACCCAGACCGTGCTGGTCGTGCCCGTCCGGGCGGCCATCGCCAGGCGGGTGCTGTCGGGACTGTAGGCAAACAGCGTATAGATGCGGTTCGGGCTCAGCTCAAACACGCGGTTCAGGAATCCGGTGGGCTCGCTGGCGCGCAGCACCAGCACACCTGGCTCCATCAGCATGGCGATCTGTTCCCCATCAGGGCGCACGGCAATCAGCCGCGCACTCGCATTGTCGATGACCGACTGGCCCGCCACACGGTCATTGGTCTCGGCGGCCCCCAGATGCCAGCGTTGTATGGTTCTGCTGGCGGCGTCTGCGGCCAGCAGGGCGGTTCCATCCGGGCTAAAGGCCAGCGCGAGGTAGCTGGCATTGGGATCGCCGACCTGGCGCACGGGCTGGCGCAGCGCGACACCCACCAGCGTCACGCCGCCATCGGTTGTGACGGGGCTGCCCAGGCTGCCAGCTTCAATAATTGTGCCAGAGTAGGCCAGCAGTTCGCCGTCAGGGCTGAACGCAAGGTCGGTGACCTGCGTGCGCTGGCTGGGCATGCGCCTCTCTACGCCTGCCTCCAGATCCCAAAAGCGGATGAGGTCGTCTGCGCCGCTGGTGGCGATTATGCCGTTATCGGGGCCCAGCGCAAATTCCAGCACCGGCGGTGAAAAGTCGCGAATGGTGGTGTCCTGGTTGCCGCTGAACCGAAGCACGCTGCTGTCGCGCACGCTGGCAAGGACGGGATCATCGCTGGCCTGGTTATAGGCCACGCTTGAGATGATCTCGCCAGCAGCGCCTGACGAGGCATTTTCTATGCTGAAGACGCCAGTCGTGCGATTCCACAGGCTCAGCCCGTTATGCTGGTCTGCGATGGCCAGCACATAGCCATCCGGGCTGAAGGCCAGGTCAACGATGTGTGGCGTCGAATCCTCGTCGCCCAGCGTGATGGACTGCACGATATCCCCGTGGGCGACATCCACCAGCATAAATCCGGTTTCGGTGGCCACCGCCAGCGTGCTCCCATCAGGGCTGTAGGCCAGCGAAGGCATGAGGTTGCCCGTTTGCGCGCTGGAGAGCGTCCATACAGTGCCGCTGAGAAGATCATGCATAGCAACTGCTTCGGCCCCGACAAAGGCAAACTGGGTGGGCTGCGTCGGGCTGAAGGCCACACCGAAGGCTGGCGTCTGCTGGTTGGTGGTGAAGCGCTGCTCACCCGTGTCGATGTCCCATACGGTCAGGCTGTGCGCCTGACGGGCATCGTCATACCGGCTTTCACCGGCGGCGACCAGGGAGCCATCTGCGCTCAACCCGACGCTGCCAAAGGTAGCGCCAGTCGCGCTCTCGAAGGCTGCGCGCTGCTGGCCGGTTGCAGCATCCCAGATGCGCACGGTCTCGCCATCGACGGCGACAACCTGGTCTGAAGGCAGGTTGTAGTCCACAGGACGCGTGACCAGCGTATGCGTGCCGGGCAGCAGGCGCGGATCTTCGCTCAGTGCGGAAGCGTCGTACAGCCACACTCCGAGGGCACCACCTACTGCGATACGATCGCCGCCCCATGCAATATGGCTGATGCTGCCTCGCCCCAGCCTGGACATTTCCACGAGCTGGCTGGCATTCGTCAGGGTGATGGGCTGCGGGTCACCAGATGCCGGGATTGGCTCAATCTGTGTCAGTGACTGATCATCCGGCATATTCAGGCGCAGCACCAGCCCGCCCAGCAGAAGCACAAACACGGCAGCAATGCGCATGAGTGCATCTGAAACACGACGGGGCTGGGCCAGCATCGGGCCGACCACTGGCGCTTTTGTCTGCTGAAGCTGCTGATGCAGACGACTGGCAAAGCCCGGGCCAGGTGATTTACGGTGTGTATGCAGAAAGTCATCATTCATGGGATGTTCTCACGGGTTAGCTATCCCAGCCCTGGCGAAGCCTGCCGACGATGCGGTGCAGCGTAGTGCCCACATTCGACTCGCTCATGCCCAGGATGCCGGCGATAGCGCGGTTGGTCAGTTCTGCGCCATATTTCAGCGCAATCAATTCCTGCTCACGGGAAGGAAGTTCCGCCAGCAGGCGGTTCAGCCGGGCCGAATTGTCGTGCTGCTGGCTGATCTCTTCTACGGAAAGGTCGTCTGGCGTGGCAAACAGGTCATCCAGCGGCACGATTGTGCGCTGGCGGCGCCAGTAGTCGATCGCGACGTTGGCAGCGATGCTGAAAATCCAGGTTGTGAAGGCGCTCAGGTCGCTTGAATAGCGGTCACGGGCCCGCCACGCACGCAGAAAGGTGGTCGATGTCAGGTCTTCAGCCGTCGCATCATCCCTGACCCGATAGCGGAAAAAGTTGTAGACACGGGGCATAGCGTCCCAGTACACCGCATCCCAGTCAATCAAAGGTGTGGCACGAGTGCCTGTATTTGCGCGCGCAGTCATACTTAATGATACGCAGCGGATGCGGATGTATCACACTGTAGTATGTTGGGCGGGGAAGGCCAGCAGCGCGATGATTCGCTCAGGCTGGCGGGAGTTGTGCCAGCAGTCCGGCGAAAAAGGCATCCCGCTGGTGCTGCTTAAAGTCGATGAAGCAGGTGTCATTGCTGACCTGCGCGTTGACAAACAGCACATCAAACGGGATGTCTGCCAGCAGGCGCAGGCTGTCGCGGTAGGCGCGCAGGCCGCTTTTTGACGCTGTGGGAATCCAGCGGCTGCCATCATGCCAGATGAAATCGCCCGCAAACAGGAAACGCCTGTCCGCGATGCTGACCATGAAGCACAGCCCGCCTGGCCGATGCCCGGGCGTGGGCACGACTTCCACGTCTGGTTCCAGCATCTGGCGGACGAACGGCAGCTGCACCACCTGTCTGACCGTTCGCATCACGTCCGGTGCTTCGGGTTCGCTGCAATAGAGCGGCGCATTGAACTGCGCTGCGACGACATCGCAGTGGGGTGAGCGGAAGTGTGAATCGCCGAGCAGTTGTCGGCTGAGGCCCCCTTGTGCGTCGATATCCGCAAAGTGGGCCTCGATGGTGCTGCTGGCCGAAAAGCACGGAAACAACAGATTTCCCGCTGCCCGACGAACGAAAAACGAGCGGTACTTTCCCGGCGTGGCTTTGGAGGGAAACACCTGAAACACATCCGGAAAGAGTTCATTCATCTCAGCGGCCTTTCATGCGGTCGTGCAGGCTGTTCGCTTTGTGGCTATGCCTGCTGACCTGCTGGAAGCCAGGCCTCACGATAATCGCGGGCGAATTGCTCGAGTGAAATTGGCGCACGCCCCAGTATCTGGTGCACGTCATCGGTTACAACGCCATTGTACAGCGGGCTGCGTGTCATGCGATAAAGCTCCACCAGCTTGTGGGCATACTCGCCGGGCATCCCCTGGCCGATGAGCGCGGCATGAAAAGCGTCGTCGTCCAGCGCGATATAGCGGATATCGCGACCTGTAGCAGCCCCAATGGCTGCCGCGACGTCGTTTCGGTGGCGCGCGGACTGGCCCGTGAGGGTATATCCTTTCGCATGATGCCCCGGTTTCACAAGCGCTTCAACAGCCACCGCAGCAAGATCGCGAATGTCGATAAAAGCGGTGGTCGCGTCTGCCGCAGCCTCGACGATGGCATCCCCATGCAGGATACTCGCAGCGAACATCGTCGCGTAATTCTGCATAAACGAATTGGGCCGCAATATGGTCCATTCCGGCCAGGATTGTTCCACGTACAGCTCAAGCTGGCGTGGTGGCATGCTGGCATCCATCTTATCCACGCCCAGGGCAGATAAAAGTACAACCCTGCGCACACCAGCAGCGCGCGCCGACTCTGCCGCCCCCTGAATATAGGTATTCGGGAAGTCCTCTCGCGGTGACGCCAGGAAAAGGGCATCTACGCCGTCAAACGCCCCTGCAAACGACGTCGGATCTTCATAATCGAAGCGTACATAGTCGGCTGACGGCTGCATGGCATGGACGCGCGAGACATTGCGTACGCCGCCGCGCGCCTGAATACCCTGTTCAGATAATTGGCGCATGAGTTCAGTACCCACGCGGCCACCCGCGAGCGTTACAAAAACAGTCATGATTTGTCTCCCTGATTTATGGTAAGCGTCTTGATATTCCGTCAGGACGTGGGGCGTTGTCCCTCCTCATGGGGGACAAATAACGACCTGAGCGTTTGGAACCCTGCCATCAAAAGGCGCTGTTCTGTATCATCCAGCCGAGAGAGGATGCCCACCAGCTGGCTGGCGACATGCTCTTCCAGCACCTGGCGCGCCCGAAACCCTTCCGGTGTGACCGAAATCGAAACCTGTCGCTTGTCTACGGTGGACCGAAGTCGTGTCACCCAACCGCGCTCCTCCATCGTTGTGATCGTTTTAGTCATGGCTGCAGTCGATACAGACATGTACTCCGCCAGCGATGTCAGGCTGAGATTACGGTCACCCAGAATATACAGTACGGCCATCTGCGTATCTGTCGTCTCGGCACTGGCATCCCGCACATCACCAGACATGGAGCGCATGATCCTGGGAACAACATCGATCATCAATTTTGCAAGTGCGTTAAGGTCTGCATCGGTCATCAAGTAACTCGTTAGCTTTGTTTATTGTTAACTGTGTTATATATTATTCGCCGCAATATCGCATGTCAACTTAATGAAAGATGAGGGATGCGGCACACCCGCATCCTCACAGCGCCACGGCGAACCAGTCGGCGGTCTTTGTGATGAGCGCCTCGGAGATGGCCTGGCTGTCGCCCAGCACATTGAAGATATGGTCTGCGCCGGGGATCAGCATGGTTTCTTTCTGCGTGCTGCCCGCCCGATCCGTCAGGATGTCGAGCGAGTGCGCCGAGGAATCCTCGCTGCCGGCCACAACCAGCAGCGCGCCCTGATACGTCGCCAGCGCGGCGGGGGGATTGTGTTTCGTCAGGCTGTCGAAGAAGGTGCGTTTCAGCGTGACCATGCGCCAGCCCAGATCGACCTCCACGGCTTCGTTCTGCGCGGCTGCGGCGAAGGTCTCCTCGCTCATTTCCAGCAGGAAGGACTGCCGCAGGTCGTGCGTGGCCGACCACAATGCCAGCGCACGCGGAGGCTGAGACAAACGCGCGCTGGCCAACATGGCGATGCTGCCGCCCAGGCTGAAGCCAAGCATCCCCATGCGCGCCGGATCAACCGGAGTTTCACGCTCCAGCCAGGTATAGGCCGAAAGTGCGTCGTCCAACTGGCCGCCCACGGTTGTATCGGCCATGTCACCGGGGCTGCTGCCCCAGCCGCGGAAGTCGATGCGCAGCGAGGCGACGCCGCGTTCGGCCAGGGCAGCCGCCAGACGGGCATACAGCCCGCCAACTTCGTCGCGCTGGCTGGCGAACCCGTGCAGCATCAGCACGGCGGGCGCTGGTGATTCTCCGCCTGGCCGCGTGAACGTCCCGTGGATGCCAGGTTCGCAAATCACATTTGTCTCGTGGTGCGTCATCGTCTATCTCTCCATACAGGCTGCATTGCCGATTGTGGGCAGGTTAGTCTTCCCCAAACCATGCACACGGCATCGACCGCAGATACGTCAGTGCGTCACCTGGCGGCTGTGAAGGGATGAAATCAGATGCCGTGCTGGACAGGTCGTAACGAAAGATATTGTTTGTGGCCAGCGGCTCCACCAGTTCGGCAATGAGCGCGCCGCCATCTGCTGCCCAGGCAGTCTGAAACTGGATGAGCGATGGCATAGGCAGCACCGCTGGCGCGCCGCTGATCGATGCCAGCCATGCCTGACCCGTATAATTCTGGACCAGGAAGTGGTCGTCATCCGGGCTGGCTACAATGCTGGCAGCGTACGTTCTACTGCCCCTGCCCTGAAATGACGGAATTCGCACGTCCTGCAGATAGACCGGATCACTGCCAGGCGTGGTGAGCATCAGTGACCTGAAGCCAGACGAAGTGTTTGGGTCATCCGCCACCGAGAGCACGGTCTCCCCAATCATATACACCGTCGTGTCATCCTGTCCATCGGATACCACCATGCTGTAATCGCCAGCAGGCGCATATGTTGCTTCTGCAAGATCCGGTATGTCCTCCAGTTGCTCACCTGTCTGGGCATTGAGCGCCACCGTGTTGCTGTCATAGGCGTTTTGCAGGATCAGCGCCTCGCCGTCCACCGACCAGGATGCGTACTGCAGGTCATTCGGCAGGTCTTGCAGTGGTCGCTGGAACACAATGTCCCCGGCCCGATTAACGACAATGATCTGTTCGTTGCCATCGACGTCCAGCACGCCGCCTGCCAGCATGCTGTCACCGCGCCAGCGCAGCCTGCGCGCTCCAAAGACGGTTTCAAGATCAGCGATGCCGCCCAGCACAAGCGTCATTTCACCTGTCACAATATCGTGCAGATAGAGCGATGCCCGGCGCAGATTGCCATCCGCCAGCGGTTCGTCCGGAAAGATAACCATCTGAACGGTGCCGTCTGGTGCGGACATGGGGTTGGCCGGTACCGGCGATGAGACCGGAACCATCGTGCCCGACGCGAAACTATAGCGCCAGTAACGCACTGTATCCACCGCCGATTCTGGTTGTGTGGTCAGCAGTGCGCAGCCACGGTCTGCGGACTGCTCCGCATCTGGGACAGGCGCAGGGGTTGATTGTGTTGGCGCGGCCGGGGAAACAGGCTCCAGGTAATAGGTCAGCGCATCGCTTTCCACCGTCCAGCCGACGCTCTCCCCGTGCTGCACACGCCACCAGGAAAAACCGTTCTGGCACAGCGGCCCTTCCAGCACGACAAACGATTCTCCCACTTCGATGAGGCCAATCGGTTCGCCGCTCAGGGCAGGCTCCGCCCGCAACCGATTCGGGATGCCGGGCAGCACACGCCCCTGCTCCCCGACGATCAGGCGTCCCGGCAGGCAGTCACGCTGCGCTGCGGCGGGCAGGAAGAACAGGCCGGCCAGCAGGCAGGCAAACAAGGTCACAAGAGCTTTCACGCGTATCTCCCTCGTCATCAATTTGATTTATTGGCGTGGTACACGCTCAGTGTAGCGAGTTGTGAAATCTGTGCAACCGAGCTGTCGGGCCCGTGCTGCAAACATGCAAACAAGCTGCAAAAAATTCAGCTGGACGCGGGCGACCCTGCGGAATCGATCTACAATTCAGCCAGAGACAGGTAGACAGGAGATGCTCCATGTACAAACGACTCATGGCCGTCGCTGCGACGGCGCTGCTGATTGCTCTGCCGCTGAGCGCGCAGTCAGGTGATACAGCTTCATTTGAAGCGGTCGAGGCCGCCTCGCTGTTCAGCGAAATTCCTTGGGGCGTGTCGCTGTCGCCGGGCGGGGCGCTGCTGGCGGGTATTGTTGAGGGAAGGCTGTGCATTGTTGAGATCGAGTCCGCCGAGGAACGATGTGCGCCGATGCCCGAAGGCGTGAACAGCGCCGTCAATGGGTCGCCAGACAACCCCGGGCTGATCTGGTCACCTGACGAAAGCCACCTTGTCATGACGGAGGACGTCCTGCGCATGTTTCAGGACAGCGATATCTGGGTGTTTGACGTTGCTGCGTCTGCCTTTGAAAACGTGACCGAAGATGGCGTCGAGGGCGGCCTGATTTTTGGCGAGGAAAGTGCTGGTACGCTGCTGGACTATATGCCCGCCTGGGGCGACTCCGACACGCTGTACTTTTTCCGGTCGGACTATCAGCCCAACATGGAAGATAGTTCTATGCTGCTGTACCGTTATACGCTGAGCACGGCCAGCCTGGATCTGATGGCCGATGTGACCGATGAGATTGGCTGGCTGAGCGTATATTATCGGCCGCAGGTCTCGCCTGACGGGACGCAGATGGTCCTGCCCGTCTTTGCGGGAGACCCGGAGGCACCAGCCAATGGCCTGTGGCTGATCGACCTGGTCTCCGGTGAGGTAGAGCAGCTTGCTGCAAAAGCCGACATCGCGCTGGCCATACAGGCTGATGAAGATGCGCGCTTTCTGGTTCCCGTGAACCCTCAGTGGGTGAATGGCGGCCGGGCGGTCATGGTCACCATCACAGATTACGGCAATCAGGCGAGTGTTCCCACGAACTTTGTCTATATCGATGTGGCGACCGGCGCGCTGACGCCGATGATCGATTTTTCCGGCATCCCCATAAGTGATCTGTTGGAGAATCCGCGCCGTCCCGATCTTCCCCCGATGCCCTGGGACAGCGTCGTGAATGCCGCTGGCAGCAAGCTGTATTTCATGCCCAATCCGAACCTGGGTGAACCAGCCATTTATGCGCTTTCGCTGCCGCCTGACGGGTCTCCGCCCGCGCTGGTGGCCGAGGTCGAGTATGCGTCAACGCTGTATACGACCAGTCCGCGCATGGGCGGCAGACGGGCGCTGCTGGGGGGCTGGCTGTACACGCTTGAACCTGCCGGGTAGAGCGGTATCAGCATCAGGGGTGAGTCCTGGTCGCCCCTGATGTACTGCCTCGACGCCTGACCAGCAGCGCGTGGTGCTTGTTCCTTTCTGCACACACAGTACAATCTGTGGCTGTGACAGAAAGGGGCGTGACCCGCATGCCGTTTGATCCCAATTCGCCAGCCTTCCGGCGCGACCCGTACCCGATTTATGCAGAACTGCGCGCCCAGACGCCGATGGTGTTTGACGACGCGCTGAACATGTGGATCGTCAGCCGCCATGCCGATGTGAGCGCGCTGCTGCGTGACAGGCGTCTCGGTCGCTCGATTGACCATGTCATCAGCCGCGATGCGCTGGGCATCCCCACGCGCGACCCCAAATACGCGACCTTTGACCGCCTGAGCGACAATTCGATGTTCGACAAGGAGCTGCCAGACCACACGCGCCTGCGCGGGCTGGTGCATAAGGCGTTCACGCCGCGCCGCATCGAAAACCTGCGCGGGCATATTCAGGCGATCGCCGATGGCCTGCTGGATGCCGTGGCCGGGCGCGACGAGATCGACCTGCTGGAAGATTTCGCTGTGCCGCTGCCGGTTATCGTGATCGCGGAGCTGCTGGGCGTGCCCGAAGCAGACCGGCACAAGCTGCGCCCGTGGTCGCATGACATCGTGGCGATGTACGAGCTGAACCATACGCCGGAACAGGCTGACAGGGCGATTCAGGCGGCGGGCGAATTTTCCGACTATCTGCGTCATTTGGCCCGGCTGCGCCTGCGTGAGCCGCAGGACGACCTGATTACTGCGCTGGCGACCGTCGAGGAAGCCGGCGATGTGCTGACCGAAGATGAGCTGATTTCCACCTGCGTGCTGCTGCTGAATGCCGGGCACGAGGCGACCGTCAATGTGTTTGGCAACGGCCTGCTGGCGCTGTTCCAGCAGCCTGACCAGCTTCACTTGCTGCGCCAGAATCCCGACGGGCTGGCGGCGACGGCTGTCGAGGAATTCATGCGCTACGACACGCCGCTTCAGTTGTTTCGGCGCTGGGTGCTGGAAGACATCGCCTTCAACGGCGTGCAGCTGCGCCAGGGCCAGCAGGTGGCGCTGCTGTTCGGCTCGGCCAACCGCGACCCGGAGAAATTTGACCGGCCCGATACGCTCGATATCACCCGCGCCGATAACGCGCATATCTCGTTCAGTCTGGGCATCCATTACTGCCTGGGGGCGCCCCTGGCGCGCATGGAATTGCAGACCTCGCTGCGCACGCTGATGCGCCGCCTGCCAGACATCACGCTGGAATATGCGCCGCAGTTCCGCGACAGCTATGTGATTCGCGGCCTGCATGACCTGCGCGTGCGCGTCGGCGCGGCGGGGGTGCGCTGATGCCCTCGTTTGAACATCCAGTTGAACAGGCGCTTATCGATGTGCTGGAGCGCCTGCGGCCGGGCATGATAGGGTTCTGCCAGCGCCTGATTCAGACGCCTTCGGTCAATGGTGAGCACGACGAGGTCCATCTGGCGCGCGTGATTGCGGCCGAGGCCGAGGCGCTTGGCCTGCATGCCGAAATCCTGGGCGAGAACCCGGCGCGGCCCAACGTGATCGTCAGCACGCATGCATCCGGCGAGACCGGCCTGCTGCTGCTGGGGCATCTGGACACCGTGCCGCCGGGCGACGCATCAGCGTGGACGTATCCGCCGTTTTCGGGGACGCTGGCGGACGGCCGGCTGCACGGGCGCGGCGCGATTGACACCAAAGGCGGGATGGCCGCCAGCGTGTATGCGCTGGCCGCGCTGAAAGCGACCCCTGGGGCGCTGCCGCAGGGAAGCAGGGCCGTGTTTATCGGCGTGCCTGACGAGGAAACCGGCGCGACCGGCACGCTGGGTATCAGCTATCTGGCGGCACGCGGGCGCATCAGCGGGCGTGGCGCACTGTATGCGTATTCCGGCAGCGAGATTGTGCTGGGGCATCGCGGCCTGCTGCGCTACCGCGTGCGCTGTCACGGCCACGCGATTCACACCGGCGCGCATGAGTGGCAGGAAGGGACGCTGGGTGCAAACGCGGTCACCGGCATGGCGCGTTTTCTGCTGGCCGCCGAGGCGCTGGCCTTTGACTACTCGCGGACGCCGTATTTTGAACGCTTCCGCACGATCGTTACGCCAGGCACGATGATTCAGGGCGGCGTGAGCATCAATATTGTGCCGGCGGCCTGCGAGGCGCTGATCGATATCCGCACCACGCCGGAACAGGATGCCGCGTCGATTGAGGACGCGTTTGCGGACATCTTTGCGCGGGTGGGCGCCGATGCCCCCGGCCTGCGTTTTGAGCTGGAGCCGCTCAATGTGATTCCGGCCGTGTGTTCTGACCCCGCCGCATCGGTCTTTCGCATCCTGGCCGATGTGACGGCGCACGTGCGCGGGGGCGTACCCGCCATGACGGTCGCCGGGCCAGCCAACGAAGGCTATCTGCTGATCGGGCAGGGCATCCCGACGGTGTGCGGCTTTGGCCCCACTGGTGACAATGCCCACGCTGCCAATGAGTATCTGGAACTGGAAGGCCTGCACGAAGCAGCACAGATTTTTGCGCTGACAGCGCGCCGTTTATCCGTTGAGGGGGACAAGTCATGACGACAAGGCTGGTGATCGATACGGATGCAGGCATCGACGATGCCGTCGCGCTGATGCTGGCGCTGGGCTATCCGGGCGCGCAGGTGGAGGCTATCACCACGGTGTGCGGAAATGTGTCGGTGGACAAGGTCAATGCCAACGTGCTGACGATTCTCGATGCGGTGGGGCGCACCGACGTGCCGGTGTATGCGGGCGCGTCGCAGCCGCTGGTCTCGTCGTGGGCCGCCGAGCCGATTCACGGGCTGGATGGCCTGGGTAATTATCACGACCGCCCGCGGGTGAAACAGCGTGTCGAGGCGGAGCATGCCGCCTGGGCGCTGATCCGGCTGGCCGATGCCTATCCGGGCGAGCTGACGCTGGTCGCGCTGGCCCCACACACCAATCTGGCGCTGGCGACGCGGCTGGACCCGACGTTTCCGTCGAAAATAAAGTCGCTGGTGTTCATGGGCGGCACCATCACCGCGCGAGGCAATACCGATCATATCGCCGCCGAATGGAATATTTTCTGCGACCCCGAAGCCGCGTTCATCACACTGGAGGCTTTTCCGATGGCGCAGATGGTGTCATGGGAAACCTCGCTGGCGTTTCCGCTGCCAGCTGCCGAGTATCAGGCGCTGATCGCCCGCCGCACGCCGGCCACCCGCCTGTTCGAGCGCATCTATGGCATCTTTACCAGCCCGGGCGCAGAAATCTTCATGCGCGACCCGCTGCTGATCGACGCGCTGGCGATGGCCGCCGCACTTGATCCGTCGGTCATCACCGACAGTATGCAGCGCTATGTGACCGTCGAGATGCACGGCACGCACTCACGCGGGCAAACGGTGATCGACCATACTGGCCGCCTGAAACGGCCCGCTAACGTGGACATCATCACCGGCTTTGACATGGCCCGCGTGAGTGCCATGCTCTTTGAGTCTATGGGCTGAGCAGCGCCTTCAGCCGGTCGAGATAAGTGGTGTCGCGGTCGGGCAGCTCGGGCGCCACTTTCGAGGCTTCATACAGGAAATAGCGATAGTCGCGCCCCATGTCCTGGCCGCGCCGCGTGTGCATGTCGATGGCGTAGTCGGGAATAGTGGGCCGTACGGTGCCTGCCTCGACCGACTGGCGCATCCAGTTGAGCAGGTCGTCGCTGCCGCGCTCTTTCTCGCACGAGCACAGGAAGCGCACCGCGTGAATGGCGTACAGGTAGCGGTCGCCACGTGGGCGCGCCAGGCGCAGGTGCATCTGGTAGAGCGCCTCCACCAGCAGGGGCGCCTGCAGATTGCCAAAGCCGATGTCCTCGACAGAAATCACCTGTAAGCGGCCCCACAGATATTCCTCCAGCTCCTGGCTGGTGATGAGCATCTCATAGGCCAGCAGCGCGGCATTTTCGGTGTTGCCGCGCCGGATTTCTTTCTGCACGGCCGAGATCACTTCATCGGCAGGGAAGTCGTGCAGGGTGCGGGCCAGCGTCCACGGGTCACCATTGTAGGGTGCGGTCATGCGGGATATCTCCTTATCGTGAAAATTCTTTCATGGCGTCCTGGCGCTTCATCGCCTTTTCGCCAGGGTCACTGCGCACTGGCGCGCATTGGCACCAAGTTAAGATGATTTTTCTCCTATTTGCCGGGCGGACACGCAGGTCCGCCCCTACATTCCTCGCGGACAAACAGTTGCAACCGCGAGTTTTTTCCTTCAAATCCGAGTGACTCCGAGGGGCGGACCTATGTGTCCGCCCTGGAGGACCAAAATCCGACTGAATCCTCGGCGAGAATTCCTAACTTGGTTCGTATGGGTCACTGTGTACGGGCGCGTCAGTCCCCGCCGCCGACCAACTGGCCTTTGCCCAGCTTGGCCAGCTCGCGCCCAAATTCAGTCGCAAAAGCGCGCCGTTTCAACAGCTCTCCGGCGCGAATACGCAGCGCCACGATGACCAGCGCGGCAATCGTCGCGATTTGCGGCAGCGCCAGCAGCAGGTCAGGCGGCAGCGACAGCTCTGGCCGGCTTTGCAGAAAGAACGACATCGCTTCCGACAGGCCGAAGAACAGCGCGGTGAAGAATGATGGAATCGGCTGCTCGAAGGCGAACAGCGCCACGGTGATGGCGGTCCAGCCGCGCCCGGCCGTCATGTTTTCGACGAACTGGCTGAGCACTCCGATCGACAGGAACGAGCCTGCCATGCCTGCCAGCATCCCGCTCACCGTCAGCGCGAAAATCTGCACCCGCGTGATGTTGATGCCCACGCTTTCCGCCGCAGCCTTGTTTTCGCCCACGGCGCGCAGATGGCGGCCAAACTGAGTGCGGAACAGGATGACCCACACCACCGCCACCATGATCCAGCTGAAATAGACCACGGCGTTGTGCCCACTGATCAGGCTGCCGATATACGGAATCTGGCTGATGAGGGGCAGGTCGATGCGCGGCAGGCCCTGAATGCTGGGGTCTGCCAGCGTGCCGAACGCGCCAAACTGCGTGCGCATGAAGTAGACGGTCGCGTTGCTGATGAACAGGTTGACGGCCAGCGCCAGGATGATCAGGTTGATTTTGATGCGCAGGTACAGCACCGCAAACACGATGCCCAGCAGGCCGCCGGCCAGCGTCGCGGCCAGCACGCCCACCAGCGGGTCGAAGCCGGTCTGGTACAGCACCGCAACCGCGATGAATGCGCCGAGCAGCATCATGCCCTCAATGGCCAGGTTCAGCACCCCGGCGCGGCTGGCGACGATGGCTGCCAGTGCGCCCAGCACGTAGGGCGTGGCCAGGCGGATGCTGCTTTGCAGCAGCGTGATCGGCAGGCCAAACAGGATGAACAGCACGACCGCGATGCCGCCGACGAGCAGCAGGATGCGCAGGATGCGCTGGTATTTTTGCAGAATGTCGATCATGCCGCTGCCCCTTCTCCGTCTGGCGCGCTACGCTGGCGCGTGGGCCGCCATTTGAAAAGCGCTGTCAGGCGCGCACGGATGAAATCCTCCATGGCGCTGAACAGGATGATGAACGAGATGATGATGCCGCCCAGCTGGCGCGGGATGTCGCCAAACTGCAGGTTGGTCGCGCCCAGGTTGAGCCCGGCAATGAAAGGCGCCACCAGCAGGATGCCGATGATCGACTCTTTGGCCAGAATGGCGACCAGCACGCCCTCGAAGCCGACGCCGCTGGTGGCGAAGCCGTCCACAATGCGGCGCTCGACTCCCAGCACGGCCAGTGCTCCCGCCAGTCCGCTGAGCGCCCCGCTGATGAGCATGGCGCGCAGGGCAGCGCGGTCGGTGGGGATGCCGCCAAAACGCGCAAACAGCGACGAGCCACGCGTCATGCGCTGCTCATAGCCGGCGGTCGTGCGGCGCAGGTAGAACCACACCAGCGCGACAGCGGCCAGCGCGATGAAGATACCGATGCCCACGCGTGCGCCGGAGAACCATTCCACATCCGCGAAGATGCCCCGGTTGAAGGGGATCAGCCAGGCAGTATCGTCAATGCGGCGGGTGCGGGCGATGTTGTTCAGGTCAGAGCGCAGCGGATAGTTGACCAGATAGCCGACCAGCTGCACAGCGATGGCATTGAAGATGATCGTGCTGATGAGCACGTTGACGTTCAGCTTGACCTTGAAATAGCCGGGAATCCACGAGTAAATCGCGCCGACGGCCATCGCTGCCGACAGACAGATCAGCGGCACGATCAGGTGCATGGCGGTTTTCAGGGCTTCGGGTGCGGCTTCAGGGTCGCTCACCCCGGCCAGCATATAAATCTGGTCGGGCAGGGCATAGCCGAGAAAGGCGACGGTGATCGCGCCCATCACAAACTGGCCGTCCATGCCGATGCTGAACATGCCCGCCTGAAAGGCGACGGCCGCCGAAAGCGCGGTCAGGATAAGCGGGGTAATCTGCTCCAGGATCAGCGCGATGCGGCTGCCACCGCTGCCATACAGCGGGCTGAAAACCGTTTGCAGGCTGCCATCTTCATTTTCGACTTCGATGAAGACCAGGTCGCCGAAGGTCTCGCAGCCACGCGGGCCAAAGCCCTCGCAGAACAGGCGCTGATAGGTGTCGATGGGTGAGACATTCGCCAGCGCGACAAACAGGCTGCTGGCGACCAGCCCCAGCAGCACGGCAATCACCGGGATGCTCAGGTTGTCGAACGTGCGTCGCAGGAATTTCATACGGGGGTCGCCTTTTCGGCTGCGGCTTCGTCGTGTTCCAGAGACTCCAGCGTGCTGCCCGCCATCAGCAGGCCCAGCTTCTCTTCAGTCGCCTCGGACCTGTCGAGCACGGCGACAATTCTTCCGGCAAACATGACCGCGATGCGGTCGCTGAGCGCCAGAATCTCGTCCAGCTCCACCGAGACCAGCAGCACCGCCGAGCCTTTGTCGCGTTCTTCCACCAGCGTCTTGTGCACAAACTCGATGCTGCCCACGTCCAGGCCGCGCGTGGGCTGGTTGGCGATGATGAGTTTCGGGTCGCCTTTCAGCTCGCGCCCCAGCACGATTTTTTGCAGGTTGCCGCCAGACAGCGTCTTGATGTCTTCGCCCACGCGCGCCGACTTGACGGCGAAGCGATCGACGATTTCCTGTGCCAGCCGGCGAATCGCGGCGAACTGGAAGATGCCACGCCGCGAATACGGCTCGTTCTGGTAATTGGTCACGACGACGTTTTCGTCCAGATTGGTGGTCAGGTTCAGGCCGGTCGTCATGCGGTCTTCGGGCACATGCGCCAGCCCGGACAGACGACGCTCGCGCACGGTCGCGCTGGTGATATCCTCGCCCAGAAAGGTGATCTGGCCTTCGTCCACCGGGCGCATCCCGACGAGTGCTTCCACCAGCTCGGTCTGACCGTTGCCGCTGACCCCGGCGATGCCCAGAATTTCGCCCGCGCGCAGCTCCAGGCTGGCGTCAAACACGGCGGGGATGCCGCCCGCGCCGGCCACCAGCAGGCGCTCTGCCTGCAGGATGACCTCGCCCGGTTTGGCTGGCGACTTGTCCACCTGCAGCGAGACCACGCGGCCCACCATCAGGTTGGCCATCTCGCGGATGGTCAGGTCTTTGGCGTCGTGGGTGCCCACGTTGCGCCCGCGCCGCATAATCGTCACGCGGTCGGCGATGGCCTTCACCTCAGCCAGCTTGTGGGTAATAAACAGGATGGTGCGGCCGGTCTGTGCCAGCGAACGCACGACCGTCAGGAATTCGCGCACTTCCTGCGGGGTGAGCACGGCAGTCGGCTCGTCCAGGATGAGCACCTGGGCGTTGCGCTGCAAAATTTTCAGGATTTCAACACGCTGCTGCAAACCAACGGAGATGTCGCGGATGCGCAGGTGTGGATCGACTGGCAGGCCAAAGCTCTCGGCAAGCTGCTTCACCTTTTCCGCCTCGGTGGCGCTGTCGATGAAGCCGGCACGGTTTGGCTCGATGCCAAGCATGATATTTTCTGCAATCGTGAAAGATGGCACCAGCTTGAAATGCTGATGCACCATGCCGATGCCGTGGAAGATGGCATCGTTGGGATGGCTGATGCGGACGGGTTTCCCGTCAATCAGGATCTGCCCTTCGTCGGGCGTCACCAGGCCATACAGGATGCTCATGAGCGTGGTTTTGCCAGCGCCGTTTTCACCGACGATAGCGTGTACCTCGCCCTTTTTCACATCCAGGCTCACATCATCGCAGGCAAGCACCTGTGACGACGAAAAGAACTTGCGGATATGCTGAATTTCGACCGCGCTGGTCATGTCACCCCCTGCCCGACGCACGAGGCGCGCCATGCCGCACCCAGGGAATTCTGTCTGCGGAGGAGGCGCGCCCTGACTGCTTTTTACGGCGGCCCCACACATGAGGTTGTCATGCGCGGGGCCGCCCCTGGTATAGCGACTGCAATTACTGAGCGGGTTCCAGCAGTACGTTGGTCACCACGATGTCACCGGCCAGGATGGCAGCGCGGGCTTCCGCGATGGCCATACGGACTTCGGGCAGCATTTCGACCAGGTCTTCCGGACCGGCTTCGTCGAACGTGCGCGAGCACACGCCCAGGTCCCAGCTCAGACCGGCAAAGCCTTCGGCCATACCGACGTTGGTGACGCCCGGTTCATAGGTGCCGTTGACGATGCGTTCGACAAAGGTGAACACGGCGTTATCGACGCGCTTCATGGCCGAAACGAGGATGTTGCCCGGATACAGGTCGTCCTGATTGCTGTCCACGCCGATGGCGAGGTTGCCGGTTTCAGCGGCAGCATCCAGCACGCCTTCACCACTGCGGCCGGCCACCTGGTACAGGATGTCCGCGCCCTGGGCATACAGGCTGAGGGCCTGTTCCTTGCCCGTCACCGGGTCAGAGAAGTCGCCGACATAGCTGCGCAGCAGTTCGCACTCGGGGCAAACCGAGAGCACGCCTTCTTCAAAGCCGACGATGAACAGGTTGATGCCGGGGAAGTCGCCACCACCCACGGAACCAACGATGCCCGTGCGCGTCAGCATGCCCGCGGCGATGCCGGCCAGGTAGCTGTTTTCGTGCGTGAAGATGTTGAACAGGGCCAGGTTGTCAAAGTCCGGTTCGGCGGGGAAGAAGGTTTCCTGGGCCGCGAACATCTGGTCCGGGAATTCGTCGGCAATTTCTTCGATGGTGGAGAAGTCGACAGCGATGGTGATAATCAGGTCCGGGCTGTCCTGCACGGCGCGGCGGATGGCAGCGTCATGCTCCTGCACGCCGCTGGTCTCGACGATGGTGCCAGTGACCCCCAGCTCAGCGATGGCGCGTTCAGCACCGGCAGCAGCCGAGTCGATGAAGGAGCGGTCACCACGGGGATTGGGCAGGATGATGGTGAACGAAATGTCGCTGTTGTCGGGCGCGGGTGCGGCTTCAACGGCTTCTGCGGCAGGCGCGGCCAGGCATTCGTCAACATACTCGGCGTCCTGGGCGCTGACCGCAGCGACGCTGAGCAGTAACGCGGCTACCGTGATGGACAGAATGCGTTTGCTGCGAGCTATGAACATTGTTTGACTCCTTGGGGGTAGAAAAGCTGTACCTTAAGTAGAGCACATCAAATTTTAATCTGTCACAACAAAACATACAAAACTTGAATGGTTCTTTGGTCTATCCTGCTCATAATAGAAGACGGGGCAGCGAGCCCATCATTAACGACCCTTCCGGAAGGTGAAATGATATGTCCATGGACGTGATCCTCGATACCGATATTGCCACCGATGTGGACGACTGCCTGGCGCTGGCGCTGATCGCGCAGTCGCCTGAACTGCGCCTGGCCGGGGTGTCCTGCGTCTATGGCGATGTCGACCTGCGCGCGCGCTTTGCCAGCAAGCTGCTGGGCCTGGACCCACGTATGCACGATGTGCCGGTGACGGCCGGGACGCGCCTGCCGCTGATGAAAAAGCGGGCCATCTTCTGGGGCGGGCATGAGGGCGCCGGCCTGATTGATGACAGCACCAGTGACATCAGCATCCGGTATTCAGACGAACACGCCGTGGATTTCATCATCCGCATGGCCAACGAGCGCCCCGGACTGATGCATCTGATCGGCATCGCCCCGCTGACCAATATCGCGCTGGCGCTGATGCGTCAGCCGAATCTGCCGCTGAAGCACATCACGCTGATGGGTGGCGTGGTGCGCAGCCCGGACCGGCTGGACCTGCCGATTGCCGAGCACAATATCCTGTGCGACCCGGAAGCCGCGCATGTGGTCTTTTCGTCCGGCATCCCGATGACGGTGGTGCCGCTGGACCTGACGACGACGGTGCGCCTGCATCGCGCCGGGGTGGAGCGCATCCGTGCCGCCGGGACGCCGTTCCAGCAGGCGGTCGCCCGGCAGGTGGAGCTGTATCCGTTTTTCGCGGCCAATGGCTATACCTTCCTGCATGACCCGCTGGCCGTGGCGACACTCATCGAGCCGACGCTGGTGCGCACCACCCGCGTGCGCGCCAACGTGGAGCTGGCCGGCGAATATGCCTCCGGCGCGACGCTCTTCCGGGCGGACCCGAACGGCACCATCGACCTGGCTACGTCGGTGGATGTCGAGCGCTTCGAGGCGTTTCTGGTGGATCGGCTGTCGGCGGTGTAAACCTCTCCCCAAACCCTGACGGGTTTTGCCCCTCTCCACAACGTGGAGAGGGGCGGTTGAGCGAAGCGAAACGGGGAGAGGTTTGGCGTCGCAGCGAGGGACAAAAGTCGTATGCCGCTGGTCAGGAGCAGGCCACGAGTCATTCCCTTGTTCACGCAGTGGAGAGGGGACTGAGGGGAGAGGTAAGGTGGTAAGCTGAGGGTATTTCAGGCTTCAACTAAAGGAAAAACACACCATGGCGATTTTACTCACGGGCGGGATGATTCTGGGCCTGGGTCTGGCGGACACGATTTACGATGCGGGCTATGTGGTGGTCGATGGCGACCGCATCGCGGAGGTCGGGCCGGCCGCTGCCGCGCCATCCGGTCGCGCCTTTGACGAGGTGGTGGATTTCAGCGGGCGGCTGCTGATGCCGGGCCTGGTGAATGCGCACACGCACACGCCGATGACGCTCTTTCGCGGGCTGGCCGAAGGCGTGTCGCTGCTGACGATGGACGGCTGGTACAACACGATTCGTCTGCTGGAGCTGGCCATGACCGCCGACATGGTGCCCGCGTCGGTGGAGGTGGCGTGCGCCGAAATGATCCGCACCGGCACGACCACGTTTGCCGACCAGTACTTTTTCATGGACCAGGTCATCCCGACCGTGGAGCGCAGCGGACTGCGCGCCGCGCTGGCCTACGGCATCGTCGAGCTGAACGACCCGGAAGCGCGTGACCGCGAGCTGGCGGCGCTGGACGGCTTCCTGGAGACGATCAACAGCGGTGAGACCGACCGTCTGCGCGGGTGGGTGGGGCCGCATGCCTTCTTCGTCGACAACAGCCCGGAGACGATGCTGGCCGAACGCGCCATCGCCGAAAAATACGACACCGGCCTGCACATCCACCTGAGCACGACCGGCGAGGAAGATGCCTTCTGCGCCGAGCACTACGGCACCACGGCGGTGCGCAAGATGGACGAGCTGGGCATGCTGGAGCGCCCGGTGATCGCCGCGCACGCGCTGACCATTCCGCAGGGCGACTGGGGCATCCTGGGCGAGTGCAATTTCACAGCGGCGATTGCGGCCAGTGCGTGTATGCGGGCCGGGGCCGAGGCCGCGCCGGTGGTGGGCATGCGCGCGGCGGGCATCAATATCGCCATGGGCACCGACAATGTGTGCAACAACAACGACTATGACCTGTTTCTGGAGATGCGCACGCTGGCCAAGCTGGCCAGTTTCCGCGAGGGGCGTCCGGGGGCGCTGCCCGCGCGCGACGTGCTGGATATTGCCACCCGTGGCGGGGCGAAGGCGCTGGGCCTGGAAGACGAGATTGGCGTGGTGGCGGCTGGCAAAAAGGCCGACCTGATCGTGCTGGACCAGCAGGAAATTGGCTGGGCGCCCGCCGGGGCCAACGCGCCGTTTACCGCGCTGGTGTACAGCGTGAACGGCCTGCATGTGACCGACACGATGGCCGACGGCCGCTGGCTGATGCGCGAGCGCCGCCTGACCACGCTGGACTATCGCGCCGCCCGCGCCCGCCAGGCCGAGGACGTGAAGCGCCTGCTGGCTCTGGCGGGGCGGGGGTAGCCTACAATGCTCATCTGCCGGTGCCGGAACTGTTCGTGGCAATATAACCATAAGGGCTGATATTTCGTTTGCTTATAAGCCCGTCTGTTTATATAACGAACTCATGATTCGTAAGTGCTGAAACATTGGTGCCCTCCGCTACTCCACCTTTATGCGTATACAGTGCACAGGCAAGGGGTAGCGGATGCGCACACCAGTCATGGGTTTTGCACAGCACGTTACTACCGTTTTCTGACGCATACTTCAATTACCTGCCTGAGTTACTCCTCAGACGCCTGCACAGGCAGCGATGGAGACCCCTTATGCGCCGACAACTCGCTATCCTCGTCACTTCCCTCGTTATCATCTTCTTTGCCACCGGGCTGCATGCCCAGGAACCCTTGGCACCCCCTATCATCAGCGCCGACAATGTTTCTTTGTTGTCGCTTGTGTACGAGTTTTCGTTAAGCAGTGAAGAAACCTCATGGATCGAAAATCCGGTCCCGAATGCAGGCTCGACATCTACCCCAACCGCCGTCTATTACGATCCACCAGCCCCAGAGATGATCATCAGTACCGATGGAAGCCGAGCCGCTTTGACATACGCATCTGGCCTAAATCGTATCTTTCTCATTGACTTGCTGCGCGGTGTATGGCGGCCGCTGGTGCTGCCAGCGACACTGAATCTCCACTTCAGCCCCGACCTGTCATGGCTGGCAGTCAATGGGCGCTGGGTTTCCAATGGCGATAATATCCTGCGCGTGTGGCAACTTGACGACCTGTTCGCCACAGGTGGCAGCTTCGTCGCTACCGCGGCCCCGCCACTCTGCCAAGCAACGATCTCTGTAGGAAGTACCACGCTACGCGCTCAACCGTCACTGGAGGGTGCTGCACTTGGGTATCCGCTTCAGAATGAGGTATTTCCAGTCCTTGCAATGTCTCGCGACCTGCAATGGCTCCAGGTGAATGTTGATGGACAGCAGGGATGGCTGAATGCAGACGTGACACAGCGCACTGAAAGCTGCTCGGCCACGCCTGTTCTGCTGAATCGAGGCACCGAAACGTTTTCACGTGCCCTGTTATCCCGGGAGCGGATCCTCGGTTTCTCCGCGGGCAGCCCCACCCTGCTTTTGCATCGTTACGGTGGACTGACTGCAATTAGCATGCCGCGGGGAGACGAGGTGCTTTTTGACGTCCCTGTTAGCTTGTCGTGGGCGAATTCACAGACCCAGGAATTCATGCGCAACGTAGGCGGCCTGTACGTAATGGGAAATCAAATTTTTGATTCATCGACCCTTCAGTTTCTCAGTACATTGGAGAACGTACGTCCTTCGGACAATTTTATCGTGGATAATTTTAGCCCGGATGCATCCCGCATTTTTGTGAACAGTGGCGGTTTGGGATATGTGTACGATGTACGCAGCGGGAGGCTTGAAAAACGCATCACGCTTATCGATTCGTCGCAGATGACTCGTCTGCGCTGGAGCCCGGACGGCCGATATCTCCTTCTTGAAATCACTCTCGTCGACAGACGCGACAGCCGTGACCCGCAGATACGACGGGATGTTTATCTCTTGGACCTGAACCACGAGGCCAGCGATGTCCTGATCACCGATAGCCCGGCGGTTACCGTGATCCCCGGTACTCAACCGTTCAATTGGATGGACTTTGGCCTGCCTTACTTCACGCCAGACAGCAATCGCATTGTCCTCGATGTATCTTCCACGACCTGGGACATTGCCAGCGAATCTCTGATTCCAGGTGCGCCGCCTGTTGATGAAGAAATCCTTGACAGCGTGGTGTTCCCGCAAAACGATGGCCACCTATACAGGACGAACCGACGGCGAGGCAATTTTGAAGCGCAGGACGTGACCGGCCAGTCGCTGGCTTCGCTTCAGCTCAATGGATATTCAGCAGTTTTTGATCAGAGTGGACGCTGGTTGGTGAATGCCGATGTTTCCGGCAGTCGCATTCACAGCATTTCCCTGTGGGCGGCGGTTGGCGAGGCGGCCGCCCGCACGCCTGTGCCAACCCGCACAGCCACGCCCAGCAGTACGCTGCGGCCCACCATCGATTACACGCAGTTGGCCGGCACAAGCACACCCTCAGTTACGCCGTCTCCGTCTCCTGAGCCACCCCCATCGGCCACACTCTTGCCCTCTTCTACCCGCATGCCGACCGAGACGCCTGAGTTGCCTGCAGCTACGTCCGTGCCTACGCCCCAACCGCCTTCATTTGCGCCGGTGCTGAGCGCAGACAATGCCGACGACATTCGGCTGTTGCACATCTTTGAAACAATGCCATCCAGGTACTACCCGATCCCGCTTGGATTCAACGACGATGGGCGCCTGTTTGCGATTACAGGTGGAAATGAGATTTTGGTCTGGTCGACGGATACCGGCGAGATTGTACGCCGCTATGCGATGGAAAGTGACGCGAGTATCGTGTCGGCGGCCATGACCCGCGACTTCCGACGGGTAGTGATCTCAAACAGTAATGGAACGCTTTACGTCCTGCAGCTTCAGCCAGACAACACATTTGATATTTTGTACAGCGATGCGTCAGAGTCGAATACCTTTTGGACGCGTGAGGTATACCTAAGCCCAGACGGATCACAATTTGCGTCTTTGGAGCGCGACTCATCTGGACAGTATTATCTTCTGGCGCGCAATACTGATACAGGAAGTGAGGCCTTTTTCCTAACGGCTTCGCCACAGGTCAGGTTCACATTTGTCGGACAGAATACGATCACAGTTAATCGGACCAGGCACGTAGTGTTATATATCGGCGGTCAATGGGTGCGCTCATTTGGCGTGTCTAATACTGACTTTCCCTCGTATTTCAGCGTGGACAGCACCTATCAGTTAGGCGCCTACACCGCAGGCAACGGCAACATTTATCTTTCTCAATTTGGAACCCCTGATCAGCCTGATCCGCCACTGATGATACTGCAAGGGCACCTGTGCCCGATCGACATGAGTTCCAGCGGACTCGCGATTTACTTCAGCGCAGACAACCGCTGGCTGCTAAGTGTCGATACCTGCGGACAGGTGCTGTACTGGGAGGTGACCACTGGAACGCGCGTCGCTCCCGAAATGGCTGCCACAGCATTTGCCAGAGGCGTACCATTTAGCGACTGGATGTTCATCGACGCCCAGGGTGCTCCGGTCTTCTGGAGGACTAACATTCTGTCAATCCGCGGTCAGGCGACACTGTCTGCGGACGGCTCAACCCTGGCGGTTCGCAGCGGTAATCGGGTGCTGCTGTTCGGCATACCATCTGATGAGCGTCCCGCCTACGGAGACGTGCTCGGACGGGTCATGCCGGAGACGGTCAATGTGCGTGCAGAGCCATCGCTGGATGCGCCAGTGATTGGTCTGGCTTCGCGCGGCAGCGTCGTCATTTCCGGACGCGATGAAAGTGGTCAGTTTTACTATCTGCCTGCGTATGCTGGCTGGGCTAATGCAGACATCATGTATATCACGCTGCTTGATAATTCGCCGGCTGATCTGCCTGTTAGAACGAGAGACGAGCCTGGATGACCGTGCTGCCCGCGCCCGCCAGGCCGAGGACGTGAAGTACTTGTTGGCTTTGGCCGGGCAAGGGTAGGGTTACTACCCATACACACTGACCTCCAGCCGGGCGCCCAGCGTGCTGATGTCCGACATGATCTCTGGCGTCTGGTTGATGCCTGGTTGGTCATACAGGGACACGTAAAAGCATACCCCGCGCCTTTTCGCAGATGATGCTATAGTATGCCCATGACGACTCCACCTGAAGAGCTGCGGCTCGAAACGAACTATAACCAGCTCTACGGGGTGCTGGGCGCGGCTGGCCTGATGATGGGCATCGCGCTCGTGGCGGTGCTGTCTTTCGCCGGCCTCGAAGAACTGGTCTGGACGATCCTCATCCTGGGGACGCTGTGGGGCCTGGGCGTGCTGGTCATCGGCGGGGCCAATCACCTGAAAGTGCTGCGCGAGCGCCGCGCTGCCCGGTCGCTGTTTGAAGGTGGCGCGTGGACGGAATGGCGCTGGTCGCCGGCAGACTGGGCGCGCGAGCTGGACAAACGCCGCGCCGACCACGCCCGCCGGATGCGTTTCCAGCGTTTTGCGCCGTGGCTGGGGGCGGTCGCCGGGCTGATTATTGGCGGGTGCGCGCTGCTGCCGATGTTCTTCGGCGGCGTCGACTTTCCGGCAGAGCTTCGCCCATTTATCTTTGGGCTGGCTGCTTTCTTCGCGGTCCTGTCGTTTGTGCTCTCGGTATCGGGCGCGGCCCGCGAACGGCGCAAGTGGGCGCGGCGGCTGGAACACGCGGAGAGCGTGGCATCGCCGTGGGTGCGCTTTGGCTTGTATGGGTTCTACCATGAAGTGGATGGCCACACCGACCTGCGCGACCTGGATGATGTGCGCTGGTCGGCCAAGAAAAGCGAGCTGACGTTCGTCAGGCGGCATGCCGGCCCGCGCGGATCGTCTTTCGGCTTTGGCGTCGCGCTGCCCGTGCCTGAAACACATCACGCTGATGCGTCCGCGCTGGCGAGTCGCTACCGCAGCGAGCGCGGCCTGAACGACTGACTCGTCTGCCGCGCCGGGGCAACAAAAAAGACCAGCCGGTTGACTGGTCTTTCAGTGGGCAGTAGAGGACTCGAACCTCTAACCACTCCCACGTCAAAGGAGTGCTCTGCCAATTGAGCTAACTGCCCGCAGATGCCACTAAGTATAAATGTTTCCCGCCTCACTTTGCAAGATCGAAGTGAGGCTAATTTTCCCGCAGAATGGGCAACGTGAACACGAACAGTCCGCCGCCCGCCACGGTGTTGGGTACCGCCCACACTTTCCCCTGATGCAGCTCGATAAAACTGCGCGAGACCGGCAGCCCCAGCCCGACGCCCTCGATCTTGCGGCGCTTGACGATGTCGGCGCGGAAGAACGGGGTGAACACCTTGTCGACCTCATCCGGCGGGATGCCCTGGCCCTCGTCGTGCACCTCCACCAGCGCGGCAGGCAGCACCACGTCCGGCGGCGCGCCAAACGGCAGGCTTTCGTAATCCGCCACCAGGCGCACGCTCACGGTGATGGTGGTCGATTCAGGGGCATACTTGATGGCATTGCTGATCAGGTTGGTGATGACCTGCACGATGCGGTTGCGGTCAATGCTGACCGGCGCCAGGTCGTCATCCAGCGCCAGCACCACGCGCTGTTTGCGTTTTTTGTACTGCACTTCAAGCTGGGCCGCCGCGTCGATCAGCACGTCGGGCAGGTGGACGGTCATGCGCAGAAGCTGCGTCTGCCCGGCGTCTGCCCGCGTCACTTCGATGATGTCGCTGATGATGGTGCGCAGTTGTTTGGCGCTGCTCAGGATGATCTGCGTGTATTCGCGGGCCACATCCGGCAGGGTGTCACCGCTGACCTCCAGGATGAATTCCGCGAAGCCCTGAATTGAGGTCAGCGGTGTGCGCAGCTCGTGCGAAATACGCGACATAAATTCATCGCGCATGCGGATCGAGGTGCGTTCGCTGGTCACATCGTGGAAGGTGTACACGCGGCCCATCACCTTGCCCTGCAAATACACCGGCGCGCTCAGCCACTGGATGTCCAGCCACTGGCTGCTGGTCCCCATCAGGCGAAATTCACCGCGCCGCGTATCGTCAGAACGGACCGGCGTGTTGATCCACTGATACTTCAGCTCGCGGCGCACGTCTTCTGGCAGGATCATGCGGCTGAGCAGGTCCTGCAGCGAGAAGTCACTGGAATCCTCCGGTGGCACGCCGAACATATGGCAGAAGACCGGATTGGACGACAGCACTTTGCCGCCGCGCTGGCCGGGCTGCACCAGCACAAGACCATCGCTGACCGAGTCCATGAGAGAGGCGCGCACCTGCTGCACCTGGTCGCGCTGCTGCTGGAGTATGCTGGCCACCGTGCCCATCGACAGGAATTCGCTCAGCATACGGAAGGTGTGCAGCTCGCGCGCGGTGAAATAGCCTGGCTTGTCGCTCAGCAGCACCAGCATGCCGATCATCCGGTCGCCAGAGAAAAGCGCGAAAAATGCCAGCGAGCGGGCATTATCATTTTTCAGCAGGCCGCGCACCAGCGGGTCGAAGATATTCTCCACTGACCTGAAGTCCTGCACGGCGATCACCCGCTTGCTTTCCAGCAGTTGCAGGCCCTGCATGTAGTCCTGCATGTGCAGGCGCACGCCGCTGGCGACGCCTTTGCCGTGCTGGCGCGTCCACGAGCCGCGTATCTCCAGCCCTTCAAACGGCTTGCCAGAGCGATCATCTTCCTGCGTACTGGCCAGCAGCATGGCACAGCCGGTGATATCTGGCGTCAGCACATATTCTTTGAGGATGTCGATGATTTCCTGGGGCGAGGGAAGCTGGTTCATGGCCTGGGCGATCGACAGGATAGCCTGCGCCGCCTGCACACTGCTGTTCATGGTGGATGTCAGAAAGCGGTTTTCCGCCACGACATGCAGCATCTTCAGCGGAAAGTCGATGCGCTGCAGGGTGTCGTCGGGCAGGGCGCCGGAACGGCTGCAAATGGCCAGCATGGCGCACAGGGTGGTCCCGGCGGTGTAGATGGGCACAAGCTGCACATGCGCGTAGACCGAGACCGACGACAGCATCTGTATCGCCATGCGTGTCACACCAGACCGGCTGAGCAAGTCGCTGATTGACTCCGTCAGTGCCTCGACTGCGTCAGCCGCAAAGCCCGCTGACTGCGCAAACAGCGTGGGCGTCGGCGATACATCCACCCTCAGTTCGAAGAAGCAGACATCACAGCCCGGGAATCGACCTGCGATGTCTGCCAGCAGCGCCGCCTCAACGTCCTGCTCATAGGATTGAGCGATCAGTGCTGCATCGCCCGGGACTGGCTGCCCTTTAGACGCTCTCCGTTTGCTCATCCGCTTCAAGCTCGATGCCATCCTGTGGCCGAACAGTGAACATATAGCCGATACCGCGTTCGGTGCGGATATAGTGTGGGTGGTGGCTGTCTGCTTCCAGCTTGCGGCGCAGGCGGTGCATGTGCACGCGCAGCGTATCTTCATAGACTTCTTCGGTCGGCCACACGCGCGCGATCAGCAGGCGGTTTTCCACCACGCGGCCGGAATTGCGCAGCAGCACATGCAGCAGGATCGATTCGGTCGGCGTCAGGCTGTAATGCTTGCCGCTCAGCGTAATCCGGTTATGGGCAAAGTCGACCGACAGGTGGTCGTCCACGCGGATGATCGGCTCGCTGGCGTAATCGAGGCTGGGCATGCGCGCCAGCACGACCTGCACGCGGGCTTCCAGCTCACGCAGCTCGAACGGCTTGACGATGAAATCTTCGGCGTACTTCTTCAGGCCGTTGACCACGGTGTCCGTGTCGCTGGTGGCGGTGATGAAAATGATCGGCACGTCAGCCATCGATTTCAGGCGGCTGCTGACCTCAAAGCCATGCATCGTCGGCAGAGTCAGGTCGATCAGTGCGATGTGGGGCAGCCCGCGCATTTGAATATGGTCGATTGCATCCGGCCCGTCGCTGAAACCGGTGACCTCAAAGCCATGCGCGGTGAGATAGTCGCTGATGAGTTTGTTGATGTTGGGATCATCCTCGATCAACAGGATTTTGGTCTTGCCCATTACAACCTCCGAGAAGTGATGTAATTTGAAGTATAAATCGTAATATTGATTATTGTAACATTAAATCACGGATTATTTCCAATCATTAATCTCAAGTAATCGGACCGAATGGACCTATTCCCGCTGACTATTATGATTTTGTAATAATTTCCCTGTGTATGTGCCTCCCGTAAACAGGGCGCGGGTGCGCGTATATTCTTCTGACATTTCGGGCGTCAGCAGGCCAAAAAAGTCGCGTGCCGCCGCCGCTGTGGTCAGCGACCCGGCAATTACATTAAGGCTGAAAGGTTTCTTCTTTATGGAAACGAAAGCTGTTTCCAGGGAAGGCTGCACCTCCAGCGCCGCATGATGCAGCGTCGGCATCATCTCGTGGGTTGGTCGGGCGCGGTGGCCGGATGGCACCTGCGACAGCACGATGTGCCAGTCGGGCTGGTCCAGCGGACGCAGCAGGTCATCCAGCGGCTTGTCTTTCAGCGCCGCAAACACGATGCGGACGGGCTCTCCCGCTGATACCAGCGTGTGCAGCGCCTCGGCGAGGCGGGCTGTCCCGCGCGGGGTATGGCTGCCGTCGATCATCAGCAGATGGTCGGCGTCCAGGTGGACAATTTCCAGCCGGGCTGGTGGTGGCGAGGCCAGCGCGTCTTCGGCCCAGTCAGGCGCGCTGGCGATGCCCAGCACAGCGGCTGCCTGGGCGAGCTGGTCTGCTGCCGAGCTGGCCCAGCGCAGGATGCATCCTGCCAGCGCCGCTTCCTGCACAAAGACCTCAGCTGCCGGTGCATCCTGCGCCACGCTGATGGCCGTCCCGCCGCCCGGAAATACCCCGGCCTTGTGCCAGGCGATGCTGCGCAGGCTGCCGCCCAGCATGGCCACGTGCTCCAGCTCAAGCGGCGTCATGACGGCCAGCGGCGTCGGCCCCAGCGTATTGACCGCGTCGAACCTGCCGCCCAGCCCGATTTCGCACACGGCGATGTCGATGCCCGATGCGGCGAACCAGTCGGCTGCCAGCGCGGTGGCCGATTCAAAGGTGGATGGGCGCAGGCCTGCGGATGTCGCCGCCTGCGCGACGCGTCCGGCATGATTCACGAAGGCCTCCGGCGCGATCATCTCGCCGTCGATGCGGAAGCGCTCGCGAACGCTGTGCAGATGCGGGCTGGTGAACAGTCCCACGTGTTTTCCTGCCCGCGTCAGCAGGGCGGCCAGGGCATGCGCGGTGCTGCCTTTGCCCACGGAGCCAGCGACTTTCACGACCGGAAACCGGCCCGGTTGGTGCAGGCCAAGCGCCTCCAGCAGGCGGCGCATGGGCGTCAGGTCATCGGGCAGGCGGGATGCCGGAATCGGCTGAATCAGCGTTTCCAGGGCCGCGTAGTAGGCGTCATCAGGGGCAGTCATCGGGCAGGCCGGTCGATTATGCTTGCGAGAGATGTTTTTCGTATGATACAATACCCTACTATTGGGGATTTTAATGACGTGCAAACGACAGTGACAACCGAACACGTGGTAAGTGATTTTTCGGAACCGCCATTGTGTGGCCTGCCAGTTGGGCAGGTTGCCACGTTGGAAACATGATAATTGGGCCGGCAGGTGCGAGTGTGGGTAAATCCCGCGCTCATGCCTCCGGCCTTTTGTATGCTGAATCCCATTTTCGCTCGATTAGTAAGGAAAGGAAGCTTTGGACGACACATTTTTAGGCAGCCTGTTTGCGCTTCTGGCGCTGCTCGCTTTCCACGCATGGATGGAATTTTCGTACGCCGTACTCACCAATTACCGGCGCACCGCCCTGGCCGAACGCAGTGAAGCGGGAGATAGGCAGGCGCGCCTGATCCTGAAGCTCTCGGAAGACCTGCCCCGTCTGTATGTCACGACCCAGCTTGTCCAGATGCTGATTCGCTTTGGCTTCGTGGCCATCGCGACGGTGAACTTTGCCGACCCAGTTATCAGCGCTGACCCAACAATGACAACTCTGGGACGGGTGTCGGTGTATGCCGTCATCCTGCTGCCCATCGCGCTGATTGTGTATTTTGTGGGTGACCTGGTGCCGAGTGCTTTCGGTCAGGTGTATGCTGACCGCGCGCTGAAAATCGTGACTGCTTTCGAGCGCCCGCTGGTGTACGCGCTCACGCCGCTGGTCAGCGCCATGATGTGGCTGAACGGCGTGATCGCCAAGGCCAGCGGCGCCGAATCGCTCAAGAAAGTCGTGACTGAAGAAGAAATCATGACGCTGGTGGACGTGGGCGAGCAGAGCGGCGCGATCGAGGACGAAGAACGCGAGATGATCTACAGCGTGCTTCAGTTTGGTGAGACGCTGGCGCGCGAGGTGATGGTGCCGCGCCCGGACATCACCGGCCTGGAAATTGACACCTCGCTGCAGGAAGCCCTGGGCGTGGTGATCGACAGCGGCCATTCGCGCATCCCGGTCTACGAAGACACAGTCGATGACATCAAGGGCATGCTGTACGCGAAAGACCTGCTGGCGCTGTGGCACAAGGGCGGCTCTGAAGTGACGACCGTGCGCCAGCTCATGCGTGCCGCGTACTTTGTGCCTGAGACGAAACGCTGCGATGTGTTGTTCAAGGAAATGCAGGCCAGCAAGAGCCATATCGCCGTGGTGGTGGACGAATACGGCGGCGTGGCCGGTCTGGTGACGATCGAGGACCTGCTGGAAGAAATCGTGGGCGACATCAAGGACGAACACGACTTCAACGAGGAAATCGAGTATATCGAGCTGGGCGAGGGCGATTACCGCGTCGATGGTGGCATGAATGTGGGCGACCTCAACGAGATGATGGACCTCAACCTGCCCACCGAAGACAGCGACTCGCTGGGCGGCTTCATCTACAGCCAGCTGGGCCGCGTGCCTGAAGTGGACGAGGTGATCGAGCTGCCCGAGCTGCGCGTGCGCATGACGGTCGAGTCGATTGAGAACCGGCGCATCCGCAAGGTGCATGTGGAAGTGCTGCCGCCCCCGACTGATGACGATGACGAGGATGACGCGCCCGATGCGAAGGATGTTCGCGAAACGCGCGAGCAGAAGGCCGCCCGCGAATCAAAAGAAGCTGGTGCCTGATGATGAACAAAGGGGCGGATGACCATCGCGAGTTTGCCGGCCACGGGCCGGTCACGCTGGCGCTGGTGACCGTGAGCGACACGCGCACGATGGAAACGGACACCAATTATCATTACCTGCAGGGAAGGCTGTCCGCGCTGGGTCATTCGATTGCCGCGTACCGCATCATCAAAGACGAGCCGGACCAGGTGGCCGCGGCACTGGAAGAATATGCCAGCCTGCCGGACGTGCGCCTGATTCTGTTCAACGGTGGCACCGGGATTTCCCCGCGGGACACCACCTACGATGTCGTCAGCCGCATGCTGGAGAAGACGCTGCCCGGCTTTGGCGAGCTGTTCCGCATGCTCAGCTATGAGGAAGTGGGCGCGGCCGCCATGCTTTCTCGTGCGACGGCCGGGGTGTATAAAAACACGCTGGTATTCTCGATGCCCGGCAGCCCGAATGCCGTGCAGACGGCTGTGGAAAAGCTGATCCTGCCGGAAATTAACCATCTGGCCTGGGAAGTCGTGCGCAAATAGCGGACGCATTATCCCCTTAAACGAAAACAGGCACGCCCGACATCATGACGGGCGTGCCTGTTTTTATGCCTGATGGCTGTTTACGAACTGGCCTTCTTCGGGAAGCGGCTGATGATCGTCACTGGCTCCGGCATCGGGGCGCGGTCGCCCAGGCCCAGCGCGGACAGCGGCTTGCCCTCTTTGCTGCGGCCCGCTCCGCAGAAGACGGCCAACTGCGTGCCATCGGCGCTGACATCCTGCTTCAGATACACCTGGCCCAGCTGATAGCCTTCGCTGTCGATGCTGCACGAGGTGACCACGCCAACCACGCGGCCGCGGGCGTCCACAATCGGGTCGCCGGGGTGCGGCGGACGCGCCCCGCGGTTGTTCAGGCGGAAGCGGGCGATTTCGGCATCGCGCTTCTGCTCGTGCGCGACGAACGCAGCCTTGCCCACAAAGAACGGCTTCCACAGCTTGACGTAATTGCCGAAGCCGGCATCGGCGGGATTCAGCGTCAACGCGCCGTCCAGCACCACGCCCAGCTCGTGCCCGTATAAGGGCAGCCCGGCCTCGGTGCGCAGGCTGTCGCGCGCGGCCAGACCGCACGGGGCGGCCCCGGCCTGAATGAGCGCGGTGAACAGCGCCACAGCATGATCCGGATGCACGAACAGCTCGTAGGCCACGCGTTCGCCGGTATAGCCGGTGCGCGACACGATCACATCGACGCCGTTCAGGGTCGCACGGACGACATTGGCCCACGCCATGCCCGACAGTTTCGCCTTGCTGGCATCGTCGGCCATACCCAGCAGAATCGCCTTGCTGTTCGGCCCCTGTAACGCGATATCGAGGCGCTGGTCCGGGCCTTGCTGCGGGTCGCGCAGGTCGCGCAGGGTGACGCGGTCGCCGCCTGCCACGCGCCGGGACGGATGCGCCGGGTCGATCATAACCGTGCCGGACTTCACCGCGTTCAGCCACGCCCAGTTCTTGTCATTGTTGCTGGCATTCACCACCACCAGGAAGTGATCGCCCGCGAGGCGGTAGATCATCAGGTCGTCCAGCGGGACGCCATCGGTATCCAGGAAATAGGTATAGTGCGAGTCGCCCACGGCCAGCCCGCGCAAATCGTTGGTCGTCACGGCATCGAGGAACGCTTCCGCGCCGGGGCCGTAGGCGTCAAACACGCCCATGTGCGTCACGTCGAATACCCCGGCGGTCTTGCGCACCGCGTGGTGCTCGTCGCTGACGCTGCTGTACCAGAGCGGCATGTCATAGCCCGCAAACGGGGCCATCTTCGCCTTCAGGCTGAGGTGCAGCGCGTGCAGCGGGGTGTATTTCACCGGGCCTTCGGTCTCGGTCCAGCTGAACACGGGCAGGGGAGAACCCTGTGCCCCCGCGAACTGCTCGCCGCTGAAGCCGACGGCATAGGCTTTTTCAGCGACAGCGCCGCCTGTGACCAGGGCGGTCGCGCGGCCAATCACCTGCACATCGACCGGACCGGGCACTTTCGCGTACGGGTCGGCCGGGTCGAACAGCACGAAGCCATCCGACAGCCCGCGCAGCCACGAGGCCACGCGCTGTCCGCGCTCGACATGCAGCAGGTAACGGTCATCGCTGGTGCGTTCCAGCGTCCCATGGGCCATCACCGAGCCGTCCGGGTTGAGCACGGAGGTCGGCTGCGACTGGCCCTTGCCCAGCGCCAGCACGTCGCTGGAGAGCGCGGCGTTCAGGAAGGCGGCCGGGGCGGCATGGCCGATGTCGCGGATGAACAGGGTGTAGGCCTGCGTGTCCTGCGTATTCAGGTAGGTGACATGCGGGTATTCCGCGCCGCCGCTGTCGGTGTCGATGCCCACGCTCTCAGCCAGTGACTTCACGGCCAGCTTGACGCGTTCCAGCGTGGCAAAGTCGACTTTGGCCCGCGGCTCGGCGCGCTTTTTGCCGGTATAGCTGAACGGCACGCAGGCGGCCAGCAGGTCCGCGATCAAATCGCCCAGCTGGTCGATTTCCTTCTCACGGAAGCCGCGCTGCGTGATCCACGGGGTGCCCAGGCGCACGCCGGAGGCGCGCAGCGCCGACGGGTCGCCGGGGATGGTGTTGCGGTTGGCGACGATGCCGGCCAGGTCAAGGATGCGCGCGGCCATATCGCCGGACAGCGGCGTGCCATCCGGGCCGACCACGCTTTTGCAGTCGATCAGCACCATGTGCGAGCCGGTGCCGCCGTAGGCCACGCGGATGCCGCGCGACTCCAGCTTTTCCGCCAGGCGCGTCGCATTTTTGACCGTCTGATGCTGCAATTCGCGGAACTGCTCGGTGGTGGCCAGGCGCATGGCCACGGCGAGCGCGGCAATCTGGTTGACATGTGGGCCACCCTGTTCGCCGGGGAACACAGCGCGGTCGACCTTGCTGGCGACATCACTTCGGTGCGTGATGATGACCGCGCCGCGCGGGCCACCCAGCGTCTTGTGCGTGGTGAAGCTGATCACGTCAGCATAGCCCACCGGGTTCGGATAATCGCCAGCGATAATCAGCCCGGCCACGTGCGACACGTCGGCCATCAGGTAAGCGCCCACTTCATCAGCGATGCTGCGGAACGCGGCCCAGTCTGGCGGGAAGGGATAGCTGGTGTAGCCCGCGATGAGGATGCGCGGGCGGTGCTGCAGGGCCAGCGCACGGATGGCGTCATAGTCGAGGCGTTCTGTGACCGGGTCGACGCCGTAGCTGGTGGCCTTGTACTGCTTGCCGCTGCGCGCGACCGGGCTGCCGTGGGTCAGGTGGCCGCCCTGCAGCAGGTCCAGCCCCATGACGGTATCGCCCACGTTGATCAGCCCGCTGAAAATCGCGCTGTTGGCGGGTGCGCCAGACAGCGGTTGCACGTTCACGAACAGCTTTTCGGCCGGGTATTTATCGGTGGCGAACAGCTCGGCCACGCGACGGCGCGCCAGCGATTCGACGATATTGGCATATTCCGCGCCCTTGTAATAGCGTTTGTCGGCCTGGCGACGATACTCGGGCAGGCGCGCGCCATAGTCCAGGATTTCCTGCTGGGTCATCGTGCGCGTTTCGTCCAGCGGATAGCCTTCGGCGTAGATGTTGTGGAAGCTGGACATCAGCGCTTCGCGCACAGCCTCCGGAATCGTGCTTTCAGACGGAATCATAATCAGGAAGCGTTCCTGACGGGCGGTTTCCTGGCGCACCAGTTCGGCTACATCAGGATCCAGCTCGGCCAGCTCGCCGCGAAACAGAAAGTCATTGGGTGTCATGGGGGAACCTTGCTGAAACGACATTTTCGGCGTGCATTTTAACATACATCCGGCCCGGATGGGTAAGTTTGTCCAGCCCGCATGTGGCCGATCCGCACGGTGAAAACGCAACTCCTGACCTATAATCGGCGTACATCTGCTGTACTGTGAAAGAGGGTTGCCTGAGATGAATGTATCACCAACGCCGCGCCGCGCACGCGCGCCATTTGTTTACCTGGTCGGGCTGGCGGTCGTCTCGCTGGTGATTATCGCGGTCATCGCCGTGATCAATGTCACGCGGGCGGGCAGCGTTGTCCAGCCGCCGACGCGCACGGCTGTGCCGCCGGAAGCGGTGCTCTCGGCCGACGACACGCGCCAGATCGGCTTCATGACCAACCGCGATGGCAACTGGGAATTGTACGAGATGACGCTGGGCACGCTGGCCGTCACCAACCTGACCAATGACCCTGGGGATGATGGCTTCGGCGCGTATTCCAATGACCGCGGCGCGATGACCTTCATCAGCACGCGTGACCGCGCCACCGAAAATGGCGAGCTGACCGCGTATATGATGAACGCCGATGGCAGCGAGCAGCGCCGCGTCACGACCGACCTGGGCACGATCATGAATCTGGTCACGACCGGCCGCTTCAACTGGGACTACCGGCGCAATGCCAATGGCGATGGCACGTTTGTCTCGCTGCGTGACTTAAACCTGGAAGTGTATGCCAGCGTGCGTAATGCCGATGGCACCACCACCGATACCAACCTGACGCGCAGCGGATCGATTGACTGGTTTGGCGCGATGAATGCCGCCGGCACGCAGGTGGCCTTTTCTGGCGACCGCGATGGCAATCAGGAAGTGTATGTAATCGACGCGAACGGCGAAAATCTGCGCCGCCTGACCGACCACGAAGGCTACGATGTGTATCCGGTGTGGGCCAGCGACATGCGCCAGTTGGTGTTTTACAGCGAAAGCGCCGGCCAGCTCGATGGCGGCAACCTGGTGCTGAGCGTCATCGACACCGAAGCCGAGACGCCCGAATCGCGCCTGCTGACCGGCGAACTGCTCAGTATCGACGGCGCAGACCGGCCGCTGACGGCTGGCAGCGTCACCAGCCCGGATGGCACCGCGCAGATCTATATGGGCTGGGACAGCGCCGATGGCGACTGGGAAATTTATTATCAGGATGCCAGCGGCCTGGCTGTCAACCTGACGAACAATGACGCGGACGACATTTTCCCGGCATGGAAATAGCCCGTCTTACAGCCCGTTTGCTGGCGCTGCTGGCGCTTGCCTTCATACTGGTCAGCGTGGGCAGCAGCGCCCTGGCGCGCGCGCTGCCGGGCGAGAGCATCGTCTACAGCGAGATTCAGGCCGGAAACAGCGAGCTGGTCATCCGCGACCTGACGCGTGATGCGCGTATGATGGTAGAGAGCAGCCCCAGCACCGAGGCCAACGGCACGTGGTCGCCGGACGGGCGCAGGCTGGCCTACGTCAGCAGCCGCACCGGCCTGTTCAAGCTGTACGTGCTGTCGCTGGATCCGCCGCGTGGCACGCTGGCCTATGACAGCCTGCTGGTGAACAGCAGCACCGATCTGCTGTGGTCGCCAGACAGCGCATTTCTGGCTGTGGAGGTCTTCAACGGGCGCGCCATGCAGATTGCGCTGGTCGATGTTTCGCGGCCGGAAATCACCCTGCTGAATCCGCGCGTGATCACCGCCACCGATGAGGATAATTTCCTCGGCTCGTGGTCGCCAGACAGCGGCGTGCTGTATATCAGCTCCGGCCGCGAAGGGAGCATGGATATCTATGCGCTCGACCTGGCCACAGGCGAGGCCGATAACCTGACCAAAACCCCGCGTGTGAACGAGTTCACGCCGGTTGCCTCGCCGGATGGCGGCACGATCGCCTTCTACCGCGACCCGCAGGGCGATTTCGCGGTGCAGCTTGTTGATGCCGACGGCCGCAACCTGCGCATGCTGTCGGATTTTGGCAGTGCCGTCTCCATGACCGTGCAGAATCCGCCGGTGTGGTCCGCCGACGGCGCGCGCCTGGTCATGCTGGCTCCGGCGCCCATGCGTTTTGATGCCTACGTCATTGAGGTGCCCGACGGCAAGGCGGCGCGCCTGAACCTGAACGGCGTGTTTGACGACGAGGTGGTGTGGCTGGCAGCGCGCGATGAGATCATCGTCATGAGCTTCGACGGCATCTGGGCGCTGTATGCGATTGCGCTGGATGGCAGCGGCTCGTACCGCATCACCGGCACGTCCGTGGACGCGGGCTATGCCAGCCTGTGGCCGCGCTGATGTCACACTCTGCCTGTCAACCCGCATGGAGTTCTTAGACACATATTGTGTAACTGCGCGAAGGAGACCTGCTCATGGCATTTACCGGCCTGGTACCTAATCTGATGGTGGAGAATGTGCGTGAAAGCATCGTCTTTTACAGCCACGTGCTCGGCTTCGCGGTGGTCAGCGATGTGCCTAATGCCGACGATCCGAGCGTGCTGAACTGGGCCATGCTCGACCGCGATGATGTGAATATCATGCTGCAGGCGCGCGCCAGCTTCAACGAGGACGTGCCCGGCACAACCGGCATGCCGGTCGGCGCGTCGCTCACGTTTTACCTGAGCGTGACCGACCTGGACGCGCTGGTGGAGGAGATTCGGCCGCGCGTCACCGTGGTGCAGGACGTGCATCAGGCGTGGTATGGCGCGATGGAATTCTATTTCCGCGATCCAAATGGCTATATCTGGTGTGTCGCCCAGCCACAGTCGACATAGCGCAGGGAAGCGTGTCGGCAAAACCCGTCTATACTTGAGGCATGTACTCAATGGACGGTGTGGATGGGAATGACGATGAAAAAATGGTTACTGTCAGGCGTGCTGCTGGTGACATTGGCGGGTGCGGGGTCTGTTGCGGGCCAATCTGAATCCACTGGATGCGATGCCACCAGCGGCGATTGGGAAGGCATTATCGCGGCGTGCAGCGAGCTGATCGACATGGGCGGCCTGAACAACTATGCCCATTGGGCCCGTGGCTATGCCTACAGCGAGCTGGGCGACTATGAGCAGTCGATCATCGACTATACAAAGGCGCTCTACGCTTTCAGTAAAGACACCAGCGCATTTATCAATCGCGGCTGGGCTTACCTCAACATCGGTATGGTGGACGAGGCGCTGCTCGATTACAATTCCGCCCTCATGCTGGAGCCGGCCAATGTGCAGGCGCTGATCAATCGCGGCTACCTGTTCCGCGACACAGGCCGCCCCGACGATGCGCTGGCCGATGCCAACCGGCTGACCGCACTGGGAACCGATAACGTCGATGCCTATATCGAGGGGAATATCCTGGCCGGAACCGTGCAGCTCGACCAGTCCGCTTTTGACGAGGCCATTGCTGCCTTTGAAGAAGCCGCCCGCTATTCGATGGATGATTCACGCGTGTCGATCAATCTGGGCTTTGCTTACTGGTCAGCCGGCGATTTTGCCGCTGCTGCGCCGTGGTATCGCGCCTATATCGGCCTGCTGGGCGAGGACTTCCCGCTGGAGCTGACGCCCGATGCCCTGCTGGGCGAGCCGTTTGAGGTCACGCTTGAGGGCGGCCGCTATTATGAAGTTGTGCTCAGCCTGAATGAAGGCGAACTGCTGACGGTGAGCGCGGCGACGCAGGATGACACGCTCGATCCGGCGCTCGTGCTGACCGATGATCGCGGCGACGCTATCTGGTCGGACGACGATACGCTGGGCGGCGAGTTTGGCCTGGATGCGCTGATCGATGGCTTTGAAGTGCCTGAAACTGGCGAGTATACGCTGGTGCTGGGCTTTGCCGGCGGCGGCGAGACAGGCACGATGGACGTGCAGGTTTCGATCACACCCGCCGCGGAGTAGGGCTGTGTTTTTGTTTTTCTGCCTCACGACTTTCAAATAGGGCAAGCGGGCGCCTCGCGAGGCGCCCCATAGGTACCAAGTTAAGGAATTTTCGCTGAGGATTCAGTCGGATTTTTGGTCCTCCAGGGCGGACACATAGGTCCGCCCCTACTCGGAGTCGCTCGGATTTGAAGGAAAAAACTCGCGGTTGCAACTGTTTGTCCGCGAGGAATGTAGGGGCGGACCTGCGTGTCCGCCCGGTAAATAGGAGAAGAATCGTCTTAACTTGGTGCCAATGGGGCGCGTCGCGACGCGCCCCATTGGCCAGTTAATTACCTCAGCGCGCCGCACCGCGCCCACGCTCAGTTGCGCGCCCACACCTGCATGCCCGTGCCATAGAAATCGGTCGGGATTTCGCGCATGAGCGTGTACGATTCCAGGAATGCCTCCTGCTGCGCCAGCCCCTCGCGGATGAACCCCTCCATCGTGACGAAGTATTCCGGCTGCGTGTCATAGATCAGCACGGGCGGCACGGCATAATTCTGGTCTGACGCAAACAGCGCGTCGTCTACCGGGTAATAGGCCGTCAGCTCCGGCGTGACCAGCCCGACGGTATCGACGATGGTGGCGCGGCTGAAATAGCCCACTGCGCCGATATCGGCCGACGCGACGCGCGTCTCTGGCGTGATGCCCAGCTCGTTGCGCAGATACTCGCCCACCGTTTGATAATGCAGCTCGATCTGATGCCAGGCCATGCGCGGGGCGGGGCGGTCATTGCCGTGGTCCGGGTGCAGCGTCCATGCGCTGAGGCTGGAGACGACGCACAGCCCTGCAACCAGGCCTATGGCCCCCCATGCGATGCGTTTGCCCGACGGGCGCGCGGTCAGCGGCTTCAGCAGCGCCCACAGGCCGATGAACACCATCAGCATCAATGGGCCCAGCGGCGGCGCATAATACCAGCGAAACATCAGCGGATTGAGCACGATAAAAGCCCCGGCATACAACGCGGGATAGGCGGCCAGCGGCAGCAGGCGCAAGGCCAGACGCGGGATGCGGATGAGCGCGAACAGCCAGCCGGTCAGCACGACCAGCGCGCTGAGCATGGTGCCCGTGCTGCCGAAGGCGTCGAAGGTGAAAAACAGGTTGCTGTAGGTCTGGATGAAGCCGGTCAGCGCGCCCAACTCCGGCACGCGGTAGGCATAACGTTTCGCGGTGACCGAGTTGGGCAGCGGAGAGCCAAAGGTGAGGGTGCTGTACAGGGCAAATGGCGCGACCACCAGCGCGGCGGCCAGCCAGGTTTCCCACGGGAGGCGCGCCCGTTTGCGCAGCGCTTCAATTGCCTGCCACGCCAGCAGCGGTCCGCTCCACAGCACGCTGTCCACGCGGGTGAGCAGCCCCAGCCCGACGAATACGCCGAGGGCGATGCGCCACAGCCGTGCATGGCGGGTGTCGTCAGGGCTGTAGACATAGCTGGTCGTTGCGGCGAACATCCACAGCACAACCAGGCTGGTTTCCATGCCACCCACGGCGAAGGTGACGCTTTGCGGGGCGATGGCATACAGCAGCGCGGGCATGGCAGCGACGAACCGCGAACCGGTGACGCGCAGCGCCAGCATGAACAGCAGCGCGCACGAAATGCCATCGGCCAGCGCGCTCCAGACAAGGGCATACGACTGGAAATCCTGCCCGTTGAGGACGAAGCTGGTGGCGGCCATCAGCAGCGCCCACAGCGGCGTCGTCGTGCCCAGCGTGGCCACACCCGTGTTATAGACGAATCCAGCGCCTTCGATCAGGTTGCGGCTGTAGCGAAATGTGATGAAGGCGTCATCGATGGTGCGGGCGCCCGGCAGCAGGCGCGCGATCACGGCGATGGCCGCGATGCCCAGCACCAGCATCCACAGCGCGCGACGCCCGCCTGCGGGCTGCCTCACGGATTAACGCCTGCGCGCATTACGCGCGCGGTCCGAGTCCAGCATTTCGCTGACCATGCTGTCGGTGAATTCGCCGTCCGGCGTCAGACGCACGGAGGACGAACGCTCGTCTTCCAGGTCATCCAGCCCGATATGATCGTTCTTCAGCTTTTCGCTGTTGCCCAGCAGCTCGCGTTCGCGTGCGATTTCGCGTGCGATGGTGGCTTCGCGCCCCCCGGAACGCAGCTTGCTCATGCCATCGCCCAGCAGACCCAGCCCCCAGCCGCCCATGACAAAGGCCGGCCACGGCACGGTCATGATATCTGGCTCAATCGTGCCGATCATGAAGAAGATGAACCACATCATCGCGACGATCAGCGTGTACACGCCCACATGCTGGAAAAACTCGCGCTTGTCGACGAACGGTTTTTCGGCGCGGCGGCGCACCTTGCGGAATTCTTTCCTCTGCGTGCGCTCTGCCTTGCGCCAGTTTGCCCCGAAGCTGTTGTAAAGGGCATCCTGCACGGCCCGCGTGCGTTTGGCCAGGCGCGGGCCGGTCTCGAAATGGGTCTCAATGGCGTGTGCTACCAGGCCAGAGCCCCAGGCCAGCGCAACAATCGGCCACCACAGGAACATGTCCGGCTCGGCCGAAAACAGGCCGATGTTGGTCACCAGCAGACCGATATTGACCAGCACATAAGCCACCACATGGCCGCTGAATTCCTTGCGCTTGTTGATCTGGTATTCGGCTCGTTTGCGCGCGCCCTGGTCATCGTCGCTGTAGAACGTGGTTTTGCCGCCGTCTTCCAGTTCTTCAATGGTCTCACCGATGTCTTTGCCAATTTCGCCCCAGTTGGTGTTGGCGATCTGGCTGCCGACGTCCTTGATGACTGAGCCAATCTGCGGCACCGAATCTTTCAGATTCTGCTTCAGGTCGTCCCAGTTGAATTCGCCCTGTTTGCCATTGACTTCCCAGGTCACGTTGGCCTTGCGCTTCGGCTTTTCGCCCGACATCGACTGCATGCCGGGCATCTTTGGCATTTCAGGCATGGGTGGCAGCGGTGGCATCGGCGGCAGGTCAACCGATGGCCGGGGCATGCGCGGCAGTTTCGGCGCGGGCGGCGGCGTGTTGATGACATACGTTTCGGAATCGGGAATATCGAACTGTTCCACGCTGCTGACGACCTGCTGCGCGTCGTCAATCACCTGGGCGAACGGGTCAAAGCCCGTCGATGCGGCTGGCGGTACGGCTTCCGGCGCAGAGGTGTCAAAGCTGCCGTCGAGAATTTCGGTGGCGCGGCGGCCACGGTTCGGGTCGAGGGTCTTCATGCCGCTCGACTTCACGGCATCGGCAAAGGCGCGCACCATCGCGGTCGCGCTCTCATAACGATCCGCCGGATTCTTCGCCAGCGCCTTCGCCAGCACGGCCTCCACCTGCGGGGTGATGTCCGGATTCAGGCGCGACGGCGCGGGCAGCGGCTTATAGATATGGTCATGCACCACGGCAAACGGCGTGTCTGCGCTGAAGGGCACGCGCCCGACCACCAGCTCGTACAGCACCACGCCCAGCGAATACAGGTCGGTGCGGTGGTCGACGTCTTTGCGGCCCTGCGCCTGTTCGGGCGAGATATAGTTTGGCGTGCCCAGCAGCACATCGGCGCTGAGCGTGCTTTCGCCCAGCTGGGCCAGCTTCGCCAGGCCAAAGTCGGCCACGAACGGCGTGCCGTCTGAGGCGATGATGATGTTCGATGGCTTGATATCGCGGTGCAGCACGCCCTGCCTGTGGGCATAATCGATGGCCGAGGCCACCGACGGCAGGATGCGCAGGATGTCTTCCAGGGTGATGCCGCTGCGCTCGTTGAGGGCTTTCAGCGTGCGCCCCTCGATATATTTCATCACCAGATAGGGCTGGCCGCCGACCTCGGCAAAGTCGTACACAGGCACGATATTGGGATGTTCCAGCCGGGCCACAATCTGGGCTTCGCGCTCAAACCTGCTCAGGAAACCCGGGTCTTCCTGAAATGCCTGATGCATCACCTTGACCGCGACATAGCGATCCAGACGGGCATGATAGGCCTTGTAGATGGTGGCCATGCCGCCATGCCCCTGCTGGGAGATGACTTTGTACTGCCCGAGCATTTGACCTTCAGAAATAGGCATATCGAAGACTTCGCCCCTGGACGGTATCATGGTGGAACACTTTCACTCTTTATTTTAGCGAATAACTGCGCGTAATGCGCGACAGATTACAAACGCAACACCCCGCGGGCACAGGGTATGTGCCAGACGCGGGGTGCGTTGTCGTGCGCGTCTTATGAGGCTATACGTACGCAGGGGGTTCCTGGTTGCGCGGCGTGCCGTTTTCGTCCACTTCAATCAGCTCGCCGTCGTCACCGATGACGTACATCGGGCGGCGCTTCGGCTTGTCTGCCACAGTGGTATCTTCCTGTTCAGCGACGCGTGACGGCGTGTAGGTGCTGTCCATCTTGGCTTTCTCGCTGCTGTCGCGCATGCGCTCGCGCATCCCGTCGCGCCACGCCTGGGCCGACTCGCTGCTGTTGAAGGTTTTGGCCGCCCAGCCCAGCCCGCGAATCGCTGCCGGGGCGATGATGAACGCCAGCACACCAAACAGCAGCAGCGGCGCGATCAGCCAGAACGTCTTGGTGAGCAGGAAGAAGCCAAAGATGAAGGCCAGCGGCAGCCACCACATCCCGCCGCGCATGTGCATCGGCCCGCGCGGATGATTGCCCCAATTGCCTCTGCTGTACCCCGAATAGTCTCTCATTGACTGTGCCTTTTACTATACGACCATCGATATAGTCTTGTTACGTAGTGTGACACGGCGGAGTTGCGCCTGCGCACCCTAGTCTTTTGGGGAGTATCACGAATGTTTCGCAAGCAGATACAGCTTACACTATAATTAAATATAGCCTTACGGCATGAGACAGGGGGACGGATACTGTGGTGAAAAAAGCGCGTATTGTTTTGTGGATGCTTCTCTGTATGGTCTCACTGTCTGGCGTGCTGGCCGCCCAGCCGCGCCCGCAGCCCACCGCCGACAGCACCCCGACCAAGCGGGTGCCGTTATCTGGCGCATACAGCATTCAGATTCCGGTCGGCTGGGAGTCGCAGGACCAGAACGATGGGACGTACGTATTCGGCCCGAACCAGGAACTGCTGATCCTGCTGGACCCGCTGCGCATCCCGGACATTGTCGATATTCCGGACGATGCTCTGCCCGCCGAGCGGGTGGATGCGCTGGTGGAGGCCATCTATGGCGAGCTGTTCTACGACCCGGCCGATCATGTGAGTGAAGTCATCGGCGGGATGCGCGCCAGCCTGGTGTATTACATCGCTGGCGAGAACAACGAGTTTGAGGGCAAGCTAGGCGTCGCCCGCCTGCCGGATGACACCTTCGCTTATTTTGACTATATGACGTTAGAAGGCGAGCTGGACAGCGACGAGAACACGGCGGTGCTGGACGAGATTATGGCCTCGCTGGCCGCCACCGCTGTGCCGACGACAGCCTCAGGCGCGGCCTGCCTGGTCAGCGTGGCGACCGCGCAGACGGCCGCGCTGCGCGTGGGCCCCGGTATTAATCGCTCGTCGGTGGCGTATCTGGCCCCGGGCATCGACTTCACCGTGACGGGCGCGTTCACCGCCGATGATGGCAGCGAATGGTTCCAGCTCGACAAGGCAGAAGCGGCCCCGGCCAGCGCCGCCAGCGAAATCTGGGTGGCGCGTCTGGATGTGGACGAGACGGGCGACTGTGACGCCGTGCAGGCTGCCAATGCGCCGCCGATTGTGCCGATTCTGTCCGCGCCGCCTGCCTCAAGTGGCGGGGATGGCGGTTCGTCTGGCGAGCCTGCCCCGGTGCCGGGTGCGGTGCCGCGCGCCGGCCTGTGGACGATCACGTTTCAGGCCAATGGCAACGCCTCGTGCGAGGGTTTCGAGAATATCGTTGTGCCGACTGGTGAGCTGTTCTCGAACATGCCTGCCAGCAACGTGGAGCAGACCAATGTGACCGTGACCAATGGCGGCGCCAACATGTCTTTCCGCGGTGTGCCTTTTACGGCGGCGGGGAATGGCTATTTTGGCACCTATCCCGATGGCACTAATACGCAGTTCTACATCACCAGCGTGACCGAGACTACGATGACCGGCCAGATGGTCGGCAACATCACCATTGATGGCACGCCGTGCAGCGGGACCGTGCTGTTCTCGATGCGGCGCGGCTGAGTTTCACAACAAAAATCCCCTCGTCTGCAATCCGGACGAGGGGATTTTTGTATGACAAAGAAGATCAGGTCGTTGCGGGGGCTTACTCGTTGAACAGCTCGCCCACGCTCATGCCCAGGTGCGCTCGCTCAATCACTTTGGCCAGCATCGGCGCCACGCTCAGAATGGTGAGGTTGGGGAAGCGTTTCTCCGGCGGAATCGGCAGCGTGTTGGTCACGATGACTTCTTTCAGTTCCAGCGCGGCCAGCCGCTCGGCCGCCTTGCCCGCCAGGAACGGATGCGTGAAGGCCAGATAGACATCGCGCGCGCCTTCGCGGCGCAGCAGGTTGACCGCATTGACCACACTGCCGCCGGTCAGCACTTCGTCGTCCACCAGCAGCACATTCTTGCCATTCACATCGCCGATCAGCGAAAGTGCCTCGCTGGTGCTGTCGTTGCTGGTGCGGCGCTTCTCGATGATCGCCAGCTGGGTATCCAGCCGTTCGGCCCAGTCGCGTGCCTTCTTGGCAAAGCCCAGGTCCGCCGAGCACACCACCAGGTCGGGAATCTTCTTGGCCGCCATGTAATCGACCATCAGGTGAAACGCCTTGAGCGCGTCGCCGGGAATATTGAAGAAGCCCTGAATCTGCCCGGCGTGCAGGTCGATCGTCATATAGCGGTCTGCGCCAGCGGCCTCCAGCATATTGGCCAGCAGGCGGGCGGTGATGCCCACCCTGGGCTGGTCTTTCTTGTCGCTGCGGGCATAGGCCAGATATGGGATGACCACGTTGATGCGCCCGGCGCTGTCGCGCTTGAGCGTGTCGATCATGATCAGCAGCTCGAAAATGTTCTCGTGTACAGGCGGACACATCGTCTGCACGACGTATACGTCCTGGCCGCGCACGCTTTCGTTCAGGCGGATGAAAATGTTCTCGTTGGGGAAGCTTGTGCGCGTGTAGCGCCCCAGCGGAACACCCAGCGCCGCCGCAATCTCTGCCCCCAGATCCGCCGACGCCGAGCCATTGAAAAGCATAATCCTGCTGGCCGGGGCGGTCTCTTTCTTCTCACCATGCGGGGTGTAAGTCGTGCCGGGAATGCGTTCGTCCAAGGTTTTTATCCAATCCTGTCCCGGTTAGAGGACGCTTTCAGGGCGTGGGGGTGCTGCCGTTCGCGAAGACTGCTCGATTAACGTGGTGACGGCGGTCATCGGGTCGGCCTCACGGTTTGCCACGCGGTCGATGGCGTCGTCCAGCGCTGAAGCGGGTAAGGCGTTCAGCAGTCTGTCCAGCAGTCGGTCGCGCAGTTTATCTAGAAGTTCTGTGTGTATTCTGGCGCGCTCAATCGTGCCGTGAGACTGCGAATTTTTCAAGAATGATTGGTGCGCGTGGATATGTCCGGTCAGGGCGTCGATGCCTTCGTGGGCCGTCGCCACCGTCTGCACAATCATCGGCACCCAGGCGGGCTCGTCTGGCGCATGAGCGGGCGCGGGCGTTTCTTCCGCCGTCAGCAGCTGCCCGTGATGGCGCCAGCTCGTCTTGAGCGCGGGATGGCCGGTGTCGATGGTGGTGCGTAATGCCCGCACGGTATTGGCTGCGCCGGGCAGGTCTGACTTGTTGACCACCAGGATGTCGGCCGTCTCCAGGATGCCAGCCTTGATCGCCTGCACGTCGTCGCCCAGGCCGGGGGCCTCCACGACGACGACAGTATGCGCCACCTGCGCCACGGCCACTTCATTCTGGCCCGCGCCGACTGTCTCGATCAGCACGATGCCGAAGCCGCACGCATCAAATACGCGGGCGAGGTCACGCGTAGTATCGGCCAGCCCCCCCAGCGCGCCGCGCGTCGCCATGCTGCGGATGAAGATGCCGGGGTCGCCGCTTAAGTCCGCCATGCGGATGCGGTCGCCCAGGATAGCGCCGCCGGTATACGGGCTGCTGGGGTCCACCGCGAGAATGGCCACCCGTTCGCCCTGCGCCCGGTAGGCGCGTGCGAGCGCCGCGACCAGGCTGCTTTTGCCGGTGCCCGGCGCGCCAGTGATGCCGATCCAGTGGGCGCTGCCGGTGTGGCGATACAGCTGCGCCAGCACGTCACAGGCGGGCTGGCCGCCATCCTCCACGCGGCTAAGCAGGCGCGACAGGGCGCGTCGGTTGCCCGACAGCGCGTCGGCCACCAGCGCGTCAGCGGAACGCTCAGGCATGGTTTTCACCCGATAAATTGCGGATGAAGGCGACGATATCATCGGTGCTAGTGCCGGGGCCAAAGATGCCTTTGATGCCCATCGCGCCCAGCGGCTCGCGGTCTTCTTCGGGAATGATGCCGCCGATGATCAGCGGGACATCGGCCAGGCCGGTGTCATCCAGCACGGCGCGGATGCGCGGCACCAGCGCCAGATGCGCCCCGCTGAGGATGCTGAGGCCGACGACATCCACGTCTTCCTGCAGCGCGGCCTCGGCGATCATTTCCGGCGTCTGTCGCAGGCCCGTATACACCACTTCCATGCCCGCATCGCGCAGGGCGCGGGCGATCACTTTAGCGCCACGGTCGTGCCCGTCCAGGCCCGGCTTGGCGATGAGGACGCGAATTGTACGCTGTGCAGCCATGCAGATGATCCCCTCTTGTGCATCCAAAGTATAACACCGCAGGCCGCCCCCGACCCATGAAATAGATTTTGGTTACGGCCAAACCAGACGTGTTACAATCGCCAGATACAGACGCATGCAGCGTCTGCCTGCCGTTTAAGCACAAGTAACGAGAGACGTTATGGGCGCAATCACCAGCACGACGGCGGCAAATGACGCGATAGCTGATCGCGCTATTCCCAGCGCGCGCCGCACGTTTACTTTTGAAAATCGATTGGGCGTGCTGCTGTCGCTCACGGCGCTGATTCTGTCAGCAGCGGCGGCCATCATCTATTTGTCTTCGGCGCTGGCCTGGCGGCAGCATCCCGTGTTTTTTGGCGCGATGCTCAGCCGCACGCTGGTGGTCGATGGGTCGCTGCCTGCAGGCGAAACACCGTGGCGCGGCCTGACAGCCGGGCTGATGCGCAACGACCGCATCGTTGGCCTGAACGGGGCTGCGCTCAGCCGCGAAGGGGATTATGAGACGGCGCTGCGCAGTTTCAATACCTTGCTGGACACGCTGTCGCCGAATGCGTCGCTGGAGGTCGCCTTCCTGCGCGACTCCGACGCCGCGCGCCTGACGCCGGAAGCATGCGCGCCGGTCACCAGCTCGCCGGACCGCTGTGAAGTCACCTACCGCGTGGGCACTTTCCCTGAGGCGGATTTTGTGGCCAGCTTCGTCGCGCCGTTTGTGTCTGGCGTGGTGGTGTGGGGCATCGCGCTGGTCGTGTTCATCATGCGCCGCAATCACCCTGGCCCGCGCGCGGTCGTGTTCAGCCTGACAGCCCTCTCTGTGTTCATGACCGGCCTGTTTGACCTGAATACCACGTATCGGCTCGTGCCCCTGTGGATATTTGCCTCGTCTCTCATCGGTGGCGCGATTGGTTCGCTGCCGTTCGTGCTGCCTGTGCGTTCGGCGCTGGCCTATCGCCAGCCTGCCCTGCGTTTCCTGCCCATGCTGCTGTCGATCATCGCGGCGGCCGCGCTCATCAGCATCCACGCCGACCCGGCGGATCCGTTTGTGCCGCTGGCCGCGCAGAATGCTGCGGCGGCTGTGGCTGTCGTCGGCCTGCTGATTCTGGTGGCGGGCATGGTCATCCGCCGCAGCAATACCGCCGTGCCGCTCCAGCGCGACCAGATCAACACGGTGCTGATTGGCGTCTCGCTGACGCTGGCGATTGGCGTCATCTGGCTCCTCAATATCATCGTGCGTGCGATTACCGGCGCCGACCTGCTGCCGCTGAACACGTCAGCCGTCTCGCCGCTGTTCACGATTCTGGCGTTCAGCCTGGGGCTGTCTGTCTTGCAGTACCGCGCCGTCAACACCGACCGCATCGTCACGCAGGGCGTGACTTATCTGATCATGCTGGTGGCGCTGGTGGGTGGCTACTTCCTGCTGGTGTATGGCGCCAGCCTGGTGGTGGGAAACGTCGTCGAGGCCAATAACCCCGTCCTGGTCGCGGTCATCATCTTCGTGATGGCGGTGCTGTTTGTGCCCGTCCGCGCGCGCATTCAGGAGCGCGTCGACAGGCTGTTTTTCCGCCGCCGCACGGACTTTCAGCAGAAAGTCGAGGCATTTTCGCGCACGCTGGCCATGACGGGCGACACTGCCATGGTGGTATCAACGTTCCGTGATGCGCTCGACGACGGCATTCAGCCCACGCAGGCTTTCGTCTTTCTGCCCACCAGCGAGACGAACGAGTACGTGGCTGAAGGCACGGATATTCGTTTTTCCAAAGAGAGCCCGATTGTCTCGGAGTTAGCCAGTGGTGCATCGCCGATCATTTATCTGGAGGCGGGCCAGCCGTGGCCGCCCGCGCTGCTGGTGGAGCGTGCGCGCCTGCATATCCTCAAGGCGATGATTATCGCGGGCTTTCGCTCTGGCGGGGACGTCAATGGCTTTGCCATGATCGGCGTGCCGAAAAGCGGCGAAAAGGGCTATACCTTCGAGGAAATGCGCTTTGTCGAAAATCTGCATGCGCAGATGAGTGTGTCGATTGAGCGCGCGCAGGTGGTGGCCTCGCTGGAACGCCGCGTGCGCGAGCTGGACGTGCTCAGCCAGGTATCGCAGGCGGTGGGCTTCACGCTGGAATTCGATGACCTGCTGGAGCTGATTTCCGCGCAGGCAGACAAGCTGATTGAGGCCAGCCAGTTCTATATCGTGCTGCGCGACCCCGAAACCAACCTGCTGCGCTATGCCTTCTTCCTCGAAAATGACGAGCGCGATATCGGCAAAGAGAACGTTCGCTGGGCGATGGGGCGCGATCTGTACAGCGACGTTATCCGCACCGGCCAGCCGATGCGGGTGGCCCATTATGCCCGCGAGACGACCCAGCGCGCGCTCGATCAGGTGTATGAGACGCCGGATTTGCGCGCATGGATGTGCGTGCCGCTGAACGCCAGCGGACAGCGCCTGGGCGCGATGGCGGTAGGCATGCTGGAAGCCGGAAAACAGTATTCAGACGAACAGCTCAAGGTGTTCAACGACATTGCCTCGCTGGCGGCCACCTCGCTGGAACGTTCGCGCCTGTTCGACGAGACGGCCCGGCGTGCCCGCCAGCTTTCGGTGCTGAACGATATCAGCCGACAGTTGGTGGCCTCGGAAGTCAATCTGGAAGGGCTGCTCAAACTCATCACGGACTCGGCCACAGAGATTCTGACGGCCGAGGCGGGTTCGCTGCTGCTGACGGCTGAAGATGGCACTGGTGACCTGATCTTCCGCGTGGCCGTGGGTGGTTCCGGCGACAGCATCATTGGCGTGCGTGTGCCGGCTGGCAGGGGCCTGGTGGGCGAGGTCGCGTCGACGGCCAGCCCGGTCATCGTGCCGGATGTGGCGAATGATCCGCGCTGGGCAGGCGACCTGGGCAAAGGCCCGTTCACGACCCGCAGCGTGATCGCCGTGCCGCTCGTCAGCGGTAACGCAGTGATCGGCGTGCTGGAAGTGCTGAACAAGGCTGAAGGCACGTTTACCCAGGAAGATGCCGACCTGCTGAATACTTTTGCGGGGCAGGCCGCTGTCGCCATCGAAAATGCCCGTCTGTTCGAAATGACCGACCAGCAGCTCAGCATGCGCGTGTCGGAACTGGAAACGATGGAGCGCATCGACGTCGAGCTGAACCGCTCGCTGGACCTGGCCAAAGTGGCGCGCATCACTGTGGAATGGGCGGTGGAAAACAGTCCCGCACGTGCCGCCATGTTGGGTGTGGTCACTGGCGACCCCGCCATGCTGGAGATCGTGTACAGCATGGGCTATGAGGTGGATGACCTGCCACAGGGCACGGTTGGCCGCCTGCTGCCGCTGGACAAAGGCATTGTGTCGCGTGTGATGCGCACCCGCCAGCCGGAGCTGGTGACCGATGTGCAGATGGACCGCGATTACGTGCCCAGCCTGCGCGGCGGCCTCAGCCAGATTACCATCCCGATGCTGTCGGGCGGCAACGTGAATGCTATGCTGATCCTGGAGACGAATACCGAGCCGCGCATGCGCCTGGCCGACCTGCCTTTCCTGCAGCGCCTGGCCGAACATGCCAGCATCGCCATCGTCAACGCGCAGCTGTATACCGAGCTGGACCGCGCAAACTCGTCCAAGAGCGAATTTGTCAGCTTTGTGGCGCACGAGCTGAAAAATCCCCTGACGAGCATCCGCGGCTATTCAGAATTCCTGCTGGGCCCGCAGATGGGCGCGCTGAGCGACATGCAGAAGAATTTTGTCACCACGATTCGCAGCAATGCCGAGCGCATGAATACGCTGGTGAGCGACCTGAACGACGTGACCAAGCTGCAAACCAACAATATGCGCATCGATCCGAAATCGGTGGCCTTCCGCCGCATCCTGGATGAGACCGTGCGCCCGCTGCAAAAGCAGATCGAAGACAAAGGTCAGACGCTGGTGCTGGAGATTCCGGAAGACCTGCCGCCGATTTTTGCCGACGAAGGCCGCATGATCCAGGTGCTCACGAACCTGCTCAGCAACGCGCATAAATACACGCCTGAGAACGGGCATATCACGATTCGGGCTGAGGTGCGCGCGGATATGCGCGATGCCAATGGCAAGCTGCTGCCGCCGCAGTTGGTGGCGAGTGTGGTGGACACCGGCATCGGCATGAGCGAGGAAGACCTGGTGAAGCTGTTTACGCCTTACTTCCGCAGCGATAACCCGCTGGCGCAGGCGCAGCCCGGCACCGGCCTGGGCATGGCCATCACGCGCGGGCTGATCGAACGGCATGGCGGCGAAATGCGCGTCTCCAGCGTGCTGGGGCAGGGCACCACGTTTGCGTTTAGCGTGGCGCTGGCCCAGCCATCACCGGAGGCCGGCGGGGATTAGGCCTCAGGCTGGAGCTGTGACCAGCGAATCCAGCTGGTAGTATGCGGCCGCACAGCCATTGGCCCACTCGCTGGGGTCGGGGCCGACTGCTGGATGCATGGCTATTTTTCCGCCAGGCCGTTGATGAAGCCGAGGATATCGGACATAACGATATCGCGTTCGCGCTCGTTCAGGATTTCATGGCGCATGCCTTCATAGACGAGGTGCGTGCGCTGGGCTGAACCCACCGCCTCAAAGGCGCGCTTGCTGCCAGACGGATTGACGATTTTGTCCAGCTCGCCATGCAGGATGAGCACCGGAATCATGACCTCGCCCAGCCGCTTCTTGATATAACGCGCCTCATGGCTGATGGCGATGCCGATGCCGATACGCATTTTTCCCTTATACGTCAGCGGATCAGCCTCAAAGGCCGGGGCGACATCCGGATTGGCGGCCAGCTCTGCCATGGGCGCCAGGTCGAGGAACGGCATTTTCGGCGCGATTTTGGCCAGCAGCTCGCCGATGGCAGCCACCGCAGGCGAGACGTTCGCGTCCGCATCGATTGCCGCGCCGCTGGAAATCAGGCCGCTCAGCGTGTCCTGATGGCGCACTGTATACGACCACGCGATCAGACCGCCCATGCTGTGCCCCAGCATGAAGCGCCGGATATGCGGAAATTCCGCGCTGACCTGATCGACAAACTGCTTCAGGTCGGCCACCACCTGCGGGATGCTGTCGATGTAGGCGCGCGGCTCGCCACCGCTCTTGCCATGCGACCGATGATCGATGGCAAACGCTGCGTAACCCCGCGAAACCAGCTGCTCGGCTGCCCATGCATAGCGCCCGCTGTGCTCGCCATAGCCGTGCACGATAAACACTAGCGCACGCGGCGCCTCTTTCGGCAGCCAGCGAAAAGTCCTCAGTTGAAGCCCGTCCCCGGTCGTGATGCTGCTTTCAGTCGGCCATGTCATGAGTTTGTGCTCCCGAATCCCTGGGCGGATATCCATTTGCGCATCGGCGTAAGGTGTTCTTCGTAGTGGCCATAGGTGTCGCCGATGACCGAATGGTAAAACGGGCGACGCACCGCGCCACCGTACAGATTTTCAAACAGGTCTTCCTCGCTCATCGAGGCGATCAGCGCGTAGACTTTCTCGTGTGAGCTTTTGAAATGCGCCATCACCTCATCCAGCGGCAGGTTCTTGTCCTGCTGGATATTGCGCTCATTCAGCTCATCGATCCTGTCCCACGGCCAGCCGGGATCGATTTCCGGCACATACGTGCCTGCGCGCAGATTGTCCAGCCAGAGAGGCAGGCGATCCAGCCAGCGCGCCCAGTGCCCCACGATGTCCTTGGGTGTCCAGTAGCCATCCGCCCCGGCAATCAGCATCTGCTCTGGCGTGAGCAGCGCCAGTGTGCGCAGGGCAAATGCATATTCACTCTGCATCAGATCCAGCAGTTTGGCCTTGTCCAGCGATTCATTCAGCGTGCCCGTCATGCGATTCGTCCTCCTGCCGGTTCAGATAAAGTGACGCTCGTTGGCCTTCTTCTGCTCATAGCCGGCGCGTGCGGTCTGCACGTCGGGATTGTCACTCACCTCGGCTACAGCCACGTCCCACCAGCTTTCATAGCCGGGCACGCGCTGTCGCCGATCCGTCTCGACCACGATGCAGGTGGTGCGCGGGCTGGCCTGCGCCTGGCGCACGGCCTCGATGACCTCATCGCGGGTGTTGGCGCGGATGACATCTGCGCCCATGCTGGCGGCGTTGGCCGCATAGTCCACGGGCAGCACTTCACCATCAAGCTGATCGCTGTCGGTGCGATAGCGATATTTGGTGCCGAAGCCATCGCTGCCCACCGACTTGCTCAGCCCGCCGATGCTGGCGTAGCCATGATTATCGATCAGCACGATGATGAGCTTGATGCCTTCCTGCACGGCCGTCACGATCTCGGTATTCAGCATCAGGTAGCTGGCGTCGCCCACCATGACGAATAAGTCGCGCTCGGGCTGGGCCATTTTGATGCCCAGGCCGCCCGCGATTTCATAGCCCATCGTGCTGAAGCCATATTCGAGGTGATAACCCTTGTGGTCACGCGTGCGCCACAGCTTGTGCAGGTCGCCGGGCATGCTGCCGGCCGCGCACACGACCACGTCTTCCGGGCGCGACAGGGTGTTGACTACGCCCAGTACCTCGCCCTGCGACAACATTGGCTCGTGTTCCAGGTTATAGATGCGCGCCACTTCCATATCCCACGAGGCGTTGAATTCGCGGGCGCGGGCCTGATAAGTCTCACTGGTGCGCCAGCCATCCAGCGCCTCGGCCAGCTCCTCCAGCGTGACGCGCGCGTCTCCGGTGAGGGCGATGCCGCCGCGCTTGGCACTGTCGAATTCGGCCACGTTGATGTTGATGAAGCGCACGTCCGGGTTCTGGAAGGCGCTGTTGGACATGGTGGTGAAGTCACTGTAGCGCGTGCCGATGCCGATGATCACGTCGGCCTCGCGGCACATGATATTCGCGCCTGGCGTGCCCGTCACGCCAATCGCACCCAGGTTAAGCGGATGATTGTAGGGCAGGGCGCCTTTGCCGGCCTGCGTCTCGCCCACGGGGATGCCCGCGCTTTCGGCAAAGCGGCGCAGTGCGTCGTAGGCCTCGCTGTAGTGCACGCCGCCCCCGGCGATAATCAGCGGGCGCGATGCCGCGTTGAGGACATGCACGGCCCGCTGAAGCGCGGCAGTATCCGGGCGCTGGCGCGGTATGTACCACACGCGCTTGTCAAACAGTGCCGCCGGATAGTCCCAGGCCATCGCCTGCACATCCTGCGGCAGGGCCAGCGTGACCGCGCCGGTTTGTGCCGGGCTGGTTAGCACGCGCATGGCCTCCGGCAGCGACGCCATCAACTGTTCAGGCCGGTTGATGCGGTCCCAGTAGCGCGAGACCGGCTTGAAGCAGTCGTTCACGCTGGCATCCTGCGACCATTCGCACTCCAGCTGCTGCAACACCGGCGACTGGATGCGCTCCGCGAAGATGTCTCCGGGCAGCAGCAGCACCGGCAGCCGGTTGACCGTGGCCACTGCCGCGCCCGTCACCATATTCAGCGCCCCCGGCCCGATCGACGATGTGCAGGCGAAAGCCCCCAGCCGGTTTTTGGCTTTGGCGTAGGCGACGGCGGCGTGCACCATGCCCTGTTCGTTGCGCGCCTGGTAATACTTCAGATGTCCCGCATACTGCTGCAGCGCCTGGCCGATGCCCGCGACATTGCCGTGGCCGAAAATGCCCCAGCACCCAGCGAAAAACTGCGCCTGCTGGCCATCGCGCTCCACGGTCTGCATCGCCAGGAAGCGCACCAGCGCCTGCGCCATCGTCAGCCGGATTGTCTGGGTCATGGGTGAGTCTCCGTGTAAAGGTTGCTGCCAATAATTTGTGCCTGGTTTCTGCGCTGATTATACGGTCACAACCGATGTTTCGCCCAAAAGCGGTGCATGTTCGGTTGAATCACATTTCAAACTGCACAAACCTTTCGTAACTTACGGTGGGGCTGCTACGCTGAAATGTGTGAAAATCAGTCGGCTTCTGACGGCTCTTTAGGGCAATCTGCACAGGATAAAACGACATTGTCTATCTGTAAGGTTAGAAACGGCGTTATAGTCTATCCTACGTCGGTGGCAATGGCCCCCGATCATGACAGTCGGACTATATTTATGGAGTACTGCAATGAAATTCAGGAAACTTGCGGCATTAGGCGTTACGGCTGCGGCGGCGCTCGGCATTTTTGGTGCTGTGACCGCGCAGGATGCTCTCAGTGGTGATCTCGAAATTTTCTCGTGGTGGACGGGCGGCGGTGAAGCGGCTGGTCTGGAAGCGCTGATCGCGTCGTTCACCGAAACCAACCCCGGCGTGAACATCATCAACTCGGCCGTGGCCGGTGGTTCGGGCGTCAATGCCCGCGCCGTGCTGACCACCCGTATGCTCGGTGGCGATCCGCCGGACACGTTCCAGGTGCACGCAGGTGCAGAGCTGAACGACCTGTGGGTGCGCGCCGGCCTGATGGAACCGCTGAACGATATTTTCGAAGCGAACGGCTGGATGGAACAGTATCCCCAGGGCCTGCTGGACCTCATCAGCGATGATGCCGGCAATATCTACTCGGTGCCGGTGAACATTCACCGCTCGAACGTGCTGTGGTACGTGCCCGGCAATCTGGAAGAATGGGGCGTCACCGTTCCCGCCAACTGGTCTGAATTTGTGGACACCACCTGCCCGGCGCTGCAGGCTGCTGGCGTGACCCCGCTGGCCGTCGGCGAAAACTGGACCCAGGCGCATCTGTGGGAAAGCGTCGCGCTGGCTGAACTCGGCGTCGATGGCTACAACGGCCTGTGGAGCGGTGCCACCAGCTGGACCAGCCCCGAAGCCGTGGGTGTGTGGGAAACCTTCGGCCAGGTGCTCGCCTGCTCGAATGACGACCGCAACGCCCTGAGCTGGCAGGATGCCAGCCGCCAGGTGGCGGACGGCGAAGCTGCTTTTAACATTATGGGTGACTGGGCTGCCGGTTACTTCCTGGTCGACCTGGCGCTGGAGCCCGGCACGGGCTTCTCCTGGGCTGCCTCCCCCGGCACCGACGGCACGTTCATGATGCTGTCCGACACCTTCGGCCTGCCCGTGGGCGCCCCCAATGCCACCAACGTGCGTGCATGGCTGACCTTCCTGGGCAGCGCTGAAGCGCAGGACATCTTCAACCCGCTGAAGGGTTCGCTGCCTGCGAACACCACCGCGGACATCGGCAATGCCGAGCTGTACAACGCCTACTTCCAGGATGCCTATGCTGACTGGACCGGCAATGCTATCGTCGGCAGCCAGGCCCACGGCGCGGTCGCTTCGCCCGCGTTCACCAACGGCTTCAGCGGCATCATCGCCAGCTACGGCGCTGATGGTGACGCGTCGTCGGCTGCGGCCAACACCGCCACGCTGGCGCTTCAGACCGGCATCGGTGGCTAGTTCGTTCTACTGAGTTGGTATAGTCGCGAGGGGCGCACACTGCTGCGCCTCTCCGCGTTTATAAAGGGGGAAAGACTTATGGCGGCACAGGCTACAGTTTCCTCGGCACCGCCGCGCCGCAGGCGTTTCAATCGCGATCGCCTGACCGCAATTCTGATGATCCTGCCATCGCTGATCTTCATCGCCATCTTCGTCTACGGTTTTATCGCACAGACGGGCTATACCTCGCTGACGGACTCGAATGCGCTGCAGCAGCTCAGCCGCCTGCCTGCCAATTTCATCGGGTTTTCAAATTACAACGACATGATCAACGGGACGCTGAACGAGCGCTTCCGCACCGACATGGTCAATACCGTCTTCTTCACCGTGCTGTTCATCGTGACCTGCCTGGTGCTGGGCATCGGCCTGGCCATCCTGCTCGATCAGAAGGTGAAGGGCGAAAGCATCTTCCGCACGATTTTCCTGTTCCCGATGGCGCTGTCTTTCGTGGTGACGGGCGTGGTGTGGAAATGGCTGTTTAACCCCACCAGCGGGCTGAATGCGCTGCCTACGCTGATTGGGCTGCCACGCGGGGAATTCCGCTGGTTCATCAGCCAGGAAAGCACGCTGAATTTCTTCTGGCAGGATGTGCCCACGATACTTGGCTTTGCCGTCGCGGCGATTCTGGTGCTGGCCGCGGTGTATTTCTGGATTAAAAAGCGGTCGATGGTCGCGGCGTTTGTCATGGCGGGCGGGCTGCTGCTGGTGGCGCTGGTCACCTTTGGCGATCCTAACTCGCTGATTACGCTGGAACGCCCCGAACAAAAAGGCTTCAACCTGGCGCTGATCGCGCTGGTGGTGGCCGCGGCCTGGCAGATGAGCGGTTACACGATGGCGATGTACCTGGCTGGTTTGCGCGGCATCCCCGAAGAACTGCGCGAGGCCGCCCGTGTGGACGGCGCGAGTGAGTTCGGCGTCTATCTGCGCGTGGTGCTGCCGCTGCTGGCCCCGATCACGCTGTCCGCCATGATTATTCTGGGCCATATTTCACTGAAAATTTTCGACCTGGCGTACACGATGGGTGGTGGTGACAACCTGTTCATCGATATGCCCGGCCTGAACATGTACTTCCTCACCTTCCGCGGGCAGGACTTCGCGCGCGGGGCCACGGTGGCCATGGTCATGCTGGTGATGGTCGCATTCGTTATTGTGCCGTATCTGATCACCCAGCTGCGCGGGGAGAAAAGCCTATGACCACCTCAACCCTTGCGGGGCAGAAGCGCCGTCCGTATTCCCGCATCCTCATTTACAGTGTGCTGGTCATTGTCGCGGTCGCCTTTCTGCTGCCGGTCTACATGGTGCTGGTGACCAGCTTCAAGACGCCGGATCAGGTCGATATCTCGACCATGTGGGTGCCGTCGATTGCGCCGTCGCTGGCCAGCTTCAATGATGCCATGCAGGAGCTCGCGCCGAACTTTGGCAACAGCGTGCTGCTGGTGGTGCCTGCCACCGCGATTTCGGCCATTCTGGGGTCGCTCAACGGTTATGTGCTGTCGAAGTGGCAGTTTAGGGGCGCCAACATCCTGTTTGCGCTGATGCTGTTCGGCATGTTCATTCCGTATCAGGCGATCCTGATCCCGCTGGTGCAGTTCCTGCGCTCGATTGGCCTGTATGGCAATCTGGGCGGGCTGATCCTGGTGCATGTGGTGTATGGCCTGCCCATCACCACGCTGATTTTCCGCAACTACTACGCGGAAGTGCCGACCGAACTGCTGGAAGCCGGGCAGATCGACGGCGCAGGCTTTTTCGGCATCTACTGGCACGTGCTGCTGCCGATTTCGATTCCGGGTTTCGTGGTGGTCGTCATCTGGCAGTTCACGCAGATTTGGAACGAATTCCTGTTCGGCGTGACGATCGCGGGAAATAACTCACAGCCGATCACGGTCGCGCTGCAAAATCTGGCCGGCAGTCAGATTGTGGAGTGGAACGTGCAGATGGCCGCCGCCTTCCTGACCGCGCTGCCCACGCTGCTGGTTTACCTGCTGCTGGGCAAGTTCTTCATCCGCGGCCTGCTGGCGGGCAGCATCAAGGGGTAGGGCAAGGGCAGTTAAAAGTTAAAAGGGGAAAGGTGAAAGTTAAAAGCGGTGCCCATCTATTCTAGCCAGGCTATCTCTGAGCGCCGCAGATTCAAAACCCGGCTTTTCAGTCCCTTCAGGGACTTGGGCTTCTCGTAGCCTGAGGTTTTGAACCTCAGGCGGCGGGGAGGACGAAAAACGGGTTTCCCAACGTGTCTGGCTTCGGTCACTCGATGGCCGAAGTTCAATCATGGCTCGCGCGCCAGCGCATGTGTGTCAGCGTGCGCGTGACGATGAACTGATACTTCGACAGCAGATAATTGCTGACGGTGTCGTCGATCGGATGGTCGGTCACCAGCACACTGCCTTCAAAGCGGCGTGTGACATTGTTGAGCAGGGCCTCGCTGTACAACGGCGCATAGTCAGGATGCACCATCATCGTCAGGGTGGTGGTGCTGGCCCCGAATGCGCTTTCGATCCACAGGCTGGCCAGGATATCGCGTTCGTCTTCCCCGCGAATGATCAGCCGTTCCACCGAGCGCAGATTGAGCGCATCACTGATGGCCGCCAGCAGCGGCTTTTTGAAATAATACAGGTCCAGCGGACGCAGCCAGCCGATGCCGCCCTGCTCAGCCGGGCGCACGCGCTGTGCCAGCGCATATTCAGCCTGCCATTCGCCGCGTGAACGGCGCGTGATATAGGCCAGCGGGTGATCCGGGGCGGGTGGTTTGCGCGCGCTTGATGGCCTGCGCCAGTGATTGAAGGTTCCCTCGGCGGTGAAGCCCAGCGAGTCGTACAGATGATATGCAGTGTCGTTGCGTTCTTCCACCTGCAGGATGATGTCGCCGGAGCGGGCGCGCACGGCGTCCATGCTGGTCTGCATGAGCTGGCGGGCGATGCCACGTCCGCGCCAGTCAGGATGCACGGCGACATTGGCGATGATCCATGTTTTAGGCAGGTGTGAGGGCAGGGATGCCGGGTAGATGCTGACATTCCCCACCAGACGGCCGTTTTCCGCCCACACATAGCCCAGCCCGATGCCCGCGACCAGGTCATTGACGCCCGACAGCAGGTTCAGCCCGCCGCCCAGCTTGCTCAGCGCGCGCATCTCGCGGATGGCAGCGCGCCCGCCCGTATCCATGCTGTCGGCAAAAGCCAGCTCCATCAGGTCGGCCAGGGGTGCCAGGTCGGTTTTCAGATTCACGGGACGCAGCCCGCTGAAGGTATGCGATGACGCGGCGAGGGTTGTCAATACACGGTTCCGTATTACCCTTGTTTATATCTGTCAGTGTACCGTTTTTGCGTTTACTGCGACAAGGGTTTATTGTCGCTGTAATGGAATGCAACCACCACCCTTGTTAGCCGTACTACTGATTGATAGACTTCACAAACATTTCACAAGGAAGTTGTGATCCCTTATGGCGTTGCTGGTTACAGTGCTTAGCACGGTTTATGTCGTTTCTGGCGTGCTGCTCACGCTTTGTGCTTTCAGTATTCTCATTCTTCTGGTTCAGTACCTGCTTCACCGCCATGAACGCGTCACCGCCGCTGCCCTGACAGCCGAAACCTTGCCCACGGTGGCCGTGCAGCTCCCGATTTACAACGAACTGTATGTGGTAGAGCGGCTGGTGCGGGCCTGCGCCGCGCTGGATTACCCGCGTGACCGCCTGATTATTCAGGTGCTGGACGACTCGACCGATGAAACCCAGCAGACCGCCCAGGCCGTATGCGCTGATTTGCAGGCGCAGGGCGTCGATGTGCGCTATGTCCACCGCGAGAATCGCGTGGGCTATAAGGCCGGTGCGCTGGCCCATGGCCTGACGCTGCTGCCGCCTGATGTGCAGTATGTGGCCATCTTTGACGCTGACTTCGTGCCGCGGCCGGACTTCCTGCACCGCACGGTGCCGTATCTGGTGCAGAACGAGCGCGTGGGCCTGGTGCAGGCGCGCTGGTCGCATCTGAACCGCGAAGAAAATGTGCTCACGCGCTGGCAGGCCTTTGCCGTGGATGGTCATTTCGTCATCGAGCAGACGGCGCGCAGCCGGTCTGGCCTGCTGATGAATTTCAACGGCACCTGCGGTGTGTGGCGCATCTCGGCCATTCAGGACTCCGGTGGCTGGAGCGACAATACGCTGGCCGAGGATCTCGACCTGAGCTACCGCGCCCAGCTGAAGGGCTGGCGCTTTATGTACCTGCCGGAAGTCGATGTGCCGGGTGAGCTGCCCCCACAGATTGCGGCTTTCAAAGAACAGCAGGCGCGCTGGGCCAAGGGCGGCACCCAGTGCATGAAGCTGCTCATTCCGCGCATCTGGAAAGACCCGCATCTGTCGCTGGGGCAGAAGCTGATGGGCAGCATGCACCTGAGCCAGTATCTGGCGCACCCGCTGATTATTTTGATGCTGTTGTGCGCACCGATCCTGCTGATCCTGTCTGGTTCGCTGCCTAACCTGCCGATTGGCCCGCTGGCCTACGCGTGGATCGCTCCGCCGATGGTGTTCGTCGTCAGCCAGGGCGCGCTGTACAAAGACTGGAAGCGCCGCGTGTTGCAGATTCCCGCGCTGTTTGCCTTCGGCACGGGCATCGCCTGGTCGAATGCGCGCGCGGTGACCAGCGGCATCCTCAGCCGCAAGAGTGAATTCAAGCGCACGCCCAAATATGCCCGTATGGCCGCATCGAACAAATACGCCGCCGCGCGCGTCAGCCGCAATGTCTACGTGGAAATTTTCCTCTCGCTGTATGCGTTTGCCGGGGCATATATCGCGCTTCGCTTTTCGCCTGCGGCCATGCCATACTTGCTGACATACGGCTTCGCATTTGCGGTGGTGGCCTTCTGGGGATTGCGTGATGTGTGGGAAGTTCGCAGGGCGGCTGCGCATGCCTGAACGGCTGCGCAGGGTGATGCTGTGGGGGCTGGTGGCAGCGCTGCTGCTGTCCGCCTACGGCGTCGTCAGCGGCCAGCAGCCATCCCCGACCGCGCCCGCCAGTCCCACGCCGACCTGCCCAGGTCTGCTGCCCGGCCTGCTCATCCTGAATGAACGCGGGCGCGTCAGCCAGGTCGATCCTGACCCGCTGAATCTGCGCAGCGGCCCCGGCACCGATTCCGAAATCATCGGCCAGATTCCCGCAGGTGGTATTTTCTTCCCGCTGGAAGGGCCGCGCTGCACCGCCCGATACAGTTGGTTCCGCGTGATTTACCGCACGGGTAACCGCCTGTTGCAGGGCTGGGTGGCTGAAGGCACGACCGACCGCTATTACGTCGAGCTGTTTCCCCCGGGCAGATAACCCGAAACACCATCAGGCAGCGCATCCGCCCGGCCCGCGCAGACATGCCTGCTAGCGGGTTGTGCCTTTGGTGCTGTCAATCACGCGCACTTCTGTGCCGCCCTGAGTCACCACACGGCTGAGCGGCGTCGGAATCGTGCCTTCTTCAATGGGCAGCCACACCGTGAAAGTGCTGCCTTTGCCCGGCTCGCTCTCCACCACAATGCTGCCATCGTGCCCCTGGATGATGCGCTGGGCAATCGACAACCCGAGGCCAAAACCCGGTCGTGAGCGTGACGAGTCGGCGCGGTACAGGCGCTCGAAAATGTGCACCTGTTCCTGCGTCGACATGCCGATGCCGGTATCGTTCACCTGCATCAGCAGGCCTTCCTTGGCATATTCCGTAGTTACGGTGATGGTGCCGCCGGTCGGCGTGTAGTGGACTGCGTTGGTCAGCAGCTCATCGATGGCACGCCCCATGCTGGCCGCGTCACCGCTGATGGCGGGAAGATTGCGCGACAGCATCATGACCAGTTTCACGCTGGCCGTTTCGATTTCAGGCCGAATCCGGTTCACGCACTCGCGCACGATATCGTTCAGGTTGATGCTGACGCGCTCGAATTCGGCCTGTGCGTCCAGCCGCACCATCGTCTGCACCTGGTCCAGCAGGCGATTCATACGGTTCATCTGAAAGGCAATCCTGGCATACTGCGCCTGGCGTGCCGCCGGGTCTTCGGCACGGCCAGCCACATACACCGATGTCTTGATGACCGAGAGCGGGGTGCGGAATTCATGGGCCGCGGCACGGATAAACGTGGTCAGGATGCCCACGCGTTCCTGCTCCAGTTCAAGCTCGAAGCTCTGATAGCGCGATTTCTTCTGAAGGGTGACATCGCGCAGCAGCACCAGCGTGCCCGCCCGAAGCTGCTGTTCGTCATTGATGGGGCGGCTCTCGGCCTCCAGCATGTGGCTGCCGTCGCCATTCAGATCGATGTCCGAGATGCCTTTTTCGCCGGTCGCGCAGGCAATCAGCTCCGGATAGTCAGCCAGCGCCTCGTGCACAGGCTGGCCGATCAGGTCCCGGATGCCCAGCGACAGCAGGGTCATGGCGGACGGATTGGCGTAGATAAGCACGTCCTGTTCGTTGACGATGATGATGCCTTCGCGCATCAGCGAGACGATGCGCTGGCGCGCCTGCGGCAGCATGCGGAACATCTCGGTGCCCAGCATCGAAACCAGGATAATGCAGCCCGCAGCGCCCATGCTGAGCGGCGTCAGGTCAATGGGCGTCACGTCCGTCAGATAGAGCAGGTTGGCGGCCACCACCAGCACAACGGCCAGCAGCATCACCAGCGCACGCAAGCGTGCGGACGAGCCTGGCCCGCGCACGCCGGTGATGATGGCGAAGATGCCCACGAACACGCACAGGTACGAGAACAGGCTGGCCGCCCAGAAGGCCGCGCCATGCTCATAAACAAGCTGGTTGGTGCCAGTATTGGGGGTGATGCTGCTCCAGATCAGCCCGTGAATGTCGTTTGTCCATGCCAGGGCGACTGTCACCAGCGGGACAATCAGCAGCAGCCACAGGCGTCGGTCGCGCAGGCTGGGCCGCCACACGCCCATGTAATCGAGCGCGAACAGCATCCACAGGAGCGGTACCGACATGATGGCTGGATAGGCAGCCCTGGCCCAGAATACGCGCGCATCGTAGAGCATGGCGCTGTGCTCGAACATGGCGCACAGCGTCCAGTAGCCAATGCCAAACATCATCAGCGAGAAGGGCACCGCTCCGGAATTGCCGCGCTGTCGCCAGGCCAGGACGCCTATGATGACCGTGACTGGAATAGCCACCATATACAGCACGATGTACCACGGCAGCGTCATCATCACGCTTTCCCGCCCGTCAGCCGCAGCAGCGCATTGGCGGGAATGGTATTGTGCTCATCGGCCTCCGGCAGCCATAGCGTGATCGTCGTCCCCTTATCTGGCATGCTGTGCACCGCGATGGTGCCGCCGTGCATCTCAATCACCCGGTGTGCAATCGACAGCCCCAGGCCAAAGCCCTGCGTCGTGCCGGCGGTCGACACCCGGAAAAACTGGTCGAAGATGCGCGCCAGTACCTCGTCGTCCATGCCCATGCCGGTGTCGCGGATGAGAATTTCCATGCCGTGATGCTTTCGGCTGGCGTCAATGGACACCGTGCCGCCAGCGGGCGTGTAGCGCAGGGCGTTATCGATCAGGTGACGCAGTGCGATGCCCAGGTAACTCACGCTGGCGAGGACGTAGACCGGCTCGCCGGGCAGATGGCTTTCGAGCGTGATCGACTTTGCCTGCGCCTCGGACTGGGCCGTCTGGCACAGGTCTCCCAGGATATTGGTCAGGTTGACGCGCTGCGCCTCCAGCGGTTGGCCGCTGTCGAGGGTGGTGATCAGCAGGGTATCGTCCAGCAGCTTGCTGAAGCGGCTGATCTGCTGGTCGATGACGGCCAGTTCCTCGCCCGGGTTTTCTCCACTGCCGGATTCCAGTCGTTTCACGGCGGTGGTGATGGTCTCCAGTGGGGCCTGAAAGGCGGTCGAGGCATCCCGCATGAAGCCTGTCAGCAGCTCGATGCGGGCGTGCTCCACGGCCAGCTCGAAGACGCGCCGCTGCATCGCGGTCACTTCAGTGATATCGCGCAGCATCACCACACGCGGGATGTCCCCTTCGACGGCTCGGCCATTGACGATGCCGGTCAGGATAGAATTCTGCATTTCGATGATGCGCGTCTCGCCCTGCACGGTCAGCTCCAGCGTGGCCTCCGCCACATCCTGGCGAATGGCGTCGGCCAGTGCGGGATAAGCCTTCAGCGCCTGGGCATAGGGCGCACCCAAACAGTCTTTCAGCGGAATGTCGAGCATAGCAGACAGGGCAGGATTGGCGTCGGCGATGCGTCCATCGCTGAACATCAGCAGGATGCCCTCGGCCATACTTTCGATTGCGAGATTGTGTGCCTGCGGCACCAGCGAGAACAAGGGCGTGCGGAACAGCGTGAAGAACAGGATCAGCCCGGCAATCGCAAACGTGAGCGGCGTGCTGTCGTTATAGGGGATGGGGCTGACGCCCAGCAGATAGACCACGTTGCCCATCAGCACGATGATGCCCGCGGTCAGGATGGACAGCGCCCGCCCGCGTGAATTGGTGCGCATGCCCCACGCGTGTCGGATAATGATCACCAGCCCGACCAGCACACACAGGTAACAGTAGGCGGTGAACAGCCAGAAATACGGACCGTGCTCATAGACCACCTGCATATTGCGCGTGCCTGGCACGATGCTGACGCTTGGCCAGATCAGCCGATGCAGGTCATTGGTCCACACCAGCGCCTGCGTCAGCAGCGGGACGAAGAACAGCAGCAGGTATACCCGGCTGCGCGTGGTGCCCGGACGCACGTAATCGAGCACGAAGCGCAGCCAGAAGACGGGCGCGAAGGCGATTCCCAGATAGGCGACCTGCGACCAGAAGATTTTGGCCGGAATGCCCGGCGAGCCGATTTCGATCAGCGCGGCGCCGGCCCACCACGCCATACAGGCCAGTTGCAGCGCAAAATTCAGCGCGCCGGGCAGCACCCGCCTGCGCCATGTGGCATAGGCAAGGATGGGCAGCAGCGCAATGGCCAGGATGTATAACGCTGCGTATTGGGGAAACTGCCACTGCATCTGGCTTACCTGTCCGGGCACATTACAAAATAACTACACTATCAGCGTACCTGAATGTCAGCGCTTTTGTCGATAAGCCTTTCGCCCATACGCCTGATTTGCCGCTGGCGTCGTCGTTCGGTGGTGCACGGCCGGTTGACCTGTTTATCCGCTTTTCACTTCGGCTGATTGCCTGTATGCTTGGAAGTGATCCTTCTGAAGTATGCATCATTTTTGAGAGATTCTTATGCTCCCTCCAAATCCCCAGCCAGATGCCAACCGCCCGGATCGTGTCGAAGACCTGGGCGTTTATGAGATGATCTGGGACTGCAAGTTCTGCGGCACGGCGAATCTGCCCGCGCTGACGCATAAATTTTGCCCGATGTGCGGCGCCGCCCAGGACCCGGATACGCGCCGATTCCCGTCGGATGCCGAAAAGATCGCGGTGAGCGATTATAAGGCGCGCGGCACATCGAAAATCTGCCCGGCATGCAGCACGCCCAATCTGGGCGACAGTGAATTCTGCCTGCAATGCGGGTCCCCGCTGGACAGGGCGGCACAGGCTAGAACCCTGGGCAGCCAGGTGCGTGCACAGGACGCGGCATTTGAGGCCGGCCAGCAGCGCGACATCGTGCAGGAACGGCTGGCTGAAGACCTGGCCGCGTCGAAGCCTGCCAAAAAGTCGAACCCTGTGCCCATCATCGCTGCGGTGGTGATCGGCCTGCTGCTGTGCGGCGGCCTGATTTTCCTGCTCACGGCCCAGCGCCCGGCCTCGGTGACGGTGGAAGGCCACAGCTGGGAACGCATCATTTTTGTCGAGCAGTTCTCGCGCGTCAGCGACAATGCGTGGGATGAACAGGTGCCTGCGGATGCCTACAGCGTGTCTTGCAGCGAGCGCCAGCGCGATACCCGCCAGGTGCCCGATGGTGAGCGCTGCGAGGTGCGCCGCATCGACAATGGCGATGGCACCTTCCGCGAGCAGAACGAGTGCTATACCGTGTATCGCGACGAGCCGGTCTATGACAACTACTGCCGGTATAACGTCAATCGCTGGGTGCCGTCACGCGAGATTGTGGCCAGTGGCAGCGGCCAAAGCCCCGCACCAAGCTGGCCACAGGCCAATCTGTCGACCGGGTCCGGGCTGGGTGCAGAGCGCGAATCTGGCCGTCAGGATCGCTATGTGGTCGATCTGACCTCCGGCGACAGCGACTACTCGTGCGAGGTCAGCGAGGCCGCCTGGTTGGCCGCTGGCATTGAACGCACCTATGAGATCGAGGTTGGCCGTTTCACCAACAACGTGGATTGTTCGGCGCTGGAGAGCTAGTCTTTACAACCGCCTGAAAACATAAAACGCGCGCTCCACAGTATTCGGTGGAGCGCGCGTTTTCGTTTGTCACTGGTGAGTTTGTGAAGCGAAGAAACTGCTGCCTAGACTTTGGCCTTCTTCTGGCGGATGGTCTTCAGGCGCGCCTCCAGGTTTTCATACGGTTCCACTTCCAGCGTGCGCGTCTTCAGACCGCGCCTGATAAATGGATTGGTGAGGACGGGCATCACCATCGTTTCGTCGCCGCGCTCCAGAATGCTGTGATACACGACCACACGCGTGCCTGCCGCCCAGAAATCCTCTTTGTAGACCGGCTCAATCAACTGCCAGCCCTGCTGAATGGCGGTAATCAGCGCATCGCCACCCGCAAAATGCTCGCTGTGCGGATCCCAATGGCGGTGGATGTCGGAATAATCTACGTGAAAATCTGCGCTCTTGATAGCCATATTGATCCTCTTTTTCACAAACTTTGATTTAAGTTTACGCTGCTTCGGTGTTAAGAAAGACTAAGCTTACATGAAGAAGTCACCATATTAACGATATCGCGCCTCCTTATCACTATCTTCGGGCATTTTGCACACGCAGGCAACAGGCCAGTTTAACCAATTTTCGGGACGTCGGTTGGGGGATATGGCCAAAGGCTGCGTCAGCGGTCACCGGATGCACGCGGTCGCGGGGTCGCTTCCAGTTCGGCGGTCAGCGCATCGATCTGGGCCTGCTGGGTGGCCACCTGGGCCTGTAATTCGCGCACATCACCGCGCGCCAGATAGAACAGCTCGTCGTCGATGTCGGTGGCCATGGCCAGCAGCACCAGCAGCACCGCAATCATGATGACCAGGTCCAGCCAGTCCAGCCGCAGGCGATATTTGCCCAGCAGCGGAAACATCACCTGTCGTGAGGCGACGCCGGGCATGAACCGCACGTCGCCGTTCCGCACAAATCCGCGCATCATCCGGCCAGTCTGCACCTCGATGAAGCTCCAGCCCGGCGCAACATTGGCGATATAGCGGCATTTTTTATTCAGGCGGCGGTTCGCGTCGGGGATGACCATGACGCGTGTGGCCAGAAAGGGTTGCAGCACGACAATTTCGAGGTCACCACGCACGCTGTAATAACCAGGCATCCAGCGCTTGTCATCCGGCGCGGGGATGGGCATGCGCGGCGGCATGTTGGCGTTGGGCGATGGCGAAAACGGATTGGCACGTTCGTTTGGATTGGGATTCTGGCTGCCCGGCGGGCGCAGGGGGGGCAGCGGCCCGCCGCTGCCGAAAGGCGACCGTAACGGGCCGGAGAAAGACTGCGGGCGGCCAAAGGTACCGGCCGGCGCGTCATCGTCTTCTTCCAGATTGGGGACATCGTCAAACAGGCTCGCCGAATCGTCGGCAGGTTTGGCCTGCGACTTTCCCTCAAAATTGAGGTGTTTGTTTACGAAATCGTCGAATGCGCTCAGGTCGTCCGACTCATCGTCACCAGGGGTGGGAAGACTGTTTTCCGGCAAGAGTGGCCCTTTACTCCGTGAATTGCCGCGCAGCCTGCGGCTGCACCGCAATCCTCATAGCGTCCATTATGGGTTAGACTGGCGAAAGAATCAATACTTCCGGCGCATGACTCAGGCGATCATAAGGTCGGCTGGGCTGTGCTACAATCCGTACGTTATGGTATACGGAACTGATGGTGGAAAGGTGCAGTGTGTGACATACATCCTCGGCATTGAATCTTCCTGCGACGAGACGGCAGCGGCCGTGGTGCTGAATGGCACCACCATCGCGTCCAACGTGGTCGCTTCACAGATTGACCTGCACGCGCAGTATGGCGGCGTATTTCCCGAAGCCGCCTCGCGGGCGCATGTGGAGGCCATCGGCTTTGTGGTCGATAACGCCATGCGCGATGCCGGCATCGACTTCAGCCGCCTGGACGCGATCGCAGTCACGCGTGGGCCCGGACTGGTCGGCAGCTTGTTAGTCGGTGCCAACTACGCCAAAGGGCTGGCGGTCGCCACCGGCAAGCCTTTGCTGGGCATCAATCATCTGGAAGGGCACGTGTATTCGCTGTGGCTGACTCAGCCCTACCGCGAAGTGAAATTTCCGGTCGTCATTCTGATCGTGTCGGGCGGCCACACCGAATTGCTGCTGATGACCGGCCACGGCGAATATCAGCGACTGGGCGGCACGCTGGACGATGCGGCAGGCGAGGCGTTCGACAAGGTCGGCCGCCTGCTGGGGCTGCCATTTCCCGGCGGACCGAACATCGAGCGCGCTGCCATCAACGGCAATCCGCAGGCGTTTGACTTTCCGCGTGCGCGCCTCGAAGACGAATACGACTTCAGCTTCAGCGGGGTAAAAACCGCCGTCATGCGCGAGGCCACGGTCGCCACGGACGGGCGTCGTAACCGCGAAGAACACAAAGGCGTGCAGTTGCGCGCCGATGTCTCGATCAACGACATCGCTGCGAGTTTTCAGCGGGCAGTCGTGCAGACGCTGGTGGACAAGACGGTGAAGGCCGCCAAAGCCCATGACGCGACCGAGATTTTTATCAGCGGGGGTGTCAGCGCGAATACGGCGCTGCGCAACGCCATGCGCCAGCAAAGTGAGCTGCCCGTGCGCTATCCGCCGCTGAATCTGTGCACCGACAACGCCGCCATGATCGCCGCGGCTGGCTATTATCGCTTTGAGTCCGGCCTGCGCGACGGGCTGGAGATGGACGTGCGCCCGATGTGGCCGCTGAACAACGAAACCTACGCCCGCTAAGGACGGCTGTGCGATGAGCGACTTCAAAGTGCTGGTGACGGATTTTGCCTGGGACACGCTGGATATCGAGGCGCGCGTGCTGGAGCCAATCGGCGCGGAACTGATCGTCTCCGAGACGGGCGATGAAGCCGAGCTGCTGCGGCTGGCCCCGTTTGCCCACGCCATCCTCACCAACTGGAAGCGCGTCTCGCCTGCCGTGCTGGATGCCGCGCCACTGTGCCGCACGGTCGCGCGGTATGGGGTGGGGGTGGACAACATCGCGGTCGATCATGCGACGGCGCTGGGCATCCTGGTGAGCAATGTGCCCGATTACTGCGTGGACGAAGTGGCCGAGCATGCCATGGCGCTGCTGCTGGCCTGCGCGCGCAGCCTGCCCACCTTTGACCGCGATATCCGCGCCGGGAAGTGGGATCTGGCCGCCGGACGCCCGCTGTTTCGCGTGCGCGGCAAGACGCTGGTCGTGGTGGGCGCGGGCAATATCGGCCGCGTGATGATCGAGCGGGCGCGCGCATTCGGCCTGCAAGTCATCGCCGTGCAGCGCCAGCTTGAAGGCGAGATCGACGGCGTGGTATATACCCGTGACCTGCATGCGGCGCTGGGGCGCGCTGACTTTGTCTCGCTGCATGTGCCGCTGAATGAGGGAACCAAAGGGCTGGTGGACGAGCATTTCCTGCGCGCCATGAGGCCAGGCGCATTCCTGATCAATACCGCCCGCGGGGCTGTCGTGAATGAGCGCGTGCTGGCCCATGCGCTGCGCGAGGGCTGGATTCGCGGGGCGGCGCTGGATGTGCTGTCGTCAGAGCCGCCGCCAGCCGATCATCCGCTGCTGGGCCTGCCCAACTGCCTGATTACGCCGCACGCCGCATTCAACTCGGTGGAGGCGGTCGAGGACTTGCAGGCGCGCGCTGCCGGCCATGTGCGCGATGTGCTGACCGGGAAGATTCCCCCGCATGTCGTCAATCCGGCCGTGCTGGATAGCCCGCATCGGCGCTAGATCGTCACCGACGGGCGATATTCGCCGAATACCGCGCGCAGCGTGTTGCAGATTTCGCCCAGCGTGACCTCGTTGTCCACGCATTCGATAAGCACCGGCATAAGATTGTCCGCCCCACGCGCCGCGGCTTCCAGGCGAGTGCGCAGCGCACTGACGCGCTCGTTGTCGCGCGCCGCACGCACCCCCGCCAGACGTTCGCGCTGGGCGGTCTCGATGGCGGGATTGACGCGCAGCAGGCCGGTCATCTGCGGCTCATCGACCACGAATTTGTTCATGCCCACGATCACCCGGTCACCGGATTCAATCGCCCGCTGATACTCATAGGCGGCCTGCTGAATCTCGCCCTGCACATAGCCCGCCTCAATCGCGGCCAGTGCGCCGCCCATGCTGTCGATCAGGCTGATCTGTTCCCCGGCACGGCGGTGAATCTCGTCGGTCAGATATTCAATCGCATAGCTGCCCGCCAGCGGATCGACCGTGTCGACCACGCCGGTTTCATAGGCGATGATCTGCTGCGTGCGCAGCGCGACCTGCACGGCCTGCTCTGTGGGCAGCGCCAGCGCCTCGTCCATGCTGTTGGTGTGCAGGCTTTGCGTGCCGCCCAGCACGGCGGCCATCGCCTGCAGCGCCACACGCACGACGTTATTGGTGGGCTGCTGGGCGGTGAGGGTGCTGCCACCCGTCTGCGTATGGAAGCGCAGTTTCCAGCTTTCCGGCTTCTGCGCGCCAAAGCGTTCGCGCATGATCGTCGCCCACAGGCGGCGCGCCGCGCGGAACTTCGCCACTTCTTCCAGAAATTCATTGTGCGCGTTGAAAAAGAAGGAGAGCTGCGGCGCGAATTCGTCCACGCTGAGGCCGGCGTCGACGGCGGCCTGCACATAGGCGATGCCATTGGCCAGCGTGAACGCGACTTCCTGCGCGGCCGTGCTGCCCGCCTCGCGGATGTGATAGCCGCTGATGCTGATGGTGTTCCAGTGCGGCACGCTGGTCTGGCAGTAGGCGAAGATATCGGTAATCAGGCGCATGGAAGGGCGCGGCGGGAAAATATAGGTGCCGCGCGCGATGTATTCCTTCAGGATGTCATTCTGCACGGTGCCGCGCAGCGCAGCTTCGTCCACGCCCTGGCGGCGGCCCACCACGATATACATCGCCAGCAGCACGGCCGCGGGCGCATTGATCGTCATGCTGGTGGAGACTTTGTCCAGCGGGATGCCCTCAAACAGGCGCTCCATATCGCGGATGCTGGAGATGCTCACGCCGACTTTGCCCACTTCGCCCAGCGCCATCGGGTCGTCAGCGTCATAGCCGATCTGCGTGGGCAGGTCAAAAGCCACGCTCAGGCCGCTTTGCCCCTGGTCGAGCAGGTAACGATAGCGCGCATTGGATTCTTCGGCGCTGGCATAGCCGGCATACTGGCGCATCGTCCAGAAGCGGCTGCGGTACATGGCCGGCTGGATGCCGCGCGTGAACGGATACTCACCGGGAAATCCCAGCTTTTCAGCGTAACTGTCTGCATTGGGCGCGTCATCAGGCGTATACACAGCGTCCAGCGGGATATCGCTGGAGGTGGTGAAGCCTGCCTGACGCGGCGGCACTTTGGCCTCGGCCCGCCGGAGTACGTTTTCCTGCCAGCGCAGTCTGGCGTCATGCAGTCGGGTCATGGGGATCCTCGCTCAGTGGGGGCGTGCAGCACAGCCTGAAAGGGTAGCGAACTTAAGGTTGCCCAGCGCGAAACCGGTTGAGCACGGCCAGGATATCGACGCCGTAGGCATTCAGCCGCCACGGGCCCAGCCCCTGAATGTGCACCATTTTGTCCACGCTGTCGGGGAATTCCAGCGCCAGCGTCCACAGGGCCTCACGCGGGACGATCACGTCGCTTTCCACACCGCGTTCCAGCGCGCGATTCTTGCGCCATTCGCGCAGCGCCGAATAGCGGTCGACCACGGCCGGGTCGTCCGGCGGGTCCGGCTGGGGTGGATTCGGGATGCGTGTCACTTTGCCGCGCTTGATTGCTTCCAGCACGGCCAGGCCGATGCGGCGCGTCTGCCCGTAGCTGATCTGCTCCAGGTCGGCCAGCGATTCCGGCTCCTGCTGGGCCAGCGCCACCAGCGTCTTGTCCTGAATGACCTTGAACGGCGGCACATCGCGGTCGCGGGCCATCTCTTCTCGCATCAGGTACAGCTCGCGCAGCACGGCGGTCTGCCGGCGGGTGAGCTGGTTGGGGATGGCCAGGCGCCAGTAGCCTTCCGGGTCAAATTCGCGCAGCACCAGGTCGACCTGGCTGGCATAGGCGAACTGCTCCACAGCGTCTTCCCAGCGCCCAAGCTGGCTGAGCAGGTCTGCGAAGTGATCGCGCAGCATGGGCAGGTAATGCGTATCCATCTGGGCATAGAGCAGGCTTTCAGCCGAGAGCGGCCGTGCGCCCCAGTCGTCGCGCTGATGGCTTTTGTCTGCTTCCACGCCGAAAATCTCGTTCAGCAGCGGGCCCAGGCCGAAGTTTTTGGTGCCGCACACGCGGGCGGCGATCATGGTGTCGAACAGGTTGCTGAAGGTGAAGCCAAAATCGCGCAGCAGGCAGATCAGGTCATATTCCGCCGCGTGAAAGACTTTCTCGATCGCGCTGTCCGCGAAAAATTCGCCCAGCGGGGCGATGTCGATGCCCGACAGCGGATCGACGATGTAGTCGGTGCTGCGCGTGGAGAGCTGAATCAGGCACACGCGTTCGCGGTAGGCATACATGCTGTTGGCTTCGGTATCCACGGCCAGCAGCGGGTCGTGCACCAGTTCACGCGCGATTTGCTCGGCGGCGGCGGCGAACTGGGCATTGCTGCGGATATAGTGGGCGCGGGGAAAATCAGTGCGTGACGATGGCTTCATATCCACTTTCTGACACGGAAAAAGGCGAGCATGCCCACGATGATAGCCAGCATGATAGCGCAGATGATGACGAAGGCCTCGGTTCTTTCGGCCAGCGGCAGATCGACATTCATGCCGAAGATGCCGGAGACCAGCGAGAGCGGCAGCATGATGACGCTGATGACCGTCAGCACGCGGATCACCGCGTTCAGGCGATGCGTCAGCAGCGAATCGGCCGTGTTCGACAGCGCCGTGATGACCTCGAAATCCTCATCAATCACGTCGCGGGCTTTCTGGGCATGGTCCACCAGGTCGCCGAAGTAATCTTCCAGCTCACCCTCCACATAAGTGGAGATGCGATGTTCGATCTGCGTCAGGATGGGGAGCTGCTGATGGATGATGCGGCGCACGGCGATGGCATCGCGGCGTGCCAGCGCGATCTGCTGAATCAGGTTGACATCGCGCTGTTCCTCGAAAATGTTCTCTTCGATCTGGCGGATGTTGCTCTCGATCTTGTAGAGCAGGGGGAACATATAGTCCACCAGCCGGTCCAGCAGCACATAGAAGAAGTGCGCCGAGGTGCCGCCCAGCAGCTTCATGCGCGTTTCCATGTCTTCGCTGCACGTGTTCATGGTGGTCAGCAGCGGTTTAAGCACCCCGTCATGCACCGTGACGACGAAATCTTTGCCCACGAAGAAATCGACCTCGGTGCCGCGCGTCATGCGCGTCTTGCGGTCGAACAGGGGGAAAAGCAGCACCACGAACATGTAATCGTCTTCATAGTCAAACTTGGGGCGTTCGATGTTGCTGAGAGCGTCTTCCAGATTCAGCTCACTCAGGCGGGGTAATGCACGGCGTAACCCGGCGATATCGTGAATCGTGGGGTCATTGATGTCGTACCAGGTGAACGATCCATAGGTCAGTTTGGTGAGTCCCATGACGCGTATTATCGTCACAGAACCCCATGTCCTGCAACACCCGTTTGTTTAACAAATCGGGCCGTCAAATTCAGACAGAATGAATAAATCCAGGGAACAGTATCTTTTGACAGCGCATGGTGATTGTGATACATTTAACAAGACAAATTGCAGTTCCCAGCAAGTGAATGCTTCTTAGCGAACCTCTATCGGGATGGCGAATAGTATGTTACACTCCCCGCCGTTCGGACTTAAGGTTCTGACCAGTTTTTTACAGGCAGTAAAATTTTAGAGGGCGAACGGAACGTGCGGGGCATCTGCCCCGAGTAGTAGAGGAGGAACACGTTTCTATGGCAACCATCGCCGCAGAAAACAAAGCGACGGTTCAGGCGAAAGCCGAACCCCAAGTTCAGGTAGCTGCGCCCAGCCGCCGCGAATTTTTGTATTACATCTGGGGGGCTTCCCTCGTGATGGTTCTGGGCGAGGCCGCTGTGGCCTTTATCTGGTTTGCCCTTCCGCGCTTCAAGGAAGGTACGTTTGGCGGTATCTTTGACTTCCCTGTGAACAAAGTGCCTCTGAACAACGATGCTCCGTACAACGAAGCATCCGGTCGTTTCTGGGTGACCCATTATGACGGCAAGCTGGCCATCCTGTACGGCATCTGCACGCACCTGGGCTGCCTGCCCAAGTGGGTGCCCAACAATGATCGTTTCGAATGCCCGTGCCACGGTTCCAAGTTTGAGCGTTCCGGCCGTTTTATTGAAGGCCCGGCCCCGCGTAGCCTGGACCGTTTCCCGATCGTGGTGCAGTTTTCCGACGGCACCACCGCATCTACCTCCGCCGAAGGCGGGGCTGTGGATATCAGCGGCAGGGAAGTCGTCAGCATCCGTATCGATACCGGCCGCAAGCTGACCATGCCGGGGCACCAGTTACCAGCCGAAGGTTAGTCGTTACCCGCAGTTCGTCAAAATCGTTCGTTGTGGGTTGGTGAGGAGTTTTTATGTCTGTTCTCCCATTCCCGTCCTTCCTTGATGATGTGAAGGAAAAGGGACTCAAGCGTGCCGCTTTGGAAGGCATCAATGAGGTGGTAGAGCGTGCCACCGCGGGTATGAATCTTCAGGATATCCGCGAAGCGCTTCGTGGCGAGGCCGCAAGCCGCAAGCCGAATCCCCGTCTGCAGCCTCACGCTGACGGTTTCTGGCTGCACATGCGCCCCAGCTACTTTCACAAGTCGGTCACCGGCGTCTATCCTGAATTCCGCCTCGGCTGGCTGTCTACATACTTTGTGTTTTTTGAAACCCTGACCGGCATTTTCCTCATGATCTGGTACACGCCCTCCCCGGATGTGGCGTACGCCAACATGATCAACATCATGAGCAACGTGCCGTTTGGCCAGTTTGTGCGTGACCTGCACCGCCTGGGCGCTGAAGCGATGGTGCTCATCGTGTTCCTGCATATGTTACGCACCTTCTTCACCGGTAGTTACAAGAAACCACGACAGTTTACGTGGTTCTCTGGCGTGATTCTGCTCATCTGCACCATGTTCCTCAGCTTCAGCGGCTACCTGCTGCCGTGGGACCAGCTGGCCCTGTGGGCGGTGACGATCGGCGCCTCGATGATTGAAGCTGCGCCGCCGGAAGTGGTCGGTACGAACCTGAACCTGCTCATCCGTGGTGGCCCGGACATCGGCGCCAACGGTCTGCTGCGCTTCTATCTGCTGCACGTGCTGGCTGTGCCCGCGGTGCTGTTCATCTTCACCGGCGTGCACTACTACAAGGTGATCGTGCATGGGCACTCGCTGCCCCCCGGCGAAGAAAATATCGGTGAAGACACCGCCAAGCGCGTGCCGCTGGACAAGCGCGTGTACTTCATCCCGGATATCCTGACCAGCGAAATCATGTGGATTGCGGTCACCACGCTTGTCCTGGTGGTACTCAGTACGTGGTTCTTCCACGCGCCGCTGGAAGCCCATGCCGACAATCAGGTGACGCCGCTTGGCACAACCGCGCCATGGTACTTCCTGTGGATTCAGGGCGCGCTGAAGCTGGGCGACAAAGTGCTGTGGGGCATCATTTTCCCCACCATCGTCGTGGTGTTCCTGCTGGTCATGCCATACCTGGACGTGACCAAGAGCCGCCGCTATGCCCACCGCCGCTTCGCCTTCACGGTCGCGTTCCTGATGCTCAGCGTGATGGTCGTGTTCAGCTACATGGGTCTGCCGGAATTCGGCGTCAAGACCTCGGCGGACTCGGAAATCCTGTATCACATGCTGATGGAGCCTGCCCACAACCATATGGGTGTGCTGCGTCCGATTCCATACGATGAGCTGGTGCCCGGCGTGTATACGACCGAGCAGCTGCACACCGAAGACTATGATGGCGACATAGGCACTGCGCTTGCGTCGTTCAATACAGAACTGGAAGAATCCGGCCTGCATTCGCGCCTCGACCAGTTCCTGGCTGTGACGCAGCATCTCGAGCTGAACAACCTGACCTTCACGGCTGTGCCGGCCGATGCGCCGGAACTGCTGGAAGGCCTGGAAAAGCTGGAGCACGAGCTGGAGCTGTATCCGACGGAACTGCCCGGTGCATGGGCCGCCATCATCGTGACCGAGCCGCAGGCTGGCCTGAAGCGCGTCGATGTGGTCATCTCGTGGCTGGACGTGCAGATTGAGAACGGCCGTCCGGTGATGGATGCCAATGGCGAGCTGCTGTTCAATCTGGATGAAAATGGCGAGATCGCGCGTCGTGTCACTGGACAGTACATGTACATCCATGAAGATTCGCAGTACTTTGCAGCACCAGGAGTCTAGTTCGTGAAACTAAATCGACTGCTCATTGAGCGCATCGACCATCGCATTCTCGTGGGGACCCTGGCGTTCCTGGCGATCATGGTGCTGCTCGGCTGGATCTGGATTAACGAGAACGGGCGTATGGCGGCCTTCGACCGGCAGTATCTGGCCCGCTCGATTGAGCGTGGTGCGGCGCTGTACGCGGCAAACTGCTCCAGCTGCCACGGTGTGGATGGTCTTGGTGCCGTGGGCCGCGCCCCGGCGCTGAACAGCCCGTATCTGTTCGGTCATGACTTCCTGGCCGAGATCGATACCGAGCTGACCGTTCTGAATGCGGAACGTCCGACGGCCGAGCTGAATGGCCTGACCGAACGCGTGACCGAAATCGACGCCCGCATCGCTGAGCTGACGACCGAGCGTGATGCGCTCATCGCCCAGATGGGCCCGGCCGTGAATATCGGCTACGACCCGGACAGCCCGTCACGTACCCAGCGCATGGGGTGGACGGCCACGCTGCGCTCGCTCGTGCTGACCACACTCGTGGCCGGTCGCCCGACCAGCGGCAACTACTGGCCGCAGCCGATGGCCTCGTGGAGCCAGTCGACGGGTGCCAGCCTGCGCACCGACCAGCTGGAAGACCTGACGAACTTCATCCTGAACTGGGATAAGGGCAGCAACTGGACGCTGGACGACCTGAACAGCGTGCGCCAGTTCCCGATTTACCCGATTGACCCCAGCACGGTGACGATTGTCGAAGGTGACCCGCGTATCGGCGCCACCACCGAAATCGCCGCAGTGATGGAAGGTCTGGCGATGGTGACGGGCGATCCGCAGAACGGTCAGACGCTGTACAACAGCGCGGTACTGGGCTGCACGGGCTGCCATGCCAATGCTGCTGTTGCGCCGCTGGTTGAAGGCACTTGGACGCGCGTGACCAACGAACGCCTGACGCTGCCTGAATTCGCGGGTTACACCGGCGAGCAGTACCTGGCCGAGTCGATCATCCACCCGAACGACTACACGGTTCCGACCTACGCATCCGGCGTGATGCCTGCTAATTTTGGCGACCGCCTGAGCTACCAGGAACTGGCGGACATGATCGAGTATCTGAAGACGCAGGATCAGTAAACAACCCGGTTTGCGATTGCAGGCAACTAAAAAAAGAGACGGCCCGACATACCCGGCCGTCTCTTTTTTTATATGTTATTTCAGCTTGTGGGGCAGGTCTGGCTGCTGAATCATGCTATAGTCCTAACAGAGACAAGTTTTAGTTACAGGAGAAATACCCATGGCTGCACCGCTTGTTGTGATGGGCGCGATGATGATGTGCCCGTTCGGGCTGACACCGGCGAGCCTGACCGTGATCCCCAAAGGACCACCCGTCCTGATTGGCAATATGCCCGCCGCAACCATCATGGACTTTGTGCCTGTGGGCAATATTCCCACATTTGGCGTGTGTACCTCCCCGGCGAATCCAGCATCGGTGGCGGCCAAGGCGGCAGGTTCGCCCGGTTCACCGTGCGTGCCTGTGACCACCAGCCCGTGGACGCCCGGCTCTCCACAATTGCTGATCAACGGTTTGCCCGCGCTGAATGCCAGCTGCACCTGCATCTGTGCCCTGTCGGGCGGGGCGCCGATTACAATCACCAATCCTGGCCAGACAACTGTGCTGGGCTGATGGATCCACATCTCGCTAGGCCGGCAGAATTACGCTAGAATAGCCGGGATTGATGAAGACCCGTCCCGCCAAGGAGCTGTCCCGCACATGCTTACGCGCACTACTCGCCACCTGATGCGTCCACTGCTTGCCATTGCCTTTGTGGCCAGCCTTGCACTGCCACTTGCTGCGCAGGACAGCCCCACACCCGACTCACTGCCCTCGTTTGCGGCCACTGCGACCGCGCTGGCATCGAACAGCGGCGGCCCTGCTGATTTCAGCGCGACTGCGACTGCGCTTGCTGCTGAAAGTGCGCCTGCCGTGCAGGTCACCATTGCGCCGGAGCAGATTGCGCCGGTAGCGACCGAAGCGCCTGCTGCCGAAGTAACCGAGGAACCAACGGCTGAAGTGACTGCCGAAGCGACCGAAGAACCTGCGGCTGAGCCGACTGCTGAACCCACAGTGGAAGCCGCGCCGGTGGTTGAGCCGACTGCCGAGCCTGTCGCGGAACCGACCGCTGAACCTGCGGCCGAAAGCGAAGAAGATGCTGGTGCAGCGGGCACGACCACGCTGGTTCTGCTGATCGGCCTGGGCGCTGTGCTGGCGGTCGGTGGCCTGACGCTGCTGCGCGAACGCTTTGAGAACAAGGAAGACAAGTCCGGCGCGTAGACGCCAGATGTCCCGCAACCACACATCCCCGTCCTGCGTATTTACAGAGACGGGGATTTTGCATTTTTATGCAGCTTGCCCATCGGATGGATTGTGATGCCCGTCACAAGATATGCTATAATTCAGGCTACTCCGTTCGGGCAAGTTCACAGGATAAGCGAAGCATGGCGCAAGCGACTTGGGAAAAATCGGTATCGTCCGCGAAGATCACCAGCAAAGCCTCTGGCGGACGCTGGAAATTCCTGATCGGCGCATTTCTCATCCTCGGCGCGGTTGGGTATCTGGTAGTTTCGGGCATGCTGAGCGGGGCGCGCTACTATATCAGCGTGGCCGAGCTGCTGAACAACTCTGAACGATATGCCGGGCAGACGGTGCGCGTCAGCGGTGCCGTCATCGGCGACACCATTGCCTATGACAGCGAAAACCTGCTGATTGACTTCACAGTAGTCTCGATGCCGGAAGAATACACCAACCTGGCCGATGCTCTGCATTATGCGGTCAATGACCCGACCGCCCAGCGCATGCAGGTGCATGTGGACAACCAGGTGAAGCCGGAATTGCTGCAGCATGAGGCGCAGGCCATCATGACCGGCACGATGGGGACCGATGGCATCTTCTATGTCAGCGAACTGAACCTGAAGTGCCCCAGCCGCTTCACGGAAGACGGTCCCGACCAGTCCATCGCACAGCCCGGGGTGTAACCCGACATGCTCGCAGAAATCGGTTATATCTCTCTGGCGCTGTCATTCGCAGCGGCAGTCTTTGGCGCAGCAGCATCCCTGTATGGCGCGCGGCGCAAACAGGCCATGTGGATCGACAGCGGGCGCAATGCCGCGCTGCTCACGTTCCCGCTGCTGCTGGTGTCCACGCTGGCGCTGCTGGTCGGCCTGATGACGCAGGATTACCAGATCAGCTATGTGTGGGCGGTCACCAATCCTACTACCCCGATGTTCTATCGCGTGACGGCGCTGTGGGGCAGCCAGCAGGGCAGCCTGCTGTTCTGGAACCTGCTGATGGCTGGCTTCGCCTTTGTGGCGCTGCTGGCCAACTGGAAGCTGAATCCGCGCCTGATGCCGTATTTCACGGTCTACAGCATGCTTACTCTGGCCTTTTTCATCGGGCTGGTGCTGTTCCTCGAAAATCCGTTTGAACGCTACTGGATCATCCCCGGCGCTGATGGCGTGGGCGAGGTGGTGCAGGCACAGTTTGCCCCGGCCAATGCCGTCGCCCCTGAGGCGGCGCGTCTGGCTGAGACGGCGCGCGGCCTGAACCCGCTGCTGCGCCATTTTGGCATGATCATTCATCCGCCGATGCTGTACCTTGGCTTCGTCGGCTTCCTGGTGCCGTTCGCGTTTGCGATGGCGGCGCTGGCCTCCAACGACCTGTCGACCAACTGGATCAAGGCGACGCGCCGCTGGACGCTGGTGGCCTGGCTGTTCCTCAGCCTGGGCCTGCTGCTGGGCGGGCGCTGGGCCTATGACGTGCTGGGCTGGGGCGGCTACTGGGGCTGGGACCCGGTGGAAAACGCGGCCTTCATCCCGTGGCTGGTGGGCACCGCCTTCCTGCACAGTGTGATGATCCAGGAAAAGCGCGGCATGCTGAAGGTGTGGAACATGTTCCTCGTCATCTTCACCTTCTCATCCGTAATTTTTGGCACGTTTGCCACGCGCAGCGGCCTGATCGACAGCGTGCACAGCTTCGCCCGCAGCGAAATCGGCGCGCCGATGTTCTTCTTCTGGGCAGGCGTGACGATCGTCAGTGTGGCGCTGATCGTCGTGCGCTGGTCGCAGGGCGCGCTGAAAAGCGAACATGGCTTCGCGGGCGTGCTCAGCCGTGAGTCGCTGTTCGTGCTGAACAACGTGGTATTCGTCGCGCTGGCGTTGGCGATCTTCTGGGGTAGCTTTGGCGCGCCCATCATCACCGAGATGGTCACCGGCACCGATATCACCCTCGGCCCGGACTACTTCTATACTGTGACCGTGCCGCTGTTCATCGCCATGTATATCCTGATGGGCATCGCGCCACTATCCGCATGGGGTGCTGTGTCTGCGCGTAGCCTGGGGCGCTCGATCCTGGTGCCGGTGGGTGTGACGCTGGCCGCCGTCGTGCTGATTGCCCTCACCGGCGTGAATGACCCCGGCGCGCTGTTTGGCTATGGCGTGGTGCTGCTGGCCGCGTTCGTGGCTGGCTACGAGATCGTGCGCGGCGCCCGTGCGCGGGCCCGTGCCGCTGGCGAACATCCGCTGCTGGCTGCTGTGAGCATTTTCACGCGCAACCGCCGCCGTTACGGTGGATTCATCATCCACCTGGGCATCACGGTCATCGGCATCGGCGTGATTGGCAGCACCCTGTTCCAGCAGGAAACGCAGCGCACGCTGGCGATTGGTGAATCGCTGCAATTCTCCGGCTATGAGCTGCGCCTGGACAGCATGGAATATGGCCAGATTGCCGACGACGGCCGCCAGATGGATATCGCCAACCTGACGCTGAAGCGCGATGATGAAGTGCTGACCACGCTGCGTCCGCGCCATGATGTGTTTCCCGCGGCCGCTGACCAGCAGCCGATGGTGATGAATATCCCCAGCGCGTATGGCACGCTGGAAAATGACTACTATGTGCTGCTGGTGGGCGTTCAGCCCAGCGGCGCTGTGACCTTCAAAGTGTACGTCAACCCGCTCATCAATCTGGTGTGGTGGGGCGGGCTGGTGCTGATTGCCGGCACGCTGATCGCCTCATGGCCGACCGGCCAGAAGGCAGAAGCACGCCAGCGTGTGGCCAACGCGGTCGCAGTGCAGCGCGGCCAGGTGACGGTATGACCCGTCTGGCGCGCGTCGTCTTTGCCGTCTGGGTCGTCTGCCTGGTCGCACTGGTGGGCAGTGCGCTGGCCCAAGATAGCGAACCAGTCGTGTCCGTCAGTGATGACGCCGTGCTGGACGTGGCCAAAAGCCTGTACTGCCCGGTGTGCCCGAATGAGCCGCTGGATACCTGCCAGACGCTGGCGTGTGTGAACTGGCGCGAGGACATCCGCACGCAGCTGGCGCAGGGCCGTAGCAAAGACGAAATTATCGCCGACTTTGTGGCGCGCTACGGCGAACGGGCTTCAGCCATCCCGCTGGACCCCGGCCTGCGCGCCTTAAGCACGGTGACGCCGTATGTGCTGGCGGTGCTGGCGCTGGGCGCTGCCGTGCTGCTCATCACGCGCTGGCGGCGCGCTGGGGCCGCCCCTGCCGCGCAATCAACGACCGCAGCGGCTTCACCGGCGGGTGATCTCGACCGTTATCGCGCCATGCTGGAAGAAGACCTGAAACGATAGGACACTTGAATGGACGAACTGGAGCGTATCCAGCAGCAGGTGATGAACCCCGGTGCAGCGCTGGCCGATGCCCCGGCAAAGCCGCGCCTCAGCCCGGGCATGATCACGCTGCTGATCGGCATTGCCTCTGTGGTGCTGGTGGTGGGCATCGCGTTTGTGCGCAGCCAGCAGACACAGCCCAGTGACGGGCGTGCCCCGGACTTCAGCGTGACCACGTTCGATGGTGAGACGGTCACGCTGTCCGAGCTGCGCGGGCGCATTGTGGTGATCAACTTCTGGGCGAGCTGGTGCGGCCCGTGCCGCGCCGAGGCCCCCGCGCTGGAAGCTGTCTGGCGCAATTATGCCGATGACGGCGTGGTCGTGCTGGGCGTGGCCTATGCCGATGATGCCGACGACTCGCGCGCTTTCATCGCTGAATACGGCCTGACGTATCCGAATGCATCCGACATCGGCACCACCATCAGCAAAGACCTGTATCATATTCAGGGCGTGCCAGAGACCTTCATCATCGATCAGAACGGTGACGTGGCGCAGTTTATCTATGCCGGTGTGACCGAGCAGCAGCTCACCACCGTCATCGAGAGCCTGCTCAATGGCGGGGGGCTGTCTTGACCATTGAAGGGCTGATCCTGTCGCTGATGATGGCGTCGATCGTGATTCTGGCCGTCGCGCTGCCTTTCCTGCGCCGCGCCACCGGCGAGTCGCGCCACGATACCGATCTTGGCATGCAGCGTGACCGCATCATGGCCTACTACGAGCGCGTGCTGCAAAATGTCCATGACCTGGATGAAGACCACGCGCTGGGCAAAATCGATGACGAATACCATGCCCGTGACCGCGAATTCTGGACGCTGCGCGGGGCCCAGGCGCTGAAGCTGCTGGAGACGCTGGACAGCCAGCCGCTGGCCGGGGTGACCACCGGCGATCTGGACGATGCCATTGAACGCATGGTGGCACGCGCGCGCAGTGAAGCATCCTAAGGCAGGCAAAGTGACCGTATCCCGTATTCCAGTATTCGTGCGCGCCCTGTGCTGCGCCGCCCTTGCGCTTGCCCTGACGGCATGCAGCGGCCTCGGAGGAGAGCCCGTGATTGTGGCGTCGGTGGTGCCTGCCACGCCCCCACCCGCCGATGTCGGCTTCCCGGTTTCGCTGCCTGATATTGCGCTAGGCGCAGAGATTTTCGCGGCGCGCTGCACCGACTGCCACGGCATCAATGGCGCGGGCGACGGCCCGCTGGTCGCCAGCGGACAGGTGCAGAACGCGGGTAATTTCACCGATCCTGCTTCCCCACGCGGACAGCGCCCGACGGAATGGTTCGCCACCGTGACCAACGGCCGCATTGAAAACCTGATGCCGCCGTGGGCGAATGCGCTCACCGAGGCCGAACGCTGGGCGGTGAGCTATTACACCTACACCATGCATTACACGCCGGAACAGCTTGCGCTGGGGCGTGATGTCTATACCCGCGAGTGTGCGGCATGCCACGGGGATACTGGCCTGGGCGACGGCCCCGATGCGCAGTTTGTGCGCGATGGCGTGCCCAGCCTGCTCGATCAGGAAGCCATGGCGCTGCTCAGCGACCGCGTGATCTACAACTACATTAACGAAGGGGCAGGCGACCCGGTCAATGGGATGCCCGCCTATGCCGATACACTGACCGAAGAAGAACGCTGGGCGGCGGCGGCCTATGCGCGTGCGCTGTCGTTTGACAAGCCGGAGGCCATTGGAGCAGCCCGCCAGCCTGATTCTGATCCCGCCGCGACTCCCGAAGTGGGCGGCATCGATGTCTCTGGGACGACGGTGACGCTGGCCGGCCGCGTGACCAATGGCACGGCTGGTTTCAGTGTGCCCGCAGACCTGCTGCTGACCGCATTTGTCTTTGACGAGACGGGCACGCCGCAGCAGTTCGAGACGACCGTCGGCACGGACGGAGCCTACGCGCTGGAGGAAATCCCGTTCTCGTCGGCCTATACCTATGTGGTGACGGCCGCCTATCGCGACCGCGTGTTTGGCACGCAGTTCATCGGCGGGGATGCGCTGGCTGAGACGCCGCTTGATATCACGCTGTATGAGCTGACCGAAGATGCCTCGGTGCTGTCGATCAATGCCGTGGTGACGCAGGTCAATGCCACGGCCAACGGCCTGGAAATCGCGCAGGTGTTCCAGTTCACCAACGCTGGCGACCGCGCCTACACCACCTCGCAGACCACGCCGGATGGTCGCCCTGTCGGGGTGGTGATCCAGCTTCCGCCCGGCGCGTTCGTGCCTGGCTTCACCGAGTCGAATCGCTACGCGTTCATTCCGGAAAATTTCACCGTGGTCGATACCGCCCCGGTGCTGCCCGGCGAAGGCCATCTGATCCAGCTGATTTATCTGATCGACTACACCGGCAGCGCGATCATCGAGCAGCCCTTGAATTATGCGCTGGAAGGCACGGCGCGCCTGCTGGTGCGTCCGCCGGAAATGCGCGTGGTCGGCGGGGATCAGTTCCCGGCCATGGCCCAGGAGACGATTGGCCAGAATGTGTACGCGGCCTATGGCGCCGACCTGTCGCTGGCGGCTGGCGAGACGCTCCGGTTTGAGCTGTCTGGCCGGGGCGGGGCAAGTACGATCGCGGGCGGCGACACCGCCGTGATTCCATCCGACAGCCTGCCGCTGATCGTCATCGCGGTGATCGTGGGCGAGGTGCTGCTGGTTGGCGGCCTGCTGTACTGGTACACGCGTCGGCGTCGGCAGTTTGCGGGCATCAAAGAGGCCGCGTCGCCGGAACAGGCCGCCGACATCGACGACCTGGTGCAGCAGCTGGCCATGCTGGATGCCGACTTCGAGGCGGGCAAGATCGCCCAGGATGCCTACGAACGCCAGCGGGCAGCGCTGAAAAAGCAGCTCACACGGCTGATGAGTGCCGTGGCCGGGCGCGAGGATTAGGCTTCTGTGGCGCTGATCGAGATTGAAAAACTGACCAAAGCGTTTGGCTTCATGCCTGCGCTGCGCGGGGTGACGCTGTCGGTCGAGCGCGGCGAATCAGTCGCGCTGCTGGGTGCCAATGGCAGCGGCAAGAGTACGCTGCTGCGCATCCTCAGCGGGCTGAGCAAGCCGACCAACGGCCTGATTCGCGTGGGCGGCTGGGAGCTGCCGCGTGAGGCGTCGGCTGTGCGCGCGCAGATCGGCATGGTGGGGCACAAGCCGCTGGTGTATGAAAACCTGAGTGCCCGCGAGAATCTGCGCTTCTTTGGTCGGCTGTATGGCCTGGATGCGCGTGCGACGGAACAGCGCGCTGAGGCGCTGCTGGAGCAGGTCGGGCTGAGCAAACGCGCCAACGACCTGGTGCGCACGTATTCACGCGGCATGTTCCAGCGCCTGAGTATCGCCCGCGCGCTGCTGCATCAGCCGGACATCCTGCTCTTTGATGAGCCGCATACGGGGCTGGACCAGAATGCGTCGGCTCTGCTAGACAGCCTGCTGCTGGATGCCCGCGCAGAGGGCCGCACGATTTTATTCGCCACGCACGAGCTGGAGCGCGCAGCACGGGTCTCTACCCGCCTGGTGATCTTGCAGCGTGGATCGGTCGCGCATGACGGGCCGTCCGCCGGGCTGGATGGCGCGGCCGTGGGTGCGCTGTTCGCGCAGAAAGCCTGATATGATGCCCGCTCGTGCTTCATTCTTCTCCGCAGCGTATGCGATCTTCCGCAAGGACGGCCTGGCCGAATTCCGCAGCCGCGAGCTGATCGGCTCGATGGGACTGTTTGCGCTGCTGGCTGTGCTGATCTTTAGCTTCGCCCTGGAGCTGAACCGGCAGGCGCGCATCGAGTCGGTCAGCGGCGTGCTGTGGGTGACGATTGTGTTTGCCAGCATTCTGGGCCTGAACCGCAGCATGGCGATGGAGCGCGATCAGGGCAACCTGGATGCGCTGCTGCTGGCCCCGATCAGCCGGTCAGCGGTGTTTGCCGGCAAGCTGGCCGGAAACTTCGTCTTCACCGGGGTGGTGGGGCTGCTGGTGGCGCTGGTGGTGACCGTGCTGTTTAACATCCCGCTGGCGTCTGGCTGGATGCTGCTGCTGCTGGTGATGGGAGTGCTGGGCTTCACCACCATTGGCACGATGCTGGCGGCCATGACCGTGCAGACCCGCGCCCGCGAGACGCTGCTGCCGATCGTCATGCTGCCGATCGCGGTGCCGCTGCTGCTGGCCAGCGTGCGCGCCACCAGCTATGTGCTGAACAATGCGGCGCAGGAAATCTGGCTGCCGTGGCTGGCGATCCTGGCAGTGCTCGACATTATCTTTCTGGTGCTGGGCGTGGTGCTCTTCGAGTTTGTGGTGGAAGAATAGAGATTAGAATTTGTAGTGGGAATTGTAGATTTCTGTAGATTTTGATAAGATTTGCTCAAAATTTCACGAGTGGATGAGAGGGTATGCGATGGGTGTGCTGACGCAGGCCGCGCCTGGAAAAATGAAGGAAAAGATCGGTTCGACGGGTGGGCGGCCGGTGCTGCTGACGGTGATCAGCATCATTGCGGTGGTATCGTTCGTGGCCGCCATGGCGATGTCGCTGTTCTATGCCGGCACCGACGTGACGCAGGGTCACGTGCAGCGCATTTTCTACACGCACGTCTCGTCATTTGCGGGCGCGTTTGTGGTGCTGGGCGCGGCCGTCATCGGCGGCGGCATGTACCTGTGGAAGCGCGATGTCAAGTGGGACACGTTTGCGCTGGCTGGCATCGAGGTCGGCTTTGTGCTCTCGCTCGTCAACCTGTTCACCGGCATGGTGTGGGCGCGCCCGATCTGGAATACCTGGTGGACGTGGGACCCGCGCCTGACCAGCGCCGCGATTATGGTGCTGACGTACGCGGCCTACTTCATGCTGCGCGCAGGCATCGAGAATCCCGACACGCGCCGCCGCATCGCCAGCGTGTATGGCATGCTGGCCTTCTCGACGGTCGTCGTCACCTTCATCATCATCCGCATCCGCCCGGACACGATTCACCCGGCCGTGATCGGCGCCAGCCCGCAGAACGCTGAAGGCGGGTTCGAGCTGACGAGCAGCATGCTGGCCACGCTCAGCTTTGCGATGGTGGTGTGGAGCGTATTTGTGCCGTGGGCGCTGATGTGGTGGCGCATTCGCCTGGAAAACGTGAGCGAGCGCGTGAACGCCCTGCGCGCGAAGGCGCTGGAGGACTAAATCGCATGAATGGTGCAGAAACACTCGTCATCCCCGATACCACGGCATATCTGCTGCTGGGGCTGGGCGTGATTGTGGGCATGATGGTCCTGCTGGTGGCGCGCATCTCGGTGAAGTTTCGCCAGCTTGAGAAAGACGAAGCCGCGCTGGAGGAAATCAGCGGGTAGGGCGTTTTGCAATACTCGCATATTGCGGATTGTGTAATAATTTTGAAATACTGCACTACCTTTAGTGTAGTATTTTTATTTTTCTGCAATTTTAATGGATTTGTCGGCAGATTCTTCTATTTTATAATCATGCTTGTTGTCATTATTGATGCATGTAGCTATTAGTATAATAAATAGCGAATAAAATAACGGTACTATTAACCGCAAGAATAAGCATTCTTCAAGATAAATCCGGAGTTTTGAGAGAAAATTTAGAAAATATGTTCTTGTATATGCTGCGCCCTTGTAAATTGAAAAACTGCTTGTTGACAAGACTGTGTTCTTTGAATAGAATTATTTTAACATGCAGTGTTGTAGATGGTGAGGTGAAATTGCACAATCAATAGGAATTATGCGGCTTTATATTCACGGTTTGCTTGATAAAGTTTATAAATAAGCAGGATAATAGGACTATATGCTGGAGTTAGAAATAGTTATAAAGATTGAAGCCTCGTTTTGTGATCAGATTTAGGAAGGTAAAACTATTGTGTTTCCTGGTTATCGTTATGGACTGTTGCCGCTTTTGCAAATTATGGCTGATGATGGGCGCTATGGCTACGAGGACTGTCGTGTTTTGATATGCGCCCACTTCAATTTACGTGATGAAAGTATGGAAGCGACACGTCCTGACTCTAAACAGAAGTACAGTTACGGATGGGTTAGCAATATGATCCAAGAATTAGAACGATTGAAATTGATACAATACGTTGGCCGCAACAAAAATGGAAAAAGCATATTTGAAATAACAGATCTTGGACGCAGAATTATACGAGTAATCGAAATTCTTCCCGATTTGCGGTCGATTGAATTATCCATCATCTATATTCTTGAGAGGTTTCCTGAATACCAGCGTTACATCGAAAGTTTTCGAAGATCCGATAGATCTGCCTAAATGCTAGACCGCCTGTAACTTACAGGCGGTCGCTTCTTTCACGCGCACCGCTCCGGCGCATTCGCGTCGCCGACCACAAGCGCGTAGTCTCCGAAGTTCATGCCGGGCACGCCCTGCCAGCCGCTGACGACAATCCGGTGCTCACCATCGGCAAACAGGCGATATGCGCAGATGAGCGCCTGACCGTTTCCCCCAGTGTTGAAGTCGATTGAGACTGCTTCATCGCCGTTTGGCGGGAAGATTTGCAGCGTGCTGTCCCAGTCGCCCAGCACGCGCACACTGATTTCCATGCCGCGCTCACCGGCCAGCAGCCAGGCGTGCCGTTCGCCCTCGGCCAGCACTGCTGAGATGGATTCGCCTCGTGTGACGCTGCCCATCATGTCAAGCGGGGCTAACGTCGGGCGCGTGTCTCCGGCGATGCCTGTATCCGGATGCACGCCCTGGCGGTAGTTGATGCCCCAGATAACGATAATGATGACGATGGCAGCAAGGCCGGCGGCGCGAATGGCGAGCTGTTTGCCCCCTCCACCACCTGTCCTGAGGAATCTGAAAATTGCAAACATGGGTATGCTGCCTGCTGTACGATGCTGTCAAACGTGCATAGCGTCATTGTATGCGGATTCGTCGGCGGCGCAGATGACGTGCCATGCGGCTGAGGTTATACGTCACACCGACGCATACACCCCGATGCGCGCGATGTCGAGCGTAAATGCGCCCGCCTGCTTGTCTGGCACGATCAGGCTGATGCAGGAAATATGCGCCAGGTCTGGCGGCGGGGCCTGCACGGGCCGACCATACCAGTTGGGCAGCATGCGGGAGAAGGGCGCCAGCACGTCTTCCCAGCCCGCGCCTGTGGTGGCAAAGTCATACTGATACACCAGCGGACCCGTGCCCGACTGCATAAAAATGCCATAGCGCTTGCCATCTCCGCGCAGGTGCAGGTGCAGCCCCGACTGCGCGCTCAGGTCTGCCGGGCGAAAGCGCACCTGAATACTCGAGAATCCGCCGTTGTTTTCCAGCCGCACCATGCCGGAGAAGCGGGCAAAGCCTCCCTCGTCGGGCACATGGCGCAGTGCGCCACGGCTCACCCCGCCCATGACTACATCGTCGACGATGCTCCAGCCATTCAGGCTGGCGCGTGCCGAAAAGTCAAACAGTGCATTGGCTTTGATCGCGTTCATCTCAGGCCTCCTGTGGGGTGACGCGCCCCGGACGATTGAGCACACGCCTGGCCACATCGGCGATCAGCAGCGCGACGAGAATACCGACGAGCGGACCCGTCAGCGCCAGCCCGGCCAGCTTGAGCTGTTTGAACACGAGTGCAAAATTCATCACCGCTGCGTCCGGGGCAGGGGCGGCAGCCAGCACCGTCAGCAGGCCTACATTCTCCAGATAGTCAAACAGGGTGATCAGCAGCACCACCAGCGGCAACCGCCAGCGCAGCAGCGTTTGCGCGATCTTCAGCCGGTTCAGGCGCAGCAGCAGCGTGCAGATGACTGCGATGAATATGGCCGAGACCAGCGGAAAGACGAAGTCGAAGGCCGCGAAACGCAGGTAAGCGTTGAGGGCTTCCCCCTGATACAGCGGAAGTTGTTCAAGAATCTGCGCCGTCGTAAGCGCGTTCTGGGTGTCGTAAACGGGTATTCCGGCCAGCGCCTCGAACTGGTCTTCCAGCGCGAACAGGATGGTAAACGAGGCGAAGTTCGCCACCAGCATCACGACAAACAGGATCCAGTTCCGCGAAATCTTGAGGAATAAATTCTGCAACCACGACATGAGCCATCTTCCTTTACATTCTCAGTCCGAAACAAATGATTCCAACGGGTCAGCCGCACACGACACTACATATGCAGCCAGCCTTGCAGCAGCATGTCCACGAGCTGGCGGCCAATGCGTTCGCGCCATCGTCCCTCCGGGCGCATCGGGATGCCGTGCACGCTCTGCACCATGCTCACCAGCGCCATCGCCGCCAGGTCATGGTTGCTGAAGTGAATCACGCCTGCCTCGCTGGCCTGCTTCAGCGCGTCCACGATCGGCAGACGTATGGCATCGTAGGCAATCTGCATCAGCCGCGCGGCCTGTTCTTCCGTCAGATCGGACATGTCAGCATGCGCCATGCGTGAGATATCCATCGGCGGCTGCGTGACGATCCAGCGGGCGGCGGCATGCATCTGCGCGCTGAAGTCGTCCCCTGCATCGGTGATGGCCTGCGCCAGCCCCTCGCGATGGCGCGCAAAGCTGCGTTCCATCACCTCGACATAGAGCTGCTTCTTGCCATCCGGCGCATAGTAGTACAGCGAGGCATGGCGCATCCCGACCGTGTCAGCGATGTCGCGCAGGGTGACGGAGGAATAGCCTCGTGTGCGGAACAGGTCGTCTGCTGCATCGAGGATGCGCATGCGGGTGTCGTTATCAGACTTTGGGTTCATATCTTCTACCTACAAGTTGGTAGAATAATGCATCTGTTTGTGAAATAGGTCAAGCGAGAATAGGCTACTCTAACCTGATGCTCAGGCGTCTGCCGGGGTATGCTGTGGTTAAGATGATGCACAGTCGAAGCATCTGCATGCTGCTCTGATTACTGAATGGAGGAAACCATGAACGAAACCGAGTCGCTCGCCCTGCGCGCGCTGAAAGACCAGCAGTTCCGGGCCAGCCCGGATTCCCCGCTGACCGAAGAACAGCAGGAGAAATTCACCGGCCTGAGCTACTACCCGTACGACCCGAATATGGTCCTCACGCTGAATGTTGTGCCAGTCACCGAAAACCGGCCGATCCAGATCATGACGACGACCAACGATATCCGCGTGTACAACCGCTATGCCACGTTCACGTTCACGCTGGAGGGGCAGCCGGTCACGCTGACGATTTACGAATCGCCCCACGGCTACTTCCTGCCTTTCGTGGACGGATCGGCGCCGGACGAGACCTATCCCGCCGGGCGTTACCTGGAGCCGGAAGAGCTGGCGGATGGCCGCTTTCTGGTCGATTTCAACCAGGCTTATAACCCGCTGTGCGCGTATAACGATGGCTGGAACTGCCCGATCACGCCGCCGGAAAATCGCACCAATGCGCATATTCGTGCTGGCGAGATGAACCCTGATCCCGCCTGGGCGGAGTCGCACAGCGCGCCGAATTCGCCTGTATAAGCACAGTGCAGGCAGAGTCCTGCCCGGATTCAGCGTGCCTGTACGCGAGATTTTTGCCCCCTGACCAGGCGACTGCGCTATACTCACGCTTGTGCCTGTAAACGGGATACTGCGCCATGACCCCAATCCGACAGTTGAGCCATGCCTCGTTGCCTGATGATGGCAGTTTTGCCGCCCACAGCGATGCGGGCGATATGCTGGAGATGGGCTTTGCCGCACGGCGCATGGGCGACTATCTGGAGCTGGCCTTCATCAGCGGGGCCGTCGAGATGACGCTGCGCCTGCGGGGGGCAGACCTGGCGCGCGCCCTGCGCAAGATGGACGACACCATCAGCCCGGGGGCCGCCCGCACCGTTGGCACCGCGCAAAGCGAACTGCTGCTGACGCGCCAGGATGATCACACCCTGCTGCTGCGCCCGCGCCTGACCTCCGACGCCACTGGCAGCATCGCGCTCCATTTCGCGCTGGTGGGCAGCGCACTGGTCGCTTTCACCCATTGGGTGGGCGACATCAGCGTTAACTGAGAGAGCGTTGCCAAGCGGCTGCGAATTCGCTACAATGCTGGCAATTCTTCCAAAACAAGATCGTTTCCACGGAGAGTGCTGTATGCTTAGGCATATGGCCGCCGAAGGGGCAAGCGGAATGCCGGCTGGACAACCCGCGAAACTCTCAGGCTAAAAGGACGTGGAGCGAGCCATCCTCTGAAGCCCTCATGCGTCATAATGACCGGGACCGACAGAGCGCACAGCACACGCCGATGCGCTCTTTTTATTTGTGGAGATGACACCCATGGGAAACTGGAAGACACCGGAAACTCTGAAATATGCCAAATCGGACGAATGGCTGCTGCTGGAAGGCGAGACGGCCACGCTGGGCGTGTCGGATTACGCGCAGGACCAGCTGAATGACATCGTGTTTGTGGAGCTGCCCTCGGTGGGCGACCAGATCAGCGCCGGCGATGCCTTCGGCAATGTCGAATCTGTGAAGGCGGCCAGCGACCTGATCAGCCCGGTCAGCGGCACCGTGACCGAAGTCAACAGCGCGCTGGAAGGCACGCCTGAGCTGCTGAACAGCGACCCCTATGGCAAAGGCTGGATTGTGAAGATTGCGGTCAGCGACGCCTCCGGCGCGGCTGGCCTGATGGATGCGGCCGCCTACAGCGCCTTCTGCGAGACGCGTTAACGGCTGGGCGTTTTTTGCGGGTTCCCTTGTGATCAGTGAGTTCAGGTTGAGGCTGTTATCGGTATGAGCTACATCCCCCACACAGACGCCGAACGCGAGCAGATGCTCGCCGCCATCGGCGCAAAAACGATCGAAGAGCTGTTTGATGCGGTGCCGGAGCAATATCGTTTCCCGGCGATGAATCTGCCGAAGGCGCTCAGCGAAATGGACATCGTCGCTGAGATGCAGGCGCTGAGTGAAGCCAACGACCACGCGGGCGATTTTGCCATCTTCCGCGGCGCGGGCGCATATCATCACTTCGTGCCGTCGGTGGTCAATCACATGCTGCTGCGCGGCGAATTTTACACCGCCTACACACCGTATCAGCCGGAAGTGAGCCAGGGCACGCTGCAGGCCATTTATGAATATCAAAGTATGCTGTGCCAGCTCACCGGCATGGATGCGGCCAACGCCAGCCATTACGACGGCGCGACCAGCCTGGCCGAAGCGGTGACGGTGGCGCAGGAAGTGGCGCGCCATAAACGCCGCAAAATCGTGCTCAGCGCGGGCATTCATCCGCAGTACCGCGAAGTCGTGCGCACGTATCATCAGTGGGCCAATCTGGACATCGTGGGGGACGAGGCTGTTCGTTCGGCGGCAGACCTGGGCGCGCTGATCGATGACCAGACCTCGATGGTCGCTGTCGCCTATCCGAATTATTTCGGCCAGGTGGAAGACATCGTCGCGCTGGCCGCCACAGCGCACGAGAAGGGCGCGCTGCTGGTGGTGGTCGCCAACCCGATGGCGCTGGCGCTGCTCAAGTCGCCGGGTGAGCTGGGTGCGGACATCGTCGTCGGTGAGGGCCAGCCGCTGGGCATCCCGCTGAGCTATGGCGGGCCGTATGTCGGCTTCTTTGCCTGCCGCGAAGAATATGTGCGCCGCATCGCCGGCCGCATTGTCGGTGAGACGATCGACAAGGAAGGCCGCCGCGCGTTTGTGATGACGCTGCGCCCGCGTGAGCAGGATATCCGCCGCGAGAAGGCCACCAGCAATATCTGCACCAACCAGGGCCTGATGGCGCTGGCCGCCACGGTTTACCTTTCGCTGATGGGCAAGACCGGCCTGCGTCATGCGGCCGAGCTGTGCTATCACAAGGCGCATTATCTGGCCGACCAGCTCGATGACCTGATTGGCTACCGCGTCGATCGTTCGCTGCCGTTCTTCAACGAAATCGTGGTGAAGTGCCCACGCAGCGTCGATCACCTGAATGCGGCGCTGAGCAAGCGCGGCATCATCGGCGGCATCGACCTGGGCAAAGATTATCCGCATTTGCAGGATCATATGCTGCTGTGTGTGACCGAACTCAACCGCAAGCGCGAAATTGATACGCTGGTAGAAGTGCTGAAGGAAGTGCGCTATGAATAACACCCCCGAATCGCTCATTTACGAGATCAGCGTGCCGGGGCGCGTCGGCGTCAACCTGCCCGACTGCGACGTCCCTAAGGCCAGACTGCCCGCTGAACTGACGCGTGACGAACTGGACCTGCCCGAAGTGAGTGAGCTTCAGGTCGTCCGCCATTTCGTCAACCTGAGCCAGAAGAACATGGCCATCGACCGCAACTTCTATCCGCTGGGGTCGTGCACCATGAAGTACAACCCGAAGCTGAACGAAGATATGGCCCGCCTGACCGGCTTTGCCCAGCTTCACCCGCTGACCGATGAGGCCGGGGCGCAGGGCGCGCTCGCGCTGATGCACACGCTGCAGGAATGGCTGGCGGAAATCGCCGGATTCACCGGATGCAGCATGGCCCCCGCCGCTGGTGCGCAGGGCGAGCTGGCCGGCATCCTCATGATTCGCGCCTTTCACCGTGACCGCGGCGATGAGAAGCGTACGAAGATTCTGGTGCCCAACAGCGCCCACGGCACCAATCCTGCCACCGTGACCATGGCCGGGCTGACTGCCGTTGAGCTGCCGTCTGACAATCGCGGCAATGTCGACCTGGAGGCGCTGCGCGCTGCCTGTGACGACACCATCGCCGGCATGATGATCACGGTGCCCAGCACACTGGGCCTGTTTGACAGCAATATCGTCGAGATTATCCAGCTGGTGCACGAATGCGGCGGCCTGATGTACATGGACGGCGCGAATATGAACTCGCTGCTGGGCATCGTCAAGCCGGGCGAGCTGGGCTTTGACGTGATGCATTACAACCTGCACAAGACCTTCAGCACGCCCCACGGCGGCGGCGGCCCCGGCTGCGGCGCAGTGGGCGCCAATGACCGCCTGAAGGATTATCTGCCCGGCCCGATCTCCGCGATTGTCGAGCCTGCGGGCGAGAAGAACCCCGCCCCGCTGTATGGCCTGGTGACGCCAGTGCGCTCGATTGGCCGCCTGAAGGCATTCCAGGGCAATTTCGGCATGCATGTGCGCGCCTACGCCTATATCGCTGCCTATGGTGGCGAGGGCCTGCGCGACGTGTCGAAATATGCCGTGCTGAATGCCAATTATGTGCGCGCCAGCCTGAACGACGTGTACACGGTGCCCTATGACCGTTACTGCGCGCACGAATTTGTGATGGAAGGCCACTGGAAGGACGCGCCGGGGATTCACGCGCTGGATATCGCCAAGCGCCTGATGGACTACAACTTCCACCCGCCCACCAACTACTTCCCGCTGATCGTGCCCGAAGCCCTGCTGATCGAGCCGACCGAGACGGAAGACAAGGCGACGCTGGATGCCTTCATCGAGGTGATGCGCAAGATTGCCGCAGAGGCGAAGTCGCAGCCGGACCTGCTGCACGATGCGCCGCACGACGCGCCTGTGGGTCGCGTGGACGAAGTGCGCGCCGCCAAGCAGCTCATGCTGTGCTGCCGCCCGGAGCCGGACTGGCGTCGGTCAAAGGCTGATGCGCCCGCCACAACCTAAGGGTTACGGATATGCCATGAAAGAGGGCGCGTGCAGCAGCATGCGCCCTCTTTTGTTTATGTGATTGTAGTTTCTGGAGGCGTGGTCAGGGCAGCGCGGGCGGCGGCACGATGGCGCTTAACGGGCGCGTACCGGGCGGAAACAGCCAGTTGCGGAATTTGTTCACCAGCAGGATGCGCTCGGTTTCGGGCAGGAACGCGCTTTCAGCCGCTGTCAGGGTCTGGCGGCGGATGTCGGGCGTGCTGAAGCCAAACGAAGCCATCGCGCGGCGCAGCTCGTCGCTGAGCGTGATGCCGCTGATGAGCGGGTCATCGGTGTTAATCGTCGTCTTCACGCCGGCCGCGTGCAGCCTGCCCAGCGGATGCGCGGCCATCGACTCGACCGAGCCGCTGTCGACATTGCTGGTGGGGCACACTTCCAGCACGATGCCGCGTTCTTTGAGCAGATCGACCACCGACGCGTCCTCGATGCTGCGGATGCCGTGGCCGATGCGCCGGGCGCCCAGCTCGACGGCGCTGCGCACGCTGTCTGCGCCTGCCCATTCCCCGGCGTGAATGGTGATATTCAGCCGGTCGGCTCTGGCGCGGTCAAACAGCGGCCTGAACAATTCCGGAGGGTAATTCGCTTCCGCGCCGGCCAGGTCGATAGCGACGATGCCCATATCGCGGCAGGCTATTGCGGCCTCGTAGGCCAGCATGGCAATTTCGATGCTCTCGTGCCGGTTCACGCTGACAATCAGGCGGACGTCCATGTTGTGCTGGCGCGCGCTCTCGTTGGCAGCCTCGCACACCCAGGTGACGACGTGCCGGTAATCGGTGTTGACGATGTTGTTCAGGGCTTTGGGGGTGAAGCGCAGCTCCATGTAGCGGACGTTATCGGCGGCGGCATCGGCCACGACTTCAGCGGCCACCCGGCGGATAATCTTTTCGGAGCGGTAAAACTGGCGCAGCACGGCGAACTTGCTCAGGAACTGCGTCATCGTGCGCGGCTCGTCTTTGGTCAGCTGCACATGCGGACGCAGCCCTTCGATGCTGAGCGCGGGCAGGGTGATGTCGTGCTCCATCGCAATCGCCAGCAGGGTGTCCAGCCTCAGCGACCCCTCGAGATGGCGATGCAGATCGATTTTTGGCATGCGAAAAACAGCATCGTCCACTGCTGGCGTATGACTGGCATCAAACGTCACTGCGACCCTGCCTTCTTGAGTTTCATCCTGCTGCGACGACCAACACATATATTATGCGTCACAACATGCAAACCTTTGTATGTAGATTCGCAGTGTATAACGGTTAGCTGCGTTCTGCCAGCAGCCAGCTCCAGTAGCGCCAGGCCAGCACCAGGCCGATGGTCACGCCGAGGGCGGGCAGGCCGTTAAACAGCACGACCCAGAAGGGATTATCGACCTGTTCGGTCACGTTGGTGAAGTTCAGGAAGGCATTGGCAACGTGCAGCCCGGCAGTCAGAAACAGCAGCGCGGCAGCGACGTAGAAGCCGGTATACAGCGGGCGGGCACGGGTGGCTTTGCCCAGCCTGCGGCTGAGCATACCCAGCACGACCAGCGCGACGCCGATGCCCGCGGGCGCCAGCGCACCAATCAGATTGATCATCGCGGCATTCACAGCTCGGCTCGATTCGCGGTCATGTGGTGATACAGATGCAGCGCACGCCAGGCCAGCACCAGCCCCGCTGCCGCGGCCAGCAGGTCGCCTGCCAGGTCGCCGCCGATGCGGTCGATAGCAGCATAGCGTACCGAAGCACCACCGTAGAGCAAAATGGGAATAATAAACCAGCGGTAAGCCATGGGCTCACCGCTGAAGTGTTGATAGAACCTGGCGATAACCAGCATGAGCGCGATCATCGCCGTGAGTGCGAACCACGTATACAGCAGCATCAGCTGGCTGAGTGATGCGGCGGACATGGCATGCTCCTGTCATGTGACCGGCCAGAACCAATACGGCGCGGGGAGAACTCCCGCGCCGCACGTGCTTTAGCCGCGATTGACCAGTTTGCCCTGGTCTTCTTTCCAGTGGCAGTCCTTATACTTTTTGCCGCTGCCGCACCAGCATGGTTCGTTGCGGCCAGGGCGTTTTTCAGCGCGGCGCTGGGTCGGTTCCGGCTTGGCTGGCTGTGTGCCTGCTGCCTGAATCGTGGGGCGCACCGCCTGAATATTGCGCACGGCGTTGAGAATCTGCGGCGAGGGCGGCATGAACTGGCGCGGCGGGCCAGACTGACCCTGTGCCGGCTGGCCCGCACCCGCATTTTCGCCCTGCTGGCCCTGCGACGGGGCCTGCTGCAGTACGCCACCCAGGGCCTGACGACGCTGGGCGGCCTGCGCTGCTGCCGCGACATTCGGCGGCATCACGCGGAAGATATTGCGCACGGCGTCCAGCTGGATATCGTCCTGGAGCGTCGTCCACATATTGAATGCTTCGCGCTTGTATTCCACCAGCGGGTCGCGCTGGGCGATGGCCACCAGGCCGATGCCCTCACGCAGCACATCCAGCTCGGTCAGATGACGGCGCCAGTGGCGGTCGATGGCATAAAGCATGATGGCGCGCTCGTAGCGCTTCATCAGGTCAGCACCGATCTGCTGCGTCTTCATGTCATAAGACTGATGCGCGGCATTCACGATCATTTCTTCCAGTTCATCCAGCGAATGCCCGCGCATCGTCTCTGGGTTCAGCGCCACCGGGACAGGGAACAGCGTGAACAGGCGCTGGTGCATCTCGGTCAGTTCCCATTCGGCGGGATCTTCCGAATGCTCGGTGTGTGCGTCGACAATCTTGGCGATCTGTTCGTCCAGCACGCGCAGGTAATCGTCGCGCAGGTCTTCGCGCACGAGGATTTCGCGGCGCTGGCGATAAATCACCTCACGCTGCTTGTTAACGACATCGTCGTATTCCAGCACGCGCTTGCGGATATCGAAGTTGTAGCCTTCGACTTTCGTCTGCGCCTGCGTGATGGCCTTGCTGACGATGCCCGCTTCAATCGGTTCGTCTGGCTGAATGCCGGCAAACTTCATGAAGCCCTTGACGCGGTCGCCACCGAAACGGCGCATCAGCTCGTCTTCCAGGCTGAGGAAGAAGCGGCTTTCGCCGGGGTCGCCCTGGCGGCCAGCGCGACCACGCAGCTGATTGTCGATGCGGCGGGCTTCGTGGCGCTCGGTGCCCAGCACGAACAGGCCGCCCAGCTCGATCACTTTGAGGCGGTCGATATCGCACTGCGCTTTGGCTTTGGCCAGCTCGGCTTCCCACTGCTCGGTCGTTGCCTGCGTGATTTCGATGCCCTGCTTCTTGAGGGCTTCACGCGCCAGGCCTTCGGGATTACCGCCCAGCAGGATGTCGACGCCGCGGCCCGCCATGTTGGTGGCGATGGTCACGGTGTTCAGGCGGCCTGCCTGGGTGATAATCTCGGCTTCTTTTTCGTGATACTTGGCGTTCAGCACCTGATGCTTGATGCCGGATTTGGTCAGCAGCTTGCTCAGGCGCTCGCTGGTGTCGATCGAGGCGGTACCGATCAGCACGGGCTGGCCGGTCACGCTGCGGTCGCGGATTTCATCGACAACCGCCTTGTATTTGGCCTCTTCGTTGCCGTAGATCAGGTCTTCATAGTCGCGGCGGATCATGTCGCGGTGGGTGGGGATCGGCGTCACTTCGAGGTTATAAATCTTCTCGAATTCTTCAGCTTCCGTCATCGCGGTACCGGTCATGCCGGCCAGCTTCTTGTACATGCGGAAGTAATTCTGGAAGGTGATCGTCGCCAGCGTCAGGTTTTCGCGACGAATCTCGACGCCTTCCTTGGCTTCGATGGCCTGGTGAAGGCCTTCGCTGAAGCGGCGGCCCACCATCAGGCGGCCGGTGAATTCGTCCACGATGACGACTTCGCCATTCTGGACGACGTATTCTTTTTCGTTGTGGAACAGCGCATGGGCGCGCAGGCTGTTGTCCAGGTAGGGGATGATCTCAGCATTTTCAGGGTCGTACAGGCGGTTGATCTTCATCGCCCGTTCGATCTTCTCGACGCCTTCTTCGGTCAGGAAGGCGACGCGGTCTTTTTCGTCCACGATGTAATCGCCATCCGGTTCGTCAGCTTCAATGCTGTCGGCGGACGACGGCTGAAGATTTTTCACCAGCTTGGCAAAAACTTTGTACAGCCCGCTGGGCTCGTCGGCCTGGCCGGAGATGATGAGCGGCGTACGCGCTTCGTCGATGAGGATGTTGTCCACCTCGTCGATGATGGCGAAGAACAGCTCGCGCTGCACCAGCTGGCTGTTATCGCTGACCATGTGGTCGCGCAGGTAGTCGAAGCCAAATTCGTTGTTGGTGCCGTAGGTGATATCCGCGTGATAGGCGTCGCGGCGGGTGACCGGGCGCAGGTTCTGGAAGCGCGCGTCATTCGACTGGTACGACTGGTCATACAGGTAAGAACCGGTGGTCGGGTCGCCACCAGTATTCTGGATGACGGCCACGCTCAGGCCCAGCTTGTTGTAAATGCGGCCCATCGTCTGCACGCCAACCTTGCTGAGGTAGTCGTTCGGCGTGACCAGATGCACCCCGCGGCCCATCAGTGCGTTCAGCACCAGCGGCAGCGTGGCGACCAGCGTCTTGCCTTCACCGGTGCGCATTTCTGCGATGCGCCCCTGATGCAGCACGATGCCGCCGATCATCTGCACATCGAAGTGGCGCAGGCCAATCGTGCGCACAGAGGCTTCGCGCACCAGGGCAAACGCTTCGACCAGCACATCATCGGTCTTGGCGCCATCTGCCAGACGCTTCTTGAGTTCATTGGTTTTGGCAATCAGATCGTCGTCCGACAGCTTCTTAAGCGCCGGTTCCAGCGCATTGATCTCTTCCACCTGCGTGCGAAACTTGGCGATTTCACGCTCGGTGGGGTCGCCGAATACGCTTTTGATGATGTTTTTAAACATGCGGGCCCTCGAAGGTCTTCCCAGGGACGGGAACTTTTCTCAACGGCGGAATTATACCATAGCGATTATCTGAACGTTGTTAGAAATACGCGTGATAGGGCTGGATAGTGCGTCATATCTCACGTCGTTTTCATCATGTGATTCTATACTTCAGGCCTTGGCACACCGTAGCGCAAACCTTATACTCATCGAACAAATATTCGTACAGACAGCCACGTAATCACACAGACCGACGGCGCAGGGGAAGCATGACTCAGGATAAAATCGTCGTCCGCGGCGCACGCGAACACAATCTCAAGAATATCAACGTAGAAATTCCGCGCAATCAGCTCGTCGTCATCACCGGCCTGTCCGGCTCAGGGAAGTCTTCGCTCGCATTCGACACGATTTTTGCCGAGGGCCAGCGCCGCTATGTCGAAAGCCTGTCGGCCTACGCGCGCCAGTTTCTGGGGCAGATGGAAAAGCCGGACGTCGACCAGATCGAAGGCCTTAGCCCGGCCGTCTCGATCGACCAGAAGGGTGTCAGCCACAATCCGCGCTCCACGGTGGGGACTGTGACCGAGATTTACGACTATATGCGCCTGCTGTATGCGCGCATCGGCGTGCCGCACTGCCCGGTATGCGGCGACGAAGTGGTGGCGCAGACCAGCCAGCAGATTATCGATGAAGTGATGCATCTGGGCGACAGCGCGACCGGCGACCAAGGCGTTCGCATGCAGATTCTGGCGCCTGTCATCCGCACCAAGAAGGGCACGCACGAGAAAGTCTTTGAGGAACTGCGCAAGCAGGGCTTCGCCCGCGCCCGCGTCGACGGCGAAGTCATGGACCTGGATGAAGAGCTCAAGCTGGACCGCTACAAGATCCACAATATCGAGGCCGTGGTCGACCGCCTGATCATCCGCAAATATGACGATCCGGAAAGCGAAGACGCGAAAGGCTTTGTCACCCGCCTGACCGATGCGGTCGAGACCGCGCTCAAGCTGGGCGAGGGCCTGGTCATCATCAACAACCTGAGCGCCAGCCCGTCATATGACACGCTGTACAGCGAGCATCTGGCCTGCGTGAAGGGCCACGGCAGCCTGCCCGAAATCGAGCCGCGCCTGTTCAGCTTCAACACGCCGAAGGGCGCGTGCCCGGAATGCCAGGGGCTGGGCTTCCGGCTGGAGCTGGACCGCGACCTGATCGTCGCCAATCCAGACCTGACCATCCGGGGCGGCGCGATTCAGGCCAATGGCTGGGATTTCCAGAGCGCGGATTCGTGGGCCTCGCAGATGAGCGACGCGCTGTCTGCCGCGTATGACATCCCGCTTGACCAGCCGTGGAAAAACCTGACCAAAGAACAGCAGGACCTGTTCCTGTATGGCACCAATGGCAAAAAGATTCGCGTGCGCTATGCCAATGGCAACGGCTTCCGCGAGTATCAGGTCGCGTTCGAAGGCGTGATCAACAACCTTCAGCGCCGCTACCGCGACACTGAGAGCGAGGGCATCCGCTGGGCCATCGAGATGGTGATGTCGCAGGTGCCGTGCTCGGCCTGCAACGGCAACCGTCTGCGGCCCGCACCGCTGGCCGTCACCGTGGTCGGGTCGCATATCAATGAAATATGCGCGCTGCCGATCGCACAGCTGCGCGGCTGGGTGGAAGACCTGCGCGGTCGCCGCCAGCGGCCAGCGCTGCTGACCGAGCGCGAACAGGAAATCGCCGTGCAGATCCTGAACGAAATCGAGGCGCGTGTCAGCTTCCTCGATAATGTCGGCCTGCAATACCTCAGCCTGGCGCGTGCATCGGCCTCGCTGAGCGGCGGTGAAGCACAGCGCATCCGCCTCGCCACGCAGATCGGCAGCCGCCTGACCGGCGTGCTGTACGTGCTGGACGAGCCGAGCATCGGCCTGCACCAGCGCGACAATGGCAAGCTGATTACCACGCTGAAAGGCCTGCGAGACCTGGGCAACACGGTGCTGGTGGTGGAGCACGACGAAGAAACCATGCGCACAGCCGACTACCTGATCGACATGGGGCCGGGCGCGGGCGAGCATGGCGGGCGCGTGATCGCGGCGGGCACGCCGGAGGAAGTGGCGCGGTCTGAGGAAAGCCTGACCGGCGCATACCTGAGCGGTCGCCTGAAGATCGATGTGCCGGAAGGGCGGCGACCGGGCAGTGGCAAGTTCATCACGGTGCGCGGCGCGCGCGAGAACAACCTGCGCGGCGTGGATGTCGCGTTTCCGCTGGGCAAGCTGGTATGCGTCACCGGCGTCAGTGGCAGCGGCAAGAGCACGCTGATGATCGACATCCTGTACAAGCGGCTGGCGCAGGTGCTGAACGGCGCGCGCGAACGGCCCGGCCAGCATGACGCGATCGAAGGCATTGAAGCCATCGACAAGATCATCAACATCGACCAGAGCCCGATTGGGCGTACGCCGCGCAGCAATCCAGGCACCTATACCAAGATGTTCGACCATATCCGCACGCTGTTTGCCGAGCACCCTGAAAGCAAGGTGCGCGGGTATTCGGCTGGGCGCTACAGCTTCAACGTGAAGGGTGGCCGCTGCGAAAAGTGCGAGGGGCAGGGCGTGCTGCAAATTGAAATGCAGTTTCTGCCCGACGTGTATGTGACGTGCGATGTGTGCCACGGTGCGCGCTATAACCGCGAGACGCTGCAGGTGAAGTACAAGGGCAAGAGCATCGCTGAGGTGCTGGATATGACGGTGGGCGAAGGCTTGAGCTTCTTCGAGCACATCCCGGCGATAGCGACCAAGCTGGAGACGCTGGAGGAAGTTGGCCTCGGCTATATCCGCATCGGCCAGCCAGCGACGACGCTGTCGGGTGGTGAGGCGCAGCGCATCAAGCTCAGCCGCGAGCTGTCGCGTCGCGCCACAGGCCAGACGCTGTATATCCTGGACGAGCCGAGCACGGGCCTGCATGCCGCCGACGTCAAGCGCCTGATCAGCGTGTTGCAGCAGTTGGTCGATTCAGGGAATACCGTGCTGGTGATCGAGCACAATCTCGACATCATCAAGGTGGCAGACTGGCTGATCGATATGGGGCCGGAGGGTGGAGACGGGGGCGGTCAGATGATCGCATCGGGCACACCCGAAGACGTGGCCCGCATCGAGGCCAGCCACACGGGCCAGTATCTGCGCCATTACCTGCCGGAGCTGGCGCTGTAGCCTGATTGCCAGAATATCAGGTCGTGGTATCAATACAACCTGACCCCGAACGATGTCCGGGGTCAGGTTTTTTATTAGCAATGCGCTGGCGCGCTCAGTTTGTGTCAGGCATTGACCAGCGACTCAATGGTCTTGATCAGATCCGGGGCGGCGAATGGTTTGGTCAGGTACTCGTTTGCCCCTTTCGACATGCCAATTTCGCGGCTTTCCGGGTCTGCGCGCGCGCTCATGAAGACGAATGGGGTTTCGGCCAGGTGAGGCGTGGCGCGCACCTGGTCGAGCACCATATAGCCATCTGTATTGCTGCCGCGCAGGCCGATATCACACAGGATCAAATCAGGCGTCAGCTCCAGCGCGGCAGAGAATCCCTGCTCGCCGGTCGATGCGCCATGCACTTCAAAATCGCTGAACTCCAGCAGCTCCATCAGATCACGGAGCAGCGGCAGTTCGTCCTCGATTACCAGAATTCTCGCCATCTTGAATCCATCTTTGCGTCGTTCGCGAATGGACAGTATGTTGCCAACCATTGTGGATTCGCGTATCCAATTATTATGTCGCAATTTATTCCTGAGAAGTCTTAATTGTCTATGAAATCCCCCAAAAACAGGGAGGGGATTACATCATCTCCTTGATGGTCTCGGCCAGGCGCGGCGTAATGCCGGGGACGCGGCTGAGTTCTTCCACGCTGGCGGCACGAATCGCGCCGATCGAATTGCCGAAGGCCTTGAGCAGCGCCTTGCGTTTTGCCGGTCCTACGCCGGGGACCGACTCGAGCTGGCTGACGAGGCCCAGCTTGTTGCGCTGCTGACGATGGCTGGTGATCGCGTAACGGTGCGCCTCATCGCGGATGCGCTGCACCAGATACAGCGCGTCGCTGCGGCGCGACAGGATCAGCGGGGTGGGGTTGCCCGGACGATAAATTTCCTCAAACTGCTTGGCCAGCGAGACGACCGGCACGCGCTCCAGCAGGTCAAACTCGCGCAGCACTTCGACGGCCACGTTCAGCTGGCCCTTGCCGCCGTCGATCATCAGCAGGTCGGGCAGCAGGCGCCAGGTTTCATCGCGGTCTTCCTGGCCGGGCGGGGGCACGACCGGCTCGTTGACGGCATCGCGCCAGCGGTTGAAGCGGCGTGTCAGCGCCTCGCGCATGCTTTGGTAGTCGTCCGACCCCTTGTGGCTGACTGTGCGGATATTGAAGCGTCGATACTCGTTCTTTTTGGGTACGCCCTGCACGAACATCACACGGCTGGCGACGATGGCCGTGCCCTGCGTGGTGCTGATGTCGAAACACTCGATGCGGTTGGGCGGGCGCGAAAGCTCCAGCGCCTGCTGCAAATCGGCCAGCGCGGATTCCTGTTTGTGGCTGTCGGCCTCCCACTGGGCGCGCATCATCTTCAGTGCTTCTTCGGCGTTCTCGTGCGCGATATCCAGCAGCTGGCGCTTGTCGCCGCGCTGGGGCACGGTGATGGTAACGCGTTTGCCGCTGCGGCGGTCACGCAGCCAGCGCTCGATGATGCGCACTTCCTCGATATTCTGCGGCAGGATGACTTCGCTGGGCACTTCAGCGGTCTCGCTGTAGAAGCGCTTCAGGAAGGCCTCCAGAATCTCGCTGTCGCTCTCACCTTCTGTGCCGTCCAGCGCGCGGCTGTCGCTGCCGATTAGCTTGCCATTACGCACAAACAAAATCTGCACCAGGGTGTCGCCCTTGTCGCGGGCGATGGCGATCACGTCGCGGTCGGACAGGTCGCCGGTGACGGCCTTGTGCTGGCGGGTGATATATTCGATCGCTTTCAGCTGGTCGCGCACCGCGGCGGCACGCTCAAAGTCAAGCGACTCGGCGGCGCTGTTCATCTCGTTGCTCAGGCGCGCCACCACCGCTTCTGATTTGCCGCCCAGTACATCCATGAGTTCCGAGATCATGTCGCGGTACTGGGACTGGTTCACCGCGCCGATGCACGGGGCATTGCACAGCTTGATGTCATGAAACAGGCAGGCGCGCGCGTCATTGCCGGTGATTTCGCGGTCACAGGTCAGATAGGGGAAGGCTTTGCGCAGCGTTTGCAGCGTGTTCTGCACCGCCCACATCGCCACATACGGGCCGAAATAGCGGCTGCCATCTTCCGTTGGGCGGCGCGTGGTCTCGACCTTGGGGAAGGGCAGATGCCACAGGACTTTTATATACGGGTAGCGCTTGTCGTCTTTCAGGCTGATGTTATAGCGCGGCTTGTAGCGCTTGATTAGCGTCTCTTCCAGGATCAGCGCCTTGACCTCGTTTTCCTCGACAATGAAATCGATGTCAACGATGTTCTCGCGCAGACGCATGGTCTTCAGGCTGGATTCGGCGCTGGCATTGAAATAACTGCGCACGCGGTTGCGCAGTTTCTTGGCCTTGCCCACGTAGATGATGGTGCCGCGGGCGTCCTTCATCAGGTAGACGCCCGGCTTGAGTGGCAGATTGTTCAGAATTGTGCGGATGTGGTCAGAGGGCTGGAAGCTCATAGTGTGCGCGCCGGCAAGCCAAATGGAATGTGTGTTCTATTTTAGCAAAAACCGGCGAATTGTCGACGGGGCGGGGTCCAGATGAGCTCGACGCTGGCCAGCCTTCTTCAGTTGGCGCGCAGGACTTTGCAGAACACGACCAGGTCATCTCCTGCGGACCAGTAATCGGGGATATGTGCAACCTGCGCATATCCACACCGGAGATAGAATGCGCGCGTCCGGTCATAATCTGGCGTGCCGGATGTGTTTACCAGCAGCATGCGCTGTCCAGCCGCGATGAGCGCATCCTCCACGTGCTGCATCAGCAGTGTGCCGCGCCCCTGTGCCTGCTTTTCCGGATGCACGGCGATCATGGTCAGATACCATGCGCGGTCTGTGGCCGGGGCAGGCTCGTAGTAGGCCACACCTATAACCTGTCCTTCTTCTTCCAGGATGATGATCTTGCTGCTGTCGCTATCGTCTGTCGGGTGATTGCTCAGCATGTCGCGCAGGATACCTGTGTCTTCTTCGGCGAACATGTTTGTAGCCACGGCGATACGGATGATGGCGTTTGTGTCTTCAGGGGTGAACGGTCGAATCATGGGGGCTTCCTGTTCAGGTTCGTCTCAAATGCATTTTTTTGGCACTTTATGACTACTTGTGACCCCTGATATCTTACTTATATTAGTGATAAGCATGCGTTGCAAGGGCTGGTGCAGCGTTTGCCCGGTCAGCCGTAATGGGCTTCCAGCCAGCCGATGGCAAAGGCCGCCAGATCCGAGGCATTAAACAGATAGCTGCGAGCGTCGCCTACCATCCCTGCCCGACCGCCGCCCTCGGCCAGAAACGCCTCGGCGATGCCTTCGAACGAGTAGTCGCCGTGCGCTTCGCCGGTGTCGAAATCCTCGACATCGATCCACACGGTCCGCCTGTCTTGTATGACAGGAACCTGATAGTGGATGACGCGTTTGTGGCGCATACGGGCGCGGTTCTCGGCATAGTGCAGCAGCGTAAGCGTGTCCAGCGGCGCGCCCAGCATGAGCACCTGTCCATTCAGCGCGATCAGCTTTTCCAGCGGCGAGCCGACGCCATAGCCATAGTTCAGCGGGTGGTCAGCGGTAATAAACTCGGCCTGTGCGCCCACCGCAGCGATCGACATTTCAGGATTACGGCTGCGGACTGCGCCCGGCCAGGTGCGCAAAAATTCAGCCATGATGCCGTTTTCGCGTACGGCGCGTGAGGTGGCCGGGTCATACGGCGGGTGCTCGGCCAGATACAGCGCCCGTTCAGCCTCCGGCAGCTCGTCAGTATAGTCGGGAATGTCGTGCCAGCCGACATACATCATCAGCGTGCCCTGAGGTGTCAGGGTATCCAGCAGCGCCTGAATGATCGTATTGGGCCCGCCCAGCACAGGGCCGACTGCCTTGACGGACGCGTGCAGCATCAGCGGATGGCCGGCTTGCACGCCCAGCGCAGACAGCGCGTCTGCCAGCTGACGGCGTGTGTAAGGCATCTGGTTCATATTCGTCGTCATTCGCGTTGAATCCGTGCCCGGCGCAGGTCATCCTCGCCACGTTCGATCAGCCGATACAGCATTTCAAAAATCTCGCTGGTCGCGCCGGTCGCCAGGCGCATGCGCCCACGGGCGGCCTCGCGCAGCTCATCCAGGATGCGCCACGGCTCGTCATCCTTGCCCACCACGGTGGCATTGACGACCACGCCGCCCAGCACCAGCGGCAGATAGATATAGGCCAGGTCTGCTTCGCCCTGGCCAGCCAGCCAGTTGGTCAGGCGGGTGGCATAGTTGACGCGCTCCTGCCGGTCGCCCAGGTTCACGCGCACCCGTGGCCGAATGATGCTGAAGCCGGTCAGCACGGCGTCATAGATAGCGGCTTCCAGCAGATAGCGGCTGACCAGCTCGCCCGGCTCCATGGTCGATGCGCCGGGCGAGGCGGCCAGCACCTGGCACAGCGTCTGGAACCAGCGTGTATCCTCCAGCGGCATGACCTGTTCCAGCGTCGCGCCGTCGTCCAGCGTGTAGGTGATCATCTTGGCGATGGCCTTGGCCTCGCCGGGATGCAGCGGCAGGTCGTGGTCTGCAAACAGCGCCTGCACGCCGCGCACCACCGCGTTAAAGACCGTCTGGCGCGTCAGGCTGGAGGCGATCATGCGCGCTTCTTCAACTTTGGCTTCCAGCAGCTCCTGCTCCTGCGAAAGCTGGGCGGTCGTCCACAGCGTCTCGTAGGTGATATTCATCTCTTTGGGCGGCGCGGGCATGCGGCGCGGCGCGATGTCAAAGTGCAGCGTGACGTCTTCCTGCGGCAGATTCTGCGGATGATGCACAAATTCGATCTCTTTCAGCGCCTGCACCTTGAACGGCGAGACGGCCAGTACCGAGGCTGGTGCGCCACCGGTGGCATGGCGCATCTTTTTGCCCCGGCGCTCGGCGCGATAGCGCACCGCCACCTGAAGCGGCAGCGCCTCACCGGGCTGGGTGGGCGGCACAGCGGCCAGCGGCACATGCAGCACGCCGACTTCGCCGGGGCTCAGCGTGAGGTCGATCAGTTTGCGCGCGGCCATGATATTGACCGGCCGGCCGCTGGGGTCCTTGCCGGGCAGATGCAGCGCCACCTTCACATGCAGCGGCTGGTCTATCATGCTTTGCAACAGCGCGACCACCTCGAACGGCTGGTTGAGATAGGCGGCCTTCGGGAAAATACCGAGCGCCATTTGCAGGCTGTCGAGGGTGATGCGGGCGCTGCTTTGTGCGATCATCCCCAGCACATCGGGATACATCGGGTCAAACTGGTGACTGCTGTTCATGGCGAGTCCTCTTTAGCGAAAACCGAGCCGCTGTTCCATACGCGTGATGATACCGCTGATGAGTGTAATCAGAGGCTGTGTTTCATCGGGTTGGGTGGCTGCCCTGCGCTGGAACACGGCCGTGAAGTTCTTCAGCAGTACGTCTGGTGGGTCTTTTGAGACGGGCATCTGCTCATTGATAAGCAGGCCGCCGATAACGAGCGGGAGATAAACCTGCGAAAAGTTTAATTTGCCATCGTGCTGCAGGGCTTCCATGATGATGCCTGCGAAATGCGCCTGTTCCGCGTCTGTGCCCAGGTCCTCGCCGGTTTCGCGTTCAATCATCGCAAAAGCGAACACGATCGCGTCATAGACCAGGCTGGCATACAGCGATTCAGATACCAGCGTTGCGGCCTGTAACGAGGCGTTCGGGTCGCGCACCAGCTTCGCCATCATGTCAAGCGTCCAGCGCGGCAGCGTGGGCGGGGCCGGTATCTCCATCGGATTCTTCAGCAGCATCGGCGCGACGCTGTAGCGCCCGGCGACGTTGTACCCGTGTCCGCTCTCCACAGGCGCGGCGTACTCCAGCAGCAGCACCAGCAGCTTGGTGATAAGCGCGGCTTCTGGTTCAAACAGGTCAAAACCTGCCCGGCGGAAGCTGTCGGTTGTGGCCGACATCAGCGGCTTATACGTGTGCAGGCGGCGCACTGCCGGAAACACATGCAGCAGCATACGATCGCCCTGCATGTGCATCAGCGGGCGCGGGTCGGCATAAATTTCGGGGGACCACAGCCGCACATAGCCCGGCTTCAGGCTGACGAAATTGGCCAGTCCGCCTGGAAAGACGGGCAGCGGGGCTTCCAATATGCTGCGTGCCAGCTTCTTATTGGCCGAGAACGCGACGCTGGACAGCGATTCAGCCACCTCGCGTTCGGCATCCGGCAGCAGGCTGAAGTCGCACGGTGCGCTGCCATTGGCCTCGCGAATCTGACGGGCATCGCCGCCGATCTGCTTGACGGAGACTTCAACCGAGAAAGTGTATTTGTCTGAGGGGGTGCAGGTGGAAAGGACGGCCGCAGGCAGCACAATCATGCCGGTTTCGGCGGCGCCCATGCCCACTACGATGCGGGCATTTTTGCTGACGAACTGGTCGCGCTTGCGCTGGATATCCTGCGCTGGCAGGTGCAGCACCACGCTGACATCGATCGGCACATCGAGCATATTCTGCGCCAGCAGGATGACATCGAACGGCTTGCCGGCACGGGCCGTACGTGGGCGGATGCCCACGGCGAGTTGCGCGTGACCAATAACTGCACGCACGCCACCCGTGATTGCGCCAAGCATATCGGGATAGTTGATGCTGTCTGCCATGACTCGCCCGGACGTGAACCGTTACAACCCCCATTGTAACGCGGAAGTTTGTTTTCGGTAACGTGTCAGCCTGCGAACATGTCACCAAGTCCCGGTCCCAGCAGGGCGCTCTGCGGTGTGATGCCATATGCCTCGACAAGCAGTGTTTGCATGTCGGTTAGGGCATTCCGAACATCGGCATCGCTGTCCGGGTGCTGCGCCTCGATCGTAACCAGCAGATGACGCGTGTCTGATCCAGCTGCGCTGGCCACACTTTGCCGCCAGCACCAGCGGCGCGCGTGCACCGTTCCGTCTGTCTGGGCGAAAACAACTTCACCCGTGGCTGGTGTTTCGTCTGCGCCGTCGCCCAGATCCTGGAAGCGCTCATCCCCGGTTGCGAATCGTGCATACAGGGGCGGACGAATGCCATCCAGGCTGATCATGGCCACTGGCAGCGCATAACGGATACTGATCAGGTTGCCAATATCCACCAGGGGATTGATAGACGGGATATCTCCCTTTTTGGTCAGGCGACGCAGCAGACTCTCGGCGGCACTGCGATACTGGGTGGGGTCGACACCAAATTTGCGAAAGGCGCCGCGCCAGGCTGACAGCGACGGAATCTCGCTTAGCGGTGTATCGCCAATACGCGTTTTCACGATCGCCTGCTCAGCCTGAAACCGTTCGGTGATGTGTGCATAGGCATCGGGCGTGAGGCGCGGCAGTTCTCGCGCTGCAATCATGCCCGCCCTGAGCGCCGGAAATTCCTGAAGGATATTGGGTGTGTAGATGAACAGCGGTTGTGTCATGATGACTGTTTTCCTTTCAGAGACAGTATGCAGGATGATATTGCAGCGGTCACTGTTTGGCCAGACAATCGTCATTTGATTTTTTTTGAATGATAGATTATTCTCCAAATTATTCCCTGCGGCGAATTCCCGCTGCGCATGATGCTCGACAGAAGAGTGATGGAGTACAGAATGTCTGAAGCGGTGAAAGTGCCCAAACGCAGCGAAGTGCCGAAAGAACAGACCTGGAACGCGGAAAGCGTGTTTGCCGACCAGGCGGCGTGGAAGGCGTCGTATGATGCCGTCATGGCCGATATCCCCGCGCTGAAGGCGTACGAGGGGCGGCTGGGAGAGAGCGCGGCGGTGCTGCTGGAAGGCCTGAAGAAGAGCGAATCGCTGGTGCAGCGCGCCGAAACGATTTATTTCTATCCCACGATGATCCAGTCGTGCGACAGCAACGATGAGCCGTCGATGGCGATGGTGGGGCAGGCGGGCGGGCTGTTTGGCCGTCTGCTGGGCGCGCTGGCCTTCTCGGAGCCGGAGATCCTGGCGATTGGGCAGGAGAAGCTGAACCGCTGGATGGACGAGCATCCGCCGCTGGCCGAGTATCGCCAGTACTTCGACAACCTGTTCCGCCGTCAGGCGCACGTGCGCAGCGCGGAAGTTGAGGAAATCCTGGGGACGGTGTCTGAAGTGTTCGGCCAGATCGACAACACGTACGAGATGCTGACCTCGTCGGAGATGCCGTTTGAGGTGGCGGGGGGCGGGACAGGCGAAAAAGTGCCGGTCACGCAGGGCGCCATCGACGACCTGTATCATCATGACGACCGCGAGGTGCGGCGCACGGCGTGGCAGAATTATCACGACGGCTACCTGAAGTACAAGAACACGTTGGCCAGCAATTACGCCGCCGCGGTCAAGCGCGCTGTGTTTGGCGCCCGCGCCCGCCGCTACGAGTCGGCCCTCGATGCCTCGCTGTTTGAAAACAACGTCCCGAAGACGGTCTTCAACAACCTGATCGATACGTACAAGAAGCATATTCCCACCTGGCACCGCTACTGGGCGGCGAAGCGCAAGGCGCTGGGCGTGGACAAGGTGTATCCGTGGGATGTGTGGGCGCCGATGGCGCAGCAGCCGAATGTCAGCTTCAAACAGGCGGTCGACTGGATCGCGCAGGGCATGGCGCCGCTGGGCCAGGACTATGTGGACACGCTGGTGCGCGGCTGCCTGAATGACCGCTGGGTGGACTACAGCGCCAACGAAGGCAAGCGCCAGGGCGCGTTCAGCTATGGCACCTCGCAGACGGCCCCGTTCATTATGATGACGTGGGGCGACACGCTCATGAGCATGAGCACGCTGGCGCACGAGCTGGGCCACAGCATGCACTCGTACTACTCGCGCAAGACGCAGCCGTATGCCTATACCAACTACTCGCTGTTTGTGGCCGAAGTGGCGTCGAACTTCAACCAGGCGCTGGTGCGCGACCACCTGATGCGCACGAACACCGACCCGAAGTTCCAGATCGCGCTGATTGACGAGGCGATGAACAACATTCACCGCTACTTCTTCATCATGCCCACGCTGGCGCGCTTTGAGGCCGAGATGCATGAACGCGTGGAGGCGGGCGAAGGCCTGACCGCCGAGCTGCTGAACAGCCGCATGCTGGCGCTGTATCAGGAGGGTTATGGCGATGAGCTGGACCCGGATGGTGACCGCACCGGCATCACCTGGGCGACGTTTCCGCACCTGTACGCCAATTTCTATGTGTATCAGTACGCGACCGGCATCAGCGCCGCGCACGCGCTGGCCGAAAAAGTACTCACCGGCGAGGCTTCGGCCGCTGAAAGCTATCGCCAGTTCCTGGCCACGGGCAGCAGCCTGTATCCGCTGGACACGCTGAAAGTCGCTGGCGTGGACATGGAGACGCCGGAAGCCGTCGAGATGACGTTCGGCGTGCTGGCCCGCTATGTCGATCGGCTGGAGGAGCTGACGAGCTAAGGGAAAAGAGAAGTACTGAGTGCTGAGTACTGAGCAATGAGGAAAAGAAAATACTGAGTACTGAGCAATGAGGAAGGACTCAAGAGCAGCTGGAAAGTTGGTATTGCAGCAGTGATGTGCTCTTGTACCATTTTCTCAGCACTCAGCACTCAGCACTCAGCACTCAGCACTCAGCACTCAGCACTCAGCACTCAGCACTCAGCACTCAGCACTCAGCACTCAGCACTCAGCACTCAGCACTCGCTGTATTCAGCGCCTCAATCTCCTCCGGCAGCAGGATGAGGTCGGCGGCGCCGGCCACGTCCTGGAATTGGGCGACGGTGCGAGCGCCGACGATCGGCGCGCTGATGACTGGCTTGGCCAGCAGCCACGCCAGCGCGACATGCGACGGCGGCACGCGGTGCTCGCGGGCGATGCGGTTGACCTCATCGAGGATGGCAAACGAGCGGTCGGGATCGGCCAGAATGCGCTGAATCAGACCGCCTTCGCTGCGCGTGCTGTCTGGCGCTGTGTTCTGGCGCGTGTACTTGCCGGTCAGGAAGCCTGCTGCTAGCGGGCTGTAGGGGATGACCGCGATGCCCTGGTCAATGCAGGCCGCCTCCAGCTCGCGCTCAAATTCTGCGCGGTGCATCAGGCTGTAGTGCGGCTGAATGCACACGAACGGCGTGACACTGTGCTTGTCGGCCGCCCACAGCGATTTCATCAGCAGCCAGGCGGGATAATTGCTGGCGCCGATGTAGCGCACTTTCCCCTGGCGCACCAGCGTATCCAGCGCCGACAAGGTTTCTTCCAGCGGCGTTTCCTTGTCCGGCCAATGCACCTGGTACAGGTCGATGTAGTCGGTATTCAGGCGGCGCAGGCTGTCCTCGACAGCGCGCAGGATATGCGTGCGGCTGAGTCCCTCGCCGTTCGGGCCGTCCCACATCTGGCCGCGCACCTTGGTGGCCAGCACAATGCGGTCGCGGTCGTGGCGGGCAAACCACTTGCCGATGATCGTTTCGCTTTCGCCGCCTTTATGGCCGTCGATCCAGCGCGAGTAGATATCGGCCGTGTCGAAGAAATTGATGCCTGCATCGAGCGCCGCATCCATAATGCTGAACGAGGTCGCTTCATCGGCGCTCCAGCCGAAGGTCATCGTGCCCAGGCAGAGCGCGCTCACCTTCAGGCCGGTGCGCCCCAATCTGCGGTAATTCATGTGTGTGCCTCCCTGAAAACTGCGCAAAACGGTCCAGCTTGAGCGGAATATCGCGTTTATGCCGCCCTGGGTTCAAAACCCAGGGCTACAAGAAGCCCAAGTCCCTGAAGGGACTCAAGGTCGGCATCCCGAAACCCGTTTCCGCGCACAATCGGTGAGTCCGTTTACGGACTTGTCGGTTGGCAGACCGGGGTTTTGAACCCGGGGCGGCACGAAGGCGGTGATCGGCTTAACCTGGTGCCAGTATCACGCCCTGCAAACTGGCCTGAGTATACCCCGGCTGGCGCGCGCCTGTGTTAGACTTGGGCGAATTTGCCTGCATGAAGGTTTCTGCTCAGGATGACGATCAGGCGCGCCCTCACCGCGTTGACTTTTGCTGCTGCCGCGCTGGCCTGCTGGCTGGCCCTGGCCTGGCTGGTGAGCGACACGCGCAGCCATCCCACGCCGCTGACGCTGACCGAATCGCTGACGCTGGGCGGCGAGTTTGTGCGCGCCGAAGCCTCGCTCGACCGGTCGCGCACGCTGTTTCGGCACGACTGCCTCGATTTCTCGTGGACGGTGACCGGCGCGGCGCTGGTCTCGGTCGATGATGCGCCGGTTGAAGCTGCGGGCAGGCGGGCCGTGTGTGAGCGCGAACAGGTGACGCTGACGCTGACCGGGGCGGGCGGCGCGACCTGGGCGCGGCCGTTTCACCACTGGGCGCTGTTTGACTTTGCCGAGGCGCACGCGCTGCTGTTTGGCGGGCTGGCGCTGGCCGTCCTGTCGATCGGGCTGCTGAGGCCGTGGCGGGGCGGCTTGTCCGGGGCGATTCTGCGCGCCGCGCCGGTCCAGGTTGCCATTGCCGGGGCGACGGCGCTGGCGCTGGCCCTGCTGCTGGACCTGTTCACCAACACGCTGGACACCTCTCGCTATACCTGGGACTGGGTGCATTATCTGGACATGGCGCAGAACGGCATCGCCGGGAACGCCGGTCTGGTCGCGCCGTATGCCTATCGTCCGCTGCCGCCGCTGCTGGCCAATCTATTTGCTGACGCCACAGGCCGACCGGTGCTGACCGGGTTTCGTCTGCTGGCCTACGCGGGCATCGTCGGGCAGATGGGGATGGCGTTCGCGCTGGCGCGGCTGTTCCTGACAGGCGCTCGGCGCTTCTGGGGCGCGTTTGCCGTGATGCTGGTCGTCGGGCTGACGACGCCCGCCGCGAAGTTTTACCTGTTTGACGTGCTGCGCACCGACCCGCTGGCGTTTCCGCTGGTGCTGCTGGCGGCCTACGCACTGGTCCGCCGTGAACGGGCCTCGCGAGATGGACGCCTGCCGCTGGGCTGGGATACGCTGCTGGTGGCGACCAGCCTGCTGGGCATGAGCGCGCGCGAGTTTGCCGTGCTGCCGCTGGCGATGCTGGGGGCCTGCGCGCTGCGTGACCTCGTCCAGCGCCGCCGGGCGGGGTACAGCCTGCTGGTTGGGCTGGCGGCGGCGGGCACGGCGGCGGCGGGCTATCTGCTGCCTCGGCTGCTGATTCCCGTCGGACGCAGCGACCAGTTGTTCAACGTGATTTCGCCGGTCGAGCTGGCCGTCCTGTGGCCGCGCAACCTGAACCTGCTGCTGGGCTTCGTGCTGGCGCTGCTGCCGCTGTGGATGCTGAGTTCGCCCGGCCGGGCCCGCCGACTGTGGAAGCGGGTGGGCGGGCTGCGCCTGCCGCTGGGCGTGTACATGCTGGGGGTGATCGGGCTGTCGTGGGCGGGCGGCACCGATATCTCGCGCTTCATGGCGTTTCTGCATGTGCCGCTGGTGCTGCTGCTGGCCTGCCTGATCGAGGATGGCATCCCCGCCTGGCAGGTGCTGCTGGCGCTGGGGGCATGGGGGCTGTTCCAGCGTCCGTTTGACGCCGTGCCGCAGGTGACGCTGGACAACTACCTCGATTTCTACATCGTCTACTGGGACCGTCAGAGCGTGGTCACCTGGGCGCGTGTCGGTGAAGCTGCCGCATGGGTCGCTGGCATCTGGGCGCTGCGCGGGGCTGCCTGGGGCGGGGGACGCCTACTGAAAGCACCCCGATGATTTAGGGGAAAATTCACAACCTTAAACATGTAATGTCGACTATAATTTTTGCTTAAGACTACAGTTTAACTGCACGGATACCCCAATGACGAAAATAGAATGGAAATTTCCTGAGTTCAGACCGGGAAATATGGCGCAGGATCCTGTTCAGCGTGAATTTTTTACTTCTAACAATATCGGTGGTCTGGAGCAGGCGCTTGTAAGAGAGTCCATCCAGAATGCCCTGGATGCACGGGCCGGCAGTAAACCTGTTGGAGTACGATTTGGCCTGATTGAGCTTCCTCCGGAAAAGTATCGTCGCTATCTGGATGGGTTATTGCCTCATTTGCAGAAGATCGATGGCAATCTTATTGAGGTGCCGGATCTTTCCATGCCGATGAAATTTCTAATTGTCGAAGATGTAAATACCAGCGGGCTTACAGGTGATCCTGAACGCGAATACATCGACGAGCCGGAGGCTGATCAGAACTTCTATTATTTCTGGCGCAGTGTCGGCCGAACAGGTAAGAAAGAAAGCAATCGCGGTCGGTGGGGCCTGGGAAAGACGGTTTTTCCTGCCATGTCCACCTTTTCGGTCTTTTTTGGATTTACCCGTCAGGCGAAAACAAATCGTTATCTGCTAATGGGACAGGCAATGTTGAAGCATCATACGATTGGGAACAAGACATTTGTTCCCTACGGATATTTTGGCCAGTTCAGGGATGAATTCTGCCTGCCAATTGATGCTCATCCAGATCTCGAACACTTTTTCATGACCTTTCGTTTGCAACGAAAAGACAATACTGGCCTTAGTATCGTTATCCCCTCACCGATAGATGTAAATGAGGCCCATCTTTATGAGGCTGCTATTCAGCAGTACTTTTTTCCGATCGTGCGGCGCGGGTTGATTCTGCTGATTGGCGACAATATCCGTTTGTCGGCCAAGAACATCGCAGAAACGATTGAAAGTCGTGGCGAAGAAGTTCTCAGTGCAATGGCACCTGAAGATCGTCTGGCACTACTGCGCCTGGTCAGGCTGACGCAATGGGCTGTGGATCTTCAGGATGACGCATTTGTAACTCTGAACGATCCGAAGATGGATGGTGCGCCGCGATGGCCTGACTACGTGACTGAGGAGCAGATTGAAGGTGCCAAAGCCCGTTTTGAACAGGAGGGCCGGGTCGCGATCAAGGCTGCGATGAAGGTGTTTGACAAGACTAGGCGCAGTGATAAGCGGGTAGGCTGGTTCAAGATTTTTATCGAACGTGACGATTCATTGAAAAAGCCGGAAAGCCACTTCATTCGTAACGGTATCCGCATACTCGAAATCAAAGGCCATAATGTTTCCGGGATTCGGGCCATGCTGGTGGTGGATGATGAGGTGCTGAGTGAGATGCTGGGGAATGCGGAGAATCCTGCGCACACGGACTGGCAGCGTGATGCTGCGAACTTTGCGAAGTATGAACACGGTCCATCTTCACTGACTTTCGTCAAAACCAGTTTGTCTTTCTGGGTAGGCAAGTTGTCTGAATCCCGCCGTGCTGTGGAGCGTGACCTGCTGCGTGATATCTTTTTTGTGAATAAGCCGAATCGTGGCGGAAAGTCAAAAAGCGAGAAGGAAGCACCTTCCGCAAAACAGCAGAAAGGGGATGGTCAGGCTGAGTTTCCAGATATTCCCAAGCATCAGCCTGCTGTGCAATTATGGCCTATCAACGGTGGTGTAGTGATTGCAGGCTCAGGCGCTGAAGAAATGCCGGAATTTGTGCGTCTTCAGGTTGCTTATGATGTGCGATTAGGAAACCCGCTTGCAAAATACAGCGCACTTGATTTTGATCTGAGCGATCCTGAAACATTCGACATCCGCTGTGCTGGTGCTGAAATCAAAAGTCGGGACAAGAATATACTGGAGATTCTGGTGCGACAGCCTGATTTCAGGGTGCAGGTGACTGGTTTTGATGAACGGCGGGATGTCATCACCAATCTGCAGTATCAGGAGCCAGTCGAATGAAAAGGCGCTTTAACTACACTGAACGCGTCCGCATTGCAAAGAGCGCCATCAAAATAGACCTGTATAACGACACGACAGGCGTCCAGTGCTTTGATGCAGATCTTAACCTCGCGGATCGACTACCTTCCCAAGGGCACTGCTATTTTCATTGAGGCCTATTACCGTAGCTCAATGATGCGGTTCGAGCTGGGCAGGCTGGATGGACAATTGGATCAATTCTCGCTTAGGGGAGAACGGCTGACCGAGATTCAGTCTCCGCGCGTGACCTTTCGCGTGAAAGTCGTTGTTAGATCAGGAAGGCACTTTGGTCGTATTGTCGGGGCCATTGATAGGTTGCAGGTGCTGAATCGGGATTCGCAGGATGTGGACAGGATCGGCCTTCTGCCTGTTCGTTTTGAGCCTTTGGAGAATCTGATCTGGAAAGTCGACTTTCCAGACGATGGCACAGATCCCATGTTGTGCGTGAACAGCGAGCTATCTGTGGAGTTTACATCACCCTCGGTTCTGGTGCGTTCAAATGTCACATTTCAATCCCTGGTGTTTCCAGAGGTGGTTCGGCGCATCCTCGAACATATCCTGTTTGAAGATAATGACGAAGAAGATGAGGATAGCTGGCAGGTGAAATGGCTTCAGTTTGCACGGTCGTATGAAACTGAAAAACTGCTGCCGGAGGCTGATGAATTTGACAAACATCGGTGGATTGAAGATGTGCTCAATGCCTTCAGTCAGTCCAATCGCCTGAAAGATAATTTCGAAGCGGCATTACGAGAGCATCACTCATGACCCCGCCATTTACAACAATCAGACAATTTAATGACGCCGGACTCAGGGCTTTTCTGGACTATCTGCGCCGTGTTAAGGAAGGTGATACCCAGCGTTCGCCTGATTTTCTGGTTGACGATCAGAAACTGAGCAGTGCTCTGAATCCCGGCCAGTGGATAGACCCGCGCAGCTTCGACACCGCGCTGGACATGGTCGAGTACCTGTATCCAAGAGTTATGGCGCTTAGCCTGCCCAACAAGCTTTATGATCCCGGTCTATGGAGCTGGCTGGCTGCCTATTATTTCGATGTGATTTGCCCGCCTGACAAACATGACAGGCGGCGTGTGGGTGAGCTGGAAAGCTATATTGCGACAGGCGATTCTCGAAAGTCAAATCGTCATCTAATCAGTGCAGCCATTAGGTTTTATCACTATCATCGCCCGCATAATCAGCTTGCACTCTATTTGAGTCCCGGAAGAAGATCAGAGTATTTGCGTGTGATCCAGGAGTCACCGCAGCTATTCACAAGTCCCGGGCTTATTGAGGCGATCCATCGCATGTACTGGAACCCTGAGACTGGTGCGCCGTATCGGGGAACCCTTGGCGATTCTAATCGTAGCGGTTCAATAAAACGTCTGTCAGTCGTGATGAATCAATTTGCTGTGAATTATGATTTGCAGGGCATGAGCGCCGATCAGATTCTTGAACTGCTGCCGAAGAAAGAATTTGGCCGCTGGCTGGAGATTGCAGAAGCTGTCCGGACTGAGGTGTAACACCTGCAGGACAACTCGCCCAACCCCTACTTGTTGATGCCGTGCTGAGCTGAAAACAGGCGTATAATCAGTCCGTGTGTATTTTCAGACGAAGGTGAAAAATCATCATGTCTTTCCGTTACACATCGCTTTCCACCAATCCTGTGCGTGGCGACAGCGTTCCGTATGCCGACGCGCACGCCTTCATCAAATGGGTATTCGCATGGATGGGCCTGGGCCTGCTGGTGACCACCATCGTGGGCTATTTCGTCAGCACGAACGAGGGGCTTCAGCTTCAAATCGCGCGCAATCCCGTCCTGCTGTTTGGCGCGCTCATCGCTGAAATCGTGCTCGTCATGGTGCTCAGCTGGGCCATGGGCAGGCTGTCGCCCACGCTGGCCGCCGCGCTGTTTCTGATCTATGCCGCGCTGAACGGCGTCACGCTGTCCTTCATCACGCTCGTCTATGCCGAAAGCACCATCGTCACCGCGCTGATCACGGCGACCATCCTGTTTGCCACGCTGGCTGTATTTGGCTTCACGACCAGCATCGACCTGTCGCAGTTTCGCGGCCTGCTGATCGTCGGCGTGATCGGCGTTGGCGTCGCCCTGCTGGTGAATATATTCCTGCGCAGCGACACCTTCGGCTTCCTCATCAGCATTGTCGGCGTGATCGTCTTCCTCGGGCTGACGGCCTGGGACACGCAGGCGATCAAACACATGGCGGTGTCCCCGGAAGTGCGCGATAACCCGGCCAATGCGTCCAAGTACGCCATCTACGGCGCGCTGAAGCTGTATCTCGACTTCATCAATCTGTTCCTGTTCATCCTGCGCATCTTGGGCCGCCGCCGCTAGGCACCCTGTCATAAACGCAAAAGCGCGCCTGCTGACGGTCATCATCAGCGGGCGCGCTTTGTTGTGTGCGGAGAGGGAGGGATTCGAACCCTCGAAGGCCGTGAAGCCTTACTCGTTTTCGAGACGAGCCCGATCAACCGCTCCGGCACCTCTCCATCTCGTGAGACACATTATACACAGGCGCCCTGTGCAGTAAATGCCGGGTTTCACGGGCGCGTGGAGCCAGGGCGCCTGTGAGGATGAACCACAGAGGCACAGAGGCCACAGAGGAAAGGATTTGGAAAATTTTCTTCTCAGTGAACTCCGTGTCTCTGTGGTTCACATCGTTTGACTGAATCTCCTGCAAACGCAGTCCTATGGCCGCAGGCGAAGGATGAACCACAGAGGCACAGAGGCCACAGAGGAAAAGAACCCAAAAGATTTCTTCTCAGTGAACTCCGTGTCTCTGTGGTTCACATCGTTATGATTGAATCTCCTGCAAGCGCAGTCCTATAGCCGCAGGCGAAGGATGAACCACAGAGGCACAGAGGCCACAGAGGAAAAGAACCCAAAAGATTTCTTCTCTGTGTGCTCCGTGTCTCTGTGGTTCACATGTAAGTGCAGTCCTACGGCCGCAGGCGCTGAAAGAATGCGCTCAGCAGCGCGCCGCATTCATCGGCCAGCACGCCCGCCTGAATGTCGACCTGGTGCGGCACGCCCGGATGCCTCAGCGTGTCCATCAGGCTACCCGCCGCGCCCAGCTTGGGGTCCAGCGCGCCATACACCAGCCGGGGAAGCCGCGCCAGCAGCATCGCCCCCGCGCACATCGGGCACGGCTCCAGCGTGCAGTACAGCGTCACCCCGTCCATGCGCCACTTGCCCAGATGCGCGGCCGCCATCCGCATGGCGATAATTTCGGCGTGGCCTGCCGGGTCATGGTCAGCCTCGCGTCGGTTGTATCCCGTCCCGATAACCGTCCCCCACGGGTCGACCGCCACCGCGCCGACCGGCACGTCGCCACTTGCCAGTGCCTTGTGCGCTTCGGCAATCGCCAGTCGCATGTAATCGAGGTCATTCATGGGCTGAAGCAGCCTCACCCCTCGTTCCCCTCTCCACCGCGTGGACGAGGGGATGACTCAGGGCATGTTTTTGACCTGCGGAATCTGCATTTTGTCCCTCTCTACGCAGGGGAGAGGCTAGAGCAACCTCACCCCTCGTTCCCCTCTCCACTCCGTGGACGAGGGGATGACTCAGGGCATATTTTTGATCGGGGGAAACTGCATTTTGTCCCTCTCTACGCAGTGGAGAGGCTACAGCAACCTCTCCCCTCGTTCCCCTCTCCACTCCGTGGACGAGGGGATGACTCAGGGCATATTTTTGACCTGCGGAACCTGCTTTTTGTCCCTCTCTACGGAGTGGAGAGGGACGGCGGAGCGCAGCGACGCAGGGTGAGGCTGAAGAGCTGGGCATAAACAAAGCAGCCTCACCCCTCGTTCCCCTCTCCACTGCGTGGAAGAGGGGATGACTCAGGGTATATTTTTGACCGGGGGAAATCGCATTTTGTCCCTCTCTACGCAGTGGAGAGGGATGGCGGAGCACAGCGACGCAGGGAGAGGTGGAAGGGGCCATCACCATCCTCAGAAAAACGAGAGCTGTTTGGGAGCGTCGGCGGGCGGGGACTGTTCCTCGTCGGCTTCGTCGGAGTCTCCATCAGCGAGGGATTCCTCTGTTGAGACTGGCGGCTCGTCCACCGGTTCCCCCGTAGCAAAGTCGATCTCCAGCGGGTCACCAACTAGCTCCAGCGCCTCGGTCTCGGTCGTCTGCGACGGGCTGGGCAGGTCCGGCACCGCGAATACAGGCGGGCGCTCCGCCTGCTGTTCCGCCAGCGCGGCCAGCCCGTCCAGGTCTGGCGTGAAGCCGTCGGGCAGGTCTTCCACGCGCAGCGCGGCGGTCACTTTTAGCTCGGCAATCTGCGCGTCGGTCAGGCCGGTTTCGCGCAGAATCTGCGCCACAGTCGCCTCGGTCGCGTGGTCATGGTTGCGCACGGTATAGCGAAAATGCGCGCTCAGGCAGTCGCGCCAGTCCTGGCTGAAAGGGCTGGACATAGGCTACACCGTCACCTTCTGCTTCCATACCGGCACGGTGGTGGGCACGCCTTGTTCAGCGCTCATGCGCGCGGCCAGCACAGCGGCAGGTTCCGGCTCGCCATGAACCAGAAACGCCTGCTTCGGGCGTTGGGCCATGCCTCCCACCCACGCCAGCAGGCCGTCGGCGTCGGCGTGGCCGCTGAAGCCGTTCAGTACTTCCGTACGCGCGCGGTTCTCGTACATGTCACCAAAGATGCGCACCTGTGGCGCGCCGTCCACCAGCCGACGGCCCAGCGTATGCTCCGCCTGCCAGCCGACGACCAGCACGGTCGTGTTCGGGTCTTCGATATTGTTCTTCAGGTGATGCAGGATGCGCCCGGCTTCCATCATGCCGCTGGCCGAAATGATGATGGCCGAGCCTTGCAGGAAGTTGAGCTGCTTGCTGTCCTCCACGTTGCGCGTGTAATGCAGTCTGCTGAAGCCAAACGGATCGACGCGCCCGCCGTTCTGGCTCATGAAGGCGCGAATCTCGTCGTCATAGCATTCCGGATGCAGCCGGAACACATTGGTCACGTCAGACGCCAGCGGGCTGTCAACATACACCGGCACATTCGGCAGGTCGCCCGTGCGCGCCAGCTGATGCAGCGTATACACCACCTGCTGCGTGCGGCCTACGGCAAACGCCGGAATCAGTATCTTGCCGCCGCGCCGGTACGCATCACCGATGATCTGCTCGAAATGGCGGATATCGTCTTCATAGACCGGATGCTTGCGGTCGCCATAGGTGCTCTCCATGATGAGGACATCGCAGCCATCGGGCTGCTTCGGGTCGCGCAGGATCGGCAGCCCCGGTCGGCCAATATCCCCGCTGAACAGCAGGCGTACATGGCGCTTGTCCTCGAAGTCCTCAATGTCCAGCGTGACGAAGGCGCTGCCCAGCATGTGGCCGGCATCGCTGAGGGTGGCTGTCACGCCGGGCGCGATCAGGCGCGGGCGGTCATAGCCGATGCTGGAGAACGAGTCGAGGCTGCGCAGGGCGTCTTCCTGCGTATACAGCGGCACGACATCGGGTTCGTCGCGATGGCGGCCCTTCTTCTTGTTCAGGAACAGCGCGTCGTTTTCCTGGATGTGCGCGCTGTCGATCAGCATGGCCGCGCACAGGTCACGCGTGGCGAACGTGCACAGGATTTCGCTGCGATAGCCCTGCTTGACCAGGTTGGGGATATTGCCCGAATGGTCGATATGCGCGTGCGACAGCACCATCGCGTCGATCGTCTTTGGGTCAAACGGAAATTCGCGGTTGCGCGTGCGGCTCTCTGCGCGCCGGCCTTGAAACATGCCGCAGTCCAGCAGGATACGCTTGCCGTTGACCTCGATCAGGTGCTGGGAACCAGTCACCGTGCCGGCCGCGCCGCAAAACTGAATGGTGATCATCCTGCCTTCTCCTGTCTGGCCGTCGTAACGGCCTCATTGGGGGACCAAAGATGTTCCCTGCTCAGGCGTCCACAATCACGCGGCGGCCCAGTATCCAGGCCGTATGCAGCGCCTTGAAAAAGGCCTTGAACTCGCGGATGCACTTGTCGTCGGTGGGGGCGGGCATCATCGTGAACGGGAAGCGCGAGGCCTTCTCGTCCTGTGGCATGGTGCCGTTCATGATGGCCACGATGTCGTGCGCCTCCACAGCGCGGGTGATGCCGCCGAACAGCAGCAGCGTAATGCCGCCGTGGGCAGGCTGCACCGGCCCGACCATGAACAGCATCTCAAATACCTGGTCAGCCGTCATGGTAAATTCGACCAGATCGCGCATACGCACGCGCTTTTCCTCAAAGTAGGCATCATACGGGCGCAGCGATCGCGCTGTGTTGCCGTCATAGCCGTTGGCCTGCGCGCCTTCACGCAGCAGCAGCCAGATCAGCGGGTCGGTGATGCCGGGAAGCTGGTCGAGCAGCCAGGCCTCGGCCGCCGAGCTGATCGGATAGCTGATGCTGCTGTAGCAGCCAAAGGGCTGCGCCGATAAATTGGCCGGGCAGCCGAAACAGTAATGCGCGTAGCCGTCCAGCTCAGACGCCAGGTCGAGCATTTCCTGCACGATGATGATGCGCGTTTCTTCGGTGCCGTCGGGCAGGTTGCGCGAAAACTCGAAGCCCATTTCGCTGGGCGGGCGCTGGTCGCCGTTCTGGCGAAACAGCGCGATCACATCATTCGCCCGCGCGCGCGATTTCACCCGTTCCAGCACGCCGTCGGTGCCGAAGCTGGTGCGCGGTTCACATTGATAGTCGATGGTATAGTCGATGGCCATGGTGTAGTGGAAGTACTGAGTTCTGAGCAATGAGTACTGAGTAAAATGGATTTGTCTTTTCCTCAGCACTCGGTACTCAGCACTCGGTACTCTCCTCTTAGTCCGTTCCCTGTATGCTGATAATGTAATTCACCGGGTCGCCGCCCAGGTCGGGCACGGTGACCGCGTATGCTGTGCTGTCGCCCGGCGCCAGCTGCGTGCTGACCTCGCTGAAGGCCGCGCCGATCACGCGTTCTTCGGCGTCAAACACGGTCGCCACAGCGCGCAGGTTGTAAATCGGCTCGGCCGACGTATTGCTTACCTCGCCGGAGAGCACCAGCCGCCCGACCGTGTCATACGACGAGCCGTCCGTCCATGACAGCGCATCCGCCCCATAAATAACGGCCGCCGGGTCATTGACCCAGGTCTCGCCGCCCAGCCGCAGTTCAAAGCGCAGCGCGATATCCGGCTGCCCCTGGCCAAAGCGCAGGCTGAAGGGGGCAAATCCGCCGGGCTGGATGCCATAGCCCATCACCTGATCGACCGCGCCGCCCGCCGACAATCCATCCGCGGTCAGCAGGACGGCTTCGATGGGCACGTTGGTCACTGTTTGCGCGCCATAGTTCGCCACCTCGCCGGTGACGAAGAACACGCCATCGGGCGTCGTCCACTGCGCCGTGTGCAGGATATTGAGCGAAAGCGGCCGCGCAAACGCCAGCGCGGTCAGGTCAGTCGGCTGAAGCTGTCCAGCGGTTAGCGGCGTAAACGTATTGACGGCCTGTTCCAGCGCGCCCTGTATTCCTGCGTCCGCCGGCATGATGACTTCAGTCACCCCCAGCAGTGAGCCGCTGCGCTCAATAAAGGTATTGACCTGCTCGGTTTCCCCGGCGGACCCCCGACGCAGGCCTGTAATTCTGAAACTGCCATCGCCCAGCGCCTCGCGTGACTGCTCGACATAGCTGGCGATATCGGCGCGCACCTGCGTCTGATAGCGGCTGATCAGCTCGCTGAAGCTGGCTGTATCGATGTCCTGGCCTAGATTGACCAGGCTGAACGTCAGCAGCGGCGAGTCTGACCCAACCGGCGCGAAACTGGCCGAGGCCAGCGTGGTCGTGTACTGCTCATAGACCGGCCACTGGCGCGGGATGTCTGCTGCGAACGCGCCGCTGGGATGCGTGTAGCGCGTCGGCGATGTGTCTGGCGGGGCGGGGGTGGGCGCGAATACGACAGCGTCGCCACCGCTGCATGCAGCGAGCGCGGCTGTGACAACCCCAAGCGTGAGTGAAAGCCATCGTCTCATAGCCTTATTTTAGCGCGGCAGGCCGGGTTTTGCAGCATCAGGCTGGGGAAGTGGGGCGTTGTGCGGGAAGCGGGGCATGATGCAGCGTGTGCGTCATGCCCCGCGATACAGGCAGCTTACGGGTGCAGCGTCACTGTCGGATTGAGCGTCGCCTCCGGCGTCTGGCTGGGGCCGGCGGTCGGGCTGGGGGTGGCGGTGTAGGTGGCGGCGCGGACGGTGCTGGTGGCCGGCACATCGGCATATACGGTGTCGGTGACGACATCGCCCAGCCAGCGCACCACCGAGACCCACGTGCGGCCCGGCTCCATCATCATCGGCGCGCCATTGCTGTACAGCAGTTCCAGCGCGGTGCCCGGCTCGCGGTCACGGCGGCGCCACAGCCCGGTGTACCACTGGCCATCGCGGAACAGATAAGCGCGGCCGGTGTCCCACAGATTGATCTGCTGCGATGCCGAACGGCTCTCGGCCTCAAACAGGTCGGGGCGGTCCTCGTGCGGCACTTCGATCACGACCAGGTTGTCGGTCCACACCTGATCGCCATCCAGGCGGTCATAGTGGGCGACGCCCTCGGTGAAGCGCACATAGTGCGTGGTGGCGGGGTCATACTGCCAGCGCGCATCGGTCTGGCCGTACCAGTTCAGGTAGATATCGTTGACGGGTGTGCCGTTGGCATCTGGTTCCTCGCTGAAGGCAAAGCCGCGTGCGCGGTAGCCGGTATTCACGCCACGGCGGGTGGCGCGGTCCCAGATGACGCTGGTGTCGGCGTACAGCGTGTGCTCGAAGGCCATGTTGACGCCGGGGAAGCGGCAGAAACCGGCCTCGCGACAGTTGTCGCCGATCGAGGGTGAAATCACGTTCAGCGACCAGGGCTGGCCCAGCAGCAGGTCCTGCACCGGCTCGCTGGCGCCGGAATAGGCCAGCAGCGCCTCATACATGGGCGCCAGCTCCAGGTCCAGCAGGCGGCCGCTGCGCACCGGCCCGACATGCGACGGCATCTGGCTGCGGAAGATAGCGGCGAAGCGGGTCACCCCGCCTTCCACTTCATATTCCCACACCACATCGGCCTGGTTGAGGCCGCTTTGCGGGCGCACCTGCGGCGGGAAATTGCTGATCTTGATAATCAGGTTGCGGCGTTCGCGCGCTTCGTCGCTGGGATAGGGCTGGCCGGTCAGCGGATTTACACCGTCCGGATAGATGCGCGGGCCATTGGGCGTAGCGGTGGGCGACGGCGTCTGCGTGGGCGATGCCGTGATGGTCGGCGTAAAGGTGGGTGTCAGGGTGAAAGTGGGCGTCAGCGATGGCGTCAGGGTCGGGGTGGGGGGCAGCGTCGCATCATCCTCGACAATCCGCGAATCGGGCGTATTGGTCGCGAAAGCCAGTCCGCTTTGCGCAGATGGCGTGTTGGTGGCGAATACATCCTGGCTGGCCGCGCCGTTCCAGGTCATCGCCAGTGCGGAAAAGCAGCCGATCAGCACTGCCGCGGTGGTTATCGTCACGGGCTTGCGCATAGTTTATCCTCGTCTTGCACACACGACTGCGCCTGTCGGATGTAAGGAGTGCTGGCGCAGACCGCTCAAAAGTATAAAGCCGCACGGACATGCTTTTACAGGGCGCGTTCCACATCGTTGCACAAGCGTAGGACAAATGTCACGGCGTGCTATAATGACCAGAACAGCGTGGCCCAACTCATCTCGCAGGTCAGAATTCAGGATAATCGACAATATGGCGCGTGGCAGACTGCTCATTTCGTACGCACACCCGGACGATGAAAGTTTCGGCCTGGGTGGACTCATCGGCAAGTATGTGGCGAAGGGCTACGAGGTCTATCTGATCTGCGCGACCAACGGCGACGTGGGCACGGTGAAGCCGGAATTTCTGGAAGGCTTCGAGTCGATCGCGGCGCGCCGCCTGTATGAGCTGGACAAAGCGGCCCAGATTCTGCGCCTGAAGCAGGTATTCACGCTGGGCTATAAAGACAGCGGCATGATGGGCAGCGAGACCTCGAACGACCCGACCTGCCTGTGGCAGGCCCCGCGCGAGCAGGTGGCCGCCCGTGTGGCCTCGATCATCCGCGAGGTGCGCCCGCATGTCGTCATCACGTTCAACAAATATGGGGGCTACGGCCATCCCGATCATATCGCCATCCAGCGCGCCACCACCGACGCCATTGCACTGGCTGCTGACCCGTCATTTGACAGCGCGCTGCCGCCCTACCAGGTGCAGAAGCTGTATTATTCGTCGATTCCCAAACGGCAAATCCAGCTTGGCATTGTACTGCTGAAGCTGCGCCGCCAGGACCCGCGTAAAATGGGCCGCAACAAAGACATCGATGTGCAGGCTATCGTCGACAATGCCGAGCCGATCCACACGATGGTGGATATTTCGGAGTTTTACGATATATGGGAGCAAGCCAGCGCGGTGCATGAAAGCCAGCTCGGTGGACGCTCCACGCCGCGCCTGCCCAAGCCGCTGCGCGCCCGTTTGTTCGGGCGACAGGGCTTCACGCGGGTGTATCCCGCGCCGACAGCCAACCGCGTGGACGAGTATGACCTGTTCGACCGTGTAAAGCTGGACGACGATGCGCAGGCCTCACCCTTCCAGACAGCGACGCGTGCGGCTGCGCGATGAACGAGGGATCCGGTGCGTCTGCCGGCTTTCAGCCACCCGGAGAGGCCGCGGCCTCGCGTATCGACCGCCTGCTGGATGCCATTGAACTGATCAAGGCGGACCGCCGCCCGGAGGCCGTCGCGCTGCTGCGCGAGCTGATCCGCGAGGATGCTAATTTCACCGATGCGTGGCTGTGGATGAGCGTGGCGGTCGACTCGCCCGATCAGGCGAGTATCTGCCTCGATAATGTGCTGCGCGTGAACCCCAATCATCAGGCGGCGGCAGGCGCGTTATATACGCTGCGCACGCCCGCTATCGAGATGGAGCGCCGCCGCAGCACCCTGCGTATGCTGCGCGATATGTCGGTGACGCTGCTGTGGATCATCATCATCGGCGTGCTGATGACCTCGACCTGCATGCTGACGAACGCGTTTTATCTCAGTCAGTTTGCCAGCGCGCCATAGCGCCGCCCGGCGACAGCCTGGCCTTCCGGGCTTTGCACCCATCCGAAGAACGCCCGATAGGCCAGATCGAGCGGCGATGCGCCATCCGGCTCACGCAGGCCGATGACGTAAATCAGCGACCGCAGCGGATACGCGCTGGACGACACGGTTTCAGGCGTGGGCTGCACGCCTTCAATTGCCAGCGGCCGCACGGTATCATTCAGCCAGCCCATACTGACATAGCCTACAGCAGCCGGTTCCTGCGAGATGGCATACACCATCGCTTCAGACGACGGGGCGATGCGCGCTGCGGGCGACGTGGGGCGGGTGCCCATCACCATGCCTTCAAACTCGGCCCGCGTGTCGCTGCCATCCTCCCGACTGTACACGATTACCTGCTGGTCTGCCCCGCCAAGCGACGCCCAGCTTCCCACACGCCCCTGAAACAATTCGCGCAGCTGGGAGCTGTTCAGCGCGCGCACCGGGTTGTCCGGATGCACGATGACCGCGATGCCGTCCTGCGCCAGCGGGGCGGCCCACAGGCTGCCTGACGACGTTTGCCGCCCGGCCAGATGCGACGAAATCAGGAAGGGCGCTTCCCCCGCCGTCAGCCGCTCCAGCATCGACTGCGCGTTGCCCGCCGAGACATCGAATGTGACCTCGCCCCCCGTGTGCTGGGTATAGGCGCGGGTCAGCTCCTGCACCAGCGGAAAGGTCGCGGTCGAGGTCATCAGGCGCAGCACCGCCGCATTTTGCGTGGGGGTGCTGGCGGGCAGCATCCGCGCACTGCAACTGACCAGCGCGCAGGTCGCCAGCACAAAGGCCGCCTGACGGGTATAGCGCAGCACGGGCCGCAGGCGCGTTACATCCATACAGCCGCAGCGCCGCGGTGATGCGCATTCATCACATTCGAATGTCGAGGGTTCTTCAAGCGCCTTATTCCTTCTTGGCCAGATGCATGTAACGCTCCAAAAACGATGCCGTATAGTCCTCCAGAGTTCCCTGGAGGATGGCATTGCGCATGGTTTCCATGTGTCGGATCAAGAAGCGGAGGTTGTGGACACTCAGGAGGTTGTGGGCCAGAAGTTCGCCGGCTTTCACGAGATGGCGAAGATAGGCACGGCTGAATGTCTGGCACGTATAGCAGTCGCAGTCCTCCTGAAGCGGCCGTTCATCGCGCTGAAACAGCGCACGGCCGATATTCACCTGCCCGTCGGGCGTGAATACCGCGCCATGCCGCGCCAGTCGCGTGGGCAGCACGCAGTCGAAGATGTCAATGCCGCGCAGCACGCCGTGCGCCAGATCATCCGGCGCGCCGACACCCATCAGGTAGCGCGGTTTTTCTTCGGGGAGCATCGGCACGCAGTAGTCGAGCGTGGCGTACATCTCTGGCTTGCTTTCGCCAACCGCCAGCCCGCCTACGGCATAACCGGGGCAATCAAGAGTGGTGATGAATGCGCTGCTTTCAGCACGCAGATCTTCATAAATGCCACCCTGCTGGATACAAAACAGGGCCTGGCATGAGTCGTCCGCATGGGCTTCACGGCAGCGTGCCGCCCATGCGCTGGTTCGTCTGACTGCGGTTTCCACCACGCGCCGGTCTTTGGGCGTGGGGCACTGGTCGAAGGCCATGATGATATCGGCGCCCAGGTTCTCCTGAATCTGCATGGAGACTTCGGGCGTGAAACGGTGCCTGCTGCCGTCAATATGGCTGGCAAAAGTCACCCCTTCGTCATCAATTTTGTTGATCTTGGCCAGGCTGAACACCTGAAAGCCGCCGCTGTCGGTCAGGATGGGGCCATCCCAGGCCATGAAGCGGTGCAGGCCACCCAGGTCGCGCACCAGCTCGCTGGAGGGGCGCAGATGCAGGTGATAGGTATTCGACAGGATGAGGCTGGCACCCATCTCGTGCAGGTCACGCGGCGGGACGGCTTTCACCGTGGCCACGGTGCCTACGGGCGCGAAAACAGGCGTGGGGATGTCACCATGCGGCGTGTGAAATACGCCTGCACGTGCTTTGCCTGCAGATTTTACAACCTCGAAAGAGAATGCCATAATCGGAAGTGATAGGCCAGTCAACGCGCTGATTATAACAAACAATGCTGGCTTGCCGCGAAAACAGCGGACAGCGCGCTGGTTCAGACCTCATTTCGCCTCATCGGCTCTCTCATTTCCGATGCACATGGAACCCGCGACCTCATGATCAACCTGTATGATTTGCTGGAAGCAGCCAGCGGCCAACTTTTCGGGGAACCCTCGACGCAGCTGTTCACCGAATTCAGCACCGACTCGCGTAGCCCGGTCAGCGGGAGCATGTTTGTCGCGCTGAAGACGGAGCGCGGTGACGGGCATCAGTATATGAAAGAGGCGGTGCAGCGCGGGGCCACCGGCCTGCTGTGCTCGCGCCCGCCGGAATTCGACACCGCGGGCATCTCGGTCGTGCTGGTGAAGAACCCGGTGCAGGCGCTGATGCAGTGGTCGCATTTCGTCATCGGCAAGCAGGGGTTACAGGTCGTGGGCGTGGCGGGCACGGCAGGCAAGAGCGTCGCGCTGGCCGCGCTGGAGCGCGTGCTCAGCCTGCGCTTTCGTGTGCTGACCGCGACAGCGACGCAGGGCGGCAGGCTGGATATCCCGATGACGCTGGCCCGCCTGACGCCGGAACATCAGATCGTGGCGCTGGCGCTGGATGCCCAGCATATCGGTGAAATGGCCGATATGGTATCGGCGGTGCGCCCGCATATCGCCGTGGTGACGCAGCTGGGGCAGGTGCCCGGTGTGGCGGCAGAACATCCCGCCCTGCGCGAGGAAATCCATCATCTGATTGACTATCTGTCGCCCAATGGGCTGGCCGTGCTGAACTACGACGACGACGACGTGCGCGCCCTCGTGCCCATATGCCGCGCGCGCACGTCCACGGTCAGCACCGAGGTCGATTTTGGTGCCGACCTGATCGCCCAGAATATCAACCTGGACGCGGCGCGCACCGGCTTTGACCTGCGCGTGGGCGACCAGCGCATGCTGGGCAAATGGACGCCGATGCTGGGCAAGGCGCATCTGATGTGTGTGCTGGAGGCCGTGGCGGTCGGCCTGTATTACGATATCCCGGCGGCCGACAGCCTGCGCGCGCTGACCGAGCTGGAGCCGCTGCCGGGGCGGATGCGGCCCCTGATTGGCGTGAACGGCGCGCTGCTGATTGACGACACCTATAAGGCCGACACGTGGTCCAGCTTTTCGGCGCTGGAGTGGCTGCAAACGGTGGTCAGGCGCGATGGCGGGCGCGCGATTTTTGTGCTGGGCGATATGGATATCATCGGATCGCAGGGGCAGCGCGGGCATCGCCGCGTGGGCCAGCGCGCCAGTGAATTTGCCGATGTGATCATCACGCTGGGCGCGGAATCCTCGCTTGCGGCGCGTGCCGCGCTGGACCAGGGCGTGGAGCCGGCCCGCGTGCGCACGACCTACAGCACGCATGATGCCGTGCAGAATGTGCTTTCGCTGGATCTGAAGCCCAATGACCTGGTGCTGCTGAAAGGCGGCGCCGCGTCGCGCATGGACCTGGTGACGCGTGCGCTGCTGCACGACCAGGGTGACGCTGTGCAGCTGACGCACACCGAGGAAATGGCCGCCCTCTCGCTGATTCGCAAGCCGAATCGACCCACCTGGATCGAGGTCGACCGCGACGCACTGGCCCATAACGTGCGCCGCCTGAAAGGCTTTGTCGGGGCAGGGGTGACGCTGTTTGCCGTGGTCAAGGCGGATGCCTATGGGCACGGCGCCGTGGGTGTGGCGCGCACCGCGCTGCAGAATGGCGCGGAATACCTGGCCGTCGCCAATATTCACGAGGCCATTGACCTGCGCGATTCGGGCATCACCGCGCCGATTCTGCTGATGAGCTATCTGCCGCCGGAGATGGCACGCCAGGCCGTGCAGTACGACATCACGGCCACCCTCTATGACCTGGAAATTGCGCGCCTGTATGATGCCGCGGCGCGTGATCAGGCCGGAAAACTCAAGGTCCATGTGAAGATTGATACTGGTATGGGGCGCCTGGGCGTGCTTGCCGATAAAGCGATATCCCTATTTAGAAATCTGACGAAGTTAGCTCATTTGCAGGTTGAAGGGGTGTATACGCACTTCTCCACGGCCGACGATTTTGACGGCGCGTACGTCGCTGAACAGGGCAAGCGCTTCAGGGATATTCTGGTGCCGCTGCGCGCTTCCGGCTTCCAGATTCGCTATATCCACGCGTGCAATTCGGCGGGGACGCTGCGTGGGTCGGACTTCCACTTTAATGCCGTGCGCTGCGGCATCGCCATGTACGGCCTCAGTCCATCGGACGATGTGCCGGTGCCGGCCGACTTCAAGCCGGTGATGACCTGGAAGACACTCGTCGCGCAGGTGAAGACGCTGCCGCCCAATCATCCGGTGGGCTATGGCAATACGTATGTCACCAGCACCGAGGAGCGCGTGGCTGTGCTGCCGCTGGGCTTCGCCGACGGCTTCCGGCGCGCGCCGGGCAAGGCCCAGCATGTGCTCATCCACGGGCAGTTTGCGCCGGTGCTGGGCCGCGTGAGCATGGAAAAGACGGTGGTCAGCGTGCAGGAAATCCCGGACGTAAATATTGGCGATGAGGTCGTCGTGCTGGGCGCTCAGGGGGACAACCAGATCAGCGCGGATGACCTGGCCGAAGCGTGGGGCACGAGCAATTATGAGGTAGTCACATCGGCGCTGGCCCGCGTCCCGCGCAAGTAATCGTACGCTCCGACAGGCGGCATACAGGCTGGTTGCGGCGGGCACAATCAGGCCTATCATGTGAGATAGTAATCGCACTCGTGCAGTGTTCGCCGCCTGCCAGGAGCCGCTATGCCGCCGCGCAAATCTTTGCTGCAGAAACGTGACGCCCAGCCCGGGGAAGCTACATCTGAACCGAAAGCATCTGCTGCGGGCTCGCCCGAACACGCGGAAAACGGGCTGGTGCGCCTGCAGCGGGTGGCGGGCAATGCGGCCGTCGGACGCATGCTGTCCAGGCGACCACCCGCGCCAAAGCTCGTCCAGCGCGAGGCCGATGCTGAACACACCCAGCAGCAGTCGAACACCGACTTCACCGCTGATGAACAGGACTTCCCGGCCCTGGGATTTCGCGGCCACACCACGCTGATTCCCCCCGGCATTCGCGTCGTTTCCACCCAGTCTGGCCAGCCCGCCGCCAGCAAGCTGCACGCGGGCGACATCCTGATGACGATCAATGGCAATATGCTGTGGGGCGCGGGCGACCTGAGCATGGCGCTGGCGTCTGCCAATGACGGCGACCAGATCACATTCAGCGTGTTCACCACGACCGCGGAGCCCCAGAATAACGCGGGCGACCTGGCGGGCGGCAATACGGATGAGGCGGGCGGTAACATGGGCGACTTCTTTGAGGACTGGTCGCAGGGAACGGAGGGCGGCGGCGAGCTGGCCGAGAACTCAGTCATGGAGTCGGTCACGAACGAAGCTGAAGATGCCTTTGGCGGCATGTTTGAAGATACCGTGTGGGCCAAGCGCGACCCGCAGATTCAGCGTGCGCCGGCCGATACAGGCCTTGAGAACATGACCATGCCCAGGGTCATCAGCGTGACGCTGCCGGTCAACAAGGAAGACCTGGAACCAGCAGTGCGCGACTGGCCGAAAGTGCTGCCTGAGGTCACCCGCGGGAGGGGCCAGCATGTCACCAAAGTGGCAGGCGAGGCGCGCGTGACTGCCCCGTCTGTGGCGATGGGCCATGTCACGCGCGGGCAGATGAAGATGGTGAAGAAATTGCAGGAGAATCGCCTGGCCTTACCCGCCAACCAGCTCGACAAGATGGTCATGGAGACCTACAAGGGCGACAAGAACGCGGGCTATCGCTATAACGGCGGTGGCTCCAAAAACGTCGATCCGTCTGGCGGCGCGAATCCCAAACGTGCCGAGGTCATCAGCGCGATTCAGGCGGAGATTGGCGGGGAAGGCGGCTATTCCGCGGTCAATACCTACGACGGCGAGGGTATCACGCTGGGGCGCGGATTCACCGGCGGTGCGCTGGCCATCGTGATGCAGAAATTCTTCAACAAGGTGCCGCAGGCGCGCGACATCTTCCTCGATGTCGGCGTCACCTGGGAAGGCAACAAATGCCGCGCGGTCAATTTTGAGACGGGCGGCATCGAGGTGGGTGACGATGCAGAGCGTATGCTCCAGTTTGATACCGGCTTCCTGAGCCTGTTCATCAACATCGCCGAAGGGCAGATGGGCGAGGAAATGGCGCGCAAACTGGCGCAATCGCAGAACGAAGGCACAGTCGCCCTGAATGTGCCGGACTCGGTGGTGAATACCTGGAGCGATATCTGGACGATCCGCATGGCGGCGCACTTTATCCATGGGCGCGGCGTGCTGAACTGGGGCTCGTTTGCCGGCACGGGCGGAAACACGCGCGAGGTGGTCAAGGTGGCGGTGCCGGCCATCGGCGGCAAGATCAGCAAAGAGCTGGGCGGCGCGCTGGTGATGACCGCCGAGCAAACCCACGTGTTCGCGAGCAATGTCGCCAAAGGCAAGGCGAAAGAAGGCTTTGACTCGCCAGCACCCATCACGATTGTGCCGCCCCTGGCAGAAGGCTCGATGACAGGCGTGGTGCTGTGGCACAAATCCGGCAATCAGTATTACAAGCTGACGATGTAGCGCTCCAGGGTTGTTGTCTGGCGCTGCCGATGCAGGCGAGTGAAAATGGTCAATAAATGGATCAACCAAACTACACGACCGGATACACCACATCTGTTGCCTGGAGTCGGGATTCCAACTATGTTGCTGTCTCTTACGTCTTTTATGACCTTACGTCAGGACTGAGTCGAGCATTTTTCACGATCTCAAATGTGCCCGGCAACAGTGTTGCTGAAGTGGATGTGCCCGATACAGCGCTCATTAATGCGTTGGTCTGGTCGCCTGACTCTCTCGGGCTCTACATCGCAGATTCGTCAGGTCGACTTTGGTATTTCACGTTCAGTGACACTGCATTAACGCTCGTGTTTTCGAATAGCGGAGAGCCTATTCGTGAAATTGCAATTTCACCTGACGGTTTGTTTTTGTCCTTTTTTTATGATGAAATTGCCTTACTGCATTTGGAGAGCAATCAAGTAATCGAATCGCGAACCATTTCAGAATCCAGTTCGAGGCCGGTGCTTGCGGAATGGATAAGATGGAGCCCGGACGGAACGAGGATCGCAACGGGTCAACGAGATGGAACAGTAAGGATTTGGGACGCCAACAACCTGAATCTCCTGAAGGTTGAAACCATATGCTCTCACAAAGGCAGCCTGGCAGGAGAGTGGTTAGCAAATTCTGTGCAGATGCTCGTGGCCTGCTATGATGAGAATCTGATATTATGGAACTCTGCAGATTCGATCTTACTTCCCATACACACACCTTTTTCCTTCATATCAAACCTGCGTGCGCGACCAGGTTCCAATCAGTTTATGGTGCAGGGCGATGGAACCCATCTTGCTGAACTGGATAGCCATAATCAATCTGCTTCATTCAGTAGGTTGGGGGATTCTCATTCTGCAACCTGGAGTCATGACGGTAGTCGACTCTATATTGCAAGTGCATCAGAAGTAGATCTTTCACCACAACACCAAATAATAGATGTTCCTCCAGCACCAGTTCGTCCTGCTCCTTCAGAGACACGTGAATAAGCAAATCCTTGCCCGTTCCGCCCTGTTCGCCTGTCGTATAGCGGTCGCCTGGGCAGAGCACAGCAGTAAGAGGGATCCCAGTGGGTGCGCGAATCGTCCTGTGCGGCCAAGAAGATTACAATCTTTATTAGTGGCGTGAGAATGATGTTTGCATGGCCTGAATGTCTGGCCCTGGGTGAAGCCTTTAGCACATGGAATAGACGCTGATCAACCTGACAATTGTGGTCAAATCTCTGATGATCATCTTGACGGCTGTACTGGGCGCTGCATCGTTGGTTGCGGCGCAGGAAATTACGCTGCCTGAAGATCGTATAGGTGGATTAGATTTTAATCACGATGGCAGTTTGATTGCGGTAGCTCGATACACAGGAGTAATCGAAATTTATGATGGTAACGGATCCCTGGTACGGACTTTAACGTCACCTCAGCTTGAGCAATTCATTTCACTGGACTGGAGCGAAAACGGTGACCTGATTGCTTCGACAAGTTTATCCGGGAGGATTTTTATCTGGGAAACCAGCAACTGGACGCTTCGGTATACATTCGAAAGCCCATTGCGGAACTATTTGTTTTACCTCGCATGGAACGAAGATAACTCTCAAATAGCGACAATAAGCCAGCTGGATTATCAATTGCTCGTATGGGATCTGCTCACCGAAGACATCATATTTCAATCTGGCGGTATTCAATCGGGATTAAGCTGGCACAACAGTCTTCTTGCAGATGGCGGTGGGAATGGCATTGGCGTCACGAATACCGACATCTGGGAATTTCAAGGACTGATTGGTCTTCAGGATCAGGACGTTGTTTCTATCGACTGGAATCCCACTGGCACGGCAATCGCCTCAGGAAGTATGGACGGAACCGTAACCATTTGGGATGCGGCAGGGGAGTCTTATTCTCCAGAGTATCCGGCGCATACATTTTCTGGCCATACGATGCCAGTGACGGATGTCTCGTGGAGTCCTGATGGGGTTTTGATCGCCAGCAGCAGCTATGACGGTACGGTTCGCATCTGGCATGCTGAGTCAGGCGAAGCACTGAAGACTATAGAAGCCGGTGCGATCGTCCTGAATGTGCAATGGAGTCCTGACGGCGAAGTATTGGCATACAGCGGCGACGTACTGGGACTTGGTGGCGCGGTGATCACACAAAGCACCCAGCAATTGCTCTCTACGCCAGCTCTTTCAGCGCCTGGTCCAGCGTCAAGGCGGCTGCACACACCGCCTGTACAACATAGATGAAGACTCTTTTGTAAAACATTATGACGAGACCGGTTGGTGACACCATGCTGCAACGACTTCTGCGATTTCAGTTGATTCTGGTGACCACCGCGCTGGTCGTGTTCGTTATTCTGCCGGTTGCGGGGTTGGCTCAGCAGAGGGGCTCCATGATCCTCAGTGTGGCATGGAGTCCTGACGGGACGCTGCTGGCCAGCATCGCGGACAATGGCACTATTCGTGTTGCAGATCCAGACCAAAACGCACTGACTTTTCAATTTGCACTGACAGTTTCTATTCCAAGCGCAGCTGTTGCCTGGAGTTCAAATGGAGACAGCATGGCTGCTGGAGTTGGAAATCAGGTTTACATCTGGAACACAAATACCTGGCAACTAACTCATCAATTTACTGCAGGAGATTTGGACGGTTTCTTTACACCTGACGGTGCATTAGTCGAAATCCCTGAAGGCATGAGATCCATTACATGGAGTGATGATAGTCGTTACGTTATCACTGGTAGCCTGAGCTATCTAACAACTGTATGGGACAATGAGGAAAGCAGAGTAAGTTATCAAGCGTATGATGGTTCAGGAGGAGGACCGGGGCGAATCTGGCTTGGTGATGGCTGGTTGGGCGATGGGGCAACAAAATTAAATGTGTTTTCAGGTGAACTCATCCTACTTGCCCCTGATGAGATCCAGAACACTTTTGGTATAGGCGGGGGCCCAAATGCGACCGAAGCCCGCCCAAACTTTTCGCAAATCGCATGGGGAACAGAATTTGGTTATTTGCTTGTGTTTGATCTGAACACGTTATATGGCGTTCATGGGCTTGAAGTAACCGAAAGTGTTCCACCTACTCCAAGACGAGCTCTCACAGGTATATCATGGAATCATAGCGGTGAATTTATCACTGCCGTATCACGTGATGGGGAGCTTTATGTTGTCAATCTTTTAACTGAAGAAGTGGCAAGCGTTCTCACGATCGATGGGCAGTTACACGCCGTCGACTGGAACCCGCAGACGAACCAGGTCACCTATGGCGGAGTGAGCAGTGCAGGGGAGCCTGTCCTTGAAACGGTCGATGTCAGCGGCATTGCCGGGGTGCCGGACGATACGCCAACCACGGCTGATACCCCTGTCGCAAGTCAATCACCCAAGCACTTTCAGCGCATGAGGATGGCAACCCATGCATAAACTAAAATCACCGTGGGCAGTCGTCACCATCGCCATAAGCCTGTGTCTGGGTTGGGCTTCGGGGGACGTCGCGGCTCAGGCCACGCCTGCCGGGGCATGGGAAATAGAGTGGAGCCCGGATGGTGAACGGTTAGCGATTGCCGACTGGAACAGCATGGTGTACGTTGTGAATGCCTCTGGCATCCTTCAGGATACATTGCGTGGGCATTCCAGACGAGCTGTGTCAGTGGAATGGAGTCCAGACGGAGAACTTTTGGCTACAGGTGGCACGGACGATAGGTTCGTAAATCTGTGGAATGGCTCAACAGGCGAATTTACCCGACGAGTTCCTGCCAACATCGACGCACTTTATGATGGTGTCTTTAATCTCGCCTGGAGCCCAGATGGTGCATACCTGCTCGCAACCTCGTTCGACACGTTTCAGTTCTGGGAAACAGGTTCATGGACAGGTCTGGAGCCATCCAGAAGTGGCACAATAAATGACGCCGCGTGGAGCCCGGATGGTTTGCTGCTTGCTGTCACCGATATCTACCAGCTATCGTTCTTCAACGGCCAAACCCTGACCACAGATAACCTTGAAAATGATGTCATCGAAAGCCCAGGCGATAACCCCGAACAGCTAAGCTGGAGCAGCGACAGCCAGCTGCTGGCCACGACTGACCGCCTCGACCCGCGAGTCAGCATCTGGGATGTCCCGACGCGCACGCGCATTGCTGAATTAAACACGACGGGGGCGCTCTTTACAGACATCGTGTTTATCGGCAGCGAACGTGTGGCAGCGATCACCGAAACCGGCACGCTGTACATCCTAGACACCGCCGCTTCTGTGCTGGCGACGATTGAGACCGGAGTCATAGAAGCACGCAGCCTGGCCTGGAATCCACAGTTGCAGATGTTCGCCGTCGGTGGTGCTCAGACCGTGGTGGATGAAGACGGTGTGGCGGGCCTGCCTTTTTTCGAGCTCAGCGACATTCTGCCGAACGCGGCTGAACTGACTCCGCCCGGCTGACTCCGCGCATATCACGCCCGTTATGCTACAGGTATCCGACACACAGGGCTTGACATACAAACCGTCTGGACGGTATCCTTTTAATAACGCCGACCAACCAGACGGTTTGTATGGAGAAGCCTTTATGACACTCACGCTTAAACAACAGGCCAGCATCGCCTCGCGGGAGAAAATCCTCGCGGCGGCTGCCGAAGTCATCACGCAGCACGGCACGACCGGCTTCACGCTGGACGCGGTCGCGCGGCAGGCGGGCATCAGCAAAGGCGGCCTGCTGCATCACTTCGCCTCAAAAGAAGCGCTGCTGGAGGGACTGCTCACTCAGTTGTTCGACCAGTTCAGCAGGGCCGTGGCCTCGTACTATGAGCGCGAGACCGATGCGCCCGGCCGCTGGCTGCGCGCCTATGTGCGGGCCACCTTCGATGCTGAGGCGATCCCGCTGGAAATCAGCGCGGCGATGCTGGCCGGCATCATAGAGAGCGAACATATACACGAAATGATCGCGCTGGATACGCGCTCGTGGACGGCTGTGCTCACCGGCGACGGGCTGACGTGGGCGCGCGTGCAGGCAGTCCGTATGGCGTGTGACGGTCTGTGGACCGAGGGGTTGGTGAATCAGCCGCTGAGTGAGGGCGAACGCGCCGCGCTGCGTGATGAACTACTGACGATAGCGGGGGCACAATCCTCATGACGATCGCCTTCCTGCTGGGTATCGCCGGGTTAGCTATTGCAGACAGCCTGAATCCCTCGCTGTTCATCGCCCAGTTTTATCTGCTGACGACGCCCAAGCCGGTCCCGCGCATCCTGACCTATATCCTGGGCATATTCGTCGCCTACCTGCTTGGCGGGCTGGTCATCCTGCTGGGCCTGCGCGAGGTCATCGGGCAGGTCGCGGCCACAATCCCGGCGACAATTTCTGTGGGCATTCAGCTTGTCCTCGGCATCGTGTTTCTGGCAGCGGGACTGCGCCTGAGTGGGGCACCGCGCCCGCCGGAAGCAGCCAAAAAGCCGCGCCTGCTGACGCCATGGTTCACGTTTTTCTTCGGCATGTTTGTCAACCTGAACGAGCTGACTACCGCGCTGCCCTATTTCGTCGCGCTGGAGCGCATCAGCGTGCAGGGGCTGCACATCGCCAGCGCGATCATCGTGCTGGTGGCCTACAACATCATCTTCTGCGTGCCGCTGCTGATCTTCCTGTGGCTGTTCATACGGAACCGTTCGCGTTTTGAAGTGGTCATCGAACGCTTCCAGGGCTGGATGTCGCGCTGGATGCCGCGCCTGCTGAAGATCATCTGCCTGATCCTGGGCGTCGTGCTGACCGTCAACAGCATCCCGTATTTCCTGTTCGGACGGACGCTGTTCTAGGCGGTGCGGCGGCCACCTGCGCTATACTGGGGACACCGTCTCAGACTGTATTCGCCAGAAGGAACCGTGACCCATGACCGCACCCGACGACAGCGGCGCACTGCTGCCCGCGCTCTCGCCCGACCATCACGCGCTGGTGAAGCTGGTGCGCGACTTTGCCCGCCGCGAGATCGCGCCCATCGCCGCGGCCTATGACGAGAGCGGCGAGTTTCCGCTGAACACGATTCGTCAGATGGGCGCGATGGGGCTGATGGGCATCGAAATCCCGGAAGACTACGGCGGCGCGGGCATGGATACGCTGGCCTATGCGCTGACCATGATCGAAGTGGCGAAGGTCGATGCCAGCCACAGCACCATCCTCAGCGTGAATAATTCGCTGTTCGGCTACGCCGTGCTGCATTTTGGGACCGAAGCGCAGAAGCACGACTTTCTCGCGCCGGTCGCGCGCGGCGAGAAAATCGGCGCCTACAGCCTGACCGAGCCGATGAGCGGCAGCGACGCGGGCACCATGGAAAGCCGCGCCGTCCTGAACGAGGCTGGCACACACTACATCATCAACGGGCGCAAAAGCTGGGTGACCAGCGGGCCGGTCGCCGACAGTGTGGTGCTGTTCACGATGACCGAGCCGGAAAAGAAGCACAAGGGCGTGAGCGCCTTTCTGATCGATGCCTATCAGCCGGGCTTCATCCGCGGCAAGAAAGAGCCCAAGCTGGGCATCCGCGCCAGCGCCACCAGCGAGCTGGTGTTTGAGAACTATGCCTGTCCGGTCGGGAATATGCTGGGCAAGCCCGGCGAAGGCTTCAAAATCGCGATGAGCGTGCTGGATGCCGGGCGCATCGGCATCGCGGCACAGGCGCTGGGCATCGCCGAGGCCGCCTACGAGGCCAGCCTGACCTATGCGCGCGAACGGCAGGCGTTTGGCGGCAGCATCGGCGGGTTCCAGATGATTCAGCAGAAAATTGCCGACATGAAGACGCGCATCGAGGCCAGCCGCCTGCTGATCTACAGCGCGTGCGCCGCCAAGGAACGCGCCAAAAAGACGGGCGCGCGCTTCACCACCGAGGCCAGCATGGCCAAGCTGTTCGCCAGCGAGACGGCCATGTTCGTGACCGACGAAGCGGTACAGATTCACGGCGGCATGGGCTACAGCAAGGAGATGCCGGTCGAGCGCTGGTATCGCGACGCACGCATCACCCGCATTTACGAGGGCACGAGCGAGATTCAGCGGATGGTCATCGCGCGCAACGAGCTGGGGCTGCGCTGACCATGTTCCGCTCAGACAGCCCGCTGTCTCATTCGCATGCGCCGTCGCTGCGCGCGCTGGCCGAGCGCCTGGGCATCCCGACTGTGGCGAAGCTGGCCCGACAGCCCGGCGTGAGCAGCGTGTTTCGCGTGACCGCGCACTATCACGACCGGCGCGCACGGGACTCGGTGGCCACGCTGGTGCGCCGCAATACCGGCGCCCCCGTGCTGGAGGTGGTGTATGACCGGCTGTTTGAGCACAAGCCGATCGTGCACGCGCTGACCGGCGAACGCTATCAGACCTTTTACGCGGCGGCCATGAGCATCGACTTCGATCGCATGACCGACCAGCCGGGCATCCCCCCTTATGACGTGACCGATGTCTGGCTGGTGGAGCGCGCCGCCGGGACCTTCGCCCGCGAAGTGCTGGTGGCGCCCACGCTGGCGCTTGAGGGCAAACACGCCATGCTGGTCAACGCCATCCGCCACGGCCTGCCAGAGCTGGTGCGCGAGGCATCGGGATAGGGCAGGCTAACCGCCTTAACAATCCCTTTATACCACAAATTCAAATCGCGTATAGAATTCCCTTAGATCAAAATTAAGGGTTCCATTACTATGGATGCGTCGCGCATCTGCATGGCGGGTGCTCGTCCATGCCGATACGCACGCGGTCATGTGAGACATTTTAAGGAGAAGGGCTGGCGACACGTGCCAACACGAAGACGTAACTGGCATCACGTACTGCTGATCATTGGATTACTGAGTGTTTTAGGTGGTTCGAATACCGGACATGCACAAGGCTCAGAATCTGCGATCCTTGATATCGCATGGAGCCCAAATGGTGAAATGCTCGCTACTGTTGATCGGAACGGTACATTGAACGTCACATTGCCGAGCGAGAATATTCTTGTGGTTCAGTTTGTACAATCCTTTTCTCTGAACGAAGCCACGGTTGAATGGAGCTTACAGGGAGATTTCCTGGCTGTCGGGATTGGAAATCTAGTTTCAATTTGGGATAGCACAACTTGGAACTTGAGGCATCAATTTATTGCGGGTGATTCTGATGGCGTGACTAATTACTATTCAACAGAAACTTCCGAGGGAATTATCAATATTCGGTGGAGCACTGATGGTCAGTATATTGTTACTGGAAGTCTAAGCTATGTGACGACTGTCTGGAGTCAGTCGGAATCACGCATTGTGTACCAAGGCGTTGACGCTTCAAGTGGCGGACCCGGACGGGTTTGGCTAAGCAATAATGGATGGATGAGCGATGGAGTTAGCAGACTCAACGCATTCACGGGAGAACTTTTTCGCGCAAATCGCTCGGAATCTCCGAACGCATTTTTAGCTTCCGCAGAGGGCGCCTCTACCGATCCTCGCCCAGACAACACTCAGCTGGCATGGGGTACGGTTCATGGAGAACTCCTTATAGTCAATGCTGAGGCATTGATCTTGGAATCAGGTATTCGAGTCAAATACAATACAGATCCAAATAGCATGTTGTTAGGTATTGCCGACATTTCATGGGATAGTACATGGAATTTTATTGCAGTCGCATCACGTGATGGTGAGCTTTACGTTGTCAATCTTATAACTGAAGAAGTAGCCAGCGTTTTCAACATCGATGGGCAGCTCACTTCCGTTGACTGGAACCCTCAGACGAACCAGGTCACCTATGCGGGTGTGAGCAGTGCAGGGGAGGCCATCCTTGAAACAGTCGATGTGAGTGGCGTTGCCGGAGTGCCGGAAGTTGCAGTAGCCCCCGCCCCGACGCAGGCGTCCGGCTGATGCGTGCTGTGCCCATCAATAAATGACTCTCCACAGGAGCGCAGACTATGAAATTTTTTTCACGCCTTCTTGCAACTGCCGTTTTCCTGTGCGTGATGTTTGCGCCCACGTTTGCCGGAACTGCGCAGTCTGGCATTCAGCAATACGCCTATATCTCCTACGACGCCCCAGAGACAGCCACCGTTTGGCTCATTGATCCGTCCAGCCTGGAAACGACGGTCTTGACGACCATTTCTGCCAACACGGGCGAAACAATCGGTGCCGCGTTTCTGAGCCCGACAAATGACTGGATCGTCGTCCGATTTACATTGGGGCAAACTGCTTCGCTGCGCCTGATCAATTTGTCTTCCGGGGAAATCGCAAACGTCATCGATGGTTTTGCATTTCCTTTACGTCCGAATTCGATCGGTGGTGATTTTGATGTGTTCGAATGGTCACCAAACGGACAATACTTTGCGTTCTTCACACAAGTTGGCGACGAGGGACAAACTCTGTACGTCTACAACGTGCAGACACAGACGCTGACCAATATTGGAAGCCCAGGTGAAAACCAGTACCAGCTCAGCTGGTCACCAGACGGCGATCGACTGGCATTCGTCAGCCTGGCGTGCGTGGTAAGTGGCTGCACAAACGCTGTGCTCAATGTTTATGACATGACGAGAATGGCAGCCGTGCATGCGATTGATTTGGCGCAATTCGCCGGAAATAGTGGTACAGAAAGTGTCAACTTTTGTGAGATTAAGTGGAGTACCGACGCTTCGTTCATTTCCTTCTTTGATTTCTGCGATAGCTCAGCCTTCGGAACGCCGCGCGAGATGCAGATTGTTGATTTGAACAGCGAGGTCATAACCCAGGTGACTTCACTTACACCAACCGATGTTCCACCTACAAACTCTTTGTACAACGCCACGCACGATGCCGTATGGATAGATAGTTCTGCGCTACTTATGGGAACTCGATTTCTAACAGGTGAGGCATATCCTGCTGCTGGCACGGTTACTTCATATACAACTCTTTACGATCGACAGAATCAATCTGTTTCAGTCATCGACTCAAGACGACTAGGGCGGTGGGCACGTGCCAACGATCAATTAATAGCCCACGCCGTCTACAGTTATGCTCTGGACAGTGACAACTCTCCAGTCCTGACCAGCTCGAATATTGAAGTATCTAGTTTCGATGGTCAGATCCTAACGAGGCTGGCTTCCGGTCCTTCAGGATGTCTGCTCTCGTGGATCCGAAGCGCTGACATACTCGCTTACATTGGCAGTGACGATATCGCCCCTGGCGGACTGTGCGAACCGGGTTTCGAAACGCTTCATTTCCTGACGACCACCCACCTTCAGTCATTCGTGGTGGATCAGGGTCAGCGCGCTGCTGCGCTCGGTTGGTACACGCGCAGCGGCGATTTGGCATCCCCCACACCCGCCCCGACGCAGGCTTCCGGCTCGTCCGGCTGATGCGTGCTGTGCACCCGTACATGCTAGAAGGGAATAAGTACTGATGGTCAAGTCTCGCGATCACGTATTTAGAGTGCGCACTGGTATGGTTATCTTTGCTTCCTTGCTGCTGTTTCTGGCTAATCAACCTGGTCTGACCCAAGCTGACGGTATCGTAATAACCTCATTAGACTGGCATCCAGATGGAGAGACTATCGCAATTGGGTATGGCGTGTTAATTGATAACAGAAGATCATGCAGATCAGGCTATTTCTTTGATGAAGAAGTGCATCTTTATAATATATCGACCAATGTTATGAATGTAATTTCTCGTCCGGAACCAACATGTTCAGTAAATTCAGTGCAGTTTAGCGATGATGGTCAATTTATTCTTACATCTTCTGAATCCATTGAAATATACAATTTATCGACTAGTGAAAGAATCAATGGCTTGGGAGGCCCAATTCTATTCGTCAGTGCCTACTGGAGCCCGAATGAAGACGAAATTTTGATTAATGGTTTAGCCGCATCATTTATACAAGATAGTCTTGACTTTACACAAACACGATTGATTTTTTCACCTCCAGAAATTCCAGGCTCAGTGCAATTTATTGAAAGCCTTTGGAATTACAATGGTAGAAATATTGCAACAATTACAAATGATATTGTTTCGTTATCAAGTTCAGCATATATATGGGATGCCAATAACGGGGATATTCTGACAATTTTTTCTGGCTATCCTGCCACAGCTATGAGCGGTGCCTGGCACCCGGAAGACAATATAGTTGCTACAGGATACAGCGATGGTTTGATAGTAATCTGGGACGCTATAACCGGGCAAATTGTGCGACAGCTTGATGGGCATAGTGATGCAGTTTATGACCTGGATTGGAGCCCTATTGGTAGTCAGCTGGCCAGCGCCAGTAAAGATCGCACAGTACGGATTTGGGATTGGCAAACAAGTGAAATGCAGGTCTTGGATAACAGTCGCGTTTTTACTTCTGTTGCATATAGCCGTGATGGACTTCAACTAGCCTATGGTGGTCAGGTGACAGATGCGACTTCGCCGGCAATTTCTGTCGTTGCTCATCCAATGGTTATTCCTATCCCATCTCCAACTCCAACCCCCACCCCGACGCAGGCTACCGGCACGTCCGACTGATGCGTGCTGGGGAAGTCCGCCCCCACGCGGCCGATTCCGCGGCATAATACAGGCATTCTGTAAACTGCCGTCCCAGGGGTGTGCCCGTGAATGCCTTCAAACAACTGTCTGACCTGAGCGCGATTGGTGAGGCGTCGCGCGAGCCGCGCAGCATGGCCATCATCGACATGGGCTCGAACACCTGGCGCCTGATCGTAGTCGAGTACGTCCCCAGCCTCAGCTTCAAGGTGACGGACGAGATTCAGGAACAGGTGCGCATGGGCGAGGGCATGGCAGAGCTGCCCGTGCTGCGGCCTGCGGCCATGGACCGTGGCGCGCGCGCCGCCCAGATCTACGCGGCCTTCTGCGCCTCCAGCGGCATCCACGAGATTCACGCGGCGGCCACCAGCGCCATCCGCGACGCGCAGAACCAGAAGCGTTATCTGGCGCGCATCGAGAAGGAAACCGGCATTCAGGCGCGGGTGCTGTCTGGCGAGGAAGAAGCCTACTACGGCTATCTGGCCGCCATGAACAGCACTACGCTGGCGAACGGCTTTGTGCTGGACATGGGCGGCGGCTCGCTGCAACTCACCCGCGTGGAAGACCGTCGGCCGGTGGCGTCGGTCAGCTTTCCGCTGGGCTCCGTGCGCGCGACTGAAGGCTTCCTCAAAAGCGACCCTGCGACGCCTAAAGAAATCACCGCGCTGACCGAACACGTGCGCGCGCAGTTGAAGTCGCTGGACTGGTACAAGCGCGAAGACGGCATGAGTCTGGTGGGTGAGGGCGGCAACGTGCGCCTGCTGGCGCGGCTGGCCCAGCGCCGGCAAAACTATCCGCTCGATATCCTGCACGGCTTCACGCTCAGCTATGGACAGGTCTTTTCCCTGCGCGACGAACTGGCGAAGCTGACGGTCGCCATGCGCAGGCGCGTGCCCGGCATGAAGGCAGAGCGCGCCGATATCTCGCTGGCGGGCGCGGTCGTGGTGCAGGAAGTCATGCGCCGGGGCGACTTCAGCGAGCTGACCGTGTGTTCGCAGGGCATGCGCGAGGGCATCTTCTACGAGCAGTTTTTTGGCGCAGGGGGCGACGAGGCCCCGCCGATGTTCGAGCAGGTGCGCCGCGCCAGCGTGCTGAATCTGTGCCACCTGTATCGCTTTCAGGAAAACCACGCCGAGCATATCGCCCATCTGGTGCTGTCGATGGCGCGCCAGATTCCCGCCCATCTGCGCGAATTCACCGAGGACGACTTCGACGTGTTGTGGGCGGCCAGCATGCTGCACGACATCGGCGTGAGCATCGACTACCACGATCATCACCGCCACGGCGCGTACCTCATCCTGAATGCGGGTCTGCCCGGCTATACGCATCGCGAGCTGGCGCTGATCGCGCTGATGGTGCGCTATCACCGCAAGGGCACGCCGGATGCAGACGACCTGTCGCCGCTGCTGGCGCCCAACGACGACGCCCGGCTGGTGCAGATGGTCGCGCTGCTGCGCCTCGCCGAGCAGATCGACCGCGCCCGTGACGGCGGCGTGCGCGATGTCACGCTCACCTGCACCGATACGGTCGCGCGCATGCAGCTCATGGTCACGGGGGATGAACACGTGCCGCTGTGGGCGGTCGAGCGCCACCGCGATTTCTTCACGCAGGCCTTTGGCATGGCGCTGGACGTGATTCCCGTGCCGGTAGATGAATAGCATGCGCCCGATCATTTCGCCTGTTTCGCCATTCTGGTGGCGTTGGCTGGTTGTCGCCAACAGCCTGTTCGTGGTCTTCTGCATGGCGCTGCTGGTCACGCCCGGCCTGGCGCAGCAGTATTTCAATCTGTTGTTCTTTGGGGCGCTGGGCTTTCCGCCGTCGTTTCCGGCTGAGGCTGTGAGCTACATCACCTTCATCTATGGCGTGATGGGGGCGGTCATGCTGGGGTGGGCGGTTGTGCTGTACTACCTCATCCTGAAGCCGTTCCGGCGCGGGCAGATAGAAGGCTGGCACGCGCTGGCGATTTCGCTGGGCGTGTGGTTCATCGCAGACTCGGCGCTGTCGGTCATTTCGGGCAGGCCGGCGAACGTGGTACAGAATCTGGTGCTTGCCCTGATGTATGCCATCCCGCTGGCCAAAACCTACAAGGCATTTCGTATCATGACGGACTGATGGCTGCAAAAATGGCCCATCTGACCCGCAACATGCGGGCTGAATGTGCGTACACTATATGTAGTTGTGACATCCTGAATACGAAGGCAGAAACACACCCGCCATGAATAACAAGCCGATCATCATCGAAGGCGAAATCGTCACCGTGGAGCCCACGGATATCCGCTATGGCACTGCTGCCGATACGGCATCCAGGGCCATCGAACCCGTCAAAGACGAGCGCGCCATTCCCGCGCCGCCGATTCATCCGCTGGCGGCCATGGCCACCATCGCGCTGGATGCCCTGTGGGGCGCGGTCGATACGGCCAGCACCGCCACCGTGGTTGGCATCCTGCTGGTGCCGCTGCTGATGTTCATCACCTTCTCGATGGCGTTTGTCAGCGTGCTGACCGTGCAGAAGGGCATCGCCAAAGATGGCTGGCTGGCCGCCTTCGGCAAGGCCATCACCATGGCGATTCTGGCCGGCGTGCCGTTCCCGATTATGGGCACCGCCACCGGCGCGATTTTACTGGGCTGGGCGGGCATCAGCAGCCTGACACGACTGCCATCGGGGAAGTAATTCATGCGCACACTGGGTGATTTTCGGCTGCATCTGATTTGCGAGAGCGTGAATCATATGGACGTGGGCGGCTGCTTCGGGCTGGTGCCGCGCACGTTGTATGGCCCGCTGATGATGCCTGACGCCGATAACACGCTGCCGATGCCCAATCATCTGCTGCTGGTGCAGACGCCCGAACAGAACATCCTGATCGACACCGGCATGGGCGACAAGGTGCCGGACAAGCTGAAGGCTGCCTTCAAGCTTGAGCGACCACACGGCGACATTCACGCTGCACTGGCGCGCATCGACCTGACGACGGCCGATATCGGCCTTGTCATCAACACGCATCTGCATGGCGACCATTGCAGCGGCAATACCACCCTCACGCCTGACTTCACGCTGGCGCCCGTTTTCCCGAACGCGCGCTATGTGGTGCAGCGCCGCGAATACGACGACGCCATGCACCCCAATGAACGCAACCGCGCCACCTATGCGCGCGAGAATTTCGAGCCGCTGGTGCTGTCTGGCCAGATGGACCTGCTGGACGGCGATACCGAACTGGCACCCGGCGTGCGCGGTGTGGTCACGCCCGGTCATACGCCCGGCCACATGAGCGTGCTGCTGACCAGCGGCGGACAGCACGCGCTGTTCGTGTGCGACATGGCCAGCTTCGCCATCCATTTTGAGCGCCTGGGCTGGATGACCGCCTACGATATCGAGCCGATGGTCACGCTGGAGACGAAACGCCGCTGGCAGGCGTGGGCGCTGGAGCACGAGGCGCTGCTGTTTTTCGCGCATGACCCGCAGCGCCCGGCCGGGGTCTATCGCATGGGCGAAAACGGCAAAGCCACCGTGCAGCCGGTCGATTTTCCGCTGGTTTGACCGGCGCAATCAGCGCGCACACCTGCTAAGATTCTGCCCATCGACGGGAACCTTTAGTCTTTCAGGTGATGCAGGATGCGTAATTCCCCCAATGCCAAACAACCGTCCCCCGCGCAAACGATGCTGCTGGGCACGCTGCTGATCGCCGTCATGGCGGGCGCGATTCTTGCGCTGCTGGCCGTGCAGCAAAGCGGCACGCTGGAGGGGTCGCCCACCGGCACCGCCCGCCCCACCAACACCCCCAACGCCGGTGCAGGCGAGACGATCATCATCATCGAGCCGGCCATGCAGGTGCGCGATTTCACGCTGCCGGCCAGCACGGGCGAGTCGCTCAGCCTGAGCGATTTGGGGGGAAAAGCCGTGCTGCTCTACTTCGGCTATACCTTCTGCCCGGATTTCTGCCCGATCACGCTGGCGCAGTTTGCCGCAGTGCGCGCCGGGCTAGGCAGGCTGGGCGAGGATGTGGTCGGCGTGCTGGTGAGCGTGGACCCGGATCGCGACACTCCCGACGTATTACGCCAGTATGTCTCGCAGTTTGACCCCACCTTCATCGGCCTGCAAGGCGATGCGGAGACGCTGGCGCTGATCTCAAGCGATTACGGCTTGTCCTACACTGAGGCCGACGCCGAGGGCATGGTCGACCACACAGTCAACAGCTATCTGCTGGACGAAGACGGCCGCCTGCGCGCGATTTTCTCGTTTGGCACCCCGACCGACGATATCGAGAATGCCGTGCGCCAGGTGCTGACCGAAGTCGAGGACGCGGGCTAGGCCGGGCAGTTCATCCCAGCAACCGTGGGATCGAATCGGCGTACAGAGCGGATCTTCGAACGGCCTGCAGGACATCACCAATGCCAGCGTGGAATAGCCCGCTGGCGACCGGCTGATCCTTTAGATAGCTGACTTGCTGGCTGCCATGCGCCGCCAGAGTCTATAAGGGGTTGAAATCGATGATGCGCATTCGTCTCTTCCTGCTGACTGCTGTGCTGATAATGCTTGTACCGCTGGTCGTGCTTACTTCGGCAGCAGCGCAGCCTATCGTTCCCGGCAGCTACATGACCTCACTGAACTGGAGTGAGGACAGCACTTTACTTGCATATGGTACTGGACAGATTCTTCCTCCTTGGGGCGAGAGCTCACAAGGCGGGATAGCACAGGTGATAGAACGTGATGGCACGATTGCCTTTTCTCTCAATTATCCTGTTTCGGTTGGCAATGTGGAAGTTAGCCCGACAGGAACTTTGATTTTTGTGGGACCCTTTCGTGAAGTTTTTGATCTAGTAACTCAACAACGGGTCGTTGGTTCAGGAGATGGTATTGCATTTATCAACGGGACATGGCATCCCACCTCGGATTTACTGTTGTTGACCTTGGTGCTGGGAGCACGAACATATGACCCTATTGCTCGAGACACTTTAAGTGGACTTGGACGCGCAGTGCTACCGGTTAATTCCCCTACCGACGGGCGAACGGTGACCAGTGCGTGGAGTCCGAATGGGTTATTAGGAGCGACCAGCACTACACTGGGTTTTATCTACATCTGGGATACCACCCGCGAAGTAAGTGCAGTACAAACGACCTTCTCAGAGCATACAAGTCCTGTGCAGCACCTTGTCTGGAACGCTGCAACCAATCTCATCGCCAGTGGCGACGACAGTGGGACGATTTGGGTCTGGAACCCATTGACAGGCGAACCGGTGATGCAGCTTGCCGGACACACTGGAGCCATCCTCGACATTGATTGGCGCTCTGATGGCATGCAGATTGTCAGCACCAGTCTGGACAACACGATGCGCGTGTGGGATTGGCCGTCGGGAAACAGCCAGGTTGTAACAAGTGATCAACTTGTTTCCGCTGTCGCGTACAGCCCTGATGGAAGTGAACTCGCTTATGGCGGAGAAGTCACTGATCCAGCTAACATTCAGATCGACATTGTCCCCGTAAGTGAGCTTGTTCCCACGCCCACCCCTTCACCGACGCAGGCGGCCTTGCAGCGCGTGCGGCTGACGATATCGAGAATGCCGTGCGCCAGGTGCTGACCGAAGTCGAGAAGGCGGGCTAGGGCGGGCGCACAAGCCTGTGGCAGACGTACCGCTTCACCCGTCCTTTTACGGGTAACGATACAAATTTCCCTACCGACAGGCCGATCCTGCCAATCCTGAACAGCCTTGAACCAATTCCAACTGTTATCGATGCATCCGGTCAGCGCCGGCGTGAGGAGTTTATTCTATGCCCTTGAAGATGAGTCTCTCGCCATGGTTGATAACATCCATACGTTGGATGCTCCTGATATGCATCTTGGTCATCCTATCGCCCCTTCATGCCCAACCCAATACCGGGCCGCTCATCAGCGACCTGGACTGGAGCGACGATGACCAGCAGCTCGCGGCTGCGTTCGGGCGGTGGGAGGTTTATGAAGAATTTGGCAGCATGACCCCGCGTCTACTCACGGAGCCTCTGAACGGCATTTACCTGCTGCGATGGCAAACCGGACAAGGAGAATTTCTGCCGTTGGTCGAGACAGGGTACTCCGCAACAACGGTGGACTTTCACCCTAACGGTGGGGAAATTGCCTATACATCGAACAATAGTTTCGGAGTGATGGAGCTGGAACCCCGTCGCGTTCGTCTGGAAGTGTTGAGTGGTGCTCCTTATTCATCGCTCATCTACAACGCTGGTGGAACCGTTGTTTTAGGTACGAGGCTGACTGCATCTGGCCTTCTCTACAGCAACGATATTCTGGATGGGCCCGGCGCAGGTATCGGACAGGACAGTCTGCCAGGCATTGTGTATCCTTTCCTCTACAGCGTGTGGGTCGGGGAGGACAGGGCCGCCACCAGCGCGGTCGATGGGCGCATCTACGTGTGGCAAGGCCTCGATATTTTGCGCGTGTTCGAGGGGCACACCACCCCCGTCCGGCGGCTGGTCTGGAATGCCGCGACCAATCTGATCGCCAGCGGCGACGACAGCGGTCGGGTGCTGGTTTGGAACCCTGATACCGCCGATGTTGTTCAAGAATTGACTGGACACACAGGCCCGATTCTCGATATCGACTGGCGACCAGACGGGGAACAGATCGCGACGGCTAGCCAGGACGGCACACTGAGGGTGTGGGACTGGCCTTCCGGTTCCACGCAAATTGTTGATACAGCGAACGTGTTTTCCGCCGTGGCTTACAGCCCGGACGGTTCGCAACTGGCTTATGGCGGAGAAGTCATTGATCCTAACAATGTCCAGATCGATATTGTCCCCGTAAGTGAGCTTGTCCCCACTCCGTCCCCCACCCCCACGCCCACCCCTGCCCCAACGCAGGCAGCCTTGCAGCGGGTGCGGCTGACATCGATGTGCAGCGCGAACCCGGCGGCCTACCGCGTGTGGCGCGTGCGCAGCACCAATCCCTACGACGTGGTGGTCGACTGGTCGGTGTATAACTCGGCGACCGGGCAGGCGGGCTTCGTGGTCGTGCCGCCCGCACAGGGGAGCACGCCCGGCGAAATCACCTTCATCACACAGACCGAGCCAGGCCCGAATACCGTGCGCATCTTTGTCAACGGCGTCCTGCAGGACACCAAAGCGTCCAATCCCGCGCCGTGCTGAGGGGGCACCTGCGGGCAGGTCTGTATGCCTACGCAATTTTCAGCAGCCCGCCGTCACATGAACTAAAAAGGGGGCGACCGACCTGGCCGCCCCCTGCAATGTTGTGCTTACTCGGCCAGTTGTGAGGGAACGAGTGCATTGATGCTGCGCTCTATCCACAGCAGGCCCACCGGCGCCGTTGGGTCGCCCTCGTAGCGCGAGATGCGTATGAACTGGTCCTGCCACAGCACAGAGGTGATGACCGTCGCCTGGTCGGTGATCGCCATCTGGTCGTAAGCCTCGCGCCATCCGAAATAGCCGATGGCATCGGCCTGCATGGCGACACTTTCCACCAGCAGCGGATCGACCTGAAGCACCTGCACGCCGATCTGCGGTACATTGGCGATACCCGTGTACACCACTGTGCCATCGGCGTAAGCAGACACCCAGTAAACGGGCCCAAAGCCGAAATCAGGGCTGCGCTCCAGCGTGGCCACGGGCGATTCGGTGCCGTGCAGGATGCCCGACAGTCCCTGGGAAGCCCCCGTCCAGCGCGCCGTGCCAGCCACCGCGTCAATCCAGTTTTCGATGAACGCCAGCGCCAGCGGTGCGGACGTGTCACCCGCGTAGCGTTCGATGCGCTGGGTCTCGCCATCGCGTGTCACCGACGTGGTGATGTACGGCAGGTCGCTCACCAGCATGGTCTTGTACTCATCTGCCCAGTCAAAATAACCGGCGTCGACGATGGCATCCACCATCTGTGTCACCAGCTCCGGTTCGATCTGGGCGGTCTGTTCTCCGGTGATGTCCACAAACTGCCCGCCGTCATACAGGACCGTGCCATCGTCCAGGATGCTCACGTTGTAGACCGGGCATGTACCAAAGCAGGCTGTGCGTTCCAGCGTGATGACCGGCGTGGGGTCAGATGTCTGCGCGCTCAGGGCGCTCGCCCCCAGCAGGGCCGCCCCGACGAATACGGTGGAAATGAAAAGTTTGTTCATGCTGATGTCCTCTTTCAGGTTGTAATTAAGACGCCGGAGGACGCGTTTTGGTTCCCTGTGAACATGATTTGTCCGAAACAACGGTCTGCTGCCTGAAGGCTGCTCTGCTGGTATAGTTGTCTGTAAACAGGACAGGATTCTACAGGGCAGCTATGAGCTATCAGATTGCACAGATCAATATCGCGCGGATGCTGGCGCCGCTGGACAGCGTGCAAATGCACGGGTTCGTCTCACGCCTGGACGAGATCAATGCGCTGGCCGAGTCCGCGCCCGGCTTCGTGTGGCGGCTGAAGGGCGATGGCAACGACGCCACCAGCCTGCGCCCGTTTGAAGACGACATGATGATCGTCAACATGAGCGTGTGGGAAAGCATCGACGCGCTGCATCAGTTTGCCTTTGGCTCGGAACATGTGGCGCTTTATCGCGCCCGCGCCGACTGGTTCAGCAAAATGGAGGCGCGGCCAACGTGCCTGTGGTGGGTGCCTGCCGGGCATATCCCCACCGTCGCCGAGGCGAAAGAGCGCCTGACGACGCTGTGGTATCGCGGCATCACCCCGCTGGCCTTCACCTTCCAGAAGCGGTTTACACCGCATGAGGTTGAAGCGTATGCAGCGCAGCACGGAGACTAACGGCATGACCGGCTTTAATGTCGCCCAGTTCAATATTGCGCGCATGCGTGCGCCCATCACCGACCCCGACATGGCCGATCTGCCCCAGGTGCTGGAACACATCGATGCGCTGGGCAAGCAGGCGGACGGCTTCGTGTGGATTCTGGACATCGACCGCACCAGCAATCCCGCGGCGGTTATCGCGCCGTATCCCGACCCGCTCATCATCGTCAATTACACCGTGTGGCGCGATATCGACGCGCTGTGGAAATTCACCTATGCCGGCGAACACTTGCAGGTGCTGCGCAGCCGGCGCGACTGGTTCACGCCGCTGGGCGGCCCGCAGAATGTGCTGTGGTGGGTGCCCGCCGGACAGATTCCCACGCTGGACGAGGCGGTCGAACGGCTGGAGCATCTGCGCCAGCACGGGCCAACGCCCCACGCGTTTCACTTTCGTGCGCGCTTCGAGCCGACCGTCTGAGCCGTGTGACGTGCTGAACCCGTGCATCCGATCATCGGGCTGAACGCGCATTAAGCATGGGAATCATTATGCGCAGGGGGAAGTGTCATGATCGGGAGCGTCGGCGGGATCGTGTTGTTTGTGACTGACCTGGAACGCAGCGTCGGCTTTTACGAGGGCGTGATGGGCCTGAAAGCGGGCTTTGCCGATGCCGTGTCGCGTGCCTACACGCTGGGTCAGCAGGATTTTGTGCTGCTGGCGCTGCCTGGCGCGGTCAGTATGCTGGGGGATGATGCGGTGCAGCCGACGCGCGATGGGGTCCGGCGCATCATGCTGTGCGTGCATACGCCGGATGTGGACGCAGCCCATGCGGAGTTGGTGGCCAAAGGCGCCACCATCATACGCGCGCCCAAGAGCCAGGACTGGGGCCGCCGCACGACGCACTTCGCTGATCCGGATGGCAACGTGTGGGAGTTCTATCAGTTCCTGGAATGATGCGCACAACAGCCCGCCGCCGCTGTACAATCTGGGCATCTGTGCTGACCTGAACAACAGAAGGGAGCGGCCATGACGGGCGCGATCAGGATCAATCATGTGGCGGTGGTCGTGGAGGACGTGCATGTTGCGCTGGGCTTCTGGCGCGACGCGCTCGGCCTGGTCTGCCAGCATATCGAGCACAACGAGTCGGAGTCGGTCGATATCGCGTTCCTGCCGGTGGGCGAGGGCGAAATCGAGCTGATCGCGCCGTTCACCGAAGACAGCGGTGTGGCGAAATATCTGGCAAAAAAGGGGAGCGGCCTGCATCACATCTGCCTGGAAGTGGACGATATCGCCGCGGTGATGACGCGCATCCTGGCCAGCGGCGCCGAGATGATCAACGACGCGCCCAAGACCCGGCCAGACGGCACGCGCTATGCCTTCGTGCATCCGAAGTCGACCGGCGGCGTGCTGCTGGAGCTGTATGAGGTGGCGCGATGAGCGCGCGTCGTGCGTTGGCCGGGCTGCTGCTGATTGCATCGCTGGCGGCAGGGGGTGCTGCATTGGCGCGCCAGGCCTCGCCCCAGTTTCAGTGTTCGGCGTCGTCGGGCTATGGCGCCATGCTGGAGCAGGACCAGTATTTCCTCGACCTGCAATGCCAGCCCGCGCTGGCGACCACCATCGTGCTGGAGCCGAACGAGGGCGCGACCTTCACCGTCAGCCTGAGCAACTGGTATGCGGCGGTGGGCATGGCCGATGCCGAGTTTGATATTCATCTGGCGATGGACCGGGCGCGCATCGCCCTGCGCGAAGCCGGCTCGGCGGACGAGCAGATCATCACCGATGTGGTCGCCGCCATGGCCGACGTGCGCGTCATCACCGACCAGACGCGCTATGTGTTCACGATCGAAAATCGCGGCCTGCGCTCGGCGGTATTTGACCTCAGCCTGCGCCCGCGCTAGGGCTGGGAGGCTGCTCATGCATATCTCATGCCCCCGGTGTATCATGATGCGCATTCGGGCAAGCCACAGACAAGTGAGATATGACGAGCTTACAGGGTAAAGAACGCGCGGCGTACGTGCAGAACATGTTCGACCGCATCGCATTCCGCTACAACATCATGAACCGTGTGATGACGGCTGGGCAGGACATGAAGTGGCGACGCTTCATGATCGAGAAAGCGCGCCTGTCCAGCGGGGATCGGCTGCTTGACCTGGCGACCGGCACCGGCGATGTGGCCTTCGAGGCGCTGCGCATGGTTCCCGGCGTGCAGGCCTTCGGCGGCGACTTTTCGCTGGGCATGATGTTTGTGGGGCAGAAGGAACCGCTGGGGCCGCAGGTGCGCTGGAATGGCGCCGACGCGCTCAATCTGCCGTTTCCTGCCGAGACCTTTGACGCGCTCACGGCTGCCTATCTCATGCGTAACGTGATCGACATCCCGCGCGGCTTTGCCGAGCAGATGCGCGTGCTCAAGCCCGGCGGCCGGCTCGTCATCCTGGATACCTCGCCGCCGCCCAATAACATCCTCAGGCCGTTCATCGTCGGCTACCTGAAATATGGCCTGCCGCTGCTGGGCCGCCTGATCGCGGGCAATTCGGACGCGTATACGTACCTGCCCGAAAGCACGCAGAAATTCAAGACGCCCGACCAGCTCGCGGCGCTGATGCGCGAGGCAGGCTTCCGCAATGTGCAGTACAAGACGTTTATGTTTGGCACCATGGCCGTTCACTGGGCCGAGAAATAAGGGTCACGACAACCTTGCGCGTCAAACTTAGGCAGCTTCGCGAGGAGCTGCGCACGTCCTACTGGTTCCTGCCGCTGATGATGACGATTCTGGCGGCGCTGGTGGCGCGCATCCTGATTTCGGTGGACGAACTGCTGTTCTTTGCGTATGCTACGCCGCCCATCGTGAATGTGGCCAGCACCAGCGCGATCCTGTCGGTGGCGGCAGGCGCTATCGCCACGATTGCCGGCACCACCTTCTCGCTCATGCTGGTGGTGCTCACGCTGGGGTCGCAGCAGTATGGGCCGCTGGTCGTGATCAATTTCATCCGCGACCAGAGCAATCAGGTCGTGTTTGGCATGTTCACGGGCACGTTCGTGTTCTGCATCATCACCCTCGATTTTGTTGGCATCAGCATGCGCGATACGGCTTTCCTGCCGCGCATCGCCGCGCTGACCGCGATTATCCTGTCGATCACCTGTATCCTGGTGATGATCTATTTCATCCACCACATCGCGGTGTCCATTCGCCCCACTTCGATCATCAACACCATCTCGCAGGAGCTCAGCCGCGCCATCGACCAGGTGTTTCCCACCCGCATTGGCGAGGATGAAACCACCAATCCGCTCAGTGATCTGGATCAGGACCGGCTGGGCCGGTTCAAACAGGGGGCGCAGGAAATCCTGGCCACCCGCACCGGTTATCTCAATCTGCTGCAGGAAGATGCGCTGCTGGAGCTGGCCTCTGACCGGGAATGCCTGATCGAGATTGCGCATCGGCCGGGGCAGTTCATCGTCAAAGGCGCTGTCGCTGGACGCGTGTATCCGGCAGAACGCTGGGATGAGCGCGCATCGCGTGTGTTCAACGAATCACTGGTGCTGTCAATCCATCGCTCGCCTGCCATCGATATCGAGTTGTTGTTCACGCAGTTGGTGGCGATTGCTGTGCGTGCGCTGTCCCCAGCCATCAATGACCCGTTCACCGCGATGACTTGTATCGACCATTTAGGGGAAAAGCTGGCCATGCTGGCAAATCGCCAGATTGGCTCGTCGCTGCGTTTTGACGCGTATGGGGTGCCGCGCGTCGTCACCCATCCGGTGACGTTTGACGACATTATGCATTTGGCCTTCGACCAGATTCGTTTTTACGGCCGTCAGGACCTGCGCGTGGTGGTGCATCTGCTGAATACCATCCGCGTGATTGGCGAGGTGCTGCACACGCCCTCAGAGCAGCAGGTGCTGGAGCGTTATGCGGGGGTGATCTGGGGCGAGTCGCGCGGGCTGCATACCTCGGAATATGCCCAGAATCTCCTCAGCATCGCCTATCACGCGGCCTGCGTGCGCCTGCGCGACTAGCCGCGATGGTCAGCCGGGCCCATCCGCGCTGATTCGCCACAACACTACCGACGGCGCATCGGCCGCATCGCCCGGGCGAAAGTAAGTTGCGACTGCTGTGGCATTTGCATTCAGGGCGTTTGCCAGCACCGGCACATCGGCGCCAATCAGCGGGGCGGTATCGGCCAGCACATAGACCAGTCCATTCGCGTTCAGCGCGCTTTCAATCATGCCTGTGCCGGGCGCATCCGTGCACATCAGCGGGCGAATCGCCTCAAAATTGGCGCGTCGGCAGCTGTCTGGAAACATGCTGGCGATGATCTGCACATCCCCTTCAGGCACATGAACCGGAATATCCAGCACGGCATCGCGCAGGGCATATCCCGCGCTGTGGTGATTGATGTGTTCGTCGCGCACTTCGGCGGGAATTGCGGCGCTTTCGGGCATACTGAAGCTGTCGGTCATATACGGGATGAAACCGAGAGCCAGCGCCCCAGCGACGGCCGCCATGCTCACACGACGCGCCCGTGGGGATGATTTTTGGCTAAGGGCGCCCAGGCCTGCGCCCGCCAAAACGATCAGCAGGGGGAAGGTAGCGGCAAAATGCCGGGGCAGCACTTCGCGGCCCAGCAGTGTCGTCAGCGCAAAGGGCATCAGTCCGGCAGCCAGCAGTATTAGCGACTCGTGCCGGCGCATAAGCGGCAGGCCGACCAGCCCCAACCCGACCAGCAGCGCCCCCAGCGGCGAACCAAAGCCTGTCATCAGAGCGGCGAAACGCTCCAGATTGGCAGCCGGCCCGCTGCCCACGCCATCACCGCCGCCGATCCAGCCCAGCGCAATCGTGAACAGGCCAGCGCCTCTCAGCAGCAGATACGCCAGCGGAATCGCGAACATAGCCGCGCCTGTCAGCCCGATGACAAGCAGCGCCGTCATGCGCTGTCGGGGCGTCGCTTTTCCGAGTGTCAGCACGATCAGTGCGACGGAAAGGGCAAATGGCGCGGCGGTGAATTTGAACAACACGGCTGTTGCCAGTGCGATGCCTGCCAGCACGGCGCGGCGGATGCTCATGTATCGCGTCAGGTGCAGGGTGGCCAGCATCGCCAGCACAGCCAGCCCGCCAGCTTCGGCGTCGCTGAAAGCGAGGCGTTCATAGAAGAATAAATACGGGGAGGCGATCCACAGCAGCATCGCCAGGATGCCTGCCGGGTGGCCAACCAGCCTGCGCGCCAGCGTATATCCGGCGGCGAGGCCGAGCGTGCCGATGAGAATGGTCGCGATGCGGCCGATAAAAACAGGCTCGTGCTGCGGATAAAACAGCGCGATCAGCCAGTGATTGATGATTTTGCCGTCGCTGATTTCCCAGAAGGGATGCATATTCCACACCTCCACCGCGCGGGTGAGGTGCAGCCCTTCATCATTATGGAGGGGAAGTGCTGTAAGGGCAGGCAGGCGCGTGCCCCAGTAGAGCAGGATGAGCAGAAGCGGCAGTCCCCACTCCAGCAGATAACGGCGCGAGACAGTCGCCTGGGTGACAGGCTGGCGCTGCATCACGGCGTGCGTTACTTGCTGGCGTTGGGGTCGTCGCTGCTGCCCGGGCGCTGGTTGTCGCGATAACGATAGGTGATGCGACCACGGTTCGGGTCATACATCGTCATCTCGACGCGCACGCGGTCACCCAGCAGGATGCGGATGTAATACTTGCGCATCTTGCCCGACAGGTATGCCAGGATGCGGTGCTTGTTTTCCAGCTCCACCAGAAACTGCGTGTTGGGCAGGGCTTCGACGACGACGCCGTCTACTTCTAACTTGTCTTCCTGCTTGGCCATAGGATTGAGTGCCTCATTGTACGAACGATTAAACAAAGTACGAACGATTAAACAAAATTTACCGCTGCCTGCGAACAGACAGCGGTAGAAAGGGTGAGCAAAACCAGTAGGCGCAGAAGATGTGCCAGTTGGTCGCGTCAGCACCGGACAGCGTTAACGCATTGTGGCGTTGCGCTGACGACGACGTGCGCGGCGAATGGCTTTCTTCTTCTCGATGCGGCGGAGCTCGCTCTTGGAAATATACCAGCGTTTACGACGGACCGTGCTGAGGACGCCGCTGTTGGTCACGCGCTTGCGGAAGCGGCGGAGCAATGACTCCTGCGATTCGTTTGGCTTTAATGATACGTGCGCCATGCTTTTGCAGTCACCCCCTTTCTTTTTAAGATTTGTGTCTGTTTTGATCAGAGACACCGCCATTGTAATGGACGGCAAAAGCAAAGTCTATCGGCAAGATGAGGGCGGTAGGGCAGTAAAAAAGGCACGTCCGAAGCTGTCTCCGGACGTGCCTTTTCTTTTAGACTATCGCTGGTGAATTACAGCGATTCGGTGGTGCTTTCTTCGCTGGTGGCTTCAGCAGCGGCAGCAGTCGCGGCGGCCACAACGGCGGCCACGGCTGCATCTTCGGCAGCGGCAGCGGCTGCGTCTTCAGCTTCAGCGGCAGCTTCGGCAGCATCAGCCGCTTCAGCAGCGGCGGTGGCGGCATCGGCGGCAGCTTCTGCCTTGGCAGCGCGGAAGCGCACCTTCTCATCATCGGTCACGTCCTTCAGGCTGAGGCCGAGGCGCTGCTTTTCGGCTTCAATGCTGATGACGCGCATGACCAGGCGCTGGCCTTCGTGCACCACCAGCGTCGGGTCTTCCGGCGCGGGATCGGCGATTTGGCTGGTGTGGAGCAGGGCTTCGATGCCCGGGTCCAGGCTGACGAACGCGCCAAACTGGGCCACACGGCTGACGATGCCTTCGACCAGCTGGCCAACGTGGTAGTGGTTCTCCACCACCGCCCACGGGTTTTCCTGCAGGCGCTTCAGGCTGAGGCCGATGCGCTTGCCTTCGCTGTCCAGGCGCAGGATGTACACTTCAATTTCGTCGCCCACCTTGAGGACTTCCTTGGGGTGGTTGACGCGGTGCCAGGCCAGCTCGCTGATGTGAATCAGGCCGTCAGCGCCGCCCAGGTCGACGAACGCGCCAAAGTCACGCAGCCCGCTGACCACGCCGCTGCGGGTCTCGCCTTCCTTCAGCTGGTCCAGCAGACGTTCCTTGTTCTGGTCGCGGCTGCCCTTGCTGGCATCGCGCTGGCTGAACACGAGGCGACGGCGCTTGCGATTGACTTCGATCACCTTGAGGGTAATCGGCTGGCCGATCATGCGCTGCATGCGCACCTTGCGTTCGTCTTCGCTCAGGCCGCGGGGCAGGTCCAGCACATGGCTGGCCGGCACGAAGCCGCGCAGGTTGCCAAAGGGAACGATCACGCCGCCACGGTTGGCGTCGCTGACGACACCTTCCCACACGCCGTCGTTCTCCAGCATTTCCTCGGCCTTTTTCCAGTCCTCGGTCTGCTGGGCCTGCGAGACGGAGAGCAGCAGGTTGCCGTCGTCGTCTTCCATGCGCAGGATCATCACATCCAGGTCGGCACCGCGCTCAAAAGCGGTCGGCTCGACATGCATGCGTTCCAGGTCCTTGCGCAGCACCACGCCGTCGCGCTTCATGCCTGCAATGCTGACGATCAGGCCCTGATTATCAATGGCTACGATCGTGCCGGTGACGATTTCGCCCCGTTCAAAGGTCTCGTTTTCAGCAAACGAGGCTTCCAGCAGGGCGGCGAAGTCTTCACCACCCGCGTAAAGGGTATCTTCCTGCATCTATCTCTCCCGAACCGCAAATATTGCTCTGATTGGACGATGTGACCTGAAAGAAAACAAACAAACCCCATCCACAGAAAAACAGCTCTTCTGCGCTGGAGCTTCCATATGGGCTATGGCTGATGACAGAGTCAAACGCGTTTGTTACAGACAGTTCGCGGGTTTAGCGCGTCCTGCCCCCCCTTTCATAAAGTCCTAAGCATTGTATGAAACCGACCTGTACCTGTAAAGGGGCAACGCGCGCGTTATGGCCCCTCTGCACACCCTGATGCGCCGGATTTATGTGCAGGCTGCATAAACAAAAAAGACGACCGGGAAACCCGGCCGTCCTTGAATGCTGACTGCGATGAAGGCTGTGGTGAAAACTACAGCGCGTTGACGATGTTCGAGAAAATGTTACCGATGGCCGGGCCCAGCAGGGCGAGGATGACGATAACGACGACGGCGACCAGAACCAGGATGAGCGCGTATTCGACGAGGCCCTGACCCTCTTCACGAGGCTGATAAATCATGATGTTCCTCCATAGAGAACCTTAATGCTATCTATTACTCTAACTTTCGATTGATTCTATGTCAATAGACTCAAGTACTATATGCGTAAAGATTTTTCCTCAATGTTAAGGCAATGCTTCAACCGAATGTTAAGAGCCCGGCAGCATCCACGGGGCTTGCCTGCCGGTTTTTGACAACTATTTCACACAGGCTTAAAATCCGTCTCTAAGAGTGCTGGCGTGGCCGCCGGACTACGCCCCCTTTATTTTCCCATGTGAATATTCCTGTGCTCCGGCTTATTGCGTCGATTTCGTTTATAGGCCTGCGCGCGCGTGGGCCGCCAAAGTAAAGGGTTGTAGATCATGAAAGAGTATACGACCGATAGACTGCGCAACGTCGCCTTCGTTGGACATCAGGGGTCCGGGAAGACGACGCTTGTGGAGGCGCTGCTGTACAATACGGGTGCCATCAACCGTATGGGGCGCATAGAAGACAAGAACACCGTGTCTGACTGGGATGATGAGGAAAAGGAACGCGGCCTGTCCCTGAGCACATCCCTGATCCCCGTGGAATTTGAAGACAACAAGATCAATATCCTCGACACGCCCGGCTATACCGACTTTCTGGGCGATGTCAAAAATGCCATCCGCGTGGCCGACTCGGTCCTGGTGGTGGTGGATGCCGTCAGCGGCGTCGAGGTGGGCACAGAAATCGCCTGGGAATACGCCGAAGCGTATCAGCAGCCGATCATCGTGGCCATCAACAAGCTGGACCGTGAAAATTCCAGCTATGAAAAGACGATGGACAGCCTGCGCCAGAGCTTCCCCGAATATAAATTCATCCCGGTGATGCTGCCCATTGGCCAGGAACAGAATTTCAGCGGCGTGATCAACCTGCTGACGATGAAGGCCTATTATGGGCCGGGCAAAGACCGCAGTGACCTGCCGGCAGAGCTGGCCGATGCCGCCGATGCTGCGCGCAAGGTGCTGGTGGAAGCCGCTGCCGAAGCCGACGACGAATTCATCGAGAAGTACTTCAATACCGGCGAACTGACCAATGACGAAATCCGCGACGGCATGCGCAAGGCTGCCCGCGATGCCTATCTGAAAACGGTGCCCGTGTTCGTGATGAGCGGCGCCAAAAATATCGGCACCGTCCCGCTGATGGAGGCCATGGTGGTGTATGTGGCCCCGCCCAGCGAACGCCGCGTGCAGGTGACCAATCCCGCGGGCGAGACGACCTTCCTGTATGCGCCGCAGAGCGACGGCGGCCCCACTGCCGCATATGTGTTCAAGATGAGCAATGACAAGTTCGTGGGCACGCTGAACTATTTTCGCATCTTCAGCGGTTCGATCAGCGCCAACGGCACCTACTACAACGCGACGCGCGCGCAGGACGAACGCTTTACCAGCCTGATGACCATGCGCGGTAAAGAGCAGATTCCCGCCCAGGTGCTGCATGCCGGCGATATGGGCGTGGTGGCCAAGCTGAATCACACCAAAACCGGCGACACGATCAGCGCCCGCGATAACGCGCTGCAGATTACGCGTCCCACTTATCCTGATCCGCTGTACATGGTGGCTGTGACGCCGAAGACGCAGGGCGACAGCGCCAAGATGGGCCAGATGCTCACCAGCCTGTGCGAGGCCGATCCGACGCTGCGCTGGCGCCAGGATGCGGATGTCAAGCAGACGATCCTGGAAGGTCTGGGCGAGGCACATGTGGGCGTCGCCATCAGCCGCGCGGCCAAGCTGGGTGTGAACCTGGAAACTGCGGTGCCGAAGGTGCCGTATCGCGAGGCCGTGACCAAAAAGGGCAGCGCGACCTATCGCCACAAGAAGCAGACCGGCGGCGCGGGCCAGTTTGCCGAGGTCAGCCTGCATGTGGAGCCGTATGCCGAGGCCGCCTATCTGTTTGACTGGGACGTCTTTGGCGGCGCGGTCTCGCGCTCGTTTGAGCCATCGATCGACAAGGGTATCCAGTCAGTGCTGGGCAACGGCGTCATCGCGGGCTATCCGGTTGTGAATGTCAAGGCGACGGTGTTTGACGGCAAGGAACACCCGGTCGACTCAAAAGATATCGCCTTCCAGGTCGCAGGACGCGAGGCCTTCAAGGAGGCCTTCGTCGCTGGCGCACCGGTGCTGATGGAACCGATCATGCATGTCGAGGTGACGGTGCCGGAGAGCATGATGGGCGATGTGCTGGGCGATATGAATTCGCGGCGCGCGCGCGTGCAGGGCATGGATACCGAGGGCCCGCGCAGTGTGGTGACGGCGCAGGTGCCGCTGGCCGAGATGATGCGTTACGGCAGCGTGCTGCGCTCCATGACGGGTGGTCGCGGCATCTACACGATGCGCTTTGACCACTACGATACGGTGCCGGCGCACGTCAGCAAGCCGATCATCGAGCATCATAAGGCGATGGCGCACGGCAACAGCGACAGCTAAAGGCACAGTCTGAGCAGCAAAAAGCCCCTGTATGGTTCAGCTACAGGGGCTTTTTTGTGCGTCAATCAGTTGGCCATTATTCGGTGATGGTGACGTTGAGCGTGAAATTGCCGCCTTCGTAATCTTGCGACAGGAAAGTGTAACCGGTCACGAAAATCAGATACAGGCCGTCTTCGGGCGCTTCGTAGCCGAGGATCGCCGACGACAGATCGCCTGCTTCGGAATCATCGTTGACATCGGCGCGGTCACCCAGCGGGTCGAACAGCATCATGAGCGTGTCGTAGTCGGTGTCGCTGGTGGTGATGTCCACTGTTTCACCTGCATACAGCGGCAGGTAAAAGTAATAGACGGGGATTTCCAGATCGCTGTAGCCCTCGACCGATTCCCCAATGCTGATATTGCCATTGTTCAGGTCAAAGAACGCGTCATCGGGGGTGATTTCGACGGAATTGCCGCTCACCATGAGGGTGAATGACTGGCCGTCGGCGGTCGAATCGTCGGCGATAGGGCTGAAAAACTCCGTCGCGTCTGAGGCCACAATCAGGTATTCGCCATCCACCGGCAGTTCTGCGCCTTCAATGTACGAGGAAAGCGGGGCTTCGCCGCTGTCATCATCGAAAGCGATGACCTCGCCGCCGGGGCCCAGCAGCACCAGCGCCGGGTCGAGGGTGCTGTCTTCAAACTGTGTCATCGAGACATCAACCACATCGCCAGCCGCGCCCCGAAAGAAGAACAGCGTCGCATTGGTGCCCTCAAACGTATAGTCGAGTGGCTCATCACTGTTCAGATACAGCAGCGAGATGACCCGGTCATCCTCCGTCTGCGCAGCCACACCCGCGACACCCGCGAGCAGGAACAACGAAAGCAGCAGCGATACTTTATACCAGCGCGTCATTTACGGTCTCCATTGGCCGCTTTGGCCAGAAAAGAATACATATATACGCTAACCCCGCTGCGATATTATTCAGGCTTAAGATTTTGAGGTGGAAATAAACACGGGGCTGGTTTGCGGCCAGCCCCGTGCCTGTTAACAGGATGCAGTGTTGTGCGTTATTCGGCAGCGGTGACGTTGAGAACGAAGTTGCCACCTTCATACATGTCGAGCATCGCGCCGTTCTGGAAGCCGTAGCCGGTGGCAAACACCAGATACATGCCGCTAGCAGGCACTTCGTAGCCCAGGATGGCCGAGTCGGTGTCCATATCCGGTGAGTCGTCATTGACGCCGACGCGCACGCCGTTGGTGTCGAACAGCATCAGCAGCGCGTCGTAGTCGGATTCGGTCAGGGTGACGTCGACCACTTCGCCTTCGTACAGGTACAAGAACCAGTAGTAGACCGGTTCGGCCGGGATGCTGGCGCCCGCGGCACTTTCGCCCACGGCAATCGCGCCGCTGAACAGCTCGAAAGTTTCACTTTCAGTATCCGGGGTATTGCCGGTCAGCGTGATCTCAAAAGTCTCCGGCACGAATTCGACTTCGGTATCCACCGGGCGGGTAAGGCCGCCGAAGCTGGTCGCCAGAATCAGATAGGCGCCGTCGAACGGCAGCTCGATGCCGGTGAGTGCCGAGGCCAGGGGCTGTTCGCCGCTGTCGTCATCGCTGGCGATGACTTCGCCGCGCGGGCCCAGCACCACCACCAGCGGGTCGAGCGAGCTGTCCTCGGCCTGGGTCATGGTCAGGTCAATCACGTCGCCAGCCAGACCGGTAAAGCCAAATATCACGGCGTTCGAATCTTCAAACGTGTATTCAAATGGAACGCCGCTCTCCAGGAAAATGGGCGAGAGAATGTCGTTCTCCAGCTCCGTGGTATCCTGTGCAGCGAGAGCCGCGGTTGTGGCCAGCGAAAGCATGGAAACTGCCAGTAACGCCTTGAACCAACGCATGTTTGAAACACCCCTGTTGTGAATGAAAGAAGATCAGGTTACTTCGTATACTGTACGGGAAAACTATTGTGCCAACTACTTAAGAACCTGTAAAAATGCGTTTTGATTTTTCAACAAATGACGAGGGGGATGCCTCTTGACATCCCCCTCGTGCGTGTACTTGGTAATCGACTGGTCGTCTACTCTGTGATGCTGAACACCGTACCCGCCGTGCGGCCATACACCTCAGGGAAGTAGACCTGCTGGCCGACCGCCGGGATCACGTTGTAGTCGCCAGCCAGGCCGGTGCGGATGGTGTAGACGAATTCGTAGGCGCCGGCTGGCAGGTAGCTGGCCGACAGCACCACGGCTTCGTCGCGGAACTCGATATTGCTGAACCACCACCAGCCCCAGCCGTAGCTCAGGGTGTCATCCGCGCTGGCAAATTCAGGGCGCGTGCCCACCTGCTGGCTGGTGAGCAGATTCGGGTTGACCGCATCCGAGCCAGCCGGGATGGGGTCGGTCACGACCACATATTGCAGGCTGTTGGGCACGATGATCGACAGGCGCACCTGCACGTTGGTGCCCACCGGGGCGGACGTGATCGGCGCACCGTTCGGGTCATCGGCCAGGCTGTAGCTGCGCTGGATGATGATGCCACGGTCTTCTATAGCATCGACGTCGGCCACAGGGATCGAGACATTCAGCGCGGCCGTATAGTACAGGCTGCCTTCGCCGTCTGTCAGCGAGATCACCAGGTCATTGGCCTCGGCGCGCAGGTCCGCGATATCCAGCGCGACGGACGCGGTTTGCAGCACGTTCTGGCGTGTGACCAGTCCATCGGCCACCTGCGTATCATTCGCCGATACCAGATAGCCATAGTTGGCGTTCAGGTCGCCGCTGGCGGCCAGCCAGTCGGTGACGGCCAGCACGGACCAGGCCGTTTCCTGCGTGGTCTGCCAGTCGTCCCCCGTGCGGGCGCTCATCAGCCAGCGCACGATGTTGGGGATCAGCCCGTTATCCGGCTGCACGGCGATGAAGGCACGCAGCGCCATCGCGGTCGCCCGCGTGTCAGTATTCCAGTTATAGACATCCTGCGTCGCCTCTTCCCAGCTGGCGCCCGTGCCGCTGAGGGTGACGCTGCTGGCCAGGTCGCTTAGCAGTGTCGACGCGCGCGCATCGCCCACGGACTGGAAGCTGAGCGCGAGCAGGGCCTGGGCGAACACGGACAGGCGCGAACGCAGCTCGAACAGATTGCTCAGGCGGTCGATTGGCGTCTCGCCGGCGACGCTCAGCGCGTAGGCGATGAACGCCTGCCGGTTGAGCTGCCAGGTGCGCGCGCCCTCGTTGATGGTGACGCGCACATTGCCCAGGAAGTTCACCGCGCGTGAAATGACGCCGTCCGGCACGGTGAAGCCTGCCTGCTGTGCTTCCACCAGGCCGATCACGGCATAGGCGGTGGTGATCGGCTGGCTGTTGTCCTGCACCGACCAGCCCCAACCGCCGTCCACCTTCTGGCGGGCTGTCAGGCGCTGCACGGCATCCACGACTTCAGCTTCCAGGCTGGCACACAGGGTGTCCCCGCCCAGCTCGGCCTCGTCCAGCGCGCGATACGTGGCGATATTGGGCAGGAAGCGGCTGACGATCGACTCGGTATTTTCGTAGCGATAGCCTTCCAGCACGGCCAGTGCATCCAGTGCCGCCGACGCCAGGGACGGCGAGAGCGAGAGATCGACCGAGCCCGTTGGGGCGTCTGTCGGAACGAGCACTGATTCGGTGACCGTCTCGCCAGCTGCGACGACGCCCGATGTCGCGGTAGTCTGCGGCACTGCGAAGTCGTACACGGGCAGGCGGCTGTCTGCGCCCTGGCCCAGCGGCGGCACGCTGGCGTCCAGATATTCACCGTCATTGGCCGAGACGAAGAAGGTCATGCCCGCTGATGAAACATCATCCACCGACACCGGCCAGGCAACGCGCCCGCGCCCACCCGCCGCGATGGTCACTGTCTGTTCAAGCTCGGTGCCCTCCAGCGGGGTGACGCCGTCGGCCACCAGCGACACCAACGCGCTGATGTCTTCGTCGGTGTTGTTGTTGACCACGGCTGCCAGGTTGACGGTATCGCCCACCACCATGAAGCGCGGCGTGACGGGGCGGATCAGCACTGGAATCGTGCTGATGATGTCGAAGGTCGTCTGGCCCACCAGCATCTCGCCGTCGCTGCCACCATCGGTGATGGCGCGTGCGTCGAAACGCCACGTCGTCAGGTTATCGGGCAGGCTCACGGTGAAGGTGGCCGTGCCGTTTTCGTCGGTCACGATGACCGGATTCCAGTATGGCGTATCGACGAAATCCTCGCGGATGTCGAAGATGCCGCCTTCACCGAAGCCACCGCCACCGCCCTTGATCGTGTCGATAATTTCCTGTGTGCGCTGGTCCACGCTGATGGTCAGCAGCGAGCTGGTGACCACGCCAAGTCCCTGCGTGTCGTAGAAGTAGTCCATCAGCAGGCCGCTGTTGGCCGGCGCGATGCTGAGCACGGACACGTCTGACAGGCCGACGCCGACTTCGGCGCTGACCGGGTTGCCCGCATAGTCCACGGTCGTCACGGTGACTTCGATGGTCTCGCCGGGGCGCGCCGTCGCGGTGGCCGGGGTGACGGTGACCGTGATTTCCTTGCGTTCGCGCTCGACATTCAGGTTGACGATGCCCATGCGGAAGCCGGGCGTCGTATTCGTCTCGCTGATTGCGCTGGTGATGAACACGCTCACGTACACGTTGGGCGCGAAGTCTTCGGTGATTTCCAGCGTATGCACGTACGAGTTGGAGGTCAGTGTGACGCGTTCGGTCGTCAGCACTTCACCGCGAGCCACCACGATCAGCGCCTCGCTGGAGCCCTGGAATGGCGATGTGATCAGGATTTCAGCCGTGTCGCCGATGTTGTAATCGGTCTGGTCAGCGACCAGGTCGATGCGGTTGCTGTTCTGCTGGCGCCACGTCACATAACCGGGGCTGCTCACCCAGATGATCTGCGACGAAGCGCTTTCGCCGCCGCGGCCGTCGGTCACGCTGGCCAGGACCTTGTAGGTGCCGCCTGCTTCTGGCGTGAAGTCGAACGAGGCTGTGCCATCTGCGCCGGTGGTCACTGCGCCAGACGCCACTTCAATTTCCTCGACTTCATAGCTCCAGGTGGTGCGGCCAAAGTCGTCCTGTTCCTGCACGCTGTTCCAGCGGCGCTCGAAGGCTGTCCAGGTCACTTCCTGGTCGGCCAGCGGCTGGCTGGCCCAGTCGACAGCGATCACATTCATCACGGCGGGTTCACCGGCGGTGCTGACGTAGCTGTCGGCATTGACGCCCACGTACACGTCGCCCTTGTGGACGATGACTTCAGCACGGCCGCTGACGGCGAGCTGGCTTTCGTCCGTGACCGTCAGTTCGACGGTGTAGACCATGCTGCGATTGGTATTTTCCAGCTCAGCCGGAATCTCGATAGTGGCGCGGCCCTGCGCGTCCAGCGTGACTTCGCCAGAGGCCATCGGCGCGCTGGGGTCGAAATAGAAGTCGCTCGCGCCGTAGTCGTAGTTCACGTCCGAGAAGCTGTAGCTGCCACGGCCGGTGTAATCAAATTCGTACGGCGTCGCGACGACATTGTACTGGGCCGTGCCGCCGCCCACCGCGCCGCCAAAGAAGTAGCGGGCGTCGACTTCCACGCGGATGGTGTCGCCATTGGCGACTTCGGTCGCCTCCGGGGTCACATTGACCTGAAATTCCGGCGCGCGATACTGCGCCACGCCGAAGCCGACCAGTTCGCTGACCCACTCCTGGAACTCTGGCGTGCCCGGCGTGCGCACGGCCAGCCGGTAGTAGCCCAGTGCAGCATCGTCGGCCAGGTCAAACTGCCCGCTGAAGGTGCCAAAGGCGGTCAGCGGAAGCGTGTCGGAGTAGATGCGTTCGCCCATCTCGTTGAAAATGCCGATTTCGACTTCGTTCACATCGGGCACGGTATAGCGGATGTCGTCCTTGTCGCGCACGATGCCGCGGAAATAGACAGGCTGGCCCGGGCGATAAATCGGCCGGTCGGTGTACAGATAGGCGCGGAAGTTCGACTGCCCGCCTGACTGGTTGATGCCAAAGTAATAGGGCGCGATGCCGTCCACCCATGAGGTCAGGCCGATGCCCTGGATGCGTCCTTCGGCGTCACGGGTAACTGCCATCTGCTCGGTCGGGCTGCCGTATTCATCGAGCTGCACGGGCGTCTCAATGGTCACCAGGCCCTCGGCGCTGGTGATGCCGCTACCCAGCACGACGCCGGTTGCGCTCACGATTTCGATGGGTGCGTTGCTCACGGGCAGGCCGGACTGCACATCGGTCGCCCACACGGTGACGCGATCATCGGAGGCATACATGGCCAGGTTGGTGCTGGCCACGACGACGACGTGCCGGAAAGGTTCATAGCCGCGCGCCAGCGTCTCCGGCGTGGTGGCCTCCAGCAGATACAGGCCGGGTTGCAGCGCGCCGGTCTCGCTGACGAGGCTGGCGATCTGCGTGCCGATGCCGGAACTGGCCGTTTGCAGGTCGAGGTAATATTCGCCTGCGATGCCTTCAGCCACCCACGCATCGCTGCCGTCGGGCAGGTTGATTGGCCACCAGACGATATCGTTGGCGCACACGGCATCGCCCAGGATGCTGACGGTGGTGCCGTTGTAGAGCAGTTCGAGAATCTCGCCGTCTACCGGGGTGGCACGGGCGCGCACCGGGTCAGGATTGCTGATGACGATGGCGACATCGCCGGGTGCCAGGCGCGTGGCCGGGGCGGTGGGGCAGGACAGCGACAAATCCGTCCCGGTGCCCAGGGCGGCGCTGCCCAGGTTGATCAGCTCATAGCGCAGCGCGTTCAGCGGCACATCGTCCAGCGGAATCCGCCAGCGACCGAGGCTGTTGCGCGCCATGATGTCGGCCACCTGCTGTTGTTCGGCATCATAGACGCCACCGCTGAAAATCATGGCTTCAGCCGGGTCCAGGCTGTAGAGCGAGAATTGCAGCGCGCTGACGTTGACGCTGGAGGTGAACAGCTCGGTCGCGTCGTTATAGGCGTTGTAGAAACCAAACGAGGCGGGCGCCTCCAGCGACAGGCTGGGGGCGCGTTCTGCGGTGGTAAAAGTGATCGTTACAGGTTCGGTGATTTCGTTGCCGTAGATATCACGTGCACCCGGCTCCAGCGTCACCACATACTCGGCGCTGGGCTCCAGCTCGAAGCTCAGCGTGTACGAGTTGTCCCAGTCGCCATAGTAGCTGTCGTAGATTTCCCGCGGCGCTGGCTCCACCGTAATCCTGTCCTCCAGCGACGTGATATCCATCGGCGAGGCAAAGGTGAAGGTGAAGCCACTGTAGAAGGCGTCATGGTTGGCCGCCCCGTTTTCAGGGAAGGTGCGAATGATCCTGGGGAAGGACACCGTGGAGAATTCCACGCCGGTATCGAAGTTGGTCGGCTGTCCGCCGCCCACCGAGCGCACAAGCCCGACCAACTGGCCGACATAGTCGGTGCCCAGTTTCAGGCGTGCATCCGGCGTGAAGCGGAATCCTGCGCCGTCTTCTGCCCACTCAAACGAGCCGGCCACCAGCCCTTCATCACCGCTGGCATCCGTCTGACGCAGGCTGAATGCCGCTTCCACGTCCGCCTGATTGACGGGCATGTTGAAGCGAACCTGCACGGTCTGGTCCAGCACGACATTGGTGGCGCCAAATTCGGGCACCACCTGGGTGGTATTGGGCAGCGTTGTGGTGAAGCTGAAGCTGCTGGCGGCGGCTGCATCCAGGGCGCTGCCATCCACGGCCGTCAGGTCTGGCTGCACGCTGACGGTGTACGTCTGTCCGCCCGCATAGGCGGTCGCTGGCTCAAACGCGTAAATGCTGGTGTTCACCCATTCGCCGGACCCCTCCACTGCGGGGGAAATCGTGATCGGCGAGGGCAGGGCGCGCATCTGCTCGATGGTGCCCAGCGGCACCACCGGCCGGTTGAAGATGACCAGCAGCTGCGCGTCGGTGGAAACTTCATTTGCCCCGTCTTCCGGCAGCGTGTCGGTTAGCGCGAGTCCGCTGATCGGTGGCGCTTCTGCCTCGGCGGGGTCATCCTGCGCCAGCGTGATTTGCAGGCTGGTGAGCAGGCATAAGCCAATAACCAATAAGAGAAGGATGCGACGATTCATAAAACACTTCCCTGCGGATGCGTAAGTCTGTCTGTAATGAGTATAGGCCTTTTTCGTTCGGGATGGATGATGCGGGGTCACTACGGCCATCCTGCGCTGGCTGACGCCTTCCCTACGCTGTCTGGTTTGGCCGCGAGAATGGTATTAACTTCACACCCAGGTGAGGGAAACAGACCTTAATCGCCAGGACGCCCGAGGGCATCAGGAGCTGCCTATATGCCAAGCACAAGGCATGCCTGTCTCTGTAAGACCGGGTTGCTGGCGTAGGGCCGGCTCGCGAGCCGCCCGGCTGTGGCTTCCCGTCCTGCCTACATCACCGGCACATAGGTGAAGGGCAGGTTGAGCACGGTCTTCACAAGCTGCCAGTGCAGCGCCAGGATTTCGCGGGCGGTGCTGATGAACAGCGTCATGATCGGTGGGGTGACGGCAGGCGAGGTCACGACCGGAATGCCTTCCTGCGTAAAAATCCACTGCGCGCGCAGCAGGTGATAGCCGTCCGACACAATGATGGCGTTCGTCAGGCCGTTGGCGCGCATGATTTCGTGCGAGAACAGCGCGTTTTCCTCGGTGCTGCGGCTGCGTTCTTCCAGCAGGATGGCGCTTTCGGGCACGCCGTTGGCCATCAGTACTTCGGCACAGCCGCTGGCCTCGCTGCGGTTGCGTCCTGCGGTCAGGCCGCCGGTGCAGATGATGGTCTCGGCCATGCCCTGGGCATATAGGCTGGCCGCGTGGCGCGAACGTCTTGTCAGGGAGGGGCCGGGCTGATTGTCACGGCGCAGGCCGCTGCCCAGCACGATGATGGTGTCGGATGGGGAAGCATTGTCCGTCTCGCCATACACGATCACGACGACGCCCAGCACCAGCACCACGGCCAGCCATACCAGGCCGATGACGAGCAGAATGCGGACGATTTTCATGAGCAGGTTGCGTTTAGGCATCTGGCGATGGTCTCGGTCTGCGAACATTGGCGATGCGCCCTGCTGAGGCATGCGCACTGGTTACTGGATGAACCCTCCACGTGGGAAACTGGATCCGTTGGACGGCGGTTCATCGTCGAATTCATCGAATTCGTCGGTGTTCATCATGGTCACGCGGCCCATCATCCAGCCCTGAATCTGGCTGAGGCGGATACGCATGATGGGCAGGGCGCTTTCGCGAAAGCTCATGGTGCTGCCCGGCGCGATGATGAGCGGGTCCTTCAGATGCAGAAACCGGATCGGCGGCATCGGCACGGCTTCGTCGGGGGCATCTTCCTCGACGGGCGCATCATCAGGCTCCAGATACTCATCCTCGATGAAGGCGTCAAATTCAAAGGCGTCGTCGATGGCTTTCAGGTCGTCGCGGGTGGGATGATCGAACATCTCGCGGGCGACGCTCTTGAACAGCTTGCTCACGGTGGACAGGTAATCGCGCTCTCCCACCAGCGTGCCGGTCATCACCGTGCCGCCGACCAGCAGCGTAATCCCCAGCTCGCTGTTCATCTTGTTGGCCATCAGCGAGACCAGGTCGGTGAGGATGAAATCCGGCTCCTGCCAGAAGGAAGAAGCATCAAGTTCGGGTGGGTTTTGGTTGTCAGTCATGCATGAGTCCACAATGTACAGGCTGCAATGGTAGCAGACGCGCAAACAGCGGCAAGGGTGAGCGCGATGAACGCCGCGTGAGCGGTGGACAGTCGTCAGCGATTGGCGAGGCGGATGAGGATACCGGTGATGAAGGCCAGCGGGAAGCTGATGGCGCCGGTGATGAGCACGCGCAGCAGCAGCGATCGGTCGGCCAGGAAGGCGGGCGTGAGGAGCCCCGTCCCCACGACGATGCCCAGCAGCACCAGCAGCATCCCGGCAAACAGCATCCAGCCGGTTGTGCGCGCGGCCAGCCCGGTCAGCCTGAGCGGAATCAGCAGGCGGCGCGGCAGCGACAGCTCGCCACGGAAGACGACGCTGATGCCCGCCAGTCCCAGCGCGACAGACAGACCACCACCCACGATCAGGCCAAGCAGGTCGACAAGTTGTGCGTCCGGCATGGCGGTGACGCGACTCGTCAGCAGGAAAAGCCCGGCCAGCACCCCAACGGTGATCGCCAGACCCAGCCCGATGTGCAGCGGCGCATTCGGGTCGCGCTGTGCTTTGGCATAGTCCTGCAAGGCGGAGCTGTAGCGCTCGGCGGTGATCGCCTGCGTCCCCACGACATTTTTGCCCGTCGGCTGGGCGGGAATCGGCGCCACATCCAGCGCGTCGCGCCCGTCAACCTCCAGGTCCGCGGCCTTCACGATATGCGGGGCGCGGTCGACGCGGTCGCGGATGTACATGGCGCGCAGGTAATGGTCGGGCAGGTCGCGCAGGGCGCCGACAGGGGTCAGCCCGCTGATGCGCGAGACGGCCTCCATGATCTTTTTGTCGTGCTCGACATGCGGAAACATGCGCAGCAGGTGGCCGACCGCGTGAATCGCGCCGTCGCGGTAATACGCTTCGGCCATGGACTCGGCGGTCGCCAGATAGGCTTGCTGCGGCGGCTGGGCATCGGCCATGAAGGTGTCGAGCGGGATATTCAGCCGGTCGGCCTGTGCGACCAGCGCGTCTTCGGCTTTCTTTAGCGCCGTCGGCGGCAGGCGGTCGGCGATAATCACATAGGCCGCGATGCCGCTGGCGACGATTGTCTCGGCCTCGCGCAGGCTGCGGGTCATGGCTGCGGCGCTGTTTTTGGCGCAGGCATACATATAGCGCACCAGCGCATACAAGGCGGCCTCGTCTCCCTCAAGGCCCAGGATCATGCGCACACGGGCATTGGCATCCGCCCGCTGATACAGCGTGACGAACTGCTGGGCGGCCTCCAGCAGCTCGCGCATCAGCTTTTCGCGCTGCGTTTCCTTGCTGCGCTGAACGGCGGCGGCGCGGGTTTGCAGGGTTTTGGTGGCGGTGGCGATGTCCATTGCGGGCATATGAAGTCCATACGCTGACAACTGTTGATGTCCTCAAGCATATGGAATCTGCGCGAATTGTATAGAAATTTTCACATTCTTGGCGAAAAATTCATGAATGGGGAATGGGGTTCAGGGGGCGACGGCGTACTCTACAGCGCGTGGATTATCCATCCGCTTTGAGGCGTCCAGTATTTCGATGCCGACAATATTGCCTTGCGCGTCATAGTCCAGAATGACGCCCGGCTTGTCTTCATCACTTTCGTCGATGATGGCTTCGCTGAAGCTGATATACAGGATATCGACCTCAGGATCGTATTTGATTTTCACGGCTGGTGGCTCCTATGTCTACGCAAGGGGTCGGAGTTTGTGCGAACCGTTTAGTCGAAAATCCTGAGAAATCCTAAGGTTACGCTATTCCAAAAGTTTTCTGCTTGTAGACAGTATCAAAGTCCACGTAGAGGCTTGGCATGCCAAGCCTCTACGTGGAGAGTTCCTACCGATAGCTAGTATTCCGGCAGATTTCCTAAGTTGTCCTCAGGATTCCCATTTGGCTCGGTCTTGATGTAATCCGTGCCATTTACCGGAAACACGCGTACAAGCGGTGAATTTGTTGGTAGAAAGTATCTACCACTACATGTTACGAAGATCTGGTTTCGGTACTTGATACCGTTGACAACATCTTCGCGTCGCAAAGTGCCGTATGGAACAAGGCGACCAACCAAATCTACCCGGCTCACGCTCACTTCGACGATATGTCGAAACCGTCCGCTCTGCGAGTAGTGCACAGCGGTTATTGCATTGCTTGCCATGAAGGCCATTTTTGGTCCTTTTCTGGACGAAATACCTATTGCCCTTGTTGAGGCGCTTAGGTACTCTATCCATGCTTCTGAATTAGCTGGGCGCTGGGGATTTCGCGAAGCTGGAACTTCGTGAATGAAATTCTCTGGCGCTTGGTTTTTTGACACATGCATGTCAACCGGCGGTGTACTTTCATCACCCCCTTTCAACTGCATAACGTAACCTGAAACGCGAGGGGCCGTCAGAAATTCGACGGCCCCTCGTTGTTTCTAATTTAGCACTCGCTGTAGCCACACGAGGTGCACTTGCGGCAGCCCTCGGCGCGGATGAGCGACACGGTCCCGCATGACGGGCACATCTCGGCGCCCTTCGCATAGCCATTGGTGGTTGTGCTGGCCGACTTGGCGCTGCCATTGGCGGCGGCGTGGCCGTTGGTCGCGTGGCCGTTGGCCGCAGGGGCCGCGCTGGCCGTCGCAGCGGCTGGCTGCACGGTCACGGCCGGCATCGTCAGCGCGGCGCCACCGACCTGAATCTCGACCGGCTGGAACAGGTTGAGCTGCTGCGCCTTTTCCGCCGGGAAGTAATGATCCATCAGCGCGATGGCCACCGCATCGGGCAGCGAGAGCACGCGGTTCGGGCCCATGCCTACCGAGCGCGATCCGCCGATGCCCTGGAGCTGGTCGATGATCAGACCCAGCATCTTCAGGCGGTTGCCCGGCGCGGTCGTGCGCAGTTGCAGCGAGATCATGCGGCCCAGGCCTTCGGCGTCTGCCTGCAGGTCGCTGCCTGCCTTGCCCGGCGCGGCGATGAACACCTCAAACGGGAAGTTGTTCTCGTCGCTGTTCATGGTGATGTACGCATTGCCATAGGGCGTGCGGCTGCTCACCGTGACGCCTTGCAGCTTGCGCGGGCGCGGATACACATGGTAGGGCGTGGCCACCTGCTCGACCGGCGCGGCGGGCTGGGCGGCGACCGGGGCAGTCGCTGCCGACTCGGCCTTCACCTTTTCCTTGACTTCCGCGGCTTCCTTCTCGGCGCGCTCGTCACCCTTCAGCATCAGCACCTGCTCGTCACGGCTGCCATCGCGGTAGATGGTGCCGCCCTTGCAGCCGGATTCGTACATGTATTCGTACAGCTCGCGCGTCTGCTCGATGGTGTACTCGTTGGGGACATTGCAGGTCTTGCTGATGCTGCTGTCCACCCAGCGCTGAATCGCCGCCTGCACCTTGATATGGTCTTCCGGCGACAGCTCCATCGCCGTGACGAAATAGTCGGGCAGGTCGGTCTCGCCGGGGTGCGCGTCAAAGTATTCCTTGACCAGCGGCACCTGTTCTTCGTGCAGGCCGAGGCGGCTCTTGCGGTAATACACCCACGAGAAGAACGGCTCGATGCCGGTGCTCGTATTCACCATCGTGCCGATCGTGCCGTTGGGCGCCTGCGTCAGCAGCGTGACATTACGGATGCCCTTTTCGCGCACCAGACCGCGCACTTCCTCGCTCATGCTCTGCATGAAGCCGCTTTGCAGGAACTTTTCAGCATCGAAATACGGGAAGGCGCCCTTTTCGGCGGCCAGTTCGGCCGACGTTTCATAGCTGGCGCGGGCGATCAGGCTGTAAATGCGGTCGATCAGCGCGACGCTCTCGTCGCTGCCATAGCGCACGCCCAGGCGGATCATCAGCTCGGCCAGGCCCATGTTGTTCAGGCCGACGCGGCGCTCGCCCAGCTGCTGGCGCTCGTTTTCCTCGAAGAAGTAGGGGGTGACATCGATCACGTTATCCAGGAAGCGCGTGGCGATGCGCACGGCCTTGTCCAGATCGTCCCACTTCACATCATGCTTCGTTTCGTCGTAGAACTTCGACAGGTTGATGGCGCCCAGGTTGCACACGCCGTAGCCCGGAAGTCCCTGTTCACCACATGGATTTGTGCAGATGATCGGCGCGTAGTACCACGAGTTCGACATCTTGTTATAGCGTTCGCGGAAGAACACGCCCGGCTCGGCGCTGGCCCACGCGCTTTCGATGATGGTGTCCCACACCTTGCGCGCCTTGACCGTGCGATGCTTGACGACCGGCAGGCCCTTCGCCTGCCATGCTTCCAGATTGCCATCCCACTCGTCTTCATAACGAGGGTTGGAGGTGTCGGGGAAGACCAGCTCCCAGTCGGCATCGGCCTTGACGGCTTCCATCAGACGGTCGCTGACGCCCACGCTGATATTCGCGTTGGTGATCTTGCCTGCTGTGCGCTTGCTGTTGATAAAGTCGAACACATCCGGATGCCAGTCATCCAGGATGAGCATGAGCGCGCCACGGCGGCTGCCACCCTGTTCGATCAGGCCGGTGACGAAGCTGTAGAGCGCGCCCCAGCTTACCGACCCGCTCGAACGGCCGTTGACGCCTTTGACGAACGAATGGCGCGGACGCAGGCTGCTCAGGTTGATGCCGACGCCGCCGCCACGGCTCATGATTTCGGTCATCTGGCGCAGCGTCTCGATAATGCCGCCGCGCGAGTCGCGCGGGGAAGGAATGACATAGCAGTTATAGAACGTGAGCTGCTGATCGGTGCCTGCGGCGGTCAGGATGCGCCCGGCCGGCACGAACTTGAAATCTTCCAGCAGCCACTGGAATGCTTCGCCCCATTTGGCCTGTAATTCAGGGGTTTTTTCAGCTTTGGCAATGCCAGCGGCCACGCGTGCCATCATCTGTTCGGGCAGCGTTTCCAGCGGCTTGTCCACGTGTTCCAGGTCGCGGGTGACGGTTTCGCCATCCAGCAGCTTGATGGTGACCGTGGGCAGGTTCATGGCCGTCACGTGGCCGATTTCGCGCTGGCCGGTATCGCCGTTGACGACCACGATCACGGTGTCGCCCACGGCCAGCGTCTGGCGTTTCATATCCTTCTGGGCATAACGATCAAGAAAAATCTTATAGCCCAAATCGTGCAGGGCATTTCTCTTATTGGCGGTATCAACCATTGCAACCAGTCCTTACAAGAGTCATCGGATGGGAAGTGTGTTCATTTCGGCCAGAAGTGCTGACCCTGACACCAGCAGCAGACAAGCCAATGTCCGCTGGCTGCACGATAGCCTGTGCAGCACATAGAACGACGCGCGATACACTTTTCAGCGGCCGGTGGAAGACCCCGGAATTGCCCTGCTCATGAGCACATCGGGCTGGGGTAATCGCGTCGGGAACCTGCTTAGCATTCTCATAACAATACTTTAGCAAACCCCCGCATCCCTGTCCAATGCCTGTGACTCGCGCTATTCCGAAGCATAAAAACTGCTCATATGAGTGTTTTCCCACGTAATCGCAGGTTACCCACATGCGCCGTGGGATCGTCCATATGTTCTAAATTATGCCATGGATTGTTAACTTTCTGTGATATGAATCCGGTTTGCATGGCGTTGATTTAGCGTCCGATTTGCTTTGTTCCCGCTGTGTTATACTCAAAGTGAACAGGATGGTGGATGGTGATCGATCTCGGCGTTGTCATTCTCAACTGGAATACGCGGGACCTGCTGCGTAAATGTCTGCACACGGTATTTGCCTCGCAGGGAGACACGACCATGCGCGTGGTGGTGGTGGACAATGCCTCGACCGACGGCAGCGCCGACATGGTGCGCGCCGAATTCCCCCAGGCCGAGCTGATCGTCAACGCGGATAATGTGGGCTATCCGGCTGGCAATAATGTCGGCCTGCGCCACCTCGGCTATCACGAGGCTGGCCGCGTCGATGCAGATGCGCCGCGTTACGCGCTGCTGCTCAACCCGGACACCGAAGTCCCGCCGGATGCCCTGGCCGCGATGACGGCTTATATGGATGCGCATCCGCGGGTGGGCGTGGCCGGGCCGAAGATCCTGCTGCCGGATGGCACGCTGGACAAAGCGTGCAAGCGCGGCTTTCCCACGCCAACCGTGTCGCTGTATCATTTCATGGGGCTGGGCAAGCTGTTCCCTTACAGCAAACGCTTTGGTCGTTATAATATGACGTTTATCGGGCCCGACCAGGAAGCCGAAGTCGATTCCGTGGTGGGCGCGTACATGCAGTTACGGCGCGAGGCCATCGTCCAGGTCGGGCTGCTGGACGAGCGGTTTTTCATGTATGCCGAGGATATCGACTGGGCCTTTCGCATCAAGGCGCAGGGATGGCAGGTGATGTATCACCCGCAGGTGCAGATTCTGCACGTGAAGCGCGCCGCCAGCCGCCAGAGCAAACGCGCGCAGTTTGAGTTCACGCGCGCCATGCTGTTATTTTATCGGAAACACTATGAGGCACAGACGCCGCGATGGCTGCACAGCCTGATTATGATGGGACTGCTGGCGAAGGGCGGGAAGCCGTTGTGGCCGGAAATTCGCCAGGCCGCGCCCCGCTGAAAAATGCCCGTTCCCAGCGCCTGAAGACACTGCTCAATGTCGCGCTGGTGCTGACGGACATCGCCATGCTGCTGGTCGCGTTCATCGTCGGCTACTTTGTCCGCGAGGGCGTGCAGTTCGTCTCGAACCCGGCGGTCTCGGCCCCCTTGTTCGCCTACTGGCCGACGATTGCGCTGCAGGTGCTCACCATCGGCACGATGTTTTATTTCTCGCGCATGTACCATCAGCCGCGCGCGATCAGTCGCATCGATATGGCGCGCAGCGTCAGCGTGCTGGTCACGATCGGCTCGCTGATGGTGATGAGCCTGCAGGAAATCTTCTTCAAGAACACCCTGTTTGACCCGGTCGATTATCCGCGCAGCCTGTTTTTCTACGTGCTGGTCTTCAGCATCATCATGGTCGTGCTGGGGCGCATCCTCCATCGCATGGTGGTCACCGCCCTGCGCATCCGTGGGCTGGAACGCGATAACCTGCTGATCGTGGGTACGACGCGCCACGCGCGCGACCTGCTGCGCAAAATCAAGGGCAGCCCGGAGCTGGGCTACGAGATCATCGGCATGGTGCATGTCTCAAACAACAACAGCGAGTCGACGCGCACCTCGATCAGCGGCGTGCCGGTGCTGGGCACCAGCGAGAATCTTCCCGACATCATCGACGAATTTGCCGTGAAACAGGTCATCATCGCCGTGCCCGACAGCAACCGTGCCGAGGCGCTGGAAATCATCGGCCTGTGCCAGCGCGGGCAGGTGGATATCAAGATTTATCCGGACATGTTCGCTTATATCGCCGGTGATATGACGATGGGTGAGCTGGGCGATATGCCGCTCATAACCGTGCGCGACATTTCGCTGCGCGGCTGGAAGCTGAGCCTGAAACGCGGGCTGGACCTGGTCGGGTCGCTGGTGGGGATTGTGCTGCTGTCGCCGCTGCTGCTGCTGACGGCCATTCTGGTGCGTCTGGAATCGCCTGGTAACGTGTTTTATACGCAGGAGCGCATGGGCCTGGACGGCAAACCCTTCCAGATGATCAAGTTCCGCTCGATGCGCCAGGATGCCGAGGCCAAAGGTGTCGGCTGGACGGTCAAAGACGACCCGCGTGTGACGCGCATCGGCCGCATCATGCGCAAGACCAACTGGGACGAGCTGCCCCAGCTCATCAATGTGCTGCTGGGCGAGATGAGCCTGGTGGGCCCGCGCCCGGAACGCCCGGTGTATGTCAACCAGTTCCGTTCGCAGATTCCCCGCTATATGGAACGTCATCGCGAGAAGGCCGGCATGACCGGCTGGGCGCAGGTGAACGGCCTGCGCGGCGATACCTCGATTAATGACCGCACCAGCTATGACCTGTGGTACGTCGAAAACTGGTCGCTGTGGCTGGACATCAAGATCATCATCCGCACGGTGCTCAACATCATCACGCGCAAGGACGAGAACGCCTACTAGCGGCGCGCAACCCCATAAACGTCCCGTACAGGTCTGCTCTCACATCCGGCTCACGCAGACCTGTATACTTCCCTGTCAGTATGGATTCATCTGAAACAGGATAAACATCATGGGTCGTGGCAAGAAAATCGCATTGACGCTGCTGGGTGCAGTGCTGGTCGTGCTGGTGGTCGGGGTGATCGGCTTCCTCGCCTGGGTGAATAACCCGCTTCAGCCGATGCCGGAGGCGCTGGCCGCGCTGGAAAGCGACGATGCCGTCGCGGTCAGCCAGGTGGCGGGCGGCTGGTGGGAGTTTGTCCCGCAGGAAGTCAGCGCGACCACGGGCTTCATTTATTACCCGGGCGCGCTGGTCGATGCGCGCGCGTATGCGGTGACGGCGCGGTCTGCCGCGGAGGCCGGCTATCTGGCCGCCATCGTACCCATGCCGCTGAATTTCGCCTTTTTTGATATCAACGCTGCTGACCGCGTGATCGCGGCGCATCCCGACATCGACACCTGGGTGCTGGGCGGGCACTCGCTGGGCGGCGCGATGGCGGCGCAGTATGCGGCCAATCGTCCGGATGCGCTGGCGGGACTGGTGTTCTTCGGCTCGTTCCCCGGTCCTGGTCTCGACCTGACCGCTTCTGGCCTGACGGTGGCCAGCATCTATGCCAGCAATGACCTGCTGACCGAAATTGCCGATGTCGACAACACCGCGCCACAGCTTCCCGCCGACACCACGTATGTGCTGATCGAGGGCGGCAACCACGCGCAGTTTGGCTACTACGGCGTCCAGTCTGGCGACGGCAGCGCCGAGATCAGCCATGCCCAGCAGGCCGCGCAGACGAATGCCGCGCTGCTGGAGGTGCTGGAAGCAGTGATGAGTACTGAGCAATGAGTGCTGAGCAATGAGTAATGAGTGCTGAGCAATAAGTGCAGGCAAGGGCAATGTAGCACGTGGATCAAGCCGTTAGTTCTATGCCCGTCTGGTGAGACTGGTCGCATGTGCGTTACACTCAGTACTCATTGCTCAGCACTCAGCACTTCACTTCACCGCCTATGACCTCACACCATGACCTGTCTTATCTCACCCGCGCGATGCACGAGTTTGTGCGCGCCAAGGGCTGGTACGAGCCCGACTCGAAGCGCCCGCAGACGCCGCGCAACCTGGCGGTCTCGCTGGTGCTGGAGGCGAGCGAAGTGCTGGAGCATTATCAGTGGGGCGAAGCGTCCGCCGACCGCGCCGAGCTGGCCGGCGAACTGGCTGACGTGCTGCTGTATCTGCTGCAGATCGCCAGTATTGAGCAGATCGACCTGGGGCAGGCCGTGCTGGACAAGCTGAAAGTGAATTACACCCGCACATGGGATGCCGACCCATAAGCACCCGCGCCCTGTGAAACTGCCTGACGCGCTTCTATAATTGTATGCTACCATGACTATTCAGGCCTTTATGACCTTTAGTGACCCCATAAACAGGGAAAGAGACGTATGGCAAATCAGGCGCTCACAAATCCAGCGGTCGATTTTTCCGAGTGGTACAACGAGATTGTGTACCGCGCAGACCTGGCCGATCAGTCCCCGGTGCGCGGCTGCATCATCATCAAGCCGTACGGCTATGAGCTGTGGGAGGGCATCAAGAACGCGCTGGACAAACGCTTCAAGGCGACCGGCCATGTGAACGCGTATTTCCCGCTATTCATCCCCAAGAGCTATCTCGACCGTGAGGCCCACCACGTGGAAGGTTTCAGCCCTGAACTGGCCGTCGTCACCATCGGCGGCGGTAAAGAGCTGGAGGAACCGCTGGTCGTGCGCCCCACCAGCGAGACGATCATCGGCGAAAGCATGGCCAAGTGGATTCAGAGCTATCGCGATCTGCCGCTGCTGCTGAACCAGTGGGCGAATGTGGTGCGCTGGGAGATGCGCACGCGCCCGTTCCTGCGCACGACTGAATTCCTGTGGCAGGAGGGCCATACCGCCCACGCGACCGAGGCCGAGGCCGAAGCCGAGACGCTGCAAATGCTGGACGTGTACGCCGATGTCGCCATCAATGAGGCTGCGATCCCGGTCATCAAGGGGCGCAAGACCGAAACCGAGAAGTTTGCCGGGGCGCTGCGCACGTACACCATCGAAGCGATGATGGGCGACAAGAAGGCGCTGCAAAGCGGCACCAGCCACAACCTGGGCCAGAACTTTGCCCGCGCCTTCAATATTCAGTATCTCGACCGCGGGAATCAACTGCAAACCTGCTGGACGACCTCGTGGGGCATGAGCACGCGCATGGTCGGCGCGGTGGTGATGACGCATGGCGACGAAAAAGGCCTGCGCCTGCCGCCTCGTCTGGCCCCGATTCAGGTTGTCATCGTGCCGATCTTCAAGACCGACGAGGAACAGTCGCTAGTGATGGCGGCTGTGGATGGCCTGAAGCGCGCTCTGCTGGACGCCGATATTCGCGTGCACGTGGACACGCGTGAACAGCAGCCCGGCTTCAAGTTCAATGACTGGGAGATGCGCGGCGTGCCCGTGCGCCTGGAAATCGGCCCGCGTGACGTGGCCGGTGGCACGGTTGTGGCGGGCCGCCGCGATATGCCCGGCAAGGAAGGCAAGCGCTTCCTGAAGCAGGAAAATATCGCCCCCCAGGTGCGCGACCTGCTGACCGAGATTCAGGCGAGCATGCTGGCCCAGGCGACGACTTTCCGCGATGCCAACACGTTTGATGTGAAGACCTACGACGAATTCCGTGGGGTGATCGAGCAGGGCGGCTTTGCCCGCGTCTGGTTCGCTGGCAGCGATGCCGACCTCACAAAAATCAAACAGGAGACAGCAGCGACGCACCGCTGCACCCCGCTGGAACAGCCCGGCGGCAGCGGCACCTGCTTCTTCACCGGCCAGCCAGCCGACAGCGTGGCGATTTTCGCCCGCGCCTACTGATTTCAGCGGTTTTCGCGGCGTACAACTCACGCCTCCCACTGCTTTTCCGGTCGCCGGAAAGCCGTGGGAGGCGTGCTGTTTTGAGCGTTGCCGCCTCCAATTCGTCACTTTCGCACAATGGGCGGCACACTTCACTTGTGCAGATGTAAACCATTTTGTAACAATACTGAGCGTTGGCTTAAACGTTTTGGTATTGTGCACGAGGTTTAACATCTATGGTTTATAATGAGTTGTTGATTGCGTGAATTTGGCCGATTTGTTACAATTGGCACAAATACAGGTGTTTTCCAAAAAGTGTTTTTAGACTTCTTTCTAGCTCACACAAGACACCTACAGGAAAATACCGCGCATCAAAGCAGCGCAGATACTCCCGCCGCGTGAGACAGACCGTACACGTGGCAGGTTCATGTAGGATGGGTTATGGCGGCATATTTAATCGTTGATGTCGACGATTTGCTTGAACACTTTCAGCGACGGGGAATCCCGGTCGACCTGCAGGAGCTTGCGTTGGGCCTGAAAGCAGGCGCGGCGCTGGCAAGCGGTCTCATCAGCACAGATCAACTAAAAGCGGTTGCGGTGGCCACCTGGCGCCAGCATCGCGGGCAGCGACCCGGACAGCCAGACCCCGAAATGGTCTTCAAGGCGGCGGGCTATGACTGCTTCACGGTGACCAAACGCTCGGCCCTGGCCGACGCGCTGATCATCAACTATTTCTCGTACGACCCGGAGCCGGTCAACGAACTGATCCTGGCGACCACCAACAAGGATTTGATCCCGCTGGTGCGCCGTGTCAAGACGACGCGCCGCGCCCGCATCCGTATGTGGGGCAGCGTGGATGTACTGACGGGCACCGAGTTTGCCGAAGAAGTGATCTTCCAGCCGCTGGAATCGCTGCTTGGCATCCAGCAGACCAAGAACGTCGCCGTCTACATCGACTTTGAGAATATCGCCATCAGCCTGAACGAACAGGGCTATATGGTCAATCTGGACCAGCTGATCGTGTCGTTCAAGCGCCAGGCCGCCGCCCACGGACAGCCGCTCAGCTTTGCAGCTTATGCGCCGTGGGGACAGCGCGGCAGCCTGCCGCCGCTGGTGGACAGCAACGGCCATGAAGTCGCAGACGAAGCGCCCAGCCGCCTGGCGATGGCCAATATCGACCCGGTCTTCAACCTGCCGGGCAAGAACAGCGCCGACATGCGCATCGCCCGCGACCTGATCACCGATTCCTCGCACGAGGACGCGGCTGACGTGTATATCGTCGCCAGCGGTGACCGCGATTTCAACGAGGTCATCAACACGCTGCGCTCGCGCAACAAGACGGTCATCGTGTGGGCCGTGCGCGGTGCCACCAGCCGCCAGCTTGAGAACAACGTCGGCGTGCAGATCGAATACGTCGAAGACTTCACCGACCTGCAAACGCATCAGCAGCTCAGCCTGGCCGCGCTGAACGAAGAAGGCGAAATCGCCAACTTCACGCCCAGCCAGTGGAGCAGCGTGATCATCCAGTTTGACCGTGTGGCACAGTCGCAGGGAGGGGATGTGCTGCTGCGCACCCGCCTGATCGATCAGCTGCTGGAGGTGAACGCGGTCATCAACAAGCAGCGCGGCGAAGACCTGGTGGCGCAGGCCGTGAGCCTGGGCATCCTGAAGGCGGTCACGCCGGCAGGCCAGAAGCTGATGCTCGACGCCAATAACCCGGTGGTCGAAAAGACGCGCAGCATCCGCGACCGCATCGTGCTGCGCGTGATGAACACGCTGCAGGTGCGCGACTGGGAATATGTGAACTATGGCTTCCTGCTCAAGGGACTGGCGATGGATCGCGACCTGGAGCGGCCGGGCATGAATTACAGCGATCAGTGGCGCAGCGACTGGATCGACTGCCTGGTGCGCGAACACGTGCTTCAGCGTGAGCTGGTGCCGCATCGCCACAATCCCGACGACCTGGTGCCGGTCATCAAGCTGCGTGCCGATTATGCGCTGCCAGCGCAGACCAGCACGCCCGACGAGCCGCAGATTGAAAACTGGCAGGGCATCTCGATTGACGAGCTGGAGCGCATGGAGCCGGAGACGGCCGATATGGTGCGCCGCGTGATCGTCAGCGTGGAGCAGTTCACCAGCTTCCGCGGCTACTCGTGGTGCCCGCTGGGCAGCCTGCACAAGCGCCTGCGCGCCTTCGACCGCGGCATGAGCTTTCAGCGTTCGGTGGAATACCTGAGCGAAAACAGCGCGGCGGCGGTGCAGGAGTATCCGAATCCGCAGAGCGAGTTCCTGACCAAGGGTATCTCGCTGCAAATGAATGCGCCGCTGGTGCGCGATACGCTGGGCGACCGCGATATCTTCATTCGCGTGCTGCTCTCGATGTACGAGCGCAGCATGGTCATCAGCGAGCAAAGCTTCCAGACGATGGGCTCGACGCGCGAGTTTGACCTGCCGCTGTGGTTCTCGATCATGGAGACGGAAAACGTGCTCAACCCGATTCCTGGGCGCACCGGCCAGTACAGCCTGTTCCGCACGCATCACACCGTCAGCCTGGTGGCCGAGCGCACATAGCTTCTTTTAGCCTGATACTTGATAAAACGCCCTGACTGGGTTCCAGTCGGGGCGTTTTCTTTCGTCCCCCATGAGTATGCCTTCAGCCAAAGATGTGATTTTCGTAGGTGCTTGAATGTGTCGCGTTTGCCTTGCCTTGAACTCCCAATCGCCCGTAACCATACGCTCTGGCGTAAGCTGTGCGACGTGTAAGCGCAGGCTTGGTAACGTGTAAGCGGCACCTGTGCGTATGGGGACAGTATTACTTTTGAGGTTATGCTGTCTGTATCGCCTGATTTCGTTGAGAAAGCGCAAGCGGATGCTCATGAAACGTGTGGCCCGATCGTTCATCGCCGTTTTGTTCCTGATCACCTTGATGCCATTAATACCTTCATATGCACAGGCAGTCACGCCACCGTTCCGGGTCTATCTCGCTTTTGAGGATGGGCCTACCGATGCCTATACGCCCCAAATTCTGGACATCCTCGCACAGTACAATGCGCGTGCTTCGTTTGTCATTGCAGGCAGTCAGATTGCGGGGCGCGAGTATTTACTGCAACGCGAAATCAGCGAAGGTCACGCGTTAATCAATCATCTGTGGGATGAGCCGGGCGTGTATGCGGGTGCGCCGGCCGAACCCGTAATTGAGTCGTATCGACGCACTGAAGCGGCTATACGCGAAGCCCTGGGCGAATGGCTGCCAGTATATGACGCACAGACAAAAATGTTCTGGCAACCCGGTGGTGCGGCACAACCGTTCCCCCCAACCGACGATATCAACGTGATCACCTATAACTGGAATGTCAACAGCGATGACTGCGGTTGGGCGATGCCGGACGATATCGATCTGGATACCATCGCCTTTGATAATGGCGTGCTTCAAAACATTCTTGGCGATCCCGTTTCAGTCGGTTCATTCCACAACCCCTATAACGCGTATGACTACGGCGACGGCGTGATCATCATTTTTCACGATCTCAACCGCGTGACCGGGCGCGTGCTTCCAACCGTGCTGAGCGAGTTGCAGGCCGCTGGCGCTACTTTCGAAGCACTGCCGCGTCCGTGGGATGCGCTTGGCACGATGCCGGTTGCGCTCGGTGTTCCGCCACAACCGGCGTCTGGCTATGAAGGGCATATGTTCGGCGCTGAAGTGACAGATGCGGCACGCCTGCGCGAAACACCGGCGCTGGATGGGGCGATTCTGGCCACCTTGCCGGTCGGTACTCGTGTGATGGCGGTCGGTCGAACAGCGGGGTGGATCCAGGTTCAGCACGAGGGCGTCACCGCGTGGATTGCGCGAGACCTGCTCAGGGTGCAGGGGGCAATTCCCAACCTGCCTTTACGTAGCTGAGGTCTGCGCCCGCATCATCGATCCAGTTGCATTGTGGGGCGCGCAGCACACGCTGTGCGCCTGTTTTCTTGCGGAGACGATCTCAGTGAGGTTTAGTGCCGGATATCAGTCCTGACGCGGCCATGCATCCGAGGCGGTTGAGCTTCGCTGCTGCGCGTGAGGCTGATTCTGCCCGGCTGAGCATCCCGCTCACCCCGCCCGGCCATCCACCCAGTCGATGAGCTGATTCACGGCGTCGGGCGTCCCATCCGCACGCACAGCGCTCTGCTGAATGGCATCGCTCAGGCGCAGTCTGCCGCTGCTCAGCATCGACAGCGGCTCCAGCGTCAGTGTGAGATGCACATCCGCGTCACCCGTGCCATCCTCCAGCGCCGTCCCCTGAGGTGAGACCTGCGCCACGAAGTCATGCGCGTAGCCCGCATCGCGGATGTGCAGCGCGCACGTCAGCGAGAACGGGGGCTTGTCGCGCCGCCAGAACAGGCCCATCGTCATAAAGCCGATGCTTTCGTCCACGATCGCCTGATCGGCCTGCGGCGCGCCCAGCGTCAGGCTGCCCCAGCGCGCCAGCGCCACCAGCACATCCGCCAGCGCGAATCCGCTCTCTGTCAGCTCATACACGGTCGAGGCGGCCGGCGGGGCCAGAAAGCGCGTGCGCACCACGCCGCGTTCTTCCAGCAGTTTCAGCCGTTCGGTCAGGATATTGGTGCTGATGCCGGGCAGCCCGCGCATCAGGTCGCTGAAGCGTTTCGGGCCCAGCAGCAGATTGCGCACGGCCAGCAGCGTCCAGCGGTCACCGATGGTGTCCAGGCTGTGCGCAATCCCGCAAAACTGGTGATAGCTCTTGTTCGTCATCCCGCAATTGTATGCCCGACTTGTATTTGTATACAAGTGAGTTTTAGTATGATTCTTGTTACTTGCTAAAAACAAGTAAAAAGAATAGATTTGATTGTATTGCGGCGTCAGTCACGTCGCAGAAACGATCGATGAGGCTATTTTGAGGGGGAAAGTGTGATGAAGGCTGTTCAGTTTTACGAATTTGGCGCGCCCGATGTCCTGCGTTACGAAGATGCGCCGGTGCCCGCTGCCGGGCCGGGGCAGGTGCTCATCCGGGTGCAATCGGCCTCGGTGAATTATTCCGATGTGGCGCGTCGTGGCAATCTGCTCTATCCGTTTCCCACGGCGCTGCCGTTTCGCCCCGGTGCTGAAGTTGCTGGCACGATTGAGGCGCTGGGCGCAGGCGTGGAAGGCTTGACGGTGGGCATGCCGGTGTTTGCGCTGGTGGGCGCCGGCTCAGAGGGATACGCCCAGTTTGCCGTGACGTACGCGGCCCAGGTCATCCCGCTGCTGCCCGGCGTCAGCATGGACCAGGCGGCGGCTCTCCCTGTCGCCGGCACGACGGCCATCATGATCCTGAAAGAGCTGGCGCGCATTCAGCCCGGCGAAAGCGTGCTGATTCAGGGCGCGGCGGGCGGCGTGGGTAGCTATGCTGTGCAGCTTGCGCGCATCTTCGGCGCGGGCCAGATCATCGGCGCGACCAGCTCACCCGACAAGTTTCAGGCGATTCGCGACCTCGGCGCCGATGCCGTGGTCGATTACACCCAGCCGGGCTGGGCTGACGACGTGCGCGCGCTGACGGGCGGCAAGGGCGTGGATATCGTCCTTGAAATGGGCGGGGGCGATCTGTTTGCGCAGGGGCTGATGCTGCTGGCGCCGTTCGGTCGCTCGATCGTGTATGGCGTGGCGAGCGGTGATGCGCTGCGCATGGACGAGGCCACGGTGCGCCATTTCTTCTATAATCCGTCGCTCAACCAGTCGATCCACGTGTTCAATCTGGGAATATACTTCGGGCTGCGTCCACAGGCGGCGGGTGCTGCGCTGGCCGAATTGATCGGCTATGTCGCTTCCGGCCAGGTGAAGGTTCCCGTGCACCATGTGCTCCCGTTGAGTCAGGCTGCCGAGGCGCATCGCCTGATGGAGAGCCGCCGCACCACCGGCAAGATCGTGCTCAAGCCGTGGCTGGATGCCTGATTCGGTGCGCAGCACAACCGGCCATGTGCTGACGGTCTGCGCCGGGCAACTCGTGGGGTAGGCGGAAGACGAACAGGCACTGATTTCAACTATCCACCGCCGCATCCTGGTATCTTTAATCAGGGTGCGGCGGGCTGGCTGAATCCACAACACGTAACGGGCAACTATCCCGCAGCCATCGCCTCGACTTCCAGCTTCCATTTTGGCTCCAGAAGCTGGCAGCACACCACAGTCAGGGCAGGCCGGTGATTCCCCAGATAGCGCAGGCGCAGCTGCACATTCTGCTCGTCATAGGCGGGGTCGGCCAGGTAGGTGCGCACAGAGACCAGGTTGCTGTAGTCCATCCCGGCAGCATGCAGCAGCATCCCCATATAGTTCCAGATCAGGTCCCCCTGTTCCTCAAATGACTCCGGCATCGTAAGTCCATCGCTCTCGTAGCCATTCAGCCCGCTGATGACGAGCAGTTTTGCCGGCCCGCTGATTTCAATGGCATGGCTGTAAGCGCGGTAAGGGGGAAACAAGTCCGCTGGATTGTGCTGGATGATGGGCATCAGAATACTCCATAACGTAATCGGACATCGTCCGTGTTGTCGTCGTGTGCACATGTGGGTTCGTCACCAGGTTGTGAATGTGCTTCGATTCCGGCACCCACCCAGTGTTAAAACTTCGCACCTATTCTTCATGTTTGTGTCTGCTATAATGATCGATGATCCTGACCTGCGGCCCCTGCTGCCGGGCTGCATGGCGACATTTACAACAGAAAGCGAGAGACAGCGACAACATGGGACTCACGAAAGAACAAAAGACGGAACTGGTTAGCAAATTTGGCCGCAATGAAGCCGACACGGGCTCGGCTGAAGTCCAGATTGCCATGCTGACCACGCGCATTCAGTACCTCACCGACCATCTGATCGCGCACAAGCAGGACCAGAGCTCGCGCCGCGGTCTGCTGAAGCTGGTTGGACAGCGCCGTCGTCACCTGAAGTACCTCAGCCAGACCAACCCTGAGGCCTACCGCGAAATCCTGGCCAAGCTCGGTCTGCGCCGCTAGGTGCCACGGATTACCCCTTTGGTTAGAATGGGGCTGCCTGTTTGGGCGGCCCTTGTGTAAGGACATTGACATGCCCGTCTGACGCAGAGATTGGAGCCTGCAGCGAAGCGCGTTTCGTTTCGCGATAGCCTCCAGTTTCTGGCAGCGGGCGTGTCCATTTAGCGCACAGATGCGCAAAAGGAGACAAGTGACGGTTATGGAAACCATCACCAGCCCCATGGGCACCACTTATCGGTTTACGATGACCCTCGGCAATGACGAGATCATCGTGGAGACAGGCAAACTTGCAGAGCAGGCCGGCGGTGCAGTCACCGTGCGCCTGGGCGACACCGTCGTGTTCGCCACTGCGACCATGAGCAAAAATCTGCGCGAAGGGCTGGATTTCTTCCCGCTCAGCGTGGACTACGAAGAAAAGTTCTATGCGGCGGGCCGCATCCCCGGCAGCTACTTCCGCCGTGAAGGCCGCCCCAGCGAACTGGCTATCCTGACCTCGCGCGTGGTGGACCGCACCCTGCGCCCGCTGTTTGCCGAGGACATGCGCAACGACGTGCAGGTCACCCTGTCCGCCTTCGCCCATGACCAGGAGCATCAGGTGGACATGCTGGCGATCATCGCTGCCAGCGCCGCGCTGCACATCTCGAATGTGCCGTGGGGCGGCCCGGTGGCCGGCGTCCGCATCGGTTACATCGACGGCCAGCTCGTCGTCAACCCGACCATTCAGCAGCAGGTGAACAGCACGCTCGACCTGCGCGTGTCGGGCACGGCCGATGCCATCAACATGGTGGAATGCGCCGCCGATGAAGTGCCGGAAGATATCATGCTGGAGGCGCTGCGCCTCGCGCACCAGTCGATTCAGGTGGCCATCACCCTGCAGAATGAAATGCAGGCGGCGATTGGCAAGCCCAAGAGCGAATACAACAGCGGCAAGCTGCCCGAAGCGATCGTGGAATCGGTGACCGCCAAGACCCGCGCTGCCGTGCAGAACGTGCTGCTGAACACCACCGACCGCGCTGGTCGTAACGAGGCGCTGGCCGAAGTGCTGGCCCCCGTGCTGGCCGAATACGAGGCCCACAACGACACTGCTGCCGACGATGCCCGTGTGAACATCAAGCACGTGCGCGCCGCCTTTGAAGAAGTCGTGGCCAAGGAAGTGCGCCTGCGCATCGTCAATGAAGGCGTGCGCCCCGACGGTCGCACGACCACGCAAATTCGCCCGCTGGCCGCTGAAGTTGGCGTGGTGCCGCGCGTGCATGGTACCGGCCTGTTCAAGCGTGGACAGACGCAGGTGCTCACCTTTGCGACACTGGGCACGCCCCGTGACGCGCAGGAAATCGACAGCCTGAGCCCTGAAGAAAACAAGCGTTATCTGCACCACTACAACATGCCCCCGTACAGCACGGGCGAGGCGATGCCGCTGCGTGGCCCCAAGCGCCGCGAAATCGGCCACGGTGCGCTGGCGGAAGCCGCCCTGCGCGCTGTGCTGCCTGAAGAAAGCGAATTCCCTTACGTGATTCGTCTGGTGAGCGAGGCGCTGAGCAGCAACGGCAGCACCTCGATGGCCAGCGTGTGCGGCAGCACCCTGGCGCTGATGGATGCCGGCGTGCCGATCAAGCGCCCGGTGGCCGGTATCGCCATGGGCCTGATCAAGGAAGGCGACAAGGTCGCTGTGCTGACCGACATCCAGGGCCTTGAAGACCACATCGGCGATATGGACTTCAAGGTGGCCGGTACTGCCAATGGCATCACCGCGCTGCAGATGGACATCAAGATTTCCGGCGTGTCTGACGCTGTGATGGCGCAGGCGCTGGCCCAGGCCCGCGACGCCCGCCTGGAAGTCATGAACGTCATCCTGGGCGCGATTGCAGAACCACGCAAGGAACTGAGCCCGTATGCCCCGCGCATGGAGACCGTGCGCATCAACCCAGAGAAGATCGGCGCGCTGATCGGGCCCGGCGGCAAGAACGTGCGCGGCATCCAGGAGCGCCACGGCGTGAAGGTCGATATCCAGGAAGACGGCTCGGTGTTCGTGAGCGCGGTCGATGGCTTCCAGGTGCAGAAGGCGCTGGACGAAATCCGCGGCCTGACGGAAGAGCCAGAGCTGGGCCGCATCTACACCGGCAAGGTCAACCGCATCGAGGCGTTTGGCGCGTTTGTGGAAATCATGCCCGGCCGCGATGGCCTCGTCCACATCTCCCAGCTGGCTGACCGCCGCGTGGAGAAGGTGGAAGACGAGGTTGCGCTGGGCGACGAAGTCATGGTGATGATCACCGACGTCTCGCCGGATGGCAAGGTGCGCCTCAGCCGCCAGGCCGTCCTCGAAGGCTGGACGCTGGAAGAAGCCCGTGCCCGTGACGGCGGTGGCCGTGGCGGCAGCCGCGGTGGCGACCGCGGCGGAGATCGTCGTGGCGGTGGGGATCGCGGCGGCGACCGTGGTGGCCGTGGCGGTTACGACCGTGGCCCGCGCCGCGACTAATCGCGCTGCCTGAAAGACTGATAAAAGGGGCTGGTTTCCACACGGAAACCAGCCCCTTTTTAGTCAGTTAAAGATGCCCCATGTGGCCCACTGGCAAACGGGGTGAACAGGCCTCTCCTGCGATGCCCTGATGCTGTACGCTGGTACTTGCCCATCGAACCCGTGTACAGGAGAGGCAGAGCATGGCTGCAATTAATTCCGCATCTGAGGCAAACACAACACCGAATGCTCATCAAGAACATATGGTCACCGTTGCGCTTGTGAGCGAACTGCGAAGTAACCTGGAAATTCTCGTCTCTGAGACGACTGCGCTCAAAGAACGGCTGATCGCTCTGATCGCCCAGCGCCATGCTGAGAAGCAGGCGAAGGATATGGCCCCCTCTCAGTACGATGCTGCGGGCCTGGACCGGCTGATCGCCAGTGACCCGGAACGCTATGGCTGGCTGCGGGACTTTCGCTCTGACGGCAGCGAAAAATCTGCATAACACACGCCGGTCTGCCCGCGCCCTGTCTGGAGTTGGCCGTCATGCTTGATCTGCAAACCATATTCTTCGGGAACCAGCCGCTTGCTATCTACCTTGAGATTCTGCTGCGCACCGTCGTCATGTCTGTCTACACACTGCTGATTTTCCGCTTTGTGGCCGGGCGCGGCACGGGCTTTGGCGAGTTTTCGCTGTTCGAGTTCCTGCTGCTGGTGCTGCTGGGCTCGGCGGCGGGTGACCCGATGTTCAATCCAAACATACCCCTTGCGCATGGGATGTTCACCATCCTGGTGGTGGCGCTGATGGGACGCGGCATCCTCACGCTGACCAATCGCTCGCGAAAAGCAGAGCGCGTGCTGGAGGGTGACCCGATCCGGCTGGTGAAGGGCGGCCTGCTGGACATGCATGGCCTGAAACGCGCCCGCGTGTCCAGCAGTGAGGTGTATATGCAGCTTCGCCAGCAGGGCATCGACAACCTGGGGCAGGTGGCCTATGCCTATCTGGAGCCGGACGGCATCGTCAGCGTGTTTCCCGCGCACAGCGCCCCTGATGCGCCCACGTTGTCGATCCTGCCGGGTGAAGACAACCATCAGCGCCACGCCGGTGAGCGGGCGGGCAGTGATCAGCCGATGGCCTGTGTGGCCTGCGGACAGGTGACGCCAGCAGGCCGTCCTGACGAGGTGCTCAGGCCGTGCGCCCGCTGCCGGGGAACGGCTTTCACCGTCGCTCGCCAGGTGGAACACCTGCCCGGCGCCTGAACGTCAGGCGGGCAGGGCGTGCGCGCTGCCTAGATGAATCCGCTGCCCGCCGAAACGCTCGATGAAGCGCCGATCATGCGATGCCGCGATCACGGCTCCCTCGAACGAGGCCAGCGCGTTTTCAAAGCTCTCCACCACATCAAAGCTGAGATAGTTGGTCGGCTCGTCCAGAATGAGCAGATTCGCGCCAGACGCGATCAGCCGGGCAAGCTGCACTTTACGCCGCTGGCCCAGGCTCATGCCCCGCGCCGGCGTATCCAGTGACTCGTAGCGCATCAGCCCCATGCTGATAATCAGCGATTTCAGGGCCTGGTCGTCCTGCGGCAGATCGCGCCGGAACGCCTCGAACACGGTTCCACCCAACCATAACAGCTCGGCTTCCTGATCCAGATAGCCAGGGATGACGCCCGGATTGAGCGCGACATAGCCCGTATCCGGCTGAATCAGCCCGGCCATCAGGCGCAGCAGCGTGCTTTTGCCCGCGCCATTATCGCCCGTGACGAGGATGCGCGCGCCGTTGTGCACCGTCAGTGACAGCTCGTGCAGCACGGTCACGCCGTCATAGGCCTTGCTCACGCGCTCAAGCTGAAGCGGGATGCGGCTGTCCAGTGCATGCGCCCCAAACTGCGCGGCGAAACGCAGCGGCACAGGCGGTCGCGGAATCGGGTCGGCCTCGATGCGCGCCAGCTTTTCCTCTGCAGAGCGGATGCGTTTGCTGGCCGTGGCCGCGTGCGTGTCGCGCTTGATATTCTTGACGAACTTGTCATTGTCGGTCACCTCGCGGAAGCGGTCGTTACGCCGCGCCGTCACCGCGATTTCAAACTTCAGGGCCTTGATCTCTTCGCCCTGGCGGATGAAGTCTTCCTCCCACTTGCGGCGCTCGGCCTGCTTTGCTGCTGCGTAGCCGTCGTAACGGTCGCGATACAGCCGGCCAGACCGCGTGTGCTCGTCGATTTCAAAAATGCCGGTCGCGACCGCGTTCAGGAAAGCGCGGTCGTGCGAGGCCATCAGCGCCGCCCCGCGATACGCTTTCAGCGTGCCTTCCAGCCAGTCCAGCATGCCCGCGTCCAGATGATTGGTCGGCTCGTCCAGCAGCAGCACATCGGGCGACTGAATCAGCAGCAGCGCCAGCGACGCGCGCGTTTTCTCGCCGCCGGACAACGTGTCAAAGGGCTGCGCGTGCGCGATGTGGGCGACGCCCAGGCCGGTCAGCGCCGCGTCGATGCGGCTGTCCAGCGCATAGCCATCGGCGCGCTCAAACGCCTCCTGCAAGTCGCCATAGCGGGCCAGCGCAGCGGCCAGGCCGTCGCCCCCCAGCGCGGCAAAGCTGCTCTCCAGCGCGCGCATGTCCGCCTCCAGCCCGCGCACCCAGGCGGCCGACGCGTCGATTAAATCGCCCAGGGTGCGGCCAGCCTGCGGCGCGATATGCTGCGGCAGATAGCCCAGGCGCAGGCCGTCCGCCAGCGTGACGGTCCCGCCGTCAGCTGTCAGCTCACTGGCGAGGATGCGCAGCAGGGTGGTCTTGCCGACGCCGTTGGCGCCCACCAGGCCGATGCGCTCGCCGCTGTGCAGCGCCAGCGTGATGTCGCGCAGGATGGCGGCATCGCCAAAAAACTTCGAAAGTTGTCGAATGGATAGGGATTGCAATTGTCATGCCTCCGGAATGCAAAAACGCTCGAAAAACAGATTCGATTAGCGGTTTGCGTCGAAGCGCATGACGGACCTTTCACTAATGGGGATAAAACCGTACGCGCGGCGGATGATTCACGCCCCGGTTACGTGCTTTCAGGATATGCGAGGGGTCAGGAAATGTCAAGAAGGAGTAATGGGTGATGAGTGATGGGTGATGCGTGATGTACCGTATTGGTGACGCAATTTTGACGCTATGTAAGCGGTAGCCCAATCCTGACCATACGCCCGGAGTTTATCTGCTAAACTCGAAGTGACAGGATCGGGAGCAGAACAATGACCAGTTTAGTTGCATGGGCTGTCGCGACAATGGTGTCATTTGCAGTGCAGGGGTTCAACAACCCTGTCATTGTGACGATTTTTCCCTATGAAGGCTCAATTACATTTGTCTCGGTCGCGCAGGATGGCTCGACGCAAATTGTAGGTGAACTGCCTGCTGATTACCGACTGTGGCAATATCAGACTTATAGTGCGGATCAAAGGCACCTGGAGAGTCCAGACAGCATCGCATTGTCGCCGGACGGGCAGTTTGCTGCCGTTTCTACCAGCCGCGGTGAAGATTTCATGCTGGACGTGTTTCGTACCAATGGAACGCTTCACTTTTCGATAGGCACCGAGACGCCGGTGCTGGCTGAATGGAGGCCAGATGGGTCTGGCTTTGCGTTTGTAACCAATTATGCGGCGTACAACGGAGATGCTGATCTGGGCGTCATGTATCTGGATGCGACTGCGCGCCAGGTGCGTCAACTCATTCCGCGTAGCAGGGTCACATTACCATACGATCTGGTATGGAGCAGTTCAGATGAGCTTTCGTTAATTGCCCGTGAGGAATCTGGCTCGGCACTACTATCGGTGTCATTCGATGGTGTGGTGACGGCGCTGCTGGAACTGACCTGGAATGGTGGGCCTGGCACATTTGGAAGTATCTGTGAGCGTGAATGGTCACCCAATATGCAGGTTTGGTATGTGGTGGTGGGTTGTATTGGCAGTCCAGAGTCCATCGTGTTAGAGGAATTGTATCGGGTTACGCCGGATGGCACCGCGCAGCGTGTGCTCACTGCGCCGGAGGCCTACCGCGCCCCTGATGTGTTTCAGGCACGGCATAATATTGCTGGCGTTGAAATTGCTGGGGATGAAGTGTATGTACTGCTGCAGGAATGGATGTTCGTCCCTGATACTGAAGTAGCGCCAACATGGCACATTTTGCGCATGCGTGGTGAGTCGTGGGAGGAAGTTGTTTCACTCCCTTCTGTTGCTGGCAATAATGATGCGTTCAGCTACACACATGCGGCAACTTCACCAAATGGCCGCTACATGGCCGTTGGGCGATATCGTTATTTGGTTGATCCAACGATTGCCAACGCACTTCTCGTTGTTGACCTGATGACAGGCGATATTGTTCGTACGATCGATTTACTTGCTGTTGCCAGTTTTAGCGACGCGCTGCTTTGGTTCAGCGATGATGCGTTTCTGTATGGCGTAAACTACTACGGCCAGGGTTACCCGATGATGAGTAATTTTCTGCTGGTTGCCGCCATGGACGCACAATTGTCAGGCGAAATCGTCGTGCCACTCAACGACCCTGTATGGCTTCCTTAATATGTAATGTGTGGCTCGACGGCATCTTGCTGCGCCACCCTGAGTTCAAAACCTAGGGCTACAAAACGGTCTGTCCCTGAAGGAACTCAAACCTCAGGTTTTGGAAAACTGCGCCGTCAGCAAGGCGATAAATCCGTTTGCAGACTTGTCGGTTGGCAGTATAGGGTTTTGAACCCCTATGCTGTGCAAAAGAGCACAAGGGGCGCCTCGCGAGGCGCCCGGCGGTTTCATCGGTTGCCAGATGTTCATGATCCGTAGGGGCCGACCTGTGTGTCGGCCCACCTTCTGGGATCATTCCTGGCGCTCAAGGCGTCCTGGCGGTTTGAAATCTTTCCCGCCTTACACCATCGGCAGGTCACCGGCGCCGAATTTCTGGCCGGGCTGGATGACGATCGGGCCGCCCAGGTCTGGCGTGGCGATCAGGTCATAAGTTGTCGCGCCGGTGATGCGCACGGGCACAATCTCGCCCACCGGAAGCTCGCCTTCCACGATCACATAGCCGTCGATTTCGGGCGCGTCGCGGTAGCTGCGGCCCAGCGACAGCATCCCCTCCATGGCCTCGCCGTCTTCGTCTTCCGGCGTGCCGTGGCCTTCGACCAGGATCGGCATAATTTTGCCCACCTGCGCCTGATTCTTCTTCAGGCTGATGTTCTGCTGAAGCTCCATCAGGGCTTCGTAGCGCGCCTGCTTCACATCGTCCGGCACATGGTTGGGCAGGGCGGCGCTGGGCGTCCCCAGCTCATACGAGTACTTGAACGCGCCCACGCGGTCGAATTCCAGGTCGCGCACAAACTGCATCAGCCCTTCAAATTCGGCATCGGTCTCGCCCGGATAGCCGACGATGAAGGTCGTGCGCACGGCCAGGTCGGGCATCGCCTGGCGCATGCTGGCCAGCGTCTCGTACACCCATTCAATCTTGGCCGGGCGCTTCATACGCAGCAGCGTGTCACGGTGGCCGTGCTGCAGCGGAATATCCAGGTAATGCTGCACCTGCGGCAGCGTGGCCATCGTCTCGATCAGGCGCGGCGTCACGTAGCCGGGATAGGCATACATCAGGCGGATCCACGGCACTTCGGGCGCGGCTTTGGCGATTTCCTGCAGCAGCGTTGCCATCGCGTCTTTCATGCCCAGGTCGGTGCCATAATCGGTCGTGTCCTGCGCGATCAGCACGAGTTCCTTGACGCCCATGTCCTGAAGCTGGGCGGCCTCGCGCACGATGCTGTCCAGCTGGCGGCTGACCAGCGTGCCTTTGATCTTCGGGATGGCGCAGAAGGCGCACGGTCGCCGGCAGCCGTCGCTGATTTTGAGATAGGCGCTGGCCCCCTGCACGCTGGAGCGCATCACGCCGCCGTCGTCGCGGCCCACGGCCACCGCGTCGGTCGGCAGATGATAGAGCGGCTCCGGATGCTTGCGCGTGCGCAGGCGGCCGATCAGGTCGAAGATGTCCATCCAGCGGCGCGTGCCGATGATGCCATCCAGCCCCGGCACCTCCTGCACCAGCGCGCCGCCATAGCGCTGCGACAGGCATCCGGCGGCGACCACCATCTGGCCATCGCGCCGGTTTTCCACCAGCTCGCGCAGCATATCGATGCTTTCCTGCTTGGCGCTGTCGATGAATCCGCACGTGTTCACGATCAGCACTTCGGCTTTGTCGGGCGCGCCGACGCCGCGCATGCCGTGCTGTTCCAGCACCTGCGCCATGCTTTCGCTGTCCACGGTGTTCTTCGAACAGCCGAGGCTCAGCAGATAATATTTGTCTTTGCGGGCGGTTTTTACGGCCATTGTGGGTGGGTTACTTTCTTCCAGACTCATCGAGCAATCGCTGGTGGGTTTCCCCACGCCATAACGCGGGAAACAATCCGCGTTCCGTTTGTAAAGCTTCGGCATACGGCTGACGCAGCCCAGCCTGAAGGGCCTGCTTGGCGGCCCGCACCGCGTGCCGGTCGTGCTGGGCGATGGCCTGCGCCAGCTCAGTCGCGGCGGACAGCGCGGCACCAGCCGGCGCTATGCGTGTGACCAGCCCCAGCGCGTCGGCCTCATGCGCGGTCAGCACGCGGGCCGATGCGATCATCTCCAGCGCCCGCGCATAGCCTACCAGCCGCAGCAGCCGCTGTGCGCCGCCCCAGCCGGGCATCAGCCCCCGTGTGACATGAATGAAGCCCAGTTTGGCCGTCTCGTCCACGACGCGCAGGTCACACGCGACCGCGATTTCGCTGCCGCCGCCCAGCGCAAAACCGTTGATAGCGGCGATCACAGGGAAGGGCAGGTGTTCCAGCGCGTGCAGGGTGTCGCCCATCAGCGCAGACATCGCTGCTCCCTCGGCGGCCCCGCGGCGCGTCGCCAGGTCGACAATATCGCCGCCGCTGCAAAAGGCTTTGTCGCCCGCCCCGGTCACGATCAGCGCATGAATCGGCGCGTCGGCCAATGCCTGCACGCGCGCGCTGAAGGCTTCCATCGCCTCGATGTCGAGCGCATTGCGCCGCTCCGGGCGATTGAAGGTCAGCACACCGATCGGCGCGTCTGCATGTTGGGAATACAGGATTTTGTCAGGCATAGACCGTAAGTATAGGGGAAAGCCCGGCAAAAATGAAGGGATACGCTGGCCCGGCGCCGTTCGGCTTTTCAGTCCCTTCAGGGACTCGGGTTTCTGGCAGCCTGAGGTTTGAACCTCAGGCGGCAGGGCCTGATGCATAAGGGATGCGCTGGCTCAGCACGATAAGTCCATCGGGCTTGCCGCGCCCGCAGGAATATCTGTATCGTGGTGCTATCCTGCACCCTGCCATGCACACGAAAGGAACACGATGACGCGCAGCTTTTCATTCATTCAGGTCAATGCCTTCACGAAGTCCCGCTTTGGCGGCAATCAGTGCGCGGTGGTCTTCGGGGCCGATGCGCTGACCGACGCCGAGATGATGGCGATCACGCTGGACTACAACTACTCCGAGACTGCCTTTGTGCTGCGCTCCGACACCGCAGATTTCCGCGCCCGCTACTTCACCCCTGTCGGCGAGATTCCGCTGGCGGGGCATCCCACCATCGCGACCATTCGGGCGCTGCTGGAGGCCGGTGCCATCGTCCCGGTGGGCGATGCCCACGCGCTGACGCTGGAGCTGCCCGCTGGCATCATCCCGATCACGGTCGCGCGTGACGGCGAAGGTGACTGGCTGATCACCATGCAGCAGCTCGCGCCGAAGTTTCTGCGGACGTATGACGTTGACGCGGCGGCAAGCGCGTTTGGCCTGACGCCTGCCGATATCCTGCCCAGCAGCGTGCCCCAAACGGTCTCCACGGGCACGCCCCAGCTCATGGTGCATGTGACTGGCCCGGACGCGCTGGCCCGTGTCGCCATCGACCGTGATGCGTACAGCGCCCTGAACCACGCCGGCGACTTTTTCAGCCCGCATCTGTTTTACGTGGCGCAGGAAAATGGCGTCGAGGTCACCTATGCGCGGCATCCCGGCCTGCCGCCGGATACCGCCGAGGACCCGTTCACCGGCTCGGCCACGGGCGGCATGGCGGCCTATCTGTGGCATCACCGGCTGATTCAGTCAGCACGATTTACTGCTTATCAGGGCGCTTTCGTCAACCGGCCGGGCAGCGCGCAGGTCGAGCTGCTGGGTCCGCCGGAAGATATTAGCGGCGTACGGATTTCTGGCGCGGGTGTAGTCACCATACGCGGCGATCTGTTTGTATGAGGAAGGGTCTACAGGCAAGCGCACAACAAGCGTAGCCCGCGCATCGTTGAATGCAGCGCGCGGATTCTGATACAATGCCCGTACCAAATCGATATAGTGAGTGAAGGAAGAAGGCCGATGCGCCAAAAGTCACCCGTATGGATGATTGTTTTGACCCTGCTGCTGTCCCTGATGACCGGCCTGCTGGCCGTGAATGCGCAGGCGAGCATCGACACAGTCACAATTCAGAATGCGAATCTGCGCAGTGGGCCGGGCGGTGAATGGCGCACGATCACCGTGGTGCCCGCCGGCACGCCGTTCCGCCTGGATGGGCGTGCGCCGGGCGATTACTGGCTGCGCGGCATCACCCCCAATGGCGAAATTGGTTTCATGGCCATCGAAGTGCTGGCTGTGAATCCGGCTGATATCGCCGTGCTGCCGCAGATCTGGGTCGATACGCCGTTCACGCTGCCGCCGCCTGCCGGTGGCGTCGTGCCACAGGCTCCCGTGACCGATGCACCTGTCACCGAATCGTCCACATCGGCCCCGCCCCCGGCTGTCGTCACGACCGGGACGCTGCCGCGCGGCTTCAGCTATGGCGGTCACGTGGCCGATTTCAGCCAGTATGCCAGCGACCAGATGCGCCGCGCAGGCATGACCTGGGCAAAACGCCAGTGGCGCTTTTTCCCCGGCCAGAATCCCGGCGAGCTGGCGGGCTGGATTAATGATGCGCACGCGCGCGGCTTCCGCCTGATGCTGGGCATCGTCGGTGAGCCGGGTGCTGTGCTTCAGCCGGGCTATTTTGAGAGCTATGCCGCGTTTGTGGGCGGTGTGGCCGCGCTGGGCGCCGATGCCATCGAAGTGTGGAACGAGATGAACATCGACCGCGAATGGCCCGCCGGCAGCATCGACCCGGCGCGCTATACCCAGCTGCTGGCGCTGTCGTATAACGCGATCAAGGCCGCCAACCCGAACACGCTCGTCATCAGCGGTGCGCCCGCGCCGACCGGATTCTTCGGCGGCTGCACGGGCAACGGCTGCGACGACAATTTCTACATTCAGGGCATGGCCCGCGCCGGTGCAGCCAATTATATGGACTGCGTGGGTGTGCACTACAACGAGGGCATCCTGCCGCCGTCGCAGTCCAGCGGTGACCCGCGTGGCAGCAGCAATCACTACTCGCGCTATTTCAGCACCATGGTGAACACCTACTGGCGCGCATTCAACGGCGCGCGCCCGCTGTGCTTCACCGAGCTGGGCTATCTGTCGCCTGAGGGCTTTGGCCCGCTGCCCCCCGGCTTCGAGTGGGCGGCCAATACCACGGTTGCCGAACATGCCCAGTGGCTTGATCAGGCGGTGAACCTGGCCGCGCAGAGCGGCCGCGTGCGCGTGCTGATTATCTGGAACATCGATTTCCCGGGTTACGGCGCGGATCCGCAGGCTGGTTTTGCCATTATTCGTCCGGGCGGCGCCTGTCCCGCGTGTGATTTGCTGGGGAGCTGATGCGCTTGACCGAGCCACACGAAAACGAGCAGCAGCTCGAAGAAGACTACTATCCTGAGGACGAGCCGCGCCGTCGTGGGCTGGGCTGCTGGATCAGCGGGGCTGTCACCCTGCTGTGCGCGGTCACGCTGATTGCAGGCGGCCTGTTCCTGCCGCCTGTGCGCCTGCTAGACCGGCTGACCGCCCCGGCCGTCACGCCTGTGGCGGGCACGGATGGCAGCGTATCGGGCAACGGCATCTCTATGCGCGTGCTCGACCTGGAGGCCGCCAGCGATTTCGGCGCATCGTTTGCCTCGGCCGCCGCTGACGTGACGCCCGCGTCGGTGCGCCCCGCCCGCGAGATTTTCGCTATTACCACGTCGGGCGACGAGCCGGAGCGCGTCTCGTATGCGCTGACCGTCCCGCTGGATTCGTACCCACCCGCGCTGGATGTTTTCGCCTGGAACGAGGGCGGACAACCCGTCTTTCTGCCCAGCACCCTGACCGGTGTGGTGCGCACGGTGGCATCTGCCCCGCTGTATGACTATATCGGCCTGTTCAGCGCACAGCCGTCCAGCCAGCCGCAGGTGTACAGCGCCATCGACGTGACGCAGCGCCTGAACGAACAGGTGGCCAACGCCATCAGTATCGCCGCGCCGGCCGGGCTGCAACCCGCGCTGGATGGCAGCCTGACCGGCAGCCTGGCCCCCGGCTTCGACCTGAGCGCCCCTTACCGCACTATCCCGGTGGTGCGCAACTATGCTGACGTGCGTGCGACCGACCCCGAAACGGTCGTCGCGCTCATCAGCGACGCCGGCCTGCGTGCGACCCATGCTCGCCAGCTGGCCTCGTTTGCATCGGCGGGCTACGACGGCGTGATGCTGGATTACCGCGATATCCCTGTCGCGCAGCGTGACAATTTCAGCCTGCTGGTGGAGCAGGTGGCTGTGGCGCTGGAGAATACCGGCTTCCTGCTGGGCGTCAGCGTGCCGGAGCCGGTCTATGACCCGACGACGATGACCTGGACGACTGGCGCGTATGACTGGACGCGCATCGGCGCGGCGGCTGACCTGGTGCATGTGCGCATCAGCGCCGACCCCGCCCTGATGTCGGTTGAAGAAGGCATGGTCCGCTTTCCGAATGACCCCGCCAACGGTGACAGCAGCATCATGGTCGCCATGCTCGACTTTGCCACCAGCCAGATTCAGCGTAGCAAGCTGCTGATTGGCCTGCCTGCGCTGTCGCAGCGCGAGACGCCAGATGGCCTCCTGACGCCGATTGGCCTGGAGCAGGCGCTGTCTGCGCTGGGCGATGTCGCGCTGGATGTGCAGCCGCAGGAAAGCAATGACCCGCTGGTGCAGCCTGGAGAAGTCTTCACGGCGCGCCTGGACGGGTACCGCGGTGTGCAGGGGCGCGATGACGCCAGCGGCATGCCCTATATCGACTATACCGATGCGTCGGGCAACGCAGTGGCGCGGGTGTGGCTGTCCACGCCGGATGCCGTGCTGACGCGCGCGCGCATCGCCGCTGATTACGCCGTTGCTGGCATCGCCTTTGACGATCTGGCCGCGCCTGGCGTCGATCCGCAGGTGCTGCTCTCGCTGGACGAATATCGGCGCGGCCTGCCGGTCGAAGTCGCGGATGCCAGCTTCGTGCTGCGCTGGAGCGTGGAAAACGCCGCCGGCCTGCGCGAGGTGATCGATACCCCGCTGGACCAGCCGCTGGTGGCGACTGTATCGGCAGGTGAGGGCAATTACGCGGTCAATGTGAGCGTCGTGCGCGGCAACGAGCCGGAGGCCCAGCGCGAAGGCGCGGCGGTGTCCGTATTCCTGCCCACCGCGACCTTTACGCCCACGCCTACGCCGACCGCGACGCCCACCCCGCTGCCCACGGCCACCCCGCTGCCGCTGCCTACTGCCGCGCCTGTCAGCGTGTCAGCGGCGCAGGTCAGCGCGGCGGGTGCGCCCGGCGCTGGCAGCATCGTCGCGGGCACGATCGAGCTGGGCGGCCATGTGGCCAGCACGCAGACCAATTTCACCGAGGCCATGCGTCGTGCAGGCATGACGTGGATGAAGGTGCAGGTGCGCTACTACCGCGGCATGTCCCCGGCTGAAGCAGGCAATCTGGTGGGCGAGGCACAGGGCCGTGGCTTCAAGATCCTGCTGGGGATCGTCGGTGTGCCAGCTGAGCTGCGCGATGGCGGGACAGGCTACATGCAGGACTTCGCAGGCTTTCTGGCCAGCGTGGCCGGCTACGGCCCGGATGCCATCGAAGTGTGGAACGAGCCGAATCTCGACCGCGAATGGCCGGAAGGCATGATCAGCGGCACCATGTATGCCGAGATGCTGCGCCTGGCCTACACGGCCATCAAAGGCACGAACAGCAATGTGATGGTCATCAGCGGCGCGCCAGCCCCCACCGGCGCGGAAGCGGCCTATCCCGGCAAAGTCATGAACGACAACACCTGGATTGCGCAGCTTGTGCAGGCGGGCGGCCTGCAGTATATGGACTGCCTCGGCGCGCATTACAACGAAGGCATCGTCAGCCCGACGCAGAATGGCGGCGATCCTCGCGATAACTACTACACGCGCTATTTTGGCGGTATGCTCAATACGTACTGGAACCTGATCAATGGCCAGCGGCCAATCTGCTGGACTGAGCTGGGCTATCTGACGCCGGAGGGCTTTCCGCCGCTGAACGAGTATTTCGCGTGGGCGCAGAATGTCTCGCTGGCGCAGCAGGCGGCATGGCTGGCAGAGGCCGCCGCGCTGTCCTCGCAAAGCGGACGCGTGCGCCTGCTGATCGTGTGGAATATCGACTTTACGGTGTACGGGTCAGACCCGCAGGCGGGCTATGCGATCGTCCGGCCCGGCGGCGGCTGTCCCGCATGTGATGCGCTGGCCGCGGCGCGGTGAACTGAATCTCAGGGTAAGGGATGCTATGGCACAGTCAGCAAGGGTGCGGTTTCGCAAGCAGGTGCGTGGATTTGCCTTCCTGTGGTTTGGCATCACGGTGCTGATGGCCTCGGCTGCCTTTATCGCCATTTATCTGTCCTATGGCTCGCTGACGGGCAGGCCGGTCAACAATCAGTTGCGCAGCGTCGCGCTGCCTACGGAGACCGCCGTGCTGAATCCGACTCCGACGCCCAGCCCGACCCTCGCGCCGGATGCAACCGAAGATGCGCAGGCCGAAGTCGTCGCGCAGGCGACGCCGGTGGCGCAGGAAGTGATTAACCCGGCCAGCATCCCGACGACGCGCCCGATCGACGTCACCGCGTTCGAGTTGGGCACGCAGGTGCAGGTCAGCTATGACCGCATGGGCGAGTGGGTAAACGTGGCGCGCAACCAGCTCGATGTGCGCTGGGTGAAGATGCAGGTGCGCTGGGAAAATATGGAGCTGGCAGACGACCAGTTTGACTGGTTCGAGACCGATACCTTCCTGCCTGCGGCCCAGGCGCAGGGCCTGCGCGTGCTGCTGAGCATCGTCACCGCGCCCGACTGGTCGCGCGAGCCGGGTGTCAACCTGGAACGGCATGGCCCACCGGCTGATTTCCGCGAATATGTCGAGTTCGTCACGCAGATCGTCGAGCGTTATCCGGGCATGGTGCACGCCATTGAGGTGTGGAACGAGCAGAATCTCGACCGCGAATGGACGAGCACCAGCGGCCTGAGCGCGGCCAACTACGTCACCCTGATGCGCCAGACGTATGCGGCCGTGAAGGCGATTGACCCCGGCATCATCATGGTCAGCGGGGCGCTGTCGCCCACCGGCGTGAGCGATGGCGTGAGCGCATGGGACGACTTCATCTATATGGATCAGATGATCGAGGCCGGTCTGCTGGACGTGACCGACTGCGTGGGCGCGCACCATAATGGCTATAACATCAGCCCGCTGCTGCGCTGGGACCAGGTGCCCGACGACCCGACCGCGTCATTCCGTGGTCCGTTCCCCGATGGCAATCCGCACCACAGCTGGAGCTTCCGCAGCACGCTGGAGACCTATGTCAACAAGGTGCGCGTGGCGGGCGGGAATCAGCCGCTGTGCGTGACGGAATTTGGCTGGGCCTCGGCTGACAGCCTGGCGGGCGTGCCTGAAGGGCTGGAATTCGCCTTCGACAACAGCATCGAGGAACAGGCGCAGTATACCGTCGAGGCGCTCGACCTGATGAGCGAGTCCGGCGATGTGCGCCTGGCCTTCCTGTGGAACCTGAACTACGGGCCGCAGGCGGGCTGGTCGCCCGATAATGAGAATGTGGCCTATTCACTGATTGCGCCAGAATTTATCTTCCGCCCCGCGTTTGACGCCGCCCGTGACTGGAACCGCGCGTACATGGGGCGTACCGGATTAAACAACTAGGCTCCCGAAATATGCGAGATCATCGTGGTGGGCGCGCCGTGCGGATGCTTGTCCGTGCCGGGCGCGCCCTGATTCTTATTATGGGCATCGCCCTGCTGCTGTCTGTGCCCGTGTCGTCCGCCGATGCGTTTATGGGCTGGGCGGTGACGGACCCCCCGTTTGTGCCGCTGACCTACAGCATCCAGACCTTCCTGTGGTGGGACAATGGCAGTGCCGGCCTGCATATGGACTGGGTGAAGCTGATGTCGTTCAGCCACGTCAAACAGACGTTTGCGTGGGAAGATATTCAGCCGGAGCCGGACCAGTGGCGCTGGGAACGGGCTGATGCCGTGCTGGGTGAGCTGGAGCGGCGCGGGCTGGGAGTGATCGTGCGCCTGACTGACGCACCCGCATGGACGCATCCGAACCTGCCCGGCGTGCGCGGCATTGATTTTGTCGATGCCCCGCCGGACGACTTCGCGCTGTTTGGACAGTATTGCGGGGCGGTCGCCTCGCGCTATGCCGGCCGCATCGCTGGCTACCAGATCTGGAATGAGCCAAATCTGGGCCGCGAGTGGGGCAACAGCACGCCGGATGCCGCCGGATATGTCGCGCTGCTGGCCGAATGCAGCCGGGCGATCCGTGCCGCCGACCCGAATGCGATCCTGATTTCGGCGGGCATGGCCCCCACCGGCAACTGGGATGCCACCGCCTGGCCCGATGATATGTTCCTGCAAGCCATGTATGACCTGGACTTTCAGCAGTATATCGATGTGGTGGGCGTACATGCGCCCGGCTACACCGCGCCCGATGTCGCGCCGGAAGATGGCCCTGGCGGCAACCGCTTTTTTGCCTTCCGCCGCGTGGAAGATATCCGCCGCATCATGGTGGACAACGGCGATGCGGCGCGCCAGCTCGCCATTCTGGAGACCGGCTATACCACCGACCAGATTCACGACTCGATGCGCTGGTTCGCGGTGACGGAATTTGTGCAGGGTCGTCGGCTGATGGCCGCCTACCAGTATGCCGCCGAGAACTGGCGTCCGTGGATCGGGCTGATGAGCGCGATCTATATCGCTGACCCGGCATGGCTGCCTGAAGATGAAGAAATGTGGTGGGCAGTGACCACGCCGGACGGGTATACTCGTCCTGCTTTTATCGATCTGGCGAACATGGCGAAATACTGCGGCGACGCAGAGCTTCCGCCGCGTGACCCCAGTAGCCCGGAGGCGACAGGTCTTGCCCCAGCCCGTGCTTGCGGTTAGTTACTTTTTTCATCTGGTCGCTACTGTAATCTGGGTGGGCGGCCTGGCCAGCCTGATGGTGCTGGTGCTGCCCGCTGCCCGGCGCACACTGGCCGAGGACAGGCAGGCCAGCGCGTTTTATACGCGCGTGCGCCGGGGATTTTTCCCGCTGGTCAATCTCAGCCTGGTGATTCTGCTGTTCACCGGGTTTGCGCAGATGGCCGCCGATGAGCATTACGACGGTATGCTACAATTTACCAACGACTGGTCGGTGGCGATGCTGCTCAAGCACATCGCGTTTGCAGGTATGACGGTCTGCGGGGTGCTGATGCAGATCGTGGTAGCGCCTGCGCTGGAGCGTGCCGTGCTGCTAACCGACAAGGGTAAAGGGGATCCAGCCGAGCTGGCCCGCCTGCGGACGCGTGAAAACCGGCTGGCCTGGCTGACGCTGATCCTGGGCGTGCTGGTGCTGGCGTTTACAGCGTGGGCGACGGCCGTCTGACGGCCTGTGCCGCCCTCACCAATGACTGATTTTTCTCGTTAAGGCTTATGCGTGTCCAATCGTCTGGCGTTTTCGATCGCGGTCCTGATTCTGCTGGCAGGTTTTTTCCTGCGCGCCTATGAGCTTGCCTCGCTGCCGCCCGGACTGAATGAGATTGAAGTGACCGATGCGCGCATCGCCGAGACGGTGCGCCAGGGCCGCGCCGAGATTTTTTTCAGCGTGGATGGCATCGGCCGCGAAGGAACGTATCCGGCGGCGCTGGCAGCCTTCACCGCGCTGACCGGCGGCGGCACGTTCACGCTGCGCCTGTTTTCGGTGTTTTTGGGGATGCTGGCCCTGGCCGCGACCTACGCGCTGGGCAAGCGTCTGTTTGGCGCACCGGCTGGTCTGGCGGGCATGGCGCTGCTGGCCGTGCTGATGCTGCCGATTGTGCTGTCTCGCGCTGTGGCCGCCGAGTCGTTTGCGCCGTTCCACGCCAGCATGGTTTTCCTGCTGATGGCGCGCGCCTATCCGATGTTCGGCCGTCCGATGCGCTCGGAACCGACGGTGACCACGTTCGCGATGCTGGGTGGGCTGCTGGGGCTGGGCTTCTACATCACGCCGATGAGCTTTGTCATCGCGATGACCAGCGTACTGTTCATCGGCTATCTGGTGGTCACCCGCCAGCCGATGCCACGCCGCGTATACAGTTTTACCTGGTTCGCGCTTGTCATCATGATCGTCGTCGCCACGCCATACCTGATCGCCAGCCTGCAAAACCCAGCCATTGCAGGGGCTGGGCGCGTGTTCAGCTCGCGCATCACCACGCTGATTCCGTCGGTGCTGGCCGGGCTGAACGGGCTGCTGTTTGTGGGCGACCGCAACGTGATCTGGAACCTGCCAGAGCGCCCGCTGCTCGATCTGGTCAGCGGGGTGCTGATGCTGCTGGGGCTGGTGCTGGCGCTGCGCTCGTTCCGCCAGCCGCGCTTCATGCTGATCGTGATTGCCTCGGCCATCTGCCTGCCGCCTGTGCTGATTACCGATTTCAGCCCAAACTTCCTGCGCTTTGGCGTGCTGCTGCCGGTGCTGGCCGTGCTCGTCGGGCTGGGTGTGACCGCGCTCTATCGCAGCCTGCGCTCTGATGAGGCGCGGGTGGTGTTTGTGGTGGCGCTGGCCGGGCTGGTCCTGTTCAATATTCAATGGACAGCCCGTGACCTGTTTGGGGCATGGCCGCGCCTGCAAGAGACCCAGACCGCTTATCACGGGCGGGTGGGCGATGTGGCGCGCTATCTGGATGCCACGGTGCGCGATACAACCACCGTCGTCTGCACCGGCCAGCTGCGCCAGAATGCCGGGGTGCGCCAGCTCACCAATCTGCAGCTGATGGTGCTGATGATGCATCAGCAGGATGCCACGATTCGCTTTGCTGATTGCGGCTCTGGTATCGTGTTCCCGAACGCGGGCGAGGCGGCGCAGATTGTGTTTCTGGAGCCGCGTGAGACAGTGAATGTGCCCGCCTATGTGGTGCGCTGGCTGGAACGCGGGACAATCATCCGCCATCCGCTGCTGCCCGACGACATGACCGCGCTGCGCCTGGATGTGGCTGGCGTGCTGGCCGATACGCTGGGCCTGTTCACGACCTCCGCGCCGGTGGCCTATGCGCCGGAAACGCTGGGCGGCATGGACGTGACGGCCCCGCCGGTGCGCTTTGGGGGCAACCTGTCCCTGCTGGGCTATGTGCAGACGTGGGCGGCCACCAGTCGTCCCGGTGACCTGATCAGCGTGCCGACGTACTGGCGCATCGACGGCCAGCTTCCCAACGACCTGGTGTTATTCGCCCATGTGCAGGTCGATCCGGCTGCCTCGCCCGCCGCGCAGACCGACACGCTGGCGGTGCTGCCAGACAGCCTGCTGCCGCGCGATATTGTGCTGCAAAACACCTATCTGACGCTGCCGTTCACGCTGCCCGCCGGGAATTACAGCCTGTCGATCGGCGCCTATGAACGCAACAGCGGGGCGCGCCTGCCCGTCTACGATGGTGACGATGAGCGCGGCACGCGGGTATTTATCGGTGAAATTTCTGTCGCGGCGCGCTAAGGCTTTGGGCTGTCATGTTTGAGATTGTCTTTTTCGGCACATCGGCCTCTGCGCCGTCCATCCAGCGCGGGTTGTCTGGCCAGGCGATTCTGGCCGGCGAGTATCGCTTCCTGGTCGACTGTGGCGAGGGCACCCAGCGGCAGATCCTGCGCAGCGGCATCGGCTTCAAGAAGCTTAACCGCATCCTGCTGACGCACGCGCACCTGGATCATATTCTGGGGCTGGGCGGGCTGGTGTCCACCTTTGCCCGCTGGGAAAGCATGGAAACGCTGGAAATCATGGGCAGCCGCACCACGCTGGACCGCGTGCACAAGCTGCTGTTCGAGGTCGTGCTGGGCTTCGAGCGCCTGCCGGTGGATATTCGCCTGATCGAGCTGCTGCCCGGCCCGTTCATGCAGGCCAAAGACTTCACGGTGACGGCCTTTCCGGTGTCGCATCGCGGCAGCGGGTCGCTGGGCTATGTGTTTCAGGAAAAGACGCGCCGCCCGTTCCTGGTGGAGCAGGCGCAGGCGCTGGGCCTGCCGGTGGGGCCAGAGCGCGGCCAGCTGGTAGCCGGGCACACGGTGACGCTGGCGGATGGCACAACGGTCACGCCGGATATGGTGCTGGGCCCGCCTGTGGCCGGCGCGAAACTGGTGTACATCGGCGATATCGGCCGGCTGGACAATGTGCGCGAGCAGGTGGCCGGGGCGGATACGCTAGTCATCGAAGCGACCTTCCTGGATGCCGATGCCGACGTGGCCAACCGTTTCGGCCATATCACCGCGCGTCAGGCGGCCGAGCTGGCAGCCGAAATGGGCGTGCGTTCGCTCATCCTCACACATGTATCGCGCCGCTACCGCGAGGCCCAGGTGACCGAGGAAGCCCGCCAGGTCTTCCCTGAGACAGTCGTCGCGCGCGACCTGGACCATTTTGTCATCCGCCGCGGCCAGCCAGCCATCAAGCTCTCGCGTGAGGAAACCCGTGCGCGCAATCTGGATGCGAATGCTGCGCAGGATGAGGGATAAGCTCAAGGGCGCACGTTAGAAATTTGTGCGATAATGAGTTGATTGACTATACTGTGTCATAACTATCAGTTTGTTTCTGTCTGACAATACCCTGTTGGAGAAGGCTGCCATGAATCGCCAGTTGCGCCCCGCGGTACTGAAAATTTTGTCGGTGATTCTAGTTTTCGCGATTGTTCTGTCGGCGATGCCCGTCCTGGCACAGGATCCCGTCGCCAGCGTGAACACGGGCGCAGCCAATCTTCGTTCTGGCCCGGGCCTCAGCTTCGGCTCGATTGCCGCGCTGCCCTTCGGCTTTGGGATGAACCTGACCGCCCGTAATTCGCAGGGCACGTGGGTGTATGTCACGCTGGGCAACGGCATCGTCGGCTGGATCAGCAGCGCCGTCATCTTTACCTCGTATCCGATCGCCAATCTGCCGATTAACGACACGGCAGTGGCCAGCTCGCTCCAGCCGACCGCGACCGTGGTGTCCAGCTCGGTCAATATGCGTGCCGCCGCCGAGACCATCGCCGCAGTCGTCACCGTGCTGCCGCAAGGCCAGACGGTCGAGCTGATCGGCCGCAACTTTAACGGTTCGTGGGCGAATGTGCGCCTGACCAACGGCCAGACCGGCTGGGTGATCGCGGGTGCGCTGCGCGCTCAGGTGCCCGTCCGCAGCCTGGCTCCGACGGACGGCAGCGTCGCCGCCCCGATTGCGCCTGCACCCGTGAATCCCGGCACCGGCAACCCCGGCACCGGCCGCACGGCCTATGTCATCCGCGCTGGTGACACGCTGGCGGGCATTGCCCGTGCGTATGGCGTGAATGTGTACACGCTGGCGCAGTACAACAACATCTATAACATCAATCTGATTTACGCAGGCCAGACGATTTACATCCCGTAGGCCTGAGCGAACGCCACAAACGAAACGCCCGCTGGTGAGTTTGCCAGCGGGCGTTTTGATTTCTGTGGGGGTAGTGCGCTTATCTGCGGCGCACCGTGTACGACTTTTTGCGCCCGCGCAGCCCGCGCACGATGCTGCGGAAATGCTCGCCACGGGCGGCAAAGTCCACGTAGGCATCGTAACTGGTGCCGCCGGGCGAGAGCAGCACAGTATCGCCGGGCTGGGCGAAGGCGCGCGCATAGCCGACGGCCTCGTCCAGATTGCTGGCGTGCGTCAGGCGCGACATATCGGCGCCCAGGGTGCTGGCCACGCTCAGGATCATTGGCGCCGCATCGCCAAACACGACGATATGGCGCGACTTGCTGAGCGCCAGCCTGAGCATGTCTTCCCACGGCAGCTTCTTGTCTTTGCCGCCCAGCAGCAGTATCAGCGGCTCGTTAAAGCTTTTCAGCGCGGCCAGCACGCGCTCCGGCGCGGTGGCGATGCTGTCGTTGATGTAGGTGATGCCGTCCAGCTCGCGCACGATTTCCAGGCGGTGCGGCACGCCCTGAAAGCCCCGGATCGCCTCGCGCATGACGGCCGCCTTGACGCCCGCCGCGCCGGTTAGCGCGCAGGCCGCCAGCACATTCAGCACATTGTGGTCGCCGCGCACGCGAATGTCCGACCTGTCAGCGAACGCCTGCGGTTTGGCATCCACGCTGCTTATGCCGGTCAGCACCAGCCGCGACCCGGCCAGAAACGCGCCGTCCTGCACCATCTCGTCCATGCTGAACCAGGCCAGGCGCCCATACACATGCTCTGCCTGCGCACGCGCGCCGGGATCGTCTTTGCCCAGCACGGTCACATTGGCAGGCTCATGATGATGGCTGTAGATATTGGCTTTGGCGGCGGCGTAGGCTTCCATCGTGCCGTGGCGGTCAAGATGGTTGGGCGTGATATTGGTGATGCAGGCGTAATCCGGGCTGATCGTCATCAGCTCCAGTTGAAAGCTGGACAGCTCCATCACGACGCGGTCCGCCGGGTGAATGTCGGCCAGATTGTCCAGCAGCACGTCGCCGATATTGCCACCCACCCAGGTCTTGTAACCGGCGGCTTTCAGGATCTCGCCGGTCAGCGTGGTGGTGGTCGTTTTGCCTGCGCTGCCGGTGATGCCCAGCACCGGGCAGGGGCAGCGCTCCAGGAAGAACTGCGCGTCGTTGGCCAGCGGGATGCCGCGGCTGATGGCTTCCCGCACAATCGGCAGGTCAAGCGGCACACCGCCCGACACGCAGACCGTATCGATGCCGTCCAGCAGGCCAGGCTCCTGCGCGCCCAGCGCAAATTCCACGCCGGGATACAGCGCGGCGTCCAGGCTGAGCTGCTCGGCGGTCTTGCTGTCGCTGACTATGGCCTGCGCGCCCACGGTCGGCAGCCAGCGGGCCAGCGCCTGTCCCTGTCGTGCAAATCCCAGCACCAGCACGCGCTTGCCGCGCAGCGGATCTGTAAAGTCCATACGAGTCTTCCTGATAGTGAGGCCGCAGTGCGCCCAACGATGCTATGTTAGCTGGAGAACTTTTGGAACGCATCCGCCGGAATCTCAACGTCCTGAAAGTTCCTGAAGGTCAGGTCGCTGAAGTTCAGGCCCATCCATTGGCCCAGCGTTTCGGAAATGGTCACGTAGCTGGCGGTGATGGCGGGTGCATCATCCAGGCCTATGCGCGTGCGCACCCCGGCGATGGCCTCGGCTGTCCCTTCAATCTCGACGAAATTGCCAAACGGCAGCTCGTCCAGCACGATTTCGCAGCTGTCCAGCTCGTAGGTCGTGCGGTACTTCTCGTAGCTCATGTACGGATGATAGCCCAGCCGGCTGAGGATTTCGTGCATCGCATCAAAATCGCTCACCTCGACTTCGGCCTCAAAGCGCGACATCACGCCCGCGCCTTCCACGATGGGCACATCTTCTTTATATGTGAAGCGCGCGCGCGAGTCCTGGCGCAGGCGCACGACCTGATGGTTCGCGCGGATGGTTCCCTGTTCGTCGTCATAGCGGTAATTGCGCTCAAACACACGCGGGGCGACCAGCGTTGCGCCGGCCGCCCTCACGTGTGCTTCAGTCGCGACGAGATCAGGCACGTACAGCTTGATTTCAGTCTCGATGAAGTTGGTCACAGGTGCTCCTTACTATCCGGCGGGCTGGAAAGCCTCCAGCGCCGGAATGAACAGCAGATCATAGTATGCCACGCTGTCGGCAGGCGGGGTGAAAATCCCCACGAAATTGGTGCCCGCGTCGCTTTCCTGCACACCCACCGTGACCGAAATCCCAACGGCCAGCTCGACGCTGTAGACCGTCCATGTCCCGGAGGCGGTTTCCACCGTGCCGGTCGGCTCGCCGGGCTCCGCGCCAAACTGGCTGAAGATGCCCGTCAGCAGGGCTTCGGCAGGGGCGGGCGCGGCCAGCAGCACGAGTGAATTCTGGCTGGTGATCGCCTCGGCAAAGGTGCCCGGCGCGACTTCCGTCCAGCCTTCCGGCGCGACCGACGAGACGCCGAACGTCTCGGACGACACCGGCACCAGCGTCAGCTCAGTGACAGGGACCGCGAAGGTGGCAGCGGCTTCGGCAAAGCAGGCGTCATCCAGCGGCGCACCCGGGTTATCGAGGAACTGCGCGGTCAGGCTGAGCATGCAGGCATCGCCCAGCGTACCGACATGGCCCACACCAGGGAAGGCATACAGCGTGCTGTTGCTCAGGCTGGCGGCGGCCAGTTCGGCGTAGAACGGCGGGGTGACAGGGTCGCTGATGCCGGTCAGCACCAGCGCGGGCACATCGCTCACCACGGGTTCAATTTCGATCGGGTCAAACGGTGCAGCACCCCATGCCGCGCAGATGCTGGTCAGATTCTCGACCGAGCCATACAGGCTGCCGAGGGCAAACGTCTCGAAATTCGGCACGGCGGCGATGGCTGCACTGATGTCTTCAGCGGGCTGGGCGGCCACTTCTTCGGCGCAGATCAGCGAGATGAACATGCCCAGCGCGATGTCATCATAGGTCATACCGATGTTGTTCAGGTAGGGGCCCAGCACGGTGTAGTCACCGGCCGACGCACTGGCGATGATGCCAGGGATATTGGGCAGGAACGCTGTGGTGTAGCTGGCGAAGAACAGCGCATTCTGGAAGTCAGTGCCGTCGATCACGGCTTCCATGGTTTCGGAGCCCAGTGCATTGGTCGGCATGGTGATGGTCGCTGGTTCCGCGTTCAGCCGCTCAATCACGGCGTAGTAGTCGGCTTCCAGCGTGGGATGGGTGGCGGCGCAGGACGCGTCATCGGCGCACGCGGCAAACAGCGTATCGACATTGTTCTGGGCCACATTGGCGATGCCAGACACCTGGTTGGATTCCGGCGCCAGCACCGAATCGAGCACGGCGGCATTCACCAGGCCGGGGAAGTCGCGTATGATCGTCAGCGCCAGGCGGGTGCCATAGCTGCCGCCGAACAGGTCGATCTGTTCCGCGCCCAGCGCGGCGGCCAGATCGGCAATGTCGGCCGCATTTTCACGACTGGTGTAGGCCGCCAGCGTGATGCCCTGGCTGGTCAGCGTATCGCGGCAGGCCAGCAGCAGCTCATTGGCGCGCGCCGCGTATTCATCCAGGCTGTAGTTGTTGGCCAGGTCTTCGTAGATGAAGTCTCTGTAGCCGGGGCAGGTCAGATTGGGCGTGCTGAGGCCGGTGCCGCGCTGGTCGATATAGACCACATCGCGGTTTTCGTTCAGCGCGCCGGTGAACAGGTCGTACACCAGCGCCGAGGTTTCGATGATGCCGCCGCCGGGGCCGCCCTGCAGGAAAATCAGCGGGGGCTGGGTGGCTTCGCCGGTGGCCGGGTAGGTGGCGACAGCCAGCGAAAGGGTGGCGTCGCTCAGGCCAGAGCGCGATTCAGGGACTTCGAGCGTGCTGCACTCGACGGTGACGCCTGCGGGCACGCTGATGGTGCAGTCGGCGGGGGTGAGGACCGGAGCGTCCTGGGCTGCCACACCTGCGGCCAGCAGGCCGAATGCGGCGGTCACGAGAAGAAGGGTTCTGCGGATCATGCAACTTCCTTTACTCAACAGTGGACAATCGATATACGATATTCATGCGCCTTACGGTGCTAAATGTACCGGCTTTTTTATCCCCTGGCGTCACCCGAAGGGGGGATTCTGAGTCCCTCGATAACGCCATTAAAGGCTTCCAGACAGTCGTTCAGTGCTCTTTCAGGGTCATCGGTGGTCGCGATCCACACGCCGCTGGTGGCCAGTGCGCCGCCCACCACACACATCAGTCCATCGATCGGCAGCGGCCGGATCAGCCCAGCCTGCTGAAGCGCGACCAGGCTGTCGTATAACAGCTTTTCGCTGGGTTCCTTGTCCCAGCCTGCCCATGCGTCACCGCCCAGCACCGACTGCGCATCGATGTACACGATCTGGCGCACGCTGGGGTCCAGCGACGCCCGCAGCATGGTATGGCAGCCGACGACGAAGCTTTCCCACGGGTCATCCACTTTGCTGGAAACTTCCTCAATCTGGCGGGCGATGTCTTCCACCATCACGTACATCACCGCCTCGAACAGCTTTTCCTTGCTGCCAAAATGGTGATAGAGCGCGCCGCGCGTGACGGCGGCTTTGGCGACGATGTCTTCGGTGGCGGTGGATGCATAGCCGTGCTGCGTGAATAACTCGCGGGCGGCATCGATCAGCAGGGCGCGGGTGTGTTCTGCCTGGGCGGCTTTGGTACGGGGTCTGGCCTGGGTATCTGCATTCATGATGGACTCACTTGACATACATACAGTCTGTATGCTAAATAACATACATACAGATTGTATCTGAAAACAGGCGGGTATGCCCGTCTTTGGGCAGCCTGTTAGTCAATTTCTCACATTTCGGAGTCGATTGCATGTTTACGCGTATTGCTGCACCGCTGAGGTTTGCCGGCTTTCGCTGGCTCGCCCTCAGCAGTATTTTTTCGCTGGTTGGAGATATGGTGTATGCCATCGCGCTGCCGTGGCTGGCCTTGCAGGTCACCGGTTCTGCCGTGGCGGCAGGCGGCGTGCTGGCTGTCTGGGCGCTGCCACGCGCGCTGTTCATCCTGTTCGGCGGCGCGCTCAGCGACCGCTTCAGCCCAAAATCGGTGATGCTGTTTTCCAGCCTCATGAGCGCCGTGGTCAATGGGCTGATCGTGCTGCTGGTGGCTGGTGGCGCGATGCAGGCCTGGATGATTTATGTGGCCGCCGCCCTGCTGGGCACGGTGGATGCGCTGCATGTGCCCGCGGCCCGGTCGATCACGCCCCGCACCCTGCCAGCCGACCATCTGGCCAGCGCGAACGGTCTGCTCTTCCTGATTTTCAACAGCGCCATGTTTCTTGGGCCGATCCTCGGCGGCGTACTGTCGGCGTCATCGCTGGCCCTGCCGTTTGGCCTGAGCGCCGCCTTATCCGCGCTGGCCGTGCTGGCGCTGATCCGACTGCGCGTGCTGCCGCCCGAACCAGCCGATGCCCTGCTCACCAGCGGACAGGAAGCGCATGCCATGCCGCGCAATATGCTGCGCGCCATCTGGGAGGGAATCGTCTATGCCTGGAAGACGCCAGCACTGCGCGGCATGATGATTCTGCTGGCGGGCTATAACCTGCTCATCAGCGGGCCGTATGCCGTCGGAGCGGGGCTGCTGGCGCAGGAGCGCTTTGGCGGGCCGGAATGGTTCGGCGCGATTTATGCCGCGTACGGCATCGGCGGGGTGAGTGGGGCGCTGCTCGCGTCTGCCCTGCCCGGCAGCTTGAATCTGCGCTGGATGATTATCGGCACGACTGTGCTCATCGGCGTCGGCACGGTCATCATTGGCATGCTCAGCCAGGTGTGGATTGTCTTGGCGCTGATCTTCGTCATGGGCGTGTCGGGTGGGCTGTACGAGCCACGCCTGACGACCTGGCTGCAGGAAGTCCCGCCGGAAGGCATGCGCGGCCGTGTGATGGGGACGGTCAGTTTTCTGGCGGTGGGTATCGAGCCGCTGTCGCACACCCTGGCCGGCTGGCTGGGCGCGTGGAGCGTCACCGGCCTGTTTGTGCTTACGGGTGCGCTACTGACACTGCTGGCGGTGTGGTTCCTGTTCAGCCGATCGGCCCGTCAGGTTGGCCAGAAGGCTGCGCCACGGCTGACGGGTATGCCCCTGACGCGCGACCGGCTGCCCACTGACGCTGTATAAAAACGGGGCATGGCCAGAAACCATGCCCCGCCTGAATTTATCCGGGGGAAACTAGAGGCGTTCGGCGACGCTCTTGGCCTGCGTGAACAGCAGCAGGTAGTCGGGTCCGCCGCCCTTGCTGTCGGTGCCGGACATGTTGAATCCGCCGAACGGATGCACGCCCACCATCGCGCCGGTGCATTTGCGGTTGAAGTACAGGTTGCCCACGTGATAGTCGCGGCGCGCCTGCTCCAGCCGGGCACGGTCATTCGAGAACACAGCGCCGGTCAGGCCATACTCGGTGCCATTGGCGATTTCCAGCGCGTGGTCGAAGTTGTCGGCGCGGATGAGCGCCAGCACCGGCCCGAAGATTTCTTCCTGCGCCACGCGGCCATCAGCCGGCACATCGCCGAATACGGTCGCTTCGAGGAAGTAGCCGCCTTCGGGGGTTTCCAGCGTGTGCCCGCCGGTCAGCAGCGTGCCTTCGTTGGTGCCGATCTCGATGTAGCGCACGATCTTGTCCAGCGCTTCGGTATCGACCACCGGGCCCATGCCCCAGTTCCAGGCCGTATCCGGCGCGCCCACGGTGATGGCGCGGGCCAGCTCGGTCACACGGGCGGCGACCTGATCGTAGACCGCATCCACGATGATGGCGCGTGAACCGGCCGAGCATTTCTGCCCCTGAAAGCCAAAGGCGCTGGCGACGATGCCCTTTGCGGCGGCTTCCAGGTCTGCTGTTTCATCGACCACGACGGCATCTTTGCCGCCCATTTCCAGGATGGCGCGCTTCAGCCACTTCTGGCCGGGCTGCACTTTGGCGGCGGTCTCGTAAATGCGCACGCCCACTTCGCGGCTGCCGGTGAAAGAGACAAAACGCGTATGCGGATGCTCGACCATACGCGCGCCGACTATTTCGCCGGGGCCGGTGAGGAAGTTCAGCACGCCTGCCGGCAGGCCCTGCTTCCAGAACAGCTCACACACCTGCCAGCCGATCGCCGGGCTTTGCTCTGCCGGCTTAAATACCACGGTATTGCCGGTGACCAGCGCCGAGGCGATCATGCCGGCCGGGATGGCGCAGGGGAAGTTCCACGGCGGAATCACCGCGCCGACGCCCAGCGGAATGTAATACAGGCCAAGCTGTTCGTCCGGGAATTCCTCAAGCTGGTGGCTGCTGTCAGCGATGCGCAGCGCCTGGCGCGCATAATATTCCAGGAAATCGACCGCTTCCGACGCATCGGCATCGGCTTCGTTCCAGGTCTTGCCCACTTCCAGCACCATCCACGCGCTGAATTCATGCTTGCGGCGGCGCATTTCTGCGGCGGCGCGCAGCAGATAACGGGCGCGTTCCTCCACCGACACTTTGCGCCACGATTCAAATGCTGTCGTGGCCGCGGCGATCGCGGCATCGGCATGGCTGGCGTCTCCGCTGGCAAACGTGCCGACGACTTCTGCCGGGCGCGCTGGATTGATCGACGCCATCGTGGCATTTGCAGTCACGGACTGCCCATTGATGACCAGGTCGTACGTGCGGCCAATCTGAGCCTTCACGCGTTCCAGCGCGGCGCTGAAGGCCTTCTGGTTTTCGGGCAGCGAGAAATCCGTCAATGGCTCATTACGAAAGGCTGGCAGCATCGGAGTGGCTCCTGACATGGAAAATAGTGGTCATCATTATGCCGAAAAATTTGTGAATTTTCGAGTCGAATGGTTGTAATAGAACAGGGTATTGTGTAACATATATTACAAAGGCATCTTAACAATAGAACAAAGCAGATGACTGTATGCAGTGCGGTCAGGCAGCTCAGCAGCCCACATCGAACGACCCGTCTTCATTGCCGCACGCCCACATCGCCGCCACAACGCACGCGATCCTGCCAGCCCGCGCGGTCATCTGCTTTGTTCTACGGTTAAGCCTTTCCCGGCACCGGATCGTCGCACACCAGCGCGACCTGCCTGCCTTCACAGCGCGTCAGGATGACTGTCGCGCTTTTTGTTCCCTTTAGTTTGAGCTGTGGCAGCAGTACATCCGGCGTGACCGCCGTCCCCCGTTTCTTGATCGTCACATGGCCGATTTCATGCTCGCGCAGCAGCGCACGCAGATGCTTGACGTTGAACGGAATCGTCTCGCGCACGCGGAAGCTGCGCGCCCACGGCGTGTCTGGAGGCGTGTCAGATGTGATATAGGCGATGCTTTCGTCCACCTGCACGCCGCCCCAGGCCAGCGCAGCATCGCTGACCAGCCCGGCACGAATAAGCGCGGCATCTGGCTCGCTCAGCCAGGCGCGCGGCTGGCCTGTGACCGGCGGGGGCGGGGCAGTCCCCGGTTCGCGCTCCCAGCGCAGGGCGTGCCCATTATGCAGCAGCACCGCGACCAGATGCGCCCCCGCGGGCGTGAGGGCGTCTCGCTCATGCATCAGCAGCGCCTCTTTCAGGTCGCCGTCGGCTGAGATGAATTCCACCCGTCCGCGATAACCCGACAGCGATTCGATGGCAACACCGGGCGCCAGCTTGACCAGCACGCGCGGCACGTCCCAGCCCAGGCACAGCGACAGCGGCGGCTCATAGCCCTCCACATCGAAGATGCGTTTGCCGTCCGCGCCGCGCCGCGCCGGGTCATAGAACGCGCCATCCCAGCCGGTGAACGCAGCGGGAAGCTGGCGTGCATCGGCCTGAACGACCTGCATGCGCTCAGACAGCCCCAGCGCCGCCGCATTCAGCCGCGCACAGGCCGCCCGCACGGCATCCAGCTCGATGCCCAGCACATGCACGCCAGCCGCCGCCAGCGCCAGCCCGTCGCTGCCGATCGAGCAGCACACCTCCAGCACGCGTGACCCCGGTTGAAACAGGCTGGCGCGATAGCGGCGCACAGGCCCATCACTGGCCTGTTCCAGCGCCGACGTCGTCAGATACAGGCGCGCGGCGTCAGTACCAAATTTTCCGACGGCGCGCAGGCGCACCCGCCCCAGCGCGATGGCCGCGCCGGCAGATGATGGGTCGATTGTGCGCCGCAGACGCGTGATCAGCCGCAGCTCGTTGGCTGGCTCCAGGTCATCGGGGCTGAGCGAGGCCATCAGCGCCTGGCCTGCTGCCGAGTGCAGAAATGCGAGCGTTTCCGGGGTCATGGGTCCATTCTGCCTGCCGGGCGGAAAATAAAAACGGGATGCACGCGGCATCCCGTCTGAAACTCGCTGTGTGTGCGTCCGCTAGTTCTTCTTGTTGCGGCGCAGGAAGGTCGGAATTTCGATGTTCTCGTCTTCATACTCGCGCTGGGCGGGGCGCTGCTGGGGTGCAGGCGGTGCCGGGCGCTCCTGCGGCAGATCCATCGGCGGCATCGGCCGTTCGCTGGGCTGCTGCATGACCGGGCGCTGCTGCTGAGCAGGCTGCTGCTGGGTCGGGCGCTGCTGCTGGGCGGGCTGCGGGCGGAAGCCAGCCTGCACGTCCGGGCGATTCTTGATGCGGCTGGTTTCAAAGCCGGTGGCGATGACCGTCACGCGCACTTCGTCGCCCATCGCTTCGTCAATCTGCGCGCCGAAGATCATGTTGACTTCGGGGTGCGCGCTTTCCTTGATGATGGCGGCGGCTTCATTGACCTCAAACAGGCTCAGGCTGGGGCCGCTGGTGATGTTGAACAGGATGCCGCGCGCGCCGTCGATGGTGACATCGAGCAGGGCGCTGCTGATCGCGGCTTCGGCGGCCCTGCGGGCGCGGTCGTCGCCATCAGCGCGGCCAACCGCCATCAGCGCGGCGCCGCCTTCGCTCATAATGGTACGCACGTCGGCAAAATCCAGGTTGATGAGCGCGGGCACGGTGATCAGCTCGGAGATGCCCTGGATGCCCTGGCGCAGCACGTCGTCGGCCAGCGAGAAAGATTGCTGAAGGGTGGCGCGCTTGTCTGCGATTTGCAGCAGGCGGTCATTGGGGATCACGATCAGGGTATCGACGCTCGACTTCAGCGCCTCGATGCCGGAGTCTGCCGACTGCGAACGCTTGGCGCCTTCAAAGGTGAAGGGACGGGTGACCACGCCGATGGTCAGCGCGCCCAGTTCTTTGGCGATGGCCGCGACTACAGGCGATGCGCCGGTGCCGGTGCCGCCGCCCATGCCGCTGGCGATGAACACCATGTCTGCGCCGCGCAGCACTTCGTACAGCTCATCCTGGCTTTCCTCGGCAGCCTTGCGGCCAATTTCGGGATTGCCACCTGCGCCCAGGCCGCGGGTCAGCTTTTCACCAATGCGCACACGGGTTTTGGCCTTCGAGAGCTGGAGTGCCTGATTGTCGGTGTTGACCGCGATGAACTCAACGCCCCCAAGACCTTCGCTGATCATGCGGTTGACAGCATTGCTGCCGCCACCGCCCACGCCGATCACCTTGATTTGGGCGAAATTTTCGCCCGGTGTGAGCATATCCATGAATCGTTTCCCCTTAAGACTGACTTCCCCGAAACTGGATGAGTTTGCGGTCTCTGATGTCAAAAAAGTGCATTAGGTATTTAACGCAACTTTACCCAATTTTACCCACGTTGGCAACACGGTTTAATTATCGTCCGGTAGCAAACGCTTGAAAAATCCCAGCAGTCCGCCGATGCTTTTGCCTGCGCCAGCCCCGTTTGACGCGGGACCCTGCGTGCTGGTGGACAATGTATCCATCAGCAGTCCCAGGCGCAGCAGGCCGACACTAGTACTAAAGGAGGGGTTCCGCAGGGCATCGGCCATGCCGGTCAGGCGCTCCGGTTTGGCGATGCGCACCGGGCAGCCCAGGATTTCAGCGGCGATATCGCGGATGCCGGGAAGCTGCGCGCACCCGCCCGTCAGCACCACGCCAGCGCGCAGCAGTTCATCAAAGCCGGAGCGTTTTATTTCCGCCTGCACCAGCTCGAAAATTTCGCTCACGCGCGCTTCGATGACCATTGCCAGGTCAATGCGCCTGATTTCTTCGGGCATGCCCTCGCCAAACGGCTGCACCACGAATGTCTCGGTTTCACTGACGCCTTTTTCGCGCGCGTAGCCGTGCTGCACCTTGACGGCCTCGGCCACCTCAAACGGGACATGCATCCAGTGGGTGATGTCGTTGGTGATCATATTGCCGCCCACGGGGATGACGGCGCTGTGCCAGATCGTGCCTTCGACGAAAATGCCGATGTCGGTGGTGCCGCCGCCAATGTCGATGACGGCCACGCCCATCTCGCGCTCGGTTTCCGTCAGCACGGCGTCACCTGAGGCCAGCGGATTGAGGATGAAGCGGTCGGGGAAGATGCCCGCGCCCTGCACGCTCTGCTCCAGATTGGCCACGCTGGAGGTCGCCACGGTGATGATGTGCACTTCGACGTCCAGGCGAAACCCGTGCATCCCCAGCGGGCTGCGGATACTGGGCTGCCCGTCCACCGAGTACGAACGCGGAATCACGTGCAGCACCTCGCGGTTGTGCGGGATGGCGATGGCGCGCGCGCTCTCGATGGCTTTGTCCATGTCTTCCGGGCGCACGCCGCGGTTGCCGGTCAGGCCGACGGTGCCACGGCTGTTGATCGAGGCCATGTAGCTGCCCGCCAGGCTGACAAATGCGCGTCCGATGTCATAGCCGCTGCTTTTTTCTGCTTTGTGCACACTGGCGCCGATGGCGGCGGTCAGCGCCGTGATATCGCTCACTGCGCCTTTTTTCAGGCCGCGTCCGGGCTCGATGCCCACGCCGACAATGGAGATATCGTCAGGCCGCACCTCACCCACGAGGGTGCAAACCTTCGTGGTGCCGATATCAATGCCAACGACCAGATCACCCATAATGCCTTGTTTCCGATCCTGCCCGAATTCAGACTAAAACGTCGCTACCCACGGCCGATCCGGATTGATCACATAGATGGCGCGGGGCGTGATATTGCGTCGCAGCAGGTCTGCCACGGTGCTGAGATAAATAGTGAGCTTCTCGCTCATATCAGTGCCGGTGCCAAACCACACCTGCCAGCCGCGGCTGTCGTTGAAGCCCAGCCCATAATCGGGATGATAGCGCAGCGCCGAAAGTTCGGGCAGCAGCGCCTCCAGTTGCAGCGCGCCGGCCACCACATCGCGGTCGACGGTCGCGCCGGGCGGGCCATCGAGCAGCGTCTCGGCTGAAATCTGCAGCAGGTCGTCGCGTTCTTCGCGCTGGCGCATGATGCGCCCCTGCACATCTACCCACATGGCGATGCCGGCCTGCTGCCACACCAGCGCGGGCTGGCGCTCCTGCACGTCGATATGCACCATCGGGCTGCCCCAGCCAACGGTCACCGCGGCATCCGCCACGGACGGCGAAGCCAGCAGATTCTGGCGCACTTCAGCGGCATCCACCTGAAACACATGCTGTCCGGAAATGCCCGCCAGCGCAAACACCTCGCGGTCGTTCAGGTAGCTGATCCCGCTCACGCTGATGCCGCGCACGTAGAACACATCCACGTTGAAAAACATGAGCAGCAGGGCGATCAGGCTGACAACGAGCAGGCCGCTGAAGACACGCCAGGGTATCGGACGTCCCGCATTGACCTGCTGTACCGACGAACGGGTCGATTCAGGGCCACCAACCGGCCCGCGCAGGATGCCGGGCGCACGGTTCGGGCGGGATGTCTCGCGTGCTGAGCGAATCGTGCGGCGATTTTCGCGGATGCGGGATGCCATCGCGTTCACCGACCAAACATACAGGCTTATAAAGGAATCATACACGAAAACCACCCTGCTCACCAGAAGCGGGATGTGAAAAATTTCGTTATATACATTGGAATTCAGGGCTGCCAGTCTCCAAAAAATTCGACTTCGGGATGCAGCAGCACGCCAGTTTGCGCGTGCACGGCCGCCTGCACATGCTGGATGAGTGCCCTGTAATCGGCGGCACTGGCGCGGGCGCTGTTGATGAAGAAGTTGGCATGCACGGGCGAGACCTGCGCCCCGCCGATGGTGAAGCCTTTCAGGCCGCACGACTCAATCAGGCGTCCGGCGTAATCACCGGGCGGATTTTTGAAGATGCTGCCCAGGCTGGCCCCCTGCGGCTGGGTGCGCTTGCGCTGGCTGACGAACGCCTCCATGCGTGCCTGAATCGTCGCCGGATCGTCCGGCGTCAGCGCCAGCCATGCGCGCAGCACCAGGAAGCGTTTGTCGGCGCGCGCCTTCAGCGAGGACAGGCGATAGTCATAAGCGAGGTCTTCCAGCGCCAGCAGGCGCAGGCCAGCGTCAGCAAACAGCACCTCGACCTGGCGCACGTTGCCCGCCATATCGCCGCCGTGCGCGCCGGCATTGTTCACGACTGCGCCGCCCAGCGTGCCGGGTACGCTGGCCGCCCATTCAAAACCGGCCAGCCCTTTGGTCGCAAATTTGCGCGCCAGCACGGTCAGCGCCGCGCCGGATGCTGCCATCGCGCCCTGTTCATCGTAAGCCAGCGCATTCATCCGGTTGACGACGACCAGCCCGCGGGCGCCCGTGTCGCTGATGAGCGTGTTCGAACCGCCGCCCAGCACGCGCACCGGCATGCCCGATGCCCAGGCCGCCTCCAGCAGCTCAGACACGGTCTCTGGCGCGGTGTCAGCCTGCGCGACAAACAGCCAGTCGGCCGGGCCGCCCAGCCGCAGCGCGGAGTAGCGCGCCAGCGTTTCGTCGCGCAGCAGCACATCGAGAAAGTCGTCCGGGAAGCGGCGCGTCATGGCGCGGCTCCGGCTGCTGGCCTGCGCTTCAGGAATTCGTGGCCGATCCAGTTGGCATCGCCTGCGCTCATCACGATGATCGCGCCCGGCGCTCGTGCCTCGCGCAGCAGGATGCCCAGCGCGCCTTCAAAGTCCGGGGCGAAACGGGCATCGGGATGCTGGATGGCGGCCGCCGTGGTCGCGCCCGTCACGCCCGCCACAGGCTGCTCGCGCGAGGCATAGATTTCGGTGACCAGCACGTGATCCGCCGCGCTGAAGGCCGTCGCATATTTATCGAGGAAGGTTTGCGTGCGCGAGAAGGTGTGCGGCTGCCACACCGCCCAGATTTCGCGGTCGGGGTAGCGGCCGCGGGCGGCCTGCAACGCAGCGCGAATCTTGCTGGGGTTATGCGCGTAGTCGTCCACCACCGCGATGCCATTCACTTCGCCCAGCACATCGAAACGCCTGCCCACGCCGGTGAAGCTCTCCAGCGCGAACAGGATGTCGGTGGGCGAGACGCCGACACGCGTGCATACCGCGACGGCCGCCAGCGCATTGAGCACGTTCACGCGCCCCGGAATGGTCAGGCGGGCGCGGCCCTGACCCTGCCCATAATAGCGCACCTCGAAGGTGCTGCCGGCCTCGTCGATGACCAGGCCATCGGCGCTCCAGCTTGCTTCCTGCTGGCTGATGCCATAGGTCATCGTCTCGACCTGTTCGGCAAATGTCGCATTCAGCCTGCGCGCACCGGCATCATCGGCACAGGTGACCAGCAGGCCGTCCTCCGGCAGCAGCGCGGCAAAGCGGGCAAAGGCGTCATGAAAGTGCTCGGCGCTGGGGAAGAAATCCGGATGATCCCACTCAATGTTGGTCACCACAGCGATATCCGGGCGCAGGCCCAGGAACATATAGTCATACTCGTCGGCCTCGATGACAAACCAGCCGCCCGTGCCCGCCGCCGCATTGGTGCCGCTCGATTTCAGGATGCCGCCGACCAGGTAGCCGGGGTCGTGGCCAGACTCGCGCAGGACATGGGCGATCAGCGCGGTCGTGCTGGATTTGCCATGCGAACCGGCGACCGCGATCACGCGCTGGCCTGCCATGATATCGGCGATCATATCCAGGCGCTTGACGACCGGAATGCCCAGCGCATGCGCCGCATCGACCTCCGGATTGCCCCGGATGGCCGACGAGATCACCACCATGTCAGGCTGTTTGTCACGAATGTGCGCACCATCATGGCCGATGAAGACGGTCGCGCCGTCCCGCGCCAGCGCGTCGGTATAGCTGCTGGCCGAGCGGTCGCTGCCGCTGATGGTATAGCCGCGTTCCAGCAGCACCCGTGCGATGCCGGAGAGTCCGACGCCGCCGATGCCGACGAAGTGAATGTGCGCAGGTGGGGGAGGGAGCATCAGAAGGGCGAGTACTGAGTACTGAGTACTGAGTGCTGAGTGCTGAGCAATGAGAAATTAGCAATGTGGGTAATTGGACAGATGCAAAAATTCATGACTGAGACATCTCTTATGTGTTTTACTCGGTACTCAGCACTCATCACTCAGTACTTTAAATCAGCACCAGCACCACGACAAACAGCCCGATGACGGCAATCGCCAGCAGGTCGCCATTGCCGCCGCCCAGCACCACCAGCGGCAGCAGATTGCGCATCTGGTCGCTGGGCGAGCCGGGCGATGGCGCGACGATGTAAGGTGCCAGCGGATACTCGTTGATATCCATGAAGTACCACAGCGTGCCCCAGATCAGGTAGCCGTTCAGCAGGCCCATCAGCGCGCCCAGCACGCTGTTCTGGTAATCGCCGCGATTTTCGGCGCGCGCGACCACCTTGAGTTCGTTGCCAAACACGCTGCGCTGCTGATAGGCGGCAAACACCACCGCCAGGAAGATCAGCACCTGAATCAGGAATACCTGATCGCGGTTGACACTGGCCAGAATGGTGCCGCGCAGGATCGAGTCGAACTGAAACAGGGCAAACAGCGCCAGCACGATGCCGGCGGTGCCGATCATTTCGCGTTTCCAGCCGCGGTTCCAGCCGAGCACGGCGAAGAAGATCGCCATCACCCAGAGCAGCGCAGAAAGTTCAATCATATCAGCGGCCAGCCTCCGCCAGGGTCAGAAGTTCGTGCGCCAGGTTCGCAGCGCCGTCAGAGGACCGTGCGCCGTCAGGCTGCGCCAGCGTAAGCGCCGCCTTGCGCATTGAGTTTAGCTGTGATGCATCATTTATCAAGCGCACGATTGTCTCGCTGAGCTGGGCGGCCATGTCTTCATCACGCATCACGATGGCCGCGCCGCGTTCGGCCAGCCAGTCGGCATTGACTTTCTGGTAGCGCCACGCAAACGGGTAGGGCACCAGGATGCTGGGCAGGCCGAAATAGGGCAGTTCACCCAGCGTGCTGGCCCCGGCCCGGCAGACCACCAGGTCGGCGGCGGCCATCGCCAGCCCCATGTCAGCATGCAGATAGGGGAACGCGTGATAGTCCCCCGAACCCAGCCCCTGAATCCGGGTTGAATTGTCGTCCCAGTCCAGCGTGCCGGTCACATGCAGAATTTGCAGGCCGGCGGCCAGCAGCGCATCGGCCGCCGCAATCACGGCAGTGTTGATGGTGCGGGCACCGCGGCTGCCGCCAAAGACCAGCAGCGTGCGTTTGTTCGGGTCGAGGCCAAAATGTTGTATTGCCTGTTCGCGGGTCGCGGCGCGCATACTCGCCCGGATGGGATAGCCGGTCACGCGGATTTTGTCTTTGCGCGGGAAGAACTGCGCGCTGTCTGCCACCGTGACGGCGACAGCCCGTGCCAATGGCTCCAGCCGTTTGATGGCCAGCCCCGGCTCGATATCCGGCAGATAGATCAGTGCCGGGACCCCGCGCAGACGGGCAGCCAGCGCCACCGGCAGGCCGACCCAGCCGCCGGTCAGCAGCAGGGCAGCAGGCCTATGCCGCCCAATCAGCCGAAAGGCCTGGATGGTGCCCACGGCCATTGCCACGATGCTTTTCAGCATTTGCAGCGGGCTGACGCCATGCAGCGGGCCGGCGCGCACCGCATCTTGCGCAGCAAAATGCACGCCCGCCTCGTCAACAAGGGGGCGCGCAAAATCGCCTACGCTTTCGACAAAATAGAGTTCAGCCGCCGGAGCCTGTGCGAGTACGGCTTCTGCTGCCGCGAGGGCTGGATAGACGTGTCCACCGGTTCCCCCAGCCGCGATCATCAGTCGCACTATTCGCTCTCCCTTCGGGGCTATTCTGAATCGCTGTAAAGCGGGCCACACTGAGCAGCAGCCCCGCGCCAAACATCACGGTCGTCAGCGAGGAACCGCCGAAGCTGATGAACGGCAGGGCGACGCCCGTGGGCGGCACCAGGCTGAGCATCACGGCGATGTTCAGCAGCGCCTTGGTGATGATCCACAGCGTGATGCCGCCAGCCAGCAGCATGCCGAACGGGTCGTTGGCATTGCGGGCGATCTGCAGGCCGCGCATGATGAGCACCACGAACAGCAGCACCACGAAGCCTGCGCCCACCACGCCCAGTTCTTCCCCGATGACGGCGAAAATACTGTCGGTGTGCGGGGCGGGCAGGAAGCCGAATTTCTGGCTGCCCTGGCCGAGGCCGACGCCGGTCCAGCCGCCGTTGATGAAGGCGATGATCGCCTGCTGCGCGTGATAGGCCGTCTGCGACAGGTCACTCAGGCCGGCGGTGAAGCTTTCGATACGGTCCTGCGCGTAACCGAGCTGCGAGCTGACCAGATAGCTGACCAGGCCCATGCCGCCGATGATGGCGACCAGATAATACAGGTTGGCCCCGGCCAGAAAGTACATGATGCCGGTGACGAGGAAAATGGTGATGGCCGTGCTGATGTCTGGCTGCAGCGCGACCAGCCCGCCGACGATCGCCAGCAGGATGCCGAACGGCACCAGGCCATTCCAGAAGCTGTGCACTTTGCGGTTCTTCGAGCTCAGCCACGCGGCCATGTAAATGACCATCACCAGCTCGGCAGCTTCACCGGGCTGGAATGAGCCGCCGAAGAATGCACGCCGCGCACCAAACACCTGGTCCGAGAACAGCAGCACGGCGATCAGCGCGCCCACCGTGACGAGCAAGAAGATCGTTGCCCAGGCGCGGACTTTGCGATAGTCGATGATGGCCGCGCCGAGCAGCACGACCAGGCCGATCGCCATGTTGCGCATGTGCTGCATGACGATGACCGTCTCGCTGCCGAAGTCCGAATACGACCAGTCGAATGTGGTGCTGTAGACCATCAGCGCGCCGATGGCCAGCAGCAGCGCGAACACGATCACCAGCGGCGTATCCAGCGTGGACAGGAATCCCTTGCGCCGCGTGATGACGCGGGGCGCAGCCGGAATGTCGGCATTGGCCATGCCCCGAACAGGCTCAACCACGCGCCCGTTCGTCAGTGGAACGGCATCGAGATCGGAATACTCCGGAATGGCTTGTTGTGCCATGCGACCCCTGCAAGCGCTAACTGTACAAAGTGGGAAAGACAGTTCCATTGTAACGGTAATCGTGGGAAATCAAAAGTAAGCGAACGCCATGAAAGGTCGTCATGACGCTCTGAGCGAACGCGTGCCGGAAATAGTGTATAGTTGGGGCCATGCATCCAAACCCTGAATCTGAACCCCATATGACGATGTCCACACCCTCCCCGCAGGCCGATGAAACGCCGCATGTTTCCGTCATGCTGGGGCCGGTACTGGCGGCGCTGCTGCCCGAAGGCCGCACAATTGAGCGCGTAATTGATGGCACCGCTGGCGCAGGCGGACACAGCGCCGCGCTGCTGGACCACGGCGCTCAGCAACTCATGGCCTTTGACCTGGACCCGACGGCGCTTGGGCTGGCGCGCGCGGGACTGGCGCGCTTTGGCGACCGGGCGCGCGTGATTCACGACAGCTATGCCAATATGCGCACCCATGCGCAGGCGGCAGGCTGGGGTGATGGCGTCGATGCGATCCTGCTCGATCTGGGCGTCTCATCGATGCAGTTTGACCAGGCCGAGCGCGGCTTCGCGTTTCGCTATGACGCGCCGCTGGATATGCGTTTTGACCCGACCTCTGGCCGCGAGACGGCCGCTGACATCCTGAACACCTGGCCGGAGTCTGACCTGGCCGATATTTTTTATCGCTACGGCGAAGAGTATGAAAGCCGACGGGTGGCGCGGGCCGTCGTCAAGGCGCGGCCGCTGCACACGACGCGTGAATTGGCGGACGTGCTGGAGGCGGCACTGCCACGCCATCCACGCGACCACAAGCATATTCACCCGGCCACCAAGGTATTTCAGGCGCTGCGCATCGCCGTGAATGATGAGCTGGAGACGGTGGAAAGCGCGCTGCCGATCGCCATGTCGATGCTGCGCCAGGGGGGCAGGCTGGCGGTCATAAGCTTTCACAGCCTGGAAGACCGCCTGGCCAAAGACGCTTTCCGCCTGGCCGCGACCGACTGCATCTGCCCGCCGAAAGCGCCCGTCTGCGTGTGCGGGCATCGCGCCAGCGTCAAGCTGATCACGCGCAAGCCGCTGGTGGCCGATGATGAGGAAGTCGCGCGCAATCCACGCAGCCGCAGCGCCAAGCTGCGCGTGGTCGAGAAGCTCTAGCCCACGGCCCGCTTCACCATCTCGATGATCTTTGCCTCCTCGGCGGCGGTCAGCTCGACCAGCGCGAACGAGACCGGCCACATATTGCCGTCATCCAGGCGCGCACTGTCGTTGAAGCCAATCGTCGCATAGCGCGACTCGAACTTGTGCGCGCTTTGAAAGAACACCACAACCTTGCCATCTTTGGTATAAGCAGGCATGCCGTACCAGGTTTTTGGGGCAAGCTGCGGCGCGCTGGCCGTGATGATTTCGTGCAGTCGCGTCGCCATGCTGCGCTCCGGCTCTGGCATCTCGGCGATTTTTTCCAGCAGCGCGCTTTCACCAGCCTCGCGGCTTTTGCCGGCCTTCAGCTCTTTGGCGCGTTCTTTCATCGCCGCCTGTTCCGCCTCGGAAAACCCCGCTGCCTTTTTCCTGGTTTTCTTGGCGTTTTTGCTGTCCTCGCTCATGGATATCCTCCTGATGTGCAAATGTTTCTGGAAAGTGAATGTAACAGCCGTGTGCTAGGACTTTCTGCGCGGCTTGTCCTGTGCCAGCACCATGGTGTTGCCGCTGTTGTCTTTGAAAATGGCCTCGATGATGCCATAGGGGCGGTCTGTGGGTGGCTGCACAAATTCCACGCCGCGCGCCAACAGCGTCTCGTATGTTTGCTGGCAGTCGTCGGTTTTCCACGGGCCGGCGCTGATCTTGCCCGCCTGCACCAGTCTGGTCAGCATGTCGGCTTCTTCTGCGCTGAACAGCACCCCCGGCTTGACTACTTCCAGATGATATTCCAGGTCCGGCTGGCTGCTGACGCCGACGGTGAGCCAGCGGTAATCGCCATTCTTCACATCGGCGCGGATCTCGAAGCCGAGCTTTTCGGTATAGAAGCGCAGTGCCTCGTTTTGATCGGTCACCCAGATGGTTGCGACTGAAAGCCTGTTGATCATGTGTTATTCCCCCCTATGCGTCTGATGAGGGAATTTTAAAACATTTGTGCTGTTCAGGCTTCTTGAAAATTGCCCTGTTTTCAGCTTTCCGATTCCTCGTCAATGCCATACAGGCGAAGCGCGCACAGGGGAATATACCCAGGCGTGGCAGTTGGCCGACTGCTGAGGCGATAGGCGCGGGGAGACAGCCCTGCATCCCTGCGAAACAGGCTGCTGAAAGAACCCAGGCTCTCAAAGCCGACGGCCGCGCAGATTTCCGTGATGCTCATGTCGCTGTCGCGCAACAGGTCTTTGGCCCGCGCGATGCGCCGCGCCACCAGATACTGATGTGGTGTCTGGCGGTAGACATGCCGGAAGGCACGAATCAGGTAAAACGGAGACAGCGCCACCTGGCGGCTGAGGTCGTCGATGCGGATGGGCGTGTCAAACTGTTCGTCCAGCAGCAGGCGGGCCATGCGCAGTTGTTTGTGGGGAGTCCCCTTCATCCAGGTATCTCGCAGCATGCAATCGTATCCGAACTTATAGTACCCCAGAACGCATGGTGACCATGCGCTGGCGAGGTATTCTGCCGGCTTTCAGCCGACGCTGATGGAAAATGTCCGCTTTTCGATGTATGCTTTGCGCATGATGTCCGTCCTGAAACACGAGTTCACCGGAGTCCGCCTGTGACCAACAGCACGACGGAATGGGTCAATCACACCCTGCGCCACCGCGAATGGCGGCCCACGCGCACGGCGGTCGCAGTCGGCATCCTGGGCCTGTTTGTGGCCATCATCATCGGTGCGTTGTACCTGTCCCAGTCGGCCAATGCGTCGGCGATGGGCCGCCAGCTTGAAGTGCTGATTGCCGAGCGCAACGACCTGGAACAAACCAACGAACGCCTGCGCGCTGAAATCGCCAGCCTGCGCGGGGTGGGCCGACTGCTCACGCGTGCCACCGAGCTGGGCTTCGTCAGCGCGACACAGGATCAGATCATGTACGTTGCGGTGAATGGCTACAACCCGGCCCGCGATGAAATGCCTGAACTGGCCGACGCAGCAATCCTGCAGGCGCAGGATATCATCGTGCCTGCCTACGACGAATCGTTCATTGGCTGGGCGCAGTCGCAGTTTGACGCGCTGCGCCAGCAGCTGGAAAGCTTCACCCAGGAGGGTTCGTAAAGCCTGATGGCCACACAGACCAGCGTTTATTTCCCGCAGCAGCAGTCTTTCCGCAAACGCCTGCCGTTTGTCGTGGTGGCGCTGATTGCGGCCAGCCTGCTCATGCTGGGCCGCCTGGCATCGTTCCAGTTCCAGATTGGCCTCAGCCCTGAGGCCATCACCTATCTGGAAGGCCTGCGCGATGCCGGCTACAACCGTGAGCTGAGGATTGCCGCCAACCGGGGCAATATCTATGACCGCAACGGCGAAGTGCTGGCCGTGAATTCGCTCGAATATCAGGTTGGCCTCAGCCCCAATCTGCTGGAAGACCCGCGTGAGGCAGCCACGCAGCTGGCGGCTGTGCTGGGCCGCCCGGAGCTGGAAATGTTTGAAGCAGCGACGGCCAATGTGCCGTGGGTGCTGCTGGCGTCTCGCGTGAGCGCCGAAGTGGGCCAGCGCCTGACCGCGCTTGATCTCGGCTCTGGCCTGCAAATGTCGCCGCTGCCCCGGCGCAGCTATCCACAGGGCACGCTGGCCGCGCAGGTGATCGGCTTTGTCGGCGGCGACCTGACCGGTTATTACGGCGTGGAGGGCTATTACCAGGACACGCTGGAAGGCCAGGCGCGTGACCGCACGGTGAGCAACATCCCGTTTGAGGCCGAGCAGGCCGACTGGCAGGGCGATCAGGGCGCCGATATCGTGCTGACGATCGACCGTGACGTGCAGTATCTGGTGGAGACGCAGCTGCTCAATGCCCTCAGCCAGTCCGGCGCGGAAAGCGGCAGCATCCTGGTCATGAATCCGCGCAATGGCGATATCCTGGGCATGGCCAATTTCCCGTCGTTTGACCCGAATGCGTATTTTAACGTCGAGGATCCGGCGCAGCTGGTGAACCTCGCCATCTCTGGCAATTATGAACCTGGCTCGGTCATGAAGATCATCACGGTGGCTGCCGCGCTGGACCGGGGCGTGATTACGCCGGATTTCACCTATTTCGACAATGGTTCGCTGGAAGTGGGCGGCATCACGGTGCGCAACTGGGACCGTGTGGCCCACGGCACGGTGGATGCGACGCAGATCCTGGTGCAATCGCTGAACATTGGCGCGGCCACGCTGGCGATGATGATGGGGCCGGACCAGTTTTATCCGGAGCTGAATGAGTTTGGCTTCGGACGGCGCACGGGTGTCGACTTGCAGGGCGAGGAAAGCGGCATTTTCTATGCGCCGGGTGACCCGGACTGGGCGGAAGCCAACATCGCCACCAACAGCTTCGGCCAGGGCATTTCGGTCACGCCGCTGCAAATGCTGACGGCGGTCAATGCGATTGCCAACGGCGGCCTGATGATGCAGCCGCGCGTGGTGCACCAAATCAATGACAATGGGGAGATTTTTACCTCGCAGCCATCCGCTCTGGGGCGCCCCATTTCCGCCGAAACGGCGTCGATTGTGACGCGCATGATGGTGAGCGTGGTCGATGACGGCCTGGATGAATCGGCCAGCCTGCCCGGCTATACCATCGCAGGCAAGACCGGTACCGCCGAGATTCCCACGCCGTTTGGCTATGAATCGGGCACATCGATTGTCACGTTTGTCGGCTTCCTGCCCGCGGATGATCCGCAGATCAGCATCCTGATTCGGCTGGATCGCCCGCGTGAATACTGGGCGAGTGTCGTGGCTGCGCCGGTTTTCCGCGACCTGGCCGAGCGCCTGGTGGTGCAGCTGGCCATCCCGCCGGATGCCACGCGCCGCGAGCTGGCCGTGCAGGGTGGGTCGATCAGCGGCATCTCGCGCTAATTTACCGCTTGTCCGGGGGGACACAAATCGCTTATGCCTGCATCGCTGCCATTCGCGCTCACTATGGGTGCGGTCACCTTCCTGCTGTGCGTCATCTGGGGCGGCCCGTTTGTCGAGGTGCTGCGCCGTCTGCGCATCGGCAAACAGATTCGCGAACAGCTCAGCGAGGGCCATCAGCTCAAGGCGGGCACGCCCACCATGGGCGGCCTGATGATCGTGTTTCCGGTGGTGGCGCTGGTGCTGGGCCTGAACCTGGTCAGCGTGGTGCGCGGCTCATCGATCTCCGGGGCCAGCATCCTGCTGCCGTTGCTGGTGATGGTCAGCTTCGCGCTGCTGGGCGCGTATGACGATTGGGAAGGCATTCGCCGGTCACGCAATCCGCTGCGTCCGCGCGGCGAGGGCATCAGCGGCCGGGTGAAGTTTGCCCTGCAAGTGCTGCTGGCTGGCGTGGTTTCGTGCGTTATCTCGCTTTATGACGGCGGCTTCCAGTTTGCCAACCAGATCAATATCCCCCTGCTGGGCTTCGCGATTCCGCTGCACCCGATCCTGTTCATCCCCATCAGCACGATCATCATCGTAGGCTTTTCGAATGCCACCAACCTGACCGATGGCATGGATGGGCTGGCGGGCATCATCACCGCCAGCGCATTTGCCGCCTACGGGATCATCGCGTTTTTGCAGGGGCAGATTTTTCTGGTGCAGTTGTGCTTCATCCTGGTGGGCGCGTGCTTCGCCTTCCTGTGGTACAACGCGCATCCGGCGCAGATGTTCATGGGCGATACCGGCTCGCTGGCGCTGGGGGCCACGCTGGGCACTATCGCCATCATGACCGGCCAGTGGCTGCTGCTGCCCGTGATCGCCATCGTGCCGGTGGCCGAGGCGGTGTCGGTGATTTTGCAGGTGACGTATTACAAGCGCACCAAAGGCAAACGCCTGTTCCGTATGTCGCCGCTGCATCACCATTTTGAGCTGGGCGGATGGAGCGAGACGCAGGTGGTGCAGCGCTTCTGGTTGGTGGGTCTGCTGGCGTCGATCCTCGGCGTCGCACTCGCGCTGCTGTAGGTCGTCGTTTACACACCGGATTCCGGAATAGTCCCGATAGCGGGAAATCAAAACGCCCCCGAAGCTTCGAGGGCGTTTCTGTTTGCGTATTGGCCGCAGACTAGACGGCGTTGTCGCTGCTGCCAGCTTCCACTTCGACCGGCGTGTCATTCACGGGGGCTTCAGGGGCGGCATCGACCGGCGTGACTTCAGGTGCAGCTTCAGCGGCGGGCGGCGCATCAGCAGCCGTGGCTTCGCCTGCTTCGGTCGCTTCTGCGGCGTCAGCCTTGGGCGCTTCTGCCGAGGCATCGGTGCCCCAGCGCTGGGTGAAACCAACGCGGCGCTTTTCCGGCTCGAGGTGGCTGATGCGCAGGCTGAGGCGGTCGCTCTTCTTCACGTACGAATACGGTTCCTTCAGCGAGCCGTTGCCCATTTCGCTGAGGTGCAGCAGGCCTTCCAGGCCGTCATCCAGCGCGACGAACGCGCCGAAGTCGACGACATTGGTGACCGTGCCTTCCACCAGCTGGCCTTCGTGATACTTCTGGCCCGCGCTCTCCCACGGGTCCTGAAGCAGGCGCTTGCGGCTGAGCGCGATGCGGTTGGTTTCGCGGTCCAGGCTAAGCACGTACACTTCGATTTCTTCGCCGACGCGCAGCACATCACGCGGGTGATCGACGCGGTGCCAGGCCAGCTCGCTGACGTGGATGAGGCCATCCGCGCCGCCCAGGTTCACGAACGCGCCGAAGTCGCGCAGGCCGGTGACCTTGCCGGTCACGCGGTCGCCTTCTTTCAGCTCGCTCAGCAGGCGCGCCTTGTTGGCCGCACGCTGTTCCTTCTGTGCCTCACGCTCGCTGAAAATCAGGCGGCGGCGGCTCTGATCGACTTCGATCACCTTCACGTTCAGCTTGTGCGAGAGCAGGTCGTCCCACGTGTCGCGGCTGCCGCTGCTGGTGGTCGAGATCAGATGTGAGCTGGGAATGAAGCCTTCCAGACGGTTCCACTGTACGAGGATACCGCCGCGGTTGTGGCCCTTGACCTCAACTTCGACAGGTTCTTCTGTCTTGATGAGTTCTTTGGCTTTCTCCCAGTCGTACTGCTGCATGCCCTGATTGATCGACACGAGCAGGTTGTCGTTCGGGTCACGGTGCATCACATACACGGGGACCATCTGGCCCACGCGCAGCGCCGCACGCGCCGCCGGTTCCAGACGCTCAAGGTCACCAGAAGGGACAATGCCGTCAAATTTGGAACCAAGATCCACGATGACTTCGCGGTTGGTGATTTCCAGGATGGTGGCGTTGATGATCTGGCCCTTGGCGGGCTGGATGAGGCTTAGGGATTGATCCAGCAGCGCGAGAAAATCGTTGTCTGAATCCTGAAACTGCTGATCTGACTGTGTCGCTGCCATCGGTGCTAACTCGCCTTCGAGATTCGTGCCGTGCCACCTGTGTTTATTCCGATAAAACGTCCACTTTGCGACGTTTGACCGTCGCATTCGCCAATGCGCGCAGGATAACGGCTATCCAGTAACATGACTTCATTATATCGGTGAGTATTTCGCGTGAACGAAACACTCTTAGTTTTCTAATTCGGTGACTAGTTCACTTCGGGGTCCGGAGTCAGCATGCCCATGTTGCGCAGGCCACGGTCAATCTCCCACGGATACACGATGTAGGCATCGGTCACGCCGCCGTAGAAATCGGGCTTGGCCTTCTTGAACATCGAGCGGTAGGGATTGAAGTGCAGCACGCAGGTGTAGGGGGTGGCGCCGGCACTTAGCACGCGCTCACGAACGGCCGTGCTGGTGCGTCCGCTGCCCCACACATCGTCGACGATCAGCGTGGTGCGGCCGCGCAGCAGGTCGTCGTCCGGGAACTGCAAAAACGACGGCCAGGCCATCAGTCCGGCGCTGCCGGTCGTGCTGGGGAAATCGACTGCCGCGGTGAGCAGGTGGGTGATCTTGAGCGCCTCGGCCAGCATGCCGCCGGGGATCACACCGCCGCGTGTGATCAAGACCATAGCGCCGAAACTGCCGACGCTGCGGAGCTGTGGCAGCAGCACGTCGATCAGCTTGTCGACGTCTGGCCATGTGATGAGTTCATGGCGCAGTGGATTATCTGTCATGCCTGATTCCTCTTGGGATGCGTGCAGGTGGGCACGCGCACGCCTGTGCAAATGCCAACGAGTATAACAGGTTTTCGCCTGCACAGGAAAATATTATGCCCTGATAACGCCCTGTATGGACGTGCCCGCCAGCGCAAAACATACCCACCACGCGGTTTGGGTTTGCAGCAGCGAGTACGGATAGTGATCAAGCAGCCCGACTGCTGACAGCGCCAGGCCGCCTGCCAGCAGGGCGATGCGCCACGCTGTGCGCTCTTGTCGGATGGCGCGGACAGCGGCGATGGTCATGCAGGCAAGCGCGGCCAGCAGCAGCGCCAGCCCCGGCGTGCCCAGTTCTGCCCATGCCAGCAGATACACGTTATGCACATTGTCGCCGCGCAGGTCATAGAACGTGTCGCGCAGATAACGCGAGGCCCGCCACGGGAAGTTGCCCGCGCCGATGCCGGTCAGCGGTTCTTCACGAATCGCGCGGAAGGCAAAGTCAGTGAACACCAGCCGGTCAGACACCGACCTCAGCTCGGTCGATTCCTGTCCGTCCCCGGCGCGTGCGGCGATAAACGGGCCGTACTCCGTGACGAACAGGCCGCCCGCCATCAGGCACAGGGCGGCACACAGCGCGACGGCCTGCAGGGCAGCCCGGCGCAGCACCAGCCGCGCAAACAGCAGCAGCGCCAGCCCGCCCACGAAGAATCCGCCCCACGCGGCACGCGAAAAGGTGACCAGCAGCCCATACAGGATGAACGCGACGGCACATGCGCCCATGATGCCCTGCCAGCGGCGCGCACTCACCAGCCAGGCCGATGCGGCCAGCCCGCCGATCATCAGCACCCCGGCGAAGATATTCGGGTGTGGATGCAGCCCGTAGGGCCGCGCCAGCACCAGGTCACCAGCGCGCACGATGCTGGTGCCGTAGCCCGCCGATGTATACGGAAATTCGCCCAGCATCGTTAGTCCGATGGCGCCGTTGGCATTCACCTGCGCGATGCCCAGCGCGGCGTTCCAGATGCCGCTGATGGCCAATGCCGCCGCAGCCGCCCGCGGCGTGATGCCGCTGCATGCCGCCGTCAGCGTGAACAGCGCCACGATCATGAACCTGAGCGCGGCGTTTTCGGCGATGTCTGGCTGCGTGCGCTCCATGAACGCCCAGTGCTGCGACAGACTGGCCCAGCCGGCCAGCAGCAGCACGGCTATCGCCCAGCCTGCGCGCCAGCGGTCTGCGGCAAAAACCCGCAGTCCGGGGCAGCCGCCCGCCAGCCAGAAGAGGACTGCCGCCAGCATCGGCAGGAACATGACGAAGCGCACCACATAGTACGAGGTAAGGACGGGCGGATACGCGGGCAGGCGCAGCCACAACGGGATGCACAGCAGCGACAGCAGCACGCTGATGCGGGTGAGGGTGAGCAAAAGGGGACGCAGCATGAGCCCGACTATAGCGCAGAAATCCGGTCGAGCGCCCAGCGGGCGTGGCGCTGCACGCTGGCGCTGGCGTCACCGAGCAAGTGCGTCAGTGCCGGAATAGCTTCCGGTGACGCCCAGTTCCCGGCCGCGACGCACGCATTGCGCACCAGCCGGTCGCGGCCGGTGCGAAACAACGGCGTCCCGCGAAAGCGCGCCGCAAACGCTTCATGCGTCAGCCCGAGCAGGTCGGTCAGGCGGGGGGCGGCACGGCTGACATCCGTGAGCTGAAAGGCTTCAGTGCGCGTCTCGCCGGCGAAGCGCTGGAACGGGCACACGTCATTGCAGATATCGCAGCCGAACACCCAGTTGCCCATCATTGGGCGCATGTCTTCGGCGATGTCGTCTTTGTGTTCGATCGTCCAGTAGCTGATGCAGCGGCGCGCATCCAGTACATACGGCTGAGGAAACGCGTCAGTCGGGCAGGCGGACAGGCAGCGCGTGCACGAACCGCACATGCTGGCGCGCGCCAGCGGAACATCATAGTCGTCGCATGCGCTGGTGAGCAGGATTTCGCCCAGGAAGAACAGGCTGCCAGCACGCGGATGGATGAGCATGGTGTTTTTGCCGATGAAGCCCAGCCCGGCGCGCTGCCCATGCGAACGCTCCAGGAGCGGCCCGGTGTCGACATAAGCACGCTGCGACAGGCCGAATTGTTCGGTCAGTGCCGCCGCGACGCGCTCCAAACGCGCCATCATCACGTCATGATAATCGCTGCCCCACGCGTAACAGGTGATGCGTCCGCGAGACGGATCCGCCAGCACGTCCGCGGGAAAGAGCTGGCGGTAATCCAGCGCGACGACGACGAGTGTTTGTACGCCGGGCAAAATGACCGATAAATCCTGCCGACGGGCGACGCGATCCGGTCGCGCCAGATAATTCATGCCGCCGTGCATCCCATTGCCGATCCAGCGCAGGTACGCATCCAGCATCGGCGAGGGCTCGGCCGGAATAATTCCGGTCCGGTCAAAACCGTGGGCAGCGCACAGGGCGCGGATGTCCGCGCCGTTCAGGCGGTCAGGCATCCTGATCGGGCGTATCCCCGGCCGGACGGCTGACCTCGGCCAGGCGGGCGCGCACCACCACCATCAGCATGTTCACCGGCACGCGCAGGTCGACGCCGCGCTGGCCGCCGCTGACAAGGATATGCTGATGGCTCATGGCGGGCTGGTCGAGGATGGTCATCCAGTTTTTGTGCGTCAGGGCCAGCGCGCCAATGCCGCCGACTTTGAGTCCGGTCATCTCCTCGGCATCTTTGTGGGCGGCCATGCGCACTTTCTTGACGCCCGCCGCCACGGCCACCTTCTTCAGGTCGAGCTGGCGGTCGCTGGCGATCATGACGAGGATGGGCTTGTCACCCGACTCCGGCTCCACCACCAGCGTCTTGTAGACGGTGTCGGGCGGTTCGCCCAGCACCTCGGCGATTTCTTCGGCATCGCGCAGGCTGTCGGGGAACTCCACCACCTCATACGGCACTTTGTGCTGTTCCAGCAGGCGCATTGAGTTGAGTTTATTTTTCATGGGTTTTTCGCAAACCACGCACTTTGAAGGCTGTCAGATGTGCCATACTAAAGACAGTCAATAAGAGTGTCTTCAACAGGCGCACAGTTAATCCGCATGATTCTACCTGTCCTCATCGCAATTGCTATCCCGCTGGGCTTCCTGTACATCGTGTGGGTGCTGGAGGTGTTTTCCGTCAGCCGCTTCCGCGTGATGATCAGCGCGATTGGCTGGGGTGTGGCCGCGTTTATCATCGCACTGGTCATTCAGTCTGCGCTGGCGCGCTTCGGCGTGATTTCGGCATCGATGGTGCCGATTACCACCGCGCCCTTTCTTGAGGAGCTGCTCAAAGGTATCGGCATCGTCGTGCTGGCCCAGCGCATGATTGTGCGTTATGCCGTGGACGGGGCCAGCTATGGCTTTGCCATTGGCACGGGCTTTGCGGTGGCCGAAAACCTGCTGTATCTGTTTGCAAATCCCTCCCTTCAGCTGGAAGTGTCGCTGGCGCGCGTGCTTTCCGTCAGCCTGATGCACGCTTTCAACACGGGTTTCGTGGGCGCGGTCATCGGCAGCAACTTTTTTCGCCGGTCAACCACGCTGTCTGCCAAGCTGCTGGGCGCGTTTGCCCTGGCTGCCGCGGCGCACCTGCTGTTCAATCTGGTGGTGCGCAATGTGTCGGGCCTGCCGCTGATTCTGATTGCCATCCTGATCGGAATGACCGGCTTGACAGCGATCGTCACCGTCATCATTTATGCGGTGCGCGCCGAACGCAAGTGGATCAACGAGATGCTGGAGAATGACCAGGTGTCGGCGGGCGAGCGGGCCGCTGTCATCAATCCAGACCAGATGATCCAGATTGTGGCCAAGCACCGCGACCAGCTCGGCCACGAACGCGCTGATTTACTGCTGCGCTATACGCAGCTGCTGGCCCAGCGTTCGATTTTGCAGAAGACGCTGACGATGAATCAGCGGCGCAACTATGAGGATACCCTGCGCAAGCAGCTCATGGTGGTCGATCGCCAGCTTGAACAGCTGCGCCGCGAGATGGGCATGTATATGCGCATCTGGCTGCGCTCGCTGCTGCCTTCCGAGGAAAGCGAAGTCTGGCAGGGCCTGACGAATGAGCTGGGCGATGATTCACCGCTGCTTCGCCTGGTCTCCACGCTGAACGCCAGGCAGGTCGCGCTGTCGCCTGAATCTGCGGTCAGTCGCCGCGCTGCACTGAAGGCGACGCAGTTGTTCAGCGATCTGGATGATGAAGAAATCACCGATCTGGTGGCCTTGCTGGAGGAAGTACCCGTCCGGCTGATGCAGGATGTGATGGAGCAGGGCAAAGTGGATGACCATCTGTACATCGTGGCCTCGGGCAGCCTGTCGGCCAGCGCCATTGATGAAGGGGGCAATGAGACCATCATCACCGGCTATACGGCAGGTGGCACCTTTGGCGAGCTGAGCATGATCGATCTGGAGCCGCCGCCCGCGACAATCACCGCGCTGTCTGACAGCCTGCTTTACCGGCTTTCGCGTGAGGACCTGATCACCCTGATTTATGCCAAGCCGCAGATCAGCCTGCGCATGATGAAGCAGCTGGTGGGCCAGGTGCGCCAGGGCACAGAACTGCTGATCTGGCTGCAAAAGACCAGCACAGCGGGCACAATGCCGCATACCGCGCCGTTTATTTTGTAGGGTCTTCCGGGTCTTCAGGCGCATCTTCCGGGTCGCTGGCTTCCAGCGCGCTGCTCAGCATGTCGGTCATCACACCGGAGACATGCTTCACCGCGCCTATCGCCCGCCCGTAGTTAATATTTGTCGGCCCAATCACGCCGACTGCCCCGCTGGCTTCGCCTGGCACGCCGTAGCGCGACAGGATCATCGTCAGGTGGCTGAGGTCTTCCCAGCGCCCGTTGCCCGCGATCACGACCTGCACGTCACGATGGGCGGGTGTCAGCACTTCGTTCAGGATGCCGGTCAGGAATTCGCGTTCTTCGATCACGCGGACGGCCTGCTGGGCGCCGCGCGGCTGGCTGATGCTGGCCACCAGGTCGCTCAGGCCATCCCGGTATACCAGGCGCGCCGGCTCGGATGACGAACGGTCCATGATTTCAGCCACCAGCTCAGCCAGTTCGCGCTCCAGCGCGGTGAACTGGCCCAGGCGGGCGCGCACATCATCGGCGCTGGCATCCATGCAGGCGGCATTCAGCCGGTTAGCGACTTCACTCAGGCGCGCCTGCGCGACGGTCTCGCTCAGCGTCAGCATATGCTGATGTACGGCGCCCTGGTTCAGCACCAGCACCATCAGCACCAGGCGCTGCTGGATGGCGATCAGTTCGCAGTGTTTGAAGCGGCTGGTATCGGCCTTGGGCGGGGTGACGAGCGCGGCGGCCTGTGTCGTCCGCGAGAGCGCGCTGGCCACCGCGTTCAGCCATTGTTCAGTGGCCAGCGGGGCTGTCTCCAGATGTGTCTGAATGGCGGAGGCATCGTCGGCAGACAGGCTGTTGGCCTGAATCAGGAAGCGCACGAAGTAGCGATAGCCGTTTTCGGTGGGCACGCGCCCGGCCGAGGTATGCGGCGCGTAAATCAATCCCAGGTCTTCCAGCACGGCCATTTCGTTGCGCACGGTGGCGCTGCTGACATGGGACGACAGTTTTTCGCTCAGGAATTTGCTGCTGACCGGCTCAGGGGATTGCGAATAAACGCGGATGATGAGCGCCAGAATTTCTTCCTGGCGGGTTGTAAGACTTGGAAATACAGATGCGTCAGAGTCCATATACATGTCACTCAACGGCCATTGGTCGTGCGAAACTTGCGGGTCAGGTCTTGAGTGATATTCTGCCGATATGATACCATCAAGGGCATACACGCGTCAAAGAACGCTGAGAAGGATAGGGGCAACAACATGGGCAGCCATACGTTTGAAGTAACGACGCAGAATTTCGACAGCGATGTCCTGAAGTCAGACAAGCCGGTGCTGGTCGATTTCTGGGCGGAATGGTGCGGCCCGTGCAAGATGCTGGGACCGATCGTGGAACAGCTTGCTGCTGAGCAGGGTGGCGCCATGAAGGTGGGCAAGCTGGATACCGACGAGAATGGCGATGTGGCCATGCAGTACGGCATCATGAGCATCCCCACGCTGATCCTGTTTAAGGGCGGCGAACCGGTCGCGCGCATCACCGGCTTCCAGCCGAAGGAACGCATCCTGTCGCAGCTTCAGGCGCACCTTCAGTAACTGAAACACGCCGCATCGATACTGAAAAGAGGCAGTCCACACGATGGGCTGCCTCTTTGTTTTTCGGTGTATCATAAAGTTCTGAGTGAAGGGGCAGGCGGATGGTTACAGGCGTAAACCTGGTCACGGTGGAGCAATTCGAGCAGTTTCTGGCGCGGCCGGAGAACCGTGAGCGCGTGTTTGAGCTGATCGATGGGGAGATCGTGGAAAAAGTGCCAACACGTGAACATGCGGCAATCGCGTTCAATTTCGCCTATGAATTTGGACGTTTTCTCGATGAGCACGATATTGGCCAGGGTGCTGTGGAGGCGCGTCACCGCCCCACCGATGATCCGCACAATGACCGTCTTCCCGATGTGTCGATCGTGCTGGGGAATCGGCCGGTTGAACGCACCGGCGCGGCCAATTACATGCCCGATGTGTGCGTCGAGATCCAGTCGCCGGCTGATAGCCTGATCGCTATGCGCGACAAGGCGCAGTTCTATCTCCGGCATGGCACGAAACTGGTCATTCTGGTGTACACGCAGCAGCGCATTCTTGAAGTGGTTACGCCAGGCAACGCATATCTGCTCACCGAAGCCGATACGCTGGAAGGCGGCGAGATACTGCCCGGCTTTAGCGTGCCCGTGAGCCGTCTGTTCCGCCGCCTGTAACGGCCTGGCTGGCTATCCCCGCGTTTCGCGTACAGCCTCTTCGGCTTTCGCCTTCAAGAATGAAATATCCGTCAGCGGCGTCACCAGCGTGAAGCCCATCTCGGCCATGCGCCTGGCATTGGCCGCCGACTGCGCCTGCACGCCCGGAATCAGGTTGTGCTTGCGGCAGGCAGCCAGGATTTTCCCCACAGCATCCACCATGACCGGATCGCTGAAGTCGGCGCGTTTCTTCACGCCCAGGTTGATGCTCAGGTCGCTCGGCCCAATGTATAGTCCGCTCATGCCGGGCGTGCTGGCGATGTCGTCCAGGTTGGCCATCGCCTCAGCCGTCTCGATCAGCGCGAAGGCCAGCAGCGTCTCATTGGCTTTCTCCACATAATCCGGCCCGCCGTACATAAAACCGCGCGTGGGGCCGTAGCTGCGCGTGCCCTGCGGCGGAAAACGGCAGGCGCTGACGAACGCCTCGGCCTGTGCGCGGGTGCTGATCATCGGGCAGATCACGCCATACGCGCCCGCGTCCAGCACCTGCATGATGGCTGCCGGGTCATTCCAGGCCACGCGCACCAGCGGGGTCACGTCGGTGGTCGAGATGGCCTGCAGCATGGTCACGGCTGTCTCGAAGCCGATCAGCCCGTGCTGCATGTCGACGGTCAGGGCGTCGAACCCGGCGTGCGCCATCTGCTCGGCCACCCACGGGCTGGGAATCGTGAGCCAGGCATTGACGCTTGTGCGTCCCTGCTGCCAGGCCGTCATCAGTTTGTTTTCGCGCATATCATGCTCCTCTCGCTGGTTGCGCTGAAGTATGCCGCACTCGGGATAAATCTGCCGCAGCCACGTCCCATCATGCAGACCAGCATAAGTCCAATTGTTTCACAGGTGTAACCTTTGGGCGACGAAGCTGTTCTTATTCTTTAGTGCCGAAGTCGCAATACGCTTGGTATACTTGCGCAACAACGCACCACCGATGCGCGAATGCCCTCTAAGGAATCTACGTATGAGTGTAAATCCGAAGATCGAACACCTGCGCGCCCGCCGCGCTTTGAGCCAGCAGGGCGGCGGACCTGAGCGCGTCAAGCGCCAGCACGATGCAGGCCGCAATACCGCGCGCGAACGCCTGGATATCCTGCTGGACCCGGGCAGCTTCCGCGAGCTGGATGCGTTCGTCAAGCATCGCTCCACCGACTTTGGCCTGGGCGAGCAGGAATTTGTGGGCGACAGCGTGGTCACCGGCTGGGGTACCATCAGCGGGCGACTGGTGTATGTGTTCTCGCAGGATTTCACCGTGTTGGGCGGCAGCCTGAGCGAAGTCCATGCCGAGAAAATCCTTAAGGTGATGGATATGGCGATGCGCACCGGGTCGCCGATTATCGGCCTGATGGACAGCGGCGGGGCACGTATTCAGGAAGGCGTCATCAGCCTGGGCGGATACGCCAGCATCTTCCTCAAGAATACGCTGGCCAGCGGCGTGATTCCGCAGATCAGCGTGATTATGGGCCCGTGCGCGGGCGGCGCCGTCTACAGCCCTGCGCTGACCGATTTTATTTTCATGGTCAAAGACACCAGCTACATGTTCATCACCGGCCCGGACGTGGTCAAGCAGGTGACGCACGAAGATGTGACCGCCGAAGAACTGGGCGGCGCCAGCGTGCACGCGGCCAAAAGCGGCGTGGCCCATATCGTGGGCGAGAACGAGACGCAGACGCTGCTGCTGGTGCGTGAGATGTTCAGCTACCTGCCGCAGAACAATATGGAAGATCCGCCGCTGGTGCCCACCAGCGACGACCCGCTGCGTTCGGATGCAGACCTGGACACGATTGTGCCAGACAGCCCGAACAAGCCGTATGACATGAAGGAAGTCGTCAAACGCGTGGTGGATGACGGCGTGTTTTACGAGGTGCAGCCGGATTACGCGGCCAATATCGTGGTCGGCTTTGCGCGCCTGGGCGGGCACAGCGTCGGCGTCGTGGCCAACCAGCCGATGGTGCTGGCGGGCGTGCTGGACATCAAGGCCAGCGAGAAAGCTGCGCGCTTCATCCGCTTCTGCGACTGCTTCAACCTGCCGATCATCACCTTTGTCGATGTGCCCGGCTACCTGCCCGGCACGGCCCAGGAACACAACGGCATTATCATGAGCGGGGCCAAGCTGCTGTATGCCTACTGCGAGGCGACCGTGCCGAAGCTGACCGTGACGACGCGCAAGAGCTATGGCGGCGCGTACTGCGTGATGAGCAGCAAGCATATTCGCGGCGACCTCAACCTGGCGTGGCCAACGGCCGAAATCGCCGTGATGGGGCCGGAAGGCGCGGTCGAGATCATCTATCGCCGCGACCTGAAAGATGCGCATGACCCGGCCCAGCTCAAAGCGGAGATGGCGGCCCAGTATCGCGAGAAGCTGGCCAATCCGTATATCGCTGCCGAGCGCGGCTTTGTGGATGATGTGATCGAGCCGCGTGAGACCCGCGCCCGCCTGATCAATGGCCTGGAAGTGTTCCAGAACAAGCGCGACAGCAACCCGCCGAAGAAACATGGGAATATCCCCCTGTAGGGCGGGAGGAAGGCGCATCCAGATGATGTATGAACCGCAGCAGACGAAAATAACCAAGGTTCTGATCGCCAATCGCGGCGAAATTGCCGTGCGCGTGATTCGCGCATGCCGCGACCTGGGCATCAAGACCGTGGCCGTTTACAGCGACGCCGACCGCGCCAGCCTGCATGTGCGCTATGCCGATGAAGCCATTTATATCGGCCCGCCCGCCCCGCGCGAAAGCTATCTGGTGGGCGAGAAGATCATCGAGGCGGCCCGGCGCACCGGCGCCGATGCCATTCACCCGGGCTATGGCTTCCTCAGCGAGCGCGAATGGTTCGCGCAGGCTGTGTCCGACGAAGGCATCATCTTCATCGGCCCGCCCGCCAAGGCCATCGCCACGATGGGCGACAAACAAAGCGCCCGCGAGGCCGTGAAAAAGAATGGCGTCCCCGTGGTGCCCGGCACTGAGCCCGGCATGCGTGACGACGAAATTCTGGCGGCAGCCGCGCAGATTGGCGCGCCCGTCATGGTCAAGGCGGCGGCTGGCGGTGGCGGCAAGGGCATGCGTGCCGTGCATGCGCTGGAAGATCTGCCGGAGGCGCTGGCGGCGGCCCGGCGCGAGGCCGAGAGCGCGTTTGGCGACGGCGAAGTCTATCTGGAAAAGCTGATCGTCGGCGCACGCCATATCGAGTTCCAGATTCTGGCCGATATGCACGGCAACACGATTCACCTGGGCGAGCGCGAGTGCTCGATTCAGCGCCGCCATCAGAAGCTGGTGGAAGAAGCGCCCAGCCCATTCCTTGATGCAGACCTGCGCCAGCGCATGGGCGATATGGCGATTCGGGCGGCCCAGAGCGTGGGCTATGTCAATGCCGGCACGATCGAGTGCCTGGTGGATAAAGACAAGAATTTCTACTTCATGGAGATGAATACCCGCTTGCAGGTGGAGCATCCCGTGACCGAGTTGGTCACTGGGCTGGACCTGGTGAAAGAGCAGATTCGTATCGCGCGCGGGCGCCGTATGGGCCCGACGGAAAGCGTGCTTCAGCCGAAAGGCTGGGCGATGGAATGTCGCATCAATGCCGAGGACCCGTATAACAACTTCATGCCCAGCGTGGGCACGATCAGCACACTGCTGCTGCCCACCGGGCCGGGCGTGCGCGTGGACAGCGGGGTGTATGCTGGCTACAGCATCACGCCATACTACGACAGCATGATCGCCAAGCTGATTACGTGGGGCGATGATCGTCCGGAGGCGATGCTGCGCATGCGCCGCGCCCTGGAAGAATTCACCATCATGGGCGTCAAGCACAATATCCCCTTCCACCAGAACCTGATGCGCAGCTTCAGCTTCATCGCGGGCAAGATTGACACCAAGTTCGTGGAAGAACGCTTCAGCATGCACACGTACGAGACCGATCCTGATGATGGCGAGCTGGAGACGGCCGCGATTGCCGCCACGCTGTATGCGCATCGCCAGCGCCAGCTGCGCAGCCAGGTGGTCGGGCGCAATGAGCGCGATACCAGCAACTGGAAATGGCTGTCTCGCTGGGAACGGATCCACCGATGAAATATGTGACGACACTCAACGGCAAGACGTTTGAAATCGAGATCAACAAGGACGGTACGCTGCTGGTCAATGGCCATCCGCGCACGGTCGATTTTCTGGCGCTGGGGCCGGAGCTGTATTCAATCATCCGCGAAAACGAGAGCTATGAAGTCGTGATCGAGGAAGATGCTGACGGCGTGCAGGTGCAGCTGCGCGGCCAGCTTTTCAGCGGCACGGTGCTGGACGAGCGCGCCCAGCTGATGGCTTCGCTGCGCGGCGGCCCCGCTTCCGAGACGGGCGAGGTGTCGATCAAGGCGCCGATGCCCGGCCTGATTGTCGTGCTGCCTGTCAGCGAAGGCCAGGAAGTCGTGCAGGGCCAGACGGTGGTCATCCTCGAAAGCATGAAGATGCAGAACGAGCTGAAAGCGCCGCGCGCGGGCACGGTTCAGCGCATCAGCGTGAACGAAGGCCAGAGCGTGGAGCAGGGCAAGCTGCTGGTCACGATTGTCTAGGCCGCATGTTCCTGCGTGCGTCTTTCGAAGCCATTTATGTTGACCAGCGCTGTTCACCGCAGATGTGCTTTTCGGAGCTTGCTGGTGGTCAAATTCTTTTGCGGTTTTTCGTAGGGGCCTGGCATGCTGTAGGGGCTTGGCATGCCAGGCCCCTACAGCATGCCAGGCCCCGTAGGTACCAGGTTAAGGAACTCTCGCCGAGGATTCAGCCTGATTTTGCTCCTCCGGGGCGGACACATAGGTCCGCCCCTACTCAAATTCGCACGGATTTGAAGGAAAAATCTCACGGTTGCACATGCTTGTCCGCGAGGAATGTAGGGGCGGACCTGCGGGTCCGCCCGCTAACCAGAAGAAAAACAGAGGCTTGGCATGCCAAGCCCCTACAGCATGATATCGCCTCTGATGTTTCATGCTCACCTGGGCTGTCATGATCCCGATCAGACGCCTACTTCCCCATTTTGACATCATCGCTCTGCTGGCGGCCTGCCTGTACATCATGGCAGGCGTCCCAACGGTGCCGTTTCATGGCGACGAGGCCACCCAGGTCTACATGAGCCGCGATTACGCCTATCAGTTCATGCAGCGCGATCTGTCGCTGGTGCGCTACAGTGACCCGCCGGTCAGCCCGCAGGAGCAGGAACTGCGCCTGCTGAATGGCACAGTGAATAAATACAGCATCGGCCTGGCCTGGCATCTGGCCGGATTCAGCCTCGCGGACATCAACGAACAGTGGGACTGGGGCGCCGATTATGCCTATAACGTCTCGACAAATCATGCGCCAGCGGCCGATCTGCTAAACGTCGCTCGACTCCCGTCAGCGTTGTTTCTATGCCTGGGCGCGGTGGCGATCTATGGCATCGGCCTGAGGCTGGGTGGTCGTGGCGCGGCCCTGCTGGCCCTGCTGTTTTACGCGCTCAATCCGACGCTGCTCATCAACGGCCGCCGCGCCATGATGGAAGGGAGCTTCATCGCCTTCACGCTGCTCGCGGTGCTGGCCGCGCTGGCGTGGGCAGGGGCGAAAAGTGCTCGCGGACGGCTGATATTCGCGCTGCTGCTGGGGGTGTCGTGCGGCATGGCGCTGGCCAGCAAACATACCGCCGTGTTTGTGCTGGTCCCGCTGGCGCTGACCTGCGGCGTGGTTGCGCTGGTCAGCCTGATTCGGGGGCGGGATGTTTCAGGCCTGCTGACGCTGCTGGCAGGTGGTTTGCTGGCTGGGTTGGTCTTTTATGCGCTCAATCCCGCGTGGTGGGGCGACCCGCTGGGTCGGGCTGGTTATGTGCTGGACATGCGCCAGCGGCTGTTAACCGGGCAGACGGCTGCGTTTGGCGGCTATGCGGATGTGTCGCAGGCGCTGGGCGGGTTCTTCCGGCAGGCGTTCGTCGGCCTGCCGCAGTACTTTGAGGTGGGCGGCTGGGAGAATTATATCGCTGACCAGATCGCGGCCTACGAATCCGGCCCGTGGCGCGGCATCAGCCTGGGCGGTTCTGCGTTTGGGGGGGTGATTTTGCTGCTGCTGACCATCGCCGGGCTGGCTGTGCTGGCCGTGCGCCGCAGTCTGCCGATGGGTGTGCGTGCGATTGCGCTGGCTTGGTCTGCGTCTGCGCTGCTGAGCGTGCTGCTGCTGACCCCGCTGGAATGGGCGCGCTATTGCCTGCCGGCGCTGCCGGTCGTCGGGCTACTGGCGTCGCTGGCCGTGTGGGCCATTGGCATGAATCTGTGGAGGCGTGTGCGTGGACATTCTGGCTGAAATCGGCAAACTGTTCAGCGTGGGCGGGGTGGCGTTTCTCAGCCTGTGGGGCAGCGTTCCTGTCGGGCTGGCGCTGTCCCTGTCTCCCGTGCTGATCGCGCTGGCCGCCGCGGCAGGCTATGCGGTTGGCGCGGGCATCATTCTGTTTCTGGGCGAGCCGGTGCGTAAATGGTTTTATGCCCGCATGGGCCATCGCCTGCCCACCGACCCCGACAGCCGCACGCGCCGCCTGCTGGATAAATACGGCGTGGTTGGGCTGGGGCTGCTGGCCCCGGTCACGCTGGGCGCGCAGATCGGCGCCCTGCTGGGCCTGACGCTCAACATGCCGCGCCTGAAGCTGTTTGCGGCGCTGGCGCTGGGCGGCCTGCTGTGGGCGGGCTTATTCACGGCATTGTTTTCTCTGGGCGTGGTGGCTGTGACGGGTGCAACCTGATTTATTATTCGCGCGTACATATACCTTGTGCTATATTGTCGATGGAAGCACGATTTGTTCGCTCACGCACGGGGGAAATTTATGAATCGCAAGCTCATCTCAATTATTGTGGCAATGCTGATGCTGGTGCTGCCGATGACAGCCTTTGCGCAGGATGCCAGCGCAGCGGAAATCGGCGCGGCAATTGGCTTCAGCGCGATCTGGCTGGTGTGCTGCGCTGCGGTGTTCATCCTGAATATCGTGCTGCTGGTGTGGGTCTACCGTGACGCGCAGGCGCGCGGCGAAAATGGTGCCCTGTGGGCGCTGATCGTGCTGGTCGCCGGCATCATCGGCCTGATCCTGTACTTCCTCACCGCCCGCCAGAATCCGAAGCGGCCGACGATGTAAGGGAAAGTGCTGAGTGCTGAGCAATGAGTGCTGAGTAACGGAATGTGACCTGCGCTCATTACTCAGCACCTGGCATCGCTGCCAAAGATCACTCCGGTATAATTTTACCTGCTCTTGCTCATTCCTCAGCACTCAGTACTCAGTACTTTCCCTTCCTACATTCCCGCCACGGCGGACCCCAGCTTGCCCATGACCGACTTTGAATTGAATTTCTTCCAGGCGGCGCCCAATGATTCGCGCAGGGCGATGTGCTGGGCTGCCTGCGCATCGGCATAGGCGCGCAGGGCCTCTGCCTGTTCGGCGGGCAGCACGGCGGCGAACGCTTTTAGCTTGTCCTGCGCCGTGACGATATCCTGCATCGTGCCCAGGTGGTCCTGCATCGCCGACAGCTCTTTATTAAAGTCTTTGATCTGCGAACCGAGCGCGGCGTCAAACAGCGTGGTGGCATAGCGCAGGCGCTTGAACTCGATGCGCAGCTGGTGCAGCGCCTCGTCTTCGGCGTCGGCCAGCACGGCATCATAGGCGCGCACTGTCGCCAGATGCTGATAAATCAGCGGGGGCAGGGCATGGCGCACCTGCACCGGCGACACATCGCTGGCGGCCGCCTTGCCCGCATTCTCGTTAGTCACAAACTCGGTGAAGTCTTTGTAGAAGCGCAGATGTGCCCCTTTGCCCAGCAGGCGCAGCAGATGATAGCGGGCGACGGCCCGTTCCTGTGCTAGCATTTCCAGCACAGACGTGAGCGCCTGTCCCTGCACATCGGTCGATTCCAGGCCTGCCAGCGCGCTTTCGATATTGGCCATCATCACTTCGCGGTCGCGCACTTCGCCCAGCGCGCGGGCCAGCTTGCGCAGCGACGCCTCCAGCGGGCGCACAATCTTCGGCTTGTACTGATCGTTCAGCAGGCGCAGCAGGCTGCGGATGCGCCGCGAGGCCACGCGCATATCGTGCACTTCTTCGATGTCTTCACCTTCCACGACGCCGGGCTCGTGCTTCAGCAGCAGCAGAAGCTGGTCCAGCATCACCTTGCGGCCGGCGTCGGCCATCGTGTCATCGGCGGTCAGCGGCTGGCGCGCCGCTTTCAGGGTGTCAATCAGGGTATCGTAGGGGGTCGTCTCGGACATATGGGCATCTCATCTGAGGAAAGGATTCGTGCCCAATTATAAACGAAATTAAACGGGGTGTTAAAAATATTTAACATAATAAATCAGTACGCAAATAGTTTAGAAGTTGAACTGGCTCAGGATCTCGCGGAAGAACTGAATGACCGTCAGATTGGGATTATTGATGATCTCGCTCAGCTCGTTATTGATGACTGCCCACTGATATACCTGTATGATGATCAGCAGGGGGATGCCAATGCTGACCACGCGGACGGGCAGGCGCGCCACGGCCAGCGAGATGGGCGCGTCAGACAGTTCGGTGAGCTGCTGGCGTTCCTGCACCACCTGCAACCGCTGCATATTCAGGTCGTCGCGCATGCCGTTGAGCTGCACATAGCGATAGAGCGTGTCCACCTTGCTGATGCCGGTTTCTGTCTCGCGGCGGCTGTCATGCCACACGCGGTCGATGCGCTCGATCTCCTGATTGAGGGTATTGATGCGGCGCTCGATGCTCTCCAGCGTGCGCGACAGCGTGCTGTTTTGCGTGCTGCGCCAGCGGCCCTGTCCCCGGCTGTAGGGCAGGCGCACCAGCAGGAAATAATGCCCGTACAGCAGCGCCACGGGAATCAGGATGCTGTACAGCAGGATGCGCCCGGTGTCCTGGGGCAGGCGCGGCAGCCGGCCTTCAATCAGTGCCTGGCTGAAGGGCACGGCAAACAGGTAAAGCGAGATGATCATGATGATGAGGAAGCCGACTGGCAGGCGCGTCATCAGCTCCTCGCGGTCACGCGCCGACAGCGAGCTGCGCGCGATCACGAAGGCGTAAAGCAGCAGCAGCCCGACCATCAGCAGGTAAAACGGGAACGCCACCAGCAGCGACAGCACCTGTTCCTGCGTCTCGATGAGCACGCCGCCCTGCTGCAGAATCTGCGCCCCCAGCGAGGCAACCAGCGACGTGCCCCCAAACAGCAGAAAGGCCGGAATGGCGAGCGCCAGAATGCCGATGATGAGCACCAGGTCCATGTCTGAAATCGTGCGCAGGGTTTTCGCCATGCGCTCTGGCAGACGTTCCAGCAGCATGTCGGGCAGGAAACGCTGGCGCAGCCCCTTGCGGCTGGTGAAGACGATGAAGGTAGTGATGACGAGCAGCTGCAGGATGACCGGCGTGATGGCCAGCACCGCCAGGTTGGTGGCCCCGCTGGTGACCAGTGTGGCCGAGCGCAGGTCTGCGCGCTCTGCCAGTCGGCGCGCGATGATGAGCAGCGTGAACAGGGTGAGCAGGGGCGTCACGAAGCGTGCATAGCGCAGCCACACGGGCGTTTTGCTGATGGCATCGTTCCAGCGCTGCACCCACATGCCCTGCATGGCGGCGTAGTAGATGATGACCGCCGCCAGCAGCGTGACTGTATACACGGGTTCGTGCGCCAGCGTGAACACGTCCGGCTGCACGACATGCGTCACCATCGTGCCCAGCACGATCATGTTGACGAGGATGGCGATGGTTTCGTTGGCGGCCAGCAGCACCTGTTCCCAGATCGGGATGTCGGTGGCGAACAAGCGGTACATGCGCGGGACGGTGAAGACGAGCAGGCTGCGCGCGGCCATGATGCTCAGGCCGATGATGCCGATCAGCGTCTGGTAGAACTGCGCGCTGAATTTGCCGCTGACCGGCTGGTCCAGCAGGATGCGCGCCAGGGTGATGGCCAGCGCTCCGGATATCCACAGCAGCAGCACGTGAAAGGCATGACGCCGGTTCAGCGGCTGGCCCAGCAGACGCGCCTGCGCTGCGGGTGAGGCGGCCGCGACGAGCATCAGGATGGCGCTGGCCAGCACAAAAATAGCCTGCGGCCAGGAAGCGCGCAGGGCGAAAAATCCAGCCAGGGCGATGCCGATGCCCAGCAGCAGCGGGATCGTCAGCCGGTCCCCCAGCGACCGATGCCCGCCGAGCGCGTTCTTGTTCAGCGAGAGTGCCGCCATGAATTCGCGTGTCACGCGTTTTGGATCGCGTTTGGAATTGCCCATCACCTGCTGCCTGAGACTTTTCGTGTGTGCTGCTGTCAGTATAGCGCGATTGCGCCCCATGCGTGGGGATATCGTGTGTCTTTTTGCAGGAGGAATGTGATGCGTAATACGCGCATTTTGTGCTAGCATTCCCGTATGACTATTACAGAAACTATTCACCAAACCCCCAAACGACCGCTTTGGCTGGCGCTTTTCTGCCTGACGCTGGCTGTGTGCCTGTTTGTGTACACCGGCGAGCCAAACTCGGCAGACGGGGATGCCATGCTGGCGGCCGCTGCGTCGCTGCTGCGCACGGGCGACCCCACCATCGGACAGGTGCTGTATGCCGACATGCTGTTTCCGATCGATCAGGCGCGCATGGGCACCTTTGACCCGGAGGGCGCGCTGTACAGCAAGAAAGGCATCACGCCCACGCTGTTCCTGCTGCCGCTGACGGCACTGGCAGAGCTCATCCCCCCGCTGGGCACGACGACCGCCGCCATGCTGCTGAACGCGCTGATTACCGCGGCGACGTCCGTGATGCTGTTTGTGCTGTGCCGCGAACTGGGTTTCAGCGCGCGCGTGAGCTTCGTCACCGGCCTGCTGTATGTCTGCACCACTATTGCGCTGCATTATTCGCGCACGCTGTTTGGCGAGCCATCCGCGGCGCTGCTGATGGTGACCAGCGTGTGGGGCGTCATCACTTACAGCCGTTCGGGCCGCTGGCCACTGCTCCTCATCACGGGCGCGGCGCTGGGCGCGCTGGTGGGCGTCAACTCCGTGTATGCTGTCACCACCGGGCTGTTAACGCTGCTTGGGCTGACGCTGTGCTGGCGCAAACGCAGCCTGCGTGATGCAGTCGCCCTGCTGCTGCCTCTGGGCGTCTGGGCGATCGGCCTGCTGCTGTATAACGCGGTGCGCTTTGGCGATCCCCTCACCACGGGCTATCGCTTTACCGATGGTGAAGGCTTCACCGAGCCATTTTTTACCGGGCTGGCGGGCCTGCTCATCAGCCCGTATCGCGGCCTGCTGTGGTACAGCCCGATCGTGCTGCTGGCGCTGCCCGGCGGAATCATGCTGTGGCGCGGCACCCGCTGGACTGGTTTATTCATCTTTCTGATTGCCTTGCAGGCTGTGCTGTTTGCGTCATGGTGGAGCTGGAGCGGCGGCGTGGTGTGGGGCACGCGCTTCATGCTGCCCGCGCTGCCGCTGGCCATGCTGCTGGTCGCCCCGGTGATTGCGTGGGCGGGGCGCAGCCGGGCCGTGCTGGCCGCCGTGATATTCTTCGCGCTGGTCTCCGGCGTGATTTCCGTGGCTGGCGCGCTGGCCGATGAATACAGCTTTATCGCCTACGAGACGCGCTTTGCCTACGGTGGCGATATCCTGAACAGCACCCGCTACGGCATCGACACCATCCTGTTTGACGCGAATTTCAGCGCGGCGGGCGGGGCGCTGGCGCAGCTGCTGGCGGGCGAGATGCCGGTCAGCGCGTGGGCGCAGGTCTCTCCCGTCCTGATCGTGCCGCCGCTGCTGCTGGCCGCGCTGGCGATCGCGCTGCTGCGCTTGTCGGACCGGCGTATGGTGGCCGCAGTGGGCATCGCGCTGGTGCTGGTCACGGCGGGACAGGCCGCGCTGGCGCGCCAGTCGCCGGAAGCGCAGGCTGTCGCGCAGGTGGAGACGCTGCTTGATCCGCCGGGGACAGTCGCGGCTGCGACCGATCAGTTTGGCAGCCGACTGCTGGATGTGCGGATGCGCGCGCCGGTCGTGGTGGTTAATGCGCCGACCGAGCCCGACGACCGCGACGCGCGCCCGGCCTGGGAGTGGGCGTCGCGCCAGCGCGACCGGCTGTGGCTGCTGACCTGGTTCGGCCCGGCGGATCCGCTGAACTGGCAGGAACGCGATGCCTTCGAACGGTTTGCCTATGTGCGCGAGACAACAGCTGCCAATCATCGGGCGGTGTTGTTTGACACCCGGCCGATTGATGGGCCATCTCTCAGCGGCGGCTATCGCTTCGGTAGCATCACGCTGGAGGCACTGCGCGTATCATCGCATGGGGATGGGCTGGGTGTCGCGCTGGGCTGGCGGGCGCTGGAGCTGACCACGAGCCCAGCGAACTGGTTCGTGCATGTGCTCGACGCGTCCGGGCAGATTATCGCCCAGCAGGACCGGCAGCCGCTGGGCGGCTACTCCCCGGCCGAAAGCTGGGACCTCGATGCACGCGTCACCGACCGCGCTTTCTTCCCTGTTGATCCGGCGCTGGCAGACAGCCTGCGCATCGGCTGGGTGTTCAGCGCGACAGGCGAGCGACTGCCCGTGCGTGATCCCCAGGACACGCCTGTGACCGATGGGTTCATCGTGGTGCCGCTGAGGGGCTGAAAAGCGCGCTATAATTCTGGTGACATAGAGCAAGGAAGGTTGCTGTGGTGCTGGCAGAACAGAAGCGCATCAGTTACGACGAGTATGTGGCCTTCGTCAACAGGCCTGAAAATGCCGACCGCCTGTTTGAACTCATCGAAGGGAAATTTGTCGAGAAAATGGCCAGTTTTTCATCGTCCAAAGTGGCACTCAGGATCGGACAGAAGCTGCTGAATTATCTTGATCAGAATGAGATTGGATTTGCGACTGCGGCGGATGGTGGCTACATCATGCCTGACGGGAATATCCTGATGCCCGATGTGGGTTACATCAGCCGCGAACGTATGCCAGAGCCGCCCGTACGCGAAGTGCCGATGCCGCCCGATCTGGCGGTTGAGGTGAAATCGCCCACCGACTCGACGTGGAAGCTGCGCGCCAAAGTGGACAAATATCTGGCGCATGGCACCCGGCTGGTGTGGATCATTTTCCCGGATGAGCAGCGCGCGGAAGTGTATGCCGCCGACGCCGAGGATCTGGTCGCCGTCGGGGCAGAAGGCGTGCTGGACGGCGGCGTGGTGCTGCCGGGCTTTTCGCTGCCCATGAAGGACATCTTCAGGTGAGTTCAAACCAGGTGGTATTCATCACAGGCGCGTCTTCTGGCATCGGCTATGAGACGGCACTGGCGTTTGCCCGCGAGGGCTATAACGTGATCGCGACGGCGCGGCGCGTGGACCGGCTGGCCGCGCTGGAGACTGCGGTGCAGCAGCTGCCCACGGCCCACGGGGCGATTTTCTCCGTGGCTTGCGACGTGCGCGATCGGGCCGACATGGAGCGGGCTGTTGCACGCGGGCTGGAGCGCTTTGGCCGCATCGACGTGCTGGTGGCCAATGCCGGTGTGGGGCAGCGCGGCGCGCTGGTTGATTCCCCGTGGGACGATCTGGAGACGCTGCTGCGCACGAATATCGATGGCGTGCTGCACAGCATTCGCGCTGTCGTGCCGGTGATGCGGCGCGGCGGCGGCGGGCATATCGTGACGGTGTCGTCGGTCATCTATAACATGACCGCGCCGTATGCGGTCAGCTACAGCGCCAGCAAGTCATTTGTGAGCAGCCTGGCCAAATCGCTGCGTTATGAGCTGGAGCCGGACCACATCACGGTGAGCGACATGGTGATTGGCCGCACCGCGACTGAATTTGCCGAGAAGCGGCTGGGCGCGGCGGGCTACAGCGGCAAAGCGCCGCGCCTGCCGGTGATGTCTTCTGCCCAGGTGGCTGCGGGCATCGTGCGGGCGACGCAGCGCAAACAGAAGACGGTCATCCTGCGCTGGTTCGACCGGCTGATCCTGTGGGCCAACGCACTCATCCCTGGCGTCATCGCCCGCAACGCGATGAAAAGCTACCGGGTGTGAGGGGTTTTGTTGTCAGCCTAGATATTTGTGCTCAGCAGAATTCGAAGCTGAGCAGGAGTCAAGCAAGTTTTGAATTGGCATATCGTATCCCCCTTCAAATATTCTTCGAGGGGATACGATATTTACTGAAAAGGTTAAAGAAGTTGATTAGTTGCTTCTATTTCCGCCACTGCGTTTTGAATCGTCAGAAGTAAGTTTGCTTTAAAGGGCATGAATCGATTTGCAGCCCATTCTATGAGGCCAGAAAGCTGGCTGTCTGAATCCTCTATACTACCTGGCGCATAGATTGCTATTCTACAAGCCCGTTTATTCTCCATACTTTCCCAACTCAAGGCTTCTCGTAAAGTATTTTCGAGATTTTGCCTATTTTCGATAATTCGATTAAATATTGCTTTATTCTTGTTTTTCTCACCGCTATCTATGTATAGTTCTATCCTAAAGCGTCTGTCACTGGTGAAGGAAAGGCTAAAGACTCCAATTTGACTTTTGCCCGCGAATCTCACAGGCTCAACATTTATCCAGCTCTCCCCCGTAACTCTAATGGACTTGTTCAGACTTTGGTCGACTTCTAGAAATTTAGCCCGAATCTTTCGAAAGAACGTTTTGTACTTACGAGCACGTTCAGAAATTCGAGAAAACTCAACTTTTTGTAAATTGAAGTCGACGTGGCTTACTTTCCAATCAGCATTTAGCCATTGTTGGGACTGCACATGGCTCGTGTAGTCGTTGGCCCACCAGCTTCTATGTTCAAGAGCAGACTTTGGTAACGAGAATCCAAGTATTGCGTCGATCTGCTCAAAAGTCACTGAAATACTTGCTGTGTCTTGGGTAATGGAACTAAGGAACTGGCCGAGAGGAAAATAGCGGCTTTGAGTCTCAGTTAAATCATTTTGGATATTTGATTCGTTTAGCTTAATTGACTGCAATAGGTTTTCTCGTAGAATTTCAACAGCATTGCCACTATTTGGAACTGTATGATTAGTGAATATTCTGGATGCGTATTGCAAGATTTGACGTTGTTCAGTCGTGACAGTACCTCTAAAGTGAGCCAACTGATTCCGAATTTCTCTAACTGAATCTAGAAGTCTACGCAAATAATTCGCTTCGATTTTCAGGTTTTCACTGGCAATTGCCCAAATATCTTTAGATAGAAGCATATCTATATAGTTCGACATATTGAGTCTAGAAAAATTTGCACTATTTTTGTCACTTGGTGTAACTTTTTCCAATGCAGCCTCAATTTCTTCGTCGCTTAACTTTTTGACTGATTCTACGGCGGTCGTTTGGGCCAACATCCCAATTAGCCGACGCGTGTATTTTATCGACTCTGCTTTTCGGCTCTTGATACGTTCAGATAGTTCGTTCAGGAAAGTTTCCCATGAGCCAGGTCTGATTTGTTGTGCTGACCATGTAATATGATCTTTTAAAGCCTGCTCGATATCCTCTATCATGATTAAATCTATCGTCCGTTGCTTCAAAAAAGATGCCGCATCCCAAGAGGTTATTATTCCCAAGAGTTTGTTACTTGTATCTACAACCAATACTGCTGGAGACTCATGAAGATAGTCAAAAACTTCCAGAATGTTGTCATCTGATGAGATTAGTCGAGCTTTATCAGTTACATGACTCACATGAAGATTATTCAAGCTTGCACCCATGTATACTTGTGCTCTCAGGATGCCTTCGGCTGTGACGATTCCATATTGTCTCCTGAAATGATCAACAATCGGCAACTGACTGTAATCATTCTCTAACATTATTTTTAAGGCCGTAAATGCGTCCATATCTTGACGACATGTGACAGGATCTTTGCGACCTGCAATTAGGTCAGATGCGGTAATTGCCATAATTTATTCCTTTCTGATTCCAGATGATATTATTGTAACATTAGCTTGTTGCCAGCGGCAGCCGCACCGTAAACGTCGTCCCTACGCCCATCGTGCTGACAAACGAGATCGTGCCGCCGTGCAGCTCCACATTTTCGCGCACGATGGCCAGCCCCAGGCCAGTGCCCTCAATCTGGCTGGCATTCGCCGCCCGGTGGAATGGCTCAAACAGGCGTGCCTGGTCTTCCGGGGGGATGCCCATGCCGTGATCTTCCACGTCGATGACCAGCTCGGCGGCGACTGAGCGCACGCGCAGCGTCACCACTGAGTCGTCCGGCGAATATTTCAGCGCATTCGTCAGCAGGTTCAGCAGGATGTGCTGCAACAGGCGGTCGTCCACCGGCACCAGCCCGATGTCATCATGAACAAACGCAATCGTGCGCGCAGTGCCTCGTCCCACCCTGGCCTGTTCGACCAGGTTGTGGCACAGCCGGACGACATCCTGCGGGCTGGGCGAAAAGCGGTCACGCGCATGCTGAAGCCGGTTCAGCGTCAGCACCTGGTCCATCAGCGTCTTCATGCCCAGCGCGCTGTTCAGAATCTGGCTGACGCGCTCCTGCCGTTTCGTCTCGTCGATGCGGTCGCCATACAGGCGCAGAATTTCACCAGACGAGGTGATGACCGCCAGCGGTGTGCGAAACTCGTGCGAGACCGTCGAGATAAAACGCTCTTTCAGGGCCACCAGCTCCTGTTCCTTGCGTATTTCTGCCTGCATGACTTCGTATTTCAGTCGGCTGGCTTCCAGCTCCACCCGCTCGGTTGCATCACGCAGATTGACGACGACCGCGCTGATGCCGGGGTCGTCCATCATGTTGGTCGCCAGCACGTCCACCCAGCGCCACGACCCATCCTTGTGCAACGCTCTGAAGCTTGCCTTGACCGTCTCTGCGGGATGCTTGCTGATTTCCATGAACACTTCGGTCACGTACGCCACATCATCCGGGTAGACCAGCTTCAGGTCGCGCACGCCGATCAGGTCCTTTTCGGTATAGCCGAGGATGCGCTGCACCGACGGGGTCATATAGCTCACGACCAGTTCATAGTCGATCAGCAGGATGCCGTCGTGCGAGTGCTCCACCATCGAGCGAAAGCGGCGCTCTGCCTGTGCCAGTCGCTGCTCGTTGGTATGGATTTCGCTGAGCGAGAGATCAAATGTGCGTGACGTGACGAAAACAATGAAGAAGATAAGCACAAACTGGCCTAACAGCACCGAGAATGAATCGATGCGTGTGAACGCAGGTTCCTGAAGCGCACCGGAGATATCGAGTGCAAATACGCCGATCGCGGTCAGCAGGATCAGCCCGCTGACGATGATCGCTGATTTGCGCTGCAAGACCAGCATCGCCACCAGAATGGCCAGGCCAAAGTAGGTGTAACCTGCCGTGGTCACCCCGCCAAACAAGACAGACATCCCGGCTACCGTAAACCAGATCAGGCAGGTCACGATCCATGCAGCAGCGCGCACCTGGCCGCGTTTCAGCAGCAGGATACCGGTGATGCCAATCAGCAGCCCCAGGCTGATCAGCGCGTAAGTGGCCATCTGCCCGCTCTGCTGAAGCAGCAGCGTCACCAGCAGCTGAAAGACGCTGATGAGCAGGATGGCATACAGGATGCCAGCCGTCAGGGCGAGCGTCTGTCGCTCACGCGGGGAAGTTACAGGCGGCAGTGCCAGTATCTGGCGCAGGGTGGTGCGGTAGGACATCGGGTTCATCCGCCTGTGGGGTGGGACGTTTTACGGGTTATTAAAGTATACATTAATTTATAAGGCGTGGACTTAAGATATCGTGCGGGATGCCCAGAGAAAGAGGACATCCTGCACGAATAAGGGATGGATTTATGATGACCGAATCTACTCCACTGCCGACCATTGAATCAGATGATCGGTCTCGAAGCGCAGGATTTGCATCTCGTTGGTCTCAACCGTTAGCAGCACGGGATATCCGTCATACAGAAACGCAAACCGTTCAGAATCGGGTGACCACACAATGCGTCTGGCAAACGGGCCTCTGTCAAATCCAGACCCGCTGGCGTGCACCATCTCAAAGCACAGGTCGTTAATCGTACGATTTGCAACATCAGCCAGAAACAGGAAGTTATCCACCACAAACGTGAAGTAGTTTCCGTCTGGTGAAATCGCTATGGACTCCATACGGCCGCTGAAAGGAGTGATCAGTTCCAATTGCTGTCCATCACGATCATACAGTGCGAGCTGCGAGCGCAGATCATCATTCGGCACCTGTATCGCGCTGAGAAACTGCGAGGAGTCTGGCATCCAGTACAGTGCTGCGCGTGCTTCAGGAAGTTCGGCAATGATCTGGTCGTTTTCAATATCGTAAAGTCTGGGAGGATAATTCTCACGGAAATTGTACTCAAGCGCGCGTGTAAAATCGGGCGAAAAACTCCTGAGATAGACTAGTGGTGTGTTTTTCTCCCAGCTTTCAAGGCTTTCTGTGAATGCATTGACAATACCAATAGAACTGGGCGGTATGAAACGTTCGTTATCCACCCAGTAGATTTGTCCAAGTGCTGATGACTGGGCACCTCCACCTGCGCTACTGAAAGCGAACGCATTACCAATGGTTTCAATGTCTGCCAGCCTGATTGTCGTCGGATTGGGTCCGGTGGTCGCTACTTCGATGGCATCAACACCGTAAGTGTTGTCACCAAAGGAATTTACCGAAAAGTTCATACTCCCAATTGGGTATGCAAAGTACCGGCCGTCTGGTGAGAATCCGCCGGCTTCGGCAAAGACATTGCTGCCTTCCAACGCCAGAAAATAGGATGTGCTCACATCAGCGCGAATCGCTCGGACGCCCTCTGAATTGGCATTGAAGATGGCCCCTTCAAAGTCCCATTGGGTTTGCGGGATGGTTGGATAGGGGAGGGGGCCCAGGCACGATTCAGAGACAGGCCAGCCTGCCGCTGGATTTGTATTCTGTGCCCATGCAGACATCGAACCGGGAATGAGCGCGCACAGCCCGGCGGCCAGTGTCAAGCGACGCAGATTCACAGACCACTTTGTCATCAATGTTCTCCGGATATTTTCTCGAAGCACGTCATTGCAAAATCAGCATAACAAAAAGTAATTAATTGTGTCATTAAGAATTCAACCGCGTGATGTGATTGGTTATGGCGCTATCCCGTTACGGGTTCATCTGACTGCTGAGCACAGTTCGTCATGACGCATGCCATGCCCGCCCTTCGTCGTTAGAAGCCTATAAGATTCTCATCAAAAATTAGCTAAAGTGGCCCCACGTTAACGAAATTCTTGTATTCAGCATGTACACTTCCCTCAGTTAAGTGTTGCGGGCGAAAGGTCGATTCAACCCGTCAGGTGTCCCGTGTGGGCAGCCCTGTCGCCTGTTACCTTTCGTCTTTTAACCTTCAACTTCTTTTCACCCAGGGGAGGGTCACACACGGTGAGCAGTGAAAACGAGCAGCCAGTAAATGATGCTGCAGCAGAAGCGACCGCATACAACGGGACGGCCGATGGGTCGTCGCCGGATTTTGAGGCGCTGAAGGTGGCCGCACAGCAGTATATGGAAGGCTGGCAGCGCGAACGCGCCGAATTTGCCAATTACAAGCGGCGCACCGAGCAGGAACGCCTGACGATTTTCCAGGATGCCCGCGCAGACGTGCTCAAGAAGATCATCCCGATCGTGGACGATTTTGACCGCGCCGTGGCCAATATCCCCGAGCCTATCGCCAAAGACCCGTGGGTGACCGGCACCGCCATGATTCAGCGCAAGCTGTACAAGCTGCTGGAGGATTTTGGCGTCACCCCGGTAGACCCCACCGGCGAGCCGTTTGACCCGAACTTTCACGAGGCTGTGATGAGCGAGGATCACGACACGATCGAAAGTGGCCACGTGATCGAGGTGATGCAGCGCGGTTTCAAGGCGGGCGACAAGATGATTCGCGCCGCGCTGGTGAAGGTTGCGCGCTGAGGGCAGGCCCGCACAGCAGTAAACGACACGGCACGCCGCACTGGCGGCCGGTATTGACAAGCACACGCAGTATGGGAGCGAAGTGAACTATGGGACGTATTATCGGGATCGACCTCGGCACGACCAACTCGGTCGTCGCGGTCATGGAAGGCGGCGAGCCTGTCGTCATTCCTTCGGCGGAAGGTGGAAACCTGATTCCATCGGTCGTGGCGATGAACACGAAGAATAACGAACGCCTAGTGGGCAAGATCGCCCGCAATCAGGCGGTGATTAATCCGGAGAACACGATTTTCTCCGTGAAGCGCTTCATGGGCCGCAAGTTCGACGACCCCGAAGTGCAGCACGCGCTGAAGCTGGTGCCCTACAAGGTGACCGCTGCCTCGAATGGCGACGTGCGCGTGCACATGGGTGGCAAGGAATACTCGCCGCCGGAAATCAGCGCGATGATCCTGGCCAAAATCAAGGCCGACGCCGAGGCATACCTGGGCGAGAAGGTCGATCAGGCCGTCATCACCGTGCCCGCGTATTTCAATGACGCCCAGCGTAATGCCACCAAGGACGCCGGTCGCATCGCTGGCCTGGAAGTGCTGCGTATCATCAACGAGCCGACGGCCAGCAGCCTGGCCTATGGCATGGGCGAGAAGAAGAACGAAGTCATCGCCGTGTATGACCTCGGCGGCGGCACGTTCGACATCTCCATCCTCGATGTGAGCGACGGCGTGTTTGAAGTGCGCAGCACCAACGGCGACACCTACCTCGGTGGCGACAACTTCGACGAAGTGATCATCAATCACCTCGCTGACGAGTTCAAGAAGGAAAACGGCATCGATCTGCGCCAGGACCGTCAGGCCCTGCAGCGCCTGAAGGAAGCCGCCGAACGCGCCAAGATTGAGCTGTCGAGCGTGCTGAATGCCGATATCAACCTGCCGTTCATCACAGCGGATGCCAGCGGCCCGAAGCACCTGCACACCACGCTCAGCCGCGCCAAGCTGGAAAGCATGGTCGCCGGCCTGGTCCAGAAGTCGATCGAGCCGTGCAAGGCAGCGCTGCGTGATGCCGGCCTGGAGACGAAAGATATCGCCAACGTCGTGCTGGTGGGCGGTATGACCCGCATGCCCGCCGTTGTCGAAGCTGTGAAGGCGTTCTTCGGCAAGGAACCCAGCAAGGGCGTGAATCCTGACGAAGTGGTGGCGCTGGGCGCGGCCATTCAGGGCGGCGTGCTGCGCGGCGATGTCAAGGACATCCTGCTGCTGGACGTGACCCCGCTGAGCCTCGGCGTCGAGACGCTGGGCGGCGTGGCCACCCCGATGATCGAACGCAATACGACTATCCCGACGCGCAAGTCGCAGGTGTACTCGACCGCCGCCGACAGCCAGACGCAGGTGGAAATCCACGTCGTGCAGGGCGAGCGCCCGATGGCCAGCGACAACAAGAGCCTGGGCAAGTTCATCCTCGACGGCATCCCGCCCGCACCGCGCGGCGTGCCGCAGGTGGAAGTGACGTTCGATATTGACGCGAACGGCATCCTGAACGTGAGCGCACGCGACAAGGCGACTGGCCGCGAACAGAAGATCACCATCACGGCCAGCAGCGGCCTGAGCGAGACCGAAATCCAGCGCATGGTCAAGGAGGCCGAGCAGCATCGCGCCGACGACGCCAAGCGCCGTGAAGAAGTCGAAGCCATGAACCAGGCGGATGCCGCCGTGTTCAGCGCCGAGAAGTTCCTGCGCGACTTCACCGACAAGCTGCCGGAAGATGCCAAGCAGGACATCCAGAGCAAGGTCGATGCCGTGAATACGGCCAAGGGCAAGAATGACATCGAAAGCGTGCGCAATGCCGTGCGCGCCCTGAACGACGCCATGCAGGCCGTCGGCGGCAAGATGTACGAGACCGCCGCAGCGGAAGAACCCGCAGCAGCAGGCCCGACGGGCAGCCCTGAGGGTGCCACCGGCGCCGGACGCGGCGAAGATGTGGTTGAAGGCGAAGTGGTGCAATAAGCCCCGCGCTCGTCTGCAGGAAAAGACAATCGTGGGGGCATGTTCAGCTGCATGCCCCCCTTTTGGTTGATTGGCCGCAACGGCCCTCGCACTGACTTACCGTGAGCCGATGAGTGAGAATGGCATTCCCTGATGGCGCGTGATTACTACGAAGTACTGGGCGTGGCGCGTGGTGCAAACAAAGATGAGATCAAGCGGGCGTTCCGTACTCTGGCGCGTCAGTATCATCCCGACATCAACAAAGCCGCCGATGCCGAGAGCAAGTTCAAAGAGATCAATGAAGCCTACGAAGTCCTGAACGACGACGAAAAACGCGCGCGCTATGACCGTTTTGGCGCGGCCGGGGTCAATGGCCCGGCGGGTGCTGGCGGCTATTCGGGTGGCGCAGGCTTCGGCGGTTTTGAGGAAATTTTCGAGGAAATCTTCAATAATTTTGGAGGCGCACGCACGACCAGCCAGCGTCGGCCACGCGGGCCGCGTCCCGGCGCAGATCGTCAGGCAGAGGTGACGATCACATTCGAGGAGAGCATCTTCGGCACCACCGAGATGATCGACTTCGAGCGCCTGCAAACCTGCGAGACGTGCAGCGGCAGCGGCGGCGCACCGGGCAGCCAGCCCACGCGCTGCGTGCAGTGCGCCGGCAAGGGTGAGATTCGCCAGGTGCAGCAGACGTTCCTGGGGCCGATGGTGCAGGTGACGACGTGCCCGCGCTGCAACGGCAAGGGCGAAGTCGTCAGCACGCCCTGCCAGACGTGCAGTGGGGCAGGCCGCACCCGCGTGAAGACCTCGCTGGAAGTGCAGATTCCTGCCGGTGTGCGCGAAGGCCTGCAAATTCAACTGCGCGGGCAGGGCGACGCGGGCGAGATCAATGCCCCGGCTGGCAACCTGTACGTGATCGTGCATGTGGCCGAGCACGAATATTTCAAGCGCAAAGACAATGACATCCTGCTGAACATCAGCATCAACGTGGCACAGGCCGCGCTGGGCGACAAGATTTTGATCCCCACCGTCGAGGGCGATGTCGAGATGGTGGTGCCCCCGGGCACGGCGACTGGCAAGACCTTCCGCCTGCGTGGCAAGGGCATTCCGCGCCTGCGCACCGATGGCAGCAACAGCGGCCGTGGCGACCAGCTCATCACCGTCAGCGTGGAGATTCCCGCGAAGCTGACCGATGAACAGCGCCAGTTGTTCGAGAAGCTGGCCTCGACAATGGGCACCACGGTGACGCCGCAGAAGCAAAACAAGGGCTTATTCGACAAGGTCGTTGATTTCTTCAGCGGCGAGTAACGGAAGCAGGACTGTGCATGTCGCGTTGGATTGAAGTCTCGATCAGCGTGGATGGCGAGGCGGCCGAAGCAGCCGCGGAGCTGTTCAACCGCTATGGCTATCAGGGTGTGGCGATCGAGCATGAAGGCATTGAACCCGAAAAGATTGACGATGGAGACCTGCCGCCGCCCACGCGGCTGACGGTGCGCGCCTATCTGCCGGAAGACGACCGGGCCGATGAATCGAAGCGCCAGCTGGAAGCCGGGCTGGGTTACCTGAACATGATGTATCCGATGCCGCAGCCCACGTATGCCATCGTCGATGAGCAGGACTGGGCCGAGGCGTGGAAGGCGCATTACCATCCGGTGCGCATCGGCCGCCATGTGCTGATTCGCCCGCTGTGGATCGATGTGCCGCTGGACGAAAGCGACATCGAGATTGCGCTCGACCCCGGCATGGCTTTTGGCACAGGCACGCACCCGACGACGCAGCTTTGCCTGGAAGCACTGGAAGACGTGACGCCGCGCGGGGGCACAGTGCTTGACCTGGGCACGGGCTCCGGCATTCTGGCGATTGCGGCGGCCAAGCTGGGCGCCGGGCCGATTCTGGCGGTGGACAACGACCCGATTGCGGTCAAGGTGACGCTGGAGAATCTGGAGCAGAACGGCGTCGCTGATAAAGTCGTCGCCGCGGAGGGCAGCCTGGAAAGCGTGCTGGCGTCGCATCCGCCGTTTGACCTGATCGTCGTCAATATCCTGGCGCGGGTGATCATCGCCATGTGCGCGCAGGGGCTGGGCGATACCGTGAAGCCGGGCGGCTATGCCGTCTTCAGCGGCATCATCCTCGAGCAGGCCGACGATGTGGAAGCCGCGCTGCGCCAGACCGGCCTGACGCCGACGAAGCGCCGCCAGCAGTCCGACTGGGTCGTTATCGAGGCCAGCAAGCCGGTCTGAAGTCAATACAGGCAAAACAGAGATATAAAAAGAGGCGTCCCCTGAATCCAGGCGACGCCTCTTTTGTTTTACAGATGTGCCGCGATTACTGCGAGGACGCGGACTCGTCTTTGTTGACTTCGCCAGCGGTGACGACATCGCCGTTGACGCTGAATTCGCGTTCGAACAGGTCGGCGGGCGAGTCGGTGCTCGGTTCCAGGCCCATCAGCTCCAGCACGCGGGAACGATTGACGATCTCGGTCTTGAGCAGTTCCTGTGTCAGGGCTTCCAGCTTGTCGCGGTTTTCGCTCACGACGACGCGTGTGCGGCTGTACATATCATCCACGATGCGGCGCACCTCGGTGTCGATGGCGGCGGCCGTCTGCTCGCTGTAGTTGCGCCCCTGCGAGAGCGAGTAGCCGAGGAACGGCTGGCGCTCGTCTTCGCCAAAGTTCAGCGGGCCGATGGCTTCGCTCATGCCGAACTGCGACACCATCCGGCGGGCCATGCTGGTCACGCGACGCAGGTCGTCCGACGCGCCCGTGGTGATCTCGCCGATCATGACATCTTCGGCAGCGCGACCGCCCAGCAGCACCATCATCTGGCTCATCAGATAGCCACGCGGATAGTTGCGGCGTTCGTCATCGGGCAGCATGGCGGTGACGCCCAGCGCCTGGCCACGCGGCACAATCGACACCTTCAGCACGGGGTCTGCGCCCGGCGTCAGGGCTGCCATCAGCGCGTGTCCTGCCTCATGATAGGCCACCACCGTGCGCTCCTGCAGGTTCGACAGCGGCGGGCTCTGGTTGCCCAGCACGATGCGGTCGAAAGCATCCAGGAAGTCCTTCATGGTGATCTTCTTGCGGTTGTTGCGCGCAGCGGTGAGCGCAGCCTCGTTGGCCAGGTTGGCCAGGTCGGCACCGCTGAAGCCAATCGTCGCCTTGCTCAGGTCCTTCAGGTTGATATCCGGGGCCAGCGGCTTGCCACGCGTGTGCACCTTCAGCGTCGCCTCACGGCCAGACCGGTCGGGTAGGGCGACGGTCACCTGGCGGTCGAAACGGCCAGGGCGCAGAAGCGCCGGGTCCAGCACGTCCGGACGGTTGGTGGCCGCCATCACGATCACGCTTTCGGTCTGGTCGAAGCCGTCCATTTCAGACAGCATCTGGTTCAGCGTCTGTTCGCGTTCGTCATTGCCACCGCCCAGGCCTGCGCCACGCTGGCGGCCCACGGCGTCAATTTCGTCGATGAAGACGATGCTGGGCGCGGCGGCTTTCGCCTTCGAGAACAGGTCGCGCACGCGGCTGGCGCCGACACCAACGAACATCTCGACAAATTCAGACGCCGAAATGCTGAAGAACGCCACATTCGCTTCGCCGGCCACAGCGCGGGCCAGCAGCGTCTTGCCAGTGCCCGGAGGGCCAACCAGCAGCACACCGCGCGGGATACGTGCACCCAGCGCAATATACTTTTCAGGCTCCTTCAGGAAATCGACGATTTCGGTCAGTTCGCTCTTGGCGGTGTCCTGGCCAGCCACATCGACAAACTTGATCTGCGGGCGCTCTTTGGTGTACTCACGGGCATTGGTGCGGCCGAAGCCGAACACGTTGCCCGCCTGGCGCTGCGCGCGCCGCGTCTGCCAGATAATCAGGCCGAACAGCAGCACCAGCGGTCCCCAGTTCAGCAGGAACAGCAGAATCTGGTTCGGCTGCACCATTTGCGCGATGACGGTCACGCCATTTTCACGCAGGATCGGCGCCAGTTCCGGATCTGAAATCGGCAGCAGCGTCGTCGTGAAACTGGCGCTGGTGCGCTGGGTAACGCCCTGTGCCAGCAGCGGCGAGCCTTCCGGCGGGAAGGTCGTCGGGGTGACGAAGCGCCCCTGCGCCGACTGGTCCTGCAGCACCACCTGGCTCACATTACCGGCCAGTACCTGCTCGTAGAAGAACGAGTAGGGTACGGCGACCGGATCGGTGCCAGACAACGTGCCCACCATGTCTGGCAGGCGGGAGAGGCTCCACAACAGCAGCAGCCCGATCAGCACCAGCCACGTCCAGCGCGGCAGGTTGAACGGGAAACGAGGCGGCTCTGGAGGGCCACCCTGCGGCTTGTTGTGATCATTCGGGTCGCCCGGTTTTTTGGGCGGCGGGTTATTTGGGGGGAACATGCATGTCCCTTCAACTATACGAGAATAGATGCATGTTACCCCAGCCGTATTAGATTCGCGTAAATGTTTCCTTCAATACGGGATAGAGTGAGCGATACAGTGCATAAGGACGCTCATACTCGCCGGCCTGGGCCGATGGCCCCGTCTCGTCGGTGACCTGCACCATCGCTGCACAGGCGCTTTCTGCATCCGCATACACACCCGCGCCCACAGCCGCCAGAATCGCCGCGCCGAATGCGCCGCCTTCGGTGGTGCTGGTGCGGGCCAGCGGCGCATTCAGCACGTCAGCCAGAATCTGCCGCCACAGCGGGCTTTTTGCACCGCCGCCGCTGACGCGCACCTGGCGCACGTCCATGTGGGCGGCTTTCATCAGCTCGAAGCTGTCGCGCAGGCCAAAGCTGACGCCTTCCAGCACAGCGCGCGTCATGTGGGCCTTGCTGTGGCGCGTCGTCAGGCCGATGAATGCGCCGCGCGCCAGCGGGTCGGGATGCGGGGTGCGTTCGCCGGTCAGATAGGGCAGGAAATATAGTCCCTCGCTGCCCGCGGGAATCTCCGCCGCCTGCGCCACGAGCGCATCGAACGACTCTCCCGGTGCCAGCGTGTCGCGATACCATTGCAGGCTGCCTGCCGCGCTCAGCATCACGCCCATGAAATGCCATGCGCCGGGCGCGGCATGGCAGAACGCATGCAGCAGGCCGTCCGGCTCAAAGGCGTAGCGCGAGAGCGGCGCAAACACGACGCCGCTCGTGCCCACCGACAGCCCGATAATCCCCTCGCTGACTGCGCCTACACCGACGGCACCCGCGGCCTGGTCGCCACCGCCGCCCACTACAGGTGTGCCCGCGCGCAGTCCGGTCAGCAGTGCGGCCTCCTCACTTACAACGCCCGCGATTTCCGTGCCTTCCACCAGCCGGGGCAGCCAGTCGTGCGGGATATTCAGCGCGTCGACCACCTCCATCGACCAGCGCCGGTTCGCCACGTCCAGCAGCAGCGTGCCGGATGCGTCGCTCATATCCATCGCGTAATCGCCCGTGAGCTGGTAGCGTAGATAATCTTTGGGCAGCAGGAAATGGGCGGCACGGGCGTAGACTTCCGGCTCGTGCTGCTGCACCCACAGCAGCTTCGGCGCGGTGAAGCCGGTCAGCGCACGGTTCCCCGTCAGCGCGATCAATCGGCTAAGTCCCAGTCGGGCGGTAATCTCGTCGCACTGGGCCTGGGTGCGCTGGTCATTCCACAGGATGGCTGGGCGCAGCACCGCGCCGGACGCGTCCTGAAGCACCAGCCCGTGCATCTGTCCGGTCAGGCCGACGGCAGCGATATCCGCGCCTGTCAGCCCGCTGGCGGCCAGTGCGCTGCGGATGCTGGCGACGATGCCGTCCCACCAGTCGGCCGGGTTTTGCTCGCTCCACAGCGGCTTCGGCTGGCTGATCGGCTGCGCGGTGGTATGCGATGCGACCACGCGGCCCGTGTGCTCGACAATCAGGGCTTTGGCACCGGTGGTGCTGATATCCAGTCCCAGAAGAAAGGTCATTGTTTTAGCCTCCCGAAAGGAGAATCTCTCAGAAATCCATTAAGGGGTATTGTACCCGTTCGGCGTATAATGAGGGAAATATAACAGTAATTTAACCCCTCAACAGGCGTACGCAGATGACCGATGATCGCACCATTCCATCACGACCGACGACAACCCGCGGCGACGGCCTCGTCAAAGATCCGCCTGCGATTCTGGGGCAGTATTTCGCCAAGGAAATCGACCTCGACCGCGAGCTGACGGCGCGCTTTGGCAGTGTGCCGCTGTTGTCACAGTTTCACGCCCGCGTCAGCGGCACCCGCGTGAAGCGCGCCACCGCCATGCTGACCGCGCAGGATGGGTCTGTCTCCATGCGCGTGGAGATGGATGCCACTCGCAGTGCCATGTTTGTCTTCACGACAGGCGGGATGCTGAGCCTGGGGTTCACGCCCACGCGCCTGAGCGATATGGACCGCGCCGCCTGGCTCAAGGCCATGCGCGGTGATGACCCGCTGGTGTTTTTGTGGGGGGCGCTGCGCTGGGAACAGGACTATCTGCTGTTTTCCAGGCAGAAGCATTTCACCACGCTGTTCGCGTTTTCTGCGCGCCAGACCGAAGCGGCGGCCCGTCTGACCGGTGACGTGACGGAAAAGCTGGTGTCGTGGCTGGAAAAAATGTGGGGGTAGGGCGGTTTATAGCGGCGTATCAGTAAATGATGCGGGCGAGGTCTGTTGGCCTCGCCCGCGCTGTGTTTATTTGTCTTTGATGCCTTCACGGGCGCGGAAGCTCATGCGGATGGGCGTGCCGTGGAAGGGGAATTCGCGGCGAATCTGGTTTTCCAGATAGCGCCGATACGTGAAATGCACCAGCTTGGGGTCATTCACGTGGAACAGCATCAGCGGCGGCGCAGTCGATACCTGCGACGCATACAGGATCTTCAGGCGGCGCGAGCCACGAATCGGCGGCGTGTGGTTGTGCATGGCATCGCGCAGAATCTTGTTCAGCGCGCTGGTGGGCACGCGCAGATAGCGGCCTTCATACACTTCCTTGGCTGTTTCCAGCACTTCATGAATACGCTGGCCGGTGAGCACGCTGATGAACAGGATCGGCGGGTCGGGCAGGAAGTTGAAGCGGTCTTTCATCTGCTGCTGGAATTCGTGCAGCGTGTGGCTGTCTTTTTCCAGCGCGTCCCACTTGTTCACGATCAGCACGATGCTCTTGCCCGCGTCCAGGATGTAGCCCGCGATATGCGCGTCCTGGTCGGTGATGCCTTCGACGGCGTCGATCATCAGCAGGGCGACGTCGCAGCGTTCCACCGCGTCCATCGAGCGAATCACGCTGAATTTTTCCACGCCAGGCGTGATCTTCCCGCGGCGGCGGATGCCTGCGGTGTCGATCAGCGTGACTTTTTCGCCGTGAAACATCAGCTCACTGTCGATGGCGTCACGGGTGGTGCCGGCATGATGGCTGACGATCACGCGTTCTTCGCCGAGCAGCTTGTTCACCAGGCTGCTCTTGCCCACATTTGGCCGGCCGACGATGGCGATGCGCATGTGCTGGTCTTCTTCAGGCTCGGCAGGCATCTCGACGATTTCCTGCACCGAGTTATAGACGGCATCCAGCAGGTCGCCCACGCCAGCGCCATGAATCGCGCTGATGGCAAAGACTTCGCCCACGCCCAGCGTGTAAAACTCGACCACGTCGTCGGTCTTCTTGAAATGGTCAATCTTGTTGGCCGCGACGATGACCGGCTTCTCGCTGCGGCGCAGAATCTCGGCAATTTCCTCGTCGGCGGCGGTGATGCCCGTCAGGCCGTCGGTGACCATGACGATGACATCGGCGTCTTCAACCGCCAGCAGGGCCTGCGCCTTGATCTGCGGCACGAACTCGATACTGCCCTCACTGAGGGGATTTTCATCGCGCGTACCCTTCGGCTGATACACTTCGATACCACCGGTATCGACTACCCGAAAGAGCGCCCCGCGCCACTCAAACTCGGCCGCCAACCTGTCACGGGTGGTGCCGGGAATCTCATCAGTGACGGCCATGCGTTCGCCCACCAGACGATTGAACAGCGAACTTTTTCCTACATTTGGTCGGCCCACCAATGCCACAAGCGGTTTCCGAGACATACGACCTTGCTCCACAACTTCCCTGACGCGTATTTCAACCTGCATAAGCAAAAGCGCACCGGAGCGCGCTTTTGGCCACACATCATGAGCATTGTATCAGACGGACTGGCTTTCGTTTAGACACAGCCTGGCGACTGCCAGAGCACGGGTGCTTACGGGTTACTGGTCGCCTCGATGGTCGCTTCCGGCGTGGGCGCGCTGACCTGAACCAGCACTTCCGGCGGCAGGATGCTGGCCGTGATGCCATCGTCAATTTCGGCAATCAGCGCCTGCAAACTAACCCGGTACGAGCCGACCGCCTGGAACGCGATGACATCGGCCGTGATGCGCAGCGAGGCCACATCGAGCGTATTCAGCACCGGCTGCGGGCCAGTGATAATGACCGACACCGTGGCCGAGTCTGGTGTGTAGGTCAGCCCCTGGCGGCGGCCGATCAGCTCGATGGGCACATTGTCAAACTGGCGTGTGGCCATCTGCGCCGAGATGCCAATAGTGACGCTGATTTCCGGATTGCTGATCGGCACGGCGCCTTCCAGCAGCAGCTCGATGGGCAGATCAATCGTGAAGTCGGAGGTGCGGTTGCTCAGGTCGATCGGCTCGGTGAATACCGTGGACGACATCTCGTCTGTGGCCGGGCTGGGCAGGCTGACGTAGACCGTCTGCGGCGAAAACTCGATCGCGCTCAGGAAATAGCCTTCCGGCAGCTCGCCCACCAGCTGCGGACGCACGTCCAGCTCCATCACGCTTTCGCTCTGTTGCAGCGCGACGGTGGCGCGCACGGTCTGCGGCACAATCTCGATGCCGGTCACGATTTCGCCGTCCACGTCCACGGGTTGCAGGCGCACATCCGTTTCAAACGTCGCCCGTTCGCGTGACAAATCCAGCGGTACCTGGGCGGCGACGACCTGCTGCACCTGGCCCTGCGGCCCGCGAATCTCGGCCTGCAAGACATCAAAGGTGACATCGACCAGCTCGACATCGGGCGGCGGTGCGGCATTGATCTGCTCGCGCACAGGCACGAACAGCGCAGCTTCCTGTTCCAGCGTGATGGTGAGCTGGCTGGGCGAGACATTGGCCACGCGCACGCCGCCCACCACGGTCGATGTCAGCGGCACGACGTGGGTGCCCGCGCCCAGGCCTTCCAGATTGGCGCGCACCACCACATCATCGGCGGTAATCAGCGGGCGTTCGCTGGTGGGCCCGCGCAGATAGACGGTCGACAGGCTGGTCAGCGATTCCTGATTGACCACCAGCAGGCCGGTATCTGGCTGCACGCGAATCGGCACGCGTTCGGTCAGCCGCCATTCCGAAATGGGGTCATTCTGCAAAATGGCGACCATCCACAACAGGAACGCCAGGGCGATACATCCCAGAAACCAGAAGATGTTATCGACGACCAGTTTGCGCCAGTGACGGGGTGGTTGCAGCATCACAGATTCTTCTGCGTTTCCTGAGTGCGGTTATTGCGGCCAGTTGCCGCCTGAATGGCCTCGCGCAGGCGGGCGACAAAGCCCAGATTGACCGGGCGTTCGCCATAATACAGGGCCGTCAGGATGGTGCGCAGGCGGGCGCCATCCAGCTTGGTAATCAGCCGCCCGGCATTGGCGATCGAGATGCGGCCGGTTTCCTCGCTCACGACCACCACGATCACATCGCTGACTTCGCTGATGCCGATAGCCGCGCGGTGGCGCGTGCCCAGTTTCGGGCCGGTCATGTTGCGCACGCTGGATAGCGGCAGTACACAGCCCGCCGCGGCGATCAGGCCATCGCGGTTGACGATCACGGCGCCGTCATGCAGCTCGGTTTTGGGCCAGAAAATCGTGAGTAAAAGCTGGGGCGATACCTGGGCGTTCAGGCTGACGCCGGTACGCATCAGGTCCTGCAGGCCGGTGTTGCGTTCCAGCACAATCAGCGCGCCGTGGCGGCGTTCGCTCAGGCGCTCAGCAGCGGCGCTGATGCTTTCGATCAGCACCTGGCGCTCGGCCTCTGCCGGGGTGCGGTTGAACCACAGGCCGGTGCGCCCCAGACGATCCAGCACGCGGCGCAACTCTGGCTGGAAGATGACCGGGATAGCGATCGCCAGCACTGTCAGCAGGTTGGTGAGCAGATATTGCAGCGCGGTGAAATTAAACAGCGCAGACACCAGCGCCAGCCCGCCCAGCAGCACCACCATGCCGCGGATGAGCGTCATGGCCTGGGTGCCGCGCAGCACCAGCGACACGATGAAGAACAGGATGGCGACGATCAGCACATCTGCGAGAGCGTTGAGCGAAAAGTTTTGCAGCGCGTACTGAAAATCCAAGCGTCGTCCTGTGTGCTAGCCGCCCAGCTGGGCAAGCAGTTTACGATAGTCGTCCATGCGGTCCGGGTTGAGCGCGATGATCTGGCGGATGGTGCCGGCTGCCTCGCGGTGATTGCCCGCCTGAAGCTGAAGCTCGCCCAGCGCGTCCAGCTGCTTGATGGCATCCACGCGGCGCTGAAGCTGTTTGTAAATCGAGGCCAGGCGCGAGCGCAGTCCGGTATCCTGCGGATACACGGTCACCAGCTCCTCCAGCAGTTGCACGATGCGGTTGACCTGCTTCAGGCGCGCATAGATGCCCAGCAGCTTGTCCAGGCGGCGAATCGCCTCGATGGCGTTGCCCTGGCGATAATTCAGGTCCACCAGCATACGGTGCGCGCGCTCGTCTTCGGGCGCCAGCGCGATGATTTCCTCGTATGTCTTCTGCACGCGGCGCAGATCCAGGCGCGTCAGGTCGATATCGGCCAGGCGGTGCTTGATGCGCACGATCTTCTCGCTGGAGGCATTCACCTTGGTGGCGATACGCTCGGCCAGCGCGTAGGTATCGCGTGACTGCTCGAAATTGCCCAGCTGATGATGCGCGTCGGCCAGGTCGATGTACTGGTCCAGCACCTCGTCCCAGCGTTCCTCGCTCTCCAGCAGCTCGATCAGGCTTTCGCGTACCGCGATATCCAGCGGCGCACGCTCCAGCACTTCGGCCAGAATGCCCATGGCGCGGTCATTTTCGCCGCGTGCCATAAACGTCTTGGCGACCGCGTTGTATTTCTGGATGGCCTGGCGCACACGGCCCTCGCGCATCATGATTTCGGCCATGCGGATGTGGACGGGCAGGTAGGTGGGCGAGAACTCGACCGCGCGGTGCGCCTCGTCCATCGCCAGCACGAATAACCCCTGGCGCATGTAGCGGTCGATCAGCGTGACCGACTCGGTCAGCTTGTCGCCGCGCTCGGCAGCCAGGATATCCAGCTCACCCTTAATACCCTGTTCGCGGATGGTTTCCTCAATTTGTCGGCGCGACTCGCGCAGGCTGGTGCGCCATTCCTTGCCTTCCAGAAAGCTGCCCAGCCGTTTGGCGATGCGCTGCTGCACCTCGTCATTTTCGCGCACGATACCTTCGCGCAGTTCGCGCCACATGCCGATCAGGTCGATGGCATGGTCGGGGTCGATATTCATCGTCTCATCGACGGATTGCAGCGTGCGCAGCATGTTGTCGATGGCCTGGCGATGCTTGCCCAGCTTCAGGTACGCCTGGCCCATGCCGTGCAGCGCGGCGCTCGTCATCTGCGGCACGCCTACGACTTTGTCCAGGCGTTTGAGGGCTTCCTCGTTGCGGTCGCGCTGAATCATCAGCCCGCCCAGATTCAGGCGCAGGGCCGGGTGATCGATACGGCTTTCAGCGCGCATGTAGGCTTCAATGGCCTGGTCGGCCAGGCCCTGGCGCTGCGCTTCCATGCCTGCCAGCAGATCACCCGTGGCATCGCCTGCGGTGCCTTCCATCACATAGATGGCCAGCGTGCCCATCGAGTCGCGCATGCCTTCGCCGATCGGGCCGAACGGGTCGCTCTCCACCGAGCCTTCGGTAAAGGCAGCATTGGCGGCCACTTTTGCGCGTTTCTGGTCTTTGTCAAATGAGTTCTGGCGGGCGGCGACGCGGGTGCCGTCTTCCTGCGGAGGCATGATGCGCCCGCCGCTTTCCAGCGCGCGCAGCGTATTCAGCACCTGCGCGTTGTTCTTGTCGATTTTCAGGGCGCGCTGGGCGGCCTTGATGGCGCGGTCATAGTCATTGGTGCGCTGGAAGTTATAGGCCAGCGCCAGGTATTCGTGGATGGCCTTCTTCTTGTCGCCGATGCGTTCGTAGGCCTGTGCCAGCTTGGCATGCACCGGCACCAGGCCGGGCGTCAGGTCGGTGGCGCGTTCCCAGTTGTCGATGGCTTTGTTCAGGTCGCGCTGCGTCAGGTAAATTTCGGCCACGTTGACATACTGCTGGGCGGCCTCGCGCAGGCGGCCCATGCGCTCCAGCACGTCGGCACTTTTTTCCAGTGGAATCGGGTCCTGGGGCGCCAGCTGGTGCGCGCGCTGATACACCTTGAGGGCGTCATCCAGGCGGCCGATTTCCAGCAGCCCCAGCCCCAGGTGCAGATGCGCCTCGGCGTCATCGGGGAATTCGACAATGGCGCGGCCGTAATTCGCCACCGCGGTCTGCCAGTCTTGGTCCCAGGCGGCACTGTGGCCATTATTCATCGACTGTTCGTAGACTTGACGATTGCCCGGCATCGCCCGCACTCCACTTTGCTCTTATCGACTCGTTAACAGCGGCACCCAGTGCACGCCTGTGCTTATGTGTTCGTCTTTCCTGCTACGCCTGCTGGTGCGTCATCAGCTTCACCAGAATGGCCTTCTGGGCATGCAGTCGGTTTTCCGCCTGATCCAGCACAGCGGACCGTGCCCCGTCCATCACTTCATCGGTGATTTCCTGCCCGCGATGCGCCGGCATACAGTGCATGACGATGGCGCGGCGGCTGGCATACTTGAGCAGGTTGGCGTTCACCTGATACTCGCGGAAATCGCGCAGGCGGCGCTCGGTGTCTGATTCCTGGCCCATGCTCACCCATGTATCAGTATAGATGACATCTGCATCGCGCACTGCCTTCACCGGATCGGTAAAGGTTTCAAACGTACTGCCATTGAACGCAGCAATTTGGGCGATGGTCTCGGCATCGTCCTCGCTGAACGAATAGCCTTCCGGAGACGCGATGGCGAAATGGCCGCCCAGATGCGCGACCGCCTGGCCCAGCGAAAAGGCCACATTGTTGCCGTCGCCCACAAACGCGATGCGCAGGCCTTCCACACGGCCATGCCGGTCCTGAATCGTCAGCACGTCGGCCAGCGCCTGGCACGGGTGCTGCGAGTCTGTCAGCCCGTTGATGACGGGCACCGTGGCATGCTTGCCCAGTTCGAGAATGGTTTCGTGGGCGAAGACGCGCGCCATGATGCACTGCACAAAGCGTGACAGCGACTTGGCCACGTCGCCCGTGCTTTCGCGCTTGCCCAGGCCGATTTCGTCCGGCCCCAGCATCAGCGCGGCGCCACCCAGCTGGTTCATGCCCGTCTCAAACGAGACCTTGGTGCGCAGGCTGGGCTTCTGAAAAATCATTGCGAGTGTTTTGCCTGCCAGCACGGCTTTGTTGCCGCCGCTGCGAAATTCCAGGCGCAGGAAACGCGCCAGGTCCAGTAATTCGCGAATTTCCTCGCTTCGCCAGTCCGCGAGGTCAAGATAATGCCGCATAGGATTCAAGTCACCGATGGTTAAGAACGCTGCGAAAACCTGCTGAAGAACATGATTTACATCACTGCGAGTATAACACGGTGGCCGATGTCTGCACATTGAGACGCGTGAATTCAGGCTCCGGGTGCGCCCACTTGTTTGACCTGCGCGCTGCGCTGTGGCACGATGTTACCGAACCATACACCCAGGCCTGAGGATCGCTATGAATCGTTTGCAGCATGAAACCAGCCCGTATCTTCGCCAGCACGCGGATAACCCGGTGGACTGGTACCCGTGGGGGCAGGAAGCGCTGGATCGCGCCAAAGCTGAAGACAAGCCGATTCTGCTGAGCGTGGGCTACAGCGCCTGTCACTGGTGCCACGTGATGGCGCACGAGAGCTTTGAAGACGAGCGCGTCGCCGGGCTGATGAACGAATTCTTCATCAATATCAAGGTCGACCGTGAGGAACGCCCGGACATCGACGATATCTATATGCAGGCGGTGCAGGCGCTCAGCAACGGGCACGGCGGCTGGCCGATGACGGTCTTTCTGTTCCCTGATGGACGGCCGTTTTACGGCGGCACGTATTTCCCGCCGCAGCCGCGCTATGGCATGCCGTCGTTTCAGCAGGTGCTGGAGGGCATCCATAACACCTATCACACGCGCCGCGAAGAATGTGAGGAAGTCGCCCGCGACCTGACCAGCGGCCTCAGCCGCGTCGCGCTGGGCATCGGCTCTGACGAAGGGCTGACGACCGACCTGCTGGACGGCACGATCGCCCGTTTCGAGCGCGGCTTCGACAGCGCCAATGGCGGCTATGGCGGCGCACCGAAATTCCCGCAGGCCATGAACCTTGACTTCCTGCTCACGCATCATGCCAATACCGGCAGCGATAAAGCCCTGCAAATGGCCACTTTCACGCTGAAGAAGATGGCGATGGGCGGCATTTACGACCAGATCGGCGGCGGTTTTGCGCGCTACAGCGTGGATGCTGTGTGGCTGGTGCCGCATTTCGAGAAGATGCTGTATGACAATGCGCAGCTCAGCCGGGCCTACCTGCATGCCTGGCAGCTCACGGGCGATGCCTTCTACAAGCGCATCGCCGAGGAAACCTACGACTATATCCTGCGCGAGATGACCGCCCCGGAAGGCGGCTTCTACAGCGCGACCGACGCGGACAGCGAGGGCGAGGAGGGTAAATTTTTCGTCTGGTCGAAGGCGGAAATTGAGTCGCTGCTGGAGCCGGACGAATCGCGTATCGCGCTGGCCTATTTTGGCGTGACTGAACGCGGCAACTTTGAGGGGCATAACATTCTGTTTGTGCCCGCCGAGGATGCCGTCGCGGCCAGCGCGCTGGGCCTGAGCGTCGAGGAACTGCGCGAAAAACTGGAGACAATCCGCCACGTGTTGTTCGCAGCGCGTTCGCAGCGCGTGCCGCCTGGCCTGGACGACAAGCTGCTGGCCGGCTGGAATGGCCTGATGCTGGCCAGCCTGGCGGAAGCGGCGCGCGCGCTCAACCGAGCGGATTACCGGGCTGGGGCCATTCGCGCCGGCGAATTCCTGCGCGACTCCATGGTCACGCCAGAGGGACGGGTGTGGCGCACCTATAATCACGGCAAGGCCAAGATCAACGGCTTCCTTGAAGACTACGCCTGCCTTGCCGAGGGCTTTTTGCAGTTGTATCAAACGACGTTCGATGCGTCCTGGTTTGCGCTGGCGCTGACGCTGACCGAACAGGCGCTGGCACATTTTCGCGCCAGTGACGGCGGATTTTATGACACACCTAATGACAGCGAACAGCTCATCGCGCGGCCGCGCCAGCTTCAGGACAATGCCATCCCGTCCGGCAGCTCGGTCATCGCCAAAGTGCTGGTGCGGCTGGCCGCCTATACCGGCCGGTCTGACTTTGACGATGCGGCGCAGCGCACGCTGGGGCAGTTGTACGCCGCCCTGCGCGAGTATCCGCAGGCCTTTGGCGAGGCGCTCACGGCCGCTGAAGGTCTGATTCGGGGGCTGAAGGAAGTCGCGATCATCGGCGCGCCCGGCGATGCCGACACGAAAGCGCTGCTCGATGTGCTTCAGCGCAGCTTCCGGCCAGACTGCATCGTCGCGCTGGCCGAGAGCAGCACCGACGCGGCGCACGTGATTCCGCTGCTGCATGAACGCCCGCAGCGCGATGGCAAACCGACCGCCTATGTGTGCCGTCATTTTGCCTGCCAGCTTCCGGTGACGAGCGCCGACGCGCTGGCCGGGCAGCTCGCGCGATGATGTCATCCACGCCCAGCGGCAGCACCACGCCGCAGGAATACTTCCGCCTGATTTTGCTCACGGTGGTGAGCGGGGCGTTTCAGGCCGCCGGGTATGTGCTCGATGATCGGCCGTCGCAGCATGGCGCAGGCCTGTTTCGTTTCATCAGGGCGTTTCCGGAAGGCCTGTGGGGCGTGATTGAGTATCAGCTGCTGGCCTATGTCGATACCGAGTGGAGCAGCGGCGCGCCGTCGCGCTTTCGGGTGACGCTCATCCGCACCGACCAGGCCAATCCGTCGGCGCGCTCGACGCACCCGCGCTATGTCAGACGCGAGTTGTCGGCGCTGGTGGTGGACGACTTTGGCGTGGCTATTTTGCCATCTGCCAGTCACTGGTGGACCTACCGCGATGTGACCGAGCTGGGCAAGGGGCTGGCCGAGTCCGGGCATCTGGTAGTCGGCTATGGCATGCCGTGGCTGTCGGGCGAGCTGACGCCGCCCACACAGCAACCGTAGTTTTAGCGTTATGGAAAATTGGCGCAACCTGCGCATAATGAGCTGCATGAAAACACACATCCTAACTTTCCCACGATTCGTCACCAGTCTGGCCGCCGCGCTGATCCTGATCGCCGTGCCGGCATCCGCGCAGGAGGTGCAGGCCACCCCTGAACAGCTTCTGCTCAGCGCCCAGCGGTATCTGCTCAATGGCTACTATGAGAACGCCGTGCAGACCTACCGCATGGTGATCGACAGCACGGCCGGCATCACGCCAGAGCAGGAAGCCAGCGCCCAGTTTGGGCTGGGGCAGGCCGCCCTGAGAGAAGGCTTCTTCAGCGATGCCGTCAACGCGATGTCGCTGTTTCTGGGCGAATTCCCGAATGACCCGCGCGCGGGCCAGGCGCTGTTCCTGCGCGGCGACGCCTACCTGGGTATGTCGCTGTGGGAACAGGCGATCACCGACTTCCGCGCCTATATGGCGGCCCGGCCTGGCATGCTGGACAGCTACGCGCTGGAACGCATCGCCGACGCGTTTATCGCGCTCAACCGGCAGACCGAGGCAGTGGATGCCTATAAGCTGGCCGCCGAGTCCAGCAGAAGCCTGCGTCCGCTGCTGGCCCTGCGCGAGCGGGTGGCGCAGGTGTATATCGGCAGCGGGCAGTATGCCAATGCTGTCGCGCAGTATGAGGCCATCCTGTCCGTCTCGCAAAACTATGCCTACCGCGCCTTCATCGACTTCACCGCCGCGCAGACGCTGCTGCTGGCTGGCGACAACGAGGCCGCGTTCGCCCGCCTGACGTCGATTGCCGGGACGTATCCCGACCGGCCGGAGGCGTATCAGGCCATTGGCATCCTGGCTGAAAATAATGTCCAGATGGACAATCTGCTGCGCGGGCGCATCAGCTACAGCTATGGCGACTACGCCGGCACAGTGGCCGCGCTTCAGGCCTATTCCACCGAGCGCGCTGTCACGACTGTGCCCGCCGAGGTGCATCTGCTGCTGGGGCGCGCCTACCGCGAGCTGGGCAATACGCAGGCCGCGATCACCGCCTTCCAGACCATCATCGACCAGTATCCGACCGATCCATCGTTTGGACAGGCGCTGCTGGAGCAGGGGCGCACGCGTTTCCTGGCCAATGACATCAACGGCGCGATTGAAACCTATCTGAATATCGCCAACACGTTTGGCTATCTGCCGGAAGCAGCCGAAGCGCTGTATCGCGCTGGTTTCCTGCGCGCCTCAAATGGCAATCCCGGCGAGGCACGCACCATCTTCGAGCGCCTGGCCGATAATTATCCGGACAGCACGCAGGCCATCGACGGTCTGTTTCTGGCAGCGACCGAGGCCATCAAGGTTAATGACAATGCCGCCGCGGAGCGTTATTACGCGGAAATCGGCGCCAATGCGACCGGCGAACAGCAGGCGCAGGCGCTGCTGCAAGTGGGGCGGCTGGCGCTCTTTCGCGGCGATAATCAGATCGCCAGCTCGGCGTTTCAGCAGGCGGCCCAGGCCGCGCCAGACAGCTATTTCGGCGCGCGTGCACGGGACATCATCAACAATGTGCCGCCGTTTGGCCGGCCTGCGACGGTCCAGTTCTTCTTTGATGATGGCGCGTTGATTCAGGAAGCCGAGGCATGGCTGCGCGCCACTTTCGGCATCACCCAGGAAGGCCCGCTGTGGCCGCTGCCGGAAAGCCTGGCCTCGGATGCGCGCCTGATTCGCGGCACCGAGCTGTGGGCCGTGGCCGCTTATGATGAGGCGCGCGCGGAATTCAGTGACCTGATCGGCACCTATGAGGACGACGCGCTGGCGTCATATCAGCTTGCCATCTACTTCCGGGGCATCGCCGCCTATCAGGACTCGATCTTCGCGGCGGCCAATGTGATTATCGCCAGCGGCGTGGGCACGCTGGAAGCGCCCGCCTATATCGCCCGGATGCGCTACCCGGTGTACTACCTCGACGTGGTGCAGGAGAGCGCCAATCGCTACAACGTCGATCCGCTGCTGATGTTTTCGCTGATTCGCCACGAAAGCCTGTTTGAGACCACGGCGACCGCCGCCGCTGGCGAGGTCGGGCTGACGCAGGTGATTCCCACCACCGCCGCCTACATCGCCGATGAACTGAACTTCTCCAACTGGCAGCACTCGCTGTTATCAAGGCCGTATGTCGGCGTCGAGTTTGGGGCGTTCTATCTGGAAGAAAATCTCACGCTGTTTGAAGGAAACGTGACCGCCGCGTTGTCTGGCTACAATGCCGGGCCGGGGCGCGGGCTGAACTGGCTGTCGCTGTCTGGCGGCGACCATGACCTGTTCCTGACCACGATCGACATCAGCAGCACGCGCACCTACGTGCAGCGCATCTACGGCTTCTATAACATCTATCGCGCGCTGTATGGGCTGTAGGGAAGTGATGAGTGATGCGTGATGAGTAATGCGTGATGCGTGATGCGGGGTAGCATCGGCAGCGATGGAGTCTGATTGCTGCTGCGCCCCTTGATATGTTTCGCACACATCGGCCATGAACCCAAACGAAAAGGGCGCTCCTTTATAGGGGGCGCCCTTTCTCATTACCCATTACTCATTACTCATCCCACATCACTTGCCCTACGTCTCGACGCCCTGCCCCAGGATGGAGCGCACGCGGGTGACCAGGTCGTGGTGCAGAATGGGCTTCGGCAGGTAGTCGTTGGCACCGGCTTCCATGCCCTTGATGATGCTTTCGGCGTCACCGCGCGCAGACAGGATGAGGATCGGCGTTTTGCCCGTCTCCGGACGGGTGCGAATGACGCGGCACAACTCGATACCGTCCATGCCGGGCATCATGACGTCCAGGATGATCAGATCCGGGGTCGTCTGGTCGAGCTGCCCCAGGGCTTCGGTGGCATTGCGCGCTTTGAGGACGCTGAAGCCGCCGTGTTCCAGCATGATCCCGATAAGCGTTAAAGCGCCGGTCTCATCATCGACTACTAAAATGTGACGTTTCATACAGTCTTTGTCCTTGCTGCACCGCGTTGATGAGTACCGTTAGAAAAACGCAGGCAAGAGTATCAGATGGATGAGGACGAATGACAATGCAAATTTCAGTGTACCATCACATTTCATTCTATGACAACCTGTCCCATATAGATTATTGAGGTTCTCACCCATTCGGGGGAATTTTTCCCACGTGGCCCGCCTAAGCCTGTATACTAGGCTTCATTCACGTATGTAATGGGTTTCGAAAGACGTACAAAGGGTAAACACAATGAGTGAAACGGCGATTTCCGTAAAAGACATCAGCAAGTCCTATGGCAGCTTCAGGGCTGTCGATCAGGTCTCGTTTGATGTGTACAAAGGCGAAATCTTCGCCATGCTGGGCCCAAACGGTGCTGGCAAAAGCACCTGCCTGCGCATGATGCTCGATATCCTCAAGCCAGATTCCGGCACGATTTCGATCCTGGGGGGCAAGCTGGATGAATCGCGCAAGGATCGCATCGGTTATCTGCCGGAAGAACGCGGGCTGTATCGCAACGTGCCGGTGCTGGAAGTGATGACCTATCTGGGCACGCTGAAAGGCATGACGGGCAAGGCGGCCAAACAGCGCGCGATCAGCCTGCTGGAGCGGCTTGAGCTGGGCGATGTGACCAAGAAGAAGGTCAGCGAGCTGAGTAAGGGCATGCAGCAGAAGGTGCAGTTTGCCGTGACCATCCTGCACGAGCCAGAGCTGATCATCGTCGATGAGCCGTTCTCTGGCCTGGACCCGATCAATACGCTGGTGATCAAGGAACTGCTGCTGGAATTCCGCCAGAAGGGCGGGGCGGTCGTGATGAGCACCCATCAGATGTTTCAGGTGGAGGAGATGGCCAACCGCCTGTTCATGATCAATCGCGGACACGCCGCGCTCTATGGCAACGTCAATGATGTGCGCGCGCAGTATGCCCTGCCTGCGGTGGTGGTTGAAGGCAGCGGTGACTGGAACGCGCTGTCCGGCGTGGATCGCGTGGAAGTGCGCAGCGATGGTGAAGGCACGACGGCGCGGCCAGGGGCCATGCTGTACCTGAAGGACGGCGTCAGCTCGCATGAACTGCTGACGGAAATCGCCACCCGGCCGGGATTCGAAATCATCCGCTTTGAACAGGCTATCCCCAGCCTGAACGACATTTTCATCCGCGTGGTAGACGGGGACAGCGCAGCATGAAGAAGATCTGGATCATTGCCGTTCACGAATACCTGGGCAATATGAAGCGCGGCGGCTTCCTGTTCAGCACCTTTATCATGCCGCTCATCCTGATTGCCCTGATTGCGCTGGTGGGCTATTTGTCGGCACAGAGTGCGATCGGCTCAGATAGCGACGCTGTCGGCTATGTCGATCAGGCGGGCATACTGGAAAACGCCATCGAACGCCCGGAGAACTTCAGCGCGTATGCCAGCGAGGAAGAAGCCCGTGCGGCGCTGGATGCCGGGACGGTCTCGGCCTACTTTGTCGTCCTGCCAGACTATCTGCGCAGCGGAAACGTGCAGCTCTACAACACAGGCGGGGGCACCGAGGCGCTGAATGACCTGATCGGCGCGTATCTGGTCGCCAATCTGGACATCGGCCTGCCGGAGGACGTTCAGGTGCGCATCAGCGACCCGGTCGCTGATATGAGCATCCTCACGCTGGACAGCGGCCGCATCATCGATGAAAGCAATATCTTCGTCGTTTTCCTGGCGCCGCTTGTTTTCGTGCTGGTGTTCATGATCAGCACGCAGGCCAGCAGCAGCTATGTGATGTCTGGCGTGGTCGAGGAAAAATCGACGCGTGTGGTGGAAATCCTGGTCACAACGGTGCGGCCGATTGAGCTGCTGGCCGGCAAGATTCTGGGGCTGGGCGCGCTGGGCCTGACGCAATTGGGCATCTGGATAATTGCCATTGTCCTGTTCATTACGCTGGGCCGAAACACGTCGTTCCTCAGTGGCTTCTCAGTGCCGGTGGACCTGCTGGTGACGAGCGTGGTGTACTTCATCCTGGGGTACTTCCTGTTCGCCAGCATCATGGCTGGCATTGGCGCGGTCATCGGCAGCGAGCAGGAAAGCCGCCAGATCGCGGGCCTGCTGGGCCTCCCGCTCAGCTTGCCGTTCTTCTTTATTCTCAGCTTCCTGACCGACCCGAACGGCACAGCAGTTACTATCCTGACGCTGTTCCCGCTCACCGCGCCCGTCACCGTGATTTTGCGCATGGGCTTCGGCACGGTGCCGCCCGAACAGGTGATCCTGTCGATCGCCATCCTGGCCGCCACGACTGTGCTGGCTGTGTGGATTTCAGCACGCCTGTTCCGCTGGTCGATTCTGATGTATGGCAAGCGCCCGTCGCTGCGCCAGATGATCCAGGCTGTCACCCGTAATCACGATATGCAGACCACTGCGACAGGAGATCGCGCAGGATGAACCATCTGATTCAGGTATTTACTTTCGAGCTGCTGCGCAATGCGCGCCGCCGCGCCTATCTGTTCACGACATTTTTGCTGCCGCTGCTGGGATACGTGCTCCTGCAGGTGATTTCCGGGCTGAGCACCACCAATATGTCGTCGCCACAGGCGGTGAACGCTGTGCTTCAGGAAATCGACCTGGAGGGCATTCAGCAGGCCGGCGTGGTCGATCAGACTGGCACTTTCAGCGTCCCCGCGGACCTGGCTGATGTCTTCACCATCTATCCCGATGAAGCCAGCGCGACCGACGCGCTGAACAGCGGCGCCATTCAGGGATACTACCTGTTTGGGCCGCATTACATCGAGACGGGTGACGTGACGATGGTGCTGTCGCGGCTGAACCTGGCCACCATCAACTCCGCTCCGGCGCGCGCTTTTGTGCTGGGGAATCTGGCTGACGGTGTAGAGACGGGCGTGTATCAGCGCCTGTTGAACCCGGCCAATATCTCGGTGACGAATCTGTCGCTCAACGAGGATCAGAATGCCGCCGGCGAGGATGCCCGTTTCATCATCGTCTACATCTTCGCGCTGGTGCTGCTGCTCAGCCTGTTCATGACCAATGGCTATCTGATGCAGAGTGTCATCGAGGAAAAAGAGACCCGTCTGGTGGAGATTCTGCTGTCCACCATGCGGCCGATTCACCTGCTGGCGGGAAAAATTCTGGCGATGGGCCTGCTGGGGCTGCTGCAACTGGTGGCATGGGTGGGCGCTATCCTGCTGATTTCCCAGTTTTCCGGCGCGCAGCAAATGCTGGGCACTGCGACCGGCATCCTGGCAGCGGTGGCCAATATCCGCATCCCCACCGAGGTGATCCCGTTTGTGCTGGTGTACTTCATCTTCGCCTACGTGATGTTTGCCTCGTTCTATGCGGCAATTGGCGCCCTGAGCACCAACATGCGCGAAGGCCCGCAGTATGCGGTGATCCTGGTGCTGCCCGCTGTCATTCCGGTGCAGTTCCTGCCGTTCTTTGCCAGTGAGCCGAATGGTCCGCTGGCCGTGGGGCTCAGCCTGTTCCCGATTACGGCGCCGCTGGCGATGGTGCAGCGTCTGGTCGTCAGCCCGGTTCCCGGCTGGCAGATCGCGCTCAGCCTGCTGTTCCTGGCGCTGGCGTCGGTGGCGGCGATGTGGCTGGCCGGTCGACTGTTTCGCGCCAACTCGCTGCTGGCCGGTCAGATGCCCAAGCTGAAGGATATTCCGAAGCTGATTCGCGGGTAGCGGTTGTGGAGGGGTGGGCGTGTCACGTCGCGCGAATTAGCCGATTCAATAACCAGCCTCACCCCTCGCTCCCCTCTCCACGATGTGGACTGAGGGGATGACTTACAGCCAACGCACGAGCGAAAAAGATATGCATTTTGTCCCTCTCTACGCAGTGGAGAGGGACGGCGGAGCGCAGCGACGCAGGGTGAGGCTGAGAAGTTGCATAGCGAGATAATTCCCTGCCGTCCGCCATGGCGGTTGTCCACCCATCAGCGCATTAACTGCCGGGGACGGGATGCGTGCGTACAAGCTGGCTGTTGACGATGATGTCGATGCTGCGCCCGTCTTCGTTGACCAGCAGGCCGCTGTCGGTGCTGCCGAGGCTGGGCTCGCTGCCAAAAAAGCGGGCCAGGCTGTCGCGGTAGCGCCAGCGGCACACGACGCCCAGTGAATCACACTCGAACAGATACACCTCGTTTTCGCCATCCAGCGGGTAATGAAAGCCAAGCTGATACACATAGCTGCCCGCGCGCACGCCGCCGTGCGATACCAGCACGCTGCCGCCCCATGCCACGCCAAAAATGATGCTCAGCACCCCGGCGACGGCGATGAACAGCCCGGCCAGCGGCGGCGGTTTCAGGAACTGTGCGCGCGCAAACATGCCCAGCACGAACCAGGCCATCAGCAGCACGAGGCCCAGCCCGACGCAGACCACGCCAAACGGGATCATCAGCGGGATGAGCGCGACCACTGGCCAGTACATGAATGCGGCTTCGGTGGGGCGGGCTGTCTGGCTGACGACGACCATCAGCAGCGTCAGCGCCCCGATGAATCCGCACAGTGCCGCATAGAAGATGAGTGTTCGGCGCATGAATGCTCTCGCGATTTCAGCTAATGAGGGTGGCCAGCGATTTACGCAGCAGCGTCCGCTGGGCCAGACGTTCGTCCGGCTGCACGGCGAATGTCGTCCGGATGCGTTCTGGCGCAGGCGGCCCGCCGTCGTCCTTATAGTATACGGCGTAATCGTCGCGCATCAGCTTCATGTAGGCGTCTGGCGAGTAAAACGCGGTGCCATAAGCGACCTGTTTGCTGCCGATCAGCAGCGTGACATCGTGCGTATTGTCTGGCGTGCTGTACACGGCCCACACGCCCCAGATCGTCAGCGTCTTGAATCCATAGTAGCCAGCGCCGCGATGCCAGGCGATGGCGCCCACATACGGCCTGTCCCCCAGCCCATACACCGACTTTGGCCCCCAGCACGTATACTTTGGGAAGCGGGCTTTGCGCAGGCTTTCCAGCGCACCCATGGCGTCGAGATTGTCCAGGGCATCGGCCAGCGCGGACTGCTGATCGCGTTTGGCCGCGGTCGCTTTTTCCCGCCTCAGACGGGCAATCTCGCTTAGAATATCCGTTCGGTCTGCCATAATGCCTGTAGTGTAGGGCAGTCAGCGGGCAGGCGCAAATTTCTGCCGTGCCGTTCGGCTCTGTTGCGCTGTATAATGATGGACGTTATTTGTTCCCATTGAAGGTCTCCATGACGGCTACTCCCACAACCCTGGACTCAGCCCAGCCTGAAGCCCCTGCGCTTCCGCTGGAAGAAATCCGCCCCCGGCCCAGCCTGTCGCTGCGCGGGGTCTTCACCAACCTGGTCGACTGGCTGGTGCTGGCCGCGCTGGTGTTCACGCTGGTGAACCTGGCGACGATGCGCTTTTTTATCGACGGGCGCAGCATGGTGCCGACGTTCGTCGATAACCAGTATGTGCTGGTCAGCCGGGTGCATTATCTGTTTGGCGAGCCTGCCCACGGCGATATCGTCGTGTTTGATGCGCCGGGCGACGATAACTCGCGTAATAATCCCCTGCTCATCAAGCGTCTGATTGGGATGCCGGGCGACCACATTGTCATTTCTGAGGGCACGGTCATGGTGAACGGTGTCCTGCTGGACGAGCCGTATATCAATACCGACACCCCCTTCACATGCTCGCGCCATTGCGACATCGTATTAGAGGCGAATCAGTATTTCCTGATGGGCGACAATCGCAACCACAGCAATGATTCACGTGCGTTCGGGCCGGTGGACCGATCGCGTATCGTGGGCGAGGCGCTGCTGCGCTATTGGCCGCTGAACGCGATTGGCTCTGTGGTCCGCTATGGATATCCCGAGTAAGGCTATACTGAACCCTGTGTTTGTGCACCGTTGAAGGCCTCGATGACGCTTTCTTCTCCAGCCGAATTTTCCCCACAGCCAGGCGCATCCCTGGTGATGCCGCCGCGTCCTGCGCTGGCTCGTTCGGGTGTATGGCGTGAGCGTTTCGACCTGCTGCTGCTGGTGGTGCTGGTGTTCACGCTGGTGAACCTGGCCTCGATGCGTTTCTACATCGAGGGGCCCAGCATGCAGCCGAACTTCTCTGCCGGACAATTCCTGATCGTCAGCCGCGCGCATTACCTGCTGAGCCAGCCCCAGCGCGGCGATATCGTCGTGTTTGATGCGCCGGGCGATGACAATACGCGCGACAATCCGCTGCTCATCAAGCGGCTGATTGGCCTGCCCGGCGACCATATCGTGATTGAAAACGGCACCATCCTGCTGAATGATGTGCTGCTCAGCGAGCCGTATATCAATCAGGATGGCCGGCCCTTCCGCTGTAATCGCTACTGCGATGTGGTGCTGGGCGCCGATGAATATTTCCTGATGGGCGATAATCGCAATAACAGCAATGACTCGCGTGAGTTTGGCCCGGTCGCCCGCGTCCGTATTATGGGCGAGGCGATTTTGCGCTACTGGCCATTTGACGCGATTGGCAATGTTACACGCGTGGCATTCCCGTAAAAGACACAGCCTGGCGGCATCTTGCACGACAGTGGGAGGCAAACAGATGAGCAGTGAAACCGAAGCACGCGAAGCACACGATCCCTGCCCACAGTGTTATGTGGGCGGCCTGAAACGTGCAGTCGTCACCTTTAGCGCGGTGCGGGGCGGCAGCCTGATCCTGGTGCCCGACCTGGACGCGCTGTTGTGCGATGTGTGCGGCTATCGAGAGTTCCCAGCCCACTCCGCCGAGGCGCTGGCCACCCTGCTGGGGCGCCCGGTCAATGCCGATGAAGTGGAGCGGTCGGCTGTCAAGCGGTCTCCGGCTGACGAGTATATGATGAACCAGCTGCGCAAACAGCGGCAGAACCACAAATAATCCCGTCACACTGCGAGCGGACTTGCTGGCCTCATGTGTGCGTGCGCACAATATTCGCTACAATGAGTGTGCTGCGAAAAAGAGGGTCGTGTGCCAAAAGGGCGGTTGCTGATCGTCGAGGATAATCTCGATAATCTTACCCTGTTGCAGGATGTCCTGCGGGCGCTGGACTACGAGTTTCGTATCGCCAAGGACGGGGAGGCCGGCCTGTCGGTGGCGAGAGATTATGTGCCTGATGTCATCCTGATGGACATGTCGCTGCCGAAAATGGATGGCTGGACGGCCACGCGCCATCTGAAAGCCGATCCTGCCCTGAAACATGTGCCTGTGATTGCGATTACCGCCCACGCCATGCGGGGCGACCGCGAGCGTGCGCTGGAAGCCGGTTGTGATTTCTACATGACCAAACCGCTCAATCTGCGCGAGTTTGCCCAGAAGCTGAAAGACCTGATGCCCCCACCTGTGCCGCCTCCAGTGACCTCGTAGATGGGAATTCACCACTCATGCTCGTGCTCGTTGTAGATGACGTGAATGACAGCCGCCAGCTGCTGGTAGACATAGTCGGGGCGATGGGGATGCGCGTGGTGCAGGCCGCCAACGGGCCAGATACCCTGTCGATCGCGCGGCAGGCCCACCCTGACCTGATCCTGCTGGATGTGAATATGCCCGGCATGAGCGGGTTTCAGGTTCTGGAAGCCCTCAAGGCGGATCCCAATACCGCCGGGATTCCCATCATCATGCTGACGGCGCTGGCCGACATTGACTCGCGCGTGAAGGGCCTCAAGCTGGGCGCGGATGATTATCTGGCCAAGCCCTACAACCCGCGCGAACTGATGGAACGTGTGCGCACGCGCCTGCGCAGCAAGCAGGCCACCGACGAAATGCGCGCCGTGCAGGCGGCTATTCGTGAAACGTTTGAACGCTATGTGGCCCCCGCCGTGGTCGAGCAGCTGCTGCGCGACCCGACCCAGGTGAAGCTGGGCGGCACCCTGCAGGAAATCACCGTGCTGTTTCTGGACCTGGAAGGCTTCACCAGCCTGAGCGAACGCACCGAGCCGGAACGCCTGCTCGCCATTCTCAATCAGTATCACACGCTGGCGGTGAACTGCGTGCGTGAAAACGGCGGCACCGTCGATAAATTCCTCGGTGACGGGCTGATGGCGCTGTATAACACCCCGCTGACCCAGCCGGATCATGCGCTGCGGGCGGTGCGCACAGCGCTCCAGCTTCAGGAAGCTGTCAATCAGTTCCATGCACAGTTCCTGCCCGATGAGCGCATGAAACTGTCGGCTGGCATTCATACCGGCCCGGCGGTGGTGGGCAACGTGGGTGCGCCCGACCTGATGAACTACACGGCCGTGGGCGACACAGTCAATCTGGCGGCGCGGCTGGAGGAGATGAGCAGCGGCGGCATCGTCCTCATCAGCCAGGCCACGCTGGACCAGCTTCCTCCCACGGTAAAGGCCGAGCCGATTGGCGCGCAGAAGGTCAAAGGGCGCGCGGGCGATGTGATGACGTATCGAGTGATCAGCGAGTCCTGACCGCGTCAGGCTCGAGTGGCCGTCAAAGACGGATGACAGGGTGAAATCATGGCAGTGAATGAACAGGCGCTCCGCGAACAGATTTGTCAGATTGGCCGGTTGATGCACCAGAATCAGTACATCGATGGGGCAGCCGGAAATATCACCGCGCGGCTGGAGAATGGCCGCGTGCTGGCGACACCCAGCGGCCTGGCGAAGGGCTTCATGTCGCCGGATCAGCTGATTGTGGTGGACATGGACGGCAATCGCGTCGATGAGCCGAATGAGTCAAATCGCGAGCTTGTGCCGACCAGCGAAATCACCATGCATCTGGAATGCTACAAGCAGCGCCCCGACGTGAATGGCGTCGTGCATGCGCACCCGCAGACGGCCGTCGCGCTGACGCTGGTGGGCTATGATTTTCAGCGCTGCATCATCCCGGAAGCGATTATCCTGTTGGGGCTGGTGCCCACCACCCCGTATGCCACGCCTGCCGGCATTGAAAACCGCGATGCCATCGCCAATTACATCCGTGAGTATGATGCGATCATGCTGGCGCATCACGGTTCGCTGACGGTGGCCAGCACGGTCTGGGATGCGTATATGCATCTGGAGACGCTGGAACACACGGCGAAAATCCTGTTCATGGCCGAGCAACTGGGTGGCCCGCGTGAGCTGCCCGCGCATCAGGTGGAAAAGCTGCTCAAGATTCGTGCCAAGCTGGGTCTGGTGCGTGACGGCGACGCCGAACGCTTCGCCGAGGCCATGCACGCGGCTGATTAAGATAATTCTGTCTTGACGACGGGGCGCAGCATCTGCTAATATCAGACGCGTTAGGCCCTATCGTCTAGCGGTCTAGGACGTCGCCCTTTCACGGCGAAAACTAGGGTTCGAGTCCCTATAGGGTCACAAACGCTCTGCAACCGCGCAGGGCGTTTTTTATTTCCACGCTGGCCCCACGGGACAGAGAAATACATGAGCAGTGCGTGACAATGGCTGGAGACGGGGGTGTTTCCGGCTATAATTGGCTATCCGTATATCTCTATCCTGTGAGGTTGGTAAACTTGAAAAAAAGACTGTTTCTTAGTGCATTGGCGTTGACTGCGGTTGCCAGTTTTGGTGTTGCTGCCCAGGATACTACTGCTGTGTATGGTGATCTGCTGCCCGATGCGCCTGCGCTTGCCGCCCGTGGTGAGTACAGCGTCGGCGTGCAGACGCTGAATCTGGTCAACCCCGGCCAGGTCGATATTAATAATTTGAGTGAAACGAATCCGGATGCCGTTTATGACCGTCCGCTGACGATCGATGTGTGGTATCCCGCCATCATCCCTGCCGACGCCGCTGAACTGACCACTTACGAGAGTCAGCTGGGCCGCGCCGATGCGGGCGATGTGGAACCCTTCACGTTCCAGGGGCGCGCTTTCCGTGACGCCCTGCCGAACGCCGAAGGCGGGCCGTTCCCGCTGGTGATCGTCTCGCACGGCTTCCCCGGCTCGCGCTACATGATGACCTACCTGACCGAAAATCTGGCCTCCAAGGGCTACATTGTCGCGGCGATCGATCACACCGACTCGACCTTTGCCGACGCAGGTAACTTCTTCAGCACGCTGATGAATCGCGCGCTGGACCAGAACTTCGTGCTCAATGAAATTGCCACTCTGGGCGCTGCCGAAGAAGGCTTCCTGAGCGGTCTGGTCAATGCCGACAATACCGCCATCATCGGCTACTCGATGGGTGGCTACGGCGCCCTGAATGCCGCTGGCGCTGGCTATAACAGCGTGCTGCAGGGTTTCCTGCCCGCGATTGAGCCGCGTATGGCCGGCAATGCCGACTACGCCGCATCGCTGGACACGCGCATCAAGGCGATCGTGGTGTTTGCCCCGTGGGGCGGCGACCTGAGCGCCTTCGGCCTGCCCGGCGTCGGCTTCTGGGACCCTGAAGCCCTCGGTGGCATCACGGTGCCGTCGCTGTGGATCGCTGGTGAGCTGGACGACGTCGCTGGCTATGATGCGATCGTCAGCCTGTTCGACAACGCCGTGAACTCCGAGCGCTATCTGCTGACCTACGAGAACGCGCTGCACAACGTGGCGCCGAATCCGCCGCCGGCCGTCGTGCGCAACTTCGGCGACTACGAACGTTATTCTGAACCCGCCTGGGACGAAGCGCGCATCAACAACATCAATCAGCACTTCGTGAGCGCCTTCCTCGCGCAGTATTTGCTCGGTGAAGACAACAGCAGCTACCTGCAGCCCGCCGTGGAAAACGCCAATGACGGCGTGTTCAGCGTGGACGAAGCGGGCAGCCCGACGGCAGACAATACCTACTGGGCCGGTTTCCTGAACCGCACCGCCACGGGTATGAGCCTGCGTTACGTCGCCGCTGGCGAGTAAATCACAGTCATACAGCCAGTTCTGCTGACTGAATAAAGAGTCCCCGCATACGTAACAGTATGCGGGGACTCTTTTGTGTTGATTGTTCCTTACGGGCTGACCTGTAGGCTCAGACGCGCTATTTGCGCCAGTAGCATCCTGTCCAGTCGATCTGCTCGATCGGCGCGGTGATGGCATGGCGGGCGCGATAGTCATTGACGGCCTGCATACAGGCGGCCAGCGCGCCATCGTCGATGATGCAGAAGCCGCCGGGGCTGAGCTTTGGATACAGCGCCTCCAGCGCCTGCATGGTCGACTCGTACAGGTCGCCGTCCAGCCGGATGATCGCGAACTGCTGGCTGTCCAGCGCGGGCAGTGTGTCTTTGAACCAGCCTTTGACGAATACGACCTGCTCATCCAGCAGTCCGAAGCGCCGGAAATTCTCGCGCACTTGTTCCAGCGAGACGGCCAATGGCGCAGCGCGGTACAGGATATCGCCCGCGTCAGCCGGATACTGCGCTGCATCCGGGACTGGCAGGCCGGCGAAGCTGTCGGCGACAAACACCCGCCTGTCCGTGACGCCATGGGCAAACAGCGTCGCCCGCATCAGTATGGATGCGCCGCCGCGCCACACGCCGGTTTCGATCAGGTCGCCGGGCACCCCTCTTTCAGGGCAGTTTCCACAGCATCCTGAAGCTGGTCCAGCCGTGCCATGCCCGCCATCGAGTAGGCTTGAGGCGGCCAGATGCGCCCTTCACGCACGGCCTCGTCGGATACCCGCCACGACCGATACAGCTCCAGCCGTAGCCGGTTCAGCAGCATACGCAGCAGATTCCCCAATGCACGGCGCGGGCCGGATTTGACATAGTTGTACGTGCCAATCGGCATGCCGACTGTGGGATACAGCGTAAAGGTCAGGGCTTTTTTTAAGCAGGTCGAGATACTGGCCGGGAAGTGGATTGTCTGTCATTATGCGGTTATTCTCCCCTTGGGCATTGGCTGTCTGAATCAATGGATCGGACAACTGCGCGACATCGACTATACTGTTTTTTTGGAAAAGACTAACGGCCTTGCCCAAAGCGCCTGCTGCGTGCACAGCAGGCGCTGAATCATGAACACGAACGCATCATTCCCGACTGGATCGCTCTGAAGATGGAGCTTAATGAACTGCGCGCAGCCGCCGAACGAAAATAGGCCGTCACTGCCGCCTTCCAACCTGTGCTTTTTGCGAGGGTGGGTAATGGGACCGGCCTGTAGCTCGTACAATCACGTCACGCATATGTGCAACATCAGGGAGAATTATGGCTGCAATTGACGAGACGGTTGCCTTTCCCACCCTCACGCCCGAACAGCTTGATTTGCTGCGCCCGTATGGCGTGGTCAGGGAGGTGGCAGACGGGGAAATCCTGTTTGAGTATGGCGATGTAGGCTACGATTTCTTTGTTGTCCTGTCCGGACAGATCGATATCTTTGAGAACTCCGAGGGAACTCCCCGGCTGCTGGCCTCACACACAGCAGGGCGGTTCCTGGGGGAAGTGAGCATTTTCACCGGCCAGTCGGTATTCCTGACCGGCCGCGTGCGCACGGCGGGCCATGTGCTTCAGATCACGCCCGGCCAGCTGCGCCATATCGTGGCCGAGATTCCTCAGTTGAGCGATATCATCGTGAACGCATTTCTCATGCGCCGCCTGATCATCATGGAGGACGCCAGCGCGGGCATGCGCATCATCGGCTCGCGCTACAGCCGCGATACCCAGCGCCTGCGCGAGTTTGCCGCACGCAATCGGCTGCCGCATGTGTGGGTGGACCTGGAGCAGGATGCCGCTGCCGAGCTTCTGCTAAGCGAGCTGCAGGTGCGCCCGGATGAGACGCCGGTGGTGGTCTGGCAGGGGCGGCGGGTGCTGCGGAACCCTACCAATGCCGAGCTGATCGGCGAGCTGGGTCTGCCGGTCAATGTGCCGCATGATGAAATTTTTGACCTGCTGGTGGTCGGGGCTGGCCCGGCCGGGCTGGCCGCTGCTGTGTATGGCGCGTCTGAAGGTCTGAAAACAATCTCGCTGGATGCGGTGGCCGTGGGTGGGCAGGCGGGCACGTCGTCAAAAATCGAGAATTATCTGGGCTTTCCGGCGGGTTTGTCCGGGTCTGACCTGGCAGGGCGGGCGGTGCTGCAAGCCCAGAAATTCGGCGCACGCATTTTCACCCCGTCCGAGGCGATTCGGCTGGACTGCGAGGGCAATTACTATATTGTCGAGACCAGCAATGGCGACCGCATTGCCGCGCGTGCCATCATCATCGCCAGTGGCGCGCAGTATCGCAAGCTGTCGGTGCCGCGCCTGGAGGAATTCGAGGGGACGGGTGTGTTTTATGCCGCGACTGAGAATGAAGCGCGCCTGTGCGAGAATCAGGATGTGATTGTGGTGGGCGGCGGAAACTCGGCGGGGCAGGCGGCTATGTTCCTGTCCGGGCGGGCGCGGGCGGTCTATATCATGATTCGCGGGGCCGACCTAAATCGCACGATGTCGCGCTATCTGATCGATCGCATCGCCCAGACGCAGAATATTCAAGTGCTCACACACACGGAAATCCGCGAACTGCTGGGCGAGGGTCGGCTGACGGGCGTCATGGCCCAGCATAACCAGACCGGGGAACTGATCGAAGTGCCCGCGCAGGCGGTATTTGCTTTTATCGGCGCCAGCCCGCACACCGAATGGCTGCGCGATATGATGGTGCTGGATGAACACGGCTTCATCCCCACTGGCGACAGCCTGCCGCTGGATGCGCTGAATCCTGAAGACTGGACGGATGTGGGGCGCAGACCGATGCTGTTTGAGACCAGCCTGCCTGGAATTTTCGCTGTAGGCGATGTACGCAGCGGGTCCGTCAAGCGCGTCGCCTCGGCGGTGGGCGAAGGCTCGATGGCTGTCCGCTTTGTGCATGAATATCTCGGCCTCGGCACTCAATAAGGGGTAGGGTGATGTCGGCATTCGAGTGGCTGACGGGCAATCCAAAGAAACGCAGGTCGAAGTATTCGGAACTGGATTTTTTCGCCCCGCCTTTCAGGGGCATCCTGCATCCCGACAACTGGTGTGAGGTACCAGGCGGGGAAGCCCAGCTTGGCCTGACGCCGGAACAGGCCAAGAAAGTGTGGCTGTACTCGCCTGAGGGCAAGACTGAAAATGAGATGATCCAGGCGATGCAGGATGAAGTCGAGGCCGATATCCGAAATTCAAAACACGACACCTCATGGCTGGAGAAGTCGATTCCCTACAACCTGGTTTCGTCCGGATTTAACTATTCGCCGATTCCTGCGCGCATAGTCACGCTGCCCACGTTCTATATATCGCGCTGCCAGATTACAGAAATGCAGATGCGCGACTTCATAAGATACGAAATGCCTGCGGAACAGATTCGCGGCATTACGGATCTGCCGCGTCTGCGACGATGGCGTTTTTCACTGCGGGATAATTGGTCGATCCAAAGCAGCCGCGAGCCGTTCAGGTTAGGATCTCGCAGCGAAGTCTTCGCCTTCTGCGAGCACATCGGAGCGCGCCTGCCGACTGCTGATGAGTGGGAAAAGGCGGCCAGAGGCACGGATGGCCGCCTGTATCCGTGGGGCGATGAATGGGATGAATCGCGCGGATTCTTCTATTACGACCAGCCGCTGCCGGATGATATTGATCCCATCGATAGTAATGCGGTTGATGCTTATCCTCGTGGTGCCAGCCCATACGGTGTATTGGGCATGGCAGGTGGATATTCAGAGATGGCCTTTGTGGAGCGCAGTGCCGAGTCGGAGTATCTCGTAAATGGGGAGTGGCTGAGCATTGGGGTAAAAGGCTGCCACCGCAGGGATGGTGATGCTTCCCGGGCTCATATTCAGCACCTGGTAGCGAACAAGGGGCACAGGTCATTTAAATGGGTCGCTTTTCGACCGATGCTTGAAAAGTGGCCGCGCCAGCAGTGGCGTGGCGTTGATGCTGCGCGCACAGCAGGCCCTGAATCATGAAGCTGACGGGCAAACCCCAAAAGCCCAGCCCGACATATTCGGAACTGGATTTTTTCGCCCCGCCTTTCAGGGGCATTCTGCATCCCGACAACTGGTGTGAGGTTCCAGGCGGAGAAGCCCAGCTTGGCCTGACGTCGGAACAGGCGAAGAAGGTATGGCTGTACTCGCCTGAGGGCAGGACTGAAAACGAGATGATCCAGGCGATGCAGGATGAGGTCGAGGCCAGGATCCGAAATTCAAAACACGGTACCGCATGGCTGGAGAAGTCGATTCCCTACAACCTGGTTTCGTCCGGATTTAACTATTCGCCGATTCCTGCGCGCATAGTCACCCTGCCGACTTTCTACATGTCGCGCTGTCAGATTACTGGCAGGCAGATGAGCGACTTTATGAAGTACCAAATGCCTGCGGAACAGATTCGCGGTATTACGGATATGCCACGGTTGGTGCGATGGCGTCAGCACACATGGGGCAAATGGTCGATCTTCAACACGCGCAATCCTTTCAATGTGACCAATATTCACGAGGTCTTCGCCTTCTGCGAGCACATTAGAGCGCGCCTGCCGACTGCTGATGAGTGGGAAAAGGCGGCCAGAGGCACGGATGGCCGTCTGTATCCGTGGGGCGATGAATGGGACGAATCGCGCGGATTCTTCTATTACGGCCAGCCGCTGCCCGATGATATAGATCCCATCGATCGTGATGCGGTTGATGCTTATCCTCGTGGTGCCAGTCCGTATGGTGTCTTGGGCATGGCTGGCGGGCTGCCAGAACGCGTATACGATAGCCCTAAAGGCGGTTATCCGCAGTATCTTTTGCATGGTGCGCGTTTTAGCGGGGGTTTAAAAGGTTTTCACCCTAAGGAATCAAGTGCGTCCCTCGCTCATCATCACCATCTGGTCGCCAATCGAAACGATCAGACCTGGATTTGGGTCGCTTTTCGACCGATGCTCGAAAAGTGGCCGCGCCAGCAGTGGCGTGGCGTCGATGCTGCCGCGCCACCGGCCGCCAGACCTGATTAGATATGGCGGCGGTTCGCGAGACTGAATGTCTGCCTTAAGTCATGATGCTGCCGGCGGATACTGCGCATCTGCAAAGGCGTATTGGTGGTAGGCCTGCACCAGGTTGTCGCGAACGACGTTATAGTAGCAGTCATCACCGCCCCCAAAAGGCAGCAGGACCAGCGGTTCGCTGATTTCGCGCTCCCTCAGCGTCCAGCCTTCGGGCAGCACCGGCCCGGTCACATCAGGCGTGCCTGTAGCCGTGGCATGCATGACATACAGATTCCCCTCTCCGTCTGACAGTTCATAGATCACGGGTCCGTTGTAGATGATGCGGTGACATTTGGCGATCGTGTTGATGCTGACATAGCCGGGATTCACCACGTCGCGCGAGCAGCCAGACGCATCCGGGAAGCACGACTGGCCCGCTATCGTCGTGAGTTTGAGCCAGGAATAGCCGACCACCTCTTCGATGGTGAAGCAGGCATCGCCTGCACAGTCCGCATCAACATCCGGCGAACGGAAAAAACACGAGCCGTTGAACAGCAGATTGCGTGTCGAATTTTGCAGCAGCGGCAGGCGGAACGTGAAGTTCGCCCACACGTCATCGGGCATCACATTGGGCCCGCCAGCGACATAGATATCGTCTGTTTCCAGGTTGATGAATTCTTTGGCGACGCCGGGGCTGTCTTCATTTCCACCCGCGCACGATGCCCCTTCCGGCATGGCTGTCTGCACGGTTGCGAAAGAGATTTCGAGCGGCTTCGGCGCAATCAGGTTGTTGATATAACTGAAGACCAGCACGGCGGCCACGATGATGACGGCCAGCACCGTGCCGATGATGATGAGCAGATTGCGTTTTTTCATGAGCGATTGTTATCCATGATGTGCAAAACGTACGAGAATGAGACCGATTTCCTACCTGGTTTTTGCCAGCAGGCAGCGTTGCACCGTGTAGAGTCTGGGCGCTACAAAGCCACATTTGGCAGTGGGATACGAATGCGCTGATAGGTGTTCAGGAAATCATCCTGGACGATAGTGGTTTCACCGCCAGACAACAGGAAGTAGTCCTGTGCCAGACGCACGGCCTGGTACGTCCAGCCTTCCGGCAGGCTCAGTCGCTCTCCCAATGATTCGAGCGCATCGATCGTCAGCGTCGGGTCGATGATCTGCGCGAACGACTGCATGGCGTACACATCGCCTTCAGGGGATGTGAGCGTGAACATCAGCTCGCCGGCATAGAACACATAGCGGGTATCGCGCTGCACGGTATTCGGGCTATACAACTGGTCACCCACCAGGTCTCCACGCAGGCGCGTTTCCAGAATGGCGCGCAGCGTCATGTCGATGCTGCCGAAGGTGGCCTGTTCTCCCGTGGCGGTCACGCCACCCAGAGCGGCGATTTCATCGATGACCCAGTAACGCGGCCCGTTCAGGCGCACATTGACTGCTCCCAGTTGTGTTTCCAGTTCGGGCGCATCCAGCGCATCCCATGCGTCCTGCGGGCAGTCGTTCAGGCCCAGCGTGTTCCAGATTTCTGTGCGCAGGGTGATGCCGCTGCGGTACGTGGGCACCACCTCGCAGTAGCGCACATTACGCACCTGCTGCGACATCAGCGTGCTGTCTGGTTGCACGGATACGATTGTTTCGGGGTTGAGGGTGTCCTGATTGGGGTCATACAGGTGCCCGGCCGGGAAATAAACGGTTTCCGGCTGGCCGCCCACGTTCAGGCAGAGCAGATGATTGTTGTCACCGTCGCCCAGGTCGGCCAGTGCAAACGGCGTGGCTTCCACCACGCTGCCGTCGTGCTGGCGTAGCGCAACCCGATATAGCAGGCGCTCCGGTTCGCCCGCTTCTTCGCCGTCGGCATTGCTGACACCGCCCGCCCAGGTGGCGCGCACAATCTGCATCGTGCCTGCGGATGGGCAGCCAGTCCCCTGCTGGCGTCCTGAGCCCCGGTCGAGCATCCACTGTGAGGCGGGCACCGATTCGGCGACGATCAGCGTCGGCCCGGACGACAATGGCGTCACTTCGACGCCCGCACCCATGAAGTTTGCGCCGTCGCTGCTGGCCAGCAGATCATCGACCACATCCACGCGCACGGGCGGGTCATTTTCAGCACTGCCGAATTCGCCAATCAGCAGCACGGTGCGCAGTTCGCCGGCATCGACCGCCGGGCTAAGCGTGACGCAAAACGGCGTGCTGATATTGCCTGACGCTGTGGTAACGGCAAAATCGGCAGCATCCAGCGTGTCCGGGTCGATCACCTGCGACAGGATTACCGGCATGCCGTCCTGGTTTCGTGCGCCCAGACACAGACCATTGGCGCCGAGGGGGAGGGCATTGTCCAGACCATAGAATGCTGATAACAGCGTCGCTGCTGGGGCAGTATCGCCCTGAGCACCAGCCATGCTGATGGATAAGAACGAGACAAGTGTGGCGCACGACAGCGCCGCGATGTGTTTCCTCAATTGAAGGCTCCTGGAGACGATTTGCGCTGATACTCTGGCATTTGTGATACACTTTGTATCTAGTGATACATACTGTATCTTTACTGTCTGTGTATCATACGGAGGATGCCGGCTCCGTCAACCAGCGGTTGTAATGCGGCGTTACTTATGTAACAGGTGTAACAGATATGACGATCAATCGAGATGACCCGCGCGTGCGCAGGACGCGCCGTGGCTTGCAGGAAGCCTTTGTGCGATTGATTCTGAAACAGGGCTACGACAGCGTGTCGATACAGGATATTGCGACGGAAGCGGAGATGGCGCGCATCACGTTTTATCGCCATTACCGCGACAAAGAGGAACTGCTGACGGACTGCCTGAATACGCTGTACGAGGAACTGATCGCTCGCACCGAGCACTTCTCTCCGCAGGGGCTGGCCGCCGGTTACTCACCCGTGCAGGTCCTGTATGAACACATGCAGGAGCAGGAGGCATTGTATCGCGTGCTGTTTTCCAGCCGTGGCACGCAAACAGTGATCGAGCGCCTGCGCCACCACATTGCCGGCAAGGCCATGGAGGCCATCCGCGCGACGGGCCGCCAGCCCATCGGCGGTCTGCCCGTGGAACTGATTGCCTATCATGCGGCCAGCGCCCAGATCGGCCTGGCGATGTGGTGGCTGGATCAGGGCAAGCCATATCCGGCAGACTACATGGCGCGAATGTCGCTGTGGCTGTCGCTGCGCGGGTTTCTGGCGGCTGTTGGTGTGACGGAATACCAGCCGCCTGTGCCTACACTGGAAATTTGAACGCTCACAGGCAGACTGCCGGCTATCGGGCAGTCTGCCTGTCGCTCATCATCTGGCTGCTTAACTGGGCCGGGCTTCGGCACGAATCAGCGGAACCTGGAGCGCTGTCGGGCGATTGACCGGATCTTCCAGGCCGCTGCCGTCCAGCGGACGGGCGCCCGCAAACAGGAAGTCACCGATTGGCAGCGTGATATCATGCTCCGTAAAGGGAACCTCAAGGCCGAACAGGCTGCACCCGGTCGCGCTGATATCCAGCTCGGTTTCCGTCACCCATACCTCGGTGCCACAGGTGCCGGCTTCGGCGCTGTTCAGGAAGCCAGTCATGTCATCCACCAGCGGCGTAAAAGTGACGCGTTCGCCAGAGAAGTCGGTTGCACGGGCCATGGCTGGTGCCTCAACCGGCTCCCCAAACAGGATCGGACCCTCGATATGCAGCACAATTGTGGGGATGGTGCAGGCCGGATCGGCGTAAATGATGATGTCACCGACCCATGAATCTTCTGCAAAGGTGAAGTCGCGGGTCAGATACTGCGGCCCAGGGCGCAGCTCGCACGTGATGCTGACCCACTGGCCAACCGGAGCTTCCTGAGCCTCTTGTGCGGCCGCAGGAAGAATTCCGATAGCCACGACAGCCAATACCAGCACTGCAAAACAGAGACGACGCAAATTAGACATGCTTTCCTCGAACCTTTCCTCATCGCTTGACTTGTTGCCGGGCGACTGCTCGACAATCTGATAGTAGCCCTGGCACAATATAGCCTCAATGTGAGAACGTATTCTTTTTTTATCCAGGCGTCTGAATTTGGGAGCTAGACATGGATGTATTGACAGAGGTGCTGCATGTGCTGCGCTTTCAGGGTCGCTTGTTTTGCCGCATGGAGCTGACCGCGCCGTGGGGCATCGTGGACACCCTGACCGGCAATATGGCCCAGTTTCATTTGGTCGAGCGTGGAAGCTGCTGGCTGAAGGTGCCCGGGCAAGCCCAGCCTATTGCCCTCGTAGGTGGAGACTTCATCATGGTGGCAAATGTAGCGGAGCTGATCCTGCTGGCGGAGCCAGATGCCTCGATCGTGGCATTCAACCAGCTCGCGCCGGGCGAAAACAAGCGCATCGTCACGCACGGCGGCGGCGGAGTGGGCACCACGCTGCTGTGCGGTGCGTTCATGCTCTCTCACGAAATCGCCACCCATCCGCTGCTGTCACTGCTGCCACCCGTCATCCACATCCGCGGTTCAGAGGGAAGCGCGGCCCCGTGGCTTTCAACGATTATACGCCAGGTGGCGTCTGAGAACGGGCTGGAGGAACCCGGTGCTGAGACCCTGGTCGGCCATCTGATTGATGCGTTGTTCATCTACGTGCTGCGTTACTGGATACGCCATCAACCGCATCAGCAGCGCGGATGGCTGTCTGGCCTGGGCGACCCGGTAATCGCAGCGGCACTGCTGCGAATGCACGAACAGCCTGACCAGGCGTGGACGGTGGAGGCGCTGGCCCGGCACGTGGGTCTGTCTCGGTCGGCATTTGCGGCGCGCTTCAGCGCAGTGGTGGGCGAACCGCCGCTGACATACCTCGGACGCTGGCGAATTCAACTGGCTATCCACCATCTGCGCGACCAGCGCCGGACGCTGGATGAGATCGCGCAGATGGTAGGTTACGACTCGGTCTATTCTTTCAGCAAGGCCTTTAAACAACGGGTCGGCATCAGCCCGGGCCGTTATCGCGCCCAGCTCATTGCGTGACCAGCTCTTGGCGGCCTAAGCCGGATCCGTCCTGAACTGGCTGCTCATGAAGCGCTCGAACAGGCCGGGAAGCACCGCCTTCAGACGAGGCATCCAGCGCGCCAGATTGCCGACCGGATAGCGCAGGCGCGGCTGGCGCGCCCTGCTGATGGTGAGCAGGGTGCGGGCGATGTCGTGTGGGGTGGTGCTGCTGCGTCGGCCTGTCTCGCGCATCTGGCGCACCATGGCGCTCCTCGGCGTCTGATAGGGATCGAGGCCAGTCACCACTTCCAGAATCGACGTGTCCAGCGTGTCGGTCTGCACGCTGCCCGGCTCCACCAGCGATACCGAAATCCCGAAAGGGCGCAGCTCGTAGCGCAGCGTCTCGCTGTAGCCCTCCAGCGCATGCTTGCTGGCGGCATACGCGCCGTTGTAGGGCAGCGACATCAGCCCGCCGATCGAGCTCATGTTGATGATGCGGCCGCTCCGCTGGCGGCGCATGTGCGGCAGCACGGCCTGCGTCATGCGCGCCACGCCGTAGAAATTGGCATTCATCTGGGCGTGCAGGGCCTCCATGGTGGTTTCTTCGGCTGCGCCATACAGGTCGTAGCCCGCATTATTCACCAGAATGTCGATGCGCCCGGCCTGGCGGATGACCTCATCCACGCAGGCCTGCACAGATTCCATCGAGGTTACGTCCAGCGCCAGCAGGGTGAAGGGGACATCCGGTGCGCTGCCCGGGCTGCGGCTGGTGCCAAACACGCGATAGCCTTCCTGCTGATATGCCCTGGCGATTTCCAGGCCGATCCCTTTTGAAGCCCCGGTGATGAGTACGACTGCGGTCATGAGCAAGCATCCTTTGTGTGAAATAATGGTCGGAAAGCGGTGAAATTACTGGCCGGGCTGGCTGACGATGCCGATTTGTCCCCGGCCATAGCGGGTGCCCAGGTACAGGCGTCCGTCGTGCGGCACGACATTGCTGATGCCGCCGTTGAAGATGCGCTGCGAGTCATACAGCGCATGCATGATCTCGCCCTGTTCGCTGATGCCCAGCACCAGGCCGTGGTTCTCGCCGCTGGTCATCGCCAGCAGCAGGTCATCGGGCAGCTTGCTCATCTGGTCGATCATGAAGGGCAGTGTGTGCATCAGGTCGAGGGTGGTGGTGCGCGGGCTGCCCATCGACGCCCAGATGGTGCCAGCGTCGTCAGACATGATGCCATCGGGCAGGCCGGGCAGGTTGTCGATCAGCACGTCCGACGAACCCGCCTGCGGGCCGGTCAGCCAGTAGCGCGTGATGCGATAGCGGGCCAGCTCGGCCACCAGCACGGCGCTTTCGTCCTGCGTCAGCGTCACGCCATTGGCGAAATACAGGTCATGCAGCAGCACGCGGGTCTCGCCTGTCGCCGTGTCATGCGCCAGCAGGCGGCCGTTCGGTCGGCCTTCCATCGTGTCGCGGACAGGATTGGCGCCCACGTTATCGAAGCGGCTGCTGGCGTCCGAGAAGTAGATGGTGCCGTCGCTGGCGATATCCAGGTCGTTGGTGAAATGCAGGGGCTGGCCGGCCGCTTCCGTCGCCAGCACGGTGACTTCTCCATTTGCATCGAAAGAGAGCAGGCCGCGCAGCGCGTCAGCCACGATCAGGCTGCCATCCGGGGCGAAACGCATCCCCAGCGGGTTGCCGCCTGTGTTGGCAAACACGGTGAACTCCGGCTCGCCCTGACCAGATACCTCAGCGCGCAGGATGTCGCCGTTGCGCACGCCGGTGTACAGCAGGCCATCCGGCCCGAAAGCGATGTCTTCCGGCTCGTGCAGCAGGCCGACGCCGATCAGCCGGGCATCGTCCAGCGCCGTGTTTGGCGCCAGCATGCCAACGCGTTCCGGTATGGCAGGCGCAGCCCAGGCGACGGCCGAAGTGGGCGATGGCAGCAGCACATAGCCAAGCGTGAGCAGCAGCGCGGCCGCGCCGATGATGAGTGCGATGCGGCGCCAGCCGAACATGCGCTTGTGAGGGGTCGTGAGGGCGGGTGAGACGGCGGACAGGTGAGCGTTCATGGATTTCCTCTTTGATTTCATGTCATCTGATAAACTATAGTAATTTGTTGAACAGTGTTCAATTCTACGCAAAAAAAGAGACTGATTCCCGTCAGCCGGGATGCAGCCCTCGGGTGACCAACGTCAGCGCGCGCTCGACCATCGCCTGGGCACGACTTTCATCGAAGCCCGGCATCAGGATCGCGAGGCACACACAGCCGTGCAGCGTCGCCCACAGCGTGTCGCTGGTGCTCACCAGGTCGCCCGGCAGTAACACGTTCTGTCCCATCGCGTCTTCCACAGCGCGGGTGAGGAGGTCGAACGTGCGCAGCTTGTTCGGGTTTTCCAGCACGGGCCGCAGGAAGTAATCCGTGCGCTGCATGAACATGAGCTGATAGTGGGCCGGATGCCCCATGCCGAATTCGAGGTACACGCGGGCCATCCGCAGCAGGCGTTCGCGGGCATCGGTCGTGCTTTCGAATGCGCGCAGGAACCGCTCGCCAAAGCGCGAGAAACCCTCGTCCACCAGCGTGAACAGCACCTCATCCTTGTCGGCAAAATAAAAGTAGATGATGCCGGGCGAATAGCCGATTTTCTCGGCCACCTGGCGGATGGAGAAGCCCGCGTAGCCATGCTCCAGAAACAGCGCGCTGGCAGCCTGCAGGATGGCTTCACGCACTTCCTGCTTTTGCTGGTCGCGGCGGTTACGGCTGTTGTCGCGCAGGCGTTCTGCGCGGGTGGAGCTGGGCTGTTTGACCATGATTGCACATCAGTTATTGAACACTGTTCAAATAATACGCCGAATCAGAATGGTTGTCAAGCCCGTGCGCGGATAGAATCTGACCAGGGGGAACCTATGAACACACTCATTCTTGACATTGGCAGTTCGTCTGTGCGCGCGTTGTGGATGGATGACGCCGCGCGGTCGATTCCCGGCGCGGCGTGGTCGCGGCCTGTCACGTTCGACACCGACCAGACAGGCAAGGCGCAGCTTGATGCGCAAAAACTGCGCGAGTCCGTTGAACTCTGCATCGACGCCGCGGCTGCCCATCCGGCAGCGCAGGACGCACGCGCTGTCGGCATGGCTATGTTCGTGGGCAATCTGGTCGGGCTGGATGCTTCTGGCGCGCCCATCACGCCGGTCTATACCTATGCTGATACGCGCAGCGCCGATGACGCGCAGGCGTTGTCTGCTGCCGTGCCAGCCAGCAACGTATTGCAGCGCACAGGCTGCCGCGTCCACACCGCCTATCACCCGGCAAAGCTGGCCTGGCTGCGGCGGACATCCCCGGCGCTGGCGGATGCCGTGGCCTGCTGGGCGGATTTCTCGGCGTACTGCTTTCAGGAATGGCTGGGGCAGGTGGTATGCAGCACGTCGGTCGCGTCGTGGGGCGGCCTGCTGGACCGGCGGACGAATAGCTGGGATGCCGACTGGCTGGGCTGGTTTGGCCTGACGCGTGAGAACTTTCCGCGTCTGGTCGATGCCTCACAGCCGTGCGCAGGCCTGACGCCAGCGTATCGGGCGCGCTGGCCCGCCCTGGCAACTATCCCGTTTTATCCGGCGGTGGGCGACGGCACGGCGGCCAATATCGGCATGGGCGCTGTCACGCGGGACGCGCTGGCGATCAGCATGGGCACGACGTCGGCCATGCGCATGCTGTTTGCGGCCGATGCCGCCCCAACCGTGCCGGAGGGCCTGTGGTGCTATCGGCTGGATGCCGGGCGTCATCTGCTGGGCGGGGCGGCCACCGAGGGCGGCGGTGTGTTTGCCTGGCTGACGCGGCTGTTTCCAGGGCTGGATATGGCCGCTGTGCAGGCGGAGCTAATGGCGCGGCCCGTCGACAGCCACGGCCTGACGATGCTGCCGATGCTGAACGGCGAGCGCAGCCCGGGCTGGCGGGCGGATGCTGTGGGCACGCTGCACGGCCTGCGCGCCGCCACCACGCCGGAGGATATCGTGCAGGCCGCGCTGGAGAGCGTCGCGCTGCGGCTGTCGCTGATTGCCGCGCAGATGCCGCATCTGCCTGAGCGCATCACGGCTGGTGGTGGCGCGCTGGCAGGGTCGCCCGTCTGGGCGCGCTATTTGTGCGCGGCGCTGGGGCGTCCGATTCATCTGGTGGCCGAAGCAGAACCGACGGCGCGCGGCGTGGCGCTGCTGCTGGGGCATTATCTTGAGCGTCACCCGCTGGACGCGCTGCCGCCGCAGGTTGCCCGCGTGATCGCCCCGCAGGCGGATGATGTGGCCCGGCTGGCCGCGGCGCGTGACCGGCAGCGCGCGCTGTATGCCATTCTGTACCCTGCTGACTGAGGCGCGTATAAACACGCAGAGCGGAGATGATGATCGTCTCCGCCCTGCGTCGTTTCTGTTATGTAGGTTGACTGGCGTCGTTACGCCCCGTCGAGACCCGCGCAGCCATCAATGCTGATCCAGTCCTCGACATTCGAGTCGGTCTCGGTCTCGCCCGTGTCCTGCTGGCTGGACAGGTTGATCGCGCCGATCGTGCGTTCGGCGTTGCCTTCAGGCAGGTTGCCACCAGACGGGTAGACATCACTGCCGGGATCGAACGTGCGCTGCGTGGCGTCTTCCTGCACGTCAATCGGTCCGTCGGCCGCCATGCTGATTTCGACCTCATGAATGTTCGGGTCACCGTCGATATTCGACACGAACACGATCACATCGTCAGAGCACTTCCAGGTCGGGGCAAAGTTTGCCACAGCGTTATCTGTGATCTGGATCTTTTCGCCCGTGCCAACGTCGTACACCTGCACCTGCGACAGCCCGTTCATATTGACAGAGTAGGCCAGGTAACGATCGCTGGGTGACCACGATGGCCCTTCAGCATTGTCGCTTGCGCTCGTCAGGATGCGGTTGTTATTGCCCGTGTCATCCATAATGGCCAGCTGCGGGATGCCGGAGGTATTGATGCCGCCTGTGCTGGTATCGAGCGCGCCGTAGGTGTCGTACACCAGCTGATTGCTCTCGTTGGCATAAATCGGGTTGGTGTCGACCGTAAAGCCATTACTGACCTGGGTCGTTTCCCTGGTAAATACATTCATGCGATAGATCTGCCATTTGGCCTCGCCAAAGCGGTTGGCGCGGTTGCTCTGGAAGACGATGCTTTGTCCGTCCGGAGACCAGCTTGCATTGGTGTTGTCGCCCAGATCGCGCGTCAGCGGGGTTTCTGCGCCTGTCATCAGGTCAATCAGGACCAGGTCCCAGTTGCCAAAGCGATTGGTCTCATAGACCAGGTAGTTATTGGGGCCCCACGCCGGGTTGTTGTCGTTTGCGAACTCGTTGAAGGTGATGCGGCGCACGCTGGCCGGATCGCCGTCCGTGCTGGCCACATACAGTTCCCAGTTCCCGTCGCGGTCGCTGGCGAAAGCCACCCATTCGTAATTCGGCGACAGCGAAGGCGCGACGTCGCGCGAGTTTTCGCCGAAGGTCAGGTTGCGGTGATCATCGGTGCGGGTTTCCTCGTCAGAGCTATCCAGACGGAAGATTTCCCAGTCACCCGTCTCGTTGGTGTGATAGAGCTCGAACGGCGGGCAGTTGCCACCGCAGGTCGGAGCAGCGGCTGCCTCACCTGTTATCCCGCCAAAGCGCGAACCATTCGGTGCGAGCGTCGCTGCCAGCGCGCTTCCCAGCACTTCCGCCACGAATGACGGATCAAAGCCGGTCGTATCGTTCGGGTCGTCGCAGTTGATCGTCACAGACGCATTCAGGTTAGCGGCGCCCCCGGTGGTATACAGGCCAAACGTGTTGGCAGTTTCCGGGCGGGCGATGCTGAACGACGTCGAGCCGTACAGCCCCAGCGTGAAGCTGTTGGATGCTGGCGTATAGTTCTGCGCGTCGTTGCCGATGATGAAGATGTTCTGCGCGCTGCTCATCGGGCCGCCGGCATTGGTGATCGTGAAGCTGACCGTGTCGGCGCTGCACACCGCGGCTGCCGACAGGGCAGGCGGCAGGCAGGTGGAGCCCAGCGTCGAGAGGGTGATCGCGCCCGCCTCGCCCGTGGTTGTGAAGGTATATGGCGCATACGGGAAGGTCCCGCTGGGCACGCTGACCGTCGTCGTCATCGTGCTGGCATCCATGAAGAAGGTGCCGGTCGAGACGGTATTGCTGTTCTCGTCGGTGATGGTGTAGGCCTGCGGAGCCAGCATCGGGCCGTCGACACGCGCCAGGCTGAGGTTGAAGCTGGGCAGGAAATTCACGCACGCCACTTCTGCGCTCGCCTGGGGCGGATAGTTGCAGGTGGTGGTGGTCGACAGCGAAGTCGTGCCTGATGTGAACGTGACCACGCCTGACACATTGCTGGCCGTGAAATCCGCGCTGCCGCCGCCGCCAATCTGCATCGTGCCGCTGAAGACATCGGTGCCGCCCGCCGAGATGGTCACATTGTCAGACGTGAACATCAGGCCGCCGGTGTTGGTGACGGTGAAGGTGACGGTGCGGTCTGCCGAGCATGTGCCGCTGACCGACAGGTTCGGCGCGGCGCAGGTGCTGCTGGACGAAGCGATGCCGAAGCTGCCCGCGGCACCGCTGGTCACGAACGTGTAGCTGGCATACGGATCGTTACCGGCCGGGACGGCGAAGGTGTCATCCATGTTGCCGGCGTCGAGGAAGAATGTGCCCGTGCTGACGGTGTTTCCACCCGCATCCTCGATCGTATAGTTCTGCGCGGCCAGCATCGGGCCATCGGTGCGGGCCAGGCTGACGGTGAAGGCGGGATAGTAGGCCTGGCACACCACCGTGGCGCTGGCTTCTGGTGGGTAGTTACAGGTGGTTGTGGCCGTCAGCGCGGTGTCGCGGCTGGTGAACGTCACGACGCCGCCCGAGACATTGGCCACGCTGTAGGTGGCCGACTGGCCGCCCGCCAGCAGCAGCGAACCGTTATAGATGACGGTGCCGCCCACGGAGATGCGCACGCTGTCCGAGATGGTCATCGCGCCGCCGGTGTTGGAAACAATGAAGCTGGCCGTGCGCGCTGCCGTGCACGAGCCGTTGACCGACAGGCTGGGCGCGGTGCCGCTGCTGGGGGTGACCACAACCGTGCGCGTGACCGAGCCATCGGTGGTGCCATCGGTGACGCGCAGGCGAACCACATACGAACCGACCGCGCCAAAGGTGTAGCAGGGCGAATTGACCGCGCCGGAGGTGCCTTCAGGCGCGCCGCTGGGGAAATTCTCCACGCGGAAGTAATCCCAGCCAACGACCGACAGGCCGCCTGTCAGCAGGGCGTTGAAGCAGAAGTTCGACGCCGTCACCGGGGAAATGGTGAAGTCGGCATTGCTCTCCAGCAGCGTGAGCGTACGCACGGTGTTGGTGGAGGTGTCCACCAGCGATCCCTTGGTGATCGACAACCTGACCGGGAAGGTCTGGCCGACGCCCGTGAAAGTGCGGCATGGCGTCTGGCGGTCACCCGCGCTGGTCACGCTGTAGGTCAGGTCGGGGGTGCCGTCATTGTTGAAGTCCCACGAATATTCGGCAGGGTCACCCGAATACGGATAGATGCTTGTGTCGGTGAAGCACACTTCCATCGGGTCGAGGCCGTCCCACTGGCTGGGGCTGAACGACGATTGCAGGCTGCCCGCGGCCAGCAGCGTGAATTCAAGCATGGCGGTCTCGGTGCGCAGCGGGCCCACGCCCGTTACGACCGCGCGATACCTGCCCGGATTGGCGAAGAAGAATGTCGTGTTCTGCTGGTTATTGCGCGTGCCGATCGACACGGGTGAGGCCGGGTTGTCGATGTTGTAGAACGTCCAGTTATACGGGCCGGTCAGGTTGGTGGCGATGCCCTGGAAGGAGATCGTCGAACCGGCAAACACTTCCGCCGAGCGGTTGATCAGCAGCGCCTGATGCCCATACACCGTGTATGTGCGCGAGAAATTGCTGTCCGTGCTGCCGGCATTCCCGCTGTTACGGGCGCGCAGCGATACCGTATAGGTGCCCGGTGCGTCGAAGGAGAAGCAGTCAGACGGATTTTCGGTGGTGAAGCTGCCCACGCCGAGCGAGTTATTGGTCCCCGGCGTAATCGTCCACAGATAGTCCTCGGTCGAGAGGTGGCTGAAGGTGCTCGTGTTGGTGAAGCAGATCGGCGTCTCGACCTCTACCCGCGTGCGGTCAATCGCGCCGCCACCGACGTAGGTGTCTGTATACGACGAGCTGATAGAGCCAACGGCCAGCGCCAGGGTCGGCGCGCAGGTGTAGGTGGACGAGGCAGAGCTGACATCCACGCGCAGGGTATACGGGCCGACGCCGTCGGGGCCCAGCGCGCTGCCCAGGATATTGCCGCTGGAAATCACGCCGTTGGCCGAGGAATTGACCGTCGTCAGCAGGGTTTCAACGCTGCCGGGGCGCAGCAGCCAGTATTCTAGCATCAGCGGCAGGGCGTTGCCGTTGTCGATCGTCATATTGAAGCTGTAGTTGGCGCTGCTGCTGCTGATCGGCCCGCCCACCAGGGTTGGCCCGGCGTCGCAGAAGAACGATTCGCCCGCGCCGGTGCCCACCAGATTGGTGTAGGCGCTGGTGCACGAGTCGCCGACGATGGCGTAGTCACCCGTGCCCGCTGGCGCTGCCGTCGCCGTGTAGCTCAGGCGATAGTTGGCGCCGTCGATCAGGAACTGGTGCAGGAAGCTGGCGCTGGTGCCGGTGGCGGTGGTGCTGTAGTTGCCCGGCGAGATTTCCTGTTCCAGCAGCCATGCATAGCTGATGCTGCGGCTGTACTGCTGGCCCACGCTGCTGGCATAGCTTTCGCTCTCGCCTACGACTGGCGTCAGGTCGCCCGTGGGGGCGGCGCAGGTCAGGCGGTTCCAGGTGACGGCGACATTACGGTTGCGGGTGCAGCTGTCGGTCGTGCCATCCGGGTTGGTCAGGCTGGCGGTGTAGGAAATGTTGTCGTTGGCCGTGGCCGTTGCCAGTTCAGCATACGCGCTGTTCCAGCTGATCGTGCGCGATGACCCGGAGCCGGTGAGGCTGGCGGCATTGGGCACCGTCCATGAATATGTGATCGTGCGGCCTGCGGCGCCATTCACCGAGGTGCTGTAATTGCTGCTGCGCGTCGTATTGTCTGGCGTGCGCGGCTGTGGCGTTGCAAGGCCAGAAATCGCGTTACAGGTCAGGGTCGGCCATGCGCTTACCGTCAGGTCAATCGTCTGCGAGCAGGGCGTTGTGGTGCCGTTGTTGTCGGTCAGGCTGCCGTTGACGGTGATGGTGGCGTCGGGATGGTTGACGCTGTCGTTGGTGGCCGTCCACGGCAAGGTCTCGCCCAGGGTGCCGGTGGCCGTGCCGCCGCCATAGCTGGCCGTCCAAGTGAACGCGTTCTGGGTGCGGCCAAACACGCTGCCATAGCTGGCGACCAGGTTGTACGTTGCGCCGGTGGGGTACAGCGGGCTGGGGATCGCGGAAACGCTGATGTTGCACGTTGGCGCCGGGAATGGCGTCAGTGTGATCGACACATCTTCAGAGCAGTTGGTGACACGGCTCTGGCTGTCCTGCACGGCGACGGTATAGCTCACCACTTCGGTGGTCGCAGTCAGTGGGTTGTCGAGGTACTGGCGCGTGAAGGTGGAGCTGGTCTGGCCCACCTGCTCGACGTTATCGACATACCAGGTGTATCCCGTGACCGTGCGGTTGGAGACATTGCTCACATTGGCGGTGAAGGTGTACGTGCCGGTGCCGGCATACAGCGGGCTGGGCACGTTGTTGGTCATCTGGCAGTCCAGCGCCGGATAGGTCACGTTGACCGTCTTGGTTTCGATGCAGCGCGCGCCGTTGGCGGTGGTCGCTTCCAGTGTGACCAGGAACGAGCCTTCGCCCACTGTGCCCCAGTTGACGGAAAGGTTGGCGGTGCTGGCGCTGATGGGCAGGCCAGTGCCGGTGCCAGTCACGGACCAGGCATAGGTCACGGTACGGCCCAGCGCATTACCGATGGTGCTGGTATATGTCTGCGAGCCGCCCACCGATGGATCGACCTGCAGCAGGCCGCTGTAGGCGCAGGTCAGGTCGACCTGATTGACGACAATCGTGCCTTCCACAAACGAACTGCCGCCCGGGCCGGTCACCGTCAGGCGGACGATGTTGTTGCCGATCGTCGAGAGCTGGATGCCGGTCGGATTTTCGTCGGTGCTGTCGGTGGTGCCGTCGTTGTTGAAGTCCCAGGCCCAGCTGGTGATGACGCCGGTGCTGCTGGTGCTGTCGAACGAAATCGCTGTGCCGAAGTTCAGCGGGCTGCTGGGTGTGAAGGTAAAGGCGGCCACCGGCGCGAACTGCACATTGACGAAGTTCGAGGCCGTCGAGGTCGAGGTGCCCGTCGAATTGGTCACCTGCAGGCGCACCGTCTGGATGCCTGCCGTGCTGAAGTTATGGCAGACGACAGCGTCATTATTGGTTTCGTCGTAGGTGCCATCGCCATTCCAGTCCCATTCGCTGATGGCGACCGGGCCGGTGCTGTTGTTGGTGAAGCAGTACTGCACGTCGGAGCCGACGTTGCCATTGTTGACGAACGTGTAAGCGGCGACAACCGGCGTGGACGGCGGATACACGCCCACCTGTCGGCTGACCGAGCCGGAGCCGCCGGGCCCGCTGTACGACAGGGTGATGGTGAACGTCTGCGAGCCGCTGCCCACGGTGTAGGTGTGGTTGTGCGGGCCGATGCCGGTCACGAGCGGGCTGCCATCGCCAAAGTCCCATGACCAGCTGGTGATCGGGCCATTGCCACGATCAACGCCTTCGACGGTCACGTTCAGCGGGGAAGGACCACTGATCGGCGTCAGCGTGAAGGTGGCCAGCGGCGGCAGCGGCGAAATCGTCAGCCCCTGCGAGGCGGATGCTGTGTTGCTGCCATTGTTGGCCAGCAGATGAATCCAGAAGGTGGCCGGGCCTGCCGCGTTGAATCCTGCGTTGGTGAGGTCGGTGGCGGTAAAGGTATACGAGATATCGGTAGTCGAGGCAGTGTAGAAGCCAGCATCTGCCGGATTGCCTGAGGCGGAAATCTTCCACGCGTAATCGGTCGCGCCGGTGCTGCTGTTCACGGTGGTGATGGTATATGGCAGCGCGCCCACATAAATATTGGTGGGGGTGATGGCAAATTGCGCGACTGGCGATTCGCTGATGCTGATGCTGCCCGTCAGGTTGAAGGGCGCGCCGCTGCTGGGCGTGCACGTCAGGGTGATGGTGTAGCTGCCAGTGCCGGGAAAGGTGACCGTGCCGGGGTTCTGCACTGGCGCATCCGGAATACTGGCATCGCCGAAGTCCCAGTTCCAGGACGCGATATTGTACGACTGGATGGCCGAGAAACCATACGTGTAGGGGTTCTCATCGCCTGCGTCATCGATGTCCATCAGACAGAATGTCTGGAAGTCATTGGTGATCGGGCCGCCTGCATCGCCGCCCTCGGCGGGCTGTGTCGGGCGTTCTTCGGGCGTCGATTCGGGAGTCGTCTCAGGCGTTGCGGCCTGGGTCGGCTCGGTAATCGTCACCACAATTTCAGGTGTGCTGGTGGGTGCGTCGGTTGGCACGGCCGACGGCGTTTCAGTCGGCGCGGCGGTCTCCGTCACTTCCACTGTGACTTCGGGCGAGGCCGTGGGTTCCGGGGAGGTTGTCGGTTCAGGCGAAGCGGTGGGTGCCGCTGTGTCTGTAGAAACGGGCGTGGCCGCTTCAGTGCTTTCTGGCGCCGGTGGTGTGGATTCCTGCGCCTGTGCGCCCACGACCAGCATCATCATGAGCGTAAGAATCAAAAATGAGATCGTGGTTTTTCTGGAAAAAGAACGGCGCTGACGACGTGAAGTCCGCATACTTGCCCCCATCAATGGTCACATGATTCTCAGCAGATGTTTAGCTGGTAAGCAGCTGCTTAAGACCCATCATTCAGTATATGAATGGTTTGTGCGAATAAACAGGGAAGCAAAGCGAAAATTTTGTGAATTTGCTGCTATCATGCGGGATTGTCTGTATTTCATGACAAACATGGAGCGCATGTGATTACGGGAAAAACTGGATACAAAATCCATAAAAACGTAAAGGTCATCCGAATGTTACAAACAGAGTTTATCAGATTGTCCTAAGGTTAAAGATAGTTAGATTTCGGTTTGTGTGTTTGACATGGTTATTTTTGGGCCTGACACGACCTTCGTTATCATCGTGTCTGTAAAGCGAATGTGTGCAGGTACTTGTGATGACGCCTTCTTCTCTCGTCCCGTCTCGCGTGTTTGTGAGTGGATGCTACGATATGCTGCACAGCGGGCATGTCGCGTTTTTTGAATCGGCTGCGGCCTATGGCGACCTGACGGTGGCGCTGGGGTCTGATGCCACGGTGTTTGGCCTGAAGCAGCGCCTGCCCGTGAATAATCAGGATGAACGCCTGTATATGGTGCGGGCGCTGAAATGTGTCAAGGAAGCTTTCATCAGTACCGGCAGCGGCATGCTCGATTTCGAGCCGGAACTGCGCGCCCTGAAACCTGATGTGTTTGTCGTCAATCATGATGGCGACCGGCCGGAGAAGCGGGCCTTGTGTGAAGCCCTGGGCATCCGCTATGTCGTGCTGGAGCGCATCCCGTTTGCCGACCTGCCGCCGCGCTCCACGACGGCGCTGCGCACGGTGGACCAGATGCCTTATCGCATCGATCTGGCGGGCGGCTGGCTGGATCAGCCCTTCGTCAGCAGGCTGCATCCCGGGCCGGTGATCGTCATTTCGCTGGAGCCGAGCCATGCTTTCAATGAACGCAGCGGCATGGCGACCAGTACGCGCAACCGGGCGATTGAGCTGTGGGGCCGGCGCTTACCGGTCGGCAATCCGGAGAAGATTGCGCGCACCCTGTTTGCCTATGATAACTTTCCGGGCACGCAGGTCATTTCCGGCTCACAGGACGCGCTCGGCATCGTGTATCCGGGCCTGACAATCGCGCATTATAAGGGCGACTACTGGCCGACGCGCATCGAGAACACCGAGCGCGAGCCACTGCTGGAATTCATCGAATCGTCGCTTTATCTGCTGCCGCTGGCGCCCCGCGTGGGCGGCTTTGATCCGCTGGCCGAGACGCATCTGACGCCAGCCCATGCCCGCGCGCTGGCCGACGCGACCCATGCCTGCTGGGAGGCCATCCTCAGCCGCGATATCGACGCCTTTGGCCGCGCTTTTCGCGATTCGTTTGAGGCGCAGATTGCGCTCTTTCCGGGCATGGTCAACGACCAGATCATGGCCGCGCTGGAGCCGTATCGGGCGCGGGCGCTGGGCTGGAAGCTGAGCGGCGCGGGCGGCGGCGGCTACCTGATCTTTGTCAGCGAGCAGCCGATTGAGGGCGCCCTGCGCGTGCGCATCCGCCGCAGTCTGGAATAGGCATGGCTCAGCGCGCCAGGAACGGGTCGATGTCTTCCTGCCACAGCATGACCGGAATCGCCCGCAGCGCCTTGCGGTGTGCCTCGTAATCGGGCAGGGCACGTGCCACCAGCGCCCAGAACTTCGGGCTGTGGTTGAGTTCTTTCAGGTGGCACAGCTCGTGCACCACCACATAGTCGATCAGGTGCGGCGGCAGATGAATCATGCGCGTATTCAGCCGGATGCTGCGCGTGCCAGAGCAGCTTCCCCAGCGGGTGCGCATGCTGCGCAGCGTCAGGCGCGTCGGCTGGCGCAGGCCCAGCGACTCGCACAGGGGCAGGCGGCGCGTATAGGCCTCATGCAGCACCCGTTTGGCCTGTCCGGTTAGCCATTTGGCGACGGCCTGTGAAATGGCCAGCTCGTCATCGTGCGGGCTGCTGACGATGATGCGCGGTTCGCTGTCATGCAGGCGGACGGCCAGGCGTTTACCCGCTTCCACTTCGATCGCGTGCGGCACGCCCATCAGCGGGACGATGCGTCCGTGGCCGAAGGCCGTCTTTGGCATCGGCGGGCGCTCGGCTGCTTTTTGGGCCAGCAGTGTCCGTTTCTCCGCGATCCAATCGCGCTTTTCATGCAGATAGCGCACGATGTCGTCGTGGGGCATCAGCAGCGGGGCGGTCACCTGCACGCCGCCGTCCGCGAACACCTGCAAGCCCAGCGTCTTGCGGGCCGAGCGGCGCAGCACACATTCCACCTGCTCATCCTGCAATGTCAGCATCAGCGAGCCGGACACGCGTGGCGCGACCTTACGTTTTCGGAATCGGGGGCGGGGCGGCATCGGCTCCCTCCATAGTTGTCTGACAGAAAGCGTGCGCATTATAGCCGATGCAGTCGGCAAATCGGCACAGAAAACTGTTCATTCTGCTGCCGTTATAGACAGGTCGACGGGTTTGTATGCTGTGCACAGCGCCTGGGTTGCCCGTGCTGCGATCATCAGGGTAATCTGGAGAGCGCAATCGATTGCGTAAAATTCTGTGAATTCAGTTGCGAGGCCATTCTAAACATGCTATCGTTGACGCAATCGATTGCAGACGATGCAGTCTGAACCTCAATTATTCTTTCAGGATGACCGATTATGACTTCTTTGACAGCTGCAGTGGTGGGCACAGGTTTTATCGGCCCGGTGCACGCCGAAGCCCTCAAGCGCGCAGGCGTGACCGTGCGCGGGATGCTGGGCATTTCCCCTGAAAAAAGCCGTGCCGCGTCAGATGCGCTGAACCTGGAGGTGGCCTACGCCAGCTTTGATGAGCTGTTGGCGGACCCTCAGGTGGACGCGGTGCACATCACCACCCCGAACAAAGACCACATGAGCATGACCAAACGCGCGCTGGATGCCGGCAAGCACGTCATCTGCGAGAAGCCGCTGGCGATGACCTCCACCGAAACAGCCGAGATGGTAGCCCATGCGCGCCGTTATCCGAACCTGGTGACGGCCGTCAATTACAACATCCGCTTTTATCCGCTGATGCACCATGCGCGCGATATGGTGCGTGCTGGCGAAATCGGCGAGGTGTATGCCATTCGCGGCGGCTACATCCAGGACTGGCTGCTGTATGAGACTGACTGGAACTGGCGGCTGGTGCAGAGCGAAGGCGGCGAACTACGCGCAATCGGCGATATCGGCACGCATTGGATGGACCTGATGGCGTTTGTGTCCGGCCTGAAGGTGGAATCGCTGCTGGCCGACCTGGCGACCTTTGTGCCGAAGCGCCGTAAGCCGCGCCAGGCCGTCGCCACGTTCAAGGGCAAGGAACAATCCGGCCCGGCCGAGTATGATCTGGTCGACATCAAAACCGACGACTGGGGCTCGGTGCTGTTCAAATATCAGGGCGGCGCGCGCGGCTCGATGAACGTCAGTCAGGTGAGCGCCGGCCGCAAGAACTTCCTCAATTTCGAGATTTCCGGCTCCAAAGGCTCGATTGCCTGGAACAGCGAGAATCCGAACGAGCTGTGGCTGGGGCATCGCGACAAGCCGAACAGCATCCTCATCAAAGACCCGTCGCTGATGAGCGAGTCCGGGCGCCGGTTCGCCAGCCAGCCCGGCGGCCATGCCGAGGGCTTCCCCGACACATTCAAGCAGCTTTACCGGGCGGTGTATGGCTACATCGAAGCCGGCGACTACAGCGCGCCGCGCCCGTTCCCGACCTTTGAAGAAGGCCACGACGAGCTGGTATTGTGCGAGGCCATTTCGCGGAGTAACGCCGAACAGGCGTGGGTAACCATCCAGGAGACAACCATATGAAGCTGGGTTATGTCACCGCAATTCTGCCAGACTGGACGCTGGAGCAGCATTTTGCCTTCGCGGCGAAGCAGGGATTCGACAGCCTGGAAGTGATGTGCTGGCCGGTGGGCAAGGCTGAGCGCCGCTATGCCGGCGTCACACATATCGATGTGACGAATTTTGGCCCGAAAGAAGCCGCCGATATCAACGCCATGAGCAAAAAATACGGCGTGGCGATTTCCAGCCTCGGCTACTATCCCAATCCGCTGTCGCCAGTGCCTGAGGAGCGCGAGACTTTCGTCGGCCACATCAAGCGCGTGATCGCGGCGTCGGCCATGCTGGGCGTCAACACCATGACGACGTTTGTCGGGCGCGACCCGGCCCGCTCGATTGAAGACCAGTGGGGCGAATTTGAGGCCACCTGGAAGCCGCTGATCGCGTTTGCCGAGTCGCAGGGCGTGAAGGTGGGCATCGAAAACTGCCCGATGCTGTTTTCGCTGGACGAATGGCCGGGCGGCAAGAATCTCGCCATTTCGCCTGAGGTGTGGCGGCGCATGTTCGCCAGCATCCCCAGCGCGCATTTCGGCCTGAACTTCGACCCGTCGCATCTGATCTGGCAGCACATCGACTATGTGCGCTGCATCAAGGAATTTGGCAAGCGTTTCGTGCATGTGCACGCCAAAGACACCAAGATTGACAGCGACCTGCTGTACGAACGCGGCATCATGGGCGTGAAGTGGCATCGCCCGAAGCTGCCCGGTCTGGGCGATGTCAACTGGGGCGCGTTTTACAGCGCGCTGACCGACATTGGCTACGACGGCCATGTCGCCATCGAGGTCGAAGATCGCGCCTATGAAGGCTCGCAGGAAGATGTGCTGCGCTCGATCACGCAGTCGAAGCGCTTCCTTGAGCAGTTCATGCGTTAGAGCGTCTGCGTGGTGCTGTACTCGTATTTATCGGCGCGATAATGTCCCAGGCTGAACTCGATCAGGTCGCGCGAGTCCAGCCATGCGCTGGTATTCACCACCAGCAGCGCCGACTGCGCCTTGATGCCCAGTTGATCGGCCTGTCGGCGGTCCGCCACCGCAGCCGTGACTGTATGTGTGATCTGGGTGATGACCAGGTGAAATTCGTTCGAGAGGATGTCGTAGAGCGAATGGGTGGCGAAATCGCGGTTGGGCAGGGAAGGACAGTGTTCCAGCAGCACGTAAGAGCGCTGCAGGCCAATCGGTTCGTCTCCGCCAAAACGCAGACGATCCAGCACCATGCACGGCATCCCCAGCTTCGGCAGCAGCGGGCGCGGGTCGGTGCCCAGCACGGTGCGCGTCTCCATATGCAGCACTTTGGAATGCGCGGTCATGCCCATTTCCTGCATCTGGCGGGTGAAGCTGCGGTCGAGCGAGAACTGTTTGCGGTCGGCATGGTTGCGCACCACGGTGCCGTGTCCGGCCTTGCGCACGATCAATTGATCGTTGGCGAGGCGGCTGAGGGCGGTGCGCATGGTATGCCTGCCCACGCCATACGCAGCGGCCAGTTCCTGTTCCGTGGGCAGCAGGTCGCCCACATTGACATAGCGGCTGGTCAGCAGCGCGCGCAGATCGGCCTCAATCTGGAAATAAAGCGGCATCGGGCTGGCCGGGTTGACCCGGCTGATCGGCAGTTCATGAACTTTAACGTTACGGGTGGCCATCTTTGATTTGACTTTAACTGCCATAAGTGGCTAAAATGTGCGGATATACGAAAGTTTACGGTAATTTATACCGTATATTTTCGGTGTTCACAAATTGGTTCATATAGCTTTTTCGCAAAGAGGAGCATCATGCGCAAGAAACTTTTGTTAGCAGCAGCGGCCGCGGCGACGCTTGCAGCGTTCAGCTTCGGGACACTTTCAGCCCAGGACGAGCAGGTCTTCACCGTTGGTATTTCCAACAGCTTTGTCGGCAGCGAATGGCGCACGCAGATGATTCAGGAAATCGAAAACGTTGCCGCCGAGCTGAGCGACGATCCTGAACTGGGCGTCGACATCGAGCTCGTCATCGAGAGCGAAGACACCGATGCCGCCGGCCAGGAACAGCAGATCCAGAATCTGGTGAACCGTGGCGTGGATGCGATCATCGTTAACCCCGGTGACGCTGAAGCCCTGCGCCTGTCGCTGGAAGATGCGGCTGCCGCTGGTGTCGTCGTCATCTCGGTGGACCAGGAAATTGATGGCGAAGGTGTCGTCAATGTCGTGATCGACCAGGCCGAATGGGCACGCATCAGCGCGCGCTGGCTGGCTGAGAAGCTGGGCGGCGAGGGCGACATCGTCCTCATCGAAGGCTTCGTGGGCCACCCGGCCAATACCGCCCGTATGACCGGCGTGGAAGAAGTGCTGGCTGAATATCCCGGCATCAATGTGGTGGGCCGCGAGAGCGGTATGTGGGACCAGGCCACCGGCCAGCAGGTCATGAGCGACTTCCTCGCTTCGATCCCGAACATCGACGGTGTGTGGACGCAGGACGGTATGGCCAGCGGCGTGCTGCAGGCGATCGTCACGGCTGCCCCCGAAGAATTCCCGCTGGTGACCGGCGAAGCCCGTGCCAGCTATGTCCGCCTGTGGGAGAGCGTGCTGGCAGATAATCCTGACTTCACCGGCATCGGCGTCGTCAATCCGCCCGGCATCGGCGCCAGCGGCCTGCGCGTCGCGGTCAACCTGCTGCTCGGCAACACCATCGACGAAGAACAGCTGGCCGGCCCGTACGGCAACACGCTGTACGTCCCGATTCCGTGGGTGCTGCTGTCTGAAGACTTCAACTACGTCAACATGGACGGTGAAGAATCGCTGCTGCCCGCCAACTTTGACGAAGTGCTGGAAGAAGTCGCCGAGCTGCCCGACAGCTACACGCTGGATGGCATTCTGACTGCTGAAGAAGCCGCAGCGTACTTCGTTCCCGCTTCGTAAGCACGTGTCATCGCTTGACGATCTGGTGATTCACTGATCGCAAAGCCCCTCTTGGCGCGTCTGAGAGGGGCTTTGGTTTAAAGTTACAGAAAAAAGGCCCGTCAGAAGCGGTCAGCACGACGCACTTTTGACCTTTTTACTGAAAGCAGACCCATAATGACTTCATTTCGTCTGACGGTAGAGAAGGCCGTTAAAACTTACGGGGGCGTGACGGCCCTCGCCGATGGCAACCTGGATGTGCAGGCGGGCACCGTGACCGCGCTGCTGGGCGCCAACGGCAGCGGCAAAAGCACCCTCAGCAAAATCCTGACCGGCGTGGTGTCGCCCAACAGCGGCAGCATCACCCTCAATGGCGCGCCGATGCGCTTTGCCTCGCCGCAGGCTGCACGCCAGGCGGGCATCAGCGCGGTCTATCAGGAGCTCAGCCTGATTCCTGACCTGACGGTGGCCGAGAATATCTGGCTGGCACACGAGCCGCTCAAAAATGGATTCGTCAGCCGGACCCTCATGCGCCAGCGCACGCAAAGCCTGCTCGACCTGTTTGCCGGGCTGTACAACCGGCATCTCACCCCCGACGCGCTGATTACCGACCTGACGCCGGATGAACGCCAGCTGGTGGAAATCCTCAAGGCGCTCAGTTTTGACCCGCGCCTGATCATTCTGGACGAGGCGACCGCCAGCCTCGATGGGCAGCAGGTGAACCGGCTGTTTGAGCTGGTGACCCAATGGAAAGCAAACGGCATGGCGATCGTCATGGTCAGCCACCGTATGGAAGAAATTTTCCGCATCGCCGACAAGGCATCCGTGCTGCGCAACGGCCGCACTGTGGGCGAACGCGTGATTGCCGAGACCAGCGAACGCGAGCTGGTGGAGCTGATGATCGAGGGTGCAGGCGCGCTGCACCGTGAACGCGCCCCGCTGGTCGATCCGGCCAATCCGGTGCGCCTGGAAGTGCGCGGCCTGAAGACCAGCGTGCTGCACGGCGTCGACCTGACCGTGCGCGATGGTGAGCTGCTCGGCCTGGGCGGTTTGCAGGGGCAGGGCCAGAGCGACCTGCTGATGGCGCTGTTCGGGGCGATTCGCTCCACTGGCCAGATGATTGTATCGGGTGAGGCGCGCCATTTTCGGCATCCCCGCCAGGCGATGGCGGCGGATGTGGCGCTGGTGCCCGGCGACCGTGGCAGCGAAGGCCTGCTGCTGATTCGCTCGATCTTCGAAAACCTGATTCTGCCGTCGTGGGGCAGCTATGGCACGCCCATTCGGGTCGCACGTGCGCGTGAAAAAGGCGCGGTGATTGCGGAAGAACTGAAAATGGTGATGTCCTCGCTGGACGCGCCGGTCAACAGCCTGAGCGGTGGCAATGCGCAGAAGGTCGTCATCGGCAAGTGGCTGCTGCGCGCGCCGAAGCTGCTGCTGCTGAATGACCCCACGAAAGGCATCGACGTGGGCGCCAAGGCCGAGTTCTACAGCCTGCTCAGGCAGCTGCGTGACCGGGGCACCGCGATCCTGTTTTACAGCAGCGATGACGACGAGCTGCTGGGCCTGTGCAACCGCGTGCTGGTCATGCACGACGGCCGTGTGAGCACAGAGCTTTTTGGTGACCGGCTGACGCACGAACAACTGGTCTCTGCCAGTATGGGGACGCCCTCATGACGACGATCTCTGCACCCAAAACACGCAGCCCGATTGGGCGCACATTCAGCCGCAATCCATTCCTGCTGTCGCTGATTCTGCTCATCATCATGATCGTGATCAATCGCGCCTTGCAGGACAACATGCTGGAAATCGGCCCGCTGAACGGCACGCTGCGCACGATGATGCCGGCTATCTTTCTCGCCATCGGCCAGACATTCGTCGTGATTGCGGGCGGCGTCGACCTGAGTGTGGGCTCGATCCTGTCGATGACGAATGCTATTCTGGCCGTCATGATTACGCAGGAAGCCACCGCCGACCAGGCACTGGTCGCCATCCTGGTCGCGCTGGCCGCCGGGCTGGGCGCCGGTGCGCTGAATGGCTTCGGCGTGACGGTGCTGCGTTTACAGCCGATCGTCACCACGTATGCCACCAGCTTCATCTTCGCTGGCATCGCGCTGCGCATCCTGCCCGAACCGGGCGGCCGACTGCCGCGTGACCTGACCAGCTTCTACCGCAATCCGCTTCAGCTCAGCGAGTCGTTTGCTATTCCGCTTTCGCTCATCCTGATTACGCTGCTGGTGATCTTCTGGCTGGTGCTCTCGCGCACGCGCTTCAAGCAGTTCCTGTTTGCCACAGGCGGCAATGCCGACGCGGCCTACACGACAGGCGTGCGCGTCAGCCGTGTGAAATTCACCACCTACCTGCTTTCGGCCCTGTTTGCCACACTGGGCGCATTGGCGCTCACGCTGGGCACAGGCACCGGCAATCCGCGGGCTGGCGAGCTGATGACGCTGCCCAGCGTCGTGGCCGTCGTGCTGGGCGGGACGCGGCTGGCGGGCGGGCAGGGCAACATCATCGGCTCGATCATCGGCGTGCTCATCCTCGGCCTGATCGGCAACATCATCTCGTTTGGGGACCTCGATTCGTGGGTGCGTCCGCTGGTGGACGCGCTGATTATCATCGCGGCACTGGCGATACCGGGCGTGATTGGCCTGGTGCGGAGGCTAAATCAATGACCGCCCTGACAAACAAAGACTCGCGTTCCACACTGAAACGTATTCAGTCCAGGCTGCCGCCGCCGCTGGTGGCGCTGATTCTGGCTGTGCTGCTGTTCCTGATCGGCGGCCTGCTGGCCCCCGGCTTTGCCAATGTCAACCAGGCGGTCAATATCGTGCGCCTGGCAGCCTTCCTCGGCATCATCGCGGCCGGACAAACGCTGGTGATTATCTCCGGCGGCGAGGGCATTGACCTGTCGGTCGGGGCGCTGGTCACCCTGGGCGCGATCCTGACTTATCGCATCACCGATGGTGACGAGGCGCTGATTCTGCCTGCACTCGGCGTGATTCTGCTGGTCGGCCTGCTGATTGGCCTGCTGAACGGGATTGGCGTGGCGCTGCTGCGTATGCCGCCGCTGGTCATCACGCTGGGCATGGCGGGCGTCGTGACCGGCCTGATTTATTTCGTCACGCGCGGCCAGCTCATCGGAGACACGCCGCCTGCGATGGGGACGCTGCTGTCGTCCGCGCTGATCGGCCCGATTCCCGGCGTGGTCATCCTGTGGCTGCTGCTGGGCGCGGGCATGTGGCTGCTGCTGGAGCGCACGCAGTATGGCAAGCAGTTGTTCGCGGTGGGCATCAACCGCACGGCGGCGCGTCTCAGCGGCGTGCGCGTCAATCTGGTCGTCATGCTGACCTACGGCCTGAGCGGGATGCTGGCCGCATTTGGCGGCTTCGTGCTGCTCGGCTTTACGCAGACCGTCTTCCTGAATCTGGGACAGCCGTTCCTGTTCCCCAGTATCGCCGCGGTGGTGGTGGGCGGCACGGTGCTGGCTGGCGGCAAGGGCAGCTACTGGGGCACGATTGCCGGGGCGCTGGTCTTGCAGGTGATCAACTCGCTGCTGCTGGCCCTGCGCGTGGAAGAAGCCTTCCAGCTCATCATCCTGGGGGTGATCCTGCTGGTGCTGCTGACGATGTATGGCCGCCAGCGCAGTGTGCGGCAGTAAGCGCCACTACTCGTCAATTTCTTCGCGGATAAAATCACTCAGCGGCATTCCTTTTCCGTGCAGGGCTTCGCGCAGTCCTGCACGAAAGGATGCGATGATATCCTCGTCCGACGTTTCGTACTCGTCATCCGCTAAAGCCGTTTCTTCAGCAATCATGTCTTCAACGAAAGATTCAACGGACGCATACCCAAGTGCAGATGCGCGGCGTTCAAGCGCGTCTGCGAGCGTATCTGGAAGCGTAATGGTAATTTGTTTCGTTGGGTGCAGCATTGGCTGATGACCTCTTTTTTCTATCATGTCAGTATAACGGCAAACTGGATTTGTGAGACTGACTTCCAACCGTCGCCTCAGCCCAGCGACATCAGGAATGATGGAATCCACAGCGGCGTCCCCAGGCAATCGATCCAGATGCGGTAATAGCCCGGTGCAGTATCGATGACATACCAGGTCGTGTCCCCCGGCACGATGATGTCGGTGGTCGCGCCCGGATTCGGGTCGTAATAGGCCAGCACCGTCACCAGCACGCGACCCTGCGAGGTGCCCTCAGGCAGCGGAAAACGGCACGGCTGGGACGGCTGGACTGGCGCCGTCGGTGTCAGGCTGGGGACCACTTCAGTCACGAGATCTGAAGTGTTCGTCACCGTGGGTGTCAGCGTGGGCGTGGGCGTGATTGATGAATCAACGGTGGCCGATGGCGTGAGGGTGACAGAAGGCGTGATCGAAGGATCAAGCGTTTCCGAGGGCGTGAGGGATGGTGTGGGCGAAGCAGTCGGTGTCTGCGACACGTGGATCGTGGCAGACGGCGTGAGCGTGACCGTGGGCGTGATCGACGGATCGAGCGTTTCCGAGGGCGTGAGGGATGGTGTGGGCGAAGCAGTCGGCGTCTGCGACGGGTCCATGGTGTTTGACGGCGTGAGGGTGATCGTCGCTGACGGCGTCACCGAGGGTGTCAGCGTGTGGGTGGGCGTATTGCAGTCCGGCGTGATGCTGTTTGACCCCAGTGTGACGCCGCCATTGCCTGCAAGCGTCCAGCTATACGTGCCGGTCATGCCGTTAGTGAGCGTGGTGCTGACCAGCGTGTAGGTGACACCCTGGCTGAGCGAGACATCGAGGAATCCGGGATTCACGCCGGGGCCGCTGTCGTCGTCGACAGCCTGTATATTCGTCAGCGCCGAGGCAGGGTTGAACGGGCCGTTGTACAGGCTGGCATGCGCATCCGGGATGGTCGTGCTGGTCATCTCCAGCGAATACGTCCCTGAGACGGAGACCGTGAACTGCTGGGTCTCGTAGAATACGTTGCTGCCCGTTATGGAGAGCGTCGAGGTGTTAAAGGCGCGCTGGAACGCAGGATCGCAGGTGTTGATCGCGCCTGAAAAGTTCACGGGTGGTGATGGCGTGACCGATGGAGTGAGCGTGATCGTCGGTGTGGCGGTGGGGCAGACCAGTGTGATGCTGTTGTCTCCCAGCGTGAAGCTGCCAGCACCGGAAAGGCTCCAGCTATACGTGCCGGTCATGCCGTTAGTGAGCGTGGTGGTGACTAGCGTGTAGGTGACACCCTGGCTGAGCGAGACATCGAGGAATCCGGGATTCACGCCGGGGCCGCTGTCGTCGTCGACAGCCTGTATGTTCGTCAGCGCCGAAGCAGGATTGAACGGTCCGTTGTACAGGCTGGCATGCGCATCCGGGATGGTCGTGCTGGTCATCTCCAGCGAATACGTCCCCGAGACGGAGACCGTGAACTGCTGGGTCTCGTAGAATACGTTGCTGCCCGTTATGGAGAGCGTCGAGGTGTTGAAGGCGCGCTGGAACAAGGGGTCGCAGGTGTTGATTGCCCCTGAGAATGAACTTGCCCCCTGTAAAGCTGGCACTCTGGCGCTCAGGGGAGCTGCCAGCAGCAGGACGACGATCAGCGCGGCGCACATCAGCGCCAGCACTGCCACGACGCGATACGTTGAGGTGGAGATGATTGAAGGCATAAGTCACTCTTCAAGAAATGCCAGGGCCATCGTTACCGGGCGATGCAGTCGCGCGGGGGCCACGCCGCGCGCAGTTTGCGTACCTGAGTTACGACCGCATAATATTGTCGGTGGCTCAGTGTCAGAAGTGTCGCGCCACGCGCATAGTCTGCTGCATTGCCGCCGTGCATGGGGCGCTTTCAGGGTGTTGTGAAACAAGTAAATATAAGGTAGGCAATTTCTGCGTTTTCGTCAAATTGCGTCCGTCAGCAGTTTCCCCTGCGCTGCGCTCCGTTTTGAGAGAAAATCTTTACATCGTCACAGTATTTGCCCAGGGGCATGCTTCACGGTATCATAAATGTGCGGATATTTAGACATTTAGAGTTTGTTTATACAGAGGAGCCTGTTTTATGCACAAGATCACGATGCTGGGCACCGGCCTGATCGGCATGTTCTACACCATGACGCTGCACGGGCTGCGCAGCCGCGACCAGGTGACAGTCGCCTATTCGCGGTCTGAGGAGCGCGCCGCAAAATTTGCTGCCGACTGGAAAATTCCCCGCTACACCACCAGCATGGCCGACGCGATCAATGACCCGGAAACGGACGTCGTCGTCATCGGCCTGCCGAATCATCTGCACGAAGAAGCTGTCACGCTGGCGGCCAAAGCTGGCAAGGCCATCCTGTGCACCAAGCCGCTGGCCCGCAGCGCCGACGAAGCCCTGCGCATGCTGAAGGTGGTCGAGGAAGCGGGCGTGTTTGCCGGCTATCTCGAAGACCTGGTGTACACCCCCAAGACGCTCAAGGCGATCAAGTCGACGCAGGCGGGCGCGCTGGGCAAGGTGCTGTGGGCGCGCAGCCGCGAGACGCATCCCGGCCCGCACAGCGACTGGTTCTGGGACAAGAATCAGAGCGGCGGCGGCGCGATCATCGACATGGGCTGCCACTGCATTGAAATCAGCCGCAACTTCATCGGCAAGGCGAACAAGCCGCTGGAGGTGATGTGCTGGGCGGCCACGCAGGTGCATCCGATTGAGGCTGAGGACAGTGCGGTTGGCCTGGTGAAATATGCCAGCGGGGCCGTTGGCCAGTTTGAAGTGAGCTGGACGTTCCGCGGCGGCATGGACCTGCGCGATGAGGTCAGCGGCACGGAAGGCACGATCTGGCTGAACCACTGGCTGCGCACCGGCTTTGACATGTTCACGGCGGTGGGCGAGGGCGGCTATGTGGCCGAGAAGGCCGAGACCGACAAGGGCTGGCTGTTCCCGGTGGGCGACGAGAACGGCGCGCTGGGCTATGTGGAGATGTTTGCCGACCAGCTCAATGCGCTGGACGAGGGGCGTCCGCCGATGGAGTCGTTCTATGACGGCTACGTGGTCAACGCGATCATGGATGCGGCCTACCGCAGCGCCACAAGCAAGCAGTGGGAGCCGGTTATCCTGGAGGATTGGCGCGGGGATACCGATACCGACAGCGGCCCGGCCATCCGCGACTACGACGCGCAGTATTACCTGATTAAAGAAGAGCTGATGCCGGATGGCCGCAGCAAGCTGATCCTGAAAGACAAGCAGACCGGCAGCGTGATCCAGCGCGTGAGCGAAGCCGGATAAGGGCGCGTCACACGGACCTGATTGATTCATGCATAGCACACTGGAGAACCAGCCTGTATGACATTTTATATCGGCATCGACCTGGGCGGGACCAAAATCGCGAGTGCGGTGTGGGATGCGGACCGCCAGCAGTTGGTCACGTCTGCGACAGTCCCCACGTCAGCCCATGAAGGCCCGGACGCCGTGCTGGCGCGCATCGCAGGCGTGTGCCGCGATCTGGCGTCGCAGGCCGGACTCCCGATGGAGCACATCGCGGCAGTGGGGCTGGGCGTCCCGGCCACCTTTGATGCCGACCTGGGCGTGATTTACGTCATCCCTAATCTGCCCGGTGACTGGTATGGCAAGCCCGCCGCGCCGATTCTATCGGAGGCGCTGGGCTGCCCAGTGCATCTGGTCAACGATGCGCGCGCGTTCACGCTGGCCGAGGCGACGATTGGCGCTGGCAAAGGGACGCAGTCGTGCGTCGGGCTGACGCTGGGCACAGGCATCGGCGGCGGCATCGCCATCAATGGGCGCCTGTATCTGGGGCTGGGCGCGGCGGGCGAATTTGGCCACATCACGCTCGATCCCAACGGCCCGCCAGACGGCACCGGCAATCCCGGCGGCTGGGAGGGCATGGCCAGCGGCCCAGCCATCAGCGCGATGGGGATGCGCGTGGTGGCGCAGGGCATTACCACCAAAATCGGTGAGATGGTCAATTTTGACCTGAACAAAATCACGCCCGAAATCATCGCGCGCGCCGCCGACGAAGGCGATGAAGCCGCCATCAACATCCTGAATACGGTCGGCTTTTACCTGGGCACCGGCCTGAGCACGATCGTCACGATACTCGCGCCCGAATGTGTGGTAGTGGGCGGCGGCGTGGCGCGCCTGGGCGAGCGCCTGATGCGACCGATTCGCGAGACGCTGAAGCTGCGCGTGCACACCGTCGATCTGGACAAGGTGCGCATCATGCCGGCTGCGCTGGGCAGCGATGCAGGCGTGATCGGCGCGGCCGTGTGGGCCAGCCAGCGCGCAGGGGAGAGCAACTAAATGACCATGTATTCTCAGGAACTGCGCGTGCTGCATGACGCGGATGTCGTCGTCGTCGGGTCGGGCAGCGCAGGCAGCACGGCGGCGATTGCCTCGGCGCGGGCCGGGGCCGACACCCTGCTGATCGAACGCTATGGCTTTCTGGGCGGCACCAGCACGATGGTGCTGGACACCTTTTACGGCTTTTACACCCCGGCCAGCGATGCGCGCCGGGTCGTAGGCGGCATCCCGTGGGAAATCGTCGAGCGGTTGTACGCCTATGACATGGTCATCGAGCGTCCCAGCAGCTATGGCGCGGGCCAGGCCGTCACCTACGACCCGACCACGCTGAAAGTCGTGTGGGAGCAGACCGCGCTGGCGTCTGGCGTGCGCCTGCTGATGCACACCTTCGTCGTCGATGTGCTGAAGGAAGGCGACCGCATCACTGGGCTAGTCATCGCAGGCAAGCACGGCCTGGGGCTGGTGACCGGCCGCACCTTCATCGATGCCAGCGGTGATGCCGACCTGGTGTATCGGGCAGGCGCGCCCTTTGAAGCGGCCGGCACAGACGGCCAGCCCGCGCAATCGCTGACGACCACGTTCCGGCTGGCGAATGTTGACACCGAGCGCGCCAAAGCTGTCAAACGCGACGAGCTGGTGGCGCGTATGAAAGCCGCCAACCTGAATGGCGAGTATCGCCTGCCGCGTGAGGAAGGCAGCGTGCACATCACGCCGCAGCCGGGCGTGATTGTGACCAATATGACGCGCGTGGCCTATGTCGACGGCACCGACCCGGTCGAGCTGACCAAAGCAGAAATCGAAGGGCGTGCCCAGTCGCTGGAGTATACGCGCTTCCTGCGCGAGCAGATTCCCGGCTACGAACACGCTTTCCTGATGAATTTCAGCACCCAGATCGGCATCCGCGAGACGCGCCGCGTGCACGGCCTGTACCGGCTCACACGTGACGATGTGCTGTCTGCCCGGCGCTTTGACGATGCGATTGCCCAGTGTGGCGCCCCGATCGAGGATCATCATGCCGGGAACAATACGCGCTGGGAATATGTGCCCGATGGCGATACCTACGACATCCCGTTTCGCGCCCTGGTGCCGCAGGGCATCAGTAATCTGCTGGCGGCCGGGCGCTGCCTGAGCGCAGACCATGACGCCCATGCCAGCGTGCGCAGTATGGGCCAGTGCATGGCCATGGGACAGGCGGCAGGCACAGCGGCAGCGCTGGCGCGCGGCGGCGAAATCGCCTCTGTGGACGTGACTGTGCTTCAGGAACGCCTGCGCGCCGACGGCGCACTTTTTTCCGGGAGCTCGGTGACAACGCGCTCCACAACATAGCGAATCAGGGGACGGGTTATGGACTCTTTACAGGCAGCACAGCGTTACATGGATGCCGCACAAAAGATCGTGGCGGATATCCGTGCCACCCAGATGGATGCCATCGAGTCGGCGGCGCAGTTGTGCGCCGACAGCATTTTGCAGGGAAGCCTGGTGCATCTGTTTGGCACCGGCCACTCGCGCATCCCGGTGGAAGAAATGTTCCCCCGCCACGGCAGCTTTCCGGGCTTTCACCCGATCATCGATCTGTCGATGACCTTTCACACGCAGATTGTGGGCTCCAACGGCCAGCGCCAGGCCATGTTCATCGAGAAGGTCGAGGGGCTGGCCGACGAAATCCTGAAGAATTTCATCTTTCGCGAAAGCGATACTTTCATCATTTTTTCGAACAGCGGCGTCAACAACGTCGTCGTCGAAATGGCGATAGGGGCAAAGGCACGCGGCATGAAGGTCATCGCGGTTGTGTCGGTCGATCACTGCACGGCGGCCGCGCCCAAGCACAAGAGTGGCAAGAAACTGATCGACCTGGCGGACATTGTGCTGGATAACTGCACGCCCAGGGGGGATGCGCTGGTGCAGGTGGACGGTCTGGCGTATCCGGTCGGGCCTGGCTCTACGATTGGTTACGCGGTGCTGGTCAATGCCCTGAAGGTGGCGATCGCGCAAAAGCTGACCGCCGCTGGCCAGCCGCCGCTGGTGCTGACGAGCAGCGTGCTCATTGGCGGCCAGGCGTCGGCGGAGAATTTCGAGGAAACGTATAACGACTATCGCCGCCGCATGAGCATCGTGTTCGGGTGATGGTTATAGCCTTTATTTCCGGTTGGCAGACGAGACCATGTTCGGTATGCATGCAGTAGGGGCTTGGCATGCCAAGCCCCTACAAAAGATATACCGTCGCAGCAGTGTTGCTACCCTGCCGGCGTCTCGTTTTCGCCCGCGGGACGCGTCCAGGTGAAGCGTTCACCGGGCTGAAGCACGGCATATGGTATGCCCGCGGCGGCTGCTGAAGCGGTAAACTCGTTCACATCGGTCGTGTTGAAGGTGAACATGTCGTAGTGGTGGGGGATGACCATGCCGCTCCCGACATCAGCAGCCAGCGCGATAGCCTCATCGGCGCTCATATTGGGCGGCACATGCAGCGCATTGCGGCGCTCGTCGGTGCCGTTGATGGGCAGGAACAGGATGTCTGGCTGAAAGTCGCGCAGGCGGCGCGCCAGATCGTGATACACGAGGGTGTCGCCGCTGTGGTACAGGCGCACGCCGTCCACATTGATGAGGTATCCGACGAATGGGTAATCGCCTGCGTCGGTCAGCTCGAAGGTGGGATGCGCGGCCGGGATGCTGGCGAACAGGAAGCTGTCATCGACCGCGTGGCGCTGGTCGCCGCTGGTGGGCAGCAGCCGGTCGCGCGGGATGCCCAGCTTGAGCGCGTGATCGAGGATGGCGGCCGGCACCACGATCATGGCATGTGGCGAGGCGGCCAGCAGGTCGGGCAACGTGCCGGGGTCCAGATGGTCGCTGTGCTTGTGGCTGGCGAACACGTAACTGGCATCGGCAATCTGGCGGCCGCGCAGCGGAGCCTCAGTCATGCGGATATGCGGTTTGTCGGTGGCCGCATATTTGGCTGTCAGGTGTTCCGACAGGTACAGGTCGATGTACAACAGGTGGCGCTGGGTTTTGACCGCATAGCCGCTCTGACCCAACCACCAGATGCACGCGTCCCCATAAGCGGGGGATGCGGCCTGAATATCATCCAGAAGCGCCTGATCGCGCAAGACAGGCTGAATCATAAAGCAGTCCTTATTTGGCAGACACAGATTTGACGAGGAACGATCATGACACAGTATACCCTTCCTTTGCTCTATACCAGCGTGATTGGATCCCATGCGTGGCCAGGCTGGCTGCATACTGCGCTGGCCGCCGTCGGGCGTGGCGAATATGGCCCGGAAGACTGGAAAGAAACGCAGGATGACGCGGTCGACTTGGCCGTGCGCGACCAGGAAGATGCCGGCGTGGATATCATCACCGATGGCGAAATGCGCCGCATCGGCTTCTTCACGGCTGAATTTTATGGCCATATGACCGGCCTGAGCGAGCAGCCCGCCCGCCGCAAGATTGGTGTGCTGGGCCATGACCAGCGCGAAAGCTATACCGCAGTCGAGGCGGTGAAAGCGCCCAATGGGCTGGGTCTCGTGCCCGAATACGAGTATCTGGTCAAGCGCACCACGCAGCAGATCAAGATGCCAATTCCAGGGCCATATACGCTGGCCGGGCGCGTGAAGCCGGGCACCGTGTACAAGGACCGCATGGAAGTAGCCTACGCGCTGGCCGACATCATCAATGCCGAGCTGAAGGCGCTGGTCGCCGCCGGCGCGACGTTCATTCAGGTGGACGAGCCCAGCTATGCCGTGCATGCCCACAGCCCGAAAGCCTTCGTCGACCTGTTCAACCACACCGTCGCGGGCGTGAATGCCAAAATCGGCGTGCACCTGTGCTTCGGTAATTTTGTCGGCCGGCCGGTGGCAAAACGGACTTATCGCCCGCTGTTCCCGCACATCCTCGACATGCATGTCAGCCAGTTTGCGCTGGAATTTGCCAACCGCGAGCTGGCGGAGCTGGGCATGTGGCAGGAATTCCCCAGCGACAAAGAGCTGGCCGCCGGGCTGGTCGATGTCAAGAACTACTACTGCGAGTCGCCTGATGATGTGGCGGAGCGCATTCGCGAGGCGCTGAAGTACGTTGCGCCTGAGAAGCTGAGCATCACGCCGGACTGCGGCTTCAGCCAGACGGCCCGCTGGGCGGCCCGCCGCAAGCTGTGGGCGATGGTCGAGGGCGCGAAGATTGTGCGCCGCGAGCTGACCGGAAACGCATAAGGAATCAGGACATGCTGACCGGAAAACGAATCCTGGTGACGGGCGCGGCCAGCGGTATCGGCCGTGCCTCTGCGCTGATGTTTGCGGCGCGTGGGGCGATTGTCGCGCCGGTGGACCTTAACCCGGCTGGCCTGATGCAGACGCTCAATCTGATCCATGAAGCAGGCGGGCGCGGTGTGGCCTACGTCGAAGACCTGACCGACGAGGCTGCTGTCGCCCGCGCAGTGAACGGCGCGGCAGAGGAGTTTGGCGGGCTGGATGGCGTGTTCAACGTGGCGGGCGGCAGCGGCCGTCGCTTTGGCGACGGGCCGGTGGACGCCTGCACGCTGGAAGGCTGGCATAAAACGCTCGACCTGAACCTGACGACCATGTTCCTGGTGTGCAAATATGCCATGCCGCACCTGCTGGCGTCACGCGGCGCGGTCGTCAATCTGGGCTCGGTGCTGGGGCTGGTGGGTGGCGATGAAGACTTCGCCACCCATGCCTATGCTGCGTCGAAAGCCGCCGTCGTCGGCCTCAGTCGTGCGATGGCCAGCTATTATGCGCCGCAGGGTGTGCGCGTGAACGTGATCGCCAGCGGGCTGATCGCGACGGCCATGAGCCAGCGCGCCCAGTCCGATGCGCATATCATCGGCCGCCTGCCGCAGCTTCAGCCTCTGACCGGCACGTTCGGCACGCCCGACGATATCGCCGGGGCGGCGGCCTACCTGCTCAGCGACGATTCACGCTTCGTCACCGGCGCGATGCTGGCTGTCGACGGTGGCTGGACGGTGAGGTAAAGGGAAAGTACTGAGTGCTGAGTACTGAGCAATGAGGAAGGGATCAAGAGCAGATGGAAAATGGGTCTGGCAACAGTCACATGCCCCTGTCCATGTTCTCAGCACTCAGCACTCATTGCTAAGTACTTTCTTTTCATGCTGACTCCCGCACGATCAGCTCATGGGGCAGCACGATCTGGCGCGGGGGGGCGCCCTCGAACTGCTCGAACAGCGACTGCACCATCAGCCGGCCGCCCTGCTGAATCGGCTGGCGAATGGTGGTCAGGCGCGGGGATGTCTGCGAGGCCAGCGCGATATCGTCATGCCCCATCACCGAGATGTCGCCTGGCACAGCGCGGCCCATTCCCTGAAGCACCTGCATACACGCGATGGCCATGAAGTCACTGCATGCGAAAATGGCATCCAGCTTCGGTTCGCGCTTGAGCAGCAGCGGCACGGCATGGGCGGCTGCCTCCGCGCTGAAGTCGGTGAACAGCATCAGATCGGAATTGACTGGCAGGCCAGCCTCGTGCATCCCCTGCAAGTATCCCTGACGGCGCAGATCGGTCTCGACCATGCGCTGGAATCCGCCGATAAAGCCAATCTTGTGGCGGCCCTGCGCGGCCAAATGCAGCACGGCATCGCGACCGGTCACGCGGCTGTCGCACGCTACCGTCGCACACGCTGCGCCCTCTACCGGCCCGCACCAGATGACGAAGCGGGCATCCAGCGCGTTCAGCGCCCGAATGCCAGCGTCATCCAGCGCCCGGTCGATCATCAGGATGCCATCGACGCGCTTGTCCAGAATATAACGTTCGCACCAGTCGGTGCTCTCGGCAGGCACGCGCGCAATCAGCGAGTCATAGCCGCGCTTGTCCAGCTCATCGGTGATGGCGCCCAGCATCTCCAGGTAAAACGGATCGCTGATCTGGCGGCGGCTGGCGCCCTGAAACGGGAACAGTGTGGCGACGGTTTGTGACCGCTGCAGGCGAAAGTTGCGCGCGCGGGTATCCACGCGGTAATTCATCTGCCTGGCCAGCAGGCGAATCTGCTCGCGGGTGGTCTCCGGGATGGTGGGATGATTGTTCAGCGCGCGTGATACCGTGCTGGGTGATACACCGGCAGCGCGGGCAATATCAGAAATCGTGGGGCGGTTGCTGCTCACAGGCGCACTTGTCCGATCTGGACGGCTAGAACGGGCGAATGGGGTAGTGCGAAATGATCTCGACGCCATCATGGGTGACGATCATGCCGTGTTCGAGGCGGCAGCCTGTCTGTCCGGGGACGTACGTGCCCGGCTCCAGCAGGATGACCATGCCCGCCTCCAGCACCACGTCATTGTAGGGCACGATGCGTGGTTCCTCGTGCAGCGAGGCGCCGATGCCATGCCCTGTATGATGCGGATACACCGGGTAGCCGCCGTCGCGGACGAAGGCGCGCACTTTCTCGTCAATCTCGCGCGCGACGACGCCTGGCCGCACCAGCGAAATGGCATAGTCGAGCGCGGTTTCGATGAACAGGTGCCTGCGCTTCATGTCGGCGCTTGGCTCCCCGGCATAAAACGTGCGGCAGCCGTCGCTGCTGTAGCCGCGATGAATCGCGCTGATATCCACGATGATCGAGCCGCCTTCCGGCACCGGCACGACCCCCGGCACGCCGCCAATATTGAAGTCACGCGTGCCCGCGGTGCAGTCATTGCCCAGCGCGACGCGTGCGCCGTCCGCCCGCATGATGGCCGAGGTCAGCTCGCCCCATACGTCGATTTCACGGATACCCGGCCGGATGACGGCCTGGGCCGCCGCATAGCCCACGTCTGCCAGCAGGAAGGCCTGCCGCAGCTTAACCAGCTCTTCCTCGGTCTTGACCATGCGCAGCGGCCTGAGTGCGTGATCCAGCGGCACCCAGCCCGGCCAGCCCAGCGCATCGGACGCGATTTCAAGCTCGGTCATGCTCAGCGTATCACGCTCGATGCCCACGTCTCCGCCGCGTACGCCAGATTTGCGCAGCAGACCGCCCAGGGCTTCGCGCAGCGTCTCGACCGGGCGAATCGGACGATCGACCGTGTAGCCCTGCACAGACAGCACCGTCACATCGTCGTCGTCGCCCACGCCAAAGGTGTAGGGCACCTGCGAGTCCAGCACGACCAGCGTGTAATGCCCGTCTTCGACCCACAGCAGCGGCGGGCCGAACGTATAGGGGCTGTAACCCAGCTCGACAAACGGGGCAAAGCCTGTCAGCCATGTCAGCGATTCGGGATGCGAAAACAGGGCGCGGCTGAGGCCACGCGCCTTCAGGAAATCGTTTGTGCGCTGCCGCTGTTCTGCATGCATTTCTTAAAACCTTTTCTTTGAAAGAATCCTATGCAATCGATTGCGTAAGTATAGCATTCATGGTATACCAGAGGCAAAAATCGTCTTTTGTGGCAGAGGAGATTCTTGTGAAAGCGGTGATGAAAGTTGCCAGAGGCGTCGGCTTTGTGGAGACGCGTGATATTCCAGAGCCATTTCCCTCGGCGGGCCAGGTCAAGATTCGCGTGCGCGCGGCGGGCATCTGCGGCACCGACCTGCATATTTATAAGGACGAGTTCAAAAGCGCCCCGCCGGTCGTGCTGGGGCATGAGGTGTCCGGCGAAGTGGTCGAGGTCGGCGCTGGTGTCGATGCCGCGCTGATCGGCCAGCGCGTGACCACCGAGACGTATTTCTCGACCTGCGGCGCCTGCGCCTACTGCCGCACCGGCCACGCCAATCTGTGCCTCAGCCGCAAGAGCATCGGCTCGGCGGTCAACGGTGGTTTCACAGATTATGTGATCGTACCCGCGCACAACCTTCACGCCCTGCCGGACAATATCCCGTTTGAGGCGGGCGCGCTGACCGAGCCCATGGCCTGCGTGTGCCATGCCGTGCTCACCCACAGGACCGTTAGTCCGGGCGATGTGGCCGTGATCGCCGGGCCTGGCGCCATTGGCCTGCTGACATTGCAGGTGGTCAAGGCGGCGGGTGCGACGGCCGTCGTGCTGGGCACCAATGGCGATGAACAGCGTATGACGCTGGCAAAAGACCTGGGCGCTGACTACCTGGTCAATGTGAACAGCGACAATGCCGAAGAACTGGTGCGCGCCATCACGCCGGAGGGGCTGGGCGCCGATGTGGTGTATGAATGCTCTGGCGCGGGCCCGGCAGCGCAGCAATTACTCACGCTGGCGCGGCGGGGTGCGCGCTACGTGCAGGTCGGCCTGTTTGGCAAGCCGGTCTCGTGGGACCTCGATCAGGTGGTCTTTCGTGAGCTGGTGGTGACGGGGACCAATGCGTCTGTGCCTGCGGCCTGGACGCGCGCACTTCAGCTAATGGCGGCCGGCAAGGTCGATACCGGCAGGCTGATTACCGCGGCCTATGCGGTCGAGGACTGGCAGGCAGCCTTTGACGGCTTCGAGCACAAGACGGCCATCAAGACAATTTTCAAGCCGGGCAGCGCCGGGTGAATGGGAGAATGCCATGAAGCTGGTCGGGAAGACCGCCCTCGTCACCGGGGCGGCGTCAGAACGCAGCATCGGCTGGGGCATCGCCCGTGAGCTGGCGCTGGAAGGCGCCGATGTGGCCGTGAACGATATTGCCCCGTCTGAGGCACTGGACGCCCGCGCAGAGGAGCTGGCCGCTATGGGTCGCCGTTCGCTGGCCGTGTCCGCCGACGTGACGCGCCCGGAACGGGTCGAAGCGATGTTCGCGGAAGTGGTGCAGGCATTGGGCCATATCGACATCGTGGTCAGCAACGCGGGCATCATCCGCTGGCAGCATTTTCTGGACATCACCCCGGAGGAGCTGCGCGCTGTGGTGAATGTCAACATCATGGGCACGGTCAACGTGTGCCGGGCCGCCGCGACGCACATGATTCGTCAGGGTAACGGCGGGCGCATCATCATCAATTCCAGCGTGCAGAGCGACGTGCAGTTCCCGATTACGCCGGTATATGGCGCTACCAAGAAGGCGATGCATACGCTGGTCGGTGCGCTGGCGCTGGAGCTGGCGCCGCACCGGATCAATGTCACGCATATTGCGCCGGGCTGGGTGCGTTCGCCGCTGAACGATATTTCGCCGGAGCTGCAAACGCCCGAAGGCGTCGAGGCACAGCGTCGCGTGATTCCCCTGCGCCGCGACGGACACATCGACGAGATGGGGCGCGCCGTGGTCTACCTGGCCTCGTCCGACGGGGACTATGTGACGGGTTCGTCCATTCGGCTGGATGGCGGGCTGGCGATCAGCAAGTATTCGCTGTGAGGGACACATGGGCATGCGGATGAAAACGGATCTTTCCGGGAAGGTTGCTCTTCTGGCGGGCCCGCGCGATCACAACCTCGAAGGCGCGGGCGCGGCGCTGATGGCGGAGGGCGCTGGCATTGTGCTGGCCGAGACGCTGGAAGAAGTGCGCTACGCCGTGGAACGCCAGCCGCGCATCGACATCGCGGTCGTTAACGCAGGCTGGCGCAAAGCGGGCGATTTCCTGGCGCTGACGAACGACGACTGGGCCGATGCCCTGTACGCCAACTTCGAGGTGCCGGTCTTTATGATGCAGGCCATTGCCCGCAAAATGATCGCGGGGAAGCAGGGCGGGCGCATCATCGTGCTGGCGGGCATCGAGGGGATGCTGCCGTTCAGCGGACAGTCCGCCACTGGCACCAGCCTGACGATGATCTGGTCGATTGCGCGCATGGCGGCGATTGACCTGGCCCCGCACGGCATCACGGTGAATATTGTCGCGCCCGGCTGGACCAATCAGTCGGCTTTTTCTGCGCTGCCGGGGGAAACGCAGGCCCATATTCTGGCCGGGATTCCGGCCGGTCGCGCTGGCAGCGGGCAGGATGTGGGCGCTGCGGTGTTGATGTTTGCCACGCCGGCAGCGGGGTATCTGACCGGCGTCATCCTGCCGGTGGATGGCGGCTATGTCTTGTCGCGCTCGGATGGCCGCTCAATGCTTGAGCGATAACGCCACCAGTGTTTCCCGTCACATTTCGGACTGCCGTGCGCTGCGGTACACTATGGGCGCAGCGGCAGTCTTTATTTACTGCCGGGATGCATCAACCTGAGTTAAGAGCGCGTGCCGTGGGCGACAAGCCAGGCGCGGCGCAGTGAAGGGGCAGGCAGGACGCCATGCAGGAAACGATATTTCAGGGCACACAGGTGCTGGCCGCCTTTCGCCCCTCTGATACAACCATCGCGCTGGTGCTGCGGCCGAATGGGCATAAGCTGGTTGTCGTCAGCGGCGACCATGCCGGATTCGTCGGCCAGACCTCCAGGAGTGGGCGTATTCTGGTGGGAGAGCTAACGCCAGACAATGCCCGTGCGGTGCGCGCGCATATCCCGTGGCTGAACCCGGTGCCGCTGGGCGTACGTGCCTCGATGGGGCTGGGGGACCGGCTGGGACTGGCGACGCCTGGCCACGCCTGGGCGGCAGAAGGGCAGGGCATCGCCCCGGTTTTTGCACAGCAAAGCGTGCGTGAGAATGTGCGCACCGGCCGCACGCCACAGCAGGTGCTGGATGATGCCATGTGGGGCGCGTTTGAGTCTGGCTGGCGCGGTGACTGGGGCGCGGATGCCGACCACGTGAAGACGGCTGAAGACCTGCTGCCTTTTGTGCAGGCGGGCTTCACCAGCTACACGATCGACCCCGGTGAGTATGTGGATGATGAGGTGGAGCATGTGCCGCTGGCGGATGTGCTGGCGCGCCTGGCGAATATCAATTTCACCGGCATCGGCACGTCGGCGCAGGACCTGCTGGCGCGCTACAGCGGATTTGTGACCATGCCCGATGGGGCCAGCCTGCATCTGGATGAAGAAGCCGTCGCGCGCGGGGCGGCCAAATATGGGCGCGCGCTGCTGTGTGTGGCAGAGCTGTATGCTGTGCTGCGCGAACATATGGCCAATCGGGCGTTTGACGTGGAAATCTCGCTGGATGAGACGGCCTATGCCACCCGTCCGATCGAACATTTCATTTTTGCAGGCGAGCTGAAGCGGCTGGGCATCCCGTTCACGGCGCTGGCCCCACGCTTCGTGGGCGCGTTTGAGCGCGGCGTGGAATACAGCGGATCGCTGGACAGCCTGGCGGCTGACTTTGCCGGTCACGCCGCAGTACAGGCGTATTATGGCCGCAGTTATAAAATCAGCCTGCACAGCGGATCTGACAAATTCTCGGTGTATCCGCTGGCAAAAACCGCCTTTGGCGAGCGCGTGCATATCAAGACATCAGGCACCAGCTATCTGCTAGCGCTGGAAGTGCTGGCGCGCCTCGAACCAGCGTTGTTCCGCGAGCTGTATGCGGCGGCGCAGTCTGCCTTTCCGGCCGATCGGGTGACAATGCATGTATCCGCCCGGCCCGAAGATGTGCCTGCCCTGGCTGGCCTGCGCGATGGCCAGCTCAGCGGTCTGCTGGCGCTGCCGGCTGTGCGCCAGATGCTGCACGTCACCTATGGCGCCGTGCTGACCCAGCACGGAAGCAGCCTGAAAGGCGCGCTCGTGCTGCATCATGCGGCCTATGAGCTGGACCTCGTGACCCACCTGCGCAAGCACATGAAGCCGCTGCGCCCGCGCACCACCGGGCCGCTGGTCCAGTAATCGACCCCGCCACAAGCGTGTTGCTTCCCTGATGGCTGGTGCCTGCAGCGACTGGCCATGCAGGCCTGTGGTATCATAAATGCCGATTTGCAGACCTGGTTGATGGGAACCGAATCCGCGTGAGCAAGCAGCTAAACAGCGCAATGGTGTATGAGGCAGCCGATAACAAGCTGCGCCGCAGCCTGTGGGGGCATATACAGTATGCCCTGCGCTACTGGCCATTCTTCCTGTACTGGGTGCGCCGGGGCATCGTCACACGCTACAGCCAGACGAGCGTTGGCCTGCTGTGGGCGATTTTACAGCCGGTGCTGTCCAGCCTGGTGTATATCGTGGTGTTCTCGTTTGTCGTGCGCGTGAATACCGACCCGGTGCCGTATCCGCTGTTTGTGCTGACCAGCCTGGTGCTGTGGGCCTATTTTCAGCGCATTGTCACCAGCAGCGCATCATCTATCTCGATGAGCATGGACATCGTGACCAAGGTGCGCTTCCCGCGTGAATTCCTGCCGCTGGCTGTGGTCGTGGAGAGCTGGATCGATCTGGCCTTCGGGCTGGGCATCGTGGTCATCCTGTTTCTGATTTACGGCTATCCGGTGACCGAGACGGTGCTGCTGGTGCCGATTATTTTCCTGGTTGAGACGATTCTCGCGCTGGGGCTGGGCTTTTACCTGGCGGCGCTGGCCAACACGATCAAGGACCTGTTTCAGGTCATCGGCATCGTCATGCAGCTCGTGCTGTACCTGAGCCCGGTGATGTATCCGCTGAACACCGTGCCCGACAACATCCGCGCGCTGTACGTGATCAATCCGATGGCGACGATCTTTGCCGCCTATCAGGAAACCATCCTGTTTGGGCGTTTCACCGTGGGCCCGGCCTTGCTGGGCGTGGGCATCCTGTCGGTCATTGTGCTCATCACGGGCTATCTGTTCTTTAAGCGTATGGAATGGCGTTTCGCCGATACCCTCTGATATGACTCCTGAGATCATGCAAAGCGATTCCAGTTTCACGCCCGCAACTGTTGATGAGCGCCAGACGGTCATCACGGTGGAGCATGTCTTCAAGCGCTATCAGCCCCCGGCCGGGGTGTCGATACGTTCGCTGGCACAGGACCTGACGCGGGTGCTGCGCAACAAGGCGCGCACGCTGATCGAACGGCCCGAAGCGCGCTTTGTGCTGAACGATATCAGTTTTTCCCTGAAACAGGGGGATTCGCTGGGGCTGGTGGGCCACAATGGCAGCGGCAAGACCACGATGATGAAAATGCTGGCCGGCGTCTCGCTGCCGACGCGTGGCCGCGTGCGCGTGGTCGGGCGGGTGCAGCCGCTGCTGGCGCTGGGCGCGGGCTTCCATGGTGAGATGACCGGCCGTGAGAACCTGTATCTGAACTGCACGCTGATGGGCCTCGATATCCACACCACGCGCGAACGCATCGAGAAGATCATCGAATTTGCAGGCGTGGCCGAGTATGCCGACGTCGCCATCAAACGCTATTCGTCGGGCATGCTGGCCCGCCTCGGTTTCGCCGCTGCGGTGAACATGGATCCGGAAATCATCCTGATGGACGAGGTCATGGCGGTGGGCGATTACAGCTTTAATGTGCGCAGCACGGCCGCCATTCAGGAATATGTCAAGCGCGGGACGGTGGTGCTGGTGTCGCACGACATGGCGGCCATCGAGCGCATCTGCCAGCGCGTGATCTGGCTGGACCACGGCAACATCATGATGGACGGCCGGGCCTCGGAAGTCGTGCAGGCCTACACGCAGTTTCAACAGCAGAAAGTGTTTGCATCTGCCGCGCCTGCCCAGTCCGCCGACACGCCTGCGGGTGAGCGCGAAATCATCGTGCGGCGCGAGCAGTTTGACGCCGATGTGGCGGTGCATCAGGTGGACGTGCTGGACGAAAATGGCGATCCATGCAAGTCATTTGGCACGCCGGCGCGCGTGACCGTGCGCGTGGAGGCTGAAGTCGCGCAGCCACGGGCCGATCTGCGCTTTGTCGTGAGCATCAACGACACGCGCACGCGGGTGCTGCTGACCTCCATCGACAGCCAGCTGCTGGCCACGCCTGACTTTGTGCAGGGCAGGGTTCTGCTGGAAGCGACCTTCCCGCCGCTGAATCTGCGCCCGCGCGAATATGGCATTTCGGTCAAAGTGATGAAGACCAGCGCGCTGAAGCCGATGTATTCGTGGGATGATGTCAGCCCGCGCTTCGCCATCGCTGGAGAGCGACGCAACCCGCGCCTGCATTACGTCGCCCCGCAGGAAGACTTGCTGTTCGTGCCCGGCGGCGAAATGCGCTATGTGAAGATCGAGGCCGCGCCAGCCAGGCCAGCCGTGCCTGCAAAACCAGTGCCGTGACGCCCGTATACGCACCAGCAGGGCAGACACGCCGGCCTGCCCCCAAATCCGAGATCCGCCTTTACAGCGCCACATCTCCGCAGATCGATACGACCATGCCCATTTCCGCGAACATCGCGGCTTTGGCGGCCAGGGCTTTATTCGCGCCGTCCGCGTCAGGCGCATACGCCACCTGAATGTGATTGGCCTTGTGCCGCGCCATCATCTGGTCGCGCGTGACGCCATGCAGCACCGCGTGCATGATCGGCCACTGCGGAGTGGTGAGCCCCCAGCGGCGCTCAGTTTCTTCCTGCGGCAGCGTGACGACACTGGCGCGTCCCAGGTCTGCATGCAGGCGGTCGTCGGCCACATACACGCGGCTCCACACGATTTCGCCGGGCTTGCTGATGCCTTTCAGGGTGCCGCCGCCCAGCCGGAAATACATCGGGGGCTGGCGTTCGCTGCTGGCTCCGGCATATCCGCCGATGAAGTGATTGGCTGGCGCTGCGCCTGAAATCAGGAATACCCACACGTAGTCATCCACGCCATCGCCTGTGTAATGCGCGCCCCAGCGCAGGTCGTGCAGCGTGTTAGACGGGTCATAGCCCATTGCCCGCCATACGCGGTTGGTCACCAGCCCGTCCACTGCCGCGCATTCGTCCACCTCGTTGAAGTGGGTCAGCGCCTGCCCGGGATAGAGCTGTTCGCGGGTTTTGGCATGCATCACCGGCGGACGCTCCACGTTGTTCAGCAGGCCTTCCACCAGGTCAGACGCGGGCGCCGTGTCTTTCAGCCCCTGCTGATACTGGATGCCGATCGCGTCGCAGCCGAATTCGTGGGCGATGCGCACCGCTGCAATATACATCTTGAGCTGGGTCAGCGTCTGCCCTTTGGTCAGCTCGGTCTCTTCGTTGGTGCCAAAGTTAAACGTCATGCCACGTGCGATCAGCCATTGCAGGGCCGCTTCCGCCTCTGCGTCTGCCACCTCGCGCATGGCGGCCACCAGCGCGGACTGGCTGAGGCGTTCCTTGTAGATGCCCGCCGGGTTGAGCATTTCGTCATCGATGATGGCATTGTACATGCCCATGCAGCCCTCGTCGAACACGCCGAGGATGGCCTTTTCGTGGCGTAATTGCGCAGCCAGTGCCTTGCCCAGCGCGGCTTCTTCGGCCGGGGCGCTGGCCAGCTCAAACGGACGCACATGGCTGGTGTCGTGCGTGACTTTGCCTTCGCGGATCCACTGGCGGATGCCGCGCTGGAAGAATTCGTCGGTGAAATCCTCGCTCCACAGCGTGCTGTAATTCACGCCCATTTTCGTCAGCGAGCCGTTCAGGTTCAGCATGCCCACCAGGCCGGGCCACTGGCCGCTCCAGTTGGCAATCGTCAGGATCGGCCCGCGATGATCGCGCAGGCCATGCAGCACATGATGGCTGTACTGCCACACGGCTTCGGCCACAATCAGCCTGGCGTCGGGGTGAATATTCTTGAAGACATCCATGCCCATGCGCTGATTCCAGATGAACCCGTGATTCAGCGCCGGGTCCAGCCCGTGGCCGCGCTTGACGGTGATGCCCTCGCGTGCGAAGGCCTCCACGATGCGCGCTTCCATGTCACTCTGGGCGGGCCAGCACACCTGGTTCGCGCTCAGGCGCAGGTCACCATTGGCGATCAGGATGGCTTCGTTGTCGGCGGTGGGGGCGGGCGTGTGCAGGGTCGGTAATGAATAGGCCATGTCAAATCCTTTCAGCGTAAGTGTGCTCAAACTATCTGCTGTGCTGCGATCCATGCTTTTCAACGCAAATGTAATTGTGGTCTCCAGAATATAACGGCCACCTGAGTCAGGGCTCAGCATGCCGTTTGCAGCTATCGCTTATTCCTCCGGGGCGGCCTGCGCCACCATTGGCAGCGTCATGACGCTGCGCCGTTCAATCAGCTCGACGGGCAGCACGATATCGCGGTTGCCGGGTGCTTCTTCGCCGGAGATGATGCTCATCAGCATCTGCGCCGCGGACATGCCCAGCTCGTATGGGGCCTGCGCCGCCACGGTGACGAAGGGCTCGGTGGCATAAGGCATCTCGTCGAAGCTGACCACGCTGATTTCTTCCGGCACGCGGATGCCCAGGTCATGCAGGGCGTTCAGCGCGCCAATGGCGATGAAGTTGTTGGCCGTGAAGATGGCCGTCGGGCGCGGATTCATGCTCGCCATGGCCTCCATCGTCATCATATAGCCGCTGTCTCCGCGTGGTCGGCCATGTCGGATCAGGCCGGGGTCAATGGCTACGCCATATTCGGCCAGCGCCTTTTCATACCCGGCCTGGCGCTGCCGCGCTGTCGAGATTGATATGGAAAACGAGAGCAGGGCGATACGCCGGTGTCCGCGTTCCAGCAGATGGCGCGTCAGCGTATACGCGCCGCCCTCGGAATCGCTGCGCACAATATCGACCTCGACCCCCGGCACCTGCCGGTCGATCACGACGACAGGCACGCCGCGCTTCTGGATGCGCTTCACCACGGCCGGTTCACCGCCCGCCGGAACCAGCAGGAAGCCATCGGTCTGGCGCTGAAGCAGCACATTGATGTAGTTTTCCTGTTTCTCGGCATTCTCGTCGGTGTTGCACAAAATGACGTTCATGCCGCCGCCCATGCAGGCGTCTTCCACGCCGCGCGTAAGCGTCGTCCAGAACGGGTTGGTGATGTCACTCACCATCAGCGCGATCATGTTGGTCTTTTTAAAGCGCAGGCTTTGCGACAGGCTGTTGGGCACATACTCCAGCTCGGCAATGGCCTGTTCCACTTTGCGGCGCGTTTCTTCCCGTATGTAGCCGGAGTTATTGATAACACGCGACACCGTTATCGGCGCCACACCGGCTTTTTTTGCGACATCGCGCATGGTCGGCATAAAGCATCATCCTTCGGCGTCGGGCGGTTTCAGGCCGGGACGTTTGGTCTTCCAGTCGCTGACTGCACGGCCCGCCTCATCAAAATATTAAAATGCTGCAAAATCCCGCAATTCCTTGACATGCATATTTTTTCGTCGTTATAATTCCAGATGTGATACCGATACCATACATTGTATCGTATGACTTCGAAAGCGCAATAAGACCGCACAAGCCGCGAGAAAGGGTGCCCCCACACACAACTCCATAAAAACAGTGCAAGCGCCACATTTTCTAATGCAGTTGCATTTTTAAAGGATGGAAACAGTATGAATCGCTTTGTAAAGCTGACCGCCGCCGCCGTCGCGGCGCTGGGCATGATTGGCGCGGTTGCCGCGCAGGATATGCCGTACGCCGGAGTCACCATCGATATCGTCACATTTACCGGCCCGCAGATTGCTGAGCCGCTGCAGCGCCACGCGCCCGACTTCGCGGCTGCCACCGGCGCGACCGTCAATGTGGTGACCGTGCCGTTTGCTGACCTGTACCAGAGCATCCTGACCGACCAGGCCACCGGCACCAATAGCTATGAAGGCTTTGTGTTCGCCCCGCAGTGGATGGTCGACTATGTGGTGCCGGGCTATCTGGCCGACATCAGCGACTGGGTCGCCGCCAGTGAAGAACTCGCCTGGGACGATATCTCGCCGTTCTTCCGCGACTTCAGCTCCACGTTTAATGGCCGTACGTACACGATTCCGTTCGACGGTGACTTCCAGATGGTGTACTACCGCGCCGACGTGCTGGAAGCCGCTGGCCTGCAGCCGCCGCGCACCTGGGACGAATATGTGGCCGTGGCCGAAGCCATCAACGGTGTGGACATGAACGGCGACGGTGAAGGCGACTACGGCTCGTGCATCGGCAAGGCCCGTGCAGAGCAGGGCTATTGGTTTATCACCTCGATCGCTGCTGGCGCGCTGCAGACGCAGGGCACTGGCCAGGGTGGTTTCTTCGATAACGAAACCTTCGAGCCGCTCATCAACAATGCCGCGTTCATCCGCGCGCTGGAGCTGTATCAGGCGACCAATGCCTTTGGCCCGCCGGACGAACTGAATATCGGCGTGGGCGATACCCGCTCGCTGTTCTCGGCTGGCCGCTGCGGCCTGACGCTGGACTGGGGCGACATCGGTGCGCTCTCGGTTGATCCCGAGCAGTCGCAGGTGCGTGACCTGGTTGGCGCTGTCGTCAGCCCCGGCTGGACGGAAGTGCTGGATCGCGCCACGGGCGAGCTGGTGGCCTGCGATGAAACCCTCTGCCCGTATGCTATCGATGGCGTGAACTATGCGCCGTTCTCCGCCTTCGGCGGCTGGTCGGGTGGCGTCAGCGCCGCTGCTGACCCGGTGGCCCAGCAGGCCACGTTCGACTTCTTCGCTTATGTGTCGGCGCCTGCCCAGTCTAATGTGGACGTGACGATCGGCCGCACCGGTTTCAACCCGTATCGCGTCAGCCAGTTCACTGACCAGAGCAACTGGATCGCCAATGGCTACAGCGAAGAATTTGCCGCCAATTACCTCGGCGCGATCGAAGCCAGCCTGAATAGCCCGAACATGATGCTCGACCTGCGCGTGCCGAACAACCAGCGCTATCAGGGTGTCGTGCTCGACGAAGTGCTGAGCCAGTTCCTCGCCGGTGAGTACACCGCCGCGGAAGCAGCCCAGGTGATCTCGGACCGCTGGAATGAAATTTCCGACGAGCTGGGTCGTGATGTGCAGCAGGCAGCTTACCTGAGCGCCCTCGGCGCCGAGTAAGCCGCAAAGAGACGGTTCACAATCAGTGAGGCTGCCCGGTAGCACATCTGCTGCCGGGCAGCCTGATGGAAGTCAGGTCTGATCGGGATCTCGCCATCATGCCTTTCCTGCGCCCGATTTTCTCTACTGCTGAAGATTGACAAACCAATGACACCAATGACTCCCACCCAGTCCGGCGGTTCGGGCGGCGTGATTTATGCAGAGCAGGATATGTCATTCCGGGCCCGTCTGTCACGCAGCCTGGAGCGTTCATCGCCGAATGTGCTGCTGCTGCCGGCTATCGTGCTCGTGCTGTTTCTTTCGATATTTCCGCTGATCGTATCGCTGCTGCTGTCGTTTTCGCGCTTCCAGTTTGTGGCAGGCGGCTATTCGATCCGTTACATCGGCTTTGCAAATTACATCAAGTTATTTTCGGGCAGCGAACAACGAAAATTCTTAGGCGCCTTCGACGCTCCCTCGATTATCGCGCTGGTGATGGGCGCGGCCGCCCTGACGATCATCGCCATCATGCTGGTGCAGTATGTGCGCAGCAACCGCTTCTCGCCCGTGGGGCTGGTGATGCGGCTGGTGGCGATCGCCTTCACGCTGGCGCTCGTCTGGCTGTGCATGATTACGCTCAGCGGGGATGGCCTGCCGGGCACGCTGGTGGTCACGCTGATCTTTGTGTTCGTGGGCGTTTCGGCGCAGTACCTGATCGGCCTGGGTCTGGCGCTGCTGGTCACGCAGAATATTCCTGGCAAGCGCTTCTTTCGGGTCACGTTTCTGCTGCCGATGATGATCACGCCAGTGGGCATCGGCTTTTTGTTCCGCATGATGATGGACACCATCAACGGGCCGATTTCACCGATCTGGAAGCTGCTGGGCCTGGCTGACTTTAGCTGGGTAGACACGGCGTTTGGCGCGCGCACGGCGGTCATCATCGCCGATACCTGGCAGTGGACGCCGTTCATGTTCATCATCCTGCTGGCTGCGCTGGAAAGCGTGCCCCGCGAAATTGTGGAGGCGGCGCTGGTGGACGGGGCCAACAAGTGGAAAAACTTCCGTCACATCATCCTGCCGCAGATCATGCCGGTCAGCTTTACCCTCATCATGATCCGCACGATTGAAGCCTTCAAGATCGTCGATATGCCGCAGATTCTGACACGCGGCGGCCCGGGCACCGCCACAGAGTCGATGACGTTGTATGCCTATAACCAATGGCGTGCGCTCGACCTGGGTATGTCGGCTGCCATCGCCTATCTGCTGCTGATCGTGGTCACTTTTGTGGCGATGGTGTATGTCCGTATTCTGCGCAAGCGGGTGGTGGTGGACTGATGCTCAAGCGACTGACTACTTCCCAAAGCCCCTTCCGGCCTTCGCCGCTGCGGCTGTTCTTCTCGTATATTGTGCTCGGCTTCTGGTCGATTGTGGTGCTGTTTCCGCTGTACTGGCTGCTGGTGACCGCGTTCAAGTCGCCCATCGACGTGAGCAGCGGACCAAAATATATCCCGTGGGTCGATTTTACGCCGTCGCTGTATGCGTGGAATGAAATCGTCGTCAGCACGGGGGTAACATTCGTGACGCGGCCGTACTCCAACACCCTGATCGTCGGGCTGGTCAGCTCTTTGCTGGCGCTGATTATCGGCACCTGCGCTGCTTATGCCCTGACGCGCTTTGAATATCGCCCAAAGCCTGCCGTGATCGGCATGTTCATCCTGTGCATCATCGGCGGGCTGATCGTAATGGCCGCTGGTGTGCCCCCCATCATCGCGATTGGCTCGGCGGTCATCCTGTTCATCGTGCTGGCCAATACCATCGGCAAGCGATTTAAGGGGACGATGAACAATGGGGATATCACTTTCTGGCTGATTTCTCAGCGTATGCTGCCTACCGTGGCCGTGATCATCCCGATTTACGTGCTGTATCAGCAGCTCAGCCTGCTCGATACGCGCACGGCGCTGATCATCACCTACACGACCGTCAGCCTGCCGCTGGTGATCTGGTTCATGCGTGATTACATCGCCAACATCCCGCTGGAATTAGAGGAAAGCGCGTTCATTGACGGGGCCAGTCGTTATCTGGTGCTGTGGCGCATCATCCTGCCGCTGGCGGTGCCTGGCCTGATCGCGACTTTCCTGATCGTGCTGGTCTTTAACTGGAATGAGTATGTGCTGGCGCTGTTCCTCACCCGCGCCGAATCGCAGACGATGCCGCTGCTGATCGCCGCGCAGAATGCGACGCGTGGCCCGCAGTGGTGGAATATCTCGCTGCTGGTGCTGATGATGATCGCGCCGCTGATCTTCCTGGCGATTCTTCTGGAACGCTATATTGCCAAAGGGCTGCTGGTCGGCGCGGTCAAGGGGTAGGGAAAGGACTCAGTACTGAGTGCTGAGCAATGAGTAATGAGTAATGCGTGATGAGTGAGAGGGATAATTTCTGCTCATTCAGGAATTGGATTTTCGCAGGGGCGGACCTGCGTGTCCGCCCCGTGGCTGGTGTGGGAATTTGCGGGCGCCTCGCGAGGCGCCCCTACAACGGCCGAACGTGCAGGTCATCATGATCTGTGCTGTAACGCCAGACGCCGATTGCGTCTCATTTATCAGCGTATGGTCGAGGGCGGAAGTGCGTGTCCGCCCGTGAAACAAACCATTATGAATAGCTATTGGTACTAGCCTCTGTGTGTAAGTCTGAGGGTATCCTCTGAGCTACACTACAGATGATCGGTAGTGCAACCTAACCACAGGGCCAAACCATGACCCGATATATTCTTGCCCATGACCTGGGCACGACTGGCAACAAAGCCACCCTGTATGACGGGGACGGCGCGTTTATCGGCAGCACGTTTTTCGCCTATAACACGCAGTATGCGCATCCTGGCTGGGCCGAACAGAACGCCGCGGACTGGTGGGAGGCGGTGTGCACCACCACGCATGACCTGCTGCGCATGACCGGCATCTCGCCAGCGGCCGTGGCCTGCATCACCTTCAGCGGGCAGATGATGGGCACCGTGCCGCTGGATGCCAATGCCCGTCCGCTGCGCAATGCCATCATCTGGGCGGATACGCGCTCCGGCGCGCAGGCTGCCGCGCTGGGCGAAAAAATATCGAAAGACGATATTTATCGCATCACGGGACATCGGCTCAGCGCCAGCTATGCCCTGCACAAAATTCAGTGGATACGCGAACATCAGCCGGACATTTATGCCTCGGCACACGCCTTCATGCATGCCAAAGACGCGATCATCGCCCGCCTGACCGGCCAGTTTATTACCGAGCCCAGCGACGCCAGCGGCATGAACCTGTATGACCTGGCGCGTGGCGACTGGTCGGCGGACATCCTGCGCGCGTCCGGCATCGATGCAGACAAGCTGCCGCGCATCGTGCGCTCGATCGATGTGGTGGGCGAGGTGCTGCGCGATGTCGCCGATGAGATTGGCCTGCCCGCGGGCACGCCTGTCGTCGCTGGTGGCGGTGACGGCAGCTGCGCGGCGGTTGGCGCGGGCAGCGTGGCCGAGAATATTATGTATGGCTATGTGGGGTCGTCGTCGTGGATCGCCACCACCACCAAAGCCCCGATTCTTGACCCTGAACAGCGTACGTTCACCTTTGGCCATGTGATGCCCGGCTACTTCATGCCCACGGGCACGATGCAGGCGGCGGGCGCCAGCTATCAGTGGATGCGCGACCAGCTGGCTCCGCTGGAAAAACAGGCCGCGGCGTCGCTGGGCGTGTCGGCCTATGACCTGATGAACGCGGTCGCGGCGGGCAGCAAAGCCGGGTCGCGCGGGCTGCTGTATCTGCCTTATCTGCTGGGCGAACGATCGCCGCGCTGGAACCCGGATGCGCGTGCGGCTTTCATCGGCCTGACGATCCGCCACACGCGCGCCGATATGCTGCACGCGGCGATGGAAGGCGTGGCCTTCAATCTGCGCGTCATTATCGATGCGTTTGCGCGGCAGGGCGCCAGCGCGTCCGCCATCCGTATGATCGGCGGCGGGGTCAGCGGCCGCTTCTGGGCGCAAATCATGGCCAGCGTGTTTGGCCGCTCGATCCTGCGCCTGCAAAAGCTGGAAGAAGCCACGTCGATGGGCGCTGCGGTGGTGGGCGGCGTGGGCGTCGGCCTGTTTTCAGACTTCAGCATTGCGGCGCGGATGAACGCGGTGCGCGATGAAATCCTCCCGGATGGCGCGTCTGCCGGGGTCTATGATGACCTGTATGCGGCGTTCAATCTGGCCTATGATCAGTTGGTTCCTGTGTTTGAACTGCTTGCGAAAGCGGAAAGGTAAGCGTGGCCTGATGTTGAAGACAAAAGTGCTGCACCCGCAGATTCTGGGTGCGCTGGGGGCCAGCGGCCACGGCAGCGGCATCCTGATCGCGGATGGCAATTATCCGTTTATCACCCGCGCCAATCCGGCGGCAGAGCGCGTGTACCTGAACTTCATGCCCGGCATGCTCAGCGTGACCGACGTGCTCAAGGGCATCGTCGCCAGCGTGCCGATCGAGGCTGCCCATGTGATGACGCCGGATGACGGCAGCGAACCGGGCATCTTTGCCTCGTTCCGCAAGCTGCTGCCCGGCATGGAGCTGACAAAACACAACCGTTTCCCGTTTTATGACCTGGCGCGTGGGAGCGATGTCAGCCTGGTGATCGCGACCGGCGAACAGCGCATTTATGCCAATATCCTGCTGGTGATCGGCGTGGTGCCGCCACCGAAGGCTCTGGCGAAGTAACGAAGGGGGAAGCCATTATGGCTGTGCCTGTAATCATGCCGCAGCGCGGGAATGCTGCCACCAGCTACGTCATCGCCGCGTGGAAGAAGCGCGTAGGCGATGTGGTGCGTAAGGGCGATGTGCTGGCTGAGGTCGAAACCGACAAGGCCATCGTCGAGGTGGAAAGCCCGGCGGATGGCACGCTGCTGGCGCTGTTTTACGAGCCCGGCGACGAGGCCGCCACGCTGACGAATATCGGCGCGGTGGGCGCGCCTGGCGAAGACGTGGCGCACTTGCGCGGGGCTGCTGTGTCCGCCCCCGCTGAACAGGCGCCTGTATCGCAGGCTGCTGAAACTGCGTCTGTCGCGGCGGGCGCTTCATCAAATGGCACGGCGATTTCGCCGCGTGCGCGCATGGCGGCCGCGTCTGGCGGGCTGGACCTGACAGGTGTGAAGATCAGCGGTTCCGGGCCTGAGGGGCGCATCATCGAGCGCGATATTCTGGCGGCGCTGTCTGCCCGCCCGCCGATGACGCGCATGGCGGCGTCGCAGGCTGGCGCTGGCGATTTGCCACCGACCGGGACGGGCATCGGCGGCCGTGTGACCAGCGCGGATATTGTGCGTGCCGGTCAGCCCGCTGCCCCGTTGGCGGTGTCCTCCCGGCCTGTATCGCCTGATGACGTGACGTTTGTCCCTATGAAGGGCGTGCGCAAGGTCACGGCCGAGCGCATGCGCGCTTCACTGCAATCGACCGCCCAGCTCACGATGGTCATGCATGCCGATGCGCGCATGCTGAAAAGCTATCGCGCGAAGCTGAAAGCCAGCCCTGAAACGATGGGCCTGCGCGACATCAGCATCAACGACCTGGTGCTGGCGGCGACCGCCCGGACGCTGGTCGATTTCCCGAATGTAAACGCCATGCTCATGCCCGATGGCATCTATCAGCACAAACGCGTCGCCCTCGGATTCGCCGTGGATACGCCGCGCGGGCTGGTGGTGCCGGTCATCCGCGATGCGCACGCGCTCTCGCTCAAGGCGCTGTCTGGCGAGGCGAAGCGGCTGGCGGCTGTCGCACAGGAAGGCAGGCTGTCGCCAGAGGACATGGCCGACGGCACCTTCACGGTGACCAATCTGGGCAGCTTTGGCATCGAGAGCTTTACGCCGGTGCTGAATCCGCCGCAGGTGGCGATTCTGGGTGTCGGTGCGATTCACCTGAAGGCGGTCGAGCAGGGCGATGCTGTCGCGCATGTGCCACACATCACGCTCTCGCTGACGATCGATCACGCGGCGGTCGATGGCGCGCCGGGGGCACGCTTCCTGGCCGTGCTGGCCGAACGGATTAAGCATATCGACCTGGTGCTGGCCCAATGACGACGCAGCTTGAATCTCAATATGATGTCGTGGTCATCGGCGGCGGCCCGGCCGGATATACGGCGGCGGATCGGGCCGCGTCACGCGGGCTGAAGACGCTGCTGGTCGAGCGCGACCGGCTGGGTGGCACCTGCCTGAATGCGGGCTGCATTCCCTCGAAGGCGCTGCTGGCCAGCGCCAAGCTGTTTTCCAGCCTGCGCACGGCCGAGAAATTTGGCGTGATGGTCAGCGATGCGCGCTTTGACCTGCCGACCGCCAATGCGCGTGTGCGCCGCGTGGTGGATACGCTGCGCGATGGCGTCGCCTATCAGATGGACCGGCGCGGCGTGCAGGTCATGCACGGGCATGCTGTCCTGCGCGATGATCACCACATCGATATCGACGGGACGCAGGTGCGCGCCGAACATTTCATCATTGCGACTGGCAGTCGGCCGGTCACGCCAGCCATTCCTGGCCTGAATCTGCCCCATGTGTGGAGCACGACCGACGCGCTCTATGCCGAGCGCCTGCCGTCCCGGCTGACTATCATCGGTGGGGACATCCTTGGGCTGGTGTTCGCCTCGATATACAGCCAGCTTGGCGTGCCCGTCACCGTGATTACGCCGCACGAGTCGCCTGCGCCTGATCTGGACGCTGATGTCTGGTCGGCGTTGCAGCTTGAGATGAAAGGCGTGAAATTCGCCACGTCCACGCAGGTGGCCGAAATTACCGCCAAAGGCCTGCGCTTTCAGGGCGACAAAGACGAGACGATTGTCGAGCTGGCGGCCGATACAATTCTGCTGTGCGCCGGGCGCGAGCCAGCTTTTGACGGGCTGGGACTGGAGGCTGCCGGCGTGGATACCAGCGGCGGTCACGTGCATGTGGATGAGCAGATGCGCACATCGGTGCCGCACATCTATGCCATCGGCGACGTGACCGGAGAGAGCCGCTGGGCGCATGCCGCGCTGCGCATGGCCGATGTCGCGGTGAATACGATGACTGGCCAGCCCGATCGCTTCCGCAAGGCATTCGTGCCGCTGGTGCTGTACAGCGCGCCTGAGGCGGCCAGCGTCGGCCTGACCGAAGCACAGGCTGCCGCGCACGGGCATCGCGTGGCCGCCGCGCGCCTGCCGATGGCCGCCAACGGCCGCTTTCTGACTGAATATGAAGGCAAGCGCGGCGTGTGCAAGGTGGTGACCGACGCCGACAGCGGCCTGCTGCTGGGCGTGCATCTGCTGGCGCCCAATGCGTCTGAACTGATCTGGGGCGCGGCGGCCATGCTGGAAGATGAATTCCGCGTGCGCGATGCCAAAGAGATCGTCTTTCCGCATCCGACCATGGCCGAAAGTATGCGTGACGTGCTGTTTGAGCTGTAAAAACTGAGAATGCGTTTTAGGAATGCGCCCTGGGTGCGGGCCTGATGCCCCACGCCGCGCAACTATTGAATTCTTCTGGGGGATCTTCATGCCAAAAGCCATTCTGATTGATCCGGTGGTTGAACGCTCTCGCGGCGTGCTGACCGCGCCCGAGGTGCCTGTCAACGCCTACGACAGCGATCCTGCCATCGAGGCAGAGCGCTGGGGTACAGAGCGTCTCGTGCGCATGTACCGCGACATGGCCTTCATCCGCGAGTTTGAGACCATGCTCGACAGCATCAAGCGCGAGGGCACCTATCAGGGCATCGCCTATAACCATCGCGGCCCTGCGCATTTGAGCATCGGCCAGGAAAGTGCCGTCGTGGGCATGTGCGCCGCGCTGGACGTGGACGACTTCATCTTCGGTTCGCACCGCAGCCACGGCGAGATTCTGGCCAAGAGCTTCGCCGCCATTGAACAATTAGACGAGCCTGCGTTGATGGCGCTGATGGAAAATTATCTTGATGGAGACACGCTGCGCGCCGTTGAGACGTTCTCCAGCCGCGATCACATCCGCTCGCTGGCGACGGACTTCGCGCTGTACGGCACGCTGGCGGAAATCTTTGGGCGCTATGCTGGCTTCAACCGCGGCATGGGTGGCAGCATGCACGCCTTCTTCCCGCCGTTTGGCGTGATGCCCAATAACGCGCTGGTGGGCGGCTCGGCCGATATCGCCACGGGCGCGGCGCTGTTCAAGCGCGTTAACCGCCGACCGGGCATCTGCATCGCCAATATCGGGGATGCATCGATGGGCTGCGGGCCGGTGTGGGAAGCGATGATGTTTGCCGCGATGGACCAGTACCGCACATTATGGTCTGCCGAGATCGGCGGCGCGCCCCCCATGCTGTTCAATTTCTTCAACAATTTCTATGGCATGGGCGGCCAGCCGCGTGGCGAGACGATGGGCTTTGGCATGCTGGCGCGGGCCGGCATGGGCGTCAACCCGGAAGCGATGCATGTCGAGCGCGTGGACGGGTATAACCCGCTGGCCGTGGCCGACGCGTTCGCCCGCAAGAAGCAGATTTTGCTGGAGGGGCGCGGCCCGGTCATGCTGGACACGGTGACCTATCGCTTCAGCGGCCATTCGCCCAGCGACGCCAGCTCGTACCGCGAAAAGCAGGAAATCGAGAAGTGGCGCTCGCAGGACGCGCTGCTGACCTACGCGCACTATCTACGCGAAAACAGCCACGCCACCGATGCCGAGCTGGAGGCCTTCACGCTGGAGGCGCGCGAACGCCTGACCCGTGTGCTGGCCGCCGCCATTGATGACACGCGTTCCCCGCGCATTTCGGTGGCGGGCGATGCCATCGGCGATTTGATGTTCAGCAACCAGCAGCGTGACCGCATGGCCGAAGGCACGCCGGAAACCCTGCTGCCGCTGGAGCTGACGCGCGTGACGCAGACGCACGGCAAGGCGCGCTTTGGCATCCAGGACGGCAAGACGCTGTCCGGCGCGAAAGCGGTCACCTACGCTGATGCGCTGTTTGAGGCGATGATCCATCGTTTCTACGAAGACCCGACAATGGTGGCCTACGGCGAGGAAAACCGCGACTGGGGCGGGGCGTTTGGCGTGTATCGCGGCCTGACCGAAGCGCTGCCGTATCACCGGTTGTTCAATACCTCGATCAGCGAGGCCGCGATTGTGGGCACGGCGGTCGGCTATGCGCTGAGCGGCGGGCGCGTGGTGGCAGAGCTGATGTACTGCGACTTCATGGGACGGGCGGGTGACGAAATTTTCAATCAGATGGCCAAGTGGCAGTCGATGAGCGGCGGCGTGCTGACGATGCCGATGGTGCTGCGCGTGAGCGTGGGCGCCAAGTATGGCGCGCAGCACTCGCAGGACTGGTCGTCGCTGGTGGCGCATATCCCTGGCTTGCAGGTGATGTTCCCGGCCACGCCATACGACGCCAAAGGCATGCTGAACCTGGCGCTTCGTGGCACTGATCCCGTTGTGTTCTTCGAAAGCCAGCGCCTGTACAGTGAGCCTGAAACGCTGGTCGCGGGCGGCGTGCCCACGGAGTACTACGAGGTGCCGATGGGCGAGCCGGTGGTGCGGCGCGAGGGCAAAGACCTGACGATCATCACGCTGGGCGCGACGCTGTACCGTGCGCTGGAGGCGGCCCGTACGCTGGAATCGGACTACGGCTTGTCGGCTGAGGTGATCGACGCGCGCTTCATCAACCCGCTGAATTATGAGCCGCTGGTGGCCAGCATCCGCAAGACGGGCCGCGCCGTGCTGGCGTCGGACGCGTGCGAGCGCGGGTCGTTCCTGCACACCATGGCCAGCCACCTGGGAACGCTGGCGTTCAACTATCTCGACGCGCCGATCTGCGTGGTGGGCGCCAAAAACTGGATCACCCCGCCTGCAGAGCTGGAAGAAGCGTTCTTCCCGCAGGCCTCATGGATCATCCAGACGATTGACGAGAAGGTGCTGCCGCTGAAGAGAAAGTAAGTACTGAGTACTGAGTGCTGAGCAATGAGTAAGGGATAAAGAGCAGCAAGAAAGTGGGTCTGGCAATGTATGCGTAGGGTTGTACCATCTTCCCAGCACTCATTGCTCAGCACTCATTGCTCAGCACTCATTGCTCAGCACTCATTGCTCAGCACTCATTGCTCAGCACTCATTGCTCAGCACTCATTGCTCAGCACTCATTGCTCAGCACTCATTGCTCAGCACTCATTGCTCAGCACTTCTCTTGCTCCATTCACGCCGCCGCCACCAGGCGCGGTAGGCCTCGACCTCGGCCAGTAGCGTGCCCAGCGTATCCATGCTGGTGATGTGCGGGGTGCCCGGCGCGTCGGGCGTGACATGCGCCACATCAGCGGCGACACGCACGCCAAATGGGTAGCCCATGCCCGACATCACATTCAGGCCTTCTTTGATGACCGCGATGCTGGTGTAACACAGGCTGGCAAGCGTCTCCAGCGGGATGCGCCTGGCTTCAGTCTGGCTGATGCGCGTGCACAGCTTCACCAGCGCCGCGATGATTTCGTTGGCGGTGGGCGGGGGCAGCCGCCGCTGAATGAAAATGACGCGGGCCGGGTCAGCGCGCTCCAGCACGGCGCGCCAGGTGGTCGCGTCGGCGGGCTCGCAAAAAACGATCAGCGTCTTGTTTGGCTTAAGCTGTTCGCGGCGCACGCTGCCTTCGGCGGGCACCCCTTCTGACCAGATCTGCGCGCTGGAGTAGGCGCGGCGGGCTTCCTCGAGCAGCAGCTTCGGCTTCTCTGGCTTGCCGCGCCAGTCGATGACCGCGAAAGCTGGCAGCGGCGAGGTGCCGAACGGCTTGACCGTGACGCCCGGATGCAGCGTCCAGTCCAGATATTCCAGCACGGGCTCGGTGACGCCCTTGTAGTGATTGACGCGCAGCGTGCAGGCCAGGTCAAATGTGCCGTCCGGCAGCGCAGCGTCCCCGGCGCCCCACCACAACACCCGTGCCACATGCTCGGCCGTGTCCGACACAATCAGCTCCAGATGTTCTTTTTTGCGGTCCAGATGCCTGCGCGACTTGACATGCAGGTCGCGGATGATGAACGCGAACGGCCGATTGCCATTGCCAAACGGGGCCAGACGGTTCAGGTCTTCGGCCAGCGACAGGCTGATCTGATCCAGCGTCAGCTCACCGTCGTAGGTCAGGCTGGGCGTGATGTCTTTTCCGCCCTGCACTTTGCGCGCGAGCACAGATAATTCGCGGCGGAACTCGGCAACTTCGACGCCATCCGCAAGGCGCATGCCTGCCGCCATCGTGTGCCCGCCAAAGCTGGCCAGCATACCCGCCGGAAGCTGCTTGAGCGCATCGGTAATATGCACGCCGTAAACCGAGCGGGCAGAACCAGCGAACTTTCCATCGGCCTCGCGCAGCAGCACGACCGGCTTGCGATACTTCTCAGCCAGGCGGTTGGCCACAATGCCGATGATGCCGCCCGTCCATGCCGGGTGCGACAGCACCAGCACGGCATAGCGTTCATTCAGCGACGGGTCTTTTTCAATCATCTCCAGAGCGGCGCGTTCGATCTGGTCGGTATCGACTTTGCGGCGTTCGTTCAGCCCTTCCAGTTGGTTGGCCAGCTCGGCGGCGCGGGCCGGGTCGTCGGTCGTCAGCAGCTCGACGCTGGCGGCGGCGTCCCCCAGCCGACCCTGCGCGTTCAGGCGCGGCACCAGCGAAAAGCCGATGTCCGAGTCGCTCAGCGTGAGCGGATTGATATTGGCGCGTTCGATCAGCGCCGACAAGCCGGGGTTGGTGGTGACGCGCAGTGCGTTGATGCCCACCTGCGCCAGATACCGGGTGTCTTTGCGCAGCAGCGCCACGTCCCCGATGATGCCCAGCGCGGCCAGCCCCGCCAGCTCGGTCATATTTTCGCCGCCCAGCGCCTCGATCAGCTTCCACGCGATGCCCACGCCGGGCAGGTCGCGCAGCGGATGGCCGTCAGGCAGGCGCATGGTGCTGACGACGGCCAGCGCGTCGGGCAGTGACTCGCCCAGCTCGTGATGGTCGGTGATGATCACGTCCACGCCATGCTCGTTGGCCAGCGCGACGGCCTCGTGCGCGCTGATGCCAGTGTCGCAGGTGACGATAAGCTGCACCCCGCGCGACAGCCATTCCTTCACTTTGGGCATAAACATGCCGTGGCCTTCGCCCTCGCGTTTCGGCACATGCGTTTGCACCATAAAGCCCAGGTCGGTCAGGCCTGTTTTCAGCAGCGCGGTAGCGGTCTGCCCGTCGGCATCGAAATCTCCCCAGATGAGCACTTTTTCTTCAAACTTCAGCGCGCGCCACAGCCGCTCAACGGCCCCCTCCATGTCCGGCAGTTCGAAGGGATCGGCAGGCAGATAGGCATCGGGATTGAGAAACGCTTCCGCCTCGTCCGCGGTGGTGATGCCCAGCGCGGTCAGCCGTCGGGCGGCAATCGGATGCAGTCCCAGCGCCTCAAGGGTGGGCGGGATGGCGGGTTGTGCTGCTTTTTCCCACTTCAACTTCTGCAACTGCATACGCGTCACATCTCCAGCGAATTCAGGAGGTCATCGTCCAGCATGAACGGCGTTGCAGCGTCATCGTAGGGGGCATCTGCCGTGAGGTCTTCGGTTTCAAAATGGCCTGCGCGCGTGCCCCGGTCACACAGCGACCGATACACGCAGAATTTACAGCGCTCCGCCTCGGCAGTCAGCGGGAAGGCGGGCGTCGCGGTGATGTCTGCCACCAACTGCGACAGCAGCATTTCACCCGTGTGCATACTCGCTGCGTCATAGGTCAGGCTGTCGGTCAGGCCATCCTGCGCATACCAGTAGGTCATGCGGATGCGCTCCGGCGGCACCGCCTCTGCGTCGATCAGCCAGCCGCCAGCCTGCGCCAGCACAAAGCGATACACATCCGACTGCATATCTGTTTTGCGGTGCGCCTGTTTCGGGCGTTTGCCCGTCTTCCAGTCATAGATGTGCAGGGTGCCGTCCGGCAGCACGACGATCATATCGTATTTCGCCTGCAGCCTGAAATCAGCGATGGGCGCGCCCAGGCTGATTTCGGCATAGCGCACGACATCATGCGGGATGTGCGCGGCCTGCCAGCTCAGCCAGCTTTTCCACCAGTTGGCTAGCTTTTCATCACCGCGTACGCTGGCCGTCAGGATGCTTTCGGGCACGCCCAGCGTGTGCTGATGAATCATGCGGTGAAAATCTGCCCCGCGCAGCATCGCCGCTTCAAAGTCATTGGCCGGGCTGCTGGTCTCGGCCGGCCAGCGCGCATCCATCAGGTAGCGCAGCTCAAAGCGCCGCTGGCAGTCCAGATAGTCGTTCAGGCTGCTCTGGCTGAAGGTAAATGCTTCGGGAATCGTCATGATCCCATCCTTTTGGCCCACTCATACAGGCGTGGAAGCGGCGCGGCGGCAGTCAGCTTCGTGCCCCGGCTTTCGCGGCCGGTATTCCACGTAATGACCAGGGACGACTTCGCCCGCGTGATGCCCACGTACAGCAGGCGCAGTTTTTCGGCCACGATCTTCACGCGGTCGTCGTGCGTGGCTGCGCCTTCGACGTAGTCCGCGCCGGTCAGCAGGGACTTGAGCTGGGCCAGTGCCTCGGCCTGCAGGCTGAGGCTGTCGCGCACGTACCAGCGTTCGCTGCGGAACGACGAGCCTGCGTCCGCGCTGGGGAAGTCGTAGTTGTTCACGCTCATCAGGTACACGCGGTCCCACTCCAGGCCTTTGGCGCCGTGCATGGTCATCACGATGGCCTTGCCGGGATGGCGCGCCGGGTCGAACTGCTGGTCTTCGGCGCCAATGCCGACGAATTTCTGCGCGTTGCTGGCGATGGCACTCAGCTCTGCGCTGAAGTCTGGCAGGCGCAGGCTGAGGTTTGAGCGCGCCACGCCGCCCATATGAATGGCCAGGCTGTGCGCGGTAGCGATGTCGGCCGGGTGACGGAAAATATCCCCGGCGATGACCAGCACGAGCTGGTCGATGGGCAGCAGGGCGGCCCGCATCCAGCGTGCCACGGCCGACCGGAAGGCGTTCAGGCGTTCATAACGTTCCGGCTCTTCAAACGAGGACACGGTTTGTTCTAACCAGTCATTGCCCAAAACGCTGGGTAGAATAAAGTCCTCGACGCGTTTGAGCGCACGCAGCAGGGCGATGTCCTCGTCGATAAAGGGCGCGTCGGGGATATCGCGCAGCCACACGCGGTAGACCTCGATCAGGTAGCGCGCATCCAGCGGCTCGCTGATCAGGCGGATGATGCGGAAGACCGCCCCGACGACTTTGCGCGTATCGGTGCTGTTGCGCAGCACTTCCAGATGCTCGATTTCCATATCACGCAGCAGGGCGGCCATCTCGGTCCCGTACGGATTCGATGGCACCAGGATCGCCAGCGTTTTGGTGGGATTATCGGTCAGCCAGGTCTGCACATCTTTGGCCACAAACTCGCGCTCGGCAGCCGACGACTGCTCGTGCGATGCTGGCTGGATGCGGATGGCGTCCGGTTCATCGGGCGGGTTTCCAGCGGCCAGCGGCTGCATATAGGGTGGGGTCAGCGGCTGGCGCAGGCGTACGGCCGGGTCTGCAAATCCCTCGCTGTACTGAATGAGCGCGTTGGCCAGCCCGATGATGCGGGGGGCGCTGCGTCCGCTTTCGGGCAGCGTCAGCGCGCGCACGCCGTCTTCTTTCAGGAAATCGCGCAGGAAACGCGGGTCGGCCGTGGTGAAGGTCTCGTAAATCGCCTGGTTGGGGTCGCCCACGCGCACCCAGTTGCCCGCTTCGCCCACCAGCAGGCGCAGCATCTTTTCCTGCAGGCGGCTGCTGTCCTGCGCCTCATCTTCCAGCACGAACGGCCAGCGGTGGCGCAGGCGCGCCAGATAATCCGGATCGGCCTCCAGCGCGGTCAGCGCCAGCGCGATCAGATCCTGAAAATCGACGCCGCCGCGATAGCGCAGGCCGCGCTCATACTGCTCGTAGACCGACACACACATCTGCGCCAGCACCCAGCCCGCGCCAATGGCATCGACGGCAGCACGCAGGCGTTCCGGCCGGGCGCGCTCGTCTTTGGCCTGCTTGATGAAGGCGCGCACGATGTCCGGCGCGTCGTCGGCAAATTTGCCGTGGGTATAGCGCTTTTGCAGTTCTTCAGGCAGCAGATAGGCCTCGTGGGCCCAGCCGCCATGGGTGCGCAGCCAAGCGGTCAGCGCCTCATCGAGGATGCTGTCGGCTTCTTCTTCGGGCACAATCTGGAAATCATCCGACAGGCCGACCAACCCCGGCCGCTCGCTCAGGATATCGACGGCCAGCCCATGCAGTGTGCGCACGCGATAGCCTGTCCCCAGGTCTGCCCCTTGCAGGAAGACGCGCACGGCCTTCTGGAAATTGCCGGCTGCCGAGTTGCTCATGGTGACGACCAGCACCTGCTGGTCACGCTCCAGCGGATACGTGCTCACCAGATTGGCGGCCAGCCGCGAGAGCGTCCAGGTTTTGCCGCTGCCCGGCACCGCCGAGATGCCCATCCTGCCGCTGGTATACGTGAGCACCTGCGCCTGGCTGGGGCGCGGCACCTGGGCAATGACCTCACTCATCCTGGGCTCCCGTGGTCTGATTCAGGCGGCGCAGCACGTAATCCACGCTGACGCGCAGGTCGCTCAGGTGCTCATAGCCGCGCTCGTCATACTGGCTGTAGCCGAAAAACACGCCTTTGCGGCAGCGCTTCAGCAGGCCGGTGATCACATGGTGCAGCATTTCCTGCGCGGTCGCCTGTTCCATCGCATCCGTCCACACCATCCCGGCGGTCCACTGCTGGCTGAGCACGTACGGCTGCGTCAGCGGCTGATACAGCCGTCGGCCCCAGGCGGGACTATCGGCGGACAGCCAGAACTGGTAATCGACCGCGTTGTTGCTGAGCAGGAAGGTGTAGGCCGGGGCGATCAGCACGGCGTCCGGTTGCTTGCGTCCGGCGTCCGGCATGATGATGTCAGCGATCACGCCTTTTTCGACCATGCGCACAAACTCGTGATTCGGGTCAGCGTCGGTTAGCAGCGGGCCCAGCACACGGCTGAACTGCTCTGCCGCCTTAATCACGCTTTCAATCGTGCGCCCGGCATCCAGATTGCCATGGAAGGCATACGCGGGCTGGGACAGCACTTCGCCGAACAGCCGCCGGAAAAACACATGGATGGCATCCGGAGTATTCTGCGCCTGATACGCCTCGATCCAGCGGCGCAGCGGCTCGTACAGCGTCTGATTGAGCGAATAGCCGATGCGCTCGCGCACATCGTCGTCGGGAATATGGTCAAACGAGGTGAGTTTTCCACCCCTGAGCACGCTGCTGACCAGCAGGCGCGCGCGCGGCAGGTCGATCTGGCCAACGGTCATGACTGCCTGAATCACGTCAAACTCGCGTGGTTGTTCTTCCGGCGTCGTCACCCACCTGGGATGCGCCAGCCGCGCCAGTGTGAGCAGCGCGCGCGTGGCCGGCTCGTCATACAGCGGGCGGGAGGGGCGCAGGCTGTATGTGGCGATGCCGTGTGCTGACAGCGCGTTCTCCAGCGTGAAGCGCATGGCGTCATTCAGCAGCGGCGCCAGCATGACGATATCGCTGGCCTGCGCCTCGCCGTTTTCGATCAGGCGGGCGGCCTGGTGCGCTGCCCAGTCCAGCATCTGCGTGTGATAATGGTTCTCGTCGGTCGGCGGCAGGGTGATGGCGCGGCGCGGATCGGGCGGGTCTTTGGCGCGGGATTTGCGCGCTGTGACCGGCTGATTCTTCAGCGCCGCGCTCAGGTCTGAGGCCAGCGCGGACACATGCGGCGACATCACGCGCGAATCCGCCAGGTCGGTCACCGTATCGCACAGCGCGCTCAGCGTCGCCCCGCTGATCGGGTCCGCGCCCAGAAAGCGCCGGTAACCGGCCTCGTCGTCGTACAGCAGCAGGGCGGACGTGCACAGCGGCACCCACTCGCGCAGCACATGATGGGCCGCCGGGGTGTCTTCCTCCAGGTTATCGACGATCAGGTGGGTATAACGGGTCGTCAGGTAGTGGCGCGGCGCAGGCTCGGTCCACAGGTGATCGACGAATAAACTAACCTGCAAAGAGAAGTCTAGAAGGTTATTTCTCACGCAGAATTCGCGGAATATGCGGGCGCATTCCTGGGCATCGTCATAGATGTTGCGCTGTTCTGCGCCGGGCAGCGCGGCCGACTTCAGCCGTTCCGCGATGGTATCCGCATCGAAACCGACCAGCGCCGACTTGTTCAGGTTGTCGAGAATCTGGCTGTACAGGCGGGCGCTGTCGATGCGCACGCTGTTGAAAAAGTCGCGCTGGCGGATGACATCGCCCAGCAGGCGGTCCATCAGGTACTGCACCAGCTCCAGCGAAAGAAAGACGGGGCGGCGGACATCGTCTTCGGATTGCCCAAGCTGCTTCAGGATCAACGGCCAGAACAGGTCGACCGTGTTATTGGCGAGGCCGGCCAGCGTCTTGACGGTGACGGATGCCCCTGCCTTGCGCCGCGGGCTACGAATTTCCTCCAGATAAGGCCCGGCCAGCCCCATCTGCGGCACCAGCACGAGGATTTTGTGGCCGGGAACGCCGGATTCCAGCAGGTGGCGCAAACGGCGCACCCCGGCAGTCGTCTTGCCCGCGCCCGCCATGCCATGCACAAACTGTTTGCTGGCGATGGGCGCTTCGACGATGGCACTCTGTTTGACGGTCAGTCGGCTGATGCTCATGAAGTCCCTGAAAGCTGGCGCTGGTGGCGCTGAACGCATGCCCTATTGTACGCATCTTGAGGCATTCGTCACACACGCCTGCGCAATCGAATTTCTGTTCTATTATACCAGGTCGTGGACTCATAGTCCGGGGTAGGAATTCCGGGCGCGGCGCGGTCTAATCGTGGTGTTGTACACAACGGACGGATAAGGGACGCTATGCAGCTGATTGCGGTCACCGGAATGGAATACGATGCCAAGCGACAGGTCGTGTCGGCGCTGCTGGACGCCATCGCGGAGAACGCGCCGGTCACGCTGATCGACAATGCTGAACAGGCGCTGCGCCTGCCGCACGGCACGGTGCGCCTGCCGGGCGGATGCGCGTGCTGCACGCTGGTGTCCGGCCTGGTCGACGCGATGGGCCTGGTTGATACGCCGTACGCGGTGATCGCTGTGTCGGGCGCGGCCGTGCCCGAGGCGCTGGCGCTGGTCCTGAACAGCTTTCGGCGCCCGGACGTCAGCGTGCATACGCTGGCCCTGGTCACCCCGGCATTGTGGGAGCGCGCGCCCTATCCGGCGTCACAGCTTTCGCTGCATGCCGACCATGTGATCGCCTCCGTCGAAGAACTCGCGCCGCTGCTGGCCGAACTGCGTTAACTTCCAGCCCGATACAGACCCATGAGGACCTCCCCATGACAGAACGAATTCCCGTCAAGCTGCCCATTCCCATCACGCTGATTACCGGCTTTCTGGGCGCTGGCAAGACCACCCTGCTGAACAATATCCTGAATGCCGACCATGGCCTGCGCGTGGCCGTGCTGGTCAACGACTTTGGCTCGGTCAATATCGACACCCAGCTCGTCGTGGGCGTCGAGGGTGAGACGATCAGCCTGGCCAACGGCTGTATCTGCTGCACCATTCGCGGTGACCTGCTGCAGGCGGTGCTCAATCTGATGGCGCGCCAGGAAAAGCCCCAGTACGTCATCATCGAGACCAGCGGCGTCAGCGACCCGTCGGCGGTGGCCGCCACCTTTATGCAGCCGGAGCTGACGCCATATGTGCGCCTGGACAGCATCCTCACGGTGGTCGATGCCGATCAGGGCGATGCGCTGGAGGGCGAACAGGCCTTCCTGGCAATGGAGCAGGTGGGCGTGGCCGATATCGTCATCCTGAACAAGGTCGATCTGGTCTCGCCGCAGCAGCTGGAGACGATGCGCGCCTGGGTGCTGGATATCGCCCCGAAGGCGCGTATCATCGAGACGACGTTTGCCCGTGTGCCGCTGGAACTGGTGCTGGGCGTGGGCGCGTTTGACCCGGAGCGACTGGCGGACCGGCAGCACGCGCTGGACGTGCATGTGCATAGCGCGGGTGAAGCATCCGATCATGACCACGATCACGAGCATGACCACTCGCTGGTGTTTGAGACGTGGAACTGGTCGAGCGAGGAACCGCTCTCGTTCAAGGCGCTGCGCAAGGTGATCGACAGCCTGCCGACCACGATTTATCGCGCCAAAGGCTTCCTGTATCTGGCCGATATGCCGGAAAGCCAGGGCATCCTGCACATCGTGGGCAAGCGCGTCAGCCTGACGTTCGGTGAAAAATGGGGCGTCAATACCCCGCGCTCGCAGATCGTGGTGATCGGCCAGCACGGCGGCGTGGATGCCTCGGCGCTGACGGCCATGTTCACCAACGCGCTGGTCAGCAGCCAGCATCCCAGTGAAGTGGATCGCATCCGTAACACTATGATGGAATGGCTGCGCATGAAGAAGTCTTAGCCGCTGGCACGGTGCTGGCGTATTGCTTATTCACAAAGGACGATGAATAAAATGGGATTCAGGGAAGATTTTGTGTGGGGCGCGGCCACCGCAGCCTATCAGATTGAGGGTGCGGCGTTTCAGGATGGGCGCGGCTATTCGGTGTGGGACATGCTGTGCCGCAAACAAGGCGCGATCTGGAATGCGCAGACCGGCGACGTGGCCTGCGACCACTACAACCGATTCGAGGGCGATGTCGAGTTGATGCATCAGCTTGGCCTGGGCGCCTATCGTTTCAGTATTTCCTGGTCGCGCGTGCTTCCGCAGGGTTGGGGCGAAGTGAACGAGAAGGGCATCAGCTTTTATGACCGCCTGGTGGACCAGCTGCTGGCGAAGAATATCACGCCGTGGGCGACGCTGTTCCACTGGGATTACCCGTATGCGCTGTATAAAAAGGGAAGCTGGCTGAACCCGGACAGCCCGAAATGGTTTGCAGACTATGCCGCGATGATGACCGATGTGCTGAGCGACCGCGTGCAGCACTGGATGACCTTCAACGAGCCGCAGGTTTTCATTCAGATGGGCTATGGCGACGGCGTGCACGCGCCCGGCGATAAGCTGGGCTTCCGCGAACTGCTGCAGGTGTCGCACAACGTGCTGCTGTCGCATGGGCACGCGGTCCAGGCGATCCGCGCTGGGGCGAAGCTGCCGCCGCAGGTTGGCTTTGCCTGGCAGTCCGCGCCGACCGTGCCCGCCAGCGAGGACGAAGACGATATCGCCCTGGCGCGTGAGGCGAATTTCGTGGTGAAGAACCGCAATATGTGGAGCACATCGTGGTTCGCAGACCCGATCTTCTTCAAGCAGTACCCTGAAGAAGGTGTGGCGCTGTATGGCGCCGACATGCCACACATCGGCCCGGATGACTTCGACATCATCGGCCAGCCCGTCGACTTCTTCGGCATCAACATTTACTTCGGCAATACCGTGCGCGCCGGTGCGGATGGTAAGCCCGAAGATGTGCCGTATGGTCTGGGTCAGCCGCGCACCACGTTTGACTGGCCCATTGTTGAAGACACGCTGCGCTGGGGACCATACTTTATGTGGGAACGCTATAAAGTGCCGGTGTACGTGACGGAGAATGGAATGGCCAACATCGACATCGTCACGCCCGATGGCCGCGTACATGACCCCCAGCGTATCGAATACACGCGCCGGTACCTGAATGCGCTCAAGCGCGCGTCCGACGACGGCGCGGATATCCGCGGTTATTTCCACTGGTCGCTGATGGACAATTTCGAGTGGGCGGAAGGCTTCAAGCAGCGCTTCGGCCTGATCTATGTCGATTACACCACCCAGCAGCGCATCCTGAAAGATGCCGCCTACTGGTACCGCGACGTTATTAAAGCCAACGGGAACAATCTGGAGTAGACGAGGCTGGCTGCCCGACAGGACTGTCGCTTGACATGGAACGTGCAATACGCGTAGAATGTCGTTATGAACCTTTGTGAACCCACAAAGTCTAACGAATGAGGCAACCACCATGACGCGACCTGTCCTGCCGGAAGGCTACACCACTCGCCCTGCGACACTCGATGACGTCGATATCATTATCGCCCTGCTGAACAAGCTCTCGCAGGCACTTATCGGTGAAACCGACGACACGGCTGAAGAAGTCTTCGAAGAACTGAGCGATCCGACCTTTGACATAGGCAGTCGGACTCTATTGATTTTCGACGCAGCAGGCACGCTGTTGGGCTATGCCAACTTATATGACTTTCAGCGCCTGGAGACCCCGATTGCCGATGTCTATGTGGACATCGAAACACCGGGCGGTGCGGCTCCGCTGGAGGCCTACCTGCTGGCATGGATCGATGACATCTGCGCCGCCAATATGCCGCTCATTCCGCCTGAGCACCGTGTCGCAATCCGGGCGTGGTCATACAGCCACGATGACGGCTATAACGGGTCGCTGGAGCGCGCCGGCTATATTAATAAACGCGTGTCTTATCAGATGCGTCTCGAACTGCCGGCCGAGCCGCTGACAGCCCCGGAGCTGCCTGCCGGCTTCAGCCTGCGCATCATGTCTGAGGGTGAGGATTGGATGCCGCTTATTCACACGATCCTCGATACCTGGCAGGATCATTATGGATTCATCAAGCGCCCGGATGAAGTCGCGATTCCGATGTGGCAGCGTCATCTGGAGCACAGTTTCGACCCACGCTCGTGGCTAATGGTCATGCATGGGGACGAGATCGCGGCGTTTGCGCTGTGCAAGCTGAATCACGCCGACTATCCTGACTTCGCCTATGTCAACCTGCTGGGGACAGCGCGCAAATATCGCCGTCGTGGCCTGGCGGAAGCCCTGCTGCGCACTGTGTTTGCCCACATGCAGAGCCTGGGTATGAAACGCGTCGGGCTGGGCGTGGACGGCGAAAGCCTGACCGGCGCGACCCGCCTGTATGAGCGCGCGGGTATGCATGTGCACCAGGCTTATCGCATGAACGAGAAGCTGCTGCGCGACGGCATCGAGACAACCGTCACAGAGCTGGCCATCTAGGTCGCCCATGCGGCCATGCGCGTGCCGGTTTCGCCTTCGATTTCCATCATCCGGTTGTACTTGGCCAGGCGTTCGCTCTGCGTGATCGAGCCGATTTTGATGAAATCGGCGGCCCAGCCCACGGCCAGGTCCGCCAGCCAGTCATCCTCTGTTTCACCGCTGCGCGCGCTGACTGTGACCTTCCAGCGCGCGCGGTTCGCCAGCATACACGACTCGGCCGCTTCGGTCAGGGTGCCAATCTGATTGACCTTCAACAGCAGACCGTTGGCGCTGTCCGTTTCAGCGGCCTGGCGGATGCGCGATGGGTTGGTGCACAGCAGGTCATCGCCAATCACAACGGTGTCGCCGCCCAGCGCCTGCATCAGCGAGGGCCAGTGTTCCCAGTCGTCTTCGGCCAGCCCATCCTCGATGCTCACAATCGGATACGCCCGACGCCAGGCCGCCAGCAGCGCGATAAAGTCGTGCGCGGATAGCCTGCGCTCGTCCAGGTTATAGCGCCCGTCGGCATAAAACTGGGTCGCGGCGATATCCAGCGCCAGCACGACATCCGCCCCCGGTTTCAGCCCGGCCCGCTCGATGGCCGCCACGGCCAGCTCGAACATGTTTTCGACGCGGGTGAAGGGTGGGGCCAGCCCGCCTTCGTCGGCGCGCAGCAGGCGCATGCCGTATCTCTCCTGCGTCAGCTCTGCCGCGCAGGCATACACCTCGGCGGTCATCGCCAGCAGGTCAGGCATTTCGATCGTGCTCACCGGCATGACCAGCACATCCTGAATGGCGACCTGTCCCCCGGCATGCCTGCCGCCGCTGAACAGATTGATCATCGGGCGGGGCATGTACTGCGCCTCAATGCCGGGCAGCAGGCTGTCGAAAATGCTGTACAGCGGCAGCCCCTGTTCATAGGCGCACGCCCGCGCAAACGCGATCGAGACGGCCAGCAGGGTATTGGCGCCCAGATGCGCTTTGTTCTGCGTGCCATCCAGCCCGATCAGCATCAGGTCCAGCTCGGCCTGCGTGTCAAAGACGCGGCCAGACAGCGCCGTGTGCAGCGTGGTGTTGATGACCTCAGCGGCTTGCAGGCAGCCGCGTCCCCGATAGCGGGACGGGTCACCGTCGCGTAATTCCAGTGCTTCGCTGGCCCCGGTGGAGGCGCCCGAAGGCACCGAGGCCGCCGCTGTGATGCCGCTTTCCAGCCGGCAAATGGCCTTTACGGTCGGGCGTCCGCGGCTGTCCAGGATTTCCATGCCGGTCAGCGAGATAATCTTATGCATCGCGCAGCATCCCTTCAAAACGTGTGACAAGGCCCGTGAATGTCGCGGGCGCATCTGCCATCAGGGCCAGGGTCATTTCGCGCTGGCGTGTTTTCTCCGCATCGGACAGGTATTCCAGCGGCGACCGCCCCGCCACGCGCGCCATCAGGCAGCCCAGCGTCTGCCGCACCGCGCGCGACTCGTAGCCGGGTGTGTCGCTTAACGGGCTGGACGCCATCAGCACCTGTGAAGCGAACTGTGATGCTGCTGCCAGCAGGGCAGGGCGTGCGTCGGGCAGGTGATGCGCCTTGCTGAGCAGATGCGTCATGGCGAAGCCGATGTCAAACGTCGGGTCGCCGATGTGCATCACCTCGTAGTCCAGCAGCACCAGCCCATGCGACGTGATAATCACGTTTTTGGGGCTGTAGTCGCCATGCACCACTGCCAGGCGGTGCGCGCGCGTGTCGTCGATCAGCCGGTGCAGGAAGTGCGCCGCCGCTGGTACGTTCTCGGCCGCGAAGCTGTAATAGGCCTCCAGCCGCAGCGTTTCGTAAAACGAGCGATTGCTGAAGTCTGCCTCCCAGGCGGGCAGATCGGCGGCGGTTTTGGCGTGCAGCATGGCCAGCATCAACGCAAATTCAGCGATGTGGTTGGCATCCACACTGCCGCGCAGCAGATATTGTTTCAGCGTGAGGTGGGGCATCTCGACGGCCTGCATGGCCAGGATATGCGCGCTCTCGTCCTCGAAAATGAACTGCGGCACCTGGCGGCGCAGCAGCAGGCTGGGCATACGCTGGAGTGCCAGCGCCTCCACATGCAGTCGGTCGGGCGAGGTGAACCAGTCGGCCTGCACGCGCAGTTTTTCCAGACATTGCTTGATCACCCAGCCGTTGCCTGGCTGGCCTTCGATGCGTGCCCACACCGTTTTGTTTGATACGCCGCCCGACAGCACCTGAAAATCGGTCACCGTCCAGCCGCGCTCTCCCAGATATGCCGCCAGGCTGTCGCGGCGCTCAATATCGATGTCCGTCATCGTGGCAGTCCTGTTCGTATTGGGTCAAAGTGCAAAGTATAGCGCAGCCAGGTCTGAAAGAACGCCATTGTTAAAACTGCACAAGCATTTCGTCACTTAAGCGTTTAACACGAAAAACGTTTTTCTGAACTTGTTGACAAAGGCCGTTCAGATGAATAGAGTATAAGAAAAGCGTTTAGCGAAACGTTTTTCTAAAGATTTTCGACCGTTGTACTGCCATTTTTCGGTGGGCCGCGTGATACTAATGGATACGCTTTCTTTGCAGAGTATTTTCCCGGAAATGTATCCATGAAACGTCATGTCACCATCAAAGATGTGGCCCGCGTGGCGGGTGTCGCCCCCAGCACAGTCAGCTATGTGCTGAACGGCAGTCGGGCAGTCACGGCCGAGACGACCAAAGCTGTGCTGGAAGCCGTGGATCAGCTGAAGTATCGGCCGAATCCTACCGCGCAGGGCCTGGTCTCGGGCGCGTATCGCACCATCGGCGTGGTATCCGCCCAGATTTACAGTCAGTATCGCGGCCGGGTGGTGGCCGGCATCCACAGCGCGCTGCGCGGCACGGGCTATCACCCGATCGTCAGCGGGATTGAGGACTTTGCCGAACCGGACGAAGTGCTGGAGACGGTGATGGGGCGCGGGGTGGATGCCCTGATCTTCCACGATCATTTCTTCCCGCCGGAGCGAATCGCAGAGCTGCACAGGCAGATGCCGGTCATCTGCGTCGCCCGCGAAATTGACGGGATGCCCGACCGCTCTGTGCTGGTGGATGAGGTCAACGGCGGCTATCTGGCCACCCAACACCTGATTGAGCTGGGCCACACGCGCATCGCGCACTTCGTGGCCGATCATCACTTTCAGGGCGCGGCCCAGCGGCTGGCCGGATACCGCAAGGCGCTTGAAGAAGCGGGTATCCCGTTTGATCCGGCTCTGGTGTTTCAGGGCGATAATCTGGGCGACAGCGGTTTGCGCCTGGCTTACGAATTGCTGGAAAGCGGCGTGCCGGTGACGGCCATCTTCGCCGCAAACGACTATATGGCGTATGGCGCGATCCTGGCGCTGCACCGGCGCGGCCTGCGCGTGCCCGAGCATATCAGCGTGGTGGGGTATGACGACGAGCACACCTCCGGATTTTATGTGCCGCCGCTGACGACTATTCGCCAGGAGCCCCGCGAGATGGGGCGCACCGCCGCCGAAGCAGTGCTGAAGCTGCTGCGCGGTGAGGTGTTCAGGACGGTGGTGACACCGACGCGGCTGATCGTGCGGGAGAGCACGGCAGCGCCAGGCCACGCAGGCTAGACCATGATTGATTCCGGTGGGCCCCGCCCGCCGATGCCGCAGTTCAGGTTTCGTGACAGACCGTTCGTGAAACGAACGTAATCGCAGCAGAGAAAGGACAACTGCCGGGGATTGATTTCAGAATAATGCGCTTTATTTGATCCACCTATACAACATCCTGATTTACTTTTCGCAATAAGAGAGGCGAAAATGAACAAAAAGCTCATGCGTTTGGGTTTTGGTGGCTTTGCTTTGGCTGCTGCCCTGGCTGTCGGTCCTGTGGTTGCACAGGAACCCGTGACTGTAACGTGGTTTGTGGGTCTGGGCGCGGGTGGACAGCCTGAACAGATCGAGGCCCAGAATGCGGTCGTGGAAGCGTTCAATGCCTCCCAGTCTGACATCGTTCTGGAAATCCAGATCGTGGACAACGAAGTCGCTTATGACACCCTGTCGACGCTGATTGCCTCCGGCGCCGCCGGTGGTGGCCAGGCCCCCGACATCATCGGCCCGGTCGGCAATGACGGTTCGAATGCCTTCGCCGGCAACTATCTTGACCTGACCCCGATCATCGAATCGACCGGCTACGACCTGTCCCAGTTTGACCCGGCCGCGGTGGAAAGCTTCCGCCAGGTTGACGGCGCGCTGGTTGGCCTGCCGTTCGCTACGTTCCCCTCGTTCCTGTACTTCCGCCCCGGCCTGTTTGACGAAGCCGGCCTGAACTATCCTCCGCAGGAATACGGCGCACCGTATGTGATGCCGGATGGCACCGAAGTCGAATGGAACATGGAAACCCTGCGTGAAGTCGGCATGATGCTGACCGTCGATGCCAATGGCAATGACGCCACCATGGAAGAATTCGATCCCGAAGCGGTGGAACAGTGGGGCTTTGTGTCGCAGTGGAATGAACCGCGCGGCCACAGCACCTTGTTCGGTGCCAGCTCGGTGGTGGATGAAAACGGTGATGCCCAGCTGCCCCAGGCCTGGACCGACGCTTTCAACTGGTTCTATAACGGCATCTGGGAAGATCACTTCATCCCGAACGCCGCCCAGGGTGGCAGTGACCTGCTCGCCGCTGGTAATGCCTTCTCGTCGGGCCGCGTCGCTATGGGCGCCACCCACCTGTGGTACACCTGCTGCGTCGGTGAAACCAATGACTGGGACATCGCTGCACTGCCCAGCCACAATGGCGTCGTGACTGCCAAGCTGCACGGTGACTCCTTCCGCATCCTGAATTCGACCGATGCTCCGGAAGCCGCGTTTGAAGTGCTGACCTACCTCATCGGCGAAGCCAGCCCGACGCTGCTCGCGGTGTACGGCGGTATGCCCGTCAACGAAGCTGACCAGCCTGCATTCTTCGCTGGCCTGGACGAACGCTTTACCCAGGGCGTGAACTGGGATGTCGCAGTGGCCAGCCTGGCCTTCGCCGACAGCCCGAACCACGAATACAGCATGCCCAACTACCTGAAGGCCAAGGACCGGATCGGCGCCTTCCAGACCCTGTACGAAAGCACCCCCGGGCTGGATATCGATGCTGAACTGGCGCTGCTCGTCAGCGACCTCCAGTCTATCTTCGACGAAGTTGACGGCTAAACGGGTCTTTCTGATTCCCAGATAGTCCAGAATATGGCGGGGGCGTGTCTGATCACAGGCACGCCCCCGTATCACCCGACCTGTTAATGGGGGCTGCCATGTCTATTTTTTCTCCTGATGTCGCACGAGATTTTCCCGGCGAAGGCACGCTGGACAAGCGCAAGAGCCGCATGGGGATTCTCTTTATTCTGCCCTGGATCATCGGACTGGTGGCATTCACCATCCTGCCGATGGGTGCATCGCTGATCCTGTCTCTGACTGATTACAACCTCAACACCCCAACAGAAATCAATTTCATCGGCTTAGATAATTACGTCAATTTCTTTCAGGACCCGATCGTCGGGGTTTCCCTGGGCGCCACGCTGAAATTTGCGGTCATTTCACTGCCACTGGCGATCTTCCTGCCGGTGCTGCTGGCCGCCCTGCTGAACAGTGAATTTCTGGCAGGCAAGCGCTTGTTCCGCCTGCTGTTCTATGTGCCGTACATGGTGCCTGTGGTCTCCAGCGCGTATATCTGGTCGGGCACGCTGAACACTGAAACAGGCTGGGTAAACCGCCTGCTCGAGTCAATCGGCATCGCCGGCCCCAACTGGATGTACAGCATTGACTGGATTTATCCCGCGCTGGTGCTGATCGGCCTGTGGGGCATCGGCAACGCCATGCTCATCACGCTGTCCGGTATGCAGGGCGTTCCCACTGAACTTTACGAGGCTGCCCGCGTGGACGGGGCTTCTTATCTGCGGCGCTTCCGCCATATCACCCTGCCGATGATCTCTCCGGTCATCTTCTACAATCTGGTGCTCTCGGTGATCGGCCTGTTCCGCTATTTTGAGACGCCCTTCATCCTCAAGGGCCCGACCGGCGACCCCGGCAACTCGACGCTGTTTTTCAACATTCATCTGTACAAGGAAGCTTTCACGTTCAAAAACATGGGCTATGGCGCCACGCTGGCCTGGATGCTCTTCCTGATGGCGTTCACGGTCACCATCTTCCTGTTTACGACTTCCAAGTACTGGGTCTACTATTCGAGTGGAGACAAAGACTGATGAATGCCTATCAGAGCCGCCAGGCCCGGCTGGGCATGACCGCTTCGGTCACCCTGTTTGCGTGCCTGCTTCTGTCCGCGTTTCTTCTGCCGTTTGTCTACGGCACGTTGACCGCATTTAAAGACAAAGACCAGATTGTCGCCAGCGCCACCGGCTCGATTTTCCCGATGACCGGCGAGACTGCCACGATCGATGGCACAGCCTATCCGATCTATGAAGTGCCCATGCCCGATGGAACCGTCCGCGAGCTGGCGCTGATTGCCGGACGCCGCAACGACAGTACCTTTATCGATCCGGCCGACCCGACGGCCACGCCGATCGAATGGGAAGGCCGCTGGCGTCAGCTTGAGCAAGTGATGTTCTTCGATCCGAAATTCGGCAACTTCGGCGAAGTGTGGAACGGCGTAAATTTCCCGCTGCTGCTGGGCAACACGATGGCGATCGCGCTGTTTGGCGTGGTGGGCACGCTGATTTCCTCGATTCTGGTGGCCTACGGCTTCGCCCGCTTCCCGATTCCTGGCAAGCGCCTGCTGTTCCTGCTGCTGGTGGGCACGATTATCCTGCCGCGCCAGGTCACGCTGGTGCCGACCTATGCGTTCTTCTCGATCATCGGCTGGACGGGTACGTGGCTGCCGCTGATCATTCCGCACTTCTTCGCCAACGCGTACAACGTCTTCCTGCTGCGCCAGTACTTCATGACGCTGCCGCGTGACCTGGACGAAGCCGCCATGATCGACGGCGCCTCGCCGCTGCGCGTGCTGCTGTCGGTCATTATCCCGCAGAGCTGGCCGGCCATTGTCACGGTGGGGCTGTTCCATATCGTGTTTGCGTGGAATGACTATTTTGAGCCGCTGATCTATCTGCTGGGCAAGCCTGAACTGCAACCTATCAGCGTGGGCATCCAGCGCTTCAATTTTATCTATGACCAGCAGCCGCATCTGATTCAGGCCACAGCCATCATTGGCCTGGCGGTGCCGGTGCTGCTGTTCATCTTCGCCCAGCGCTTCTTTATGCGCGGCGTCGTCGTGACCGGTGTGGAGAAGTAATATGAAGCGCGTTCTGCTGCTGGCCACTGGCCTGTTGCTAACGGCTGGTCTGGCGGCCGGGCAGGGCGACATAGCTGTGATTGAGGTGGATGCTTCGGCAGCGCTGCTGGATATTCCGCCGACTCTCTTTGGCGCGAACTACGGCACGCTGAATATGATCACGCCTGATTTATACCCGCTGGTTCCGGAAAGTGGCATCACCTGGTGGCGCTTTCCGGGCGGCGCGGTGGGCGACGATCAGCTGCTTCAGCGCTCAACTGTTGATCTGTACATGGGGCAGGCCCGGTTATTTGGCCTGGAGATGCTGATTCAGGCGCGCATGGAAGGCGGTTCCCCAGAAATGGCCGCCGACCTCGTGCGCATGGTCAATATCGACCGCGGCTATGATGTGCGCCTGTGGAGTATCGGCAACGAAGCCGATTTGTATGACGACTATACGGCAGAGCAGGCGGCCGCTGAATGGCGCGCCAATGCGCTGGCCATGCTGGAAGTCGATCCTGACCTGGTGCTGGTCGGCCCGGACACTTCTCAGTTCACCGGAAATCCGGCCGATAATCCGCGCGCGCATGAATTCCTGCGCGTCTTTCTGGAAACCAATGGCGACCTGGTCGATATCGTCTCGGTGCATCGCTACCCCTTCCCGGACAACGGCCAGGGCATCGCTGCGACAATCGCTGACCTGCGGGCGGATGCGCCGCGCTGGACGGATATTGCCGCGAACTTGCACGAGTGGGTGCTGCGCTACACCGGGCGTGACCTGCCCGTGGCCATGAATGAAGTGGCCAGCCACTGGAGCGCAGGCACTGCCGGGGAAGCGACGCCAGACTCGCACTACAACGCGATCTGGTGGGCGGACGTGCTGGGCCGGATCATCACCGGCGGCGTCGACCGGGTGGCCTATTTCGGCATGCAGACCAATGACGGCCTCAGCGGCCACGGCCTGCTGGCGCGCTACGACGCGCGCCCGACGTTTTACACCTATGCGCTGTATGCAGAATTTGGCGAGACACTGGTGCGCGCCACGGTACCCGACGACGACGTGCGCGCTTATGCCGCGCTGCGCCAGAGCGATGGAGCGCTGACGATTCTGCTCGTCAACATGGCTGACGAGGCCCACACCAGGCGCATCGCAGTCAGCGGTTTTGAAACTGCCTCGGCCGCTGCGCGCAGGTTTGACAGCACGCACGAAGGCCTGGCTGAGCTTGAAATGAATGATTCCCTGTCGGATGCGGGGCTTGAACTGCCTCCGCAGTCCATCACCCTGCTGACGCTGACGCCAGCAGGCGCGCCGTGAAAAAGGTAGACACGCCATGAAATTTCCGGATGGTTTTCTGTGGGGCTCAGCAACATCCAGCTATCAGATTGAAGGCGCGGTGGCGACAGATGGGCGTCTGCCCTCCATCTGGGACACCTTTTCGCACACGCCCGGTCGCGTGCTGAACGGTGACACCGGCGATATTGCCAACAGGCATTACGAGCTGTTCCGCGATGATGTGGCGATGATGGCCGATCTGGGCTTGCAGGCGTATCGCTTCAGCATAGCTTGGCCGCGTGTGTTCCCGCAGGGTGTCGGTCCGCTGAACGAAAAGGGCCTGGCGTTCTATGACAGCCTGGTCGATGCGCTGCTGGAAAAGAATATCGAACCGATGATTACGCTGTATCACTGGGATCTGCCGCAGGCGCTGCAGGAAACGGGCGGCTGGCAGTCGCGCGATACCGTGCATGCCTTTGCAGACTACGCCGCGCTGATCGCCGAGACGCTGGGCGACCGCGTGAAGCATATCGCCACGCACAACGAGCCGTGGTGCGTCGGCTTCCTGGGCCACTGGATGGGCGAACATGCGCCCGGCGAACGGGGCAACCTCAAGGCGGCTTTGCAGGTGATTCATCACGTGCTGCTGTCGCACGGGCTGGCGGTGCAGGCGATGCGCGCCATTCGCCCTGAGGCCGACCTGGGCATCGTGCTCAATCACACCTGGTCGCACGCCGCTTCAGACAGTGAGGCGGATATTCAGGCTGCCCATCGTCATGACGGGTTTTTCAATCGCTGGTTTCTGGACCCGCTGTTCCGCGGTGAGTATCCTGCCGATATGCTGGCGCTGTATGGCGATGATGCGCCTGTCGTGCAGGCCGGTGACCTGGACAATATCAGCACACCGATTGATTTTCTGGGCGTGAATTACTACACCCGGTCGGTCGTCGCAGACAGCTTGAAGCCGCCGTTGCTTCTGAACCATCTGCGTGGCGAGGGCCCGCGCACGGCCATGGACTGGGAAGTGTATGCACCCGGCCTGTGCAACATCCTCACGCGCATCCATCAGGACTATCACCCGAAGGCGCTGTATGTGACCGAGAACGGCGCGGCCTATGACGACGTGCTGGATGCCACGACGGGTGGGGTGCATGACCCCGACCGCATCGAGTATCTGCGCCAGCATCTCGAGGCGGCCAAGTGCGCCATCGACAATGGCGCGCCGCTGAAAGGCTATTTCGTCTGGTCGCTGATGGACAACTTCGAGTGGGCGTGGGGCTTCGACAAGCGCTTCGGTATCGTGTATGTGGATTACGCATCCCAGAAGCGCGTGCTGAAAGACAGCGCGCTGTGGTTTCGCGAACTGATCGTCCACAACGGTTGGTAACACCGCAGTCTCATTTAACCGGGTAACACAGGCGGGCCGGCACGATGTATGCAGAAGCGGGGCAACCCTTTGTTTTTGGTGTGAATTACTGGCCTCGGCGCAAGGCCATGTACTGGTGGTCGGACTTCGATGCCCAGGAAGCGGCCGAGGAATTCGACGTGCTGAAGGAACTCGGTCTGACGCTGGTGCGCATCTTCCTGCTGTGGGACGATTTTCAGCCGACGCCAGACGCAGTGTCGGCAGACGCGCTGGCCTCGCTGGCCACCGTGGCAGATCTGGCAGCCGAGCGCGGCCTGAAGCTAGACGTGACTTTTTTCACCGGGCATATGAGCGGCCCGAACTGGTCACCGCGCTGGCTGCTGGATGATGCACAGCCGCATTTCCCGCCGCGCAAGCTGGTCAGCGCGGGTGAGCCAGTCGTGACAGGCTATCGCAATTTCTTCACCGACCCGGTCGCATGGGCGGCCCAGTTGTTGCAGATTGAGACGGTCGTGCGCCTGCTGCGCGATCATCCCGGCGTGGGCATGTGGAATCTGGGCAACGAGCCTGATTTATTCGCCATCGCGCCGGATCGCGAGACGGGACGCCGCTGGGTGAGCGAGATGTGCGCGGCCATTCGTGCGCTGGATACGGCCCATCCGATCACGTGTGGGCTGCATGCCGCCAGCCTGATGTCGCGCGACGCGCTGCGCATCGACGACACCTTTGGCATAACCGATCTGGCCGTCATGCACAGCTATCCGATGTACAGCCATGTTTCGCGTTCGCCGCTCGACCCGCTGTTCGTCCCCTTTACCTGTGCGCTGACCAGCGCGCTGTGCGGCAAGCCGACGCTGATGGAAGAATTTGGCGGCTGCACAGCCGACCCCGGTGGACCGAGCGAGCTGTGGGCCTGGAATGCCTATGGCGTGGACCGCTCGCAGTTCATGGCGTCTGAGAGCGCGCTGGCCGATTATCTGGCGCAGGTGCTGCCTGCGCTGGTAGATGTCGGCGCGACTGGCTCGCTGACCTGGTGCTTTGCCGATTATCACGAGTCGCTGTGGAGCAAGCCGCCGTGCGATGAGGCCCGCCACGAACGCTTCTTTGGCCTGGTGCGGCCGGATGGCACGCTGAAGGAACACGCGCTGGTCATCAAGCGATTTGCCGAGACGAACCCGGTTATCAGGCCTGCGCGCTATCCAGTGACGCTGGACCTTTCGCCGGATGATTTCTATGCCGACCCGGCTGGTCACGCAGAGCGTCTGTATCGCCAGTGGCTGATTGCGCGTGGAGAACCGCTGACGCTGCCCGCGCTGCTGTAACCTGCGGCGCAAAATTCTTTGTCTTCACTCAGGCGAAACGGGACGATTGCGTGATAAAATTCACGAAGTCGTCCCGTTTTTTCGTATATCAACATTCACGAGGCATCGCTTATGTCTGTCATGGAATCCCCGTCTGCGCCAGATGCGGCGCTTCAGCAAGCCATCGCCCACGACGCTGCCGTCACCCGCGCTGAAGGCACGCTTGCCGTCGGCCTGATCCTGAGCGGGATTCGCTGCACGCTGCAATATGCCATCCTGCCCTTTGTGCTGCCGCTGCTGGGCCTGGCTGATATTGTCGCGGTGGAAATCACGCTGGTCATCAACGCCATTGCAGCGTTGTCGATCGTGCTCAGCATCCGCAAGTTCTGGCGTATCGGCTACAAGCGCCGCGTGAGCTATACCGTCGTCGGCGTCACCGCGCTGATTATCCTGGCCGCTTTTACGGCGCAGGACCTGGGCCTGCTGGTGCTGTAGCGGCCCACCCTGTCACGGACGCAGGGCGAGCCTGTCCACAATCTGGCCAGACGCCGCCGAGGCATACGAGCCGAATACCAGCCGCACGGTTTTCAGGTTGTCCTCGCCGCTGGTTTCGCCGCGTTCCAGGCCTTTCAGCGCCCGCGCGATGTTTAATTGGCAGGGGACGATGCTGGAATGCACGATGTCGTAGCGCGCATCCGCCCATGCATAATGCGGCGGCACGGCGCGCCATGAACGCGTGCCCTCGTCGGTGGTCTCGCGGATCCAGTAATCCGGCCCCAGCTCCAGAAAGCCCCGGTCGCCTTCAATCTGCACATACGTCTCGGGGAAACGGTCGTGCTCGCGCTTGCTGGCGTAGCTCATCATGGCGGTGACGGTCGCGCCGTTTTCCATCGTCAAGAAACAGGTCGCCACGTCCTCGCCCTTCAGCTTCGGGTTGACCGTGCGAATGGTGGCATGCAGCGTATCCGCCTCGCCAAATAAATAACGCGTGGTGTCGAGGATGTGGCTGCCAATATCCGTCAGGATGAACTGCTCCAGCTCCATCAGGAATGGCTGGTTCACATACAGGTCAAAGCTGTTACGATAGTCCACCACGGCGCGAAAGGCTTTGCCGATGCGCCCGCTGTCCAGCGCCGCCTTCAGCGCACGGATGGGCGTCTGGAAGCGCCAGTTTTCATTGATGTACAGTGGGACATTGTGCTGCTGGCAGACGGCGACGAGCGCTTCGGCCTCCGCCAGGCTGGTCGCCATCGGCTTCTGGCACACGACCGCGATGCCGCGTTCGGCGGCCAGCTTCGTCAGCGGGAAATGCGTTTCCACGTTGGTGCAGATATCGACGAAATCGAGCTTTTCGCTGTCCAGCAGGCGCTCGGCATCGTCGTAGATCGCGCTCACGCCAATGTCGCGCCCGACAGCCTCAGCGCGTGACTTTGTGCGGTTGTACAGCGCCACGCATTCGACTTCGCCAGTTTCGGCCCAGCCGCCCAGTTGATAGCGCGACCAGAAGCCCGTGCCAAACAGGGCGAATTTCAGTGTGCTCATTGTGCATCGTCCTTTATCAGCCCGCGCAGATACGCGGTGCTTTCGCGTGCCCAGCGTTGTTCTTTGGCGGCGGTTTCGTCGGTGGTGGCTTCGGGCGCGGGCCACGCCTCGATGATCGCGTTGAAGTCGCGGCCGTGCTGTGCCAGCTCGCCCAGCAGCCACGGCATGTCCAGCATGCCCTGTCCGGCTGGCGCGCCAAATACGGTGAAGCCCATATTGTGCGCGGCGCGGCGCACCACAAATTCCTTCACATGCAGGTTGACGACATACGGCCCCAGCGCGGCCACCACGACTTCCGGCCCTTCCAGCGCGCCGAACGAATTGACCGTGTCCAGGCAGATGCCGACGTGCGCGTGATCGATGCGCGCCAGCAATTCGACCAGCTCGCGTGACTTGAAGCGGTCGTGATTCTCAATCGCCAGCGTGACGCCCGCACGCTCGTAGTCGGGCATGACCTCCCGGATCAGTCCCGCTGCTTCAGGGACCGACGGGTGGTGGTCGGCGGTGTCCAGCACCACGCGCACGATGGGCGATGCGAACGTCTTCGCATAGTCCAGATACAGACGCAGATGATCGGGCGCGATGCCGCGCGTGCCCACTTCCACCGCGATGTTCAGCGCTGCTGCCTTGTCACGTAGCTCGCGCAACGTCTCGGCGCCCAGCGTGTGCAGCGGCAGGTTATCGGCCAGCTGCACCACGCAAAGGCCCAGCTCGTGCGCGAAATTCAGCACATCGAACGCGGTCCACGCCTGTGACGGGGCCGAGAAGCCCGGCACGCCGATCGACCATGCCAGCGCGTAGCTGCCCAGCCCCAGGCGCATCATTAAATCGCGACTCCCAGCAGGTGTTTGCCAATGGCGCGCAGCTTTGCATCCGGCCCGACAAATGCCCACAGGACATACTGGTCTTCGGTGTGTGTGCGGCCGGTGGCCCCGCCGATGGCCTGGCCGCTCGTTTCCAGCTCGCCGAAGATGCCATACTGTCCGCCGTCGTTATAGACATGAATCGAGTAGCCGTTAACGCCCACTTCGTCCGGCGGTTCCTCGGTGTATTCGGCCGAAGGATTGTTCGAGAACTGGCGCACCAGCAGGCTGGACTGGCCATCGCCCAGCGGGCGCAGATAGGCCAGTCGGTTGCCGACGCTGGCGGCTTTATAGCCCACCTTGTACTGGCGCATGCCGGTGATGGTCTGGCGGACGGCACCATCGCGCACAGTCCGTGATTCTTCGGTCGCGCTGCCGAAATACTCGGCCGTCTCCAGCAGGTCAGACGCAGGGATAATCATCTGGCCGCCGGGAGGAAGCTGAATCAGGTTCCAGCTTTCAGCCACATGCTGCGTATGCTCCATCTGCGCCAGCGTGAAGGTATGGGTGACACCCGCATAGGCCACACCATCCAGCATTGCGGCCCCGGCGCTGAGCAAACGCAGCGGATTGGCCGCCGGGCGAATCGTATGATGACAGCGCAGATACGCCTCGCCCTCGGCGATGTTATAGGCGCGCAGCTGGATTTCCTGGCTGAACGACACGCCGTGCTCGTCCTCACGCATGGTGTAGAAGCCGGGATCCATCGCTTCGGGCACGCGCTGGCTGGCGGTGCCCTGCGCGCGGTCGGTGAAAATGTACTGGATTTCCGGCGCGATCCAGAAGCGTTCGCCGCCGATATTCCACGCGCGCACAGCCTGAAGCTCGCTGGCGAAAGCCGCCGCGCTGTTCATGGCGGTCGGCGTCCAGTACAGATTTTCGGGGTCCTCACCAGGCGGAAACAGCCCCAGGATGCGCGAACCGTAGCGCGTAATCAGCGCCTGAAAACCCGAATCTAGCGGCAGGATGTGATAAGCCTCCCCCGCACCTTCCAGCGTAGCAACCAGCGTCTTCAAAGTGGCCATGCGTGTCTTCCTTCTGCCTTACTTCAGGCTGTCGGTGATTTCCGCCACGCTGTGCTTAAGCGCATCCAGATTCATGATGCGTTCTTTCCAGTCGGGCAGGAAAATATTCGGATACGCGTTCTTGATGGCCAGCTTGGCACCATCGGAGAACGGGAATCCTGCAAACCCGAAGATAATAGCCAGCTCAATGCGAATATGCCCAAACAGGAATTCGCGCGCGGCTTCTTCCGGCACGCCCATCTCGACCGCGATATCCAGCGCCTCTTTGATGGCGGTGATGACGGTGGCGGCAAAGGTTTCCACCAGCGCGGGCTCCAGGATGGCCATCTGCTCGACGGTGATGCGATACGAATTCATGACCGGCGCGTACATGGCGCGGGCGATGGCCTCGCCTTTGGCGTAGTCCTCATCCGGCCCGTGATAGAGCGCGCACACGATGTGCTGCTTGGCCTTCACCCCGCCGAACCAGTCGGTGCGGGCGGACTCTTCCACTTCATCATTAAACAGTGGCGGATGGCATGGATGCGAGATGAAATAGGTCAGGTCGTTGCGTACGGGGATGACCTCGGCATATGACGCGGCCGGATCGAGCCCGATCACCATCGCACCCGGCCTGATCAGCTCGATGATCTCGTTGGTGATGCGGCCGATCAGCTTGTCGGGGATGGCCAGGATGACGGCATCGGCGGTGGCCAGCGCCTCGTCGCGCGGGGTGGGGCTGACGCCACGTTTGCCCAGGTTTTCGATGCCCTGCGGCGAGACCTCCACGTACATCATGTCAAATTCGGGCAGGTCCTTCATATTATCCGTGATGCGCGACCCCATCTTGCCGCCCGCACCCATCAACGCGATTCTGGTTGCCATGATTTTTACCCTTTGCCATTCATCAGATGTCAGCGTGTGAAACTGCTGTCTTGTCTACAACCGGCCGCGCAGCACGCTGCCGAAGTAATCGGCGCGCCCCACCTGGCCAGCCTTCAGTGATATTTCCAGCCCTTCAAAATCGGCATCATACGCGCGGGCCCGGCACAACGGCGCGCCCGGCGCCAGCGGCAGGATCGTCTCCAGCGCGTAAATGCCAAGCTGCTGCGCGGCGTGTCCGCAGGTGTCGCCGCCGGTCACGATGGCGCGGCGGATGCCCGTGCGCTGCACAATCTCGCGCAGGATGCGTCCCTGCTGCGCGCCCAGCAGCGGGCTGACGCTGGCCGTATTCAGGCCGCGCTCGGCCAGGCTGGCGCGCGTCTCGGCAATGGCTGGGTCATCTGGCCCCCAGGCCGAGAACAATACCGGAGACTTGCCCTGCGCCAGGATATCGCAGGCCAGCGCCACCATCGCTTCGCGTTCGGCATCGGCGCTGGCCTCGTCAATCAGGCGCAGCGTATTCAGCCGATGCACCTGAAAGCCGTTCTGCTCTGCCCAGGCGAGTTGTGCCGCGGTCCCCGGTGCCGCGCTGCCGCTGACTACGACGATCTGATCGACGGGCAGCACCGATGCCGGAGCCGCCGTTGGCCCTGCCAGGCCAGATGCACGCCAGTGCGCCGCCAGCGCATATTCCACGCCGGACGAGCCGATCACGAACGGGCAGTCGCCCGACGACGCCTGCTGCCACAGGAACTCGCCCAGCGTGAGCAAATCGCTTTCGCTGAGCGTATCCAGCACGATAATCTGCGCGCCGCCGGCCATCTGCTCATGCCATGCCGCACTTACAGCATCCGGGCCGCGCTGAATCGTCAGCCAGTCCACCAGGCCCATACGGCGCGACGTTTGCCGGCCCAGATGCACGCGCAGGTCTGCCTCGTGCATGGGCGTGACCGGGTGCTTTGGCATGGTGGGATGGCGGTCCAGCCGGTACGTCACCCCATTCACCCCGGCAAACAGATTGCCGAACGCGACATATCGTTTGAGGATGGGTGCGCCGACCAGCAGCGGCACAGCCCTGGGCCGAAAATGCGCCCAGCCGATGTCCGCCGCCGCGCCGATGCTGCCAATCTCAGGCGACGAGTCGAAGGTGGAACAAACTTTATAGTGAAACAGCGTGGCGCCCAGCGCGGCCAGCTTTTCAAACTGCCCCGGCAGGGCAGCTTGAAGCTCAGCCGTCTTCAGCGACCGGCTGATACCCGCCACCCCCACGGCGCGGGCATGCGGGAAATGCGCGCGCACAAAGTCAGGGGTGGGTGGTTCCAGAAAAAGGACGGCAGGGATGCCGTTCCAGGTCAGGGCCTCGGTGACATCCGTGGACCCTGTGAAGTCGTCTCCGTAAAAGGTGAGCAGCAGGTCGCTCATGCGCCACCGCCCGCAAATCCGGACAGCGCGGCCGCCAGCGCCGGATGCGCCGCCGCATGCTGCGCCAGCGGGATGCCCTGTATAGCAGCAGACCAGGCCTCGCGCACGCTCTCCACCCCGGCGGCGATGCCCATCGGGTGGCCGATGATGCCGCCGCCGCACAGATACAGGCAGTCGGCGCTACCCAGCGCCTGATAGGTGTCGGCGGCCTGCGCGGCTGTCTGGCCCGAAGAAAAGACGGGCATGACGGTGTAGCCGCCCAGCAGCGGCGTCAGGCATTCGCGGGCCGACGCGACCACGCTCTCGTCAGACTCGCAGAACTTGTTGCGGATGCCGTTGACGTGCAGGTGATCGATGCCTGCCAGACGGAAAAATTTCTGAAAGGCGATGTAGCCCATGCCCAGCGCGGGCGCACGTGTGACCATGCCCCAGCCGGCGCGGTGGCCATGGATGGGAAGCCCGGCATGGCGCGCCAGCTCGGTTACGCCGGCCAGCCCGACCGCCAGCATATTGACCATGATGCAGGTGCCACCAGCCGCCAGCACGGCATCGTGGCCGCGCTTCATCTCGTCCAGGTCGCCAGTCACGTTAAACGCATACATTGGCTTGCGGCCTGTGCGCTCGGCATAGGCATTGATGACGCCCATGACCGCGTCCACGCGTTCGCTCAGCCGATTATGCGGTGAGTCCGTTTGCAACTCATCGTCTTTGATGAAGTCGAGCCCGGCCTCGATCAGCGTGCTGACCAGCGCGGCCGTTTGTTCGGGCGAGAAGCCCACGCTGGGCTTGATGATCGTGCCGATCAGCGGCCGGTCCTGCACGCCGGATAATTCGCGCGTGCCTGCGACGCCAAATTTCCCGCCCGGATACCTGCCCGCAAAGGGCGTGGGAATCTCGATATCGAGCAGGCGCAGGCCGGAAAATGGCGACAGCTCGAACAGGTTGCCAGCCACCGTTGTCCACAGCGTCGAGAGCGAGGCGCCGATATTCTCGAACGGCCACGACAATACGACTTCCGCCTGTGAATAAACCGGCTGTGCCGTGCCTTTGGGCAGGCGTGAGCCGGGCAGGCTGGGCGACGGAACTGTGCCCAGCACCTCGATTGATTCGACCTGCGCGCCATGACGCGCCTGTAATTCCGGGGTTTCGCCGGGAATTTTGACAAACGTCCCGCTCGACTGCTCGCCCGCCATCATCTCGACAGCCTTGCGGACGTCGTGTGCGGTTTCGACGAAATACAGCGCGCGGATGCGTCCGTCGGCGCGGGGAATCAGCCTAGCCATTGGATTGCCCATCCGCGATGACGACGGCATACGGCTCCAGCGTGGTCTCCAGGAAGCCGGGGATGCGCACGTCCACATAGTCATTGATGAAATTGGCCAGCATGATGCGCATGCTGCCGCCGCGTTCCAGCACCAGCCCGACCGCCCGCAGCGGCGCGCTGGAGCGCATGACGCGGATCGTGCCCCCGGCAAATTCATTGACCGAGCGCAGCACGTCAAACAGCGGGTATGGCTGGCCCGGCTCGCTGGGGAACAACGCGGGCAAAGGCGAGCCGGTTTCGCGTTCCATCACACCCAGCCAGCCCGTCAATTCGTAGTAGGTGATGGCCGACGCGCCAGCTTCGGCCAGATGCTTGATGCTGCCCAGCGTCCAGGCTGCGCCAAACTGTGACAACTGGCGCGTATCCACCTGGCGCGGAAGCTGGCCGGGCGGCGTGGGCGGATCGTCGGACGTGGCGTTTGGGTTCCAGCGGATATGCAGCGTGACCGGCGAGACGACGACCGGCTTTCCGGTGAATGCCGCCGCGCTGCGCACGGTATCACCCTGCGTTTGCAGCGTCTCCACCAGCGAAGCATTGTCGAAGGCATGCACCTGCGGATTGACGCTGTAGGCGACGAAATCCAGCCCGGAGGCGTCTGGCCGATGGCGGTTCAGCTCGGTGAAGTAGCCGTTGGTGCCGCTGCCGACGGGCACCTGAAAGCGCGACAGCACATTGCGCGCCTTATTTACCAGCGCGGCGGGCGTCCCCGGGCTGCTGGCCTTGAAGATCAACCAGGCATCCAGCGGCGGATCCTGCTCATGCGTCCAGTCGGCGACGCGGCCCAGCTCGGCGTCGGCATCATCGGTCAGATGCAGCGCGACCAGCAGGCCACTGTCCAGCGCGCGCGCCTGCGAGGCGGCCTGCGCGTAGCGGGCATGGGCGTCCGGCGCAGCAGGATGCAGGTCGAGGCGCAGATGGGCCGGTCGCAGCGTGCGCAGCGTGGCAGCTTCGCTGAGGGTGATCGGCGCGCCATCGGCATTGACGCACAGGCCGATGCGCGGCACCGGGACCGTCGCGCCGGTCACCGTCATGACCACCTGCGCATCGTCATCGTCGTCAGAGGTGACTGAAGGCGCGTCCGGGGGCATGACCGCGCTGATCGTGACGACCTGGCGGATGCGCGTCCCGGCGGCGATCATGCGCGGGTAGGGCAGTGCCAGCGGCGTGCAGTAGGTCTTGAACGAAGCATCGGTCCAGTTGCGCTGGTCTTCAGTCTCGAACGTGTCGCCTTCCATCGTCACAGTGACGCGCGCGCCGTTTGCCGTTTCATGGGTGATGGCGCGCACATCGAAAAATGGCTGATGGGGCATGATGTCTGCCGGAAAGCCTGCCTCCTCGGATGCGCCGTCTGTGTGCAGGATGGTGCAGGGCTGGCCAGCTATGTCCCCGGGATGCAGCACGCAAAAGCCGACGCGGTTGGCCCGGAAATCAGACTTCGCCTCGCCGTCAAAGATGAACGTGAGCGTGTTGTCGCGGCTGGAGCCGATGATTTCGCCGTGCCAGACGAAATGCACGTCCCCGGAGCGATGCGTGCTGGTGTAGGCATAGCGCACGCCGTCATCCGATTGTTCCAGATCGATATCCGTCAGCTCGCCGGGGATGGTCGACCAGTTGTGGTCGCGCACGGCGGCATACACCTGGCGCACCGCTTCGATGCCCCCGGCCTGAATGGTGCGCAGGGCGCCCGCTTCGATGCGCGCAGTCAGCGCGCCGGCGCGAATCCGAATGCTGGCGGGATCGTCGTGCCCGCCGTTTAGCATAAAACTGTGGCTCATGATGGTGTTTGGGTCTCTACAGGCCGAATAAAGCGACGCTTGAGCTTCTTCATATTTGCGTCGCGCAGGCTGTCGAAAAAGATCGCCAGGAAGATGATCACGCCTTTGATCATCGGCTGCAGGTAGAGATTAACATTGTTGAACACCAGACCAAGCTGCACCATCTGAATCAGGAGTGCGCCCAGCACTGCGCCGAACACATTGCCGACACCCCCGAACAGGCTGGTGCCGCCCAGCACGGCCGCGGCGATGGCGTCGAATTCGCGCCCCTCGGCAAACGACCGGTCGAGCCTGCCCAGCTGGGAAATCAGGATGAAGCCTGCCAGTCCGGCGCAAAAGCCGCTGATGATGTACACGCGGGCGATCACCCAGTTGGTGCGGATACCGGCCTTTTTGGCCGCTTCAGGGTCGTTGCCCACCGCGTAAATCTGCCGTCCGAACTGCGTCCGCGTGAGGATGACCCATGCCGCGGCGATGACCAGCGCGAATACGATAATCGGCATGGGGATGCCGACAAGCTGGATCTGCCCGAACGACAGCATCGACTGCGGAAAGTCGACCTGCTGCGACTGCGTGAAGGCTGTGCCCAGGCCGCGCCCGATCACGAGCGTGCTCAGCGTGACCATGAACGGTATGATCTTCAGCCTGACGATGACGAACGCGTTGAATGCGCCGTACAGCGTGCCGACGGCGACGGCCACCAGCAGGCCTTCCACCACGCCGATGCCAAGCTGGCGCATCAGCAGGCCGGCCACCACCGATGACAGGTACATATTCGAACCGACCGAGAGGTCGATGCCGGCTGTGAGCAGCACGAATGTCATGCCCACCGCGATGATGCCCGTGAACGAGGCCTGTTTGACGATATTGGTGATGCTTTCCAGCGACAGGAAGCGCGGCGACTGGATGCCGAAATACACAAACAGCACGATAAACAGCACGATGGTCGAGTTGTTCAGCAGCAGCGTGCGCAGGTTGATAGTGCGTCGTTTCATGACGATTGCTCCGTTTCGCCGGAGTGCGGGTGCAGCGGCGCATGTTCGCGGAAGGCCGCCCGCAGGATGGCCTCGTCCGAGAAGGCCTCGCGGGCGAACTGGGCCACGATTTCGCCCTGGCTCATGACCAGGATGCGGTCGCAGGTGCCCATCAGCTCTTCCAGCTCGGACGAAATAAACAGCACGCCGCTTCCGGCTGCTGCCAGCCGATCCATGATGGCGTAGATTTCATACTTCGCGCCCACGTCGATGCCGCGCGTCGGCTCGTCCATGATGAAAACTTCCGGCTGAGACAGCAACCACTTGGCGATGACGACCTTCTGCTGGTTGCCACCGCTCAGGCTTTTGGCCGGCTGGACACTGATATCCGCGGCTTTTAGCTGAAGCGCCTGCGAGGCTTCGCGGGCGGCCTCGCGCATGGCCCCGGCGTCCAGAATCTGCAGGGCGGTGCGCGCAAATTCAGGCAGTGCCACCAGCGTCACGTTGTCGGCGATGGCGATATTCATCAGCAGGCCTTCTTCGCGCCGGTTTTCGGTGACGAAAGCGATTTTGCTGCGGATCGAGTCGCGCGCGCTGGACCCTTTCAGGGCTTCGCCAGCCACGCGAATCTCGCCCTGTTCGGTGCGGTCGAGGCCGAAAATCATGCGCGCCAGCTCGGTGCGTCCGGAGCCCATCAGGCCGAACAGGCCGACCAGCTCGCCGCGGTGCACAGTCAGGTTGACCTTCTCGACGATGCCCGCGGCCGAGATGCCTTTCAACTCCAGCAGGGGCGTCGTCGTGGGGGCAGACGTGCGCGTGGGATACAACTGCTCGATGCTGCGGCCGACCATCAGCGAAATCATGCGTCGCGTGTCGAATGCGTCGCGCGCTTCCTGCGTGACAAGCTGGCCGTCGCGCATCACCGCGATCGAGTCGGCCAGCCGCAGCACATCGTTGAGGATATGCGAGATGTAGATCATCGACTTGCCTTGTTCGCGCAGGCGCAGCATGATGTTAAAAAGCTGCTCTGTCTCGCGGGCGGTCAGCGATGTCGTGGGCTCATCAAAGATGATGAGCGACGCATCCATATAAAGTGCTTTTGCGATTTCCACCAGTTGGCGCTCGCCGGGTGACATGCGCTCGATCTGGAAATCAGGCGGTGTATCCAGGCCCACCTGGTCGAGCAGTTCCCGGGTGCGCGCCTTCATCGCCGCACGGTCGATAAATTTGAACGGGCCGAAGCCGGTGCGCGGGAACCCGCTGATGAATACGTTTTCGGCAATGGTCATGTTGGTGAACAGGTTTAGCTCCTGATGGATGAAGCCGATACCCGCGTCGTTGGCATCCGCCGGGCGGCGCGGCGCATAGGGCTTGCCGCGAAAGGTCATGCTGCCCGCGTCAGGATGCACCACGCCGCCGACCAGGTTCATCAGCGTGGACTTGCCTGCGCCGTTCTGGCCGATCAGCCCCAGGATTTCGCCTTCTTTCACGTCGATGCTGACATCGCGCACCGCCGGCACGCCGAAGAATGCTTTGGAAATATGCTCAATAGTGAGGATGGTTGAGCGTGTCATGGCTCAGGCCCCCCGGTTCAGGATGCGCGTGCGGGTGATGTCCAGCAGCGCGGCGATCAGGATGATGCCGCCCTTGACCGCATCGATGATAAAGGGAGACAACTGCATCGCGTTGAGGATGTTCAGCAGCAGCACGAAAAATGCCACACCGAACAGGGTGCCTTTGACCGTGCCCTTGCCGCCAAACAGACTGGTGCCGCCGATGACGGCCGCGCCGATCACATCCAGCAGGATGTTGCCGCTGCCCAGCGAGGGCTGGCCGATGCCCAGGCGCGCCGAATACAGGATGGAGGCGACCGCCGCGCAGAAGCCGCTGAACATGTACACCATGATGATGACGCGCTGGCTGGGCACGCCGGATATCGTGGAGGCGCGCCGGTTGGTGCCGACGCTGTACATCTGGCGGCCGAACGACGTGCGCGTGAGCAGGAAATGGGCCAGCACCGCCAGCCCGAGCGAAATCAGCGCGGGGTAGGTAATCAGCGGCAGCACGTCACGCCGGGCGATGTCCGGGTTCAGCTTCGGCCCCAGAAAGATCGAGATGATGTCGCCGTTGCCCAGCAGCAGGAACGGCTCCGGCAGGTTGGCCACATTGCGCGACTGCGTCAGCCACAGCGCGAAGGCCGCGAAGATGGTCGATGAGACAAGCGTGACCATGAACGGCGCCAGGTTGAAGCGCGTGATCATCGTGCCATTCAGCCAGCCGATCAGCAGGCCCAGCAGCAGCATGACGACGACAGCCACGGCCCAGCCGTTCGGGTCCTGGCCCAGAATGCCGCCTGACTCGCTGATCAGCGTGCCCCACAGCGGGCTTTTGTCATAGGTGGAGGCATCGAGCGCGGTGGACATGACCAGCCCGCCGATCGTGCTAGTGATCGCCATGGTCGCGCCCTGCGACAGGTCGATGCCGCCCAGGATGAGCACAAAGGTCTGGCCGATGGCGATTGCCAGCAGCGGCCACATATTCAGCAGTTGGTTGGTGATATTGCGCGGGGCCGACAGTGTGGTGAAGAAAATACTGGCGACCACGAAAAAAATGATTGTCAGGTAAAGGATAAAATTCTCACTGAGCAGCGCGCGCCTGAAAAAGGCGCCGACAGCCTGCGACGGGGTGCGCTGATCCCGCCGCTTTGGGGAAATACTTTTCAGCAGCGGGCCCGATGGGTCTTCTGCTGCGCCTGGTCGTTCATCGCGTTGAATCGTCGTGGACACCGGATCATGCCTCGTGCGTGCCATGAGTGTACAGCCTCGCTTCCTGCCTCCGGACATTGTATCTCCGGAGGCAGAATGCGAAACCAGAACAGCTGTTTACCGGGAACTACTGATCCAGGAAGCCGTCGTCGTAGAGCACGCAGCCCCACATGTCGCTGCGGTCAAAGTAGATGTTGCCAGCCGTCAGCGCGAAGCCGGGGTCCAGCAGCACTTCATTCGGCGCGGTCTCGCCAGCTTCGATGGCATCCAGCAGGCTGGTCATCGTCATTTCGGCTTCCAGGTACAGGTCCTGCACGCCGGTGGCATCGACATAGCCCTGGTCGATCAGCATACAGGCGGTGGCGTCACCGTCCAGGCCAGCCAGCAGCACATGGCCGGGCGTGCCGGCAGGCTGCCACATGCCACGCGGCTCCAGCACCGAGCGGATGGTGGGGAACAGGAAGTCCGACGAGGTGAAGATGAAGTCCACGTTCGGATTGGCGGTGATGGCGGCTTCCAGGTTCGCCAGCGCGGTGGCGGCGTCCCATTCGGTGGCCACTTCGATCGGGGCATTGAACAGGCCGGGATAGCGTTCGTTGTAGCGGTTGATGACGTTGAAGAAACCGTCGCGGCGGCCAATGGCGTTGGTGTCCTGCAGCGCGCCCACCAGGATGAGCGGGGTGATCGGCTCACCAGTGATTTCGTACTGGCGCAGCGCCTTCTGGGCGATGAACTCGACAGCCTGTTCGGTCGCGCTGACATTGTCGGCCACCGCGATCAGGCCGGCGGAACGATCGTTCGGCGGGCGGTTGAACACGGCAATCGGCACATCGTTGGACTGGGCTTCGGCCACGATCGTGTTGGCGCTGTCACCGTCCTGGGGGATGATGATGATGCCATCCACGCCCTGGGCGATGCATTCGCGGATCTGCTCCAGCTGGCGGTTGGGGTCTTCGTTGGCGTTGTATTCCAGCACTTCGATGCCCTGGCCGCGCAGTGTCTCGGTGATGGCGCGGTGACCGGCCACCCAGAATTCCGTCTCCAGGTCCTGGAAGCCGAAACAAATCGTAATGTCGGACTGCGCAGCGACGCCCGCCGCGCCCGAAATCGTGAGCAGGGCGGCTGCGCCTGCGCCGACACTCAGTTTACGAAGATTTTTGAACATGCGTACGTTCCTCCAGCAAATAAAGGGTATTTCACTGAAAAATGGACGAATTGAACCGCTGTTGTGCGCGCTTCCTCCTTGCTGCTGTGCTTCTGTCCGTCTCGCCTGCATCCGCTTCCCGCGCGGATGATGACTTCAATAATGTATATTGTATACAATATGACCTACAGAAAGGGCATTCACTTTCTCAGATAGGTCACTGCATACATGCATTCGCCCGCGACACGGGCGTTGATGCGCCGGTTCTCAGCGCGCACCGCGTCGATGGAGCGGCTGCGGTACGCCTCGATAATCTTGCCGTGGTCGCGCATCGCCAGTTGTTCATCATAGTCGGCGATGGCTTCCGCGCGGATGTAGAGCACGGCGGCCACCTGGGCCACGATTTCCTCCCAGCTGCGCATCAGCATCGGGTGGCCGGTGCTGCTGATCAGGTACTGGTGAAAGGCCATGTCGGTGCTGCGCACGCGCTTGAAGTCCCTGGCGATCACCCACTGCCGCTGTTCTTCCACCAGCCGTTCCAGCTCGGCGTAGTCACCTTCCTGAAACCGATTGATGTTGAGTTCTGCCGCGAAGTTCTCCAGCGTGGTGCGCATCGAGAACAGCGCCTCCACGTCGGACTCGTTGAAGGCGCGCACGAAGCATCCCCGGTTGGGGTGGGCGATCACGAGTGCCTCGCGTTCCAGCAGGATAAATGCCTCGCGGACAGGCGTGCGGCTGACGCCAAGCTGTTTGGTGAGGGCGGCTTCTGTGATATGGTCATTGGGCTTCAGGCGTCCCTCGATGATGGCAGTCCTGATCTGGTCGGCCACCTGCTCGCGAAGGGTTTGTGCCTGAATCTGCCTGAAAACATTCATAACGTTTCACAAAAGTCTTTTCACCGTAACAGATCGCAGATTGTATACAATATACTGCCGACCGCTACAAACTGATGCGGATTGGCTGCAATCTTTATGCACTATGACTAATTTGTCGGCTGGATAACGCGCCAAATCGGGCGATATGTTGGCAAATACCGCGTCCTGAGCGACAATCAGGGGTCTCAAAGCGCAAATGATTTGTACAGGCAAAATAGTTTCGTGTGAAGGGAATTCCAATATGTCTCGCAGGAAATTTCAGGGATTCATCAGTGTAGTGTTTATCGTGGCCGCATTGCTCTCTTTCGGCGCGGCGGGCATCGTGGCGCAGGATGACATCACCGTGGCAGTCGTCACACCCTACCTGGCCCAGCCCGGCACCCAGTTCATGGTTGAGGCTTTCCAGGCTGCCGGTGAGGCCAACGGCTGGACGGTCAATGTGATCGATACCGCGGGCGACGTGGCCGCGGCGGTCAGCCGTCTGGAAGATGTGGCCGCGCAGGGCGTGGACGCAATCGTCATTAACGTCGACCCGGCGCAGGTGTCGGTCGGTCTGGAAGCTGCGGCTGCCGCTGGCATCCCGGTCTTTGGCATGGACGCGGGTGCGGACGCCAACCTGGTGACCAACGTGACCAGCAACGGCTACGCAATGGCCGCCGAAACCGCGACCTATGTGACCGACCGCCTGAATGGCGTCGGCCGCATCGTCATGTTCACCTTTGACCCGTATCCGCCGGTGCAGAAGCGCGGCATTATCGCTGACGCGATTTTCGCCAACAGCCCGGACATCGAAATCATCGACCGCGTGACGCCTGACGTGACCGACGGCGGCATCGCCGACAGCCGCGCACGCATGGAAGCAATCCTCGCCGCCAACCCCGAAGCGGGCAGCATCAGCGCGGTGTGGGCAGCGTGGGACCAGCCGGCGCTGGGCGCCCTGCAGGCGATTGAAGCTGCGGGCCGCGAAGGTGAAGGCATCGTCATCGTCGGCATCGACGCCAATCCGCAGGCGCTGGACGCCATCGCCGCGGGCAACGGCTTTGAGGCCAGCGTCGCCCAGGACTTCACCGGCATCGGTGGCACCGTGGCCGACGCCGTGGCGCGTCATCTGGCGGGCGAGATCATCGGCCAGGGCGTGATCTATGTGCCCACCGTGCTGGTCACCGCCGCGAACGTAGCGGAGTTCATCAGCGAATAGAGCTATCCGGCCCTGCGACAGCAGTCAGGATAACCGTCGGGGGCGTGAAGCAAATTCATGCCCCCGATTTGCTTGAAAGAGAAGTTTGTTTCGGATCCAAAGCATATGATGTCTTCCACGAATACGCCGCTGTTTGAGGTGCTGGGCGCGACTAAAGAGTTTGGCGCGACGCTGGCGCTGGAGGATGCCTCGCTGACGCTGCGCGCGGGCGAAGTGCATGCCCTGATGGGCGAAAACGGCGCGGGCAAAAGCACGCTCATCAAGGTGATGGCGGGCGTCACCCATGCTGACGCGGTCGCTTACCGGATGGATGGCCGGCCCGTGCACATCGGCGGTGCGGCGGACGCTTTCAGGCTGGGCCTGCGCTTCATTCACCAGGAACTGAATATCGTGCCGCAGCTCAGCGTGGCCGAGAATATGCACATGGGCCAGCGTTATCCGCGCAGGCTGGGCATGTTCGTGCACTGGGGCGAGCTGTACCGCCGCTCACAGCAGGTGCTGGATACGTTGGGTGTGGGCTATATCTCGCCGCGTGCGATCATCGCCCGGCTGAGCGCAGGGGACCAGATGCTGGCCAAGATCGCCAGCGCATTTATGCCAGATGCAGGCGATGCGTCGCGGCCAGCGCGGGTGTATGTGCTGGACGAGCCGACCGCCGCGCTGACCGGGGAAGAAGCCGAGCGCCTGTTTGGCGTAATTCAGGCGCTGACCGCGCAGGGCTGTGCCGTGCTGTATGTCTCGCACCGCATGGACGAGATTTTCAGGATCGCCCAGCGTGTGACCGTCATGCGCGATGGCCGCGTGGTCAGCGAAAGCCTGATTGCTGACACGACGCCGGATGTGCTCATCCATGACATGACCGGCCGCACGCTGGAGACGCTGTATCCGCCGCGCCAGAGCGCCATTTCGCCTGAGCCACTGTTGTCGGTCGAGGGGCTGGTCACGACGAAAATACGCGCTGTCTCATTCACGCTGGCGCGCGGTGAAATCATGGGCGTCGCCGGCCTGAGTGCGTCCGGCCGCACCGAATTATTGCGTGCATTGATGGGCGCGGATCGAAAGCTGTCCGGACGGGTGGCGCTGCGCGGCAAGGTGGTCAACTGGATTTCGCCACGGCGAAGCTGGGATCGCGGGCTGGCCTATGTGCCCGAAGAACGCCGGTCGCAGGGGCTGGTGCTGTCGCGCAGCATTGAGGACAACGCCGTGCTGCCGCATCTGGATGCGTTCAGCCGGGGGCGCGTGTTTGTCAACCGGCGGCGTGAACGGCGCGAGACCGAGTCGCTGGCACTGGCCACCCGCCTGAAAGCGCGCCATCCGTCACAAGTCGTGCGCGAGCTGAGCGGTGGCAACCAGCAGAAGGTCGTGTTTGCGCGCGCGCTGGCGGGCAGGCCAGATGTGCTGCTGCTGGACGAGCCCACGCGCGGCATTGACGTGAGCGCCAAACATGATATCTACCAGCTCATTCGCCAGAAAAGCGCGGACGGCTGCGGCGTGTTACTGGTCTCCAGCGACCTGCCGGAGCTGATCGGCCTGTGTGACCGCATCCTGGTCATGCGTGCCGGGCGCGCCCATGCTGTCGTCAGCGCGGCCAATCTGACCCAGGCGGATCTGCTGCGGCTTTGCTATGGAGAGAAGATTTCGTGAATACCACCCCGTCTATACCCCATCCCGCACGACAGATCGGCCGCATCCTGCGCCGTTTCGGCACGCTGATCGGCTTTTTTGCCATCGTGCTGTTCTTCTGGTCGCAGCGGCCGGATACCTTTATGACCGTGCGCAACTGGCTAAATATCACCCAGCAGATCAGCATTTTAGGCGTGGTCGCCTTCACCATGACGGTGGTCATGGTCATGGGCGACTATGACCTGAGCGTGGGCGCGATGGCCAGCCTGGGCGGTATCGCTGCGGCGCTGCTCTTTCAGCAGGAAATGCCGGTGCTGACCGGTATCGCGGTCGCGCTGCTGATCGGCGTCGCCGGCGGCCTGCTGAACGGCGTGCTGGTGTCGCTGGTGGGCATTACGCCATTTGTCGCCACGCTGGGCATGCTGACGGTGTTCAGCGGGGTCGCCTTCTTCATCAGTGAAGGCGAGACTATTTTTGGCCGGGCGATTCCCGAGCAGTTCAGCGACTTTGCGCGCGGCGGCATCCCGCTGGGCACGATTGGCGAGCAGGCCGTCCTGCTGCCCAACCTGACGATCGTGGCGCTGCTGGTGCTGCTGGCGGTGTGGGTGCTGCTGGAGCAAACGACCTTTGGCCGCAGGCTGTATGCTATCGGCGGCAACAAAGAGGCGGCCCGGCTGGGCGGCGTGCGCCTGCGCCTGTTGCGCCTGATCGCGTTTGCGGTGACGGGCGTGGGCGCGGCCGTGGCAGGGCTGATGCTGGTCAGCCGGCTGGCCAGTGCCAATCCCACGCAGGGCGATGGCCTGATGCTGGACGCCATCGCAGCCGTGTTCCTGGGCATGACCATGAGCGAGGAGGGCGAGCCGCATGTGCTGGGCACGCTGGTGGGCGTGCTGATCCTGGGCGTGCTGCGCAACGGCCTGACGCAATTGGCCATCGACAGCTATGTGCAGCAGATCCTCACCGGGGCGATCATCATCCTGGCGGTCACACTCAGCCGCCTCATCAGAAGGGCATCGTAAGCCTATGGGCACCAATCCGCTGCTGGAGACGCTGCGCGACATCCGGGCATCCGGCCGCATGGCGCTGTGCGGGTATTTTCTGGCCGGTTATCCCATGCCCGAACAGTTCTTTCATGTGGCCCGCGCCTCGCGCGAGCTGGATGTGATCGAATTTGGCATCCCCACGCCGACGCCCGTCATGGACGGGCCGGTGATTGCGCGGGCGCACGAAGTCGTTATTCACGAGCGCGGCCTGGGCGCGGAAACGGCGCTGGCGCTGATCGGCGGCCTGCGCGATTTGCGTCAGCCGCGCTTTGTCATGACCTACGCCGATGTCGGACGCGGACTGGATGGCTTTCTGCGCCTGTGCCTGACCAATGATATTCACGGCATGCTGGCGCCTGACCTGCGCCTGGATGAGACCACCTTTGTCGTCACCATCGCGCACGCGCTGAACTTATGCCTGTTTTCGCTGCTGGATGCCCGCGCTGATGATGCCGCGCTGGCCCATGCGGTCGATCATTCGGATATCGTGTATCTGAAAGCATCGGTCGGGCCGACCGGCACCGCCGCCGATTTGTCGCGTGCGGGCGAACTGTATGCCACACTGGAAAGCGCGATTATGCGCATCCGGCAGCGTCGGCCGGGCATGCCGGTGGCAGTGGGCATCGGCCTGCAAACGCCGGAGCAGGTGGCCGCGCTGGCCGCGCTGGATGTCGATATGGCGATCGTGGGCACGCGCATTATTGAGCACGTGCAGCAGGGAGAGGCCGCGCTGACCGCGTATATCCGCGAGATGCGCGCCGCGACCCTGCTGTAAACCAAAACTGGAGGCGTAAACATGCTGTGGCTGGCATTTGATGTGGGCACGACCGGCCTGAAGGCTGGCCTGGTGCGCCAGTTGGAAGATGGGACGTTGACACTGGAGGCGCACGAAATGCGCCCATATGCCACCCATACCGGTGCGGCAGGCGTGGTCGAGCAGGATGCGCGCGACTGGTGGCGGGCCGCTGTCGAGGCCTGCCTGACGCTCTATCGCAATTCCGGTGAGCAGCCGGACGCCATCGCCCTGACCGGGCAGATGCAGGATACCATCCTGCTCGACAGCGCCGGAGAGCCGGTCCGTCCGGTCATCCTGTACAGCGATTCCCGCGCTGTGAATGAATCCGAGACGCTGTCCGCCGCGCTGGATATGGCTGCGCTGGGCGAGAGTGTGGGCAGTGAACAGGGGCCCGGCGGCCTGCTGCCCAAGCTGATGTGGCTGACGGCCAACGAGCCGGAGTCGGCGGCACGGACGGCACACCTGCTGCTGGGCGCCGCTGACGTGCTGGCTCTGCGCATGACCGGGGCTGCGTGCAGCGATTCCACCACGGCCAGCACGACCGGCCTGATGCATCTCGCGGCGGGCGACTGGCAGCCGGAAAGCGTCTTTGCTGCCGCGGGCCTGTCCGACTGGCGGGCGAAGCTGCCGAAGCTTGTGCGCGGCGGGTCGCAGGTGGGGACATTGGGGGAAGATGCGGCCGAGGCGCTGGGGATTCAGGCAGGCATCCCGGTCTATCTGGGTGCTGGCGACGCAGGCTCGACCACAATTGGCGCGGGCTGCGGCGAACCGGGACACGCCTATCTGTATGTGGGCACCAGCGGCTGGGCGGCGATGTCGGTCCCGGTTGAGGCGCGGCCGCCGCTGGCATCAGGCGTGTTTGCGCTGGCGCACCCGGACGCATCGCGTCTGTTTGTGATTGCGCCGCTGCTGACGGCGGGCGGCAATCTGGCCTGGATTCGCGGCGTGACCGGGTCGACCGGCGTGCCCTATGAAGACGTGATTGCCGCTGCGGTTGAACGTGAGCCGACGCGCCTGCTCTATCTGCCCTATTTGACGGGCGAGCGCTCGCCGTTTACCGACCCGGCGGCGGCGGGCGCATTCATCGGCGTGCGGGCCCAGCATACGCCCGCCGATCTGACGCGTGCGGTGCTGGAGGGCGTGGCGATGGCCTATCGGCATATTCTCTCGTCCGTGCTGGCGACGCTGCCCGCCAATGGCCTGCTGATGACCGGCGGCGGGGCGCGCTCTGCGGCATGGGGACAGATTTTCGCGGATGTGCTGGGCATCCCGGTGCGCCGGGCTGCCGCGCTGGAACACACTGGCCTGCTGGGTGCAGTCGCGACTGCGCAGGCACAGCAGGGCGATAATGGGGCGTATGCCCGACTGGCTGCTGTCGAGGATGCGGCGTATATCGAGACCCCGCGGGAAGCATGGCGCGCGCATTATGACGCGCAGTTTGCGCTGTATGCGCAGGCTTATCCGGCGCTCAAGGCGATCTTCGCTGCCCAGGCCTGACGCGACATACAGGATATAAAAAAGGCCGGTCTCCCATCCACCTGGGGGCCGGCCTTTTTGTTGGTTGTGCTGCGCGTGCAGATATTAGGCGGTTGTCAGCGACTTGGATTCGCTGGACTGGCCATTACGACGACGGCGGTTGCGTCCGCCTTCACCACCACGGCCTTCGCCGGACGATGAGGAGTTCCCGCGCTGGCCGCCGTAGCTGCTGCCCGACGAGCCGGAGCCGGCCGAACGCTCGCGGCGTTCACCCGAACCGCTGCGGTCGGAGCTGCTGCGCTGCGGGCGACCCTGGCCGTTGCGCGGCGCGTGGTTCTGCGGATTCTGGCGGCGCGGCGGGGCGGTCAGGCCGGGGGCATTGGCCGCGGCGTACGACATGTACGGGTGATCGGTCACGACATTGATGTCGATGCGGATCAGCTTGATGATGTCGCGCAGCAGCTTGCGCTCCTCGGCATCGCAGAAGGCGAAAGCCGTTCCGCTGGCCCCGGCGCGCGCAGTGCGGCCGATGCGGTGCACATAGCTTTCCGGCTCATACGGCAGTTCGTAGTTGATGACATGCGTGATGTTGTCCACGTCGATGCCGCGTGCCGCGATATCGGTGGCCACCAGCACGCGCGTCTTACCGCGCTTGAAGCTGTCGAGCGCCTTTTCACGGGCACCCTGCGACTTGTTGCCGTGGATGGCGTCCGCGCTGTAGCCGGACTTCAGCAGGGCTTCAACCAGCTTGTTGGCGCCGTGCTTGGTGCGCGTGAAGACGAGCACGCGGGCGGTGCTGGCATCGCTCAGCAGATGCTCCAGCAGGGCGCGCTTGTTGCTCTTGTCGACGAAGTAGACAGACTGCTCAATCTTCTCGACGGTGGTGGCCTGGGGCACAACTTCCACGCGCACGGGATTCTTCAGCATGTGCGCGGCCAGATCCTGGATGGCGTCCGGCATGGTGGCCGAGAACAGCAGCGTCTGGCGTTCGCGCGGCAGTGTGGCGATGATCTTGCGCACGTCATTGATGAAGCCCATGTCAAGCATACGGTCGGCTTCGTCCAGCACAAACACTTCGACGTTGTTCAGGCGCACGAAGCCCTGTTCCATCAGGTCGAGCAGGCGGCCGGGCGTGGCGACGAGAATCTCGACACCGCGGCGCAGCGCGTCCACCTGGGGGTGCTGGCCCACGCCGCCGAAAACGACGGTGCTGCGCATGCGCAGGTTTTTGCCATAGGCATTAAAGTTTTCCGCAATCTGGGAGGCCAGTTCGCGGGTGGGCGACAGTACCAGCACGCGAATCGCGCGGGGTGCACGCGGCTGCGACTGGGACAGGCGCTGGAGGATAGGCAGGGCGAAAGACGCTGTCTTGCCCGTGCCGGTCTGGGCGATGCCGACCAAGTCACGGCCTTCCAGCACGTGGGGGATTGCCTGTTCCTGAATGGGGGTGGGGGTGGTATAGCCCTGCGCCTTGACGGCGCGCAGAAGCGGTTCGATCAATTGTAAGTCGTGAAACAGCATTGGACCTCGGGTTAGTTAGGTAGTGCCAATGCGAACCAGTTTTGTTAGTCGTGGCACTTGAATTCAGAGTGGTGGAAAGAGGTTCTCGGGGTGGATGATGCCGCGTCACAGAACGACCGGCATCCGAATTGATACGTTTCCGTGCGTCATCATAGCACACATTGTGCATTTTGTGACAGGCAATCTGTGCGATGCGCCGATGAATATATGAGCGTACACTAAACAGTGGCTAAGGGATTGCCCCATGATCGGTCATACCCCGCATCATCCGGTAGAATGCGGGGTTATATGATTTACCTATAATTACGCAGATTGGATAACCCTGGTGAAACTGATTACTGACAGCGCTGGCGACCTTACCCCGGCAGATATTCAGGAATATGGCGTCGATGTCATTCCCCTGTTCATCACTTTCCCGGACGGGGAAGTGTCGACCAACGATATTACTCCCGACGCATTTTATGACCGGTTAAGATCAATTGTGCCGCAGGTGCCCACGACGTCTCAGCCGTCAGTGGCCAGCTTCACAGATCGCTATAAAGCGGCCCTCGCGACCGGCGAAGATGTGCTCTCGATCCACATCTCGTCTGGCCTGAGCGGCACCTACAGCACATCCGCGCTGGCCGCCCGCCAGACGGACCCGACGCGCATCACCACGATTGACACGCTCACGCTCAGCAACGGGCAGCGTTTTCAGGTGCTGGCCGCCGCGATGGCCATCCGCAAGGGCTGGTCTGTCGCCCAGATCAAGACCAAGCTGGACGCCATCCGCGCTGAAACCGAGGTCATTTATACGCTGGAAACGCTGGATTATCTGGCACGTGGCGGGCGTATCGGCCGCGTGCAGGGGCTGCTGGGCGGCCTGCTGCAGATCAAGCCTGTCATCCATGTCGAGCACTCTGACGGCAAGTACGACACGATTGCGCGCGTCCGCACCGTCAGCCAGGGACTGAGCACCATCGTCAGCCACGTCAAAGGGCTGTACGGCGATCAGCCTGTCTGGGCCAGCGTGATGCACGGTCAGTGGCAGGAAAAGGCCGACACCCTGACCGAAATGCTGAAAGAAACCCTGAACATCACCCGCGCCGAGACGCTGCGCATCTCGCCCGCGCTGGGCGTGCATACCGGCCCCGGCATCGTCGGCTGCTGCGTGGTCCCGGCCAAGCACTTCGACGATCTGGTCTAGCCAGCCGCGCACCATCTTCTGATAAGCAAAAAGCGCACGTCCCGGAGTATAGGGACGTGCGCTTTTTGCTTTGGGGACTACTCTGTGCGTTTGACGATCGGCTGCACTTCATCCAGCAGCGAAACATGATCGACAATCTCGCCGTGCTCATCGTGGATGATGACATCTGCGCCGGCGTTGCGCGCCAGCATGATGGCCTGGTCGCGCGCCTGCTGCACATCCGGCAGCACCGACATGGCCTGCGCTGCATTCATCTGGCGCACGGCCCAGCCTTCCGGATGCGGCACCACGTGGAAATTATCGCGCCAGTCTTTTTTGTCGATGCCTTCCGCCCACTTTTTGGACTGGGAGATCGCGATCGGGATGGCGCTTCCTTCAGGATAGCCTTCCTCCAGCAGCGCATTCGCAATTTCAATGGCCTTCAGGCGAATGCGGTCCGCGAGGTTCTTCATCGCGTCTGGGTAGTTGCGGGGTGTCCAAGGCATGGAGCGTCTCCTTTGCGCCCAGGGGCGCAGTAATCACTGTCCGCAGCATATCAGCCGCATCACCTTGGCGGTATCGACATCTGGCAGGTTTCAAGATGGGTGAGCTGGTGGATATTGCGTCTAGCGCGTGGCCCGGGTGGGGATGTTCTGGCGAAACAAGCGCCACAGCGCCGCGCCGCTGACGATCTGGAACAGCAGCGCGCCCGATGCACCGAAAATCACGAAGCTCTGGTTGACCGATGTGGTGATGACCTGCGCTGTCACGAACCACGCGACCGGGAACAGCACGGTCAGCAGCGGCACCCAGGCCAGGCTGAAGCGGACAACCGGGCGCATGACCAGCCATTGCGCGGTGCCCAGCATCAGCCCTGTGACCGGGGCGCGCAGCACAATGTCGTTCACGGCTGTGCTGGCCCCGAACAGTGCCGTCGCCAGCCCGACACCTGCGCCCAGCCCGATACCCGTCGCGAGAATCCAGGCAGGCCTGCCCAGCGATGTGCCGCGCAGTGCCAAATATTGCCCGCCGCCGATGACCAGCCCGGCAATGAAGCCACCCGCCAGCCCTTCCAAGGCGTTGTCCATGCCGCCGCCGATCAGCGTGACGGCCAGCAGTCCGGCAGGCGGGAAGGCGAGAAAGGCGATAATCCAGTAGATGATCCAGCGATTACGTTTGTTCATGATGACGCTCCTTAAGCGTGTGCTGTGTTGTGAGAAGGTGAGAAGTTCAGGGTGAATCAGGCGACGAGCAGCAGGATGCCAGCGGCGATCAGCCACAGCGACCACAGGATGTAGCTGATGGCATTGATGGCTCCGGCGGGTTTCCAGCCGGCAGGCTCCAGCAGGCCGGCCATCACGCCCAGGGCCGAGATGATCCCGAAGATGCCCATGATGGCGCCGAAGACGGGCGTCGTGAACATCATGATGCTGACGAGAATCGTCCATGCGCCGGTGAAGATGAAACCGAGATGCTCGCCCACCACCACGCCCACATACTGATGGAAGGCGTTGAATACCACGCCGATGGCATCGCGCTGGGCGGGGGTGGCGTCTGCCGCCTGATACTGACGGGCCAGCACGGGCACCAGCAGCGGCCATCGCAGCAGGCCCATCGCCTGCAGCAAGCCGCTCAGCACGCCCACAATGGCCGAAATCACCGCCAGCAGCGGGAATTGTTCCGCGAACACCGCATAGACCAGCAGGGCCATCGGCGCGGCCAGCAGCGCCGTCAGGGCGAAGGCGTACCACAGCAGGGCCAGGCGGCGGCCGCCTTCGAGGAATTTCGACAGGATGTGGTCGGTCGGCTTGCGCAGGATGGCGGGATATTCGTAGCTCTTGCCGAGCATGAAAAACAGCACGTTAAAGGCAACAGGCAAAGCGATCAGAACCAGACCTGTGATCTTGAACAGCGTCATGAGAATGCTCCTATGTGGATGGGGCCGGAGGGCTTCCGGCAGTTGTATAAAGGAGAGGGAAGACTGCTGCCGGTTATGCCCCGGCCAGATAAGGTTGCAGGGTGAACATCATCAGGTCGATGCCGCGCTGAATCTGCGCCTCGTCCACGATGTCACCGCTGATTTCCACACTTGCGAACCAGAACTCGCTGATCAGCCAGCACAGGTCGGCCAGTTGCCCAGCGTCTTTCGTAGATGCGGTCAGCAGGCCGATTGCCGATAAAGCACTGACAATCTCGTGAAAGCCTGCGTAGCCGCGCTGGCGTACTGCGATATAGCGTTCGGCCAGGGCAGCGTCCTGGCGCAGCAGCGCGATAATCTCGCGGTAGATGAAGCTGTAGCGGCGCATGATGGCAAAGTTTGCGTGCACCAGTCGGCCGACAAAATCCACCGAGAGCTGACTGATGTCGTCTGGCATGGCGAAGGCGACGTCCCATTCCCCGAACAACTGCTCGAAGATGGCGCGGATGATTTCGTCTTTGTTGCGGAAGTGGTAGTACAGGTTGCCAGGGCTCATCGACAGCGCTTCCGCGATGTGGTTGGTGGAGACCGCGCCGGTGCCGTGTGTGTTGAACAGCGTTAGTGCGGCGTCGAGGATCCTGGACTTGGTGTTCATGTTTATCCTTTCTGGTAGAGCAATTGCTCTAATGAATGAAGAATAGAGTATTTACTCTAAACTGTCAAGGGGTCAGTTTTTGGGTTGCTGGTGTGGGGCGTTTGGTCACAAGAGTATGCGAGAAGCGAGTGGGTTCGGAGTAGGGGCTTGGCATGCCAAGCCCCTACGGATGCAGGAACCAGGTGTGTTTCACGCTTGAAACTAAAGGGTACTTGGGACGAAGATAGTATAAAAAGTGCACTAACGGGCGCCTCGCTGGGCGTCCACCAGGCAATCAACCACGGTGCTATTTGCCCTATACGCTCACCCCGGCCAGGTATCCGCTGGACCATGCCCACTGGAAATTGTAGCCGCCGATGCGGCCGTCCACGTCGCAGATTTCGCCGCACAAATACAGGTTCGGCCGCACGACGCTCTCCATCGTCTCCAGCTTGATTTCACTGAGGGGCACGCCGCCCGCCGTGACCTCGGCATAGGTATAGCCGCGTGTGCCGGTCACGGGCAGGTCGCACGCGGTCGCCACGGCCACCATCTGTCGACGCTGTGCCCGCGTGAGCTGATCGGCCGGGGCAGAGCCATCGGCACCGGCCTGTTCGCACAGCGCGCGCGCCAGCCGTTCCGGCAGCCCCAGGTCCATCAGCAGGCGGGCCGAGGACACGCGCCGGGTATTGAGCAGGTGCGCCTCGAAGCTTTCGGCGGTGAACGATGGCAGCCAGTTGATGACCAGCTTCGCTTGCGCGTCGTCCATTTGAGCATCCTGCAAATGGCGGCTGATATCGAGCACAGCGGGGCCGCTCAGCCCGAAATGCGTGCACAGCATGTCGTCGGTGAAGCTGATCAGCCGCTTGCCGGTGCCTGCATGTACGGACAGCGTGGCAGGAGTGCTGATGCCGCTCAGGGTGGTCACCCAGTGCCCGGCAGGCAGCGTCAGAGGGACGAGCGCGGGCATCACGCGGTCGGTGATGGTGTGGCCCAGATGCCGGGCGATCACGTAGCCGCCGCCGTCAGAGCCGCTCTTGGGCAGGCTTTTGCCGCCGGTGGCCAGCACCACCTTGCGGGCAAACAGCTCGCCCCATTCGCCGTACACGCGAAAGTACTCCTCGCCTTCCAGCCATTTCACATTGTCCACGCGAATGGGGTAGCGCACATCCACACCCACGCGCTTGACCTCTTTCACCAGCGCATTGAGTACAGTCTTGGCCTTGTCGGTGGTGGGGAACAGCTTGCCAGTCTCCTCGCGCTTGAGCTCGACGCCCAGGTCAGCGAAAAACTCGGTCGTCTGCGCGACATCGAAGCGGCGCAGCACCTTGCGGATCGCGTTGCGCGAACTGCCAGAATATTCGTCTCCGGTGATGACGTCATGTGTGACGTTGCAGCGCCCGCCGCCCGCCACCAGGATCTTCGCGCCCAGCGTCTTGGCGCCGTCCAGCAGCACGATTCTGCGGTAGCGGTTGGTCACGCCGGCCCAGATGCCCGCGAACATCCCGGCCGCGCCCGCGCCGATGATGGCGATGTCGACTTTCTCGCGCCGCGCCATCGCTACGCTCCCAGCACGTCGCGCAGGGCGGACGAGATATTCGATAAGCCAGCTTTCATCTCCTCGTCGCCCGGCCAGCCAAAGCCGACGCGCATATGATGGCGGTCCGCCTCGAACCAGTGGCCGGGGCCGGTCTGCGTTTTATAGTGTCCGTTCAACTGCTCATAAAATGCGTCCAGGTTGATATTGAGGTCAGGACGGATGCGCGGGAAGCACACCACGCCGCCCTGCGGCTCGGCCCACTGCATCAGCGGTTCCTCGGCCATCCAGTCGCGCACGAGGGCGAATTTGCGCGCGATATCGGCTTTGATGCGCGCCAGATGGGCCGGCTTTTCGCGCAGATACTGATACGCCACTTCTTCGTCCAGCACCGACCCACTGATGAAGATTTGCTCTTTGGCGGCCAGGAACAGCTCCATCAGCGCCGGATTCTGCGTCATCAGCCAGCCCATGCGAATCCCCGGCAGGCCGTAGGTTTTGCTGAGCGACGACACGCCGATCACGCGGTCGGACAGCGATGCAGCCAGCGGTAGCACCGATGCATAGCCCATCTCGCGATAGGTCTCGTCGACAAGCAGCAGCGTGTTTTTCTGCTCGATCATGTGCACCAGCCGGCGCAGGTCGCTTTCCGGCAGCATCATGCCGGTGGGGTTGTGCGGCAGGGTGATGCTGACGTATTTTGTGCCGGGCCGGATGCGCGCCGCCAGCGCATCGACATCCAGCGCCCAGCCGTCCTCAAACGAGAGCGTGTGCAGCTCGATATCGGCGCCAATCTGGCGGGGCGTCTCGATGTTGGTAGCGTAGTTGGGATACACCACCACGACATGGTCGCCCGGCTGAAGCAGGCTGGTGGCGATGATGAACAGCGCAGCGGCTGCGCCCACCGTCATCAGCACATGCTCTGGCCAGAGCACGTTTGATTCCTGCGTCAGCAGCGCGCGCAGCTCTGGCTTGCCATAGTGGTCGCTGTACATCAGCACCAGCTTCGACAAGTCCAGATTCAGGTCCGCAAAGCGGACATCGGTGACAGAACTTTCGGCCAGATTGCAGGCAATGGCGTTGTAGCCAAGCTGCTCCGGGGATTCGATTTCGATGGGCATACGGCGGTAACGCATGGGCTATCCTGTCAGGTGGCTGGAATGCGCGTAAGTGTAGCGCATGTTGGCCGGGCGCGGGGAGTGAGGGCTTCACTGATGCTTGACAGGATGCCTAAATTGATAATAATAAAATTTGATGCATATCAAAATAAGGAGGATGCATATGAGCGTATCACAGGAGCGTGCGCTGCTGGAGTTGTTCAAAGTCCTGGGGGATGACAGTCGATTTCAGATGCTCAGGCGCTTGCAGCGCGATGAGCTGAACGTGGGCGACCTGGCGCAGGCCGTCGATCTGAGCGAGCCGACCGTCTCACATCATCTGGCGCGCCTGCGCGATGCCGGGTTGGTTACGCTGCGCATGAATGGCACCCAGCGTTTTTATCGGGTCAGCGACAGCGGCATCGCCCGGCTGAAACGGCTGGTGGAGCAGATCGATCAGGTCCCGCCAGAGCCGGAGCCGGAACAGGATAACAGCTGGATCGATGCGCTGGACTGGAGCGACGAGGACAAGCGCGCGCTGCGCGAGCATACCTCCGGCGGGCGCATCACTGTGCTGCCGGCCAAGCGCAAGAAACAACTCGTCATTTTGCGCTGGCTGGCGACCAAATTCACAGCCGGCATGACCTATACCGAAAAAGAGGTCAACGCGATCATTCGCGAGGTATACGCCGAAGACTTCGTGGTGCTGCGCCGTGACCTTGTCGACATGGGCTATTTGCGTCGCGAAAAAGGCGGCGGCAGCTATTGGGTGGAAGCCGAATGAGGCTGTCCGATAGGTTCAGCCAGCAGGACGCGCCGTTACTACTCCGGCGCGCCCTTTGTGTCAGGGATGGGCCGCCGACCACGCCAGCAGATTGTCAAATGCAGCACGAAAGTACAATTCGTAGCTGTCGCGCTCGACATAGCCGAGGTGCGGCGTACAGATGGCATTGTCCAGCGCCAGCAGCGCATGGCCGACGGCGGGCTCGTCTTCAAACACATCGACGGCGGCCCAGCCAGGCCGACCGGCACGCAGCGCCCCCACCAGCGCCCCGGGTGCGATCAGCTCGGCGCGGCTGGTGTTGACGAGGATGGCGTCCGGCCGCAGCGCCTCCAGATCGTCCGCGCCGACGATGCCGCGCGTGCCCGCCTCCAGCCGCAGGTGCAGGCTGACGATATCGCTCGACGCGAATAAGTCGCGCTGGCTGGAGACCGTCTCCAGGCCATCGGCGGCCGCCCGCGACAGCGATCCTTCGCGCCCCCAGACCAGCACGCGCATCCCGAATGCGCGCCCATATCCCGCCACCAGCGCCCCGATCTTGCCATAGCCGAAGATGCCCAGCGTCCGCCCGTGCAGCGCGACGCCCAACGGCGCCGTCTGCCAGCGACCGGCTTTCAGCGCGCTGATTTCCTGGGGCAGGCGGCGCGCAGCGGCCATGACCAGCGCCCAGGTGAGTTCTGCCGGGGCTACGGGCGAGCCGACCCCGACCAGTACGGTGACGCCATGTGCCGCGCAGGCGTCCATGTCGATATGCGCCGCCCCGCGCCCGGTCTGGCTGATGACCTTCAGGTCCGGCAGGCGCTCAAGCAGCGCGGCGCTGATCGGCGTGCGTTCGCGGATGAGCACCAGCGCGTCGGCCGGGGCGAGGCGCGCCGCCAGCGCATCCAGGTCTTTCACGGTGTCGTTGTACACGGTGACGCGGTGCGCCGACAGGCTGCCGAAGCAGTCCAGCCCGCGCACGGCATCCTGATAATCGTCGGGGATGATGATGTGCATCGGTCAGCCCATGTAGGCGCGCTTCACGCGCTCGTCATCAATCAGGCGAGAGGTATCGTCGTGGAAGGCGATCTTGCCGGCCTCCAGCACATAGCCGCGGGCAGCCGTTTGCAGCGCAAGATGGGCATTTTGCTCCACCAGCAGCACGGTCACGCCGTCCTGCTGGTTCAGCTCGCGGATGATGCGGAAGATTTCCAGCACGATGATTGGCGCCAGCCCCAGCGACGGCTCGTCCAGCAGCAGCAGGCGCGGGCGGCTCATCAGGGCGCGGGCGATGGCCAGCATCTGCTGTTCGCCGCCGCTCAGCGTGCCGGCAAGCTGTTTGCGTCGTTCTTTCAGGCGCGGAAAACGCTCAAACTGCTGTTCAAGGTCAGCATGAATGGCGGCGTTATCGTGGCGCACATACGCGCCCAGATTCAGATTGTCCTCCACCGTCAGGCGCGACAGCACGCGGCGACCTTCGGGCACATGGGCGATGCCCTGTTTGACCACCACATCCGGCCGCAGTTTGAGCAGGTCGTTTCCCTCGTACGACATGTCGCCTGAGCGCACGCTGACGATCCGCGAGATGGCGCGCAGCACGGTGCTCTTGCCCGCGCCATTGGCCCCGATCAGCGTGACGATTTCGCCCGGATACACGTCGATATCGACGTTCTTCAGCGCCTCAATCGCGCCATAATTCACACACAGGTTTTTGATCTGAAGCATGGGTGTGGCGGCGCTCATCCTTCATCTCCCAGATACGCTTCGATGACGGCCGGGTCCGCTTGCACCTGCGCCGGATTGCCCAGCGCGATGAGCTGGCCGAAGTTGAGCACCGCGATACGGTCGCACAGGCCCATCACCATTGGCACATTGTGCTCGATCAGCACGACGGTGAGCGCAAATTTCTCTTTCACCTCGCGGATGAAGCCACTTAGCCCGGCTTTTTCGTTCGGGTTCATGCCGGCACCCGGCTCGTCCAGCAGCAGCACCTGCGGCTGCAGGGCCAGCGCACGGGCGATTTCCAGGCGGCGCTGGTCGCCATACGGGAAATTGCGCGCCACGGTCTCGGCGCGGTCGGCCAGATTGACCATATCGAGCAGGTGCAGCGCCTGTTCACGCACGTGGCGTTCTTCACGGCGGGCCTTGGGTGTGCCGATAATGCCAGAGAAGACGCCGCTGCTGGTGTGCACATGCTGGGCGACCATGACATTTTCCAGCGCGGTCAGGTTGCCAAACAGGCGGATATTCTGAAACGTGCGGGCGATGCCTTTGGCGGCAATCTGATGTGGTCGCTGATGGGTGACATCCTGGCCCATCAGGAACAGCTTGCCGCTGGAAGGGTGGGTCAGGCCGGTGATCAGGTTGAACAGCGTGGTCTTGCCCGCGCCGTTGGGGCCGATCAGCCCGAAAATTTCGTCGCGCTGCACGGCAAATGAGACGTCATTGACGGCGATCAGGCCGCCGAAGCGGCGCGTAATGCCGGTGACTTCGAGGATGGTTTCAGGCATGGTTTCAGCCTCCCCCGGTTGGTGGCAGCGGGGCGGACGCCTTCTTCTTGCGTTTGAGCAGCTCCGGCGTCAGCAGGCCCTGCGGGAAAGACAGCACGCCGAATGCGATCAGGAAGCCATAGATGACCAGGCGCCCGTCGCGCAGGAAGGCTGCCAGAAAGTCAGGCAGGCCATCGATGCCGGCCACCTGACGCAGCACTTCCGGCAGCGCGGTCAGCAGCAGCGCGCCCACGACAGGCCCCAGGAACGTGCGCGAGCCGCCGATGATGACGTAGGCCAGAATCAGGATGCTGGCGTCGAAGGTGCCCTGGCGCGCATTCCACGTATTCAGCACGTGGGCGGTCATCGCGCCGGCCATACCAGCCATCACCGCACCCATCGCGAACGCCAGCACCTTGTGATACGTCGGGTTGATGCCCATGGCGGTCGCGGCCAGCTCGTCCTCGCGCAGGGCGATGAAGGCGCGCCCCACGCGGGAACGCTCCAGCCGGTACACATACGCCATGCACAGCAGCAGAAACGGCAGCGCAATCACGATATAGCTAAATTTGGTCGCGTCGGTGGGGAACGGCTGGGGGATGCCGAAGATGCCGATCGCGCCGCCGGTAATCGGCAAATTGAGCGAGACCACGCGCAGCACTTCCACGAACGCGATCGTCGCCAGCGCCAGGTAGATGCCGCGCAGGCGCAGCGCAGGCAGGCCGATCAGGATGGCCACCAGCCCGCAGAGCAGGCCGCCGATGACCATTTCGACCAGCACCAGCCCGATGGGAAAGCCCTGTCCGGTCGGCGTCAGCGGAAACACGGTCGCCAGCCAGGTGACGAATGATTGCAGCGGTTCGGGAAATGTCGTGCCCGGCGCGGGCAGAAATTTCTGCGTGGACAGCACCGCGGCCACATAGCCGCCGATAGCGAAGAAGCCCGGCGTCGCCAGCGAGAGCTGACCGGCCATGAGCGGCAGGTACAGCGAGAGCGCCAGCACCGCCTGCAGCATCATCATGATGATCAGGAATCCGTAAGTCGTGATGAATTGGTCCACAGCGCCTACACCTTGGTGATCTGCGCGCGGCCCAGGATGCCCTGTGGGCGCACCAGCAGCACGATGAACAGGATGGCGAAGGCGATCGCGTCTTTGTAGGCCACGGCCGACGCAGGCAGCAGATTCTCGGCGATGCCGATCACCAGCCCGCCCAGCACCGCGCCGGGAATATTGCCCATGCCGCCCAGCACGATGACAGCCAGCCCTTTAAGGCCGAACGCGATGCCAAAATACGGCCCGGTGATGGTCACGCTGAGGCCGACGAGCGTGCCCGCGATGCCGCCGACGAAACCGCTGATGAAGAATGTCAGCACGATCAGCCGGTCCGTATTGATGCCGAGTAAACTTGCCGTGGTGCCGTCTTCAGACACAGCGCGCAGGGCACGGCCGGTCTTGGTCTTGTTGATGAACAGCGTCAGCCCGACCAGGATGATGAGCGAGATAATCGCGATCACGATCTGCACGGTGCGCACAATCAGCGGCTTTTCCGGCGTGCCAAAGTTGATCGACGGTGGCAGGCCAGCCAGCACCGACGACGGATAACTGTAGGCCTCCGCGCCGACAAAATACTGGATCAGATTGACCAGCGCGACCGCCATGCCCAGGCTGCTCACCAGCGTCAGCAGCGGGTCGGCGCCGCGCCTGCGCAGCGGCCTGAAGGTGGTGCGCTCGATCAGCACGCCCACCAGCCCGGCCAGCACGCCGCCAGCGATCAGCGCCAGCGGGAAGGGCAGGCCGAACGGAAGCTGTGCGTTGGCGAAAATGCCGTTGAAGCCGAAACGCGAGCCGATCAGCGCATAGGTGAAATATGCGCCCATCGTAAAAACGGCTCCGTGGGCGAAATTAATGATGCCGAGGATGGAGAAAATCAGCGTGTAGCCCAGCGCGAAGATGGCATATACGCTGCCGATAGACAGGCCATTGATGAGCTGCTGTAAAAGCGTTGTTAGTTCCATGGGCTGAAGTTGTCCCGCCACACATGTTCAGACAGCCGGATGAATGAGCAGGTAAAACACAGAGGGACGCACACGGGTGCGCCCCTGTCTGTTATGTCTTCATCTGAACCGCAGCGGATGCCTTAGCTGGCGGGTGTCGCTTCAGGAGTGGCTTCGGCTGTTACGTCGATGGTGTTCACGAACACGAAGCTGCCGGTCTGGCCGTCTTCGTTCATGGAAATCTGCGCCACATAGAACGTCCCCTGGTTGATTTCGCCTTCAGGTGTGAACGAGATGACGCCCAGCGGGGTGTCGTACGTCAGTCCCAGCAGCGTAGTATTGAGCTGGTCACGGGTGGCGGCCAGGTCAAGCGTATCCAGACCGACGGTGTTGTCCAGCTCGATCAGGGCTTCCACAAATACCTGCACACCCGCGAAGGCCTGGCCGCTGAACTGCGGCGGTTCCTTGCCCTGCTGCTCGAAGTAGATATCGCGGAAGGCCGAATTGACCTCGTTTTCATACGAATAGCTGTACGCCTGGGCAATCAGGATGCCATCGCAGAACGCCTGGCACACCGGGAAAATGTTCGCGGTATTCAGGCCGTTGCCGCCCACGATCAGGCCCTCATAGCCCAGTTCGCGCAGCTGGCGCACCAGGTTCCCGCCGTCAGCCGCCAGGCCAGACACAATCGCCAGGTCGGGGTTCAGCGGCAGGATGTTGGTGATCTGGGTGGTGAAGTCGGTGTCGGTGGTCTGGAAAGTCTGCACGGGCAGCAGCTCCAGGCCCAGCGCGGTCACGGTTTCCTGGAAGGTGCCGGTCTCACTGGTGGCGAAGGCATCGTTCTGGGCGAAGAACACAGCGACGCGCTGGATTTCCGGATCAAACTCCAGAGCAGTGCGCACGGCGTTCGGGGCGACCAGCGCGACTGGCGCGCTGACGCGGGCGATATATGCGCCAATTTCAGGGATGCCACGGGCGGTGTTCGACGGCGCGATCACCGGCACACGGGCAGCTTCAGCGATCGGGTCGGCGGCGAATGCTTGCTGCGACAGCGTCGGGCCGACAATGCCGACCACACCCTCAGCGATGACGGTGTTAAATGCGTTGATGGCGCCTGCTTCGTCACCGGCCGTGTCCTGGATGACCAGCTCGATCGGGCGGCCGTTGATGCCACCCAGATCATTGAAGTACTGCGCGGCGATTTCCGCGCCGATCACCTGTTCCTGACCCAGGAGCGCGACGTTGCTCGTCTGCGCCACCGCGACACCAATGCGAATGGGTTCAGCATCCTGGGCTATCGCCGCGCCCACGCCAAGCATCAGCGCAAGCGACACGGACGATACTGCGAAAAAGGACTTTTTCATCGTTTTATGAACCTTTCAGTAAACATAGTCAGCTTAATTTTGATACGGTATGACCCACGAAATTATAGCTTCATCAGACCGTAAAACAATAAACGAAAATTGTGCAGTTTGCCCTGCATTATCCGGTTCTGCTGTCGCGTTTTGTGCGCTCAGCAGCAGCCCTATACGGGGGTGGTCAGTCCGTCAGGCCCAGCTCGGCATCCAGCTCGGCACGGCGCGCGGTCACACGCTCGTTGTGCGCGCGCTGCTCGTCGGTCCACCACAGGCGGATGTAGGCGAGGGTGTCGGCGATATCCTGGTCGGTCATCGCGCCCTCGTAGCCTGGCATGGGATACTGCGCCAGCGGGTTGGGGATGCCGCGCAGAATGACATCGCGCAGCAGTTGATCGGGGTGTTCCCAGGTGTGGCCGGTCGCGTCCTGTGCCGGCACGAGGATCATGCCCATATCCAGCGTATTCTGCACGGTGCTGGCCAGCTGGCCCTCACCGTTATAGCCGTGGCAGTGGGCACAGCGCAGATTATAGTGATACTGGCCGTTTTGCAGGCCGGTATCGCGCATAATAATCAGGTCGCGCTCCGGATTTGACGTGGGCTGCATAGCCAGCGGCGTGGCCGGGCTGCTGTTTACGCCGGAACAGGCGCCAACCAACAGCGCAATCAGGAGAAAAATAGTGGGCAGAAGGAGTCGTGTCATCATGGCGAACACTATATACCGAGAGGGGCGCGAATACAAATCAGGCCATTTGGCGTATTGGCCCGCATGTATGGCACGCCTAGACTGAAGCACCAACCATGAATGATCTGGAGGAAATCTGATGCATATATTCTTACGCTGGGGTACATGTCTGGCGGTAGCAGCCACAGTATTCGTGGGCGGGATGGGTCTCGTCAGTGCGGATGAGCCGGTGGAAGGCCGCATCGGCCGGGCCGAGCTGCGCTTTCTGGAAGGCATGATCGATCATCATCAGATGGCGATCGATATGTCGAATCACTGCCTGGACAATACTGAAGATGCCGGATTGCTGGCGATTTGCCAGGCGGTGATTGATGCGCAGAGCGCCGAAATTGCGCAGATGCAGGCATGGCTGCTGGCATGGTACAACACGGCATATACGCCGATTTCTATGGTGCAGCCTGCCGGCGCGATGGGCGATATGGAAGGCATGGACCACAGCACCATGAACATGCAGCCGGCTGACGCGCCGTTCACCGACATGGCCATGATGATGGGCATGATGGCCGGTTTCGACCGCTTTGAGGGCGAGGACTATGTGGATGCGTGGCTGGAATCGATGATCGATCACCACGATGACGCGATTCACATGAGCGAGCGGCTGCTGGCGCGCGTTGGCGATGCTGGCCATGCTGAGCTTGTCGCGCTGGCGCAGGCCATCATCGACGCCCAGAGCGCCGAGATTGCCGGGTATGAGGCTTTGCTGGCGGGCTGATGCTGGTGCAATACAAATAAGCAGCGGCGCCACGATGACTATCTCGTGTCGCCGCTGTTATTGCCTGCTATTTGAATTGCCTCACGCGTTAGTTGCGCGTAATTTCCTGCTGCAAGCGCTGGGCTTCCTTCTGGACGTCGCTCACAACCTTCTCGACATTCTCGCCGATCTGGTGGCGCACGTCGCGGCCCGGGCGCTCGGCCATCAGCAGCGCCATCAGGGCGCCGATGCCCAGCCCAACCACAGTGGCCAGGATGACCAGGGCGGTACGTTCACGATTGGCGCGCACTTCGGCGTCACGGCTGTAGTAAACACGATCAGTATTCATCTGGTTCTCTCCCTGAATCCGGCATTTCCTTCAGTATAAGCCCGTGCCGGTGCCGCCGAATGACACAGGCGGAATATTTTACACTGGCCCAGGCGGGTGATCGCCAGATAGTCCGGTTGGGGGATACTGTCTGTTGCCTTCCTGCAAATAGGTCACATGGGCCATCCCGCCTGACCGAAAGCAGACTATAAATGGACCAGTTATAGTGTGTGTGTAATCTCTTCTTCCGGTTTTGTTTTCATCTTCCTGCAAGGTCGCACGCAACATGGCCCGACTGAGCGAAATGCCATTTCTGCATACCCCGATTCGCTATGCCCTGGCGCTGGTGCTGCCTGTCGCCATGCTGGCCATCACGCTAACGCTGTGGCCTATCCTGAATGACTCGCCCTTTCTGCTGTTTTTTGCGGCCGTCAGCCTGACCGCCTGGCTGGGCGGTTATGGTCCAGGCCTGGCATCGGTGCTGATATCCGTGTTGCTGGTAGATTTTTTCCTCACGGAACCGCGTTATCGCCTGCCTGATTCGCCGCTGGACCTGGTGCAAACACTGATGTTTGCGTTTGTCGCCGTGCTGATCAGCTGGCTGGGGCTTCAGCGCAGGCGCAGCATTGGCGCCACTGAACGTGCCCGCGATGAGATGAAGGTCATCATAGAATCGGTGTCCGATGCGATTACAGCCCAGGACCCGCAGGGGACGGTACTGTTTGCCAACGATGCGGCTGCAAAGCTGCTGGGGTATACGTCTACGGCGTTGGTCATGGGGCAGACGGGCACAGTGCTGCGTCCCCGTTATGCGATGGTCGATGAGGCAGGGAACGAATTTCCTTATGAAAAGCTGCCGCGCTTTGAGGTGCTTAAAACCGGACTTCCCGCCGAGGCGACCTTCCGCATGCGCCCGATAGAGGGCCCGGAACGCTGGATTGAGCTGAAGACATCTCCTGTGTTTGAGGCCGATGGCAGCACGGTGCGCATGGTGGTGAACATCTTCCGGGATATCACGCGGCAGAAAGAGATTGATCTGAAACTCGCCCACGCCCGTGCCCGTATCCAGAGTGTAATGGATCATCTGGGTACGTTTGTGCTGCTGTTATCGCAGCAGGGCGATGTGATTGACGTGAATTCGACCGCGCTTGCCTGGCTGCGCCTGCCGCTGGAAGACATCCTTGGCCAGAATGTGGCGCAGGCAAACTGGTGGACAAACGGCCCGGTCAGCGAAACGGAAATCAAACGGGCGCTGGAGCGGGCGCTACAGGGCGATCAGGTGCAGTTTGACGTCGTCATGCGCATCGATGACGACACCCAGCGCTATGTTGAGGTACGGCTGGTTGCAATTCTTGACCCATCTGGCCAGGTGGAATTTGTGCTGCTGTCGGGGATAGATGTCTCCGACCGCAAGCGTAAAGAGGAACGCCTGGGCCAGCTGACGCTGCTGCTGGATGCCCAGCGCCAGCGTCTGAATCGCATCCTCAACAGCGTGCCAGGCATGATTTTTGAAACGTCCGGTGGGGACAATATCGCCACCCAGCGTTATGAGTTTGTCAGCGATCAGGTGTCAGCTTTGCTGGGCTACTCGCCCGTAGAAATCATTGGAAAGCCCAGCCTGTGGATGGGCATGGTGCATCCGGAAGATTGGGAACGCGCGGTTGCCGAATCAGAACGGATTTATCGCAAGGGTGAGGTGGGCATTGTCAGCTTTCGCTGCGTGCGGCGAAATGGCGAGACCGTGCACGTAGAAGTGCATATGCAGACCGATTTCAACGAGTCTGGCGAGCCGGTGGGCACCACGGGCGTGATGATGGACATCACCGAGCGCAGCCAGGCCGAATCCGCGCTGTCCGAGTATGCCCGTGAGCTGCGCCGTTCGAACAATGAGCTGGAGCAGTTTGCCTACATCGCATCGCATGACCTGCAGGAGCCGCTACGCATGGTCACCAGTTATTTGCAGCTCATCGAGTCGCGCTATAACAATGCGCTGGACGCCGATGGCCGCGACTTCATTCGTTTTGCGGTGGATGGTGGCAACCGCATGAAGCGCCTGATTCAGGACCTGCTGACCTATTCGCGGGTGAATCGCGAACGCACGATGCCTACCGAGGTGGACAGCGCAGCTGCCCTGCGCACTGCACTGCAAAACATGCAGGTCACAATTGACCAGATGCAGGCCGTTGTCGACGTGGTCGGTGTGCTGCCGATGATCAGCGCAAATGAAAGCCAGATTATCCAGTTGTTCCAGAATCTGGTGGGCAACGCGCTCAAGTTTGCCCGGCCGGGCATCCCGCCACGGGTGCGTATTTCCGCCGAGCGCCGACTGAACGAGGTCGTGTTCAGCGTGGCGGATAATGGCATCGGCATCGAACCGCAGTATCTGGACCGGATTTTTGTGATTTTTCAACGGTTGCACAGCCGTGATAAATATGAGGGAACAGGCATTGGCCTGGCGATCTGCCGCAAGATTGTCGAGACGTATAGCGGACGGATCTGGGCCGAATCTGTTGAGGGTGAAGGTTCGACGTTTTACTTCAGCCTGCCCCTGAAGATGAACAAGTGGAGCTACGACAGGCTCTTGACTGAAGACTCATTGGAGCACACATAGAGCGAGGCCGAAATTCGCATGGCAGACATCATCAAGATTCTACTGGTAGAGGATAATCCTGGCGACGTGCGCCTGACGCAGGAAGCGCTGCGTGACAGCGCGCTGGCAAATCGGATGTACGTGGTGAATGACGGGGAAGAAGCGCTGCAGTTTTTGCGCAACGAAGGCCCCTACAAAGCGATGCCGCGACCGGATATTGTGCTGCTGGACCTGAATTTGCCGCGTAAAGACGGGCGCGAGGTGCTGGCCGTCCTGAAACATGACGATGCCCTGCGGTCGATCCCCGTGATCGTGCTGACCACCTCTGATGACAGCTGGGATATCCGCAAGGCATACGACCTGCATGCGAACTGCTATATCACCAAACCTGTGGACTATGGAGAGTTCATCCATATCATCCGCATGATCGAAAACTTCTGGTTCAATATTGCCAGCCTGCCAAACTAGCGACTGGCCCAGCGCCTGCCCGCATATCTTCTGGAAAGAGTTAGCGTCTTGTATAGTGATCGTGCACTGAATGTCATGCTGGTGGAAGATAATCCGGGGGATGCGCGCCTGATTCAGGAAATGCTGAAGGTGGAGGCGAGCAAGTTCAACCTGCACACCTACCCAACATTGTCTGAAGCGATAGCTGCTGTGGGCACGGTGGAGCCGCATGCCGTTTTGCTTGACCTGCTGTTACCCGACAGCCACGGCCTGGACACGCTGCGGAGGATGCTGGCCGCCTGCCCAAAGACTGCCATCCTGGTGCTGACGGGCATGGTCGATCAGGAGCTGGGGGTGCGCGCAGTCGATGAGGGGGCGCAGGATTATCTGGTCAAAGGAGAGGTGGATACCCGCCTGCTGTCGCGCGCGATTCGCTATGCTGTGCAGCGCAAGAAGGTGGAGCAGGCCGAGCAGGAGCAGCGCCGCTTTGCCGAGGCGCTGGCCGAGACCGCCCGCCTGCTGACCAGCACACTGGAGCTGAGCGATGTACTCGACCGCATCATGGGCGCCTTAAAACAGGTGGTGCCCAATGATATGAGCAACATCATGCTGCTGGACCGCGACGAGATGGTCGCGGTCGTGCGTCGGCGCGGGTATGGCGATGATGGAAATGGACCACGCGAAGAAGAAGATCTGCTTGATCTGGACGAAATTCCCATCCTGAAGCAGATGCTGACGACCCGCCAGCCGCTTTGGATTGAAAATCTGATGCTGACGGGCGATGCCCTGACGCCGATCATGTATTTTGGCTTGCAGCATGGCATGCAGGCCTATGCTGGCGCGCCGATTATCGCCCGTGGGCGCGTGCTCGGCTTCCTGAATGTTTACTGCAAGGAAGCACGCGCCTATGGCACCGTGGCCGCCGGACAACTGCTGTCGTTCGCGGAACAGGCGGCCGTGGGGCTGGAAAATGCGCGCCTGTTTCAGCAGGCGGCAAAGCTGGCGGCTGCTGAAGAACGCCAGCGCCTGGCGCGCGACCTGCACGACTCGGTCAGCCAGACGCTGTTTACGACATCCGCCCTGGCTGAGAGCGCGCTGCGCCAGTGGGAGGCCAATCCGGCCAGGTCGCATGAACTGCTGAAAGATGTGTATCGGCTCAGCCAGGCAGCTCAGGCCGAAATGCGCGTGCTGCTGCTGGAGCTGCGCCCGCACACGATCGCGTCGATGGGGCTGAACAGCCTGGTCAGCCAGCTCGTGAAGCCAATTCATGTGCGGCGCGGCCTGGACATTCAGGTTGCGCTGCCGGAAAAGATTCATCTGCCGGCGCGGGTGCAGACCAGCCTGTACCGCATCGTGCAGGAAGCCCTGAACAATATCGAGAAACATGCGCTGGCGTCCCGCGTCGAAATTTGCCTGACAGTGGACGACGCGCAGACCGTGCTGCGGATCACCGATGACGGCCAGGGCTTCGTGACGCTGGACGTGCGCGAGGGCAGCATGGGGCTGGGCATTATGAATGAGCGTGCGCAGGCTCTGGGCGGCGTGCTTTCGCTGGACAGCGTGCCCGGCCAGGGTACGACAATCACTGTAACACTGGATACGGTCGCATTGATGGCCGATGAGGAGTAATAAAGCGATGACTATGATGAGCGAAAAAGTCCGGGTCCTGATTGTCGATGATCACGATATGGTGCGGCGTGGCTTGCAGGTGCTGCTGGAAAATTATGACGATATTCAGGTGGTGGGCGAGGCCAACAGCGGTGATGCCGCGGTGGCGCAGGCGCATCACCAGCAGCCGCATGTGGTGCTGATGGACGTCATCATGCCGCGTATGTCTGGCATCGATGCGATCGCCCCGGTGCGCGTGGCCGCCCCGAACGCGCATATCATCATGCTGACCAGCTTCGACAATGACCAGAATGTGCAGGATGCGCTGAAGGCCGGTGCCGTTGGCTATCTGCTGAAGAATGTGACCGGTGATGAGCTGGCTGGCGCGATCCGCAAGGCGGCATTGGGACAGGGCACGCTGGCGCCGGAAGCTGCACAGGCGTTGATCCGTGCGGCGACGCGCCCGCCTGCGCTGGGCAAAGACCTGACCGAACGCGAACGCGAAGTGCTCAGCCATATGCTGGGTGGGCTGAATAATCGCGAAATTGGCGAGGTGCTTGTCATCAGCAGCAGTACCGTGAAGAACCATGTCAGCAGCATCCTCAGCAAGCTGGGCACGACCAGCCGCACACATGCGGTGGCGCTGGCGATCGAGCATCATATTGTCGAGCCACAGTGAGGCAGATTTGGTGGCGGCGCTCATCAGCGATGAGCGATACAGGATGCAAAATAAAACGGATGCCCACTAGTGGGCATCCGTTTTAGAAGGGGGAGAGGAAGTTGTCAGGTTAGACGACGCGGCGGCGACCGAAAATCAGCGACACCACGAACAGGATGATGAACAGCACAAACAGAATCTGTGCGATCGAGGCTGCCGTGCCTGCAATACCACCGAAACCGAGCAGACCCGCGACAACTGCCACCACCAGGAAGAGAATTGACCAGCTAAGCATGAGTTTTCCTTTCGAGAATACAACGTGTACGACCACTTGCTTTATATACTCAAGGATACGGCTTGTGCTGGCGCGGGTCATGGGCGTGAAGACGCTTTTCTGAATGGGTCAGGTGGGTGGGATGCACGCATGCCGATGGTGCCTGATGGTACTGGCTCAGGTGTGTGATCTGCATTATCCTGCTTGAGCCTCATCCTGCTGATTTTTCTCTGAGAGGGTTCGCTTGACACATCTGGAGTCCGCAACGGCGCCGTCACCAGCGCCTGTTCAACCACGCTTGAAAATCACCCGTGCCGGACTGCTGACGGCCGTCTATCTGGCTCTGCCGATGCTGCTGTGGGCTTCTGCCTTTACCGCCATTCGCGTCGGGCTGACGGGCTATGCGCCGGTCGAGCTGGCGTTCCTGCGCTATCTGTTCGCCTCGGCCGTGCTGATACTCGTGGCGCTGGTCACGCGCATGCCGCTGCCACAGGTTCGCGATATCCCATTCCTGTTTGTATGCGGGGCGATTGGCTTTGGCCTGTACAGCGGCGCGCTGAATGCCGGTGAACAGTCCGTCAGCCCGGGCACGGCCAGCTTCATCATCTCGTCTGAGGTGGGCGTCATCGCGGTGCTGGCCGCGGTCTTTCTGCGCGAACGGCTGCCGCGTCTGGGCTGGATCGGCGTGGTGCTGTGCATCGCTGGCGTGGCGCTGATTTCGCTGACGGCCGATGGCGGCTTCGAGCTGTCGGTGGGGGCGCTGCTGGTATTTGTAGCCACGCTGTCGATCAGCGTGTTCACCGTCATCCAGAAGCCGCTGCTGCGCCGCTACTCTTCGCTTCAGTTCACGACCTATGCTATCTGGGGCGGGGCGATCAGCCTGTTCTTCTTCTCGCCCAATGCCTTCACGCAGCTCGCCAGCGCGCCCACAGACGCGACGATTGCCGTCCTGTACATGGGCATTTTCCCCGGCATCATCGCCTACTGGTCATGGTCGCAGGCGCTGAAACGCATGGATGTCGCGCGGGCGGGCAGCTTTCTGGCGCTGGTGCCGATTGCGGCTCTGGCGATTGCCTGGCTGTTCCTGGGGGATGTGCCGCCGCTGATGGCTTTGCTGGGCGGGGCGATTGTGCTGGTCGGCGTGCTGCTGGTGAACCGGCGTGGCTGACGGCGTGTGTGGATTATGAAAAAAGCGGGCCGCAGAAGGCAATATGCCCACTGCGGCCCGTTTGTTTTGCGCTGACGCTGGTTACAGCAGCGGGGTGACGGCCTCCCATGCCCCGCTGGCCCACGATCGTTCCATCGCGGCATTGACCTCGGCAACTTTCAGGGCTTCGGGCAGCCCAACGCTGTGCTGCCGCCCTGCCACGACGGATTCGAGGAACTTGAACGCCTCGATCACTTTCAGGTCTTCATAGCCAATCGGGTTGCCATCGCCCGGCACGAAATTGCCGTGATTTGGATACTTATCCCCGCTGAGCAGCGTGACGAAACCGTCATGCTGCGCGTCGCGCTGATACACCGACAGCTCGTTCATGCGCTCGAAATTCCAGCCCAGCGCGCCCTGCGTGCAGTTCACATCGAAGGTGAAATTACTTTTCGGCCCTACGACCGTGCGGCAGGCGTCCAGCGTGCCGATGGCCCCGTTTTCAAATTCCACCAGCGCGCCGGCATAGTCTTCGTTGCCCACTTTACCCTTCGGATCGTCGGGATTGCCGGTGCCGTAGTGCGTGCCTTTGCCGGGAATCGGAATCGGGCGCTCTTTGATGAAGGTGTGATTCTGGCCGACGACGCGGGTGATGCGCCCGGCCAGGAACAGCGTCATATCCACCACATGCGACATCAGGTCGCCCAGCACACCGGAACCGGCAATCTCGCGGTCGAAGCGCCACGTCAGCAGGCCGAGCGGATTCGCGCCGTACATCGAGAAAAAGCGCCCGCGCCACAGCTCAATCGGCCCGATCTGCCCGCTTTCCAGCAGATGCTTGGCATGCTGCACCAGCGGCACCCAGCGATAGTTGAAGCCCACCCCGCTGATGATGCCTGCCGCACGTGCGGCGGCCTCGGCCTGGGCGGTCTCCAGCGGGGTGCGCCCGACTGGCTTCTCGCAGAAGATGTGTTTTCCGGCGGCAGCAGCGGCCTGTACGATTTCCACATGCAGGTCGTTGGGCGTGCAGATGCTCACCACCTGTACGTCCGGGTGATTGATCACGTCCTGCCAGTTGCCCGTGCTGTGTTTGAAGCCGAGCGTATCGCGGGCGCTCTCGGCGCGGGCGGGCACGTTGTCGCTGCAAATGACGAGGTTGGGGCGGATGCCTGCTTCAGGGAAACGCAGCGGCACGCTCAGGTAAGACCGGCTGTGCGCCTGTCCCATCCAGCCCATGCCGATGACTCCGATGTTGATGGTTTGCGCCATGTGAAGAAGTCCTTCTTTCTGAAAAATGTCTGTGCAATCTGTTTGTTCGTTTTTGTGCGCGGCCGTTCAGCCGGGTCTCTCGCCAGCCGCCAGCCGAGCCTCAATATCCTCCAGCAGCGCGGGCACGTCACCGATGCCATCGACCACATAGTCAGCAGCAGACAGGCTGGCACGGGCCGCTGCCAGCGCCGCCTGAACCTGTGCGTCCGGCGCGGCCTGCATCTCGTCTGGCGTCATGCCCAACTGATTGCCGGTTTTGGCCAGCGCAATTGTCCACATGCCGGCGTTGCGGCCTTCTTCGATATCCACCGGCGTGTCGCCAATTTTGATGCAGCGCCAGAGCGGATACACATCCAGCAGCTCGGCATTGCGAAAGCACATGTAGGGGGAGGGGCGCCCGGCGCGCACTTCGTCAGAGGCGACGTTTGCGTCTGGAATGAAGCCCTGTTCGGCGGTCAGCGCGACCAACGGATTCATCATGGCGCGGGTGTAGCCGCTGCACGTGCCGATTTTCATGCCGCGTGCGCGAAACGCATCGATGGCGTCCAGCGTGCCCGGAATTAGCGTGCTGTGCCGGGCAATCGCCTCAATCTGGTGCGGCACGAATTCGGCGTACAGCGCGTCTACGTCCGGCTCGCCGGGCAGATGGCCGTGTGCCTGCTGCCAGCGCGCCTGCACCTCAGGGGAAAACATGACGGCGCGGATGTGGTCGCGTTTGCCACGCCCCATGGGCCCGCGTGCCTCGGCGGCGCTGATGTCCACGCCGTACAGGGCAAACATCTGCACAAATACGCTGGTCGGCGCGACACAGCCATAGTCCACCGTGGTTCCGGCCCAGTCGAGCACCGCCGCCAGCAGGGAATGGGTCATCTTCGTCCGTCTTTCTGTTTCGCTGATGCATAAGCGACGCAGATTATGGCGCGGAAAGCGGCGTTACGCACGCATTACTGTCGGGCAGCATACGCGTCTATGAGGGAAAGCGAGGGCTGATAAGCTGAGAAGAAAAGTCTTCCTGCGGATGGCGAACGCGCAGGGAAGGAGAAATATAAAACAGCCTGCCGTGGGATAAAGCCCACGGCAGGCCGTTAATTACAGACTGGTGCTTACGCCTGCGCGGGCGCGTAGTCGATTTCGGTCAGGCGGGTTTCGATTTCCTGCCACGAGGCGGGGGCGGCCCATTTCACCGTGACCATCTTGCTGTCGCGGTCGGCCTTGACCTCGCTCACACCTGCCACCTGGGCGATTTCATTCTGAATGGTGCGCACGCAGCCGTCGCAGCCAATATTGGGCACCTGAAAGGTCTTGCTGTCCATCGTTGGTTCACTCCCGTTGCATCATCGTTGCGCTGATACCAGATTACCACCGGAATGGCGCGCGGTGAATACGCCAAATGGCGTGCTGTTTCCGGTGCGGTATACTGATATTCAATCAGACAATCGTATTGCGCGCCGTCTTACAGGATGCATCTGTGACTGATTTCCCCGAATTACTGAATTCCCTGACCGAACGCGAACGCGAAGTGCTGGACTATGCGTCGCGCGGGATGACCAACAAACAAATCGGTGCGACGCTGTTTATCTCCAGCCGCACCGTGCAGGGCCACTTACAGCATGTGTTTGAAAAGCTGGGCGTGGGCACGCGCACCGAAGCTGTCGCGCTGATGCTGCAATATGCCGAGACAGCCATGGTGCGCGATGTCGTGTGTGGCCGCATGATCGACCCTGCGAAAGCGTTTGCCGTGCGCGAAAAAAACGGACAGCAGTATTTCTTCTGCTGTCCGCTGTGCCTGAAAGAGTTTGATGCTGACCCGGATCGCTATCTGGCTGCGACCTAGCGCACGACCGGGAAGGCGTCGCGCGCCATGTTGGTGTCGATGAACGGCCCGGCGTCGCCGGTGGTGGCGAAGTGATACAGCGAGGCCTGGAAGACACCGTTGACCGCGCCGGTCAGCAGGCTGAGCGCGCTCAGCGCCAGCACCACCAGGATGACGGCGATCACGATCAGCGCGACCGAGCCGGTGGCGACCGCAGCGCCCACAATCAACGCGCCGACGGCAATGACGGCCACCCACAGCAGGCAGGACATAAAACCGATCGCGGTGGAGCCGGTGAAACCTTCGCCCCACGTCTGCTTGAACAGCGCGAAGCTGCGCTTCATCGAGTCGATGACGCCCACGTCCTCGGCGACGATGACCGGAATCGCGAAGAAAACGATTACCGACCAAGCGCCCTGGATGATGCTGGCCACGATGGCAGCCAGGATGGCGCCGACGATGCCGTTGTTGCGGCCGCTGTCGCGGATGGCGCGGGCGATGCTGCCGATGGTCGCGCTGATGAAGGCGTAAATCAGAATCTTGGGCAGGCGCGCCATGGCGATATTGATGCCGTCGCGCACGGTGGCCTGTTCGCCACGGATCATCTTCATCACTGCGCCCACCAGCGCCACATTCGAGAAGATGCTGATGGCATAGCACACAAACGAATACACGAAGAACAGAACGGCGCCGATCACCTGCTGGCTATCCGCCAGGACAGGCTCGCCGCGCACATTGCTCGCTGCCGGGATGCCGCCAGACGCGATGAAAATCGTCGCGATGGGCACCATGAACAGGATCGTCGCGATGATGATGGCAATTGCTGAGATGACCGGAAACATCAGGAGCTGCGGATTGGAGCGCACGGCATTCCAGCTTTGGCGGCCCAGCTCCAGGCCATTATTAATTTTCTGACTCATTCCCCCACGGCGGTTGAACATGGTTCCTCGTCCTGACTGGTAAGCGGCAGAGCGCCTGAAAAATATACTTTTTGCAGTATAGCACCGTTATGTTTCCGTGCAGGCATCAATGAATACGGGTGATGACAGTCGCAGAATCGGATAGACCGACTGGGTCCACCTGGCGTGACATGATGCGGACAACGCCCTACACTGGTCTTGTTGACATGCTGAAAGGCTGACCTGATGTTGAATCCAACACCCACCGACGTGCAGACCCGCTCCCTCGATCCGCAGGACTGGGAGGCCACCCGCGCGCTGGCCCACCAGATGCTGGATGACATGCTGACCTATTTGCAGACCGCTGGCGAACGCCCCGCCTGGCAGCCGATGGACAGCGCGGCGCGGGCGCCCTTTGCCGGGCCGCTGCCCGATCAGCCGCAGGGGCTGGAGCAGGCCTATCACGATTTTGTGGACACTGTGCTGCCGTATCCGCTGGGCGACACACACCCGCGCTTCTTTGGCTATGTGAACAGCAATGGCACTGTCGAGGGCATGCTGGCGCAGATGCTGGCCGCTGGCATGAACAGCAATACCGGCGGGGCAGCGCACGCGGCCAATCTGGTGGAACAGCAGGTGATCGACTGGATGAAGGGCGCGTTTGGCTATCCCGCTGAATCATCTGGCGTGCTGACCAGCGGCGGCAGCATGGCCAACCTGATCGGACTCGCGGTGGGGCGGCATGTGCACGCCGAGAAGCTGGGCGTCGCGGTACGCAAGACCGGCATGCAGGGCATCCCCCTGCGCATGCGCGTGTATGTGTCTGCCGAGACGCACAGCTCGGTGCAGCGCGCCGTCGAGACGCTGGGCATGGGCACGGACAGCATGTGCGTGATTCCCGTGGACGCTGATTTCCGCATGGATATCGCGGCGCTCGAGGCCGCCATTGCGGGCGACCGCGCCGCCGGGCTGCATCCGTTCTGTATCGTGGGCAGCGCAGGCACCACCAATACTGGCTCATTTGACGACCTGGAGGCGCTGGCGGACATCTGCGCCCGTGAAGGCCTGTGGTACCACATCGACGGCGCGATTGGCGCGGTCGGGGCGCTGTCTGAGCACATGGCGCCGCTGGTGAAGGGCATGACCCGCGCCGACTCGCTGGCATTCGATATGCACAAGTGGCTGTTTGTGAACTATACCGTGGGCTGCGTGCTGGTGCGTGATGCCGCCGCCCATCGGGCGACATTTGCGCTGACGCCGCCGTATCTGAAGCGCGCCGAGCGCGGCCTGGCGGCTGACGGCGTGTGGTTCAGCGACTATGGCGTGGAGCTGTCGCGCGAGTTTCGCGGGCTGAAGGTCTGGATGATGCTGAAAAGCCAGGGCGCGGCCCGCTTTGGCGAAATGATTGACCAGAACAATGCGCTGGCGGCATATCTGGCGGCGCTGGTCGATGCCGATCCGCTGATGGAACGGCTGGCCCCGGTGGCCATCCACGTGGTCAATTTCCGCTATGCGCCCGCCGGCCTGACGGAAAGCCAGCTTGATGCGCTGAACGACCGTATCGTGATCGAAATTCAGGAGCGCGGCATCGCGGTGCCCACGCGCACCGTCGTGCGTGGGAAATACTCGATTCGCGTGTGTGTGAATAACCACCGCACTACGTCCCAGGATATTCGCATCCTGTTTGACGCCGTCAAATCACTGGGTGCAGAGCTGCTTGCTGAAATGGCCCAGGGCTGACGGCGGGCAGACCAACATTTGTTTTGAGATTGCGTATCAATACAGTCTTGCCAGGGCGGGAATATTCCTCAATAATGATACTTTGTATCATTAAAGGAGTTTCCTGTGAGATTGACACGCATCCGGCTGGAACGTCGGCCATCTGCCAGGCCGCACGAACTTAGCCCTACCAAAATGGCGGGTTTTTCCGCAAAATACACGTTTGCGCCAGATCACGCGCGCACGCTTTGTCGGGCTGACAGGGCTGGCGCATCTGGTACTGGCAGGATGGGCACGGCATCAACCGTGCGCCCGCCTCAGCCAGCACGACTGACATCACTTTGGGGATATCCCGCGCGGGATACAGACTGCGCGGTGATCGAATGAGGAGCGTTCATTATGGCAGGCAAGACGAAAATCACGGGAGTGAAGCCGCAGTTTGGCAACGCACGCAGCTTCTCGATGCGCGCCACCCGTCGCAAGTTCAACCCGAACATTCAGAACAAGCGTATTTACGTGCCGGAGATCAACGACTTCGTGCAGGTGCGCATCACGGTCTCGGAGCTGAAGACGATCGACAAGATCGGCCTGCAGGCCTTCCTGGATCGCCGTGGCGTCACGCTCAAGAGCCTGATCGGGAACTAGCTGCACCATCCACCCGGCGCCGCCTGCCCGTCACAGTGCTGTCGGGTTTCCTCGGCGCTGGTAAAACAACGCTGCTCAATCACATCCTGCATAACCGGGAAGGTCTGCGTGTCGCGCTTATCGTCAACGATATGAGCGAGATCAACGTGGATGCCCGGCTTGTGCGGGATGCTGATGTTTCTCTCAGCCGTACCGACGAACAACTGATTGAAATGACCAACGGGTGCATCTGCTGCACACTGCGTGAAGACCTGCTGGTTGAAATTGACCTCCTGGCGCGCGCGGGCCGTTTCGACTATCTGCTGATTGAATCATCAGGTATTTCAGAGCCGCTGCCTGTCGCCGAGACGTTCACGTTCGAGAGCGAAGAAGGCGGCACGCTGGCCGATATCGCGGCGCTGGACACGATGGTGACGGTCATCGACGCGCTCAATTTTCCGCGTGACTACCGCTCGTCAGAAGACCTGGGCGAACGGCTGGATGAGGTGGATGAGGAAGATCAGCGCACGATCGCGGAACTGCTGGTCGATCAGGTTGAATTTGCCGATGTGCTGATCATCAACAAGATCGACCTGGTGCCTGCTGCCCATGTGGACCGGCTGGAGGCGCTGCTGCGTCGGCTGAATCCGCGCGCACGCATCCTGAGGGTGACGCGGGGCGGGGTCGCGCTGGCGGATATCCTCAACACCGGCCTGTTTGACTTCAATAACGCCGCGCAGGATCCGGCGTGGCTGCGCGAGGCCCGCGGTGAGCACGTGCCCGAAACCGAAGAATACGGCATCTCCAGCTTTGTCTATCGCGCCCGTCGGCCGTTTCACCCGGGCCGGCTGATGGATGCCCTGGAAAGCGATGCACTGGACTGCGTGGTGCGCTCCAAAGGGCTGATTTGGCTGGCGACGCGCTTTAATGACGCAGGCGAATGGTCGCAGGCCGGGCAGGTCGTCAGCCTGACCAGCGGTGGACAATGGTGGTCGGCGTCGCCGCGTAGCGAATGGCCGCAGGATGCCACGCTGCTGACGGAGATCGAATCGGTCATGGACGGCGAATTTGGCGACAGGCGGCAGGAACTGGTCGTCATCGGCGAGCACATGGATCATCAGGCGGTGCGCGCCGCGCTGGATGCCTGCCTGCTGACGGATGCCGAGTTAGCGCGCGGACCACGCGCATGGCGCCGCCTGCGCGACCCGTTCGCTGCCGCCTGGGACGCTGGCGCGGAAGGGTAAACACAAAGGGGTGGGCACTGTGATTGCAGGCGCACCCCTTTTGTTTTTCGTGACTACTCAGTCGCTTACAGCGCGACGTCTTCCATCTCGCGCCAGTTCTGGCCGATGCTGGCATTCGTCTTCAGCGGGACCGTCAGGTCTGCGGCGGACTCCATCACCCGCACGACCAGCGCGGCCGTGTCGTGCGCGGCTGCATCCGGCGTCTCGACCACCAGTTCGTCGTGCACCTGAAGCAAAATGCGCGCACCCGTGCCCGCCTTGCGCAGCTCGTCATGCAGCGTGATCATTGCCCGCTTGATGATGTCGGCGGCCGTGCCCTGAATCGGCATATTGATCGCTTCGCGCTCGGCGGCCTGCTTGAGCTGGCGATTGCCGGAACCCTGTAATGCGGGGAAGGTGCGCCGACGCCCGAACAGCGTGCACAGGTAGCCATTTTCCCCGGACGCAAGCTGCTTGGCGCGCGTGAGATACTGCTTCACTTTGGGCAGGCGCGCGAAGTATTCGTTGATGAAGGCATCGGCTTCATGCAGCGTCAGGTCGCTGTCACGCGACAGCCGGAACGCGCCCATGCCGTACAGGATGCCGAAATTGACGCGCTTGGCGAAGCTGCGCTGTTCTTTGGTGACCTGCTCAATCGGGATGCGGTTGACCAGCGCGGCGGTGGCGGCGTGGATATCCTGCCCCTGATGGAAGGCTTCCAGCAGCGTGGGCTCCTGGGTGATGTGCGCCATGATGCGCAGCTCCACCTGGCTGTAGTCGACCGAGAGCAGCTTCCAGCCCTCCTGCGCGATGAAGGCGCCGCGCACCTCGCGGCCGGTTTCCGTGCGGATGGGGATGTTTTGCAGGTTCGGATTGCTGCTGCTCATGCGGCCGGTGCTGGTGCCGGTCTGGTTGAAGCTGGTGTGCAGGCGGCCCGTGCGCGGGTGTATCAGCGCGGGCAGGGCATCGACATACGTGCCTTTCAGCTTGCTCAGCTCGCGGAAATTGAGAATTTTGTCGATGATGGCGTGGTCACCGCGCAGGTCTTCCAGCACATCGGCGGCTGTCGAGAAACCGTGCGTGGTCTTGCGGATGCCTTCGGCCTTCAGGCCCAGCACACCAAACAGGATGTCATTGAGCTGTTTCGGGCTGTTGATGTTGAAGGGCCCGCCGGCCATGCCGTGAATTTCGGTCTCAAGGTCGGCCAGCATGACCTGCAATCTGCCGCTCATCTCTTTCAGGAAGGCAGTATCCAGCAGCACGCCGGTCTGCTCCATCGCCATCAGCACGGGCAGCAGCGGCATTTCCAGCGTTTCCAGCACGTCGATGACGGTGGGCGCGGGCTCCTCCCACAACGGGTCCTGCGCGGGCGACTGCGCCGCAAGTTCTTTCAGGTCGGCATCCAGCTTTTTCGTCAGCAGCCAGGTGCATACTGCGTCCGCGCCGGCATAGGGCGCGGCTGTCTCAATCGGCACCTCGGCCATCGAAATCTGGTTTTTGCCCTTGCCGATCAGTTCGCTGATTTCGGTCATCATGACGTGCAGATCGCGCGCTGCCAGCTTCTTCAGGCCCAGATAGCTACTCAGCGGGTCGCGCACCCACTCCATCACCATTGTGTCATAGGTGATCGGGGTGATGCTCAGGCCGTGCTGTTCCAGCAGCAGCGCGTCGTAATTGGCATTGTGCGCCACCTTTGGGATGGCCGGGTCCGTCAGGGCAGGGCGCAGCGCCGCAAACACGACTTCGATGGGAAGCTGTGTCCCCTCGCGATGGCCAACGGGTACGTACCAGCCGTGTTCGCCATCGACCGAAAATGACAGCCCGACGAGATCGTCGAGCATCGGGTCGATGCCGGTGGCCTCGGTGTCGACGGCGATCAGCGTTGCCTTCGCCAGCGCGTCGGCGAGCGCATCCAGACCGGCCAGATCCTGCACAATCGTGGTCGGATACAGCGCGGGCGTCGCGACCGGCTCCGGCGCAGCGACCGACTCGCCAAACATCGACATCTGGGCAGGCCCGCTGCCTGACCTGGACGCGCTGGTTGAGGGTGATGCCGTCCCGGTCATCTTGTCGAGGGTCTTCAGCAGGCTGGTGAATTCCAGCGTGCGGAACAGCGCTTCCAGCCCCTCGCGCTCGACTGGCTTCAGCGCGCAGGCCTCCAGCGAGAACTCAAACTCAACATCGCGCAGGATGGTGGCCAGGCGTTTGCTGATGTCGGCCATCTCGCGGCCAGCCTCCAGCTTTTTGCGCGTGCCCTCTTTAATCTCGGCCAGATGCGCGTAGATGCCCTCGACGGTGCCGTACTGCTGAAGCAGCGTCGTCGCGCCTTTGCGGCCGATGCCGGACACGCCGGGGATATTGTCGCTGGTATCGCCTTCCAGCGCCTTCAGGTCGATCAACTGGAGCGGATCCAGCTCGTACTTGGCGCGGAACTTCGCCGTGTCATACAGCTCGTCGGGCACACCGGCCATCGGGATATACAGGCGCACGCGGGTATGCTCATCAAGAAGCTGAAGCAGGTCGCGGTCGCCCGAAAAGACGATGCTTTCCGCGCCCTGTTCGGCGGCGATGCGGGTGGCTGTGCCGATCAGGTCGTCGGCCTCGTGATTGGGCTTCATCATCAGCGGGATGCCGAAGGCGCGCACGATGTCGAGCAGGTAAGGAAGCTGGACTTCAAAGTCTTCGGGGGTGGCTTCGCGATGGGCTTTGTAGGCCGGATAGTACTCGTCGCGGCCGCTCAGGCCTTCGTCAAAGGCGACGGCCATATACACGGGGCGCTCTTTTTCCAGCACATCGATGATCGTGCGCGTGAAGCCGTAAATCGCGCTGGTGATGATGCCGGTGCTGGTCTTGAGCGGTCTGCCGTTGTTGGCGAAATAATGCCGGTAGGCCAATGCGTGGCCATCGAGGACATAGAAAAGTGGTCGCGCCATGTTTGCCTGCCTGAGAAGTAGACCGCCGGAAGCTGCTCAATCCGGCGGTTTTCTGCGAACATGTGAGCGATTATAACCCGAAAAACGGGGGCGTGCGCGCTTTGGTTTACATGCGCTCCAGGCTGACGAGCTGGCGAATTTCTTCTTCGTCCAGCGGCCGCCCGGGGGTGACGACCACGTAGCTGCTGGCCCACAGGCTGTCTGGTGCGATCGACTTGTTCTGGGCGTGGGCGATATGGGCGGCGCGCTGCTTCAGGTCGCGGGCGACGCGGTAGGGCGGTTCATCGCCGGGGACATCGGCCAGCACATACACGTACTCGTCGTTGGCGCGAATCTCGCGCACATTCCACAGCTGCTCGCGCAGCTGCACCTTCAGGCCGCTGCGGATGGCCTGGGCGGTCGGCCTGGGCAGCGTGGCCGTCGGCTCGCGCAGCACCCACACAAACGCCAGCGGCGTGCGGTCGATGCGCTCGTCCAGCTCGTAATGCCCTGTCTGGCTGACCTGCATTGTGCCATCGTCGGCCACCACAGCCAGCTGACCCTGTTCTTCAATCAGGTTGTCGTCTTCGTCATAAGCCGGTTCTGCCACGTCGGGCACGGCCTTCAGCGCGTTCAGCAGCCGGTCGGACTGCTGGCGGATGGCAGTCAGGCGGGTGCTGCCGGAGATGATGATCGTCAGCGACATATCATCGACGGTACGGCGGCCGTAGATCAGATAGCGTTTGCCGGTCGAATCCAGGTCGCCATAGCGCACGCTGACGCCAGTGGCCGGGGCATCCCAGCGATGATTCAGTCCGTCCGCCAGCTCGAGCAGTTCTTCGCGCGGCATGCGGCCCGCGTAGGCGACGATCTGGTTGTCGCGCGTGATCAGTGTGGCATCGGCGGCCATCTCCAGCGAGGCGGTCGTCAGGCTGAGCGCAAGCTGGGCGATATACGGATCATCGATATGGGTGGTTTCGATTTCCGGCTCGGCGGGCGGGGCTTCAACCTCGTAGGCGGCCATGCGGTCGAATTCGGTGTCATAACCGGGGATGCGCGGCGGCTCGGCCATGACGGGCTCGGCCGCGGCAGGGACTTCTTCCGGCATAACAGCCGGTGCGGCCACTTCGGGCGTATGTTCTTCGGGCAGGTCTTCCCAGGCCAGGGTGGGCGCGGCTTCTTCTTCCCATACATCGGCCTGGTCTTCAGGCAGCTCGGCGGGCGGCGCATCGTCCCACGAGACGAGGGTTTCCTGCAGCGAGACATCGACAAACGGCGCCTGTGACGAATTCGGCAGGGTGGTCTGCGCGTACCCGTCCACATCTTCGGGGCGGGCGTCCATTTCTTCCAGCAGCTCATCGAAATCGCCCGGCAGTTCGTCGTGCATCGTCGGCTGTTCGGCGGTGACTTCGCCAACGCCAGGCTGATGCGGCATGGTGACATCGGCGGCTGGCGCTTCGGGCAGCGTATCGGGCTGTTCGCGCTTTGCGATGCGTTCGCTCAGCGAGCCTTTCTGCCTGATTTCTTCCTCGCGCACCCACGAGGGCAGCGGCTGGACATTCGGCTTGTGGTCGGGAAGCTGGGCTTCGATGCTGTCGAGCAGGTCACTGATCGAGAAGGTCTCGGACGGCTGGCTGGGGTCGAGCGCGGTTTCCAGAATCACGCGCGCGGGCGTGGATTCTGTCGGCGTGGCCGAGAAGTTCAGGCTGTCGAAGTCGTATTCTTCTTTGGACGGCACACCAGTTGACGAAATACCGAGGTCGGCTTCCAGCTCATTCAGGAAGTCGTCCGTATCGTCACCCGGCCTGGGGCGCCCGGCATGCTGATCGAGCAGCGCATCCAGTTCTTCGTCGGTGACAGCCTCGCCGCGCAGGATCGACAGCACATTCTTGAATCCGCTGTCGTTGATGCCGGTGATCAGGTCGCCGACGGTGCCGCTGTCTTCAAACGACGGCATCGGCGGCTCATCGGCGGCCATGCGTTCAGACGGCGTTTCTTCTGGATATTCGGGCAGGTCTTCTGGCGTGACGGCTTTCAACTGGTCGGTCGAGCGTTTGCGCTCGATCTGTTCCACCAGCGAGTCCATGCCGGAGGCCAGGGTAAATTCGAGGAACTGCTGGCGCGCGGGCAGCGGTTCCTGGGGCTTTTCACTGCGCAGCGAATCCAGCATGTCATCGAAGGTGTTGCGCTGGCGGGCCTGGGTGCTCTCCGGATCGATGCTGTTCAGGACATCGTTGAATTCATCGGCGGCGGCCTGTGCGTCGTATTCTTCTTCCGGCGCGCTGTCAAACAGGTCGACCGACGGATCACCCGCCCAGCTTGTCAGGTCAGCGAATAATGCAGTCGGGTCGACGGATACGCCAGGCGATTCGAGCGTGGCGCGGGTGTCGGGAAATGCAAAGTCACCAAAGGCATCCGGCTCGTCATCGTCATCAGGATTGGCGGGGAAAGGCGCCAGCGGCACGCCAAAATCCGGCTCAGGAAAGTTGCTCTGTTCGCGGGTTTTGGGCAGCACGTCGGTTTTGCCGGCTTCCGGCGCTGTCGGCACAATGCGCGTCAGCAGGCCGGTCATTTCTTCTTCCGGTTCCGGCGATGGAGGGGGCGTCAGGGTGCCCGTGCGCCGCACCGTGACGATATTGTCGATCAGGGGAATCAGGTCACGGGCCGAGAAACGCGATTCCACAGCGCCCTGCAATCCCAGCGCGCTCTGCACCGACTCTGCCACCATCGGGGTGGCGATGATCGGGATATTCGCCTGGGTATCGCGCAGCAGCACCACGATTTCGTCGCCCGATGCGGACGGCATCTCGAAATCGACGACGGCGATATCCTGTGGATGAGACGCCAGGTACTCTACCGCTGAATCCACCGATACAAACGGATGCACGTCAAACCGTTTGGTGCGCTCAAGCGCCTGCTTGACGGTGACCGCGAAAGACAGCTGTCGGTGAATGAGCAGTATGGTTGTTGACATAACAGAATTATAACGCTCTCAGTCCATTCGGCAACTTCAGGCGCAGGGATGATGGACGGGGACCTGTGGCAGGCCCCCGCCCCGTCTGACCCTTACGGATTGGCATTCACATTGACTTGCAGCGTGGCCATATTGTTGGCTTCGCTGATTTCGTTGATCTGGCTGAGCGAGTCGGTGCGGGCGATGACCGTGAACGTGCCCGCTGCCGAGAAGGCAAGATCGCCCGACAGGATGATGCTTTCGCCCGGCAGCAGGTTGGCGACCACGCCGATGGGGATGACGATCCCGCTGCCCTGCACCTCAAGCGTGGTGGTGAACTGCGGCGCGGCCTGCGACTGCCCGGTATTGGTAATCGTGACCGAGAAGGTCGCGCTGACCGGGGTATTGCCCGCGCCCAGCGTGATCGGATTCGGCCCGATGATGCTGGTCACCACCAGGTCGGCCGGGCCGGGGGTGGCTGTGGCGGTCGGCGGTTGCGCCGTCAGCGTGAGCGTGTTGGTCGGCGGAATCAGCGTGAAAGTAGCCGTTGGCGGCACAGGAACCGGCGTCGATGGCGGCGCGATGATCGGGATGAGCGCGCAGTTGCCATACAGTGTCGTGAACGGCGCGTTGACCCAGCCCGTCTGAATGGCCGTCACGCGGATCTGCAGCCAGTCGTTGGCGGAGGTGCGGCCAGACAGCGGCACGACCGAACCGGCGGCCAGCACACTGATGACCGGGAAATTCGTGCCCGGGCCGCTGCGCACATTCAGGCCAATATTGACCAGCGCACGGCAGGTGGGGTCATTGGGATTGATCGTCGGGATGTTGGGCTGCTGTGCCTGGGTCGCGGTGACCTGCGCCTGCGTCTGGCGCACATTGATCGTGACGACGGCAGGCTCACTGGCCACATTGGCGCGATAGGCGGTGGCGGTAAGCTGCACCGAGCCAGCCGCATTGGGCGTAAATTCCAGCAGCGCGTTCAGGCTGCGGTTGCCATCCGGCGCTTCAGACTGCGCGCTGTCCACCACATTGCCATTCACGCTCAGCGTGATGCGCGTGATGCCAATGGTGTCGGTGGCGCTGACGCTGACCGGAATCGGCGAGCCGAGCGTGAATTCAGCATTATTGAGCGGCGACAGAATGCTGATGACCGGCTTCTGATTGGCCAGCTGCGTGGCAGTCGCATCGACCTGCTGTTGCAGCTCGCGCTGGGAGATCAGGTTGCAGGCCGACAGCAGCGATGCCATACACAGGATCAGCAGAATTGTGGTGACGCGGCTGAGGCGTCTTTTTGAAAGCTGTTTTGCCATCATCGTTCTTCCCTGAGTGTGGGCCTGCGTGCTGCACAATGGCTAGATTCTAGCATAGTGTTTCTGTAAGCGTGTAAAAGTAACCCTGTTTCAGGGGGCAGGCTGCCCGCCTGTCACGCGGGGAAAATAAAACGGGGCACAGTCTGCTGCGCCCCGCCTGATGCCTCACTAGATGCTGAACCGTTTACGGCTCCAGATTCTTCCAGATGATGTAGCGGCCCATGTCGTCACCCTTGCCAATGCAGGTCGACATATCCACGCGGAAATCGCGCCCGCCGGAGACCCATTTCAGGCCTTCCTGAAGCAGCCCCTGGCCCATATAGCAGACCGGCTTGTCCACTTTGCGGTTCCAGCACATCGGGCAGCGTTCCAGGGTGTAGATGATCTTGTCGGAGCCTTCTTCATAGACATTGGAGATCTGGTCGCTGAACTGGGTGAAGATGTGCGCCAGCGAGGGCACGCCCACACGCAGCTTGGCAGACAGCGGCAGCACGCGGAAGGCCAGGTCACCCACGCCCGCCAGCGCGCCAAACGAGCGCAGGCCGCCAGCGAAAATCGCACGACCGGCGCGCATCGCCAGGCCACGACCGCCGCGCGCCCCGAACATGTCTTCAAGGGCCACGTTCAGCGCAGTGAAGTCGGCAAAGTCAAACTGCTTCTCAAGATTGTCGGGTGGCAGCTTGTCGATGTAGTCCAACAGCTTGGCATGTGTCAGGATGGCATTCAACCCGTTACGCCCCATCACGTCTTCCATCGCTTCGATGGTCAGGCGGGCGAACTTATTCGGATAATAATATCCGCTTTTCTCCGGTGGCATCTGCCGGTTCCTCCAGTTGGTCACGCGGGCACGCGCCTGTCAGTTCAGGGACATCGAGCGCGTGTTTCATAAGGACGCTGAACTATGTCTGAGTATACGCTATATCGGGTTAGTTCCCAACTTAAGACTCTGCGCCATCAAGTGACCAGTTTTCAGGTGGCGGCAGCAGGCGCATGTGTCGGCGGGCAGCAGCAGGGCTATCGCTTGCCAGCGCGGATGCCGGTCAGCTCAAAGACGGTGGCGGTGGCCTGCCGGCCTTTGATCTTGAATTCGCCCAGCGGGGTCGTCTCCACGGCCGAGCCAACGCGCTCCAGGGTGCCGCTTTCGATCAGAATTTGTCCCGGGCGGGCGGCTTCCTGCAGGCGCTTGGCCAGATTGACGACATCGCCCACCGCGGTGTAATTCATGGCGCAGTCGGTGCCGATATAGCCGACGACAGCCTCGCCGGTGTGGATGCCGATGCTGAACGACAGGCCGTCACCGCGCTGGGCGGCCAGTTCCCGTGTGGCCTGCTGCAATGTGAGCGCAGCCTGAAGCGCAGACAGCGTGTGCTGGGGCTGGTCTTCGGGCGCGTTGAAAATTGCCATCAGGCCGTCACCCATATATTTGTCCAGCGTGCCGCCATAGCTCATGATGGTGTTGGCCGCCAGGCTGAGATAATCGTTCAGCATCTCAACCACGCGCTCTGGTGGCAGGTTTTCGGCGAAGGCGGTGTAGCCGCGAATGTCGGTGAACAACACGGTGATCTCGCGCCGGTGGCCGCCCAACTGCAACAGCTCGGGATTGTCGAGAATCTGATCGACCACCTGCGGCGGCACAAAACGCTGAAACAGGCTGCGGATGCGGCCTTTCTCGTTTTCTTTTTGCTGGCGCAGGGCTTCCATGGCGCGCGCATTCTGAATCGAGATGGCGGCGTAGTCGGTCAGCGTGGAGAGCAGGGCCGCCTGATGCTTGCTGAACACGCCGCCCGCCAGCGGCGAGCGCACGCCCAGCACGCCGATTATCTGTTCGCGCAGGACAAGCGGCACATAGGCCAGCGCGGGCGATTTGCTGCCATTTTCGCCGCCCGCCAGCATCGGCTGTCCGGTTTCTATGACGCGCAGCGCCGCCAGGTCGTTGGCTTCCTGGCTGACGGACTCTGGTTTTTGCCCGCGCGTCTTCTGCGCCTGGCAGATCAGCTTGCGGCCATTGGCGATATACAGATAGGCTTCGTCGGCGTTGGTCAGGCGCGAGGCGGCATCGACAATGCGCGGCAGCAGCTGATCCATTTCGACCAGTGCGCTCACGCTCTTGCCCACGCTGTAGAGCACATTTAACTCCTGCAGGCGGGTTTGCAGCTCGCGGTTGCTGCTGATGAGGCGTTCGGTCAGGGCTTCTTTTTCACGCTGCAGGCGGATATTGCTCAGCGTGCGCTCGATGCTCATCACCATTTCTTCAACGGTGAACGGCTTCGGGATGTAATCCTGCACGCCCAACCGATACACATCCACGGCGACTTCTTCCGAGCCGTAGAAGGTCATCAGGATGACGGGAATGGCGAACCCGCGCTGCTGCATATGCTGGAGCATCTCGATGCCGTTCATGCGCGGCATCTGATAGTCCAGCAGGATCAGGTCTGGATTATATTTGGAGATCATCGCCAGGCCTTCGACGCCATCGCGCGCCATCAGCGGCTGATAGCCGTTCGGCTGCAGCACATATTCTGCGATGAAATCGCGATTTTCCTGCCCGTCGTCGACGACGAGGATTTTTTCTCCGGCCAACAGTCGCCCCGCATACACTACGTCTGGTCACTAACAGTATACGTCATGTATGCCGCGTGCAAGCGTAACGCTGCAAAATAGTGATTGCTGGGACTAAAGTACACAGGCCAGTCGGGGGTGCATGACCGCTGGCCTGCACGGGCATTGTGGGCCATACTGGGTGACAATTTGCATCTGTTTCTGAAAATAGCGTGGTAAGGATGAGGGTGGGATGATAACCGGCCAGCGCGTTAACCCGAAAGGCACACGGGTGTACATGGGCACCATCACAGCGGCTGACCTGCACGAGTCACTGCAGCAGGTCGCTACTGAATGGCAGGTCACGGCTGGCCTGGTCACGCTGCTGGGCACGCTCTACGATGCCGAACTGACGGCCATCGATCTGGACAGCCAGACGCGCACCCCGCCGGTCAGCCTGAGCGGGACACTGGAAATCGTGGGCGGCCACGCCACCATCAGCCGGATGGCCGATGCGCCGCATGTGCATGCCCATCTGGTGCTCAGCACCCGCACCGGGGACGACATGGCCAGCATCGCAGTGTATGCCGGCCATGTGTCAAAAGCGCGTGTCCACGCGGTTGAATTTGTGCTGACGGCCTATGACGGCGTGCCTGTCGAACGGGCCATCCATGCGCGCAGCGGCCTCAATCTGTGGAAGCTGCCCACGATCGGTCTGTGACGCGCATCAGCCCGCCGAGACGATGCCAATCAGGTAGTAATCCGCGCCGTTGCCTTCGGCTGTGTAGCCGATGGTGCCGTTATAGTCCACCAACCAGAAGCCGATGCTGCCTTCGCAGAATGGGCCATCCATCACGCGGATGATCGAGCCGCCGGGGATATCCATCAGGATCACCGCCGAAGTGGAGGGCAGGGCACGCAGGCGATTGGGCTGGCCGGGCGTCACCTGGGCATCCATGTTCGGGGCCAGCAGCGGGGTGAAGCCGGTGCAGGTGGTCGTCGCGATGCTGCCGGAAGTGGGCGCTGCCGGTGCAGACGCTGCCCCCAAGCTGGGCATCGGCGGCGCGAAGCCCGTGCCCGTCAGCGGATCGGCATAGGCGACATCAAAGCTGGCATTCAGATAACTGCGCGGCACGGCACTGGTTGACGTATCGAGTGTGGACAGGCCGGTATCGCTGACCACCCACGTTTGCAGGAACTGTGTGCCGATGGCCGAGTCTGGCGCCGACGACAGCCAGCCAGACGGCGTGCCGTGGATAAACAGACTGTTGGGCGGCGGCGTCACATTTGCCCGCCCGCCCGCGCGATCAAGCAGGAACCAGGTCGCGCTGGCCTCCGGCGCGACCATATAGCGTGCGCCATTGTTCACCCATGAAGCCGCATTCCACAGCGAGATAAGCGAATTGTCCTGAAAGACGACCGGCAGCGATGCCGCTGTGTCCCATGAGGGCAGCGGTCCAAGCCCATACCCAATCACATTGGGCACCGGGAACATGCCTTCAATGGGGTCAAACGGGAACGCGCTGTTCTGCACCGGATACAGATACTCGCCTGTGCTGGGCAGCACATCGCCAAAGGCTGTGAAATAGCGGCCCGTGCCCAGCACCACGGCATTATTGACCGGGTTCCAGTAGCTGTATTCGCCATCGAGGCGGCCTTCGCAGGCATAGCAGTTGTCCGCGAAGGCCACCAGCCCGCCCACCCACGGACCCATCACCGTCCAGGCCACCGGGAAGTCGAGGCCCATGGCGGCGGCCAGCTCGGTGCCCAGAATCTTGCCGGCAATCGTGTTGGCGCGCGGGTCCCAGGTCAGCATGCCGCCCGCAATCGGATACTCGGTGCCTTCGGTAAAGCCCACATAGGTGAGCGACAGATGGTCGGAAATCGGGTCAAATCCACCAAAAGCCACGGCTGAAATCGGGAAATCCGCCGGGATGGAGACGGGCGAGATCACGCCGGTTTCGGTGTTCAGCACATTGACCGGCGAGACGATGCCGGTTGAATTGGCGAAGGCCATAGCGACGTAGCGGCCGTCCCGCGAGGCGACCACATCGTTCAAGTACGAGCCGACGCCATCAAAGCGCGGCGCATAGTCTGCCGGATACATGGCTGCCGAGATCGGGCGCGTCTCAAGCACGTTGGTCCCGTCGTTCAACAGGATAAAGCCGTCCGTGCCAGTGCCATCCGCAGCCGGGCTTTCGTAGTACAACCAGGTCACCCACGCGGGATCCTGTGCCGCTGCACCGCCCAGCCCGGCAGCGAGCATCAGAATCAGCAGCAGGCTGATCAGAGAGAAACGCTTGGTCATAGTCATCGATCCTTCAGTGTGACAGCATAAACGGGTGCGTGTGGCTCCCACAGGCACCTCTCCACTATAGCCTGATTTGCTTATTCCTGTAGGACGCTGTCCCTGGGCAAATGGTTCCACGCGGGCAACAAGAGTTGCCTCATGCGAACAAATGACCTAAACTTTAGCTGGGTCAGCCTGGAGTCTGGAAAAGATCATGACACGTGCATTTGATGCTTTGCAGGCACTGCTGGAAGATGCGTCGCTCCGTGAGGATGTGACGGATGATGAAGCGAAGCCGTTGTTTGACTGGGCGGCGGAGCAGCTCAAGCGGCTGGATGCTGAAAATGCTGACGACGAACAGTTTGAAACGGCTGTTGGCGCGATTCGCCGGATCGTCAAATCACTGAACTGGGTGGTGGGCCGTCGCACCTATGCGGGCGCGGAGTCACTGGCCGGATTTCTGGGCAAGGCTGCGACAGCGGCGCAGGAAGCCGGGCTGAATCCGCCGACGCTGCCATTCTCGGCGCAGGCGCTGGAGGCCCGCGAAGATGGCCCGGCGCTGATGGGCGAGCTGCTGGCCAGCATGTCTGGAACGGCCGCACAGGCGGCAGTCGGCCCGGTCGCAGCGCAGGCCGAGCAGTCGCCCGCTGCCCCTGAACCTCAGGTGGATGAGCCGGAAAATCTGGGCTGGCTGCGCGCCCGCCGCTGGGGTGGCGTGTTCGGCGGCGGTGGACAATATGGACAGGATAGTCCCGATGGGGACAGAGGAGAAACCGAGTGACGCGTAAATCTTCAGGCACGAGCAGCAGGAAAACCACGGGCAAAGGCTCGTCACAGCAGCTAACCCTGCCCGGACTGATTACCGCGCTGGTCGTGGGTATCGCGGCACTGGTCATTAATCAATGTTCGGGCGGCACGCCGGTCACGACACCGCCCACGCCCACACCGACGGTGTCGGCACAGCTTCCGCCTGCAACAGGCGATGTGCAGCTGATCGAGCTGCCCATGGGCACGGGTGCGCAGCAGGGTTTCTGGCAGGTCTTTTTCACCATTCCCAGCCGCAGCCGCAATCCGGCTGACTACGGCGGCGGCGTCGATATTCCGGTGGCGGCTGCTATTGACGCGACCCAGCGCACGCTGGATTTCGCGGCGTTCGAGTTCAATAACGCGGTCATCACCGAGGCCATCCTGCGGGCGAAGGCGCGCGGCGTGCAGGTGCGCATGGTCACTGACAGCGAGCACGGACTGGAAGACGAAGATTCCACCGTCGACCAGTTGATTGCAGCCGGGATTCCGGTGGTGGCCGATACGCGCACCGCCTTCATGCATGACAAATTCATGATCCTCGACGGCGCGACTGTCGTGACCGGTTCGTGGAATTTCACCGTCAACGATACCTATCGCAACAACAATAACGTGCTGATTTTGCGCAGCCGGAATGCCGCGCTGAACTATCAGGCCGAGTTTGACGAGATGTTCGTCAACGGGCAGTTTGGCCCGCGCTCGCCGCGCAATACGCCGTTCACCACCTTCACGCAGGACGGCATCCCGATGGCGTTCTATATGGGTCCGGAAGATCGCCCGATGGATGCGTTGGCCGAGGCCGTCAGCAATGCGCGTGAGTCGATCCGCTTCATGGCGTTTTCCTTCACGCACGATGCATTGCAGGCCGCCATGCTGACCGAGGCCGAAAATGGCATCGACGTGCAGGGCATCTTTGAGCGCACGGGCAGCGAAACGGCTGCCGCCGCACTGACGCCCATGTTGTGTGCGGGCGTTGCCGTGCGCCAGGACGGCAATCCGTTTGTGCTGCATCACAAGGTCGTGATTGTGGACGAGCGCATCGTCATCAGCGGCTCATTCAACTTTTCAGACAACGCTACACAGTCGAACGACGAGAACCTGGTCATCATCGATGATCCTGTCCTGGCCGCGCAATACCTGGCGGAATATGACCGCCGCTGGGCTGAAGCCAGCGCCCCGGCCAACATCACCTGTCCCTAACCTGAGCCTGGAGCAGATTTGATGCCATTTATTGAAGCACCCACCAACTTTTATCTGGGGCGGCACTATGACCCGGCCAGCAAGACGCGCCTGCCGGAAGTCGCCTACTACGACTCGCGCCATCTGACGACCCACGCGATCGTCGTCGGCATGACGGGCAGCGGCAAGACCGGCCTGTGTATCTCGATACTGGAAGAAGCGATCCTGGACAATATTCCGGCGATCATCATCGATCCGAAGGGCGATATCGCCAACCTGATGCTGGCTTTCCCGGATATGAAGCCGGCTGACTTTGAGCCGTGGGTGAATATCGACGATGCCCAGCGCGCCAATATGGAGATTCCTGAATTTGCCCGCCTGACCGCCGACAAGTGGCGCAAGGGCCTGCAGGACTGGGGCATCCCGCCAGAGCGCCTGAGCTGGCTGAAACATGCCGGCCGCGTCAGCGTGTATACGCCCGGCTCAGAGGCCGGCCTGCCAGTGAGCATCCTTGCCTCGCTGAAAGCGCCAAAAGACGGCTGGGCGGATCATGAAGAAGAGTACCGCGAGGAAATCAGCGGCATCGTGACCGCGCTGCTGGGGCTGATCGGGCGCAGTGCCCAGCCGGTGCAGGACAAGGAACACGTGCTCATCAGCAACATCTTCGAGTACGCCTGGTCGCATGGCAATGACCTGACGCTTCAGGATCTGGTGATGCAGGTGCAAAAGCCGCCATTCGACAAGCTGGGCGTGTTTGGTGTGGACGAGTACCTGTCGGTGCGCAACCGCGGCAAGCTGGCCGGTGACCTGAACAACATTCTCGCCTCGCCGTCGTTCCAGTCGTGGATGACGGGCGCGCCGCTGGACATTCAGAGCTTTTTGTACACGCCTGAAGGCCAGCCGAAAGTCTCGATTTTCTATCTGGCCCACCTGACCGAGCCGGAACGCCAGTTCGTGATGACGCTGCTGCTGGAGACGATGACGGTGTGGATGCGCCAGCTCAGCGGCACCACCAGCCTGCGTGCGCTGCTGTACATCGACGAGATGTTCGGCTATTTCCCGCCGTATCCGTTTAATCCGCCGACCAAGACGCCGCTTCTGCGTATGCTCAAACAGGCGCGCGCGTTTGGCGTCGGGCTGATTCTTGCCACGCAGAACCCTGGTGATCTGGACTACAAGGGCCTGAGTAACACCGGGACCTGGTTCATCGGGCGCCTGTCGACGGACAATGACCGTCAACGGCTGATGGCCGGCCTGCAAAGCATGAACAGCGCCATGGATGAAAACAACCTCAAGGTGCTGAACGCCCTGATTGCCGACCTGGACCCGCGTACCTTCCTGCTCAGCGACGTGCATGACCCGGAAAGCCCGTATGTATTCCAGACGCGCTGGACGATGAGTTTCCTGCGCGGCCCGCTGACGCGCCAGCAGGTGGGCATGCTGATGGCCGATCAGAAAGTGACCATGCGCCAGGAACTGGGCACGGTGGCTTTCCGCCCGGCCGCGCCCACCTACAGCGTCGCGCCCGGCCGGACATATGGGTCACAGGTAGCTGGCTTCCGCTCGGTCGCTCCGCCGCCACAGCCATCTGATTTGCCTGCGCCGCCGCCCGCCCTGCCAGAAATGCCGGCTGAAATCGCGCCACCTGCGCCGCAGTGGGCTCCGCCGCCTGAAGCACCGCCCACGTATACGCCGCAGCAGGCGGCCCCGCCGATACCGCCTGCGCAGACGATGCTGGCCCAGGCACAGCAGCCTTCACAACCCGCCGCGCCCCGGCAGCGCTCTGGCGGTTACAGCGGGCAGCGGCCATCGTTAAGCGCCGATATCCCGCAGTATTTTCTGCCGCACAGCGTGGCCGCGTCGCAGGCCCTGGGCCAGTGGCAGGCGCAGACCGGGTTCTTCGCGCAGGCTGCCGAGACAGCGCCCGCTTATCGCCCGGTGCTGATGGCGCAGGCGGCGGTGCGTTTCAGCGACCGCAAGTCGAATACCTACACGGTGCGCCTGTTCGCTTACCAGATTCCCGAGCTTGACCGCACCGGCCTGCTGCACTGGAATGACTACGCCACCGCGCCGGTGGATACACGCGCCGTGAGTGCAGACCCGCTGACCACCGGCCTGTTTGGCAGCGTGCCCGCCAGCCTGAGCGACCCCAAACGGCTGGTCGCACTCAAGCGTGAGATGGTCGATATGCTGTACAGCACGGCGCGCATCGCCATTCCGTTCAGCCGCGAGCTGGGCATCTACGGCTCGCCTGATGGGGACATCAATGCCTTTCGCGGTCAGGTGCAGCAGGCCGCCCGCGAAGCGCGTGACGCCGCGCTGGATGCCCTGACGCGCAAGTATGAAACCCAGTTTGATGCCTTCAACGACAAGATGCGCCGTTTTGACACACGCGTGCGCGCCCAGCAGGCCGAGCTGGCCACCAACAAGCGCATGAAGACCCTGACGACGGGCGAGGCGATCCTCGGCCTGATGCAGGGGCGCACGGCTTTCACGCTCAGTCGCATGAACATGGCCGAATACTGGAAGCAGCGCACCGAGGGCGATCTGAATATGAATCAGCTGCAGAAGCAGCAGATGCAGGAAGAAATTGACGAGCTTCAGGAGCGCTTTCAGGCGGACTGCGACGCGCTGAACCAGAAGTGGGCGCAGGTCGCCGTCACTATCGACGAGCAGCCGGTCACGCCGTACAAGAAAGACATCGTCGTCGAGCTGTTTGGCATCGGCTGGCAGCCCTACTGGTATACGGAAGCCGGTGGTCAAGCGGTGCTTTTGGCGGGATTCTGAAAGTTGCAGCCTCACTATAATGAGGCTATCAGACCGATAAAAAGAGAAGGAAAACCCGCATGAAAAATCGGCGTGTTCTGGCGGGGATGCCGCTGTGCGTCGCCCTACTGCTGGCGCTGTTTGCGCTGCTGCCCGCTGCATCTGTTTTTGCGCAGGACAATCTGCTGCGTGACCCCGGCTTTGAAGGCCCGTATGTGAACCGGGGGCGCAGCACGCTGAATACCCCGGAGGCGTGGCCGCTGTGGATACAGAATGGCCCGACCGGGCAGGTGTGGGAAAACCGCGCCGACCTGGTGTATGCCTTCCCGCACTGCACGGCCCCGCAGGTGCTGTCTGGCCCGTGTTCGCTGAACATCAACGGCGGGTTTGCCACGTGGAACGCAGCGGTCTTTCAGCAGGCGACCGTGCCCAACAATTCCAATCTGGTCGGTTCAGTCGGCGCATGGGTGCAGACCTGCAATTCGCGCGACAGCAATAACAACTTTGTCGGCTTTGCCTGCGGCTCAGCGGTGGAAAGCGGCGTTTTCGTGCGCGTCGGCATCGACCCGACCGGCGGTGTGGACCCGTCCAGCCCGGCCATCGTGTGGGGTGCGCCGATTGCCCCGCATGACCGCTGGGAAACCGCCAGCGTCAGCGCGACTGCACGCGGCAGCCTGGTGACCTTCTTCATCTATACCAGCATGACCTGGCCGTCGGACTTCAACAACCGCTGGTACGACAATGCTTCTCTCGTTGTGGGTGGGGCAGGTGGCAGCGCAGGCGTGACGACCGGTACTTCCGGGAACAGCGGCACGACCACCCGTCCCACACCGCGCCCGACCTCGGCGCTGCCCGTGCGCCAGCCCGCCGAAGCCAGCGGCGCGCAGTATCACACCGTGCAGTATGGCGACACCCTGAGCGGCATCGCCCTGATTTATCAGGTCTCGCTCAATCAGGTGCTGACGCTGAATAACCTGACGATGGCTCAGGCGCGCAATGTGCCGGTCGGCACGCGCCTGCTGATTCGCCGCGCATAAGTGTATTTTTCTGAGGGAGTGCATGACAGAACCGATTACCTATGACGACTTTGCGAAGGTGGATGTGCGCTGCGGGGAAATCGTGGAGGTGCAGGACTTTCCCCGCGCCCGCAATCCTGCCTACAAGGTGAGGGTGTATTTTGGCGAGGAGATTGGCCATCGCTGGTCATCCGCGCAGATCACCAGTTACGACAAAGACTGGCTGATCGGCCAGCAGGTCATCGCGGTGGTGAATTTTGCGCCGAAGAATATCGCCGGATTCCTGTCGGAGTGCCTGATTCTGGGCGTGCCAACGGAGGAAGGCATCGTGAGCATTCTCCAGCCCAGCAAGAAAGCGGTGGTGGGCGCGAAGATGTTCTAGCCGCCTACGGCATCAGCATGTGCAGGTGACGGTCATGGCCCGCGTAGTCATAGATGATGTGCGCGGCCAGATCGTCACCAAAGCGTTCCCGCGCTGCGGCCAGCACGTCAGCGCCCTGTCCCGCCCCGAATTCCAGCAGCGCCAGCCCGCCAGGTCGCAGCACGCCGCGCATCTGCCCCAATAGCTCACGAATCAGATCCAGCCCGTCGATGCCGCCATCCAGCGCCAGCATTGGCTCATGTCGGCTGACATCCAGCTCTTGCACGACATCCCGCGGGATATAGGGGAGGTTCGCCATCAGCAGGTCCAGCCTGACCGACTGCGCGATCAGCGGCTCCAGCAGGCTGCCGTGATGCCAGGTGATACGCCCGCTCACGGCGTATTTTTCGGCATTTTGCTGCGCGACGGCCAGCGCATTTCCCGACACATCCACGGCATGCACGTGCGCCAGCGGCCGATGCTTCGCAAACGTGACCGCCAGCGCGCCGCTGCCGGTGCCGATATCGGCCGCGCTGACCGGCTGATTGACAGGCGCGAAGGCCAGCGCCGCCTCCAGCAGCAGCTCTGTCTCCGGTCGCGGAATCAGCACCGCAGGCGTGACGATCAGGTCGAGGTCAAAGAATCCCCGATGACCGAGCAGATAGGCGATTGGCTCTCCGTCTGATGCGCGGGCGACCAGGTGCTGAAATGCCGTGTACTCGGCATCTGTCAGCAGGTGCTCAGGATGGGCGAACAAATAGGGGCGGTCCCTGCCCAGCACATGGCACAGCAGCAGGTCGGCATCCAGCGCGGGGGTGGGGGAGCTGGACGCCAGGCGAGCTATCGCGTTTTTGCGCACATGATAAATCGTGTTTGGGCTGTCCACTCATGCACCTATCACAGCGCAGATGCAAATGTCGCCAGGCGGGCCGCCGCATTTTCGGTCATCGGCTGGCCGTGGCCAAAGCAGATGATGTCTGGTTGCAGCGATGCCAGTCGTTTGGCCGACTGTTTCGCAGCGGCTTTGTCGGCCGTGAAGGCGCTGAAGCCAATGCGCAGGCCCCACGGCGGCAGGTCTGCCAGCGCGTCGCCGCAAATCAGGACTTTGCGTTCTGGCTGCCACAGCGCAATCTGGCCAGGGGTGTGGCCGGGCGCAAAGACGACGCGCAGGCCGCCAAAGCTTTCGGCGATGGTCTCGTTGTCGGCCACGTCGCGGTCAACCGGCGTGCCGGGCATGGTTTGTGGCGGGCCAGACATCATCCGGTTGACAAAGTTCAGCGATTCGCGCGGCGGCATCACGACGGGCGCCTTGCCTTCCACCATGGGCCGCTCGACAAACGAGGCGATAACCTCGGCGCCGGTAGCCTGTTTCAGGGCGGGCAGGCTGCCAACGTGGTCCGGGTGTGCATGCGTGATGATGATGCGGCGCACCTGTCCTGGCGCGTGTCCGTGTTCGGCGAGCTGCTTCAGGATTTTGCCCCCGGCACTGCTGATGCTGCTGTCGATCAGCGTCAGGCCGCCATCACTGTCCACTGTGAGGTAGACGCGGCCGACCAACAGCCCGGAAAACGTGAAAAGCCCGTCCGTAATTTGTTTCATCGCTGGCCTCGCTGCTGCGTGTGCGTTGTTGCGAACAGATTGTAGCCCAATGTCCGGCTGCGGCTAGTCTCTGGCATGGGTCTGATGCAGCAGTACCAGCGCAGCCACGATCATGGCGCTGCCGACGATTTGCAGGATGCTGATGCTTTCCCCGAGAAAAACGACTGAGCCGGCAAAGCCGAACACCGGAATCAGCAGCAGGAACAGCGCCGCCCGCGACGCAGGCAGCCGCTTCAGCGCAAACAGGTAGCACAGGAAAGCGGCCGCATACTGCACCACACCCGTCAGCGCCGCGAATGCCCACTGTGCAGGCTGGATGTGCGAGACATCCTGCCAGCCCTGCACGAGGCTGCTGACTGCCATGACCGTGATCGCGCAGGCCAGACCGAAGGTCTGCTGCGAGGCGGCCAGCGGCACCGGATGCAGGCTGAACACGCTTTTTCGGCTGAAGATGACATATAGCGAGGCGGCCAGCACCGCGCCCAATTCCAGCAGGTCTCCGGTGATGCTGGCCGCACCGCCCCCGGTCTCCGCATAGGCTGTCGAGACGATGATCGTCCCGGCGATGGCCATGCCCGCCAGCAGCCACGCCCGCACCCGCACAATTTCCCTGAGAAAGACCGCCGCAATCGCCATCACGAAAACGGGCTCCAGCGTGCCAATCACACTGGCGTTGCTGGCCGACGTGAGCTGAAGTCCCACTGCCCCCAGCACATAGGCCAGGCCAGGTTCCAGCAGGCCTGGCCAGCCATGCAGCAGCAGCGCCGGATGATACGGGGCTCTCACCACCAGGGTCGCCAGCCACAGCACGGCGATGCTGGCGGTAAGCTGCGTCACCAGCAGCGGCAGCGGCGGAAAAACACCCAGGGCAGCCTTGCTCATCACGGTGCCCATGCCCCAGCACGCTGCCGAGCCGATCATGAGCACGGCACCAGTCTGCGCGTTAGTCCATGTCTGATAGCCGGTTAGAACTTTTACGAGACCGTTTGCCATATAACCATTTGTTGTATAATTAGACAGTTAGGTAAACTATAACTGTCTAATTGAGTATTCAAAAGTTAGAAAGTGATCAGCATGCATAAACGTGATCTGCGCGATGATGACTGGAATCCGGTGGGCGGCGACCCTGCCCTGAACTATGGCAATACAGTTGAAATTGACGAAGGTGTGGTCGATGTGGAGTGGCTGCACAGCTACGTGGATGTGGTGTATTTCACCGTGTCCAGCGGCCTGCTGGCGCCCGATGACGCCGACAGCCTGAATGATGCGCTGCGCTTTGCCAGTGGTGCCGAGCATGAACAGCTTTTTGAGCAGGCGCTGCACCTGCGCCACACCATCCGCCAGATTTTTGCGGCACATGCGCAGGGCGAAAAGCCCAGTCCGCTGGATGTGGTCGAGCTGGGGAAATGGCTGGCACAGGCAGGGCAGCTACGCAAGCTGGGGCTGAAGGATGGCGACGCCCAGTGGATCTGGCGCGACCAGGGCAACCTGCTGGCGCCGTTGTATCGCATCGCGTGGGCGGCCGCCGAGCTGCTGACGGGCGATCATGTCGATCAGGTGCGCCAGTGTGAGGCTGGGGACTGCGACCTGTTGTTTGTCGATGTCACGCGCAACCACAGCCGCCGCTGGTGCAGCATGGACGACTGCGGCAATCGCGCCAAAGCGCGACGGCATTACGAGCGCGTCAAAAAGAAGAAGCAGTCGGCTGGCAGCGGCTAGTCCGCCAGGTAGCGGGGATACCCGCGCTTGGCCGTGTCTGCCGCTGTCAGGTCGATATCGATCGTCACAAACGGGCTGATGGCCGAGGTTTCCGCCAGCACATCACCCTCCGGGCTGATCACCCACGAGCTGCCGCCGAACAGGCCGTCGGGGCTGACTCGGTTGGTCGAGACGAGGAACGCGCCTGCGATGAATGCCGCAGAGATAGCCCCGGCCTGCCATTTGGAAAGACTGACCGCTTCAGTGCAGCGCGGAGACACGATCAGGTTGGCGCCCTGCGTGCCCATCTGCCGTGCCGCATGCATGAACCACATATCGCTGCAGATCATGAAGCCGGCGCGCATCTCTCCAAGCGTCGTGAGCGGAAAACGCTTGTCGCCCCGGCTGTACCAGCGCGCCTCGAAGAAGCCTGCCTCGTCGGGTAGATACGACTTGCGCGCCCCGATGTGCGTCGTCCCGTCCTGCCACACAAAGCCCGCGTTATAGATGTTCCCGTCATCGCCTCTGACCAGCGTGGAGCTGGTCACCATCGGCGCGCTCAGCGCCCCCAGTTCGGCCAGTCCCCGTTCATGAGCCTGAACGATACTTTCCAGCACGGCCTCGTCACGGGTGTCTTCGATGAAGCTCCACGCGTGAAAAATCAGCTCTGGCAGCACGACCAGGTCGCTTTTTTCCTTTTGGACATGGCGGCGCAGGTCGTGCCACTCCTGCTCAAAGGCAAAGCGGTCATCTGAAAGCTGGGTGATGGTCACGCGCATGATCGGCTTAGAACCCCGTCGTTTCCGGGCGGCGGTAGTGAATCATGCGTTGCAGCGCCTTCAGCTCATACGGCCACTGGTAGTAGCCCAGCTTGTAGCGCCAGCCGCTGAGCGCCTTCAGCAGATGCCGATAGTTGCCGTTCAGACGCATATCGGTGACTGTGGGATAGTAGGCATTGATCACGCTCTCGAAGCTGCGCACGCGGCGGCGCGTCGAGTCTTTGAACCACGGCGTGCTGGGGTCACGCCGCATCGAGAACTTGGCCCATTCTTCGCTGGCCCATTCGTCCAGGCTGGTTGGGAACTTGAAGCCCAGTTTTTCGGCCTCATCCAGCAGGATGCTGCCTTCCTGCGGCACGGGCGTGTAGATGTACAGCACCAGCTCGGTGGCCGGATTGATCTGTTTCAGCTTGCGGATGAAGGCGATCGTCTTTTCGATGTCCTCGCGCGGGTCGGGCGGATTGCCCATCACGAACGACAGCTCCGGCACGATGTTATAGTGCTTCATGCGCTCCACCAGCGCCAGCGTGGCATTGGTGCTGCTCTTGCCGCCCTTGTTCATGCGCTTCAGCGTCTCGTCGTCGCCGCTCTCCGCGCCCATGAAGATCATCTTGGCGCCGCTGCGCTTCATCTTTTCCCACGACGCATCACTGTAGCTCATCAGCGTGTCCACACGGCCGAGGCCCCACCACTGAATGCCCTTGTCGGCGATGCGCTCGGAAAACTCGGCCGTGCGCCCTTCGTTGACGAAGAAGTCCATGTCGTGGAATTCCAGGCCGTTGATGCCCCAGTTATCCTGCAAATGGGTGACGATACTGGCCACGCGCTCGGCGCTTTCGGGCAGCCAGCGCCGGTTGGCCAGCGCCACCACCGCGCAAAAGTTGCAGGCAAACGGACAGCCGAAGCTGGTGTTGTGGTTCAGCACGCGTGTGCCCAGGTACGAACTCCCGACATATTTCGAAACGTCGATGCGGTCATAGGGGAACCACGGCAGGCTGTTCATGGGCACGTTGGGCGCGCGCTCATTCACATGCGGGCCGCCGTTCTTGTAGCCCAGCGACATAATCTCGGTGATCGCGCCGCCGTGATGCAGCATATCGACAAACTGGCGGAAGGGCGCTTCGCCCTGTCCCTGGATGATGTAATCGACGCAGTCGCTGTTCAGGATGACTTCGGCGTGCTGGGTGGGGAAATAGCCCCCCCACAGGATGGTCAGATCTGGCAGGGCGGCTTTCACGCGCTTGCATACGGGCACGGCCTGGCGCAACTGCGGGCCGGGCATCACCGTGACCGCCAGCAGTTTCGACTTGGTAGCGCGTGCGCGCTCGATAATCTTTGCGGCGGGGTCGGCTTCCAGATTCCCGTCAATGAATTCCACGTCGTAATCCGCCGCGATTACTGCCGCCACCGCCATCAGGGACAGGGGCAAACGCTGCTTTCCAGGGGACGTGCTGATGGGATTGTAGAAGAGGACGGTGTGGCGCATCGCGAGGACTCCCGGTGAACTATTTGCCACAACTGTAAGCGGCTTTCTGCTTCTGCGCAAACACGCTAAACTTTGGCCTCCATGAAGCGACGGATGACCGACCAGATCACATGAGCATTCTCACCACCATCGACCTGACGAAAGCGTGGCGCGTCGAGTATTTTGAGCACGACCCGGACCTGTACGAATTTGCCTCGGACCCGCAGCCGGTGGCCGATATTTCGGCCTGGTCCGCCGAGCGCAGGTTTGACGACACCTGGGCTGCTCTGCTGTCGACGACTTTCTTTATCCAGCCGGTCGACGCCTGCATCTCCTACTGGCTCTCGTTTGCCCACACCTGCGCGGAAGTGATCCTGTATATCAATGACCGGCGCATTGGCCCGTTTTCCGGCGAGGTGCTGGTCGATGTGACCGATTATGTGTGGCTGGACGACAATGTGCTGCAACTTCGTGTGGACTGCGGCGATTGCGCGTCTGACGGGCAGTTCGGCGAGATTTCGCTGCTGATGACCCCGTGCGACGAGCAGCCCTGAGCAGGCTTCGCGGGGGTGTGGATTGACGTTATTTTTGCAATCCCTGTACAATACGGCCAACCTGAACGAGTGAAACGGCATACATCATGCGGTATCTGATTCAAACATTTGGCTGCCAGATGAACACGGCAGATTCCCAGCGCCTCGCTTCTGAACTGGAGCTGATGGGCCATACGGCCACAGACAACCAGCAGGAGGCGGATATCCTGGTGGTGAATACGTGCGTGGTGCGCCAGTCGGCCGAAGACAAGGCGATGGACTGGATTTACCGCACGCGCCACATGAAGCAGCAGTTTCCCGACAAGGTGGTCGGTGTGATGGGCTGCATGGTGGGCGTGCGTGACCCGATCAAGCTGCGCAAAAAGCTGCCGCATGTGGATGTCTTCATGGCCCCGAGCGACCCGCAGCCGATGGTCGATTTCCTGAAGGAACGCATGGACGAAGGCGAGACGCTGGCGCTGGAAGCTGAGCTGCGCGCCCACCGCGAGCAAATTCAGGACGGCGATATCGTGCTGCCCACGCACGAACAGGGCAGCCTGATTTCCGCCCATGTGCCGGTGGTGTATGGCTGTTCACATGCCTGCACGTTCTGCATCATCCCGAACCGGCGCGGCGTGGAGCGCAGCCGCAGCGTGGGCGAAATTACCGCGCATGTGCGCAGCCTGGGCGCGCAGGGCGTGAAAGAAGTCACCCTGCTGGGCCAGATCGTCGACCGCTATGGCAAGGACATCCCCGACGGCCCCGACCTGGCCGACCTGCTGCGCGTGATTCACGGCGTGGCCGAGGAAACCGGCATCCTGCGCATCCGCTTTCTGACCAGCCATCCGAACTGGATGAGCGACCGGATTCTGGATACGGTGGCCGAGCTGCCGCGCCTGATGCCGCAGATTGAAGTGCCGGTGCAGGCCGGTGACGATGCCGTGCTGGAGAACATGAAGCGCGGCTACACCATCGACCAGTATCGTGCGCTGGTGGGGCGCATCCGCGACCGCATCCCCAATGTCGCCATCCACACCGATATCATCGTCGGCTTTTGCGGCGAAACCGAAGCGCAGTTTATGGGCACGCACGACCTGCTGGCCGAGCTGAAGCTGGACAAGGTGCATCTGGCGCGCTACAGCCCGCGCCCGAATACCGTCAGCGAGCGCCGCATGGTCGATGATGTGCCGGAAGAAGAGAAGGAACGCCGCTTCCACGTCATCAACGACTTGCAGGGCCAGATTCAGGCCGAGAAAAATGCCGTCTATCTGGGCCAGCAGGTGGAAGTGCTGGTGGAAGACCGCCAGCATGGGCGCTGGCGCGGGCGCACGCCGCAGAACAAGCTGGTCTTCTTCGATGATGAATCGACCGACTGGCGCGGCAAGCTGGCCAACGTTGAGGTCACCTGGACCGGCCCGTGGAGCATGGTCGCGCGCCTGCCCGGTGCCGAGATGCCCAGTATGGCCAGCGAGCCGATCCCGGTTTTCGTGGGTTAAGGTGAGTTGTATGGGCGGAGTGAATCCGCCCTTTTTGTTTTCTTAGGCCTGTTGCAACCGTATCCGGTTCCTCAGCGGTACGCCGACCGAAAGGCCCCCGGTGGCTGGCCGCAGATGCGCGTGAATGCCTCGTAAAAGCGACTTTGTGAGCCGAACCCGACATCCAGCGCGATGCTGGCGACGCTGGCGTCTGTCAGCACGAGCAGGCGCTGGGCATGCGCCACCCGGTGCTGCGTCAGGTAATCGAGCATGGTGGCCTGATAGGCGCGGCGAAAGACCTGCATGGCGTAATTCGGGTGCAGGCTGGCTGCCCGCGCGATATCGGCCACGGTGATCGGCTCGGCATAGTTTGCGGCGATGTACTGTGCCATCTTTTCGGCCGCGTCGGCCACACTTGCGCTGAAAACAGTGCGCGGATAGGCCGTCAGCGCGGCCCGGCGAAACCAGGCTTCCAGCTCCAGCAGGATGATGCTCTGGAAACGATCCGGTGCCGCGCCCATGTCCTCGGCCCAGCGCCGAAACAGCAGCGTGTCCAGCGCCGACGGCTCGGCTGAAATGATCGGATGCCCCTCCATCATGCGGCGCGTGAACGCCGTCGGCAGATTCCAGCGCAGAAACCAGGCCAGCGGCAGCGTGATGCAGGTGAAGCGCGTCTGGGGTGCCACGTCGATGAGCTGGTGCGGCATCGCGCCCCAGAAGGCGGCCCGTGCGCCAGCCCCGATGCTGATGTGCGAACCGCCGAACGAATAAGTCAGCCCGCCAGTCTCCACCAGATTGAGCTCAATTTCGCTGTGGCGGTGGGCGACCTGCATGATTTCGGGGGAGCGCGCCTCGATCGTCAGGCCAAAGGTGCTATGGACAGGCTGCATCTTAGGATCTCGGAATAAAATGCAAGGATTCAGGAAGATTATACGCGAAAGTAGTGTTACTTTTAAGGCGTTGCCCGGATCATAGCTCAGCACAGGATCGCCGCACGATGTCCTACCACCTCACGCCAGAACAGCTCGCTTTTTATGATAAGAACGGCTATCTCGTCCTGCGCAACTGGATTCCCCAGGACCTGCTGGAGCGCCTGCAGTATGCCGGCCGCGAATGGATCGCCGAGGGACAGCAGGCCGGGCCAGATCATCCGGACTATCAGGACTATAACTTCGCCGAACGCGGTGGCAGCCGCCGTATGTGGCGCGTGAACTACGTGCACAACAAGCGCCAGCCCGCCTCGCTGGAGCTGCTGGGCAGCCCGCAGGTGCTGGAAGTGGCTGAAAGCATGTGCGGCCCCAACTTCGTGCCTACGTATGAATCGATGGTGTTCAAGGAAGAAGGCGACGGCGCGGCTATCACCTGGCATCAGGACGCGGTGCATCCGCGCAAATATCGCATCTTCAACTATGACTTGTATCTGGATCACTCGCGTTCCGGCCAGGGCGCGCTGTGGGTGGTGCCCGGCTCGCAGGTGGGCAAGCATGATGTGTGCGCGATTGCTGACACTTATGGCTGGGCGGTGCCCGGCGCGATCGAAGTGGAAATGGCCCCTGGCGATGTACTGCTGCACGATGTGATGGTCGTCCACGGCTCGCCGCACACCGAGGGCAACGCCCTGCGTCGCACGATTTACTATGAGTTCCGCGCTGCCGAGGAAATTATCGAGGATGGCCCGTGGGACAGCGCGTGGATCGACCAGCGCCTGCGTCTGGTGCCGCTGGGCCTGCGTCGCTATGCCGAGGCCAACCCGGAAAAGTCGCAGTTTCAGTGGAATGTCAGCCGGTCGTTCCGCCCGCTCATGACTGAAGACGAGGAAACAGAGCTGCGCGTGGCCCATACCGTGCATATGTCCGGGTCGTGGTGCAGCGCGGGTAATGCCGGCTAGGTCGCGGTGACCAGTTCAGCCTCAACAGGGTCCTGTGCGCAATGCCAGGGCCCTTTTTGTTATGGTTGGGTGCAGATGTCCGATTTGCCCCGATGCCAGCGAGACTGATGCAATCGTGCTTTAATAGCAGTTATGAGGTTATGCGGTCAGCGCTTATGCACAGCGGAACTGTCATGCAGGTTCCATGCGTTCAGCAGTGACCTCGGCAGCCGAGAGGAGAATGACATGATCATTCAGTCCGTGCCCGCTGATCACCCGGAAAACGATCCCCGTCTGGCGATTACCCAGATTGACCATGCGCGCTCGTGCGGGCCAATTTTCAGGGCCTTTGGCGATCACGGCTTCGTCAAGCCCGATCCCATGGGTCTGGTGCCGTTTGTGATCGAGCATCATGATGAGGGCTGGCGCTTGCTGGACGAGGCGGTTTTTATCGACCCGCGTACCCTGCTGCCATATCACCTGACGGAAACGCCGCTGCATCTGGTCCTGCAAACGTCTGGCGGTTCCCCCGATTTCAATGAAAACAAACATTCTTTCTGCGGCCTGATCAGCAGTATGCACACCTATGGCCTGTTCACCGGGCGCTACGGCCTGAGCGACTTTGCCCTCATCGACAGCGTACCTGAGTCTATGAAAGCCGAAGTCGATGCTGTGCTGGCGCGCGAGCTGGCCCGCCAGAAGCGACTCCGTGATGCCCTGGCTGCCCAACCAGACACGGCCTATATGGCCTCCGACCTGTTCGTCATGTATGTCTACAAGCTGCTGCAATTCTGCGACACGCTGGCGCTGTATTTCCAGCTGAACAGCGAGCCGCTGCGGGCCACCCATGTCTTTCCGCACGTCCCGCAGGATGCCTACACCGACTGCGAGCTGCTGCTGACCCCGCTGGGCGAACGGCGCTATCACCTGTCTCCGTTTCCCTTCGAAGGTGATGAGTTCGAGTTTGTCTTTTATGGACGCATGATTCAGCCGGTAAAGGGCTTTGTCATGACGGCCGGGCAGCATCTGGCGTCGTCCACACTGCGCCGCGAAAGCGTGAAACTGGTGCGCAGCGCAGGCTGAAAATCTGCCTTGTCCGCCTGTGCTTCGGCGGCTATGCTGACAGCCTGGTTATTCATGCAGGGAGCCTAGCCCCATATGCCCGTCCGCGTGCTGTTACACATGATGTCTGTCCCCGGCGATGCGCCCTATGACCGCGCCAGCCTGCGCCTGTTTTATCCCGCCCGCGATACCGTCGATCAGCAGGTGCGCGACAGCGGCCTGTATCACCCGCGCCGCGAGCGCGCCCCGCTGCCCGTGCTCATCTTCCTGCCCGGCGTGAATATCCCGCAGCACAGCTATCACTGGCTGATGGAACAGTTTGTGGCCTATGGCTTTGTCGTCGCGCTGCCCGAATGGATCGCGCAGAATGTGCCCGGCCGCGTCAGCCTGACGCCGGGCATCGACATCGAGGCGCTCAAACAGGATGTGTTTGGCACGCGCCCCACAGCATCCGCGTTGGCGCCTATTCTGGACGCGCTGGCCCAGATGAATGCATCGGCCACGCTGAACGGCCTGCTGGACCTGAACAGCATTGTGCTGGGCGGGCATGGCGCGGGCGGCACACTGGCGCTGCAAAATGCCCGTCCGGACTGGTGCGCGGGGGTGCGCGCTGCTTTTGCCTACGCGCCCAATCCGCTGGCGGTGCTGGCGCTGGGTGGCTGGCGCAACGGTGTGCTGCCGCCGCTGCCCGAAGTGCCGGTCATGCTGGTGGGCGCGACCGAAGATGGCCTCGGCGACCAGCACAACACGCAGTATGGGCGGCCGGGCAGCGCAGGCTGGGAGACTGTCGTCGCGGCGTTTGATGAATGCTATGACGGCGGCCGCGAGGACCAGTATGTGGCGGTGCTGGAGGGCGCCAACCATCATTCGATTTGCAGCCCGCTGGACGACAGCATCGGCCGCGTATTTCTGGATAAGCCGGAGACTCAGCCGGGCGACGACCTGCGAAGATTGATTCGAGCCTGTTTTGCCGGCTTCCTGAAGGCGCATATGCACGGGGATGCGGCAGCGCAGGGCGCGCTGGCCGGCTGGCTGCGCGGGAGCGACAGCGCCTTGCGTTACGGGGCGGTCAAGTAGCCGCTGCGAGAAAAGTTCAGGTGGGCGAATAGCCTGTCAGCGTATCCAGTTCATCAAGCGATGCATCGTTAAGGGGCCCGAACGCCCGCCAGGCGATTGCGCCATTCGGGTCGATCAGCAGCGTCTGGGGCAGGCCAATCACCTGATAGGCCACGAGTACATCGTTTGGCGGGGCGGTGAGCACCGTCAGCTGTTCCAACCGATTGCCCGACAGAAATGCCCTGATATCTGCCGGGCTTTCGCGCATGTTTACGGCTAGCAGCGGGATATCCCGCGCAACGGCATAATCCAGAAGCAGGGGCAGTTCTTCGACGCAGGGCACGCACCATGTTGCCCAAAAGTTCACAATCGCCCATTGTCCCGCATACTGATTCAATGAGACCGGTGACCCGTCCAGCGCTGTCATGCTGAAAGAGGGCGTAAGCACATCGTCCGTCGGCGTGGACTGCTGGTTGCTGCATGAAGCTGTTAGGAGAGCCAGAATTATCAGGCCACATACGAGACCACGCTTCATCATGTGAACAGTTTTTCGCTCACGCTGACGCGATAGGCCATGGCTGCGGGGATCAGCCCTGCTGCCAGCCCCACGCCCAGTGGAAGGATCCATAGTAGTGGCTCCAGCGCCGGCAGAAATCGTATCGGGATGGCGATTGCAGACTGGTCGGAAATCAGCCCGGCAAGAGCACCTGCTGTCGCATAGCCCAGCACGCGCCCCAGCAGGGCGCCCAGCAGGGTCAGCATCAGCGTCTCGGCGAGGATCATGATAAAGATCGTGGGTTGGCTGCTGCCCAGCCCGCGCATGATAGCGATGGCCTGTTCACGCGCTGCCATGGCGCTGTACATGCTCAGAAAGACGGTGAGCGCCGCAATGCCCAGCACCAGCCAGCCAACGGCTGTGAGCACGCGCTCTGCCTGACCCAGCAGGTCGAACAAGCCGCCCAATTCCTGGCCGGGGAAGGCTGCCTGTGCTTCGGTGCCGCTGTAAAACTCCTGCCACAGTTGGTTGGCCTGTGCGAAGCCGGTCGGACGCACCAGCACTGCCGTGAGCTGCTGTGGGTCTGCGTCTTCGGCTGCGATGATCAGCGACTGTGCCCCGCGCTCATCTTCTTCCGCCTCATGCGCCGCCCAGATGCTTTGGTAGCTGACAAACACGGCCGTGTCGTACACGCTCTGCGACGGCGCAAAAATCCCCACAACAGTATACGCCTCGTCGTGGAGATCCTCTTCAAGCCCCAGCTCCACGCCGTGCGCCGCCTGAAAGCGATCGCCGATGGACAGGCCAAGCGCCCGCGCAGCACTCGCGCCTAGCACGGCTTCAAAATGTGCCTGAAAGTAGCGTCCACTGGCGATCTGGAAATAGGGCGGCTGATTCTGCGCGGTCCGCAGCTCCAGCAGCGTGGCATCCGTACCGATGATACGCGCGCCTCCCAGGTTATCGCCAAAGGCCAGCGGCACCGCCAGTGCTACTTTATCCGTATTGGCCTGCAGAGATTCATAGACTGAAAACGGAAAGTTTCCCACCGGCAGGCCCTGTAGCAGCAGCGTGTTGAGCACGAGCTGCTGGCTGCTGCCTTTCGCACCGATGACCAGCACGCCAAAAGGATCGCTGGCGGCGATGATGCCCTGGCGCACGCCATCACCGAGCGCGGCCACTGCAATCGACAAGGCGACCGAAAGCCCAATGACCAGCGCTGGAATCAGTGTGTGCAGCGGACGGCTCCACAGATTGCGCCATGCCAGCCACAGGTTAAAGGGCAGGAAGGATGTCATGCCTGAGACCTTTCTGGCGCAGGCATCACGGACTGTGTGCCTGGTCGCGGACTCGTGTCGGACAGGCGGCCAGCCTGTAAGGTGAGCATGCGGGTGAAGCGGGACTCCAGCGCAGGATCATGGCTAGACAGGATCAGTGTTGCGCCTGATGCGCTGCACAGCGACTGAATCAGATTGAGTACGTGCGCGCTGCTTTCGGCATCCAGCGCCGCAGTGGGTTCATCGGCCAGCAGCAGCGCGGGCGAATTCACGAGGGCGCGGGCGACCGCCACACGCAGACGCTGGCCCGTGCTCATCTTTGCTGGTCGGTAACGCGCAAAATCTGCCAGGCCCACAGCATCCAGCATGGACATGCCCAGCTTGCGCCAGTCTGATTTGGGCGCGCGGCCGTCGAACCCAAGCGGCAGTATGACATTTTCCAATGCTGTCAGGTGGGCCAGCAGGTAATGCTGCTGAAAAACATAGCCGATGGCGCGGGCACGCAGCCGGTCGCGCAGCGGCTCTGCCAGGGCATACAAATCGCGCTTATCAAACGTGATCGTGCCCTGGGTGGGTTTCAGCAGCCCGGCCATGATATTCAGCAGCGTGGTCTTGCCGCTGCCGCTGACGCCGCGCAGCAGCACCTGCTCGCCTGACTCGAGCGTCCACGCTGCGATATCCAGCACGCGATGCGCTTCGCCCGATGGCGTGGTGAAGGTGTGTTGAAGTCCCGAAATCTGAATATGCATAAGTCTACTGAAGCGTCTCCAGGCTGTCTGCATAAATACGTACCAGGCTGACCATGCCCGTTTCGGCATCGACGGATGCGCCGATTTCGATCCTGCCGGTGACGCGGATGGCCGCGGTCGTGGCGGTCGTGGTGCCATCCGCCAGGTACACCAGCGCGATATCATTCGGCCAGTCGCCCGTGCTGCTGCAAAACGGGCAGAAGGCCAGCCGGACGCGGGTGAGCACAAAGTAGTCAAGCTCTGGCTTCAGAGGCGGCGCCATGTAGCCTTCCATGACGACTTCCTGTCCATCGAGCGAGACGAGCATATCGCTCAGCAGCAGGCCGGTCCGCATGTTGTAGCCGTCATAAAACTGGTCGAAGGTGATCGGCACTGGAAATTCGTTGAAGCTGACTTCGCTGCGCGGTGTAGGTTGAAACGCGGTGTCCGTGGCGAGCGCCATTGCTGCCGCCTGCCCGGCCATCAGGTTGTTGGCTAGCGGCGTGGCCGTGGCTGCGAGAGGGGATTGAGCCTGCGTTTGCGCAGGTTCGAGCGTCACAGGAAGTGTGGTGCGCGTTGGTGGCGTCTGGCCGGTTGGCAGCGCAGTCACCTGCACAAGCTGCGCATTGTCCGGGGAGCAGGCGGCCAGCAGGAATACTGCAAGTGCGATAATCAGGGTAATAAAACGCATAGGGGTGGATTCCACTGCTTTACGGGATGGGAGATAAACAAAACCCCTCTCCCCGGAATCGTACCAGAGGAGAGGGGCCTGCTTCAATTTATTCGGCTGCGGCGGGGTTCAGTCCCAGAGCTTCGGCCATGCCGAAGAAGATTTCGCTCTGGTGATACACGCCCATGAAGGCATCTGCACCCGGTCCAAAGGCGAACACCGGGACGTCCTGCAGCGTGTGCACGCCAGTCGACGCATTGGGCGCCAGCGAGCCCGTGATCAGGATGCCGTTCGGGTCATCGTCCGGGTTGTCCACATACACGCCGTCCTGGTTGATGGCGGGCACGCGCGGCACCGGGCTGACCTGGAAGTCTTCGGTGTGTTCGGGGCCGTTGTTCACCGTGCCGGCGAACACCACATCAGCGTTCCAGTCGGGGAAGCCGTCGCCATCCGGGTCGGTATAGGTGGGGAAGCCAGCATCGGCATACACCTGGATGCCTTCACGGCGTTCCAGATCGGTCGTGCCCGCGTTGAAGGTCGCCACGTCGACGGTACCGTACACTTCGTAGCCGTGGCCATGGTCGGCCGTGACGACGATCAGTGTGTCCGGGGCATTTTCCTGCGCCCAGGCGATTGCGGCGCCCAGGGCCTGGTCAAATTCGATCAGGTCGCTCAGTGCGCGTTCCTGGTCCAGCGGGTGAATCTGCTTGTCCACGCTGGCGGATTCAACCGTCAGGTAGAAACCATTTTCGTTCTGGGCCAGCACTTCAATGGCCGCCATGGTCATGTCCACCAGGCCAGGCTGGTCGGTGAAATCGCCCAGGTTATCGGTGTACACATTGCGGTCCAGCCACACGCTCAGGTCGCGCGGGTGGAAAATACCCAGCAGGCGCTCGGGCAGGGCGTCGCCAGTCAGGGCGCTTTCCAGCTCGGTGGCGCTGGTGGCGATGCTGTAGCCAGCGGTTTCAAACTCGGTAAACAGGTCGCGGTCGTCGGTGCGTGCAGAGCCATCGACGCCGGCGGGGATAAGATACTGGCCGCCACCACCCAGCAGCACTTCCGGCTGGAAGTCAAATGCCTGGATGGCGAAGTTGGCGCGAGTGGCCGAGGCGCGGTCACGGCCATGCGCCCAGCCAGCGGCCGGGGTAGCATCGGTGAAGTCGCTGGTGGTCACGAAGCCGATCGACATGCCATAAGCGCGGCGCAGCATGCTGGCCAATGTTTCGACACGCGGATCATCGAGGCGGCTGGGTGAAGTATCGCTGTACGAGCCGGTGGCGTTCACGCGGCCGATGTGGCCGGTATTCAGCGCGCTGGCGGTGTTGGCGCTGTCAGACATGATGGTGTCAAGGCTGTTGGTGTGCGCCAGGCCAATTGCTTCGGCGCTGTCCATGGCAAACTGGCCTTCGATGCGGCCTGCGGTGATGCCCTGCGAGGCGATACGGGCAGCCGTGATCATTGGCACGGTCATGCCGTCTGCCACAAACAGGATGACATTGCGGGCAGCGCGTTCGGTCGACGGTTCACGCACGACCCAGGTCACCGCCTGCGTCGTGGCGCCAGCCGTCACTTCGACGGTGTATTCGCCGGCAGCAGGGGCTTCCATGCTGCGCCAGATCACCGACGACGACTGCGTCGGCAGGCTGGACAGGCGGCCGAAAGCGGCGTCGCCGATGGTGTAGCCGGTGACAGCGCCATTGGCGTTCAGGCCGAAGGTCAGGGTTGCACCGTCAGCAGGTCCGCCAACCACAGTATAGACGAGTACATTGTCGGTGGCTTCCAGTGTGGCAGTCTCGCCATCGGCGGCCCACGTCAGCGCGCCGTCAGCAGCAGCAATGGTCGCTACCGGGTTGTCACGCAGGTAGTACTCACCCGCCAGCGACGCAACGTCAAAGTCGGCCGCAGGCACGCCATCGGCGTTAAAACGGACGACGCTGCCGCCAAATTCCCAGTCTTCGTTCACAGGATCTGCGCCGAAGAATTCTGCCGCAGGCGTGCCATTCACGGTCACGGCGAAATTCTCAGGCAGGTTGCGCGTATGCACTTCCACGCGGAAATCGAATTCCGCGCCGGGCAGGAACTGCGCCTGATTGACCGGCAGAATCAATACCGGAAATGCTTCTTCCTGTGCCGTCACTGTGGTGAATGCCAGTGTTGCGGCCAGGCCCAACCCAAACAAAACTGCCAAACGATTGTGCTTCATACTTCTCCTCAAGAAAGACCCTGCTGATGGTGGTGTGGGGATGCGGAGCGGATTTCGATGTGAAGAACTTCAGGCCTGCGCGGTTGCAGGTGCTGCGGAGTGTCGTTCTTCCCGACGGAAAATGACATTACCGCGCCGCTGATTAAGGCACATGTCCCTGTATTCAAGTATTGTTTAACGAATATATAAGCTCTTAATCATGATGATACAAAGTATCATTGCGGGCCCGGTTTTGTGCTGACAACTAAAAAGACCGGCACGCCGGTCTTTTTCTAATCATGCAGATGCACTTACGTTTCGCTGACGCGGTTGGTGAAGCGGTAGGCCAGCAGGATGGGGATAAAGGTGATGGCGATCACGATGACCGCGGCCACATTCGTCACGGGCCGGTCACGCGGGCGCGGAAGCTGGTTGAAGATCCAGATCGGCAGCGTCTGCTGCTGGCCTGCCGTGAACGTGGTGACGATGATTTCGTCGAACGACAGCGCGAATGCCAACAAGCCGCCGGCCAGCAGCGCCGTGGCGATATTCGGGAAGATGACGTAGCGGAAGGTCTGAAACGCCGATGCGCCGAGGTCCATGCTGGCCTCAATCTGCGAATGCTGCGTCCGCCTCAGGCGCGCGATCACGTTGTTGTACACGGTGACGATGCAGAACGTCGCGTGGCCGATCATGATCGTCCAGATGCTGAATTCGACGCCGAAAATGACGATCGATGAACGCAGCGCGATGCCTGTCACGATGCCGGGCAGGGCGATCGGCAGCACGACCAGCAGCGAGATCACATCTTTGCCGAAGAAGCTGCGCCGATGCACGGCAAACGCGATCAGCGACCCCAGAATCATCGCCACGGTGGTGGCGGCAATGGCCACTTGCAGCGACAGGCCCAGCGCACGCCAGAAATCCGGGCGTTCGGCCAGCAGCTTGCCGTACCACTCGAATGTCAGGCCGGGCGGCGGAAAGGTGAACGCGCTGGTCTCGGTGGTGAAGGTGTACAGGATGATCACCACCACGGGAAAGTTCAGAAACAGCAGGCCGGCGCCCGTGGCGATTTTCAGCCCCCAGCCAGCGCGCGGTTCCAGGGCAGTATCAGAGCGCATCGAAGGCCCCCAGTCTGCGGGCGACGAGCAGGTAGACAATCATGATGACGATCGGGATGGTGGTGAACGCGGCCGCCAGCGGGATATTGCCCGCCGTGCCATAGAACACGTACACCGCGCCGCCGATGAAGTAGCTGGAATTGCCGATAATCTGCGGGATGATGTAATCACCCAGCGTGAGCGAAAATGTGAAGATCGAGCCCGCGATCACGCCGGGGAAGGCCAGCGGCAGGATCACCTTCCAGAAAGTGGTCGATGGCCGCCCGCCCAGGTCGCCAGATGCTTCAATCAGCGATTTGGGCACGCGCTCCAGCGCCGCCGTCACCGGCAGGATCATGTACGGCAGCCAGATGTACACGAACACGATGAACATGCCCAGAAACGAAAATGACAGCGACGACCCGCCGATGACGGGTATCGATAGAATCGCGTCCAGCACGCCGCGCAGCCCCAGCGCAGTGAAGAACCACGAGATGATGCCCTCGTCCGCCAGGATCAGCTTCCACGCATACACGCGCACCAGATAGCTGGACCACAACGGCAGCATCACGCCCAGATAGAGCACGCTTTTCACGCGTTTGGGCGCATAGCGGGCGAAATAATACGACAGCGGGAAGGCGATCACCGCGCACATCAGCGTGACCAGGAAGGCCATCAGCACGGTGCGCCCGACGATGTCCATATTCGAGGGGTTGTTGAACAGCGACTGGTAGGTGGACAGCGTGAACTGGCGCACCACACGCCCGCTAAACGGGTCGAGCGAGTAAAAGCTCTGCACCAGCATGGCCGCGATCGAGCCGATGTAAATCACCAGCAGCCACAGCAGCGGCAGGCTGAGCAGCGCAAACAGCGTCACGTTCGGGCGTTTGTAAAAGAAGCTGGAAATGCGCCGGGCCAGCGAGGGGGGCGGCAGAGCCAGTCGGCTGGCGTCCTGGGAGATGGAATTTGCGGTCATGGGAGTATCCGCCTATTCCAGCACTACAGGGCGTTCAAAGTCAATCGGCCAGATCAGCCGGACGCGCTGGCCGCGGGTGCTGCTGTCGAACGACGCTGAATTGTCCAGGTTCTGCTGCATCACGATGACGGTATCGCCGCCATCCAGATCGACCAGAAAACGCGTGTTCATGCCCAGATAGATCACGTCTTTGATGACGCCATCGCCCACCCGCGCGCCAGACGGCGCGGCCTGATCGGTGCTGATGATGCGGATGCGCTCCGGCCGCACGGTGAAGGCGTGGTCATTTCCGCTGATGCGTTTGGCGCTTTCGCCAGTGAACAGGTTTGAGGTGCCCACGAAGCCGGCCACAAAGGCAGTCGCCGGGCGCTCATACACTTCCGTGGGCGAGCCGACCTGTTCCAGCCGACCATGATTGAAGATGGCGATGCGGTCGCTCATCGTCAGGGCTTCTTCCTGATCGTGCGTCACATAGATGAAGGTGATGCCCACCTGCTGCTGAATCGCTTTCAGCTCGATCTGCATGTCCTGGCGCAGCTTCAGGTCCAGCGCGCCCAGCGGCTCGTCCAGCAGCAGCACCGACGGCCGGTTAATCAGGGCGCGGGCCAGGGCCACGCGCTGCCGCTGGCCGCCGGAAAGCTGCGACGGCTTGCGGTCATGCATGCCGGGCAGGCGCACCAGCTCCAGCATTTCGCCCACCAGCCGCTTGCGCTCCGCCTTCGGCACCTTGCGGATCATCAGGCCATAGCCCACGTTATCGCCCACCGTCATGTGGGGAAACAGCGCGTAATCCTGAAATACCGTGTTCACATCGCGCTCGAACGGCGGCACCCCGGCGACTTCCCGGCCATGAAGCTGAATGCTGCCCGCGCTGGGCTGCTCGAAACCGGCGATCATGCGCAGGCAGGTCGTCTTGCCAGAGCCGGACGGCCCGAGCATGGAATAAAACTCGCCGTCATAAATTTCCATCGACACATTGTCCACCGCCTTGACGGCCCCGAAATGACGGGACACGCCGCTAAAGCGAATGGCAACAGGGGAATCTTGCTGTGCTGTCGTCATACATACACTCAAATCGGGACGCGCAGAATGAAGGGTGCGGGCAGCCTGCCGGGCGCGTTGGTCCCCGCCAGGCTGCCGGAAACTATTGGGTGCTACAGCTTGATCATCACGTGCTTGGTGATGCGGTAGTCGTTGACTGCCTCGGCCGACAAATCTTTGCCAAAGCCGGACTGCTTGAAGCCGCCGTGCGGCGTCTCGCTGGTCAGTGGGATATGGTCATTGATCCACACCGTGCCGAATTCCAGGTCACGGCTGATGCGCATGGCGCGGCCGATGTCGTTCGTCCACAGGCTGGCGGCCAGGCCATAGAGCACATTGTTGCCCAGGCGCACCGCGTCGTCGTCGCTTTCAAACTCGCTGATGGTCAGGACAGGGCCAAATACCTCGCTCTGGATAATTTCGGCCTGCTGGTCCTGCTCCACCACCACGGTTGGCGCATAGAAATAGCCGCCGCCCATATCCAGCTTTTCGCCACCGATGAGCACTTTGCCGCCGGCTGCGCGGGCGCGATCGACGAAGCTGGACACGCGCTCTAGCTGCACACCGGAAATCAGCGGGCCCATCACCACATCATCTTCATACTGGCGGCCAACCTTGACGCCGCGCATGGCTTCCACCACGGCCTCGGTCACGTCTTTGGCCGCGCCCTTCTGCACATACAGGCGCGTGGCCGCGGTACAGTCCTGCCCGGTATTGAAGGTCGAGGTCAGCGAGGCAATCGCAGCCACCGACGCCACATCGGTGTCGTCAAAGACGATGAACGGCGCTTTGCCGCCCAGCTCCAGATGCACGCGCTTGAGCGTATCGGCTGCGGTGCGCATGATTTTCTTGCCGGTGGCGGTCGAGCCGGTCAGGCTGACCATACGCACATACGGGTGTTCGACCAGCGCCTGGCCGGCATCATTGCCGCCGGAGATGATATTGACCACCCCTTCAGGGATGCCCGCCTCGGCGATCAGCTCGCCCAGCATGAGCGTGGAAATCGGTGTGCCGGGTGCTGGCTTGAGCACGATCGTGCAGCCGGCTGCCAGCGCCGGGCCGATCTTCCAGATGGCCATCATCAGCGGATAGTTCCACGGGGCGATCTGGCCAACCACGCCAACCGGCTCCTTGCGGAAAATCGACGTGTAGCCCGCCGCGTATTCGCCAGCGTTATTGCCGTGCGTATCGCGTGCAGCCGCCGAGAAGTAGCGCAGGTTATCGATGGCAAAGGGCATGTCTGCGCCCAGGCTGACGAAGGAATACGGCTTGCCGGTGTTGTCGCTTTCGGCGCGGGCGAATTCTTCCTTGTGGGCATCCAGCAGGTCGGCCAGCTTCCACAGCGCCAGCGAACGCTCCTTCGGCGTCAGGCGCGACCAGCGCCCGTCATAGAACGCGGTGTGCGCGGCCTGCACCGCGGCGTTCACATCCGCGCGGCCTGCGTCAATCACTTCCGCGATGATATTGCCGGTGGCCGGGTCCTCGATGCGCATGACTTTGCCATCGATCGGGTCTGCCCACGCGTTATTGATCCACAGTTTGAACTGCTTCATGGTGTCCTCGTGTTGTGCGCTATCAAAATGCGGGCACTGAGAATGCTCACAGTGCCCGCAGGGTTACAGAATTACAGGAGAGCCGTACAGCGGGGGATTAGCGTCCGCCGATCACACCGATGTACTGGGTCACCCATTCGTAGTAGGGCACGCAGACGTCACCGCGCTCGTCACCGCAGGCGGTGGTCGGCGTGCGCCAGAAAGCGATGCTCTCGAAATTGTTGAAGCCGTTGGTTTCGCAGCCGGTTTCGCCCAGCAGTTCGTTGCCGGTGCAGGCGGCGGGCACAGCGGGATTCGAGCCGAACCACGCGGCCAGGTCACCCTGAAGTTTCGGATTGAGCGAGTGTTCCAGCCACATATAGGCGCAGTTAGGGTTGCGCGAGTTGACGTGCATCATGGTGGTGTCGGCCCAGCCGGTGGCGCCCTCTACCGGGACGACGCTGGCGATCGGCGCGCCCGAAGCCTGGAGGATGTTCACCTGGAACGGCCACGTGCCGGAAGCAGCGACGCCTTCGTTGGTGAAGTCGTCAATCTGGATAAAGGCGTCGTGCCAGTAACGGCCGATCAGCGTGCGCTGCTGGCGCAGCAGGTCGAGCGCGGCCTGGAACTGCGTCTGATCCAGCGAGTACGGGTCGGTGATGCCCAGCTCAGGATTGTGATACATCAGGTACAGCGCGGCGTCGGCCACATAGATCGGGCCGTCGTAGGCCTGCACGCGGCCCACATTGGACTCGCCGTCGGGCAGTGTCTGTTCTTCAAAGACGACGCTCCAGCTGGTCGGCGGTTCGTCGCCAAATACTTGCGTGTTGTAGGCCAGCACGTTGGGGCCCCACTGGTAGGGCACGCCGTAGTGCTCGGCGGTGCCATCACCATCGGTGTCGACGGTGTGCCACGGTGCATTCTGCAGGCGCTCGTCGACGGTGTTCCAGCTTGGGATCAGCGCGGGGTCGATGGGCTGCACGCGCTCACCTGCGATCAGGCGCAGGCTGGCATCGCCGGAGGCCGTCACCAGGTCGAAATTGCCTTCGTTCATCAGGGCGACCATCTCGTCGGAGGTGGCGGCTGTCTTGACATCAACCATACAGCCGGTCTCGGCTTCAAAGCTGGTGACCCAGTCGAAGGCCGGGTCGGTTTCACCGCGTTCGATATAGCCTGCCCACGCGATAATGTTGACGGCCCCTTCACCAGCACCGACTTCGGTCATCTGTGCAGAGGCGATCCCGAGGGGAAGTACAGCAGATGCTGCGGCCAATAGAAAGAACTTGCGCATAAAATATCTCCTGACATGAAGTATTGTTGGACCCGTTGGGGGGAAGATAGTGCTGCTTCCCCCACAGATACCAAAAGTGTAACGCGAGTGTAACAAACACTCAACGTTGTGAATTTATATACAAGCAATAACAGTTTGTGTGATTTATTGTTCGTTGTGCACGGCACGCGTCATGGATTTGCCGCCGCGCACGTAGCCCTTCTGCACGCTGCGGGCTTCCTCGATGAAGGTGAATGCCTCAGGGTTGATGCTGTTGACCGTATCGATCAGCACCGGCACTTCGCGGCGCGTGGTGATACAGTGCAGCAGGTCCACCGGCCCGCTGTGGCCTTCGCCAAAGGATTCCGTCACACCGAAATTCTGCGCGCGCAGGGCGACCGCGATTTCGTGGCCTTTTTCCTTGGCGAAGATATTCACCCGCACATAGCTGATGATGAAGCGTGCCTCGATGGCCATGCCCACCCAGTTACCGGCCGCAAAGCCGATGCAGTACGCGCTCAGATTCAGCAGGTTGCCCAGGTCAGTGGCGACGCCGGCGATAGTCACGGCGAAGGTGAAGGCTTCCACCAGCGCCAGCGCGACCGTCAGCTTGCGCTGCTGGCGCGACATCACGATCAGGCGGATGGTGCCGATCGCGTTGTTGAAAATGCGCAGCACCAGAATCAGCAGGGCAGTCAGCAGGGCTTCGGTTGTAATGACCATTCACAGTCTCCATGAGTTGGGCATATCACGCATGGTAACAGCATAACAAACACGGCGCAGATTGAATAGCTTTACTGGCCCCTAGAGAACGTGACGATATACCGACTCCAGGCGTTCGCCAATCATGGCCCAGTCGTAGCTTTCGGCCAGCCTGCGCGCTTTGGCGGCCATTATCAGGCGCGCCGGGTCGTCCGTCAGCAGGTCTGTCAGTGCAGCCTGCAAAGCCGGAACGTCAGGCTCCACGCACACGGCCGCGCCTGCCTCGGCGGCTTCGGGAAAATGGCAGCCGGGCGAAATCAGCAGCGGCAGCGCCATCGCGGCGGCCTCCAGCAGGGCCATGCTGAAGCCCTCGCCGGTGGCAGGCAGCGCAAAGATATCCGCGGCATCCAGTGCGTCCAGCCGCTCCTGTCGTTCGATAAAGCCGATGATATGGACATTGGGCACGCCGTGCGCCAGCGGCTCCAGCGCGGCCAGTGCGCCTTCATCCGGCCCGGCGATGACCAGGCTGGCCTCGGGGATATTCGCCTGTATGAAAGCGCGCGTGAGGGGCTCGATGCCCTTGCGCGGGTGCATCCGCCCCATGAACAGGCACACTCGCGTGCTGCCCAGGCCAAATTTCTCGCGAAACGCCAGTCCGTTCGCGGGCTGGTCAAAGTCATGCAGCCAGATGCCGTTGGGCACGATGAACTGTTTAGGTGCGGCCAGGCCCAGGTCTGACCACAGCGCGGCTGCGTCAGCCTGTTCGTCGACTGTGAGCGCGATAATCCCGCTGATGCCTCGCCCGGCGCGGGCGCTGAACAGCGCATCCCAGGCGCGTTTCATGCTCCCCCGTCCGGTCGAGCGCGTCAGGGTGCCGTGTGGCGAGAGCAGCACCGGGACGCCATAGCGCGCCGCCAGCGGAATCGTGCGCAGCGCCTCGACCGTGCGGAATTCATGCAGATGCACGATGTCCGTCTCCGGCAGCAGGGCATGCAGCGCACGGGTGAGTCCTGCAGGCGTGGACAGATTGAGCCGACCGCGCAGGTGCAAGCTGCGGTTGGGCAGGCGCAGCACGCGCACGCCATCGCGCACTTCATCAGGCGGCGCGGGACTGCGCGACTGGCGCGTATGGGCGTCGGTCGTGAGCACCGTCACGCGATGGCCGCTGGCTGCCACTGCCCGCGCCATGCCTTCCACTGCCCGCACGACGCCGCCGTAGCTGTAGGCGGGCGCATAATACGGCGTGACATGCAGGATGTTCAACGCGCACCCTGCGGCGGGTGATAGGCGCGCACGCGGAACGTTTGCTGGAAGGGCTGCGGCACTTCGGGATGCGTGTAATTGGCTGTGATGTAGGCGCGCACGGCATCAATGCCTTTCTGGAGATGTTCGTCGGTCATCGTCCAGGTCTGCGACCAGTGCCGGTGAATCAGGCTGTCCAGAAAGGCCTTCGGCGCTTTGTCTTCGTGATAGGTATAGGTGTGCAGCGTGGGCAGCGGCTGCCAGCCTTCTTCCAGCAAAAAGGGCACGTTGTCTTCGTGGCCGTACCAGTTGTCCGGGCGATTTTCTTCGCCGATAGCATGCTGCCACACGCCCATCAGGCGGCTGTCGAACATGCGCTGCCCCCAGCCGTGCATCAGCAGGCCCGATGGCTTCAGCACGCGCGCCACTTCTTTCAGCGCACGGCGGTAATCGCCCACCAGGTGAAAAATATGCACGCCAATCACGGCGTCAAAATAGTCGTCGGGGTAGGGCAGGTGCAGCGCATCGCCCAGCACCAGATGCAGGCGCGGGTTATTCACTTTCTGGCTGACGCGCCCCAGCATCCCCGATGAGATATCGATGCCGTGCATCTGGCCCTGAAAATGATGCATTAGCGGGGCAAGGATGCGGCCGGTGCCCGCGCCAATTTCCAGCGCCCGCTGATCCGGCTGAAGCTGGCCGTCGCGGGTAAACAGGCTGACTGCCGGCAGGTCGTGGCCGGGCGCAAAGCCGCGCGTCTGGTCATAAAACTCCGCGGCGCGGTCGAATGAAACGGACTTGCCCTGGATACTGCCCTGGGGAGGTAATGTCATCGCGAAAACTCCGTATTCCACGGTATGATAGGCGGCCTGACCGTCAACCACACTCAGTTCAGGTAGGCCGCACATGGAATTGTATCTCATCAGACACGGACAAAGCGTCAATAATGCGCTGCCGGATGGCGAACCGCGCATCCAGGACTCGCCGCTGAACGAGCTGGGGCAGGCGCAGGCCGCCCGCGTCGCGGCGTATCTGGCGGACGGGCGCAACCGCGATCCGCGCTACAGCCCGGCGACTGGCTACAGCGAGCGTGAGACGATGTCTACGTTTGGCATCACCCACCTGTATACCAGCCCGATGCGCCGCGCCCTGCAAACGACGCTGCCCATCGCCCAGGCGCTTAATCTGCACCCCGAAGTGTGGATCGATATCCACGAGCACGGCGGCATTTATCAGGCGCGGCCGGATGGCATCACGGCCTTTCCGGGCCTGACCAGCACGCAGATCCGCGAACAGTTCGCCAATTATGTGCTGCCTGCTGGCGTGACCGAGGCCGGTTGGTGGGATGTGAACAAGGGCGCCGAGGAATACTATACGGCGCTGGGCCGCGCGGTCAAAGTGGCGGGAGAGCTGCGCCGCCGCGCCCGCGAACTGGCCGACACGCCAGACAGCCCGCCGGAACGCATCGCGCTGGTCTCGCATGGCACGTTTATCGATGCGCTGATCAAGGCGCTGCTGAATCTGCTGCCCAACCGCCAGATGTATTTCCTGATGTACAACACGGGCATCACGCGCATCGACTTCGTCGATCATGATCGGCTGGTGCTGCGCTACGTCAACCGCACCATGCATCTGCCGCCCGACATGATTTCATAGGGTCCTGCACGATACATCCCGGAAAGCCAGTCGTTGCGGCGGCTGGTGATTCCGGGTATCGCCTGCTTGCTGCGCGTGTTGGTACGTCCCAACCTCCTTAACATTTGACATGAGTTTCTTGAAAACTTGACAACGGCTTAGCAGCGTCTTCACATTTTCCGGGTAGAGTGCAGGTATCCGCACTCGGTACCGAAGGAAAAGCGATGCGCCATGCGAGCTTTGCTGTCCCCTCCCAGCCCGTACTCACCGGAACCGCCGATCTTCATATGCACACGACTTACAGCGATGGCCTGGGCACCCCGAAAGAGGTGCTGGATTTCGTCGCGCGTTTTACCGACCTGGATGTGATCGCCATTACCGACCATGATGTGCTGGACGCCAGCCTGTGGGCGGTCGAACAGCAGGGGAATTATCCGTTTGAGATTGTGCCGGGCATGGAAGTGACCAGCCGCGATGGCCATGTGCTGGCGCTGTGGGTGACTCAGATTGTGCCCAAAGGTCTGTCGCTGGCCGAGACGTGTGCGGCGATTCACGAGCAGGGCGGCATGGCGATTCTGGCCCATCCATTTGAGCCGTTGATCGCGCCAGTCGCCAGCCTGCGCTACTTCCGCCACCCGGAGGTGTTAAAACTTTCGGGCGTAGACGCCGTAGAGATAATGAATGCTGGCGCGGTGACCCCGGGCGGGTCGTGGCTGGCACGCAAAAAATTCGAATCTGGTGACCTTCCTGTAACTGGCAGCAGTGACGCACACATGCCCGCATGTGTCGGTACTGGCATCACGCGTTTTGCCGGCTTTACAGCGCATGACCTGCGCCAGTCCCTGGCGGTGGGCACCACACAAGCGGAAGGACGACGATGGGCAATGACCGTTTACTTACAGCACTGGCTCAAATCTCGCCAGATGAGGCGGAACGCTTCTTTGGCAGCGAATGTGTAGTCGAGCCGCCTGATCCGACGCGTGAACTGGCCCCAGTGAAGCGGGTCGCCATGTTCGCCGAGTCGTTTCTGCCCAAGGTGGATGGCGTCTCCAAGACTGCTTTCCTCACCCTGCGCTACATGCAGAATACCGGGCGTGAGGTGCTGGTCTTCGCGCCAGACACCGCCCCCAGCGCGATTGGCAATGCGCGCGTGATCCCGCTGCCCTCGCTGGGCATGGTGATGGCCCCGGAGACGCGGCTGGCGCTGCCGCATCCGATGATCGCGCAGCATCTGGATGAGTTCAAGCCGGACATGGTACATCTGTTCAGCCCGGCGCTGCTGTCGCTGGGCGGTATGAGCTATGCGCGCCAGAATCGCATTCCGGTGATCGCCAATTATCAGACTGATTTGCCCGCTTATGCCAATCACTACAACCTGCATTTATTCAGCCATGCCGTGCGCGATAGCCTGCGCTTTCTGCACAACCAGTGCCATCTCACGCTCGCGCCGTCGCACTTCACGATTAACCAGCTGCGGGGCGATGGCTACCGCCGCCTGAAAAAGTGGTCGCGCGGGGTGAATGCCAACCACTACACGCCAGCGCGCCGGTCTGAAGCGTGGCGCGCGCGCCTGCTGAATGGCCGCGACAAAGACAGCTTCCTGATTATTTTCGTCGGGCGCCTGGCCAATGAAAAGAAGGTCGATCTGCTGCTGGAGGCCGCCAAACAGCCCGGCGTCTCGCTGACGATCATCGGCGATGGCGCGCTGCGTCCGGAGCTGGAAGCACGTTTTGCCGGCACCGACACGCACTTCATGGGCTATTTGTATGGCGAAGACCTGGCCAATGCGTTCGCCAGCGCCGATGCCTTCTTCTTCACTGGTGTCAGCGAGACGTTCGGCCAGGTGGTGCACGAGGCGATGGCGTCTGGCCTGCCGTGCGTGGTGCCTGCGCTGGGCGGCGTCACCGACCTGGTGCGCGATGGCGTCAATGGCTTTCTGGTGCAGCCAGAGCCGGGCGCGTATGCCGTCGCAGCCGCCCGCCTGCGCGATGACAAAGACCTGCGCCGCTTAATGGGCGAGGCCTCGCGCCGCGCTGCCGAGGCCGCACCGTGGCACATTATCATGGAGCAGCTAGAATCACACTATGCGTTGGCGCAGGCCATCTGCGCGCGATTCAATCGCCAGGTGCCGCCGCCCGCCAATGTGTTGGAGCAGATTGTCCAGTTGAGCAGCGCCACGCTGTTCAGAAAGCCGAGCCGCCGTGTCTCCTAGCGAGTCTGAGCTGAAGCCGACCGTTGCGCTGATCGCGCATGATGGCAAGAAAGACGAAATGGTCGCGTTTGCGAAGGCGCACATCGACGTGCTGTCGCATTATCATCTGGTGGCGACAGGCACCACCGGACGGCTGATTCAGGAGAATACCGGGCTGGAGGTGCAGCGCATGCTCTCCGGCCCGATCGGCGGTGACGCGCAGATTGCCGCGATGGTGGCGGAAGGCCGGGTGGCGGCCGTGTTCTTCTTCATTGATCCGCTGGGCAAGCACCCGCATGATCCGGATATCAATTCGCTGCTGCGCATCTGCAACGTGCATGATGTCGCGCTGGCGACCAATCCATCGACGGCGGCGTTCATCATTTCGCAGAAGACGCTGTAAGTTGCGCCTCTGGAAATCAGCATACAAAAAGGGCGGATCGTACGCCCTTTTTTGATTCCCGTAAACCACAAAGCGTATTCTGCCGGTTAGCCTGATCGCCCCTCAGCCTTTACGCTGGGCGCGGCGTATGGCCAGATTCAGCAGAACGTCTGCGCCCCACGCCTGCACGAAGCAGAAGCCCACCAGCAGCAGGCCGATCAGCACGCTGTAGGGCACGGTCGTCCAGATTTCGCCCGCCCGCCCCAGATACAACTGTGTCAGGCCCCAGTCGCCCACGGCCGCCTGGCCGAAGACACCCAGCCACGCCACCGGCTCGCTGATATCGGTCCCGCCGCTCAGGTAGGCAGTCACCAGCAGCGAGAATCCGCCGATGATGCCGATGCGCAGGAAAATCAGCAGCAGTTGAATGATGGCGCTGTAGGTGCGCTGCTGCACGGTGGTGGCCACCAGCAGGCCGACCGCCGCGTCAAAACCGACGCTGATGATCGGCAGCAGCACCGCGGCTGTCATCAGCAGCGCCACCAGCAGCACCGCCACCAGCACGCTCACTTCTGGCACCACGCCATTAATCAGCAGGTCGATATAGCGCCCCTGAAACGAAGTCAGGTCGTAGAGCATGCAGGCCAGCAGCACGAAACGGCCGATCATCACCAGCGTGAGCATGAGCTGAAGCCGGCGAAAGACCGAGAACCAGCGCGTGCGCAGCAGGAGTTCGGCGCCGGCTGGGGTGGCGCGCAGATTATCCCAGTGCTGAAGCTGTTGCTCGCGCGAGATCGTGCCCACGGTGACCAGCAGGGCCGCCACAGAAAGCAGGATTTGCAGCAGCACCAGCGGCGTATACAGGATGTTGTTGATGGTCTCGACGGAATAGCTGCCCGCGTCACGCGTGCCCAGCGAGGTGGCCGACAGCACCCCCAGCCCCACCAGCGCCGCCACTGCAATGATGACCCCCAGCGCACGCAGATAGCGGCTGCGCCTGCTCAGCGGGACGGGCGCGCCCATCTGATAACGCATGAGCGGATGCTCGGCGCTCGTCCAGACAGGCAGGGCAGGGAACAGCTTGCGAAGGAGGGTCATGGGCGATACCTGTCCGTGGGCTCGGTGGTTTGGCGATCATGCTGCAAGCGCAGCCGATCAGTCGTCCAGCAGCTGGCCGACATAGCGTTCGATATTGGCGACGGCATCGCGCCAGGTGTCGCGCTGAATCTGAATACTTTTGCGATGACGAATGTAGTGAATATATACATCTATGGCCTGGCTATCAAGCTGTTCGCTGACTGCTGCCGCGTACACACCCACCTGCAGCAGGTAGCTGTGGGCATGTTCTGTTAGCGGCGTGGGCGGCTGCACCCAGGTCGTTTTGTAGTCGATGACCGCCCACTGTCCGTCGGCAAACTGGGCCAGCACATCGATCACGCCGTGGATCGTTCGTTTTTCGGTGCGGAACGTGAAGGGTAGCTCGCGGTAAACCTGGCGTGCGCCCAGGATGCGCCGGTAGAGGTCACTGTGCAGCACGCTGTCCAGCAGGTCGGCAGCGCGGGCCACGGCCCGTTCGCGTGTGCCGGCATCGACGATGCCTTTTTCCCACGCATAGCACTCCAGGCGTTCGCGCAGCGCCTCGGCAGACTGGCCGTCCGTGTGCCATTGCAGCGCCTGATGCACGATTTCGCCGACGACTTCGCCGCTGATGCGCGGGACGGCCCGCACGCGTTCGACAAATGGCGGGGCTTCATGCAGCACCATCCGCCGCCAGCGCAGGCGATGAAACGGCCGGTCGGCGGGGTCGGCCAGCACCGCCCGGCTGAGGTCAGCGATATCGGTCACGCGCAGGGCGCGTACCTGCCGCCCCCGGTCGACCGGCACGGCGCGCAGTAAGGCGGGCATAACAGGCGTCACGGCGGCGTCATGGCTGTCAAATGGCGACTGGTCTTTGCCTCGTCTGGCGCGGGCTGGCGGCTGCGGATCCCAGGTGAGCTGGTCCCAGCGCGTGCTGCCCCATGTGCCGACGATTTCGCTGGAGGGCGCGCCGCTGTCCGGCACCAGGCCCAGCGCGCCCGTGAACTGGGCAAACCACGCCGGGTCTTTGGCGGTCGCATGGCTGGACAGCACCAGTACGTCCTGCGCACGGGTGGCGGCCACATAAAACAGGCGTTTCTGCTCGGCCAGATTGCGCTGCTGGCCCAGCGCACTGCTGAGCGTTTTGGCAAACAGCGGCAGTTCCTTGCGCGTTTCCGGGTCCATCAGCTTCGCGCTGCATACCCACCCGATGACCGGGTCGTGCCACACCTGCGCCCGTGATGGCCCGCCGGAACCGCTGACGCGCCCGCAGTCGGCCAGCAGCACGATTGGAAATTCCAGCCCCTTGCTGGCATGCACGGTCATGATCTGCACCGCGCCCTCCACGTCCAGCGCGGCCTCGCTCTCGCGCACTTCCTGCGCTGCCATGTCATTCAGATAGCGCGTGAAGGCGGACACCGACACGCCGGCGGCCCGCCGCTTCATGGCGATTTCGAGCAGCTTCTCCACATTCAGCCGACGCCGTGCCCCATCGGGCAGCGCGCTGATGACGGCCAGATAGCCGGTCGCGTCCAGCGATGCACGCAGCAGGTCAGCGATGCTCACGCGGCCGTTCAGCCCGGCGAGATAGGCCAGGATCCCGGCGGCTGATGTCCACACCTGCTGATCGTCGGGATGCAGCCAGTCTGGCGGCCCGGCCTGCACGACATCCCACAACAGCGGGGCGGGCGCATCGGTCTGGGGAGACATGCGCAATGCCACCAGCAGATCATCGCTGAAAGCAAATAAGGGCGAGCGCAGGGCGGAGGCCAGCGCCAGCTCATCGGCGCGGTTGTGCAGCGCCATCAGCAGATGGATCAGGTCCCACACTTCTGTGCGCCCATAAAAGCCCGCCCCGCCCAGCGTAACGTAGGGGATGTCGCGTTCGCGCAGGGCCTCTTCATACAGCGGGAAATTGCTGCGGATGGGCGACAGCAGCGCGATATCGCCCGGCTGGCACGGCCGCGTCTGGCGCGTCTTTTTGTCGTAAATCAGGCGGCCGGAGGCCAGTATTTCAGCGATATGATCGCCCAGCGCGCGCGCCTCCCACTCATCCAGCAGCTCGGCTTTGCTGCCATCCCTCGGCTTTTCGACCGGCTCGTCGTCCAGCGTGAGCACATGCAGCGGCGGGCGTGGGTCTGGCATGCTGTCTCGTGCCGCCCGCATGGCGTCGTATTTGCTCTGATAGCGGGCGACCGGGCTGGAGTCGTCGCGGGTCATGATGCGCCCGAAGGCCTGATTGAAGCAGCTCACCAGCGGCTGATGCGTGCGGAAAGACGTGTCCAGCGTGACGGCGATGCCGCCCGACGCGAGGATCTGCGCCTGGGCCGTCTCAAACACGGTCGGGTCTGCACCGCGGAAGGCATAGATGCTCTGCTTCGGGTCGCCCACGATGAACAGGCTGCCGGGGCGTTCCGGGCTGGCGATGCGCCGGGCGATGTCCCACTGCGCGGCGCTGGTGTCCTGGAATTCGTCCAGCATGACGTGCTGAAATTCCGCGCCGTCATAACGGGCGGCAACGGCGTTGTCGGTCAGCAGGGCGCGGGTCAGCCGCTCCAGGTCTTCAAAATCAAGCGCACCGGCGGCCCGCTTGAGCGCGCTGTACTGTTCGCTGGCAATGGCATAAACGCTGTGCCACGCACCCAGCAGGTGGGCGGCGATTTTGTCCGCGTCGCCGGGCTGATCGCCAATCTCGTCGATGGCCGTTTTGCACGCGGCTTTGACCGCTTTGGCGACGGCTTTCGCATTGTTCAGCACATCTTGATTGGGCCAGTTCTTGACCGAGCCAGCATTCACGTTCGTGCCATGAATCTCATTCAGCCGACGCATGATCTCGGCCAGGTCACCCGCTTTTCGCAGGGCGGTCAGACTGTGCTGCATCATGCGAATGCGATCGGCCAGCATGTCGCCATTATCGGGCAGGCTGATGTCAAACAGGTCGCGTACGTCCCCAGACGCGAGGATGCGCCGGGCCGCCTGCATCAATGCGTCACGCCACAGACTTTGCCAGTGTGAGAACAGGTCAGCGGGCAGCGGCTGATACGGGCTGGCCAGCATCGAGACCAGCGTGCTGGCGATCTGCTCGCCAGTGTAATAGCGAAACAGGGTCGCGGGCGCGCCCGTGCTGTCCGCCAACGATCCCAGCGCCGCCTCGACCGCGCTGTAACGCAGCAGGATTGTCTCGGCCTCGTCCAGCACCGCAAATTCAGGATCGACCGCCGCTTCCGTCGCGTTGGCTTTGAGGATGTCCGCGCACAGGCTGTGGATGGTGGAAATGCGTGCGCTGTCCATTTCATTCAGCCGCTCGCGCCAGATCGGGTCCGCGCCCGGCACATCGGCGCGGGCCAGCAGCAGCTCGCGCACGCGGTCGCGCATTTCCGCGGCGGCCTTGCGCGTAAAGGTGACCGCGACGATCTGGTTCATGCGCCAGCCGGGGAAGGCCTCCAGCAGCGCGATGAAGCGGTTGGTCAGGATGAAAGTCTTGCCGCTGCCCGCGCCCGCGCTGACGGCGATGTTGCGCCGGTGCTCATAAATGGCGGTATGCTGGGCGGGCGTCAGCGTGAATTCGCTCATGCGTCCCCCCTGCGCGCCATAATGGCGATGCGGCACAGGCGGGCATAATCGCAGTGGGCCGCGCACTGGCCGCTTTCCATGCCGTTGGCTTCGCTGGCAAAGTCACCGTCACGCGCATGCCGGATATTGCGGGCGAGGATGGCCTTGCCGTGCTCCGCATCCAGCGCGCTGTGATGTTTATCGTCGGCAAAACGGGCGGGCACTTCGTTCAGCCACAGCAGGTCGCCGGTCGTCTTGCCCTCGACAATGCTGACAAACGTGCCCGCGATGGCATCTGTCTTGAACAGCGCCTGCCCAGCCAGCATGTACAGCATCATCTGGAAATTGCGCCCGCGTTCGTATTCACTCATGCTCGGCATCGTGCGCCATTTGTAGTCGATAATCAGCAGGCTGTCAGGGTCATCGTCAGCCCGGTCGATGCGGTCGATGACGCCTTTCACCGGGATGGACAGGTCGTCATCCAGCGCGATGCTCAGCGGCCTGTCTGCCCCGCCAAAGCGGATTTCTTCGCCATCTGTCCGGCGCAGCCCGGCAAAGCGCCCCGGATTTGTCAGCCGTCCTTCAAAATCGGCCTCGACCACAGCCGTAACTGCTTCGGCGATGGCGCGGGCATCGGCGTCCCACAACGCGCTGCGCGTGAAGCCATAGCGTTCTGGCGCATGCTTCAGGATGTCTTCGGCCAATGCCTGAGTGATGCGGACGGCCTCGGCGCGGTTGCCGGACTGTATGGCCAGCGGCGGCTGCGCCTTGCGGAAGGTCGCGTAGGCGTTTTCAAGGATGCTGTGAGCGATGCTGCCGCGATCCACTGCCTGCATGCCAGCTTCCGGTTCTTCAAGTGGCAGCAGGCCGAGCATACGCCCGGCGAAAAAGCGGAATCCGCATGTGCCCAATGCTTCTAACTGGCTGGCGCTCCAGGCATACCCCTCATGCAGACGCTCCCGCACAGCCTCGCGGGACCAATCTTCATGCAGCACGCCGGTATGCGCGCCGCGCTGTCGGCGCACACGGGCGATATCGGCCCGCCAGCCGGACGCGATGCGCGCCGCCAGCGATGCGTGTGCGCCCATGAACCATGCGCGGGCCGGCGCGTCCATATCCGGCTGCGCCGCCAGCGTGACCGCGGCGTGGGCCGGGGTGTGGCAGTCTTCGGCGTCGGGCAGGCTGCCCGCCTTCAGGTGGGTGATTTCGAGGCCGGGAAACAGCCTGAGAATCGCGGTCCAGATGGGGCTGGGCATCCATGCAGACCCGTCGCGGGTGGTTGGGCGCGTCAGCATCAGGCTGATGCGCGTCTGGCCGAGGATTTCGTAAAACAGGCCGATGTCGTCGCTGCGTTCCGATTGCACGCTGACCGGGATGCCGCGCCCAATCAGCACGTCTCGTTCGCTGTCCAGCAGCAGCGGGTCGGCCGGGGCCGGGGCGGGAAACAGGCTTTCAGACAGGCCGGTCATGATGACGTGATCGTGTGGCAGTCCGCGTGCATCGTTCAGCGTGGTGGCGAGCACGCGGCCGTCCCGCCCGGGGGCATCCTGCGAATCAGCCGCCAGCGCAGCGCGCAGGTCGCGCACGAATGCTTCGCGCGTGAGCAGGTGCCCGCCAGACAGGCCGTCCGTGAGGGCATGCGCTTCAATCAGGCCACGCAGCATCAGTTTCAGCTGGCGCATGGCCAGCATATCGCGGCGGATAATGTCCGGGTTGGGCGTGGCGCGGGCGCGGGCCAGCACCCCCAGTCCCGGCATTTTCAGGGTGTCGTTTTCGGCCTCATCGTCATCTGGCTCAGCCGAGTGCGGATCATCCGGGTCGTCGCCAATCAGCGCTTCCAGCCAGTCGACATGCTCGGCGAACGTCGCCCGCGGCGATCCCTCCAGCAGCGTGAAAAATGATGCCAGCCCATCGCGCAGGGCGGTGTAGTCGACCTGCGGCTGTGGTGGAGCGTTTTCAGCATCTTCATCTTCGGCTGGGGGCAGGGCGTTGCGATGAATAAGCGCCTCCAGCGCGGTCAGCCACTGCTCGCGCCCGCCGAGGATGATGCGCGCCTGGCTGATGCTTTCCAGCGCACGTATCGCGTCGTCGTCCAGTCCCGGCGCGGTGATATACGGGGACCGCAGCGCGTCCAGCAGCTCGCGCCGACGATAACCCTCGGCGGGCAGCTCGATAGCCTGCATCAGCGCGGCGATGGCGGGGTTCTCGGCCAATGGTTCGGCCCGGTGAAACGTGATCGGAATGCCAAATTCACCCGCCTGGGCGCGCACCTGGGGCGCGTATTCCGTCCATGCGTGCAGCGCGATCAGGATGCTTTCCGGCGATTCGCCTTTCAGCAGCAGGTGCTTGACGTGCGCCAGCGCCAGCCGGACTTCATCGGCCGCGGAAGGCGCCTCGCACAGCAGCAGGTGGTCACGCGCCATGCTCACGTGGGGCGGGCTGTCGGTGGGCTGGGCGCGCATCAGCTGTGCCGAGACATAGCGCAGCGGTGCCGGCCGGTCATCCATAAAGTCGGGCACGCGGGCTGTGTCCAGGGGCACGCCCGCCACATCAAACGCGGCCTGCAGGTGCTTTCTGGCCTGCGTGAAGCGTTTGCCAATGGCGGCGCGGTCGTCTGGCTGGGTAAGGGTGATATGTGTCTCGCCCACACGGGCCGCTATGCCCGCGATCAGCGCGGCCTGAAGCGTCTGAAACTGGTCGTAGCCGTCCACCACCAGCAGGTCGATGCCATACGGCGAGCCGGGTACAAACAGGCGCGGCTGATCGGCCAGCGCATCCAGCGCGACCCAGCCTTCGCCGTCGCGGTCCACCAGCTTGTGATCCTGAAGCGTGCTGCTGTAGGCGCTGTACAGCACGGCCAGATCGCGCTGCTTGGGCGAGTTGGTCGCGGCTGCCGTAAACGTATCCGGAGAAACCAGATTCTGTTTCAGTTCGACGAAAAAGCTGTCCAGAATGCGCGGCAGGCCGGCCGTGTCGGCAATCGGCGCGAAGACCGTTTCGGGATGCTGGCGCAGTGTGGAGCGCACCAGGGCGCGCCGGGCCGCCTCGCTCAGCGCACGCTGCGGCTTGCCGGCCGCCGCCAGCACCCGCTGGTAGAACGCATAAAAGTTGAAGAATTCGATGTTGAACAGGGTGGGCCGGGCAGCGCGCTCAATCAGGCCGGTGCGAAACGCGTGAATCTGGCGTTCGGTAGCCGTCAGCACCCACACACGGGCCAGCGGCTGGCGGGCTTTCAGCGACAGGATGTGCTGCTGCATCAGCGTGGTTTTGCCGCCGCTCACCGCCGCCGTGTACAGCTTCGCTGGCATTCGGCCTTACTCGTAAAGCACGGTGACGATGGCGTTGACGACGCTGATGTCCAGCTCCGGCAGCGCCAGATACGAGGCGGCCAGCGTCGGCATCAGCGTGACCAGATGGGTGACGGGCACCTGCGGATTATTGATCGTCAGGCCCACGCGCGAGGGGTCCTGCGTGAAGATAATCAGGCCGTACACGGGCACATCACCGAGGCTGGCTTTGGCCAGCGTCTCGCGCACTTTGCGCACATCGGCGATATCTTCCAGCGTGGGGCTGAAGCCAGCCGGCAGCCAGTCGCCACGGGCATTCTGGCGCAGCCAGTTGACGCCTTCATTGGCAAAAGCACCGGCATCGCCGACGATGCGCAGCACCAGCACGCCCGGCGGGCCCACCAGCGCGGCATCCACGTAGCCGATGTCGCGGCGGTTGATATTGCGGATGAAGGTGAACCGGTCGTCCAGCATAGGCTCCAGCACGCGGCCTGCCAGCAGCGCCAGGTCGTTGTCTTTGCGATAGGTCAGCGCGCGGATGGCCATGCCCACGGCGGACATGACGATGATTGCGCCGATGCCCACGAACGCGCCGCGTACAAACACATAGGTGGGATAGGACGAATGCACGGGCTTGTCCAGTGGCACGATGATCATCAGCACGCCGACAGCCGCCAGGAAAACGCCCAGCGCTCCCACCAGGAAGGCGATGGTGACGAGCTGATTGGTGCGGCGCGAAATAACGCGCGATGGGGCAACGTTACGCATGAGTCCTCAACTTTATGCTTGTATCAGGCATCGCCATTGTGCGACGGCCCGGATTTGGTAATGTCATCGGATGCGGCGGTTTCCGGCGGCTCTGGCTGGGGCGGCGGCTTCATCTGCGACCTGGCTGTCAGCGTCAGCCGCTGTAGCAGCGTGCGCTTTGGCGGGGGCGGCTGCGGAGCGACCGGCGTGCTTCCGGTGGTGTCTCCGTTGGCCGGGCTTTCCGGCAGGGTGGTCGGTGGGGTCAGCTTGCGGCGGCGCAGGTCCAGCGACTGATGGGCCTCACTGGAGCGTATTTTCGGCAGTTCCGGAACATACATCGGCGTGGGCGGCCTGACGAAAGCCTGTTTCGGGCGGGCGCGGCGGCGATTGATGTGGTCTTCAAGCTGCTGGCGAAATTCGTTGATGTGCGGCAGCGGCTTGGCGATGAACGCATCAGCGATGGCATAGTCCATCAGCTCACGTTTTTCATCGGGTGACAGCTTGAATGCGCTGACCAGCACGATGGTGATATCGTACAGCACCGGGCTTTCACGCAGGCGGCGCGCCACCATATGGCCCTGCGTCAGTCCTTCAGGGATATAAATATCGATGATGGCCAGCTCTGGTAAATCGCCCTTGAAACGACCGGCATCGACGCTGTCGATCCAGTTCACGGCCTGCTCGCCATTGGTGAAGGCTTCACCGTCGATGCCCCAGATTTCGAACATCTTCAGCAGCAGGTCGTAGAGCGCGGGTTCGTCCTCAACCGCCATCCACGTGCGCAACTGGTTCTATCCCCATTCGTTTCTATATGAAAGAACAAACTAGATATTAACATCATCTGCTCCCACTATGATAGTTTTTCGAAAGGTTTTCGCCAAACCTTGTTACAATTCATGAACCCATACACGTTATACTGATGGCTAGCGCGTTTGTATGTCAGACTGTTCGGCGGGAGGCTGCGTTGATCTGGTTAGTCGCAGAAGATGAATTCGATATTCGCATGTTGGTCACCACCATGATCCAGGTGTGGGGCCATGCACCTCTCGCTTTTGAAAACGGCCAGAAAATCTGGGACTGGGTGGAGCAGTACGAGTCAGGCAGCCTGACCGATGCACACCCGCCGGAAATTGTGCTAATGGATATTCGTATGCCGGGCAAGAAGGGCAATGAAGTGGCCAGACGCATCCGCGCCTCGGAAACGCTCAAAAACACGCCCATCGCCCTGATGACCGCCTTCGCGCTGAGCGATGGCGAGCGCCGCGAAATGATGGATCAGGATGGCGTCGACCTGATTATCAGCAAGCCGCTGCCGGATTTTGAAGTGCTGCGCAAGATGCTGCATGATCTGATAGAACAGAAACAGTCTTCGGCCAAAACGGGAGCCAGTGAAGCCTGATGAACAATAAACCGACCCAGCCTGGCCCTGATCCGATCGAGCTTGGTGGCGTGATTGACCGCGTGAATCAGCTTGGCGGCGCCTCGGAAACCTTCTTCCGCCGTCTGTATCGCGGGCTGACGCGCAAGAATTACGAGAAACGCACCATCGAGGAACAGAATCGCCTGTTCAGCCGGGCGCTGGAGCGGCGCGAGGAAGAAGTGCAGCGCCTGAACGCGGTGCTGTCCACGCTCGACCAGGGCGTGATTATGCAGGACGAAGAAGGCCGGCTTGTCATCATGAACGAGTCTGCTCGTGTCATGCTGGGCGGCGTTAAGTCATTCTGGGACAGCGACCTGGGCGCGCTGTTTGAGCGTTATCGCCACACTTCGACGCTGACCACCGAGATTACGCCGCTGAGTGACCCGCAGCGCGTTACGGTCAACGGGCGCATCGTGGCGGCGCAGCTGGCTGCCGTCGCCGATGAGCGGGGCAACCGGCTGGGCACGCTGATCGTCGTGCGCGATGTGACCAACGATGCGCTGACCGACCGCCTGCGCGAGAAATTCATCACCGCGATTTCGCATGAGCTGCGCACGCCGATGGCGATTATCAAGGGCGTGAGCGAGGTCATCCTGGAGCAGGGTGAATCGGGCAAGCCGAACAAGCGCCTGCTGGAGACGCTTAGCCGCAACGTGGATGTGCTCGACCGTATGATCGTCGAGCTGCTGGATATTTCCGAGCTGGATGCCTCCAACTTCGCTGTGCGTGCTGACAGCCTGGATCTGGAGCCGCTGCTGGATGCCGTCGTCAAGGGCATGGAGCCGGAAATCGTGCGTGCCGGCCTGAGCGTGTGCGCGCGCGTCGATGAGGATGTGCTGAAGATTCGCGGCGATGAACAGCGCCTGCGCTGGGCGCTGGGCCATCTGCTGCAGAACAGCCTGTACTACACACAGGAAGGCGGCAAAGTTTACCTGATGGCGATGCGCGCCGAAGATACCGTCACCATTCAGGTGGTGGACGAGGGCGTGGGCATCAGCCAGAAAGATATGCCGCACATTTTCGAGCGTTTCTATCGCGGCGAGGCACGTGCCGCCAATGGCCGCCTGATGGACCCGCGCGGGCTGGGGCAAGGCCTGTTTATCGCCCAGAAAGTGATCGAGGCACACGGCGGTTATATCACCGCCCAGTCCGAGCCGGGCGAGGGCAGTCTGTTCACCGTGGTGCTGCCAGCCTCGTAATTTGGCTTTCGATTGGCTTCGACTTAGTTTCGGTTTTGGGGACTTTAACGATTCATGAGCGTTTAATCTAGCCAATGGTCTCGTCAGTCGTTACAATCCCCGGCATCAATTCGTACCTTATGAGAATGGTTGGGGGCTAGCGATCCGTGTCTGCAATCGGCGCATTTACCTTCGTACTACACAGTCATTTGCCTTACGCGCGTCTGGCTGGTCGTTGGCCGCATGGGGAAGAGTGGATCCATGAGGCTGCTCTGGAGACCTATATTCCTTTGCTGGAAACGCTGTATGCCCTGCGTGACGAGGGCGTAAAATTCCGCATCACCATCGGCATCACCCCGATTCTGGCTGAACAGCTGGATGACGCCGACGTAAAAGATCATTTTGACCAGTATCTTGATGACCGTATTGAATCAGCAAAGAAAGATCTTGAGCTTTTCAGTGCAGAAGAGCCGCAGGACGAGCAGATGATTGTCCTGGCGAAGTGGTATCAGGAAACCTTCGAACGTGTGAAGGAAACCTTTGACCACAAATTCAATCGTGACATTCTGGGCGCTTTCAAGGTGCTGCAGGATGAAGGCTATATCGAAATCACCACCTGCGCGGCCACCCACGGTTACCTGCCGCTGATGGGCAACGACAGCACGATCGAGGCGCAGCTGCGCACCGGGATTCGCAGCTACGAGCGCATGTTTGGCCGCAAGCCCACCGGCATCTGGCTGCCAGAGTGCGCCTATCGCCCGGCCTATGTGACCGAATCTGGCCGCCGCCGCCCCGGCATCGAGCATTTCCTGGCGGAAAATGGCATCAAGGTGTTCTTCAGCGAAACGCACACCGTCACCGGCGGCAAGCCGGTCGGCGTGGCGGGTGGCGACGTGATCGGGCCTTACGGCGAAATCAAGCGCCGCTATGTGATTCCCGCGTCGAAGGAGCTGAATGCGCCTGAAAGCGGCGCGACCACGATGCACCCGCATTACGTCTATGACACCACCAATCACCCGGCTGAACAGCATTCCGGCGTGTCGGTGATTGCGCGCAACAACCGCGTCGGCCAGCAGGTGTGGAGCGCGGACTGGGGTTATCCCGGCGACTTTGACTATCGTGAATTCCACCGCAAGGCGGGCACCAGCGGCATCCAGTACTGGCGCATCACCGGCGTCGGCGTGGACCTGGGCCACAAGGACCTGTACCACCCGGACTGGGCTGCCTATAAGATCGATCAGCATGCCGAGCATTTCGCGCATCTGGTGGGCGATCAACTGCGCAAGTATTACCAGGAAACCGGCAAGTTCGGCCTGGTGGCTGCCAATTACGATACCGAGCTGTTTGGCCACTGGTGGTATGAAGGCGTGGAATGGCTGGGCAAGGTGCTGCGCCATCTGTCGCGTATGGACAGCGTGGAGCTGACCACCGCGTCGCGCCACGTGGCCAACTACCCGCCGGAAAACGTGCTCAATCTGCCTGAAAGCTCGTGGGGCGCAGGCGGCACGCATTTCGTCTGGGACAACAACGAGACACACTGGATGTGGGCGCCGATTCACGAAGCCGAATCGCGCATGGAAGCGCTGGCCAACAAGTACACCAGCCCCACGCCCGATGAAGCCATCGTGCTGGCGCAGACCGCCCGTGAAGCCCTGCTGCTGGAAAGTAGCGACTGGCCGTTCCTGGTGACGACCGGGCAGGCGCGCGAGTACTCGATCCAGCGCTTCAGCCAGCATCTGGAGCGGTTTAACCGCCTGGCTGCCAGCCTGGAAAAGGATGCCCCGGATGTGGCGCTGGCCGAGGAACTGTATGAGCTGGACAAGGTGTTTGCGGATATCGACTATCGCGACTTCCGCACCGTGAACTAGCCCGCGCGATTCGCGGCAAATAGTGCAGGCTGAGCGCGCTGGCGTATGAGGAATTCCGCATAGTCAGCGCGCTTTATTTCTTTTTGAACCACCGAAGGATGCTGTCATGAATGTCTTGTTTGTAAGTGCCGAAGTCGATCCATTTGCGAAGGTGGGCGGCCTGGCGGATGTGGTCGGTTCGCTGCCGGCCGCGCTGCGGAAGGCTGGCGTGGATGCGCGGGTGCTGATGCCGCTTTACGGCACAATCAATCTGGACAAATACGAGATTGAATACCAGTTCAGCTTTCAGATGCATCGCCGCAATGGCACGGCCGACTGTCATATTTTCCGAACGATTCATGACGGCGTGCCCGTCTACTTCCTCAAGTCGTGGCCGTTTTTTGGCGACGAAGCCAGCGTGTATACCGAATGGAGCTGGGACTCGCCGCGCTTTGTGTTTTTCGCGCAGGCCATCATCGCGACCTGCGACGCGCTGCGCGAGCATGAAAACTGGTCGGTCGAGATGGTGCATGCCAACGACTGGCATACCGGCCTGGTGCCGTTTCTCGTCAACGAGGAACGCTGGCGACAGGAATGGGCCCAGGTGGGCACGATGTTTACCATCCACAATATGGCCTATCAGGGCGATCACCTGGGCGGCTGGATGTTCGATGCGGGTGTTCCCGGTCGCCATCACCCTGAGCTGGAATCGCGCGGCCTGACCGACAATGCCATGGCCATCGCGCTCGTCTACTCGGACATCATCACCACCGTCAGCCCGCGCTATGCCACCGAGATTCAGTATCCGTACATGGGTTTTGGGCTGGATGGCCTGCTGCGCTGGCGGGTGTCTGACCTGCATGGCATCGTCAATGGCATCGACACCACCCAGTGGAATCCGGCGGTTGATCCGCTGGTGGTGGCCCATTTCGACGCCAACAGCTTTCCTGAGCATCGCCCGCGCAACAAACGGGCCTTGCAGCAGGAAGTCGGCCTGGAAGAGCGTGACGAGGTCATGGTGATCGGCATGGTGAGCAGGCTGGTGTGGCAGAAGGGCTTCGACCTGGCCTTTCCCGCGCTGCGCGGCCTGCTGGCGGGCTATGATGTGCAGTTTGTCGGGCTTGGCTCTGGCGAGCCGGCGCTGAACGCGCAGCTCAGCCAGCTTGGAACGGACTTCCCCGACAAGGCGCGCGCGTTTGTGGGCTATAACGCTGCGGTGGCGCAGCACATTTATGCCGGTTGCGACCTGTTCCTGATGCCCAGCCGCTTTGAGCCGTGCGGTGTGGGCCAGCTGCTGGCGATGCGCTATGGCGCGCTGCCGCTGGTGCGCGAGACGGGCGGTCTGGCCGACACCGTGCAGAATTACGACAACGCCGATGGCGTGGTGGGCACTGGCTTTGTCTTTAGCTGGGAGCAGAGCGAGGCGCTGTATGGCACGCTGACCTGGGCGCTGGACACGTTCCAGAATCGGCCGCATGCCTGGAAGCAGATGCAGCGCAATGCCATGCTGCATGATTCAAGCTGGACGAGCGGCGTGAAGCAGTACACGGCACTTTATGAGCAGGCGCTTGCGCGTCACCGATAACCAAAGGGGCAGGCTATGCCGAATATAACCGTCAGCGGCAGTCGTGGTTTACAGGAAGATCCAACCGGCTTCGCGCCCGACGATCAGCGCGTCGTGCTGCATATGGGCAACGGGGCCATTATCGTGCGCGTCAATGTCAGCGAGACGTTTGGCGTCTTCGTGCTTGGCTTAATCTGCATGGGGCTGCTGATCCTGCTGGCGCGCAAAAACCGGGGCAAAAAAGACTGAGACAGTTTTCAGGGAACGCGGTACACTTCAGAGACGTTATGCGCGATGTGAAAGGACACCATAGATGAAGGTCAAAGCAGTCATTCTGGCGGGTGGGGAGGGCACACGACTGGCCACCCTGACGGCCAAGCGCGCCAAGCCGGCTGTGCCGTTTGCAGGAAAATATCGCATTATAGATTTTGCGCTAAGCAATTGTGTGAACTCGAATATTTTTGACGTGCTCATTCTGACCCAGTATCGCCCGCACAGCCTGAACGACCACATCGAGCGCGGCCGCCCGTGGGACCTCGACCGTTCGTTTACCGGTGGCGTGCAGATTTTGCAGCCGTACAAGGGGCGTCTGGACACCGACTGGTATGCAGGCACGGCCGATGCGGTGACGCAGAACCTGAACTTTGTGCGTCGTGGCCGCCCGGACTACGTGCTCATCCTGTCTGGCGACCATATCTACGAGATGGATTATGACGTGCTGGTGCAGTATCACCGCGAGAAGGGCGCCGACGCCACCATCTGCGTGATCAGCGTGCCGATGGACGAAGCGCCGCGCTATGGCATCCTCGGCATCGACGATGATATGCGTGTGAATGCATTCGTCGAGAAGCCGAAGAATCCGCCCAGCAACCTGGCCAGCATGGGCGTGTATGTGTTCACCTACAGCGTGCTGGAGCAGCTCCTCGAAGAGGACCGCGCCAATAAGGAAAGCAGCAAGGACTTCGGCAAAGACATCATCCCGCGCATGGTGCGCGACCAGATGAACGTGTTTGCCTATTCATATGGCGGCTACTGGATCGATGTCGGGACGATTGACGCGTTCTGGGAAGCCCACATGGACCTGCTGGCGTCTCCCCCGTCGATCAATCTGAATGACCGTACCTGGGTCATCCACACCAAGAGCGAGGAGCGTCCGCCGGTGCAGATTGCCGCTGGCGCCACGGTCAGCAACAGCATGATCACCCATGGTTGCGTGATTGCCGAAGGGGCGATTGTCGAGCGTTCGGTGCTGTCACCCGGCGTGTATATCGGGCCGAATGCGGTGGTACGCGAGAGTATCATCCTGAATGACGCCTATATCGAGGCGGGCGCCCGCGTGGAGCGCGCGATCATCGACAAGATGGCCGTGATCGGTCGCGACTCGCATGTGGGCCAGATTCCCGATGTGGGCGAGCTGGGCATCACCTGCGTGGGTAAGAATGCGCATGTGCCCGCCGGATTCACCATCGGCTATGGCGCTATCCTGGGCACCGACCTGCGCGCCGAAGCGTTCAATCAGTTCAAGGACAAGGTCGTGCCGGCCAACAGCATGGTGGGGTATTCGGGCAAGCGCTAGTCCCCCGGCTGAGTATACAGGCATGAAAGGCATCAGGGACACCGGCGATTCCGTCGGTGCCCCTGATGCCTTTGTTTTCGCAGAAGCGCGATGCTGACTGTGGCGCCTAGACGCTGATGATGGAGTTTTCTTCCCCAAAGCCGTTCGGCTGATAGCGATCAGCCGCGTCGTCGTTGTGCCATTCGGTACCGTTCACCAGATAGCGGAATGCGTATTCACGACCCGTGTCCAGCTTGACGGTGACCTTGAAGCTGCCATCCTTCTGGCGCTTCATCGGATGGGTGCTTTCGCTCCACTCATTGAAATCCCCGGCCAGAATCACGCTTTCGCCCTGCCACTTCAGCGGCGCGATAAACGTGACCTCGCAGACGGGCTTGGTTTTCAGGTACTTTTTCTCGAGCATTGCAGTCATATATCCTCATCGCTATACGGATGTTTCGCATCGTGATTTTATCATTTTTGTAATGTGATTGAAGTGTGTATTTTTTAAGCCCGGTTAACGTTCTGCCATATCCTCGTTTTGATTTCTTCGGATTATGCGCGCGTGGTATTATCATGCGGTAGAATCAATCTGACCCAGGTCACCTGGGTCGCGTATCTGTTCTTATGCATAAAGATCGTGTGGCCGCCCAAAAAGTCCGCCGCGCGTGACCTTCTGATGACTATAGAGGAGTGTCCGATTCATGGTGAAGCCTGTCGCCAAGGTAAGCGTTGTCCCTCGTTTGCCGGAGCCGCTTAAACGTTTTACAGAGCTTGCATACAATTTGCGCTGGTCGTGGGACGACGACAGCCGCGCCCTGTTCCGCCGTCTGGACCGCGAGCTGTGGGTGCAGACGACCCATAACCCGGTTACGTTTCTGGGCATGATCGATCAGCGCCGCCTGGAAGCTGCGGTGGAAGATCCGTCATTCATGGCGCATTATCGCCGCGTCATCGATGCGCTGGACCAGTATATGAACCCGGAAAAGACCTGGTACAGCGAGAAATATAAGGGCGAGAAGCAGCCGCTGATTGCCTACTTCTCGATGGAATTCGGCCTGACGGAATGCCTGCAGAATTACTCTGGCGGCCTGGGCGTGCTCAGCGGTGACCACCTGAAAAGCGCCAGCGACCTGGGTGTGCCGCTGGTGGGCGTCGGCCTGCTGTATCAGGAAGGCTACTTCCGCCAGTATCTGAATGCCGACGGCTATCAGCAGGAGCTGTATCCGATCAACGACTACAGCCTGCAGCCTGTCACGCTGATGCGCGACAAAGATGGCGAGGCGCTGCTCGTCTCGGTGGAGCTGCCCGGCCGCCCCCTGTATGCGCAGATCTGGAAGGTGCAGGTGGGCCGTGTGCCGCTGTACCTGCTGGATACCAATATCGACAAGAACCCGCTGGAAGAAGACCGCAACCTGACCGACCGCCTGTATGGCGGCGACCGGCGCACGCGTATTCGCCAGGAAATCCTGATGGGCATCGGCGGCATCCGCGCGCTGGAGGCCCTCGGCCTGCGCCCGGACATCTGCCACATGAACGAAGGCCATTCGGCATTTCTGGCGCTGGAGCGCATCCGCAATTTCATGCGCGAGCACAAAGTGGGCTTCTACGAGGCGATGACGATCACCGGCGCCTCGCAGGTGTTCACCACCCACACGCCTGTGCCGGCTGGCCTGGAGCGCTTTGGCTTCGACCTGATGGACGAGCATTTCACCAATTACGCCCGCGAACTGGGCCTGACGCGCGAACAGTTCCTCGATCTGGGCCGCGAGAACATGGGCACCTACGAGTTGTTCTCGATGCCGGTTATGGCGGTCAAGATGTCGGCGGCCAGCAATGGCGTGGCCAAGCTGCACGGCGATGTCAGCCGCCGCCTGTGGCAGTGGATGTCGCCGTCATTCCCGGTGAAGGACGTGCCGATTTCCAGCGTAACCAATGGGATCCACACGCAGACGTGGGTCAGCCGCGATATCGCTGGCCTGCTTGATCGCTATCTCGATCCCGCCTGGCGCAGTGAAGACTGGCGCCCGGAAATCTGGGAAGAAATCGACCAGGTGCCAGACAGCGAACTGTGGCGCACGCACGAATTCCGCCGTGAACGCCTGGTGCTGTTCGCGCGCAAGCGGCTGGTGTCACAACTGACGCGCCGCGGCGCCTCGCAGGCTGAGATTGGCCATGCCAATGAAGTGCTGAATCCGCAGGCGCTGACGATTGGCTTCGCCCGTCGTTTCGCCACCTACAAGCGCGCGACCATGCTGTTCCGCGACCAGGAGCGCCTGCTGCGCATCCTCACCAACCCGGAACGCCCGATGCAGTTTGTGTTCGCGGGCAAGGCGCATCCGCACGATGAGGCGGGCAAGGAATTCATCCGCCAGATTGCGCATCTGGCTCGCCAGCCGCAGTTCCGCGATCACCTGGTGTTCATCGAAGACTATGACATGCTGGTGGCGCGTTATATGGTGCAGGGCGTGGACGTGTGGCTGAATAACCCGCGTCGCCCGCAGGAAGCCAGCGGCACCAGCGGCATGAAGGTCATCTACAACGGCGGCCTGAACTGCTCGATTCTGGATGGCTGGTGGGCCGAGGGGCACTCGCCTGAAGTGGGCTGGGCCATCGGTAATGGCGAGGAATACCCGGATGAAGAAAGCGAACGCCAGGATTATGTGGAGAGCGAAGCCCTCTACAACATTCTGGAGCACGATATCGCCCCGCTGTACTACGAGCGTATGGCCGATAACGTGCCGCGTGGCTGGATGAAGAAGATGAAGCAGAGCTTCAAGACGCTGGCCCCGTACTTCAATACCAGTCGTATGGTGCAGGAATATACCACTGACCTGTATATGCCGAACTACCGTCGTCATATCAGCCTGGTGCAGCCTGACCTGAAAGCTGGCTCCGAGTTTGCGCAGTGGCGCACGCGCGTGCTGTCGGCCTGGAAAGATGTGCGCGTGGCCGATGTGACCGTGAACGAGCGCGAAGTAAGCGTCGGCAGCGAGCTGATTGTGACTGCGCAGATTGAGCTGGGCGCGCTGACAGCGGCTGATGTATTCGTGGAAGCCTACTACGGCACGCTGACCTCGCGCGGGGACATCAGCGATGATGCCACCGCCGTGCAGATGACGCCGGTTGGTGCCAGCGGCAATGTGCAGACATTCACCGTCACGATTATCGCGGAAACCAGCGGCGACCGCGGCATCAGCGTTCGCGTGATGCCAAACAACAAGAGCCTCCAGTCGCCGTTTGCGCTTGGGGTCATGAGCTGGGCGTAATGCGCCCGGACAGCCTTCACATCTGAGACACACGGGGCGACCATCACAGTCGCCCCGTGTGTTATCTAGCGGTCAAACACCCAGCGCGTGGGCGATTCAGGAAATTTCGCCAGCGCAAAAATCTTGCTGGCGATGACCTGCGAGGCTTCCGTCCAGCCGTCGCGCTGGCCGTACTTTTCTTCATACTGATCGTCCATGCGCCGCAGTAAATCGGCGTCGCTGGTGGTCGTCACCTTGCCCTCGATGATGATCGCCTCAGCCAGGCCGCCCTCCATCGTGCCGGCCTGCACCGCCACCGTGACATATGGGTTCAGGGCCAGATTCTTCGCCTTGCGCGTCGTCTTGTCGGTGCCAAACAGCAGCGTGTTATCCACCCACGCCATCCAGATCGGCATGGTGTGCGGTCGGCCCGCCGGATGCAGCGTCGTCAGCCAGTACACCTGGGCTTTGCGCAGGCGTTCATCTACCCACGACCACGGCAGTGTGCCTTCCAGCGCGGCTGGCACGCCATAGTCTTTGGGCATGATCGGACGACTGGCTGGTGGAATTTCAGTCATGGTCATCATTCCTCGTGATTGAAAGTTCGGTAACTAGTATATGCAGGTCAGCCGCAAAAGTGTGAAACAAAAACAGCCCGCGGTGCGTACTGATGCACGACGGGCTGTTTGGTGGAGGGCAGTGCGTTTATTGCAGTGTGAGCAGGTAGGCGACGACGTCTTCGAGTTCCTGCGGCGTCAGCACATCGCCGAAGCCCATGGGCATATTCAGCGCCCAGGCCGGCTCGCCATCGCGCACCGGTGCGATGAAGTCCTGCGGCGCGACGATCGACGTGTGGAGATATTCGCTGGCGGTCTGGCCATCGACGCGGGTCTCGGCCTTCACGGGGATGTTCCACAGGCCGGGGCCGATCAGACGCAGCTCATCCGGGGTGATCGAATGGCACGATGCGCACGCCCAGGCAGAGCCATCGGGCAGCGTATGCTGTGCGTTAAAAACGACCTGGCCATTGGCGGGGTCACCCGCGCCAGCGGCGGCAACTTCCACCGGCGCGACCGTCGGCGGTGCGGCGACAGTCGGGGGCAGCGGGGTGGCCGTGGGCGGCAGCGGCGTCGCGGTCGGCGGAACAGGTGTCGCGGTCGGGGGAATCGGCGTTGGGGTGTTGGTGGGCGGCAGCGGCGTCGCGGTGGGCGCCTCGGCGGTGAGCTGGTCAGCCGTGGCGGCCAGCGCAATCTGGGTTTCCTGTACCTCAGCGGCCCACTCTGGCGTGGCGACTGAGCCGCAGCCCGAGACGACGGCCATCAGGGCAGCCGCCGATACGGTGAAAAGTCCTCTAACCAAAAGCGCGCGCATGCGGGGATTCTCCGAACTGACATAAGTGTTTGTGCAAAGGTGAACAATTGGGAAGTATAGTCTTACGCTGTCATCGTCGCAATAGTGCGCCTTTACTTTTTGGTTGTGAAAACCCACGTTTCACGATACCTTAAGGGAGCAAAATCACGCACAAGGAAATGGAATCTGCATGGGTACTCTGAACCCTGATTTGCTGTCGAAAGACCTCGATAATGCCCTCAATGAGGCGGTGCTGCTGAAAGATCAGTTTCGCAAGCCGACGCTGATGCCGGAGATCATTCTGCTGGCGCTGCTGCGCACCAAAGACACGTCGGCTGCCCGCGTGCTGGAGAGTTTCCAGCAGGCCCGTGGCGTCGACCTGGCCAAGCTGGACCGGCAGACGGTGGTCGCCATCGAGACGCGCCGCGATACCGATGGCAACCTGGACTTTCCCGCGCGCGGCAATCGCATGGTGCCGCTGAGCAAGTCCGCCATCATCCTGATTGACGACGCGCTGACGCTGTCGAACTCGCGCGATGAAGTGCGCGTGGATACCGACCATGTACTCAGCGTGCTGGCCGAAAGCACGCAAAGCACCAGCGGTATTCTGCGCCAGCAGGGCATCACGCCGAAGGCCATCAACGACCTGCTGGCTGATAATTCGCAGCTGATGCGTAAAGACACGACCACGACCGACATCGTGGCTGGCGCGAAAACCGGCCGCCTGCGCGCGGTCTATTTCCGCGAGAGCCTGCTGCGTGACATGATCAATATCCTCACGCAGTCGGTCAACCGGCATATCCTGCTGCTGGGGCCGGATGGCGTGGGCAAGCGCACGCTGGCCTACAGCCTCGCGCTGCTGATGAGCGAAGGTAAAGGCCCGAAAGGCCTGACCAGCCTGGTGACGATCGACGAGACGGCGTTGCTGGACAGCGACCAGAAGGCGGTGCGCGCTGGCATGAATCAGGCACGCGGCGGTGTGCTGTTCGTGCCGCATCTGCATCGCTTCTTTGGCGGGGCGCTGCGGGCGGAATTCTCCAAGGCGACACCGCTGCTTCAGAAAGCGTTCCTGGAGGATGACCCGGTCATCATCGGCACGACGACCGAGCAGGAATACAACCAGCGCCTCGCCAATGTGACCGCTGTGGCCGAGCATGCCCAGATCCTGCGCGTGCCCGAGGCCACGCCTGAGGAATCGCTGGAAATCCTGAAGGTGCTGCGCCCGCATCTGGAGAGCGATTACGACCTGAAGATCACCGACGAGGCGCTGACCGTGACCGCGCGCCTGGCCAAGCGTTACCTGGGCACGATGCCCCTGCCGCGCAGCGCCGAACACCTGATGCATCGTGCCGCTGCGATGGTCACCATGAGCCGCCAGAATCCGCACAGCTTCAGGACCGGCACGCCGCCCCCGCCGCCGGAGGATCCCGCAGACAAGGTGCTGGATGCCGAGGATATCACGCTGGCCGCCAGTCAGATGACCGGCGTGCCGGTCAGCAAGCTGGGCGAAGATGAACGTGCCCGTTATGCCAGTATGGTGGAGTACCTGAAAGAGCGCCTGATCGGGCAGGATGCGGCGATGCTGGCCGTCAGCCGCGCCATCAAGACCGCGCGCGTGGGCCTGAAAGACCCACGCAGGCCGATTGGCGCGTTCCTGTTCCTGGGCCCGACGGGCGTCGGCAAGACCGAGCTGTCGCGCGCGCTGGCGGAATTTATGTTTGGCAGCGAAGACGCGATGCTGGCGCTCGATATGTCCGAATTTAAGGACGAGTCCAGCCTGAACCGTTTGATCGGCAGCCCCAGCGGCTACGTCGACAGCGAGGCCGGCGGCCAGCTCACCGAACGCGTCAAGCAGCAGCCGTATATCATCGTGCTGTTTGACGAGGTGGAGAAGGCGCATCCGCGCATCATGGACATCCTCTTGCAGGTGATCGAGGAAGGCCGCCTGACGGACGGGCGCGGCAACACGACCAATTTCAGCGAGACGGTCATCATCCTGACCAGCAACCTGGGCTCCGAGAGCCTGGCCGTGCCGGTCATCACCGATGAGGTGCGCGAGGAAGCGATGGAGGAAGTGCGCACCTGGTTCCGCCCTGAATTCCTCAATCGTCTCGATGAAGTCATCATGTTTAACGCGCTGTCCAACGACGATCTGGGCGCGATTCTGCGCCTGCTGCTGAAGAAAGAGGTCAAGCTGGGGGCCGAGCGCGGCCTGAAGCTGGACTTCACCGATGCTGCCGTCACGTGGATGCTGGCGCAGAACGACGAGCCGGAATATGGGGCGCGCCCGCTGCGGCGCATCATCCGCCGGAATGTGCGCGAGCCGCTGGCGGATTTTCTGCTGCGCGCTAATCCGCCGGCGGGCACGGCTGTCAAAATCGATTCGCCCAATGGCACCCATCTGACGTTTTCGGCCATCATCGATGGCAAGGAAGTGAGCGTGGGCGCGGGCTGATCCTTCCCGTGCGCGCCAGATGCAGGGTTGACACCCGCCTGTGATGCCAACACAATCGCCCCATGCTGTCAGGCATTGGACCGACCAGAAACGAGGAAACAATGACCGAAGTCAATGCGACGATTTTCCGTAAATACGATATCCGCGGCACGGCCGTGGGCGATGACGCCCAGCTCACCCCGACACTGGCACTCCTCGTGGGCAAGGGACTGGGGACTTATTTGCCCACAGCGTTTGGCACCGAACGCGTGTTTGTGGGCCGCGACAACCGCCTGACGTCGCCCGCGCTGCATGCCGCCATGATCGAAGGCCTGCTCTCCACCGGCATGGCCGTGACCGATATTGGCGAGTCCATCACGCCGACGGTGTATTACGCCGCAGCCAGCTATGGCAGCAAGGGCGCCGGCGTACAGATCACCGGCAGCCACCTGACCACAAAATACAACGGCATCAAGATGAGCTATGGCTCACTGGCGCTGTTTGACCAGCAGATTCAGGACGTGCTGAAGCTCATCCAGACGGATGCATTTACCGTGGGGCAGGGCGTGCTGTCGCAGGATTTCGACCTGGTCAACCGGCACATGGCGCGTATCCAGGGCATGGTGACGCTGGCCAAGCCGATGAAGGTCGTGCTGGATGCCGGCAATGGCCTGATCGGCGGCATCTTCCCGCAGGTGCTGCGCAACCTGGGCTGTGAGGTCGTTGAGCTGTATACCGAGAGCGACGGCACCTATCCCAATCACCTGCCGAACCCGGAAGACCCGGAGATGACCAAAGACCTGGAGGCCAAAGTCATCGAGACGGGCGCGGACATCGGCCTGGCGTTTGACGGCGACAGTGACCGCTGCGGCTTCATCGATGAGCACGGGCACCATATCGCGGCCGACCGCCTGCTGGCGATTCTGGCGCGTGATGTGCTGACGCGCATCCCCGGCGCGACGATTGTATATGACGTGAAATGTTCGCAGGCCCTGCCGGACATCATCCGCCAGCATGGCGGCGTGCCCGTCATGTGGAAGACCGGGCACAGCCTGATGAAGCAGAAAATTGCCGAGCTGGGTAGCCCACTGGGCGGCGAGGTGAGCGGGCATCTGTTCACGGGTGAGAATTACTATGGCTTTGACGACGCGCCGCTGGTAGCGCTGCGCGCCTTGCAGGTGTTCTCGCAGACCGACAAGACGGTGAGCGAGATTTTTGCCGAGCTGCCGCAGTTAGAGGCGACGCCGGAGATTATCCTGCCCGCGCCGGACCACCTGAAATTCCAGATTATCGAGGACATCACGAAGGCGCTGGACGAGACCTACGAGGTGTTCACGCTGGACGGCGCGAGGGCGCAGTTTGAAAACGGCTGGGGGGTGGTGCGCGCCAGCAATACCCAGCCCGCCGTGACGCTGCGCTTTGAAGCGTATACCGCGCCCGACCTGGTGAAGTATATGAACCTGTTCAAGGCGCAGCTGGACAAGTATCCCGAAGTGGATACCACGATCTTGCAGGGGCACATCCGTAATTTCAGCGCGAAGGGATAGCCTTCAGCTCCATGCAGCAAATGAAGCGGGGCGCACCAACATGATGCGCCCCGGTTTTATGTTTTATTCCTCGAACAGCGAGGCCACATTCACGCTGAAGCCGGGCAGGGTGTCGCCAGCGTCCAGCGTGTCTTCGGCTGTCAGGATATCGGCGCTGCCATCCGCACGATAGACCTCGACCAGACGTTTACGCGGTAGGGCGATCCACACGAGCTGTACCCCGTGTGCAATCAGCCATGCTGCTTTTTCGCGCATGCGCGGCAGGCTGTCATCCGGCGACTGCACCTCGACAGCGATGTCGGGCAGTTGGGTGGCCGCGCCACGGGTGACTATGGGTTGCAGGCGTTCGGCACGGGTAAAGGCTACGTCGGGTTGGCGAACGTTGTGCAGGTCATTGACAGACCGATACCAGACATACAGCACGGTGCGCCCAAGTTTCTCCGGCGAAGCAAAACTGCTCAACGCGGTGCCGATTGTGCAGGCAATCACGCTCATTTCTTCGGTATTCTCCCGGGACACCACATTCCCGTTCACAAGTTCAAAGAACCTATCCTGGTTTTCGGGGCGCGACACGAACGCTTCGAAGTCGTCAATAGTCATCGGCTCCGTGATGGGCGTGACCATCATGATTCTCCAGACATCCAACGCTTATAAGTATACGTTATTTCGCGGTCAGGTCGGCATACAACGCCAGCAGCCGGGCCGTCGATGCGTCCAGAGAATAGTTTGACCGCACATGCTGTACAAGCGCGGCTTCGTCGTGAGGCGCATCGTGCAGCGTTGCGATCGCATCGGCCAGTGCGAGTGCACTTCCCGCAGGGACACTCAGCCCCAGCATGGGATCATCGGGCAGGATGCCGACGGCTGTCCCGGCGCTGCGCAGACCGCGTGACGCCGCTTCCAGCAGCGCGACCGGCATGCCCTCGTGCAACGAGGCATAGACGTGCAGCGCGGCGCTGTCGAAATGTGCAAATACCTGCTCGCGGCTGACCTTGCCGTGGAATGTCACCCGATCATCCACGCCCAGCCGCTGTGCAATATACTGTAACCGTTGCAGCAGCGGACCCGTCCCCAGCATATCAAGCGTGTAGCCCACCGGCAGCAGGCGAAGTGCCTCCAGCAGCGTCTGCTGCGCCTTCACCGGCACCAGCGAACCGACATGGACCAGCCTGTAAGGGGTGCGGCTTTTCGGTCGTTCGTCGCCATCGTCTATCGGAATGCCCAGCGGGAGGACCAAGACACGTTCATCTGGCACGGCGGGCATCTGTCGGCGCAGATACGCGCTCATAACCACCAGATGCGTCGCCGAAAGTGCCTGTCGTGCAGTCCAGCGGCCCAGCGGCGAGCGCGCATTGCCGTAATCGATGTCGTCCAGCGCGACCAGCTCCCCGCCGACCACAGAGACCAGCGACGGAATCCCCAGCCAGCGCCCCGCCCACGAAGCCAGCGCACCGGTCTCATCGGCCCAGGTGGCGTGAATCAGGTCAAACGGACTATCGTGATGCAGATGCCTGAGCGTTTGCAATGCGCGCAGCCACAGCGTGAAGCGCCTGATGCCGCGCACCTGTCCCGCACCCAGCGGTGTGACTGGCACATTATGCCAGCGATAGGGAGTCGTTGTGCCCGGATAGCGCAGCGCAATCACGTGCAGGTCGACATGCGCTGACAGCGCCCGCACCAGGTCATCCTGCGCGGGAATGGCGCGGTCGGCCTCGTGCGCGCTGTAGCCGGGTAACACATAGGCGATATGCAGGCGACGGCTCATGCGCTGTGCCTTCTTGACCAGGCCAGGCTGGCCAGCGCGATAGACTCAGCAGCCAGCACGGACCACGCGGCTCCGAGTGCGCCCAGGCCAGGAATCAGCAGCAGGCCAAGTACAATTTGCATCGTGAGGCTGAGCAGGTTGACGCCATTGACCATGCGTTCGCGCCGCACCGCAAACGCATACAGCGTATACGCGCCGCGCAGCGTCCCGATGGCCAGCGCCAGCACAAGCACGAACAGGACCGGAAAGCCGTCAGCGAAGGTCCCGCCATACACGAAGCTGATCGCCCACTCGCCCAGCGCCAGACTGCCGAGGATGCAGGCCGCGCCAAAGGCCAATAGTCCTGCCAGGATGCGGTTGAAGGTGCGTTCGCGGGCGTCGCGCTCTCGGCTGATCGAAGCCAGCACGGGCATCATCGCGCCGAACAGGGCGTTCGGGGCCAGTCGTGCCGCATCGGTGAAGCGCGTCATGGCCGCGAACAGCCCGACCGCCGCCAGCGAGGACAGGCTTTCGAGCGCGATGACCGCGGCGCGCATCTGCAGCGCCGAGAGCGCCGCGCTGGCCGCAAAGGGAAACGATGAACGCAGCATCGCCTGCATGTCGTGTGCCGACGGCCAGCGGGCTAGCGGTGCACGGCCGATATAGCGCTTCTCGATCAGCACAGCGGCCAGTAATTGTCCCAGCGAGGTCAGCACGTTCAGCACAGTCACATCCATGATCGTCCCGCCGCCCGCAATAGCTGCCGCCGTCAGGGCAAGCTGGATCGCCAGCATGCCGATATTCAGCGCGAGCACCCAGCCAATCGCGTCGACGGCCTTGAATATGGCCGAAAGGGTGCTGAACATCGGCAGGATGACCACCATCGGCGCGGACAGCCGCAGCCCCATGATGACCAGCGGTTCATCGCTGAGCAGCGGGGCGAAACCCAGAATGCCCAGCAGGATGCCGCCGCCGATGACGACGCGCCAGAGCAGCGCGGTGAAGGCCATCTGATTGGCCAGCGCGGGCGACTCGCCCAGGTCACGCGTCATCAGCGTGGAGATGCCCATATCGGCCAGGATAGCCAGCGGGTAAATCCAGGCGCTGACGGCCGCATAGATGCCGAAGCTGGTCTCGCCCAGGCTGCGCGCGATCAGCGCGGCCAGCAGAAAAGACAGGAAGGCCCCGCCGATATTGCTGGCCAGCAGGATGACGGCTCCGCGTTTCAGCCTGGCCGCCGCGCTCATGCAGGGGTGTCCGTGCGCGTTAGTTCGATCCAGTAATGGTCAGAAAAGTTGGCCAGCGCGGGCCAGTCGCGGGTCGCGTTATCGAGGCGCATCAGCCGGGACAGCAGGCGTGGGCGGCGCTCCAGCACGGGATACATGTCGCTGGGGGGCAGGAAGAAGCCGACCGGCAGCACGCGTGCCCGCCGGAAATACGGGGCAAACGCGCGCGTCACGCGGGCGACCGAGGGATAGCGGATGGCGATGTCGCCGGTGTCGGTGTGAAAGACGATGCTTGTGCGCCAGCGGCGAAAGGCGGTGCCCAGGTTGCCGTGCGCGCCATGCCACGCCATCTCCCACAGGCAGCGCGGCGCCATGATGCACAGCGCGACCGTGCCGCCGGCATTGACCTGCCCAGCGAGCCAGCGCGCCGTCAATGGTAGATCGTGGACGCAGTTGAAGACGCCAAAATTGGAGAATGCGAGCTGATAATTCCCGCTGAGCGGCGTATTGCCGAGCGCGTTCAGGTCGAGGGGCAGCACCCGCGCCCCCGCGAAACCAGCCAGCCGCGCCGAGGCAATCTCGCGCATGGCCGGACTGACATCGGTGGCGGTGACGACGCGCTGGTGCGTCGCCAGAAAGTGGGCATCCTCGCCAGTGCCACAGCCCAGTTCGAGGACAGCAGCACCCGCCGGAGCCAGTGCCAGCAGGCGCTGCTGGATGCGGTCCCGTAATGCCCGCGCTATGGGCGAGCGGGTGAAGTCGGCATCATAGCTGGGCGCCAGCGCGTCAAATGGCGCCGCCTCACTGTGCGGCGGGCTGGATGACACGATAGATTCCGTTGGGCTGAATGCGCTCGCCCTGCGTGAGCATCATGCCTACACGGCCGATTTTCGCGTTCAGCGCCAGCTTCACGCGGCGTTTCAGGCTGGCCGTGCCGCGGGTGGTCTCACGGTGCAGCGCGACCTCGCTCACCATCCAGCGTGTGGCAAAACGATAGAAGCGTTTGCTGCGGCTGCCGGCCACGACCAGAGTGCGGTCACTGCGCGCTTCCCAGGGCAGGTCACTCATCACGCGGCTTTCCACCTGCGAATAATACGGCGTGCCCTTGATCGGATAGGCGACCGTCGTCAGGAAGATATCCGGATTGGCCTTCTTGAGATGCTCCAGCGTCTCGTTCAGGTCGTCCATCGTCTCGCCTTCGTAACCGAGCATGATGAACATGCCGGTTTCGATGCCGTATTTTTGCAGCAGATGCGTCTTGTCGCGCACGTCGGCGGCATTGACCTTGCGCTGCATGGCATCGAGGATGCGCTGGCTGCCGCTTTCGCTGCCATTCCACAGGCGGAAACAGCCCATCTCGGCCAATGTCGACACGACCTCGTCGTTCAGCCTGTCGGCGCGTGAAATGCACTCGAACGGGATGCGCACGCCGCGTGTTTTCAGCGCCGCGTGATAGTCAAACAGCCAGCGCCGGTTGATGGCGAACACGTCATCGGCATACCAGATCAGGTCGGGGTTGTAGCGTTCTTTGATCCACAGCAACTCGTTGGCGGCATCTTCGGGCGTGCGCCGGCGGTGGGTGTTGCCATACACTGAGTGGCTGCACCAGGTGCAGGTATACGGGCAGCCGCGCGCATGAATGACCGACACGCTGCTGCGCCCGTGATGGGTCTTCCAGGTGTTCATATAGCGCTCAAGGTCGATGGCCTCGCGGTCCGGCCACGGATGCGCGCTCAGGTCGCCCATGAACGGGCGCGGCGCGGTCTCGTGAACCGTCCCGTCGTCGCGCAGGTACAGGATGCCCTCGATGGCTTCCAGCCCGCTCATGCCGTGGCGCGCCAGATGCGGCAGCAGGGCTTCCAGTGCCGTCTCGCCCTCGCCCCGTACGATGACATCCGCGCCGCGCGCCAGGTAATCGGCCGCATAATAGGGCGGTTCCGGCCCGCCCAGCACCACCTTGGCGCCGGCCTGTTTGCATAGTGCCATCATCTTCAGCACATTGAACTTGGTCATCAGGTTGACGTAGATTCCGACGACTGAAGGTCGCTGTTCTGCCAGCAGGCTTTCGAACGCGGGCAGGTCTGAAAAGGTGCTGTCGAAAATACCGACGTCGAAGCCGGCTTTTTTGAGGTATGACGACAGGTACAGGATGCCCAGCGGAGGATAGGGCTTCATGACCTTGCGTTCGTGTTCGTCCTCGTGCAGGAAGTAACCGTGGGCCAGCAGGATATCCATGCGAGCAGTTCCGTTAAATGCTGTGCGGTCGGGAGTCAGGCGGTGCTGCGGGTTTATACATCCATGCCGGTGACACTGCGAATGTAGTTCAGTGCTGCATCATAGGCCGCCGGATCAATGCTTTTGATGATCTGGAACTTGTCCTGCTGAATCTCAAAGCTGATGCCCGATTCGCTGCCTTTGGAGGTGAGGCGGAAGTAATGCGCCTGGTCCAGATTATAGATTTCCTGCGTGTGTTCGCCCACGCGATACTTTACCCAGTTGATGGAAGCCATGGCAGATAACCTCATACGGCTAAACGAAAACGCGGATAAGGCCAGGTGCTGACCTTATCCGCGCATAGTGTATCGTGAACTTGCCTAACTGCCGATGAGTACCAGGCTAAAGTTTCCACCCTGGCCGGGCGCAGACAGGTTCGCCACCGCGATGGTGTAGGTGCCGGCGGCGGGGATGGCAAAGTTGGCGATGGTGACGGTGGGCACCCCGGCCGTGCCGCGCTGCGTGACCAGCGGCTGCTGGCTCGCGTTCAGGATGGCGACGACAGGCGTGTAATTGCTGGTGGCCGTCAGCGCGACCGTGACCGTGTTTCCGGCGGCCGCGTTGAAGGTGTAGAGCGTCACCCCGGCGGTCGTGTCGATGCTGCCGATAACTGCGTCACCGAAGTTCAGCACATTGCTGCCGCCGCTGGTGGTCGTCGTGGTAGTGTTGATGCTGGTATTGGCAGGTGCAGTGGTGGGCACGGGTGCGGCGGTGTTCCCGTTGGAGTTGGTGTTACCCTGGTTGGTGGTTGTCGTGGTGGTCGTCGTCGTGCTTGCGGTGGTGCCACCGCCGCCGCGATTCTCCAGGCTGATGGTGAAGTTGCTGCCCACCGGTGTGTTGTTATTGAAGGCGGTCAGGACAATCGCATATGTGCCCGATGACGGCACGCGGAAATTTGAGATGCGCGGATTGGTGCCTTCACCGCTGTCGTCGTCGCGCGCCACTTCGGTGCCGTCTGGCCCATAGACCAGCAGCAGGCCGTCAAATTGTGAAGACGCCGCGTTGATCGTGATGACATCCCCAGTGGTGCCCTGGAAGCCAAACAGCGCGCCGGTGTCTGCGCCGATGGTGCCCTGGAGCGAATCGCCATAGGCCAGCACCGCGTCGAAGCTGCCGCTTGAAGTTGTGTTTGAACTGGACGAGGTGGTGTTGCTGCTCGTGCTATTGCTGCTGCTGGTCGTGTTGCTACTGTTGCTACTGTTGGTGGTATTGGTGCTGTTATTCGTGTTCGTCTGGCTGGTGGCAGCGCTGACATCACCGATGCCAATGTGGAAGATCATCGTGTACGGGCCAGTGCTGGCGTTGTTATAACTGCCCACGGTGTAGTTCAGGAACGCCTGGTCCTGGGGCACGGTCGGGTCGAAAGCGGTGGTATCCAGGATGAGCGCGGCGTCGTACTGTCCGCCAGGGATGCCGTTGCTGCCACGGCCGATGACTGCGCCTTCCAGCGAGCCTTCAGGAACCTCGGCCAGACCGAAGCAGAACGCATCATTGCCCGCGTCATCGCACGAGACTTCCTCGCCGCCATCGGTAACAATCGGATTGTTGTCGGCATCCGTCAGCGTGATCTTCGGGTCCAGCGTGGAGGTATTGGCGATAGCGTACACGGCCACCGGAATCCCGCTCAGGATGACCGGGGCATCCACGCCGATAGCGAACGGGTCGCCCGCGCCGTCTGCGGTGGTGTACTGCATGCCTTCAAACACGAGCAGGAATTCGCCGGTCGAGCCGCCCAGCCCGCCGACATAGAACTCGACGTTCATGAAGCTGCTCGTGTTGTTGCTGAAGGTGATGCGCGAATTGAAGTTGTTCGGCGCCACTTCGCCGGTCGTGGGCAGTGTGGCGAAATAAGTCGCTGCGGTCGCGTCGTCATCGTTGCAGATGGCTTCCTGCGAATCGGGCGCCCATACGGCCAGCACTGGGTCGAAGCCGTTGATGCCCATCGCCGTCACGGTGTACGAGCCAGGGCGGATGTTGGTGCTCAGAACGACCGTATTGGTGAACTCGGTGCCGTCAGAGCAGGTGAAGGTGTATTGGGCAAAGGCCCCGGCTGTGGGCAGGCTGACTGATGCGATCAGCACGGCCAGCAGGACCAGCATAAACAAGCGTCTGCGCTTCATGATGTCCCCTTCAAAGGTTCAAGAACAAACGGTGACTCTTTTGAGACTGATTAAATCACGGTTTGCGCAGTTGCGCCTGTAAAGAATCTGCTAATTCGGTAATTCTCCCGAATCGTAGCTGCCGGCAGGCAGGGATGGGTCCAGCGTGATGGCCAGTCGCCCCGTGGCTGGCCGTGCGCCAAACAGGATGTCGCAGGCGGCGGGCACGGCGGGTCGTGCCGGGCTGTAGGTGGTCAGATAGGCGGCCACGTTCGGATACCGCTGCCAGTCATAAGGCGAGAAAATGGCGACAGCGATCGTCTTTTCCTGGGGCAGGGCATTCACCAGGTCGGCCTGTTCGCGGTTACGGATGGCATCCTGCGTGAACACGATGGCCGTATCTGCATTGCGCGCCGCCGCCACGGCCCAGCTTATTTCGTCGGGTGACGGGTTATCGCTTATGCCCACCCACTGTGTGAGCAGCGGATCGGTGTAAGGCAGACAGGCGTCGCGGATCTGGTAACGCGTGGCCAGGAAGATGATCGCCACGCGCCGCCCGTCGGAGGTGTCCAGCGGCACCAGGTTCGCACGGTCATAGGCCACCGTGACGCCCGCCTGGAACAGCGTCGTGATCAGGGCCTCGTGTTCGGCCGCCCGCACACGCTGAGTCGCTCCCTCGACCGACAGTGGCTGCCAGTCCAGCACGCCGAAGCGCGCTTTCGCCAGCAGAATGCGCCGGGCGCTGGCGCTGATGTCATCGGCGCTCAGCCGGCCCGACCGGACGGCCTCCAGCACGGCATTGATCGCATTGGCCGAGACATCCGTGCCGGTGCTGGGGCCCAGCGCCAGCATGTCCACGCCTGCTTCCAGCGCCTGCACGACCGCCTCGTAAAAATTGACGTTCATATCGACGGCATTCATGTCCATCGCGTCGGTGACGATGATGCCGTCATAGCCCATCTGCCCGCGCAGCAGGTCGCGCACCACCAGTGGCGACAGCGACGCCGGGCGCTGCACCGGATCGAGCGCGGGATACCACAGGTGCCCAACCATCACCGCTGCCGTGCCCGCCGCAATCGCGTGTTCAAAGGGCACCAGCTCGGTCGACAGCACGCGTTCGCGGTCCAGATCGATGCGCGGCAGCTCGGCATGGCTGTCCACGCTGGTCTCGCCGTGGCCGGGGAAATGCTTGGCGGTGGCCAGCACATTCATGAGCTGCATGCCGCGGGTGTATCCGGCCAGCGCCTCACCGGCCAGCGTCGGGTCGCTGCCAAACGCGCGCCGGAAAATGATCGGGTTGTCGCGATTGGTCTCCAGGTCGGCCACCGGCGCCAGGTTCATGTTGATGCCCACCGCGGCCAGTTCTTCCGCCACCGCGATGCCCATCTGCTGCGACATGGAGGCGCCAGCCGCGCCCATGAGAACCGGGGCCGGGAACTGCGTGAAGCCGGCCTGCGCGGTCATGCGCGCCACCAGCCCGCCTTCCTGGTCGACGGCGATCAGCAGGGGCGCGGCGCCCGCATCCAGCATGGTCGACTGGAAATTATTGGTCAGCATCGTCACGCCTTCAGGTGAGGTCACGTTATCGGTGAACAGGCTGACCGCGCCCGGCTGATACGCGCGCAGGAAGGCGGCTCCGTCCTGCGTCATGACCTCACCGTGCAGCGTGACCATGAAGAGCTGGCCGACGCGCTGCTCCAGCGTCATGTCCGCCAGCAGCGCGTCCACACGTTCTTCGGTGGATTGTCTGAAGACATTCTGGGCATCCACGGGGCGCGTAGCCAGCGCCAGCAGCAGGGCCAGAATGCAAAACAGGGGCGCCATGCTGCGCGCCCCGTGACGATGTTGTTTGGTTGTGGGTGAATACGCCATCAGGTGTGGTTGTACCGTTAATCGGGCTGTTCGTTTAACCGGTAGCCGATGCCGCGCACATTCACGATCAGGTCTTCATCCAGGCCCATCTGCTTCAGCTTGCGGCGCAGATTGCTCACATGCGGCCGGATGACCTCCCGCGCTTCGGCTTCATCGACGCCGTAGCCGCGCACTTCGCGCACCAGTTCATGGCAGGATACCACGCGCCCACGGTGCGCCGCCAGATAAAGCAGCAGGTCAAACTCGGTAGGCGTCAGATCGACCGGATGATCGTCCACGGCAATCTGGTAGCGGCCGGGGTAAATCGTCAGTGGGCCCAGCTGCATGACCGTGCCCAGCGGCGTGTCGGTCATGGGCAAATCCGGGTTGATCGCGGTGCGGACTTCGGCGAATTCTTCGTGTACCAGCCCGCCAAACGCGCTGGAGCCGACTGATGCCGCTGCCGGCGCAAATACCATTTCTTCAGACGCGCGGCTGAGCTCATGCACATTGCTGCGGATAGCGTCCAGCAGCGCACGGCGACGCTTCAGCGCGCGCGCGCGCTCAATGCCCTGGGCCACGCTGCTGCGAATGTCCTGGCTGGAGCTGGGCTTGATCAGATAATCGTGTGCGCCCAGACGCAGCGCCTCCACGGCCGTGGTCAGGCTGGGATAGGCGGTCATCAGGATGACGACCGTATCCGGATCATTGTCCTTGATGCGGCGCACCAGCTCGACCCCGTCGATGCCGGGCGGCATGCGGATGTCCGTCAGGATCACATCAAAGGTATGCGACTCCATCAGTTCCAGCGCGTCATCCCCGCTGCCAGCCTCACGTACATTGTAGCCCACGCGTTGAAGGGTCTTGCTGACCGAATAACGGATCGCGGCTTCATCATCAACGACGAGCACCGCGACAGAATCAAATGAATCCGTGCTCATTAGAACCTCGATAATTGAATTGATATGCAGGTGTTTCCAGACTTCAATAATGTGTTAATGAGTGCAATTCATGGATATTGTACAATGCTTTCACAACACTTTGGAATTTGTTGGCAAATAATTCATATTTGGGTCGATTCTCCCGTAAAGATGATGTTTTCGCGCTCCAGCGCCACGCGCACCCCGCCGGGCAGTTCCACCCGTGACCCTGTCTCAGAGGCCATCAGGATTTCGTCGGCGGCCACGACCTGTTCAAAGCCGGCTTGCTTGTCTGATCGTAAAGTGAGCATGCGACTAACATGAAGAATTAAGCGCAGTCGCAATGATTGGTGCAGGCTTCTATAGCGCGCCCGCCCAATGCTCACGCGCCCGTTTGCCTGGTTCACATGGGCCAGCACCTGTGAGGCCAGCGCCTGCGCAAAAAAGTCGCGGTCAATGCCTGCCAGCTCCCCAAGCTGCACCAGATGGCGGGTCGTGCCGGGAAAGTCCGCTTCAAGTGCGGGCAGCGTGCGCAGGCGGATGGCATTGCGTGTGAGCGTCATATCGTCGTTGCTGGCGTCGACACGGGGTGTCAGACTGTGCGCCGCGCAGTAGGCATCGACCATCGCCCGCGTGGCGAACAGCATCGGCCGCACCAGCGTGAACTGCTCGGTATAAGGCAGCGGCGCGCGCGTCCCCATGCCGGCCAGCCCTTCCAGCCCGGCCCCGCGCAGAAGCCGCATCAGGATCGTCTCGGCCTGGTCATCGGCATGATGGCCGGTCGTCACGATGCAGCTTTCCGGCCCGCCGTGGTCGCGCGCCACCTGCGCCAGAAAGCGATAACGGGCATAGCGTGCGGCCTCTTCAATGCCCGCGCCGCGTGCCTGTGCCAGCGCCGCCACATCCGCGCTGCCCGTTTCACACGGGATGCTCATCCGGGCGGAGGCCTCAGCGACGAAACGGGCATCCAGCGCGCCTGCCGCGCCCCTCAATTGATGGTCAAACGTGGCCGCGACCAGGCGCGCCGCAAGCGTTTTCTCGCTGACGAGTGTATACAGGGCATGCAGCAGGGCCAGTGAGTCACTGCCACCGGAAACGGCGACGATAACGGTCATTCCGGGTGGGAACAGCCGGTGGCGTTTATGGGCGCGGCGAATCGCTTCCTGAAGGTCCATAGGCGGGTGCGTCCTCCCGTAGGTGGGTGGTCATCGTTTTCTTTCGGTGGGCTGCATGCTATAATGCTCCCCTGATATCGTCCGTTGAGGAACTGTGTGTGCTCAGTCCACTTGACTACTTCTTTGGGCTATTCTCCCTCGACATTGGCATAGATCTCGGCACCGCCAACACGCTCGTCAGCGTACGCGGCAAGGGGATCGTGATCAACGAGCCTTCGTTTGTCGCGCTGGAAAAAAAGACGCGCAAACCGATTGAAGTGGGTGCTCGCGCCAAAGAAATGTGGAGCAAAAACCCGAAAGACATCCTGATTGTACGCCCGCTGCGGGACGGTGTAATCAGCGAATTTGAAGTCACCGAAGCGATGCTGACGCATCTGATCCACAAGGCGCACGAGCAAAGCTGGGTCCCGATTCCGCGCCCGCGCGTGGTGGTGGGCATCCCCAGTGGTGTGACCGAAGTGGAGAAGCGCGCTGTCTATGACGCCGCGCTCAGCGCCGGTGCGCGTGAAGTCTATCTGATCGAAGAGCCGGTTGCCGCGGCGATTGGCGCCGGTCTGCCGGTGCAGGAAACGCGCGGCAGCATGATCATCGATATCGGCGGCGGCACCACCGAAGTGGCGATTTTCTCGCTGGGTGGCATCGTCATCAGCCGGTCGATCCGCGTGGCTGGCGATGAGCTGGACGAAGACATCGTGCAGTACATGCGCAGCAAGCATAATCTGCTGATCGGTGAGCCTACGGCTGAACGCATCAAGATCGAGATTGGCTCTGCCTTCCCGCTGCCGCAGGAACGCGTGATGCAGGTGAAGGGGCGCAACCTGGTGACCGGCCTGCCGTCGATGGTCGAGGTCAGCTCGATTGAAATCCGCGAGGCCATCAGCGGCTCGGTGAGCATCATTATTGATACCGTGAAAGATGCGCTGGACAGCACGCCGCCGGAGCTGGTGGGCGACCTGATGGAAAGCGGTATCTGCCTGGCGGGCGGCGGTGGCCAGCTGCGCGGGCTGGATGAGCGCATTCAGGAAGAGGTGCACATCCGCTCGTGGGTGGCCGACGACGCCATGACCTGCGTGGCGCGCGGTGCTGGCCGTGTGCTGGAAGACTACAACAACCTGCGCCGCCTGCTGGTGGGCCTGGAACGCGGAAGTACACATCACTGAGTCGCCAGAGCGTTGGGAAATCGCCCTCAACCCCCTGGGGGCCGATTTGCTATAATAAGCGCCGGAGGACCGCATGACTCAGCTGTCTCGGCGTGGCACACGTGCCAATAAAGCCGTCTACTTCACCACACTGATTATCATTTCCCTGAGCCTGATCGCTGGCAGCCAGAGCGGGCTGCTCGCGCCCATTGAAGGCGTGCTGGCTGTGCCGCTGAACGCGGTCACAGGCGTGCTGACCACGGCTGCCCTGCGCCTGAGCGGTCAGGTGGCCGACCTGGCCGAAGTCAGCTCGCTGCAGGAGCGTAATGCCCAGCTTGAAGAGGCTCTCGTGCGCCTGCAAAGCGAAGTGACCGAACTGCGCGAGCTGTCCAGCGATTACCAGCGGCTGGCCGGGCTGGTCGACTATACCAGCACGGCACGGGGGCAGGAATTTCTGGCTGCCGATGTCATCGCCGCGGAACAGGCCCCCCTGCGCACCATCATCGTCAATCGCGGCACCCGTGACGGCATCCAGGTAGAGATGCCGGTTGTGACGGCGCAGGGCCTGGTGGGGCGCGTCATCGAAGTGCAGTCCAATGCCTCGCGCGTGCAGCTGGTGACAGACCCGTCCAGCGCGATCAGCGCCCGCCTGCTGACCACCCGCGCCGAAGGCACGGTCATGGGGCAGGTATCCGGCAACCTGGAGATGACGTTCATCCCGCTGGGGGCGCGCATCGAACCCGGTGACCTCGTCTATACCTCCGGCCTGGGCGGAAATCTGCCGCCGGATATCCTGATCGGGCAGGTGACCAGCAGCCGCGAGGGCCTCGACCTGTATCAGGTGGCGCAGGTGCGCAGCCTGGTCGATTTCCCGGTGCTGGAAATCGTGCTGATCGTGACCAACTTCCAGCCCGTCGATGTCACTGCCTTCGGCCAGGTGGGGAACTAGCCGTTGGGTAATTATCTGGGTGTGCCGCTGCTGCTGCTTGCCGCGATGCTGCAAGTGTCTATCGTGCCACAGCTTCCGCGTGTGCTGGGCGGCGAGCCGAACCTGGTGTTCCTGCTGGTGCTGGCATATGCAGCACGTGCCACCATCGAGGAAGGTGCGGCGTGGGCGTTTCTCGGCGGCATCGTTCACGACCTGGTCACCAGCGTGCCCACCGGCAGCACGACCTTCGGCCTGCTGCTGCTCGTCATCACCATCGACCGTTTACGTGCCCAATTGTTTAATGTCGGCTTCCTGACCGTGATCGTCCTCGGCGTGGCAGGGTCTCTGCTGCTGTCCATCATCGGGGTCGCGTTCACTATCCTGAGCGGTTTCAATGTGCGCATTTTCGACCTGATCACGTATCAGGTGCTGCCATCTGCCGCTTACAATCTCGTCCTGATCGGGCCAGTGTATCTGTTGATGCGGCGCTTCTGTCCGCCGCCTGCGCTGGCCGCCTAGGCATCATCGACCCCGATGTGCCGGGTTAAAGTGAGTTGCGGAGAGGAAAAATCTCATGCAGCGTTGGTATCCATTTCAGGGGTGGCGCCTGACAACCTTTCAGGCACTCGTTTTGGTCATCTTCATCGGTTTTGGCCTGCGCATGGTGCAGCTTCAGGTGACTGAATATGACCTGTATCAGGCGGCGGCCAATGAAAACCGTCTGAGCCAGCTGCCACTGGCCGCCCCGCGCGGGGTGATGTTTGACCGCTATAACCTGCCGATTGCTATCAATGTGCCGGCCTTCAATGTGACGATCGTGCCCGCCCAGCTTCCTGACACGCAGGAAGAAACGCTGAGTATTTACAATCGCCTGTCGGCGCTCACGGAAGTGCCGCCCACGCGCACGGTCGCGGATGCCAGCGGCCAGCGCGTGCGCAGCATCGAGGAGCTGGTGGAGGAGGGGCGCGGTCTGGCCCCGTATCGCGCGGTCATTATCGCGCAGGACGTGCCGCAGGCCGCCGCCATGCAGATTATGGAAGAACGCATCACGCTGCCCGGCGTGGATGTGCAGGTCGCCTCGGTGCGCCAGTATCCCACCGGCGCGCTCACCAGCGCGATCGTCGGCTACATGGGGCCGATTCCGCCGGAACAGCAGCTTGAACTGCTGGAACTGGGCTATAACCCCGCCTACGACCGCATCGGTTATGCCGGCATGGAGCTGTACCTGGAGCCGCTGCTGTCTGGCCAGCGCGGGCGCGTCGTCAGCGAGGTGGACGTGGCCGGCCGGGTGCTGCAGGAAATCGAGCGCGTGAATCCGCAGCCGGGCATCAACGTGCAGCTCACCATCGACAGCCAGCTTCAGCAGGCCGCCGAAGAAGCCCTGGCTAATCGCATTGACCAGCTGAATGCCGAAAATGGCCGCATCGTCAGCGAGACTGGTGTGGTGGTGGCGATGGACCCGAGGACGGGTGAAATCCTGGCGATGGTCAGCTATCCCAGCTACGACAACTCGCGTTTCGCGCGCAGTATCGATGTGGACTATTACCTGGACGTGGCGGCAGACCCACTCACGCCGCTGGTAAATCATGCCACGCAGTCTTTGTATCCGCCCGGCTCGATCTGGAAAGTGCTGACGGCTGTGGGCGTGCTGCAGGAAAATGTCATCGATCAGTATTCGTTACTGAATGATCCGGGTGACCTGATTCTGCCCAATCAGTATGCGCCGAATGACACCACCCGTGGCCAGCGTTTTGTGTGCTGGCTGGACCAGGGCCATGGCAACCTGGATATGCGCGGCGCACTCGCGCAGAGCTGCGACGTGTATTTCTATCAGGTGGGCGGAGGCAACCCGGAAGTATCGTCACAGGTGCTGGCCCGCAATGGCCTGGGCATCAATGGCCTGTTCCGCTATTCCACCATGTTCGGTATCGGCTCGCTGCAAGGCGTAGAGCTGCCCTTTGAGAACGCCGGCCGTATGCCGGATGCCGACTGGAAGCGCCGTCTGTTGGGGGAGAACTGGTCTACCGGCGATACCTACAATGCGGCCTTCGGCCAGGGCTATGTCAACGTGACGCCGATTCAGCTCATTAATTCAATCGCCGCGGTAGCTAACGGCGGCACGTTATATCAGCCGACCATTATCCGTGAGCTGACCGACGCCGATGGTAATGTCGTACGTCCGTTTGAGCCGCAGGTGCTGCGCACCATCAACCTGGATGAAATTCGCGCTGGCGCGCCTGTCCGCCTGCTGATGCTGGAAGACATGATCATGAATGGGTCCAGCAGTCTGGCCTGCACCTGCGAGCGTACCAGTGAGTGGTATAACCCGGCCCGCTGCAATCCTGAAACGTATACCAATCAGGTGAACATCAACCCGGATGCGTTTGGCGTGCCCGAAATGGTGTCGTATACCGTGCACGTGCCCTTCCAGTACAACTTCACCGATAACTTCTGCAACGAGATTCGCTTCGACGAAACCTATCGTCCGCCGTTTGTGGAGACTGAGAATATCTTTGCCGCACAGGAGGGCATGCGCCTGACGGTGACGCTGGGCACTGGCCAGGCCGCCAATCTGAGTTATGTCCCCGTGGCGGGCAAGACCGGCACAGCCGAATACTGCGACGAAATCGCGCGGCCGCTGGGCCTGTGTCGACCGGGCAACTGGCCGGCCCATGCCTGGTTCACGGCCTATGCGCCATATGGCGACAATCCGGAGATTCTGGTGCAGGCCTTCGTATATAATGGTGGCGAAGGTTCGGCGGTCGCGCTGCCCGTGGTCGTGCAGACGATGGAGGCGTATTTCCGCCTGCAGAACGAACGCGCAGCAGCGGCGGGGGCTCCGCAGGAGCTGAGTGTGCCGCCGTCATCTTCAACCACACCCGCCACACTGGCGCCTGCTGCGCCTGTGGACGATGTGGCACCTGTGCCTGTTACCGGGGGATAGTCCAACGCGCAAATGGCCATTTATTCGCCGCAGCAGAGCGCGCGTGCGCGTGTTCAGTACTGGGTGCCGTCGATTGCGGCTGGCGCCGTCTCGTGGATTACCTTTCTGGTGTTGGGCGAAACGCCGCTTATTCGGGCCAGCGGCCTGGCATTGATCGTGGTTGGCATGGCGCTGGCGCTGCGGCACATGGGCGCCGTGCTGTCTGTAGTCGGGGCGCTGGCGCTGGCTTTTTGTCCGGCCTTCTGGGCGCAGACCGGCGGCGCGGAGATGCTTCAGCCGCTGGAAGTGATCGCTGCGCTGGCCGCGTCGCTGGTGGGCGGGGTGCTGGTGGTCACGCTGAGCAAACAGCGATTTGCCGCGCTGGCCGTCGGGGTGATCGTGTTTGGCGGGCTGTTCCTGATTGCGGTGGGGACGCCGCGCAGCCTGCGCATGACGACGCTGTTAAGCGCGTGGATGCTGTATCTGCTGATCGATGGCCTGTTTGCTGCCAACCCGCGCCCCGACTCGCCGCCAACCGGCCAGCTGGGGCATCAGCACACCTATGGCACGCTGCTGCTGCTGGCCTTTGGCGTGCTGAATGACCCGCTGTTTGTGATGTTTGCGCCGGCGCTGCTGCTGGCGCTGTTTTTGTCGGGCAAGCGCATGCCACTGCCCTACTGGCTGGTGCTGCTGGCTGCCGTCATGTGGGGTGCCCGCGGCCTGATCCTGCTGTATGTGGATGCCGATTGGTGGCTGTTTTCGGTCGATATGGCCAAGTCACAGGGGCTGACGGTGCCCTTCCTGCTGGCCGAGGGCTGGCGCGAGCCGTCGCGCTGGCTGGACATGATCACGCTGGTCAACAATCAGTTCACACCGATTGGCCTGCTGCTGGGTCTGATCGGGCTGTCGCGCCTGTCGCGCTGGTATCCGCCGGTGGGCGTGGTGCTGATGCTGGCCTTTGCCACCTTTGGGCTGTTCGGCCTGCTGTATTTCGGCGCAGATGCCTCGGTGCTGCTGCTGCCGCTGCTGATGCTGCTGATCGTGTGGATGACATACGCGGTCTATGCTTTCAGCCACTGGATCCGCCGGGCTGTGAAGGATCGCCCCGCTGCCTCCGTGCTGAAGTGGCTGGCCCCGGCTGCTTTTCTGCTGCTGCCGCTGACCCTGCTGCTGCGCAATGTGACAGCTTTCTAGCGCGCTTTGCCAGACATTGTGTATAGTTAAGCAATTGTTGCAAGTCCTCATGCTGTTGACTAAGTAGGGTTCATGTCTGAACAACTGGTGGCGATCAAGGGCGTCAAAGACGGATTGCTGATTACTTTGTCGCCAAACGAAGAATGGATCGCTGTGACGGCCGAGCTTGCCGCGCGTATCGATGAAAAGGGTGACTTTTTCAGGGGCGCGGAAGTGACCATCGACGTGGGCGCACGCCCGCTGCGCCGTGATGAACTGACGTCTGTGCGCGCATTGTTTGAACGGCGTAATATGCTGCTGCAGGCCGTGACCAGCGAAAGCCAGAGCACGCTGGACCAGGCGATTGGCCTGGATTTGCGCGTGAACAGCCCGCAGATTGAGACGCCGGCACACTATACCAACGGCCAGGACCTGGATAATCTGCCGTTTCGGTCTGAAGAAGAAGGCATTATCGGCGTGGCCATTCGGCGCACGCTGCGTTCAGGGCGGTCGGTGCATTCCACCGGACATGTATTAATCTATGGCGATGTCAATCCGGGCGCGGAGATCGTGGCCGCCGGGGACATCGTGGTATGGGGGCGTTTGCGCGGCATTGTGCATGCCGGCGCAGAAGGCGACGAATCGGCGGTGGTATGCGCGCTGGATATGCAGCCCACCCAATTACGCATCGCGGGATATATCACCGTGTCGCCAATCGATAAACGGCGCAAGCCGAAACCAGAGACTGCTCTCATCCGTCAGGGTCAGATTGTCGTGACGACCTGGGATGACAAGGCGTAATCAAGAAAGGAAATCAGCAACACTATGGCGTCAAACACTGGGGCAGCGGGGGCATCCGGTTCACCGAAGAAATCATCAACCGGCGCGAAGGTCGTCACGATCACATCGGGCAAGGGTGGTGTGGGCAAGACGACGACGACCGCGAATGTGGGCGTGGCGCTGGCCCGCATGAATCAGCGCGTCGTGCTGATTGATGCGGACATCGGCCTGCGCAATCTGGATATCGTGATGGGCCTTGAAAACCGGATCGTGTATGACCTGGTGGACGTGGTGGAAGGGCGCTGCAAGCTGCGCCAGGCGATGATCAAGCACAAGATTCTGCCGGAATTGTATCTGATTCCTGCGGCGCAGACGCGCGACAAGACGGCGGTCAGCCCGGCGGATATGATCAAGATTGCCGACCAGCTGCGCCCGGAATTTGACTTCATCCTGATCGACTGCCCGGCGGGTATCGAGCGTGGCTTCCGTAATGCGGTGGCCCCGGCGGACGAAGTATTGATCGTGACCAACCCGGAAGTCTCGGCGGTGCGCGACGCTGACCGCATCATCGGGCTGCTGGAGGCCGAAGGCAAGGGACCCGCCCATCTGGTGCTGAATCGCGCCAAGGCCGACATGATCAAGCGTGGCGAAATGCTCAGCCCGTCCGATGTCACGGACATATTGGCTATTAAACTAATTGGGATTGTGCCTGAAGATGATAGTGTGGTGCCATCTTCGAACAGCGGCACGCCGCTGGCCATGCTGGATGCTTCGCGGGCCGGGCAGGCCTATCGCAATATTGCCCGGCGCCTGATGGGAGAGACCGTGCCTTTCATGCCATTGGAAGACAACAGCGGGATCTTTAAGCGAATCGGGAGATTGTTTGGCGGCCAGGGCGGCTGAAGTACGTGTGGGGGAGGGTTGCAATGCCAGGTTTCTTCGAGTCGCTGTTTGGAAAGTCTAACAAGACAACCAGCGGGTCAACCGCAAAAGAGCGGTTGCAGTTTATCCTGCTGCACGATCGCATCAACCTGCCTCCGGAAAAACTGGAGGCCATGAAAGCCGAAATCCTGCAGGTCATCTCCAAGTATGTATCGGTGGATGACAGCGGTGTGGATTTTGCGCTGCAAAACCGCGAACGGATTCCGGCCATCGTGGCCAACATCCCGTTCACCAAGCCGGTGGAGCCGCCTGATCCGGATGATGACCTGCCGCCATTGGGGTCATCGCGAAAGGAAAGCTAAGAATAGACCCGGCTTTTCGCGTTCTGCTATAATGCTGCTGATGTTCGGTGACGGAATTCATCCATGAAACCCACTGGCAGCATTTGGAAACAATTTGATTTCATTCTGTTGGGCGCAAGCATTCTGCTCACCATCTTCGGTGTGCTGATGATCCGCAGCGCCACACTAGATGCCATTGACCCGGAATTGATCGCTCGCGTGCCAGACCAGATCCGCTTTGCGTTTCTGGGTTTTGGTGTGCTGCTGGCCCTGGCCGCCCTCGATTACAAGCTGCTGGGCGGCATCCACATGTGGCTGTATCTGCTCATGATTGTGCTGCTGTTTCTTGTCACGCTGTTTGGCGTGGAAGGCGACGGCGGCGCGCAAAGCTGGCTGAACGTGGGCATCCGCATCCAGCCCAGCGAAATCGCCAAGGTGCTGATTATTATTACGTTGGGGATGCTGCTGGCGCGCAATTATGAGCGAATTGGCCATCTGAGCACGCTCGTCAAGACGCTGCTGCATGTAGGCATTCCAGCCATCCTGATCTTCATCCAGCCTGACCTGGGCATGACGATCGTGCTGGCCGTGCTGTGGTTCACGATGGTGTGGGCGGCTGGCCTGCGCCTGAAGCATATCGGCATTGGCCTGCTGGTATTCGGGCTCGCCGCGCCGATCGCCGTCCCGGTAGCATTCTCGCAGATGCAGCCGTATCAGCGCAGCCGCATCACCTCGTTCATCTTCCCGGAAAGCGATCGCGACGCGTACTACAACATTTTGCAGGCGCGCATCAGCATCGGCTCGGGCGGACTGCTGGGCAAGGGCTACGCCAACGGCCCGCAGAATACCGGACGCTTCCTGCGCGTGCGCCACACGGACTTCATCTTCAGCGTAATCAGCGAGGAATTCGGTCTGGTGGGTGGCGTGGCCACCATGTCGCTGATCGGCGTGGTGATCTTCCGCATCCTGCGCGGTGCGCGCCGCGCCGCCGACCCGTTCGGCAGCCTGATTTGTTACGGCGTGGCGTCGTTCATTTTCTTCCAGACATTCGTCTCCATCGGCATGAATCTCAGTCTCATGCCGGTGACCGGCCTCACATTGCCCTTTATCAGTTCGGGCGGCACTTCGCTGCTGTCCACGCTGGCAGGCATCGGGCTGGCCGAAAGTGTCATCATGCGCGGGCGGCGTATTTAGCGCGACTGGCCCGCCATAACCGTCTTTTACCTATCCGCTTCGCAGAGGTGTTGTTGCATGTCCAGCCCGTTGAATCCAGAGCACGTCGAGCTTGCCGTGCTGTTGTTTCCGCATATCACCAAAACGGTGGAGGACTGGCTGGCAAAATACCCGCCGCGCCAGCTTCCCGACGGCGCAAAGGTGACGCGTTTTGCCCCCAGCCCGACCGGCTTCGTGCACATCGGCAGCATCATGACCTCGATGGTCAGCCGCCGCGTGGCACATCAGTCTGGCGGGGTGTTCATCCTGCGCATTGAAGACACTGACAAGAAGCGCGAGCAGGATGGCAGCGTGGAAGCCATCGTGCGCAACATGATCAACTTTGGCCTGGCGCCCGATGAGGGATTCGTGCAGGTGGAGCCGGACCTGGAGCGCGGTGCGTATGCCCCGTATACCCAGAGCGAGCGCGGCGAGATTTACGAGACATTCGCCAAATACCTGGTGGAGCGCGGCCTCGCTTATCCGTGCTTCGCGACCGAGGAAGAGCTGGACCGCAATCGCAAATTGCAGGAAGCCCAGCGCGTGAAGCCCGGCTATTACGGCAACTGGGCCAAGTGGCGCACTGCCTCGCTGGACGATGTGAAGGCGAAGCTGGCCGCGGGCGAAAAAGCTGTCATCCGCATTCGTGCGCCTTATCCCAGTGAGGCGCGCGTGCGCTTCACCGACGCGGTGAAGGGGGATCTCGATCTGCCGGCCAATGATCAGGACATGGTGCTGCTGAAATCTGGTAACCGCCTGCCGACCTATCATTTTGCGCATGTGGTGGACGACACGCTGATGCGCGTGAACCTGGTGACGCGCGGTGACGAATGGCTGCCATCTGCCCCGCTGCATGTGCAGATTTTTGAGTATCTGAACCAGCCGATCCCAACCTATGCCCATCTGGCGCCGATTGCCAAGCAGGACGGCGCGTCAAAACGCAAGCTGAGCAAGCGCAAGGACCCGGAAGCAAATGTGGCTTACTACTATGAGCTGGGGTATCCGGTACAGGCTGTGACCGAGTATCTGCTCAACCTGGCCAATTCTGACTTTTACGACTGGCGTAAAGCCAATCCGATGACGCCGAATACCGAATTTGAGGTGCGTCTGGACAAGATGCAGGTGTCCAGCGGCCTGTTTGACCCGGTCAAGCTGAATGACATCAGCAAGGATGTGGTGGCTACGTACACCGCCGAACAGGTGTATGACTACGTGCTGGCGTGGGCCGAACAATATGAACCGACGCTGGCCGACCTGCTGAAGGCCGATCCGGCGTTTGCGCTGCGCGTCTTCAATGTCGAGCGCACGGGCGATCAGCCGCGCAAAGACATCGTGAACTGGAGCGACGTGCATCGCGCCTGCGGCTTCTTCTTTGACAGCCTGTATGATGCCGCCATCACGGGCGGGGGCTATCCGTTCCCGGCGACGATTGCCCGGGCGGATGTGGTCGCCATTCTGGAGCACATGACCGGCTTCGATATGGCCCAGACGAAAGACGATTTCATCGCCGGGATGCGCGCTTATGCAGAGACCAATGGCTTCGCGCGTGATATGAAAACGTTCAAGAAGGATCCGGCCTCGTTCAAGGGGCATTTTGGCGATGTGATGATGGTGGTGCGCGTGGCGCTGAGTGGCAAAACCAACACACCCGACCTGTATGAAATTATCCATGCGATTGGCCGGGAGGCGCTGCTGGCCCGCCTGAATCGCGCAACATCGTGGGCGCAGGAAAACCTGGCCTAGCCGGGGTTTCAGCCTTGATTGTGTTTTGGGCCCATGCTAGAATTCTGGCCATATTGAGGGATAGTTCAACGGTAGAACAGTGGACTCTGAATCCATTAATCTTGGTTCGAATCCAGGTCCCTCAGCAGCAGACGCCGTCTCACACGAGACGGCGTTTTTGTTATCCCCGGTTTGCCCGTCCCGCTTTGATGTTATGATTACTATGCACTTCTCTAACTTCAGGGTCCGATATGATGAATGCCAATAAACGGTTTGCACTGCTGATTGACGGCGACAATGCCCAGGCCTCGCTGCTGCCGCAAATGCTGGCCGAGGTCAGCAAGTACGGCACGGTGATCATTCGTCGTGTATACGGCGACTGGACCGAACCGAACATGAAAAGCTGGAAAGAGGCGCTGCACAATTATGCCCTCCAGCCGATGCAGCAGTTTCGCTATACCGTGGGCAAGAATTCCACCGACAGCGCCCTGATTATCGACGCCATGGATATTCTGTATACGTCTGGTGTGGATGGCTTCTGCATCGCCTCCAGTGACAGCGACTACACCCGACTGGCCACGCGCATCCGTGAAAAAGACCTGTTTGTGCTGGGCATTGGCAGAAACCTGACGCCGCGCTCGTTTGTTAATGCGTGCAATGTCTTCGTCTACACCGAGAATCTGCAGGCCATGCCGGATGTCAGCCTGCCTGAGATTACGCCCGAACCGGACGCGTCCAGCGCCGCGCGCACGGATGCCGAGGCCGCCAGCCCGGTGCGCCTGAAGAAGCTGTTCCGCACCGCGTTCGATACCGCCGTGCTGGACAATGGTTGGGCACATCTGGCGACGGTCGGCCATGCGCTGCGCCAGATTGATCCCGGGTTTGACCCGCGCACGTATGGGCACAAGGTGCTGTCCCAGCTCGTGCTGGCCTATCCGGACTTCATCGAGGTGCGCAACGCCAAGACCTCCGGCGGCAACAAGGTCATCCTGATTCGGCTGAAATCGGGCAACAAGACGGCCAAATAGCGCGGCGGATGCGTGAATGCGCGTGGGCCTGCCACGCAAAAATCCGACTTATGTTATGATGTCAGTATAAACCCCTGATGTGCATCAGTAGTTTCCCGCGGAGGATGGTCGTGGCATTGACGGACCAGCAGCGCCAGATCGTCGCAGAAAGTTTCTCGCGCCTCATCCCCATTTCAGAACATGCTGCGGCGATGTTTTACGATCGGCTGTGGGAGATCGCCCCTGAAACCAGGCCCTTGTTTCATGCCACCGATATGCCCCAGCAGGGCATGAAGCTGATGCAGACGCTGGGCATAGCGGTGCGCGCGCTGCATGACATCGACAGTATCGTACCGGTGCTGCACGACCTGGGCGCGCGCCATATACGCTACGGCGTGACGGTCGATCAGTTTGCGCTGGTCAAAGACGCGCTGCTGTGGATGATCGCGCAGACCTTGGGCGAAGACTATACGCCGGAGGTCCACGAGGCATGGTCTGATGCTTTCGACCTGATTACCAGCATCACCGTCAGCGCCTACGAATAAGCGCTGCACGCGCATGTGCTCAGCGGCATCCGTAATGCTCGCCTGCGCTTCAGCACTGCACACCCCCATTTTCTCCCTCAAAATCCCCCAATCCTGTAAAAACCTGTAAACATTTCAGGTTGCCTTTCTATTAGGCGCGCAATAAGCGCTTAATAGGCGCTCGATCCTTAGTATGAGAACTATCGATAGTTTTCAGGGCCATGACCAACCCGTCGTGGCCCCTACTAAGGAGAAGCAGCACATGAAGTTCTTCAAGACCCTCGCAGTTTCCGCATTGCTGGCTGCACTTGTCGCCGGTGCATCGGGTGCATCCGCACAGGACGGTCGTTCGGTGAAAGGCGGCGGTGGCGACATCATTATTTTCGACATCGTCGATTCGGTTCAGCGCGCAAGTCGTCCAGCGGGCGGCGGCGGGGTTGGTGGCGACATCATTGTCTTCGACATCGTCGACTCGGTTCAGCCACTTGTTCCCGGCAGCACCGGTGTCGACATCCTGATTGCTGAAACGACGGAACGCTAATTCGGACAAAGGCTGGGCTGCACCGGAATTTCAGTGCAGCCCAGCCGCCCGCATCATCGACTTGTTTTGACTTCCTAGACCATCGACTTCCTGAAAGGTTCAGCCATGAAACGCCTGCTCTGTCTTCTGATACTCACATTTATCGTCGCGCTGGGTGCCTCCGGCGTGTCCGCCCAGGGCGATATCATCATTGCCCCGCCTGCTGCAACGCCAGCACCTGCCCGTGATTCTGACGGCGATGGCCTGCCCGACAGCAGCGACCTGTGTCCGACGGCGGCGGGACCGCGCGAAAATGGCGGCTGCCCGGTCACGTTTGTGACGCCGGTGCCCAGCCAGACTCCTGTGCCGCCCGTGAATAATCCGCCGGTGAATGACCCGCCGGCCGGTGTCCCGAATCCCAGCCAGCCGCCGTCGTCTGATGCTCCGGTGGAACCGCCTGCGCCGGTTGTCCCGCCTTCGGCCGACCAGCCGGTCGTGGCTCAGCCGCCAGCGTTCATCCCCCCGGCTCTGCCGTCTGACGGCTGCTATGTCACGCCTGAAGGCCCGTTCGTGGTGAACGTCCGCGAAGCTGCCGGGATGGATGGGGCGATCATCGGCGAGCTGTACCCTGGTGCCGTGTATACAGCCAATGGTTACGTGCTGAATGGTGCTGACGCCTGGTTCGTGCTGCAAGGCTACGAGATGGCCGATGGCCGCACCGGCTATGCCTCGAACACAGTGGTCGTATCGTCCGGTTGCGCGGAAATCGCACAGGCTGCCATTGAACTCGAAAGCCCCATCATTAGTTCTTACAGCGTCTCCGGGCATGCTGCGTCGGGCATGCAGTGCGGTGTCCGCCCCGGCACGACCATCGTGCAGGCCTGCTGGTGCCCCACCAATGACTCTGCCTGCGTGGAGCAGCTCGTCGCGATCTGCTACGGCGGCTCCGCCTACATTGAGCAGGGCCCCGATACGACCGCCTGCTGGTATGAGTTGACGTCGGGCATCAACGATTTGGCCACGCTCGCCACGGACTGCGAAGTGCGAGGTTTGAATCATGGTGTGACGGTGCTGGCCTGGGCGCGTGTGGATGGCGTGTCGCCGCTGAACAGTTCGCCATTCGATGGGCGCTTCCTGGCGGCCAGAGACCTGTTGCGGGACTGCGCCGGGGGTATTCCCGCGGTAGAAGCGGCTGCACAAAACGAAGACTGCGTCGAAGCGCTGGACCATGGTGTGACGGTGCTGGCCTGGGCACGCGTAGATGGGACGACTGGCGATGATGTGATCGTGGATGGCAGCATTATCACAGGTGAAAACCCGGCGGCGGCTAACGGTGGCCATGCTGGCCAGATGACGATTGAAAGCTGGGCGATGGGCTGTGGGGCTGGCCTGGATGAAGTCGTGGTGGCGGATGACGGCGCACAGCCGGACCCGATGGTGCTGACGATCGTGCCTGCCACGACGCAAAGCAGTGAAGGCCGCCCGATGGAGAGCATGTCCCTGAACTTCACCAAGATTGAATACAGCCGCGTTGACGAAGGCGTCAGCATTGACCTGATGGGCACCGAGTGGAATCGGCCGCAGTCGCACGATGATGGCAGCACCACCGTGGAATACTGCGTCTACGTGGAACTGTATGAAGTCGGCGTGTTTAACCAGGTGTGCTACGAGATTGAAGTTCCTCCGAACTGCGAGCTGGTGGCCTCTGAAGCGGGTGTTTACAACGTCGTATGCGAGGGTGAAGGTGTCGTGCAGATTAATCCGGATATGCCGACGCTGCCCGGCCTGGAACTGACGGTGCCGACCCGCACCGAGCCACTGATGCCCGCCTATATGAAGCTAGAAGGGGTGGATGGCAGCAGCGGCAGTGATTAAGCGAACTGCGCGCCCGAAACTTGCCAAAATTGTAATCTGTACATAATAAAGTGTGAGGGGAGTTATGGCTTCCCTCACACCGCCATCTCAGTCCGATTCGAACTGTTATCATCATGAAGGATTCAACGCACTATGAGCATTTCAGATTCCCAGAAGGCCATCGTCCAGAGCACGTTTGCCCAGGTGACAGACGCCGACCAGCTTGCCTCCCGTTTTTATGAGCGCCTGTTTGAGATCGATGCCTCCACTGCGCCTATGTTCCACGGGGATATGTCGGAGCAGCGCAAGAAGCTGATCCAGACGCTGGCCGTGGTCGTCAATGGGCTGGATAACCTGGAGGGCATTGTGCCCGCCATCCAGAGCCTGGGCAAACGCCATGTCCAGTACGGCGTCACGGTGCAGCATTGGGACAGCGTGGGCAGTGCCCTGTTGTGGACGCTGGGCGACACCTTTGGCCCCGCCTTCACTGACGAGGTGAAGCAGGCCTGGGCGTCCGCCTATAACCTGGTGGCCCAGACGGCCATCTCCGCCGCTTACGAGACGCCATCGCAGAACTAGCGGTGGTTCGTGTGGGTGTAATCGTGACTGCGGGGACAGGTAGCGGGAAAACCCGCGCTGTCCCCTGCGGTCATTGTGCTTTGAGACGGTGTCCAGCCTGGATCGCGTGTTGAACGCAGTAAAGAGCAGGGGTATGGCGTACAAGGTGTCCTGGATTGTCCCTAACCGCGTTCTGTATATCCTGCAGACGGGCGATATTACGCTGGAGGATATCCGCCTGTCCTCTGTGCAGATTGCCGACCATCTGGAGTCGGCTTATGCATCTTCGGGCGGCACGATGGTCATCGGCGTCGTCGATATGCGCGATATCCGGCTGGGCCATGTCATGCGCTCGGTGGTGACTGCGGCAGTCAAGGACATTGCCAATGTCATTGATTCGCGGGTGTGGCGCGCCAAGCCTGGCTTCGTAGTGCTGATCACCGGCAGCGACTCAGCCAAGCTGCTCGTCTCGCTGATTATTCGCATTTCGACGCAGCCGATGACCACTGTCGGCACCATGGCGGAAGCCCTGACGGTTGTCAGTTACATGTATCCGGAGCTGAAAGAACAGCTGGACCAGTACCGCGACTCTGACGAGCAGGCACAGGCGGCCCCGTGAGGCCGCTGCCGAGGATATTCAGGGAGAATCTATATGCCTTATCAGGCTGAATGGCACATTCCCAATCGCCTGGTGTATGCACGAGGCTGGGGGCGCATGACGGTGCAGGACATGGAACTGCACACTGCCATGTGTATGAAGTTCCTGTCTGAAGCGGAACAGAATGCCCCTGGCGGACACGTGACGATGATTTTTGACGCGCTGGAAGTGGAGTCCATTCCACCGCTGTATCTGATGCTGCCCTCGGCGCTGCCAGTGCTGCGGATGCAGAACCGCACAGAATCCATGATTTTTGTATCGATGAACAAGGGCATGCGCACCATCCTGCAGCTGACCGGCCATGTCATGAATTTCAAAGTCCGTTTTGCGACCAGTTCACAGGAAGCACTGGAAATTGCGGAAAGCATCCTGCAGCAGGAAAACCGCGCAGAAAAGTAGCCCGCTGAGACGATAGAAGGCGCACAGTAAAGCAGCATGAAGACCGGCATTCGCATTTGCACGCTGGGCAGACTGACCATCGAGCGCGATGGAGAGATGGCGGAGAAATTTGTCTCCACCAAGGCCATGCTGCTGTTTGTCTATCTGGCGATGCACCCCGGTGAGCACAACCGGCGCCGGCTGGCCTCGATGCTGTGGAGCGAAACAACCGATGAGCAGGCGCTGAAAAACCTGCGCACCGTGCTCTCGAACCTGCGCCAGCAGATGGATGATGTGCTGTTCGTCTCGCATGAGTCGCTTGCTATCGACCCGGATGCCGTTGTCACCGTGGATGCGCTGGAGTTTGAGACAGGCAGCCTGCACATGCTGTCTGGCGGGTCTGGCGCGCCTGGGGCGCTGAAGGCCATGCAGGCGCTGGCAGACCTGTATAAAGGCGGATTTCTGGCGGGCACGGTCGTGCGCGATGCGGCTGACCTCGATGAGTGGATCCTCGAAAAGGGCCAGCAGCTTGAGAGCCTGTATATGCGCCTGCTGCTGGAGATCGTGGAAACCGCACACAGGCAGGCTGCCTACGACACTGGCCTGAATGTGGCCCGCAGGCTGGTCAGCCTGGATCCACTGTGGGATGTGGCCCAGCGCCAGTTGATGCGCGCGCTGACGTACAACAACCGCGCCAGCGAGGCGCTTCAGCAGTATGATCGCTTCGTCACGCTGCTGCACGACGAGCTGGACGCCTCGCCAGATGACGAGACGACTGCGCTGGCCGAGCAGATTCGCTCTCGTGCAATTGCCCCGCCGCAGTCCCCTGCGCGGTCTGCCATCGTGCTGCCGGATATGCCGTTTATCGAGCCGGTGGAAGATATTCAGATCGCCCAGCGCATGCTGAATACGCCGCAGTGCCGCCTGCTGACCGCCTTTGGCATCAGCGGCATCGGCAAGACCGCGCTGATCACCCAGCTTGCTTTTCAACGCCAGGAATTGTACGGCGATGGCACCTTTATGGTGTCCATCAACAGGGACCAGACGGCGCGTGACCTGCCTGGCCTGATCGCGCATGCGCTGGGCATCGAGCCTGCTGGCCAGGCTGATCATACCGTGCTGGAAGCGCTGGTCCTGGAGCGCCTGCGCGCCAGCCATTTGCTGCTGGTGCTGGACAACTTTGAGGTGATTCTGCCTGAGACTGGTTTTATTCAGCGCATCTTGGACGAGTCCGCCCGCGTGCAGGTGCTGGTTGGGTCGCAGTCGCCGCTGAACATGTTTCGCGAATGGCTGCTGCCACTGAAGGGGTTGAGCGTGCCGTCCGCCGATGATGCCGCGCCAGCCAGCTACGAGGCTGTGCGCCTGTTCGAGCTGACGGCCCAGCGCATCAATCCGCGCTTCAGCCTGATGGACAATCTGGCGAGCGTGGTACGCATCTGCCAGTTGGTCGATGGCCTGCCGCTGGCGATCGTCATTGCGGCTGGCTGGACGCAGGTGGTGCCGCTGCAAAAGATTATCGACAACATCATGGAAGGGCAGGAGTTCAACCTGCCGCTTCAGCAGGCGCTGCCAGCCCATCACCAGAGCCTGGAGATGATGCTGGAATACACCTGGAACACGTTGAGCCCGGCCGAGCAGCACGCGCTGACCGCGCTCTCGATCTTCAACTTCACCAGTGACCTGGACGAGATTCTGCATATCTGCGGTGTGGAGCTGGCCACGCTAGCCGCGCTGATTCAGCGGTCGCTGATCCAGAAATATGACGACAAGTACCGGATGCACCAATTGGTATGGCGCTATACCCGCCGCAAGCTGCTCTACAGTGACCAGAAAGAGACGCTGGAACGCGCCTATCTGGCCTACTACACGAGGCGGCTGGCCCAGTTGTATGAGGCGCAGTTGCAGCCACACGACATTTTTGTCTCGATGGATGCGCTGTACGGCAATATCTGGCACTTTGACTGGATGAGCAGGGCTTTCCAGCCCGTGTATATGCTGTCGATGTCGCGCTTCCTGATGTCGTACTGGGAGGTGGCGCAGGTGGAAGCCAGCAGCGCCATACGTCGTCAGTTCGAGCTGATTCCGCAGGCTGACCTGCCGCGGGAGCTGGGCTTCCTGCTGAACGTGCAGCTTGCGCGGCTGTATCTGCTGCACGGCTACCGGGACAGCGCATCTGCCTGCCTGACCAAAATCATGCGGGAGCATCAGACCGACACGGAATGGCGTGATCTGAGCCTGTTTTTCCTCATCTGCGCGCAGGTCATGGCCCCGAAAACTCTCGACGACGACCTTGCCGACAGCACGGGGATTATCTGGTTGTCGAACATTCGCCTGGCGCGCCTGCTGCTGGACACGCGTGACGATGATGCGGCACGGGTGGTGCTGGGCAGCCTGCTGGCGCTGGTCGAATCATCCGTCCAGCGGGCTGGCCTGCTGGCGGCTGTTGCGGCCGTCGCGGCTGATCATGCGGATTGGGATGGCGCTCTGGAAGGCTTGTCGGCTGCGTTGGCTGAATTGAGTGGAGTGCCTGACAGCCCGCTGGCGCTGCCGTTGCAGCTGGCGCTGATGCGCGTCACGGCACATCTGGGCCAGCAGGACGCCTTTTGTCGGCATCTGTCGTCGGCCCTGCGACTGTGCGCCGCGCTGAATCTTCCGGCCCCGCTGCTGCATGTACTCGATTTCTGGGCGCGCACGCTCATCGACTGGCATGAACATGACCTGGCTATCCTCGTGCAGGAGACGGCCGATGCCCTGCACGCGCAGGTCGCGTCTGCTCAGTGGGGTAATCTGCCTGCACTGGGCGATATCGTGCGCCACGTCGCCAGTCTGTCCCCCGATTGCTTCCCATTAGCCGACTCACGCGCCTGATCATCACTGGAAATCCGCCGTCATTTGCCTGATGTGAAGTTCTGTAAATTCGGATGGTTCGGTATTGACCGAACTCAACGAACAGGAGTATGCTGTCTGTTATGGAAAACACAGAGAAAACCCAACAGTTTATAGAAGTATGCGGCCTGTATTTTGAAGGGATCGGCCTGACGCGTATCGCCGGACGCATCATCGGCTGGCTGCTGATTTGCGAGCCGCCGCACCAGCAGCAGTCTGAGCTGGTCGAGGCACTGGGCGCCAGCAAGAGCTCTGTCAGCGTGGCGCTGAAAGACCTGACGATGCTGTATCTGGTGGAGCGCGTGTCATTTCCGGGAGACCGGCGCACGTATTATCGAACCGCCAAAGACATGTGGAGTCGATCGTTTCGGGCGCGCATGCATCAGCTGACCGAACTGCGCCTGCTGAGCGAGCGCGGCCTGGAGGCGCTTCAGGATGCGACCCCAGAGCGCCGCAAACGGCTGTCGTTCATGCGTGATATGAACGGCTTTATGGAAACCGAATTTCCCAGGATGCTGGACGCCTGGGACAAGATCAAAAAAGATAAAGGCTATGACGACCTGTAAAGCAGGCGCCATTGCGCACCAGCGGAGGGTGCAGCTATGACCAGAATTCTCATCATCACGATCGGTTCGCGCGGCGATATTCAGCCCTTTGTCGCGCTGGGCCAGCGCCTGTTGTCGGCCGGTTACGAGGTGGCGCTGCAAACGGCCGAGTCGTATCGTCCGTTTGTGGAGGGGCATGCTGTCCCCTATATGCACATGAATAACGACTTCATGGAGCTGACCGAATCGAAGTCTGGACAGGCGGCCACCGAAGGCAAGAACAGTCTGGCGCTGATCCGCGAGGTGATGCCGCGCCTGCGCAGCATGCTGCATGACGAATGGGCAGCGGCACAGGCTTTTCAGCCGGATGCGATTATCTACCATCCGAAGTCGCTGGGAAGCCGCCACATCGCCGAGGCACTGAAGATTCCCGCCATCATGTCGCTGTCGCTGCCTTTGTCCACACCGACCCGCGCCTATCCCACGCCGATCATGTATGGCGTGAAACTGGGAGGCGCATTCAATCGCTTCAGCTACAGGTTTGTCGATCTGGCGACGGCGCCATACGCGGGCATGATCAATGAATTCCGGCAGACGCAGCTCGGCCTGCCCAAAGCGGGGCGCTTTGCCAGCGATCTGATGACGACCAGCGGCCAGCCAGTGCCGGTGCTCTATGCCTACAGTCCGCATGTGGTGCCGGTGCCAGAGGACTATCCCCCGTCCGTGCATGTCACGGGATACTGGTTCCTTGAAGCGGATCCCGCCTGGAAACCTTCGCCTGAACTGTTGCGTTTTCTGGAGGCAGGCGCGCCCCCGGTGTATGTCGGGTTTGGCAGCATGTCCGGCGCAAAGGCGCAGGCGCGCGCGCAGATGGTCATCGAGGCGCTGAAGCAGGCGGGTCAGCGCGGGGTGCTGGCCAGCGGCTGGGGCGGCCTGAAAGCTGCCGAGCTTCCGGAGGGGATTTTCATGCTCGATCAGGCGCCGCATGACTGGCTGTTTCCACGCATGGCGGCCGTGGTGCATCACGGCGGCGCGGGCACGACAGCGGCCGGTCTGCGGGCGGGCAAGCCATCGGTCATCGTGCCCTTCATCGCCGATCAGCCATTCTGGGGCAGGGTGGTGCACGATCTGGGCGCTGGCCCGGCCCCGATTCCGCAGAACCGTTTGTCGGTGGCGGGACTGTCTGGTGCGATTCGGCAGGCTGCGACGGATTCCGCTATGCGCGCAAAGGCCGAAGCACTGGGCGCAACACTGCGCGCTGAAGACGGATTAGGGAATGCGGTCGCTGCCCTGGGGCGTTTGCTGCCCCAGCCTGTCGCGGTCGCTAGTCCCTGATCGGCTGAAACAGCGTGACCTGCAAGCCTTCGGGCGAAAGCAGGCGCGCATTCAGGTCGTTCCACGGCGTCAGCTTTGGCGGATGCACCAGCGTCGCGCCATAGGCCAACGCGCGCTCTACGGCGGCGTGCACATCCGGCACCTCAAACGCAAAACGAATCTGCCCGCTGACGCGCTGGCCCACTTCAAGCTGGTCCACCGCGTCGGCGTGCGCATGATCGAAGACTTCCAGCGTGCCGCGCCCGGCAAAGAAAATCTGCCCGTTGCCGGCATTCGTCCACAGGTCACCCGGTTCCAGGCCAAGGCCGTCGCGGTAAAACGACGTCACCTTCTCAAAGTCATCCACCGTCAGCGCCACGCGCAGCTCAAAGACAGGCATTGTCATACTTCTTTCGTGTGCGATCATGAGTTGACGTGCAGATGATGAGCGCTGCGCTATCCTTACGTAGGGGCACATGCTGGAGGGGTGTATGTCAGATAGCGAACAGATTGAGAAGATTCGACAGGCGATTATGCGCTACCGCGAGCTGCTGGACCTGCTGCATGAGCGCATTCCGCTGGGCGAGGGCAGGTACAATGCATTGTTTGACCGTCTGACGGAGGAGCAGCGCCAGCTGCCTGAGAAAGAGCGCCAGCGCGAGGCGGCGATACTTGCGCTGGAAGACCTGGAGCCGCTGCGTCGTGCTGTGCTGCGGATGCAGTTTGAAATGCGCGACTTTGAGAAGTCGTTTGATGAGCTGTACGGCAATCTGGTGCCCGCTGAACCAGGGACATAGGCCGCCATACAGGATGACGGGCCGCCCCGCTGACAATACAACGGGGTCACGCACAGGCCGAGGTGTTGGACAGCCTGTGCATGACCCGTATTGGTTGCGCCGATGCGCTAGTTCGCCGGCATGACGATTGGCTTCAGGCCAGCCTCGATCTGGGCGCGGCGCGGCTCCAGGAACGGCGGCAGCGCCAGCCGCTCGCCCAGCGTCGCCAGGTCTTCGTCGGCCGCGAAGCCCGGGCCGTCGGTGGCAATCTCGAACAGGATGCCGTTCGAGATGCGGAAGTAGATCGACTCGAAGTAGTAGCGGTCGATGAAGTTCGACACCGGCAGGCCGACACCAGCGACGCGCCCGCGCCAGTACTGCTGTTCCTGCTTGTCGGCCACCCGGAACGCGACATGATGCACGCCACCCGCGCCCGGATGCGCCAGCCGCTCGGCCGGTTCCTCCATCACCCACAGCTCGCGGCCGGGGCCACCTGCGCCGATGTTATAGATGACCACCACGCGGCCGTCGGGGTAGGTCGCCCGCGCCGACTCGGTGAAGTCGAGCACGCGCGTCAGGATCGGGTCGGTGTATTCCAGCGACGGCACCGACAGCATGCTGGCGTAGAAGCCCCGGATAGCATATTCCACATGCACACCGGCCCCGTCCCACACTTCACCTTCGTAGTCCGCGCCGCCGTCATCGACCAGCATCAGGCGCTGACCCTCGAAATCGTCAAAGCGCAGCACAGCACGACCGTTGAAGGTCTCGATGCCGTTGTGCGTCACGCCGCGTTCGCTCAGGCGCGATGCCCAATAGTCCAGCGCCGCGCTGCCATTCACCCGGAAGGCCGTCAGCGTGATGCTGTCGGTGCCGCGCCGTTCTTTGCCCGCCATCGGCCAGTCGAAGAAGGTCATGTCGGTGCCGGGCGTGCCCACCTTGTCGGCATAGAACAGGTGATAGGCCTTCACATCGTCCTGGTTAACAGACTTCTTGACCAGGCGCAGGCCTAAGGTCTGCGTATAAAAAGCTGCATTCTCGCCAATTCTGGCCGAGACCGCGGTGACGTGGTGGATACCGTACAGATTCATGACAGGGAACTCCTCGCTCATTGTGCTGCCGGATCGTGAGCGTCCGCAGCCAGGTTACCGGATTGACAGTTAACAGTTTTATGTTAAACTGTTTGATGTAAAACAGTATAGGACGACCGTCCGTTTTTGTCAAGAACGGTTGAGTAAGAAACGCATCAGAACGCAGAAAGGCATCCCGCCATGCCGACGAAATATTCAGGCACGCCCGACGAGTTGCGCGCGCTGAACGCCTACATCAAGCTGCAGCGCGCCGCTGAATCCGTGCTGGCACGCACGAACGCACATCTGGCCGCGTATGGCCTGAGCACCAGCCAGTTTGCCGTGCTGGAGGCACTCTATCACCTGGGCACGCTGTCGCAGCGCGACCTGGCCGAGAAGCTGCTCAAGACCACCGGCAATATGTCGACGGTGCTGAAGCATATGGAGGAGCGCGGCATGCTCAGCCGGGAACGCGACGCGGCCGATCAGCGCTATATGCAGGTGCGCATCACCGACAGCGGGCGCGCGCTGATCGATGCCGTGATTGCCCCGCATGTGGCCGGTGTGGTGGCGGATATGAGCGTGCTGACGCCGGAAGAACAGGAAGAACTGGGCCGCCTGTGCCGCAAGCTGGGGCGCAGGGAAGGCGCATAAAGCAGCGCAGTTAGAAGATTAACGCATAACAAGGAAGAGAAGGACTGGAAACCGTGAAGAAGATTCAGACGCAGGGCGTGCATCACATCACCATGATCGGCGCAGACCGCCAGACCAGCATCGATTTCTGGGAAGGCGTGCTGGGCATGCCGATGATTTTCGAGCAGCCGAATCTGGACGTGCCCAGCCAGAACCATCTGTATTTTGATCCGGGCGATGGCCGCCTGATTACTGTCTTCACCGACGAGACGCGCACGCCAGACCCAGCGCGCAATCCCGAAGGCATCGGCAACCTGCATCATCTGGCCTTCATGGTATCGCGCGCGATGTATACGCAGATTCCCAAACGGCTGGACGAGCGCGGCATCAGCCACACCGGGCCGGTCGACCGCGGTTTCATGGACTCGATCTATTTCCGCGATCCGCTGGGCCAGCTGATCGAATGCGCCTGCTATAAATTTGAGCCGCCCGTGGGCATCAGCCATGCGCGGGTGCTGCTGGAGGCGCACAAGCTGCGCGTGGCGCGTGGCGACTACAACATCAGCGATGAACATCTGGCGGATGCGATTACGCTGCTGGTGGAGGGCACCCAGCCCACGTTATCCGACGACCGCACGCCGAAAGACCCGTATACGGCAAAGCCGCCGGTGTGGGACTAGTTTGCAGTTTTTGCCATAATGGCCTGATGTAAAGAAGCAAGCCCCGGACGTATCATCCGGGGCTTTTGGTTGTGTCCGCCATGCGGACTTTTGTGCTCCGTTTGTGCAATACGCCCGCCCACGACTACAATCCACGACAGGTTGATCCGCGCTGGAGTCGCCATGAGTTCTGAGGTCACCGCCGAACAACATCTGGCCAGGCTGCCCTATTTCCAGGGTCAGCCCGCCGAGGTCATCGCCTCTCTGGCCAGCCGGACGCGGCTTGTGACCGCCCAGCCGGGGCAGGTCCTGTTTCTGGAGGGAGAACCGTCCGATGGGCTGTGGATCGTCGCGACCGGCCGAGTAAAAGTCTACAAACTCAATACTCAGGGGCAAGAGCACATCCTGCGCATTTTCGGGGACGCAGACACGTTCAATGATGTCACTGTGCTTGATGGCGGCCCGAATCCGGCCAATGCTGCTGCGCTGAGCGAAACGCGCCTGTGGGTGCTGCCCGCTGACGCTTTTCGCGACCTGCTGCTGAAAGACAATGCGTTTGCCGTGCGCGTGGTGCAGATGCTGTCCGGGCGCGTGCGCAGCCTGGTGCGCCAGATTGAAGACCTGACGTTGTATTCGGTGATCGTGCGGCTGGCGCGCCTGCTGCTCAATCAGGCAGATGACCCGGCACTCAGCGGAACTGGCGTGACGCGGGCGGCGCTGGCGCTGCATCTGGCGACTACCCCGCAGACCATCAGCACGGCGCTGCGCGAGCTGGAAGTGGCTGGCGCAATTGAATTCGACCGCCATCAGATTCGTATCGTCCACGAGGACCTGCTGCGCAGCATCGCTATGCTGTGAGGCGTTGTTCACCCCTGCTTTTCCCATAAGCTCATCCATGACGCAAATTGATGCCCGTGACTTCATCTGGCTGAAGTACATGGCTGTCGCATTCCGCTATGCTGTGGATATGATGCCGCTCTGCAAAGGGGGATGGGATGTCTGAACCAGGCTGGATGCCACGCATTGTACGATCACTGTGCGATGGCTGTGGTGCCTGTATCCGCGAGTGCCCGACCGGGGCGCTGGGCTGGAAGGACGGCCGCGCTGACCTGCTGTTTCCAGACAAATGCATCTACTGCGCGCACTGCGAAGCCATTTGCCCCACCTTTGCCATCGAACTGCCTTACCTCGTTATCAGGCCTGAGACGCCTTCACAGGAGAAAAAATGAACGGAAAAGCGATTAACCAGAACGTTGCCAGCGCGGTGCTGATCGCGTTTGCGGTGCTCATTATTGCAATTTTGCCAATTCGCATTGAACTGAGCGTGCCGTCTGCGCGTGCACAGGAAACACCCGTCGCGGCGTCGGCCGGCCCGCAGACGGTGGAATACACGCTGCGTACGGTCATCGGCGGGACGCCCTCAATGGCGTTTCAGGGGGTCGGTGGCGAGATTGACGGGCTGATGAATCCGCTGCTGACGGCCAACGTGGGCGACACCGTGCGCATCACTGTCGTCAACGGTGATCCGGTGCTGCACGACCTGACGATCACGGAATTTGGCGTCTCGACCGGCGAAATGACCGAAGACGAACAGACCGTGACGATTGAGTTTGTGGCGACCACCCCAGGCGACTTTATCTACTTTTGCAGCGTGCCCGGCCACCGCGAAATCGGCATGCTGGGCACCGTGCGCATCACCGGCGAAGCGCCTGCCGAAACTTACGTCGCTGCCCCCGCTGGTGCGTCTGCCGTCGCTGCGCCTGTGATTGCGCCTGCTGCGGCCGATGCTGTTTCCGTCGTGCGCAATCCTGCCGATATGCCGCCGCCCGTTGGCGACCGTGGCCCGGAGACGATTCGCGTCGACCTGCACACGGTGGAAGTGACCGGCACGCTGGCTGATGGCACCACCTTCAACTACTTCACGTTTGACGGCACGGTGCCCGGCCCGATGCTGCGCGTTCGCGTAGGCGATACAGTCGACATGCACCTGTTCAATGACGCGACAAGCCTGTTCCCTCACTCGATTGACCTGCATGCCGTGACCGGCCCCGGCGGCGGCGCGGTCTACACGCAGACGCTGCCCGGCAATGAAACCTCGTTCACCTTCCAGGCACTCAACCCGGGCCTGTATGTGTACCACTGCGCCACGGCCAGCATCCCGCATCACATCAGCTCTGGTATGTACGGCCTGATCCTGGTCGAGCCCGCCGGCGGACTGCCGCCAGTCGACCGCGAGTTCTACATCATGCAGGGCGACATGTACACCCAGTTTCCGTATGGCACGGCCGGCCACCAGCCCTTCAGTATGGACCATATGAGCCATGAAGATGCCGATTACCTGGTGTTCAACGGCGCTGTCGGCGGGCTGACCAGCGATGAAAATGCGCTGCGTGCCAGCGTCGGCGAGACGGTGCGCATTTACTTCGGCGTCGGCGGGCCCAACTACACCTCGTCGTTCCATGTGATTGGCGAGATTTTCGACCGGGTATATGACCAGGCCTCGCTAACCAGCGAACCGCTGACCAACGTGCAGACGACGATCGTCCCCACGGGCGGCGCGGCTGTGATCGAGTTTCAGGTCGATGTCCCCGGTCGCTATATTCTGGTCGACCACTCGCTGAGCAGGCTGGAACGCGGTCTGGCGGGCTACCTGATCGTGGACGGTGAAGAAAATCCGGCCATCTTCCACGGCGAGGGCGCCTCGAATATGTCAGGTCACTGATAGCTTAGGTTGTATCTGAAAGCAAACGCGGCAGGGGAGATTGCTCCCCTGCCGCGTTTTGTGTGTCATGACGGCATCGCGCTATGGCGCAGCCTGCTTTTCGAAGCGCAGCGGACGCATGCCGTTCAGCGTGACCAGCAGCGACATGCCCACGTCCGCCAGGATGGCGACCCATAGCGAGGTAAAGCCGAAGAAAGCCAGTCCCAGAAACAGCGCCTTGATGCCGAAGCTGAGCGCGACATTCTCCAAAATCAGGCGTCGTGCAAAGCGGGCCAGTCGGATCGCGTAGGGAAGCTGACGCAGGTCGTCGGCCATCAGCGCGACGTCGGCCGTCTCCAGCGCCTGCGGGCTGCCCGCGCCGCCCATCGCGATGCCCACAGTGGCGGCTGCCAGCGCAGGCGTATCGTTGATGCCGTCGCCCACCATGGCCACGCTCCCGTAATCGCGCATCAGGTCGCGCAGATGGCGCAGCTTGTGCTGTGGCAGCAAATCGCTGTAGGTCATGTCGAGTTTCAGCGGCCTGCTGACGGCCGACGCGACGGTCTGGTTGTCGCCGGTCATCATAACGGTTCTCAGGCCCATGCCTTTCAGCGAGGCAATCACGTCGCTGCTTTCCGGGCGCAGGCTGTCGGCCAGCGTGATCATGCCGCGCACGGCCGTGTCCTGCGCCACCAGCATGACGGTCTGGCCGTCCCTCTCTGCCTCCCACGCTCGCGTGCACACCGCCGCCTCGTGGGGATAAGCCTGGTCGAAATGGCGATGACTGCCCAGCGCGACCGCATGCCCGCCCACGTTGCCGGTCGCGCCGCGTCCAGCTTCCGCCACGACTTCGGCAGCAGGGGCATAGTGCGCTGCCAGACCGCTGGCCTGCGCCTGCCGCACGACTGCCTGTGCCAGCGGGTGCGATATCCCCTGTTCGACAGACGCGGCCAGTGCCAGCACGTCGTCGCAGTCGGCACACGGCTCGCCGGTGGCGCAGGCAAACGCGCGCCAGCCGGTGACCACAGGCGTCCCGGCGGTCAGGGTGCCTGTCTTGTCAAAGGCAATGACCTTCACGTTGCCCAGTGCCTCCAGATGCGCGCCGCCCTTGATGAGCACGCCGCGCCGGGCCGCCGCGCTAATCGCGCTGATAATCGTGACCGGCGTGCTGATGACCAGCGCGCACGGGCAGGCGATCACCAGCATCGAGAGCGCCCTGTACAGCCAGCCATGTGCCTCGGCGGTGTCGTAAAAGGGCTGGCCGAACAGCAGCGGCGGCACGACCGCGATCAGCGCAGCCAGCACCATGACCGCCGGGGTATAGACTTCCGCGAAACGGTTGATCAGCCGCTGGGTGGGTGCGCGTTCGCTTTGCGCCTGTTCCACCAGATGGATGATGCGGCTCAGGGTGTTGTCTTCGGCCAGATGCGTCACTCGAATGGTGAGCGCGCCCGCGCCATTGATCGTGCCCGCAAATACCCCGTCCCCGGCCGACTTGTCCACCGGCACACTTTCGCCCGTGATCGGCGCCTGATTGACGCTGCTCGACCCGCTGAGGACGTCGCCATCCATCGGGATGTTATCGCCCGGCCGCACCAGGATGACGTCGCCCATGCGCAGCGCCTCGACCGGCACCGTTTCCTGCATGTCGCCCAGCACGCGGATGGCCTCGCGTGGTTTCAGGCGCATCAGCCCGCGGATGCTGTCGCGGGCGCGGTCTGCCGTGTAGCCTTCCAGCGCCTCGCCCAGCGCAAACAGGAAGATGACGGTCGCGCCCTCCAGATATTCGCCGATCCAGATCGCACCCAGTGCCGCCACCGTCATCAGCAGGTTGATATTCGCCCTGCGGTTGATGCGCAGGGTATTCAGGCCGCTGCGGGCGATGGGGTAGAGCGGCAGCAGCATGGCGACGATGTAGGCGACCGCCGTGATGTTTTCCGGCAGTGTAAAGATGAGGGACAGTGCCAGTGTGATGAGGGCTAGTCCGCCACCGGCCAGCGCCAGCCGCGTCTCGGTGCGCTTTTGCAGATAGTCCCAGAAGCCAGCGATGCCCCCGCGCATGGGAACAGATGGGGCGGGGCTTGCTGCGGACTCGTCGGCAATCGATTTGCCCAGGGCTTCCACGCGGGTCTTTAATACCTCGAACGGCACATCCCCGTTCAGGCGCATGCGATTGGTGGTGAAATCCACCTGCACATGCTGCACGCCGTCCAGCCGACCGACGCCTTCCTCCAGCTCGCGGGCACACCCGGCGCAGTCCATGCCCTGTATTGTGTAGATTTTCTCGCTCATTGCATCCCTTGCTTCGGCTGACAGCCGAGTGGACGGGTCAGGTTGTGATATGAATAAGCGTTCATGTGTTTTGATAAATGTTGATGCATTAATGCGCCACATGCAGCAGACCCTGCGCGAATAACTGGCGCACATGGTCGTCGTCCAGCGCGTAATACACGTGCCGACCTTCCTTGCGCGCACGCACCAGTTTCAGGTCACGCAGGAAGCGCAGCTGATGCGAGATGGCCGACTGCGTCATGCCCAGCGCCGTCTCCAGCGAATGCACGCATACTTCGTGCTCCAGCAGCAGCGAGATGATTTTCACCCGTGTGGGGATGCTGAGCGCGGTGAACAGCGCCGCCAGGCGTTCAGCCGTGGGCGTATCGAGCACGCGCGCCTTGAGCGCCTCGCCTGCCGCTGCATCGTCTTCGTTTACGCACACGATATCGATCGCGTCCATCTACCCGTCCCGAAAAACACATGAATGATTATTCATATGTTAGCACATCTGGCATCGCGCTGTCAATCACACCAACCTGCTTGCCAACAGATGCTTTTTGTCGATATGATTCAAATCATATTGAAGCAATTGTGATTGAAAGGATGTGACATGGCGAAGCGAGTGATTTTTATTTGCACGGGAAATTCTGCGCGTTCACAGATGGCGGAGGGCTTTTTACGCCACCTGGGCGGCCCTGACTATGACGTGCACAGCGCGGGCATGGAAGCCAAAGGGCTGCATCCGCTGACCGTGCAGGTGATGGCCGAGGTCGGCATCGATGTGTCCGGCCAGCGCAGCAAAAGCGTGACCGAGTACATGGGCCGCGCCTTTTTTGACGACGCGATGATCGTGTGCCGCCGCGCCGAGGACGACTGCCCGACGATCAATGCCGACGCCAAACGCGTGCATCGCTGGATCTTCGATGACCCGGCGCGTGCCAGCGGCACTGACGAGGAAAAGCTGGCTGCCTTCCGGGCCGTGCGCGACCAGATTGAAGCGCGTATTCGCCTGTGGCTGGCCGAAACTGCCGAAGCGAATCCGGTGCGCTCATGACGCTGGCCGCCGCGCACGACCTGCCGCCGCTGATTCCGCTGCTGGCCAATGAGGTCCGCTGGGGGCTGCTGCGTGCGCTCATTCCGGGGGACCGGCAGGTTAACGAACTGGTGGAGCTTGCGCGCCAGCCGATGAACCTGGTGTCCTATCACCTGAAGAAGCTGCGCGAGGTCGGCATCGTGGTCACGCGCCGCAGCGAGGCCGACGCCCGCGACGTGTATTACAGCCTGGACATGGCACGCCTGCACGCCCTGTATGTGCAGACGGGTGCGGCGCTGCATCCCGGATTTACCACAGCGGGAAGCAGTGCAGCAACTGGTCCCCTGCATAAGCCGCTTCGGGTGCTGGTGCTGTGCACGCACAACAGCGCCCGGTCGCAGATGGCTGAAGGATTTTTCCGCCACATGGCCCCTGAATCCGTCACCGTGACCAGCGCCGGAAGCCACCCGACGCGCGTGCATCGTGATGCCATTGCGGCGATGGCGGCTTTCGGCGTCGATATCAGCAGCTACCAGTCGAAGGGCTTTGACGCGGTGCAGGGCAAGCCAGACTATGTCATCACCGTGTGCGATAAAGCCCGTGAAATCTGCCCGACGTTTTCCAGTGGGACACAGCAGCTTCACTGGGGCTTCCCGGATCCGACGATTATTGCAGACGCTGCCGAGCGAACCCACGCGTTCGCGCACACGGCTCAACAGCTGCGCACACGTATTAGCTACTTTATGGCTGCCTTGCCAGCCGCAACAGAGGATACTGAATGACGACAATTGCGATTTTTGGCGATATCCACGGCAATCTGCCTGCGCTGGAGGCGGTGCTGGCTGACATCGACGCGCGCGGCCTGACGTCACTTTACTGCCTCGGTGATCTGGTGGGCTATGGCACCTGGCCGAATGAAGTGGTGGAGACGATTCGCGCGCGCGCCATCCCCACGCTGATGGGCAATTACGACCAGGGCGTGGGCCAGGACAGCGACGACTGCGGCTGTGCCTACAAGACCGATATCGAGCGCCAGCGCGGCGAGCTGTCGATTGCGTGGTCGAACGCGCATACGTCAGCCGAAAACAAAGCTTTCCTCCGGGCCCTGCCGGCACACATTCCGGTGCAGGTGGGCGACCTGAAGGTGCTGCTTGTGCACGGCAGCCCGCGCAAGGTGAACGAATACCTGTTTGAAGACCGGCCGGATGACTATTTCGTGCGCATTATGGATGGCGTCGATGCCGATGTGCTGGTGTGCGGCCACACGCATCTGCCCTATCACAAGACGCTGCCGGATGGCCGACAGATCATCAATGCGGGCAGCGTTGGCAAGCCGAAAGACAGGAATCCGGTGGCGGGTTATGTCACGCTGACGGCCGAGGGCAGGCAGCTCAAGGTCGACTTCATCCGCGTGCCCTACGATGTCGAGCGGGCCGCCGCAGCGATAGAGGCCACGCCGGAAGTGGGCGGTATGCCACACGCATTTGCCCAGATGCTGCGTGATGGCGGCTGATTGCTTCCCCTGATCCTTGCGGAGGGCGCAGGCTGGATCTGGCGCGCGCCCTCCGCCGCGCTACAATGGCGGCTCACGCCTGTGTGAGCCTGCTTACCCCATGACCGCTGAAAACAAACTGACTTTCAACCGCGCCTTCCCGATCATCGCGCTCACGTTTGTCGATGTGCTCGGCCTGACCGTGCTGCTGCCGATCCTGCATCTGTACGCGACAGCTTACAGCGCCACACCCGCGCAAATCGGCCTGACCGCGGCGGCTTTTCCGCTGGCCCAGCTCATCGGCGTGCCGGTGATGGGCGCGCTGTCCGACCGCTTTGGCCGCAAGCCGCTGCTGCTCATCAGCCAAATCAGCACGTGCATTAGCTTCCTGCTGCTGGCCTCGGCCACGTCGCTCGAGATGGTGGTCTTTTCGCGCCTGGTCGATGGGCTGTTCGGGGCAAATTTCGCGACTGCGCAGGCGGCCATCACTGACCTGACCGATGAGGAGAATCGCACGCGCGGGCTGGGGCTGATCGGCGCGGCGTTTGGCTTTGGCTTCCTGATCGGCCCGGCGATTTCGCTGTTCGCGCTCGAATTTTCCGATGGCAATATGGCGATGCCCGCGCTCATCGCCGCTGCCTATTCCTTCGTCAGCATCCTGATCACACTGTTCGGTTTCAAGGAAACGCTGCCACCCGGCCACCGCGGGTCAGTGGGGAACAGCCTGCGCGGGATTTTCGGCGCGTTAGGGCGCACGCTGAATCGCCCGGCCATGCGCCCACTGGTGACGCTGATGTTCGCGCAGCAGTTTGTGTTTTACGCGTTCGAGAGCCTGCTGGGGTTGTTTCTGCTCAGCAAGCTGGGCCTGCTGGGGCAGGGCAGCGCGCTGATGTTCATCTATGTCGGCCTCCTGCTGATCTGGACGCAGGCACGGCTGATCGGGCGGATGCGCGCCCGGCTGGGGGATGCCCGGCTGGCGCAGGCGGCGCTGGGCCTGCTGGCGGTCGGCCTGCTGCTGGTGGCGCTGACGCCCGACAGCCCGCATCCGTTCTATGTGCAGCGCATCGTCGAAAATGCCATGCTGGACTATGCGCCCAGCGCCGCCGAGTCCATCGTCGGGGCGATCAATGTGCCGCTGCCGCTGGACAGCCAGCGCGGGTTTGGCGGGCTGCTGTGGCTGCTGGTCGCGCTGGTGCCGCTGACGGTGGGGGCGGGGCTGATTCGCCCGGCGCTGAACAGCCTGATGGTGAAGCGCTCGCCCGCCGCGGAAACAGGCGCGGTGCTGGGCGTCAGCGCGTCGTTCGTCAGCCTGGCCAATGCCTGCGCGCCGGTGCTGGCCGCGCTCGTCATGCAGGCCGCCGGGGTATCGGTCCCGTTTCTGGTCGGCGGCCTGCTGCTGACACTGCTCAGCCTGCTCAGCCTTGTCGCCATCCGGGGCGATCAGCCAGCGAAAGTGGCGTCATAGCTGACTCCCGTCACCGTGCCATAGGCGGGCACCAGGTCGAACGTGACGCGCGTTGCCCCGCGTACCTCTATCGGGCCCTGATAGGTGATTGGAGCGCCGGGCCTGGCCGTCAGCAGTACCGGAATACCCAATCCGTTATTGACGCGGAGCTGCAACTCGCCAGATTCGATGCTGACGATGATGATGCTTTCGACGACGTTGTTGAGCGTGACAACCTCGTCGAGGTCGATGGAAACATACTGTTCCTCGCTGATTTCGCCATAGCTGGCTGTACATCTCACCGTCCAGTTGGAGGCCAGCAGTGCGACGGCCTGGATAGATGATGAACACGACTTGAGGCCTTCGCAACCAGCCAGCGCCAGCATGGCGAGAATTGCGAGGAAGAAGGTCAGTCGGCCGGGGCGATGAGTTTGTCTGAACAAGGTTTCTGCTCCATGACCCGGCCAACTGCTGCAATCGTCACGCGTGGCCGTGCTGACTGAGTTATAGCACGGTTGCCGTTTTGCTGCTCAGCGGGCCAGCGCCGCTGCCGTCCGGCGCATGAACCACCACGCGACCAACAGCAATGCGGCCACCATCACATGGCGCAGCATAACGCTTGCGCCCGCGCCACTGGACAGGACCAGCAGCGCATCGCCAACCGGCATAACCACGCCGACCAGCACGAAAGTCGCCAGCCCTTTGAAATTGCGCATAGCCAGCAGCACCAGCCCAAAGACCGCCAGAAACAGCGCGCGGATGCCATACACGGCGACGAACGAGGTTTCGCCGGTGGCCTGCAGCGGGGTGCCGAAGGTGATGGCGAAGCCCACCGGGTCAGTGAAAGCGCGGAAGGCATTGAAGAACATGTAGGCGATCAGGGCGACAGCCAGCCAGAAGCCGACGGTGCGGACCGGGTAACCGGCAAACAGGGCAGTTCGTTCGGTCGTGGTGCGAATCGTTGCGGACATTATGTGTTCTCCTCAGGGTTGAACGAGTCTTCGTCTGGGTCATTGGGCGAGAGTACAGGACGCAGCAGCGCGACAAAATCGGCGCGGGCCGCATACTGTGGATGGGCACGCACCAGCGCCATGCTGCGCTGCGCGGCATCTATCCGGCGATCTTCGGCCAGCAGGGCGGCCTGTGCGCTGGCGGCATCATGCGCGTCGCCTAGCTGTAAGTTGTTTGGGTCGAGCCGTCCCGTCTGCTGTTTGGACGCGACGTGTTTATGGCAGCGGCACGGATTATCTGGATTCACTATGCCGCAGGTGTCCTGCATGAAGGTGATCAGCGCCCGGCGCGCGCGCGACACGCTTTGGCGGTAGGCCGCCGGGCTGATGCCGATCATGGCCGCGGCTTCGTCACCGGGCAGGCCGATCAGCTCGGCCAGAATGAGCGCCATGCGCTCACGCGGCGACAGACAGCGCAGCATACCCAGCGTGCAGCTTCGTTTGACTTCCTCTATCAGCGCGGCGTCTTCGACCTCGTCAGCGGGATTTGGCTCGTTCAGCGCCAGGCTGGCCTCCAGCCGGTCGGCCAGCGCCTCAAACGACATCTGCCCACGTGAGCGGTCGCGCGTGCTGATATTCAGCAGGGTATTGGTGGCCATGCGGTACATCCATGTCGTGAACGCGCTGTCGCCGCGAAACTCGCTCAGGTGCGTCACCAGGCGGATGAGCACCTCTTGTGTCGCGTCCTCGGCGTCGGCGGGCACGGCCAGCATGCGCAGCGCCAGGTTATAGACATAGCCCTGCACATGGCCAATCAGTGTTTCCAGTGCCTCTTTGCTTCCTTGTTTAGCGTCCTGCGCCAGCCGATTCAGGTCTGCTTCCATCGCTGTTCCTTTCCTGCTGCCTGTTCTAAAAGATTAGACACAGGCCGCAGCATGTTTGTGACAAAGAACCACTGCCCGCCGTATGAACCCACATGGTACACCCCTGGTATTGGCCCCTGCGCTAGAATCAAGCTTGTCGCGCAGATCGTGCGCTCAGAAGGGCTCCCCATGCACAATGACCCCAGGCAGACCTCAACCGCCCGCAAAGCCGGCCGCTTCAGCGCGGATGAACGCAACGCCATGCGCGCCTTTTTGCAGCGCAGCGAAGTGCGTCTGTCCACCATCCATCGCGTCGCCGTCGGATTCATCAGCGGGGCAGGGCTGTTGTTTCTGTTTCCCGTTTTCCTGAAAGACGGTGTGCTGGCGGTGATGCGCGGCATCTTCGACTACGTGCCGCCGCCCGCCGCAGACCTGACGGGCACGCTGGGCATCATCGCCACCTACCTGCTGGTGTTGTACCCGTTTGCCCTGTCGCTGGCGATTCCGGCGGCCGCGCTGATCCTGCTGCTGAAAGACATCGTGCGCTTTTACTTCGTCGGGCATCCGCCCAGCTTTCCCGAAGAACACTTCAACCCGCGCTTCGTGCTGACCGGCATCGCCTTTTCGCCCGACGAGAGCGAAGACGTGAAAGCGCGCGTGCTGCGCTATCAGTATGGTACCGACCTGATCAATTTTGTCATCTCGCAGTCCGATGCAAAAAGCCGCTATTTCAGCGGGCTGATCGACAAGCCGCATCGTATGATCGTGCCGCGCACGCGCAAGCTGCCGCGTCTGATTCGCCGGGATGTGCTGGAAGTGCCCAGCGGCAAGGCGCTGGATGCGCTGGAAGACGATGACATTGTGCGCGTGCATGGCACTGTGCATGTCGCCGACGAGGACGAGCCAGTGCTGCATGTGCCCTATGTCGACCGCACGCTGAAGGAAATCGACCGCTTCAATGCGGCGCTGGGGCTGGCCGGGCTGTATGACCGCGAGCTGTATCAGGAAGTGGCCAAGACGGAGGTCTCGCTGGTGCGCCATGCCATCCTGCTGCGGCGGCTGGTGCTGCGCTACTTTCAGGCGCTGCTGATCCTGATCTGGACCAGCCTGCTCACGTTCATGATGCTGCCGTTTTTACAGGATGAGCGCGAGCGTATTCCGGTGCTGATTGTGTTTTCGGTCGCGTATACCGTGTGGGCAGCGGCCGCGCCCTATATTGTGGATATGCCGCTGATGTGGCTGGCCAGCATGAGCCGTGATGACGTGAAGAAGCGCGGGATTCGCCAGTTTCAGGAGAGCGACGGCCTGCACTATTTCAGCAAGCTGACGCGCTGGTCGTGCTACCTGGCGCTGGCGGCCACGATCTTGTCGCTGGCTCTGGAGCTGGGTCTGAGGCTGGTCTGACGCGATTCAGGCGTTTTCATTGGCGCGATGCTTGAGTACAATCGCGCTTCAGTCATCACATGCCGGAGCGACTTATGGCCCCACCGCTGCAACCCCCAAACTATACGCGCACCGCCATGATCGGCGCAGTGCTGGCCGTCATTGGCATCATCCTGTTCGTGCTGTTGTGGATTGGGCTGGGCAACGCTGGCGTCGCCAACGCACCGCGACTGTTTGCGTCGATGTGCGTACCCCCGCTGATCATCGGCCTGATCGTGGGCAGCTATGCCCTGTTTGCCCGGCGGCACGGCGTCAGCCAGGTGCTGGAAGAAGACCCGACGAACCCGGAATAGGTCGACTGACCCGTCACGGTTTCGCGAAGCGGTAGGCGACCACGACTGGTTTTCCGCGCATCGCGGGCGGGGCCACAGCATCCGGCACGCCCGGCTCGCGCACGGCCTCCAGCCGCAGGCCGGCATCATGCCCAACATTTATGACGCTGCTGAGCGCATGCACATAATGTTCCACTTCACGGGCGCGCCCGTCTGACCCGGTGAACGTGCGCCGCGCCCCGTTCATATACGCGTACGGGTGAAAATCGCTGACCAGCGCCCATCCCCCCGGGCGCAGCACCCGCGCAATTTCCTGCATCGCGGCATCTACCCGCTTCAGATGGCCGATCGCCAGCGCGCAAATAATGCCGTCCATACAGGCCGGGCGCATCGGCAGCGCGTCCATATCCGCCCCGATACGCGTGTCAAGCGCGTTGTGCGCCAGCATGTCGATGCTGTTGTCGGTGCAGATCACGCGTGCCGCGCCGCGCTGCATAGCGATGTGCCCGTAGCGACCGGTGCCGCCCGCCAGATCAAGCACCGTCTGCCCGGTCATGTCTGGCAGCAGCGCCAGCATACAGGCTTCTTCGGCCTGCATCAGCGCGTTGTGCGCGTGCGGGGGATAGTGCGCGGCCCACTGCGCGTAGGCGTCCACGCTGGACAGCGGCGCGGCTGCCTCCCCGGACCCCAGCAGGTTCTTCATTCTCACTGCCAGTTTTCCCATATCGGAATGCTGTCTTTCCCGGCGGCAAGGCCGACATGCGTGTACTGGATAGTGGAAACGATCATCAGGTCGGCCCACAGGCGAAAAGCAGCGTCGTTGTCGCTCAGGGCATGGCGCGTGCCATCCGGCAGGTACAGCCAGCGATAGGCGATGTGACGGCGTTCCTCGCGCGTCGTCCGCCTGACCAGCTCGGCATACCACAGCGGCAGCGGGAACGGCTCGTCGTCTGGCTCGCCTTGTCTGCTGGAGCGCCAGTAGCCGAAGGCGATGCCTGCCGCCCCCAGCAGATAGACCGGCGTGTTCAGGCGAAACTGCGCGGCCACCAGCAGCCCTATGCTCAGCAGCGCCATGCCGCCCCAGAAGCTCATGTGCGAGACCGGATCAAAGAAAATCTCGTTGGGCTGATACAGCTCCCAGCGCCGCAGGATAATGCCTTTCAGGCGGCCGCTGAGGATAAGGGTCAGCCGGATGAGGAATCCCAGGCTCACCAGTGCGACGACGGCCAGGACGACGATGCTCATGCTGCTACAGGCTCATCAGACTGCGCGGCCCCTTGTAGAGCGGACACACGCATTTGCCACATTCACGACGCTGTCCAGAGCGCACCGCATCGCGCATGGCGACAGCCTCCGGGCTGTTGATAGCGGCGCGCAGCCCCCCGTTTAGTTTGCCGACGGCGGGCAGGAAGTAGCACGGGCGAATCGTCCCGTCGACTTCGATGACGACCGATGTTTGCGGGGCATTGCAGCGCACGGGCGGAAATGGCCCCTCGGCGAGGCTGGCGTGGAAGTAGGGCACCATGCGGCGCAGCTTGTCCGGCGATTCGCTGATGCGCCCGCTGGCAAACAGGCTGGCGTGGCGCACAAACAGCGTTTCCAGCGAGGCCTCGAACAGGGCGATATCGTCGTGCGAGAGCGCGCCTGCGGGCGGCTGATGCGGCGAGACCGGAATCAGCGGCAGGTCGGCGGGCAGCTCCTCGAAGCGTGGCCCGAAGGCGAACGGGTTGCTGGTGTCGATGGCGAGAAAGCTGATGTGATTGACATCAGCCGCGACGGCCCGCGTGATGATCGCGTCCAGCTCGGCATAATTATCACGCTGGATGGTGGTCCGCGTCGTCACCGGGATGCCTGCCTGGCGCGCCAGCGTGATGCCCTCGAACACCAGGTCAAGCGCGTCCACGCCACGGATGCGCGCATAGGTGGCGGCTTTTCCGGCGTCGATGCTGACGACCAGTTCGTCCACCTGCGCGATGACATCGGCCGACTGTTTCTTGAGCAGCAGGCCGTTGGTTAACAGGATGACGCGCACGCCCTGTGCCCGAAACTGCCGCGCGATGTCCGGCCATTCGGGATGCTGCATGGCTTCACCGCCGCTCAGCACGACCCATTTCATGCGCAGCGACGCGGCATCGCCGGCCAGCGATGCAATCAGGTTCATGTCCATGTTGCGGCGCGGGCTTTTCCAGATGTCGCACATGATGCAACGGCTGTTGCAGCCATCGGTCAGATAAAGCACGGCGATGGGCAGCGTGGACAGGCGCGACGAGACGAGGTTGGGCAGGTGATGGATGCTCATGAATTCATTCTAGTTCGGGAAGGTCATGTTCACAAATTGTGCTACAATGGAGGCCAAATTTTGCGCCAGAACAGACACCTACATGCTCAATCCTGAATTCCTGAAAAACGGACCCGGCCCCCGCCTGGCCTTCCTTGAACAACCAGAGTCGACGTCGATTGCGGAGACGCTGGTGTCGTTTGCCAATACTGAAGGCGGGACGCTGGTCGTCGGGCTGAAGGAAAATGGCGAGGCCACCGGGAAATTTGACCCCGAAATGCTGGCCAAGGCGCTCAAAGATGCCGACGCACTGACCAGCCCGCTGGTGGTGACGGGCAACTGGGAGCCGGTCGAGGTCGAGAATGCCAACGTGTACGCGCTGCGTGTGCCGCGCAGCATCGAGCTGCACGCGCTGACCGATGGCCGCGTGATGATTCGCGGCGACAAGAACAATCGTCCGCTGGGCGGCCAGGAAATCCTCAAGCTGGCCAGCGCCAAGAGCACCGGCGATTTTGAGTCGGAGGCCGTCGCTGGCGTCACCAAAGAAAATTTCAGCCCCAAGATCATCGAGGAATATATCGCCAAGCGTGCCGAGCGCACCAAGCGCCCGTTCAACGGCAAGGTCGATGACCTGCTGCGCGAAATCGGCGCGATCGACTCGGCTGGCCGCCCGACGGTCGGCGGGATCCTGTGCTTCACCGAATTTCCCCAGCAGTGGATGCCGCAAAGCTCGGTCGTGTTTGCCAAGTTCGTGGGCAAGACGCCGCGCGGTGAAAACGGGCTGGCTGGCTACACGCGCCGTGAAGAACTGACCGGCCCGCTCCCGCGCCTGATCGAAGCGTCGTGGAACCTGATCTGGAGCGAGATGGCCGTGGGCGCGGTGGTGAAGGGCCTGGAGCGCGAAGACCAGACCGAGTATCCGCAGTTTGCCGTGCGCGAAGCAATCGTGAATGCTGTGTGCCACCGCGACTATCGCCTGAAAGGGCGGCGCATCGAGATTCGCATGTACAGCGACCGCCTGGAAGTCATCAGCCCCGGCGGACTGCCCGGCTTTATCACCGTGGAAAATATCGTCGACGAGCATTTCAGCCGCAACCCGCGCATCGTCAATGGCCTGTTCCAGTGGGGCTACATCGAGGAGCTGGGCCTGGGCATCGACCGCATGATGGAAGTGATGGAGCAGGCGGGGCATCTGCCGCCCAGCTTTGACGCGCGCCCGTACAGCTTCGCCGTCACGCTGTATAACGCCCGTGAGCGCCAGCAAATGCCCGACTGGGTGCGCAATACCAACCACCGCCAGTCTCGCGCGCTGCAATACATTCGCGAACACGGCTCGATTACCAACCGCGAGTATCGCGGGCTGTGCCAGGGCGTCAGCGCCGAGACGCTGCGCCTGGACCTGGCTGATATGGTGGAGCAGGGCATCCTGCTCAAAGTCGGCTCCAAAAAAGGTACGTACTACATCCTGAAATAGCAGAGGAAGCCGTATGACAGGCAGCAATGGCCGCCAGACCCGCGGTCTGTTTCGGTGGTTTCAGCGTGAACCCCAGCCTGTGGCATCAGCCGATGACCCTGAACAGCGCCAGTTGAAGGCGCAGGTGGAGGCGCTGCGCATCAGCCATGCCGCGGCGCGTGAACAGATGCTGCGCCTCGACGAGGTCAAGTCCGACTTTATCACCATTGCCAGCCACGAGCTGCGCACGCCGCTGGCCCAGATTCGCGGCTGCACCGATGTGCTGGATGCGCTGTATGAGGCTGACGCGCTGGACGGTGAAGAACTGGGCGCGATGATCGTGAACATCCGCAAGGCCAGCGAGCGCATGGAAGAGCTGATCGCGGCCATGCTGGATGTCAGCCAGCTGGACGTGGATGCGATGGACCTGCACTTCACACCGATCACGCTGGAGAGCGCGATGCGCCTCGCGATTGAGCCGCTGACCGAGGCCATGCGCCAGCGCAAGATTGGTCTGTCGGCGCGCGGCCTGAAAGGCCTGCCCGGCGTCAATGCGGATATGCAGCGGCTGGTGCAGGCGCTGCGCAATGTGCTGGTGAATGCGGTCAAATATACGCCTGATGGCGGCAAGATCGATATCAGCGCTGTTGAACAGGCGCACGAGGGCAATCCCGACGAAGCCAAGATTCACATCACGATTGCCGATACCGGCGTCGGGATTCAGCCGGAACACCTCGAACTGATCTTCCACAAGTTTTTCCGCGGGCACGACCCGTCCCTGCATTCGACCGGCTCGTACAAGTTCATGGGCGCTGGGCCTGGGCTGGGCCTGACGATTGCCAAAGGCGTGATTGAGGGGCACGGCGGGGAAATCTGGGCGGAAAGCTCTGGCTATGACGCGCAGGCCTTTCCTGGCAGCGCGTTTCACATCCTGCTGCCGCTGCACCCCCCGGCGCAGAAAAACCGCATCGACCTGAAAACTCAGACGGCCGGATAGCCTGTCACGGGCGCCTGGATGATGCGTCCGGCAGTTGCGCCGGGCGTCAGCGTCGCGATGTCGCGCGCCAGCTTGGCCGGGTCGCCAGTCGTCAGATAGACCGTTCCGCCAGCTTCATCCAGCGGGGGCAGCACGCGCCTGGTCTGGCGTGTCACGCCGTCCGCCGGGTCCACCAGCGCCAGCCCCGGATACAGCCTGCCGAGCATCGGCGCCAGAAACGGAAAATGTGTACAGGCCAGCACGAGCTGGTCGGCCCCGGCGGCGATCAGCGGATCGACGTGATCGCGGATGACGGTTTCGCCGTGCGCTGAGTCCCAGTCGCCGCTTTCCACCAGCCGCACCAGCTCCGGGCTGATGCGCGTGATAACGTTCACATGTGAGGCGTGGTCGTGCACCACCCGCTGATACAGCATGCCGCCGGCCGTCGCCCGCGTGGTCAGCACGCCAATCACGCCTGACTGCGTCGCGGCAGCAGCAGGCTTCACGGCTGGCTCGATGCCCACAATTGGCTTGTCGGGGAAGGCCTCACGCAGGGCATACAGGCTGGTCGCGCTGGCGGTGTGGCAGGCCAGCACGAGTGCGCGTGCACCGGCGTCAAACAGCAGCCGGGCCGCGGCCTGCACATAGGTATCAATTTCTTTGACGGGGCGGTCACCATAAGGCACGTGCGCCTGGTCGGCATAAAAGACCAGCGGCACGCCGGGCATCTCACGCTGCATCACGCGCAGCACAGAGAGGCCGCCGACACCACTGTCAAACACGGCCAGAAAATCACGCGGGAGCCCGTCTGGAAGCGACTGCATCTCGTTTGACTAACCGCGCGCCAGCATGCGTTCGCGGGCGGCGTCCACAAACGTCTGGAACAGGCGGCGCATGCCATCGTCCGACTGGTACAGGTCTTCGGGGTGCCACTGCACGCTGAGCACGAACGCCTTGCCCGGCACTTCCAGCGCTTCGACCACGCCATCCGGTGCGGAGGCCGTCACCACGGCATTTGGCGCGGCCAGCTCCACCGACTGATGATGGATGCTGTTGACCTGCACATGGGTGGTGCCCAGGATGCTGGCCAGACGGCTGTCCGGCTGAATGGTGATATCATGGATGCGCGTGGCGCGCGGCGTCTCGTTGGAGATGTCGTGGTGCAGGTCGGTGTCCACCTGCGATGGGATATCCTGAATCAGCGTGCCGCCCAGCGCCACATTGAGCACCTGGTGTCCACGGCAGATGCCAAAAGTGGGCATGTCGTCGCTGACCGACCAGCGCGCCAGCGTCAGCTCGATGGCATCGCGGGCATCGTCCACCAGGCCGAGCTGCGGATGACGATCGGCATTGTACTGCGCCGGGTCGACATCCGGACCGCCGGGCAGCAGCAGGCCATCCAGACGGTCATAGATTTCACGCAGGGTGTCGGTGTCCATGTGGGTGGGGATATACACCGGCAGGCCACCCGCCTCGGCGATGGCGCGCGCATTGGGCGCATACATGCGGTTATACGGATTGCCATTGATGATGATGGACGACGAGGTGATGCCGATCAATGGACGGGTCATGCGAATTCTTCCCTGTATGGAGACACTCTCTGGGACGTTTCGGGGGAGCGGCTCACCCCTGCTGTGCTGATTTCTGACCTGTATACGACAAAGGGGCGGTCATGACCGCCCCTGCCTGAAAATTCAACTGCTGTGCCTGGCGGACGCCGACTAGCGACGTTCCTTGAGGCGGGCTGCCTTGCCGCGCAGATCGCGCAGGTAGTACAGCTGGGCGCGGCGGACCTTCGCCTTGCGCACGACTTCGATCTTCTCGATGCGCGGGCTGCGCAGCAGGAACGTGCGCTCGACGCCGATGTTGTGCGATGCAATACGGCGAACGGTGAAGTTCTTCTCGTTGCCGCCCTTGCGCTGGCGAATGACGACGCCCTGGAACATCTGGGTGCGTTCCTTGTCGCCTTCGACGACGCGGATATACACCTTGATGGTGTCGCCCGAATTGAACGCGGGGAAGCCGCGGTCGGGGGCCTGAAGTGCCTTGATAAGTTCGTGCATGGGTGGAGTCCTTACCCTAATGCGCCGCCGTCCACGTTCTAAAGGGGGCAGTTGTCGAAAGAGACGCGTGCCGCTAAACGCCCGTGCTGCGCTGATCTTTTACTGACAGCATCAGGCATTATATCAGTCACAAGGCGGCAATCAAGACTCGGTTAGCCCGGCTACAGCCCCAGCTGGCGGGCGACGCGCATCAGCCCGACGATACTTTTGCTGTCAATAATGTCGCCGCGCTCAATCATGGCCAGGGCTTCGGACACTGGCACACGCTCCAGATGGATGGCTTCGTCATCGTCCATGGGCAGGCTGCTTTCCTGAAGCTCACGCGCCAGAAACAGATGCAGGAACTCACTGGTGTAGCCCGGCGCCAGATAGATGCCGCCCAGCCCCAGCAGGCGGCCCGGCTTATAGCCGGTTTCTTCCTGAAGCTCACGCTCTGCACACACGAAGGGGTCTTCGCCTGGCTCCAGCGTGCCCGCCGGAATTTCCAGCAGCATGCGCCCGGCCGCAAAGCGATACTGCCGCACCAGCAGCACGTGATCCTTCTCATCCAGCGCGACGATGCCCACGCCACCCGGATGCCGCACCACTTCGCGCTTGCTGGTGCTGCCATTGGCAAGCTGAATATCGGCCAGGATGAGCGTGACGACGCGGCCGCTGTAGACGGTCGTTTCCTGAAGCGAGATTTCCGGTTGAATGTCGGGAGTGGTCAAAGGCGCACATCCTTTCGGGGAAGACAAAGGGCGCAGCCATCAGACTGCGCCCCGAAGATGAACTGTTCGCGGGGCGCTAGGCCGCCGGAATCGTGATGACCTGGTTGATAAAAATCAGGTTGATATTCGAGATGCCGTTGCACGACGCGATCGAGTTCACAGGGACATTGTAGCGCAGTGAAATCTGGAACAGCGTCTCGTTCTGCTGCACGGTGTACTGCTGGCCGGCGCACGAGCTGGTGCCGCCGCTCGAATTGGCGGTGATCGGGGCGCCAGTGCCGCTGGTGCCGCCGCAGCCGGGAATATTCAGCACCTGGCCGACGATAATCAGCGCGGGATTGACGATACCGTTGGCCGATGCGATGGCGTTGACAGTCGTGTTGTAGCGCAGCGAGATGCGGAACATGTTGTCACCTGCCACGACCGTGTGCGTGCAGGTGGTGCCCGGATTGGTGATGATGGGTGGCGTGATCGTCGGTTGCAGCGGGTTGAAAATAGTTGCCGTGGGGCCGAGGATGGCCTCCATCGTTTGCGTCATGGGGTAGGCGGCTGTCTGCGTCGCGCCCGCGATAAATGCGGTAGCGGTCAGCGCCAGCGGATCAATCGGTTGCTCGACAATCACACCCGCCCCAATTGCCAGCGCGGTGGCGGTCTGGGCCAGAGGATCGATCTGGAAGATGTCTGGCTGCACCTGCGCCCCCAGAGCGAGATTGGCCAGCGCGGTGGCCGTCATCACCAGCGGGTCGGCCTGTACGACTTGCAGTGGATCGGGCGTGGGCGTGATGATGGCCGCGACCGCGACATTGGTCAGTGCCAGCGCCAGCGGATCAGGCGTATTGGTAATCGCGATCATCTCTATGACCGCAGGTTCAGGCGTATCGGTGGGCAGCGGCGTATCTGAAGGAAGCAGCTGCTCCTCGGTTGGCGGCGGCAGCGGGGTTTCGGTGGGAATGTCGGTGAAGGTGGCCTGCGAAAATGCCACGCTGGTGGATTCGAGGCTGTTTCCTGCCGGCGTAAAACAAGCCGCAAGTGTCGTCGCCATAAACAGCGACGCAGCAAGCGTGATGGTGCGTAATGGTTTCAGCGGGTGACGCATCATCCCGACCTTTCCTGCTGCCGGATATCTGTCAGCCAAATAGCCAACTTAGAACGTAATTATAACGATGTGCACGCATTGCACAACTGTAAGCGGCATGAATGAACGCCGGCTCTGTGCAGTTTACTACTCCGGATAGGCGCGGATGGGCAGCCCGACGCTGACGACCGTGCCCGACTCTGGCTCACTGTCCACCGTGAATGTGCCGCCGCTCAGCTCGGTCAGGCGCTTGGCGATAATCAGGCCGAGGCCGCTGCCCTGGTCCTCGTACTGATTGCGCTCGAACTGACTGAATCCGCCGATATTGTGGATGTGTTCCACGGGGAAGCCGCGACCCTTGTCGTGGAATTCCAGCATATACAGGTCGCCTTTTACCTTGCCAATCAGGCGCACTGGCGTGCCCTTCTGTGAGAACTTGAAGGCGTTGTCGATCAGCTCGATGGTGATCTTCTTCAGGTATTCATCGCTTAGGCCGATACAGGCGACATCTTCCATGTCCTGCGTGAAATCATCCGCGCGGTCACGCGCCTTGGCATGTTCGCGGGCGTATCCGGCGATGCTGTAGGACGGGTACAACTGATAGCCAGCGCGGAAACTTTCAAACAGGCGCGGGTCACCAGCGATCAGCTCGGTCTGGGCGTAGGTGATGTAATTCTCGGTCAGGTGATACAGCCGGTTAGCCGCCTTGTAGATGTGCGTGGCCATTTCTTCGACACGCTTCGGGTCCATGCCTTCGGCATCCGACATCAGCAAATCGCTGAAGCCCAGAATGACATTCAGCGGCGTACGCAGCTCATGGGGCAGGGCCAGGATGATATTACCGCGCAGGTCGTCCAGGCGGCGGGCGGCCTGTTCTTTCATCTCAGCCTGTTTTTGCAGGCGCGCCTTAATCGAATTCATTAGCTCGTGCACGGTAAACGGCTTGGTCAGGAAGTCGTCCGCGCCCAGGCTCATGCCGTGGCGCATATCCAGCCTGTCGGTGCGCGCTGTCAGGAAAATGAACGGAATGGTGGCTGTGGTCGCGTCGCGGTGCAGCTCTTCAATCACGCCATAGCCGTCCATAACGGGCATCATGATGTCGCAGATGATGAGATTTGGCATGATCTCGCGTGCTTTGGCCACGCCGTCCAGCCCGTTTTCCGCGCCGTAGGTTTCGTAGCCCTCGAAACCCAGCATTTCTATGATGTCTTTGCGCAGGGTTGGCGCGTCTTCAATCACAAGTATCTTCGTGGTCATGATGGCAGATCTCCCACAGTATCAATGGGAAAGGATAATGTAAATTCAGTGCCGATGCCAAGCTGGCTTTGTACCGCGACAGTGCCGCCATGCAGCTCCACCGCCTGTTTAACAATAGACAGTCCCAGCCCTGTGCCGTCGATGTGCTCTACGTTGCTGCCGCGATGGAATGGTTCAAACAGCCGCTGCTGGTCCTCCTGAGAGATGCCAAACCCTTCATCCTGAACGCTGATGTCCAGGGACGTGCTCGTCTGCATGATGCGCACCAGAATCTCCGTTCCCCGCGGTGAATATTTGATCGCGTTGGAAAGCAGATTCGTCAGGGCACGGCGCATCCAGCGGTCGTCAGCGAACATGATGAACTGCCTGCCCGAACGCGTCACTGTGAAGGTGTGCGCGCTGCCGATGCCGGTTTTCAGCTCATTAATGATCGATTCGCACAGATCCGCAAGATTGAGCTGTCCCCACAGCAGATCATTTTTGCCCAGCTCCTGCGCGCGGCCCAGCGTGAGCAGCTCGTCCAGCATGCGCGTCAGCCGGGTCACCTGAAGCTGGATGCTTTCCATCTTCTCGGCCCGCTTTTCATAGCCCATGCGCTCGCCGTGCGTATTCAGCAGGTCGGTGGCGGCGCGGATCATCATCAGCGGGGTGCGGAATTCATGCGAGGCACGCGAGATAAAGTGCGACTTGAGCTCGCTCAGCTCGCGCTCGCGGTTGAGGGCGGTGCGCAGGTCGCGCTCCAGTTGTTTGCGTTCGGTGATGTCGCGGATACTGCACACGATACTGGTGACAGAAGGGGCGCCCGAGGATTTCTCCATGACGGGCGAGATGGCGACATCGGCGTCAAAGGCGGCCCCGTCACGGCTGTCCATCATCAGCTCGATGCGCTGAGGCTTGCCGCCGGTCACGACTTCCGCCAGCGCCTGCTGTAACATGCTGGCGTAAAAAGGCCCGGTCAGGCGCTCGAACGGCTTGTTGAACAGCTCGTCACCGTGGTATCCGAACATGTTCTCGAAAGCCTGGTTGGATTGCTGGATGCGCCCGTCCCGGCGCAGCAGCAGGATGGCGTCGCTGCTGTTATTGAGGATGGCTTCGGTGCGGTCTTTGATACGATTCAGTTCGCTTGTGCGCTCCTGCACGCGCTGCTGAATTTCGCGATAGAGCAGCTGGTTTTCCAGGATGGTGACGGCCCGCTCGGCCAGCGTGCGCAGCACCTGAATCTGCTCTGTGTCAAAGGCATTGACTTCGATGGCCTGCAAGTCAATCACGGCCAGACAGCGCTGGGTGCCGCGCATTGGTACGACCAGCTCGGCCCGGGTATTCGGGTGGAACGAGACGTAATCCGGATCCTGCGAGACATCCTGGGCGCACACGATTTCGCCGGTCCGCACTGCCCGTGCGATCAACCCGGTCGTGACAACAGCGCCCTCTTCAAGGGGAATATTGAGGATGCCAGCGCGGGCGGCCGGCCGCAGGATATGGTTGCCGCCGCTTTGCTCGACGGCGATGATGGTGCATTCCACGTCCGGCATTTCGCGCGAGACAATCTGCGCCAGACGGTCATACAGCTCCTGCGGGGAACTGCTGTCGATCAGGCTGGTCGTGAGCAGGGTGCTGGTGGCGCGGTTGATCGACCGAAGCTGGGCGGCATCACGATAAATCGAATCGATCAGATGGGCATGCTCCAGCGCGACGGCTGCCTGATCGGCAAATGCCTGAAGCTGTGGCACATGTTTGACCTGGAATTTATTGGAAGAATCGCCGTCCAGACAAAGCAGTCCGAGGATGTGACCATAAGCAGACAGTGGCACCGCAACCCACGATTTGATCCATTCGGTTTCCGGAATTAGCCGCCAGGTCGGATACACATCGACGTTTTCCACCAGCACGGTCGTATTGTCGCGCAGTACGCGGGTAAAGGTTTCAAAGTCATCTGGATTGATGCCGGTGCCCACGGCCGTGTGGTGGTTGCTGAACATTGAGCTGCGTCCGCGGAAATAAGCGACGCGCAGCTGGCCGTCTTCCAGCAGCATGATGCTGGCGGCATCGTGCTGCACCACCTGCCCGATGTGATCGAGCAAGCCGTTATACACCGCTTCCACATCAAAGGTTTGCGAGAGCAGGCTGGCCAGATCGCGCAGTGACTCGGCCTGTTCGCGCTGTTCGCGCTCCGAGGCTTCGGCAATCTTGAGCGCAGTGATGTCCGTCAGCGAAATTAATACGCCATCCAGCAGCTCCCCGCGCAGCACCGGATTGCCAGTCAGCTCGACATGGTGTGTGCGCCCATTGACCTGCAGCTCGACCTGCAAATGGCTGACCGGTTGGCCCGAAAACAGCACCGCTGCGGCCGCGCGCAGTCCGGGAATCTCGCTAAGGGGCTGGCGTATTTCGGGGGCATCGTTCCCGCCAAAAAAGTCGCGGAAGGGCTGGTTCAGCAGGTGCGGATTCCCGGCCGGGTCGTACAGCGCCATGGGGGTTGGGGCATTGTCGAAAATCTGGTAAATCGAGCTGAGCGTCTGGTCATGCGACATGCCGAACACGCTGAAGCGTTCGCGCCTGTGGTGCCGCCTGAGCAGATGCATCAGCCGCTGGGCATCGGTCTGGGCGATGAGCAGGCTGGTGAGTACATCATCGGCACCGGCCGCGAAAGCCGCATCGATGGCGACGCTGTCGTCTGGCGTGCACACACACAGCATCAGCGGGCGCATCGGCTGGGCATACAGACGCCGCACAATCGCGACCGCATCAGCCAGCGCCGAATCAATCAGCAGGATATCCACCGGATTGGTGTAGAGCGCGGACTGTACTGCCTGGGGAGAGTCTGCGGGCAGCACAAAACAGCCAGCGGATTGGAGGACGTCCGTGGCATGCGAAATATAAGCCGGATCGCTGTGGCCTATGAGTATGACAGGCGCCGCAGAGAAGTCCTGCACACCGGGTTATCCTTGGCTGGTTGGTATTTGACGTGCCTTAAGTATATGCGAAATGTTACCGCGTTAATTATTGAGAAGCGATGCCTGTGGCCACAAGTATCAGCAGGATGATGCCGGCGATGATGCGATAGACCCCGAAGGGTGCAAAGGTGTGCGTCGCCACATAACGCAGCAGCCAGCGAATCGACAGCCAGGCGACGATGCCGGCCACGACTGCGCCGATGAAAAAATAGAGCAGGTCAGCAGTATTGATTTCGTCCAGGCTGAACACCAGGTCGGCAATGGTAGCGAGGCCCAGCGTGGGGATGGCCAGGTAAAACGAGAACGCTGTCGCCGTCTGGCGGTTCAGGCCGGTCAGCATGCCGCCGACGATGCTGGCGGCCGAGCGCGATACGCCCGGAATCAGCGCCAGCGTTTGCAGCAGGCCGATGATGAGCGCGTGGCGCGGGGTGATCGTTTCCAGCTCAACGGTGGTTGTGGTCAGGCTGCGGATGCGCGGCAGCCGTTCCACGGCAATCAGGGCGATACCGCCCACGATCAGCGAAATAGCGACGACGACCGGGTTGAACAGCACTTCCTTGATAATTTCCCTGGTCAGCACGCCGATGATAGCTGCCGGGAAGAAGGCGACAATCAATGCGAGGGCGAAACGCTGGGTGTCGCGGCTGGCCGTCAGGGTGGAGAGCTTTGCCAGCAGATCGGCGCGGTACCAGGCGATGACGGCGACGACCGCGCCCAGTTGAATGAAAATCTCGAAGGACTCAATGGTGCCGGGGCCCATCGCCGGGCGCAGGATAGCGACCGCGGCGATCAGGTGGCCAGTCGAGGAAATCGGCAGAAATTCGGTGACGCCTTCGATGATGCCAAGCAGGATGACTTTAATCAGTTCGAGCATGCTGAAATGCCTTTGTCAGAGGGTTCAGGGGGTGGGTGACGCGGCCACGGGTGACTGTTCGCGCTGGGCGGTGCGGCGATCGAGATAGCGCAGCACGGCGGCCCACAGGACCAGCGGAATCAGGGACAGGATGCCCGTCACGGCGACGATGATGCGTACACTGCCATCGCCATAGGCCTCCAGCGCAGCACCCGTCGCGATGATGCTGAGCACGCTGAATAACTGGAATCCGGCCATGTCCAGCGAGAAGATGCGCCCCAGATAGGCATCATCGACGGTCTTCTGCAGAATAGCCGAGCTGTACGTCCAGTACAGGCTGCTGCCGATGGCCTTGACCATCATCGAGAGCGCGGCGATGGCCAGCACAGGCGCGCCGGCCAGCAGGAACCAGCCTGCGGCGATGAAGCCATAGCCCGCCAGAATGATACGGCGCATGCTGCGCACCGATCCGTTATTCCAGCGTTCCACCAGAATTGGCCCGAGAATGGCGCCAATGCCGAACGCGCTCCAAAGCACGCCCAGCGACCCACTGCCGTCCTCGCCCAGCACAAATAAGCCGGTTGCATACACGATCAGCAGCGCGTCGACATTGCCCACGTTGCCGCCGGCCTTGACCAGCAGCGTGAGCAGCGTCTCCGGGTTGCGGCGGGCATAGCGCAGGCCTTCGATGTAGTCGCGCAGGCCGCTGCTCTGATGGGTCTTGCCTTTCGTGGGATGGGTGACTTCACGCGGCAGGCGGATGCTCCAGATCAGCAGCGCCGAGACGGCAAACGTGGCGGCGTCGAACAGCAGCGCGATGTTTGACCCCAGCAGGCCGGAGACCAGCCCGCCCAGCGCGCCGCCCACAGCCAGCATGATCGACCAGGTGACGCTGCCCAGAATGTTGGCAGCTACCAGGTCCTCACGGTTGACGACGGCAGGCAGCAGCGCTGACCGTCCGGGTTCGAACAGCGAGGAGAAGCTGAACTGGATAATCGTGAGCAGGTAAATCAGCCAGACGCGGTCCGGCCCGGTGGCGAGCAGAAAGCCGAGCACCACGAAGATGCGCACCACGTCGCTGATGATGAGCAGGCGACGGCGGTCGTAACGGTCGAGCAGCACCCCGGCCAGCGGGCTGACGATGAGGGGAGGCAGGAAGCGCGCCAGCAGCAGCAGGCTGATGGCCAGGCCAGAGCCGTCTGTGTAGCGCGCTACCAGGGCCGACAGCACGATGGTATTGAACCAGTCCCCGATGAGACTGACAGCCTGCGCGCCCCACAGACGCGCATAAGCCGGATTGCGGCGCAGGAGTTGAATGGCACTGATCATAGTGGTTTTACACGCTGACGGCCGCGCGCCGCAGCGCCGATCGTGCCGTCCCTATGCCTGGGTTTCCCACGGAAAATACATGTAGGTGATGTTGGGTCCGCTGACCTCATCCGTGAGCGACGATAATAACACAGGCGTGTGATTAAAGTTATCGGTAACCCACACGCTGCCGTCCGGTTCCACGCGCTCGACGTACAGCACATGGCCGAAGCGGTCATCCGCGAACGAGTGCTCCGGCTGCATCACCATAACCGAGCCGGGCAGCGGCACGTCGCCCATCTTGATGCCGTATTCCGGGTGGCGCAGCGCATTTTCCGGCCACAGATAGGCATTGTTCGGGATGCCCGGCGGAATCGGCATGCGGCTGCACACGAAGTTGACGCAGTTGACCGAGTTGTCGGCCTGGCGCGTGGCATTGAGGATGGCGTCGCTGGTGCGGCCGCCTTCCAGGCTGGCGATCAGCTCCAGGTCGGCACCGGCACCGGGGCTGACGCGCTCCAGGCGGTCCTGCAGGCTGGTGATATTATTGGTCGCGTTTTCAATGTTCTGCTGTGAAGCCGCAATTTCGGCGTCAATCGCGGCAAGCTGCTCGCGCAGGCCGCGGACGCGCGCGTTCGGCGTGACGCCTGCGCTCGTTCCCAGCACCTGGGTCAGGCGGTCCAGCTCGCCCTGAATTTCGGCACGTCGACCTTCAAGGGTCGTCAGGTTGCTTTGTTCAGTCTCCAGTGCCGCCTGCTGGCGCGTTAATTCCTGCATCATCGCCTGATTATGCTGGTTGGCATAGGCATCCAGCGGCGGCGCTTCCAGCACGACTTCGGGCTCGCTGGACGACGATCCGCCGCCCGATGATCCCCCACCGCTGCTGCTGGTGCGTCCGCGTCCCGAGCTGCCGCCGCCCACACCGCCACCCGACGAACTGCCGCCGGTGCCTGATGTACCACCTGTGCCACCCGTGCCACTGTTACCAGCATTCCCGCTGTTGCCCGGGCTGTCGCCGGATTGGCCGGGCGGTGTGCCGCCCTGTCCCGGGGGCGTCCCGCCCTGACCGGGCGGTGTACCTCCCTGTCCGGGGGGAATGAACACATCTCCGCCGCCGCCGCCGGGCGCATCGGGGCCATCGCCAGACTGGCGCACGGCTTCTTCAATGGCGTCGGCTGCTTCTTCCAGCCTGTGCGAGAACGATTCCAGCTCGTCAGGCCAGGTATCCATGATGGAGCGTTCGCGGCGATACTCCGCATAGAATTTATCGGCGGCAGGGCTTTGGAAGCCGCGCACGACCAACTGGTCCACGATACCGTGGGCGACATTCTTGGCATTGCGCACCGTCTCGGCAGAATTCACCAGAGACGATGCTGCCAGTCTTAGTTCGTCAATCCGGGCTTCAAGAGAACTCATCGTAGTTTGCCTTATGCTCCAGACGGCAAGGCGAGTGGGATGATAATCGGCACGGGGTCCTGCCCGGATGGCACCGGGGGAATCACGGTCAGGGCCGCAGGGATACTTGTATTGGGCACTTCAAAGACGACCCATCCAGCACTCTGATTGTTGTCTGCGATGCGCTCGGAAAGGCGTGATTCGCCAGCCGGACCGACGTTGCGCAGAGGCGGAATATTCGTCAGGGTATCGGTCGTGATAAACAGGTCCGCTTCCGGCGGGTCGCTGCAAATACTGCCATTGCGGCATTCAAACACAATTCGCACCGCCACCAGTCGCGCGCCCTGCGTGGCAGTCACCAGCTCACCATCTTCATTGACGATGCGGCCAGAATTATCTTCCACAGCCGACACCTGCAGGATGCCGGATTCGTAGATAGCCTCAAAGTCTTCCGGGCGCAGCGCGATGCTGCGGTCTGGCGCCAGTGTGGGAAGCGGACCCTGCTGGTTATTCAGATTAGTCGGCGGCTGGCCGAAATTTGTGCCGGCCACCTGGGTCGCTGCAGGGGTATTGCCCCCGCCACCGCCCAGCAGGCTGACAACGACGATGCCGATCATCAGGCCAATGGCGGCAAACGCGCCCGCTTTCCACAGGTCGACGCCCAGCGGCTTTGGCAGCTTGCGTGCAGGTGGGGCGTCAACGCCTTCTTCAGGCATCTCCAGCGGCTCATCGGTCTCGACGCCTTTGGAGGCATACTGGTCTTCCTGCTCCAGCGTGTCGGCCGCGATGCGCGCATAGCGATCGTTTTTCGGCAGCTTTTCCACCAGCACCTTGAGCTTTTCCATGCGCGTGGCGCGGTCGTCTGCTGCCTGTGCATCCAGCCACATCAGCAGCGGCGTCTCTTCTTCCGACGGACGCGAATGCTCTGCCGTAAATTCTGCCAGCAGCCGCCGCACTTCAGACCGGCTTCCGTTGAACAGCGCAATGTTTGCCTTGATTAGTTTCGCGTCCACAGCTTACTTCCGTTTCGTCGGCTTCAGATTGCGGCCCATCAGGTCGTCGATCAGGCCGACGGTATCAATATCCAGGTTTACAGTGGGCACATTGCCCGAACGCGCGCTCGGCGGTGGCTGATACAGATCATCCACACTGGCCGGATTCTGCCAGCTGGCGCGCTCAAATTTGCCCCACAGGCGGTCGTTGATCTGCGCCACATAGCCAGACGCCGATTCGATGTGCGCCACCTGCACCACCTTGATCTGGTTCAGCAGCGGCACATAGATGCGGCCTTCAGGCATGGCGTCGTTCGACAGGCCGGTCGTGCGCACGTTCAGCTTTTGCAGGCTTTCTTTCACCATCAGGCCAAAGCCGGAGCGCTTGAGCAGCAGCTGCTTGATCAGCGGGTCGCTGGTGCGTTCCAGATAGCCCGCCACCCACATATACAGCCCCAGCTCGCTGTGCAGACGGGCATGATCGCGCAGTTGCAGCAGCACCTCAGGATTGCCCGCCAGTGCCTCGCTGGTCTGGTCATAATCATCGATGACGACGACGGTGGCTGGCAGCTCCGGTGGTTCGTCAGCCTCGAACTCATGATCGCGGATGGACGCATAGAACGCATTCATCTCGCTTTGCAGATTCATGAGCTGGGCTTTCAGCTCAATCGGGTCGGTCACCCGTTTGATGACGTGCTTCAGGTTGGTCAGCCCACGCATGCTGCGGCCGTTGAAGTCCACCAGCAGGAAGCGCAGTTTCTCAGGCGAATGCAATTGCGCGGCGCTGAGCACTGCCGCCTGCAGCATATTCGTCTTGCCGGAACCAGGTGGCCCGGTGACCACAAACTGCGGCCCCTGCGCCCACCAGTCCAGCGTATAGACCGATTGCGCGTCATCGTCATAGCGGCCGAGCGGCGTGACCACATGGTAATCGCTGCTGCGCGTAATCGGTGTCGACAGCGTGTACAGCGGCACAATCGTCGGCAGCGGCTCGATCGGGGCGGGCGCCTGTGCGGCTGCGCCGCGCGTATCCGGCGCCAGCTTTTTCATATTGAGGTAGCCCAGCTTGAGCTGTCCGACAATCTCGCCACAGGCGGCCAGAGTATCCTGGTCGTCGTCGGTGGCACGCAGCGTCGGCAGCGCGATCTGCGCGGCCAGCGGCGGATTGTTCGAGACAAAGCAGCGCCCGCCCGGCAGGTCCGGGGAGGCCTGCACGCGCCCCACAGCAATCAGATAATCGGCCGGGTCGCCCAGCTCCAGCGCGATGCGCTGCTGCATCAGCGAGCGCAGGCGGTCGGGCACAATGTTGGGCGAGTTGGCGCTCATGACGACGAAGATACCGACGCCGCGGCCTTCATTGACGAGGCGATCGAGGTCAGCCATATGGGTATCGCGGTAAGCGTCGCGGAACTGCTCGTACTGGTCCACCATGATGACGATGACCGGCGCGAACGGCTCGGCACGGCCTGCCTGACGATCATCCAGCAGTCGCGTCATGCGGTTGAACAGGCGGCGGATGCGCTCTGGCTCATTACCGTAAATCACGCGCTCGGCGTGGGGCAGGTCGCCCAGCACATCCAGCCCGGTGCCGGTGAAGCTGACGAAGTACATATGCAGCTTGTCCGGCGCGTGCAGCAGGGCGAGGCTGATGGCCAGCGTGCGCATGACCATCGTCTTGCCGCTGCCCGGGCTGCCCATGATGAGCACGTGGCCGTCGCGGCGGTTGGTTTTGCTGCCGTCGCCCGCGCTGGCGTTCAGGTGCAGCCAGAGCGGATGCTGCGTGCGGTTATACACGTCGTCCAAAATGCCGATCGGCGCGGAGCCGGTGCGGACAGGATTGTTGTCGTGGTCTGTGCCTGGGTCCGCCCACGCGAAGCCATCCCAGCCGACCGTGTTCGACTTGGCGAACGGCTTGGCCAAGGTGATGCGTTCTTCCAGCGGTGGCAGCAGCAGCGGCTTCATCCACGGCACCGATTCGTCCTTGCTGTAGCTGACGATTGTGTCGACGATGGCGCGGGCCACGGTATAGGGCTGCTGAATCTCGATCGGCCCGGTGGGGGCTGATGCGCCGTTTCCGCCGCCGGCCGCGTCGGGCGGCATCGACTGGAACGAGGTGCGCGTCTCCGGCATCAGGCTGATTTTTTCGCCTTTTTCGTCGATCAGTTCCAGCACAAATTCTTCTTTGGGGGCCTCATCTTCGGCCTTGCGCTCGTAGTCACCGCCGACATAGGCCGTCTGGAATTGTTTGAACAGCCCGGCAGCACCGACCTGGAAATAGCCGCGACCGGGCCAGCCAGGGGGCAGGAAGGCGGCGTCAGGGCGGCGCAGCATGGCGCGGCTGGCCTCCACGTTCTGCACGCGCAGGCAGATGCGGAATTGCAGGTTGGCGTTCATCTCGTCGGTGATGACGTCCATCGGGCTTTGCGTGCCCAGCAGCAGATGCAGGCCCAGCGAACGGCCGACCTGCACCGTGCGCACGAGCTCACGCATGAAGTCCGGCATCTCTTTGGCCAGCTGCGCGAATTCGTCCACGATGATGAACAGGTGCGGCAGCGGCTTGAAGGTCGGGTCATCCAGCCGCGAGGGGTTGGACACGAAGAAGCGGTGATACTGGTTGATATCGCGCACGTTCATGCTGTCAAGGAACTGCTGGCGGAAGGCGGTTTCGGCCTTCAGCGCCTCCAGCGCACGGCTGACGCGAATCGAGTCGAGGTTGGTGACGGTGCCGACGGTGTGTGGCAGGCTGGAAAATACGTTGAAGGTGGCGCCGCCTTTGAAGTCGATCAGCAGCAGCGTCAGCAGGCGCGGGTCATGCTCCAGCACGAGCGCGCAAATCAGCGTCTGCAACAGTTCAGACTTGCCGGAGCCGGTGGTGCCCGCCAGCATGCCGTGCGGGCCGTGATGGTCTTCATCGAGCGCGATCAGCGTATCGACCGCCAGGCTCTCGCGGCCAATCGGCGCGGCAAACGGGATCATGCCCTTGCGAATCGGGCGCTTCCATTTGGTCTTGATGCGCGGGCGCAGGTCATCGACGAAGCGCACGCCGTACATTTCGAGGAAATCGACGCGGCGCGGGATGCGGCCGGCGCCGCCGCTTTCGCGCACGACCACGGCCGACAGCGCACGGGTGATGTGTTCGGCGTCCTGTGGGCTGAGGCCGTCGATAGCTTTGCCTTCCACTTCGAAGCCTTCTTCGCCCACGCGGGAGTATACGAAGCTCTCGTCATTGCCGATATTGATGACGCTGTTGCACAGGCTGGGCACGTTCTCGAAGCTGTTGACCAGGCACAGGGCAGATGCACTCACGGACGCGCCATCTTTCAGGATGGTCGTATACACAGATTCCGATTCCACCAGCGCGGGGTCATCGAAAATAATCAGCAGATGCGGCGATTTGGCGCCTTTGGCTTCCTTGCGCTCATCGATCACCTGGCCCAGCAGGCCCATCAGGTTGCGCATGCTGTTGTTGTCAGACGCGATCAGGTCGGCAGCGCCACCGCGATGGCTCTGGCTGGCGTGCGGCATCCAGTCCATCCAGCGCCAGTCGTCGGCATTGGCCTGCGAGGTGATCAGGTGGATGTGGATTTCCTGGGGCGCATGCGTGAGCGCGATATTGCAGATGGCTGCGCGCGCGGCCTTCAGGACCGAAGCGCGTTTGCCGCACATGCCGATGCTGACATCTTTGGTCAGCGATGCGATGATCGGCGCGGCGGGCAGATAGCGATACTGATCGGCCAGCTTCAGCGCGCGGTCGAGCAGCGGGCTGTCGGTGTCGGGATCCGGGGTATTGATACGCACAGCAGACGGGACACGGCCGACACCGATGCGGAATGCCGCAAAGTCGGTGTCCGTCGGGCGGCGCTCCCACAACCGCTGATCGCGGGTGAGGGCGGCGTTCAGCCAGTCCTGCGGGCGGGGAAAGTCATATTCAAGGATGGCCTGCTGGGCATCGTGTGACGCCTGCAGGCGGATGCGCTTCTTTTCCAGCATGCGCACGTAATTCAGTTCGGCCTCACGACGGCGGCGTGCCTGGTCGTTCTTGCGCGAACGCTGGGCGAACACTGTGCCGGCGATGGTGAAAAAGCCCAGCAGCAGCATCGGCAGCGCGAAGCCAATGCCTTCTCCGCCGCCGGACGTCGCGCCGCGGAAGACATAAAAAATGCCCATCACGGCGATACCCAGGACGGGCACAATGGCGGCAAGGACATTCTGATCCTGCTGGTCCTGCGGAGCAGGCGGCGCGGGAATGCCCACTTCCTCCGTCTCCATCGCGGGAAACTGGATGCGCGGTGGACGGTTAAAATTAGCGGACTGCGCGCGTTCTTCGTTGGATGCCATGCCAGAAAAATCCGTTTCTAAACCAAATCAAGTATGGCAAAAACCCTGACCGGGGCGCGGTGTGGTATTTGTGCACCGGCGGTCAGGGGGTCAATCAGGTGTTACGTGCGGACGATGCAGTCTAGAATGCTTCGTCGGCGGTCTGCATGCGGCGGGCCTGATTTTCCAGGTCAGTCGCGAAGCTTTCGAGAATCTGCACCCAGCGTTCCATCTGCGGGCGGGCATCTGCCCACATATTGAAGAAACGCTCGGCGCGGCGGCCCATCCAGTTGATCGATTCGACCGTTTCGTTCAGCGTATTAATTTCGGTGCGCACGGCATCGGCCTGCTGGCGGATGGTCGCGGCGCGCTGGAAAAGCTCGGTATAAGGGACGCGAATCATATCGCTCATGAGATTTTATCCTTTCAGCGCGGCGGCTTAGGTAGGCCGTGACGCGGCTTCAATTTCGTCGGCCGAGGCGAGCAGCTTTTCCTTGAACAACATCAGGTCAGAATACGCTTCGCGCAGGTCGCCGGTCAGGCGGCCATATTCTGCACGGAAGGCATCTGCCGACGGGCTGGAAAAGCGATCGGGGCCGATGGCAGTCACCTGCGCATTGGTCGCATCCATTGATTCGCTGACGCGCTGGGCACTGTTGCCAATCGTATTGGCTGCCTCGCGCATTTCTGTAATTCGGGCGAGCAGTTCGCCACCTTCCATGGTTCTGTCCTTTCTAATGATCGAGCCACGTGCTTGACTCTATTAGTCGATGATATGCCCAAAAAAGAATCTGTGCCAACCACTTTCCTGATGGTTTTTATATGTTTTTATGGGGTCTTCCCTCAAAACAGCCTGCATCAGCGGATATCAGTTGGGTGACAGCAGGGTGCAGGCTGGCTTAATGCACCCTGCATCGATGCCGGACAGCCCCTGATCATGCTCACAGGGACTGTCCGGTTTAATCAGCCTATGGCGCGACCGGCTCCAGATAGTAGGTATCGGGTGCGACACCTTCGGCAATCCAGCCCTGCGGGCCGCCGATAATCTGCACTTCCCACCAGGTCAGCTGGTCCACCGGGTCGCACACCGGGCCGCCCAGAATCTGCATGCGTCGGCCTTCGGCAAACTGGTTACGGATGCCGCCGTTGGTGGAGGGTTCGTCGCGCACACGCAGTGGGTCGCCGTCCGCGGTAACGACTGCTGCACCGCCGATGGCCACGCGTGGTGGCGGGCCGCCCGCACAGCCGCCGCCGGAGATCGTCGGCACCGGGGTGGGGGTCGCTGTAGAGCGCGCCAATGGCACCGGATCTTCATTGTCGTTCAGGCCGTCACCATCCGTGTCTGGCAGGGTCGGGTCGGTGCCAATATTCATCGCCTCGTCACCGTCCAGCAGCTGGTCGCCGTCCGTATCGCGGTTGAGCGGGTCTGTGCCCCACACACGCACTTCCTCACCGTCATTCAGGCCGTCTTCGTCGGTATCGGCCAGGAAAGGATCCGTGCCCATTTCAAGTTCGCGGAAAGTTGCCAGGCCATCCCCGTCCGGGTCTGCACCAGCAGTGGCAGTCGCCGCGAGTGGAATCGATGTTTGAACGGCCGCCTCGGTCGCTGTGAGCGCCAGGTCGGTGGCGCGTACTTCGGCCGTCGCCGTGATATTGCGCGGGGTGACCACGAGCTGGTTGAAGAGCGTCACGCCCAGGCCAATCACGCCTGCCAGCGAGATACCCAGCAGGCCCAGAATCCAGCGCGGCAGGATGGCCGGGTTGACCAGGTCGCCCATGTGCGTCTGCGGGTTCAGGCCTTCTTCCTGCGGCACCACGCCAATTTCAAAAGTCACCGATTCAGGTGTGCCGATGAAGATGGTCTTTTTCGCGGACATCTCGACCGGGATAATTTCTTTTTCACCCGGCTTCAGCACGAATTGTTTTTTGGCCAGCCCGGCATTCAGCAGCTCTTCACGGTCACGCGCATAGATATTGAACGTGGTGAAGGTATTGCCTTTGTTTTCCACTTCCAGGTCGATCTTGCCCCGGCGCTTTTTCAGGCGCTGCGGCTCAATCTTGCTGACGTAGGTGTAATACGGCTCGATTTGCAGGACAGCCTGCATGGCCTCGGACTGAAGGCCCTGCGCACGGGCTGTGGCGCGCACTTCAAATGGATGAGCGCCGGCTTTCGAGCTGGGGCGTCTGGGCGGATGGAAAGTAATCTGTGCCGTGTCTTTCTGCTTGGGCATCAGATAGATCGTCTGCTGCGGCTCGGTATACCACTCCGGATCGAGGCCGATGACCTGAATGGTGAAGTGGTCCACCAGATTGCTGTCATTCTGTACTTCCAGCGACAGCGTCATGCGTGAACCGGCATCAACCTTGACGGTCGAGCCCATCAGCTTCAGGCCGATTTGTTCGCGTTCGGTATAGTTCGGCGCATCCTGGCCAATACCGCCAGCGCTGCTGCCCTGCCCGGCGTAACTGCCCTGGGGGGCATATGACGGGGAAGGCATTGGCGGCGGATTATAGGCCGGCGGCTGCGACGGCGCAGGCATGCTGGGGAATCCCGGAACAGCGGCTGGCGGCGTATACATCGGCGGCTGCGAGGGCGCGGGGAATCCGGCTGGCTGCATGGGCGGCGGCGTGTACGGCGTATTCGATGGTGCAGGCGGCTGTGACGGGGGCGGGGCCGACTGGTTCTCCAGCTGGGTGAAGCTGAGCTGGGCGAACTGATTGGCCGCGGCCTGATTACCTGCCTCGATGGTCAGCCAGAATTCGCCGATGCGGAACTGCTGCCCGGGTGTGACAAATTCGGGCGCGTTTTCGGCCAGACGGCGTTCGTTGATATAGGTGCCGTTGCTGGAACCGAGGTCAATCAGACGGTAGCGGCCGTCAAATGCGCGCTCCAGCCGTGCGTGTGAGCGCGAGACCTTGGTGCCCACCAGCACGATATCGCGGTCGTCCGCGCGGCCAATGATGAAGACGTCTTTGTTCAGCGGCACGGCCCATGAACTGCCATCGGTGCCGGTGACCAGCAGGCGGTCCATGCCGGCCTGTCCGGGGGACACAGGCACGGGCTGCTGCTGCGGAGCCGGGGTCATCGGCGCTGCTGGCTGAGACACGGGCGCGGGCACATACGTCGGGGTGGGGCCGGCCTGCGGCGGCGGCGCGGATGGCGTTGATGCGGCGGGGGCTGGGCTGGGCGCATTGGCACCGGAGCCGCCCAGCGATTTCAACCGCTGAATCTCGCGCGACATGTCGCCCGCCGTCTGATAGCGGTCGTTCGGGTTCTTCTGCGTCGCTTTCACGATGATGCGCTCGATATCGGCCGGGAAGCCAGGGCGCTGCTCAGACGGCTTCGGCAGCGGCTCGCGCACGTGCATGCGGATCGCCTCGGTGATCGAGCGTGGCTGATAGGGCAGCTTGCCCACGGTCAGCTCATACAGCATGATGCCCAGCGCGTAGATATCCGCGCGATTGTCCACTTTTTCGGCTTCGGCCTGTTCGGGGGACATATAGGCAAACGTGCCCATCGGCACACCGCTCATCGAATGCACATTGCTTTCGGCCAGCTTCGCCAGACCAAAATCGGTCACCAGGCAGCGATAGCCGCTGGTTGCGCTTTCATCCCGTTTCAGCAGGATGTTGTCCGGTTTGATATCGCGGTGCGTCATGCCCTGCTGGTGCGCATAATGCAGCGCATCGCAGATCTGGCGCGTGAAATCTGCCGCCATGACGGTTTCGATTGTCTTGCCTTTGTCGCGCTGTTCCTTGATGAAGTCGCGCATGCTGCCGCCGGACACAAGGTCCATCACCAGAATGAGCATGCCCTCGGTGTTGTCGAAGGAAAGGATGCGCACAATGCCCGGATGATCCAGGCTGGCTGCCGCGCGCGCTTCCTGGAGGAAACGCTTCTGAAACTGATCCTGGGCCGACAGATGAGGGTGCATCACCTTCAAGGCGACCTGGCGCTGAAGATTCAGATCGGTGGCCTGATAGACCGCGCCCATGCCCCCGGTGCCGAGCACTTTCTCGACACGGTAATGCGCGACGACCTTTCCGATCATATCCTGTTCTGTCATAAGAGTCCCCCGCGGTAAGGGATAAATCGCGTGTGTAGGTGAGGGTAATGAGAATAATTATATCGCTGAAATACAGATACGCGAACGATCTCAATGAAAAAGGCACCGGTTGCAGCCGATGCCTCTCCATGGATGTCGCCCAGTGTCTGCCGACTGCTGCTAGCAGCAGTCTTTTTCGTCGCGCTTGGCCTGCACGGGTGCGCCGCCGGTCTGCTGCACGACGTGCGTCAGCTCGTGCGCCAGCAGTTCCTGGCCGCCAGAGCTGCCGGGGTTGAATTCGCCGCCGCGGAAATAAATGTCATTGCCGGTGGTGAAAGCGCGCGATCCCAGCGAACGGTTGAGCGTATCCGACTGGGTATCGGTGTGAATATTCACGTTCGAGAAGTCGTGGCCCATGCGATCCGCAAAGAAGCTGGTGCTTTCCTGGGGCATGCTCTGGCCGCTGCCGCTGGTCGAGGCGATCTGCTGCTCGATATCGCCGCCGACGTCAAACGAGCCGCTCATATCCACCTGCTCATCGGTGCGGGCCAGCATGAGTTCTTCATCTTCCGACTCGCCGCCTTCGCTTTCGCGCTGGATGCGCTTGAGCGCGATTTCTTCTTCTTCCATCTCGCCGCCCTCGCTTTCGCGCTGGATGCGTTTCATGGCCAGCTCGTCTTCCTCACCGGCGCGCTGCACCGACGATTCGCTGGACCCGCTCATTACCTGCGCGGCGACGGTATCGGCTTCACGTTCATAGGCGTCGTCTGCTGCGCCGACGGTCATCTTGGCCTGAATGCCGATGCCGTCCATCAGGCGCTGCACCGCTTTGTTGCCGATGACTTTCTGCAGATCGACCACGCTTCCGGTATCGATCTGAGCAGTATTTGACCGTGTGGATTGGGTTTCCGGCGTGCGCGTCGTTTTGGCCGCAACCCGCGATTCGTGCGTATGATACCCTGCCATGTCGATCACCCTTTCAGATCGTTATCTCTAAGAACAGATTATACACCGATAATTTATTGCGCTACGTGATTTCCAGCGTATAGGATGCAAATGCCGGTTTGTTGTCCAGAATCAGACGGTCCAGCATCTCACGCGTGACATTGGTTTCCACGCTGCTCAGCTCAATGCGCACCGTGAAATGGGCGGCTTCCTCGATGATTTCCGGCCGGACGCCGGTATACAGCTCCAGCAGACGCTCCATGCCAGCGCGGGTGCCACGGCGCTGGGCCAGCCACCCCGCCTGCGAGAACAACAGGCGCTGACGTTCTGCGGGCAGCTCGGCGCTGATATAGATATCGAAGATACTCGCCAGCCAGCGCACCCATTCCAGCGGCGCGACCTCCGGCGTGTAATACATGTCCATATTGTCGATGATCCAGATGGCCGGGCTCATCATCGCCTCGGCGAGGATCATATAGCGGCCCAGAAAATCATCATCGAGATAAATGCCAGGCAGATACTTCATCCACGTGCTGGCGTCGCGCGGCATGCCCACCGGATACATGCTGTGTCCATTGCTGGACGGAGGGGCAGGCGGCAGCGGCGGCAGCGGTTCTTCGGGAATCAGGCTGGCGCCATCTCCGCCGATGCGCGGGGGCAGCTTGTCAAACGGATCGTCCGACTTCTTCTCCGGCTTGGCAGCAGGTTCTTCTTTCGGCGCAGGCTTGGGCTTCTCGATGCCCGGCGGTGGCTCCACCGACAGGGCAGGTGCCTCGACTGGCTTCTCTGGTTCCTTCTTCTTCGGCGCTTTTTCCGGCGACGGTTTGGCAGCAGGGGCATCAGGCGCGACCGGCGTAAACAGGAACGATTTGCCTTCGTCGGGTTTCGCTTCTGCGGTTGGCTTTTTCGCCGGCTTTTCAGGCGCAGGCGGTGTCGTCAGTTCTTCGACCGCGTCCAGCGCAGAATCGAGGGCTTTCTCGGCGGCGCTCGCCAGGCTTTCGATGAGCGACGGCGGCGTGGTGACCGGCTGATAATCATCCTCAGGCACCACAGGCTCAGGCGGAGGCGCCTTTTGTTTCGGGGCAGGCGGAAGGACCTCTGGTTCCGGTTCCGGCTCTGCCTCGGCCTGGGGAATATCTCCCACGACAAAGGCCACGTCTACGGGAAGCTGGTCCATCGGGTCTTCGGCGGCGTCCTCTGGCGTGCTTTCTTCTTCAGCTTCGCCTTCGGGCAATTCGATGTGCTCAAAACGCACCACAAACGGGCCCATGCGGATGGATTCACCGGGCTGGAGCACCTGGGGTACGTCGGCCTTCAGGCGCTGATCGTTGTACCAGATGCCGTTGCTGCTGTTCAGGTCGCGGACAGCCAGCTCGCCATTGATCCACTCAAAGCGCATGTGATGGCGGCTGATCTCGCTGGACGCCAGCACCAGTTCGTTATCGGCCGAGCGACCCGCGCGCAGGCCAGTAGGCGGCACGCGCACGATTTCGTCGGTGATATTGGGTCCAAAGATCGTAAAGACAGCAGTTGGGCCGTTCATTCAGACCCCTTATTCGATGCGAACATCATGGGTTGCCGATGCGACGATACCCTGCGGCGGCAGCGGCAGCACCGCCAGCGCCTCGCCACGCGTGAAGCTGCCGCGTTCGTAGGTGGCCGGATAGAGCGCAGCCGCGCGCACAGATTCGACGCCAGGCACAGCCAGCAGCGCCGCCATGATGTCGCCGATGTTCAGGTCACGGCCAAAAGGCCAGCCCTTGCCATCATGCCCACCCGTGATCGGGTTGAGGAAGTTATACAGCTTGTCCTCGGCTTTCTGGCGGGTTTCTTCGGCAGGTGCGCTGGGCAGCACGCGGATGCGCACATCCGTCTCGACGAACTGATATGACGGCGGCAGCACGTCCAGCTGGGTGGCCAGCATGCGGCGCTCATCCAGATAGGCGAAAATGATGTCACGCAGGTCCTGCGACAGGCTCAGGCTTTCCGGCGCAATATAGCCTTCCGGTGACTTGATGCGCGGGATGATCAGCACCTTGATTTCGCCACGGGCGGTGGTGGGCGGTTGCAGGCAGAACGCGCGCGACACCATGCCGGGTGCTGCTTCTTCGGCCAGATAGGCGAAGTCCTGGGCGGTCACGGCGCGGTCAAGCGAGCGCAGGAAGCCGGGCACGCGCTGCTTGGCGGTATCCAGCTTTTCGGCATCCAGGCCGCCGCGTGCCGCGATGCGGTTGGTCACCCGGGCGATATACGGGATGTTCGACTTCATGATGGTGATGGTTTCAGCCGCCAGATTGCCCTGCTGCCCGCCGCCGAAGCGATAGGCCCGCATGACGATCATGGCGTTCTTGGGCGGCATGGCGCCGAAGCACTGGATGCTGCCATCGCGCTGGGGCAGGGCGGGTCCGAAATGGATTTCGCCGGTGCTGCCGTCGAGCGTGTAATGCTTGTCATCGGGCAGCGAGCTCGAGAAGTCAGCGACTTCCGCCCAGCGTTCGTCGCGGCCGTCATCGCGGCGCACGATGATGTATTCCTGCGACTTGATGCGCGGCACGACCGGCGTGTGTGCCAGGAAAAAGCGCTGTCCCGGGGTGCCGTCAGAGCGACCAAGAATTTCGTTCTTGATGCGCGTGACATTGGTGGACTCGATGGTGATGCCCCAGCTTGCGATGCTCATCTGCGTGATCGTGGGGCTGACGCCATACGTGCGCTGCGAGCGCGTCGGATCCAGGCGGCAGCGCACCCAGAAAGCAGTGACTCCGCCACGGGTGCCTTTCGACAGCTTCGGCAGGTGAATGCGCACCAGGCCGGGCGTGTTCAGGCCCAGCGTGCCGTCCATGTCGAGCGCGACTGGCATCCAGTTCTGTTCGGCGTCGACGCCCATCACTTCCCACACATACGGGGGATTGTTGGGGTCGATACCGGCGCCTTCAGCCCGTGCCACCGAAATCTGGATGCCCAGAATATGGTGGCTCAGGTCCTGCTCAAAGCCAATGTAAAAGGCGTCACCCTGTTTGGGCGGCTTCGACTCAAAGGCGAGGAAGCTTTCGTTGCCACCCAGCACACGGCGCGCTTCATAGCTCTTGAATTCGCGCTGGCCGGTTCTGCCCGTCGAGCTGGTGAGCACATGCGCCAGCTTCGGCACATAGATTTCGACCGGCACGTCAGTGCTGAAGACGATGGCCGGGTCGGTGTCGGTGCGCACGGTGGAGACTTCTGTGCCGTCTGGAATCGTGATGTCGTTTGCCTGTGGCACCGTCAGCCAGAAGGTGACCGGCACGCGGGCCGGCTCTGCTTCCTGCATACGGATGCCAATCATCTCCATGAATTTCACGTACATCTTGTCTGGCACGCGATTCAGGCGATACAGCACGATATCGGTCATCCACGCGAACAGCTCGATCAGCGTGATGCCCGGGTCACTCAGATTATGGTCTGTCCATTCAGGACAGTACAGCGGAATGCGGCGTCGCGCCTCATCAACCAGGTCACGGAAGCTGCGATCGTCCAGCTTGGGTGTTTCGAATCCCATGCGAACCCCCCTCTAAGTTTGCTGTGGGATAACGTAGAAAGGAAACACGAGGTTGCGCCGGTCATTCTGACCTTTGATCTCATAAATGATCTCAACGGAGAGCGCGCCCAGATCGTGTTCCGGTATGACATTGATTTCTTCCAGCCGCACCCGTGGTTCCCAGCGGGTGAGGGCTTCGCGCACATAACGCTCGGCCACAATGGCTGTTGCCTCGTTGCACGGGTCAAAAATCAGCTCGTGAATACGGCAGCCAAAATCAGGCCGCATCACGCGCTCGCCCGGGCAGGTCATAATGATGATACGCATGGCCTGGCGAATATCCACATCCTCGCTGGCCATCTCCACACGGTCTCGATCGTCCAGTTTTGGTGGGAACGACCACCCTTTTCCTACGAAGCTCATCGTAAACAGCCCTGTCTACACTGCTAAAGTATTTTGTGCCGAAACCGGCGGCTTGGCAAACACTGCTTCAGTTGATCATCACAGCAGAACCCTTCAGCGTCAGGGTGCCGCTGGACTGGATGGTGATACTGCCGTTGCCCTGGATGGTGATGGTGGCACCATTGATGTTGAGTGACGCTGGCGTCTCCAGCTTGGCACCGCCGGTCCCCTTCAGATTCAGGTTTGAAGTGGCCTCGATGGTGGCGTTGCTGGTGGCCTTCGTCTCGAAATTGGCCTGCGTTTCGATTTTGTAATCCCCGGTAGCCCTGCTGGTTGACTTGCCCTTCAGCTCGGTATTCATGTCGCCTTCTGACGTGGTCTCAATGAGATTATTGGCCGCATCGAAAAGCATGACATGCTTGCCTTTGCCATCTTTCAGCGTGATGGCCTCCTCGCCCGATTTGTCGTTAAAGAGCAGCGTGTGGCCGATGCGTGTCTTCAGCATCCGGTGTTCAACGTTGCCATCTGCAATCGCGCTGTTAGGGGCTTCCGGCGTTTTATTCTTGTTTGACCACATGCCGCCCAGCACATATGGCCGGTTGACATCACCGTTTTCAAAGCCGACCAGAACTTCGTCGTTGATTTCAGGCATGTTGTAGAAGCCGCGCTGATTGCCAGCGCCAGATGACACGACTGGTGCCCACCAGCTTTCGACGTTTGTGGAGCCATTTTTCCAGATGTATTTGACCTTCACGTGGCCCACGTATTTGTTGTCCACAGTGTCGAGATTGTTGGTGACGATGGCCGGCATCAGGCCAATGATGCCCGATGGCGCCGGATCGCTGATCAGATCGGCCAGCAGCACGCGGTTCAGGCCCTCGATGCGGAAATAGGTGATGTATCCTGCCCTCTGCGGCTCGTAAACATGGGTGGCAGCCGTTACCGAGTATTTACCGCTGAACTTGGTGCCGACGTCCTCCATTTGGATCAGACTGCCGGCCTTGATGGCGGGATCCCCGTATGCGATACCATCGGCTTCAATGAAACTGCCATTGCTCTCATCCAGAATGGCCTGCGCCAGCTTTTGCGCTTCAGACTGGTCCATCACCGGACGGAAGACCTCGATGGTTTTTTCCTCGCTGATGGCGGACTGCGACTTGGCGCCGCCCCAGGATGGGATGCCGATGCTTGGGTGCACCGTGCTGTTGGTGGCAGTCCCTACAATTTCCTGCTGCTGGACAGAATCCCAACCGCGCACGATGACTTCATTCACCTGGGTGGCAACAGAAACACGCGGGTGGAATTCGATCAGGCTTATTCCCCATTTCAGGATTGCTGCGACAGCGGTCTTCTGGGCCTCTACTTTAATAGCATTGTTTTCAAGGGTGACGATCAGTGAGTTACGCTTCGCCAGCATGTTGAAAAATTCGAGGTCGGTGATGTTCGGCTGGATGACGTGCTTGTGCATGGCCGACGTGGCTGTGATGGTCGGTGAAAGTCCGTACTCGCCTGCAATCGAACTCATCATGTCGCTGTCGGTGACATCGAGAAACACGCGGCTCTTGCGGCCACGGTTCATGCGATGGCGCTTGTCATAGGCGCGTATGGTCAGCGTGGCATGCATGTGGTCCGCAAAATGCGGCTCAAGCGCGGTGATTTCGCCCTTGAACAGGCTCGTCAGGCTGGTTGAGCGGACTGAGGTTGCATTGAAATTGGGGGCCAGGACTTCAATTTCTTTGCCCACATCAAACATCGTACCGTTGATGAGTGTGAGCTGCTCATCATCGTTGAACGATAGTATGGCCATGCTGGGTACATCGACCGTTGTTTCCACCTCGACACGAAAAAGCTGACTGCTGACCTCTGAACTGAGCGCCGTTCCTGCAACTTTAATCTGTATCTCGGCAACAAGTGGATTTTCGGGCATTGGCTATGCTCCTGCAATCGGCGTGCCACGCGCAACGTTCAGTGGGTTGTCGACGCCACTGTTTGCCATCGCGCTGCGCATATCGTCGGGATTGCTGACCATATTGTCGGGGCGGTCGCTGCCCGTCGCCGGGGCGCTGGCGGCAGGGGATGCCGCGCTGTCTGCGCCGGCATCCTGGGCAGGCGTCGCCGCTTCCGGAATACGCTGCTGCAGATTCACGGTGACCTTGCTGCGCACGGGCGTGCCATCTTCCTTGAACAGCGTGTATTGCTCGCTGATCTGTGTTATGACCGCGCGGAAGACCAGCGCGCCCCATGAGAATTCGACATCGGGCGGTGTGCCCACCTGCGTCTCGCTGTTGCGGGTGGTGTCGTCGATCATCGTCATGTCCCACAGCTTCTTGGTCTTGTCCGTCACGTTGGTACCTTCGGCCAGCGTGTCGAAAAAGAGCACCAGTGTGAGGGTCTGCGCGCCACCCTGACTGAACTGGATACGGGGCGCGTTTTCAGAGTTGGTGGGATTTGGCGTCCACGTATTCTGCTTGGTAATCGTGTACTCAAACGGGTTGAACATAAAGTTCACAACGTCGCTGGGCTTCAGAAGATTTTTGATCTTCCCGGCTGTGACGCCACCCCTTGTCAATGATTGCATGTCTCTACCCTTCCATGCCTGCCAAAGGCAAACTCTGGTTGTGCTGCCTAGCGTCCACGACGCTCATTTTCGCTGCGCAGTTTGTCGCGCAGCATGCCAAATACGGTGCGCGCCAGCCTCTCAACATCCGGCTCGCCCGCCCCGCCTTCCTGGCCCGCCTGGCCTTCCTGACCGCCGAGTGCTACTGACATTTCGTCGAGGGTGATGGCGCGCTGGATCGGTGCCGATTCGCTGACATTGCCCTGCTGTGATGCATTGGACTGCACAGGCGGTGTGGGCGGCGTCAGCCCGACAGGCGGAAGCGATGGCGCCCGCTGCTCTGAGCTGGGCGCAGGGCCCTGCCCGCTGGTCTGCTGAGATGATCCCTGGAACGTGGATGGCGTGTAGGGCGACTCCACGCGGTTCTCAGACGCATCAGCATTCGCATTTGCGGGGCTGTTTCCCACTGCGGACTGCTGGGGACCGGGCTGTACTGCCCGCTGGATGCCGGGCGCCTGTCGTGAAGGCTGAATGGGTGGCGGGCTGCCGCTGCCGGTCAGCGCACCAAGGCCGGTGACTGGCGTATTGGCAGGCATATTGATCAGCCGCAGCAGGTCCGCCTCGACTGAGCCGGCCGCAGGGACAGCCGCATCCGAAGCATCGGCTGTGGGTCCGCTGGCTGGTGCATTCGAGGCCTGATTGGGCGATATCGAACGGCTGATGCCCGGCACAGACTGCGATGGCGATGAGAACGAAGGGGCTTCATTCGATGGGCCGGAAACCATACCCGCGGCCATCATCGCCTGAAAGACATCCATGGGCGGGGCTGCCGCATCATCATAACCGCTGTCTGGCGCAGGATCCGGCTCGGCGGCACGCTGCACGATCTGCGATGGGGCGGACAGACGTGCGGGCGGCGGCGATTCAACATTCTGCTTGGGGCTGCTCACGGTTTCTGAGAACTCGGTGATGCCCGGTGTCTTTTTGCGCTGCACCCCTCTGGGCGCTTTGGTAGGCGCAGATGGGGGCGTCGTGGGCGATGATGTGTTTGAAGCCGGTGCGTCCCCTGGGACGAAACCCAGCCACGGTGACGGGTCAGCATAGTGGGGCAGCGGCGCAGGGGCCAGCTCTGGAGAAGGTGACCACGCCGGGATTGGCTCGGACGGGGGAACGCTGTCACTGAAGGCCTTGCGCTGCACGACTGGCGTCCCCGCGTCATACGTGTTGAAGCTGGAGGACGGCGTCAGGTCCGTTGGGGGTTCCAGCAGGGTGGGCGCCTCCATCGGATAATCTGGCTGGCTGCCAGTTACCGACTGCGTCGCATTTGATGCGCTGGCAGGTGTGCCCGGCGCAGGATCTGCCTTGCGCTGCACGCCCGGTGTCGATGGCGTCTGCGGGCTGAATGTGCTGGATGGTGTGTCCGACCAGACATCTGTTTCGCGCTGGACATTGGCTGTCGACGCTGCCTGCGGGCTCAGCGGACTGGCGGGTGCGCCTGTTGAGGCATCCACCTTGCGCTGCACGCCGGGCGCTGACGGCGCCTGTGGGCTGAACGCACTAGAGACGTCTGTCGGGCCTGCCGGTGGCTGCGACATGAAGGCTTCTGTGGGAATCTGCGCGGTTGGCATAGCGTCATCGCGCTCTGGCTGGATGTCGGGTGAATAAGACATCCCGTCAGGCGTTGGCGCGTTCGACGTCTGGCCTGATGAGGAGGCATCGGCTTTGCGCTGGACGCTGCCGGTCGCTGGTGCGCTGCTCGGCGCAGACGGCGGGTTGGGCGTCTGGCCTGATGACGAGGCATCCGCCTTGCGCTGGACGGTGCCGGCCGCTGGTGCATTGCTCGGTGCAGACGGCGCGTTGGGCGTCTGACCTGACGAGGCATCCGCCTTGCGCTGGACACTGCCGGTCGCTGATGCATTGCTCGGTGCAGACGGCGCGTTGGGCGTCTGGCCTGATGATGAGGCATCCGCCTTGCGCTGGACGCTGCCGGTCGCTGGCGTGCCAGAGCCAGAAGCTGGCGCAGCGCCGAAATCTGACGCCTGCGACTCGCGCGGGGACATGAACGATTCAGTCGGAATGTAGTCAGCGGCGGGCAGCGCGTCATCGCGATCAGCCTGGATGCCAGGCGCAGCGGTATTGGCTGCCGATGGGCCGGACGTGTCACGCAGCACAGTTTCCATGGGCATATACATCATGCTGCTGGCGGGCGTTTCACGCATCGGCTGAATGGCAGGTGCGCCGGGCTGGTCTGACGACACCGATTCGAAAGCGGAACCAAAGGCCTGGTCCGCTGGCGATGATGCCCGTGTCGGCTGAATGGCCGTGGTAGGTGTGCCTGAAGATGCTTCCGGCGACGAAGTTGGGCTGGTCGTGGGGGTCGATGACCCCTCGCGCTTCGTCTGAATTCTGGGTGTGCCGCTGCGGCCGGGCGTCGGCGCGCTGGTGGCGTCGGTGCTGCCCGGCGACATATAGGCTTCGGTGGGCATCTGCGGCTCACTGAACGGCGCGTTGTTGTCGCTCATATCGCGCTGAAGCGATGGCATCGCATCGGATGCCGCGCTGCTCACTGGCGTGTCGGCGTCGCGTTTCGGCTGAATCGCGGGCGTGCCCGTTGCACGCGGCAGTGAGGCCGCGGTCGGCGCATTGTAACTGCTGGACGGGCTCTCATAAGCCGCTGCGTCATCCGCGGAATACGGCGCATCGGGCGCGCTGTCGCGGGACGGCTGGAGTGATGGCGTCGACGTGTTGAAGGCCGAGTCGGGCAGGCTGCCAAAGCTGTCCGCGAAATCGGGCATGGCGGGCGCGTCAAACGATTCATCATCACGCGTCATCTGAATGGATGGCGTGCCGCTGAACGACGAGGTCGGTGCTGGCGTGTCTGGCTGTTCAGCGGGCGAGACATTTGTTTCGGAGGGCGTCGCGGCCGGTCCGGACTCCCGCGAAAGCTGAACGGGCGAGGGGCTGGCTGACGCTGCCGGTTTGTCATTCAAAAAAAAAGAATCGGGCGCGTCTCCACCATCAAAGTCATCTTCAGAACGCTGCACGGGCACATCAACGACTGCGCCCCGGCGACGTTTGCCAATGGTGCGCGCGGGCAGCTCCGGGTGCTGCTCGGCATATTCCGCCTGAGCGTCCATATTGCGCTGGATCTGCTCGCGGCTGTTGTTTAGCTGTTCCTCGCGCTTTTGCCACAGGAAAGCGAGAAACTGGCTGCGATCCATTGGTTTTGGCTTTTCCGGTGCCGCGCCGGCTTCGGGTGCCGGTGCAGCGCCGGTGATGGCCGGCGGTGCAGCCATATCGCGCTGGACTGTGGGCCCCGCGCCGGAGGATGGTGCTGCCGGGCGCGCTGGGCTGCCGAAAGTCGGCCTGACCACGCGCTCGACGGTGGTATCAATATCAGGGTAAGCCTCCGCGAAAGACAGCTCGGCGGGGGCGTCGGAATAGGATTCGGCGGCAGGCTGTGCACTGCTGTCCTGCGACCAATTGAGTGGTGTGTCGGTATTCTGTTTCCAGGACGGTTCCAGCGCCTTGCGCTGAACGCTGCTGGTGCCGGCACCATACATGGCCATACGATCGCGCGCAAAACTGAGCAGCTTTGCGCCTAGAGGTTGAAAGGGAGATCGCTTGCCAGCCATAGTCGTCCGCCTGTCTTAGATCGGTGTGACAACGAAACCTTCGTGAACAACTTCCAGTTCTTCCACTGCTACGGCAGACGTGCCCGAAGCCAGCGTGGGTCCGGTCCACTTGATCGGGAACGCATTGATGAAGGTCCATCGATTCAGCGGGATGAACAGCGAATCGTACATGGTGATGATCATCGTGCGCTGCGCCAGCTTGATCTTGTGGTTCATGGCCAGCATGTACCAGGCCATCATAAAGTCGATATGTGCGACGCCGTGTTTCAACACCACGGTGCCAGCATTGACGCGGGCGGGCAGGCGGTGGATGCGCGTGTTCAGCCCGCCTTCCTTGATATCGTCCGTCTCAATCTGGATGGTGGGCAGACGGCATTCTGTGAATGCTGAAAACGGGACCACATCGATCGCCACCGTGAAACGGTGCAGCGAGTGGGTCTCCATGGTCAGGCCAGGAATGGGTGGTAATGGGATCGGAAGTGCTGATAACATGGTCGCCTATCCTTTACGCTTCCCGCGCCGTTCTCTTTCGATACGCATTTCTTCCAGCCAGATCTGATACACGCGACGGCTCACTTTTTCCGCCAGTTCGCGTTCTGACTGGGCCTGCCTCGCGGCGTCTGCTGATCCGCCGCGCTGAGAGTTCGAGTTAGATGATGTATTGGCAGAAGGCATTTGTCTCTTTTACCCCTACCTGCCGCGAGCCCTGCGGCCCTGCGGACGCTGCTGTAGACGATTGACCTGCATTACCCACCGTGCGCGTTCGCTGTGTGTCATCGAGAGAATCTCGTCATGACTCCAGCCCAGGCCCACGGCGATGAACGCTACCTCCTCGTGCAGGCGGTCGAGGGGGTAGCTTATGATCCCCCCAGCGGAGGAATCTCCGCGTCAAACTCGTGGCCGCAGTTCGGGCACACGACTGACAGCGTTGGCTGTTCCAGCTCGTTGATCTGCCGGTAGAAATCCTGCAGAAAAGCGAAGTCGGCTGTATACAGGCCTTCCAGGATTTCTGGTGTCACCCGCGGCAGCGTGCCGAGGCGGGTGATGACCTGCGAAAGCAGAATCACCACCATGTACGCCTCGTTTGCACGCACGCGCGGATCACGAAGGGGGGTGATTTCATCGCGAGCTGTTGCCAGGCGCATTGTTCCCTCTCGATGCAGAATACCCTGCGCGTCCACAAAACCACGCGGCAGCTCGAAAGGAAACTCTGTTTGCGGATAGCCATTTGGCATCATCATGTTGATGTCGTCACCCCTGCTTTATGAGTCCGAAAAACTACATCTCGCGCTTGTAATTCTCGAACGTGAGGGTCACTTCTTCCATCACGAACGAGTTGGAGTCGGCCTGGAACTGGGGGCCGCTGACCTTCGACGGCCACATGTTCACAAACGTCCACTGGGCAGACGGCTGGCCGGCGCGGTCCAGGGCGGTGATCATGGCGTTCTTGCGAGCGGACATGATCTTGCCTTCCTCGACCATCTTGCGCCAGTTCCAGATCTCCAGGTTCTTGGTGATACCAGCCTTCAGCGTCACGTCGGTGAACTTCAGGCGGCCGGGAACCTTCTGGATGACTTCCTTGCCGTTCTGCATGATCTTCTGTTCCACGACTTCGTTTTCCGAGCCGAGGCCGCTGATTTCCTGGAATACGCCGGTCAGCTGACCCTGCACTTCCAGGGTGAATCCAAAACCTAATAGAAAGTCGCTCTCACGAGCCATCTTGCATCTCCTTCTTCAGCTAAACGACTAACCCTGCGCATCCGGGCCAGCCCACTGGCTGACGCGGAAGATCACGAATTCTGCCGGCTTGGTGGGGCACAGACCGATTTCAACAATCAGCTGGCCAACGTCACGCACTTCGGGCGGATTGGTCTCGGCATCGCACTTCACATAGAAGGCGCGGTCCGGGGTCTCGCCAAACAGCGCGCCCGTGCGCCAGACCAGCGTGAGGAACGCGCTGATGTCACGGCGGACACGTGCCCACAGATTCATGTCGTTCGGCTCGAACACGACCCACTGGGTGCCGCGCTCGATGCTTTCCTCGACCATGTTGAACAGACGGCGGACGTTGATGTACTTCCAGGACGGATCGCTGGAGAGCGTACGAGCGCCCCACACGCGGATGCCGCGGCCGGGGAAGCTGCGAATCACGTTCACGCCAATCGGGTTCAGCAGGTCGTGCTCGCCCTTGGTGACATTCACACCCAGGCCGATGGTGCCGCGCACAACTTCGTTCGCGGGGGCCTTGTGCACGCCGCGGGTGGCGTCCGTGCGGGCATACACGCCAGCGACATGGCCAGACGGCGGAACCATACGGGTGCGGCCAGCGTTGCCAGTCATGTCCGCGATTTCGATCCACGGATAGTACATGGCGGCGCGGGTGCTGTCGTAGTTCACCTGATAGCGCCAGGCCTTCATTTCCTGGGGCATCAGGTTCGGCGGGCAGTCGAGGATGGCGAAGCAGTAACGAACGCCTTCGCAGTAGTCGATGACGGCCTGCTGCACAGCCTGAACGCCCTTGGCATCAATTTCGCCGGCTTCGTAGCTGGTCATCAGGTCGGGCACGATCACCATCGTCACGTCGTCCAGCGGTTCCAGACCGGCCATGCCGAGGCGGGCCGCGCTGTCACCCTGGTAGTCCTTGAGCGTGACGGCCTTGGTCTTCAGCTCGCCGCCCGACAGCTCAAAGCTGCCAGCCGGGGGAGCCAGTTCAGACTTGCCCACGACCTTGACATCAATCAGCTTCGACTTGGTCTTGACCACGGTCTCGACATTGTTTTCGCCGCGAGCGAGGGTCACACCTTCGAAGGTTTCGGCGGGCGCGCCGTTGACATTCACGACGAGCGTGAAGTCGGTGGCTGGCTTGCCGTCTTTGGCTTCACCGGGCTTGACATTGACCGAAATATTGTTGCCGGTGGGGCCACCGCTTTTGGCGGAGATTTCCAGCAGATTCGTCGGCTTGGCATCGCCCGAGGGCAGAACGGCTTTCGCAGCAGTCGACAGCGTCGGGTCATCCGATACCCCGAGCGTCTTGATGCTGACGATGTAGCAGTTGCCGCCACCGTTCGCAAAATAGCCGTACACCGAATCCGGCAGGTACGCACCGGCCACAAATCCACCAAACTTCGCCACATACTGGCTCCAGTTGGTGCACAGGGTCGGCTTGCCCAGCAGGGAAACCGTATTGCCGTCTTTTACATCTGTAGCTTTCTCAGTGTAGCCGATGAACGCAGCCACAGCCGTACCGACGGCTTCGATAGGCTTTGTCCCCTTGTCTACTTCTTCTACGTAGACACCTGGTGAAAGATAACTGGGCGACATCTCTCCTCCTAAAAGTAGCAAATCTGTTTAACTTGCGTATCACCGACTGCGCGTTTCGCCCTGCGCCGTGCGGTGGAGCGCACAAAATTGGGTGGGAACCCCTTATTTCCTGCGTTTGGGTGCGGCCTTATCGCCGCCCTCGGCAGGAGGGGTTCCATTTCCGCCGGGCCGATCTATCTCGCGGAAGATTTCCGTATCGGCCACCTGCAGCGTGCGATCAAGCGGGTCAAGCGACTGGCCGACGCGCACGGTGCTGGAGAAAGTAAGCGGTGTTTCGATCGCCATGGTGCGATCCAGAGAAACCGTGATAACGGCCAGGAAGCCCATGCGCATCTGGTTGTTGAGCACGCTCCACAGGTCGGACATGTTCGGGATGCGTTCGGGCATATTGGCCACCAGAACGGGCAGGTTGTAAGGCTGGTCTTTCAGCGCGCCTTCGCATTTCGCGGGTTCCAGCTCTGGTGTCTGCGACATCAGGCTGAGGACGCGCCACATCAGCGCGTGCTCGTCTTCCACCTTGCGCGCCCATGCAGTGATCATATAGGTGAGATCGATGCGGATTGGGGGATAGCTGATGATACCCATTGCTTCATCATTCGTCACCCGCCGCTGCATGCTGCGCAGCTTGACATTTTCCTGCAGGTCAAAACACCAGCAGTTCACTGTCGGACGGCTGATGCGTGAGCTCCAGTCGCTGTTGGGCTGGTCGAACGACACATCCACGTCGTTGCGGCTGAGCTTGCCTTTTTCGTACACCAGTTTTTCCAGTGTCTTGTCGAGGTCCTGGATCATAATCGTGTGTCCCGTATGCCTCGGTTAATAATCATCTTCAATCAGGCGGCCCATCTTCTGATGTTCGCGCCGGATCGCGTGACGGATGTGCGCCATGGTAATTTCCTGGCCGTCGGCCGCTGCCAGATAGGCTGAGGCGATGGCCGCGTTACGGATATTGCCGCCCGCCAGTGCAAAGCGGTCAGACAGCTCATGCAGGTCGACATCCCGGCCCATAGGCGCTTCAGGCGGGAAGTGCGATCCCCACAGCTTTTCGCGGTATTCGCGCTCCGGAAATGGGAAGTCCACCAGGAAGCTCAAACGGCGCGTAAATGCTTCATCTAGGTTTTGTCGTAAATTCGTCGCCAAAATGGCCACGCCTTCGTAAACTTCTAATTGTTGCAGCAGATACGCGACTTCCAGGTTGGCATAGCGGTCGTGCGCGTCTTTCACTTCCGAGCGCTTGCCAAACAGCGCATCGGCCTCGTCGAAGAACAGCACGGCGTTGCTCTGGTGCGCCTCGTCAAAGATGACCGACAGGTTTTTCTCGGTCTCGCCGATGTACTTGCTGACCACGGCGGACAGGTCGATTTTGTAGAGCAGCAGGCCCAGGTCCTGGGCGATGACTTCGGCCGCCAGCGTCTTGCCGGTACCGCTGTCGCCCGCAAACAACGCGGTCACACCCGGCGCGGCTGAAACGCGGTGGCTGAAGCCCCACGACTCGTTAATCACGTGGGCGAAACGGATGCGCGAACAGATTTCGCGCAGCACCTGCACGCGGTCCGGCGGCAGGATCAGGTCTGTCCAGGTATAGCGCGGCACGATGCGCTTGGCCAGCCGCCCCAGCTTCAGGCTGGAATGGGCCTGCGCGCCGGCCACCAGATCGACCGTCGTGAGCTGTTCGCCCCGGCTGGCAGCCAGGTCGGACGCGGTATTGACCGCGCGTTTGATCTGCACGTCGGTTAGCTTGAACTTGCTGGCCAGCTCGACGATATCCTCGTTGCCCAGAAATACGCCATGATTGGCCAGCGCATCGCGCCAGGCGGCATAGCGGAAGTCGTATGTTGGCAGCTCGAACTTGACGCGAATCAGGCGGCGCGTGCGCCCTTCGTCCAGCGGCTCGAAGGTCTCACGGCTGCACAGGAACACCACGCCGGGATAATTCAGCACCGACTGCCACAGGTCAGCAGGGGCCTGCATGTCCTCGGTTTTGAGGCACAGCTCCCACTCGTGGACCAGCAGCACAGAGCGGGCCAGGTACGATTCGCGGATGGCCAGCGGCCAGTTGGCCTCGATGCCGCCTTCCAGCTCTTTCAGCTCGGACATGCGGATGGTGGTCAGCGGCACGCCGATTTCGGCGCAGGCAGACAGGGCAGCAGCTTCGCGGCCAGCGCCGGGCATCCCCTGCATGTGCACGATTGGCGGTTCTTTGGTGTTGTGCTGAAGGGCAGCACGCAGCGTATTTGAGGCAGGCGCGATGTTTTCCTGCGCTTTTCCCGCGGGACGCACGACGACGCTGGTTTTCAGGCGGGCATCGACATGGTCGTCGCCCATCAGGAAGCCCAGCACGCGATTATCAAGCTTGAGCTGATGCGCCAGAAAGGTCGGGTGGTTCTGCGATTCGCCGCTGACTTCGATCAGGCGATGGGTGCGCAGGGGCATGTGCGGCTTCAGCCGGTCCCAGACCGCGAAACGCTCGTTGACATCGCCGCCCAGCAGATTAACCAGCAGGTTGACGGTGGGCCGCCGCTGCGAGACATCGTCCTGCAAATAGGCATACAGGCGCTCGTAACGGCGATCCAGCTCTGGCGCGAGGCACACCAGCAGGATGTGGCAGTCAAGCTGGTTCAGGCCAAAGATGCCGGCCATATGGCCCAGCGGATCATCATCGGTGAAGGTGAGGCCGTCTAGCTGGGGGAAGATTTCTTCGCCCTGCCACAGGCCTTCCATAGACGAGGTGATCAGATGCAGGCTGACTTCTTCATCGGTGATGACCAGCCCGCGCAGCGCATCCGTCGGGTCAAGACCGGCGTTGTGCGCACGTGACACAGCTGCGCGGATGAGGTCATCAATCCACGACAGTGAGTTTTGGAGGGCATTCAGACGATTGGGCTGCACGTTTTTCCCGAATTCAACACTTCTATTAATACCAAAAACACTGAAACTCATAATGCATTCAGAATTCACTATATACCGAAGGCCAAAAGCGCACAACTGCAATAGGGGGGTAAAACCTGTAAAAAAACGAAACGTAAGTGCAGAATGCACAAGCATTTCGTCAGGCCGCGCAGGAATGGACACTACGCGGCTCCAAATCTGAGGATGTGCGGGTATTACTGCGAGGCGGTTCTGGTTTCGATATCGACGATCGCGGTGGCCAGCAGCGAGTCTTGCGTGGCGAATTCGACCCGCCAGAACTGGTTGGACGTGCCCGGCTCTGGCCATGCGCGCCCGAACCAGTCGTTGACGCCGCGCAGCACGGACGAAATCTCCGGCAGCTGATAGGCCAGGGCGATGGCCTGGTTCTCGTTCGACTCGTACCACTCCTCGTATTCCATCACGCTGCCGGGCACCAGCGCGATCAGCTGCGGATCGTCAAATTCCCAGGGCATACCATTTTCCCCGAATTTGATGATGCCATAGAGCGAGTCGATACCGTCATTGATCCAGATCGTCCAGGCGAACAACCAGGCGTCATAGCCGATCCAGTAATCATAGTCGTCCACGCTGCCGATGGTGGACTGGATTTCCGGCGTGGTATTCAGGAAGGCGGGCACGACTTCATAGGCGTCCTGCTCCTGCGCGCTGGAGGGATAGAAATGCGCGTCGTAAAAGGTGACTTCGCGCGTGGCCTCGCTGACATTGGCCCAGCCCAGCGCCTCGCCATCGGCATCCCAGAAGGTGACGCGCCACTGCTGGTAGCGCGTGCCGGGATCATACGCTGCCGCGGTGTAGCCCGGATAGTTCTCCAGCCCCTGCGCAAACGGATAGCTGCTGACAGCGATTTCCACGGCGGTCAATTCGTTGAAGTCCTGCGCGCTGGCGGGCAGGACAGACAGCATAAGCCCCAGCACGATCAGAAAGCCTGCAATCGTCTTTTTCATCGCGCTCATCCTTTAGCGGGCCTGGAAAATATTAAGCGGGTTGAGCGCATAACCGGGGAAAATCTGATCGAGCGCGTTGTTGCCCAGGCGCTTGGCCAGAATTTCTGTCAGCACATCGCGGTAATCGGTCGTCACGGCCAGGTCACCCTCGTCCAGATTGTCCTCCTCAAGGCCAATCCAGCGGCCATACACGCCGCTGCTGGCTCCGCCGCCCATCACCATCATCACATTGCCGTGGCCGTGGTCGGTGCCGCTGCTGGCGTTCTCCTGCACCCGGCGGCCAAACTCGCTCATGGTGACGACGGTCACGCCGCTCATCGCGTCGCCCATGTCGGTGTAGAACGCGCCCAGCGCCGCGCCAAAATTGCCCAGCAGATAGGCAAATTCGCCCTCTGCGCCGCCCTGGTTTTCGTGTGTGTCCCAGCCGCCGATATCGACTGCCGCCACTTCCAGCCCCACATCCGACTTGATGAGCTGTGCCACCTGGCGCAGCGCCATGCCAAAATCTGATTCGGGATACTCCGCGCCATTGGCGGGTGTGTATTCCAGATTGGCCATCTGGCTGAGCAGATCCACCGTCTCGAACACTTCACCAGCGGCGGCGCTCATCATGTCTGAAGGGGCATCGACGTTGTACAGGCTGCTGAGCGTGCTCTGAATCTGCGCGATCTGGTCTTCGCGCCCCTGCAAATGGAAATCGACGATCGAGCGCATCGCCAGCGCAGACACCGGCCCGCGCAGCGAACCCTGCACCATAGCGCCGATGCCGACTGCCCGGAAGGGCGAGTCATTCTGCCACGAGGCGCTGAGCAGGTGCCGGTTGATCCAGCCGGCGGTGGTGCTGCGCACGCCGGGCGTGCCGCGCTCCATGTATTCCATCGCGTCGAAGTGCGAGCGCGTGGGGTCGGGTGAGCCAGCACCGTGGATGATCGCCAGATGATTGGCGTCCCAGATGTTTTTCAGCGGGGCCAGCGCCGGATGCAGGCCGAAGTGGCCGTCCAGGTCAATGGCCGACAGCTCGGAAACGCCCGGCTCTGGAATAGCAATCGTGCGGCGGCGGTCATAGTACAGCCCGCCCTCGCCAAAGGGGACGACCGCATTCAGGCCGTCCATGCCGCCGCGCTGAAAAATGGCGACGAGCACATCGCGCTGGCCGGGGGCATTGTTCTGGCGCACGGGCGAAAATACCAGCTTCGGCATCCACGAGGGGAACAGCGCACTGCTGACACCGGCGACGCCCAGGTGTCCCATCCCTTTGAGTAAATTACGTCGAGAAGTCATCATCGTCATGAAAAGTTGTCCTGAACTCGGTCGTGCCTGCGCGGTCGATCAGTGCCACTGAAACTGCGGCGAGGCCAGCAGCAGCCCGATCAGGCTGGGCAGCTTGTTGGCGCGCATATCGTCGGTGAGGGTCTGCACGGGGCTGCCGCCATCGGTCACATACGCGACCAACTGCGCACGGTCCTCCGGGCTCAGGCGGGCAGGGCTGCCCAGAATGGCGGCCGCGCTGGCGCTGACGAGCTGGTCGGCGGTGCCCACACGCGGTACCAGCGCATCCAGATTCAGCGTGATGTCCTCATACCAGCCTTCGCTGGCGAAAGGGATCGAGAGCGCGACATTCCAGCGGTTGAGCAGGCCATTGGTATTCAGCCACGCGCCGGCCGCATCAGGATAGCCGTTGGGCGGATTCCAGTTGTAGGGCAGTTGACCCATGTCCTCCAGCGACCACACCAGCCAGTGGCGCTGGCCGAACGTCAGGCCGGGGCGCAGCGCACGAATCATGGCGACCATGAAGTCGATCGGGCGGCGGAACTTCTGCCCCTGCGCGGCCATGAATTCCGGCGACGTAAGGATGTGGCGCATGACAGCGCGGATATCCCCCTCCGTGGTGAAGAACGTCAACGCGGCGCTGTCGACCAGCGATTCCGGCGCGGCATCACTCACGAAGCGGCGCACCAGCTTGCGCGCGATGAAGCGGGCGGTGCTGGGGTGGGTGGCCAGGATGTCGAGCACGGCCAGGCCGTCTTCGATGCCGCGCCCGGCAGGCAGCACCTGCCCAAGCACGACTTTCTCGTTGGTGTCGTGCATGCTGTGGTCATAGAAGAAATCGGTTTGCTGGCCTTCGCGAACTGTCCAGCCGGTGAAAGCGCGGGCGACCGCTTTCACATCATCTTCCGTGTAGCCGCCATCGACGCCGAGTGTGTGCAGCTCCATGACCTCGCGTCCGTAATTTTCATTCGGATGCTCAGCGTTGCTCTCGGTGTTGGTGAGGTATATCAGCATCGCCGGGCTTTGGGCCGAGGCAAACAGCAGCTCGCGGAAGCTGCCCAGCGCATGGCGGCGCACGACTTCACGGTCGTCCACCATCTTTTCGCCGATCAGGTCGCTGGCTGGAATGTTAAAGTGGTCCGTCCAGAATTCGACCATCAGCTCAAAGAGCTGGCGCTCGGAATAAGCGGCGCGGTGGATGCGCTGCCAGGGCACGACCGTCCAGAAATAGTCATCTTCATACGAGGCGGCAAAAATCTCGCGGGCGTTACCATTCAGCAGATACGGATAGTTTGCCAGCCAGGCCTCCACCTGCGTGTCGGGGATGGCCTCGTAGTTCAGCTGGTAATCAATGAAACCCTCGATGCCCAGCTCCGAAATCCGCTCCACATCCGAGGCCAGCGGCCCCCAGGTGACGCGGTCGAGCACATGCCTGATGGGGTCTGGCGCCAGTTGTGACAGGGCGGGCTGGGCCTGAAGCCGCGCCATCCACCCGCCGCTGGCCGCAAACGCGGCTGTCATGCCTGAGAGTTTTAAGAAACCACGTCGGGAGATACTTTGCATAAACAACCCCTGTCAAAACTGCGTACCACAGGTGTGAGGCGGAGCTTTTTTCAATCTGAAGGGCGGGCGGGTCTTTCACTTGTCAGTATAGGGCGGATTCCTTTTTGCGCGCGCCGAATAGGAGTTCTGGCCTATATCCCTCGATACGCATTTACGCGTCTTTCGATTCGCCCTTCGGTTGCGGTATAGTTGTCCGTAGGTTTGGCGGAGGGTACTCGTATGACAGCAAAGATCGTGGTCGTGGGCAGCTTCAATATGGACCTGACCTCCTATATGGAGCGGCTGCCGCGGCTGGGTGAGACGATTCACGGGCGTCATTTTCAGACCGGGCCCGGCGGGAAAGGCTCAAACCAGGCCATTGCAGCGGCACGACTCAATGCCGATGTGACATTTGTTGGCCGCATCGGCACGGATATCTTTGGCGACAGCGCGGTGGCCCAATGGGGAAAAGATGGCATCAACACGCGCTATGTACTCCGCGACGCGGAAGTGCCCACTGGCGTGGCGCCGATCTGGGTGGAAGACTCGACCGGCCGGAACGCGATCGTGATTGCGTCGGGAGCGAATCTGAAGCTCACGCCTGAGGATGTCGAGGCCTCTGCCGAAGCCGTGGCCCGTGCTGACGTGCTGGTGACGCAGCTAGAAATCAGCCTGGATTCGGCGGCCTATGCGCTGAAGCTGGCCAAACAGTCTGGCGTGCGCACAATCTTGAATCCGGCGCCAGCGGCCGCCCTGCCAGACGATATTATCGCGCTGGCCGACATCATCACCCCGAATGAGACCGAACTGGAAGTGCTGTCGCGCCTGAGCGGCAGCGATGTGGAAAGCGCGGCGCGCATGCTGCTCAAGCGCGATGACCAGGTGATTATCGTCACGTTGGGAGAGCAGGGCGCGCAGGTGGTCACCAAAACCGGCAGCGTGCAAATCCCCGCTTTCCCGGTGCAGGCGGTCGACACGACCGGCGCTGGCGACTGTTTCACTGGCGCGCTGGCTGTCGCGCTGGCGGAAGCGCAGCCGATGAACGAGGCCGTGCGCTTCGCCAACGCCGCCGCCGCGCTGTGCGTGACGAAGCCGGGCACAGCGGCCAGCATGCCCACCCGTGCCGAGGTGGAAGCCCTGCGGAAGTAGCACGCAAACAGGCTTATTTTTTTTGGATACGCGTCAGTCCGCGACGTGGCGCGGAATACATGTGTCCATCGTCAGTGCGGATGCCCAGCTCACCCTGGCTGTTTTCCAGATGCACGATCGTGCCAGTCACAAAATCTCGCCGGCCAGGGTCGTTTGCCTTGTTCGTCGCGGCGTACTCGGGATGCACGCGAACACGATCACCGACTTTGAGTTTCGAGCTGCCCTTCATGTGTTTCCCCTAGCTGATGACGATCATCTTCAGCGTGGTCATGTCTTCCACGGCAAAGCGCGGGCCTTCGCGCCCGACGCCGCTGTTCTTGTTGCCGCCGTAGGGCATCTGGTCGACGCGGAACGTGGGTGAGTCGTTGATGATGACACCGCCCACATCCAGCACGCGGGCCGCCTGCATCGCGCGCGACAGGTTCTGCGTAAAGACGCCCGCCTGCAAGCCGAAGTCCGAGTCGTTGACTGCCGCCAGCGCGTCCTCAAATTTGTCAAACGGCACCAGGTTCACAACCGGGCCGAACACTTCCTCGCACATCACCTTCATGCGCGTGTCCACGCCTTCCAGCACGGTGGGCTGGAACATGCGGCCGTCGCCGCTGCCGCCTGCCAGCACACGGGCGCCCATGCTTTCGGCCTCGGCGATCCATGCCGCGATGCGCGAGGCAGCGCCATCGTTGATGAGCGGGCCGATTTCGGTGCCCTCCTGCAACGGATCGCCCAGCACGAGCTTGTTCACGCGGGCCACGAACTTGTCGCGGAACTCGTTGTATTTCCCCTGCTGAATGTAAATGCGCTGGATGCTGATGCACACCTGACCGCTGTAAGCAAATGCGCCGGCTACGGTCTTTTCGATCAGGCTGTCGATGTCGGCGGTTTCGTCGATGATGGTGGCCGCGTTGCCGCCCAGCTCAAACGTAGTGCGGCGCAGGCCGGCGGTCTGGCTGATGACTTTGGCGACGGGCACGCTGCCGGTGAAGGTGATCATCTGTACACGCGGGTCGGTCGTCATCCAGCGGCCGACATCCGCACCGCCATTGACTACGCTGAGCGCGCCTTCCGGCAGACCGGCCTCATAGGCCAGCTCCATCAGGCGGATAGCGGTCAGCGGCGTCTGCGGATTGGGCTTCAGCACCAGCGGACAGCCCGCGGCAATCGCCGGGGCGACCTTGTGCGCCACCAGGTTGAGCGGAAAATTGAACGGCGTAATCGCCGCGATTACGCCGACCGGCACGCGCACGAACCAGCCGGTTTTGCCCGCGCCGGTCTGGGCGGCATCCAGCGGGATGGTCTCGCCATGCAGGCGGCGCGCTTCATCAGCCGCGAAGGCAAAAGTCTCCACGGCGCGTTTGACTTCTCCGCGTGAATAGCGCATCGGCTTGCCGCTTTCGCCCGCCATCAGCCGGGCAATCGCCTCGACGTTGGCGGCCAGCAGGTCGCTGATTTTGTCCAGAATGGCGCCGCGCTGGTAGGCAGTCAGCGCCGCCATTGGGCCACGGGCGGCAGACGCACGGGCGATCGCCTCGCGTACGTCCGCTTCGGAAGATTCATGGGCTTCACCGATGACGGCGCCGTCATACGGGCTGCGCACGGGGTAGGTGTTTGCAGGGGTCATGAGCGTTGGTCCCTCAGGGTGTGTTGGGGGGATAAAAAAGGCAGGCGCCGTGATTCAGCGCCTGCCCGTCATGTGTGTGACTAGCCGAATCGGACGACGCCCAGCAGGGCGAAAATCCCTGCCAGCGCCAGCGCGACCACGATAAACAGGCCGATAAACAGCAGCAGGCGCAGGGCGGGGTGCATGCCTTTGCGGCTGCTGCCCGGCTGCGACTGGGTCCGTCCGCCTGTCGAGACCGCCTGCATCTCCATCATGGTGAAGCTCTCTCCGCTGGCGGCGGGCTGCCCGTACTGCTGCGGACGCGCCGGTGCCTGCATTTCCAGCATGGTGAAGGCGTCACCGCCCTGCTGTGGCTGCGGAGGCTGCTGCTGGGGGATGCGCTTTATCGGCTGCAACTGCTGGGCAGGCGGAGGCTGCTGAACAGGCGTCGGCATATACGCTTCCGTCTGGCCCAACTGGGCGGGCTGCTGCTGCGGCGGCGGTGCAAAGTTTGGCGCGGGCTGCGGCACGGGTGCGGCACGCATGACCGGCGGCGCGGCGGGTGCAGAGGGTGCGGCAGACGGGAAGGCCGGCATTTCCAGCTCGGTTTTGTCGTTCACAGGCTGTGCTGCACTGGATGGTCCTCGACCGGGCGCAGGCATTTCCAGCTCTGTGCGGTCAGGTGCTCCGGCAGATGCCGCCGGATGATTGGCGCGGTTGGCCATCGCATCGTAGGGCGTCGTTTTCATCTCCAGCTCGGTATGGTCTGCCGGAGCAGGTGCCGGTGCTGGCATCGCTGCGGCCGGTTGTGCTGGCGGCGGGGCAGACGACAGCGGGCCTGTCCCTGCTCTTGGCGTCAATGGGCCGGTGCCCGGCTTGCCGGGCGGCATGGGCGGCTGCGACTTGACCAGCTCCTGAAAGTCGGCCACAGACAGCATCTGCGTGGCGACATATTCGTCTTCGTCGTGGTGGCGCTCGGCTGTGGGGAACAGCGCCGCTTTCAGGTCACGCACGAAGTCGCGCAGGTCCCCGTAGCGTAAATCGCGTGAGCCGATGCCGCGCGCAATCACTCGATCCAGCTCATTCAGATTCGCGCCGCGCAGGTCGGCCGGCAGCTCGTTGGGCGGTATACGCGACGGCCAGCGCCAGTCGCCCGCCATGATGCGGTCATAGGCGATGAACTGGTTGAAAATCTTGTCGGTGGGGCGCCACAGGGCGTGCCTGCCGAAGATGATCTCGTACGAGATGAGCGCAAAGCTGTAGTTATCGGCCAGGCGGTCGGCGGTGCCGTCTGGCGACATGTACAGCGTGGTGCCCACAAACTGCTGCGTGCCTTCGGCCTCTTCCTGTTCCAGTGAGATGCTGAAGTCGAGCAGATACGGGTTTTCGATGCCCGTCAGGTTGCTCGGCTTGATGTCGCGGTGGATGATGCCATTTTCGTGGGCCGCGGTCAGCGCCATCGCAATTTCGCGGATGAGGTCGAAGCGGCGTTCCAGCGGCATCCGCATCATTTCGCCGTTGGCGATCAGCTTGTCATAGGTGTCGCCACCGACGAAGCGCATGACGATATACGGCCGGGCGAAATCCAGGTCGTAGTCATACAGCGCGGGAATATTCGGATGCTGGAGCTTCTTCATCGCATCGATTTCGCGCTCCATACGCACGCGGTGCTTGGCGGCGTTGGCGCTCGTCATCAGATTTTCGTTCATGAACTTCATGGCGACGGTCTTGAACGCATCGTAGGCTTTCCACACTTCGCCCGACGCGCCACGTCCGAGCTGTCGCTCCAGCGTATAAGTCTTGATCTTGACGCCGGCCTTTAATTCAACCATTGGATACCCTTTTGCTAAATTACAGCTGTGTCACGGACGTGCGCGACTCGGTCGGAAGGGAGAAGCGCACGCGTACGGCGTTGCCAAACTGCACCTGGTCGCCGTTGTACAGGCGTTCCTCACGGTTGGGCTGCAGCTTGTTCAGCGTGCCATCGGCATTGACCATGAAGGTGCCAAAGCTGCTGCCCAGGTCCTGCACATAAAACTCGCGTGCTGCCGGATTAGCGCGTAACTGCGCATGGCGGCGCGAGACGCTTTTCTCGTCCATACTGATGAGGATATTCTGCCCCTGGTCATAGAAGCGGCCCACCGCAAACAGGTTTCCCGGCAATGGAAATTCCTGAAGCTGGGGCACGCCGGCAATAATCGCGATTCTGGCGATGCCATCCGCCGGGGGCGGGGGCACAGCCGGCGCGTAAGACGGGCGCTGCTGCACGGGTTGCTGGGGCATCTGATACTGCGGCTGGGGGGCGGGCACGGGTGCTGGTGCCGGGGCCATCATCGGCGCCGGGCTGGCATAAGACGGCCGTGGCGCGCTGCTGACTTCATTATCCTTCACCGGAAGTATGTTTAACAGGATGAGACGAAGAAGCTGGAGCACCAGGATTGCGCCAAACACACCTGCCACCAGCCAGAGAATATTTACGAGTGTCATAGGGCCTGCGCCGCCTTCCCGCGTGTTCTGCACTGTCACGCGCTTCATTAATGCTCAGAGTATATGCCAGAAAAGTGCATCGGTGCTATAGTGTTAGACGAAAATTCTATCTTGGTATAAAGAGAGCGTGCTGTGTCTAATCAGCCCTTAAATGCCCCCGCGATCCGTGCCACATGGCTTTCGATTACCGGCTCGGTTCGTGAACACAACGAAGACGCAGTCGGTATTTTTCAGGGAAATAAGTTTCATGCTTACGTGCTCTGCGATGGTGTAGGCGGCGCAGAAGCTGGCGAATTCGTCAGTGAGTTTGCCATCAAGCGCATGCTGAAGGCCATGCACGAAACGCCCGGCACGCCCGATACCAACTGGTCGGCCGTGATGGCGAACGCCCTGCAGCACATCAATGCCGAGGTACGCCGCGCCTCTGAAGCGGCCAGCGTCAAGGCCGGCAAGACGATCATGATGGGCAGCACCATGGTGTGTGTCGTCATTCAGGGCTGGAACGCGTTTGTGCTGCATGTGGGCGATTCACGCCTGTATCACTGGCGCGCGGGCGGCATTGTGCAGGCCACCAACGACCATTCTACATCCGGCACCATGATGATGGCTGCGGTCAATCCAGACGGATCGGTCAAGCGCAATGTGCTGATGCGCGGCATCGGTAAAAGCGGCGATATTGAGCCGGATATGCTGCTCATCAGCCTGCAGCCGGGCGACAAGCTGCTGATGTGCTCTGACGGCATGAGCGACAAGATTTCGTCGGACGAAATTGCCAGCGCACTGGCCAATATGCCGCTGGCCGAAGCGCCGTTCAATCTGTCGCAGCTGGCAGATACACGCATGAGCCGTGACAACATCAGCCTGATCATCATCGAGGCGAACGATGTGCCGGCCCTGCCAGTCAATGTGCCGGCCCAGGAACGCGCATTTGTGGGCTATAACCCGCGCTGGTCCACGACATTCCGCACCGATGGGGTGAGCGTCGAGGTCGATGGCGCGGAGGTCTCCAGCGGCGGTGGTGACAGTGGCGGTTCGAAGACTGGCCTGTATATCGGCATCGCGGTGGCGGTGCTGGTGGCGATCGTGGCGCTGATTGCGCTGGCTTCCAGTGGGGCGCTGCGCCAGGCCAATGTTGGCTCAGATACCGCGACCGATGCTGCCGCGACGCTGGCGATCATTGCCACCGAAGAAGTGGCGGCCACCAGCGCACCTTCTCCAACCGATCTGCCGACTGAAACACCAACACACACGCCGACGCCAACCGAGACGCCGACACCAACGGCAACACCCATACCACCTACGGCCACACTTCGCACGTCGAACTGAACTGTGACACAATAGGCGGATTCAGAGGCGCATTCAGATGTATGGGCACGGCCAACCCGCTGATGGGGCGGCCGGCAAGGGGAAATGTGCATGTTTAGGAACAAACTTTTTTTCGTAATGCTGATGCTATTTCTGGCCCTGGGATCTGCGCTGGGCGTCTCTGCGCAGCAGGACATCACGTCCAGCAATGAGCCTGGACTGTCGGCCTACACATGCGCCTTCAATGCTGAGCTGGGCGTGGCCCAGATTCGTGCTTCGCTGTTTGATGAAACCGGGGGCAGCGTGCCGCTGGATGGCGCGAATGTCAGCGTGTCGCGTGTGGGAGCAAGTGCGCCGCTGACACCTGAAAACGCGGTCTCCAGCCCGTCCGAAACCCGCCCGCCGCTGCGCGTGATTATCGTGCTGGACGTGACCGACACGATGCCGCTCGATGGCGTGATCGATACGCTCATCAATACTTTTCTGCTGACGCTGGCCGTGGAAGATGAAGTCGCTTTGGTGACTGCTGGCAGCAGCGTGACCGACCCCACGCAGTTTTATGTGGACAAGGGCACGCTGGCCAACGATCATCTGTTTGACCTGACGGTGCAGCAGGGCGACAACCTGATTAACGACGGCATCCTGCGCGCACTTTCGGCCACCCAGCCGAACAGCCCTGCGCGCCAGGTGGTGCTGGTGATCGCCGACAGCGCCCCACAGGTGCAGCAGGCATCTAACGAAGAAATCATCACCCGCGCGCAGGCCTCGCAGACGCAGATCATCCCGATCGCGCTGCACACGCAGGCCGGTTCGCCCGACGACGAGACGCTGTTTTCGCTGGCAGAAGCCACCAGCAGCTTCGGCTTTGCCTACGATGGCGACAAGCGCGTCGGCGAGATTCAGTCCGGCTTGCAGACGATTTTCGGCCGCATCCTGGCGCTGATGAACAATGAAATCGTGATCAATACCAACCTGGCCGACCAGACGCCAGACGAAACCGGCTTCATCCCGTTTGATGTCTCGGTGGACCTGGGCAATGGTACCACCTTGACCGACCGCGTCTCGTGCCCGCCGCCGCCAGTGGCCAGCGCCGACCCGTCGATCCCCGTGCTGCCCACTTTCGCCATCGCGTTCACCAATATCGTGGACGGGCTGAATGTGAATGCGCCCGTGCTGGTGGAAGTCGGCGTGCAGCCGTTTGATGCCCTGCCGCTGGATGCCCAGTTCCGCTTCATCCTGGATGACGAACAGGCGCAGGACGGCCCTGAGCCTTCGTTTAACTTCAATCCACAGGCGCTCGACCCTGGCCGTCATACCCTGCGCGTGCAGCTGCGCGATGTGGCTGGCGAAGTGCTGGCGACAACGCCCACGACAACAGTCTTCACGCAGCGCGAGCTGGCACTGACGGCGGCCTCTGGGGTGACCACCAATGTGAGCGGCCCGCTGACGATTGTGGTCGCCAATGGCTCGGCCAATATGGCCGGTGTGCAGCTGCGCGCTGCTGAAGCGAATGCGCCGGACATCACCTATCCGATTGGCAGCGCGCAGTTTGCCAACGGCACGGCCAGTTTTGAAATTGCCGATATTCAGGCCGAGGCTGGCCGCCTGTTCCCGCAGCAGGGCGATACGCCGCAGGGCTGGAACCTGCTGATTACCGCGATTTCCGGCGGGGCAACGCCCGAAGACCCGCCGCTGGGCACGACCCGTGTGCCGCTGGTGCTCAGCGTGGCGGCACCCCAGCCATTCTCGCTGGACTCGCTGGCCCAGGGGCCGGCCGCGCCGATTGCCGCGATCGTTGTGGCGCTGGTCCTGAACGGCGTGCTGTTCTCGCTGGGCAAGAAAGCGGCCATGAAGCGCACCATCGCCGCAGCGGACAAGCGTGATCTGCCGCAGCAGCTGATGTGCGTGACCGTCAGCCGTGGGGGCGCTGGCCGCCAGACGCACATGCTGACGAAAAAGACCACTCTGGTGGGCCGCGGCAGCGGCAATGATATTCAGCTGGAAGACGATGCCAATGTCAGCCGCCAGCACGGGGCGATCATCTGGCGCGGGGGCAAGTGGTATTTTGCCAACCGCAAGGACAAGCTGAAGACCAAGGTCAATGGCAAGGCCTATAAAGGCATGATGATGGCGAAGCTGGATGACCCGACCGATGTCGAGATGGGCAGCTACCAGCTTGTCTTCCACAGCGCAGAGCAGCAAAAACGGGATCTGGCCGATCTGGTCAAGACGAATCTGTAGTTTTTCGCACACAAGGTGACGGTGATATGCGGGTTTCGGCAAAGGTAGCCACACAGCGGCAGCGATACTTCCTCAAGCTTGGCGAGTCTATGCGCATCGGCAAGCTGGCGCGCTACCTGTCGCAGCAGGAGGCCTTCATCGATACCAGCACGCTGGAGCTGGCGCGGCCCGTGCAGCCCCAGCAGCGCGTGCAGGATATCGACATTCAGGCGGGCGACCGGCTGGTGATTTTTGCGGCACCGCCCGGCAATGCCGAGCTGCCCGCGCCGCTGAATCCGGGCGATAAGGTAATCAAGCTGATCGTGGGCGACACGGTGGTGTCGTCACGCGGGAAGAAAAGCCTGCTCATCGGCAAGCCGGACCCCTCGCGCGAGGTCGATATCGACGTGCGCACGTTTATCTCGCCCAAGCAGCTGAACTTTATCTCGCGCGAGACGCTGCGCCTGGAATTTGATGAACGCTCCAAGACGTGGTATGCCCAGCGCCTGGGCCGCACGCGCATCCTGATTAACAACTTCGAGCTGCAAAACGACCGTATCCCGCTGGGCGACGAGAGCACGCTCAAGCTGTACCGCGCCAACGAGGAGCCGACCAATCCGGCCTTCCGCCCGATGGTCGAGCTGAAGATGGTCACCGAGACGGTGCAGTCACGCGATGACATCATTTATCTGGAGCAGGGCGATATCGGCGTGACGATTCACGTGGGCGTGGAGAAAGACAGCGCCACGCTGAATATCTCGGAAAATGTCGCTTTCGGCCAGGTGATTACCGGGCTGGCATCGCACATGAAGATGCGTATGGACGGCGAATACCAGCTCACACATATGCGCCTGCTGCCCCCACAAACGCAGCTCTCGTCGCTCACGCTGGCGCCCGATGAATTCCTGTACGCGGCTCGCACGCAGTCGTTTGCGACCAATGTACTGGTGCTGCGCGACCTGAACAACCGCGAGCGCAAGTATGAGCTGGTGGCCGGGCCGGAAGACGACGAGAAGCTGATCGGTCGCAGGCCGGAAGCTGCCATTGAAGACCCGGAGCTGGATGTCGACCTGTATGACACGCTCATGGAACGCTCTGGCACGCCCAACGGCTTCAAGGGCATGTCGCGCAGACAGTTCCGCGTGTTCTATCGCGCCTCGGAAAATACCTGGTGGGCGCAGATGGAAGAGCGCGCTTCGGTGCCACTGTACGTGAACAATACCCGCGCGGCGGCGGGCACGCCGGTGCAGCTAACGTCTGGCGACGTGATCAGCGTGGGCGCAACGGTGGAGAATTATGTGGCGCGCCTGGAAGTGGAAATCACCGCCAAGGCCGATTAATCCACAGGCAGCGAAACAAAAAACACGGTCAGGCTTATACAGGCTGACCGTGTTTTGATTTCTGCCCCGGAAGGATCATTAACTGAGCACGACATTCACGCGTGTGGGCTCGTGCGGAAGCTGTGACAGCGCGTTCAGCTTTGCGTGGGCAGACGGCAGCGTGACGCGATGATAGACCGCGCTGAGCAAACGGCGCGCGTCGCCCGGGCGCAGCTCTGACGGGCGTTTCAGCCTGGCGAAGGTCTTGCGCGACCGGTATTCCTTGTGCACCACGGTATGCAGCTGGCGGTAAAACTCGGTGCGGAACGGGCCTTTGTACAGCATGGCCAGGTCCTGGCTGTCGGTCCAGTTTTCTTTGTCGCCCAGCTCATGGCGCACACTTTCGTAGAAGCGCGTGCCGGGCAGGGGATAGCTGACCGATATGCCGATGTCGTCGGGCATGCACTCGCGCACCATCTTCAGCGTCAGCTCGATGTCCTCACGGGTTTCGCCCGGATAGCCAAATTGCAGGAAGAAGGCCACTTTCACGCCGTGCGCGTGCAGCTCGCGGGTGGCCTGATAAATCTGTTCCACGCGGGTGCCTTTTTCCATCGCATCGAGGATTTTCTGTGAGCCGCTTTCGGCGCCCACCCAGATGATCTTCGCGCCAGCACGGGCCAGCGCCGGAATGGTGTTGCCACGGAGCAGCAGGTCGACGCGGTTCAGGCTCTTGAACGGGATATGCAGGTCGCGCGCATCCAGCAGATCGGCAAATTCCTCGATCCAGCGATCCTGAATCCCCATGATGTCGTCCATGAACCAGATGTGGTCGGGCTGGAAGTGCTCTTTCAGCCAGGCCATTTCCGCGACGACATTCTGCGGACTGCGCACGTTATAGCGCTGGCCCCAGATCGGCTTGGCGCACCAGTTGCAGTGGAACGGGCAGCCGCGGGTGGTGACCAGGTTCATGCTGTAATAGCCGTGATGTTCGCGCCACACCCGCGCATACTTCTCGCGGTCGACCAGCTCCCATGCCGGGAATGGAATTTCGTCCAGCTTGTTGAGCACGGGCCGTGGTGGTGTGACCATGACGCCGTCACCGTCGCGGTAGGCCAGCCCGCGCACATCGGCCAGCGGCGTGCTGATTTTGCCTTCCAGCGCGTCGAGCAGTTCGGGCAGCGTGTCGTCGCCTTCGCCCATCAGCACATAGTGCGCGCCCTGTTCCAGATAACTTTTGTAGTGGTCGGTCATGTCTGCGCCGCATACGATTACGGTGCAGCCGCGGGCCCGCGCCGACGCGATCATCCGGAAGGCCGCCTGACGCATATTCATCAGGCTCATTTTGCTCAGATAGTTAAAGTTGTCCTCAAACAGCACAGCATACTTCGGCTTGTGCTGGTCCAGCGCGGCATCCCACTCGTGCGTGCCTTCGCTGAGCATGGCGTCAAACAGCGCCGCGGAGTATCCGCGCTGGCGGGTGATGCTGGCGGCATACAGCGTGCCCAGCGGCGGATACGGCTGCATGGCGTCCCACAGCTTCGGGTCAAAACGCAGAAAATACGACTGGCCAAAGAGGATATCTGGATGCGTCATGGAAGCTCTCGCTCTGGCGGACGATGCAGGCGCGGCTGTGCCCCGCAGCCTGTGCTACGCCTAACAGTTTAGCGTGAATTGAAGAACCATGCGCGCTTCTCTGGCGGCAGCTCACCAAACGTCAATCCGGGCTCATGAATCGTGCTGGCCGCCAGCTTGCGCGCCAGCCGCAGGTCCAGTCGACGAGGCTGGCCATCCAGCGTCGCCATGACCGACGGCTCGTCTGAAAATGCGGTCATCGCGTCCGGATGCCCGATCAGGGCCCGCCCTTCATGCACAATCAGCGCGATATCCGCCCGTTTGCGCGGGAACTGCTCGGCCATGAAATAGCTGTCCGCGCCTTTGACGGGCATCAGCGTGAAGATTTCGGCGGCATCCAGCGAAGATTGCAGGCGCGCTTCGTCCCAGCCCAGATGTTCACGCGCCCAGTTGATTTCATCCAGCAGGTCGCCATCGGCGGTCAGGCGCGAGTCGCTGCCCAGCGCGATCCAGCCGCCAGCCGCCACCCAGGCCTGCATCGGCGGCAGCGCGTTCAGCAGATACAGATTGGTCGTCGGGCAGCACACCAGCCCGCGGATGAGCGGGGCGGCATAGGCGATGTCTGCTTCCGTCAGGCCGACGCCGTGGATGAGTACGGTATTCTCGCGCAGGCAGCCCAGTTCACGCAGGCGGCCCAGCTCGGCATGGGCGCGGTCGTCGGTGCCTTCCGCCAGATGAATCGAGAACGGCACGTGCTTCGGCGTGCGCCGGTATTCCTCGACGACCGTGTGGTCGGCATCGAAATGCAGTGAATGCACCCACGGCGTGAATTCCACGCGGGTGGGCGTGTCGCGCGCGAACAGCATCTTGTGCGGAGGATTGTGCTGCACCACGCGACCGACGCCGCACAGCATATTTTTCAGCATGCCCGCCAGGCAGCGGTCTGCCAGCGGCAGCCGGCGCAGGTCCTCGTAGGGCGGTTCGTTCAGCATTTTGCTGACATCCTCGCCCCAGTCATGCGCGGAGACATAGCGGTCACGCGGGCGGGTGCGCGGATAGTGATTCAGTTCCAGATGATCGTGCGCGTTAATCAGCGGGGCAAAACGTAGTAAGCCTTCCAGTCCGGCCATCGGCTAGTCGCTCCCGCCCAGATGCGGCAGGTTTTTGCGCACCATGTCTTCGCCCAGCTTGCTGACAAGCTGCTCGCGCAGCCTGGGCGTCTCCTCAGACCACTTGGCCTGAAGCTGTTCCTTGCTGGCGTTTCGTCCGCCTCCGGCATTGGCGGCCATGCCTTTCAGGCTGGCGGGTGCGCTGGTGATGCGCCGTTCCACGGCAGACGCGCCGCAGGCAGGGCAGGCCGGCGCAGACGCGTTGATGCTGTGCCGCGCTTCAAAGACGGCGCCACATTCGGTGCAGTGGTAATCGTACAAGGGCATGATGAACACTCCAGTCTGCGGGTGGCACAAGCGTTGCAGACATCCCGTTTCTTTCATTATGGCGCCAGGTGACCCCTGCTTGTCAAATGCCAGCCCGCGCCACTCATTCCAGCCGGATGCGCGGATTAAGCAGGCCGTACAGCAGATCGGCAATCAGGTTGGCGCTGGCGAAGAAGAAAATGACCATCATCACCGAGGCTTGCAGCAGGGGCAGGTCTTTACGCTCGACAGCGCCCGTCATCAGGCGGCCCAGCCCGGGATAGTTGAAGACGTTTTCGATGACGATGAGTCCGCCGACCATCCAGCCAAACGAAAGCGCGATCACGGTGATGGTGGGCAGCAGCGCGTTGCGCAGCACATGGCGGACGATCACGGTGCGGTATGACAGGCCTTTCAGCGCCGCTGTGCGCACGTACGGCTTCTTCAGCTCATCCACCACGCCGGCGCGCGTCATGCGCACGATATAGGCCATCAGCACGAAGGTGGCCGACAACGCGGGCAGCGTGAGCTGGCGGAACCAGTCGAGGATGTCCGCACCGGGGGGACTGCTGGCGGTGGGGAACCAGTCCAGCCCCAGGGCCAGCGTGTTGATGAGGATCAGGCCGGTCACGAATTCCGGCAGGCCGACCACCGAGAGCGTGAACACGCTGATGATGACATCGGTCCGTTTGTTTTCGCGCAGGCCGGCGATGACCCCCAGCAAAATACTGATGGGTACGGAAAACAATCCGGTCATGATGGCCAGCTTGAGCGAATTGCCCAGGCGCTCCAGCACCAGCGGGCGAATCGGCGCATTGCCGACGGTGAATGCGGTGCCCCAGTCGCCGGTGACGAAGCGCGTCAGCCAGTTGACATACTGCATGGGCAGCGGCAGATCGAGGCCATTTTCGGCGCGGAACTGGGCGATCGCTTCCGGGCGGGCATCGCGGCCCAGCACCAGGCGCGCGGTGTCGCCGGGCAGCACCTGGGTGAGCAGGAAGATGACCGCCGAGGTAATCAGCAGGGTGATGACGAGCAGGCCGATGCGGCGAATCAGAAAGCCGGTCATGGCGCCCCCTTCGACTGAATGGCGAGTAATTCGTCGGCCGGGATGTGGCAGCGAATGGCATGGTCTCCACCGGCATCCTGCCACGGCGGGGCATCCGTCTCGCATATTTTGCCGATTTTGCGCGGGCAGCGCGTATGAAACGGGCAGCCTGTGGGCAGATTGCGCGGGCTGGGCGGGTCGCCCTCCAGCACAATCGGCATGTGGTTCACGGTTGGGTCGGGCGTGGGCAGGGCAGACAGCAGCGCCTCGGTGTACGGATGCGAGGGCAGCGCATACACCTGGTCAGCATCGCCCACTTCGACGATCTGGCCGAGGTACATGACGACAATCCAGTCGGCCAGATAGCTGACAGCGCGCAGGTCGTGCGAGATGAACAGATAGCTCACCCCTTCGCGGGCGCGCAGGTCTTTCAACAGGTTGAGGATGACGGCCTGCACCGAGACATCCAGGGCGGACGTAGGCTCATCGGCGATGACCAGCGACGGCTGGGCGGCGAAGGCGCGGGCGATGCCGACGCGCTGTTTTTCCCCGCCAGACAGCTCGTTGGGAAAGCGATTCGCGTAGTCAGGCGTCAGGCGCACGGCCTCCAGCAGCGACAGCACGCGGGCGCGCACCGCATCACGGGTCAGGTCTGGAGACAGCCGTTTGATCGTGCGGGCCAGCGCGTCGCCCACCGTGCGATACGGATTGAGCGAGTCATTCGGGTTCTGAAAAATCATCTGCATCTGGCGCAGCTCATCCCGCGTGCGCCCGTTCAGATTCAGGCTGATTGCCTGGTTCATCAGGTCAATCGTGCCATCATCAGCAGGCTCCAGGCCGATGATCGCGCGCGCCAGTGTGGTCTTGCCGCTGCCGCTTTCGCCCACCACGCCCAGCGTGGAGCGTGCCCGAATCGAAATGCTGACGTCGTTCAGCGCGCGCACGCCGGTGCGCTCTTTTTCGGTCAGAAGCTCGAACATACCTGATACGTTGAACGTCTTGTTGAGGTCATGTGCTTTCAGCACGTGGCCGGGCAGCGGGGCGCTGTCGCCCTGCGTCTGGCCGGGTGCTGTCTCGATGACGAGTGTGCCGTCGGCAATTTCGCGCCAGCGATGGCAGCGCACGTAACGATCCGGGCCTTCGCCGACATCTTCCAGCGGCGGGCGCGCTGCATGGCACTTATCAAGAGCTGCCGGGCAGCGCGCTGCAAATGCGCAGCCGGTGGTGCGCATGTCCAGTGCCGGGGCAGCCCCTTCGATGGTGCGCAGGCGCGTCTCGGTGGCCTGGGTGTGGCGGGGCAGGCTGGCCAGCAGGCTGATGGTATACGGATGGATCGGGCGCGTGAACAGCGGCACGACCGGCGCAGTGGCCATGACTTCGCCGCCATAGAGCACGGTGACATGGTCGCATAACTGAGCTACCACGCCCAGGTCATGGCTGACATACAGCGCGGCGGCATTGCGCTCGCGCATCAGGTCGCGCACCAGCTCGATGATGCTGGCCTGGGTGGTCACGTCGAGGCTGGTGGTCGGCTCATCCAGGATAAGCAGCTTGGGACGGGCGATCAGCGCCATCGCGATGGTGACGCGCTGCTGCTGGCCGCCGCTGATCTGATGGGCATAGCGCCGCGACACCTGTTCCGGGTCGGGGATGCGCACCTGATTGAGCATCTCCACGGCGCGGGCATGCGCCTCGGCAGACGAGATACCCTCGTGCAGACGCACAATTTCCGCGATTTGCTGGCCAATCTTCAGGCTGGGATTGAGCGCGGCCAGGGCATCCTGCGGCACCAGGCTGATGTGCTTGCCCCACAATTTGCGCAGCTCGTTCTGTGGCAGATGTGTGATATCCTGCCCGTCAAAGAGGATCGTGCCCGCGGTGATGCGGGCATTGGCGGCCATGTAGCGCATCAGGCCCAGCGCCAGCGTCGACTTTCCGCTGCCGCTTTCGCCTACCAGCCCGTGAATCTGGCCTTCATAGACCGTCAGGCTGATATCGCGGATGGCGGGCGTCCAGCCGCTTTTGAGCTTGTATTCGAGGGTCAGGTCGCGCACCTGAATGACGGGTTTGCCGCTCATAGGCCTTGTCCTTCACGGCGGAAGATGCGGCGCAGCCCATCAGACAGCAGATTGACGCCGATGATGAGCAGCGCGATGGCCCCGGTGGGAAACCAGAGCGACCACGGCGTGATGCGGAAGCTGTCGCGGGCTTCGTTGACCATACGCCCCCAGTCTGGCGAGGGTGGCTGCACGCCTAATCCCAGAAACCCGAGCGAGGCCGTCAGGAAGATGGCATACGAGAAGCGCAGCGCGCCCTCGACGATGAGCGCGGGCAGCACCGCTGGCAAAAGTTCCTGAAACAGGATGTAGCCCAGCGACTCACCGCGCAGGCGGGCAGCCTCGACGTAGCCGGTCGAGCGCACGCTGAGCACAGACGAGCGCGTGACGCGGGCCACGATTGGCGTATAGAGCAGCACGATCACCGCGATGATGCCCCCGGGAGAACTGCCGACGGTGGCCAGCATGACCAGCGCCAGCAGCAGTGCCGGAATCGAGAGCAGGGCATCCAGCACGCGCGAGATAATGCTGTCCACCCAGCCGCCGCGAAAGCCGATAAACAGGCCGATGCTGGCCCCGAAAATCAGGCTGAGCGCGGTGGTGGCCGCCGGAATCGCCAGAATCTCGCGCGAGCCATATACGACGCGGCTGAAAATATCGCGCCCAAGCATGTCGGTGCCGAACACATGCTCTGCCGATGGCGCCTGTCGCGCTGCGCCGCGAATAATCTGGTCGAAGTTGTAGGGGGCAATCACGGGTGCCAGCAGCGCCAGCACGATGAAGAACACGACCAGCACGAGGCCGATCAGCGACAGCGGGCGGCGGGCAATTTCGCTGAACGCGCCGCGCACTGCACGCCATCCGCGTGAAACAATCGACGGCGCTGGCACGGGCGTGGCTGGCGGGTTGGTCGCGGCCATGGAAACAAGTCTCTAAGGGGAACGAATTGGAAAAGGGAATGTTTTCCGACACATCTGTAAGGGTTTAAGGGTGAGGGCGGTTTGTTTGTAACATCCGCAGGGGCATGGCATGCCATGCCCCTGCTACAAAGTCCGCTCATCCTTTAATGACGCATTGTGGGACGAGCAAGTGTGGTTCCGCCCCTGGTCAGATTAGCCAGCCAGTGAGACCAGTGTGTAGTCGGTCAGGCCGGGGAACGGATTCATTTCCAGGCCCTGCACGGCCGCGCTGGACGCGCCCAGCATGGGGGCGAACCAGGGGATGATGATCGGGCCGCGCTCGCGGAAGATGGCGCTGATCTGGCTGTAGATAGCGGCGCGTTCGGCGGTATCGGCCGTGGCGCCAGCCTGGGCGATCAGGGCGTCCAGTTCTTCATCGACCCAGTGGGCTTCGTTGTAGATGCCGGTGCTGGCGTATGCCTCCACCAGGAACTGCTGCGGAATCGGGCGGGCGCCGTAGCCGCTGATGCCCAGCTCGACGTTGAACCAGTCTTCCGGCTGATCGACGGTGCTGTAGTACACGCTTTCAGGGCGCACTTCGATGGTGACGTTGATGCAGGCCTCGGCCCAGAACTGCTGCAGCACAGTCGCCAGCTCAGGGTAACCGAGCGAGTCGGGCGTGAACAGCGTGAGCGAGATGCCATCCGGGTAACCGGCTTCGGTCAGCAGGGCGCAGGCCTGGGCGGGATCATAGGCCTGATCTTCGGCGGTCGCGTCGTAGAATGCGCCATAGACCGGGCTGATCGGGTCGTTATGTCCCACGACGCCACGGCCTTCCAGCAGGATGTCGTTCAGCGCAGCGCGGTCGGTGGCGAACTTGAAGGCTTCGCGCACGAGCGGGTTTTCACCGGCGAAACCGGCATCGGCACGCAGGCGGATGACGGGGTGCTGGCTGGTGGCGATCTGAATCGGGACGATGCCTTCAACGCCTTCCAGCCCGCTGAATTGCGCGCTGGGAATCTTGAAAACGTGATCGACCACGCCGCTGAGCAGGGCATCGACCTGCGCGACCGGGTCTTCAAAGTAGATGAATTCGAGGCCACTCAGGCCGGCTTCCTGCTCAGACCAGCCCCACCAGGCGGTGTTGGTCGTGAACACGGCGCGGTCATCCGGGCTGAACGAAGTCAGCACGAATGCGCCGGTGCCGTTGAAGCTGGCGAATGCGGCGTCGCCTTCACCGATGGTATTCGGCGCGGTGGCGCCGTCTTTCAGCACGCCAGCCCAGCGCGAACCGACGCCATACAGGAAGTCGGCATTCGGGGCGCTCAGCGTGAAGGTGACGGTGGTTGCGTCGGGTGCGGCCACGACAAAGTCGCTGCCCAGCAGGTTCAGCGCGGGCGAGCCCAGCTCGACCAGGCGGTTAAACGTGAAGACCACATCGGCCGACGAAAATGCGGATCCGTCATGGAAGGTTACGCCTTCGCGCAGGGTGAAGGTGTACGTCAGGCCGTCTTCGCTGATGTCCCACGCGCTGGCGAGGGCGGGCGCGATGCTGGAATCCGGTTTCACGTTGACGAGGTAATCATAAATGGCGCGGTTGAGCGCGATTTCAGGGTCATTTGACCCCAGCGCAGGGTCAAGGGCAACCGGCGCGTTCATGCCCACGCGCAGCACGGGCAGGTCCTGGGCACCGACGGCTGAAAATGAGATTGTGAAGAGAAGTATCAGGGAAAGAACGACGAGAATGCGATTGGGTGTGGACGGATGATGTGCGCGGAATCGGGAAGTCATGTTTCCTCCTGGGGAACTGACGGGTAAAGCAGATGCGTTCAGGCATCGTGTTGCATTCAGACGCCATTGTAGCGGACAATCTTACGCAAAGATTACAGACAATGGCGTCCTGTAACAAACCTGAAGCTGGAGTATACCGCTATAGCCTTATGACTAAATGAGTTACGGCTGTGAAACCCAGTTGGGCGTGCGCTTTTGCAGCAGCGCGGCGATGCCTTCCATGCCTTCGGGAGAGCGCGGCAGGTTCATGATGGCGTCGATGCGCGCCTCAAGCGTTTCCGCTGGCGTGCTGGATGCCGAGCGCAGGGCAATCTGCTTGAGCGTGCGCAGGGCTTCGCCGCTGCACCGTCCGATGTCGCTCAGCACGGCATCGATGCACTCATCGAGGATTTCTGCCGGGCACACTTCATGCACGAGCTGGTATTCATGCGCGGTGACGCCGTCAAACTGCGACGCGCTGAGCAGCATGACGCGGGCGCGCGTCAGCCCGACGCGCTGAATCAGATAGGGCACAATCATGGCAGCGCCCAGCCCATGCCGTGGTTCGGTCAGGCCGAAGGCTGCGTCCATGGTGCTGATGGCGATATCGCTCACGCAGACCATGCCCAGTCCGCCGCCCATGACGGTGCCCTGGATACGTGCCACCACCACCTGCGGCACAGCGGCCAGCGCCTGCATCAGGGCATCCAGCCGAGCCGCCTGTGCGCGCCGTGTTTCTTCAGACAGCGTCCGCGTGGCGACCATATCCTGCGGGTCCAGCCCGCCGGAGAAGTGCTCACCCGCGCCGGTCAGCACGATAGCGCGCAGGTCTGTGCGCGATTGCAGCGCCGTGAACACGGAAATCAGCTCTTCGATCATGCGAAACGTGAGCGTGTTGAGGTGATCGGGCCGGTTCATGGTCACGCTCATGAACGATCCGGATTCCGTCACCACGATGGATTCGTAGGCTGGCATGAAGATTGCTCCCTGGGGAATGACGCGATAGAGAAGGGGATGCGCGGGTTAAAAACGCCTGGCCATGCCGCGTTCACTGACAAGCGCGACGACCACGACCAGCACCAGTCCGCCGCAGCAGACCAGCGCGATGGTGCGCCCGACCTCAGAGGTGAAGAAGGCGACCAGGCCGGCGATGATCAGCCCCGCGAAGATGAGCGAAAAGACGATCCAGCTTGTGCGGGAAAAATTGCGCAGTCTGTTCATGTGTGCTGTCCCTCCAGAAAGATGCGCGCTGCGTCCACATCGGTGCGGATCTGGCTGATCAGCGCATTGATGTCCGGGAAACGCTGTTCCTCGCGCAGACGATGGTCAAAGGTGACCGTGAGTTCCTTGCCATACAGATCGGCGTCGAAGTCGAGCAGATAGGCCTCGACGGTGACATCGTCGCCGTTGAAGGTGGGCCGGTAGCCGACATTGGTGGCGGCCATATAGCTCTGCCCCTCAAAGGTGACCCAGCCGGCATAGATGCCGTTGGCGGGCAGCAGCAGATGCTCCCACGGGCGGATATTGGCGGTGGGGAAGCCGATCGTGCGGCCGCGCTTCTGCCCGTGCACGACTTCGCCGGTCACCGAATACGGGCGCCCCAGCCATTCCGTCGCCTGCGCCATGTCGCCAGACGCCAGCGCCTCGCGGATGCCCGTGCTGGTGACAGTGTGGTTGGAGGCGGTAATCAGCTCGACCGGATGCACGCTGAAGCCAAGCGCCTCGCCGCGCGCGCGCAGGAAATCGACATTGCCTTCGCGTTTGTAGCCCAGCGCAAAATCTGAGCCGATCCACAGCGCGGACAGCTTCAGATGCGCCGTCAGCAAATGGACAAAGTCGTCGGCACGCACTTCGCGCAGCTTCTGGTCAAAGGGCAGCGTGACGACCGCGTCCACGCCGTAGCTGATGAACATGGCCGCGCGTTCTTCGGGCGTCGTCAGATAATAGCGGCCAGTCAGGCCGCGCAGGATGACATCCGGGTGCGGATGAAAGGTAATCACGACGGCCAGCCGCCCGGTGGCATGGGCCTCGCTGACAAGCTGGCGTATGAGGTGCTGGTGGCCAATGTGCACGCCGTCAAAGACGCCAATGGTCACGATGGAGGGCTGTGTCAGATGCAGGCTTTCAAGCTCGCGAGCGTGGATCATGCGGGTTTCCGTCATCAGGATGTCTAGTGCGTGAGCAAGCACATCTTCACGCGGATAAGCATAGCTTATTGTCTCGTCAAAAGCACTTTCACGGGCTGCCAGCGGCCGGGATCAGCGCGCAGCAGGGCGGCTAAAGTGCCATCCAGCAGGGCCAGCGCCAGGCTGCCGTCTGCCTGCGGTTCATCCCGCGGGATGGTGCGTCCCTGGCGCAGCTCGGCAAACTGCGCGTCCGTCAGCAGCACGCGGGGCCAGTCGGGCAGGGCATCCTGCGCCGGAATCAGCCAGCGCGCGGGCTGGTCGTCGGCCATGAACGCGGCCAGCGGCACGGCTTCTTCAAGTCGAAACGCGCCGCTGGCGGTGCGCGTCAGGCCGTTCAGCGAGCCGCCGACACCCAGCGCCGCGCCCAGATCATGCGCCAGGCTGCGAATATACGTGCCCGCGCTGCATGTCACCGTCAGCGTGAGCATGGGTGCGTCATACGATTCGATGTCGATGGCATGAATGGTGACCGGCCGTGGCGTCAATTCGACAGTGCCGCCTGAGCGGGCAATATCGTACAGCTTGCGGCCATCTTTCTTGATGGCGCTGTAGATCGGGGGAAGCTGCTGAATGTCTCCGGTGAAGCGGGGCAGCGCGGCGCGGATGTCGTCGGGCGTGATGCCGGACGCATCGCTTTCGGCGGTGATATCGCCTTCCGCATCGTAGGTGGTCGTCTCGCGGCCCAGCCACACGACTGCACGATAGGTTTTGGTCGACGTCATGACGTAATCGCTCAGCCGGGCCGCGCCGCCCACGCACACAATCAGCACGCCCTCGGCCAGCGGGTCCAGCGTGCCTGCGTGGCCGACGTGCTTCGTGCCCAGCGCGCGGCGCACCTGATTGACCACGTCGTGGCTGGTGCCGCCGACGGGTTTGTGAATATTCAGGAAGCCGCTGGGTGCTGGGGTGGTCGCCACGATAACGCCTATGCGTCTTCAGGTTCAGGGTCGGCAAAGGGCGACTTGCCCCGTGCGACCGCATACAGCATCGGCATGACTTTGGCTTTCACTTCTTCCAGCGTGCCCGCGACGGTGGCACCAGCGGCCAGCTTGTGCCCGCCGCCGCCCAGCGCAAAGGCCACTTCGGCCACATCACGGCCTGGCTTGGCGCGCATACTCAGCTCGACGGAGGTATTCCCCTGTTCTTTGAACACCACCGCGACTTGAGCCTCGTTGGCGGAAATCAGGAAGCCAATCAACCCGCCGGTATCGGTTGCCTGTGACAGGCCCAGCGTCTTCAGCACGTCCTGCGTGATATCAGCGGCGATGACTTTCTTGCGGTACTGCACGGTATTGAGCGCGTGTTTCCACATCTGTATGGCCAGAAAGCTGGTGGAGTTCAGCGTGCGTGTCATGATGTCGTGCAGGGGCGCGCCAGCCGCCATGAGCGCCGCCGAGGTCATCAGCGTGTGTGGGACGACGTTGTTGGTGCGGAATCCAAGCGTATCGGTGACGAGGCCGGTCAGCAGGGCTGTGGCTGCATCCCTGCTGATGGCCCAGCCAGCCAGTGCAAACCAGTCGTACAGCACCTGTGTGGTGGAGACAGCGTCTGGCACGATCAGATGGATGTGACCGAAGCCGGTATTGGTGGGATGATGGTCGATGTTGAGGATGCGGGCGCTGTGGGCCATGCCGTACCTGCCACATTCACCCGTGCGCGCCTCATCGCTGGCGTCGAGCGATATCATCAGGTCAAAGTCACCCGTCTCAAGGGTGCGCTGCACGGCCGCTGAACCCGGCACATAGGCCAGGTATTCAGGCACGCCGCCATCCACCGCCGCGACGACCGTCTTGCCGCTGTCGGCCAGGATAGCAGCCATCGCCAGCAGCGAGCCGATCGCGTCACCGTCCGGCTTGGTGTGCGTGACCAGCAGGATGCGCGCTGCATCGGCGACGGCCTGCGTCGCCTCCTGCCAGTGCGGGCTAGCGAACGCTGTCGTCATCGGCCGGGACTTCCTCTGCGGGAATATCGTCAGGGGGCGGGATGTGCAGCGAGGCCAGCAGTTCTTCGATCTGGTCGGCGCGGTCATAACGGGCATCCCAGTAGAAGCCCATGTCCGGCGTGGTGCGCAGGCGCACGCGCTTGCCCAGCTCTTTACGCAGGAAACCCTTGGCTTTGGCCAGCGCGGCCAGAATTTCGGCCTGGCGCTCTTCCTCGCCCAATGCGTTGACATACACGCGGGCGAAAGTCAGCTCTGTGTCGATTTCAACTTCGGTGATGGTGAGACCGAGCAGGCGGGGATCGGAGATTTCGCGCAGCAGCAGCTGGCTGAGAATCTGACGGATGCGCCCCGCGATGCGGTCCTGCTTGATACTCATGATTCGGTGGTCCTTTCATCCTTCAGGCGTGACGCCTTAAAAGGAAAGGGGGCGCGGGCAAGTGGTTTGACGACTGCCTCGCGCCCCCATTGTGCATCAGTGGATGCGCGCCTAGTTCACGCGCTCGCTGATGTAGAATTCGATCATATCGCCCACTTCATAGGCGTCAAAGTCCGACAGGCCGATGCCGCACTCAAAGCCGGTACGCACTTCGCGCACATCGTCGTTCACGCGTTTCAGCGAAGCGACGCTGTTGTTGGTGGCCAGAACCTGGGTGCCACGGCGCACGCGTGCCTTGGCGTTGCGGCGGGCTTCACCCTCGCGCACCATGCAGCCTGCGATCGTGCCGATTTTCGAAATCTTGAAGATCTGGCGCACTTCGGCGGTGCCGATGGTCTTGTCAGCATAGACTGGCTCCAGCATACCATTCAGCGCCAGCTCGATATCTTCCAGCAGCTTGTAGATGATGGAGTAGAAGCGGATTTCCACGCCGCGCGAGTCGGACGAGCGCTTGGCGCTGGTGTCGGCCTCCACGTTGAAGCCGAGGATGATGGCGCCGGATGCGCTGGCCAGCATGACGTCGCTTTCGCTGATGTTGCCCACTTCAGCCGAGAGCAGGCGCGGCTTGATGCCTTCGCGGTTCTGCTCGGCCAGCTGGGTCAGCGAGTCGACGATCGGCTGAAGCGAGCCCTGCACGTCCACCTTGAGGATGAGCAGCAGTTCCTTTGCTTCGCCCTCTTTCACCTGGCGGAACAGATCCTCCAGCGTGACGGCCGAGCGCAGCGCGACCTGTGCGGCGGGTGAGCGGCGCGTCTCGACGGTGGCGCGCGCTTCCTTGTCATTCGAGGCAATCTCGACCGTGTCACCGGCTTCGGGCATGTCATGCAGGCCCAGCACAGCGACCGGCGTGGACGGGCCTGCCGTCTTCAGGATTTTGCCTTTTTCGTCATACATTGCCTTGACGCGGCCGTACGCGCTGCCCGCGATGACGGTGTCACCCGTCTTCAGCGTGCCATTCAGCACCAGCAGCGTCGCGATCACGCCACGCGACTTGTCCATGCGCGCTTCCAGCACCGTGCCATACAGCGTGCCGCTGGCATTGGCGACGATGTCGTGTTCGTCAGCGGTTAGGGCGATGGCTTCCAGCAGGTCGTCGATGCCTTCACCCTGCACGGCGGACACGGGCACGACGAACGTATCGCCGTCCCAGTCCTGCGGGGTCAGGCCGAGGTCGGCCAGTTCCTGCTTCACGCGCTCGGGATTGGCGTTGCGCTTGTCGGTCTTGGTCAGCGCGACCACGATCGGCACGTTGGCGGCGCGGGCGTGGTTCAGGGCCTCACGGGTGGTGGGCATGACGCCGTCGTCTGCCGCGACCACCAGAATGGCGATGTCGGCACCCTGGGCGCCGCGAGCACGCATGGCCGTGAAGGCCTCGTGACCGGGGGTGTCGAGGAAGGTGATGGCGCGGTCATTGTGCATGACCTTGTAGGCGCCAATGTGCTGGGTGATGCCACCGGCTTCGCCTTCGGCCACGCGCGTCTTGCGGATGGTGTCGAGCAGGGTGGTCTTGCCGTGGTCCACGTGGCCAAGGATGGTCACGATTGGCGGACGGGCCTTCAGCGAACCAGCTTTTTCTTTGCTGTAAATCTTGCGCCAGGTTTGCGCCGTCTCGGCACGGGCCTCGCGCTCTGCCTGCTGCTGTGCAGCCGACGCGCTCTGCGCTTCATAGCCCATGTCTTCGATGACAATGGCTGCGGTGTCGTAGTCAATCTGCTGATTGATCGACGCCATAATACCGTTCGAGATGAGTTTCTTCATCACCTCGATGGGACCGGCGTCAATGAGTTCAGCGAGCTGACGGACAGTGAGGAAATCGGGGACTAGAATGACTTGCTTTTCTTTTGCCATGTGCGCCTCCAGCGAACACGCAGAGAGCCAGGCAGATGTAAGCAAGCGTCAAACTATGCCAAACTGCCCCTCTCTACGAGGGTGTAAGATAAGAAAACAGCCAGCTCGCAGTTACGCGGATTCATGGCTGTGAACCTGGACGAGGATCGGGTTCAAATCGCTCATTTTGCAGTCGATGCCGTCTTAATCGCTCACGATCATCTTCGGAGAGTGTTACTCTTAGTGCATTCCCTAGTATATCGCTGCGGACGGCCTTTGACCAGCATGCATCCTGCTCACACAGGTATGCGCCGCGGCCATTCAGCTTCCCGGAAGGGTCGACCATAATGCCCTGATCGGTGCGCACGATGCGGGTAAGGGTGCGTTTGCCTGCCTGCTCCCTGCATACCACACATGTGCGCACCGGAACGTGCCTGCTCACCGGGGACTATTCCTCGTCGTCCCAGTCGCTGGCCCAGCCCTGAGAGCCGCGCTGCTTGCGCTGCTTCTTGGCCACAACGCTGCCGCGCTTCTCATCAAAGACGAGCTGACGACCCTTTTTCTTGCCCTTTTTGTTCTTGTCGCTCCCCGTGCCATCATCGTCTTCATCAAAGACGACAGGTGCAGCGGCGTCCACAGCGGTCGCAAATTCGCGACGAACAGCGGGCTTGTCGGTCGGTCGGGCTTCACCGGCATCCACGCCGGGGGCGACCGACTCTGCGGCGGCATCCAACGCGGCCACTTCCTCGTCAGACGGGAAGACGACCTTGTCGATGGCTTCCTGAAGCCTGACGATCGAATCGGGCGGCAGATTGTGCAGCAGCGCCTTGATACGGTCTTCATCGATCAGGAAACGCAGCATGACCTCACCGACGTTGCCCAGGGGCAGCAGGGCTTCCTGCATCGCATCGCTGATTTCCAGGTCCGCCACCTGCATCATGAACGCAGCCTGCGGGAGCGTCTTCTTGACGGCGTCGAGCTGTTCCACGCGGGCGCGGCGCTGCTGTTCGCGATACGCCATCACGCGGCGCTGGGCGATATCCGCGAAGCGGTTGAGCGTCTGATACTCTTCCGGCATGACGGTGCGGTTGTTGGCTTTCTTCTCAAGGATGCGCTCGCACTCGGCGATCATGTCCAGCGCCAGCACCTTGACGTCCTTGTACTGCGGAGCGTCGATGTTGTCGATGGCATCCTGAACGGCTTCAGGCACGCTCTTGATGTCGATGCGCCAGCCGGTCAGCTTGGCGGCGAGGCGGGCATTCTGGCCTTCCTTGCCGATGGCCAGCGAAAGCTGGTCTTCGGGCACGATGACGATGGCCGTGCGTCCTGCGTCCGGATCATCTTCGAGGAAGACGCCGCTCACGCGCGCCGGGCTGAGCGCCTTGGCGATGAAGATTTCCTGGTTGGCGTTCCACTCAATGACGTCGATCTTCTCGTCATGCAGTTCCTTGACGATATTCTGGATGCGGCCACCGCGCATACCCACGCACGCGCCGACCGGATCGATGCCTTCCTGCAGGGCAGCGACCGCCACTTTCGAGCGGTAGCCAGCCTCGCGGGCGATATTCTTGATTTCCACCTGGCCGTTATAGATTTCCGGCACTTCGAGCTCGAGCAGGCGGCGCAGCATATTGCGATGGCTGCGGCTGAGCATGATCTGCGGGCCACGCGGCGTCGATTTCACTTCGAGGATGTAGGCGCGCAGCTTGTCGTGAGCCTTGTACCGCTCTCCGGGAATCTGCTGGCTGCGGGGCAGGGCGGCTTCGGCGCGCCCCAGACCGACGGTGATCATGGTGGGGTTGACGGCCTGCACGGTGCCATTGATCAGGTCGCCTTCACGCGTGCTGAATTCCTCCAGCAGCATGGTGCGCTCGGCATCGCGGATCTTCTGCAGGATCGTCTGCTTGGCAGCCTGGGCAGCGATACGACCGAAATTGCGGTCGGTCTGCACCTGCGCCATCACCATTTCGCCCAGCTCGGCTTTGGCGTCCCACAGACGGGCTTCGTCCAGCGTGATTTCCGTGCGGTGGTCGATAACTTCCTCGACAACTTCTTTCTCGACGAGGATCTGCGGCTTGCCGTTACTATCAAGATGAGCTTCGACATGCTGCGATTTACCGATACCCGCTTCTTTTTGATAAGCGGAGACCAGTGCGCCTTTCAGCGCCTCCAGCACGACTTCGCGCGGAAGTGAACGAAGCTCGGAGATTTCGTTGAACGCTAGTTCAAACTCACTCTTCATGGGGGTTTTACCACTCTCCCGATTTTCTGGGAATTGCGAGGCTGACAGGCTGAATTGGGACATACTAACGAAAAAGTGGGTCAGAGCCCACTTTTTCCCACAACACGAATACTATAGCACACTTATGCTAGTGCTTTCAAGACCTGTCCGCACATGAGGACGCCTCTCGTGACGTGATGGCCGGCCCAACGCATATCGTCAGGCCGGCCAGTTGTTGTTTATCAGCCCGCGGCTTCGGTCACTTCAGGCGCGACCTCAGCCGTCATTTCCTCGGCCTGCACGCCCACGACCACGCCGTCGGCCGAATCACTCAGCACTTCTTCAATCACGCTTTGTTCAGCGGGCACAGACGCGACGCCAGCGATGAACGGCGCGAAGCGAATCACGCGGTTGATGCTGCTGTCGACCACATACACGCTGCCGTCCGGCCCCACGGTGATGCCGCCCACGGCGTCAAACACGCTCAGGTCGGTGGCGACTTCGCTGGGCTGGCCGAACGAGCCGACGCAGTTGCCCTGCGTATCGTAGACCAGCACACGGCCCGCCTCAGGATCGCCCACATACAGCAGGTTGCGCGCTTCATCCAGGCCGATGTAGGGGCGATTGCCCTGGTCTTCCAGCCAGCCACGCACCTCGAAGGTATACAGCGGCGTGCCGTCCAGCGCAAACACGCTGATGCGGCGGTTCCAGGTGTCGGCCACATACAGGCGGTCGGTGCCGACGGCCAGGCCGGCCGGTTCGTCCAGGTTGCCCAGGCCAGCCCCTGCGGAGCCGATATCGCGCAGGAAATTGCCTTCTGCGTCATACACGCGCACGCGCTTGTTGCCGGTATCGCTGACATACACGTTGCCGAAGGGGTCCACAGCGATGTCACGCGGCGCCCAGAAGCCGTCGGTCGGCTCAGTCTGCACGGCCGCGCCTTCCAGCACCGGCTGGCCGAAGCCATTGATCGGCTGGCCGCTGCCCAGGTCATACTGGCCGATGCGATAGTTCCAGGTGTCGGCCACCCACAGCGAGCCGTCCGGCGAGATAGCGACGCCATTCGGGCGCTGCAGCGGGATGGAATCACCGAAACTGCTGATTTCGCTGATCAGGCCGCCGTTGGCATCGAAGCGCACCACGCGGTTGTTGAATTCGTCGGCCACCACGACCTCGCCGTTGGCGGTCACCGCTACGTCGACGGCGTGGTTCATCGGCAGCGTCAGGCCATCCGCGCCAGTGGCATACACCATCGTGCCGGCCAGCGGTTGCCAGTTGTCGATGCACAGGTTCGGCTGGGCTGAGGCGATTTCCACGCCGCCGCCGCCAACGCCCAGGTTCCACACCTGCGCGGCGATGTCCTTGCGCACGTAGAAGTACAGGCGCTCACCCGGGTTCCAGTTGGCGACGTCGTAGGTTTCGCCGGTGGCCTCGCCATACGTCTGGTAATTGCGGTTCAGGAAGATGTCCCAGATGCCGCGGCGAATCTGACCGGCCTGGAGATTTTCCGGCGACAGATCGAGCGCATTGCTCACACGCTGGGCATTCAGGTTGTAGTAGTTCCAGCTGGGCCACCACATGCGCATGTAGTCAAAGCGGTAGTAGTTGTCACCCAGGATCGGCTCCACGCGCGCCCGGATGTCTTCGCTGGCATACACCGCCACGGCATCGCGCAGGGCGTCGGCATTCGGGTTGTTGCCGAAGAAAACAGCGTTGTTCAGGTCGCGGAAGTACCAGCTCACCGGCCAGGCATTGCCACCCCAGGCGAAACGGATGTTGAGTTCGCCCGCGGTGCGGCGGCTGAGTTCCTCGATCTGGTTCATCATCAGCTTGATGCCAGGCGCGGCGTGGGCGTACACCATGTATTCTGTCGCGTAGTCATAATTGACGTACGAGGCCATCCAGGCGGTGCGCGCTGTCGCCAGCGACAGGCCGCCGAAGATGAACAGCACGATCATGGCGCGCAGCTGGCGCAGGCCTACACGCTGCGTCACCATAAAGATGAGGGCGCCGAAGATGACGACCACGGCGATCAGCGCCAGCCACAGATTGCGCGCCTGCTGGTCCTGCACCGTCAGGCCGGAGAAAAGATTCGACCACTGGTTGAAGACGAACGGCGAGATGATCTGGAACAGCGCCACCGTCACCGGGGCCAGCAGCAGCAGGATGATCCAGCCGCCCTGGCGGAAGCGCGACCAATCGATTTTGTCGAACAGGCGCCCGAAGAACCACGCGATCAGCAGGATCATCGGCAGGGTGAGATGGGTCGCCAGCCAGGGCATCTTTTCACCCGCCAGCGTGAATGAAATGAAGATGTAGATCGCCCAGAACGCCACAAACAGCGTGAACGGCAGGCGGCGCAGTCGGTTCGGCCCCCAGTATTCAGCACGCTTGCGCGCTTCCGGCGTCAGGACGACAGGTGCGGCTTCGCCCTCGGCTGTGGCCTCAGGCAGTTCCTGGGCATCCAGCCGCTGGCGGAATTCCTTCACATTCTTGCGGAAGAACCAAAAGCCGGTGGTCCCTGCGATCATGGCCAGGAAGCTGCCAATCATCGGCAGGTATTCGTAGACTGGCATGATGACCATCTGATAGTAGTACTGGGGCTGCCCGCCGCGGCGCACACCCTGCTGGTCCAGCCAGTAACCCAGGCTGCCGATCATGCCGGTGACCAGGCCTTCGGGGTTGGTGAACATGGTGGTGAAGAAGAAGGCAAACAGCGCATGGAACACTGCCGCGCTGATGAGCCAGCGCTTGGCATTCCAGATCAGGCCGAAGGTGATGGCGACAATCGCCAGCGGGATGAACACCATCAGCGTGCGCGTGACGCCTTCGGGCGAATAGTCTCGCGGGCTGGCGCCAGTCAGATAGACCGGGAAGGCGGTCAGCCAGGGCAGGGCCAGCGTGCCGGTGATAATCATCACGTCCAGCTCGGGGAAGCGGCGCAGCGTCTTCCACCAGCCCTTGCGCACGCTGACGACCAGCACGGCCATCACCGCACCGCAGGCCACCCAGGTGACCAGCAGCGGCCAGGTGTCTTCAGCTACGGTGTCGATGACGTCGTAATCGGGATCTTCGGCAATTGCCTCAGTGCGCGACGGTAGTTTGGATACTTCTTCAAACACGACCAGCGCACTGGCGACGGCCAGCGACAGCGCGATGACGATCACGATTTCTGCAATCGGCAGGCGCGCTTTGGTCTTGCGGAAGGCATACAGCGCGGTCGCCACGATGATCGTGATGGTGGACAGGATGAACACCGATGTCCAGCCGATGAACATGTTGAATTCGAGGCTGGTGCCCGGCGGATTGACCACCTCTGACCCGCTGGGTGTAGTAATCAGCGGGCGATTGAGGATGTTGGCCACCAGGTAGTCGATGCGGCCCTGAAGCGTCGCGGAATACGTCTCCAGCGAGATAGCCAGCACGGAGAACAGAATGAGCGCCAGCACACCGCCAAACAGCGACGGCAGGATCAGGTGATAAAACAGCGTGCGCGACGGACGCTTGCTGATGTGCTGATACAGGCGCACGCCGCAGAAGATCGTCAGGAACAGGCCAAAGATGGCGATGTACATGAACGCGGTTTCTTTGGAGCCGAGATTCCACAGCAGCGCGCCGGAGAAGATATACAGCCATCGGGCTTTGCGGCGGACACCGGCTGCGCCATCGATATACTGGAAGATGCACCACACCATCACCATCGTGGCGAAGATGGCCGGGGTATCCTCACGGATATAGCGGTGATGATAGAGCAGCAGCGGCGAAATCAGGATCAGGATCGCGGCCAGCAGCGCCCCCGTGCGCCCCAGCCAGCGGCGGAACAGCAGCGGGAACATCACCATACCCACGCCGAGGATGGCCGGATACAGGCGGGCAGTGAAGTCGTTGGTGCCGAACAGCGCATACATCAGCGCGGTCATGTGGAACAGGATCGGGCCATGCATCAGCGGCGTGTGTTTGAAGATGCCGCGCTCGAACAGCTCCCACGAGTAATACGTGTGCAGGCTTTCGTCATGGCTCATCACGCGGTCGCCCAGCCCGGCAAAGCGGGTGATGATGGCGACGACGAAGATGAGGAAGAAGGCCATCATATACCAGTTGATGACGACCGGGCGGGCCAGCAGCCTGCTGATAAAGTCGCCGTCTCGTGTCTGTGGATTTTGCGAGTAAGTCGTCGCCATGCGTAGTCCTCAATAAAACCGTGTGGTGGCTCAATCGTGAATAAAGCGAAAGGTCAGGGCGCCTGTGTCGCGGCGGCCTGGACCTGGGGTGCATAGTTGGGATGGGCGGGCAGCGTGATGGCCGTCGTTGGGCCGCCGGGCATGCTGGCATCCGCCACCTGGGTAGCAAACGGCCGGATCACGGCATTTTCCACGGTGACCGCTTCGGTTTCCAGCGCAGGCGTCAGCGCATCGGCCTCGATCGGCGTGGGTGGGTTGGGCACAGCCAGCACGGCCCGGTCGCCCGACACAAAGCCGGACAGGGCCATGACCGCCAGCAGCGAAAAGACCAGCATCGCGGTGCTGAAGGTGCCGCGCCATGACTTTGGCTGTGCCGGTGCGATCAGGTCATCCTGCACGGCCGACCAGACCCGTGACAGCTGCATCATGTCCGGCTGGCCGACGACCGGCAGCGCGCGCTTGTACTGGTTTGCTGCTTCGCGATGCTGGCGCAGGGCCTGATAACAGGCATCGCAGGTGTCCAGATGCGTCGCTACCAGCGTGCGGCGCGCTGCGGGCAGGTCCCCCTGCGCGTAATGCGCCAGGTCTGCGCGGCAGGCGCGGCAGCTCATTGGTTTGGCTGGTGAAGAATTACGCTGTGTCGCCATGAATTGTTCCGCTTACTCCGTCGACCACACCAGCAGTTCGTCCAGCAGGCCCTGGCCGTGATGGCCCAGCATGCCGCGCAGCGTTTCGTGCGCCAGGCGAACACGGCTTTCGGCCGTTTTGGGTGGGCAGTCCATCACTTCAGCAATTTCACGATAGGTCAGGCCCTGGCCATAACGCAGCACAATGGCCTCGCGCAGGCGCGGGTTCAGCGCGGCCAGCGACTTTTCAATCGCGTCTTTGGCCTCGCGCCGGGCCAGCTGCGCTTCCGGCGTCTCGCTGCGCGGGGCCGGCAGGCCGATATTCAGCAGCAGGTTCAGATCGACCGTCGGCGTCTTATGCTTGCGATACAGATTGCGGCAGCGGCAGATGGCGATCGTGTACAGCCATGTCTTGAACGACGACAGCGCGCTGTTGTAGCGATACAGATTCTTGAACGCATAGACAAATGATTCCTGCGCGATGTCTTCGGCGTCCTCGCGGTTCAGCAGCAGGCTGTAGCACAGCCGATACAGGCCAGGCCCAAAGGTGTCAAACAGCTCGGCGTAGCCAGACTGGTCACCCGAGAGGCTGCGCTTCACTACGTCCTGCATATGTCGCGCATCACTCTGTTGTGTCATCGCCATCATTACCCGCCTTCGGATCGTGCAAACTGTGTGTTATACACCAGTTTTGTCGCATTCCTCATCAATCTGGGGTTTATTGTACATCGATACCCTGCCAGATGTCCTGGCGCAGCCACAGATAGGCTGTGCCATACACCTGCGTGCTCAGGCTGGTCTGGCTGACCTGATTCTGCGTCCACCACGCCACATAATCGACAATACCAGCCGACGCGGGCGACCACTGGCGCGTGATGGTGAAGTCTTGGCCGATATACGCGCCACCCAGATCGGGCACGATATTGGCGTCGATAATGACGACGGGCTGCCCGACTGCCTGCGACGGCTCGGTGATGAAGGTCGTGTTCTGGAAGGTGCGCGTGTGCCAGGCGATCAGCCCGTCCTGGGCAGCCAGCACGCTGATATCCACCAGATCGAAGCCGCGGCTTTCGCGCTCGGCGATTTCGCGCAGCGTGGCCGTCAGCAGCACGTTATCGGGGGCGGCGGCGTTGGTGTGCCACAGATGGAAGGGGCTGTCGCTTTCAGGGACGCTCAGCCGCCAGCCGGTGCCCAGGCTGGTCAGGCCGCCGAAGATGATGAAGGCCAGCGCCACGCCACGCCCGGCAGTGCGCATGCTCCACAGCGTGGCTGCCATGAAGACCGCCAGGATGCTGAACATAATTACGACGATCAGCAGGATGAGGCTGGTTACTTCAATCGGTGCGCTGGCGATGCTGCCGTCGGGCGAGAAGGTGAGGGAGCGTCCGACGCCCTGCACAGCCATCGTGAAGGCGGCCAGCGCGCTGACGCCCACCAGGGCCACCACATAGCGCGCCCACGCCGGGATGTTCCATTCGCCCACGCCGGCATCGTTTTGCAGCACCAGCAGCACCAGCCGCGCCGCCAGCGCCGCGACCGGAATCGCGGTCCACAGGCCATGCGCCGGGTTGCCACCGATGAAGAACGCAGTCGCGGCCAGGCCAGCAATCAGCCACACAGTGAAGATGCGGTCGGCCAGCGTGAAGCTGTCGCGGCGGTAGAGCACGATGATCGCGCTGATGGCCAGTCCCCAGCCAAAGGTTTCGTAGAATGGCGACGAGAAGCGGGCCAGCGCCTGTGTGCTGTCTGGCGCGCTCACAAAACCGCTCACGGCACCCGCCAGCACCTCGCCCACCGAGGTGAGTCCGGCCGGATAGAGCATGACAATCGTCGCCGTGAGGAAGACGACCAGCGCGGTGACGGCCAGCGCCAGGCCGACCGGAATCGCACGCAGCAGGTCAAACAATCCGACGGAAGCCGGTTTTTCGTCTGGCGTTTCCGCGTCGTCATCGAAGGAATAGCGTGCGTCCACGCTGGCCTGCCAGCGCCAGCCGACGATGACCGACAGCGCGACGATGATGAACAGCGCCAGTCCGCCGCGTTCGCCCAGCGTGATGAGTGCCGCTGCGCTGACGACCAGCCCAATGCCGTAGTTGCTGTGGCGGGTGGCCGCGAACTGGCTGAGGCACCACAGCATAATCACGGCAAACAGCGCCGAGAAAATCACCGGGCTGGAGAAGCGCGACGCCGCCAGCACGACCGGCGAGATGGCCAGCATCAGGCTGAAGACGAAGGCGTGCCCGGCGCCAAGCTGTCGGCGGAACAGCGCGGGTGTGATGCACAGGAATGCCCCGCTGATGGCCACGATGAAGCGCGCAGCGAATTCGCTGCTGCCCAGCGTCGTGAATCCGACCGCCTGCGCCAGAAACAGCGTCGGGCTGGAGGCGATCAGCGGATCGCCTGGCGCGGATGGTGAAATGGCGCGCCATGCGGCCAGCGCATCATGCGTTTCGGCCGGAGACAGCGGAATATCGCCCAGCGATGCCAGGCGCAGCACCAGCGCCAGGCCAAGCAGCAGCACATACGCAATCCATTCGACGGGGATGGCGCGTGGAATGCTGGCCTGGTGCTCTGATGGTCGTACTTCTGCGTCGATGATCGTCTGCATCGCTCTGTCCTATCCCTGTGTGCCTGCCGCCACCTGTGGCACGGCCAGATAAATACGGCTGCTGCCCGACTCGCACAGAATCGGCAGTCGGTCGCTGAACTTGATTTCGGCCTCACTGCCGTACTTGTCGCGCTCGGCATCGCCGAACATGATATGCGTGATGCCGTAGCGGGCGATGACTTCCTCGGCAGTGCGCCAGGTGGGGTCATTGTACAGCCGGTCGATATCCAGCTCGCGTGAGCCGGCGATCTGACCGTAAGTGCTGCCGCGCCACTGAAGCTGATGGAAAGGCCAGTTGATGACATTCGGGATGCCCACCAGTCGGCCAGACAGGCCGGTCGCTGGCGACCCACCGTCATACGAGCCGCCCACGCGCGCCGCCACAACGGCATCATCGCCTGCCACCAGATTGCCGAGGCACAGCGTCACCGCCACATCGCCCGCGCTGGCAGTAGTCAGCGCGCCATCGACCGTCAGCGGTGGAGGATCGCCCGTGCGGAAATAGCTGTTTTCGATCTGGGTGCGATAGTACACGCCCAGCACCGGGTAGAGCAGGCCCAGCGTGATGACCGCGACCGAGCCGCTTCCCAGCACGATGCGGGCCGCTGCGGGCAGGCTGCGTTCGCCCTCATGCTGGCCGAAAATGACATGCATGCCGTAGGCGGCCGCGATGCCCCACAGGATCCACGCCTGATAGTAGAACTTGAAGACGGTGTTCATGCGCGCGCCGAAGTTGTCGCGCAGATACACGAATTCGGGCAGCAGCGTCAGCATGGCGCCCATACACACCAGCAGCAGCACAAAGGCCGTCGGTGTCGACACCGTCATGCGCGTGACTGGTGGCGGCTCTTCTGGAAGGTCTTCCCCTTCAACAGAAGGCGTCACACGCGGGAACATGCGCCCCAGCGCGATGATGATGATGCCCACCAGCAGTAGCGACGTGAAGATGTGCGTCAGGCGCTTGGTCAGGATTTGCGGGAGCACGGCACTCAGGCCGCCGTTCTGGTCGAGGAAGCTGAAAACGGTGCTGCGCAGGTCGGGAATCAGCGCACCGATCACCACCAGCACGAAGGCAGCCATGATACACACCCACAGGATAGTCAGGCCGGCCTGAATGCCGAAGCGCCAGTTCATGCGTTTGCCGGCGCGCCATGCTTCCACGCCGAGGAATGTCGCGATGATGAGCAGCAGCGGCCCAAACATGATGGCGAACTGGCTGAACGCGGTCGGGTGGATCACGTTGGGCAGCACGCCCCCCAGCTGCGACCGGAACGAAGTCAGGAACGGGAAGTAGAGCGCGACGGCCAGCGCGACGATCAGCCCGCCGAAGACCGCCATGCTGATGTAATCCTGGCGTGACCAGCGCCCGCTGGGGCTGTTGATCAGGCGGCGCAGCGCGTCGGCGCCCACCAGCGCGGCCATGTAAATCGGGCCGTCCCAGGTGTTCATGAAGATCAGGCCGCCGCTGGCCACCGCGTACAGGCCGATTTCGGCCAGCGTGGCGCGCCGTTTGCTCAGCACGACATTGAGCGCCATGCCCAGCGCCAGCACGGCGAAAGGCAGGGCCAGCACATGCGGATGTACGTCCGCCAGCAGAAAGCTGAACTGCGGGAATTCGTCGATCACTTCAACGCGAGACCCATCCAGATTGCGATCGTTCAGCACGCGTGCGCCGCGGAACCACCACCAGTGGTCCCAGGACTGGAAATCTGGTGCGGGGGCACCGCGCACTTCATTGCGCTCGTTGGAGTCGATGGCTGACAGATATTCCTGGCTGGCGATGCCGCTCTGATACGGTATTTCGATCAGCGGCACCTGATAGTTGCCCAGCAGGATGACGAACACGGTGCCCAGCAGGCCGGTCAGGATGGCGGGCATCACCCGTGACGCCACTTTTTGCGAGGCGCGTACCAGATTCGCCACCACGCCGAACACAGTGACGCCCGTCAGCGCAAACAGCATCGCCAGGATCAGGTTGAAGGCCATGGTGCTGGGCACGCCGCTGAGCATGGCCAGCATTGCCGTGATGACGTAGCCGAAGTAGTAATAGCTGATGGCGTAGCCGCTCATCCACGGATCGTTGGGCGGGAAGGCCTCGCTGCGCATGACCGCGCTCATGAAGGCCAGCTCCATCGGTTTTTCGGTGGCGAACAGGCCGTTCTGATGGGCGCGCACCAGCGCCCAGGCCACGAACAGGCCGATGAACAGCAGTTCGGTCGCCAGCACGATGCGCTTGTTGGACGACCACCATGCGCGCAGGTCGATGCGCGTGCCGCTGAAGAACGCGACCACGCCCAGCACGCCGATGATCACCCAGGCCAGCACCATACCGCTGGTGTCGTTGCGCAGGAAGCCTGAGATGGCCAGCAGCCAATACACGAAGGCCACCAGCAGCACGCCGGCCGCGCGCGCCAGCGTATAGCCCCGGTCGGGCAGCCCGCCCAGCAGGCGCATGCACAGGGGCAGGGCGGCCAGCCCGGCCAGCGAAACCAGCAGCCACCAGCTAAAGAGTATTCCGCCCTCGCGGGCAATCCAGTCCAGAATCATCAGCCAACATCCAACTGTGCGGGATCAAACGGCGCATCCTGATTGACAACATAGATGATCGAGCCATCCGCATCGAAAACGCGCTCGATCAGGCCGAGCTGCTCCATGCGGTCGAACTTGGCCAGCCCGAGCTGGCCGTAATGCGCACGCTCGTAACGGCCCAGAATGATGTATTGCACGCGATAATGCTGCAAAATCGCCCACGCCGAGGGCAGGTCGCCGGTCTCGTAGAAACCGTTGACGTTGGCGTTGCGCATTTCCACCATGCGGCCCATCGGGTCGAGCGTGCGCTGCTGGCGCTGATGGAAGTTCCAGCCGACGACGGCGGGCAGGCCGGTATTGATCGAGATGCGGGCATTCCATTGATACTGCGTGTCCTCGCCCAGGCCCTCGATGATGACCGGCGAACCCTGCACATTTTCCTGCAGCCAGCGAATCATGGCGTAATCGCCGCTCAGCGGGAACGGCGCCAGCGTCGGGTCGAGCGCCAGATTGTCATTGTCGCCCTCCCAGCGCTGCGCCCACGTCATATACATCATGCCGTCCAGCGTGAAAGGCGGCTGCGCCTGGGTGCCCTCCGCCGTGGTGACCGGCTGCATGCGATATACAGTCCTGCCGCGCGCCGCCATGATCGGGAACAGCGACGCAATCGTGACCAGCACAACCAGCACCGCTGTCCAGGCGGTGCGCGGGGCAGCCCGCCATTCGCTGCTGGAGCGCCACAGCAGGGCGACGGCCACGCCGCCAATCACGCTGAACATCAGCCAGACCTGCATGTAGAACTTGAATACGGTGTTCTGGCGGCCGATATCGCCGTCCAGCACGATGTATTCCACGCCGAGGATCAGCCCCAGCGCCAGCCCGGCCAGCGCCAGCATGAACTGCATCGGGCGCGTCTGGTTGGCGCGGAAGAACAGCACGCCGACCCACACCAGCATCGGCAGGGCGACCAGCGTGACCTGCCAATCCAGCGCGGCCAGCACCAGCGCGCCGGTGAAGACCAGCACCGCCGCCGCAGCGCCGATCAGCAGCACCAGGCAGCTTCCACGCAGCGATTTGACGCGGCTTTCCTGCAGCCAGCGCGAGGTATCCCACGCCAGCAGCGAAACCACCAGGAAGATGAACAGGCCGTGGATGATGAAGAAGGCCCACAGCGGCGATTTGCCGTCCGTCCACGGGCGAATGCTGTTATAGGTGCTGGCGTACCAGGTGGTGAAGGGCAGCACGGCCAGCGCAGAAATGACGATGAAGCCGCCCACGCGCATGACCATATCGACCAGGCTGTCACGCGAGAGCACGCGCCATTTCAGCCACCAGGCGAAGCCCAGCCCCAGCACACCCAGCAGCATGTACGTGATCCAGTCCCAGGTATTGGTGGCGCGCAGCATGCCCACGACAATCGCGCCGATCGCCAGCGCCAGCCAGCGCTGGCCGCGCCGCCGCGAGTCGTTGCCAGCGTTCAGCACTTCGTTCAGCACGAAGGCGAACACGAACAATTGCAGCGGCATCGAAATCATGTGCGCGTGCAGGTCGGCATAGATGAAAGTGAAGGCGGGCATCTCGGTGATGGCGCTGCCAACACCTGGCGTTTCCATATAGACCCGGCTCGGCGCCCAGAACCAGCGATCCGGGCTGATATAAATCTGGTCCCCGCTGAGCAGTCGCTGCAGGCCGGAAAACACGCTGGTGACCTGCTCCTGGATGACCCACGCCTCAAAGCGGAGGCGGTCGCCCAGGTTGTTGGCCTCGGCGCGCTCGGTCAGCGCGAGCATCGTCGCTTCGTCGCCAATGGTGCCATTTTCGCGCGTGTATTCATCCATCAGGAAGGTTTGCAGGTCCTGCGGCTGATCATAGCCGCCAGCATTGGCCAGCCCGGTCAGCATCACACGCGGGGTGTCCAGGTTGCCCAGCACCACGCACAGCAGCATGGCCGCGATGCCCGCCAGCCATTTATTGGCGCGGCGTTTCCAGGTGCCATCGCTCAGCCTGTCCTTCAGCGCATCGACGATCGAGAAGGCGACCGAGAAGGCGCCAATCGCGGTGACGGCAAACAGCGTCGGCAGGATCAGGTTATAGGCGATCGATGGCAGCATCTTGAGCAGCAGCACCGGCGTGCCCACGATGACGAAGCCAAAGTAGTAGTAGTTAATGAAGCCGCCGCTGTACCACGGGTCGATGGCGGGGAAGATCGTGCTGCGCAGCACGCCGTTGAAATAGCCGAAGTCCATCGGCTTTTCGCCGCCGAAGCTGTCGTGCCACAGGTCTGGATTGATCAGCCGGTAGCCGACGAAGACCATGAACATGATAAACGTGATCGTCTCGATGGCCAGCAGGCGTTTCCAGTGTGCCCGCACCCAGCGCAGATAGTCACCGCGATGGCGCCACACCAGCGCGAGGCTGACCAGCGCCATGATGACCATGCCGCCGATGACGCCCGCCTGCGACCAGACCGGCGCGCGCACGCTGGCCAGATACCAGGTGCCGAAGGCCACCAGGAACATGCCGATAAACTTGCTGAAGCCGTAGCCGCGGTCGGCCAGCGCCGGTAACAGCACATACAGCGCCGGGAACACAGCCGCGCCAAACAGGAACAGCACGCCGTACCACGCGGCAATCGTGACCGGAATGCTGGTGTTAACCGGGCTGTCGCTGTCGAAACGTTCGGACCAGGTGCCGCCGTTTTCCTGAATCTCGCGGGCCTGCGGGGTGAGCATCAGTGCTGTCGGGGCCAGCGCCGCATCTTCGGTCGGGACCGTGGCGACATTCACGATCTGCGTGTTGCAGAAATACAGGCCGAGGTCTTCGGGGCACTGGTTATATGGATTGGCATCATAGACGCGGGTGTAGGGCACAGTCCCCAGGATGTCGCGCACGACTTCCGGATCATAGTTTTCACTGCGCTGGAAAATGAACACCACCGGGTGGTCATACACGCTGAAGGCTTCTTCAGACTCGTATTCGTTGAACAGGTCGCCGCCGTAGTAGCCGTTGTAGGTGGGCAGGTACTGATCGCTCACGCGCAGCGGGCCCAGCTCATATGACTCCTGGAAGGTGGCCACCAGCTCCCAGCCCAGGCGGCCGGAGAACAGGGCATCGTAGTAGACGCCGGTCAGCGGCCAGCGCAGTGGGTTGCGGTTGAGCGTGTCATAGAAGCGGTTGCTGGAGATAGCGATATAGTCGCTGTTGTCCAGCGAGCGATACAACGCTGCCAGCTTTTCCGGCCCGTCTTCATACACGATGTCCTGCTGATAGCCGATGACCAGCCCCCACCACGGGTCGCGGCTATTGCAGTTGCGGCTGTCGCCCACAGTGCCCGGTGGCGGGCTGTCGGCCAGGGTGATGCCATCCGGCAGCGAACACACCTTCAGCGGCACCGGGTCGTCCCAGGCGCCTTCCCAGGTGAAGATAGTGCCGCCGCTGATGACCGGCCCGCCGCTGATCAGCTCGACATCGAAGAAGAATTCTTCACCCTGCGTCACTTCAAACGGCGCGTCGAAGGCCACTTCCACGCGGTCGCCGGTGATGTGCGTGTCCCGCGTCAGATTCTGGTCGATGGTCGCGGTTGCCACGACGGCGTTGTCGGCGTAACGGCGCACGACGATGCTCAGGACTTCATTTTCAGGGTCATCGTTCGGGTCGCCCAGGTGCGGCGCATAAAATGACCGGATGGTGCCGGTTTCGCTGGCGACGAAACGGTCGCTGGATGTGGGGATGCTCTCGTCCCAGCGCGTCGATTTTGCCACCAGGTCATTGTCATCGCTGTTGAAGCGGTTGAAGCTGGGAATCGCCACGCTGGTCAGCGGGACAGCCCGCGTCTGATACTGCCCGTCATTCAGGCTGACCATCTGGTCAGAGCGGCCATCGCCGGTATCGATCTCCATAGCAAAGTCGCCCGGCGTGTTTTCCCACACCCAGTGACCAGCCTGCACGCGGGTGAGCAGGTTGCGATACACATTGGTATACATGGCGGCCCACAGTGTGGTGAATCCGGCCACGACAATCAGCACGCCCCAGGCGAAACCGCGGCGCAGCACAAGGCCGCGCGCACGGCGCAGCAGGGCTTTCTCGCGGGCGATGATGAACAATTCATGCATGCCCCACGCTGCTAGCACCGCCAGCGACGCGTACAGCGGGATGAAATAGCGCATGGTCATGACCCAGTTGCGCCCCATGAAGGCGAAATAGAAGGTCACCCAGGCCAGCAGCAGGATATTCAGGGTGGCGCCGCGCTTGCCGCGAATCAGGCGGTAGAACGCCCAGATGAAGGCCGCCCATGCTGTGAGACCCAGCGGCAGGCCCATGCCCCACATGACCATATTCCACCACGGGAACAGGTACGGGGTGCGGCCGCCCCACTGGAAGTTTGGCGGGCTGTCGATGCTGCCGCTGACAAGCTGCTGGGCAGTCGCCAGGTCATACAGGAAGCGCGGATTGGGCGTCAGTCCGAAGAATCCCGGCCCCATAAAGGCATACGGATTGGTGACGCGGAAAACGAGGATCGTCACGATGCCGGCCAGCACCAGCCCGAGGAACGCCTGCGTGATGGCGCGTTCGCGGTCACCAGCGATGCTGTGGCGGTCGAAGGTCGGCAGCACGCGCATGATCGCGGCCAACAGGATCAGCCCCACCAGCGGCGCCAGGTTGATGCGGCTGGCCAGCGCAAAGCCGAAAAATACGCCGAACAGGATGTAATCGCGCAGCTTGCCCTGCCGCTGAATGCACACGGCAAACAGAATCGTGACCGCGCAGAACATATCCGAGATGGCGTCGGTGGTGCCGAAGTGCGAGAGCTGTATCGAGAACACGATGCCCGCGTACAGCCACGCGCCCAGCAGACCGACCCACTTGTTGTGCAGGCGCAGGCCGATACAGAACACGACGACGATGACGCTCATCTCGGCCAGCGCGGACAGATAACGGAAAATCAGATGCACCCCGTCATAGCCCAGCCACTGGCGCCCGTCGTAGGTGGCCAGTGTGGGGTCTGACTGCACGCTGATGTTACGCGCCCACCATTCGCTGGCCGGAGCGACGACTTCGGCCACGCTCAGCGTCATAAACAGGGGCAGCGTGCCATACACATACATGCCGTGGCCGGGATTGGCGTTGTGCGGGTTATAAGGCGAACACAGCGCGTCGAAGTAGCCGCCCATGCCGCCCGTAGCAGGATAACGCGCCACGCACTCGGCCACCTGGGTTTCGGGTGTCCAGTCATCGGTGCCGTTGTCGCTGGGCGCGAGGCGATTGCCCAGCCCCTGCGTCACATCGGTGATGAAGCGTTCATCCGGGTGCAGATGTGTGAAATCGTCCCAGTTCAGGCCGACAAACCGGAAATAGCCGCCGACCAGCATGGTGATGACCAGCCCCAGCGCGACCAGCACATTCGAGCGGCTGAAGGTACCGCTGCGCACGCGTGTTCGGCGGGCCGTCATGGGCGCCGGAGAAGATGAATAGAACGTGTCTGTCGTCTGCATATTTGTCCACACAGCTTTGTCTGGATGCACGTGTCATGTACACGTGCAGGCTGATATTTCCTTAAAAGAACTCTGTGCAAAGCGGAACTCCGGGCAGCAAATCAGCCGCCCGGAGTCTCCAGCGAGACCTGCAGGAACTGCATCAGCGCCTCGCGGCCAATCGGCGGGGTGCTGAAGATGCGATAGCTGTCTTCAGCCTGGTAGGTCGACATTTCGGCGCTGCTGCCCGACGGGAACGACATTTGCAGGAAGTCGCGCGTGATGTCGTCGTCTTTCGAGAAGAAGAACAGAATCGGCCGGTCCGGGTCTAGGCGATACGGCTCATCGCGCCCCAGCCCCCGGCTCATATACACAGGCAGTTCGTTCAGGGCGCCCACGCCGTTCGGGAAATCGGGCATCTCGACAGTCAGTGCCAGCGCGCGATGGTCCCACCAGTAGGGGTAATTGATGATGAAAATATTGCCCCAGCCGCCGGAGTTTTCTGCAAACTCTTTCATCGTGCGCGCTGCATCGGAGTAGGGCAGCGAGCTGATGTCGTATGACGTGCCGTACAGCGTGAGATAGCGCCACGTGTTGTTGCTGTAGCTGTAGCCAATCACGATGAAACCGGCGACGACCGCCATCAGCGCGCCCATGCCGCGCCCCACCGCCCGGCGGATATCGGTAATCAGCAGGGCAGCGCCGAATCCGGCGACCACGTAGGTGATGGGCAGGGTGCCGCTGAGGCGCGTCGAGCTGGGATTCTCGACCGGATAGGCGATCGAGAGCGCCGAGGGCAGCAGCATAATCAGCAGGATGCCCGGCAGCAGCCAGGTCATCGGGTCGCGCCGCCGCAGCATGCGGCCAAACCACGCGCCTGCGCCTAACAGCAGCAGCGCGCCGGTCAGCGGGTCAAATGCGGGTTCGCTGGGCGCATTCTGGAACCAGGCCACGTCGCCGCGCCAGTTGAAGCTGAGCAGCGCATTCTGGACGTTGGTCACCAGCTGCGGGATGTTCTGGTTGAACGAGGCTATCTGTTCTTCAAACGTCGCGTCGCGGTACACGGCGATGCCTTCTTCATTGACATACTCGGTCACGCCGTCGCCAAAGATGCGCCCGCTGGTGCGCCGCCAGAAGTCATCGGGATACTCCAGCGAGAAGGCAAACAGAGGCAGGAAGACAATCGTCAGCACGAGGGCCAGCACGACCAGATTGACGAATGCGCGGCGCAGCTCTGGCCCACGGCGCAGGTAGTGCGCCAGGCACACAGCCGAGCCGACGATCAGCACCAGCGGCACCATTCTGAAGGCCTGATAGCTCCACAGGCCGGCGCCCACGGCCAGCGCGGTATAGATGTAGTCCATGCGCCGGTTGTAGCGCATGGCGCGCGCGAAGAACAGCAAAAACAGCGTCATGAACAGGGGCATCAGGATCAGGCGTTCGCCCAGCCTGCTCAGATTCAGATGCCACATGCTGACGGCCATCATGGCCGCCGCCGCCACACCGGCAATCTCGGCCAGTCGGCGCTGTTCGCGGCCGATGATCTCGCGGGCAGCAAAATACATCAGCGGAATCGTCAGGATGCCCTGGATGACAGTCAGCAGCTTGTTGGCGTCAAAGGTGACGCCCATGCCGGTCAGGCTGCCAAACCAGGCCAGCAGATAAAACTGCATCGCCTCGCGCCCGCCGTTGCTGGCGAAAAACACATCATAGTCACCGTAGGTCACGTTCAGCGTATCGAGCAGCATCTCGACATGGTCGCTGGTCATTTCAGAGGGCGCGGCGCGGAATTCCTGTATGCGGAAGACTGTCCCCACGATCATGAAGATGATGACGAGTATGCCCGCCCACGTGAAGCGGACGCGGGTGGAGCCGAGAGCTTTCAGCCAGCTCAGCGGGGACCAGCCGACCGGCGAGAGCGCCCAGATCACCAGCAGGATGCTGGCAACCCACGCGATGACGCCGCCCATCGTGAAGGTGTTCTGGCGGTTGGCGATCACGCTGATGGCAGCAGTCGCCGCGGCAGCAACGAGCAGCACAGCGCGCTGGGCCACGTCGATCCAGTCCATCTGCCGTGGCGCGGCTTCAGGCGTCGCATTGACGCGCTGCATAAAGCGGCCTTGCCCGCGGCCGGACACATAGGCATTCAGGATTTCTACGATGAACGACGCGAACAGGCCGACCAGGGTAGGCACGATACCGGCGGCCAGACCTTCCGGGCTGGAGCGCGGGTTGCCGCTGACCATGATAATCCCGCCGATCAGCACGAGGGCGAAAGCGCCTAGGCGCAGCATCAGCAGCACCAGTGCAGGCATCCCGCGCACCTGAAATTCCGGCTCGCTGATGACGGACGTGATTTCTTCGGCGTCTGCCTGGCGCGTGACATGCTGCGGCACATACTCCGACGGCGCGCCGGTCGCACGCGGGCGGGTGCTGCGGCGGCCGGACGGCTTCAGAGCGCGTTCCTTCGGCGTGCTCATGACGTCGATGAAGGCTCCCGCAGTGGCGCGCGGCGCTTTCCACAGATGGCCCAGCGCGGCGGCTATCGACAGGTCTTCAAACGGGACGCCATCCACCAGCAGTGGCTCGTGGGTCGGCAGCGTCGGCTGGGCGGGTTCAGTCCTGGGACGCTGAATATTCTGGATGTCGGGCACGGCGTAGGCCGCGCGGGCGACCGGCTCTGGCTCAGCGATGACGGGAACCGGCATGGCCGAGTCCTCCACGGTTACTTCGATGTCATCGATTGCATCGGGGTCGTCGCCCGTCGTGAGCATGCCGTCGTCAGCGGCAGACGCCATGGCACGTACGTCCGGCGCGGAGCTGTCCTCGATGACCACTTCGGGCAGGTCATCGTCACCCGTTTCGACGTCGGCCACATGCATGCCGTCATCGTCAGCGACCAACTCCGCCAGCCCGTCAGGCTCAACGGTTGGTTCGGCATCATCTTCCGGCCAATCGGCTTCGCCTGGCGTGTCGTGGGCGGCGGGCATGCCATCGTCGGCGGCCACCGATTCCGCGATCACATCGGGTGAGGGCGCGTCGGCAGGGGATTCGGTTACGGGCTGGTCCGGCTGGGTCGATTCCGGCCCGGACTGGGGCAGCAGGTCATCCGTGTGTGGCGCGTCGCTCATCCTGTCTTCTCCGATTTACGACCCTTGATTGCCAGATTAACCGTCGAACGATTCGGCGGCTCATTGATTTTGTTCGGCCTGTCGAAGAAATTAAAGACTTTCAGGCCCAGATTGATCGGGTTGAGCAGGCTGCCATCATTCCGGTCGAACGTGGTGCGGTCGGCAGCCGTGGCCATGTTCTTGGGCAGCGCGCCTTTTTCCAGCAGCGGCATGCCGATGCCATACACCAGATTGTGGATGAAGGGGAAGCAGTAGTGCGTGAAGGATCGCTCTTCTTCCACTTCAAAACCGGCAGACTGTACGGCGGCACGCAGGTCATCGCGCCAGTACAGGCGCACATGATTGGCCCAGATGCCGGCGAACATGCCATGCTGGATGTGCGTGCGAAAGAGTGATTCCAGCGTCTTGTTGATCGGGTCCCACAGGAACGGGTAATCGTGATTCGGCACGGTGATGGCGACGACGCCACCCGGCTTCAGCACGCGATGCGCTTCTTTAAGCGCAGCCACGTCGTCATCCACATGTTCCAGGATCTCCGACATGATCACGGCATCGAACGTGTTGTCGGGGTAGGGCAGGGCATACACATTGGCATTGTGCAGCGCGACGTCTGGCAGGTGGCCGACATTGCGCTGGGCCTTGCCCATCACTTCCCAGTCCAGCTCGGCGCCGATCAGGTGCGCGTTGCTGGCATAACGCAGCATGTTCAGGTAAAAGCCGCGTCCGCACGGGATGTCCAGAATGAGCGAATCATCGGTTGGCTGCACCCAGTCGAAGATCGTCTGTACGCGCTTCTTGAACGCCATGTCCGCCTCATTGCGGGTCATGTGGGCGATCAGCGCATCGGTAATTGGCGGCTTGGCGGGCATGTCAGCGGCTGCGCGCGTTGGCACGGAAGTACTGCTCATAGTTGTCGACAGTCTCCTTGAAAGAGAAAATACCTTCAATCGCGGCGCGCGATTTGCGATACGCTTCCGGCGCATCCAGCACATCGACGATGGCCTCGCCAATCGAGCGCCAGTCGCCCATCTGCGCGATTTTGCCCATGCCGGTCACCTGCACGGGGACGCGTCCGCCGGGGGTGTTGGTCATTACGACCGGCGTGCCGGACAGCATTGCCTCCACCTGCACCAGCGCGAAACATTCGGTGTCGCTGGTCAGCGCCAGCACGTCGCACGCGGCATAAAAATTGGCGATGTCCTGCTGGTCCTGCAGCAAACCGAGGAAAATCAACTGGTCGCGGTACTGCTGCACCAGCGGCTGCTGGCGCTCCCAGAAATCCTCGTACTGAATATCATACTCGCCGGCGAAGACCACGCGCGCGTTGGGATATTTCTTGTTGATGACTTCCAGCGCGCGAATGAGCAGGTCAGGCCGTTTTTCTTCCACGAAGCGCCCGGCGAAGCCGATGATCGGCCCGTTTTGGTGCGACCATTTGGCGCGCAGCCCGGCGACAGCCTGCGGGTCCGGCGGCGGTTGCAGGATAGGCGGATAGTTTACAGTCGTCTTGTCGAGAAAGGGCCGGATGTAGTACGAGTGCTCGGCGTAGTCCTGGCTGTAAGCGAAGACATGCGAGGCGCGTTTGGCGGCCAGCTTGTACATGCCGAACATGGTGCCGCGAATGATGCGATTGAGCAGGCCATCGGGCAGCACCAGGTCGCCGTGGTGCGTGATGATCAGCTTGCAGTCGGTCAGCTTCGACAGCGCGGCAATGAGCGCGGTCTCCAGCATCGGCGTGTGGATGCTGACGACATCATGTTCTTTCATCAGTTTGTAGGCTGCCAGCGGATAAGCCGGCATGATCATGCCGCGGCTGATACGAATCGGCGCCCACAGGCGGACAACGCGCACGCCCTCGTGCATGTGCATATCATCACGCGGCAGGTCATTGCGATAGCGGGCCGTGAGGACCGTGACTTCATGGCCGCGGCGCACCAGCTCTTCGGCCACGCGCTGCACATGGATGGTCAGGCCGGTGCGATGCGGAAAATAGTACAGCAGGCAAATCAGGATCTTCAGCCTGCGCTTGTCGGACACGTTCAGAAGTTCATTCATGTGAAAATGCTATCCTGCGGGTTGGTCAAGCTGGCGCAGCCCACGCACGCCCTGTGAAAGCTGACCGAGGCTGATGCCCTGTTGAATAAAACCAAAAGCGCCCAGCACGGCGACGACGGCCAGGTTCAGGCCGTGCACCACCAGCGCGAAGGCGACGGCTGTTTCCGGCGAGGCGGTGTATCCCATCGCCTGCAGCGAGAGCACGATCGAGGCTTCGTACGGCCCCACGCTGCCCGGCACGGCGGGCACAGCGACGGCAAATGATGCCGCTGCCGTGAACAGACAGGTGGCCGCCAGATTGCCCTCGCCAAAGAAGGCGATCATCAATACATAGCCGGAGGCCAGCGAAAAGCCCCACGACAAGGCTGTCCAGCCCAGCACCTGCGCCGCCGACCGTGGATTCACCAGCGGCTTCAGGCCGTCCAGAAAGTGACGGAACAGGTTGCTGAGGCCAAAGCGCTGATCCAGCTTCGGCCGCACGATGCGCTGCATCAGCCGCACGGCGCGGTCTGGATTAGCGGCCAGCACGATCAGCACACCAAAGCCGATAATGAGCAGCGGCGTGAAGGCGATGGCTGCACCGCGCAGCTCTGCGGGCAGCGGGGCCGCCCCGATCGAGATGCCCAGGATCACCAGCACCGCCAGCATATCCAGCAGGCGCTCGATGACGATCGAGCTGAGCGAAGTGAAGACCGGCACGGTCTGTCCGCCGCGGTTGGCCAGGAAAGCACGCGCCAGCTCGCCCAGGCGAAATGGCAGCAGTCCGTTGACCAGATAGGTGATATTGATGATGCTGAAGGCGGGCAGCGGCTTAATCGCCCCGCCCAGCAGCGAACGCCAGCGCAGCGCACGCACAAACAGCCCGATCACGATCAGGCCCGACGCGGGAATCAGGTACAGGTAGTTGGCCTGTCCGAGGGCGCGCACCAGCTCGTTGATGTCGATCTGACGGACAACGAAAAAGATGGCGGCCGCGCTGACCAGAATGCCCAGCAGATAAATACGCCAGTGTTTGGCTGCTGAATTCAATGAAGCTCTCCCTGCACGCAACGGTGCGATTATATCATGGAACACCCGCGTGGCTTGTAAGGGTGCGTTTACGCGCATTCGGCTTGACAATGGTTTCTTCCAGTTCGTATAATAAAGACAGATTTGCGGGTGTAACTCAGTTGGTAGAGTGTTTGCTTCCCAAGCAAAATGTCACGGGTTCGAATCCCGTTACCCGCTCATAGCGCCTGAACAATTTGTTCGGGCGTTTATTTTGTCGCAACTTGTACATTGACCGTGTCGCATTTCCTGACCTAAAATAGCGTCACCTTTGAAATGTCGTTTCGATGCGCGGCGCTGGCCGCTCATTTCTTGTCTAGTGGAGAGTAAATCGTGTCAGATTCATATACGCTTGAAGCGCAGGCGCGCACCGTCATAGGCAAGAAGGTTAGCCAGCTTCGCCGCAGCGGCCTCGTGCCCGTGGTTGTCTATGGTTCGAAGTCCGATCCTGTGAACCTGCAGATCCCCTACCGTGCCTTGCAGGTGACTCTGCTCAAGGCTGGCGGCACGCACCTGATCAATATCAATGTTGAAGGCAGCAAGCCGCAGTCCGTGCTGGCCCGTTCGGTGCAGCGCCACCCCATCAAGGGTGAAATCCTGCACGTCGATTTCCTGGCAGTCGATGCCAGCACCAAGATCGCCACCGTGGTGCCGCTGCACTTCGTGGGTGAGGCCCCGGCTGAAAAGGCGCGCCTCGGCGTGCTGCTCAACGGCCTGCAGACCCTCGATGTGGAAGCGCTGCCTGCCGACCTGATCGACAGCGTGGACGTTGACCTGTCGGTGCTCAAGGCCGTGGGTGATTCCATCCACGTGCGTGACCTGAAGATCAGCGACAAGGTCACTGTCCTGACCGGCGCCGATGAAATGGTTGTCCGTATCATCGTCCAGGAAGAGCAGACGGAAACCAGCGACGCGCCTGTCAGCGCCGAGCCGGAAGTGCTCAAGAAGGGCAAGACCGACGAAGAAGACGCCGAATAACGACGGCTTCACAACAGCTTCAAACAGGCGGGTCTGTTCCGGTCATCGGGGCAGGTCCGCTTTTTATTTTGCCCGCATGCGTACTGTGGGGCTGTGGCTGGCGTGCTACACTTGTATCCATATTCAGACACCAGTAGTGAGGATGACAAACCATGCAGGCATTAACGCCGCAGACGGCGCAGTGGTGGCAGACAGGCGTGATCTATCAGGTGTACCCGCGCAGCTTCCAGGACAGCAACGGGGATGGCGTGGGCGATCTGGATGGCATCACCCAGCGCCTGCCGTATCTGGTGGAGCTGGGCATCGATGTGGTGTGGCTGTCGCCCTTCTACACCTCGCCGATGGCCGATTTTGGCTATGACGTTGCCGACTATACGGACGTCGATCCGATTTTTGGCGATCTGGCCGCGTTCGACCGATTAGTCGCCGCCGCACACGGGCTGGGCCTGAAGCTGGTGGTCGATTTCGTGCCGAACCACTCATCCGACCAGCACGCCTGGTTCAAAGAATCGCGTGCATCGCGCGACAATCCCAAACGCGACTGGTATGTCTGGCGCGACCCGGCGCCCAATGGCGGCCCGCCCAATAACTGGCTGAGCGTGTTTGGCGGCCCGGCCTGGACGCTGGACGAGACCACCGGGCAGTACTATCTGCACTCGTTCCTGAAGGAACAGCCGGACGTGAACTGGCGCAACCCGGAGCTGCGCGCCGCCATGCTGGGCGCGATGCAGTTCTGGCTGGAGCGCGGCGTGGATGGGTTTCGTTTTGATGTGGCCCATTACATCATGAAAGACCCCGACTTCCGCGATAATCCCGTCCGTGAGCGCATGGAAGGCTTCGTGTTCAAGGACATGGGCGATTACGATTCACTCGTCCATCTGTACAGCAAGGCGCATCCTGACGTCCACGACGTCTACCGCGAGGTGCGCGCGCTGCTGGACCGCTACAGCACGCCAGACAATCCGCGCTTTGCCGTCGGCGAGATCCACGAGTTTGACTGGGCGCTGTGGGCGAAATACTACGGCGAGCAGAATGACGAGCTGCATATGCCGTTTAACTTTGCGCTGCTGGGCCGCCCGTGGCATGCGGGCATCTTCCGCGGCATTGTGGACAGCCTGGAGGCCGCCGTGCCGCCGGGCGCATGGCCGAATTATGTCATCAGCAACCATGACGAGCACCGCGTCGTCACGCGTTATGGCTACGATGGCGCGCGCGCCGCGATGCTGATCCTGCTCACGCTGCGCGGCACGCCGACGATGTACTATGGCGACGAGATCGGCATGCAGAATACGGAGATTCCGCCCGAGCTGGAGCAGGACCCGTGGGGACTGCGCGTGCCCGGCCTCGGCCTGGGGCGCGACCCGGAGCGCACGCCCATGCAGTGGGACGACAGCCCGAATGCGGGCTTCGCCCCGGAAGGGGTGACAACCTGGTTGCCCGTAAATGCTGACAAGACGACGATCAATGTCGCCAGCCAGATGGACGACCCGCGCTCGATGCTCAGCCTGACGCGCCGTCTGCTCAGTCTGCGCCGCAAGATGCCCGCGCTCAGCATCGGCGATTATCGCCCGCTGGATAGTGTGCCCGCTGACTGCTTCGCCTTTGAGCGCACGTTTGGCGACCAGCGCGTGCTCGTGGCCGTGAATTTCGCCGAGCATGAGCAGATCGTTCATCTGGCCGATGCGGCGACCTGCGAGGTGCTGGCCTCCACGATGATGGACCGCGAGGGGCAGGTCGATCTGGATGCCGTGTCGCTGCGTCCGTTTGAGGGCATCGTCATTCAGGTGTAGCCAGAAAACAAAGCGGCCCGTGCGTTTACATCACAACGCACGGGCCGCTCTTTGTATGTGCTGCCGGAATCAGCCGGCAGGCTGAAGGATCAGCCGCGCGGCCAGATTCTGCTCGACAGCTTCGCGGGTGAACAGCATCGGGTGGTATTCCACATTCGCCCACGGCGCGATCTGGTCGCCGTACTGGTCGCTGAATGGATGCCCGCTCTGCCCGGTCGTGATGATGCTCAGGCTGGCATCCAGATTTGCCAGGTCGACGATCATGCGCATCGACGGCAGCGATGTCAGCGTGAAGTCATCATCATTCACGGCGCCGAATGCGCTCCAGCCGGTCGCATTCACGATCTGGTCGCCGCCGGGGCTCTGCTGCGGCCCACGATTGACCATGTCCTCAATCAGCCCGATGCCGCTCAGCCCCAGCGGATTGCTGACGAAGGTGGCCGTGTGCAGCGCCCCCCAGCGCCAGGCCTCGCGGTCGCCCCCCAGCAGACGCGTCATCTGTGCGATACCTTCTTCCAGCGATGCCCGCACGATATCGTCGCGGGTTTCAACGGTATCGGCCGTGCCTGCGTCATCCCACCAGGCGTTTTCGGCATCGTCCAGCAGCTGGATGGCCGCATACACCAGTGTGTTGGAGATTTCGGCTTCTTCCGGAAGCTGGTCTGAGAACAGATTGTCCACCAGGTGCGCGCTGAAGGCGGCATACAGAGCGCCCTGCGCGCTGTCCAGGCCAAATGACCCGTCCCATGCCGTCAGCCAGTCGCGATAGCTGTTCAGGTTTTCATCCGCAAAGTCGATCGACCCGACGACCGCCATGGTTTCCAGCGCATTGACCGAGACACTGTCGGCATGGATGGCGCGATAGTCATCGATGCTCAGCGGCACCAGCGATTGCATCAGCGCGTCGATGCGCTGCCCGCGCTGGCCGTAGGCGAAGTCATAGCTGAGCAGATAGCTGGCATTGTCGTCGCCCAGGGTTTCGGCAAGCTGATCGTAGTATTCCAGCGGCACAATCGCCTGGTTGGCGGTCTGGATGTACTCGCGGGCGGGATTGAAGATGCGCGGCAGCTCGTCATAGGGGATGAAGCCCTGCCAGGCAAATGCGTCGGTGCTGCCGTCTTTGGGCAGGCTGCCGTTGTCACCTTCCACGCGAATCGGGATGCGTCCGGGCATCTGGTAGCCGATATTGCCGTCCACATCCGCATAGACGAAATTCTGTGCCGGGATATCCCAGTACTGCAAGGCGTCGCGGAATTCGGTCCAGTTTTGTGCTTCATTCAGCAGCAGCAGCGACCGGAACAGCGTGCCCTGATCGTTGCCGGTGTAACGCAGGGCGATCGGGTCGACGTTGTTGAAGCCGGTCGGCATACTGTTGTCATCCAGCTGATTATCGTTCATGACCGGTCCCCAGACCGTCTCGCGCACCTGGAACGGCACCGATGGCACGCCGTCGGCAAAATTCAGCATTTCCTCGCGGATGACGAAATCCACCCACTCGCCGTTATAGCGGTATTGCAGCGGGTTGTCCGGGTTGACCTCGATGGTGTACACGTCCTGCACGTCCGGGCCGGAATTGGTCACGCCCCAGGCGATGCGGTCATTGTGGCCGATGACGACGCCGGGCGCGGCGGGCAGCGCGAAACCGCGTACGTTATACGGGCATTCGTCCGTCTGCGGCTGGCAGTGCAGGCCAATTTCGTACCAGATGGCCGGCATCTGAATGCCCAGGTGCGGGTCATTGGCCAGCAGCGGCGCGCCAGATTCGGTCATGCCTCCCGTGCTCACCCAGTTGTTGCTGCCCAGGCTGGGGTCAGCCGCGACGCCGCCGCCCAGGAAGGCCAGCTCACCGCCGACAATGTTGCCCGCCATGACGGGGGAGGGCGCGGCTGTCACGCCCGGCGCGTTGAACGTGGTATCGCCTGCGCTGGAGGCGCTCAGCGGCAGGTCGTCGGCAGACAGGATGGTCGGTTTGTCCGGATTGTCATACGGCCAGGGCGGGAAGAAATCGGTCAGCATGTCCTCGCCCAGGCTTTCCAGCACGGCCGCGTTCGCGATATCTGAGGGGAAAGTGGCCGACAGGTTCCATGCCATGACCTTGCCCCACACGATCGTATCGACCGGCGTCCACGGTTTCACCGTGATCTGGCTGCCGGTCAGGCCAAGCAGGCTGTATTCCATCGCCAGCTGGTTCTGGTTGCGGCTGTTGATATAGGCATTCACGCCATCACTGAAGGCTTGCAGGCTGGCCAGCGATGCTGCGTCCGCGCTGGCCAGGTCGCGCTCTGCCGAGGCGCGCCAGCCCACCGTGCGGATGAACAGGTCGGTGCCCATCAGGCTGTCATTCTGGCCGGTCAGCTCCTGAATCGTGCCGCTGCCGACATTGCGCGAGAATTCCATCTGCCACCAGCGGTCCTGCGCCTGCACGACACCCTGCGCGAAGAACAGGTCGTGCGGCGTGCTGGCATAAATGTGCGGGATACCGCTCTGGTCACGCAGAATCTCGACATCACTATCAAGTCCCGCAAGCTGGAGCGTGCCGTCATGGCGGGGAAGCGGGCTGCGCGTGATATCGTTGTACAGCACGAAGGCGCCCAGCGCGGCGAGGACAACGACAAACACGACAGCGAGGACGATGATGCGTAGTATTTTCATGGCTTTCCCCTGAAAAGCATATAAGTAGCAAAGGATACAGTTTACAGGCCGGGCCTAGCGCGAATCGTCGTCGCGCACCTTGTAACCCAGACGGCGCATCAGTGTTTCGTCGCTGCGCCAGTTTTTCGACACTTTTACGTTCAGCTCCAGGAATACTTTGGTGTCCAGCATGTGCGCCAGTTCTTCGCGGGCTTCGCTGCCGATGCGCTTGATTTTCTCGCCATTCTTGCCAATGACGATCCCTTTTTGCGTGTCGCGCTCCACATGGATAACGGCGCTGATATACGTCAGGTCGGCGCTGCGCTCCTTGTAGGCATCAATTTCCACAGCGACCGAATAAGGAATCTCGTCGTCTGTGTTCATCATCACTTTTTCGCGGATGACCTCGGAGGCGATGAAGCGCATGTTGACTTCGCTCACCTGGTCGGCCGGATAGTAGCGCGGCCCTTCCGGCATGGCCGCGATGATGGCGTCCATCAGCTGCTGTACTTCGGTGCCATCCTGCGCGCTGATCACAAACAGGCGGTCATAAGGCAGCAGCTCGCCGTACTGCTGCACACGCACCTTGCCTTCCAGGTCATCGGCCACCAGGTCGCGCTTGTTCAGCGCCAGATACACCGGCGCCCGTTTGCGCAGGCGCGCCACCGTTTCGGCCAGATACTTGTCGGCTGTTTCGGGCGGGCCGGATATATCCATCAGCACGAGGATGATATCGGCGTCGGCAAACGCGGCTTCAGCGTTGCGCACCATGTATTCGCCCAGCTTGTGCTGCGGGGCATGCAGGCCCGGCGTATCGACAAACAGCACCTGCGCCTGCTCATTGGTGAAGATGCCCAGCTGCTGGCGGCGGGTGGTCTGCGGCTTGGGGCTGACGATGGCGATCTTCTGGCCGATCAGCCGATTGATGAGCGTGGACTTGCCCACATTGGGCCGGCCGACTACGGCGACCACGCCGGAGCGATGGCCTTCAGGAAGCTGATCGTCAAAAACAGAGTCGAGTTCGTTCATAGGTGTGAGGCTGTCCATGCAGCCGGGTTATCAAACACGGTCAGGAACTGGCGCAGGCGCGCGGCCACGGCATCCAGGGCGTCTTGCGGGGCGATCAGCGCGTCGGGCTGCGCCAGCGGGCGCAGGTCGGATGGCCCGGAGAAGACGAGTACTTCAGGCGTCAGCGCTAGGTCGAGATTCTTCACATACATCATGTCGTCTTTGCCGTCGTTACGATGGCCGAAGACTTCTGCGCGTGGAAACAGGTTGCTCTGGCGCGTGATGAAATCCCAGGCGTCCAGGCCATTCAGCATCCGGCCGTAATCCACAGCGACCAGCTCTGGCACGATCGAGATGTGCGGCTTGCCCAGCACGCGCAGGCCGTAGCGCACGATGAATGCCCCCGACTGAACGATGCTGACTGAATCATCTGGCGTGAAACCGCTGGACAGCGCATGGTGCCCGCTGCTGGTGATGACGTATCCTGAGAAGCTGTCGCTGATGGCGATGCGTTCAGGGACGGGTGGGCGAGGCATAAGCGTCAGGCAGGCCGACTCTTAGTGGTGCGCGCTTGGCTCGGCGGCATGGCTGTCCGCCGGGACGATCGCTGTGCTGGCGTGGCCGTGGCCGTGACCGTCATCCAGCGGCTGGTCAATGTCATCGAAATGGCGGAATGGCTGCGTGACCCCGGCCCAGGCAATGATGCTCAGCACCAGCAGCGCAATGCCTGAGAACAGCCCCAGATTGAGCAGCGTATTGGGCGCATCGGGGTAGAGCACGCCGGCGCCCAGGGCCACGATGATGAGGGTGATTCCGGTGCCGCCTGCCAGTGCCAGACCAAACATGAGCGGATTGCTGGTAATTTTGAAATCGTATTTCACAGTCTTGCAGCTCCTGTGTCGTGTGGGCGCTGATGCCTCGGGTGAAGTCGCTTAAATTGTGCCGTTTAGTATACTACGCGTCAACCCTACCGAACAGCGCGGGGACGCAAGCAGATCTGGAGGATATCAGCGCATGACACGCAGTTACTGGATTCGCCACGGGCAAACGGAATGGAACGCGATTGGCCGCTGGCAGGGCAATATCGATGTGCCGCTGGCAGAGACAGGGCACGAGCAGGCGCGCAGGCTGGGCGAATATGTGCGCGACGTGCCTTTTGCGGCCATTTACAGCAGTGACCTGACGCGCGCAGCCCAGACGGCCGCCGCCATCGCCGAGCGCACGGGGCTGCCTGTCATTCAGGATAAACGTCTGCGGGAGATGCACCTGGGCGTTTTTCAGGGCCTGACGCACGAGGAACACATGGAGAAATTTCCTGAGCTGGTGCAGGAAAACGAGCTTGATTATTGGGGATTTCGCTTTCCTGAGGGTGAAACGCGGCGTGACGTGCAGGATCGTGTGTATGCGTTCTATCAGGACGCGCTGGCGCGCCACCCCAATGAGACCATCGCCGTGGTGACGCATGGCGGCCCCGTCCGCATGATCCTGTATCGCCTGTTTGGCGAAACGGAGCAGATGCTGTCGCTGAAGGTGACCAACACCTCGATCACCATCATTCAGCAGGACGGGGAACAGGCCACGCTGGAATCCGTCGTGGGCACCCAGCATCTCCAGCAGAAGCCGATGGACCCGCAATCGTTATAGCTATGTTGCACACATTTCGGTGGGCAACATGTACGAAACTCATTGATCGCTCATCTGATTGTGGTATTATTCACAATGTAACATTTCAGATGGGAAGATTCGCTTCACAGCACGACCGTTCGCCAGTTAGCGCAGCGTCAGATGCGGAGAAGAAAGAATGACGATCAAGAGCAAGTACGGCCTCGAAAACCACGGCTTCAGTGACCTCGGACAGGTCTACTGGAACCTGAGCACCCCAGCCCTGTACGAACATGCCATTCGCAATCGTGAGGGTCAGGTGGCACATCTGGGGCCATTGGCCGTACGCACCGGAAATCATACCGGCCGTTCCCCGAACGATAAGTTCATCGTGGTAGACGACGAGACCACCGACAAGGTGTGGTGGGGCAATAACAAGAAGTTCTCGCCCGAGGCGTTTGAGCGCTTGCAGGCGCGCCTGCTGGCCTACTTCCAGCAGCGTGACGTGTATGTGCAGGACCTGTATGCCGGTGCCGACCCGCGTTATCGTCTGCCGGTGCGCGTGATCAACACGTTTGCCTGGCACAACCTGTTTGCCCGCGACATGTTCATCCGCCCCAAGGGCAATGAGCTGGAAACACATGTGCCCCAGTTCACCGTGATCGACGCTCCAGGCTTCCATGCCACACCAGAGCTGGACTCGACGCTGACCGGCACGTTCATCCTGCTGAATTTCACCAAGCGCCTCGTCCTGATCGGCGGCACGGAATATGCCGGCGAGATGAAGAAGTCGATTTTCAGCGTGCTGAATTACATGCTGCCCCAGCAGGGCGTACTGTCGATGCACTGCTCCGCCAATTACGGCAAGGACAAGGAAGACAGCGCGCTGTTCTTCGGCCTCAGCGGCACCGGCAAGACCACCCTCAGCGCCGACCCCAACCGCACGCTGATCGGGGACGATGAGCACGGCTGGAGCGACAACGGCATCTTCAACTTCGAGGGTGGCTGCTACGCCAAGGTCATCAACCTGAGCAAGGAAGGCGAGCCGGAAATCTACGAAAAGACGCGCCGCTTCGGCACGATCATCGAAAACGTGGTCATCGACAGCGAAAGCCGCCGCCTCGACCTGAACGACGCCACCTATACCGAGAACACCCGCGCCGCCTATTCGATCGAGACGATTTCCAATGCTGATCCGGGCGGCCTGGCCGGACACCCGAAGAACGTCGTCTTCCTGACGGCGGACGCCTTTGGCGTGCTGCCGCCGGTCTCTCGCCTGACGCCGGAACAGGCCATGTACCACTTCATCAGTGGCTACACTGCCAAGGTCGCTGGTACCGAGAAGGGTGTCACCGAGCCCAGTGCGACGTTCAGCGCCTGCTTCGGCGCGCCGTTCATGACGCTGCACCCCACCGAGTATGCCACCCTGCTGCGCGACAAGCTGAACAAGCACGGCAGCACGGTCTGGCTGGTGAACACGGGCTGGAGCGGTGGATCGTATGGCGTGGGCAATCGTATGTCGCTCAAGGTGACGCGCGCCATCATCACCGCGGTGCTGGATGGCAGCCTGGAAAACGTGCCCACGACCGTGGACCCGATCTTCGGCCTGCAGATTCCCGTCAGCGTGCCGAATGTGCCCACCGAAATCCTGAACCCGCGCAACACGTGGGCAAGCGGAGAAGCGTACGACACCAAGGCCCGCGAGCTGGCCGCCAAGTTCCGCAATAACTTCGCCAAGTATGCTGACCAGGCTGCGCCCGAAGTGATCGCAGCTGGCCCGCAGGGCTAAGTCGCGCTCCCATAATTTATCCTCAGGGGCGGCGTCAAGATGAGCCGTCCCTGATTTTTTCCTGAGCAGATCAAAATCGGTCGTGAAAACCTGCACTTTTAGGATTATTCTTAGGCCAGGTTTTTAAATGGTCACACTAAATGGAGACAACCTTATGGCTCGCAGTAAAGTAACGGTTATTGGCGGTGGCAACGTTGGCGCCACCTGCGCTCACTGGATCGCCGCGGCGGAACTGGCAGATGTGGTGTTGATCGACATTCTGGAAGGCCCCGCCAAGGGCAAGGCGCTCGACCTGCTGGAATCGATGCCGGTGGTGCGCAAGGACGTCAACATCGTGGGCGGCGGCGATTATGCAGCGACCGCCAACTCGGACGTGATCGTGGTGACGGCCGGTGTGCCGCGCAAGAAGGACCCGGTCACGGGCCAGTTCCCCAGCCGTGACGACCTCGTCAAGACCAACCAGAAGATCGTGGGCGATGTGGTGAAGGCTGCTGTGCAGCACTCGCCCAACGCGATCATCCTGGTGGTGGCCAACCCGCTGGACGCCATGTGCCACGTCGCGCTGCATGAATCGGGCTTCCCGTCGCAGCGCGTGATCGGCATGGCCGGCGCGCTGGATACCGCCCGTTACAAGGCGTTTATTGCCCAGGAAGTTGGCCTGAGCGTCAAGGACGTGCACGGCCTGGTGCTGGGTGGCCACGGTGACGAGATGGTCCCGCTGCCGCGCCACACTTCGGTCGCTGGTATTCCCATCCGCGAGCTGATCAGCGAAGAACGCCTGCAGGCCATCATCGAGCGCACCCGCAAGGGCGGCGGCGAGATCGTCGGCCTGATTGGCGTGAGCGCGTGGTATGCGCCTGCCGCCAGCGCGGTCGAAATGGTCGAGTCGATCCTCAAGGACCAGAAGCGCGTCATCCCCAGCGCAGTGCTGCTGAACGGCGAGTTCGGCTACAACGGCCTGTACATCGGCGTGCCGGCTGTCATCGGCGCCAACGGCGTGGAAAAGGTCATCGAGATGGAGCTGAACGACGAAGAGAAGGCGATGCTCGAAAAGAGCGCCAATGCTGTCCGCGCCGTCGTCGGCGTCCTCGGCTACTAAATCCGGTCTTCAGCCAACCAAAACGCCGCGCAGGAGGAATATCCTGCGCGGCGTTTTTTGCTGAATCGCTGCCTGTCTGCTCGTCTGGATTTACTGGACTTTGCCTTCAGCGGCGCGCAGCAGCCGGTCCCAGATCGCGTTGCCGATGCCGTCACGCGCATAACCGTGCGCGAAGATGACATCCACGCCGCGGGCGTCCAGCTCGCGCAGCCCGGCGAACAGATGCTTCGCGGCGTCCTCCGGCGTCGGACCCAGATCAAACACCTCGGCGCCTTCCACGGATTCCACCTGGGCAATCTCGTACGACATCAGCAGGATGCCCACGCGCTTGCCGATCAGCGTCTCCTGAAGCGTGCCCATGAGCATCTTTTTGAAGTCGCGCTGCGTTTCGTACAGGCGCATCTCCGCGCGCGGTGAGTAATGCCGGATGAGCTGGCCAGGCGCTTCCGCGCTGATGTCTGCCTCGTGAAACTGCTCGCGGGCAGTCACATCGGGCAGCAGTTCGCGCAGTTTCTCAATGCTGATGCCGCCGGGACGCAGCACTGTTGGCACGTCGCCCGTCAGGTCGAGCACCGTGCTTTCCAAGCCGATGCTCGTCGGGCCGCCGTCCAGCACCATGGCGATGCGCCCGTCCAGGTCTTCCAGCACGTGCGCGGCGGTGGTCGCGCTGGGGCGGCTGAACATATTGGCGCTGGGCGCGGCGATCGGCACCCCGGCCGCGGTGATGAGCGCCTGCGCCAGCGGATGCGCGGGCATGCGCACTGCCACCGTGGCGCGCCCCGCCGATACAGTGGCCGGGATAGCTGGACCGCGGCGCAGGATCAGCGTCAGCGGGCCGGGCCAGAAGGCACGCGCCAGCTGCCACGCCCGTTCGGGTATATCGATCGCAATCTGTGACAGGCTGTCATGCGCCGCGATATGCACGATGATCGGGTCGGTGGCCGGCCGCTCCTTGGCCGCGAAAATGCCCTCGACGGCGGCGGCATCTGTGGCATTCGCCCCCAGCCCGTAAACGGTCTCGGTAGGGAAGGCGACCAGCCCGCCAGCGCGGATGATGTCTGCGGCGGCCTGAATGCTGGCGCTATCGATCGCGTCCGGCTGCACGTGAAACACCTGGGTATTCATGCGCCCCCCGTAAGGCCGGAAGCGACTGCCGTCGGATACCCGCGTGCGAAATCCGCAAATGACATCGCCTTGCGACCTTCCGGCTGCACCATGTCCGGCACGTATAGGCCGTCGCCCGTGCCGATGGCAAACGACTTGCCGTGCGGCAGAATTCCTCCAGGCACGGCGGATCCCCCTTCAGCATGGCCCGACAGAATCTTGAGCAGGCTGCCCGCGCCAAAATAAGTGAAGGTTCCCGGCCACGGCGTATAGGCGCGCACCAGCCGTTCGATGCGCCCTGCTGGCTGTGACCAGTCGATGCGGCCATCCTGTTTGTCGATGCGCGGTGCAAGTGTGGCCAGCGCGTCATCCTGCGCCTGCGGGGTGATGCGCCCGGCAAAGTAATCGGGCAGCGTCTCAATCAGCAGATCAGCGCCCAGCACCGCTAATTTGTCGTGCAGCGAAGCGCCGGTTTCGTCTGGCGCGATCGGCAGGGCGCGTGCGCGCAGCATTGGACCGGTGTCCAGCCCGGCATCCATCTTCATGATGGTGATGCCCGTCTCGGCGTCACCCTCGCGGATGCAGGCCTGAATCGGCGCCGCGCCGCGCCAGCGGGGCAGCAGCGACGCGTGAATATTGATCGAGCCGAAGGCGGGGATATCGAGCACGGCCTGCGGCAGAATCTGCCCGAACGCGGCCACCACGTACGCGTCGGCCGGGAACTGCTTGAGCGTCTCGATAGCCTCCGGGCGGCGGATTTTCTCCGGCTGAAAGACCGGGATGCCTGCCTCCAGCGCCACCCGTTTGACGGGCGACATCTGCACCTCGCGCCCGCGCCCGGCCGGGCGGTCCGGCTGCGTGACGACGCCGGTCACCTGAAAGTGCGCGATCAGAGAGCGCAGTGCCGCCACCGAAAAATCGGGCGTGCCCATGAAGACGATGCGTTGTGGATGGCTCATGCGTGGTTGACCTGGTATTGTGCGAAGATGGGCAGAATGTTGAAGGACTGCCCGTTTGTGGCAATAATAGCCGTAAAATCCTCGAAAGACTACGCTGGCCTATGCCTGAAAAACGCTGGTACATCGCCAAACGCGCCCCTGATGAGTTGCTCAGCCAGTATGTGGACATGCATCCGATCACGGGGCAGATACTGTATGCGCGCGGCTATCATGACCCTGAGACTGCGCGTGCGTTTCTGGCTGCTCAGGATGTGGAGAGCGGACGATTCTTCCATTATGCGCGCAAGAAACCGATCTTCGATGCGGTAGCGCGCATCCGCATGGCCATCCGTGAGAAACAACGCATCGTCGTGTATGGCGATTTTGACGCCGATGGTGTGACCAGCACTGCGCTGCTGGTCACCGCGCTGCGTGCGCTGGGTGCCGACGCCCATCCGTATATCCCGCACCGCGTGGACGAGGGCTATGGCGTCAACAACGAGGCGCTGGCGAATCTGCGTAAAGAGGGCGTTCAGCTCATCATCACGGTGGACTGCGGTATTCGTTCTGTAGCTGAAGCCGAGCTGTGGCAGCGCGATTTTGAGCGCGACATGATCATCACCGACCACCATTCGCCGGGCGCTGATATCCCCGAAGCCCTGGCTGTGATTAATCCAAAGCTGAAAACGGCCAGTTACACCGAAGACATGCTGGCCGGCGTGGGCGTGGCCTATCGCCTGGCCGAAGTGCTGTTGTGGCATGCCGCCGCAAATGGCAGTCCTGCGTCGATCAAGGCCGAGTCGCTGCTGGACCTGGTGGCCATTGGCACGGTGGCCGACCTGGCGCCGCTCGATCGGGCGGAGAATCGAGCGCTTGTGGCGCGTGGCCTGAAGGTGATGAACGAGAATCCGCGACCGGGCATTAAAGCCCTGCTGGAGGTGGCGCGGGTGAAGCCGGGCGCTGTCACGGCGGAGACGATCGGTTTTCAGATTGGCCCGCGCATTAACGCGGCGGGGCGGCTGGACAGCGCCATGAAGGCCTACGACCTGCTGATGACCGAGGATGCCGGACAGGCGAGAGCATTGGCGGCTGAGCTGGAACGGCTGAATATCGAAAGACAGGAGCTGACGCGCAACTCGGTGGATCTCATCCGGGGCGAGCTGGCGCGTGAGGGCAGGCTGAATGACCCTGTGATTATCGGCGGCAGCGCGCATATTCGTCCCGGCGTAGTCGGGCTGGTGGCGGGCAGGCTGACCGAGGAATTCTATCGTCCCAGTGTCGTCATGGAATACGGCGAGACAGAAACGCGCGCGTCGTGCCGCAGCATCCCGGAGTTTGACATCACGCGGGCGCTGGACCAGTGTGCGGACATGCTGGTGCGCTACGGCGGCCACGCGCAGGCCGCTGGCTTCACCGTCGTGAATGAGAATCTCGCCGCGCTGGTTGGCGAGCTGAAGGTGCTGGCAGCAAACGCGCTGGATGGGCAGTCGTTGATGCCGACGCTGGAGGCCGATGCCGAAATTGCGCTGGACAAAACACCGTGCGCGCTGACGCTGGCGCTGCTGGATGATCTTGAACATTTACAGCCGACCGGCCATCGGTTTCGGCTGCCGGTGTTTGTCTCACGTGGCGTGGTCGTCACTGAGGAGATCAGAATCCTGAAAGAGCGACACATCAAGGTCATGCTGAAGGCGGGCACGCCAGAGGGACAGGTGGAGGGCATCGGCTTCAACATGATCGATTATGTGCCGCAGAAAGGCGAGTGCGTGGATATCGCTTACACGGTGGGCATCAATGAGTATCAGCCAAAAAATGCCAAAAAGCCGACCGGGCCGGTCATCAGCCTGCAACTGCTGGACATCGCGCCTGCCGGGACACGGAGCATTGTGTATCGATGAAGGCGCGGCGGGTACTCACTTTTATGCTGCTGATGCTGCTGGCGGCAGGGCTGGTGCGCGGGCAGGAAACAGCCGATGCCCCTGATGCGCCTGCCAACCGCTTTGGCGCTGTCGAAGCGTTTTGGTTTCCGGAGGCCGCATGCGAAAGCGGCATCGGCTGGGAACGCATTATCTTTGACTGGGCGGAGCATCAGCCGGGCGGGCCAGACGACTGGAATATCTGGAATGTGCAGGACGCCTGGCTGGAAGATGCGCGGGCGTGCGGCCGCGAAGTCGTGGCAGTCGTCAAGCATACACCGGACTGGGCCACCGACGGGACGCCGGGCATTGGCGTGCCGCGCGGGCTCGATCTGCCGATTGATAATCCTGAAAACGTATGGGCCGCGTTCATGCGCCGCGCCGCCGAGTACTATGCGCCGCGCGGCGTGAGCCGGTTTATCATCTGGAATGAGCCGGATATTCCCGCCGGGACCTACGGCTACGAATTTGAGGGCGACGTGAATGACTATGCCCGCCTGCTGGCGGTGGCCTATCAGGCGGCCCGGCTGGGCAACTCTGACGCTGAAATTATCATCGCCGGGACGACCTACTGGCATGATGTGAATGTGGGGCGGCGGTTGTATCTCGACCGCCTGCTGGAGACGCTGACTGCGCTGCCGGATGCCGCCGACAATGGCTATTTCTTCGACGCGCTGGCCCTGCATATCTACTTCCGGACTGACACGGTCTATGACATCACGCGGGCGGCGACTGACCTGCTGGCGCGCTATAACCTGCCCGGCAAGCAAATCTGGATCGCCGAGACGAATGCCTCACCCAATCTGGACCCGCTGTGGCCGGTGACGCGCCCGCAGTATCAGATTACGCTGGCGCAGCAGGCCGACTTTCTGGTGCAGGCCGCCGCGCTGGGGCTGGCGGCTGGCGCGGACAGAATGGCGGCGTACAAGTTTTTTGACTGGTCGCTCGATCCCGGCGCGGAGAGCTTTGCCCTGATTCGTGTCGACCGCTCGTATCGCCCCGGCTTCTATGCGTGGCAGATGCTGACCAAGTGGCTGTCTGACGAACAGTCCGCCGCGCTGGCGCGCACTGAACCTGCCGACCTGGTGCTGCTGCGCATGGCCGACGGGCGCGCCGGGCTGGTCGCGTGGGCGCGCACGGCCGAGTCAGTCAGGCTGTCGGTGCGTCCGGACGGGGGTGGGGAAGCGGACGCGTCAGTGATGGATGTCTATGGTAATATCATGTCAGTGCCGCTGGGCGACGATGGCAGTCTGCCGCTGCTGCTGGGCGGCGCAAGCTGTAACCGCAGGGACGGGTGCGCGGTAGGGGGCAGCCCGGTGCTGCTGTTTGCCCCGACAGGTACAAATCTGCATGTGACATTGCACACGACACAGGGGGCGATTCCCCTTCAGTTTACCGAGGAGATGCAGTTCGATGGCGGAGAATAATACGCCGATTCAGTTTTCTTATGGCGGGCAGGCGGTGATCGAAGGCGTGATGATGCGCGGCGCACACAAGGCCGCTATTGCCGTGCGCGACCCGCAGGGTGCTATTGTCATTCACGAACAGCCGCTGAACGCGACCCTGTATCGCGGGCGGCTGGCGCGGACGCCGTTCCTGCGCGGGCTGGTGGGCCTGTGGGATGCGCTGGGGCTGGGCACGCGCGCGCTGATGTGGTCTGCCAACGTGGCGGTCGGCGAAGAAGGCGAAGAAGAGTCGAAGATTTTTGACGGCCCGCTGGGCTTTGCCACGCTGGGCGTGTCGCTGCTGTTCGGCATCGGCATCTTCTTCATCCTGCCGACGGCGGCCAGCACAGGCATCGGCAATCTGCTCGGCTTGCAGGACAATCCATTCCTGGTCAATCTGATCGAAGGCGTGATCCAGCTTGGGATTCTGGTGGCCTATGTGTCGCTCATCAGCCTGATGCCGGACGTGAAGCGCCTGTTCGGCTATCATGGCGCGGAACACAAGACGATCAACGCGTATGAGGCGGGCGCAGAGCTGACGCCGGAAGTGGTGCAGAAATATCCGATCGAGCATCCGCGCTGCGGCACGGCCTTCCTGCTGACGGTGGTGCTGGTGAGCGTGCTGGTGTTCTCGCTGTTCGGGCGTCCGCCGTTCCTGATCCTGCTGCTCACCCGCGTGATCTGCATCCCGCTGATCGCCGGCATCGCCTACGAGCTGATTCGCTTCACCGCCAAGCACATGGACCACCCGCTGATCCGCCTGATCGTGATTCCGAATCTGGCTATGCAGCACCTGACCACGCGCCAGCCAGACCTGGGCATGATCGAGGTCGCGATTGCCGCCTTCAAGCGCGTGCTGGTTAGCGAAAAGATGCTGGATGAGAAAGACGCCCCGCCGGTGAGCGAGCCGCTTACCCCCACGCCCGCGCCGACGGCAGGCGACTGAAGCACAACGTCCCTTAACTGTTTCATGCGGCGCACGCTGGCCTGTTGGTTTCATCGACAGGCCAGCGTGCGCTTTTTTATTTGGCTGACGCAGAACGCGTTGATTGAGCTATTTTGCACAATAAAAGGCATCGATGGGCTTTTATATAGAAAGTTATCGATGTATTCGTGCTAAACTGTATGTATACAGGAGATTGAACGGCTGTGATGAACCCCAATACACAATTGACCGAAGTTGAGCTCTCGTCCGCCCGACGCACCTTTGACCCCGATTTGCAGCCGCGCCTGCGGGATGAAGACGCAGCATCCCTGGCAGAAGCATTCAAGGCCATCGGACACCCCGTGCGCGTCAAAATCCTGGACCTCATCAGCCAGGGCGGCGGAGACGTGTGTGGCTGCGATATTGAGCGTCATTTTGACCTGACGCAGCCTACGATTTCGCACCACCTGAAAGTGCTGCGTGATGCCGGGCTGATTCAGTCAGAGCCGCGGGGCGTGTGGATGCATCATCGGGTCAATGCCGTGATGGTCGCTTCGATGCAGGCATTGCTGGCCTCTATGGACGGCCGGGGATAGCGCCTGATGTCGCCTGTTTTACGCGTAAGAACACCCATTATTCGGATACGCCGAATGCACAAAGAAAGCCAACACGATGATCACCATCAAGATTCTCGGTTCCGGATGTACCAACTGTAAGCGCCTTGAGCAGGAAGTCAGGGAAGCCCTGGCAGGCAGCGCGCTGGACTTTGAAGTCGTCAAAGTCACGGATTACGCGGACATCATGGCGTATGGCATCCTGAGTACCCCCGGTTTGGTCATGAATGAAACCGTGCTTTCAGCAGGGCGCATCCCCAAGCGGCAGCAGATCGTTGACTGGGCGGCAAAGATTCAATCAGCCGGCTAATGCGTCTCGCAGCCAATCAGGACAAACCCCATGCGTCTTTCAAAACTTGCCCCCGCGCGCGATGATCGCCCTGCCTTCCTGATCGTTGGGCTGCTGGCAGTCGTCTGGATCATCCTCTACAACAACCTGCAAGGCATAGCCGACTGGCTGACGTTCACACTGCTTGGCCTGAGCCGCGACAGCGCTGTCGGCCAGTCGCTGAATTTCTTCATCTACGATGTGCCGAAACTGCTGCTGCTGCTTTCCGGCATGATCTTCCTCATCACCCTGGTGCAGACTTTTATCGATACCGAACGCGTCCGCGCGATCGTGGAAAAGCGGGGCGAAGGCGTGGGCAACGTGATGGCCGCTGTGTTCGGCGCGATTACGCCGTTTTGCTCATGTTCATCCGTCCCGTTGTTCATCGGCTTTGTGCAGGCGGGCATTCCACTCGGCATCACGTTTTCGTTTCTGATCACGTCGCCGATCATGAATGAGGTCGCCTTCGTGATGCTGCTCGGCCTGTTCGGTTGGCAGGTGGCGCTGCTGTATCTGGCATCTGGCATCGTGATCGGGGTGATTGCCGGGCTGGTGCTGGGGCGGCTGAAGCTGGAGCGGTATGTCGAGCCTTTTGTCTACGACATCAGGGCAAAGCGCACGCAGCAGGGACTGGTGCAGGCAAAGCTGACATGGACAGAACGGTTTGAGCAGGCTGCCCAGGCCACCCGCGACATCGTGGGCAAGGTGTGGCTGTTTGTCATCATCGGCATCGGCATCGGTGCGGTGATTCACGGCTTCGTGCCGGAAGATGCGCTGACAGGCATTATGGGCGAAGGCGCATGGTGGTCCGTGCCGGCTGCGGTGCTGCTGGGGATTCCGCTGTACTCCAATGCGGCCGGGGTCATTCCGGTTGTCAGCGCGCTGCTGGGGAAGGGCGCGGCCCTGGGCACAGCCCTGGCCTTTATGATGGCCGTGGTGGCACTCAGCCTGCCCGAAATGATCATTCTGCGGAAAGTCCTGAAGCCGCAGCTGATCGCTGTTTTTGTCGGGGTGGTGGCAGTGGGCATCATTGTCACGGGATATCTCTTTAACCTGGTGGTCTAAAAAAAGCGAGTGGGCAACATGAGCGAATCAAACAGGTTGCTGACACTGTGACACAGGTTTCTGGGTAGGGAAATCCATGGAAAGCCGCAGTCTGGCTCTGTCAGCACCTTGACAGCGGAGCGTATGCACGGGGTTCGAGACGAATAGTTGACGTAGCGCCACTGCGTAAGGCATGCGTCGAACTGGCATAGCATCAGGCACAGGATCATCTGGTTATCCAGCCTGCATAGAAAGGTGAAATCGCATGTTTGAGAGGACTTTCAGAAATCGACTATGGGGAGTTTGGCTGCTTATCCTGCTCCTCTTGATGGTGCAGTCTGCAGCATATGGACAGCAGTCGGTGGTATATGGCGTATTCTTCTATTCCCCAACCTGCCCACACTGCCATGACGTTATCGAGAACCATTGGCCGGGCATTCAGGAAGAATTCGGTGAGCAGCTTCAGGTCCTGTTCGTCGATGTGTCGCAACGACAGGGAAGCGCCATCATGGGAACCTCGCTCCGGGCGATGAACATCTCCTCGAACGGGGTTCCCATGTTGATTATCGGGTCTGAGGTTATGGTCGGTGCTTTCGATATTCCACAGCGTGCGCCCGATGTGATTCGAACTGGTCTGGCGGGCGGGGGAATTGGCTTCCCGCCTGTTCCGGGGATCGATCAGGTGTTTGAAGCAGCGAGCGTGAACAACCTCGAGGCAGGCGCAAACAGCACTGTCAGCGCAAACTTTGAGAACGATCCGGCGAATACCGTGGCAGTCGCCGTCCTGATTGGGCTGATGCTCAGCCTGGGCGTGATGCTGGCAGCGGGATGGTCGGCCTTACAGCGCGGTGGAGGAAAACTGATCGGCCTGCTAAACGGTGCTGCGGGAAAGTGGGTTGTGCTGGTCGCGTCGCTGGGCGGGATTGGGCTGTCGCTATCTCTTCTCGCGGGCAGCTTCAATGATGTGGCGGTCTCTGTTCTGGCGGCAGTGATTGGGGTGTGCTTCGTTGTGCTGCTGGTGCTGATGCTCAGGACAGCGGCACTTCCACAGCTACCGACATCGACCATTATGGTGATCACGGTCGCGGGGATTCTGGTGGCAGGTTATCTCGCCCATGTTGAAGTGACCCTGAGCGAAGCGGTGTGCGGCGTCGTGGGAGATTGCAACGCGGTGCAGCAGAGCCCGTATGCCCGGATAGGCGGCATTCCGGTTGGGGTGTTGGGTATCGTGGGCTATCTGGTCATTTCAGGCTTATGGCTGTTCAGGCAGGTTCGCCCGTCCGCGTGGATTGACGCGGCGCTCTTTGCCTCCGCGTTACTGGGCGTTGGGTTTTCCATCTATCTGACATTTCTCGAGCCATTCGTCATCGGTGCGAGCTGTGTCTGGTGTCTGACCTCAGCGGTTCTCATGCTGCTGCTGTTATGGGTTAGTGCGCCACCAGGGTGGGACGCGCTCAAGGTGCTCTCCCAGGTGCAGAAAAGCAGGGCGAGAGCTGCCTAAGGTTACCCGTCTCGCCGCGCACGTTGCCCTGCGGATAGAATCAGAAGGGTAACGTGCGTTTTAATTAGCAAACCAAATAAGATATGTCATTCAGATAGTTACGGATTAGATTACGGGAATTAATAACCAGTGGTGCGGGTTTTATGAGGATGGAAATTTGAAGTAGTCACGAGGACGGCACACACTTAAAGTGCGAATTCGAGTGGAGTGCACCCCGTGACTACAGAAGACATTATAATCCATATCTTT
>JAHHHY010000020.1 GCA_019359125.1 Pleurocapsa minor GSE-CHR-MK 17-07R
ACAATGTCAAACTCTGCAAGAAAGGCACTTGGAGTGAGCGCATGGTCATGGAAACCCACTTTTCCCTGATCACGGTCATCTGCAAGGCCAAGCACATGTTTCACCGCACAGAGGCGCACCTGCAAGCTCGTCTCGCCTATACCACCGCCATGTTCAACGTCTGCGTCGCCTTGTGGCACAAGCTCAATCCCTTGGCTGAACCCTTTAAAATTAGCATCAAGGACTTCAGCTTATAAAACCCGCACCACTGGTTACTACTACTGCTACGGTGCGCGATACTGCAAATAACCCTTCCGACATCTGTCATGTCCGATATGGTTCCCCCATTTAAGTCAGATAACTACGCGAAGAAAAACACCTGCCCTGCACCATTCACCTGCGGCTCATGCATTCATGGAATCATAGGCGACTGGGGTAAGCCTGCTGGCTTGCCATGCGTCCGTTGGATGCACACATGCACGACCTAAAATGGTATGGAGAACGATTCAAACATGAGCAATACAGCCGCGATTCCCGAACAATTTGCCGACCTTGTCGATGGCCCTGTCATTGGCATCCTGTCCACCGTCAATCCCGATGGCCAGCCGCAGTCCACGCCGGTGTGGTTTGACCGCGAAGGCGAGTACGTGCGCGTGAACAGCGCCAACGGCCGCCAGAAGGTGAAAAACATGCAGGCCCGTCCGCTGGTGACGGTGACCGCCGTCGACCCGACCAACATGTACCGCTGGATTGAAATTCGCGGCACCGTGGAAGAAATCATCACCGAGCAGGACCAGGCCGTCGCCCATATCGGCCACCTGAGCGGCATTTACCGCAATCAGCCTGACTATTATGCGGGCAATGAAAGCATGCGCGGCCAGGAAGAACGCATGATTTTCAAAATCCGCCCGACCAAGGTTACCGCCCGCGGCTAGTTCGCGAACAGCAGTGCCATTGCAGACCAGATAAAAAACAGCCTGCCGACACATCATAAGTCGGCAGGCTGTTTTTTATGGCTCATTTTACGGCTTGAATCAGCTATTCATGGTGATTGCGTTTCGCCACAAACGGGCCGATGAAGCCGCCATCCTCGCTGGCCACCAGCACACCGCTGATTTTCTGCACCACCAGCTCGCCAAAATGCGCGATCACGCGCTCGATCTGCTCGCGCATGACATCCATCACATCTTCCCACAGCACTCGCTCTGGCAGATGCGGCTCGCGCACGCTGCGCAGGCTTTCCAGATAGGCCAGGGCAGGCTCTGGCGTCTCAAAGACCAGCGCCTGCGGCAGGTCGTGGCGCACCACCGCGTAGAAATGGCGATGCAGGATCTGTGGACCGTTCTCCAGCGTAAATGAGGAGAACGACGCCGGCGGGCCGGAGTTATAGGCGCCGCCGGGCGTGCTGAGCAGCGTCACCGCACGGCGGAACAGCGCGTTGAACTCCGGCATTGTCTGCACGCTGTTGGTGGCCGCGATGACCACGCCTTTCGGGCGCAGCACACGGCGAATCTCGCGCAGGACGGCATCGATATCCGGCACCAGGTACAGCATGTGATTGGCCATTACGATGTCGAAGCTGTGATCGGCAAACGGCAGCGCCGCGGCCTCAGAGCACAGCAGGCGGCCGTGGCCGGCGTGCCCAAGCAGCATCCCTTCGAACATATCGAGGCCGATATACGAGGTATGTGGCCGATGCTGATGAATCCAGTCAAAATAGCGCCCGGAGCCAGTGCCCACATCCAGCACACGTTCGCTGCCCTGCCAGGCATAATGCGTCAGCACCCAATCAGCAAAGTCGACGCGCGGCACGCTGTACTGGTCGTGCGTGTCCTGGCGCAGGCGCAGATTATCATCCGTGCCAAACTGCTGCTTCAGCGCGCTGCGTTCAATCAATGGGGCCCGCACGCCTTGTGAGGAATCTGTCATAGTACCGTCTGTGTTCGTGGGCGAATCATAGCTGTATTATATGACTAATTACGCTGCTTGACCTTAAGACACACGTTGCGCTCATTGAATCGGCTGGCGCGTGCCAGCCTTGCCCCAGGAATGCAACCTTACCCGAAAGTGTGCGTATACTCATCAGACATGAGCGCCATGTCGGCCAGAGCGGAGTGAACGAGTGGACGGACGTCCCCAGACAATGCAGCAGGACCCGGTGATCCTCGCCTGGGTAGAGCAGGCATTGAACGGTGATCAGGATGCCTTTGCGGAGCTGTTATACACCTATCAGGACGCGGTGTATAACCTGTGCTACCGCATGCTCTATGATCGCGCCGAGGCCGAAGACGCCACGCAGGAGGCTTTTCTGCGCGCCTATCTGAACCTGTCGCGTTATGACACGGCGCGTTCCTTCAAGACCTGGGTGCTCACCATCGCGTCTAATTACTGCATCGACCGCATCCGCCGCCGCCGCATGCACACCCTGTCGATCGATGCTGACGAGGACGATGGCGCGCCTGCCCTCCAGATTGCCGACGACCGCCCGGAGCCGGAAGCCGTCGTGGCGCGTGGCGAACAAAGCCGTGCCCTGCAGAAACTGCTGGCCACACTGCCGCCAGAGTATCGCGCGGCGGTCGTGCTGCGCTACTGGTATGACTATTCGTATGTTGAAATCGCGGGCATTCTCGATACCACCGAAAGCGCCATCAAAAGCCGTTTGTTCCGCGCGCGGCAAATGCTGGCAGACAAGCTGGACGCTCAGACCGCCAGTGTATTAGCACCGCTGCTGGAGGGATAAAAACCACATGGCAAATGATCGTGGACGCCGCCTCATGCAAGAGGCACTCGATGACCGGTTATCCCCGGAGGCGCTGCAGGAGCTGCACAGCCGCCTGAATGCAGACCCGGACGAGGCGGATGAGTTTGACCGCCTGCGCGCCGTGGACCGTACCCTGAAATCCGCGCCGCACGAGCGCGCACCGCAGGCGCTGGCCCTGCGCATCATGGCCCGCCTGGCCGAAGAAATTCAGAACAATCCGCGCCTGAATCACCTGTCCGGGCTGGCGCTGGCCGTTGGGCTGGGGCTGGTGGCGCTGACGCTGATGCCGCTGCTGATCGGCCTGGGCTGGCTGCTGGTCACCAGTGTGGGCAGCGCCGCCTTCTTCAATACCGCGATCCAGGCGCTGACCGGCTTCGTGGCCGCCGGTGCCGCCGCGATGGCGGGCGTGGTGCAAAGCGCGCAGAATGTGATGCAATCGACACCGATACTGCCCGCCGCGCTGGTCACCCTGATTCCGGTGGGTGTATTCTGGCTGCGGCGGCTGTCGCGCGAGAACCGAGGCACTGATGAAGATGACGAATAATCGCGCCGTGTGGGTCTTCGGCGCATTGTCAGTCGTGGGGCTGCTGGCGCTGGGCATTCTGGCGCGGGCTGTGTTCGCGCCGCCAGCCATGACGGGCGCAGCGCCGCAGGTCGGCGGGGACATCATGCTGTCGGGCGCGTATGACGACGATGTGGCCGTGCTGGCGCAGACAGTAACCGTGCTGGCTGACGCGGTCGTCGCGGGGGATGCCTCGTTTGTGGCGCCCACCACGCGCCTGAACGGCCGCTTTGACGGCAACGTGACCGTGCTGGGCGACAGCGTTGTGCTGGACCCGAACACCGTGGTCAACGGCGATATCGCGCTGAACGCAGGCACGGCCATGATCGACGGCCAGATCAACGGCGACGTGCTGGTGACCGGCCAGAATATCACCATCGCGGCAGGCGCACGCATCAGCGGGGCTGTCTATCCGTGCATGGCCGATGTCTCGCGCCTGAACGATACCCGCCCCGGCGGATTGGTTTCCACCTGCGACGAGGCGGCCCGCGCTGGCCTGTTCAACCGCGTGGAATCCGCTTCGATTGCTGCCGGGCTGGAGTCGGTGCCGCCGCTGATGGGGCGCATCGCGCTGGCGCTGCTGGTCATCGCGCTCAGCGTCGGCCTGCCCGTGCTGGCCGTCACGCTCATGCTCGATCGTATGATGCGTATTCGGGCCGCCGCGCGTGAGCGCCTGCGCGACAGTTTCAGCGCGTTTGCGGCGTCGGCCTGCATTGTGGTTGGCCTGACGGCGCTGATTACGCTGCTGCTGGGGCTGGTTCCCGCTGCCGGGCTGGCGGCGACGCCATTTGCGCTGCTGCTGGGTGTGGGGGCGGTGCTGCTGCTGGCCTTCGGCTACGCGCTGGCCGCGCTGGTGTGTGGTGAGGCCGTGGTCGCACGCTTCAGCGCCACCCATGCCCCGCTCACGCACGCGCTGGTGGGCGGACTGGTGCTCTCGCTCATCCCGCTGGTGGCGATCATCTTTCCATCAACCACCTATATCGTGCTGCTGGTCCTGACCGGCATCAGCGGCATCGGCGGCGGCGCTGCCCTGCTCACCCGGCTGGGACAGCGCACGCTGGTGCGCAGCTACTTCGTGCAGGGCTGAACAGCGCGCATCACTTCGACAGCAGCAGCGACATCAGCCGTGGGATGCCCGACTGATTGTCGGCCTCATGCCACCACTCGCCAAAATGGCTGAGCATGAACCCTGCATCATGCGCGTTGTTGACGTATTCCAGCGAGTGATGCACAAACGCGGGCACCTCCACCGTCTGGCCTTCGTGCTGATAAACCGCCTTTTTGCCCTGGTCCTGCTTCAGCGGATGCAGCTCACACAGAAAAAACTGTCCGCCTGACTTCAGCACACGACCCGCCTGCGCAAAAATGAACGCCAGATCGCGGATATGCTCCAGCACCAGATTACACACCAGCAGGTCCACCGACGCACTGGCGCACGGCCACGGACGCGTGAAATCCGCCTGCGCGAAATACACATGCGGCTGGCGCACTTTCTGCTGCGCGCGGCCCATCATGCCTTCGGAAAAATCCAGCGCCAGCACGGTATCCGCCTGCCCGGCCAGAAAGCTCGTATTCTTGCCGGTGCCGCAGCCCAGCTCCAGCACGACGGCCGGATGCAGCTCACCCAGCATACGGCGCGTCACCTGGGCATCCAGGTCGCGCGTGAGATTGCGGTCCGTGTCGTAGGTGTCAGACCAGGTGGTATAGGCCTCGCGGATGCTCATCTTGCCTCAAATCAGTGGCGGGGTTTTGTCTTTCAACCCAAAATGCTTCACCAGTGTAATGCGAATATGAGCGGTGAGTGTGACGGGCAGCCCGCTGCTGCTCTACGCCTTCTCCACGCCTGTGCCGCGCCCTGACAAAAAGCAACGCGGCCTGATGCTCTCAGGCCGCGTGTGCGAAGGTTTTTCAGTTGCCTGGCGGACAATGCCCGGTCGCGCCTACAAACCGACCGCCGTAATCGTGGTCGCGGGTGCGGCAGCATCATCGCTGAGCAGCGCGCCCATCATGCCCCCGCCCAGCCCCTGCATTACATAGGCCGACACACCGTCGGTCGTCATAACGCTGGCGCCCTGCGGCACAGCGGCGGTCGAACCGGCCTGCGCTGTCGCCCAGCTATCAGCGCTCGTCCACGCGGTGACGGTCGCGCTGGCGGCATCCAGGGTGACCACGCGCCCATCCGCCAGCGCCGTAATCGCGCTGATACTGGACGGGGCCGCGCTCAGCGAAACCGGCTGCACATTGGACGGGTCGCTCAGGCGAATGACATACAGCGAGCCATCAGCCTTGGCCAGCAGCAGCGTATCACCGGGCAGCGCGGCCAGCCCCACCAGGCCAATACCCTCGCTGGTGAACTGGCTGTCGGTCAGCACAGCGATACCGCCCGCCGTGTCCACCCGATACACGGCCGAGGCCAGCCCATCGGTGATATACGCGTTGCCGGACGCATCGACCGCGATACCGGTGGCGAGACTGGCAGCACCGGATGCCGCGCCCGTCAGGTCGACGCTGAGCACCTGCTGGCCGCTGGCCAAGTCATACACCAGCAGGCCGATGCTGGCGCTGCCCATCTGGTCCATCAACTGGCTCATGTCTGGCATACCGCCTTCGGGCGTCGGGAAGCCTTCGGGAAGCTGGCCGGGCTGGAACTGCGACGGGTCGAACCCTTCCGGAAGCTGGAACTGGGAGGGGTCAAAGCCTTCCGGGAGCTGCATCTGCGACGGATCGAATGCGCCGGGGCCACCGCTGGAATTCACCACATACAGCCGGTTGGTCACGGGGTCAGCGGTCATGACGGCCACGCCCGTCAGCGCGTCATCCTGGATGAACGGCGTCAGCGCGCCGTCCGCGCCGACCGTGTAAATGCTGTCGCCCTGGCGCGAGCCCACCAGCAGGCCGGTCTGCTCTGACCATGCCAGGCCGCCCACCGCGATGTCCCCAGCCTGCACCGTGATGGTTCCGCCGTCCTGTGCCGCGGCCGGCGCGAGCATCAGGCCTGCCAGGGCGAGCGTTAGTCCTGCCGTACCCAGTCTTGTGAATAGCGTCATCGTCTCTTGTCTCCTCGTCTGAACCACATGCTTATGCCTGATGATACGGATGGCTTATGGAGAAGCTGTGGAGAGCGCGTGCAAAAACAGGCGAGGTCGGCCGTGTTGTGCGGGCAAAAAAAGCGCGCACTCCGGGGGAAAGAGTGCGCGCTTGTGGAGCCGGGGCGGCAGCTCAGAGAGCCATGCCGCCAGATTGCTATCGGGGGGAGCAGACTAGCAGCCCTGAGCCCCAAGTTCCCAGGAGAAGGTGTAGCCACTGCCGACGGCGATCAGGTTGCCATCAGTGCCGCGGTACAGGCTGACGCCGTTGTCGCTGGCGATGACGGTATTTTCATCCGTGGGCACGCCAACCGCGGCGATGTCTTCAGCCGTCACCTGAAGGGCGAGGCTGCCCTGCACGGCGTCATCCTCGTTGAGGAAGATCGACCACAGATCGACCGTATCCAGCACGCCCAGGTCGGTGTCGTCCTCATCCGGATATTCAAACGTGCAGTAGACGATCACCGGCGCGGCGATGTCCCACGCGTTCACGCGCCCGTCTTCGATCATCGGCACGTCTTCGGCGTCATCCGCCGCTGCCGCGCCCACGCCTACCACGCCGATCATGACTGCCAAACCGAGTGCCGAAATGCGCTTCCAAACGTTCATGTTGTCCTCCATAGGTGTGTAACTTGCCTGTGCGATGTGCAGGTGTCTGTCACCTGTCTGTCTTTATCTTCGCAAACGAGCTTTGAGATTGTTTGCACGTGTTGTCGAGGTTGTGTGCAAAGGTTTTTCCCGGCGATGCGGCAGCATCCAGCAGGACAGTCGTGTATGACTGCCCTGCGGAGATGCCAGGTTGTGAAGCGTTGCGGGGAAACCGGCGCGGGCTACTCGGCGCCAAGCACTTCGTAGTACAGCGCCGGAGCAGCCTCGTCAGAGCTGCCTATCAGCCAGTTGAGCACGAGAGCATCGCCAGACGGCACCGAAATCAGCAGGCCTTCGCCACTGTCGCGCATATCGGTCACGACTGCCTGGGCGGTGACCAGCGTGTCCACCAGCGCGCCCTCGTCTGCGCCGACGCGCTCGATGCGGGCATAGATGGCGAGGCGCTGGCCAGCTTGCAGCGCGGGCTGGCTGTCATCCAGCGGGATCAGCCGTTCGGCTGGCGTCAGCATCTCCACCATGGCCGGCGCAATCGGCTGATTGACCACCAGGCAGCTCTCCGGCGAGAGCGACAGGGTGTACGAGGCGGTATTTTCGGCGTAGGTGATGGTCACCAGACCGGGGTTGAGCTGGATGACGTCCAGCGGCACCGTGCCATAGCGGATGGAGAAGCTCTCCAGCGTGTCGTCCGCTTCCACCTGGGCGCAGCCGGGCATGAGGGACGGCGCGACGGCTGTCGGCATGCTCATCGGGAAAGGCGTGGCTGTCGCGTTCAGGTCAGTGACCGGAGCGCTATCCGGCGGCACTGTCCCCTCTGAGATAACGATCGGCCCGGCGGGAATCGGCGTGGCCGTGGGCGGGAACAGCGTCGGCATCGGGGATGGCGTGGCGCTGGCGACGGCGGCAGGTTCTTCAGTCGCCCTTTGTGCGCCATACTGCGTCAGGTCGATGCTGTTATTCGTCTGCGCCACCAGCAGGCCGATGCCGAACATGGCGGCCACCCACGCCGCGGCGGCCGTGACCGGCACGATGCGCAGGCGGCGGGCCAGGCTCCGTTTGGGCGGCAGCATCAGGACGGCCGGTTCGTCGTATTGGTCTGGCTCGTTTTCATGACGCGCCAGCGCCAGTTCGGTAAATAAGGCGCGTTCCAGCTCGGCGCGGTGGCCGGGGCGGGGCTGCGGGCGCGCATCGCGCAGGGCATTCAGCAGCGGGTCAGGGGCATTGTTGCCCTCGTGAACCACGGCCTCGATCGCCTCCAGGCGCTTTTCATCGCGGGAGTGATTTCCATTCAGGGTCATCGTGTCACGTCCTCATGAGTCGTAGCATACAGGTGATGAAGCTGGTCAATGGCGCGGCACAGGTGCGAGGCGACGGTGCGCTCGTCCAGGCCCAGCAGCGCGGCAATTTCGTGATTGCGCAGCTCGCCGTAAAAGCGCAGGCTGATGATTTCCTGCCGCCGCGGCGACAGCCTGCCGATCATCGACTGAACCTCGCTCAGTAGCTCGCGCTGCTGCACATCGCCTTCCACGTCCATCGGCCCGGCCCAGGTGTCTTCCACCTCGTCCAGCGTGACGGTGTAGCGCGAGGCATAGCGCGCCAGATGGCGGCCGACCTCGTTGCTGGCGATGCGAAAGATCCATCCGGCGAAGCTGGCCTCGTGGCGGCATTCAAACGTCCCCAGGCCCGACAGCGCACGGCGGAAGGTCTCCGAGGTGATGTCCTCGGCCGCTGTGCCGCCGCCCACCCGCGCCGCGACGTATCCGTAGATACGCGCATAGTAGCGGTCGAACAACGGCCGGAAAGCCGCGCGCGATCGTTTGGCGGCCTCCACATCCCGGCAGTCGGCCTCCAGGTCCTGCTCTTGCTGATAATGGGTCACAATTTTCTGTCCTGACTTGTGTTCCGACAGGTATTCAGGTGCATACGTACGTACATCAGCAATAACCCGCCACCCTCCAGAATACTGCATTCCGAAAAACGTTCAGGTCCACGCTGATTGCCGGATAGTCCATTCCGGGCGACAATGCAAAGCGTATGATCCGCCTTTCAGAACTGGATGAACACGCGTGACTGTCCCCGATATCATCGACTGGGCACAGCGCCTGCAAAGCATCGCGCAGAGCGGCCTGACCTATTCTCAACTGCCTTTTGACCGGCTGCGCTACGAGGACGTGCGCGAGATTGCCATCGAGATGCTGAACAGCGTCGGCGACGGCCTGACCCGCGACGCGCTGCGCGCCGTCTTCAGCGAACAGCAGGGCCACACGACGCCCAAGGTGGATGTGCGCGGGGTGGTCTTTCGCGACGATAAAATTTTGCTGGTGCAGGAAAAGATGGATGATCACCGCTGGACGCTGCCCGGCGGCTGGGCCGATGTGGGCGAAAGCGGCGGCGAAAACGTCGCCCGCGAAATCTGGGAGGAGACCGGCTATCGCGCCCGCGCTGTCAAGCTGATCGCGGCCTTTGACCGCAACAAGCACGAGCATCCGCCGATGCTGTTTCACGCCTACAAGCTGTTCTTCCTGTGCGAGCTGACGCAGGACGAACGCGAGATTGACCCGCGCAATGTGGAAACCGGCGACGTGGGCTGGTTTCGCGCCGACGAAATCGCCGCCCTGCCGCTGAGCATCGGCCGCGTGACCGCCGCGCAGATCGCGCGCTTTTTCGAGCACCACGCCAACCCCGCCCTGCCGACCGATTTTGACTAGCACAGGATGACGATGGCCTCTGCACAGATCGATATTCGCCCGTACGAACCCCATCAGGCCGACCTGATGTACAGCATCATGATGGCTGCTTTTGAGCCGTATCGCGGCGTCCTGCAGCCGCTGCCCGGCGCGCTGCGCGAAACCCCGCAAACCAACCGCGAAGCGCTGGCATCTGGCGGCGGGCTGATCGCATGGGCAGGCGAGACGGCCGTGGGCAGCGCCCGCTACGAGCTGCACCCGGACCACTTCTATATCGGACGGCTGGCGGTGCTGCCAGACTGGCGCGGGCATGGCATCGGCAAAGCGCTGTGCCTGGCCATGGAGCCGATCGCGCGGGCGCACGGGCATCACGTGCTGCGGCTGGGGACGCGCATGGTCATCGAGGCCAATGTGCGCCTGTATCAGACGCTGGGCTATGTCATCATCGACCAGATTCCGTACGAGGGAGACAATGGCTATCGGGCTATTCTGGAAAAACATCTTTCGCCCTGACGCTGCTTTAATCCCTGGCCGCGCCAGCAATGGCGTGGGGTGGAGGTGACCCCGTGAGCTTCTTCAGCCGCCTGTTTGCACCCGGCAAACCGCCCCCGCCGTCGCGCCCGCCCAAAACCATACTGCATCCCGATTACTGGTGCGAGATTCCTGCCGGCGAGGTTCAGCTTGGCCTGACCCTTGAGCAGAAAAAGATCCTGTGGGGCTATGCGCGCGACGCGGACGGGTATGCCGTCAGACCGCAGAGTGAACGCGCTATGATGGATGCGGTCATCGCCAAATTAGAGAGAGGCGAAGAGCTTTCTGCCGCAGATCGAGAACTGATGCTGCTGTCTGACTATAGTTACGTCCCTGAACGTATTGTATTCGTGCCGCGCTTCTACATCGCCCGCTTTCCCATAACCTGGACACAGATGATCGATTACGGCGACCATCATAAAGCGGTTGAAGAAATTCCCGGTACGCTGGAAACGCCGCGTTATCGAGAGCGATTATTTAGACGTCCTCAGATAATTAATCGCCGTGTATATGCATTTCAGTATGCCGAGGCATGGAATTTCTGTCGATCATTTGATGCCCGATTTCCCTCAGCCGACGAGTGGGAAAAAGCAGCGCGTGGCACGGACGGGCGCTTGTATCCATGGGGCAACGAGTGGGACGAGACGCGCGGTTTCTTCTATTCCGACCAGCCATTGCCATCAAATATCATTGAAAGTGAGATAACCGCTATAGACGCGTTTCCAGGAGGTGCAAGTCCATATGGTGTGATGGCAATGGCAGGCGGGTTGCCGGAGATTGTCACCGTGCCGCCCGACACGCGAAACAGCACTCAATTCGAACCTGGTAATGGAGAAACATTGTGGCTCAAGCAAAAGGGGTGTCATGCCAGGGAAAGCTCGTATGAGTATGCCTGCCTGGATCATGTGGTGGCATTACCAGGTCGCGGTGACTGGGTCTCACTGCGCCCCGTCCTCGATACCTGGCCGCGCCAGCAGTGGCGTGGGGTGGAGGTGACCCCATGAGCTTCTTCAGCCACCTCCGCCCGCCCACAGTTGCCAGCAGCTAAGTTCGATTCTTGCCTCTGCGGCCTGTGGCCCCCGTGAGAATGCTCGCCATCCCGGCGCCAAGCTGTGTATTCAGCGCATGTTGAATTTCTTTGGCGATCATAAACTCGTCCAGTTTCTGGCGTTCCGTATAGCGCGCCTTGAAATCCGTCAGCACGGTCGCCCAGCCCAGTTCCTTATAAATCGCATAAATATCGGCTTCGCGCATGTTCCATTGGCGTTCGCCGCCCTGCTGCGCGTTCGCTAAAACTGCCGGCGACTGCGAGAACTCAACTGTCGAATCGCTCAGCAGGCCGCCGATGGTATGCTGAAACTCATGAATCCATTCTTCCAGCAGCACCGGGAAGACTTTTATCGCCAGCCATTCGGTATTCTGGGCGTTCTTAAACTGCATGATGTTGGCCCCGGGTGGCGCAACGGCGACATCCGGCAGGATGAGCTTGTTTTCGAAGCGCATCCCCTTTTCCATCTGCGTGTTGACTTCCTGTTCGATATCTTCCTGTGATTTGCCCGGCGTCTCTGAAACGACGATAAAGCTGGAACTCAGGGAAATGCCGAATTGAGCGGCGACCCCTTTGTTATACAGAAGCCTGTACGCTTCATCCCAGTCTTTGGCATCAATGGCGTTCATGGCGGCCAGCAGGTGTGCGGCCATTCCCTGAATCTTCTGGCTCGCGCCCTGATTGTTGATATGCGCCGTCAGCTTGTCCTTGATTACGTTGCGTTGAATGACTGGCGACCCCTTTTTTGCGCTGCTGACGAGCTGCGTCACCGCGTGATTGCCCAGTGAGCGCTGGATCTTCCCCAGCACCTGCGGGGTCAGATTCTGCGCGGTCGGCTCTTTCAGGGCTTTCTGCAGCAGATAGTCTTCCGTTTCACCTGAGTCAGAAGACCGCCGGGATATGCCGGCCGGGGATTGACGTTGCAGCCTGGGTGCATAGGTTTTTCTGCCAAAGGGCATGTCGAACTCCTCAGATACTTCGGATACTCTGGCAGAATTAAAATGATGAAATCTTTGTCTGCACAGACAGGCATGGAGGTGAGGCGTAAATGACAAATGCCCTGCATGTTATGTCGTCAAGACAGACGTGCAGGGTCCGTTTTCAGCGATCAATTCGAAAAATTAAGACTGATCCCTATGCGGTAAGAATAATCTACCCCACATGCGTCCTGAAGCGCAAGCGCGTGGAATGCCGGACGGGGCGTGGCGGACGCATCGCGATGCGCCTACAGGCAGTACCTTTATGCCTCAGCCTGCTTCGCTTCGCTCAGCCGTCCCTCTCCACGATGTGGATGAGGGACAAAATGCCTGTTTTTCGCTCACAGGTTGGCTGTAAGTCATCCCCTCAGTCCACGCAGTAGAAAGGGGAATGAGGGATGAGGCGCAGGAACCCCCATTGGCACCAATTTAAGACGATTCTTCTCCTATTTGCCGGGCGGACCTATGTGTCCGCCCTGGAGGACCAAAACCCGACTGAATCCTCGGCGAGAATTCCTTAACCTGGTACCTATGGGGGTGAGGCGCAGGAGCACTTACTCCGGCATCCACAGTTGCAGCAACTGCACGCTGTCCACCCAGCCGCCGTTGACGGCCGTTTCCCAGTGGAAATGCGGGCCGCTGGTGCGCCCGGTATCGCCGGCGATGCAGATCGTCTGCCCGCGCGTGACGGCATCGCCACGCTCGACCAGCACATCGGCGCAGTGGGCATAGCCGGAATACACGCCGTAACCGTGATCGACCAGCACATAATTCCCGCGGATGGGCAGGAAGCCTGAGAACGCGACGCGCCCGCCGCCCATCGCCAGCACCGAAATGCCCAGCGTGGTGCGGATATCCCAGCCGGTGTGGCGGGTGCTCAGCGCGCCGTTAAACACGCGAAACGCGCCAAACGGGCTGGTCAGCGCGGCGGGAATCGGCATCGTAAAGCCGTCATCGTCCCACAGGCGTTCGGGGGTGACGCGGGCGGTCAGGCTTTCCAGGCGCGCCAGCTCGTTGCGTTCCGTTTCAGGGTCGAGCAGATAGCCCTGATTCGCCGGAATATTCACGTTCTGGCTGATGAATGCGCCCAGCGTGACCTCCAGTGTGGTGGCCAGGGTGCTGCGCGTGCCGTCGGTGTAGGTCACGCTGACGGTGATCGGCTGGTTGCGCCCGGTGGGGTCTTCCATATGCGTGGCCAGCAGGCCATAGAAGTTATTGTCGGCGGCCTGCCAGAAATCGACCCAGGTATTCTGCCAGTTTGCGCGTACAGCTGTGATATCATTACCTACAACACGCACCAGACGCGTCTGCCCCTGGGGGACTGCCCCGAGGAAGTACGTCTGAAAGGCGGCACGGTCATCGCTGACTGACGCAAACACAGCCGGGCGCGGCTCACGCGTGGGCAGGGGCGCGGGTGTGGTCACCGGGTCAAGGCCGCCGCCGGTCTCGTCTGGCGGGGTGTCCTGGGCTGATGCCGAGCCGATCAGCACGGCCAGCATCAGCGCGGCCGCAGTCAACAACCGGGGGAGTCGATTCACTGTGTGTTTGCCTCGTCTTTTGTTCAAGCCTAACGCGGCCCGCAGCGCATCACCAGGGCTGCATCCTGATGCCTGCCCTACGCTGAAAAACAGCCCTTTCACGGGGCGATTTGCGGGCGCACAAACTTTTACGGAAGCATGAGGTCTGACTCACGCTGTACTCATTATCATCAGGCTTAATACGCGGTATCTTACCTTCTGCGTACGCAATTCAACAGGGGAATCAACCCACTATGGCTCGAATCATCGTGATCGGCAGTGGTTTTGGGGGATTGGGCGCTGCCATCCGTCTCGCTGCCCGTGGCCACGAAGTCGAAATATTTGAGAAGCGCGACATGCTGGGCGGGCGCGCCTACTGCTATGAAGTCAACGGCTTCAAGTTCGATGGCGGCCCCACGGTCATCACGGCACCGTTCATGTTCGACGACATCTGGGCCGTGGCTGGCAAAAAGCGCGAAGACTATGTCGAATTCATCCCGATCGACCCGTACTACCGCATCTTCAACCACGAGGGCCGCAAGTTCGACTACAACGGCGACGAAGATTTCATCGCCAGCCAGATCGCGCAGTGGAACCCGGAAGATGTGGAGGGCTACAAGCGCTTCATGGCCACCACCAAGCCGATCTTCGAAAAAGGCTTCGTGGACCTGGCCGACAAGCCGTTCCTGAAATTCACCGACATGCTCAAGGTAGCGCCAGACCTGATCAAGATGCAGAGCTACCTCAGCGTGTACCAGTACGTGTCGAAATTCGTCAAAGACGATTTCCTGCGCCAGTGCTGGTCGTTCCACCCGCTGCTGATCGGCGGCAACCCGTTCGACTCGCCCAGCATCTACGCCATGATTCACTATCTGGAGCGCGAATGGGGCATCCATTATGCGCGCGGCGGCACGGCGGCCATTGTGCGCGGCATGGGCAACCTGTTTGAGGAGCTGGGCGGCAAAATCCACCTGAATGCCGAAATCCAGGAAATCACCGTCGACCCTGACCGCCAGGACAAGGTGACCGGCGTGCGCCTCGCCGACGGCACGATCGTGAAAGCCGACCACATCGTCAGCAATGCCGATGTCGCCTTCACCTATCGCAACCTGATCGCGCCGGAATACCGCAAGGTCAACACCGACCGCCGCTACGAAAATACCAAGTACAGCATGTCGCTGTTCGTGATTTACTTCGGCACGCGCAAGCGCTATCTGGACAGCGGCCTGGCCCACCACAACATCATCCTGGGGCCGCGCTACAAGGGCCTGCTGGATGACATCTTCAAGAAGAAGGTGCTGGCCGACGACTTCAGCCTGTATCTCCACATGCCCACCATCACCGACGAGAGCATCGCGCCGGAAGGCTGCGAGAATTTCTACGTGCTGGCGCCGGTGCCGCATCTGGGCGCCAAAGACATCGACTGGAATACCATGGCGGTGCCGTTCAAGAACCGCATCCTGGAATTCCTGGAGGAGAACTATCTGCCCGGCCTGCGCGAGAATATCATCGCCGAGCATTATATCGACCCGCTACACTTCCAGAACACGCTCAACAGCTACCAGGGCTCGGCCTTCTCGGTGCAGCCGATTCTCATGCAATCCGCCTGGTTCCGGCCGCATAATCGTTCTGAAGACTTCGACAACCTGTACTTCGTGGGGGCGGGCACGCACCCCGGGGCCGGTCTGCCGGGTGTGCTCTCGTCCAGCATTATCGCAGAGAACCTGATCGCGGAGGTCGAGCCTGATCCTGCGCCTGTGACGCGCCTGAACCGTCCGCATGACGCGTCGCGCCTGAAACCGGAGACCGCTTAACAATGCAAGCACAGCCTGCCTGGGAAACAACATTGCTGGATTGGGCGACATCGGCGCAGGACACCAGGACCGATGCCCACCATATCTCAGGGGACGCTGATGCGTTATCGCTGGCTTATGCCGCTTGCGCCCGCCTGACGGCGAAATACAGCCGTACCTTCTATATGGCGTCCGGCCTGCTGCCAGAGCCCAAGCGCCAGGCCGTGCGCGCCTTGTATGCTTTCTGCCGTGTGACCGACGATATCGTGGATGCGACCGACGGTACCGCCGAAGAACGGCGCATCGCCCTGGCGCGCTGGGGCGAGCAGTCGCTTCAGGCCTATCCGGTCGTCAACGCCTCCACCAATGCGCTGGTGGCGATGGCCTGGGCCGATGCGCGGTCGCGTTACAGCGTGCCCATCGGCTATGCCCAGCAGTTGATCGAGGGCGTGGGCCGCGACCTGGTGCAGCCGCGCTATCAGACCTTTGACGAGCTGGCCGCCTACTCGTATGGCGTGGCCAGCACAGTCGGCCTGATGGCGATGCACATCATCGGCTTTGCCGGCTCAGACGCGCTGCCCTATGCGGTGCGCCTCGGCGTCGCCCTGCAAATGACCAATATCCTGCGCGACGTGGGCGAAGACTGGCGCAACGGCCGCCTGTATCTGCCCGCCGACGAGCTGGCCGAATACCGCCTGGGCGAAGCGGACATCGCGCGCATGGCCGAAACTGGCAGCGTGGATGACCGCTGGCGCGCTTTCATGCGCTTCCAGATACGACGCAACCACGCGCTCTACATCGACGGCATGCCCGGCATCCGCCTGCTTAACCGCGACGGACGCTTCGCTATTGGCGCCGCCTCAGAGCTGTATCGCGCCATCCTGGCCAACATCGAAGCCCACGACTACAACGTGTTCGTGCGCCGCGCCAGCGTCAGCAAAGCCGGCAAGCTGCGCCGCCTGCCCGGCATCTGGTGGCGCACCGTCGTCTAGACAAACCTCACTTGCCTGGCCAGCCGCTTTTATGTAAGGGGTGCGCTGGCCAGCGCGTCCAAGCCTCACATACCCAATCTGCTTGACACGAATGGGCAATCCGACCAATACTGGGCCTATGACAGACCTTCAGCAGCACCCCGCACAAAAGGCCATCGATCGTTTTGGCCGCACCATCAACTATCTGCGCGTCTCGCTGACAGACAAGTGCAACCTGCGCTGCGTGTACTGCATGCCGGAAGACATGATCTTTCGCCCGCAGGCCGAGCTGATGCAGGACCACGAGCTGATGGCGCTGGTGCGCGTGTTTGCGTCGCTGGGCTTCAACAAGTATCGCCTGACCGGCGGTGAGCCGACCGTGCGCCAGAACATCGTCGATATCGTCGGCGGTATCGCCAGCACGCCCGGCGTCACCAGCCTGAGCATGACCACCAACGGCATCCTGCTGGACGAGCTGGCCGCGCCGCTGGCGAAGGCCGGCTTGCAGCGCGTCAATGTCAGCATCGACACGCTTGACCCTGCCCGTTTCAAGCGCATCACCCGCTGGGGATCGCTCGATAAGGTGTGGGCCGGGCTGGAGGCCGCTGAACAGGCCGGGCTGACCCCGATCAAGATCAATGCCGTGGTCGTCAAAGGCTTCAACGAGGCCGATGTGACCGAGCTGGCCAAGCTGACAATCGCGCGCGACTGGCAGGTGCGCTTCATCGAGATGATGCCGTTTGGCGATGTGGCCGGCTTTGCCAAAGAACAGATCGTGACCGACGCGCAGATTCGCGAGCGCATCGCGCAGGATTATCTGCCGCTGGAGCCGGTCGGCGTGGCCAATGGCCGGATGGACGGCGAAGCGCGCATGTACCGCTTCCCGGATGCCAAAGGCGAAGTCGGCTTTATCTCCAGCGTGACCATGCCTTTCTGCGCCTCGTGCAACCGCGCCCGCCTGACGGCCGATGGCGTGCTGCGCCTGTGCCTGCTGCGCGACAAAGAGGTCGACCTGCTGACGCCGCTGCGCCACGGGGCCACCGAACACGACCTGAAGCGCATCATCCTCGATGGCATCTGGCACAAGCCGTGGGGCCACGGCCTGTCCGACGACATCGTGCCCCTCACCCGCGTGATGAGCCAGATTGGCGGCTGAAAAGCGCCTGTTTCAGCCGCACTTCCCCCGGCTCATAAATAACCTGTAACGATCGCTGGTTGCGCCTCCCCCCAAAAACAGAATCAGTATTATGATGACCACATAATGATTCAGTCAGCCACGGTTGTGGCAAAACAGGGGGAGTACTTACCATGCCAGATGTAAACAGTATCGTCGGCAGCACGCTAATCAGCACGCTTGCCATCGTCGCCTTCAGCATCATCCTGACCATCGTCATTCTGTTTATCGTGTTCCGCTTTGCACGCAAGGCGATGGGCACCGACAAAGCCAGCCAGCAGCTGCTGGCCACCGGCGTGCCCGCCCAGGCGAAAATCGTGCAGGTGCAGGAGACGGGCACCATCATCAATGGCATGCCCATCCTGAATATCCTGCTGGAAGTGATGCCCACCAACGGCCAACCGCCGTTCCAGGTGTGGGTGCGCCGCCGCATCGCCGCCTATCAGATGCTCCAGTTCCAGCTTGGCGGTCTGGTGCCGGTGCGCTATGACGCCGCCGACCCGACCAAAGTCGCCATCGCGCTGTAGCCTGTCCTGCAAAACGGCCGTCTCGTCACCATGAGGCGGCCGTTTTTATTTCCCGGACCGGCGTCCCATGAGCAGGGCGGGCCGCTTTCGCGTATAATCGCGCTGTGTGGCAGTCACGTCAGGGTGAAGCAGATGCGTTTTCGGTGGATGATGGGCATAGTCGCGGCGTTCCTGCTGGTGCTGCTGGCGCTGGTGCCATTGGCCAGCCTGACCGCGCCTGTCACCGCCCAGCAGCAGCCACCCACCCCGCTGCCGCTGTATGCCATCCCCAACGCCAACTTTGAAGTCGCCTATGTCAGCAGCAGCATCGACCTGCTGAGCAGCGATAACCGCACCGTGCTGGTGGCCAATATGCTCAGCGACAGCGTGACGATTTTCGCCCCCGCGGAAGACCGGCTGTATGGCGAGGTTCCCGTGGGCGATGACCCGCGTTCGCTGGCTGTCACGCCTGACAACCGTTTCGCGCTGGTGGCCAACCGCATGAGCAATTCGCTGACGGTGCTCAATCTGCAAAATCTGCGCGAAGTCACCGTCGAGCGCACGATTCCGCTGCCCGGCACCGCGCCAGTGGCGGTCGTCACCGGCGACGATGGCATCGCCTATGTCGCGCTCCAGCTCTCCAACCGTGTCGTCGGCGTGGACATCGCCACCGGCGCGATCGTCATGACCGTGGAGATGGATGCCGCCATGCCGACCGGGCTGGCGCTGTGGGGCGAATTTCTGTATGTCACCCATTTCAACGATGGCACGCTCAGCCTGATTTACCTGCCGCAGGCGCGTGTCATCAACACCGTGGTCACCTCGCGCGATGCTGGGCTGTTTGCCGGGCTGACCATCGATATCTCGCGTGCCACGGCCTATCTGCCGCAGTCGCGCCTGAATACGGGGCTCCCGTCTGTGACCTATGACCAGATCGCCGTGCCGCTGGTGAACACGCTCAACCTGCGCGACCTGGCGATTGATCCGCTGGCGGGGCAGATTAACCTCTCGGTGGCAGACCGGCCCGTCAGTATGCCCTTCGCGGCAGCCATCGACCGTTTTTCGCAGCGGCTGTATGTGGCCAACGCAGGCAGCAACGATGTCTCGATCATCGACCTGACGACCGGCCTGGCGCGCGGCCACATCCCCGTGGGCGCCAATCCGCGCGGGCTGGTGCTGAACGCGGACAGCACGCGGCTGTATGTGCATAACGCGCTGGAAAACACCGTCAGCGTAATCGACACCTCGGCGCTGGAGGTACTCGAAGTCGTGCCGGTCAGCCAGCTCAATCTATCCGCCGACCAGTTGATCGGTCAGACGCTGTTTTATTCGGCCATCGACCCGCTGATGAGCAGCGGCCGTCTGGTCAGCTGTGCCACCTGCCATTTTGACGGGCTGGATGACGGGCGCATCTGGGCCGGATTCAGCGAGATACCGCGCAGCACGCCGATGCTGCTGGGCCTGCCCGAAACCCCGCCCTATTTGTGGTCTGGCGCGTGGAACGAGCTGGTCGACCTGGAGCTAAAAATTCGCGCCTGGCAGGCAGGGCACGGCCTCGCGCCGGACCTGCCTGTGAATCCCACGGCAGACGATATCTTCTTCGGGCTGTCGCCAGACCTGGACGCGCTGACCGCCTACCTGAACAGCCTGCGTCCGCCCGTCCGCTACGCCCCGGACAGCCCGGCCAATGGCGATGCGTCACGGGTGGCGCAGGGGCGCGAGATTTTCGAGGCAGAGTCGTGCGCTTCCTGCCATGTCGGCTCGGCAGGCACCGACCTGTCGGCCTATGACGTGGGCACCGGCGGGGTATTTGACACGCCCACGCTGCGCTGGCTGTGGCTGTCCGCGCCTTACCTGCACGACGGACGCGCAGCCACGCTTGAATCGGTGTTTCAGCAGGGCAGCACGCATAACCTGCTGGGCAGGCGCAGTCTGGACGAAATCAGCGCGCTGGCCGCCTATCTGCGCACGCTGCCGCAGAGTGAATAGGTGATTAAACCGGGTTTTAACGCTTGCTAAAACTGGCATAACCCCCTATATTTACGATAATAATCAGCATAATTAATGCTTCAGAGGGCTTGTGCCGATGAGTGCCAGTGCCGCGATGCAGGAATACCTCGCGGAAGCGTACAGAATCGCATACTACCAGGATGGCAATCCGTACATCTCCACGTCTGCGCTGGCCGAGGTGATGGGCGTGTCTGCCCCTGCCGTCACGCGTATGGTGCAGCGCCTGAAAGATGCCGGGTACCTGGAACATCAGCCCTATAAAGGCATTTTGCTCACCCCCAAAGGCGAACAGGAAGCCCTGCGCAGCATCCGCCGGCACCGGCTGGTGGAAGTCTTTCTGGTCAATGTGATGCAGTTTGGCTGGGACGAAGTGCATGACGCCGCCGACACGCTGGGCGAATCAGCTTCGGACGATGTGGTGGCGCGCATGGAGCAGATGGCGCATTTCCCGCGCCGCTGCCCGCATGGCGAGCCGATCCCCGGCCCGGACGGACGCATGCCGCGCGTGCGCGATTATCCGCTCAGCGAGCAGGCTACGGGCGCAACCTACGCCATCAGCCGTGTGAATACCCACGACGCGCCCAAATTGCAGTATCTGGGCCAGATGGGGCTGAAGCCCGGCGCCGTGTTTGATCTGGTCAGCCGCGCCCCATTCAATGGGCCGCTGGAGCTGCGCATCAACGATCAGGCGATCCTCATCGGGCATGAGCTGGCGGGCGTGCTGCGCGTGTGCAGCCCGGCTGAGTTTGAGCTGAAAGCCGTCTGAATTCCCTGGCCAGTACAGTCGTCACATTTGCGGCTGATTCCCAACGCTTATCATCCCATTACCTTTTATAGCGTAACCTGCGCGCGTTTGCCGTGTTAAAGTTTAAACATAGAGCAGGGTTGGTCCTGCTGTGTTTTGTCCGCTTTAGCGTATTGGGATGGTGAACTCCATGAGCACATCGACGCTTCTGACTGCTCTGCTTGTGGTGGTATGCAGTTATCTGATTGGATCGCTGCCCACCGGCTATCTGCTGGCCAAAGCACGCGGCGTCAACATCTTCGAGGTTGGCAGCGGCAACATGGGCGCCACCAACATGGTGCGCATCGGCGGCATGGGCATGGGCCTGGTCACGTGGTTCCTGGACAGCAGCAAGGGCATCGTGGCGGTCATCGTGGCCACCACCTTCCTGATGCCGGGCGAACGCGTGCTGGCGACGGTGCTGGCGGGTTTCTGCGCCATCGTCGGGCATAACTGGTCGCTGTTCATCGGCCTGCTGACCGGCACCATTCGCGGCGGCAAGGGTGCAGCGACGGCCTTCGGCACCATGATCGCCATCGCGCCGGTGTATGTCATCGCGGTCATGCTGCTCATTGGCGGATACATCGTCGCACGCACGCGGCTGGTCTCGCTGGCCGTGCTGGTCATGTTCTCGATGGCGGCCGTCGTCATGACGCTGGTGGTCGCGCTGGGGCTCGACGGCACCCCGTGGCAGTATACGGTGTGCGCGCTGGCCATCCTCGGCATCGTCATCTATCGTTTCCGCGAAAATATTCAGCGGCTGGTGCGCGGCACCGAGCGCCGCCTGGGCGATTCAGCCTAGCCTTCATTTCTTCCCGTTATTGCAAGACATCAAGCGCGCTTCTGGCCGAGGCGCGCTTTTTTTGTGTTACAGTTACCCTACCCACGACCTTAATTACAAGGTCTGGCCGACCCATTCCTGCACAGGCAGACTGGCGTCCTTTTGCCTGAGCTTGTCGTCCGCATGGCTGCCGGATAACAATTCCTCAACGCGGGGTACACCGCGATTGTAATACAATTTGAACATCGATAAGATCACATTATCGGTTCGAGGATCCCGACCCTGTTCAGCGGAAGCCTCGAAGTTGCGCAAGCTGCAAGCAGCCGAGAAGAAAAGCGGCAAAGGCAAGCGAAATGAACCCAAACATGAGATCTGTCGCCCTGCTGATGGGGCTGTTGCTGCTGGCGGGTCAGCCAGCGGCGGGGCAGCTATCCTGCGGCGGCGGGCTCGACTATGTGGGACAGGGACGCCTCGATCAGCAGGCTGGAAACTTTACCGCAGCGGTGGATGCCTTCACCTGCGCGCTGGCGGTACAGCCGGGCAATGCCGAAGCGCGTGCCGGGCTGATGGAGTCCCACATCCTGGCCGGAAATATCAGCGAAGCCATCCTGCAGGCCAACCGCCTGCTGGATCTGGACGTCGCTGGCTTCACAACACAATATGACCGCTACGCAGCGGCGCTGTCGGCAAACCCGGCAGATACACGGGCGCGCCAGTACATCATCATGCTGAACTGGGTGGATGCCCGCGATGAGGATGTCATTCAGCATGCTAATGCGCTGCTGACGGCCGAACCCCAGAATGCCTACGGGCTGATTATGCGCGCTTCCAGCTATCAGTTCCTCGGTGACCCGTTCAACCCCATGATCGACCTGCAAAATGCGCTCAACCTGGGCGGGCAGGATGCCGACGCCTACAGCGTCATGGGCAGCACCTTCTTCCAGACCGGCGACGAGGGATCAGCCTATCCGCTGATTGAACAGGCCCTGATGCTGGATGCCAGCGATGCGCGCAGCTATTACTACCGCGGGCGCCTGTGGCTGGACGAGCGCAATTACAGCCAGGCCATCAGCGATTTCAGCACGGCCATCGCCTACGACCCCGAATACTATGACGCCTATTATGACCGCGGACGCGCCAATGCCCTGGTGGGCAACCTGCCCGCCGCGCAGACGGATTTCTCCAGCGCGCTGACCTATTATCCGCAGTTCAAGCTGGCCTTCCGCGACCGTGGTAACGTACAGGAGTGGCAGGGCAACAGCCTCGGCGCAGCGCCAGACTATGCCCAGTATGTGCGGCTGAATACGCGGCTGTTTTACCCGCCCCAGCAGGCGATACCCGGCACACCGGTGCTTGTCAGCATCGAGCCGAATGACGCCGCCGTGGTGCAGGTCGCGCTGACTGCCGGGCAGAACATCACCATCACGGCGGAGGGGAACGGCGTGGACCCGCTGCTGGTGCTGCTGGCGCCCGACAATACCGTGGTGGCAGGCAGTGACGACCCGCGTATCGATGTGCCGTCACCCGTGATTCAGAGCTTCGTCGCCCCTGTCGACGGCATGTATACCGTGCAGATTGCATCCAGCGATACCGCGCGCGCAGGCCAGGGTACCGTCTCGCTGATGATCCGCTAGCCGTTCAGGGCGGGCACAAAAATCTGACGGTGTGCATAAATCGGAAGAACGATGAACCGCCAGGACGCCAAGAAATAATGCTGTTTCAAGGCATGTAACCTCACCCTTCGGTCCCTCTCTCCACTGCCTGGATGAGGGGATGACTCACGGCTTACGTTTGACCAGCGGCATACGCCTTCTGTCCCTCGCTGCGCAGCGACGCAGGGTGAGGCTGCGGGAAACACGGACAGGCTCAAACTTGCACCTGCAAACGCTTCGCCCTTTTTACCCTTCCCCTTTTAACTTTTAACTTCTAACTTTTCACTTTCCCCTTCAACATCCCGGCGACCTGCCCCAGGATGGCCTTCATATCGGCCAGCGCAGCGTCTGCCTTCAGGACGGACAGCGGCACCGACGGGCGCTTGTCAGCACGGGCGTCGTCAAGCCGGCCAGACGCGGGCAGCAGCGCATTGATGCGCGCCAGCGTGTCCAGGCGCACGGCCCGGTCGTCAAACGGCGGAAACTCCATAAAATACTGGAGCGGAATCTCGATCACGGGCTGCTTCTGATAGGCGCGCAGCGAATACATCACCACGCCGCCGATGCCGATTTCCGCGTGGGCATGAAAGGCAGGCACGGTGCGCCCGCTGAACGTGATATTGTCGGCACTGGCTTTGGCGAACTGAAATACATCGCGGGCGATGCGGGCCAGCTCCAGCCCATCGGGAAGCTGCTCCACATACAGGAAGAAATTATGCCGGTTCGGGTCGGGCGACTGGCGCGCAACCTGGACGGGCGACAGCGCCGGGGGCGCGGCCGCCAGCATGGTGCCCACGCGCTCGGCCAGCCGCTTCAGGCCGGCTTTACGCCGCGTGCGCAGGTCATTGGCCTGGCGCGTGATCAGCACAAACGGCAGCGGCGTGTCGTCAAAGCGCGCAATCAGGATCGGCTTCTTCAGCTCGATAGCCAGCAGGATTTCCGCCAGCACCCAGTCTGACGTGACTGAATTGGCGCTGTGCACCACCACCATCGCGGCACATTCGCGCACGCCCTTTTCAATTTCGCGGGGCCACGTGCTGCCATCGGGAATCGAGGCCACGTCCACCCAGCAGGCATAACCCGCGGCGCGCAGGCCGTCGGCCACAAACGCGGTGATGTCGGCATCGCGGCTGCTGTGGCTGATAAAGATATAGGGCGCGTCAGTCATGCGCGGTCACTTTCCGTGAGAGGCGGCGTCAGTCTGACGGAAATTATAGCACCGGCCCGCGCAGAACGTCGCGCCCCGGCCCTAAGACAGCCAGACCGACCGGTAATCCTGGACAAACTGGCGCACGGTAATCGGCGCGCGGCCCAGCAGACGCGGCACTTCGTCGGTCAGGCCGTCAGCACGACCCAGAGCAGCCGTCAGGTAAATGCCCGCCATCACGATCACGAAGCCCCAGGCCAGGCCTTCGCGCCGCTTTTGCAGCACAAAGCGCACCAGGTTCGGGTTGGCATAGCGCACGGGCCGGCCGGTCACTTCGGTCAGAATCTGCGCCACTTCGTCATAGGTCAGGGCTTCGCTGCCGGTCAGCGTGTAGGCCTTGTTCTCGTGGCCATCTTCCGTCAGCGCCAGCGCGGCCACAGCGGCGATATCGCGCGCGTCGATGAAGCTGGTGCGTCCGCGCCCGGCCGGCACGAAAATTTCCCCGCGCTGGCGGATTTCATCGCGGTGCTGGCCGGTCAGGTTCTGCATGAAAAAGCTGGGGCGCAGAAAGGTGTAGGGTACGCCGCAGGTCAGCAGCAGCTTCTCGATTTTCGCATGCGGCACGATGCTGTTCGACTCTGCCCCCTGAAGCGAGAGAAAGATGATCTGTTTGACGCCGGCCGCTTTCGCCGCCTCGATACTGGGCGCAATCACTTTCGGGTCGCTGATATGCGGAGGTCGCATCAGAAACAGCCGATCCACGCCGGCAAATGCCCCCGCGAATGTGCTGGCATCCTCAAAATCAAAGCGAACCGCCTCGGTGCCGGGCGGCAGCCTGCCTTTCGCCTTCTCCACATCCGTGACAGCCGCGCGGATATTTGCCTTGCCTGCCAGCGCCAATACCACTTCCGAGCCTACATTGCCGGTCGCGCCGGTGACCAAAACTGTGTTCATCTGGTTTCCTTCATCGCAGGGCGTACGGTATACTGACGTGCAGTCCTGCCGGAATATAACGAAACACACTAAGGGAACTCCCGGAATGACCTCCGATCCGCCTTATTTGTATCTGACCACCCATGGCCGCGTGACCCGTCGTCAGCATGAAATCGAAATCTGGTTTGTCGCGCATGCGGGCGCGTATTACGTCGTCTCCGGCGGGCGCGAGAATGCCGACTGGGTGAAAAATATCCGCGTCGAGCCGCAGGTGCTGATTCGCGTGGGGGCACGTAATGCCCCGCCGCTTCCATCTCTGGCACGCGTTATCCCGGAGGGCAGCGAAGCTGCCCTGACCGCAGCCGTGTCTGAGCTGATGAACGCGAAATATGGCTGGAGCGACGGCCTGATCGTGGAAATCAAACCGTTCTAGCGCCGTGCCCGGCACCGCGCATACCCTGTTGACCTGAAGGTCGTATCATGCTGCCCAAGAAACTTATCGTCAGGAATTTTCTCGCCTACCGCGCCAGCGAACCGATCGTGTTTGAGGGGATTCACCTCGCCTGCCTGACCGGCTCGAACGGCGCCGGCAAGTCGTCGCTGCTGGATGCGATCACCTGGGTGCTGTGGGGCAAGGCGCGTGCCTCGCGCGATGAAGACCTGATTCATCACGCCGAAAACGACATGAGCGTGGAGCTGTATTTCGAGCAGGATGGCGCGCAGTTTCACATCATCCGCAGGAAATCGCGCACCGGGCGCAAGGCCGACCTGAACTGGTGGGTGGTGGCGGACGACGGCTCGCAGAACCCGATGCCGGGCGATTCGATCCCGCAGAAAGAACGCGAGATCATCAACCTGCTGCGCATGACCTACGACACGTTCGTGCATTCGGCTTTCCTGCAGCAGGGCAAGGCCGACGCGTTTATCTCGCTCAAGCCGACCGAACGCAAGCGCGTGCTGGCCGAAATCCTCGACCTGGACCGCTTTAAGGGCTATGAAGAGGCCGCCCGCGACCAGGCGCTTCGCCTGAAGGCGCAGGTGACCGAGCTGGATGGGCGCATCAGCCACATCGACAGCGAGCTGGCCGGCGAGCCAGCCCTGCGCGCAAAGCTGGCCCATGCATCTGAGGCACTGGCCGAGGCGGAGACGATTCATGCGGCGGCGGCCCAGGCCTACGAGGGCGTGCGCGGCACCAAAGACCGACTGCGCGTGGCCGAAGACCGCAAAGCAGAGCGCGAACGCCTGGCGCGTGGCTATGCCGACGACCTGAACCAGATTCAGGCGCAGATCACCACGACGCAGGCGCAGCTTGCGCGCTATGCCGAGACGCTGGCCGCCGAAGCAGAAATCGAGGGCGGCTATCAGCAGCTTCAGCAGGCGCGCGCGGAAAGCGAGGCGCTCAACGCGGCCTTGTCGCAGTTACGCGTGTTGCAGCTTCAGCAGCGCGATCTGGATGCCGAGCTTCAGCGCCAGCGGTCTTCCCTGGAGACCGAGCTGGCGGCTGGCATGGCACAGCGCGACGGGCTGACGGCCACCATCGCCAAAGCTGACCCGGCCGCACTGGGCGCGCTGGAAGCGCAAATTACCGCGCTGGAAGCCCAGGAAACCGAAAAGGCCGAGCTGGAAACTGCGCTGAAACTAGTTGAGCAGCAAAAGGCAGCGCTGACCGGCGAAAACAAGGCGCTATATCAGCAGATGAACGGGCTGATATTAAAAATCGAACGGCTGGAAGCGCTTCAGGACGCGGCCTGCCCCACCTGCGGCCAGCCCCTGACCGACGCGCATCGCCATGACGTGATTACCGAGTGGAAGAGCGACGGCAAAGTGCAGGGGGATACCTATCGCGCCAACGAGGCCAGCCTGAAAGTGATGCAGGCCGACATCGAGCGCATCACGCCGCGCCTGGCTGAATTAAGCGCCGCGCTGAAAGGCATGCGTGCGCTGCAAAAGCGGCAAGGCGAATTACAGGCAGCCCAGAAAGAAGCGCGCAAGGCAGAGCGCGACCTGATCAAGGTGGAGAGCACGCTGGCCGCGCTGGAAAATACGCTGGCGACCGAAAGCTTTGGCGCGGAAATCCGGGCGCAATTGGCCGATCTGGCCGCGCAGGAGGCCGCGCTGGGCTATGACGATGCGCAGGCCAGCAGCACCCGTGCCGCCATGCAGACGCTGAGCGCCTACGATGCCCGCCATCGCGAGCTGGAAAATGTGCGCGCCAATATGCCGCTGGCGCAGGCCGCGCTGGAAGGCCATCAGTTACGCGCCGAGCGTATCGACACTGCGCTGGCCGAGGTGCAGCAGGCCCTGGCCGGGCTGGAAAGCGAACTCCTCACGCTGCGTGGGCTGGTGGCCGAGGAACAGCGCCTGTTTGAGGCGCTGAATGAGGCCAGCCGCGTGCGCCAGGGCGCGCAGGACGCCGTGCGCGATGCCAGCCAGGAGATTCGTGCGCTGGAAATCCAGCGGGCCAAACGCGACGAGCTGGCCACGCTGCGCGAGAATGCGCGCACCCAGCGCACCTACTATGAGACGCTGCGCGAGGCTTTCGGCAAGAATGGCATCCCCGCCGACATCATCGAATCGGCTATTCCGGAGCTGGAGGACGAGGCCAATCGTCTGCTGGGGCTGATGACCGAAGGCCGCATGAGCCTGCGCCTGCGCACGCAAAAGCAGTCGGCCAGCACCGGCAATATCTCCGAGACGCTGGAGCTGGACGTGTCGGACGGGCAGGACACCCGCGCCTATGAGATGTTCAGCGGGGGCGAGGCTTTCCGCGTGAATTTCGCGCTGCGCGTGGCGCTGAGCAAGCTGCTGTCGCGGCGGGCCGGGGCCCAGCTGCGCACGCTGTTCATCGATGAGGGCTTCGGCACGCAGGACGAAGAAGGCCGCTTCCGGCTGGTGGAGGCCATCAACCGCGTGCAGCACGATTTCGACCTGATTCTGGTCATCACCCATTTCGATGACCTGAAAGACTCATTCCCGGTGCAGATTCAGGTGGAGAAATTCCCGGAGGGCAGCCGCGTCAGCGTGCGCTGAACCTGTGCCTTCGGGCAGGTAAGTGCGGGGTTTTTACGCCCGTCTAATATGCATGCGCTACAGTAAGGCGCATGAAGAAGGGACGAGCCGATGCCGATTCTGGAACGCGATTTTGATGACAGGCCGCTGGAGCGCGACATTGACGAGTCGTGGGCGCTTGGCGATGACGAGACCGACCTCGGCTGGGCCTATGACCGCCGCTGGACGACGCGCCGCATCCTGATGGTGCTGTTTCTCGTGATTACGGTGGTCTCGTTTCTGGCGCTGTCGTTCTCCGGGCTGTTCCAGCCAGCGCAGGGCATCCCCCTGCCGCCGACACAGATCATGCCAATGGTTTAGCCGCCGGCTTCGCGCGCGAGGAGCCCAGCACCAGCAGGCCATACTGCCCCTGCAGGATGCCCGTCACCGGCGCGATCAGCGCGGCATACAGCACCCATCCCAGCACGGGCACGATCAGCAGCAGGCCCAGCACAATATTGGCGGCCAGCATCATGCCCACAAACAGCAGTGTCTGCCCGAAATGGGTCGTCAGCGCCTCGTATAACACCCCGAATTCGAAGAATGTGCTGATGCGCGGGTCATCGCCAAAGCGCGCCAGCCCGATCGCAAACACCGGCACCATGAACAGGTTGTAGATCATGATCAGCGGCAGCAGGCAGCACGCCGACACGATCGTGATGGTATTGCCCACAAACTGCGTGCCGCCGCTCACGCTGAGCACAAACGCCCAGCCGCACCCCAGCAGGATATTCGGCACGTTGTAGATCACATAGGCGACCAGGATATTCGCGCCGGGCGTCAGAAACCGGCGAATGTTGTTCCAGCGCGGCAGCGGATATTTATCGCGTCGGCGCACATGGCGCACCAGGTCGGCCTGCCAGCCCAGCAGGATGGCCCATCCGGCCAGACCCACCAGCACCGGCGATAACAGCGCCGCCAGCAGCGTGACGCCAGCGGCGATACCCAGTTTCGTCAGGTATTCGCGGTCATTAAAAATGCTGTTCAGCAGCGCAGATATGTTCATGCAGTCCCCGTTATAATGCCGATGCCGCCCCTGTGATACGCCTCAGCCGCCGCCCGCCGGGGCCAGCGTCGCGGAGATGACTGGCGCGGTGATTCCCTGTGCGCCGCCCGGAACAAGCACCTGCGGGTCGGCGTCGTCGCTGCCCGACAGGATACCCAGCGACAGCCGGTAATCGCCGGTCGTAACGCCCTCGCGCACGCCAAAGCGGGTCGCCGCGATCACGTATTCGCCCGATTCAGGCAGCGTGTATTCCAGGCGCGCATCACGCGTGGTCTCGTCGGCGTCGTCGTTCACGCCATCCACCAGATTATTGTCGTTTGCGTCGCGCAGTGCCACATACGCATCCAGATTGCCCGACTGGCGCTCCATGCGAATGACCACGCGGTCGCCCGCATTACCGACAAAGCGATAAAACACGGCATACCGTTCCGGCGTGATCGCATTCGTCAGCGATTCGCCATAGCGGATGAAAACATCGCCGCCCTCGCTGGCCAGCTGCTGTGCCGTCGGCCGGGTGATCGTGCCCGGCTCGATGATGCCGCTTTCACCGTTGCCAATCACGCGGATGGCCGTCTGATAGCGTTCGTTGGGCAGCACCAGGCCGGTCGTCTCCACCACATTCGACTCGCCCACGCGCACCGCCAGCGAAAAATCAGTCGGGGTCACGGTGCCGCAGCCCGCCTGATTCCACACCCACACTTCATAGTCACCGCTCAGCGGGGCCTCGCCTGTGAAGAAAATGTGCTCTACCGGCTCGGCGCTGGGCGTCTGGCAGCCGGTATTGCTGTCGATCTGCAGTTCGCCGCCGCTGGGCGCGCTGGGCCGGCTGTACGAGATAATGCGGCCATTCGGGTCGCGCACAAACAGGTTCAGGTCGGCGGCCGATGTCCAGCGCACCGTCATGCTGACGACGCCCTGCTCCAGAGAAATCTGGCCCGCGCTCAGGCTGAGGATATACGAGCCCTCGGTGGTGCCTTCCAGCAGGCCGGTGCGCGTGGTCAGCAGGTAGTAGCGGCCATCTTTGGGCAGGCGGAACTGCACGATGCGCGCATCGCGCCGCCCGGCCGCGTTATCGTTGGCGACCAGCTCGTTCAGGTCGCTGTCCATCAGGATGAGGTACGGGTCGAGCGTGCCGTTCAGGCCGGTCATGGCAATCGTGATCAGGTCGTCGGTCACGCCGTTAAAGCTGTAGAACTGCCCGCCCGTCTCTCCGGTGATGACGCCTTCAAAGTCTTTGTTATAAGCCGCGCCGATGACCGACAGCGTGGTCAGGTCGAGCGGGACGCTGCTCAGGCGGATGGTGTAGCTGCCACGCGTGGCCGCGGTCGTGTTGTCGGCCTCCACCAGATACAGGCCGGTGCGCGGCAGCGTGCCCCGCAGCGAGACCAGCCGCGAGCCAGTGGCAACGGCCAGTTCTGCCCCGCTCAGGTCGCGCAGGGTGATACGCGGCGTGACCGCACCTTCGGTCTGCGTGGTAAACAGCGTAATCACTACCTGGTCGCCGATGCGTCCGTCCAGCAGGTACGACTGCGAGGGCGCGGCTGGCTCGAACGTGCCGGTGCTCTCGCCGCCCACTTCCAGCGTGGAGGCCGCCAGCACGGTCAGGAAGACGTCGTAGCTGCCCGCCCCCTCACCGCTCGACTCGATCAGGTACCAGCCGCTTTCCGGCGCGGTCAGGAAAGCGACAGTCTCGCCGCTGCTCGTCTGGCCGTCGCGGCTGAGCAGCTCGCCCGCCCCGCCCAGGATGCGCAGGCGTGGCGTCAGCGCGCTGTTGGCGCCGGTGGCTGTCATAATCACGCGGATCAGATCGCCCTGGCGTGCGCCGACTGCATAATTCACCAGCGGCTGCTCCGGGCTGAGCACCCCTGCCGTCAGCGTGCCGGGGCTGAGCACAGTGAATGGGACGCTGAACTGCGGAAAGCCATTCAGCGGGTCGCTGGGCGTGGCCTCAATGACCGTGCCGGAAATCGTCAGCGTCAGCCGGAAGGTGCCAGCCGTGGCGCGCGCAGCGGCGGTTTCAGGCGTGAAGCGCGTCGCCTCCACCACATACTGGCCGGGCTGATTGAGTGTGAACGAAATGCGCGAGGTGCGGCTGCCGGCTGTCTCGTCGTCGTTGCGGCCGATGAGCTGGTCATTGGGCGCATACAGGTTCAGCACCGGGTCGAGGTCGCCGGATGTCGGCTCCATGCGAATGGTGATGCTGTCCCCCGCCGCCACGTCAAAGCGATAACGCACGCTGGGGAAGGCATCGTTGATATTGCCTTCGATGGTGCCCGGCCGCAGCGGAAAGACCGGCTGGCTGGTGGCGCTGGGCGGCGGCGTCAGCGAAGGCGTCGGGGTATTCGACGGCGTGGGCGTGGTCGACGCGGTCGGCGTGCTGGAGGCCGTCGGGCTGGGGCTGGCCGTTGGCGAGAGCGTGATGGTGGGCGACGCGCTGGGTGTCAGCGTGGGCGACGCGCTGGGCGTGGGCGGAATCAGCGTCGGTTTGACAGTCTCGGCGATTGTCGGCTGGATCAGCGTACGTGTGATTACAGGTGCCGGTGACGGCAGGTCGGGTGTTACCGCTGGCACATCAGCGGTCACGTCCGGGGCAGCAGACACTATCGGCCGCGCCGTCAGCAGCGCGCCGAACAAAAGACATAACAGGCTGATGGCAAGCAGTTGTTTGCGCATATGGCTACTATAGCGCGATTCAGGGAGACGTGCTGTACGGCTAGCGGACGCCGCTGGCGAAAAAGCCGTGGCAGAAGCGATAGAACTCGAAGGTCGATTCCGGCTTCTGGCGGTTGCTGTTCAGCTTCTTCGACAGGTTGCTGTCGTCCTGCAGCACACGCTGATCCAGCTTTTCGGTCATCATCAGCGCCAGCTCAGGGATGCGCTGCAGGTCGATGGCCAGGTCGCGCACCAGCGTGCGCCGCTCGTTCAGGCTGAGGTCGCTCCACAGGCTCTCGATATCGCCCTGCAATACCTGCGCGCTCATGCTGAATTTCGTGCCCGGCGGCACAGCCGAGAGCGCGTTGGCCAGCAGGCGGTTGATCTGCTGAATCTCGCGCAGCATGTTATGCGAGGCGCGGTCGCCCAGCGGATGCACCAGGATCAGCTTCTCATTGTTCATGGCCAGGCGCTTGCCGCGCGCGAAATAGCCGCCCATCACGCGGAAAATATCCACCACCGAGGTGGCATTGGCCGTGCCGGTCAGCAGCGCATCCACGCGCTCGGCGGATTCCTTCGGGTTAACCGCGCGATGATTCTCGGCCAGCGCATGGATATTATGCATCAGGTGCAGCATCTCATTGGCCAGCTCGCGGCGTTCCTCATTGTTGACGCTCACGCTCAGGCTGTCCAGGTCGCCCAGCAGGCTGTTGATGCTGGGCAGGTTGTTCTTGTCGCGGTAGCTGCTGGCCGTCTCAAACATGAACTGGGCCACCGTGTGCAGCGTGTAGGCATAATCGCCCATCTGCTCGCCGCCCATCAGCGCAGACATCAGCAGGCTGGCCTCCAGCGCCGCGCGGATATTCTCGCCCAGCTCGCGGCCAATGCGGTTCAACCGGGCAGGCGCACCCGCGGCCGGCGACCGGCGCACGTAGCGGCGCAACGACTCCAGCCCGGCGGCGCTCACTTCGCTGCTCCAGTTCAGGTTCTTCACCAGCGTGATCATGGTCGCCAGGCCGGCATCACCCTTGCGCGCGGCGGTCGCAGGCAGCAGGCTGGCCACCCGCAGCGCCTGCCCCTGGTCACGACGCTCGACATGGAACATCAGCAGCTCAGACAGTTGTTCCGGCGGCAGCGCTTCGGCCACCAGCCGGTTGTTGAAAATCAGCGTTGTCAGCTCGGCGGCACGCGAGGCCATGTCGGGCGACCAGTGGTGCTGCGTCAGCGCGCCGAAGTACGCCATCACCATCGGCAGCGGCTTCATGTTGCGATCCACCAGCGCAGACAACGCCTCGCCCACGTCTTCGATCGGCAGCATCGTCTCGCGGAACAACGTGTGCACCGCGCCGGCAAACTGCATCTGCTTGTCGCCGGGGTAAAACGTGCGCTGATGGCGCATCAGCTCGCCCACAAAATCCGGGAACGCCCGGCGCGCCAGCAGCAGCTGAAGCACCGACAAACGCGCACGCGGCTCCAGCGTATGCAGCGCGTCATCGCCGGACAACATGCGCGCAATCCAGCGCAGTGTGCCGTCAAAATTGACGCCCCACGGCGTCATGGCGGCGCGTGTGACCGTATCCATGGCGGCCGCATCCAGCAGGTCATAGGCCCCGTTCAGCGCCACCAGCTCGGTCAGGCGGATCGCGACCAGCGGCTGCCACTGCGGGCTGAAATCGCTCACCGCCTGCGCCACCAGCCCGGCGGGCGGGGTATCGCCCATGCCGCGCGCCGTCATATAGCGCACCACATGCCCGAATGAGGCGGGAAGCTGATCGGTCAGGCCGCGCATCATGGCCACGCGCTGAAGCTGGTCGGCTGGCAGCGAGGTGGCCGACAGCGCAAACAGCGTCTCGGCCAGCGGCCTGTGTTTGGCCGCCAGCGGCAGCGAAATTTCCAGTAACTGCGGCAGCACCGGCGTGAAATCGCCCGCGTTCGGGGCGCTGCGCACCTCGGCCAGCAGGGCGGTCAGCTCGTCAGACTTGTCCTGGCGCACCAGATTTTCGGCATACACCACCGCCGAACGCTGGAGCAGGTCGATCCAGTACATGCCCTTGAAGCTGCCCTGGCGCGACAGCCAGCGCGCCACGCGGCGATAGACCACATCACCCTTGCCGGCGACCAGCGCCTTGCGCATCTCCTCGATGATGACGCGCTCCAGCTCTGGCTGGCCTTTGGCGACCACGGTGAGCAGGTCAGTATTCTCGTCTTCGTCCATCGCCAGCGCGAAAGCCAGCAGGTGGCGGATATAGGCGCTGCGCATCTTCTCGCTCAGCGTGGGGTCCTCGGCCAGCACACGGGCGGCCTCTGGCGCGCCGACGGGCTGCGAGTTCAGCAGCGATTCATCCATGCGCAGGCGATAGCTGCCATAATCCAGCGCATCGCTCATGCTGTCACCGCGTTTCAGGCGCCAGCCCGCCACCGGCGTCAGCGCACGCGTGCGCTCGATCACCAGGCCGGTATCCAGGCGAAGCTGGCTCTTAATGAAGCGCGCATAGCCGTCTTCCAGCTTGCGGCCTGTGGTCTTGGGGTCGCCCCACACATAGCCAAGCGCATCCGGGCCGACAGCGCCTTCATCGCTGAGGAAACGCACCTGCGCATCCAGCCGTGTGGTGCCGTCGGTGTGCGTGGCGAACGTGACGCCATAGCGTGCGGGCGGCGGCAGCAGCGACAGCAGCCCCTCGATCAGGGTGACGCGCTTGGGCAGCTCAGGCGGGGCATTCTTCACATCGATGGGCACGCCCTGAATGATGGCCGCCAGCATCGACTCGATAGCATCCAGCCGGTCGCGCGTGATCGTCATCAGGTTCAGCATCGACTGTTCCTGCTGCTCATCGGTGGGCGTGGCCGTGGCCTGCATCATCACCGGCGACAACACCTGGCCGGTCATTTCATAGGTGGGAAAGGTGGACTGGGCCAACGCCAGCACGCCGCGCAGATTGCCGCTTAACGCGCGCAGCGCCTCAGGAGTGACCAGCACATAATGGCGGAAAGGCAGGTTGCCGCCCAGAATGACGCTCTGCACGAATACGAACGGGGCAGCTTTGGTGCGCACGAGGGCCAGCGCGCCAACAGTGCTTCCGGCGGGGGCAGGCAGCAGCGCCTCACGGGCGATGTCCGCGGCCACATCGGCGGATACGCCTTTAGATGCTGCCAACAGGCGCACGTCGCCAGCAAAGCGACCGCCCATCGACAACTGCCCATAGTAGAAATGCTCAAGCGCAAATCCCGAAGCCGCCAAGCGAAGCTCTTCCGTGTTGTTCCGACGCACTACCCTGAAAAATTGAATCTATTTGCTCATTGACTATACCAACGAAAGGGCGTTCTTCCAACACAGCCGAAGGCTTACAACTTTCAGACCACTTCCCGTCGAAACTGTCACATTGCGGGTGAAGGCCCGCATGTAGGTTATAATCGTGGCACTCTGTAATACCCGTATGATTGACGATGGCCGACTAACAAAAAAGGAATTCACATGTTTGATACCCTGCCAAAGACCTATGAACCTGCGATGACCTGGTCATGGGACACCTATAAGCCCTACTTTGACGCGCTGCAATCAGCCGAACTGACGGCAGACAACGTGGTCGAATGGCTGAACAACTGGTCGAAAGTGACCGAACTGGCCTGGGAAAATTACAGCCGCAAATACGTGGCAGTGACGATTGACACCACCGACGAGGCGCGCACCGCCCGGCTGAACGATTTCCTTGAAAACGTGATGCCGCCGCTGATGATCGCCAGCCAGGCGCTGAAAGAAAAGCTGCTGGCCAGCGGGCTGGAGCCGGACGGCTATGAGGTTCAGCTGCGCAACATGCGCGTGGAAGCCGAAATTTTCCGCGAGGAAAACGTCCTGCTGCAAACCGAAGAAGAAAAGATGGGCCAGGAATACGACCGGATCGTGGGCGCGCAGTCTGTGCAGTGGAACGGCGAGGAACGCACCCTGACCGCCATGATTCCGGAGCGCATGAACCTGGACCGCGCCGTGCGCGAACAGGCGTGGCGCGCTGTGATCGACCGCGGCCTGCAGGACCGCGCCGCGCTGAACGACCTGTGGACGCGCATGCTGAAGCTGCGCCTGCAAATCGCGGAGAACGCAGGCATGGATTACCGTTCGTATATGTGGAAGACGCGCAAGCGTTTTGACTACACGCCGGAGGACTGCCTGAGCTTCCACAAGGCCATCGAGGAAACCGTGGTGCCGGCAGCAGCCCGTATCTACGAGCGCCGCCGCGCCCAGCTGGGCGTGGATTCGCTGCGCCCGTGGGACAGCGACCATCAGATTCATGTCGACCCGCTGAACCGCCCCGCGCTGAAGCCGTTCAGCGATGGCGACGCGCTCAGCCGCGCCACCAGCGAGCTGTTCCACAAGGTAGACCCCGCCCTGGGCAATTACTACGACATCATGATGGAAGAAAACCTGCTCGACCTGGAAAACCGCAAGGGCAAAGCGCCGGGCGGCTACTGCACCGCCTTCCCCTACACGCAGCGCCCGTTCATCTTCATGAATGCCGTCGGCCTGCACGACGATGTGCAGACGCTGCTGCACGAGGGCGGCCACGCCTTCCACGTGTTTGCCACAGACGAAAACCTGCCGTCGTACCTGCGCGAACAGCCGCCGATTGAATTCTGCGAAGTCGCCAGCATGAGCATGGAGCTGCTGGCCGCGCCCTATTTCTCGAAGGCCAAGGGCGGCGTGTACAGCGAGGCCGATGCGGCCCGCGCGCGCATCGACCACCTGGAAGGCATGATTACCTTCTGGCCGTATATGGCGGTCGTGGACGCCTTCCAGCACTGGGTGTATACCAACACCGATGCCGCGCTGAATCCCGACAACTGCGATGCCGAATGGGCGCGCCAGTGGGACCGCTTCATGGTCGGCATCGACTACACCGGCCTGGAAGACGCCCGCGTGACCGGCTGGCACCGCAAGCTGCACATCTTCCAGATTCCGTTCTACTACGTGGAATATGGCATCGCCCAGCTGGGCGCGGCCCAGGTGTGGGGCAATTCGCTGACCGATCAGGCGGGCGCCGTCGCGGCTTATCGCAACGCGCTGGCGCTGGGCGGCACCCGTCCGCTGCCGGAGCTGTTCAGCACGGCAGGCGCGAAGCTGGCACTCGACAGCCAGACGCTGGGCGCAGCCGTCGCGCTGATCGAGAAAGAAATTCACGCGCTGGAAAACTAGTCCGGCATCGCGCGCATAAAAATCCCCTCTGTGAACAGTCACAGAGGGGATTTTTTATAGGCTGTCGAAACCAGGCCGGGACGAAAATCGTCAGGTGGGGTCAGACCAGGCGATGCCAAACAGATAGGTGATCGCCGTGATGCCATAGCCGACGAGCGCCAGGGCGGTGTCCCCGCCGGTGTAAAACAGCGTGCTGGCCACCAGCATCCCGGCGACGAGCACCGCGCGCGTGGTCTTGCGCTGCTGCATTTCAAGGCGGAAAAGCTGGCCTTTCATCTGGCCGGTGGCATCCACCTTGACCTTGATTTCGCCCTTGTCGATCTTCTCCAGTAGGGCCGTCGGGTTGGTGCGCCCGAAGATATTCTGGGCCAGACCCACCAGCGCCTGCCCGCCCGATCCCGCGAACAGATTCTGCAGGAAGGGCGCGTTCGACAGCGCGCCAGACAGTAACCCGCCAATGGGCACGACCGGCTTGCCGTCTTTCGATGTCATCGCGCTGAGCTGCTGCGCGTACGGCGCCAGCTCGCTCCACGGATTGATCGCCGGGTCGAGCGCAGTCGTCATGCCGCTGAGGATGCTGACCGTGCGCCCCAGGTAGATGAAGTCCTGCGGCACCTGAAACGGCATGGTGTACAGCAGGTCGCTGAACTGCTGGCCCATCATGCTCATGCTGTCGAAGCTCATTTCCTTCATCTGCTCCATCGACAGGCCCCACACCTGGTTAAAGACCGTCTGCACGGCTTCTTCCAGACGGTCGGTGTCTGCGCCAGGCAGCAGGAATCCCAGCTTGGAATACGCGCTGATCAGCCCCTTCGAGTCGCGCGTGAAAACCGAGCTGATCGTGCCCACCAGGCCATCCACCAGCTCAGGGCGCAGTCCGCCGGTCATGCCAAAGTCGATGAAGATCAGGTAGAACGGGCGCCCGCCTTCGCTGTTCAGCTTTGCATATTCGGGACGTTTGGCCACTTCATCGGGCAGCGGATACACAAACAGGTTGCCCGGATGCGGATCGGCATGGAAGAAGCGTTCCTGGAAAATCTGCTTCAGATACGTGTCCATCAGGCGCTTGGCCACGGCCTTGCGGCTGATGCCAGCGCGCTCCAGCGCCGCGTAATCGTCCAGCTTGATCGAGGTCACATCTTCAATCGTGAGCACGCGGTCGCTGGAGTGTTCGTTATAGATGCGCGGCACATACACGCCGAGGTCGTTTTTGAACATCTCGGTGAAACGGGCAGCGTTGCGCGCTTCCTGGCGATAGCTCAGTTCTTCCAGCAGCACCTGGCCAAACTCGGTAATCAGCGAGACGACATCCATGCGCCGAGAGATGAACTTGAAGCGCATGGCCACATGCCCGACGATGTTCATGGCCGCCAGGTCGGTGTGGCAGATTTCCTCGATGCCAGGCCGCAGAATCTTGACGACCACGCGGTCGCCGTTGTGCAGCTGGGCGCGATGCACCTGCCCCAGCGAGGCCGCCGCGACAGCCTGCTCGTCAAAGCGGGCATAGCGCGAGGGAATCGGCCCCAGATCCTGTGTGATGATGTCGCGCACTTTGTTGACCGGCACGCCCGGCACTTCGTCGCGCAGGCTGGCCAGCTCGTTGGTGATCTGCTCTGGCAGGATGTCGCTGCGGGTGCTGACAAACTGTCCGGCCTTGATCATCACGCCGCCGGTGCTGAGCGCGAAATGGCGAAATTCACGCGCGTAGCCGGTCCAGCGTTTCAGGTTGCCGCGCTCCACCATGCCGGGGAAGTAGCTCTGCACCAGCTTGTGCCAGAACAGCAGCCGCACGAACAACCACGCGAAGAACCACAGCGTGCGCAGATAGCGCCACCACATCGACAGCGAGCGCGGCCGACGGCGCAGAATCTCGCGCACGTCAGGGATATCCGAAGCGGGAATCTCCTGCGCGGGATCAGCCGTCTGCATCGGCATCACGCGCGCACGCGCAGTCTGTGATTCGGCGGCGTCAATGACCGCGACAAATTCCGGCTCGGTCACCGGGTCGGGCGCATGATGCCCGTTACTGCTTTTCACCGGCTGGCTGGCGGGTGAAGCGGATGTTGAGGGCAGCGTTTTCGAATCGAGCATCAGCGATTTCCAAATCCCACAGGCTGTATGGCAGGACAATATTGCGGCGGTACGGGCCGACGCGCAGCGTCAGCTCATCCCGCGAGCGGAACAGGTCGAGGTTCTGCTTGTCGGCAAAGGGCAGCGGCACAATCAGCGTATAGGCATCTTTGCCATCGGCCTCGATGCGATGCACCGTGCCGTCAAACATCTTCTCGGCAGGGTTACGGTCGCCATACAGCGCCTCGCCCAGCCGGCGCAGGCCTTCCAGCCCGGCCACTTCGCCGCCAAACAGCGGGGCTTTCATCAGCGGCAGGTCGCCAAAGGCCTCGTCGATGAAGGCGATATTTTCCTGCTGGTTGGCCTTCCACATGGTGAAGTACGGGTCAACCACTTCATCCGGGATGATGCGGTTGCAGATGATGGCATCGGTGGCATAGCCATACAGGTTGAGATAGGTGTAGGTGCGCTGGGTTTCCTTGATGACCATTTTTTCCGGGTTCACCACCAGGCGCACGCTGGAAATTTCGGGGTCGGCCAGCAGATCGCGCACCTTGTCGAGGGTGTCGAACAGGCTGCGCACTTCGTCCCAGGCATCGCCGTCAGGCAGGTCTTTGCCGCGCCCCACCAGCCGGCCCAGCGGCCGCAGGATTTTGGTCGCGCCCTGTGCCAGCGAGAGCACCCTTTCGAACCACCAGCGCGTCACATCAGGCAGGCTGAGCAGGCGCAACGTCTCGGCGGTTGGCGCGGCGTCCACCACCAGCACGTCATAGAAGCCCTGCTCCACATACTGGTTGATCCAGAGCAGGTGCGCGCCTTCTTCCAGGCCGGGCAGAATGGTCACTTCTTCAGCGACGATGTCTTCCACGCCCTGCTTGCTGAACAGCGCGGTGAGGTAACGCTGCACGCGCCCCCAGTATTTGTCCATCGAGTAGCGGGTGTCGATTTCCTGGGCCCACAGGTTGGGCAGGATTTCTTTCGGCTCCGGGCCGATTTCATGTTCCAGCGAGTCGCCCAGGCTGTGGGCGGTATCGGTGCTGATGACAATCGTCTTCAGGCCCATTTCGGCGCAGCGCAGGGCCGTGGCAGCCGAGATACTCGTCTTGCCCACGCCACCTTTACCGGTATGTACGATTACGCGCATGATTGGTCTCGTCGTTCTTTCCGAAGGGGGCGCAAACTGCCCGGTTTCGAGCGATTGCGCCGCCATTCACAAATCATTATACAGAGGTGTTTATCGACACACGCGTTTATTGTGTCGATGCTCATCTTTACGCAGGGAGGTTAGGAAAGTTGTGCCTGAGGGGAAGCAAGCGGGCGAGATTCCGTTGAAGGTTAGTAGGGGCTTGGCATGCCAAGCCCCTACGGCGGCGGATCAGGCAGGTCAGGGGCGGACCTGCGTTTCTGTCCGGCATTTACGTCAACATGCCAGGGCGCACACACAGGTGCGCCCCTACTCGACTCGCCATATTGGACATGTGACTGCGGGAATATTGCGCCCTACACCCCGCAGGCCACCTGCGAGGCCACCGCACGCCCGTCAAAGGTGGCGATGGTGAGGAAACCAGCGCCGACGCGCACCTGGTCGTCAGGCGTGACCTGGAGCAGGCGCCCACGCGGGCTGCCCGTGCGGTCGCCGCCTGAATACAACTGGCGCTGGGCCGACAGCTCACCGGTGGCGGCGTCAAACACATTCAGCATGCCGTCATAGTCCAGCGTATACAGCAGGCAGCCCCCGCCCAGGCTCATCAGCGGCGCCAGCGAGGCAGAAGGCAGCGGATAGGTCACGCGCCAGCGCACGTCCCCCGCGCTGTCCAGCGAGAGCAGCGTGGAATCGCTGTCATTGGCATACACATACACGTTGCCAGCATCGTCAAAGGCGATGCGCGCAGCACGCCCGGCCACCACGTTCAGCGAGGCCAGCGGCACGGCCTGCCCGTCGACGATGCGCATCAGGTCGGCATCATTCAGCAGCAGCCACGACCCGTCAGGCGAGGCGGCGCTGGTCACCACGCCGGTGTATGCGCCTTCATACTGCACCTGCCCCTGACCATCGACCACGCGCCAGGTCGTTTGCGCGCCCACGCGCAGGCCAACGGCCACGGCGTTCCCGTTGCCGCGAAAGTCGCCCACGCGCACAGTCACATCGCCACCATCGCTCGCTGCAAAGGGGACAGGCGGCAGCGACCAGCGCACCGCGCCATCCGCGCCGTAGCCCAACAGGCCGCCATCCGGCGCGATGAACACCATCGTGTCGCCATTGACCACCTGGAACGGCGCATCCATCGCCTGCACCGAGAACACCCCGGCAAAGCGCGCGCCTTGCAGCACCAGCACCTGGCCGGATCGCGTGTGCGCGGCGACGCGCCCGCCAGGCAGCGCGCCCAGCCCGGTAATCACGCCGTCGGTGGTAATCTGCCAGATTTGCACGCCGTTCAGGAAGCCAGTCAGCGACTGTGGGCCAGCCAGCACCGTAGAGCCGTCATCCAGCGCGACCGGCGGCAGCGCGGGCACCTCCGTGAAAGTTCGCGCCTCGATGAAGCCCGGCTCCAGGCGCGTCTGCCACAGCTCGGTGAAGTCCAGCGGGTGATACCAGCCGGCCGTCAGCGGATTGCCCTCGATGTAGCCGGGGCCGCCTTCATTGGGCAGGCCGACGCGAATCTCGTAGTGCAGGTGCGGCAGCCCGCGTGACGGCCATCCGATCAGCCCGACGACATCGCCGCGTTCCACGCACGATCCCACCGGCGGAAAAGCGACCGTCTCGCCAATCTCCATGTGGCCGTACAACGTATAGGCAGTCGTGCCATCGGGGAAGGTGTGGCGGACGACGACCACGCCTTTTTCGGTGTCCCACTCGGTGATATTGCTCAGCGTGACCACGCCGCGCGCGGCCGCATACACAGGGTCGCCCCAGCGCTCAAAGCCGATATCGATGCCCAGATGGTTGCCGAAAAAGCGCGCGCGAAACAGCGCGAAATCGTCATATCGCTGGGTCAGGGTGTCATTGATATCTATAGGGTAATCGATGCTGTCCACCACGCCACAGGGCGCATTCTGCGTGACATCCTGGGCCAGCGCAGGCACGCTGTAGGCAGACAGGCAGAACAGCAGGCAGAAAAGAACTGCGAAGAACATCTGAGGTTTTAGGGTCATAGGATACGGAGTCTATCTTCAGCATGCCCGTATTGTAGCGTGATTTTTGCGCGCGTAGGGTGAGCGGATGACAACGTGGGTTTGCGTAAGTCCAGAGGATTGCAGCGCGCGCTGCCCGTCCTGTATGCTTGCTGAAGATTCAACGAGGGAGTAGGTCTGTGAAAAAATGGGGCGTCTTTTTCCTGCTCGGGCTGGTGTGGGGCTCGTCATTTCTGTTCATCAGCGTGGGCGTGGAGCAGGCCAGTCCGTTTCAGGTGGTCTTCATCCGCACGGCGATTGCCGCGGTCGGGCTGAACCTGGTGCTGGCTGTGCAGGGGAAACGCATTCCGCTGAACTGGCAGAAATTCTATCCACAGCTGTTGCTGGGGGCATTCAATACGGTCGTGCCGTTTGTGCTGATCACGTGGGGCGAACAAACCGTCGCCAGCGGGCTGGCCAGCGTGCTGAACGCGACCGCCGCGCTGTTTACGCTCATCATCGCGCATTTCTGGTTCACAGATGAACGCATCACCCCGCGCAAGCTGATCGGCCTGCTGCTGGGCTTCGCGGGCGTCGTCGTGCTGATTCTCGGCCAGCCGTCGCACGATGAATCAGGCGCGAGCAGCGTGATCGGCATGCTGGCGATCGTGCTGGCCGCCGTGTTCTACGGCTTCGGCGGCAGCTATGGCAAGTCGGTGCTGAAGCTGCTGGGCAATCCAATCATGGTCAGCGCGGGCGCGATGACCACCGCCGCCGTGATGTCTGGCGTCCTGATGGTGCTTTCGCCTGTATTTGGCGGCCAACCGCTGACCCCGTTCAACGAGCTGTCTGGCGACCCGCTGATCGCGCTGCTGCTGCTAGGCGTGGTGAACACCTTCGGCGCGTATCTGATGTATTACTGGCTGGTGGGCGAGCTGGGCGCGGCGCGTTCAAGCATGGTGACGTATGTCACCCCACCGATTGGCATCGCGCTGGGCGCGCTCATCCTGAATGAGCCGGTCACCGCATGGCTGATTGTGGGCGGCCTGATGATCCTGGCAGGCATCGCCATCGTGAACCTGCGCCTGTCGATGTTCCGCCGGGCACCGCAGCCCGTCCCGACAGTCGTCCCTGAACCCGCACAATCGAGGTAAACCATGAAGATCCATCGCCTGACCCTGGACACCGCTTCCATCGAAAGCGCCGCCGAATTCTATGGGGATATGCTTGGCCTGCCCATCGCGAACCCGCAACCGGGCATGCTGGAAATCACGATCGGCGCGTCGGTGCTGTGCTTCCGCGAGAATGCACACAAGCCGCGCGGCGTGTATCACTTCGCCTTCAATGTGCCAAAGAACCAGTTTGTGCAGGCCGGTGACTGGCTGGCGGACTATGTGCCGCTGCTGGCCAGCCGCGATGGCATGCGCAGCTTCCATTCCGAGTCGTGGAATGCAGACATGGTGTACTTCCGTGATATGGCGGGCAATATTGCCGAGCTGATCGCGCGGCAGACGCTGGATGATGCGACGGATGCCCCGTTCGGGCCTGCCAGCCTGTCGTGCATCAGCGAAATTGGCATCGCCGTCGATGACGTGCCCGCGACCGTGGCGACGCTCACGACGGAGTATAAGCTACCGCTCTATCATGAAGCCTCAGATACATTTGCCTCGGTCGGAGACGAGCGCGGCCTGTTCATCGTGGTGCAGAATGGCCGCATGTGGTATCCGGAGCAGACGCAGCCCGCGCTGCCGCTGCCGGTCACAGTCACGTTTGAGGATGGGGCAGGGGCGGCACAAACGCTCACGTGGTAGCCAGACCTTTTTCTCAAACCTAACCCTGCGTCGCTGTGCTTCGCAGATGAGAAGCGTAATTTCCCCCAGCGTAGGGGTGCACCTGTGTGTGCGCCCCGGCAAAATTCCCACTCCAGGCGAGGCGCACACGTAGAAAATAACCCCGGGCGCCTCGCGAGGCGCCCCTACAGTTCCAACCTCATGAGGCAGATATCATCAGGGGGATACTTGGTGTTTTGACAGGTCATAAGGACCTGCCAGGCTCACCGCGGTAGGGGCGCGTCGCGACGCGCCCGCGTAAACAGGCGATCAAATTAGATTTCTTACAACTCTTAATTGTGTTGGTAGCAGAAAACAAAAAAGCGCCACATGTGTGCGCTTTGCTTGTTGTTGTGCTGTATTCAGTTTGTACCCTTGCGTGCCTTCGAGTTCGTGTCGAAAAAGACGAGAAAAGAAGAAGTGGTTGGCAGCGGCGTACTCTCCCACACAGTCACCCATGCAGTACCATCCGCGCTGGCGA
>JAHHHY010000021.1 GCA_019359125.1 Pleurocapsa minor GSE-CHR-MK 17-07R
AAAAAGCCGTGGTGGTTGCTGTCATGCGCAAACTCGTGCATCTGGCCTACGGCGTGCTTAAGTCAAACCGCCCCTTTGATCCTCATTTCGCATCCGCTGCTTGACTTTCAAGACGGTATCTCTCCACAACGTGGAAGAGGGGATGACTCAGGGCATATTTTCGACCAGCGGCGTACATTTTTTGTCCCTCTTCCACAGCGTGGAGAGGGACGGCTGAGCGAAGCGAAGCAGGGTGAGGCGGGGTAATGGCAGCTCAAGAAAACCCCTGCGTGCCCGTGCCGTTTACCCAGCCCTGCACCCGTGAAACCCTACAGCTCCACCTGATGCGCGTGGCGCACAAATTCCTGCTGGCGCAGCGTCTCCAGCAGGGCTTCGGGCAGCGGCTCGTCCAGCGTGAGCACGGTCAGCGTGTGGCCGCCCGGCGTGGCACGGCCCGTCTGCCAGATGGCGATATTGATCTGATTTTCGGCCAGCAGCGTGCCCACCCGGCCAATCACGCCCGGCTGGTCGAAGCTGCCCATCAGCAGCAGGTTCCCCTCCGGCACAAAATTCAGACGATAGTCGTTGATCTGCACGATATGCGGCTCACGGCGGTCGAGCAGCGTGCCGCTGATGGTGATCGTCTCGCCATCTTCCAGCGTGGCCTGCACCGAAATCACACTCGCGTAATCGCCCGTCTTCAGGCCTTTGGCCTGCGTGACCGCGATGCCGCGTTCGGCCGCCAGCACCGGCGCATTGATATAGTTCACAGTCGTATCGCTGAGCACAGGGGCCAGGATGCCGCGCAGGAAGGCCACCGTGACCGGCTTGACCAGCCCATTGGCCTCGTCGCCGCGATATTCAACCGCCACGCGGCGCACGCGGGCACGGGCCAGCGTGTGCAGAATTTTGCCCATGCACTCGGCCAGACCCATATACGGCCGGGCGGTCTCGTAATCGAGGCCGGGCATGAACGGCAGGTTGACCACGTTGCGATAGTCTTCGCCGCGCAGCGCATCCAGCACCTGCGAGACAATCTGCAAAGACAGGTCCTGCGCCGCCTCAACCGTGTTGTCGCCGATGTGCGGCGTGTGAATGACATTCTCCAGCGCGATCAGCGGGCTGTTGTAGGGCGGCTCGTCGCTGAACACATCGATGGCAGCGCCGCCCAGATGTCCATCTTTCACTGCGTTGGCGACGGCCGTTTCATCGATCGCTGCGCCAAACGAGGTATTGATCAGACGGGCGCCGCGCTTCATGGCGCGCACGAAAGTTTCGTCGACGATGTGCTGGGTCTCGCGGGTGGCGGGCACATGCACGCTGACGAAATCGGCGCGCTGCTGCAATTCTTTCATGCCGACAAGCTGAATACGCTCATCGGCCAGCTCATCCTCGCTCAGGTACGGGTCGTAGGCCAGCACGGTCATGCCAAAGCCAAGCGCACGCCCGGCCACAATCGACCCCACGCGGCCCAGCCCGATCAGGCCGAGCGTCTTGCCGTGCAGCTGCGTGCCAGCCTGGCGCTTGCGATCCAGCAGCCAGAAGCCTTCTTTCAGGCTGTTGTGGGCGGAGACCAGCCTGCGGCTGAGCGCCAGCATCAGCGCCAGCGTATGCTCGCCAGCGGCAATCGCATTCGCGCCAGGCGTATTCATCACGATGATGCCGCGATTGGTGGCCGTCTCCATGTCCACGCCGCTGAGCGACGCGCCCACGCGGGCGATCACGCGCAGGTCTGGCGCGGCGGCCAACAGCGCCTTGTCCAGCGCGATGTCATCGCGGGCAATCAGCGCATGGACGCCTGCCAGCTTGTCGCGCACGGCAGTCACCTGCGGCGCGCTGGTGACCAGCTCGGCATCGTCCGCCTCGCGGATGAGCGCCAGGCTGCTCTCGGTCAGGTCAGTGGCAACGAGGATCCTGTGCGTCATGCGAAGCACCCCTGCGCGGCCAGCGCGGCCTGCACCTGATGCAGATTGTCGGCGATATGCGGCGTCAGCGGATACAGCTCGTCCAGCGTCACATGCGAGAAGTCCGGCACCGCGATGCAGGTCGCGCCGGAAGCGACTGCCGCCCGCACACCATTGCGGCTGTCTTCCAGAATCAGGCACTGGGACGGCTCGACACCGAGGCGACGGGCCGCTTCGATAAACACATCCGGCGCGGGCTTGCCGGCGGCGACTTCGTCACCAGACACGCGCACCGGGAAGTAATGCAGCCAGCCACGCGAAGTCACCACGCCGTCGATGATGGCATTGGGCGAGCTGGACGCGATGGCGATTGGTACGCCCTCGGCATGCAGGAAGGCGATCAGCTCGCTGGCTCCCGGCTGTTCCGGCGCACCGGCCGGCAGATTTTCGAGGAATCGCTGAATGACGTCGGCCACCAGGTCTTCAATCGGATCATCCAGCCCAAACGTCTCTTTCATGCCCTGCCAGAAATCGGCCATGCGCCGGCCAATCAGCGGGCTGCGGCCCTCCGCCGTCAGCACCTTGCCGCGCTCGGCCAGAATGGCGTCTTCGATCACTTCCCACACCGGCTCACTGTTCACCAGCAGGCCGTCCATATCAAAAATGACGGCCCGCGGGCAGCCGTTCAGCGTGATGTCTGGCATGTGTCTGTCATCCTTACAGGCGTGCGATTGAATAAACGACATGCAGGGCAATTTTGCCCGGCGTTTTGGATTTACGGTCTATCCGGCCCCAGAAAAGCCGATGCGAATGCCGCCCGCTGTTCGTCAGACCTGAGCGTCATGCCGCCTTCACGAGACAGGGCGATGCCCTTCTCGAAAACGGCCTGATGCGGCGTGCCGATCACACGGGCATAGCCCGACGCCCCGGCCGCCAGCGGCAGAATCGGGGCCAGCGAATTCACGCTGACGAACGCATCGCTTTCGTTCTGCACTTTGGCACGTGCCACCACGCCGCCGAAGCCGCAGAACAAGTCGACCACCGGGCGCGTGGCCAGGTCGCTGGCACCATCGCCAATCATCAGGCGGCGTCCGTGCTTGCCAGCCGCCAGCTCCTGAATAATCTTCGGCTTGCCGCTGGAAATCGTGAGCGGGCCCTCGTCATAATCCAGATACGTCTGCGACTCTTTGGCCGATGGCTCGTGATAGCGCCACCATTCCCCGCTCAGCTCGTTGTATTCCAGCTCGACGGCGCGGATATTCTCGGCGGGCACGCCCAGGCGCGCACCAAACCGGCGCACCGGCTCGGCCAGGCCACCGCTGATGATAAAGATCTGTTTTTTGAGAAAACGCAGGGCGGCCAGCACCTCGACCGCATCGGGCACCAGCGTCTCCCAGTACTTTTCCTCGATAGCCTTCAGCTGGCCGCGTGTGGGGCGGATGGCCTGCAACCGCTTGCCATACACCTCGCCCAGGTCCAGCTCGCCGTCCATCGCCTTCTGGGTGAGGACACTCACGCGCAGTTCCTTGCCTTTGAATTTGGCAAGCTCGTCAATCCCCTCGATACTGGACAGGGTGCTGTCGCAGTCGAAGAAAATCAGATCATAGGGTGCCCAGCGGTTTGTCTGCATGCAGGCGGTGCTCTTCATCTGTATTGTTATTCAACCGTATAAGGGTATCAGTTTGCGCCTGAAATTTCGACCCAAAAGACGCTGCACAGTTCGCACAAATGCACGCGAAAAAAGTGTGAATTTTTGTGCTGACTCCCATCCTTGATGCTGTCTGACACCTTATTCGCCACTATACTTACACATGCACAATATACCTGCCCTCATTGATGTGCGTCTGCCGCGTCATCGGGAAGCTGTTATCACGAATATGTTGAATCAACTCAGCCCGAAATCCCCGCCGATCATCCGCTACTTCGCTTTGGTAGTGGTCATCATCGCGCTGCTGATGTTTGCCACCTATCTGCCCATCATTGGCCTGAGAAACGACGAAGCCTCGTTTGCCAATTCGCTGAACATGGCGGGCCGCCAGCGCATGCTGTCCCAGCGTATCCCGCTGCTGGCAGAGATGATCGCGCACAGCGAGACAGACGGCCGGATGGCCGAATACACGGTTGAGATGGCCGAGCTGATCACGCTGATGCGCCTCAATCACGAGCGGCTGGTCGCCATGGCCGACTCGGCAGAGCTGCAGGCGCTGTATTTCCGCGAGCCGTATCATGTCAATGCGCGGGTGACCTCTTTTCTAAACGCCGCCGAAGAAGTGCTCCGGCTGATCAACGCAGAAACATACAGCGACAATACAGCCATGATCCTGGCAATCGGCGCACAGCCGCTGGTCGATTCGCTTGATCGCGTCGTCGAAGAAATGCAGCGCATCCATGAAGCCAGCATCAGCAATCTGGAACAGTTCGAGCTGGTGATGCTGGTGCTGATGCTGGCCGCACTGGGCATCATCGCGCTGCTGGTGTTTGGGCCGTTGCAGCGGCGCATTCGCCTGGCCGAAACCACGCTGAATACCCAGACAGCCTTTGTGACGCGCATGCTGTCCACCGTGCCCAATATCGTCTACATCCTCAATCTGAAAAACCAATCTGTCACCTATTCAAACGAATTTCTGGGCAGCATTCTGGGGCTGACCAGCGAAAAAGTGCGCCAGATGGGGGCCAGCATCAGCGCGATGGTTATTCACCCCGACGACTTTGCCGCCTACGGCCTGTTCCTGGGGGATATCAGCCATGCCAAAGATGGCGACATCCTGACGCTGGAAGCCCGTGCCCGCGACGCCAGCGGCAGCTATCGGAAGTTTCGCAATTACGGCACCGTTTTTCGCCGCGACGAACAGGGCGCTGTCGTCGAAACGCTGCACATCGCCGCCGACATCACCGATGTGCAGGCGGCCGACCAGCGTGAGCGCGATGCAGCCATGCAGGCCGAGCGCGTGCGCATGCTGCACGGCTTCCTGTCGGATACCTCGCACGAGCTGCGCACCCCGCTGACGATCATCAACAACTCCAGCTATCTGCTCAACCGGATTGAGGACCCTGCTGAACGCAAGAAACACAGCACGATCATCACCGACCAGGTGAAACGCATCAACAGTCTGATTGACCAGATGCAGGAAATGATCCGCCTGACGACGGTCACGCAGTTGGAGCACGCGCCAGTCAGCATCAATACCCTGATCCAGCAGGTCATCGAAGGGATGAAAAGCATCCCGGAAAAAGCGATTCTTCTGGAATGCAGGCTGGATGCCGACCTGCCCTTGATTGAGGGCGATGCGGCGCGCCTGCAAAAAGCCATTTACTGCGTGCTGGATAACGCAGTGCGCTTCACGCCAGCCGAAGGGAGCGTGAGCATCACCAGCGCGATGGTCATCCACGGCGGGCGCGCGATGGTCTCGGTCGATATCCGCGACAGCGGGCCGGGTATTCCCACGGAAGACATGCCGCGCGTATTCGATCAGTTCTTCAAGGGCAACCGGGCACGCACGCCGGATGGCTCTGGTGCAGGGCTGGGCCTGACGATGGCCCGCCAGATTATGGTGCTGCATGATGGCAGCATCAGCGTGCGCGCCAATGAAGGCGGCGGGGCCCACTTCACCCTGCTGCTGCCAGTGTGATGGTGCCAGCCCATTTGCGCATGGCGCATTTCAACACCATAATGACCCTGTGACTGATGGACAAGCCAGAGGGTTGATGAAACGCAAAACCAAGCATAATCCCGGCCTGAGGGCCCCGCAGACCGAGAGCAAAATGTCATCCACCAGCACGCCGGTGGCGGATGAGTCAGCGCATGCGTCGCCTGAGACAGGCGTGCTTGGCTTGCAGCGGCTGATCGGGAATCGCGCCACCCAGCGCATGCTCACGCGCCCAGCCGTGCAGCGGAAAGGCCCGCCCGCGCCAGCGACAGACGCCACGTCTCCCGCGCAGTCTGTGCCGGACATGGGCGAAGGCGAGCAGGAACAGGTCGAGCTGGAGACAGAAAACCAGAACAATACGCCGAATATGTCCAGCATGCCGGGGGACGACAGCAAGCAGCCGACCCAGCAGGAGAACAGCAATCCGTCTGGCGATCCCTCCAACGAGCAATCGAATGAGCAGAATTTCACGCCTGCCCAGCCGGAGCTGACCTCCGAGCCGCAAAATGGCCAGGCTGACGAAAAAGAAGACACGCCAGCACAACAGCCTGAAGACGAGGTCTATGGCCCGCCTTTGCCTGAGGGTGGCCTGCCCACAGATCCACAGGAAGTGCTGGAAAATCTGCCCGAAGATGAGCTGAAGAATGCGTCGGAAGACCTGCCAGAGATGTCATCCGAACCACAGGATGCCCCGGCTGACGAGCAGAATTCCAGCCAGATACCTGCCGAGCAAAATTCCAGCGAGCCGCAGGACGGCCCAATCAATACGGGAAATGAAGGCGAGCCAGTCAATGGCGGCGAGAATCCCGCGCCTGCCAATACCAATCAGCCGCCCGCCCCCGCAGAAAATGGCAACGGCGGTGAAGGCGGCGCGCCCCCTGCCAATGTCGGCGGGATGGGTGGGGCCGGCGGCCTGATCGACAAAGAGCTGGCCGAGAACAAACGCGCCAGCGTGAATCAGCCGCAGGACCCGCAGGCAACCGCACAGAGCATCGCCAGGGATTCGTGGAGCGGAGAACGACTCGCTTTTGTGCTGCAGAATGTCGGCATCGGCGGCGCGACGGGCTTTGGCACCGGCGCGGCACTGGGCGCGGCGACTGGCGTCACCACCCGTCTGGCCGAGCGCGGCGCACTGTATGCCGCCCAGAAATGGGGCCCGAAGATCGCCAGCAATGCCGCCAAGGTGACGCCTGTCCCGGCGGTGGGCGCGGTCATCGGCGGCGGCCTGGCGGCCTACGCGCTCTACAACAAGTGGAAAGACCGCGAAAATATCTACAAGAGCATTACGTCATTTGGCCAGGGCGAGGATGTCTTTGAGGTGCTGGCCAATTCACTCGACAGCATCGGCAACATCCTCGATATCGTTTCGGCCAGCCTGAATGTGATTGCTGGCCTGGCGGGCCTGTTTGCGATTGGCGCATGGGTTGCAGCCGTGGTCACCGGCGGCGTACTCTCCCCGCTGGCCGGCGCTGCGACCGCGCTGGCAGCCGGCATCGGCCTGGCCACCACCGTGCTGGACCTGATAAACACGGGCATTGGCAGTCTGGTGCTGGTCTTCCGGTCGCTGCACGCGCTCAATCAGGATTTTGCCAGTCCGGAAGCAGCCATCAAGGCGGGCCAGGACCTGCAAAAAGCCGCATCTGGACCGCTGGCTTCGATGGGCGCATTTGCTGGCGGCAAGGCGACCCAGCGCGGCAAGGCCAAGCAGCAGGCCTTCGACGACAAGGTGTCCGCGTCTGCGGTCGATAACACGGCCGCCAATACGCCACCTGCCAGCCAGGGCCCGCAGATCACGGCCAATATTCCCGCGTCGAATACGCCGCCAGCGGATGCCAACGCCACGGCGCCCAATGCGCTTCCGGTCGCGGTTCCGCCGCCCACCAATACTGCCGATGCGCCAACGCCCGCCAGCCTGCCAGATACACCGACGCCTGCCAGCCTGCCGGATATGCCGACGCCTGCCAGCAAGCCGGATACACCGACACCTGCCAGCAAACCAGATACACCAACACCTGCCAGCAAGCCGGATACACCGACACCTGCCAGCAAACCGGATATTCCCACCTCGCAGCAGACCGGCGTTCAGAACCCGGACGGCGGCGGCATCTTCACAGGGGCGCAGAATTCCCGCAAACGGAACGAAGCGCGTGAGGACTTCAAGCAAATTACTGAGCAGGATATCGACACCATGCTCAATAATTCGCTGAATCCCGAAAACCCGAATATCAGCGTCCCTGAAACCCCTGTGCCAAAGGGATATGTGGGCACGCCGAAGGAAAAACCAAATTTCACCGACAAAGAAATCGACGCGATGCTGAACAATGCGTTCGACCCGACTCATCCGGACACGATTCTGGTGGGCGGGGACGCAAAGGGACCAGCATCCACCGGCGGCACAGCCGACCAGAATCCGGTTTCCAGCACACCCATGCCCGAACAAGGGCCGGTTTCCAGCACGCCAATGCCTGAGCAGGGGCCGGTTTCAAGTACGAACGCGCCTGATCCCGCGCCTGCCTCCAATGCAAACGCGCCTGATCCTGCCACCAGTGCGAATCCGCCTCCCCAGCCTCAGAGCAAAAACGGCTGGCTGACGCCAGAACAGTTAAAAAGCATCGAGAAGCATCAGACGCTGAACGAAAAGATGGGCGCGCAAAACAAGGAACTGGCCGAGGATATCAAGGAAGGCAACTATCTGAAATCTTTGGGCCTGGGCTGGGCATCGAAAATGTCATCCGAGACTGCCGGGAATTCCCCGGCGGGCTTTGGTGCCAACACGCCTGCGGGCCAGCAGGCCGGTTTCGATCTGGACAAGAAGTTTGACCAGCAGGCCAAGGAAGAAGAAGAGAAGAAGAACCAGAAGAAGTCAGTCCAGATCGATGTTCAGCCTGCCTATACGCCGCCGCCTGCCACCCCGCAGGATGTGCAGACGCTGAATCAGGAAGCGCAGGTGCTGGGACTGGAAGAGCAGAATTCAAACCAGGCGTTCCGCTATGCCCAGGATCAGGAAAACGAAGCGAAGTCGAACCAGGAACCACTGAAGGCCGCGATCGAGACCACCCAGGAAGGCGTGCAAAACACAACCGAACACGCCACGGAAACCAACGCGGATGCTGAGAAGAACAAGGAAAAAGGCACTGAACAGGAGTCCGCAAATACCGAGATTTCAGGGTCTCAGGACACCTTCAGCCAGCTTGACCCGTTCATCAGCCTGATTCGTGGCTTCCTGGGCTACATGCATCTGGCCGAGTATCTGCCCGATGGCGTCGCCGGGGAAGTGTTGGGCGCAGCCGGCAAAGCGCGCAACATCGTCGAAAGCATCGATGAGGCCAAAGCAAAAGTGGCGGACGCCGGCAAAGATGGCCCCGCACAGAAGGCCAAGATCGAAAGCGATGCCAGCACGCTGGACGATGTGAAGTCGCAGAATGCCGATACTGCGTCCCAGTTCGAAGAAGCCCAGGCCTCTTACGAGCAGTCGCAGACCGAAAACGAGCAGATGCTGAGCAATGCTCAGGAGTCGAAGGAAAAAGCATCCAGTCAGCGCGAACAGATCAGCGAGCAGAAGAATAGTACAGAAAACGAGGCCGTGGAGATGCAGTCCTCAATCGATCAGTGGGCGGCAGAACAGGCCGCGATTCGCGCGCAGGCGCTGCAGAATGCCAGCATTCAGGCGCAGACACAGGGCTTTGAAGTGACGGCCGTACAGGATATCCCATGAACGCCAATCCGGAGACGCTGCTGAGAGAAGCACATCGCGAGCTGGAGCATGCGCGCCGCAGCGGCGACAGCCTGCTGACTGCGCGTGCGCTGGTCAATTACGCCAACGCGCTGGCCCAGGCCGGCCAGTTCATCAACGGGCGCGATGCCCTGGACGCCGCCGCACGGCTGTATCACGAAGCCGGCCAGCCGCAGGACGAGGCGCTGGCATCGTATTTTGCCGCGTCGATGAGCCGCTTTGCCGGTGACCTGCCCGGCGCCAGTGAACGTGCGCATTACGTGCTCACGCTGACCGACGACACGTCTGCCGCGCGCGTGGGCGCTTTCCTCGAAATCGGGGATGTCGCGCTGGACAACGAGGACTACCAGACCACTATCGAGGCGCTGCTGGAAGGCCAGCGGCTGGCCAAAGCCTTTGAGTTTCCCGCGGCGCAGCAGGCCGCTATCGCGGGCAAGCTGGCCCAGGCGTATGGCAAGCTGGAACAGTTTGACGATGCGCTGGGGCAGCTGAAACAGTCGGCGGCGCTGCTGCAGGCCGCAGGCGAGCCCCTGGGCGCTGCCCACGCGCTGGTCGACCGGGCAAATCTGCTGGAGGCGCTCGACCGCACGCCGGAAGCGACCTGGGTGCTGGGCGAGGCCGAGGCACTGGCCCAAACGGTGAACGGCGCGGGCGTCTTGTGCCAGGCCGAGATGCTGCGCGCGGCCCAGTCGCTGAAACAACGCGATATGCGCGCTGCGCTGGCCCATGCCCGGCAGGGCGAGGCCTTCGCGGTGCAGGCGGGCGACGCCATCAATTTCACCGGCGCAGCCATCCTGATTTCGGAGCTGCATGATCGCCTGGACGAGCGCGTGCAGGCCTATGGCTCGCTGGCGTCCGGCTGGGTGACGCTGGAATCTTTCCTGGGAGCCGAAGTCGCTAAAGCCACCTTCGAGCCGCGCCTGATCGCCCTGCGCAGCAAATGGGGCGAGCCGGAATTCATGCGCGCACGCCAGGCCTACGAGGCCGAACGCCGACGCGCGCGCGGCCTGTCCTGAGCATATCCGGCATGAGTATTCACTATACAGACAGCGTCGATGGCCTGACGCCTGAACAGCTCGCGCCCGGCTTCTTCACCGGCTGGCCCAATCCGCCTTCCCCCGTGACGCATCTGGCTATCCTGCGGGGCAGCCAGCATGTGTGGCTGGCCCGCGACGACGACAGCGGGCTGATCGTTGGCTTCATCACCGCGCTGTCTGATGGCGTGCTGTGCGCGTTCATCCCGCTGCTGGAAGTCGTGCCTGCGTATCAGCAGCACGGCATCGGTGGGGCGCTGGTGGCGCGCATGTTCGACACGCTGGCCGCGCTCTACAGCATCGACCTGCTGTGCGATCCGAACCTGCAAGCCTTCTACGAGCGTTTCGGGATGCGGCCTTACACGGCCATGCTGAAACGCAATTACGCCGCGCAAAGTGGCCGCGCGCCATAAAATTCTCGACAAACGCAACTAAAAGTGACACAATAACCATCAAAAGTTACGCACGACCACCACGCAGGCTGAACTTTCTCTCAAACTAGATCCCTTTCGAAATGTGTAGATGATTTGATGCTGGACATCCGCCCAGATGGCGGATCCGCAGCACCGCTGGCCAGAAGGTCGGCTGCTGTATGCCTGACATGTGAAAGGGTCATCATGGTTCGCTTATGCGTGATAGAAGGCGATGGCATCGGCCATGAGGTCGTGCCGGCAGCCGTGCAGGTCCTGCGCGCGCTGCTGCCCGATATAGAAATCGAGACGGCCGAAGCAGGCATGGACACATTCATACGCACAGGCAGCGCCCTGCCCGAAAGCACGCTGGAGACAGCGCGTGCGTGCGGCGCGGTGCTGTTCGGCGCGGCCCAGTCGCCGTCGTATCCGGTGGAAGGCTATTTCGTGCCGGGGGTGCGCCTGCGCCAGGAGCTGCGCTGCTATGCCAACCTGCGCCCGGCGCGCTGGCTGCCGGTGCCCACTGCCAAGCCGGATGTCGATCTGCTGGTCGTGCGCGAAAACACCGAGGACCTGTATCTGCAACTGGAACATACCCGCGACAGCGGTGAAACTGGCGTGAGCGAGAAAATCATCACGCGCGCGGCCACCGAACGCGTGGCCCGCCGCACATTTGAGATGGCGATGTCGCACGGGCGCGAAAAAGTGACCATCGTGCACAAGGCCAGCGTGCTGCCGCAGACCGACGGCCTGTTCCGCAAGGTGGCCTTTGAAGTCGCCAAGCAGTATCCGGAAATCGAGACCGACGACCTGCTGGTGGACACAGCCGCCTACTGGATGGTGAAAGACCCGCTGCGCTTCGATGTGCTGCTGACGCCCAACCTGTATGGCGACATTCTCTCGGATATGGCGGCCGCGTGGGGCGGCGGCCTGGGGCTGGCGCCGTCGCTGAATATCGGTGACGGGGTGGCGATGGCCGAGCCGGTGCACGGCTGCGCGCCCGATATCGCCGGGCGCAATGTCGCCAACCCGACCGCGTGCATCATGAGCGTGGCGCTGCTGCTGCGCCTGCACTGGAATATGCCAGAGCTGGCCGATCGCGTGGAAAACGCGGTGCGCTCGGTGCTGCACGACGGCCTGCATACGGCCGATATCAACCATTCAGCAGCGCTGTCCACCACCGACTTCACCAACGAAATCATCGCCCGCCTGTAATCAGTCGCACGGCCGGACAGAATAAAAAACGGGTGCATCCACGCTGGACGCACCCGTTTTCTATTGGCTGTGAAGCGTTGTCAGAATTACTGACCCATCGCGCCCATGCCACCCATGAGCATGCCCATGGCGGCAGACAGCGGCTGGAATTCAGCCGGGGCTTCGATGGTCGCACCAGCGGCGTCGGCCAGGCGGATATCGAACGTCAGGCCAACGGTAGCGAGCTGCTGGTCACCCTGGTTGGCGTTGAAGAACACGTTCAGCTGGGTGCGGGCCAGCGCGCCAGTCGACGCATCCACCCACTGCTCGACCATGACGTTAGAACCGGCGAACATGCCGGCCAGCATCGGGCCCATCTGTTCGATCTGTTCGGGGGTCATGGTGGAGGCATCCATGCCGGTGGTGCCGCTCACGGCCTGCACCAGCAGCGGGGTCAGCGCGGGCGAGGAAATCAGGCCGCCCAGGTCCAGCACGGTGGTGAAGTAAGCGAAGCCAGCGTCATCAGCGTTGCGGACAATGCTGACATAGGCATTCGGGTCCAGCGTGCTGATGCCCATGAAAGCTTCCATCATGCCGGGCTGCGCCATCAGCTCACCCATCGCCTCATTCATGGCGTCGGGGTCATTCATCAGCGCGTTCGGGTCAACCGGCAGCATGCTGCCAGCCAGACCGCTGGCCATCTCGGTGATTTCTTCCTGGGTGCCACCAATCCACTGGGTGCCATCGAGGCTGAAATACAGGCCGCCGTCGGTGACGCGAACATTCAGGGCGGCGGGCAGATCACCGGTGTCGGTGGTCAGAGTGCCGCTGACATCCATGCTGAAGCCGTCGCTCAGCACCAGGCCGGAGCCGGTCAGGTCCCAGGCAACCGGAGGAGCGCCAGGGGATTCCAGCGACAGCATAGAGGCGAATTCGTACGAGAAGCTTTCCGGGGCGCTTCCCTGGGCAGCGGTGAACAGTGCCCAGTCGGCTTCGCTCAGGCCGAAGGTATTTTCCTGGGCCGCAGCGGGCAGCGCCAGAACGAGGGCCGCAGCCGCCATACCACCCAGCAAAAATTTACGCAGTGACTTCATGGTGATCTCCATTCATATACAACTTAACACTATCCAGTGTAAAGGTCATGCAGCCGATTTGTCAAAGGAGGAACCTGTTAAAATGGCGTAAATTCCCCCCACGTTCTGGGACTATATACGTCCCGGCCCCTGCAAAAGTTACAACGTCGGGTTTTGCGCCTGCTTGCGCACCTCATCCACGCGCTGCCGTACGCCATTGCCATAGCCCGCTTCGCTGCTCAGCAGCTGCTCCAGGCGGAACATATCGGTGCGCGAGGTCATGTCCAGGCTCATCGGCGTGACAGACACAAGCCCTTCGTGCAGCACGGTGTAGACGTCGCTGTTGGGCTCGGCCTGGCTGGCATCGGCATCAAAGTGATAGCCCATGCGGCCAACATCATTCAGCGCGACGCGCTCCGGGCGCGTGGGCCAGTACACGCGATGGCGCGAGATGCGCGTGATCTTCCACGCGGTATCCGGAGTGGCGCGCATCGGCACGTCCAGCTTCAGCACATCGACATCGTCGGGAAAGCGGTTGTTCATCATCCACAGGCCGAAACGGCGCGTGAAGCCGGCAGCGACCGAAAAGTCGACGTCGCTGCTGTAGGTCAGGTGCAGGTCCTTGGCGGTTTGCAGGCTCACCGCCAGCGACGGCACATTCAGACTGGCGCCTTCCAGCGCGGCACCCACGGTGCCCGAAATCGTCACGCCATTGCCGCAGTTTTCGCCGTAGTTGATGCCCGACACGATCAGGCTGGGCAACCGGTCCGCCAGCTCGATCACGCCGTGCTGCACCGACTGGGCGGGCGTGCCGTCCACGCTGTAGACCTTGATGGCCGACCCACCAATGTCGCGGGTTTCTTCATACAGGCGGCCTTCGCTGGTCACGGGCAGGCTGCGGCCGGTGCCGCTTTGCTGTTCGCGCGGGGCCACCACCAGCACATCGGCGATATCGGCAAAGGCATTCACCGCGGCCCACAGGCCGGGCGACGCGATGCCGTCGTCATTTGTGAAAAGCACCAGCGGCCGCGCTGATGATCCGTTATCTGCCATAGCTGAGCATCCTTTTTCGCTCTCGGTTTATTCTCTCTGTTCATAATCATACGTGAAAATGTTAAGAAACGAGAACGGTCAGATTAACCGGCTGCGCGAATTTCAACAATTCGGGGTGTATGGAGGATACAGTCGGCCTACGGGCATGCGCCTCTGGCCAGCGTGTACGTGACGACGCGCTCGTTATCGGCGTCCTCGGTTTCAGGCACCAGATTATCCGGGTCGAGCGTGATGGTGAGGGTGTGCGCCTCGCCCGTGAACGCCGTCACCGTGACAGGCACTTCGAGGCGTATCTGCTGATTGATGGCCAGCGCGGGCACTTCCCCGGAAACCGTCTGCACGGCGGTGCCGTCGGAGGCGCGGCTGTCACTGATGCGCACGGTCGTCGCCTGGGTGGAGGCCTGCGCACCAAAATTGGCCACATCGACCGCCACCACAAAGGTCTGGTTACACACCGGGGCAGATGGCAGCAGCGTGACCGTGCCGGCGATCAGGTTGATCGAGGTCTGCGGCGTATTGGTGGCCAGCGGGATCATGGTCGGCAGCGCCGAGGTGGCGGTGGGCGGCGGCGGGCCGGACTCGACCGGCAGGCCGGTTGGGTCGGCGGACAGGATAATCAGCGCGGCGGATACCCAGCCAAAGCCACTGCCATAACGCACCCGGAACCAGGTACGCGAGGCATTGACGGCCAGCACTTCGGTCACCTGCCCGCTGGCAAACGCGCCAATCGGCGGGGCATATTCCAGGCCGGGGCCAGAACGCACATTAGCCGGCTGGCTGAACGTCGCCGTCAGCGGCGCGGGCGTGCTGGCGGTCGTGGGAGCAGCGCCCTGCGTGGCGCGGGTCGTCGGCGTGGACGCCGGACTTGTGGTCCCAGGTACAGCAGCGGTCGCTTCGGGGGCTTCTTCGGTCGCTTCAGGGGACAGCAGCACAGCCGTCACTTCCGCCGTGGCCGCTTCGGACAGGCCATCGGGCGAGGTCGTCACGTAGACGACGACGCTGGCGGGCTGGCTGCTGGTGCCATCGGCGCGGAAGGCCGCCGCAGACAGCGTGTGCATGCCCTCACCCAGCGCCACCCATTGGGCCGAGACGGCGGCCTGCCACGCACCTTCTGGATTCGGATTGGCGATTTCCACCAGCGGCTGTTCATCCACGGAGAAGGCGACACGGCTGATATCCGCGCTAGCATTCATCACGGTGACCTGCAAGACCAGCGTGACGCCCTCCAGCACCACAGCATCCGGCGCAGGCGCGGTGAACTGCACAACCGGCGCGCCGCCAACTGTCGGCGTGGGCATGCCCGTCAGGGTGAGCGAACAGCCCGTCAGCAGGCAGAAGGATGCCACGGCCAGGGTCAGGGCGAGTCGGTAAGCAAATCGGGTGACAGAAACCAGTGGCATCACAGGCAGTCTTTACAGGAAACGGCGCAGCATGAGTGAAATTCTACTCAATTTTGCGCCAATTGCGCGAATACCGGCCGCTGACTGCCCTATGAAAACAGGGCGACCCCGTGTGGGAACCGCCCTGTTTGCTCATGCGTTACGCTTGCTGACGCTGGCCGGAATTAGCTTCCGCCAGCCGGGGCCTCAGGCTGCGGCACGATTTCCAGCGGAGCCGGAACATCGGGCGGCGTCAGATCGGTGCCACTCTGGGCGGCATTGGTGATGCTTTCCAGGTCAAACAGGAATGGGCTGTTGGCCGGCACCAGCACCAGATTGACATTGTCGCTCAGGTTCTGGATGTACTCGTACTGGATCAGAGACGGATTGGCCGCGATCTGCTCGCTGACGAGGCGCAGGGCTTCGGCCTGGGCCTGGGCACGCAGGATGATCGACTGCGCTTCACCTTCAGCGCGGGCGATGGTGGCGTCACGCTGGCCTTCGGCCTGCGCACGTGCCTGTTCCGCTTCCTGCTGAATCTGCTGCACGCGCAGACGGGCGCGTTCGGATTCCTGCTCGGCGATCTGGGCCTGTTCGATGGCGGCCGTGAACAGATCGCTAAAGTTGATATCGCGCACCAGCACGTCGCTCAGAATCAAGCCTTCATTATTGAAGCTGGCGCCAAGCTGTGTCTGGATTTGCAGCTCCATATCGCTGCGGCCTTCACCATAGATATCCTGGGCGCGGAAGCCGGCCACCACGTCACGCACGAGGCCGCGCGTGGTCGGGCGGATGAAGTCGTTTTCGAAACGATTCTGCCAGCGGGTGTGCAGCGTGTTCACATTGGCTGCGTCCACGGCATAGATGACCGTGATGTCCAGCAGCACTTCCTGGCCGTCGGACGTACGCGCACGCACCGCATCATCACCGCTGCGGGCGCCTTCAGCAGACGATCCGCTCATGGTGTACTGCTGCTGCGCGCTGGAATAAATAGTGGTCGTCTGCACGACGGGCACCACCAGATGCGTGCCAGAGGTCAGCGGCTGGGGCGACAGTCCGCCACCCAGCGAGTTGAACACAACAGCGACTTCAGCAGGCTGCAGCACGATCACGCCCTGGCTGATGACGCTGAAAATGACGCCCACTACGGCGCCGACCACGGCCAGCAGCCAGCCCATGCGCGCTTTGCGATTCTGCGACAGGGCCATCACCGCGCCGGCCACACCGACCACGAAGATGACAAAGCCGACTACACTTAACAGACTGAATAACGAGCTTATGCCCATAACGTTCCCCACTCCCGCCGAAAGCTGGCGCTAAGACTGTCCAATAGAGATATACGCAATTATCCACATTCAGTAGTGTGGAAGATGAGAAGCAAGGCAAGCCCCTCAATAATTGGGGGGTGGCTGCCATCACACTGAAGGGGGTAACGCGGAGAAAAAGTGCATGGACGCACCCTGTTCAGATGCGTCCATGAAGAAGAAACCTTACGAAGCAGAACCGGCAGCCAGCAGGCGCAGGGTCTCTGCGGGGTCCTGCATACCGGTCAGCAGGCCGGTGGTTGTGCCATCCGGATAGATGATGAAGTGCGGCTGCGAGGGCGGAATGGTGACGAATGCGCCAAACTGCGTCGTCAGGCCGGAAATCAGCTCTGGCGTGGCCACCGCAAATGCCCAGTCGAAGTCATTTTCGTCCTGGTAGGCTGCCATGTTGGCGTCGGTATCATTGGTTTCCACGGTAAAGCTGACAAACACCACGTCTTCAGAATTCACCTGCGGGATCACATTGTCGCGCAAACTGCGCTGACTGAGGCGGCAGTTCAGTCACCACCGCGCCATCGGGTGCACATACACGGTGCGCCCGGCAAAATCGGCAAACGTGAAGGTCTCGCCCGTGCGCACGTCGCGCAGCGCGATATCCTGCCAGCCTGCCGCCGTCGACTGCACGCCCGCCTCAGCTGTGGGGGCCTGCGCCGCGGGCGATCCGCCGCCACAGGCCGACACAACGAGCGCCAGCAGCGCCGCCATCAGCGAAAACACCTTCGCCATACACCTGTCCTTTCCCGGCTATCAGGTTTGAACCCGGGATAGCCGCACCTCTCGCGGGAAACAATTCATCTGTCAGTATGTCGCATTCACGTGCGCGGAGTCTGAGCAAAGCCTTAAGGCTTGGGTAAAAATTCTGGCAAGCAATTCGTGCCAGACGCGTGTAGTATGGAAACAGATTTCAGGCTTTCTGGAGTGTGAGTGGCGACTGAATATATGGCGAATCAACAGCACTTCACGCAGGAATGGCTCGGTGACGGGCAGATCCTGTGCTATCGCTTCCGCGAGCTGGGGCGCGAGTCTGCTGATGAGTGGTATGCGCATATCCGGCCCATTTTCCAGGCATGGGATACGTCTCGTCCGCTGCACATGCTCATGGACGGGCGCGCCGTGCCCGCCACCAGGCTGATTACGCCGCATCCGCTCAAGCGTGCCCGCCAGCTCATGGATGAACATCCTGCCGTGCTGGGCCGCACCGCTGTCATCATCGGCCATCACCTGACATCAAATATCATCTCGACCATGCTGCGCACGATCATCAAACCAAATCGGCGCGCGCGCTCGATTTTCCACAGCGAAAGCGACGCGATCGCGTGGCTGCTGCGCTACGAAGACCCGAATCAGTCCGGCCGCAGCGACACCGCTGCCGCACGCTAGCATCCCCTTTCGCATCATGTAAACCAGGTCCCCTATGCGCAAACTCGCTTTCATCCTCATCAGCATCGTGGTCAGCGGCATTTTCCTGTGGCTGGCCCTGCGCGACGTGCCGCTGGGCGATATGTTTGCCTCGATCAGCCAGGCCAATGGCCTGCTGGTATTCGCCAGCTTTGCCTCGGTGGCGCTGGCGCTGGCCCTGCGCGGCATCCGCTGGCAGGTGCTGATCGACAAACGCATGAGCTTCACACAGTGTTTCCATATCTTCAACGTCGGCATGCTGATCAATATGCTGCCGCTGCGCGCCGGCGAAGTCGCCCGCGTGGTGCTGGCGACGCGCTTCGGCGTGCCGGTGTTCACGTCCGGGGCCAGCATCATCGTCGAGCGCCTGCTGGATGTGGTCATGGTGCTGATCGTGCTGGCCGTCGGGCTGTCGCGCGCGCCATCCGTGCCCGAAAGTGCGGGCCGGGCTGCGGTGCTGTTCAGCATCGTGGCCGTCGTCGGCTTCGTCACGCTGATTATCTTCGCCCGCTTTCCGCGCCTGCCCCACGCCATCATCGGCTGGCTGGAGGCGCGCATTGCCCCGCTGAAACGCCTTAACCTGACGCGCCGCGTGGATGAAGTGCTGGACGGCCTGCGCATCTTCACGCACCTGGGCACGGCCGTCAAAGCGGTGGGCTGGACGCTGATCGGCTGGGCCGTCTCGCTGTTTACCTTCTGGTCGCTGCTGATCGCCTTCAATGTGCCGACGCTGGTGCCGGATGCCGACATGGTGTCGCTGACGTGCATGGGGCTGGCGCTGGCCTCGCTGGGCGTGGCGCTGCCGGTGACGGTGGCGGGCATCGGGCCGTTTCAGGGCGCGGCACGCGTGGCCGGGGAGCTGGTCGGTGTGCCGGCTGCCGTCTCAGCGGCCATTGGCGTGGTCTTCCACGGCGTCACCTTCGTCAGCTATGGCCTGTGGGGCGTGATCGGCCTGCTGGCGCTGGGCGTCAACCTGGGCGATGTCATGCGCGCGCAGCCTGCGGCTGAGGCATCTTCAGCCCAACCCGGATAAACAAGTCTGCGTTACCATTAGCATGCAGGGTGAGCCCTCTGGCGCAGCGCCTCCGTCCAAAGCCGGACGCGGGCCAATGGCCAACGGATGAGGCCTGCCCGGAACCCACCCTATTATCCTGAAGTACAGACAGACAGGACACGTTCTATGCCATTTGCCGCACTGCCCACGGGCGCCACGCTGTACTATGACGATCTGGGAGAAGGCACGCCGATCATCCTGCTGCACGGCTGGATGGGGACTGCACGCGATCACCTGGGCTGGCTGATGGACTGGCTGAAAGACGACTACCGCGTGATCGGCCCGTCCATGCGCGGCTATGGCCAGTCGCAGCCGCGCCCGCGCCAGTATCCGCTGGACCATTACCAGCAGGATGCCCGCGACATCATCGCGCTGATGGACGCGCTGGATATCCCCAAAGCCCACATCATGGGCTATTCAGACGGCGGCGAAGTTGCGCTGCTGGTGGGCGGCATGGCGCCGGAACGCTGCCTGTCGGTGGCCGCATGGGGGGCCGTCGGCTATTTTGGCGAGCTGATGCGCCCCGCCCTGCAGCGTATGTATCCCGGCGATTACATCAGCCAGGAAGAGCGCGAGCGCAACGGCATCACCGACGTGAATGCGTTCGTGCTGGGCTGGATCACGGCCGCCAAACACATCATCGATTCGGGCGGCGACCTCAGCCTGAGCCTGGCGCCCAATATCACCTGCCCGCTGCTGCTGATGCTGGGCGATCAGGATACGCTGAACCCGGAGGCGCTGGCGCAGCAGTTCGTCAAGGCGTCGCCCGGCGGACGGCTGGTGATGTTCTCGTGCGGACATGCCATTCACGACGAGCAGCCTGAGCAGTTCAGGCGCGTGATTGGCGCGTTACTGGATGGAGTGAAACACGCACATGACTGAAGTCAAGCAATTTGCCAAATGGACCCCGAAAGTCATCCTGGAAGGAACCCGGATGACGCACAAGACCGATATCGCCTTCCTGCTGAACGAACATCCCCGGCTGGTGGGCCCGCGCAAGTATCAGTACCACAGCCCGCTCATCAGCGCGGAGTGGTGCGGCTTCAGCAATCGGCCGTGGGGGCGCGGCCCGGTCAATTTTGAGCCGGAAGACGAAGCCCTGGCGATGGAAACATTTGCCACCTGGGCGCGCCTGTTCGAGCTGCAAAAGTACTATTCGTGGATCGTCGACCGCTTTCATGTCTCGACCATCGTGTATCAGGCATCACAGGGGCGGCATTACGACTTCTCATGGTTGGAGAAGCGCCTGCTGCCGCTCAATTTCTGCATGGTGCTGCTGACGCGCAAAGACGAGTCGTTTGCGGCGGCGCGCGTCGAACGGCTGAAGGTATCGGGCAATCCCAGCCAGTACGACGACCTGACGCCGTTCATCCGCGAGCAGGACGACTATCGCCGGGCCTTTGCCGCATCGATGCTGCCGCATGTCGAAATCGATGTCACCGACCGCGATTTGCCCTCGATTGCCGACGAAATCACCGACTGGGTGATCGCCAATAATCTGCTGGGCATGCCGGACTAACCTGACCTTGCGGGATGCATCAGGCCAGCAGCTGCGCAACATCGACCCGCGCACCTGCTGGCAGGGGCAGCGCGCCTTCGGCCAGCAGCGCCTGGTTGCCGCTGGCTGGCAGGTCGAGCGCAAACACCCGCGTGCCCGATTCCGGAGCCAGCGCACGCCGGGCGGCATACATCGCCCCGCCATTTGATTCGGTCTCGACAACTACCAGCGCATCACAGAACGCCGCGATCAGCCGGTTGCGCGCGACCAGCGTGTGCCGCGCCACCGTAACATCCGGCGGAACCTCGCACACCAGCGCGCCGCAGGCCATCAGCCGCGCCGCCAGCGGGATATTCTCCGGCGGATACACGTCCAGCACGCCGCCGCCCAGCACCGCGATCGTGCGCGTGCCGGCCGTCAATGCGCCCTCGTGCGCCAGCGTGTCCACACCCAGCGCCAGCCCGCTGACAATCGTCGCCCCGGTGCGGCCCGCGTCATAGGCGATCTGCTCGGCAAACAGCCGGGCGGCCAGCCCGGGCGACCGCGTGCCGACGATGCCCACGCGCTTCTGGCCATCGTGGAACACATCGGTCAGGCCGCGCCAGAACATCGCCGCCGGTCGCTCGGCAAAGCCTGCCAGCGGATGCGCCACATCCCCGAAAATTTGCGTCGTCTCGCCAGACAATACCCAGCGCACGCCTTGCTTTGCCCAGGCTTCAGCACGGTGAGCAAACACCTCATAGTCGATGGCGCGCAGGGCAGCGGCCGTGCGTGGGCCAATGCCGCGCAGGCGCATCAGCCCGGCCTCATCGGCCGCCTGCATGCGCCCGGCATCGCCCTCGAAATGGGCATAAAACGCGTCGAACGCAGACGCGTTAAAGCGCCCTGTCACCGCGGCGGCCAGCCACGCCAGATCGCTCATCCGCGATTATTCGGCTTCGTAGTATTCGATGATCGAAAGCAGCATCGCATTGATGAAGGTATTCACCTGCCGCAGCAGCGTCGCCCACTCGCCAGCACTGCGCGGCGGCGTGATTTCAGACCAGGTCAGGATGCTGTTGATAACAAAATCGCTGAAGTATAAAAAGCCGCGCACCGCCTGCGGCAGCGTCAGGCCGTCATTTTCCAGCACGCGGGCATACACCTGCCCCAGCGTGATGGCCGACGCCAGCCGGGCATCGGGCGCACCGCTGCCCAGATATTCGCGCAGCGCCTCCAGCACCAGCCTGCCCTGCACGCGCAGCTCGCTCCGCGTGGTCTCGCTCATGGCCGCGAACCACGGCTCGCTGCCCAATGCGCCTGCGCCGGTCTGCATACGCGTCTGGCCCAGCGCATTCTGAATGATGACCTGCACTTCCAGCGGCTGCAGCTCGCCCTGCTTTTCGGCCTGCTGCATCAGGTCGGTCTTGCGGAAGCGCCGATGCCCGCCCGGCGTGCGCCGCGAGGCAATATCGCCCTTGTCCGCCCAGTTGCGCACAGTGGCCGGATGCACCCCCAGCAGGTCGGCGGCCTGCCGCAGGCTGACCCATTCTGTGCTGTCGTTCATGTTTCCCCCGAAACCATGCGCCCGTGTACAAGGCCTCTATTGTACGCGAAACTGGCAGCAGGCACGAACAGCGCAGGTCATGCTTATGGATTGGCGAGGATCATATCCAGCATGCGCTCGATGCGGCGGCGGCGCGTATCCGGCTTGCTGGCTTCGCTGATCCAGTTCAGATAGTCGCGCTGGTGCGCTGGCGCAAAGCGCGTGAATTTTTCGCGGGCAGCCTCATCGGATTTCAGCGCGGCGCGCATATCTTCGGGCAGCATTTCCAGCGTAACCTGTACAGACGTGTGCATGACAGCACCTTCTTCGGCACTTCGACCAACCTGACCGGCAGAACTATTTCTGTCTGTATGACGAATAATGTCATAAAAAGGTTGCATTGTGATGCACCATATGGGGGATTCTGATGGAGATTAAGGCCTGTGGGGAAAACGCCACTTTCAACAGCCCGCAGTGTTGTCATGTCTAAAGCGCAGGGTAATCCGGGCGCAAGGGGGCATATGCGCGTAGCATTCTTCACCGAGACATTTCTGCCGAAGGTCGACGGCATCGTCACTGTCACCTGCCTGCTGCTGGATCATCTGGCCAAACGCGGCGTCGAGTCGGTCATTGTGGCGCCCACCCGTGGCATCGAGGTCTATAACCAGACCCGCGTGATCGCCGTGCCGAATATGTCGTTTCCGTTGTACCCGGAAGTGCGCATCGGCCCGCCGACACCCAACACCTACAACCAGCTCAAGGCCTTCAAGCCGGATATCGCGCACTATATTCACCCGGTGCTGACCGGCATCCCCGGCATGCTGATGGCCCGCCTGATGAATATCCCGATGGTGACCAGCTTTCACCTGGATGTCAGCCGCATCGCCCATCACTACCACATGGGCTTCATCGAGCCGCTGACCGACCTGATGACGCGCATCGTGTTCAACGCGGCAGATGCCTCGCTGGCGCCCTCGAAGCTGATCCAGCGCGATATGGAAAATATCGGCGTGACCAATGTGCGCCTGTGGAAACGCGGCGTCGACGCTGAAAAATTCAATCCGCGCTACCGCAACGCCGATATGCGCAATCTGCTGTCGGACGGGCATCCGGAAGACACGCTGCTGCTGTACGTCGGGCGCGTGTCCAGCGAGAAGCAGATCGACCAGATTCGCACGGTGCTGGAGCAGGTGCCGGGCACCCGCCTGGCCGTCGTGGGCGATGGCCCCGCGCGTGAAGACCTCAAAAAGTACTTTGCCGGCATGCCTGCCACATTCGTCGGCTATCTGAAGGGACAGGCGCTGTCTGAGGCGTACGCCAGCGCGGACATGTTTGTCTTCCCGTCGGCGCTGGAGACATTCGGGCTGGTCGTGGTCGAGGCGATGGCCGCCGGCCTGCCGGTCGTGTCGTCCCGTGTGGGCGGCGTGCGCGACGTCGTGCAGGAAGGCGTGACCGGCTACACCTTTGACGTGAACGATGTCGCGGCGATGGTGGAAGGCGTGCGCCAGGTCGCGCAGTCGCGCGAACGCATCAACGCAATGGGCCATGCGGCCCGTGCATTTGCCGAGACGCAGACCTGGGAAGCGATGATGGACGAGGTGATCGACCTGTATGCGGAGCTGATCACCAGCCGCCGCAGTGAAGCCACCATCAGCGCGTAAACGGCGGCCGGGGGACGATGACATCCTCCGGCAGGAAATCATAATACACGCGAAACGGCCCGATCTGCCCGGCCCTGTAATCGGTCACACCCGCCGCCCGCAGTTCTTCCTCCAGCAAGGCATCCAGCTCAGGCACATTGGCCGTGATGAAGGCGAAACGTTCCGCGGCGTCGGCCGCCTCGCGATAGGCCGGATAGCGCTCGTCCAGCGGCGTATAGGTCAGGTCGCTTTTGTAGGGCAGGCTGGCGCTGTACTGCACGCTTTCGCCGCTGAGGAAAGCCATGCGGAAGCTGATCCAGTAGGTGGTATAGCCACGGGCCAGGCCGTTTTCGTTCAGAAACGCGATCAGCGCGGCGTCGTCATCATTGGGGATATGCGTTTGCAGGTTGAACTGGGTCGTCAGGCCCGGCTCACGCGAGGCGGCGTCGAGCTGGCCCCAGGCGAAATAGCCGAGCAGCAGCAGCGCAGGCAGGGCGCGCAGCACGGGTGACCTGGCCGCGCCGATCACCGCGCCAAACATCACGAAGACCGGAAACACCAGCGGCAGAAAATAGCGCCCGGTGGGATCGCTGGAGAAGCGCGAGAACAGAAAAATCACCGCGAAGATGCCCAGCATCGCCCACAGCAGGCCGCGCGCATAGGCGCTCGGCATCAGCCGGCCGCCGCGCCGCGCAAAGCTGACCAGCAGCAGCACCCCCACGGCCAGCACGACCACCCCCAGCACAGGCATGAAGTAAACCGATGTCCACGGGAAACGCATCCCCAGCAGCGCGGGAATCCCCAGAAAGAATAAGCCCACCAGCCGCTCGCCAAACGGCAGGCTGATGACATCTGTCCCGGCAAAGCCGTCCTGCGCGCCCGATGAGCCGATGAAGAAGCGCAGCGGTGCCAGGTCAGAGCGCAGCGCGAATTCCCACCACGGGGCGCTGCCGACGAAGAATAATCCAAGTGCCGAGCCAAAACAGGCCAACAGGCGCAGTCGCGGGATGCCGCTGCCCCCGCGCCACAGCCAAACCAGCAGCAGCACGGCCGCCGGGGCCAGCATCAGCACAATCAGGCCATTGGCCCACCAGCCGATGCCCGCGCACAGACCCATCAGCCGCCAGCGCCACAGGCTGCCGCCCTGCCCGTCCATGATCTGCACCGCCAGCAGCAGCACGATGCCGCCCAGCAGCAGCGTCTCGTTATAGCCGCCCAGCGTGGCCGTGGTATACAGGGCCATCAGCACCGGCGGGCAGGCAAACAGCAGGCCGGTCACAACGGCCGAGGCGATGCGCCCGGTCATGCGCCAGGCCAGCGCAAAGCCAACGCCGACCACGCCCAGATACAGCGCCGACTGCACCAGCCGGATCGCCAGCACGCGCTCGCCCAGCAGCGCGAATCCACCGGCCACCAGCCACGCGTCGGTGCTGCCCATATACGCCTGACCATAGAAAAAGACCGGGCGCTCGCCCTGCAGGATGTGGCGTGCCATCAGCGCGACCACGGCCTCGTCTGAATGAAAGCTGACCGCCTCGCTGATGAGCAGCAGCGCCCGCAGGCCAGCCGCAATCAGCAGCACAGCCAGCAGCGCCAGCCAGACCGGCCGCGTCCAGCGCACGAGGGAGGGCGTCGTATGGGATGTCGCGGATTCGCGCATGACAACAAGTCCAGAGCAGCGCGGCGCTCAGGCAGCACCGTAGGCACGGGATTCTAGCGTCTTTTCGGCGGGCGCGGGAGGATGCCAGCCTGTGCCCTTTTAGCTCAAAGCGTTTTGAACCGCCAGGACCGCCAAGAGCGCCAGGATTTCGAGGATAACGAACACACGGGCGGCTCGCGAGCCGCCCCTACAGAATCCAACCTCGTTGGGCATCAACATGCACATGTGGTGTTTGAGCCGTGACATCCCCATGACGACCTGACAGGTCCGGCCGGGTAGGGGCGTGTCGCGACGCGCCCGTGAGTCTCAAGTTGTTCGTGATGCCTTGGCGTTCCTGGCGTCTTAGCGGTTAAGTGTTCTTTCACTTTATAAAAGTAATGCCTATGGGCGCGTGATGATGCCCGCCTGACATATACAAAAAGCGCCAGGGACATGATCCTGCCCCTGGCGCTCTCTGGCAATAAACCATCGCACGCGCTGCTTATGGCACCGTGATGCTGATCTGGTAGGGCGGCTGCGCGTAATTGCCGTCGTTGCCCACCACCACCAGCTGAAGCTGATAATTGCCGGGCGACAGGCCGGGGATGCTCTCCAGCACGCCGTTGACCACGCTGTTCGAATGGATGTTGTTCACGGTCGTCCAGCCGCCAAACGGCCCGCCAATGATTTCCACCTTGTAGTAGCTGGCCTGCCCCGCGTCAAACTGCGCCGTGCCGATGATGTCGAACGGCCCGCTGACGACCTGGCCATTGGCCGGGCTGGCGATATAGGCCGTCACGCCGGGGGCGGTGCTGCCCGCCGCATTGATCAGGTCCTGCGAACAGGCGATCGTGGGCAGGAAGGCCAGCCCGGCCGAACGCGCATACTGCTCGGCACGCGCCGCATCGCCGGGGTCTGATGGCGGGGCGATGAACAACTGCTCACGCGCCCCCTGTGCGATCGGGATCAGTTCCATCGGCACCTGGCAGTAGAGCGGATACGGCGGCTGCGGCTGGCCGGGCGCGACCTGGAAGACGATGCCCTGGGCGAAGCTCTGCGGCAGCGGCACCACGACCACGTTGTAGATCGACGGCTCGACCTCGCGCATCCACACGCCGGACGGCGGCTGGATATCCTGCGTCGGCGCGGGCGCGGGCGGATAGAAGATGCCGTTGCCGTCAAACAGGCCGGCGGGCGAATCCAGCATCCATTCGCTGGTTTGGCCGGCACAGCCAACGGCCGGATCGCGCAGGCCGGAAATCGAGCAGATATTGCGCATGCTCATGCCGCCGGGCTGCTCCAGCCGGTCTGGCTGAAGCTGGCCATTCACGGCAAAGCGCGCCAGCATATCCGGATTGCTGTAAATGCCGGTGATGACATCGTTCCAGATCGGCGCAGCGCCCGCCAGACCGCTGACGCCATTCATCGGCGTGCCGTCGCTGTTGCCCACCCACACGCCTACCGCGACGTTGCGGGTGAATCCCACCGTCCAGTTGTCTTTGAAGTCGTTGGTGGTACCCGTCTTGACCGACGAGCCGATATCCCCCGTGAACAGCGGACTGCGGAAGCCCATCGCGGGCTGGCGCGCCTGTTCGTCAGCCATGATGTCGGACATCAGGAAGGCGATGCGCGGGTCCAGCACCTGCGTGCCGAAACCGTCGTTGTACACAGTCGTGTCGGTCGGGGAGCCGTTCGGGCAGCCCTCGCGGTACTGGTAGATGATGTTGCCATCGCCATCCAGCACGCAGCGGATGGCCGTGCTGCCCACCAGGCTGCCGCCGTTGGCAAACACGCTGTAGGCGTTGGTCAGCTCCAGCAGGGTGATGTCACCGCCGCCCAGCGTCAGCGACAGGCCGTACTGGCTGGCATCGCTGCTCAGGCTGTCCACGCCAAAGCGGCGCATCAGCTCCAGCAGGCTGTCCACGCCGATGCGGCGCAGCGTCTGCACAGCCGGGATGTTGTAGCTGTTGGCCAGCGCATCGCGCATGCGCACTGGCCCATGGAACGTGCCGTCATAGTTGACCGGCGTGTAATCGCCGATGACCGTCTGTGTGTCCCAGATGATATCGGCGGGCGTCATGCCATTTTCGATGGCCGAGCTGTAGGTGAACGGTTTCATCGTGCTGCCCGGCTGGCGCAGCGAAATGGTGACATTCACGCGGCCGTCGATGGCGTCGTTGTTGTAATCGACGCTGCCCACCATCGCCAGGATTTCGCCGGTCGTGGGCTGCATCACCAGCACCGCGGCATTGGTGACGTTGTTGCGGGCCAATGCCGCTACCTGGTCGGCGGCCATCTGGCGGGCCATATTGTTGATGTTCTGGTCGACCGTGGTGTAAACGCGGAAGCCGCCGCGCGCGACCGTGTCGGCAGGGACGCCCAGCGTCTCCATCAGCGTATTAAACTGGCTCATGGCATACACCGTGAAGTGCGGCGCTTCCAGCGGCACGGCGGGCGCGACAAAATTGAGCCCGGTGCTGATGGCGTTCTGGCGCTGCGCATCGGTGATATAACCTTCGGTGACCATGCGGTCCAGCACCAGCGCCCAGCGTCCGTAGACCGCTTCCTGCACCGCCGGGTCGGGATTGAATGGGTCCAGGCTGGCGGGTGACTGCGGCAGGCCGGCCAGCATGGCCGCTTCGCCCAGCGTCAGCTCGCTCACGTCCTTATTGAAGAACGACTGCGCGGCGGACTGCGCGCCATAGGCCAGGTTGCCGTAGTAAATCTCATTCAGGTACAGCTCCAGCACTTCCTCGGCGGACATGCGCTGACGCAGCAGCAGCGCCAGCAGGATTTCCTCGACCTTGCGCTGGATGCTGCGCTCGGCGCGGTATTCCGGCTCAAACAGCACGTTGCGCACCAGCTGCTGCGTGATCGTGCTGCCGCCGCTGTCGCCCGACGCCAGCCCGACATACTGCAGGAACGCGCGCGCTGTGGCTTCCAGCTCAACGCCCGGATTGCTGTAGAACGAATCGTCCTCGATGGCGACTGTGGCGTTGATCAGGTCCTGCGGGAAGCGGTTGAAGGGCACATTGACGCGGCGGCCCTCGGTGAAGCTCTCGTACAGCACGCGTCCGCCACGGTCGTAGAAGAAGGTGCTCTCGAAATTATTGTAAGTCTCGACGCCGCTGATCTGCGCGCTCAGGCGCTGTTCAAGCTGCGACCCCAGCGTGGCGGTCACGACCAGCGTGAGCAGCGTGATGCCGCCGCAGAACGACAGCAGCGCGCCCAGAATGATGGCGAAGCAGCCGGGCGTGCAGCCGAGGATGCGCTTGCGTTTGGGCCGGCGGCCGGGCAGCGGCGGCGGGCCCCCCGGGCGGGCGCCAGCCTGCGGCGCACCCGGCGGGTAGCCCCGGCCACCAGGCGGCGCGGGAATCGTCGACTGGGGCGGCGCATACGGGCTTTGCTGCGTCGGCTGGCGCATCTGATTGCCAACCTGCTGCGTCGGGTAATTGCGGGCGCCGGGCGCGGGAATCGTGCCGCCCTGCCGCTGCACCGTCGGCTGATTGGCGGGCGGGTAATTGCGCGTCTCGCCGGGCACATGCACCATCGTGTGTTCAAACGGCTTCATCGGCGGGATAGTCTCGCCGGTGGAGACTTTGGGCGCGGGCGGCGGCGTTTTCGGCTTTGGCGGTGGCGCGAAGTCAGGATTCGGATCGAGGCCGCCGCTGCCGGCCAGCGTCTTCTGCGGGTCTGCCGGGGGATGCGCGCCAGTGGCCGCGGGCAGCGGCGTGGTCGGGCGGTCATGCGCATCCAGGTAGGCATCGTCGGGATGACGGCCAGGTTTCTGCGTGGGCTGGGCGGCTTCTTCGTCGTCGACGATGAACAGCAGCGGCTCGGTATCGTCCGGCTGAAGATTTGGGTCTTCAGGCTGGTTTGGATTGGGCTGGGACATATCCCGTTCGTCGGGCATTGGGCGCTCCAAAACGGCATCAGTGTGGATGTCGCGCTAAAACAGGTTGTCCTCCATTTTAGCAGAGTCTCGCGTTTTCACCCTGACGCTTGGGTTACGGCCGGGGTATGCGCCTGACGGCTGGGGTACGGGGTGCTGAAAGCTTATCTGGAACCATTGAGTGATACTGACGTAAATGATTTTCCTTTAGAACGACGTTCGTCAGGAAGGCTTGCTGTACAGACCTAACACTCAGCCGAAGGCGCATAGCCGAATTGTCGTTTATATTCCCGGCTGAATTGCCCTGGACTATTGTAACCGACCATGTAACCTGCCTCGTTGGCTCGTTTGCCTTCCCTGATGAGTGCCTGTGCGCGATGCAGCTTGATCGATTTTGCATATTGTAATGGTGGTAAGTGCATGACCTCTTTGAAGTGACGATGAAATGTGGTTGCACTCATATTGACCATCTCTGCCAGGGCTTCAACCGAAATCGTCTGATCCATACTTTGGTGAATATAATCCACCGCGCGCGCAATCTGTTGAATTTGTGCCTGCCTTTGCAAAACAGTTCGCAATGCGCCATTGCGATCCTCACGCAGAATGCGATAGTAAATCTCGTCTAAAATCGCTTCGCCTAACATGGCGGCTTCAACGGGGTCAGAAAGCGTACGCAGCATACGGATAGCCGCATCAAGTAGACCCACGTCCATAGAAGATGTATAGATACCTGATGGGTCGTCATTTTGAGGCTGGTGCCTAGGTGTATTGTCCACAGCGTCCAGCCTGAGGGAGACACTTGCTAAGCGACTGAGCTTGAGCCTGAAGCCAACCATGAGCGCGGGATGTTCTGGTGATACATCTGTTACGGTAACTTCCAGAGGCATCGGCAAAAACACGATCAGGTATTTTCCAGCATGATATTTGTAAACTTCATCCCCGATGTAGCACACCTTTTCACCTTGCCCCATCATGAATATTGCGGGTTCATACAGGATAGAGGTGCGTTCCACTGGCTGTGACATCCGAGACAAGCCAACATTATCGAGTATTGTGACGTTCACTCCCTCATTGGGCGTATGTTGCTCTAGCAGTCTAACAAATTCATCCATCTTCGTTTGCTGAAGCGCCATATATACAGTCTCCTTGTCCGCAAATGTATCACATCGGCACTTAAATATTTCATGAGTGGCAGGATTGTGCAAGGTTATGGGTTTTATATGTATTCATTCGTGGGTTGAGCGACAGTATATTTACCGTATTGCTAAATTACAGTACTTCAAAAGGATGAAACATGTCGTTTCAGCTGCGAGAAGGCGAAAGAGGCGAAGTTACCCACCCATCAGAGGATCTCTTCGAGGTTTATACCGAAGTCTTGATTGATGCCCCACCTGAAAAAGTGTGGGAAGTCCTCACGGACTTTGACAAATTAGCCAAATGGAGCAATACCCTCGTGGGTCTCGAAGGAGATTTCCGTGAAGGGGGACAGATCAGGATTCAATACAAGGCGGGGCCACTCACGCAACACCTTGAACACGGGGTGAAGTTCTTTGAAGAGGGGCATAGATTCGGCTGGTCTGATCCGTTGATGATGGGGTTGAGTGACCGCCACATCTTTCAGGTCAGCCCAACCGATGATGGTAAGACCCTGTTTGTGCAGACAGACCACATCAAGGGCATTCACGGTCATGTGGGCTATCACATTGGTCACCAATTGGCGCAGGGCATGATGCACTCCTACGTTGAGTTCAATCGTCGCCTCAAGGCGCGGGTTGAAGCAATGTAGTCCCACTTTGCCCAGAATCTTGGTCTAACCTGAGTCGTTACCTAAAGAAGGAGAATCAAGATGGTCATCATTGCCATTATTGCACTTATCGTTGTTGCAATTGCCCTGCTTGGGCGCTCAACAGTTGAAAGGCTGAAAATTGCCGAAAATGTCAAACCCTCTACTGCCACTTTCCGCCCCGGTATGACACGAGTTGAGTTCGACAGCGTTAAGCCAGGCATCAATATCGTAGGGAATATATACATCCCCGATAATTACAAAGAAGGTGAAAAAAGGGCCGGACTTGTGGTTGCACCCCCTGCAACATCCGTTAAAGAACAATCCGCCCACAACTACGCCGAAAGGATGCGAAAGCTGGGTTATATCACCCTCACCTTCGACCCTCGCGGTATTGGCGAGACTAAAGGTATTGAAGGAAACGCCAACCCGTCGATGGTAGCCAATGATATTTCCAGCGCGGTGACGTACCTGAGTTCGCTGCCCCAGGTTGATTCCAAAAAGATTGCCAATCTGGGTATTTGTGCGCAGGCTGCCAGCTCTGCCTATGAATCTGCTCATGACCCCCGCATCAAAGCTGTGGGCCTGGTATCCCCCTCTCTGGACGGGGCCGAGCTTGCGGGCGGAACGTCCTTCCTGACAAGATGGGGCGTGTATCTGTTGGGTGGGGTTGTAAGAATACTCTACACACTGGGAATCAATCCGAGGATTCCGGCTTTTCCTGAAACTGAAGCGCAGCTTTCAAACGCTACCCCCATGCAGAAAGGTATGGCTGGCTTCTATGCAGCAGGCAAGGTCGGCAGCCATCCACGGTGGAAAAATGCACTCTCGATGACTTCTTTCGCTGGCATCGCATCGTTGCACATCAATGACCACGCCCCCAAGTTTGACAATATCCCTGTACATGTTGAAGCTGGTAAAGCTGCGCAGAGTCTCGAACCTGCCGAGCGATTCTTTAAACTGCTGAAGGGTCCGGCTGAAAAGTCAATGAATAAGATCGAGGGGTCAGACCATTTCGACCTCTACTGGAAGCCTGAATACGTCGATCAGGCAGTGGCTCGCTTGGATAGCTTTTACAGAAAACATCTCTAGGTGGTTTCTGTTTCTATAGCATTCGAGGAGAACACACACATGGCTGATCAGAAAATTGTCTTAGTGACAGGGGCATCATCTGGGATTGGTAAACACATTGCGGAGGATTTAGCGAAACAGGGTTATTATGTTTTCGCATCTGCCCGCAGCATAGATACACTAGAGACGATGCGCAGTGAGACCATCGCACCGCTGCGGCTCGATGTGACCAAAGAAAGTGACATTCAAGCGGCAGTTGAGCATATCAAAGCGACAAAAGGCCGTCTTGACATCCTCATCAACAATGCCGGGTACGGCATCTACGGCACCATTGAGGGGATAAGCGAAGAACAAGTGCGGCGCGCTTTTGATGTGAATGTGTTTGGTTTGGGAGCCATGACACGTGCTGTCCTACCGATGATGCGTCAACAGAAGTCTGGTCTGATTATCAACATGTCCTCGGTGGTCGGGAAGGCTGTCGTACCTGTAGCGGGCTGGTACGGGGCAAGCAAGCACGCTGTTGAGGCGCTGAGCGATGCGCTGCGCCTGGAGGTTAAGCGATTCGGGATCAAGGTGGTTTTGATCGAACCTGGAGCTATTCGAACAGGCTTTGAGGATACCGCTATGGCTACGCTGGCTAGCTCAAATGACCCATCTATGTATGATGATCTGGTATCAGCCTTTTCCAATGCCATACGCAACGGGTATAAGTCTGCCCCAGGCCCTGAAGTGGTCACTCGTGAGGTTAATCGTGCGATCGCTGCCCGTAATCCGAAAGCCCGGTATATCGCAGGAACCGACAGCCGACTGGCGATCACCCTGAAAGGGCTGTTGGGGGATCGTCTTTGGGATCGTGTGGTCGCGAGCCAGTATTAGCACGTCGGGTCAGTTAATCAGGCTGTTGCTGGCATCGGGGACTAAGGATCTCGGTTAAATCATGAGAGACACCATCCAAAGTTTAGCAGGTGGCAATAAGATAGCCTTTATATTGATCTCCATCCTGCTAATAAATATTGCCTACCCAATCAGCGAGTTGGGCACTGTCGCCGCATTGTTGTTTATTGGGTTCTATCTCGTCCTGACAGGCAGCGCGATTTACCTCGTCAGCAGCAATCGTCGCTTGTTGATGATCGCTACCTTGCTGACGGTGATGATTGCTGTAACCGGTGGCATCACCGTCGCCAGCGGGTTCAATGAACCGTTGTGGGAATTGGCATGGAACGCCAGCCTGTTAATGCAGTTGGTATTGGTGATCACACTACTGGTGTTGTTTATCATCGAATCAGAGACCGTGACGAGAGAGGTCTTGTTCGCGGCAATCGCCATCTACTTCCTGTTGGCGGCGTTGTTCACAGTGATGTATGGTGTCATCGAAAGCCTTGCACCGGGATCGTTTGTGGCATCAAGTGGGGCAGAGATCACCTGGCAGCGCCTCAACTATTTCAGTCTGGTGACAGTATCGACGCTCGGCTATGGGGATATCGTACCGACCACCAGCGTGACGCAATCACTTTCTGCGTTAGAAGCCTCCATTGGCACGCTGTATATCGCCATCCTGATCGGACGCTTCGTCAGTCTGTATCAGCATGATGCGTCTCGCCGATAAAGCACACATGCGTTGGCATACTTGAAAAACGCAAAGGATTGGATTATCGATGTCAGGTCTGTTCACACCTCCCAGATACTTTAAAGATGTCGCGTTTCATAGACATACAGATCGCACGATCGGATGGCTGGAACTGTTCTACGATCTCGTTTACGTGGCGACGTTGATCCAGATCGGCAACTTCCTGAGTGATAATCTGACCTTGCTTGGATTCGGTCAATTTCTGGTCATGCTGTTTGTCGTCTGGTGGTCTTGGGGCGGGGAAACGCTCTATCAGAATCGCTATGTGGCGGATGATATTTGGCACAGGCTGCTCGTCTTCATGCAGATTGGGGGCGTAGCGACGATGGGTCTCAGTGTGAGCGGGGCATTCGGTGAGTTATCGGCACAATTCGCCGTCGGCTATGTGTTGGTTCGTGTGATGACGGTTTTGATGTATGTGCGAATTTATTTTTCACACCCGCAAAGCCGAACCTATTCGATTCGCTACATGATGGGGTTTGCTGTTGGTATTTCCATTTGGGTCGTGGCAATTTTCTTGCCATCGGACATTCAATGGATAGCGTGGTTGGTCGCCATTGTTTTCGAGGCTCTGTGGTTTGCACGTCCGGCCGCGACGGCAGACGAAATCGAAGACTGGGGACCTGATGCCCATCATATGCTAGAACGATTTGGGATTTTTACCATCATCGTTCTGGGGGAAGCTTTTGTCAAAGTGTTGGATGATGCACAGGGAACGGTATTAGGCTTAGAACAGATCTTATTTGGCGTGATTGCTCTGCTGGTCTTATACACCCTATGGTGGCTATACTTCTCTGACACGGCTGATCGGCTTTTTGATCTTTCCTCGAATTTGAAACTCAGTAGTTGGTCATGGGGCCATTTTTTCCTAGCTACATCTCTCGTAGCGTTTGGGGTTGCCATCAAGAAGCTCTTTGCAGAGACAATCAACTATTCGGATCAGGTGGTTACAGACGAGTACCGCCTGCTATTGACCGCTGCCATTGCGATCTTCTCTCTGGCATTGGCGATGATCAATTATGGTCTGGATGATAAACTCACCCCCCACAGCCAGATCAAGAGAGTGATTGTCTACCTAGGGGTTGCTGTAGGTATCGCTGGAATGAGTCTTGTCCTGACGGGTCTAACAGCGACACAATTCACAGGGGTCATCGCCGTCATCATGGTCTTAGTGGTCGCATTGAACATCTATCACTCGTTTACATTTGCAGAACCTCAGTTGGAACACTGAGCCAGTTGAGCACTCTCGACTCTCAATCCTACTGGTACATAGTCGGGGGGGCAGTTCACAGGGTCTCAGGCAGGCGTTCATAATCGCGGGCGAGTCGTCGGAAACGGCTGGTCCAGGCGAAACCGCGGGCTTTCAATACTTCCTTTGGGCCGAATAACAACCGTACTTGTTTCTACCCCATAAGGTCGGGGTTGGTAGGGGCGCATCGCGATGCGCCCGCCTGGAACCTACGCCAACCGGAATGATTCACCCTAACGGACAGACTATCTTGAAAGCCCGAATCATCGAGATTGCGTTTCGGGTGCCCAAACAACGGTGGGAAGCCGCCAGAATATACAGGCATGCATCGGCATACAATGGCTGATATCGTATCCGTAAGCAATCAAACGAAAGCCCGGACCCATGCTGCGATTTGTGTTCGTCTGCCTGATGCTGTTCAGCACCCTGTCGAGTGCCGCCCACGCCCAGCAAGACGCGGAGACACGCCTGTTTCGGATGGGATTTACGCCGTTTCCCTATGAGATCAGCATTCCGGCGGTGCTTTCCGTCTATGAGCGCATCGCCGAGGACGGCGACCTGATCGCACACCACTTCGACAATGGCGTGCCCTGGACGGAGGCGCTCAGCGGCGAACCCTTCAGCGATCATCTGCTGGATGACTGGAATCTGCGCCTGGGGCTGACGCCCCCTGAACTGCCTGTGCTGGCCACGGTGACGCCGATCAATTTCTTTCGTAATGGGCTGGCCGGATATCATGGCGATGCGGAAGATATGCCGCTGCCTGCACCCTTCGACAGCTACAGCTTCGACCATCCGGACGTAATCAGCGCATTCATCGCCTACAGCGAATCAGTCATCGAGGCCTTCCAGCCGGACTACTTCCTGTTCGGCATCGAGGTCAATCTGCTCATGAAGATGCGTCCCGACCTGTGGGACGACTACATGGTGCTGCACCGCGACGTGTATACCACGCTGAAAACACGTCACCCTGACCTGCCGCTGATGGTGTCGGTGACCGGCATCGACCTGGTGCCTGGCTATACCGAAGCGAATAACGCCGATCAGCAGCGCGCACTGGCCGATATCGTCGATTACACTGATGTGCTGGCGCTCTCTGTTTACCCGTACATGACGGCCTACATGACCAACGCCATCCCGTACGACCTGATCGACCAGATCGCGGCGCTGACTGACCTGCCGCTGGCCATCTCCGAGACAGGCTATCCGGCACAGCCGTTTGCCATCATGAATCAGGGGATACGGCTGGAATTCACTGGCACGCCGGCGCTTCAGGCCGAGTGGATGGCCCATGTGCTGGAGCGCGCGCAGGCCCATGAGATGCGCTATGTCATCAACTTTGTGCTTCAGGATTATGACGCGATCTGGGAGATGGTCGGCGCGCAGGAAGACATATCGATCGCCTGGCGCGATACCGGCCTGTATGACGAAACCGGCGCGGAACGTCCGGCACTGGCGGCATGGCGCGACTGGTTATCGCGCCCGCTCAGCCCGCCCGGCTGACACAGCGGCACGCGCAGATTCACAACAAAAACCGGGGTGAACGGTCGCCCGCCCACCCCGGCTGCCTATCAGGAAAGTGCGCTTCAGCTTACAGGCGCGGCAGCGTCGCGCTGAGGACCCACTGTACGTACGCCGGGCCGGACGCGATCACGCGCACAGCGCCAGTGTCAGAGTCGGCATTCACATCGCGGAAGAAGGTCTGGCCGCACGCGTAGTTCTGGCCGTCGATGCGGAAGGTGATATTCTGCGTGCCCGTGCCAAAGCACGACAGCGCGATCGTCAGGCGGCCACGGCCACCCGGAAGCGCCGAATTGGCATTCAGGCCACTGGTGTCATAGCTGATGACATCTTCAACGTCACCATCGGGGAACGACACATAGTCACTCAGGTTGGCACTGCTATCCAGCGGCACCACCAGCACGTAATTGCTGTCTGGCGGGGCAACAGGTGCTGCTACCGTGTTGGTATAGGTAGCAGTGGGCGGGGCCTGTGTCGCCTGAGCCTGTGTGGGCGCGAGATCAGCCAGCGCCGTCGGCGTATAGGTCAGCGTGGGGCCAGCCGGCGGCGTGGCGGTGATGAGCTGGACCGGGGGCTGCGTGGCGCCAGCGGGCGGCTGGGGCGCGGATACCTGCGGAATCGCGCCGCACGGCCCGCCCAGCGTCACCAGCGACTGGAACACATAGCCCGTGCCGGAAGAGGTCTGTACCTGCAGCCAGCCGTCGTTGGTCACGCCTGTGACGGGAAGGCCGTTGCCCTCGCTCAACTGGCCGAGAATGGCAAAGTCAGTGCCTGCCCCGGCGCGAATATTCACTGAGCCGACGCTGTAGGCCGTGCATACGGTCGGCTGGACAGCAGGCTGACTCGGAGCAACAGGCTGCACAGGGGCGACCGGCACTGCGGGCACGCCCGCGCCGTTCGCGCAGCTTGTGCCGAAGGTCAGCGTGAGGGTGCCAGCGACTTCCGGCGACAGGCCGGTAGCCAGCAGGCGATACAGGCTGTCGCCCGCCGAGACAGCAAAACAGGCCTGCGGCGCAGAACTGGCTGTGCCGACCACCTGGCCCCGTCCGTCATACAGCGTGGCCGCATAACGCAGGCCGGCCGATGCGCTCATGGTCACCGACAGCGACGAGGCGGAAGTGCTGGCGAAGCTGGCCAGGACGGGCTGCGCCCCGGCAATATTGACGATTTGCTGGCTGTCTGTGGGAAGCTGGGGGGCACCCGTGGTGGCGACCGTGCTCAGGCTGATGACAAAGTCACCGGCTGTGCCGCCCACCAGCACGCTGAACACGCCTGTGTTGGGCAGCAGCGCATTCAATGAGGCCGAGCCAGGCGTGGCGTCTGGAACGGATGCGGCGACAGGCTGCTGAAACTGGTCTTGCAGAGACGCGGTCAGCGTCATGCCGGGCTGCAACCCAACCAGCGTAATCTGGGCCAGATCGCCCTGGTTGCCCTGGAAGGTGTACAGCGCGATGGGGACCTGAGCGCTGAGCGATCCGATCTGGCCGCCGCCTGGCGTCAGCACGCCAATCGTCTGGGCAGCCAGCCCGCCTACCATACTGAGCATCAGCAGACCTGCAAGAAGAATCAACGCGAAACGGCGTAACATCTCTTTTACTCCTCACCCCTGCAAAAAGGGATTAAGATGCCTGGCGAGCACAAAGTTATAGAAGAATTGCCAGGCAGGTACATAAGTCTTATGGTAGACGAATAGTCGAGAACCGCAATTGAGCAGCACGGGCGCATCTGTAATATTTCGGGGCACGATGGGCTGTCTCAGGCGAAGGAAACGCGCTGAGCAGCGTCCATGAAGAGCGCAGATTGGCATACTTTTTTTACAGTTTTGGGGATTCCGCGCCTAAATTTTGGCGATCGCGCCGGAATCGTACAGCTGCTTGAAGGTGGCTGCCGCCTGGAACATATCGCCACCCAACGCATCCACGCGCTTCTTGAGGAACAGCTCGCCCCACCAGTTCAGCGAGCCATCGGCCTTCACGGCACCCTTCAGGTGCTCCACGCCGGTCATGCCGCGCTGGCTGTCCGGGTCCACTTCAAACTTGGCCTGTTCGTCGACCGGCACCAGCAGGCGCACGATATCTGACTCTTTGCCACCTTTGGCGTACTGCTTGGCCTCGGTGTACGAACGCGAAATGAAGACCTTCTTTTTGGCGGCATTGACGTTCTCGGCCTTCTTTCCCGGCAGCGAGCGTGTGGCCGATAACCCGTCCTCGGTGCCACCGTAATTGGGATCCAGCCCGCTCTCGCGGATTTTGTCAGCTGCCAGGGAATAGTGATAGCACACCAGCTCCTGATACGCCCTGTAGACAATGTCGGCCTGGCTGCCAGAGGTCTGCGCGGTCGGATCGCCAGATGTAATCAGCGTCAGGCGCGGATTCTTCAGCAGCGGCATGATATCCGGATGCGAACGCACAAAGCGCGGCAGATTCTCCTGGGTGAGATCGGCATGCGCATTGATTTCATTCTTGATGCGTTTGATGGTGTCTGGCCACCAGGCGGTGTACTGGGCTTCAAGATCGTGTTCCGACAGCACAGTTTTGATGCCCGCGAAAATTTTACCGTCTGCCAGTTCGCGCTGAATACGGCCCGGCGCGGCAGACTGCGTACGCACCGGCGCGACCATCCGCTGGACGACGCTGTTGCCCACCAGCCGCTGCAAGGCAATCAGCCTGGACGGGGACATGAAGGTCGCCGCCTGTGGCGACAGGTCTTCCTCAGTGGAGGTTTGATTGTGTAATTGAGCGGGAGGACGCTGATTCAGGGTTCCGGGGGACGGGGACACCTGACGAACATTAGCCATCGCACAGCCCTTCAACTGATTTACATTCTTTGGGATTATACCCTGATTTATTCGTAAGTCGTAAGGAATTGAGGAAAAGCGTCTGTGCCTGTGAACATCTCCAACAAACACACAGGGGGACAGTGCGTGCGCATCGTCCCCCCTGTGTGCATTTGTGCGTGTCCCGCTTTACAGTACGACATTGACCTTCGGCTCTGCGCCGACTGCCCCACCGCCGCGCCCGGGGATGAAAATCACGCGTTTCGGCTCGGCGCCGTTCAGCGACCGCTGGATGCCTGCGCTGGCCAGCGCCGCCGCAATCGCATCCGACTCGCCAATGTCGGCGGGCACCAGCACGCGATCGACCGGCTTGCCATTGCGCATGACCACCAGCGTGGTCTCGGCTTCGGCGGCCTTGTCGGCATCATACTGCGGCCAGTCCTGCGTGTGCACGCTGTATGCGCCGCCAATTTCCGCCCACAGTTCTTCAGCGATGTGCGGGGTGATCGGCGCCATCAGCAGCAGCATGCCGCGCACAGCCTCATACCACGCCGCTCCCTTCAGCTTACCGTCGCGGGCCAGACCGCGCAGCTCATTCTTCAGCGTCATCAGCGCCGACACTGCCGTGTTGAAGCTGAAACTTTCCAGGCTCTCGTCCACGCGGCGGATAGCCTGATGCAGCTTGCGCTCGGCCTGGCGCGCTGTTTCTGCGTCGCTCTCTCCGTCGCCGGGGCCGGTCGTCACCAGCTCCCACACATCATTCAGCCAGCGCACCACGCCCTGGATATTCTGGTCGTTCCACGGTCCGCCCAGCTCCCAGTCGAAGCCAAACATCAGGTAGGCGCGGACGGTATCGGCGCCATACTGCTCGACCAGCGCGTCAGGGTTGACCACGTTGCCCTTGCTCTTGCTCATGCGCTGGATTTCCAGATGATGCTTGAGCTGGTTGACCGTGTTGGGGCCGGGGATGCTGGGGATGGTGACGCTGGCGCCGTCCTGCACTTCGACCGGCGTCAGCGCCAGGCCGTTGGTCATATCGACGATTGTCAGCAGATTTTCCGTACGCTTCACCATCTCGCCCACCACGCGGCTGGTGTCCTGCGGGAAGGGGGACTGTCCGGCGGCGGCCAGCTTCTCCCACGCACGCGCATCCTCGGTGCTGGCCACTTCAATCGTGGTCGCCAGCAGCTTGGCCCCTTCACGCCTGCCTGTGGCGATGATGACATCACCCTTGCGCTCGGCGCCCAGCACCTGCCCCTGATTGCGCAGCAGCAGCATCGGCTCGTCAAACGCGGTTTCAGCATCCCGCCCATGCGCGGCCATGATTTTTGCGGCGTCGTCAAACACGCCCTGGTCGCGGATGGCCTTGTTGAACCAGCGCGTATACAGCAGATGCATGGTGGCGTGTTCCGCGCCGCCGGTATACACATCGACCGGCAGCCAGTAGGCCGCTTCTTCGGGGTCAAACGGCGCGGCTTCGTATTTCGGGCTCAGGTAGCGCAGGTGATACCACGACGAGCACATGAAGGTGTCCATCGTGTCGGTCTCGCGGCGCGCCGGCCTGCCCTTGCTGTCGGTCACATTCAGGAACGACTCGGAATGATTGAGCGCATTGCCCATCACGCCCAGGAATTTGATATCGGTGGGCAGCACGACTGGCAGGTTCTCCAGCGGCACGGTCTCGATCTGGCCGTCTTCGGTGAACAGCACAGGAATCGGCGAGCCCCAGTAGCGCTGGCGCGAAATCAGCCAGTCGCGCAGGCGGTAGTTCACTTCTTCCTTGCCGATGCCCTGCGCCTCCAGCCAGTCGATGACCGCGCTGATGGCCGGGTTCTTGCGGCCCTTCTCGCCGTTGCTGGCCGTGCCGTTAAACTGCGCGCTGTTGACCATCACGCCCGCGCCGGCATAGGCCTCGGTCATCGTCGCGCCGTCCAGAGGATCGACGCCCTCCGGCTGGATGACCGGGATGATCTCGATACCAAACTTGCGCGCAAACTCAAAGTCGCGCTGGTCGCCAGACGGCACGGCCATGATCGCGCCAGTGCCATAGGTAATCATCACGTAGTCGGCAATCCAGATGGGCACGCGGGCCTTGTTGACTGGATTGATGGCATACGCGCCGGTGAATACGCCGGTCTTTTCCTTACCCTCGGCCGTGCGCTCGATTTCCGTCTGCGAGGCGGCATAGGCCACATACTCGGTCACGGCGGCGCGCTGCTCGGGCGTGGTGATCTTGTCCACCAGCGGATGCTCGGCGGCCAGCACCATGAAGGTGACGCCCCACAGCGTATCCGGCCGCGTGGTAAAAATGTCAAAGGCGGGGCCGTTTTCCACGTGGAAGGTCACGCGTGCGCCTTCGCTGCGGCCGATCCAGTTGGTCTGCATGGCGCGCACTTTGTCGGGCCAGTCCAGCATGCTGAAATCCAGCATCTCGTCGGCATAGGCCCGATAGCGGAAGAACCACTGCGTCATCAGCTTCTGCACCACCGGCTGGCCCAGGCGCTCGTCCTTGCCGTCGATGACCTGTTCGTTGGCCAGCACGGTCTGCAGCGCATCGCTCCAGTTGACCATCGCTTCGCCACGGTAGGCCAGATTGTTCTCGTAGAAAATCTTGAAGAACCACTCGGTCCATTTATAGTACGACGGCTCGCACGAGACCATCTCGCGTGACCAGTCGAACATCGCGCCCATCGTGCGCAGCTGCCCGCGCATGCGCTCGATATTGCCAAACGTCCATTCAGCGGGATGGATGCCGCGCTGCACGGCGGCGTTTTCAGCCGGCAGGCCGAAGGCGTCGAAGCCCATCGGGAAGAGCACATTGTAGCCGCGCATGCGCATCCAGCGCGCACGGGCGTCGGATGGGGTCATGGCGAACCAGTGGCCGATATGCAGGTCACCGCTGGGATACGGGAGCATCGTCAGCGCATAGTGTTTTGGTTTGCTCCAGTCCACTTTAGAGCGGTACAGTGCAGTGTTCTCCCATTGCTGCTGCCATTTCTTCTCGATGGCTGCCGGGCTGTAACGTTCACGATCTGCCATAATGTCTTTGTTCCCTGCGCTCACTGGGCGCACCGGTGATTGGATGAGGCGGACAGAAGTATACACAACAAAAAACGCAAGCGCGCGTCCCGGATGGGAAATTCCCGTCCGGCATGCGGCTTGCGTTTGCGCTGTCTGGTCAGGCTAAACGCGCTGCTGTGCGCTTAGCGGTATCGATCCTGGTTCGGGCGCGGCGGATAGTCCTGGCGCACGGGAATCGGAACAGGCACACGGGCGGGTCTCTGGGCGTCAGGGTTCATAAGTCGCTCCAGGTCATTCAGAAACCTGCGCAGCTTTGACGCCACTTCGTCCATCACACTCCGCTTCTGATTGGCCACGGGATTTACCCTTTCAACAACCTGTCGTGTGGTGTTCGGGATATAAACGCAGACGCCCATATCCCTGTACGGAATATGAGCGTCTGTAGGTATCGTTCTCGCGCGTTCACATCAAAAAACTTGTGGACCTAAAGGGATTCGAACCCTTGACCTCTTCAATGCCATTGAAGCGCTCTCCCAGCTGAGCTATAGGCCCTTGCGGTTATTCGTGATGTGAATGTACCAGCGAGACGGGATGTTACAGGCTGCTCAGTCCCGTGTCAAGGCTAAGCATACACCAGTTCTCAAAATGTTGTCTATAGAGTTAACGAGCTTCTAACACGAACAGCGCGGATTAGTTGCGAAAGTGCTGAGTGCTGAGTGCTGAGTGCTGAGTGCTGAGTGCTGAGTGCTGAGTGCTGAGTGCTGAGTGCTGAGTGCTGAGTGCTGAGTGCTGAGTGCTGAGTGCTGAGTGCTGAGTGCTGAGTGCTGAGTGCTGA
>JAHHHY010000022.1 GCA_019359125.1 Pleurocapsa minor GSE-CHR-MK 17-07R
CAAAAGATATGGATTATAATGTCTTCTGTAGTCACGGGGTGCACTCCACTCGAATTCGCACTTTAAGTGTGTGCCGTCCTCGTGACTACTTCAAATTTCCATCCTCATAAAACCCGCACCACTGGTTTGTATGCAATTTAATTGATAGATTTGGATTCCTGGTTGGTGCCAAACAGTTGCAGTATGCATGAAAAGGTCATTTCCAAGCTGTGGTGGGCGTACCTGTTCGAAAACGACTGCGTAACGCTTCAACCGATCTCGAAGCTCGAAAATTTCGTTCGGTACAGGCTCATTAAGTGCAGCTGAAGTGCGAACGGCATCATTCGTTAGCGCATCCGAAAAGACTATGAAATCAATTCCTGCTGCACAAAGCTTGTCATCCGAGGGAAATGATGCACCTGTCCCATAGGTTTGAAAATGTGGAAATCGAACTGGATCAACTGAAACATTGTAGGCACCGACCAAGTAAAGGCTTGTTTGAGGAGCTAGATTTTCGTAAATCCATTCTTGCGCCAAAGTCCGTGTATCGGTAATGCTAATCGATTTTACGAAGGATATCGAAAAAACCATTGGCCAAATAACAACAGCAATGCTAGAAACAAAACAGAGTTCGCGACTTACTTTTAAAGCAAGGAAAATTTTTTGAGCGCCTAAACCAGCCAGTATGGCTAGGACTGGGATGATTGGAACCAGTAATTGGTCACTGTGTCCTGGTCTGACAGTGCGTAAAAATAAACTTCCATAAATGACCAATTGGAAAATCAAGAAAACATAAAAGATATGAATGTGCAAACGACGTATGTTCCATATGGTTAAAACCACGCTAAATACGACCAAGATTGAGACCGGGATACCTAGAGCGACAACAAACAAATATTGGATTTCAAAGTACAACCCAAACGGCGTTACTTGAGAGATATTGACCCCTTCTAAATAAACAGACGAAATATAGTGAATGTCGCTAATAAATTTTCTAAACGCAAAAACCGTTCCAGGCGTAGAAATCAGAAACGCTAAAGGTATAGAAAAAAGAGATAATGAAACCAGAGTCCAATGACGTTTATCTTGAATAACTATAGTCAGCCCAGTTAAGACAACTACAAAGGCTACTGGTGCTGCGTTGTATCTCGATCCTGTTGCTAGTCCTGCCGCTGCACCTGCCAAAATCAAATTCATGACCGCTTTACGGTAATTGTCCTTAATTTTTAGTGTTCGAACACAACTCCAAATGCTTAAGGCAGTAAAGCCTGCCGCCATACTACTTGTAGTGGCATAATGCGCATGTTGCACCATCGGCAATGACACCGTAACTATCAGAGCTGCAAGAAATGCAGCGTAAAATCCAGAAAGTAAACGTACTGCGCCGTATGTGGCAGCAACAGCCAGCAATCCGCCTAAAGCTGACCAACTTCTACCCATAATATAAAGTGAAAAGTCTGCAATTTGTCGTTGACTCTGACCTGTAATTTCGTTTAGTGACTTGTCGTTTTTCCCTGTAAGTGTGTTTATGAATAAATTCAGATTAATTAAGAGTGACGGGTTTTCAAAAAAGTCAGGGTTTAACCTTCTTTGAGCTGCCATCTGGACGGGAATCGCAACATAAAAATATTCATCCGGGTGAACCGCAGATTCTAAAGGCAAAAAATTTCCCGCTTGGTCGGAGGGAAAAAGTACCATGTTGGGTTGACCAAAGCTGATTCCAACAACGCGAAAAATAAATGCGAGCAACAACAAGGCTGTTACGATAAGGATTTCATAGCCTTGTTTATTCAGGTGCGAGAATGAAAGCATTAAGCGTTTATACCCCAATCAAATATAACAATTGATGAGAAATTGCAATTTACCAGACAGAGAATAGTTATGCAATTACTTCTGTTCACTTTTTGATCCCATGCCTAAAGTTCGCTTGGAATGCTTATCTGATCTTCAGGCGCAGGAATGACTCGCTGGAAAAGCCAAGCGATTCGTAAAACGCCCGCGCGCGATCATTGGCGCGTTCGACATTGACCATCAGCGTGTTCAGGCCCAGCCGCTCGGCTCGGCGCATGGCCGCTTCCAGCAAGGCAGCGCCAATCCCCCGGCGCTGATAGGTGGGCAGCACCGCCATATCGTTGATGATGCCGCGCCCTTCGGTCAGGCTGCGCACGACCGACATGGCGATGAAGCCGACCACCAGCGGCGGATTCTGCCGGGCGACCGCGACATACACATCCAGCCCGACCGACTCGCGCAGGCGCAGAATCGTCTCGCGATAGTCGTCACGCGTCAGCCCGCGATTGGCGGGAATCAGCGCCAGCAACGCGGTAATTTCCTGCGCGTCGTTCAGCTCCGCCGGGCGAATATAAAAGTCTTTGCCTTCATCGTCATTGCGCTCGCTGGACACCACGCCGGCAGGCTGATGCCCGGCCAGCCACTGGGCCACCGCCTCGCGGTGCGTGCGGAAAGGCAGCAGCGGCAGCGCATCGCGCGGGAACACTTTCGCTTCCAGCGCATCATCCCCGCCTTTCACTTCCCCGCCCAGCACCCGCGCCCGATAGAAAATCATGATGCCGCTCAGGGGCGGGCCTTCCGGGAACGAATTGACGCCGAACAGCTCTACCAGCTCGACATCGAGGCCGGTTTCTTCTTTGGCCTCGCGGATAGCGGCGTCTTCCGCGCCCTCATCTTCTTCGACAAAGCCGCTGGGCAGCGCCCACTGGCCCTTGTGCGGCGGATGATTGCGGCGGATCAGCACCAGCCCGTCATCGGCCTCGATGACGATGCCGACCGCCGGCACCGGATTGACGAAATGGATGTAACCGCAGTTATCACACGCTTTGCGCAGGCGACCACCTTCCACGCGTTCGCCCAGCGTATGCCCGCATACCGGGCAGTAAATCAGCTTCGCCATCGCCTAGCTCCCCGCGGGAATGATGAGCTGCTGGCCAATCTGAAGCGCATTCGGGTTGCTCAGGTTGTTGGCATTAACGATGGCCTGGATGGTCGTGCCGTACTGCGCCGCGATGGTGGACAGTGTGTCGCCGGAACGCACGGTATGCGTCTGCTGGCCGGCTGGCTGGGCCGCGGTCGCCGGGCTGTCGAACGGCGAATCGATCGTCGCGGTCGGGGCGATGCCGTCACCCACTGGCACAGTCGGCCCGGTTTGCGTGCCGATGATCAGCGGGGTGAGCGTATTGATCGGGACGACGGCCTCCGGCGTCACTTCAAAACAGCCTTCGGTGGGCAGGCGAAGCTGGTCACCAGGGAAAATCGTCGGATTATCCGAGTCCAGCTCCGGATTCACGGCCAGCAGGTCAGCTAGGCGAACCTCGAATGACTGCGCGATGGCAAACGGGCTGTCGCCGGATTCGACGATATAGATGCACGGGTCATCCACGCCGGGCAGCGACGTGGGCGTGATCAATCCGGACGGCGTGCTGGTGGGCACGGCCTGGAGCGTCAGCCCTGCCGGGCCGGTCGGCGTGGGGGCCGGGGTATCGGGCGTCAGGAAGCCCATCGGCAGGCGCGGCGTCAGGAAGCCGGTCTGCCCCAGCGGCGCGGCAGTCGCCAGGCTTTGCTGGGACAGCGGCGGGAGCGGCGTGGGCGTGGGCGTGCCTTCGTCCACAAACAGCGGCAGCGGCTCAATCGTCGGCAGGCCAATCGGCAGCGTGGCAATCTGATTCAGGTCCAGCGTGGCGACAGAGCCCGGCGGGAGCGTCTCGCTGGGGGTCAGTGTGGGCAGCTCGGTTGTCGCTGAAACTTCCGGCACGGCGGCAATCTGGGTGACGGGAGAGCGCGTCAGGGCAATCGGCGACGGCTGCAACTGTTCGCTGCCGGAACGGAAACATCCGGCCAGCATCAGCATCAGCCCCACAAGCCCTGTTCTAACCATTCCGCGCCGAATTAAGTGCCGCATCGCTCACCACACCTGGTTACATGCATCTCGTGATATTACAACAGGCAAACGAAATGGGCAAAGGGTGTGCTGGTGCTATACTCGTACCCATCGCGCTGTTCATGGGAAAATTTCCATTATGCTGTCCGATCTCGAGCTTACGATCCTCAGCCTGATCGCACTGAAACCGCGCACCCTGAGTGAACTGGACCTGGCGATGGACCAGCATGCACTGCTGCTCACGCTCAATCCCAGCCGAAACTCGCTGTCTTTTCTCGTCGATGGCCTGATTCATGGCGAGCTGATCGTGCGCGGCCCGGAGGCATCGGGTGAACCGCTGCTCAGCCTGACCGAGGCTGGCATCGGCGTGGTGCAGACAGCCGTGTCTGACCTGATCCGTGAGCCGGTCGCGCTGGGCGAGCGTTTCGAGCTGGCGCTGGCCAATCTGGATGTACTGAAGCCGCAGCAGGCCTATTTCGCGCTGCAGCAGCGCCGCGCTGCCATCGAGCGCCGGGCACAGAAACTGGCCGCACGCGGGGATGCCTCGCCCTACACGCTGGCTGTGGCCCATGCCCGCGCCATTGCCGCCGCAGAGCTGGCCTGGCTGGATCAGTGCATCACCGACTGGCGCACGAAATACCCCGGCGTCACGCGCAGCGAGGACTATGCCCAGTCGCGCGACACCGCGGAACATACGCAGCTGCACAAGCCGACCAAGCCTGAAAAAGCCATCAGGGAGATGCAGCGCATCGACCCACCCGCGGAGGCGTGAGGCTGTAGACAGTATAGCCACCGCTTCGGAAAGCCGCCTCGGTGGTGAAGCCAGCCTCCTCCAGTGCATCCAGCCACGGGCGCGCGCTGGCATTCGGCGGCGACGTAAAATAGCGATCCTCGCATTCATCCAGCGCGACCGCATCGCGGACCAGCGCATCCGGATCAGGGTAATACACGCGCCGCTTGTCTGACCATTCGCCCATATAATAGCCCAGCTGCCAGTTCAGCCAGTGGTCGTAGACCACCGCCGCGACATGCTGGCTGTTCAGGTAATCGGCCACGGGCGCGATGCCAGCGGCGTCGGGAAAACTGGTCGTCTCCCCGCCATAGCCAAAGCGCCCGCTGGAGGCATCGACAGCCGACACGATCAGCGCGAAGGCAATTGCGACGGCCGCCAGCTCTGCTTCCTGGCGCATCAGCCGAAACGCGATCACGCCGTGAATCCACATGCCGGCGCGCACCGACAGCAGGATCAGCACCGGCATGATCGGCAGCACGTAGCGGTCATAGGTATTGGCACCCGCCAGCACATGCCCGACGACATAAAGCATCAGCCAGGCCAACAGCAGCGCCTCCAGCCCCAGCGCGCGGTCGCGCAGTCCAGTGAGCAGCCGAATGGCGAAGCTGATCGGAATCAGCAGGATGAAGACCGCCGTCGTCCCGCCCAGCAGCCCCAGCAGATAGCGTAGCGGCCAGAAGAATGCGCCCGGCTGGGAGATGCGGGCGAAGTCCGGCGCGTTATTGGCGGCGGCCAGCGCCAGCACATTGACAGGCGCGGCCCGCACCGCCTCCCACGCCAGCAGCACGACCAGCCCCAGCCCGGCACCGACCGCAGAGCGCAGGCATCCGCGCAGTGTCAGCCGGTTGAGCGCGTACGGCAAGATCAGGCACAGCGGCGCAAACAGCACGCCCTGCTGCTTGCACAGGAAGGCCAGCCCCAGCAGCAGGCCGCCAAGCAGCCAGCGCCGCCGCAGACAGGCCAGCGCCGCGGCCGTACCCAACGCCAGCATCAGCATGTCGGTGAAGGCCGAGCCGCTGAAGCCGATCAGCACGGGCGAACAGGCCGCCAGCAGCCCGATCCAGATGCCCGGCGTGCTGCGTCCGCCCAGGTCACGGCCGATGCGCAGCATGACCGCCACGAACACCAGCCCGGCCAGCAGCGCCGGGATGCGCGCCGAGACTTCCCCCGCCCGCAGGCTGAGGTCGAGCACGCCCGCCGGATTGGCCACCACGCCCGTGAGCGTCATGCTCAGCGCCTGCGCATACAGGGCCAGGGGCGTCTTGTCCAGCGGGCCGCTGAACAGCCAGTCGCCATTCACAGCCGCGTGGCGCGCAAACGTGGCGAACAGCGCCTCATCCGGATGAAAGCGATGGTCGCCAAAGCCGTAATGCGCGCGCAGCAGCCACGCACCCAGCAGCACGATCACGCCCAGCAGCATCCATCGGCCGATCGGCTTCCGCAGTGGCAAAGTGCTCATGGCAGGCCCATAATACGCATCATTCGCAGGTCATTTATGCAGCAGCCCATCCACCCACTCCCTGGAGAACGCACCCGTGCCCCATCATTTATCCAATATTCGCGCCGTGATTATGGACGCAGACGGCGTCCTGTGGCGCGGCGACACGCCCATCGACGGCGCTTCCCGCTGGATCAGCCATCTTCAGGCGCAGGGGATTCCCTATATCATCGCGACCAACAACAGCAGCAAGTCCCCACAAGAGTACCAGCAAAAGCTGGAACGGCTGCAAATTGCCCGCGTGACGCCGGAGCATATTGTCAGCTCTGGCATGGTGACCGCCAGTTTTCTGGCGCGGGAATATCCGGCTGGCGCGACTGTGTTCGTGGTCGGCGGCGACGGCCTGCGCGAGCTGATCGCGGCGGCAGGCATGACCCTGGTGACGGACGAGCAGCCCGATGTCGTCGTCGTGGGCATCGATTTCGCGCTCACCTACGACAAATTGCGCCGCGCGTCTGACTTCATCCGGCGGGGTGCGCGCTTCATCGGCACCAATGCTGACCGCACGTTTCCGCTGCCGGAGGGTCCTGCACCCGGCGCGGGCAGCATCCTGGCGCTGCTGCAAACCGCCACCGATGTCGCGCCCGAAGTGATGGGCAAGCCTGGCAGGGCGATGTTCGAGACGGCGCTGGCGGTGATGGGTGCCGCAGCCGAGCACACGCTCATGATCGGGGACCGCATGGATACCGATATCCTGGGCGCAATCGACGCAGGGCTGATGACCGCGCTGGTGCTGACCGGCGTGGACACCCGCGATACCGCCCGCACCTACCCCACCCAGCCCGACATCATCACGCCAGACCTGAACGCGCTGCTGGATACCTGGCTTGGAGTTAAAAGTTGAAAGGGGAAAGTTAAAAAGGACAAAAGCGTTGAAAGTTAAAAGGGGAAGGTTAAAAAGGACAGGCGCAGGCATGATTCACGCGTCTCCATATCGCCCCTCTTAACTTTTAACTTTCCCCTTTTAACTCTCTTTATCCCATCTGCCCGGCAGCATTGTGCGCGGCGCGGATCGGCTCTGGCAGGCGATATTTGCCCGTGCAGGCCATCGTCACGGCGATACTGCTGGCCAGGTCGATGCGGTGCCCGGCGGAGATATACACCGACTTGACGTGCGGACGCGTGCGCAGTGCCGCGCCAATCAGATCCCCGCGATGCACCAACGGCGCCCATGCCCCGCGCTCATGTGGCGGCTCATCATGCCGCCCGACAAACAGCGTCTTGCCACAACCGATCGTCGGCCGGTCGAGCCACAGCCCCATATGCGCGGCGATGCCGATGCGCCGGGGATGTGCGCGCCCCATCCCATCAAAGATGAAAACATCTGGCGCAGACACCAGCTTCTCGAACGCCTGCACCAGCACCGGCCCCTCGCGAAACGTGAGCAGGCCGGGCACATAGGGAAACGGCGTCGGCATTTGCGCGGTCACTGTCTCGATGATGGCAAACGAGGGAAACGCCAATACCACAACCGCGGCCTGCGACCAGGCCACGCCATCGGCGTTGGGCTGCACGCTCACGTCCACGCCAGCGACCAGCATCCCCTCGCGCAGCGTCAGCGGCGGGCCATCAATCAACTGGCTGGCCAGCGACACCTGCAGCTGAACAGCCTCTGCCGGGGTCATCTGCCAGTTATGAAGCGCACGTATCTGCATCGGCTTAGCGCAGCGTCAGCGTCTCGGCCGACGCATGGCCGCGAATATAGCCGATCCAGCCGCGCAGCGTCAGCGGGCCATAGGCATTGTGTGGCACGGTGACCGCCAGCTCCTCAGGCGACAATGAACGCACCAGCGCGACGGATTCGCGGCGCACAGCGTCAAACAACGCGATCAGCTCGGGCTGGGCCACCGTGTGGTCCGGACGATACCCATCATATTCATCCTCCAGCAGAGGCGCGCCCTGCGCCACACGCATCCGGCTGAGCGACCAGCGCTCGATGCCGACGACATGCGCAATCAGCCGCTCGCTTGCCGCGGTCTCGGGCGCCTCGGCGATACGCTTCAGCGTCGACTCCCCTGCACGCTCGAGCATATCGGCCAGCGCATCTGCGGACTGGCCTTTGTTCGGGCGTTCAAACATGAATCCCGCGAAGGTGTAGAAGGCGCGTTCACGGAGAGTCGGCATCGGATGATCTTTCTGCAAATTCGCACAACAGACACTTGTACAAATAATAACGCCGCCCCATGAGCGTATCACGCGGCGGCGCTTAATATTTCATCAGGCTGACGAACTGGCCAGCCTAGTCAATCAGGTCGTCGGAGAAATCCTCGGCGTCCAGCGACGGCGGCAGCATGTTCGGCTGGAGCGACGGGCGCGACGGGCGGGTGGCCGCCTTCTCGTCTTCCTTGCCGAAGCGGGTCACGTAGCCGGTTTCGCCCACAGCTTCCACGGCCAGGCCGAGGCTCTGCAGTTCCTTCACCAGCACGCGGAACGAGGTCGGGATGCCCGGTTCTTCAATCGGCACACCCTTGATGATCGACTCGTACGTCTTCACGCGGCCCTGCACATCGTCAGACTTGACGGTGAGCATTTCCTGCAGCGTGTAGGCTGCGCCGTAGGCTTCCAGCGCCCACACTTCCATTTCACCGAAGCGCTGGCCACCGAACTGCGCCTTGCCGCCCAGCGGCTGCTGGGTGACGAGGCTGTACGGGCCGGTGGAGCGGGCATGCACCTTGTCTTCGACAAGATGGGCCAGCTTCAGCATGTGGATCATGCCGACGGTGACAGCGCGGTCAAACGCCTCGCCCGTGCGGCCATCGAACAGCTTGTGCTTGCCATACAGCGGCACCGAATGTCCGGAAGCGAACATCGCCTTGTCGGCATAGGCCAGCAGTTCCTTGCCTTCCACGCCTTCCGGCACTTCAATTTCCGGCGCGGCCCACAGAATCCACTCACGCAGCGAGACATTGAATGCGTTGCGGTCGATCTCGGCGCGCTGTTCAATCGACAGGCCGGTCGTTTCGAACATCAGGATCGCGTCCGGGTCATAGCCCTTTTCGCGCAGCCATTCCGCGACAACCGCGCGGCGGGCATAGATGTTTTCTTCCAGCAGGCGGTCAGCGTTGTAACGGTCGCTGCTGCCCAGCCATTCGTGCACATACAGGCGGCGCACTTCGTTGTCGTCTTCCAGGTCTTCAGGGTTATGCTCGAAGCTCTGGATCCAGTCGAACGCACGCTCGGTCACTTCTTTCCAGGCCTGGTCGAGCAGCCATGCGCGGCCCAGCTCAGCCTGAATTTCGCTTTCCTTGGCGCCGTCAAACACCGGGGTGATGGCGCGGAAGCCGAGGCGATCCGCAGCCCAGCCCAGATGGATTTCCAGCACCTGGCCGATATTCATACGACCGGGCACGCCCAGCGGGTTGAGGATGATTTCCACCGAACGGCCATCAGACAGATACGGCATATCCTCAATCGGGACGATCTTCGAGATCACGCCCTTGTTGCCGTGACGACCGGCCATCTTGTCGCCCACCGTCAGCTTGCGCTTCTGGGCCACGGCCACGCGCACCATCTTCTCCACGCCCGCAGGCAGGTCTGGATGCTCGTCACGCGTGAACGTCTTCACATCCACGACCTTGCCACGCTCACCGTGCGGCAGGCGCAGCGACGAGTCCTTCACTTCACGCGCCTTCTCACCGAAGATCGCGCGCAGCAGCTTTTCTTCGGGGCTGAGTTCCTTCTCGCCCTTCGGCGTGATCTTGCCCACCAGGATATCGTTCGGGCCGACTTCAGCGCCGATGCGCACGATACCGTGTTCGTCCAGGTCCTTCAGGGCATCCTCGCCGACATTGGGGATGTCGTAGGTGATTTCTTCAGGGCCCAGCTTGGTATCACGGGCTTCCACTTCGTGCTTCTCGATATGGATGCTGGTGAATTTATCTTCGCGCAGCAGCTGCTCGCTGATGAGCAGCGCGTCTTCGTAGTTGCCGCCGTCCCAGCTCAGGAATGCGCCCAGCACGTCATGGCCCAGCGCCAGGCTGCCCAGATAGGTGGACGAGCTGTCGGCGATGACCTGGCCACGCGTGACCTGCTGGCCCTTGTTGACAATCGGGCGCTGGTCGACGCAGGTGGACTGGTTGGAGCGGTTATACTTGCGCAGCTTGTACACGCGTTCGTCGCCATTGGCCAGGCGAATCACGATGCGGTCGCCCTGCACGCTGGTCACTTCGCCATCGACGTCTGCCAGCAGCACCTGGCCGCTGTCATAGGCCGCCTGCGATTCCATGCCCGTGCTGACGATCGGCACGTCGGGCATGAGCAGCGGCACAGCCTGGCGCTGCATGTTCGAGCCCATGAGGGCGCGGTTGGCGTCGTCATGTTCCAGGAACGGGATGAGCGCGGCGCTGATGCCGACGATCTGGCGCGGCGCGACGTCCATATAGTCGATGCGCGAGATCGGCACATTCAGGAAGCTCTGGTTCAGGCGGGCGCTGACGCGCTCGTCCAGGAAGTTGCCATCGGCGTCCAGGCGGGCGCTGGCCTGCGCGATCACGAATTCGTCTTCGCGGTCGGCCGACAGCAGCATGCTCTCGCCGGTCACAAACGGCATCACCGGCACCTTCGCGATGCCCTTCTTGGCCAGCTTCTCAGCCAGCTTGGCATCCACGACCGTGCCTTCTTCGGCGATCACCTTGCCATCTTCAGACTCGACATCTTCGCGCAGCGTGCGGCCAATCAGCTTGGCATCGTCGGGCGCGAGGAAGCGTTCCACCTTGCGGTAAGGCGTCTCGATAAAGCCGTATTCGTTGACCTGCGCGTAGCTGGCCAGACGACCGATCAGGCCGATGTTCGGGCCTTCCGGCGTCTCGATCGGGCAAATGCGGCCGTAGTGCGAGTGATGCACGTCACGCACATCGAAGCCGGCGCGTTCGCGGCGCAGACCGCCCGGCCCCAGCGCCGACAGCGTGCGCTTGTGGGTCAGCTCGGCCAGCGGGTTGGTCTGTTCCATGAACTGCGAGAGCTGCGACGAGCCAAAGAACTCGCGGATGGCGGCCACCACCGGGCGGATGTTCACCAGCGAGGCCGGCGTCACATTCTCGCTCTCGCGGATGCTCATACGTTCGCGGACGACGCGCTCGGTGCGGCGCAGGCCGACACGCAGCTTGTTCTGGATCAGCTCGCCCACGGTCTTGACGCGGCGGTTGCCCAGGTGGTCGATATCGTCTTTCTTGACCTGATCGTTATTGATCATGATCATGCGTTCGATCAGCTTGACGATGTCGATCTTGGTGACGGTGCGCACGGTCTTCGGCACACCGCTGTTCAGGCGCTGGTTCAGCTTGTAGCGGCCCACGCGCTCCAGGTCGTAACGACGAGGATCGAACAACTGGCTGCGCAGGAAGTCACGCGCATTGTCCAGCGTCGGCGGGTCGCCAGGGCGCATGCGGCGGAAGAACTCGATCAGCGCGGCCTGGGCCACGGTCTGATCCTTCTTCAGCTCCCACTGCGGTTCCTGCTTGATCGTCTGTTCCAGATAATGACGATCCGGGTTGTTATCGACATGGGCGAACATCGCCAGAAGTTCTTCCGTGCTGCCCGTCTGCACCGGCGAGAAATCGTCCGGCATCATATCCTTGACGGCAGCCATGGCGCGCAGCAGCACCGTCACCGGGATGGTGCGCTTGCGGTTGAACTTGATGGTGAGGTAGTCGCTCTTGCGCGTCTCGAATTCCATCCACGCGCCGCGATCCGGGATCAGCTTGGCGGTCGACATCTTGCGGCCGCTGGTGCGGTCTTCGTCGGCATCGAAATACACACCCGGCGAGCGGATGAGCTGGCTGACGACGACGCGTTCGGTACCATTGATAATGAAGGTGCCTTTGGCCGTCATCACCGGGAAGTCGCCCAGGAAGATGTCGGTGGTCAGCACTTCGTCGCCGGCTTCACGATTGACCAGGCCCACGCGCACAAACAGCGGCGCGGCGTAGCTCATATCGCGTTCCAGGCACACTTCTTCGCTGTACTTGGGTTCGTCGAACCAATACTTCAGGCCCAGTTCTTTGGCATCCTGGCCGTTTCCGGGGAAATACAGCTTCAGGTTGCCATTGAAGCTCTCGATCGGGCTGATTTCATCAAACAGTTCAGCCAGACCTTCGTCCATGAACCACTTGAAGGATCTCAGCTGCACTTCGATGAGCGACGGCAGTTCCTGAACTTCCGCTAGACGCGAGTAGTTTTTAGTCTGAGTTAACCGCTGCAAAGCATCGCTCCTCTACTTGACTTCCACTGCGAAATATCACTCACAGGCTGACAACAGAAAAACGGAAAGCGTCACTTATGGACGTTCCGCTGTTGTGCTGTGATTAAGGTTGGCATATCGAACATCTGCAAATCGAGGATTTGGATTCCCGTGTAATGGACTAGTATAGGATGGTTCCGCCCCGCTTGTCAATCTGTAATTGCCCGCATAAGGGCAATATCCGCGACCAGTTTTCCCCCGTGGCACGCCAATCGCAGGGCGGGCGTTGGCGTAAACTTGATTGCATCCGCGCCATCTTGATTCTATACTGGAGTCCCCTTTTACGAGGCCCGTGAATCATGTCCGTTGCCGACGACATCAAATCCAAGCTGGATATTGTCACCTATATTCAGCGGACGACACCGCTGAAGCGCGCGGGCCGCGTCTACAAGGCCTGCTGCCCGTTCCATAATGAGCGCACGCCCAGCTTCGTCGTCAACCCGGATACGCAGTCATGGCGCTGCTTCGGCGCATGTGCCGAGGGCGGCGATGTGTTCAAATTTGCCATGAAGCAGAATGGCTGGACCTTCCGCGAATCGCTGGAAGAGCTGGGGCGCATGGTGGGCGTGGAAGTGCGCCAGCAGACGCCCGAACAGAAATCGCGCGATGAAGCCAGCGACCGCCTGCGCGGGCTGGTGAAGCTGGCCGCCGAATATTATCACGAGCGACTGCTGGATCCGTCTGACGCCGATGCTGCCGCCACGCTGGATTATGCGCTGCACAGGCGCGGCCTGACGCTGGAAACGATCAAAAAATTCCAGATCGGCTATGCCCCGAACCGCTGGGACGGCCTGATGCGCTATCTGATCGACTTCGGCTCCAGCGAAAATGACCTGATCGTGGCCGGCCTGATCAAGCGCAACGACCAGGGCCGCGTGTATGATGCCTTCCGCAACCGGCTGATGATTCCCATCCGCGACGAACGCGGCCGCCCGGTCGGGTTTGGGGCGCGTGCGTTGGCCGCCGAAGACAATCCCAAGTACCTGAATTCGCCGCAGTCGCCCATCTTCGACAAGAGCCGCATCCTGTTTGCGCTCAATCTGGCCGCGCCCGCCATCCGCTCATCGGAACAGGTCGTAATCGTGGAAGGTTATCTGGATGCCATTCAGGCGCACCAGGCCGGCTATACCAACGTCGTCGCCCAGATGGGCACCGCCTTCACCGAGCATCAGCTCAGGCTGGTGGCGCCGCGCTGGGCGCACAAAATCATCCTCGCACTGGACGCCGACGCCGCCGGGCAGAATGCCACGCGCCGCAGCCTGGAAGTGGCGCGGACGACGCTGGAAGATGACCTGACCGGCAAGCTGGGCGTCGAGTTTCGCGTGCTGCACGTGCCCAATGCCAAAGACCCGGACGACTTCATCCGAGAACAGCCGGGCGACTGGCCGAGTCTGATTGACGAAGCCATGCCGGTGGCCGATTTCGTCATCGGCATGGAGATGGCCACGCTGCCGCCCAATGCCAGCATCCAGGAGCGCGAGGCCGCCGCCATGCGCCTGCTGCCGCTGCTGTCTGCCTCTGAAGATGACCTGTACCGCGGCTCAAATATCCAGCGCCTGGCGATGAAACTGCGCCTGCCGGAACGCGATATGCTGATGTGGGCAGCCGAGCATCAGAAAACCAGACAGGCCAGGCCGCCCCGCCCTGCCCCGGCAGAGCCAAAACAACCCGTCACAACCGGCCCTGACGACGCATATATGGAATACAGGGATGAAGACGCTTACGACGACTTCACTCCGTATGTCGAGGTCGGCAGCAGCATCGAGTCGACCGCCACACCCGCCGTGCCTGTACTGCCGACGCGCCCGCGCCCTGCCCCCACTGAAATTGATATGGAGGCCTACTGCCTGCGCGCGCTGTTCGAGCAACCGGGCAATTATTACGCGGTCAACCGACGCATGCGCGAACTAGCCGAGGACGACGCCACGCTGCAAAGCGGGCCACTGGGTGATTTCTGCGCCGAGGACTTCACGCGCACTGCCCATCAGGAGCTGATGCGCCAGTTCATGGGCGCGTTGCAGCAGGACGAATTCGAATTTATCGACTACCTGCGGCACAATCTGGATGAGAACCTGGCGCATGAGCTGGTCGCCATCATGCACACGCGTGAGCAGTCGTTCGCGCTGCACCTGCATCAGCGGCAGCTGGGCGATCTGGAGCGCGTGCTGGCGCTGACCGAACGGCAGACCGCACTGCTGGACCACAGTGCCGAGTTGATCGAGAAGGCGCTGCGCCTGCGCGAAAAGCGGCTCGCCCGCGAACGACAGGAGATCGTGTATCTGTTGATGGAAGGCATGACAAACGAAACCGGGAGCTTGATGACGCACGCCACCAACACGCTGAAAGCCAAAGAACGGATAGACCGTGCGATCAGCGGTCAGACAAGCTAAAATCGTGACCAGTATTACATTACCCTGAAAATTCGGTCACTTAATGCGCGCAGTTTGTGGACACAACGAATGACCAAAAAACGCACACGTATCGACCAGGCTCGTCCTGAACAACCTGACAAGAAACCAGCCGACGAACTGGATGACAGTGACGATCTGGATGAAACCGGCTTCGACAATGCCGCCGACATCGACGATGACTTCGGCGACGATGACGATGCCGCCCTGTTCGACATCCGGCGGCTGAAAGACGACATCCCGGCTGGCGAGCTGTCGGACGAATTTGACCTTGAAGACGCGGACGATGACAGCCTGGATACCCGCCTGGCCGACCGTGATCAGCTGTCTGATGACCCCGTGCGCATGTACCTGAAGGAAATCGGCCAGGTGCCCCTGCTGGACACCAACCGCGAAACCTGGCTGACCACCCAGATCGCCGCCGAACGCCTGCTTCAGGCTATCACCGATGCGGTCAGCCATCCCGACCATGTCGGCGATGACGACGCGCTGCCCACCGCCGAGCAGATTAGCTCGGCCGCCTATGCCGCCCTGCTGACGGCCTGGGACGCAGCGGTCACGCTGGCCGTGACGATCAAGCTGGACCCGCCCAGCATGTCGGGCATCATCGACGAGATGGAAAATGTGCACGAAAACTGGGACGCCACCCAGAGCTCGTACATGCGCGAATACCTGCGCCAGCGCGAATTTGACGGACGCGAGGGCCGCTGGACCGACCTGGCCAACCGCCTGTTCGACGTGTTTCATGCGCTGTATCTGCTGCCGCCGATCGAGCGCGAACGCCTGCGCCTGTATTTCGAGCGCCACGGCCGGATTCCGCCGCAGGAGACGTACAAGGAATGGCTGGCCAAAGACCTGGCCGGCGCCGAAGACCTGCCGCTCATGTTCGAGGCCATCGAACGCAGCGCCGAGCAGGCCGTCGAATCGCTGACACGCGCCAATCTGCGCCTGGTGGTCAGCGTGGCCAAGCGCTATATGGGCCGCGGCATCAACTTTCTTGACCTGATTCAGGAAGGCAATATCGGCCTGCTGCGCGCCGTGCAGAAGTTCGACCACACCAAAGGCTTCAAGTTCAGCACCTACGCGACCTGGTGGATTCGCCAGGCGATCAGCCGCGCCATCGCCGACCAGGCGCGCACCATCCGCATCCCTGTGCATATGGTGGAGACGATCAATCGGCTGACGCGCATCCAGCGCCAGCTCACGCAGGAGTTGGGTGCCGAGCCGAACGCCGAGCAGCTCGCGCTGGAGATGCAGGACGGCCTGACCGCCGAAGAAGTGGAAGCGATCAAGTCGCTGCGCCGCGAGGGGATGCGCCTGGACCCCGGACTTCAGCGCCGTCTGCGCCGCGCCGCCCAGAAAGTGCGCAAGATTCAGCGCCTCAGCCAGGAGCCGATGAGCCTGGAGATGCCGATTGGCCAGGAAGACAACAGCCTGCTGGGCGATTTCATCGAAGACGACAAGGTGCCGGGGCCGGTGGATGCCGCCAGCAAGCAATTGCTCAAAGAGCAGATTCGCTCTGCGCTGGGCGTGCTGAGCGACCGCGAGCGCGAAGTGCTGGAGATGCGTTTTGGCCTGGCCGACGGGCAGGACCACACGCTGGAAGAAGTAGGCAAGCACTTCGGCGTGACGCGTGAGCGCATCCGCCAGATTGAAGCTAAAGCCCTGCGCAAGTTGCGCCACCCCACCCGCAGCCGCCAGCTGCGCGATTATCTGGAAGGCTGATTCGTCAGCGCGCGGAGCCTGCCGGGGAACGCTTAGGAATCCCCGGCGGCCCGCCCTTCCCAGATGCGCAGCTCATCAAAACGGATATCCGCGTCACCGTCTGCCACAACCGCCGCCGACAGGCCCGCGAAGCCGCGGTGATAGCGGTCGTCGGTCGTTTCGGCCACAAACTGTCCGTTGACCGTCAGCGAGAGATACTCGCCCACGCACGCGATACGAATGCGGTTGATGGCCTGATCCTGCTGCACCGCATCGGTGCGCGTCCACGGAATCAGCGGCGGGACCTCGTCTGTCGCTCCCCGGCGAATCGTATAATAGCCATCGCCGCTGATGAGGAAATAGTAACCGTCGCCATTGTTGGTGGGCGCGGCGCGGCACATCAGGCCGTAAGCATTGTTGCGGAACGTGCTCACCTGCTGGGCATCCACCTGAATGACGACATCGGTGTGCGCCGTGCTGTTCAGCACCCAGGTGAAGCCGCGGTCACGGGCCTCGGCCCGATACGCGCCGTCCTCGACGCGGAAATTCACGCCCTGCTCCACGTTGGCATAATTTTCCCACTCGTACGACGCGTCAAAGTCGACCGCATCCAGCAGCTCACCCTGCGCGATGGTCAGGCTGGGCCGGGCGGCACAGCCCGCCAGCAGCAGCGCCAGCATGGCGAGGGCGCAAACGCCCAAAAGCCTTGTCAGTTCCGGGATTTTGCTGTCAATTCGCATAGGTTCACCATCGATATCGTTGCCGTCAGGGTCTTAGGGTGTATAATCGCAGTGAACCACGTCCGATAGGTGATATTCAATCGCCGGTTAAAGCCGCTTCAGAAGAAAAAACTATGATTGAAGTTGTAATAGATACCATCCGTATGAGCCTGATGTCCCAGTATCGCGTGGTCATCCTGCGTGATCAGACCAGCGACCGCTACCTGCCTATCTGGATAGGCCCGTGCGAAGCCGATGCGATCACCGTGGAGCTCAACGAGGTTACCTCGCAGCGCCCGCTGACGCACGATCTGATCCGTTCGGTCATCCGCGAAATGGGCGGCCGCGTCGTGCACATCCTGATTAACGAGCTGCACAACGATGTGTATTATGCGCGCATCGTCGTCGATGTGAATGGCAAGGAAATCGAAATCGATTCGCGCCCCAGCGATGCGCTGGCCGTGGCCGTGCGCGTGAAGGTGCCCATTTTTGTCAACGAGTCGGTCATGGAACGCGCGTCCATCCACCCCGAAGACGACGTGGAACAGAGCGCGCCCCCACCCAACGAGGAAGCAGGCGAAGACCGTCTGAGCGCGTTCAAGGATTTCGTCAACAGCCTGGACCTGGACGAACTGGACGACGAAGACAACTAGTCTGCACATCACCCTGAAGCAGGCTGTGCGGCCGGTTATGTGGCCACCAGCCTGTCCATTCTGCATCCCAAAACGGCGGCGCGGCGACACAATCAGCCTCACGCCGTTTTATGTCCCCAAGCGATGGAACTGCCCATGAATAATGCACCCACCACATACATGCAGGTGAACCAGTCGCCCTTCAGCCAGGAAGCTGAGGAGGCGGTGCTGGGTGCTGTGCTGATCAACCCCGATGCCTTCCTGGCGCTGGCGGCTTTCCTGAAGCCCGACGACTTCTTTTTTGTGCGTCACCAGTATATCTGGGAAGCTTTCATGCGCATCAGCGAACGGCGCGATCGGGTCGACTATATCACCGTGCACGAGGAACTGCGCACGCTGGGCAAGCTGGACGATGTGGGCGGCGCGCCCTATCTGCTTCAGCTCACCAACAGCACGCCCACCAGCGTGCACGCCGAAATCTACGGTCGTCTGGTCGAGCGCACGTCGCTTCGCCGCAAGCTGATCAAAGCGGCTGACGATATTAAGGCGCTGGCTCACGAGGAATCGCGCCCGATCGAGACGGTCGTGGCCGACGCCGAGGCCAAGCTGTTCGCCGTGACCGAGAGCGGCGCCCGGCGCGATTTGAAATCGCTCAAGGAAGCCGTCGATGAATACTTCGACCAGACCGAATACCGCATGCTCAACCCCGATATCCCGCGCGGCCTGCCCACCGGCTTCCGCGACATCGACGAGCTGCTGGGCGGGCTGCAGCGCTCCGACCTGCTGATCTTCGCCGGACGCCCCGGCATGGGCAAGACCTCATTCCTGCTGTCAGTCGCGCTGAACGCCGCGCGCGTGGGCGGGCGCATCGCCATCTTCACGATGGAAATGGGCACCGAGCAGATCGTGCAGCGCCTGATGTCGATGGAAACCGGCATTAATACGCAGAACATGCGCGGCGGTCGGCTGAGCCAGTCCGAATGGTCGAAGTTCGTCAAGGCCTCCACCCGCCTCAGCACCATGAATATGTTCATCGACGACACGCCGGGCGTCTCGCCGCTGGAGCTGCGTACCAAGTGCCGCCGCATGATGCACGAGCACGGGCTGGACCTGGTGATCATCGATTACCTCCAGCTCATGAGCGTGGGCGGCTATGAGAACAACCGCGTACAGGAAATCAGCTATATCAGCCGCAGCCTGAAAGAGATGGCCCGCGAGCTGGATGTGCCGGTATTCTCGGCAGCGCAGCTTTCGCGTGCGGTGGAGCAGCGCCAGGACAAGCGCCCGGTGCTGAGCGACCTGCGCGAATCCGGCTCGCTGGAGCAGGACGCCGACATCGTCGCCTTCCTGTACCGCGACGAGGTGTATAACCAGGCGACGGAATTCCCCAGCATGGCGGAAATCATCATCCAGAAGCACCGTAACGGCCCGACCGGCACGGTCAATCTGCATTTCGAAAAGTCGCTGACCAAGTTCAGCGATGCGCGCACACAATCCGCCAACCTGCGTGACCTATGACCCGATTTGACGGATTCGAGCCCGGCGTACCGCGCATCTTCACGCTGCCTGCCGCGTTCGTCACCCGCGCCCTGCCGTTTGTGCACACGCTGGCGGAGATGCAGGTGGTGCTGTTTGCGTTTTACGCCGTGCAGCAGCGCGAAGGCGCGTTTCGCTGCGTGCGCCGCGCAGACTTCAGCGGGCACGAGACGCTGGCCGCCGCACTGGCGACAGCGGTGCCCCATCAGCGTACCGAAGATGCGCTGGACGCGGCGCTGTCGGCCGCTGTGGAGCATGGCATCCTGCTGGCGGTGACCGTGCGCGACCCTGCCTTTGAAACCGGCGAGGAAACGCTCTACTTCATCAATGCCGAGCCGGGGCGCAAAGCTGTCGCCCAGATTCTGCGCGGCGAGTGGACGCCCTCCCGCGACGGGCGCATCGTGGATATCCTGCCCGAACGCCCGAATGTGTTTGCCCTGTATGAACAGAATATCGGCCCGCTGACGCCGATGATCGCCGACAGCCTGAAAGACGCGGAAAACGAGTTTTCATCCGCCTGGCTGGCCGATGCGATCAAGACAGCCGTCGAGAACAATGTGCGCAACTGGCGCTACATTAAAGGGGTGCTGGACCGTTGGAAGCGCGATGGAAGGCGCGAAGGAATAATGCATGAAGCCGCTAAAGAACCTGATGAACCTACCGGGAGCCGATTCACAGGCGGGGAATTTGCCGACTTCATCGAATCCTGACATCGAGCCGCCCGCCAGCGGCACCTGTGCGCTGTGCGGCGGACCAGACCTGTGCGGCGGCATCGGCTATGTGCGCTATGACCTGCCGGTGGGCGACCCGAATTTCGGCAAATTGTTCCGCTGCCCCAGCTACAAGCCGGCGGCCGGCGAACGCCGCGAAACGCTGCGCCGACTGGGCAACCTGGACGTGTTTCGCGACCGCACGCTGGATAACTTCATGGCCACCAATCCGGAGGCCTCGCCCGGGCAGCAGCAAAGCCTGCAACAGGCGCTGGACGCGGTGCGCCAGTATGCCGCCCAGCCCACCGGCTGGCTGATGCTGGAAGGCCCGTATGGCAGCGGCAAAACGCACCTGGCGGCGGCCATCGGCAATGTGTGCCTGGAGCGCGAAGAAAGCGTGATGTTCATCACCGCGCCAGACCTGCTCGACCACCTGCGCCTGACCTATACAGCCAGCTCAGACACCAGCTACGACGACCTGTTCGACCGCATGAAGAACGCGCCGATGCTCATTCTGGACGACCTGGGCGCGGAAAATCCCAGCGGCTGGGCGCAGGAAAAGCTGTTCCAGCTGCTGAACTATCGCTACAACTACCGCCTGCCCACCGTGATTACCACCAACACCGACCTGAACACGATGGACCAGCGCATCTCAAGCCGCCTGCGCGACCTGTCGGTCATCCGCCGCATCGTGATCAATGCGCCCGATTATCGCTCGCCCGGGCACAGCAATATCGGCGCGCTGTGGGATTTTTCGCTCTACCGCGAAATGACCTTCCAGCAGTTCGATACACGCAGCAACCTGTCGTCGGACTACCGCGAAAACCTGGAACGCGTGGCCAATGCCGCCTGGGAATATGCCGCACAGCCCTCTGGTTGGCTGTTCATCATGGGCGACAGCGGCACCGGCAAGACGCATCTGGCGGCCAGCATCGCCAACCAGTACGCGGCGCAGGGGGGCAGCCTGATTTTCGTCACCGCGCCCGACCTGCTCGATCACCTGCGCCTGACCTTCAGCCCAAACTCGAATGTGACGTTTGACCATCGCTTCAACGAGGTCAAGAATGCGCCGCTGCTGGTGCTGGATGACCTGGGCACCGAGAGCGCCAGCGCGTGGGCCAAAGAGAAATTATTCCAGATCATCAACCATCGCTACCTGACGCGCATGCCCACTGTGTTCACCACGTCGAAAGACCTGGGCGACCTGGATGTGCGCCTGCGTACGCGCATTCTAGACCGGCGCATCTGCCGCGTGATGGCGATTACAGCGCCGTCGTTCCCGTCGCGCATGAACCGCAAACCGACTGAATAGCCTGATTCATGCCCGACCTGTGGCTGTCGGGCCGCATTAAACGAGCCTGAATGCATGACCGGATTCTTCTCTTTCACTTCGTCCTCTGCGCCGATCACGGTGACACCGTACACCAAGCGCAGTCGTCATCTCGTGCGTGACCTCATGTCGCGCAATTACTGCACGCATGTGCATCTGGACTGGCATGACAGCGATCACTGGATGGACCTCGAAGGGTCGCAGATTCGGCTGGCGTGGCAGGGCGGCACGCTGGTGGGGCTGCTGGCGCTGTCCGAGCCGCTGAACGGTGCGTGCTGGATTCGCATGGCGGGGGTGCAGGATCACCGCGACCCGCAGGCGGTGCTGGGCGCGCTGTGGACAGACATGCGGCAGGTGCTGGCACAGGCGCAGGTGCGTCAGGTCGCCATCCTGCTGATTCGCGACTGGCCGGCGCAGTTTCTGGGCGACTATGGCTTCGTCATGCGCGAGGACATCATCACGCTCAAGCGCAGCGACAGCACCCCGCCGCAGCTCATGCAGTTGCCAGAGGTCAGCATCCGCATCACGCGAAGCGAGGACATCAGCACACTGGCGGCCATCGACCATCGCGCCTTTGTGCCGCCGTGGCAGATTTCGCGCGAGGATGTCCGCCAGGCAGAGCGCGTGGCCGAGCACAGCACGGTCGCCGTGGTCACGCGTGAAGGCGTGCAGCGCATCGTCGGCTATCAGATGAGCACGCTCTATTTCGACGGCTGCCATCTGGCCCGACTGGCCGTGGACCCGGACGCGCAGAATCTGGGCGTGGGCACGGCGCTGGTGGGCGAATCGCTGCGCTACTTCATGAAGCGCGGCGTGTATGTGATGACGGTCAACACCCAGGCGACCAATGCCGCCTCGCAGCATGTCTACGAGAAGCTGGGCTTCCACCGCAACGGCTATGACCTGCCGGTCTATGCCGTGAACCTGGCCTGACGATCAGCTTCCCAGGCTGTTCAGCGCATTTTCAAACGCGCGGGCATCGGCCGGGACCAGGTCGGCATTGAGCTGCATCAGCACATTGTCTTTGACGAACACATACACCACGCTGCGGCGCAGTTCTGAATCTGAACGCAGGCGCTCGATATAGGCCGTCCAAGACTCCAGGCCAGACGCGCTGTTGAAAAACAGCAGCTGCCCGCCATCAGGCGCAATCTGATCGATGACAAAGGTATAGCGGTCGCTGAAAGACAGCGGGGCATCGCGCCCGACCGACATATCGCGGATCAGGCTTTGCACCGGCAGGCCCGCCGCCGCAAACGCATCGCGCACATTCGCAATCGACCAGCGGCCAAACGGCGGCTGCGTAGGCTCCGCCTGGCCACCGCAACCGGTCAGCAGCAGCAGCATCGCCAGCCCGGCCATTGCCAGCACGTTCATCAACGGGTAACGTTTACGCATGGAAACAACTCCTTACACGAACCAGTTTGTATTTTACCCAAGACTTGCACAGGTGCCCGTATGACGGTGGTTTATCACGATAACGATGCCGATATGTCCCTGCTGGCCGGTAAAACGGTCAATGTGGTCGGCTATGGCAATATGGGCCGCCCGATCGCACTGAATCTGCGCGACAGCGGACAGCGCATCATCGTCAGCGAGCCGACGACTGAAAAAGAACAGCAGGCCGCCGCTGAAGGGTTCCAGGTGATGACGGCCAGCGAGGCCGCACAGCAGAGCGATATCATCTTCCTGCTCCAGCGCGACGAAGACATGCCGCGCGTGTACCTGCAGGAGGTATCGCCGCAGCTGCGCCGCGGCCAGATGCTGGTCTTCAGCAGCGCCTATAACGTGGCCTATGGCTTCATCGAAGCGCCGCCGTTTGTCGATGTCGGGCTGATCAGCGCCAAGACGCTGGGCCCGGCTGTGCGCGAGCGGTTTATTTCCGGCGAAGGCTTCGCCAGCTTCGTCGCCGTGGCGCAGGATGCCAGCCGGCAGGCATGGCCGCAGCTGCTGGCGCTGGCCCGCGCGATGGGCGCGCTGCGCGGCGGCGCGGTCGAAATTGGCTTTGAGCACGAGACCGAGCTCGACCTGTTCGTACAGCAGGCCATCCTGCCGATCTTCCACGCCGCCGTGCTGATGGCCAGCAAGCTGCTGCTACAGCAGGGTTATGCGCCGGAAGCCGTGTTTACCGAGCTGTATCTGTCTGGCGAAACCAGCGACTACCTGAAACATGCGGCGCAGGAAGGCATGATGCAGGCGCTCAATGCCAGCTCGAAAGTGGCGCAGTTTGGCATGCTCAGCCGCTATGAACGGTTTGCCGACTTCAAGATGGAGCGGCTGATGGAATCGGCCCTGCAGGAAATCCGCAATGGCAAGTTCGCGCAGGAATGGTCCAAAGAAGCGGCCACCGATTATATCCGCCTGAAGCAGCTGATGACCCAGCACAAGAAGCTGGATGTGTGGGAACTGGAACAGCAGACCCGCGAAATGCTGCGCCCGGACGACTTTGGCGACGACATTTAGCAAACATTCACGGAAGATTTACGCCGCGTGCACCTTCCATACGCTTGACTATCTGTCACGTTTTGTTGATACAGTCTGATTGAAAGGTTACTCATTCCCATGAAGTACATCGTAAAGGCACGCAGCTCTGGCGAACAGATCGCCCAGGGTGATACCGACGCAAAAACCGTCCGCGAGTTTGAGGGCAATCTGTATTTCGCGCCTGAAGCGGTCGATATGACGCACCTGAAAGTGACCGAGCGCATTTACACCTGCCCATACAAGGGTGTGTGCTACTGGATCGACCTGGAAAACGGCGCAGAAAAAGCCACCAACGTCGGCTGGGTGTATCGCCAGCCCAAGGCCGGCTACGAATTCATCAAGGATCAGATTGGCCTGTATGCCCGCGATACTGCCGGCACGCAGATGGTCAAGGAATAGATTCGGAAGCACGAACAGGCCGGTTCTGCGCAGTCCCCCCTCTGAGCAGCCCGGCCTGTTTTTCTGAATACGCCCCTTCCAAAGTGCGCCATTCCTCCTTACACTGTGGCGCATGACTGCACAGCACACGCTTCCCCCTTTTCATACCCAGCACAGCGCGTTATCGCTGCCGTGGCCGGTCGACTGGACGCAGTTTTTCGGCAGCACGCGCCCGCTGGTGCTCGAAATTGGCTTTGGCACCGGCACGTTTCTGGAGCATCTGGCGGCGACGCACCCGGACAAGCATCTGGTCGGGCTGGAAATCTCCAATCAATGCCTGGTGAAAGCCGAGCGCATGATCGCGCGTCACCGGTATAGTCACGTGGCCGTGATACACAGCCGCGCCGAAACCGCCCTGCACCATCTGTTCACGCCCGCGTCGCTGGACGCCGTTTACGTCAATTTTCCCGATCCATGGTTCCGCAAAGAGCACAGTCATCGCCGCCTGATGCAGCGCGATACGCTGGATGCCATCGTCAGCCGCCTGAAGCCCGGCGGTGAGTTTTTTCTGGCCACGGACATCCGCGATTATGCCGACATGGCCGCCGACCTGCTGGCAGACACGCCCGCGCTTCAGTCGCTGAACGACGGCGCATGGTCGCCCCAGCCCACGCCCGGCCGCATCGTGACCAAATACGAGGCGAAAGCCCACCGCGAGGGGCGTAGCTGTTATTACTTTGCCTGGCGCCGGACGGAAGTCCCTGTCCCTGAACTACCTGTAATAAAGGAATGGCCTATGCCGCACATCGTGCTGGAAAGCCCGCTCTCGCTGGATACCATCCGCGAGGCATTCGCGCCGTTTCACGCGCATGACGGGGATATTCACGTGGGCATCAATGAGGTCTTTCGCGGGCGCAACAGCCTGCTGTTCGAGATTCACGCGTCAGAGCCGACGATCGAGCAGCACACCGCGCTGTCGCTGTCACCGCATTCGGGAGCCGGGCCGGGGTCGTTCACCCTGCAAATGACCACGATTGGCCATCCACGCCCCACCCGCGGCATCCATCTGGCCGTGCGCGGGCTGGCCGACTGGATCCTGGCGCTATCGCCAGAGCAGAGCAAAATCAGAAACGAAAAGCTGGCTGACGGGGAGTAGACGTCAAAAAGCGCCGAGGGCAGGCATGACCCAACCCATCGGCGCGCGGCACGTGGTCTGGACTATTACGGCGTCAGCGTCTCGACAATCGCGGGGACGACCGTCGCCGTCGCTTCGGCTTCACCGCCGCCCGCCAGCTGGCCCACGGTGACCACACCGCCAATAATCAGCAGCACCACCAGGCTGAAATAAATCAGCGAGCCGATGCTGGCCAGATAGCCCAGCAGCACGAACAGGCCGTCTTTGGTCAGCATGCCCGCCGAAATCAGCACCACGGCAAGTGCCGGGAAGGTGTTCGATCCGGGGATGAACGACACCGGCAGCGAGAACAGGACCGCAGCCAGCAGCATCACGATGCCGTTCAGGCGGTTGACCGGCCCGACAGTCGTCAGCTTGCCCAGGCGCGGGCGCAGCAAACGCTCGATGCGCGTCATCACGCCCGCCCCGCGAATCAGCGCCTTGGACAACGCCGGCGTGGGGATCTCGCGCTCCAGAAAGCGGCGCGGCATCCACGGCACGCGATTCAGAATCACGCCAAAGGTGAGCAGGATGACGATCAGGCCGAAGAAATTGCTGATGAACGGCACCGGAATCGGCGTCAGAAAGGGCACCATGAACACGATGCACAGCAGCAGGATGCCCTGTTCACCGATTTCAGACATCAGGCGCTGAATGGTGGTTTTGTCTTCGGGCAGGGAATGCGCCACGTCGGTCAGGGTTTCAGACAGGGGCTTGTGGGTATCGCGGAATTCCACGTTGGTGACAGTCATAGGATTATCAGGCTCGCTTTTTTACACAGGTTACGCGGTATAGTATCTGTAGTTTGGTCGTAAATCTCAAGCATAAAGGATGCGCATGGCACATTCTGGTCAGGAATCTGCATCATGAACCAGAAGCTGAACACGCTGACCCAGGCCATGTCGGTGGCCTCGGCCGTCGGCGGGATGGCGCGCAAGGCGGTCGAATATCAGTTTATCGGCCAGCCCCATACCACAGTGTACGCCCATATCGCCCATGCCAGCGTAACCATTGAGCGCAGCGCCGGGGGCAACGTGCTGATCGCGGGCACGCTGCAGCCGCCCGTCGCCTGGCGCACGACCGCCGAACAGGACGAGGCGGGCATCTATTTCGTGGCGATGCGCCGTTCCAGCCTGGGCAAAAGCCTCGTGAGCGCCAGCTTTATGCTGCGCGTGCCGGAACACATGCACCTCATCCTCAGGCTGGACACCGCCCACCTGACGGTGAACAATATCAGCGGCACCTTTGACCTGCCCGCAGGCACATCCGGCCTGCTTCAGCTTTCTGACGGCAGCCCGTAGCCGTTCAGCCGATTGGATCTCCCATGCGCAGTCTGCCAGCCATCGAACGATTCGACACCGGAGACATCCGCATCTACCGCATCCCGGTCGAGGCTTTTCCGGGCAACTTCATCGCCTATGCCTTCGTGGTGCTGGGCGCTGGCGTGCCCACGCTGGTCGATACCGGCTCCGGGCTGGGCTACAGCAATGATGACCTGCTGGACGGGCTGAACGCGCTGCATGACAACTTCGGCGAGCCGCTGGCGCTGACTGATATCGGGCGCATTTTCGTCACGCACGGCCACATCGACCATTTCGGCGGCGTGGGCTTCGCGCAGGAGCGCACCGGCGCGAAAGTGGGCATTCACCGGCTGGACCGGCGCGTGCTGATCGCCTATGAAGAACGCGTGGCGGTGGCCACCAAAGACCTGCGCGTGTATCTGGACCGCGCCGGCGTGAAGCCCAGCCTGCGCGATACGCTGATGGCGCTGTACGGCTTCGCCAAAAAGGAATTCCGGTCTGTGCCGGTCGATTTTTCGCTCGAAGACGAAGGCGAAATCGATGCCTTCCGCTTTTATCACACGCCCGGCCACTGCCCCGGCCAGGTATGTATTCAGGTGGGCGATATCCTGCTCAGCGCAGACCACATCCTGTCGCGCACCACGCCGCACCAATCCCCCGAAAGCATCACCAATTACACCGGCCTCGGCCATTATTTCGATGCCCTGACGCGCATGGAGCGCGTGGAGGGTGTGCGCCTGACGCTGGGCGGCCACGAAGACCCGATTCATGATCTGGCCGGGCGCATTCAGGAAATCCGCGCCAGCCACCAGCGCAAGCTGTCGCGCACGCTGGACATCATCACCGCCAGCCCGCAGCCGATGACCATCAGCGACATCTCCAAAGTGATGTATCCCGACAAGCATGCCTATGATGTGCTGCTGGCGCTGGAGGAAGTGGGCGCGCACGTGGAGTATCTGGATGAATACGGCTATCTGGCCGTCAGCAACCTGGATGAGCTGGAGCGCGAAGACAACCCGCCGCTGAAATATGCACTGGCCTAACCCGCCTATACTCGTGCAGATTGCATAATCATTAGCCCCCAATGTATTAACCAATATGGCAAGTTTCAACAATCATTCTTAAACTTCAGACAGAGGTTTGTTAAACCAAGCTGTCTATATTTAGTCTGTACAACCATATTTCTGGAGGCTCTACAATGCGTTTGAAGAATGTTTTACTGGCTGGTGCCATCAGCGCCCTCGCCGCCCTGTCGATTGCCCCGGCGATCGCCCAGGAAGTTATCGAAATCCCCACCTGGATCGCCTTTACCGATGCTGGACGCCTGGGCTGGACGCAGGAACGCGCTGCTGAGTTCAATGCAGCCTTCCCCCAGTACAACGTGACCGTGACCGGCTACTCGAACTATGAAGAACTGTTCGCCTCGACCGCACTGGCCGCCGAACAGGGCAACCTGCCCGCCGTGGTTCAGTACTTCGAAGTGGCGACCCAGGACGCCCGCGACAGCGGCTACTTCACCTCGATTGCGGAAGCCCTGAATGGCCGCACCGAAGTGAACGGTATCCCCGTGAACCTGGATGACATCATCGCCCCCGTGTCGGCCTACTACACCGTGGACGGCAACTTCACCTCGATGCCGTGGAACACCTCGTCGTCGATCATGTTCACCAACCTGACCATGGCCGCCGCCGCTGGCGTTGAAGCCATCCCCACCACCTGGGCCGAAATGGATGCCGCCTGCACCCTGATCATGGCCGCTGACAATGCGCCCGAATACTGCTTCACCTGGCCGAACCACGGTTGGTTCTTTGAACAGTGGGTCGCCCAGCAGAATGGCCTGTATGCCAATAACGACAACGGCCGCGCCGATCGCGCCACCGAAGTCGCCTTCAACAACGAAGCCGGCGTCGCCCTGCTGACGTGGCTGGACGAACAGGCCGCCAAGGGCCACCTGTACTACAGCGGCGCCCAGGGTGGCGATTCGTGGGCCACGGTCGACCAGGCCTTCAGCACCCAGCAGGTCGCCATGGCCGTGTACAGCAGCAGCGACACCGCCCTGTACACCCAGACCGGCGTGGACAACGGCTTTGAAGTGGTCGCCTCCTTCCTGCCCTACAACGAAGCGACCGGCTGGACCGGTAACATCATCGGCGGCGCCAGCCTGTGGCTGACCGCTGGCCTGTCTGAAGAAGCTCAGGACGGCGCCCTGACCTGGCTGCTGTGGCTGACCAACACCGAAAACGCCGCCTCCTGGCACCAGGTTACCGGCTACATCGCCATCCGCAACAGCTCGGTGGACCTGCTGGCTGAAGAAGGCTGGTTCGACGAGAACCCGAACTTCCGCGTCGCCTCTGACCAGCTCGCCCAGAGCGAAGTCACGCCCGCGACCGCTGGCGCCCTGCTCGGTGGCTTCCCCGCCATCCGCAACATCGTCACCCAGGCCATCGACACCGTCCTGCTGACCGATGAAGATCCGGCCGCCGTGCTCGATGCCGCCGCTGCGGAAGCGAATGCGCTGCTGGAAGAATACAACCTGCTCAACGCCGAATAAACAGGCGTTTGAGCGTCAACGCCAGACCGTAACCACGCGTAGGGGCGGTGCCAACCACACCGCCTCTACCGCTATTTATGGCCTTCGCCGCCGTTGGTGAGCATACCCGCATGAACCCATCCACGCCTCTCCTCGTCCTTGCCGTGGCCGCCGCAGTCGGCGCGGTCCTGCTCAATCTCCTGCTTCGCAAACAATCGCGCGGGATGCTGCTGGTGTCTGCCGTCGGGGCTGTCTCCGGCGCGGTCGGCGCAGCAGCCTTCATGGTGCCGCTCAATTTCTGCACCTTTGAAGCAGAACGCGATCCGGTCGATTTCTGGTTCGGCATCGGGCTCAGCGCCATCGGCATCCTGGCCGTCACCGGGCTGGCCTCATGGGTGCTGAATTCGATCCTTCAGCGGCGCAGGCTGTTTGAAGTGCAATCATCGCCGGGTGCATTTCGCGGCTCCGGGCTGGCCTTCCTGTTCCTGGCACCCACGCTCATCATCCTGGTGCTGTTCCTGTATTACCCCTTCATCGACACGTTTCGCCTGGCGACGCTGCTGGCCCGCCTGGGTATCCCGCGCACGGCCTTTGTGTGCGTGGACAACTTCACCCGTCTGGTGAGCAACAACGACTATTTGCAGGTGCTGGGCAACACCATCTGGCAGTCGATTGCGATTGTCGGCTTCAGCATCGGCCTCGCCCTGCTGATCGCGCTGGCCGCATATCAGCCTGTCAAAGGCGCGCGCATTTACCGCGCCCTGCTGATCTGGCCGTACGCCATCTCGCCCGTCGTGGCAGGCATCATCTTCCTGATCCTGTTCAACCCGACCGGCGGCATCATCAACTACGCGCTGCAAAGCGCCTTTAATTTCAGCATCCCCTGGCTGAACAATCCTTCAGCGGCGCCGTGGGCCGTCATCATCGTCAGCGTGTGGAAATCCCTCGGCTTCAACATCCTGTTTTACATCGCCGGACTACAAAACGTGCCCAAAGACCTGCTGGAAGCCGCCGCCATCGACGGGGCCAATATTTTCCAGCGCTTCTTCCGCATCACGGTGCCGATGCTCTCGCCGATCACCTTCTTCCTGATCATCACCAACACGACCTACGCGTTCTTCGACACCTTCGGCACCATCGACACCCTGACTGGTGGCGGGCCGCTGCGCTCGACCGCGTCGATGATGTATTCGGTCTACGAAGTCGGCATCCAGAACAACGACCTGGGCAAAGCCGCCGCGCAGTCGATCGTGCTGTTTATCTTCGTCATCGGGCTTACCATCGTGCAGTTCCGCACGGCTGGCCAGCGCGTGAATTACGGCGCCTAAAAGGAGGCATGTCTCATGTCCGCAGCCACCACCGACATCTCCATGGACGCCGAGCGCGCCGCCACCGGCTGGCGCAGGCTGGTGCCCACGCGCTGGATCGCGCATCTGGCGCTGATCGTCTCGTGCGCCATCATCGCCTTTCCGCTGTTCTATGCGGTCATCGTGGCCACACAGACCAACAGCGAGGTGTATAGCTACCAGTTCACGCCGGGGACCGCCTTCAGCGACAACTGGAACATCGTCATGAACCTGAACAAAATCGGCGGCTACATGGTCAACAGCGTGCTGGTGGCACTGGCCGTCACCACGGGTAAAGTCATCCTGTCGCTGCTGTCCGGTCTGGCCTTCGTGTATTTCAGGTTTCCGGGCAAGTGGATCGTGTTCGGCTTCGTGCTGCTCACGCTGATGATGCCCACGGAAATCCTGGTCATCGCGCTGTTCCGCTTCGTCAGCAGCATCGGCCTGTCGAACTCGTACGGCGCGCTTATTCTGCCGTTCCTGGCCAGCGCGACCGGCACATTTCTGTTTCGCCAGCATTTCATGAATATCCCGGCAGAGCTGAGCGAGGCGGCCCAGCTTGACGGGGCCAACCCGTGGCAGTTCCTGTTCAAGGTGCTGGTGCCGATGAGCTGGAACACGATTGCCGCGCTGGCGGTCATTCAGTTTATCTACGTGTGGAATTTCTACCTGTGGCCCGCGCTGATTATGCAGGGGCCGGAACGCCAGGTGATTCAAGTGGGCCTGCGCACGCTGGTGGCCGGGGATACCGCGCTGCGCTTCGGCCCGATGATGATGGGCGCGGTCATCGCCAGCATCCCGCCGCTGATCGTCTTCCTGCTGCTGCAAAAGCAGTTCATGAGCGGCTTCGCCCTCGCGCGCGACAAATAGTGCGCTGGGGATAGTTTCTGATTTCGGGGCGCGATCGTGTCAGCTTGCGGTCAGCGCCCCGAAAACGCCCGCACGCGCTCGGCCAGCAGCGGCATATCCCGCGCGATGACTTCCGTCTCGCTGCGCCACTCAAAGCGCTCACCCACCCCGCCATACTCAAACGACAGCATGTCCGGCTGGGCGCCACGCGCTTTCAGCTTGTCCAGCGCCATGTCCAGAAACGGCCAGTCGTCGGGCTGCATGCCAAAATGATCGCGCCGCTGCCCCTCGATGGTCACAATGCCGGTCACATGCACTTCGCGCGTGCGCTCCAGCGGCAGCGCATCCAGATACTGTGACAGATCCCAGCCCAGCGCCTCGCACGTCAGCCGCGCATGCGAGAGATCGAGCAGCAGGCCGGCCCCGGTAGCACGCAGCACATCGCGGATGACATCGGCATTCACGCACAGCGTCACCGCGCCATCTTTGCGCTTGAGCGGGATATTCTCCACGATCACGCGCCCGGCACCCACCCGGCTGACGGCCAGCGCGATATCGCGCAGCATCGTCTCGATGACGCGGGCTTCCCCGGCTTTATCGGGCTGGGCCGTCCAGCGGAAATCACTCAGGCGGGGGAATAAATGCACATTGAGATAGCGGGTGTCCGTCTCGCGCAGCTGGCGCTCAAGCACGCCCCAGTCGCGCTGGGCCAGCTTGCCATCCCCGGCGATCAGGTCGAAATGCACATAGACCGGCGCAAACGCCCGCGCCTCAGCAATCAGCCAGTCCCAGTTGGGCAACTTGAAGCGATCCAGTACAATCGCCTTTTGCCCGAGCAACGCCGCCGCCTGTGGCGAATAATTGATGGCAAGCTGCATATATACACCCTCTTTTCCGGCCCACGTCAGGGAAACCGAGCGATGAACGATGACACCGCGCGCTGGCTGAACGCGCTCAATCAGCAATTCTACCAAACCGTGGGCGCGTCGTTTGATGCCACGCGGGGCGCACCGTGGCCGGGCTGGAAGCGACTGGTCGCACACGTGCCCGCGGCCAGTCCGCTGCGCGTGCTGGATATTGGCTGTGGCAATGGGCGTTTCGGGGCGTTTCTGGCTGACACCCTGCCCGACAGGCCTATCGTCTATCACGGGCTGGATACAGACGCCGGCCTGCTTGACTCAGCACGGGCGGCGCTGTCCGGGCGCGCTCACATGTCAACACGGCTGGAACAGCGCGATATCGTATTTGGCGCGCTGCCGGATGCGCGTTATGACGTGGTGGCGCTGTTCGGCGTGATGCATCACGTGCCGGGGCGGGCACGCCGCCTCGACCTGATGGCGCGCATGGCCGACTGCCTGGCTCCGGGCGGGCTGCTGGCCATCGCCTGCTGGCGCTTTGGCGATTACCCCCGTTTCACCGGGCGCATCCAGCCGTTCCCGCCCGACATCGCCGCTGACGCCGAGCCGGGTGACGCGCTGCTGGACTGGCGCGCCGGGGAGCAAAATTCCGCGCTGCGCTACTGCCATCACTGCGATGACGACGAGATTGCCGGCCTGGTCGCGGCATCTGGCCTGCGGCTGGCGGACGCCTATCGCGCTGACGGCTTTTCCGGCGCGGTTAACGCCTATCGGCTGCTCACCACGGACGCGTGAAAAAGTCGTCGTCGTCCTCGACAATCGCTTCACGCAGCATGGCCGCGCTGGGCGCAAAATTCCCCACGTGGCGGATGACGATGCCGCTGGCAAAATTGGCCAGCGTGACCGCCTCCAGTGACGTGCCACCAGCGGCCAGCGCCAGCGCGATCACCGCGACGGCCGTGTCGCCCGCGCCGACCGTATCGTATACGTCGGTCACCTGCGGCGCCGGGCAGTGATGCAGGGCGTCGGCATCGGCCAGCACCGCGCCCTGCGCGCCACGCGTGATGACCAGCGCCCGCTTCAGACCAAATTTCGCCTTGATATTGTGCGCTGCTTCGGCGTAATCATCGGCGTCGGGCGGCAGCTCATGGTCAGGCGCCAGATGCGCATTGGCTTCCTCGGCATTGCACTTAACCGCGTCGAAGCCGGCAAACGGCTCAAACGCGCCCTGCGTGTCGGCCACCAGCAGCTGGCCGGTCTTCCGGCTCAGCTTGCGCCCCATGTCGGCCAGCTGGCGCGTGACAAAGCCCAGGTTGTAATTTGAATACAGCAGCACATGATCGTCTTCAGCGGCCACTTCCATCAGGCTTTGCGCGGTCGCCAGCGCCGCCGGAGAGACGGGTTCACGCGAGACCTTGTCGATGCGGGCGACCTGCTGCGGGAAGCGCAGGCCCATCGCCGCCATGATGCGCGTCTTGACGGTCGTCTGCCGTTTGGCATCCACCACCAGGCGCGGCTCCACGCCCGACTTCGCCAGCGTCTCTTTCAGCGCGGCACCCTCAGTGTCATTGCCCACCACGCCCACCAGCGCGGCACGCCCGCCCAGCGCAGCCACATTGACCGCCGGGTTGGCCGCCCCGCCCGCGATCAGGCGGCGCTGTTCAAATTCCAGCACAGGCACCGGTGCCTCGCGGCTCATGCGTGTGGCCTTGCCGATCAGGTATTCATCCAGAATCACGTCGCCGATGATGGTGGCATTGATGCCGGAAAAACGGTCAATCAGCGCCAGCAGGCGGGCTTTATCCGGCGGGCGATAGGGAATGGTTGGCAGTCGGGTCATGAGGAAAGGCCTTTTCGCGGCTGCATCAGCACCGCAAGCACGAATCTGGGCAGACGCAGCATACGTTTGAAGCGCCACGGCTGCAAGTACAGCCGGTATAACCATTCCAGCCCAAGCTGACGAAAACGCTCTGGCGCACGCGGCACCACGCCAGCAATAAAGTCGAATGAGCCGCCGACGCCCATCGCCATGGTCACGCGCAGGCGCGGCGCGTTGCGTGCGATCCATTTGTCCTGTTCCGGCGCGCCGTAGGCCACCAGCAGGATGTTCGCGCCGCTGGCGTTCACCCGTTCGACCAGCGCGGCTTCTTCTTCGGGACGCGGACTGCCCGCATACACTCCGGCAATCTTCAGCTCCGGATAACGGCGCATCAGTTCATCGGCGGCACGCTGGGCCACCCCCTCGGCAGCACCCAGCAGAAACAGCGACCAGCCTTCGCGGGCAGCCCGTTCGGCGATGGCTGGCACGCCGTCTGAACCAGTCACGCGCTCCGGCAGCGGCTGGCGCAGGCGGTGCGCTGCCCACAACAGGCCGACGCCATCCGGCACGGTCAGGTCGGCGCGGCGCAGGATGGTGGCAAAGTTAATATCCTGCTGCGCGATCATCATGAATTCCGGATTGACCGTGCACACATGATGCAGGATGTCCGGTTCCTCGGCCACCCAGCGGGCGATCAGCCCCAGCCAGTCTTCGTACGTGACCGACGACACCGGCAGGCCGAGGATATCGACCGTTTTGCCCCAGCGCACAGACGACCGCGGCAGCGCGGGCACATGCGCCTGGCCCGCCGCAACCTGGCCGTCCAGCACGCGCCGGGCAGCCTCGGCGACGTCGTGCGCGGTCACCATGGCGAGGCAGGTGCGGGCGGCGCAGCCAGCGCGCAGGCCGGTGCTGTGGCCGACATAGCTGCACGGCGAGCACTCAGGCGCTGTCCGCACGATGAGGGCCGGGGAATTCGGCGTATACGGCGCCCATGCATACGGGTTGCCGGGGCCAAAAATGGCGACCAGCGGCGCGCCCGCAGCCGCCGCCATGTGCATGACGCCGCTTTCAGCGCCGATGAACACGTCTGCGCTTTCCAGCAGCGCGCCCAGCTGCCCCAGCGTCGTCCTGCCCGAAACATCAATCGCGGGCTGGGTCATGGCGGCACGCACTGACGCCGCATCATCGGCCGGGCCGCCCACCAGCACGACCTGCGCCCGGCGTTCGCGGGCCAGCATGTCGGCGGCGCGGGCAAAGCCCTCCGGCGTCCAGCGGCGCGCCAGGCTGTCCCCACCGCCGCCCGCATGCACGATGACGCGTAGGCCATCGGCCTGGGGAATCGCCGTATTCGCCCAGGCGCGATCCGCCTCGGTGATGGCCATGCGCGGCTGGCGCGGCGTCGTGTCCGCGCCCAGCAGGCCAGCCAGCGACAGCCAATAGTCCGACTGGTGCAGCGCGCCGAAGCCGTCATCGCGGATGCGTTCATTCAGGAACCAGCCGCGCCCGTTGTCCAGCCCGATACGCCTGCGGGCGCCGCTGCCCAGCGCCAGCGCCGCATATTTCAGCGTCCCGCCGCGCGTGGTCAGGTGATGCAGCAGCATGATGGCATCCGGGCGAGACCGGCGGGCACGGCGAATCAGGCCGAGCAGCGCGGGCACGGCACGCCAGCGCGTCAGCCGGGGCGCGCTGATGATCTCATCCACGCACGACAGGCCGTCGGCCAGCGGCGCGGCGTGCGGCGTCGTCAGCAGCGTGATATGGGCGTCTGGATGCGCCTCACGCAGGGCGTCCAGCGCGGGCATCGACAGGATCAGGTCGCCGAGGTCGGCCATCTGCACAACGAGGATGCGCATGCTCAGCCGACCGCCTGTTCAAATGCGGCCAGCGCGCCAGCGGCGGCAGCCTCCCAGTCAAATGCACGTGCCTGCGCGTGCCCTTTCGCGATCAATTGCCCACGCAAAGCGGCATCATCGCTCAGGCGGCCCAGCGCCGACGCAATCGCGCCGGTGTCGCGCGGATCGACCAGCAGCGCGGCGTCTCCGGCTACTTCGGGCAGGCTGCTGGAATTGCTGCACAGCACGGGCGTCCCGCACGCCATCGCCTCCAGCACCGGAAAGCCGAAGCCCTCGTACAGGCTGGGAAACACGAACGCCAGCGCGCCGGCATACAGCGCGCCCTTGTCGGCATCGTCGATGAAGCCGGTGCAGATCACGCCGTGCGCGTCCGCCACCCACGCCGGGTCAAACAGCCAGCCCTGGGCGCCCGCCAGCACCAGCGCGGCATCGTCACCGGGATGCGCGGCCTGCCACTGGCCATACGCGTCCACCAGCCCGGCGATATTTTTGCGCGGCTGCAGCGTGCCCAGGTACAGGAAGTAGCGTTCGGGAAGGCCATATTTCGCCCGCGCCTGCGCGACATTGCCCATGAGTGGCGCGCTGAATCCCGGATAGACCACGCGGATTTTCGTTTCAGGCGCCCCATAAAACGCGCCCAGGTCGCGGGCAGTAGCGGCGCTGTCGGCCAGCACGACGCTGGCGCGCCATGCACTATAACCCGTCGTCAGGTCGAGATAGGCGCGCTGGCGCGGCGGATGCGCGGCGGGAAACAGCCGATAACCGAGGTCATGCACGGTGACCGCAGCGCGCCCGGCAAAGGCAAACGGCAGCGTGTGCGCGGGCACCCACAGCAGGTCGGGCCGGTCGCGTGTCACGGCCAGCGCCAGCCGAAGATGCGTCCAGGCGCGGCGAAATGGAATCACGCGCCAGGTCACATGCTCGTATGCGGGAAACAGGTCAGCGGAAGGGATATCGCGGAAATACAGCGTGATGCGATGATGCGCGGCCAGCGGCAGCAGCGCGGCGATCATCTCGCGGGCATAACGTTCAGTACCAGTGACACGGGAGGCGGTTGTGCGGCTGGCATCAATCGCGAGGTGCACGTCAGCCCCGCCGGCGCGCCAACCGGGGCAGCAGCCACAGCACCAGCACCGTGACCAGCGCGACTGGCCAATAGGTGGCGGCGCTGGCCGTAAAGTTGGCATCCAGCAGGCCGCTGGACGCGATGGCGCCCACCAGCCCGGCGATCATCAGCACCAGCGCGGATGTGAACAGGCTGCGCCCAAACGGGCGGCCCAGCACGGCGGTCAACAGCGCAGCGACGCCAACGCCCGTGAGCAGCAGCGGCCACGCACGCGGAAAGTCGAGCAGATTGAAGACGAAGAAGGCCAGCCCCAGACCGACCATTGCCAGGATCAGCAGGGCGAAGAACAGCACGCCACGGCTCCAGCGGCCGGTGCCCAGCCAATGCGCGAGCAGCGTCAGCGTGACGCCCGCGCCCGCGGCGGCCGCAAGCTGAAGCGTCTCGACCTGCGCGCCGGACGACAGCGTGAGCGTCAGCCAGGCGCCGATGGCGATCAGGCTGAGCGCGGCGGCCAGCGATCCCAGCGACCCACGGCGCAGGGTTTCCGCGCGCGGCATCGCCATCTGCGGCACATACACCACCGGCTCATACTGGGCGGGCACGGCAGCGCGATAGCTGGCGCGCGCGTCCGGCTCCTCGTCTTCTTCGGCCAGGTCGTCATCTTCCACGGTCGGCGGGGCGGCATTGGCGGCCAGCAGCGCATTGAGCGCGGCCTCCACGTCAAAGTCGCTCTGGAACAGCGGGTCGACCCCGTCCAGCAGCGGATCGACCACTGTGGGCGCGGTTTCGGGTGCCTCGACAGCGGACGGCTGTTCGGGCGCGGCGGGCGATTCAGCCGGTTCAGGCGTGTTTTCGGCCGGACTGTCGCCGCTATTCAGTTCGTCGTGCGGATGTTCATCAGTCATGCGCTGTATTGTGTCCAGTTTTTCCGCACGGCGCAAGGCCTTGTCAGCGGGGCACGCGACCGCTATAATGCCATTCACTTCGGCGACGTGGCCAAGTGGCAAGGCAAAGCTCTGCAAAAGCTTGATCACCAGTTCGAATCTGGTCGTCGCCTCTCAGGTATCCCGAAATGGGATACCTGTTTTATTTTCGGGAGCCCATCTCATGAGCGATCCGCAGCCCGACGCCAAGCCAGCCCAGCCGACGCCTGAAAAGCCGGTCGTCGAAATCACCCTGCCTCCGATCCCCAATTATTCCCTGTCCAGCGAATGCCCGGCATGCGGCTTTCCCACGGTGCGCCGCGTCTGCAAGGTCCGCTGTGACCGTTGCGGCTTCATGTGGGATTGCAGCGAGCTTTAGGCATCACGACTGCCCATTCACCTGATAATGCATAAAGGCTGCACCATTGTTATAGATTTTGGCATCCAGCAGCGTCAGCCCCGCAGACGCGCCCTGCGGTCCACACACGGGAATGCCGCTGCCAAACAGTACCGGATTGACCTTCAAAATGATGTCGTCCACCAGATGCTCGGCCATCAGCGATGCGGCCAGTGTCCCGCCGCCGCACAGATAAATCGCTCTGCCTGGCTCACCTTTCAGGCGTCGCACGAACGACGCGGCATCCTCGCGAATCACCTTCAGCGAGGGGTGATCGTATTCGGTCATCGTAGCGGAAAAAACATACTGCATGGTGTCGGGATAGGTGGGCGAAGGCTGGCCGGGCTGTGCGCCATATTTGAAGCCAACCTCGTAGGTGCGCCGGCCCATCAGCACAGTGTCGTAGTCGCGCAGGCTGGTCAGGTAATCGGTGATGTGCTGGCCTTCGGTCAGCATGCCGTCAAAGGACCCATCCGCCCGCTCAATAAAGCCATCTACGCTGGTCGCCACGTAGTACACCAGTTTGCGAGTTTGCATAGCAGCTTCCTCCGTTATACAAATAGTCATACAACGGCGAGGATATCACAGGTTTTTGAGACTTCAAAGGGTCACAACATATCACAAGCAGTTAATAGTACTTCACGCGTAAGTCATGCACCATGTCCTCGAAAACGCCTGCCTTCAACCAGCGCTGAGTCTGCTGATACAAGATCTCCGACGGCGGCAAGTCATTGGGCATACAGCGCCAAGGAGCACCCGTCTTGAGGATGTAGCTACTTGCCTGGAATTAGCTTATAGTACACAGTATCCATCCCCAATTTTGAGTTCACTGTTTTTATTTCAATAGCGATTTTTTCGGTATTGTCATCTACTGGCCAGTATTTACAGTAAACAAAACTTGACTTTGGCGAGTTTCTGTTATTGCTTGAAATTTTACGTTCCATGGACCAACCAAGAGGTAATATTACTGGATCTAGTCCACTTCCTTCTAGTGTGCCTTTCAAAATTACAGTGTCAGTCCTTTCTAGACTTAAATTTTCAGTGGTCACACTCACATATCCAATCCCCCAAGTTTCACGCTTGTCGATAATTCGCTGGATTTTCGCTGTGATTTCACTGATTTCTAATCTCGGATTTGAAGATTCGACTAATTGACTAGGTTCAAAAGCAGGATCACTAAATGCATCTTCATCAAAGAATATGTGTTTAGGATAGTTCATATCTAGATAAATTAATGGTAAAATTAGCGCGATTGCAAAATAGACAGCTATGCCTAAAGCAATTGAAACAACAATCCACTCTGCGCCAATTAGAATTCCTATTGGTGAAATAATCAACCCAACCCCAATCACAATAAAAATTGAGTAGGCACTGAACTCTCCTGAATGATCTTTTCGATCATCTTTTCTGTGTTGTGAAATTCTTTTGGAAAATGCTATAAAATAGCGCCTAATAAGAAACCAGGAGATCATAAACCAGCTATAAGCTAGTATAAACCAAAGTAGCAAGCTTATATCAGCTATTGTGGATTCACTACTTCCTGATGGATTATTGTCTACATTTGAGGATGATATTGTTAAAATGGAAGCGATTATTGCTATTAACCAGTGGTGCGGGTTTTATGAGTAGGAAAATTTGAAGTAGTCACGAGGACAGCACACACTTAAAGTGCGAATTCGAGTGGAGTGCACCCCGTGACTACAGAAGACATTATAATCCATATCTTTT
>JAHHHY010000023.1 GCA_019359125.1 Pleurocapsa minor GSE-CHR-MK 17-07R
AAAGATATGGATTATAATGTCTTCTGTAGTCACGGGGTGCACTCCACTCGAATTCGCACTTTAAGTGTGTGCTGTCCTCGTGACTACTTCAAATTTTCCTACTCATAAAACCCGCACCACTGGTTATAAGAGAACAAAGCGTCATTGATATATGGGAAGCAGAGGTATGGTATGTCATTCGAAGTCCTGATTATTACAATCAATCAGAGCCCTTTATCATCCTGTAATTGATGATATGATTCGTAATGCCATGTAAATCATGCATTCGGGGCGGCGAGATTCAGAGAAGGAAATCATCCCTATGACGATGACGGACGAACTGATCGAACAATTTAATCGTCTGGACGAGGCGCAGCAGCAGCGCCTTTTGAACTTCGCCCGTATCCTGACGAAAACGCCAAAGGTGCAGGGTGAGCCGGGAACGCGCATTGTCCAGGCTGTCGGATTTTTTGACGCGCAGGCGCTGGACGAGATCGAAGCAGCGATTAACGAAGGCACAGAGGATATTGACTGGCGTGGCTGGGAGTAGGTTTCTGCTGGATACGAATGCCATCATCGCCTTGCAGCGTGAAAACGCAGCCCTGACAGCGCTGCTCAGGCCTGCCAGTGATGTATTTCTTCCGGTGATCGCTGTTGGTGAACTGTATTTCGGGGCGTACAAGTCGCAGCGCGTAGAAGAAAACCGGCGCGCTGTTGCTGCATTCATCGCCAACCGTGTGGTGCTGAAGGTGGACACGGATACCACTGATGTTTTTGGGCAGGTTAAGCAGCAGCTGCGCGCCAAAGGGCGGCCGATTCCCGAAAACGACATCTGGATTGCAGCATTGGCAATTCAACACGACCTGACGCTGATCTCGAATGACGAGCATTTCAGCGAGTTAGACAATCTCACATGGCGGAGCTGGTAAGTGATCATCACCGACCAAAACAGCGATTTATGACCAGCGGTTCCCCTGTATTGCCTGAATATCGAAACTCCGGTAGGACATAAATTTGGTGTGTTGTCGCACAATGGTCAGCCCCCGACTGTTTCCGTATAATCAGGCGCGGAAAGAACAGGTGACGATGATCGAGCTGACGCGCCAGACCCCGTGGAAAGCCATCAACGAGCTGCGCCGCTATGCCATGCTGCCGCTGATTCGGCTGTATTTCGCGCTGCACGGCGTGGCGTGGGGATCCGGCTGGATGGTGTATGGCCTGCCGCTGATTCAGCGTTACACGGGCAGCCGCATCCGCATCGGCCGCGGCTTCAATATGCGCAACTGGTTTGGCAGCAATCCGCTGGGCGTGGCGCATCGCTGCGTGCTGGCCACCTGGTCGGCCTCGGCCAGCATCACGATTGGCGACGACGTGGGCATGACCGGCGTGGTGATCGTCGCGCAAACCAGCGTCACGCTGGGCGACCGCGTGTTTGTGGGCGCCAACAGCACGATTGTCGATACCGATTTTCACCCGCTGGGCCCGCGTGCGCGGCGGGCAGACCCCACGGCGGGCGCGTCCCGCCCGATTGTCATCGAGGACGATGTCTTCATCGGCATGAACACGATCATCCTGAAGGGCAGCCACATTGGCCGCGGCGCGGTCATCGGCGCGGGCAGCGTGGTGCGCGGACAGGTGCCCGCAGGCCAGATTTTCGCCGGCAACCCGGCCGTCTTTATCCGCCCCGTGCACGAGGATTAGCCCGTTGCAAGCAGTCACTTCCGCAAAACCAGCCTTTCGCCTGCCCGTGCCGCCGCTGCTGCTCATCGTGCTGCTGGCCGTGCTGCTGCGCGCCGGATTCATCCTCGCCGCGCCGGGCACGCTCAGCCTGGATGCCTCCGGCTATGACGACTACGCCGTGAACCTCATGGCGGGCAATGGCTACACGCGCATGGACGACCTGCGCCCCGACAGCGACCTGCCGCCGCTGTATCCGGCCTTTCTGGTCGTCGTGTACAGCGTATTCGGCCGCGACCCGGTCGCCGTCGCCGCCGTGCAGATCGTCTTTGATGTGGTCATGCTGGTGGCGCTGTACGCCATCGGCCGGCGCGTGGGCGGAGAGCGCGTCGGGCTGCTGGCCGCGCTGTTCACCGCTGTCTACCCGTATCTGCTGTTTCAGAACCTGAGCACCAATGACACCGGCATCTTCATCATGCTGCTGGCGCTGGCCGTGTGGATGCTGCTGCGCGCCGCCGACGAACGCCGCATCAGATGGGCGGTCGGGGCGGGCATGATGCTCGGTATCGCCGCGCTGACCAAGTCGCTGGTGCTGCTGATGCTGCCGCTGATCGCGCTGTGGTGGTGGCGCATGATCGGCTTTCGGCGCGCCGTGCTGTTTTCGCTGGCTCTGGGCGTCGGCTTCGCCGTGTTCGTGACGCCGTGGATCCTCCGCAATACCGCCCTGCACGGCCAGCTCACGTTTTTGAGCACTAACGATGGCAGCAACCTGTACCAGGGCAATAACCCGTGCGTGGCCGATTACCTCTCGGTCGGCTGGGACGCACAGTGGGTGAACTGCCTGAATCCCACTCCGCCGGGCATGAGCGAGACCGAGACCTCGCGCTGGTTCCGCGACCAGGCGCTGACCTACCTGCGCGAGCATCCGGGCGAGTGGCCGCGCCTGTTTGGCGTGAAATTTATCACGCTGTGGACGCCGGAGCTGCTGCCGCGTACCGTGCCGCCCACGGCCAACCTGGACGACCCGACCGTGCTGCAATATGAGGAATCGCCGCTGTTTCAGGCCGCGCGCATCGTGCACGTGCTGTACTTTGGCCCGCTGCTGGCGCTGGCCATTATCGGCGCGCTTCGGGCCGCCCGAACCGGCACCCTGCTCACGACCGCCGCGCCGCTGCTGATTATCTGCATCGCCATCACCGTGACATATGTGATTTATCACCCGTCCACGCGCTACCGCGCCCCGGCCGACCCGTTCGTGTTTGTATTTTCGGCGCTGGCCGCCACCTGGCTGTGGGATCGCGTCCGTGGAAAGGCCAACGCCTCATGATGTCGCGCCGCCTGTGGACGACCGTGTTTCTGGCTGCGATGCTGGCCTTCGGCAGCGAAATCCTGCTCTGGCCGCACGCCGGGGGGCGCTCCGTCATCGGCTGGATCTCGACCGTGATTGGCTATCCGGCGCTGGCCGGGCTGCTGCTGGCGCTGGCCGAGCGCTTCCGCATGCGCGATTTGTTTGGCCTGATGGCGCTGGCGGGCGTGTATGGCGTGCTGAACGGCCTGCTCATCACGCCGGATACCGCGCTGGCTGATATCCCGCGCACCTGGTTCACGCGCATGATGGGCGCGCACGCGTTCGTCGGCCTGCTGATGCTGGGGTTGTTCCTCACGCTGCAATATCCGTGGAGCCGCACAAAGATCATCGCGCTCGGGGTGATTACGGCGCTGCTGGGCGTCGCCTTTGGCGTGTGGGGCCGCTGGGCGCCGGAGCTGTATGGCGCGGGCGGGGAAGTCGAACGGCTGCCGCTGCAACTGGTCAGCATGGGCGTCTGCCTGCTGATCGTGCTGACCGGCACCGTGATGGCGAGCCGGCCGCAGACGTATGCGCCCAATTCGCGCCTGAGCGTGTTTGCCCCCGCGCTGGCGCTGTTCGGGATTCTCATCATGCGCCTGCTGGAAGGCACGCTGGACAGCCTGTCGCTGGTGGTCACGGGCACGTTCGCGCTGCTGGCCGTCGGCGTGCTGTATTACCAGAAGCGCCAGAAGGGGCCGACGCTGCTCGATGGCCTGAATACGCTGCCCGCCGACCAGAGCATCTATTACCTGGGCATGTACGCGACCTTCCTTTACGGCGGCGGCTATGCTGGCTACTTTCTGGAGCGCGGGACCGGCTCTGGCGACCCGGTGTATGTGATCGGCGTGATTTTCCTGGCCTACGGCATCGTGTGGCTGCCGGCCGTGGCGGTGGTGCTGGGTGCGCGCGCCTTCATCCGGCTGTCGCGCCAGGGCAGGCTGTAGGACAAGCGTCGTTTCTCAACGCCTCACACTCTTGTTATACTGTCTGGCATGAAAACACTCGCATGCTGTGTCCTCACCTTTGCTTTGCTGGCTGGCTGCTCACCGCAGTCAGATGTGTCGGTGCTGCCCACGCTGGCCGCGCTGCCCACCGAGACGCTGGTTCCGCCCAGCGCGCTGCCGCCGACGGCGCTACCGGCTTCAGACACGCCTGCCCCGTCTGATACCCCTGCGCCCACCGAAACCATTCCGGCCACCGATTCGCCGCCGACAGCCACGCTGACGCAAAGCCCGACGCTGTCGGCCACGCCCAGCCTGACGATTACGCCGACGCTGACGTTCACGCCCAGCCTGACCATCACCAACACCGTCACGCCCATCCCGAGCGTCACGCCATCGCCATCGCCCGATCTCGGCCCGCTGGGGCCGCTGGCGCTGTTCGCCGCGCAGATTACCGTGCAGCCGTTCGCGCCGCCCACGCAGACCGCCATCGCCGAGGCCCGCGCTCAGCTGCAAACGGCGACGATGGCCGCGTTGATGGCGACCAATTTCGTGCCGCTGCCCACGCTGCCCGGCCTCGTGCCCACGGCGGCAGGCGGGTTCCCGCCGGGCCAGCTCCCCATCGCGCCGATTCCTACCGTCATTGGCGGTAGTTGCGCCGCGCAGCCCCCGGCCAACGTGGCCGCGCTGGCCAATCAGGTGCCCGCAGTCGGCGGTTCGCTGGGATGCGTGTCTGGCGGCATCGTTAGCCTGATCGCTGCCTTCCAGCCGTTTGAGCGCGGCGTGATGATCTATGTGCAGACGACGCCCGCCAGCATTTACGCCTTCACGCAGGATGGCCGCTTCCGCCGCTTCGACGACACGTGGGTCAGCGGCGTCGACCCTGACACAGGCGTGATGTCGCCGCCGCCCGGCCTGCTGGAGCCGATTCGCGGATTCGGCAAGGTGTGGCGCACCACTCCCGATTTGCAGGCGTCGCTGGGCTGGGCCACCGCCAATGAAAGCGGCCAGCAGGCCAGCCTGATCGCCTTTACCAGCGGCCGCATGATTTATCTCACGGTCAATAACCAGACATTCGTGCTGCTGGACGATGCGCCCGGTGCAATCAGCGGCCGCTGGCAGGCCGTCAATGGGGGGTTCTGATGAGGAATAAACGCGGCATTTCCGGCGTCGTGGGTGCGCTGCTGATGGTGGTGGCGGGCATGCTGCCGCTGGCGGCGCAGGGCCTGCCCGACCTGCCCACCGACCTGTATGTGCTGACCAACGAAGGCATCATCGAGCGGTATGGCCTGGACAGCGTGGGCGCACAGGCCGTCACCGCGCCGGACACCTATATCCTCGATTTCGGCATCGACGCCTTTGGCCAGCGCCTCGCTTATCGCACCGAAAGCGAATTGGTCGTGATCGGGCTGAGCGGCGGCGAGGGCATCACGCTGGAGCCGCTGGGCCCGGATGTGCTGCCGCCGGTGCGCGGGGCAGGCGACACCATCGCCTGGTCGCCCACCGGCGATGCGCTGGCCTACACCACGTTGACCGGCGCGCGCGTGTACCTGGAAACCGCCAGCACGCCCGTCTTTTACGACATTTTAGAAAGTCCGTTTGTCAACCTGACGTGGTCGCCGGGCGGCACCTTCCTGGCCGCGCAGACCGCCGAGGATGTGTGGTGGGTCTACCGGCGCGAATCGACCACGATGAGCCTGGCCAGCGTGCTGGAGTCTTCGATTGGCACCACCTGGGTGAGCAACAGCGAGCTGGTGTTTGCGCCTGCGGCTGGCGGACTGAAGCTGATGAATCTGGAGGCCGCCAACGCGCAGACCACGCTGCTGGATGAATCGGCGCGCTACCGACTGCCCACGCTGACCGCCGATGACCGACTGGCCTTCTTCGGGCTGCGGCCCGGTGCCGACGCGACGGCCAGCGAAGGCCGCCTGCTCACGCTGTCGCGCGGGGCGCCGCAGGTCGAGACGACCGGCGAGGTGTTTGTCCCGCTGAATGGCCTGCAATGGGCGCCGCGTGGCGAGCTGCTGACGCTGCTGCAAGGCGGCATCCTGGCGCTGGTTGACCCGGTGACAGGCGAGGGCATCCCGCTGGCGACGCAGAACATCGTCGCTTATGACTGGGCGACCACGCGGGCCTCTGTCCCGCCGCCCGCGACCGACACTGTGACTGAAATTGAGCCGATTCCGGTGCAGGCGACTGCCTCGCCTGTCCCCGTGCTGCCCACCGCAGCCCCGCCCACCGTCGAGCCGACGCAGTCGCCGCTGGGCATGACGGTCACGCCGGTGCGTTCGCTCTCGCTGATCGTGGATGGCTTCTTCCTGTCTGACGACACCAATGGTGTGGCGCAGGTGTGGCAGCTTCCGGCGGACAACCGGGCCGCCTTTCGCTTTACCGGCGCATCGACCGACATCAGCGAATTTGCCGCCTCGCCAGACGGCACCGCCGTGGCCTATGTGACCGATGGCGACCTGTGGCTTCAGCGGCTGGCGCGCCCGCAGCCGGTGCGCCTGGCCACGCTGAACGGCTTCGCGCCAGTCACGGCCGATATCAGCCCGGACGGGACGCGCGTCGCGTATACGGATGAGACGGCCAACGGCGGCGGCATCTGGATCGCCTATACCGATGGCGTGACCCCGCCCGAGCGCGTCCTCGCCAATGTGACCAATGACGCGCTCGGCTCGCGCACCTATCGGCGGCCGCAGTTCTCGCCGGATGGCGGGCTGCTGCTGGTGGATGCCTACGGCCAGCAGGGCGTGCGCAGCGCGATTGCCTCTACCGAGACGTGGGAGATTGCCGAACTGTCCAGCCCGGTCAATGATCCCCGGCCGGTCAGCGCGCGCTGGCTGAATGACGGGCGCATTTTATCGTATCGCGACGCCACGTCTGATGGCGCGGCCAGCCCCGGCTCGATTGACCCCGGCCTGTATATCGTCGACCCGGACGGGGGCGATGATGCGCCGGTGGAATTTGTGCCGCTGCCGGTGGATGCCGCCGTGCGCGATGTGCTGCCCGTCGATGCGGATACCTATCGCGTGCTGCTGACCGGCGTGAGCGATACGCTGGTGCGCGTCGTCGACCTGAGCGGCTTCGATGGCACGGTCGTCACGGCGATTGCCAATTTACTCGCGCCGCGCATCTCGCCGGACGGCCGCTTCATCGCCGGCTACGAGACGCTGATCGACTTCAACAACGACGATATTTTCGATGGCGCGCTGGTGGTCGTGGACCTGGAGCGCGGCGGCGCGTTCCGGCTGGAAGCCCCGCCTTCGCTGTGGAATTTCCGGTGGGTGTCGCCATGAAGATGAGACTGTTTGCGGCCTGCCTGGGGCTGTTTGTGCTGGCCGGCTGCCGGGAACGCCTGCAGCCCGATCAACTGCCCACGTCGGCCAGCATTTCCGGGCTGGAGACGGCCATCCCGCTGACGCAGAATGCCCCGCCGCCGCCGTTTAATGGCGAGGTGCGCGCCTTTGATCGCATCGATAACAACCTGAACGAGCTGGCGGGGGGGCGCTATGTGGTCGAGCTGACGTTCAGCGGCGTGTATGCCGGGACTGACCGTGTGGCCGATGCCAGCGCGCGCGCCGAAGTCTCGTTTGACCAGGTGGGCAGCGCCCGCCGTGTGCTGGTGCAGACGACCGGCGCGCTGCTGAACAACAATGCCGACGAATCGCTGGTGGAGGCGGTGCGCCTGGGGCCGGATGCTTTCCTGCTGCGCGATGACGTGTGCCTGACCGGGGCGGGCGAGGATGCCCGGCTGGCGGCCAGCCTGAACGCGGGCCAGCTGATCGGCGGCGCGTCGGTCATGCGCCCTGCTGGCGAGCGCGCCACCATCAATGGTGAGGATGTGTATCGCTTCACCTTTGACGAGGCCGACTGGCTGTTCCCGGCGGTGCAGCGCGGCGACAGCACGCAGGTCGCCATCGAGAGCTTTGAGGTGTGGCTGTCGCCCGATAAAGAGGTCGTCGTGCGCTATCACATGAATTTCTCGGTGCAGGACGCGGTCATTTTCGGCAATCCGCAGGCGGTCACCGGCCGCGTACTGGTGCGTTATGACGCGTACGAGCTGGACGAGCCGGTCAATATCACGGTGCCGTTCGGGTGCTGACGCGATGACCGAGAGCGTGCCCCCGCAGAAGAAGCGCGTCGTGCTGTGCCGGGGGCAGTACTGCAATATGGATCGCCGGGCCGATGCCATCCTCAAGGTGCTGGAGCCGCAGATCGACGCCATCAATGACGCGGCTGGCTGGCGGCGTGCCAAGCTGGAGACGGCCAACTGCCTGGGCATGTGCGGGCTGGGGCCGAACCTGGTCATTTATCCTGATGATGTGGTCTTCGACCGGCTGAATCCGGGGCGCGTGGGCGAAGTGCTGGCGGCGCTGCATGCCCTGCTGGGGGACGACCCGCCCCCTGCGCCGTGATGCAGGGTTTGCAGAAATTCCCTGCTTCCGGCTGAATTTTCTCCCCGGCCGTGTTTGTGTACTTTCTTTCGGCAGTGGTACACTGTTTTGGCGTACGCTGATATTCAGGACGCGGCAAAAATACAACCCAATCATGTTTTTTGAGGACACTTCATGCTCACTGACATTGAAAAAATGCTGTTTGTGCTGCTGGCGATTCTGGCCGTCTCCGCGACGGCAGCCGGTTTCTGGGAGATGTGGCTGGTCATTCAGCGCGGGGATGGCAAACTGCACCTGAACGGCTTCGTCCGCCGGGCGATTAACGCGCTGGGTGTGTATCTGACGCAGCGCACCACGCTGAAGACGCGCCGCCTGACCAGCCTGCTGCACCTGGGCGTGGTGCTGGGCTTCACCTACTTTTTCCTGGTCAACGCGGTCGATCTGCTCTACGGGTTCCTGCCCGGCTTCACCTGGCCCTATGACAACAATCTGCTGAGCAATCTGTACCGGCTGTTCGCCGACCTGCTGAGCGTGGCCGTGCTGGTGGGTGTGGGCTATTTCATCCTGCGCCGCTTTGTGCTGCCCAATAAAACCGACCTGAAATATCACGCCAATGTGCTGCTGCACCCGAAGGTGAAGGCCGGCGCGGTCAATGCCGACTCGCTGATCGTGGGCGTGTTCATCTTGATCCACATCGGCGCGCGATTCCTGGGCAGCGCGGCCTACATCGCCGAGCACGGCGCGGATGTCTTTTCGCCGTTTGCCACCATCGCGTCTGTCCTGTTCAGCGGCGTGGGCAGCGACGGCCTGCTGCTGTGGGAGCATGTGTTCTGGTGGGTGGGGCTGGGCGGCATCCTGATTTTCACGCCGTATTTCCCGTATACCAAGCACGCGCACCTGTTCATGGCCCCGTTTAACTACCTGACGCGGCCGGAACGTACCTCGCTGGGCGAGATGGAAAAGCTGGACTTCGAGGACGAATCACGCGAGCAGTTTGGCGCGGCCCGCATCGAGCATCTGGCGCAGACGCACATCGTGGATGCCTTCGCCTGCATCATGTGCAACCGCTGCCAGGATGTCTGCCCTGCCTATACGACCGGCAAAGAGCTGTCGCCCGCCGCGCTCAAAATCAACGAACGTTACATGATCAAAGATGAGATGAGCGCGCTGGCCGCCGGGGCCGAAAGCAGCAATCCGCTGATGGGCTTTGCGATCAGCGAGAGCGCGGTGTGGGCGTGCACCAGCTGCGGCGCATGTATCGATATCTGCCCGGTGGGCAATGAGCCGATGCTGGACATCCTCGATATCCGCCGCAATGCCGTGCTGATGGAAGGCGAGTTCCCCGCAGAGCTGCAAGGCGCATTCAAGGGCATGGAGCGCCAGGGCAACCCGTGGCAAAGCCCGGAGAATCGCTTCCGCTGGGCCAAAGACATGGACATCCCGACGGCCGACGAGAATCCCGATTTCGATGTGCTCTACTGGACGGGCTGCGCGGTCAGCTATGACCCGCGTGCCCAGCTCACCGCCCGCGCGCTGGTGAAAATCCTGCAGAAAGCCGGGGTGAATTACGCCGTGCTGGGCGAAAAAGAGAACTGCACGGGCGACTCGGCGCGCCGCGCTGGCAAGGAAGATTTGTATCAGGAGCTGGCGACGACCAATGTCGAGACACTGAACGAGGTCTTTGCCGACAAGCCGCGCCGCGTGGTCGTCACCTGCCCGCACTGCTATCACAATATCGGCCGCGAGTATCCGCAGTTTGGCGGCAATTACGAGGTTATCCACCACACCGAGCTGATCGAGGAGCTGATTCAGGCCGGGAAGATTCCCGCCACGGCACGACCGGGCCAGCAGCCGAATGTCACCTTCCATGACCCGTGCTACCTGGGCCGCCACAACGACGTGATCGATGCGCCGCGTGATGTGCTGTCGTCAGTCGTCGGCGCGGACAACCTGATCGAGATGCCGCGCACGAAGAAAAATTCGTTCTGCTGCGGCGCGGGCGGGGCGCAGTTCTGGAAAGAAGAAGAACACGGCACGGCGCAGGTCAATGTCGTGCGCTATGAAGAGGCGAAGGCCACCGGCGCCGAAGTGCTGGCCGTGGGCTGCCCGTTCTGCATGCAGATGTTCGAGACCGCCAAAGCTGCCGATGACAAGCCGATGATCGTCAAGGACGTGGCCGAGCTGGTGGCAGAAGCGCTGTAGGCAAGCAACTCTGAATCAGGCCTGACTGGAGAGGGTATCCGCCCGATGAATACCGAGCGTCCGCCACTGCGCGCATATCTGCTGCCTGTCGTCATCCTGCTGGCGGTCGCGCTGCTGCTGACGGGCTATTATGCGGTGCATAAGCCGATTGATCCGGCCTCCGGCCTGCGCTATCTGGGCATGGCCATCGACGTGCTGGCGCCGCTGGGGCTGACTGTGGTGTGCGCGGGTGCGGGCAGGGGCGTGATGCGACGCGTCGCCGTGCGCGCCGGGGCACCGGCCGGATTCGGCCTGTCACGCGCGGAAAGCCTGGCGCTGGACGCGGCCATTGGGCTGGGCATGATGTCCGGGCTGCTGGTGCTGGTCGGTCTGGCGGGGCTGTTCCGGCCGCTCGTCTTCGCGGTAATGCTGCTGGCCTGCATCGCCCTGTTTCGGCGCGACATTCCCGCCTGGCTGCGCGACGCACGTGGCATCTTTCGCGCTTCAAAGCCGGACGGCGCGTTCACCTGGGTTATCGCGGGCTTTTGCGTGCTGCTGCTGGCGCTGGCGCTGATTCACACCCTGGCCCCGCCGTACGCGTGGGACAGCATCGTGTATCACCTGGTGGAGGTGCAGCATGCGCTGCGGGATGGACGCCTGACCGCCAGCGCCGACAATTTCTATCTGGGCTTCCCCAAAGCGACAGAAATGCTGTTCGGCATGGTCATCGGCCTGACCGGGCGCTTCACCAGCGGCGGCGGCATCCATTTCGCCTTCGGCGTGCTGGGGCTGCTGGCGGCTGCGGGTATGGCCAGGCGCCTCGCCGGGAGGCAGGCGGCATGGCTGGCGGTCACGCTGCTGCTGGCCAGCTTCAACCTGTGGCAGTTGTTCGGCTGGGAATATGTCGATCTGGCAGTGATGCTGTTCAGCACGGTGGGCTTTGGGCTGCTGTTGAGCTGGCGCGCGGGTGGCTTTGAACGGCACAGCCTGCTGTATGCGGCGCTGCTGGGCGTATTGTGCGGCTTCGGCTTTGGCACCAAGTACACGATGGGCGCGTTTATCCTCGCGTGCGTGCTGTGGATGTTCATCGCCGGGCGCAGACAGGCGCTGCGGCCCTTCCTCGTGTTTGGCATCGCGGCAACGCTGGCCTATGCGCCGCACGCGCTGCGCGGCCTGCTGCTGTATGGCAACCCGATTTATCCGTATTTCCTGAACGGGCTGGCGTGGGATGGCATTCGCAGCGCGGTGTTCAGCCAGGCTGGGCGCGGGCTGCTGGCGCGTGGTGAGCTGGCGGAACTGCTGGCGCTGCCGGTCAGCGCGACTGTGCTGGGCATGAATTATGGCGAGACGTATTCGTTCACGCTGGGGCCGTTCCTGCTGACATCCCCGCTGCTGCTGACCTTGCTCTGGCGCGTGCTGGAGCAAAAGGTGCGCACAGCTGCCGTGCTGGGCCTGGCGATCATGCTGCCGATCTATATCTATTGGGCGGTGACGGCAGCTTTCACCGGCATCGGCATGCAGACGCGCCTGGTGATTATGCTGCTGCCCATTTCGGCTGTGCTGGGGGCGTGCGCGCTGGTCGGGCTGGACCGGCTGCCGGAAAAACCGATCAAGGTGAGCTTCATCGTGCGCGGGATATTCCTGCTTACGGTGCTGTTCAGCCTGTTTGAGGTGCACAAAAAAGTCAACGAGACGCACTTTCTGGAAGTGACGCTGGGCACCATGCCGGAGCAGGAATTCCTGTTCCGCAATCTGGCCACGCATCGCGCCACGCTGGACCGCCTGAATGAGCTGCCCGCTGGCTCGACCGTGCGCTTTATGTGGGAGCCGCGCAATTTCTACTGCCCGGCGCAGCTGACTTGCATCCCCGATGTGCTGTTTGACAACTGGGGCTATCAGCGCAGGCAGGGGGTCGCCCAGGCAGAGATCATCTCTCGCTGGCGTGACGCCGGGGACGATTACCTGCTGTTCTTCCACCTGGGCTATCAGGAATATCTGGATTTCAGCTTTTCGCCCGAATATGATGTCGAGTTCCCGGTATATGCCGGCGAGAACCTGCCAGTGGTATGGGCGGCAGACGACGGCCGCTATACGCTGTATGCCCTAAATGACGCGCAGCCTGTAGAATAACGGGCCACCTGGTATCGATAATTGAATTGATGATGCGTGATGCATTTGCCTAGACTCCTCCCTGTAATCGTACTGCTGCTGTGCTTCGCTGTTCTGCTGGTGGCCGGGGGCCTGCTGGCTCAGGACAGCCCGACGCCCGTGCCCACGGCCGGCGTGCTGCTGGTCGTAACGCCGCCGCTGCCGCCCACGGCCACGCCTGTGCCCACCGAGGCGCCGCCTGTGACCGAAACCTGCGCCGATGCGCTGGTCGGGCTGTATGTGACGGCCACCGAAAGCTGTATCAACAAGCCGCAGGGCTTTATCTGTAACGCGGGCATCGCGCTGGGCGCAGAGCCGCAGGGCGGGGTGAGCAATGCGCTGGCGTCTACGGGCGCGCTGGTCGAGGCCGCGCTGGTGGACAGCATCGCGTCGGCCCCGTTTGCGCCCGAAGTGGGCACCGCCGGTATGGCCTATCTGCGCGCGGACGATCCGCTGCGCTATACGGCCTTCCTGCTGGGCGATGTGCGCATGCGCGATGTCTCGCCGCCGGAATTCACGGCCTGGACCAGCTTCGTGGTCGAGACCAGTTTCACACCGCCTGCGTGCCCGTCTGCGCCCACGCCGATGCTGGTGCTGCAAACGCCGATCGGCTATGGTGTGCGCATCGTCGTCAACAGCATCTCGCTCTATCTCAATGGCACGGCGCTGGTCAAGATCGACGGCACCAATACCGCCTTCATCCTGCTCAGCGGCGTCGGCTCGGCGCTGGCCTCCGGCACGGAAGTCGCGTTTAACGTGGGTGAGCAGGTGACGGTGGCCCACGCGCCCGATGATGTCAGCGTGCCCATCAGCGCGCCCAGTCAGCCCCAGCCGTATGACCCGGCGCTGGCGGCCAATCTGCCGATCGCGCTGCTGGACCGGCCGATCGTGCTGCCTCAGCCGGGCTATGTCATCACCCAGGGCGCGGTCAATATGCGCGTGTCGCCCGGCACCAACGCCGCGGTCGTGCTGCAGGTTCCGGCGGGCGAAATCCTGAGCGTGCTGGGCCAGAATCCGCAGCAGGACTGGCTGCATGTACGCCGCGACACGGGCGAAACCGGCTGGATGCTGGCCGAGCTGCTGGGGCGCAATACCGGCTCACTCAGCGCGGTCTATGAATCCACACCGCTTCCCCCCCAGCGTTATGGTGAGCTGGGCACCAGCGGCCGCGTGATCGCGCCCAATGGGGCCAGCCTGCGCAGCGGCCCGGACACAATTTTCCCGGCGATTGTGTCGCTGACGGATGGCCAGCCGGTGACGCTGCTGGCGCGCAGCCCGTACAGCCCGTGGGTGAAGGTGGACATCGGCGGGGCGATTGGCTGGCTGGCGCTGATCGCGCTGGATACCCAGGCCTATATCGATGCGCTGCCAGTGGATTACCAGGCGCCGGCTATCCCCACGCCGACGATTCCGCCCGGTTCGTTTGGCAACGCCTTCCCCGACCCTGACGGGCCGGACAACTAGCGTTCTCAGGCGGGTGGGCTCACGGGAGCTCACCCGCTTTTTTATGTCAGCGATGCCTGATGTGTGCTTTTCTCCCGCCTGTTAATGTTTGTTTTCTGTAATGCCCCAATTCCGAAACCTTTTCGAGCCTCGCCAGACTGTAGTGCTGTAACGAGCAATCAGATGGCATGTAACCGGAAAAGGAATCGAATGATGTTCAAATCAACACGTTTGGCAAAAATGATCTCGCAGGGCGCACTGGCCACCGGGCTGATGCTGGCCGCAGTCGGCCCGGCCGTCGCCCAGCAGTCGCCGCTGCCGGTCGCTACCTACCTGCTGGGCACCGTGGCGCAGATCAACGGCACGCTGTGGACGGTCAACAGCCAGTCGGTCAATGTGGCGGGCGCCTATATCGATGACCGCATCACGGTGGGCAGCATCGTCGAGATTCGTGCATTCGCCACCGGGCCAAATGCCTGGCTGGCGACCTACGTCGATCGCGAAGATGACCTGAATCTGGGCGCGGCCCAGTGGCGCGTGGGCGGGCTGGTGCAGGCCGTCACCCCGACCAGCGTGACCATCGGCGGGCAGACCTACACGCTGCCTGCTGGCATCAGCGCGGCAGACCTGGTGGTGGGCAATCCGGCCGTGCTCACGCTGTCGGTCGATACATCCGGCGCCATTGTGGTCACCCGTGTGCGCACCACCACATCGATACGCGACGCCATCGATGACCGCGACGATGACAACGGCATTCGCGGCACCGCGACACCCACCGGCGCAACAGTCACGGCAGAACAGGCCGCCGCGATTGCGCTGGGTGTGCTGCCCAACGCGCGCATCACCGAAGTCGAGCTGTATCGTGGGGGCGATGGCCGCCCGTACTGGGAAGTGAAGACCAATACCGGCCACGAATTCCGCATCAGCGCGGTGGACGGCACCATCTGGTCGATCGAACGCGATGATGACGGGGATGACAACAGCGGCAGCGGCTCGGACGACGACCGTAATGACGATAATGACGATGACTCGAATGATGACTCGTTTGACGACAACGACGACGATAGCTCGGATGATGATTCGAACGACGATAACGACGATGACTCAAACGATGATAACGACGACGACAGCTCGGATGACGACGACAGTTCAGACGATGACTCGAACGATGATGACAGCGGCAGCGACGACAACGACGATTAGCTGCTGATGCGCTGGACAGCACAGGGGCGAGGCATGCCCGCCCCTGTGCTGCGCGGGCATGCGCTTTACTGGTATCCATACGCTGCTGCCGGTCAGGCAGACGGATTTAGCGGGAGTAATGAGGATGATGTCGATGAAGAACAGAAACCACATGTCGCGCGCGGGGCTGCTGGCGCTCGGCCTGCTGCTGGCGCTGCTGCTGACAGCGCCCGTCGCGGCCCAGCGGCCAAAAGCCCAGGTCGTGACGATGATCACCGGCTTTATCGAGCTGGTGACGCCCGATGCGTGGGTGGTTGGCGGGCACATCCTGCTGGTCAACCAGGCTGATATTCAGGGCGAATTTGCGGCTGGCAGCGTCGTCACCATGCATGCCTATCCCACGCCGATCAGCATTTGGGAGGCGTCGATTATCGAGCCTGCCCGCATCGCAGGGCTGAATCCGGGCGAGGCGGTGATTGAAGGGCTGGTGGACAGCGTGGATGGCAGCACCATTTTCGTGGGTGGCCAGTCTTTCAAACGCGCATCGAGTGCCGAGGCGGACGTGAATCCGCTGCAGGCTGCTGTGGGAATGCCGGTGCGTATGCGCACTTCCAGCAGCAATGGCACATGGGAAGTGAGTGCGGTCACGCCGGCCTGGGTAGGCGCGCAGGCTGACGGCGTCGATGCCAGCGGGGCCACAGCCCTGCCGCTTGTCATCGTGAACGGTCAGCAGGCGGCTGATATCGCTGCGGGGATGTTTCCAGACAGCCGCGTGACCGGCATGGCGCTGGTGCCAACGGCTGATGGTGGTACCTCCTGGCGCGTGCAGACCAATGCCGGCGTTTCGCTGGACATCAACAGCACGGACGGCAACGTGGTGTCGGTGGCTATGCTGGCGGCTCCTGGCACAGATGATGATGGCTCGAATGATTCGAACCAGTCCAACAACACGTCGAATAACACATCGAGCAACACCAGCTCGAATCAGTCTGACGACAGCAACTCAAACCAGTCGAACAACACGTCGAATAACACGTCGAGCAACACCAGCTCGAATCAGTCTGACGACAGCAACTCGAACCAGTCGAACAACACGTCGAATAACACGTCGAGCAACACCAGCTCGAATCAGTCTGACGACAGCAACTCGAACCAGTCGAACAACACGTCCAGCAATACGTCCAGTGACGACGATGATAACGATGATGACGGTGGCGATGATGACTTTGACGACGACGATTAACTGCTAAAGCGAAAGCATATGGGTGGGGGATATGACTATCCCCCAGTCAGCACATGAATCATCTCAAATGCTAGTTCATAATGATTAATAAGCACACGTCGTCGTTTATCGGATGTGTGCAACTAGCGGGAGAAATTTGGGTGAATTCAGTGAAGAATAGAACGACTCCCGTGCCTCGTCTGGCAGTTCTCATATTTAGTTTCTTCTTGGGGCTGCTGCTGACAGCGCCCGTTTTGGCCCAGCGGCCAAAAGCACAGGTCGTCACGATGATCACCGGCTTTATCGAGCTGGTGACGCCCGATGCGTGGGTCGTTGCCGGGCATATATTGCTCGTGAACCAGGCTGATATTCAGGGCGAATTTGAAGTCGGCGGTGTCGTCACGATGCATGCCTATCCCACGCCGATCAGTATCTGGGATGCCTCAATCGTAGAGCCAGCCCAGATCGTCGGGCTGAATCCGGGCGAGGCTGTGATTGAGGGTCTGGTGGACGGCGTGGATGGCAACACCATCTTCGTCGGCGGACAATCATACAAACGGGCATCCAGTCCTGAGATGGATGTGAATCCGCTTCAGGCTGCTGTCGGGATGCCAGTGCGGATGCGCACTTCCAGCACCAGAAGTGGCTGGGAGGTCAATGCCGTTACAGCAGCCTGGGTTGGCGCGCAGCTCGATATTGCCGATGCCTCTTTTGTGTTGACGTTGCCTCTCGTGCTTGTGAATGGTCAGCAGGCTGCTGATATCGCTGCGGCAATGTTTCCCAACAGCCGCGTGACCAGTATGGAACTGGTGCCCACGGCTGCAGGTGGTACAACCTGGCGTATAGAGACCAATGCCGGCGCCGCGCTGGACATCAGCAGCACAGATGGCACTGTGGAGTCGGTGACGATTCTGGAGGTTCCGCGTAACAACAATAACGGTTCAGATGTTTTTGGCCCGCCTGCGAATCCGCCCAACAACTCAAATCCGAACCCGCCTGCGAATCCGCCTGACAACTCAAATCCGAACCCGCCTGCGAATCCGCCCGACAACTCAAATCCGAATCCGCCTACCAGTATGCCGCCCATGGCGACGGCCGTCCCGCCTGTCAGTATGCCTCCCACTTCGCCTCCAAACCCGCCTGCCAATGTGCCGAATAATGACGATAACGATGATGACGACGATGATGATGGCGGTGGGGATGACGACGACGATTAGCCACGACGAATCATCCGGAAAATAAGGCATCAGGCGGCCACACTGTTGATTCAGGTGGCCGCTTTTTTATGGGTTAAGGTGGGCGCGGGCACATGGGTTATAATGCGCTCCATGACCAGACAAACAGGTGCGGTTTTGTGAAACGAGCAGCAGGCTGGGTTTTTGTTATGGCGCTGTGCTTCAGCATGGCGGCATCGGCGCAGGATATGATTGGGGAAGATGCGACCGGCGATACCATTGAGAGTACGCCACTGCCGGTGCGTCTGTGGATGCCGGAGTCGTTGATCGTCACCCAGGATGCGGCCTCTGAGGTGTTTGGCGCGCAGATGACCAGCTTTGCCGAGGCGAATCCAGAGACGCTGGCCGAGCTGCGCATCAAGCGCGACAGCAATGCCGGGCCTGGCTCGCTGATCACCACGCTGCGCAGCGCGTCGGCGGTGGCGCACGGCGCGCTGCCCCACCTCACGCTGGTGCGCCGAGCCGACCTGGTCGCGCTGGTGCGCGATGGCCTGGTTGATCCGATGCCAGCGCGGGCAGCCAGCCTGCTGGGCGATATGCCGCTGGCTATGGGCGAGCTGGGGCGTGTCGACGGCGTGCTGTACGGCATCCCCTACCTGGCAGAATTCAAACATCTGGCCTACAGCGAGTCAGCTTCCGCTCCCGAAACCTGGTCTTTCGACAGCGTGATCGATGCCCGCTTTGCCTATCAGTTTCCGGCACAGAATGCCGGCATCAACGATGTGTTATATGCCCAGTATCAGGCAGGCGCGGAGGATCCACCGCTGAACGAGCCGCTCATGCTGACGGAAGATCCGCTGCGCGACCTGTTTGATTATGTGCAGCGGGGCGTGCGCGGACAGGTATTGGATCCCGGCGCTTTGCAATATGCGGGCACCAGCGCCTATGCCGACGATGTCATCAGCGGAGCCCTGCCGGCCGGCGTGCTGACCTCAACCGAATATCTGCGCGCGCGGGCTGCGGGCAGCACGCTGTTGTTTGCGCCGCTGCCCACGGCCAATGGCTCTCCGGCCGCCGTCGTGGATGCTTGGATGTGGGTTATCCCCACCGCCGAGGCCGATGAGCAGGAGCGCACGGTGGATATGTTGTTTTATCTCATGGATCCGCGCCGACAGATGGAATTTGCTCAGGCGACTGGCGCTTTGCCCACCACCCGCACCGCCCTGAATGACTTTTTCGATGTGCGCTACGATGCTTTTGCGGCGCGGGTATTCAGCCGTGCGCTGATTCCGATTACCGCCGACAGCCGCGACGCGGTCGTCATGCGCGCCATCCAGAATGCTGTCGCCGCTATACTGGCAGGCGAGACGGATGCCGAGTCGGCGCTGGATGCGGTGCTGGCGCGCTAGGGTGATATAAAAGTGGGCGAGACAGGATATGCCTCGCCCACACGGTGTTGCGTTGTAGAGCTGGACGTTACGAGGCGGATTCGGTCACTTCAACGGCCGGCACATCCTCGGCAGCCGATGAGCCCATGCCCGTGGGCGTGAAGCTCCAGCGATTACCGCCCAGCGCCGAGACGCCAATGACGACCGCGACCAGCGTCACCGCGATGACGCCCAGCCCGCCCACATATTTGACGTTGTCCGGGCGCTTGCGGAAGGCCATATACGCGTGCGCGATCACCAGCGCGACGGTCATGATGCCCAGGTGCGTCCACTTGGCGGGCGTGGCATTGTCCAGCCCCTGCACGACGAGCACAATCAGCCCAAGCAGCCACTGAATTTCCATCGAGCGCACGAAGATCGTCAGCAACAGGCCGGCGGGACGGTCATAGGCGCGCTTCGTCAGCAGGCCAAAGACAAAATAGCCGATCGCGACGATGGCCGCCAGGATGACGATCCAGCGGATGCCGGAATGGGCGTAAAACAGCATGTTTTCCATAGGTGTATCCTTTTCTGATAGTCAGTCTGAAACCGATGCGCAGCGCAGTCCTTACAGTACCGGCGCGTGCGTGCTGCGCTTGATGAACTGGCCGTTACTGTTGCCGCCTGGGGTTCAAAACCCCAGGCTACCAACTGCCCAAGTCCCTGAAGGGACTCAAAGCTGTAATTCCAGGCTGTTTCCTCTCACAAACCGATCGGCAGTCTTCTTACAGCACCGGCGCGTGCGTGCTGCGCTTGATGAACTGGCCGTTCCCGTTTTTGCCGAACCATTGGTCGCCGTCCACCAGCTTGTTGCCGCGCTGATACACCATGACCGGCTTGCCGGTGGCGGTGTGCCCCTCAAACAGGTTGTAGTCGGTGCGCATGTGATGGGTTTTGGCGCTGAAGGTATGCTTCGCGTTCGGGTCCCACACCACGATATCGGCGTCGCTGCCCACGGCGATCGTGCCCTTCTTCGGGTACATGCCGAAGATTTTGGCCGGGTTGGTGCAATTCAGCTCGACAAAGCGCGACGGCGTCAGGATGCCGGAATTCACCCCGCCATCCCACACCATCATCATGCGGTCTTCGATGGCGGGCAGGCCATTGGGGATTTTTGAGAAATTGCCCAGGCCGAGTTCCTTGCCCGGACGGCGATACGACGGGTCCTGTGCCTCATACTCCACCCAGTCGCCGCCATTGTGCGCCTTCGACCATTCCTGCCACGGCCCCTTGCCACCCTCAAACCAGAAGTCGCAGTGGTCGGTGCTGATGACCTGGAGCGTGCCGTCTTTCACGGCGCGCCACAGCACCTGCTGGTCGTGCTTGGTGCGGATGGGCGGTGAACACACGTACTTCGAGCCGTGGAAGTCTGGCTGGGCCATGTGTTCCTCGACGGTGAGGAAAAAGTACTGCACGCACGTCTCGCCCATGACCGGATAGCCCAGCGCGCGGCCGCGGCGCAGCGCCTCGATCGATTCGTCGCAGGTCATATGCACGACATACAGCGGGCAGTTCGCCAGGCCGGCCATGACCACGGCGCGGTTGGTCGCTTCGCCCTCAATTTCGGGCGGGCGCGAGGCCGCGTGATACTTCGGCTCGGTCTTGCCAGCGGCCAGCAGGGCGGGCGTGAGCGTGTTTTCCACATCGCCATTTTCCGCGTGCACCATCACGATCATGCCGTGTTCGGCGGCCACCTGCATGGCGCGGAAGAGCGTCTTGTCATCCACCTGGAACACGTTTTTGTAGGCCATGAACAGTTTCAGGCTGGTGATGCCTTCAGCGGCCAGGCTGGGGATTTCTTCCAGCACGTCCTGGCGCAGGTCGGTCACGGCCATATGGAAGGCATAGTCGATCTGGGCCGGGGCTGCTTTCTTGCGCCAGGTCGCCAGGCCGTCGTGCAGGCTGCCGCCCTTGGGCTGGATGACGAAGTCGATGTGGGCGGTGGTGCCGCCAAAGGCCGCCGCCTTGTGCCCGACGTCAAAGTCGTCGTTGCTGAAGGTGCCGCCGAAGGGCAGGTCGAGATGCGTGTGCACGTCGATCCCGCCGGGCAGCAGATACTTGCCCGTACAGTCGACCACGGTGTGGCCGTCCGCCGGCAGGTCAAGCCCGATCAGCGTGACGATTTCTCCTTCGACAAGCACATCCGCGCGCAGCATGTCGCTGGCTGTGACGAGCGTTCCGTTTTTGAACAAAGTTCCCATAGTGACCTCGCAAGTGATGAGTGACGAGTAATGAGTGATGAGGATAGTGCGCTACTTAAGTCCCTGGCCCGTCCGTTTCCGAATGATGGACTGACGCAGTCCGCCAATAACGCGGCCAGTTTCTTCTGCCAGACGCATCATCTGATTGTAGCAATCTGTATCAATGTAGCCGATGTCGTAAGCAACAACCAATTGGGAGCGCACTTCGGCACATGACCCTTTGGCGATGTTCAGAAAGTGCAGAAACTCATTTGGATTGGCTCGCTCGTACCCTTCTGCAATATTTGACATGACAGACACGGCAGCACGTTGAATCTGCCGTGACAATCCATGATCGGCTGAAAACTTACTGTTTCTGGTGACTGTATAGACCTCGCGGGTGAGCAGCCTGGCTTTTTGCCAGGCAATCAGCTCCTCAAACCGCGAAACCAGTCTTTCCTCATTACTCATCACCCATCACTCATTACTTTGAATTCAGGGAGGACACTTTTCCCGTATTCCTCGACGATGCGCTCTTCATCGCCGCACATCAGGTACACGTTGAACTGCGTCACGCCGACGCTTTCCAGCTCGCGCACCTTTTGCACGTGGGTTTCCACGCTGCCCAGCACGCCAAAGCTGTCGACGATATCGTCCTTGATGAAGCCCAGATGATCGGCGTCCTTGTCCGCGTGATGGCGATAGTCGTAGCCCTTGCGGCCTTCGATATAGTCGGTCAGGCGCTGCGGCACCGAGGCGCCGGTTTTGCCGTATTTTTCCACCAAGTCGGCCACATGATTGCCCACCATCGCCGGGAACCAGCGCGTCTGCGTGCGGGCGGTGTCCATATCGCCCACCCAGACGGGCGCGGCGCTCATCACGCGGAAATTGCTCATGTCTTTGCCGGCCGCCTGGCCCGCCGCAATCGCCTGGTCGCTGAACCACTTCACCAGCCACGGGTCGGCCAGCTGAATGATCAGGCCGTCGCCATACTGGCCGGCCACGCCCAGCGCCTTCGGCCCGTAAGCGGCATACCACACCGGCAGGTCGTACTTTTCCACCCAGGGAATCTGTACGGTCGTTTCCGAGCCTTCCCACTCGTAGGTGACTTCCTCGCCTTTGGCCATCGCCTTGAGCGCGTCGCCAAATTCGGCCATGTATTCCACCGTCAGCGGCTTGCGACCGAGCACACGGCGCGAGCTGTCGCCACGGCCGATGCCTGCGTCAAAGCGGCCACCGCTCTGCGCCTGCAAAGTGGCATACAGGCTGCCGGCCACAGACCATTCGCGCACGCCGGGGTTGGTCACGCACGGGCCGAAGCGCATATTCGTGGTGTGTTCCATGCACATGGCCATGGTGACGTAACACTCGCGCCACAGCACATGCGAATCGAAAAACCATGCGTAGGTGAACCCGGCCTGCTCGGCCAGCTTACACAGCTCCACCGTGCGTTTGGGTGAAATATCCCCTTTGAAAGTGATGCCAAACTCCATAATGCCGAACTCCTCTAATTTTGACTGATTCGCTGGGTTGACGAACGGTTTTAGGGCGGTCTGGGCCGCGTGTAACTGGTAATTAGACCGCTACGCGCCCGCACGTGCAAGAAAGCGCCTGCTGCGTGTGCCGCGTGATTTTGAGGGTGCGTCGGGGGCTTGCGCCCGTCAGAAATTATTGTATGCTATGATATAAGAACATATGTGCTGATTTAGGTCGGTAAAGCTTAGGGGGTTAAACATGAATGTTGGCGCATTTTCGATCAGCCTGACCGTGAAAGACATCCACGCGTCGAAGGCCTTCTACGAAAAACTGGGTTTCAGCGTGATGGGCGGCAATATCGAGCACAACTGGCTCATCATGAACAATGGGGAGCACGTCATCGGGCTGTTTCAGGGCATGTTCGACAAGAATATGCTGACCTTTAACCCGGGCTGGAACCAGCAGGCGCAGCCGGTCGGCTCGTTTACCGATGTGCGCCAGCTTCAGCGCGAGCTGAAGGCCAAAGGCATCGCCATCGTGGGCGACGAGGCCGACGAATCCACCAGCGGGCCGGCCAGCTTCGTGGTGGTCGACCCTGACGGCAATCCGATCCTGTTTGACCAGCACCTGTAGGCCTCCACGGGCGTGCCCAGGGGCGGAATTTACACTTCCAAAGCGGGCTATCCGCCTGATACAATGCTGGCATCATCACACGTGAAAATGCGGCTGGACTGTGTTGGACTGGCGGAATTTTCCGCGGTCTTGTCTCGACCCGCGCAGTGTTTCACGTGATCGCTTAAACACAGTCACACGTACAGGAGTCACACAATGCCCTTTTCTGTTTCCATGAAGCAGCTTCTGGAAGCGGGCGTTCACTTCGGTCATCGCACGACCAAGTGGAACCCGAAGATGAAGCCCTACATCTTCACTGCCCGTAACGGCATCCACATCCTCGACCTTCAGCAGACGATTGTCGACCTGAACCAGTACTACAACATGATCCGCGATATTGCGGCCAGCGGCGGCACAGTGCTGTTCGTGGGCACCAAGCGCCAGGCACAGGAAGCCGTGCAGCGCGAAGCTGAACGCTGCGGCATGCCCTACGTGAACAAGCGCTGGCTCGGTGGCACGCTCACCAACTGGGTGACCATCCGCAAGCGTATCGACACCCTGAAGACCAAGACGCGCAAGCGCGGCGAGGGCGAGTACGACATTCTGGGCAAGCGCGAACGCCTGAAGATTGACCGCGAAATCGAAAAGATGGAGCTGCGTCTGGGCGGTATCACCGTCATGAAGAAGCTGCCCGATCTGATCATCGTCGTCGACACCAACCGTGAAGCGACCGCCGTCAAGGAAGCCAACACCATCAACATCCCGGTGATGGCCCTGGCTGACACCAACAGCAACCCGGACACCATCGACTACATTCTGCCGGCCAATGACGACGCCGTGCGCTCGGTGAAGCTCATCCTTGAGACGTTCGCCAACGCCGTCATCGAAGGCAACGAAATGCGCGGCAAGAGCGCCAGCGAAGCGGAAGAAACCTCCGCCTACGGCACCCCGGCCGACAATCAGGAAGGCACAGATGAAGATCTGCTCGGTGCCTCGACCCTGGCAAAGCTGAAGTCCAACAAGCGCGTAACTGACGAGGAATAAACATGGCTGTCACTGCCCAGATGGTAAAAGACCTGCGCGAAATGACCGGCGCAGGGCCGCTCGACTGCAAGAAGGCGCTGGAAGCCAACGACGGCGACATGAACAAGTCGGCCGACTACCTGCGTGAAAAAGGCATCGCCAAGGCTGCCAAGAAGCTGAACGCGGGCCGCAGCATGAATGAAGGCCTGATCGAGAGCTATCTGCACTTCAACAAGCGCCTCGGCGTGCTGGTGGAGATCAACTGCGAAACCGACTTTGTCGCCAATACCGACAATTTCCGCAACTTCTGCCGTGAGATCGCCCTGCACATCGCCAACCTGAAGCCCCAGGTGGTGCGCCGCGAACAGCTTCCCGCCGAACAGGTGGAAGCCGAGCGCGACCTGCAGCGCCGCCGCGCCATCGAAGAAGGCAAGCCGGAAGCAATGGCTGCCAAGATTGCCGATGGCCGCATGGAGAAGTATTTCCAGGAAATCGTGCTCATGGAACAGCCGTGGCTGAAGGATGACAGCAAGACCATCCAGAAGCTGCTGGAAGAAACCGTGACCGCGACGGGCGAGAGCATCGAAATTCGCCGCTTTGCCTGCTTTGCGCTGGGCGAAGGCAATTCATCCGAAGCCGCCGAATAAGGCTCGTGACTCGAGGAACTGCAATGCTACCACGCGACCCCCGCACCCATTCTCTCGCTGGCCCGCGTGATGCCGCCGTTCGTTGACAGCCTTTTAAAGGGATCAGCCGTTATACGCTGGTCCCTTTTTTGTGCCGCGTGACCCCGCGTTCCCCATCTTTTTCCACCGAAAGGACTGCCCGCATGACCCAACCTGCCGTTCAACACAAGGCCTATCACCGTATCGTGCTCAAGCTGAGCGGCGAGGCGCTGGCCCCCCAGCGCGGCTACGGCATCGACCCCGAAGAAGCGGAACGGATCGCGCTGCGCATCCGTGAGCTGCACGACACCGGTGTGCAGATCGCCATCGTCATCGGCGGTGGCAACCTGTGGCGCGGCAAGGACGGCGTGCAGCGCGGCATGGCCCAGAGCACGGCCGACCATATCGGCATGATTGGCACGGTCATGAATGGCCTGGCGCTGCAGGATGCGCTGGAGCGCATGGGCGTGCGCACCCGCGTGCAGACGGCCATCGCCATGAATGCGATTGCCGAGCCATATATCCGCCTGCGCGCTGTCCGCCACATGGAAAAAGGCCGCGTCGTCATCATCGCGGGCGGCACCGGCAACCCCTACTTCACCACCGACAGCGCCGCCGCCCTGCGCGCCATGGAAATGGAGGCCGATATCATCATCAAGGCCACCAAGGTGGACGGCGTGTACAGCGCCGACCCGAAGAAAGACCCGACGGCCACGCGCTACAGCAGCATCAGCTATGCCGAAGTGATTGCGAAGCGGCTGAATGTGATGGACATGACCGCCTTCACCATGTGCCAGGAAAACCATATGCCGATCATGGTGCTCGATTTCTGGGCTGAGGGCGCCCTGATGAGGGCTGTACAGGGCGACGAATCGGTAGGTACAATTATTCGTTAGACAACCCGTAAGAGTAAAACGGCAGACGAACGCTATGAGCTCATCCTCTCGCAAAGCCAGGGATCGCGGCGCACAGACCGATCATGTGGTCATGTGGAAGCCGTGTTCAGAGCCAGGACTGGAACATCTCACACTGCGCGTTTCCAGCGAAGAAATCATCGCCGATGGCGTGGTCATCGGCGTGGAACTGGGACAGCCCTTCCGCATGCAGTACACGGTGCGCTGCGACCGCACCTTCACCGTGCGCTCGGTGGAAATCGCCTGCAACCCGCGCCTGCTGCGCCGTCTGGTGCTGCATCACGATGGCAGCGGCAACTGGACCGACAGCGGCGGTGCCCCGCTGCTGGGGCTGCGCGGCTGCATGGATGTGGATATCTCCGTGTCTCCCTTCACCAACACGCTGCCGATCCGCCGCCTGGGCATCAAGCCGGGCGAAAGCGCGGAAATTAACGTGGTCTATATCGAGGTGCCTGGCCTGGAGCCTTCCAGTGAGCGCCAGCGCTACACCTGCCTGGATGCCAGCAGCGGCGCGACCCGCTATCGCTACGAAAGCCTGGTGAGCGGCTTTTCGGCCGACCTCCAGGTGGATCGCGAAGGCCTGGTCACCCGCTATGCCGATGTATTCGAGCGCGTCTGGCCAGCCTGAGCCGCGCTGGAGATGCCCGCAAACGCGGCCAGGTTTGTGTGTTGGGCCCCTGGCCGCGCCCCGTTGTATAAACCTCCCGCAAACCTTTTTGCTCTTGTAACGGTTTTGGCGTTACCTTAGACTACGAGGTTCACACGCAGTGACCCTCCGTCAGGGCGCTACAGGAAGCCTGGTTCGCATATGCAAAATGTCACCATCGTTCTGCCGACCTATAACGAAATTGAGAATCTGCCGCTGATGGCCGATGCCCTGCTGGCGCTGCCGGTCGAGGGGCTTCAGATTCTGGTGGTGGACGACAATTCGCCAGACGGGACAGGCGCTGCGGCGGATGCGTTGAGCCAGCAGCATCCAGGGCGGGTGCATGTGCTGCATCGCACCGACAAGAACGGGCTGGGGCCGGCCTATCGGGCGGGTTTCCGCAAGGCAATTGTGATGGGTGCTGATATCATTGTGCAGATGGACTGTGACTTCAGCCACAAGCCCGAATATGTGCCGCAGATTGTGGCGAAGCTGAACGAAGGCAACGACATGGTGCTGGGCTCGCGCTACGTGCGCGGGGGCAGCGTGGACGAGGCCTGGAGCTGGTATCGCAAGCTGCTGAGCATGTTTGCCAACCAGATTTATGTGCGCGCCATCCTCGGCATCCCGGTCAATGACGCGACGGGCGGCTTTCGTGCCTGGAAGCGCGACACACTGATCGGGCTTGATCTGGACCGCGTGCAGTCAAATGGATATATATTTCAGGTAGAGATGGCGTATCTGACCTGTCGGCTGGGCTACAAGGTGGCGGAAGTGCCGATTTACTTTCCGGATCGCAAGCTCGGTCAGTCGAAGATGGATGTGCGCATTCAGCGCGAGGCAGCGATTGCGACCTGGAAGCTGCGTGCCCGTCATAAGGCGGTGACACCGGGCGACCGGCGCACCGAGACTTATTCCTCCTGAAGCAGAGTTTTCGTCACTTAAGTGAGCGTTCGTATGCAGACGGCCAGTCGTTTTGAACAATCACGCATCGCCCAGCTGCTTGGTATGTATGCCCCGCACGATCCGCCGCGCCTGCCCCTGGACTTCGGGGATTATCTGTCGCTGATGTGGCGTTATGACCGCTGCGCCGACCGCCCGAAACGTGCAGCGTATTACCGGCAGTGCCTGACCTCGCTGGCCAGCGGGCTGCGCATCCATCAGCTCCCCATCCAGAAACTGATCGAAACCACCCCGCCGGGAGAGCTGTATCGCCAGCTTCCCAATCTGCCTTATCGCGATGCCCGCCGCCTGGTGGACGCGCAGGACCGCAAGGCTGCGATTATGCAGTTGTGCCATCTGCGTGACAGCATCTGCGAGATTGGCGCGTATCAGCAGAACTGGGGCGTCAGCTATCCGGGCGCTGGCATTCAGGAAACCGAGCTGCGTGAGCGCGTGTTTGCCGTGCTGTTTACGGCGCTTCAGGGGCAGTTTCAGAATTTTGCGCGCATGCTGCTGGTCACGGATATCGTGCTGGCCAATCTGCTGGTGGGCTATGACGTGGTGAATGACGCTCCGCTGGATGAGCTGATCCTGCTGCACGGCTATCCCGACCCTGAGGCCGAGGCCACGCGCCGCGCCTATGAGGGTGACGAAATCCAGGCGATTCGCCGTTAAGGGCCGGACGAACCTGTTTCGAGTGCGCCTTGCCTGCGCGGTGCGCTTGCGCCATGCACATGGCCCTGAATTTTCCCTCAATCGCGATTCATGATGTACCAGCTTCGGTGCAGCGCGGCATCTTCCTCCAGCGTGGGGATGTAGATGTTGTGGCGCGACACCCCCAGCGTGGACATCACGCTGTCGGCGGTGGGCAGGCTGTCGGTTTTGGCCCGCTGCACCGGCGTGATGAGTTCCGGATTCGTCCCCAGCACGGAGGCCCACACGCGCCCCACTTCATACTCGCTCAGCCGATAGCGGGTGCCCACTTCTATCAGGCCGCGTGCGCTGCGGTTCAGCAGGCCAAAGGTGATCGTCACCAGGCTGGTGGTGCTGATCGGGTTCATCCAGTGTTTGATCGACAATCCCAGGGATTCCTGGCGTGACAGCGCCGACCAGACCGGATGCGAGCCGTCGTAAATGCGGGCGCGGATGGTCAGATGCCCCAGCGGTTCACTCTCCAGCTTGGTGCGCCCGTACACATTGACCGGGTTGGCAGCGCGGTCGCAGCTGAAATGCACCAGGGTCGCCTCGACAGCGTCGGCTGCCGCGCGCAGATGGCGCACGCCGTCCACGTTGATCGAGCGGGCCCGATCGGGATTGCGTTCGCAGGTTCGCTGGTCGGTCAGTGCCGCGCAGTTGAGGATGACAGTGGGCCGTGCGCGCATGATGTAAGCACGCGTAGCGGCTTCGTCGGTGATATCCAGTACTTCACGCGTGACTGGGGAAGCCTGAGGCCATGTGCGCCGAAAAGCTGTGCCCAGCCTGCCGTTGGCGCCGATAATTAAGGTTGTTGGTGCGTCCAGCCTCTGCATGATGCTCCCCTTTACGTTATATTCAGTGTAATGGGGAGCATCGCTGCCGTGCGTTAAGATGCTATTTCGAAAATCCTAGCGACCAACTACCTTGCAGCCATCGGTAAAGCGAATATTGATGCCGGTGGACATTGAAAACTGGTATTCGCCGCCTTCATAGCGAATCGTGGCGACGCCATTGGCGGGCGCGTCAAAGTCGCTGATCGCTTCCGCCCACATCACTGCCATGTCGCACACGGGCAGCGGCGAGACGGACTCGGAGGGGCGCGTGGTGGGATCTGCGAGGTTCAGCTCCATGCCCTGATTGGTGTACTGGATCGAGGTGCTGATGCCGTTGGAGGTGGTGCGTCGGGAACGGAACTGCCCCGGCTCGTAGGCGCGCACGGTGATCGGCTGATACCACTGTCCGCCGCTGTTGCCCGCCGAGCCGACGGGCGGGGCATCTGCCGGTTCAGGAATCGGGCGCAGGAAGGAATATTCGGCATAGGCGTTCTGATTGCGGTCGGTCAGGTCCATGGTGCCGTCGCTGCGCACGTTGGTGAAACTGAACTCGGTGAACTGCGCGCCGTCCCCGGCGATGCGCTGGGCCTGCGCCAGGCCGGTCAGCGGATTGAAATTGGCGGCATCTCCCACGACGGCTTCGCTGTAGGGCGGAGACAATCCCTCGGTCACCTGGCTGATCAGCTCATTGATGCCTTCCAGAAAGCCGCCTTCTCCGCTCAGGTTGCCGAGCATCGGCACGGTGACCGCGGCGGTGATGACCAGCGGCAGCCCGCAAGATACCAGAATGATCAGCCACACGATGCAGCCCCAGCGCGTTTTGGGGGGCTGATTGACCATTATCGGCGTGCCGGTGTAGGCATAGGCCTGATAGCTGGACTGGTTGATCGGGTTACCGAACGGGTCGGTGGCGCGGCCGGTGCCGCCGATCGGATTCTGGCTGCGGTTGCTGCTCCCGCCAATTGGGTTCTGGCTGCGGTTGCTGGTGCCGCTGATCGGGTTCTGGCTGGCGCCGCCGCTCCCGCTGATGGGATTCTGGCTGGCACCACGGTTCCACGAATCGCCTACCGGCGACGTGCCATCGCTGCCCGCCATATCGTCGTTGAAATCAAACTGGTAGTCGCTGTTATCATCATTGGGTGACATGGGGCCCCCTGTCTGGCGCATAGAAATGGTTATGGATACGCCTTAGTGTAGTCAGTTTTCCGCATGCGGGATAGCGGATTTACGCCGACAGCGATTGGCGCAGTGGCGCGGCAAACGTGTTACAATCCCGAAAATACGTCAGAATATTGTATCGTTATGGCCAAACGACACCTCCTCGTCTTCTGTCTCTTGCTGCTTTGCGCCCTGAATGTCGCGCCAGCCGCCGCTCAGACCAACCTGGTCGACCTGACCGCGCGGGCGGGCTATGATGGCGCGTTTCGTCCCGGTGCATGGACGCCCGTCTGGGTGGAGGTCGCCAATAACGGCGATGACCTGTCCGGCCAGATTATCGTGCGCCCGGAAACCTCTGGCGACGGCCTGCCCAATGCCTTCAGCACGCCGATCACGCTGGCGGGCGGCGCACGGCAGAACATCCCCCTGGTGATTACGCCGCAGTCCTTTGCCACCCAGCTTCGCGTGGAGCTGATGGACGACGCGGGCATCGTGCGCGCCTCGCAGACGGTCGCCATTCGCGGGCTGTCCGAGGCCGATACCCTGTATCTTGTTTTCAACGACACGCCCACGGGCATCATCGACCTGACCGAGGCGGCATTTGGCGGCACCATCGCGGCCCAGGCCAACTGGCCGGTCGAGCAACTGCCCGAAAGCGCCGAACTGCTGCGTTCGGTCGACGTTATCCTGTTTGACGACGTGGATACCACCGGCCTGAACCAGCGCCAGAAAGACGCGCTGCGCGAATGGGTGACGGGCGGCGGCCATCTGATCGGGGCGGGCGGGGCGAACTGGCAGGCGACCGACGCCGGCCTGCTGGAGCTGCTGCCGGTCGTGCCGGATGGCAGCACCACGGTCGATTCGCTGGCGGCGCTGGCGGATACGCTGCGTCTGCCCGCATCGTCGGACGCACAGTTGCAGTCCGGCGGCGCTATCATCGTCACGACCGGCGCGCTGGCCGCTGACGCTGAGGTGCTGGTCGCGCTGGGCGCAGACCAGGACAGCCTGCCGCTGGTCGCGCGCAGGGAGCAGGGCGCCGGCGTGGTCGATTTTATCGCTGCCGACCCGAATGCCGAGCCGCTGCGCTCGTGGGATGGGCTGCCTGCCTTGTGGCTGATGCTGCAAAGCAGTCGTGCGCCCCAGCCGGGCTGGTCGCAGGGCTACACCAATGCCGACCAGTCGATTCGCGCCGCTGAAATCCTGCCCGGCGTGGATGCGCTCCCCGACGTGCTGCCGCTGATCGGCTTTCTCGCGCTGTACATCGCCATCATCGGCCCGGCCAATTTTCTCGCGCTGAAACGGCTCAACCGGCTGGAGTGGGCGTGGGTCACGATTCCCGTCAGCATCATCGTGTTCACGGCAGCGGCCTGGCTGCTGGGCTACTCGCTGCGTGGCGACGACGCCATCCTCAACCGGCTGACGGTCGTGCAGGCCTGGTCTGAGGGCGAACGGGCGCGTGCTGATGGCATCATCGGCGTCTTTTCCCCGCGCCGCACCAGCTACTCGATGCAGACGGGCGAGGATAATTTCCTGCGCCCGATTCCTGCCATCGAGAATGCAGGTTCGCTGCTGACCAGCAGCGCCGCCGCGGCCACCAATATCGTGCAGACCAATACCACCACTGCTGAAAATTTCTCGGTCGATGCCAGCTTCGTCAGCCCGTTCTGGGTGTCGGGCATGGTCGAGCGCCCGGCGGTGACGGGGGCGGCGTCCTTGCAGTACGACGCGACAATCCCCGGGCAGATGGTCATGCGCGGCAGCGTCGCCAATGAGACGAGCGTCACCCTGCGCGACCCGGTGATTCTGGCGCGTGGCATGGGCATGATGCTGGCCGAGCCAATTGCGGCGGGCGAAGTGGCCGTGTTCGAGGGTGTTTTGCCGGGGCAGGGCGCGGCGTCAGATATGCCGCTGATTCCCACGCGCACCAACAGCTTCCTCACATTTCGCCAGTCCACGCTGAACGCGGCCAGCGAGCAGAGTGTCGCGCAGATTATCGGCCCGGAGCGTTATGAGCTGGAGCCGACGCTGTTCCTGCGCTCGCAGTCCCCGGAAGATGAAGACCTGTGGCGCCGTCAGTTGATGCTGTGGTCGATTGTCGATGACTCGTACGAGAGCAGCGGTCGCGGTGACGAGGTTTATCTGGCAGCGTGGGCCGATTTGCCGCAGGGGGATTTGTCGCTGGCAGGGGCGGACTGGAGCGAGCAGGTCACCACGCTGGTGCTGATCCAGCTGGAGACCGAGGTCGCCCGGCCGCAGAACGAAGACATCACCATCGCGCCGGACCGCTTCACCTGGGCGGCGCTGGAATATCAGGGGGTTGGTGGCCTGACGCCTGTCGATCTGAATATGTCACCTGGCGAAATCGTCAGCTTCCGCTATACCCCGCTGCCGACGGCCCGCCTGCGCGAAGTCGATTCCCTGAGCGTGACGCTGGCCAACCTGAATACCGGTTCGCGGCGCGTGCCCATTTCGCTCTACAACTACGATACCGCTTCGTGGGATGAAATCATCATCACCCGTGACGGCTTCACGACCAATAATCCTGGCCCATACCTGGGTCCGCACAATGCTATCGAAATGCGGCTGGTGGCGGATGAGATTGGCGGCTACCTGCGCATCGGCCGCATCGATGTGACGCAGACCGGGCAGTTTTAGCCATGACCATCTGGCGTACGCGTGCGGTGAAGGCGGTCAATTCGGTGCTGGGGCGCACAGGCTTCGCGCTCTATCACGGGGCCGACCTGCTGCTGGAAGGTGCGTTGTCGCGGCTGGTCCGGCATGGTATTCCGGTGGCGACGCTGATCGACGTGGGCGCGTCGGACGGGCGCTGGTGTGCGCGGGCAGAGCGTTTCTTTCCCGACGCGGCGCAATTGCTGGTCGATGCCAATCCCGCGCATGAGCCTGCGCTTCGCCTCTTCTGCGCGGCGCGCAAAAACAGCCACTATGCCATTACGGCAGCGGGGCGCGGGACCGGGACGATCTGGTTTGATGCGACCAATGCGCTGGGCGGCGTGGCCTATCAGCACATGCAGCCCGGTCTGGTCGAGGTGCCGGTCCATGCGCTGGACTCGCTGGTCACACAGGTTGGCCTGGCCGGGCCGTACCTGCTGAAGCTGGATACGCACGGCTATGAGGTGCCTATTCTGGAAGGCGCAGCGAACGTGCTGGCGGCGTGCAGCGTATTATGTATTGAGGCGTATAATTTTCGACTGAGCGCGGACAGCCTGCGCTTTTACGAGCTGTGCGCGCTGCTGGAAACGCACGGGTTTCGCCCGCTAGATATCATCCAGCCGATGCATCGCCCGCTGGACGGCGCATTCTGGCAGATGGATATTCTGTTTGCGCGGGCCGACAGCGTGGTGTTTGCGACCGATGCCTACGCATAAAGTATTGATCGTTCATGACCTGACAGGCGAAAGAACACGATGACCGACCTGATTATTCAGACGAAAGACCTCGTCAAGACGTTCGGCAAATTCACTGCGGTCAATGGCCTGTCGCTGGAAGTGCCGGCCGGCTCAATCTATGGCTTCGTGGGACCGAATGGCGCGGGCAAAACGACCACCATGCGCATGCTGACCACGCTCACGCGGCCCACCAGCGGCGAGGCCTTCGTCGCCGGGCATTCGGTGGCGGCCGACCCGCGTGCGGTGCGCCGTGCCATCGGCTATATGCCCGACGAATTTGGCGTGTATGACGATATGCGCGTGTGGGAATATCTCGACTTTTTCGCCGCGTGTTATGACATTGCCGAGGCCGACCGGCGCAAGCTGATCGGGGACCTGCTGGAGCTGGTCGACCTGACGCATCGCCGCGACGACATGGTGGACAAGCTGAGCCGAGGCATGAAGCAGCGCCTGTCGCTGGCGCGCACGCTGGCGCATGACCCGTCCGTGCTGATCCTGGACGAGCCAGCCAGCGGCCTGGATCCGCGCGCCCGTGTGGAAATCCGTGAGCTGCTGGTCGAGCTGGCGCGCATGGGCAAAACGATCTTTTTCTCGACGCACATCCTGGCCGACGTGAGCGAAATCTGCACGCACATCGGCATCGTCGAGGCCGGGCAGATTATCGCGCAGGGCGATATGCACGACATGCGCGCCCAGCTCACGCCGCACCGCGAAATCACGGTCACGCTGGCCGATGCCGCGGCGGTCGAACAGATAAAGACGCTGATTGGCCCGCGCGAGGGCGTCATCAGCGTGACGCCGCTGGAGCCGAAGAATAATCGTGCCCGCGTGCGCATTGACTTCACCGGCGATGATGACGGCGTAGCTGCGCTCAGCCAGGCGATGTCCGGCGCGGGTATCGCCATTCTGGGCTTCACCGAAGAAACCAAAGACCTTGAAGCGATGTTCATGCGCGTGACCAAAGGCATCGTGACGTGAGCGCTGTGTCGCTGTCTGCTGAAGGGGATGCGCACGACCTTGTGACCGGGCAGTCCGGCCGGATTGTGAAGGCTGGGGCATTGGCCAGCGCCGTGATGATGATTATCGCCGCGCTGCTGGCGACCGCGTCTGCCGGGCAGACCGGCCTGCTGGCGAATGTGCTGCTGTTCAATCGTCCGCCCACGAATGAATCACTCCCGCTGGTGGGGATGCTCAGCCTGTTTAACCTGGCTGCCTTCCTGATTGTGCTGGTGGGGGTGCGCGCCCGTGAAGCATGGACACTGCCGCTGCTGCCGCTGCTGGCCGCCGCGAATCTGGCCTTGCTGGTCTTTACGGGCTACGCGTTCGGCGCGATTCTGGCGGCTATCGCGGCGGCGGCCTCGGTCAGCGCGTGGCGTTCGCTGCGCTCGTACCGCATGAACCCGATGGCGCTGAAAGAGCTGCGCGGTCGCATGCGCGGGGCGCGGGCGTTCATCGTGCTGAGCGTATATCTGGGGCTGATGAGCGCGTTTGCCCTGCTGATTTATTTCGCCTTCAACGTGGGCAACCGCATCGGCAGCTCTGTGGGCGGCGAAATTGGCCGCACGCTGTTCATCGCGCTGGTGGGCATCGAGATGCTGCTGATTCTGTTTATCGCCCCGGCGCTGACCGGCGGCGCGATCACCGGCGAGCGTGAGCGGCAGACGTATGACCTGCTGCGCACCACGCTGCTCTCGCCGCCCGCGTTTGTGCTGGGCAAGCTGGAAAGCGCGCTGGCCTATTTGTTCCTGCTGCTGCTGGCTGCCATTCCGCTGCAAAGCATCGCATTTCTGTTTGGCGGCGTCAGCGAGGGGGAAATCCTGCTCGCGTTCGTCATTCTGGGGGTGACCGCCGTGTTCCTGGGCGCGCTGGGCATTTTCTTCTCGGCCGTGATGCAGCGCAGCACGACGGCCAATGTGCGCGCCTATCTGCTGATGGGCATCGTCATGTTTGTGGTGCCGGGCATCGGGGCGCTGCTGCTGGATGCCCTGATCAACGGCCTGTTCGCCTCGGCTGCGCCAGTCAGTTCGCCGCTGCTGGAGACGATCCTGGTATTCGTGCGCTTCGCCTTAAACGCGCTCAACCCGGTGACGACCGCGCTGACCAGCCAGCAGGTGCTGATTGAACGGCAGACGATCGGCTTCTACCCGTATACGCTGAGCAGCACGGGCGGCAACATTCCGCTGATTTCGCCCTGGGCGCTGTTTGCCGGCATCTATCTGGTCGCCTCGGCGGTGCTGATTCTGACGGCGGTGCGCCGAGCCCGCCGCGATGATGAGTCGTCTGCGGTGTAGATTTCAGCCAGGTTTGTGCGCGGTTTGGGTGTTAGTGAGTCATATTTTAGCGGAAACTGGTTTGCTTCTTCCCTCAAAATTGGTCAAAACTGACCCTTCACAAGTCTTGTTGTCCCTCGTATACTTTCCCTCGTTGTGAAATTCAGTACAAACAACTCCGGCGCTAAAAAAACAAGGCGTCGCATAACCCAAATTAACCCGCAAACATGTTTAACAGCAGTTTGCACAAAGTTTCAGAAAAAGGGTTGACAAGGGGAAGTGAGTACTGATAGTCTTAAGGCAAGACGCGCCACTGCGGAAACAAAGGGGCGCGTTGCTGTCAGAAGACAAAGACAGCGGCACCTTAACAACAGAAAAGTGGAAATGGAAGCGTAAGCAATTACGCAGCAAGAAAATGCCAGCAGTAAGGTAAAAACAGTAAACCCAAAAGCGAGTCGAGAGACCGCTAAGAAGTCAATCAAACGGAGAGTTTGATCCTGGCTCAGGATGAACGCTGGCGGCGTGCCTAACACATGCAAGTCGAACGAACGTAGCAATACGTTAGTG
>JAHHHY010000003.1 GCA_019359125.1 Pleurocapsa minor GSE-CHR-MK 17-07R
ATGTTTATTCGCTCACATGCTGGCCGTGAGTCATCCCCTCTTCCACATCGTGGAGAGGGGAACGAGGGGTGAGGCGATTTCTAGCGCGGATTCGCCGAGCGCAATCCCACCGCGACGACGCTGTACTGATAAATGCAATTGAACCGCCAAGGCGCAAAGAGCGCAAAGGAAAAGAATCAATACAGTCTCTTCCTGGCGTCCTTGGCGTCTTGGCGGTTTGACTGCTCTTCACGTCCTCGCGATTCAATTTTCGCTGTGCTGTTTGCGCGCATAATTCTCGCGTGAGCGGGCGCGATTCATGCAGTCGATGCTGCACCACACGCGGTTGCCATTCTTCGTCGTATCCAGAAACATCAGCACGCACCAGTCATTTTTGCATTTATGCAGGCGTTCGGGCTCGCATTCTGTCAGCAGCCACGCGGCCGAATGCGCGATCGGCAGCAGCAGCGCCTGGTCTGCATCGGTCACCTGCTGCATGCCAAAGCGGTTGCCAGGCATCAGCTCCAGGCGCGTATGTCCGGCTGCCAGCACTGCGTTCAGGGTATCCATATCAGCGTCATCTGGGGATTTCTCCGCCACAACTGCGCTGAAAATGCGCCGCAGCGCGCCGCGCAGGGCCTTTGCCCGCTCAAAGCTGGGCCGCGCCGCCTGTCCAGCGGTCACAGGCAGGGCATAGCGCTCGGCGGCAGCGCCCCACCACGCCGAGAAATCGTCTGGCCCGCGCAGCAGGTCGATGGCTTTGCGCCGCTCGGCAATCTCGGTATTCACAAAATCAAAGGCCAGCGCCTCTCCCACGAACACAAACTCTTGCCCGGCCATTTTTTGCCCCCACCCATCACGCAGTACTCTATCGACTCATTGTACATATCAAAATACCACTTGACAATATATATTTTCCCGGATACAGTCCATTTATACACATCAAATAAACTTTTGATATGTATAAATTGCGGGTATGGAGGTGGTTCGATGGCAGATTTCCATGATGGCGAACTGGCAGTGCAGACGCGGCTTGGCGTGGCGAAAATGGCAGCCCGTATCAGCGGCATGATCCACCCGATGATTTTTGGGAACGCCGCAGCATTTCTGGCCCAGCTTCCGTTTGTGTTCGCCGCCTCTCGTGACGACGGCGGACGCACATGGGCTTCCATGCTCAGCGGCGCGCCCGGCTTCCTGCGCGTCGTCAGCGAAGACACGCTGTTCATCGGCGCACTCCCCCATGCCGATGACCCGCTGCACGCAAATCTACGGGACGGGGCCGCAATTGGCCTGCTGGCCATCGACTTCGCCCGGCGTGAGCGCATGCGCCTGAATGGTCGCCTGCTGCACCGCAGTGCCGACGGACTGACGCTGGAAGCGCGCGAGGTCTATGGCAACTGCCCGAAGTACATCCAGGCGCGTTTTGTCGACGATGCCCCGCTACCAGCCGGGACAATTGAGCCTCAGCTTACCCGGCATAGTGCGACTCTGACCGGCAGCCAGCAGGCCTGGATTGCGGGCGCAGACACCTTCATCATCGCCAGCGCCCACCCGGAGCGCGACGCTGATGCCTCGCACCGCGGCGGCAATCCCGGTTTCGTGCGCATCGACGACGAAGGCCGACTGACCTTCCCCGATTACAGCGGCAACATGATGTTCAATACGCTGGGCAATATCGCCGTCAATCCCTCCGTGGGGCTGCTGTTTCCAGACTTCAAGGCCGGAAGCACACTCCAGCTCACAGGCGACGCGTCGATCATCTGGGACGGCCCGCGGCTGGCCGATTTTCCCGGCGCACAGCGGCTGGTCACCGTAAGCGTTCAGGAAGTTATCGAACGGCAGGGCGCACTGTCGCTCCATTTCAGCGCACCGGATTACTCGCGCTACAACCCCCGTTAACCACGCGGCCTGCTCGTCTGGCTGCTGCGTTATGTTCGCAAACCTGATTCGTCTCAAGGAGGATATGTCATGTCTAAATTTGCAGTGGTGGTGCTGTCGGATACTGGTTCAGAGGAAGGCTTCGGGCGCGTGTTCAACGCCATGACTGCCGTACAGCAGCTCAGCGCGGCAGGCCATGAAGTCGGGATGTATTTCGACGGCACAGGCACCCGCTGGCTCGATGTGCTGGCGGATGAAAGGCACCCCGCGCACGGGCTGTTCGCGTCGGTCTACCCGCACGTGGTCGCAGCCTGCAGCGCGTGTGCCAGTTTCTTCAATGTACAAATCACGTCGGCACCGGCCACCGCGCAAAACGAAGTCGATTACAGCCAAATCGCCGCCGCGGGGAATCAGGTGCTTACGTTCTAGCCTGTAATCTCACCGCGACGACGCTGTACTGACAAAACAGTTTCAACCGCCAAGACGCAAAGAACGCCAAGGAAAGGCACTTAATTGCTCTGGCCTGACATCCTGGCGGTTCAATACTTTACCCAGCATCACATTCTGAGCGCGCTAATACAGCACGCGGTTCTCGCAGTAGGCCACCAGCGAGCGGGCAAAATCGTTATCGCCGCTCAGCCCGACGCGCCCACCAGACAGTACGCGGGCTGCCTGTATACGTCCGGAGGTCAGCAGACAGAAAGTGGGGATATCGAGCGTCAGCGTGGCGGAAGGATCAGCCTCGGCGCCGACATGATAGCTGCCCCCGGCCGGGCCGGTCAGCACCAGGACGGCAGCGCGCCCGTTCAGGCCACGGCGCGCTTTGTGGGCCAGATCACGCACGATCAGCGCGACTGTCCGCCGGTCATGGCCGCCATCCATCGGCATGCTGCGCCCGGCCGCATCGCAGATATCCATGCGATGCATCCACATGTCACGCGTGTAAATCAGGTCAAATACATAGCCCATCGAGCGCGGCTGATCCAGCCCCGGCATCGGCAGCACGGGCCCGCGCACAACTCCCGGGATGCGATCGCGCCCTCGCAGTGAGGCTTCAGCCGCCCCGCGAAGCTCGGCAATGAGTTCAGCCGGGCTGTGGCCGCGCCGGGCATCCACCTGCCCCTGATTCCACGCATCCAGCATACTCATGCCTTTGCGCAGATAAGGGGACAGCACCGCCGGGCTGAGCTGGCGCAAGAAGGCGCCCAGGCTGGTAAAGCCGGCCACATGTCCGGCCTGGTGGGCGACGATGTCTTTCACGGTCCACAGCGTGCACGAAGTCTCGCGCTCCCAGTCTTCGGCAGCCAGCGACTCGATCAGCGCCTGAAAGCGTCGCAGTTCCTCAGCCGCCATGCTCTGTGCCTCGCGATGTGTCAGGGCCGGGATGCGCGCCCCATCCTCAAACGGCGTCATTACTTCTGCTGCTGCCAACTGAACACGTGCCATGATGTTTTCCCCTGTTTAAGAAATAAAGTCTTCAGCGAAGCCATGCTTTTTTCAGTAAATCCATCAGAACCGGAATCAGGCTGCCGAAGCGGCCGGATCCGGCGGGCAGGTGCGGCTCATTCGCCAGATGCTGCGCCGTGAAGCCGTGCATCAGCGCGATCATCAGGTTCATCGTCACCTCAGCAGACAGCGGCGACGTAATCGTCCCCGTGGTGATAGCCTGCTCTGTCATGCGCCGCGATACATCCAGCAGTCGTGCAGCCTCGGCCAGCCCCTCGGCCGACGGCACAAAACCCGGCACCGGCCGCTCAAACATCAGTTGATACAGCTCCGGATTCTCCAGCGCGAAGGCCAGATAGCCCTCCATGATGCGCTCCAGCCCCGCCCACGTCGCGCCATGCTCGGTCAACAGTGCCTCCAGACGCTGGCGATACATGCGCATCCCCAGCACAAATAACGCCTCGTAAATGGCCGTTCGCCCCGGGAAATAGGTATACAGCGACGGCGCGCGCATGCCCACCCGCCGGGCTACCTCTTGCAGATTCAGGTCGGCTGCACCCTGTTCGCGCATGACTTCGCGTGCGGCCTGCAGGATATTGCCGGCCATTTCATCATGATTGCGCTGCCGCCTGGATTCCGGCGTCAATGGGCGCACTGTTTCGTTCATCTGCTCTGCTCCAGACAATCCCTTGTCCACAAAATCCTAATATCATTAGGATTTCCTATTGCCATTAGGATATGACGATTCAGGCAGTATGTCAAGCGGTCAGTTCCGGGATGAACAAACAAAAAAGGCATCCCCGCGCCGGAATCACTTGCGGCGCGGGGATGCCTTTTGAAGGCGTTTAAGCGGAGTGCAGGTGCTGCCCGCGCGTATTTTCGATGGCCTTCACCGTCGCGTTCAGTTCCTTGCGGCGGGCTTCCACCAGCGCATTCACCAGCCGTGTCTGCAGGGTCAGCGCGTCGGTCAGCGCGTCCAGCTTGCGGTGCAGGTCGGCGATTTCAACTTCGTTCTTCAGGTTGACCTGATAGTCGTTGTCGGCCACAGCGCGGTCTTTCTTCGCCTGCCGGTTCTGCGACATCAGGATGACGGGCGCCTGCAGCGCGGCCAGCGTGCTCAGCGTCAGGTTCAGCAGGATGAACGGAAAAGGGTCGAAGGCAGTGGCGCCCATCAGACTGTTTATCGTAATCCACACCACCATCAGCAGGCCAAACGAGATGATAAATTTCCAGCTGCCCGCAAAGGTCGACATCCGGTCAGCCACGCGGTCGCCAAAGCTGGCGCGCTCGTCGATGCCCTCATACACGTCATCGGTCACGAGGTGCGGACGCAGGTCCTCAATCAGCGCCTGGGCTTCCGGGCTGAGCAGGCTGTCCAGTTCTTCAATTTCGGTGATCAGGTCGTTGACTTCCGCCTCGGCATCTTCGGCGGGGTTGGCAATACGGTTGAGCAGCAGATCGCTGTACATGTTGAAGCCCTCCACAATCCACACGGTGCAGGCGCAGAATCATCGCTGCGGCTGCTACGGTCATGCTTGCGCTAATACGGCGCGCTATCAGATGTGGAACAGGCGGGGCCTGTAAGCTGTGGAATAAATTCCAGGGGAACGGCGGCAGTGAAACGGTCCGCCGGGAAAGAAGCTAGCGGGAGGTCGTTTCGCTGTCACCGCCAGCTAACGGCGGCACCTGTTCGTAACTACTACCTGCGTCCATTCTTTCCTTCACTTGAACACGACCAACAAATATGAGCAGGTTTGGGGCCACGCTCATACGCCTAAGATACACCCGAACCAATCGCGCTGTAAACTGTCAAAGTGGACTGACAATTAAGGCCATTGGTTGTATAAGATGTCCCCCCGCAGCCACGCGGAAGAAACAGCGCGGCACGCGAGGCGTCATGCAATCGCACGTTTGACCCGCCGCGAAATATGGTTTACTGTCATCAACACTCGAACACACTATTCTGAGGATGACAGCGTAATGAGCTTCAAACGATTTCTCGCGGCAACTGCCGCCGCCGCCGTGCTGACCCTGGGCGCGGGCGTCTCCGCACAGGAGGGCGCCCTGCCCGCCGTGGATGTGGAGCTGGTGGCCGACGGCTTTGTTCGTCCGCTGCTGGTCACTGACGCGCGCGATGGCTCTGGCCGCATGTTCGTGGTCGAGCAGGGCGGACGCATCTGGGTGCTGCAAAATGGTGAGCGCCTCGAAACGCCGTTCATCGACCTGTCGGCCCGCATCAGCCCTGAGGCCAACCAGAACTTCTACACCGAGCGTGGCCTGCTGGGCTTCGCTTTCTCGCCCGACTTTGCCGAGTCTGGCCGCGTCTATCTCAGCTTCACCGGGCCGGATGGCAGCAGCGTGATCGAGCGCTATCTCGTCAGCGCAGACAACCCCAATGTGGTCGATGTCAGCACCGCTCAGACGCTGTTCACCATGCAGCAGCCGTATGCCAACCACAACGGCGGGCATCTGGCCTTCGGCCCGGATGGCTACCTGTATGTCGGCTTTGGCGATGGCGGCTCGCAGGGCGACCCGCAGAATAACGCGCAGAACCTGAACGTGTGGCTGGGCAAGCTGCTGCGCCTCGATGTCAGCAGCGACGAGGCCGGCTATACCATTCCGGTCGACAATCCGTTCGCCATCGACAGCGACGCCGCGCCTGAAATCTGGGCCTATGGCCTGCGCAATCCGTGGCGCTTTTCGTTTGACATGACCACTGGCGACCTGTATATCGCGGACGTGGGCGGCAGCAGCTACGAAGAAGTCAATTTCCAGCCGGCCGACGCAGCCGGCGGCCAGAATTATGGCTGGAAAGCGTGGGAAGGCCTGCACCAGACCGGCATGCTGCCCGACCCCGGCAATGCCGTTCCACCCATCGCGGAATATGACCATTCGCAGGGCATCAGCATCAGCGGCGGCTACGTGTATCGCGGTGAAAATTTCCCGACGCTGGATGGCATCTACTTCTATGGCGATTTTGGTTTTGGCCGCCTGTGGGGCGCCATGCAGATGGACGACGGCACCTGGGTGTCCGAAGCGCTGACCGTGCTCAGCGGCCGCTCGATCAGCTCATTCGGGCAGGACGAAAACGGCGAAGTCTATGTGGTCGATTATAATGGCGCCATCCTGCGGCTAATTCCCGCATAAACATAACGTCCCTGTCTGCCGCCTGCGCTGCATAGGATGTTGTTCCCGCAGGCGGCACGATGAACCTTCGTCTTTCTGCTTCCCCACTCTGAAAGGGTGACCATGCAGCTCCAGCCAGATAACCCCCTGTTCATCGCCGGACTGATCGCCGCGGTGGGCATCCTGCTGGTCATCATCTGGCTGGTGACCGTGGTGCTGCGCATCATCTTTGACCGCGAGCCAGAGTTCCCGGCCTGGCAGCCGCCCTACCGCGTCGACCCGATGCTGAATCCCGAAACGACCTGGGCGCGCCGCCAGATGTGGCAGCAGCATGCCCAGAGCGACGTGCTGCCCACCCCCACCGATGGCGGCCTGTTCGCTGCGCGCAAAATCCTGACCGATGGCCAGGGCGTGAAGCTGCGCGGCTGGCGCGTGACCGGCCTGCGGCTGACGCAGTTTGATGCTTACGGGCGCGTGGGCCGCACGCAGACGATTGGCACGCAGCGCGCGCTGAAGCGCATGATTCGCCTGATGGCCAAATCCGGCGATCTGTCAGAAAGCGCGCTGAAGAAGGCCCTCGCCCCGGTGGCCGACGATCTGGCGAAGCCGTTTATCAAGCGGGCAAAGCGCACGCTCAGGCTGCCGGTCGCATTTGACATGCGCCTGAAAGCGCAGCGGGGCGAAGCGCGCCTGTTTTTCGAGCTGTATCAGTGGACGGGCATCACGTGGGAGATGATCGACGCGTGGGAGCCGGATATGCTGGTCGCCACCAGCAGCGTGCAGGAAAATTTCACCTATTCGCTGGGCGGGCAGATTCCGCCGGAATCACCGCGCCAGTTTCGTGAGCGTCTGCGCGACGAGCTGGTGCGCCTGATGGCCAACGCCCTCGCCGTCCCCGTGCCGTCGATGTTTGAGACGACCGGCCCGATGCCCATTCCAACAGTCCCCCTGCGACCCGAAGACCAGATGCTGCCCCCCGTCACCAGCGCGATGGCCCCGATCCCGATGGTCATCGCCGAGGACACCAGCCGCATTCAGGCGGTCACGCCGCCGGTCACGCCCAAGGTGGAAGACAGTCCCCTGGCAAGCGACGCGACGATTGAGTCCATTCCTTCCTCCCTGCCGGAAAACATCACCGAACCGGCGCTCGACCAGGCCGACTTCCCGCTGGACGAATCCACGGCGATGCTGCCCAAACCGGAATCGCCTGAACCCGATAAAAACACGCCGCCAGACAATCCTCCGTTAATCTAACGGCTTCGTGAAAAAGCGCACAAAACCCGCCTGACGCGGTATAATGGGACGTGTCACAAGTGAGATTGTGCTATGAACCTCCCGATTATCCTGGCGCATGGTGCCCTGGGCGCCTTTGACGAAATTATCTTCATCGCTGCGGCGGTGCTGTTCGCGACCCTGATGGGCGTGGCCTGGTGGCGCGCTCGTGGCGACGTAGTCATCGACGAACTGGCCGATGAAGAGTCGCCTGCCGCACAACCAATGCCAACCTCCCCCGAAGCGCCTGACCGGTTCAAGCTGGAATAACCCGCCCATGCGTCTGATTCGCACCTGGGGCGTGCTGACAGCCCTGTGCCTGCTGCTGGCCGCGCTTGCCGCGCCAGCATCCGCCCACGGATACATCATCCGCGCCATCCCCGAAGACCGCGCCGTGCTGGAACGGGCTCCTGTCCGCGTGCAGTACTGGTTCAGCGAGGCGCTCGAAGCGCGCTTCAGCGGCATCAGCGTGCGCGACAGCTCCGGAACTATCATCGCGACCGGCCTGCCCGACCCGCAACGGCCAACGCTGCTGGAGGCCCGTCTGCCGGCCGGCCTGCCCGACGGCGCCTATATCAGTGAGCTGCGCATCGCCTTCGCCAGCGACGGCCACGTCATCACCGATAACCGCGCCTTTTTCGTGGGCGAGGCCGGCCAGGCCGCTGCGGGCATCGCGACTGGCGACCCCGTCTTTCTCGAAATCATCTGGCGTTTCCTGCTCACGGGCGGCATGCTGCTGCTGACAGGCGCGCTGGCGCTGTATGCGCTGGTGCTGGCCCCGGCCTGGGGCAATCCCGCGCATCGGGCGGGGCTGCTGCCCCCGCGCGTGATGCGTCGGCTGAATGCCGTGCTGCTGGGCGCGCTCGGTATCGCCGCGCTGGGCCAGCTGATCGCCCTGTTGCAGCAAACGATGCTGTTCTTCAATGCAGACCTGGGCCGCGTGTTTGCCGAAGGCCTGTTCAACGTGGTGCGCTTTTCCACGCGCTTTGGCGATGTGTGGAACATGCGCCTGATCGTGCTGGTCGTCACCGGCGCGCTGCTGGCCGCGGCCGTGTATTTCCGCGACCGCGAGCCGACGCTGGTGCGGCCGTTCTGGTCGGCGGCGGCCTGGTCCTCGGCGCTGGCATTGGGCACGATGAGCCTGGCCAGCCACGCCTCCGGCTCGCTGATGCTGCCGTGGGCGGCGGTCTTCAGCGACTGGCTGCATCTGGGCGCGATTGCGTTGTGGCTGGGCGGACTGGCCGCCTTTTCGCTGGTGCTGCCGGTCGCGCTGGCGCCCTATGCCGGAGACGCGCGCCTGGCTGCCCTGCTGGCCGCGCTCAATCGTTTTTCGCCGGTCGCCGTCGTCGGGCTGCTGCTGGTCATCACCAGCGGGGCCTACAGCGCCTCGAACTGGGTCAGCGCGCCGGATGAAATCGGCACACGCTACGGCCTGACGCTGGGCATAAAAATCGCCCTGGTGGGCACGCTGGCAGGCGTGGCCGGGCTGCATCACATGGCGCTGCGCCCCGCGCAGTATGCGCGCTTCCAGGCCATCGCCGGGCGCTTCGGCGCACGCAGCGGATCGCTTCGGCTGGAGGCGGTGCTGGGCGCGGTCGTGCTGGGCGCGGCTGCCTTCCTCAGCGCGACGCCAGTGCCAGAGCCGGATATCGCCGGGGCATCCCTGCCCGCGCCGACTGCCAGCGCCTTCGTGGAAGGATACGATGTCACCATGACGCTCTCGCCGGGCGGGCCAGGCGTGAATACCATCGACGTGCAGGTCATGTCCAATGGCGCGCCCGCTGACGTATCTGTGACGACCCAGCTCGTGCTGCCCTCGGCGGACAGGCGGGGCGAATGGCAGACCGCCGACCCGCTGGAAGCAGGCCTGTACAGCGCGGCCTCCGCCAGCATCGACCAGGCCGGCACGTGGCTGCTGCTGGTGGACGTGGCCGATGCCGCTGGCGGCACCACACGCGCCGCTTTTCCGGCCGATATCCGCGCCGAGGCCTCCGTCATCCAGTCGCGCTCACCCGGCCTCATACAACTGGGACTGCTCATGGCGGTCGTGTGTGCGGTAGGATACGGATTGTATCCATTGGGGCGGGCCGGCTTCAGCAGGCTGGACAAGGGCGCGGTGCCTGTCACGATTGGCGTGCTGGCCGTGCTGGCTGGCGTGATCGTGGTGGCGCTGGGCGTGGTCGTGTCGCAGAACGCGGCCAGCCAGTTCGCCGCGCTCACCAATCCGCCGCCCGGGCAGGTCAACCCTGTGCTGCCAGACCAGGCCTCGCTGCTGCGCGGAGAAACATTATTTGCCGACTGCGCGTGGGACGAAGCGGCCCGTATCGAGCTGGTGCGGCGGCTGGATCGCACGACCGATGACGCCCTGTTCATGACCGTGCGCGACGGCCGGAGCAATTTGCCCGCCTGCGCTGCTTCCGACGATGCGGCCCGCTGGGACATCGTCAACTACATCCGATCTCTCGAATCACCATAAAGGACCACAGATAACCACTATGCTCAAGCTGATTTATGCGCCACAGGACGCGAATTTCGCGGAGAAGCTGCGTCAGGACCTGGCCCGTCGCCAGCCAATTGACGATCTGTCCAGGCCCGGCAACACACAGGCGAAGGGCGACGTGCTGCTGGTCGTGCTCTCGGCCGAGGCGTGGAAAGACAAGTCCGTGCAGAGCGCGGTGTACGTGGCGCTGGACAACAGCCAGCACGTCATCCCGGTGTTCGCAGGCCCGGCGAAGCTGCCGCGTGTGCTGAATCATCTGGAAGGCGTCGATATGACCAACAGCGCTAATTTGCAGACGCTGCTGAACAAAATCGCCTTCTTCCAGTCGCCCGACGCGCCGCGCCCGATGAAGGTACTCACGCCGACGATGCGCTCCAGCAATATGATCGTCCTGTCGATATTCGGCGTGCTGGCGACCAGCATGTTCTGCATCGGCCTGGTGGCCATCGGCGGAGGCGTCAGCCGCCCCCCGGCGGACGAATACAACCAGAACGCCACGGTCGTGCAGGCCACGGTGCAGTTTGAGATTGAGACCGGCCTGGCGGGTTATATGGCTTTCCTGCCCGACAACGCCGAAGAAGCGGCCAATTATTCGGCCACGCTGCAAACCGTGCCGACGCGCTATCGCCCGTTCATGGCGCAGACGGCCACCGATTACGCTATGCGCGCCCAGGGCACGCCAACGCCGACACCGACACCCACGCCTGAAGCGGCCGACACCGCCGAAGCGACCGAGGCGCCGTAAGCGTATATGGCCCAGCTTTCGGGGGACGTGCTCGTCATCGGCGCCGGTCCGGCGGGGCTGGCTGCTGCTTATTACCTGGAGCGCGCCGGCATCCGTTACACCGTGGTCGACCGCGCGGGTGAGGTTGGAGCGACATGGGCGCATCTGTACCCGTCGCTGCGGCTGAATACGGCCAGCTTCGTCACCTACCTGCCCGGCAGGCGCATGCCCATCGGCACGCCGATCTACCCCAGCGGCAAACAGCTCTACGACTACATCGTGGACTATGCACGGGCGCACCCGTTCAACATTCAGCTTGGCGTGGATGTCCGGCGCATCAGCGCATCAGGCGCTGGCTGGCTGGCGGAAACCAGCGCGGGAGATGTCGTTTTCCCGTGCGTGATCGCCGCCACAGGCCGCTACAGCAAGCCCTTCATGCCAGACCTGCCTGGCCGTGAGGGCTTTCGCGGCCGCATCCTGCACGCACAGGCGTATCGTGCCGCCTCTGACTATGCCGGACAGCGCGTGCTGGCGGTCGGCGCCGGCCCCAGCGGGGTCGACATCGCGCTGGAGCTGGTGGAACACGCCGCCGCGCCCGTCTACCTGAGTGTGCGCAGCGATATCGTGGTGGCGCGCCGTTATCCGTACGGCCTGCCGGATACCGCCTGGCACCTGATTGCCCGGTCGCTGCTACCGCGTGAGCGTCGCAAGCCGTTTCTGGACAAGGTGCTGTATCAGCCCTTCCCCGATTCGCACAAAACCGGCCTGACCTTCGCCAGAGACCGCACCCACCGCCGCGGCACGTCCACGCCGGTGCGCGGGCGGGCCGTGCTGGACGCCATCCAGTCCGGTCAGATCGTGCCTGTGCCGGGCGTGGCACGCTTTCATCCGCACGCGGTCGAGCTGGCCGACGGGTCGCAGCTGGACGTAGAAACGGTCATCCTGTCCACCGGCTATCGCCCGGCACTGGACTATCTGGACATCGAGACGCCGCTGGACGCGCAGTGGTACCCAGTGCGTCGCGACAATCTGGATGAAGGCGGCAGCACCGAGATTGCCAGCGCGCCGGGCATTTATCTGGTCGGGCGCTATTACCGTGGGCTGGGCCCGCTGAACAACATCCGCCACGAGGCCAAACGTGCCATCGAGGAAATCAGCGCGCGCCTGGCAAACAAAAAGGACGTGCCTGCGCACGCCCCTTCTGCATCGTCTCACGTAAGCGGCTGAATCAGCCGATGACCGCCTGCTGGCTGTGCAGGCCGGTGGCACCGCTGGGGAACGTCCCCGCGCTCGCCTCGATCTGCGGCGTGCCGTCGCCCTCACGGGCGCGCACCTGCAGGGTATAGTTGCCCGCCGCAATCGGCAGGTCGACGCGCCAGAGCGACCAGGCATGGCCGCCCAGTGCGGGCTTCACTTCTGCCTGGGCCCACTCGGCACCGTCAAAGCTGACTTCGACGGCCGAGATGCCCCGGTCACCGCTCCAGGCGATGCCGCCCACCGGCACGATGAACGTGCCATTCTCGCCCGCGACCGCTTCATCCACCGCGACCGTGTCGATCACGCTGACGGTGCGCACTTCAGCACGCGCATCCCAGCCGCGACGCACCCAGTAGCCGCCGGTATCATCGGTCACAACTTCAATTTTGGTGATCCACTTCGGCTGCTTCATGCCATACAGGTTGGGGATATGGATGCGCAGCGGGAAGCCATGCTTCGGCGTTAGCGGCTGGTTGTCCCATTCATAGCACATCAGCACGCGTTCGTCGTTATTGATCAGGTCGATGCTCACATATTCATCGAAGCCGTCGGCCGAGGTGATGCGCAGGAAACGCGCCCCTTCCGGCAGTTCGATGGTCGCCAGGATGTCCTTCATGCGGGCACCCTTCCACCACAGCGAGCTGATCAGGTCGCCGCCCACGCGGTTGGAAATGCACGACATGGTGATGACTTCGTTCACCGCCTCGAAGTCGTTGCGGATGCCGTCCAGCGTCAGCGTGGCCAGCGTCTGTTCACTGCCGTCTTCGGTCAGGCGGGTGGTGACGGGCAGGGTGTAGCCTTCTTCAGGAATTTCCGGGATGAAGGTATTGATGTCGATGCGGTAATGCTCGGCCAGCGGCGTGATTTCGCGGCGCGTGCCCAACGCAGGCCTGAACTCGCCAGGACCAGGCGTCGGGTCCGGCGTGATTTCCGGCGTGACGATCGGGTCGAGGCCGGGCGTCGCGCCTGACGCCACCTGCACAACGTCGCCGGTGGTGCGGCGCAGCAGTGCACTTACACCCGCGCCCGCAACCGTCACGACGGCTGCGCCCGCGCCCACGCGCACCAGAAACTGACGGCGGTCGATGGCTTCAGCAGACAGCTTGTCGGCGGGGGTCGGCGTCTCCGGGACCACCAGCACGAAACGCAGCGTGTTGTAGATGTAACTCAGCGCCATGCCAAACAGCACCGACAGGCCAATCACCCAGATGAAGGTGACCACCGGGGTCGTCTGCACCAACAGCGGGAACTGGTTCACAATCAGCGAGACGGGAATACCCACCACCAGGCCAAACACGATGCCCGGCAGGGTATCGCTGCGCTTCTTCAGCGCCGCGTTCAGCACGCCAAAGAACACAGCACCTGCGACGATGCACAGCGCGATCAGCAGGCCAATCGCCATGACTTCTTCGGCAATTTTGGCGACTTCGTCCACCCGCCCCAGGTTCAGGCCGATGATGATGCTGCTCATCACCTGGATCGTCTGCGGCACCAGCGAGCCGGGCGCAATATCGCGGAAGAACCCAAACAGGTAGGCGGGCACAAATGGAAATTCAGCGACTGCCTGTCCCAGCGCAATCACACCCAGCAGCGGCAGGCTGATGACGCCGCCGATCAGTGCACCATATAAAAGGCCTGGCTTTTTCACAATGACACCCTTGATCTCTTTGGAACTCATCCCAACTAACGATAAAAACGTTTCAGAAATATTACATGATAAACAGATTATACAAACCCAAGAGCTGGCAGCACTGGCGCCAAACAGCCTCATTCAGAGGAGCCTACAGGGGACGCGCTGGAACATCGCCCCCGGAGACGTTATACTAACTCTCACTTTCGGGGGAGCAGCCGACGCAGATGATCATTTTCGACGCGCATCAGGATATTGCCTACAACGCCCTTTCTCACGGCCGGGACTACACGCAGTCTGCGCTGGTCAAGCGGCGTGAGGAGGAAGGCGGCGAGGCAGCGCGCAAAAATGGACTGGCCATGCTCGGCCTGCCTGAGGCGCTGCTGGGGCGCGTGGGCATCGCCATCGCCACGATTTTCACTGAGCCGGGCTATCCCAATGGCATGACCAAACAGCCGATGTCGGGCGCAAATACCTATAAGACCCCGCGTGAAGCTTATACACTGGGCATGAAGCAGCTCGATATCTATAACAGCCTGTTCGACCGCAGCCCGCGTATCCGCCCGGTGCGGTCGCTGCCGGAGCTGGACGCGGTGCTGGCCACCTGGGCCGACGGCACCAAACCGGCCGACCATGTGCAGGGGCTAATCCTGTCGATGGAAAACGCCGACCCTATTATCGAGCCGAAGCAGTTTGAAGAATGGTACGAGCGCGGCGTGCGCGCCGTCGGCCCGGCCTGGGCGGGCACGCGTTACTGCGGCGGCACCGGCGACCCCGGCGGCCTGACCAGCGACGGCTATGCGCTGCTGGAGGTCATGGGCGGGCTGAATGCGCTGCTCGACCTGTCGCACATGGCCGAAGAATCGTTCTTCCAGGCGCTCGACCGCTATGAAGGCACGCTGATCGCCTCGCACAGCAATCCGCGCCGGTTTGTGCCCAACCGCGACGTACGCGGTCGCCATCTGACCGACGATATGATCCGCCGGCTGGCCGAGCGCGGCGGCGTTATCGGCCTGGTGCCCTACAACTTCTTCCTTCACGACACCTGGGTCTCAGGCGACCCAGCCATCCCGTTCAGCCGCTATCTGGATGTCATCGATTATGTCTGCCAGCTCACTGGCAGCGCGGCGCATGTGGGCATCGGCACCGACTTCGACGGCGGTTTCGGCGCTGCCAGCACGCCAGACGGACTGGATACCGAGGCCGACCTGCTGGATATCCCGGACGGCCTGCGCCAGCGCGGCTACAGCCAGGCGGATATCGATGCGATCACGCACGGGAATTTCCTGGCCGTGATGCGCCGCATCCTGCCTGCGTCCTGAAGGGAGACTCCACAGCATGGCGCAAATCGGCATCGCACTGGGCGCACTGGGCGTGGTCATCAGCTTCATGGGGCTGTTCCCGGGCATCACGGGTATCTCGACCGGCACAGGCATCGGCAGCGTGCAGTTTGCCTCTGTACTGATGGGATTTGCGCTGCTCTCGCTGGGCGGCTTCGTGTATGCCAAGTTCACGCTGTATGCCGGGCGCGCGTCGACATTCGTGCAGCAGATCGGCATCCGGCTGATGCTGACCGGCATCGTGCTGGCCGCCATGACCGGCTTTGCCGATGTGCTGGGCTTCGGATCGCACACCCCGACACCCGATTCTCCCGCGTATTTCGGGACCGTGCAGGCTGTGCTTGTGCTGATCTTCCTCATCATGGCGCTGCTGGGCATCTTCGTCTATGCCATCAGCGGAACGCCACCGGATGAGTAATTGGTGAACACTTTAAGACCTTTAATAAACAGCTTAAGGTTTGTTTACTTCTCCGCTATAATATTTTCAAGAGACACCCATACAATTTTTACTGTCTTCCTCAAGGAGTTCCCTACATGCGTAAGTTTTTCCTGCTGATTATTGCTCTGCTTGCGTTGGCCGTCCCCGCGCTGGCGCAGGATCGTCCGTCCGTGGTCGATGTGCTGGCCAACGACGCCGGTGGCCGCTTCACCACCCTGCTGGCCGCCGTTGAAGCGGCTGGTCTCGTCGATGCCGTCAGCGAGGCCGAAGGCGTCACGCTGCTGGCCCCCACCAACGAAGCCTTTGATGCCGCGCTGGCGTATCTGGGCCTGACCGCCGAGGAACTGCTGGCCGACACCGAAACCCTGACGCAGGTGCTGTTGTATCACGTGGTGGACACCCGCCTGCAGCTGCGCGACCTGACCGCTGGCCCGGAAGCGACGACGCTGCAGGGTGAAACCGTGCAGTTCGCGCTCGACGCGGGCATCCTGTCCGCAAATGGCATCACCATCAGCGACGTGGATAACCTGGCCTCGAACAATGTGGTCGTGCACGTGCTGGAAGGCGTGCTGCTGCCGCCGAGCATCGCCGAAGCCGTGGCCGCCAACCGTGCCCACATCCGCGTCGCCCACCTGTCGCCGGATGCCGGCCCGGTGGACATTTACCTGAATGGTGCCCTGACTGACCTGCAGGGTGTGACGTTCAGCACCGTCAGCGGCTGGATCGAAATTCCGGCAGGTTCGCAGCAGATCGCCATCGCCCCTGCCGGTGAAGAACCCAGCGGCACCATCACCACCCGCGTTGAAGCCGGCACCTGGGTCACGGTCGCCGCGATTGGCGTCGTCGGCGCCGACAACTTCGATGTCGCCTTCCTCGCTGAGGACTACTCGCCCGTGGCCGCTGGCCAGGCGCGCGTGTCGATCTTCCATGCCATCACCTTTGCGCCCGCCGTCGACATCAACGTCAATGGCAGCCCGCTGGTCATCAACCTGGGCTATCCCGGCACGCAGGGTGACAACGACGGCTTCGCCATCCGCGATGTGCCCGCTGGCACGGTCGACCTGTCGGTGACGGTCTTTGGCAACGCCGAAGCTGTCATCCTCGATGCGCCGGGCACGCAGTTTGTGGCAGGTAACAATTACCTGATCATCGCTGCCGGCACACCCACCAACCCGCAGGCGCTGGTCGTGGCCACCAACATCGCCGCTGTCGCAGGCGAGGCGGCCGCCGAATAAACATCGTTTGACTGTCAGCAGAAACCGGCGTGCATGCCTTGTCATGTGCGCCGGTTTTTGTTTGTATTCGGTATGAATTGCGTCAAAATAATTTCAAATGCTTAGCCTCACCTCATCTTTAAATCTGGTTAATACCTTACTCATGCGGTAATCTATAGTGAAACATAGGGGGGACGCGCACAAAAATCAGTGCGTCTCCTGTGAGATGAACTTGCTTTCTCTTCTAGGAGGTCTTTTGATGCGCAAATTTCTCGCTCTGCTGGTACTGGTCGCTGCCTTCGTAGGCATGGCCGTACCGACAGTGGCCCAGGACCGCGTGAGCATTCCTGAGCTGCTGACGAATGATGGCCGTTTCGGCACGCTGCTGGCAGCGGTTGAAGCGGCTGGCCTGGGTGAGGCCCTGTCTGGTGAAGGCCCCTTCACCGTGCTGGCCCCCACCGATGAAGCCTTCGCTGCTGCCCTTGAAGCCCTCGGCGTTGAAGCCGCTGATCTGCTGGGCAACACCGAACTGCTGACCACCATCCTGACCTATCACGTGATTCCCGGCCGCTTCCAGCTCCGTGATGTCACGTCCGGCCCCGAAGCAACCACACTGCAGGGTGAAACCGTGCAGTTTGCGCTGACGGCTGGCATCCTGACGGTTAACGAAGCCACCATCATCGACGTGGACAACATCGCCTCCAACGGCGTCGTCCATGCCATTGACGGCGTGCTGCTGCCGCCGAGTGTCGTTGAAGCGCTGGCCGCCCCGGCCGAAGAAGCCACGCCCGAACCGACTGAAGAACCCGCTGTCGCCGGTGTGGCTGACGAAGGCGTGGACATCCCCACCCTGCTGACCAATGACGGCCGTTTCGGCACGCTGCTGGCCGCGGTTGGCGCTGCTGGCCTGGGTGAAGCCCTCGCTGGTGAAGGCCCCTTCACTGTGCTGGCCCCCACCGACGAAGCCTTTGCTGCTGCCCTCGAAGCCCTCGGCGTTGAAGCCGCTGACCTGCTGGGCAACACCGAGCTGCTGACCACCATCCTGACCTACCACGTGATCCCCGGCAGCTTCCAGCTCCGTGATATCACCTCCGGCCCCGAAGTGGCAACCCTGCAGGGTGAAGCCGTGCAGTTCGCGCTGACGGCTGGCATCCTGACGGCCAACCAGGCTACCATCATCGACGTGGACAACATCGCCTCCAACGGCGTCGTCCATGCCATTGATGCGGTGCTGCTGCCGCCGAGCGTGGCCGAGACTCTGGCCGCCCCGGCTGAAGAAGTCGCCGCCGAACCGACGGCTGAACCGGTCGTGGTTGCCGCACCCGAAGGTGACAACATCCCCACCCTGCTGACGAATGACGCTGGTGGCCGCTACACCACCCTGCTGGCTGCCGTGACCGCTGCTGGCCTGGGCGATGCGCTCGCTGGTGAAGGCCCCTTCACCGTGCTGGCCCCGACCAACGACGCCTTTGACGCCGCGTTTGCCGCCCTCGGCATCACTGCTGAAGATGCGCTGGCCAATGTCGACCTGCTGACCAGCATCCTGACCTACCACGTGCTGCCCGGCCGCTATCAGCTGCGCGACATCACCACCGGCCCGTCCGTGGCCACCCTGGAAGGCAGCAACGTTCAGTTCAACCTGACGCGCGGCGTGCTGACCGTCAACAACATCAACATCAGCGACGTGGACGGCATTGCCTCCAACGGCGTGGTGCATGCCATCGACGGCGTGCTGCTGCCGCCGAGCGCCGCTGCGGTCTTCGGCGCCAACATCCGCGTGGCGCACTTCTCGCCCGACACCCCGAACGTGGACGTGTGGGTGAACTTCGCGCCCGTGCTGACCGACGTGCCGTTCAGCGCCATCTCTGACTGGCTGTCGGTGCCCGCTGGCACCTATAACGTCGCCGTCGTGCCCGCTGGTGGCGCGCTGAGCGATGCCGCCATCGGCCCGGTCGATCTGACCCTCGGCGTTGGCACCTACACGACTGTGTCCGCAGTGGGCAGCCTCGCCAATGGCACGCTGACCGCCGCGCTCATCTCCGAAGACTACAGCGACATCGCTGAAGGCCAGGCCCGCGTGACCGTGTTCCACGCCATCGAAGGCGCCCCGGCTGTCAACGTGACCGCCAACGGCGCGCTGCTGATTGGGCAGCTTGCCTTCCCCGGCACCGTCGAAGAGGCCGATGGCCAGCTCAATGACGGCGCATTCACCGTCAACGTGCCCGCTGGCGCTTACGACATCCAGGTTGTGACGGCCGACGGCACGGTCATCCTGGACCTGCCCGGCACCGAATTTGCCGCCGGCACCAACTATCTGGTCGCCGCCATCGGCACGGCGGATGCACCGTCGGTCGCCCTGTCGGCCACCGCGGTGGCAGCGACGGAATAAGCCTCGTCCTGCCAGACCCGTAAACACAGAGAGGGCGGCCATCGCGATGATGACCGCCCTCTCTTTTTGTGTACCCTCACTGGGAATCGAACCCAGGCGCACGGCTTAGGAGTCCGCCGCTCTATCCACTGAGCTATGAGGGCAATTTTGCGACAGCCCGCATTGTAGCAGACTGCCGTGAACGGATCAATTGATACGGCAGGTGTCGGTGTCGCACACAGGCGCGCCGAAAATACGGTTCACGGTGTACCGATTGCGGGCGATCCAGCGATAGACTTTATGGCCCACCCAGGTCATGCCCGGCACCCGAAGCAGCAGCCATAACGGAAACGTCAGCGGCAGCTCTTTCAGCATACGGCGCGTGCCCAGGAACCCGGCATAAGTGGCCCCGCTGCCGTCGCGCACATGCACCTGCCCCATGGCATCCTCGCGCGGGATATCGCGAAAGTGCTTTCCGGCTTCGTCAGGCGAATGCAGATCGTACCATTTCACCGCGCGGCGCCAGTCCAGCTTCGACACGATACGCCGCGAACTGTTGCAGATGACACACTGCCCATCATAGAGAACTGCCAGCATGGCTCGTCACCCATTTATGTTCAATAAGCCTATTGTATCATTACGTGTCCCGCCTGAAGATGAGACCTCCCAGAATTCGGGGGCGCAACTTTTCGCGCGCTGGTGCGTAATGCATATCGTATAGAAGTGAGGTGATCTTGAGCAGTAATCCAAACGAGCCCACCACGCCGCGCTCCACCCAGCCCGTGCTGGATGATGGCATGACGCGGTTTGCACCCCCCGAAATCAATATTCCCTACGGCAGCAGCGCGTCGCAGGTGCCGCCGTCGGCCCCGCCTGCCCAGCCGATTTTTGTCGTCAAGAAATCGCCCATCAGCGGCTGTGCCACGCTGGCCATCGGCGGCGCGGGCTGTCTGATTCTCCTGGGCGTCATTGCACTGGTGCTCACGCTGAGCGGCGTACTCTCGATCAGCGGCATCGCCAGCAGCATCAGCGGGGCGATCAGCGGGCTGGGACAGGCGGTCAACCAGCCTGCCCGTGTGACCATCAACAGCTCGCAGACGCTGCTGCAAGGCATCATGCCGCTGGGGCAGCTTGTCAGCGTCAGCACGCAGCTGGCCAAAGCAGACGTGAATGTGAATGTATGGCAGGGCACGCTGAATGCCTGCGGCTACTCGGCCAACCATGTTGTGCAGGGCGGCGTCGAGGCTGGCCTCGACCTCAGCCGCATCGACATCAATGACGTGGCCTACAACGCCGTGACCAATACCTACACGGTCACGCTACCCTACCCACAGCTCACCAGCTGCCGCGTGGACTACATCCGCCAGTATGACCGTTCGTTTACCACCTGCAATGTCGACTGGGACGAGGCGCGCCTGCTGGCCAATTACTCCACCATCAACGACTTCCGTGACGAAAGTATCGAGGGCGGCATCCTCGACCGCGCCGCCAGCGAGGCGCGCCTGGTCGTCAGCAACTTCATCTCGATCGTCACCGGCGCCAGTGTCGAAATCGTGTTCGACCCACCGGAACCAGGGACGATGGTCGCGTCATGCAGCCCCAGCCTGCCCGATGGCTGGCAGATCGATGCCAACGGCACCTGGAGCAGTATCAACTAGAAATTAGAGAGTAATGCGTGATGAGGGAAGCGCGAACCGACCAGGTGGCGCGTAATTTGTCCTAAGCCATGAACCAATGGTATGGCTAACATCAGAGTGGATAACAGCCAACCCACTCATCACTATCCCTGTTTAGTACGCCCCCGAACGCAGAATAACGCGTGGGATCGTCATCATCAGGATTTGCGCGTCCAGCCCCATCGACCAGTTCTCGATGTAATAGATGTCCAGCAGACACATCTCGTCAAAGGGGACTTCGCTGCGGCCATTGACCTGCCACAGGCCGGTCATGCCCGGCTTCACCTGCAACCGCTGGCGATGCCACGGCGCATATAATTCGACCTCATCGGGCGTGGGCGGGCGCGGACCTACCAGGCTCATCTGGCCGGTCAGCACATTAATCAGGTTGGGCAGTTCGTCGATGCTGGTGCGGCGGATGAACCTGCCCACGCGGGTGATACGCGGGTCATCTTTGATTTTGGGATGGCGCGGGTCCAGTTCCAGCGTCTCGACAAGCTTGCTGCGCATAGCGTCTGCATTTTCGATCATGCTGCGGAACTTGATCATTTTGAACGGACGGCCATTTTCGCCCACGCGGGTGGCGGAATAAAAGATGCTGCCCGGCCCTTCCAGGCGAATCGCCAGCGCGACCAGGCCGAAAATCAGCAACCACACAGGCGCGGCCAGCACCACCAGCGCCACATCCACCACGCGCTTGACCAGCCGGTTGCCCGCCCGGAACGGCGCGGCATTGTTCACGCGCAGCAGAGGAATGCCATCCATATTTTCAAACTGCACCTGGCGCAGATTGAGCTGGAACAGGTCTGGCACCACGCTGACCTCGACCCCCGCCTTCTGGCAGATTTCCGTCATCGCCATGATGGTGTCGTGCTGCGACCACGGCAGCGTAATCACCACCGCATCCACCGGCTGTTCGCGCAGCACGTCAGCCAGGCTGCCTGTGTCGCCCAGCGCCTTCACGCGCCCCAGGTCGGACAAATCCCCGTGCGAATTGTCATCGAGGAAACCCAGCGGCACATAGCCCAGCTCTTTGCGGGCGATCATCGTGCGCAGCACTGCGCGGCCGGTATCATCCACGCCAATCACCAGCGCCCGCATCACGCCGATACCCCGCGCGCGCAGCCGGGCATACACCGTCCGCCGGATGATACGCGCCAGCGCCAGCAGAATCACCGTGAAAGCGGCCGCATAAATCAGCAGCAGGCGGCTGAACACCAGCGGCTGAAAGACAAAGCTGATCGCCATCAGCACCACGGTGGCATTGGCCACGCCGTTGAGGATGGTATACAGGTCTTCAGACCAGCTGCGCGAACGGGCGGCTTTATACAGCCCCGCCCCGCGATAGACAAACCACAGCAGCACCGAGAAAATCACCGCGTAAGGCAGATAGGCATCCAGCGGCGCGGAATTAAATTCGTAGACCGGGCGCAGCAGCTGCAGCTGATAGCGCACGATATAGGCGAGGATGAAGGCCAGAAAAGCCAGCACAATATCCAGCGCGGGCATCAGCCATGTCGGTTCGATGAGTTTATGGGCGCGTTTTTGAGGCGTCACATCTATTTTCCAAAGGCTTTTTGATAACACTCGACGGTGATGCGCGACGTTTCGGCCCAGGTATAGCCTGCTGCACGTCCGATGCCCCGTTCGCGGGCGGATGCGCGCCAGGCTGCATCCCCGCTGGCCATGCGCAGCGCGGATGCCCAGCCGTCCACATCGTAAGGCGGCACCAGATGCCCGGCACCGGAGGCCACTTCGGGCAACGACGACGCATCCGAGGTGATGACCGGCGTGCCGCAGGCCATCGCCTCCAGCACCGGCAGGCCAAACCCCTCGAACACCGACGGGTATATAAATGTTTCTGCGCAATTATACCAGAACGGCAGGTCATCAGCAGGCACGAAGCCGATGAAGCGCACGTCATCGTCCAGCCGCAGCCGCTCGACCGCCGCGAAAATCGGGGCGTAGTCCCAGCCCTTGCCGCCGCCGATAATCAGCGGCAGGCGTTCATCGGGCGACAGGCGGGCATAGGCCTCCAGCAGCGTGACCAGATTCTTGCGCGGCTCCAGCGTGCCCACAAACAGCCAGAAGCGCGCCGGCAATTCCTCCTGTGCGCGAAACGCCTCAATCTGGGCCTGTGGCAGCGGACGAAAACGCGCACGGTCACAGCCGGGCGCGGCCACATCGATACGCTCTGGCGCGATGCCCCAGGTCTCGGTCAGGTCGCGGGCAGTGGCCTGCGAAATCGTGAGCACACGGCGCGCACGCTGGCAGGTCTGGCGGGCGAGCGTTGTCAAATAGGCGCGGCGGGCGCGCGGCAGCCGGTCGGGAAAATGCACAAAGCTGAGGTCATACACGGTGGTCACCAGCGGCAGGCGCATCGCCAGCGGCGCGACAAATGCCATCGCGTGATAGGCATCAAAGCCGCGCCCCATCAGCGCGAACGGCTGGGCGATCTGCTCCCAGGCGATGCGCCGCGCCGGATGTTCGGTGTTAAAGCGCGAACGATGCACATGCAGCGGCGCATAATCCGCCGTCAGCTGGGCACCGGCCAGCAGGGTCGTGTCCCAGCCAGGCGGCAGCCAGGCAGGCAGATGCATCAGCACATGGTGCATGTACTGATGAATGCCCGCGCTGCGGTATCCCGTAGTGCCGGAAAGAAGGTGAGCGTTCAGTGCGATGTGCATAGCGCGGTAGTATACCACCGTGCCACGCGCTGCTCTACGCGGGGATCAGCTCCAGATACACGCGCTTCGCGCCACGCACGCGGCTGGCCAGGTCAAACATGCGCTTCATCAGGCCATACTTGCGCGACAGATGGGCGTCGGCCATCTTCCATTCAGATTCAGGCAGCACGCGGGCGGTCGCGTTTTTAGCCTCGCCCAGCAGCGTGCCATTCGACGTACACGGCGCGACGGTCACCGCGGGTGTGTGGCTGATGCGCTTCACCTTGCCGGCATTCGCCTGCGTGACGACATACAGGCGGTCTTCTGCCTGCGCGAACCAGACCGGCGTTGGGACCGGTGTGCCATTTTTGCGCACGGTCACCAGCGACATAAACTGGTGCCCGGAAAGATTTTCAAAACGATGGGTGGTCTGGGTATTGGCTGCCATATTTCAACTCCATTTGTCTCGACTGTATAATCATGCTCTGATTCACACTAACAATGAGTAAGAAGCACCTGAATGATTGAGACAATTTCCCGCGAAAACAGCCCCAGCCTGCGCGAATCAGCCGTTTACGCCTGCGGCTTTCCCACCCAGCTCGCCTGGTCGCCGGACGGGACGCTGCTGGCAGCCAGCCACGGCGGCGGCATCGGCCTGTGGACGCCCGACCAGCGCCAGCCGACCGCGCACGTGGCGCATGATGCCCCCATCAAAGGGCTGGCCTTCGACAGCACCGGCGACTGGATCGTATGCGCCAGCAGCGATACCTTCGTGCGCGGCCTGCTGACCGAGACACGCACCATCCGCTGGGACTTTTCAGCCGGGGCAGCCGTTAACACGGTCGCCATCAGCGCGGATGACCAGTGGATCGCGGCCGGTGCTGGCGATGGCAATCTGTTCCTGTGGGAACGCGGCAGGCCGCGCCCGCTGCGCCAGCAGGCGCATCAGGACGAAATCACGCAGCTGGCGTTTCTGACCGACGGACGGCTGCTCAGCGGCGGCTGGGACGGCATGGCGGCGGTCTGGCGGCCAGGGCAGGCCGCGCCGGACGCATGGCTAACGCGGGCAGACGCCGATGGCAAGCCCGTATGGGTGCGCGGGCTGGCGGTCTCAAAGACCGGCCTGGCGGCGCTGTGTTATCGCGATGGGCAGGTGTGGCTGGTCGACTGCATGGGGGCGAATCTGGCGGTTCAGGCGATGCTCAGCGCGCACGAGGGTGGCTGCGATGCGGCGGCCTTCTCGCCCGACGGGTCAGTGCTGGTGACCGGCGGCCGCGATCAGCTGATTCATGTCTGGAACCTGGACACACGCGAACGGCTGGTCACGCTGAATGGGCACAAAAAGCCGGTGCTCGATGTCGCTTTCAGCCCGGACGGGCGCGCTTTTGCCAGCGCGGGCGGTGACGGCAGCATCCGCGTGTGGCGGGCCATCCCGCCTGAAGTCTGAGCTTTGCACGTGCCCTGTTTCCCTGTACACTTGGCAGCATACAGGTCCGCTTTCTAATCATGAATGGTGATGACGATGACCGACGCAACCCCCTCCATTGACCCCCAACTGCTGGAATGGCTGCGCTGCCCGGTCGCGGTGCAGTGGAAAGACAAGGGCGATGATCCGGGCCGCCTTGAGCTGGTGAAGGGCTGCTGGCTGGTGAGCGCAGACAGCGGCTACAAGTATCCCATCCGCAACGGCATCCCGGTGATGCTGGTCGAAGAAGGCGCGAAGTGGAAAGATACCGCCGTCGACGCGCTGCCGGTGCCCCCGCCTAACGCCTGACACCCCTCATTTGCAATCCGCACGCACGCGCCCCGGCCCACACAGCCCCGGCGCGTGCGCATGTATTCCCCCTGTTGCCACCCTGATTCCCTGCCGCGGCTAACCAGATTCTTATTCGCACTGGGAGATATGACCCATCGTGCGCAGGCCATGCTGCTTTGCCGCCATGTTATTCGCACGGTATACTGCAAGGTGAATACTTACCCTGTGGTTTGGTGACGCACCAGCGGGACTTTGACTGAATGGCCGATTTTACTCCCCATGAAGCGCCTGCTCATGACGCGCTTTCCCTACCCGTGCAGCCACCGGCCAAGCTGGTCGGGCGCGATGTTACGATTGGCCGCATCTATCAGCAGCTGAAAGATTTGAAGCCGGTGGTGCTGTATGGCGCGCCCGGCATCGGCAAGTCTGCGCTTGCGGCCACGCTGGCCAGCGCCTATGCCGAGGTGCCCGGCGGCGTGCTGTATCTGCCCACCAAAGGCGACACCCTGAATGACCTGATCGTGCGCATCGGGCGCGCGTACAAGATGCCCACCGTGGTCGGCGCGGATAATCCGGCGGACCAGGGCTATGCGGTCGCGGAAAAGCTGGGCCAGGAAAAGCCGCTGGTCGTGCTGGACGGCATGCTGACGCCACAGGTCGCGACCGACTTCGTGCAGCGCCTGGCGCGCAACGTGCCTGTGCTGATCGTCAATGAACACGAGATGTCTGGCCCGTGGCAGGCGATTCGCCTGGGCAAGCTGGAGCCGGCGCAGTCTGCCGCGCTGGTCAGGCTGGCCGGAGATATCAAAGATGACGCGCAGGATGAGGATATCCGCGCCCTGTGCGAATCGCTGGCGCACACCCCGCTGGCGCTGCATTTCGCGGCGGCCTGGGTGAAAGCCACCAAACAGCCCGTCTCCGAATTCATCAAGCTGCTGCCCAATGTCCCCAGCCCTGATATTCCCACTTCGCTGCTGGCGCTGACAGCGTCGTTTCGCAGCCTGAGCGGGCCGTCCAGCGCGCTGCAGGCCCTGCTGCTGATGCTGGGCGCGGGCTTCACCAGCGGCGCATCGGCAGAGCTGATGAGTATGGTGGCCAATGCGCCCCTCGAAAGCGTCGCCAACGCTTTTAATCTGTTGGCGGCACGCGGCCTGGTCGAGCGCACTTTCCGCGGCGGCGAAGCCTATTATCGCCTGCATGAGGTCACCGTGACTTTCGTGCAGACGTGGCTGAAAGGCAGTAAAGGGCTGGACGTGTATCAGCCAAAATTCCGCGATGCTGTGCGCGCCTTCACGCGCAAGTATGCCGAGGCCGTGCGGACAGCGCCGGGACAGGCCGGCAATCAGCAGAAGCTGGCCGCCGAAATGGACAACATCCTGGCCTGTGCGCGCTGGGCCGCCGACAATGGCGACCGCGACACCGCTAACCAGATCGCGGCCGCACTCGCCAGCGCGGGCGGGTTCGTCAGCGAGCATGGCTATGCCTATGACGTGCGCCTGCTGCGCGGCTTCACCACCACCAGCAGCAGCGCCTTCCCCGCCCACGAAATGCCGCCCCCGCCCGCGTCGGTGCCGGCCGCATCCGACGATGAGGACGAAGAAGACGAAGACGTCGATGTGCTGGACGAAGAAGCCTCTGAAGATGAGGACGAAGAAGACGCCGACGAGCAGGACGATGTGCTTCCCCTCGACGAGATGGATCTCGATGACGAGGATATGGACGACGATATCGATGAGGAAGAAGACGATGATGTCGTGCTGGACGAAGTGGATGCCGACGACGATGATCCGTCCGCGCCGCCCATGCCCGCCTCGCTGCCCGTCGAGCCTGCCCGCACGGCCGTCATTCAGGCGCGCCAGTTAGGCGACCGGCGCCAGCAGGGCGAACAGCTCAGCACCGTCGCGCAGACGCTGGCCGCGGAAGGCAAGCTGAACGAGGCGCTGGCGACCTACACCGAGGCGCTCACAGCCTACGATGCCGTCAATGACACGCCGGGCATCCTGTCCACGCTGCATGCGCTGGCCGAGCTGGAAATCAAAACGGATAACCTGCAGGCGGCAGTGCTGCATGCTTCACGCGGCATCACGCTGGCCCATGACTATGACAACACCCCCGCCCGCATCCGCTCGCTGTCGCTGCTGGGCGATGCGCGCCAGGAGCTGGGCGAGTCGGAAGACGCCATCCGCGCCTATGAATCCGCGCTGGAGCTGACGCGCGCGCAGTCGGATGACGCGGGCGAGGCCAACCTGCTGCTCAAGCTGGGCTATGCGCAGCTGGACACGGGCGACTCGGCGCATGCCATCCGCACCTGGGACGACGCGCTGGACAAAGCGCGGGCGCTGGGCCTGCGGTCCCTGGAAGCGCGGGCGCTGGGCGGCATCGGCACAGCCAAAGGCGAAATGGGCCACTGGACCGAAGCCATCAGCTACTACAGCTCATCGCTGCATATTGCGCGTGAGGCGGGCGACCGCGATGAAGAGGCGATCGAGCTGGGCAATCTGGCCCATGCCCATGTGCAGGAAAATCAGCTTGGCAAGGCCGTGCTGCGCTACCGCCAGGCGCTCCATCTGGCCTACGAATCCAGCAACAAAGCCGCCATCATCGGCACCACGGTCGATCTGGCGCGCCTGTTTGTGGAAGTGCCGACCTATATGAAGCTGGCCGAACTGATTGTGGATTACGCGATCACGCTCGACGCGCACGATGTCGATCTGCGCCGCCTGAAAGAACGCATCGAGGACGAAATGGATGCGCTGGGCGACAGCGTGAATTACAAGCCGGTTGGTGGCAGCGCGCAGCAGTACGCCGCGAATGCCTACGCGCTGGACGGCTAGCAGGAATCAGCACGACCCAAAAACCGGCACATAACGATCATGTGCCGGTTTTTTATGCCTTTATTTCCCCAACTGTGGCAGCGTGAAACTGAAGCTGCTGCCTTCGCCCGGCTCCCCGCTGATGAACAATTCTCCGCCCATCAGCAGCAGCACCCGTTTGGCGATGAACATACGCAGGCCGGCGGCTGGCTGCTTGCTCACCAGCGGCTGATGCATCGCCCGCCAGAACGGCGTGCCAATCTGGTCCAGGTCAGACTCGCTCAGGCCAATGCCCGAATCCGTCACCGTGAACAGCGTCTGGTCGCCCAGCGTGTCCGCGCTCATGCGGATTGTGCCGCCGTTGGGCGTGTAGCGAATCGCGTTGTCCAGCATGTCGCACAGCACGGTATAGGCGCGCTCTCCGTCGGCGGTCATCTGCGGCAAGTCATCATCGGCCAGGATAATCACCTGATGGTCAGCGGCAGCGGCACGGGGAAGCAGCTCTTTGCGCGCCTGCTTCAGCAGGTCTTTCGGCTGAAAATTAAACGGCTTGAGCGCAAACAGGCCGCGCCGCATGTCATGAAGCTGCTCGAAGCTGTCCACCATGCGCAGCGCCGTCTCAGCATACGGCCGCAGCGTATCGTTGACCTCGCTCTGTTCGCGCAGGGCGGTCAGCACCGGCTTCATCAGCATCGGCATCCGCTGAAGCAGCGCATCAGCATTCAGCATGCCGTTGGCCGTTTTCAGCCCGGTGGAGCGCGCAGGCAGCTTGCTGGTATTCGACGACGCAGGCTTGTCTTCAGCAGGCGACACAGCAGGGGCCAGTGCGCCGGTATCGATCTGCGCGCGCGAGGCCAGAATCTGGGCAAACACGGTGTCAAAATCCATGCTGTCCGGGTCATCGGCGGCCGGCTTCTGGGCGGTCGGCGCAGACTTTTGCCCCGGGCCGGCCATATCGTCAAACAGGCTCTGGATGACATCCCCGCTGACCGGCTTGTTGTCGCCAGAGCGATTGACCTCAGACATCGCCATGGCCTCAGCCTCGACCCAGCGCGTGTACAGAAAGGCGTTTTCCTCTTCCAGCTTGTTCAGCAGCGCGATCACCTCACCCAGCTTTTTGGCTGTCATCGGTGGCGCTTTCACCTGCAAGGTACTCAGGGTCTGTTTGGCCTGATCGACCTGAATGGCTTCGCTCATCGTGTCCTCAATCAGCCCGCTGCCGCGCCGGGGTCCATCCCCGGAATGCGCATGGTGGCCGTCGTCCCCTTGCCCGCTTCACTGCTGATCGTCACCGTGCCGCCCAGCAGCTTCGCCAGGCCCATCGCCACCGGCACGCCCAGGCCGCTGCCCTTGTACGAGCGCACCAGCTCATTCTCGGACCGGAAATAGACGGTGCCCAGCTTTTCCATATCTTCCGGCGTGATGCCGATGCCGTTATCGGTCACCGTGACCACCAGCGTATTGCCATCGGTGGTGGCCTTTACCGTGACTTCGCCGCCCTCTTTTTCATGATAGCGCAGGGCATTTTCCACCAGCTTGTTCAGCGCGCGGGCCAGCAGGTCGCTGTCCAGATTCAGCAGCGGCAGCCCCTGCGGGATGTCAAACACCAGCTTGCGCCCCAGTTGGTCGGCGGTCGGCTGCATCGCCTTTTCGGTCACCAGCGCGACATTTTTGAACATGTCCATCTTGGCGGTCATCTTCATGGTGCCGCCGCGAATCTTGTTCATGTCGGCCACGTCCTGCATCAGCGCCTCCAGGCGCTTGGCATTGGCGCGCACGGTGTCCATGAACTGCTTTTGCATGTCGTTCAGGCCGCCCATGCCGATCATCATGTCGGTGTAGCCGCGGATGCTCGTCATCGGTGTGCGCAGCTCGTGGATCGCGTGGCCGAAAAACAGCGCCTGGTCACGTTGAAACGCCTCGATGTCGGCACCGCCCGCCGCCGCGGCAGCCTTCTTCTCCGCCTCGGCCAGCGCGGCAGACGATTCTGCTTTGGCCGCGCTGATCGCCGCCTGAATCGCCTCAATCTGCCCGGGCAGGCGAATCGGGATAATCGCTCCGGTTTTCGCGGCGTTCAGCAGGGCGTCTACCAACTGCGCTGCTTCGTCCAGTGATTTGCTCATCTTGCTTCTCCGTCGTCGACTGGCACGCTAAAGGAAAAACGGCTACCCCTGCCGGGCTGGCTCTCGATCCTGATTTCGCTGCCCATCTGCTCCACCAGGCTGCGCGTGATGGCAAAGCCCAGGCCAGAGCCGGGCTGGGAGCGCGTGAACTCATCCTCGGCACGCCAGAACTTTGTGCCCAGGTTACGAATCTGTTCCGCCGTCAGGCCGATGCCGGTATCGGTGATGCTGAACTCGATGCGGCCGGCAAACACCGGGTCGCGGCGCACGGCAAAGGTGATCGTGCCGCCATCCGGCGTGTACTTATAGGCATTGCTGGTCAGGTTGGTCAGCACTTGCAGCAGGCGATAGTAATCGGCCCGCATATACGGCAGGCCTTCCTCGATATCTTCCTGCCACAGATGCTGGCGCGCGCTCATCTGCGTCTGGATGGCGTCGCGGATGCCTTGCGCGATGCTCTCGACATCGACCGAATTTTCATCCATGAAGAACTGTCCGGCCTCGATGCGACTGATATCCGCCAGGTCGCTGACCAGCTTCTCCATCCGGCGCACGGTGTCACGAATCCGATTCACATACGTCACCTGATAATCGATCAGGTTGTCATCCATCAGCAGCAGGTCGGCATAACCCAGGATGCTGGTCATCGGCACTTTCAGGTCATGCGCCACCACGCCCACAAATTCGCTCTTGGCCTGGTCGGCGGCCTGCACCGCCGCATACAGGCGGCTGTTTTCGATTGCGCTGGCGGCGCGGGCCAGCACACGCTCCACGATATCCTGCTGGCTCTCGGTGAAACGCCCTGCATGGCGCAGCACAACGGCACCGATCACATTGCCTTCGTGCACAATCGGCACCACCATCACGCTTCTGTTATCGTTCAGCACCGTTTCCTGGCGCTCTATAGCCTCATTGACCTGCGGGAAGGTCCGGTCCAGCAGCAGCGGCTGGGTGTCATGCTTGGGTAAGCCAAAGTGATACGCAGCGGGCATACGCCCATCGTTCAGCAGGCCCAGGTGGCCGATCTCGGCGCCAGACATGCGGCAGGCAAATTCCAGCGTCAGCTCAATCGCCTTCACCGGGTCAAGCGTCTCGGCAAGCTGGCGGTCGATGCCGCGCAGTTTGGTCAGCAAGTCCACTTTGGCCGCCAATTCCTGATCGGTAGCGGCAAACAGGCGCGCATTTTCGATGGCGATGGCCGCCTGCGACGCAAATGCCTTGAGCGATTCCACCGTGGTTTCCTCGCCAAAGCTGGCGATATTGCGGGTATCGGCATAAATCACGCCGATATTCTGGCCGCGCATCGCCAGCGGCACCGCGACAATCGTGCGCAGCTGCTGGTTGACGATGCTGGCCTGCATATTGAAGCGTGGGTCTTCGGCCGCGTTGGTGGTCAGCACCGACTCGCCGGTCTCCATCACGCGGTTGACGACACCGCGGCTGTATTTGAACTGGTCGCTGCCCAGCGTCTGCTGGTCAAAGTTACGCGCTGCATGTACCGTCAGCCCGCCATCATCGTCGCGCAGCATCAGGAAGCCGCGGTCCGCGCTGGTCAGCGTAATCACCGAGTCCATCACCGTATCCAGCACGTGCTGCAAATCCAGCGATTCGCCCACCGCACGGGTGACCGTGTACAGCAGGGTGGTCTGCGCCTGCGCTTTCATGACGGTGCGCTCGGCTTCCAGCTTTTCCAGCAGGCCGCTCATGCGATCAAGCTGCTTGCTCAGATAGGCCGTATCGACCCGCCCGCTGCTGATCTGCGTCTTGAGCAGGGTCAGCGCCTGGCGCATATTGATGATTTCGAAATCACTGGCGCGTGACACGGAAACGGGCTGCTGGCCGTCGGTCATGAGGTCTGTTTTCCCTGTGAGGCCTGATAATAATCACAGTGGGCAGTCAGCGGGCAGCGACTGCATTCGGGCCCACGCGCATGGCAAACTTTGCGCCCGTGCCAGATCAGATTGAGATGAAACGCATAATAGTCGTCTGGCCGCACGATGGCTTCCATCACCGGATGCGCCTTGTCCGCCGTGATTTTATCGGGCAGGAAGCCGATGCGCATGCCCAGCCGATGCACGTGCGTATCCACCGGAAAGGCCTCGCGGTTGAAGGCGAAACACAGCACGATCGCGGCCGTCTTCGGCCCCACCCCATCAAACTGCGTCAGCCATGCTTTGGCCTCGTCAATCGGGATGTCGTTCAAAAAGTCGATGTTCAATTCGCCGCGTTCGGCAAAAATGGCGCGCAGCACGCCCTGGATGCGCGGCGCTTTCTGGTTGGCCAGCCCGGCCGGCTTGATCGCGTTGACCACTTCATCCACCGGCGCGGTCATCACGCTTTCCCAGTCGGGGAAGCGCGCCTTCAGGCCGGCAAAGGCGCGGTCACGGTTGGCATCGTTGGTGCTCTGGCTGAGGATGCAATCGACCAGCTCATCCAGCGGGGGCAGCGCACGCCGCCAGGTCGGATAGCCATAGGTCTCGTACAGCGCGGCCGAAACCGGCGGATACTTGGCAGCGCGGCGCGCAAAGTCGGGCATCGTGGTGGGATCGAAGTTCTGCGTCATGAATCTCTTGCTGCCTCGCGGCACTTAAACTTTCAGAAAGAATACCCTTAATTTGTCGTTTCCACGTGTATACATTTGGCCGGCTTCAATCCAGCACCCCGACGTAATCGGCCTGCGCCACCTGTGACAGCGTGCCATCCTTGGCATCCAGCAGCCAGGTGCCCTGCGTGTTCACGTTCACCAGCAGCACGCCGTTCCCATCAGACGTCCATGCGACCGGACGCAGCGGCTCCAGAAACACGTCACCCAGCGGACGAGCCTGCTCCGCCGGAATATCGACCAGCACAAACTGCGTCTCGCGCCCGCCCGATTCCGTCCGCCGCCCCAGCACATACACCGCCTGCTGGGCCGTCGGCGAGACCAGCACATCCCCGCCCAGCGTGAAGCTTTCCGGTTGCGGCGCGCTGATCAGATGCGATACTTCCGTGCGCAGGTGCACCGTGCGCACATCAAACCCGCCTGACCCCAGCACCAGCCGCACCAGCTGGTCATCGAAGATATCCGCGCCGCAGAAGCAGCCAGCCTCGCCCGGCAGCGAGGTCGCCGCGCCAGTGGCGATATCCAGCGCAAACAGCGCCGCGAACTGGCGATACGGCGCGATCAGCCCAATCGCGTCCGGCTGATAATCCATATACACACGCTTGTTGTCGGCGCTGAACGTGAGCGGATAGGCGCGGATGCCATCACGCGGGCCGTCGCGGAAAATCAGCCCGCGATTGGCCCCGTCACTGCGCGACGCCCATGTCTCGGTCACCAGCGCGTTCGACGGGCCGGACGTGTGCGTCCAGGCGATCCACGTGCCATCTTCAGACGCGGCCCAGTCGATACGCGTGTCGCCCGGCCGCATCTGCATGAACGGATGCGCTTCAGGTTGCTCGTCTGGCGTGGCGCGCATCACCAGGCCGGTCTCGCGGTCAAAATACAGCACGGCATCACCGGCCGTCGCAAAGCCCGTGCCCGCCGCGTCAGCAGTGTCGCGCACACCCGTCAGCACGTTCTCGAAAATGAGCTGTCCCGCATTGGCCGACTGAGTGCGCTCAAAAAAGACCTGAATGGTGCCGGCAGTCTGCGCCAATACGCCGCCCGTCAGCAGCAGGCCAGCGGCCAGCAGCAGCGGCATCAGGCCATATTTTCCGCGTATCATCACAAGTCTGTCCATTTATGCTTTATCTTGCCAAGCAAGGGCGGCCATCAGTCAGACAACCGCCACGAAGTCCCAGTATACCCCGCCTCATGCATCTGCGGAACAGGTTACGCCGTATACTGGGCGCAGGCGGATTCACTCAAGGGGCAGCAAATGGTCACAGTCGAACGCATCAGTATTGGCTCGGCGGCGCGGGTGCTGGCATTGGTCTATGCGCTGTTATGGGCGATTCTGGGGCTGATGGTTCTGCTGCTGCAATCGGCCTTTATTTCGCTGATCCTCGGCTCGATGGAGCTGTCAGAGCAAACCAGCTACAGCGGCGGATCCCTGGGCGGCGGTGCGGTCTTTGGCGCATTTTCGCTGGTCTCGCTGGTGTGCGGATACCTTGTCAGCATCGTCGCGGCAGGGCTGGCCGGGGCCGTCAGCGGCATCATCATCGCGCTGTGCTATAACTGGACGGCACGGCTGGTGGGCGGCGTGGAGCTGCGCATCAGCACGACCGGCTTCACGCTGGGCGCTGCCGCGCAAAGCACACGGTCGCTGGAAGATGAACTGCTGGGCGGATGACACTCGCCCTGCGCCTGTGCCGTCATGCGCAGTACAATGCCTGTCTATCTGTCGGCTAGTTTTGCACAGGCTGTATGTCCCACAAACGCACGCTTGACCTGGATGCCCACCTCGAGCCACTGCTGCGTATTCTGCGCGCGCTGATCGATGACCCGCGCCTGGCCGGAAACAGGCTGGACAAGCTGGTGCAGCAGATCGGGCGCTCGCCGGGCGGCACCTTCTACAGCCGCGACGACCTGCTGCGCGCCTATCGCCAGTTCGCGGGTGAGGCCCTGCCCGCGCACGACCCGGCCGTGATTGAGCGCCTGCGCATGAAGCCCGTGCGCACCCGCAGCGGCGTCACGCCAGTCACCGTGCTGACCAAGCCGTTCCCGTGCCCTGGCGAGTGCATCTTCTGCCCGAACGACGTGCGCATGCCCAAAAGCTATCTCAGCGACGAGCCGGGCGCCCAGCGCGCCGAACAGAACGCGTTTGACCCATACCTGCAAACGTATACCCGTCTGCGCGCCTTCTATAATACCGGCCATCCCACCAACAAGATCGAAGTCCTGATTCTGGGCGGCACGTGGTCGTTTTATCCGGAGACCTATCAGATCTGGTTTGTGAAACGCATCTTCGACGCGCTGCACGACTTCGGCGCAGGCATCGACCGCACCGAGGAAGTATGGGCGGCCGTGCAGGCCTCCTCGCAGCTTCATCCGGCCAACAACCCGGTCAATGTCGCGCTGCACGGGGCCGACCTGACGCAGACGTATAACCAGGCGGTGCAGTCGGTCTATGCCGCCGAAATGCGCCGTTCGCGTGAATTATCGCAGGCATTGCAGGCGCTTCCCGCTGAACAGCGCAGCCCGATCGACGAATTCGCCACCTGGGACGAGCTGGAGGCCGCGCACACCTTCAACGAGACGGCCGAGTGCCGCTGTGTCGGCATGGTGGTCGAGACCCGCCCGGACCACATCAGCGCCGACGAAGTGCTGCGCATCCGGCGGCTGGGCTGCACCAAAGTGCAGATCGGCTTCCAGAGCCTGAATGACGCCGTACTGAAAGCCAACCGGCGCGGCCACACGGTAGCGGCCACTCGCCGCGCCGTCGCGTTACTGCGCGCTGCCGGCTTCAAGATTCATGCCCACTGGATGCCCAACCTGTACGGCTCATCGCCGGACGCCGATATTGCCGACTATGCGCGCATGTTCGACGATCCCGATTTTCGGCCGGACGAGCTGAAAATTTACCCATGTTCGCTGATCGAAAGCGCAGAACTCATGCGCCGTTATCAGGATGGCTCGTGGGCGCCCTATACCCACGACGAACTGCTGACCGTGCTGGCCGCCTGTTTCCGCCTGACGCCGGAGTACTGCCGCCTGACGCGCGTCATCCGCGATATCCCTGGTACAGACATCGTCGCCGGCAACAAGACGACCAATTTCCGCCAGCTGGTCGATGCCGAGCTGGCCCGCACAGGCGAACAGTCACGCGATATCCGTGCGCGTGAGGTGCGCGGCCAGGCCGTCGATGCGGCGGGTTTGTCGCTGGATACGGTCGACTATGCGACCTCGGCTGGCCGTGAGCTGTTCCTGCAAATGATCGCGCCAGACAGGACGATCGCCGGATTCCTGCGCCTGTCGCTGCCTGACCCATCCGCCGCCCCGCTGCATGACACGCTGGCGGGCGCGGCCATCATCCGCGAGGTGCATGTGTATGGCCAGGCGGTCGATATTGGCGAGGCGGGCGACGGCAGGGCGCAGCACAGCGGCCTGGGCACGCGCCTGATTGAACAGGCAGTGGCCCTGGCGCGTGACGCCGGATACGCCAGCGTGGCGGTCATCAGCGCGGTGGGCACGCGGGAATACTATCGTTCACGCGGTTTTCATGACGCGCCGCTGTACCAGATTCGCAGCACAACGGTATAATCAAGCGCAGTGTGTGTGGCAAACCCGAAACAGGCAACCCAAAGGGACGCAAAAGATGGAAGCATTCAGCGGCACAGACCGGCGGCGGCGCAATCTCCAGGTGGTGCTGTTCCTGATCATCCTGGCGACGCTGCCCTTCTATGCGGCCGGCATCTTCCTGCTGCTGACAGCACCCTCCCAGAACGCGATACCGACGGCCCAGCCCACCACGCCGGCAGCCCTCACGCGCGTGCTGGCGACCAACACGCGTATTTCCGTACCCACGCTGAACAACGGCGGACTGGCCCCCACCCCCGGCCAGTATATTCCGCCGATCGTCGTCCCCACGTCCAATATCGTCTTCCCGACGGCTTTCGTGCCCACGGCGACATTCTTCATCTTCCCGACGTCGACTATCGCGCCATCGCTGACGCCCTTCCCGACTGATCCGCCGGCAGCACCGACCAACACCCCGCTGCCGCTGCCCACCGACACAGCCATCCCGCTGCCGCCCACCGACCCGCCCAGCCCGGTGCCGGACTCGGATGGCGATGGCGTGGCTGATAATCTGGACCTGTGCCCGGGCGTCGTCGGCGTCGCGCCAGATGGATGCCTGCCGCCGACCCCATAATGAAAATTTGATCGTCGTTTACTTCAATGTACGTGGAGGATATAAGACATTGTCCTTTGATTTGAAAGCGCATTTACGCGCCCTCAGCGAATGCCACGCCCCCAGCGGCCATGAAGGCCCAGCCCGCGACCTGGTGCGCGAGGCCTGGACCGGCCTGGTGGATGAGTTCAGCGTGGACGGCCTGGGCAGCCTGATCGGGCGCCGCAAGGCCACCCGCACCGGCGCAGCCGCCCCGCGCACGATTATGCTGGCCGCGCACATGGACGAAATCGGCCTGATGGTGACCGGTTTCAAAAATGGCTTCATCACGTTTAAATCGCTTGCGGGCATGGACAACCGGCTGATGCTGGCCCAGCCCGTGCTGGTGCACGGGCGCGAACGGCTGCCCGGCCTGGTGGCCAGCAAGCCGCCCCACCTGCTGACGACCGCCGCGCGCGCCAAATATCCGCCCTTTGACGAGCTGCTGATCGATGTCGGCCTGCCCGCAGAGCGCGTGACCGAGCTGGTGCAGATTGGCGACATCATCACCATCGATGCGAAGCTGGTCGAGCTGAACAACCACAAAGTGTCGGGCAAGGCGCTGGATGACCGCGCCTGCGTGGCCGCCGTGACCGCCTGCCTACATCATTTGCAGCACATGTCGCACGCGTGGGACGTGGCTGCCGTGGCGACCGTGCAGGAAGAAAGCGGCCTGAAAGGCGCGACCACGTCGGCCTGGCTGCTCCAGCCGGATATCGCCATCGCGCTGGATGTGACGTTCGCGCCGCAGCCCGGCGTGGACGCCGATTCGTCGTATGAGATGGGCGGCGGGCCGGGCATCGGCATCGGGCCGAATTTCCACGAAGGGCTGTATGCCCGCATCCGCGAGACGGCCAAACGCCACGAGATCAAGCTGCAGGACGACATCATCCCTGGCGCGAGCGGCACCGACGGCTGGGCCATCCAGGTCTCGCGCGAGGGCGTGCCCACCGCGCTGCTGGAAGTGCCGATACGCAATATGCATGCCCCGGTCGAGACGGCCGACCTGCGCGATATCGAGCGCCTCGGCCGCGTGCTGGCGCATTTCATCGCCGAGCTGGAGCCCGATTTCCTGACCGAAACCGTGTGGACTGGAGAGTCCTCCAAATGATGCTTGAACAGCTTTCCAAAGCCGTGGGCATGAGCGGAAAAGAAGAAGCCGTCCGCAAGATCGTGCTGGAAGCGATCAAAGACCACGCCGAGAATATCCGCATCGATGCGATGGGCGGCGTCACCGCCATTCGCCCGGCGAAGAAGAACAAAAAGAATGCCGAGCAGCCGCTGCGCGTTATGCTGGCCGCGCACATGGATGAAGTCGGCCTGATGGTGATGGGTTTTGATGGCGACGGCCTGATCCGCTTCACGGCCATCGGCGGCATCGACGACCGCATCCTACCCGGCAAACGCGTGAAAATTGGCGACGTGAACGGCGTCATCATCTGGGTGCCGATCCACAAAAACCAGGAACAGAACGTCGTCAAAATTGCCAACCTGCGCATCGATATTGGCGCGAGCAGCAAAGACGAGGCGGCAGGCAAGGTCAAGCGCGGCGACCATATCGCCTTCGAGAGCACCTATATGGAGCTGGACGGCGGCCGGATGCTGCGCGGCAAGGCCTTTGACGACCGCGCCGGCGTGAGCATGCTCATCGACGTGCTACAGGCCAAAAATGGCTATCCGGTGGATGTGCAGGCTGCCTTCACCGTGCAGGAAGAAATCGGCCTGCGCGGGGCCATCATCGCGGCCAACCGCCTGCAGCCGGATGTGTGCTTTGTGCTGGAAGGCACGACGGCGCATGACCTGCCCAATCCGACGGCGCAGGCAGACGACGAGCGCGACCTGAACCCGACCAGCCGCATGGGCGGCGGGCCCGTGCTGACAATCATGGACAATGGCATGATCGCGGACCCGCGCCTGCGCAAATTCCTGGCCGAGACAGCCGAGGCCGAAGGCATCCCCTACCAGTACAAGACGATGGGCGCCGGCGGCACCGATGGCGGCAGCATCCACAAGACGCTGGCCGGCGTGCCCACCGCCGTGCTGGCCCTGCCCTGCCGCTATATCCACAGCCCGGCGGCCTATCTGCTTCGTGAAGACTATGACAACCAGCTCAGGCTCGTTCAGGCGGCGCTGCGCCGCATCACCCCGGCCGTGCTGGGCCGCTGACCTGAGCCTTTGGAGAGGACGATGATGAAAACCAAACCCGTAACCCCTACCAAGAAGCGCGTGGCCGACATGACGATCGTCGACACGCTCAAAAACCTCGTCGAAGCCTGGGGCCCCAGCGGCCATGAGCACGGCGTGCGCGAGATTATCCGCCGGGCCGTGCTGCCCTATGCCGACGAAGTGACGGTTGACCCGCTGGGCAACCTGATCTGCCGCGTGGGCAAAGGCGGCAAGCGCATCATGGTGGCCGCCCACATGGACGAAATCGGCGTGATGGTGACGTTCGTAGAGAAAAATACCGGTTTCCTGCGCTTCGCCAATATCGGCGGACTGCTGAATACCGCCCTGCTGGGCAGCCGCGTGCAGTTTGAGAACGGCGTGGTCGGCACTGTCTGCATGCCCGAATACTTCACCACCGCCCGCACGACCGCCCCGGCGCTGGACCAGTACTATATCGACGCCAGCGACGGCCCGGAAAATCCCTCTGGCGGCATTGAGCCGGGGATGCCCGCGGTCTTTTTGCAGCCGATGATTCAGCGCGGCTCGCGCATCATCGCCAAGTCGCTGGACGACCGTTCCGGCTGCGCCGTGCTGATCGAGACCATGCGCCGCCTGAACAAGCGCGTCAAAAACGAAATGGTGTTTGTGTTCACCGTGCAGGAAGAAGTCGGCGTGCGCGGTGCGCGTCCCGCGGCCTATTCGGTCGAGCCGGACTACGCCATCGCGGTCGATGTCACCCCCAGCGGCGACATGATCGGCGTGGAGCGCAATGCGGTCAAGCTGGGCGGCGGCGCGGCGGTCAAGCTGCATGACACCGGCCACATCGTGCCGCCTGCCGTGCGCGACTGGATTATCAGCCGTGCCGAGGCGGATGGCATCCCCTACCAGCGCGAGCTGATCAGCCTGGGCACCACCGACGCCGCGCAGATTCAGCTTTCGCGGGCGGGCGTGCCCAGCGGGGCCATCAGCATCCCGTGCCGCTATGTGCACACGGCCAGCGAGACCGTCGACACGGCTGACCTGGAAGCATGCGTGCAATTGCTGACCAGCCTGAGCGCGAATCCGGCCCCATAATCACAAATTAGGGGAACTTTTCATAATTCCTCAAGCGACAGCAAATCTTAGTTGTGGTTCACTGAATGTGAAAAGCTAAGCTGATTCAGCAAACTGTGTCAGCACAAATCGGGCACTATGCGCCGCACGATGTACGCAGTGCGGCGCGACACTCAACAAGTGAGTACAGGCATGGCGGGCACGTCGCGGCACATTCAACCAACAGTCGAAGATCTCAATCTGCTGATCGAGATCTCGCAGATGCTGACCCTGCTCGACCGTGACCGCCTGCTGGACCGCGTCGTGGAAGTGGCGGCCAAGTCGTTTGGTGCAGAGCGCGCCACCCTGCTGCTCAATCCCGATGCGCCAAGCGACTGGCAGCAGATCCTGATCCGCTATCGCGCCGATGACAGCAGTATCGAGCACATGGACCCGACGCAGTCGGTACGCTTTGCCCGGCGCGCCTGGGACAAGGGGCTGGCCGGTATCGTCGCGCGTGAAAAACACGGCATCATCATCCAGGATACCAACGAAGACACCCGCTGGCAGAAATTCGAAAACAGCACCTCAGCGGCACGGTCGGTGCTGTGCGTGCCGTTTGTGCTGAACAACAACATGGTTATCGGCGTGCTCACGCTCCAGCACAGCGACGCTGCGCAGTTTGACGAAAACGATCTGGCCCTGCTGACGATCATCGCCAACCAGGCCAGCGTTGCCCTCAGCAACGCCCAGCTCTTCCACAATCTCCAGCAGACCGAGAGCAAGCTGCAGGGCATCCTCAGCGCCATGCCAGACCCGATCGTCGTCATCGACAACAGCGACCGCGTCATCATGATGAATGAGGGCGCCGATTCACTCAGGCAGCAGGGCGTCACGCTGGAGCTGGGCAAATTGATCACCGACTGCATCGCGCCAGACAGCCCGTTCCAGCAGATTGTCCCGCTGGTAAAGGAAGCCAGGCCGCTGAAAGAGACCCGCACCTGGGAGGTGCACAGCCAGACAGCCCGCCGTGACTTTCAGGTGCAGGCCTCGTCGTGGGCCAGCCGTGGCCAGACCAATGAGGGCCACGCATTCGTCGTGCGCGATATCACCGCCCTGCGCGACCTGAATCGCTTCAAGGATGAGATGCTGCATCTGGCCTCGCACGACCTGCGCAGCCCGCTGGCGCTGATCGTCGGCTACTGTTCTCTGATTGAGCTGGATATCGAGCCGGACTCGATTATCAATGAGCACATCCAGGCCATTTACCGCGCCACCACCCGCATGCAGGGGCTGATGGATGATCTGCTGCGCGTGGAGAAAATCCGCACATCTGCGCTGGAGCTGATGGAAATGCTGTCAGTGCGCGAACTGGTGGAGTCGGCCGCTGCCAATGTGCAGGCTGAGTTTGAGGCAAAAGGACAGTCATTCACATTGTCCTTCGAGGTTGATGAAGACGCGGTTGTGCGCGGCAATAAAGGGCTGCTGCGTGAAGCCCTGGAAAATTACCTGAACAACGCCCAGAAATACACGCCAGCTGGCGGCGCTGTTCGCCTGGCCGTGCGGCCCAGCGGCCAAAATCTGAAGATTAGCGTGGAAGATACCGGCATTGGCATCCCCGAAGAAGCGATTCAGCGGGTGTTCGAGGCCTTTTATCGGGCGCGCCAGGTGGGCACCGAGCAGGTGGAAGGGCGCGGGTTTGGCCTGCATCTGGTCAAGACAATTCTGGAGCGCCACGGCGGGTCTGTGTGGGTGACGAGCAAGGCTGGCATGGGCAGCATTTTCGGGATGGAGCTTCCCCGCGCCTAGGCGGAAAAAAAGACCCCTGCCATCCGGCCTATTTTACGCCAATTTTACTTTACTTCCATGTCATTTCATGGTATCTTACAGGCAGGTAAGGCGCAAAAAACAGGCACCATTCCGGGCACAGCATTTGCTGTGTTTTTTGTATTGCAGAACGGTTCCATCCCTGCGCTAAGGAGCGCCCAGTATGTCTAACAGTAATTATCTGACCAAAGATGGCTTACGTGATCTGGAAAACAGACTGCAGTTCCTGAAAGAGACGCGTCGTCCTGAAGTGGCCGAGCGCCTGCGCCTCGCGCTGGACGAAGGCGGCGACCTGACTGAAAATGCTGAATATGACGACGCCAAGAACGAGCAGGCGTTTGTTGAAGGCGAAATCCTGCGCCTGGAAACCATCATCACCAACGCGCAGATTATCGAGCCGACCAAGGGCAAAAAAGACACGGTGCAAGTCGGTTTCACGGTCACGGTCGTGGAACAGGGCACCACCACCAAGGAAACCTTCCATCTGGTCGGTTCTGCCGAGGCGAACCCGGCCAACGGCAAGATTTCCACAGAAAGCCCGCTGGGCAAGGCGCTGCTGGGCGCCAAAGTGGGCGACAAGGTGCGCGTAAATGCGCCCGGTGGCGAGCTGACCTTCACGATCAAGGCGATCAGCTAAGGCTGACCTGATACTGGATACTCGTGAAAGCCCCGCCGCGCGCGGGGCTTTTTTTTCGGCTATAATGCGAGCGCTTTCGTCCATAATGAGTTATACGCACCCTGTCAGGAGTACATGCGGCCATGTGGCAGCCCAATCGCCTTGAGCAAGAACGGCTCGACAAACTGAATGAAATTGAAGCGCGCGGCGTCTCCGCTTTTCCGGCGCGTGTGAAACGCACGCACGAGGCTGCCGCTGCCATCGCCGCGTTTGAGTGGGCAGAAAGCAGAGCTGCGGGCAGCGAGCCAGCCGAGGTGCAGGTGACGGTGGCGGGCCGCATCCGCCGTATCAACGTGAAGGGCAAAATTTCCTTCATGCATATCGAGGACGAAAGCGGCCGCGTGCAGTTGTTCCTGCGCATCAACGACATGGACGAAGCGCAGTATGCGCTGGTGGCCGACAAGCTGATCGACACGGACGACTTCGTGCAGGCCGAGGGCGTGATGATGCGCACCAAGGCCGGCGAGGTCAGCGTGCGCGTGACCGCCCTGACGCTGCTCTCGAAGTCGCTCAGCCCCCTGCCGGTCATCAAGCAGCAGGTGCAGGACGACGGCACGGTGCGCGAGTACGGACAGTTCACCAATACCGAGGCGCGCTATCGCCAGCGTTATGCAGACCTGGCCGTCAACCAGGGCATCCGCGACACGTTTGTGCAGCGCGCGCGCATCATCCGCGCCATCCGCAGCTTCATGGACAGCGAAGGCTGCCTTGAGGTCGAGACGCCCATCCTGCAACCGCTGTATGGCGGCGCGGCGGCGCGCCCGTTCATCACGCACCATAACCAGCTTGACGAAGACCTGTACCTGCGCGTCAGCTTCGAGCTGTACCTGAAGCGCCTGCTGGTGGGCGGATTCAGCGGCGTATACGAGCTGGGGCGCGACTTCCGTAACGAGGGCGTGAGCTGGAAGCACAATCCCGAGTTCACGATGCTGGAATTTTACAAGGCCTATATCGATTATCACGGCGTCATGGACATGACCGAGCGCATGGTGTGCGCGGCAGTCGAGGCCGTGCATGGCTCGCGCCAGGCCCCGTTCAAGGACTATGTGATCGATTACACGCCCGGCTGGAAACGGCTGACCATGCGCGAAGCGATCAAGGCCGAAACCGGTATCGACTATATGGACTTTCTCGACCGTGACGCCCTGGAAGCGCGCATCCGCCAGATGAACCCGCACGACCTGGCGCCCGGTCAGCCGTGGGGCAAGCTGGTCGAATATCTGCTGGGCGAATACGTCGAGAAGAAGCTCATCCAGCCGACGTTTATCATCGATTACCCGCGCGATATTTCGCCCTTCGCCAAGCGCGTGTCCTATGACGATTTCCACGTCGAGCGCTTCGAGTTCTACATTGCCGGCATGGAGATGGGCAACGCGTTCACCGAGCTGAACGACCCGCGCGACCAGGAAGCGCGTTTCCTCGACATGGCGCGCACGTTCCGCCCTGAGGATGATGACGCCGCGCCGATCGACCAGGACTACCTGCGCGCCATGCGCTATGGCATGCCGCCCAACGGAGGCTTCGGCATGGGCATCGACCGCCTGGTGATGCTGATTACCAACCAGGACAGCATCCGTGACGTGCTGCTGTATCCCGCGCTCAAGCAGCTCAAAGACGAGGGTGAGGGTGAGTCGGCGGCTGAAGAAGCGCCGGACGCGTGAGAAGCTTGGCTAAGCCACCAGCACACGAACTCGTTCACACACCATTGAATCATCCAGCCTCACCCCGTTTCGCTTCGCTCAACCGCCCCTCATCCACGTTGTGGAGAGGGGCAAAAACCCGCAGGGTTTTGGGGTGAGGTTGTATGGTTCGTTCCAGCAAATGCCAGCCCGTTCCCGTGACGCTGGCGTTTTGAAACCTTCACAATCGTGCGGCACAATTATCCCGTAGAATGAGGGCAACACAGCGCGGTTCCGGGAAACGGCGAGCTATCGCCATAAAGGTCGTCCACACACTATGTCATCCACCAGCGGGCTTCCTGCACAATCCCTGATTGACGGGCTGGGACAAGGCATCCTGATTTTTGATGCCGACAATCACCTGCTGATGTCGAATCAGGCTGCCCGCCATATCCTCGGCGCTGACCTGCGCATGATCAAGGCGCAGGGATGGAAAGCAGTCACCGCGCTGTTTGGCGCGCGCCAGCCCAATCCCGACCATCTGCCCGAAGCTGCCCGTGCGCGCGCGCTGGCCTCGGAATACCCGGTGCGATTTCACGCCTTTTACGGCGGCGACTACCTGCCGTGTTTTGCCTCAGCGGTACGCGCCTCCAGCGGCGACATCTACACCATGATCACGCTGGAGCAGCCAGACTGGACGCCGATCACCGATCTGTTTGACACCTTCCTCAACGAAGTACACGAGAATTCGTCCAGCACGCGCGGCCATGCCGATCTGATCCTCGCCAGCCTGAAGCGGCCGAAGCCGAATGAGACGGTCGAAGGCCTGAGCAAGCGCATCGGCGGCTTTGCCGGGCTGATCCAGACGCACATGCACCGCCTGATTCGGCTGGCCGACATGATGGCGCGCATGGAGCGCCTGCGCACCAATCATCTGCGCGACGAAGTGCAAAGCGCGACGCGAACGCTGGACCTGCGCGACTTCATCGAGGATTTCATCGAATCGCTGGGCGAAGACCATTTCCTCGACCCGGAAACCGAGAAGCAGGATTACCGCAGCCGCATCACCCTGAAGGTGCCATCGAACCTGCGCGTGCAGGCCTCGCCTGCCCACCTGTCGGCCGTATTGCGGGACATGCTGCGAAATGCTATCATGTACAGCATGATGGCGACGCCAATCGTGCTGTCTGCGCAGGAACATGACAGCGGCATTCAGCTCGATCTGAGCGACGAAGGCTATGGCATCCGCGCCAGCGAAACCGAGCGCGTGATCCTGCCTTTCCAGCGCGGGCGGCAGCCACAGATTATCAGCGAGTTTGGCTATGGCCTGAGCATTTATCTGTGCAAGGCGGAAGTGGAAGCCATGAACGGCCGGTTGTGGTTTGAAAGCGAAGAAGGTGTGGGGACGACATTCAGCATCAAGCTGCCGTCTGCTGCCAGCGCGCCTGCCAGCCGCTCGTCGTCGGGACGAAGCGCATAACCCACCCGTGCCTGCAATAATTTTGGATGTTTCGCGATGCTTCTCCAATTATTCAGGGGAAGCATTTTTGTTTGGAAAGTGGGGACACAGGCCGCATCATGGAAAATCTGACGCCTGAGTTTTTCGACACCATCATCGTCGTCGTGATCATTATTGGCCTGGCCCTGGCTGCCGTGCGGCTGTATCGCGATTTCACGCGGCCGCTTCCGCCAGAGCGTCCTGTTTACCCGAAGGAAATCGAACCTCATGATTGATATTGCGCTGATTCGCGAGAAAACCGACTGGGTGAAAGAGCAGATCGGCAAGCTGTATGATGCCGCCGCGCTGGAGCGGATCGACTCGATCGTCGCGCTGGACACCGAGCGCCGCGCCCTGATGACCCGCTCCGAGAACACCCAGGCCGCGCGCAACAAGCTGAACAAGCTGGTGGGCATGCTGCGCGGCAGCAAGTCGCTGGATGAGACGCGCCGCGCCCAGCTGGCCTGGCTGGCGACGCAGGCCATCAGCGCCGGGGATTATGACCGCGCCGCTGAGGCGATGTCGGGCACGCTGGCCGATGACGCGCCCGATGCACCCGCCGACGCGGTAGCCAGCCTGATGACCGCGCTCGGCGGACTGGGCACGACCGTCGAGAGCCTGAACGATGCGCTGCGCCTGGTGGATGCCCGTCTGGAAGAGGCCATGCTGTGGCTGCCCAACCTGCCCCACGAGAGCGTGCCTGTTTTCGAGAGCGAAGACAACAACAAGCCGTGGCCGCCCGAAGGCGCGATGCCCGCATTTGACTTTGAGCCGAAAGCGCACTGGGACCTGGGCCCGGCGCTGGGCATCATCGACTTTGACAGCGGCATCAAGATTCACGGGTCACGCGGGTATGTGCTGCGCGGCGCCGGTGCCCGGCTTCAGCGCGCGCTGATCAGCTTCTTCCTGGATATGGCGCGCAAGGCGGGCTTCACCGAGTTTTACGTGCCCTATATGGTGCGCGAGGAAAACCTGTACGGCTCGGCCCAGCTGCCCAAGTTCCGCGACACGGTCTATGAAGACACCGACGCCGAGCTGTTCATGGTGCCCACGGCCGAAGTCGCGCTGACCAATATCCACCGCGACGACATCCTGGAGGAGGCCCAGCTTCCGCTGTACTACGTCGCGCATACGCCGTGCTTCCGCCGCGAAAAGATGAGCGCCGGGCGCGATGTGCGCGGCATCAAGCGCGTGCACCAGTTTGAAAAAGTCGAGATGTACAAGTTCACCACGCCGGAAACCAGCTATGCCGAGCTGGAAAGCCTGACCGAAGCCGCGTCAGATATCCTGCGCGCGCTGAAGCTGCCGTTCCGCCGCCTGGAAATCGTCAGCGGCGACCTGGGCTTCAGCGCCAGCAAGAAGTATGACCTGGAGGTGTGGAGCGCGGGCTGCCAGGAATGGCTGGAAGTCAGCTCATGCAGCAACACCGAGGCTTTCCAGGCACGGCGCGCCAATATCAAGTATCGCCCGGCCGAGGGCAAGCGCACGCAGTATGTGCACACGCTCAATGGCAGCGGGCTGGCCGCCCCGCGCGTGATGATCGCCATTCTGGAAAACAATCAGCAGGCCGATGGCTCGGTCGTGGTGCCGGATGTGCTGCGCCCGTATCTGGGCACCGATATCATCCTGCCGGAATAGGCAGTGCAGAACGAAAACAAAAACGGTGAGCTGCCACATACTGGCAGCTCACCGTTTTTTATTGCGTATGCATCGCTGATCGAATGGGTCTTCCCGTTACAGATACGACACAGCGGCCAATGCGGCGCGTGCCCATGCGCGCACGGTCTCGTCATCATGCGACAGGTTCGCCTCCAGCGCGGCACGTCCGGCTGCGCCATACTGGCGGGCGATGCCCAGCGCCGCCACATAATTCACCTGCTCGTCCAGCTTGCCGTCGGTGCAGATATGCAGCAACGCGGGATACGCGCGTGCATCCCCGATCTGGCACAGCGACCAGACCGCGCTGTGGCGCATCTCCCACGCGCTGTGGCCCAGCACGCCCAGCAGGGCATCCACGCCCGCCGCGCCATCCGGCCGCTTGCCCAGGATGACCGCGCTGCGCCAGCGCCGTTCCAGGTCAGCCGCGTCATCAGCCACCAGCGCGACCAGGTCATCCGCTGCATCCGCCGCCAGCGCGGCCATATCAGCTTCCAGCTGCGCGGGCAAATCGGTCTGGCGCGTGAGGGCCAGGAATTCCTGATTTTCGCTCATATCAGACATCCCATGTCGTGAAGTCAACCGGCACCAGTATAGCCAACCCGGCGCAAAATTACGCCAGCCTGAAGGCTACCGATAGATCACGTACCGCTCGAGAAATTTGAGCGTGGTGGCGAAGCTGGCCTCGATCGTCTCCGGTTTGCGCCAGCCGTGGCCTTCGCCCGGATACACCACATACTCGTGCGGCACACCGCGCGCACGCAGGGCCGCCGCCATCTGGTCGCTTTGACTACGCGGCACCACGTCATCGTCTTCACCCTGCAACAGCAGCACGGGATCGCTGATTTTTTCGACGTTGAACAGGGGGGAGCGTTCGCGGTAGACAGCCGATGCTTCCGGCAGCCGACCCAGCAGCGTCTCCGAATAATGCGCCTCGAACTTGAAGGTGGCCTCGCTGACCAGCGTGAACTGGTTGCCGATGCCATACAGGCTGACGCCCGCCGTCCAGAAGCCGGGCAGGTCCACCAGCGATTGCAGCACGGTATAGCCGCCCGCGCTGCCGCCATAAATCACGCGCCGTTCGGGGTCAATCTGGCCGGACTCCGCCAGCCAGCGTGCGCCAGCCACGCTGTCCTGCACGTCATACACGCCCCACTGGCCGCGATGTTTGTCTTTGTAAGCCTTGCCATAGCCGGTGCTGCCGCGATGATTGACCAGCAGCACGGCATACCCGCGCGACGCGAAAAACTGCGCATCCATGTTGAAGGTCTGGCGCGCATGCGAGGTCGGCCCGCCGTGCACCATCACGATCAGCGGCGGCTTCCCCCCGCTGGCGACGGTATAGCGCGCCGGTACAAGCAGCAGGCCATGCACCGTCTCGCCATCATAGCCCGTCCACGTGACCGGCGCGCACGGCGTAATCACGTCCTGCGGCATACGGGCAAACGGGTTCGCGCTGACAGGCCGCGCCGCATCCAGCCGCACGACGGCTTCCGGCCGGGTGGACGACGATGCGATCACAATGCAGTCACCTTCGGCATTGGTATGTACCTGGCGGAAGTCGGTATAGTCCCCGGCCTGATCGGTCAGGTCGGTTTGCACGCCCGTGCGCGTATCAATCGATACCAGCCTGTGCGTCATCCCCTGCGAACGAACCAGCACCAGCGTGTGCGCATCGCGCCAGGCAAACGTGCGCAGGCCCTGCACCCAGTTAGGCGTGGCATACTCGGCCTCATCGGACGCCAGCCGCGTCACCGTGCCTGTCGCCAGATCGCGCACATACGGCTGCCACCAGCCCGCCTCATCGCTGATGTAGGCCAGGCGCGTCCCGTCTGGCGAGAATTCCGGCTGAAACACCGAGATATCCGGGCCGCCAGCGACTGCCTGCCTGCCCACCACATACGGCAGTCCGGTCGCATCGGTTTGCAGCGAGGCCAGCCACAGCGTCGCGCTGTCCCACGGCATAGCGGGCGCATCCCACGCGATATAGGCCAGCAGCGCGCCATCCGGGCTGATCGCCGGCTGGGCCACAAAGCCATGCGCATCCACCAGCTTGCGCGGGAACTGCCTGCCATCGCTGTCTACCACCGCCAGCACATCTGCGCCCTCGTACTGATGGGCATAGACGACCCACGGCCAGCCTGCCGAAGGCGCAGTGACCGGCGCTGCCGCTGAACCAAACGCGGGCGTGATCGGCCGCGGATAGCCCGCAAAGCCGTCCAGGCGATACAGCATGCCCCCCGTGCCAATGACATACACGCGGTCGCCATTCAGCCAGAACTCCCCGCCGCCATAGCCCACGCCGCCGCGAATTTTGAAGCCGCGCTCGGTCAGGTCGCCCAGATGCTCGTGCTTCAGCGTCGCTTCTCCAGCCTTGCTCTCCAGCCACACGACCTCGCCGCTGTCCAGCAGGCGGGCATCCATCATCCGATAATTGGCCGCCATGCGCGCGGGCGTCAGCGGGCTTTTCCACAGGCCATAGGCGGACTGGGTGACGGGTCGCGAATTGTGCATAGGTGCTGATTCCTTTGGGCGAAGTGTCCGGGAAAGCAAAACGCCCCGCGGAAGCGAGGCGTTTTATTAAGGCTGTGCGGGATGGCAAGAAGTTTCTTGAATTAAGTTTTTAGGTATCCCGCACGTTTTGTAACTTGAAAGTGAGTATAGGATGAACGGACGCGTTCGTCAAATGTCAGTTTTTCTCTCAAATTGTATACAATCCGGCATTATCGTTAGTTCCATGATTCACGAAACTCCCGCGTTGAAAACGAACCGCATTTTAAGGAGATTTTACACGCGCTTAATCATAATTCTCTCTCAGACAATCAACTATAATAAAGACAATCACAATTTTCTCAATTCTAATTCCATTATACGACGCAAATCGTGACGGCCTAACATTTGTATACTCTGCACAATCTTTCGCCTAAAAGGTCGATCGATGCGTTGGATGACATCCCGGCATCCTGCTCACCGAAATCGCGCAGGCCTGAATGCAAAAAAACACGGGCGAGGGATGCGCTCCCCCGCCCGTGCAACAGGTCTCTCTGTTTACTTGCTGTATTGCCGGATTATGCGCCAGAGCCGGTCGGATACTGCCCGCTTCTGGCCCATTCCAGCGCCTGCCGTCCTTCAGCGGATTGCGGCGCGAATTCCTCCGAGATGATCTCGACCATCGTGCCCTGGTCCGCCCAGCGATACAACTGCTCGGCGCGGTCGTTCTGGCTCATCACGCAGCCATACGTCCACGGACGGCCCACGGTGTTGTCGCCCATGAAGCGGCCGCCGGGCAGCAGCACTGCCCCGTGGAAGCCGTTCACCAGGCCCGGCACTGCCTCGTAAATGCCCATAAACCAGTACATCGTCCAGGTGCCGCAGCCGTTGGTGCCGCACAGCTCCACGCTGGAGCCTTCCGCGACTTCAGCATGGCTGAGCACCTGATAGATGCCCGGCGAGGTTGGCGCATCGCTCATACCAGTCGAAATCAGCCAGTTGCCGATCAGCGCGCCATTCTCAAACACCCACAGGGACTGCGTGGGGATATCGACCACGATGCGTTTGTGGGCCACCGGCTCCAGCGGCAGCATCAGGTCGGGCGACGGCACCACAATCTCCTCGTCAATAGAGAGGTTGATGTCCCAGTTGCGGTTCGGGTTGGCCTGCTGGAGCAGATAGAACGAGACGCCATAGCGCCGCGCAATGCGATAGCCGCTGTCCCCCGGCTCGACACGGTGGATGCTGTTACGCCGGTGAATGCGCAGCTGCACCTCAGAGCGCCCCTGCTCGATGGCCGTGCGCGCTTTCTCAATCGCGTCCATCGGCTCCAGATAAAGCTGAACGTTTTCCTGCATCAGCGCGTTGGTCTGGGCGTCCACGTATTCCGCGAACGGCGTGGCGCGCAGCGACAGCGAATCTTCGCCCGCCTCCAGCCAGCTCACAAACGTCTCGCGGTCGGGAATCCACACGCTGGTCTCATTGGTAAACGGGTCATAGCCCCTTATAAAGAATGACTGGCCGGCCAGCTCCTGTGCCTGCGCCATATACGGCATCGGGTCCAGCACCTCAGGCGAGGCCACCGTCATCACCAGGTCGAGGGTTTGCAGCTCGGCTACCTGCGTCAGCGATTCCTGCAGCAGCACCAGCGTCTGCGCCACATCGAGGAAGCGCCCATTGCTGCCGGGCACGCCGATCAACCGGTCATTTTCCCAGCGATAACCGGCATTGAACGGCAGAATATCGGTTTCCTGCGTCAGATTCAGCATCAGCGTCTGCGCGGTCAGCACATCCAGCGAGACCACCGGCATCACGCCATAGCCAAACGGCACGCCTGCCAGCCCGACAGCACGCGCATCCGCGACCATCTGGCGGGTGTCCAGCCGCATGCCCAGGTCAGACGGCTTGACCGTCCACATGCGGTCACCGTCGTTCATCTCGATGGCCAGTCGGCCTTCCCACACCTGCGACAGCGCGGCACGGGCTTCCTCTTCGTTCATGCCGCCTAGGTTAACGCCGAGCGCCCACACATTCGGGAACACGCGCCCCTGCGTCAGATTGACGATGACGAACAGCAGGAACACGCCAATCACGGCCGCCACCAGCCCGGCGCCGATGCGCATATCGGTGCGCAGCAGCCACAGCAGATCCTGCCAGACCAGCGTCAGGCGGTTGCCAATCCGGCGCCCCAGATGCACCAGCGCGCCGCTGCCCGCGATCTTGTCGCGCCGCTGGCGGGCTGCGCCTGTTTCCGGCTCATGCGGCAGCGTGACCTCACTGCGCTGCATCGGGGCGCGCGTCTCCATCTGGGTGCCCGCATCCGGCGCGGCGCGCGTCACCATCGGCTGAATCGGCGTCTTGCGCTGGCGTGCAGCGATCCGCTCACGCGCGCGGCCGGTTGATTTGCGATCGGGCTGATAAATTTCCATCTTGCCAGACCTCTATCCTGCTCTTTGTGCTTACCAATACTTCAGACGAAAGAATTCGTCGGGTGTTACCATTGTATGCGAAAATCGCCTGATTTTATGCACAGGATGGCGAACAGCAAAGCGTCTTTCAGCGTGCTTCGGTGCGGTAATCATCGCGCGGCGGCGAAAACACATCGATCGCAATCGAGTCTTCCAGGGCGCGCGCGCTGTGCACGATGCCGCCCGGAATGGCGTAGCTGTCCCCGCGCACCAGCACTTTGGCGATGCCGCCGATCGTCATTTCCACGCGCCCATGAATGACATACCCCACCTGATCATTCATATGGCTGTGGTCTGGCACCACGCTGTCGCGCTCCAGAAAGAATTCGCACAGCATCGCCTCATCCGTGACGCCCATCGTACGCCGATGTATGCCCGGTCGCATTTCAACCTGATGGGCCTCCTGCGGCAAAATGAAATATCCGTCTGCCATCCGCCTGCCTGCTTCCCTGGTTATTGTCTGGAATCACCTGCTAAAGATAGGCCGTATTATCCGTATTTCCCGCGCATTAGACAAAGACCACTTTTACCAGCGGCCCACGAACGCCGAAAAGCGGGAATATTCGCAAAAGCTTCACGCCCCCAAGCTAGAAAATTCCTGCGTAAACCGCTACGATTGTTCACATGAAGAACAGCATGTGATACTCACATGTCCTGTGAGGGGACTATGGCACGGTTTTCGGATAAACAGTTCATCTACGAAATCAACACCTGGGTCTGGCTGACCGAACTTTCAGCCCACTATAAACAGACCATTACGCTGGAAAATGTTCCCGAAGATGCACTGAACGCGCTGATCAAGCCCGGGCTGGATTACATCTGGCTGATGGGCGTATGGCAGCGCAGCGAATACGGGCGTCAGATCGGCCTGAAATGGAAGCACGAATACACCAGCGCCCTGCCAGACCTGACCGATGACGATGTGATCGGCTCGGCCTATGCGATTGCCGATTATCGCGTCGATGACCGCATCGGCGGGCGTCATGGGCTGGCGGTGCTGCGTGAGCGCCTGCGCCAGCGCGGCGTCCGGCTGATCCTCGACTTCGTGCCCAACCATGTGGCGTTCGATCACCCATGGGTGACGCAGCATCCGGAGTTCATTGTGCAGGGCACCCAGCACGACCTGGAGCGTGCGCCGACGGACTGGTTTACGTCGACGGATGTCGGCGGCACCACGCGCGTGCTGGCCCACGGGCGCGACCCGTATTTCCCCGGCTGGAGCGATACCGCCCAGCTCAATATCTTTCATCCGGCGGCACGCGAGGCATGCATCTATACAGTGCTGGATATTGCCGCGCAGTGCGACGGTGTGCGCTGTGACATGGCCATGCTGCTGATGAACAACATCTTTGCTTCCACCTGGAGAGGCAAGGTCAGCCACCCGCTGCAAAAAGACTACTGGATCGAGATGATCGGCGCGGTGCGCCATCAGCATCCCGATTTCCTGTTCATGGCCGAAGTGTACTGGGAAAAAGAATACGACCTGCTGCTTCAGGGCTTCGACTTCTGCTACGACAAGGTCTTTTACGACCGCATCATCAACCTGGATGTGACGCAGCTGCGCCAGCATCTGGTGGCCGAGCTGGCCTATCAGCAGCGGCTGGTGCGCTTCCTGGAAAATCACGACGAGCCGCGCGCCTACGATCGACTGGGCACGCTGCGCAGCATGCCAGCGGCCACCCTTCTGTGCACCCTCCCCGGCGCGACCCTGCTGCATCAGGGCCAGTTTGAAGGCCGCCGCGCCAAGCTGCCCGTGCAGATCAAGCGCAGCCCCAGCGAACGCCGTCATCACAAGCTGGTGGAGCATTACGACCTGCTGCTGAAGGAAACCACCCACCCGGTCTACCAGCAGGGCGATTTCTTCCTGTTCCACGTCAATCCGGCGGCGCAGGGCAGCACCTCGCATAATAACCTGCTGGCCTATGGCTGGTGGAACGAAAATACCAAAGACTACCGCCTGATCGTCATCAACCTGACGGAACAGCGGTCACGCGGGCGCATTGACCTGTCGCCGTGGATCTGGCTGCGCGGCCGGCGCTGGGCGCTGATCAACCGGCTGGATGGCATGGAATTTGCCCGTCAGGGCGGCGCGGCCAATAAAGATGGCCTGTTCGTAGATCTCGACCCGTACGAGTCGTTCGTCTTCGAGTTCCGCCTGGAAGATGCGCCTGCCGTGTCTCCGACGCGCAGCACCGGCACATACAGCGAAGTGTTCTGACGCAGCGTGCAGATATCCGCTTTTCCCAAACGACGCATTCGCCTGGCCCTGCTGCTCTGGGGGCTGGGCGTTTTTATGTGGATGCGCCTGGAAGACGCCAGCGTGAGCGGGGCGCTGCTGGCAGGTGCGCTGACGGCTGTGCCGGGCGTGCTGCTGTGGGCTTGGCGGGAAACCGGCGGGGCGCGTCCGTCACTCCTGCGCCTGCTGCTGGCGGGCACGGCGCTGGGCGCGCTGGCCGGCCTGGCCACGCCGATTACCAGCGCGGCGCTGATGCTGCTCAAAAATGGCTCGCACGCGCATGTCGTGCCTGATTATCCGTTTGGGGTGATGCTGCAAGTGCTGCTGCTGGCCCCGCTTTACGCGGCGGCCGGTGGACTGGTGGGTTTTGGGTTATGCGCGCTGGCGGGTGCATCCCGGAAAAGCTAAACCGGGGCGCTATTCATCCCCCAGCGGCAGGCGGGGTTGCGCGGCCGCGGGCAGTGCGCCAGACGGCCGACCAGGGCGGGCGACATGTTTGGCCAGCTCGCGCAGCCAGCGGGCGCTCTCGGCCTTGCGTTTGTCGTTGGCGGCCTCAAACAGCGCGTGCACCTGCCCCATATAATTGGTCGCATTGACCAGATCGCCCAGGTAGTAACACGCCACAGCCAGCGAGAAGATCGTCTCCGGGCGTTTGGGCTGGGCATAATAGGCCTGCATGAGATGCGCTTTGGCCTTCTCGTAGTTTTTCTTCTTCAGCGCGACAAAGCCCAGGCCGTAATTGCCCAGCACATCGTATTTATTCAGCCGCACCGCCTCGGCAAAATCGACTTCGGCCTCGTCGTATTCGGCTTCTTCCAGATGCACCATGCCGCGCGCGGACCGGTAATCGGGGTTACGCGGCACTTCCTCGATAGCATCATTCAGGTTGGCGATGGCCTTGTCGAAGTCGCGCCGCGAGAACGCAATCAGCGCGCGCCGATAATATTCATCGGCCGCGAATCGATTGACGCCAAATCGCTGGTTGAACGATGCCACGCGCGCCTCGTGCCCTAGCCGTCAATGAGCTTCTTGAACAGGCGGCCCAGCTCGGTGGGGTCAAACGGCTTGATGAGGAACGAGGTCGCGCCTGCGCCAATCGCCTCCTCCTCCACATCCATGCCCGACGCCATGACAATCGGCGTGCGCTCAAAAGCCGGCAGCGCGCGCAGCTGGCGCAGCACCGTCACGCCATCCATATCCGACAGGTGATAGTCCATCAGGATCAGGTCTGGTGGGCTGGCATGGGCCGTGGGCAGCACATCCGCGCCACGCGGGGCCGTTGTCACATCAAAGCCATCCAGCTCCAGAAACATCTGCAGCAGCTTGATGGTTGTGGGATCGTCATCAACAATGAGAATTTTTGCCACTACACCCTCGCTTAACGTAGCAGCAGGCACACACCTGGCATGATGATATGGTCATCTGCCTGAGTGTGCACCTGCCCCAGTATCGCCATTATCCTTCAGAGTGTAGCGTTTTCTTGCCTTGTCGCGCAACCGACTTTCTGGCCGCGGATTTATGGTGTCCGTTTGCGGCCGGATTCACCAGCGCGGCGGCAATCGCATCATCGATGCGATCGACCAGCACAAACGTGAGCTGCTCGCGAATATCCTGCGGCAGATCATCCAGGTCTTTCTCGTTCTTCTTCGGCAGGATGATGGTGTCTGCACCCAGACGATGGGCCGCCAGCACCTTGTCCTTGATGCCACCGACAGGCAGCACCTGCCCGCGCAGCGTGATTTCGCCGGTCATGGCCACATTCGAGCGCACGGCCCGGCCGGTCAGCAGGCTGGTCAGCGCGACGCTCATGGTCACGCCTGCCGAGGGGCCATCTTTCGGCGTGGCGCCGGACGGCACATGCAGGTGAATCTCGTTCTTTTCAAACGCTTCCAGCGCGATGCCGAGCTGGGTGGCGCGGCTGCGCACATAGCTCAGCGCCAGGCGCGCGCTTTCCTGCATCACCTCGCCCAGATGGCCAGTGTACTGGAACTTGGCTGGGCCAGGGAACATGGTCGCTTCCACGAACAGCACATCGCCGCCCACCGGTGTCCAGGCCAGGCCAGTCGCCACGCCCGGCTGATCGGTGCGCTCTTCCATTTCCTCGCGGTAGCCATAGCGCGGCTTGCCCAGCAGTTCGCGCAGCGTCGGCGGATCAATTTGCACGTGCGTGTCTGGTTTTTCCGCCACCCGTGTGACGATCTTGCGCATGGCGCGGCCGATTTCGCGCTCCAGCGTGCGCACGCCGGCCTCGCGGGTGTAATCGCGGATCAGCTCGCTCAGCGCGTCATCACCAAACGTGACTTCGCTTTCGCGCAGGCCGTTCTCGCGAATCTGGCGCGGCACCAGGTAGCGCGAGGCAATTACGCGCTTTTCCTGCTCAGTGTAGCCGCTGAGCTGAATGATCTCCATGCGGTCCAGCAGCGGGCCGGGAATCGTGTCCAGCTCGTTGGCCGTGGTGATGAAAATCACCTCGCTCAGGTCAAATGCCACGTCCAGGTAGTGGTCGCGGAATTCGTTGTTCTGTTCGGGGTCCAGCACTTCCAGCAGCGCGCTGGCCGGGTCGCCCCGGAAATCGCGCCCCAGCTTGTCGATTTCGTCGAGCATGATGATCGGGTTGCGCGTGCCAGCGCGGCTGATCGTCTGGATCAGGCGGCCGGGCATGGCGCCGATGTAGGTGCGGCGGAAACCGCGAATCTCGGCTTCGTCGCGCACGCCGCCCAGGCTCATGCGGATGAACTGGCGGTCCATGGCGCGGGCGATGCTGGCGCCCAGCGATGTCTTGCCCACGCCCGGCGGCCCGACAAAGCACAGGATCGCGCCCATGCGCTCGCGGCGCACCAGGTCTTTCTTTTCGGCTGAGGCCAGTTCTTCGGCGCGCTCCAGGCGCAGCTTGCGCACGGCCAGGAATTCGAGGATGCGCTCCTTGATGTCTTCCAGCCCGTAGTGGTCGGTCTCCAGCACCTCACGCGCATGGCTGATGTCCAGGTTGTCCGCCGAGCGCGTGCTCCAGGGCAGATTCACCAGCCAGTCCAGATACGTGCGGATGACGCCATATTCAGCGGCCGCAATCGGCAGCTTGCTCAGGCGGTCCAGCTCGCGCATGGCCTCCTTGTGGGCTTCCTCCGGCATGTTCGCCTTGGCGATCTTCTCGCGGAACTCGTCCACTTCAATCGCCTGCTCATCGCCCTCGCCCAGCTCGCGCTGAATGGCCTTGAGCTGCTCGCGCAGGTAATACTCGCGCTGCACCTTCTCCATCTCGTTCTGGGCTTCGCTCTGAATCTTGCGGCCCAGCTCCAGCACTTCCAGTTCTTTGCCCAGGATGGCGATCAGGCGGCGCAGCTTTTCTTCCACAGTGTCCAGCTCCAGCACGGCCTGCGCTTCCGACAGCTCCATGCGGATATACGTAGCGATGGCATAGGCCAGCTGCATCGGATCGTCCATGTTCAGCGTCGAGCGGATGAGGTCCGCCGGGATGCTGGGCACCAGCTCGGCCAGGCGCTCGAACTGCTGCACCAGGCTGCGCTCCATCGCCTCAATTTCCAGCGACTTCACGCCGCTTTCAGGAATCGCATGGACTTTGGCCGTCAGATACGGCTCATTTTCGATAAATTCATCCAGCGTGATGCGCGAAATGCCCTGCACCAGCATGCGAATCGTGCCATCCGGCGCGCGAAACAGCCGGTGAATGCTGGCCAGCGTGCCGACGCGATGCACGTCATCCGGGCCGGGCGTCTCTTTTTCGGGGTCTTTCGACGTGAACAGGCCCACCAGCCGGTCGCCACTGACCACGTCGTCCACCAGCTTGATGCTGCGCGGCTGGCCCACCGTCAGCGGAATGACCGTCAGCGGATACACCGTCAATCCGCGCAGGGGCAGGATGGGCAGCACCTCAGGCACGGTCACCTTTTCGGTGGGGCCGTCGCCTTCTTCCGCGTCTTCAATGACTGCCGTCTCTGTGGTGTCCGAGACGGACGGGGTTTCTTCAAAAACGAGTTCTTCTTGCTCGCTCATGCGTGTCTGCTTTCTCAATGATGACCTATCGCGCCGGACGGATTTTGCCCGACCAGCCCGATACGCTCATCATAGCGGGCGTTCATAAATTGTATGTTAGATGACGCCCCGCGCATGACACTTGTTACACAAGAAATCCGTTAGAAATGACCGAGAGCGCCGCGAAGCGTTGGAGGCATTGGAAACGGTCAGCCTGCCGTCCCTGTCAGCATACCAAAAGCGCGCCGCATCTGTCACAGACCGGCGCGCCTGATGTCTCGTGTGTGGCGCGGAATCAGCGCAGGAAGGCGGCGACGATGCCCGGCGTCACGAACGCCTCGATCACGGCGGCCAGCAGCAGCAGCGGCGCGATCAGCCCCACCCACAGCTTGATGGTATCGGCCAGCGTGCGCGTCCACGAGCTGCCCACGTTCAGATTTTTCGGCGGGCGCGTGATGATGCTGCCCAGCTTGAGCGCGGCGGCCGTGGCGATGATGATGGCCGGAATCTCGAAGATGCCGTGCGTGATGATGGCCGGGAAGATGAAGCCGATGTCGTAGCCAGACATGACGAGCTGGCTGGCCAGATAGCCCAGGATGAAATAGGCCGCGGGCGTCAGGATCAGCGCCAGCGCGCCGAAGCTGAACATGCCCAGAAGCGCGGCGGCCAGCAGGATGCGCGCGTTCTGCATGAAGATCGCACCGGCGGCCAGCCCCTGGAAATCGAGCGCGCCGTAGCCCTCCAGATAGCTGGCTGCGTTGCCCACCGGCAGGCCGGTCGGGATGCCAAGCTGCCAGTCGCTGGTCGCGCCGAAGATGTACCCACCCACGGTGACCGCCAGGAAGAAGACCGCCACCAGCGGGATGGCGGCGCCCAGATGGCGCAGGCTGAGCGGGATGCCCCGGCGATACCACTCGATCAGGTTGCGCGCGGTCGTGCCTTTATCGTCCACGGCGCGGATATTGCGCCACAGGCGGCGGAAGAAGCCCTTGATGTCGAGCTTGTCCAGCATGCTGCCCAGCAGTTCCTCGCGGTTGAAGATGCTGTTGCCCACGCGCAGCAGCAGCACGATGACGATGCCCATGCCGACGATGATCGCCCAAAGCGACAGGATGCCATTCTGCGACTCGGCGTCTGGCGCCAAAAACATGATCGCGCTTTCGGCCCAGATCAGGATCGTGACCGGGATGATGATGAAGCTGGCCAGCAGGTTGGCCGCGCGCGTGCTGGTCGTCTGGCTGGAGACCACCACCGCGCCGGTGATCATCACCAGGCCCTGCACGGTGCTGAGCAGGAAGATTTGCAGGATGAGCATGGCCGGCGGGCGCCACACGATGCTGTCCGCGGTGACGATGCCGTACAGGTAAACCAGCATGCCGCCGTAGCTGCTCACCAGCGGGGGCAGGATGGCCGCCAGCGTCTTGCCGATATAGAGCTCGGTATTCGACAGCGGCGTGCTGAGCAGCGGCTCCAGGCTGCGCCGCTCTTTCTCGCCCACGAACGTCTCCAGCGCGATGACCAGCGAGATGCTGATCGGGAAGAAGCCGACGATCATGAGCAGGAACGGAATCGTGCGGTCGCCCAGGATCTGCGCGCCGAAGCCTTCCAGGTAATTGGAGAAGCTGCCGGCCAGAAACTGCGCCAGCGACGGAAACAGGAAGGTGAGGATGAGGATCGGGCCCATGATGCGCCAGTCGCGCAGGCTGTCGCGCACCTCGCGCCGCGTGATGATGAGCGCGTTGCCCAGCGTCGTGCGCCACGAGCGACGTTCCGGCGTCAGCGCAGATGGGGCCGCGGGCGTCAGCGGCGTGGTGGCATTTACGGATGTGGTCATCGGTTCATCACCCTGTGAATGGCTGTGTGCAAAGCGGTGCCTTTCATTATCGCACGAAGCGCGCCGCAGCAGCGTGAATAGTTTGTGAAGGCCGGGCAATGGCCGGGGATGAGTTCCCCGGCCCGGCAAGCATTACAACCCCGAATCGACAATTGGCTGCGCGCCTTCCACCAACAACGTGGATGCGTCAGCGGCAGGATCATAGTGAAAAATACCAGGTGGGCGATCCGGGAAACTTCGAGGGTCGTAGACAAGCAGCGTGCCGTCAGCCATTACGTGGAAGGGCCTGCCCCGACTACCGCTCACTTCAACCAATGTTTCAGTCACAAAGAAATATGCCTGGGCATTGAAAGGATACTGCGCAGAAACGAATCCGTGAGCGCCATATAAGATTGAAGCAACGGGACTCTGAAATACGAATTCATATTCCAACAGGATATCACCCGATTCAAGGTCCCAGACTCTGTATCCATTCACCTCGCTTGATTGCTCAGTAAGCGCAAGGAGGTATTTGCCGTCGGGAGATTGCATTGCCGAAGGAGTAAGGGTGAAATTTTCACTATCTGCTCTGCCCATCAATTGCGGGGAATCATTCTCTGTTAGCGAGTAAAGGAAATAGACACCTCGTTCCTCACCTGAAATATTCAAAATTAATGTATTCGCGTATCGCCCAATCAGGATGAACGATCCGCCAATGGCGGGTGCATTGAAGTGTGTTATGGAATTTCCTTGATAGTCAATTTCACGAACTCGGCAATTATTCACGCAAGGCAATGTGAATACATAGATTCGGTCGCCCAAAACAGTATAGTAGAGCCTTTCTTCGTCAGTTGACGCTTGATCGAGTGTTATCATAGATCCGTTGTTTGATAAGATCATGGCCTGCTGCGTTCGATCGGCTTTCATCAAAATGAATAACCAGTGATCACCGTAAATTGTCCCAGTGATTCTGGCAAGATCGCCCGCTTCTACTGAGTGTTCATAAATAACTCGCTCTTCGCCGGTCTCCAGCACACGCTCACGCAGCGCCAACGCACTCATCTGGGGTTCCAGTTCAGCGACATAGCGTAAACGAGTGCCGTCCTGTGAAAAACGAATCTGACGGCTATCTGCACCAACTCGCCTCGCCCCAAGTACATCTAGCACGCCGGTTTCGGTGTCGGCCAGCAGCGCAACACCGCTAACCAACTGATACACGGGCAGTATCACCACATATGGCGGGGCCGCAGCAATTGGATAGTAGGACATCTGTGGGACGTTTTCAGCGAGCAGATCGATTTCAGACTGGGCTTCCGGAGTGGGTTGCAGATAGGTCGCTGATTCAGGACGCAGCACGAACAATCCATCGTGTTCGGCCGTGCGCAGCCGCGCGATCCACTCGTTGTTACCAATGTTTTGGCTGATTCCACTCTCAACCACGCCTTCCAGAATCACATTCGTCTCGCCGCTGGCCGTATACGCGGTCAGAACCTGGGTCGTTTCGTTTATCGCATAGAACCATGCTTCACTTTCGGTGTCCTGCTGAGCCTGCACCGTGCCCGCGAACAAAAGCAGCGAAGACAGCAGCACCGCTGACAGTTTCATAAAAAGTCGAAACATCGAAATTCCCCTGTGAGCCAACAGCAAATATATACTGTAACAGAGTCACCAGCATCGTGCATCAAGCGTTGACTGTTCACCCTGTGCAGCTGTTATGTACTACGCTGGCAGTCCACTCACCGCAGTTCTTCGCTGCGGCCCGGCCCCTGCTGCTCTCATTTTCTTTCAGAACCTGAAGATTAATCTCTTCCAGCGTCTGCGTCAGCGTGTCGATCACACTCATGAAGGTGGGTTACCTATGCGCTTGCGTACCGCCACCGTAATATCGCACGACGCGCGCAGCAGGGAACGCAAATAATCTGTGAAGGACGGGCGACATTCAGGCGTGGGCCGAGCGCTGGAGTCGCAATAGAGTCGCACACCTATTAACCGGCGGCAACAAAAAAACAGGCGAGCCAGATTGGCCCGCCTGTTCTTTATCTGGGGTGCAATCACAAAGCCTTATGCGGCGGCGGGCTGCGGGGCGGCCCCACGGCGGCGCACCACGAACGCGGCCAGCGCGGCGATGAAGATCACCACACACACGGCCTGCGCGAAGTTCACACCGGCCACCAGCGAAACTTCCACGCGGATGAATTCCAGCATGAAGCGAATGAACGCATACTGCATGGCATACAGCAGGAAGAAATCACCCTGGCGGAAGTGGCCGCGCTTGCGCGTGAACAGGTACGACAGGATCAGGAACGCGCCAAAGTTCCAGATCGCTTCATACAAAAACAGCGGGTGGAACAGCGTCGTGCGTGGGTAATCGACCAGGCTGCGGTACGGCTCCACGCGCTTGGCCGATTCAATCGTGATGCCCCACGGCAGCGACGTCGGCACGCCGTACAGCTCCTGATTGACGAAATTGGCGAAGCGGCCAATCGCCTGCCCCAGCGGCAGCGCGATGCCGGCGATATCCAGCCACTGCCACAGCACCAGCTTGTTGCGGCGCAGGTAGATATACGCGCCGAGGAAACCACCCAGCACAGCGCCGAAGATATTCAGGCCGCCGCTCCAGATCGCGATCGCGCCATTCTGCAGGTCAAAAAAGTTCTGGAAGAAATATGCGGTGTCCTGGCCGGCATCCACCAGCGACTGCGGCGGAAACAGCACAAACCACAGGCGGGCACCAATGATCGCCGGGATGATCGCCCAGGTCAGGCTTCCCCAGATATGCTCACTGTCCAGCCCGGAGCGTTTTGCCAGGCGGCTGGCCACATAAGCAGCCACGAGCATCGCCGCCACGATGATGATGCCGTAGTAGCGAATCTGCAGGCGGTCAAACAGGACGATAAACTCTGACCTAAATTCCATAATTCACGTTCCTCAAACGAGCCGTTGTTCTGTCAGGCAAACATCAAACGCCCATGAGTATACCCTTCACACGGGGGTAGTCTCAAGGCCGCGCATGGCCAAAAATGCGCTTTTCAGCGGTCCAGATGCCGATAGACGTAGGCCAGGCGCTGCAGCGTGGTGAAGATCGTGCCAACAGCCAGCACCCACAGCCCGATCGGGACGAGCGCGGGAATCAGCGTCATGGCCAGCATGACCACGATGCGCTCCAGCCGCGAAAACACGCCGATCTTCACGCTCAGGTCGGCTTCCCCGGCGCGGGCGCGCACATAGCTGACGCCAAACGTGCCGATCATGCCCAGCATGGCGACGCTCATCAGCAGGAAATCGTCGCGCAGGGCGAAATAATAAGCGAAGCCCATGAAGATGAACGAGTCGGCAAAGCGGTCGAGCGTGGAATCGAGCACCGCGCCGCGCCGGTCTTTGCGCCCCATCGCGCGGGCGACGGCCCCGTCGAGCGCGTCCAGCGGCAGGCTGATCATCAGCAGCAAAAATGCCAGCAGGAACTGCCCGCCAGCGATGGCGACGCCGCCCAGCGTGACGACGATCAGCCCGGCGATGGTGATGGCATCCGGATGCACGCCCATCTGATGCACACGCAGGCCGGCCGCGCTGGTCACGCGGGCAAACAACTGGCGCATGCGGTCAGAAAAGACGACCGGGGACGGAGGTGGGGTTGGGGTCATGGGTTGCCTAAACTTTCCACTTGCGAAATAAGCGTCATTCCATTATAGTTTCTTCTCGTGATCGGGGTGTGGCGCAGTTTGGTAGCGCGCAGCGATCGGGACGCTGAGGTCGTCGGTTCGAATCCGGCCACCCCGACTGACAAACACGAAGGGCAACTTACCCTTCGTGTTTTTGTTTGCCCCGCCGCTGGCGCAGCACCTCGAAGGCCAGCGCCGCCGCCGCGGGCGTGGTGCCCAGCGACATCGGAAAGCTCCGGCCATAGGGAATCTTCAGGCGAATATCCGCGCTGTCCGCAAACGAGCGCGTCACGCCGCGCCGTTCGCCCCCAATCACCAGAAACAGCGGGACTGTCAGGTCCGCATCATAGATATCGACAGCGCGATCTTTGTCCGTCACCGCGACCATCAGGCCGCGCGCGCGAAAGAAATCAGCCGCCGCTTCGGCCGTCTCAGCCTGTGCGACGGCGATGCGTTCGCTGGCCCCTGCTGATGAGCGCGCCACCACACCGGCGGCGCTGGCCCAGCTGCGCGGCCGCACCACCAGCCCGTCAGCACCGGCGGCATACAGCGACCGGATCGCCTGTCCGTAGTTAAACGGGTCTTCGACGCCATCCAGCATGGCCACAAACGGCGCAGCCTCGGTACACAACGAGGCCATGTCGGCCAGCCGCCGTTCGCCCACCTCGGCCACCAGCCCGCCGTGACTGCGGCCCGTGACCATGCTGTCCAGCGCCTCGGATTCCACAGTATGAATGGCGATGCCGGCGTCTTTGGCCAGCCGCAGCAGCCGCCCAATCGTCCGGTCACCCCGGTCGATGCCGCTGCGGGCATACAGCGCGTGAATCGGCCGGCTGTCGGCCTCCAGCGCGGCCAGAATCGAAATCGCGCCTTCCAGCAGGATTTGCCCCGTACTTTCGGTCACAGGCCCAGGCCTTTGGCTTCATCCCAGAACGCATCCAGGGCATCCAGCGTGAACGACTCCATCGGCTGGCCAGATGCACGCACACGCGCCTCCACATGCTGAAAGCGGCGGGCGAACTTGGCATTGGCGGCACGCAGCGCCAGCTCAGGATCGACCTTATGCCAGCGCGCCCAGTTCACAATCACGAACAGCAGGTCGCCCAGTTCTTCGGCGCGGTGCGCATCAGAGCCGGCCGTCAGTACCTCGTCAAATTCCTCGCGCACCTTGGCGATCACGTCTTCGATGCGCGGCCAGTCGAAGCCGGGTTTGGCAGCTTTGGCGGTGTACTCATAGGCCTGCATCAGCGCGGGCATCGCTTTAGGCACGCTGTCCAGCAGCGAGGCCTCGCGGGACGCTGCATCGCCCTTCCCGGCCTTCTCGCGCAGCTTGATCGCGTCCCAGTTGGTGACGACCTCGTCGGCGTTATCCACCGAGACATCGCCCCACACATGCGGATGCCGCCGGATCATCTTGGCATTCACTGTGCTGAGGATATCCGTCATGCGGAATTCGCCGTCATCGATGGCGATCTGCGTGTGCAGCACGATTTGCAGCAGCAGGTCGCCCAGCTCCTCGACGAGCGCAGGCAAGTCTTCGCGGTCGAGCGCGTCGAGCACCTCATAGGTTTCCTCAAGCAGATACTTGCGCAGCGAAAGATGCGTCTGCTTGCGGTCCCACGGGCAGCCCTCCGGCGCACGCAGATGCGCGATCGTCTCCTGAAAACGCTCAAAGCTGCTCATCCCGCCCAGCGCGGGCAGATAGAGCGAGCTGAGATGCTCCAGGTGTTCGCTGCGGTCGATCTCGTACAGCTTCACCCACTCCACCTGCGCAGCACCCGTGCCCGCCGCATGCACCAGCGCCACGTCAAATTCGTCCGGATACTGGTTCATCAGCGTCAGCTTCAGGTCACTGGCCGCCTGCCGACTGTAGACCTGTGCCAGCAGCGCCGGATAGTCGGGGTTGACCGGCGGATGATGCGCCATCGACAGCTCCAGCGCGTCATAAATCTGCAGGCCATCGACAGCGTCCAGGCGCAGCGCGTGCAGCGTCGGCTCGATGAAGCTGACGCCGGGCATCAGCATGCAGGGGATGCCCTCGGCATCGCAGGCGGCGATCAACTGCTTGACCGTCGATTCACCCACCAGCGGGTCACCGGGCACAGCATAGACCACGTCGCCGGCACGGGCCGCCTCCAGCACGCGCGCGACGATTGTGTGATAGATCAGCGCGAAATCACCCGTGCTCTCGTAGACGTCATCACACGAAGTATAGCGTTCGACGCCGGGCAGTTCGGGCACACATGGATGCTCTTTCGTGCGCAGGATGACCGTCGGCGCAGTCGCCAGGGCATCCCAGGCGCGACGCGTCAGGTCAGCGGCGGCACCCGGCCCCAGCCCCAGTATAGTGAGCGTGCCGGGTGCATTAGCTGTCATGCATCACCCCGGCTAGGCCCAGCGCAGCAGCTGCCGCACGATAATCCGCCGAGCGCGCATGCCAGCCCGTGATCGGCGCTTCAGACATGGCGACCAGCACGCCGCCATCGGGCAACTCCTGCACCTGCCAGGCGGGCAGCGCGTGCAGCGCATCACGGCCGATCTGGTCGGCCAGCGCCGCGCCAAACACCTGATAGTCCCACACGGCCGAGGGCGATGCGCCCACCGGCGGCAGGTCATGCACATCATAGTTAAACAGACCGAACGCGTACGTCGGGCTGAGGGCGCGGGCGATCAGCGCGATGGTGTCCAGCAGGCGGGCCGCATTGGCCTCGCTGCCGGGCTGGCGCAGCGCATCTTTGCTGACCGTCAGGTTCAGGCGCTTCAGCTTGCGCGGGTCGAAGCCGAAGCTCATCTTCAGCCCGCCCTCGTGCTCGAATTCCATCCAGTACTGGTTGTTGTAGTGCGGGGCAGCGCGCACCGCGTTCGACCAGGCGGTATCCAGCCAGTCGGGCTCGCTGGGCACGTACAGGTCACCGGGCACATCCGTGCACACGAGCGCTTTCTTGAGGAAACGCGCGCCCTGGTCGAAGGCAAGCGCGCCCATCAGGCCGAGGATCCGGCTGCGGTCAGCCAGTCGGCTGTCATCAAAATCAAAGAAAGTATACAAAGGCGTTGGCATGGCATCGTCCTGAAACAACAAAGGCAAGGCCAGTGAATCGGCCTTGCCTGAGAATAGCATATGGAGAAAGAACGCGCTTCCGGCCTAACGCTTGGTGTAGGTCGGGGCCTTGCGGGCGCGCTTGAGACCTGGCTTCTTACGTTCCTTGACACGATTGTCGCGGGACACCAGATCGGCACCGCGCAGGGCGGGCTTGTTATCGGGATCCAGCTTCAGCAGGGCGCGGGCGATACCGAGACGGATCGCATCACGCTGGCCGCTGACGCCGCCGCCATTGACATGCACGCTGACGTCAAAGCTGGTCGTCACGCCGAGCACGGTGAGGGGCTGCAGCAGGATTTCCATATCGCCGGCGCGGCACATGTATTCTGCGCCGTCACGGTCGTTGATGGTCACCTTGCCAGTGCCGCCTGCAAAAATGCGGACGCGAGCGGAAGCTTCCTTACGACGTCCGATGCCTTCGTAGTACTGAGCAGACATCTAGTTACTCCCCTTTAATTTCCAGCGCCTGCGGCTTCTGCGCTTCGTGCGGATGCGCAGGGCCAGCATACACCTTCAACTTCTTCAACTGATTGCGTCCGAGGGCGGTCTTGGGCAGCATGCCCTTCACAGCGTCCTCGATCGGGCGCGTGGGGAACTTCAGCAGCTGCTTGCGCAGGCTGATTTCCTTGAGGCCACCCTGATACTTCGAGTGACGATAATAAATCTTGGAATCAAGGCGGTCGCCCGTCACCAAAACTTTTTCGGCATTCACGACCACGACAAAATCGCCTGTATCGAGATTGGGCGTATACGTGGGCTTGTGCTTGCCGCGCAGCACAGAAGCGATCTCGGTTGCGAGACGGCCCAGTGTCTTGCCATCGGCATCCACGACCCACCAATTGCGCTCGATGCTGTCCCCGCTGGGGGTGTATGTCTTGAACATCCTTACGTACCTCCGGCGGGCATTTCTCCCGCACACAACATTGTGGGCTTCACCGCACACGCGGCTTCGCGCCTCAGCTTCACTTAGTTTAGCAGACTTTGCGTCAAACCGTCTGCCTCATCCCTATACCGCACGCATGTCAGCACCAGGCCATGTGGCGGTGCGAGATGCACTCTGAGCAGGGCGGCCTGTTCCAGCGCGACGGCCAGTTCCTCTACCGTCATGCGCCCGCGCCCCACATCCACCATCGCGCCGACCGCCCGCCTGACCATATGCTGCAGGAATGCGTCACCTTCGATGGTGTATTCCCACACCGTCCCCCACGGTCGTGTGCTGCGCTGCCAGGCGGACCGCATCACGGTGCGCACGGTATTCTCGCCGGATGGGGAATGCCCCAGGGCGGCGAAATTCCGGCGGCCGATCAACAGTGCGGCTGCGGCGTCCACGGCTACGGCATCCAGGCGGCCCCAGACCTGCCATGCACGATGGCGGTCCAGCGGCTGTCTGACCGGCGTTTGGAACAGTGTGTAGTTGTAAATGCGCGAAACAGCGTCGAAACGGGGATGAAACCCCTCATGCTGTCTGATGCTTTGCAGGGCGATGTCGCCCGGCAGACTCATATTCAGTGCGATCATCAGCGCTTCGGGCCTGTGGGCCCAGGGCACATCGAACGCGATCACCTGTCCTGCTGCATGCACGCCGGTGTCCGTGCGCCCTGCCCCGATCACCGTCACGCGTTGCCCGGTCACCTGATGCAGTGCGTCTTCCACGGCCCCCTGTATGGTGGCCAGCCCGGCTGCCTGCCGCTGAAACCCGCAGTAGGCTGTCCCATCATAGGCCAGCACCGCGCGGAATCGGCGTAATTCCATAAACCGTGTCGACAGCCGCTATTTCTTGGCGGTGTCGGCGGCTTCCTCAGTGCTGCGGTCGACAAATTCCAGCAGCACCATCTCGGCCGCATCACCCTTGCGCGGGCCGAGCTTGTACATACGCGTGTAGCCGCCCGGACGGTTGGCATAACGCGGAGCAAGCGTGTTGAACAGCTTGGCGACCAGCTCGCGGTCGTTGTTCAGGCGGCTGGCCGCGATACGGCGGGCATGCACAGCCTGACCATCATTGCCAGCCAGACCATGCTTGGCGAGCGTGACCAGCTTTTCCACGTCGTCGCGGATGAACTGGGCCTTCGCCAGCGTCGTCTGAATACGCTCGTGCTTCACCAGTGCAATGGCAAGCGCCAGAGCAAGCTGATGCCGCGTCTTGATGTTGCGTCCCAGGTGTTTACCTTTTACGCGATGGCGCATAATTGCAACCTCGTTTCCTTCTTACTTACTCGCCCAGATCCGGCGAGATCTGCGCGCTTTCGTCCAGATACTTCTTTTCTTTCAGCTTGCTGACCAGCTCGTCCAGCGACTTCTCGCCGAAGTTGCGAATCGCCAGCATGGCATCCTGACCGCGGTCAAGCATGTCCAGCACGTCACCAATGGTGGTAATGCCGGTGCGCTTGAGCGAGTTGAATACGCGCACGCTCAGGTCCAGTTCCTCGATCGGCTTTTCATACAGCTGGCTCTGACGATCATTTTCAATCTCGTCGCCACCCATGTCCATCTGCGCGGCATAGCCGGCAAAATCGACGCCCGCGATCGGGGTCAGGTGCTTCATCATGATCTGTGCCGACTGGCTGAGCGCGTCTTCAGGGCGCACGGTGCCATCGGTCCAGATTTCGATGATCAGCTTGTCATAGTTGGTGCGCTGGCCCACACGAGCACGCTCCACGTCAAAGTTGACGCGGCGGATCGGGCTGAAAATCGCGTCTACGGGCAGCTCGCCAATCGGCAGGCGGCCACGTTCGTCAGCGGTGCTGTAGCCACGGCCGGCCTGCACTTCAAATTCCATCTCGATGTGTGCATCCGAGGAATCTGCGGTGAACAGGTACAGGTCGGTATTGATGATTTCAACTTCCGGCGGGCAAATGATATCAGCAGCGGTCACTGTACCTTCACCACGGTGTTCCAGGCGCAGTCGAGCCTGCTCCACATCGAACAGCTTCAGACGAAGCTGCTTAACCTGCAGAATCAGCTGTGTCATGTCTTCGCGCACATTTGGAATCGCGCTGAATTCATGATGCACATCTGAAACGCGCATGCTCGTTACTGCCGCGCCAGACAGCGAAGACAGCAGCACCCGACGCAGGGCAGTGCCCAGCGTCAGCCCATATCCGCTTTCCAGCGGGCTGATGATGAAACGACCGTAATTGCGTGTCGTTGCGTCGCTGTCTACCTTGTGCGGCAGCACCATGTTATTCATAGTCAATCCGCGCCTCCCTATCTATCCATTCCTGATTTCGACAAATGCTTGTTTTACAGTCAAAGGCGGCTGGATTTAGACACGGCGCTTCTTGGGCGGGCGCACACCATTGTGCGGCACGGGCGTGACGTCGGTGATCGAACGCACCTTCAGGCCGCTGGCCTGAATCGCGCGGATCGCCGCTTCACGGCCGGGGCCGGGGCCCTTCACGAACACGTCGACTTCCGTCATGCCGTGTTCCTGAGCGGTCTCGGAGGCAGTCTGCGCGGCGACACGGGCGGCATACGGGGTGCTCTTGCGGCTGCCCTTGAAGCCCGACGTACCGGCGCTGGCCCACGAGATAACATTGCCCGACTGATCGGACAGGGAGACAATCGTGTTGTTGAAGGTTGCGAAGATGTGCGCCTGCCCGTAAGGGATGTTCTTCGTGACTTTCTTGGTAGAAGCGCGGCGGCCGCTCCCACCCTTCTTCACAGGTGTACGTGGCATTGATCTGTTGTCCTCTGCTAGTTCCTTGCGGCAACACGCGCCCTGCTCTGCACTTTACGCACAGAGAGGGCGCATCTCGTTACCGTCAATGAGTTGATCACGGCGGCCAGACCGGGAGGCCTGAGCCAGCCATCGAAACGATACGCGACGAAAGCTTTGGTTATTTCTTCGTGGCGCCACGACGACGACCACGCCCTGGTACCGTCTTCTTCACGCCCTTGCGGGTGCGAGCGTTGGTACGGGTGCGCTGGCCACGAACCGGCAGGCTGCGGCGGTGACGCATGCCGCGATACGAGCCAATTTCTGACAGACGCTTGATGTTGAGCTGCACCTCACGGCGCAGATCGCCTTCCAGCGTGTAGATGTTCAGGGCCTCACGAAGCGTCTGAAACTCCGCCTCGGTCAGGTCCTTCACACGGGTATTCGGGTTGACGCCCGTCTTGGCCAGCACTGTACGGCTGGTCGGACGGCCGATCCCATAAATGTAAGTCAGCGCAATTTCAATGCGCTTGTCGCGGGGTAGATCGACCCCTTCAATACGTGCCATTTGACCCTCTCCGCCCGATTAACCCTGACGCTGCTTATGCTTCGGGTTGTCGCAAATCACCATGACATTGCCATGGCGCTTGATCACACGACACTTCGGGCAGCGCCGCTTCACCGATGCTCTCACGCGCATAGCTTTCTCGCTTCTACTACAAACAATGGAAGATCCAGAACCAGCATTATATGAATGTTAGCAGGCCATGTCTACGGTCAGTTTCGCGGCTGATCAGGCGCAGTGCCAAAGAGCGTCTGCGCGCGTTCCGGCAGCACGCCCGGCTGGATGCGCGCTTCAGGCTGGTAGCCTTCAGCCGCGAATGGCAGCTCCCCAGGCTGCACCAGCGTCACTCTGCCGTCATCGGCATAGCGCACAATCACCAGCTCGGACAGCGGCGCGCTGACAGACTGAACATTGGCCACAAAATCGACCTGAACGCCATTCGTATCTAGCCTGCAGGACTCACCATAGGATCCCCAGACGAGTTCTTCCGGATAGCACAGTACCGCCCGCATCGGATTCGGATGGTTAAGAAAGGCAAAAACGTATTCAGCATATAATGAAAGCGTCACGAAGATCGGGTCGATGCGTCGGTCCGAAGAATCATCGATAATTACCAGCATAGTGCCCGGAGCAATCATCCCGGTTACGCCGTATACAGCATCAGCTACGCGCATTTGATCCCCTGAATCGATCGCATAAATTTCCTGTTGGCCGATCATGCGCAGCGTCCCAACGCTCGTCAGCAGCGCAAACAACAGCGCTACCAGCAGTCGTAACCGAGGCTGAATGAAAAGCACGAAGCACGCAACGGCGGTTGTGAGCAACGAAGCACCGATCATCGCGACATACAGGGTTCGATCAGATGTGTCACGCAGGGCTGTAAACAGATAGGGACCGAACCCCAACCCCATTAGCACAAAACCAAACAAAGCAGTCACCAGCCAGAATCTGGCGCCATGGCTACGATATCCAGTTCCACGCGCTAAATAAAAGGTCGTTGCTCCCATAAGCAGCCCGGCGATAATCGCAGGTATCTGTCTGGCCTCAGAAATACTCGGGCCAAGATCCGAGAACCATCCCTTGTAGAAGAGATATCCGAAGAAGCGTAGTGTATAAATGACGAGCAGTTCGAGGCTGTTAGGCACATCCGTCAAAGCGGATTGATAGCCCAGGGCATTGGGGTTGGCAGAAACCAGCGACGCTGTATACAGCAGCGTAATGACCAATGGCAGTATCCACAGGCCGGCCCACACCAGCCAGCGGCGCGTGACTTTCCGGTCATGCAGGATGAGCGCCAGCGGCAGAAATACCATCGCCGGAAACAGCGCCTCATAGATGAATGCCACCAGCAGTCCGCAGACCAGCATCGGGGCGATCAGCCACGCTTTTCGGTACACGTAGCCAGCGTACAGGCAAAGGCATCCAAGGCACAGCATAGCCAAAGCCAGCGTGGCGGGCAGCACCCCTTTGTTGAATACGGCGCTGTCCGCGGGAAACACGGCCACCAGCGCCCCAAACATCAGCGCCGCAGTATGGTTTCTGGAGAGCACGAGCAGCGACAGGCTGCTGGCTACGGCCTTGATGCTGAGAAACGCATAGAGTATCAGGTTGACTGCTACGAAGGGATCCCCGCCCAGCAGGACAGCCAGCTTGTTGGCAATGGGTGTCGCAGCGCGTGGATTAAACAGTTCCAGCCACGGGCCAGTCTCAGCGCGCACATACTGCACCCAGTCATCGGCGAAGAAGGTGACCACAAAGCCGGTCGTGGACCACTGCAACGCCACCAGGCCCAGCAGAAATGCCACCAGCGCAATCAGGCGAAAGCGGGTGGTCTGCCACCAGGGCGTCAGTGTTTCAGTCATGCAGTATTCCCTTCAGGGCAGCGTGAGGATGACCGGCTCGCCGTCCGTGATGGCGATCGTGTGCTCGAAATGCGCGCACAGCGAGCCGTCGCGCGTGAGCACTGTCCACTGGTCATCGCCCTCGTACAGGTCCGGACGGCCAGCAATGACCATCGGCTCCAGCGCGTAGGTCATGCCCACCGCCAGCGGATAGCTGCGGAAGCCGCGCCGCAGCTTGCCTTTCGGCCACCAGTTCGGCACCTGCGGTTCCTCGTGCATGGCGCGGCCGACGCCGTGGCCAGTGTATTCACGGGCCACGCTGTAGCCATACTTCGTCACGTAATCCTGTATCGCCAGCGCGACATCCTGCGTCTCGTTGCCCAGCACCGACGCCCGGATGCCCACATGCAGCGACTGTTCGGTCACGTCCAGCAGACGCTGCACGGCGGGCTTGATTTCGCCGACGCCCATGGTGAAGGCAGCATCGCCGACGAACCCCTGGTAAATCGCGCCCACATCCAGGCTGATGATATCGCCTTCTTTGAGGAAGCGGCTGCCGCTGGGGATGCCATGCACCAGCTCATTGTTGATGCTGGCATTGATGGTCGCGGGATAATCCGGAGAGTTCGGCTTGGGGTAATTCAGGAAGGCGGGCACCGCGCCATGATCGCGCAGCACGGTCTCGGCGATGCGATCCAGCTCCAGCGTGGTCACGCCGGGACGCACCGCCTCGCGCATGGCCTGGTGCGCCAGCGCGACAATTCGCCCCGCTTCCCGCATGATGGCGATTTCGTCGGCGGTCTTCAGGACAGGCTCGTGTGCGCTGCTCATGGGCGGTCTCCGTTAACGGCTGAGGATAGCGTCAATCTGCGCACTGACGTCGGCGATAGAGCCAGCGGCATCAATGCGATGCAGCGTGCCCGCCGCCTTGTAATAGTCCACCAGCGGGGCAGTCTCAGCGACAAACGTGTCGATGCGCTTGATGACCGCATCGGCGCTGGCGTCGTCGGGACGGCGATTCAGTTCCTGGCCATCCAGCGTGGCCTTCAGGCGCGGCGGGAACAACTTCGTCTCGTGCGGCACAAACTCAAACTGCACATCGCCCCGGTTGAAATAATAGTTATAGGTCTTGCCATCGGCGGCACTCACGCGGCCATAGGCGCGTTTGAAGGCGCTGTACAGGTCAAGGTCGAGCAGGATGACGGCATTCAGCGCGTGGCCGTTGCTTTGCAGATAGCCCGCCAGCCAGTCGGCCTGAGCCGGGGTGCGCGGGAACCCGTCGAAAATCACGCCGCCCTGGGCATCGTCCAGCGCCAGCCGTTCGCGCACGACTTCGCAGGTGGTCTCGTCGTCGATCAGCTTGCCTTCAGCCATCAACTGCTGGATCCGGCGCGCAAAGTCGTCGGTGCGCGTCTTCATGGCGCGGAACAGGTCGCCGGTGGAGAGCTGCGGAATCCCGTATTTCTGGGTGATAAAACGGGCCTGTTCGCCCTTCCCCGCGCCCTGCACACCGATCAGCAACACAAACAAACTCATTTTTCGTACTCCCGGTCAAAAGACTGTTCGATTACAAAAAACAGAGAGGCGCATCAGACAGACTGCGCCCCTCCATAAAAAGTCGTTCAAACGCGCGCCAGCAAAAGGCTAGCGGATGAAACGGTCGTAATTGCGCATCACGAGCTGCGCTTCCAGCTGGCGCATCGTATCGATGACGACGCCAACCACGATGATGAGCGCGGAACCTGCCAGCACCAGGGCTGGATTGTTCTGCTGGCTGATCACTTCGTTCGGGAACAGCAGGCGGTTGATGAACTCGACCACGCCGGGCAGCACCGCAATGATGCCCAGGAACAGCGCGCCGATAAAGGTGATGCGGCGCGTGACCTTCTTGATGTAGTCGTGCGTGCGCTTGCCCGGACGAATGCCCGGGATGAAGCCGCCGTTACGCTGCAAATTCTCGGCCAGGTTCTGGTTGCCCACCATGATGTCCGAGTAGATGAACGTGAACCCGAACACGAGCAGGAAGAACGTCGCCCAGTACAGGAAGCCCGACTGCGAGCCAAACGTCGCGTTGATCGTGTCCTTCACGCCACCATCCGGGAACAGGCTGACGAGCAGCGCCGGGAAGGTGATGATGCTCTGCGCGAAGATCAGTGGGATCATGCCGACCGAGTTGACCTTCAGCGGAATATGTGTGCTGCCGCCACCATACTGCTTGCGCCCGCGCACCCGCTTGCCGTATTGCACGGGTATTCGCCGGACGCCTTCCTGGATGATGACGATGACGACCACCCCCAGCAGCGTCAGCAGGATGAACTCTGCCACATTGAACAGCGGCTGCGTAGAGCTGTTGACCAGGCCCAGCAGGCTCTGCGGCGCGCGCGCCACGATGCCGGCGAAGATGATGATCGAGAGGCCGTTGCCGATACCCTGTTCGGTGATCAGATTGCCCAGCCAGATGGCAAACATGGTGCCCGCGGTCATGGTGATGAGCACCGTGGCCGTCAGCAGCAGGTCGGTGCCAAACCCGGGAATAATCGGGCGGCCGCCAAGTGAGTTGAAAATCTGAATCTGGCTGATGGACTGCACGATCGCCATAGGCACGGCGAGGTAGTAGGTGTAGCGTTCCAGCGTCTCTTTACCACCCGGGGACTTCTGGATTTCTTCCAGACGGGGGATGACCGGAACCAGCACCTGAATGATGATCGACGCTGTGATGTATGGGTATACACCATTCGCGATCACCGAGAAGTTTTGAACTGCGCCGCCGGAGAGCAGATTCAGCACACCGATAATGCCGCTGTTGCTGCCTTCGATCAGCGACTGAAGTGCTCCACGATCCACACCCACAACAGGCACGTGAGCAGCAAACTGATAAATGATCAGGATGAGGCCCGTGAACAGCAGCTTGTTGCGAAGGTCTGGAAGGCGGAAGGCGTTACGAAGCCCTTCAATCATGCCATAGTTCCTTCAGTGATAGACTAAAAAAGCACAGAGCGAGGGTGTGATCGAGACGTCTCCGCCCCCTTCACGTTCAACACGCGCAGATTATGTCAAACCTGGCGTGCTGAAACAACCCTCGCATCCGCGACATTCATGTTATTGTTCGCCGTGCAGCTTGGCGAGCTTTTCCTTGGTGAGCCGTTTCACAGTCGCGTGAGCACCCGTCACCACCAGTTCCAGCTTCTCCACCTTGCCACCAGCGGCTTCGATGATCGTGCGCGCGCCAGAGGTGAAGCGGTGCGCCTTGACCGTCAGGTTCTTGGCAGTTTCGCCGTTGCCCAGGATGACCACGGGCTGATAGGCGTCACGGATGAAGTTGTGCTGTGCCAGCAGGGCGGGCGTTACCACCGTGCCTGCATCGAAGGCTTCCAGGTCAGCGACCTGGACTTCCTGGTATTCGATGCGGAACAGGTTGGTAAAACCACGCTTGAATGGCAGGCGGCGCACCAGCGGCAGCTGACCACCTTCGAAGTAGGCACCCTTGCGGGCGTGACGGCCACGAGCGCCGGCACCCTTGGTACCGCGGCCAGCAGTCTTACCCTTGCCAGCCGAGATACCACGGCCGACGCGGGTCTTGCGGGTCTTGGAACCCTTATTGGGCTGCAGATCGTTCAGGTTCATCGTTATTCCTTGCCTTCTTCCACGCGCACCAGGTGGATGATCTTCTGGACCATGCCACGCACGGCGGCGTTATCGGGTTTTTCAACCGTCTGATTGATCTTGCGCAGACCCAGCGCGCGCGCCGTATTTTCCTGGCTCTTTTCGTAGCCAATCGGGCTCTTGACGAGGGTTACGCGAATCGTCTTGTCGGCCATTATTGCGCCACCTCGGTAATCTTCTTGCGCTCAAAGAACGGGCGCACGCTCTCGATACTCTTGCCACGCATCGCGGCCATTTCTTCCGACGAGCGCAGTTCCTGCAGCGCGAGCATCGTCGCCATGGCCACGTTCAGCAGGTTCGAGCTGCCCTGGCTCTTGGTCAGGATGTCACGGACACCGGCTGCTTCCAGCACGGCGCGCACACCACCACCGGCGATGACGCCGGTACCGGGGGACGCGGGCTTCAGCAGCACCTTGGCGCCGCCGTAACGCGCGATCACCGGGTGGGGGATCGTCGTGCCGCTCAGGTTGACGGTCGTCATCAGGCGGCGGGCGCGGTCGGTGCCCTTGCGGATTGCGTCCGGCACACCACGAGCCTTGCCGATGCCGATGCCGATCTTGCCCTTACCGTCACCCACCACGACCACGGTACGGAACGCAAAACGGCGTCCGCCCTTGATCACTTTGGCCACGCGCTTGATGTCGATTACGCGTTCTTCAAGCTGTTCGCCATCACGTTCACGGTTATCGCGGTTCTGGTCGCGGTTTTCACCGCCGCGATCGCGACGATTGCGCTGGTTGCGGTCGTTCTCGCGGTTTTCACCACCACCGCCTGTACTTGCGCGATTGTTGTTGTTTGGAGCCATCGTTCGCCTCGATCCTAGAATTCCAGGCCGCCCTCGCGGGCACCTTCTGCCAGCGCCGCGATACGTCCGTGATAGCGGTAGCCGCCTCGGTCAAAGACAACCTTGTCAATACCGGCAGCTTTTGCGCGCTGCGCGACCATCTGCCCCACAATACGAGCAGCTTCCGTTTTGTTCTTGCCGTCAATTGCAGCCGCGACTTCTTTGTCTACGGTGGAAGCCGACGCCAGCGTGTGTCCGGCCGTGTCATCGATCACCTGGGCATAAATGCCGCTCAGGCTGCGAAACACGTTCAGACGAGGGCGTTCAGACGTTCCGTTCACCGTGCCACGCACGCGCAGATGGCGGCGTTCGCGGGACTGACGTTTTTCCATTGCTTTCTTCGTCATCGTCCTAAACCCTTATTTGCTCTTGCCAGCTTTACCAGCCTTGCGGCGGATCACTTCATCCGAGTAGCGCACGCCCTTGCCCAGATAGGGTTCCGGCGGGCGCAGACGGCGGATTTCAGCAGCCACCTGGCCAACAACCTGCTTGTCGATACCCTTCACGCGCACGGTCGTCGGGTTCTTGCCTTCGACTTCAAACGAGACGTCGGCCGGCGGTTCAACCACGATTTCGTGCGAGTAACCCAGCTTCATCACCAGCGACTTGCCGCGCAGTTCGCCGGTATAGCCGACGCCCTCCACGATCAGCGCGCGCTGGAAGCCGGTCGACACGCCGGTGACCATATTGCTGATGAGCGCGCGGGTCAGGCCATGCAGGGCACGGCTGGCGCGTTCGTCGTTAATACGGGCAATTGTCAGCTTGCCGTCTTCCTGTACCAGCGATACTTCCGGGCGCATTTCATACGCCAGTTCGCCCTTAGGACCCTTCACCGTAACCTTCTGGCCGTCAATGGCCACGGTTACCTTGTCAGGGACGTTGATGGGCATCTTTCCAATACGAGACATTTCATCAACTCCCAATTACCACACGTAGCACAGCACTTCGCCGCCAACACGCTCGCGGCGAGCCTGCGCCGCCGTCATCACGCCCTTGGGGGTCGTCACGATAGCGATGCCGATTCCGCTCATCACGCGGGGCAGGTCCATGCGGCCACGATAAACGCGGCGGCCCGGCTTGCTGACGCGGGTGATGTTGCTGATCACCGGCTTGCGCTCGCGGCGCGCACCGTGATACTTCAGGGTGATCGACAGGACGCCAAACGGCTGCTGTTCGATCACTTCATACGACTCGATGTAGCCCTCTTCCTGGAGAATACGGGCAATCTCGACCTTAATTTTGCTCGTTGGAGCTTCAACTGTGCTCTTGCCAGCCATCAGCGCATTGCGAATGCGCGACAGCAGGTCTGCGATGGGATCACTCATCATGGCTTGATGTCCTCTTGCTACCTACCAACTCGATTTCACCACGCCGGGAATTTTTCCCTCGAGCGCCAGCTGACGGAAGTGAATACGGCACAAGCCGAAACGACGGATGTACCCCTGCGGGCGACCGCAAATCTTGCCGCTGTTCACATCTACGAACTGGCAGCGATTGCGGACACGCACCTTATACTTACGGCGACCTTCGCGAGCCGTTACCGATCTTTTCGCCATTGCTCAATCCACCTCTACCAGTTAACGCTCACGGAAGGGCATACCCAGCAGCTTCAGAAGACGACGCCCCTCTTCGTCATTCTTCGCAGTGGTGACGATGGTGATTTCCATGCCACGCACCTTGTCGATCTTGTCGTACTGGATCTCCGGGAACATCAGCTGTTCACGCAGGCCGATCGTGTAGTTGCCACGTCCGTCGAAGGTGTCGGGGGACACGCCACGGAAGTCACGAATACGGGGGAGCGCCAGGTTGATCAGGCGATCCAGCAGCGACCACATGCGCTGTCCGCGCAGGGTCACCTTGGTTCCAATCGCACGGCCTTCGCGGAGCTTGAAGGCTGCGATACTCTTTTTAGCACGTGTGATCACGGGCTGCTGCCCGGAGATCGTGCGTAGGTCAGTCACCGCACTATCCAGCGTCTTGGGGTTTTCGTTAGCTTCGCCCATTCCGATGTTGATCACAATCTTCTCAATACGCGGCACTTCCATCACGTTCGCGTACTGAAATTCCTGCATCAGTGTCGAGACGACCTGTTCTTCATAGCGTTGTTGAATTGCGTATTTCGCCATCGGTATCGTCCTCGACGTTAGACCTTATCGATATCCGCATTGCACTTCTTGCAGAAGCGCACTTTCTTATTGTCTGCATTCAGGCGATAGCCCACGCGGGTGGACTTGTCGCACGACGGGCAGACAACCATGACGTTCGAAAGATCCATCTTGCCTTCGAAGTCAATAATCTGGGCAGGGATCTGACGATCGCCCGCCTGCTGAGCCTTGCGGTGACGCTTCAGCATATTCGCGCCCTGAACAATGACGCGGTTGGCATTGGGATCGACGAACAGAACTTCGCCGCGCTCCCCCAGGTCTTTCCCAGCGATCACCTGAACGGTGTCGCCCTTCTTCACGCGCTGCATCTCTTACTTCCTCTCTCTCGCTACAGAGTTTCCGGCGCGAGCGAGACGATCTTGGTGAAACCCTTGTCGCGCAGCTCACGCGCCACTGGCCCGAACACGCGCGTTCCGCGCGGGTTTTCCTGATCATCCGCAAGGATCACTACAGCGTTGTCATCGAAGCGGATGTAGGACCCATCGTCACGGCGGTATTCCTTGGCCACGCGGACGACGACTGCCTTCACCACGTCACTCTTCTTCACGCTGCCGTTCGGCTGCGCCTGCTTCACCGTGGCCACGACGATATCGCCGATACCACCGTAATAGCGGAACGAACCGCCCAGCACGCGGATGACCAGAACTTCCTGGGCGCCGGTGTTATCGGCTACCTTCAGACGAGACTCATTCTGAATCATGTCTAGGCCTCCTCACCCTCGCCACCCTGCACGATAGCTTCATCGGGCAGTGCGGTCAACTGTTCCTTGCCGGTCGCGCTCAGCACTTCTTCCACCACCCAGCGCTTGTTCTTGCTGAGCGGCTTGCTCTCGACGACGCGGACGACGGCCCCAACAGGGATGCTGTTGCTCTCGTCATGCGCCATCAGCTTCTTGGTGGTCTTCACCACCTTCTTGTAGATCGGGTGCAGCTTGCGATTCTCAATCTGGACAGTGACCGTCTTTTCCATCTTGTCACTGACCACCGTCCCGATCAGACGACGGCGGGTATTAGCCATTGTTGCCTTCCTTCTGCCCCTTGCGCTCGCGGATGACCATCTTCACCCGCGCCACATCGCGGCGCGCACGGGGGATGGCATTGGGGTCTTCCAGCTGCCCGAACGCCTTCTGGAAGCGCAGGTTGAACAACGATTCCTTCAGGTCTTCCAGCTGATCCAGCAGCTTCTCGTCAGCCATTTCACGAATTTCACGAATGTCCATCAGACAAGCTCCTGCCCGGAAATCGGGTCAATGCGCTTGACGAACTTGGTCTTGATCGGCAGCTTGTTGGCGGCCAGGCGAAGGGCTTCCTTCGCTTCAACCTCCGGAATACCACCCATCTCGAAAAGCATACGTCCCGGGCGAACCACGGCGACCCAATATTCCACAGGGCCCTTACCGGTACCCATGCGGGTTTCGGCAGCGCGCTTGGTGAACGGTTTGTCCGGGAACACCCGGATCCACACCTTGCCACGGCGCTTGATATAGCGCACCATCGTGCGACGGGCGGCTTCGATCTGACGGCTGGTCAACCAAATCGGCTCAAGAGCCTGGAGACCGAACTCGCCGAACGCCACCGTGCTGCCGCGTAATGATGTGCCCCTCATGCGACCGCGCTGCTGCTTGCGGTACTTTACACGCTTCGGCATTAACATGATTTGATGCTCCTCAACCGCGCGGGCGCCTACGGCGTCACGTACACGTCCGACTTCTTCTGCGTTTCCTGCTTGCGCTGCTCGTTGCCGTATATCTCGCCCTTATACACCCACACCTTGATGCCGATACGGCCGAAGGTGGTCAGTGCTTCTGCACGGGCGAAGTCGATGCTGGCGCGCAGCGTGTTACGCGGGATGCGGCCATCAGACATCATTTCACGACGAGCCATGTCAGCACCGGCGAGACGGCCGCTGACCTCGATACGGATGCCCTGAGCGCCCAGGCGCATGGCCTGGCTCACTGCACGCTTCATGGCGCGGCTGTGGCCGATACGGCGTTCCAGCTGGCCACCGATGTTCTCGGCGATCAGCAGCGCGTCGGTGTCGGCCTTGTCGACTTCAGCGACTTCGACCTTCACCTTGCGGCCATTATCCTTGGTCACGCCGTACAGGGTTTCCAGCATGCTGCGGATTTCCTTGACGGCGGCGCCCTTCTGGCCAATCAGGATACCGGGGCGCGCCGTGTGGATGATGACCGTCAGCTGATTGGGCTGGCGCTCGATCTCGATACGCGACACACCGGCCTTGGCACCCAGCTTCTTCACTTCGCGGCGGATGACAAAATCCTGCTGCAGAAGCTGCACATACTGTTCGCCAGTGGCGAACCAGCGGGCGTCCCAGTCACGGTTGATCTTCAGACGGAAACCTACGGGATGAACTTTACGACCCATGCTGTCTCTCTCCTACTGCGCCGCGCTGTCTGCGAGGACGATCGTCAGATGTGCTGTGCGGCGCACACGCGGCTTGTAACGGCCACGTGCCCCTGCCTTGTAACGCTTCAGCATCGGGCCACCATCCGCCCAGATCGCCTTGATGACCAGCGAATCGCGGTCGAGGTCGTTGTTGTTGACCGCATTCGCAATCGCGCTGTTTAGCGTCTTGCTGATGATTCCCGCACCCTTCTTCGGGGTGAACTCCAGCACCGCCAGTGCCTTGTCAACATGCATGCCACGCACTGTGTCACACACCAGGCGGAGCTTCTGGGCGCTGATGGAGGAATACATCGTTCTGGCACGTACTTCAGTCGCCATATGATCCTCCTACTTCTTCTTCTTCTCGACCATATGGCCGCGGTACGTGCGAGTGGGCGCAAATTCGCCCAGTTTGTGGCCCACCATGTTTTCCGTGATGTAGATCGGCACATGGCGGCGGCCGTCGTGAACTGCGATTGTGTGTCCCACCATCTGCGGGAACACCGTGCTGGCACGGCTCCACGTACGCACCACGACCTTCTTGTTCTCGGCGTTCAGCTTCTCAATTTTCTTGAGCAGCTTGACGCTGATGAACGGGCCTTTCTTCAGTGAACGACTCATTGTTTCCCTACCTCACCGTTTAGCGGCCCGTGCCGCGGCGACGAACAATAAAGCGATTGGTGCGCTTGTTGTTGCGCGTCCGCTTGCCCAGGGCAGGCTTGCCCCACGGGGTCTTGGGGCCGGGCATACCGATACCGGAACGCCCTTCACCACCACCATGCGGGTGACCACCCGGGTCCATGGCGATACCACGCACCGACGGGCGCCAGCCCAGCCAGCGGTTGCGGCCGGCCTTACCCAGCTTGACATTGCCATGCTCGGTGTTGCCAACCTGGCCGATGGTGGCCATGCAGCGCTCGTGAATCAGGCGTACTTCACCGCTGGGCAGGCGAACCTGCGCATACACGCCTTCCTTCGCCAGCAGCTGCGCGCTCACACCCGCACTGCGGGCGAGCTGGGCACCCTGGCCCGGCAGCAGCTCGACGTTGTGGATCTGCGTACCGACCGGGATGTCACGAATGAACATCGCGTTGCCGGGGCGCAGTTCCGCCAGCTCACCATTCGCCACGCGGTCGCCGACCTTCAGGCCGAGCGGGGCGATGATATAGCGCTTCTCGCCGTCTTCGTACTGAATCAGGGCGATACGCGCCGAACGATTGGGGTCGTATTCGATCCCGATGACCTGGGCAGCAACGTCAAACTTGTTGCGCTTGAAGTCGATCAGGCGATAACGACGCTTGTGACCGCCACCGCGATGACGCACTGTCACGCGGCCCTGGTTGTTACGACCACCACGGCTCTTCAGCGGTTCGGTCAGCGACCATTCCGGCTTAGACTTGGTGATTTCCTCAAATGTGAAGCCCGTCATTCCACGGCGACCTGCCGAGGTGGGCTTATAGGCTTTGACCGGCATCTCTCACTCGTCCTGTTATTGTTCGAACAGATCGATCTTTTGACCGGGAGCGAGAGTAACGATCGCCTTTTTCCACTCTTTCGAGCGCCAGTATTCACGGCGACCGCGCAGACCACGCTTCGCGGGCATAATCATCGTGTTAACCTTCTTGACCTGAGTCTCGAAGATCGTCTCGACGGCATTCTTGATTTGCGTCTTGTTGGCATCCGGGTGCACTTCGAACACATACTGTCCGTAAGATTCCACCAGCTGCGTCGAGTGCTCGGTCACTACAGGACGAACCAGCACGTCATACAGGTGTAGATCAGCCATGATTACCCTTCCTGCCCCCAGATTTTCTTGATGACGTCCAGGGCCGCAAGCGGAACGATCACACGGTCGTACGTCAGCAGGTCGCGGATGTTGAGGTAGTTGGCATTCAGCGTCTTGGCGTTAGGCAGGTTATTCACGCTGCGCTTCACGTCTTCTTCCGGGCCGCTCACCAGCACCAGCAGCTTGCGTTCACTGGAAAGAGTGTTGAGGATGCGGTTGGCTTCCTTCGTCTTGCCGTCCTTGATGGTCAGGGCATCGACGAAAATCAGCTGACCATCGGCGGCCAGCGCGCTGAGCGCACTGCGGATCGCGCCACGGCGCATCTTCTTCGGCATCGCCAGCGAGTAGTCGCGCGGCTGCGGGCCCATCGGGCGACCGCCACCAACGAACTGTGTCGCCGAACGCGAACCGTGACGCGCGCGGCCGGTGCCCTTCTGGGCATACATCTTGGCGGTCGTGCGGCTCACGTCCGCGCGGCGCTGCACCTTGTGCGTGCCGAGGCGGGCGTTTGCCATCTGGCGCACGTAAGCCTGGTGCATCAGGTCTTTATTCACTGCTACTTCAAAAATGTCGGCCGGGAGGTCAATGGTCTTGACCTGCTTGCCGTTGATATCCACCACTGGAACTTGCATGACCTTCAATCCTCTCTCGCTTTAACGGCGACCGCGTGTTGTGGGTTTCACGACAACGATTCCACCGTTCGCACCGGGGACCGAACCCCGCACAGCGAGCAGGTTCTTCTCCGCATCGACGACAATCACTTCGAGGTTCTGCGCCGTCACGCGGTCATTGCCCATACGCCCAGCCATGCGCTGCCCCTTGAACGTACGGCCAGGGTTGGTCGTACCGCCCACGGAACCGGGAGCGCGCTCACGGTCGCTTTGACCGTGCGTCTTGGGTTGGCGGTGGAAGTGGTGGCGCTTGATCGTGCCTGCAAACCCACGCCCCTTGCTCACACCGATGACATCGACGCGCTCGCCCTGGGCAAACACGTCAGCCTTGATGGTTTCGCCTTCCGCAACACCCGCGTCGCCCTGCACGCGAAATTCGCGCAGGTACTTGACTGCTGGCAGGCTGTTGCGCTTCAGATGCCCGAGCTGGCCCCTGGTGAGGCGCTGGGGCTTGGTTTCGCCAAAGCCGAGCTGGATGGCCTGGTAGCCGTCCTTGTCAGCCGTGCGCACCTGCGTGACGTAGCACGGCCCGGCCTGGATGACGGTCACGGGAACGGCGTTCCCTTTCGCGTCAAACACCTGGGTCATGCCCACCTTCTTACCGATAATGCCTTTCATTATTACCCTCCGAGGGGTGGATCATCATCCCCTCCATCTCTCTGCACAGCGGCGGGCGGCATTTGCCCGCATGTGCCCTTCCACTAGATCTTGATTTCGATATCCACACCAGCCGGCAGGTTCAGACGCGTGAGCATGTCGATGGTCTTGCTATCGGGCTCCAGCACGTCGATCAGGCGCTTGTGGGTGCGGATTTCGAAGTGTTCCTGCGAGTCCTTGTCGATAAAGGACGAGCGGATCACGGTGAATCGTTCCAGGCGCGTGGGCAGCGGGACGGGCCCGACCACCTTGGCACCGGTGCGCTCGGCGGTCTCGACAATACGCTGTGCCGACTGGTCGAGCACGCGATGGTCATACGCCTTCAAACGGATACGAATCTTGCTTTTCATCTGCGTTCCTTTGTACTCTCCATCCCACTGGCCAGATCAGCAGCACTGCATCAGCCTCGGCCAGACAAGCAAAAGGCCGATGGCAAGCAACAACGCGCTAACCCTCGGCACCGAGGTCTTGCACGCACTTACCAGCGTTTGTTACAGATTTGCCGGCAGTTTGCGCGTTGATATCGCTTTTAGAGAAATATTTCGTCTCCGAGAGTATTTTCATTGACGAGGCCATCTAAGTCAAGGGGAAATAAAATGCGGAACTTCCCCCCCCGCACGTCAAATCGAGCCACATTACGATATTTATAAAGCATCGTGATTGACACCCCGCTGTCAGTTGCGGTAGTGTGATCGAAACAACCTGTTCATCATTCAGGTTCACCATCGGCAATTATTTCAGAGAAAAGCAATGTGAAGGACTATCAATCCCGGCTGCTTCTCGTCCTGATTTTTGTCAGCATATGGGTTTCTCCTGGCCTCGGATCTTTTTCATCCGATTATTCCCGCCCCGTAAATTCTCCATTGATCGCCTTCCCCGTCGAAGGTGAGTGCACACTCGCTTCACAACAACTTTGCGCCACTGGCATCGGCATATTCAATCCGGACACTGAGACTTATGGCTTGATTGACACTGAAAACTACGATCCCCTGTCGCTGGATTGGTCGGCGAGTGGCATCCTGTACACCCCTCTCGGCACAAACGAATCTCTCATTCTGAATCCAGATACCCATGACATCCTCGATCTGAATCTTGGCTATGCATCGGCATGGTCTCATGATGGCCTGTCGGTGGCCTCTTTAACATCAGCCGGCGATGGCACCAGTGAAATCCTGATCACTGACCTGGCGACATCACGCACCAGCCGGATCGTTACAGGTTTGTCCATTCTGGGAAGGCTTGTCTGGTCTGCGGACGACAGGCTTTTAGCGTTTACGGTTCGCATGATTGACGGGGATCCAGATTCAGATGAGCTGTATATTGTCCACGCAGATGGCAGACAGGTATCACGAGTCACCAGCAATGCCGTGCAGGATTTCGGACCACACTGGTCTCCTGTTGGCAATCGTCTGTTGTATCTGACAGGCAGCGTTGCGGAAAATCGCCCACGTTACACAATTGCAGTCTATGATCTGGATGATCAGCAGGGCGAGACGCTTGTCGACGGAAGTGGGCCGCGCTGGGTGTTAAACGGGGACGCGGTGCTCTTTAGAGACACAAGCGAAGAGAATTTGCACAGCCTTCAAGTCATGGATCTGCGGGATCGTTCAACGGATATCCTGGTCAGCAAAGCCGATTTTACATCTCTCAGTGTTGCGCCCAATGGCGACGATGTTTTGTATCTGGCACGCGAAACGGATGTGTCGGAGTGGGAGCTGTGCACGTTCAATCTGCGTGATGCTGAGGAGCGCTGTTTCGATAATCTGCCTGTATACGTCGATAGCGTCAGCGTATGGGAAGGCCAGTAAACAAAAAAATCCCCGGCGCTGTTCTGCCGGGGATTTTTGAATCTTGTGTGTACGACTGACTAGCGGATTTCGGTGATCACGCCTGCGCCGACGGTCAGACCGCCTTCACGGATCGCGAACTTCGAACCCTTTTCCAGGGCGACCGGGGTGATCAGTTCCACTTCCAGGTTCACGTTGTCGCCGGGCATCACCATTTCCACGCCTTCAGGCAGGGTCACGGTACCGGTCACGTCCATGGTGCGGATGTAGAACTGCGGGCGGTAGCCGTTGAAGAAGGCCTTGTGACGGCCGCCTTCTTCCTTCTTCAGGATGTACACTTCGCTGAGGAACTTCTTCTGCGGCTTGATGCTGCCGGGCTTGGCCAACACCATACCACGCTCGATTTCCTCGCGGGTGGTACCACGGAGCAGGATGCCCGCGTTGTCACCAGCTTCGGCCGAATCCAGTTCCTTGTGGAACATTTCGATGCCGGTCACGATGGTCTTCGAAACTTCGTCGCGCAGACCGATGATTTCGATTTCCTCGCCCTTCTTCAGCGAGCCACGTTCCACGCGGCCGGTCACCACCGTACCACGGCCCTTGATGGAGAACACGTCTTCCACCGGCATCAGGAACGGCTTGTCCTTGTCGCGCTGCGGCGTCGGGATCCATGCATCGACCGCGTCCATGAGGGCGAGGATCGGGGCATATTCCGGCGACGTCGGGTCGTTGCTGGCGCTTTCGTTGGCAGCCAGGGCCGAGCCACGCACAATCGGGGTTTCTTCGCTGAAGCCGTAGCCGCTCAGCAGCTCGTGCAGTTCCATCTCGACCAGTTCCAGCAGTTCCGGGTCGTCCAGCTGGTCAACCTTGTTCAGGAAGATCACCATGGCGGGCACTTCCACCTGACGGGCGAGCAGCACGTGCTCACGGGTCTGGGGCATCGGGCCGTCTGGTGCGCTCACCACCAGGATCGCGCCGTCCATCTGCGCGGCACCGGTGATCATGTTCTTGATATAGTCACGGTGGCCGGGGCAATCGACGTGCGCATAGTGGCGCGCATCGGTCTCGTATTCCACGTGACGGATGTTGATGGTAATACCGCGGGCACGCTCTTCAGGAGCGTTATCGATATCGGCGTAACCCATCTTCTGAGCCTTGCCCTTCATCGCCAGCGTCTTGGTGATCGCGGCGGTCAGGGTGGTCTTACCATGGTCAACGTGACCGATGGTGCCGATGTTTACGTGAGGCTTGCTGCGCTCGAATTTTTCCTTACCCATTGTCCCTTGTTCCTCTTACTTCTCTTGTAAACTTCCCTACGGATTGGTCGTCGGTGGTGGGCGGGAACCTCACCACCGTTCGGGAACCACGGTTGCTGACCTGCTACTTACCCTTGATTACTTCTTCAGCAATCGAGTTCGGGGCGACGGAGTACTTCTCGAATTCCATCGTGAAGTTACCACGTCCCTGCGTCAGGTTACGAACAGTCGTCGCATAACCGAACATCTCACCCAGCGGCACGTTGGCGCGCACACTGGTCGTGCCGGCACCGCGCGAGTCCATGCCCGCAATGATACCACGGCGGCTGCTCAGGTCGCCCACGATGGTGCCGGTATAGTCGTCGGGGACGACCACTTCGACCTTCATCGTCGGCTCCAGCAGCACGGGGCGGCCGGTCTCAACGCCTTCCTTCAGCGCCATCGAACCAGCGATCTTGAATGCCATTTCGCTGGAGTCGACGTCGTGATAGGCGCCGTCCACCAGGCTGACTTTGACGCCAACCACGGGGTATCCAGCCAGCACGCCACCAGCCATCGCTTCCTTGATGCCCGTGTGTGTCGGGCGGATGAATTCACGCGGAATGGTACCGCCGCGAATCGCATCCACGAACAGCAGGCCATCTTCGGCCAGCGAGGCTTCTTCTTCAGACAGCGGTTCCAGCTCCAGCACGACGCGGGCATACTGGCCCTTGCCGCCCGACTGGCGCTTGAAGGTCATGTCGATGCGGCGTTCGCGCGTGATCGTCTCGCGGTAGGCCACACGCGGGCGGCCCACAGTCGCCTGCACACCGAATTCGCGCATCATGCGGTCGACCAGCACTTCGAGGTGCAGCTCGCCCATGCCGCGGATCTTGGTCTGCCCCAGCTTCTCGTCCACCTCGACCTTGAAGGTCGGGTCTTCTTCAGCCAGACGGCGCAGCGCCTCGCCCATCTTGTCCTGGTCGCCCTTGGTGTTCGGCTCGATAGCCACTTCGATCACGGGCTCGGGGAAGCTGATCTTCTCCAGCACAACCGGGTGGTCGGCGTCGCACAGGGTGTCACCGGTGAAGGTGCCCTTCAGCGCCAGAATCGCGGCGATGTCGCCGGCATGCACTTCTTCGATGTCTTCGCGGCGGTCAGCGAACATACGCACGATACGGCCGATGCGCTCGCGATCGCCCTTGCTGGAGTTCAGCAGCATCGAGCCCGCCTTGACGACGCCCGAATACACGCGGAAGAAGGCCAGACGGCCAACGAACGGGTCGGTCAGGATCTTGAAGACCAGCGCGGTGGCCGGTTCATCATCGGTCGCGTGACGGATGATTTCTTCATCGGTCTTCGGGTGGACGCCGCGCACCGGAGGAATATCCAGCGGCGACGGCAGCAGCTCGACGACCTTGTCCAGCATCAGCTGAACGCCCTTGTTCTTCAGCGCCGAACCGCACAGCACCGGGTGAACCTTGCCGGCGATGGTGGCAGAACGCAGAGCAGCGACGATTTCCTCGTCATTGATCTCTTCGCCCATCAGATACTTTTCGGTCAGATAATCGTCGCTCTCCACGATCCGTTCGATCATGAAGGTGCGGCGGGTTTCTGCTTCTTCCTGGAAAGCGGCGGGAATCGGATCACGCTTGATCACGTTACCCATATCGCCTTCAAACGTGACCAGCTCCATCTTCAGCAGGTCGATCACGCCGTTGAACTCGGAGCCTTCGCCCCACGGCATCTGCAGCGGGACGGGGTTGGCACCCAGACGTTCAGCGATCATATCGATGCAGCGCTGATAGCTGGCACCGGTGCGGTCAATCTTGTTGACGAAGCACAGGCGCGGCACTTCATAGTTATTCGCCTGGCGCCACACGGTTTCAGACTGCGGTTCCACGCCAGCCACACCGTCAAACACGACCACGCCGCCGTCCAGCACGCGCAGCGAACGCTGCACTTCGGCAGTAAAGTCCACGTGGCCGGGGGTGTCGATCACGTTGATCTGGTGGCCAGCCCACTGGGCGGTCACAGCAGCAGCGGTGATCGTGATACCGCGTTCACGTTCCTGCGGCATATAGTCCGTCGTTGCGCCGCCATCATGCACTTCGCCAATCTTGTGCACCATGCCGGTGTAGTAAAGCACACGCTCGGTGGTCGTCGTCTTGCCAGCGTCAATGTGCGCGATGATGCCGATATTGCGCACTTTGTTCAGATCGAGACCGCCTTCAACCTTTTTTGACATGAGTTCTCGCTATTCTCTCGATCGAATTTAGCGGAAATGGGCGAACGCGCGGTTCGCTTCTGCCATGCGATGGGTGTCGTCTTTCTTCTTGATGGAGTTCCCCTGCCCGTTGGCAGCATCCATCACCTCATTCGCCAGCTTTTCCGCCATGCTGCGTCCGCCACGGCTGCGCGAATACTCCAGCAACCAGCGCATCGCCAAGGTGACACCACGCTCGAAAGCGACTTCAACGGGCACCTGGTAGGTGGCGCCGCCGACGCGCATCGGCTTCACTTCAATGGCAGGGGTGACGTTGCGCAGTGCCGTCTCCAGCACTTCCAGCGGATTGCGCTTGGTCTTTTCCTCGATAGTGTCCATGGCCGTGTACATAATATTCTGGGCCGTGGACTTCTTGCCGCCGATCATCATGCGATTGATGATCATCGACACATACAGGCTGTTGTACTTATTATCCGGAGGCGTGACGCGCTTCGGTGGGCTCTTACGTCTTGGCATTCTTCAGTACCCTTTACTTCTTACCCTTACCCTTGGCAGCAGGAGCCCCAGCCTTCGGCACTTTCGCGCCGTACTTGCTGCGTCCCTGCATGCGGTTCTTCACGCCATCAGTATCCAGCGAACCGCGCACGATATGGTAACGCACACCCGGCAGGTCTTTCACACGGCCGCCGCGCACGAGCACGACACTGTGTTCCTGAAGGCTGTGGCCTTCACCGGGGATGTAGGCCGTCACTTCGATCCCGTTCGAGAGACGCACACGGGCCACTTTACGCAGCGCCGAGTTCGGTTTCTTGGGGGTCATGGTCTTTACAACGGTGCACACGCCGCGTTTCTGCGGGGAACCCGTCTTGGTCTTGGTACGCTTCTGGTCGAAGACGTTGAGAGAGAACTGCAGCGCGGGCGCCTTGCTCTTGCTCTTTTTCGCCTTACGGCCTTTACGCACCAACTGGTTAATGGTTGGCATAGCTTACTCCAAACAACCTGTTCGCAAATTCGTCCGCGATCGTCCATCATCAAACATGCAAAAAGGCGCACATCCATTCCTGGAGAAACGCCCTATGATGCTGCACGTGACGAGCTATTCCACGTCGCGGAACGCTGTCGCCACATCGCCCAGTTCGGCTCATCATTGCCTCCGAAGAGGGTGAGTAGCCGGGTTATGAGTCACGGAATCTTACAGGAGCGCGCGGGACGCGTCAAGGGTAGGGGCGGCGCACGACCTTATATTCGTCAATTCGCACAGGCCATATTACCAACCTGTATTTTATGATTTCATAAGGCGTACGCTTTGCCTACGACGGGGAAACCAGGCAAAGAAAACACGTGCCATGTAAGCCCGTGTTTGTGCTGAGGATGCCCCATTTGGGCTAGCTGTTCAGGGCTTCCAGCGCCTTGGCCATGTGCGAGGCCGGGTTATGGCTGTGGAAGGCATACGTCACCACGCCCTGCTCGTCGATGACGAAGGTGGCGCGCACTTTGATCAGGCCCAGCGTGCGGCGGACGCCATAGGCCTTGTGCACCGCTTCATCGCGGTCTGCCAGCAGCGTAAACTGCAGGCGGAAGCGGCTGGCGAAGCCCTTCTGCGTGGTTTCGTCATCACTGCTGATGCCGATCACCTCGGCACCGGCCGCCTTGAAGTCCTCGTAAGCATCGCGGAACTGGCAGGCCTCAGCCGTGCAGCCCGGCGAATAAGCCTTCGGGTAGAAGAACAGCACCACTTTGCGGCCACGATAGTCGCTCAGGCGCATGCTGTTACCGTTTTGGTCCTTCAGCGCAAAGTCAGGCGCGTGCTCACCTGCGCTCACCAGTGTGGTGCGCTCGGTCAATTCATTCATCGTCATGACACAACCCTCAATCTGCTCAGCTACGACATTGAGACAATGCCGGCGGATTTCACCGCTTTATCGTAGCCTGCGCGATTAAATGCAGCATGAGTCCCGTGTCAGCAGATGGTTGAAAATCAGCCGGGCAGACGCTCCATGCGCTGGCGGGCGGCCTCGTTGCGCTTGCCCACCGCGACATGGGTGGCCGCGTGCGCCAGGCCAAAGACCGGCATGTTGCCATACACGCACTCGTATGACCCCGGCTCCACGCGATACGTCTCGTGGAAGATGCCGACCGAGCCATCGTCGCCCACCGTCCGGCGGAATTCCTGCCAGGCAGGCAGATGCACATTATCGCGACTGCGCGAATACGCCTCCAGCTGTTCAAACGAGCGCCAGTACTGCACGCTGTAGATCACGCGCCAGCCCAGATAAAACTCGGAATGCAGCAGGCCCAGCTCCGGCTGTTTGTACAATTCCTCGATCATGCGCGGCATGGCACGGGTCGCGGGCAGCCACTTGCGCACAGCCAGCAGCTTGTTAAAGCGCATGCCGATCAGAAAGACGACGAACGGCTCATTCGTTTCAGCGGTATAACGACCAGGAAAGACAGGGGACATGCTCGGTTGCTCCGAAACTCTGTAAACGTTAGGCGGCAGGGGGCAGCAGCAGCCCCAGTCCGACGGCGATGGTGCTGATCGACAGGACAACAGCCCCGGCCGGAATCAGGCGGATGAGCGCGGTCGGTTTAGCGCCAGCAGCACGCGGCGCGCCGCCAAAGAACCCGCCAGAAATCAGCAGCGGTGCGGCGAAAATACCGATACGCGCCGCCCACACGACGGCATCCGGCAGGCGGGCGCTGTCCAGCACCAGCTGGGCGATGATCGACAGAATGACCAGCACGCCCGCGTGGGCATGGCCAGCGCGGAAATACGACTTCTGCGCCTCGCTGATATTCTCGCGTCCGGCCTGGCGCGTCAGAATCGAGAGCAGGAAGTACCCGCCAAAGGCGATGGTGGGCAGCGAAATGAATGCCAGACCGATCATGAGACGTGCTGCATCCGACATAATATCCACTCCTTACGTGTAAATATTGACATACCAGAAAACTAAATGACTTACAGTGACGCCAGCAACTCATCCAGCCAGTCGAGATAAAGCTGCTCGTAGCGCATCCCGAATTTCAGCGTCGCGGCCCAGAATTTGCTTTCGTGCGCCAGATCGACCGGGCCGACAGGCTCCGTCTCAAATTCACTCGTCCAGCCGCGCAGATTGATTGCCCGATAGAGCTCCAGCTGCTGCTGATGCAACCGGCGCTGAATCAGCAGCTCCTCGCGCACCGACTGGGCAGACCTCTGGCCGGAAAAGAACACCCGCACCAGCAGCTCGTCCTTCACCGTGGAGGGCGCCATCATGGCATCATTCAGCCACGACAGCAGCGCCTGACGACCCACCTCGGTCAGCGTATACACGCGGCGCTGAAGCTTCTCGTCGCTCTCGTCCATCTCGCTGGACACCAGGCCCTGTTCTTCCAGCGCCCGCAGTGTGGTGTAGATCTGGCTGTGATACGCATGCCAGAAATGCGCCGTCGAGTCCTCTATCAGCGTCTTGATCTGATAGCCGGTCATGGGTGCGTAGTTCAGGAAGCCCAGCAGGATGAATTTCAGCATGCCAACAGCTTATGGCGAAAAAGATTATATGTCAATAGTGACATGTAAAAAGGCAGTAATGAGTGATGAGTGACGGGTAATGAGAAAAAGGGCAAGCGTATCCTGAAGTACTTGTTCCTTCACTCATTACTCATCACTCATCACTCATTACTCATTACTCATCACTTCTTTTCCTAGACCTTCCCCACCAGCGTCTCTGCCAGCAGATGAATGCCTTCGATGTCGGTCTGGTCCTGCCACATCAGCATGATGCGGTCCATGCCGGCCTCGGCATAGCGGCCCACCTGCTCCAGCACCTGTTCGGGCAGGCCAATGATGCGCTTCCATTCCACCAGCGCGTCGGCCGCCTGAAACTGGTCACCCAGCTTCTTTTTCAGCTCAGCCTCATTCGGCGCAATCGTGACCGGGATCATCAGGCTGCGGCGCACCTCGGTGCGCGGGCGGCCGATCGCATCCAGCAGCTCATTCAGGCGTTCATTGCGCGCCTTGAAATCGCCCAGCGTCAGGTGGACGGCATTCCATTCGTCGGCATACTTCGCGGCCAGCGGCAGCGTGCGATTGGGCCCGTTGCCGCCAATGATGATCGGCGGGCCATTTTTACGCGCCGGGCGCGGCAGCAGGACTGCCCCGTTCAGCGAGAAATGTTTGCCCTGATAGGTGACCGGCTCCTCCTGCCGATACAGGCGCGTGGTGATTTCCAGCGCGTCCTCGAACATCTCATACCGGATATTCTGGTCAAAGAACGGGATTCCATACTGATGGTGTTCGCGGTCGTGCCAGCCGGTCCCCAGCCCCAGGCACAGGCGCCCGCCGCTCAGGTCATCGATCTGCGCGGCCATGCGCGCCGTCAGCACCGGCTGGCGGAAGGTCGTTGGCGATACCAGCTGGCCAAACTCGATGCGTTTGGTGTGCAGCGCGGCGTATGTCAGCGAGATGAAGCATTCCAGCGAATTATCGTCCGGCGGGCCAATCGTGTAATGGTCACTGCGGAACACGCTTTGCAGGCCGTAGTCTTCGGCGGCCTTCAGTAACGCGTCCCAGCGCGCCCACGTCAGCCCCCACTGCCCTTCAATCATCAAGCCGATGCCGGTTGCCATAAAGGTCTCCTGAAAAGAAGTCTGTTTTGTAAGCGCAGATTTTAGCGTGCGGCAGGAATTATGCACGCGGGCGCAGCAGCCAGCGCAGCTGAATCGCCCACAGCAGCGGGCGCGTGGCCAGCCACAGCAGCGCAGCACCAGCGCCGCCGTGATGGATGCGCACATAGGCGATCATGTCGCGAAAATACAGCCGGTTGGCCATCGCGCTGCGCGTGACCGATTTTTCGCGGTGTTCAATCCACGGGGAGGCCAGAAAGCGGAATTTTCGCCCGGCAAATGTTCGCGCCAGGTCGTCTTCATTGAAGTAGAGCAGCATGCGCTCATCCAGCCGCAGGTCGGCCCGGCGCATCAGCGTGCACGAGCCGGGAATGGCCTGCACATCGAAATCAGCCGTGCGGTCCCAGCCGTCATCGTCATACCAGTGATGGCGCTCCGCCTGACGCCGCATCCCCGGCAGCAGCCAGCGCAGCGGGGACTGCGTGAGCAGCAGATAGCGAAACGTCGGGATGCGCGAGCATGTCCGCTGAATCTCGCCCGATGGGTAGCGCAGCTGCATGGTCGCCCCGGCATAGTCCGGATGCGCATCCATGAACTCGACCAGCGCGCGCATGGCATCGGGCGGCGGCACGGTATCCGGATTCAGCAGCAGGGCATACTCGCCGGTTGCGACATCCAGCCCGGCATTATTGCCCGCGCAGAAGAACAGGTTGCGGCCGGGCGAGACCAGCCGAACCCACGGAAAACGCTCCGCCAGCATGTCCGCCGTGCCATCACCGGGCGCATTGTCCACCACGATGACCTCGGTCTCCGCGGCCATGTCCGAGGCAGCCAGGGCAGGCAGGCACAGCGCCAGGTCATCCGACGAACGGTAGCTGACGATGACGATGCTCAGGCGCGGCGCAGCAGACGAACCCATGCGGCGCTATTTCGTCGCCACGATCAGCGTCATAAAGTTGAACGGCCACGGCAGCACCGCTTTCACGACCGCGCCCATCGTCTCGGCGACCGCGCTGGTGCGATAGTAGCCCTTGCCGCGAAACACGCCGCCCAGCCCCCACAGCGTATACGAGTGGCTGGTGGGCGAGACATGCCGCACGGTAAATCCCGCCGCCTTCACGTTGTCGATCAGCGCCTGCCGGGTATACGTGCTCTCGTAAAAGTCCTCGTCGGTCAGCAGGCTCTGGCCGGCCCGTTTGCGCCGCCAGGCCACCAGCCGGTTGATCACGTTCGGATACGGAATCGTCAGCACCAGCGCGCCGCCCGGCCGCAGGATACGATAGGCTTCGGCCAGCGCGGGCCCCATGCCCTGCTCAAAATGCTCCAGCACGCCAAACGACAGGTATCCGCCCAGGCTGTTGCTGGCAAATGGCAGCGCGTGCACATCACCCGCGCACAACGGCAGCGACGGGTCATGGGCCAGCGAGGTTTCCAGCGCGTTGATGGCATAGTCCAGGCCGAGGACGGTGTAGCCCATCTGGCGCAGCGTAATCACGACCGCGCTCAGGCCGCTGCCCGCTTCCAGGATGGCCACGTCCTTGGGCAGGAATGGCAGATACTTCTCAATCGTGTCCATCGACCGCTTGCTGTGCACGATATCCAGCTCCACCTCCACCGAGGCGGTCGACCAGATCTCTTCCCATGTGCCGCGCGTGCTGTCATAGCGGCTGTCGTGCTTGTCAGACTTCGACATACTGTCCACTTCCGTCATTAAAGGGGCTGCCAGCGCCCCACATCATACCCATTCCGCGCGCGTCTGCATATTGACAGCCCGCGCCCTACTCGCCAAACAGCGTCCTGTTGCCAGCGCGCCAGTCCGCGACAATCGCCTCAAATTTCCGGACGCGGTTGTCGTAGGTATGGTGGGCATACACATGCGCCTGCGCACGGCGGGCGGCCGCCTCACGCTCATCGGCATGATCGAGAAACCAGCGCACCTTGTCGCGCAGCTCGCCCAGCGTGCGATAGGTGGCGATCAGCGCGCCGTCCCGCGTCTCCGGGAACCATTCGCGCACGCCCGGCAGATTGTCCGTCACCTGAAACACGCCTGCCCCGGCCACCTCGAACAGGCGCAGGTTGCCGCCATACAGCACAAAATCGCCATGCGTATTGAAGCAGATTTTGCCCGCGCTCAGGATGCGCTCCATCTCTTCGCCCAGCGCCCGTCCGCGCACATGGGGTTTCAGCGACGCCGGTACGTCATGCACGCTCCAGATGCCCAGGTCGACATCGCGCAGCGCATTCAGGGCGCGCACGCGTCGGCTGTACAGGTTATCCGGCACCAGCGTGCCCACAAAGGCCACATCGCAGGCCAGCGCATGGCGCTCGTCGTCGGTCAGCGCGTATGGCTTGTGAAACTCCGGGTCGCACGCGGCGATCGGCAGCACCTCCATGCGCGGCGCGCCCAGCTCCAGCCACTGCACGCCGTGGTAATAATCGCTGGCCAGCACGATGTCATAGGCGCGGGCGCAGGCGCGGTCGATCGGGCGCGAGAACACAATTGGCGAAGTGCCGCACGCATACACGACCAGGCAGCCTGTCTCAAGCTTGATCTGCTCGAGCGTGTCCCGCGTGATGATGGTGTTGTCGCCGGTCATCCACAGAATATCAGGGCGGAACGCGCGCGCTTTGGCCAGCAGGTCGGCATTGCGGCGGCGCACGTCCGGGCGCAGCTCGGGCGGGATGCGATTGTTAATCGCAGACAGGATCTTGCCGGGGGTGATGCCTTGCGCGTGACGTTCCATGCGCGCATTGTCATCAGCGAGGCCGCCGGGCAGATTACGATAGAACACGTCCAGCACGTACCCGCGCCGGCGCAGCGCCTTCTCCCAGAAATGCTGTGACATGCTGGGCGGAAACAGCGGAGGCGCGTCCGGCTGGCGGGCACGCGCAGCTTTCAGCGCCTCAGGGTGATGCAGGCTGGAGACAAACAGGATGCGTTCAGACACAGGGCACACACCCTTTCGGTCACGTGGCTGGCGGAGTAGCCCCTATGCTACACGTATTGGGCCTCGGTTTCGATGATGAGCTGTTTCAGCCAGTCCATGAACAGCGTGCCGCCCGTGCCCACCGGATTGGCCACCTTCTTGAAGATGTATTCAGTGGCAAAGTGGTAATGCAGCGAACGGAAATCGGTCACGCGGCGCAGGCAGGCATTATAGGCCTCCACCAGCGAGCCGCGATTGCTGTTCGCCAGCACGGCCTGGCGCACTTTCGACGCGCCCATCTGCTCGATGAACTCGCGGTGCGGGCGCGGCATGTAGGCCTTCATCACATTCAGGTGTTCGGTCAGGCCGGTCTGTTCATGATGCAGGCCCAGCCCTGCTACCAGCGCCGGCACGATCGCGCTCTGCGCGCCCGTCTGCCCGCGATACGACTGCGGTTTACCGCCAAAGGCCTCGACACCCTCGTACAAAATCTGGTCGTAGCTGAAGATATATGGGCGCACCTTGGCCCAATACACATTGGGGTCACACCCGTGCGGCATACGCTGAAAGACCGCGATCATGCGCTCGATGGCCTCGTGGATGCCGGACAGCGCCGTCTCCAGCGCGACGGCATCGCCATTCTCGGCGGCCAGCAGCGCATCCTGCAGGTTGCCCACCGCCGAGGCGGCCTTGTGCTCAATCTCCACATGAATCAGCACAAACCACGACTCATCGCGCACGCCCAGGAACTGCTGAATCAGGCGCAGGTCATCGGCCACGATCGGCGCGTGCATCGACGTACGCCGCCAGTTGGCCAGCACGTAGCCGGAATAGCTGAGGATTGGCGGGCGCTCGACAATCGCGCCCAGGCCCACCAGCGGCACAGCCACTGACGCGGGAATGCGATTTGACAGCTTGCCGTCGCCGTGCAGGTAGGCGTTGCCGAAATACGAGTACATCTGCATCAGGCGCTCGATGGCGCGGAAGTCGATGTGCATCAGTTCGGCCATCAGCCGGCCAATGTCCAGCAGCGGCAGACGGTCGAGCACGGGGCGCACCCGCCCGCTGACCATCAGGGCGGGCATATCGTGCGCGGCGCTTTCTATCGCGTCGATGGTCGCGCTGGGCACAATGCCCTCAAGCGCATTGCGCACGCTGACCAACGGGTCTGGATTCATGAGGAAGCCCCGTTCGGGGGTCACCCTCCAGCAGGATTGCACGACGTGCTGTCTGGGGCGCATAATTTCTCCACAAAGGCATCTTTGCAACGCAAATTTTGCCTATTGTAGCATCATGCACAACAAAAAAGCGTGATGAATCAGACAGACTGTCTATACACCGCAATCAGCCCGTGCAGGATGGCAGCGCAGCCAGATCAATGGTCCACAGGCCGCCGTTCGCGCCGGTGGCCGTCAGCGCCAGCGTGGACTGGTCTGGCGAGAGAAACAGGCCGCTGCGGTCGCCATCGGCCAGCGTCAGCGGCAGCGGCGCCAGATCGGTCAGCACATCGCGGTCACGATCGTAGCATTGCAGCATCGGCATGCCGTCCACCGGCCGCGCGATATAAATCAGGTTGACGATGTCTTCTTCGGGATCGAGGATCGGCACCGGCTGTGGGTAGTTCAGGCCGGGCGGCTGCGCCTCGAACAGCAGTTCAAAGAAGCCGTTGGTGACCACGTGAATATAATAACCGGTGAGGTTCTGCCCGGCCGACGTGCTGAACGTGCCGGCGATGACCACGCGCCGCGCATCCGACGATGCGCCCGGCAGAATCACGCTGGGGCGGTTATTGCGCGCCGGCGGCGAAATGGCGATGCCCTCGGCGTTGCCCGTGAAATACAGTGCCGGGTCGCCCACCGCGCCAAAGTAGGTGGCGATGAAGCGCGAGTCGTTCACCCACTGGATGCTTTGCAGGCTGTAGCTGTTCATGCCGCCCAGTGCCTGGCGCTGCAAACGTCCATCCAGCGCGGCCGTATACAGGCGGTTGACGGCATCCTGAAACACCAGGCGCGCGCCATTGGGCGCAAAGCTGAGGCGCGAATTGTCGTAAATGAGCGGGTCGGCCAGGTTCAGGCGGGTCCGCAGTTCGTCATTAATCAGCGGCGCATAGGGATTCACCAGCGCACGGTCGACGTCCGTTTGCAGGTTGTACTGGCGATATTTCCATTCGGCCGACAGGTCACGCGGGCAGCCGATGGCATAACGCAGGCTGTCTGCACCCTGCCATTCCACGGTCACCACTTCCTGGTCGGAAATGCGCGTGATGCCATCCGGCAGCGGCGCGGGCGGCAGCGTGAAACCGGCGCGGTCGCCCGTCACCTCGATTTCCACGCGGTCAATAAACGCGTCATCCTCATACAGCTCCAGCGGAATCGAGAAGTCCTGGATATGCCCGACCGTGAACAGGTAGTTGGGCAGCAGGCCAGCGCCGCAGGCATCGTTCAGGAAGCCCAGCCCCTCGCCGATAATTTCGTCATCGGCATCGTAGACCGTGGCTTCCAGCGCGATATTGGCATACGGCACGTCAGAGGCATTGACCAGCTCGCCCAGCGCGACCTGAATGGTGCGGCCGTAGATATCGACCTGCTCCGAGAGGCCCACATTCTGTGTCACCAGCGGCACATCGGGGTCGGGCGTGGCATCCTGCGCCATCACGGCAGCGCCCATCCCCAGGGCAGCACTCAGGCACGCGGCGGCACAGAGAATCTTCATGCGATGCATCTCGTTATCTCCACAGGACTCAGGATGATGGTCTAGCTGGTGCTGGCTGCGGCGGCCTGCATACGGGCCAGTTCAGTGGCGGCTGGCGTGTAATAACGGTTGCCATAGACCGCGATTTCCATATAGCGAATCGCGCGTTGCAGGTCACCGATGGCCTCATGCGCAAGACCCATATAGTAGTAGCTTTCTTCCACGCCGCCGGTATTGGTGATGACACTCTGCGCGCGGGTGATCACATCTTCAAAGCGCCCCATCTGCAGGTAGGCCTCCAGCGGGCCATACTGATACCACAGCATGCGCCACGGCAGGCCAATTTCAAAGGCGCGGTCAAAGGCCAGCGCGGCAGTCGGGGCATCGCCCAGCGCCAGCATGCTGGAGCCGATATTGAACCAGGTGAAGCCGTCTTCAAGGTCAGTATCCAGCTCGGCCTGGCTGAGGCCCAGCGCACGCCGGTGATTGGTCTCGACATCCCAGTCTTCGCCCAGGATCTGGCGCACCTGTTCGGCCTGTTCCGGCCGGTACACCACCAGATAATCGCGGTTGAACGGGCGCCAGCGCTCGTCCATTTCAGCATACGGAATCGGGCGGCCGGTGTTGTCTGGGCCGTTGCCCAGCAGCGAGTCATACGTCAGCAGCACACCCTGCGCATCGTCATAGCCCATCACCACGCGGTTGTGGCCCAGCCAGGCATCATAGCCGCCCGGCCCTTCATAATACGAATTTTCGATCAGCACGGGGAAGCCGCCAGCCACCAGCGCCTTCAGGATGTCGACCGTGCCGCCGAAGCGTTCCACCGCCTCGAAGCCGAACTGGTTCACGAAGGTGACCATTTCGTCCAGGCGCACGGCCACATCGGCCTCATTCGGGTTCAGGCCGTTGATGGCGGTCGTATAGTTGCCTTCCCAGTCAAAGTAACTGAGCTGAATCGTCAGCGCGGCGGCCGAGCAGCGATTCACGAGCTGGTAGACGGGGCTGAGCCCACTCAGGCTGACAGCCGGGGGCAGCGACATGGCCGGCGCGGCGCTCAGGGCGGCGGTTTCGGCTTCCGGGGTGGAGTCCTGCGCCGCAGCAGCGCCCACAAACAGGGTCAGCGCAAGCGCACAGACGATTAATTTCAGCGTCAGACGGTTCATCCAATATCCTCATCCTACACGTCTGCTGCGCATTGTAGCGCAGGTGAAGCGCATTTCCAGACTTCCACACGGGATATTTATCCTGCGAATGGCCACCGTTTTCGCCCCTTCATTAATAATTCACGATGCTCACTATGGTTAAAAACAGGAATTTGGATGTAATGTTATAACTAGAATTTATGCCAGTCGCAGTCATAATGGGTACCCAAGCCACGCAGCCATGAAAGTTGACTCACTCATGCAAAACGGCAGCCTGAAGCCTTCCAATACCCAGTATCTCAAGCAACCGCTGCCCGCCGATGCCGCCAACGTGCGCGTCGCCACCGGCCCGCTGGATCGCAAACTCCCGTATGTCATCGAGCTGCGCGTGGTGGGTACGCCCAGCATCATGCAGAAGCAGGTCAAGACAGAGATGCTGCTGGGCCGTGCCGATGCCGAGAAAAACGTCAATCCGGAAATCGACCTGACGCCCTTCGACGCCTTCAACACGGGCGTCTCGCGCAAGCATGCCATCCTGCTGGTGCGCGACGAGCGCCTGTTTCTCAAAGACCTGGCCAGCACCAATGGCACCCGCCTGAACGGCCTGTCGTGCGAGGCTGAAAAAGAGTATCGCGTGCGCCACGGCGACGAAATTATGCTCGGCCGCCTGCGCCTGCAAGTGCTGTTTGCCGTCACCCCGGTGGTGGAAGGCGGCACCCCGCTGTATGGCACGCTCAAGCCGGTTGATATCCCCAAGGTGGGCAAGGGCCAGCATATCCTGGTGGTGGAAGATGACCGCGAAGTCGGTGCTGTCTTCCGCATGGCGCTGGAATATGCCGGGTTCACCGTCACGCTGGTGGACACCGTGACCAAGGCACTCAATGTCGTCTTCCAGATTCAGCCGGACGCGATGGTGCTCGACCTGATGCTGCCGGATATGAACGGCCTCGATCTGCTGCAATATCTCAAGAAGCAGGCCATGCCGAAGCGCATCCCGATCCTGGTGGTCAGCGGCGCGACGGGCGGCTTCCAGATGAATCAGGCGCTGGAGGCAGGCGCAGAGCGTTTCCTGGGAAAGCCGGTCGCCGTCGAGAAGCTGGTCGAAGCTGTGGCCGACGTGCTCAAGACAGCCAAGCAGACGACGGGCGGCACGTAAGCACCCACGTTCAAAAGACAACTTCGCCCCTCACTCCACTCAGCCACTGCATGGAAGAGGGGATGACTACTCTTTGCGAGTTTTCGAACGGTGGCACACGTCTTCTACCCCTCGCCACATAACAGACCTCTGACTGAGCGGGAAAACAGGATATTTACGGCCGGGCGCCTCGCGAGGCGCCCCTACAAGTCCAACCTCATGGGGTAAGCGTCCATACTCGGGTTATTTGGCATCAAGACAAATCTAAACGACCTGCCAGGTACGCCGCTGTAGGGGCGCATCGCGATGCGCCCGTCAGCTTTACATAGAAGCCAACCTTAACGACACCCCTGAAGATCATCCCCCTCAATCCATCGGATACAGGCTGCACCCGCCATCCACCAGCAGCACCGACCCCGTCATATAGCGCGAGGCGGGGCTGCACAGGAATACGAACGCGTCGGCCACGCTCTCGGGCGACTGCAACTCGCCCAGCGGGATCGCCTTGCTGGCGCGGCGTTTATAGTCCGGCTCGGTATTCCACTGCTTCAGCGCCATGCCTGCGCCCACAATGCCCGGCGCGACCGCGTTAGCGCGAATCCCCTTGTCGGCCAGTTCACGGGCAAACGTGCGCATGAGCATATTCATGCCTGCCTTGCTGGCGCTGTACGGGCCAATCTCCGGCCATGGCACCGCCCCCACCCACGACGTCGTGAAAATGAGCTGGCCATGGATTCCCTGCGCGATCATGCGCCGTGAGGCCGCCTGCCCCAGCAGGAAAGCCGCCTTCAGATTCACATCCAGCATGTTGTCCCAGTCGGCTTCGGCCACATCCACCAGCGGCGCCGCCTTCACGACTGCGGCATGGCACAGCGCCGTCGTCACCGGGCCGAAATACGATTCGGCCTTGTCGAGCAATGCCTCCACCTGCAACTTTTGCGTCAAATCACCGTAACCATAGCGGGCCTGACTCGGGTCGAAGCCTGCTTCCAGTAATGCAGACTCACCTTCAGATACGGGCACGATATCGTTGACGGTGACGCGTGCACCATGGCGCACCAGCGCGGCGACCACCGCCATCCCGATCGCGCCCAGTCCGCCGCTGATGACGATATGCTGCCCGTCCAGCGCATCTACTGTAAATGTCATGGGGTTATGTCCTCACAGAAATGTGTATAAGTACAGCAATTGTTCGCACTGACTTCATATTCGCCTAGTATACTTCCCGCGTGAACTGACTGCACGCACTGAGAGAGCTATGACGACATCATTGACGCAGGGTCTGACTGAAGCCGAAGTTATTGCGCGCCGCCAGCGCGGGCTGGGCAACAATGTCGAAGCGGCCACCAGCCGCAAGCTGAGCGACATCATCCGCCAGAATGTGCTCACGCTGATCAATATCATCCTGTTCACGCTGGGCGTGATGCTGGTCGCGCTCGGCTATGTGGGCGATGCGGTCGTCAGCGTCGGCCTGATTTTCTTCAACAGCACCATCGGCATCATTCAGGAAATCCGCGCCAAGCGCCAGCTCGACAAAATCGCGCTGCTGACGCGGCCGCGTGTTTCGGTCATGCGTGAGGGCATCGAGAAGATCGTTGACCCCAGCGAGATCGTGGTGGGCGATATCCTGGTAGCCCATGCCGGCGACCAGATCGTGGCCGACGGCGTGGTGGTGGGCGAAGGCCGCATCGACATGGACGAGAGCCTGCTGACCGGCGAGAGCGACCATATCCCCAAGAAGCAGAGCGACGAGGTGCTGTCGGGAAGTTTCGTGGTCAGCGGCAGCGCGCTGGTGGAGGCCACCAAAGTGGGCGCCAGCAGCTTCGCTAACAAGCTGACGAACAGCGCGCGCGCCTATCGCAACCCACGCACCCCGCTGCAAAAAGATGTCGATCTGGTCTTTCGCCTGCTGCTGGGGCTGGCCATCTTCATCGGCCTGCTGATGTTCATCAGCGGCTTCCTGCAGGCGATTCCGCTGGCACGCGGCGTGCGCATGGCCACCGTGATCGCGGGCATCGTCCCCAACGGCCTGTTCCTGATGGTGATCGTGGCCTATGCGCTGGGGGCGCTGCGCATCGTGCAGCGCGGTGCGCTCATCCAGCAGCAGAATTCCGTCGAAAGCCTGAGCAACGTCACCGTGCTGTGCATGGACAAGACCGGCACGCTGACCGCCAACAAGATCGCCTATCACGATGTCATGCCGCTGGAGGGTCGTTCCCGCGCCGAAATCGAGCGCACGCTGGGTATTTTCGCGTCCAGCGCCAGCGCGCGCAATCGCACCAGTGAGGCCATCGCCGCCGCGCTCAGCCTGCCGCCCGTGCGTCCCGCCGACGAAGTCCCGTTTTCCAGCGCGCTCAAGTGGTCGGCGCTCGCCTTCCATCCGTCCGGCGACCTGGACGGCGTGTATGTGCTGGGCGCGATGGAAATGCTGGCGGCCCAGCTTCCCGATATCAGCGCGCTTGATGCCCAGACCGGCTCGTGGGCGCAAGACGGACTGCGCGTGCTGGTATTTGCCCATGCACCCGGCGTATATGCCCTGCATGACGCGCTGGACCAGCCCGTGCTGCCCGAAAAACTCACGCCGATCGCGCTGATCGCGCTATCTGACGAACTACGCGCAGAGGCCGCCGACACGATTGCCGCGTTCGCCAAGTCTGGCATACGACTGAAAGTCATCAGCGGCGACAACCCGCACACGGTGGCCGCGCTGGCCCGGCGTGCCGGCCTGCCCGGCGACCTGACAGTGATTTCCGGCATCGATCTGGCCAGCATGAGCGACAGCGACCTGGACGTGGTGGTGGAAGAAACGACCGTGTTTGGCCGCATCACGCCGGACCAGAAAGAACGGCTGGTGGACGCGCTGCGCCGCCGCGGGCATTATGTCGCCATGATGGGCGACGGCGTGAACGATGTGCTCTCGCTGAAGAAGGCTAACCTGGGCATCGCCATGCAGAGCGGCAGCGCGGCCACCCGCGGCGTGGCCGACATGGTGCTGCTGAACGACTCGTTCGCCGCCCTGCCGCCTGCGTTTCTCGAAGGCCAGCGCATCGTCGCCGGCATGCGCGATATCCTCAGCCTGTTCCTGACGCGCGCCATCTTCACCGCCATCATGATCCTGTCGGTGGCGGTCATCGGCATCGGCTTCCCGTTCGTGCCGAAGCACACCACCCTGCTGACCTTCTTCGCGGTCGGCATCCCGGTGCTGTTCCTGGCCATCTGGGCGCGACCCGTTCAGGCCAGGACGCGCCTGCTGAAAAGCATCACCCATTTTGTCAGCGGCGGCGCGGTATTCGTCGCCCTGTTCGGCCTGCTGACGTATGTCGGCTTCTTCGCCTATGGCGCTGCCCAGGCGCTGGAGATTCCGTATACACCAGAGAATGTGGCGCTGTTCCGCGACCAGATGAACCTGGATACGCCTGTGACCGGCCCCGATGTCTTCATCTTCGAGTACGCCACAGCGACAGCGCGCACCGCACTCACCATCTTCAGTGTGCTGACCGGCCTGCTGCTGGTCATCTTCGTCGAGCCGCCGTATCAGTTCTTCGTCGGCGGCGATGAACTCAGCCCGGACAAACGGCCGATGATCCTGGCGTTCGCCATCACGGCTGGCTTCTTCGGCATCCTGCTGATCGAGCCATTGCGCGACTTCTTCGAGATGCTGCCCATGCCGCTGGTGAGTTATGTGATAATTATCGGATGGGTGGTATTGTGGATGTTCACCGTTCGCCAGGCCTGGCGCAAGCGCTGGGTGGAACGGTTCCTGAATATCAGCTTTTCATAACCTAGGCGAGGACATATGGCGATTCGCGTGCTGGCGGGCAAACGCATCATTCTGGGGGTCACCGGCAGCATCGCCTGTTACAAGGCCGTCGACCTGGCAAGCAAGCTGACGCAGGCGGGCGCGCTGGTGGACATCATCCTGACCGACGCCGCGCAGCAGTTCGTGACGCCGCTCACGTTTCAGGCGGTCACCGGCCGCCCGGTGTATACCACGCTGTGGGCGCCCAGCCCCGGCGATGGCCTGCCCACCCATATCGCCCATGTCGGGCTAGCCGAGGGCACCGACCTGCTGATGGTCGCGCCGGCCACGGCCCATACGCTGGCGAAGCTGGCGGTTGGCCTGGCCGATGACCTGCTGGGCGTGACCGCGCTGGCGGCCACCTGCCCGCTGCTGGTCGCCCCGGCGATGGATGGCAGCATGTATGCCCACGCCGCCGTGCAGGCCAATCTGGCCACGCTTCAGTCGCGCGGCGCGATGGTGATTCAGCCCGAAGCAGGCCGATTCGCCAGCGGACTAACCGGCATTGGCCGCCTGCCGGAAACAGCCGCGCTGATGGGGCATATTCGCATGGCGCTGGGGCGCGTTAACGGCGTGCTTGCAGGGCAGCACGTGATTGTGACCGCCGGCGGCACGCGCGAGGCTATCGACCCGGTGCGCTTTATCGGCAATCGCTCCAGCGGCAAGCAGGGCTATGCGCTGGCGCAGGCCGCGCTGGACGCGGGCGCACATGTGACGCTCATCAGCAGTGCGGGCGCGGGCCTGTCCGTCCCGACTGGCGCGGCGCTCGTGCCGGTCACCAGCGCAGCCGACCTGAAAGCGGCAGTGCTGGCCCATGCCGTGCCGGGCACCATCCTCATCATGGCCGCCGCCGTGGCCGACTTCAAGCCAGCGGCGCAGGCCGAGCACAAGATCAAGAAATCATCGGACAATGCAGAGGGTTTCGCGCTCCAGCTCACGCGCACAGACGATATCCTGGCAGCCGTCAAAGAGACCCGGGACGCGGGATTTGGCCCGCGGCTGGTGGTCGCGTTTGCCGCCGAAAGCCGCGACCTGATCGCCAATGCCGACGACAAGCTGCGCCGTAAAGGGGCCGACCTGCTGGTGGCCAATGACATCAGCGCGCGCGATGCCGGCTTCGAGACCGACACCAACCGCGTCGTCATCCTGCGGCCGGGCGCCGAGCCGGAACACATGCCCCTGCTGAGCAAGTCGGAAGCCGCCGAAGCGGTCATCCGCCGGGCCGCCGCCCTGCTGGGCGAATAGCACGCGTACGGCAAGCGGTAGCTGACACAGGCCGCCAGCGTCCTGTATAATACCGGGGTTCTATGGCCTGAAAGACGAGCATCACATCCTTATGCCAGACTACGACTCGACCAACCTTGACGATACGCAGGGGCACAAGCCGGTCACCGTGCCGGACAGCACCCCGTTCGATGACCGCCCGATCACATCCGCCCGCGAAATCATCCCCGATGACGACGACGAGATTCGCCCGTTTGTGCGCGAGGGCGCGCCGCGCGGCGGCTGTGGCCTGACCGGCATTATCCTGGTGATGCTGGGCATCTTCAGCGTGATTATCGTCGCGCTGGCGGGTGCTGCCGGCTGGACAACTGGCGGCAGGCAGGCCGCTGTCAACAGCACGGCCACGCAGAATGCCGCTATCGCCGAGCAGGTCGGCCGTATCCCGACCGATCTCGCGGATGGCAATCTGGTGCTGCTGGAAGCGCGCATCCAGTTCCTGGCCACGCTGACGCCGGGCGTCGCCGGCATGAACGATGTGATGGCCACAGCCACATCGTTGTATATGACGCTCCAGCCTACGGCCACCGCCACGCCGACATCGACCGCCACACCCACAGCCACCGCGACGGCCACGGCGACCCTCGATCCCAATCTGCCCTCGCCCACGCCCGGCCCGAACTATGACCTGGCCGCGCTGCTGTCTGAGGCGCAGGGCGAATTTGTCGCCGGAAACTATGAGGAAGCCGCGGCACTGGCAGAAGCCATCACGTCGATTGATCCCGGCTTTGAGACCGGCACCGTGCGCGGCCTGCTGACGGATTCGCTGAACACGGTGGCGCGCAATTACTACAATGCCATGCAGCCCGCGGCGGGCAACCAGATCGTTGGCCGCATCCAGAGCCTCGGTCTGCCGCTGGCCGAAGGCCTGGCCTATGAGCGCGATGTAGGGGAAATTTACCTGAACGCGATCAGCACCATCGGCATCAGCTATCCGCAGGCCATCAATGCCTTACAGCAGCTCATCGGTTACGGGCAGGGGCGCTACTACAACGAGGCGGTCAACCTGCTCTATCGGCAGTACATCGCCTACGGGGACGCGCTGGCGTTCGATCCGGCCTTCGGCCAGTGTGCGGCCGCGCAGCAGTATCGCAGTGCCTTCAGCCTGACCGGCGGCGGCGAGGCCGGTGGCAAGCTGACCACCGCCGATGCCCTGTGCGCCAGCGCCACGCCGACGCCCGATCCATTGCTGGCAGGGACGCCCGGCGTGCCCCCGCCAGCAGGCGTCGCACCGATCGGCCAGCCCGGCGGGTGAGCGCAAAAGCATTAAACACGCAGAGGGCGCGTCGCGACGCGCCCCTACAACCGTTTATTCGGCTGGTTGCCATGGACTGTCCAAACGCCTAATTTCACACAACCCTGTTGATGATCAAAGGGATTGTGTTTTGTAGGGGCGCCTCGCGAGGCGCCCTTAATCATTCTGAATGGGGGCAAAGCACGCAGGCACGCGAGATTTATTCGCTGTGAACCCGCGCCTAGCGCAGCGTGACAGACCACTCATCCACATACACAATTACGCCGCCGTTGTGCACGAACAGCACCGGCACGACCGGCACGTCATCGCCCACAAACGCGACCGGATTGCCCAGCGGCTGGCGGTTGACCAGCACCTGAACCGTGTCGTTGGTCAGGTTGCGCACGATCTCGACGCGCAGCGGGTCGTCGGTGCGGGCGCGCTGGCTAACGGTCGTCAGGGTGTCGCCGTTTTGCAGGCTAAGCTGGATCAGCTCGCCCTGGCTGCCCTGAATCTGCACACGCACGCCCACCCGCTGCGCCGGATCGTCCACGCTTTGCAGCAGCACGCCGAAGTACACCGCGTCGTCCACCACCAGCGGCGGATTAAACGTTTGCAGGTCGAGCAGCGCGTCCATGCGGATGATGCGCGAGGGTGCATTCAGCCCATACAGGCCGGTCAGGAAAGCGGCTTCCGGGCCGACGAACAATGTGTCGCCCTCGCCCAGCGCGCCCCCGCCTGTTCCCAGTCGCCAGTTGTCAGAGCCGGCCGTCACGGGTGAGAACGCCTCGACATCCCAGCTGGGGCTGACGAGCTGTGCGGCCAGCGCCAGCAGGTCCTGCTGACCACGCAGGCCACCCGGTGGCAGCGTCGGCGCAGGCGTATTGGTGGCCGTCGCGGTATTGGTTGCCGTGGTGGTATTCGTCGGCGTGCGCGTGGGCGATACAGTGCGCGTGAAGGTCTGGCTGGCGGTGAAAGTCGGTGACGGCGTATCGGTATCGCGCGGCGCGATCGTCGCCAGCACCGACAGCGGCGTCGGCGTGACATTGGCCTGCGTGGGCACCAGCGTATCGATGCTTTCAGCATCCAGCGTGGCCACCGCCTGGCCCGCCGGATCGTCGGTCACTTCAGCGGTGTTTGCCGCGACAGCAACCTGCGTGCCCGCATCCGGCGCAGTCGTCTCAGGCGTATTGCGCGACCCAACCGCGACCGCGACCACAATCGCGATCACCAGAATCAGGATCAGCACCGGGCTCATGCCGCGGCGGCGGGCTTTCTGCGCCGATTTGGGGGGTAAAGGCTCATCGGCAGCGCGGCGCGATGGCAGGGCGGCCTGTTCCTCGGCCTCGCTGATGCGCGGCGTCGGCTCATCGGTTGGCGGCGCGGGAAACTCCGGCGAGTATTCGGTCACCGTGTACCAGTGCCGATAGAGTGCATAGGCCGGATGCCGGTCGATGAACATCGCGCCGAACAGCTCATTCAGCCGGGCCAGGCGCGCACTGCGGCGCAGCGACCGGTCCGAGAAGGCCGCTGAAAAGCTTTCGTACATGTCGCGCCACTGGCGCAGCGTGCCGGTATAGGCATCGCCCAGCGTGCGGGCGGTCACCTCCACCTGAAACTGATGCGCGACAGACAGTATTTCTGGCGGTGTGGCTGGCTGCGCGTCAACTGCCTGCGCCAGCCGACGCGCGTTGCCATGCAGCTCTGCGGCAGTGCTGAGCAGCGTCATCAGCCAAGAGCGATAGGCCGTCAGCGTGATATCGCCGGCCTTTTCCACTTCGTCGATGGCCTTGAGCGCGTTTTCGATGCGCGACCCGGCATTCCGGAACTCGCCATCGGTCCAGTCACGCACGGCTGCTTCCAGCTCGCGCACGCTGAGCACAGCCGGGGCCAGCACTTTCGTCTGGCTGTTCTGCTCCAGCGTCCGGCGGATGTTTTCCAGATGCGGCAGGCTGGCCGCCGAATTAATCTTCGCCAGCTCACGGGCGGCCGCTTCCAGGTCTTTGCGCTGCTGCACATAATCTTCCAGCATACGCGTTAAGGGGTGACGGCCGTTGGCATCGACGCCTGTCTTGCCTGACACATCGCGCCAGAACAGCGCGTCTTCCATATTGCCTTCGCGGGCATCCAGCACGCCATACAGCACCGCGTTGACAAAGAAGATGCGTACGGGGGCCGTGCCCAGCCGCTCCAGCGGGTCAATCAGCCCGCGATTCATCGCCCGCAGATAGGTGTCTTTGCCCGGCATCTGCCCGGCGAAATGGTCGCGCAGGCCGATTTCCTCGGCGCTGTACAGCATCTCGACGCTGGCCAGCGCCTTCTGCGAGCTGGCGGTATTGGTCACGCCGCCGCGATCGACCCACTCACGCGTGTGCTGCGAAAGGGCATGCAGGCGGCGCGCTGCTTCGCGTTCCACATCGGTGCGCGCCAGGTCAGACGCCTGCGCGCCCATGCGTTCGGCCTCGACCAGCCGACCGCGGTCGAAATGTTCCCAGCCGTCAGACAGCGCCTGCCCCAGCGCAGGATGCAGCGCGCCGCGCTCGACATGCACGGCGCTGCTGACGACCGAGCGCAGCTGCGCCACCCAGGCGGCCAGCGACGGGCTGACGATGCTCACGCCATTCGAGACGCGTTCCAGCGCGGCGATGGCGCTGGAACGACTGCCCAGCACGGCCGCCTCGCCGTATTCTCCCCACGCTTCAGCGGCCTCGCTCAGCCCGGCGACGATTCCGTTCAGGCGCTCATCCGTCAGGCCGTTGGCAAATGGCACCAGCGCGGTATGCGCCCGCGTCAGCCAGGAGGCGACATCGCCACCGTCGGGCGCGGGAATAAAGCTCTCGAATTCAGCCAGCAGCTGATACAGATCGTCCAGCTTGTGGGCCAGCGCATCCCAGGCCGGGGCGCCCGCCACGATTTCACGCGAGTTATCCAGCGCGCCCAGTGCCTCAATCGGGTTGGTCGCGGCCTGCTTGCCGATGACGTGCATGTTATCGGCCAGCGCCATCGCCGCATTGGTCGCGCGGGTCAGGGCAGACAACGGCAGCATCTTGTTCGGAAGCTGATACTCCGCGTTCACGGCCTCCAGGCTGCGCATCAGGTTATTCAGCCGGTCGGTCACCATCCGGAAGCCATTGCGCAGGTCGTTGGCCGTGCTGGAGGTCTCGCCGGTCAGCTTGTCCAGCGAGGCATTGATTTCGTTCAGCATCGAGCGCTGTTCGCCCACATGCACGCTCTGCCCGGCCAGCGTGGTCAGCGCCACCTGCAAACGGAAAAGATTCGGCCGCAGCAGCATGATTTCGCCCACATGGGCCGAAATGCGCTCGGCCATCAGCCATTGCAGCGACTGGGCGCGATGGTCGCCATCGGTGTCCATTACCAGCACGCGGGTGGCCTCGGCCGGGTCGGCCTCAAACAGCAGGCTGATGGCCTCCTGCACGGCAGGAAGCTGCACACTCGCGTTGTCGTCTTCGCTCAGCAGCGCGGCCCAGTCCATCAGAATGGTGATGACGACGGCGGCGCTGCCGCGTGCGCGCGGTTGCAGTTCTTCCAGCACGCTTAAAGCGCGCTCCCAGCTGCCACTTTCCAGATAAATGCGCGCAGCATCCAGGTCAGCCGACACCTGCAAGTCGCTGATGCGGGCGTTGACTTCGGCCTCCAGCGCGCGCGTGGGCGGATGGCCAGGGTCCAGCGCACTCACTGGGTCGAGAATGGCCAGCAGCGAATACAGCTCGTCACGGCTGAGCTCGCGGCGCAGACGGTCCTGCACGCGGTTCAGACTGGCCGTGCGGTCGCGCTCCACCGGCGTGCGATACGCGTTCAGTTCGGCGCGCAGCTCGCGGATGGTGTGATAGCGATAGCGCGGATTGGGGTGTGCCGCCCGGCTGATGATGGCCTGCAAGCGCGTGTGCAGGCGGCCGGTATCTTCGCCGAAGTCCAGGCGGAAATCATCGGTCGCGTTCTGGGCCGCGCTGCGCGGTATCTCCACACGCCCGCCGCCGGTCACGATGAAAAACAGCAGCTCGCCCACCTGATAGATGTCGCTCTGGCGGCTGACGCCCTGCGGCGAGGCTTCATCGCCTTCCAGAAAGACCGCGTTGCCCCAGTCGATCACCTTCAGGCGATAGTCGTCGCGTGACCAGAACAGGTGCTTGGCGTCGGCATCGTTGTAGACGATGTCGCGCTCATGGGCCGCTTCGATCAGCCCCAGCAGCGCATCCATGATGACCAGCATTTCCATCTCTGGCATGCGCCCGCCAGACGACGACAGCGCCAGCACGGTGTCGGCGACAATCTCGCCTTCAGCGCGCTCAATCACGATATATTGATGCGAGACGCCGCCCACGGTGAACTGGCCGCTGCCCAGCAGCGCGCACAGCGATGGCTGTCCGGCCAGCTTTTGCAGGGCTTTGCGCTCTGTCAGGATGCTGACTTCCTGGCCAGCACGAATGGGGGGCGCGTCATTCGGGGCTGGCCGCTTGATGACGACCGGACGCTCTGAATCACGGGTATCTACCGCACGCAGCGTCTCGCCCGAACGACCGCGCGGGTAAATGAGATCGTAGCGATATCTGTTGTCAAACAAACCTTCAGCCATAAAATGTCTCTGATTCAGGTAATTGCGTCAGTCACCGGCAGGGCGCCCACAGGGCGAGACAGCATGTAAGATTCAGCCGGGGTAACGTGTCATATTCTAGCCTACATTAATCTCAAGTGAAACTGTGACTGGGTTGACCCCCGCCAGCGCTGCCCGTATCATGTGAGGCAGTGTTCGGTCACAGGGACGCGCCCCGCCCCGTGGAGCCAGAAAAATGCGTGTTGTATTACAGCGAGTCACCCGTGGCCAGGTGACGGTGGATGGTGCTGTCACCGGGGCAGTGCTGCATGGCTATGTCGCGCTGGTGGGCATTACCCATGACGACACGGCACAGATTGCTGAGATGATGGCGAGAAAAACCGCGCACTTACGCGTTTTTGACGATGAACAGGGTAAGATGAATCGGTCGCTGCTGGATGTGCAGGGCGGCGTCCTGGTCGTCTCGCAGTTTACCCTGTACGCCGATACGCGGCGCGGCCGCAGGCCCAGCTTGATTGATGCTGCACGGCCGGAACAGGCCGCACCGCTGGTGCAGGTCTATGCCGATGCCCTGGCCGCAGAAGGTGTCCGGCCCATCGCACACGGCGTGTTTGGCGCGATGATGCAGGTGGACATCCACAACGACGGCCCGGTCACGATTGTGCTGGACAGCCGCGATTTTATCTAGCTTATCCCCCATGGCTGCCGACGCCGTGCCGCCATGACCACACCAACGCACGACAGTCTGAAGGAACGACACCATGAACACACAGTTTTACCTGGAGCAGCTCACCCATACCGATCAGCGCCGCCGCGCCGAGGCCGCCCGCTGGCTGGGCAATACCGCCGACGCCGCCGTGATTCCCGCGCTCATCAGCGCCGTGCATGACCACGATGGCAAGGTGCAGTATGCGGCCTTCTCCGCCCTGCTGAAGCTGGGCATGCAGGAGGCAGCGTCGGGCATGTTCAACGCGCTGCTGACGATGAAGACCACCAACCTGTGGAACCTGATGAAGCTGAACATCGGCATGCGCCTGCGCGCCGGCCTGCTGGAGATGGTGCAGCGCGGCGATACCGAGCTGTCCGCCCGGTTGTTCGCAGCCGTCCAGGATGCCGAATTCGATGAATTACAGCGCGCCTATTTCGTGGCCGCGCTGGGCCGCACCGGCGATGCACAGCATGTCGACTGGCTGCTGGCCACGCTGACAGATGGGCCGGATGCCGTGCGCGCCGCCGCTGCCGAAGCCCTCGGCCACATGGGCGATGCCCGCGCCGTCGGGCCGCTGCTGGATGCCCTGCGCCACCCGGATGCGCACAACGCCATCCGCGAGGTCGCGGCGGAAGCACTCGGCCGCATCGGCGACAAGAGCGCCGCCGAGCCGCTGATGACCGCGCTGATGGACCCCAACGAATGGGTGCGCCGCGCTGCCGCCGTCTCGCTGGGCGACCTGGGCGACGCCTCGGCGGTCGAATCGCTGTCGCAGGCCATCTATGATGAAAGCACGATGGTGCAGGATGCCGCTTTCGACGCGCTGAAGAAGCTGAGCTACACCAGCTACACAGCCGTCGTCCGCAATACCGTCAGCAAGAACTGACAACCACAGCACGTCAGAAAAAGCGGGCCTTCGGGTCCGCTTTTTTTATTGGCCGGATTCGCGGCATGAACATGGGAACATGTGTTTCACACTTGCGCCGCAAACCGACATTGATAAAGGTCCGCAGCGTGCTCAGAAGCCGTCTGTGATGCCAATGCATAACGCGGTCCAACTGCCATTCAGCATGAGGTCAACGAAAACAAATGCAGCAGGAAAATCAATCGCCCGCCATTCCAGGCTCGATGCGGCTGTTCTATCAGGTGCTGGGCAACACCCTGGTCGCCTCGGTGTCGACGATCATCGCCTGGTTCGCCATCACCTTCTGGGCCTATCTGCAAACGGGGTCCGTCATCGTCACGACGGTGCTGGCGGTGATTTATTTCATCGGCAACCTGACGACCGGCTTTTTCTTCGGCTCGCTGGTTGACCGCTTTGACAAGAAGAAACTTCTGCTGGCCGCCGATGCCATCACAGCGGTGCTGTTCGTAATTGCGTTCCTGATCTATGTCACCGCGCCGGAAGGGGCCTTCACCAGCCTGGGCAGCGTGCGCCTGTGGACGCTCATCGGCGTCGTCTATGTGGGCATCATCGTGCCCAATATCCGCGCCATCATCCAGGCGACGCTGGTGGCTGTCATGGTGCCCGCAGACCGCCTCGACCGCGCCAATGGACTGGTGGGCATGGTCACGGGCGTCAGCTTCCTGATCGGCTCGCTGTTCAGCGGTTTCCTGATCGCGGCATCGGGCATGTTCTGGGTGCTGCTGATTCCGATCGTGGTGCGCTGCCTGACAATCATCCACATGTTGACGATCCGCATCCCGCGCGCGCCAAAGCCGGAGCTTCAGCCAGGGGAAGAACCGCCAGCACAAACCAGCACGTTTGACCTGCGCGGGACGTACCGCACGGTCGCCGGCATCTCTGGCCTGCTGCCGCTGCTGCTGTTCACCTGCCTGAACAACTTCCTGGGCGGCGTGTACATGGCGCTGCTCGATCCTTACGGGCTGTCGATGGTGAGCGCCGAGGCGTGGGGCACCATTTCCGGCGTGCTGGGGCTGGGATTCATCCTTGGCGGCATCCTCATCGCGAAATTCGGGCTGGGGAAAAATCCGCTGCGCAGCCTGTTCATCGCCAACATCGCCATCTGGCTGGCCGGCGCCTTAATGACCATTCAGCCCTCGATCATCCTGCTGATTATCGGCTTCTTCCTGTTCCCGGTTTTCAGCCCGTTCATCGAAGCTGCCGAGCACACCATCATCCAGAAAGTGGTGCCGCCGGACCATCACGGGCGCGTGTTTGGCTTCGCGCAGAGCATCGAGTCGGCCGCTTCGCCTGTCTCAACCCTGCTGATCGGGCCGCTGGCACAATTCGTGTTCATCCCGTTCATGACCACCGGCGCAGGCGTCACGCTGATCGGCTCGTGGTTTGGCGTTGGCGAGGCACGCGGCATGGCGCTGATGTTCACGCTGGCCGGGGTGGCCGGGGTAACCTTCACGCTGATCGCGATGCGGTCGCGCATTTATCGCAGGCTGTCCAGCCGCTATGAGCAGGTCAGCGCAGCGGCGGAACCTGCGGTAGAGAAAGCGCCGGAGCCGCAGCTGGCATAAGGCCGGTCACGCGGGCGCGCTAAGCGACACAAAAAACGGGATGCCTGGTTTCAGGACATCCCGTTTTCTTATAGGTGTGGTTGGTCTGGCTAGCTGGCCGCAGGTGCAGATGTGGACGGGCTGGCGGCGGGCGCGGGCGACGACTCTTTCTTCGATTCGGCAGCGGGCGCAGACGGCGCGTCCGACTTGCTTTCGCTCCCGGACTTGGGCGGCGTCATCGTGCTGCTCTTGCCCTTGCTGTCGTTCACATAGAAACCGGATCCCTTGAAGATAATCCCGGCAGCCTGCACGATACGCGTGACGGGCTGGCCCGTGGCAGGGTCCACCTTCAGCGGGTCGTCAGAGAAGCTCTGGCGGATATCGAATGTCGTGCCGTCCTCGCGGCGATACGTATACAACGGCATAGACGTCACCTCAGCAGATCGTGTTTTTACGTTCAATCACAGTTAGCAATCATACGGCAAGAGTGCCAACTTGTAAACAGCAGGCCGACACTTCTGATACGATTTTTATCCTCTGCCGCCTGCCGGTTATGCGCGACGGGCCATCACCTCATCCACCGCCACCGACACCATGTCCAGCAGCACATCAATGGTGGTGCCATGCAGCCGCAGCACGCGATAGTCTTTGCGCTGAAGCACCTGCAAGTCGCCCAGCGCCTGAGCCATCTGCGCGGTGGCAAAGTCATAGCCCGCTTCAGGAATCTCCAGCGTCGTCTTTTTGTCGGCTGTCAGCATGATAAACACGCCATTGGCGCCGCTGCCCTTATAGAGCTGTCCGGTCGAGTGCAGATAATCCGGGCCATAGCCCATCGGCACAGCGCGGCGCGTGGCATGGCGCATGCGCAGGCGGATATCCTGCAGGCGCGCATCCACTTCAGGCGAACGCGGCAAAAAGGCCATCAGCGCGATGAAGTCGCCAGCCGCCGTGCCATTCAGCTGGGCAGCCAGCAGGCCGGTCACGCTGGTGGCATCAAAACGATGGTCGCGGCACATGGCACGGAGCTGGCTGGCCATGCTTTCGGTCGCATACAGCGTCACGTCGCCCTTGCCTGCCACCGGATTGCCCTCTGGCAGCGCGCCCTGCTCAATATAATGCTCCAGCAGCAAATCGGTCGCGAGGCGCGTCTCGTTGACATTCGGGAAGTCAAACGGATTCACCTGCATCTGTCTGGCGGCAATCGCCATGGCAAATTCCCAGCGGAAAAACTCACCCGCCAGGGCGTTCCGGTCTTTCAGGTGCAGCGTCACAATCGGGTGACCAGCCCCGGCCAGCACGGCCAGGCTGTCATCCAGCTCCTGATTATCATCCCCCTCCAGACGAATGAAGATGAACAGGCGGTCGCTGGAATAATCGGCCGACCGGCCGAGCTTGCCCGCCACAATCGGCAGCAGGCTGCGGCCCTCTTTGCCTGTGCTTTCGGCCACAATGTGTTCGATCTGCACGGCGAAGGCATTCAGCCCGGGGCTGGTGACCAGCGTCATTTTGTCTTTGCCGCGGCCGCCCAGCGTCGCCATAATCGCGCCCAGCGTCAGGCCGGGGTGGTCTTTGGCGGCGATGGTGTCGCTGCACGCCATAATCATGCGGCGCACGCTGGCCTCCAGCGCGTCCAGGTCTGCCCCCAGCAGCGCGGCAGGCACCCAGCCCACATAGCCCAGCGCGCTGTAGCTGCCCAGGCTGTGCGCCGAATCAGGGAAGACATCGCGGAAACGATGCAGCCGCGCAAAATTATCCAGCGGTGAGCCGGGCACGGTGATGGCGATGAACTGCCCGCCATTATTGCCCGTCTCGCGGAAGAAATAGCGCATGATCGCCTGCGTCTCGAACGTGGTGCCCGACTTGCTGGCCACCACGAACAGGGTGTCTTTGATGTCTGCGCCCTCCAGCGAGCGCATGATTTCGTCAGGGTCGGTCGTATTCAGCACATGCATCGACGGGAAGCCGGGCGCAGAGCCCAGCGCACGCTGGAACGTGTCGGCGGGCTGGGTGCTGCCGCCCATGCCGATGAACACCACATGCTTTAGCGCCCTGGCCGATTCGCGCAGCTTGTGCAGGCGCGCCATATCAATCTCGGCAAACGGATCCAGCCAGCCCAGCGCATTGGCGATGCGCGCCGCTACCACCGGGTGATCTTTCCACAACGTGCCGTCGCGGTTCCACAGGCGGGCATTGGTATGCGCGCGCTCGATTTCGCTCAGCGCAGCTTCCACATCGCGGGTAAATCCGCCGATGGTGACCTCCTGCTCAGACATCACGCCGGTCGCCAGCACATTGCGCCGCGCATTGACCTGGTTCAGCAGCCCCTCAAACGCATCGATGAACTGTTCCACACCGTCGGCCTGCAGGCGGTTGGTGATCGACTTCATGTCGATGCCCACCTCGCGCAGCAGCGCCAGCGACTGTTCCGCCTCAGCCACGTTTTCTTCCAGCGTATTGCCTGCCTTGCCGTGGTCTTTGAATTTCGCCAGGGTGTCGGGCGGCAGCGTATTCACGGTATCGCGCCCGATCAGGCTGTCGACGTACATCGTGTCGGGATAATTGGCATTCTTGGTGCCGGTGCTCGCCCACAGCACGCGCTGCACATTGGCGCCCGCTTCTTTCAGGCGCGCAAAGCGATGGCCGTTGAAAATTTCTTTATAGGCCTGGTAGGCCAGCCGCGCATTGGCGATCGCCGCCTTGCCCTTCAGCTTGTTGTTCAGCGCCACACGCGCCAGGTCACGCCCCTGCGCCGCACGAATATTATTATCGAGCGTCTTGTCCACCAGCGTATCGATGCGGCTGAGGAAGAAGCTGGCCACCGAATCGACATGATCGACCTGCAGGCCAGCGGCCACCCGGCGCTCCAGCCCGCGGATATACGCTTCGGCCACCTGCTCATAGTTGTCGATGCCAAAAATCAGCGTGACATTGATGTTCACGCCTGCGAAAATTGCTTCCTCGATGGCCGGAATGCCCGCGCTGGTGGCCGGAATCTTGATCATCGCATTCGGCCGATTGAGCAGCGCGAACAGCCGTTTGGCCTCGCTGATAGTCGTGGCCGTATCGTGCGCGATCAGCGGCGACACCTCCAGGCTGACGAAGCCGTCGCGCCCGCCCGTGCGGTCATACACCGGGCGCAGCAGGTCCAGCGCATCGCGGATATCCTGCACCGCCAGCGCCTCGTAAATCTCATACGGCTCCAGCATCAGCATCTCGCGGATGCTGTCATCATATTCGTCGGTCAGGCCGATGGCCTTCTGGAAAATCGCGGGGTTGGACGTGACGCCCAGCACCCCGTCTTCCTCTATCAGACGACGCAGCTCCCCGCCAGTAATCAGGCTGCGGCGGATATTGTCGTACCAGATACTCTGACCGAAAGCCTGTACTTCAAGCAGTGGATTAGACATATAACTCTCCAAAAATCATGAAACGCAGGCCCCGCATCCGTGAAGCTGTCTGGATGCGGGGCGCCTTTCAGAGCTTATTTTTTCAGCAGGTCATGGGCAGCGGCCACTACAGCGGCTGCCGTCAGGCCATATTCCTCATACAGCTTCTGGTAGGGCGCGCTGGCCCCGAAGCTGTTCACGCCGATGGCGCGGCCATTCAGCCCCACGTAACGCTCCCAGCCCAGCGTGACGCCCGCCTCGATGCTCACGCAGGCCGTGACCGACGGCGGCAGCACGCTGTCGCGGTACTCAGCCGGCTGCGCGTCAAACAGCTCGAAGCACGGCAGGCTGACCAGGCGCGCTTTCACGCCGGCCGCCGTCAGCGTCTTATGCGCCTCATGGGCGATGCTGACTTCGCTGCCAGTCGCCAGCAGGATGACTTCCGGCGCGCCGTCGGCATCCGCCAGAATATAGCCGCCGCGCGCCACGCCGGCATGAATCGCGCCCACGCCGCCGATACCCTCACCGGTCAGCACCGGCAGATCCTGGCGCGAGAAGGCCAGCGCGGACGGGTGCTTGAGCGTCATGACGGTTTTCCAGGTCGCGGCCGTCTCGTTGGCATCGGCCGGGCGGAAGAAATGCAGATTGGGGATGACGCGGTTGGCCATGAAGTGCTCGACCGGCTGATGCGTCGGGCCGTCTTCGCCCAGGCCGATGCTGTCGTGCGTGAACACAAACACCGGCGCGATGTTCATCAATGAGGCCAGGCGCATGGGCGGGCGCATATAGTCGCTGAAGGTGAGGAAGGTGGCCGAGAACGGCTTGATGATGCCGCCGTGCAGCGCCAGCCCATTCACGATCGCGCCCATGCCGTGTTCGCGCACGCCGAAGCGCACGTTGCGCGCCGCCGCGTGATGATGGCCGGTATTCTCCGCGCCCTTGATGAGCGTCTTGGTGCTGCCCGCCAGGTCAGCATCGCCGCCAATCATGGTCGGGATGTGTTTGGCAATCGCATTAAGCACGGTGCCGCTGGCATTGCGCGTGGCGATTTTCTTTTCCGGGCCAAACACGGGAATTTCGCTGTCCCAACCGTCAGGAAGCTCGCCCGCCTGCGCGCTTTCCCACTGTGCGGCCAGCTCAGGATAGGCCGTTTTATAGGCCGCGTATTTTTCATTCCAGGCCGACTCCGCCGACGCGCCCGACTCCACAGCCTCGCGGAACAGCTCCAGCGCGTCGCCTGGCACGAAGAAATCTTCCTGCGGCCAGCCATAGAATTCCTTGACCAGCCGGATTTCGTCCGCGCCCAGCGGCGAGCCATGCGCCTCGCTGCTGTCACCCTTGTTCGGGCTGCCATAGCCGATGACCGTGTGCACCACGATCAGCGTCGGCTGGTTGGTCACCGCTTTCGCCTGCGTGATGGCCGATGCGACCGCTTCGACATCGTTGCCGTCGGCCACGTCCAGCACATGCCAGCCCAGCGACCGGAAGCGCGCGGGCACATCTTCGGTGAAGGTCATTTCGGCCTTGCCATCCAGCGTGATGCGGTTGCTGTCGTACAGCCAGATCAGCTTGCCCAGGCCCCACGTGCCGGCCAGCGACGCGGCCTCGGCGACCACGCCTTCCATGATGTCGCCATCGCCCACCAGTGCATATGTGTAGTGATTGACGATGTCGTGGCCGTCGCGGTTGAAGTAGCCAGCCAGATAGGCCTCGGCCAGCGCAAAGCCGACTGAATTGGCCGCGCCCTGCCCCAGCGGGCCGGTCGTCGTCTCCACGCCCGCCGTGTGGTGATATTCCGGATGGCCGGGCGTCTTGCTGCCCCACTGGCGAAAGGCCTTCAGGTCATCGAGCGACAGGTCATAGCCGGTCAGGTAGAGCAGCGAATACAGCAGCATCGAGCCATGCCCGGCGCTGAGGATAAAGCGGTCGCGGTCGGCCCAGCCCGGATTGCGCGGATTATGCTTCAGGTGGCGCGTCCACAGCGCGAAGGCCATGCTGGCAGCGCCCATCGGCAGGCCCGGATGGCCGCTGTTTGCCTTTTGCACGGCATCGATCGACAGGGTGCGAATGGTATTGACAGCGCGGAGTTGCAGGTTGTCAGACAAAGTGTCGTCCTTTCTATCTCAAGATCGTCAGCATGATGTGCGTAGTATAGCGTGCCGTGCCTGCGCCTCCCATGCGATTCGCCCTCTCATTTATGAAACCGGCGCGGCACAGGGCTATAATGGAGTTCAGCCCTGTCTACCCGACGCGGGTGCGTCATTCATGCCTTACGAGATTGAAGGAAAAGTCATATGTCCCGCATACGACGCGCGCTGCTTGCAGCCGCTTTGCTTTCCGCCCTGCCAGCCGCCGCCCAGGATGCCACGCCTGAAGTGACGCCTGAGGTCACCGAACAGGCCGCCTTCGCACCAATCCCCTTCCTGACGCCATCTGTGCTGGCCGAGTATCCGCACAATACCCAGGACTTCACGCAGGGGCTGGTGATGGATGCAGACGGCCGACTGTTTCAGAGCACCGGCCTGTATGGCTCCAGCGAGCTGCAGGAGCTGGACCTGGAAACCGGCGAGGAACTGCGCAGCGTCGCGCTGGATGAGGCGTACTTTGCCGAAGGCCTGGCGCTGGTCGATGACCGCCTGATCCAGATTACCTGGCAGGAAAATACCGCCTTTGTCTACGATGTCGAGACCTTTGAGCTGCTGGAAACCTTTGAATACGAGGGACAGGGCTGGGGCCTGTGCTACGATGGCGCGTCGCTGTGGATGACCGATGGCAGCGCCAACCTGTTCCGCCGCGACCCGGACACCTTCGAGCTGCTGGACACCATCCCGGTCGATTTGTTCGGCTCACCCGTGACCAACCTGAACGAACTGGAATGCGCCAATGGCGTGGTGCTGGCCAACGTGTGGCAGACCGACTACATCATGCTGATTCAGCCGGAATCAGGCGACGTGGTGGGCGTGATCGATGCCAGCAGCCTGATTCCGCCGGAAGAACGGATCGGGCTGGGATCGGGCGCGGTGCTGAACGGCATCGTTTATCTGCCAGAAACCGAAACCTATCTGGTGACGGGCAAGCTGTGGCCCACCATTTTCGAGGTCGCGCTGGTCGTCGAGGGCAATCTGGTGCCGCGCTGAGCAGCGGCCTAAAGAATCATTGAGCTTTAACCGAACGCGCTGCGACCGTCCGCTACAATAAACGTATTACGGACATACACGCCTGCCCAAAGGATTCCCCTTGCCGCTGCTGCTTCTCACCGGCGCTGCGCTTTTCACGCTGCTACTGGTGCTCAATAACCTGATTAAAGCTGTCACCCGCACCGAGAAGGTCAGCTTCGTCGATACGCTGCTGCCGTTCATGGTGACCGGGCTGGCGCTGGCTGCGCTGGTCGTCAGCTATTCATCCGAGCCGCGCGACGAAAACATCCTGCCCTACACGACGGTTTTCGCGCTGGCACTGGCGGGCATCAGCCTGCTCATTATGCTGATCGAGCTGTTCCGTCCGCAGCGGCTGAAGGGCAGCCGCGGCCTGCTGGGCGTATTCGCCGGGCTGCTGCTGGCACTGTCTACCTTCACCGTGCCATTCGCATCGACCTATTTCGCGCTGCCCGAATCAGAGACACCCGCGCCGGCCGTGGCGGTCGCCCCAGCGTCCACCGAAGAAGCCGAGAGCATCAGCGCCTCGCAGGCCGAGCAGTTGTTCAAGGCCATTCGCGATATCCTGGCCGACGAAATCGCGCTGGACGAGGTGACGGTGTTTGAGCAGCTCGACCAGGGCGTGCCGCTGGCGCGCATCATCACCGACAACGGCGGCGATATCGAGCGCGTGGTCGAGCGCCTGTCCGGCATCCTGAGCGAGAGCCTGCGCCGTGCAGCAGAACGCGGTGAGATTGGCCGTTTGCAGGCTGCGCTGTTCCTCAGCCAGATGGACAACTTTGTGCGCCTGGCCGTGAACAGCAACCTGAATAACCTGGGCGCACGCTTTGGCGGCCCCACCCCCACCGGCACGCGCCGCAGCCTGATGAGCCTGCTCACCCCGTCTCCGGGTGCGCCGGACCAGGGCGATGCGACAGCGACGCCTCAGCCGACTAACACGACCCGGCCCACGCGCACGGGAACGCCTACGGCCACGCTGACGCCCAGCACCACGCCGACGCAGGCCCCGACCGCCACGCCCACCGCGACGCGCTTCGTGTATGCCAGCAGCACGCCGACGCCCTCGCCCACCGCCGTGACGCCGTGCATCGGCAGCGTGAATTTCAACCTGCGCCTGCGTGCCGCGCCCAGCGCCGACAGCGAAACGCTGCTGGTGATTCCGTTCGGCACCGCGATTGAAATCACGGGCATGTCTGCCGACGGGCTGTGGTGGCAGACCGCGTTCGACGGGCAATCCGGCTGGGTGGATGCCGAATTTGTATCCGCCAGCGCCGCCTGCGCGTCCATGCCGGTTACGGGGTAAGACACGAACACGGACGAGGCAGGCCTCGTCCCTACCTGTTGCCAACCCTGCGAGGAAAAACAGGCCCATTCATGCCCAGTGTCTTTACCATGGATCAGCGCGATCCGCAGCATCCGCCGATGTAGGGACGAGGCCTGCCTCGTCCACCAAATCGCGTCTGTTGTGAATCTGACCTGTCGGTGCTATTGTCATGAGCATTGCAATATGGGGGACATCAGCATGAGCGCCAATGGAAACAGCACATTTGAAGCAGCGCGCGAGCTGCGCAAGCGCATCGAGGACGTCGGTCACGATACCGTGAAGGGGCTGTATGGGCTGGCGGAGAATATCCGCAAAGAAGCCCGTGAGGCTGGCGTGGAAGAAGGCATCCTGAAAGCGGCCGATGAAGCAGCCAGCCAGGTGGAGCGCATCGCCAGCACGATGAAGGCGCAGTTTGCGCGGCCAGAAGCGCCGCCCGCCCCGGCAGCGGATCCCTCCCCGGCGTCTTCAACCGGCGCGAGCGCGGCCCCGGCGCAAACATCATGGACGCTGGTCATCGCGGCATTCGTGATTGGCGTGGTCATCGGCATGATGCTGCGGCGCAAGTAGCCCCGCAGCATCACATAAATTATCGGTCTCAGACAGGCTCGCGGGTCTGCAAAATCAGCAGCTGAATCAGCCCGTTCATGACCACGATCACGGTGCTGCCCTCGTGGCCCAGCACGCCCAGCGGCAGCGCCAGGCTGGCGACGAACGTGCTGATGACCAGCGTAACGATCACCAGCAGCGAAAACGTGATATTCTGCACCACCACCCGCCGGGCGCGCTTGCTGTGCGCGATGGCAAACGCGATCATCTTGAGATCGTCGCGCATCAGCACCACGTCGGCCGTCTCCAGCGCGACATCGGTGCCGCCGGCGCCCATCGCCACACCCACGTCCGCATTGGCCAGCGCCGGCGCATCATTCACCCCGTCGCCAATCATCGCTGTGCTGCCAAACTTCGCCTGAATGCGCTTGATCGCATCGACCTTGTCGGCGGGCATCAGCTCGGCTTCCACCGCGTCGATACCCAATTGGCGGGCAATCGCGCCTGCGGTCAGCGCATTGTCGCCGGTCAGCATGGCCACCTGCACGCCCATGCGATGCAGCGCGTCGACGGCGGCCTTCGCCTCCGGCCGCACCACATCGGCCGACGCGATCAGCCCGGCATAGCCCGTCTCGTGCTGCACGATCATCACCGTCTTGCCCTCAGCCTGAAGGCCGGCAATCTCGGCCGCCAGTTCTGTCGGGATATCGGTGAAGCTGGCCGGGCTGCCAACGCGAATTGTCTTCCCATCGACCGTGCCCGTCACGCCCTGCCCAGCCTGCGCCGCGAAATTCTCAACCGTCGGGATCGCCAGCTTGCGCTCGCCCGCCGCGCCCACAATCGCGCTGGCCAGCGGATGCTCTGAACGCGCCTCGACTGCCGCGGCCAGTTGGAGCACGTCGTCCTGCGTGTGCCCGGTGTGCGCCAGGATATCGGTCACGATCGGCTTGCCGCGTGTCAGCGTGCCCGTCTTGTCAAACGCGACTGCCTTCAGCGTGGCCAGCATCTCCAGATGCGCCCCGCCCTTGAACAGCACGCCGCGCCGCGCCGCCGACGCAATCGCCGACAGGAAGGCCGCTGGCGTGCTGATGACCAGCGCGCACGGGGATGCCACCGTCATCAGCACCATCGCCCGATAGAAATTACTGTTGAAGTCCGCGCCAAACAGCGCCGGCGGGATGACAATGAACAGCGCCACGCCGACGATAATCACCAGCGCGTAGATTTCCTCGAAGCGGTCCATGAAGCGCTCGGTCGGCGCCTTGCTGTCCTGTGCCGTCTCGACCATGCGGATGATGCGCGCCAGCACGGTATCCTGGGCGGCCTGCGTCGCCTCGACGTCCAGCGCGCCCTGTCCATTCAGCGTGCCCGCATACACGATCTCGCCGCCGTTCTTCTCGACCGGCATGCTCTCGCCCGTGATCGGGCTCTGGTCCACCGAAGAGTGTCCGGCGCGCACCAGCCCGTCCACCGGGATGCGCTCGCCCGGCTTGATTTGCAGCAGGTCGCCAATCACGATGGCTTCCAGCGGCACGGTCAGCACTTCACCGTTACGCACCACCCGCGCTTCCTTCGGATACAGCTTCATCAGCCCGCTGATGGCGCGGCGGCTGCGGCCAATCGCGTAATCCTGCAGCACGTTGCTGAGCGAAAACAGGAACAGCAGCATCGCGCCTTCGCGCCACTGATTCACCAGCGCCGCGCCGATCGCCGCCAGAATCATCAGCAGGTCGATATCCAGCTTGCGCTGGCGCAGGCCGTCCCATGCCGACATGACGCCGTAGACGCCGCCCGCCGCATAGCTGACCAGGTTCAGGATCAGCACCAGTACCGGGGACATGCCGGCCGATTCGGTAATCGCGCTCAGGATCAGCGCGATCAGCGTGACGACCACCAGCCACGGGGCCAGCCTGGTTTCATGCGCGCGCAGCCACGAGGTTTGCGCCTGCTTCTTTTCCTGCGGCGCTGTCTGCTTGATGGTTTCGACTGTGGAGACCATGAGGTCACTCCCAGAGATGCATATTCATAAGGTTGGTTTTCTTTATTTTAACACACGTTAATTTAATTTAAACCTATGGGTATACCAATTTAGTACACTTGCACAAACACGCTGCGCGCACGGGAAAGTCTGCCCCCAAATGCATGACGCCAGCGCCTCGCGCATGGTATACTCCCGCCCTGTGAAATGCTTTCCACAGGCCGCCAACAAAACTTTATTGAGGGGACCGCATGGCCAAATATGTTCTTGCACTCGATCAGGGCACGACCTCCAGCCGCGCCATCCTGTTTGACCACGACGGCGACATGGTCGGGGCGGCCCAGCAGGAATTCCCGCAGATTTACCCGAAGCCGGGCTGGGTGGAGCACAACCCTGAAGATATCTGGTACACGCAGACGCAGGTCATCAGCCAGGTGGTGAAGGCGCACGATGCGCAGGACGACATCGCCGCCATCGGCATCACCAACCAGCGCGAGACGACCATCGTGTGGGACCGCGCGACCGGCCAGCCCGTCTACAACGCGATCGTGTGGCAGTGCCGGCGCACGGCCGAGCTGTGCAACCAGCTCAAAGCTGAGGGCTTCGATGCGGTCATTCAGGCGAAAACCGGCCTGGAGACCGACGCCTATTTCAGCGGCACCAAAGTCGCCTGGATCCTGGACAATGTGCCCGGTGTCCGCGAACGCGCCGAAAAAGGCGAGCTGGCCTTTGGCACCGTGGACACCTTCCTGCTGTGGCGCATGACCGAGGGGCGCGTGCATGCCACCGATGTCAGCAATGCCAGCCGCACAATGATCTATAACATCCACACGCTGGCGTGGGATGACGAAATTCTGGCGCGGCTGAATATCCCGCACGCGCTGCTGCCGGAGGTGCGCCCCAGCAGCGGCGTGTTTGGTGAAACCGGGCTGATCGGCCACTCGCCCATCCCCATCAGCGGCATCGCCGGTGACCAGCAGGCTGCTACCTTCGGCCAGAACTGCACCTCGCCCGGCCTGACCAAAAACACCTACGGCACGGGCTGCTTCATGCTGATGAATACCGGCACCGAGGCCGTGACCAGCCGCAACCGCCTGCTGACCACGATCGCCTGGAAGCTGGAAGACCAGCCGGTGAATTACGCGCTGGAAGGCAGCGTGTTCATCGCCGGGGCGGCCGTGCAGTGGCTGCGCGACGGCCTGCAGATTGTCGCCAATTCCGCCGAGACGCAGGCCATCGCCAGCACGCTGCCCACCAATGAAGGCGTGTATCTGGTGCCGGCGTTCGTCGGGCTGGGCGCGCCCTACTGGGACGCTGATGCACGCGGCGCCTTCGTCGGGCTGACGCGCGGTACCAAACGTGCCCATCTGGTGCGCGCCGCGCTGGAAAGCGTGGCCTACCAGACGCGCGATGTGGTCGAGGCCATGAGCGCGGACAGCGGCATCCCGTTACAGGCGCTGCGCGTGGACGGCGGCATGAGCCGCAATGACTTCGTGCTTCAGTTCCAGGCCAATATGCTGGGCGTGCCGGTGCAGCGGCCGGTCATTACCGAGACCACGGCGCTGGGCGCGGCCTATCTGGCCGGGCTGGCGGTCGGCTTCTGGCAGGACCAGAAGGCGCTGGCGCAGAAGTGGAAAATCGAGCGCGAGTTCGAGCCGCACATGTCGGCCGGCGAACGCGAATCGCTGTACGCAGGCTGGCAGAAAGCCATCCGCCAGGTCCAGACCGATTAATACTACAGGCCGGCCATCATCATCGCGTCCTCATGCAGGCGCGTTACGCTGTACGCAGATGAGACTTCAGGGCACAACATGGAAACAGATGTACTGGTCATAGGCGGAGGGGCGACCGGCGGCGGCATCGCCTGGGATCTGGCGCTGCGCGGCGTGCGCGTGGTGCTGGCCGAAATGGGCGACCTGGCCACAGGCACCAGCGGGCGTTATCACGGCCTGCTGCACAGCGGCGGCCGCTATGCCGTGCGTGATCCCGAAAGCGCCAAAGAGTGCATCGACGAGAATATGATCGTGCGCCGCATCGCGCCGGAAGCCATCGAGGATACCGGTGGCTATTTCGTGCTGTGCCCCGGTGACCCGGAGTCTTACATTGAGGAATTTGTGGCCGGCTGCAAGAATGCGGGCATCCCCACCTGGGAAGTCCCGCTGGCCGAAGCGCGCAAACGCGAGAAAATCCTCAATCCCAAGCTGCGTTCGGTCTATTACGTGCCCGATGGCACCTGCGATTCGTGGGACCTGCTGCATCTGCTGCAGAACGGCGCCCAGCAAACCGGCAAAGCGCAGTTCCTCACCTACCATAAAGTGACGGGCTTCCACAAAGGCGCGTCCGGCGAAATCACCGGAGCGACGCTGACCAACCTGCGCACCGGCGAATCGTTTGACCTGGCGTGCCGCGTGGTCATCAATGCGGCCGGGCCGTGGGCGGCGGAAATTGGCGCGCTGGCCGGAGCCAGTTTCAAAATGAAGCTGAGCCGCGGCGCGATGCTGGCCTACAATATCCGCTGGGTGAACACCGTCATCAACAAGATGCGCAAGCCCGGCGATGGCGACATCTTCGTCCCTGTGGGCACCGTCAGCGTGATCGGCACCACGTCCGTGAAAACCGAAGACCCGGGCGATATCCGCGTCGAGCCGTGGGAAGTCAAGCGCATCCTGGAAGAAGCCGAAGCGATGACGCCGGGCATCAGCCGCGCCCGCATCCTGCGCGCATGGGGCGGCGTCCGCCCGCTGTACGACCCCGGCGAGAGCGCCGATGGCCGCGGTGCCAAACGCACGTTCGCGGTGCTCGACCACGGTCCGTCGGATGGCGTGGAAGGCCTGCTGAGCATCCTGGGCGGCAAGCTGACCACGTTTCGCATGATGGCCGAGCGCGTGGCCGACATGGCCTGTGCGAAGCTGGGCGTCACGACGAAGTCCAGCACCGCCAGCACGGTGCTGCCGTCGCATCACACGCCGCGCCTGCATCTGCTGCGCGACCGGCTGAATCGGCTGGAACACGGCGATACCCCCGGCGCGCTGGTGTGCGAATGCGAGCTGGTCACCACGCCGCAGATTGAAGAAGCGCTCAGCAATACCACGCCGGGCAAGAGCGATGTCTTCACGCTCAATGACCTGCGCCGCGACCTACGCATGGGCATGGGCCCGTGCCAGGGCGGCTTCTGCGCCTATCGCGCTGCCGGGGTGCGCCATGCCTGCGTACACGACACGGCCGATCATTCGCGGGCGCTGCTGGGCGATTTTGTCGAGCGGCGCGTCGGCGGCATGAAGGCGCTGCTGTGGGGGCATAATCTGCGCCAGGTGCTGCTGGCCGAGCAAATCTATGGGCGTATGGTCGGCCTGAGCACGCAGCCGGGCGGTCATGCGCGGGTCACGTTTAATGAGGGTGATTTTGCGCGCGCAGCGGACGACGCCAATGGCGCGGGCAAACGGGTGGTCGTCATCGGCGGCGGATTATCCGGCCTGATGGCGGGCATCGCCGCGCAGAAAGCCGGCGCGCGCGTCGAGATCGTGGCACACGGACAAGGCACGTTATCGCTGCATCCGGGCTGGCTGGAGCTGGGTGACGTGGCCGCATTGGCCGCCCGCCCGACGCACCCGTATCACCACAGCCATCAGGCGCTGCCTGCCGCGCTCGACCTGCTGAACGACATCCTGCCGATACACGGTGGCGAGTTTCAGGCCACGCAGCTCATGGGCACAGCGCGCCCGGTCGATTATGCTGTTGGCGGGACGCTGCGCAGCATCAGCCCGGGCGACCACGTGCTGGTCGCGGGCATCAGCGGCTGGCGCGATTTCTATCCCGGTCTGATCGCCGATGCGCTGGGCGGGCGCGGCGTGCAGGCCGACGCCATCAGCATCACCCTGCCGCATATGGGCGGCAATTTTGACGACTGGCCGCTGGACTATGCAGGGTATCTGGACACCGACGCCGGGCTGAATCAGTTTGTCAGCCTGCTCAAGCCACATATCAGGAATCACAGCATTGTGCTGCTGCCGGCTGTGCTTGGCTTTGCCGATGCCACGCGCCAGCGCCTGACCGACGCGCTCGGCGTGCCGCTGGTCGAAATCCCCACCCTGCCCCCCAGCGTGCCCGGCACGCGCCTGTTCCGCAAGCTGCGCGATGCGTTTCTGGCGGGCGGCGGGCGCTACACCGTGGGGCCGAAGGCACTCGGCCTGGTTCAGCCCAATGGCCGCGTGACTGGCGTGCAGACCGAAAGCGCGTCGCACGGCCGCCCGCGCGTGATTCCCGCGGATGCGGTCATCCTGGCGACAGGCGGGCTGTATGGCGGGGGCTATGAAAGTGACTATACAGGCCGCGTGTGGGAGCCCGTCGCCCATGCGCCGGTGCATGATGTGCCTGAGCTGGGGACGTGGTTTGCAGAAGCGGTGCTGACCGGCCAGCCACAGCCAATTCATGCCGCGCATCTGGCCACCGACGCGCAACTGCGTCCGCTGGGCGAGAATGGCCGTCCGTGCGCCGACAATCTGTTTGCGGCCGGACGCGTGCTGGGCGGCACCAGCCCGGTCAGCGAAGGCTGCGCCGAGGGCATCGACCTGGCGACCGGCGTGCATGCAGCGCTGTCCGCCCTGGGCGGGTGAGGCTCTGTCCTCGGTCCTGGGGCTGAAAGCCTCCGTAGAGGCTTGGCGGGGACCGAAGGTCTCTGCTGCGTAGAGGCAAGGCATGCCTTGCCTCTACCACACCACGCACATTCGGCAAGCGACGCCGTGGTCTAAGCGTCCCGCGCAGGCTGGTAAATCAACCCGATCACGCCGGAACCCACCGGGCGCGATTCCACCAGCTTCAGCGTGGCCATTGCGCCGTCTTCAAACAGGCGCTGCCCCTTGCCCAGCACCACCGGATACACCAGCAGGCGATACACATCCACCAGGTCGTTGTCCATCAGCCAGCGCACCAGCCTGCCGCTGCCATGCACGGTGATGTTCGTGCCATCCTGCTGCTTAAGCTTTTCAATCTCGGCTTTCAGGCCGTCCCCCCTGAGGATGACGGAGTTGGTCCATTCGGCTTTGTCCAGCGTGTTGGTGGCCACATATTTGCGCACGCTGTTGAAATAATCCGCGCCAGAGTCCACGCCCGTGCGGTTGGGCCATGCCGCTGCAAATCCCTCATAGGTCACGCGGCCCAGCAGCAGGGCATCACTGCCATCAGTTTCTTCGCCCTTGAAGGCTGCGATCTCGTCATTCCAGTAGGGAGCCGACCAGGCCGGGTTCTCCATTACGCCGTCGAGCGAGAGGAAAGTCGTGACAACCAGTTTTCTCATCAGTCATGCGTCCTTTGTGCGTATCGCTTATCCATACCTGCATGATACTGTGCGGAGCGATTGCCGTCTTGTAAAAAAACGCAAACCCGCTAGCCGGCATCGCGCAGACGAAGCACCTGGGCGGGAGTCTGGCCAATGAAGCGCCGCATGCTGTGGGTCAGGTGGGCCTGGTCGAAATAGTCGGCCTGCTGCACTGTGTCAAGGATAGACAGCCCGCTTTGCAGCAGTTCCGCCGCACGATTGGCCCGCTCGATCTGGCGGATCATCTTCAGCGTCAGACCAGTGGTGCGCACGAACCGATATTGCAGCGCGCGGGCCGAATAGGCCTGCGGGATGCCGCGCAGCGCGTCCGTCACAACCGGGTCGTGGGCCAGCAGGCCTGCACGCGCAAGCCGTTCCACGAACACATCGGCATTCTCGTAGGTTGGCACTTCCCAGGCCGCGCCATTCAGCCAAAAGCGCCGGCCAGATGCCATTGGCAGCACAGCATCGCGCTGATTCAGCAGCGCTCCGGGCGTCAGATGGGGCATGAAGGTGCCCAGGTTGAAGACAATGCCGATGGCATCCAGATCATCCGGAAATCCAGCCAGCGACGCCTGTGTCTCAGGCCCGCGCACGGACACGGTGGTCTCGCCCTGATGGCGCGAAATGACCATTTCCCAGTGCGTGTTCGCCTGTGACATAAATGAGCCGCTGCCGCCGCACAGCACATGGTAAATCATCGCGGCCAGCGGTGAATCGGGTGTCCGGTCTTCTTCCACGAGAAACGTCATCGCGCTTTTACTGCCTTCGCATCCGCGCCAGTCACGCTCATTCTAGCACGGAGTGGCACTGACCCTTCGCCACGGTCAATGTTCAGATTGCAGGGAATACTGCAACAAACTAAGTCGGATGGACTGATTCATTGCAGTATTAACATGAATGGACCTCTTCTAAAGCGCGGCCTTCAGCGCCGACAGCGCCTGCACCTCGGCGGCATACAGGGCGGAAAGCTGCTCGCCCATATGCGCGAACAACTCAGACTGCCGGGCAGGTGTGACGGGCGAGGCCGTATCATGCGCGCTGAACAGCGCCGCCAAATCAGCCGAGGCCTGCATCGAGGCATCCACGCCCGCTTCGCCCAGCGCCAGCGCGTCATAGCGCGCATCGGTCAGCGTGCGCACCTCGCGCAGCAGGTCACTGGCATCCAGCGCAGACGCGGCAAAACGGCTCCACTGCGCGGCCAGACCGCGGTATAAACCGGCGACCTCGCGGAACTGCGGCGCGTGCAGGATGTCGGCGGCTTCTTCCAGAAAATCCGCATACACACCGCGCATCGCGCCGCGTGCCGTGCTGAAGCGTTCAGTATGCCCATACACCGACGTAAGCGCCTGCACCAGCCCCTCGCCGTTTGCAAACAGGACCGGCCAGCCTTTGGGATTCTTCGTGTCCGTCATCATACGCGCCCACTTTTTGATCACCGGCAGGGCGAACGACTCGCTGCTGCCGCCCAGATAGCCGACGCAATCCTCCAGGCCAGCGCGCACGGACTCCGCAATATTCGGCGCAGCATCCGTCTGCCGCAGCGTGACCAGCCGATTCTTGTAGGTGGGGATACGGTCGCGCGCACGGGTGAGATCGGCCAGCGAAATGCGAAAGCCATCGGCACCCATGTCATCCAGCAGCGCCGTCTCGCCATCCAGCCCGTAAACCGTGCCCATATAGCCCATGCAGCCATCGAGGTCCGGGCTGATCGAGCGATACGGGACATTTTCGCGGTCGAGATACACAATCGCCGGAAGGCCGGATTCCAGCGCCGAGCGCAGCGCACGCTGCCCCGCTTTGGCCGAGCTTTCCACCACTGATGGCGCCACGCCGATGCGCGCGCACAGCCCGTTGTGATACTCGACCGGGTAATTCCAGCGATACTGCCAGCCAAACACGATCACTTTCAGCGGACGCGCCTTGAACTCCCACAGGATGTAGCCGACACCCAGCCCGCCGGCGATGCCAAACAGCAGCGCCTCAGAATACGGCTTGCCATTATGCGGGGCAACGATGCCCTGTGCCGCCAACGCATTGGCCACGCTGGCCGTCTCGGCATGGGCGCCACCAAACTGCCGATATCCCTCGATGACGATCATGCTGCCCCCTGTGCCGGTATCAGAGCATACGTTCTAATAAGTGTTCAGTATAGCTTACATTCACGGTTGAATACAAGAAAATACTCCTGTGAGCTTCGCCCAAAATACCTGCCCTAATGTTTGGTTGCATCAACAGACAACAACATGCTAGTATTTCGCGCAATATTTACGTTTTTTGACTATTGCGCGAACCATTTCGCAAGACCCGATATCCACACCGCATCTAACCTGAAAATTTGCACCAGTTCTTAAAGCACAGGCGACAGTTTGCAGCGCCCTCAGGGACAACCTGTCCCGTCGGCACGGCATTCCTCATTCACCAGCGGGCGCACGCCCATCGCAGACCAAGGAGCATTTATGGAACCAGGCCTCATTCTGATCCCCTTCCTCGTGGCCGTCCTGGTGTCGTGGCTTCCCGGTGAGACAGCCCGCCGCTGGGCACACTGGGGCATCGCCGGCGTCATGCTGGCCTTGTTCATCTGGGTGCTGGCGCTGCTGCCCACCATTCAGGCACAGGGGCCGATCGTCCTCTCGTATACATGGGTCGAAGAATTTGACCTGTCCGTTGACCTGTATATCGATGGCCTGGCGGCGCTGTTTGCCCTGCTGATTACCGGCATCGGCGCGGGCGTCTTTTTGTATGCGGGCTATTACCTCCAGGACGACCCGCGCAAGATGCGCTTTTATGCGCTGCTGAGCGCCTTCACCGGCAGCATGCTGGGCGTGGTGTTGTCGGGCAATGTGCTGCTGCTGTTCATCTGCTGGGAGCTGACCAGTATTTTCTCGTTCACGCTGATTGGCTTCGATGGCAAAAACCAGGCGGCCCGCGCGGCGGCATCACAGGCGCTGGTTATCACTGGTGGCGGCGGGCTGGCGCTGCTGGTCGGCCTGATCCTGCTGGGCAGCGCCAGCGGGTCGTTCAGCTTCAGCGAGATTCTCAGCCAGAACCTGTCCGAGCATCCGTGGTATGCGGGCATCACGATTCTGATCATGCTGGGCAGCTTCACCAAAAGCGCACAGTTTCCGTTCCATTTCTGGCTGCCCGGCGGTATGACTGCCCCCACCCCGGCCAGCGCGTTTCTGCACTCGGCCACCATGGTGAAGGCGGGCATTTATCTGCTGGCGCGCATGAGCCCCACGCTGGCAGACGGCGGCCTGTGGGTGACCGGGCTGACCACGGTCGGCCTGATCACCATGCTGCTGGGCGCATTTACCGCCATTCGCCAGCGCGACCTGAAAGGTCTGCTGGCCTACGCGACCGTGAGCTGGCTGGGGACGCTGGTCTTCCTGCTGGGCCTGCCCCACGGCGAAGGCTATGTCGCGGCGATGGTGGGCATCATCGGCCACGCGCTCTATAAAAGCCCGCTGTTCATGGTGGCCGGCGCGGTGGACCATGCCACTGGCACGCGCATCATCGATAAGCTGGGCGGGCTGCGCAAAAAGATGCCGGGCGCTGCGGCCACGGCTATCCTGGCCGGGCTGTCGATGGCGGGCATCATCCCGCTGCTGGGCTTTGTGGCCAAAGAAGTGCTGCTGGAAAGCACGCTGGAATCGCATAACACGCTGTTCCTCATCGCCGTGGTCGCATCGGCCAGCCTGACCGTCGCCGCGGTGCTGATTTTCGTCTGGGATGTCTTTTTCCGGCCAGCCGCAGCAAAGCACGAGGCGCACGATGCCCACGAGGCGCATGACGCGCACCACGGCCATGCGTCCAGCCCGCTGATGCTGGTCGGGCCGGGCCTCATCGCGGCGGCCGGGCTGGTGACCGCGCTGGGGCTGGAGCAGCTCATCGAGCCGCTGGTGGCGCTTGCCTCGCCGGGAGAGGTCTCGCTGTATTTGTTCCACGGCTTCAACACAGCCTTTATGCTCAGCCTGACGGCCGTTGCCCTGGGCGTGGTCATCTTCCTGACGCGTCGCATCTGGCTGGGCTGGTCGCTGACCACCCCGCTGACCGGCACGAAAGCCTACTATGGCTTCATGCGCGGGCTGAATGGCGCCGGGGACTTCGTGCTGCGCTCGCAAAGCGGCAAGCTCAGCCATTACCTGGCGATCATGCTGGGGGTGGTGGGCGTGCTGCTCATCCTGCCCGCCTCGCAGTACCTGGGCAGCACCAACCTCACGTTTACCTTCAATGGCAGCAGCGACTTCATGAAGGCGGTGCTGCTGGTGCTGTCCATCGCCGCGATCATCGCCAGCATCCGCTTCAAAGGGCATCTGCTGGCGGCACTGGCGCTGGGCGTGGCCGGATACGCCGTGGGCGGCATCTTCCTGCTGGAGCCCGGGCCAGATGTGGCAATGGTGCAGATTCTGGTGGAAACGCTGGCGGCGGTGCTGGTCATCGTCATGCTCAGCCGCATCAGCGAAAGCAAGCGCAAAAAAGCCGCCGATGCCATCTGGGGCAGCGGCAAAAATATCCTGCGCCGCGACATTCTGGTGTCTGTGCTGGTGGGGCTGGGTGTTGGCGCATTTGCCATTGCAGCCGTGGTCAACCGGCCGATGCGCGATACCACCGTGCCGGACTGGTATCTGAACAATGCCGGGCAGGTGGGCGTGACCGATGTCGTCGGCGCGATGATCACCGATTTTCGCGGCGCAGACACGATGATCGAGATTATCGTGTTCGCGATGGCCGCGATGGGCGTGCTGACCGTGCTTTATCTCACGCGCCAGAAAACCGAGAAATCCTCGTTTCAGGTTCCCGCCAGCCTGAGCCAGATTTCCACCCCGCTGACGCGCCTGGCCGCCACGCTGCTGCTGCCCGTGGCGATGGTCATCGCGCTGGCGCACCTGCTGTATGCGGGCAGCGCCCCCGGCGACGGCTTCACGGCGGGCGTGGTGGGCGGCATCAGCGTGGCGCTGTGGTATCAGGTGTTTGGCTATGGCGGCAAGCGCCTGCGCCGCCTGCGCCCGGAACTGCTGATCGGCATTGGCATCATGCTGGCCATCCTCAACGCAGTCGCCCCGCTGCTGAGCGGCGGCGCGTTCCTGCAGCACAACGATTTTGGCGATGTGCCGCTGCCCGCCGGGCTGCATTTCACCTCGACCACCCTGTTTGAAATCGCCATCTTCCTGACTGTTTTCGGCAGCGTCATCACCATGATCAACGCCATCACCAACCCGGAGGGAATCGAAGAACTATGAGCATCCTGTTTGCAGTCGCCACCGGCATCATGTTTGGGCTGGGCATTTTTCAGCTTCTGCGGCGAGACCTGGTCAAGGCCGCCATGGGCTTCTACACGCTGTTCACCGCCGTGAACCTGTTCATGCTGGCAGCCGGCGCATTTGATGGCGAAGTGCCTGCCTATACCGATCAGCTTGCCAACGGCCAGCCCAGCGACCCGGTCGTGCAGGGCCTGCTGCTGACGGCCATCGTCATCAGCCTCGGTTCGTACTGCCTGATCCTGGGCCTCGTCAATGTGTCGGCCAACCGCTTTGAATCCGTCGACTCGCATGAAGTCGATCAACTGAAAGGGTAAGTATGGCCGGCGCAGAAAATCCATGGGTGCTTGGGCCCATCATTATCCCGCTGTTTGGCGCAGCATTATGCCTGCTGCTGTCGCAGAATAACCGGTTACAGCGCATCGTCGCGCTGATCGCGGGCCTCGCCGCGTGCCTGGCCAGCATCGTCGTGCTGCTTGCCAATCTGGAGGCGGGCAGCGTGGGCGTGCAGATTTATCGTCTGGGCGGCTGGGCCACGCCGTTCGGCATCGTGCTGGTGGCCGACAAGCTTGCCGCGCTGTTCTGCGTGATGGGCAGCATCGTCGTGGCGGCCGGCCTGCTCTACTGCCTGCAATGCCACGACAAATGCCTGGAATATCCGGTCTTCATGCCTGCCTTCCTGTGCATGGGCGCGGGTCTGAGCGGCAGCTTCTACACCGGCGATATCTTCACCTTCTTCGTGTTCCTGGAGCTGATGGTGATGTCCTCGGTGGTGATGGTGGCCGTGGCCGACAGCTCGCTGGGGCTGGAAGCCGCCATCAAGTACGTGTTCATCAGCGGGATGGGCTCGCTGCTGCTGCTGCTGGGCATCGCCGCGCTGTATACGACCTTCGGCACGCTGACAATGGCGCAGATCGCGCAGGCCTTCTCGACTGGAGAGCGTCCGCTGCTGGCCGTGCCTGCCGCGCTGATGTTCATCATCGCCTTCCTCATCAAAAGCGCCGTGGTGCCCTTTCATTTCTGGCAGCCGGACTTTCACACCACCGCACCCACGCCCGTGCACGGCGTGCTGTCGTCGGTGGTGGTGAAAGTAGGCATCTACGGCATCATCCGCAACACGTCGTCGTATCTGGTGCAGGAAGGCGACCTGATCCGCACCATCCTGATCGTGCTGGGGCTGGTGGGCATCTTCTTCGGCGGGCTGACGGCGCTGCGCACCTGGAATGCCAAGCGCATGCTGGCCTATTCCACGCTGGGGCAGGTCGGCTTCATCCTGGTGGCCATCGGCTGGGGATCGCAGCTCGCCATCGTGGCGGCGATCATCTATATCTTCAACCACGCGTTCATCAAGTCTGGCCTGCTGATGCTGACCGGCGTGATCGCCAGCCACAACGCCAAACACAGCGCCGACCTGAAAGACCTGGCCGGTTCTGGCAAAGGGCTGAAATTCATCAGCGTGCTCTATCTGGTGGGCGGGCTGGCATTGGCCGGCGTTCCGCCCTTCAATGGCTTCATGAGCAAAGTCGCGCTGGTGCGCAGCGGGGCCGGCGTGGAAAGCTGGATCGTGCTTGGGCTGGTGGTCGCGGGCGGCCTGCTGACCATGATCTACATGACGCGCACCTGGCAGTGGATTTTCCAGCAGGAGCCGCCTGAAGCCGAAGACACTGGCCATGCACCCGCGCATGCGCCGCACAAAAGCGACAGCCCGCTGGCCCCGGCCCTGCTGATCGCGGCCTGTGTGCTGCTGGGCATCTTCGCCGGGCCGCTGGTCACGCTGTCTGAAGACACCGCCGCGCAGATCGCCTCTCCGGAAATCTATGCCTGTTCGGTGCTGGCGCAGATGGTGGAGTCCGGCATGTCGCTGCCCGAAGGCTCGTATGACTGCACTGGCGGCATGGAAATCAGTGCCGCGCCCACTGCCCTGCCCGTTCTGGTGATGGAGGTTCCCGGAAGATGACAAAATTTCTGCAGATTTTGGGCTGGAGCGTGCCCATCAGCCTGATCTGGGTGGGCGTGACAGGCACGGTGTCGCCGGGCGGACTGCTGGTCGGCCTGATCGTCGGCGTGCTGACGCTGGGCGTGATGCGCGCCCTGGGCGTGCCCGTCAACAAGCCCATTCGCCTGGGCCAGCCGCTGGCGCTGCTCACCTACAGCGGGCTGATTCTGTGGAACGGCCTGATTTCGTCGTTCAAGGTGGTCAGGCTGGTGCTCAGCCCGAAAATCACCCTGAAGACGGGCATCGTCGCGCTGCCCACGGGCGACACCAGCGAAGGACAGCAGCTCACCGCGCTGAGCGCGCACGGCATCAACATGACGCCGGGCGCGCTGGTCATCGATTTTGACGACAACAACACGCTGTATATTCACCTGCTCGACCTGGAAGCGTCGCGCGGCACGCTGGAGCCTGACCAGGCACGCCGTTTGTCACTGCTGCGCCGGATGATAGGAGCCAAAGACAATGAATGAGTTCATCGATTTCATCACCAATGCCGCGCTGGTGGTGCTGGTCATCGCGCTGATTCCGGCCACCTATCGCGTCTGGACCGGGCCATCGGCCATGGAACGCCTGCAGGCGCTCGACCTGACATCGACCGTGATTGTGGGCATCATCGTGGTGCTGGGCATCGTGCTGGAAAACAGCCTGATTATCGACATCGGCATCGCGCTGGCGGCTTTCTCGTTCGTGTCCACGCTGGCCATCGCGCGCTTCATCTCGGAAGGGAGATTCTTCTGATGCTTCAGCTCATCGGCGTCTTCTTCCTCGTGTTTGGCGTATTCTTCTGCGTGATGGGCGTGATCGGCAATATTCGCCTGCCGGATATTTTCACCCGCCTGCATGCCACCAGCAAAGTGTCGTCGATGGGCATCCTCGGGCTGATGGTCGCGTCGGCCCTGCTGGTGCCCGATTCCGCGTCAAAGGCGATCGCGCTGGGCGTGCTGGTGCTGTTCTCGGCGCCGGTGGCGTCGCAGGCCATCGCCCGCTCTGCCTACCGCGACGGCTGCGCGATGGTCGGCCTGGCGCAGGATGACCTGGCGGTGCAGTACATCGACTTCTCGTATAATTACACCATCGGCGAGGAAGTGCCGTGGCAGGCCTCGCCCGACGAACCTGAAATCGACCCGGATGACCCGGCCAATGTGGATGAACAACTTTTCGGCGCACCAGATGAGGAGCCTCGTGATGGCTAACCGCTGCACACACCTGAACCAGATTCAAAAAGTCGTGCCCAGCGCCCAGGGCTGCGAGGACTGCCTGAAGACCGGTGATGCCTGGCTGCATCTGCGCATCTGCCTGACGTGCGGGCATGTGGGCTGCTGCGATTCGTCGGCCAACCAGCACGCGCGCAGGCATTATGAGGAGACCGGCCACGCGCTCATTCAGTCGTTCGAGCGCGGCGAAAACTGGCTGTGGTGCTACATCGATGAGATGATATTGAAGCCACGCGGCTGAAGCCGGAAAACAAACAGGGCCCTGGATGACTGAATACATCCATGGCCCTGTTTGTTCGTTTGAGCAACCTGTCTCAGGCGGCCGAGAGATCCAGCCGGCGCAGCAGCTGCGCATTGAAAGCTACGACGACCGTACTCACCGTCATGAAGAGCGCGCCCACAGCCGGGTCGAGCACGATGCCGAATGGCGCCAGCACCCCCATGGCCAGCGGGATTGCCACCACGTTATAGCCCGTCGCCCAGATCAGATTCTCGATCATCTTGCGATAGCTGGCGCGGCTGAGGCGGATAATCCGCACGATATCCATCGGGTTGGAGCGCACCAGGATGATGCCGGCGCTTTCGATCGCCACATCCGTGCCCGCGCCGATAGCGATGCCCACGTCCGCCGTCACCAGCGCCGGCGCATCATTCACACCGTCGCCAACCATCGCGACCTTATTGCCGCCGCGTTGCAGCTCACGCACCTTGTCGGCCTTGTGTTCGGGCAGCACCTGGGCAAAGGTGGTGTCGATGTTCAGCTCACGCGCCACAGCCTGCGCCACGGCTTCGCTGTCACCCGTCAGCATGGCGACCTTCAGGCCCATGTCGTGCAGCATCTTCACAGCGGCGCGGCTTTCCTCACGGATGACATCGGCGATGGTAAAGGCCGCGACAACTAGCTTTTCAGTCGTCAGATAGATGACGGCCTGCCCGGCAGCTTCGGCCGTGCGCTGGAGCGACTGGATCGCCGCCGGCGTCGTCACGCTGATCTGCTCGATCATGCGCGGGCCGCCGATGTAGTAGCGCGTCCCATCGACCTGCGCCGTCACGCCGCGCCCGGGCAGACTCTCGAAATCCGTGACCACTGCGGGCGACGTGCCCCGTGTTTCCGCATAGGCGCGGATGGCGGCCGCCACGATGTGCTCGCTGTCCCCCTCCAGGCCCGCCGCGATACGCAGCGCATCCGTCTCAGCCAGCCCGTCCGCCGCAAACCCGACAACACCCTGTTCGCCGCGGGTCAGCGTGCCCGTCTTGTCGAAAATGATCGTATTCAGGTCTTTGGCGCGCTCCAGGGCGAGACGCTGGCGCACCAGCAGGCCATTACGGGCCGACAGCGTCGTCGAGATGGAAACGACCAGCGGCACCGCCAGGCCCAACGCGTGCGGGCACGCGATCACCAGCACGGTGACCATATTCTTCACCGCATCGGCCAGGCTGCCTGTAATGAGCAGCCAGCCAAAGAAGGTGATGACACCGGCCGCAATCGCGATGATCGTCAGGTAGAACGCGGCCCGCTGGGCCAGCGTCTGGGCGCGCGACTGGCTCTTCTGGGCGTCCTCCACCAGGCGCATGATGCCTGCCAGCGCCGTGCCCTCACCCACCTTGTCGATCTGAACGCGCAGCGAACCGGAGCCGTTGACCGTGCCGCCAATCACGCGGTCACCGACGACCTTGTGCAGCGGGCGGCTTTCGCCCGTGATCATGGCCTCGTTGACGCTGCTGGCGCCATCCACCACCAGGCCGTCGGACGGGATACCCGCGCCGGGGCGAACCAGCACGCGGTCGCCAACCGCCAGCGCGCTCACCATGACCGTTTCCGTCGCGCCGGACTCAGTGATGCGTTCAGCGGTATCGGGCAGCAGGCGGGCCAGCTCGCGCAGCGCGCCCTGCGCCTGGCTGACACTGCGCAGCTCAATCCAGTGGCCCAGCAGCATCACACTGATGAGCGTGGCCAGCTCCCAGAAGAAGTCCATCGCAGGCATCATGGCGCCCATGCCCATCGAGTCCTGCGGCGGGAAGAAGAAAATGCCCATGCTATACAGGTAGGCCGTGGTGATGGCCACGCTGATCAGGGTCATCATGCCGGGCTGGCGAATCGACAGCTCGGTGCGCGCCATGCCCAGGAACGGCAGGCCGCCGTACAGGAAAATGATCGTGCCCAGCACAGGCGCGATCCACTCGCTGCCCGGAAACTGCGGCATGGTGAACCCCAGCCAGCCCTGCACCATCGGGGAATACAGCACCACGATCAGCGTCAGCGGCAGCACCGCGAAGAAGCGATTGCGCATCATGCTGGTGTGGCCTTCATGCATGACGCCGTGGCCTGCATGGGCATCGTGCCCGCCGTGGCCATTATGGTCGCTATGCGCTGCATTCTCACTGTGGGCAGACATGTCGTGGCCGTCGTGTGCGTGATGATCGTGGCCGTGCATCTCATGGGTCATCGCGGCATGGTCATGCGCATCATGTCCGTACGCGACGGGTGATTTCGTAAGCTCAGTCATTCTGACACCTCATTGCTTCGTTCAAAACTGATACGTTCATTATGCGGACATAACGCCAGCCTGACGATGCGCCAAATGACGTATATTTCAGCCTGTGTAATCAAAAACGCCGGAGCGGTGAGGCTCCGGCGTCATGTGCGGAAATTCGGGGACTAGCGCTGCGCCTGTGCCTGCGGGCTGAGGGGCACAGCAAACTGTTCGGCCCAGTCTGCGACGCTCGTCATGGTGACGGGCAGCTTTTCCAGCACCGGGGCCATATCCGTCCACATCGGGATCAGGTCGGCCTTCTCGCGCTGCCATTCATACGAGGTCTTCGCGCCTGCCCCGGCACCCGGCCCAAACAGGTTGTCGAGGATGGCGGCGAAATCGTCCAGCGCCAGCTCGCTGTAGGTGATCGTGCGCCCCAGCCCCTCAGAGACGCGGGCAGCCAGTGCCGGGCCGGTCAGGTTCTCGACACCGCTGACCATGAAGCGGGCAGGCGCCAGCTCAGGGCGTTCCAGCGCAGCGACGACCAGCGCGCCCACGTCTGCCGTGGCCATCCAGCCAATCGGCGCCTGAGCGGCGGCCGGATACGTCAGCAGGTCGCGCTCGGCCACATTGGGCGCCGTCCACGGCCCCAGCAGATTCTCCAGATAGGCGGTCGGCTCGATGGTGATGTACGGCACACCGCTGGCCTTCAGCCCGTCGATCACGTCGCTGCGCAGGTCAAACATCGGATTATCCACCCGCTGGTTCAGCACCGTGCCGCTGGTGTTGTACACAATCAGCTTCACACCCGCGCTGCGTGCCGCTTCGATGGCGTTATGCGCACCCTGTAATGCATGCAGCGGATTCGGCAGCGAGAACGGCAGCATAAACGCGACAGCGTCCATACCCGTGCTGGCGGCCTTCAGGCTGTCCGCATCCAGCAGATCGCCGATAACCACTTTTGCCCCGTGCGCCACAAAGCCAGCGGCCTTGTCGGGATGGCGCGTCAGCAGAAATGGCTCATGACCGCGCTCCAGCAGCGCATGCACCACTGCCCCGCCCTGCGAACCCGTGGAACCGTAAACCAATACTTTCATCGTGATTTCACTCCAGCATCAATGCCAGGTCATCCGTCAATATGTACACTATGGCGGATATGCATTATCCTGTATAGTACGCAGTATTGGCCAACATAGTCCTAAAAATCATCCTATTGGAGGATGTCATGCACGAACAGGAACAACAATGCGCGCCAGCGCCCACGCGCTGCCCGGTTGAAACCACGCTGGAAGTGATCGGGGGAAAATGGAAGCCGCTGATCGTGTATTACCTGTCCAATGGCACGAAGCGCTTCAATGAGTTGCAGCGCATGCTGCCCCAGGTCACACGCCAGATGCTGACGCAGCATTTGCGCGAGCTGGAAGCGGACGGCATCGTGCACCGCGAGATATACGCGCAGGTGCCGCCAAAAGTAGAGTATTCGCTGACGGAACTGGGCGAGACGGTGCGGCCGATGCTGGAGACCATGGTGGCGTGGGGCGCACAGTATGAGGCGCGCCAGCAGTCTGCACCGTGACGCGCCCGTGCATCAATCAGGCTATGAAGCGGTCGGCTCGCCGCACCATTTGTATTCGCCATCTTCCTGCGTGACGGCATAGGTCGCCAGCGGGAAATCACGGTTCTCGCCCCCATAGACCGCTGTAATGCGCCCGGTGCAGGTCACCGTCGCGCCACCTGCGTCGCTGGCGCACGACATCTCTTCCAGCGCGGCCTGCACCGCGTTGAACGACAGCGTCTCGGCATCGATGCGGCTTTCCAGAGCGGCGCAGATATTCGCGGCCACGCCCTCGCGGTCGCCCGCGACTTTTGCGGTCAGATACGCCTCCACGGCCAACGCAGCCGCGTCATCGGCGGGCGGCGCAACTGCCGAATCAGGGGCCTGTGCCCCTTCCGGCGCGGAGGTTGGGGCAGCAGCGCCCCCGCCACAAGCCGCCAGCAGCAGCGTTAATCCCAGCAGCAAAACAAACGTCAGCACATTTTTCATCTCAGTCCCCCGGAAACGGGCCGCTATACGCCCCGTCACTCATCACGCATTACTCATCATTCATCACTCAGTACTCATTGCTCAGTACTCAGTACTGTCTCTTTCACCCTGACGCGGTCGGCACTGCCTCCGGCGTTGGGGCGGTCAGCGGCGCGACGGCCTGCTGAATCTGCCCCAGCGTGACCAGCGAGAACAGGTTGTGCAGCGCCACGCCCGAATAGGCATCGTTGCCGCCGTCGTAAAACAGGTAGTCATAGCCGGAATACGTCAAGTGGATGTTGTCGATGTCCAGCCCGTAATTGGGCAGCGAACGCGCACCCGCCCACAGGTTAATCAGCGGCACCTGAAGCTCATTGGCCAGCGCGATCAGCTGGCGATTGAAGTTGATGGCCTGCGCCTGATACTGGTCATTCGGGTGGATGCTGAACAGGTTGAGCACCGGAATTACCCCTGCTTCCATCGTCTGCATCACGATGGCGCGCATCTGCTGGCCAAAGCCGACATCGGTGATGGCGCGCACATCGTTGGGGCCAAACATGATGAAGGCCACCACCGGCCGCTTGACGCGATACTCGCAGGTCAGCGGCGTCTCGCCGGGCTGACAGCCCAACTCGGGATTGGCCCACATCGGGTCGACCACGGCGAAGCTGCTCAGGCCGATGCTGGCTGCCGCGCTGGGCAGCGCCATACTCGCGCCATACTGGTTGATAATCGGCGTCAGGAAGTCGAAGGCGCTGAGTGCGCGTGACGGATGGGCCATCGGCGTCAGGTATTCGTCCGACGCGACCAGGCTGTCGCCCACCTTGGTGATCACGTTGGGCAGATTGCCCAGCGCCTGCCCCCGTGCATACACGTCCAGCATCGCCTGGCTGATACCCGCCGGCACATAAGGCACAGCATACAGCTCACGCTGAGAAAAAGTGGCCGAATATTCGGGATTATTGTCGGGCATCGGGTTGATCGGCACCTGGCTGAAAGCCAGCGACGCGCGCTCGTTCAGGTAGCCGGACAAAATCCAGCCCTCGCGGTAGACGAAGCCATTGGCATCGACCATCTGGATGCGCACCCAGTTGCCGGCGCGGTTGCGCTCGACCAGCAGCACGGGTTGGTCGGCATACAGCGTGCCCACCTGCGGGTTGGCCGGGCCGGGGCCCGCGAAAATATAGGCCTCGCGAAACGTCGTCACGGTAGGCGGGCTGAACGGCGCGACCTGGGCCAGCACACCAATCGCGCCGGTCAGGCAGGCCAGCGCGATCACAAACATCAGAAAACGAGCTTTCACAAAACGATATCCTGGTCTAATTTGGCGGAAGGCTGCTCTGCCACACATCATACAGCGTTTGCAGGCCGGTCAGGTTGCGGGCCACATAGCCATACTGCAAATTTTCCGGACTGAACACAGCCGCGACCTGCGGGCGACCGCCCGGCGGACTGGATGGATGCAGATTATCCCACGCCAGGCCGTAATCCGGCAGGGTGTTCATCACCGCGGCATAGTCCCACAGCGGCAGATTATAGCGCGCCGTCAGCTCGCGCACGTGGTCATTGAAGCGATAAATCGTCTCTGGCATGTCAGGGCGCATGGGGATGGTGCTGAACACGGGAATCACGCCCCAGTCCAGCGAAATCTGCATGATGCGCTCCAGGTAAAACACATATTCTTCGGGCGTCAGATAGCTGGCATCGTTGGTGCCAAACATAATCAGCGCGATCTGCGGGCTCATGATGCGAAATTCGCATTCCAGCGGCTTTTCGCCCGGCTGGCAGACTTCAGGATCGGCCAGCTCCGGCTCCAGCGCGCCCCACGACGCCCAGCCCACACCCGCCGCCAGCGATTCATGCGTGAAGGCGGTCTCGCGGTTGGGCCCGGTGATGGCATAGTTGAAATGGTCAATCGCTGGCTCCAGATAGCCATACGGCCCCAGGTCATAAGTGCCCCAGCCGAACGGATGCATGAAGCTCAGGTTGACGCTGATGCTGTCGCCCACCTTCGAGAAGACGTTGTCGCGGTTGCCATAGGCCTGCCCGACCGAGCGAATCACGCGCAGGTTGTTCACCACCGCCTCGCTGTACGGGGAGACATACGGCGCGGGCGCGTCCTGCCCCAGCGCGGCCGCGCCGATCAGCAGTGTCCCTGCCAATGCCCCTGCGGCGATGATGCCCGTGCGTAATGCTGTCATGCGTGCTTCTCCCACTCACTCACTCGCCGTCTGTTGCCTGCTGCGCCAGCCACTTGTCGCGGTTTGCGCCGCGTGCCGCCTTGCCGCTGGTCGTCTTGATCAGCCAGCCGCGTGCGACCAGCGTCACATAGCTCACCGTCACTTCGGTCTGGCTGGCGATGCGCCGTTTCAAATCCCCGAAAATGCGCTTGCGCTCTGCCTCATGGTCATGCTCCGGGTCGATCTCGACCACCAGCGCGATCAGCTCCGTACCTTCGCGCTGATCCTGCACGCCAAACGCGACCGCGCGCCCCGGATGCACACCCTCCACGCCGTAGGCCGCATCCTCGATATCCTGCGGGAAGATATTCTTGCCCGCCGTGATAATCAGGTCCTTGCTGCGCCCGACAATATAGACCTCGCCAGCGGCCATGTAGCCCCGGTCGCCCGTGCGATACCAGCCCTCGCTGTCAAACGCGACCAGGTCATCGCGGCGGTAGTAGCCAGACAGCATACAGTCGCTTCTGACAACCACTTCGCCCACCTGGCGCTCGTCGGCCTGCGCACCATCATCGCGCACGATCTTCACCTGCGTCCCGGCGATCGGCCTGCCGCATGACACCTGCGCCGCCCCACGCGGATGCGCCGCGTCCACCGGAATCGCACGGCCATCACGCTGCAAGGCGTCACGATCTATCATATCCTGATGCGCCGCTTCGCCAACCGGCGTTTGGGCCACGGCAAACGTGTTCTCAGCCATCGCATACGATACGGCCAGTTGGTCCATGCGCGCGCCAACCGGCTCAAAGCGGCGGACGAACGCGGCGTGGCTGTCGGCCCGCACCGGCTCGGAACAGTTGATGAAAGCGCGCACGCCAGACAGGTCGACGCCTTCCAGCTCTGGCGCACGCACGCGCCGCGCCATGTGGTTGTAGGCAAAATTCGGCAGCCAGCACAGCGTGCCGTGATAGTCGGTGATGGCGCGCAGCAGCATGGCCGGGTGCGCCACCCAGTCAAACGGGCTCATCAGCACTAGAGGCACGCCAGTCACCAGCGGCAGCATGAATCCCGCGATCAGCCCCATGTCGTGATACAGCGGCAGCCAGCTCACGATTACGTCGCTGGACGGGTCGAGCCCCAGCGCATCGGCATAATGCGAGAGCTGGTTGAGCACGCTGCCATGCGACAGCGCCACGCCCTTCTGCAGGCCGGTGGTGCCGCTGCTGTGCTGCAAAAAGGCATAACACTCCGGCGCGGGCGGCTGCACGTCGCCCATGAAACCATCGCGCAGGCCCTCGAACGTGTGCCCGGCGGCATGGGCCAGAATATCAACCTCGTCCAGCATCGGGCACGGCATCACGCCGCCCAGGTATTCGCCAAAAGCGCGGTCGGTGAACACGCCGCGCGCATGCGAGTGCAGCGCCAGCTGGCGCATGTTGTGCTGATAAATGGCCTTGTCGATCTTGTCGGTCTGGGTAGGAAACATGCTGGGCAGCGCATTCAGCACGATGCCAGCCCAGAACGCGAATATCGACGAGAGCGCGGACGGGTGCGCGATCAGCAGCGGGTCTTTGTCCTCGCGGCAGCCGCCAGAGCGCACCGCGTCTTCAGACAATCCCCACGCAATGCGAACGACGGCCTCGCAGAATTCGCGCCGCGTCACGCCGTGCGGGCGCAGGTCGGCATCAATATAGACCAGCGCGGGGGTATCCTGGCAGGCCGGGTCGCAGTCTGGATTAAACAGCGGCTCCAGCACTTTGGCATTCCACAGCGTGCCCTCAGGGGGACGGACAGCCATCGTCAGCGGTTGTCACGCAGAATGCGCGCCACCATCAGGTTCAGCGTGTCCATCTTCGCCACCGTCAGGTCCGGGTCGGGGATATACACGCCAAATTCCTGCTCGGCAAATACACCGATTTCGGCCAGCGCGAACGAGTCGATCAGGCCGCTGCTGCACACGCCCTCGGCATCGTCCAGCGGATAAGACGCGTTGCGGATCAGTTCTTTGGTGATAAACGCACGCAGCTTTGCGCGCACTTCAGCTTCCTGCATCAGCTTCCTCTTGTATAGCGGCCACAAACGGAACCACGGCCTCGCACAGGGCGCGGCTGCCCGCGGGCGTCAGGTGGACCGGACTGTCGGTGAATTCAGCGGGCGCGACGGCATCCCACAGGTCGGCATACGGCCAGCCTTCTGCCGCAGCCGCGTCGCCCAGCAGGGCGCGATACTGGTCATAGGACCAGCGCGGATACCAGAAATTATAGCGCACGTCGCTGTTCTGCCCGTCCGCGATAAAAATCGGCTCGTTGACCAGCAGCAGCGGCACCCGCGCCTGCCCGGTCAGCGACGCGCCAGCGCGCAGCACGTCCAGCGCCAGAATGTCGTCATTCAGCGTGGCATCGGGGTTCAGCCCCTGCCACGTCGCATCCTCGTCAAAGTCATTCGAGCGCGGCGTGTATTCGCCGTAGACCTGGTCGATGCCGGTATGCGTCCAGGCGACGCCATAGGCCTGCAGGCGCAGCCAGTCCGCCAGCGCACGCCGCTGTCCAATCAGCGTGCGCCCGATGAAATCCGTCTCGACGAAGCGCGGGTCCAGCGGGTCAAAGCCCAGGCCGAAGCGCTCTATCAGCGGGCGAACCCGCGCCGGATTATTAGCGACGATGGGCGCGTCTAACTGGCGTTCGCGCGGCAGGCTTTCCAGCGTGACCAGCCACATGATCGCGTCGGGCTGATAGGCCAGCGCGGCCTCCAGCAGCAGCAGGTCTTTCAGCGCGCTCATGGTGGGATAGCCGACGTTATAGAATCGCGTGCCGGGCAGTTGTTCGGTCAGGCAGGCGGGCAGCGTGTCGCGGTTTTCCAGCAGCACGCCCCACACGGACGAATCGCCCAGCACGATGACGCGCCGGGCATCCGGGCGCGGCCCGGCCAGCGTGTGGCTGGCGAACATGGCGTTCAGGTCAAACAGGCTGAGGTTATAGGCGGCAGGATCCTCGCCATACGGCAGACGCTCACGCCCGGCCAGCAGCCCGTTATACAGCGAGACGCGCCCGAGCGCGGGCACCGGGTCTGCCAGCACAAAAGCCAGGTTGAGCAGCACAAACAGGGCCAGCGCCTTGCCCAGCACGCGCGCCAAAAAGCCCCAGGTATAGCCGCCGTCGGTCAGCCATTTCCAGCCCGGCATCGCGCTCATGCCCCACCCCCGATGCCAAACAGCGCGGCAAAGACGCGCAGCCCCTGGCCGATATCCGGCAGGGCGAACCACACCCAGCCCAGGGCGACAAAATGGAACGTCAGCAGCGTCCCCACGACATGCCAGGCGCGGCGGCGGCCGTCGCTCAGGCCGCGATACCAGGCGCGCGTGCGGTCGGTCCACAGCTTATGGGCGAACAGGCCCAGCGCGTGCCATGCACCCCACAGCAGGAACGGCAGCGTGATGCCGTGCCACAGCCCGATCACGATGAAGGTCGCCGCAGTCGCGCTGAAGATAATCACGTAGTTGCCCGGCTTGGGCTTGCGCTTCAGCAGCGCGCGCGACAGGGGCGAATAGATGTAAAAGCGGCCCCAGTCGCTGAGCGATTTATGCCAGCTCTGCCAGAAAATGGTCAGGTTTTGCTTCAGGTACGGCCGGTCGAAATTCTCCGGAAGCTGCACGCCAAACAGCAGGCCAATGCCAATGGCGATGTCGGTATAACCGCTGAAGTCGAAGAACAGCCGGAACGCATACGCGTACAGCAGCACCCAGGTCGCGCCTGCGCCATCGGCCTGCGAGGCCGTCAGCGGGCCCAGGCTGAAGATCGCCAGCGTGTCGGCAATCACGAACTTCTTGAACAGCCCGACGGCGATGCGCCCCAGCGCGGTCGTGATGCGCGCCGGGTCACGCAGGCGCGCTTCGGCCAGCCCGGCCACGGCAGCGCCATGATTCTCGGCGCGGTCGATCGGGCCGGCCACCAGCGCGGGCGTGAAAATCACATACGAGAGATAGTCGCGGAAGCCGAGCGCGGGCAGGATGCCCGTCTGCCGGTCGCGCAGCGTGTGTATCAGGCGAAAGGCGATATACGAGAAGCCCAGCCAGCCCAGGTCAACCGGCGAGGCCAGCGCGGCATCCTGCCCGGTGGTGCTTCTGGCCAGCCCGGCCAGCGTCGTCGTCAGCGGGGAAAACTTCAGCAGCACGAATAGCCCGGCCAGCACGAACACTCCGGCCAGCAGGCCGCGCCGCGTGCCAGAAGCGAGGCGCGCCAGCAGCATCCCGGCGATGCTCAAACCAGCGACCAGCGGAATGGTGATTTCAGCGGGCGGCGGACGTGACGTGATTTCCAGCGCGGGCGGCAGCTCGATATAGCGCGGCAGCAGCAGCAGCGCGGCGATGCCCGCCGTCAGCGCCAGCGCCAGCCAGTCAGCACGGGTGACGCGTGCATCGGGGGCCAGCGTCAGCCGCCAGCACAGCGCGACAATCACCAGCGTGAGCGCCGGCAGCGTGTAATCCAGCCAGCGCACGGGCAGCGTCGGCTGAAGCCAGAACAGCCCGACCACGCTGCCGACCATCAGAAACGTCGGCCGCCAGCGCGCGGGCAGAAACAGCACATACAGCGCGGCGGCTGCCAGAAGGATGCCAATCTGGGGGAAGTCCACGCGCCTAGAACCCCTGGTAAATCCACTGCGGCGCCGTGCTGGTCGTCACGATCAGCAGCAGTGCCAGCAGCAGGCACAGGCCCAGCGCAAACAGGTTCTCGCGGGAGAAAAGTCGGCGCATCGGCATCAGGATCCGTAGGCGGCGCGCATGACAGTATCCAGCACGATCAGCCCGGCCAGCGAATGCACGCCGTGGCCGGTGCGCAGCGCGTTCGGGTCGCTCCAGTCGTGCGCGTAAAACGTGGTCATATGCGTGCCGTCACTGCCCAGCCCGCGACCGGGAATGGTGAGCGCAAGCAGGTTGAAGTCCCACAGCGGCACGCGGTACTCCCGCGCCAGACGGCGGAAAATTTCATTGTTGGTGTCGTTGCCTTCAAAATCGTCGGCCTTGGTGCCAATGATCGGCACGACGCCCTGCGCGATGCAGTATTCGATGATTTCGCGCATGCTGTTCTCGACATAGGTCGGCACACCGACATCGTTCGAGCCGAGGCGAATAAAGACATAGGCCGGATTCTGGATGCGGAACTCGCAGGCCAGCACGGTCTCGCCGCTTTCGCACTGATAAGGGTCGGCCCACATCGGGTCGAGCGCAGACCAGGTGTGCATGCCCACACGCACGGCCAGGCTGTTGCGCCCAAACGAGCCGCGGAACCAGTCGATGGTCGGCTGAAGCCAGGCATACTGCGCCAGGTTATAGCCTTCATCGGGGAAGTCGAAGCGGTCCATGAAGTACGGGCTTTCGATGGTGCTGTCGCCCACCTTGGCGAACGCATTCGGGTTGCGCCCCATCGACTGGCCAAGCGCGAAAATCTCGCGCACGCGCTGGCGCGTTGGCGCGTCCAGCAGGATATACTGCTCCAGCGACAGCCCGTTGATGCTGTCGTCTCCGCGGGTGCCAAACACCACCGCCGTCGGCACCGAGCTGATCGGCGGATCATCCAGCTCGCCCACCAGCATCTGCTGGGCATCGTTGGGCGCGGTGCGCGTTTGCAGGCCCATCATCGCAGCGACCGCCAGCGTCGGGTCGAGCGTGGGAATCACCAGCGGCGTCTCGCTGGGAATCGGCGTGGCTGAGGGAATTGGCGTCTCGGTCGGCGTCGGCGTGGCGGATTCCAGCGGCGTGGGCGAGGGCGTCGGGCTGGTGGTCAGGAAGGCGATCGGCGTTACCAGCGACAGCGTCACCAGCGAGGACGGCGTGCTGGTCGGCTCGTAGCGCGGAATCAGCAGCGTCTGGCCCACCATCAGCGCGTTAATATTCGTCAGGCTGTTGGCCGACGCTATTTGGCTCACGGTGACGCCATAAAAGGATGCAATCGTGGACAGCGTATCGCCACGCGCCACCACATGGGTGGGATTGACCGGCACTGTGGCCGTGGCTGAGGCCGTATTGGTGGGCGCGGACGTGGGCGGCACCTGAGACGCCTGGGCCGCGACAGCCGGGGCGGTCGACGTGTTCAGGAACTGGTTCACCGCTTGCGCGTAGGCCACTTCCGGGCTGTCGGCACTGGTAGACTGCGCCGTCGTGGCCGTCGTCGCAGTGATGCTGAGCACCAGGTAGGTGAGCAGCAGCACGACAGGGATCATCAGCACGGTGAGGACAAGCGATTGACGTGAACGCGCGATCATGAAGCGGCCCGATGTGAACGGTATCTCTGGCAGGTGACCGCTATAGTAGCGCATTTACGCGGAATCAGAAAGCGCGGCGCGGGCGCTTTGCTGCCAGAGGCCGCGACTTTCTACCGAAGAATTTCATAATTCCTTTGTGCAGGAACCATGGAGTTTTATGCAAAATGAAATTCATTGTGCAATCACTTTGTACGAGCGTGTTACAATCTGGGTGAAATCGTGTTACAACCGGAAAACGTAATGCTTACGATGTCCCAATTCAGCAACACAGGCTCGCCCATCATGCTGCGCATGCCCAGGGTGCTCGTGGTGGATGACGACCCCGGCAGCATGATGCTGCTGCGTCGCACGCTGGGCAAAGAGTGCGAAGTGACGACCGCCAGCAATGGCCAGGACGCGCTTGATATTCTGCAAAGCGGGCAGGCCTTTGACGCGGTGCTGCTGGACATTATGATGCCAGGCATGAACGGCCTGGAAGTGCTGAAGGCCATCCGCGACAGCGAGGCGCTGGCAGACCTGCCGGTGGTGCTCATCAGCGGCCGCCACGAAAGCGAAGACGTGGTCGAGGGCTTGCAGCTGGGCGCCAACGACTACATTTCCAAACCTGTGAACATCCCGGTGCTGCGCGCCCGTATCCACACCCAGCTTGCCCTGAAGCAGCTCAGCGATGCCTACAAGGCCAAAATCGTGGAACTGCGCGAGGCCCAGGAGATGCAGGAGCGCTTCCTGCGCATCGTCAGCCACGACCTGAAAGGCCCGCTGACCAACCTGCGCATGGCCCAGTATCTGCTGCGCGAGATCGTGGCCGGCCACCCGCAGGGCAGCAGCATCCTCGATAATGTAGACACCACACTGAACGATATGCAGGAGCTCATCCGGGTCTTTCTGGATGCCTCCACCTATCAGCCCGGCCGCCTGACGCCGGAAATCGAGAGCTTTGACGCCAACGATGTCATCCAGAAAGTCGTCGAGCAGTATGCGATGACGGCCGACAACAAAGGCACGACCATCCGCTATACCCCTGCTCCGGTCGCGCTTATGGCAGACGCTCGCTTCTTCAACCAGATCGCCAGCAACCTGCTGAGCAATGCGATCAAATACAGCCCGCCCCACTCCACGGTCACGGTGTGGGTGGAGACGGAAGACCAGTTTGCGCGCTTCTGCGTGGCAGACCAGGGCCCCGGCATCCCCGCAGCGGAACGCGGCAAGCTGTTCCAGATGTTCAGCAAGCTGAGCACACGCCCCACCGCCGGAGAATCCAGCTCCGGGCTGGGCCTGTGGATCGTCAAGATGCTGGTGGAGGCCCAGGGCGGCAGCATCGGCGTAGACTGCCCCGCAGAGGGCGGTTCTATTTTCTACACCTACCTACCGCTGGCTCAGGCAGAATAAGCAGACAGGCGCGCGCCACGTCTCGCCCGTTCAGGCAGCAGATACGCCCTGCGCCCACTGCCTTGTTGTCCCACACCCACACTTTTCAGACACAGCAGCCCACACCGGCCTGCACACGCGCCTAGCCGTCGGCGGATGGGGCGGCCTTCGTCGGCGCATCGATCCACACTGGCGTGGGCGTGATCTCAGGCGCAGGGCGCGGGCCAGAATCCTCAACGTCGCTGTTGGCCACGGTGTTGGCGACCACCAGCGTCATATCCTGTTCGCACAGCATCTGGCAGCTCAGGCGAAATTCACCCAGCAGCCCACGCGCCTCCAGGCGCTCATACTCCGCCTGCGTCATGCGGGCGGGTTCACCGCGCAGCACGGTCACGCGGCAGGTCGTGCATTTGGCATGGCCGCCGCAGCGGTGCAGAATGTCGATGCCGGCATCCTGAATCGCCAGCACCAGGCGCTTGCCGGACGGCACTTCGATATCTTTTCCATCTTTAAACGACAATATGGGCATAAACAGCGTGGCCTTTCGCGAAAAACGCTCCGATTCGGTCAGTATACCAAAGGCTGTTTAACACACGAAACCGCCTGACATGAGGGGGGCACGTCAGGCGGTTCGTTGAGGGAGGGCATACTGCCCAAAGTTACTGAACTGTGTTGATTACAATACGTCGCTCACCATGTTTGGCATTGCTGCCCAGTTCAGTGCTTTATGTAATTAAAGATAAACCCGCCCCGTAAATAACCGGTGAGCGCGTTATGAATCATTTGTGAGAAAGCGGTCTTCTTTATTCGGCAGGAAATGCGACTGAGGGGAAATACAGCCAACCTCACCCCAAAACCCTGACGGGTTTTTGCCCCTCTCCAAATGGAGAGGGGCAGTTGAGCGCAGCGAAACGAGGTGAGGTTAGTCACCGTGTCACAGGCTTACTTTGCGCGCATGGCCTCGGTCAGCCGGTCGATGCTGGCCTTTAGCTCTTGCTGCGAGACGAGGATCGGGTCAGGCGGGGCGGCGGCCTCGGCGGCAGCTTCTTCGGCGGCTTCCTTCTTCTTGCCCAGCGTCATCATGCGGTTGGCCAGGCGCACCAGCATGAACACGACGAAGGCGATAATCAGGAAGTTGATGATGGCCTGCAGGAAATTACCCACATTCAGCGTGACGGCGGGGATATCGCCTTCAGCGGCTTTGAGCGTGATGACGATGCCCGTCAGGTCGATGCCGCCGATAATCAGGCCGATGATCGGATTGATGAGATCGGCCACCAGCGACCCGACAATGGCCGTGAAGGCCGCGCCGATGATGATACCGACCGCCAGATCGAGCACGTTGCCGCGCATGATAAAATCACGAAATTCCTTGATCATGGGATTCCCCCTCCAGAGTTAATGTATTACAGAATCATCTTTTTCCCTTCAACCATGAGTGTAATTCCCTCAGCTAAGACGCGCAAATACGCAGTTTGCGCCGTGCGCAAAATGGCGATTGCCCCGGCGCGCTTCATCAAGTAGCATACTTTGACCGTGCGGCTTATGCCCCGCCGCACTGGCAGCCGCGCGGTCCGCCCTGTGTCCTGTATATGACGCTTTGCGGGAGGCATTATGACCGATTCAGCCGCCAGTCAGCACCGCCAGTCACAGCCGTTTTTGTCCCTGCACAAACCTACCCCCATCGACGGCAGTTTTGCCGGCAAACACATCGTCACCGTTGACCAGTTTTCCAAAGCAGACCTGCGCGCGCTGTTTGATGTCGTGTTCAGGTTTCGCGAGGGCGTACGCGCTGGCGACCGTTCGCTGATCGAGCTGTGCGCCACCCACGTGATGGCGTCGCTCTTTTACGAAGCCAGCACGCGCACCGACATGAGCTTTCAGGCGGCCATGCGTCGGCTGGGCGGGCGTGTGATCGCGGCCAGCAATGGCGTGCAGTTCTCGTCGGTCTACAAAGGCGAAGATCTGGCCGACAGCATCCGCGCGGCCGCGTGCTATGCCGATGTGATCGTGCTGCGCCACCCGGAAGTCGGCTCATCGTATCAGGCAGCCTGGTATCTCGATCAGCTTGGCGAACAGCTTGGCCATCGCACGCTGGTGATTTCCGGCGGCGACGGCGTGGGCGAGCATCCCACCCAGGCGCTGCTGGATATGTTCACCATCGTCGACCTGAAGGGCGGCACCAGCGGCAAAATGATCACCATGGTGGGCGACCTGAAGCACGGGCGCACCGTGCATTCGCTGGCCAAGCTGATCGGCCGCCTGGAGCCGAAAGACTGCACGCTGGCGCTCGTCTCGCCGGATATGCTGCAAATGCCCGACTACATCGTTGAATACCTGCGCCAGCGCAATATCGCGCTCGTGCAGACGGATACGTTGGCTGATGTGCTGCCCGACAGCGACGTCGTCTACTGGACCCGTGTGCAGGAAGAACGCTTCGACAACCGCGCCGATTACGAGGCCATCCGCGATGCCTTTGTGATGACGCCCGACGTGCTGGCCAGCGCCAAACCAGACATGATCCTGATGCACCCGCTGCCGCGCAAGAATGAAATGGGCGATGCCGCCCAGCGCGACGCGCTCGACCGCGATCCACGCGCCGCCTATTTCAAACAGATGGAGAACGGCATGTTCGTGCGTATGGCGATCCTGGCCGCCGTGCTGGGCACGGTGAAGCCGTAGCCTATGGGACGCATCCTGACACTTCACGCGCCGATTGACGTGCATGTACATTTGCGCGGCATGGACTGGGCGCACAAAGGCACTTTTCTGAGCGAGACGACTGCTGCGCTGGCGGGCGGCTATGTGTGCGTGCTGGACATGCCCAACACCCTGCCCAGCACCACCACCCCCGACGCGCTGGCCTACAAGCTGGCCGAAATTGGCCGCGAGGCCGTAACCGACTGGGGCGTGTATTACGGCGCAGGCCAGCATCCGGACGCGCAGGTATTCGCGCAGGTGGGCGCGGACGTGTGCGGCATGAAAATGTACTGCAACGAGACGACCGGCGAACTGCTGATCGAAGACCAGGCGCTGCGCGAGGCGCATTTCGCCGCCTGGAAAGCCTCGCGCAATCGCCAGCCGATCGCCGTGCATGCCGAAAACGAGACCGTGCTGGAGATTCTGGCGCTGGTACGTAAATACGGCGTGCGCACGCATTTCTGCCACATCAGCACGGCGCAGGAAATTGACTATCTGCGCGCCGCCAAAGAAGAAGGCCTGCTGGTGACGCTGGGCGTGTGCCCGCATCACCTCTATCTGCACGAGGGCGACCTGGCGCGGCTGGGGGCGCACGGCATGATGAAGCCGCCGCTGAAGACGCAGGCCGACTGCGAAGCGCTGTGGGCGGCGCTGGCCGATGGCACCGTCGATGTGATCGAGAGCGATCACGCGCCGCACTCACTGGCCGACAAAGCCGCCGAAAAGCCAGCCTACGGCGTGCCCGGCCTGGAGACCACGATTCCATTGATGTGCACGGCCGTCAAACAGGGGCGCATCACCATGGCGCGCCTGGCCGAGCTGGTCACGCTCAACGCGGCGCGCATCTTCAACATCGCCTATGGCGGCGACACCTACACCGAAATCGACTTTGACGAGGAATACACGCTCGAACGCGGCATGTTCCGCACCCTGCCCGGCTGGTCTCCGTTCGAGGGGATGACCGTGAATGGCCGCGTGAAGAAAGTCGTCCTGCGCGGGCAAACGATATTCGAGGACGGGCACGTGCTGGCCGCGCCCGGCTCTGGCGGGAATGTCCGGGGGATGTTTGCCTGATGGCGCGATTCCTGCTGTCCGCCGCCGACCTGGCTTACCGCGCTGCCCGTCCGCTCGTCTTCACGATGGACGCACAGGCTGCGCATGACCTGTTTGTGCGGGTCATGCGCGTCGGCGACAGCGCCGGAATATTCCCAGCCATGGCACGCGTTATGCGCCGCGCCGTCGAAAGCGGGACAGCGCCGGTCACAGCGGGTGGGGTATCGCTGCCCTCCACCGTGATGATCGCTGCCGGGCTGGTCAAAGGCGATGGCTTCGCGGATGAAGACGCCGCGCTGCGCGCCGTGGAGGCCGGGCGCAATATCATCCCCGGCTGGCGGCTGATGCCCGCGTTGTGCGGCGCGGTCGAATTCGGCAGTTACACGCGCTGGCCCCGGCTGGGCAACCCAGGCCGCGTGATCTGGCGCGACGCAGGGGCACGCAGCACACAGAATCGCGTCGGGCTGAAGAATCCGGGGGCACGGGCGGCAGCAGCGTTTCTTGCTGCGCATAAACAAGACCTGCCGGACGTCTTTGGCCTCAATGTGGCGGTCAGCCCCGGCGTGGCCGACCCGGCGCAGGAACGCGACGAAGCCGCCGAAGCGTTCAGCTTTTTTGTGGCGGCGGGTCTGACGCCCGCCTGGTTCACGTTGAATGTGAGCTGCCCAAACACCGAGGATGACCCGCGCGGCCATCAGACCCGCGACCGCACGCGTGCGCTGTGCCAGGCTGTGGGGGCCGTGATTGGCGGGCATGGCCCGCTGTGGCTGAAAATTTCCCCTGACCTGGGCGATGCGCAGCTTGCCGCGCTGGTGGAGACCTGCGCTGAGACCGGCGTGCGTGCACTGGTGACCACCAATACGCTCGGCCAGCCGGCACCCTCCGACCCGTCGCTGACGGCAGGCGTGGGCGGCGGACGGCTGCATCCGGCGGCGCTGGACACCTGCCAGCGCATCGCCCATCTGCGCGACCAAACCGACGCGCCGCTGGACATCATCGGCTGCGGCGGCGCCCTCGATGGCGCTGCGGCGCACGACTTCATGCAGGCCGGGGCAAGCGCGGTGCAGCTTTACTCCGCGCTGATCTATCGCGGCCTGCTGGCGGCATCGATCGTGTCGCACGAATTGGACTTACAAGCGAAACTGCATCAGGACGCGTAAAATGGGTCATCCATTTAGTCGTGGTACCATCGGCATCACACAGACTGCGAGGCCGTCATGAACGAACATCACGTCGCACGATCACTGCTGGAAATCGGCGCTGTGGGCTACAACGAGACAGAGCCGGTCCGCTTTAAATCGGGCATCCTGTCGCCGGTCTATGTCGATAACCGGCGCCTGCCCTTTTACCCGCGCGACTGGCGCGTGGTCATCTGGGCATTTGCCGGGCTGATCGCGTCGCGGGGCATCGAATATGATGTCATCGCGGGCATCGAGACGGCGGGCATCCCGCACAGCGCGGCGCTGGCCTATGCCATCGAGAAGCCGCATGTGTTTGTGCGCAAACAGCCGAAAGACCACGGCACCAAAAACCGCGTCGAAGGCGGTTCGGTGGTGGGAATGCGCGTGCTGCTGGTGGAGGACATGATCACGACCGGCAGCAGCAGCCTGAGCGCGGTGCACGCCCTGCGCGATACCGGCGCCATCGTCAATGACTGCCTGAGCATCATCAGCTACGGCTTCCCGGAATCGCTCATCGCGTTCGCGGATGCGCATGTCAATCTGCACACGCTGACCAATTTTCAGGCGATTCTGGACGCGGATGACTTTTTCACCGAGGCAGAACGCACGACTGTGCAGGAATGGCTGGCCGATCCGCACGGCTGGGCCAGCAAACGGGGCCTGACATGACGGACGCGGTCGCCAAATACCGGGCGCGCGCCGCGGCCATCGACTCGCTGCTGTGCGTGGGGCTGGACACCGATGCCGCGAAGATTCCCGCCCAGTTTGGCGGGGATGTGCTGGCCTTCAACAAACACATCATCGAGCAGACGTATGCCTTTGCCTGCGCCTACAAGCCGAACATGGCCTATTATGAGGCGCGCGGCGCGGACGGCTGGCGCGACCTGGCCGACACGATGGCATATCTGCGTGAGCGGCACCCGGATATCCTGACCATCTGCGACGCCAAGCGCGCCGATATCGGCAGCACGAATGCGCAGTATGCGACGGCCGTTTTCGATCATCTGGGCTTCGACGCGATCACGCTGCACCCGTACCTGGGCGGCGAGGCGATCCGGCCGTTTCTGGAACGCGCCGACAAGGCCAGCATCATCCTGTGCCACACCAGCAATCCGGGCGCGGATGAATTGCAGGGGCTGGACGCAGGCGGCAGGCCGTTATGGCAGGTGGTGGCCGACCGGGCAGCGAATGCCTGGAACGCGCACGGGAATATCATGCTGGTCATGGGGGCGACGTATCCCGAAGAATTGAAACAGGTGCGCCGCATCGTGGGCGATATGCCGCTGCTGGTGCCAGGCATCGGGGCGCAGGGCGGCGATGTGGATGCGGTGATGGCCAACGGGCTGGACAGGGGCGGCGGCGGGCTGATCGTGAATGCGTCGCGCAGCATCCAGCATGCGGATGACCCGGCGGCGGCGGCCCGTGCCCTGCGCGACGATATGAATCGCGCCCGGCGACGGGCGGCCCGCGCCCATCAGTACTGCGAAAGCTAGCCTGCGCGCCGTGACGACGTCGCCTTTTCCTGGCACACGGCCGTCAGCAGCAGTTCGACCGGGTCAATCGTGCGGTCTGCCTGATCGAGCAACCACGCGCGCACGCGCTGGAAATACGGCTTGGCCAGATAATAGCGGCGGATATCGGCGAAGGTCAGATTCAGGCGATTCATCACGCGCATGGCCAGCGCATCACGGCGCAGGCAGTCTTCCAGTTCATCCGCCCATTCGGGGCCGTAAATGAAGATATAATCGCGGTCAAACTCGAAGCGCATTTTCGTCCTCTTTCGCTCGCAAATTGCGGCGCTCTGAACAAACGGCATGTGCTTTATGTCGCTCAATTTCAAAAAAGGTGTCGGACTATTCGCCGTATGAATACCAGAATCATCCGAAAGTACTATCTCCCGGTGGCGGCAGCGGCTGGCGCGCTGCTGGTGTTTACGCTGCTGCTGGGGCTGGACCTGGCCAATCAGGGGCTGGCGTGGCGGCTGTTTTACCGCGTCACCGGCGAAGAACGGCCGCTGGCCCAGGTGCGCGGCATGGTCGAGTGGACGGGGAATTTTCTGCGTCCGCCGCTGAACCTGGCCGACAGCGTGCCCATCCAGCATGCCGATGTCAGCCCGTTTGGCGTGAACACGTTCCTGGAACAGGAAGTGGAGCCAGCCAAACGCGAACAGCAGATGCAGATGATCGCCGACGCCGGCTTCGACTGGATTCGCCAGCAGTTTGTGTGGGAAGACATCGAGATTCACGGGCGCGGCGACTTCATCGACCGGCGCAACGACCCGAACGGCGTCGACGCGTGGGCCAAATATGACATGATCGTCGCGCTGGCCGATCAGTATGACATCGAGATTCAGGCGCGCATCGGCAATCCGCCCGCGTGGTCGCAGACGATTCCGGGTGATTTTGCCCCGCCGGACGACCTGAATGACTTTGCAAGATTTGCAGGGACAGTGGCCGACCGTTACCGCGACAGCATCCGCTATTTCCAGATCTGGAACGAGCCGAATATCTATCCCGAATGGGGTGAGCAGGCTGTCAATCCGGAGCAGTTCACCGAGCTGCTGTGCGCCGCTTACGATGCCATCAAGGCGGCCAATCCCGACGCGGTCGTCATCGGGCCGGCGCTCTCGCCCACGCTGGCGCTGAATCTGCGCGACTTGAACGAGCTGATTTACATGGAGCGCATGTATGAGGCGGGCGCGGGCCGCTGCTTCGACGTGGCCGCCGCGCAGGGGTACGGCTTCTTCAGCGGCCCCACGGACCAGCGCCTGAGCGTGTTCCATCAGAATTTTGCCCGCCAGCAGTATCTGCGTGACCTGATGGTGGCCAATGGCGACGCCCATAAAGCCCTGTGGATCAGCGAGGCGGCCTGGAACCCGATCGACGCGCCGGAAGTGCCCGCCGATGTGACGGCCCGCGAAGGCTTCGGCGTGGTCACCCGCGAACAGGCCGCGGCTTATCTGCCGCAGGCGTATGCCCGCGTGCTACGCGATTTCCCCTACGTGGGCGTGATGAACGTGTGGTTCTTCAAGCTGCCCTCGCCGGACCGCGCCAACCAGTCGTGGTATTACTTCCGCATGCTGGAGCCGGATTTCACGCCCCTGCCCGTATACAATGCCATGCGCGATTACATCACCGGGCTGACGCCAACGCTGTACCACGGCGTGCATCAGGCATCAGACTGGGCCATCGAGACTGCCAGCCCGATCCGGCAAACCGGCCTGGCCGGCGCACAGTTCGAGGACGCGCTGCTGACCGATGCTGCCAGTTTCAGCGCCTATGGCACGCATGTCTCGCTGCGCGTGCGCCCCGATGACGAGCTGCGGTCGATCACCTTCACGCGTGACGGGCAGGTCATCGAGCCGCTGGCGGCGCGCGCGCTGGCGGATGGCTGGCTGGACGTACAGCTCTATGCGTCTGACTGGCTGGCAGGGGCACACACATTCGGGCTGGCGGCGGAAGACGCCTTCGCATTGGATGCGGTCGTCGTCAGCGACCACAGCTGGCTGCACATTCAGCCGCTGCTGCTGGCCGGGCTGGGCGTCGGGCTGGTGCTGGGCATCGGCATCCTGCGCGCTCTGTGGCGCCGCTTCGCCAGATGAATGGCCGCACGTCGCGCACGCCGTGGCTGTATCTGGGCCTGATGCTGGGCATCGTGCTGATCGCCGCGGCCGTGCGTTTTCACGGCATCACGGCGCAGTCGCTGTGGAACGACGAGGGCAACAGCTATGTGCAGGCGACGCGCTCGCTGGCCGATATTGCCGCCAATGCCGCCCGCGATATTCACCCGCCCGGCTACTACTGGCTGCTGTCAGCCTGGACGCGGCTGGCAGGCACCAGCGAGCTGGCCCTGCGCGGTCTGTCGGCCTTTGCCAGCATCTTGGCCGTCGCGCTGACATTCGCGCTGGGTCGGCGTGCCTTTGGCCGCGCCGCCGGCGTGATCGCCGCGCTGTTCACCGCGCTCAACAGCTTCAGCCTGTATTACGCGCAGGAAACGCGCATGTATGCGCTGCTGGGGCTGTGCGTCGTGGCGATGATGCTTCTCACGCTGCTGCTCATCCGCCGTCCCACGCGAAGGCGCGCTGTCCTGCTTGGGCTGGTCATGGCGGCCGGGCTGTACACGCAGTATGCCTTTCCGTTGTTCATGCTGGCCGGCGGGGCCTTCACGCTGATCTGCATCGTGGCTGTTTGGCCGCGTGACCGTCAGCATGCGCTGCGCCTGCTGGGGCATTACGCAGCGGCCTGTCTACTGGGGCTGGCGCTGTTTTTGCCCTGGCTGCCCACCGCACTGACCCAGCTTTCCGGCTGGCAGCAGACCGGCGCCGATGTCATCCCCTTCCCACTCTCGCTGTACACGCTGTTCGGGCAGTATGCCTTCGGGCTGGTGGCGCTGGGCGCGGGCTATGCCCTGCCCGTGCTGCTGCTGATCTTCGGCCTGCTCTATCGCCCGCATGAAGCATCGCCGCGCCGCCTGTGGCCGCATCCACTGCTGCCGCTGCTGTGGGTCGCCCTGCCCACCGGCCTGTTCATCGCGCTGGGAATGGCCCGCGAACAAAATCTCAAGCTGATGCTGCCCGCGCAGCTGGGCCTGTCCATGTGGATGGCGGGTGGGGTGGCCGCGCTGTGGCATCTGGACCGCATCGTGCGGGCGACCAACAGCGCCCGTGGCAGACGCGCGCTCCTGGCGGCCCGCAGTGCAGCCGTCGGCGTCACGCTGTGGATCACCCTTCAGCTTATCAGCGGGGTGAGCGGGTTGTCTGCTGCGCCGGAGCTTCAGCGGGCGAATTACCGTGGCATCGCCCAGGACATCCTGCGCATCGAGCAGCCCGGTGACGTGATCGTGCTGAACGCGCCCAATCAGGCCGAGGTGTTCGGCTATTACTACGATGGTGACCTGCCCGTAATCGGCCTGCCAGAGGGCCTGGGCGGAAACGATGCGGAGACAGCGGCGGAGGTCAGCCGGCTGGTCGAAACCTATGAACGGGCTTTCGTCGTTTACTGGGGCGAGGCCGAGCGCGACCCGAGTGGCGTGGTGGCAGCGACGCTTTCAGAGCAGACGTTTGCAGCGGGCGAACGCTGGTACGGGGATGTGCGTCTGGCGCGCTATGTCATGCCTGACGACCTCGAAGTCACCCTCAGCCTGGGTTCACAATGGGAACACGGTATTGTCCTGTCCAACGCCGAATTGAACGCTGTGGACTTTGTGCCCGGCGATGTGGTGCAGCTGCGCCTGTGGTGGCGCACCGGGCAACCGGTGACTGAACGCTACAAGGTATTTATCCACCTGATCGACGCCAGCCATACGATCGTCGCGCAGCGCGATACCGAGCCGGCCAACGGGCTTTCGCCAACGACATCGTGGCCACCTGACACATTGATTGCCGACAACCACGCCATCCCCCTGCCCGCTGACCTGCCACCGGGGCATTATCTTGTGCTGGTTGGGCTGTATGCCATGGACGCGCCGAACGAGAGGCTGAGGATCGAAAACATCGGCAATTTAACCAGTGGTGCGCGCGGTGCCAGCGCCGATGCGCTTGGGCTGGTCGCGATTACGCTTCACGCGCCGTAGGCGAACCGCTAATCCCTCATTCATACGCTGCTGTTACACTGATAGCCATTCATTTGAAATACTGCATTCGCTGGAGGTTTCAGCATGGCCATTCTCGTAACCGGCGCAGCCGGATTTGTGGGCAACAATACGGTTCGTCGTCTGGTGGCACAGGGCAAGCAGGTGCGCGCGATGGTGCGCAATGCAGACAAAGCCAGCCTCCGCCTGAAAGACCTGGAGAACAAGATCGAGATCGTCTCTGGCGATGTGACCGAACGCAGCACGCTGCCCCCGCTAATGCGCGACATCACCGCCATCGTGCACACCGTGGCCATCCCGATGGAACGCGGCGACGCCACCTACGACGAAGTCAATTATCAGGGCACGATCAATCTGGTCGATGCCGCCGAAGCTGAAGGCGTGATGCGCTTCATCAATGTCAGCCAGAATGGCGCCACACCCGATCATTTCTCGCGCTTCCTGCGCAGCAAGGGCCGCGCCCAGGAATATGTCGCCACCAGCAAGCTTCAGTGGACAGCCGTGCGCCCGTCGGCCATCTTCGGCCAGCAGGACGAATTCTTCAATTCAATTTCGCGCCTGGTCTCGCTGACCCCGCTGATTTTCCCGAATATCGGCGGCGGCAAGGCGACCTTCCAGCCCGTACACATCGACGACGTGGTCGAAGCGATTGTTCGCTCGCTGGATGATGCCGGCACGATTGGCAAGGAATTTGAGCTGGGCGGCCCGGAAGTGCTGACGCTGGAAGAAATTGAAAAGCGTATCTTCAAGGCGATGGGCACCAGCCGCGCGCTGTTCCCCGCGCCCGCCGGCCTGCTGAAGCTGCCCGTCATCATCATGCAGAGCACGCTGCCCGGTGCGCCGGTCAATACCACGCTGCTGGAGCTGCTGAAGGTGCCGAATGTGGTGAAGGAAAACGCCCTCGTCACCTATTTCAAGATGACGCCAAAGCCGTTCAGCGGGGACAACATCACCTACCTGAAGCAGAATACCCCCGGTATCGCGCTGAAGAAGATGTTTACCAACGCCACTGTGACGTAGCTCACACGATTGCCAGACAAGAGAACAGGCCGCGCTGGAAATAATCTTCGGCGCGGCCTGTTTGTATTTTACACGGGGAATGCGTCTGGCGTGAAGTCGCCCAGCCAGCGCACGCCGTAGGATGCAGCGGCCGCAGCGAACTTCCTGTCCGCCGTCCACACTGGTGCGCCCAGCCGCTCGCCCACCGCCACATACTGGGCATCGTAGGCCGTGGGCATGTTCAGCGCCGCGGCAATTTCCTGCGCCCGCGCCAGCAGCAGGTCATCAAGGAAATAGGTGATGTCATGCGCGAAAATCGCCCGCTGAAATAGCGGTGCTGCATCGGGTGCTATACGTCCCTGATGCACAGCTTTCCTCAGCACAGAGGTAATCTCATAGCGAAACAGTGTCGGCGCGGCAATCTGATAACTGTGCTGCCACATCCACATCAGGCACTGGTCGGCTGTACCGGCTAGAGGCTCATCCAGCGCCCGGACGATAAATACGCCCGCATCAATCACCCAGTAAGGCATTCAGACGCTCTTCCCTCGCCTCATGTATCAGTTCCACCGCGCCCGGTTGATGATCCTGCCGCGGCTGGGCATACAGCTTTGCCAGTCGGCGCACTTCTTCGAGAGCGGCGTAACCCTGCTTTTTCGGTTGTGCCGACTGGTCTTGATCGATAAATTCCAGCACGCGCTGTTTGGACTTTTCGTCCATCTGCCGGATGCGTTCGATAAGCTGTTGTTCCAGGGCGCTCATTGTGCTCACCCCTCTCCATATCTGATGATACCGCTAGTATACGATGGAATTATGCTCTATTTGCCCACCTTTTCGGCCAGCGCACGGCCACCGCGCAGCCCACTGACAAACGCGCCTTCCACGCGCGCGCCGCACCACGCATCGCCCACAAACAGCAGCGGCGCCGTCGATCCCGCCGCATCGGCCACATCCACCAGCAGATAATCGCCGGGCAGATCCGACACAGGCCGCGAATAGCGCCAGCGCTTCACCTGCGCCGCTGTGATTTCAAATGCATCGGTGCCCATAATCGGCATCAGGTCGATGCGCACCTTGCGCACCACTTCCTCGTCATGCAGGTCCCACAGCGCGCGAGAGAATGGCCCGCTGCACTGAATCGTCAGCAGATGCGTCTTGGAAATGCCTTTGCGCTCGTTGTCTGCAATCCAGTACAGATTGCTGTTGTGGCGCTGCATCGCGCCGGGCGCTGGCAGGCCGGTGGCGCCATTCACTTCGGCGATAATCACCAGGCACGGCTCATACTGCACTGAATCGAGCGTGGCACGGGCCTCTTTGGGCAGCACAACGCCGCCGTTGTCGATCAGCTTCAGCGACTGCGGGACGGGCGCGGTCAGCACCACTGCATCGCTTGCGTACACCTCACCCTCGGTATCGGTCAGCTGCCAGCCGGTCACGGTGCGGCGCACCGATTGCAGCTCGACATTGACGGCAAAGTCCAGCCCGTTGGAAAGATGCTTCGCCAGCGCGTTCATGCCATCGCGCACCGCATAGCGCGGATGCCCGTCGCGGGCGGGATTCAGGCTACCATCGCTCCAGCCGCGTGACCACTCAAACACGATGCCCTGCGCGATCCAGCCTTTCACATACGCATCAAATTCGGCATCGCGCACGGTGAAGAACTGCGCGCCGGTGTCGGCCTTGCCATCGCCCACGCGACGGGTGGCCATGCGCCCGCCGACGCTGCGCCCCTTGTCCAGCAGGCGCACGGTGCGCCCTGCGTCCTGCAACATCCGTGCCGCCATGAGTCCTGAAAGTCCCGCGCCGATAACCAGCACGTTGTGATGCAGCGCCATAACCACTCCCACTCGTCCGACTTAACGAAACAGTTCCCGCACAATGATATTGCGCTGAATTTCGCTGGTGCCTTCGTAAATCTGAAACACCTTGATATCGCGCATCAGCTTTTCAACCGGATATTCTTTCATGTAGCCATAGCCGCCGAACACCTGCACCGCGTCGATGGTGACCTGCATGGCCATATCGGCGGCGAAGGCTTTGGCAGCGGCGACGACTTTCGGGTTGGCGATGCCGTTGTCCACCATCCAGGCCGCCTGATACGTGAGCAGACGCGCCGCCTCGATGTTGATGGCCATGTCGGCGATCTTATGGCCGACCGCCTGATGCTGCCAGATCGGCTGGCCGAAGGTCTCGCGCTCTTTGGCATATTTCACGCATTCTTCCAGCGCACGACGGGCCACGCCCACCGCGCCAGACGCCACGCCGGGCCGGCTGTGGTCGAACACGGTCATCGCCAGCATGAAGCCCTGGCCTTCCTCGCCGATACGATTTTCGGCAGGGACTTCCACGTTCTCGAATACGATCTCGGCGGTATCGGCGGCACGCTGGCCCAGCTTGTCGAAATGCTTGCTCACGGTGATGCCGGGCGTGTCGCGGTCGATGACGAAGCACGAGATGCCCTTCTGCCGCTTCGCCGGATCCGTCACGGCAAACACAGTGTAGAAGCTGGCATAGTTCACGTTGCTGATGAAGATTTTCGAGCCATTGATGACATAATGGCCGTTCACGCGCTCGGCACGCGTCTGGATGCCGGCCACGTTCGACCCCGCCGCGGGCTCGGTGACGCAGTAGGCCGCCAGGTCACCCCTGCCCACCATGCGATCACCCAGCCACAGGTCTTTCTGCGCATCGGTGCCGCCCAGCATGATCGGCAGGCTGGACAGGTTGTTCACGCTCATGGCGGTGCTGATGCCGCTGCATCCGTAGGCCAGTTCTTCACCCACGATGCATTCTTCCAGCACCGTCGCGCCCGGCCCGCCGTACTCCAGCGGGATATTCAGGTTCACGAGGCCGATCTTGCGCCCCCGGTTGATGATGTCGATGGGGAATTCCGCGGTGCGGTCAAAATGTTCGGCTACCGGGATGATCTCTTTGGCGGCAAAGTCACGCGCCAGCTTTTGCAACTGCTTCTGATCGTCCGTCAGCTCAAAGCCGAGGCCGCGCAGGGTGTCCGTCGCATTCATCATCACACTCCAAAAAGGCTATTTTTGCGAGTCTTTCAGCGATGATTATAGCGCGGGGCGCGGCTTTCGGCACGCGATGGCGCTGGCTTACTCCAGCGGATAGGTGAACATGGTCGAGGTCTCTTCGTCTTCCTCGGCGCCTGTGCCGCGATAGAACGAGGTGGCCAGCTCGTCTTCGGTGTAGGCCAGCACCCACACGTTATCGGCCCCGCGTTCGCGGCCCCAGGCTTTGCACGCCTCCAGCAGCATGCGACCGGCGCCCAGCCGACGAAAGTCCTCGTGCGTGCCAATCTCGTAAAACAGGATTTCAGCGCGGTAATTGTCAAACCGCTGCAGGAAGTAGGCGCTCAGGAAGGCGATCGGACGCTCGCCCTCAAAGGCCACGAACAGGGCGTTGTTCGGGTCGGCAAAAAAGCGCTCGGCCTGCGCGGCGTCCCAGCGGACATCGTCGTCCAGCAGGGCATTCATCTGCTCGGCAAGCTCGGGCGTGGCGTGGGTCAGGCGGGTGACAGTGGGCATGGGTCGGTTCCGCTTTCTCTAACTTTCTGTTGTCTGTTCAATGACAGTCTGCATCACAAATATGACGAAATAAGTTCCGATGTAGATACCTGCGCAGACATTGCAGTTTCGCGGCGTCTGAGGCATCGTTAGCCTGCATTACTGTGACGCAGGTTCAAAATGTGGAGAATTTTCGGATGACGACAAGAATTGCAGAAGCAAGCGGCACCTTCATGCTGGGTGGCGACATCCCGGTCAACCGGCTCGGCTTTGGCGCGATGCGCATCACCGGCAAAGGCATCTGGGGCGAACCCGCCGATCACGCCGAGGCGATTCGCGTGCTCAAGCGCCTGCCCGAACTGGGCATCAACTTTATCGACACGGCCGACGCCTACGGCCCCGATGTCAGCGAGGATCTGATTCGCGAGGCGCTGCACCCGTATGAGGACGGCATGATCGTAGCCACCAAAGGCGGGCTGACGCGCCACGGCCCCGATGAATGGCACCCGGTTGGGCGCAAAGAGTATCTGCGCCAGTGCGTGATGATGAGCCTGCGCCGTCTGGGCGTGGAGCGCATCGACCTGTGGCAGCTGCACCGCATCGACCCGCGCACCGACCGCGACGAACAGTTTCAGGTGATCGCCGACATGCAGCGCGAAGGGCTCATTCGCCATGTCGGCCTGAGCGAAGTGGGCATCGAGGAAATTGAGGCGGCCCGCAAATTCTTCCCGGTCGTCAGCGTGCAGAACCTGTATAACCTGGTCTATCGCCAGCATGAAGACGTGCTGGACTACTGCGAACGCGAGAATATCGCCTTCATCCCGTGGTTTCCGCTGGCGGCGGGCGGCCTGGCCCAGCCGGGCAGCACACTGAGCGAGATGGCCGCGCGCCTGAATGCGTCCCCGTCGCAGGTGGCGCTGGCGTGGGTGCTGAAACGAAGCCCGGTGATGCTGCCGATCCCCGGCACAGGCAGCGTGAAGCACCTGGAGGAAAACACCGCCGCGGCGGGCATCCAGCTTTCAGACGAAGACTACGCGACGCTGGACGCTCTTGGCCGCGCCGAGTGGTCGCGCTCGCGGGGGTAGATGGCGAGGAAAGCGGGAAGCCTGATCCGGGCTTCCCGCTGTATGTACCCACGCCCCGTCCTTGCCACACTGGCCAGGGGCGGCACAAGCCCCTACTTCCAGATAGAGCGCAGCCAGGCCATTTCGGAAGTCGTGTCGTCGGGGTCATACCACAAAATGCGGATACGCTGATTGATCTCCAGGTCGTCTCCGTCCACCCACCATTTCAGCACAAATCCAAATCGCTCTATTTGCTCCTGCTGAAGGAACTGCGTTTCATCTTCCCGGCTTCGGTACCATGTATGTTCATCGATGCGCTTGCCATCCTGCCACCACTCGTCCTTGCTGGGATGAGAGAAGCGCAGGTTGATGCGCCGCTCAATCCATGACTGCATGCTGCTGAGCGTGGTGGGGATATCAAACAGATCATGCCCGCTGGCATTCTCGCTGGCCAGAAAGGATATCGGCCGGGCGGCGGCGCGGATGACTGCCTCGCGCATATGTTCCTTCAGCCGGCCCACACTGGCGAAGGTGGCATAGTGGATTTTGGACGGCACCACAATATTGACACGGACATCCGCGCGATCCGCCGCGCCTGTGCCGATCCGGTCGATTTCACTCCGATCCTTCGAATCCAGGATGACAACATCGTTCTGATACTCGTCCGACCCCTCTTTCTTCTGGTTGATGCTCCTCACAGCTGACTGAATGAAGTTATAGTAGCCCAGCGCCAGCCCTGCTGCCGGGGAGGTCTCTTCCAGCTTCTGAATTTCCTTGCGCGGCTGATCGAGTCGTGACAGGTTCTTCTCAATATCACCGATCACGCTTTCCATCTTGGTATAAAGCGCTTCCGCATCAGGAATCTGGATCACGTGCCGCGTCAGCATCGGGCGAATTTCAGCGGGAAGCTGCTTCTCCCTCGGCACCTTTGCGCCCTTGATGCAGATCGGGCACATGTACTTGTTTTCCTTCACCGCCAGCGCAATCTCTTCATTCACATAATCGACCTTGCCAGAGTCAATCGCCTTCGCGATCAGGTTCTGCTCCAGGATTTTCAGCCATTTCGGGCCGATGATCGGCACAAATACGTCACAGTCCTGTACGGTCGCCTTGATGACCTTGTCGAATTCAGCGCCGGCCTGATTACTGGCAATATCGATGTACACATTCTCAAGGCCGTAATGAATACCGAACCATGTGCGAATGTGATAGACAAAATCGGCGTTGTCATCGCGCCGATAACTGATAAAGACTTTACGCGGTGGTTTGCTGCCCAGATTCATGCACTATCTCCGTTAGCCGTCTGGCTACTGCTGAAAGAAGCGATACTGGTCTTTTCCGCCCTCTTTCGCGCGGTACATCGCGATGTCAGCATTCTGCAGCAGTTCAGACACCGAGTTTCCGTCGTGCGGATACAGGCAAATCCCCAGACTGGCAGTGGTCTGGAAGGTCGCGGTTTGCACCATAAACGGCCGACGAAGAGATTCCAGCACCAGCGTGCCTGCCTGCGCCGCTGCTGCACGATCCGCACCAATCAGGATAAACGCGAATTCGTCGCCGCCCATCCGCGCGAGGATAGTGGAACCAGGCAACGTGTCTGCCACCTGCGCCAGCATCTGCCCGACATGGTAAATAAACTGGTCGCCGACACTGTGCCCGCCAAAACGGTTGATGCGTTTGAAATCGTCAATGTCCACCACCAGAATCGCCAGGTTCTGGACAGGCGAGGCGATCAGTTCCGCCAGTTTTTGATGAAAGTACAGCCGATTGGGTAATTTCGTCAGGATATGGTCGTGCGTCTGAAGATACGTGACCTGCTGCCTGAGCTGCTGTGCCCGAATGAAACTGGCGATGCCCATCCTGACCGGCACGGACAGCATCTCCAGCCGATCCATGTCATAGCCACCGCCCGGCAAAAATACCCAGCCCAACCGTTCAGCATTCAATCCCAACGCCAGCCACCCATCACCACTGATACTGGTGACATCCGGCTGATCATCAGGTAGCTGAAGACCGCTCGCATCAAATGGCAAAATCCCGGCCGAGTTGTCCATCAGCAGCCCTTCAGGACACCAGTCTGGCTGCGGATAAATCAGGCAAACAGCACTTTGCGCGCCGGTTACCTCCACGGCAAAGCGCAGGACTTCCGCCATCATCAACGCGAGGTCGTCGGCAGCGACGAGCGTCTGGCAGAAACCAAGGAACTTGGCATGCAATTCGGAATTGCGTGTTGGCAGTACCAATCCAGGTCACCTTTGATTCGACGATGCACTTCACCCGCACCACGCCCGAGCGGCCTCTGCGAGCACAGCATCGCAACGAAACGCGCTCGACGGCGGCATGGGCGCCCTCGCCCGGAATCACCCGGTCCCTTAATCAACTAAGAAGGATTATTCCACCAAAGTTGCTGGATTCAACGGGGCTACAGGTCCGTGATTTCCGGGACGTGCGCATCTTCATACCGCGTAATCAGGACGCCGATAGCTTCTATAATCGGCGCAAATGAATGGTCTTCATCCTCTCCCGCTTCATCTATCAGGCTATCGAGCCAGTCGACAAGTTGTTGATACATCTCAGGACTGATTGTAACCTGCATCGCACTATCCCTCACCCGCACCACGCCCGTGCAGCCTCGGCCAGCACAGCAGCGGAGCGGAACACGCTGGCCAGCGAGACGCGCTCGACGGCGGCATGCGCGCCCTCGCCCGTGGGGCCAAAGGTCACCGTGGGGATGCCCGCCGCGCCCAGAATCGCGCTGTCCATCCAGAACGGCACCCCGCCCACCGGCAGCTCCGCCCCGTTCACGCGGACCAGCCCGTCCTGCACGGCGCGTACAATGGCGTGGTCTGCTGGCAGCTCGTAGCCCTCGCGGGTGAAGTCGAGCGTCACCTCGCCGCGAAACGAGGCATCCCGCGCCTGCCAGTCCGCCAGCGCGTCGCGCCACAGGTCCAGCAGCACATCCCCGCGCTCGTCCGGCAGCAAACGATGCTCGATGCGCAGCGTGCACGCGTCGGGATACGTGCTCAGCCCCAGCCCGCCCTGAATCAAACTGGCATGGACGCTCGGCCTGCCCAACAGCGCATGCGTCCGCCGGGGCAGGATGTCGCGCTCCATGCCATCCAGCGTATGCAGCAGGTTGCCCATCGCGCGGATGGCATCGGCCCCCAGGTCATAGCGGCTGCCATGCGCGGCCACGCCACGCGTCGTCAGCGTCAGCCAGGCGAAGCCCTTGTGCGCGATAATCACGCGGTCGTCGGTCGGCTCGGTCAGGATGGCGGCATCTGCCCGCACCTTGGTCACCAGATGCTCCATGCCGATGCTGGCGTATTCCTCGTCGCACACGAAGCCAAGCACGAGGTCCCCGGCAGGCGTGAAGCCCTCGCGTTTGAGCGCGTCCACGGCGCTGAGCGCGGCGACCACCCCGCCTTTCATGTCATACGTCCCGCGCCCGTACATCCAGTCGCCCTCGATGCGCGCATCCAGCGGGTCGCCGACCATGTCTTTCAGGCTGACGGTGTCGATGTGGCCGGTCAGCAGCAGGCTTTTGCCCCCGCCAGACCCGCGCCAGCGCGCAATCGTGTTGCAGCGTCCGGGCGCGACCTCATGCACCTCGACCTCCAGGCCGATCGTGCGGCAGGCGGCGGCCAGCCAGTGAGCGGCCTCGCGCTCGCCAGCGCCGGACGGGTCGAGGTCAGGATTGACCGAGTCGATGCACACCAGCTGGCGCAGCCATTCGGTCGTCTGGAGGGTGTCGATGGGCATGGGGAGTCTTCCTGGGAGTAAGGCTGGCGGGTCAGCGTTTCTTCTTTTTCGACGGCCACGCCAGCACATCGTCGATGCTGAGCTGCATCCACGCGGGCAGCAGGTCGTCGTCATGCCAGATATAGTCGGGCACGGTCAGGTACAGGCGCGTCCAGGACAAATGGCGCGCCTCGGCAGACACGGTCATCAGGTCGTCCTGCGTCGGTTTGGCAAATTTCAGCGCCGGGCCTTCGCTGTGCAGCACGAAAAAGATGCGCTCGCGCACATAGCCGCCCAGCCCGCCAAACATCGGCTGGAAGCGCAGCTCAAGCTCTGGCGGCGGCAGCGGGCACAGGTCGGTCAGGCGGGCGATCACCTCGCGATGATACGGGTTCATGACAGCGCCATCAGGCCATAGGCGGCGGCCAGCACCTGCACCGGATGCACGCTTTTGGCCCCGGTCGCGTGGGTGATCTGCCAGCGACAGGTCTCGCTGTCGCAGATGACCGGCTGATGCGCCCCAATAGCGCGCACCTGGTCAAACAGCGGCTTGCCCACTTCCATGGCGATGTCATACTTCTCGGCCTTCACGCCATACGTGCCCGCGATGCCGCAGCAGGCCGCGCCGGAACGCTCCACGGTCATGCCCGGAATCAGCTCAAACAGGTCGAGCGCGGGCTGGCCGATATGGTGCAGTTTCTGCTGGCACGGCGCGTGATACACCACCGGGCCGGTCAGCGGCAGGGCAGACAAGTCGGTGCGCAGTTCGCCGCGCTGATGCAGGTCAAGCAGGAATTCGCTGATGTCCCACACCTGCGCTGACACGCTGTCTCGCTCAGGATGCTCAAGCTGGAGGATCTCGCGGTAGTCGCTTTTCAGGCTGAGCGTGCACGACGTGCTTGCGCCCACAATCGGGACGCCGCGCCGCGCATAGTCGGCCAGGCTGTCGAGATTACGCCCGGCATACTCGCGCGCCGCCTTGAATTCACCGTTGCTTTGCAGCGGCAGCCCGCAGCAGTTCTGCTCTGGCAGCACGACATCATAGCCATTGTGCGCCAGCACCAGTACCGCCGCCCTGCTGGCCGCCGTGTCGTAGTAATTGCCGCTGCACCCGTGGAAATAGGCCACCTGCCCGCGGACGGGCTGCGCTGCGACCGGCTTGTTGCGGGCGAACCACTCGCGGAAGCTGGTGAAGCTCCACGCGGGCAGCGGCGCATCGCGGTGCACGCCGATGATCTTCTCGGCGATGATGCGCGCCGGGCGGATTTTCGCGCCAAAGTTCAGCAGCGGCGCGAATTTATGCCCCAGCTTGCCCACCAGCTCGGCGCGACCCAGCACGCGGTTGCGCAGCGGAATCTTGCCGTCATACAGGCGTTCGCGCGCCCGCGTATTCATCTCCATGATTTTCACGCCGTGCGGGCACACCATCGAGCACACGCCGCAGCCGGAGCAGTAATCGACACTTTTGTCAGGCGAGTCGTCGCCACGGTCTGCCGGGTGACGAAAACGCTGCGCCTGCGGCCCCACAGTCTTCGGCCCCGGAAACAACGCGGTCACCGGCGCGACCGGGCAGGCCGACGTGCAGATATTGCATTTGACGCAGAAATCGGCCGTGAACTCGGCGTAGTCGTAGGCGTCAAACGGATTGTCATCAAACAGGGTCAGGTTGGGTGCGGGATCGGTCATGCGCTGTCCACCAGCTAAGCATCATGTTGTGCCGCTGAGTGTAGCGCAAAACAGGCGCGTTGGGCAGCAGTCAGGCCAATGCCGTCCAATCGCTCTTGCCTCGTATTCCAAACAGATTTAGACTTTATTCTGGGCTGGCACGATCAGCCCCGCGATGAGGCTCGTGTTACACCAGCGATGGTTAATGGCTTCTACCCGCATCATGCATGGGTAGAAGCCATTTTTGTTTCAGGACAGCAGAAAGGCCAGAGCATGGCTCCACGACAGTTTGACCTGCGCGCCATTGGCACCCGCCTGCGGTTTGCCCAGCGCGCCGCCTATTTCCGCACCCTGCTCAAATGGCTGCTGCTGGGCAGCGTGGTCGGCGTCGTTGCCGGAGCGGCAGCGGCATTGTTTCTGGCTGCGCTGGAGTGGGTCACGACGATTCGGTTGGCGAACGCATGGCTGCTGTTTCTGCTGCCCGCGGCCGGATTCGCCATCAGCTGGGTTTACCTGAAATTCGGACGGACATCCGGGCGCGGCAACAACCTGATTCTGGATGAATTGTTCGAGTTTAAGGAGAACCTGCCGCGCCGGATGGCCCCGCTGGTGCTGATCGGCACGGTCGTCGGGCACCTGTTCGGCGCATCGGTCGGGCGCGAAGGCACCGCTGTGCAGATGGGCGCCAGCCTGGCCGACGGCCTGCGCCGGCTGCTGGGGCTGAACGCGGATGATCGTCGGCTGATGCTGATGGCGGGTATCAGCGGCGGCTTCGGCGCTGTCTTCGGCACGCCGGCGGCCGGCGCAATTTTCGGCATGGAGGTGCAGTCGATCGGGCGCACCCGCTATGACGGCCTGATTCCATGCGTGACCGCTTCGGTCATCGGCGACCTGACGGCGCGGGCGCTGGGCGCGACCCATACCCTGACCCCGCAGCTTCCGGCTATCGACCTGGATGCGCTGCTGCTCGTCAAAATGGTCATCGCGGGCGTGTTGTTCGGGCTGTGCGCGCTGGCTTTCATCGAGCTGACGCATCTGGTGAAAGCGACACAGGCGCGCATGATCGCTTATGCCCCTTACCGGCCAGTCATCGGCGCGCTGGTCATCATCGCGCTGACGCTGCTGCTGGGCACGCATGACTATCTCGGCCTCAGCATCCCGCTCATCGGGGACGCACTGGATGGCACAGGTGTGCTGCCGCTGGCGTTTCTGGCCAAGCTGGTCTTCACGGCGATTTGTCTGGGGTCGGGCTTTGTCGGCGGGGAGGTGACGCCGCTGTTTGTGATGGGCGCGACGCTGGGTTACACACTGGGCGGCGTGCTGGGCGTTGATACCACACTGATGGCTGCAGCCGGATTCGTCGCGGTGTTTGCGGCGGCCAGCAATACCCCCTTGACGTGCGTCGTGCTGGGCATGGAGCTGTTTGGCGGCGGCGCGCTGGCCTATATCCTGATCGCCTGCGTGGTCGCGTATGTGTCCAGCGGCCACCGCAGCATTTATGCCTCACAGCTTGTCGGCACGCCGAAAATGATGGTGTCTTCCCTGCCCCGCGACATCACACTGGAGTCCTATCGCCAGGAAAGGGAAGACCGCCACGATCACCAGACGGTAGAAAACTGAGGGCCGTCGCAGTCTGATGACCTGAGTTTTCTAACCGTCTATAGTGCTTAACAGGTGTCGTATTGCATATGGGAAGCGCCGTGCCCACGCGGACTCGCTATGGGCGGCACCCTCATCCTCGACATAAACTAACGTGCTATTTAGCATATAGCCAGTTAGAAGCAGCGCGTCGCGCAGCTCGCGCACACCGGCCACATAGGCGGCATCCAGGTCATCTGAGGCGATATTCCAGCCGCGCAGCGTATCCCCTTCGCGCGTGCCCACATCCAGGTACACCCGTCCATGGCCGCAGCCCTGCCCTTCAATCGTGCGCCGCAGCGCGTTCTCGCCCAGCCAGTACGCAGTGCTGAAGGCCCCGCAGAAACCAAACGCGTCCGGCCGCGTGATGATGCCGTGCAGGCTGATCAGCCCGCCCATCGACGAACCAGCGATGCCGGTGTGGGCCACATCGGGCAGCGTGCGAAACGTGCTGTCCACCTGCGGCTTGACCACATCGATCAGCCAGGCGATATAGGCATCGCCATAGCCTGCATAGCGGACACCATCCCACTGCACCGGATATGGGCTGTATTCAAAGCGACGGTTTTCACCCGCATGCGGCAGCCCGACGATAATCGCGTCCAGGCCTTCGTCATGCAGGGCGGTCATACTTTCATCCACCTGCCACTCACCGGAATAGCTGGTATGGGCGTCAAACAGGTTCTGGCCGTCATGCATATACACGACCGGATAGCGCCGCTCGCCTGACTCATAGCCGGGCGGCAGCCAGGCCAGCAGGTCACGGGTGCCTGCGCCGCGCGGCGCAGGAAAGCCGCTGTGCCGCAGGAGCTTCCCTGTCACGGTATGCGCGGACACGCTCTCGGTATAATCGTGCCACCCATTCATCGCGTTGCCTCGGCCAGACGCCCGCGCCGCGCCGCGATCATGGCGGCAAAGTCATCGCGCAGGACGGCATCCTGCGCGTCGCCCCACGGCATCGCCATACGGCTCACATCCAGGCCGCCCTCGCGCGTGCTGCGCTCATGCGACAGCCCAGCCTCGGTGCCGTAGTAGACGATCGGCAAATTGGGCAACCCCATCAGATAGGCAAACGCCTCGCGCAATGCCGATTTATCGCCACCCGCGATATGCAGGAAGCGATTCATATCGTGGTTATCGAGGAAGGCCGGCATCACAAAACCCGGCGGAAAGCTGGCCCGATGGCGCGCCAGCCGCCGATCCAGGCCGGCGCGATCCTGTGTGCGCCAGCCAAAGGTCTTGCGCATCGCCTCATTGGCGAAGAAATCAAGACAGCCATCCAGCCGCCCGATATACGCCCGCTGCGCTTCCGGTGAATCGATAATCTCGCCAAAAGTGAGCGCATCGCCCTTCTCTTCCTTGCACGCGGCATTGAAATATGTCCAGAAGTCTGGCCCCGGCCCGTGCGCGTAATCCAGACGATAGCCGTCGACGTCAAACTCGCGGATCCAGTAGCGCGCGATATCCAGCATCCAGTCGCGCGCGCGTGGATTGCGCAGGTTGATCTGCGGCATCTGGCGCACATTAAAGAATGTCTTGTAGCCGATTGGCGAGTCATCGAACGTGAACCAGTCGCGGTGGCTGCTGGCGCTGCCCGACTGCGCGTCTTTGAACACAGGCGACTCGTTACTCATATGGTTGCAGGCCAGATCGAGCAGCACGCGGATGCCGCGCGCATGGGCCGCCCCCACCAGGCGGCGCAGCGCATCATCGCCGCCCAGCCAGTCGGCCGTCCGGCAATAATCCATGATGTCGTAGCCGTGATAGCTGCCGCTCTCCCAGGTCGGGCTGAGCCAGATACACGTGATGCCCAGGTCCGCCAGATAGCCCAGCTTGTCGCGCACGCCGTTCAGCGTGCCCCCCATCAGCCGGTGAACATCGTCGGTTTGCGTCCAGCTTTTGCCATCGCCCGGATAAAAGCGGTCAACAAACACCTGATAGACCACCGCATCGCGCACCCAGGCCGGCGACGACTGCCGGTCGACCCGGTAGGTGAACACAGCTCCCGTCCCCGGATGGCTGATGTATGCGGTCTGTTCCTTGCCCTTGAAGAAGGCATCGGCCGCATGTTCCATTGTATCGGTGACCAGCGGATAGTCTGCGAACAGTTCATCCCCGCCATCCGTCCACCCGCCGATGCGATAGCGCACGATGGTTCCGTCAGGCTGGGCGGGCAGGGTCGCCTTCCAGACAGAATAGTAGCCCCATGCCAGCGCGTCCCACTCATGGGCGTCCAGATGAAAATGGGCCACCTGGTCGCTGCTCTGGCCGAGACCCCCCGCGGGATCGTGCGCGCCAGTCGTATAATACGCGACCAGATGGCTGATATCGGTGTCTATGCCCACCCACACCGTCAGCGTGACTGGCTCGCCCGGCAGCGGGTCAGCGGGCTCCAGCATATGCCGGTGCTGAAGCCCCTGCCGCATCGTCTGGTGATGCAGCAACCGCAGTTGATCGGTTGCGAAGGTGCCAAATATGAAGTCCATGGCTACCCCTTCACGGCCCCGGCTGTCAGGCCGCTGACAATAAAGCGCTGCAGGAACAGATACAGTACCACGACCGGGACCGCGGTCAGCAGCGCGCCGGCCGCAAACACGCCCCAGTTGTCGCTGAACTGGCCTTCGACGAAGCTGTACAGCCCCACCATCAGCGTCCAGTTCTGGCGGTCCGTCAGCAGCACCCGCGCCAGCAGGAAATCGCTCAGCGTGCCGGTGAAGGCCAGCAGGCCGACGACAGCCAGCACCGGCCGCACCAGCGGGAAGATCAGCCGCCAGTAGATCTGCGTCGGGGTGGCGCCATCCACCATGGCCGATTCGTCGATGTCACGCGGCACGGTGTCAAAGAAGCCTTTCATCAGCCAGATATTCAGGGCCATGCCGCCGCCGATGTAGATCATCATCAGCCCGCCATAGCTGTCCAGCCCCAGGAAAGGCACATATTTGCCAATTTGCAGCACCATCAGGTAAATGGCCACCATCGCCAGCACATTGGGAAACACCTGCACCAGGAAGATGCTCAGCAGCAGATTGCGGCGATATTTGAAGCGGAAGCGCGAGAAAGCATAGGCGCTGAGCGAGGCGACCAGCACCACGCACAGCGATGACCCGCCAGCGACAAACAGCGAGTTGCCCACCCAGCGCCAGAACGGAACCTGTGGATCGTTAAACAGACGCGTGTAGTTTCCAAACAGCTCTTCAAGGCTGTCGATATTCTGCGGAATCAGCGTCTGCGAGGCCATCGTGCCGCTGGGGTTAAACGACGCCGAGACGACCCACAGGATCGGAAACAGCGCGAAAGCCAGCAGCAGCACGATACACAGGATGCGCGCGGCGCGCAGCACGATGGCCGACAGGGCAGGGGCCTGCCTGGGCTGGACAACCGCAACTTTCGCGGCAGTTGAGACGGCAGTTGAACTAGACATTTTCACTTACCTGTTCCCAGGTCCGCGTCAGGCGGAACTGAAGCAGCGTCAGAATGCCAACGATGAAGAAGATGACCACACCCAGCGCGGATGCCAGCCCGTAATCCTTGGTGCCGCCAGCACTGAACGCCAGCCGATAGGTGTAGCTGATCAGGTTGTCGGTGTGGCCCACAGGCGGCGCAGATGTGCCTGCGATCGGCGGGCCGCCGCCAAACAGCGCTTCCATCAGAAAGAAATTATTGAAGTTGAAAATGATCGAGGCAATCAGCAGCGGGCCCAGCGCCACCAGCACCAGCGGCAGCGTGATTTTCCAGAACTGCACCCAGCGCGACGCGCCGTCCACCTGCGCCGCCTCATACACCTGCGACGAAATCGATTGCAGCGCGCCGCTGCCAATCAGCATGAAGTACGGGGCAGAAAACCAGATGTTAACCAGCAGGATGGCAAACTTGGCCCAGCCTGGATCGCTGGAAAATGGCGGCGCCCAGCCAAAGATCGATTCCATCGTCTGCGGGATGATGCCGATATTGGCATTCAGCATGCCGCGCCACACCAGCACGCTCACCAGCCCCGGCACCGCATAGGGGACAATCATCACGGCGCGCAGCACGCGCAGCCAGGTTGATTGGCCGTCCAGCAGCAGGGCAGCGGCCAGCCCCAGCGCGAAGCCCGATAACGACCCAATCACGGCAAAACCGATCGTCCACAGAATGACGCGGATCAGCGGGCCCTGGCTTAAGGCGCTGCTGATGATGCGCCCGAAATTGTCGAAGCCGACCGAGACCCAGAAGCCAAAAGGCGCAGCGGAGCCATCTGGCGCGGTGAACTCGCCTGTCGTATTGTTTGCGGTGTAAACGACCCCTGTGGCACGGTCGGTCAGCGCATCGGCCGCCGCATCGTACACCCACTGCTGCTCAAACGCGCCGGCAGTCTCCAGCGATTGAATGCCGACAGCGTTTTCGGCATCACCAAAAGTGACCCCTTCAATGCTGTTCAGGGCACGGAAGCGCGCCCCGCCTTCCAGCAGCGCATAGCCTTCATACTCCCCCGGAGCCTCACCAGACACGGCTGTAAACATGCCCTCCGGCGTGGCGAAAAACGACTCGCCTGCCTGATTGGTCAGCCACAGCCCATACGCGCCTGCCGCATTCTGGTAGAGCGACCAGGCGTACGTCGCGCCGCCTTCCGGCAGATAGCGCCGCTCGGCCAGCAGCTCGACGGCCTCCGTCTTGGTATAGCGGTGGCCATCGCTGAAATTGGTGAAGGCGATGTAGCCCGTGTACAGCAGCGGATAGACCGACAGCAGGATCATCAGCGCCAGCGCGGGTGAAATCCATTTCAGCGGCCACAGGCGCGGCACCAGCGTGATGACGGTGATGAGCGCCAGCGTGAGCACGATCACAATGGCGAAGAAGGCATTGCCGTCCTGCCAGATGTTATAGGCCAGAAATGCGCCGAAGCCGTCCACGAGGAGGAGCAGCAGCGCCTGCAGGGCGGTGGACCATTTCAGCGAGGGGGCCGCGAACCCGCCCGAGTTCGCGGCCTGTGCTGCCGTGGTTGCCATCAGTCGGCTAACCAGCGACGTTTACGGTGAGCACGTTGGTCGTGCCATCAAAGACAAAATCGACCGCGGCCCCGTCAGACGGCACGCTGAAGGCGATATTGTCGCCATTGCGAACGCCATCCGCGCCATAGTTGATGCCCCAGCCATCATTCAGCGCCACCTTGACTTCATAGTCTCCGGCCGTCAGCGCAGTCGTCGACAGCGAGAACGTCCCGTCGCCGTTACTGGCCAGTTCGGACGCGGCACATTCGGGCTGCCAGTCGCCAGGGCATCCCAGCGCCGCCTGCACCGTGCCCACCAGCGCGGCAGAGCCTTCCGACGCCGTCAGCACGTTATCGGTGGTACTGAAGCTGAACACCAGCAGCGTGCCGTCAGCGGCCACGGCCAGCGGAATATTGTCGCCGCCAGCGGCCCCGCCCATGCCGAAGTTGCGATCCCAGGTGCCATCCAGCGCGATTTTGATTTCATAGTCACCAGCCGGAATCGCCGCGGTGCTGAGCGAGAAGCTGGTGTCGCCATCGGCCACCATGAAGGTATTCGGGCATTCTGGCGCCCAGTCGGCGGGGCAACCGAAGAACATCTGCACAGTGCCCACCAATCCGACGCTGGTCGGGGCGGCATCCAGCACGCCGATCAGCTCGACAACCTGCGCCTGAGCCTGCGTGTACGCTTCTTCAGGCGTCAGCTCGCCGTTGATAATAAACTGGAGCGCGTTGCCCCATGCGCCCCACACTGAGGCCATTTCGGGAATCGAGGGCTGCGGGATGCCATTCGCGCCAGCCTGCTGGAACGCGACCATATCCTGATCTTCGATGGCGGCCACGGCCGGCAGGAATGCAGGCGGGCGCGGATCGATGTTATACATCGCCAGCATCGCGTCGGTCGTCGCCATGAATTCGGTCAGGAAAGCCTGGGCCAACAGCTGGTTCTGGCTGAACGCGCTGATCATGAATCCCTGGCCGCCGATGAATGGCATCGACGGGCCAGCCGGGCCGGCCGGGGGCGCGCTGATGGCAAATGGCACGCCGCTTTCGCGCACACGGTTCAGGAACCACGGACCCGTCATCATCATGGCGGCTTCGCGGTTGCCAAACAGCGTCACCGCCACATCATTGTCGATGTCCGGCGTGATATATCCCGCCTGCACGTACTGATCGATGTATTCGCCTGCGGCCACCGCGCCAGCATTGCCAATGCCGATATCCTGCGGGTTATAGCTGCCGTCGTCGTTGCGGCCGAAGACGTAGCCGCCGAACGCGCTCATGACGGGCTGAAAGTCATAGCTGGCATTGCTGGAGACGACCCAGCCACGCGGGGCCGCGCCGGAATCCACCAGCTCCTGGGTGATGGCAAACACCTCGTCCCACGTCTCAGGGGCCTCAGGGACAAGGTCAGTGTTGCGGAAGAAAGCGAGGTTTTCCACCGCATAGGGCATGCCATACAGCTGGCCGCCCACCGTGAACAGGTCGAGCGCGCTGGGCGAAAAATCCGCCGCCTTGCTGCCCAGATCGATCGGCACAATCGCGCCATTCTGCAGATATTCGCCCAGCCAGTCATGCGCGCCGATGACGATATCGGGGCCTTCACCGGCAGGGCCCGCCACCGTCAGGTTGGAGCGAATTTCGCCCATGCCGATTTCCTGCACCTGCGCGACAACCCCATAGTCTTCAGAAAACTGGGCCAGCAATTCCTGCAGCGCCGGGGCACGGGTCGAGTCTGCCCATAGCAGCAAGTCAGGACGATCCTGCGCCAGCACGGGCATCGTCAGCAGCAGCGCCGCACCACCGGCTACCATCAAAGAAAACAAGCGTTTCATGTTTAACCTCTTTTTTTCAGAAAGCTTACAATGACTTCTAAGTGTGCAGTGTATAGTGCCAGCGTACCGAAAACGCATCAGTGCAGAATGGCGCTGCATGTGGCTACAATTATGAAACGCCTACACAGAAACCGTGAAGCACATCCTTGCTCAGGCTTTTCCTGTTCGACTCGCCCCGGCTTATGCGCGACGGCCAGCCCATCCGGCTGGAACGGCAAAAATCGCTTGCCCTGCTGGCACATCTGGCGTTAACACGGCGCCCGCACTCGCGCGAGTGGCTGGCGGCACTGCTGTGGCCGGAAATTGATTCCAGCCGCGTGCAATTGCGCAACGCGCTTTCGGGCCTGCGCCTGGCGCTGGGCGACGACGTGCTGGCTACCGACCGCGAAACGATTTCCCTGCGCCCAGGCGCGCTGACCTGCGACGTGCTGGATCTGCTCAAACAGATGGACGCTGTCATGGCCGCCCCGCACAAAGCGACGCTGGACGAGCTGGCCAAGATGGCCGATACCTATGGCTCTGGATTCATGCCCGGATTCAACCTGCGCGATGCCCCGGACTTCGACGCGTGGCAGCGCAGCGAGGACGAACACATCCGACGCACCTGCGTGCGTGCGCTGCATCGCCTGGCCAGCCTGTGGTCCGAGTCCAATGATTACGAGCGCGCAATCGTGGCGGCCCGGCATCTGGCCCGCCTGGACCCGCTGCATGAGGAAGCGCGCCGTATGCTGATGCGCCTGTACATGTGGACACAGCAGCGTTCGCTGGCCCTGCACGAATATCGCCAGTTTCGGCAGGTGCTGGCCGAACAGATTGGCGTGGAGCCGGACGCAGAAACGCGCCGTCTTGCTGAGGCGATTCAAAGTGACCAGCAAATCGCCAGGCCGCCAGCCACACGGCCCCTGTCGTCATCAGGCATCCCTGTCATGCCTGACCTGTATGGCCGGGATGACGCTATCACCGAAATCATCCGCCTGATAACCGGGTCCTCAGCCCGCATCGTCACCATCACCGGCGCGGGTGGCATCGGCAAGACGCACCTGGCTGCCACAGTCGCCCGGCAGTGCGCGACGGAATTCCCCGACGGCGCGTGGTTTGTCAGCCTGGACAGCGAGACCTCTCCCGATCTGCTGATCAGCACGCTGATGAACGCCTTTCACCTGTACACCTCGCTGCGCCAGTCGGCCACGCAGACCGTCATCGAATTTCTGCGTCCGCTGCGCGTGCTGCTGGTGCTGGACAACGCACACTGGCTGCGCGATCCGCATCAGGTGCTGGCTGAGCTGCTGGCAGCCGCGCCTGGTTTGCGCATCCTGTGTACAGCCTATGATCCGCTGGGGCTGTCGCTGGAACACCGCTACGCCCTGTTCGGGCTGACGGATGCGCCAGCACACGGCGCGGCACATGACGCTCTGCCACCTGCCGTCCACCTGTTTGTGCAAAGCGCACGGCGCGCATCGCCCGGTTTCACCCTGACGCCGGACAACAGCGCGGCGGTGCTGCAAATCTGCGCTGCTGTGCAGGGCTTCCCGCTGGCGATCATCCTGGCCGCGGCCTGGTGCGATGTGCTGACACCGCAGGAAATCAACGCTGAAATCAACACCAATTACGATTTCCTCATCAGCACGCATGCCGATATCCCGGAGCGCCATCGCAGCATGCGCACCGTCTTTGAGACCACCTGGAACCGGCTTTCGGCGCGCGAACAGCACGCACTGCAATCGCTCAGCGCCTTTGAGGGCGGATTCTCGCGGCTGGCAGCCGAATCGGTGGCGGGGGTCTCGCTGGAAACGCTGAAAAGCCTGGTCGTCAAAACGCTGGTCAATTACAACGCGGGCGCGCGCCGTTACAGCCTGCACGACATCTATCGCCAATACGCCTACGAGAGGATGACGCCGGATGAGGCGCGCGCCCTCCGGCTGACCCATGCTGAATACTTCACCGGCTTCCTGATCACCCATGCCCGGCGCATCAAAACGCCCAACCAGCATCTGGTCTGGCGCGAAATCGACTCTGACCTGAGCAACCTGCGCGCCGCCTGGGGATTTATGTGCCAGACGCGGCAGTATGCGCTGCTGACGCGGATGATTGAGCCGATGCGCATTTATATGCAGGGACGCGGGTTCTGGGACCAGGGGGTGCTGCTGTTTGACGAGCTGCGCGCGGCCAGCGCCGGGGACACAACGCCCGTTGGCCAGCTCATGTATGCCCGGTCGCTGGCGCGCATGTACCGCTTCACGGCCGATTCGCTGCATATGCTGCTGCACGCGCTGGCGATCGCGGAATCCCACGATGATGAGGAGGAGTGCGCCAATATCCATGCCGAGCTGGCCTGGTACTACGTGATGCACGAGGAGGACCTGTCGCTGGCGCGGGCATACTTCGAGCGCGCCCTTGAGTATTATGCGCAGCACAACGATGGCTATTCACAGGCGCTGATGCTGCGCGGCATGGCCTACGTCTCGATCGGCATGCGCCAGCACGACCAGGCCTTCAGCTATATGAACCACAGTCTGCAACTGCGCCGCCAGATCGGGGACCAGGTCGGCGAGCATGAGTCGCTTACGCTGCGTGGTGAGCTGGCGCTGCTGCATGGCAATCTGACTGACGCACGCCTTGACCTGCAAATCGCGCATGACTATTTCGCGGCCAATTTCAGCGACCATCTGGCCGCCCAGCGCAGCCTGTCTCTGGGCTGGGCCTATGCGCTGGATTGTGACTGGGAGGCCCTGAAGACTTATCTGGATGAAGGGCCAACGGTGGACCCGGCTGACCGCATGAGCATCATGCGCTGCAACGCCGAAGCGCTGCGCCTGTTCATGCAGGCGCTGACCGGCAGCACAGCATCACTGCCAGCCGACATTCAGGCGCTTCAGGAGTATATCGAGGGGATGCCCGCAGTCTCCAGCACCGTGAATCCGGACCTGCGCTTCCTGTGGCTGCTGAGCTGCTTTGTGGGCTGGCTGGCGCTGGCACAGGACGAAAAAGCGCGCGCCGTGCTGGGCAAGCTGCGTCAGGCCGGCATGGCCAGCCACCCGATTTATGTGCAGTGGCTGCTGCCGGGGCTGCTGCTGCTGGGCCAGCGGCGGGCCGACGACGCGCTTGTGGCAAACGCGCGCGCGGCCCTGAGCAGCAGTTTCGTCAACGGGCATGCCTGGGTACAAAACTGGGGACTGGCGCAAACACCCAATCAGTCACCGCCAGCCGCGCACTTTGATCCTATGGCCGGCCAGATCAGCCGTCTGATCAACAGTTAGGGCACATCTGCCGCTGTATGGATACGGTGATAGACCGAGGTGTTGGTGAACGGCTTGCCATCCGGCCGCATGCCAGACTGGTGAATGGTCATCGACTGGCCGTCCGGCGAGAGCAGCCGCCGCCCGGTGGCGACGATGCGCACGCCCAGCCGCGCATCCGTGACCAGCGTGCGCTCATCCACCCGCGTCATCGACATGGCATCGACGGCCGGATTATCCGCCACGGGATACCATTCTCCATCGGGAATCCCGCTATAGGCCATCTCGCGCGCCTGCCCGTCTGCTGTCGTCCAGTGCATGGTGATCAGATAACCAGCCTCGGCCGGGGCGATGAGATAGCGGCCAGCCTGCGGCGGCGTCCCCCACTCATACTGATTGCCGGCCGGGTCCATCTCCCACTCACCCACAAACAGATCATCCGTCATCGCGATTCGCTCCGTGGTTAACATGACACCACGAGCATAAACTGAATAGTCACCCTGCGAAAGAGAGTGGCGTATAAAAGGCCGATAAAAAAGCAGCCCCGGCATGTGCTGGAAGCTGCTTTCAAAAGATGAGTCCGGCAGGATTCGAACCTGCGACCAAGTGCTTAAAAGGCACCTGCGCTGCCGCTGCGCTACGGACCCGACATCCCACAGTATAGCCGAAACAGCCCTGTTTTCAAGCGTGAACTGACGCCTGTGGCCCGCAATGGCCTCTTTGTATTTCGGCACTAGCAAGGCATAATCCCGCGTGATGCGCACGCACGGCAAGGAACCCCGCCCCGATGGTCAAGTTCATGATTCAGTTTCAGCACCCGGCCAATCACGACGCATTTGAATCAGCCTACACCACCTTTCTGGCGCATATCGAGCGTATGCCCGGTGTGGCCCGGCGGCAGGTGGTGCACGTAACCGGCACCCCGCGCGGCAGCACCAGCCTGCATCGCATCCTGGAGGTGTATTTTGACAGCCAGGGCGCGCTGGAAACATCGTTGAAATCCCCCCAGGGACAGTCCGCCGGGGCCGCGCTGAACCTGTTTCCTGCGGGCAGCGTCGAGATGTATTTTGCAGAAGTATTTGAGGAAAATGGCGGTTTTACGCCAGAAGGATCGTAGTCACACAATGGCGCAGATGAAGGCATTGCAGGATCGTATTCTCGCGGAAGGGCGTAATCTGGGGGGCGGTATCCTCAAGATTGACAGCCTGCTGAATCATCAGTTGTATCCTGATCTGATGCTGGAGATGGGCAAGCAGATGGCCGCTCCCTTTGCCGGGCACGGCGTCGACCGCATCCTGACCGCCGAGATTTCCGGTATTGCCCCGGCCCTGATGGCGGGACTGGCGCTGAATGTCCCGGTGGTCTATGCGCGCAAGGTCAAGCCGATCACCATGTTCGGGCCGGTCTTTCTGGAAAATGCGCCCAGCCACACCAAAGGCGTGGACGTGAACCTGCTGGTGTCGGCAGAATTCCTGAAGCCAGACCAGAACGTGCTCATCATCGACGACTTTCTGGCCACCGGCAAGACGCTGCGCGCCCTGGCCCGCATGGTCGTCAGCGCGCAGTCGCGCGTGGTCGGCGTGTCGGTCGTGGTGGAAAAAGTGTTTGAAGGCGGCCGCGCTTTCCTGACCCAGCACGGCTATAACTTCCCGATCGAGGCGCTGGCCATCATCGCCAGTATGGACGACGGCAAGATCGTCTTCGCGGAAGACTAGGTGACCCTGCTCAAAAGATGAGCTAATTTCTGTGGGCGCGTCGCGACGCGCCCCTACACGTCCAACATTTCGAAGCAAAAAAATCGCGACGAATGTTGAACCGTCCAGACAGCTCGTGATGACCTGCACGATTTGCCGATGTAGGGGCGCATCGCGATGCGCCCGGTGGAATCATCTGCGTATGTTCGCTCCGTCCCGACGCAACTCATCTCAATCCTCAGCCAGAAACCCCACCGCCTCGCGAATGACCTCTTTATTGCGCAGCAGCAGATGATGGCCCAGCTTTTCAGTGGCAAATAAGCGCGCACCCGGGATCAGCGACGCCAGCGTCTCCCCATGCGCGAAAGCGACCACTTCGTCAGCCCGGTCATGCACGATCAGCGTGGGCGTCGCCACGGACGGGGCGCACACCAGCCCGTTATAATCCGCGACGCGCACGGCATACTGCTTTTCAATCTCGCGATAGAGCGCGTTCAGCGTGCGCCGCGGCATGTGCATATAGGCGGCCTGATCCTCGAACAGGTCGATCATATTGGCATACGTCGACAGGATGACAGCGCGCTGAAGCGGCAGGCGCGGCGCCAGCGCCATGCTGTACAGCACAGCCGCCCCGCCCAGCGAGTGCCCGACCGCGCCATACACCTCGCCCACCTCACGCGCGACCGCCGCCATGCCGTCCATGAACGCGATCAGGCCAGACATCTCGCCGGTGCTTTCGCCATGCGCCGGGCCATCAATCGCGATCACCTGAAAGCCTGCCTGAAGCAGCGGCTCCACCCACTGATACCAGCGGCCGGAATCGGCGCTCCAGCCGTGCTGAAGCAGCACTAGGCGCCCGGCATCGCCCCAGCGATACGTCATCACGGTGTATCCGCGTGACGTCGTGACGGGGACGCGCCGGGCGGTCATCAGCACGGCGGCTTCTTTCGGGCTGGACGGCTTGCGCGGCGGCGTGCCAATCCACCTGTTGACCAGGCGCGCCGTGGGCAGAGGCGCGAACGTGCCGCCTGCCCGCAGCGCAGCGCGAAAGAGACGCAGACGCCAGCCGCCGGATGCCGATGGAATCGGGCTTGGGGGCACCGGAGAGGCCATCAATCAGGCCTTGCGCACGGCGTGGATGGCCGCGTGGGCGGCAGTCGTCGCGGCGGTGATGCGCGCAAAATCGCCCGCGGCCACCCACTCGCCTTTGACCAGGTTGCTGCCCATGCCGACAGCGACAACCCCGGCATCGAACCACGCCTTCAGGTTAGATTCATCGCTGGTGACGCCGCCGGTGGGCATGATGCTCGTCCACGGGCGCGGCCCCAGCACGCTCTTCACAAAGTCCGGCCCGCCGACGCTGTTTCCGGGAAACATCTTGACGATTTCCGCGCCATGTTCCTCGGCGATGGCGATTTCGGTCACGCTGCCGCAGCCGGGGATATAGGCGACCTTGCGGCGGTTGCACAGCTTCGCCACATCCGCGCTGAAATTGGGCCCGACCACAAAATCGGCCCCATGCGCCAGAAACAGCGCCGCGGTGGGCGCATCTTCAATCGAGCCGATGCCGACCGCCATTTCAGGCAGCTGCGCCCGCACCTGCTTCACCAGGAAGGAAAAGCTTTCCAGCGCATCCGCGCCACGGTTGGTGAATTCCAGCACGCGGCTGCCGCCTGCATAAATCGCCTGGGCAATCTGAAACGCCGTCGCGCCGTCGCCATGATAAAACAGCGGCACCAACCCCTCTTTGTGGATACGCGTGTAGATCGACAGCCTGCTCGTCATGATGACACCCCTGTGAGTATGCGACATAGGCGGAAAGTAACGAACTATGCCGGGCTTGTCAAAGCGTGTGGTGGCCCATGGTGCAGCTTGGTCCTACAGCCGACAGTCCAGAGTCTGTATACTGACAATCGGCGCGCGTGACTGCCCGCCAGAGACGGCCGGATGCGTTGAACCGACCTTGACCGCGTCTCGATACGTTCATTTTTAGTTCCATCGGGAGCGTGATCATGGGTATTTTTCTGGGGCTGGCATCGGCCATCGGGTGGGGCACTGGCGATTTTCTGGTGCGCGGTACCACGCGCAAAGTGGGCAGCTACGTCAGCCTGTTCTATATGCAGTTTTTCGGGCTGGCCTTCGTGCTGGTGTATGCGCTTGCCACAGGTGAGCTGGCTGAAGGGCTGGGTCGTTTCGACCTGGAAACCAGCCTGCTGATGATTTTCTTCTCGGTCGTCTCGCTGACTGGCACGCTGCTGCTGTACAACGCGTTTCGCGTGGGCATGCTGGCTGTCGTCTCGCCGATTGCCGCCAGCTACGCAGTCGTCACGCTGGTGCTGTCGACCGTCATCAGCGGCGAACGGCTGGAAGGCGCGACCGCCATCGGCGTGGCAGCCACCATCATCGGCGTCATCCTGTCTTCGATCGAAAAACAACACACCCCAACGCCAGCCCAGCAGGCAGAAATCCCATCAGGGCGCGGCTTTCGGCTGCCGCCGGGCGTCCTGTTTGCCATCGGCTGTGCGCTGATTTACGGCTTCATCTTCTGGATGCAAGGCTTTTATATCACCCCGCGCATCGGCCCGATCATGTCGGTGCTGGGGCTGCGCGTGCTGGCCGTGCTGCTGATGCCTATCCTGGCGCTGCGCATCGCCAGCGGCCTGCGCCTGCCCGACCGTCGCTCAGGCTATATCCTGTTTGCGGTGGGCGTGCTGGACACCGCGGCATTTATCGCCGCCAGCGTCGGCCTGACGACCGAGCAGGTCAGCATCGTCACGGTGTTGTCATCGCTGTTCAGCGCGTGGACGGTGCTGCTGGCCTGGGCCTTCCTGAAAGAGCGTCCGGCGCGCATCCAGTGGATCGGCATCGTGCTCATCCTGATCGGGATCGTGCTGGTCACGCTGGGCAGTTAAAAGCCAGTCCGCAAAACCAGCCTATACAGCCGTGACCAGAATCGGCTTGCCTTTGGTGATGACGACGGTGTGCTCATACTGGGCGGCCAGCATACCGTCGGTCGTCTTGAGCGTCCAGCCGTCTTTGGCGGTATAAATCCGGCCAGAGCCATAGGTCAGGAACGGCTCGATGGTGAGCACCATGCCTTCTTCGAGGCGCTCTTTGGCGCGGTTGGTGAAATAATTGGGCACATTACGCGGGTCTTCGTGCAGCGCGCGCCCGACGCCGTGGCCGCCCAGGTCGCGGATGATGCGCAGGCCAGAGCGCTGGGCGACAGACTCGACAGCACGGCCAATCACCGACAGGCGTTCGCCCGCCGTCACCGCATCCAGCGCCAGATCGAGTGCCATCTGCGTGCACTCGCACAGAAACGTCATTTCCGGCGTGACAGGAGGCACCGGAAAGCTGGCCCCTGTGTCCGCAAAATAACCATCCAGCTCTGCCGAGACATCGATATTCACCAGGTCGCCCGCCTGAATGACGCGCTTGCCGGGCACACCATGCGCGGCCTCGTCGTTGATGCTGATGCAGGTCGAGCCGGGATACTTGTAGGTCAGGATCGGGGCGCTGCGAGCGCCATGCTGCTTCAGGTAAGCTGCGCCTATTTCGTCCAGGTCGCGCGTGGTCATGCCGGGCTGCATTGCCGCAGCCATCTGCCGGACGGTCTCGCCCACGATGCGGCCAATGGCCATCAGGCCGTCCAGTTCCTTATCCGATTGAATTCGCACAGTCTCTATCGTCCTGACAGGCACGCGCCCATCATGGCGCATGATTCGGTGAATAAAGCGCTCACTTGGCCGAGACCAGCCCCTCGGCAATCTGCGAGACCAGCAGCAGCTCGGCACGGCGGCGGCGGTATCCGGCGGGCTGCACCGGCGGATTGGCCGTCACATACGAGACGATGCTGCTCAGGTAGGTGCGCAGCGGCGTATACGTCATGCCCAGTTCCTGCTTGCTCAGCGTATTGTCCAGCTCGCTCATCCAGCGTTCGCTGAACGGAGAGCAGTCGGGCAGGAAGCCGTTGGCCTCCAGCAGGTCACGACGCACGCGCACGATCTGGTGCGACAGGCCCATGATATCGGCCAGCAGCCCGACGAATTCGTCCAGCGTGACCGTCTCGTCCTGTGAGATATTATAGGCCTTGCCCTTGCCCAGCCCGGTCTCGATCAGCCGGTTGCAGGCCGTCACGACATCGCCGCTGTACACATGGCGCAGCGCGTAATTGGGCGTGGACGGCGCAAGGATAGGCCCGCCATCCTGCAAACGCAAGATATAAGCCAGCATCCGATGGAAATGATCGCGCTCGCTGTTGACCATCGGCAGACGCAGCGAGGTGACCGGGAAGCCATGCTGCTCAAAGGCCTCGAACATGGTGTCTTCCACGCGGCGCTTGTCCACGCCGTACAGCCATTCCTCATAGCCGTAGGTGTTGATCTTCGGGGCGGGCATCAGCCGGCCCGCATAATCCTTCTCGAAGAAGGGCCGTTCGATGCCCTCGCGCACCAGATAAACCTGGCCGCTGCTCAGGAAGATATATTGCCCCACTTTGCCATTCAGCAGCGTGATGATCGCCTCGGCTTCCGGCTGCTTATACAGCGCGTTGTCGATGACGACATCAAAGGTGCGGTCGCGCAGCGCGCGCGTCATCTGGCTGACATCGGTGCGGTCGGCGCGCAGGCGCTCGATGGAGGCCGGAAGTTCATCGTACGTCAGGCCGCGATTGAGCACCGTCACGTGATACCCGCGTGACAGGAAGTCACTCACCATGAAATTGCCGAGATTTCGGGTGCCGCCAATGATCAGGATATTCATGTTGTTGTTTCCGCAGCGCGCGCTGAAGCGCAGCGCGGCCTTGTCCTTTCTGTAACAAGCCCGGTCTTCACAAACATTAGGACGGCACAAGGCCGGTGGCACTGTGCCAGGTAGCCAAAAAATCTTTAGCGCGTTCGTAAATTTATGTTCACAACACACAGCATTGTACACAGGCCATCTAAGAAGTGTATAAGCCTGTGGAAACTATCCATGTGCAGCAGGGTCCGATTCAGACGTTTGCGCGCGCCCGCCGTCGCAGCGCCGTCAGCGTCATCCAGGCCGTGCCACTCACCGAAATCCCAAACAGCAGCACCATGCCCGCCGCGCCCGCTACGGCCGCATGCTGCGCATCCCCGCCAGACGACAACCAGGCAATAGTAGCCGTGGCCGCGATCGCCAGCGCGACCAGCTTGATGGCGATGGCGCCGCGCATCTGCTCAAACACGCGATAGAGCACGCCAAAATTCCCGCCGATCGCGGTAATGACGCCGTATAACGAGAGCACGGTCACGACCGGCACCACCGGCCGCCAGTCCTCGCCAAAGAGCAGCGGCAGCAGCGGCGCGCCCACCAGCGCCAGCGCGGCATACAGCACCAGGCTGGCCCCACCCACCGCCGCCAGCAGACGGGCGAAATTGCGCTGCAAGCCAGCAAAATCGCCCCGACCAACGGCCTGCGGCACGGCCGCGTTCAGGTTCTCCAGCACAGACGCCGTCAGCACGCTGAGCTGGGACAGCACGCGCATCCCCAGCGACAGGTAGCCAGCAGCCTGCACGCCGCCCATAGCGCCCACCAACTGTATCAGGATGCTCGGCGCGGTATTGGAGATATTCTTGTCGATGGCATTGGCCACGCCAAAGCGCCAGTACGGGCGCGGCGACTGGCGGGGTATCTGCCGGAAAATGTCGCGCAGGCGCGGCAGCACGAAGCCGTCATCTGCCCGTGTGCGCGTATACACCAGCGCGATCATGGCCATCGTCAGCCATGAGTAGGCCACGCGCGCCAGCACGAGCCCGGCGGCCGAGCCGAACGTGAGCGCGGTCAGAATCATGAAGGCCGACAAAATGGCCTGATTGGCCACGTGCAGGCGGCTGACCAGCGTCATGCTGCGGCGCGCCTGCAGCGCATGCAGGAGCTGCGTATAGACCGAATCGGCGGGCAGCGCCAGCGCCAGCACCGCCGCCATCGACCCGATATCCGCCCTGCCCTGTAAGGCCAGCGCGAGCGGCCCACCAAACACCGCCAGAATCAGCACGATCAGCAGATTGATGCCAAGGCCGGACTGCATGCCGTAGGCCAGCACGCGCAGTGCCTCGCGTTCGTCGCGCGCGCCGATGGCGACCGGCAGGCGCGTCGCCGTGACGGCAAAAGCGCCGCTGATATTGATCAGCGTCAGGATGACCACCAGCGCATCGGCCAGGCCAAACAAGCCGTATTCGGCCGGGCCCAGCAGGCGCGTCGTCACCACCGTCGAGACCAGGCTGATGGCCAGCACGCCGATCTTGGCGACCTGCAACACCAGCGTGTCGCGCACAAATTTACGATTCAGCAGTCGGTTCAGTCGTGCCCTCATGGCCGCCTATCAGGCTTGTCCGATGGTGGCACGACTAAATCCAACCTCACCCCGTTTCGCTGCGCTCAACTGCCCCTCTCCACGGTGTGGAGAGGGGCAAAAACCCGCAGGGTTTTGGGGAGAGGTGGTGTATGCCAATCGGCCTCTAAGCAATGTAAATGCTGTTTTTGGAAACAAGCCCCCTATTGTGCCCCTGAACCCGCTCCAGGAGAATAGCGACCGTTTCATTAGAAATATTTTAAATGGTTGAAATTAGTTGTTGACAGATTTGCAGAAGGGCATTATGATTCCATCATACCATTCAAAAAGAGTTGAATGGTCAAACGAAGTAGACAGACCGGGGCGACCTGGGTGAAAAAGAGGGAGCATCATCATGAACCGCGACTACATCATCGCCAAATCCGAAATCAACGAACGCCTGAACCACGCGGCTCTGATGCAGTCCATCGCGTCGGATGAGCCCCGCACCTCGCCCTTCCAGTGGATTGGCGAACAGGTGGAGCTGCTGGGCCGCAGGCTCCAGTCGACTGCTGGAAAAGAACGCGCTGAAAGTGTATGCTTAACCACAGTATCAGTGCCTTCGATCAAGTAGTTGCCGCGCACACATGTGCGCGCCGCAGAAGCATACTCAGGAACGATAATGACTGAAGTCGAGCAGCGACAGGCAGGCGAGTTTCAACCGGCAGAACAGTTCGTCATCGGCACGCTGGAGCAGCTCAAGGTCTTTGCGGACCCGCTGCGCCAGCAAATTACAGAGACGCTGTGCACAGCCCCCAAGACGGTCAAACAAGTGGCCAAAGAGCTGGGCCTGGCGCCCACCAAGCTGTACTACCACTTCAACCTGCTGGAAGAAAATGGCTTCCTGGTGGTGACGGACACGCGCATCGTGTCGGGCATCATCGAGAAGCAGTATCGCACGGCGGCGCTGCAATTTTCCGTCAGCCGGGCGCTGCTGAATCCCGCCCTGAATGATGGCTACGGCCTGGCGACTCTGCTCGACAGTATCCTCGGCGGCAGCCAGTCGGAAATCATCTCCGGGGTGCAGGATGGCATCATCCAAATGACCGAAGACGCGGCCACGCATACCCGTATGCGTCTGTGGCGCACACTCAGCTCCATGACGCCGGAAGAAGCTACAGAGTTCTATGGGCGTCTGAACGCGCTGATTACCGAGTTTGGCGAGAGCATGGAAGATCGCGACCTGGGCAAAGCACTCCCGAATGAAGGGGCTTACCGCCTCGTTGCCGCGATCTACCCGATCCGCATGAATCTGCATGTGGCGGATGACGCCGACGACGAATAGGTTGGATCTTCGCATAAACTAAAAAGAGCGTCCCGATGTGGGGCGCTCTTTTTGATTGCAGCTTTGGCAGGCCAGCGTCTTGCGCTAGGCCTCGACAGCTTTCTTCAGACGGCGCACCGCCTGATACTGCGGCTGGCCCTGCAGTTCGCGCCAGCGGGCTTCGCCGCCATCGGTGTGCCACTCCACCACAAACATGTTGTCCGGGTCCTTGTACATAAAGGACGGGCGAAACATCAGGATCTGGCGCAGCGTACCCACGATTTCCTTGCTTTCCTCACCCAGGCGCAGGCGAAACCACTTGCCCGGCTGCCATTCAAATTCGACCGGCATTTCATCGGCCCAGCGCCCCTGCATCAGGATCGGCGCTTCGGCACGCACGCACGTCATGTGCACGTTGGCCAGACGATTCTTCCACAGCGTATGATTCACCCGTTCTTCGATAAAAAACGGGCGCGCTGTTGGGGTGTTGTAAAACCAGCTGCGCGAGTCCGTCGCCATGAATCATCCTCCAGAAGCACGGTTGTGCCTGACCATCACCATCGACCAGTTAAGTGCCCAAAGTGTACCCAAAAATCCAGCGCCAGAACAGGGGATGATTACGCCTGGGGTGCGGCCGCGCGTTGAAACTGGCGGCGCAGGCGGCGGCGCACGATGCCCACATACACCACGAATCCCAGCAGCGTCATGATGCCGACCACAGCCAGCGCGCCCAGCAGCGCATAGCCCACCCGCGCCACCTGGTCCGGCGTGCCAATATACAGGCGCGTGCCAAACAGCCCGCGCCGGACTTCCATGCCCTCAGGGACGGCCCCGCGTGCGCCAAATTCAATCAGCACCGGATCGGCATCGGCAGAAATCACCTGCGTGAACTGCGCGCTGCCCGTGGGGCTGAACCCCGCCGCGCTGACCTGGACGGTATACGTGCCGGGCGGCAGGTTCTGAAAGCCGACCAGGCCACGGTCTGCATTCGGCGCGTTATCCAGCAGGGCAGACGCCACCACCACGCCAGCCTCGTTCAGCAGCGTGACCACGCCGCCTTCGCTGAGCACGTTTTCGCCGGCATCCAGCACGCTGTTGGCATTGGCATCCTCAAACAGCCGCACCCACAGCGGCGCGCTGGTCTGCGCGGCAGCCATACCGGCCGCTGCCAGCAGCAGCACAATCATCAGGCACACCCGTCGCATCATCACTCACACCCTGGATGGAACTTATCTGGTTACATACACGTCATTATACCGTAGCACGACGCCAGAGCTACGCACATCCAACGATTCGCGTACACGTGCAAAAAAGCCGCAAAAACAAGCTGCAGGCGGCAGAAGCTGTGCTATAGTGTTCATATAGTTACGGCACAATGTCATAACATCAGTCATTAACTGAGGGAGAACTTATGCGTACAAAGTGGTTTTTGACCGGCACTCTGGCCCTGCTTGCAGCATTACCGCTGCCCGCCCTCGCCCAGAACACGCCGACCCCTGCGCCGACGCCGGTGGAGGCCACTGCGCTTCCGCCCGCCCCTACCGAGGAGGTCCCCCTCGCTGAACCGACCCCCATTGCCGTAGGCGATGAAGTCACCGGCGAGCTGACCGAAGAAGCGCCCAACGCGCGCTACGTCTTCACCGCTGCTGCTGGCGAACAGGTCGTCATCACCCATGTGTCGGAAGACTTTGACTCGTATCTGATCCTGTCTGACGCCGAAGGCAACACGATTTCGACCAACGACGACGGCGCTGGCAACCTCGATTCGCGCATCACCACCACCCTGGCTGATGCCGGCGACTATATCATCACCGTCGACAGCTATCCGCACTACGCGGGCAGCGGCGTGGCCGTGGGCGCATACACGCTGACGCTGACCGGCATCCAGATCGAAGTAGTTGAACCGGGTGAAACCGTAACCGGCACCCTGGGCAACGGCACCATCGAACAGCAGTATGTCTTCCGTGCATCGCCCGGCAGCTCGGTGACCATCACCATGATCTCCGATGATTTCGATACCTACCTGTACCTGTACGATTCGAGCGGCTTTGAAGTGGACTCGGACGACGACAGCGCAGGCAATCTGGACTCGCGCATCGGCCCGATCACGCTGAACGACAGCGAATACACCATCACGGCCACCAGCTTCAGCCGCAGCGAAAGCGCGTCGGGCACCTATACCCTGCGCATCGACAGCGTGCAGCTCCAGACCATCGCCTTTGACGAGCCGGTCACCGCCGAGCTGAACACCGGCGCCCGCCAGGCCTACTTCACTTTTGAAGCCGGCATTGGCGAACTGATCGACGTCACCGTGGACGGCGAGATCGATACCAACCTGCAGCTGCTGGATCCGTCGGGCTACTCTCTCGTCCAGGACGAAGATGGTGGCGCGGGCGTCAATCCGGAACTGACCCAGTACTCGTTGACCTCGACCGGCACCTACACGCTGATCATCGGCACGCTGTTTGACGACCCGGGCAGCTTCACCGTCACGGTCACCCGTGCCGAACGCCCGTCGCTGAATGACGGCCCGGTGAGCGTCACCTTCACCACCTTCCAGACGCGTTCGTACTCGTTTGACGCGGAAGCGAACACCTCCTACACCGTGACGCTGGAAATCAGCAACGCCTCGGAGGGCGCATATACCTCACCGTCGGTGGATGTGCAGCAGGATGGCATCTCGCTCGCCTCCGTCAATGCCTCCAACGCGGACCTGGTCACGTTCCAGTTCGAAGCGCCTGAAGATGGCGAGCTGGTCGTCAACCTGAGCGAGTACAGCTATGCCAATACGTCGGTCACCATCAGCATCACCAACACCGGCGAGTAATCTCCATCTGTAACACAAACGGCCTGCGAGGTGAAATCATCCTCGCAGGCCGTTTTTATTCTCCCCGCGGCAGAGGCATACCTGGCACTATCAGACCGCTGTCAGCTTCCATTACACTGAGCCTGAACAATATCTGTCGCCAGGGACCCAGAAGTCTATGACCGAAACGCCCGCTCACAGCGCCACCCGACGCGCTGAATTTCTCGATGGCATGAAAGCGACCTTCCCGCTGGTGGTGGGCGCGGTGCCTTTCGGCATCATCTTCGGCGCGCTGGCCATCACCGCCGGTCTGTCCCCGTGGGCGACGCTGGGGCTGTCGCTGTTTGTCTACGCCGGGTCTTCGCAGTTTGTCGGGGTCGGGCTGGTGGGCGCAGCCACGCCGCTGCCGGTCATCTGGCTGACGACCTTCGTGGTCAATGTACGCCATGCGCTGTACGCCGCGTCGCTGGCGCCCCACATGAAGCATCTGGGCCACCGCTGGATGCTGCCGCTTGGCTTCTGGCTGACAGACGAGACGTTTGTGGTCGTCATCAAGCGCTTTGAACAGGCCGATACCAGCCCATTCAAGCACTGGTTCTATCTCGGCTCGGCCATCATCATGTATGTCAACTGGAACCTGTGCACACTGATCGGCGTGGCCTTCGGCTCGGCCGTACCTGATCCGTCGCGCTGGGGGCTGGATTTCGCCATGAGCGCGACCTTCATCGGCATGCTCGTGCCGGCCATCCGCAGTCGGCCTTCGCTGGTCGCGGTCGTGGTGGCGGGGGCCGTTGCCGTTGCCGCGCACAGCCTGCCCAACCAGCTCTGGCTGATTCTGGCGGCGCTGTGCGGCATCATCGCGGCGGTGCTGGCCGAGCGGTATGGCAAACCAGGCACCCCGTCAGCCAAAACACCTGCCCAGCCATGAGGCCAGCGCATCGGCGGCAGACTGCCAGCGCGTGTCCAGCATCAGGTCATGGGCGCAGCCAGGCAAAATGACGCACTCGGCCCGATAAGCTGCCGCCAGCGCCCGCATTTCGCCCGCGCTGAACACGCGATCGTCCCCGCCACCCAGCACCAGCATCGGCAGATGCGGATGCGCAGCACGGGCACGCTTCGGCGCGGGCAGGCGCAGCACGAGCGTATCCAGCAGCACGCGGAATGACTCGTCCTGAATCATTGGCAGCACCGGAAGCAGCGCCTCATCGTCTATATCTTCAGAGAACAGCCAGTGGCGGGCGCGGGTCGGGCGCGCGACCACATCGCGGGTCGACAGCGTGGCCACCACGCGCACGATATCCAGCGGCGCATAGGCCAGCATCCGCAGTACCAGCAGCAGCGCGCCATGCGCGGGCACACTGGCCAGCAGCGCCAGGCCGGCCACGGGCAGGTCTGCTTCCAGCAGGAATCGCTGGGCCACATATCCACCCATGGAGTGCGCCACCAGCACCGGCGGCGCGGGCATCTGCCGCACCACCTGCGCCAGATCGCTTACATAATCGCCGGCACTGGCCCAGCGTAACTGGTCACGCCCGCCGCTGTCGCCATGCCCGCGCAGGCTGAACGCATGACAATCCCAGCCGTGGGCCGCAAACCAGGGCATGAAATGCGTCCTCCAGCACCACGCCCCGTGCCACGCGCCATGCACAAACAGCAGCGGCGGCCGGTCCGCGGATGGAGACGCTGGGGGTGTATGGATCAGCTCCAGCTCAGCCACCGCCATCATCGGGGGGAGCCTCACCGCCGCCACCGCCGTCGTCGGGAGGAGGTTCACCGCCGCTGCCACCATCATCAGGGGGAGCTTCACCGCCGCCGCCACCGCCACCGTCGTCAGGGGGAGCTTCACCGCCGCCACCGCCACCGTCGTCAGGGGGAGGCTCACCGCCGCCACCGTCATCGGGAGGAGCTTCGCCACCGCCGCCGTCGCCATCGACGGGATCGCTGAATTCACCGGAGCCTCTGAATTCGTCAGCGGTTCCGTCACTGTCAAAAGGGGGTTCGTCTGCGCTGCCATCCTCTGAGTCATCAAAACCAGCGTCCTGGTCGGCCCCATCGTCGATGAATTCTTCGTCATCCATCAGCGACGGATCAAATTCATCCGCGAAAGCACTCTCATAATCATCATTCAGATAGGCATCCATCAGATCGAGGTCCAGCCCGTAGGCATCCGCCACATCGGCAATAGTTTCCTCATCCAGGCCAAACGACTCGGTGATCGCTGCCAGCTGGTCTTCATCCAATTCCAGGAAGTCGAGATTCTCCAGGGTAAACACGCCCAGATCATCCAGCGTCACGCCCTCCAGGTCTTCTGGCAGGAAGTCATATTCGCCAAACAGCCACAGCAGGTCATCCAGCAGATACGGGTCCATCTCACTGATCAGGTCGAAATCCATCATGGCCAGATAGTCGATGTCTTCCTCGCTGGGCAAATCGGCGTCATAGGCGAACACGTCCTCCGGAAATTCTTCCAGGAACTGGAGCGTCTCCAGATCATCCTCCTCAAACAGCTCCGGCTCATACCATGCGTCTTCGATGATGAAGCCTTCTTCATCGAGGTCGACTTCGCGGCTGAAACCGGCCGGAATCACCACCCCGTTCGACTCGACGCGGCCGTCAGTGGTGGACACACGCAGGCGGCCGTTTTCCATCGTGCGGAAGGTCACTGTGCTGCCGATGTTGAAATTCGCGCCATTGATGTTGAAAGCGACGTTGATATTCTGCGGCCCCTGAAGTGTGACCGAATTCAGCGGCACACCATCGCAGGTCGGGCGGCCGAGGCCGGTATTCAGCACAAACGATTGCAGAGGCGCGCCAGCACCGCCGTTGTTCAGCACGCTGGCCTCGCCAATCATCACAAAGGTGACGTTCTGGCCGGGCAGCGTGCCGGGAATATTGGCCTGCAGGCGCAGCAGCGCGATGCCCCATTCATTGGCCGACGGGTTATACGGCCGCGTGAACACGCTTTGCAGGCGATCCACACTGGTAATATTGCCCGGCGCGGTGAAGAAATTATTCTCACCGCCCACAGCGGTCGCGTCCACGCCAAAGTAGCCATAGCACGCCTGATTACGGTCAGTGGCGTTGCAGTTCGCGCCCATCTGATTGAGCGCCTGCACGACAAAATCGGAGCACTGGTTCTGTGCAGCAGCACTGCCCATCGTGATGACCGCCAGCGTCCCATACGACAAAGCGCGGGTGACTTTTCGAAAGAACGTCATGGGAAGAGTATCCTTCTGTACGCACAACACATGATTTTCTGAAAAACAGTATAGCCTAATAACGTAGGAGCAATCGTATAAATGGCGATCGAAGCAGTCATCTGGGATATGGACGGCGTACTCGTGGACAGCGAGGCCTACTGGCTGGACTCGCGGATCACGTTTGCCGCGCGGCTGGGCAAGCCGTGGACGATGGACGACCAGCGCGCGGCCATGGGGCGCAGCACGGTGGAATGGGCCCATGTCATGCGCGACCGCCTGGCCATCGATATGGAGATTGACGACATTATTGAGCAGGTGCGCGGCGGCGTGCTGGAGCGCATCGCTGCCCGGATGCCCTCGCTGCCCGGCGCGATTGAAGCGGTGCACACCGCCGCTGAACGCTATCCGGTGGCGCTGGCATCCGGCTCACCCACGATCGTCATTGACACCGTGATGCAGCTCACCGGCCTGAACAGCGTGTTTCAGGCGATTGTGTATGGCGACGACATGAAAGAGGGCAAGCCCTCCCCGGAAATCTATTTTGAAGCAGCCCGCCGCCTGAACGTGAATCCGGCCCGCTGTGTTGGCATCGAAGACTCGATCAACGGGCTGAAGGCGCTGCGCAACGCGGGCATGTTCGCCATTGCCGTGCCCAGCCCCGGTTTCAGCCTGCCGACAGAGGCGCTGTCGCTGGCCCATGTGCATCTGGACTCGCTGGAGGCCTTCACCCCAGCGCTGCTGGAGGGCATCACGCTGTAACAGATTTACCTGATGGCCTTGCACCGGCGGACACGGCAGGCCGCGTCCCTACGGTGTCTGCCGTGGGCAAGGCCTGCCTTGCCCACTACCAGTTCGCATTTTCTTTTCACGTGCGACCCGCTGCCCCGCCCTATTTGCGGCGCTGGCGCAGCAGCACGATGCACACCATCGTCACCATCAGCGATACGGCCGCCATGAATTTCGGCGAGCGCAGCGGGGATGACGCAGGCACAGGCGCGACTTGCCGCGGCTGTTCGTCCAGCACAATCTCGGTCATGACAGGCCGTTCGATGGGCACGACGATAATTTCGTCGGCGCTGGACGGCTGATGCACCGGATCAGGCATCTCTGGAGCGGCGTCTGCAGCGGCTGTGGCGGGCGCGGCGACTGGCCGGGGTGTCCGGTTGGGCCATACCAGCCAGCCAATCGCAAACAGGGCCGCCAGCACGGTGATGCTGCCGCCCAGCTTCAGCGTCGGCGCGGTGTAGATAAATTCCACGCGCGCGGGCTGATCGCCTGGCGGCAGCACCACGCCCAGCAGCTCGCCCATAGACTGCACCTCGGCCGGCGCGCCATCCACCCGTGCAATCCAGCCCGGGTAGGCAATTTCCTGCATCACAGCGACCACTTCCTGATCGGGCGATGGCATGGCTTCCAGCCAGATGTGCTCTGGCGTGCGCCCCAGAATAGTCGCGGGCGTCGTCAAAGACAGGGGCAGCGGGAATGGCGCTTCGCTGAGCTGCTCCAGCGGGACAGTGAAGGCAACGCTGAGCGTGTCCGGATTACGCCACATACACGGCGTATCCGAATCCGGCGCGCGCGCGGGGCTGTCGGTCATCGGCTGATAGCCCAGCCCCATCAGGTACTCTGGCGACTCATCCCACTGCGGCATGTAAAACTCGGCTGGCTCATTGGTCAGGTCGTAGGGATATAGAGTGGATGCCACCCCGCTGAGGTCGTATTCCGCGCCGACATTGACCATGCGCACCTGTTCGGTCACGAAAGCCGTTGCGTAGTCATACTCACGGCGATACACCTGCAGGAACTCATCCGGAACCTGGCGACGCAGCCAGCGCACACAGGTTTGCACTTCCTCGCCCGGCGTCTCATTCACATCCCAGATGAAGTCATAGGGTTGACGCGTATTGTAAACCTGCATGACCGAGACGCCGCTGCCCAGCACCAGCACGCCGGTCGCCAGCAGCGCGCCCAGATTAACGAGTCGGCGCCTATTCTGCCGATTCGACAGGTCGAGCGCGCGCAGCAAGCCATCAACGCGCAGGCCGGCAAGCACGATCAACAGGAAAGCCGCCACCGTGTTCATGCGCTCGATGAAACGCCACTGCGCGATCAGCGGGATATTCTCGTACATCCAGTTGATGACCGGGTTGATGCCCAGGCCCCACGTGAAGAACAGCAGGAAGGCGATGCCCAGCATGACCCAGAAACGCCAGTCCTGTTCAGGCGATGCGCGGCGGTGCAGCACGCCCGGAATCGGCGGCAGCAGCACGAAGATCACCAGCGCAAACCAGCCCGGCATCGAATAGCCATAGAGATTTTCGGCAAACAAGCCGCTAAAGCGCACATCCGGGCTGAAGAGCTGGAAAAACACCATCAGCGGATCACCGGTCTGGCGCAGCACTTCATTCGGGTGCGCCTTGACCAGCCCAAAGTTCAGCCCGACCGTGACGGCAGTGACCGCGCACAAGCCGATCATCAGCGCGATGGCCAGGGCAAAGCCCCGAATCCGCGGCTGGTCAAGCACAATACGGCTGAAATCTGGCGAGAGGCGCACGCAGTAAAACGCGGCAATCAGCCCGACCAGGATCAGCGCGGGCAGGATGTTGTACAGGTTGCCGCCCAGGAACAGCAGGCCAAGCGCCAGCGCCAGCAGCACCGGCGGCCAGCGTTTGTTCGGCAGCCGGATGATCGCCAGGCCGCCCGCCATCACCCACGGGAAATAGGCCTGGGTGGTGCCAAGCTGCATGAAGCCCATGCCGATCACCGACTGCATATTGGCCTTCAGCACTAGCAGACAGCCGGTCAGCACGCGCGCCGGGCCTCTCCAGCCCAGCACCCAGCCCAGGAACCACCCGCCCAGCCCGGCGATGGCAAAATGCACAATGACGGCGATCTTCAGCCCGTTGATACCGCCAGACAGCAGCACCGGCACGGCATAAAACGGGTTCGCCATGAACGAATAGGCTTCATCGACGGCCGGCTGGCCAGCATCCAGGTAAGGCTGCCACTGCGGAATATAGCCCGACTGCCGGAAGATCGTGGACACCCATGCCGCCGAGGAGGTCAGATATTCGGATTCGCCGCCAGACAGCCGCCAGCGCGTGCTGAAGTTGCGGTAGCCGCCCGTGGCCAGCCAGGCCACCAGCAGCACGAGCAGGATTTCCACGATTACCTGAAGACGAATTGCGCCGCGCAGCCTGTCGATCACGAAGATTCCCCTCTAACCGAGTCTGACAATCTTTTTGATAATGTCGGTGAAACAACAGTATGAAGACGAATCTTATTCACGCAGCGCGCAGCGAAACAGTGGCCTGCGTCCTGCACACATTTCAGATAGTACAGGGATTCTGTGCCTGTGAAGCTAAAGCTTGTCTGAATGCTGGCATGTGGTCGCAAAAGGGGTTGAGCGAAAGTGACCCACGGGCGTCGCGCTGACTGCATCGCGTGGCCACAAGCCAGCACCAGATGCTTTGCAAATTAGAATAAATGTGCTAAAATCAAGAGAAGTAAGGGTGTCATTCTGGCGCCCAACACACTGAAGGGAGCAGTCATGTCGCGCATCAGCGTCTATCTCAACTTCATGGGCAAAACCGAGGAAGCCTTCAATTTTTACAGGTCGGTCTTTGGGACTGAATTCGCCGGGCCCATCACCTACATGGGCGATGCACCAGCAGACCCATCGCGCCCGCCCCTGTCAGAAGCTGAGCAGAAGCTGGTGATGCACGTCGAACTGCCGATTCTGGGCGGCGGGGTGCTGATGGGCACAGACATGCTGGAGTCGCAGGGGCACCAGCTGAGCATCGGCAATGGCATCACCATCAATCTGGAGCCGGACACCCGCGAAGAAGGGGATCGCTTGTTTACCGCGCTGTCTGCGGGCGGACAGGTGACCATGCCGCTGACAGACATGTTCTGGGGCGACCGCTTCGGCACCATCATCGACCGCTACGGCATCCCGTGGATGTTCAATTTCCCTGGAAAATAGCCGGTATCACAAACAGACAAAAAACGGGGCGCACTCACATGCGCCCCGTTTGATTTCTACTTCAGTTCCAGCGACTTGCTGTCGATGACCTGTTTGGCCAGCGCCAGGAAATCAGCCACCGGCAGCGCGCCCAGGTCTTCGTCGCTGCGCAGGCGCACGCTGACGGCATTGGCGGCGATGTCCTTGTCGCCCACGATCAGCATGTAGGGCACGTGCTGCTCGCGGTGGATGGCGATCTTCTGGCCCATGCGGTTCTTGCTGGCATCCACCACTACACGCATGCCCTGCGCGCGCATCTGCTTCGCGACGCCATTGGCATACTCGGCGTGCTTGTCGGTAATGGGAATGATGACCGCCTGCACAGGCGTCAGCCAGACCGGGAACTTGCCATCGAAATGCTCAATCAGGATGCCGACGAACCGTTCCAGGCTGCCAAACGGCGCACGATGAATCATGACCGGGCGCTGGCGCGTGTTGTCTTCGGCCACGTATTCCAGCTCGAAGCGTGCAGGCAGGTTGTAGTCGACCTGCACCGTGCCCAGCTGCCAGCGACGCTTCAACACATCACGGAAGATGAAGTCCAGCTTCGGGCCGTAGAAGGCAGCTTCGCCCTCCTCCACCGTGTGCGGCAGATTGAGCTCCTGGCAGGCCTGCAGAATGGCGGCGGTCGCCTTTTCCCACAGGCTGTCATCCCCCACATACTTGTCGCTTTTCGGGTCGCGGATGCCCACGCGCGCGCTGAAATCGGTCAGGCCCAGCGTGCTGAATACGTACTGAATCAGGCGCACGACATCCTTGAACTCGGATAGCAGCTGCTCTGGTGTGACGAACAGGTGGGCGTCGTCGACCGTGAAGCCACGCACGCGCGTCAGCCCATTCAGCTCACCACTCTGCTCGTAGCGATACACCGTGCCAAACTCGGCATAGCGCACCGGCAGATCACGATACGAGCGCATTTCGCTCTTGTAGATCTGGATGTGATGCGGGCAGTTCATCGGCTTGAGCAGGTATTCTTCGTCGTCCACCTGAATCGGCGCGTACTGGCTGTCCTTGTAGTAAGGATAGTGGCCGGACGTGCGATACAGGTTCAGATTGCCGATATGCGGCGTAATGACCGGCTCATAGCCATTGTCCACCTGCACCTGGCGCAGCCAGCGCTCCAGTGTATCGCGCAGGGAGGCACCCTTCGGCTTCCACAGCGGCAGGCCCTTGCCCACCAGGGGCGACAGCATAAACAGGCCCAGCTTTTCGCCCACCAGGCGGTGGTCGCGGCGTTTGGCTTCTTCCAGGCGATGCAGATAGTCCGCCAGCGCCTCGGCATTTTCAAACGCCGTGCCATAGATGCGCGTGAGCTGCTGGCGTTTTTCGTCGCCCTTCCAGTACGCGCCCGCCGGCATCTTGTATGTCACATTGATCGCTTCAGGGTCGATCTCGCTGGTGCTGGCGACATGCGGCCCACGGCACAGGTCGGTAAACGTATCCTGCGTGTAGATGGTAATTTTATCGGCAGGGCCAGCGACCACCTCGCCATTGTCGTCGGTGCGGCCTGCCGTCAGGTCATCAATGGCTTCCAGCTTGTAGGGTTGATCTTGGAACAGCACGCGCGCTTCATCAGGCGAGACTTCGCGCACAGAGAACGCGTGGCCGCCGCGAATAATCGCCTTCATGCGCTCCTGCACCCAGGTCATATCTTCATCGGTAGCCGGGCGCGGCAGGTCAAAGTCGTAGTAGAACCCGTCGTCGATAGGGGGGCCGAACGCGATCTTCGCGCCGGGGAACCGTTCCAGCATCGCCTCGGCCAGCACGTGCGCCGTGCTGTGGCGAATGCGATACAGTTGGCTGTCTTTGTACGCCGCTTGTGACATGTTGTGAAGCACTCCAGCAGGAAAAAGTCGTGTTCAGTATAGCAGAAACAGAAGGCCGTGGCACAGGCTTCCCACTGGCCCGTACGGGAAATATTAAAACGCCAGAAAACAGGCCGGATTTGTGTTGACGTAGCGCAAAGACAGGACTATCGTAGTACATATGAGCGCACATTCCAGGCTGACGCACGATTCAGTTCACTGAATCACACAGACGAATAGTCTTTGCGAGAGGGGACAATCATGGCCCCTCTTTTTTGTGCGATTCATACAACTGTGGCATTACAGATTCAGGCAGTAAAGATAGCAGTGAGAAGTTACTGTTTCTTTCGGGGCAGGAAATTTGAAATCCTGTAGGGGGTAAATCCACAAAATGTCTGCACTGCACAACCTGCGCGAGAGCTTTGAGCGCACGCTCATCGGCAATCGCCTGCAAACGAAAGATATGGCACACCAGACGGCATCGAACCCGATTGCGCTGGCTGTGCTGGCCAGCGACGCGCTGTCCTCGGTGTCGTATGCCACTGAAGAAATCCTGATCATCCTGAATACCGGCGCCATCGCAGGCTTTGCCCTGTTTGGCTTCACCGGCAATGCCATTTCGATTCCGCTGGCCATCGCCATTTCGATCCTGATCATCATCGTGACGATCTCGTATCGCCAGACGATCTTCTCGAATCCGGCAGGCGGCGGCGGCTACCGCGTCGCCAAGGAAAATCTGGGCGAAGAAATGGCCCAGATCACCGGCGCATCGCTCATGCTGGACTATATCCTGGTGGTGGCCGTCAGCATCAGTGCCGGCGTGGCCAACATCATCAGCGTGGTGCCAGCCATCGCGCCCTATCGTGTGCCGATCACCGTGGGCGTCATCCTGTTCATGACCGTCGTCAACCTGCGCGGCGTGAAAGAAAGCGCGCGCCTGTTCGCTGTTCCCACCTATTTTTTCCTGGTGACCATCTTCATCGCGCTGATCGTCGGCTTCGTCCGCCTGGCGACCGGCTCACTGGGCACGGTGACCGGCGTCGAGCCGATCGCGCATGACATCCTGGAGCCGATCACGGTGCTGCTGCTGCTGCGCGCCTTCTCGTCTGGCTGTACGGCCCTGACCGGCATCGAAGCCATCTCGAATGACACGCAGTTGTTCAAGCCGCCGCGTGCCAACAACGCGGCCAAGACGCTGCTGGCGATGAGCGTCATCCTGATTGTGCTGTTCCTCAGCATCACGGTGCTGGCAAACGCCATCCAGGCGATTCCCTCTCACGAAGAAACGATCATCAGCCAGGTCGCACGAACGATTTACGGCGAAGAAGGCGTGGGTGGCGTCGCCTATGTGCTGACGATGGCCGGCGCATTTGCCGTGCTGTTCATGGCCGCCAACACCGCCTTCGCAGACTTTCCGCAGCTGGCCGCGCTGGCCAGCGCCGACGGTTTCCTGCCGCGCCAGCTCACCTACCGCGGGCGCCGACTGGTCTTCAGCTGGGGCATCGCCACGCTCACCGCAGGCTCGATCGCGATTGTGGTGGTGACCGGCGCCATCGTCACCAATATCATCCCGCTGTATGCCATCGGCGTGTTCCTCGGCTTCAGCATCAGCCAGACAGGCATGGTGCGCCGCTTCTGGCGTGCCGGACACGTGGGCAAAGACGAATTCGTGTGGGGCCTGGAAACCAAGATTTTCTATGACCCTCAGTGGCGCCTGAAGATTGCCATCTCCGCCATCGGCGCCTTCATCACCTTTGTGGTGCTGGTGGTGTTCATCATCACCAAGTTCACCGCAGGCGCATGGTTCATCTGCATCCTGATTCCGGCGCTGGTGTGGATCTTCTTCCGTATTCATCGCCACTATAAGGAAGTCGCGGCCAAGCTGAAGCTGGTCGACGTGCCGATCTTCTCGCACAAGGCGGTCGAATTCGATCCGGAAATTCATCAGGAACTGGCCGTCTATTTCTGCGACACCTGGTCGATGCTGTCGGTGCGCGTGATGGAAGCCATCCTCAAGCGCGGGCTGCCGTTTGTGGTCATCCACAGCGACGTCAATCCGAAGGCGACCGAGAAATTCCGCGCCCGTTCGGCTGAAATCGTGGAAGCCAACGGCTGGGACCCGGACATGATCCAGGTGGTCGAGGAGCCGTATCGCGACCTGTTCCGCAGTGTGCATGCCACGCTGACGGCCTTCAGCAATCGTTACCCGGATGTGTATTTCGAGGTCTACATCGGCGCGCTGCGTCTGAAGGCGCCGTATAACTTCCTGCACATGGCCACCGACCGCTTCCTGCGCGACGCGCTGGAAGACCTGGAGAATGTGTCGCTCAATATCAAGCACCTGAATATCGACAAGATTCCGCTGCCGCCGGGCTTCAAGGTCACGTTCGAGCATTCGGGCCATCATCACGACGATGGCAGCGAAGCACTGCACGACCGCCACGCGCATGCCGAACATCACGACGAGGCCGCGCCAGCCCCGTCTGGAGAGCACAAGCCGCCAACCACACCGGCGGGCTAAAGGGCCAGATTTACCCCAGGGATAAAAAAAGAGCGACCGCTGCGTTGCACAGCGGTCGCTCTTTTTATGATGGCCTGTTACGTGCCCGTGGGGTTTATTCCAGCGGGGGCAGCAGCACTGCATCAATCACATGGATAACGCCGTTGGCGGCATCCAGGTCATTGCCAATGATATTGGCATTGTTGATCATGGGGAATCTGGTCTCTCCGAGCAGGAAGCTCAGCTGGGCGCCATTGGCCGTATTCAGTAGTAGGGTGGGAGTGGCAGCCGAGGCATCCACGCCACCATTCCAGGCGGGCAGCTCGACCGCGGGATCTGCGGGCAAGAACAGGGCAAGTCCGAGGTCAAAGCTGTGCACTGTACCCGGGACGACATGAAAGGTGACGATCGAGGCCAGCAGTTCGGTATCCGCCAGCACGTCTTCAGCCGTGACACCCAGCGCCTCAAAAGCCGCCGCGAATGCAGCATCGGTCGGAGCGAAAACGGTGATGTTTGCTTCCGGATCCAGCACAGTCTCCGTCAATCCCAGCGCATCCAAAGCCGCAAGAAGCACCGTGAACTGCGGGGTTTCTGACGTCGCAGACGCAGAAACGATCTCGCCGATCGTCCTCAGCTCTGGCAGCAGCACGGCATCAATGACATGGATGACGCCATTTGAAGCCGGAATATCAGACGATTCCAGCACAATATTCGCCTTATCCACGCGTACACCGGTCTCGGTCGCGTAGAAATCGAGATAGCCGCCCTGCAGCGTAGGCCTTGAATAAGTCAGACCAGCAGGCGCGCCTTGATCGACAAGGCCCGTCACACTGTCGACGATAACCTCGGAAGTGAGCGGAAACGAGACGACATGATACTGCAGGATCCTGGTGACCAGTTCTGAATCAGCCAGTAGAGCTGCCACCACATCCGCACCCATCGCCTCAGCGAGCGCAGCAAAAGCGGCGTCGGTCGGTGCAAAAACAGTCAGCTGCGAGTCCGGGTCGGCCAGGGCTGCGGCCACAGCCGGGTCAGCGATTCCGATGGCACCCATCAGTGCCGTAAATTCGGGGGTTTCAGCAGATGACATCGAGGTAACAATCTCGGCGATTGTCATCGTAGAGGTATCCACAGTTTCCTGGGCAGCGATGGGCCCTGCAAGTGCAGTAACCATCAGAGCAGCAGCGGAGAGGCCCATTAAAATCTTACGCATCTTTACACGTTCTCCTCATGAATTGTGCCCGCCACATTAAATCAGTGAGGGTCACTGTAACAATGCTATACTTGCAAGGAACCGCATAAATATGAGTAATTCATGAGAGCGGGGCTCGTCGATGCTGATTTTTTCAACGCATAAGCTGGGTAGGTGGATAAGTAGGGCAGCAGGCTGAGAATTTTCCATTAAGGCACTCTTGCATAAGCTTAACAAAAAGAGGGTGAGAGCTTAAGGGCTCTCACCCTCTTTTCTATACGTATTGCGTTTATTCCAGCGGGGGCAGCAGCACGCTGTCGATGACGTGAATCACGCCATTGGTCGCGTCGATGTCGTTGGCGACGATCGTGGCCGCATCAATGAACGGCACGCCGGCTTCGTTCAGCGTGAAGGTCAGCTGCGCGCCATTGGCCGTGTTGACCAGCAGACCGGTGCCCTCTTCATTCAGGCCGCCGTTCCATTCAGGAGTCTCGGCATCGGCGACACCGGACATCATATCGGGCACCAGCGCGGCAATCAGGTCGCCGGAGGTCACGCTGCCGGGCACGATGTGGTAGGTCACGATGGCGGCCAGCAGTTCGGTATCGGCCAGCACATCTTCAGCGGTGACGCCGAGCGCTTCAAACGCGGCGGCAAACGCAGCGTCGGTCGGCGCAAAGACGGTCAGGTCAGATTCGGGATCGAGCACGGTTTCCGTCAGGCCCAGGGCTTCGACGGCGGCCAGCAGCACAGTGAACTGGGGAGTCTCGGCAGAGGCAGAGGCGACGACCAGCTCGCCAACAGACTGCTGCGCGGGCAGCAGGACGGCATCGATCACATGGATCAGGCCGTTGGAGGCCGGGATGTCCACCGACTCCAGCACAATATTGGCGCCGTCGATCGAGACACCGGTTTCGGTGGCGCGGAAATCGACCGACTCACCGAGCAGCGTCTCCACGGAGTAAGTCAGGCCAGCACCCATTTCCATGCCAACAACTGCGGTCACGGCTCCGACGATAGAGGCGGAATCCAGACGGCCGGGGATGACATGGTAGGCCAGGATATTGGAGAGCGCGGTCTGGTCGGCCAGGATAGCGGCAAATGTCTCTTCACCCAGCGCTTCAGCCAGCGCATTAAAGGCGGCGTCGGTCGGGGCGAACACGGTGAGTTGGAGTTCAGGATCGCTGAGCGCAGCGGCGACCGCGGGGTCAGCCAGGCCGACAGCCGTCATCAGGACCGAGAATTCAGGGACATCAGCCGTCGACAATGCCGTAGCAATCTCGGCAATCGTCATTGTGGAGGTATCGACTGCGTCCTGGGCGGTTATGGGCGCCGCGAACGCGGTCACAACGAGGGCTGCTGCTGCGGCTGTCATCAGAAACTTGCGCATAGGGGTGGTACTCCTTACAAATAGGCACGTGCCAGCAAAGTAATTTTGCCAGACGCGCAAGACTGTAGCCGGTGCTTGTAAGCAGCAGGCAAGCATTTACTGAGCTTTACGTGAGCGCCGCGCTTTCCTCACCAGCGTGATTCTCCGGTCGTGCCCCGTGCAATCATCACCAGCCCAGCCGAATCGGGGCAACAAAAAAGGGTGGGAGCCGCGTTCGGCTCCCACCCTTTAGCGTGTTACAGGGTACAGGTGATTGTTATTCGGTCGGCGGCAGGATCACTGCGTCGATGACGTGAACCACACCGTTGGCAGCTTCGACGTCGGTGGCCACAATGTTGGCACCGGCGATCATCGCGCCCATGTCGCTGACGGAGATGACAGCTTCGTCACCATTCAGCATTTCCAGAACCAGGTTGCCGTCTTCGTCCAGCAGCTCGGCCACGTCAGCGTAGTAAGCGACGCCACCATACACGTGGTACAGCAGGATGTCGGTCAGCGCGGCGGTATCGGCCAGCAGGGCGGCGAAACCTTCTTCACCCAGAGCTTCGGCGACCGCAGCGAAAGCGGCGTCGGTCGGGGCAAACACGGTCAGTTCGGCTTCGGGATCGCTCAGGGCTTCCAGAACGGCGGGATCAGCGGCAGCAACAGCGGCCAGCAGGGTGGTGAATTCCGGAGCTTCTTCGGCGCTGGCCAGGTCGGTGACCAGCTCAGCCAGGGTGCGGCTTTCCGGCAGAATCACACCGGTGATGACGTGAATCACGCCGTTGGCAGCGGTGATGTCGACGGTCTCGATGATGGCTTCGCCACCATCAACTTCGATGACATTGTCTTCACGCAGAGTGAAGTCGATGTACTGGCCCTGGAGGGATTCCACCGAGATGGTGCTGTTGGCGCCTTCGAACAGGCTGATCAGGTCAGCGCTGGGGACGGTGCCCGAAACGACGTGGTACAGCAGGATGTTGGTCAGAGCAGCCTGATCTTCCAGCAGAGCAGCGAAAGCTTCTTCACCGAGGGCTTCGGCCACCGCTGCGAAAGCAGCGTCGGTCGGGGCGAACACGGTCAGTTCGGCTTCGGGATCGCTCAGGGCTTCGAGAACTGCGGGATCAGCGAGGCCCACGGCAGCGAGCAGGGTGGAGAATTCCGGGGTTTCTGCGCTGGCGGAAGCGACAACGATTTCAGCAATCGTCAGTTCGCTCATGTCATCCTGTGCGCTGATCGGTGCGGCAAAGGCCGTTACCGAAAGCGCGAGTGCCGAAGCGGCGAGCAATACTTTACGCATATTCAAGTGCTCCTCAATCTCAAGATACCGTTAAAAGTCATCGACAGATCATTTCCGTCGAACTGCCACCATATTGCCTTTGCAATCTAAGTCGAAATCGTGCTGGTCATAAAAATTACGTGAGTAATAATCGGGAGTATTCAGCAAAATTTTCATAAAACGTAGGCTGTTACCTTAAGGAAAACCCTCAATGCCGACTAAACCGCTCATAAAGCAAAAAGCTCCCCTGCACGGGAAGCACAGGGGAGCTTTTTGCTTTGTATCAGCGTTTATTCTTGTGCTGCTGTCTGTCCGCTAGTCGGCGGCGGCGGGGGCAGCGCTGGGGCTGCGGCCACCGACAGGCCCCGAATGCGCATCGATTTCCGTCAGCGGCAGAACATCCGGCCAGGCGCTGACACCGTGCTCATAGGCATCGATGTGATCTTCACCGGCGGCATGCACACGCAGGCGCTTGACGGCTTTCAGGGCCAGGAACACGCCACCCATCGTGACTGCGACCCAGGCGACCGTGCTGACCGAGCCGATCAGCTGCGTGACCAGGATCTGGGCGCTGCCACCGGCCACCAGCAGGCCACCAAGGCCGCTGTTGACGTTGGCCGCAAACGGGGTCAGGCTGGGCTCAGCGAACAGGCCAATCGCCAGCGTGCCGAAGATACCGCAGGCACCGTGCACCGCGAAGGCACCCACCGGGTCGTCGATCTTGAGCTTCTCCATCAGGTCGGTCACCAGCAGCACCAGCACGCCGCCCAGCACACCGATAATCAGGCTGGCGACCGGGCTGACGAAGGCGCAGCCAGCGGTGATGGCCACCAGGCCAGCCAGCGAGCCGTTCATCGCGGCCATCAGGTCCCACTTCTTGGTGCGGAAGTACTGGAACACCATGGCGATCAGCGCGCCAGCGCCAGCGGCCAGCGTAGTATTCAGGGCGACGATGCCCACGACACCCGCATTGCCATACATGCCCAGCGTGGAGCCGGGGTTAAAGCCGTACCAGCCGAACCACAGAATCATGGTACCAATGACCGCCAGGCCAAAGTTGTGCGGCGCAGTCGCCTTGCCCCACACCTTGCCCTTGCGCGGGCCCAGCAGAATGGCACCCACCAGCGCCGTCACACCACCAACCGTATGGACCACGGTGCTGCCTGCGAAGTCGAAGAAGCCCTGCTGGAACAGCCAGCCGCCGCCCCACACCCAGTGCACCACCACGGGGTAAACGACTGCCGCGATGATGCCAGAGTAGATCAGGTCACCGACAAAGTCGGTACGTTCAGCCATAGCGCCGGTGGCGATCGTGGACGCCGTGGCCGCAAAAGCAAACTGGAAGAAGAACATCGTGAGAACGCTGATATTGCCGTAGTAGATGGTATCCGCAGCATCTAGACCCGGCATAAACAACGTCGTGCCGAATAACCCGCTGCCATTATCGGCGCCGAAGGCGATGCCGAAACCGACCAGCCAGAAGACCACGGCTGTCAGCGCCGCATCGATGAAGTTTTCCAGCAGCGCGTTGACCACGCTGGTCTGGCGGATGAGCCCTGCTTCCAGCATCGCGAAACCGGCCTGCATGAAGAAGACGATAAAGCCCGCCAGCAGCACCCACGTGGTATCGATGGCGATCTTAAGGGTATTGAATTCATCGAGCGTCACAGTTGCTACAGCGTCGGCATCCTGTGCGAATGCAAACTGTGTCCCAAATACTGCCATGATTAAGGTGGCGATGCCGATGAACAGTATACGCCGCCAGGTCCGTGCTGATTTGTTCATGTCCCCATACTCCCGTTGCTGAGATGCCTGCCTATGCAGCACAACGCCGTTTGTTTCGGCATTTGCGCATGTGTGGCATCACTATAGCGGGTGCGATTGGTGACATTTCACATCAAGAAGACATAAATTTTAGGGAGTCCTTTTGTGAGATTGTCACATTCGCACGATGGCATAGCGAAACTGCACAATCACTTTATGAGCGACTCGTGAAATCTGCCTTGATTTTTGCGCTTCACTTGTGCAGTTTATATACAGACCTTGTAAGAACACCTAAATGACCGGGCAGGCCTGTGCCGACCGTCCGCGCGCCCGGCTGGGGGTTATCAGGAGATATCGCCAAACAGGCGCAGCAGCTTGACGGCCACCTGGGCATTGGTGCGCGTCAGCGGGTCGCCCAGGTCGATCTGGCAGATTTCACTGATGCGCGCCAGCCGATAGTTCAGCGTGCTGCGGTGAATCATGAGCGTCTCGGCGGTCTGTACGCCGCTGCCGCCCGCATCAACGAAGGTCTCCAGCGTGCGGAACAGGTCGGCTCCCTGCTCGTTCTGTAACAGGCGCAGCGCGTCCGTCAGCGGATTGGCCGCCAGGCTGTCCGGCCCGGCGCGATACAGCGTGTGCAGAAAGCCCAGCCGCTCGAACGATACCACCGGCTGCGTCATGCCCATACGCGAGGCAATCGCCAGCGCGTCCAGGCACTGCTGATAAGCTGCGGGTGCGTCGTCTGCATGGCGCACCGGCGCGCTGACCGCTACAAACAAGGATGGGGCCTGTGCGTCGGGCGCATCCGGCAGGAACGCCGCCCCCAGCTCGGCGGCAATCGACTGTGCAGCACCAGCCGCGGCCACCAGCACCACCTGCCCGGCAAACTGCCCCGCGACCACGTTCCAGGCGCGTTCAGTCGCCAGCCGGTTGACGCGCCGCAGCAGCCCGCTGGACAGGCCCACATCCGGTCGCCCGGGCGCAGCGGCCAGCAGCGCAAACGGCGCGGCCAGGTTCACGCCATAGCGCAAGGCCTGGTCGATCAGCGCGGCCTGCCGGGCGGGATCGCCGACATCGTCGCCTTTGAGGAGCTGCGAAATCAGCCCGCCTTTCAGCGATGCCTCGGCGTTCTGCGTGGCCTCTCGGTAGAGCAGCATCAGCGCGGCAATCGTCGCGCCCGTCTCCACCGCCATCTGGTCGAGGTCGGACAGCGGCCGGTCATCGGCGATGATCCACACGTAGCCATAGATTTCGCCATGCACGACGATCGGCGCCAGGATGCGCTCCATTTCCAGCCCGACCTCAGGAATCTGCGGCAGATGGACAGGCCGCAGCGTGCGCCGGATCGTCTCCAGCACGCCGCGTTCTTCGAGTGTGCGAATCAGGTGCGGATTGGTGCGGCCTTCGCTGAGCGTATAGCGGCGCGCCTCGTCCACATCGGCGATATTGTGGCTGGCCAGGCTCTCGAAGCTCTCGTTCTCGATGCTGATGCTCTGGCCGATCAGCCCGGCCAGCGTTTCGGCCAGCTCCTGCAAGTCACCGCCGTCCAGCACCAGCCGCGTGAGCTGCGAATTGATATCCATGGCGCGCTGCTTGAGCAGCATCGTCTGCTGCGAGATGCGCTCGTTGATGGCGCGTGCCACCTCGACAAAGCGGGTGGTATACGGGATTTCGATCAGGGGGAAGCCGCATGCCTCGGCAGTCTCGCGTAATACGGCGGGTGTCGCCTCGGAATAGCGGCCGACCGCCACGACCAGCCCGGCGACGTCTTTATCGGCCATCGCCCGGACATAGGCCTGTTGTTCGCCCTCGGTTTCGGGCAGCGTGTACGGCGTGGTCAGCACCAGCTCGCCGCCATTCAGCCAGTCCGGCGCATCCGGCACACCGGCGACATGCACCCAGCCGACGCGGCGCGACAGTCCTGCGCGTCCGGCGACCACCTGCGCCCCGGCAAACACGGGCATGCCCAGCGCGTCGGATACAGTCAGCACGATGGATTGATCGGTCATGAGTGGGCGGGCCTCCGGACGATGGGGCCAGGCTGCGTCACGGCATGGTTTCAGGGCAGCGGCGACCGTCGTCGACCCTCATTTATACCGCATCGCGCCTGCCCCGGCGAAGGCTGTGCGGGAACGGCGCACTCAGGGGATGCTGAAGATTTCCTCAGCGATGGCCAACCTATTGGCAATAATGAGCAACGCCCAGCCTGCACTTCCCCAACAAATCGGCACCGTCGCGTTCGCCATGATGAAAAACAGGGGACAATGTCGTTGGGTATGGTTTAGCCTAGCAGAATGCAGGGTGCCAGAAATGAACAAGACGCTGATCTTTCACAGGCGCTGGCGCAATGCGCTCGTCATCGTTGTGATGCTGTTGATTCTGCTGGGTATCGGGGTGGTGCTGTTGGTTCGGCCTGAGATGCCTCCCAGCGGCAGCCTCCTGATTTCTGTGGAAGAAAACATTGTGCGGCGATGGATCCTGGTAGATATAGCCACTGGAACCTATCACGACTGGGCGGATGACATTGACGTTGTACTGCCAGCAGGAAGTTCAGACCTGCAAATCTCGCCCGATCGTCGTCAGATTGCGTTCCCAGTTTTCGATGCACCGTCAGACACGATGCGCATCTTCCTCGTGAATGCTGACGGCTCAAACCTGCATCCGATTTCTGCAGGCGATGGGCGCGACCACAGTCCGCAATGGTCACCAGACAGCCGCACGATCGTGTTTTCACGCAGCAGCAATTACCTTTCAGCCCTGTTCCTGCTGGATGTCGCCACCCAGACCGAGGAGCAGATCACAGCTTTCACCAATGATATTCATGCGAACTGGTCACCGGACGGCGCACGCATCGTCTTTACAACGTCGCGTGACGGATTTCAGGAACTCTACAGCTATGAGATGGCAAGCGGGGAATCCATACGTTTGACACGCAATGAATTGCAGAATGACCTTAATGCTGCTTTCTCACCTGATGGAAGGCACATCGCCTACATGAGCAATTATTCGGTAGGTGATGGCACAGGTGAAATCTGGGTCATGGATGCTGATGGCACCAACCAACAACGCATCACCGACAATGAAGTCGATGATGTCAATCCAGTATGGACTCCAGATAGCCGTGCTATCGTGTTTACACAAACGAGCAGCGACCGTACAGGCGGTGATCTTTGGCGGTACTGGATACAGACAGGTGAGTCTGAGCGGCTCACGAATGCCGGCGGATATGAATTGGCGCCTGTATTTTCCGCAGACTCGAACTATATGGCATACATCACTGATATACGTGGGCGCGAACGCGGGCTGGATTTGCTCAATCTGAGAACACTGGAGTCAAAGCCGCTGTTTGCTGAAGAGAATGTCCGAGTCTGGTTTATCAGTCGCTGGATGAATCCGTCGCCATAGCATCATTCCGGCAGGGCGCGCACGCGGCGGATCAGTTCTGAGGTGCTGTGGCCCGGCAGATAGTCGATCAGCACCACGCGCCCGCCGTAGGCTTCCACGGGGGCACGCTCTGGCAGCGGCTTGGCATCAGCACCAGGCACGGGCGCATAATCCCCACCCTTCACGTAGATGTCCGGGCGCAGCGTCTCCACCACGGCAATCGCGGTATCCGCCTCGAAAATCAGCACGCCAGACACAGGGGCCAGCGCAGCCAGCAGGCGGGCGCGCTCGTGGGCGGGCACCAGCGGGCGCCCTGCCCCCTTCAGCCGCGTCGTGCTGGCATCGCCATTGACAGCCACCAGCAGCGCATCGCCCAGCGCGCGCGCCTTCTCCAGATAATCGAGATGGCCCACATGCAGCAGGTCAAAGTGGCCGTTGGTCAGCACCAGCGCGCCGCCCGCGTCGTGCACGGACTGGCGAAATGCGACCGCCTCGGAAAGCGTCAGGATGCGCGACATGGCCTCAGGGTCAGTTGAAAGGATGCAAGGGTATTCAGAAAGGATGTCATTGGTGAGGCTGGTGGGACTCGAACCCACACGCTCGTAGGAGCAAAAGTTTTTAAGACTTTCGTGTCTGCCGTTCCACCACAGCCCCCAATTGCGGTTCAGTCTAGCATGAACGCGCGCGCATCGTCAATTGTGCGGGGGAAAGACTGGCTGTCGTCATCTGGCGCTGCGGGCGTATAATATTCCGCAGTGAAAAATGAACCTGATAGTCGCGAGGAATATCACATGGCTGTGCGTGAAATTGTGCGCCTGGACAACCCGGTGCTGCGCAAGCGTGCGCTCAAAGTAACCGCTTTCGACAACAGTCTTCAGCGTCTGGTGGATGACATGCTCGACACGCTGGACAAGGCCGAGGGCGTCGGCCTGGCTGCCCCGCAGGTCGCTGTGCCGCAGCGCCTGATCATCGTGCGCCTGGGCGACGACGAGGCCAGCCGCGAGGAATATGGCGAGGACGCCGGCAAGCTGTTTGTCGTCGCCAACCCCGAATATGTCAAGGTGAGCAAGAAGCAGGTCGAAGGCGTCGAGGCCTGCCTGAGCATCCCTGGCTTCTTCGGCACGGTCGACCGCCACGAAGAAGTGATCGTGCGCGGGCTGGACCGCTACGGCAAGCCGCAGCGCATCAAGGCCAAAGGCTGGCTGGCGCGCGTCTTCCAGCACGAAATCGACCATCTGGACGGGCGCCTGTATATCGATATCGCCTCGGACGTGTGGTCTGAAAAAGATATCGAGGAAGCCGAGGCTGAAAAGGCCGCCGCCGCGCAGGAAGAACAGCAGTCCGCACAATCCTAACTTAACCTTCAGGGAGGCCCCATGCCATCTGCCACACTGGTAAAGCCAGGCTCAAAAGTCAGCCTGAAAGACATCTCGCCGGATTACGCGGGTCCGCAGACCAAAGAGGAAGCCGAGGCCCGCCTGAATACCCTGCGCGGTGAGCTGGAAGCCCAGCAGGAGATCATGTATGCGGCAGGAGAGCACAGCCTGCTGGTGATCTTTCAGGGCATGGACACATCGGGCAAAGATGGCGCGATTCGCGGGGTATTTGGCGATGTCAACCCGGCCGGCTGCCGCGTCGAGTCGTTCAAGGTGCCCACGGAAGAAGAACGCGCCCACGATTTCCTGTGGCGCGTGCACAAGGTGACGCCGCGCCGGGGCATGACCGCCGTGTTCAACCGGTCACATTATGAGGATGTGCTGGTGGTGCGCGTGCACGACCTGGTGCCGAAAAAGGTGTGGAAGAAACGCTACGACACGATCAACCAGTTTGAGGCGATGCTGGCCGACAGCAACACCATCATCCTGAAGTTTTTCCTGCATATCTCCAAAGAGGAACAGGAAAAACGCCTGATCGCGCGCGAAGGTGATGTCGAGAAGGCCTGGAAGCTGTCCGCCGCCGACTGGCGCGAGCGCGACTACTGGGACGAGTACCAGGCAGCCTACGAAGATGCCCTGGGCAAATGCAGCACAGACGTCGCCCCGTGGTACATCGTGCCCGCCAACCGCAAGTGGTACCGCAATCTGGTCATCGCCGAAACGGTGGTGGAGGCCGTCAAAGGCTATCGGAAAGAATGGGCCAGGACGCTGGAGATGATGAGCCAGGAACGCCTGGCCGAGCTGCACGCGTATCGCGCCCAACAGCAGGCACAGCAGAAAGGCTGAACGGAGCATGGTGCAGTTTGAAGGCAAAAAGGACGCGCAGAAGATCACGGCGGAGGGCAAGCCAGTCCATAAACTGATCGATGGCGTGGTCATGCGCCAGACGATCACCCATATGGACAACCGCGGCACGCTGTGCGAGGTGTATGACCCGCGCTGGGCCATCAGTGATCTGCCCGTCGTGTATATCTACCAGTTCACCATTATGCCAGGCATCGTCAAAGGCTGGGCCAAACACCTGAAGAAAGACGACCGCATTTTCGTGACCAAAGGGCGCGTGCGCATCGGCCTGTACGACGATCGGCCAGAATCGCCCACCTATAAAATGACCAATGACCTGTACCTGAGCGACCTGCACCGCTCGCTGATTATCATCCCAAAGGGTGTGTATCACGCGTTGCAATGCGTGGGCAGCGAAGAAGCCATGTGCATCAGCATGCCCACCGTGGCCTATGCGTACGAGGACCCGGATGTGTATCGCCTGCCGCCGGATACCGACCTGATCCCGCTCGATTTCAGGCCTATCCTGGGTGGCTGAGGCCCGGCCTTAAAGATCAAGTGAACCGCCAGGACGCCAAGAGTGCCAAGGCTTGATAGATAGAAGCGGTTTGGTCGCAGAACAGCCAAATCAACCGTCTGTAATGAAAGTCAATATTTACTAAGTCGCCTCTTGTTCTTTATGTCCTGGCGCTCTTGGCGTCCTGGCGGTTAATCGTTCTTTCGCTTCCCAAGCGTAACGCCGTTGGGCGGCTGACGGCCCCACACGAGCATACAAAAAGCCCCTCAAGCTTGATTGCAAGCTGAGGGGCTTTTTCATCTCTTCAGGCTAGAACTTGTCGGGGAAGACTTCGCGGGCCAGCTTTTCTTCCTGGGTCACCAGGTCGCTCAGCGTTTGCAGGCCTTCGTTCCAGAACGACGGATCGCTCAGGTTGACGCCGGCCTTGGCCAGAATATTCTCGGGGTAATCGCTATCGCCCGCGCCCAGCACTTCCAGATAGGCGGGCACGAATTCGGCGCCACGCTTCTGGTACACATTGAACAGCGCCAGCACCAGCAGCTCGCCAAAGGCATAGGCATACACGTAGCCGGGCGTGTTCAGGAAGTGCGGGATGTAGCTCCACCACAGGCCATAATCCTCGCGCAGCGTCACGCTGTCGCCAAACATCGACCGCTGGGTGTCCAGCCAGATCTGGCTCAGGCGTTCGGTGCTCAGCTCGCCTTCGGTGCGGCGTGCCGTGTGATAGCCATGCTCGAAGCGGTTCATGCTGGTCTGGCGGAAGATGGTGGCGAAGCTGTCCTCGATCTTGCTGGCGGTCATCGCCAGGCGGGCAGCCGCATCCGTCTCGCGCGACAGCAGGTCATTGAAAACCAGCATCTCGCCAAACACAGACGCCATCTCGGCGGTCGTCAGCGGCGTATACACATACGACATCGGCTGCTTCTGGTTGGTCAGGTACATATGCAGGCCGTGGCCCAGCTCATGCGCCAGCGTCGAGACATCGCGGCCCTTGCCCGTATAATTCATGAACACGAACGGGTGCGCCGACGGCACGGTCGGGCTGGCGAAGGCCCCGCCCCGCTTGTTTGGCTGAAGCGCCGCGTCGATCCAGTTTTCATCGAAGAAGCGTTTGACCGCGGCGCCCGTGATCGGGCTGAAACGCTCGTAGGCATTGGTGACGATCTCGCGCGCTTCCGACCACGAGTAATCGCGCTCGGCGCCCTTGATATTGAGCGGCGCATAGCGGTCATACTCAAACAGCTCGTCCAGCCCCAGCAGCGTGCGCTTCAGGCGATAGTGGCGCGCCACAATCTCGTAATTGCTGGTGACCGCATTCACCAGCGCATCGACCACGGCATCCGGCGCCTTGTTCGACAGGTTGCGCGAGGAAATCCATGACGGATAGCCACGGCGCGCATCGTCGCTGGCCTTATCTGCCGCCAGCACGTTGAAGATGAAGGTCGTCTGCATGCTGTACTCGCGCAGCGTGGTCGTGACGGCATCGGCGGCCTTCTGGCGCACCGCCCGGTCGCCGTCATAGCTCAGCTTCAGCACCTGCGACTGGGTCAGCTTTTCGCCGTCCACGTCAAAGCGCATGGCGCTGTTGAGCTGGGTGAACAGGCGCGTCCACGAGCTGCTGCCAGTAACGCTCTTTTCGACCAGCAGTTGTTCTTCCGGCTCGCTGAGCATGTATTTCTTGTAGCGCAGGTCGGCCTCCAGCACATGGCGATACGCGCCCAGCGCTGGGTCCTTCAGGATCTTCTGCTGGTGCGCATCGTCCAGCGCCTTCCATTCCAGCCCGAAGAACATCATCTTCTGCGAGAAGGTGGAGCCAAATTCCTGCACCTTCTGCATCAGCGCGCCGTAACGCGGATCGTTGGTGTCGGTGGAATACAGCAGCCCGGCATACGAGCCGATGCGCCCGGCAAAGTCTTCAATCGCCTCGCTGTCGCGCACGGCCGAGGCAATCTCGGCAGCCGACAGGTCTTTCACGCGCCCGCGATACAGCTTGGCATACTCGTCGGCCATTTCCAGCGCCTTGGCGATATCGGCGGCGATTGCCGGGTCATCGACACTGGCATAAAAGACCGACAGATCCCACAGGACGTTCTCGGCCCCGGTCGTTTTCTGAACGCTTGCTTCCGCCATCATTTGATTCCTTTAGAATGTTCAAAATCGATCAACAAGCGCTAGTATAGCGCAAAAGAAAAGCCATCGGCAATGCGCGCCTGCCGTATCGTGCGCCACCCGGCACGACATGTGTTACACTGGCATAAGAATGATCGCTGAGCAGAAAATGTGACACCCACATGGCATCGACACCCCTGAACGAAAGCCGCATCACCGAGCGCCTGGCAAAGCTGGACGGCTGGAAGCGCGACAACGGCGCGATCAGCAAGACTTTTTCGCTAGACAGCTATGTCGCCGGGCTGGCGTTTGCCACCGCTGTCGGCGTGCTGTGCGACGGCCTGGACCATCATCCGGACATGAGCATCGGCTGGAAGAAAGTCACCGTGACATTCACGACGCACGACGCCGGCAGCCAGCTTACCGCCAAAGATTTTGACGCCGCCGACGCTATGGAAGCCCTCGGATATCCGCGAAAGAAGTAGACCCGGCGTGATGACCCGTGTGATTGGTATTCCCCATGAACTGCTCCATGTGCTGGCGCTGCTGCTGATCCGTCGTCGGCCGACCGGCATTGGCCTGAAGCATGTGGATGTGCCGGACGATTTGTCCACCAGGCAATATATCTTTGTGGCCGCCTTCCCCACGCTGGCCTTTCTGCTGCTGGCCGCCGTCGGGCTCGTGCTGCTGATGAACGCCGCGTCGGTGCTGACGGCGCTGGCGGGCATCGTGCTGGTGCTGCTGGGCATGCTGGGCATGGCCGGCGGCGTGGGCGACGTGCAGTTGATTCAGTTACGACTGGCGCGCGACCGTATGGAAAGGTCACCTGAAGACACGCAGTTTCGCTGATTTCCCGGCCCATCGCACACGCAGGATGTCATGACAGACGCTCAGACAGTGACACCCTCTCCAAAGTCCCACACCGAGGCAGGCAGCGATGCTACCGTGGTCGCGTCTGCGCGCCTGACTAACTCGCCGCCACCGCTGGACGGCCGCCGCCTGAAAATTGCGCGCCTGGTGTGGGCGGGCATCGCCCTGCTCTCGCTGTGCATCTTCCTGGCCGCCATCCCGTCACGCGTAAACCTGCTGCTTAACCCGGCTGATGGGCTGCGGGCGCAGCTGGATGGCGCTGGCATCAGCATCGCGGTTTACGCCGCGCTCGTCACCATCCGCGAGCTGCTGTTCGTGGTGGCATTCGCCAGCATCGGCGTCATTATCTTCTGGCGGCGTTCGACGTCGGGCGTGGCCATCTTCACCTCGATCGTGTTCATCACCTTCGCGGCGTCGTTCTTCGGTATCTACCGCACCGTCTTTCTCGACTTCAGCCCGCTGCTGTATACGCTGGCCCGCATCGTGCTGATTATTGGCTTCGGCAGCGCGCCGGTGCTGATCTACACATTTCCAGACGGGCGTTTCGTGCCGTCATGGCTGCGCTATGCCACGGTCGTGTGGCTGGCCGTGATCCTGCTGCAATTTCCCACTCACGAGGGCCTGTTTGTGTATGTGGAGGGCGTGCGCCGCGTGCTGCCGACGACGCTGGCGCTGTACGCGACCTTCCTGCTGATCGCCCTGTACGGGCAGGTGTTCAGGTATCGGCGCTATGCCGATGGCGCCACCCGCCAGCAGACCAAATGGGTCGTCATCGGCTTCATCACGGGCATCCTCGGGCTGGTGCTGTGGTATGGCTCGCAGCTCATCTTTCCGCTGGACAATGACCCACTGGCGCTGCGCATGACGCGCCTGCTGGTGGGCGAGACACTGTATCTGTTCGCCTTCATCGCCATCCCGCTGGGCATGGCCTTCTCGATCCTGCGCTACCGGCTGTACGACATCAATGTGCTGGTCTCGCGCGGTATCGTGTACTCGCTGCTGACGATCGTGCTGGGCGCGGCCTTTGCCGGCACGCTGGTCGCCCTGCGCGCGCTGCTGGAGCTGATTCTGGGCGGCGACCAGGACGTGAATGCCGCGATTATCGCCACAGCGGTGGTCGTCGCGTTGTTTGCGCCCACGCGGCGGCGCATCCAGCGGCAGATCGACCTGCGTTTCTTCCGCACACACCTGCTGCTGACCGAACAGCAGGCGCGCAATCAGCCCACGCTGCACAGCACCGGCGAGCTTAGCGGGCAGGTCATCGGCGATTACACGCTGGGCGGCCTGCTGGGGCGCGGCGGCATGGGCGAGGTGTATCTGGCGACGCAGAACAGCCTGAAACGGCAGGTGGCGCTGAAGCTGCTGCCGAGCGACCTGGCCAGCAAGCCGGAAATGAAAGCCCGCTTCGAGCGTGAGGCGCAGATCATCGCCGGTATCCGCCACCCGAATATCGTCTCGGTGTATGCCTATGGCGAGCACGAGGGGAACCTGTTTATCGTGATGGAGTATCTGGACGGCGAGCTGCTCAGCCATGCTATCCGCGGACAGCGCATGCCGCTGGAGAAAGCGCTGGCCGTGCTGCGTGATATCGCCTCGGCGCTGGACTATGCGCATGCCCGCGCACTGGTACACCGCGACGTCAAGCCGTCGAATATCATGCTGATGCACGAGAACGGTACGACGCGCGCCATGCTGATGGACTTCGGCATCGCCAAGATTATCGAGGAAGGCACGGGCATCACCCACACCGGCATGCTGGGCACGATCGACTATGCAGCGCCGGAACAGATTATGTCCGCCGCCGCTGTGGACCAGCGCGCAGACATCTATTCCCTGGGCGTGGTCGCCTACCAGCTGCTGACAGGCTGGCTGCCGTTTTCCGGTTTAAGCGCGGGACAGGTGCTGTATGCCCACTTGCAGCAGTCGCCCACCGACCCGCGCCTGATCGCGCCCGAGCTGCCGGAAACTGCCAGTATCGCCATCAGGCGGGCGATGGAAAAATCACCCGACAAGCGCCCGCAGTCTGCCGGAGAATTTATCGATTTGCTGGGCGCGAAGCAGGGGTAGAAGGGGGAAGGCTACTACAGCCTCAACCTGCGTCGCTGCGCTCCGCCGTCCCTCTCCGCTGCGCAGAGAGGGACAAAACGCTTATTCCCGGAGTGAGGTTGGTTCAGGAATCACCCGGCGAAGATTACGCCTTCACGCGGGCGAAGAACTTCTGGCGGAACTTGGCCACCTTGGGCGCCACGACCACGCGGCAGTAGCCTGCGTTCGGGTTGTGCGCGTAGTATTCCTGATGATAATCCTCGGCCGGATACCAGTTCTTCAGCGGCTCCAGCTCGGTCACGATCGGGTCGCGGTACAGGCCCTCGGCCTTGATTTCGTCAATCACCTGGCGGGCGACGGCTTCCTGCTCCGGCGTGTGGGTGTAGATGCCGCTGCGATACTGCGTGCCCACATCCGCGCCCTGGCGGTTGAGCGTGGTCGGGTCGTGGATGGTGAAGAACACGCGCAGCAGGTCGGCGAAGCTGGCTTCCTCCGGGTTGTACTTGATCTGCACGGCCTCGGCATAGCCCGTGCGCCCGCTGCACACCGCCTCGTAGGTCGGGTTCGGCGCGCGGCCGTTGGCATAGCCGCTGACCACATCGGTCACGCCCTTCATCTGGTCATATACGGCTTCGAGGCACCAGAAACAGCCTCCTGCCAGTGTTACCGTCTCTGTCGTCATAGTGTCGTCCTGCCCTTTCAAGTCAGTGCATTGTCACATGGTTCAGACGCCATGCAGCATACTGAAATTTCATGAGCAGGTGCTGTGAAAGCAGGTGCGTATAATCTTTGTTAGAAATTAGCACTCTCTGTTAAAGTCTGCTAAAATGCACTTGACGCGTATATCCCCCTCTAATATACTGTGAGCAGTCATTAGCACTCTATCAGTGCGAGTGCTAATCCTTTCGTGAATAGCTGTTCATCACGTACTATTTTGGAGGTTCTCACATGAACATTCGCCCCCTGGGTGACCGCGTTTTGATCGAACCGCAGGAGCAGGAAGAAAAGACTGCCAGCGGTATCTACATCCCCGAAACTGCCAAGGAAAAACCGCAGGAAGGCACCGTGATCGCCGCCGGTGAAGGCCGCCGTGATGAAGATGGCGAGCGTATCGCCATGGACGTGAAGGTGGGCGACCGCGTGCTGTTCGCCAAGTATGCCGGCACGGAAATCAAGCTTGATGGCAAGAAACTGCTCATCATGAAGGAAGCCGACATCCTCGGCATTCTCGGCTAGTCATCTCAACCAGAATTCATCAGGCGAATTAGCCTTACACAGGAGATAATCAACCATGGCAGCGAAACAGTTGCTGTTCCGTGAAGAAGCCCGCCGCGATTTGCAGCGTGGTGTGGACAAGGTCGCTGAAGCTGTTGCGACCACCCTCGGCCCCAAGGGCCGCAACGTGGCCCTGGACAAGAAGTTCGGCGCCCCCACCGTCACCCACGACGGCGTGACCGTGGCCAAGGAAATCGAGCTGGAGAACCCGTTTGAAAACATGGGCGCCCAGCTGCTGAAGGAAGCCGCCACCAAGACCAACGACATCGCCGGTGACGGCACCACCACCGCGACCGTGCTGGCCCAGGCGATCGTCAACGAAGGCCTGAAGAACGTGGCCGCCGGCGCCAACCCGATGCTGCTGAAGCGTGGCATCATGGCCGCCGCTGAGGTCGTGGCCAAGAACATCAAGAGCCAGGCCACCTCGATCAGCACCAAGGAAGAAATCGCCCAGGTCGCCAGCGTGTCGGCCCAGGACGATGAAATCGGCAACCTGATCGCCGAAGTGATGGACAAGGTCGGCAAGGATGGCGTGGTGACGGTCGAGGAGAGCAAGGGCCTCGAATTCGAAACCGAATACGTCGAAGGTATGCAGTTCGACCGTGGCTACATCAGCCCGTACTTCATCACCGCCCCCGACTCGATGGAAGCGGTCATCCAGGAACCCTACATCCTGATCTACGAAAAGAAGATCAGCGCCGCCCAGGACATCGTCCCCCTGCTGGAGAAGATGGTCCAGATCGGCAAGCGTGATGTGGTGCTCATCGCCGAAGACGTGGACGGCGAAGCGCTGGCCACCCTCGTGCTGAACAAGCTGCGCGGCATGCTGAACGTGCTGGCGATCAAGGCCCCTGGCTTTGGTGACCGCCGCAAGGCCATGCTGCGTGACATCGCCGTGCTGACCGGCGGCACCGTCATCAGCGAAGAAACCGGCCGCAAGCTGGAAACCGTGACGCTGCAGGACCTGGGCCGCGCTGGCAAGGTTGTCTCGACCAAGGACAACACCGTCATCGTGGACGGCTCTGGCGACGAAGCGCTCATCAAGGGCCGCATCGAAGAAATCCGCAAGGAAATCGACCTGAGCACCAGCGATTACGATCGTGAAAAGCTGCAGGAACGCCTGGCCAAGCTGAGCGGTGGTGTGGCCGTCATCCGTGTGGGTGCCGCTACCGAAACCGAACTCAAGGAAAAGAAGCACCGCGTGGAAGACGCCCTCAGCGCCACCCGCGCCGCCGTTGAAGAAGGTATCGTTCCCGGTGGTGGTGTGGCCCTGATCAACGCCATTGCCGCGCTGGACGGCCTGAAGCTGGAAGTGGAAGACGAAGCCACCGGCGTGCAGATCGTGCGCCGCGCCCTGAGCGTGCCGATGCGCAAGATTGCCGCCAACGCCGGCGTCGATGGCGCCGTCGTCATCGAGGAAGTGCGCCGCGCCCAGAAGGCCCAGAAGAACCACAACATCGGCTACAACGTGGTGACGGGCGAATATGGCGACATGATCAAGATGGGCATCCCCGATCCCGCCAAGGTGACCCGTGGCGCCGTGGAAAATGCCGCCTCGATCGCCGCCATGATCCTGACGACCGAAGTCCTGATCACCGACGCGCCGGAAAAGAACCCGGCCCCGTCGATGCCGCAGGGTGGTATGGGCGGCGACTTCTAGTCCACGCCCCACCGCAAGCAATCACCAACATACAACAGGAAGCCAGTCACGCGACTGGCTCCCTGTTTTTATATGCCTGCGGCTTTTTGCAGGGGACGGACGATGTGGGTGCCGGACGATGCAGGCATCGTCCCTACAACAGGCATTCGGTTGATCAAGAACACATTTGGTGGGATTTGGCGTCAAAACAGCCCGTGATCACCTGCGCAACGTGTCCGGTAGGGACGCGGCCCGCCGCGTCCGCTGATGCCAGCGACGGACGATGCGGGTATCGTCCCTGAAACAGGCATCCGGTTGGTCGAGAACCCATTTGGTGGGATTTGGCGTCAAAACAGCCCGTGATCACCTGCGCAACGTGGCACTGTAGGGACGCGGCCCGCCGCGTCCGCTGATGCCAGTGACGGACAATGCAGGCATCGTCCCTACAACAGGCATCCGGTTGGTCGAGAACCCATTTGGTGGGATTTGGCGTCAAAACAGCCCATGATCACCTGCGCAACGTGGCACTGTAGGGACGCGGCCCGCCGCGTCCGCTGATGCCAGTGACGGACGATGCAGGCATCGTCCCTACAACAGGCACCCGGCGTCCTGCTGAGCCATGCGCGCGGCCACCTTGCCTGACAGCGTGACCATCGGCACGCCGCCGCCTGGATGCGTGGTGCCGCCGGCAAAATACAACCCGCGCACATGCGGCGACCGGTTGTGCGGCCGGCGCAGCGCATTGAAGCGATCATTGGACGACGTGCCGTACAACGCGCCGCGCCGCGCGCCCGTCAGCCGCTCGATATCGACTGGCGTGAGCATCTGCTCGCTCACAATGTGTTCGCGCACATCCAGCCCACGACGCGCCAGCGCCGCCAGCACGCGATCGCGGTATTCCCCTGCCCCGGCCGCCCAGTCAAAGCTCTCGCCCAGCGGCGGCGCATTCACCAGCACGAACCAGTTCTCGCTGCCATCCGGCGCGTGGCTGGCATCGGTCTTGCTGGTGATCGAGATATAAATCGTCGGGTCGTCGGGCGGCACCCCGCGCCGGAAAATATCGTCAAATTCGCGCGCGTAGTCCGACGAAAACACGATGTTGTGGTGGGCCAGCTCCGCATGCTTCCTGTTCACTCCCAGCAGCAGGATGAAACCGCTGCATGATGGCTCGGTCCGCACCAGTTGGTTCAACTGCGCTGCCGGATACGACCCGCGCGGCAGAAGCTTTTCATAGACCGTGGCCACGTCGATATCCGCGACCACGGCATCGGCAGGCAGCATGTCTACCCCGCTGCGGACGCCGGTCACACGGCCAGCCTCGACGCAGATTTCATCCACGCGCACACCTGTCCGAATCTCGACGCCCAGCTCGCGCGCCAGCTTTTCAAACGCCCGCGCAATTTCGAAGATGCCGCCCTGCGGATACCACACCCCGCCGGACAGCTCGACATGCGCGATCACGTTCAGCGTGGCCGGGGCCAGATACGGGCTGGCGCCGACGTAAGTGGCAAAGCGCCCAAGCAGCTGCCGCATCTTGGGCGACTTCACAAAGCCGCGAATCGCGCTCTGCATCGAACGCAGCGGGTCGACCGCCGGGATATCCCACAGGCGGGTGCGCGCCAGCTTCAGCAGCGACGGCGGATCATTGTAGATGAAGACCGGCCCGGTGATGTCGTGGATGCGCTGGGCATATTTCAGGTAGCGCAGATAGCCGTCCGCATCGGCCTGGCCGGAAAACTCGCGGATGCGCGCTGCCATGATAGTGGGCAGGCGGCTGGCATCCAGCAGCGTGCCGTCGGGATAGAAATAGCGCGTCAATGGGTCAACCGGCAGCAGCGTCAGATAATCGCGCAGGTCGCGCCCCGCCACCGCAAACAGGTCTTCAAAGGCCTGGCGCATGGTGATGACCGACGGGCCGGTATCCCAGCGGAAGTCGCCCGCCCGAATCTCGCCCATCTTGCCACCAACGGCGCTGTTCTGCTCCAGCACGGTCACCTGCCAGCCAGCCGCCGCCAGATGAATGGCCGCTGACAGGCCGCCGATGCCGCCGCCCGCCACAATCACGCGGCGCGTCACGGCGACGCCTCAGTCGCTTCAGGCTCCGGCAGCACCTGGAAGACGATGCTGTCGAGGATGGCCTGAAGCTCGTCTTCGGCCACGTTCATGGCATCAATCGGCTCGGCATAGGTAAAGAACACATAGTTCAGGCCCTGCTGCTCCAGCCCGGCGAACCAGCCGCGGGTATCGGGCAGCTCCGGGCAGTCAACCGCCGAGAAGGCAGTGCCCACGGCGGCCAGCCCGCCAACGCTGTATTCGCGGCGCAGGTCGGTGCCAATATTGCAGCCTTCCTCGATCAGCACCAGCCGCAGCAGGCGCAGGCCATCCAGCCACAGGTCGGTGGTGAAGCTGCCGTTCTCGGTCTGCGTGGCCACATTGGGGAACGCCCACAGCAGCACGATCGTGCCGGTGCCGCCCGTGACCGGGCCGGTATAAATTGCCAGCGGAATCGCACGCAGCATGTCGACATCCTGCACGATCATCGTGTCGTAGCCGGCACGCCAGCCTTCCGGCAGGCCGATGTCCAGCGGCGGAACCGTGCGATCGCCGGTCAGCGGGTCAATTTCGATGACTTCCGGCGTCGCTTCGGCGGTGCTCTCGACCAGCGACTGGTTGAGCGCCACATTGAGCTGCAACAGGGCGCGGTCGATGGTGAAGTTCAGGCTCTCCGGGTCCGTCAGCGAGGCGTCGCTGCCGACAGTGACCAGCGGCAGGTTCCCGCCGTAGGGCAGCTCGGCAAACAGGCGCGCCGCCTCGCCAATGGCCTCATCCGGGCGGGCGGTCACCATGCAGGCATTCCACGCGCCCATGTCGATATCCAGCAGGCCGATGCCCTCCACCAGCCGCGATCCGCTGTAGGCGCTGTCGCCAAACTCCCTGTACCACGCGAACAACTGCGCCACGTACTGGAAGAAATAGCCCTGTTCGCCGGCACACAGGGCGGCCCGCGCCGCGCCACGCGCATCGGTGCTGCCCTCCACTTTGAGCAGCGGCAGGCCGGTCAGGAGCACTTCAGAGCCGCGGGCGCGGGCCAGCAGCGTCGGGAACGAATTGACAAAAAACTGGGCCGAAGCGGCATCGTCCAGCGCGATATAGACCGCCACCGAGACGGGCGCATTTTCAAATCCGAGGCGCGGCAAGCCGTTCAGCCCGGCCGACGTGGGCAGGATTCCATAATCCAGCGCGGCCGGCGGGACGGGTGTGGCAGTCGGCGGAACCGATGTAGCAGCGGGAACGGTCGGCGTGGGGGTTGCGGCGGGCGCCCCGCCACAGCCAGCGGCCAGCAGCATCAGCACGGCGGCCATTCCCAGGAGGCTGTTTTTCAAGGTGGCTTTATCCTGCGTGTAATCAGGGTATCAGCCAACTATAGTACCCAATTCGCATGAGAATGGGGTTTGAGCGTGGGATTTGGCAAGAGCCTATGCCATGCGTTGGCACGTGCATCCGCCGCCTGCGGTTCAAAACCGCAGGCTACAAAAAGCCCAAGTCCCTGAAGGGACTGAAAAAGCGCCATCCTGAGATGCGCATCCAGGGAAGCAACCTCAGAATAGTCCCTTTAGGGACTTGGGGGGTTGGTAGCCCCGGGCTTTGAGCCCGGGGCGGCACTGCCCGTTTATTCCGCGGCCTCGGCCACAAAGTCGATGGCCAGCAGCACTTCTTCTTCCACATTGGCCACGCTGGGCACGCTGGGGATCGTCAGGCCAAAGTCACCGCGCAGGATAATCGCCTCGGCCGAGCCTTCCAGGCGCGTCTCGCTGACGGGCGTCACCGTCACCTGGAACGTGACCGGATTGGTGGTCGATTGCAGGGTCAGGTCGCCCACCAGCTCAAACGTGAACGACTCGCCCACGGCGACCGAGGCGGGCATGTTGTTCAGCGCCGTCGGCGTGAAGATGGCAAATTCGTTGGCATCGTCGGCAGAGCGCAGGATCTGGCTGCGGATGGCGCGGTCGCGAAACTGGCTGTCGGTTTGCAGCGAGCGCACATTGATCGCCAGCGTGCCCACCGACGAAGCAGACGGATCCGCCGCGTTGACGACCAGTTCACCAGCGATATCTTCGTCACCCTGGGTGGTGCCCACCACGGTGATACGGTTCCCGCTCAGGTCTTCGTCCAGCTCAAAGCGGGCGCTCGACTCCGCGCCAACGATGGTGAACGTGACGGGCTCACCCGCCGGGGCACTTGCCTCAGCGACTGCTTCTTCAGTCGGCATGGCTTCCACAATTTCAACGGCTTCGGTGGCCACAGCTTCGGCCTGTTCCACGACTTCCGTAGCTGCTTCGACAACCTCGGTGGCGACAGCTTCAGCCTGGGCACGTACCGCATCCGCCGTGGCGACAGCATCGGCCGCGCTCTGCGACTGCGACCCGTCGCCGCCGCTCAGCCACAGTGCGGCCAGGCCACCGATAAGACCACCGACCACAATCAACGCCACAATGATGATATTGCGAGTAGTTTTCGACATGGGCATCCTTACTGTAAATATGACGATAGTCCGTTTAGTGACTAGAATCGTATGGAGAACGGCAAAATTTGTCCAGCAAGTTTACACTTAATTTACAGCGCACTATGCCGATACTCATCCACAGCGCGGCCTGTGCGCGGCATCAGGTACAATGGCCGCATACACCGTGGCATTCAGTTGACAGGACGGGACGGACCCATGAAGGAATCTCAGGCACTGATCCAGCGCGTGCGCCGCGTGAATGATACCCATCAGCACATCACGATGAGCGTGGACGCCTCGCTGCTGCAACTGAAAGCGGGCCAGGCGATGCTGCGCCGGCCGGACGCAAACGGCTGGCAGCCCTACCTGCCGGAGCTGTGGTTTCCGGTGGCGCTGGAAAAAGACATGCTGACGGTCGAGCGCCCGCTGAGCGAGCATTACGAGCCGGGCGCGGTGGTGACGCTGGCTGGCCTGCTGGGCAAGCCCTTCCGCTTTCGGCGCACGCTGCGCAATGTGCTGCTGATCGCGCACGACACCGCGCCCACCCCGCTGCTGATGCCCGTGCAGCCGCTGCTGAACAGCAAGGTCAATGTTACGCTGCTGCTGCTGGGCACGGCCGCCGACTATCAGACGACGCATCTGCCCGAAGAAGTGGAAATCATCAAAGGCGGGGCGGATTTCGACTGGCCGAACAAGCTGACGACGATTGGCTGGGCGGACCAGGTGTTCGTGACGGTCTCGCCGTCCTCCGAGATGTCGAGCTTCCGGAAGTTCTGGAAGATTTTCAGCGAGCTGCGTTCAGACGCGCCGGCCGGATACATCTTCGGCGTGTTTCAGATGCCGATGCCGTGCGGCGTGGGCGCGTGCGATGCCTGCCTGGTCAAATGCCGCAGCGGCGAGGTGGCCGCCTGTATCGACGGCCCCTCGCTGGACCTGACCGATGTGCGGATGGACTAGTCGGCCACCTGCGCGGCCGTCACGGTGAAAGGCAGCGCGGCGCCCGTCCAGGCATTGGTCGCGCTGACCGCGACAATCAGCGTCTCGTTGCGGCCCAGGGCATAACGGCGCGTGACCGTGTTGGCGTCGTCTCCGCTGCCGATGAGCTGCGTCACGCGCGGCGGCGACGCGCCCACGATGCCAGTCGTCACCGTCTGCACCAGCCATTCCGCCGACAGCGCGCTGCTGATGGTGCTGAAGCCCTCGAATGACCAGCCGATGCCGGTGCCTTCATCCTCGAAACCGATGTCCTCCAGCCGGATATTCGCCACGGCCGCGCCCCAGTTCTCGCGGTTGGGCAGCAGCACCGCCTCAAAGCGCAGCAGAATCTCGCTTCCCGCATAGGCCGACAGGTCGACCGAGCGCGGCTGCCACAGCGGCTCCGGCACGCGAATACGCGTAGGATGCGCGCCCAGCACGACCGGCACATCGATCTGTTCGCCATCGCGCATGATCATCAGCGTAACGGTGTCGCCGGGGGAATAATTCGCCAGCAGCCCGACGATATTCGGCTGCGTCTGCCACGGCTGGCCGTCGGCGCCCATCACCACATCACCAGGCAGCACGCCGGCCTGTTCAGCCGCCCCGCCGGGGGACACATCGCCCACGGTGACGCCGTCGGCAGACACGATGATGCCCAGGATCGGGAATGGCTCGGCCGGGCGCGGATTGCTGACGCCGGTGAAGCCGGGGCCATAAGCCGCGCCGTAGCTATCCGGCACGGGAATTGGCTGGCCCTCGCCGTCCAGCAGCGGCTGGGGCTGCCAGGTCGCGCCGCCGTCCGTGCTCACGCTGACATAGCCGTAGTCCCAGCCCAGCGACAGGTCGTGCCACAGGTCAAACGTGAGCATCGCTGAATCTGCATCGGTCAGGTCAAACGCGCGCGTCATGTGGGTGTCAGAGCCGGGCGCACGCCCAGACCAGTAGGCGGTGTCATGCGGTGTGTCCGCGGGCAGGCGCAGGCTGGGGATGCTCGCCGCGCCCTCAAAGGTCAGGTCAATCGTGACTGCTTCTTCGGCCGTCAGGAAGAAATAGGTCGAGCCAAACGGGCTGATTTCGCCCTCTGCGCCGCTGTCGGGCACCAGCCGCGTGGCCGCAGCGCCCATCTCGGGGGTCACATTGGGCACGTCAAAAGCATAGCGCCCGTCGCCAAAGACCGCGTTGATGATGGCCGTCACCACATAATCGGCATACAGCGCGCGCGCATCCGGCACGGCGCCGGTGGCCGGGTCGACCAGGCCAGCCGCCGCAATCGCCTGGTCGAGCATGGCAAACGGATCGCCGCTTTCGGGGATCGTCAGCGCCAGGCCAGACAGCGCGTCAGGCCCCAGCCGCTGGCGCAGGTAGCCCAGGAACAGGCCGTGTGCCCCGCGCACCACCTCGCGGGTGGTGAATGTCGGGCTGGCGGTAATCGGCGTGGACGGCACAGCCAGATAAGCATTGAACACGTTCGCGCCGATCTCTGACCCCGCCAGGCGCGCCTGAATATCGCTGGAAACGAGCGCGTGCATCCAGGCCGGCATGTGCGGATTGTTGGCCTCCAGCACCAGATCGATGAAAGCAACGGCCGCCGCGTTCAGATAGAGCGCGTCGTTAATGGGCACATCCGCGCCATATGGCGTCGTATTGATGATGATCATCTCGCGGGCATTGGCGCCCTCGCCCGCCACATACGCAGTCGGCAGACCGTCGATCGGGCTCACCCATGCGTCACGGTCATTGGCGATATTCTGCGCGTACACCACATGGATAAAGCCGTCCTGGTCGATATCCGGCACGCGAATCGGGCTGGCAGGTATGGTGCTGTTTGTGCCCGGAAAAAGCTCCGACGGGGCGTAATAGGCCCGGTTCGACAGCTCGGCAAACAGCCCGGCCAGCGACTGCGCCGCCTGGCTGGCGACCACATCGCTCACCTCGACGCCGTCGACCGCCCACACCAGCGCGCCGGGCACGTTCAGGCTGGCGCGTGCGCCGCTGAGCAGCGTGATGCCAACCGGCGTCGGGGCATCCGCCCCCTGCAACGGCAGGCTGACAGTGTCTTCAGACCCGGCCTCCATGTCGCGCAGGTCGGGAATCGGCAGGCTGTGCGCCTCCGGCAGGCCCAGATAGCGAACCGCCAGGTCGGCCGGGTCGCGCAGGGGCAACCCCCCGCCATCCCCCTGGGCGACTGCCGCAGGCATGAAGCCCGCCAGCACCGCCAGCACCCCGCACAAAATCACCCACTGTCGCCGCGCCTGCGTTGTAACATTCATCACTATTGATCCTTAAGGTATGCACCGCACAGCATAACACACTGCAAAGCCGCGCGGTCATTTGCAACAAATGAAGATATACTAAGGCGAGTTTTCACTTGCAGTCACCATAAATGACGCCCGTGGGGGGCCGCCAGATGGATGTAGGCAGCGAATTCAGCAATTATCGCGTCATCGAGCATATCGGGCGTGGCGGTATGGCGGACGTGTGGAGCGCGCGCGACAAGCGCCTGGCGCGCACGGTCGCCGTCAAGACGATCGCCGGTGACCTGTCGAATGACATGAACCCGATCCAGTTATTCGAGCGCGAGGCGCAGACGATCGCGGCGCTGGAGCATCCGCACATCCTGCCGATTTACGAGTTTGGCGAGTTTGATAACCAGCTCTACATCGTCATGCGCTATGTCAGCGGCGGCTCGCTGGAAGACCTGCTGGAAAAAGGCCCGCTGAGCGTGGAAGAAACGCTGCGCGTGGTGCGGGCTGTCGGCCAGGCGCTGGACTACGCGCATCAGAGCAAGGTCATCCACCTCGACCTGAAGCCGTCGAACATCCTGCTCGACAGCTATCAGTCGCCCTACCTGGCGGACTTTGGCCTGGCAACCATGCTGGGGCCGGAAGGCCGCGCCCAGAATCCGGGCAGCGGCACCCTGCTGTATATGGCGCCGGAGCAGCTCACCGCCGATATGCTGGACAGCCGCGCCGACATCTACAGCTTCGCCATCCTCGTCTTTCACATGCTCACCGGCCAGCTTCCGTTTGACGGCGCCATCCCGCTGGCCATCCGCCAGCTGCAAAGCGGCGATTCGATGCCCGATGTCACCCAGCTTCGGCCCGGCCTGCCAGAGCTGGTCAATGTCGTGCTTCAGCATGCCAGCATGCTCGACATCGGCAGCCGCGCCGAATCACTGAAAGACGTGATGAACCAGCTGGAACAGGTGTTGGGCGGCGGGCGACGGCTGGTGCTGAGCAGCGATACACGCGGTATGCCCTCGAACAACCCGGAGACGCGCGGCATCTCCACCCTGCCGCTCGACCAGTTGATTTCCGGCCCGCTCGACGGGCTGGTGTCGCGGCCAATTTCACCCTCAACGTCGCCAGTCAAGCCGGATGACATGGACGCGCTCATCACCGGCCCGATTGACGGGCTGGTGTCGCGGCCGCTTTCACCCTCGACCCTGCCGGTCAAGCCGGATGACCTGGATGCGCTCATCACTGGCCCGATTGACGGACTGGTGAAGAAGACGAGCGAAATCCCGTCCGCGTCAGACCTGGACAGCCTGATCACCGGTCCAATCGACGGGCTGGTCAAGAAGACGAGCGAGATTCCGTCTGCATCTGAGCTGGACAGCCTGATTACCGGCCCGATCGACGGACTGGTCAAGAAGACAGGCGAGCTTCCGGCGGTGTCGCGCGAAAGCATCGCGCTGGAAAAGCTGATCAGCGGGCCAATTGGCAACCTGATCAGCAAGATCGGCCAGGCGCACATCGAGCCGACTGCCCCGCCCGCGCCCGTCACCTTTGAAGACGAGGCCGTGCGCGAGGCCTACGATATCTATGTCCGCGCCCGCCGTGCATTTGCCGGCGGCCAGGGCAAATTCATCCTCGGCGTGACCGATTTCATCCTGATTGCCGATACCTATGCCGAGGCAGACAGGCATCATCTGGAGCTGGACGAGAGCGGCCTGGGCATGCTGCTGCGCGGCGCGCTGGAATACGACTATCAGCTGGCGGCATGGTGGGGCCGCGCCGACGACGAAGGCCGCCGCTGGGTCAGCCTGCATGCGCTGCGCAGCGAAAATGCACCCGCCCGCCAGCGCGCCATCGAGCGCCTGACGCACCTGCCGGACACCGAATCGCCGCAGATTCCGCGTCTGGTGGGCCAGGCGCTGAACGTGGAAACCAACCGCCCCGCCCTGGTGGCCGGGCTGCATCTGCTGGGCGCGCGCAGCCCGCTGCCGCAGCGCGTCCGCGCGTGGTGGGAAACGCTGGGGCTGGCGACGGCGCGTGACTGGCGTCCGCTGGCCTACTCGCGCGAGATCGATCACTTGCTGGCGCGCAAGGCGCTGGACCACGACGAACCGGAAGCCGCAGCGCTGGCCGCCCGCATCATCGGCCGCGTGCGTTCAGAAGCCGCTGCTCAGGCCCTCAGTGAAGCACGTGCCGCCGGCCACAAAGGGGCGTTAAGCGCGCTGGCCATCGCCCGCGACGAGGCCAACAGCCTGCCCGCCAGCATCAGCGGGGGCGAGCGATTCATCTCGTGGCTGGCGAATACCTCGCGGCGCTGGCGCGAAAATCCGATGGGCTATGTGTGGCGCTTTGTGGCTGCGCTGCTGTTTTCGATCGCGGGCATGGGGCTGTTTTTGTACCTGTCGCTGTCGGCCTTCAGCCAGGTGCTGTTCGCCCAGGTCTATGGCCGCACCGTCTCAGTCGGGCTGATGTTCGGCACGCTGCTGGCGCTGTCCGTGCTGGTGGCAGACGAGATGCCGCAGCGCCTGCGCGGCTTCTGGACGTGGTGGCTGCGCGCCATCTGGGCATTCGCCTTCGGGCTGGTCCTGGTCACGGCGACATGGGGCGCGTACAACTATCTGATCCTAGAAATTAATGACCTGGCGTGGAATGTACTGGCGCTGGGCGGGCTGGGCGCGGCGGTGGCCTTCGCGCTGATGAACATCGTGCGCCTGCCCGGCATCGCCCGGACAGCGATCACGTTCGTCGGGCTGTACCTGCCGATTGTGCTCACCTTCCAGAATGCGTGGAACAGCAGCTATGCCGAGCCAGCTATCATGTATTTCACCGACCTGGATACGCTGGTGCAGTGGGGCGTGCCGATGTTCATCCTGATCGCCATCGGCGTGAATTTCCATGCGCTGCTGCGCGACATCCGCTGGGTGATCGGCCGCCTGAAGCGCGGCTAACGGCCAAGCGCGGCGATCAGCATATCGATGGCCAGCACGGGGTCGATGCCGCCCGTCTTGATTTTCACGTCGTAGTCGAGCAGCTGGCGGTAAATGCGTTCGAGCTGCTCCAGCGTGAACGGGCGCGACTGGCTGCTCAGTTTGTCGGCTGCAAACGGATGGATGCCCAGCGCCTGCGCGATCACATTTTTGTCGCGCGAGCCGCCCGTGCTCAGGTGTTCTTTCACCAGCAGCAGATTGCGAAACTGGCGCACGATCATGCCATACAACGGGAAAATATCGCCGGTCTGCTCGATCATGCGGTGCGCCAGCCGCGCGGCCACGTCGGCGCGGCCCATGCCCATCGCATCCACCATCTCGAACATGTTCGCTTCGGCCACATAAGGCGTCATCAGCGCGACATCTTCTTCGCGCACCGGGCGCTCGCCATTGACATAGGCATGCAGCTTTTCCAGCTCATTGGCCGCCGTGCGCGGGTCATTGTTGGTGGTCAGCGCCAGCGCATGCGCCGCAGATGGCTCGATGGCGATGCCGTGCGCTTTGGCCCATTTCATGATCCAGTCGGTGCCGTCACGCGGGGCGCTGAAGAGGCGCACGCTGGTCGCCGGGACTGCCTTCAGCACCGCATGCGAGTCGGCCAGCTTGCCGCGTTCGGTAAACAGCAGCGTGGTCGAGTCTGGCAGGCCGGGCAGAGCGCGCACGAGCTGTTCGGTCGCCTTCTTCGCGGTCTCGCCGCCGCCCTTGCGCGCCAGATGCGCCAGCAGCCCCTTGACCACGATTAGCCGCTGGTCGGCCAGAAACGGCAGTGAACCAGCCGCGCTGAGGATTTCCGGCACGGGCGTCTCGGTGCCGCGATAGACCGCCATATTGAAGTCAGCATTCGGGCGGGCGCGATGCGCGCTCGTCAGCGCGTCGGCCGCTTCCTCGATGCTGTAATCATCGTCGCCGTGGAAAATGAGGATATTCGCCATCGCTTTATTCCGATCGCAGCGTGACGCGATGCACGACAATCCTGCCCCGGCCAAACGGCGACCGCATCTCGGAGCGCGCAATTTCGACCAGCTCCAGGTCGGCCGGGTCGCCATCGGTGGTGATATGGCGCTGGAGCGAGAAGCCGAGCGGCTGCGACAGCACCACGGCGACGGCCACCAGCCCCATCACCACGGGCAGTCGGTTCGTGAAACCAGATGAGCGCGTGACCTTCATGCCAAGCATGGCAGCTACGCTGGCACAAAAGCTGGTCGTGACCAGGTTGGTGCCGCAGTTCGGGTGGATCGCCAGCGATTTTTCGCCCTGCTGCATCCGCCGCAGCGCCTCCAGCACGGCACTGCGCACCGCCTCGGTGGGCACATCGCCAAACAGCACGAAGCCGCTCTGGTCGCTGCGACCGGCCATGCTGAGCGATTTAACGCGGTTGCTGAGCACGGTGATCGTGGCATGTTCCAGCGCATGGTTGCGCCGCGTACGCCGCACAATCGGCAGGCGCAAAACGGGATGAATCATTTCGGCAAACTGCTGAACCATCGACATGATAAACGTCTCTTTAGAACGGGCATTTACACGTTATTTACAGCGTGTCACGCTCACTCTACCACATTCGCCCGGTCAGCGGCCATAGGCGCGGATTGTCAATTAAATACATTCGACTCATAATGAAGAAGGTTATAGTTGTTTCACGAGAAAACGAGGGAACTCAATGCGCAAGCGTGTTTTGTTAGGGGGTATTCTGACGGCGGCACTGCTGGCACTGCCAGTGGGGGCATCCGCACAGACAGTTTGTCCGCCGGGTCTGACGGGCGACGACTGCTCTGCTTTTCAGTTCTTCTTTGATGGGATTGCCGGCTTAGGCAGTGTTGAGTTTGGATTTGAGGTCGACAATCAGACGACATCAATGGGCATGGTCGTCAGCGGCGTCAGTGCCAACGGCACCATCCGTGCCCAGCTCAGCGGTGGCGCGATCAGCGCGATTGAAGTGCTGATGCCTACCGTCACCATCCCCAGCATGTTTGGCGGGGAAACATCCGCCGCGGCAGGTTATGTGTTCGTCGATGGCGCACATTATGTTGGCCTCGGCGCGAGCATCGATACGCTGGCGTGGCAGACCGCCAGCGCCGGCGCCAGCACCCTGCCGCTGGGCAACCTGTTCTCTGAGGCTGTGCTGGCCAATACCTGGTCACGCCAGGAAGGCACCGAAACCACTCCCAACGGCACCGAAGCATTCCTGCTGCTGACCACGCTCAGCGAGACGCTGACCGGCGTGGAAGGCATGGCGGCACTGGGCGGCATGATGGGCGGCGCGGCGAGTGCCATGCCAGGCATGGACCTGAGCGGGGTCGACCTGGGGGCGCTGAGCCCTGAACTGGGCGCGCTGATGGGCGGCATGGAAGGCATGTCGGTCACGGTGGATACGATCGCCGGAATCGGCTTCGACGTCGCCACGGGCGCTCCTGCCATCGTCGGCGTGTCGACCACCACCTCTGGCGACTTGTCGGCCATGCTGGGTGGCCTGGGCGGTGGCGATGCAGCCGCCGCGCTGGGCGACCAGGGGCTGGCAGTCACCAGCTCTTCATCGCTGGCGTTGTATGTCGCCGGCATCAACAGCGTGACCGACATCAGCGCCCCGGCGGGTGCAACGCCGATGCCAGCCGAACAGAGCGGTCTGCTGATCGGCTCGGCCTCGCTTGGTCTTCCGTCCATGCTGAGCACTTATTTCAGCACCCAGGCGGCGCTGGCCGCTGCGGGCGCTCTCGGCAGCATTGCGGGCATAGACGGTGGTGACCTGGGCGGACTGCTCGGCTCACTGACGGGTGGCGACACGGGCACCCCCTCCGCGGGTGGCGACCTGGGCGGCCTGCTAGGCGCACTGACGGGCACGACGGGTACCGGCAGCACCGACGCACTCGGCGCGACCACGGTCAATCAGATCGGCTTCCTGGTCGTTGGGGCGTCGTCCACGGGCACGCTGGCCGCTGGCGCCGCTGACAATTACACCTTCAACGCTGAGGCGGGCCAAAGCTACACCATCTCGCTGTCCTCGCCCGAATTTGACACCTATCTGGCCGTGCTGGATGCCAGTGGCACGGTTATCGCCAGCAATGACGACACCAACGGCACCGACTCGCTGCTGGAAAACCTGACCGTGCCCGCGGGCGAAACCACCGTACGCGTGGGTTCGTTTGCAAACTTTGGCGCGGGCACCTATACAATCCTGATCAGCCCGGCGGGCAGCAGCGCAGTTGGGCAGCCGACAGCGCCGGCCGCTACCCCGGCAACCGCCCCTGCTGGCGATGCCATCGTCTTCACCGGCAGCCGCAGCGCGAATGTCGACGACACCTACACCTTCCAGGGCAACGCGGGCGATACCGTCACCATCGATATGATCAGCGATGCGTTTGATACGCTGCTGCGCCTGAATTCGCCGAGTGGTATTGAAGTGGCCACCGACGATGACAGCGGCGATGTCTTCAATGCCCAGATCGTGACGACGCTGCCCGAAACCGGCGAATACACCATCGTCGCCACCTCGTTCAGCGCGGCCAGCTCCGGCGCCTACACCATCACCGTGACCGGCGCAGCAGGCGGAGGCAGCTCGCTCAGCTCGAGCAGCGCAGCAGAACCCCAGATCATCACCGGCACCCGCGAAAGCGGCGTGGACAATGACTTCCCGGTGGCAGCGACGGCCGGCGACACGCTCGTTATCAGCCTGGTCAGCACCTACGACAACCAGGTGCGCCTGCTGGACGAGAGCGGCACGGAAATCGGCTTTGACGATGATTCGGGCGACGACTTCAACGCGCTGCTCACCATCACCGTGCCGGAAACCGGCGTGTATACCGTGCGCGCTGGCGCGTTCAGCTCGCTCAGCGAAGGCGATTTCATCCTCACCATCAGCGGCATGACCAGCGGCGAAGCCACCGCGTCTGTGGGCGGCGGTGAAGTCATCCGCCAGTGGGCGTCTGACGCCAGCGCCACCAGCAGCTATGGTGAAGTCAACTGGGGCCCGGTGCAGGCCACCGGCGAGCCCGACACCGACCGCTGCGGCGATGTGTCCACGGCGTGGGCCAGCTCCAGCTCGAATGAAGCGGCCACGCTGACCGTGATGTTCGACACGGCGGTCATCGCGACCGAGGTCAACATCTACCAGACCTACAATCCAGGCTCGATCACCGGCATCGAACTGCTGCTGTCCGATGGCAAGACCGTCATCGTGCCCGACAGCTCCGACCCGGTGGGCAATACCGACTGCCCGGGCGTGTTCACCGTCGATGTCACCGGCCAGAGCGAAGTGGCCGTGGTGGGCGTGGCGATCAACCTCGACCAGGCTGCCGTGGGCAACTGGAATGAAATCGACGCCGTCGAGCTGGTGGGCGTTGCCGCCGGCTAGTCTGCGCTGAAATCCCTGTCATAAAAAAGGCGAACCGGGATACGGTTCGCCTTTTTTTATGGTGCACAAGTGGTGTTCGGCATACAATGAGACAGGCAGGTTCCTTCACCGGGCGGCCGAAAACGACACACTGTGCGGAGGGATGCGTGACACAATCGCTTGAGAATGACGCCCAGCAGCTCTTCGCCCTGCTGTTTGGCATTGTGCTGGAAGGCGAGAAACGCCTGGCCGAACACCTGACCGCGCATGACTTATCCGCCCCGCAGTTTTATGTCCTCAAGACGCTGAGCGAGCACGACGGCCGCATGGCCATCGGTGAAATCGCCCGCCAGCACGGCCTGACCAACGCCACCATGACCGGCATCATCAAGCGCATGGAGGCCAGCAGCGTGCCGCTGGTGGCCCGCGAAAGCAACGCCTCTGACCGGCGCGGCGTGGATGTGCTGCTGCTGCCCGCCGGCCGTCTGCGCCTGGACGCAGTGCAGAAGGCCATCATCGACCAGCTGCGGACGGTCTTCAGCCTGTTTCCCGAAGACGAACGCGCGCGCCTGCTGACCGAGCTGAATCATTACATGGGGCTGGTGCTGGCGACCGGCCGCTGACAGCCGCGCTTTCACATCAAACGCTCCCTGTTCGGGGGCGCGCAGGTGTGGCACAGTCTGTACATGGTGCTGACATCAGGCAAAGAGAAGACGAATCCCTATGAAAATTTATACCAGAACAGGCGACACCGGCGAGACCAGCCTGTTTTCAGGCGGGCGTGTGCGCAAAGACCATCTGCGCGTGGAAAGCTACGGCACGGTGGACGAGCTGAATTCGCTGCTGGGGCTGGCGCGCACCTATCCGCTGCGCGAGGACCTTCAGGGGTGGCTGGAACGGGTGCAGAACGAGCTGTTTGCCGTCGGCGCGGACCTGGCCACGCCTAACGACGCAGCCGCCGCGTGGCTGACGCGCCTGGATGATGCGCCGACCGCGCTGCTGGAAGCAGAAATCGACCGGATGACCGCCGAGCTGCCCGAACTGAAAAACTTCATCCTGCCGGGTGGCACCCCGGCCGCGGCGACCATCCATGTGGCGCGCACGGTGTGCCGCCGCGCCGAGCGCATGTGCGTGCAGTTACATGGCGAAGAAGCCATCAACGAGCGCGTGATTACCTACCTGAACCGCCTGTCGGACTGGCTGTTCACGCTGGCGCGTTATATCAATTTGCTGGCCGGGGAATCCGAGACGAAGTGGTCGGCGCGCGGCTAGTCGCGCACCAGCACGCGCACCACGCCAGGGACAGCGGCGACTGTCGCGCCCATCGCGTCGACATCCACGCCATCCAGCTCACCAGACAGCACCACCACGCCGTTGGTCACATTGACCATCACGCCGGGGGGCAGCACACGCCCGGTATGCAGGCGAATGGTCTCGTCATCAAACAGCGCATCGGTGTTAACGCCGGTCACGCCTTCCACCTTTACGGCTTCCGCATTCAGATAGGTGCGGTTGATGGGGGTGCGCAGGTTGCCGGTCAGCGTGACGAGGCCGTTTTCCACCTGCACATCGATATAGTGACGGTCATAGGCCAGCGGCGGATAAGTGGCAATCAGCCCGATCACATCCTTGCGGATGTCGATATCGGAACGTGTGCTGATGGAGTGGTGGTCTGTCATGCTGGAAAGCGCCCCCATAGGTTTTTATCGTTCAAAACATGCCTGAATTGTGCCCAGTGACGCGCATTTCTACAAGTGCGCCACGCGTCATTTGGCGGTTTTGCACGCATCTGCACAAATTGCCCGCGATTTTTACACTTCATTCACCAGTAAAAGCGACTAAAGCAACGTACAATGGGGACAATTATCTAGTTACTGGAGCATAGCGCATCGTGAAAAATCGACTCTTTCGCTTGCTGGGGATCACCGCGTTCGCAGGTGTGGTGCTGGTGTCAGCTGTCAGCGCACAGTCTGATGAGCAGGTGTTCACCGGCACCATCAACAGCGGCACGCCCGACACCTATGAGATTTCCCTCACGGCAGGCCAGGCCGTCCTGATTACCGCCGAGGCTACCTCAGGCGATCTGGATACCTACCTGCGCCTGCTCGATCCCAATCGGGCGATTGTGGGCGAAAACGATGACCGCCGCCTCGGCGTCATCACCGACTCGGCGCTGGGCGTCGTGGCAGAGATCACCGGCACCTACACCATCGAGATGACGCGCTATCCCGAAGCGCCCAGCAGCGGCAACTACGAGCTGGTCGTGCGCACGGGCGATCCCTCGATCCTGAGCGCGCTGAATGAGCTGATGACGCGCATTGAGTTCACCGGCCCGGCCGAGTTTATCGACACGCAGCACTTCCGCATCCACTACACCACCAGCGGCGCCGATGCCGTCACCGCCGAGTATCTGGATGAAGTGGCCAAGGCCGCTGAGGAATTCTATAACATTCAGGTCAATCAGCTCGGTTTTGCCGCGCCCCCGTCCGACGAACAGATGGGTGGTAACAGCCTGATCGACGTGTACGTCACCGATCTGCTGGGCGAAGAAGAGGGCGGCGCGCTCGGTTACGTCAGCCCGGAAACTGTCATCGGCGATAACCCGAATACCCAGCAGACGGAAACCGGCGCCACCGCCACCTACATGGTGATCGACAACGACTATGATCCGTCGCAGGCTGATACCAGCAATTCGGCCGATTCGATCGCCCTGATGCGCACCACCTTCACCCACGAGCTGAACCATGTGCTCCAGTTTGGCTATGATGGCAATGACTCGCATGGCTGGTTCTTCGAGGCGACTGCCTCGTGGATTGAAACCATCACCGCTGGTGAGGACGAAGATGCCACTGGCTACGTGGCCTACAACTACACCTATCCGGAAATCTGCTTCGGCACGCTGACAGATCCTGAAGCCGGTTCGCTGCAATATGGCGACTGGACGTTCATGCAGATGCTGGCCGACCAGTTTGGCACCGACAGCGTGCGCCAGTACTGGGAATTCATCGCCCAGTTTGACGGCTGGGGATCGCTGGAGCAGTTCAGCGCGGCACGCGGCCTGACGGTGCCCGACCTGGTGGAGGCCTATCGCCTGAAGAACCTGGCGCGCGATTACGCGCTGGCGCCCTCGTTCAACGCGACCGTGTATCTGGAAAACACGATTGCCGATGTCGGCCTGTGGACGTTCAGCGGGCTGGGCATTCAGGAGCTGGGCGCCAATTACTTCCGCCTGGATCTGCCGCCGGGACAGTACAATGCTGCCCTGGTGGGTGCTGGCAGCGGCCTGGAAATCTGGGCGGCTGGCGTGATCGGCACGGAAAAAGTCGAGGCGATTCGCCTGTCCACCGGCGGTACCTTTGACACCACGCCGTACGATGAAACCTACCTGATGGTGTTCAACCGCAGCTACAATGCCGATGCCGACGCGTGCAGCTACGCTAACTATGACATCGAAGTCAGCGCCGGCAAGAGCGCGCCCGCCCCGATCACCTACGTGTTCCCGGCGACGCATTTCGAGACGCTGCGCTAGAACTCAGGCGCACAACCACTAGCCTCACCCCGGACTTCGTCCGACCCGCTCTTTCGAGAGCCTCCGAAAACAGACAGTCTTTGCCCTCTCCATTTTCATGGAGAGGGCGGCTTGCGCAGCAAGCGGGTGAGGCTGCTGTCTGATCTTCCAGCAATTACCCCGGCAGCGTGTACCGACTGAAAAACGCCCACATCGCCTCGCTGGCGTCGATACTGTCGGTGATGCGCCCCAGCGGCGAACGATTGACAGCAGTGCTGCCCGGCCATGTGTGGCCGCCTTCCGCCACGGTATACAGCACCACTTCCACGTCCGCATCACAGCCAGAATACGACGTCATGCTGACATCGTCCGCGATGAACACATCCGCTTCGGTGATGGTGCAGCCGTCGCGCTCGGCCCACTCACGCGCCCAGTCCTCCACCGGCGGCAGAATGCCGAACTGCCCGTCGTATGGCACGATGCGGTCGGCTGTACCGTGAAAGGCGATGACCGGCATCGGGCGCGCCGGGGCACATTCGCCGAAGCTGCCATACGCCCCGGCCACGCTGCCAAAGGCCGCCACAGTATCGGCCATCTGGCAGGCGAAACGATTGCTCATGCCGCCGCCGTTGCTCAGCCCGTTGATGTACACGCGCGCTGTATCGACACAGCCGGTCTGCACCAGCGCATCAATCAGCGCCGACAGAAAGCCAACATCGTCCGCCGTATTCGGGGCGATCAGCCCCAGCAGGCCGATGCTGCCCGAATTCCAGCGCGCCGGCTCGCCCAGCCCCTGCGGATAAACCGCCATCAGGCCATATGATTCCGCGAGGCGGTTCCACTGGCTGTACGCTTCCTGTTCGGGCGCGCCGCTGGCGAAGCCATGCAGCGTCAGCACCAGCGGATAACGTTCGCCGTCCGGGGGCGTGTCCGGAAGGTACAGCCGATAGCTGCGCTCCACGCCATCGACGCTCAGCGTATACACCGTTGTCTGCCCGCGCGAGTCATCCGGCAGGGCACAGCCGGCCTGCGCGCTGACTGGCAGGGCGCCCGGCCAAAGCATGAGCATCACGCACAACCCTGCAAACACCGTGACCCACAGGCGCATTCTGTTGACTGGCATATGTCCCTCAAATGGTATGTCTGACCGAATATCCCAATGGTAGCGGATTTACGCGTCAGGTGTGCTGGCGACTTCGCGGGGTGCGGGCATAGCCGCGCGCACCGGGGGCGCAAAGCCAAGCGCGTCGATCTGGGCGGCATATGATTCCGGGGTGAGCGATTTGTCGCGGCGAGCGCGCTTTTGCAAATAGCTGAGGCGATACAGGCGCGCGGCATGCGCGGCGTCCTCGGCCGTGCGGATGTAAAACGTAATCCAGCCACTGTCGCGCAGCAGGTGATGCAGGCCAGCCGCGCCACTGGCGACCAGCGCCTCGCGCAGCTTCACCGTGTAGGGAATATCGACCATGCCATTGTTCAGATGCACATGCCCGACTTCCACATTGCCCAGCGAAAACTCAACGCCGCCAAAGCGGTGCGGCGCTGCCGAAATGCCATCCCAGCCGCTGACTGTTTCGATAACCTGATTGACCCATTCACGCATCATGATTGACCTCTATCACTACAGCCAATCAGACGCATTTTCCCCGCAGCTTCTTTCGGGCGATCACGCGGCCGGGCCGATCAGCGGCTCCTCGGCAGTGGCCTGCGCCACCCAGCCCAGCAGATTCTCAAAGGTGCGCACCTGCCACCAGCGCAGGCCGTCAGCCTCAACCGGCCCGCCAATGATGGTGACCTGTTCGTTGAAGTCCAGCCCGTCGATGCTGTTGGCGAAGATGGTAGGCGCATCGCGCAGGTTGATGCCATCGAAGTAGACCACGCGCACAATCTGCCCCACCACAAAGTCAGTCGCGGGGGGCGCCCCGCCCGTATCCGGCTGTCCCACCGGCGCAAACGTCGGCTGTGCAGCATTTGGCTGGGCAGGCGGGACGGCCGGCGGTACGTCCAGCGTGCTGGTCACCCATTCCACGGCCAGCGCATCAGCCACCTGCGCGGTGATTTCCTCGGCATTGCCATTGACCTCGGCTACGAAGTAGCGGCGTGCACCATTTTCTTCAGTGACGACCAGCACGGCATCGCGCACCGGGCTCCATTCCACGCGCACAGGCGCGCTATTCCCCAGCACGCTCGTCACCGGCACGCCGTCCGCGCGATAGAGCTGCACCGCGCCGCCCGCCCCGCCAGACGACGCCAGCATGTAGACCTGCCCGTTGGTGCGCTCGACCGCGTTACGCACATACAGCCCGGCTGCGCTGCCGTTATAAATCACCGATTCGGCACGTGTCGCCCGGTCGATGCGGCGCACAGCCGACACGCCATCGGGGCCGATGCCGCTGACGATCACGCTCTGCCCGTCCGCATTCCACGACGCAAATTCATAGCGATAGACGGGCGGCGGTGAGCTGGCGGTCGTAGCCCCCGGCACGGTATCGACAATCACGAAGGCGCGGCGGCCCTCGTCCACCAGGTCGATCGTGACCAGCAGCGCATTGCTCTGGTAATTCCACTCGAAGTACACGCTGCGGCGGCGTTCCGGCGGATTGACCAGCGCGCATCCGGCATCCGGCGGGCAGTCGCGCGTGAGCTGATACGTCGGGTCGGTCGACGATGCAGTGATCGGCTCCAGGTACCACACGCCATCGTTGGACGAGTCATTCTGGCCCGCGCCGTCGCTGAAGGTGTCCACCAGGAAGGCCAGCAGGCGGCCATCCGGCGACCAGGCGAGCTGGCGCACGCGGGCGTTATTGTTCTCGGCATTTTCGGGCGGGAACTGCGAGAACGGGCTGGCCTGCAGGCGGTCGCCCGCCTCCCCGGCAGACCCCGCCAGATAAATCGCCCCGGCGGTGTCCACCCGCGCCACCTGCCCGGTGATGCTGTTTACGGCGAAGGTGGTCGCGCCGCCGGGCGGCGAATCGAACAGCGTGCCCACCAGCGAACCGCCCAGCGTGGTCAGCGCAAATGAGCGAATGCCCGGCACCGACGAGGTGGGCACGGGCGGCTGATTCAGGATCAGGTTGATATCGGTCGCGGCGGCCGTCTGAGTGGGCGGGATGGGCGTCTGCGTGACATCGCCAATCGACTGCGGCGTGGGCTGCGGGCCGCCCGGCGTGGGCGTGAACACCAGCGCGACCACGGTGCCCGGCTCCGGCGTGATAAAGGTCAGCGTGGGCGGCGCGACCAGCGGCGTCTGCGAGGCCAGCGCATTGACCGTGGCCGCGATGTCATTGATGGCATTGGCGGTGGCCAGCAGCGCGGCAGCCGTCGCCGTGCCCGCATCATCCTGACGCTGGCCAATCGGCGCGAACGTCGACGTGGCCTGCACAGCCGTCGCCGGGATGGGCGTCGGGAACAGCGTCGGCGAGGGTACCGGCGTGAAGGTCGACGGCGGCAGCGTGGGCAGCACGACCAGCGCCAGCGTCGCGGTATCTGTCGGGCGCGGCGTAAACGTGAGCGTTGGGCTGGGTGTCGATGTACTGGTCGGCGGCGGCGTGCGCGTCAGCGTGCTGGTGGGGATAATCGGCAGCGGCGTGGGCGATGGCAGCGCGGTCGGCGTATTCGTCGGGCTGGGCGTATACGTCGCGGTCGCCGTGTCCGTCGGACGCGGCGTGAAGGTGCTGGTGCTGGTCGGCGTCGGGCTGGACGTATCGGTGGCACGCGGCGTATTGCTGGGCGTGCGCGTGGCTGTCGGCGTGGGTGTCGCAGTATTCGTTGGCGTATTGCTGGGCGTGTTCGTGGCGGTGGCCGTCGGCGAAGGCGTCAGCGTGCCCGTCGGCGTACTGCTGGGCGTGAAAGTGCTGCTGGGCGTCAGTGTGTGTGTGCTGGTCAGGCTGGGGGTGGCCGTCAGCGTCGCCGACGCGGTGCCGGTCAGCGTCAAAGTGGGTGGGACGACGGTCGCGCTGGGCGTGGCCGACTGGGTCTCGGTTGGCAAGGTAGTGAGGGTGGGCGGCTGCGTCTGGCTGGCGGTCAGCGTGGGCGCCACGGTGGGCGTGACCGCCTCAGGGACAGCAAAATTGCATGCGGCAAGCATCAGTCCGGCAGCGCACAACAGCCCTGCACACGCCTTGCGCATGGCCTATCCCCCTTACAGCAGTCGATTCACGTCATTGTTTCAGTATACAGCCGCACAGTCTTTGCCGCCCGCCGCGCGCTTCACGGCTGTCCTGCGCAACCCATGCGCCGGGCTTACTCCAGCCGCCGCAGCACCTCGTCGGCCACCGTCATGATCGACTGGGCCTTGTCGCGCATGTCGCGGCTTGGCGCATTTTCATACACCGATTGGGCGGCCTGTCGCATCGCCAGGGCGGCGCTGCGGGTCGATTTCCAGATATCGGGCACGGGCGGCGGCGGCGTCTGCGGCTCGACAAACGAGACGATGCTGGAGGCCACATAGCCCGTCCGGCCGTCATGCTCCAGCTTGTACCAGGTATAGCCGGTCAGCGGAGGGCTGATATTCGGATAGATTACAACCGCGTCGCCCGTGCGCAGCACATCGAGGATGGTGCCGTTCAGGCTGGGCAGCGACCGAAAGCGCGCGCCCGTGGGCGGGGCCTTGATGAGGGCATCCCGCGGCGTGCCAAAATTCCAGTTGGGGCCGGGGGCGGGATAATCGCGGTTGTTGTCGCTGGCCAGAATCTGGCGCAGATTCAGCGCGCCCTGCACGTTGTACGTCTGCCAGCGGCGGTTGAAGCCGGGGCCATGCGAGAAAATGCACGCGCCAATCACATTGGGGAAGCGCCGCCAGACAGACGCGGCCAGAATCAGCCGGGAGGCGTAATCGGCATCGCTCCAGCCGGCAGCGCGCCAGCCGTCATAGCCGCCCGCCACATCGCGCCCGACTTCCGTCAGCACAATCGGCGGTGGGGGAAGCCCCAGCCGTGCCGCGCGCGCATTCCAGATTTCCAGGCGGCCGATGTGATTCGGCTCGCGCAGCGGCTGGTCATTGAAGTATTCATGCAGGCCCAGCACATGCTGGCCACGGTGGCGCGCCAGCTCGTGCAGCAGCAGGTCAAACATGCCGCTGTTCACCAGCACCGGGTCCGGCTGGCTGAGGCCAAAGTTGCCCACGCACAGGCGAATCCCGCGTGAGGCCGCCAGCTGCATCACGTCGGCCAGCCACGCCATCAGGCCGGGCACGCGCTCCGGATTATGGCCGTCCGGCTCGTTCAGCACCTGATGGGCGATATTGTTATACGGGCGCAGCGTGCTGACGAAGTCAGCGGGGCGCGTTTTCAGGTCCAGCTCGTGGTCATCGGGGCGATAGGCGCGATGAATGACGAGGGCATCAATTTTGGCGGCCAGCCCGACGGCCCAGGCCAGATCGTCCATGACCAGCACCACGCGTGGCCGCATCAGGCGGATCGCATCGACGGCCTCGGCTTTATCGGTGGTATTTGCGAGGATATTGAGGCCAAACATGGGTGCCCCTGTTCGCCCCCTGGTGAAGGCGCGGGGCGCACATGTTTGGCGCGCCCCGCGAACAGTCGATTAAAAGGTGTGCTGCATCACCCGCACTAGAACGGCTCGGTTGGCTCCAGCGTGGGCGTTGGGCCTTGCGGCGCCTGGCCGAACGGCGTCACCGTGGCACCGGGCACCGGCGTAATCACCGGCGCGCCGATATTCGGATTGGTAATCACGTTGCCATTGGCATCCAGCGCGATCCCCTGCCCTACGGCGCCGGCAAACAGCGTCAGGTCGGTCAGCATGAGCGCAAGGTCACCTTCCAGCCCCAGATCAGGGTTGCTGGTGTCGCTGATAATCAGCAGATACTGGCCCGTCTCCGGAATCAGAATCTGCGGCAGCGAGAAGTAATCCACGTCACGGTTCAGCGAACCATTGGCGAAGAACGAAGTCGGGTTGTTGAACGCGCTGATCGAGAAGGTCGGCGCGATATTGCCGCGCACGCGCAGCGCCTCCAGGCGGAAGGTCTGCCCGGCGGTGCCGTCAAAGCAGAAGCCCAGCACGCGCTCATTCGAGTCCAGCGGCACTACTACCGGCGTCAGGTTGACCAGGCGCGGCAGAATCTGCACGCGCGTCTCAAACTGGAAGACACATTCGTTCTCGCCCACGGGGCGGTCGGGCGGCAGCAGCGCGATGATGTTGGCGCGCACGATGCCAAACAGCGCATCCGCCTCATTCACCTGCCCCAGCGCCAGCGCGATCGTGCCTTCACCGACAGAGCCGGCGGCGGGCTGCGCGAAGCTGCACGACTCGATCAGCAGGCGCACGGCCTCGCGGATGTTGGTCATGATGCTGTTGAAGTCTTCCTGCAGCGGGAACAACTGCGGGTTGAACGTGCTCAGCAGCGAATTCGGGATGCTGATATTGCTCGGCTGAATCGGATACGCGCCGCACTGGATCGGCTGGCCAAGGGCCGCGTTCGTCCAGATGGTGCGAATTTCAGTCAGGGCCTGCCCGGCGATGTCCAGGCGCGCCAGCATCAGCCGCAGCGTATCGACATAGCTGTCAAACGTATTGTCCGAGAACGGCACGGCGTCGGCGATGATGCCGTCCAGCGGCGTCTCAAAGGCCGCCTGCGAGCTGAATTCCATCACGTCCGGGAAGAACCGGATCCAGCCCAGCGTGCCTTCAAAATTGACCTGCAACCAGGTGTTGCCGTCCACGCGCCCCAGCACCGGCATGACGCTGTAGCGCGGCGGATTGGCCAGCACGGGATAGGCGATGCTCGGGCCAGCACGCAGACGCACGCCGCTGTTGACCAGGCGCACGGTCGTCGGGCTGGTCACTTCTGTCAGGCCTGCACGCGGATTTTCGAAGCCGCCATAAGGCACGGTGCGCGGATCGGCCACCGGCAGCGCGTTGATGTCGCCAGCCAGCAGCGTGACGACCGCCGTGCCGATCCAGCCCTGCTCGCCCAGCAGGGTGACGCGCAGCCATTCGCCATCGGCCGTGCGCGCCTGCACATCTTCAAATACCGTGGCGGCGTTGACAGTAGCCACCAGCTCCGCGCCAATGGCCGGGCTGATGCGCACATTCACGCCATCGCGATTGACCACGATATCCACGCCAGACGGCGGAATCGGGAACGACTGACCGGCATTGGGCGGGCGCGGGAACGGCGTGCGCGTGGGCGGCGCCGGGATAAATGTCGCCGTAGACGTAAACGTCGCCGTGGGCACCAGCGTCAGGCTGGGCAGCGGCGTCAGGCTGATGGTGGGCGTCAGCGTGATCGTCGGGGTAATCGTGGGCGCATTGATGCTGTACGCCTGGCTCTCGGTGAAGGTATTGCCGGGATTGGTGGTCGGGTCGCTGGGCGCGCTGACCGACGAGGTCAGCGTGGTATTGGTGACGAACGAGGCCGCGCGCACGCGGAAAATGATCGTCTCCAGGCTGGTGGCCGGCACCGGGCCCAGCAGGTTCGGGCACAATACGGTATTCGTATTCAGGAAGCACGAGTACAGGTTGCCCGGCGTGCTGCTGATCATGCTGACGAACTCGAAGCCCTTGTTCGTCAAATCGGTCGAGAGCGTCACCGTGCTTTGCGCGGCGGCGGCAGCGCCCACGTTGCGCAGCTCGATGATGATATTGACCAGGTCATTCTGGTTATAGGTGGTCTGGTTGGGCGAGCGCGTGATGCTCTGAATCGTGAAGTCAGCTGTCTGGAAGCGGGCCGCCGCCACAGGCGCGGGGCTGGCAAACACATTGGCGCCCAGCACCAGCATGAGGGCCAGGGCAGCCATCAGCAGCAGGCCGCGCGGACGCGCCATCGCCTTGAAAAGTCTGCTCATCATTAAAGCTGGCATAGCCCCCCTTTGTACCGACAGGCAAGCGCACGGCGCCGCGCCGACACCTGTGCGCTTTCTCGCGCTTTATCATTCCGATAATAACGAGATTTGGCCGTGCGCGCCAATGAGACGGCTGTCCTAATGAGTATGTTGTTAGAAGTGCCTGATGATCACGGGAAGCAGTCGCTAATTTTTCAGCGCCGTTCACGATACAGGGCTACAGTGGTAGATGACGCAATATTATGGCAGGAGAAATTTGCAATGCGTAAAGCAGGACTTTTTACAGCAAGTTGTATGGTCGCGGCAGCGCTGATGGTATCAGCGGCAGCCGCCCAGGACGCGGGCTTCACGCCCGCCGTAGACGTGAGCTCCCAGGTCGTATTCAATGGCACGGTGACGATTGACCGCGTGGTCTCGAATGGCCCCGGCTTCATCGTGATTCATGTGAACAACAACGGCGGACCCGGCCCCGTCATCGGTTACAGCGCCGTGAACACGGGTGAAAACCTGAATGTGGCGGTGGACGTGGATACGGCTGGCATCACCAGCACGATGTTCGCCATGCTGCACACCGACGATGGCATGGTCGGCGCGTATGAATTCGATGGCGCCAGCGGCCTGGACAACCCGGTCTCCGTGGATGGCGCGGTCATCACCCCGGCGTTCGATGTCTCGGCAATGGCCGTCAGCGACCAGTTCCTGGCTGGCGACACCGTCACCATCGATTCCGTCACCGTCTCGGCCCCGTCGTGGGTCGTGATTCACAATGACAATGGCGGATCCCCCGGCCCCGTGCTGGGCCAGACGCTGGTGCCCGCGGGCACCACGGCCAATGTCGTCGTGACGCTGGCCGCCGAGGGCCGCACCGGCTCACTGTGGCCGATGCTGCATGTGGATGACGGCACTGCCGGCACCTATGAGTTCGACGGCGCCAGCGGCCTGGACAACCCGATCATCGCCGGCGGACGCGTGGCCACCAGCCAGCTGTGGACCGTGCCGCACGTGCGCATGGGCGACCAGATCGTGCTGAATGGCGATAACTCGATGGTGATGTCTGACCGCATGGCGCTGATGGTCACGGCCGAAAGCGTGCTGTGCGCGGCCGAATGCGTGCTGGTGATGCACACCGACAACGGTGGCAGCCCCGGCCCGGTGCTGGGCGCGACCGTGCTGCCCGCGGGCCTGTCCCGCGATGTGATCGTCACCTTCTCGATGCCCGATATCGCGGCGACGCCGGTCATGTGGCCGATGCTGCACGTGGACGATGGCCAGGTGGGCGTGTACGAATTTGACGGCGCCAGCGGCCTGGACAACCCGGTCACGGTGGACGGCGCAGTGCTGACCTTCCCGATCAATATCGCCCCGAGCATGGATTATGAGGGACAGGCCGCCGCCGATGGCGTGATCCGCATCGACAGCGCCCTGATCGACGCGGCTGGCTGGCTGGTGATTCACCAGTCTGCCGATGGCCAGCCCGGCCCGGTGCTGGGCCAGGTGCCGCTGCGCGCCGGCCTGAACAGCGGCATTGAAGTGACCGTGGATGCTGAGCTGGCGGGGACGGAAGTCTTCCCGATGCTGCACTACGACACCAACGCTGCCGGCGTGTACGAATTCGGCACGGTCGAGGGCGCGGATGCCCCGGTCTTCTTCGGTGGCAACGTGGTCGTCTCGCCGCTGGGCATCGCCCAGTAGCACCACGCTTCACGCATAAACAATACGCGCCCGCCGGGAAAACTTCCGGCGGGCGCGTATTGTTTATGCCGAGCGAAATCGTGTTAATCAGGGAAACGGGCGTTGGCGCTGACGATGGCCAGGTCATAGATATTCACCACCTGATCGCCATTCAGGTCAGCGTGGCTCGCGACAGCAGGCATGGCCACCCCAAACTGGGCCATCACCAGCGCGACATCCGCGCCGTCCACCACCCCGTTTTCGTCGGCATCGCCGCCGGTCAGCGTGACGGCTGGCAGGGTGAGCGTCCCCTCCGGGAAATAGCCTTCCAGGCTGTATGACAGGTAATGCGGCGCAGAAAAGACCAGCGCATACTGCCCGGCAGGCAGGTCCAGGGCGAAACTGCCATCCACATTCACGTCGACGGCGAACTGCGTTTCTGGCCCGATGACCGTCACGACGGCCCGCATCAGCGGCTGCGATACCGTGACCGTGCCGGTCACGCGAGACAGGCCAGCGACCTCGGCGACGGGTTCGATGACAGGGTCAGGCGTTGTCTCCGGCGTGACTTCGGGCGTGGCTTCCGGCGTCACCTCAGGCAGCAGTATGCCATCCGTGCTCTCAGGTGTTGTCTCCGGCGTGGCTTCGGGCGTGGCTTCGGGCATCGCGGTGTCAGTCGGCAGCGCCGTGGGCATCTCGGTCGGCACGGTGACAGCTTCTTCGGTTGGGGGCGCGTCTGCGGCCCGCGCAATACCCTCCACCGAAAGCGACATCGACGCGGCGGCTGGCAGCAGCGGCGCACCACTCGCGTCAAAGGCCTGCGCCTCGCATAGAATTTGCGCTGGCCCCTGGGCGATCAGCTTGTAATTGAGCGCCCATAATTCGCCGGAATCGGCAGTCGCGGTGCCGGGCAGCGTCGCCACCAGCAGCCACTGGCCATCCGGCTTGAAACCGCTGTCATTGACCGCCGCGCCGTTGGCCGATAACAGCCCGCCCGTCGATGCTGTCAGGCCAGCGAGCAGAGCGGCGTCAGCGCGACAGGCGACGGCCACGGTGCTTACATCGGCAAAGCCATACGCCCCCAGCGTGACCGTGAATGCATCCCCTTCTGGCACAGCCGACGCGCCGGACAGCAGCAGGAAACCGGGCGGCACATGCGGGGGATCCGTAACGGGCGTCTCCGTCGGCGGCAGCAGCTCGACAGTCGGCGTCTCGCTGGCGATCACGTCACCCGGAACGCCCGTCATTTCGGCGGTCTGTTCGGGCGGCAGTTCAGGCAGCACGACCGGAGTAGCCTCAGCGGTCGACAGGCTCATGGCCGGATCGTCTGTCGGGAGCATGACCTCGGTCGGAACGGGCGCGCCGTCTACCGGTGCTTCGTCTGCGGGAGCCGGGTCAGTAGGGGCTGGCAGACTGTCAGCGGGCGGCACGTCCGTGGGCGAGACATCCGTGGGAAGCGGCGGGATGATATCGGCAGGCGGCGCGCTGGTGGGGGCTGGCAGGATGTCGGCCGGAGCAGCCTCGGTGGGAGGCAGGATAATCTCGGCGGGCGGCATATCGGTCGGGTCAGCGACCGGATTGTCGACGGGGGCTGAATCCTGCGCGATGACCGCCTGCACCACCACAATGACCAGCAGCAGGCTGACCAGCAGCAGCCAGCGGCGGACGGGTGAAGCGAGAAACTTTCGGTACTGCGTCATCAGATTCTGCCCGATTCTGCACGGTGCTGAAGAAGACCGAGGGTGCCCCGCGAAAGCTGACGGGGCACCCTGTGGACTCAGCAGTCTGCCTTATTGCTGGTCGTCCACGCGACGGCGGCGCACGATCACGATCACGATGAACAGGCCAGCCAGGACGATGCCGACGCACAGGACGGCGAGCGCGATTTGCGCAAACGGCTGTGTCTGTACCTGCGCGCTGGTCTCAGCCGGTGCGACGGCCGATGGCGTGGCGCTGGACTGATCCGGCGCATCCGCTGTCACAGCGGCAGCAGACTGGCCGCCAATCACAAGCTGCGTGTTGACTGCGACCACGGTCCCGCCATCCAGCCGATAGGTGACATAGACATTATCTTCAACAGACGGATCGACAATCCCGGTCAGCTCGGCAAAGGTCACCGTGAGCGGGGCGATGCCGGTTTCACAGGTCACCTTGAGCACGGCCCGGAAGAACAGGCCATCGCCATTGGCAATCGGCCCGCCCTGAAGCAGCGCTGCCGCCAGGCGCGTGTCGTGTTCATTCAGCTCGGAGAATATTGAAAATCCGCCCTGTTCAGATTCGATGGGCAGAAAAGTGCCAGTCTGGCGTTCGAGGACGCTCAGGCACAGCGGGTCAACGCTGATGCCGATGTCCGTCCCGGCCATATTGACCGCCCCACGGACAAATACGTCAGCCGTGACGGTGTCCCCGATCTGGGCCATCGGCTGGCTGAGGACAATTTCGACGGTGGGGCCAGATTGGGCGAGTGCAGGGACGATGATCCCCATGAAAATGAGTGCGATGGCGACGATCCGCTTGCTGAACATATGCCTCCAAAGGGGGTAACGCTGCGATCCTGTAAAAAGGCATATTCGGGCGGGCCGGCTGTAAGAGAATAATTTTGTGCGGCCCGTTTCTGTTGCACTTGCCTGGCAATACGGGAAGCGCGGAGTGCTTTTCTACTCCGCGCTTCCCTGAATATTCAGCTAGTCGCAGGCGCTCGTCGCGGTAGTCGCGTCGAAGTTGCGGCCCACATGGACCAGGTCAAAGATATTGACCGTGGTATCAAGGTTCATGTCACCTTCGTACGACGCGTTGATGTCTACGCCGCTGTCGCCAAAGTCTCCACCGATGATGGTGGCGTCGGTATTGCTGATGACGCCATCATCATTGGCATCGCCCGCCAGCAGCGTGATCACGCCCGACGTGCCGATGAGCGAATCCGCATTCTGCGCTGAGCCGGTGTCGCCCAGGTTGACCGGGCTGGTGCTGCACGCCAGGTGTCCCCACATATCGGCGGCCACGTCGATATTCAACGTGTTGTTCGAGTCATTCGCCGTGGCATAGCTGCCACCGACAACACCACTGCCATTTTCGACATACAGATAACCGGCATCCATGGTGAGCGAGGTCTGGTAGCTGCCTTCGGCAGCGTCGGTATACTGCTTTGGCCCTAGATCAAGCGTGACCGTGCTCAGGCTGCCAATTGAGTCCGAGTCACTGCGCACCGTGACATCGCCCGACAGCCAGGCCAGGTCAATATCGTTGACCGTGACGTTCAGGTCGTTGACCGTACGCAGCCAGCCGGTCAGGGGTGCGCCATACTGGTCAGACAGCTTGAAGGTGTCGTCGACAAACGTAACACTCACGCTGCCGTCGGCGCTGGTGAGGTCGGTGTCTGCCGTCAGCGAATAGCTGCCGAGCGTGAAATCGGTCACGTTGACAACATCGGCGTTCTGGCGGCTGACGCCATACAGCGCGAGGGTATTCTCGCCAATCAGCAGGCCATCGCTCGCCAGCGAGCTGAACGTGCCTGGCGTGTAACTGGTCGGCTCAGAACCCGAGTAATCGCCTGCCGAGATGCTGGTGCCAAACTGGAAGCCGAACACATTGTTGTCGGTATAGACGCCAGAACATTCGGCTACCACCGGGATCGTGTCGCCTTCATTGATGGACGTCACCGTGGAGTCAAGGTAACACCCATTGACATCGGCATCCGGGTTGGATGTGCCGGCACTAACGCTGGTGACGAGGACGAACAGACCGAGAATCCCGAGGATAACACTTACTTTGCGGAGCACAATTCACCTTCCTTCTTGATGGACTGACAAGGTCAGCACCGAATACTTGTCTCGCTGAATTCATACCCCTAACGCTACCTCATAATTGTCAATACATTAATTGATGCTCCGTAAATTTTATGCACTTAATTCTATGAACTCATGATTTCACAGTGGGCTTATTTGCCCAGACATAGCAATCAGCGCGCCTTCAGCGTGCATTTCAGGCAACGGGACGTGGCTGCCCGGCCATCATGACGACGCTACCAAACGCCGCGTAATACATCATTTATAGATAATATGCACAAACGGGGCGCTGTTCTGTGGGGGTCGGGCGATGGCAGCGAGGCAAATAAAAACGCGCCCGCCGGGAAAACTTCCGGCAGGCGCGTTTCTGTGTCAGTGGGTGACGCTTATTCCTTCGGCTTGCTCGCGTCGTCCATCGCATCTTCCACGGCGGACTTCGCATCAGCGACGGCCTCATCGACCTTTTCGCCAGCCTTGTGTACCGACGCCTCGGCCTGCTTGGACTTTTCAGCCATGGTCGACTGGATGCCTTCGATGGCCTTCTTCGCGGCGCTGGTGGCCGATTCCACGGCGGACTTCACATCGTCGGCAATCGCGCCGCTGTCGATGTTGACTTCCGACACCTTGCCTTCTTCCACTTCGCGCACCACTTCAATGCGGACGCGGGCGATGGCCGCGCCAATCGCACCGAGGGCCGACAGCACGGGCGTGAAGAAAATCAGCGCGCCGCCCACCAGAGCGCCCACCGTCAGCGGGATCTCCATGTAGACGCGGCCTTCCTGGCTGCGCACGATCACGCGGCGCACATTGCCCGCCTGGATCAGCTCACGCACCTTCTGCACCAGCTGGTCGCCGGCCACTTCCAGTTCTTCGGTGAATGTACGGGTGTTCTTGTTTTCGGCGGATTCCGACGGATTATGGTCGTTATGGTTGTTGTGCTCGGTCACGATATACTCTCCCTGAATGTTCATGGCTTGCGCTTGTACTACTGTATACGTAGTACTATTCGTAAAGTTTCAGCACAAATCTGATTCAGGTATACTATGGACACCAATTACTGAAGAAGTGCCATGTGGCCCATTTTCACCTCTAAACTATGAGGGAGCAGGCGATGAAGACTCGCACCATCCGCATTCAGGTTGTTATTTTGCTGGTGCTTGCCCTGTTAAGCACAAGTGTATTTATGGCTCAGGCAGATTTTGGCACCGGCTGGACAGCGGAGTATTTCGCGAATGCGAATCTGCAGCCACCTGCCGTGTTCCAGCAGGGCGAGCCGAACGGCGTCAACCTGAACTGGGGCTTTGGGTCGCCGAATCCCGCCGTGCCGATAGATAACTTCTCGGCCCGCTTCACCTCCACCCAGATTTTCAACCAGGGCACCTATGAATTCGTGGTGACGTCGGACGACGGCATCCGCGTGTTCATCGACAACGTGCTGGTGCTGGACAAGTTCATCGGCCGCCCGCAAACGACCGACCGCTTCCAGATCGCGCTGACAGCCGGCGCGCACAACCTGGTCGTGGAATATTTCGAGAGCATCGACACGGCGCTGGTGCAGGTGCAGTGGTTCCAGATCGCCGGGGCCACCCCGACCGCTATCATCGGCGGCGGCGGCACGGTCGCCACGCCATTCGGCACCCCGCCGCCCACCGTCGTCTATACCGGGCCGCTGGCCACCGTCAGCGGCGTGCGTGGCCTGGCGCTGCGTACCGGCCCGTATGTGGGCGCCAGCTTCATCACCACGCTGCCAGGCGAAACATCCTACCCCGTGCTGGCGCGCAATATCGATGAAGGGGTCTACAACTGGTATCTGCTGCGTGTGGGCGAACGCACCGGCTGGGCCAGCGGGCGCTTCCTGCAGGTGAGCGTGCCACCGGAAGCCCTGCCGCTTCAGGGCAGCATCTTCGACCAGATCAATGACGTGCCAGAACGCAACGCGACCGCCATCACCCGCGCCGTGATGCGCCTGCGCTCCCGCCCCAGCGACCGCGTGCCGGTGCTGGCCGAACTGCCGTGGGGCGCAGTCGTCCCCATCCTGGGGCGCACCGTGCAGGCCGGCACGAATCGCTGGTACCAGGTGCGCTATGAAGGCCAGATCGGCTGGATCGCCGCGCCCTGGGTGACCGCACAGGGCGAAATCTTCTCCGTGCCGATTCGCTGATTCCCGGCATGATCGGACGCGCGTTTTCCGCCTTTGCCGCGCTGCTGAGCGAGCTTGAAGCGCGCAATGCAGACGCACTGGAACGCGCAGCGCAGCAGATGGCGGATGCCCTCGCGTCTGACCACCTGCTGTACACCTTCGGCACCGGCCACAGCGCCTCGGTCGCCGCAGAATTCTTCCATCGGGCTGGCGGGTTAGTCCCCGTCAGCCCCATCCACGACGACACCCTCATCCTCACCAGCGGCGCCCGCCGTGCCACAGCCCTCGAACGCCAAAGCGGATTCATGAGCACGGTGCTGGCGCGCTATCCCCTGCGCGCTGGTGACCTGATCGTGATTATCAGCAGCAGCGGCCGCAATGCCGCCTGCGTGGAGACGGCGCTGTACGCGCGCGAACGCGGCGTCGGCGTGATCGCCATCACCTCGGTAGAGCACTCGAGCGCCCTGCCCGCCAGCCACGCCTCCGGCCTGCGCCTGATGGATGCCGCCGATATCGTGCTCGACAATGGGGCCATACAAGGCGATACCCTGCTTGCGCTGGGCGAAACAGGGTATCGGGTCGGGTCGGGCTCGACAATGGCGGGGGTTTTGCTGGCGCAGGCGCTGGTCTGCCGGGCGGCAGAGCTACTGACCGAGCGCGGCCTGACAGCACCGCTGTGGGTCAGCTCGAATACCGCGCAGGGCGATGCGCTGAACGAGGCCAGCGAACAGGGCTACGCGCCGCGCATCCCGTCGCTTTAGTTCAGCGCCTGCAATTCATCGAGCAGCACATAGCCGCGCCGAATCGCGGTCAGGGCCGCGGCATTGCGGTCACGGGCGCCCAGCTTGTCCATCACGCTGGCCAGCGCCTCGATGACATCCATCAACGGCAGGCCCAGGCGCGCAGCAATGTCTTCGTTGTCCAGCCCCGCGGCCACCAGCAGCAATAACTGGCGCTCCTGCTCGGTCGGGCGATCATTCACACGCACTGCGCCGGAAATCACTTTCTCCGCCACACCGCTGCCCAGCACCATACCCCCCTGCGCCACCTTGAAGATGCCGTCCACCAGGTCGGTTTCTTCAGACGACTTGAGCATGTAGCCATGCGCGCCGAGGCGCAGCGCCTGCATGATATAGAATTCCTCGTCGCGACCCGTCAGGATGAGCACTTTCATAGACGGGATGCGACGGCGCAGCTCCGGCAGGGCTTCCATACCGCTGCGGCGCGGCATATTCAGGTCCAGCAGCAGCACATCCGGCTGCAAATCCAGCGCCGTGGTGATGGCGGCATCGCCGTCGCCCGCCTCCCCCACGATCATCAGGCCTTCCTGCTCAGACAAAAAGCTGGCCAGCGACTTGCGCAGGATCGTGTGGTCATCGGCCAGCATGATGCGCAGCGAAGCGCGCACCGGCCGCGCGGGCTGTGTCGAGCTGGGCAGACGCGTCTGGTCCAGCGGGCCTGTATCCTTGCGATAAACCGATTCGAGCGCATTGGCCATTGATTCAGCCGTCTGAAAACGCTTGGCCGGGTTCTTCTCCAGCGCCTTCAGGATGACGCTCTCCAGCGCCGGGGGAATCGACGGGTTGATCGAGCGCGGCATCGGCGGCGCATCCTTGACATGCTGAAGCAGCAGCGCCGGAATATCGTCCTGCGAGAACGGCAGCTCGCCGGTGGCCAGCTCAAACAGCACCACGCCGAGCGAATAAATGTCGGTGCGGCGGTCAAGCGGCTGGGCCTGCGCCTGCTCTGGCGACAGATAGGCGGGCGTGCCAATAATCATGCCTGCGGCGGTGACGCGCTTGGCCTCGCGCGGCAGCGCCAGCCCCAGGTCCATGATCTTGATCTGGCCCTCAGGCGTAATTTTGATATTGGCCGGTTTCACGTCGCGGTGGATGATATTGCGTTCGTGGGCATGGTGCAGCGCCAGCGCGATCTGCCGGCCCATCTCGACCACCTGCTCTGGTGGCGACGGCACGCGGTCGCTCAGCGTATCGCCTTCCACGTACTCCACCACCAGCATATTCATGCCATCTTCATCGAGTACGTCGTACAGCAGCATGATATTGGGGTGAGAAAGCTGCGCGGCGGCAGTGGCCTCCTGCACGAAACGCCGCTGCACGCTTTCACGCACATGCGGCAGCAGCACCTTCAGCGCCACCTGACGATTGAGTCGACGGTCATGCACCAGGTAAACGGTCGCGGTGGACCCTTCACCAAGCAGCTTGAGAACCTCGTAGCGATTGCGAAATACTCTACCGATCATGCATCCGGCCTGTTGTGCACCAATCTGTCCTAGAGCATAGCACACGGCGCACAATACGGAAAAAAGCTCTTATTTGGCGGCTTCTCACATGGCTCTCAACTTGCGGACGTATCATTCGTGACAAATTGCACAAGAAAGTCAGGGTAGGCTATGTGGCGTTGGGGCGTGCTGGGCATCATCGGCCTGGTGATTGTGATTGGCGGATTCAGCCTGCTGGATACCAGCGGCAATGGCGCGGCGTCGGCCAGCGCGGTGCTGCCTGCACCGGCCGCCGATATCAGCGGCTTCGACCGCGCCGTGGAGCCGTGGGCGTGGCAGTTCCCCGCTGATTATGCCGCGCATGACGGCTTCCAGACCGAGTGGTGGTATTACACCGGCAATCTGGTCAGCGACGACGGCCGCCGCTTTGGCTTCCAGTTCACCGTGTTCAGGCGTGCCATCACCCCGCCGGACGCAAGTGCAGCGGATGCCTCGGCTGACAGCGAGTGGCGCAGCAATCAGCTGTATATGGCGCATTTTGCCGTCAGCGATATCGGCGGCGGGCAGTTCTATCACAGCGAACGCTTCAGCCGTGGCGGGGCCGGGCTGGCTGGCGCGACCTGCGAGCCGGTTTGCCGCGTCTGGCTGCAGGACTGGGAAGTGCTGGCGCAGGATGCCGACAGCCTGATCACGCGCCTGTCCGCCGACGCGGGCGACTTCGCGCTGAATCTGACGCTGGAGCAGGTCAAGCCGCCTGCCCTGCAGGGCGTCGACGGGCTGAGCGCCAAGAGCGAAGAAGAAGGCAACGCCAGCTACTATTACTCGCTGACACGCCTGCCTTCTGAAGGCACCGTGCGCATCGGCGACGAAACTTTCACCGTGACCGGGAATAGCTGGAAAGATCACGAGTTCAGCACCAGCGCGCTGGGCGCTAATGCGCTGGGCTGGGACTGGTTTGGCCTGCAACTGGACGACAACCGCGAGCTGATGGTCGGGCAGATTCGCCTGACCGACGGCGGGCGCGACCCATACTTTGGCGGCCTGCTGGTGAACGCCGACGGCACGACCGAATACCTGCCCGCCGAGTCGTTCACGATCACGCCCAGTGGCGAGACCTGGATCAGCCCACACACCGGCGCGGAGTATCCGGCCGGCTGGGAGATTGCCATTCAGCCGCAGGGCGAGCCGATCACGCTGACGCTCACCCCCCTGCTGGCCGACCAGGAACTGAACGGTGGCGGCATCGCCTACTGGGAAGGCGCGGTCCAAATCACGGGCAGCGCCACTGGCTATGGCTATGCCGAGCTGACTGGCTATGTCGATGCGATGACCGGGCGCTTTTAGCGAGCGCGTCACGCATGTATGCGCCACCTGGGGCTCAAAGCCCCAGGCTACGAGAAGCCCAAGTCCCTGAAGGGACTGAAAAGCCGGATTTGTTGAACTACGCCCTCAGAATTGCCGTTTTTGGAACTTGTCGGATAAGTAGCCCTGGGTTTTGAACCCAGGGCGGCGGCGCAAGGCAGCGCCACCTGGCGCTTTTAGGGCGCCCGTCATGCATCCCCCGCACTTCATGCTAGAATACGGGCAGTGTTGCGGCAAACGATGGAGCGGGGATGGCTGAACAATACCAGGCCTCTGAATCGGTTGAGAACTTTCTAAAAGCGGTATATGCGCTCCAGCCAGCAGACGGGCGCGTATCGACCAATGACCTGAGCGAACGGCTGGGCATCTCCGCGCCATCGGTGACGGATATGGCCCAGCGCATGATGAATGAGGGGCTGGTCGATTATCAGAAGTATCGCGGGGTGCGGCTGACCGGCGACGGCGAGCGCATAGCCCTGCACGTGGTGCGGCGGCATCGCCTGATCGAGCTGTTTCTGGTGCGCGAGCTGGATTATCCGCTGGCCGATGTGCATGCCGAGGCCGAGGCGCTGGAACATGCCGTCAGCGACCGCTTTATCGACGCGCTGGCCGCCAAGCTGGGCGATCCGGTGTTTGACCCGCACGGCGAATCGATCCCCACGGCCGACGGCGTGGTGGACGAGCGCGAGCTGATCCGCCTGTCCGACCTGCCGGTGGGCGCGCCGGCCAAAATCAGCCAGTTCAGCACGCGCAGCTCAGACATGCTCCAGCATATTCTGGACCGCGGCTTTGAGATTGACCGCGCCGTGGTCATCACCGCGCGCGACCCGTTCGACGGCCCGATCAGCGCGCTGATCGATCAGCAGCGCACGATCATCGGGCGACAGGCCGCCTCCTGCATTTATGTGGAGCGCACGCCACAGGCCTGAGCTCAGGCGGTGACGCGCTCGATGTCGCGGGCCAGCCGCAGCGTATTCAGTACCGGGCAGTTGGCATCGACGGCGGCATGCAGCCAGTCGAGCGCATCGGCCGACGCCGGGCTTTCGATATGCGCGTTATAGCGGATATTCTCGATGACCGGCGCTTTGCCCGGCGCGCCAATCACGACGGTCATGTCCAGCGTACCAGTCACATCCACACGCACACTGTCCAGCGGAACTTCCAGCAGCACCGCCTGAATCACATAGGTATGCACCAGGCAGCTTGCCAGCGCGCCCAGCAGCAGCTCCGGCGCAGTCGGCCCCAGCCCATGACCTGCCAGCGCGGGCGCGGAATCGCTGACGATGCGATGTTCGCCCATTTGCGTGGGGCGAGCGCCGGTATTCCCGGCCAGCGCTGAGCTGGCATTAATCGTGACGACGCCCGCAGCGGCCGAGCCTTCATCGCGGGCCGCCTGCCATGTCTCGCGCTTTTCACTCATGGCGGCGGATTTGCGCGCCAGATATTCAGTCAGGTAGGCCATCAGGGCTGATCCTTTGGTTTGTCAGGCGTGCTGGCGGACTGGGCAGACATGCCCAGCGGCGGGACAACAATCGGGTCGCGCACGACGGGCGTCTTGCCCGTGCGGTCGCGCTGCTTGGCGACGCCGCTTTCGGCCAGCCCGCGAATGGTCGCGCGCAGGTCGTCCGAAATGCTGATCTTGTCCAGCGTCTCATCGAGCTGGTCGAGCAGCGCGGTACGCGAATTGAGCGAGGGCGCCTGCAATACGTCCTGGCCCCACTGGTCGCTCTCGGACGTGAAAACCATCTCGGCGGCCACGACAGCCTCGGCCACTTCGCGCTCATTGTCCACGGTCGGGTCATCCAGCTTGAGCATAATCTTGACGTCGTTCAGGCGGATGAGCGTGTCCTCGTACAGCGCGATCTGCCGGTCCCAGCCGTAAATCTGCTGCACCGAGACGAACGTAGCAGCCACACCGGGCAGCACCGCGATCAGCACCTGAAAGACTTCGCCCTCGTTGAAGGCCGAAAAGACCGAGATGACCGACGTCATCGACAGCATGATGCCGGCGGTCAGCGTGGTGAAGCTGGAATTGGTCTCGAACTCCAGCACGCGCGCCCGATACCAGGCGATCTGCCGGTCGAAGCGGCGGCGGATGTACGAATCCTTGACGAATTCGGTCTCCCATTCCTCATGCTCAGACGTGGCCGATGCCACTTCATCGGTAGAGGCGGCGTTGATTTCGGCCGTCGATGAGACCAGCTTGCCGATCGTGCTGATCTGCGCCACGGTGGACAGCAGGCGGCGCTGGCGCTGATAGTCGGTGCCGCGATACGGGCGCGAATGGGCAAAATACAGAAAGTAGTGGCTGCGCAGCGCTTCAGTGCGGCGGCGGGCCGCATACCAGCGGCGCTGGGGCTGCACCGAGCGCATACGCGTGCTGAGGAAGGTCGCAGCAGCACCGGCGACGGCTGCCAGCACGGCGGTGGTCACGCGCGCCGCCGACTGGGCGGGCTGATCGGCCACGCTCAGCGTCAGCACGGTGGAAATCGTCGTCAGGATGGCGAAGATGGCGAACCACCATTGATAGCCGTAGTACACATTCTGATAGTGCGCCGATTCCTGCTCATTCTGGAAATACTGGCCGATGAAGTCGGGCGAATGCAGGAATTCCAGGTCTTTGCGCACGGTGGCGAAGTCCTGCGCCGTGACGCGATTGGTGTTGGGCATGGCCGGCTTGACGCGGCCAAGATACTCGGCGATATCGTCCTCGGTGATGAAGCCGTGCTCGCGCAGGGCATTGTTGAAGGCCTCCGGCGTGGTGGGCGGATCATACGTGCGCGGCACATTCCAGCGCGGGCGGCGCTTCACAAAGAACAAATCAGACATTCTGAGCATTTTGGCCATCGTCCGCCTCATCCAGCATACGGTCGCGCAGGGGTCGCAGCGAGCATTCACAAACCGCGTTCAAACACGTTTGTCTGTAGTATAGCCTCAAAACACGCACGCGCAGTGGCTTTTCAGTCGGACGGGCGTTCAGCGTTTGGCAGCACGCCAAACGGAGACCAGCCGTAGCTCATCAGGTGCGCGGCGTTGTGGTACACTAATCCGCGCTATGAAGAATCATCATTCCCTCACACGACTGTTTTATCCGGCTGGCGCGATGCTTGCGATCGTGCTGGTGTCGCTTGCCTGCAACCTGAGCAGCGAGACCCGCCCGCCCACGATTATCCCGCGTGCCTCGGCCACGCCACCGCCCACCATCGGCTATCCCACCCTGCAACCGGACGAGCTGCCCCAGGAAGCGACCCTGACCGCGCCCAACCGCGACGAGATGGTGCTGCTGAACACGCTCAACCAGGTGGAGGCAGACCGGCTGTTCATCCATGTAAATACGCTGCAGGGCTTCGGCTCGCGCCATGTCAACAGCCCGTATGGCAATCCGTCGTTTGGCATCGGCGCGGCGGCCGATTACGTGCAGCGCCAGTTTGAACAGATCCGCGTGGAATCGCAGGGGCGCTTCGCCGTGCTGCAACCGCAGCAGTTCAGCGTGGAATATGAAGGCGTGAGCAGCGTCGGTCGCAATATCATCGGCGTGCTGGCTGGGCGCGAGACTGGCGCGGGCGTCATCCTGATTGGCGCGCACTACGACAGCATTTCGGTCGACCGGCAGAACAGCGCGGCGTCCGCCCCCGGCGCCAACGACAATGCGACAGGCACGGCGGCGCTGATCGAAATCGCCCGCATCATGAGCCAATACACGCCCCGCTCGACCATCATGTTCGTGGCCTTCGGCGTGGAAGAAATCAACCGGCGCGGCAGCATCGCGTTCGTGGAAGAGTACCTGAAGCCGAACGGCATCGTGATTGATGCCATGCTCAACATGGACATCATCGGCAGCAGCACCGGCCCCAACGGCGCCACGATTGACGACCAGATCCGCCTGTTCTCGGCCGAGCCCAATACATCGGGATCGCGCCAGCTTGCGCGCTCGATCAACCTGATCACCTCGCGCCACGTGCCGATGATGAGCGTGTCGGTGGAGGCCACAGGCGACCGTGAAGGCCGCTACAGCGACCATCTGTCGTTCAGCGATGGCGGCTTCCCGGCGGTGCGCTTCATTGAATATCTGGAAGACCCCACGCGACAGCATACCGACCGCGATGTGATCGATGCCATTCGCCCCAGCTATCTGGTGCGCGCCACGCAGACGGTGCTGGCCTCGGCTATGGCGCTGGCCGACGGGCCGCGTGCGCCGCGCTCGATCAGCCTGCGCCCGAATGACAGCGGCACGCGCACGCTGGTGTGGGAGACCACGCTCGACGCGACCTCGTATGTGGTCGCGCTGCGCCAGCCCGGCTCGCTGGTGTATAACTACTACTTCGACGTCAACAGCAACACGGTCACCTGGGACGGCTTCACGCCAGACCGCTGGGAGGCCATCAGCATCGCCGCGCGCGACAGTGCCGGCCTGATGGGTCCGCTGTCAAACGAGTTCTTCATCACCAACTAAGCAGGGATTGCCGCCATGACGCTCACCCCTCCCCCCACCGATAGCGGCCGCGACCCGATCTCGCCGGAGCAGGCACGCGCCGCGCTGGACGCGGCCATGGCCGAGCGACTGGGCGATAACTGGGCCGACGAAGACAGCTTCTGGGTGCTGGTGACCGGCCACGATTACATGGCGCGGGTGAACGGCTTCGGCAAAAACATCGACTTTTATGTCGACCTGCTGGGCAATGTCACGATTGAGGAAAAGCCGCTCGACCCCACCCAGTCCAGCGGGCGCACGATCGCCTGGGTCATCCTGATTCTGGCGCTGGGCATCGCCTATTTGTTCGCGCGCGCGGTGGGCTGGCTGTGACCATGCTGGCCTGGCGGCCGCGCCGGGAAAGCCTGTGGCTGGCCGCGCTGATTGGCCTGGTGCTGCTGGCCGCGCTGCCGATGCTGACCTATCCGCTGGGCCGCGACCAGGGCGAATTTGCCACCATCGGGCGCGGACTGTTGCAGGGGCGCGTGCCCTATATCGACCTGTGGAATCCCAAACCCCCGGCTGTGTTCTGGGTGTATGCCGGGGCCATCAGCCTGTTCGGTCAGACGGCCGCCGCGATTCGCGCCATCGACCTGGTGCTGGTGCCACTGCTGCTCATCCCAATCGCACTGATTGGGCGCAGGCTGAGCGGACAGGCGTGGGTCGGCCTGTTGGCTGCCGGCCTGCTGGCGGCGTTCTATTTCAGCGAAACCTTCTGGACGCTCTCGCAAAACGACGGCATCGCGCTGGCGCCGATGCTGTGGGCGCTGGTCTTTGCCCTCAACGCTGCCGCTGCGCCGCGCCGGTCGTGGCCCTGGGCGCTGGCCAGCGGCATCCTGTGCGGCTATTCCTTCTGGTACAAGTATCCGTTTGCCCTATTCGCCGGGGCATGCGTCATCGCCTACTGCGCCTTTGTGCCGCGACCGCGCTGGCGTGACGCATTCAGCTTCGCGCTGGGCGCGCTGATCGTCGTGCTGGGCGGCGCGGGCATCCTGGCAGCACGCGGCGCGCTGTCCGCGCTGATCGAATCGGCGCAGGTGACCAGCGCGTATACGGCGCTCGGCCTGAACCTGCCCGACCTGCTGGAGGCGCTCGGCCTGGCGCTGGGCTATCGCTGGGCACACTGGGGCCTGTTATTCGCGCTGGCCGCCATTGGGCTGGTGCTGGTAATCCGCCAGCAGCGCGTGAGCCTCACGCTGGGCGCGTGGCTGGCGCTGTCGACCGCGATCATGCTGTCGCAGGCCAAGGCTTATGACTATCACTGGCTGCCGATGCTGCCGCCGCTGGCGCTGCTGGGCGCGCTTGGCCTGCATGGTCTGGTGACCCGCCTGCCGGGGCGCGCCCATTCCCCGGCGATGATCGCGGCGCTGGCTGGCCTGCTGCTGCTGATCACGGTCAATACGTGGGGTCGTGCGCTGCCCTATCTGACCGGCGCGCAGACGCAAAGCGCGTATTATCGCGGCTTTCAGGCGGGCGAATTCGTGGCCGATGAAAGCCAGGCCGCGGCCGATTTCCTGGCAGCGCATGTGCTGCCCGGCGACTCGCTGTATATCTGGGGCTTCCGGCCAGAAATTTACTTCCTGAGTCGGCTGAACCCGCCCACGCGCTTCATCTTTCAGTTTCCGCTGGTGGCGGACTGGTATCCGCAGGCTTGGCGCGAGGAAAATGTTGATATCCTGTGGGCGGCCCTGCCCCCGTATGTGCTGGTGGCGCAGGTGGATTACATGCCGTGGGTGACCGGCAGCGAAGAGGATTCCAACACGCTGCTCCAGTCGTATGAGGAATTAAACGACTGGCTGATTTATAATTACGAACAGGACACTCAGATTGGCAATTTATTCGTATGGCGGCGTAAACCCTAGATGAACATCACCATTCGTGCAGCACGCACCAGCGACATCCCCGGCCTCATCGCGCTGATTGACCCGTTTGTGGAAGGCGGCAATGTGCTGCGCCGCACCTATCAGGAGCTGGGCGAGCTGCTGCCAAACTTTTTTGTCGCGGTGCTGGAGACCAGCCAGAACGGCACCGACGGCATGGGCGAAATCGTGGGCTGTGCCGCGCTGGAGATTTACTCGCCCAAGCTGGCCGAGGTACGCAGCCTGGCCGTGGCCAGCAAAATTCAGGGCCAGGGCATCGGCCGGCGGCTGGTCAGCGTGTGCGTGGAGCGCGCGCGCATCAAGAATGTGCTGGAAGTGATGGCCATCACCACATCAGACGAATTCTTCATGAAGTGCGGCTTTGACTATTCGCTGCCGGGGGCGAAGCGTGCTCTGTTCGTGCAGACGCGCGAGACCAAGGACGCGATGCATCCCACGCTCGAACAGTCCGCGCCTACAGATACTGCGCCACGATCCCCTTAAGCTGGGCGGCGCGGTGGCGGAAGGTGTGCTCTTTCAGCAGGCGTTCGCGGGCGGCATGGCCCACGGCCCGGCGCTCGTCGTCATGGGCCAACAGCCAGCGATAGCGGTCGATCGCTTCCTCGCGGCTGGATACGATAAACACCTCTTTGCCCGGCTCGAACCACGTCTCCAGCCCGTCATACGGATTGGCGACGATGCAGCGCGCCATGCCCGCCAGCTCGAACGGGCGGCTGGATGACGAGGCAAAGACCCCGGCATGCGCGCCGCGCGTGATGCACAGGTTGATTTTGCTGCGGCAGGCGTATTCCCTCAATTTACTAAATGACATATAGGGCAGCAGGCGCGTCGGCCCCAGATCGCCCAGGTGGGTGCCGCGCACGGCAAAGTGCGCCTCAGGCATCGCTCTGGCAGGCTCGGCCAGCATGGCGTCGATCCAGGTATCGCGGTATTCGCGCCCGTGTCCGTAAAAAAACACGTCGATGTCTTCAGCCCCTTCGACCGGCGCAAACACGTCCGGGTCGGCCCCGTAAAAAAGCGGATGCGCCGCGCGCGCGCCCAGGTTCAGCAGGGACTGGCAGCCGCCCGCGCTGTTCGAGATGAAGGCGGTGTATTCGCTCAGGTCGGCGCCCTGATAAATGCGAAAGCCGGTCGCGAAGCCCTGCATGTTGGGCAGGCTGGCCGGGACATCGCCATCATAATAGAAGACCGGCTTGTGGTGTCTGGCCTGAAGCTGGGCGGCCACGCCATTCAGGTGATTGAGCGGCACGGTGAGGAAAATGACCGCGTCGATGTCGGGTTCACGGGTGAGCAGGTTGTCGAGATGGCGCGCCCACAGCGGGGCGACCAGCTTCTGGGCGGCCTGCCGCGTCAGCCGGTCGGCGGCGCTTTCGCCCTCAGCCGGGCGAGCATCGGCGCGGGCAGGCTTCATGAAGCGGCGGCTCAGGTCGCGCCCGGCCTTGAAGGTATCGCCCAGAAATTGCGCCGGATTATCCGCCGCACGCCACCACAGCGTCTCCACCGGCGGCCCCTGATACGGTGCCGCGATGACCTCCACGCCAATCTCATACAGGCCCTTCAACAGTTGCCACCAGGCGGGTGTCGCGCTGAAAGGCTGGGTAAGGTCCAGGCTGGAGACGACGAATAACAGCTTCATGGCGGATGATCTTTCCATGCGGCGAGACGTCGTCTATCGTAATCGCTGATATGGGGGGCGGCAAGTGCGCCGCACGTAGTTCAGGCAAAAAAAGACCGCAGGGGTGCGCCTGAAGCCGCCCACCAACAGGGCGATGGATCGCAAGAGATACGCATCCACCAGCTTCAGACGTCCCGGCGGCCTTTGCATTGCGAACAGGCAGGGACCGCAGATCCGGCGTGAGCTAGCCGAACACGCGATGCGGATGCAGATGCAGCATCGGGGTATCCGAATTCGTCGTATGCATGCGCCGCGTCGGCTGGTCAGCCGGCGGGCTGATATGACGTTCTTCAACCAGCACAAGCCGCTGATCCTGAGTAGCCAGATGGGCAAGATGCTCCATCTCCACCATCCGGGCCAGATCCTGCATATGCAGTTCATTCAATTCGATCAGCAGGTAAGTGTTCATCATGCAGTCCTTTGTTTACCCACCTCTACTGTGCAGTATACCATACGCACACAAGAGCATTCAGTAAGGGCATTCATGCATAGTATACAAATAGGGGCATTCCGCGACTACTCAGTTCACAGCCTGAGAAACACATGAATTCACGGGAACCAGCGGCCAAAAACACCCTTGACCGTCCCCACAGCTTCGGCTATATTTATGGGTGTAAGCGCAGTATGCGGGTGTAATTCAGCGGTAGAATGCTTCCTTGCCAAGGAAGATGTCGTGAGTTCGAATCTCATCGCCCGCTCAATACAAAAAAGCCACCAGGTCCGGTGGCTTTTTTGTTTGCCTGGGGTTCCCATTTGCGGGCGTTGTCTGCGCCCCGGAACAGCTCCTCAAGTCATGGCAAAATTCTGGATTTACCCCCGATGAAACGAGGGGTTCGACGGTTCAGCCAGCCCTCTCGTGCCGCCTGGGGTTCAAAACCCCAGGCTACAAAAAGCCAAGTCCCTGAAGGGACTGAATGCTGATGTGCAAGCCCGTTTTCTCTCAATATCAGTTAGTCCGTTTACGGATGTATCGGTTGGGTAGCCTTGGGTTTTGAACCGAGGGCCGGCAGGGAAGACCTGTAAACGAGGCATCATCACCCGCGAACAATGGAGCAGTGGCCCACGGCGCGCTATACTCCGCGCAGTTCCTCGTCTTGTGATTAGGTCTTCCCATGTCTGACTTCAACCCGCTTGACCATCCGCATCGCCGCTATAACCCGCTGCTGGCCGAATGGATCCTGGTCTCGCCGCACCGCACCAAGCGGCCGTGGCAGGGACAGGTGGAAAAGCTGCCACCGGATACCCGTCCGCAGCACGACCCGACCTGCTATCTGTGCCCTGGCAACGAACGGGCGGGCGGCGTGCACAATCCCGCCTATAGCGAGACCTTCGTCTTCACCAACGACTTCGCCGCCATGATGGAAGACACCCCGCTGGACGGCCAGGTGCAGGACGGCCTGCTGCGCGGCGAGCCGGTGCGCGGCACCTCACGCGTGATCTGCTTTCATCCGCGCCACGACCTGACGCTGCCGCAGATGGCCCTGCCCGATATCCGCCGCGTCGTCAATCTGTGGGCCGACCAGGTGGCCGAGCTGGGCGCGAACTATCACTGGGTGCAGGTGTTCGAGAACAAAGGCTCGGCGATGGGCGCCAGCAATCCGCATCCGCATGGCCAGATCTGGGCCAGCGACTTCCTGCCGAATTATCCGCGCCGCGAAGATGAGGCCCAGCGCGCTTACTACGCCAAGCACGGGACGCCCATGCTGCTCGATTATGCCGTCCAGGAAGCGTCTGCCGACGAGCGCATTGTGGTGGACAACGAACACTGGATGGCCGTCGTGCCGTACTGGGCGGTCTGGCCATTCGAGACGATGCTGCTGCCGCGCGCGCATGTGCAGCGCATGACCGGCCTGAACGATGCCCAGCGCGATGCCCTGGCCGATGTGCTGAAGCGGCTGACGACGCGCTACGACAACCTGTTCGAGACCTCGTTCCCGTATTCGATGGGCTGGCACGGCGCACCCACCGGCCCGGCACTGGGACACGACCAGTCCC
>JAHHHY010000004.1 GCA_019359125.1 Pleurocapsa minor GSE-CHR-MK 17-07R
AGTGCCACTGTGCGCAAATTCATGGTCGGCTATGAGATGCTGGGCGAAAGCCAGCGTGACATCACCGCCGAACAGGCCGCCTCGCGCCTGCGCGACCTGAGCGAGATTCATTATCGCGGCGCGGTTTAAGGCAGACTCACAGCGTTTTCATGCCCCGCTGCATCGTTTTTCAGGCGTCTGTGTTGTGATGGGTATGCATACATGGCACAGCCAGGCGGGGCATGATGGGCATTGAACTCTATTGGGATGATGCTGAACGGCGCGACGTCTTTCTCGTCGAAATCGAGGGGAAATGGACGTATGACGAGCTGTGGGACACCCTGCGCAAAATCAAAAAAGTGACCGATAAATCGCCCATCACGCTGGGCGCGATTCTGGATTTGTCACGCGGCACGACCGTGCCCGGTGGCACCATCTTCACGCAGGAGGCCTTCAACCAGGCCCGTGAAATTCTGAAATTCGGCCAGGGCGGCACCGGCCCGATCGTGATTGTCGGCGCCAACGGCTTTATGCGCTCGGTGTTCAACACGCTGTCCGGGCTGGATCGCTCGGCGGTGATGAAGGTGCGCTTTGCCGACAGCGCCGAGGAAGCGCGGCGCATGATTCGGCGTGAGCTGGGCCATTCGGTGGTGTAACGCGTCAGGTGCCGGTCAGCAGCAGCGCATCCTGCAGCTGCACGCGCGCCGCTTCCATCATCATCGCTTCCACATCGGCCAGCAGCGCCGGGGCGATATGCGCCCACAGCTCGCGCTGCATCAGCGCGGCGTCATCCAGCATGGCCCGAAATTCCGGCACGGGGATGCGCACGCGCGGGCAAATCACCTCAAGCGTCTCGCTTTTGCCGGTCGGCGGCATCTGCCGGGCGATCAGCGCCTGCCATTCATGCAGAACCGCATCGGGGATGAACGGACACCAACCGTGCGGCGACGCATCTGCCAGCAGGCGAGTCGTCTCATCGCGCAGCAGGCGTTCGTCGCGCTCATCCATGCTCACCAGCAGCAGATGCAGCGCGATGAAGCGCTGTTCGCGGGTGCCCCAGTCGCGCTGGGCAAAATGCGGACGCGTCATATGCAGCGTCCAGATTTCGTCCATGCCCAGGTGGGCGGCATAGCCCGCCGTGAATGCGTGCGCGTCAGCAGAAGTCGCCTCAAGCAGGGCGGGATAGCGTGCCAGCATCACGCGATACGGATGCTCGGTAATCTCGCGCTCATAGCTGTAGAAATGCGTGTCTTCGCGGGTCATGCTGGCGATTGTCTGCGCGTCAGCGGCGATGCTGCCCAGCAGATAGGCGGGCAGATGCGTGGCCAGAAAGTCGCGCGTGCTGGCGGGCAGCGCCAAATCGACGGCCAGCCGCTGGGCGTAGGCCAGATGGGTGAACGGCGTCGGCATGATTTACGGGCTGGGCTCCATGCACGATGGCAGATTATTCACATTGCGCGGCCAGTTCGCGGCATAAAAGCTGAGATACTCGCTCACATGCGCGGACCAGTAGGCTTCGTCGTGCCCGCCATCGGGATAAATATTGTAGTTGTGGGCGATGCCGCGCGCGGCCAGCCGGCTGCTGAACAGCTCCAGCGTGGTGCCTGCCGGGTCGGCAGCGGCATTGTCCAGATACATGCGCAGATTCGCCTGCGGCAGGAAAGCATCGTTGGAGGCCAGCGCCAGCGGGCTGACCGTATCGGGCGCCTCGGCAGCATCCAGGTACGCGCTGTGTCCGCCAACCGCGCCGAACAGGTCGGGATGGCGCAGCGCGACCGAATAGGCCCAGAAGCCGCCGCGTGAAATGCCGCCGATCGAGCGATAGTCGCGGTTGGTAATGACGCAGAAATCGCGCTCGATGGCCGGGACCAGCTCTTCCAGCAGCACCTGCTCAAACGACGGGTCGGGCACGAACTGGTCAGCAATGCCGATGCTGCCGATTTCCGGCATGACCAGGATCATCGGGCTGAGCGCGCCCAGCCGCATGCCCTGCTCCAGCGCCTCGACCACGCCGACTGCCCCCCAGGTGGTTTCGTCCTGGCGCAGGCCGGGCAGCAGGTAGACGACCGGATAGCGCTTCTGAAGCTGCTGATAGCACGGCGGCACGTATACGCGATAGCGGATCTGCTCGTTGGCAATGTCGCTGCTGAACTCGTCAAATTCGATCACCTGGCCCGGCTGGGTCACACACGGATCAGGCGTCGCGGTCGCGGTGGGCGTGGCCGTTGGCACATCCGTGGGGGTAGCGCTGGGCAGCGGTGTGCTGGTCGGCGGTGGTGTATTGCTGGGTTCTGGCGTCACAATAATGACAACAGCCGTAGGCGTGGGAAACGGCGCCAGCGGGTCGCAGGCGGCCAGCAGCAGGGCAGCGATGGCCGCGCCTGTCATCAGCATGGATCGCAATAGTCGGGGGGAATGCATCACGAATCTGCTCCAGATGACGCTGGGAAATGCTGAACACTTACAGCAATTCTGACGCCCATAAACGGGAAAGCGACCCCCATTATACCCATTACGCCGCCTGTTTCATTTAGAACTTTTGTGCTAATCTAATGCGAAATTCAGACAAACAGTGGTACACTCTTAAAGCAAGCGCGAACCGGTCAGAGGGATGCCATGGCAAGTCCATTTTCAGACGACCTGGACGACGATAAGCCCAGAAAAAAAGACTTCGAAGACGAAGACGATGATCTCGACGGTGGCCCTTTCAGCCGCGGGAGCTCGACTGGCGCGCGCGTGAGTGGTGCTGGCCTTCCATCAACCCCTGCGCGGCCCGGCCCGCCCGCGCCGCCGCCATCGGGGGGTGGGGGCAGCGTCCCCAGCCCGATACGCTCGGCCGGATCACCACCGCCATCTGCCAGCCAGCCGCCGCGGCCACCGGGAAACAGCCCGTTTTCGTCGCCCGGCTCCGGCTCGTCCGGCGGCGGAGGCTCGTTTGGCGGTCAATCAGCGCCGCCCCGTCCATCGGGGTCGGGCGTCAATCCATACCCCGGCTCGTCCGGCGGTTCAGGCGGTTCATCAGGCGGCGGCTCATTTGGCGGCACGCCGTCTTCGCCGCAGCGTCCGCCCCCGCCCGGCGGCGGGACGGGTGCGCCACCACCCAGTAACCCCAGCGGCGGCGGCTTCAACCGTCCGTCCGGGCCGCCCACCTCCGGCGGCAGCTCATTCGGCGGTTCGCCCAGCTCGCCTCCGTCACCTTCCTCCCAGCCTCCGGCCCGCAAAGAAGAGCCGAAGAAGGAAGAAGGCGGACGCGGTGGCTTTGGCATGCCGTTTGGCAAAAAAGACGACAAGAAAGACGATAAACCAAGATCAGACGACAAGACCGGCGGCCTGCTGGACAAGCTGCCCTTTGGCCGCAAAGACGACAAGCCCGCGGCCTCCGCCCAGGGCAAGCCAGTCACGCCGCAGCGCAAAGACGACGGGTCGTCTGCGGGCGGTGGCGGCATCGGCGGCAGGCTCGGCGGATTGTTTAACCGGGGCGACAAGCAGGACGACAACAAGCCGAAACCAGCCGCGTCATCCTCAGCATCACCGATGGGCTCCAGCAGCAGCTCCAGCAGTTTTGGGTCTGCACCGCGACCGGGAACCAGCGGGGGCATGCCCCCGCCAAAGCCCGGCGCACCTGCTGCTAAACCGGCGGGCAAAAAGGCAGAAGGTGGCGGTCTGTTTGGCCGCCTGCGCGGCATGCTGCCCGGCCAGGGCGGCGCCCAGAGCAAGCCCGCCAGCAAGGCATCCTCGCGCACAGCGCGTGACGGACGCTTCCTGGAAATCAAGCCGATCAGCCTGCAGGTGGACAAAGCCGCCGAGATCATCGGACTGGCGCTGGCCATCAGCGGCATCGTGCTGGTGCTGGCCAGCCTGTCGCCCACCGAAGGGTCGATTCCCTACGTGGTGAGCGACTTCCTGTCGTACTGGTTCGGCTGGGGCTCGGTCATCGTCGCGCTGGCAATGGTGCCCGCGGGCATCTGGCTGATCACGCTGCGCGTGGGCCAGGAAACGCCGCAGATCGCACTGGGGCGCATCCTCGGCCTGCTGCTGCTGTTCTTCAGCGCGCTGGCCGCCATGCAGTACTATGACGCGCTCAGCTATCCGCCCGGCCAGAACCAGACTTTCGCCGAATACATGACCGCGCTGCGCACCGTGCTGCTGCCGCTCTCGGCCGAATTTGGCCGCGGTGGCGGACGCATCGGCGGCGAGATTTACTTCCAACTGGTGAACAATTTCAGCGAAGTCATTGGCTTTGTGGTGCTGCTGGGCGTGCTGCTGATCGCGCTCATGGTGACTTTCAGCATCAGCGCGCAGGAAGTCATCGCCATCCTGATCGGCAACGGCCGCAACATGCGCGACTCGTTCCAGCGCCGCCGCATGGCGATGGTCGCCGCGCGCAACGAGCGCCTGGCGCAGGCCGCCGCTTTGACCGCCGCGACGGCTGTCTCGGTCGAGACTGAAGCACTTCCTGCCGGCGCGAAATCGCCTGCCCTGCCGTCACCCGCGCCCGCCACAGCCGCCGCCGCGCCCGTCCAGCACGCGCTGGATGCGGCCAAGCCGGAAGAACGCAGCATCCCGATCACGCTGGGCGGCCGCACATTCAACACGCCGTTCTCTGACCAGGGCGAGCTGGTGCCGGTGGGCGGCGCAGCGGCATCTGCGCCCAAACCGGCCGTGCCCGTCCCGCCCGTCCGGCCAACGGCACCATCCACCGACAAGCCAGCGGCCTCTGCAGAGAAACCGGCCGATAAGCCGGGCGAAAAACCCGCGGAAGGCGACGCCGCCAAAGGCGGATTCTTCAACCGCATGCGCAATGCCGTGCCGACGATTGGTACGGTCGCCGCCGGTGCTGCCGCCGCTGCCGCCAAAGCCACAGCCGACGCGCTGACGGTGAATCCGGAACAGGAACTCGGCACGCCCGCCGAAAAACCCGCCGACTCGCCCAGTCGCTTTGGTGGTCTGGGGGGCATCTTCAAGCGCGGTGATGCCGCGGCCCGTCCTGAGGACAAACCTGCCGACAAGTCCGCCGCAAAACCGGCCGATGCGCCCGCCGACAAACCCGCTGTCGGTCCGCTGAATCCGGCCGCGTCGCTGGGCAATCCCGCCGGGCAAGCCCCGGCACCAGCGCCTGCTGCGCCGCCGCCTTCCCCATCACGACCAGGCATTCCTCCGCTAAGCGCACCCGCCGCTGGGGGTTCCTCGCGCTTTGGCGAAATCCTGGGCGGAAGCAGTAATCCATCCTCTGCGGCCCCGGTCGCGCCGAGTCCATCGCCGTTTGGCGAGAAGCCAGCCGGGGCAGGCGAGGCGCAGTCCGAAGCCGACAAGCCCGTCGCGCCGCGCCCGGCCCCGGCGTCACCGCTGGGTGCGCCGCCTGCGCGCGCGCCGTTTACGCCCAATCTGGGCACGGCCCGCCCGTCGCCAGCCGATGACGATGAAGACGACGACGAGGACATCGAAGATGCTGTCCTCAACGACGAAAAGCCAGCCATTGACCCGAGCAAACGCGTCTCGCTGTTCGGGACGAACGAACCGCTCAGCAAGCCGGCCGTTTCTACCCCGCCAGCCACCGGCATGGCCCCGGTGCGCCCGGCCAGCGCCTCCGCGCTGAATCGCCCGGCGTCGCGCGATATCCCGCTGGATGACGAAGATGATGAGGATGCAGACGACGCGCCCGTCACGCCCGTGCGCAAAGATCCGGCAGCGCCCGTCCCCACGCAGAAGCGCGAAGGCGAAGACTGGTCCAGCCTGCCGCCCGCCCGCCCACGCGGCGCGATGGATCCGCCGGAGACAGCCAGGCCGGCTGTTCCTCCGCCAGCCGGGAGTACACCGCGTCCGTCTCCATTTGGGTCACCGACGCCTCCGCTGCCGCGCCCGGACGCGCCTAAAGCGCCGGAAGCACCCAAGGCTGGCGAGCCGATCCCTGACTTGCAGTCACGCCTGAACGCGCTGCGCAGCATGAACACAGGCGCTCCGCGTCCGCCGGATGCCCCGCGCCCCGGTGAAGCGCCGCCGCCAGCCGGCAAGCTGATCGACCCGCTGCGCTCGTCAAGCGTGTTTGGCAAGCCTGCCGATGACAAACCGGCAGAGCGCCCGGCCGAAAAGCCCACCGAAAAATCGGACGATGAAGCGAAATCGTCCGGCGCGGGCAATGTCGCCGCCGCTGCCGCCACCGCCGGGGCAGGCGCGCTTAACAGCCTGTTTGCCGGGCTGGCGAACCGCAAAGAGAAAGAAGAAGATGCTGGGAAGCAGGACAAGCCTGCCGCCCCGGCACAGACACCCCCGGCCCCGGTGAATGCGCCGCCGCCCGCGGTGATGCCGCCCCCGGCGCGCACCTCCACGCCGTCGTCCGCGTTTGGCAAGCCGAAGGAAGACATCGTCGACCCGAACAGCGCGATGGCGACCTCGCGCGCGGCCAATGATCCCGGCGTGAAGCCGTATTCGCCCACGCAGGCCCTCAACGAGACGCTCAATCGCGGCGCGATTCCCGCGGGCCAGGTGACGACGCCGTCGCAGGTGCCGCCCGCTGCCAGCAAACCGCCCGCCCCCGCGCCGTCAGCCCCGCCGCCGAAAAAGGCGCGCAAGGAATGGCGCACACCAGACCTGACCGAGCTGCTCTCGCCCGGGCTGGACCAGGAGCTGGACAAGGCCGCGCTGGTGCGCCGCGCCAAGACGATCGAGGACACGCTGGCCAGCTTTGGCGCGCCCGGTCGCGTGGTCGAGGTGCGCACGGGCCCGGTGATCACCCAGTTTGGCGTGGAACCGGACTATGTGGAAAGCCGCGGCGGCAAGAAGGCCCGCGTGAAAGTCAGCACGATTGCCGGGCTGGACAAAGACCTGCAGCTGTCGCTGGGCGCGAAAAGCATCCGTATCGAAGCGCCCGTGCCCGGCAAGGGGTATGTGGGCATCGAAGTGCCGAACGAAAAGCCGAGCGTGGTCAAGCTGCGCGACGTGATGGAGTCGAGCGAATTTCAGCGCATCAAGAGTCCGCTGGCGATTGCGCTGGGACAGGGCGTGGACGGCACACCCGTCGCCGCAGATCTGGCCTCGATGCCACACATGCTGATCGCCGGCACGACCGGTTCCGGTAAATCGGTGGCCGTGAATACGATCATCGCCAGCATCCTGCTGCGCAATTCACCCGACCGCGTCAAGCTGGTCATGATCGACCCGAAGCGCGTCGAGCTGACCGGCTACAACGGCATCCCGCATCTGGTGGCCCCCGTAGTGGTCGAAGTCGAGAAGGCCGTCGGCGTGCTGAAGTGGCTGACCCGCGAAATGGACGAACGCTATCGCCGCTTCTCGCTGGCTGCCGCGCGCAATATCGAGGATTTCAACAAGCACCTGACGGCTGGCGAGCCGCTCATGCCCTACATCGTCGTCATCATCGATGAGCTGGCCGACCTGATGATGCTGGCCGCTGACGACACCGAAAAGATGATCACGCGCCTGGCCGCGCTGGCCCGTGCGACCGGCATCCATCTGGTGATCGCCACGCAGCGCCCGTCGGTCGACGTGGTAACGGGCCTGATCAAGGCGAACTTCCCGGCCCGCGTCGCCTTTGCGGTGGCGGGCGGCGTGGACAGCCGCGTCATCCTGGACCAGCCCGGCGCTGAAAAGCTGCTCGGCCGTGGTGACATGCTGTTCATGAGCGGCGATGCACCCGCACCTGCGCGATTGCAGGGCGTGTTCGTCACCGACACTGAAATCGGCAATATCACGCGCTTCTGGCGCAACCAGCTCACCGACGACGACCTGGCCAACCAGGGCAAGCCGATCCTGTCGCAGTTCGCGCTGGACGAAATGGCCGAAAAGCAGGAGCGCAGCACCAGCGTGAGCAAACAGTGGGCGCCCGGCGGCAATAATCGTCCGTCGGCCTCTGGCTGGGACCGTGCCGGCAGCTTTGGCGAGGACGACGACGAGATTGATGATGATATGCCGGACAGCGACGAGGACGAGCTGTACGAGCGCGCCGTCGACCTGGTGCGGCGGCAGAATCGCGCCTCGACCTCGCTGCTCCAGCGCCACTTCAGGATCGGCTATACGCGTGCCGCCCGCCTGATGGACGTGATGGAAGCGCGCGGCATCGTCGGCCCGCCCGTGGACGGCGCCAAGCCGCGTGAGGTGCTGCCGAAGCGGTTTTAGGCGGAGAGAGAGTTAAAAGTTAAAAGGCGAAAGTTAAAAGGAGGGGTTGGCCGTAAATTGGCCAACCCCTCCTTTTATGTGTGCATGCAGGCCGGGCGCCAGCAAAAAGACAGGTCATTGTCACCAGCCAGGTCCGCCGAACATCCCGCGTGTTATTCCTAACCTCACGAGTCTGGAACTGTAGGGGCGGCTTGCGAGCCGCCCAGAACAATTTTCGGCCAGCCCAGCTCTCATCAACCCCCTAGAAATCCGGGCAGTCGGTGCTTTCCTCCAGCTGGTCGGCGCGCACCCAACCGGTCACGGTCGCGCCCTGAATATCGAATTGCAGGCGATACCACAGCTCGTTATTGGCATTGCGCTGCTGCTCCAGCACGCTGGCCAGTCGGGCCGGCGGAATCACGCTGATCTGCGCGCTGTTGATGTCGGGCTGGGCACGCACATTGCGGTTCTCGTTGGTCGTATTCAGCACCTGGCACAGGAAGACTGGCGTCGGCGTCACCGTCGGCGTATCGGTCGGCGTGGGCGTATTGGTGGCCGTGGGCGTATCGGTCGGCGTACTGCTGGGCGTGAACGTGCGCGTCGGCGTGCCCGTGTCGGTGGGCGTGGCCGTATTTGTCGGCGTGTTGGTAATCGTCGGCGTGTTGCTGGGCGTGAAGGTCGCCGTGGCGGTGGCCGTCGGCGGCGGGAAGACCACCGGCACCCAGGCATCACGCAGCAGCACGATGGCCGCGATAATCACCAGGATGATGCCGCCGGCGATGCCCATCAGGCGCAGCCGTGCGCGCCCACGCAGCGCCTTCACCTGCGACTCGACCCGTGCGATTTCAGCGCGTCGGCCCAGAATCGTGAACGGTTCCTCGCGGGCGGCCTCAATCAGCGCCTCGGCTTCGTCCACGCTGCCCTGTTCCACAGCGACGACGGCGCGCTCTACCAGCCGCGCCAGCAAATCGCTGACGACGGTGCGATAGCGGCTGTCCTGCGAGTATTCGCGCAGGCCGCTCAGCATAGAGCGCGCCTGCACCAGGTCAGAGTCTTCGTTGCCGGCCACCATCATGCCCGTGCGCTCGATCACCTGGCGCACGCGCTGTAATTCGGTGATGGTGGCGCGCGTGTCAAACAACATGCTCGACAGGGCAGTATCGGCCGGGTCCAGCTTGACGCCCTGCTCCAGCAGCGCCAGCGCATCCTGTGTCAGCGACAGGCGCTCGTCCACCGACGACGCGCTGCGCGCACGCGCCACCGCCGCGCCTGCCTGCTCGGTCACCTGCAATTTAATCGTGCTCAGGCGATTATTAGCGTCGGCGGTCAGGCCGGCCAGACGCTGGCTGTTGGGCAGCAGCTGGCGCAGACGGGCCAGCGTGCCCAGGATATTCTGCAGCGACGACACCTGGTCGCCCAGCGCGCCCGACAGCATCGTCAGCTGCACACTGACATTCTCTGCTTCCTGCTGCACGCGGCGCGCCTTGTCGATGCGATCCTGCGTGGCGGGGTCGTTCGGCACCACGCGCATCGCGCCCTCATACTTGGCCTGTGCCTCGGCCCAGTTGTCGGCATTCAGCAGGCGGTCGCCATCCAGATTCATCGTGCGCGCCAGCGACAGGTCGGCAATTTCCATGAGCGCGCTTTCGGCGTCTTTCCAGCTGGGGATGCCCGCGCGCTCGGCCAGGTCACGCGCCTCGCGATACAGGCGCTCGGCCTCGTCATAGTTACCGGCGCGCACCAGCGAATTGGCGCGGTTGTAGCTCACGCGGGCGTCAAACGGGATGCGATGGTCCGGCACCACGCCGCGAATCAGGTTGTCTTCGGCCTTCTGGCGATAATCGAGCGCGGTGGCATTGGTCGGCTGGGTGGCCAGCACGCGGTTGGCCAGGTCAATCACGCCCTGATACTCGCCCGCATAATACGCTTGCGTCATCTCGGACATCAGCGCGTCGGCATCACCCGCGCCTGCCGGGGCCGCCCCGGAAGCGGATGCACCGCCCGCCTGGGGGGCCTTGCGGGTGCCGGTCGCGCCAGAGCTGCTGCGTGTCTCGCGTCCGCGTGTTGTGGAGGCCTGCGACTCACCGCCGTCGCTACGCGCCCCGCCCTGCCCTGGATATGCCCCCGTCGAGCGCTTTTCCGGCGCGTTAGGCATCGGCGGCAGGCGCGGCACCCCATAGCGCAAAAACAGGTCATTGACGCGCTGGCGGGCCTGCGGATTGTGTTCGCTGGCTTTTTCCAGCAGGGCGATCACTTCATTGTCACGCGGGCTGCTGGCCAGTGCCTCGGCCAGGATGTCAATTGCCTCGTCGATATCAGTCTCTGATTCGGCCATATCCAGGCGAATTTTCGCCCGCCGCACCAGACCGCGCATGGCCGCGCCAGAGGGAACCGAGGCCCCGCCCGATGCCCGCGCCACTTCCGCAAACGCGCTCTGCGCCGCCGATTCAAACGGCGTATTCTTGGCATCCGCCATCAGGTTGCGGGCGTCGCGTTCCAGGTCCTGCAGGGCGCCGGCATCCGGCTGATCGTTCAGCGCGGTCAGGCGACGGCGCAGCTCTTCAATTTGCTTCTGGTAATCGGGCATGGTCTGTCCTCTGCTCCAGTCCCGCGGAATATCCACACTTCAGCCTCAGGCAGGGAATCCTGACGCCGTTTCAGTAGCTTAACTGTAACATATCCTGCGCTACAAGTGCGGATGCCCTGCGCTTTGCGGCGGAGGCGGGTTCAGATGGCCAGCAGGGCGCGCGTGACCACAAACAGCGCCAGCGCGACAAAAAGAAAGCGCAGGCTCCAGCGGATGCTGTGGTATTTTTTCACGATAATCAGCGACCGCGCATGCACCTGGCGGGCGACCTGTTCCTTGATGTCCTGCATCGTCATGCCCAGAAATGCATCGACGTAACCATCCTCATCCATCCCGGCGATATCGCCGAAGAAGAACAGGTTGCGCGACAACCGCGTGCGCCGCAGGTTGGGCTTTGACCCGCGCAGCGCATAGAAGATCGACAACACCAGGAAGACGCCCATCGCCGCCATGGTGACGAGCGCCAGCCGCTGCGACATCGGCGCCGACGACTCAAACAGCGTGGCTGAAAAGGCACCACCCGTCAGCGCAATTGACGCGATCAGGATCGAATTGGCCGCCACGATGATCGCGCTCTTGCCATCGGCCAGGCTGATCTGCGTCTCCATGGTGTTGTGCAATGCGGCAAACAGGCGCGAGTAATCCAGCGGGGCCTGCGCGGCCGTCATCTCCGGCGGAATCGTCTTGATATCGGGCAGGCTGCCGTTGCGCTGGTCTGAGTCCAGCAGACTCTCGGAAACTATCGGTTTCATGCTATCCTTCTGTTGCCAACCATGGCTGAAACGCGTTCTGGCAAACATGATGTGGAATCATAACGCGTGACGCACGCGCTTTCTTTTAAGCGCTGATTAAGGGGTTTACATGCCGCTCACCCACGCGCTCACTTTCCCGGTGCGCAGCTACGAATGCGATATCTACGGACACGTCAACCAGGCGAATTATCTGCGTTACATGCAGGAAGCCGCGCTGTTTGCATCCAGCTCCGTGGGCTATGACGATGCGGCCTACGAGAAGATGGGCACCATCTGGTTCATCCGCGAGCTGGAGATCGAATATCAGAACAGCTACCGTTTTGGCGACCAGGTGGCGGTCAATACCTGGGTGGGGGACTTTCGCCGCGTGCGCAGCCGCCGCTTTTATGACCTGCTGCATGCGACGACCGGCCAGGTGGCCGCCAAAGCCAGCGCCGACTGGATATATCTGAACCGCGAGACGCAGCTTCCCGCGCAGATTTCGGACGAGATGGTGGCGGCCTTCGCGCCGAATCCGGCCGACCGCGTGGAAGCGACTGCGCGGCGCGAGAAATTCCCCGATGTGCCGCCGGTGCCGCCGGGCGCATTCACCATGACGCGCCGCGTGGAATGGCGCGACATCGATATGGCGCAGCATGTCAACCACGCCAATTACCTGACCTTCATGGAGGAGTGCGCGGTGCAGGCGGCGGCCGCGCGTGGCTGGCCGTTTGCACGCATGTGGGAGGCCGGCTTCGGCATCATGGCGCGCAAACACCGCATCGAATACCGGATGCAGGCGCGCCTGGGCGATGAACTGAACGTGACGACCTTTCTGGCCGAGCCGCGGCGCAGCACGGTCGTGCGCCATTTCACCGTCACGCGTGCGTCTGACAATGCGCTGATTGCCCGCGCCAAATCGCAGTTCATGTGTGTGGACGTGGTCAACAGCGCGCTGATGCGCTTCCCGCCCCTGTTCGTGGAAGACTTTGCCGACAGCATCGCGGAGAATGCCTGAACGATGAATGAATTTCTGCTCGTGCTGGGCATGGCGGTCGTCACCTTCGCGGTGCGCTATCCGGTCATGGTGCTGGTCAGCCGGATGCCGCTGCCGCAGCCGCTGTTCAACGCGCTTAAATATGTGCCGGCGGCGGTGCTGTCCGCGATTATCGTGCCGGCCGTAGTGATGCCCGATGGCGCAATCGACCTCAGCCCGGCCAGCAATGCCTTCTTCATCGCCGCCGTCGTGTGCGTGATCGTGGCGTGGCGCACGAAGAATCTGCTGCTCACAATCATCCTGGGCATGGCGGCCATGCTGCTCACCCGCATCCTGACAGGGAGCCTGTAACCCTATGGACTATTTCGACATCGCGCAGGTCGCCTCCGACAAGGCCTACACCGAATTCCTGAAACAACCGGCCATGAGCGCAGGCATCTATCGCCTTCCCGCCGGAGGGACTGACCCGCAGCAGCCGCACAGCGAAGACGAGCTGTACTATGTCGTCAGCGGGCGCGGCATGATTCTGGTGGCGGGCGAAAGCCGCCCCGTGAGCGCGGGCAGCATGGTGTATGTGCCGCGCGGCGTGGAGCATCGCTTCCACACCATCACAGAAGACCTGACCATCCTGGTCGTGTTTTCGCCCGCCGAATATTCGCTTAAAGCCTGACACTGGAGCCTGCCCATGAGAAATGTCGCCATTGTTCTGTTTGAAGATGTCGAGGTGCTCGACTTCGCCGGCCCGTTCGAGATTTTCTCGGTCACCGGCCAGCGCAGCCCGTCAGGCGCACAGTTCCGCGTGTATACCGTCGCTGAAACCAGCGGACTGGTCTCGGCGCGCAACGGCCTGCTGGTGCAGCCGCATTTCACCTTCGAGACCTGCCCGCCGCCCGATATCGTCGTCATGCCAGGCGGGCGCGGCACCGTGACGCAGCAGCGTAATCCGGTGCTGCTGGCATGGTTACAGGCGCAGGCGCAGCGCGTCGAGCTAATGACCTCGGTATGCAGCGGATCGGTCGTGCTGGGCGCGGTTGGCCTGCTGGATGGGCTGCGCGCCACCACGCACCACAGCGACCTGGACGATCTGCGCGCCGCCGCCCCCACCGTGACCGTGCTGGAGCATGTGCGTTTCGTCGACAACGGCTTCGTCATCACGTCTGCCGGTGTGCAGGCGGGCATGGACATGAGCCTGCACGTGGTGTCGCGCCTGCTGGGCAAAGAGGCCGCCCGCGAAACCGCGCACCATATCGAGTACCTGTGGGAACCAGAGCAGCATGTCGATGGATAAGCGCGCCTTCTTCCTCGTCATCGAGGGGCTGGATGGCAGCGGCAAAAGCCTGATTACGCGCCTGCTAGCCGAGGCGCTGGAGTCGGTCGTTGGTGAGCAGCGCGTGCTGCTCAGCTACGAACCGCATGACCCGTCCGCAGCCGGACAATACATCCGCGATGTGCTGGCCCACCGCATCAGGGCGACGGCCTATACGCTGGCGCTGGCCTACGCCCTCAATCGGGCTGACCACGGCTCGCGGGTGGTGGCGCCGTTCCTGGATGCCGACGACGCCGACGGCGGACGCATCCTCGTGTGTGACCGCTACTACCTGTCGTCGCTGGTGTATCAGGGCGCGCCGCCGCTGTCGCTGGAGGGCGTGTGGACGCTCAATGAACCGATGCGCCGCCCGGACCTGATCCTGTTCATGGATGCCAGCGCCGAGACCTGCTATCAGCGCCTGGGACAGCGCGGCGGCCAGCGCGAGCTGTTTGACGACAAGCTGGCCCAGCGCCGCGAACAGTATCAGCGCGCCATCGGCTTCCTGGGGGAGCACGGCCACAACATCGTCGCTGTCGACGCCAATCCGGATGTCCCGGCGGTGCTGGCCAATGTGATAAGCGCACTGCGCAAGCACGGCCCGTCATGGCTGGATTATCCCGCGCTGGAGGCCGCCGCCAGCGCTGTCAATCTTTAGCAGCCACCAGACCAGCATTTTTCGATCTTTCCCCCGGCTGATGTTCTGAACAAATTGCGCCGCTCACGGCGGGAACCCTCGTCCCTCCGCCGCCTGAGGTTCAAAACCTCAGGCTACAGGAAGCCCAAGTCCCTGAAGGGACTGAAAAGCCGAGTCCTGAGGGGCGGGTTCAGCGAGGCACCCCTGGAATAGTCCGTTTACGGACTTGTCGGTGGATAGCCCCAGGTTTTGAACCTGTAGGGGCGCATCGTGATGCGCCCGCCCCAAGCCCCAAATTCAACTAACAATTTTAGTTTTCCCTGTTGACAACGCCTGCAAATACATCTATCCTGTTGATAACTAACGACATTAGTATTCAAACAGAGAGAAAGACACCATGACCGCCACCGCCCAGAATGTCTCCACCACGCCGCCCCCCACGCTCGCTGTCATCGGCCTGCCGCGCCTGCTGCTGCGCCTGGAAGGCCTGACTGTTTTCGCCGCTGCCATCGCGCTTTACATACATCAGGGGTACTCAGGCTGGCTGTTTGCCGGCCTGCTGCTGGCGCCGGACCTGTCCGCGCTGGGCTATCTCATCAACAAGCGCATCGGTGCGCTGAGCTATAATATCGCGCATACGTATGTCACCGCCGCGCTGATCGGCCTGCTGGCCCTGCTGACGCAGTCGCACAGCGTGCTGGCCATCGCTATCATCGCCTTCGCGCACATCGGCATGGACCGTGCGGTGGGCTACGGCCTGAAGTACGCCAATAGTTTCAAGGAAACACACATGGGACGCGTGGGAAAACAATGAGCCCTTATCCAGTCAAAGTGACCGTGCCGGCGATTGTCGATCGTGCCCGCGAGATGATCGTGCAGGAAGGCTATGACGGGCTGACGCTGGCCAGGCTGGCGGCGGCCCTGGGCATCCGGGCGCCCTCGCTGTACAACCACTTCCGCGACAAGTCGGAGCTGGTGCGCGAAATCAACCGCATGACCTATGTCGCGCTGACAGCCGCCATGATGGATGCGCGTATCCCCGACGCGGAGCCGGTTGAAGCCTTCCTGAATATGATGCGGGCCTACAGGGGCTTCGCCAGCAGGAACGCGGTGCTGTACCGACTGGCCTTCGTCAGCATGTCAGACGGGGAATTGTTTGACCGGGAGGTGTATGCCGCGCTGGCCCAGCCGATGCAGGAAGTCGTGGCGCAGCTTTGCGGGGAAGAACGCGCGTTGCCTGTGCTGCGCGGGGCATGGGCACTGGCCCACGGATTCGCCATGCTGGAGATGAGCGCGCAGTTCAATCGCGGTGGCAGCCTGGACGAGGCGTATGAAGCTGCCATCGCCACCTACCTGACCGGCATCATCAGCCGGGCGAACGACGACCTGTTGAGGTTATAGCGACACCTCGGCGCGTGTGGGCAGATGACGCGCCCCCGCCCCGCCAATCTTGTAAGCAGCGACGCGATTGCCGGCGGCCAGGCAGCACGCCAGATCGCCCCCCTCGACCACACAGGCGATATAGCCCGCGTTGAAGGCATCGCCCGCGCCCAGCGTATCGACCAGCGTGACCGGCCCGGCCGGAGCCTGCACCAGGCGGCCATCCGGCCCGACAGCCAGCGCGCCGTCCGCGCCCAGCCGCGCCACCACCGTCCGCCTGCCATCGGCCAGCGCATGCACTGCCGTCATCAGGTCGGCCTGCCCGGCCACCAGCAGCAGCTCACGCTCACTGCTGCCCAGCAGCACATCGGTGAAGGCCAGCGCCTGGCTCACGGTCGCGGCCATTTCCGCGTCATAGCCCCATAATTCATCGCGTAAATTCACATCGATGCTCACCGGCACGCCTGCCTCGTGGGCGATGCGCATGGCAAACAAAATCGCCTCGCGCGACGGCGATTCGCGCAGCAGGATGCCGGTCGTGTGCAGCCAGCGTGCTGCCCGGATGCGCGCTGCATCGAGATGTTCAGGCGCAAGCTGGCGGTCGGCCGCACCATGCGGGGGAAACACCACCAGGTCGCGCTCGCCATCCGGCCGGATCATGGCGATGACCTGCGGCGTGAAGGCATCGCGCACCACCGCCACGCCGGAGGTCTCCACCCCGTTTTCAGCAAAATCGTTCAGCACCCAGCGGCCAAAGCCGTCATCGCCCAGCGCGCCCACAAACGACGTGGTCACGCCCAGCCGTGCCAGGCCGGTGGCGGTATTGGCGCACGTGCCGCCGCCAAACAGCAGCGGCTCGCTTTTGCGCAGGGCTTTATCAGGATTGGCATAATCCGGCAGGCGGATGACCAGGTCGACGTTGACGTCGCCCAGCACCAGCACCGGCGCAGCAGGCAGGCTCAGGATGATTCGCTCCGCTCGTCTAGTTGTTGCGCAGCGCCTGCAAGAGCGTATTGGCCACTTCCACCTGCGTCAGCGCGGCCGTCACCACGCCAATCTGCCCCTGTGCCAAATCGCGCAGGTTGCCCACCTGGCACGCGCTGCGGAAAGTCGTCCAGGCGCTGCGGATGCTGTCCAGCGCGGTATTCACGGCGCGGGCCGCCTCGTTCAGCTCTGGCACGGCGGCGGCCGTCTCCGGCGGAAGCGCATAATTTTCGGGAATCAGCGATACCGTGCTGACATCGTTGCAGCCCTGCGTCTGCCCGCTCACGCTGGCATCCGTCCAGTACTGCAAAATCAGCGCGCCCGGCCCACGCGGATTGCCCCGGCCGACGGCATCCACGATTGTGAACAGGTCACGCGTGGCAATTTCGGGATCGATAATCACAATCGCCACCGTGGGCGTGACGATTTCGGGTGACGGCGGGGCGACGCTGGCTGCATCGGTCGCAGGGGCGGCCTCGCTGGTCGCGCCTGCGACAGGCGCGTCGGTCGCGGGAAGCGGCTCGGCAGTCGGCGCCAGCGTCGGGACACCCGCCGGAATCGTCGACAGCTCGGCATAGGCATCATTCAGCGCCTGCAAGTTCTGCAGGGCAAGCGCCATCGGCGCCAGCGCAGACGCCGCGGCGGGCACATCCATCGCGCCGCCCGCATTGCAGCGCGCATCAAACGTGCCACGCGCCTCTGCTTCTACAGTCACCAGCTCATTGATACGGGCGGCCAGCTCAGCCGCCTCAGGATAGGCACGCGCATCGCCATCACTCAGCGAGACGGGCGCGATATCGATATTGAAGAAGGCGCTGCAATCCAGCGTATTGCCGGCCAGGATGCCGGTAAACTGGTTTTGCAGCGTGCGCAGATTGGTCGAGGCGTTGGTCAGCGTGGGCTGGAACGACGCCACCGCAGCGGCGCGTCCGGCATAGTCGATGGGCGGGCCAGGGCGTGGAATTTCCGGCAGCACGCCGGCCAGCACGCCAGCAGGCAGTAACTGCCAGCCCGCCAGCAGCACAATCAGCACCAGCAGCAGCGACAAAATCGACTTGATCACGCCGCCGTTGCGCGCACGATGGCCCAGCTTGCCCTCATTTTCGACCGCGCTGATCAGCGCGACAACTTTTTCTTCCTGGCCTTTTTTCAGCGCGTGATCGACCGCCTTGAACTGGCCCAGCGCGTAGGCCGCGGCAGCGCGCACCTTCGGGTCAGGGTCGTCCTGATACACGATCACCAGGGCTTCAATCGCGGGTTCAGCGGCGGCCTCGCCCAGCCACTGCGCCGCAGCAAGGCGTTCAGACGCGTCGCGTGACTCCAGCGCGTCCATCATGTCAAAAATCTGCTGCTCGCGCGAATTGGACTGTGCGTCGACCATAGCTTTCCGCTCCCGTTGGGTACATCTATAAGGATACCCACGAATTGTGTTTTGAGACAAGAATGAAGGAAATACAGGCGTACCGTAACGGCGCACACGGGAACAAAAACGGGGTGGAGGCCGTGCCTCACGGCAAACCCCCACCCCATTCAGTGCGCACAGCGGGACGTCAGACCCCGCCGTTTGTCACTCGTCCCCTGGGACTTACCCGCCCCGCAGATATGCGATCAGCGCATCAATCTGGGCGTCGGTCAGCGGCGGATAGCCACCGCGATAAGCATGCGTGAATCCGTCAATCTCCCATACCGGCGGGCCTGCTGTGGTCAGCATGGCGCGGATGTCCGCGTCGCTCATGGGCGACTGGGCCAGCAGCGTACGATCAGCGTGGCAGGCCCCGCACGACCAGGCATAGTCGGCAGCGGCGCTGCCCGGCTCAGCAACCGGCAAATCAGATGTTCCCGCCGTCTCAAAAGGCGGCAGCACGACTTCGCCGGCAGGCCCGCCAAAGGCAGGCACCACAGCCGCATCGAGCGCGTTGATCGGCGGCGGCGCAAACGGGCGAATGGTCGCCACAATGGCTGGCTCGGCCGAGGCCTGTTCCTGCGTTGTGGTATCAGCAGGCGCGGCAGCGGCATTCAGTTCGCGGATATAGGCGACCACGTTCAGCAGGTCAGCGTCCGACAGCATCGGGTTGCCACCGCGCGCAGGCATCACCTGGCCGGAAGTATTCAGCGGATCAGTGGCGGAACGGCCGACAATCAGGAAGGCGACGAGCTGTTCGTCGGTCTGCCCGTTGATGAAATCCGTGCCGATCAGCGTCTTGCCCAGCCCGGAAATACCCTGGGCATCGCTGCCGTGACAGGCGAAGCACAGGCTGGAATAGATCTGCCCACCGGCCGCGATCTGCTGGTCGGTATATTCAGCGTGGGCGGCATCCTGCGGCACAGCGGCCACTTCCAGCGGCGGCGGCTGGCTGCCAATGGTGGGGACCTGCGCGACCTGCGCGGCTTCCACCAGCGTACTGGCGGTGGCGGTAGCGGCTGCCGGCGACGGGCTGGTCGCCCGCAGCGACGCATTGCCCATGAACATGGCAATCAGCACAAACACCAGCACGCCGAACAGCACGAATACAGGCGCAGCACTGCCCCCGGTCGATTCGACCCCCGGCGAGCTTGAATTCTGTTCGTTCATGTTCGCCTCTTATTCCTGCACGACGACGGCGGTCACCATGCCAAACATGCCGTCTCGGCCTTCAGCGTGCGACAGGATGTGGCAGTGGAATGCCCACGCGCCCAGCATGTCGCAGTCCACCAGCACGTCATAGCGTTCGCCCGGGGCAATATTCAGCGTGTCGCACATATACGGCATCGGCAGGTTAAAGCCGTCCTTGGCGATGACGAGCTGCGGCAGGCCGTGCAGGTGCATCGGATGAATCATCAGGCCTTCGTTGAAGTAACGAATGCGGATCCGGTCGCCCAGCTTGGCGATGATCGGCTGCGTGTACGGGAAGCCCTTGCCATTGATGGTGAAGCCCAGCGCGCTGTCGTTCAGCACGCAGATGTATTCAGCCGAGACAGCTGGTTCACGCGAGGCATCGGCCGGGTCGACGATGAACGCGCCCAGCAGGCCGCGCGTGTTCTGCTCGGCAGAGTTATGATGGCTGTGGTACATGTGCGAGCCGTAGTTGATGATGTCGAACTCGTACACGAATTCGCTGCCCGGGGTGATGGGCGGCTGGGTGATGAACGGGATGCCGTCCACCGCATTGGGCAGGCGCAGGCCGTGGGCATGAATCGCCGTGCTCTGGTTCATCTCGTTGCGCACGACCAGGCGCACGCGGTCGCCCTCGGTCACGCGGATGACTTCGCCGGGGACGATGCCGTTGTACATCATGGCATCAAATTCCATACCGCCGCCGGTGTCCCATTTGCCTTCGGTGCAGGTGATGCGGAACACCTTGACATTGCCGTCCATTTCATAGGCCATCGGCTTGCCCCAGAAGTTGGGATCGGAGCCAATATTGCCCAGGAAAATATCCACGCCTTCCTGGTGATGCAAATCCATCGCTTCCCAGTCTGGCAGTGTGGTCTGCATCGCAGGGAGCTCGCTGTGCTCCTGGGCGCTGACACCCAGCGCGCCACCGGTCAGGACTGCTGCGCTTGTGCCACCGACAGCAGCGCCGGCGAGTTTGAGGAAATCACGACGAGCGTAACGCGTAGACATGGTTCAGACTCCTTATGTCTTTCAATTAATCTGGCTCTCATTTTAGTTTTTTGTGAACGTCGTCACAATACTTGGAGTGCGCATTTCATTGTGTAAATTACACGAAATTAATGTGAATCGTAATTTTTACGATTGGCGTTTTTATAATCGCGCGCATGTTGCAAACTCATAATGTCCGGAGCCCGGCCCATGCTGAAAGCCTTCTACAGCGACACCTTCGTGCTGCCCCTGCCCGCGCATCATCGCTTCCCGATGGCGAAATATCGCCTGCTGTACGAGCGCGCCCTGGGCGAAGGCGTGGTGCTGGCGGAGGACATGACCACCGCCGAGCCAGCGGCACGCGAGGACCTGGCGCGCTGCCATGACGACGACTACATCACACGCGTGTTCAGCGGCACGCTGAGTGAACGCGAGCAGCGCCGGATCGGCTTCCCGTGGTCCCCAGAGCTGGCGCGCCGCTCTGTGCGCACGGTGGGGGCCACGCTGATGGCCTGTCGCCAGGTGCTGGCGCACGGCGGCGCGGCCGTCAATCTGGCGGGCGGCACGCACCACGCATGCAGCGATCACGGCGAGGGCTACTGCGTCTTCAACGATGCGGCTGTGGCCGCCCGCGCCATGCAGGCTGAAGGCCGCGCCAAACGGGTGGTCATCCTCGATCTCGATGTGCATCAGGGCAACGGCACCGCGCAAATATTACAGGGTGACAGCAGCATCTTTACATTCAGCATCCACGGGGCGAAGAACTTTCCATTCCACAAGGAACGCAGTTCGCTCGATATCGAGCTGCCCGACGACACGGGCGACGAGCTGTATCTCGCGCTGGCCGAAGAAGGCACACGTCGTGCGCTGTCAGCCGCCGGGGCGGACCTGGCGATTTATCTGGCCGGGGCGGATCCGTTTGAGAAAGACCGGCTGGGGCGCATGAAAGTGAGCAAGGCAGGGCTGGCCCAGCGCGACGCGCTTGTATTTGGCCTGTGCCGCGAGGCCGGGCTGCCAGTCGCGGTGGCGATGGCGGGCGGCTATGCCCCGGATGTAAACGACATCGTGGATATTCATCTACAAACGCTGCGCGAGGCGGCGCGCTATGGGGCATGAAAAAACGCCGGGCGCATCGCGATGCGCCCCTACAACGGCCGAATCCGCAGGTCATCAGGAACTGTCCTGACGTCTGATACCCATCGGGTTTATTTTTTCTTCCTGTGATAAAGGGTGTAGGGGCACGTCGCGACGTGCCCGCCAATGCAAAACATCACGAGAATCTTCGGACAAGGCCATTTTGCCGTAGAAGCATGACATGCCCCTACTCCTTGGATGGTGAGGTTGCCTTATCCCTGTGCCTCCCGAACCGCCAGCACATCGCCCACGCGAATCGTCCCCTGGGAGCGATGAATCAGGTTCTGGCCAAACATGACCTTGCCATTGGGCCAGCGGCGGAAGGTCGCCAGCGTGGCCAGCGGCTCGGCCGGATTGTCCACTTCGCCGCGCTCCGGGTCCACGGTCGTCATCACGCAGCGCGGGCACGGCTTGACGATATCAAACGGCAGCTCCCCGATGCTGACCGACGGCCAGCTGTCTTCCGCGAACGGCCCGCACCCGTCAATCACGATATTGGGGCGAAAGCGGCGCATACTGACCGCGTCGGTACCACGGGCGATCAGCCGGTCGTTCAGGTCATTCAGCGAGGCGCGCGAAATCAGCAGCGCGGGATAGCCATCGTTGAGCGAGGTCGTCGCCGGCACGGGCGAGTATTCCGGATTGACCGGCACGGCCGCATCCGATGGCAGGCGCACCAGCTTCAGCTCGGCATTCAGGAAGCGGCTGACCCACGCGCTGGCTTTCGCGTCTTCTTCATATACCCGCGTGTCATTCTTCCAGATGACCGCGGGCAGCAGCTCACGATCATGGCGCTCGGCCAGCGGCAGCGCAATTTCCGGCATCCCTGGCGCGCTCAGCACCACCCTGCCATCGTCAAAACGCTGATGGATGAGCGCCATACGCGGCAGCTCGCGCTGGCTGGTGTGGTACCAGCGCTCACCCTCGGCATGTGCCAGCATCCAGCGCCGGTCATACAGCGGGCCGTCGTGGTCAAACGTGATCGCATCCACGTCCACCGCGCCGCACGACTTCACCGGATACACATGCAAACTGGTCACCAGCACCGCGTCCATCGACATCTCGAAATGATCTCCTGCATAGCATAGATTGTGCATTTTCTCACAACACGCTGTTCGTTTTTATCCATCCACAGTTTATAATCTGTGGCATATGATCGTTTCGCAAGCGCATTGGACTTAACGAGGTTTCAGCATATGGCAGCAATCGGTCTGTTTTACGGCAGCAACACGGGTAATACCGAAAGCGTGTCGTACATCATGAAGGAAGAATTTGACAAGATTATGCCAGGTGGTGTGGAAGTCCATAACATCGGCCGCAGCACGCCGGATGATCTGCTGAAGTACAGCTACCTCATCATAGGCATTCCCACCTGGAACACGGGCGAACTGCAGGACGACTGGGACGCCTTTATGCCCAAGCTGGACAGCATGGACATGAAGGGCAAAAAAGTCGCCTTTTTCGGCCTGGGCGACCAGAACGGCTACGGCTTCAACTTCCTCGATGCGGTGGGCATCCTGGCCGACAAGGTCATGGAACGCGGCGCGCAGGTGTGGGGGCTGTGGAGCAGCAGCGGCTATCAGTTTGAAGAGTCCAAAGCCAAAGTCGAAGATCACTTCCTCGGCCTGGGCATCGATGAAGTCGGCCAGGCCGAGCTGTCGCGCCCGCGCATCCAGAAGTGGGTGAAGGACGTCAAGGCGGAATTCGGCCTGTAGCGCACACCCTTATGACTGATGCAGCAGGCACACACACCCGACGTGCGGCAATCCTGCGCGATTATGTGGCCGGATATGGGCATCTGAGCATCGAGACAGCCAGCGTGCTGCCGCCGGATGCCCATGAGGTCGTCGTGGCTGTCGATGCCGCGCCGATTCATCCCGCCGACCTGATGTTCCTTCAGGGGCGCTATGGCGTAAAAAAGTCACTGCCGGTGGCGGCTGGTTTCGAGTGCGTGGGCCATATCGTCGCAGTTGGGCGCGACATTGATCCGGCGCGCATCGGCGAACGGGTGTGCGCGCTGGCCAGCGACAAAGACGGCACCTGGGCCACCCTCACCACCACACGCGCCAGCCAGTGCTTCCCTGTGCCCGCCGACATGCCTGATGCCTTTGCCAGTATGCTGGCCATCAACCCGCTTTCGGCGTGGGCGCTGGTCGATATGGCCGCGGCGTCCGGCGCGGGCGTCATCGTGCAGACGGCGGCCTCCAGCGCGCTGGGCAAAATGATCATCCACCTGTGTGCCCGGCGCGGCATCGACACCATCAACATCATCCGCAATGATGACCACATCCCGGCGCTTCAGGCGGCTGGAGCGCGCTATATCCTCAACAGCGGCGAACCCACCTTTGACAAACATCTGCGCGAGCTGTGCCGCACGCTGGACGTGCGCATGGCGCTCGATGCTGTGGCCGGCGATGTGGGCGGACGCGTGCTGCGCGCCCTGCCCAATCATGCCAGCTACGTGCTGTATGGCGCGCTCAGCGAGCAGGCGCTGCCGGTCAGCCCCGAACAGCTCATCTTCAGGCACAAACAGGTGACCGGCTTCTGGCTGCCGATGTGGATGCGCGCGGCCAGCCCGGAGGCCATCGGCCAGGCCTGGCGCGATATCCTGTCGCAGCCGGAAATTTTCACGCCGGTCGTCGCCGGGGAGTATCCGCTGGAAGGGATTCAGCAGGCCATCGCCGCCTACACCGGCGGCGGGGCGCGTTTCAGCGACGGCAAAGTCCTGCTGCGCGTCTCTGCCAGCTAATCCGGCCGATAGTCTTCGAGCAGGCGTTTGAGCGCGGGCAGCAGCGCAACGGCCGCCCGTCCGCGGTGGCTGATGGCATGTTTCTCCGCCGCTGGCATCTCGCTGAACGGGACGACATACCCCTCTGGCACAAAAATCGGGTCGTAGCCGAAGCCGGTGATGCGCCTGCCCGGCGCACGCGCGATCAGGCCGCGCACGATGCCCTCGGCGCTCTCTACCGTACCATCTGGCAGGGCGGCCGCGCTCACGCACACGAACTGCGCGCCGCGCTGGTCGTCGGCCACATCGGCCAGCTCCGCCAAGACCTTCTGCGTGCGGTCATCATCGCTGGCACCGGGCCCGGCATAACGGGCTGAGTACACACCCGGCCTGCCCTCCAGCGCGTCGATGCACAGCCCACTGTCATCGGCCACCACCGGCATATTAGCCCGTGCTGCATAAGCCAGCGCCTTGTGGCGGGCATTTTCAACGAAGGTCTCATACGGCTCGTCTGGCTCGAAACCGGCCAGGCCGACGTCGGCAGGCATGACGAAGGTCACCCCCAGCACGCCGAAAATCTCGCTGTACTCGCGCAGCTTGCCGGGGTTGCCGGTGGCGATCAGAATGGTCTGGCTCATCGTGTGCTAGTCCTGTTCATCGACATAAAGTATTTCCGGGGACGGCGTGGCCAGCGTGGTGCGGCTGATTTCCTGGCGCGAGACCGCGATACCGTCTTCGGCGCGATTGCGAATGACCACCTGCAATACGCCCGGCGCGCCCGCCACATTCGTTATAGCGCCGGCGTCATCGCGCAGCACCACCAGCGTCTCATACGGAATCGATTCAAAGCGCGTGGTCAGCGTCTCGTTCACGCGCACCACCTCGATCAGCATGCCGGTCGTCAGCGGCATCTCCAGCGCGGGACGGGTGAAGTCGGCCGCCATCAGCGCAATGCCCGCCGAGGCCAGCGCATCAGCCACCACACCCTGCTGAATCCGCACTTCCAGCCGTTCGCCCTCCACCTGAATCATCACCTGCATGGCGCGGTCCAGCGTGACTTCCAGCCCGTTAGTCAGCGGGGAATCCGCTGGAGGGTCGAGCGCGTCGGCCAGATAAATCGTCATGTCGAGGTCAAACAGCGCCTGCCCCAGCGTCTCGGCACTCGACATCAGCGCGCGGGTAATCATCTGGCCATCCGGCAGGATTTCCGTCAGGCTGAACGGCTGGGCATGGCGCACGCTGATCTCGCTCACCAGGCCGTCCCACCCCGCCAGCGCATCTGCCGACACCGGCAGGTCGTTCACGCGCACATCATCTTCCGGCGAGACCAGGATGTCCTGCGCAGCCAGGATCGCGCCCGGCCCCGTCAGCGTCGTGCTGACGGGGCGCGTCACCCCGTCCACGGTCAGGGCGATATTCCGCGCCCGCGTGATGCGAATCACCGCGCCATCGCCAATCGCCTCAGACGGTGCTGGCTCAATCGCATCATCCCCGCCCAGCGAGACATCCGCCGCCTGCAGGGCCTCGGCCACCGTTCGGGCGCGCACGGTGATGGTCTGTGCGGCCCCCTCGATAATCAGCGTCACGCTCACCTCCGGGCGCATCAGCGATGCCGCCAGCAGCGCAACCGCGGCACAGATCAGCAGCACCAGCAGCCCGATGATGAGCGGGCGCAGGCGATTCGGCTGGGAGAATTCCGGGTTAGGCGTGTTCATGGGGCTGATTCTAGCATCTGGCGGCGCAGGGGCGAAAAAACGAGGTTCCGCTGGGCGAGGGTTACGAGGCGTGTGTGATGGCAATTGCCGGGCGCGTCGCGATGCGCCCATTGGCACCAAGTCAAGACGGTTCTTCTCTGATCTGCCGGGCGGACACGCAGGTCCGCCCCTACCTTCCTCGCGGACAAACAGTTGCAACCGGAAGTTTTTTCCTTCAAATCCGAGCGACGCCGAGTAGGGGCGGACCTATGTGTCCACCCTGGAGGATTAAAGTCCGACTGAATCCTCGGCGAGAATTCCTTAACTTGGTACTTATGGGGCGGCTCGCGAGCCGCCCGGCTGTATCATCTGCTTTTCAGAGCGCAGGAAAACAAAAACTGCCCGCTCCTCTTCAGTTTGCTCAGACTGGGCTTGCCTACGGCACCCGATAGAGGCCCTTAGTGCTGCTGCCTTCCGGCCCTGACACGATTCAAACATACCGCCGCGTAGGACCCAGCCTGAGCAAACTGCCGACGAACCGGCAGTTCACAGCTACCATGTTAGCGGAAAACGGCCCACTTTCAAGAGGCGGATTGCCAATCGCAGGGCATTCGCCCTGCTCTCAGCGGCGATATTCCGGGTGCAGCGCGAACCATTCTGCCGCCATCATGCTCATCAGCAGCACGTCATAATACACGCCGTCGCGATAGACAAACTGGCGCAGGCGGCCCTCATCCTGAAAGCCGACACGCCGATACGAGCGAATGGCAGCTTCGTTGTAGGCCATCACTTCCAGGCCGACGCGATTCAGGTTCATTTCCAGAAAAATCCAGCGCAGCATAATCTGGATCGCCTCTTTGCCCAGCCCGCGCCCGCGATAATCCGCCTCGCCGATGCCGATGAAGAACGAGCAGGTGCGGTTCGGCCACAGCACGTCCTTGATGCCCAGCGTGCCGATCAGCTCATCATCGACCAGCGTGCGGATGCTGAAGGGATAGAAGCTCTCGTCCTCGTTGTTGACGAACCACTTCATCGTGTCTGAAATTGAGCCGGGATACACCATACTGCGGCGCAGCATACGGCTGAATTCCATGTCAAACGACCATTTGGTGATGCGCTCGGCGTCAGCGGGCACTGGCCGCGCCAGATAAACGTACTCCCCGCGCAAAAGTTCATGGGTGATAAACGGCGGCATGATGTCGGGCCTTTCCCAGGCGTATCTCGCGATAATCTACTGCTGAATGACAAGCCGCGCCCGCCCTGTGACGCGCCTCAGGCGGCCGCACCGGTCATAATGCTGCGCACGATAATGGCCGCCATCAGGCCAAAGCCCCAGATATAGCTACCCATGGCAGGGCGTTTGGTCGCCGTGCGCTCGACAAAGATGAAAAACGGCAGTGCGAGCACCGCGCCGGCCCCGTAAATCAGATGCACCTGGTCGTGCGGGCGCCCGCCAGCCAGATACATCACGCCGCCAATCAGCGATTCCAGCACCATCACGCCAGTGACGATATACACGCCGCGCCGGAAGCTGGGCGTCGCATCGCCGTGGCGGATCAGCCCGATATAAATCGCCAGCGCGAACATGACCAGTCCCACGGCCAGGCTGCCACGGCTGATCCAGTAATGTGCATCCCGAAACAACGGATACCACTGTTCCATAGGCCTACCCGATGACCACGCCTTCAAACGGACGCAGCGCGATCGTCTCGCCCACAGCGGGCAGCGCGTCCTGGTCGCTGTAGCTACTGGCCAGCACATGCAGGCGCGCCGAATACGGCGGCAGCAGCACCGTGCGCGGCTCCGCGCCAAAGTTCAGCGCCACCACCACGCGTGACTCGCCCGCCTCGCGCTCGTACAGGAAAACATCGTCAGGCGCGTCATACGAGCGATACGTGCCGGTCGTTAGCGCGGGAATCACGCGCCGCAGCGTCAGCAGCAGGCGATACAGGCGCAGCACCGAATAGGCATCCCCCTTCTCGGTTTCCACATTCAGCTCAGGGGCATTGCTGGCGATCGGCAGCCACGGCGCATCGCTGGTCGTGAAGCCCGCGCCGGGCGAGCCGTCCCAGTGAAACGGCGTGCGGCAGAAATCGCGGCTGTTGCCCATGTTGATGCCCTGCGGGTCGCGATATTGTTCAGGGGCCACTTCCCCGTCGGTCAGGCCCAGCTCCTCGCCCTGATACATGAACGGCACGCCGCGCAGCGTGAACAGCATCACCGCGGCACAGCGCGCCTGCGCCGTCCCCAGCCGCGAGGCCAGCCGCTGCTGGTCGTGATTCCCCAGCACATAATTGGGGAAGCTGTGCGCGGGCACGGCAGCATCATAGGCATCGACAAAGCCGCGAAACGCCGAGGCGTTCCACGGCAGCATCAGCGGCGCGAAGTTGAACGGCAGGTCGATCTGCGGCTTGTCGGGCGTACCGGCGAAGCGCGTGATAAACGCAGGGTCGGATGAATACGCGATTTCACCGATGCTGACGCGGTCGCTGTAGGCGCGGAAGACAGCGCCCATGTCGGCGATCAGCTCGTGGATGCCGTCCTGGTTTTCGCTGTACACGCGCCGGAACTGCCACGCGTCGGCATCGCCGGGCTTCCAGTTCGGGTCAGGCGGGTTATCGGGAAAGTCGGGGTGCTTCATCATGCGGTCGATCACATCGATGCGGAAGCCGTCCACGCCGCGATCCAGCCAGAAACTGATCTGGTCGAACATCGCCTCGCGCACTGCCGGATTGCGGTAGTTCAGCTCCGGCTGGCCGGCGGCAAAGTTGTGCAGGTAATACTGGCCGGTGGCCGCATCGAGCGTCCACGCCGGGCCGCCAAAGTATGATTTCCAGTTATTGGGTGGGCCGCCGTCTGCCGCAGGCTCACGCCAGATGTACCAATCGCGTTTGGGATTCTCGCGGCTGGCACGCGCTTCCTGAAACCAGGCATGCTGATCGCTGGTGTGGTTGGGCACCAGGTCGAGGATGATCTTCAGGCCGCGGGCGTGCGCCTCGGCCAGCAGAGTATCGAAGTCCGCCAGCGTGCCAAACAGCGGGTCAATCGCCTGGTAGTCCGACACATCATAGCCAAAATCGACCATCGGCGAGCGCATGATTGGCGAAATCCACAGCGCGTTCACACCCAGCCAGGTGAAGTAATCGAGCTTTTCGATGATGCCGCGCAGGTCGCCCACGCCATCGCCATCGGCATCTTTCAGGCTGCGCGGATAAATCTGGTACACAACGGCTGATTGCCACCACGGGGACATAACGCTGCGCCTTTAACACTGGGGGGTGCTGCCTGACATTGCACGGATTGTAACGAATAAGCGGCGAAAAATAACGGGGACGGTATGCACGATACCATCCCCGTCATTGCAGGCGCTGAGTTGTTAGCTGGCGTTAGCCGAAACGCGCATCCAGCCACTCGATGATGGTGGGCAGGAATTCCGGCACAAAGGCCTGTTCCAGCGTCGCATACTCGCTGGGATTGCCGGTGATCGCCGCCTGGAACAGATGGTTGGCCTCAGGGAAGTTCACCACCGTCACATCGGTATTGCCCGCCTCGGCCAGCGCGGCTTCGATAGCGACGATGTTTGAATCGGCCAGCACCTGCAAGTCCTTCGCGCCAAACAGCGCCAGCACCGGCACCGTCGTCTGTGCCCAGTCATCCGCCGCATTGGCATTCAGCAGCGAGACATACTGCGGTGAGGCGTACACGGCCAGCAGCGAATCGACCGCGCTCTGGATGAAGCCGTCGCGGTCAGGCATGGCCAGTTCGGCGCGTTCTTCCTCGGTCGTGCTGTCATACAGCCAGCCGTATGTCTCGCGAATAGCGACTTCTGCCGCTTCAAAATCGCCAATCGCGGCGGCCTCGATCATGCGGCGCGCGTAGGCCTCCAGCTGCGCATATTCCTCTTCCGTCACATCCTCTGAGCCATCAGACGTGCGCAGGATCGCCATCTGCTGCTCCACCAGCAGGTCGACGCCAAACTGCGCCACACCCGCCATCGAGATGATGAAGTCGATATCGTCATTGGCCGCGCCCAGCGCAGCCGCATAGATGCCGCCCTCACTGTGGCCCAGCACACCCAGCGCATCGCCATTCACTTCGGGGCGCGTCAGCGCGTAACGAATCGCGGCGGCCGCATCATCGGTGAAATCAGACAGAATCGCGTTGGCATGGTCGCCGGTGCTCTCGCCCACCCCACGATCGTCATAGCGCAGCACGGCATAACCGGCGCTGGTCAGCGCATCGGCGATCAGCGCGAACGGCTCCAGCAGGATACCCGCCGAGCGCAGGCTCTCATTGCGGTCCTGTGGGCCGCTGCCAGACAGCAGGATGACCGTCGCGAACGGGCCATCGCCCTCAGGCCACGTGAACGTGCCCGCCAGCGTGACCTCTTCCGCGCCGCCAGAGAACGTCACGTCCTCGCTGTTGTAGGCCAGCGTCGAGGCATCGACGGCGTTGGGATTGTAAAACTGCACGGCCGCCAGCACCGGCTCAAACACCTGCGCGTGCAGGATATCATACTGCTCCGGCGGGGCCACCAGCAGCGCCACATAGGTTACGCCGTCCAGAAACGCAAAAGCGAAATCCGTGCGCCCGGCCAGCGGCCCCGAGGCCACATCGACCTGATAAATCGTCCAGTTCAGGCCATTGGATTCCAGCGTGCCGGCCGGTTCCGGCAGCTCTGACAGACCCATCTGCGGCAGCACGCTTGCTGCCACCGCCTCGATTGAGACCGGGGCCGTCTGCAAGGCCAGAATCGCGCCATCGGGCGCGGCATACAGGCCGCCGCCGACTGCCTGCCAGCCCTCTGGCACGAGGCCCTGCACCTGCATCAGCTCATCGGTCAGTTCCACCAGCGGAACCGTGTCCTGGGCCATCGCCCCAAAAGTCAGCGCGCCGGCCAGCAGCAAGAATCCCAGTTTACGCAGCATAAAATGTCCTCACACGTTGAAGTAAAGGCATACATCGTACGAGTATATTGCGATCTGTATAACGGCACCCCCTAACTGTTAGGGAGTTTATCCCTCATTCAGAAGAATCCACAAACCATTGATGGTAGCTTGTCATTCCTCATAACCTATGCCAGAATTTTAGGTATCAGCCTGTCGCGCGTGCAGGCCTGATGACTCTAAAGAACTTTCTTTTGTTGAATCCGCCACGCGCCATTTCTTGATATATGGAGTTAAGACCAAAATGCGTGAATTAACTTCAAGTGAGAACCTCCTTATCTTTCTAGTGTTGGGCATCGCCCTGGCCGGGCTTGCCTATGCCGTGCTGCTGGCACGTCAGATCCTGGGCGAGGACAAGGGATCTGCCAAAATGCAGGAAGTGTGGACGTACATTCGCACCGGTGCGAATGCCTACCTGCGTTCACAATTGCGCATCATCGCCATCCTGATCGTCGTGCTGGTGGTGGTGCTGTTCTTCAGCGTCTACGTCGTCAACCCAACCCCGTATGCTATCGAGCGCTTCTGCCCGGCGATGGCCGAGCAGGTACGCGCCGACTTTGAATCAAGCGGCGCCGCGGACACCACCCGCGCTGAAGTCGTGGCGACCAACCCCGGCGCGACCGCGGAAGAACTGGTGCTGCTGCAAAACAATGCGGTCGTTTTCCAGGAAGAGGCGCTGATTGTGCAGCGCGGCCTGATCGAGTGCGATGAAGCGCGCATCAACACCGCCATTGGCCGCGCCGGCGCGTTCCTGATGGGCGCGATTTTCAGCGCGGTGGTGGGCTTCGCCGGCATGAATATGGCCGTGCAGGGCAACGTGCGCGTGGCTGCTGCCGCTGTCGACCCGAAGCGCGGCTATGCTGACGCGCTGCGCATTGCCTACCGCAGCGGCACCATCACCGGCATGCTCACCGACGGTCTCGGCCTGCTCGGCGGCACCTTCATCTTCCTGATTTTTGGCATCGCCAGCCCCGATGCGCTGCTCGGCTTCGGCTTCGGCGGCACGCTGCTGGCGCTGTTCATGCGCGTGGGCGGCGGTATCTTTACCAAGGCCGCCGACGTGGGCGCCGACCTGGTGGGCAAGGTCGAAGCTGGCCTGCCTGAGGACGACCCGCGCAATGCGGCGGTGATCGCCGACCTGGTGGGCGACAATGTGGGCGACTGCGCGGGTATGGCCGCCGACATCTTCGAGAGCTACGAAGTGACCATCGTCTCCGGCCTGATCCTCGGCCTGGCGCTGGCGACAGTGACCCAAAGCCCGATCTGGATTGTGTTCCCGCTGGTGGTGCGCGGCATCGGCGTCCTCTCGTCGATCATCAGCACCTATCTGGTGCGCGGCAGCGCCACCGCGACCAGCGGCAAGGACGCGCTCAAGGCGATTTCGCGCGGCTTCTACAGCGCCGCGGTTATCAGCATCGTGATGTTCGGCATCTTCACCGTCCTGTACATGCGCGATGACAACATCAATCAGGGCGGCATCATCTGGCAGCCGATGGCGGCCGTGGTCATCGGCATCATCCTGGCCATCGTCATCGAGCGCGTCACCGCCTACTTCACCGATACCGATCACCCGCCCGTGCAGGAAATCGCCAAGAGCACGCAAACCGGCCCGGCGACGACCATCCTCAGCGGCCTGTCCAGCGGCATGGAAAGCAGCACCTGGGCTATTCTCGTGATCGCCAGCAGCATCATGGCCAGCATCGTCATCTTCACGCTCTTCCCGATTACAGACGGCAACGGCGCGCAAATCGTCGATACACTGACCGCTGTGCTCTACGGCGTGGCCATGACCGGTATTGGTATGCTGACGCTCACCGGCAACAACGTCTCGATGGACGCCTTCGGCCCCATCTCCGACAACGCGCAGGGTATTGCTGAGCTGGCCGGCGAAAGCGAAGGCGAAGGCGGCCGTATTCTTGAGGCGCTGGACGGCGTGGGCAACACCACCAAGGCCATCACCAAGGGCGTCGCCATCGGCAGCGCGGTCATCGCAGCGGTGGCACTGTTTGGCTCGTTCCTCACCGACACACGCGTCGTGCAGCTGGGCCTGGGCGTGCCTCTCAATGAAACCATCTTCGCCACCGGCATCAATATCGCCGACCCGCAGATCTTCATCGGTATGCTCATCGGCGGCGGCCTGATCTTCCTGTTCAGCTCACTGCTCATCCGTGCGGTCAACCGTGCGGCCTTCAAGATGATCGGCATCGTGCGCCGTCAGCTGCGCATCCCCGGCATCATGGAAGGCACGAAGACACCCGACTATGCCGAATGCGTGGACGTATCGACGCGGGCGGCCCAGCGTGAACTACTGCCCATCGGCATCCTGGCCGTGCTCATGCCCATCGTGGTCGGCTTCCTGCTTGGCGCACCCGCGCTGGGCGGCTTCCTGGCCGGCATCATCCTCGCGGGCCAGCTGATGGCCGTGTTCATGAGCAACGCAGGCGGCGCGTGGGACAATGCCAAGAAGTTCATCGAGGAAGGCAACTACGGCGGCAAGCGCAGTGAACCGCACAAGGCGGCGGTCGTGGGCGACACCGTCGGCGACCCCTTCAAGGACACCGCCGGACCGGCGCTGAACCCGATGATCAAGGTCGTCAATCTGGTCTCGCTGCTGGTGGCCCCGCTGGTCGTCACGCTGGAAGCACAGGCGCAGACCGACCCGAATGCCCGCATCCCGGTCATCATCGTCATGCTGGCGCTGATTGGGGTCATTGGTTGGGCGATCACGCGCAGCAAGCGCACTGACAAGGAAACCGAGGAAGTCGTGGCCACCGTCATCAAGGCGGAGTCCGGCGGCGACTAAAGACATATCTTTAAGTAAACAAACAGGCCCTTCATCGGCTTACATTGATGAGGGGCCTGTCTGTCTATAAAATACTCGTATGGCACCGCTATTGCCCCTCACGCCCCAACGAAACGGGGGCGCGGTTGCATGTCTACGGATTCTCGAAAAAGCCCTCGTAATGCTGCACCAGCGGCTTCTCGGCATACAGGTGATGCGTCATGGCGCGCCACTGCGGGAAATTCGGTCCCTCGCGGAAGCTGACCATGTGCGCCTCCAGCGTCTCCCACTCCACCAGCAGCAGATAGCGGTCCGGCGTCTCGATGCATTTGCGCACGCTGTGGCGGATGTAGCCCGGCGTGGCGGCCAGCAGATGGGCCGCGTCGCGCATGGCCTGCTCGAATGCAGGCGACTGGCCGGGGATGATGTTCAGCACGATGTGTTCCAGAATCATGAAAACCTTTCCTGTCGTGTACAGCCAAAGTCGATGGCGCCTGATGGCAGCAGCATACCGCTGATGATGATCCCTCTGCAACGCATGACAGGCAATTTATCACTCATGCGCTGCGCGTGATCGCCTGCATCCACGGGATGTGTTCCAGGTAATGCTCAGCGCCGTCGGCCTGTAACCAGCCCAGAATCGGGTCGTGGTTGTCTGATCCTGCCTGGAAATCCGCATACGGGCGCAGCAGATCGGCATCGCTCATGGCGGCAATCCGGGCGCGGAAGGCCTGATGCGTGCGCTCCAGCGTCGCCAGCACGTCGTCCAGGGAACGGGCCCGATGCTGATGCTGGATGACCGCATTCATGGCGTCAAAATCGCGGTTGCGCCAGGTGACCTCGTCCAGCCCCATCCGGTCGCGGCGCGACTCGTGATCCAGCAGCCCGAGAATCCCATCCTGCCACACAACGATGTGGATCAGGTGATCTTTCACGGTCCAGCCAGCATCATCGGTCAGGTCGGTCATTTGCTCTGGCGTCACCGAGGCGATGAAGGCCTGCAATGCCGCCCAGGCATCATCAAGCTGGCGCAGGGTTTCAGCGACGCTGGCGTTTGCCGTATCATTCATGGGGCCGTTCCTTTGAGTATGGAGAATCCGGATGACAAAGGGCAGCCTGGTTGCTGCCCTGATGGCTACAGTATCGGCGATTTTTCCATGTCGGCATAGTCGCAGGCCAGCTCGCGCCAGGCCCTGCCCAGCCGACGCAGGCCTTCTTCCAGGTCGACGGGCTTCTGCGCGGCAAAGTTCACGCGCAGGCGGTAGCTGCCGCCCGTGCTGGTGAAGAACATGTTGCCGATGGCATAGGCCACGCCGGTCTGGATGGCCGAGATATACAGCTCGGCGGCGGTCGGGCCATTCTTCGGCAGCTCGATCCACAGATACAGCCCGCCCTGCGGCACGTTCCAGCGCGACCCCGGTGGCAGATGGCGCGCAGCCGCATCCAGCGCGATATCGCGGCGGCGGCGCATTTCCTTGTTGTTCAGCTCCAGCACGCGCGAGACCACGCCGCGCTCCACCAGCAGGTGAATCGCCCGCTGGTTCAGCGCCGAGGTCGAGATATCGGCCGCGTGCTTCACGCGCACGATGCGCTCGAAATGCACATTGTCGCAGATCACATAGCCGATACGCAGGCCGGGCAGCAGGTTCTTGGTGAACGCGCTCACATGGATAACGATGCCCTTTTCATCCAGCGCCTTCAGCGGCGGCAGGCTCTCGCCCTCATAGCGGAATTCGTGATACACGCCGTCTTCCAGGATCGGGATATTGTATTCCGTGGCCAGGTTGATGAGCTGGCGGCGGCGGTGCAGCGGCATCACCGTGCCGGTCGGGTTCTGGAACGTGGGCATGACGTAAATCAGGCGCGGGGCCTGGTCGAGGATGGCATTTTCCAGCATATCCAGCCGGATGCCCTCTTCGTCCATCGGGATGCCCTGCAAATGAATACGGCGCGTGCGGGCGATATCGAGGATGCCCAGATAGGTGGGATTCTCGCTGATGAGCGTGTCGCCTTCGCTGAGCAGCGCCTGAATCACCATGTCGGTGGCCTGCTGCGCCCCGCCTGTGATGAGGACCTGTTCGGCGCTGCAGCGGATGCCCAGCCCGCTCACATAGTCGCGCACCGTCGCGCGCAGCGGGCCGTAGCCTTCCGTCTGCTCATACATCAGCGCCTTGGCGCCGTCGCGGTCGAGCACGCTGTTGATGGCATGGCGCAGATGCTGCACCGGAAAAAACTCGGCCGGCGGCGCACCCGTGCTCAGGTTGATGACGCCCGGCTTGCGCGCCAGGCGCATCATCTCGCGGATCGAGCGGTCGACCTGCGGATGGGCATCCTGCATGTGGTGGTGATTATGGTTATTGCTGTGCGGGGCGGGCGTGCGGCTGACATGCACGGTCGTGGTGGCATTGGCCGACCCCGGCTCGCGCTCTCCGGCCACGAACGTGCCACGTCCGGCATGGGCGCTCAGGTAGCCCTCGGCGCGCAGCTCGGCATAGGCATTGACGACGCTGATACGGCTGATATTCAGCTGGCGGGCCAGATCGCGGCTGGCGGGCAAACGCGTCCCGGCAGTCAGCACCCCGCTTTCAATCTGAACACGCACATGACGAATGAGCTGGCGATAGATCGGTTCTTCGCTGTTGCGGTCCAGAGGAATCGAAAACGAGGATTGCAGCATAATGTCGTAAGCTCCTGAGATGCCCGGCACAGCACAGTGGCCTATCGCCGTGCTGATTCACGCCCTGCGTCCAATTCAAATTGTACGGAGATTAGGTCCTAAGTATACCATTTAAGGCCGATTACAACATAACAGATAAAAACAAAAACAGACGCCCGATTGAGCGTCTGTCCGTGTACGGTGTTGCAGAGACCAGATACGCTCGTTACGGCTCCCCGTCGATAATCAGCACTTCGTTCAGCACAACAGCGGTGACTTCAGCGGTGGCGCGCTTGACGGTGGTAACAGCCTCATGATGATGGGCGCGGGCGCCAGCGTCGTCGCTGTCAGCATCGGATACCTGGGTAAACACGCTGCCAAACGTGCCCAGCGCGAGCAGATTGTCGATGGTGTCTTCGATGCTGTCCTGGCTCAGGTTGTCGACGATGATGTGGGGGGTTTCCAGCGCCGCAAAGCGCGCCGGCGGGGTGTCTTCCATGGTGCTGCATGCCTCAAACGTCAGGTCCATCTGCCGCCTGAGGAAGGGCATCGTCACAAAGGCCGCCGTGTATACGGCCCCGTCGTCCATCAGCACCAGCACATCACAGGCGCCAGACTCCTGCGCTTTCTCAATCCAGATGCGCTTGGGCAGCAGCAGCGCGGAGGTATCCATGATCTCAGTGCCTCAGTCTCATTACAGGAGCCGTTCCGTCAAATCCATGGATGTGGCGGGCGGGCATTCGGTCGTAGTCAGATGAATGCAGGTTGTTTTACAATAGCAAAGATGCGTTCTTTCATCACAATAAGCCCAAAAAAACGACCTGTCAATGATGCCCAAAGTACTGGGAAAGCAGCATTGAGGCGAGAAGAATAGCATAAATGGCAGGCGCCTCATTTGACTCTTATCCACGGCTTTCGTATACTCAATTCGATGCAGTGCGCCATCACCGGCTTGCCGCGCGCCTAGGAGAATAAGCATGATACAGGGGAACGACAGTTTCCGACTGGTCGTCCGTCGTGGACCGCAGCCCAACCAGCCTTACGAACTGAATAAGGACGTGGTGACGCTGGGCCGCGATATCACAAATGATATTGTGATCAACGACCCGGAAGTGAGTCGGCATCATCTGCGGCTCACGCGCAGTGCAGGCGGATTCATTCTGGAAGATCTCGGCTCCACCAACGGGACATTCGTCAATGGACAGCGCCTGACCGGCCAGCGCCCGCTGCGCCCCGGAGACAAGCTGGGCCTGGGCGAGACGGTCACGCTGGACTACGAGGCCACCGCAGCAGCCAACCCGACCATCAGCCAGCAGGTGGACGGCCCCCCGGCCGGCACCATGCTCAACGCAGCGCAGCGCGGCGCCTCGATGCCCGTGCAGCCGCAGTCGCAGCCGGTGCAGCCCGCCCAGCCCAGCCAGCCATACGCGCCGCCGCAGCCATCGCAGCCATATGCACCGCCCGCAGCCGCCTCACAGCCGGCCAATCCGTATGCGCCGCCGCAGGGCTATCCGCCGCCGGGCGCGTCTCAGGGCATGCCGCCCGCGGGCGCATCTCAGGGAGTGCCGCCTCAGCAGTCTGGCTATTCGTATTCCCCCACGCAGAATCCATACGGCCAGCAGTCAGCCGGTTATTCCGGCGGCGCCAATTCGCAGCCATATGCCGCGCCGTCGATGGGCATGCCGCCCGCGGTGCCGCCCGGCAGCACCGGCTATGGCGAATATGACCCGTATGCCGTGCGTGAAGAAGGCCAGAACAACACCGCGCGCATCATCCTGATCGGCTGCGGCGCGCTGTCGGTCATCTGCTGCTGCAGCTCGATCATCGGCGCGGTGGTGGTGGACCAGACATGCAGCTGGGCCAGCCTGCCAATCGTGTATCCGCTGCTGCAGGCGCTCGGCTACGTGGCCGTCTGCCCGTAATGCTCGTTTTTATCAGGCCAGCAGGCCCGGCAGGGTGACCACATCCGCCCGGCCTGCTGGCTTTTTTTGAAACCGGTATGTCTACGTTATCGTCTGGATCCCCATGCCTCTTATTGTCATCTTCATCTTCGGCGCGATTATCCTCGGTGCCGGCGCGATGCTTGCGCCTGCCTGGCCTTCAAAGCAGCCCCGCATTGGCCTGAATGCCGCGCTGGCGCTGGCGCTGGTCGTCACCGGCGCGCTGTTCTGGGCCTTTCTGTTTGGCTGGAACACGCTCGTCATCGACTATCTCATGTTCGCGCTGGTGACCATCATCTTCCTGTTCGGCACGCTCTCGCTTGGGCAGGCGCGCGCCGAAAAACGCGGTGAAGAACTGCTCGATGCCGACCAGGGCTGGCCCGGCCCGTATGACCTGCTCTTTTTTGGCTTTGCCGCGCTGCTGTTCATCGCGCCTGTGCTGATGGTGCCGGTGCCGCTGGACACCGACGCGCAGGGCTTTGGCTATCTGGCGCTGATGGCCCGCGAGGGCGGCAATTTCACCACGCTGGCGCCTTTCCATCCTGAAGTCAGCTACCTGTATTCCCCCGGCTTCATCGGGCTGGCCGCCTATATCAGCCAGCAGCTCAATCAGGGACTGCACGATGTGCAGTTTGGCATCAGCGCGGTGCTGTGCCTGATGTTCGTCTGGCTGGCCTACGACTTCGGCGCGGAGATTCAGGACAAACGGCTGGGCCGCGCGATGGCCGCCGCCGCGCTGGTGGGCATCGGCCTGTTCACCGCCTTCATGGACTCGCATTTCACCAGCGTGATGGCGCTCAATTTCGCGCTGGCGTTCCTCATCCTGGTCTACCGCTACCTGCGCGACGGACTGCTGGTGGATGCCGTGGGGGCTGGCCTGATGTTCGGCAGCACCGCCATCACCCATCCCGATACGATGATCATCCTGCTGCTGGGCTTTACGCCGTGGCTGGGCAGCATGTGGCTGTCGGCTCAGCGTCCGACGCTGAAACGCTGGCTGATGGTCGCGCTGGGCGTGCCGGTGATCGGCGTGCTGGGCGTGTCCCCATGGCTGTTCACCATCCGCGACCTGCTGGGGTCGGGCATCGAATCGCCCTTTGAGCGCAGCGTCAATTACGCGCTGGTCATGCTGACCTTCCATGGCGGCGTAATCGCCATTTTTGCGCTGATCGGCGCGGTTATTCGCGTGCGCCAGCGCCACACGATCGCCCTGCTGGCGGTCGGCTGGCTGATCTTCGCGCTCGACGCAGCCGCTTTCGGCATCCTCAATGCCGTGCTGGGCTGGCTGCTGGAGCCGATCCTGCGCTACGAGTATCCGTTCAGCATCGCCTGGCATGCGCCCATCATCCCGTACATGCTGCTGGGCGGGTTCGGCCTGCTGTGGCTGTACGACACTGTCATCGTGCCGCGTCCGGCGCTTCAGCAAACCATCCGCCGCGCCCTGCCCGCCCTGATGGGACTCGGCGGCGTCGCGCTGATCGGGGCGATTGTGTTCGCGCCGACGGTGCTGTCGGTCAGCAAGAACCTGGTGGGTTTCTACGGCGCGTTCTCGTCCGAGGCGGACGTGCAGGCCTTCGAGTGGCTGCGCGCCAACACGCCGGAAGACGCCCGCGTGCTCAATTATTCCGCGCCGCACGAGGCCGACTGGGCCCCGGTGATTGCCGAGCGCGACACCATTTTCTATCGTCCGCAGCCATTTTTCGCGGGCGATGAAGCCAGCCTGGCCGAGCAGGAACGCCTGCGCGCCTTCTGGCAGGACCCGGCCAATCCAGCCAATGAAGCCCTGCTGCGCGAGGCCAATGTCAGCTATGTGGTCGTGCCGCAGATCGTGGCCAATCCCGATGCCTTTGCGACCATGTGGCGCTGGCGCGGCCCGTTCCTGGAGGAAACTGTGTCCAGCGTGGCCGATGCGGCCTATCTGACGCAGGTATTTGACGCGGACGGCGCGGCGGTGTATCAATTAGCACAGGCCAGCGAGTAGTCAGCCCGATGCCCAAAGATATCCCGCGTTTCGAAGACGATCCCGAAGACGACAGCCCGCGCCCGGCGCCCCGCCGCGGTGACGAGGATGGCGTTCCCGCGTCGTTTGAATTCATGGAAATGATCCGGCAGGTGGCGCGCAAGCCAGGCGACGAAGAGGCGCCATCTGTGCCGACGCGTCCGTTTCCGCCTGCGCCCAGCGCCCCGCCGCGTGAGCCGGAAGCGCCCCGGCCGATGCCTGTCACGCCGCCGGTATCCGCGCCCCCCGGCGAGACGACCAAACCGCCGCTGGAACCCTTCAAGATTCCGCCGCCGCCAATTCCCGCGCCAGACGCGGACCCGTCCACGCTGCCTGGATTCCTGTTCCAGCGCCCCGGCCCGGCTGTCGCTGATGAAGACGACATCGATCTGGATGATTTTCTCGAAGACGAGGATGAAGACGCGTACAGCGACGATGGCCTGATTGACGAAATCAGCGCCGGCATCGATGCTGACCGCGCCGCCCAGCGCGCCCGCGTGAAAGAGCAGAAACGACGGCGGCGACGCCAGCGCGCGGGCAATACGATCGGCACCGCGGCGGGCATCGTGCGCACCATGCTCATCACCGTCGTGGCAGCCATCCTGACGGCGACCATCTTCACCTGGTTTACGCCATCGGAATTTATCGACCCGGACCTGCGCCAAAGCCTGAGCGCCGCCATCGCGACCGACTCGGCCGCCTTTGTGCCCACCAGCCAGCCCACGCCCAACTGGGCGCGCCGCATCGGCATTGTGTCAGGCCATCGCGGGCCGCAGAATGACCCCGGCGCGGTCTGCCCCGATGGCCTGACCGAAGCCGAGATTAATTTCAATGTGGCGACGATGGTGGTGGCTGCCTTGCAGGGGCGCGGCTATACCGTCGATCTGCTGGACGAATTCGACCCGCGCCTCGACGACTATCAGGCCACCGCCCTGCTTTCGATTCATGCCAATACCTGCCAGGACTACGGCGAGCGTGTCAGCGGCTTCCTGATTTCCACCGCCGCGGCCCGCGCAGGCGCGATGGGCAACGATGACGTGCTGGTCAACTGCGTGGCGCAGCATTATGCCGTCGCCAGCGGGCTGGAGCGGCGCATGGGCCTGACGGTCGACATGACCGACTATCATACGTTCCGCGAAATTCATCGCGCCACGCCAGCGGCCATCCTTGAGCTGGGCTTCATGCTGGCGGACCGCGACATCATGGTAAATCGGCCGGATGTGCTGGCCACCGGCATCACCGATGGCATCCTGTGCTTTCTGGAGCCCAGCGCAGCGCCGCCGCCAGCCGATGCCGGCCTGCCCGCCGGATCCTCATCCTGACACACGCACCTACACCCTGGGGGGAAATTTGTCACACGCAGCATATGACCTGATTTTTTACACGCGCACGGCAGGCTGTCCGTTCGTCACGGTGGCCAAAAAAGTGCTGGCCGATTACGGCGTGCCCTACCGCGAAGTCATGATCGACCGGGATGAAGAAGCCCGCCAGCGCGTGCTGACCTGGACCGGCTTTCTGTCGGTGCCCACGATCGTCGTGGCGCAGCCGGGCGACGTGCTGCCCATCAGCGAGCCATCGTTTCTGGAAAAAGGCGCCACGCCGCGCGGCATCGACCGCGGCGCGATGATTACCGAGCCGTCGTATGAAGGCCTGGAGCAGTTTCTGATTAAACACGGGTTTATCAGCGAAGTTTCACAGCCCTGACGGGACACCCTTCAAAAGTGCCCGCGGACTTGATACACTTTGGTGAGAGCGCATGGAGGGGTCGCATAGTGGCCTAGTGCGCTCGCTTGGAAAGCGAGTAAGGGTGAAAGCCCTTCGCGGGTTCGAATCCCGCCTCCTCCGCAAAAAAAGGCTGGCACCTGGGTGTCAGCCTTTTTTGCTGCCTGCTACACGTTTATTGATTTCACTTGCGCATCATGATCGGTTCGCTGTCGCTTTCGGGCTTCGCGGGCGGCAGGGTCAGGGTCAGCGGCAGCCTGACGGTCACCGTGGTGCCCTTGTCCACTTCGCTCTCCATCGACATCTCACCGCTGTGCAGCTTCACCATCTGGCGCGTAATCGACAGTCCCAGGCCGGTGCCCTGAATCGTGCCCACGTTGGTGGCGCGGTGGAAGTCCTCGTACAGGTGCGGCAAATCGGACTGCGGAATCCCGATACCCTCGTCACTGATGCGAATGACAGCATGCCCGTCTTCCACCGAAACCGCGCAGCGCACACTGCCACCCTCGGGCGAATACTTGACCGCGTTGGACAGCAGATTCGTCATTACCACGCGCAGCAGATTCGGGTCTGCTACGATCTGCACATCCGGCTGCAATACCACCGCCTCCAGACGATGCTTGTCGGTCGCATTCCCGCGCCAGGTCTCGACCGTGCTGCTCACCAGCGCGCTGAGGTTCATGCGCTCCAGCTGCGGCTCCAGCTTGCCCGCCTGTGCCTTCGACAGGAACAGCACTTCGTCCAGCAGATCGGTCATATGGGTCACTTCATTGTTGATGCGCTCCAGGCGCATATCGATGGACGCATCATCCAGCCGCTTGCGGTAATGCCCCAGCAGGTCGGCATTGGTGCGAATGACCGCCAGCGGTGTGCGGTACTCGTGCGACACCATCGACACAAAGCGCGACTTGAGCTCGTTCAGCTCGCGTTCGCGGTGCAGCGCCATCTCCAGCGCCTCCTCATTCTGCTTGCGCAAGGTGATGTCCTGGGCCACGCCCAGCAGGGTGCGCGGCACCCCATGCTCGTCATCCGAGAAGATCGTCTCGCGCGAATAAATCCAGCGCCATGAACCGTCCTTATGGCGCAGGCGACATTCCTGCTCTATAGAGTTTTCCCCATACCGCGCGAGAGACTCTGGCGTCAGGCGCCCTATCATGCGTTCGCGGTCATCCTCATGAACCAGCTCGTAATTACGCCAGTTCAGCGTCGAAAGTTCCTCCTTCGTATAGCCCAGGATTTCCGGCATTTCGCGGTTGGAATAGATAGTCTTGCGTTCCAGCAGGTCGTACACGTAGATGATATCGGGCGTGGCATTGGCCACCGACTGGATGAATTTCTCGCTGTCGCGCAGGGCTTCTTCAATGGTCTTGAGCTGCGAGATATTCTCGTGGGTGATGACCACACCGCCGCTGGCATGCAGCAGGGGCGTCACGTGCATCATGTGCCAGCGCCGTTCGCCCGCGGCTATGAAGCTGTATTCAAAGGTGAATTCTGGCACTGTGCCGGTCATTACGGCTTGCACGCCGTTCAGCAGCTGCTGGGAACTGGGGACTTCATCCTCGATGAGCGCGCGCGTAAAGTCCCAGTAGTTATCGCCAATCTCCAGCCTGAAAAAGCGTGCATCGCGGTTCGTCTCGCTGAAGGCCAGCCACGAGGCATTGAGCGCACTCACGACGCCGTCACGCGTCAGCACCGCCACATAGCTGGACAGTGAATTGATGATCGTCTGGCTGAACAGGCGGCTTTCAAAAAGCGCCTGCTCCATGGCCTTGCGCTTGCTAACGTCGCGGATGGTGCACACAATGCCGCGCTCAGGCCGGTCATCATCAGAAAACAGCCCCACCACCGACAGGCCCATCTCGATTGTGACGCTGCTGTTGTCTGCGCGGAGGGCGGTCACCTCCACACGCTGCGGTTCTTCAGTCTCCAGCAGCTCGGCCATCGTGTTCAGCAGCAGCGGCAGGTCTTCATAGGCCACCAGCTCGGCAATCGAATGATCGAAAAAGGCGTCCGGCACGCACTGAAACAGCCGGTTGAAGGCGCTGTTGGTCTGCTGAATCAGGCCGGTAGCGTCGGCCAGGATGATGCCGTCGGCGTCATTGTTGAGGATGGCGGTCACGCGCTGGGTGGTGCGCTCCAGCTCTCTGGTGCGCTCGGCGACGGTGCGTTCCAGCTTTTCGGTCAGCTGCTTGAGCTCATTCTCACGCTGCACCAGCGCATTCTGCTCGGCATCGCGTTCGGTAACGTCGCGCAGCACCAGCGTAAAGTACGCCTGCCCGTATTTCTCGTTTTTGGAGATACTCAGCTCACACGCGAATTCCGTACCATCCCGGCGCAATCCCTGGGCGCGAGAAAAACGTGCCGTTTCACTACTCTCTTTAAACACGCGCAGGCCGTCGTGGAACAGCGTTTGAACAGTCTGCGGAATCAGCATTTCCATCGGCTGATTGATGACTTCCTCAGAGGCATAGTCAAAGACTTTTTCGGCAGCAGAGTTAAACAGCACAACGCGATACGCCGAGTCGATGACCACGACCGCATCGGCCGCCAGGCTGAGGATGTCGCGCATCTGCGTTTCAAGCGCCCGATGCGCGAACTCTGCTTCCTTCTCTGCGGTAATGTCCGTCAGCACCACCATCATCGTGGACGGGCGGCCATCCGCCAGACGCTCGACGATGGCTGTGCGGTTGCGCACCCATGCCCAGCGTCCGCCGCTGTCCAGCAGGCGATGCTCAATTTCAAGGGATTCCCCGTCTGGCAGCACAGCCGACCGGTCACGATGTTCTTTGAACAGCGCGTGCTCATCCGGATGCAGTTTCGACCAGAAGACAGGGGTAGAAAACAGGTCCACACTACGATAACCCAAAAAATTCGCATGGTTGATGTGCGAGATTTCCTGCGTCGTGAGGTCCAATATGAACAGCGTGTCAGGCAGGAAAGCAGCTATAGACCGCCACATTAAACACTCGATTCCCAGCTTTCCTCACTCGAGGAAAGATATTTTCAGTATACGTCATTGGGCGCTCATTTTGCATGGATAAATTAAGCAATTGAAATCTTGGATTAAGTCTAAATTTATCCAGCGACAATGAAAAACGCACAGTCACGGGGAAGTGGACTGTGCGTTTCTGGGTGAAGCTGTGAAAAGCAGGCGATTGCGCAGCCGCCCTAGAAGAAGCGCTTGGCCAGCTTCAGCGCGCCCTGGTTCCACGGCACGCGGTGGGTGACGCCGCTCTGGCCGCTGAAATTTGCCATATTGTCGAGGTACCACTGGTAATTGCGCACCAGCGCGTCCTTGTTGCTGTATTTCGGCGCATAACCCAGTTCGCGCTCGGCCTTCTCAATCGAGACGAACGAGTCCTTGCCGGCGGTCTCATACACCCACGCATACAGCGGCGACAGCTTGAGCTTTTCCAGCACGCGCAGCGCGATAATCACCGGCCCGGCCGGGAACGGATGAATCTTCTTGCCAAAACCGGCCGTATCCAGCACCGCCTGATAATCTTCCTGCATCGTCGTGAATTCCTTCGCGCCGATGTTGAACGTCTGATTGGCGATGGCCTTGTCTTTGGTGGCGCACAGGTAAATCGCGTCGCACAGGTCTTCCACGTCCAGCAGTTGATAGCGGTTCCTGCCGCTGCCGATCATCGGGAAGCCACGGCCGTCTTTGGCCCAGTCGTAGAACAGCGCGAACACGCCCAGGCGCTCCGGCCCGATGAATGACTTCGGCCGGATGATCGGCACAGTCAGGCCTTTCTCGCGGTATTCGATGCACACTTCTTCGGCCATGATCTTGGCCTTGCCGTAAGGACCGACGCCGATCAGCGCGTCAGTCTCTACCAGCGGGTGATGATCCGGCACGCCATACACCGCCGTGGACGAGATGTGAATCACGCGGTCGACCTTGTGGCGGAAGGCCGAATCGAGCACGTTGCGCGTGCCCTGCACGTCGGTGCTGAAGATGTCTTCCTCGCTGTACAGCGGCAGCGCGGCGGCAGCATGCACCACATAGTCGATGCCCTGCATCGCCTTATCGACGGCCGCGCGGTCACGGATATCGCCCAGAATGGCGTTAATCTGGTCCTTTTCCGGATAATCGAACGGCGCGATATCCAGCGAAGTGACGCGGTGGCCGCGTGCCAGCAGATAGCGCACCCAGTTGATGCCCATGAAACCCGAACCGCCGGTGATGAGGACAGATTTTGATTCGCTCATTTTTGTTTGTGAAATCCGTTGCATATCGACATACTGCAAGTGTAGTATGGGCTGGTAATAACGGTCAATAGCAAACAAGCACCGCCAAACCTGCCCTACCCGTGCGCACGCGCGTTTGTTACAGTTGCGACCTCATACCAGATCAGGAAAACCAGCGTGAAGCGACTTCCTCTTATTGCCATCCCTGTCGAGGCCCCGGTGCAGCAGGCCTCGTTTGACCTCATGACCGTGCTGAAAGATGCGCTGGCCGCCGACGACGTGACGCTTCAGGACGGCGACGTGCTGGCGGTCAGCAGCAAATATGCCGCTATCAGCGAAGGGCGCATCGTGCGGCTGGACGACATTGTCGTCTCGCCGGAGGCTGCCGCGCTGGCCGAGCGCTACAGCATGAATCCGCGCATCGCCCAGCTCGTCTACAGCGAGGCTGATCATGTGTTTGGGGGCATTGAGGGCTTCCTGCTCACGTTCAAAGACGGCATCCTGTCGCCCAATGCCGGCATTGACCGCTCGAATATCCCCAACGGGCTGGCGGTGCTGTTCCCCGAAGACCCGTATGCCACGGCAGAGCGCATCCGCCTGGCCGTGCGCGAACAGCTGGGCGTGCAGGTGGGTGTCATCCTGACCGACAGCTGGCTGATGCCCGGTCGACTGGGCACGACCGGCGTCGCGCTGGCCACGGCTGGCTTCCGCCCGTTACAGGATGAGCGTGGCAAGGCCGACCTGTTCGGCAATCCGATGATCGTCACCGTGCGCGGCACCGCCGACACCATCTGCGCGGCGGCACAGCTCGTCATGGGCGAGCGCGATGAGGCCATGCCCTTTGTCATCGTGCGCAACACCGGCGTGGTCATGAGCGATGAGCCGGTCACCGCAGCGGATGTGTCGATCCCGTGGCAGATGTGCATCTACGTGCAGTCGCTCACCGATGGGCTGCTCGTCAGAAATCAGTCCCCCGCCTCCTGAGTCTATGCCCACGCGGCTGGTGCGCCTGACCCTGCTGTGCTTCACGCTGTTTGCCTGCGCCGGGCTGGCCGCGCAGGCGCTGGCGCGTGGACAGGCGCATCCCTTCCAGCCCTACTGGGACGTGTTTGGCTTTGGCGAGTGCGCGCTGCCCTGCTACCTGGGCATCGTGCCGGGCGAAACCGCCTTCAGCCAGGCGGCCGCTATCGTCGAGTCGCGCCTGCCCAGCTATTCCAGCATGCTCACCGATGAAGGTTCGCAGGTCGTGTTTTTCGGCATCTGGCAGGACAACAGCCAGACGGTCAGCGGGCTGGTGCGCAACGAACGCGGACGCGTGGGCGAAGTGCGCATCACGCTGAATGTGCCGCTGGTGGAGGTCGTGCTGGAATTTGGCGCGCCCGACTGCGTGCTGATTTATCCGCCGCGCTCGCCATCGATCATGTATCTGTACTGGGATGACGGGGAAATCATGCACTGGGCCAGCGCGACGCTGGTGGCCGGTCAGCGGCTCATCCCGCGCCTGGCGTACAACACGCCCATCTTCACCATCGCCACCAGCGCACTCGACACGCCCCACATCTGCTCGCAGACGGGCGCGGACACGCCGCCGCAGTACAGCGCGGACATCGTTCCGTGGCGGGGCTTCAGCCCTGTCTGGCGCTATCAGCAATAGAGGATTACTTGTCGGAGCCGCGCAGAATCAGCCGGTCCATATGCTCGATCTGGCGGGCGGCATCCTGCGGGCGCTGAAGCGCGCTGTACAGCTCCACCATCAGGCGATGCAGCGTGATTTCTTCCGGGGCCATCATCAGGGCGCGCACGCCGTAACCCAGCGCATCCTCAAAACGACCGTCCTGGCGCGCCAGATCAATCAGCGTGGCATAGGCATCAATGGCCGTTTCGCGCAGTTCTTCCCGGCGCAGCGCCACCCAGCCCACATCCTGCACATCTTCCAGAAAGTCGCCCCGATACAGCGCGACAGCATCGCGCAGGCGGGCTTCAGTCTCGGCCGGGCTCAGCGATCCGCTGCCCTGCTCGCAGGCATGCTGAAAGCGCGCGACATCATACGACAGGTCAATCGACTCCGCCGGCATATAGAAGCCACTTTCATAACGCGTAAACTCGCGCACCTCGATACCCAGGTCGCGCACAGACAGGCAGTCCGCAATTTTGCGCTTGGTCACATGGAACACATTGGTGGCCTCGCGGGGCAGCAGGTCGGGCCAGAATTCCTGAAAAATGGCATCGCGGCGCACCATCACGCGGTCGACAAAGAAGTGGAACAGATAGCGCGGCAGCATGCCATCCCAGCTCGTCACCTCTGCGCCATTCACCAGCACGCGGCCGCGCCCGAAGGCATAGACATCCACGTGCACACGATCAGTGCCCGCTGCTGCAACCGCGCCCTTGTCTGACTCGCTGAACACAGCGACAGTTCCGGACGCAATCTGCCGCTTCCAGTAGGCCATAATCAGCACGCGGCCATTCAGGATCAGGCGCGATGGCCCCTCCATGCGCGCCAGCAGCGTATCAAAAAACTGCACGGCATCCTGCGACCATTTCACCTGGTCAAAATCATCACAGTAGACGAATACATCAGCGGCATTCAGCACGTCGGCCAGCCAGGTCGCCAGCATGACCGGCGATGCGTCCACCGCGGGCATCACCGATTCCGCCAGCAGGCCCTCCTGCACCAGCGCGGCAAACAGGCCGCCCGCCCACGCCGTCAGCGTCGCAGAGCGTCCGGGGGCGCGATAGTACAGGAAGTGATGTCCGCTGTCAGCCTGAAGGAGCGGCGCCATAAAGGCAGCCGGCACCTGACTTGACGGCTCAATCAGCGCGACTTTACAATTTTCAAGCTGGTGCAGGAGTGCGGTCTGAATCTGGGATATTGCCCGACCTGGCTTCATAGAATACGGTGCCCTTCACCATCATGCGGCTGACTGGCAGCGCTTGCTAACGCCACCAGCGCAGAAGTGGTATTCTCTTTAGTCTAGTCACTTTGACCTGACCGTATCCTTAAGTTTTCGCCCATGCCGCCAACTTTTACGCTTTTCAGACGCGCCCGTCAGGGATTCACAGGGGCCGAGTGCCTGCTGCTGGGTGCCATGCTGTTTGTGTTCTGGTTCCCCGACTTCAATCGCATCTGGGCGCTGCTGGCCGTGCCGGTCATCCTTGGCGGCAGGCTGCTTCTGTACCGCCGCCTGTGGACGCGCACGCCGCTGGACTGGGCCTTTATCGCGCTGATCGCGCTGTGCCTGCTCAGCATCGCAGCCGCGCCATTCCGTCAGGGCAATGTCGCGCTGACATGGTTTGGCGCAGACGTGCGCGTGCCGTATGCGTGGATCGTCATCGGGCGGCCCGTCTGCGGCGTCCTGCTGGCCGCCTCGCTGATCGAGTTTGCGCGGCGCAGTGGCCGGCTGATGCCGCTGGTCTTTGTGACCGGGCTGCTGGCGCTGCTGCTGGGGGTGCTGGGCCTGCTCGCAGCGCAGTACACCGTCAAGTCCGAACAGGTTATGTTTATCATTCAGGTCCTGCCCCGGCTGACAGGCTTTCCGGGCGCGCAGGGCGGCTTCAATGTCAACGAAATCGCGGGCGGCATGAGCTGGTTCGCGCCGCTGACGCTGGCCTGCGCGTTTGCCTGCTGGACGATGCGGCCGCGCTCGCCGTTCATCATGCTGTGCGCGCTCATCCACAGCGCGGCCTTTGTGCTGCTGTGGGTCGCGATCTTTCTGGGCCAGAGCCGCTTCGCCGTGCTCGGTGTGCTGCCCATGCTGCTCGTCGTGGTGTGGCTGCTGGCGCGCGGGCGCGTCAGGGTATTCGGGCTGGCCGTGCTGGTCGCCTTCGGGGCCTGGCAGGGCATCATCTCGTCGAATATCTTCAGCACGCAGGCCGATCAGATTCAGCAGCGCGACGAAGACAGCGTGAGCAGCAGGCTGCTGATCTGGCAGTCAGCGCTGGGCATCATGCGCGACTATCCGCTGACGGGCGCAGGCATGAATAATTTCCGCTTTGCGGCCGTGCGCGCGGCCTATCCGGTGGCGGGCTATGAAACCAATGTGCTGCCCCACGCGCACAACGAATGGCTGCAACTGGGGGCGGATTTCGGTATTCCGGGCGTGGCCTGGCTGGTCGGTGTGCAGATCACCGCGGGCTGGCTGGCGTGGCGCACCTGGAGACAGTCCACCGGGCTGGGGCGTGCGCTGGCGCTGGGGGCTGTCTGCGGCATCGCGGCACATCTGGTATATGGCGTGGGAGACGCGATCCCGCTGTGGGACAGGCTTGCGTTCGGGGGGTGGTGGGTGGTAGGCTTACTGGGCGCCTCTTACTGGATTACAACCCAGAAAACAGAGGGGACATTTGTGAATTCTGTGTGAAAGGCACAAGCCTTTAGGCCTGTTTACAGAATTTGCGCTTACATTCAATGATAGCAGCAAATCTCGCCCGGTCAGACTTCATGCGCGGCCCGAATGTCACAACCCTCGCAGCACAGCCAGCGCGTATCTTACACGACAGCCTCGCAGACGCTGGCCGCGGCTTTTCGCATTCCTGTGCTGATTATCACGGTTGGGGTGGGTCTGGCCTGCGGGCTGCTGGCGCTGGCAGCCTCAAACGGGCTGGCGGCAGCATTCGCGGCATGTTTCACCGCCTGTGCAGCCGTGGGCATCGTCGTCTTTGCCCGGCACGACCTCAGCATGCGGGCATCTGGCGCAGACGAGCATATCCTCACCAGCTTGATCGCCAATCTGGAGCGCCTGAATCAGTCGCCACGCCAGGATGACTGCTACCGCGAGGCGGGTCATACGGCCTATGCGCTGACGCAGGCCGCCGGTGTGGTGTGCTACAGCGTGGAACAAACGTCACTCGTCTTCCTGCCTGATGCGGCCTTTGGCGACATCATCCCGTCGCTCTGGCAGGCACCTCACTCGGTCGATATCCTGACAGACATCGTGGCCTTTGACGTGCACAAGCCGTCCGAAAACAGGACATCGCTGACACAGGCACTTTCAACGCTGGCCAAAACAGCCGGATTCGGGCATGGCATCATCGTGCCGCTGCGCAGTGTCGGGCTGCTGCAGGGCATCATCGTCGTCCTTTTCCGGCCCGGCCAGCCAAAGCCGACCTCGGTGGCGCTGAACGGCCTGCGCCTGCTGACCTCGCAGGTGGCATCCATCCTCGATAACACAAATATGTTCAGCGTGCTGGAAACGTATGCCATCAACATGATCCAGCTCTCGCAGATCATGCGCCTGACCACGCTGACCAGCCAGATCGAGCAGCTTGCCGAAGAAATGCTGATTTCCCTGCGCAGTATCATGCGCAATACGTCGCTTTCCCTCGGCCTGCTGACGCCAGACATGGCGTTTCTGGACATTTACGAACAGAATCCGGAAACGGAAATGGTCACCTCGCGCATGGTGGCGCTGGAAAAACTGCCCATCCTGCAAAGTTTCATCGCGTCAGACCGCAAAACCTATGCGCTGTATCCCTGCACCCCGGAAATCGACGCCCAGTTTGAAAGTTTTCCCGGCTATGCCAGAACGACCAGCGTGAGCATTTTCCCGCTGATGGCGCTCGAAGGGCTGGTCGGCTTCCTGATCGGCTGCATCCACAGCGACATATCCGCCGTCATGGACAACGATGTGCAGCTGCTCGACCTGGCCAGTGGCCAGATCGCCACCCAGATTCAGAATGTGCGCCTGTTCAACGAAACGCAGCAGTCGCTGACGCAGCGCCTGGACGAACTGAACCTGATCGAAGAAATCTCGCGCCAGATGGCGACCTCGCTGCAGACGGACAGCATCAACAACCAACTGCTGAATGCCGCGCTGCGTGCCACCGAAGGCGATATCGCGCGCATCATCCTGCTGGGCGATGAGGGCGGCGCATGGACGGTGCTGGAAGTGGACCGCGATGATGCGCTGCACCGCTTCAGCGTGCAGCAGGACGCGCCCGGCACGCTGATTCGCCAGGTCATCGAAACGCGCGATTCGTGCCTGGTGAGCAGCCTGAAAGACAACGCGTTCAGCTATGACGCGCCCGAAGGCATGGAATCGCTGGTCGCTGTGCCGCTGGAAAGTGACTCGCGGGTGGAAGGCGTGCTGGTCGTGCACAGCGCCCGGACGAACTTCTTCTCGCTGGAGCATCTCGGCTTCCTGAACAGTCTGGCCGGCCATGCCGTCATCACGCTGGAAAATGCCCGCCTGATCGAATCGAGCGAGTATCAGATTCACACCCTCGGTCATTTGCAGGACCTGACGCTGCGCCTGACCAACGCGCCCAATCTGCTTGGTGCAGCCGAGGCTGTCGCGGAAACAGCCTGCAACATCCTGCGCACAGACGCGGCCAGCATCTTCCGCTACAACTCAGCCAGTGAGCAGATCATGCCGCTGGTCACCTTCCCGCGCGGGTCCAAGCGGCGCTCGCAGGAAATGATGGTGCTGCCGGAAGTCGCCATCAGCGCGGCCAAGTCTGGCGACATCCGCGTGCAGGAACACCAGCCGGATGTCGGCTTTCTGGTCGCGGTGCCGCTGCTGGGTGGCTACGGCGTGCAGCAGGTGCTGTGCATCTCGTTTCCAGCCGGGCGCACGCTCAAGCAGCGTGAGATGGACAGCCTGAAGCTGCTGGCTGGGCAGGCGGTGGGCCATCTGGAAAATGCCGCGCTGGTCGAGCAGATTCGTGCGGGCAGCAACCGTATGCGCGCCATCCTCAATTCGACGCGCGACGGCGTGCTGCTGCTGGACCGGGATGGCGTGCTGCTGGAATGTAATCCGGCTGCCGAGCGCCTGCTGGGCTTCGAGAAAGACGATTTTATCGGCCAGCACCTGGTCGCCATGCTGATGCGCCTGTTCAAAGAGAATGAGCCGACCGGCATGGGCTATAACCGCGAGGAACTGAAGACGCTGGCGCGCCAGCTTCGCCTTGAGCCGGAACGCATCACGCGGCGCGAGTTTTCACAGCAGAATGGCGGGCAGGTGGTCTATCTGGAAGAAATTGGCTCACCCGTGCGCAGCGATCGCGGCGATGTCATCGGGCGGCTGCTGGTGCTGCGCGATGCCACCGAGCAGCGGCTGGTGGCCGAATACCGCGACGAAATCACGCGCATGATGGTGCATGACCTGCGCGGCCCGTTATGGTCGATCCAGACGGGTATCTCGCTGGCCCGCAGCGATATCGACACCGCGCCGGAAAGCGGCCCGTACGACTTCTCGCTGGTGCAGAAAACGCTTGAGATTTCCGACCAGAGCGCGCGCGACCTGATGCGCATCGTCGACAGCCTGCTGGATATCGCCCGCCTGGAACGCCGTGAGCTGCCGCTGAAGCGCATCCCTGTCGGCCTGACGACGCTGGTCACAGCCGCTACAGCCAGCCTCGATAGCACGATCAAGGAAGCCCGGCTGGATGTCGTGGTGCAGATTCCGCCGGAGCTGCCGGGTATCTATGTGGACGAGGATATCATGCGCCGCGTGCTGGTTAACCTGCTCGACAACGCCGTGCGCCACAGCCCGGAGGGATCACAGGTGCTGGTCAGCGCCGAGCCGCATGGGGCAGAAATCAAAATTCTGATCGCCGACAGCGGTCGCGGCATCCCGCTGGCAGAGCGTGAACGCATCTTCGAGCGGTTCCGCCAGGTCAAAGAGAATGTGCCGGTGCGCGGCTCAAAAGGCAGCGGCCTCGGCCTGACGTTTTGCAAGCTGGCCGTGGAAGCGCACGGTGGACACATCCGCGTCGAGCCGCAAAGCCCGCTGTCAGGCGCCTGTTTCAGCATCACCCTGCCCATCGCGTAGCCGGACTGCCTGAAAACTTCAGGATACAAGAACACCCCGCCAGTTGAGTTGATTGGCGGGGTGTTCTTGTATCCTCAGAACTTGCCTGGCCATCAGGTCGATGGCGTGGCTTCCGGTGTCGGGCTTTCCAGCGTCGGCGGCACGCTTTCGGGAGTCGGCACATCAGGCGTCGGCTCCAGTGACGGCTCGGCGGTTGGCTCGGCTGTAGACTCAGCCGTGGATTCAGCGGTCGCCGTGGGCAGCAGCGTCGGCGGGGGCACCAGGGTGGCTGTTGGCACAGGTGCCCACGCAGTCGCATACGCGTTCAGGGACGCCTGGTCCAGCGCAGTGACAGGCAGCGGGGCATCGGTGAAGCCCAGGCCGCTGACCGTACATTCCGTCCCGTTGTTCGTCAGGTTCGGATTCGTGCGCACGATCACGTTATCCAGCGCCAGCGCGGGCAGCGCGTCGCCATCCACGATCAGCGCCACGATCATGCTGCCGAAGCTGACCGTCGGGCGGTAGCGCAGCGTGTAGGTGTTCATCGGCGCATCTGGCGGCAGCGTCACTGTGCAGGCGAACGTCGTCGCGGCATCCCAGCCCAGCGCATCGCGCACCATCAGCGTGACTGTCCTGCTGCTGGCGCTGGCATTGGCCAGCTGCACCATCATCTCGTAACGCTGGCTGGCGACCGTCGGGGCATTGATCGTCTGGAACAGCGCCGCTGCATAGGCGGGCGCATCCGCCGGCCGGCCGAGCTGCACCATCTGGTTCGACCAGTCCGCCGTGATGTGCTGGAGCGTCCAGCCTGCCACATCGGTGTCAAATGAGCCATTCGTCACCAGGTTCGGCCCTGGCGGCGGCTGGGGCGTCCATGACGGCGTCAGCGTGGCGGTCGGCAGCAGCGTCGGCGCGATGGTGCTGCTGGGTGGCTCTGTCGCCGTTAGCAGGTCGGTCTCGGTTGCTGCGGCAGTGGCGGTAGGCTGCACCTCGGTCAGTGTCTGGGTTGGTGTTAATGTGGCGGTCGGCACTGCCGTATCTATTGGTGCCGTGGTAGCAGGTGCGGTGGCAGTCACCATCTCAGGCATTGTCGCAGTCGCTGTTGGCGTCGGAGTCAGTGTCAGCGTCTCCGTGAACATTACATGCTCTGTCGGCGTCAACGTTGGGCTGGCTGTGCCCGTTGGTAGCACCTCAGCAGCGCCTGCTGCCAGCGACATCCCCCCAGCACCCGGCTCAGAGCAGTTTGTGCCTGTCAGCGCCAGCGACGGACGATGGCGCAAACTCACATTGTCGACCTGCAGCCAGCCTGTGTTGTCCGCCGGGCTGGCGTAGACCGCGAGGCTGGCGTTCGACCATGCTTGCGTAGTGTGTGTCTGCACAGCATAGGTTTGCAGCGGCGTGTAAGGCGGGATCCAGAACGAGCAGATTTGCAGGTCTGTCCAGTTGTGCTCAAACAGGATGATCAGCGCTCGCTTGCGCACTGGTCCGCTGTTGCCCAATTGCAGCTGCAGCTCCAGTGGGGCGTTTGCAGCCAGCGCAACACCCGTGTTCTGCAAGATGGAGGGACGGACACTGCCGAGGTTGGTGTTGTGGTAGAATTCGAACACGTTCCCGTTCAGCTGCTGAACGATGTTGCCATAGGTAATCCAGTTGCTTAAACCCACCGTGAAGCCACCATTCACGATGAGATTGCCGCTGTCTGGAGCAGCTGTTGGCGCAGGGGCAGCGGAGTCAATGCAACGAGTTGCCGCTGAAGCGCTGCCGTTTGTGGCAGTGAGGAAGACGTTGTCAACCTGCAGCCAGCCGGTATTGTCCGCGGGGTTAGCATAGACCGCCACCTGCGCAGATGTCCAATTGGTGGTCGGACGCCCCTGCAACACGTAGGTGCGCAGCGGCGTGTACGGTGGGATCCAGAAAGAGCAGGTCTGCAAATCGGTCCAGTCCTGATTGACGACGAAGATGAGCGCCCGCTTGCGCACCGGACCGCTGTTGCCCAGATCCACCCGTAGTTCAAGCTGTGTGCCGGTAGGGATGGCACTAGGTACGACTTGCAGGATGGAGGGACGCACGTTACCGAGGCTGGTGTTGTGGTAGAACTCGAACACGCCATTGTTGAGGCGTTGCATTATATTGCCGTACGTCTGCCAGTTGGCTATGCTGCTCGTGAAGTCACCGTTGGCGAGAAGGTTGGTATTGGCACTCGGCGCAGCACCCAGATACAGGCGGCCGAAGCCGTAAATATTGTCGTAGCCGGCGCTGTCACCCGCACCAGGCACCGCGCGCCCTTCCAGGAACGAGGCCACCTGTGCAGGCGAATATCCCGGATATGCGCCGAACACCAGCGCGGCCGCACCCGATACATGCGGTGCCGCGGCAGACGTGCCGTTGAACGAGCCGAAACTGGTGCTGACATTGGCATAGCCGGCGATGCGCGGCTGCTGAATAGCCGCGCCATCGTTGATCGTGCCGCCGGTCGCGTAGGCCGGCCCCCACGAACTGTAGTATTCGCGATTGTACGGCGAAGTCACGTCGAGCGCGGCCACCGCAAACGCGCTGGGGGATGTCGCTTCGTCCAGCAGGCTGCGAAGCTGTACCGTGTACTCGAAGTACGGCAGATTATAGCCGAGTACATTGAGCGTCTGATTGCCCGAAGTGTTTCCATATTTGACGATGCGGAAGCCATAACAACCCGCCGTGGCGACACTGTGGCTGATGCTTTCCAGCGGATAGGGATACGCGCCGGACTGCTGATTACGCACGCTCCAGGTCACATCTGTCCAGGTTCCAGAGCCATTTGACTGGGAATTGCGCGCCAGATACAGGTCATAGTCCTGATTGGTGGTGGGCCAGCCGTTCCAACGCAGATAGAACTGAATGCTCATGCCGACGCTGAACGGATAGCACGCGCCGTTGGAATAAGAAAACCTGTTTACGGTGTCGGAACCGAAGAAGACCAAGTTACTCATTTCGTTGACTTTAGGACCAAAGTTGCCACTTGAAGCTGCCAGGTCCCAATGGTTGACGCCTGCGTTACCGGCTGCCTGCACGTAGAGGGCGCCGCAATTGCGGGCAGCAGTGACAGCCTCTGCGAAGAAGCCGGTGCCATCGGCGGGCGTCTGCGCCATGTAGCCGATGCTGGACTGGATGACCTTGACGCCCTGGTTACAGGCCAGATCCTGCACCAGATTGCCGAAATTGCCCAGGCCGGTAGGCACAGCCAGATAGATCGTCGAGTCCGGCGCCATGTCGTACACGATTTCGGCCACGTTGGTGCCGTGAGTGCTGCCCGTGCCCAGCGGCGTGGTATAAGCGACCAGCCGTGCACCCGGCGGCAGCTCGCCAGAAGCCTGGCGGCCGGTATAGTCAAAGAAGCCAGCATCGATCACCGCGACCCTGATGCCGCTGCCCCGGTAATTGGACGCATGCCAGACATTGGCATTGGAAGCCGCCACGCCCTGCGTGGTCGCGGCCTGGGCCGATGCCCCTTGCTCCCCGTCAGACTGTCCGTTCGCCGGAATCTCGTCATCCAGCGTAATCGGCGGGCGATTGGCATCGATGGCCATCACGCCGGGCTGCGCCCCAATATTCACGAGCTGGTCGATGGGTAACGAGGCGTCCATCACATAGGAGAAGCTGTCGCTGACCGTGCCGCCCGCGGCAGTCACCGCCGCGCTGACAGAATCCACAAACGAGGCATCCTGCAGGTAAATCGTCACCAGCACGTTGCTGCCGGAAATCTGCAGGCCGAAGATCTGGTCGACGACTGCCTGCGCCTGCGCTTCGCCCAGCACTACGGCACGGAACAGCTCGCTCAGCTCGGTCGTCAGGCCCTGATAGGTTTCGCGGCGCGTCGCAGCGTCCGGCGGCGGCACAGCAGACGCATCGGCCTGCGGGGTCTCAGCGGCGGTGGGGCTGGCGACAGGCGTCAGCACCGGCAGCGGACTGCCCGTGCCCAGATAGAGCACTGCCGCACCCGACAGGCTGAGTTCGCGCCCCTGGCCCAGCGCAATCGCCAGCGCGCCAGACACATGCGGCGCGGCAAACGACGTGCCCGACTGCGCACCAAACGACCCATTGAGCCGCAGCACGGGGATGCTGACGCCAGCGGCCAGCACGTCGGTCTGTGCGGCGGGATTAAACGCCGCAGGCAGCAGCGTGGCATCGTGCGCGCCCACCGCGATCGTCTGCTGATAGGCCGCCGGATACATCGTCTGACCGCCGTAGGTATTGCCCGCCGCAGCGACAACCAGCACGCCCCGGCTGAGCGCGTAGTCCACGGCGCCTTCCAGCACGGCGCTGGCATTGAAGCCGCCGAGCGACAGATTGATGATGCGTGCGCCATTGTCGGTCGCATACACAATTGCTTCGGCGATTCGGCTGTAAGTGCCCACGCCGGACGCATCCAGCACACGCAGCGGCATAATCATGGCATTGGGCGCGACGCCCGCGATGCCGACGCCGTTATTGGCCTGCGCGGCAATCACGCCGGAGACGGCGCAGCCGTGGCCGTGCTCATCGGCGGGGTCAGCATCACCCCCGACGAAATCGTAGCCAGGCAGCACGCGCGAGAGCAGGTCCGGGTGCGCGGCACAGATGCCCGTGTCGATCACCGCGACAACGATGCGCGGGGCATCGGCAGGCAGCGCGGCCCACGCTTCCGCCAGGCCCATCGTCGACAGGCCATACTGCCCGCCCGCCAGCGGATCATCCAGCGCGGGCGCGTCCAGCACGCTCGCGTAATAATCGGGTTCGGCCGCCAGCACGATGTCTTCATCAGGGGCGCTGGAGGCCGTGAAGCCTTCCGGCACGGTCAGCACGACGGTATTGAGCGCATCCACTTCAGACGCGACTTCCGCGCCAAGCGAGTCAATGTATGCGGCGCGCTCGGCCTGGGTGGTGTCCTCCGCAAACGTGACGACCAGCGTGGTATCGCTGGGAGGAGGCAGCGGCTCCGGTTGTGGCAGCGTGACCGGCACAATGCCCACCGATGGCGGCGCAGTGACGACAGGCGGCTGAACGGTCGTGGCGGTCGCAGCAGGCCGTGTCGGGGTGAGTGGCGTGGCCGTCGGGACGGGCGTCTCGGTCGCGGGAAGCGGCGGCTCGGTCGGCAGCATGCCAGACAGGACGGCGTCAGGCGTGCTGGTGGCCGGCAGCAGCGTCACGGTCTGGGTGGATGGCTGCGTGCTCGTCTCGCTGGGAAGCTGGGCCAGCGTGGGCAGACTGGCGGCTTCAGGCGCAGCATTGGGCTGCACCAGGGCCACCACGCCAAACAGCACCAGTATGAGGGCGATGAATCCTGCGAAGAGAGCTGCTTTTTCACGACGGGACATGGGATCGCCTGTGCTTTATGGTCAAGATTTGGGTGCGACTCAGGATAGACTGCATCCTGTTCATAGCCTATTTTATAATGAACATCTGCCATTTATCATGTAAATAACGTGCAATCGTAGGGAAATCACAACTATTCACGCGATTTTATCCCCGTTTGATTGAGTCGCGATACATCAGGAAATGAGGTCTGAATGCCATGACAGACAGCCAATCCGGCGCGCTGGACGGCGTGCGCGTGCTCGATTTTACGCGCGTGCTGGCCGGGCCGTTCGCCACCATGATGCTGGCCGATATGGGCGCCGAGGTCATCAAAATCGAGAGCCTTCACGGGGATGATACCCGCCAGTGGGGGCCACCCTGGTTCGAGGGGGCTGGCGATGCCCGCGAATCAGCCTACTACCTGAGCGTCAACCGCAACAAGCGCAGCATCACGCTCAACCTGAAGCATCCGGCCGCGCAGGATATCGCCATGCAACTGGCCGGCGGCAGCCAGATTGTCGTGGAGAACATGAAGCCAGGCGGCATGGCGGCCTTCGGGCTGGACTATCCAGCGCTGCATGCGCGCTTTCCGGCGCTGGTTTACGGCTCGGTCACTGGCTACGGGCAGACCGGCCCGTACAGCGACCGCCCCGGCTATGATTTCGTCATTCAGGCGCAAAGCGGCCTGATGAGCATCACCGGGCCGGAGCATGGCGAGCCGTACAAGCTGGGCGTGGCCATCAGCGATGTGATCGCGGGACTGTTCGCGTGCAGCAGCCTGCTGGCCGCGCTGCGCCATGCCGAGCGCACCGGCCACGGCCAGCACGTCGATATCGCGCTGCTGGACACCACGCTGGCCGCGCTGGTGAATGTGGCCAGCGCGGCGCTGGTCAGTGACCGGCCGCCTGCGCGCTATGGCAACGCCCACGCGAGCATCGTGCCTTATCAGCCGTTTCAGGCGTCCGACAAGCCCTTCGCGCTGGCAGTGGGCAATGACCGTCAGTTTGGCCAGTTGTGCGCGCTGATCGGCCACCCTGATTGGGCAACCGACGAGCGTTTTTCCAGCAACCCGGCGCGGGTGGCCCATCGCGACCTGCTGTGTGCCATGCTGAATGAGGTCTTCGCGACGCGCGCAGCCGACGACTGGGTGACGGACCTGCTGGCGCTGGGCATCCCGTCCGGGCCGATGAATGACGTGCATGGCATCCTGCACGACCCGCATGTGACCGCGCGCGGGCTGGTGCACGAGGTGCCGTTCCTGGGCGAGCTGCTGCGGCTGGTCGGCCCGCCGGTCGGCTTCAGCGAGACACCCGCACGAGTCGACAGCGCGCCGCCGAGGCTGGGACAGCATACACGCGGCATCCTGCGCGATATTCTGGGCCTGCGCGACGGCGACATCGACGGGCTGATCGCATCGGGCGCGGCCGCTGAAGGCTAAGCAAAAAGCCGCTTTCGCTTTTTGCCGGATGCCCATGCGAGGCCTACAATAGCGGTTATGCTGCCCGCGCAGGTGACCACGCCTGCCGCCGGGCCATCTGACTACACGCGTGGACAGGCTGACACCATGATCATTTTCTATAACGGCACCATCCTCACGCAGGATCCGCGCTTTCCTGTCGTCGAATCCCTGCTGGTGGGCGATAACGGGCGCGTGCGCTGGGCGGGCAAGCTGGATGACCTGCCCACCATCACCGGCATCGACCGCCTGCAGCGCGTCGACCTGGAAGGGCGCACGCTCATCCCCGGCTTTAATGACGCGCATGTGCATATCTGGAAGCTGGGCCTGCTGCTGACCGTGCAGGTGGATGCCCGCGCCGCCGCAGCGCCGGATATCCCGTCGATCGTCGGAGCTTTTCGTGACCGCGCCGCCAAAAGCCCGGCCAGCGCCTGGCTAACCGGCCGCGGCTACAATGAAGTCGTGCTGCCCGAAAAACGCCATCTGACGCGCCATGACCTGGACGCCGCCAGCACTCAGCATCCGATCGCGCTCACGCGCACCTGCGGCCACATGATCGTCGCCAATTCGCTGGCGCTCAGCCTGGCGGGCATCACCCGCGACACGCCCAATCCGCCCGGCGGCGTGATCGTGCGCGATGAGCACGGCGAGCCGACCGGCCTGCTGCAGGAAACCGCGCAGGGCCTGATCACGCGCGTCATCCCCGACTACGACGACGCCGTAATGGCCGCCGCCATCCGCGAGGCGAATTATCATCAGCTTCGCCTGGGCATCACCAGCGCGACCGACCCGCTGCTGGCGCCGCAACACCTGCGCGTGTATCGCCAGCTTGAGGCCGATGGTGACCTGGCCGTGCGCATCAACGGCCTGCCCATCCGCAGGCAGGATGGCGGCAGCGAGACGATCCCGCTGCCCGAACGGTATGTCAGCCACACGCTGCGCATCGACACCGTGAAATTCTTCGCCGATGGCGGGCTGAGCGGCGCGACTGCTGCGCTGAGCGTGCCCTACAAAGAGACCGGCGAACGCGGCGTGATGCGCTTTGAAGACGATGAGCTGTTTGAGCTGATGTGGGAGGCGCACGATGCTGGTTTCCGCATCGCCACGCACGCCATCGGCGATGTCGCCATCGAGCAAATCATCAGCACCTACGAGCGCCTGCATGCGCGCAAGCCAGCGCCAGAGCTGCGCCACCGCATCGAGCATCTGGGCCTGCCCAGCGCCGGGCATCTGGCGCGCTGCAAAGCCCTGAACATCATCGCCGTGCCGCAGACGATCTTCCTGTATGCGCTGGGCACGACCTACCGGCGCTACCTGCCCGACGGATTTTTCCCGCGCTGCTATCCGGTGAAGGCCATGCTGGACGCCGGGCTGGATGTCGCGCTCAGCTCTGACGCGCCGGTCGTGCCCGACGACAATCCGCTGCTGGGCATGAAGGCCGCGCTGGACCGCAAGGACATCAACGGCAACCCGATCGCGCCAGAACAGGCCATCAGCGCCGCGCAGGCGCTGTATGCCTACACGATGGGCGGCGCGATTGCCAGCGGCGATGCCGATACCCGCGGCAGCCTGTCGCCCGGCAAGTGGGCAGACCTGGCCGTGCTGTCTGGCAATCCGCTGGAGACGCCGCCCGATATGCTGCCTGCGCTTCAGGTCGAGCAGACCTACGTCGGCGGCGTGCTGGTCTATCAGCGCTGACGCGGCCATGCTGACGACGCCGCAGATCATCCTGAACGTGATTGTGCTGGCGGCGCTTGGCCTGACGCTGAGCAACCGCCTGCGCAGTGATCTGGTCGCGCTGCTGGTGCTGCTGGCGCTGGCACTCAGCGGGCTGGTCACACCGACTGAGGCGCTTTCCGGCCTGAGCAATCCGGCCGTGATGACGCTGGTCGGCCTGTTCCTGATCTCGCACGGGCTGGAAGAAACCGGCATCGCCCAGCGCGTGGCCGCCTTCATCAAACGCGCCGCCGGCCCCAGCGAAGTGCGCCTGATCGTGCTGTTCATGGGGGCTGGCGCGCTGCTCTCGCTGGCGATGAATAATGTCGCGGCAGGAGCGGTGCTGCTGCCAGTCGCCATGCAGGTGGCCGAAGAGACGCGCGTCTCCCCCTCCAGGCTGCTGATGCCGCTCTCGTTTGGCACGCTGGTGGGCGGTATGGCGACGTACTTCACCACCGCCAACATCGTCATCAGCGGGCTGCTGGTCGAGAATGGACAGGCGGGGCTGTCGATGGGCGATTTTCTGCCCACCGGCGGGCTGATCGCGCTGGTCGCGCTGCTGGCAATGGCGCTGTTCGGGCGAAAATTGCTGCCCACGCGCGCATCGGTCGGGACGATGGGCGCGGCATCGCTCTCGCGTGCGCTGGCCGACACCTATGGGCTGAACGAGCGACTGTGGGAGCTGCGCGTCAATTCCGGCTCGCCGCTGATCGATGTCACACTGGCCGACAGCAGCATCGGTGAAGTGCTGGGCCTGTCGGTCTTATCCATCTGGCGCAACGGCATCCGCATCCACACGCCTGCGCCCAGCGAAGTCCTGCGCCCCGGCGACCATGTGCTGATTGTGGGGCGCGAAGACCGCGTGGTGCAGTTGAACGACTGGGGCATGACACAGACCACGCCCGACATGAGCCATTTCAGGGGCGACACCACGCCCGACCTGACCGAGGTCATCATCCCGCCGGGATCGTCCGTGCTGGGCAAAACGCTGGCCGGGCTGCGTTTCCGCGAGCGCACCGGCCTGTCGTGCATCGCCATCTGGCGCGAGGGGCGCAGCTACCGCACCGATGTGCAGTTCTTCCCGCTGGAGGTGGGCGACGCGCTGCTGGTCGTCGGATCCCCTGTGAAAATTGACCTGCTGGCCCGCGACCCCGACTACTTTGTCACGCGCAGCGCGCATCGCGCCCGGCCGCGGATGCCGCAGAAGGCGGGCATCGCCCTGCTGATTACCGCGCTGGCGCTGATCGCCGCCGTCGTCGATATCGTGCCGATTTCGCTGGCGATGCTGGCAGGCGGCGTGGCCATGGTGCTGGCCGGGTGCTTCAGCATGGACGACGCCTATCGGGCGATTGAATGGCGCGTCGTCTTTCTGATCGCCGGGTTCCTGCCGCTCAGCATCGCGCTGCAGAATACCGGCATGGCCGACATCATCGGCGGGCTGGTGGTGGGCGCGTTCGGCTCACTGGGGGTGATCGGCTTCATTTCCGGCGTCTTCCTGGTGACGATGCTGGTCACGCAGGTGGTCGGCGGGCAGGTGTCCGCCCTGCTGATGGGGCCGGTGGTCATCGCCGGAGCGTTGCAGCTGGGCGCAGACGCGCAGGCGGTCGGGCTGGCCGCCGCGATTGCCTGTTCAGCCGCTTTCCTCACGCCGATGTCGCACCCGGTCAATGTGCTGATGATGGGCCCGGCTGGCTACAAGCCGAGCGACTTCACCCGCGTCGGCCTGCTGATGACGGTCGTCACCTATGGCGCGCTGATCGCCGGGCTGGTGTTGTTCCGCGGCGTGCGCTGAGGGTAGAGAGAAGTTAAAAGGCGAAAGTTAAAAGTTAAAAAGGGCGGGCGTGGCCAGGCGGGCGGTTATCTGGAGTCGCAGGAGCGAACTCGTCCGCCAAAGGCGAGCGGCACACAGAAATCTCTGGTTTTGAGTCGGCGGGCGCCTCGCGAGGCGCCCCTACGCCACCAACCGCACGAAGAAAGAGTAATCGTGATGGGTATTCGGCGTCAGGACAGTTCGTGATGACCTGCAAGATCGGCCCTTGTAGGGGCGCCTCGCGAGGCGCCCGGCAGTATCATTCTGCCTATCCGCCCCATTGTCAGGAAAACGATGTCAGGGAGTAGACAGCCTGTGCCCAACACTCAAGAGAAATGGTCGTTACCCATCAGGCAAGGCATGCCAAGCCGTTTTTAACTTTCGCCTTTTAACTTTTAACTCTCCCTTTTCCCCTATCCCAGAATATCCTGCTTGCGGAACAGATAAAGGATCAGCGCGAGCAGCACCACCAGCCACACGGCCACCACCACTAATGAGAATTCAAGACTACGCGGCTCAAGCAGAGTGACCAGGCCGGGCGGCAAATAGCTCTCTTCCCTCGTGGCCCATGAGCCGATATTGGCTAGGTTATAGCCGGGCGTGAACTGATGCAGACCGATCAGGTTAGACAACGACGGAATCAGACTGCGCAGCAGGAGCACTACGAGCAGCACGCTCTCCTCGGCAAACGTAAGCAGGAAGCCCACAGCTATGCCGCCGATGACCGAGCGCAACCAGATACCGCCCAGCGCGGTATAGCATGCCGCGATCAGCCCGCTGCACAGCGCAGTAAACGCATTGAGCGCATAATCGCGGGCAAACGCGCTCAGCGCCGGGCCATCATTCAGCGCAGGGGACACCGTGCCGCCGATGGCCAGCGTCGACACCACGTTGCCCAGCGCGATCACGATCGTCATGCTGCCGTAAGCGATCACGACGAAAGCCCCCAGCGCCATGAACTTTGCGGCCACCAGCTTCACCCGCGAGCTGCGCGGGATGATATTCTTCCACGTGCCCCACTGGTATTCGCTGGCGAAGATGAAGGCCGTCAGCACCAGCAGCAAGAGGCGACCAAACTGGTTGTTGATGATGCTCCACGCCATGTTCATCTGGTCGGTCCAGCTGACGTTCTGCTGCTGCAATCCAGAGCGCAGTTCTTCCGAGACCATCACGCCCAGCAGCAGCAGCAGGTAGATGATCAGCGCGCCGATCGGGAAAATCCATACCGTGAACGAGACAACCAGGCGATTGCTGACGATCTTGCGCCATTCCGCGCGAAACAGGTTGACCATGGTTACACCGTCTCCCCTTGTGTGACCGACAGGAAATAGTCTTCCAGCGACGAACGTTCGGCCGCCACATGAAAGACATCGATGCCCGTTTCGTTCAGGCGGCGCACGATAGCCGGCACATCGGCCCGTTTGGCCTCCAGCAGCAGATGATCCTCGTATGGGGTCAGCTTCCAGCCTTCACCCAGAATGACCTGCGCGCGGTCGAGCGGCGCGGCCTCGATGCGCACGCGCGACGACCCGTCCAGCAGCTCGGCCACGCTACCTTCGCGTTTCAGCTCGCCGCGATGGATGATGGCGACGCGGTCACACACCTGCTCCACCTCGCTGAGCAGATGGCTGGACAGGAAGACTGTCTTGCCCTGCACATCTACCAGCTCGCGGATGAAGCCGCGCATCTCCTGGATGCCGGCCGGGTCCATGCCGTTGGTCGGCTCATCGAAGATGACCAGGTCCGGGTCCTCGATCAGCGCGGCGGCCAGGGCCAGGCGCTGGCGCATCCCCAGCGAATACGTCGCCACGCGCTGGCCTGCCCGCTCGCCCAGATTGACCTGCTTGAGCAGCGCCTCGATGCGCGCGGGCTGATTTGTGCCCGACGTACGCGCCAGCACTTCCAGGTTCTGCCGCCCGGTCAGATAGTTGTAAAACACGGGCGTCTCCACCACCGCGCCCACGCGCTTCAGCACATCGCGCGCCACATACGGCGATTGGCCCAGCACGCGCACCTGGCCCTGCGTCGGGAAAATCAGCGTGAGCAGCATGCGGATGGTGGTCGTCTTGCCCGCGCCATTTGGCCCCAGAAAGCCGAATACCTGCCCGCGCTCCACCTTCAGGCTGATATTGTTCACCGCCTGCACGCGCCGTTTGCGACGGCCAAACACCTTGCTCAGCCCCTCAAGCTCGATTGCCATGCTGTTTGCAGTCATAGGTTCCCCCCTTCCCACACATCTTACTGTGAATCAGGGCAGGCAAAGCGTGAAATTTCCGTGAAATTTCAACTGGCATTACCGAGCGAATGTGGTCATAATGGGTCATAGTAACAGGGTACGGTTCACAATTCACAATCCTGACATCCACATACCGTTCTGCGCCAGCGCTCTCCACAATGAACGCCGGGCATGATGTGCGTGCTGTCACGAAACAAGGGAGCGCATCACCATGACTCACTGGCAGCCAGTGCGCCTGCATTACATCAAGTCGATCATATTTGCGCTGTCCGGCACGCTGGTGTGGACGGCCATGATTATTTATCAGGTGCAGGTGGTGGGCATGGACCCGCTGCAGCTGGTGCTGGCGGGCACCATGCTGGAAGTCACCATTTTCGTCTGCGAGATTCCCACTGGCATCGTCGCGGACCTGTACAGCCGGCGGCTGTCGTGCATCATCGGCTTCGCCATGATCGGCGTCGCCTACGTCGTCATGGGCGCGATTCCGGCTTTCGGCGCGATCCTCGTCGGGCATTTTCTGTGGGGGCTGGGCTATACCTTCACCAGCGGGGCCTATGACGCGTGGCTGGTGGACGAGGCCGGGCAGGAACAGGCGGCGCAGGCCTTTCTGCGCGGCAGCCAGTTTGACCGCTTTGCGAGCATTATCGGCATTTTCATCAGCATCGGCCTGGGCAGTATCAGCCTGGCGCTTCCGATCGTCATCGGCGGGCTGCTGCCGGTACTGCTGGCCGTCGTGCTGATATTCACCATGCCGGAAAACGGCTTCACCCCCACCCCGCGTGAAGACCGCAGCACGTGGGGCAAGATGATCGACACCTTCCGCGATGGCACCCGCGTCATCCGCCGCCAGCCCGCGCTGCTCAGCATCCTGCTGCTGGGGCTGTTCTTCGGCCTGTACAGCGAGGGCTGGGACCGCCTGTGGCAGGCACATCTGCTGACGACCTTCAACATGGAAGGCGAAAGCGGCATTCCGGCCATCGTGCTGTTCGGCGCGCTGAATATCATCGGCATGGTCATTGGCATCGCGGCGACTGAAATCACCCGCCGCCGCGTGAATACGCGCCAGATCGCGCAGGTGCGGCGCGCGCTGCTGGTTTTCAGCGCCATGATGGTCGGCGGCATCATCGTGTACAGCCTGGCGCCGTCACTGCTGATCGCGCTGGCGGCCTATTTCATCTTCACGCAGGCGCGTGGGCAGATTGACCCGCTGCTGCAAATCTGGACGAATCAGGCGATTGATACCGACAGCGGCGTGCGCGCTACCGTGCTCTCGATGCAAAGCCAGACCGACGCCATCGGACAGATGGCGGGCGGCCCACCCATCGGCCTGGTAGGCAATGCCAGCCTGCGTGCGGCGTTCGTGCTCAGCGGGGCGATTCTGTCGCCCGTGCTGTGGCTGCTGGGGCGCCGGAAAAGCGAAACGGTCAGGGTGGAGGGGTAGCTTCCAGCCTCACCCCGTTTCGCTGCGCTCAACCGCCCCTCTCCACGTTGTGGCCTGAGGGGCAGGAACCGATAGGTTCCGGGGTGAGGCTGCGTGTTTGTGTCGCATATATCGCCTCGCCTACACCACCGCGACAGCCTGTTCCAGCGCCAGACCGGCGGCCAGCAAACGCGACTCGCTGGCGTATGGGCCAAACAGCGTCGCGTTGAACGGCTGGCCGGTGCGCTTCACGCGCCCAACCGGCACGCATACCGCGGGCCAGCCCGCCGCCGCATAATACATACTGGCAAATGCCCCGATGCTGCCCACCATCTGCACATCGCTCTGTGCCATGAGATTCGTGAGATACGCATCCGCGGCGGCCCGCATTTTCAGGCCAAGTTCACGATAGCCCGCCGGGTCAAACGTGCTGGCCTGCGAAAGCAGCAGCATCGCCTGGTTATAGGGCGCGCGTTCGGCCGGGTCTTCGTCGTTATAGGCGATGATGTCGGCCAGTGCCCGCGCATACGGCGGCAGATTGTCGCGGCCCGCCAGATACGCATTGAGCTGGTCGCGGAAGCCCGCGTTCAGCACGCCCACCAGATCCCAGCCCTGAGGCTGAAGTGAAATCAACGGCAGCATGACCGGCACCGCGCCGGCCCGCTCCAGTGCCGCCTTCATCACGCGCGAGCGCGCCGCCAGCATGCTGATCAGCCCGCGAATCTCCGCAGAAATCAGATTGGTCGCACCGGGCGCGCGCAGGTTGTAGCGCAGGATGCCCACGCGCACGCCTTTCAGCGCATCAGGGTTCAGGTCAGCCAGGAAGTCACGGCCAAACAGCGGCCTGAGCGCGTCATGACCTGCTTCCGGGTCAGACGGATCATGAGCCGCCAGCGCGCCCAGCAGGACGGCCGTATCGGCCACCGTGCGCGTCATCGGGCCGGGCGTGTCCAGCACATCGACGATCGGCACCACGCCCTGTCGGCTGACCAGCCCGATACTTGGCTTCAGGCCGGCCAGCGCGTTGGCGCTGGTGGGCGACGAAATCGAGCCGCTGGTCTCGGTGCCGATGGCCGCCGCGCCGAAGCCCGCCGCCACCGCCGCTCCGCTGCCAGAGCTGGACCCGCCCACATCAAATTTACCGTGCGGATTGCGCGTCTGACCGCCGACATAGCTGTAGCCGCTGGCGCCTTCACTGCTCATCCAGAAGGCCCATTCGCTCAGGTTGGTCTTGCCCAGAATAATTGCGCCCGCGTCGGTCAGCCTGCTAACCAGAAATGCATCACGCGAGGCGGTCGTGTTCATCAGCACGGCGGCCCCGGCGGTCGTCGGCATCGGCGGCGCGGTGTCGATATTATCTTTCAGCAGGATGGCCATGCCGTGCAGCGGGCCGGTCACCCTGCCAGACTGGCGCTCACGGTCACGGGCCTCGGCCTGATGCAGCGCCTCCGGGTTCAGCGCGAGGATGCTTTGCAGCGGGCCGTCAAAGCGGCGGATGCGCTCGACATAGCCCAGCACGCACTCGGCATACGTCAGTTCGCCCGCGTCGATCTGCTCGCGCAGGTCGGTCATGGGTGCGGATGCCAGCAGCAGCACCAGCGCCTCCAGCCGGGCCGGTTCCAGCACAGCAAGGGCAGCCTCAAACGGGGAAAAATCCAGCGTCACACGGCGCTGCCGGGTGCTTTCAAGCTGGCGCAGGGTATTCGGATCTGTGGTCATGTGCTCTCGCTAGGTGTCTTTCTGGTCAGGATGATGCGGTTTTTCGGGCACACGATGCGGGACAATCAGCCTGAATGTGCTGCCCTTACCAATCGTGCTGCACACACTCACGCTGCCGCCGTGCATCGTCGCGCAGTCTTTCACAATCGTGAGGCCGAAGCCGGTGCCAGGAAACTGGTCGCTGTTCCGGCCGCGGAAAAACGGCGTGAACAGATTGGCCTGGTCTTCTTCGGGGATGCCGATGCCGCTGTCGCTGACGGCCAGCTCGAGCTGGCCGTTCTTCTCGACCAGCGTGATGCGGATCAGGCCTCCGGCAGGCGAATACTTGATCGCGTTGTTGACCAGGTTCTCGACGGCGCGGGTGTACTGGCGCCTGTCGATCAGCACCGGCCCCAGCGCGCGGGCAGGCGGATCATAGGTGATCTGATGGCTGCCACCGCTGCGCACCTCGGCAGCCCCCACCACGTGCTGAATCAGGTCATTCAGCAGCACCGGCTCGAGATGCAGCGGCAGCGGATTAAACGCATTCTGCATCATTGCGGCAATTTCGCCGATCAGGTCGGTCAGCGTGCCCACGCTGCTGCGAATAGTGGTCAGGCGGTCGTGACGGCGCTCCGGCGTCATGCGGTCAAAATGGCCTTCCAGCAGGTCGGTCGCCGTGCGAATCTGGGCCAGCGGCGTGCGAAACTCATGCGAGATGGTCATCATGACCTTGTTCTTGACTTCGTTAAGCTGGCGTTCCTTTTCGACCTCGGCCTTGAGACGCTCGGTCTCGATACGGTCCAGCTCCGCCTTGCGGTAGTTGGTTACGTCGGTGCCAATGCCATAGAAATAGGTTGGCTTGCCCGTTTTTGTATCGAGTATGGGTGTGCGGATGACATTGATCCAGCGCGTCTTTCCATCTCGCGTGATCAGGCGAAACTCGTTTTCGCTGGGCAGTCCACTCAACACAGGCGTGATTGCATCCAGCATGTCGGCCACATCGTCAGGATGCACTATTGTATGCAGACCCCCCTGTTCGATGTCTTTCCAGTCGTATCCAGAAAGGCGCTTGAAGGCATCTTCGGTCATCCAGTCCACGACTACCCTGCCATTGCGGATGAAGCATCCGAATGCATAGTCGCTCATCATGTCGCTGATCATGCGGTAACGTGTTTCGCTGACTTGCAGCCGCTGGCGCCGCTCGTCTTCCAGGCGCTCACGAAATGCCATCGCCACGATGATGAGCAGCGAAAACACCAGCACATACACCAGCTCCTGCGAGATGACGAGCTGCATCACGATGCCCCGGTTGATGAGCGGAATCAGCAAAATGATGACGCTGATGACCAGCGTGGCATACACGGCCTGTCGCGTGGAATAGATAATGGCCGTGAACAGGATGATGAGGACGGAGAATTTGAGCGCGCCGATCGTCGGTTGTCCGGTAATCAGCACATGCAGGAACAGGATGCTGCCGCCGAACACGATCAGCACGAAGCCCGCCAGACGCCAGTAGCCGCGCCGCCAGATGGCGTAGGTGACGAACATGGACGCGATTGAAATGCTGAGGGGCGTGGCTTCAGGATTGCGGATGGGCAGCCAGCCGATCAGGGCGAAAATGACCAGCGTCAGCATCTGCACGCTGAACGAGCCCAGCACCATCCAGCCCAGCAGGCGGGCGCGGGCGCGCTCGTCGGGATCGGTGATATCCGGATGCGGCTCTGTGAGCGACTGAAGAATGCGGGTAATCTCGCTGCGGATAGCGACCATGTCACTTTCTGTCTGTGCAGGCCAGCGCCTGTCACCCTGCTGACGAAAACGCGAGGGGCTGCTAATTCTGCGCTGCCCCTCGCACTGTCGGCTGATGCACTTATGGAATCGGGTATTTGTCCAGCTCGTCCATCAGTTCGTTGAACTGCGGGATGTACAACTGCTGCTTGGCATCGCTCATGGCGACGGCCGGATTCGGATGCACTTCCACCATCAGGCCGTCCGCGCCGCTGGCCTTGGCCACGCGCCCCAGCGGCATGGCGATATCGCGGCGGCCCGCGCTGTGCGAGATATCCACCACCACCGGCAGATGCGATTCCAGCTTCAGCACCGCCACGCCGCCAATGTCCAGCGTGTTGCGCGTCGATTTCTCATACGTGCGGATGCCGCGCTCGATCAGGATCACGTTCGGATTGCCGCTGCTGACGATGTATTCGGCGGCATACATAAATTCTTCCAGCGTGGCGGCCAGGCCGCGCTTCAGGATGACCGGCTTGTTGATCTTGCCCAGCGCGCGCAGCAGGAAACTGTTCTGCATATTGCGGGCGCCCACCCAGAAGATGTCGACATAGTCCAGCATCATATCGATCTGGCTCTTGTCCATGATTTCGCTGGTGATGAACATGTTGTACTTGTTGGCCACCTGGCGGGCAATCTGCAGGCCTTCCTCGCCCATGCCCTGGAATTCATACGGGGACGTGCGCGGTTTGTAGGCCATGCCGCGCAGGATCTTCACGCCGCGGGCATTCAGCGCGGCAGCGGTTTCATCCATCTGCTCATAGCTCTCCACGGCGCACGGCCCGGAGATGATCTGGAAGCTGCCATCGCCAATTTTGGTCACGCCGTCGGGCAGCGTGATGATCGTGCGCTCGTCCGCGCTCTTGCGCTGGACACGAATTTTCGCTTTGGCCTGCGATTCTTCCAGCGCCAGCGAGGCGCGAAAAATCTCGCGGAACAGGGCCTTGATCGTCTCGTTCGAGAACGGGCCTTTATTGGCCAGCTCGAGCGCCGTCAGCATCTGGGCCTCGCGGGACGGGTCGTAATGTTCGCTGCCCAGTTCCGTCAGCACCTTGCCGATCTCGGTCACGACACGGGCGCGGGCGCTCAGCAGCTCCAGCAGCTGCATATTGATAACATCGATCTGCGAACGCAGGTCCTGCAAACTGTCTTGCGAAGTCATGTTTTCCCCGATTGATTCTCACCGACGCGAAACGGCCATCCCGCTCATGGGATGGCGCATGCACGCATTATATCGCTAGTGTAATTCAAAGGCAGATATTGGACAGTAAATGCCTAATACTTAGGCGAAGACGAGCAGGCGCCCCTGGCTAGGGCGCGTCGGCCAGCGTGACCGTGGGCACGGTCGCCCGGAAAGAGGTGTCCTGCGCGGGCGGGGAAAACAGCGCGACGGCCAGCAGCAGCCCCAGAATGGCGGCCGCCAGGGCCATCGCAGCGGCCATGCGGGCAGGAATCTGACGCTGCATCTGCGCGCGGAAGGCCGGGTCGCGGATCAGCTCGGCCGGGCGAAAGCCAGGCGCGCGCGGCAGGCCGTCTGCCGCTTCAGCCAGCTTACGCACCGGCGCAGCCAGCGCCGGGCCACGCGATGACGTCGTCACCACCCTGCCCGTGCCGACATTGTCCAGCAGCCACGACTGCATCAGCCCGCTCACTAGCGTGACGCCATCGGCTGATGTATGCGCCATTTCAACATACTCCAGCCCGCGCAGCGCCGACCGGATCGCCGTCATATCCATCGGCAGCTCACCCTGGGCCAGGAAATTCTCAATCGCGCCGGGGTCGACACGCTTCAGCGGGTCGCTGTAATGCAACTGGCTGACCGCGCCCAGCACGCGTTTTTCCGGCGGCGTCAGACGCAGATAAGCCGCCCGAAAGTCGGCCTCGGCATAGCGATAGAGCGCGGCGGTGTGCGACCGGATATCCTCTGGCGAGACCACCATCAGGTCATTGACCGTCTCCCAGCGCCGGAACAGCAGATAGCCCAGATGCTGCACCAGGGCGGGCTCGCCGCCGGTCAGCTTCTGCGCGGCGGTCACCGCATCATCGCCGACCGAATAGCAGCCAACCGCCGGGCCGGTCAGCAGCCAGCGCGTCTCCGACTCGCTCAGGTTATTCAGGCGATGGGTGTCTTTCAGGCCGATCAGCGGGGCAAAGCCATCCACGTCGGCCTCATATTCAGCGTCGAGGGTCAGCGCCATGCCCAGCCCGCCAAACTGGCGAATCAGGCCATGCAGAAAAGAAAATGTATCGGGGGGCAGCGCGCCGGAACGAATCGCAAACAGCATGCGCTCGGCATCATCAAAGCACAGCGCCAGCTTTCGTCCGCGCATGGCCGCCAGCGCAATCGGCAGGAAGGACCCCGCCAGCCAGGTGCGCGCGGTCTCGTGCGTCGGCTCTTCCAGGTCCATCAGCCGCTGCAGGCTGACGCCGCTGGCCACCATGCCCTCGGTCACCGCCTGCGCGATGGCCAGAATCAGGTCCAGCTCACTGTCCAGCACCGCCTCGCGCATGAACAGCAGCGCCACCACATGCGTATCCGCAAACGTGCCCTCGGCCGCCAGCAGCACGGCCGTCTTGCCGATATGCTGCCGCCCGACGATGCACAGTGAGCGCGTGGCGTTGGGCGCCGGATCGTTGAACTGGCGATGCAGGTGGCCCAGCACATCTTTGCGTCCGGCAAAAGGCACGCCGCCGTAGTCGATGTCGGCCAGATCATCGTTCAGGTCATGGTGGTACGGATTGACGCGATTCATATCCATAGAAACGGATTATACACACTTTCGTGGTGTATAATCCCGCCAGTTATCGCCCCATTGGCTTTGAAACAGGTAGGGAATTCGTTGGTCGCAAATCAACCTCGCAGACGGCAGGCGCTGGCGCTTGTCGGGATGCCCGGATCGGGCAAATCGGTGTGTGCAGCCCATCTGGAATCGATGGGCTTTTTTCAGTTTCGTTTCGGCAGCATCGTCGTCAACGAAGTGGCGCACCGCGGCTGGCCGCTGACGCCGGAAAACGAGCGCATCGTGCGCGAAGAACTGCGCGCCCAGGACGGCATGGCCGCGATCGCGCGGCGCGCCCTGCCCATCCTGCGCGATGCGCTGGAACAGCACCCGTGCATCGTCATCGACGGGCTGTACAGCTGGAGCGAGTATCGCCTGCTGAAGCAGGAGCTGGATGCGGACCTGGTCATCGTGGCGGTGGTGAGCGAACGCGCCCTGCGCTATGCGCGCCTGGCCTCGCGCACGGAGCGCCCGCTGACAGCCGCGGAAGCCGAGACACGCGATATCGCCGAAATCGAGCATCTGGAAAAAGGCGGCCCGATCGCGCTGGCCGATTTTACCCTGCTGAACAATGGCTCTCAGGACGCGCTGGTCGACCAGCTTGCCCACGTGCTGGCCACCATCGATTTTACGCGCTGAATACATCCGCCGCGCAACTCGATGCTATACTGTACGTAATGGTTTCTAACCCGTGGTATCCAGAAAGAGATGTGAGCATGGCCGCACCCGCCCCTGATATTTCAGCAAACAGCCCGGAACGCACCCTGAAAGTCTTCAAGGAAAGCAAGTGGCGGCCAGGATTCTGGGTCCGCGCCATCCTGTCACTGTCAATCTGGTACTGGACGGTATACATCCACAACCGCATCGAGCTGACCAACCGACGCATCATCCAGAAGCGCGGCACATGGCTGTCGCGCAACGAGACATCGATCCTGCTTGCGAACATCACCGACGTGACCGTCAACCAGTCGTTCCTGGGGCGCGTGTTTAACTACGGGGATATCGCCATCAGCTCGGCAGGCAGCAGCGGCGCTGAAATCGCCAAGCTGGGCATCAGCGATGCGCCGCATCTGCGCGACCTGGTGTTTGACCTGCGCGATGGCCGCCTGGACGAAACGCAGATTGCCCAGGTGATGGAAAAGAAGGCCAAAGACGTCTAGAGCTGTGGCGGGGCGAATTTCCCATCCGGGCCGGGCGCATACGGGATGACATTCACCACGGCATCCAGGTTGATCGGCCCGTACAGGTGCGGAAAATCGCCCAGATCCACCAGCTCATCGCTGTCCGGCACCGGAAAAGGATGCGCGGCCGCCTCGTATTTCAGCGGGGCGGTCAGGTTTTCGCTTTCGATCACCAGCAGCAGCAGGTCCTCGCTGCCAGTGTAAAAGCGATTCGCCACGAACGGGATCTGTTCCGGCGTGGAAAAATGGATGAATCCCTCAGCCGCCAGCGACGGCGGCGCATACCTCGGCTCGTGTTTGGCATGCGCCCATACATCCTGTGCAATCAGGTGCAGGATAATCGTCACAGCACAATCTCCAGCTCAATTTCGTCATAAAGGGGAATGCCATCGTCGCCAGTCGCCGGGATTTCAGGCTTGATCGCGCGTGCCCGTGTGACCGCATCACGGTAGAGCGCCGACAGCCGGAATCCGCGCTTCTGATACCAGCGCAGCGCATCGGTATTGTCGTTGGTGGTCACCAGCCACACGCGGCGGCTGCCTTTTTCGCGGGCCGCCTGAAGCACCGCCTCCACCAGCTGGCTGCCCGCGCCCGAGCCTTCGATCGAGCTGTGCAGCGACACCAGCTCGCAGTCGCCCTGGCCGTCAAAGGCATAGCTGGCCAGGCCCGATGGCTCGTCGTCCACCAGCGCGATAAAGGCCGGAAGCTCTGGCAGTTCGTGGCGCTGCCCGCGCGAGACAATCGCTTCGGAACCCCAGAACACGCGCCAGGCATTGCGCGCCCAATCCATATCATGCGGGGCGAGCGGGCGAATCATCACGGTCATGGCGTGTCCTTCCTCATGTGCACCGGATCACAGGCGACGGGTGCATTGGCACAGACATATCGCGCCTAAGAGATTAGCCGCTGCCGCCGTTGATGTCCACTTTGTGGCACTACAGCGACACGAAACCGGCGCTTTCGCACAGCGCACGTGTCTCGTCCAGCAGGCCCAGCATCGCCCGCTGTGCGCCCGGTAAATCGGCTGATCCCAGCGCATCGCCCACCCGCGCCGCGAAGCCGTCCGGCCGTGCTGCGAAGCGATCCACTGCCGCCGCCGACCCCTTCTCGTTGATGAAGTAGGCCTCGTTCAGCCCATACAACGCCTGAATCAGGCAGGCCGCCGCGCGAAACAGACACCCGTGCACATGCAGCGCATCCCCTCTGACGGCACTTTTCTCGCACACGCTCAGCGAAAACCCGGCTTCCCACAGCCCGCCCTGGATGACTGCCTGTTTCAGCGCGGGCGGATACGGCAGGGCACGCCGCTTGAGCGCATCGACCTCGCCATACGGATCCTCCAGCGGGATGCACAGCGCGGCCTCGGCCAGATAGATATGCGTGTGAAAGGCGTGCGGATGCCCCGGCTGATAATGTGCCACCGGGCTGCCCGCGATGCACGCGCTGATATAGTCATGCACGCGCGGCAGATTGCGGTACAGCCAGTCGACGCGCTGGCCGCCGATCGTCAGCCATGCCCCGCCGTTGATCCACTGGCCCCACGCGCCGGTCGCCGTCACCGCATCGCCGCTGCCGGAGTCATCCAGTTCAGCGGCCAGCCTGCGCAGCGCCTCCAGATCGAGCGGCTCTTTAGGGTCATAGTACAGCGCCAGGTCGATATCGCTGGAGGCATCAGCGGCCCCGCGCGCATACGACCCGCCCAGCACGACAGCGCGCACACCATCGACGTCGATCAGCCGTGCGGCTACGTCTTCAGCCAGCCCAGGAATCACGGGCTCTTCTCCTCAAGCGGGCGCTTGAACGTGCAGAAATATGTGAATGCCCATGTCCTCCCGCCACTGCCTGCATCGGCTACCAGTACATCGGCATTGCGCCCCACGTTCACCGGCATGATCTGGATCAGCTCCCAGCCCTGCGCGCCATAGGCGTTCAGCAGCGGAATGAGCGACTCAGGCGTATAGATTGGCATGCCCTCTTTCCATGAGTAGTTTGCCACCAGAAAGTCTTCCTCGCGCTTGCTGTCGGCCTTCAGAAACGTCGTGATGTACTCCCAGCGAACCATCGGGCATCCTCCCTGAAAACAAAGATGCAGGGCGAAGGCCACCTGCGCCCGCGCCCTGCATCTGCCATCGAGTTTCGTGCTGCTTGCCCTGCGGGCTATTCCGGCAGGCGAACGATCATCTCAATTTCGACACGCGCATCCAGCGGCAGACGCGCCGCCTGAATGGTCGTCCGGGCGGGAGCAACCTGGAAATAGGTCGCGTAGACCGCGTTCATCGCCGCAAAGTCGCCCATATCGGCCAGATACACCGTGCTCTTGACGACATCCTCGAAGGTCGCGCCGGCTGCCTCGATCACGCCGCGCAGGTTCTCAAACACGCGCGCGGTCTGGGCGCCAATATCGCCCTCCACCAGCTTGCCAGTGGCCGGGTCGAGCGGGGTCTGGCCGGCAGTGAACAGAAACCCGCCCGCCACGATGCCCTGGTTATACGGCCCCAGCGCGGCCGGAGCCTTGTCTGTTTTGATAATCTGTTTTGCCATGAGTCACCTGTCCCTGTCAGCGAATCTGTGCAGTGCGCCTTATTCGTCGTGCGGCGATGTGTCGCGCACCACCAGCGTATCAAAGTCGGCCGATGTGCCCGGATCGACGCCCAGCGCCAGGCTGCCGCCCAGCTGGGTGGCATTGCTGATGCTGTGCACCAGCTGGCCATTGACGAAGAACGCGACCAGGTTGTCCAGCGTCAGGATTTCCACAGGAATCCAGTCGGGCGTTGGCGTGCCATCGGCCGGCGCAGGCACCGCCCCGCGATACAGTTCCGTCTGGGCGATCGGGGTCACCTCACGGATGACCACGCTGGTCGTGCCATCGGCGGCCCGCTCCAGCACCAGGTAGTAACCTTCCAGCGAGGCCCCGGTAATCGTGGGCACGGCGCGCACGGCCACCCACGCGCTGCCGCCCATGCTGCCCACCGGGAAGCGCACAAACACGGTGGCATAGATATCTGTGGAGCGCGCCAGGCTGCTGCCGCTTTCGATCACTTCAATACCGATGACATCCCGCAGGATGCGCCACTGCTGGCGGTTCGAGCTGTCCTGCATGCGCAAAAACTGCCGATGCTCGGTCGCGTTCGGGTCGTTGGTGAACGTGCCCGCCGCGTTGGTGCCATCCTGCCAATAGTCGTCGGTGCGCAGGATTTCATCGAAATTGTCGTCAAAGTCGCTGCGCAGGATGCGGAACGGACGGCTGATGGCCAGGTCGCGCAGCGCGAAAATGGGACGCGTCAGCTCGTTGGAGCTGGCCGCCGCCGGGGCAATCGCGCAGTAATCGATGCGCATGATGTCGCCGCTGCCCGGCGTGGAGAAGGTGACCAGGCCAGCCTCTGGCGCGCTGGCGATCGAATCGGAGTAGCGCTCGACGCCATCGCGGTCGATATCGAGCGTGCTGCCGATGAAGCGGATGTGCAGCAGCTCCCAGCGGTTGCGGTTATAGAAGTTGGCGACATTACCCACGGGCACGCTGCCGCCTGAGGCATCGGTGCGCGTGATGTCCAGGTTGCCGCCGACGGTCGTCAGCGCGATGCTGCCCTGCGCGCCTTCGCGCAGCGAAATGCGGTAGCCGCCATTTTCGCTCCACACGGCGCAGATCATGGTGAAATTGGTCAGGTCGCCCGTCAGCGGCGTGACCGATGCACCGGGCGCCAGCCGCAGATAGCTGCCCGACGAGTCGGTATTCACGCTGACCAGCGATTCGCTGGAATTAACGCGCCAGTTGCCGGGCACGACGCCGCTGTCAAAGCCGGTCGAAATCTCGCTCGGTTCCTGAATCAGGAAATCGTCGAAGCGAATCGGGCGCGTCTGGCTGGTCACCTGCAAGAGCACCTGGCCATTGCTCACCGGCGGGGTGAAATTATCGGTGACGGACATCAGCAGCACGCCGTCGAGGTAAATGCGAATCGAGTTGTTCTGCTGCCAGATGGTCATCTGGTACCAGCGGTTGCTGGACAGCGGCGCGCCGATCGTTTGCAGGACTGGCTCGGTCTCGCGGGTGAACAGGTCGGGGACCGGGCCGTTGCGCTTCACGCTGACCAGGCCGGGGAACATCTCCAGCACGCGGTACAGGCCGGTCGTCGGCTGATAGTTGAAGACGACGCGCGCGCCCACCGCCTGCGGATCGAGGAATACGCGGAAATTGATCAGGATGCCATTGGAGGCCGTCCACGGCTGCGCGCCGGTGCCCTGGATGATGGCTGGCTGGCGCAGCGATCCCTGGCCGCTCAGATAATGCTCGCTGCCTTCATCGACAATCGTCCAGGCAGAAGCATCATAGTCCCATGCGGCGGCCGGATTGTCACCTTCAAAATCTTCCAGATAGGGGAAGCCTGCCTCAGGGGGCGGCTCCGGCGTATTGGTGGGCGCATCCGTAGGCGCTGCCGTCGGCTGCACCGGCGTCGGCTCGGCCACATTGACGATCAGGCGCACGGTGTTGGCCTGGCCGTCGGGGCCGGTCACCGTCAGCGCGACGATGTAAGCGCCTGAGGCGGCATAGGTGTAGACCGGATTCGATTCTGTCGACTGCGCGCCATCGCCAAAGTCCCAGTTGACCGCCTGCACCGGGCCGGTGGACGCGTTTTCAAACGCGACCGACAGCGGATTCTCAGGCAGGACCGCAAAGGTGAAGACCGCCGCGACAGGCTCAATGACCTGCGTCTCGGTTGGCGTCGGCGTCAGGGTCGCGGTCGGTGTTTCGGTCGGTGCCGGCGTGTCCGTCGGCGGAGGGGTATCCGTCGGCGTGCTGGTCGGCGTGGGTGTCTCGCTGGGGACAGGCGTCTCGGTCGGCGTGTCCGTCGGCGTCGGCGTATTGCTGGGCGTATCGGTCGGCAGCGGCGTCTCGGTCGGCGGGTCCGCATTCGGCACGACATTCAGGTTGCCAAATGTCTGGATGAACTGCGGGTTATTGGCGATCCAGCCAATCTGGCCATCGGCCAGCGCGATCTGGTACCAGGCGAGGTCATCGCTGATGCCCAGGATCGTCAGCGGGGCGCTGGGGTCTGTGTTGCCCATCGACGGATACTGTGCGCCGGGGCCTACGCGCACGACCAGCGCGCGGCCAGACACCGCTATCGGCGTGGCTGGCGTGGGCGTCTCCGTCGGGCGCGGGGTGTCCGTGGGCTGCGGTGTATTGGTGGGCTCCGGCGTGTTGGTGGCAGTCGCCGTCGCTGTCGCTGTTGGCGAAGGCGTGGTCGAGGGCGTGAACGTGGCCGATGGGGTCACGCCAGGGGGCAGCGTCGCCGCCTGGGCGACGGCCGTCTGGGCATTGGCGGTCAGCGCGAAAACGGTGCTTTCGGCGCCGATGGCGGCCTGGGCCGTCTGCTGCGCTGCGCTGGTCACGCCCGCCGCGGCTGTGCGCGCAATCATGGTATTTTCGTTGCCCATCGCCGCCTGTGAGGTCTGGCGTGCGCTTTCGGTGCGGTTCAGCTCATTGGCGGCAGTCGTCGCGGTACCGGCGGCAGCAATCACCGCGCCCAGCGTCTGATCCTGCTGGATGGCCTGCGCCGTCTGCGTCAGCGAGACGCCGCCGTCACCACGGCCGAGCACCAGCACCAGCACCACCGCGATGAGCGCCACAGCAGCGATGCCCGCGCCGATAAAAATCGGCGTGCGGTTCGGCGCGGGCGGTTCGGCGACAGGGGGCGGCTGAAGCGGAGATGTCGCCTGACGGCTGGTGCCTGTGCCGCCGCGCGCAATGCGCTGGTCGGTCGGCGTGATCGTCGTCGGCACATATTCGTCGGCCAGCGTCTCACCCGGCTGAATGCCCGGCGGCGGGCCGCCCGGCTCGGTGCGGGTAGCGCCTGTGTCCGGACGTCCGGCTTTGCGCAGCGTGCGGCTGGCCTCAAATTCAGCCATGGTGGCGTCAATCTGGGGCTGGCGCTCGGCACGGCGCTTTTGAATATCCTCGACAGCGGCACGGGCCGCGGCGCGCAGGGCATCCGGGCGCAGGTTGGACGTCGACAGCTTGCCCACAGCACGCGTCAGCTCGTCAGCAAAGTCGATCGCTGAGGCGAAACGATCTTCCGGCTTCTTGGCCAGTGCTTTGGCAATCGCCAGATCAAGCGCCTCCGGCAGATCGGGATTGAGCGCACGCACGCTGGGCACCGGATCGTTGATGTGCTTCATCACGATGGCCAGCGGCGTCTCGGCGCTGAAGGGCATGCGCCCGGTGATCATCTGATAGGCCATCACGCCGAGTGAATAAATGTCGGCGCGCAGGTCGATATTGTCCAGGCCCATGCCCTGTTCGGGCGCCATGTAGCCGGGCGTGCCGACAGCGAAGCCGGTCTGCGTCAGGCCTTCGGCGCTGCCAGCGGCCAGTCGGGCGATGCCGAAGTCCATCAGGAAGGCATTGCCGTCCTGATCGATCATGATATTGGAGGGCTTGATATCGCGGTGCACCACGCCCTGGCGGTGCGCATATTCCAGCGCGGAGGCCGTCTGGCGCATGAAGTAGCTGATATCGACCAGCGGCAGTGCGCCCCGGTCCAGCACATCTTTCAGCGTGCCGCCCTCGAGATAGCGCATGACGATATAGGGCGGCTCATGCGCGCCATCATAGTCATACACAGGCAGCAGATGCGGATGTTCCAGGCGAGCAATCAGGCGCGCTTCACGCTGAAAACGCTCCAGCGCGCGCGAGTCTGAGGAAATCGCCCGGTGAATGATCTTCACCGCGACATAGCGGCCGATATTCGGCTGATAGGCGCGGAACACCGTCGCCATACCGCCTCTGCCGATTTCTTCGATGATCTCGTATTGACCGAGCCGAGTTCCAATCATAGCGGGATGTAGTCCGTGCCAGTCGGGAAATTGTCTGTAATCAGAATGACTTCAGGGATTGTAGCACAGGAAAATTGTCGGCGCGAAAATCGCACTCACGAGGGAAGAAAACTGGTCACAGGCTGATGACAGCGGCGCGCATCCCGGCTGGCCCGCAGGTTACTCCGGCACAGGCTCCGCGGCCAGCGCATCACCCCAGGTATAAAAAACCTGAAAAAAGCGGGGCACGCCTTCCTTTAGGAGAATGTTATATGTCTTGACACATTGTAGAAATTTATATACTTTTAAGGTTAGTTAGAGGTCTGTTATGCTTTACCCATCAGGCAGGACAATCCTGTGAAACAGTCACCCAATGGTTTTGTGAACAACCGCGTGCTCAGGCTGAATGTTGGCTTTCTGCTGGGTGCAGGGCCGGGCAAGCATCACGAAACCGGGTTCGATGTGCCGCGTATGCGCATCGATGACGAGGTGGAGGTGGCCTATCTGCGCGGGCCGCTGACGCTGAGCAGGACGAAAGAAGGCATTCTCGTGCAGGGCACGCTCACGCTGGGCGTCGACACAGAATGCAGCCGCTGCCTGACCCCGGTCCAGCAGGAAATTGAGCTGGACATCGAAGAATTATACGCATACCCCAACCCGAATGGCGCTGAGTTCATCATCGGCGAAGACGCGGTGCTCGACCTGACGCCGCTGGTTCGTGACGAAGCACTCATCGCAGACACCCACAGCGTGCTGTGCCAGCCTGACTGCAAAGGCCTGTGCGTCAACTGTGGGGCTAATCTGAACGAGGGAAAGTGCGAGTGCGATGATGATATCGATCCACGATTTGCAGCGTTGAGACAGCTTCTCAACAACAAGTAACAGCGAAAAATGACAACTAAAAGCACGTACGGAATGCTGGTAGTGAAGGGGGCGCGACACCTTGAATGACTACGAAGCTGGCTTTGATGCACCATTGGACCGGCTGCTGGGCGAAGAAGAATTTATTGAAGACGACGAAGATTTTGAAGCAGCAGGCGATTTAGAATTTGAAGACATCGATGACGACTTCATCGCTGCAGACGAGATGGAAGACTGGGACGAAGTCGATGACCTGGTCTTTGCTGACCGGTCGTACAGCGAAATCTCCAGCGATGTCGTCGGCCTGTACCTGAAAGAAATGGCGCGCGTCCCGCTGCTGAATACCGAGGAAGAAATCTCGCTGGCGATGCGCCTTGAAGCCGGTGCCGAGGCCGCCCGCAAGCTGCGCGCCAATCCCAACAGCCCGAAAGCCGCCGAGTGGGAGGCCGCCATCGTCGAAGGCCAGACCGCCCGCGACCACCTGATCAAGGCCAATACGCGCCTGGTGGTGTCGATTGCCAAGAAGTACATGGCGCGCGGCGTGCCGTTCCTCGACCTGATTCAGGAAGGCAACCTGGGCCTGATGAAAGCCGTCGAAAAATTCGACTATCGGCGCGGCTTCCGCTTCAGCACGTATGCCACCTGGTGGATCCGCCAGACGATCACGCGCTCGATCGCAGACCAGGGCCGCACCATTCGCGTGCCCGTGCACATGAGCGACCGCATCCGCCGCCTGTATCGTGCGGCCCGCCAGCTGGAACAGGACAACGGCCGCAAGCCCACGCCCGAGGAACTGGGCGCGGCGCTGAAGCTCGACCCGCGCAAGGTGCGCTGGATGCTGCGCGTGAGCTGGCAGCCGCTCAGCCTGGAACGCCCGGTCGGCGAAGATGACGACAGCGAATTTGGCCAGTTCATCGAAAATGACAGCGTGCCCAGCCCGGCCCAGGCCACCTACGACAAGATGCTGCGCGAGAAGATCGAAGCGCTGCTGAAGACGCTGACGCCGCGTGAGGCGCGCATCCTGTGCCTGCGCTTTGGCCTGCTGAATGGCAAAAGCCACACGCTGGAAGAAGTGGGCCAGAAATTCGGGCTCACCCGCGAGCGCATCCGCCAGATTGAAGGGCGTGCGCTGCGCCGCCTGCGCCATCCACGCCGCAGCCGCCACCTGCGCGACTACGTTTAGCAGCGCAGTATCCCTGCACATGATGCAAAAGCCCCGCCCGGTGTCACGCCGGATGCGGGGCTTTTTTGTGCCCAGGCACCCGTGACGAGCGGATTTTCACGCTACAATACGGGCAGCAAAAACAGTCTCAGAGGGCTCATGAGCAGGAAAATCATCACCATCGCGGCGGGATGCCTGCTGCTGGCGGGCGCATCCGGGCCGACAACCGCGCAGGCCCAGTGTGGCTTTGCCGATGGCTTCGCCTTCCCGGTCGACACCAGCGCGTTCAGCATCACCCAGGATTACGCCGTGCAGAGCGGGCGCTTTCAGGGGCGCTATCACACCGGCGAGGACTGGTTCATCGACCGCACGCCCGTCTCAGGCACGACGCGCGGCACAGCCTACGGCGAAAACGTGCGCGCCGTGGCCAATGGCCGCGTGGTGCTGTCTGAGCCGAACGCGTGGGGAGACGATGGCGGCGTTATCCTGATCGAACACACCCTGCCCGACAACAGCATCGCCTACAGCATGTATGGCCATATCACCGACGAGACCGGCATCGCGTTTCCGGCGAATTTTGCCTGCGTGCGCACGGGTGACGTGCTGGCCGCGGTGGACGATGTGCGCCCAGTCCCGCATCTGCATTTCGAAATCCGCGAGGGCAGCAACCTGACGCCGGGGCCCGGTTATGTCTGGCTCGATCCGGAATCGCTGGGCTACCGCCGTCCGGGCAAATTTCTCATCAACTGGAATGCGCGCCTGCATGACGCCTATCGCTGGCACATCGACCTGGCTGATGAATCCGGCCCGGCCGCGCCGCCCATCGTCAACAGCGACAACAGCCTGATTTACCTCGACCGCGCCGCCGGGACCGAGCGCGTCGTACTGGCCACGTCAGACGGGCGCGTGCTATGGCGCACGCTGCTGAGCGATGATGCCGTGGGGCTGGATGCGGCCAACGCCGATATCGTGTTCGCGGATGGCGGCTATCAGCCGGTCTTTAACGATGGCACCCTGGGCACGCGCCAGTCGCTGGGCTATCCCGTGCAGGCGGTCTACGCGTCATCCCCTGACCTGCTGGTGCGCACGGGCGATGGCGCGCTGCAAAGCCTGACGCTGCGTCCGGATGCACAAACCAGCCCGCGCGAAAACTGGCGCATCGCCCCGGCCGACGCAGTGCTGAGCGCCGCTTATTCGCCCGCATGGCGGGCCTGGGTGACACAATCGCCATCCGGAAGCACGCAGTTCGTGATGGCCGCGCCAGACGGAAGCCTGATCGACCGCGCCTTCCTGAGCGAGCCTGCCGGACTGGCTGCCGCACCAGACGGATCGGCGGTGCTGTTCTCACGAGGCGGCCTGTGGAACGTGGATGCATCCGGCACATGGACGCTGCGCGACCCGGATTTCCCGTTCACCGGCGGCGAACACGCGTCTGTGGCGCTGGACGAGAGCGGGCGATTATTTGTGTTTGATGGGCTGGTGGCGGTGGCCTTCAATGCCGATGGCCAGGGCGCCTGGCAGACCGCGCCGCAATTTCAGCCTTTGGGCGGACGCAACCAGCTTATCGTGCGTGATAATGTACTGCTGCTGGTCAGTTCATACGGCGACATCATCGCGTGGCGGGCCAATACCGGCGCGGAATGCGCGCGCACCCGCGTGTGGGGCGACTGGCGCACGGGCGTCTGGTTTGAGATTGGCGCGGACGGCATCCTGCGCGCCTGGATTGGCGACCAGATCATCGGCTACGACTGGCGCGCCTTCACCCGTCTGTGCCGCTGAAAAATCATGTGCAACTTTACGGCATGGGCGCGCGTATTATAATTTCGTATGCGAACATAAAACGCAGGCCACGGCACGCGTGGCTGAATAAGGGGGATACATCATGTGGGCAAAAACTGTCACAACCGGCATGATCTGGACGCTGGGTCTGGGCGCGGCCATCACTGCAATAGCGCTGACCACCAGCACGTCGTATCTGGGCGGGGGCAACTGGCTGACCTCGCTGGCGGCGATTTTCTTTGGGTGTATTCTGCTGATGGCACTTTACCGTACGACCGTCTTTATCTGGAACTATTCGCCTGATGCCCAGCGCATCAGCCCTGAGGACTACGTGCGCCGCGCCCCGTCCATCTCGTCCAAGACGAAGAATGAGGCCTATGCCCGCGCGCGCCAGCTGGCCGAGCGTTTGACGCCGGAAGAGCTGGAAGACCTGGCGACGGCCTACGGCATCGAGGACCGCGACAATATCTCGCTGGATGACCTGATAAAAGAAGAAGCCAAACGCCAGCGTTACCAGTAAGGGGTGTGTACAGTCATACACATTCAGGTAATTACGAAGTGTATCCCGCGCCGCGATTTCCCAATCACAACCCGCGCCAGACGCCAGGGATTCGCGGTGTAGTAGTGGCATGGCATGCCATGCCACTACGGGAACCTTCAGACAGTGATCAGGGATATGCCTCGCTAATCAGGCACGAACGTCAGCAGGGTCTCAAGCGACGTATCCCGCGCCGGAGTCAGGCACAATTCGCCGCCTGACGCATCCCAGCACACGGGTTTCATGTCACGGGCGATATCCTCCGGCGCCAGCGCCAGCACAGCCTCCACAAATTCGTCCGCATCCTGCTGGCTGTCCCAGCGCGATGCCAGCGACCACGCCGTGCGGCCAGCAGTCGATTCATACAAACCGAAACGGTCGCCATTCCAGCCGGACGCCGCCAGCCGGAAACTCGCGATATTCAGCCCACGCAGCAGTTCCTGCGTGTAATACTCGCCCAGCGTGATTTCCCACAACGGCGTCAGGCCGGGCGCATCCAGCGGCACCATGGCCACTGTCTCCCCAAACTCCCCCGCCAGATATTTCTCAGGATGCAGAATCTGCTCGCTGCTGGCGGGCGGATTGTCATACGCGGCATTGACCGCCTCCCAGCCGCCCTCGCTGTACAGCGCCGTGGCAAACGCCATGCCATAGTCATACGGGAACGTCAGCTCACGCGTCAGGCCGGCCGGGATGCCTGGCGGCAGCACCAGCGTGCCCGCCGAGGCGCTTTCGGCCAGCAGCGCAAACGCCAGCAGCGGATTCTGCGCCAGCGCCAGCTGGGTGTAGGCATTCATAGCCAGCGAGGCATCGCCCTCGATCAACGAGAGCACGGCCAGCGCGCCATCCGGGTTATCCAGCAGCGATTCGTTATACACCAGGTCCAGACCGAAATGCATATCCTGTAACGCGTGGGTGTACTCGTGCACGAAGATGATCTGTTCAGACGGGCTTAACCCCTCGCCCACATCATCGCCGCTGGACGGCAGCACGTTCATGGTGCGCTCGTCGCTGCTGTAGAAGCCGCCCACCTGCGAACCAAGCAGGTCGAGGAAGGTCTGGCGCAGGTCGGCATCCGGCGGAATCATGCCCAGCGCGCGGTAAAACGCCTGCTGGCGCGCCAGCAGCACCGGGTCGGCATCAGCATCATACAGCGCTGTCAGGTAGGCGATGGTCTCGTCACGGGTGGGAAAGGCGCGCTCAACCTCGAAGGTCGTCGGCAGGCCGCGGATGGTCTCGGTCACCAGCACGAGCTGGTCCAGTTGTTCGGCCAGCGCGTCAGGAAGCGGGTCTTCCTGGGCGACCAGCGGCAGCGCAAGGCAGAAAGCGCAGGCAGCGGCGGCCGCCCATCGTTTTATCAGGGGCATGAGTTGATGTCTCCAGAACGGTTATCGGACGGATTCAGTGCGGACGCCAGGCCGGGCGCTGGTCATCGATGTCGCCGCTGGCAATCGACAGCGGGATTGTCTCGCCAGAACCGATATCGACCACGAACATCTTGCGGCCATCGCTGCGGTTGCTGACGAACACGATGCGTTCGCTGTCCGGCGCCCACGACGGACTGGCCTCGATCGACGGCGCATCGGTCACGGCGCGCAGGCCGGTGCCATCCGGCCGCATGACGTAAATCTCGCTGGAGCCGGTGCGGTCGCTGACGAACGTGATCCACTGTCCGTCCGGGGACCAGTCTGGCGAGGTATCGGTATAGTAGCTTTCAGTGATGCGTGCCGGGGCTGGCAGCGTGGTATGCGAATCGAGCGCGCCCATAATCTGCGGGTCAAACACATAGATTTCGCTGTTGGCCACCGGGGAAAACGAAAACGCCAGCCTGCCGCCCGGCGAATACGTGGGCGAATACAAATTACCCACGCGCGGCACGATCTGCTGGCGCTGGCCTGTCCCCACGTCATAGGCATACACAGCCTGCTGGCCGCCGCTGTTCTGCGCGGCGATGGCGATGTGGCCGCCATCGGGGCTCCAGTCCATCAGCGTGCTGCCGTAATTCACGGTATACAGCGGCGCGATGATGCGCGGGTTGCGCCCGTCCCAGTCGGCCACAATCAGGTTCATGCTGTTGGAATTGGCCATGCTGATGTAGGCCAGATGCTGGCCATCGGGCGACCAGGCCGGGCTGATTTCCTGGGCGCCGGTTGTGCGCGTGATAGCGATGCGGTTGCCATGCCACACGTCGGCCAGATACAGGTCACTGCCGCGCCCGGCGATGCTGTCAAACGCGATCTGCTCGGAGGGACGCGCACCCCCCACGCCCAGCGAAATGGCCACCGCCAGCGCACCAGCAGCCAGCATCGAAAGCGTCACGGTGAGGGTAAAGCGCAGAATCATCATGCCTGTCATTATAGCGAAACTGCTGAATCAGGCACTACCACCCTTCAGCCGATTCTTATTCTCGCCGCGAATCTCCTGCTCCCACGGCTTTTTCGCGCTGCCGGAATAGCCCATTTCGCGCAGGCGCTGCTCCTCCAGCGACTCCAGCGCAGCACCCTGTGCAGCATAGTCTGACGGGGGAATGATCGCATCCACGCCGTCCGCCCCGCGATAGACATAGCCCACGCCCGCGCACCACGCGCATTCCTGCGCCGGGCTTTCATCTTCTTCCAGCCAGCCATACCCGTCGCACGACGGGCAGCGCACAATCTCGCGGTCGGTCATCGTTCCCCCATAACTTATGCTGCTGACTTTATCTATTGCGTGCACAACCTCACCCTGCGTGGATTAAAGAAACGCTTCCCACACAACCTCACCCTGCGTCGCTGCGCTTCGCCGTCCCTCGCCACGTTGTAGAGAGGGACAGGCAAGCCATTCCCTTTTCCACGCAGTGGAGCCTGCGGCAACAGGCTTCCCCGACACGCGTTACGCGCCCGTGCTGCCTTCAGGAATCGGCTGCAGCGGCACATACGAATTCTCGAACCACCAGTCGGGATACGGGGCCACCTGTTCGGGCGGCACATTGAAATACGTGTCGAGGATGCGGCGCACAATCGGCGCGGCCGTCTCCGAGCCTTCGCGGCCGTATTCGACCACCCCGGCGATCGCAATCTGCGGGTTATCGGCGGGCGCAAAGGCGACAAACCATCCGTGCGGCTCCGGCTGGCCAGTCTGCGCCGTGCCCGTCTTGCCGCACACCGTATACGACGTGACCGGGTAGAAATCCGGGTCGGTAAACACAAACCAGGCTGTGCCCACGCGCCGGCCGCTGGTCATGCCCATGGCGGTGCTGTCGGTCACCTGGCACATGCCTTCGCGCACTTCTGCCAGGATATCTTCCGGGACGCCAATGTCGCCTACCACGACCGGCTCAGTCTCCGGGCCATCGCCTACCTGCTGCACCACATAGGGCTGATACAGCGTGCCTCCATTGGCGACGCTGGCCACCATGCGCGCCATTTGCAGCAGCGAGACCTGGATATCGCCCTGGCCAATCGCCTCGGAAATGGCGATGTCGATACTGCGCGGCAGCGGCAGGCTGCCTGCCGCCTCAGGCACCACGCTGATATCGATGCCCGTCGGGCGGCCCAGGCCCATGCGCCGCGCATAATCAGTCAGCGTGGAGGGCGCGCGGTCACGGAACAGCAGCGCGCCCATCTGGTAGAAGAACGGGTTGCACGAGGCCGCCAGTGCATTGGCCATCGTCACTTCGCCGGTATCGAAATTGGCTTCTTCCGGCTCGAAGTTACGCCAGTCAAAGCGTTCGCGCTGAGAATCGCCAAACTGCGCGCCCTCCCACACGCGTCCACAGTAAAAGGTCTCGTCTGGCGAAAACACGCCTTCTGCACCTGCTGCCGCGGTAGTGATGATCTTGAACGTCGACGCTGGCGCATAACTGCTCTGCACCACGCGGTTCAGGAATGGCTGGCGGATATCACGCCCTAGCCCGATGATGGTGTCGCCCACGAAAAACATCGGCGTATCCGGGTTAAACATGCCGGGATCATAAGTGGGATAGCTGGCCATCGCCAGCACCGCGCCCGTATTCACATCCATCACGACGACGCCAGCGCCCGTACTGTGTTCGCGCCCTGCCCAGTTGCCCTCGGCATAGTTAAACGCGTCGGACAATGCCTGGCCGGCCGCCATTTGCAGTTCGTAATCGATGACAAGCTGCACATCCACCGGGTCTGCGCCAACGGTGGTGGCCAGCTCGCGCACGGGCAGGCCGCCCGGCTCGACAATGCGCAGCACACGGCTGGCTCCGCCGGCCAGCTCTTCCTCAAACTGCGCCTCCATACCACCCAGGCCCACCAGCTCGCCGAAGTCATAGCCGCGCTCGCGGTAGGCATCCACCTGCTCGCTGGGGATGCCGCCGATGTAGCCGGTGATGTGCGCTGCCGCGCCGTGGCCTGCATAACGGCGCGTCTCGCGAGTGGTGGTGACGGCCGCGCAGTTTTCATCCAGCGCGCCCTGATACTCGGCCAGCTTTTCAGGATCGATTTCGCCTACCGGGAACTGCGTCTCGAAGTTGTAATCCGCGAACACAGCCTCCAGGTCACCACGCTGAATCATCACGGCATACGACAGCGTATCCAGACAGGCCGACTCGTCGGGGATATTCCCGCGCGTCACGTAAATCGTCGCCACCGTGCCATCGGTCTCCACCAGCGGGCGGCCGTCAGACGCCAGGATATTGCCGCGCGGTTCACGACGCGTCGCCGAGGTCAGCGTCGTCCCCGGCGCATAATCGTTCAGGATGTCCATCGTCGTCCAGGCGATGCGCCACTGTTCGCCCTCGCGCACCAGCCGCGACATGCGCCCCTCGTCCACGATCATGCCAAAAGTGTTCGAGGTGATTTCAGCATCATAGCTGATGGCGGCGGTCGTGCCCTGTTCGGTCACCTGAACATTCGCCAGCGTGACGCCAGCGGTACCCAGCGCGGCATCCGCCTGCTCGTAAATCTCGTTGAACACAGGCTGAGAGGTAAGCTGCTGGCTGCGCGGGGCGAGCAGCAGATACATGGTCGCATAGTCGCGCGCGCCCCAGGCGGTCATGAAACTGGTCAGGACTTCGGTCGGCGTCTGCGGGGATTGCAGGATGCTGGCGACACTGCCGCCGTCGCTGCTGCTGCCCCCAGTCAGGCTGCCAACCGCCTCGCAGGCCGTCAGGCTGAAGGCCAGCAGCGCACAGGCAGACGCCCGCACGGCGGTCATTCGTGAAAGAGAAGCTGTCTGTGCCATCACGACACCTCAATATGTCAGGCAATACCAGCCCGGCCAGCGCGCAGGGCGCGGGGGCTGTTGTTCTACTATATAACGGCAGGGGGGACGCTTTCGAGACTAAATCGAAACGCATGCGCGCCGTTTACCCTACGCCGCCGCGCGCCAAACAGGTACAATGGCGGCCAGGTATCCAGAAAGGCTTTCGGGCATGGAACACACACAGCTTCCCCGCGTGCAGCGGCTGCGCGAGGCGGGCCACAAGCTCACCCACGCGCGCCTGACCGTGCTGGATGTGCTGGAACACAGCAGCGGTCATCTGACCTCGACCGAGATTCTCGACCGCGTCAACCAGGTGGACGCCAGCATCGGCCGCGCCAGCGTGTTCCGCTGCCTCGACCTGTTCACGCGCATGAGCTTTGTGCGCCCCACCTACATCGACAGCAGCGTCACGCCCGCCTATGTGCTGCTGCCCGACGGTCATCACCATCACATCATCTGCACGCGCTGCGGCGTCGTGATCGAATTTGAAGACTGCGGCCTGGGCGACATGGCGCACATGCTGGAAGACCGGCTGGGCGTGAAGCTGGCCGGACACCTGCTGGAATTTTACGGGCTGTGCCCGGCCTGTGCCGCCGCGCCCGCCGCCGACAGCGAGGACGACTAAAGCTGATGCATGTCGCGCTCAACTGCTGGTTCTGGGACCAGCCCTATACAGGCAGCGGACAGTACGTGCGCCATCTGGCCGACGCGCTGGCCCGCACCCAGTCGGCCGATGTATCGCTGACGCTGGTCATGCCGCCGCATATTGCCCAGCCACAGGGGGTGCCAGCCGGTGCGAACGTCGTGCACACCAGCGGGCCCGGCGGCAACCCGGGCAAAGTCTGGTTTGAGCAGCGCACCTTTCCGGCAGCGGCGGCCCGTGCCAAAGCAGACCTGGCGCATGTGCCTTACTGGGGCGCGCCGCTGTCCTCGCCCGTGCCGCTGATCGTGAGCGTGCTGGATGTCATCCCGCTGGCCATCCCTGCCTACGCCAGCGGCTTCCTGCCCCGGCTGTATACCAGCCTGCAAACAGCAGCAGCGCGCGGGGCCGCACATATCATCACCATCAGCCACGCCGCCAAAGCCGATATCGAGCAGCACCTGTCGCTGCCCGCCGACATGATCACGGTGACGCATCTGGCTGCCGACGAGGCTTTTCATCCGCGCATGGGCAAAGAGCGCGACGAAGACGTGCGCAAAAAATACAACCTGCCCGACCAGTTTGTGCTCTACATCGGCGGCTTTGATGTGCGCAAGCAGGTGACGCAGCTCATCTCGGCCTACACCTATGTCGCGCCCGCGCTGGGCGAGGAAGCGCCGCTGATTCTGGCTGGACGCCAGCCGGACTGGGGCAGCCCGCTGTTTCCGGATATCCCGGCAGAAATTGCCGAGGCAAAGCTGGGCGACCTGATCACCTTCATCGGCCCGGTGGACGAAGCCGACAAGCCCTCGCTGATGCGCCTGGCCGACCTGTTCGTGTTCCCGTCCAGCTATGAGGGCTTCGGCCTGCCGGTGCTGGAAGCGATGGCGTCGGGCACGCCGGTGGTGGCCAATGACATCCCGGTGATTGCCGAGGTGTCTGGCGATGCGGCCTATCTGGTCGAAGCGGGCAGCTCGCGCAAGATGGCCGCCGCTATCATCGCGCTGTCGGTGGACAAGACGCTGCGCGAGACGCAGATTTCGCGCGCGCTGGGCCAGTCGACGCATTTCCATTGGCGCAAAACGGCCAAAGAAACCGTCGCCGTATACAAACAGGTCTTCGAGCGCGCCAATCCCCCCAGCCTGTCAGCCTCCTGACAGCGCGGCGCGCAGGCCAGCCAGCAGCGCCTCGGCCTGGCCAGGCAGCACCGTGCGCGGGTCCAGCAGCAGGCGGTCGTCCTGCACGCGGGCGATAATCGGCGTGTCGCAGGCGCGCAGGCGTGCAGCCAATGTATTCGGCGACGGCCCATCTAAGGCGAGGCAAAATGTCGGCAGCGTCGCGCCGGGCAGGCTGCCGCCGCCCACGGTCGATTCGCTCTCCACAACAGACGCGCCGGGGCCGAGCAGCTCAGCCCATGACGCGGCCTGCGCCCGAATCGCATCGGCGGATAACGCCATCATGCGCCAGACAGGAATCTTCTCGATAGCTTCGCCCCGTCGGTAATGCTCCAGCGTGGCGGATAATCCCGCCAGGCACAGCTTGTCTGCGCGCACGGCCCGCGCCAGCGGATGCCGCTTCAGCACGTCGATGATGGCCTTTTTGCCCGCCAGGATGCCCGCCTGAGGGCCGCCCAGCAGCTTGTCCGCGCTGAAGGCGACCAGGTCGCAGCCGGCGGCCAGGCTTTCCTGCACGGTCGGCTCGTGCTCCAGGCCATACGCGGCCGTGTCCAGCAGCGCGCCGCTGCCCAGGTCATCCACACACAGCAGGCCGTGCGCATGGGCAATCGCGCTCATCTCGGCCAGCGAGACTTCTTCGGTGAAACCAATCTGCTTGAAGTTGCTGGCATGCGCGCGCATCAGCATGGCGGCCGGCGGATGATATGGGCGCGGATGGCTGATCGCCTGGGTGAAGTCTGACGGGCGCGTGCGGTTGGTCGCGCCAACCTCGATCAGCACTGCACCGCTTTGCTCCATCACTTCCGGCACGCGGAATCCGCCGCCGATTTCGACCAATTGCCCGCGCGAGATAATCACGCCCCTGCCCTGCGCCAGCGCCGACAACAGCAGCACCAGCGCCGCCGCGTTGTTGTTGACGACCAGCGCGGCCTCGGCCCCGGTGATCTCGCGCAGCAGCACATCGGCATGCAGCAGGCGGCTGCCCCGCGCCCCGGCCTCAAGATTGTATTCGAGGGTGTTGTACTGGCTGGCGATGTCCGAGACGGCGCGGGCGGCCTCGTCAGACAGCGGGGCGCGGCCCAGATTGGTGTGGATAATCACGCCGGTCGCGTTGATGACCGGGCGCAGCGTGGGCGCAAACTGCGCATGCAGGCGCACCGCCATCTGATTCAGCAGGGCATCCGCATCGGGCGCGGGCTGGCCGCGCTTCAGCGACTCGCGGGCGGCGTCGATGGCGTCGCGGGCGGCATCGACCACAGCGGCGCGGCCATAGCGGGCGACCAGCGCGGACGCGCCTTCAGCCCCCGCCAGCCTGTCGACCGACGGCAGCGCACGAAAACCCGCGGCGTCACTCACGCGATAATTCCCGTGAGCGCAAAAACACCTCGATCACCACCACGGCCAGCGCCATGAAAAAGGCGATTGGCAGCGTGAGCACGCGCGGGATTTGCAGCCACGCATAGGTGACGACCAGCAGGCCGGCCCATGCGCTCTGGCGCACGATGATGCCGCCGGGCGGCAGCGGCCGATCAAGCGGGGTGAAGCGCACATTCAGGTAGCGGATGACTGGCATCACCGTGCCCGCCACTGCGAGAAACAGCAGCACAAAGAAGATCCAGCGCGGCCCCACACGGGGAATCTGCGCGTTGACGAGATAGTACAGCCCGCCCCAGCCGACTACGATCAGCACGATCGAAGCGATGATGACGCCGATATGATCCGGCGGGGTGGAACTGCGTTCCTGAGAGAAGTTTGATTTGGCCATGTCGGAAATTATAGCGCAATTCAGCCGTGTTATAATGCCTGCGCATTGGTCGAAAACTATCCCCGGGGCACACACGATCTCATGAGCTTGATTGTCGGGTCAGGGCTGACAAAATACTTTGGGCCGGAGGAAATCTTCAGTGGCATCAGCGTCAGCGTGCCAAAGGACTCCAGAATTGCGCTGGTGGGGCCGAATGGCGCGGGCAAGACCACCCTGCTGAATATCCTGGCCGGGCTGGACACACCCAGCGAAGGCAGCGTCACGCGGGCGAAAAACACCCGCATCGGCTATCTGACGCAGCGGCCAGAGCTGCTGGGCACGCATACCATCCACGAGGAAGTGCTGCGCGCCTTCGACGGCCTGCGCGCCATGGAGGACGATCTGCATGCCCATGCCGACGCGCTGGCGACCGCAACCGATCACGAGTCGGCACTGGCGGCGTATGGCGCGCTTCAGGAACGCTTTGAGGCGGCCGGCGGCTACACCTACGAGCAGCGCCTGAAGACGGTGCTGACCGGGCTGGGCTTCACGCCGGATGATTACAATACCCGGCTGGACACGCTGTCTGGCGGGCAGAAGACGCGCGTGCTGCTGGGCCGTCTGCTGCTGGAGGAGCCGGATGTGCTGGCGCTGGACGAGCCCACCAACCATCTGGACATCGGCGCGGTCGAATGGCTGGAAGGCTACCTGCGCGACTTTCCCGGCGCGGTCGTCATCGTCAGCCATGACCGCTACTTTCTGGATGCCGTCTCGCAGACCACCTGGGAGCTGGACTTCGGCTCGCTGGAATCGTATAAGGGCAACTACAGCGCGTATACCCGCCAGCGCGAGGAACGCCACGAGCGCCTGCTCAAGGAATTCAGCGCGCAGCAGGAATTTATCGCCAAAGAAGAAGAATACATCCGCCGCAATATCGCCGGGCAGAATACCCGCCAGGCCAAAGGCCGCCGCGCCCGCCTGGAACGCCTGAAGCGCGATGACCTGGTGCTGCGCCCGCGCAGCCGCAAAGACTTCACCGTGCATTTGAACACCGGCCTGCGCTCTGGCGACCTGGTGCTGCGCACATTTGGCCTGCGCGTGGGCTATCCGGGCAAGCCGCTCTTCAGCCCGCCGGACATCGTGCTGCGGCGCGGGGAAGTCGCCGCGCTGATCGGGCCCAATGGCGCTGGCAAAAGCACGTTCGTCAAGACGGCGCTGGGCGCATTATCTCCGCTGGCGGGCGAAGTCAAAATCGGCGCGGCGGTGAAAATAGGCTACTTCGCCCAGGCACAGGAGCTGCTCAACCCGCAGAATAGCATCCTGGACGAAATCACATCAGCGAAGTCGATGGGCCTGAACGAAGCCCGGTCGTACCTGGGCAAATTCCTGTTCGAAGGCGACGACGTGTTCCGCACCATCGACACGCTGAGCGGCGGCGAACGCGGGCGGGTCGCGCTGGCGAAGCTGGCCCTGAGCGGGGCCAATTTCCTCATGCTGGACGAGCCGACCAACCATCTGGATATCGCCAGCCAGGAAGCCCTGCAAAACGTGCTGGCCGCCTTCGACGGGACGATTCTGCTGGTCAGCCACGATCGCTACCTGATCGACGCGCTGGCCACGCAAATCTGGGCGGTGCGTGACGGCGCGCTGGATGTGTTCGCCGGCAGCTATCAGGAATATCTGGCCAAACGCGAGCACGATCGGTTGCTGGCGGCCGCCGCGCGCGAAGCCGAGAAAAATGCGTCGCGCCCCGCCCCGGCCAAAGCGCCCGGCCAGCGCAAGATGGGCCTGAATCCGTTTGAGCTGGCGCGCAGGATCGAGTCTGTCGAGGCGGAAATCACCGCGCTGGAGACGCAGCTGGCGGGGATTCATGCCGAGCTGGAACGGGCCAGCGCCGCCGGAGACGCCAAACGTGTGCATGTGCTGGGCGACCAGTATACGCAGGTGGAAGCGACACTGAACGCGGCTATGGACCAGTGGGCGCTGCTGTCGGATTAGGCCGGTCGAGACTTTACAGGAGACCCAACACAATGCGCCTGACAATGCGCTTTGCAGCCATCATGCTGCTGCTGACCACATTCCCTGCCGCCGCACAGGACAACACGCCCGCCCCGGTGACGCCCGGCGTCATCATGGCCACCAACACGCCGTTTGGACAAGCCACGCCGATGGTGCCGATCACGACAGCCGCGCCAGTGCGCACGCCAGAGCCGGTCACGCTGCCCGCCGATGATCCGCGTGCGCCGGGCTGTGCTGCCCACGCCATCGCCGGATTCCTGCCCTATACCCAGCCCGACGCCTCGCTCGACCTGCTGATGCTGGGCTCAGTCCTGTACAGCCCGGCGCGCACGGCCGCGCTCAACTGCCTCGACAGCGAGGACAGCGTGCGGGCGCAGGCGGCTATCTGGCTGCCGATGGACACCTTCGCGGTGGGCGGCGGGACGGTCGAAGCCCTGACTGCATCAACAGACGGGGCCGCTGGACGCATTGCAGATTTCAGAGCGGGCGCATCGAGCGTGCAAAACACGACGGGCGTGACGCTGCAATGGAACACGACGGCCGAGTCGGTCACGCTGTCCATCTGCCCGCTGGAGGCCGATGCCGCGCCCGAAGACGCTGCGTCGTGCGTGCTTGCGCAGGACCCGCGGGCGGGCGGGCCGCGCCTGTATGCCCCGGATGCCCGCGTGAGCCTCCCCAACTTTTATCGGCCCGGGCGATATGCGGCGGTGCTGAGCGCACAGGATGCCTCCGGCGCACAAACCGACCGCGCAGCGCTGGCCTTTGACGTGACCTGCGCCTATGCCGCGCCTGAATTTGCCGCGTTCGACACAGGCGCATGCCCACCGGAAACGGTGCGCGTCGGCTCTGGCGCAGTGCAGGCCTTTGAGCAGGGCTGGATGATCTGGCAGGCCGACACGCGCACCATCCTCGTGCTCACCAGCGACGGCCTCGCCCGCGAATTCACCGATACGTTTCAGGAAGGTATGACCGCAGACACAGGCGATGCGCCTGAAGGCCTGCTGGCCCCGGTGCGTGGATTCGCCCGCGTGTGGCTGCATCTGGGCGGCGCGGAAGCCAGCGGGCTGGGCTGGGCACAGTCGCTCGAAATGGGCACCACGCTGGTGACACAGCGCGCCGGCGCAGACAGCTATACCCGCCTGGTCGCGCTGCCCAACCTGCCCGACGACGCCTCGCTGGTCTTCGCGCTGACGCAGTTTCCCGGCCAGGACATCGGCTTCTGGAGACAGTCCGGGGCGTGAGGGGAAGATAATTCTCACCGGGCGGCTCGCGAGCCGCCCCTACAAAGGCCAGCCTCACCCCAAAACCCTGCGGGTTTTTGCCCCTCTCCACGTTGTGGAGAGGGGCGGTTGAGCGCAGCGAAACGGGGTAAGGCTACGGCACGCACGGACTCCTTTATCTGTTACGCCCCTTGAAGCCTGTCTAATCCCCCGTCCAAATCACCCACCAATTCCGCCAACGCCATCGTTCCCACGCACATCCTTGTGCCATTTTGCACAAGAAATTTCCCTGCTTTTGTGTGCTTTCACTATTTGCTGAAACGCGATTTCCGCGTCTAAAATAAATATCTGTTAAAGAAACGATGAGCCTTTCAGCAATAGTAGCCAAACACAGGTCCCAAACAATGACGGATTCGGCCCCCAGCCGTGAAAGCCAGCTTGCCGCAGTCGCACGGGCGGATCGTCCGCCTGCCGATTACAGCGGCCTGCGCACCGCCCTGATTTCGCTGGCGATTGTCGTCGTGCTGCTGCTGTTCTGGGAGGGCATGAAGGCCTTCTCGGCCGCCAACAACTATGCGGTCACCATCGGCGGGACGGAAATCGACCTGACGATCTTCAACAACTCGCAGCTTCCGCACCTGGGCGATATCGCCGCGTCGTTCATGGAGCCGGCTCAGCGCAACGGCCCGCCGCTGTATCAGACGCTGCTCGATGCGGTCAGCTTTACGCTGGTCTCGGCCATTCAGGGATTTCTGATCGGCGCGGGCATCGGCTTCGCGCTGGCGGTGCTGTTCGCGCATTTCGGCTTCCTGTCACGCGGGCTGATGCCGTTCGTGGTCGCCTCGCAGACGGTGCCGATTCTGGCTATCGCCCCGATGATCGTGATCTGGTTCGGGCGCGCGGGCAATTCGCAGATGGCCATCCCGGTCATCGCCGCCTACCTGACGTTCTTCCCGGTGACGATCTATACGCTGCGCGGCCTGACGTCTGTACCCGCCACGGCGGTCGAACTGATGGAGACGTACGCGGCCAGCAAGCTGGAAATCCTGGTCAAGCTGCGCCTGCCCAATGCCATCCCGCAGATTTTCACCGCGCTCAAGATTGCGGCCACCTCCAGCGTGGTGGGCGCCATCATCGGCGAGCTGCCCAGTGGCTTCCAGAACGGCCTGGGCATCGCCATCCTCAATTTTGCCCGCTACTACAACCAGAGCCCGGAACGCCTGTGGGCGACGATCTTCGTCGCCGGGCTGGTCGGCATCCTGTTTTTTGCCTTCATCGCGCTGGTCGAACGGCTGGTCGTGCGCTGGAAGCCGAAGGAGAGCAGCTAGGCTGCCTGCCTGCTTCCGCCATGACCGTGCCTCCCGTCTGTTTCTTTTAAAGGACTGAACTTTGGCTTCCGTAATCAGCATTTCCAACGTCAATAAAATTTTCCGCGCTGCCGACGGGCTGTCGGTCACCGCGCTGCAGGATATCAACCTGGAAATCTCGCAGGGCGAGTTTATCAGCTTCATCGGCCCCAGCGGCTGCGGCAAATCGACGCTGCTGCGCGTGATTGCCGACCTGATCCAGGCCAGCAGCGGCACGGTGACGGTCAATGGCAAGCCAGCAGCAGAGGCGCGCAAGAACCGCGAATACGGCTTCGTCTTCCAGAACGCGACGCTGTACGACTGGCGTACGGTCATCAAGAACGTGCAGCTTCCGCTGGAGATCATGAAGTACTCGAAAGAAGAGCGCGACGCCCGCGCCCGCGAGATGCTGAAGCTGGTGGAGCTGCAGGACTTCGCTGAGAAGTATCCGTATCAGTTGTCGGGCGGCATGCAGCAGCGCGTGAGTATCGCGCGGGCGCTGGCCTTCCAGCCCAAAATCCTGCTCATGGACGAGCCGTTTGGCGCGCTGGACGAGATGACCCGCGAGCGCATGAATAACGAGCTGCTCAGCATCTGGGCGCGCCTGAAAGACATGACCGTCATTTTCGTCACGCACAGCATCGCCGAGGCTGTCTACCTGAGCAGCCGCGTGGTGGTGATGTCGCCGCGCCCGGGCAAGATTTCCGAAATCATCGACATCGACCTGCCCCGGCCGCGCGGGCCGGAAACGCGCGACATGGACGCCTTCTTCCATTACACCAGCGAAGTGCGCCATGCCCTGCGCGGCACCAAACCTGTCGACCGCAGCGGCGCTGTCATCCGCGATGGAGCCATCGAATAACCATGCTTGACGATGCGCTGAATCGCAGTGCGATGGAGCGCGAGAGCACCGGCTCCGCATCCACCAGCCACAGCTTCACCCAGGCCCAGCAAAGCGATCTGGAAGCCGCCGCGCCCAGCCTGCTGACCGTGCCCGCCGATGAAATCATCGAGTACGAGAACCGCTCGCTGGGGCGCGACTTCCTGGCCATCACCGTGATTTTCCTGCTGGCCGCTGCCTATCACATTCAGAACCCGCTGCTGCTGACGCTGCAATTCGGGCGTTCGTGGCGCAGCGCCACGCTTCAGCCGGTCATCATCATCCTGCTGTTCATCACCTGCGCGGCGCTGATTCGGGCGTCGCTGGCGGGCGAACGCGGCCAGCCGAAGCCAGCCGGCCTCGACCGTACTGTGCGCCTGGTCGCGGCGGGCATCCTGATCGCCTTCTGCGTATTCGTGGGCGTCAGCCAGTTTGCGCGCTTCAATGTCATCAGCGCGGTCAGCGGCATAGAGACCAGCCTGATGTTCGAGCAGGTGCGCGACGACACTGACCCGGCGCTGCTGGCCGCGCTGTCGAACGCCGCGTCGCTGTCCGGCATTTTTGAATATGCAGCCATCGGCGCAATCATCGCGCTGTGGCAGCCGTGGACGCGCCTGGGCACGTATCGCCGCACAGGCCGCAAACAATTTGCGGCCATCGTCGTCGGCGTGACGGTGGTGGTGGCGTGGGAAGTGCTCATCAATATCACCGGCACTCAGGAATTCCTGCTGCCGCGCCCCAGCGTGATCTTCGGCGCGTTCATGGACGGCTATCCGCGCCTGATTTCCGCCGCGTGGGTCACCTTCCAGAATGCGTTCTGGGGCTTTGCGCTGGGCTGTGGGCTGGGCGTGCTGACCGGCATGGTCTCGGCGCGCTTCCTCAGCTTCAGCCGGGCGCTGCTGCCGGTGGCGATTGCCGTCAACGCGGTGCCGATCATCGCACTGGCCCCCATTTTCAACAACTGGTTCGGCGCGCTGAACCCGTTCTCCAAAGTGGCCATCGTGGCGGTGATGACGTATTTCCCGGCGATGATCAGCACCGTGCGCGGCCTGACCAGCGTCGACACGCTGTCGCTGGAGCTGATGCGCTCGTATGCGGCCAGCCAGCTTGAAATCTTCCGCAAGGCGCGCCTGCCCAACGCGCTGCCTTTCATCTTCTCGGCGCTGAAAGTGGGCACGACGCTGGCCACCATCGGCGCAATCGTGAGCGAGTATTTCGGCGGCAGCACGGCCGGCCTGGGCTTCCGCATCCGCGACGACGCCGGCCTGTTCAAGTATCCCGATGCATGGGCGGCCATCGTCATGGCGTCGCTGTTCGGCATCCTGTTCTATCTTGTGGTTTCTGCCGTGGAACGCGCACTGCTGCACTGGCATGTGTCGTTCCGCGAGAAATAAGCAGTCTCAAAGCGTTCGTCTGGCTTCGTTTTGTGGAGGAATACAAATGCGTAAATTGGTTCTTGGAGCAGCAGCCCTCGCACTTTCGGCAGTTCTCGGCGGGGCGGCCGTAAGCGCGCAGGATCTCATCCCTGTGTCGATCGTCCTCAAGTGGGTGCCGCAGGCGCAGTTCGCAGGCTATTATGCCGCGGAAGCGATGGGGTATTACGAAGAAGCAGGCCTGGACGTGACGATTATCCCCGCTGGCGTGGACATCAACCCGCAGCAGCTGCTCGCCTCTGGCGAAGCGGAATTCATCGTCGACTGGATGGGCAACGCGCTGGCGACCAAGGAAGCCGGCGGCGACCTGATCAACATCGCCCAGATTTACCAGCGTTCGGGCATGCGCCAGATTACCTGGATCGACAGCGGCCTGACCTCGTTTGAAGACCTGGGCGACCAGGTGGTGGGCGTGTGGTGCTGCGGCAACCAGTTCCCCACCTTTGCCGCGCTCACCAAGGCCGGTTTTGATGTGGACCAGCTGCAGGCTGACGGCCTGATCGCGCAGCAGGCGTTTGATATGAACGCCTTCCTGAACCGCGAAATCGCCGCGGGCAGCGCCATGACCTACAACGAACTGGCGCAGGTGCTGGAAGTCGTCGGCGAAGACGGCACCTTCCCCGTGTACACGCTGGAAGACCTGAACGTGCTGGACTTCAACGACTATGGCACGGCCATGCTGGAAGACGGCCTGTATGCCCGCACCGAATGGCTGGCTGAAGAAGGCAACGAAGACGTGGCGACCGCCTTCCTGGCCGCCAGCTTCCGTGGCTGGACTGCCTGCCGTGACGATGCCCAGGCCTGCATCGATGCCGTGCTGGCCGCTGGCCCCACGCTGGGCGTCGGCCATCAGGCGTGGATGATGAACGAAGTCAACAAGCTGGTCTGGCCGTCGGAAAATGGCATTGGCATCCTGGATGCGGCCGCGTTTGACACCACCCACCAGATCGCGCTGGACTTCGGCGTCATCACCGAAGCGATTGAAGGCGACGGCGTCATGTATCGCACCGACCTGGCCCAGGCCGCCCTCGACATGATCGTCGAAGGCTTCCCGGAAACCGATTTCTACGGCGCGGAATACGTGGCTGAAGAAGTCGCGGTCACGCCCAACGGCGAATAGTCTCCACAGCTCTATAAAAAAGAGGGGCAGGCCGGTGTCGGTCTGCCCCTCTTTTTGTGTGCAGACGCGGCAGGCCGCGTCCCTACAGCGAAACATGATTCTGTAGGGACAACGCCCGCGTTGTCCGGTTGTGCACTATCCGACTTCTTCCCCGTTTGCCCGGCAGACGCGGCAGGACGCGTCCCTACAGCCAAACATGATTCTGTAGGGACAACGCCCGCGTTGTCCGGCCCCCACCGTTGTGCGACTTCTTCCCGGTTTGCCCGGCGGACGCGGCAGGCCGCGTCCCTACGGTGAATTATGATTCTGTAGGGACAACGCCTGCGTTGTCCGGCGGTGCATTGTCCAATTTCCCCCGTTTGTCCGGCGGACGCGGCAGGCCCCGCGTCCCTACAGCCAAACATGATTCTGTAGGGACAACGCGGGCTTTGTCCGACGGTGGATTGTCCAATTTTCCTCGTTTGCCCGGCGGACGCGGCAGGCCGCGTCCCTACGCCACAATGATTCGGGAAAAACCTGACACCCGGCCCGTCAGGACGCGGGTTTTGCCTGCTACAAGGCTGTTTTCAAAAAGACTATGCTTTTGTCATCAAACGAACGCAACACAAAAACAGCAGGAGATGACAAAATGCTCGATTTTCTGAAGGTGAAGCAGCACAGGGTGATTACCGATCCGCCCTTCGTCACCCGATTCCTGACCGACTCGCGCTTCTCAGTCCTGTTCCTGGTCCTGCGCGTGTGGCTCGGCATCCAGTGGCTGACCTCCGCCGGTGGCAAGCTGACCAACCCGGAGTGGATGGAAACCGGCGTCGCCCTTCAGAACTACTGGCTGCGCGCCGTCGCCATCCCTGAAACCGGACGCCCGCCCATCAGCTTCGACTGGTACCGCAGCTTCCTGCAGGGCATGCTGGACGCCAACGCCCACACCTGGTTCGCCAAGCTGATCGTTTTCGGCGAGCTGCTGGTCGGTATCGGCCTGATCATCGGTGCATTCGTCGGTATCGCCGCCTTCTTCGGCGCCGTGCTCAACTTCAACTTCATGCTCGCTGGGTCCGCCAGCACCAACCCTGTCCTGTTCGTGGTCGCTCTGATCCTCATCGCCGCCTGGAAGACCGCTGGTTTCATCGGCGCAGACTACTTCCTGCTGAACTGGATCGGCACCCCCTGGGCTCGTAACAAGTTCGCCGACTCGTCAGGGTCGCAGCAGAAGAAGGCCGTCACCCAGGCAGGCTGACATCCCCGATAACTCCCCTAACACCCCTCCTCGGAAACACCCTCGATGACCACCATCGGGGGTGTTTCTTTGTTTCACCTCGTTGGGCATCAACATGCACATGTGGTGCTTGACCCAGGACATACCCCATGACGACCTGACACATCCGGCCAGGCAGGGGCGCGTCGCGACGCGCCCGCCAAGATATTTTGAACCGCCAAGACGCAAAGAGCACCAGGATTTGAAGCAGGAAAGCCTATTCCGCATCGCGCACGAAGCGCACCACGCTGATATTCCAGTCGCAGCGGCTGCTGGTGGTGATCGGAATGACATCGCTCACAGGCGTCCCGTTCGGGTCAAACAGTTGCAGGGCGAACTGGGCATCGCGCGCCTCAAACCCAAGCTGAAGCTCGAAGCCGCCCTCGCCGTAGGCCGTGCTGGTGCCGCTGATGAGCGTCTCGTTGAGATCATCGCCCAGCACGCGAATCTGATAATCATCGAGCGCATCGCCATTCTCATCGGTCACATTGCCGCCGATGCTGCTCCAGGCACATCCGCCGCGCTGATCGGGATTGGTGATATACACCTGGTTACTGCCCAGCGTGCGCGGCACACTGAACGAAAAGGCCGGCACAGGCGTGCCCGGTTCGGGGGTATCGGTGGGCGCGGCGGTCGGGGCTGGGGAGGGCGTCGCGCTGGGCGGCAGGGTGGCCGTGGGCGTGGCGGACGGCTGGGGGGTATCGCTGGGCGTCGGCGTCTGTGAGACAACAATCGGCACCGGCGTCAGCGGCGGCAGCGGATTGATCGCGCTGAAGGGGTTGTTCCAGATGGTGACGAAGGCCGCGACCATGCCGCACGTGCCCAGCGTGAAAAACACGGTGAGCAGATTGGCCGTCACGCGCCTGCCTGAATTGGCCGGCGCGGGCACGTCTTCCGGGCGCACGGGACGCGGGCGCGGCGCGGCCTTTCCGGCGGACTGCTGGCGCGCAGCATAAGCGGCCTGTTCCTGCGGGGTGACGGCGCGCAGGCGTTTGGTGTCGTATTCGATGGCATCCAGCAGCGCGTCGTCAGACGCCGGGGCGGGCAGGTCTTTGGGAGACTCGGCCTCACGCGCAGGCGCCGACGCAGCCTGCAACACGGCCATCAGGGCCTCGTCACTCAGGTCATCGGGGAGTTCAGGCAGGCCAGGCAAATCCGGCGGCAGCGGAGGCGCATTGTCGTCCGGGCGCGCGGGCGGCTGCTTGCTGTTCGGATTGGGCGCCAGCGCGCCAAACTCAAGCGTCGGCTTGTCGAGCTTTGATTTGCGGTCTTTTGCTCCGACGCGCCGAACGCCGCCAGACTTTGAGTGTTCGTCGGTCATCGCGGGCCGCCGACTAGAACGGTCTGTTTTGCTGGAAATTCACCAGCGCCAGATTGCGCGCGCAGTCCGCCGGGAAGGTCACCGTCTGCTGCGGCGAAATGATCGTGCCTGCCGGGCTGAGCAGCTCGACAATATAGCTGTTCGTGCTGATCACGTTGGCGACGGCGATTTCCCAGCCAGACGACCCGTACAGCGTGTTTGAGCCGCTGGTGGTGCGCACGTCGACCCCCGCGCCAAACACATGCACGGTGATGCCAACCAGCGGATTACCGGCGATGTCGAACACCTGCCCGCCCATCCCCTGCCAGGAACAGCCGTTGGTATTGGCGAAGTTGGGAGCAAAGGTGACCTGATTATCGCGCACGCTGAACGGGAACGGCGACGGCGGCGGCTCGGTCGGGCGCAGCGTAAACGCCAGCGACGGCGTCAGCGTGGGCGTGGCCGTGACATTGAGCGTGGCCGAAGGCTGCACCGTGGTCGTGATGGTCGCGCTGGGCACGGCGGACGGCGTGTTGGTGATCGACGGCGTCAGCGTGAAGGTCGGCGTGGTGGACGGCGGCGGCGTGTCGCTGGGCGTGAACGTAAACGTAAACGTGGTCGACGGGATGGCCGTGTCGGTGGGCGTCGCCGTCTCGGTCAGCGTGGCCGTGGGCGTAAAGGTTTCCGTCGGCAGGGGGGTAATCGTGGGCGTAAATGTGGGCGTCTCGGTGGGAAGCTGAGCGACCGTGGGGGCCGCCGCCACAGCGACGACCCTCACCGGCGCAGGCTGAACCAGCTGCACGACGACATAGATCAGCCAGATGATGCTGATGATCACCAGCAGCAGGCTGATGATATTAAAAATACGTGCGCGTCCCTGACCCATTGCGCGTCCCCCGCATGAAAAGAATAGCTACTGAATAAAACGCTCAATCGTGGCCGCTGCCGACAGGCTGGACAGCCAGTTGGTGAAGCGCGCCTGCGCCAGCACCGCCCGGCGGTCATCGGCCACAGCGCGGTTCTCGCGCTCTGTTACTTGCAGCACATGATACCCCAGTTCTGTGCGAATCGGGCCTTGAAGCTGGCCGATTTCGCCTGCAAACGCCGCATACGCCAGCGCCGGCTGCAACAGCTCATCCTCGGCAAACCAGCCCAGGTCACCGCCATTGTTCTTCGTCGTCTCGTCGGCCGAATACTGGCTGGCCAGCGCGGCGAAGTCACCCCCGGCTTCAATCTGCTGCATCAGGCTGAGGGCGGTATCGACACTCGACACCAGAATATGACGGGCGCGCGCATACGGCACGTCGCCGGTCGCCAGCGAGGCGGTCACAAAGTCGCGCATACGGCTCGTCAGCAGCGCATCATACAGCGTGGCGCGAAATTCTTCTTCGGTATAGGCATTGATATCCAGCCACTGCTGCCAGGCGTCAGCCCCGCCTGCCAGCTCGATGCTGCCCTGAAGCTCGGCATTCACTTCTTCATCGCTCACCGTGACGGCCAGCGACTCGGCAGCCTGGGTGATGAGCGACTGCTCCACCAGGATATTGAGCACGCTGTCCTGAAAGCCGGGCACATTCTGCACGACGATCTGCTGAATCTCGGCCCGCTCCAGCGCGCGCTGGAAGGTGGGCAGCAGGATCGCCTGGCCATTCACCCGCGCCACCACCTGCACGCCATCTTCCGTGGTCGGCAGCGGGGCGGTCGTGACGACGGCGCTCATCGGGGTGACAATCAGGGTGGCCTGGTTCACACTGGCCGCCGCGCCGCCGCATCCACCCAGCAGCGCAGCCACACACACACATGCGGCCGACACGGCCGCCACACGGAATCTCACAGTCACCAAGACAAACCTCAGGGTTTCGCAGGAAAATCGGTCATCAGGGCGCAAAAGATCGCTCACACCCTCGTTCAGAACATCATTATAACGTCACATGTCTTTGTGCGCATATGGTTTCGGTCAGGTATACTGCGCGCCATGACGATTGAACCCATCCTGATTATTTCCGCCGTGTTTCTGCTGGTCGGCATTTTCGCCAGTAAGATTGCTGTTCGCACCGGCGTGCCTGCGCTGGTGCTGTTCCTCGCCATTGGCATGCTGGCCGGCTCTGACGGGCCGGGCGGCGTCTACTTCGACAGCCCGTCGCTGGCGCAAGGCGTGGGCGTGGTCGCCCTCGCATTCATCCTGTTTTCCGGGGGGCTGGACACCCAGTGGGGCCATATGCGCCCGGTCCTGCTGCCCGGCCTGTCGCTGGCGACGATCGGCGTCATCATCAGCGCGACGCTGGTCGGGGTGATGGCATCGCAGGTGCTCGGCTTCACGATGCTGGAAGGCATGCTGCTGGGCGCGATTATCGCCTCCACCGACGCAGCCGCCGTGTTTGCCATGCTGGGCGGGCGCGGCATCGCGCTTAAGGGCAAGCTGAAGCCGCTGATCGAGCTGGAATCCGGCAGCAACGACCCGGTCGCGGTGCTGCTGACGATTGGCGTGATTCAGCTCATCGGCAATCCAGACCTGTCGCCCATCGCGCTGATTCCCCTGTTCCTCCAGCAAATGATTATTGGCGCCGCGGTCGGCTGGCTGTTCAGCCGCCTGATCGTGCCGCTGATCAACCGGCTGCGGCTGGAATTTGACGGCCTGTATCCGGTCCTCACCATCGCGGCGGTGCTGCTGACGTATGGCGTGACAGCCATTTTGGGCGGCAGCGGCTTCCTGGCCGTGTATATCCTCGGCATCATGATGGGCCGCGCCGAATTCATCCACAAGCGCAGCCTGGGCCAGTTTCATGATGGCATCGCCTGGCTGATGCAGATTGTGATGTTCGTCACGCTGGGCTTGCAGGTCTTCCCGTCAGAGCTGCCCGCGGTGGCCGGCGAGGGCATCCTGGCCGCGCTGTTCCTGCTGTTTGTGGCCCGCCCCGTCAGCGTATTCATCGCGCTGGCCGCATCGCGCCTGACGGTGCGCGAGAAGCTGTTCATCTCGTGGGTGGGGTTGCGCGGGGCGACACCGATTGTGCTGGCGACCTTCCCGGTGCTGGCGGGCGTGGCACAGGCCGATGCCATCTTCAACCTGGTCTTCTTCATCGTGCTGATTTCGGTGCTGATGCAGGGCACGCTGGCACCGCCGATGGCGCGCTGGCTGGGCGTGCAGGCGCAGTCACAGCCGCCCTCCAGCCTGTCGTATGTCATGCGCGACGGCGTCATCTCGAACAACCTGCGCGAAATCACGCTCTCGGAAAATTCACCCGCGGCAGGCCGTCAGATCGTGGACCTGTCGCTGCCCGCGGACGTGCTCATCATGCTCATCGGGCGCGCCGACGACAGCATCATCCCCAGAGGCTCCACCATCCTGGAGGCCGGCGATACCGTGCTGGTGCTGGCGCGCGACAATGCCCAGGACGAGCTGACGCAGATTTTCGGGGATTAGGGCTGCGTCAACGCATGATATCGATCGGCTGAGAAACTGACATGACGGATGTGGATGCCAGGCATATGCTCGATGTGGTGACGCAAGCATATGCAGTCAATGATTACAAAGCACCCAATGTGCTTGCCTATATGCACGCGCTTGCCGAAGCTCAGGACCAGCCAGCCCGGGATTTCATGGCCGCTTGTCTTTCAGACGAGCGACCAGACTGGACTCTGTATTGTCTGACGAATATTGGATTTCACTATGATCTGCGAAATGATACGTCTATTCTGGAAACAATCAGGCATCTGCTGCGTTCCAGTGCAGACGTAGATGTCAGAATATGCGCAGCCAGTGTGCTGGGAATCCGATCAACGTGGCCAGATGAGACTGTGCACACTGCATTGTTCAGCGATCCTGATGACTGGGTTCGGTCGTCAGCTTTTGAAGCCATACTGCGCATGAATCATGTTCCCCACTTTGAAGCGCGTAGCCTGGGCGAACAAGTCTTCACAGACAACGCAAAAAGCGACACGACATTCGACATAGAAAAGGCGCTGTCAATCCTGCGCAATCGGCTGCCGGAACTTGGCTTCTGATGTGTCAGTTGCTGCCAGTGATATGCATGATCCGGGACATTTTCGTGGGCAAAGGCCTTATCAGTCTTCGGGCGTGAGGCGGAAGGCGAAATCGATATACGGGTCCCCGCTGTCCATCAGCTTGCCTGATGCCAGGATGATGATGCGCGGGTCGGCGCTGAGCAGTGCGGCTTCGCGCTGTTCCAGCGTGGTCGGCTGCAGGCGCGAGAAAATCGCCGTGAACGCGCCGTCTTCATGGGCCTGAAAGCCGCGCGTATACAGCCCCGCCCCTTCCAGGATTTCACCCACTTCGTCTGAGCTGAGCAGCAGATAGCCGCCCTCGGTGGCTGTTTCGCCGGCATCGTCGTCCAGCGCCGTCAGCGATTCATAGATGATGTCCGCGACCTGCTGGGCCACGTCATACACGCCGCGATAGTAACTGGCAGTGGCGATATCGCCCGATTTCTCGGCGCGGCTTTTCGGGCGCGCTTCTTTCGCCAGCGAACGCATATCCACCAGCAGGGCTTCCAGCATCGCGCGGTATTCTTCACTCATGGCGGCCTCGCTCACTGCTTGATGATGGCGATCACACGGCCAGGCCCGTGCACGCCCAGGATCAGTTCCATTTCGATGTCGCCGGTGCGGCTGGGCCCGCTGATGAAGCACACGTTGGCGCTGTCCAGCACGTCCGACAGGCCGTTGGCGCGCTGGGCAGCGACCCAGTTTTCCAGCCGCGCCACAATCTGGCCGGCCTCGATCACGGCGATATGCACCGGGGCCAGCACAGTGGCGATGCGGCCACGCCCCGCGCCCGTGCGCACGATCATGGTGCCAGTGGCAGCGACGGCAGCGGTCACACCGGTCACGCTGGCCCCGGCAGCCTCGGCGGTCGCCAGCATCTGCGTGCGATATTCGTCGGTTGTATCCGGATACAGGATGTCGATGCCCGCTTCAGCAATCGCTTCGCGCAGGCCGGCCACGGGGATATGCTGAAAATCCCAGGCGAGGATGCTGGTCGTGCCGATCGCTTTGAGCGCGCTGATAACCGCTTCACGGGCTGCATCATCGCCGGTCACGAGTTGCGGCTCGCCCTTGAGATTGGTCATCTCGGCAGCGAAACGCGCCACCAGCGCGTCCTGCGAGGTATCTTCCAGATCATTGGCGACGGGGATATACATTCTGGGGCGCGGCGGGGCATTCTCAAACGGGCGCTGGGCGGCGCGCAGTTTATTCAGGATGGCATCGCGGGCGGTGGTGGACATGGGGTTCTTCACTCAAAGTCAGCCTGACAGGATGACCAGAGTATACCCCGCATCGGGGCCGCCCGCATACGCATGGCGCTATTCGGACTTCGGCTCCAGCTTCAGCGAGAGCGAGTTGATGCAGTAGCGCAGGCCGGTGGTGTCCTGCGGGCCGTCGTCAAATACGTGCCCCAGGTGCGACCCGCAGCGCCCGCACAGCACTTCCACGCGGCGCATCCCGTGGCTGAGGTCGGTTTTGACCTCGACGTTGCCTTCTTCCAGAATGTCCCAGAAGCTGGGCCAGCCAGACTGCGAATTGTACTTGGTGTCCGACGAGAACAGCCCCAGCCCGCAGGCCGCGCAGGTATACACGCCGGGCGTCTTGGTATTCACATACTGGCCGGTGAAGGCGCGTTCGGTGCCATGCTGGCGCAGCACGGCGTACTGCTCTGGTGTGAGCAGCGCGCGCCACTCGGCGTCGGTCTTCTGAATCTTATCGGGCATGATTCGTCCTTTCGTATGTTGCTCATCGTGAATCTGTCTTTGTTTCGGGATACCGGGGGTTCTCTCGTACTCTGTGTTTATTTCGGGAACCCTAGTTCTCTCGTAGCGGCTTGGCATGCCAAGCCGCTACCAACCACTGTTGTTCTTCCGGTTTTATATCACTTTGGTTCGTTTCACTCACCCGTCGACCAGGATTTTGTCCACGGCGGCGGCCAGCTCGCGCAGGTTGCTCACCTTATACACGGCAGTCGCGGCCTGTGCGTACAAATGCATATCGCTGTCGCCACTTCCCCACTGATGCTGCGGCTCCGGATTGAACCAGATCAGGCGGCGCGCCCGGCGCATGATGTCCTGCGCGAGGTCGGTGCGCGGATTGTTGTAGTTGTTGCGCCCGTCGCCCAGGATGATGACGGTCGTTTTGCTGGACATCTTACCCATGTGGTCTTTGCTGAAGGTGTCCAGGCTGTGGCCGAGGTCAGTGTTGTAGTAGCCGGGGCGATTCTCGTTCAGCACCAGCCCGACCGCCGTCTGCGGCTCATTTTCGTTGAAGACCATGCTGATATCGACCAGATCGCCGATGAAGACGAAGCTGTCTGTGCGCGCCACCTGGTCCTGAAGCTCGTAAATCAGCGTGAGCAGGAATTCGGCGCAGTAGCGCATGCTGGTGCTGATGTCGCAGATGAGCACGAGGGCAGGCTTGACATGTTTGGTGCGGAAACGCATCTCGATCGGCACAGCGTCGTAGCGCATATTGGCGCGCATCATGCGGCGCGTGTCCAGCGTGCCCGCTTTGGCGCGGCGCTGGCGCAGGGCGGCGCGGCTGCGCAGGCGGGCGGCCAGGCGGCGGATTTCATCGCGAATCTGGTCGACCTGTTCGTCGCTCAGGCGCGTAAAGGGCACATCAAGCAGGTCCGGGCGCGGTTCCGGCTCGCGGTTGGCCATGCGCTCGGCCAGCGACGCGCCGGTAAACTGCGAGACCTGGTCGGTCAGGCCATCGGCATTCTGCTGCAGCATCTCGCGAATCTGGTCCATCGCCTCGGCGCTCATGCCCATCTGCGCCAGCATCTCCATCAACTGCTGGATCATGTCCTGAATCTGCTTCAGGCTGAGCTGCTGCTGCATGCGGCGCTCCATCCACGGGCGCGCCTGCATGCTATCGGCCTGGCTCATGCCGGTCTGTTCGGCGGCCTGTTCCAGCTGGTCGCGGCTGAACGGCTGGCCCTGCATCAGCTGGTTCATCAGGTCACGCAGCGCCTGCATATCGCCCATCAGCGCCTGCAGGGCTTCCTGCAAGGTGGCCTGCTGGTCGGGCGTCAGCTCGCTGGGGATATTCTGCATCGGCGGGCGTCCGCCGCCGAAATACAGCGGGAAGAAATAGTCAAACGTCCCCTGGTCGCGATTTTCCTTGACCAGCGTCGTCTTCATGGCAGAGCGAAACAGTTCGCGGTCGCCCACGCCCACGACCTCCACGCCGCGCATCGCGTCCATGCTTTCGGCCAGCGAAATGCGGACGCCAGCCGCGCGCAGCACGCGGATGAAATCGACCATGCGCTTGTCCATCAGGGAAAGCCTCGTTGTCTCGACGATAGCCTCCATTATAGGCAGTCGTGATGAGAAAAGGGTGATTCCCGCCTGACGGTTTTCCCTGTCCCTTTGGTTAGCCCGCTGTTATGCAGTTTTAGAAACCGCCTCACCTATTAGGGCATTGACCTAACGATGATTTGAACCGCCAAGACGCCAGGAACGCCAGGATTTAAGGTTTAGAGGCCGGCTGGCAATCAACCTTCAGCTTTATCACCTGTTTTGAGAGTCGATGCGTATAAGCGCTCCGCGCCTTGAACCAGCATGGCGTCTTGGCGGTTAATCACTCTTTTGCAATCCAGAGGTTATGCAGATGGGCGCATCCTCGCCTATAATGTAGCCGAAGGAGAGTGACCCTTGACTGACTTTTTCAGCAGCCTCGCCAGCGGCCTGCCGCGTGGCACAACCGCCGGACTGCTGCCCGGCCCATTGCAAACCGTGCTGATTCAGCGCACGCTGGCGCTGGGCTGGCGACGCAGCATCATCGGCATACTGGCGCCACCCCTCAGCGATATTCCGGTCATCCTGCTGGTGGTGGTGCTGTTCCGGTCGCTGCCGGATACCATCATCGACCTGATCCGCATCGCCGGCGGGCTGTTCCTGCTGTGGCTGGCGTGGGGCGGATTCAAAGGCTGGCGCGCCGGCCAGTCGATCGGCGCAGGAGACAGCACAGCACCAGTCGACACGTCGTCCAACATACGCTTCCTGTGGCGCATGCTGCTCGTCAGCCTGATGGGGCCGGGGCCATGGGTATTCTGGGCCACCGTCAACGGGCCGATTTTCACCGATGCCATCCGCATCTCGCCGCTGAACGGGCTGGGCTTCCTGATCGGCTTTTACGTGCCCTTCATGCTGATTCTGGCCGGCTGGATCTTCCTGTTCGACCGCCTGCGCCTGCTGAATCCGCGCATCACGCGGGCGCTGCTGCTGGTTACGGTGGTGGTGCTGGCGCTGCTGGGATTGCAGCTCATCGCGCAGGGGCTGGGCATCATCGCATAGAAAAAAGTCTGACGGTATACTTAAGCGATACGTGACGCATCCGCAGATAGGATGTCACCCGGTAAGGAAGCCATGTTGTCTGATGCACGCCTGGAAATCGCTCTGATCGCCGCTGCCCGACGCCACGCGCCGTCGCTGGTGCCCGCTGGCTGGGCGCATGCCGGGGATTATCGCGCGCCGCTGGGCCTGCTGGCGGGCGAGCTGGCGCGTCATCATCTGCTTGCCACCACCGGCGTGTCTGATAATCAGGATGGGCTGGCGGGCATGCGCTATAACGACTGGGCGGGGCTGTATACCGCGCTGTACACGCGCATCAGCGGCGCGCTGTTCCCGTCATATCCGGAAGTCAGCGCATTTTATGCGGACGATCAGTTTCCGCCGATCCTGCTGGTGCATGGGCAGGTGATGCCCGTCATCGACGCCATCGCCCGCTATATCGTGCCGTTTGTGGCCGCCAAACAGGGGTCACATGTCGCGGACCTGGAGCTGCTGGGTCTGATCGACAAGGTGCTGCTGGCGCTGGAGGGCGATGATCTGGCGCGCGCGGACTATCGCGGGGTGCAGGGCGAATGCGCCGCCATCGTGCGCGCCCTGCTGGACTGCGGCGTGCGCCAACATTCATTGGTGCCGCCCGCCGACGAGCTGGGGCTGATTACCCTGCCGACCGACCTGCCCGCGAACGCGCCGGCACCGCCGCCACCCCCGGCCGAGCTGCCGGAGACCGGTCAACTGGCCGCCCTGCCGGACCTGCCCCCTTCCCTGCCAGAGGATGACCCGCTGCCGTTTCGCGCGGGCGATGTGCCGATTTTCTTTAGCCCGAAACGGACGGCAGAAGGCCAGAAGCGCCGTCCCCCTGTACCCGACCTGCCGGAGTAGACCTGATGAACAGACGTATCACCGCCATCCTGCTGACGTGCTGCGCGCTCGTGCCCTCGCTGGCGCTGGCACAGATGACGCCGACCCCCGATCCGGCCGTTTCGGTTCCGGCAGCCGAGCCCACCTTTGATCCGCTGGCCTTGACGCAGCGCCAGCTGGAGGCACTGCCGATCCTGATCAATGTGCGCGCTGACATCGAAATCGCGGCGGACGCCTACTTCGGCGTCGGGTCGACGCGTCCGGAAGGCTGGGTGAGCAACCTCGACATCAACGACCCGCAGTTGGCCGTGCTGCTGCGCCTGAATCTGGAAATTCTGGCCGGGCTGATCTATGGCCCGGATGTGCGGCCGGACGGGTGGTTCGGCGCGATTTTCAGCACACCCAATGGCATCGCCCGCGACCTGCGCCATGACCTGGAGCTGGTGGCCGACCGCGTCTCTGGCGCGCCGACGATTCGGCCCGCCGGCTGGCTGGGTGACAGCCCGGTCATGCGCTGCGACCGCGAGACGCAGGCGCTGGTCACGCTGCTGGAGCGTTCCGGTTATGTCGTCGGCATGGACTTCATGTCCGCCGACCCGTGCGCCGGCCTCGCGCTGGATGCCGCGCTGTATGCCGAACAGACGCTGATTCAGCCAGACCTGAGCAGTGGCTCAGCCGCGGCGGCCAACGGTGACAGCCCGGTCGTGTCGTCGGGCGGCGGCACTATCCTGCCCTTCCGCACCGACAGCCCGTTCGTGGTCGCGTTCCTCGACCGCGATGCGCGCCGCCGCGTAGGCGTGCTGCCCATCGGCGAGGGCTTCCGCCCGCTCAACCGCAGCGAGACCGAGTTCTCGAACATGATGCTGATCGGCGGCGATGGATTTGAGTTATACGTCGACTATACCACCACGCCGCTGACCACCTTTGAGTACTTTTCGCTCCAGCCCGCGGGCGAAGCTGGCGGCACATATTGCCAGGCCGCCTGGTGCGATTAGATTAGCCTCACCCCGTTTCGCTGCGCTCAACCGCCCCTCTCCACGTTGTGGAGAGGGGCAAAAACCCGCAGGGTTTTGGGGAGAGGTTGAGAAATTGCGCCCGCCTGATTTACGCGGACACACTGTTAACACATCTCATCACTCGAAAGGAAAGACCCATGTCCAGACTGATTTCACTCGCCATTGGCATCGCCGTAGGCGCGCTGGTGGGGGCGGCTGTGGTCGCGCTGACCGCGCCTGCCACCGGCGACAAGCTGAAGGGCAATCTCAAACGCGGCTATGACGAGGCGATGGACGAGGCGCGACGCGCCAGTGAAGCACGCCGCGCCGAGCTGGAAGCCCAGCTAGGACGGCGCAGCCGTTAGGCTGAACGCCATCGGAATGGTGGTGCCGCGCGCCATCGCGCCCAGTGTGATGACCACGCGCCCCGTGCCTTCCGGCAGCGTGAACGATTCGTCCAGCACCATCAGCGGGCTGTCAACACTTTCCACGGGATAGCTGGCGCTGATGACGCCGGTGCGGGTGAACGCGCTCACATGCACCACGGCTGATTGTCGCGTGTAATTCTCCACCAATCCCCAGCCCTGCGCGTCCCAGCCGGAGCATTCGTCCTCGAAGTCCTCGCTGTAGCCCAGCGCGTCGATGCGCACATCATCGATGGCCAGCCCCTCGTCGTTCACGCCGTCGTCATTGACCACGGCGAAACGTACCAGCACCGTGCCGCCCGCGTACGGCGACAGGTCCACCTGCTGATCGATCCAGCCACCAGACGCGCCGTTATAGCCCGGGCCGTAGGTCACATTGTGCGGGTCAACGGTCGTCATACTCGCGCTTTCCAGCACATCCCAGGTCACGCCACCGTCAGCGCTGGCCAGCACATAGCCATAATCCCAGTTTTCTTCCAGCGCATAGTACATGCGATAGTCCAGCGTCGCCTGCGTCACGCCCGACAGGTCAAACGCGCGCGTGAGTGAGGTAAACGCCTGGTCTGCGCGGGCGGCCAGCATGAAGCGCGTCTGATTGGTCCCTCCGTCGCTGATCAGCGCAGCATCGGCAGGCGCTTCCAGCAGGATATCGAGCGACTTGACGCCGTCCAGGTCGGTCAGTTCCCAGGATTGTGCCGCAAACTGCGACACTGAGCCCACCAGCCCGCGCACGCCATTGTTTCCGGTCGGCTCGGCATACTGCGGGCGAATGCGCCCATCCACGTTGACATACTGATAGGCTGGGTCATCGGTCGCTTCAAACACGGTATTGGCCAGAATCCAGCGGCTGTACAAGTCCTCAAACGACATGCCAGTCGCCAGCATGACGGCATCCTCAGCGCGCATGTCGGGAGGGGCATCCGCGATGGCCTGCACCGCCTCCAGCCCAAACTGCCCGTAGAGGTACCACAGGAACAGCAGCGAGGCACCATAGTTAAAGCCCCGAAAATCGGACGCGAGGCTCCAGGCATTGAGCTGGGTATCCGCGCCATACTCCAGAAAGTCGGCCGCGAACCAGGCCTCGTCGTCATACAGATACCACTGCGTGAATTCGCTGAAGCCTTCATTCAGCCACAGCTCGGTGGACGGGCGCTCGTTGAAGCGGATCATGTGCTGGAATTCATGCGCGATGATGCTTTCCACGCTGTCCAGGTCGCCCAGCGCATCCAGGCTGAACAGGAACATCTCGCGCGCGTTGCCCGCCGGGGCAATGCCAGCAGGCACACTGTTATCGCTGGAGAAATAGGCCGCGGCGCTGAAGCCCAGCTCGCTGGTGAACAGGCCGTGGATACGCGGGTCATTGTCCACGCCTGGATTGGCCTCGCTGCCCCACAGCGCCCGCGTGCGGTCATACACACGCCGGTCAAAGCGGTCGGCCAGGCTGAGCAGATCACTGTCGCTGATGGCGTCACTGTCGCTGGTCTGCACCCACAGATAGATGTATTCGCCCACCACGCGCAGCGTCGCGTCAACGGCCCGCGTCTCGTTGGAATCGCTGTCGATCACATAGAACGTGTCGATATCGCCGGCTTTATGGTCCGGGGGCTGCACCGGGATACCCGCATCAACATAGCCTTCCAGCGCCTCGGCCAATTGCACGCGGTCGCGAAACGGCACCGGCTCGGCCAGCAGCGCCGCCACCAGCGCGTCTGCATCGGCATCAGCCAGCAGGGCGCACACATCGGCATCGTTCAGCCCGTCCTGCGCAAACGCCGCAGGGGCCAGCAGCAGGCCAGCCAGAAGCAGTGAAAACAATCGTTTCAAGGGGTTTTCCGTTCGGCTATAAAGCGGATGATTTCGTCTGCGCCGCGCTCCTGCCCGCCTGCCGCGCGGAATCCTTCAGCAAGGCGAGCAGCCGTCTGTTTATACGACGGATTCTCAAAGATGCGCGTCGCGGCGGCGCGAATCTGCTCGGTGGACGGTGTGTCATCGGCCAGCATGACGCCCGCGCCCAGCTCCTGCACGCGCCCGGCCACGCCGCGCTGCTCCACCGTCTGCGGCACGACCAGCAGCGGCACGCCAAAATACAGCCCTTCATGCACGCTGTTCATGCCACCGTGGGTCACAAACAGCGCCGCCCGCTCCAGAATCTCCAGCTGCGGCACATGCGGCAGCGCGATCACGTTGGCGGGCAGCGGGCCCAGGTCTGACGGGCGCACGTGCCGTCCCAGCGACACGACCACCTGCACCTGCCAGGTCGCGAACGCATTCATGCAGGCGCGGAAAAATGTCAGGTTGTTATTGATGACAGTGCCCAGCGACACATAAATGACGGGCACGCCGGTCAGCCGGTCAAAGGGAAAATCGGGGCTGTCGGCGCGCGGGGCGATGCTGGGGCCGACGTAGCGCACATGGTCGCCAAAGGCGGCGGCATTCGGCTGAAACTCTGCTGATGTGAACGAGACAATCAGGTCGGCCGGGTTGAGCAGCGTTTCGGCAAAGCTGAGCGCTTTCACGCGATGTGCCCGTGCGATGCGCCGCGACGCTACAGCGTGGGCGGCCAGATGCTTCGCCCCGCGTGCCACCATGCCCGCCACGCCCGTCAGGCCCGCCTGCCTGACCAGCATGCCGGGATCAATAAACAGCAAACACATCGACTCGATGCGCGGCACATTCAGCGCCTGCCCGATCAGGTTGCCCCACGGGCACATCACGTCATACATCACATAGTCGGGCGGGTTTTCGCGCAGCGCGGGCAGCAGCGCATCCATCAGCTTCCCGGTTGCCTCGATCAGATAGCGCGCGCTGTGCGGCGGATTGCTGCCATCGAGTTTTTCGCGCTCGAAGAAATCGGGCGGCACGATGTCCGCCGGATACGGGATGAACTGCGCGCCGGTCGCTTCCACTTTGGCGCGGTATGGTTCCGTCAGGTACACGCTGACCTGCTCACCGCGCCCCACCAGCGCCTGAATGAGCGGCAGCGATGGATTGACATGCCCGGTCGTGGGCACGTTGAAAAATATGACTTGACTCATGGTGTCACCTCATCTGGACAGACCAGCATACTCTGATGATAACTCTGTTTGACCGAAAGCCGCTCAGCCCACCAGCTCGGCCTGGATGCCCAGCTCGGCCAGCGCGGCGCGCAGCGGATCAGCCTGGTCGCCCCGGATAATGACCGCCATCTCACCCAGCCGCGCGCCCAGATAACGGCGCAGCGCGGGATCGTTATACACCTGGTCCAGCACCTCTGGCGAGGTGGTGCGCAGCACCAGCAGGCGCTCAAACGTCACGCTGGCCGATGCGCCCCCGCGCCAGCGTTCCAGCAGGCGGGCGACATTGGGCGGCAGCGGCGCCCCCGACAGATTGGTCAGGGTGCCGCTGATCTGCGCGGCATTGATGCCCTGCGCGGCAGCCTTCTCGACCGAGCCGCCATCCAGCTTGTAGGTGTAGCGCGACTCGCCCGCCCCCGGCGGAGACAACCACGAGGTCATGCGCGACACGGTATAGCGGTCCATGCGCGAGGCCCGGCGCGACACATAAATCGTGCCATCGGCCGCAATTTCCACCTTCTCCGGCTGATCCGGCGGCGTGGGCCATTTCTTCAGTTTGAGGAAAGCCAGCCCGTAAGCCGTGAACCGGCCGGCGTTTTCCGCCAGATCGACCAGCCCCAGCCAGTGGAACGGGCCGGTCAGCAGATACTCCAGCATCGCGCCTTCAACCTCGTGCCAGCTTTCATAGCCGTTCAGGTATTCACCATCCGCGCCGCGAATATACCAGCTGTTGAAATCGCCGTTTGGCCGCTGGAAATCGGCATTTTCGTCATGCACCGCTTCGATGAAGATGCTGCGCGGCCACCAGCCTTCCTGCGGCAGCAGGCTGGCCATCATGTCGATGATGACTTCGCGCACAGCGGCCGCGTCGTACTGCGCCAGATCGCCGGCTTCCATATCCGGGCGCAGGCCGGGCACAAAGGCCAGGTCGATGATGTAGCGGGTCTGCCGCCATGCCTCCACCAGCTGGCGTACCTGCTCGTGGCGCGGTGCAGACAGCCACGGCTGGGCGGCAGTGCGGTGCGGCAGCGCGCGCCCCTGATGCACATCGATCAGCCCGGCGGCCAGCGCCAGCGCGGTCAGGAAATACAGCCTGCGCCGGTCGGGCACGATCAGGCCGCGCTCCAGCTGCGTCATATCGTCCGCCGACAGATAGCCGCCGTCCAGCAGCGGATTGAGGATGCGCACGTAGGCCAGCAGCGTGGCCATGTCGTCCACCAGCGAGGTATCGGCTGGGCGCGGGTCGGTCACGTCCTCCAGCACCGGGATATCGACCGCGCCTTCCATGCCCTCGGCAGCAGCCATCCATGCGGCCTCGTCGGCTTCGGGCGGCATATCCTTCACATTGTCGTAGCTGGTCTTGCGCAGTGGCAGCACCGCCCGCAGGTCGTCGGGGATGAAGATGATCGTGCGCGTGCCTGTGCTGGCATTCTCGTAGGCTTTATGAATCAGCCCGCGATAATACAGCGCATCGGCCGTCGACTTTGGCCGCTGGAGCGGCTTCTCCTGCGCGATACCGTCGCTGCCCATCTCGTGAATCTCGCCAAACAGGCGCTCGAACTGCTTTTCCGGCATCTGGCCGCCGCCGCCATTCAGCATCTGCATGGCGCCGTGCGCATGATCGTCCAGGCTGTCCCACACCGCTTCGGCACGGGCGGGGTCCAGCATGACGGCCAAGATCGCCTTTTTCAGCTTGTCACCCGTCAGCCCGACTTCCTTCATGCCCCAGGCCTGGGCGAACACAGGCAGCAGCACCGGATCGGTATTTCCGCGAAACAATTGAGAGAGCGTCATCAGGGGCATAGGCTCACTTTTGAAACAGGTGTGCGGAACAAATGTTTGACATAGAACGAGCGTTCTTTTACAATGAGGATTATAGCGTGAAATATGAAAATTATGGCGACAGGCCTTGCAGAAAGGGGCTTCGGGTGCGCGAGCGGACGAAACTTTCAGACAGACAGCGCAATATTCTGCGCTTCATGGAAACCTATGTGGAAGCACACGGGTATCCTCCCACGATCCGCGAAATCGGGAACGCGACCGGCATCAACTCCACCTCGGTGGTGAATTACAACCTGAACAAGCTGGTCACCGGCGGCTACCTGACGCGCACGGGCCGCGCCAGCCGCGGCATCCGCCTGGTGAAAGCGCCTGGCTCGCGCGCGACCAAAGTGTCGATTGCGCCGGTCAGCTCGCTGGTGCGCGTGCCCGTCGTCGGCCAGATTGTGGCCAGCGAACCCGTGCCGATTCCCGAAGACATGGGCCGCTATTACGATGAGGATGCCATGCTGGAAGTGCCGCAGTCGATGCTGCGCGGCGTGGATGCCAATGAAGTGTTTGCCCTGCGCGTGAAGGGCGACTCGATGATCGACGCCATGATTCGCAACGGCGATATCGTGCTGCTGCGCAAGCAGGCCACCGCCAAAGATGGCGATATGGTGGCTGTGTGGCTGGATGAGCGCGGCGAAACCACGCTGAAGTATTTCTTCCCGGAAGGGCCGAAGGTGCGCCTGCAGCCCGCCCACCCCACGATGGCCCCGATTTACGTGGATGCCACGCACTGCGAAGTACAGGGGCGCGTGCTGTCCGTTATGCGCATGAGCGTTTAGCGCATCAATTCAATCTCATGAGCGTCATTATTCGGGCGAGCCTGCGCAGGTTCGCCCGATTTTGTTTGTCCGCAAATTCTTGGCTGAAAGCAGCGGGCACGTCGCGACGCGCCCACACTTCAAAAGAACGATGAACCGCCAAGACGCCAAGCACGCCAAGACACAAAGCTATTGCAGCAGGTTACGGAAAAGCCCATCAACAATCGCCAACTGTGTAAACATTGACCACCAAGACAAATGATGGGTCGGAACTATCGTTGCCAGACGAATATTACCGTTCAAATCTTGGCGTTCTTGGCGCCTTGGCGGTTCAAATTGTCTTTAAGGCAATCCACACAGGTCTTTACCTCGCCCTATTTCGTCAGGAACTCGTGAATCAGCGACTGGAAATGATGCACACCGTTTTCGCGCTTCACGCTGAAGCGACCGCGGTCATAGGCGCGTGATTGCAGGCCCTTCTGCACCGTCTCGCAGATTTCGATATCTTCCTGCTGAATCTCGTCGCTGAAGGCGATCGTCTGCTGCATGCTTTCCCAGCCATCGCCCGTGCCCGGCTCCTCGAAATACCACTCGAAGATGGTCAGCGTCTTGTCGTGGCCCACCGGCAGGATGATATTGATGCTCATGTTGTCGGGATACACGTTCAGCATCGTATTCGGGAAAATCCAGTAGTACAGCGCCTCAGCCTCGGCCTCGGTGCGCACATAGCGGCGGTCGCGCCCCTGGATATCGCCATCCTTCGACGGGCGAATCGGCGCGTACTGCGACGAATAGTAGCGGAACGTGTCCACGCGGTACTGCTCGTAGTCCAGCTCGCGGTACAGCCCCGGATGCGCGATCGGCACGTGGTAGCCTTCCAGATAATTGTCCACGTACACTTTCCAGTTGCAGTCGATGTAGTAATCGCGCCGCTCCATCGCCCGCATCCGGCCGATGTCGAAGCCCTTGCGCCGGATTTCTTCGTCGATGCTGCCGTACACCTCCATGAAGTCGGGCGCGCTGTCGTCCAGATTGACGAAGATGAACGGCCCCCACTCCACCACGCGCACCGGCTGCAGGCAGACCGCGCTTTTGTCCCAGTTTTCCACGCCGTCAAACTCCGGCGCGTTCATCAGCTTGCCATCCAGCGTATACGTCCAGCCGTGATATTTGCATTGCAGGCTCTTGCGATTGCCCTTGCCCGACGCGACTGGCCCCGCCCGATGCGCGCACACGTTGAAGAACGCCTTCAGCTTGCCGTCGGTGCCGCGTGTGATGACCAGCGGCTCGCCCACCACGTCGCAGGTGAAATAGTCCCCCGGGCGGGCGACCATATCGGCGCGGCCGACCGGCTGCCACGTCTTCCAGAAGACTTTTTCTTTCTCCAGCTCCAGAAACGCCGCGTCGGTATACCAGCGCGACGGCATCGTTTCGGCCGTGGCCAGCGTGCCGGACGGGTGATAATCAGACAGGTCAGGCGTCTGCCTGTGTTCCAACATAACCAGAATCCTCCGCGCTAAATCTCAAGGCTCTTGCGAAAATGGGTCATCACTTCCAGGCCAGAGTCGGTGATCAGCACATTGTCTTCAATGCGCACGCCGCCCACGCCCGGCAGATAAATCCCCGGCTCAATTGTGAAGGTCATGCCCGGCTCGAGCAGATAGGTGATATTGCCGGCGATCTGCGGCATCGAGCGCTGGCCGTCCATGCCCAGGCCGTGCCCGGTGCGATGCGTGAAGTACGGCCCGTAGCCGGCCTCCTCGATCACGCGGCGGGCGGCGCGGTCCACCAGCCCGGCAGCCACGCCCGGCCCAGCGGCGGCAATCGCGGCCTCGTTGGCGGCTTTGACCGTGTCATAGATGCGCTGCATCTCCGGCGTCGGGTCGCCCAGCACGAACGTGCGCGTGATGTCGGAATAGTAGCCGCCGACCTTGCAGCCGAAGTCGATCAGCAGGAACTCGTCAAAGTCGAGCGCGCGGTCAGTGGTGTTGCCATGCGGATTGCTGCTGTTCGGCCCGGTCTGGATGAGCGTGTCAAAGGCCAGATCTTCAGCGCCATAGGCGAATTGCAGGTCGTTCAGCGCCTTGGCGATTTCCTTCTCGGTCATCTCCGGGCGCAGGTCGCTCAGCAGGCTGTCCAGCGCACGCTCGCTGATATTCATCGCCCGCTGCATCAGCTCCAGCTCGTCCGGCGTCTTGATGGCGCGGATGCGCAGCAGGTCCAGCTCGATGCCCTTCAGCTTCAGCGAGGGCATCGCCTGGCCGATCCATTCCTGCTCGTAGAAGCGCATCGTCTGGCCATCGACGCCCAGCGTCTTGCCCGACAGCTTCAGGCTTTCCAGCGCGGCAGCTACGGCGGCCAGCGGCCCTTCCTCGTCGTTCCAGGTGAAAATCTCGGCATTCAGGTCCGGGCGATTGTGCAGCGTCTGCGATTCCAGCAGCGGCACCACCCACGCGCAGGCGTCCGGCGTATAGATCGCCAGGATGATGCGCTCGGACGAAAAATAGGTGATGCCGGTAAAGTAGCGCATGTTCATGCCCGGCACCAGCGCCACCGCGTCCACACCCGGAATGGCGCGCAGCCGTTTCAGCCGCCCCTCGTAATCAAACTGTGTCATGAGATCATCTTTCTGTAGGGTGATAAACAAAAAATAGATCTGTGGCCGCTTACAGCGCCTCGCGCATCGGGCGCATGCCGATCAGGAACACGCGCGACTTGGGCGGCTGCATCACGGCAAACACGACCGCCTCGGCCACATCTTCCGAGTCGAGGAATTCTTCCAGCACCGGATCGCCCTGCGTGCGGCCCGTGCCAAAGGCGAAATAGGTGTGCACGCCGCCCGGCGCGATATAGCTCACCTTGATGTTGTGCTCACGGCATTCGGCGTCCAGCGCGGTGGCAAAGCCATACTGGGCATGCTTGCTGGCGCAGTAGACCGCCTCCATCGGCAGGCCCTTCAGCCCGGCGACCGAGCCGATGAACACGATATTGCCCTGCTTGCGCGCCTGCATCTCGCCCAGAAACGCGTGCGTCACCAGGAAGGTGGTGCGCATGTTGGTATTCATCATCCAGTCGTAATCGGCCACGCTGAGATTGCCCAGCGGGCCATACTTGCCCACACCTGCGTTGTTCACCAGGATATCGACATGACCAAACTCGGCCATCGTCTCGGCATGCAGGCGCTTCACGTCGTCTTCGTTAGCGGCATCCCCGGCGACCACCAGCGCGCGCCTGCCCATCGTCACGATTTCATCCGCCAGCGATTCCAGCTCAGACTGGGTGCGCGCCGTCACCACCACGTGCGCCCCTTCCGCCGCCAGCGCCAGCGCCGCCGCGCGCCCGATACCCCGGCTCGCGCCGGTGATCAGAGCGACCTTGTCCTGAATCGTCACAGCCATCGCAGACTTCCTTTTACTCGTTCGGATGCATAGCGTAATGGTAACTTTTCGCGCCTCAGACTGCCATATGGCCAGCCCTGCGCGGTGTTCTCACAGGCGGCTCAGGCGGGCGGCGTATACTGCCGGAAACAGTCATCACACAGGAGACATCCCTATGCTGCCAGAGCAGGCTTACTTCCAGCTCACACCCGACCTGCGCATCTGCCGCGTGCTGAACGGGATGTGGCAGGTCAGCGGGGCGCACGGGCGCATCGACCCAGCAAGCGCAGTAGCCGCCATGGACGGCTACACCCGCGACGGCTTCACCACCTGGGACCTGGCCGACCACTACGGCCCGGCGGAAGACTTCATCGGCCAGTATCGGCGCGCGCTGGCCACCGACGGGCGCGACCCGGATGCGACGATTCAGGCCTTCACCAAGTGGGTGCCCCGCCCCGGCCCGATGACCCGCGCCGTCGTCGAGCAGGCGGTCGATGTGTCGCTGCGGCGTATGCAGACAGGCCGGCTTGATCTGCTGCAATTCCACTGGTGGGATTATGCCGACCGGCGCTATCTGGATGCGCTGAAGCATCTGGCCGACCTGCGCGAGGCGGGCAAAATTCGTCACGTCGCGCTGACCAATTTCGACACCGAGCGCCTGAAGCTGATCACCGAGGCAGGCATTCGCATCGTCAGCAATCAGGTGCAGTACTCGCTCATCGACCGGCGTCCGGCGGCGCGCATGGCCGCGTTTTGTGCGGCGCACGACATCACCCTGCTGACGTACGGCACGCTGGGCGGCGGGCTGCTGAGCACGCGTTATCTGGGCGTTCCCCAGCCCAACCCGGCGACATTTGGGACAGTCAGCCTGCGCAAATATTTCAATATGGTGCTTCAATGGGGATCATGGGCATTGTTTCAGGAGCTGCTGCGCGTGATGCACGGCATCGCGGAGAAGCATGGCATCAGCATTGCCAATGTGGCCGTGCGCTATGTCCTCGATCAGACTGCGGTGGCCGGGGTCATCGCCGGGGCACGCCTGGGACTGAGCGATAATCATGCTGACAACGCGCGCGTCTTTGCCTTCGCGCTGGACGAATCCGACCGGCAGGCGCTGGATGCGGCCAGCGGCGCGGGGCGCGACCTGATGCGCATCATCGGCGACTGCGGCGACGAGTATCGCTAGCCCATTATTCTGGCCTGCATTTACACAGGGAGAGCATCATGTCAGGGGAATTCAAGGGAAAGACCGTCCTCGTCACCGGGGCGGCGGGCAATCTGGGACAGGCCGTGTCGCGCCGTTTTGCTGACGGCGGCGCCCAACTGGTGCTGGTCGACCGCAGCGCGGAACGACTGGCCGAGCTGGCCAAAGCGCTGGGCGTGAAGTCGCTGCAGGCGAATGTCGACCTGAGCGACGCCGATGCCGTGGACAAGCTGATTGCAGAAGCCGAAGCTAAATTCGGTGGCATCGACGTGCTGGCCCATACCGTCGGCGGCTATGACAGCGGCAAGACGGTGGCCGATGCCGACCGCGAGATCATGGAGAAGATGTTTGCGCTGAACGTGTGGCCGGTCTATATCACGGGCGGCGCGGTGGCCAAACACATGTTGAAGCGCGGCCAGGGCGGAAAGATCGTGTTTGTGCTGGCGCGGGCCAGCCTGAAAGGCAGCGCCAAACACAGCGCCTACACAGCGAGCAAGGCGGCCGCCCAGCGCATCATGGAAAGCCTGTCGATGGAAGTGCGCGACAAGGGGATTCATGTCAACGGGGTGATGCCCAGCACCATCGACACCCCGCCCAACCGCAAGTCGATGCCGGATGCCGATGTCTCGAAATGGGTGACGCCAGAGCAGGTGGCCGACACCATCGCGTTTCTGGCGTCAGACGCGGCCAGCGCGCTGCACGGCGTCAGCCTGGAGGTATACAACCGCGCGTGAGGGGTTTTGAGGCCAGCGGATCAGATTCGGCAAATTTTTCGCAGGGGCTTGGTGTGACAGGTCACCGTAGTATCCGGTAGGGGACTGACATGACGTAGGGGCTTGGCATGCCAAGCCCCATTGGAACCAAGTTAAGACGATTCTTCTCGTATTTGCCGGGCGGACACGCAGGTCCGCCCGGCTACATTCCTCGCGGACAAACAGTTGCAACCGCGAGTTTTGTCCTTCAAATCCGAGCGACTCCGAGTAGGGGCGGACCAATGTGTCCGCCCTGGAAGACCAAAATCCGACTGAATCCTCGCCTCGGCTTCGCCTTAAACCTTGCGGGCGTTCAGCATCTTCGCCATGACTTCCTTGACGACGGCCGGGTTGCCCTGGCCCTTGAGGATGCCCATCACCTTGCCCATCATCGGGCCAAACAGCTTGTCCTTGCCGCCCAGATATTCGGTCAGCCAGGCGGGATTCTCAGCCAGCATCTGCTCGACGGCAGCTTCCACCGCGCTGGTGTCGCTGATCTGCGCCAGGCCCTTCGCATCGACAATCGCCTGGGCATCGGCGCCGGTGTCATACATTTCCTCCAGCACGGTCACGCCGGTGGCCTTGTTGATCGTGCCGCCATCGACCAGCTTCACCAGCCCGGCAAACTGCGTCGCGCTGATCTTCGTCGTGGCGATGTCTTCGCGGGTGATGTTGCGCGCATTAAACAGGCTGAATAACTGCCCCAGCATCCAGTTGGCCAGGCTCTTGGCATTCACGCCGGTCGTCAGGCCCTGCTCGAAATACTCGGCCACGGCGCGCTCGGCCACCAGCACGCCCGCGTCGTAGCGGCTCAGGCCCAGCTCGTTCATGAAACGCTCTGCCTTGGCGATCGGCAGTTCGGGCAGCGTGGCGCGGATTTCGGCCACCCATTCGCGGCTGACCTCCACGATTGGCAGGTCTGGCTCCGGGAAATAGCGGTATTCCTCGGCGCTCTCTTTGTAACGCTGCACGACCGTGCGCTGCTTGGCTTCGTCCCAGCCCATGGTCGCCTGGCGCACGCCCTCGCCGCTTTCCCACGCCTTGATATGGCGCGCCGTCTCGTACTCAATCGAGCGAAACAGGCTGCGGATGCTGTTCAGGTTTTTGACTTCGGTGCGCGTGCGGTAGCCGGTGTCGTCTTTGTGCATCACGCTGATATTCGGCTCGATGCGCATCACACCCTTGCTCATGTCGCCGTCATTCACACCCAGATAGACCAGAATAGCGCGCAGCTGGCGGGCATACACCTCGGCGGCCTCGGCGCTGTGAATATCCGGCTCGGTCACAATTTCCAGCAGCGGCACGCCAGCACGGTTGTAGTCGATCAGGCTGCCGTCGCCGGTGTGCATGCTCTTGCCGGTGTCTTCTTCCAGGTGGGCGCGGCGGATGCGGATGCGCTGCGTGCTGCCGTCGCTCAGGTCGATATCGACATAGCCATTGACCGCCAGCGGCCGGTCATACTGGCTGATCTGATAGCCCTTCGGCAGGTCGGGATAGAAATAGCTCTTGCGGGCAAACTGGTTCACCGGCGGGATTTCGCAGTTGAGCGCCAGCCCCACCTGCATCGCCATCTCCAGCGCGCGCTTGTTGATGACGGGCAGCGTGCCCGGCAGCCCCAGCGAGACCGGGTCCACGGCGGTATTGGGCGGCGCGGTCACGCTGTCCACCACCGGGCAGGCGCTGAACATCTTGGTCTCGGTCAGCAGCTCGGCATGGATTTCCAGGCCGACAATCGTCTTCCATTCAGAGTGTGCCATAGGGTCTTCTGTTTTCTGGCCAGTGCAGTCGCGAAAGTTGGGGCGATTGTAGCACATTTCACGGGATGGCGGTTCACGATCCATCCGCCCAATGGGTTTATTGGCGGGCAATCAGACGGAGCGCAAATACGTCTTTGGTCTCATGCGCCGATTCTGCCGACTGATATGCTTGAATCATGTTTTGACTCAATGCAGACCGGAGCTTCACCCATGTTCAAACTCCTTTCCAGCGTATTGGCCGCCCTGCTGCTGGCCGTACCTGCCGCCGCCCAGGATGCCGCGCAGCCTTTTATCGTCGGCGTGCAGGCGGATCAGGCGCTCGTCATCATCTCGGATGACGAGACGACGCTGATCACCCAGGGCGCGTATGACTACAGCCAGATCAGCACCAGCCCGGATGGCCGCTGGATCGCCTGGCGCGCCCTGGATTCCGCCCAGTCTGGCAGCAGCCTGCGGGTATACGACCGTGCGACAGGCAACCTCAGCACCGTAGATGTGGACATTTCCACCGGCCTGCCCATCACCTTCACCAGCGACAGCCAGAATCTGGTGTACGCCTTCGTGGACCCCGTCAAGCAGGGTGACGGCCCCGAGACGCTGGTCAGCGTGGTGATTCAGCCTGTTCTCAGCGACCGCCCGACGATCACGACACAGGTGCCGGTCCAGTTTGGCTGTGGCGGGGGATCACCCATCCCGTCCGAGTGGCGTTACTGGGCCGAGACCAACAGCTTCGGGGGCAACGCGCCCATCCTGGCCGTCACTACGGACGGGGGCATCCTGTACTCGACCCGCTGTGACGGGGTGGGCATCGCCCTCTATAACCCTGGCACCAATGCCACTATGGAATTTCCGGATGTGGCGCGCGCGCAGTACAACGCCGCAGGCAATGACGTGCTGGCCATCGCGGTGGATAATGGCGTGCTGAGCACCCGCCTCGTGCTGCTCGATCTGGACTCCATGAATCTGCGTGAATTTGACATCGGCGCGCAGGCCGATCAGCTTGCCTTTACGGAAGACGGTCTTGGCGCATGGGCCAGCGTGCGTGCCTTCGACGGCTATATCCCGCTGACGGACGCGCAGATCGCCGGGCTGGCCGCTGGCATGGGCATCGACCCTGCTGCTCCGCCCAACCTGCCGCAGTTTGTCTCCAGCCTGCTTTATGTGGACCTGGCCACGGGCGAAGTGCGCGTGACCGGGGTCGACCTGGCAGCCTACAGCATCGCGCGCATTCAGCCGGTGGGCGACGCGGTATATTTTGCCGCCGTGGACAATATGCACGGCTGGCTGCAAGCCATCGGAGACGGCACGCTGGATCTGACGAAGGCGTCGTTCCAGGAGCAGGAAGCGACAGTCGGGGTGTCCACCTACGCCTATTCGCCCGCTGACAATACGGTGGAACGGCGCTTCACAGACATGACGCAGCCGACGGTTATTGCGCTCCCGTAGCGTTTATGGGGCGACGTAAAACGGGCGAACCAATCACATGGTTCGCCCGTTTTGTTTTCAGCGCACCGGATTGCCGTCGTTGAAGATGCCGGTCGGATGGCAGCCCAGGTTGGCCCCCGCCGCCGCCCGTTCATAGCCCTGAAACGTGCTGGTCATGCGGGTATCGGGGCTGTATTCCACCGCTTCGGCCCACCCCTGCGACACCAGCGTGCCGTTCACAAACGTGTTGCCCACATACACGAAGCGCAGCAGGCGGCCATACCGGTCGGTCTCGCTGACATCGCGCACCAGCGTGACCGTCTGCCCCTGCACCATCGCGGCATTGGCGCTGCGTGCCTCGCTGTAGCACGACTCATCGCGCTCTGGCGTGTTCACGCCCACGTAGCGCACGCGATACTCGCTGCCGTTAATCTCC
>JAHHHY010000005.1 GCA_019359125.1 Pleurocapsa minor GSE-CHR-MK 17-07R
CACTGGTCACACGGCCGGTTTCCCCGCTTCCCGGATTGCCGCTGATGGGTCCCCCGGAACTGCCGGAGTCCACGCTGACATCAGGCATGGGGGCAAAATTACATGCGGCTGTCGCCAGCACAAAGATTAAGAGGAACGTGAATAGCGTGTGTCGCTTCATATTTGCCCACGGCAGGAGTCTGCTATAATGCAAAAGTATGCCTAGTTTACCATGCCCCTCAGTGAACCATGAATGACTTTGTGATTTTTCAGGATGCACGCCCCACCCGCAGCGACGCGGTCAAAAACCGTGAGCAGATCCTGCGCACCGCCCAGGAGCTGATCCATGAGCGCGGCGTCGAATCGGTCACTATGTCTGCCGTGGCCGAGGCCGCCGGCGTGGGCAAAGGCACCCTGTATCGCCATTTCCCAGGCAAGCCGCAGCTGCTGGAAGAACTGATCGACGCCGACCAGCGCGACCTGCAAAACCGCACGCTGTATTATCTGCGCACCCACCCCGGCACGCCGATGGAGAACCTGCACTGGTTTGTGACTGAGGTGATCGCCTTTGTCGAGCGCAACATGGGCCTGCTGAGCACGATCACCGTCATTCAGACCGACGCCGGCGTCGATCATCCGGCGCATTACTGGTGGCGACAGACGATTCGCGGGCTGCTGACGCAGGCCGGTATCGCGCAGCACCTCGACATCGAGTATGTCACCGACCTGATCTACGTCATGCTGGATCCACGGGTGATGACCTATATGGGGCGCACGCGTGGCTATGACATCGAGCGCCAGCGCGATGCTGTGCTGGGGGTTGTCGATACCCTGCTCGCGCGTTAAAGCATCCTTAACGGACTATAGTCCATTTCTAACACAACGTTTATGGACATCGGCAACTGCCTCTGTTATGCTTAGGTCATCAAAACGGACTATAGTCCATTTCATTTTGGCAAGCAGCCAATCAGAGGGAATTAACGAACATGGCCAAGTGGGTTCTCGATCCGACACATTCCGCAGTAAATTTCAGCGCCCGTCACATGATGGTCACCACCGTGCGCGGCAATTTCAAGCTGTTCAGCGCAACTATCGACTTTGACCCCGCCAACCCGCAGGCTGGCTCGGTGACTGCCGAAATCGACGCCTCCAGCATCGACACCAGCGTCGCCGACCGTGACGGCCACCTGAAGAGCCCGGACTTCCTGGACGTGGCGAACTTCCCGAAGATCACCTTCGTCAGCAAGAAGATCGACATCAAGGGCGACAAGACCGGCGTCATCACCGGCGACCTGACGATTCGCGGCACCACCCGTGAAGTGAGCCTGGACACCGAGTTCCTGGGCACCATGGTGGACCCGTTTGGCAACAACAAGGCTGCCTTCTCGGCCAGCACCAAGATCAACCGCGAAGACTTTGGCCTGGTGTGGAATGTGGCCCTGGAAGCCGGCGGCGTGCTGGTGAGCAAGGACATCAAGATCGAAATCGAAATCCAGACGGTGCCCGCCCCCGTGGAAACCGCTGTCTAGCGTTCAGCAGACACACAACGCAGAACAAAAAGAGCCCGGCGCGATGCCAGGCTCTTTTTTATGACAGCTTATTCAGCTGTTTACGCGACTTCCAGCTCGGACTCGTCTGCTTCCGCTTCGATGCATTCGGTGTTCAGCGCGATCACTTCGGGAATCGGGAAGCCGTTGAACGGCACCGCATATTCGTTGGTGTAGGCGCCAACATCGATGAAGGCCAGGCGGTCGTTGATACGCAGCTCGGGCAGCAGGTAATTGCGCGCCACCACGTCATTGCTGTCGCACGACGGGCCAGCGATGGTATACGCCTTCACCGGGCGCGAGGCCACATCATGGCCCAGCACATAGATCACCGGCGGGAAACCCTCGAAGGTCTCCATCAGGCCGTTGAAAACGCCGACATCCAGATACGCCCAGTCATTCTCGCCGCGACGGGCCAGGCCGGTCACGCTGGCGACCAGACGCCCCGCCTCGCCAGACAGGCCGCGACCGGGCTCCATCACCATCATCAGGTCGGGCGTCGTGGGGATATGCTCCACCAGCGCGCGCTCAACCGCGGCGCCGATCGCGCCAATCGTCGGGATGGTGTGGTCGTGATAATGGCCAGCGGGGAAACCGCCGCCAATATCCAGGAAATAGAAGTGATGGCCGCGCGCCACAGCAGCTTTCCACGCATCGCCACAGGCAGCAATCGCCTTGACAAAGTTGGCCACGCTGAGGCACTGCGATCCCACGTGAAACGACAGGCCAATCGGATTCAGGCCCAGTTCACGGGCCATATCGCACAGTTCCAGCGCCAGATCCGCATCCACGCCAAACTTTCCGTCCAGCGGCATCACTGCACCGCTGTTATCCACTGCGAGGCGCACATACACGCCCGCGCCGGGCATATGCTGTGCCACTTTTTCCACTTCATGCGTGGAATCAACGACGACAGCGAAAACATCTGCGGCCTGCATCCGCTGCAAAAACATCGGGCTCTTGATCGGGTTGCTGCAGATGATGTGTTCACCATCGGCGCCCGCTTCAAGGGCTTTGTCCAGCTCCGGCAGCGAGGCAATTTCCAGCCCGCCACCGCGGTTGACCACCAGGCGCAGAATATCAGGGTTGGAGTTCGCCTTCACGGCGTAATACACCAGACCGCTGGGGAAATGTTCTTCAAACTGACGGTAGTTCTCGGCAATTACGGCAAAATCGAGGACAAGGCTTGGGGTTGCAGCTTCCTGCATTACAGCGTCCGTGCGGACATCCATCATCTCGTTTTACGTGTCTCCCTTGGCAAGTGCACTATTTATGGACAACAGTTAAGCAGTATACAGCCTTTTTTTTCGCACGTATATGAGAATCTGACTGCATTTTCCCCAATTTTCCGGGGGTGTTTTTCACACAAAACGACCCCCTGCCGCACGATGCGCACAGGGGGTCGTCAGAAAGCCAAATTGAGGGAAGAAAACTAGCGGCCTGGGCCGTACCCGGTGGACGGCACCGCCAGCAGGAACATGCACGAGACCACGCCGATCAGCAGCGGCAGGATAATCGCCGCGGCGAACAGCTTGTTGTCTTCCTTCAGGTGCATGTAGTACAGCATGACCAGCACCGCTTTCGCCAGCGACATCACCACCAGCAGCGGGGTGCGGAAGAACACCGACTCCGGCAGGATTTCGGCCAGGATCACCTCGATGATGGTCAGGATGGCCAGCGCGCCAAATACCACGACATAAATGTTGGCCGGAATCACGCGGCCAAACACGACCGTCGTATCAGGCACCGAGTGGGCCAGCATCGTGGCCGGCGACGACGCATGCTCTGGTTCCAGGCCCTGGGTGAGCGCGTTACCTTCGGCCATCGCCGGGTCGAGATGCACACTGGCGGATGCGGCGGCTTCTTCCGCGCGCGCTTCTAGAACTTGTTCGTCTGCCATAGTCGTCAGCCTCAGACCAGATAAATGAGCGTGAACAGGACAATCCACACCACGTCGACGAAGTGCCAGTACAGGCCGAACACTTCCACGCCGAGGTAGTTTGTGCTGCTGTATTTGCCATTACGCGCGCGCCACATCACCCAGACAGCCCAGATGACGCCAATCAGCACGTGCACACCGTGGAAAGCGGTCGGCGCATAAAAGCGCATGCCGAACTGCCCGCTTTGCAGCGTGATGCCTTCCGCGCCCAGCGTGTTGTATTCCACCCACTGAAGCAGCAGGAAGATGGTGCCCATCACGGCCGTCAGGCCGATCCAGCGCACCAGGCCAGACACGTTGCCACGCTGAATTTCGCGCAGGCCCATCACCATCGCCCACGAGCTGGTCAGCAGGATGAAGGTGTTCAGTGCCACCAGCAGCACGCCCGCCTTCTCGTGGACTTCCTTCACCACTTCCGGGTGATCGATGCGAAACACCACAAACGTGGCGATCAGCACCGTGAACAGCACCACTTCGCTGGCCAGGTACAGCCACCAGCCCAGCTTGAAATTCTCGACGCGCAGGGCTTCATGCTTGGCATGAGCATCAGCCGCGCTGTGTCCGTGCGATTTTTCCAGAGATACTTCGGTCATCGCTTGTTATCCCTTCTGGAACAGGAATTTCGGAATCCAACGCAGCAGGCGCACCATCAGGCCGGCAAAAATACCCAGCAGGCCCAGCAGCCAGTTCAGGCGATACAGCAGCGCGGTAATCAGCACCACATTGGCGATCGCCAGCACCGTCTTGGTCGGCTCGGACGGCAGGATCAGGCCGATGGCCGCGTACCAGAACACCGCGTACAACACGGCGGCCGTGGCGCAGTATTTGGCCAGCGTCTTCATGCGGCTGTCCGCGCGGAAGACCATCGCCGGGGCGGTCAGCGCAGCAACCTGGCCGATGATTTCAATCACCCCCGCGAAGAACGGGTCGATGTACATGTTCGAAACATCGCGGAACCAGCTGGCCCCCAGGCTGATGACGACATAGGCCGCCAGCGCCGTGATGGCATACTTCAGCACCGCGTCAAACGGGCGCTCTTCCGCCGGGATAATCTCGATGAACAGCAGCACGCCCGCGCCGATGAACAGCAGCGAAAGCAGCGGCCAGATATCGGCCAGCGCGGTATTCAGGCCAAACAGCGCCAGCGCCGGGAAGTGCACGAAGTAAATCAGCGCAGCAATCACCAGCCAGAAGGCGAAGCGCGGCGGCAGCGGGATATTGCGCGGCTGACGCGGCGCGGCAGTGGCAGCAGGCGGGGCAGCGACGAGGGCATCGCCCGCGCCAGACGTCAGCGCAGCGACAGCGGCATTGCCACTGCCCAGCGCCGGGCCAGCCGCCGCAGCTTTGGCTTCCAGCTGCGCGACCTTCAGGCCGCGGTCATAGTTGAAGACCAGCATCGCCAGGCCACCGGCAATCAGCCCCAGCGACAGCAGCACAAACGCCACAAACAGCAGGAAAATTACAAACTGGCTGAGGTAAAGCGTCTCACCGGCGATCGTCAGCTCAAAAAAGCCAACCATCTTCGTCGACGAGTTGGGGTCACCGCTGATCGTCAGCGACGGGCCCAGCACTGCCGCGGCGAAGATCAGCAGGATCATGCCCAGCAGCAGGCCACCGATCTGCCAGACCGTGCTGGTGAGGATGTACGAAGGCTCTTTGGCCTTTTCCTGCAGTTCAGCATGAATCTTTTCAATTTCAGGGCCTTCACCGTGGGCGCTCAGCTTAAAGTTGAACGCGCCGATGCCCCAGACAAAGAACGCCGCGCTCAGGAACATGCTGAAGATGATCCCGACGCCGGAGTCCCAGATGGGATCCATCGACTGAAGTGCCCGGATGACCGTTACAAGCAGTGAGCCGGTCAGGAATCCGAGGATTCCCATCAGTGTGGCTCTGCCAAGACCCGGTTGTGCCATAAGACCTCCCTACAGTAACGGCACAGGATTATAGCGCACAATCAGCGCCACAATCAGGCCGAAACGACGCTAAAACACGTACAGCACCGCATAGAACAGCACCCATGCGATGACGACGAAATACCACAATTTTGCGCCCGCTTCCACGCCCCAGGCGTCAGACGAGCCATACGCCCCCTGCGCGGCATTGCGATAGACCTGCACCATCCACGCGCCGATCACCAGCGCATGCAGCGCATGATAGACCACCATGACGCGGAAAATCTGGCTGTATTGCAGCAGGTCGCCATACGGATTGAAGGCCATCACGGCCAGCATCACCAGGATGAACGCGCCACCCAGCACGAGGGTGTAGCGCCAGAAGACGAAGAAGCGCGCGCGCTGATCGGCCTGAATCGCTTTCAGGCTTTGCCAGGCCGTCCACACGCTGCCCAGCAGCGCCAGCGTCGCACCCAGCGGCACGATCACCTGAATGGCGTTCAGCGCAGGCAGCGGACCGCTGGTGCCACGAATCTGAATGGCGACCACGGCCAGGCACACAAACACCATGATCCACGAAATCTGGAACACGGTGACCAGCGTGCGTTTATTCTTGAGGGCAATCACCTCATCCCGTGTCAGCTTGCGCTCTGGCATCGGGCTGATTTGCTGTGTCATATACGTCTCGCTGAAAACCAACTTAGTGGCCGAACGATCAGGACCAGGCCCTGTGCAGCATTCATAACAAACGGACGCCCTGGTTTGCATGGGCGTCCGCTCATCTCACATCACTCTCGTGGGCGTGCGCCGTCTAGTCGCCAGCGGGTGACGATGAAGGCTTCAATGCCCGGGCCGGTTCTTCTTCCAGATTCGGCCACGACTTGCCCAGCTCGGCCTCCTGCGCCTCCAGATAGCGGTAAGCCGCTTCGGTGCCATAGCCATACGGATTCTTGTACGGCACGGGATCGCCATGGAAGTTGTGCGCCGGCGGCGGCGACGAGGTCGCCCATTCCAGCGTCAGCGCGCGCCACGGGTTCGGGCCGGCCTGCTTGCGCTTGATCAGGCTGTAGACCATGTTGTAGAGCAGGATGAAGGTGCTGATGCCCAGCACGAAGCTGGCAAAGCTGACGATGCTGTTCAGCGTCTGGAATTCCGGCGCATACACGGCCACACGGCGCGGCATACCCAGCATACCCAGCAGGTGCATCGGGAAGAACGTGAAGAAGAACGACACGTACGTGAGCCAGAAGTGCCACTTGCCCATGCTCTCGTTGAGCAGGGTGCCGGTCACTTTCGGCCACCAGTGATAGATACCGGCGTAGATGGCCAGCACCGATCCGCCGTACAGCACGAAGTGGAAATGGCTGACGACGAAGTAAGTGTCGTGCACGTGCAGGTCAAACGGCACCGCCGCCAGCATGACGCCGCTGATGCCGCCGATCACGAACATCGACAGGAAGCCGAGGCCGAACAGCATCGCGCTGTTAAAACGAATCTTGCCGCCCCAGATCGTGCCGATCCAGCTGAAAATCTTGATGCCGGTGGGCACCGCGATAATCATCGAGGTGACCATGAACGGGATACGCAGCGACGGGGTGAGGCTGGTGAACATGTGATGCGCCCACACCGTGAAGCCCACCAGAGCAATCGCCATGCTGGAGAGCGCGATGGCGCGATAGCCAAACACGTTCTTGCGGGCATGCACCGAGAGCACTTCGCTGAGCATGCCGAAGCCGGGCAGCACCATGATATACACGGCCGGGTGGCTGTAGAACCAGAACACGTTCTGCCACAGCAGCACGTCACCGCCCTGCGCGGGATTGAAGAACGCCGTGCCGGCCACGCGGTCCAGAATCAGCAGGGTCAGGCCGCCCGCCAGGAATGGCGTCGCCATGACGATGATGATCGAGGTCGCCAGCATCGCCCACACGAACAGCGGCATCTGGAAGTAGCCCATGCCCTCGGGACGCATGTTGCGGATGGTGACGATGAAGTTGAGCGCGCCCAGGATCGACGACGCACCCAGCAGATGGATGGCAATGGCCCACATCGTCTGGCCGTCGCCATCGCTGAACATCGTGCTCAGCGGCGGATAAGCGGTCCAGCCAGCCTGCGCCTGCCCGGCGAAGTAGCCGAGGATCATCAGCACGCCTGCGGGCGGAATCAGCCAGAAGGCGAACGCGTTCAGCCACGGGAAGGCCATGTCTTTCGCGCCCAGCATCAGCGGCACGAGATAGTTGCCAAAACCGGCCATCATCGGGATGATCCACAGGAAGATCATGACCGTGCCGTGCATGGTGAAAAACTGGTTGTAGGCGGTGCCATCGGCAGCGACGTCCAGCGCGGGTGTCAGCAGCTCCCAGCGGATAGCCATCGCCAGAGCGCCGCCGATGATGAAGAAGAACAGCGCCGTCACGGCATACTGCACGCCGATAATTTTGTGGTCGACACTCCACTTCAGGTAGTCCCCGATGCGGAGCTTACCTTCTTCACTGACCTGTATGCCCGGCAGAGGGGCGGAAATAGTAGCCATAAGGATCCTCTGTTGTGCTTCGTTTGCCGTGCGTTACTGCGTCTGCGTGAGCAGATAAGCGACAATCGCGTCCAGATCGGCATCGCTCATGTAGTTGGGCTGCGCCGGATCAGCATTGAACTGAATCATCAGGTTGTTATAGCCGGGCACCAGATACTCGCCCGGATTACGGATCGACGCGTGCAGGTAGTCGGCCATATCGCTGTAACCGGACGCAGTGAGGCGCGCCGAGCGCGAGGCGATACCGTTCAGCGTCGGGCCAGTCACACCCACCCACCCCAGATCGTCCAGGATGTGGCAGCCAGAGCACGGATAGTTCTGGATCACCTGGCGGCCCAGCAGCGCAGGGTCGGTCGGCGGATACAGGATCTTTTCCAGCTCGGGATAATAGAATTCGCGCAGGTAGGTTTCTTCGTCCGGATGCACGATCAGCCACGCGCCGCTCAGCTCACCGCTGGGCGTGACGATGCCTGCCATGTTGCCGTGGCCACCGCCGCACAGCTCGGCGCAGACGATGCGGTACACGCCAGCTTCAATCGGCGTGAAAGCGATGCTGGTCACACGGCCTGCCAGCAGGTCCTGCTTGATGCGCATGCCGGGAATCCAGAAGGCGTGGTTGACGTCGTCGGTTTCCATCGACACATTGACCGGCTGATTCACCCACGTGTGCAGCTGGGGCGAAGTGAAGGTCAGACCTTCTTCGCTGCTGATGCGTGTCACGACATCTTCCGGCACCGCATCCATGTTCACATCGGGCGGCAGGGTCTCGCTGTTCGCCTCATACGAGAACGACCATGCGTAACGCTGGCCCAGCGCGCCGACCTGCTGAGAATTGGGCGGGACGGTTTCAATCTGCTGCCACACCACAAAGGCATAGATGGCAATCACCGTGACGACAATCGCGGGGATGACCGTCCACACGAATTCAAGCGTGGTATTGCCCTGAATCGGCGGACCATCCGCGCGGTCGCCCTTGCGGTGGCGAAAGCGGATGACCGACACCAGCAGCAGGCCTTCCACCAGCACGAAGACACCGCCGCCGATGAACAGCATGAAGCGGAACAGATCGTCGATGAGCACGGCCTGGGCCGACCCTGCGCGCGGCAGGATCGAGGGCGTAACCAGCGAAATCAGGTACCCGCCAACGATGACAATCAGACCGCCAATGACGATCCAGACGACAGGAAACCCGCCGCCGCCTTGCTTCTGTGTGTTACCGAGCTTGGGTAAATTCATGTGATGCTCGCCCGTCAAAACCTTCTTCGAGGAAAATCAGAATTGCTATGTTGTTGTGCACTAAACAATTTGGCTGATCGTTTGTTACATAACTCACAAACGACGCCTCAAGTTTACTGCAAACCCTATGGCCATGCAAGCACATGATGTTAAGCGTGTCTTTAATAGCTAATTCTTAAGCCTGAAATCCACTATGCATACTCTATCTTTAAGATTACGGGACCCGTAACAGCGCCCGGACTATTGATCTGCATTACAGGGAGAATAACGCATGCATCGTAAACCAGCGCTCATAGCGAGCAGCATACTTATGCTTCTGTTTGTGCTCATTTCAGGGATACAGCCAGCACAGGCACAGTCCTGCCCCGGCACGCTGCGGGGTGCCGACTGCACCAACTATAACCGGGCCGTGGAAACATTTTATGGACTGGAAAATGCAGCATTTGAATTTGAATACCGCGTGACGACCGAGATGGGCAACATGTCGTCGTCCACCACCAGCATCCGCGGGTCGGGGCGCTTCTTTGTTAACGCGCAGGGCAATATCGACAACATGTTCCTGCTTCTGGACAGCGCCAGCATGGACATGGGTGGCTTTTTCTCAGGCGGCATCTCCAGCTATGACGGGCTGGCAGAAGGCGCGACCAATTACATCATCGCGATTGTCGACGGGCGCCTGCTGCTGTGCCGGGGTGTCAGCGGTGAAGGCTCATGCGACAGCTACGACGCCAGCCAGCTGCGCATGCCGCTGTCTCGTCTGGACCCGAACGTGGGGTTCGCACAGGTTCCCGGCATCAGCACATCGTGGGCGGTCAGCGAGCAGAGCACATCCGACATTCCAGCCTACGCATCATTCGCGCAAAGCAATGCGCCGATGGCCGAGGCGCTGGGCATGCTGGGCGGCCAGATGGGCAGCCCCGGCAGCGGTGACTCCATGATGGGCGCGCTGCTCGGCAGCATGTTCGGCTCCGGCTTCGACGCGCAGATGCAGACCCAGGCCGCATACGGCGGGCTCATTTCGCTCAATGCTGCGGAAAACCGCATTCAGGCGCTCAACCAAATCACGTCCGCCAGCACCGATATCAGCGGCATGGTGGGACAGGACCTGTTCAGCTCGCTGGTGGGCACCACCAGCGTGGTCACCCAGGCGAATAACATTGGCTTCTTCAGCATCAATGACCCGGAGCTGGAACGCGAGACGCTGGACAATATCCCCTACACCATCCGCCCGGCCAGCGGCGGCAGCATCTATATCGCGGCCGCCAATAACACCAGCATCTTCGGGCTGGCCCAGGCCTACTATCTGCCGCTGCTGATGGGCGGCCAGCTCAACAACGGCGTCTCCAGCGCGTCCGGGTCGTCGTCTTCTTCGTCAGGCAGCACGACAGTCACGGCGCTCAGCCCGATTTCCGCGCTGAATGGCTCGGTCAGCGCGACGCTGCCCAGCGGGCGCACCTTCGACTATACCTATCAGGCTGAGGCAGGCGAGACGGTCACCTTCCTGCTCACCTCGGAAGACTTCGACACCTTCCTTGAGCTGTTCAATGCCGACGGCACCATCATCACCGCGGACGATGACAGCGGCGGCAGCCTGGATTCGCTCATCACGCGCACTTTCAGCACGTCCGGTGAGTATGTGCTGCGCGTACGCTCGTTTGGCAATTCATCCGGCGGCCCGTTCACGCTGACGGCCACCCGCGCAGGCAGTGCCGGAGGAACTACGTCTTCGGGCAGCTCATCTTCGGGCGGCACAACATCAGGCAGCGCATCCGGCAGCACGAATCCGATGACGCTGGAAAGCGGCGCCCGCGATATGGGCGTTTTTGAGGTTGAAGCGGGCGGCACCATGCGCAGTGGTGAACAGCATGATTACACCTATCTGGCGCAGGGCGGCGAGACCGTCACCTTCTACCTCACCTCCGAGGACTTTGATACCTACATCGAGGTCTATAACGAATCTGGCGATTTCATCGCGTCAGACGATGACAGCGGCGGCAGCCTCGACTCGCTGATTACGATCACGCTGAACGATCCGGGCGCCTATCTGGTGCGCGCGCGCGCATTCGGCAGTTCCGGCAGCGGCGACTACGCGCTGATTGCCACCGTGGAAGACTTCGGAAGCAGCACATCGGGCAGCACCTCCAGCGGGACAACCTCGGGCACGACGACTGGTGCGCAGGCCTCTGGCGAACTGGTGTCGGTTGTCAGTGGCAATCTGCCCAGGGGGGGCCAGCAAGACTACATCTACAGCGCGCAGGCCGGCGAACGCGCCACGTTCCTACTGGCTTCGGCTGCCTTCGACACGTTCCTGGAGCTGTACGGTCCGTCCGGCTTGCTGCTTTCCTCGGATGACGACAGCGGCGGCAACCTGGACTCGCGCATCACCCACACCTTCGGCGGCGCGGGCGAGTATGTGCTGCGCGTGCGCTCGTTTAACAACAACTCTGGTGGGGCATTCACGCTGACGGTCGAAGGCACGACGGTCGGGACGGCACCCTCATCGTCCGGCAGCAGCACAACGGCATCGGCCGCGGGCACGCTGGCCGGGCAGCTCACGGATGTCATCAATGGCACCCTGCCCGATGGCGACACACTCGATTATGGCTACACAGCCGCGGCGGGCGAAACGGCCACGTTCCTGCTGGCCGCGCCGCAGTTCGACACTTTCCTGGAACTGCTGGACGCCAGTGGAGACATTATCGAATCTGACGACGACAGCGGCGGCAGCCTCGATTCAATGCTGACGTATACCTTCAGGCAGGCCGGGGATTACGTGCTGCGCGTGCGCTCGTTCGGCAACAGTGACGGTGGGGCGTTCACCCTGTCGCTGGAGAGCACCACCAGCGCCAATCAAGCCGCCCCCACTGCTGCGCCTACGGCTGTTTCCGGCAGCGTCAGCAGCGGCCTGCTGCCCGTCAGGGGCGGCGCACTGGGCGGCACACGGAATGGCATGCTGATTGCCGGGAACGTCATCGATTATGTGTACAACGCCGAAGCCGGGGAGGTGGTCACCATTGCCCTGACATCCAGCGCGTTTGCGCCCCGCTACGAAATTTTCAGCCCGGATGGCACACTGAGGAACACCTCTACCGTCAGCGATGGCACCGTCAGCAGCACCCTGACCCTTGATCAGGCGGGCACATGGACCATCCGTGTGAGCGATGCATCCGGCACAGGCAGCGGCGCCTTCACCGTGTCGCTGAACCAGCAGACGCCAGAAGAAGTGGAAGCGGCACTGGACACGCGCGAGGTCGTTTCCGGCGACACGATCGTCTACGGCGAGCAGGTGACAGGCACGCTGGAGGGTGCGCCTATCCTCCTGACCTTCTCCGGCACAAGCGGCGACGAGGTGTTTATGGCGCTGACTTCCAGCGATTTCGATACGTACCTGATTCTGCGCGATGACCGCGGCACGCTGATTGCCGAAAACGATGACTATGACGGCACGAACTCGCAGATCGTGTACACATTGAGCAAGAGCGGCACCTACCAGATTGAGGTGCGTGGCTACTATGAATCCGCAGAAGGCACGTTTTTCCTGAACTTCGGCGGCTGACGCACCCACTGCGCCAGCATTTCGAGGGGATACGGGCAGATTACCCGTGTCCCCTTTCTGTTTCACGCTACAATTCAGGCAGAAACCGATCACAGCGCGGACAATACCTTATGAAGCTCTTTCTGATTCACGGACCCACCGACCAGCAGGTTGCCAGCAATGTGCGCCGCGAGCTGAAAACTGCAGGCTACAGCGTGCGCACCCATGCCGATATCGCCTACAGCGCCGGCGAAGACGAATTTATGGAGTCGCTGAACACGACGATTTACGACAGCGATTACGTGATCGTCATCCTGAGCGAGCAGGCGCTGAAGGCAAAAATCGTGACCGGCGTGCTGGACTTTGCCGCCCACATCGGCAAGCCGATTTTCGCGCTGTTCAGCGGCGACCTCAGCCGTTTCGGGCTGATGCTGCCGCCGGAGCTGGAATTTCTGGATGAGCTGGAGTGGCTGGACGCGGCCGACAGCGCCATCTGGCTGGCCGCCCTGCTGGATGAAACCGCGGCCGATCCGTTTGCCGATGACGATGATGAGGAAAGCGCGAAGCCCGACAAAAAATCAGCGCGACCTGGCCTGATTGACGAAGACCGGCGGCGCGAGTCGTCCGCCTCAAAGCCGGACGCAGGCTTACTGGACGGGTCCACCAGCAACGGCGCATCGTCCGGGGTGATGCCAACGCCGTCACCGCAACCCTCTCAATCAGCAACCACCAGCAGGCCACCCGCGCCGATTATGCCGCTGCCAGCCCCGGAGCCGACTACAGACTTTTTGGAAGATAACCTGAGCAAAGAAGAACTCGAAGCCGAGGCGCAGGCCGACGAGGCCCCGGCAGCCTCCGGCGGTGAAAGCGAAGACGCAGGCCTGGCTTTTGCCAGCTATGCCCCGAAAGAAGCCGCTATCGATATGTGGATTCCGCTGGCGGCTTATGTCTACCGCGAGGGATTCGAGAGCGCGGTGCAGGCCGATGCCTCCGACCTGCTCAAGTCTGCGCTGGACGATTATCGGCGCAATCAGAGCGATGCGCTGATGCCGGTGGCCGAAGGCGCGCTGATTATCGCCACACCCACGCTGGAAGGCTTCCAGATCAACCCGCCAGCCGTCAGCATCGCGCTGTATGAATCATGGCACCGCTTCGACTTCAAAGTGCGCGCCAAAACCGCCCCGCCCGACCTGGCCGTCAACGGGAAAATCACCTTTTCGGTGGAAGGCGTGATCGTGGCCGACATCCCGATCAGCATCTTCGTGACCTCAAAGCCATCCCCCGGCCGCGCCGACGGCACGCAGGTTCAGGGGGCAGCCGTGCGCCCATACCCGGCCATTTTTTGCAGCTACAGCCATAAAGACACGGCGATTGTCGAGCGTGTGGAGCGCGCCTACCGCATCCTCGGCAGCCAGTACCTGCGTGACGCGACCACGCTGCGCAGCGGTGAAGACTGGAACGACGCGCTGATGGACATGATCGACCGCGCCGATATTTTTCAGCTTTTCTGGAGCCCGGCGGCGGCGGCCTCGAAGTATGTGCAGCAGGAATGGGAATACGCGCTGAGTGTGCGCGATCGTAAAGCAGCATTTATCCGGCCTGTCTACTGGCAGATGCCGATGCCGCCCCCGCCAGACCCGCTGGCCGATATCCATTTTGTGTTTGAGCCGGGGCTGGACGACTAGCGCGTCAGCAGCGCCTGGATGCCCAGCACTAGCACAAGGCAAACGCCCCACGCCAGATAGCCCGCGCCGATGACCTGCCAGAATCCCCATCCGGCGCGGGCAGTGACATAAGCCACCACCATAAACAGGAACGTGGGAATCAGGCCGATGATCGCGCCGCCCAGAAAATCGACGAACGCCTGGCGGTCGGACGCCTCGCTGAGCGCGCCGCCGTTGGTGATGACGTACATCGCCAGCGGGATATTGATCGGCATGGTCGCCAGGATGACGGCAGCCGTGCGCGATGTCGAGCGAACAATCGCCACGACGATCAGGATCGCGATGCTGACGAGCACAGGCAGCACGCGCTGCCAGTCGATGGTGATGGGCATGAGGATGTGGCTTCCAGAAAGGAATTCAGTACATCAAATAAACAGGGGCACAGAGGGTAATGCGTCCGTGCCCCGCTTTCACTCAGTCTGCCAGCTTAAACCGGATGCGCGACAGCGGCCGGCAGGAACAGGAACGCCAGCGCGATAATCACGTACACCGCGATCAGCATGGCGCCTTCCAGCCAGTTGCTCTCGCCGTCCTGCGCGATAAACGCCGCGATAATCGCCGTGCCCAGCAGCACCACCAGCTCATACGTGTTGAACACCAGCAGCAGCCGCTGATTGAACAGCAGCGCCAGGAACACCAGCAGCGGGGCCACCAGCAGCGCGATCTGCAGGCTGCTGCCCAGCGAGACGGCCATGCTCAGCTCCATCTTGTTCTTGATGGCCACCTGCACAGCGACCAGATGCTCGGCGATGTTGCCCACCAGCGGGATGATGATGATGCCGAGGAAGAATTCGGTCAGGCCAAGCTGCTCCGTGACCGGCTCGACCGCGCCCACCAGCGTCTCGCTGACGAGGGCGGTGCCCAGCGTGGCCAGCACCAGCACGATCACGGTGAAGCGCACTGTCCATTTGGGCTTGTGGTGTTCTTCTTCCGGGCCGCTGCTTTCAGCAATCGGCGCGTGCGGGTCCGGCTTGCCGCTGCGGAACGAATACACCACCGACAGGATATACAACACGATCAGCACGACCGCCACGCCTTCATTGAACAACAGCTCGGCGGCAGGAGCAGACGCGATGCCCGCGTCGAAAATCGACGGAATCGCCAGGGCGATCACCGCCAGCACCAGCAGCGTGGCATTCAGCCCGGCCGTGCGCCGGTCAAAGCGCTGCGTGCCATTTTTCAGGCCGCCCAGCAGCAGGCTGGCGCCCATCACCAGCAGCAGGTTGCCAATGATCGAGCCGGTGATCGATGCGCGCACCAGGTCCAGCAGGCCAGCCTGGATCGAGAAGAACGCAATAATCAGCTCGGCAGCATTGCCCAGCGTGGCATTCAGCAGGCCGCCCAGCTTCGGGCCGGTGTAGAGCGCCAGTTCTTCAGTGGCGTCGCCGATCAGCTTCGCCAGCGGAATCAGGCCGATAGCGGATAACACAAACACGATAATCGGGTCAGCACCCAGCAGATCCGCGATGACAGCGACCGCCGCGACGATGACCAGGTAATACAGCCTGTTGCTCAGCCGGAATTTCATGATGATGGCGTTCCCCCCAGAAGACGCGCTCCACGATAACTGGAGTGTAGCTTAATGCTACTTGAACGCAATGACCGCGAAGGCTTCCGGCCGCCGCGTCACATTTTTGAAGCCAGCCGCGGTCAGCCGATCGATCACGCCGCGCACGGTGCGCGCGCCGCTGGTGCTGTTCAGGTCACCAATATAGTGGAACAGTCGGCCGCCGCGCCGCAGGATACGGAACAGCTCACGGTAGTACACGCCGCTGTACAGGTCACCCGCCAGCACGATCGTCGGCGGGTCGTGGATGATGCGGGTGAAGCTGTCATCGGGAAATTCGGTGATGACCTCGGCGCTGTCGCCAATGCGCCGCTCGATGCGCGGGTGGGTGAACAGCTCACGCGAATACGGGTTATAGGTCGCCACTTCTTCCACGCCGGGGTCCAGCTCAATCGTGATGACATGCTCGGCCGTGCGGGCAGCGCCAATCGCCGTGTAGCCCAGCCCCATCGACGTATCCAGCACGATGCCGGTGGGCTGTGCCGCTTTAATCTTCAGCTCGGTGTCCTGCATCGGGTTGACGCCCTTGATGCGATGCATCGGCAGGCCGGCCACCAGCAGCGCAGGCGCGGCCGGCGTGGGATACAGCGAGCAGTGTCGGCGCGTTTCCTCGCTGAACACAAACACCTTGACGGGGGTCAGAGCATCGCTGGCGGCACCCCGCTCCAGCACATAGCAGGCGTTGTCGCTGTCAGCGACGTCATTAGCGTCCTTCCACGACAGCAGGCCTTCGGCATAGCGGATGCCCTCCGGAGTCAGCGTCACCGGGACCTGCGTCAGGTTCAGGTCGACCGACGAGACGACGTCTGTTTCGCCAGCGCGACGGGCTTTCAGCAGTGGCTTCAGTTGAATATGCGAGATGATGGGATCAGTTGCGGTCATGCATGGGGTGCCTGTTGTTCAGAGGTGAGTGGTTTGCCCGCACTAAATCGCCTCACCCCGAAACCCTGCCGGGTTTCTGCCCCTCTCCACGCTGTGGAGAGGGGCGGTTGAGCGCAGCGAAACGGGGTGAGGTTAAGTGAGGGAAAGCACCAGTATAGCAGAATGGGTGAAAATCGCGCGCTAATGTCCCAGAATACGGGCCGTCTCGGCGTCGAAATAGATATACGCGGGCTGGCCCACTTCAAACGACGTATCCGAGCGCAGGCCAAAGTTCTGGATGCGCGCCACGATGCTGTGCTTGCTCGCGCCAAACTCGGCCATGTAGCGGGTGTCGGTGCCGATATAGTTGGCGTAGGTCACCGTCCCCTGCACCAGATTGATATCCGGGTCGCGCAGCAGCGCGGTCTTGTAGGCGCTGGCCTGGTCACTGGAGCCATCGGGATACTTGACGACGCCTTCGGTGGCAAACAGGTTGAACTTCTCCGGGCGGATGGCGACGGTCACTTCCTGGCCGATATTCAGCGACGGGTCATTCACGCCGGCCTTGATTTCCAGGCCTTCGTCCAGCTCCACCCAGCCAAATTCGCCTTCGACGCGCTTCAGGCGGCCCGTCAGGAAATTCGTCTCGCCGATGAAGTCGGCCACAAAGCGCGAGACCGGGGTCTCATAAATTGCGTCGGCCGGGCCGATTTGCAGCACATGGCCCTTGTCCATCACCGCGATGCGGTCGGCCATAGACATGGCCTCTTCCTGGTCGTGCGTCACGAAGATAAAGGTGATGCCCAGGTTTTCCTGCATCTGTGCCAGCTCAAGCTGCATTTCCTTGCGCAGCTTCAGGTCCAGCGCGCCCAGCGGCTCGTCCAGCAGCAGCACGGCCGGCTCATTCACCAGCGCGCGGGCCAGGGCGACGCGCTGCTGCTGGCCGCCAGAAAGCTGGCGCGGCTTGCGGTCATACTGGTTCAGGCGCACCATCTCCAGCGCGGCCTGCGCCTTCTTGCGCGCTTCCGGCTTGTTCACGCCGCGCATCTCCAGGCCAAACATCACGTTTTGCAGCACGGTCATGTGCGGAAACAGCGCGTAGTCCTGAAACACGGTGTTCACCGGGCGGTGGAACGGCGGCACATTCTGCATCGCCTTGCCGCGCAGCAGAATTTCCCCGCTGCTGGGATCTTCAAAACCAGCGATCATGCGCAGGGTCGTCGTCTTGCCGCACCCGCTGGGGCCCAGCATGGCAAAAAACTCGCCTTTGTAGATGTCAAACGAGATATTGTCGACGGCGCGCATGGTTTCGCCACCCTTGGTGGGAAACTCTTTGACCACATTCTTGATTTCAATATCGACTGGTTGCGAAGTCATACCCACCTCTGAGACCACACGCTGCAATTGGTTCCGGCACACAGGGGCAGCCTCGCCCCCACTTCATCTCAAAAAGTCACCGCAAACAATACTCTTTTCTGCAAAAAAAGGACAGGGCGCAGACCGCGCCCCGTCCCTGACACAACTGTTTCAGACTAGCGGCTGAGCGAAACCTTGACTTCGTCCCAGGCCAGGCTGTAATCCACTTCCGCATCCGGCACATCGATCAGCGAATACAGGTTCATCATGATTTCCTCCGGCGGGTAAATGCCGGGGTTGGTCAGCAGTTCCTCATCGATCAGGCCCGCGTCGATAGCAGCCTGGTTGGGCGAGCCATAGGCGGTGTAGTTGCTGATGTCGGCGCCCACCTGCGGGTCGAGGATATAGTCGATGAACACTTCAGCCAGCGCCTTGTTCGGTGCGTCCATGGGAATGGCCAGGTTGTCCATCCACAGCTGCGCGCCTTCTTCCGGCACCACATATACGTAGTCTTCGCATTCACATTCCACGTTCAGCTGGAAGATATCGCCGTTGTATTCAATCGTGGCGTCCACGTTGCCAGCCAGCAGCTGCGCCTGGCCGTCATCGGCGGCAAACACCTGCACGTTCGAGCCGTTCTCGATCAGGAAGTCACGAGCGGCCTCGATGTCAGCAGGTTCCTGGGTGTTCGGGTCCAGGCCCAGCAGGTTAAGGGCGATGCCCATCACGCCGCGCTGGTCATCCAGCCACGCCACCGGGCCTTCGTGGGCCCACAGCTGCGACCAGGAGGTGATGCCGTCGGGGAAGGCATTGACGTTATAGCCGACGCCGATGGTGCCCCACTGGTAAGGCACGCTGTACACATTGCCCGGGTCAAACGGCTGATCGAGCAGCGATTCAGTCACGTTGGCCAGATTGGGAATATTGGCCTGATCCAGCTCTTCCAGCAGACCTTCGGCGGCCAGAATCGTCACCGCGTAGTCGGTCGGGACGACAATGTCATAGCCGGGGTTGCCCTGGCGCAGGCGGGCGATCACTTCTTCGTTATTGCCAAACACGTCATAATTGACGGTGACGCCGCACAGCGCCTCAAAATTGGAAATAGTGTCTTCAGCGACATAGGTGGACCAGTTGTACACGCTCAGCGTCTGGCCCTCAAAGCCTTCGGGGCAAGCCCACGGTTCCAGCTCGGCATCCTGCGCCATCACCATCACCGGCGCGGCGGCCAGAGCAGCCAGTCCCATTGCAAACAGCAGTTTACGCATCATTTCCTCCAGAGAATGTCCCATTACTCACAGCGGGAATGCCAGTATGACCCGGCAAATACCCACAAGACCACCCAAAAATTCAGGGGGATGACTAGCGGCCCAGGGCCACCTTCACTTCATCCCAGGCAAAGTTGAATTCCAGTTCGTTATCCGGATCGGCCACCGATTCAAACAGGCGCGCCCGCACTTCTTCGGTCGGATAAATGCCCGGATTGTTCAGCAGGGCTTCGTCGATCAGGCCGGCTTCCAGCGCGACCGCGTTAGGCGTGCCGTAAGCAGTGTAATTGCTGATGTCGGCGCTCACCTGCGGGTCCAGCAGGTAATCGATGAACACGTTGGCCAGGGCCTCGTTCGGGGCATCGGTCGGAATGGCCACGTTGTCCATCCAGAACTGGGTGCCCTCAGAGGGGATGACATAGGCAAAGTCGTCGCAGTTGCATTCCGCCAGCAGCTGGAAGGTGTTGCCCGGATAGTCGATCGCCATGTCGATCTCGCCCGCCTGAAGCAATTGCTTGGAATTGCCCATCACGATGGTCAGCACATTCTCGCCATTCTCGATCAGGTAATCGCGCGCGGCGGCAATCTCATCGACATCGGTGCTGTTCGGGTCAAAGCCAAGCTGATTGAGCGCGATGCCCAGCATCCCGCGCACATCTTCCAGCCACGCCACCGGCCCGTCATAGGTGAACAACTGCTCGTAGCTGGTGATGTCTTCGCCCACGGCGGTGCGGTTATAGGCGATGCCGATCGTGCCCCACTGGTAAGGCACGCTGTACACGTTGCCGGGGTCAAACGACTGGTCCAGCAGGTCCGGGCTGATGTTGGCGATATTGGGAATCGCATCCGGGTCGAGCGGCGTCAGCAGGCCTTCCTCGATCATCACCTGCACGGCATAGCCGGTGGGAATCACGATGTCATAGCCGGGATTGCCCTGCAGCAGGCGGGCGATCAGGTCTTCGTTGCTGATGTACACGTCATAATTGACGGTTACTCCGCACAGCTCCTGAAAATTGGCGACGGTATCCTCTGCGATGTAGAAGCCCCAGTTATACACATTCAGCGTCTGGCCTTCAAAGCCTTCCGGGCAGGCCCACGGCTCCAGTTCAGTCTCCTGGGCAGTGGCTGCCGAGGCGGCAATCAACAGGGCGGTTGTGGTCAGCAGCAGTTTCCGCATCTTTTCTCCACTCATCGTCTAGTATGACCCTCTCAGGCCGGACAAGCCGCCCTGTTTATACCGTGTTTTCCCCTGAATGCAAGCCCGCGCACCGCCAGGTTCAAGGGTCGATGGCCGCCAGCACGTCCTCCCAGGCAGCCTCATACAGGGCCTGGATTTCAGCCGAGCGGTCGGTGATATACAGGCGTTCGCGCACAGCCGGCGGCGGATAAATCGACGTATTGACCAGCATCGAGCGTTCGATCAGGCCGCGCTCGATGGCCGCTTCATTGGGCGAGGCATAGGCCACGTAATTACTGATGTCCGCGCCCACATACGGGTCCAGCACGTAGTCAATGAACGCCTCAGCCAGGTCGGGATTCTCGGCGTTGGCCGGAATCACCATGTTATCCGTCCACAGCAGCGAGCCTTCGTCTGGAATCAGATAGACGAATTCGTCGCACATGCAGTCCATCGCCAGCTGGAAGATATCCCCGCTGTATTCCACGGCGATATCCACATAGCCGGCAGCCAGCAGCGCCTGCCCGTCATCCTCGGCCACCGCGATCACATTGTCGCTGTTTGCAATCAGAAAGTCGCGCGCGGCCAGAATCTCATCAGGGTTAATGCTGTTCGGGCTGTAGCCCAGCACCGACAGTGCCGCCCCCATCATCACGCGCAGGTCATTCAGCCAGGCCACCTGACCCTCATAGTCAAACAACTGCGCCCATGAATTCAGCAGGCCGGTGCGCGCCGGCACATAGCCGATGCCAATCGTGCCCCACTGGTACGGGATGCTGTGGGCATTGCCCGGGTCATACGAGGGATCCCGCAGTGACTGGCTGATATTCACCCTGTTGGGGATATTGGCCGGGTTCAGCGGGCGCAGCAGCCCCTCATCGATCATCAGGCCGATGACGTAATCGCTGGGGAAAATCAGGTCGTATTCCGCTTCACCACTGCGCAGCGCCGCCAGCACATCTTCGTTGTTCGAGAAGATGTCGTACTCCACGGTGACATCGCAGGCATCTTCAAAGTCGGGGATGGTGTTTTCCGCGACATAAGTGGCCCAGTTCCAGATGCGCAGTTCCTGCCCGGCGAAGCCATCCGGGCACACCCACGCACGCTGGGCTGTGATGCCCCCCAGCGGCAGCAGCAGCGCACACAACACCAGACACAACAGTAGACGGCGAGCGATGAACGTCATTGAATCCTGGCCCCCTCTATGAAATGCTCGATGTCAGTGACTGCACAGATACGATACCGGTGTCCCCTTCAGCTACGAGTTTTTGGCGATTTCGCGCCCCTGCAGGCTCATCGCGATGCCGATCAGCAGCGTCGACAGAATCAGGATGATGGTCGAAATCGCATTGATTTCCGGCGTCACCGACGTGCGCAGCAGACCGAACACGAAGACCGGCAGCGTGGTCGAGCCGACGCCCGACAGGAAGAACGTGATGACGAAGTCGTCCAGCGACAGCGTGAAGGCCAGCAGCGCGCCAGAAATCACGCCCGGCAGAATCAGCGGGAAGGTGATGCGCCAGAAGGTCACCCACGGCGTCGCGCCCAGGTCCTGCGCCGCTTCCTCCAGCTTGGGATTCATGTCGGCAAAGCGCGCGCGCACCACGATCGCCACATAGGACAGCGAAAACACGACATGGCCGATGATGACCGTGCCGAAGCCAGGGGTCGGTGAAGCGCCGACATCGCGCAGGAAGCCAAAAATCAGGTTGAAGAAGATCAGCAGCGAGACACCCTGCGTAATCTCCGGGATGACGACCGGCAGGAACAGCAGGTTGTCGACGATGCGCTTGCCGGGATAATTGCCGCGCGCCAGGCTCATGCCCACCAGCGTGCCCAGCGTGGTGGCGATGGCCGTGGCTGCCACCGCGACGATAATGCTGCTGCTGAAGCTTTGCAGCATTTCAGAGGTGGAGAAGCGCGCCTCAGAGCCGACGATATTGTTGAAAATGTTGGTATACCAGCGCGTGGTGAATCCCTGCCACGAAGCGGTCGAGCGCGAGTCGTTGAAGGAAAACAGCACCAGGATGACGATCGGCGCCCACAGGAAAAAATACGCGGCGATCGGCTGGATCAGCAGGCCGATTTTGCCGACGCGGCGCACGTTCATATCGCGCCGGACTTTGCCTTCGTTGACGTAAATTTCATCGACGCGTGATGAAGCGGATGTGTAGGGGGCGGCTGATTCGGTCATGCTTATTTCTTCCGTCCAGAGACAAAGGCGTTCACCATCAAAGCAAGCATCACGATGGCCATCATCACCACCGACGCGGCAGAGCCCAGCGGCCAGTTGCCGGTGCCACCAAACTGGCGCTGAATCAGCGAGCCGATCATCAGGCCCTGATTGCCGCCCAGCAGCTCTGGCGTGATGAACGAGCCGATCGCCGGGATAAACACGAGGATACAGCCAGCGACCACGCCCGGCGCGGTCAGCGGCAGCATGATGCGCCAGAAGGCGCGCCAGTCATTCGCGCCCAGGTCATAGCCCGCTTCAATCAGCCTGAAGTCAAAGCGCTCGATACTGGAATAGATGGGCAGCACCATGAACGGCAGGAAGCCATACACCAGGCCGACCAGCACGGCGAAATCGGTGAACATAAACTGCACCGGCGCCTGCACAATGCCGAGCGACATCAGGATGCCGTTCAGCAGTCCTTCATTGCCCAGAATCAGGCGCCAGGCGTAGGTGCGCACGAGGAAATTGGTCCAGAACGGCAGGATGACGAAAAACAGCGCCATGCTGGACGACCAGCGCCCCTTGCGCGTGGCGATGAAAAAGGCCAGCGGGTATCCGGCCAGCACGCAGATCACCGTGGTGAACAGCGCCAGCACGATCGAGTCGACGAACACCGGGAAATACGTCTGGTTGAAAACCGTCTCATACCAGCGCAAGGTGAATTCGGGGCGGATGAATTCCCCGCGCCCGCCGCGCTGCATGAAGCTGATGGCGATGACGATGACCAGTGGAATGATAAAGAAGAATCCCAGCCAGAGCACGGCTGGCAGCGCCAGAATCCCGCCTTTACGTTTCTGGCGGACGTCATACCCTGACGACCCGCTTAAATCGAGGTTGAACGCCATAGGATGTTTCTCGCAAATCTCAGGTTTGAAAGAAGAATAAGCGATGCTGACACTGATGCCCACAAGAGTATAGCAACTTGCAGCCCTGTGCCACTGATTGATTCATACAAATTCCGTGCAGCGGACACAAGCACATCTAAACAATTTCAAACCAACAGGGTGATTTTCTCAATGAATTGAGGCGAAAAATGATGAGCGTAAACTTTGTTTTCGTATTACAATCAAGTAACATAATATAAATTGTCAGTAATATGGCGGGGCGGCCCGCTAACTGACAATCATTGTGCGCGCAGAGTGGGGTGAAAAGAGGATTTATGCGTAAGCGAACGTTGTCCATTTTCGTTATTGCCGGGCTGGTCATGCTGCTGCTGGCCAGCTTCCTGAGCGTGTCGGCCAGCCCGACCGCCCAAAGCTGTGGTCCCAGCGTGCAGCACACGGTCGCACGCGGGCAGACGGTGTTCCGCATCGCGATCGCCTATGGCACCACGGTGGGCTCCATCGTGCGCGCCAATATCCTCGTCAATCCGAATCTGATTTATCCCGGCCAGGTGCTGGTCATCCCCTGCCCGTCGGGCAGCGTGGGCGGCGGCAGTGGCAGTGGCAGCGGCACCCCGGTGCCCACCAGCGTGCCAGTGACCAACGTGAATACCGGTGACAGCGTGACCGTGACCGGCGGCAATGCCGTGAACAGCGGCGGCGGCGCGATCAACTGCACCAACCTGCGCGCCACCTCGCCCACCGACGGCCTGGCCCACGGCGTGAATGTGTTCTTCTGGAATCCTGCACCCGGCGCGACCGGCTACCGCCTGAATATCCTCAACCTGGATGGCGGCGGCTACCTGGCGGCTTCGTGGGATGTCGGACAGACCTTCACCAATGTGACGGCTGATGCCAGCGCAGGCGCGATTGGCGACGGCTTCCGCTTCAGCTGGTACGTGGAAGCGCTGGTCAATGGCCGCGTGGTCTGCCGATCGCAGTCCGTGACGGTCTTCCGCGCCCCCGCGCCGACCGCAGTGCCCGTCGTGCCGACGGCAGCTCCGTAGCCGGCAGCACAGGTCTTCACAATACATAAAGCAGCGGGGCAGCCGATTCATCTGGCTGCCCCGCGCTGTTTTTCGCTATTCCCACTCGATGGTGCCGGGCGGCTTGCTGGTGATGTCGTAGACGACGCGATTGACGCCGCGCACCTCGTTCACAATGCGACTGCTCACGCGCGCCAGAAACTCATACGGCAGGCGCGACCAGTCGGCAGTCATGAAGTCGTCGGTGCTGACGCTGCGCAGCGCGATCACTTCCTCGTAGGTGCGGTTGTCGCCCATCACGCCCACGCTCTTGACCGGCAGCAGCACGGCGAAATACTGCGAGGCCATGTCCGTCAGCCCGGCGGCAACCAGCTCACTGGTGAAGATATGGTCGGCAGCGCGCAGCGTCTCCAGCCGCTCCCAGATCAGGTTACCCAGGCAGCGCACCGCCAGCCCCGGCCCGGGGAACGGCTGACGCCACACGATGTCAGCAGGCAGGCCAAGCGCCTCACCGACCTTGCGCACCTCGTCTTTGAACAGATCGCGCAGCGGCTCAATCAGCGCAAAATTCAGGTCGTCAGGCAGGCCGCCCACATTATGATGGCTCTTGATGACCTTCGAGGCCTTGCTGCTGGCCGCGCTCTCGATCACATCCGGGTAAATCGTCCCCTGCGCCAGAAACTTCACACCCTGCGCCGACATCTGCCGCGCCTGCCCGGCAAATTCGTCAATGAACAGGCGGCCAATCAGCTTGCGCTTGGCTTCCGGCTCGGTGATGCCGCGCAGCGCCTCAAGGAACGTCTCGGTCGCGTCGACGGCCAGCAGATTCATGCCCTGCTGGTCGCGGAACACCCGGACAACGTGTTCCGGCTCATGCAGGCGCAGCATGCCGGTGTTCACAAACACGCACACCAGCTGCTCGCCAATCGCCTGATGCAGCAGCGCGCCCGCCACCGCCGAGTCCACGCCGCCAGACAGCGCCAGCAGCACACGCTCACTGCCAGCCGTCTCGCGGATGCGGGCGATACTGTCTTCAATGAAGCTGGCCGCCGACCATTTGGCCTCGCAGCCGCACACGCCAAACACAAAGTTCTTCAGCAGCGCGGCGCCCTGCGGCGTATGCACCACCTCCGGGTGAAACTGCACGCCATATAACCGGCGCGCCACGTCGCCCATCGCCGCGAACGGCGCATTCGGCGTGCTGGCCATCGGGACGAATCCGGCCGGCGGCGCGTCGATGCGGTCGCCGTGGCTCATCCACACCTCGAGCGATTCTGGCAGTCCGGCAAACAGCGGGCTGGTTACATCGGCCTGGATGCGCGCCGAGCCATACTCACGGGCCTGCGCCGGGGCGACAACGCCGCCCAGCGCATGCGTCAGCGCCTGCATGCCGTAGCAGATGCCCAGCGTCGGCGCGCCCTCAGCCAGCACAAAGGCGGGCATCTGCGGCGCACCCTCCTCATAGATGCTGTTTGGCCCGCCGCTGAAGATATACCCGCGCGGCTGATGGGTATTCACCTTCTCGCGGGTCGCATCATGCGGAAAAACCTCGGCATACACGCCCATCTCGCGCACACGGCGGGCGATGAGCTGGGTATACTGCGAGCCGTAATCGATGATTGCGATGCCACCTGATCGCACGTCTGTCATAGTCATGTCCCCCGGTGCAGCCAGAAACAAAAACGCGGGAGCCGAAGCCCCCGCGCACTCGTGAACCAAATTCAGCGGCCCAGCGCCCGTACCGCCAGCGTCAGGCCAGAGCCCATGATGACGACCACCGCCGCCAGCCCAAAGGCGATATAGCTGGCGTTGGCCTGCAGGGGCGATTCCGGCCCCTTCGCTACAGCGTCCGGCTTGGCGGCATCCGCCAGGCTGGTCGCTGCGCCCGCATCCGACGTGTTGGTGCTGGTAGGGGCAGCGGGAGGCTGCACGCCTTCGCCCGCGCCAAACGCGATGTTGATCGTCCAGCCGGGGGCCGGGCGCACCATCAGTTGTTCGGGCGTGGTCAGGCCATAGCCAGCCGGCGAAATCGCACTGGCGATGTAATCGCCTGCAGGCAGGTCGGTGAAGCATTCCGGTTCGTCGCCGGTGGTGGTGTACGTCTGGAACATCTCGCCGTCTTTAATCAGCAGGATGGTGCCATCGGCCAGCAGCGGCTCGGTGACTTCATTCAGACGGTTGCGGTTCTGGTCATCGAACATCGACAGGCAGATGGTGGCCGGTGCGTTGGCGATATCCAACGCGGGCGCGACATCTCCGGTCGTAATGCTGATGATCGGCGCGGGCGGCGCGCTGTCCGGCGTCAGGCCAGAGGCTTCCACCGTGGGCACGGCGATATCCAGCGGCGCCACTTCAGCAGTGGCGACAGGTTCTTCGGCGGTCAGCGGGCCTTCGCCTTCAGGATAGGTCGAGCCATCCGGCGCGGCGCGCACGATGATTTCCTCGCCCACCACCAGCTCGGATTCAGATTCAAATTCATTCAGGGCCAGCAGCTCGTCCACGGTGATGTTGTTCACCGTCGCGATCGACTGCGCGGTGTCGCTCGCCTGCACGATGTAGGCCACCGCACCGTTGGACAGGATGCGCAGCGCACTCAGCGCGCCGCTGCTGATGACCATGCCGGCCTGTGTCGGACGGGGCGTGGCGGCCTGCGCCACCTGCGCGACCGTATTGGTCGGCTGAATAGCTGTCGTGGCGGTGGCTTCCGGCGCATTGGCGATCAGCAGCCGGTCACCCACCAGCAGATAGCTGCCACGGGCCATGCCGTTCAGGTCCAGGATTTCCTGGCGCGACACGCCGTAGGCAAACGCGATGGCGTCCAGCGTATCGCCACCCTGCACGGTGTGCACGGTCGAGCCGTCCGGCTGGGGGGGCTGGCGCGCCACAAAGCTGGCAAACGGCACCGGCGTGGGAATCAGCGTGGCAGCGGGGACACCCGGCTGTGACGGCGCGGCTGCGCCACCCGGGCCACCGCCGGTCAGCGACGCCGCATCAAAATACACATTGTTGAGCTGCGACGGCCAGGCCTGTGTCACGAACAGGAACAGCGTGACGGTGGTGCCGGTGGCGGTCGCATTCACGCTCACCTGCTGCCAGCGGTCATGCGGGAAGGCATTGGCCGACCACACGATGTCGGTGTCATACGGGTTATTGCCGCCGTTCGGGTCGATGCCGACGCGCACATACGCGCCAGATTCCACCGCGCTGCCGCAGTCGGGCGTGTTCGGCGCCGGATTACATGTCTTCAGCCACGCATACGCGCTGCCGACCAGGTTCGAATTGGCGGCGACGTTCACCTGCTGATAGACAGCGGCGGTGAAGGTGGCATAGCCCTTGTTCAGGTTCAGCGCACGCGCGCCTTCATACGGATTGGGGCCGGGGCCATTGTGCGGGAAAGCGACCGGCTGGAGGTTCATCCAGCTCTCGGTGCGCGGCGACTCCGCGAACCAGATCTGCCAGCCATCGGGGATGTTGAAGTCCGCGCGGCCGCGATTGCTGTAGTTCCCTTCAAAGCTCGGGTCTATCAGCGAGTTCTGCGCGGATACCGGCGCAGCGGCCAGCGACGCCAGCAGGACCACGATGAGACAAAGCATGAGTCTCTTTTGCATAGTGCTTTACCAAACCTTCATTGATGAGCAGTGGCCGCATTGTATATCAGTGGCGGGGAACTTATCAATTGCAGTGCTGGCGCAGGCGGCGCGTCAGGCGATAAAAGTTGGGAAGTCGTCGGGTTGCAGGCGTGTTTGTGCGTTTATTCACCAATTAATCACAAAGTCGTGGTACCCTTGCCCCACGTTGATCACATCAGGCTTTCACCACAGGACAGGCACGACTATGGCCAGGCAGCCACAAGCCCGCAATACTCCCGGATTCATGCGCCTCTCGCTGCTTCAGCGGCGCTTCGTGTTCTTCATGCTGCTGGTGGGCGGCGTGCTCATCATCGTGGCGATTACACTGGGGCTGTTTGCTATCACCTCCAACAGCGGGCGCTCGCAGCCGATCGCGCTGCTGCCCGAAGTCGCGGTCGGTGTGCTGGCCGAGCTGCCCGATAATGACGCCTTTCCGGCGGCCGTCGCGCTGGGGCCGGACGAGAGCGTGTATACCGGCAGCTTTGCCACTGGCGCGGTCTGGCGCATCGATGCAGACGGGAGCGTGACGGAAATCCCCGGCACACGTGAGGCCATTGGCGGCGTGAGCGCGCTGGCCGTGCTGGCGGACGGGTCGCTGCTGGTCCTGGACACGATCGACACCGATGCGCGCACCGGCGGCGGCGCGCTGCTGCGCATCCTGCCCGACGGCACGACCGAGACCTATGCGGTGGCGCCTGATTCACGCGGATTCATCTCGCCCAACGACCTGGCCATTGATGCGCAGGGGCGCGTATACGTCAGCGATGGCGGGCGCGGCGATGTGCTGCGCTTCACCCCGTCTGCTGATGGGACCGTCGAAGCTGAATCGTGGTGGAGCGCGCCGCCCGCACCGGATAACGGCCTGACCAGCCTGACCGGCCTCGCCTATGATGCCGGGCGCGACGCGCTCATCATCACCGACCCGGAAACCAATGTGGTCTATCGCGTGGCGATCAGCGACGGCGCGACCGAGACGCTGTACGCGCACGGCCAGATGCCCAACGCGCCCGGCTTCGACGGCGCGGTCGTCACGCCGGATGGCGCGGTGTATGTGGCGGCGCTGGGTCAAAACGGCATCGCGCGGGTGAATACAGAAACCGGCACGCTGGACTACATCGCCGGGCTGTTCCGTGGTTCATCTGACATTGAATACCAGCCGGGCAGCGGGCGCTTCATCGTGCCCAATTTCGACCAGGCCTCGCTGGTGATCCCGCTGCTGTCGGCCAGCCTGCCGTTCACCATCGACACCGTGACGCTCAATCCTGAGGCGCAGCCAGAGGCCACGCCGCCCGCGTAGGCAAAACGCCTATTGCATGGCCATTTTGACGGCATTACCATAACGGCGGGTTGTGCGGCGCTGCTGTATAGTGCGCGAAAACAGGCACCCCCCGAGGAAGACAGCTATGAATGATGATTTTCAGCGTGACGAACCGCTGGCCGATCACCTGGCAGACACCGGCAAGGTGGTCGCCATTCGCCCGCAGGGCAGCCGCGCGACCGGCATCGTGCTGCTGCTGGGGGCGATGATTTTCACGATTGCGACCGTCGTCATCCTGGTGCTGCCCGCGCCGCCCGCCGAGACGCCAGACGTGGACACCAACGACGCCATCACCAATGAAGTGATCGCCCTGCCCACGCAGCCGCCGGTCAACACGGATACGCAGCAGATCGAGCAGCAGCCCACGCAGGCGCCGATCATCGCCCAGCCCACGCTGGACCCCGCGCAGATCGCCTCGTTCCTGTCGCAGCCGCCCGCCCAGTCGGTGGCGGCCTCCAGCGGCAGCGCCTTCCAGTTTGTGCGCAACACCTATAACCCGTTCACGATCATCCCCGACCGTCCGCGCACAGAAGTGATCGAATACGAGATTCAGGACGGCGACACCATCTTCAGCATCGCCGAGCGTTATGGCCTGAAGCCGGAAAGCATCGCCTGGGCCAATGACCGCTCGATCATCGGCGGGCTGCGCCCCGGCCGCCAGATCAACATCCTGCCGGTGGACGGCGCATACTGGACCGTCCCGTCCGAGCAGACGATCGCGGATATCGCGGCCCAGTTCCGCGTCGACCCGTATGCCATCATCGACTCTGAATTCAACGACCTGTTTGGCGCGACGCCCGAAACCAGTCTGCCCACCGGCACTCAGGTGGTCGTGCCCGGCGGCGAGGCCGAGGTCATCACCTGGACGGCGCGCGTAGAAACCCGCGGCGGCGAAGACAACAGCACCAGCGGCGCGCAAAACTCCTCGGTATCCGGCGGCCAGGTGAACTTTGAGCCGGGCGATCCGGGCTCGTGCGGCTGGGTGGATAATCCGGGTAATCCGGGCGCGTGGAGCTATCCGATGAATCCCGGCAGCTATCAGTGGACGCGCGGCTATTCGTCGTACCACACCGGCGTCGATCTGGCCGCGTCACCCGGCGCCCCGGTCTTTGCGGCCAATGGCGGCACGGTCGTGTTTGCGGGATGGAATACCTACGGCTATGGCAACACCGTCGTGCTGGTGCACGGCTCGTTCATGACGCTGTACGCGCACATGAGCGCGATCAATGTCGGCTGCGGCCAGTATGTCAACGCAGGCCAGGTGGTCGGCGCGGTCGGCTCGACCGGCAATTCCAGCGGCGCGCACCTGCATTTCGAGATTCGCTTCAACAATATCACGCAGGACCCGACGTATACGCTGCCGTTCTAGGTGGGGCGTAACGGACAACGCAGGCGCATCGGAGATAACGCAGGCGCATCGGACAACGCAGGCGAATCGGACAACGCAGGCGTTGTCCCTACAAACACACATGTCGTAGGGACGAGGCCCGCCTCGTCCGTGGTTTTCTCGTTCGCCCGGGATTAAAATACCCACCCCTCAGCGCAACCGCAGCTTCGACACTTTCAGCGGGCGGCCATTCGGGCCGGATGCCTCGGCTGAAGCGTCGCCCGCTGGTGCTGATGAAGATGGCAATGACGGACGCGTCGCCCACAGCACGACCAGCGCGGCCAGCCAACCAACCCACGCGACGCCACCGGCCAGCGGCACCATCGGCCACCACGGCGGTGCATAGGTGAACACGACCGTGCTGTCGCCCGCCGGGACCTGCACCGCCCGGAAGAAGCCCAGATGCCGGACGATGTCGGCGGATTCACCGTTTACGGTCACTGACCAGCCGGGATAATCCGCCCCGCTGACGACCAGCAGGCGCGGCTGATCGGCGCTAACGGACAGCGTTTCGCCCTCATCCGACTGCGCCAGCACGCGCACACCGTCGCCCGCCAGCATCGCCCCACTTTCATCGGCCAGAAAGGCATAGCGCGCATCGGCGTGCTCATACACTTTCAGCTCGCTGGAAAGCACACGCGTGAACGGCAGCGGCGCAAGCTGCTGAAATGCCCGCGTGCGCGCATCGACCAGCGTGACCGCGTGAATCACGGCACCGGCCAGGCGCACGTCAACCGTTTCCGGGGCAATCGCCTCGTCTGACGCAAACACGGCCAGGCGATAGCCCTGCACCTCATCGTCACGGGCGAGGTCTGGCGTCAGGCCATCCAGAGACAGCGCAAGCCCAGATTCACACGCAGAATCACACATATAAAGCACATGGATTTCCGTCAGCGTGAAGCCCTGAATATTCTGATATCTCGCCGCCTCGCGCATGGGCAGGCCGACATCATAGGCCAGTTCGTCGGCAAACACGTCATGCGTCTTGTCGAGGATCAGCCAGCGCACGTTCATCTGCGCCAGCAGCCCGGCATCCGGCACGCAGGCCGCCCCACACGCGTCGATGCTGAGCGCCTCGATCAGGCGGCCATCGGCAACAGGCAGGCCGTCGGGCGTCAGGCGGGCAGAAAAGTCCGCGTAGCTTAGCAGCGGTAGCAGCCCGCCATCGAAGCCGTCTGCCGTGGGAACCCCGACCATCAGGCCGAGATTGGCGCGCAGGGCGTCCCAGGCTTTGGCAGCCGTCAGCGCGCTGTGCAGCGAGAGCGCCGAATACCCACCATCCTGGTAGCGCCGCGTGATCGCGCCCAGGTCATAGGTGTCCCAGGTCAGGTCGCTCAGCGTGAGCGTGCGCCCGGCGACCGGCAAAGGCTCGTTGAGCACGCGCACCTGCGCCGCCGTGAAGCGGGTGTCCGCCAGCGCGTCGGCCTGCACGGTCTGGTTATGGGGCAGCACCAGCGACGCCGCGAACAGCTCGATGCCCAGCGCGAGGCAGGCAGCTACCGGCAGATAGATCGCGTCCCGTTTGCTGAAAAAGCGAATCAGCCCGAAGAACACGGTCAGCGCGACCGCCCAGCCCAGCAGCGTCACCGCGTTGGGCACGGGCACATCCGGCGTGCCCGATTGTCCGGCCAGGTACGCCATGCATACGAGGATGATGACGCCGAAGCCAATCGCGCCCTGCTGCCGATAGCCCGCCCGGTGAAACGTCTCCACGCCCAGCGCGACCAGCATCGCCCCGCCCAGCACGGCCAGCGCCAGCCAGCGCGCAGGCACGCGGAATAAATTCAGCGGTGGCAGATTCGCCAGCAGCAGATACAGCGGGTTATACGCGCCCAGCGCCAGCAGCAGACCAGCGGCGCACAGCAGCAGCCACGGCCAGCGTTTCGCGCCGCCATTGAATCCGCCCAGCGCGGCCAGCCCCAGGCCAATCACGCCGATATAGCCGATGTATTCGGTGAACAGCAGGCCGTCATAGGCCGGCAGCAGGCCGCGCCCGATCACGAACGGGGACAGCGAAAACGAGACTGCTTCATTGACTGGCAGGCCGCCAGCCCGCACCGACTGCGCGCTCAATTCCAGCGTGGGGATGAGCTGCGGCGCGATCAGCGGGGCGGCGAGCAATCCGGCGCAGGCCAGCAGCGCCACCGGACGCACGCGGCGCGTCGCCAACGCGACAATGCCCAGCCCGACAATACTGATGAAGACGGTCTGCGTGTGGCCGGTCAGAAACTGCAGCGCCAGCGCGCCCGCCAGGCCGAGCGCCCCAGCGGCAAATCCGGGCCGGGTCGTCGTGCTGCCGCCCACATGCAGGATCAGCAGCAGCCACGGCAGCCAGGCCAACCCCTGAAACTGATTGACGTGTTCGGTCTGCGCGCCCAGATAGCCGCTGAACGCAAAGGCCAGCCCGGCGGCCAGCGCGCTCATCCGGCTGACGTCGAGCGCCGTCCGCGCCAGGGCAAAGGCGCCCAGCGCCGCGAAAAACGCGTGCAGCATCAGGCTCAGCTTGAGGGCGACCGGGGCGGAAAAGAGGGTCAGAGGCCAGTTTGGGGGATACAGCGCGCCGATCTGGCTGTTGGCCAGCACGGGCACACCCATGAACAGGTCAGGCGTCCATAACAGCGAGGCCGCCCCGCGCAGGGCTTCGGCGCGCAGGTGCCAGTACGGGGTGAAATACAGCAGCGCATCGCCGCGACCCATCAGGTCGCCGGTCAGGGCGAGGCGATGAAAAAACAACGCCGTCAGCAGCAGCAGGGCACCCGTATACAGAAACAGGGTAAACCGGATGCGCGGACGGCGTGGAGTCACAGCGTGCAGGTGTGGAGCCGCGGGTTACGCGTCGGCGGACTGCTGCTGAGCCGGCTGGGCGGCTGGCGTTTCTTCGGGCAGCGCAGCAGGAGCCGCGGGCAGAGCCGGCGTTTCTTCCGGCGGAATGAACCATTCCTCGTGCTCGTGCTTCTCCTGCAATACCATATACATCACGCCCACCACTGTGGCAGCGGCGGTCAGGATGATGATCAGGCTAATTAGGACACCCATGTAATTACCCTCCGGAAATGGATGTTCGACAGGCCTCGCAGTATACCAAACAATCTGCGCCATGACGAGGCAATACACGGGCGCGCTCATTGTTCGGCAGCGTAGAAACCGCGCCTACATCGACCCGTCGCCCAGGTTTTCGCCGCCGTCCACATTGATATGCGCGCCGGTGATGAAGTCGTTGGTGGCCACAAACAGGCAGGCGCGGGCGGCATCTTCCGGGTCACCGCTGCGCTTCAGCGGCAGGCGACCCTCCACGCGCGCCCACACCTCGTCGGGCAGATTGTCTGTGCGCAGGATCGGCCCGAACACCAATACGTTGCAGCGGATGTTGTAGCGGGCCAGCGCACGCGCCGTCACATCGGTCAGCATGAGCAGGCCAGCCTTGCTGACGCTGTGCTGCGGGCGGTGCGGCCACGGGCGCTGTCCCGCCGTGTCGCCGATATTAATGATGCAGCCGGGCTTGCCAGCATCGCGCAGCAGGCGCCCGGCCAGCTGCGAGCAGTAAAATGGCGCGGTCAGGTTGACGTCGATGGCCATCTGCCAGCTTTCCGGCGTCACCTCCAGGAAGTCGCCCGATTCAAAATTACTCGCGCTGTTGACGAGGATATCAGGCACGCCAATCTCGGCCTGAATGTGCGCAAACGCCGCCGTAATCTCGGCAAGCTGGCGAAAGTCACCCTTCACCACCCACGCATTCACGCCCAGCGCACGAATCTCGGCGGCGGTCTCGGCGGCCGCCGCATCAGAATTGCTGTGGTGGATGATGACGTGCGCGCCCTCCCGTGCAAATCCAAGCGCGATGGCACGCCCCACCCGGCGCGCGCCGCCCGTCACAAACACCAGCTTGTCTTTTACCGATTGATACATCGTCGATTGTCTCCCATATGCCGGGGCAGTACCGATTTCCCAACACAATTTCTGTGCGTGGAAATGCACGCCGCGCTATACTGAACCATATTCTGCTTAGCATCTGCTTAAGCGGGCGCGCCACACGGCGCAGACAGATGACGAAAGCGGTTGGTCGTGGGCCAGCGCGCGCAGGAAACAGGGAGATTCGGCATGATCAAGCGGTGGTTCGCTCTCTTTGCGGTCATTATCGTGTTCAGCGCGGGCGGCATTTTCGCCTCGCGGACCGGTGCCGCACCCTCACGCGATTTCGGCGTCGGCTGGACAGCCCAGTATTTCAACAATACGTCCCTGTCAGGCACGCCTGTATTCACCGAGTCGCTGCCTTCGGGCATCAACTTCTTCTGGGGCACCGGCTCGCCCAACCCGGCCGTGCCGTCCGACAACTTCAGCGCGCGCTACACCTCGGTGCAGCAGTTTAACGCCGGCACCTATCAGTTCAGCGTGCAGTCCGACGACGGCGTGCGCGTGTTCATCGACGGTGTGATCGTGCTGGACAGGTTCGTTGGCCGCGTGCTCACCAACGATACCTTCAGCATCAGCCTGACGCAGGGGCCGCACACGCTGGTAGTCGAATATTTCGAGGGCATCGACCAGGCCGCGCTGCAATTCCAGTGGTTCCAGGTCAGCACAGGCATCGTCGGCACCCCGACGGTCTTTGGCGCTCCCACGGCCACTTTTGGCCCGACGCCCTCGGCCACGCGCATCCCGCCAACCTCGCTGCCGGCCATTCCGCCGGGTGCGTTAACCGGCACCGTGGTGCGCGCCACCGTGCTGCTCACCCGCTCCGAGCCGTATATCGGCGCGCCGGTGGTGGGCCGCGTGCTGCGCGGCCAGACCTACGCCGTGATCGGCCGCGATGCCGATGCGCGCTGGTTCCTGCTTCAGCTCAGCGGCTTCCAGGGCTGGGTGTGGGGCTACTACCTGTTCGTCAATGGCAATGAATTCAATGCCCCGGTCGTCGGGCCGTTCACGACCTCTGGCGCGCCCTCAAACGCGACCGGCGTCGTCATCCAGACGAACAGCGGCCTGCGCCTGCGCGCCGCGCCCACCACTGAATCCGCCCAGATCGGGCGCATCCCGTGGGGCGAAATCCTGCCCGTGATTGGCCGCACCGCCAGCAATGGCTGGGTGCAGGTCGAATTCCGCGGCACGATCGGCTGGGTCTCCAGCGGCTTCTTCGACTTTGTCGAGGGCGATCTCAACACCGTGCCGGTCACCGGCTGACGGTTCAGGGCAGTAACGCAAACAGAACGGGGACAGGACTGGTCAATCAGCCTGTCCCCGTTTTTGTTGCCCCGTGCGCTCAGCTTTCCAGCACAGTCCGCCAGTCATGGATGGGCACAATGTAAATCACCGGCTCCTCATACGGATGGACCGCTTTGATGGCCGCAATCGCGCCTTTCAGACGGTCGTGCGTCACCGTGGTCTCGATGCGGATTTCGGGGATGGCATTGTCCGTGCTGACCTCGCCAACGGCGGGTCTGGCATTCGGCCCCGGCCGAAAATGCCCCTCGCCGCGCCACACGAACGCGCAGTGGGTATAGTCGCCCACCACGCCCGCCCCGCCCTGGGCGATAGCTTCCAGAATGGCCGCCTCATATTCAGGAGGCACGCCAATCACTAACAGATACGTCTCTGATTGCAGCATCGCATCTTCCCTTGCTGGACAAGTTGCACAATGAAACGCGCGCACTTCAGGACACAAACGACTTTCATGCGCCGTGTGACTACGTTACACTCTACGCACAATACCAGCTTCTGACAATCCATACACCGACTCTTTCATCCGGCTCTGGCTCGCGCTACGTTTTCACGTGCATGCGACAGGGCGACAGGGCTTTATCACCATGATGGTGCGCTCGCGTTATTCGTCATCCAATCGTGGGGCACGCCGCCGCTTCAGCTGCGCCTCGCTGCTGTTCCTGGTGGGCATTGTGGCCGGCGCGGCCAGCGTGACCTGGCTGTGGCTGACACGGCACAACGTCAGCGCGACCAGCGGCGTGCCCTCTGCCGAGCAGCTTTCGCAGGCGCAGGCGGCCTTTCTGCGCGGCGACCTGTCGCTGACGATCGCGCTGGCCCGTGAGATTCAGCCCGACCCGGCCGCCCCAGCCGACATCTACGACCGCGCTGTGCTGCTGGTCACGCGCGCCTATCTGTACCGGGGCAGCAGCGATTACGACCGCGCCAACGACCTGAAAACAGCCCTGACGCTGACCACCCGCGCCGTGCAGTCTGCCCCCAGCATGCCCCTGATTCGTGTCGCCTATGCCTTTGCGCTGGCCGCCAACGGCCTGACCGCCAGCGCCGGAGAGTCCGCCAATGCGGTGCTGGCGGTGCTGCCAGAGCACAGCAGCGCGCGCGCAGCCCTGGCCTATGCCTACAGCCGGGCGGGCGCGCATGACCGCGCCGTGCGTGAGGCGCTGGAGGCCGTGCGCGCCTCATCCGATGATACCGATCGCACCGACGCGCTGCGTATCCTGGCCGCCGCCTACAATGACACTGGCGATTATCCCGCGGCGGTGGCCGCCATCGACGAAGCCATCCGCCTGAGCAGCACGCTGGTGCCGCTGTATTTCGACCGCGCGCTGTATGCCCTGCAAACCGGCGATGCCGACGCCGCCACGGTCGCCTATTTCCAGGTGCTCACGCTGGACGACGCCAACGTGCAGGCGCGCCTGAGGCTGTGCGAAGTATCGACGCTGCTGCGCGAACACGATACCGCACTGGACTACTGCGCCCAGGTCACGCGCATGGCGCCCGGCTGGTCTGATGGCTGGTATCAGCTTGGGCGCGAATACTTCCTCAACGGCAATTTCGCCCTCGCACAGTCCAATTTCAACCGCTGCGCCACGCTTCAGGTCGTGCAGGATGTGCCGGTGCCAGAGCGCCGCTTCGAGTGCTGGTATTTGCAGGGGCAGGCCGCGCAGATTCTGGGCGACTGCCCCGCCCTGCTGGCGACTTATCAGGAATTCCGGCTGATGACCGCCGATGAGCCGGTGCTGGAGACATGGGTCTATCCGCCGGAGGGCCCGCCCGGCTGCCCGACGGCTGCCCCCATCCGCTGATGCACATCGACATAAAAAAAGCAGCCGCGGGGCTGCTTTTGGGTCTGGCATCATTTGTGCGACGGATGACTCGCGTCAGGCGGGTTCCGCATCTTTTTCAACGGCCGTCGCATTTGCCTCAGGTGTGGGCGACTTCAACGGGTCAGCCGGGGCTTCCACATCGTCGGCATCTTCCCACGAGATGATCCACACACACGCGCCAGCTACCAGCACGCAGGCCGCCATCAGCGCGATGACCTGGCCGGGCAACAGGCCCACGTTGGAGGCTTCAATCAGCAGGATGACGATCATCCCGACCGACAGCACAATCCACGCCGCCAGACGGGGATGCACCCGCGCCCAGCGCACGATCGACAATTCAGCTAGTCTTTGCATCTCAGGCCACTCGTATCATGGGCAGGTACTCGTGATTATACTGGCGATTGAGGGTTGCGTGTAGCGCAAAACGGTTGGCTGTGCATGTTATGGGCGGCAGACACAGCGTTTATCTGAAAGGCAATCTTGTCGTTTGTTTCGGCGGGCGCGTCGCGACGCGCCCCTACGATTGCGTGCCTGGCAGGTCACAATGACCTGTTGTTTCTTCAAAATTCCTTGTGTTGGCGCCAACCTCATGAGATTGGCGCTGTAGGGGCGCATCGCGATGCGCCCGGCGGTATCAATGCAAAACGCTGCTTTGACAACCCTGGGCGTGTTCGTCCGGCTGAATTAAATCGGCTTCATGACGCGGTCTGCGCGGAGCTGCTTCATCAGGCCGACGTTGTCAGGCGTGACCAGCTCGTGCGCGGCCTCGCGCCAGGCCGGAAACTTGACCTGGTCGAGGCGCAGCGGCTGATAGCCCGCGCCCAGAAAAGCTTCACCGATGTCTTTCGGCGTCGTCTTGGGCAAAAAGACAAAGCTGACTTCGCTTTGCAGCTCACGGCTGGCTTCCTCGACCGCGTTCAGCAGCGAACGCACAATCGGCTCGCGCGGCACGCCCGGCGCCAGATAAAACTCATCCACGCGGGTGATCAGGTTTTCCACCTGCCAGCCGGCCAGCGCGATCACTTTCTGCTGCCCATCCTGCACAATCAGATAGCTTTTCTCGCCAAAGGCCAGCATGATATCCATGCGCGACAGCGTGCGATTGGTGCGCGCATTGACAAACTGGGCAATTTCTTCCGCGTTGGCGGGCATCCCGCGCCTGACGGTGATTTCCAGCCCGCTGGACAGCGTCTGCACGCCTGCGCTGTCGGTGGCCTTGCTGACCACCGGCGCATCGGGCACGCCGCGAATTTTCGAGGGCAGCTTGCTGAAAGCGTCCTGCACCTGCTTCCAGGTTTGCTCCACATCGGCGTCATTCATGATGATGACGTTGGCACGGGCAATCTTGTCGGCCTGCGGACGCTGCGCCACGATGCGTTTGCGCGCTTCATCCTCAGACATCCTGCGTTTTTCGGTCAGACGCCTGATCTGCGTGTCGGGCGAAGCATCCACCACCCACACAGACTGCACCAGAGTCTTCAGATTACTTTCCAGCAGCTTGATCGCCTCGACGACGATCAGCTTCTGCTTCGAACGCGCCACAATGGCCATGATCCCCTGTGCGACGATGGGATGGATGATCGCTTCCAGCTTTGCCAGCGCATCGGGATAAGAAAAAACGATGCTGCCCAGCAGGGCGCGGTTGATCGTGCCATCTTCATTCAGGATGAACTTGCCAAACATTTCCACAACAGGCGCATAAGCAGGCGCGCCAGGCGACATGGCCTGGTGCGTGAGCTGGTCTGCATCGATGGTGCCGGCGCCCAGATGCTGAAGCATCTGCCGGACGACGCTTTTGCCGACCGCGATATTGCCAGTGAGACCGATGACGTATCTGTCTTCGCTCACGGCTTCCTCCAATGAAGGGAATATAAAGACAACTTGCGATCTTCATTGTAGCGCGGAAAACCAACGCTAAGCAAACCGTCTGCATTAAGATACCCGTACAAAACGGGTGATCGTATGGGACGTATGGGAAGCGTGCGGGGTGCGTCAGGCGCGTGCAGCGTCGGCCTCGGCGGAAATCACCGACAGCTCATTCAGCGCCGCCTGATGCGCGGCATTGGCGGCCGCGCTGCTGGCCAGCGCCTCGTCAGACGGCAGGCGCAGCGCCATCACGCCGGACACGACGGTGACGATGCCGACAAACTGGTAGGCCGCCTCCAGGCCGATGCGGTCGCCCAGCGCGCCGATCAGCAGCGTGCCCAGCGCGCCCATGCCGAACATATAGCCCAGCGACAGGCCGCTGATGAAGCCCTTGCGCGCAGGCAGAAGCTGCTGCGCCATCACCACCAGCAGGCTGTGGCTGCCGCCGGTCAGCGCGCCGACCAGCAGCGTCATCAGCAGGGCGACGCCGACCGTATCGGCCGATGGCAGCAGCAGCATCAGCGGGCCGCCCAGTATCAGCGTGACGGCGATGACCGTGCGGCTGCCGAAGCGGGTGGCCCAGCGCGCAAAAATCACCCCGGCGATGCCGCCCGACAGCCAGAACGCGCCGGTCAGGATGCCATATTCACTGGCAGGCCAGCCCTTGAGCGCGAAGATGCGCGGCACGAACGCGGCAGAACCGGGATTCGAGAGCGCGCGCAGGGCAATATTGACCGCCAGATACACGATCAGGCCAGTGGCCAGCGGCGAGGTCATGCCGCCATTGCCCTTCACGCGCGGCGGATGCGTCTCGATCCACTTCATGCGGTTGGGCATGGTGAACAGCATCAGCAGCACGGCGGGCACAGCCATCAGGCCCAGCACCGCAATCGGCGTCAGCGTGCCATGCTCCACCAGCAGGTTGCTGAAACGCGGGCCCAGCGAGTCGGTGAAGATGGTATTGCGCGTGGCAAAGGCATCCAGCAGCACGCCGATCACCGTGGGGCCGACGCCGCCGCCCAGCTGGCCGGACAGGAAAAACAGCGAGGTATTGTGCGACGCGCGCGCCTTGTCATGGTCAGAGGCATACATCGCGCCGATGGGGTGAAAGGCGCCGCTGCCCAGCGCAGCAATCACAAATGGCACCAGCATGAGCGCGTAGATGCCAGTCGTCGCGCCAATCATCGACACGATCAGGAAGGCGATCGTCCACAGCACGCCAAAGGTGCTCAGATAGCGCCCGCCCGTCTTGTCGGCGGCCAGGCCGAAGAACGGCTGCGAGAACGCGCCCGCCATCTGATAGCCGCTGACAGCGATGCCGATCTGCGTGTTCGTCAGCCCCATGATGTGGCCGCTGATAAACGCCAGGATGACCGGCCCCATCGCGTTGAAGAAGTCGACGATGAAATGCCCCAGGCAGATGGAGCGGAAAAGCCATTTTTCTGACAGCGTGATGTGCATGAAAAGTGCCTGCAATCCGGGACTTGTTTACGTTAAGGGACCGTTTCCATCTTCACGCACGGCAGGGCAGGCTGTCAATCCGATTTGGACTGGCATGGTTATGCCCCGGCCTCCGGTTGCTTGACGATGTATGGGCGCAGTGGCTAAGATAAGCATGAGGATTCCTGCGAGAATCCTATCATGTTCCCTGCAACACAGGCACTTATGGCTCCTACGGTTTATCTCTGCCACCGGCGTGACGTATCGCGACTGTTTGCCCTGTCGCTGTTTCACGCCCTCCACGATGCCGGTGCGGATGTGCTGCTTGATCCTGATGAACTGCTCACAAGCGCTGTCGAGCAGCAGATTCGCGCGCGCGAATTTCTGATTGTGCTGGCCGGCCCGGCCACGCTGGCCAACAAGCCCGCCGACGAACGCATCGCGCAGGAAATCCGCATCGGCGCAGACGCTGGCCGCAAAATTGTGCTGGTGCTGATGTATGCCGCCGAGCTGGACGAACATGCCAAACTGAACGCGCTGCGCGGCCTGAAAAACACGCGCATCACCGCCGCGCCGGTCAATGAGCCGGTCAGCCGATTTGCGGCGCGGCTGATGCAGGCGCTGACGCGGGCCAGCAGCCCGGATGCCCCTCCCGCGCCGGAAGAACCGGCCGTGCAGCGCAAGTTAAACCGCGCGCTGCGCCTGCCCGTCTCCAGCGATGACCAGCTTGAAGCCGAATACCTGCTCAACCTGGCGCTGTGCCAGGAAGACGACGTGAGCACGATTCCGGTGCTCAGCGAGGCGATCCGTCTGCATCCCGACTATGCCGAGGCCTATTTTCAGCGCGGCGTGCTGCACGTGCGGCGCAAGAATTATCTGGCCGCCCTGCCCGACTTTGACGCGGCACTGCGCCTGCGCCCGCTAGACCCGGTGGCCTATAACAATCGCGGGCTGGTCAAGCGCACGCTGAATGACATGGCCGGGGCCATCGCCGACTTTGACGAGGCCATCCGCCTGAACAGCCATTTTGCCAGCGCATATAACAATCGCGGGCTGGCCCGGCGCGCCAGCAACGACATCGATGGCGCGATTGAGGACTTCACCGAGGCCCTCATCATCCGCCGTGACTATGCCACCGCCTACACCAATCGCGGCCACGCGCAGAAGGTCAAAGCCACCCAGCAGGCCGATCATCCGTCGGCAGCGCGCGCCATCCTGATGGCCGCGTTGGAGGATTATGATGCCGCGCTGGCCTGCCAGCCGCGCTATGCCCCGGCCTATAACAACCGCGCCTCGCTGAAATACCTGCTGCGCGACTATGACGGGGCGATCGCCGATTATACGTCCGCCCTGGTGATCGACCCGACCTATGCGACCGCCTATTTCAATCGCGGCATCGCCTACAAGACGCGTGGAGACGTCCACAGCAGCCAGCTCGCGGTGGCCGACTTCGACGCCGCAGCGCGCCTGCAACCGCGTGCCGAGACTTTCTATCATCGCGGCCAGGCCCGAAAAGTCACCGGCGATTTGTCTGGCGCGCTGAAAGACTACGAAGAAGCCCTCAAGCTCAATCCAAATGCCTCGAACGCGCTCACCCAGCGCGGCGCGGCCAAACGCCTGACCGGCGACCTGTCGGGCGCGCTGGCCGACCACGAGGCGGCGCTTCAGCAGGGCGACAACGCGCAGGCGTACTATAATCGCGCGGCGGCACGCGCCGAATCGGGCGACATCCCCGGCGCGCTGAGCGACTACGACCAGGCGCTGCGCATCAATCCGCGCTTTGCCGAGGCCTATAACCGGCGCGGCATCCTGCGCTACTCGCATGGCGACATGAACGGCGCGCTGGCCGATTACGGCTTCGCGATTGCTATCAATCCGCGCCTGGCTGCGGCCTACAACAATCGCGGCACGGCCCGCTACGCGCAGAACGATATCGAAGGCGCGCTGGCCGATTACTCGCGCGCTATCCTGCTGGACGAAAACTATACGCTGGCCTATGTCAACCGGGGGGCCGTGTATGCGGATACCGGCGACTTTGGTGCTGCGCTGCGCGATTATGACGTGGCGATTGCGCTCAATCCGCAGCATGCCAGCGCCTACTATAATCGCGGCGTGGCACACCTCAGCCTGGACCAGCTGGACGAGGCCATCGAAGATTACGACCGCGCGCTGGTGCTCAACCCGATGCTGCACGAGGCGCGCCTGAACCGCGGGCTGGCACGCGCCTCTCGCGGGATGCCGGAAGATACCCCGCTGGCGATGAGCGACCTGCGCGGCTATCTGCCCTATGCCGAGCCGCAGCGCCAGCAGGAAGTCAGCGAAATTCTGGCCGCATTAGAGAAACAGCTCAGAAAATAGCGGGATGATCTTCCCCATGGCCCACCCGTTCCTGTACACTACACAGGCAGGTTAACACAGGCTTATTGAAGACATGAAAGAGACCATCAAGCGGTGGCTGGCGCGCCAGCTGGCCGGTGTGGAGAGCGTGCGTGCGTGCGGCTTTGGCCGCGAGGCCGATCTGGTGGCCGTGACGTGGAGCGCGTCGATCATCCACATCTATCTGCTGGACAGCCCGGCCAAAACGCGCATGCTGAAGAAGATCGTCAGCGAGAACACGCGCATCGGCATCGGCACGCTGTTCATCATAGACGCGGCGCTGGCACCGGCCGACGGCAGCCGGCTGACGCCCGATGACGGGCTGATCGCGCTGCATGCGCTGTTCCGCGACAAGTTCTATACCTATCGTATGAATGGCGACCAGCCGAGCATCGGCCAGGTGCATTTCAAGTCGTTTGGACGGGGCGACGAGCGCGAAGTGTGGTATGGGCCGGATATCGCGGTGCATCATCTGCCCTACTACAAGATCAGCGTGCGCCACCCAAATTCGGTCAAAGGCGAGTGGCTGATGGCCACGCTGGGCAGTGAGGCGTTCTGGAAACAGGCCGATTACAGCGCGGGGCGCGATGCCTTCCGTAAACAGGTGCATGAAGGCCAGACGCGCACCTACAGCTGGAGCCGCGACACCTTTGGCGATGCGCACATGCACGACCAGGCAGAAGCGCCACCCCGTCCCGCACCTGTCAGGATGACGCGGCTGGACACATCGCTGGCGCAGCTTGGGCTGGCCCGTGGGGCAGACAGCGAACAGGTGAAGGCCGCGTTCCGCAAAATGGCCCGCGAGCTTCACCCGGATGTAAGCACATTACCGAAAGAGGAAGCCGAACATCAATTCCGAAAAGTAAGCGAGGCATACGCATTCATCAAGCTTACGATGGGCTGGTAGCCGGTTCTGTTTCAGCGGAGGCTTCCGGCATGCGGCGCAGGTCATCCAGCAGGCGGGCCAGGCCACGCTTCACGCGCTCCGGCTTGGCCTCGGCCTCGCGGGCCAGGCGTTCCAGCTTCGCCCGTTCGATCAGGTCTTTGCGTCGTTGTTCCTGCACATGAACGTCTGAATATGAATTGAACACGATATTTTCCCCCAAATTGCGGTATGCTGTCACGTTACTTACAGAATCTATATGACCCTATACGATGAATCTGTGACAAAGTTTCAGCAGATTCGTGAACCTTTATGACACGTTATGCACCGAAATGGATGATTCTGTCATGCCTTACGAACCGGTCATCGGCCCGACCAGCGCGACCGACATCACGCTGGTGCCGATCGCGCTGCCCTATCGCCTGCGCTGGGTGAACTGCTATGCAGCGCGCCACACCGACGGGTCATGGACGCTGATCGATACCGGACTGAACCACAGCGAGACATCCATACAAACGTGGCTTCAGGCCTTTCACGCGCTTGAAATCCGCCACGCGCGCGACATTCGCCAGGTGCTGCTGACGCACATGCATCCCGATCATTTCGGCATGGCCGGCCTGCTGCAGCAGCTCAGCCACACGACCGTGTTCATCAGCGCGCGTGACCGCGAGGCGGCGCGCATCGCCTGGATGGAGCGCGAAGGCCGTTCGGAGGTGATGAAACGCTGGTTTGTGGGCTGTGGCGCGGATACCCCGCTGGCGACGGAAATCGCCGCCTACGCCGACATCACCGCGCAGGCCACCGAGCCGCATCCCACGCGCCTGCGCGACCTGGACATCGCCGCCCCGATCACCTTTGGCGGGCGCTCGTGGCGCATCATTGAGACGCCCGGCCACAGCGACGGGCATGTCATGTTTTTCAGCGAGGCCGATGGGGTGCTACTGGCCGGCGACCATGTGCTCAACCGCATCACGCCCAACATCGGGCTGTGGCCGGACGGCGATGCCTCGCCGCTGCGGCGCTATCTGGCCTCGCTGGACAGCCTGCTGGACCTGCCCGTGCGGCTGGCGCTGACCGGGCATTTCGAGCCGATTGAGGACTGGCGCGGGCGCATCTACGAGATTCAGGCGCATCATGCCCACCGGCTGAGCTGGATGGCAGACGAGGCCGGAAGCGGCGCGACCGTGTATGACGTGGCGCGCAAAGTCTTTGACATGGAGAGTCTGGATATTCACCAGATGCGCTTCGCGCTGGCCGAGACGCTGGCGCACCTGGAATTTCTGGCCGAGTCAGGCGAGCTGGTGCAGGAGCAGCGTTACGGACAGCGCTGGTTCCGGCCCGCCTGACTTTCGGGACGAGCCTATTCGGGAGTGCTGCTGCCGCCGCCGCTACCAAATTTGATGCCGCTGGCATAGGCAATCGCGGCCAGCACCAGCGCCACCGCCACGCCGTACGCCAGAATATCGGTGTCACCGTCCCAGATGGTGACCTCTGCGAGGAAGCTGATCGAGATCATCACGACCACCACGCCCAGCAGCTTCACCTTCAGGTCATTGATGTGCGTAATCTCCAGCCAGCCCGGCAGTTGCAGTGATTCGTCCACGAACAGCTCATACAGGCCCAGCGCGACGATATACAGGATGGACGCCAGCAGGAAGATATCGACCACCGTGAGGAAATCGACCGAAAGCTGCTTGGCCCCGGTTTTGCCAATCTCGCTGGTGAAGGCTTTGAGGATGATCTGCACCACGGTAATCAGGCCGTAGATCAGCGTGGCCAGTGAGGCAATAAACGATCCCAGCGTGGCCAGGACCATCATGTAGCGGCTTTTTTCCAGCACGGTCTTCAATTGTGTCTCTCCAGACAGGTAATTTTTCGAAACCCGCGCAACTATACCGCCGCTCCCCGCGCATATGCTATACTTGCCCGGTCTTTCCTACGCGGGCATGCACGAGACCATCAGATGACCAACCTGACCGAACTGACCCTGACGCAGGCGCGCGCCCTGCTGAAAAAGCGCGAGATCAGCGCCACCGAGCTGGCCCAGGAGACGCTGGACCAGATTGCCGCGCACGACGGGGCGATTGGCGCCTACCTGACGGTCACCGGGGAGCGCGCGCTGGCTGATGCCGCCGCCGCCGACAAGGCAATTGCCGCTGGCGATGACCGCCCCATGCTGGGTATCCCGCTGGGCATTAAAGACGTGCTGAGCACAACCGGCATCGAGACCACCTGCGGCTCGAAAATCCTCGAAGGCTACAAGCCCGTGTATACCGCCACCAGCGTGAAGAAGCTGGAAGACGCCGGCATGGTGATGCTGGGCAAGCTGAACATGGATGAATTTGCGATGGGCTCGTCCACCGAGAACAGCGCCTACAAGCGCACGACCAATCCGTGGAACACAGGGCGCGTGCCGGGCGGCAGCAGCGGCGGCAGCGCGGCGGCAGTCGCGGCGGGCATGGCGCTGGGCACGCTGGGCACCGACACCGGCGGCAGCATCCGCCAGCCGGGCGCGTTCTGCGGCGTGGTGGGCCTGAAACCGAGCTACGGGCGCGTCAGCCGCTATGGGCTGGTGGCCTTCGGCTCGTCGCTGGACGTGGCCGGCCCGCTGACCAAAACAGTCGCCGACGCCGCCGCCATCTTGCAGGTCATCGCGGGGCACGACCCGCTGGATGCAACCTCGATGGATGTGCCGGTGCCGGACTACAGCGCCGCGCTGACGGGCGATATTCGCGGCCTGCGCGTGGGCGTGCCGAAAGAATACTTCATCGACGGCATGCAGCCGGACGTGGAGCGCAGCACCCGCGAGGCCATCGCGCAGCTTAAGGCCCTCGGCGCAGAAATCGTCGAAATCAGCCTGCCGCATACCGAGTATGCGCTGCCGGTGTATTACATCATCGCGCCCGCCGAGGCCAGCGCGAACCTGGCCCGCTACGATGGCATCCGTTTCGGCAAGCGCATCGATACAGGCGACATGTGGGGCACCTACAAGGCGACACGCGGCCAGGGCTTCGGCAGCGAGGTCAAACGCCGCATCATGCTGGGCACGTATGCGCTGAGCGCGGGCTACTATGACGCGTATTATGGCAAGGCGCAGCAGGTGCGCACGCTGCTGAAGCGCGACTTTGACGAGGCGTTCCAGCAGGTGGATGTGATCGCCGCGCCCACCACGCCCAAGACCGCGTTCCCGTTTGGCGCGAACACCAGCGACCCGCTGCAAATGTATCTGGAAGACGTGTTCACGCTGCCCGCCAGCATGGCCGGCGTCCCCGGCATGAGCGTGCCCTGCGGCTTCGACCAAGACGGCCTGCCGATTGGCCTGCAATTGATCGGCCCGGCCTTTGGCGAGGAAAACGTGCTGCGCGCAGGCCACGCCTACGAGCAGGCCACCGAGTGGCACAGGCGCGTGCCTGTGCTGGGGTAAAACGTGTCTTCTGAGGTACACCCGGATAGACCTTGACCGAAATTGACCCTGCCGGGCGCGTCGTGGCGCGCCCGGCAATGTTATGTTTTCCTAAAATTTTGACCCTCTATAATTAACCTTTATCTTTCTGCTTTCTTCTCCTGCGCCCGCCGCGCTACAATGCATAGGATGTCCTGAATACACACCGAGGCTGTATCGCACATGCATCCGCTTCCCTTCGCCCTGCCCGGCAGGTTCTGGCGCGGCAACCTGCACACGCACACCACCAACAGCGATGGCTTTCGCTCAACAGAACAGGTCTGCGCCTTTTATCGCGCCATGGGCTACGACTTTCTGAGCATCACTGACCACTTCATGGCGCAGTTCAACTTCCCGATCACCGATGCGCGCGCGTACGAGTCGGCCGACTTCATCACCATCCCCGGCGCGGAGCTGCACACAGGGCGCACGCTGACCGGCGAGCCGTGGCATATTCTGGCCAATGGGATACCGTTCGACTTTGCGCCGCCGACCGCAGATGAAACTGGCCCGCAGATTGCCGCGCGGGCGCTGGCAGCGGGCGCGTTCGTGACCTGCGCGCACCCGGCCTGGTACGCGCTCAGCGAAGCGGAAGTGCTCTCGCTGGGGCCCGTCCATGCCATCGAGACGATCAACGGCATCTCGCTCGACCACAGCGACCGCATCGACAGCTGGTATATGCTGGACGCGCTGACGAATCAGGGGCATCGCTATCTGGCGCTGACCACCGACGACGCGCATTTCCACCCAAAGCATAACGATCGTCTGCTGGGTTGGACGATGGTCAAAAGCGAGACGCTGTCGGCTCCAGCGATCCTGGACGCGCTCAAACGCGGCGCATATTACAGCAGCAGCGGGCCGATTCTGGAAACCGTCGAGTTTGACGGGCGCAAAACGGTCTATATTCGCTGCTCACCCGTCGACAGCATCTTCATCACCGGCCGTGGCTCGAAAAGCGTGTATCATCATGGCAATGGCATGGTCGAGGCGGAGCTGGGGCTGGAGCGCCTGGGCGACAGCGCCTTCTGCCGCGTGACGGTGCGCGATGACCGAAGCCGCCATGCCTGGACGAATGTGATTACCTTCGAAGACTGAAAGCTGGATCATTATGGGAATTGTGTCTTTTGGCGAGCTGCTGATTGATTTTGTCGCGCTGGAATCCGGCGTCACCGTGGGCGAGGCCAGCGGCTTCGTCAAAGCGCCGGGCGGCGCACCCGCCAATGTCGCGGTGGCGGCGGCTCGTCTGGGGCATCCCAGCGCGTTTCTGGGTGCGGTGGGTGATGACCCGTTTGGGCATTATCTGGAAGGCGTACTGGCTGAGACGGGCGTAGATACGCGCGGGCTGCGCTTCAGCAGCGCGGCGCGCACGGCGCTGGCCTTCGTCTCGCTGGGCAAAGACGGGGAGCGCTCGTTCTCGTTCTACCGCAACCCCAGTGCCGATATGCTGATGACCCCGGCCGATGTCGCGCTGGACGTGATCGACGCGGCGCGCATTTTCCACTTCGGCAGCATCACGCTGATCGACGAACCGTGCCGCAGCGCCACGCTGGCCGCCGTGAATCATGCCATCCGGCGCGGCCTGCTTATCAGCTATGACCCGAATCTGCGCCTGGCGCTGTGGCCCAGCGCCGACGCCGCCCGCGAAGGCATGCTGGCGGGCCTGGGATATGCGAATTTTGTCAAGGTCAGCGACGAGGAACTGGAATTCCTGACCGGCGGCAGCGACCCGATGGCGCTGTGGCGGCCAAATACGCGCCTGCTGGCCGTCACCCGTGGTGCCGATGGCGCGTCGCTGTACACGCGCGATGTCAGCGTGTCGCTGCCGGGCTATGCGGTCGAATCGGTGGACACCACCGGCGCGGGTGACGGATTCGTGGCTGGCGTGCTGCACGGCCTGATGCGCTTCGGTGATGACTTCGAGGCCAATCTGGAGACGATCGGGCGGACAGCGTGCGCGGTCGGGGCGCTGGCCACCACTGGCAAAGGCGCGATTCCGTCGCTGCCCATGCTGGCCGTTGTCGAGGCGTTTCTGTCGGCGCAAAATTAAGGGCGAACTCGGCTGAATTCGGTGAACTGATTCCCCACCTCACCCTGCGTCGCTGCGCTCCGCTGTCCCTCTCCACGATGTGGAAGAGGGACGGAAGGCCTATCCTGCTGGTCGAAAATATGCCCCTCGCTCCCCTCTCCACTGCGTGGAAGAGGGGAGCGAGGGGTGAGGTTGGTTTGAGCACTTCGGCGCGAGCAAAGCACGGGAATGAACTTGCCTTGTGGGTTCGATCCCTTAACCCCCGCTATTTGCGCCCGTGGCCAAAGCCCTGAGCCGTCATATACGCATAGCTGCGGGCGATAGCGGTCATCATGTCGGTGGCGCAGGCGTCCAGCTCCACCACCAGCCAGTCGGCAGACGCCGCCGCGACGATGCCCGCCGTATCCAGCACGCCGTCGCCCACGGCCAGCATCGGCTCGCCCTTTACGCCCGGCCCATCCTTGATATGGAGCAGCGGCGCCCGATCCGCCAGCGCCAGCGCTCGCACACGCGCCGCCGCATCCTCACCGGCCACGGTCACCCAGTAGGTGTCCAGCTCCATGAAGATGCTCTCATCGAGCAGCTCCAACAGCAGGTCATAGGCCGGGCGACCGTCGATGTGAGTAAATTCAAAATCGTGGTTGTGATAGCCCAGTTCCAGGCCCTGCCCGCGCACAATGCGATTGGCCTCGTTCAGCTTGTCGGCCAGCGCCCGGACGCCCTCAGCACTGGCAAATGACTCTGGCGGATACCACGGCACCACGGCCCGGCTGATGCCATAAGCCGCTGCCTTCTCCAGTGCCGAGTCAAGATCGCTTTCCACCAACCCGCTCAGATGCGCGCTGTGGATCGTCAGGCCATGTGCCTTGCAGGCAGCCACCACCCGCCGCGCATCCAGCCCGCCGTAGGGCTCGACACCCAAGTAGCCGATGTCGGCCACCTGTGCGATGACTTTTTCCAGGTCTTCAGCGATGGCATCTCGCAGCGAATACAACTGAACAGACAAGGGCGCGGTCATGATGGGTTACTCCACTGCACGTATAAAAACGCTTTTCTCAAAAGTGTGACAGATTTTTGTCCGCTTTGCCAGCGAATCGGCCTGAAACTGCGCACCAGCCAAAATGGGTTTTGTGATACACTTCACAAGATGAACACACACCCTTCCCTCTCTCATATCATCGTCATTGGCGGGTCGATGGCCGGGCTGCTGGCGGCCCGCGTCGCCAGCCAGTTTGCCGCGCAGGTCACGCTGATGGAGCGCGATCATCTGCCGCCTGACGGGCGCTTTCGGCCGGGCACGCCCCAGGCACGGCATGTGCACGGGCTGCTGGCGCGCGGGCTGAATATCCTCAATGACCTGTTTCCCGGATTTGACGCTGATTTAGACGCCGCTGGCATCGCGCGCGTCGAGTGGATGTGGGACACGATGCAGCATGTGCCCACCGGCTGGACGCCGCGCTATCACAGCGGCATCGTCAGCCGGCCGATCACGCGGCCGCTGCTGGAGCATCTGGTGCGGACGCGCATCCGCGCCATCCCGAATATCCGCCTGCGCGACGGTCTGGAAGTGACCGGTCTGCTGCTGGAGGACGGGCGCGTGCACGGTGTCACCATGCAGTCGCGTCCGCGCAGTGCCGGCGCCCCTGAGTCGCTTCGGGCAGACCTGGTGATCGATGCATCGGGCCGCGCCAGCAAATCGAGCGAGTGGCTGGCCGAAGCAGGCTACGGCGCGCCAAACGAAACGCTGATCGACGCGCACATGGGCTATGGCACCCGCGAATATGCCATGGAGACGCGGCCGCCCTTTGACGCACTGCTGGCGCTGCCCAGGCCGGACGATCCGCGTGGCGGCGTGCTGACCGTCGTGGAAGACGGGCGCTGGCTGATGACGCTGGCTGGCTATGGCGAGGAGCATCATCCGCCCACCGACGGCGACGCATTTGACGCATACGCCCGCGCGCTGCCGCTGGAGCCCTTACAAAATGCGCTGGCGCATGCGCGGCCGGTCGGCCCTGTGTACGGCTATCACCGCACCGCGAACATCTTCCGCCACTACGAGCGCGCCCGCCTGCCCGCCGGATTCATCGTCACCGGGGACGCCGTGTGCGCGTTCAATCCGGTCTACGGCCAGGGCATGACGGCCAGCGCGATTGCCGCCGAGACGCTGCATCACACGCTGCTGCGCCATGACGCGCGTGACCCGGCCTTCCCGGCGAACTTTCAGCCTGCGCTGGCGCGGGCCGTGGCCGATGCCTGGCTGATGGCGACCAGCGAAGACCTGCGCTATGAGCACGCGATTGGCGGCCCGGCGAACCTGAAGACGCGCGTTCAGCACGGCGCGCTGGATATCCTGTTTCAGGCAGTGCCCGTCTCACCGAAGGTGTCGAAGGCGCTGCTGGAGACGCTGCACATGCTGCGTTCGCCGCTGGGCCTGTTCACACCGGACGTGCTGGCTGCCTTTGGCGTGGGCATGCTGAAGCGGCTAGCCCGCCCACCACAGGCGAATGACGCCGTCGAGGCTGGCGGTGGCGATGATATCGCCACGCGGGTTGAAGGCGGCCTGTAACAGCGGGGCGTCCCCGGCGCTGTAAATGGCGACGACATCCCCAAGCGATGTATCCCAGATTCCGGCGCGGTTTCCAGACGAAAACAGCACCACGCCCGTTTCCGGATTAAATTCCACGCTGGTGATATCCTCGCGCGGGCGAATCGTGAAGGTGCTCTCGGTGGTGACGGCCACGTTGAGCAGGCGCAGCACGCCACCGCGCCCGCCCGACACGATGAGCGCGCCGTTCGGGCTGATGTCATTGGCCAGCAGCGGCCGCCGTCGGCTGCGCTGAAAGCCAAATGGTTCGCCAGTCACATCGTCCCAGAAGCGCAGCGTATTATCCAGGCTGGTCGTGCTGACCATGCTGCCGGCTGGCGAAAAGGCGATGTCGGTGATGCGGTCGCTGTGGCTGTCGGCCAGGCCGGTAATCGCCTGCGTCTCCAGGTCAAACAGCACCAGCGAGCTGCCACTGGTATAGGCGAGGCGGTGGCCGTCGGTGCTGAAGGCAATCGGCGCACTGCCCGTCAGCGACCCAATCTCACGTTGATTCACCACATCCCACAGGCGGATGGTGCTGCCGGTCACAGCCGCCAGCGTCTCACCATCCGGGCTGTAGGCCAGATCAACCGTGGGCGACGCCTGGCCCAGCAGGACGGGCGGCGCATCCCAGCGGCGCGCATCGAACAGCAGCACCCCGCCTGCGGTGGCCGCGGCGAGCGTCTCGCCATCCGGTGACCAGGCGATATGCCCCACGCCGGGCGCGCTGAGGGCGGCCTGTTCAGTCACAAAACTGGCATTGTCCGGGGAAATAGCGGCATTCTGGGCAGTCAGCCCGGTGGTGGCCAGCAGACAGGCCGCCGCCACCCCGATGATACGACGGAACATGATGACATATCCTATACATCTCTGAGGAAACACTATCTTCCCAGACAGATATTAAGGGCGTGTCAAGCAGATGTGCAGATTGTGTAATCACCTGCACGGCGGGCGCTCAGCCATCCAGCGGAAAGCCGACCAGCGCCTCCAGGATTTTGTCGTGCAGGGTTCCGCCACTGCTGACGACCATGCCCTTGTTCTTCACCAGCACGCGGCCATGCGAAAAGTCGAGCGGGCTGCCATCCAGGTCGGTGGCCGCGCCGCCCGCTGCATGCACGATCGCCACGCCCGCCGCATGGTCCCACACCTTATGCTGTTTGCCATCTTTGGGCAGGCGCAGATACAGATCGGCATCGCCGCAGGCCACCATGCCATACTTGTCCTGGCTGTCGATGCGCTCCACGACCGGGCTGGCCAGCTTCGCTTTGGCGAAGATCTGCATCATGCCATCGTGATCGGCGTGCTGATGTTCCACGCTGCCCACAGCGCGCACGCCCTTCAGGCCTTTTTTCTCCGGCGCGACGGCGATGCGATGGGCTTTAGTCTCGCTCAGGCGGGTCATCCAGGCGGCGCTGCCCTGCGCGTATAAGAGCACGCCCGTTTCCTTGCCCATCGGGTATCCGGGGCAGGCCAGCAGGCCGCCGGCCGCGAAGCCATCCAGCAGCATGCCCAGCGCGATGCTGTAGCGTCGCCCGGCGATAAAGCCTTTGGTGCCATCGACCGGGTCGATCAGCCATGTCCGCGCCGCATCGCGCCCGCGCCCGTGATTCAGCCAGTCCACCAGCTGCGACTCGCTTACAGTCTGTTTCAGCGCCTCGCCCACCAGCGTCGCCACCAGCTGGCGGTCTTTTTCGCTCACCAGCGACAGGAACTGTTCGCCACTTTCCTCGGCCAGCACCGCGTCGTCGGGGAATTCGCGGGCGATGGCGTGGCACATCACGGCCTGCGACGCGTAATCGGCAATCGTGACCGGCTCCCCCTCTTTCATCAGCCCCACGGCGTTCATTTTCTGCACGCGCAGCGTCAGCGTCGCGCATACCCGCATCGCGGCGATCAGCCCGTTAAAGTCCACACTCATCAGCTTGTGCTCTCTTATATGACGGCGACAATAGACCGTCAGTATACCCGTTTGCTATACTGGCGCGTATGAAAATCCTCAATCTGCTGTTTGCAACCTGGTATACCGGCCTGGGCGGCGGCGAGACGGCCCAGCTCTCGATGGCGGCCGCCCTCGACCCGGCGCGCTTCCGCGTGCATCTGCTCACGCCGCGTCTGGGCCAGATGACCGAGCGTTGGGAGGCCAACGGTTGGCCGCATCATCAGGTCGCGTTTCGCGGCGCATCGGCCTTTTTCATCCCGGCGCTCTGGGCGCGTTTCCCGGCAGTCGCCCGTTTCGAGGCCGTGATGCGCGCGCAGGCCATCGACGCCGTCTACAGCGATTATCACGCGCTGCCGTTCGCGCTGCCTGCCGCGCACAAACTAGGCCTGCCTGTCGTGTGGATGTGCCAGGGCGGCTGGTATCGCGCCCGGCCGTGGCAGTATGGCTTCTTCCGCCAGCCCGACGCCGGCTTCGCAGTGTCAGACTTTGCACGGCGCGGCTTCCTGGGCGACCCACCCTTTATGCCCCTCGACAGCCTGCCGGTGCTGCCGCTCAGTGTGAATACCGAGCGCTTTCACCCCGGCGTGGAAGGCCGTGAGCGTGTGCGGGCCGAATTTGGCATCGCGCCTGATGCGCCGGTGGCCACGCTGATCGCCCGCTTCCAGACAGTCAAAGGACATGAGGTGTTTCAGGCGGCGGCGCGGCGCATCGCCCAGGTCATGCCGGAAGCGCGCTTTCTGGTGGCGGGCGACAGCGTGCATGGTGTGGCCTCCGACAACGCCTACCGCGATAAAATCCTGGCCGACTGGCAGGCCGACCCGCTGCTGCGTGACCGTCTGACGTACATGGGCTTCCGGAGTGATGTCGAGGCCATCATCGCGGCCAGCGATGTGATCGTGTGCAGCTCTTTCTTCGAGGGCTTCGGCGTGGCCCACTGCGAGGCGATGGCCTGCGCCCGTCCGGTCGTCAGCACACGCAAGGGAGGGCCGTCGGAAATCATGCGCGAGGGCGAGACCGGCTTCCTGGTGGATGTGGCCGACGATGCCGCGATTGCCGAGCGCGTGCTGACGCTGTTCCGCCAGCCAGAGCTGCGCGCCCGCATGGGCCATGCAGGGCGCGAGCGCGTCGTGGCAAATTACTCCTCGGCGGCGGTCGCTGCGCGCTTCGCTGAAACCATCGAGCGGCTGGTCAGCAAGGCATGATATACTGCGTGCCGAGAGAGTACACGGCGTGCCGAACCCGCTTGCTGAATCCGCCTGCTGAAGATCGCTGAATCCCCTATGCACATCCTGATCGTGTCCCGCTGTACACCGTTTCCGCTGTATCTGGGTGACCGGCTGATCCTGTATCACCTGCTGCGTGAGCTGTCGGGGCGCGGGCACACGTTTGACCTGCTGGCCTTTGATGATCGGCCGGATATCCCCGACCAGCGCGGGCAGTATGCCGACTTCGTGGGGCACGCCGAAGTCTTTCGGGCGCCGCTGCGCTCAAACGGGACGCTGCTGGGGCGCATCGCCCTGCCATGGATGCGCTTTCCCAAAGCTGCCGAACGGGCCTGGTCGCCGGAGATGTGGCGCGCCATCGCAGCACGCCGCGCCGCGGTGACTTATGATGCGGCCTGGCTGTTTGGCGGCATCCACGTATACGAATTCGCGCGCGCGCTGGCCGGGCTGCCATGCATCATCACGCCCTACGAAAGCTATGCGCTGTACCTGAAGCGGGCGTCGCAGGCGGGGTCGCCGGGCGCAGGGGCGGCCGGTCTGGCGCGCTTTGCGGCAGGCAGCTACGAGGGCTTCATGTTCAGCAGATACCGGGCCGCCGTGGTCGTCAGTGAGCCGGACAGGGCGGAAATCCTGTCGCGCTGGCGCGGCGGAGACGTGCGCGTCATCCCCAACGGCATCGACCTGTCGGCCTTTCCGCCGCCGGATGACGCTCCGCGTGAGGATGGCCTGCTGCTATTCACCGGCAACTACGAATACGGGCCCAACGTGGACGCCGCGCTGTCGCTGGCGCGGGATATCCTGCCGCGGGTACGCCAAAACTACCCCGCCGCGCATGTCGAGCTGGCCGGCCATGCCCCGCCGGAGTCGCTGCGCGCGCTGGCAGGCGAACAGGTGCGCGTGACCGGCCGCGTGCCGCGCATCCAGGACGCGCTGTATCGGGCGCCGGTGTATGTCTCACCGCTGCGCGTGGGCGCAGGCATCAAGAACAAGATTCTGGAGGCGATGGCGGCCGGCTGCGCGGTTGTGGCCACGCCGCTAAGCATGGATGGTATCGACGCGGCGCACGAGCAGCATGCCCTGATCGCCGAGCCTGACGCCATGCCGGAGGCCATCTCGCGGGTGCTGGCCGATGCTGCGCTGCGCGCCCGGTTGGCGAAAAATGCGCGTGCGCTGATTGAATCCCGCTACACCTGGGGCGTCGTCGCCACAGCCTATGAAAAACTGTTCGCGGAGGTTACGATATCGCCATGACGACCTCCCCAGCCGCGCAGCCGCGCACCCTGATTATCATCCCGGCGCTGAACGAAGCCGACAGCATCGCGCATGTCATCGGCCTGATTCGCCAGCATGTGCCGTGGGCCGATATCGCGGTCATCAACGATGGCAGCACCGACGAGACGGCGAATATCGCCCGCGCACATGGCGCCATCGTGCTCAGCCAGCCATACAACGTGGGCATCGGCACGGCGGTGCAGACCGGCTTCATGTATGCGGCGCGCCACGGCTATGAGGTCGCGGTGCAGAATGACGGCGACGGCCAGCACAACCCGGCCGAAATCCCGCTGCTGATCGCGCAGTTGCAGGCGCATCAGGCCGACCTGGTGATTGGCTCGCGCTATATCGAGGATCGCGGCTATGTCACACCGTGGTCGCGCCGCATCGGCATCGTCATCCTGGCGAAATTTATCTCGCTGCTCATGCGCCAGACATTTACCGACCCCACCAGCGGATTCCGCGCCAGCAGCCGCCGCACCATCGAGCTGTGCGCCCATACCTACCCGTTCGACTATCCGGAACCGGAAGCGATCGTGCTGCTGCGCCGCGCCGGCCTGAATGTGCGCGAAATCCCGGTGACGATGAATCCGCGCTACGGCGGCAAAAGCAGCATCACGCCATTCAAGAGCGCCTACTACATGGTGAAAGTCATCCTGGCGATTTTCATCGATATGCTGCGCGCGCGCCCGTCTGCCCCCTGAAATCCCCTCGGCATCCTGCACAATCAGCGCGGGTATGCGCCCGGCGCGCTTCCCGCACGCACCGAAAATCCAGCGCATCCCCTGTCTAAAATAACCGAAGCCGGCCATTTTCCGCGTGAGCACGCGGGCCACCTGTGCACAATCACCCAAATTATGCGGGGTTCTTTGTTATTTCTGTCCATCTTTGTGCTACACTGCAACAATTGATTCGCATAGCACAGGCCAGTCACTTTATGGACAAGCAGCGTACAGCCATCTGGGCAGCCCTCCTGATCATGATCGCCCTTTCCGCATTTATCGTGTTTGCGGACAACGGCACCAGTGTCGCCGCGACCGAAGCGGGCACTGCGATTGTGGAGCTGGTGCGCTAGCAGCATCCCCGCCTGAACAACCTAACCAGAACCATCGCCCTGACAGGAACGCCTGACAGGGCTTTTTATTTATCGGTATCAGCAGGATGATCTCTCCCGCTGGCAGGAAGGTGCGAAACCCTATACAGTCGTGTCATAATAGGGGACAAATATCGGCACCTGTGAACAGCCCAGGCCGCGCCTGGCACACACACCCTTCATCCAGCGGAGACCTTTCATGAAAAGACAGCCCGTCATCATCGTCGTGCTTATCGTCCTGGTGGCTTCAATTGTCCTGATCCTGTTGAACAGCACCTCCTACATCAGCCTGAGCGGCACCGGCCAGTTGGACGTGGTCACCACGGCAGAGGCAGACGCGCCTACTGACATGCCCACCGAAGCGCCCACCGACGTACCGGCCACGGATGCGCCTACGGATGTACCGGCCACCGATGTCCCGACAGACGCTCCTGCGACCGACGCGCCGACTGAAGCACCGACGGACGTTCCCACTGAAGTTCCGGCCACCGATGTGCCGACTGAGGTTCCGGCCACCGAAGCACCGACCGACGTGCCGCCGACGGATGTCCCCACCGAAGCGCCAACCGACGTGCCGGCAACCGCTACGCCGGCTCCGCGGACGATGATTCCCGAGGTCTCGCTGACGCCAGCCACGGCCACCAATACCCCGACGCGCACGCCGACGGTCACGCGCACCCCCACCCCCACGGTGGCCCCGGCCTCGGTCGGTGTGCAGCTCGTGTGCGATCGCCCGACGCCGTTTAACGTGCTGCGCCGCCTGAGCATCGAAGTCACGAACACCGGCGGGACGCGCCTGTCGGGCGTGCAGGTGCGCTGGACCGCCTCGATTGGCGGCGGTGGCGTGGCTTTCATCAACCTGAACCCCGGGCAGAGCACGTCCATTCGCGCGACGCTGGCCGCGGCCAATATCAGCGTGGTCGTGTCTGGCGGCGGACTGGAAAGCGTCACACAGACGACGTTCTGCTAAGGCATTTGCAGTAATCCCACGATATCAGCGGCTTCGCAGAGGGCATAACGCATGCCCTCTGCGGGGCATCGCCAACCCCGCAGCATTCGCGTTATACTGTGCGCGCAATCAGCCTTTTATCCCTTAGACAATGTTTCCAGGATGACTCCCATCATGCAGGCGCATTCGCTCGATCACCTTTCGCCCGTCTGGTCCCACCTGACCACCATGCAGCCGGTGCGCGGTGAGGGCGCCTATCTGTATGATGGCGATGGCACGCGTTACCTCGACTTCACCAGCGGCATCGGCGTGACCAATACCGGTCACAGCCACCCGCATGTGGTGAAGGCGATCCAGGAACAGGCGGCCAACCTGCTGCATGGTCAGATCAATATCGTGATTCCGCCGTCGGTGGCGCGCCTCAGCCACATGCTGGACGCCATCACCCCGTCGGCTATCGACTGCTTCTTCTTCTCCAACAGCGGCGCCGAGGCCACCGAAGGCGCGGTCAAACTGGCGCGCCAGGCCACCAAACGCCAGAACATCATCGTGTTTCAGGGCAGCTTCCACGGGCGCACCGCGCAGACGATGGCCATGACCACCAGCAAGACGGTCTATCGCGCTGGCTATCAGCCACTGCCGGGCGGCATCTTCGTCGCGCCGTTCCCGTACAGCTTCTACTATGGCTGGGACGAGGAAAAGACGGTCGACTGGTGCATCGAACAGCTGCACCTGCTGCTGAAAAGCCAGACCGCGCCGGAGGAAACGGCCGCCATCTTCATCGAGCCGGTGCTGGGCGAGGGCGGCTACGTGGCCGCGCCGGTCCGCTTCCTGCAGGCGCTGCGCGAGATCTGCACGCAGCATGGCATCATGCTCGTGATTGACGAGGTGCAGACGGGCTTCGGGCGCACGGGCAAAATGTTCGCCATCGAGTATGCCGACGTGCAGCCGGACATCCTGGTGATGGCCAAGGGGCTGGGCAGCGGCGTGCCCATCAGCGCGGTCGGCTCGAGCAAAGAATTCATGTCACGCTGGACGACCGGCAGCCACGGCGGCACCTATGGCGGCAACGCGCTGGCGGCAGCGGCGGCCTGCGCGACCATCGAAGTCATGCAGGGCGAAGACCTGCCCGGCAACGCGGCCCGCATGGGCGCCCAGCTGATGGACGGACTGAAGCAGATTCAGGCGGAATTCCCGGTCATCGGCGAGGTGCGCGGGAAAGGCCTGATGATCGGCATCGAGTTTGGCCGCACGGGCGCGCCCAACAAGGACGCCGCCAAAGTCCTGCAAAAGAAGGCGATGGCACACAACCTGCTGCTGCTGACCTGCGGCAGCTACGAAAATACCATCCGCCTGATTCCCCCGCTGGTGATCAGCGAGGCGCAGGTGAACGACGCGCTGGGCATCCTGGCCGAAAGCGCGGCGTATGCGCAGGGTTATGCGTGAGGGAGCGTCCTTCTATGCGTCGAGCACTATTCGCGGTGATGACCTGGCTGTGTTTGAGTCTGCCCGCCTTCGCACAGGATGCCCTGCCCGACCCAAATTGCCCTGACGCACCCGCGCCGCGTCTGGTGATCGGTGAGCGGGGACGTGTTTCCTCCGGCCAGTCCAATAACATACGCGATCAGGCGGGGCTGAGCGGCGCGCGCATTGGCCAGATCCCCGGCGAACAGGAGTTTGCGGTGCTGGAAGGCCCCGTTTGCCTGGATGGTTTCAACTGGTGGCGCGTCGATTACAACGGCCTGATCGGCTGGATGGTCGAAGGACAGGGGAACACCTATTGGACAAGTCCGGTCGTGCTCGACGCGACTGTCGCCGTGATTGATAACCCCTATCTGACGCCGGAGCACGCTGTCGCCAATCAGCTGGTAACCGGTGCCCAGGTTCGGGTGCAGACAGCCGATGGCACCGCGCTGGCGCTTTCTGCTGCCCCTGGCGCGGCCGCGGGATCGGACGCACTGGAAGACGGGGCGACGGTAACGCTGCTGGAAGGCGCGGGCGGTTGGTGGCGTGTCGAGGCCGAAGACGGCCTCACCGGCTGGCTGCCGGAAGGCATGATGACCGGAAATCCGAGCCGTTTCCTGCCGATTATCGCGCCGCTGTGCCCCCACACGGAGAATCGACTCGCCTTCATCGTCGATGACGGCCAGACGGGGGAGAATCTCTACACGATCGGGGACGATGCCCGCCGCCTGTGCAACCTCACCTACGGCGTGCTGTCGGACTACGAGTCCTTTGACTGGTCGCCGGATGGGCGTGCGCTCGTTTTCAGCGCGTCGCTCACGGGTGGCAATCCATGTCAGGCGCAGGCCTGCCCCAGTGCCGTGTACACCATCAGCGTCGATGGGCGCGACCTGCGCCGTTTGGGGGACGGCGCTGGCATCAGCAATGTCGCCTGGTCGCCGAATGGGACACAAATCGCTTTCTTTCAGCAGGGCGACGCGGCGAATACCAGCGACCTGCGCGTGATCAGCGCCGACGGCTCGGCTGACGTTCTCGTGCCGATGCCTGACGAGATCCTGTACTCGCTGGTGCGCTGGTCGCCAGACGGGACGCACATCGCCATGGTCGCCACTATCGACCCGGCGGGCGGTTCCGATTTCCACCAGGTCATCATGCGGGTCGCGCTGGAGAGCGGCGCGGTTGAGACGCTTTTCACCTCAGACTGGCGGGTGCAAAGCCTGGACTGGTCGCCCGATGGGCAATCGCTGGCGGCGTCGGTTTATATCGACGTTGGCCGCAACGTGCTGGCCGAAATCGACGCGGAGAGCGGCCAGTTCGAGGTGCTGTACTCGGAAGAGAATGCGGGCGCCGCGTATTCGCCCGATGGGACACAGCTGGCCTTCTGGCGCAGCGACATGCAGGCGCCGCGCTGGGTCGAGCGTCTGGACCTGGCGACGGGTGAGGTCACGCGGCTGGCGACGCTGCCGGGCGTCAACGGGCGCGGCGCGAGCTGGACAGCGGACAGCGCGTATGTGCTGGTCGATTCGGGCGGTGTGCTGCGTATCGATGCAGCAACCGGCGAACTGCGCTCGCTGTTCCTCGGCGCGGTGGGGCTTGGCCAGCGTGCGATCCAGGTTCAGCCTGCGGGGTGAGGCGGGAGGGCGGCTGGTGATCAGCGAGGCGCAGGTGAATGACGCGCTGGGCATCCTGGCCGAAAGCGTGGTGGCATCGTGATCGCAGCGTTTTCGATGATAAAATGCTGATATAGCGCGTTGTCCTGCAAGGTATAACGCATAGCCGGTTGACTGGGTTACCACGATGACAGACGCACCGCCTAAAACGATCAAAGATGTCGTTACCGACTTTCTCGGCTCGGCCCCATCGCTGGCTGAGATTGCGGGATATCGCCTGCCGCAGGACCTTCAGGCACGCGCGCACTGGCTGCTGGACCGCAATCGTGCGGGCAGCCTGAGCGATGCCGAGCGTTCGGAGATGGAAGAATTCCGCCAGATTGACCATTTGCTGACGCTGGTTAAGGCCAAGGCGAACCTGAAGCTGAAGGCTCAGGCGCATTGAGCGAGACGTACATTCCCGCCGCGCTTCGCCGCCTGGTCATCGAACGCGCTCAAGGCTGTTGTGAATACTGTCTGATGGGCGAAGGGGATCGATCCATCGACTTCGCCATCGATCATGTTATTGCCGAAAAGCACGGCGGAGAAACTGCCGAACACAACCTGTGCCTGAGTTGCTACTGGTGTAACAGCTATAAGGGCAGTGACCTGAGCTCAGTTGACTGGACTGCCGAAGGGCAAATCGTGCCACTTTTCAACCCGCGTCAGCAGTTATGGTCAGATCACTTTCGCCTGGAGGGTGCGCGCATTCAGGCGCTCACTGCTCAGGGACGCGTGACTGTGTATCTTCTGCGCCTGAATGCGGAAGAACGTTTGGAAGAGCGCGAACTGTTGTTGGCGCTTGGCAGCTACCCATGTTCTTTGTTCAGCATATGATTATTTGCGGCAGCTACGAAAACACCATCCGCCTGATTCCCCCGCTGGTGATCAGCGAGGCGCAGGTGAATGACGCGCTGGGCATCCTGGCCGAAAGCGCGGCTTTTGCGCAGGGTTATGCGTGACGGGATGTGGGGCATCGTGAAGAAATTTCAGGGGGATGCGATCATCATCAGCGGCGCACCATCGCCTGTCGAGATGACGTCCTGCCTACCCGTCGTGATGTCGAGTAGTCTGATTTCCAGCGGAGAATCGGATGTTGTTTCACATGTCGACTCGAACGACGTGTAGGCAAGATGCCCGACATCGACCCACGCGATATTGCAGACTGCACCCTGTGTATGCATCTCGTGGAGTATGTCTCCGCTGCTGACATTCACTACCACGACGTACCCTCGAATTTCGGAAGTTCGGTCCATGCCCGCCAGAGCTATGTGCACGGCATCGGGCGAGAACGCGACGACACTGAGGATGGAAGAAGCAGCGCCATTGAATCGCAGTTCCAGGACGGTTCGAAGCGCCTGAGAATGCAGTGCCAGCACGCGCCACTGCGTAAAAGTTGCTACAGCCCCACCAGACGCAGGACGTATCTCCGACGCCATGCTGACGTACACGACCTCTTCGATGATGTGTATATCGCGGATTGTGTTGTAAAAGCTGTCATCAGTGAGGGAGAGCGGGTTAAGCTCAAGGCGATTGAGGCCTGCCAGATCGGTCGAATACAGGAAGGATTGCACCTGATCCGATGTGTCGCGGCAACTGACCACGTAATAGAGCCGCGAGAACAGCGGCGACCGCGCTGAAATATCCGGATAACACACAGAATAGTATTGCAGCACATCCGTCCCAAGATCACGCTCAAGCTGTGCCCCAATCTGCGTGAGGCGCGTGCTCATCTGAGTGCTCAGGTCGAGCACATGAAGGTCAAATGCCCGGACACAGGCACCTTCACACTCCCCGGTGAGTGCGCCGTAGAGCACGCGCTGCGAATCCAGCCATTGGTAACGGATGCGCCGCGCTTCTGACGGTAGCCCTAATTGTGTAAGGGTTTTCGTGGGCAGATCAAACAGATAAGCATCGTGGTTTATCAGCGTCTGTGAAACCGCAGCGTACAGCCCGGCATCTTCGGCAAGCGTGAGCAGAAGCTGGTCGCTATCGGGTGACCACGCCACATCAAAATAGCCTGGTACGGCCACCTGCTGGAGCACTGGCTGGGCAAACTCCAACCAGAATAATGCCGCCTCCTGAAAGGTAGATGCCTGCTGAGAGCGGAGCGCGACAAATGCCACTTTATCCCCTTGTGGCGCGACCTGTATGGCATCTATATCCATGATGACCCAGTCTGTTTCGCCTACCGGGTAAACCGAAAAATCTGACGACAGCTCGTACAGCAACCCTGTGTTTCCAGCACTGTCGAGCTGGTAGAAACGGACCCGGCTGGATACATCGACGGTGATACCGAGTGACGTCTCAGGCGACTGTGCCCGGATCGGCGTCACCCAGCAGAGTACGATCATCAGGCAGGGGATCAGCCGCACGAGGAGAAATGTCGGAACACTGCGCATGGTTCTTCATCCTGTGTGGTTCACTGTCGAAGCGGGATGCGGCCTAAGTCTCTCGGGGCTGACCCATCAGCGTTTGCAACGACACGATCTCAATGGTTTCATACTTTACAATCGCCAGCCATCGCCCATCAGGTGAGAAAGATTTAAACCAATTAGCCACCCGTTCACTCGTAAGTAGTTGCCGGGTGACATTTGCCCCGCTGTTGTGAAAAAACAATCCCTGGGAGTTCGCCACAAAGATAGTGCTCGTGCTGTCCGGCGCGAACGCTGCGCTGAAGTTTTCTTCAATTAGGATATCTCCGCCAACAATTGTGGCGTCATTGGTATAAGGCCGCCAGATCACGAGTGCAGGTGGATGATCGTAAAAGGTCGTGACTTCATTTGATGTAGAGTCACGCGCGATGACCAGCACGGCCTGTCCATCCCCTGACAAGTCTAGAAAATCATCTTCGCTAGCAGCGGTTATATCATAGGGTATTCCACTGATATCTGGTTCAAACTCACGCACAACAACATTTTGCAAATTGTCGAAATCCGGAATATCTACATGAATTATCTGCAACGCATCGGATAAATCAGCAAACGCCACAACCGCTGCATGACCATCATCACTCCACTGAACATTAAACGAATTAGGCCTGAATGTGTCCGAGATTGCCCGTTTGCCAAGTGATACCACTTGTAAGGTATTGCGATTGGCGATCACCAAATCACGGCGAGCCAGGTCATCAGAAGGCTCCTGTCCAAAGATAAGCAGGTTGGTATTGGGAGAGGTATATACGAATCCATATGGCATAAATACGTTCTGCTGTGTGTCCATCAGGTTGGGCTGAAGCGGCCAAATATTGCTCCCTGTTGTGAGTGACCGTGTTGAAAGGTCAATTGTCTGCCAACCTGGAGAATCCGTTATGACTCGTAAGGGCGCTTCTGTGCTGCCAAGATCATAATTGTAGAAGGTGAATTGTGTACTGTTGGCGGACCACTTGAACTCATCTGTACGGTCAAAGTCACTATGAACGATTACATCTATCTGTTCTTGGCTACTGACCGGAAAGACCATAATCGCAGCAAGGCACAGCCACAGTAAGATTACCCTAATGACTCTTAATCCGTTGGTATTCATGGTTTGTAGCCTCCTACGGGATAACCTGTACACAAAAAGAGGCAACCCCACCGAGGCTGCCTCTTTGCTTTCATCCCTTAGTTGCTGTTGGACGACTTCGGCATGCGCGGAATCAGCCAGTTCACCAGGGCTTCCTCGGAACGGGTCTGAAGCAGCACGCGGCCCGGGCCGGTCATCTCGCACACCAGGCCTTCCCCGCTGAGGAAGGTCGATTTCCAGCCGCCAATGCGCTTCACCGAAAAGCTGACGCTGCTGTCAAAGCCGACGATATGGCCAGTGTCGACGTTGTAGCGTTCGCCTGCCCCCAGCACGCGCTCCTCAATCGCGCCATACGCGCCCACCAGCACCTTGCCCATCCCGCTCACCTTCAGCAGGATCAGCGAGCCGCTGCCGAAGAAGCCTTTCGAGCCGCCCCAGCTCGAGTCAAACGCGACCGTCGTCTCCGAGGCGATATAGGCGCCGCTTTGCAGCAGGAAGTCTGCCCCGACGATATCCAGCACGCGCATGTCACCGGGCAGCGAGGGCGCCAGCGTGATTTCGCCGCCGGCCGTCGGCGCCGTGTACAGGTTCTGGAAGAAGCTCTCGCCGCCGATCATGCGCTTCAGCCCGCCAAACAGCCCGCCCTCGCTTTTGGTCTCCACGGCCACGCCGTCCGAATAGCTGACCATCGAGCCGGGCTCGACCTTGATCTGCTCTGACGGCGACAAATGGGCAATCGCCAGCGAGTATGACGGCTGATGCTTGATTTCAATGTTCATGGTGTGCGTCCTTAAGGTGTGACATTTCACGTGATATCAGAATTACGCAGACGAGGATACCTCGGTTGCAGGCGGCGGGGGGTGGCCTCACCCCTCGGTCCCACTCCACAACGTGGACTGGTGAGGCTGGTTTGCGTCCCAAAATACCTATGTTCCCGTAGGGGCAAGGCATGCCTTGCCCCTACCACACGACCTTATTGCATGGTTCCCCTACCTCACCCCTCGGTCCCCTCTCCACAACGTGGATGAGGGGATGACTTACGGCTAATCTGCGAGCGAAAAAACGC
>JAHHHY010000006.1 GCA_019359125.1 Pleurocapsa minor GSE-CHR-MK 17-07R
AAAAGCCGTGGTGGTTGCTGTCATGCGCAAACTCGTGCATCTGGCCTACGGCGTGCTTAAGTCAAACCGCCCCTTTGATCCTCATTTCGCATCCGCTGCTTGACTTTCAAGACGGTATCTCTCCACGGCGTGGATGAGGGGATGACTTACAGCCAACGGGTGAGCGAAAAAGCATGCATTTTGTCCCTCGTCCACGCAGTGGAGAGGGACGGCGGAGCGCAGCGACGCAGGGTGAGGCGGGGTGACGACGCATTTCAAGCTTTCGTTAAGGCCACACCTGGGGTCGCGCCTTACTGCGCCCCGCGCCGCTTGTCGGCATCGCTCATGCCGGGGAACCACTCGTCGGGCAGCGCGCCCATCGGCTGGGTGGTCGTCAGGCCAGACAGGTCGTGCGCGATGACCGTCACCTGCGCCGGGCGTGCCCAGGCGACGCTGTCCACCTGCACAGCCGCCGCGCCCACCTGCAAATAGTCACGCGCCTGGTCGCTGGTGTGGATGCCGCCGCTGGCCGTGACCGGGATGTTCACCTTTTTGGCGATCTGGTTGACATGGTGCAGGTTCATGGCATGGACCATCGGGCCATACAGGCGGCCGGTCACCCAGCGCCCGCCCGTATCGCGGGCGATGCCACGCGGCGGCGCGCTCAGCGTCAGCCCGCCGATGCCTTCGGCCTCCACCGCGCTGGCGTAATCGAGTGTTGCGCCAAACGGCACGCGGAACAGCAGCGGCTTGTCGGTGCGCCGCGCCACCGACTTCACCAGCGAGGCAGCCTCGCGCGCGGTCAGGTCATCCTGCACGCCGATTTCCACGCCAGCCACGCTGTCTTCGTGCTCTAGCAGTTCAATGCAGCTGATCAGGTCGGCGGCGCTGGTGGCGGCCACGTGCACGATGACGGGCACCGGCATACGCGACCAGGCTGGGCGATAGGTCTCGATCATGCGGCGCATGCCGCTGTTGGGCAGGCCAGTCGTGAGCAGCAGTCCGGCATCCAGCGCGACGGAGCGGGTGCCGCGCGAGGCGGTGCGCGGGGCATAGGTGATCGGGTTGGTCACGAAAGCGCCCAGCGCATCCAGCGGGATCAGTCCGCTGGCCTCGGCGCCAAAGCCGAGGATACCGGCGGCATTCATCACCGGCTTTTCGATCATCAGGCTTTGTTTGCCCGGGTTGGTCAGGAAAATGGTCATGGCGAGTCCTCTGTCTGGCGGGGTGTGGACGGGTCTGGCGCGTCATGCTGCGCGAGAAACGCAGCCAGTTCATCCGGCGACAGCACGGTATTGCCGCCGTTGTCCGCCCGCGCGATCGGGAATGGGTTCGCGCTGGATGCGCCCATCATACGCTGAATCGCCTGCAGCTCGGCGGTGGTAATCTGCCCCATGATACCGAATTCGTTGTCGTGCTCCGGCTTGCCAAAAGCGCGGTGGAAGGCGATGCGCTGAAACTGTACGCCGGACATATCGGCCACCAGCATGTTGTTCAGGTTAAGCCGGTTCGGCTTCAGGTCACGCGGGCGCACCAGCAGCAGACTGGCGATCAGCAGCGCCGAGCCGAGGGTTTGCGCGGGGGCCAGCCGGTCGCCCAGGAAGATATAGGCCAGCACCAGCGCGACCACGATTTCCAGCGCGGCGACGATGGCTGTGCGCAGGCTGCCGAAGGCGCGCACGCTGGCGAACATGGCCAGTCGTGAGCCGGCCGTGGAGATGCCCAGCAGGAACAGCGGAAAAATCGCCAGCTCGAATGCGCCCGGTGGCAGCGGCATGCCGACGCCGCCCCACACCGCCGAGACGACGATTGCCATGGTGGTCAGGATATACAGCGCGGCGGTCTGCGAGGGCATCTCGAACAGCACGTACTGGCTGAAGATCATGGTGCCGGCAAACATCAGCGCGGAACCGAGCATCAGCCCGACGCCCAGCCAGTCTGGCGCGGCGCCGCTGAAGCCGGTGATCAGCGTGAGGCCGATGAATGCCAGCGTCACGCGGCCCAGCGTGTGCCGGTCGGGTCGTTCGCCGCCCACGCGCGCCAGGATGACCGCGAAGATCAGGTACATGCCATTGAGCAGCTGCGACAGCGATGCATCCAGCCTGCCCAGTCCGCTGTAAAAAAACAGCGATCCGATGGCATTCAGCGCGCCGACGACGATACAGCCCAGCAGCCCCGCCGGATAGATGTAGATGTAGCGGCGAAAGAACAGCGCGTACACGATCCACAACAGCCCCGCCGCGATGACCGTGCGGATGGCCGCCACGCTGAACGGGTCGGCGCCAGCCTGGATGGCCATTTTTCCGAAGATGGGGGCCATGCCCAGCAGCGCAGGCGTCAGCAGGGCGGCGGAGATGCCCCGAAAATCAGGATGAGAAAGCGCAGCGGTCAGACGGGTCATAGAGGGTGCGAAGGCCTATGCGGATGCTGTATTCATCGTAGTCGATTTTTGGACGCGGAGCGAATAACGTTTTATAAGCGCGGCGGGGGCCAGCCCGGCCACCACAGCGGCGATCGGCAGCAGCGGCAGGGCATAGCGCTGCCAGTCGAGCGGATTGACCAGCATCGTGCCCGCCGTGGCGAGCAGCCAAATGCCCAGCCCGGCCGTCGGCCACCACGCGCCCAGCGGCCGCCAGCGCGGCACGACCAGCACGACGAGTCCGCCCAGCATGAGCAGCGTCAGCGCGATGCCAGACACGGTGATTCCGGTGGCATAGCCGTGCCACGGCCCGGCTTCATATGCGGCGATTTCCGCGCTGATTGGCGCAAACTCGGCCCAGGCGGGCGATTCAAAATACTGGTTGGGGCGCAGGAATGGCTCGCGCAGTAATCCGGCGATGCGCTGCGACAGCGCCGTTTCGCCGTCGCTGTGGGCAGCCACCTGCAAGTCGAGCAGCTCTGTCCGCACGGTGAACAGGTCGGTCAGGCGCGCTGGCGGGTCGCGCCACAGGGCGGGCGAGAGCGCGATGAATCCGGCCACGGCCGCCGCAGTGCAGGCAGCCAGCAGGCCGGTCGTTGTCAGCAGGCCGCGCAGGTTTCCCCGCAGCAGCGCCGCCAGCCAAACCCACGCGAACGCCCCCACGACAAACGGCGCGGCGGCGTGTTTGCTGGCCAGCGCCATCATGCCAGCGGCGGCCAGCGCAGGGAACAGGAACCAGACGCGCTGTCCGCGCCCGGCACGTGTGTTAATGACGACGGCCGTCAGGATGGTCAGCAGGCCGAAGCACAGCATCGCGCCTTCCTGCACGGCGCGCCGCCCATTCAGCAGCACGACCGGGTGCAGCGCGTAAATCAGCACCGCGCCATAGGCCGCCGGTCGACCGCCCAGCAGTCGGCCGATGGCGAAAACCATCGGGATGCTGGCCGCCAGCATAACTGCCGAGCTATAGCGTCCCAGCAGCAGTAACGCGTCGTCTGGCCGGTGATCCGTCTCAATGTTACGCGCATAATCCAGCCCCCAGTCCCAGCCGGGGCGCGGCGGCAGCGATTCACGCGGGATGCCCGCCACCTGCCTCAGCAGTCCTACCGTGTAGCGCTGCACGCTGCCATTGAGGATGCGCAGCTGGTTGTCATCGTCGATGTAGTAAGGCGGGCCCTGGGTGAGGACGTCTGCGTTGCGATCGACGAAGGCGGTCTCGTAGTCGCGGCTCATGTAAATCTGCATCGGCTCGTCCCCGTGAAAGGGCACGGTCGGCACGCCCAGCAGGACGTAAGCCATCAGCGCGACACATGTGAGGATATCCAGCAGCGGCAGCCAGCGTTTCATACGCACCGGGTTCCCATCAGGACAGAATGCCTGCTAGGATACCACACTCGCCTTCTAAAGCCGTTCTCAGCAAACAACGGTATCATGACGATAGTTTCGCGCATTCGACACAAGGGATTGAGAGATTATGCTGCAAATTGGCGACACCGCCCCGGATTTTGAACTGTTGAATCAGGATGGCAATCCCGTGAAGCTGAGCAGCTTCCGTGGCAAAAAGGTCATCCTGTTTGCCTACCCGAAGGCCAGCACGCCCGGCTGCACCACGCAGGCGTGCGGCTTCCGCGACCAGTTTCCGAAGCTGAATTCGCAGAACGTGGCTGTGCTGGGCATCAGCCCGGATGCCCCGGCCGACCAGCTCAAGTGGAAGCTGCGCGAAAATCTGCCCTACGACCTGCTGAGCGACCCCGAGCATGCCGTGCTGGAGGCGTGGGGCGCGTGGGGCGAAAAGAGCATGTATGGCAAGAAATACTTCGGCGTGGTGCGCTCGCATTTCGTTATCGACGAAGAGGGCCGCCTGGCCGACATCCAGCTTGGCGTCAGCCCCAAGGACAGCGTGGAACGCGCCGTCGAGGCGATTGGCTGAGCAGTTTTACCCGCCGATTCCCCTCTCTGTGGCATATCCCCGGAGAGGGGGACGGCGCCACTATCCGCTATAGGCCGACTGGCCATACCCTGACTGGCCCCGGTTACCCCCACAAAGAATCCCCGCTGTTCCCGCACAAAAATACCCCAACCGCTGCACGCTTCTGCGACCGCCCTGTCATATCCTGAAACTGTAATTCGTTTGTTTGACAAAGTCAGGAGTTCAGCGATATGAAGCATGAAAATCTGCATTCCCTGCTGGTGGAAGAGTTGAAGGATATTTACGACGCCGAGCAGCAGCTGGTGAAGGCGCTGCCGAAGATGGCTAAGGCGGCTGATTCGGCGGAGCTGAAGGCCGGTTTCGAGGAGCATCTGTCCGCCACCAAAACCCACGTACAGCGCGTGGAACAGGCCTTCAAGCTGCTGGGCGAAAAGGCCGACACCAAGACGTGCAAGGCGATGAAGGGGCTGATCGCTGAAGGCGAGGAGCTGATCGGCGAGCACAAACAGTCCACTCTGCTGGATGCTGGCCTGGTGGGCGCGGCCCAGCGCGTGGAGCACTACGAGATTGCCGCCTATGGCACCGTGGCCGCCTACGCCGATGCGCTTGGCCATACTGACGTGTCGGACCTGCTGCGCCAGACGCTGGAAGAAGAAAAGCAGACCGACGCGCTGCTGACGCAAATCGGCCTGCCGATCAATGAAGCATGCGCCGCAGGCGATGCCAGCACCATGGTCGATATGACGCACGGCCGCGCCTCGACCAAGCGCGACGATATTGGCGACCGCCGCCACACCTCGTAACGCATCCTGAAGACGGGCTGCCTGTGATCATTGCAGGCGGTCCGTCGCTGCATACCTCGTAAACCAGAGCGAAAGGATTGACTATGAACCAGCAAACGTCCCACCCCGCGGAAGCGTATACGCCGGAAATGACCACGCCGCCGGAGCAGAAACAGCACCGTCAGCCCGGCATCGAAGGCCAGATGCACCCCGAACCCGCGTTTGAAAGCGAACACTACATCCCGGCGGACAAGCTGCTGGGCAAGGTGGCGATCATCACCGGCGGCGACAGCGGTATCGGCCGCGCCGTGGCCGTGCTGTATGCCAAGGAAGGCGCTGATGTCGCCATCCTGTATCTGGATGAGCATGACGACGCCCATGAGACAGAAAAATACGTGCTGGCCGAAGGCCGCCGCTGCATGCTGATTCCGGGCGATATCGGCAGCGAACAATTCTGCCGTCACGCGGTTGAGCGCGTGCTGAATGAGCTGGGTCGGCTGGATATCGTGGTGAATAACGCCGCCGTGCAGTATCCGCAGGACTCGGTGGAAGCCATCACAGAAGCGCAGCTTGAAAAGACTTTCCGCGTGAATATCTTCTCGCAGTTCTTCCTGGTGCGCGCCGCGCTGCCGTATCTGCATGATGGCAGCACGATCATCAACACCTCGTCGGTGACGGCCTATCAGGGCAGCGAAAAGCTGATCGACTATTCGAGTACCAAGAGCGCCATCATCGGCTTCACGCGCGCGCTGTCTGCGTCGCTGGTGAAGAAGGGCATCCGCGTGAATGCGGTCGCGCCCGGCCCGATCTGGACGCCGCTGATTCCCGCGTCGTTTGATGCCGAGCGTGTGGGCGAGCACGGCGCCAATGTGCCGATGGAGCGCGTGGGCCAGCCGGAGGAAGTCGCGCCGTGCTATGTGTTCCTTGCCTCGCGTGATTCGTCGTACATGACCGGCCAGGTGCTGCATCCCAACGGCGGCACGGTCGTCAACGGCTAAACATTAATTCGGCCCGGCTGGTTGTTGTGATGACTGGCCGGGGCGTTTTTGATTCCTACGTCACGAATTCGCGGCCTTTGGCGTGGGGCAGCCACGTGCCTTCGTGCAGGATGCTGCCGATGGCCGCCATCGCCTCGCGCACTTCATCGTCTGTATTGTAAAAATGCGGCGCGATGCGGATGCCTGCGCCCTCGCGGTAGTCGATGACGATATTCTGCGCCAGCATCTGGCGCGAGACCTCGTAGGCGTGGGGCGGGGCCACCGTGACCGTGCCTGCGCGCTGGTCGGCCTGACGCGGCGAACGCACGGGATAGCCGGCCTCGTCGGCCAGATCGATGATGAGCGCGGTCTGGCGCAGGGACTTCTCGCGGATGGCGTCGATGCCCACCCGGCCGATCACCTCCACACCCGGCTGAATGGCATACAGCGCGGCCATCGCCGGGGTGCCGTTGGCCAGCCGATAGCTGTCCTCGCGCGGCTCGAAATGCTCCACGTCAAACGCGAACGGCCGCTGATGGGCAAACCAGCCGGTGACATGCGGGTTCAGCGTGGGCAGCAGGTCCGGACGCACGTACAAAAACACGCCGCCCGGCCCGCCGCACATCCACTTCAGCGTGCCGCCGATATAGTAATCCACGCCCAGCGCGGTCACATCCACCGGGATGATGCCGATGCTGTGGTAGCCGTTCAGCAGCACCTGCGCGCCCACCCGATGCGCCTTCTCGACAATTTCACTGGCGGGCATGATATAGGCGCTGCGGAACAGCACATGGCTGAGGCTGACCAGGCGTGTGCGCTCGTCGATGGCATTCAGCAGCGCGTCAGTGTCGATGGTGATGCCGTCCGTGCTGCGCACCATCTCCACGCGCATATGCGGCGGCAGATTGCGCGACACGCTGTACACGTCCGACGGGAAATCCTGGTCGCTGACGACGACTTTGTCGCGGCGCGTGTCGCTGAAATCGAGCGCATGCATCAGCAGGCTGTTGGCGATGCTGGCATTTTCGTGCACCAGCACGCTTTTGGCGGGCGCGCCCATCAGCGGGGCAATTTTGTCGCCCACCGCGCCTTTCATCTCCCACCAGGTCGGCTGGCCGTCAAACGGATTGCCCCAGGCGCGCACGCCCAGCGTCGCCCAGGTGTCGGCATACAGCTTCAGCGTGTCATAGACCGCGCGCGGCATGGCCCCCAGCGAGTTCGACATCATGTAGTTACACGTGTCCAGGATGGGAAATTCAGAGCGATACGCGAGCAGCGGGTCAGTGGTCATGGTTGTCGTCCGGAATGCGCCAGTCATGTTGTAGAACATACTCAATTTGGGCGTGGACTGCCAGCGCCAGACCCCCAGATTGGCGTGCTGCGCAATCGGGTTTACACTATTCATTACAGTAGGTTAGTGAGGACGCTGCACATGTCCGAGTCCCAGGCGGCGAAAACTAACGCGCCGCAGACCACACGAACACCTGCAACGACCCCATCCACCAGTGAAAGCCCGTCTTTCGCCCCTCAAGCACAGCCGCAGCCCGGATTGTCCATGCAGCAGCGCAAAGTGGTCAAGCTTCAGCGCATGATCGGCAATCGTGCCGTCCAGCGCATCATGAGTGCGCCGTCCGGGCGCATCCAGCGCGATGACCCACCCGCGGCAGCAACCACCTACAACGTGCCAGAAGTATTCGACGATATTAACCGGACCGCACGTACACGCTATGAAGCAGTTGTCGCCTGCATTCTTATGGTGGATCGGCTTTCCAGCCTGCGGACGCGGCTGGCTGGTGGTGAGGGCACTGCGCAAATTGACCGTGTTTTGCCCACGCTGAACAGCATGTCAGACCGCATACATGCCTCCGAAAACCCCACTGCATCGCTCACTGTCGATGATATTGGCCAGCTCTCCATCGTTGGCGGCTATGCTTCAACAGCTTACGAAACCGGGCTGAACACGCTGCGTGTCCGACTGCGGAACGAGGTTCAGCCGCTCACCCAGGCACCTGACCTGTCCGGCCTGAATGTCATTAAAAGCCATGTGGCCGAGCGCCTGCACAGCGCGTTCAACAATGGCGGCAGTTCCTCGTCGGTGGCCCAGCTGCGCAGCACCATGGAAGCCATTGATGGCTATCGCGGCCATGTTGATCGTGTCATCAGCTGGGGCACCACCCTCACCTCGCTGTTTTCGGCCGGAAGCCGTGCGTCTGAATTTATGACCAGCCTGGGCGAACGCAGCGCCACCCTGCGCACAGGCGTCGAGCGGCTGACGCAGGTGGTTACTACAGCCGATGCCCTGCGCACGCTGCTTGGCTCCACAGATACAGGGGAGGCGCAGGAAGGCATCGCCCGCTTCCGCGCCAGCCTCGACCTGATCGATGTTGGCATGTCGTTTGCCTCGGCTGTGCCGCTGATGGGCGCGCTGTGGTCGAATTATTATGCCCCCATGACGCGCGCCATCCTGAATGGCCTGCAACGCATCTATGACGCGCGCGACCGCGAAGGCCGTGAGACGGCGTTGTACGAGTGGATGACTGGCGATTCGCGACCATCAGACCGGGCGCCTATCATTTCTGCGGCTGTACGCTCGTTTTTCCCGGGCGGCCAGCCGGTACTGAATTTCATGTATGCCGTGGTGAACAACCTGGACCCTGAGGTCACGCCCAGTGTAGAGCGCTACTTCGTAGACAATGCGGGCCGCTTTAATGCCGGTCTGGAAAGCAGCGCTCGCCTCGGCACCGAGTCAGATTCGACCTGGTATGATCCAACGACGTGGGGCAGCGCAGAACGCGCCCCGGGTCTGCTGCGCTGGGTGCGCCAGAATAAGAATACCGTGTGGGCGCAGCTCTATGGGGATATGGCGCATGATCTCCGCGGATGGGGAAACTGAGAGGAGTCAGTCCATCAAGCATGTCACAGTCTGATCGGTTTAATGCTGGGCTCTGGTCTGTTATTTTGGGCGTGCTGGGGCTGTGTGCCCTGCGCGAGGAATTGCTCTTTATCCCGATTCTTCTGCTGCTTTCCGGCCTGGTGCTGCTGTATTTCTACAGTCGTGGAGAGAAGCGCAGGCCAAAATACCCCCCCAGTCGTTTGTCCGCAGCAGAGCGGGCAGCGCTGATACAGGACAGGCAGCGTGACTTCGAGGCATCAGAGCGCGAAGAACGCGAAAAAGAGAAGTGGTATCCGATGATGGATGACAACTTCAACGACTGGAGACATTAAAACAAACAGCGCAGGGGATGATGAGTCCCCCGCGCTGTTTTTGATGCAGGCTGTGCCAGATGGCTCAGCCCACGCAGGCCGTCGGGACAAACGGATTGAGGAATCCCGACACGTAGATTTCCGTCCACGAGCTGCCGTCGGCTGCAACCACTGGTGTCGGATTGACGCTCCACGACTGGCCAGCAGTCACGCGGTCACTGCCCACGGGCGATCCGGCCGGCGCGTCATAGACCGGCGTATCGCAGGTGATGGTGGCCGGCACGAAACTGGCCGGGACGCTGACCGGGCTGCAATGTGCTTCAAACGGGAAATAGCCTTCGTAGTCCCAGTTCCAGTAGAAATCTTCCAGGCCGGGGTCCGGCAGGGGGGATCCCCAGACCTCAAAATACACATGCGAACCATCGGGCAGGGTCGGGTACTGGAAAGAATAGTTGAAGGTGCCATCGACCATTTGCAGCACGTCGTAATGATTGGTGTGGGTGGTTTCGTCGTAAACGAGGATGGTGACATATGGGGCCGTCGTTGTCCCGCTGACCTGCACGCCGCTGCATGTGATTTCGTAGGAGGTCACGTTAGCATCTGCGGCGACGGGGAACGCTGCGATCAGTATTGCGGCGAAAACAAGCAGAAGCAGGCTGAATCGTGCCGACATGCGGGTCATAACATTATCCTCTCAGGAATGACCGTAATCTATTCTCATGCTACGCCTGCAATACTGAAGGAAAAATTTAGATTCTGAAAATTTACCAATTTAATTTATTATTTAACAATACTGCTATCTGATTTTTTAATCGGGCGACCGTCGACCCCCAATCCGGGCGCTGCCTGAGGGGCGATCCCCCGGTTCTGCGGGGGCGCGCATTCCCTGATTTTCGACTACACTGTTAGACAACGTCGCATCGATGCGATGGGCATCTTCGGGGGACATGCATGAAATCTCGCGGGACCCTTATTCTGGGGCTGTTTCTCATCGCCGCTGTGGCCGTGGTGGGCATCAGCCAGCTTTTGCGTTCACAGCCGCCGCTGGAAATCACCCTCGCGGTGACGCCGCTGGTGGAAGACTGGGTGCGCGCGCGGGTGACCGCCTATAACGCCACCAGCCCGGTGGTGAACAGCACCCGTCGCGTGAATATCACCGTGCAGGCGGTTGATGACTTGCAGGTGTGGGGCGCGGAAAATACCCGTGTGGGCTGGAATACCGATAACCATCCGGATGGCTGGATTGCGGCTGCGGACTTCAGCGTGGCCTATGCGGCCAGCGCGCGCCTGCCGTTCCAGACGGTGCTGCCGTCCGTCGGCCAGACGCATCTGACCTGGGGCGCATTTCCCACGTTCTACAACGACGCCACGGGAAATGGCGCGGCGTTGGACTGGACCAGCGTGGCCGACACCGCCGCGTCCAGCCGGTCGCCGCTGGCCTTTCCGCATCCTGGTCGGTCGCTGAACGGCCTGGCCGTCGCGCTGAGCGCCGCGGCTGCCTTTGGCGAGACACCCGATATCAGCGCGGCCAGCCTGTCGAATGGCGAATTCCGGACGTGGCTGTTTGCAGTGCTCAACCGCGTGCCCAATTTCAATACGCTGGGCGCATCGGTGGCCGAGACGCTGGCCTCGCGCGGGCAGACGCTGGGCAATGCCGCCCTGCTGAGCGAAGCTGAATGGATTCGTAATCTGCGCGGCCAGCTGGCCGGAGGCAGCGGCATCCGTTTGTCCGAGCCGGCCTACGGACTCCTGTTCAATTTTCCGCTGGCTGCCTGGTCAGAGACCAATGTCGCCGTCCCCGACCCGGAAGCGGCAAACCGGCTGGCGGCTGTGCGCGCCATCGGCGCATGGCTGACCACCCCGGACAGCGTGAGCAGCGCGCTGGCGGCCGGCATCCGCGCTGGCGATGCTGAAGCTGTTGCGGCTGCCTTTGCGCCCTATGCCAGCTACGGCCTGACCCAGACCTACACCGGACAGACGATCACGGTGAGCGCGAGCCGCACCGACGTGGTCGCGTTCATCGGCACGATTAATCAGACAATTCGTTAGCAGCGCGGATTTATACCTCCGGAGGATATGTTCTATGGCGAAACGCCTTGTTACAGTTCTGGCTTTGACGCTGGTCTTTGTGCTGACCGCCTGCGGGGGCAACCAGCCCAGCAGCGTGGCGTCTGTCGCCTCATCATGCGCGAACAACGCCGTGCAGGTGAGCATCGTATATGCACCCGAAAGTGACCTGTATCTGCCCCAGGTCATCGCCGACTTCAACAATGCCTTCGTGCAGGGGCGTAACCCGGTCACGGGCGCGGCGCTGGCCTCCGGCGAGCAGACCGTGTGCGTGACCGGCCGTTCCGGTTCATCGGGCACGGTCATGCAGGGCATCGTGAACGCGATCATCGCGCCGGGCAACAGCAATGTCGAGCGCCCGACGATTTTCTCGCCGTCGGTCAGCCACTGGCTGGCGCTGGCAAATTTCCAGAGCGGCCGCCAGTTGTTTGACCTGGCTGCTGCCCGCCCGACCGCGCTTGCGCCGGTCGTGATGGCGATCTGGGAAAGCCGCCTGAACGCCATCCGCGAGACGGTGGGCTACGACACCATCGGCTGGGAAGAGCTGATCGACGTGTTCAACAGCCCGAACGGCTGGTGTGACTACAACCTGCCCAACTGCCGCCGCACGGTCTATTACGGCCACACCGACCCGCTGATCAGCTCGACCGCGCTGAGCACGCTGATCTCCGAGTTTTATGCCGCCGCCCGTGAAAATGGCATCGACGAGGAACGCCTGACGCTGTCCACCGTGCGCAGCGAGACGGTGCAGGAGAGCGTGCGCCAGATCGAAAGCCTGATCCGCCATTACTCCAGCCGCACCACCGAGTTCATCGAATACATCGCGCAGGGGCCGGAGTATCTCGACTTCGTCGCGCTGGAAGAAAATGACCTCATCCGCATCAACCGCGGCCTGACCGCGATTCAGCCGCCCGAACGCCTGGTGGCGCTGTATCCGAAAGAAGGCACGTTCTGGCACGAGCACCCGATGGGCGTGGTCAATGCCGACTGGACGACGCCGGAGCAGCGCGCCGCCGCCAATGTCTTCATCGATTACGTGCTGACGGCCCCGGTGCAGGAAGTCGTCATGGAAAATGGCTTCCGCCCCGCCAATCCGGACGTGGAGCTGGGCTTCCCGTTTGTGGCCGAAAATGGCATCGACCCGGCTGGCCCGACGCGCATCCTGAATGTGCCTGCGCCGGACGTGATCGCCGCCGTGCAGCAGAGCTGGGCGTTTGTGAAGAAGCAGGCCGACATCACGCTGCTGATCGACGTGAGCGGCTCGATGGGCAACGAGGGCAAGATCGATCAGGCCCGTGAAGCGGCCGAGGCTTTCCTGCGCGGTATGGAGACGAACAATCGCGTCAGCCTGGCCGTGTTCAGCGACGACGTGCGCGTGCTGGTACCGCTGGACGACGTGGAGAGCAATTTCGAGGCGATGTACTCGAATATCCGCAGCCTGCGCGCGAATGGCGGTACCGAGCTGTTCCAGGCGCTGACGACCATCGCCACTGACCTGACGGCGGCCACCGAAGACGAGGACCGCATCCGCGCAATCGTGGTGCTGAGCGACGGCGCCGATACCGGTGACGCGGGATTCACGCTCAATGACGCCATCGAGGCGATCGAGGCCAGCCGCAACACGCTCAACCCTGTGATCGTCATCCCGGTGGCGTATGGCAGCGATGCCGACGTGAACGCTCTCAACGCTATCGCCCGCGCCAGCGCCACGCGCGTGCAGTCCGGCGATGCCAGCTCGATCTCGCGCATCCTGGAGATCATCAGCAGCTACTTCTAGTGTGCCGGTAACCTCACCCCGTTTTGCTGCGCTCAACCGCCCCTCTCCGTTCGGAGAGGGGCATAAACCCGCAGGGTTTTGGGGTGAGGTCTACGACAGCAGGTATGCCGCCAGCAGGTGGATGGTATCGCCCAGCGCGTCCAGATGGCTGCGCTCGCACCCATGCGAGTTATCCACGCCCGGCCCGATCAGCGCGACCTGGGCCGCGCCGCCTGCGCGCCAATAGGCCGACCCGTCCGAGCTGTAAAACGGATAGATATCCGTCTTCAGGTCGATGCCCGATTCACGCGCCAGCCGCCGAATCTTCTCGTTCATGGCGAAGCTGTACGGCCCGCTGTTGTCCTTCACGCACAGCGTCACGCTGTACTCGTCGCTTTCCTGGCCAATGCCGATAGCGGCCATATCCACCACCAGCATCTCATCCAGATTATCCGGCCAGTCTGAGCCGCCGCCGTGGCCCACTTCCTCATAGTTCGAAATGAGGATGTGTGTGTCCTGCGGCAGCGCGGCCAGCGCCCCGGCATCGCGCAGCGCCATCAGCGCGCCATACACGGCGGCCACGCACAGCTTGTCGTCCAGATGGCGCGAGCGGATGAAGCCCGCCTCGCTCAGCTCCACCCGCGGATCGAAGAACACGAAATCGCCCGGCGCGATGCCTAGCGCGCGCGTCTCGCTGGCCGATATTGTGCGCGCATCGAGGCGCACCTCCAGCGTGTCGGCGCCGCGAACCGCCGTGCCCGCGTCTTTGTTGACATGCGTGCTGCCGTTGGCCAGCACCACCTGCCCGCGGATGCGCGTGTCGTCCGCTGTGCGCACGGTCACGCCTTCGTTTTCAATGCCGGTCCACGGGCTGCCGCCGATCATGGTCAGCTTCAGGCGGCCGTTCGGCTTGACTTCCTTGACCATCGCGCCGAGGGTATCGACATGCGCCGTCAGCGCGCGCGGCGCAGCGCCGGATTTGCCTTTCAGCGTCAGCATGAGCGCGCCTTTTTTCGTCTCGCGCAGCGACAGGCCGGGGATATCGAGCGCGCTGAAGGCCTCGCCCACCAGCGCTATTGCCTCGCGGGTGTAGCCGGTCGGGCTGGGCGTGTCGAGCAGGGCGACGAGCATGGGCACGGTCTCGTTGACGACGCGGCCAAGCTGGTCTTCGGTGAGGAGTGCGGGCATGGTCTGTATCCTGTGGGTGTGCCGGGTCTGGCCTATGACTGTATATTCCGCGCACAGGCTTTGCAAGCAGGCCACAACCTGAATAGTTCATGAGCGCGGGCCCTGAAAATCAATCCATCCGGCGCCCATCTGGCGAAAGGTCTTATGTAATCCTTTCCCAGATGGTGATATCCGGAGGTTCCATAATGAAAAAGACACTCTTTGCACTTCTGGCGCTGTTCGCGCTGGCGATCGGCCTGCCCGTCGCGGCGCAGGGCACATCCGCTACCGTGTATGCCGTCACGGACGGCGGCGACCTGATCAGCTTTCCCTCGAACGCGCCGGGCAGCGTCAGCACCCGCACGCCTGTGACTGGTCTGCCGGGCGGCGAAAGCATCCTCGCCATCGACATTCGCCCGGCCAACCGCCAGCTCTGGGCGCTAACCAGCGGCGGACGCATCGTCGCCATCGATACAGGTTCCGGCGCGGTCACGTTCACCGGCGGTACGTTCACCACCGCTCTGAACGGCGACGCCTTTGGCCTCGACTTCAATCCGACCGTGGACCGCATCCGCCTGACCAGCAGCGCCGGCCAGGATCTGCGCCTGAACCCGAACAATGGCGCGGTGGCGGCAGTCGATGGCGCGCTCAGCTTTGCCGCGACGGACGCGAACGCAGGCGCGACCCCGCGCATCGTCGCCTCGGCCTATACCAACAACTTCGCCACCTCGACCACGACCACGCTGTATAACCTGGATGCCGGGCTGGATATCCTCACTATCCAGAATCCGCCCAACAACGGCACGCAGGTGACAGTCGGGCCGCTGGGCGTGAATGTGCCCGACAATGCCTCGTTCGATATCCGCAGTCTGTCCACGGGCACCGATGAAGGCTACGCGGCGTTCGGCAGCAGCTTCTACAGCATCAACCTCGCCAATGGCGCGGCGTCGCTGATTGGCAGCCTGCCCGAGAGCGTGGTCGCGATTGCCGTGGCCGATTCGTCGGCGGTGTCGGCCATGATTCCCGCGTGCGGTGAATTTGCAGCGGCCAGCACCCCGGTCGTGCGCGCCATGTTCATGGATGGGTCGGGCGGCATCTTCTGCCGCGTGCTGGCCGAAAACCGCCAGTACACCAGCGGCCAGTCCACCGCACAGATCGGCGTGGCCTCGGTGATTCAGCAGGGTGTCATTCAGGCGGTCGACATCTTCCAGCAGGGCGTGGGCATGAATTCGGTCTTTGCCGCTCCGGCACAGGTCTGCCTGCTGGGCATGGGCAGCTTCGTCTACCTGGACGGCACGCTGGCGCCGCGTCAGCCGGTCACGCTTCAGTCTGAGATGATCGACGGCTATACCTGCGCGGTCATCCCCAACGCGGGCACGGTCGTGCTGGTCAACGGCTAACCTGCGCGCATCTGACGGGCAGTCCACGCAAACGGGCTGCCCGTTTTTGTTTTTCCCTCGGCACGATTCCGTCCATCCTACGTCCAGCCTCCCTAAGCCCAAAGTCTGAATACTGGCGCGCAATACCGGCGTATCGTCAGGCTATATGAAACAGACACAAGTTGGAGGCAAAAGCATGAGTCTCATGCGCAAAAAGCTAGTCGTCGTCGTTATCGTCATCCTGAGCCTGGTTATCGCCGCTGGCGCATCCGCCCAGGACATGGGCCAGCCGCGCGTCAGCTATTTTCTGGCCGACGACGCCAATGGCATCGACCAGGTCTGGCAGCTTTTGCTGGATGGCATCAGCAAGCCGCGTCAGCTTTCCAGCGCCGAAACCGATGTGCTGACCTTTGGCGCGTCGTATGACGGGCTGGCAGTCGCCTACATCAGCGGCGGACAGCTCTGGTTACAGCCGATTCATACCGAGGAAGCGCAGGCCCTCGCGCCGGTCAGCGCCACCCAGTTCTCGTATGGCCCGATCTTCAGCCAGGATGGGCAGTACGTGGCCTATCCCGACGGCGGCGTGTGGCTGCTCGACCTGGGCACCCGCGAGACGCGCCAGCTGCTGGCCAATGTCGACCTGACCGGCAATAACGAGATGAGCGAATTCCGCATCTTCAACCCGCAGCAGTTCGTGGCCGACGCGGATGGCCGTGCCACCCACCTGATTGTGGATGTCGGCGTGTGGGAATGGAACAGTGCCGGCGTGTACGACCTGGCGACCGACAGCTTCCTCCAATTGGAAGGCCCGGACCACACCAACCTGCTGCCGCTGTCCGGCGGGCGCGTGCTGGTGTTCGGCAACAATGGTATCGGCGGCGACCCCGGCCTGAGCTTCGCGCCCAGCCTGGCGGAAATCAATGACGCGGTGCGCGTGCTCGGCTTTGGCGACCTGACGGATGAGACGCTGTTTGCCGAGGGCGCTGTGGAAATCGCGCCGGACCTGGTGCGCATCTACGGCCAGTCCATCCCCAGCGTTCCCGGCGAGGCGATCTACTTCACCTTCGACTATGACCTGACGATGGGCGCGCGCCCGGTCAATTTCATCATCGTGTCGAAGCCGGGCCAGGAGACCGCCATCTACAGCCCGCTCAGCCCGGACGGCGCCGTGATGCCAGTCTACATCAACAACACCTACACCAATGCCGCCACCGTCGTGGGCAGTCTGCACCTGCTGGACGTGATCACCCGCGATGTGGTGAGCGCGCCGCTGCCGGAACAGACCGGCCTGTTCGTCTGGCAGCCGTAGTAAGCGCCAGCGGGCACGACACCTGATAGCAGACGGGCCGAAGACTTGTCTCCGGCCCGTGTGGCTGAATTCACAAACGCAATCTGGAGAGAACCCATCATGTCAGTCATTCGCAGAACAATCCTGTCGGTCATCTTCGTCATCCTCAGCCTGGCTATGGCCGGGGGCGCGTTTGCCCAGACGCCCGCGCCGCAGAATAGCACCTGGTTTCTCGCGCCGGACGCGGCTGGCATCGATCAGGTCTGGCAGTTACTGCTGGACCAGCCCGAACCGCGCCAGATCACCCGCGCCGAAAGCGACGTGCTGACCTTCGGCGCGTCGGTTGACGGCCTCGCGGTCGCCTACATCAGCGGCGGCCAGCTCTGGTTGCAGCCGATTCACACCGAAGCAGCCGAGGCGCTGGCGTCGGTCACGGCGACCCGTTTCCAGTCTGCGCCGATCTTCAGCGAAAACGGCGGATACCTGGCCTATGCCGACGATGGCGTCTGGCTGTATGATCTGGCCCAACGCAGCACGCGCCAGCTTCTGGATGATGTCACGATGAACGAGGACGCCAGCAATATGGGCGAGCTGCGCATCTACAGCCCGCAGCAGTTCGCAGGCCGCGCCGATGAAAACCCGACGCATCTGGTCATCGATGTTGGCTATTTCGAATGGACCAGCACCGGCGTGGTGGACCTGGCGACCGGAGCCTATAGCGAGCTGGAAGACCAGACCTACACCAATCTGCTGCCGCTGAAGAACGGGCGTGTGCTGGTGTTTGGCAACGGCGCCCTCGCGGGCAGCCCGTCGCTGAGCATCGCGCCCAGCCTGGACGACATCAATGCGCATACGCCGCTCATCAGCTTTGCCGAGTTTACCGACGCCGAGCTGTTTGCCCAGGGGGCCGTCGAGCTGTCGATGAACGAGATTCGCGTCTACGGGCAGCTCATGACGCCGGAGCCGGGCATCACGCTATTCTATTTCACCTATGACCTGAACGCGGGATTCATGGGGCTGAGCACGATGACGGTCGCTGAGCCGGGGCAGGAAACCGCCGTCTACGGTCGGCTGTCCCGCGATGGCCGCCTGCTGCCCGTGTGGCTGAATTACGCCTACACCGAGTCTGGCGGGGTGGCGGGCGATCTGCGCCTGCTGGATATGCCCACTGGCGAGCTGGTCGAGGCCGCCTTCCCCGAACAGGTGGGGCAGTTTATCTGGCAGCCGTAAGCGCCCGCCTGAATACTCGATAGCTTCCTTCCTCCACACAGCACGCGGCGCGAACAGCAGTCGCGTGCTGTGTTTTTATCTGCCTGTTGACAGGCTGAGCGCTTTGCGCTTATTATATCCATGTGACATGTATCCAGATTGGATATACTATGGAAATGCAGGCAGACCACGAGTTACCGCTGAAGCCGGCCGTATTGCACATCCTGCTGGCGCTGGTGGGGTCGGAACAGCACGGCTACGGCATCATGCGCGAGATTGAACGGTTCACCGGCGGCGCGATAAAGATCGGGCCGGGGACGCTGTACCGGTCGATCAGCCAGATGCTGGACGCCGGGCTGATCGAGGAGAGCGATGAGCGTCCTGACCCGGAGCTGGATGATGAGCGCCGTCGCTACTACCGGCTGACGGCGCATGGCCGCCGCATCGCCCAGGCCGAGGTCAACCGACTGCACGCGCTGGTGCAGGTCGCCCGCCAGCGCGGACTGCCAGAAGGGAGCTGATGGCTAATCATGCGTGATTTTCCCATGCGCCTGTACGGGCTGCTGCTGCGGGCCTATCCCTCCAGATTTTACGCGGCATACGGGCCGCTGATGGCGCAGGCCCTGTGCGATGGATTACGAGAAGCCAGGCGGGAGGGCGTCCGCGCCGAGATTGTTTTCTGGCTGCGTGCAATTACTGACCTGATCGTCAATGTAACAGGAGCGCATATGGACTCGATACCGTTTTCGCGTCGGCCGCTGGGATACCTGTGGCATCTCACAGGCGTCCTCGTGGTGGCGGCCACCTGGCCGCTGATGTTGTATCTGTTTCTGCTGTGCCTGACGTTCATCACAGAGATGAGCGTCGCGCAGGGCGGGACGCTGCACGCCGGGATAACAGGCGTCATCGGCCAGCCGCGCAACCTGCTTATCGTGGCGATGCTCATCCTGGTGGTCAGCAGCATCAGCCTGGCGCGGGCGTCGTTTCGTGGGCAGGTCGATCGCTGGCTGGCGTTCCGGTATGCGCTGGTCAACGCGGTCGGTTCTCTGGCCATCCTGTTCACGATGTGGGGGCTGTCACAGTTGCTGCCGCGGATTGTCTCTGCAGATCTGGCGGTCATGCTGCTGGTCGGCGCGTTCGGGCTGCTGCTGGCCGGGCTGTTTTACGCGCAGCACCGCGCCTGTCTGCCACACTGGTCGCTCAGACAGTCTGCCCGCCCCGCATAATTAACCGGGGGATACGCGTTAGACGAATGCGTATCCCCTATTCACCCTGCCCAAAAGTTGTGCTTGCAATCGCAGAAAGCCATGCTATTCTTGAATTATTGTTTAGATGGCTAAGTAACGCGCTGATGCACGACCCAAACAACTACGTTGGCACCTGCCTGATCCAGGTGATGCGTCCGCATCGCTACCGGATTGATGCCGCCCTGAGCGAGGTTGGCCTGCATGCCGGACAGGAAATGGTCCTGTTCATGCTGTGGGAGCAGGACGGCGTGACGCAGACGGAAATCGCCCAGCGCCTGGATGTCAGCGCGCCCACCATCACCAAAATGCTGAGAGGCATGGCGATGGCCGGCATGCTGCGCCGCGAGACGGACGATGAAGACGCCCGCGTCTCCAGGGTCTATCTGACCGAACAGGGGTGGGCGGTGCGCGAGCATGTGGAGCGCATCTGGCAGGAGGTGGAGGCAGAGATGATGCAGGGCATCAGCGAAGCCGAACAACTGCTGCTGCGCCGCCTGCTGGCGCAGATGCGCGATAATCTGGGCGCGGGTCGCTGCTGAGTCTTTTTTTTGCGCGTTTATTTAGCCTGCTAAGTGAAATGGAGAAAGAACCATGTCCGCACTCACCGCATCCGGCACCACCCTGCGCAGCACGCTCATTAACGGGGCCATCGGCGGCCTGATCGCCGCTGTCGCCAATGTCATCGTCTATCTGCTGGCGACCAGCGTGTTCGCCGTCGAAATACTGATTCCGCAGCCGCCCGATATGACGACGATGGGGCCGCTGCCGCTGCCGTTCGTCATTTTCGCCAGCTTCCTGCCCGGCCTGGCTGCTGCCGGCCTGCTGACCGTGCTGAAAGGCAACAAGCGCACGTTCATCATCATCGCGGCTGTCGTGCTGGTGCTGTCGATGTTCCCGCTGCTGACGACGGGCATGGCCGCCCCGACGGCCATCGTGCTCGGAATCATGCACGTGGTCGCTGCGGCTGCTATCACCTACATGCTGGCGCTGCGCGGGTAGGCGAACAAAAACAGCCTCGCCCGGGTGTTCCACTGCCAGGACGAGGCTGTGTCTTGTGTGATGCCTATTTCTCGATCAGGTAAGGGGTGTCGTGCAGCCGCTCGGCGCCCTGTTCGGTGATCAGGAAGCCATCCTCTACCCTCAGGCCGCCCCACGGCGCATTAAACAGCGGAATGTCGATTGAGACGATCATGCCCGGTTCCAGCACCGTTGGGTTATGCGAGCTGAAAATCGGCGGCTCAAACTCGATCACCCCGACGCTGTGCAGGCCCGTATACAGGTAATACTCACCCAGGCCAGCTTCCCCCACCAGCTTTCGCCCCAGTTGATCGATGCTGCGTCCCTCGATGCCTGGCCTGAGCGCCTGCGCACATGCCAGCTGTGCGTCGCGCGCGACTTCAAAGGCGCGTCGCACTTCAGGGTCCTGATGGCCAATAAACATCGGCCGACCTATGGCGGCATGGTACCCTTCGAAACGCGGGGCCAGCGTGACCACGACCAGATCCCCGGGCTGAATCACGCGGAAGGTCGAGCGCCCCATAATCGGGCGCGTCGACGGACCGGAAACGACCATGGTATCGAATGCGGCGCTCTCCGCGCCCATGCTGCGCATGGCGATATCGGCGGCCGCGGCCACTTCCCGTTCGGTCACGCCTGGCCCCACCGCTTCAATAGCCGCGGTCATGCCCGCCTGCGCAATCTGGTAGGCGTAGCGGATGATCGCCACTTCATCGGGCGATTTTACAGCCCGCAGCATGCACACCTGCTGGTCCACATCCCGCCAGTCAGCGCCGGGGAGGGTCGCCTGCAGCGCGGCAAACAAATCGGCGTTCATCAGGCTTTTTCCCGCCACTCCCACGCGCTGGATATCGGCAATCTCACCATAGCTTTCGCGCAGGATATCGCCCAGGCTCTGGATGACAGCGAACGGATAATCTTCGTCTGGATGCGTGAATTCCTGAAGCACGCGCACATCCGCAATGCGTCCGCGCACACGCGCAAATTCATCGCTCTCCGGTCCACACACCATAATGGGCGCGCCGGTCTGGCGGAACAGGATACACACCGGCTCGAACATAACCGGAAAATCGGCCAACCAGCGGGCGTGGGCCGGGCCGTAGGTCTGGCGGTCATCGGCATAGGCGATCAGCAGGTCCAGGCCGGCCTCGCGCATAAGGCGCTGCACGGCAGCCCAGCGCTGCGGGTATGCGTGATGGGGAATCTGCGGCACGGTCCTGCCAGCAAAAAGCGCCATGGTGCCCTCTTTGGTATGCACTGTTATCTAAAACTGCCGCAAAAAGAGCCGTCAACCGACGGTTCATGAGCAGATCATAACATAGCGGCCATATGGGCGGCATATGCAGGTAAGGATGCCCTGGCTGCACATCATCCGAAGCGTATTCTTCAGCGGCTGGCAACGTTCTATGGGAGAAAACTGGATGACACTTGGCTCATCTGCACACACACATGTGCCGCTTTTAGATGCGGCACTCACGGTTCAGCATTCCAGTGCCCCGCTGGGCTGGACCAATATCCTGGTGGAGCAGACGCATCTGCGCAATGGCGAGCTGTATGTCGCCGGGCTGGCAGAGCATATGATCTGCCTGGTGATGGACAACGAATATGCCCTGGAGCAGCAGCGCAATGGCTCCACCTTCGTGCACACATTTTCGCCCGGCCAGGCGCAGCTTCTCCCGGTCGAGACCTCCGGCTTCTGGCGCAGCGAGCGCGATGTGCGCCTGCTGCACATGCAGTTTTCGCCGCACTTCATGGGTCGGGTGGCCGAGGAAACCTTCAACCTCGACAGCGCGCATGTGGAGCTGGAAGACCGCTTCCTGATGGAAGACGCGCAGGTGATTCACATCGGCTATGCCCTGCTGGCTGAATTGCTGGACGGCGGGCCCAATGGACATGCCTACAGCAGCATGCTGGCCCATGCGCTGGCGACTCACCTGCTGCGCAAATATGCTGGCGCGAAGCGCGAACCAGAACAGCGCGGCTGGATCTCGCGCCAGGAAATCCGCCGCGTGCTGGACTATATCCACGATCACCTGAGCGAGGACATCAGCATGGATGATCTGGCGCGCGCCGCCAGCCTGAGTGTCAGCCATTTGAATGCCGTCTTCCGCCAGACGATGGGGCTGGCCCCGCATCGGTATATCCTCCATCAGCGCATCGAGCGGGCCAAACACCTGCTGCTGCTGGGAAGGCTCAGCGCCGCCGAAGTGGCCGCCGAAGTCGGCTTTTATGACCAGAGCCACCTCAACCGGCATATGCGCCGCCTGCTGGGCGTGACGCCGGCCGCGCTGCAACGCCAGCGAAATGTACAAATCCTCCGTTGAAATGCACAATTCCCTGATCGGTCGTTCGGATACCATAAGCATCATGAGTGACGTGAACGCAGGTAGACAGCCCGACACGCACGAGTGACCTGGTTTCTGAATCGGTACGAAAGGAGTTGCAGCTATGAACAACACGTTGAACTGGGTGGAAATTCCGGCCCTCGACATCCACCGCGCGGCAGCCTTCTACGGCGCCCTGTTTGCCACACCGCTGACAGTGGTGGCAGGCGAAGTGCGCAATGTCGTCATTCTGCCCCATGAGCCGGGCGGTGTGGGCGCGTCGCTCAACCAGACGAAGGGCTTCCAGCCCGGCGACAAGGGCCCGATGATCTACCTGAATGGCGGGCAGGACCTGGCGCCGATGCTGGCGCGCGTGGAACCGGCTGGCGGCGTCATCGTCGAACCGAAGACCGACCTGGGTGGCAACGGTTTTTATGCTATCTTCCGCGACACCGAAGGCAATCACGTCGGGCTGATGTCGGCCGGCTAGCGCCTGCATCTATTCTCTCAGCATCACCACAAGCCAATCCGTGCAATACCCTGCTGTGGGCCTGGCCGCGCCATGGCTGGCTTCAACATACCCTGTTTCCGGCGGCCTTGTGAACGACCTGTATCGTAATGAAAGGACACACATCTCATGAAGCGTACCGCAGTATTCACCCTCGCCAGCCTTGCCCTCGCCTTTTCTGTTGGCGCGGCGCAGGCCCAGTCGGACTCCGTTTTCAGCGTTATTTCCGCCCGTGCCGAGCTGTCCACGCTGACGGCCGCCATCGAAGCCGCCGGCCTGCAGGAGACGCTCAGCGACCCGGCCCTGGCCGTGACCGTGTTCGCCCCCACCGACGCCGTGTTTGACGAACTGCCCGAAGATGCCGTGGCCGCGCTGCTGGCCGACACCGAAGCGCTGACCCAACTGTTGACTTATCACGTGGCGACCGAGCCGCTGGCCGCCGCCAGCATCAGCGGGTTTGGCCAGTCGGTGACCACGCTGCAGGGCGAGAGCTACATCGCCACCACGCTGCCGCTGGGCAAGACGCTGGTCGGCGGCGCTGAAGTCGTCGAGGGCGATATCGCCGCGGGCAGCAGCATCATCCACACGATCGACTCGCTGCTGCTGCCGTCCGCCCTGCGCGAGAGCATCTCCAGCCCGCGCATCCGCACCGCCTATAACCGCGAGATGGGCCGCGCTTTCATCCAGGACCTGCTGAATGCGCCGTCGTTTGAACAGGCCCAGGCCGTGGGCGCGCAGATCGTGGCCGAAGACTACATCCAGCACAACCCGCTGGTGTCGCAGGGCCGTGCTGGCCTGCTCGGCTTCCTGGAAGTGATGCCGACGTTCTTCAGCAATACCGTCTTCACGCTCAAGGACGTCATCGCTGACGAAGACACCGTGGTCGCCCGCTGGGTGTGGAGCGGCACCCACTCCGGCACGTTCCTGACCTACGAGGCCACCAACAACGACTTCGACATGGGCGTGATCGACCTGTGGATTGTGCGCGACGGCCAGCTCTATGAACACTGGGACGAGATCGGCTGGTCGTATGCCCTGGCACAGCTCGGCATCTACCAGTTCCCGCCTGAACCGATTGGCCCGGTGCAGGGCTATCCCACCGATAACTAAACGGCCTGCCGGTCCATAAGAAAAGCCCCGCGTCATGACGACGCGGGGCTTTTTGTTTGCATGTACTACGTGCGTGCTACACGTTGAAGCGCACGTGCATGATGTCGCCGTCCTGCACGATGTATTCTTTGCCCTGCAGGTAAAACTTGCCAGCGGCCTTCAGCGCGGCTTCGCTGCCGCCATTGATCAGGTCTTCGTAGTGCATGATCTCGGCGCGGATGAAGCCTTTTTGCAGGTCGCTGTGAATTGCGCCCGCGGCTTCCGGCGCGGGTGCCCCACGGCGAACTGTCCAGGCGCGCACCTCGTCTTCGCCCACAGTGTAGAAGCTCTGAATCTGCATCAGCTCGTAGCTCTCGCCGATCACGCGCGCCGCGCTCAGTTCTTTGATGCCGTATTCTTCCATGAACACAGCCGCGTCGTCGGCTTCCAGCTGCGACAGCTCGGCCTCGATCGCCCCTTGCAAGCTGACCACTTTCGAGTCGGCGTGCTCGTAGGGGATGGTCGGATTCGGGTTGGTCTCGTCGGTGTTCAGCACGATCAGCACAGGCTTCAGCGTCAGGAAGCCATAGCCCTTCAGCGGCTTGATTTCTTCGGCCGTCAGGCCCAGGTCGCGCAGCGGCTTTTCTTCTTCCAGATGCGCCTTCAGGCGGTTCATCATCTCGATTTCATCGGTGACGACTTTCTCGGCGGTGCGGCCTTTGCGGCGCATATCGGCTTCCAGGCGCTCCAGGCGCGTCTCCACCGTGACTAGGTCAGTCAGCAGAAATTCCGAGTCGAGCGCTGCCACGTCGCGGGCGGGATCGACGGTCTCGTACGCGTGCGGCACATTGTCATTTTTGAACACGCGCACGACATGGATGAAGCCGTCCAGCCCGGCCAGCTCGTTGCGGAACTGGCCTTTCAGCCCGCCCTCGCCGATGCCCTTTTCCAGCCCGCCGATGTCCACATACACCATCTGCGTGTAGGTGGTTTTCTTCGGGTTGTACATCGCCTTCAGCCGGTCGACGCGCGCGTCTGGCACGGACACGACCGCCGTGTGCACTTCAAACTGGCCGCTGGTGGCCGCGCCGGTCGGCAGCGTGCTGCGGGTGAGCGCGTTGAAAATGGTCGTTTTGCCGCTGTTGGGCAGGCCAATGATGCCTAGTTTCATGAAGTGTCCCTGGTGTGTGTGCAAACTGTGCGTGAAGTATACGGAGTGCCCGGCCTGTCTATCAAGCGCGAATCCCGCCCGGCATCCGGCAGCCGAGAAGTTCTGTTGACTGGCGGTCAAAATCGAGGCCGGACCTAAGTGAACGGAGAAATTGCCGCAGCGGGGAAAGGCGGGTAACGTCAGGGGATATCCGCGCCCCTTTTGAAAGCTGGTCATTATATAACTTGACAGTTATATAACCAGTATGGTATATTCATATCATGATCACAGCCTACGAAGCACTCGCCGAACCCACACGCCGTCGCATCCTCGACCTGCTGCTGGAGCATCCGCGCACGGTGAACGAGCTGACCGAACTGCTGGGCATGAGCCAGCCGGGCATCTCCAAGCACCTGCGCGTGCTGCGCGAGGTCGGGCTGGTGCAGGCCAGGCAGGATGCCCAGCGCCGCTGGTACGAACTGCGGCCGGAACCCCTGGCTGAAATCGATGCCTGGCTGGGCGGCTATCGTCACCTGTGGGAGCAGCGCTTTAATCGGCTGGAACAGTATCTGAATGACCTGCAGGAAAAGGAGCAAACCGACCATGACCCAGACTAATCAGCCCACCGCCACCTCAGAACGTGAATTTGTTCTCAGCCGCACCTTCAACGCCCCGCGCGACCTGGTGTGGCAGGCCTGGAGCAGCGCCGAACATCTGAAGCAGTGGTGGGGTCCAACGGGCTGGACGCTGCCGGTGTGCAGGATTGATTTCCGCGTGGGCGGCACCTGGGTGTACTGCATGAAGGGCCCTGAAGACATGGAAGCATGGGGCAAGGCCTACTACCGCGAGCTGGTGCGCCCTGAGAAAATCGTCTACCTCGATACCTTCATCGACGCCGACGAGAAGCAGATTGAAGGCACGCCGGAAATCCTCATCACGGTCGAATTTGCCGAGGTGGATGGCAAGACAACCCTGACCAGCCGCGCCCTGTTCCCCAGCGCGGAAGACCTGAAGGCGACAATCGAGATGGGCATGGAACATGGCATGAACGAAACCTGGGATCGTTTGGCCGAGCTGCTGGCCGACTTGCAGGCATAGCTGAATCCATCGTCCTGATACCAGATATCCCGTTTTGCCGCGCACCCACTGAATCGCTTTTGCAGGGAGAAACCATACCATGGGCAAGACCACGTTTACTGTCGAGCCGGGCAAGCAGGAAGTCGTGATGACGCGCGAGTTCAATGCACCGCGCGAGCTGGTCTTCAAGGCCTTCATCGATCCTGAAGCCATCCCGAAGTGGTGGGGGCCCGCCTATCTGACCACCACTGTCGATATTATGGAGAGCAGGCCGGGTGGTCGCTGGCGCTACGTCCAGCGCGACCCCGAGGGCAATGAATACGCGTTCCATGGCATATACCACACCGTGGCCGCGCCCGAAAAACTGGTTTTCACTTTCGAGTTTGAAGGGATGCCGGGCCATGTGATTCTGGAAACGGTCACGCTTGAGGAACGCGACGGCAAGACGTTCCTGACGGACCAGTCTGTGTTTCAGTCGGTGGAAGATCGTGATGGCATGATCGCCTCTGGCATGGAACAGGGCTCGACTGAAGGCCTCGATCTGCTGGCCGCGCTGGTGGAGCTCGCCTGAATTCGTGGGCGTAATACCGCCGGGCGCCTCGCGAGGCGCCCAGTGGTCAGCTACCCCCACACGTGCTCTCATCTTCCTCATCATCCAGTCAGTTGCGCGAATCGCTGTCGCGCGGGATTATCATGGGCGCAAATCATGTGATGGAGTGAGGCCGATGGAGAAGAAGTATCAGGGCGAGGGTGTCGCTATTCAGTACAACCTGCGCCGCTGTATTCATGCCGAGTTGTGCGTTAAAAATATGCACCAGGTGTTTGACCCGGAACGTCGTCCGTGGATCGATGCGACCCAGGCCCCCGCCGATGCGATTGTGGATATTGTCTCGCGCTGCCCGTCTGGTGCGCTGCACAGCGAGCGCACCGATGGCGGACTGACCGAATCTGCCCCGGAAACCAATACGGGCGCGTTGTGGGCGGATGGCCCGATCGCGCTTCATGGGGAAATTCAGCTTCAGGCCGCCGGGGTTAATGACAATCGTCATGCAGAAACCCGCGTAACACTCTGCCGCTGCGGTGCGTCGAAGAACAAGCCGTACTGCGACAACACGCACAAGACCATTGGCTGGACCGCCACAGAATCCGCCGAGCCGAACGTGAAGGCGTTTGCATCGGGCGAAACGGCCCTGACCGTCATCGCCTCGAAAGATGGCCCGTATGAGGTCAATGGCCCGCTGACGCTGACGAATGCCGCCGGAGAAGTCGTGTATGCAGGCGAACGGACCTGGCTGTGCCGCTGCGGCGCATCCAGCAGCAAGCCGTTCTGCGACGGCACCCATAATTCGATCGGTTTCAGCGCGGAGTAACACGACACCATGAGTGAAGCGGAGAACAAGGTTATTCAGACGCCCGGGCGTTTTGAGCTGCACGTCGGGGACCAGGTCGCTTTTATCGAATATCGCGTGATGCACAGCATCATCGTCATGACGCACACAGAAGTGCCCGTCTCGCTGGAAGGCGGTGGCGTGGGCGCGGCGCTGGTGAAGGGCGCGCTGGAGCTGGTGAAGGCGCAGGAAGCCCAGATCGTGCCGTCATGCCCGTTTGTGGCCGCTTACATCAAGCGCCATCAGGAATATCAGCCGCTGGTGTTCCCGCTGGACTGACACCTGCATCACTGCCTGATCCTCTTCACAAATACACGCACCTCATCCCGCTGTGCTGCGCCTGCCGCACGATGCCGGGGTGAGGTGCGTGCTTTACCGGCATGACCAGTTTTCCTACCACCACACCGGGGCATAAAAATAGTGCGCGCGGTCATTCACCTGGCGCAGGGTATCGGCCTGGGCATCGTAAATGCTGAGCACATTCTGCCCGCTGGCCGGCCCGCCAGACGCGCTCCAGGCCAGATAACGGCCGTCGCGGCTCCACGAGAGCGTGTCATCGATCAGCGGGCGCGGCAGGTCTGAGATGCGCCGCAGGCCGGATCCGTCGGGCTGCACCACATACACGTGCCACGTCAGCGTATCGGCAAACGCGATCAGCGCCCCGTCGGGCGACCAGGCCGGCGCGGTGGCGGCCAGCGTCTCCGGCGTGATGATGTCTGCCTCGCCGGGTCTGTCCAGCGCCGTCACGGCCAGCCTGCCATTGGCCAGATACGCCACCTGCGCGCCATCCGGTCCCCAGGTGGGCGCCAGATAGCGCGTGTCGTCTTCCGGGCTGAGCGTGGTCAGCGCCGCACCCGCGATATCGACCGTGACGATGCGGCTGAAGCCGGGCGACAGATGCACGGCGGCCAGCCGCGTCCCGTCTGGCGACCAGGCCGCATCGAGCAGGCTGTCGGTCGTCGTCTCGATCTCGCGGGCCTCGCCGCTGCGTGGATGCAGCAGCACGGTCAGCGCGCCCTCGCTGCCCGGCGTGTGATAGAGCAGCCATTCGCCATCGGGGGACCAGGTCGCGCCAGAGTCCCAGCGCCCGCGTGCCGGAAAACAGCGCCGCGCCTCGCCCAGCGAGTCCAGGCAGATTTCCGCCAGCAGGCCGCGCACAAAGTCCTGATTCATCCGGGTGAAGGAAAAATCACGGTCGTTGCGCGCAGAGGCCGGATTGATCTCGCCCTCAAACGGGGTGTGTGTAACGTTCACCCAGTTTCCCCGTTCTAATTCTAAAGCGTAGATATCTGCGCCAAAGCCAGTCACGATGGCAGATGGCTCGGCGGCCACCAGCACAAATGCGGGCGGCTGCACCCGTGCGAAGGCGATTACGCTTCCTGCCAACGCCAGCATAATGCACAAGACGAACGCAGCAGCACGCTTCACGCTGAAACCTTCACGTCAGTATTGCTCATTAAGGATGCACCATGGAAGTACAGCGCATGAATACCGCGGTTGCACCACAAATGGTTGTGTCTCCATTGGTCACAACTGCTGTTCAGCCCTATACTGCCGAGTATCAGCGGACGCTGTCTGCATCCGTCATTCCGGATGCGCAGGAAGCGCGTATGAGCTACAGCATTGGTTGGTTGATTCCCTCGAAGGTCATCTATGTTCAGTTCCACGATCAGATGACGGCGGACAGTATCCGGTCGTGCATCGTCGATGGCGAACGCATGATTCGCGAGGAGGGCATCCTGCCGGTCAACTTCATCGTCGATACGCAGGCCATCGACTATATCCCGCGCCAGATTTTTGAAATCAAGGCCACGCTTCAGCAGACGCCCGGGCTGGAAAATATCGGCTTTGTGGCCATCATCACGCCCAATTCGCTGCTGCTGCGCCTGGCCGCCTCGCTGGTGGCGCAGCTTGGGCTGGGCAGCAGGTTGAAGCTGCGCCTGTTTACCAGCTATCACGCTGCGCTCGACCATGTGCGCCAGTTGGAAACATCCTGGCAGGGTCAGGCCTGATTCAGGCTGCACCACCATCCACGACAATCATCTGGCCGGTGATGAACCTGGCCGCATCTGAACACAGAAACAACGCCGTATTCGCCACATCTTCAAACACGCCGCGCTGCCGCAGATAATTCTCCGGCGGGGGCAGGGTCGCGTCGTAATCGCTTTCCAGGTTGCCCGGGCAAATGGCATTGACGCGGATATTCAGTGGCGCCAGCTCGCGCGCGGTCTGGCGCGTCAGGCCGATCACGCCCGCTTTTGAAGCCACATATGAGACGCCATCGGCCAGCGTGAACGGATTGCCGGCGGTCGACGCCATATTGATGATGCAGCCGCCGCCGTCATCGCCCATTGGTCGGCTGATGAGCTGCGTGCAGAAAAACGTGCCCGTCAGGTTGATATCGAGGATGCGCCGCCAGTCCCATTCGTCCAGCTTGTCGATCGGGCCGTCGCGGTGCACGCTGGCGGCATTGACCAGGATGGTGACGCGGCCAAACACATCGCGCGTCTTTTCGATCATGGCGGCGGCCTGAAAGCGATTGGACACATCGCCCTGCCAGGCCAGCGCCCGCCCGCCTGCCGCTGTGATTTCGTCGCATGCGTCGTCGATGGTGATCGGGTTCACGTCGTTCACACACACGGCAGCGCCAGCGCGTGCCAGCGCCAGCGCCGTGGCGCGGCCAATATCTGCGCCAGCGCCAGTCACGATGGCCGTGTGGCCGTCCAGCGAAATCGAAAATGGGGCGGGAATCAGGTTCGGCAAGGCAAGTCCTACGGGTTTAAAGGGGCTTATCGGGTTGTGACTCTCTTGCGGGCGGCTCGCGAGCCGCCCCTAGAACGGCGAGCCTGACAGGTGATCATGATCTGGCGTTACGCCGAATGCCAGGCACGCGTGTTGTGACCCGACGAGGTCGGGCTTTGTAGGGGCGCGTCGCGACGCGCCCTCAGGCACGCATTGCAGGTGCCTTAAATCCTCAGGCCGTCCTGGTCGCCTTCAGCAGCTCGTTGACCACGCTTTCGGTGGTGATGCCTTCGGCCGCGCCTTCAAAATTGAGCAGCAGGCGATGACGCAGCGCGTCAGCGGCCACCGCGGCGATATCCTCAAATGACACATTGAAGCGGCCATCCAGCAGCGCATTGATTTTCGCGCCCAGGATGAGCGACTGCGCGCCGCGCGGTGATGCCCCGTAGCGCACATAGCGTTTCACGATATCCGGCGCGCCGGGGGAATCCGGGTGCGTGGCGATGACGAGGCGGGCGGCGTAGTCGGTCACATGGCTGGCGACCGGCGTGTTCAGCGCCAGCCTGCCCATCTCCAGCACCTGCTGGCCATTGGCGACTTTGCGCGCACTGGTGGTTTCGCCGCCGGTGGTGCGGTTGAGGATGCCCACCAGCTCGTCCACGCTGGGAAACGTCACATTGACCTTGAACATGAAGCGGTCCAGCTGGGCTTCCGGCAGCGGATACGTGCCTTCCATCTCCAGTGGATTCTGCGTGGCCAGCACGAAGAAGGGTGCTTCCAGATGATAGGTGCGGTTGGCCACGGTGACGGTCTTTTCGGCCATCGCTTCCAGCAGCGCGGACTGCGTCTTGGGGGTGGCGCGGTTGATTTCGTCGGCCAGCAGCAGATTGGCAAATACCGGGCCGGGCTGGAAACGGCGCACTTTCGTGCGGCCATCTTCGCTGTCTTCCAGCACGTCGGTGCCGGTGATATCGGCGGGCTGCATGTCCGGCGTGAACTGGATGCGCGAGAATTTCAAATCAAGCGCGTCGCTCATGGTGCGGATGAGCATCGTCTTGCCCAGGCCGGGCACGCCCTCCAGCAGCGCATGGCGGGCGGCCAGGATGCAGATGAGCACGCTGCGCACCACGCTGTCCTGGCCCACGATCACACGTTTGACTTCCGCCTCGATCGCGCGGGCATGCTGGCTGAATTGTTCGGTCGACATCTGCGCGCTGGACATGTGGCGATTATCCCCGTGTGTGCCTGTCAATGGGCTGGAACCGAGCATCTGGCCCGCAGCGCTGTGAGCGTACTCAGCACTGCGAAGCGACTTAAAGGCTTGCCTGCGCCGGTACGTCCTGGCCCGCCTCACCCCGTTTCGCTCTGCTCAACCGCCCCTCTCCATTTTATGGAGAGGGGCAAAAACCCGCAGGGTTTTGGGGTGAGGCTGGCCGGTAAGTGCCAGTTTAGGACAAACCCTTGTTTGTCCGACCTGATGAAACTGGCCGGACTTGTGACGCGTACCTGCAAATCATAGCGCGCCAACCCATCGGGCGCACGCGCTGGCTACTTGCTGAAATCCCATTCCTTCAACATGGCGGCGATCAGCGTGCAGCGGCGCGGCAGGCTGGCCAGCACGACATGCTCGTGCAGCGCATGCAGGCCGTCGCCCTGCGGGCCGAGGCCATCCAGCACGGGGATGCCCAGCCCGGCGACGGTGTTGCCATCGCTGCCGCCGCCGCTCATCGCCTCGCTGATGGTCAGGCCGTGGGCCTCGCCAATCGCCTTGCACTGCGCATACTGCCGGATCATCGTGGCGTTGCGCTCCATCGGCGTGTGGCCGTTGATGCGTTCGACTTTCAGCTTCGCGCCGGGCACGACCGGCTCCAGCCCCATCATCATCTCGTAGGTTTCTTCGTACTGCTCCACGCTGATGGCGCGGGTATCGATATGCGCGACCACTTTGGCCGGAATCACGTTGGTGGCGCTGCCGCCTTCCACCATCGTCACGCTCACGCTGCGGCCGTTCTTCAGGTCATTCATCCGGTTGACGATGACGGCCTGGTTGGCAAATTCGATGATCGCGTTGATGCCTTTTTCCGGCGCGTTGCCGGCGTGGCTGGGCAGGCCTTCGATTTCCATGCGGTACGTGGCGATGCCCTTGCGCATGGTCTTGAGCGATTCCTCGATCGTGGCCGGCTCCATCACCAGCACCAGGCCGGCCTGCGGGCTGACCGACTTGATCGTCGGGTTGCTGTACACGCTGCCAACTTCCTCGTCGGTCGTCATCAGCACCCAGATCGGACGGTTGGGCATCTCGCCACGGTCCTTCAGGCCGCGCAGCGATTCCAGCACCACGGTGATGCCGCCCTTCATATCGATTGCGCCCGGCCCAAACAGGCGGCCGTCGCTCTCGATGCGCGTGGGGCGCTCGGCCAGCGTGCCCAGCGGCCACACCGTGTCGATGTGGATCAGGAACAGGATCGGCTTGCCAGGGGCATCCGGGTTCCATTTGGCCAGCAGCAGGTCGCCGACAGTTTCCTGCGCGATGCGCTCGATGCTGTCTGCGCCCAGATCGCGGAACTGCTGCTCCATGAAGGCGCCCATCGCGTCGACATGCGCCTTGCCCAGGGTGGGGGTTTCATAGCTCACCAGCGTCTTGAGCAGCTCGACCATCTGCTGCTGGCGGCCCTGGAAAAATGTGAGTAATTCGGACATGAGTTATTCCTTGTGCATCATAATTCAGCTGCCGCCCCGCGCTGCTGTGCGCCGACACCGTGCCAGCGAACTGGCATCGCATTTACCCGGCGCCTTGTGCATCACGAGGGGGCAAACGAGAGGGCGCCGCGTATTTCTGCGGCGGGAACGGTCACTGCGCTGTCGTTGAATGCCCGCATTGTAGCGCACATCCGGCAAGTTGGGCATAGCGCTGCATAAGGCCATGTTTAGCGTTTGAAGCGGCGCAGCAGCATCCCCGGCACGGTGCGCGCATCCTCGATGCGCAGCAGCAGCGCCATGCCAAAAAAGACCAGCGCCGCGAGTGCCGCCCCGGCGACAGCTTCCACCAGCGCGGACGACTGCATCACCGTCACCAGCCCGGCGCACGCCAGCCCCATCACGACCGAGGCGATCAGCGTGGACAGCCCGACGCGCAGCACGGCCGCATCGCCCCCGCCGCCGATTCGGCGGCGCAGCAGCGCCCACAGGATGCCCGCTTCGGCCAGCGTCGTCAGCGAATTGGCCAGCGCCAGCCCGGCAAACGGACCGTTCTCCAGGCTGTCCTGCTGGCCGATGACATTGATCAGCGCCAGGCTGAGGATAAAATTCGCGGCCATGCTGGCCAGCCCGACCAGCACCGGCGTCCAGGTGTCGCTGAGCGCATAAAACGAACGCGCCAGCAGCTCCAGCAGGCTGTGTCCGGCCACACCGAGCGCGAAAAATGACAGCGCCCAGGCCGTCGCACGGGTGTTGGCGGCCGTCCACTCGCCGTGCTGAAACACGATTTCGATGGCGACTGCGCCCAGCGCGATCAGCCCGGCAGTGGTGGGCAGCGCCAGAAACAGCACGCCGCGCATCGCGCCCGACAGGCGTTCGCGGAAGCCAGCATAGTCTTTGGCGGCGGCCAGCGCGCTGAGCGACGGAAATACCGCCGTGCCCACGCTCTGCGCGATCACGCCCAGCACGAAAAACATCAGCGTCCACGCGATCACCAGCGCGCTGCGGCTGCCTTCGACCATGCTGCTGGTGAGCGCCACATTGACGATGAAATTGAGCTGCACCACGGCCAGCCCCAGCACCCGCGGCAGCATCAGCAGCAGCACATCGCGCGCGCCCGCCACACGGATATCGAGCAGCACGCGCAGGCGGACGCCCACACGCGGTAGTGCGGGAAGCTGTACCGCCAGATGCAGGGCTGCGCCCAGCAGCGCGCCCCACGCCAGTCCAAAGACGGGCTGTTCGGGGAACAGGCGCGTGAGCACCAATGCCCCGAAAATCTGGCCGAGGTTATTCATCACCAGCGCCAGCGACGGCAGGAAAAAGAGCTGGCGCGCATTCAGGATGCCCATCAGCAGGCCGCTGCTGGTGAAGATGACGACCGTGAAGATCATCACCTGGGTGAGCTGGGTGGTCAGCGCGGCATCTTCCGGCGAGGCAGCGGGCACCAGGAAGCGCGGCACGAGGACCGGCGCCAGCACGAACAGCAGGATTGTCAGGATGAGAGCCAGCGCGCTGGCAATCGTCAACACGGCGCTGGCCAGACGCCACGCGGGGGCGCTGTCGTCCGTGGACCACAGGCGCGCAAATATAGGGATGAACGACGAGCTGAGCGCGCCGCCCGCCACCAGCGTATACAGCGTTTCGGGGATGCGCTGGGCCGCATAAAAGGCGTCCAGCTCGGCGCCGCCGCCAAAGGTCACCGAGATGATGACCGTGCGCAGCAGGCCCAGCAGGCCGCTGGCCAGGAAACCAAACACGACGACAGCCGCCGCGCGGGCGATCTGCCGGTTATTAAGCACATTAGACGTCATCAATGAAACATCACACCTGCGGGACGCACGTCCCTGACACTGCGCTGCCCCTAATGTAGCAGAACTGCGTCAAATGCGTGCGGTACAGTTGAGTCTTTGTCATGGATATAGGCGAGCGCGTCGCTCACGGTATCGACTGCCTTGAAGCGGCACTTGCTCAGCTTGGTGTAGACGGCGGCCAGGAAACGCACCATCGGCTGGCTGGTGACCACAACCACGATGCCGACGCGATTGTGCGTATCGTTGGGGATTCTGGGGAACATATCGACGATGTTCTGCGGAAAAGCGCTCATTGTGCGCAGGTCGGCCACCATATGAATTTGCCGGTCGACAGCCGTCGCCAGAAATCGTTCCAGATTTGCTTTTGACACATCCATAATATCTGCTTCAGAAATAACGCCTTCGAGCTTCGTCAGGACCACATATCCGGGAACCAGCCACTCTGTCGAAGATGCCATAATATGTTTTACCTTCGCTCCCGTGCATGATATACCAGCAAGCCCGATATCGTGCATCATGCATCCGTCAGGTAATGCGTACTGCCTCTGAAAAGCATTTTGCTGACGCGCAGGGTTATAAAGCTGAAAATAATTTTATGCTGTGCGCCGCAGGATTGATAAAACGCTTGTTCATATTCCTGATTTAATCACAAGTTAACAAAATCAAACCTTAACGATTCATGCGTAATATGTCTGTTTATAGTCCGCCAGCGCGCCATAGGGATATCGTCAGACGGGCGAACTATACCGGCAGCCCCTCGTGCGCTACAATGACGGCGTCGAACAGACAGTTTTCAGGCACCTGCATGACACCCGAATTCCCCCGCGGGCCTCGTGACCGCTCTTTCATCAAACGCTTTGTCGTGATCGCGCTGATCGTCAGCGTGACCGGCGCGCTGCTGGCCGCTGTGCTGACCTCCGGCCGCGACCCGATCGTGCTGCTGAACATCTTCACGATTCGTTTTCTGGGCATCTTCATCGAGGCAGCGCCGTTCCTGCTGCTGGGCGCTTTTGCCAGCGGTCTGATCGATGCGTTCGTACGGCCAGACGACATCGCCCGCCTGATGCCGAAGAATCCGGTGCTGGCGACGTTCGCCGGTGCTGGCCTGGGCTTCTTCTTCCCCGTATGCGAATGCGGCGTGGTGCCGGTGGTGCGCCGTTTATATGGCAAGGGCCTGCCGATGAGCGTGGGTGTCGCCTTCCTGCTGGCCGCGCCGGTCATCAATCCGATTGTGCTGGTGGCCACCTATGTGGCCTATGGCTTCGGGCCGGTGCTGATCGGCCGTTTTGTGCTGACCTTTGCTGTGGCCGTCGCGGTCGGGCTGGTGTTTATGGCGGCTGCACGCCCCCGTGACGTGCTGCGGCCCACCAGTCTGTCGCGCCTGTCGCTGGCCGCCCCGCGCGGGGGCATGGACTCGGCCACGCCTGCCGACGTCGTCGCTGTGGCCAAAGTCGCGCCGCCGCGCCGCACGCTGAAGGACGGCTTCCGCAGCGCGGTCTTCACCGCCATCGACGACTTCTTCGACATGGGGCGCTATCTGGTCATCGGCACGGTGCTGGCCGCCACCATGCAGACGTTTATCTCGCAGGAGACGCTGACGCAGCTCGGCAGCGGCCCGATCGGGTCTGTGCTGGTGCTTCAGCTCGTCGCCTTTGTGCTGTCGGTGTGCAGCACGGTTGACGCGTTCATCTCGCTGGCGTTCGTGAACACGTTCACGCCCGGCGCGATTATCGCCTTTCTGGTGTTTGGCCCGATGGTGGATATCAAGGCGCTGCTGATGTATTCCGGCGTGTTCCGCCTGCGCGTGGTGCTTTATCTCTTCCTGCTGCCGATGCTGCTGGTGATGCTGGCCGCGATCTGGATCAACCTCAACATCCCGTTATAGTGAGCCTGGATGGACCCTGACTATGGACTCTTTGTCTCTGCCCAAGAATGACCTGTTCGGCCAGATGGACGCAGACGCCGCGTTCAGGAAACAGCGCACGATGGCGCTGGCCCGTGCTTTCGTGCTGCTCGGCCTGGGCGCCTATTTCGCCTGGAATATCGTCAGCGGCAGCCTGGCCAATTACATCAACGCCAGCTTTGCCTGGCTGAGCTACGTCGCTTCCGGCCTGTTTCTGCTGATGGGCGCGTTTGCGCTGCTGCGCGCCCGCGCCATGAAGCCATCTGCAAATGGGCTGGAAGACCTGCTGCAGGGCAACAGCTACCGCGCTCCCGTCTCGTGGGGGGTGATCGCGCTGGTGGCCGTGCCGCTGCTGCTGGGGACGCTGATTCCCTCGCGTCCGCTGGGCGCTGAAGCGGTCACCGGCATCGACATGAGTGCGGTGCAGGGCGCCAGCAGCGGGTCGGTGACCACCTTCACGATTGCCCCGCTCAACCGCAATGTGCTCGACTGGCTGCGCGTGTTCAATGCCACGACCGATTATGCGGCGCTCAATGGTGAGCCCGCTGACGTGATCGGCTTTGTCTATGTCGAGCCGGATATGGCCGAGACGCAGTTTATGGTGGCGCGTTTCACGGTGAGCTGCTGCGTGGCCGACTCGAATGCGATTGGCGTGCCGGTGCACTGGGGCGCGGAAGACGTGGCCGCACTGCCGCAGGGCCAGTGGGTGCGCGTGACCGGCACCATGCAGGTCGAGTCCTTCCGGGGCGACGATATGCCGGTGCTGCAGGCCAGCGCGGTCGAGCTGATCGAAGCGCCCAGCAATCCGTATCTGTTCCCGTAGCCCAGGCACGCCATGACGTTTGCAGAACGCATCACCCGCCTTTCAAAATTTGACCGCGTGGTCGGCATCGTGTCGCTCGGGCTGGTGGGCCTGATCCTGCTGACCGTGCTGCTGGGCGACCGTGTCGGCGTGCTGGTCTATCGCGCTGGCCCGCTGGGCGAGGGTGCCCGCAGCACCAGTCGCATCCTGATGGAATTCAGCGAGCCGATGCAGCGCGACTCGGTCGAGCCGCTGTTCAGTACGGAGCCGGAGTTAGAAGGCAGCGTGAGCTGGAGCGGCAACACGTTCGTGTTTCAGCCGTCGCAGCCCATCCCGCCGGGCACAGACATCCGCGTCAGCCTGGCGCGGGGCGCAGTCGCGCAGAGCGGTCGCGTCGTGCTGAGCGAATACCGTTTCGACTTTTCAGTGCGGGTGCCGCGCGTCGCCTTCCTGTATCCGGCCAATGGCACGCCGCAGAATATCTGGGTGGCCGATACGGCCAATCCGGGCAACGCGACCCAGCTCACCTTCAGCCCCAGCGGCATCTATGACTTTGCCGTCAGCCCGGATGGCAGCCAGATCGTGTTTGCCGAGAACAACAGCAACAATGGCACGCGTGACCTGAAGCTGCTCACGCTGGAAACCGGCGCGCTGGAGCAGATCACCAACTGCCTGGATGCCTCGTGCAACACGCCGGTGTGGCGGCCGGATGGCGCGCAGATCGCCTATGAACGCGTGGAGCTGAACAGCGACCTGGCCGAGCAGGGCATCGGCAGCAGCCCGACACGTATCTGGACGCTCGACCTGACCAGCCGCCCGGTGCAGACGCGCCCGCTGTTCAGCGACCTGCAACTGCTGGGCCACAGCCCGCAGTACAGCGCCAATGGTGAGCGCATCGCCATGTACGATACCGGCATGGGCGCGATCCTGATCAATGACCTGACCGACGGCTCGCTGACCGCCATTCCCACCCGCAGCGGCACCAGCGGCGCGCTCTCGCCGGATGGCACGCGGCTGGCCTACACCGAAATCGTGCTGGCCGACAACGCCGGCGCGTACAGCTATCTGCGCCTGGCCAATCTGGATAACAATGATGTGACCAACATCAGCGACCCGCCGCAGGAAATCGATGACCAGCGCGCCGTCTGGCGACCGGACGGCCGTGTGATGGCCATCGCCCGGCGCGATCAGTCGATCAATCGCGGCTATCAGATATATATCCTCGACCCGCTGACGCAGGAAATTCAGCAGATCACGACCGATAACCGCTACACCAATATGTTCTTTGCCTACGACCCGACCGGGCGCTATCTGGCCGTGCATCGCTTCCCGGAGCTGGATGAATTTGGCCAGCCGAATATGAATGGCCTGCCGGAAATCTGGATGCTCGATACCGAGACGCTGCAAATGACCATGCTGGCCGAGAACGGCTTCCTGCCGCGCTGGATGCCGTAGTCCACAGTCGCCCTGTCACAGGGGCGCCATCTCCATGAGGGCGGGACTTGACAGCATCCCGCCCGCGGCAACACAATCAAGCGCTTAAGTGCCACACCCTTCCGCTTACACGAGAACCCGTGCATGACCTCCAATCCCAATCCCACCCCCGACACACCCGACACGCCCGAATATTCGCTCGACAACCCGCAGGTCATGCCGCATGGCAAGCCGTCTCCTGTGCTGCTGATTTTCCTGCTGTTTCCGCTGGTGGGGCTGGTGGCGGCCATTGGCATCGCGCTGTCGAACGGCATCCGCGGTGCATCGTCCGGCGGCGTGAACGTGATCACCGCGACCGATGTGATTCCCACGCCTGGCGCTGTCACCCTGCCGCCGATACCGTCGCCCGCGCCGGTAGTGGGCGCACCCATGCTCGACTTTGAGCTGCCTGCGCTGGATGGTGAGCTGGTCTCGCTGAGCCAGTACAGCGGGCGCATCGTGTTCCTGAATTTCTGGGCCACCTGGTGCGAACCGTGCAAGCGCGAGCTGCCCGCGCTGGAGGCCTTTGCTGCCGAACAGGGCGACGAGGGCGCGGCGGTCATCACCGTCAACAGCGGCGAATCGCTGGAGCAGGTGCAGGCTTTCCTGGAAGAATTTGGCGTGGACGCGCTGACCGTGCTGATCGATGGCGACACGGCGGTGACCAACACCTATGGCGTGTTCCAGATTCCGGTGACGTATGTGATCGACGCCAATGGCAACGTGCGCTATCCGCATTACGGGGAAATCACGCGCGACGATATGCTCGGCTACATGATGGCGCTCACGCAGTAACGCGCGGCTTTGTGAACACTGGCCAAGAGATTGGCGATTTTAGATGTTCATATTAGTGACTGGTCAAAACGCTGTAACCTGGGTTATAGTGGATTTGATCTGTTAAGCACCGCGCTGTGTGGTGTCAATTTGCCCTTAAGCAAGGCCGATCATGAGCTTAGAGCCAGACTACAATTTCAGGCAGTTTATCGGCGGCGAGTGGGTTGATGCCGTCGAAGGTGGCACATGGGATCTGATAAACCCGGCCACAGAGAGTTCACTTGGCCTTATGCCATTCGGCGGCACCGCCGATGCGCAGGCTGCTGTTGAGGCCGCATCCGCCGCATTCCCCTCGTGGTCACGCAAAACACCCTACGAACGTGCTGACATCATGCTGCGCGCCGCCGCCTGGATCCGCGAACGGCTGGATGCGCTTGCCGTCATCACGACCGAGGAAAGCGGCAAGCCGCTGCGCGAATCACGCGGCGAATGGACGACCGGCGCCAACCTGCTGGAGTACTATGCCGAAGAAGGCAAGCGCGTCTATGGCCGCCTGATTCCCTCGCGCGTCGGCTCCAAGCGCATCATGGTGATGCATCAGCCGGTCGGCGTGGTGGGCGTGATTACGGCGTGGAATTTTCCCGTCTATAACCTGGCCCGCGCCTGGGCGGCTGCGTTGGGCGCAGGCTGCACCATCGTCGGCCGCCCCAGCGAATACACGCCGCGCTCGGCCATGCTGTTTGCGCAGGCCTTGTTTGAAGCGGGCGTGCCAGCGGGCGTGGTCAATGTGATCAATGGCGACGCCGACCAGATGGGCAAGGTCATGCTGGCCGACGAACGCTGCCGCAAGATCAGCTTCACCGGCAGCACGCGTGTGGGCAAGCTGCTGATGGACGGCGCCTCGCAGACGGTGACCCGTCTGGCGCTGGAGCTGGGCGGCAACGCGCCGGTCATTATCTTCCCCGATGTCGATGTCGACAAAGTGGCCAAAGCGGCGGTGGCCTCGCGCTATCGCAATAACGGCCAGGTGTGTATCGCCCCGCAGCGTTTCTTCGTGCACAGCCGCATCGTGGAAGAATTTGCCGACCGCGCCGCCGAAGCCACGCGCGCGCTCAGAATCGGCAGCGGCCTGCACGCATCCACCGACGTGGGCCCGCTCATCAACAGCCGCCAGCGCGAGCGCGTGGAGGCGATGGTGGCCGATGCCCGCGGCGAGGGTGCAGAAGTAATAACCGGCGGGTCACGCCCGTCTGACCTTGAGAAGGGCTATTTTTATCAGCCGACGATGCTGATGAATGTGCGCCCCGATATGCGCATCTACCGCGACGAAATCTTCGGCCCGGTGATGCCCATCCTCGGCTTTTCCGATGTGGATGAAGCGCTGGCGCTGGCCAACGCGATGGATTACGGGTTGGCTGCCTACGTGCAGACCAATGATCTGAATACCTCTATTCGTATGTATGAAGGGCTGGAGTACGGCATTGTCTCGGTGAACGAGTGGATGCCGTCAGCCCCCGAAGCGCCGTTTGGCGGCATGAAAGGAAGTGGCATGGGACGCGAATGCTCGATTGAAGGTCTGCTGGAATACACCGACGTGAAAACCGTATTTATAGGTGGTACACCATGATACCCGGACCTCAATATCAACGCCCACTGACGAAGAAATCCGGCGCGCCCGAGATTTATGTGACCAACACGCGCCCGGAGCATGTCCCTGCGCTTGCGCGCCTGCAGCGCATCGTGTTTCCCACGCTTGAAGACCACGAGCTGTTCACCGAAGCAAAATACCTGAAACACCTGGAGCTGTTCCCGGAAGGGCAGTTTGTCGCGCTGGCCAGGACCCCTGAAGGGGATATCCCGGTCGCGGCGACCTCCACCTACCGCACCCATTTTGACTTCAATAACCATCAGCACACCTATGAGGAAGCGATCGCCGGCGGCTGGCTGACGAATCACGACGCCCAGGGCGAGTGGCTGTATGGCGTCGATATGAGCGTGCATCCAGACTATCGCGGTCTGAAGATCGGCCGCAAGCTGTATGAGGCGCGCCACGACCTCGTGCGCCGCCTGAACCTGCGCGGCGAAATTGCCGGCGCACTGATACCCGGATATACCCACCACGACCGCAACCTGACCGTGGCGCAGTACGTGCTGCGCGTGATGCAGGGCAAGCTGCACGACCCCACCCTGTCGATGCAATTGCGAAACGGCTTCCGTATCAAGGGGATTCTGTACGAGCACATCAGCGACGAACGCTCTGGCAACTGCGCCACGCTGATCGTGCGCGAGAATCCATTCTATGTGACACCTTCGGGCGAACAGGTGCAGCTGCACCACAGCACCCGCGTCGGCACTTCATCGCATGCGCACAGCGTGAACCATTCGCATGGCAAGGCCCAGCATCAGCATGGCCGCGCCCGCGCGCTGTCTCCGCATCGCAACAAGCAGGCTGCGCGTCATCCCAACGCGCATTTGTGAAATATTCGGGATATCGGCTGTATCTCTGCGATAAAATGGCGTCGGCCACACGGGCTGGCGCCAGGGCGCGCATGTCCGCCCTGAATTATCGATAATGCGCGGCGCGGGTTTCCAGCGCGGATACCACAGCAAACGGCGGCGCCTGCATGCCGATGAACACGCCCGGCTTGATCGCCTCTCCGTGAAAATCAGACCCACCCGTCATCAGCAGGTGATAGCGCGCAGCGGCGGCCTTCAGGTTCAGCCGCGCATTTTCGTCGTTGGACGGGTGAAACACCTCGACGCCATCCAGCCCGGCGCCCGCCAGCCGCTCCAGCAGCGCCAGATAGCCCTCCACCAGCGCCGGATGCGCCATCACGGCCACCCCGCCCGCCTCGTGAATCAGCGCAATGGCATCTTCAGGCGTCACGCGCAGGCGCGGCACATAGGCCGGCGCGCCATTATGCAGGAAGCGGTCGAAGGCCTCGCGCACGGTCTCCACGTGGCCGGCCTCGACCATGGCGCGGGCGATATGCGGCCGCCCCACCGAGGCCCCCTCTGCGAACTGCGCCACCCGCTCCCACGAGATCGTCACGCCCAACGCCGCCAGCTTTTCCACGATGCGCCGGCCGCGCGACACGCGCGCCTCGCGCATGGCCGCCAGTTTTTCCTGTAAGGCCGCGCTGTCGCGGTCGATGAAATAGCCCAGCATATGGACATCCAGCGTGCGCTCCCGGCCTTTTTCGGCGTCGAAGGTCGTCTCGGCGGCGCTGATTTCGATGCCCGGGATAATGCGCAGGGGTTTTGTCAGGGGGGCGGTGACGGCCGCGGCTGCGATCGCCTCAGCGATGCCGTCGGTGGTGTCGTGGTCGGTGATGGCCAGCACGCGGATATCGCGCGCACGCGCCATCCGAACGACTTCAGAGGGCGCGTGCTGGCCATCACTGGCATGGGTGTGGACGTGCAGGTCGATGCGCATGGCACAAGCCTTTCTGGTTCAGGCCGGGGACGATGCGCTGCCTGCGTCAGTCCTGCGGCTTCTCATTCTCTGTCTGGCGGCGCGGCTCCACGATAAAGCGGACGGCCGTGCGTTCCTGGCTGTCGATCTGGACTTCAGTGAAATAAGGCACGCAGGCGATATCGATCTGATCCCCGGCCAGGTACCCGCGCGCGATCGCCAGCGCCTTGACGGCCTGGTTGACCGCGCCAGCGCCGATGGCCTGCACTTCCGCATGGCGATGTTCGCGCATCACGGCGGCGATGGCCCCGGCGACCGAGGTCGAGCGTGATTTGGCCGAGACGCGGATCAGGTCAGCGTGATTGGGGCTGCTGCTAACGATATCGCTTTCTTCAAAATCCTGAAAGCCGGAAGCTGGCTCATTGTGTTCCGTCATAGTTCCCTCATTCAGCGGTGGGGTGTGCGGACGACTGACTGTTACTGCATGGAAGTGTTGCGATTGTAACCGTGCCCAAATCTTTTGTCTATACTTTGGAAATGGAAGTCGTAATATATTCGTTAAAAAGTTGTCACATGGGATATAGGCGTTGTGCGACCTGGTGCGTCCCGTGGAAAAAAACTTCTTGCACCACTTGGGCAATGGTTATCCCAATGTAAAAAGATCCACGACATGTGGCCTGATTGTTTCAGCGCCTGTAATGTGCCCCAAAACAGACTCTTTATCCCCATATTACCCAATGCAGGTTGCGATAACTGCGATAACTTGGGTTAAATTGGGTATGTCTGTGTGTATTACAAACGGTGTGTAAAAACGCGCTGCTGCAACTCGTTTCCCAACCTTAAAGTTTTCCGATTTTTAAAGTTTCTTGATTGCCCCAGATACCAGCGTGGGCTATACTGACTTTTACGCTGCAAGTCACAAAAGCAGCAGCCTCCAGGGTCATGCCACCGTGCAGTTTCGAGCGTAAGTAACCTCGAAAACCACAGCAGAATATAAGGTTTTTCCCGTACACAGAGCGGGTGCGCCTTTGCTTTGTCTGCTCCCGGAGGTCTGTCAGTCGTATTTTGAGATTCGTGGGGCGATGCTGGCCTGTCCGGGCCAGACGCCGAAGCGCAGTACACACACAGGGAAGCTGGGAACGTGAACGCTCAAGACGCATGGAATGCCGCACTATCACAACTGGAGCTTCAGCTCGACCGCACGACGTTCGAGATGTGGCTGCGGGGCGCTGTCCTCATGCAGGTGGAGGACAACACCTTTGTGGTGGGTGTGAAGAGCATGGCCGCGCGCGATATGCTGGCCCAGCGTCTGTATCGCAATGTGCGCAAGGTCGTCAGCGATGTGTATGGCCACCCCGTCGAACTGCGCTTTGAGCTGAAGAAGTCCAGCCAGCCAGCCCGCAGCGAACAGCGGGCCAATGACCTGCCGCTGTTCCGCCTGATGGCCGAGCAGGGCCACGAGATCGAGAAGCAGGCGTCGTCGCTGGCCGCGCTGGAATCGCACACCGCCCCGCTGAACCAGATCGATACCCTGCAAACGCCCGACACGACCGTGCCGCTGCATCAGCGCATCGCCCGGCCGAAACTGCGCGACCTGCCAGAATCGACGCTGAACGACCGCTTCACCTTCGACCGCTTCATCGCCGGCAGCAGCAACCAGATGATTTACGAGGCGGCGCTGGCCGTGGCCGAAAAACCGGGCATGAACTACAACCCATTCTTCGTCTATGGGGGCGTCGGCGTGGGCAAGACGCACATGCTGCAGGCCATCGCCCATGCCTACCGCAGCCGCGGCCTGCGCGTGCTGTATGTGACCAGCGAGGCCTTCACCAACGACCTGATCGACTCGTTCCGCAGCAAGACGCAGGCCATGTTCCGCGAGCGTTATCGCTCGGCCGACGCGCTGGTGATCGACGATATCCAGTTCCTGAAAGACAAAGAGAGCACGCAGGAAGAATTCTTCCACACGTTCAACTCGCTCAGCGGCTTCAACAAGCAGATCGTCATCGCGTCGGACGAGCATCCGGAGCGCCTGACCACGCTGGAGGCGCGCCTGCGTTCGCGCTTCGAGGGCGGGCTGGTGATGGAAGTCAAGCTGCCCGACCTGGAGACGCGCATCGCCATCCTGAAGATGTGGGCCGAAGAAGCGGGCATGCATCTGGATGCCAACGTGCTGGAATACGTGGCGGCCCGCGTGCACAAGCACATGCGCGAGATGCAGGGCGTGTTCAAGAAGCTGCTGGCCAACCAGCAGATCACGCGCGAATCGATCAGCGTGGAAGAAGCCGCCAGCGAAATCAGCGGGTTCCACCGGCCGCGCTATGCCATGACGATGCACACGGTCATCGAGACTGTGGCCGAGCATCACGGCATGACCGCCGCCGACCTGATTGGCCCGCGCCGCACCGGCCTGATCAACCAGGCGCGCCAGATTGCCATGCTGCTGTGCCGCGAGCTGACCAACAGCTCACTGCCGCAGATCGGCGATGCTTTCGGCGGGCGCAAGCACAGCACCGTGCTCTATTCCATCCAGCGCGCCAATGACGAGATGGAGCAGGACGACGCCATCTGCCACGTGGTCGAGAGCATCCGCACCAAGCTGATTCACCACTGAGCATCCGCCAACAACGTACAGGCCGCCAGACACGACGCGCCCCGGCATCACCGGGCGCGTTTTTGTTTTGCGCGCTTCACAGATCAGATGGTTGACACTGTCTACTTTTTGTCATATGCTGATGGGTGACAGTGTCAACTAAAGGAGCCTGACATGGCCACAACACCCAACAAAACATCCGACATTCCCGCCCGCCTGACCGACAAACAGCGCGCCTGGCGGGCGCAGTACGGCCCGTGGGCGGTCGTCACCGGCGCGTCTGACGGCATCGGCCGCGAGCTGGCGCGGGCACTGGCCCGGGCAGGGCTGAACCTGCTGCTGGTGGCGCGCCGTCGCCCGCTGCTGGAGACGCTGGCGAACGAACTCGCGGGGACCTATGGCATCCAGACGCGCGTCGTCCCTGCCGACCTGACGCAGCGCGCCGATGTGGCCGCCGTGCATGCCGCCGCCGACGGGCTGGACATCGGCCTGCTGGTGGCCAGCGCCGGTTTCGGCACGACCGGCCCGCTGATTGATGCGCCTGTCCAGGAAGAACTGGACATGGTGGAGGTCAACTGCCAGGCGGTGCTGGCGATGGCCCGGCATTTTGGCCGCCGTTTTGCGACGCAGCGGCGCGGCGGCATCATCCTGATGAGCTCGCTGGTCGCCTTCCAGGGCGTGCCGATGTCGGCCAATTACGCGGCTACCAAAGCCTATGTGCAGACGCTGGCGGAAGGCCTGCATCACGAGCTGGCCCCATTTGGCGTGGCTGTGCTGGCTTCCGCGCCCGGCCCAATCCGCAGCGGATTCGCCGCGCGCGCCAATATGCGTATGGGCCTGTCTGCCGGGCCGGAGGAAGTGGCGCAGGCCACGCTGAACGCGCTGGGGCGAAGCACGACCGTGCGGCCGGGTCGTCTGTCATGGCTGCTGGGCAATTCGCTGGGGATGCTGCCCCGGCCGGTGCGCGTGCGCGTGATGGCCCGGCTGATGGCGGGCATGACGGGGCATCAGGGGCAGGCGCGCCCGGCGGCGGTATAATGGCCGACATGACTTTTTCGCACGCAGGCTGAGAGACCGCCATGGCGCGACCCAAAGCAGCAGGCCGGGACCTCCGCGAGGCATGTATCGCGGAGGCCCTGAAGATTATCGAGACGGACGGCGTGGAGCAGCTCAGCCTGCGCGAGATTTCCCGTCGGCTGGGCGTCTCGCATCAGGCGCCGTACAAGCATTTCGCCAGCCGCGACCATATCCTGGCCGAGATCGTGCGCCAGGCATTTGACGCGTTTGCCGCGGAGCTGGATGGCGGCCCGCACACCGGCGATGCGCGCGCTGATATGTCGGCGATGGGCGAGGCCTATCTGCGCTACGCCCGCGCCCATCCGCTGCAATATCGGCTGATGTTTGGCACGCCGCTGCCCAACCCAGCCGAGCATCCCGACATGATGCACAGCGCCCGCCACGCCTTCGCCCTGCTGCACGACTGCATCGGCGCGCTGGCCCGCCAGACCGGCCAGTCGCTCGCCGACGAGACACGGGTGCTGGATGCCCTGTATGTGTGGGCCACACTGCACGGCATGGCCAGCATGCCGCAGACGAGCGCCGTCGGCACGCTGGGCCTGCCTGAGGGCCTTCTGCAAGCCCTTACCGGCCACGGCATGCAGCGCATGGGCAGCGCCATGGACGCGGCCTATCCCCCGCAGGAATAATCCCCCCGCGCAAAGGCAAAACGCGCTATAGTGGAGGCATCACTGTCCGCATGTGCCGGAGCCTGCCCCCGCATGACCAAAATCTTCGACCGCGACACCCGCCGACTGGCCGCCTACGAGGTCGCACCGCTGGAAGAACTGCTCACGGTGCTGCTGCGCCAGTGGCGGCGCCCGCTGGCCGGGCATGGCATCGCCTACACCGACGCTGAAGCGGCGGCCCTGGGCGCGGCCATCGCCCGCCGTGATGACGATCCGCGTTTCCCCGCCCTCAGGATCGCGCTGAATGCGCTGGTCGATGACAGCATGATGGAGCTGTCGCGCTGGGGCCAGACCTACGCCACGTCGCTCGATGCGCCGATGGACGACATCCCCGGCTGGGAAAGCACGGCTGAATTTCTGGACGTGGCCGAGCGCAAGGCCAACGCTGAACTGCGCATCGGCACCGGCTCGGCGCTGCTGGTCGCGCTGGGCGAGAAGTCCGCTGCCGCCAACCTGATCGTGCTGGTCCGGCGCGGCATCACCGACCTGGACAGCGCCGTTGCGCGCCGCGTGCTGCTGGCCGCGTCTGGTGTGGCGGCCGATGCCCCGGACTGGATTGAGCGGGTCGCGCTGTGGTATCATCAATAGAATATCTGTTCTGAAACGCGCTGTCTGAAAGGACGCTGCCGATGCCGCCAAAAACGCGCACCATTTACGTTTGCTCCAACTGTGGCAAGCAAACGCCGCGCTACATGGGGCGCTGCCCCGCCTGCAACGAGTACAACACCATGCAGGAGGAAGTGCTCGATATTTCACGCGGCAGCAGCCTGCGCGAAGGGGGCAAGGCGCGCCCGACCAGCACCGGCCTGCCCAATACCGGCCCGGTGCCGCTGAACCAGATCACGATGGACGATGCGCCGCGCGTGGCTGTGCCGATCGAGGAAATCAACCGCGTGCTGGGCGGCGGCATCGTGCCCGGCAGCATCTCGCTGATCGGCGGCGACCCCGGCATCGGCAAAAGCACGCTCATCATCCAGATGAGCGCGGCGCTGGCCAACAGTGCCGGCCCGGTGCTGTATGTCAGCGGCGAGGAAAGCGCGCGCCAGATCAAGATGCGCGCCGACCGCATGGGCCTCGCCTCGGAAAATCTGTATCTGGTCACCGAGACCAATCTGAGCACGATTTTTGAGCACATCTACAAGCTTCAGCCGATGCTGGTCATCATCGACTCGATCCAGACAGTCTATACCGAGGAGAGCGAGTCGTCACCGGGCAGCGTCAGCCAGGTGCGCGAATGCGCCGCCCGCCTGCAAAGCCTGGCCAAGAACAGCCTGACCAGCGTGGTGCTGATCGGCCATGTGACCAAAGAGGGCAGCATCGCCGGGCCCCGTGTGCTGGAGCACATCGTCGATACCGTGCTGTATCTGGAAGGCGACCCGTTCGGCACCTACCGCATCCTGCGCAGCGTGAAGAATCGTTTTGGCGCCACCAGCGAAATCGGCGTGTTTGAGATGACGGGCGAGGGCATGATCGAAGTGCCGAATCCGTCCGCCGCGTTCCTGGCCGAGCGCATCGCCAATGCACCGGGCACCGCCATCGCCATCACCATGGAGGGCACGCGCCCGCTGCTGGTCGAGGTGCAGGCGCTGACCAGCCCGACCAGCTACAGCAATCCGCGGCGCACGCCCAACGGCATCGATATTGCTCGCCTGCTGCTCATCAGCGCCGTGCTAACCAAGCGTTTTGGCCTGAAGCTGCACGAGCAGGATATCTTCATGAACGTGATTGGCGGCCTGAAGGTGGATGAGCCGGCCGCCGACCTGGCCGCGGCGCTCTCGATGGCCAGCAGCTACTACGACAAGCCGCTGCCGGTGGATATGGCGTTCGTGGGCGAGATCGGCCTGAGCGGGGAACTGCGCGCCGCCGGTCAGCTTCCCGCCCGCCTGAAAGAGGCCGAGAAGATGGGCTTCGCCCGCGTGATGGTGCCCAAGCTGCGCCGCCGCGTGCCCGACCTGCCGGAGGGCGTCAAGCTGGTCGAGGTGCGCAACCTGGGCGAGGCGCTGGCCATCGCCGTCCCGCGGGATTGAGCGGAGCGGGTGCTGAATCAAATCGGAGCACCTGTACGCCTGGCAGTCCCTGCGCGCCGCCCCGGGTTCAAAACCCGGGGCTACCAAACCGATAAGTCCCTAAAGGGACTACATGTGGTTGCCTCGTGGAGTGCGCATGCCATACGCCTGCTTTTCAGTCCCTTCAGGGACTTGGGCTTCTTGTAGCCTGGGGTTTTGAACCCCAGGCGGCGGCGGGACGAGAAACGGGCTTCCCAACGAATCTGGCGTCAGTCATTTTTCCCTCATCCGCCGTGAGAGTTACAGTTGGTACTGCATCCCCTCAGTCGAACAGCACCGTGCCGCGCATCTCCATCGGCTGCGAGAACAGCCACAGGCCCGCCAGCAGCATCAGCGTGAATAGCAGTGCCCACGGCAGCAGGCCAGTGAAGCCCTGGCGTTTATACGCGCGCAGGGCGATTTTCTGCGCCGTCCACAGCGACGCACCATACCCGGCGATGACGACGATGGCCTGAAACGCGCCGATGACCGTCAGGTCGGTGATGCCGCCCAGCGCCCAGTTTGGCTGACCAAACAAGGTGATGCCGTGGTCAAGCAGAAAGCCCTGCGTCACCGGCACGATGCTGAACAGCCCGATCAGGAAATGGAAGCCGTAGTGTGCCGCCCAGAACCCCAACCCGATTGGCACGAAGGCGGGCGCGAAGGTCGTCAGTGCCACGCGCAGGTTGTCGCGTTTGGTCGTGCGGGTGAGCGCCCGCGCCGCGCCCGCCGCGGCCAGCGACAGGCCAATCGGGGCGATCAGCCCGCCGACGACGAAAATCAGCCCCAGCGCGATCGTCTCGATGCCCATGTCGGTCAGGCCGAGCGCGCGCAGCCCCAGCGTATCCGAAATTCGCTGCATCAGGTCATAGACCGGCGGCACCATGCCGAACGCGTTCACCAGCCCCATGAACGCCAGCGCGATCACCAGAAAGGCGACATCATAGCGGGCGGGCCACGCTTTCGGCCGCGACAGCTCCGCGCCGATGCCGCGCCCGAACAGCCCGACATTCCCGTGGGGGCAGGCGCGCGCGCAGTCCAGGCACAACGTGCAGTCCAGGTTGGACTGCATCTGCGGGGCGAACAGCAGCGTGCCGCAGCCGGGTATGCCCTGCGGCGTGTGGGTGTGCGTGATGTCTGGCGCGCCGTTCACGCCGATGCTGTCGATCAGCACGACCGGCTGCGGGCTGTAGCTGCCATTGACGCATTCCTTGCCCACGCACGTCTGGCACACGGACGCATCGCGCACGCTGATTTGCAGCGGCGAGACGGTCGAATAGACGAAGTTGAACGAGCCCAGCGGGCACACATACTTGCAGAACGCGCTCTCGCCGAAAAACGCCTCAAATGCGAACGACGCCACGAAATAGCCCACGATCACCCAGGCCGTCAGCGCGGGCGAGGCCCACAGGTCCAGCCATTCGTAGGCGAAGAACAACGCGAACAGGCTGGCGATGGCGACCGCTTTGCTGCGCAGCACGCGCGGAAAACGTCGTTTGCTCAGGCTGAGGCGCTTGCCCAGCGTGCGCGGCAGCGTGAACGGGCAGGCCATGCAGAACAGGTTGCCCACGAAAAACAGCGCGATGATGATCAGCCCGCGATAATGCACCCACGGCGCTACCGTCGCCAGATTCTGCGAGGCGAGCGGGCTGCCCGTGAAGCCGTCGTAGACCAGCAGCGCGGCCAGCGCGAACATGGGAATTTGCACGGCCAGCCGTCCCCAGCGCCAGCGCAGCAGGCGGCCGATCAGCGGCAGGCGCAGGACGTCAAAGCGGGTGGCGGCCTGGGGAATCGAGGCGGGTGTCATGCTGGCGCCTTAGCTTTCCACGCGCGTTTCCAGCGTCGCCGAGCCTGTCCGGCCGTCCGGTGTGGTCGCGGTGATGGTCAGCACCCAGTCGCCGCCCATGTTCCAGTCCACCTGCGCCACATACACACCGTCGCCGGTTTCTTCGGCGCTGGCCAGCACCGGGGCCATGCCGGCATGGGTCATATCAGCGCGTAATGCCACCGTCGCGCCGGTCACAGGTTCGCCGTCAGCATCCGTCACGGTGACGGTGACCGGGGCGACGCCGACCAGCAGCACCTCGTCGGTCAGGGCGATGGTCACGGTGAGCGATTCGGCATTAAGGGTGACTTCGGCAGTGGCTTCAATCGTGGCATCCGGCGCGGGCTGGGTCGGGATCGGGGTGCCGCCTGCGCTCTGACGGCATCCGGCCAGCAGGGCAGCCAGCAGCAGCGCAGGCACGAGGGATAAAATCGGTCGCATGGGTCACTAAACCTGTTATGTGGACGGGATGCCCGCAGTGTAACACGCCGTGTGCGTGCTGACTAACCGCACAGCACGCGGCGCAGCCGGTCGGCATCCACGTTACCGCCGCTGATGACGACCACGGTTGGGCCATCGGCGGGTTCGTGCGCGTCGATGGTGCCGTTTTGCAGCGCCGCCAGCCCGACCACGCCGCCACCTTCCGCGATCCAGCCCTGGTCGACCACCATGCTGCGCATCGCCCGGGCGATATCGTCCTCGCTCACCAGCACGATGCGGTCGACCGTGCGCGATACAATCTCGATCGTCATCGACTCATGCTCGATCAGGCCGGGCAGCGCATCCGCCAGCGATTCGCCGCCGGTCACGTGGTCCAGCTCGTACATGATGTTATACATTTCCGGCGAGACGAGCGCGTTCACGCCGATGACCTCGATGCTGGGATCGTGTGCTTTCAGGGCGATGGCGACCCCGCTGACCAGCCCGCCGCCGCCGATCGGCACCAGCACGCGGCGCACAGTGGGCAGCGCGTGCAGGATTTCCAGCCCAACCGTGCCCTGTCCGGCGATGACGTTGAAATTGTTATACGCCGAGATATAGGTCAGTCCGTGCAGGGCTTCCAGGCGATGCGCTTCTGCTTCTGCATCGTCATAGGTCTCGCCGGTCAGCACGGCTTCCGCGCCCAGCCGTTTGACGCCCGCCACTTTGCGCCGCGCGGCTGTCTCCGGCATGATGATCGTCGCTTTGACGCCCAGCAGCTTCGCGGCATAGGCCATGCCCTGCGCGTGATTGCCGGTGCTGGCCGCGATCACGCCGCGTGCGCGCACATCCTCGTCCAGCGCCAGCATCGCATTCAGCGCGCCGCGCACCTTGAACGAGTGCGTCCGGTTCATATTTTCCAGCTTCAGCCAGTGGCCTTCAGGAAGCATGTTGGCTTCTTCCATCGGCGTGGGCGGCAGATGCGGCCGGATGCGTTCCTGCGCCCGCTGGATGTCTTCAAGTTGCGGAAAGCCCATGATGCCCCTGAGGTTATGCGCTACGTGTTGCCCGATGCCCCCATTATAGACCCGTCAGGCGCGGCGCATCATGCCAGATGGCCTACTCCCACGTGACCACGGTCTTGCGCTTCCAGAAGCGGCGCACCAGCCCGCCAAACGGCAGTGCCGCCGCCATGCGGTAGAGCAGGTCATAGTCGTCGCCGGCCAGCGCCCCGCCGAATAGTACCCCGGCCGCATACACCAGCCCACCGGCCAGCATCGCGATCAGCGGCAGGCCAGACAGCGCCAGCATGACCGCCAGCATCGCCGCGCACACCAGCCCCAGCCGGATAAACTGGCCGGCCCGCGCGCGCAGGTTGAGCCGGAAATGGCCCATCAGCACGGCCAGCACGGCCAGCTCGGCCAGCGCCGAGGCGGCCGCCGCGCCAATCACGCCCAACGCGGGAATCAGCGCCAGATTGAGCGCCAGCTTCACGGCCAGCCCGCCCGCGCGAATGGCCACGTAACGGCCCTGGCGGTTTTCGCTCATCATCGCCTGCGCGAACACATTGGCGACCATCGTCAGCGCGGCGTACCAGATCAGCACGCGCAGGATGTCGGCCGACGGCAGGAAGTCCTCACCGAAGACGGGCACCGTCACCGCCGATGCGAAGACTGTCAGGACCAGCGCGACCGGCAGGCCGATGCACAGCGCGAAGAATGCTAGCTTCTCGACCATGAAATAGAACGAGGTATTTTGTTCACGGGGGACATCCGGCTTATAGGCGCGCGACATCAGCGGGAACAGCGCCACCAGCACGGTCGTGCTCAGGATTTCGACCACCCCGACGATGATGACGAAGGCCGCGCTGAAATGGCCGGTATCGGCCGTGGTCAGCAGGCTGGTGCTCATCAGCCGGTCGATCTGCGTATACGACATATTGATGACGGACGACAGGGCCAGCGGCGCGGCGGCGATCAGCAGCAGGCGCACCACCCCGCGGTCCAGCGGCCAGACGGCATGCACACCCGCGCCCGTCAGCAGGCGCATCAGCAGGGCAGACCGTAGCAGGCCGGTCAGCAGGGTGGCGATATACACCCCCAGCAGGCCGAATCCGGCGGCCACCAGCCCCAGCCCCAGCGCGATGCGCGCCAGCAGCACGCCAATCTCGACGAAACTCACGCTGACCATGCGCTCGTGCGCCAGCAGCTGGTCATAGGCGATATTGCCCACGAGGTCGAGAAACAGGCTGAGCGCCGCAATCGCCGCCAGCCCGCGCAATCCCTCGTCATAGCCCAGCGCCAGCGCCGCGCCGTTCAGCACGATATAGCCGACGCCTGCGAGGATCGTCTGGATGAACAGGGCGGCGGTGATGTATTTGCCCGCAGTGGACGGCCTGCGCGCCACCTCGCGGATGATGATTAGCCCCAGCGCGAAGCTGGTCAGCGAGGCGAAGATGCTGTACAGCGAGCCAATCGTGCCGTACACGCCAAACTGCGCGTCGCCCAGCAGGCGGCCCAGCGAGAGCTGCCACACAAACAGCGCGCCACTGCTGACCACGCGGGCCAGCGCCAGCGCGCTTACGTTGCGGGCGGCGCGGCGGGCCTCACTTCCGGCAGGGGCATCAGTCACAGCGGCGATCCTTCTTCGGGCAGGTCCAAAAAGCACATCATACCGCTGGGCGCCTCGCGACGCGCCCGCCTAGACAGCCCATCAGGAAGATCAGGCCAGCAACCTTCTTCGGGCGTTAATTGTGCGGAATGGCTACTTAGTTTTACACTAGTCATACCGCAGAGTCACTAGTGAGAGATGTGCGTTATGTCAATGATGCGTCGTTTGGGCGATCAGCCCCGTAAGCCAGACAGCCCCAGTGAGCCCGCACAACCTGCGCCGCCACCCATGCAGCGCAGCGCCCCGGCCGAAGTCGCGCATGGCGTCAACAAGAAGACCACGCATCCCAAAATCGCGATGATGCGCAAGCAGCTGCGTGGCCGCCTGCTGCGCACCCCCGATGAAGCCGACCAGTGGAAGCGCGGCGAAGCTGATAAAGAGACCATCATCACCGACCGGCTGAAACAGGTGCTGGACAAGCTGGCCAATGAAAAGCCCGAATACCGGCTGATTCCCCAGGAATTCCAGCTGCTGCGCGATGCCATCCTCGATGACCTGCTCGGCTTTGGTGCGATTGAAGCGCTGGTGCGCGACCGCAGCGTCAGCGAAATCATGGTCAATGGCCCGACCCAGATTTTCAAGGAAAGCAAAGGCAAGATCACCGAGGCCGATTTCACCTTCGATGATGAAGACCACGTGCAGTGGACGGCGCAGCGCATCATCCGCCCGCTGGGCCGCCAGCTCGACCGCAATAACCCGATGGTGGACGCCCGTCTGCCCGATGGCAGCCGCGTGCATATCGTCACACTGCCGTCGGCATTGTGCGGCACCACCATCACCATTCGTAAGTTTCCTGAGAAGCGCCTGACCGTCGAAGACCTGATCGGCTTCGGCTCGTTCACAAAAGACACGGCCGACTTCCTGGAAGCGTGCGTGGTCTCGCGCCTGAATATCGTGGTCGCGGGCGGCACCGGCAGCGGTAAAACAACCCTGCTGAATGTGCTCTCGTCGTTCATCCCGAATGATGAACGCATCGTCACGATTGAGGACGCCGCTGAATTGCAGCTGGGCCAGCCACATGTCGTGCGCCTGGAGACTGCCCCGCCCGTGCCCGGCGGCGATGGCCATACCGGCATCCTGACCATCCGCGACCTGGTGCGCGGCTCGCTGCGTATGCGCCCGGAACGCATCGTCGTCGGCGAGTGCCGCGGCGGCGAGGCGCTGGACATGCTGCAGGCCATGAATACCGGCCATGACGGCTCGCTGACCACCGTGCACGCGAACAATCCGCGTGACACCATCACCCGTCTGGAGACGCTGGTGCTGATGAGCGGCATGGACCTGCCGCTGATGACCGTGCGCAAGCAGATCGTGAGCGCCATCGACCTGATCATCCAGATCGCCCGCCTGCGCGACGGCGGCCGTAAGGTGACGCAGATCAGCGAAATTCAGGGGATGGAAGGCGATAACGTCACGATTCAGGACATCTTCGTCTACCGGCTGCCCGGCCAGACCGGCAATCAGCCGGCCACGGTTGGCGGCGGCAAGCTGGAGAGCACCGGCTTCCGCCCGAAATTCATCGACCGCCTGGAAGAAAATGGTTTCCGCCTCAGCAGCCGTATCTTCGGCGCTGGCCAGACCAGCTTCTCCAAGGGCAATCTGTAGGCCTGCACGGATTTTATAGTCTCCACCTCACCCCAAAACCCTGCGGGTTTTTGCCCCTCTCCATAAAATGGAGAGGGGCGGTTGAGCGCAGCGAAACGGGGTGAGGTTGGCTTGCAGGCACCATCACCGGACAATCTTCAACAAATCACGCCCCGCTGCCTACCCCTGCCACTCGGTGCCGCCGACCGCGGCGCGCCAGCTTGACGCGATCAGCTCGGCGGACTGCAATTCGTTCAGCTTGCTCGTGTCCACTTCGATAATGTCCGCCTGCCCGCGAATTGTCCAGGCGCGGCGCATCTGGCCGATGGCGTTGTCGCGCTCACGCGGGTCATGGAAGCGCGCGCCCATCGCCAGATGCAGCCGCTGAAGCACCGCATCCACCGAGGCCACCGCGCAGATGATCGGCCCGGTCGCCCTGAGCGTGGACAGCGCGCCGCGCAGCAGCGTTTCGCCGCTGATGGCGATCAGCGCGCCGCGATAGAGCGAGATTTCCGACAGGATGCCGTCTTCCAGCGTTTTCAGGCGCGCCTCGCCGTAGATAGCGCGGATTTCCTGCGCCGGCATCTCGGCAAATTCCTCCAGGCGGCGCTCAAAATCGACATAGCGCATCTTCAGCAGCTCGGCTGTGCGCCTGCTCACCTGCAGCTGGGTCGGCCCGATATACCCCGTCAGGATCAGATTCTGATCGAAATTTGACGCGTTCAGCATGCGTTTAGCGCGTCACGCCTGCCGACGTCTTGCGCCAGCCCGGGTACCAGCCATCCAGCAGATTGAGCAGGTCGTGCAGACTGGTGATGGTGCCGTCGGGTGTGACTTCCAGCTCGGCGTGCGGGCGGCGCACATTCGGACGATAGACAGCGCGCATGCCGACCTTTTTTGCGCCGACCATATCAGCGGTCGGGTCATCGCCCACGAAGACCGTCTCGCTGGCTTCCGTGCCGATGCTGGCCAGCGCCGTCTCGAAGATGTGCGGGTGCGGCTTGAGGAAGCCGACATCGGCCGCGCTGATGCGGCAGTGCGGGAAGTAATCCAGCACGCCCAGCGTCGCCAGCTCGACATCGCGCATCCACATCGGCTGATAGGCGTTGGTGACGATGCCCACCTTGATGCCGGCGTCGCGCAGAATGCCCAGCACTTCCGGCACTTCGGGGAACAGGCCGATGCCATCGGCGATATTCCAGTCGTAGGCGCGCATGACCGTATCGGTGTCCAGCAGGCTGGCGGGCACGCCCACCGCTGCTGCCGCTTCCATCATGACATTGCCGATGTGCGGGGCGCGCAGATACTGGCTGGCCTCGTTCCAGGCCTTGGTCGTGCGCAGCATAAATTCGCTCTTGAAGGCGTGTTCATCGCTCAGCGGGTGGCCGCTGTCGCGGAAATGGGAGATCACGCGGCTGAGGCGGCGCGTCTCCATGCTCTCCCACTGATCGTGGGAAAACGGACTCCAGTCGATCAGGGTATCGTCCAGGTCGAACAGTACAGCTTTTAGCATGATAGGTGACTGACTGCCTTTAATAGGTCGGATCGGTTCCGTATTATGCGCCAAAGACATTAGAATCGGTAGAATGACTCCAGCCACGCGATCAGGCGTTCCGGCCCGCCGCTGATATCGACGAAATGCACGCTGCCCTGTTCCAGCGTCTCGCGGACCTGCACATCTTCGGTCGGCTGGGTGCGGGCCTGGGCCAGCACGTCGGCCAGCCTGCCGCTGCCCTCCAGCACCAGCAGCGGCGCACGCAGCGCCCCGGTCGCGCGGGCGTGGGCTTCCTGCTTCACAATTTCGCCGCCATTGATGACGACGCCCAGCATCGGACGGTCGTGGTCAGCGACGGCCAGCGCCAGCCCGGCCAGCATGTCGCTTTCCGCGCCAAAGTCGTCGCCGCTGGTCAGCGCGAAATGCGTGTGATTCGGGTCCAGGTCGGCAATTTTGTCGGGGTTGTCGTAGCCGGGGAAGGCGATCTTGCGCATGGGGGCGACGCCCACCAGCGGGAAGGTATAGCCGCGCCGTGCCCGTGCCGTCCCGATCAGCCCCATGACGCCGGTGGTCGTGCCGCCGTCCACCAGGGTGACGTTATTGGCCTGGGCAAAATGCGTCAGCCCATCCTCGATGATGGAGCGCAGCAAAACGGCTGCCTCCGGCGTCATCAGACCGGCCCCGCCCATGACCGCCATCGCCGGACGTCGGAGGTCGAGACCTAGCGTGCGCGCTGTTTGGGTTGGGTCAGCCGCCCGGTCCACCGCGACGGCTTTCGCTTTGCGCCCCATCGGGAAGCTGATGGTGAAGGCCTCTGCCGGTGCAGAGCCGCCAAAGAAGCGCCGAATCCCGTCCATGGATGTTCCTGCCTTTTGCATGTGATGATCTTCAGTGTAGGACACAAGCATATCCCGGTCAAAGATTGAAGGAATGGCCCCCTCGGCCTATACTCGCGCCTATGACTGAATCCCTGTCCCCCCATTTTTCGGCTGATTTACTCGCCTGGTACGACGCTCAGGCGGTCGCGCTGCCGTGGCGCACGCCCGGCCTGGCGGATGATGCCTATCCATATCGCGTGTGGCTGAGCGAAATCATGCTCCAGCAGACGCAGGTCGAGACGGTGCGGCCGTACTTCGCCCGCTTCATGGCGGCCTATCCCACGGTGAACGATCTGGCCGCCGCGCCGCTGGATGATGTGCTCAAGCTGTGGGAAGGGCTGGGCTATTATTCGCGGGCGCGCAACCTGCATCGCGCCGCGCAGATGGTCGCGTCTGAATTTGGCGGGCGCTTTCCGGCCAGCGTCGAGGGCCTGCTGCGCTTGCCTGGCATCGGCAGATACACCGCCGGGGCCATCGCCAGCATCGCCTTTGGCCTGCGCGAGCCGCTGGTGGACGGCAATGTCATCCGCGTGTATGCGCGCCTGCTCGATATCCCCGATGATGTGACCCAACCGCGCGTGCAGGCGCGTTTCTGGGAGATTGCCGGTCAGACGCTGCCCGAACAGCGGGCGGGGGATTTCAACCAGGCGCTGATGGACCTCGGTCGGCTGGTGTGCACGCCGCGCTCGCCCGACTGTGTTTCATGCCCCGTGCAGGCGCACTGTCTCGCGCTGGAGCGCGGCACGCAAGCCGAGCGCCCGGTCAAGCCGCGCCGCGCTCCCACGCCGCATTATGAAGTGACCGCTGGCATCATTTGGAACGAAGCCGGGCAGGTGCTGATCGCCCAGCGCCCGCATGATGGCCTGCTGGGCGGCCTGTGGGAATTCCCCGGCGGCAAGCAGGAAGCGGGCGAGTCGCTGCCGGAGTGCCTGATGCGCGAGCTGCACGAGGAGCTGGCGATTTCTGTGCGCGTGGGCGAGGAATTTGTGGTCGTGAAGCACGCCTTCACGCATTTCAAAATCACCCTGCATGCCTTCACCTGCGCGTATCTCGGCCCGGACGATGGCATTGCCCCGCAGACGCTGGGATGCGCGGCCTGGGTCTGGGTGCGCCCGGACGAGCTGTCGCGTTTCAGCTTTGGCAAGGCCGACCGCCAGGTGATCGCCGCGCTGGAGGCCCGCCGCGGCATGCTGCTGTAAGCGCGCATACCCCGCCAGGCCGGAACTCCGGTACACTTACATGCGTATACGCAACCATCCACAGCCAGAGGAAAACCACGATGACCGCCCCCGAAATCTCCCGTGATGCCCAGCACAAGCGTATTGTTGCGCTGGATGATGTGCCGCTGATGCACCATACGATCGAAAGCGATAGCGTGCGCCTGCATGTGGTCGAGGCGGGCGACCCGGCCAATCCGCTGGTCGTGCTGCTGCACGGCTTCCCGGAATTCTGGTACGGCTGGCGCAATCAGATTCCCGCGCTGGTGCGGGCGGGCTATCACGTGCTGGTTCCGGATCAGCGCGGCTATAACCTGAGCGACAAACCGGCCGGGCTGGAGCCCTATAACCTCAATCATCTGGCGGGCGACGTGGTCGCGCTGATCGACTGGGCCGGGCAGGAACAGGCCTATGTGGTGGGGCACGACTGGGGCGCGGCCGTGGCCTGGTGGACGGCCGCCACGTTTGGCAACCGCGTGAAAAAACTGGGCATCCTGAATGTGCCGCACGTGCAGGTGATGCTGGACGATATCCGCGCCAATCCCGCGCAGATGATGAAAAGCTGGTATATCGGCTTCTTCCAGATTCCCTATCTGCCCGACCTGCTGCTGACGCTGGGCGAGGCCCAGGGCGCGGCGACCATGCTGCTGCGCACCAGCAATCCCGGCAGCTTCAGCGATGAGGACCTGGGTTTCTATATCGCCGCGTGGAAGCAGCCGGGCGCCATGACCGCCATGCTCAACTGGTATCGCAGCATGGTGCAGCTGCCGCCCTCGCGCCTGACCAATCCGACAGTGACAATGCCAGTGCTGATTCAGTGGGGCAAGAATGATGTCGCGCTGACGCCGGAGCTGGCCGAAAAGAGCCTGAAATTCTGCACCAACGGGCGCGTCATTTATTACCCGGATGCCACGCACTGGGTGCAGCACGACAAGCCGGACGAAGTCAATGCACGGCTGATCGAGTTTCTGGGGGAATAGGCTGGCGGACAGGCGTTGTACTTTATCTGCGATACATTTCGGTATCTTTGCTGAAGGAAATAATCGTATGCATTGCCCCTACCCCCGTGTTCCCATGATTTTGCCCCTAGGACCGGATCTGCGCAGGCTTGTCCGTAATGGGGTTGGGTACCGGCGGGCGCCTCGCGAGGCGCCCCTACAAAAGCCGATCTGGCATGTCATCAAGGACTGTCCTGGCACAGAATGCCGATCGTGCTTCTACTCTTCATTTGGTTGGAGGCGTAGGGGCGCGTCGCGACGCGCCCGCCGTCGTTATTCAATCTGGGTCGTGGGTTTTTAAACCAGCCCGGCCCGCGCCAGCTTGTGCAGTTTGACTCACAGCTTACAACTTTCAAGCCTTCACTTCGGCCCGCCAAAAGCCTGAAGATGCGCCGTCCCACGACGCAGCAGGCCGTTTTTGCGGGCTTTCACTTTTGAAATCTGGCCTTGCACTTGCCTGCGCGCGCGGCGTCACCATTTGAATAGCGCGCATGAGGGTGCTATACTAGCGCCGTTTGTCACAATCGGTAAAAACAAAACGCAATAAGGGCGGCCATACGCATGTTTTGCAGGCATATGCTGCCGCGAACTCTTGCAGAACCCGACCGCACATGAAGAGGAGCCAGCGGGATGACTGCGGTGAACGAATGGGCATTTATTGGCATTTTTCTGGCTGTAGCCTGGGTGCTCCCGGCTGCGCCGCTGCTGGTGTCGTGGATTTTCCGCCCGCGCCGCGCCAACGCCATCAAGATGCAGACCTACGAATGCGGCGTTGAAACCGTCGGTGATACGTGGGTGCAGTTTAAGGTTCAGTATTATATCTACGGCCTGATCTTCCTCGTCTTTGACGTGGAACTGGTCTTGTTGTTCCCGTGGGCGCTGGCCTACAATCAGCTTGACTTTTTCGCGTTCGGGGCAGGGTTGCTGTTCATTTTCCTGCTGGCCGACGCGCTGGTGTATGCATGGCGCAAGAACGCCCTCGAGTGGGCGTAACAGCACGTCAGTTTTAGGAGACCTGTATGGAAGCGGTTTGCGAGAATATTTTTTCCACACTGGCACCCTGCCTGACCAGCAGCGGCTGGGATCCGTCGCTCGCGCAGTTCGTGTCGATTCTGCTGGGCGTGCTGCTGATCACCACGTTCCCGCTGCTGCTGGCGCTGCTGCTCATCTGGGCAGAGCGTAAAGTGGCGGCCCGCGTGCAGGACCGTCTCGGCCCGAATCGCGTGGGGCCGTTCGGCCTGCTGCAGAATATTGCCGATGCCCTCAAGCTGATCACCAAAGAGGACATCACCCCGGCTGGCGCAGACCGCATCGTGTATAACATGGCGCCGGTCATCGCAGTGCTGTCGGTCATCCTGATCTGGGCGGTCGTGCCCTTCACGTCCACGAACATCGGCGCCGATCTTGATATCGGCGTGCTGTATTTTGTGGCCATCAGCTCGATTGGCACGCTGGCCATCATGATGGCGGGCTGGAGCAGCAATAATAAATACGCGCTGCTCGGCTCGTTCCGCGTGGTGGCGCAGCTCGTCAGCTATGAAGTGCCGATGGTGCTGGCGCTGCTGGTGCCGGTCATGATCGCAGGCACGATGAGCATGCAGGGGCTGGCGGTTCATCAGCTGGGCATGTGGTTCATCTTCACCGCGCCGGTGTCGGCCATCATCTTCTACGTCAGCAACCTGGCGGAGACGGGCCGCGCGCCATTCGACCTGATCGAAGCGGAATCCGAGCTGGTCGCCGGTTACAACATTGAATATTCAGGCATGAAGTTCGGCCTGTTTATGGTCAACGAATTCATCCATGCGTTCACCGCCAACGCGCTGTTCACCGTGCTGTTCCTGGGCGCGTGGGCCGGTCCGTTTGCCACAGAAGTGCCGATTCTGGGCTTCGTCTACTTCATGGTGAAGACCGCGCTGCTGTACGTGCCGTCGCTCATCCTGCGCGCCACCGTGCCGCGCGTCCGCATCGACCAGATGATGGCGTTCAACTGGAAGTTCCTGGTGCCGGTGTCGGTCGTGAACGTGCTGGTGATCGCGCTGGCGCTGAAGATCGCGCAGGGGCTGGGTCTGACGCCGGAGAACGCGACGGACTTCGTGTCCAACATCCCGCAGACGATCGTGCTGCTGATCGCCAACCTGGTGGTCGTGGTCTTCGCGCTGACGCTGGTGCGCGGCAGTGTGCGCAAGGAACGTCTGATGACATCAGGCAAACGGGCAGAGCCTGCTGCTGGCGATGCCGAGCAGAAAGCGCTGGCCGCGACGGTCGCGGGGCATTAAATTGGTACGGGCGATATTTTCAGGCAAAGGGGCGCATATCACAGCGCCCCTGCGCACGCTAAATTAAGGGAAACGATCCCATGCTAGAAATCACTCCAAATACGATCGCCTTTCTGGTCTTTGCGCTGCTGTCTGTGGGCGGCGCACTGGGCGTGGTGGTCAGCACAAACCTGATCCACGGCGCGTTGTTCCTGATCGTCAGCCTGTTTGGTGGCGCGGGGCTGTTCGTGCTGCTGGCCGCGCCATTCATGGCCGCAGTGCAGATTCTGGTCTACATCGGCGCTATCGCCATCCTCATCATCTTCGCGGTCATGCTCACGCGCTCGATGACCAGCCTGAGCGAGATTTTCAATCGCCAGTGGTGGATCAGCGCGATTGTCGCGGTGGTGATGCTGGGGCTGCTGCTGGTCGGCGCGATTCTGCCGGTGTGGGGGCCGTCTGGCACCAACGCCATGCTGCCCGTCAGCGATGCAGTTGGCACGACGGTGGATCTGGGCATCGCGCTGGTGGATGGCAACCAGTTCGTGCTTCCCTTTGAAGTGGCCTCGCTGCTGCTGACGGCGGCGATGATTGGTGCGATTGTGATCGCACGCGATAACGAATAGGGCGGGTGGCGACGATGGTTCCATTATGGATGTATCTTGCTGTAGCAGCGATCATGTTCTGCATCGGCACCTATGGTGTGCTGGCGCGCCGTAACGCGGTCGCCATTCTGATGAGTGTGGAGCTGATGCTGAGCGCGGTGAATATCAACCTGCTGGCCTTCTGGCGCTATACCGCGCCGGAAAACATGGCCGGGCAGGCGTTCGCGGCGTTCGTGTTTGTGGTGGCCGCGGCGGAAGCAGCGGTCGGCCTGGCGATCATTATCTCGGTTTATCGCAGCCGTCGTTCGGTTATCGTGGAAGACGTCAACCTGCTGAAGGGCTAGGCGACAGTCATGAGTGATGCGTCATGAGTGATGAGTAAAAGAGAGTGTGGCAAGAGCTTCTTTGTCGCTCGATTAAATAAGCAGCTCATCACTCGTCACTCATCCCTCATCACTGGTTTCTCTGTCCCTTGAAGGGGAAATAGGTATGGACTTAGGGCAGTTTTTAAGTGATGCGAATAATCTGGCGTGGCTGATTCCGGTTGGCCCGCTGCTGGCTTTTCTGGTGATCACGCTGATCACCAACAAGGCCACGCTGGTGAGTGCCGATGAGGGCGGGCATTATGCCGACCATAATCATCCGGCCTATCCGGGGCTGAAGGTGCCGGTCGTCGCGGACTGGAGCCGTGTGGCCAGCATCGTCGTCGGCATGAGCGGCGTGATTGCCGCCTGGCTGATCAGCATCGCGGTGGTCACCAATGCCGCTGGCGTGGCTGACTTCGGCAAGTACGTGCTGGAAAGCTCGGTGCGCTGGATGGACACAGGCGCGGGCGGCTTCAGCATGGGCGTGCTGGTGGACCCGGCGACGGTGGCGATGCTCATCATGGTGCCGCTGGCCTGTACGCTGATCTTCATCTACTCCATCGGCTACATGGCGCACGACCCGCGTCAGGCGCGCTTCTTCAGCCTGATTGCGCTGTTCTCCGGCGCGATGCTCACGCTGGTGGTGGCAGACAACCTGCTGCTGCTGTTCGTGGGCTGGGAAATCATGGGCCTGTGCTCGTTCATGCTGATCGGGTTCTGGTTCGAGAAGCCCAGCGCGTATAAAGCGGCGGTCAAGGCGTTCACCACCACCCGTGTGGCTGACGTCATCATGCTGCTCGGCATCGCCTACCTGTATGCGGTCACCGGCACGCTCAGCTTCCGCGAAATTGTGTATAACGTCGAGGTGCTGGAAGGCCTGGCAGAGCTGCCGGCCATCATCATCCCCGGCCTGAGCGCGGCTGGCCTGATCGGCATCTGCCTGATCATCGGCACGATCGGCAAGTCGGCCCAGTTCCCGCTGCACGTGTGGCTGCCCGACGCGATGGAAGGCCCCACGCCCGTCAGCGCGATGATCCATGCGGCCGCGATGGTCAGCGCGGGTATCTTCGCCTTGCTGCGCATGTTCCCGCTGTTCGAGGCGGGCGGCCATCCGCATGATGGCGTGTACACTCCGCCGCTGCTGCTGATGGCGATTGCCGGTTCGCTGACCGCCATTTTCGCGGCCACGATTGCGCTGGCGCAGAACGACGTCAAGAAAGTGCTGGCCTACAGCACGATTTCACAGCTTGGTTTCATGGTCGCCGCGCTGGGTATCGGCGCGTTCGTGGCGGCTTTCTTCCACCTGCTGACGCACGCTTTCTTCAAGGCGCTGCTGTTCATGGCGTCCGGTTCGGTCATCCACGGCATGGAGCACGGTGAACATCACGTGCATCACCATGCGCATGACGATGAAGACGAACATGACCATGCCCACGAGACGCCGCTGCTGGCGGCCGAGTCGCATGGCCACGACGCGCACGACACGGCCTCGCATGACGCCCACGGTCACGATGCGCACGGCCATGGCGAACATACGGCCCATGCCCCGCATTTCGACCCGCAGGATATGATGAACATGGGCGGCCTGCGTAAGACGATGCCGGTCACCTTTATCACCTTCCTGATCGGCGGCCTGTCGCTGGCCGGCTTCCCGCTGGTGACCGCCGGCTTCTGGAGCAAGGACGAAATCCTGCTGGACGCCTGGTACGGCGTCACCAATGGTTACGGCCCGCACGCGCTGGTATTCGTGCTGCTGGCGATTTCCGCCTTCCTGACGGCTTTCTACACCATGCGCCAGATCGGCCTGACCTTCATGGGTGAGGCGCGCACGGAAGAAGCCAAACATGCCAACCTGGGCCGCGGCGTCGTCGCCTTCACGATGACGCTGCCGCTGGTGGTGCTGGCCTTCTTCGCCATCTTCGCCGGTTTCGTCGGCGTGCACCCGGACTTCCCGATTTTCGGCAGCATCTTCAGCCCCAACGGCAACCCGTTCTTCGATTTCATCACCACCTCGCTGGCCGTCAAACCTGAAAAGGTTGGCTTCTACTGGGTGCCGGTGCTGACCTCGTTTGCGGTCGGCCTGGGCGGCATTGGCCTGGGCTACCTGATGTACTGGCGCAAGCCGCTGGTCGCCGGCCAGGAAGACCCGCTGGTCAAGATTCTCGGCACGACGCTGCACACCACGCTGAAGAACAAGTACTACTTCGACGAACTGTATACCATCATCTTCATCCTCCCGGCGCAGTGGTTCAGTAAGAATGTCGCCTACGAGTTCCTGGACAAGGGCGTCATCGACGGCACGCTGCACTTTACGGGCCGCCTGTTTACGTGGATCGGCGATTTCATCAAGGTGATGAACGCGTGGCTGATCGACGGCTTTGGCGATGGCCTGTCGGAAATGATCGGCCGCGCAGGCATCTGGTTCCGCCGTATGCAGAGTGGCAGTGTGCAGCAGTATCTGCTCATTGTCGCGCTGGCGGCGATCGTTATCGTGATCGTCTTCGCCCTCTCGACGGGCGTTTTGCAGGCAGCCCCGTAACTGGTGGGGGAGACGCATGAACATAATCGGTATTGATATCCTCTCGTTTCTGGTAGTCGCTCCCGCGCTGGTGGCGCTCGCCCTGCTGTTCGTCCCGAACAAGTGGGTCGCGCGCGTCGTCGCGCTGGTCGGTGCCGCCTTCATCGGCGGTGTCGCAGCGGCTGTCTTCTTTGGCTATAACAGCGCCACGCCGGGCTTCCAGCTCGTCATTCAGGTGCCCTGGTTCACCCTGCTGGGCTCGTCCTGGCACGTCGGCATCGACGGGGTGAGCGCGGCGATGATCCTGCTGACCGGCCTGCTGACGCCGCTGGCCGTGCTGGTGAGCTGGGAAATTGACGATCGCGCCAACACGCATCTGGCGCTGATCCTGTTTTTCGAAACCGGTCTGATGGGCGTGTTCGTCGTCCTCGACCTGATGCAGTTCTTCCTGTTCTACGAGCTGTCGCTGGTGCCGATGTACTTCATCATCAACCAGTGGGGCGGCCCGAACCGCAAGTATGCCTCGACCAAGTTCTTCATCTACTCACTGGGTGGATCGCTGGGCATGCTGCTGGCCACGCAGCTGATCGGCGGCAGCGCGGGCACCTTCGACATGACGGTGCTGGCGAATCCGACGACGGGCTGGCCGGCTTTTACGGGCGCGGAAGGCACCTTCCTCGGCATCCCGGTGGGCACGGTCAAGTCGCTGGCGTTCCTCGGCTTCTTCGTGGCTTTCTGTATCAAGGTGCCGGTCTGGCCGTTCCATACCTGGCTGCCCGACGCGCACTCTGAAGCGCCCACGGCAGGCTCGATGCTGCTGGCCGGGGTGATGCTCAAGCTGGGCGCGTACGGCTTCCTGCGCATCGTCATCCCATTCTTCCCGGATATCTGGGCCGGCCCGCTGAATATCCTCGGCATCGAGACTACCTGGGCGCAGATTTTCGCCCTGCTGGCACTGATGGGCGTGGTGTTCGGAGCGTTCGCCGCCTTCGGCCAGACCGACATCAAGCGCCTGGTCGCCTACAGCTCGGTCAACCACATGGGTTTCGTGGCGATGGGCCTGGCAGTGGCCGCGCTCGTCTACGGCCGCACGGTGCTGGAAGGCACGGTTGATCCGCAGCTGAACGAAAGCGCGATCATGGCCACCAACGGCGCGGTGTTGCAGATGTTTAACCACGGCCTCAGCAGTGCGGGCATGTTCCTGCTGGCGGGCGCGATTTACCATAAGACGCACACGCGCGATATGACGCAGTATGGCGGCCTGTGGGTGAAAGCCCCGATTTACGGCGGCGTGTTCATCTTCATGAGCATGGCCAGCCTGGGCCTGCCCGGCCTGAACGGCTTTGTGAGTGAATTCCTGGTGGTGCGCGGCTCGTGGATGGTGTTCACCGTCATGACTGCCATCGCCATGATCGGCCTGTTGTTCACCGGCTCGTACATCCTCAAGGGGATTCGCGCGGTGCTTCAGGGCCCCTTCAATATGCATTGGAAAGACTATGATCTGGAAATCACCGGTCGCGAGCTGATTGCAGTCGCCCCGCTGATGGTGCTCATCCTGATAACGGGTGTGGCGCCTAACTGGATATTGTCGGTCATCAACGCGACCGTAACGCGCATCTTTGGCGGCTGACAGGCGCTGGACAGGACATTAGCATGTTGACATTTGGTTTTCCGGTACTCAGTTTAATTATCTTCCTGCCCATCGTGGCGGCCGTCATCATCCTGCTGATCCCAAAGGAGCAGAAGGACCTGGTGCGCGGCATCGCGATTGCGGCGGCAGGGGCGGTGTTTGGCCTCAGCCTGTTTGTGTATCTGGGCTATAACGCCAACCTGGCCAGTATCCAGGCGGCGCAGGACGCGGCCCTCAACGCCGGATTCAGCGTCGGCACGGCTCAGTTTAATGCGACGCTGGCCTACGTCGAACGGATGGACTGGCTGCCGGCGCTCGGCATCTCGTATCACCTCGCGGTGGACGGCCTGAATGCGCCGATGGTGCTGCTGACCGGCATGGTCACCGTCACCGGCGTGCTGGTGAGCTGGAAGATTGAAGACCGCACGAAGGAATTCATGGCCTTCTTCCTGCTGCTGGTCTCCGGCGTGTACGGCGTGTTCGTGGCGATGGACCTGTTCGTGCTGTTCTTCTTCTACGAACTCGCTATCTTCCCGATGTACCTGCTGATCGCGACGTACGGCTGGGTGAAGCTGCGCGAATACGCGGCGATGAAGCTCACGCTGTACATCCTCGTCGGCTCGGTGGTCGCGCTGATCGGCGTGATCGCGATGGTGCTGACGGCCTCGAACTTCTTCCTGTCACCTGAAGGCGCGGTCATCTTCGAGACGGCCAAAGCCAGCGGCCTGCTGCCTGCCAGCGCCCAGACGTTCAGCTTCGACATGACCCAGCTCACGCTGGCGGGCGAAAGCGGCGCGTTCGACGTGCTCGGCTATGCCGGGTCTGACGTGCTCTCGTTTGCCCGCGTGTGGTTCCCCTTCATCTTCATCGGCTTCGGCGTGCTGGCGGGTGTGTTCCCCTTCCACAACTGGAGCCCGGACGGCCACGTGGCCGCGCCCACCGCGGTCTCGATGATTCACGCCGGCGTGCTGATGAAGCTGGGCGCCTATGCGGCCCTGCGCTGCGGTGTGCAGCTCATGCCTGAAGGCGCGCAGGTGCATCTGCCGTGGATCGTCATCCTGACGGTTATCAACGTGGTCTACGGCGCGTTTATCGCCTTCCGACAGCGCGACTTCAAATACGTGATTGGCTTCTCGTCGGTCAGCCATATGGGCCTGGTGGCGATGGGCTGGACGACGATGAACCTGACCGGCATGACCGGCGCGGGCCTGCAAATGTTCAGCCACGGCGCGATGACGGCGCTGTTCTTCGGTTGCGTGGGCATGGTGTACGACCGCGCCCACACCCGCGACATCCCCAGCCTGGGCGGCTTCATGAAAGTGCTGCCGTGGGTGGGCTTCGCCTTCATCATCGGCGGTCTCACCAGTATGGGTATGCCCGGCCTCAGCGGATTCATCGCCGAGTTTACGATCTTTGTGGGGTTATGGCAGGCGTCCCCCGACGTGTCGCTGCAGATTGGCGGTTTCACGTTAAGCAATTACTACTCGATCATTGTCATCCTGTCGGCGCTCGGTATCGTGATTACGGCGGCCTACGTGCTGCGTGTCACGGGGCAGGTGTTCTTCGGGGAATATCACCCGGAGCGCTTCCCCGATGTGGTGCCGCTGACATATCGCGAGAAGTTCGTGCTGGTGTTCCTGGCCGCACCATTGGTTATCCTCGGCGTCCTGCCATCGGTCATGGCACCGATGCTGGAAACGGGCCTGCGCCCGGTGCTGACACTGCTTGGGGGGGCATAAAACGTGCAACCGTTTGATTTACTGGCAAGTTTACCAGCGATAGCAGCAGCCGTCGGCCTGACGATCACCTCGATCGTCGTGCTGGCGCTGGACATGTTCCTGAAGGAATCGCAGCGCCGCAATATCGCGTTCGTGACCGCGGCGGGCATGTTCCTCACTGCCGGCATGATGCTGGCCTTCTGGATGCCCACCGCGGCCACCGAAGGCCTGTACTGGGGCGGCATGGTGCGCTTCGACATGCTGGCCACGATGTTCTGCGTGATCGCGCTGCTGGGCGGCGGCATCACCGCGCTCATCACCATCGACGTGGACAAGCTGGGCCGCAGCGGCGAGTATTACCTCATCATCACGGTATCCACGCTGGGCGCATGCCTGGTCAGCAGCGCGTCTGACCTGATCATGGTGTTCCTCGGCCTGGAGACGATGACGATCCCGCTGTATGTGCTGGCAGCCTTCCGCCGCGACGACAAGAAGTCGGCCGAATCGGGCATGAAGTACTTCCTGTTCGGCTCGTTCGCGTCGGCCATCCTGCTCTACGGCCTCAGCCTGATTTACGGCTTCACCGGCTCCACCAACCTGTACACGATTGCCGAATACATGGGCAGCGATGCCTTCACGGTCAATCTGGTGCCGGTGCTGGTGGCGATCACGCTGATCGTGGTCGGCTTCGGCTTCAAGATCAGCGCGGCGCCGTTCCACTTCTGGACGCCCGACGTGTATGAAGGCGCGCCCACCCCGGTGACGGCCTTCCTGAGCGTGGTCAGCAAAGCGGCCAGCTTCGCCCTGCTGGTGCGTTTCGCGCTGACGGCTTTCCCGCCCGCGCTGGCCATCAACGGCGCGGAAGTGCAGTTGTTCTGGACCAACCTGGCGGCAGTGCTGGCAGTGGTGTCGATGATCGTCGGCAACCTGATCGCCCTGGCGCAGAAGAATATCAAGCGCATGCTGGCCTATTCCAGCATTGCGCAGGCCGGTTACACCCTGATCGGCGTGGCCGCGCTGGCCGCCGATGGCCGCGAACAGGCCGTCGCCGGCATCAGCTACTACATGCTGATGTATATGTTCACCAACCTGCTGGCGTTCGGCGTGGTCATCCTGTACTCGAACGCGACCGGCAAGGACGACATCCGCGATTTTGCCGGGCTCAGCCGCCGCAGCCCGTGGATGGCCATCGCCATGACCATCGCGCTGCTCTCGCTGGCTGGTGTGCCCCCTGGCGCGGGCTTCCTGGGCAAGTTCTTCCTGTTCCAGGCCGCCGTGCTCAGCAACCTGACGTGGCTGGCGCTGTTCGGCATCCTGATGAGCCTGGTGGCGCTCTACTACTACCTGATCGTCATCAAGTACATGTATGTCGACAAGGGCGAGGACGAAGAACAGGCAATTCCTGTTTCCGGCACGTATCGCTGGACGCTGGCTGTGGTGACGATTGTCGTTATCCTGCTGGGGTCGTTCGCGGTGCAGCCGATCTTTAACTGGGCTATGGAGGGCGCGCAAACCCTGTTTGCGAGCCTGTAATGGCAGTGATGCGGGTGCTGGGCAGGGCGTTTCACATGAACTTCTCAGCACCCGTTTTGTACGTGTATTTGAAAACTGCAAAATGATTGTGATAAAATTCTCAACGCGGCGGCATAATCAATGAGTGACCAAGAGCCTTCGCGCGTCAAAAACCTTGCGTATGCGGCGATTGCCGGGCAAAGTGGCTGTATGGCCCTGTTCGTGATCGTGATTGCGCTGGTGGCCGGCCTCTGGCTGGATGCGCAGTTTGGTCTGCGTGGTCCCTTTGTGGTGGGGCTGCTGCTGATGAGTATTCCTGTGAGTTTATTTTTTATGGTGCGCCTTGCGCTGGGGTCGGTGAAGAATATCCCGCCGCCGCAGCCCACAAAGAACAAGCGCCTGTCTAGCAGCACAGAGGAGGATTGATCGTTGAGTCGATTTTTACCGGGTTTGTATCGTAAAGGAGCGCGTTAGATGGCTACGCGACGCGGTGCGATAGTCTTTGCGATTATCGTCGCATTCCTCGTTGGCTGCTCTGTCATCACGTTTGCCGTGCTCCCCGGTGCTGGTATTGCCGTCGGCTTGCCGGTCATTATGGTTCCTGGTGAACCGTATGACCCCACGCTGCCGGTAGACAGCTTCCGCTGGACCAATACGCTCACTGCGATGGTGTTGGCCACCACTTTTACCCTTGTCTTCCTGGCCTTTGCCTGGCGCGCTTCGAAGGGGTGGACACGTGAAGTGCCCAGCCGCTTCCAGAGCTGGGTCGAGCTGCTGGGTGGCATTCTGTATAACTTCGCCAAGTCGATGGGCGGCAAGAACGCGCGCGTGCTGTTTCCTCTGGCCGCGTCGATCTTCATCTTCCTGCTGGCTGCGAACTGGATGAAACTGCTTCCCGGCATTGAAAGCGTCGGCGTGCTGCACTGCGCCGAGGATGGCTTTAGCGGCTATCCGGCAATCAGCGTGGGCAGCGGTGCGTATCAGCTCTGGGTCGATGCGCCGCTGGACAGCGGTACCGGCGCAACGCACGAGACCTATGAGCAGTGCAAGCACTGGAAGGAAGATGGTTCGGTGAAGCCGGCCAAGAGCGACCTCGAAGCTGCGGCCAATCTGCTGCGCGACGAGGAAGCCACGCTGGTGGCAGAGCTGGAAGCTGCCGGAGCCTCGGCTGAAGAAATTGACGCCCAGGTGAACGCGCTGCGCCTCGAAGTGACCGAGCAGTTCTATCCGGAGGCCTACTACCCGCTGACCTATAATCAGCTCAAGACGGGTGTGCTGCCTTACATCTTCGTGGTGACCCCGTATGTGCGCGGTGCAACGACCGACCTGAACCTCACGATTGGCCTCGCGCTGATCTCGGTGGTGGCTATCCAGGTGTTCGGTGTGATGGCGCAGGGTCCGAACTACTTCCAGAAGTTTGTCAATCTGCGTGCGCTGGGCAATCTGCAGAAGAAGCCGCTGGGCGCGATTGACTTTATCGTGGGTCTGATCGAAATCATCTCCGAAATCGGTAAGATCATTTCGCTGGCCTTCCGTCTTTTCGGTAACATGTTCGCAGGCGGTATTCTGCTGGCGGTTATGTCGTTCCTCGTGGCGATCATCCTGCCCAGTATCTTCATCGGCCTTGAGATCATCGTGACCACCATCCAGGCGTTCGTGTTCGGTCTGCTCACGCTGGTGTTCAGCGCGCAGGCGATGGAAGGTCACCATGGTGACGAAGAACACGGTCATGGCGACGATCACGCCCACGCCGAGCAGCATTAATTTCAGTCGATTGAGCAGTAACCTGGTCTACTAAGGAAAAGGACACTACAAAGATGGAATTGGAAACTGGTCTGAAGGCAATTGGCGCCGGCCTCGCGATGGTGGGCGCATTCGGTCCTGGTATCGGCATCGGTATGCTGGTGCAGGGTGCTATGCAGGCGATTGGCCGTAACCCGGACGCCGCCGGCACCATTCAGACGAACATGATTCTCGGTATCGTGTTCACGGAAGCGATCGCGATTTACGCGCTGGTGGTCGCCCTCATCATCCTGTTCGTGCTCTAATCTTGCACGAGGAGATACTACGGATGAAACTGTCAAAACGTTCGTTTCTGCTCCTGGCCCTGGCCCTGATCGCGACGTTCGCGTTCACCTTCTCGGCTGCCGCCCAGGAAGAAACTCCCGCTGAAGAAGCGCCTGCCGCTGAAGTCTCGGGTGAAGCCGCTGCTGAAGGCGAAGCTGTCGCTGAAGGCGAAGCCGCTGCCGAAGAAGCCGCGCCGGCCACCAACCCGCTGACGCCGCTGGGCATCAACACCGGCTTCCTGCTGGCGCAGATTGCCAACTTCCTGCTCATCTTCGGTCTGCTCACGGTGTTCCTGTGGCGCCCGATGATGAACATGCTGGACAACCGCGCCGCCAAGATCCAGAAGGGTCTTGAGGATGCTGCCGCTGCTGCCAACGCCCGCCGCAACGCTGAAGCCGATGCCTCCAAGGTGTTGGAAGAAGCCAAGCGCCAGGCCGCGCTGCTGATCGAAGAAGCCCGCGTGCGTGGCGAAGAAGTGGGCAAGGTCGCCGCGACTGCCGCCCAGGCCGAAGCCGACTCGATTCGTGCTGACGCCCGCGTGCGCGCTGAAGAAGAAGTCAATCGTCGTCTCGCTGACCTGCGCGGTCAGGTGGCAGCTATCAGCGTCGCTCTGTCCGAGCGCCTGATCGGCTCCGGCCTGGACGAGCGTCGCCAGCAGGCGCTGGTGAGCGACTTCTTCGCCAAGGTGCCGCAGGGCGCCCTGAGCATGGCTGGCGACGTTGAAGTCGTCAGCGCGATGCCGCTGTCCGACGCCGAAAAGGCGAAGGTGCAGCAGGAGACCGGTGCCGCCAGCGTGAACTTCGCTGTGGACCCGAACATCCTGGGTGGCCTGATCGTCCGCTCTGCCGACAAGGTCGTGGACGGTAGCGTCCGCAACAGCCTCGGCGATCTGGCGAGCCGCCTGCGCTAACCCGCAGTCTTTACAGCCAAATGAAAAGCGCGTCCTGTGATGGGACGCGCTTTTTTATTTATTGTGTGGCCCGGGCCGGCCGGTGACTCACCAGCCGCCGTCGCGCCCGAAGCGCTTCTTGCCAGGATTCACGTCGCGCGGGGACATGCCGCCTTCTGGTCCATTCTGTCGGCTGACATTCAGCATACGCTTGGCTTTCTGCACGTCGCTCTCGTGCTTGAGCAGCACGGTCAGCGTGTTCTCCAGCGTCTCGCGGTCGAGCGAATCGGCGTTCAGCATCACCAGCGCGCGCGCCCAGTCGATCGTCTCGCTGACCGACGGATTCTTCTTCAGGTCCATCTGGCGCAGCCCCTGTACAATTTCGACGGCCTGGGCGGCCAGCTTCTGCGGCAGCGCGGGCACGCGCATGCGCACGATGTTCATCTCGGTCTCGGCGCTGGGGTAATCGATGAACAGGTACAGGCAGCGGCGTTTCAGGGCTTCGCTCAGCTCACGGGTGTTATTGCTCGTCAGCAGCACGATCGGCTGATGCTTGGCCTTGATCGTGCCCAGCTCCGGAATCGTCACCTGAAACTGGCTGAGCGCCTCCAGCAGGAAGGCCTCAAACTCGGCGTCGGCGCGGTCGATTTCGTCGATCAGCAGCACGACCGGCTCGTCGCTGGTCATCGCCTTCAGCAGCGGGCGCGCCAGCAGGAAACGCTCGCTGAAGAAAATATCTTCCTCGGCGGCCAGCTTGTCGGCGGCCTCGGTCAGCGAATTGGCTCCGCTGAGCAACTGGCTCAGCTTGTCGCGCAGCAGCTGGGTGTACAGCATCTGCTTGGCATATTCCCACTCATACAGCGCCTTGCTCTCGTCCAGGCCTTCGTAGCATTGCAGGCGGATAAACGGCTTGCCGGTGATCTTGGCCCAGGCCTGGGCCAGCTCAGTCTTGCCCACACCTGCCGGGCCTTCTGCCAGCACGGGCTTGCCCAGCTTGTCGGCCAGATACATCACCGTGGCGATTTCGTCGGTGGCGATATACTGCACGCCGCGAAGCTGGTCTTTCACTTTCGTGATATCGTTGCTCATCATCGTGTCCGTCTAGCGATAAACGATACGCTGAGTGTAACGCGTTCCGTGGGCGGTGGGGCTTTTTCTGACCAAACGATCAGGTAAGGGAAAGTGCTGAGTGCTGAGCAATGAGTGCTGAGTGATGCGTGATGAGGGGTGCATTCATGATATTGACCTCACTTCACATAGAGTATAAGCATCACATGTGCCCGTCTACCGAGACCATGTTTGACAGGCACACCGCCGTTGAAAATGGAAACAGGCACTCCAGGAGGCCTAACATCATGCGACCGCTCAGGTTTTCGATCAATATCACCCTGGATGGCTGCTACGATCATCGTGCAGGTATCCCCGATCAAGAGACGCATCGTTATGCGGCCGAGACCCTGCTGCGGGCGGATGCCCTGCTTTTTGGCCGGGTTGTTTACGAGATGATGGAGGCAGCCTGGCGACTGCCGCAGTCGGGCGTGAGACCAGACTGGATGACCGACTGGATGGTACCCTTCGCCGATGCGATCCATGCGGCAAAGAAATACGTCGTGTCCAGCACCCTGGAGCATGTCGACTGGAACGCGGAGCTGGTGCGTGGGGATCTGGAAACCGCCGTTCGGCAGTTGAAGCGTGAGCCCGGGAAGGGCGTGTATGTAGCGGGGATGAAACTGCCGCTGGCCCTGGCGGAAATGGGATTGATTGATGAATACGAGTTCATCGTGCATCCCAGAATAGCCGGATATGGGCCAACATTGTTCGCCGGCCTGTCGAAAGTTGTTGATCTGAAGCTGGTGAACCGTATCGAGTTTAGCTCAGGCACAGTCGCCCTGCGCTATGAGCCGAAAAGATAGCTGGGATGCCAAATATGCTTTCCCCCCTGATCGCTCCATTCGTTCGCTGGGCGATTATATCAGCGGAGCAGCGATACTTCGCCTGCATTCCGCCGCAGGTTCAAAACCTGCGGCTGCGAAAAACCCAAGTGGCTGAAGCCACTAAAGCGACTGATCCGCCGCAGACTTACAGCATGCTTTCAGTCCCGGAGGGACTTGGGCACTTCGCAGCCTGGGGTTTTAACCCCAGGCGGAAAAACATACGAATTACATGCCCCGTCAGCAACGTACTTTAATGAGCAAACAGTGCAAAAATCGCTCTACTCCCCTGTGGGCAGCCAGATGTTCTTGACCTGCACGGCTTCGTGCAGGAAGGCCTCGTCTTCGCCCTGTTCGCGGCTGAACCAGTCGACCGGCAGGCCATAGCCCACCCAGGTGCGCTTCATGTTGGCGGCGCTGGCGGCCTCCACAAACGCGCTGCCCTCGGCCGGTCCGAAATACCACATCGCATCGACATCGTCATGCTCGGCCAGCGTCTTGCTCAGCACATCGCGCGCGCCGGTGACGATATTGACCACCCCGGCCGGGATGTCGCTCGTCTCGATCACCTGATAGAAATCGGTCACGACCAGCGGATGCGTCTCGCTGGGGATGGCGACCACAACGCTGCCGCGCGCGATGGCCGGGGCCACCAGCGAGACAAACGCCAGCAGCGGGTGGTCGTCGGGGCAGGCGATGCCGATCACGCCCAGCGGCTCGTGTGCGGCCAGCGTGATGCCGCGCAGGGTGGTCTCCTGCACCGTGCCGCCCCACTTGTCGGCCAGCGCAGCGTAGGTGAACAGGCGCGAAATGCTGGCCTCGACCTCGCGGGCGGCGTCTTTCGCTGGGGCGCCCGTCAGCGCGGCGATGCGCGCGGCAAATTCATCTGCGCGGGCGCTCAGGTTTTCCGCCAGGTAGTACAGGATTTGCGCGCGGTTGTAGCCTGTCCGGCTGCCCCAGCCAGATGCGGCCGCGTGGGCTGCCTCCACGGCATCGCGGATGTCCTTGCGGTTGCCGTCAGCGGCCTCGCCAGCCAGCGTGCCATCGTGATTTTTGATCACGCGCACGTAATTGCCATCGCTGCGCGCCTGCTTGCCGCCGATATACAGCTTGGCCGTGCGGTTGATGGCGGGCGCGGCGCTGACGTCAGCATGGCTGTGGCCGTTCAGCGGGGCGGGGCGCGATGGCACCGCGTCGCCCCATTTCTTCGTCAGGTCGACTTTCGCGGGCTGCGGGCGCGCCTGCCAGACCGGGCGCAGATACTCATGCAGGCCTTCCTCGCCGCCCTCACGGCCGAAACCGCTCTCGCGGTAGCCGCCAAAGCCAGACGCGGCGTCGAACATATTGGTGCAGTTCACCCACACCGTGCCCGCCTTCACCTTGCGCGCGATATCCAGCGCCAGGTTGATGCTTTCGCTCCAGATGCTGGCCGCCAGGCCGTAGCGCGTGTTATTGGCCAGCGCGACCGCCTCTTTGTGCGTGCGGAAGGTCATCGCGACGACGACCGGCCCGAAGATTTCTTCCTGCGCCACGGCCATCGAGGATTCGACGTCGGTCAGCAGGGTGGGCTTGTACCAGCAGCCTTTGGCGGGCAGCTCGACATCCGGCTGAAACAGCGTCGCGCCCTCGGCCACGCCGCGCTTCACCCACGCATCGATGGTATCGCGCTGCACCGGGTCGACAATCGCGCCCAGGTCGATCGACTTGTCCAGCGGGTCGCCCACGCGCAGCGTGTTCATGCGCCGCTTCACCTTCGCCAGGAAGCTGTCCGCGATGCTCTCCTGCACCAGCAGGCGCGATCCGGCGCAGCACACCTGCCCCTGGTTGAACCAGATGGCATCGACCAGGCCTTCGGCCGCGGCGTCCTGGTCGGCATCCTCAAACACGATAAACGGCGACTTGCCGCCCAGCTCCAGCGACAGCTTCTTGCCGGTGCCAGCCGTCGCCCTGCGGATGACCTTGCCGACGCCGGTGCTGCCGGTGAAAGCGATCTTGTCGAAGCCCGCGTGATTGACGATGCTCACGCCCGCTTCGTCGCCGCCGGTGGCGATATTGACCACGCCGGGCGGCAGTCCGGCCTCAGCCAGAATCTCGGCCAGCAGCAGCGCGGTGATGCTGGTGTAGGGCGCCGGTTTCAGCACCACGGTGTTGCCCATGGCGATGGCCGGGGCGATCTTCCAGGCCAGCATCAGCAACGGAAAGTTCCACGGGATGATCTGGCCAATCACGCCGACCGGCTGATAGCCCGACAGGCGCGTCTCCTGCACCTGCGCCCAGCCCGCGTGATAGTAAAAGTGGCGGGCGACCAGCGGCACGTCGATATCGCGGCTTTCGCGGATCGGCTTGCCGTTGTCCATCGACTCGACCACGGCCAGCAGGCGGCTGTGCTTCTGAATCTGGCGGGCGACGGCATACAGGTAGCGGGCGCGGGCATGGCCGGGCAGCGCGCTCCATGCCGGGAAAGCAGCGCGGGCGGCCTGATATGCCGCGTCGATATCGTCCGCGCCGGCATCGGCCACGTCGGCCATTTTGTCGCCGGTGGCGGGCGCCGTGCTGGTGAAGTATTTGCCGCTTTTGGGCGCCTGCCAGGCATTGTTGATGAACAGGTTCAGCTTGCGGCCATGCTCATCCAGCCATGCCTGCGCGGCATTGGTCGCTTCGGGTGCGGGGCCATAGCTCATGGTGTGAAAAATCTCCGCGATGCGCGAGGTCATGGTTGGGTCTCCGGCAAATGTCACAAGATGCTAGAAGTGTACGCCAAAACGCGCGCGATGGGGAGGTGTGCCGATGGGGATGGGGATGTGCCTGAAGAATGTCCGCCGCCAGACGATGCTGAATCTCAGCGCCTCGCAAGGCGCACCGGGGTCAGGTAATTTGTGAATCGACTTGCACTCGTCTAAATCCGCCAAAACACACAGGGGGCGCATCAGCACGATGCGCCCCCTGTCTGCCAAATGACCTGAGTGCGTGGCACGCCTAGCGTCGTCTGCTCAGGAAGCCCCCGCGCCGGAAAATCAGATACCAGATGCCGAACACGGCCGGGCCGATGCAGCAACCTAGTTGTGCGACAAAGCCGCCCTGCGCGCCGGCGAAATTCCACGCGGTCACGATAGTGCCGTTGGCCAGCGTCAGCGCGAAGGTGATGATCGGTGCGATCACGGTGAGGAAGATGTTGTTCAGCGCATTGTCCGACTGCACCGCGCCTTCCTGCGAAATCTGGATGCCGGGGGCCAGGGTGGGGATGCCGCCGGGACGCGTGGTGGGCATGACGACGCCAGGCGGCAGCGTGACCACCACCGAGAGCGTGGCGAAGCCTTGCTGGGACGAAAGGCCGGAGCCGGGCGCGGGCGTTGCGGCGGCAGGCTGTGAGCTGAAGCTGGAGGCGCTGCCCTGTATCAGCGTCGGCTGGGCGACGAACGCCGAGGCCTCGTTACCGCCGCTGCTGCTGCCATATGGCCGCACGACCGCGGGGCGTCCGTCGGCAAACAGCGGCGTAATCGAGGGCAGCGGCTGCTGGGCGCGTGCGGGCTGGCGCTCATCGAGGGCGGAGACCGCCGCCAGCGCCACACTCATCAGGGCAAGGATGAACACGGCCAGAAAAGCTGTTCTTCGCATCATTGTGGTCGCGTCCCCCGTCTTGCAATTGCGTGCAAGGCATTCAGCACAGATATGTGAAACATAACGCAAAAGTGGCCTCACGCGCAAACCGCGACGCCGTTGGTCACCCCCCGCTGTGCTATAATTAGGCCAGTTTCAGGCGAAGATGACTTATTCAGGATGAGGCAGCAGATGATGGCAGGCAATACGCGCATTTCCGATCTGGCGCAGCATGTGGGCGAGACCGTCACGGTGGGCGGCTGGGTGAAAGACCGCACCGACCGCGGCAAACTCCAGTTCATCCAGCTGCGTGATGGCAGCGGCGTCATTCAGGTGGTGGCTTACGGGCCAGACCTGCCGCCGGAGCTGTTTGAGCAGGCTGGCAAGCTGACGCAGGAATCATCGGTCGAGATTACCGGCGTGGTGAAAGAGAACCCGAAGGCGCTGAAAAGCATCCCGGCGGGCTATGAACTCAGCCTGCAAGGCATGAAAGTCTACCAGATTGCCGAGGATTACCCGATCACGCCGAAAGAACACGGCGTCGAATTCCTGATGGACAATCGCCACCTGTGGCTGCGCAGCTCGCGCCAGTGGGCGATTATGCGCATCCGCGCCACCATCATCCATGAGCTGCGCAACTGGCTGGACAACGCGGGTTATCTGCTGGTCGATACGCCGATCATCACCCCGGCCGCCGGCGAGAATACGACCTCGCTGTTCGAGATTGACTATCACGGCGAACAGGCCTATCTGGCGCAGACCGGCCAGTTATACAACGAGGCCAACATGATGGCCTTTGGCCAGGTGTATACCTTCGGCCCCACGTTCCGCGCCGAAAAGAGCAAGACGCGCCGTCATCTGATGGAATTCTGGATGCTGGAGCCGGAAGTCGCGTTTATGGACCTCGATGGCCTGATCGACCTGGAAGAACGCCTGATCAGCCATGTCATCCGAGCCGTGCTGGACAAGCATCCGCAGGAGCTGGCGATCCTGGAACGCGATATCAGCAGGCTGGAAAAAGCGGCCAGCGCCCCGTATGCGCGCATCAGCTATGACGATGCCATCGCGCTGCTGCAAAAGCTGCACGATGCCGAGACCGATCCGGAAAAGAAAGACCTGCTGAAAATTAGCTGGGGCGAGGACTTTGGCGCGCCGCATGAAACCGCCATCGCCGACAGCTTCGACAAGCCGGTGTTCGTCACGCGCTACCCGACCGCCATCAAGGCGTTCTACATGCAGCCGACCGAAGGCCGCCCGGAAACCTGCGAGTCGACCGACCTGCTGGCCCCGGAAGGCTATGGCGAAGTGACCGGCGGCAGCGTTCGCATCTGGGATGCCGACCTGATTGAAGAAAAAGTGCAGACGATGGGCCTGGGCCGCGAGGCGTATGCATGGTATCTGGACTTGCGTCGCTTCGGCAGCGTGCCGCATGCCGGTTTCGGCCTGGGGCTGGAGCGTACCGTGGCCTGGATCTGCGGCCTGCAGCATGTCCGCGAGACGATTCCCTACGCGCGCATGCTCAACCGCAAGTATCCGTAGGCTGTGACCAGCGGTATAAGGGCGGACAACGCGGGCGTTGTCCCTACGAAACATGCCCTTGTAGGGACGCGGCCTGCCGCGTATGCCGCGACAAATTATTCTGTGGCATCAGGGCGGACAACGCGGGCGTTGTCCCTACAAAACATGCCCTTGCAGGGACGCGGCCTGCCGCGTCCGCCGCGACAAATTATTCTGTGGCATCAGGGCGGACAACGCAGGCGTTGTCCCTACGAAACATGCCAACGTAGGGACGCGGCCTGCCGCGTCCGCCTGCGCGAAATACCCCTACAGCCGAAACATCCCCATCGCCTCGCGAACGAGGCCCATCGTCGCTTCGGCCTCGGCGCGATGCAGGCGCGTGCCTTCACGCAGCACATCCATGATTTCGTCCGGGCGCTGCACGTAATAAGCGCGGCGTTCGCGGATCGGCTCGAGGAAGGCATTGATCGCGGCGGCCAGCTTGCGCTTCACCTCCACGTCGCCCACTTTCCCCTGCACATAGCGTTCCTTCAGGTCGTTGACCTCATCCACGTTCGGGTTAAACGCGTCGTGGTAGATGAATACCGGGTTGCCCTCGACCTTGCCGGGGATATCGGCGCGCACGCGGTTCGGGTCGGTATACATGCCGCGCACCTTCTGGTTCACGGTTTCGGCATCATCGCTCAGGTAAATCGCGTTATTGAGCGACTTGCTCATCTTGCCCTGGCCATCGGTGCCGATCAGCGACGGCACATCCCCAATCAACACATCGGGAATCGGGAACACCTCGCCGTACAGGTAGTTGAAGCGGCGCGCAATCTCACGCGTCACCTCGATATGGCTCTCGTTGTCTTTGCCCACCGGCACCAGATGCGCGCGCGGCAGCAGGATGTCGGCCGCCTGCAGCACCGGATAGCCCAGCAGGCCAAACGGCATGCCTTCGTCCATGTGCGCCGCCGCCGCCATATCCTTCAGGCTGGGCACACGCTCCAGGCGCGCGACGGTGATCATCATCTCGAAAATCAGGTTCAGCTCATAGATTTCCGGCATCGCGCTTTGCAGGTAAATCGCGCTGCGGGCCGGGTCGATGCCCACCGCCAGATAATCGATCACCATCTCGCGGATATTGTCTGAAAGCTGGGCGATATGCTCGCGCTCCGGCTTGGTCGTCAGCGTGTGCAGGTCGGCCACGATGAAATGGCACTGATATTCGTCCTGCAGGCGGACGCGGTTTTTCATTGAACCCACATAGTGGCCCAGATGCATCTTGCCAGTCGGGCGGTCGCCCGTCAGGATGCGCTTTTTAGCGGTGGCGCTGGTCATGCGAACTGTCCTCGGAAGGGAAGATTAAAGCGCGATGCACAGGCATTACAGCCTGTGCCCACGGTCTCACACTGGACGAATTGTATGCCCGCGCGCCAAGCCCGTCAACACGGTCAGCGTTCCCTAATCATGGTCGTAACGTGATGAGAAATCCTTAAACAATTCCCCCCGCTGTGACGGCCTTATGCTAGTATCCCCGTATCGGAAGCATGATCGACCTCCAAACTTAGTGTTTTATCGGAACGCACCATGAACAAGCCACTGTGGACCGCGGCCCTGCTGTGTATCTGTGCCGCACAAATCGCAGCGTGCCAGCCCGCGCCATTCTCCCCTCAGCCCACTGAGAATACGCTCTTCAACGCCGATTCCGGCCGCCCCGAATCAGATGCGTCTGGCGAGTCACAGTCCAATATCATCAATGGCACCGTGGGCGCTGTTCCCGTGTCTGTCGCCAAACCCGACGGCTGGACGACCGTCGTGAACGATGACAGCATGGCCCTGATGCAGCATAACCCATCGCTGGCCACCGGGGTCAGCAGCCCGGACAGCGGCATCATTATCACGCTGTTCACGCCCAACCCGGAAGATATGCAGGTTCCCCCGGCGCCGTCCGATGAGCACAATCATGCGCTGTGGATGCTGCGCCACGTCGTGGAAATGCCGTCGATTATCGGCCTGAACGCGGTCGCCAGCGCGCCCGTCGCGTTCGACTGGAACGGCCATCCCGCTGCCTATTATCTGCTCACCGGCCAGATGGACAAGCGCGCCATCGTGCTGGCCGTATCGCTGATCGACGGCCCCCTGACCGGCATCAATATTTCCATGCCGGAAACGCATCTGGCCGACGCGCACAGCCTGCTGGGCGAGGTCTTTGCCGACTTCACGGTGGATGGCGAGCGGCTGGGCGGCGATGCGCTGAATGTCCTGCCGAACCCGCTGGTCTTCCCCGTCAGCGGCGCGTCAGGCAGATTGCAGGCCCTGATTGGCGGCTGACGCCGGTTGTGCCGAAAACAACCTTTTGCCCTGCGCTTGGCCCGCCGAATGGTGAGGCGCGGCCTCAGCTCGTGGTATGATTGCAGCAGTCCATAAGACAAGAGACCACTGGCCTGATGAATCAATACGCCCCGCCAAATTACCCTGACCCTGTGATTGACGACTATGAGCCCGGGCTGAATCCGTGGTGGATTCGCCTGCCCATCCTGGCCATCACCGGCGCCGTGCTGTTCGGCATCATCCTGGTGGTGGCGGTGACCGGCTTTCAGATTGTGTATGGCGCGCGCATCGTGCCGAATGTGTGGGTGGGCAGCCTGAACGTGGGCGGCATGACCACGCTGGAGGCCGAAACGGCCGTCTCGGAAACCGTGCGCTATGCCGATGACACCGTCTTCACCTTCCGCGATGGCGACCGCCTGTGGCAGGCCACGGCCCGCGAACTGGGCGTGAATGTCGATACCGAGCAGACGGTGGCAGCGGCCTTTGCCGTGGGCCACGGGCAGGGCCTGTTTGACAACATCGTCGATCAGGTGCTGGCCTGGCTGAATGGCGCCAGCATCCCGCCCGTCATCACCTTTGACCAGAGCGCGGCGGCGGCGTTCGTGGCGCGCATGTCGGCTGAGGTCAACATGCCGGCCAGCGATGCCACGCTCGTCATCAACGGGACGGATATTCAGGCGCAGGCCGGTTCTGCCGGGCGCACGCTGGATGTGGGCAATACGCTGGCACGGCTGAACAGCGCCATCAGCAGCATGCAGAACGGCGGCGAAATTCCGCTGTCGGTGATTGAGCACGTGCCGCGCACGCTCGATTCCGCGCTGGCGGCAGACAAGGCGCGCATCGCGCTGTCGTCGCCGATCATGCTGGTGGCCGATGATGGACGCGGCGGCTCGCTGGGGCCGTGGCTGATTCCGGTCGACCAGATTCAGGCGCTGCTGCGCGTCGAGACGGTGACCCTGCCCGATGGCGCGCTGTCGTATGATGTCACGGTCGATCCTTCGGTCTATCGCTCCTCCCTGGAAGCGCTGGCCCAGGGGCTGATCGTCCCGGCGCAGAACGGCCGCTTCACCTTTGATGAGACAACCGGCCAGCTTCAGAATATCCAGGCCGCGGTCGATGGCCGCCGGCTGAATGTGGAGCAGACGCTGGCGCGCATCAGCGAGGCTGTGTTTAACCCGACCGAGCGCGTGGTGCCGCTGGCCTTCGACTATGAGCTGGCGCAGTATCACAACGGCGTCACCGCTGCTGAACTGGGCATCACCGAGCTGATCAGCGAAGGCGTGAGCTTTTATACCGGCTCCACCGAGGCGCGGCGCACCAACATCAGTGTGTCGATTGCGCGCTTCAACGGCCTGATTATCCCGCCGGGCGCGATTTTCTCGTTTAACGAACACGTCGGCGATATCTCGCCCGAAGAAGGTTTCGTCGATGGCTTCGTCATCGTCGGCAACCAGACGGTGCGCGGCGTCGGCGGTGGCGTATGCCAGGTCAGCACGACGGCCTTCCGCGCCGCGTTCTACGGCGGCTTCCCGATTGTCGAACGCTATGCGCACGGCTATCGCGTCGGCTATTACGAGATTGGCGATCCCGAAGGCGTGGGCATGGACGCCGCGATTTACACGCCGGAGCTGGATTTCCGCTTCCTGAACGACACCGATTATCATCTGCTGATCGAGGCCTTCATCGACCCGACGACCAACAGCGCGCATTTCCGCCTGTACAGCACCAATCCCGGACGACGCGTGGTCAAGGGGCAGGCCGAAGTCGTGGATACCCAGCCACCCGCCGAGACGCGTTTCGTGGCCAATGCGGACCTCGCACCCGGCCAGCAGCTTCAGGTGGACTGGCCCGCTGAAGGCTCGTATGTGCGGGTGCCGCGCATCATCACCGACCTGAACGGGAACGAGATTTCGCGTGAGTTTATCGCCAGCCAGTACCAGCCGTGGGGCGCGGTGGTGCAGGTGGCCCCGGGCGACCCGCGCCTGGCAGGCGGCACGTAATCCGGCCAATGGCATGACCTGTAGCCTACAAAGAGCGATGAACCGCCAAGACGCCAAGAGCGCCAGGAAACAACCTTCTAGAGATGGGATACGCTCGTGAATAACCGGTGACTGTGTAAAGGTCGAGCACCATAACCGGTGATGGATCTGAAGAGTCACTGCCAGACGCTCACTCTATGCATTTTGTCTTGGCGCTCCTGGCGTCTTGGCGGTTCAGATCGTCGTTAAGGTAAAGTCTATGGGCGGCACGGAATCCGGCCAAGCGTGCGCTTTCCTGTAACTTTCAGCAGGGATAATACGTAAGGGTAACCAGCACATGGGCGGCGCTCGTCGCCCATGTTTATCGCCAACACACAAGCAAAGCAGGCACTCATTTATGTTTGGACGCATCGCTTATTACCTGCGCTACGCCTGGCGCAATCTGCGGCGCAGCGGCCGCTGGACGGGCTTCGCCATTTTCTGCATCGCGGCCGGTGTGGCCGCCGTCGTCGCCCTGCGTTCGCTGGGCCTGGCCATCGGTGACTCGCTGGTGGACAACGTGCGCGCCCAGAACAAGGGCGACATCACGCTGTCACGCGGCAGCAACGCGGGCGGTTTTTCGTTCGGCGTGGGCCAGGACGAAAATGACGTTTTCGCCGCGACCAACCTGGCGCGTTTTGAGGAATGGGCGCGTGAGAATAACGCGACCTATTCGGCCTATTTTCAGGCCGGCGGCGTGCAGATCACCCGCGTCGACCAGACCAGCGCCGGGCGTCCGCAGTTTGTCAGTGTGTTCCTGATCGACCCGCTGACGTTCCCGCCAGACCGCCCGATTGAGGCCTCGCTGCCTGCTGGCACGCCGCTGTCCAGCCTGCTCAGCGAACCGCACACGATCGTCATCAGCCAGAACCTGGCCGACCAGCAGGGCATCGCGATGGGCGACAGCGTGCGCGTCAGCGGCACCGAGACGCCATATACGGTGACCGGCATCGTGCCTACCGAGCTGGAAGCGGGCGTGTCGAACCTGTTCGCCGCCTTCTTCGGCTTCGCTTATGTCAATCGCGCTGAGGCGGCTGAAATGCAGCTTCCCACCCAGCCCGACACCATTTCGGTGGTGCTGGCGCCGGGCACGCCGGTCGACCGCGTCGTTGACATTTCACGCGAGCTGATCGGCCTGACCGAAGCCCGTCGTGCGCGCACCACCCCGGAGCTGCTGGAGCAGAACGCCCAGATTGGCGACATCATCGGGCGCTTCATCGTGATTATGGGCCTGGGCGCGCTGCTGATCGGCGGCGTGGGCATCATCAACACGATGCTGGTCATGGTGGGGCGGCGCAGCAATGAGATTGCCGCCATCAAGACCTTCGGCGTGAAGGGGCGGCAGGTGGCCGCCATGTTCCTCAGCGAGGCATTCCTGCTGGGCGTGATGGGCAGCATTGTCGGCTGTATCGCCGGGCTGCTGCTGTCGCGCGCCGTCAACAGCTATGGCGAGGCTTTCCTGCAGCAGCGCCTGCCCACGACCATCTATCCTGAGGCCATCCTGTTTGGCCTGACGATGGGCATCGTGGTCACGCTGGTGTTTGGCATCCTGCCCGTGCTGACGGCCATCAAGATTCGCCCTGCGCAGATCCTGCGCCCGAATGAAACGGTCGTGCCCGCTGCGGGCTGCCTGACCTCCGGGCTGGTGCTGCTGCTGGTCATCCTCGTCATCGGCGGCATTGCCGGGCAGATTCTGGGCAATATCCCGGTCGGCATGATCGGCATGGCGGTCACGCTGGTGCTGCTGGGCATCATCACCGGGCTGCTGTGGTGCGTGGTGTGGCTGGTCAGCAAGCTGCCCACCTTCGGCAATCCCGACCTGCGCCTGGCGCTGCGCAACTTCACCTCACGCCGCATCCGCACGGCCAATACCCTGCTGGCGCTGTCGACCGGCATGTTCGCGCTCAGCAGCATTTCGTTTGTGGGCGCGGGCACGCGTGAACTGCTCAACATCCAGCTCACGCAGACATTTGGCGGCAACGTGTTGATTTTCCCGCTGGCCAGCCTGGTCTCACCGGCACTGGCCGAAACCACGCTGAACGCGCAGCTCAATAACACCGAGGGCATCCTGTATCGCACGCGCATCCGCACCGCCAACGCCGAAATGCTGCTGGTCGATGGTCTTGTGCCGCCCGAAAGCGACTTTCAGGCGCTGATGGAAGAAGAAGCCCCGCGCGGCGCACAACGGTTCTTCAGCAATGTACAGTTGCAGCTTCGTGAAAGCACCGACCCGAACGCCCAGCCGCCGGCCGTGAGCGCCGGTCGCACCTTCATGCCAGAGGATGAGGGCCAGCGCGTGATGCTCATCAGTGGCGATTTCGTCACCCAGTCGGCGGGCATCGTGCTGGGCAGCGTCGTGCGCATGCAGATTGAGGATGAACCATACGACTTCACCGTGATTGGCGTGCTGCAGAACGCGGGCGGCCTGTTCTCCGGCGCGGCGCAGTATGTCGTGCCGCCGGGGGCGCTGCCGGAAAGCGCGTTTGACGGCTTCTCGCTGAGCGCGCTGCAGGTGGCCCCGGAGAACCTCAATCAGGTGCTGCTCGACCTGTCTGCCAACCCGCTGCTGCTCTCGATCGACATCAGCTTCATCGACGGGCTGCTCTCGCGCATCATCACGCAGTTCAGCGCCATCCCCACGGTAGTCGGGCTGCTGTCGCTGCTGGCGGCGGCCGTGGCGATGGCCAATACCGTCTCGCTGGCGACGCTGGAGCGCAGGCGGCAGATCGGCATCCTGAAAAGCATCGGCCTGAAAAGCGGGCGCGTGCTGTGGGTGATGCTGCTGGAAAACACGATCATCGGCCTGCTGGGCGGGCTGCTGGGGCTGGGGCTGTCGGCGCTGATGGTGGGCATCTTCACCGCGCTGGGCCAGGGGGCCGCGATTCCGCTGCCCAGTGACTCGGTGCCGGTCGCCATCGCGCTGCTGCTGACGGCCATCGGCATCGCCGTAGCCGCCACGCTGCTGAGCGCGCGCCCTGCCACGCGCGAGCGCGTCACAAATGTGCTAAGGTATGAGTAGGGAATAGAAGTTAAAAGGCGAAAGTTAAAAGGTAAAAAGGGACAGGCAGTTCAATCGCCGCTCTCCCTTTTTAACTTTTGCCTTTTAACCTTTAACTTCTCCCGAAGGGAGACTCATGGACCAAATGGGCGAACAGGTAGGCTTTGGGGTGGTGGCGCTGATCATCGCGGGGTGCGGGTGCCTGCTGGTGATTGCCATCCCGTTTGTGCTGCTGGCCGCGCGCTTCATGGGCGGCAGCGTGAAGGCGATGGTGGGCGAAGTGCTCGGCCTTGTACGCTCGCCCAAACCGGAGGCTCCGCCGGAGGATACCTCCAGGCCGCCGCCGGACTTTCGCGCCATGGCCAAACGCCAGGCCGACGACTTCGACGCGCTGGTGGCGCAGAAGCAAAGCGGCCGCTCCACCGTGACCGGGCAGTCATTCGGTGCGCCGCTGGGCCCGCCCCCGCCGAGGGATGGCGGGCTGGAACCTGCCCGGCCCCCGCGCGATCCGTTTGCGCAGGATAACGATCTGCGCCGGCGCACGCCTGATCACCCGGCCAATCCGGATGACGATATGCTGGGCGGCATGGACGATTTCGGGCTGTAAGGCGGGCGTCAGGCAATCGTAGTCTCGTTAGGGCACCGGCTGTGTGCTATCATTCGGCCACCGTGCAGGACAAGGGCGCAAGCCGGCGGAATTTGCTGTGCCATATAAGTCGGGCGGAAAACGACGAAACAATGTCATCTTTGGCGTCGGCCACTCGATCTGGGGCAGCACGCCCCCTTCGCCTATCCCGGAGCGCGTGCTCGATGGTATCCCCGGATTCCTGGCCTGGATGGCGCTGCTGCTGAGTATCGCCAGCGCGGTCGCCTTTCCGCAGGTCATCCTGCTGGTGGCCGCCCTGCTGGGCCTGTATTCCAGCGCCCGCTTTCTGCTGGCCGGCATCGCCAACGCCAAAGGCCTGAAGCTGATCAAGCAGTGGGAAAATACCGACTGGCACGCGAAATACAATCAGGACGCCACGCCTGACAGCCTGCCGTGGGACTGCGTGCATCACCTCGTCATCATCCCCAACTACAAAGAACCGATGCAGATTCTGCGGGCCACGCTGAAGAATCTGGCCCAGCAGGATGTCGCGCGCACGCAGATGACCGTCATCCTGGCGATGGAAGCCAGCGAAGAAGGCGCCGACGCCAAAGCACGCGAGCTGGTGAACGAGTTCTCGAAAGACTTTGCCAATATCCTGTTTTCGGTGCATCCGGCTGGCCTGCCCGGCGAGATTCGCGGCAAGAGTGCCAACGAAGCCTGGGCCGGGCGGTCTGCCAAGCTGAGGCTGGTGGACGAGCTGGGGCTGGATATGGACCACATCGTCGTCAGCACGATGGATGCCGATACCCTGTGGCACCCGAAGTACTTTTCCGCGCTGACCTATCTGTTTGCCACCCATCCGGAACGCCACATCGGCTACTGGCAGTCGCCTATTCGTTATCACGCCAATGTGTGGGACATCAGCCCGCTGATGCGCCTGGTGAATGCCTATTCGACCGCGTTCGAGCTGGCCTATCTGGCGGCCCCGTGGTGGATGCCCATGCCAATATCGTCGTACTCGCTTAGCCTGCGCCTGCTGCATACCAGCGGCTACTGGGACACCGACGTGATCGCCGAAGACTGGCATATGTACATCAAGGCCTTTTTTGCCAGTGGCGCACGCGTGAATTTGCAGCCGATTTTCCTGCCGTTTCTGGCGACAGCCACCACCGGCGACACCTTATGGGCGGCCATCAAGAACCGCTATCAGCAGACGCTGCGCCATGCGTGGGGCAGCAAGGAAGTAGGCTACATCATCGCCAAGATGCTGGAGCACCCGGAAATCCATTTCTGGAGCGCGTTTTCGCTGCTGCTGCGCGTCGCCCATGATATCCTGCTGGCTGGTGCCGGCTGGGTCACGCTGACGGTGGGGGCACAGCTTCCCGTGCTGCTGCATCCCAGCATCGCGCCGCCGATTCCCGACATCCTGGCGGACCCGCTGCTGCTGCTCAATTATCCGGCCTGGGCCATGATTTCGATTTCCGGCGCGCTGATCGTCGTGCTGGGCATGCTGTTCTGGGTGCAGGACGTGATTATGCGCCCGCCGCGCAAGCGCCCGCGCACGGTGGCCGAGTCGCTGCTGACGCTGCTCAGCTTCCCGCTGCTGCCTTTCCTGACACTGATCTTCGTCGCGCTGCCGGTGATGCAGGCACAGACGCGTCTGCTGATCGGCTCCTCGCTGACCTACCGCGTCGCCCCCAAAATTTAGCGCGCGGGCGCGTCAGCCCCTGACGGCTTCTGCGGCAGCGACACCCTGAGCGCCCACAACACCCCATAAGCCGACAGGTCAAACATCATGCGCGCCATCTGTTGGGAGGTGAACGGCATGTCGTTGTCCAGCCACCAGCGCACCAGGCCGATCTCACCCCCGGCCAGAAAAGCAGCGATGAAGTCCAGCGGAATATGCGGCGGCTGGTCTTTTGGCGCCAGCGGCCTGAGGAAATCTTCCGCCATCATGTGGCGCAGATAATCGAGGATCGTCAGCAGCACCTTCGACGACCCTTTTTCGCTGAGCAGGGCGCGGTAAAACTTCGCATGCTTCTGCACATGCTGAAAGTCGATATCTGTATAGAACGATTCCGGAATGCCATGTTTCTGCACCGTCTCGCGTGAAGCCGAAATGTGCTCGTGCAGGGCCAGGTCGTCATACACATCGATCAGGCTGCGCGTGAGCAGGTGATCCTTGTCTTTGTAGTGCAGATAAAAGGTCGTCCGGCTGACATTGGCGCGATCCACGATGTCCTGGATGGTCACGTTGTCGTAGCCGATTTCCGTCACCAGCTCCATCAGGGCATCGCGCAGCATCGCCTGAGTGCGGGCGATCCGTCGGTCTATCTTGCGTACTCGTTCGGCCATTTTGTGGACACCTGTTCAGTAAACTACATGCTGCTCAAATCGCTTGTTGACAACTTTCGGCATACCGCTATGCTTGCGTTATTGTACAGTATGTTCAGTAACTAATGGAGTGTCAACAAGATGCTGCGTGAAGATTCACAGGTACACCCGAATTCTGTCCTCGATGCGTCTGGCCTGCTGACTGCCGTCGGCCTGATGCGCGATCTCGAGCGCGACTTTCTGGGCACGAGCAAGTCCTGGTTTGATGAGTACGGCGATATTGTCTATGTCAAAACGCCGGGTTTCGATCAGGTGGTGCTGCGCCATCCGGATGATATCCACGATGTGCTGGTCGGGCGCTCGGATATCTTCATCAAAGACGCGACGTACACCGATCCCCAGCGCGGGCTGTTCAAATTCCTGGGCAACGGCCTGCTGAACAGCAATGGCAGCTTCTGGAAGCGCCAGCGCAAGCTGACCGCGCCTGCGCTGCATCACCGGCGCGTGGCCGGCTATTTTGACATGATGGTCGAAAGCACGAACCGGATGCTGGACGGCTGGGTGGGGCAGCACACGGTGGATGTGGAAGCAGCGATGATGCACACCACGCTGGACATCGTCACGCGCTCGCTGTTCAACACGGCTATCCCGCTGGACGCGCCACGCATCGCCGGGGCCATGGATGTGATTCAGGATTTCGTCGGCCGCCAGAATTCGCCTGCCGGGCTGCTGCCAGAATGGATGAATATTCCCGCGCTGATTCGTGAATCGCGCGCCTCAGGCGAGCTGGACGAGATCGTGTATCGTATCATCCGCGAACGGCGCGCACAGGGCGAACATGATACCGGCGACCTGCTGTCGATGCTGCTGGCCGCTCGTGACGATGACGGCCAGCCGATGAGCGACGTGCAAATCCGCGACGAAATCGTGACCATGTTCCTGGCCGGCCATGAGACGACCGCCAATACCATGAACTGGACCTGGGTGCTGCTGGCCCAGAATCCCGATGCCGAGCGCCTGCTGCACGAAGAAATCGACCGCGTGCTCGATGGCGGCCGCCGCACGCCGACGCTGGAAGACCTGAAGGCGATGCCCTACAGCCTGCAAATCATCAAGGAATCGATGCGCCTGTATCCGGTGGCCTTTACCTTCAGCCGCATGCCTACCGAGGATGTCATGCTGGGCGATGTGCTGGTCAAGAAGGGGACCAGCGTGGTGGTGCTCAGCTACTGGACGCATCACGACCCGCGCTGGTGGCCGAACCCGGAAGCCTTTGACCCGACGCGCTTTTCGCCCGAAAACGAGGCGAACCAGCGCAAATACGCCTACCTGCCGTTTGGCGGTGGCCCGCGTGTCTGCGTGGGCAATGGCTTCGCCATGATGGAGGCCCAGCTTATGCTGGTGATGATCGCGTCGCGCTATCGCCTGCGCCTGAACGGCCCCGCGCCGGAAATTGACCCGCTGCTGACCATACGCGTCAAAGGTGACCTGAAGATGGCGCTGGAGGCGAGGAATTAAGGGAGAGTGATGGGTAATGAGTGATGGGTGATGAGTGATGCGTGGCCAGGGATAGCCTATTATTCCCGGCAGTAGGGACAACGCCCGCGTTGTCCGGTGCGGGATGGTTGTTTCTGACGAAAGAGGTGCATTTACGTAGGGGCTTGGCATGCCAAGCCCCTACAACCGCCTGCAATCCCGGAAATTCGCAATACGCCACGCCCTATTTGAATCCGACCTCGATATACGGGTCGCCGCCGTCCTTCACCTTGCCGCTGCTGACCACCACCAAGCGCGGGTCGGCGCTCCGGACGCGCTCCAGGCGCTCGTGCGGCTGGATATTTTCCCAGCTTGAAAAGACAGCCGTGAAGGTGGTCGTGTTTGGGTCAAAGCGCACATCGCGCGGGTTCGTGCCTGCATAGGTGAAGATATTCAGGACTTCGCCCATCGGCAGCGCCTTGTAAGCGGGCTGTCGCTCAACCGGGCGGGCCGCCGGGCCGACAGGCTGTTGTGTCGGCGTCGCTTGAGGCTGTGCGGCTGGCAGGTTCGTCCCGCTGGGCAGCCCCTTCAGCAGGTCGGCCAGCTCGACCGCGGCCTTGTAGTAGGCCTCAGCGATGCCACGCGTGTAGGCCGAGCGTGGATCGTTTGCGTCGCCCGCTTTGGCATCGCGGGCATAATCCCGCGCCAGCATCGTCCAGCGATTTGCCAGCCCGCGCAGTGCTGACATCGTGTCCTGAGATTGATCCGCCATAATCCGCCGCCTGTGTCGTGGTTAGTCGCCAGTATGCTGCAATTATTCCGATTGTAGCGCGTTTTGGGCCGGGTATCGCTATGGATCGATTGGCCTAGTCGCCGGCCGCCGTGGGAACTGGAACTGCCTCCGCCGGAATCTCGCCCGCGGCAGCAGGCTGTGGCGCGACCAGATCGCCCTCGCGGTACTGCCTGAGGATGGGCAGGCCAGCCGCCATCGCCGCCACCGCGATAATCGTGCCGATGCCGCCCGAAATCACGCTGAAAGGCGCCCCGAACGCGCGCGCCATGATGCCTGCTTCAAACTCGCCAAGCTGTGGCCCGCCCATGAAGAACACCATGTTCACGCCCAGCATACGCCCGCGCAGATGGTCTGGCGTGACCAGCAGGCGGATGGCATTGCGGATGACCATGCTGATGGCGTCGGCCAGTCCGGCGAAAGCCAGCGCGAACATCGACAGCCAGAAGATATTCGACAGGCCGAACACGATCGTCGCCGCGCCATAGGCCGCCACCGACCATAATAGCAGCTTGCCCTGCTGTTTGATGCGCCCGGCGAAATGTGCCATCGCCACCGAGCCAACGACCGCGCCGATGCTGGGCGCGGCATACAGCAGGCCATAGCCTTCCTCGCCCACGCGCAGCACATCGGCCGCATAAATCGGCAGCAGCGCCATCGCCGACGAGAAGAACGTGGCGATGAAGTCGAGCGACATGGTGCTCCACAGCAGCGGCGTGCGGCGCACAAAGCGCAGCCCCTCCAGCATATTATCCAGCGTGACCGGCACGCGTTCCTGCGGCTTCATCGGCGGCAGTTTGACCAGCAGCAGCGTCAGCACGACCGGGATGAAGCTCAGTCCGTTGATCAGGTAGGCAGCCCCCGCGCCAGCGCGCGCCAGCACGATGCCAGCCAGCACCGGGCCGATCATCAGCGATAGCTCCACCAGCACCACATTCACGCGCACGGCGCTGCTCATGTATTCGCGCGGCACCAGATTGGGCATCAGCGCCTGCCAGGCGGGCTTGTCGAAGGCCGAGACCGCCGAGAGCGCCGCCGTCAGCAGATAGAGCAGCCCGACGGTCGCGCCGCCGCTGAAGGTGAAGACGGCCATCACGCAGGCGATCACGCCCATCAGCAGGCTGACCACGATCATCAGCTTGCGCCGGTCGTAGGCATCGGCCACCACACCGCCAAACAGTGACAGCAGGATGATCGGCACCACGCGCACCAGCCCCACCAGGCCCAGCGCGGCGGCGTCGCCGGTCAGCTCGTAAATGTGCCAGCTGATCGCGGCCAGCTGCATCCAGCTCCCGATGAAGCTGACCGCCTGGGCCATAAACATCCAGCGAAACGCCGGGAAACGCAGCACGCTCCAGGTGGAGCCGTCGGCGCTGTGGGGGGTGGGGTGCGACATGGCAGGGGTTCCCGTTTGCGGTTGGTTTTGCGGACACGCAGGGACAATGCCTGGGTTGGCTGCTGCCCGATTCTGATGGATAAGTGTAAACAGAACGCCCGCGCTGTATAGTGCCAGGCGACCAGCCATCGTATTAGTTGTGCCAAATATGGGCCGGTGCTAGACTGCCTGTAGTGCCACATAACCGAATGCTGGATTGCACCATGGCCAGACGAAGGTACGCCCCGCTTCAGTATGATCAGGAAAAGGGGGACGCGCATAAGCAGCACGACAGCGCCCCGAAACCAGCAGCCATTCAACAGCAAAAACAGAAAACCAACGACGAGTCTCCGCAGGGGCAGGCGGACAATACGCTTGACCAGGTCGGGGCGCAGTCTCCCGCGCCGGTGCGCCAGGCTGCCGTGCTGCGCATGCAGCAGAACATGGGCAACCGGGCGATTGCCCGCGCGATTGGCGGCGAACGGCGCACGCTTCAGGCCGATGTCTTTCAGGGCGACAGCAAGCTGGAGGCGGTGCTGAACGACGAAGATCGGCTGGCTCGCGGCCAGTCTGGCGAATCGGTGCGCAAGGTGCAGGAAGCCCTGCTGCGCGACGGCGAAGCACTGCCCCAGTTCGGCGCAGACGGGTCGTATGGCGGCGAAACCGAAACCGCCGTCAAAAAGTTCAAGGCGAAGCACAGCCTGGGGTCGACCGCCTTTGGCGATGTCGGGCCGGGCACCATGAGCAAGCTGGACGAATTAAACGCGGGCGGCAAGAAAGAAACGCCGCCGCAGCCGAAGAAAGACCCGAATGTGGTCAATCCGGCGCTGGAAGCCATGCTCGACCGGGTGGGAGCGGAATATGTGAAGATGCTGCGCGAACAGGACCAGGCGCTGGTCGATTTTGAGCGCGACATGGTCAAGCCGGAAGTCGAAAACCCGAATCTGTTCACCAACCTGCTCAAGCTGGCGGCCGACAAGCTGATCTCGCACCTGATGCCGCCGCCCGGTGGCCTGTTGTTCCAGGGCGTGCTGGGCAGCTTCAAGCTCAAGGCGTCCGACGAGGAAGCTTCGGTCGTCGCCAAGCTGGCTTCGGCGGGCATCGAGAAGATTTTTGAGGCGATTGACAGCGAGGCCAAAGCCAAGATCGCTGCCGAGCTGGACAGCACAACCGTGAGCGGGGATGCCGGTTCGCTGCAAACCTTTGTCGATGCCCAGCGTAATGCGCTGTTCAGCTCCACCATCAGCGCGATGAACGCGCTCAGCAGTTCCAAGCCGGAATTGCGAGAATTCCAGCCCGAAGATGCCGGCCACGAAGACGATATCGGCACGGAGAATGACCCGCGTTTCGTGCGCGCCATCAAGCTGGTGCAGTCGGTGTCGGACCGCATCTCGGCGGCCAAAGACGCGCAGTACCTCAGCACGGTGCAGCAGTGGTCGGCCTATCAGGCGCAGATTACGCTGGGCACCACGCCGACAGTCAATCCGAATGGCAAGGGCGATGTGCAGGGCACCAACCTCAGCGACCCGAAGCTGGCCTCCGCTAGCCGCACCTCGGTCGCCGGCCTGCTCGATATCCGCATCGCCAACCTGAGCAAAGAGAATGCCACCCAGCCGATCAAAGTGGTGTCGGCGCGGGTGCGCGGGCTGAGCGAAAAAGTCCGCGAACAGCTCAACAGCAAGTTCGCCAGCAAGAAGCTGTCGGAAATCGGCTTCCCGCGCCGCGTGATGGATGGCCTGCCGCCGATCACCGCGCATGATATCCGCATCGGGCGCAATGAAATGGGCACCGAGTCATTCAAGACCGGCGAGATTACCGAGGAAGGGCGCGCCTGGCTGGAAGAACGCGGCGGCTCCGAATCGGCCGGGATGGTGGTCGTGATGGACGAAATCGACAACCTGACCGTGGCGCAGCTGGGCGGCATTCAGGCTCCCGCCGCTGAGGTGGATTTCTAGAGGGCATGATGTCCAACGCGACACGCGTTTCGAAAGGCCGTTTCTCGTCCCGCCGCCTGGGGCTCAAAGCCCCAGGCTACGAGAAGCCCAAGTCCCTGAAGGGACTGGAAGCCAATCTATTGAAATACGCATTCAGGCGGACGATGCGGGCATCGTCCCTACATCTGCGACGACAGCAGACACCGGTAGGGACGAGGCCTGCCTCGTCCGTGTTGTGTGTTCACCCCCGGAAGCGCGCCTGAAGCATCGGCAGCAGCCCGCCAGCATCGAGAATGGCCTGCACGCCGGGCGGGGGCGGCGTATAGGTGAAGCGCGCCTCGCCCACAAAAATCTCGCCTGCGGCCTGGTCGATGCGGATGATGTCGCCTGTCGCGACGGCATCGCGCAGGCCGGGGCACACGATCGGCAGCACGCCATTGTTCACACAGTTACGGAAGTACAGCCCGTTGAAGCTGGCTGCGATGATCGCCACCACGCCGGCATATTTCAGCGCGGTCACGGCCTGTTCGCGGCTGCTGCCACAGCCCCAGTTGCGCCCGGCGACGATCACATCGCCCGGCCGGGCCTGAGTCGCGAACGACGGGTCGAGGTCCTCCAGCGCATGCGCCGCGAAGTCTTTCGGGTCGCGCACCTTGTAGGTGTATTTGCCGGGGAAAATCACATCGGTATTCACATTGTCGCCATAGGCCCAGGCGCGATGGCTGCTCGTCATGACAAAAACTCCCCGGGGTCGGTGATGCGGCCGGTGATCGCGCTGGCCGCCACCACATACGGGTTGGCCAGGTAGATACTCGCGTCAGACGTGCCCATGCGGCCCTTGAAATTGCGGTTCGCGCTGCTGATGGTGGCCTCGCCCGGCGCGGGCACGCCCATGTGGTTGCCCATGCACGGGCCGCATCCCGGCGTGCCGATGGTCGCGCCCGCTTCCAGCAAAATACTCAGTGTGCCGTCTGCGGCGGCGCGTTTGAGCGCCTCGGCACTGGACGGGATGACCAGCGTGCGGATGCTGACACGGCGGCCTTTCAGCACGCGTGCCGCCGCGACCAGGTCCTCGTATTTGCCGTTGGTGCAGGTGCCCAGAAAGGCCTGCTGCACGACCTCGCCATACAGGTCACCCGCCGGGGCGACATTATCCGGCTGATGCGGGCGCGCCACCACAGGCCGCAGGCTCCCAATATCGATATGAATATCTTCGGCATATTCAGCGTCGGCATCGGGATACAGCGGCGTGTAATTGCGCTGGCGTTTCGCTTCCAGATAGTCGAACACGCGCTGGTTGGGCGGCATATACGCGCTCATCGCGCCAAACTCGGCCATCATGTTGGGCAGCACGCTGCGCTCGTCGATGCTCAGCGCGTCCAGCGCGTCGCCCGCGAATTCCACGCTGCGGTATTCGCCGCCGTCGATGCCGTGCGCGCCAATCAGGTGCAGGCTGACATCCTTGGTGGTCACGCCGGGGGAGAGCGCCCCGGTCAGCGTGACGCGCATCGACTCCGGCACGCGCAGCCATAATTCGCCCACCGCCCACAGCGCGGCCATCTCGGTGCGGCCGACGCCCATGCCGAACGCGCCCATCCAGCCGAAATGCGGCGTGTGGCTGTCTGACCCGAAGATGACCTCGCCGGGCAGCACCAGCGCTTCCTCGCTGATGACCTGGTGGCAGATGCCGCGCCCCACCTCGAAGAAATGGCGGATGCCCTGTTCAGCCACCCAGGCGCGAATCTCGGCATGGTTGAGCGCGTGGTCGGTCGTGGGCGCAGGCACGGCATGGTCGAGCGTGATGCACACGCGCTCAGGATGCAGGATGCGTTGTGCGCCGGTCTGCAAAAACGTCTTGCGGATGGCGGCGGTGTTGTCGTGGCTGAAGATCACGTCTGGCCGCACATCCAGCAGGTCGCCCGCCCGCGCTGATGCCACGCCTGCCGCCCGCGCCAGCGCCTTTTCGGCAAAGGTGTATCCGGTCATTGATTGCTCTTTCGCACCCCAGACTTCATGAAAGTAAGACGGGCTGTATGCTTATTCCGCACGAATCCATTCGATCACATAGTCACGGTATGCCTGCCAGATTTCCGGGAAGCGTGACACGTTGGGAATATGATTCACTTCCAGCAGGTAGCGCGTGCCATCGTCGCCAACCATATAATCGTTCGCGATGACTTCAAGCCCAAACGCTGCTTTGACCTGCTTTGTATCGGCCACCAATTCAGGATCAGGGGGCATAAAGTCGGCAGTATCATGATGAATCGACTTCAGCCAGTCATCGCCTTCCAGTTTGATTTGCCAGACCTGGTCACCAATAATGACCACACGCACGGCACTGCCGCTGATGAACGGTTCAACGACCGCCGCTTCCTGCCCTGTCTATAATCCGGTAAAGCGTTCCTTGTTTTCGCCGCAGTGCCAGTTTCCCCACTTCGCTACCGACTCATGTGCCGCTTCATACGGTGCTCTGCCAGAAGAAAAGTCGCGCGGAGCGCCGAAGCGCGTATGCTCCAGCGCGCGCAGCAACCCCGGCAGTTTCAGGCGGAGATCGAGCATCGCCCGCGGGTTTGGCAGGCAAGGACCGCCCCAGAAATTCAGTCCGGTGATGAAATCGAGATCATTATCATAAATGGCGTGATAGACCAGTTTTTTCACGGGTACATAACGTGGGCGGCTTTCTGTCTCGACCCACAACTTACCGGATTGCACCATGATCGCTGGCAGGGTGACGCGCGCAAAAACGGGCACATCGAGCGCCCGGCTCAGTTCCGCGCCTTCTTCCTCATCCAGCCCGACGATACAGATATATTCTCTCATGATAGACCGTTATGAACTTTTATGAACCTTATGCCAATTTTACCATGCCGAAGTTTGGCATGAACAGCGTGCGTTTTGCCTATGACCCCGCTCAGGGTCATTGACCAGAAACAGCATGTTCCTCGGCGGCCTGATGCAGCAGCGCATCGACCTGCGCCAGCGTCAGCGTGGCCTGGTCTGCCTGCGCCTTGACGATCTGCGTCACGTGCTTGACGATGCTGTCGGGCAGCGTCAGCCCCAGCTTCATGGCGCGGTCGCGAATCGTGTTCCAGCCGGTCAGGCGGTGGCCGATGGCGATTTCACGGCTCAGGCCAAAGTCCGCCGGATTCAGCACCTCATACGTGTTCGGGTCGGCCAGCACTGCTTTGGCATGGATGCCCGCCTTGTGGATGAACGCGCTCGCGCCGGTGATGTAGTTGTTGAAGGGGATGCCGATATGGCAGAACTCGGCGATCATTGCGTCCAGGATGGGCAGCATCGGCAGGTTGTATTTCGCCACATAGGCGCGGTCGAGCGTGTACAGCCGCGCCACCAGCCCGCCCAGCGGGGTGATGCCGTTGCGTTCGCCGATGCCCAGGATGGTGGTGTCGATGTGGGTGGCCCCGGCCTCCAGCGCCGCGCACGCATTGGCAATCGCGCAGCCGCTGTCATTGTGCCCGTGAAACTCGATGTCCAGACCGGTCAGGCGGACGAGCTGATGCACCAGCGCGTACACCTGGTTGGGCGTGGCAAAGCCGACCGTATCGGCCACGCCCAGCCGGTTGACATAGCCGGTGTCGGCCACCGCCAGATACACGCGCAGCAGGTCGCTTTCGCGCGACCGAAAGCTGTCTTCGGTGCTGAAGCGCAGGATGATGTCGGGCGATTGTTCGCGCACGAACGTGATCACGTCCAGCGCGGTGTCGATCACCTGGGCGATATTCTTGCCGTGGCTGTGCTGCATCAGCTGGGGCGATGTGCCGATGACGATGTCGATGCCGTGCACGCCGGTATCCAGCGCACGCAGCACGTCCTCGCGGGCACAGCGCACATGCGTCAGGATGCGCGGGCGCAGCCCCATGCCCACGACCGAGCGGATATCGGCCTCGCTCTGCGGGCTGGCCAGCGGCGATGTCATCTCGATCATCTCCGCGCCAAATTCGTCCAGCAGCGCGGCGATTTCCATCTTCTGTTCGGTATTGAAGGTCGCAGTGCTGAACTGCTCGCCTTCCCTCAGCGTGCTCTCGATGACCGAAAAATCATGAAGCGGCATGGTTCAGCACCTCCACCACCGTATCGATGGCCGTCAACAGGTCTTGTTCTTCCATTACCAGCGGCGGCAGCAGGCGCAGCACGGTCGCACCCGCTGGCAGCGCCAGCACGCCGCGTTCCTGAAGCGCGCGCAGCACAGGCGCCACTTTGGCGCGCAGCTCGATGCCGATCAGCAGGCCGCGCCCGCGCACCTCGCGGTAGGCGTTCTCATGCAGGCCGGCGCGCAGGCGGTCACGGGCGGCCTCGCCCAGGGCCAGCGCACGGGGAACCAGGTCGGTCGCCGTCAGCACGTCCAGCGTCGCCAGCGCCGCAGCGCACGCCAGCGGATTCCCGCCAAAGGTGGTGCCGTGCGAGGCGGGCGGCAGCGGCCCCAGCGCCCCCGCCATCACGACCGCGCCCATCGGCAGGCCGCCCGCGATGCTCTTGGCCAGGCACAGCAGATCGGGCTGCACGCCGTCGGCATGATGCGCGAATAGCTGACCTGTCCGCCCGAAGCCGGTCTGCACCTCGTCCATGATGAGCAGCGTGCCATTGGCTCGGCAGGCCGCCTGCACAGCCGCCAGATAGCCCGCCTGCGCGGGATGCACGCCGCCTTCGCCCTGCACAGCTTCGACGATCACAGCGGCGGTGTCGGGCGTCAGCGCGGCGGTCAGGCGCTCGATGTTGTTGTAAGGCACGAAGGTGACTCCGGACACCAGCGGCTCGAACGGCTCGCGGTAGGTCTTTTCCCAGGTCGTGCTCAGCGCGCCCATCGTGCGGCCGTGGAAGCCGCGCATGGTGCTGACGATGCCCTTGCGCCCGGTCACCAGTCGGGCGATTTTCAGCGCCGCTTCGTTGGCCTCGGCCCCGCTGTTGCACAGGAAGACGCGCTCGAAATGCGCCCCGGCTGCTGCCGCCAGCGCCGCCTGATACTGCGCGCGCACGGGGTTATGGAACAGCTCCGGGCACAGCATCAGCGTCTCGCTTTGCTGGCGGATGGCGGCCAGCACCGCCGGATGCCCGTGGCCAAGATTGGCCGCGCCCTGTCCGCCCACGCAGTCGATATAGGCGCGGCCTGCGTCGTCGTACAGCGTCGCGCCTTCTCCGCGCACAATCGTGATGTCGCGCTTGACGTAGGTGCCGCTGCTGTGCGCATCTTCCAGCGCGGCCATGGACAGGGTGTTTTCGATCATGGTGATGTCCTTGCTCTCTTGTCGTTTTTCGGTCAGGCGCTGATATGCGTGCCAGCGCCGGTCAGCGCGGCGTCCAGCGGCGCATCGATGCGCGCGTCGCTCAGGATGACGCGGGGCACGCCGCCTTCCAGCGCCCGCTCGGCGGCCATCACTTTTTTCTTCATGCGCCCGGCAGCGTAGCCCGCGTACTGGGGCATCTGCGCCGCGCTGAAGCCCGTAATCAGCGAATCCGCGTCGGCCACGTCGCGCAGCAGACCGGGCACATTGCTGAGGATGACGAGTGCATCGGCGCGCAGCGTGACCGCGATCAGCGCGGCGGCCAGGTCGCCGTCCACATTCAGGCGTTCGCCCGCCGTCCCCAGCGCGATTGGCGAGACGACCGGCGTCAGGCCGGCATCGAGCAGGGCGGTCAGCGCCGCGCCGTCCGCCGACTGGAGCGCGCCGGAAAAGTCGTCACGGATAATCACGCTGCGCCCGTCGACCAGCCCGCGGATGGCGGTTTTGCGTTCGCCGCGCAGCACGCTCACGCCAGACAGCCCGGCAGCGCGCCCGCCCGCATGCGCCAGCGCCGCGGTCACACGGGTATTCACGCCGCCCGCCGCCGCGCAGAACAGCTCCAGCATGGCCGCGTCGGTGTAGCGCGAAGTGTGTCCACCGGGCGAGCTGATCGTGCGCACGGGCACATTGGCCTGCGCCGCCAGCGTATTGGCCGCGTCGGATGCGCCGTGCACGATGACCCAGCGCTCACCGGTTGCTGCCCGCCGCGCGATGTTCTGTACGGCCGCCGTCGGGTCGATGCCCGCGCCGCCGCCAATTTTCAGGACAAAAACTGCCATACATCACCTTCGCATCTTTTGGGCAAGGCATGCCTTGCCGCTACAGGAATTCCGTGGTTGTTTGAGGCTTTGTAACCTCTCCCTGCGTCGCTGCGCTCCGCCGTCCCTCTCCACTGCGTAGCGAGGGACAGTAGGCGTATGCTGGTGGTCGAAAATACGCCCTGAGTCATCCCCTCGTCCACGTTGTGGAGAGGGGAGTGAGGGGAGAGGTGGTTCAACCTCTCCCTGCGTCGCTGCGCTCCGCCGTCCCTCTCCACTGCGTAGCGAGGGACAAAAGGCGTACGCTGCTGGCCGAAAATACGCCCTGAGTCATCCCCTCTTCCACATCGTGGAGACGGGACCGAGGGGAGAGGTTACGGATACACCCCGCCGAAGCCGAGCGCGGTCGTCTCGTCGAAGCCGCACATCAGGTTCATGCACTGCACGGCGCTGCCAGCCGCGCCTTTGCCCAGGTTATCGATGGCGCACAGCAGTGCCGCACGGCCATTTTCCGGGTCCAGCTCCCAGCCGACATCGGCGTAATTGGTGCCGGCCAGCAGGCGCGGCTCCGGATGCCGATGGAAGCCGGTCTTGTCATGCACCACGCGCACGAACGGCTGGTCGGCGCCCCAGGCACTGCGATAGGCCGCCCACAGGTCTTTTTCCGCCACGCCGGGCAGGTCCACATATACGGCGGCCGCTGCGCCGCGCACCAGCTCCACGCTGGTTACGGCCATGCGGATGTTCACGCCGCCCAGCGACTGGCGCACCTCGGCTTCATGGCGGTGGCCGGTCATGGCAAACGGACGCACCACGCCAGCCCGCGCCGGGTGATGGCTGCTGTCTGACGGCGAACGGCCGGCCTCGCTGCTGCCCACTTTGACATCGGCCACCAGCGGCGCGGACGCGGGAATCAGTTGTGCGCGATGCGCCGCATATAACGCCAGCGTGACAGCGGTCGCGTTGCAGCCCACGCCGCTGGCATACTGCGCCCCGCGCAGCGCGTCGCGGTTCAGCTCTGGCAGGCCGTAGACGAAGCGTTCGAGCCAGTCGGGCGCGGCATGCGGCTCGCCGTACGTCTGCTGATACACGGCCGGGTCGCGCAGGCGAAAATCCGCGCTCAGGTCGATGATGCGTTCGGCCAGCCCGGCATAACGCGCAATCTGTTTCTGCGCCTCGCCGTGGGGCAGCGCCAGGAACAGCACATCGACCGGCTCCAGCGCGGCCTGTCCGATGAACTTAAGCGTGGTGCGCCCGCGCAGATGCGGATGCACCTGATAGGCGAATTTCCCGGCGAAGCTCTCGCTGGTGATGGCCGCTATCTCCACGCCCGGATGATCGAGCAGGAAACGCAGCAGGTCGCCGCCCGTGTAGCCGGATGCCCCGACGATGCCGACGCGGATCATTGAGCCGACTCCACGCGTGCCTGGGCCGTCTGGATGGCGTAGTTCACCACGCGCTCGGCGATATTCACGCCGGTCGGCGCGCTCGAATTGCGGAATTCCATCGTGTGATTGATCTCGTTGATGCTCAGCCCGCGTGACGGGTCCTCGAACACGTCCAGCGCCAGCACGCCGCCGCCCACGGCACGCGCCGCCCGCAGGCACAGGTCGTTCAGTTCAGGCGTGACCGGGCAGTTGGAGGCGGTGCCGCCGCGCGCGGTATTAGTGATCCAGTGCGGCGACGTGCGGTAGATGGCGCAGATGGTCTCGTCGCCCACCACAAAGGCGCGGATGTCGCGTCCGGGCTTGTCGATGTATTCCTGCGCGTAGAACGTGTGGTGCGTGTAGCTGCCCAGCGTCTGTCGGTGCTCGATGATCGATTCGGCCGCATTACGGTCATCCACCCGCGCCAGCAGTCGGCCCCACGAGCCAGTGACCGGCTTCAGCACGGCCGGATAGGTCAGGTCTTCCAGTGCAGCCAGCGTCGAGGCTTCGTCGAAGGCGACGCGGGCGTTTGGCTGGGCGATGCCCGCCCGCGCCAGCGCCAGCGTGGTCAGCAGCTTGTCGGCGCACACAGCGGCGGTGGCATAGCTGTTGATCGTCTCGATGCCCCACGCGTTCAGGATGGCCTGCAAGTACATCCCGCGTGAGGTGCTGACGCAGCGTTCCAGCACCACGGCATAGTCAGCCCACGGTCGGCCCGACGGCGCGATCTGTTCGCCGCCCGCCGTCAGGTCGATATTGGCGTCGCGGTCGAGGATGATGTCCGGCTCGATGCCGCGTGCACGAAAGGCCTCGACCAGCAGCTTTTCTTCCGGACGGATATGCGTGACGAGGATGGCGATCTGCACGATTATTCGCCCCAGTCTTCCTGGAGTTCCGGCGCGTAGTCCAGCTCGACCGGGTTCAGGCTGAGCACTTCCAGCTCGGTGCCGCAGTCCGGGCAGGCGACCAGCTCGTTGAGCAGGGTGTTGGCGGCGAGGGCCATTTCAGCGGCGCATTCGGGGCAGGTGGCGGTGTTGTGGGTCATGATGGTTCTCTCGTGCTTTCTGGCCACAGGGCCTGTTCTCGATGTGATTTACGGATACTGCTGAAAAACGACTGTCTTGAAAAGAAAAGCCGCCGTCCGGTGTGTGACCTGGACGGCGGCTTGTTTACGACGCGGGAACGCGCAAACGCAGCTATCCAGATCTTTCGACCGGCTTCTTGCTCTGCTTGCTCTGCTTCAGGCTGACGTTCATCGTGTCTCTCTCAACTTGTCTTAAAAACTGCATCGCGTCCCGGAACAAAAAAAACCTGCCGCTCGGGCAGGTTTCTGATTTCAGGTCGCGTGTGCGTCGCTGGAAACGAAAAAGTCCCGAGGGTTAGCTCCGGCTGCGCTTCTTCGACTTCAGGGCAATACGCACAAACTGCATGGCTGGCAACACCTTATTTACACATAACGACAGAAGAATAGCGCACCACGGGGAATGTGCGCAAGGGGTGATATATGGGACATTGTGCATGAACATTCCTGTGCAGCCTGCCCAGCACGGGATAAAGATGCATGAGGTTGGGTCTCGTAGGGGCTTGGCATGCCTTGCCCCATGGGCACCAAGTTAAGATGATTTTTCTCCTAACTGCCGGGCGGACACGCAGGTCCGCCCGGCTACATTCCTCGCGGACAAACAGTTGCAACCGCGAGTTTGTTTTCCTTCAAATCCGAGCGACTCCGAGTAGGGGCGGACCTATGTGTCCGCCCTGGAGGACCAAAATCCGACTGAATCCTCGGCGAGAATTTCTAAATTGGTTCCTATGGGGCAAGTCATGCCTTGCCCCTACGGCGAAGATTCTCGGCTAACCCGCCTTACCCCAGCGCCTGAACCGCTGCACGCATGCGCTCCAGGGCATCCATCAGCGTCTCGCGCGAGCAGCCAAAGTTGATACGCACGAAGCCCTTGCCCGCCTCGCCAAAGGCTGCGCCGTCGTTGAAGCCAACCTTGCCCGTATCGATGAAATACTGCGCGGGGCTGGTGCCTTCGGGCAGCGGCAGCGAGCGGCAGTCCACCCACGCCAGATAGGTTGCGTCGGGAATGGTGACCGGCAGGCCGGGCATATTCTCGTGCAGATAATCGACCAGCACGTCGCGGTTGGCCTGCAAATAGGGCATGACCTCCTCCAGATAATGGCCGCATTCGGTGTAGGCCGACAGCGCGCCGACCATGCCGAACGCGCTGGTGTGCTGGCCGGTCATCCAGGCGCGGGTCTGGAAGGCTGTGAACAGCGCCTCGTCGGTGATGACCGCGTAGCCGAGGCCCAGCCCGGGGATATTGAACGCCTTGCTGGGCGCATTCAGCGTGATGGTGCGCGCGGCGATTTCCGGCGAGAGCGAGGCCAGCGCGTTGTGTGTGCGCCCGTCAAAATGCAGGTCGCTGTGGATTTCGTCGCTCACCACCAGCAGGTTGTGGCGCAGCGCGATCTCGGCCACACGCTCCAGCTCGGCGCGGGTATACGACCGGCCGACCGGGTTGTGCGGGTTGCAGAACAGCCACATGCGCGTATCCGGCGTGATGGCCGCCTCGATCGCATCGAAGTCCATCTCGTAGCGCAGTACGCCATCGGTCACGCTGGAGACCAGCGGCACATCCACCAGCCGCTGCCCCTGGTGGGCGACCGAGCTGAGGAACGGCGGATAGATCGGCGAATTGAGCAGGATGCCACTGCCCTGCGCGCCAGCGATGAAGGCGGCGATATTCAGCCCGCTGACCAGATTGGGCAGCAGCAGCACGCGCTCGGCCGTCGCAGCAGACACGCCATAACGGTTGCGCATGCGGGCAGCGATGACCTCGCGCAGGTCTTTGCTGTCCATCGCATAGCCGAACATGCCGTGTTCGGTCAGGCGGTGGAGCGCAGCGATGACCGGGCGCGGCGAATAAAAATCGGTGTCGGCCACCCACAGCGGCAGCACGTCCGGCGCAAAGAAATTCCATTTCACGCCATCAAACTCGCGGTGGGCGAGCGGCGAAGGAGGCAAAAATGTCATGTGAGCGTGTTCCCTTGTGTTATTGGCCCCGCTGAAGCGCATAAATCGTGCTGCCGGATGCCGCATAGATCAGGTCATTGTTGGAATCGACCGCTACGTCGGCCAGCTCGGCAAACTGCCGGTCTTCCGACGGGCGATAGCTGGCCGCCCGCGTGCCCGCGTGCGTGGTCTGATAGATGGTGAACAGGTCACGCGTGACGATGTACATCATCAGGTCGGTCGGGTTGGTATTCATGTACATGCGGTTGACGTTCGCCAGGCTTTGCCCTTCCGGGAAATTGGAGAAGGCGAAGCCGACGCGCTGGGCGCTGGTGTATTTCAGCAGCGCGCCGTCAGACAGCAGCACGTACAGCGAGCCGGGGGTATCGATGGCGAAGCCGACTGCGCTGCGGATATCCGGGCGGCCTTCGCCGACGAAGTATTCCACCGGCGCATTCGGGAACGATCCGCCGCTGGCGTCGTAGCGCCACACCTGGTTGGCGCCGGGGTCAAGCACGTACAGGCGGCCCTGCCAGAACTGCATCTGCGTGGGGCGCACCCATGTGCTGGTGTTCAGCCGCTGGGCCGAGCACTGTTGGGTGAAGCGGGGCGGGCAGTTAATCAGCACGCCCTGGTCATCCAGCGCGGTAATCACGCTGCCCTGCTGCAGGCCGGCGTTGTTCTCGGCCCAGGTGATGTCGATGATATCGCCCACGGTGAACTGGTTGACGATGCCGCCGCGGCGCATGGCCGCGATCGGCTGGCGCGTGCCCGGCGAGACAGACAGGCCGTCCGGGTTGAGCGTGATGCGATAGACGATATCGTTGCCATTGTCCAGCGCATACAGGTCCTGGCCTTGCAGCACGAGGCGCGTGAGCACGGCGCTGGGCAAGGTCTCCACCACGGTGGTGGGCCGCCGGTCGATTCCCACCAGGGCGTCGGTCACCGTCTGCGCTTCATTCGCCAGCGCGATCATCTGCGGGTCATTCGGGTTCAGGCTGTCGCAGCGGGCCACCACGGCGTTGACCGCGCTCCATGCCGCCAGCGTGCCGCGCACGTCGGACGAATCGATGCTGCGCGCCAGGCTGGCCGCCTGATACGCCTGCGTCACGCACAGGTCAAACTCGCTCTGGCCGGTGCCGCTCAGCCAGAAACCGACCACCACCAGCACAACCACCACCGGGATGAGCAGCGCCAGCGCGGCCATCAGCGGCGTGCTGCTGTCCGACTTTTTGGCCGGGTCTTTCTCTGGCAGCACCAGGTCGACCGCGTCGTTCAGGTTATCGATGGCGGCGGCGGTGCCCAGCGCGGCGGACCCAACTGCACGGCGCAGCCCGTCCCCACGCGTGTCTGACCGGCGTGGCGCAGGTTCCTCGCGGCTGCTGGTTGCAGGGCGGTCTTCCTCCACCACGACTTCCGGCGCAGGCGTAATCACCTCGCCACGCGTGCTCTCCACCACCGGCACCGGTAGCGGCGACGGTTCCTCTGGCGGCACAAATTCAATCGCGGTGGCCGTCAGCGTGCCTGCGGCGGCCTCTTTCAGCGCCAGCAGCACATCGCCAATATCGTCCCGCGTCATCGCTGCGCGCACGCTGTCGTAATTCAGGTCGGCCAGCATGACATCGGCCAGCAGCAGGCGCGCGCCTTCCTTGACCTGATACATCGCCATCTTGACATCGGGCGACATGCGCACGCCCAGCGGCATGCCAAACACCTGTTCGTCGTTGCTGAATTCGCTGGGGAACGGCTGCACCTCGTCGTCCGAGCGGAACAGGGCCACGCCAGAGCCGATGCGCGCCAGATACAGGTCCGAGCCTTTCATCACGGCACACAGCAGCGTCGCCTCGTAATGCGCGCCATGAAGCTGATTGTGCTCGTACAGGTTTTCGTTCAGATGGGCCAGTGCTGCGCGGATGCCGGCCGTCACGCTGCCCGAGCTGTTGAAGTAGCGCTCGGCGCATAACTGCGCCATCTGCTCGTAAAACAGGGCGGGGGCGGCGGTGTCTCCAGACGGCAGCACAAGCACAAAAAAGGTGTCTGTCTCACGCCCGCGCGCGGCCTTCTTCGGCGCGACTTCCACCAGCGCGCCGGGCGGCATCATGCTGATCGAGCGGCCGTTGACCACATACAGGTGTCCGACGAGTGCTTCAAATTCCAGTGCCATGCGTGTCTGACTCTCCAGCGTCTTACTGGCCTCCATTGTAGCGCATGGCGGCGGGCATGGGAACTGACCCCGAAACAGGCTGCCCCTGAATCACCCATTCCAAAAATCGCGCCCGCGGGTTTCCGGGCTAAAATGATGGCTGTCTCACCTGTATGGAGGGTCCCCATCATGCCTGTCATCCACCGGCTGCATCATGCGCAGATCACGATTCCTAAAGGGGCTGAGGACGCTGCCCGCGAATTTTACATCGGGCTGCTGGGCCTGAACGAAGTGGAAAAGCCAGCTTCATTGAAGGGGCGCGGTGGCTTCTGGCTGGCCGTGGGCGACCAGCAGGTGCATGTGGGGACAGAGGACGGCGTCGACCGCATGGCGACCAAGGCGCATCTGGCCTATCAGGTGGACGATGTCGCCGCGTGGGAAAATCTGCTGCGCCACCACGGCGTCGCCATGGCCGAATCTGTGCCGATTCCGGGCTTCGTCCGTTTCGAATGCCGCGACCCGTTTGGCAACCGCATGGAGTTCATCCAGCCTGAATGAGCATGTTCTGCTAGGCGCCTCACCCTGCGTCGCTGCGCTCCGCCGTCCCTCTCCACGTCGTGGAGAGGGACAAAACGCATATGCCTCTGGTCGAAAGGTGGCGGTGGGTCATCACCTGCCGCCCCGGGTTCAAAACCCGGGGCTACCAACCGACAAGTCCCTGAAGGGACTATTCTCAGGTTGCTGCGCTGAATGCTTACCTCAAGATATGGCTTTTCAGTCCCTTCAGGGACTTGGGCTTCTCGTAGCCTGAGGTTTTGAACCTCAGGCGGCGGTGGAGCGAGAGGACCGAGGGACGAGGCCGCCGTTATCCCTGTCCCGCGCGCGACTGTGAGGCGATGCGCGCCAGCGCATCGAACACGCCGCCTTCGATCGGCTGGTGCAGCACCTCGGCCACCACCTGCGTCCAGCCATACAGGAAGTAATTCCAGCCGTCCTCGACATGCAGATGGCGCGCCTGTTTCTGGGCCAGCGCCTGATGCATGAAGCGCAGCTCGCCCCGGTAATTCAGCTCCCACACGACGGCGTGCATCGGGAACACGGCCTCGTCCGTCAGCGGCGAGCCGGGGAGGTCTTTGCCCATGCCGGTGGCATTGATAATCACGCTGTGCGCGGGCATGGCCGCCAGCAGTCGATCGCTGTCCGGCTCGGTGGCCGCCTGATGCAGCTCAAAGGTGATGTCTGATCCCTGGGCGGCGGCCATCGTCTCCAGCTCCAGCAGGCGCGCCGGGCTGCGGTCGGTCACGACGATGCGCCGTGGCCGGTCTGATGCATGCATCAGATGCAGCGCGATGGCCGCGCCCGCCCCGCCAGCACCGAGGCACAATACCTCCCCGCCGGTGCGCGCAAAATGGTCATGCGCCAGCAGCGCGTTCAGCGTCCTGCCCGACGAAATCGGGTCTTTGGCATGGCCGATCAGCCGGCCGTCGCGCTTGGAAATAGACGAGATTTCATGCGTGATATGCGCGTAGGCGTCCAGCTCGTCAAACAACGGGCGCGAGGCTGCCAGCAGATCGAGCTTGTGCGTGGTCACCAGCCCGCCCAGCGAATACGGATCATGCTTGATGAAGGCGACCATCTCGCGGTAGTGCGATGGCTTGTCATGCAGCGGAAAGTCGATACCCTCGATGACGACTTCCGGGCGTCCCAGCGCCTCCATCCAGCGCGGAAAAATCGTCATGATCGAGCTTTTGCGCGTGGTGACCCCGATGAAGAAAAAGGTGGGCACGTCACGCGGATGCAGCGGCAGGTGTTGGGTCATGGTGTGGCGATTCTCCTGTCAGACGACGCGAAAGCGGGGGACATCGCCGCGCAGCACGGCCAGGCATTCGTCCACCGCCATGCGGCCCATCGTGTTCGAGGCGCTGTCGCTGTTGCCGGCGATATGCGGCGTGACGATGACCTGCGGATGCGCGATCAGCGGGCTGTCGGGCGGCGGCGGCTCATGCGTGAAAGCATCCAGCGCGGCCCCGCCCACCTGCCCGTCGTCCAGCCCGGCCACCAGCGCAGCATCGTCAATCAGGTCGCCGCGCGCGGTGTTGATCAGATAAGCGCCGCGCTTCATGTGCGCGATAAAGCGCCCGTCCACCAGACTGCGCGTCTCCGGCGTGACCGGCAGGTGCAGCGAGACAATATCGCTGGCGGCCAGCAGCCCGTCCAGGTCGGATGGCGTCACGTCCTGCGCCCGCATCGCCTCCGCGGTCACGAACGGATCATAGGCCACGATGTGCATGCCCAGCGGACGGGCAAACAGGGCCGTCTTTCGGGCAATCGCCCCGAAGCCGACCAGCCCCAGCGTCTTGCCTTCCAGCGAGGTGCCATTGACGCGGCTCCATTCGCCGCCCTTCAGCCGGTCATGCGCCGACACCATCTTGCGCGACAGCGCGATCATGAAGCCAAGGGTCAGCTCGGCCACAGCCGACGCATTCGCGCCCGGCGTATTGGTCACAGTGATGCCGCGCGCGCGCGCCGTGTCCAGGTCGACGCGCTCGGTGCCGATGCCATAGCGGGCGATGACCTGCAAATCACCCGCGTCGGCCAGTGCGTCCGCGTCGATTACATCCAGACCGGCGATATAGCCGTGCACGCCGGGCAGCAGCGCGCGCACTTCGGCGCTGGTCAGCGGGCGCGGATGCGGATTTTCGATCACCTCACCGACGGCGGCGCGCAGTTCGTCCCACAGGCGCGGGTCGCCACGGCCAAAGCTGGTGGGCGTCACCAGCACGCGGCAGTCTTTCAGGTCCACAGATCAGCCTCCCCAGCGCGGGTTGTCGATGATGGTCGGCTGGCCATCGCGTTCCACCAGCAGCTTGCGGAAGCCATACTTCTCGATCGTGCTGTAGTCGTGGCCGCTGTGGCCGGGATAGGCGAAGAAGATGACGAAGTCCTCGTCGGCGCTCAGATTGACCGAGCGATGCGCCCAGTTCGGCAGCACATACAGCACGCGGCCGGGGACCAGAAACTCGACGGCCGTCTCGCCTGCTTCGGTCTCCATGACCATCGCGCCGGTCCCCTTCAGGCACATATACACCTCGCCGGTGTCGCGCACGGTGTGGAAATGGCCTTTGGTCATCGCATACTCGTCACCGACTTTGCCGGGATGCAGGATGCTGATGCCGTGCAGGATTTCGCCCGTCAGCTCTGGCCGCCGGATTTCATAGACTTCGTAGCTGAGCGGGTCGCCAGCGGCAATGATCGCCTCGTGTGCGGCCTTGTCCAGATACTGGCCTTTGAGCGCCGAATACTGCCGCCGGATATAGTTGTCGTAGGCTGTGGGAATAAACGTGCCAGGCGTCAGGTCAAAGCTGAAGGGAATCGTTTTCATGATCGTCTCTTTTAAATGAGGCTGTCGTAAAGCCCTTCAAGCATAGCAAAACGGGGGCAACTTCGCATGAGGCCGGCTTTTGCTTTACGGGGCGCCCGCGCTACACTGGCACTTTGCTGTGAGCATATTTTGTCAGACTGCAATCATAAAGGATGGGCCAGATGACTCAGGATCGTATTGCCGCACTGGAGGCCGTGGCCGGGCGGGTGCGCGTGTGCACGCTGTGCCGCCTGTCGGAGACACGCACGAACGCCGTGCCCGGCGCGGGCAATCCGCTGGCAGAAATCCTGTTCATCGGCGAGGGGCCAGGGTTCAATGAAGACAAACAGGGGCTGCCCTTCGTGGGGCAGTCGGGCAAATACCTGGAAAAGCTGCTGGCGCTGATCGGCCTGACGCGCGCCGATGTGTTTATCGCCAATGTGGTCAAGTGTCGTCCGCCGGAAAACCGCGATCCGCTGCCCGATGAGAGCAGCGCGTGCAAGCCGTATCTGGACGAACAGGAGATGCTGATCGACCCGTTTGTGGTGGTCACGCTGGGGCGCTTCAGCATGGCGCGCTACTTCACCAACGCGAAAATCACGCAGATTCACGGCCAGCCCAAATATGAGGACCGGCGCGCCATCCTGCCGCTGTTTCATCCGGCGGCCGTGCTGCGTAATCCCGGCTTGCAGGATGCGATGGCCGCGGATTTTCGCCGCATCCCGGAGCTGGTGGCCGAGATGAAAGCGCGCCGTCAGGGAGGTGCATCGGCGGCCGCACCTTCAGGCGACGGCAGCGGCGGGGACGCGTCAGGTAAGCCGACGCAGCTTTCGCTGTTCTAGAAAGGGCACTGTATTTTCTGTCAGTTGAAGCAGATGAGGTTCAGTACACGCTATGGGAAAGTTTTTTGACAGCATCACGCCAGACCATATCGAGTTCATCCAGAAGCAGCGGATGTTCTTCGTCGCTACTGCGCCGCTGAGCGCGGACGGGCACATCAATATGTCGCCCAAGGGGCTGGACAGTTTTCGTTATCTGGGCGGGAACACGGTCGGCTATCTGGACTTGACGGGCAGCGGCAACGAAACCTCGGCGCATGTGGCCGAAAACAGCCGCATCACCCTGATGTTCTGCGCGTTTGAAGGCCCGCCGAATATCATGCGCCTGTATGGACGCGGGCAGGTCGCCCTGCCGGGCACGCCGGAATGGGACGTGCTGGCCCCGCACTTTGAGATCATTCCCGGTGCGCGCCAGATCATCACCGCTGAAATCAGCAAGGTGCAGACCTCGTGCGGCTTTGCCGTGCCGCTCTACGACTTCGTCGAGGACCGCCCGACGCTGGTGCGCTGGGCAGAAACCAAAGGCGAGGACGGCCTGAACGAGTATCGCCAGAAGAAGAATGTGTGCAGCATCGACGGCCTGCCCACGCCGCTGGCGGGGGTTGAGGGGCGCTAAAGGTTACAAGGCGAAAGTTAAAAGGGGGGATGGGTGATAGCTTCCGGGCGCGTCGCGACGCGCCCGTCGTGGTTCTACGCTCAGTTACATATGTCCGGGAAACGCAGGCATTCCCCTCATCACCCCGTAATTATTCCATGCCGCCGGCCAGCTTTTCCGCCTGGTCCTGCGCGATCAGCTCATCGATGAACATGTCGATATCGCCATTCATCACGGCGGGCAGGTTATAGCTGGTCACGTTGATGCGGTGGTCGGTCACGCGGTTCTGCGGATAGTTATAGGTGCGGATTTTCTCGCTGCGGTCGCCGGTGCCCACCTGGCTGCGGCGGTCGGCGTCCTGGGCGCTGCGCTGGCGCTCCATCTCCATCTCATACAGGCGCGCGATCAGCACCTGCTTGGCGCGGATGCGGTTCTGAAGCTGGCTGCGCTCGTCCTGCACGGCCACCACCAGGCCGGTGGGGATGTGCGTCATGCGCACGGCGCTGTCGGTGGTGTTCACGCTCTGGCCGCCCGCGCCGCCGCTGCGATACACGTCCACGCGCACGTCGCTCATATCAAGCTGCACGTCCACTTCGTCCATTTCAGCCATCACCGCCACGGTGACCGTGCTGGTGTGGATGCGCCCCTGGCTTTCCGTGGCCGGCACGCGCTGCACACGGTGCACGCCGCTCTCGAATTTCATGCGGCTGTACACGTTATCGCCCTTGATCTGAAACTGGATTTCCTTGAAGCCGCCCACGCCGGTGTCGCTCTGGTCGATGACTTCGATCTTCCAGCCGTAGCGCATGGCATACAGGCTGTACATGCGGAACAGGTCTGCGGCAAACAGGCCGGATTCGTCACCACCTGCGCCGGCCCTGATTTCGATGATGACGTTCTTCTCGTCGCGCACGTCTTTGGGCAGCAGCAGCACGCGCAGTTGTTCTTCAAGCGCGGTCGTGCTTTCGGTCAGTGACTGCAATTCTTCCTGCGCCATCTCGCGCAGTTCAGGGTCCGTCTCGGCATCGACCATCTCACGCGCTTCTTCCAGTTCGCTTTTCTGGCGCATGAAGGTGCGATATGTTTCGACGATGGTGGTGATGGCGCTGCGTTCTTTGCTGTATTCGGCAATCTTCGCGTAATCGCCCATCACCTCCGGCTCTGACAGCAGGCGGTCCAGCTCCTGATAGCGGGATTCAATTGCGGCGAGTTTTTCTGGCATGCCCATAGTGCGCGTCTTTTCGCTGATCTGGTGTGTGTTTTCAGCCCCTGATTATAGGTGACAAGCGGGGTATTTTTACAGGGCTGTCCGGCCAATCGTGCATCGCCCATCTGGAGGTTGTGTCATCAGGCAGGATGCGCTACTTTAATTCTATGATGTAAACCGACAGGGAGCAGGGAACCGGATGGCACAGAAACAAGGCGGCTCAAAGCGCGCATTGCGGAATGTCGCTGCACTGATCGTGGGCGGCGGGCTGGCGCTGCGTTATCGCAGCAGGCGCATGCGCGCGCGGGCAATGCCGCGAAAAGTGGCCGAAGACATGGTGCTCATCCCGGATCGGGAAGACAACAGCGAGGTGCCGCTGGAAAAGGGGATCAATTTCCGCGATATCGGCGGCTACCGCACGAAAGACGGGCGCATGGTGAAGCGCGCCCGCGTGTATCGCTGCGGCGCGCTGGGCGAGCTGACGGATAACGATCTCAAAACGCTGGAATCGCTGAACGTGCGCCGCGTGTTTGACCTGCGCCTGCGCGAAGAGACCGAGCGCAATCCCGACCGCCTGCCCGAAGGCGCGCAGTATTTTCCCCTGCCGGTGACGGCTGGCGCCAGCTCGGTGGGGCGCATTATCGAGCTGCTGAAGAATATCGACCAGGTGGACGAATTTGTGGTCGATAACTACACGCGCAACCTGGTGGATGCCGAGGCGCATACGTTTGGTACCATCCTGCGCGCGATTGCCGAGGTCGAAGATGACGGCTCATCCGTGATTCACTGTACGGCCGGCAAAGACCGCACCGGCGTCGCGGTCGCGGTGCTGCTCAGCTTCCTGGGTGTGGATGACGAGACGATCGCCGCCGATTACTCGCTCAGCAACCGCGCCTATCCGATTTTCTACCAGCAAATGATCGACACCATGACGCCTTTCCGCCGCATCGGCATCCTGGCTGGCGACCTGACCGACCTGCTGGTGGCCGACCCGGAGAGCATCCGCCGCACCCTGAAGTATATGTATGAGACCTATGGCACGGCGGAGCAGTACCTGCTGACCAAAGGCGGGCTGGATCAGGCGGTGCTGGACAAGCTGAAGGCCCGCCTGCTGGAATAGACCGTCTTACCAGCCGTGCATCACGCCGATGCCGTCGATCTGGCGCATGTGGTTGTCGCAATGATTCGCATAACGGCGGGCGATTTCCTCCACCGTGACCTGTCCCCATTCAGGATGCGACACCGGCCGCGCCCAGTCGGCTTCCGTCAGGGCCTCCAGCAGCGCGACGAAACGCACATGCAGACCGCGTAAAATTTCCAGTGAGGGCGCCAGCGGCAGTGCATAATCCGGCTGCTTGGCCCAGGCATCCTGATCATAGGTGGGCACCATCGGGTTCTCGCTGTGCAGCGGCAGGCGGAAGCGGAAATTCGCGCTCATGTGGCTGTCGGCGCAGTGATGCACGATCTGGCGCGCTGACCATTCGCTGGGCGCGGTGCGCTGGTCCAGCTGCGCGTCGGTCAGGCCATACAGGCGCATGGTCAGGCGGGCAGGGAATTCACGCAGGGTGGCGATATACTGCTGGCGTTCGGCTGCTGGCATGGCGGCTCTCTTTCGCTGATAAAACATGGACGCATATCAGGGTACGGCTGAAACTGACGGCGTGCAACTGCCTGCCCAGTCCACCTGCACACAGGCTGCGCTCATCCAGCGTTCAGCGAAGCGGGGTACGCTGTGCCCCTCGCTGATGAGCTTTGGCCTCGATGGTATGAACTTCATCCTGGGACTGAAAAGACGCCGTATTGAAGACCGTATTATGGCGCTGGCGCACAAGGTGGAGGTGTCGCAAAAGGGCGCCGCCTGGCTGGACCGTGAACACCTGTGGGACTTCATCTATGCGTGGCACGACCTGCTGAAATACTATGAAGACACGGAGGACACGGTGGTGGGCGCCCAGCTCATCAAACAGGCGCTCGTGTTTGGCGGCATCTTGCGCGACGTGATAGAAAATGAGACGATCAGCCTGCGCCGCCGTGAGCGCGCGCAAATGGGCCTGATGGAGCTGCACATGCAGGTGGATGCCGTGCTGCATCAGGTGGAACGTAACGTCGTGGAAAAAGGACACACACCCTGAACAAACCGCTGCATCTTGGCTTCATCGCCGCAGACCTGACGCATAAACACGGCTGGGCGCACTACTCGCTCAGCCTGCTGACGGCGCTGGCGGCGCAGGGCGTGCGGGTGACGGCGCTGTTGCCGCACAACTCGCCCATGCCCGCGCTGGAAGGCGTGACGCTGCATGCGGTGCTGCCATCGGTGGAGCCGATCGCGAAGGGCCTGCTGGCCTCGATGATCCGGCTGACGCCAGCAGCCGCCCGCCTGCTGCGCCCGTGTGACCTGATACACTGCGCGGTCGAGCCCTTTGCCCCGCTGGCGGCTGCCTGTGCTGCCGGCAAGCCGCTGATCGTGACCGGGCACGGCTCGTATGTGCGCGCTACCCAGATGCGCCCGTTCCCGGCCAATGTCGCCTATCGCTATGCGCTGCGCCGGGGGATGCTGGCCTGCGTCAGCCATTACACCGAGCGACAGTCGCGGCTGGCGCTGGGGGATGATATCCGCACGGTCGTCATCCCCAATGGGGTGGATGTGGCGCGCTTCGCCGGGCTGGGCCAGCCCCCGGACGGCGACAAAGAGGGCCTGCTGGTCTTGAGCGTGGGCGCAGTGAAGGCGCGCAAAGGCACGCTGAATCTGGTGCGCGCTGTGGCCGCCGCGCGGGCGAAGTCGCCGCTGCCGATCCGCTGCGTGATCGCGGGCACGCTGTCTGAATCAGCCTATGTGGCCGAGGTTCGCGCTGAAATCGACCGGCTGGGCGCTGGGGACTTTATTGCCTTGCCCGGTCGCGTGCCCGATGCCGAGCTGTTGGCGCTGTACGCGCAGGCGGATATCTTCGCGCTGCCCAGCCTGAATGCCGGCTGGCGCTTCGAGGGCTTTGGCTTGTCGCTGCTGGAGGCCAGTGCTGCCGGCCTGCCCGTCATCGGCTCGCGCGATTGCGGTGCTGAAGACGCGGTGGAAGATGGCGTGACTGGCCTGCTGGTGCCGCAGGATGCTGGTCAGATAGACGCCGCGCTGACGGATGCGATCCTGACGCTGGCCGCAGACCCTGCGCTGCGTCGGCGGATGGGCGCTGCCGGGCGGGCCCGCGCTGCGCACATGACGTGGGACCACACAGCCTCGAAGCTGATCGCACTGTATCGCAAATGCCTGTCATAAACAAAGAAATATTACAACATGTAATCTTTCTTAACACTTGCTGTTTTCACGTGCCGATACAATAGAGTCATGATTGACATCATGGAGGATATAAACAATGGGAATGATTTCACTGGTGTACGTGAGCTCTGCCTCGCACGACATGCGCGATGACGAACTGAAGGCAATTCTGGAGGTGAGCCGAAGGAACAACGAAAAGTGCGATGTGACCGGCATGCTGCTGTATCGCGATGGCTTCTTCATTCAGGCGCTGGAAGGCGAAGAAGACACCGTGATGGAGGTCTTTGAGAAGATCAAACGCGATGATCGCCACAAGAATGTCATCCTGGTCTATCGGAATCAGACCACGCAGCGCATGTTTGGAAGCTGGAAGATGGGCTTCAACAAGCTGCGCGACACGGAAGAGAAGATTGAAGGTTATACCACCTGGCTGAGGAGGCCGACGGCCGAGTTCCTGACCGAAGAGCCCAGCCGCGCCCGCCTGCTGCTGGAAAGCTTCCGCGAGCACACGTTCTTCTAAGCACTTCCCCCCAACGAAAACAGGACACCTGCGTGTCCTGTTTTCGTTACCTGCTTTGCTGCATCTTCCAGACTCATGTCTCTGGCACCGTGGCACATCCTATATCAGCAGATTCAGCCACTTTACCCTCGAACCACATCCTCACAGGTGCTTTCGACCCGATGCCTGATCGTTGACTACCTGCGTTTCTCCAGGCGAACCCACAGACCATCTTTTGGCGTGAGCGTGGTTGACAGTGCGATCTGTGGCTGCTGATCTGTCACCGGATGAACGATATAGCGTTGCATCAGGCGGGAGAGGATCAGTGCGCCTTCCATCAGCGCGAAATCTTTGCCGATACACAGTCGCTGTCCGGCACCGAAAGGCATCCAGGCCTGTGGATGTCGGCCTTTGGCCGCATCTGGTGCGAAGTTCTCAGGATCAAAGCTGTCTGGTGTGGCCCAGAATTCCGGATGTCGATGGATTGTCAGGGGCACTGCCGCAACCATTTGCCCAGCTTTGATGGCGTAGCCGCCGATCACATCATCTTCAACCGCTGTGCGGGGCAACCAGAAGACCGGCGGATACAGCCGCATGGTTTCTTCCATTACCATGCGCGGATACTGAAGCTGCATCAGGTCTTCAAATACCGGGGTACGGTTTCCCAGGACATCATGCACCTGTGTTGCCATTTTGTCGGTTACATGCTGATGCTGGGTCAGCATAAATGTCGCCCACGTCATCGCAATCGATGTTGTTTCGTACCCGGCGAGGAAGATTGTCGCTGCTTCATCCCGAATTTCCTTATCACTGAGTGGCATCCCGGTTTCGTCATCAACCAGGTGCAGGAACATATTGAGCAGGTCATCGCCGGTATCTTTCACGAGGCGGCGCTGCGCAATCAACGTATACAGGTACGCATCCACCTGTTCGAGCATCGCGTGGAACCTGTTGCGCCCGGGCGCAGGCATCCATTTGGGTAATTTGCCGTACACCATGTTCTTGAGCATGTAATCGAGCGCATAGCTCATTGCCTCGCCCAGTCTGTCGGCATCATGTTCATCAAGTGCACGCCCAAACATGCTGCGCACGATCACCTTCATCGTGATATTTGCATAGGCTTTGGCGATATCAAAAGGTTCGCCGGAAGCAGCGCGCGCATCCCAGTCGCGCATCCCGTCATCGATGGCTTCCATCATCAGCGTAACAAGACCAGCAAGCTTTTGACGGTGAAAATGCGGTTGAATCATCCGACGCTGACGCCGCCAGTAATTGCCCTCGCTGGTCACCAGGCCATCGCCGATGACCTCGCGCACGCTGGCCCACATTTCGCCACCTTTGGCGTAGTTGGATAAATTATCGCGCAGAATGTGTTGTGCATAATCCGGATGGTTCAGCATAACAATACTGACCAGCCCAAGATCCAGCGTGTAGATATCGCCGTGTTCGCGCCACGCATTCATCAGATAGTCGGTCTGATGCCGTAACACGCCCGGAATCGATCCGACGACCGGAAATCCGCTGGTGCGGGGCGGATTGCGCGGTGCATCCTGTACGGCTGCGGAGGTGAGAGATTTGTTGAACTGCTGCATTTACATGACTCCATGACTTTGTGAGCTTTCACAGTCACTATAGGGCATGGAGCGCCTACAAAGCGCTTATTTTCCGCCTAACGCAATGACTTTTGTAATCTTTTTGAAGATTTTTACAATCTCGGCTGCTTAGCTATAGCCAGCGCGGTTTGTTTCAGACGATGAAGACAAGTAACACGTGAGGGCAATTGCTGCATCATGCAAGATTTCATCTCTGGGGCTGGTGTCTTTGTCGCTCACCCTCGTTGAATAAGCGTATGCCTGTGCCGTGTGGGAAGCACTTCCCCCCCCCCAAACAAAACAGGACACCCGGGTGTCCTGTTTTTTATTACGCTGATGGCATTATCTTCGCACTTAATTCGCTTTGGCGGCCAGCCCGTAATGCTGGCGGATGAGCACTTCGATTTCATCGCGCACAGCCAGATTTTCCAGCAGGTACTGCTTGGCATTCTCGCGCCCCTGGCCCAGCAGGCCATCGTTGTAGCGGAAGAACGCGCCGCGTTTCTCCACGATGCCCAGCTCAGTCCCCAGATCCAGCACTTCGCCAGACTTGCTGATGCCGCCTTCGAGGAACATGATGTCAAATTCGGCCTCGCGGAAGGGCGGAGCGACCTTGTTCTTGGTCACGCGCACGCGGGTGCGGCTGCCGATCACCTCGCCGCCAGAGCCCTTGAGCGATTCCTGCTTGCGCACATCGAGGCGCACACTGGCATAAAACTTGAGCGCGCGGCCGCCGGAGGTGGTTTCAGGCGAGCCGTACATCACGCCGATTTTGTCGCGCAGCTGGTTGGTGAACATCACCGCGCTGTTCGACTGCTTGATGGCGCCGGAGAGCTTGCGCAGCGCCTGGCTCATCAGGCGCGCCTGAATACCCACGAAGCTATCACCCATGTCGCCTTCGATTTCCACGCGGGGCACCAGCGCGGCCACGCTGTCCAGCACGATCACATCCAGCGCGCCACTGCGCACCAGCGTTTCGGTGATTTCCAGCGCCTGTTCAGCCGTATCCGGCTGGGCCACATACAGCGTTTCCACATTTACGCCGATGCGGGCCGCATACTGCGGGTCGAGCGCATGCTCCATATCGACAAAGGCCGCCCATCCGCCGCGCTTCTGCGCCTCGGCAATCACATGCAGGCAGATGGTGGTCTTGCCGCTGCTTTCCGGCCCATAAATCTCTGTGACACGCCCGCGCGGAATCCCGCCGACGCCCACCGCGATGTCTACCGTCAGCGAGCCGCTGGGGATAACATCCACCGCCAGATGGCTGGCGTCGCCCAGGCGGACGACCGTGCCATCACCGAAGCGCTTGGTCAGATCGTCAAGCGCAGCTTCCATCGCTTTCTTGCGACCTTCTTCGCCTTTCGCACCACCGTGCTCAAACAGTGGCGAATCGGAATCCGCATCTGCTGCGGGTTTTTTTCTCGGGGCCAATGCAGCCGTCCTTTTTCTGGAATAGAGCATGATCAACATCACTCTCTACGATTATAGAACGAAACAGCGCATCGTGCGCTTTCTGTTAGAATAGCATATTTGTTCTATTTAAGCAAGCGTTAAGTAGAAATTGTGTTCGGCAGATGGGACTCTGCCTTGGCAGCCTGCCGCCGCAGGTTGAGCCACAGCCAGATGCGGGGTAGAGAGGCATCGCCGAACAGCAAAAGCGCGCCGAAGAACCTGAAGAATTTTGCGGGCGGCGGGCGGAAGGCCAGCGCGCGGGCCCAGTCACGGCGCGCATCAGACCAATGTCCGCGCACCAGCCGCGACAGACCGTGCCGCGCAAATGCTGCTGCTGCCTCGGCTGCATAGCTGCGGGGCAGCCCGGCCCCGCCATGACGTTTCGCTACTGCCTCGATCTCGTCCCAGCGCGCCAGACTGCCGCGGAACGTTTTGGCACTGCTGTACAGGCGCTCTTTGGCAAACACGATCGGCACGTAGCGCATGGTGAACTGTTTCGCCACGCGCATCCAGTACTCATAGTCCAGCGTGTAATGCAGCGACGCATCCAGCTCGCCGCACGTGTGCCACACCCGTGCCCACCAGAATGTCCCCGGCTGGACAATATCATCACAGATGTCGATCAGAGACTCGGCGTCCACCTGGCGCACATGTGCGCGCACACCATATTCGCGTTCATGTGCGTCGATGGCGATCACGTCGCCGTACACAAAATCGACGTCCGGGTGCGCCAGCAGGTATTCAACGGCGGCACGGATGGCGCCAGGGGTGTAGTAGTCATCGGAATTCATCCACGCCAGGATGTCGCCAGTGGCCAGGCGCATGCCTTTGTTGATGGCGTCGGCCTGCCCGTCATCCGGCTCCAGAATCAGCGTGATGCGGTCGGCATAGGTGAGCAGCAGCTCGCGCGTGCCGTCGGTGCTGCCGCCGTCCAGCACGATATATTCGATGTTGGGGTAGTCCTGGGAAAGCACGCTTTCAAGCGTTTTCTCGATGTAGGCGCGCTGATTGAAAGAGGGGGTGATGATGCTGACCAGCGGCAGGTCGGCGCGGTTGTCCACGGCGATTTATCCTCATGCGGCGACAGCATTAGGGTATAGCAAACAACAGCATGATGCAAAGGGTCACTTTGGGCTGCAACGCCCGGTCACACTTTCCCCCTGTTCCAGCCCATATTGCTTTACTTTTAACAATAAATACCCGTATATTGATGCAACATTGTTTTTATTCATGAGCACCACACCGGACAACCCACATGTGCGCCGCCCTCCAGATCAAAATCGATGATGCTGCTTTGCCGCCCCTGAATCCCGATAACTATATCAATCGGGAGCTGAGCTGGATTGAGTTCAACAAGCGCGTGCTGGCCCAGGCGAAGGACCCACGCGTGCCGCTGCTGGAACGCATCAAGTTTCTCGCCATTGTCAGCAGCAATACCGACGAATTTTTCATGGTGCGTGTGGCGTCGATTCACACCAAGGCGCGCAATGGCTCCAGCGGCTCGCGCCCGGATGGGCACACGCCCGCCCAGCTGATGGAACTCATTCGTGAGCGTGTGGGCGCGCTGATGGCCGACCAGCGCATCCTGATGCAGGAGCTGCTGGCCGAGCTGGCGGGCGAGGGCGTGACGATCACCACGGTGAACACGCGTTCGCGTGCAGAGCGCCAGGCCCTGACCCGCTATTTTGCCGAAGAAATCTATCCGATCCTGACGCCGCTGGCGGTGGACCACGCGCGTCCGTTTCCCTTCATCAGCAATCTCAGCCTGAACCTGGCCGTTTGCCTGCGCCGCGGCGAGGACGATGATATCGAGTTTGTGCGCATCAAGATTCCCGAACAGGCGCCGCGGCTGGTCAGGATGAGCGATGTGCTGCGCAAGTATGGCGACGATCATGCCCGGGAACAGTATGCGCGCGTCGTCGCCGGGCCGGACGAAGTGTTTGTGTGGATTGAAGACGTGATGGCCGCCAATCTGGACATGCTGTTTCCCGGCATGGAGATTCTGGAGGAAGCACCGTTCCGCATCACGCGCAATGCCGATATTGACTACGAGCATGAGCTGGAAGACGATGACGGCGACGGCAGCTATGTCGATATCATGGCGTTCGTGGAAGAAAGCGTAAAAGAACGCCGCTTTGGCTCGGTGGTGCGGCTGTCGCTCCCGCAGCAGACCAGCCCGCGTATCACCGAGACGCTGGCCAAGGCGCTGAATGTCGATCCGCGCCAGGATGTCTATAGGGTCAATGGGGCGCTGGGCGGGGCCAGCCTGTTTCAGGTGGCCGGCGTCGATCGTCCGCACCTGAAGTATCCGTCGCATGCGCCGCGCCAGCCGCTGCCACAGGACGAGAATATCTTCGACCAGATCGCCATGCAGGATATCCTGCTGCATCATCCCTATGATTCATTTGCGCCGGTGGAGACATTTTTCCGCACGGCGGCCACCGATCCCAACGTGCTGGCCATCAAGGCGACGCTGTATCGCGTCGGGCGCAACTCGCCGATCGTGCAGGCGCTGCTGGATGCCCGTGACAACAACAAACAGGTCGCCGTGCTGGTGGAGCTGAAAGCCCGCTTTGACGAGGACAATAACCTGCAATGGGCGCGCGCGCTGGAAGAAAAAGGCGTGCACGTGACCTATGGCGTGGAAGAACTGCCGGTCAAGACGCACGCCAAGATTGCCATGGTGGTGCGCCGCGAGGGCGATACGGTCAACCGCTATGTGCATCTGGGCACGGGCAACTACAACAGCAGCACCGCCCGCCTGTACACCGACCTGGGCCTGCTGACGGCCAACCGCGAGATTGCCGACGACGCCACGCGCCTGTTTAACCGGCTGACGGGCTATGCGCCGGATACCCGCTACAACCGCCTGCTGGTGGCGCCGGAGTATCTGCTGCCGGGGCTGGTGACGCTGATCGACCATGAAATTGCGGCGGCGCGCCAGGGCAAAGATGCGCGCATCATCTTCAAGATGAACCAGCTTGAGGAAGACCTGGTCATCCGCAAGCTGTACGAGGCATCGCAGGCCGGCGTGCAGATCGACATGCTGGTGCGCGGGCTGTCGTGCCTGCGGCCGGGCGTGCCCGGCGTCAGCGAGAATATCCGCGTGCGCAGCATCGTCGGCCGCTATCTGGAGCACAGCCGCATCTATTATTTCCAGAATGCCGCGCCGGAACAGCGGCTGTATCTGGGCAGCGCCGACATCATGCGCCGCAATCTGTACAACCGCGTCGAAGTGGTGTTCCCGATCATCGACCCACGCGTGCAGCATCAGGTGATGCGCATCCTGAACACGTCGATGGCCGATAACATGAATATGTGGATGCAGCAGCCAGACGACAGCTACGCGCGCGTTGTGCCGGGCATCAATGAGCCGCAAATCGACAGCCACATTGAATTCATGCGCGACAGCCACGGCCTCGACTGGGCGTGAGCGGGGCTGTCGGGCGAAAACCAAACCTCAATTCGCATGCCCCATCCGCTCACAGCGCCGCGATGAGGGCCTCGGCGGTGGCACGGGTGCTGCCGCTGTGCGCGGTGGCATAACAGGCAGCACGCACGCCTGCGCCGGCCTCGGCAAAGCCCAGATGCTCCAGCATCATTGCTGCTGAGAGAATCGCCGCGCGCGGGTCGGCCTTGTCCTGTCCGGCGATGTCGGGCGCGCTGCCGTGCACCGGCTCAAATACGCCGACGCTGCCCTGCGCGCCGATATTGGCCGACGGGGCGATGCCCAGCCCGCCGGTTAGCCCGGCCGCCAGATCGCTCAGGATATCACCGAACAGGTTGGTCGTCACGATCACGTCGTAGCGGTCGCCGCGCCCGGCCAGCGCATCCTGCGCCATCAGCATGGCCGCGCTGTCGATCAGGCCTTCCTCCACGGTCAGCGCCGGGAATTCTTTCACCACATCCAGCGCCGTCTCGCGGAAGAGGCCGCAGGTTTCTTTCAGCACATTGGCCTTGTGGATGATAGTCAGCTTGTGGCGGCGGCGCAGCGCCCACTCGCAGGCCGCCCGCGTGATGCGCGCGCTGGCCCGCGCCGTGATGACGCGCTCGGCGATGGCGGTCTGGCCGCCGTCCTCCACGCGCTCGCGGCGGCTGTACAGGCCTTCGGTGTTCTCGCGCACGATCAGCATGTCCAGGCCGTTGCCACGCGCCGGGCGCAGATTGCAGAACAGGTCAAAGTGCCGGCGCAGCGTCAGGATCGGGCTGCTGTAGCCGGCCACTTTGGTCATGGGCGACTGGGTGGCGCCGAACAGCACCGCGGCGGACGCAGCGCAGGCGTCCAGCGTCTCACGCGGCAGGGCGTCGCCGGTGCGCTCAAACGTGCCGAAGCCCGCGTCTGCGTGCTGAAAAGCCAGCGGCAGATTCAACGCCCGCAGCAACGACTCGGCCGCTGGGATGACTTCCGCGCCGATGCCATCGCCGTTGATCAGGGTGATGAGGACTGGCGTCTCGGTCATGGTGACTAGTCCGCGCTTTCCTGGAGCGATTCTTTATCGCGCAGACGGCGGTACGTGGCCTGAAACACGAGCGCGTCGGCGGTGTGGAAGGGCAGCGGGGCCTCGACGGCGGCCGTGCCCTCCACGCCAAAGTCGAGAAAGGCCTGCAGCAGATCGCGGTACTGAAGGTCGGCTTCGTTCAGCGGCACATGCATCTTTTCGCCTTTGGCCGTGTACTCGATGCCGCTCAGGTGGAAATGCACATGCTTCATGCCATACTCGCCCAGTGTGTCGCGCAGGAAGCCGAGCGCAGTGGCGAATTCGTTGTAGCTGTTGAACGAGCCATCGCCGCGCCGCGCATGCAGATGTGCCCAGTCGATGCACGGCAGCACGCCGGGGACATCGCGCGCCAGCAGCACACATTCCTCCAGCGTGCCAAACATGGCGCCTTTGCCCATCGTCTCAGGGCGCAGGATGACGTCGGTGCCTTCTTCGCGTAAAATCCCGGTCAGTTCGATCAGCTTCTGGCGGGCGCGCTCGTAGACGACTTCCGGCGGCTGGCTGTGATAGCTGCCCGGATGAAACACGATATCGCGGGCGCCGCTTTTGAATCCGGCGCGGGCGGCGGCCAGCAGACGGGCATCGCTTTTCCCCATCAACTCATCGGTCTGGCTGTTTAGGTTGATGAAATAGGGCGCGTGCACGCTCAGGCTGACCTGATGCTGCTGGGCGGCGGCCTTGATCAGCGCGCAGGTTTCGTCGCTCACGCGCACGCTTTGCGTCCACGCGATTTCGAGGTGATGCAGGCCGAGCTGGCGGATGTGCGCTATAGCGGCGGGCGTCCCGCTGCCGGCGGTAGTCTGGGGTGAACCTACTGTGCCAAAACGCAGCGCGTCGATTGTTTTAGGTTCCATGTATGCTCCACTTGGGGAATGATTCCAACAGCGTTCTAATACAACTCTTATCTCGAAATTCACGTATTAATCGGTGATGACGTACTATCCCTGAGTATACCAGAGGCAAAAGAGCATGGTCGAACGCAGGTTGCCACGCAGGCGCGCCCTGATCGTCGCGGTGATCGCCATCGTGGCGGCGATTGTGGTATGGAATGTGCCGCTGTTCGATTTTCTGCTGTATCCGCTGCGCCTGTTCGTCACGTTTGTGCACGAGGCCGGCCACGGGCTGTCAGCAATCCTTACCGGAGGCCGCTTCATCAACCTGACAGTCTATGCGAACGGGGCTGGCGTGGCCACGACAGCAGGCGGCTGGCGCTGGATCATCATCCCGGCGGGCTATCTGGGCGCGGCGCTGTTCGGCGCCGGGCTGCTTTATCTGGCCAACCGCACGCATCGCTCACGCACGATCATGGCGGTGCTGGCCGCCGCTGTCGCTGTCATCACGCTGGCTTTCACCGACCTGTTGAGCACGGCCTGGCTGGTCGGGCTGGGCATGGCTATTGTGCTGGGGCTGATGGCGTGGAAAATGAGGACTGAAGCCTGCCTGTGGGTATTGAACTTTCTGGCCGTGCTGTGCTGCCTGAACGCGGTGGTCGATGTGACCACGCTGATTGGCAACAGCACTCTGGGGTCGGGGCGCATACGGAATGATGCGGCCGCTTTCTCGGCTGAAATCACTCCGCTGATTCCAGGCTGGTTCTGGGCCATCTGCTGGTCGGGCATCGCGCTGGGGCTGCTGGCGGCAGCCGTGTGGTATGGCATCGTCCGGCAGGTCAAAAGTGCGCTGTAAACGAAAGCGTCATCGCTTCATCCGTTTGTAAGTTACGAGGATCAATGCATAACAAGCTCATCCTGTTCGATATCGATGGCACGCTGGTGTGGACACGCGGCGCAGGCCGCGAAAGCACGCGCCTGGCTATGGAAGCGACCTTCGGCACGGCCGGCGCCATCGATAAACACATTTTCAGCGGCAAGACCGACTGGCAGACGCTAACCGAGCTGCTCACGCCGGAACCGTATTCGCCGCAGCACATCGACCAGATCATCGCGGACTATGCCGTGACGATGGGGCGCACGCTGGCGGGCATCATCGACCGCTATCCGGTGCAGCCCTGCACAGGCGGCGTGGAGGCGGTGCGCTATCTGCACGACCATCCAGATATCGCCCTCGGCATTGTGACCGGCAACGTCGAGCCGGCCGCCTTCGTCAAGCTGGAGGCTGCGGGCTATCCGCGCGAGTGGTTCCCGATTGGCGCGTATGGCCACGAACGCTTCCACCGCAACGACCTGCCCACGCTGGCCATCCAGCGGGCGAATATGCACTACAACACGTTTTTCAGCCCTGATGACGTGATCATCGTCGGCGACACGGTGATGGACATCGCCTGCGCGCGCGCCGCCGGCACCCAGTGCGCCATCGTGCTGACCGGCTATGACGACCGCGCCCTGCTGGAAGCCGCCAAACCAGACGCCATCTTCGACGACCTGTCCGGATTTCTGGCGTGGTTGTGAACGGATGTGCGGTATAATCGCGCTCAATTCATGACAGTTGAGCCGATGAAAGCCGCACAGGCATGACCGATTATCTCGATAAACTGAATCCACAGCAGCGCGAGGCCGTCACCACTGTTGACGGCGCCGTGCTGGTTCTGGCCGGGCCGGGCAGCGGCAAGACGCGCGTGCTGACGCACCGCGCCGCTTATCTGATCGATGAGATGCGCGTGCCCGCCCACCACATCGTCGCCGTGACGTTCACCAACAAGGCGGCTGGCGAAATGCGCGAGCGCGTGGAGGCGCTGCTGGGCGGCCACACCGATGGCCTGCAGATCGGCACCTTTCACGCTATCTGCGCGCGCATCCTGCGCGTGGAAGCCGGCATGGGTGTGCTGCCCTACAACCGCGATTACGTCATTTACGATACCGACGATCAGCTCAGCGTGGTCAAGTCGATCCTGAACGAGCTGAACGTGGACACCAAGAAGTTTCAGCCGGGGCGCGTGCTGAGCGCGATTTCTTCGGCCAAGAACGAGCTGATCGCCCCGGAAGACTACAGCGTCGGCCGCGACTATTTCTCGGAAATCGTGCGCCGCGTGTATCCGCTCTATCAGCGCCGCCTGGTGGCGAACAACGCCATGGACTTTGACGACCTGCTGGTGCAGACGGTCTATCTGCTGCGCGACAACGAGCTGGTGCGCGAGAAGTATCAGCGCCGTTTTGAATACGTGATGGTGGACGAATTCCAGGACACCAACCAGGCGCAGTATCAGCTTGTGAAGACGATGGGCAGGCCGCAGGACAATGTGTTTGTGGTGGGCGACGAGGACCAGGGCATTTATGCCTTCCGCGGGGCCGACTACCGCAATGTGATGCAGTTCCGCCAGGACTATCTGAACACGAAAGTTATCCTGCTGGAGCAGAATTACCGCAGCACGCAGGTGGTGCTGGATATCGCCCGCGCCGTCATCGACCGCAACAAACACCGCACGCCGAAGGCGCTGTTCACCGACCGCGCAGGCGGGCAGAAGGTGACCGTGCACGAGGCCTATACCGAGAACGACGAAGCCGAATTTATCGTCAGCACCATCCGCAAGCTGATGAAGGCGCGAAGCCTGACCTACCGCGATTTCGCCATCATGTACCGCACCAACGCCCAGTCGCGCGCGCTGGAAGATGCCTGCGTGAATGGGCGAATCCCGTACCGGCTGGTGGGCGGCGTCGGCTTCTACAAGCGCCGTGAAGTCAAGGACCTGCTGGCCTACCTGCGCGTCATCAACAACGGCGCCGATGCAGTCAGCTTTGCCCGCGTGGTCAATACGCCGGGGCGCGGCATTGGCGAGAAGTCGGTCGAGGCCTTCGCCGACTGGGCGGCGCGGAGTGGTTATACCATCGGCACCGCGCTGGACGCCGTGGCCGATGGCGCTGTGGTGCCGCTGACTGGCCGTGCCGCCAAGAGCCTGGTCGAATTCGCCCGCATGATCCGCGAACTGCGTGGGCTGGCCGAGCTGAACGACCTGACGATCATCTTTGACCATCTGCTGACGCGCACCGGCTACGTGGCCTACATCACGCAGGAGAGCGACACCGACGAACAGGCGCTCGACCGCGTGGAGAATATCGACGAACTCAAGGGCGTCATCAGCCAGAAGCGCGATTTGTCGCTGAGCGATTTCCTGTCGGAAACCGCGCTGGTGGCCGAGATCGACTCGCTGGACCCGAACGCCGACACAGTGACGCTGCTCACGCTGCACGCGGCCAAAGGCCTGGAGTATCCGGTCGTGTTCATCGCTGGGCTGGAAGAAGGCCTGCTGCCGCACTCGCGCTCGCTGAATGACCCGGAAGGCATGGCCGAGGAGCGCCGCCTGCTTTACGTAGGCGTCACCCGCGCCAAAGACGAGCTGTATCTCTCGTATGCATTCCGGCGCACGCTGTATGGCGACAGCCAGCTGGCGACCTCCAGCCGCTTCCTCGAAGATATCCCGGCCGACCTGACCGAGGGCCTGAGCACGCGCGTGAAGTCGATGCGCGAACGCAGCGGCTATCTGCGCGAGACGCGCTGGGAAAGCAGCGACACCGATCGCGCCGCGTCGTGGGACAAGCCGGAGCGCGCCCCGGATCAGCCGTCCACGCCGGTCATCGGGGGCAGCGGGGGCAGTGCCTTCCGCGACAAGATTATTCCGTTTCCGGGCAGCGGCGGCGCAAAGTCGGCAAAACCGCCGTCCGAGACAAAATTCAAGACCGGCATGAAGGTCTTTCACGGCACATTCGGACCGGGAATTGTCATAAACAGCAAAAAGGTGGGCGACGACGAAGAGGTGAATGTGCGCTTCGACAAGGTCGGCTTCAAGGTGCTGTCGGCCAACTTCGCCCGCCTGACGATTCTGCCCTAGAAGGAGACAAAGGCCATGACCGACCAGGAACCCAAACTCGATAACCCGCGCGATATCTATGTCGACTGCATTTTCCCGGCGTTCAAAGAGGCCTTCGACGGCGGGCATGGCATGTTCCTCGACAAGGGCACCAGCCTGTTCGAGACGCTGGAGGGCATCAGCGCCGAGCTGGCGTCGCGGCCAGTCTCATCCACCTGCGCCAGCATCGCCGCGCAGGTGGCCCACGTCAATTTCTACTGCGAGGTGCTGGAAGACTGGATGCTGGGCCAGCAGCTGGGCAAAGTGGACTGGAACCACATCTGGAACACGGTGAGCACGGTCACGCCAGAGGAATGGGAGGCCAGCAAAGCCACCCTGCGCGAGACGTATGAGCGCATCGTCGGCCACATGCAGGGCTTTCACGCGTGGGATAAGCTGCCCCAGATTGGCGGCAGCATGGCCATCGTCGTGCACACGGCCTATCACCTGGGCGAGATTCGCCAGGCGCTGTGCACGCTGCGGGAAGGGTAGCGGCCGGGCGGCCAGGCACAGCCTTTCGGGCCCTTTGCCTTTATCCCGCCGCGTAGCGATACACGGTGTGCTCGGCATACTGCGCGGCCACGCGGAAATTGTCGTTGATGATGCGCAGCATTTCCGGCGTCCAGCGTTCAAAACGCAGGCGCGGGTTGCGGTATGGCGTGTGCAGGATGACGACCGGGTATGCGCCGCGCTCCAGCCGGGCCACAAAATCGCTCTCATCCCAGACGCCGTCGGACTCAAGCTGGGTGAATTCAAATGGCTGGAACAGCACCGGCCGATTGGACAGCGCCAGCAGGCCCATCGCATCGTCAGCCAGGATGACGCCCGTTTCGTCGCGCACCAGCGCGGCCAGCACATCCATTTCGGCGCGCTGGGCCAGCCGTTCGGCGATGATCGGCGCGTAGGTCAGCTCGCTCAGCGTCTGCATGGTGACGACCTGAAAGGCCAGCCCCAGCACCGCGACGACGCGCAGCACGGGAATGCGCCCCAGCGCCGCCGAGAACACGCCCCCCAGCACGCATAACGCCGCGCACAGCTCGAACAGGTAATTCACGTCGCTGCCCACTTTGGCAATCGTCAGCGCGCTGACGATGCCCCCCACGACATACGGGGCGGCCAGCGCCCAGGCCGAGCGCGGTCCCTTGCGAATCCAGCCGAACAGCAGGAAGAGCAGGCCCATACCGAGCAGGACCGGCATCGTGAGCGCGATTTCCGCGGCATATTTTTCAATCGATACGCTGGAGAGCGCGTTGGTGTTGGCGGTGACCAGGTGGAACCAGATGCCGCCTTCCGTCCACACCAGCGCGACGGCAAACGGCAGCAAAATCAGCAGCCCCAGCCACACGACAAAGTAAAATGCCCGGTATGCCCCGACCGTCATCAGCAGAAAGACGAAGGCGGCCAGCGGCGCGGCCAGCAGGTAGCTTTGGCGGGTGGCGGCGGACAGCGCGATCAGCAGCGCGCCCAGAAACACGCCCCAGCGGTTATCGCGCCCCTGCGCCACGCAGAACAGCCCGGCCAGGCTGAGCGCCAGCGCCAGATTGTCCACCCGCGCCAGCGCCGACCAGTGAAATAGATAGGGCACGGCGGCCAGCAGCGCCCCGCTGACCAGCCCGGCCAGCCAGCTTTTCGTCAGGGCGCGCACCAGCCCAGTCATCGCCAGCACGCTGACGATCACCGAGGCCAGCGAGATGATGCGGCCGTAGAAGAAGGCGATGCCATAGGTTTCCTGCCACGGGGCTTGCAGCGCCGCGAACAGCGGCGGGTAATTGGTGATGGTGTAGGGCGGCACATCCAGGCTGTACAGCGCGGCTCCGCGCGCGATGCGCAGGCTCTGGTCCAGCAGCGGGCCTTCCCCGTAGTTCAGCTGATACGGGTAGTTGATCGCCTCCACCGACTGGCCCACCAGCAGCGCCAGCGCGCGTATGCCCAGCGCCAGCGCGACCAGCGTGGCGGCGGCGACCAGCAGCAGGCCAATCCATCCCAGCAGCGAGCGGCGTTTTGACTGCTCCATGTGCGTGGTTTTCCATGAACATCGTGAGGATAAGTGTGCCGTTTAGGATAGCGCACATCGGGCGGGCGCGAAACTGCCTTACGCGCCTGCCAGCTCGTCCAGCAGGGCCAGTACCGCTGCACGATACGCTTCCGGGTCGGTCGTCTGGTAGCTGCCATGCGTCGCGCCGCTGATTTCGACCAGCCGCACCGCGCCAGCGCCCAGCGCCGCCATGCTCCGCGCACCGCCGATGCTCGGCTCGGCGGTGCCGTAAATCAGCAGCACGGGCCGCGAGACGATGGCCGGAATAGCGCTGATCGGGCTGAGCGCGTCGATGCTTTCGCCCTGCGCGATGCGATAAGCGGCGCGCACGCCAGATTCAAACAGCGGCGCGATGACCTGAAGCGGGCGGATATCCTCGCTCAGGCGCGCGCTGAAGTCCTCATAGCCCCCCTGCGCCACGACCGCGTCGATGTTGGGGAACTGCACGGCGGCCATCAGCGCGGCGGCTCCCCCTGCCGAGTAGCCATGCGCGATCACCGTCCGGTCGGCCAGGTCAGCGCGTCCCCGGATGAACGCCAGCGCATCGCCCATCTGGCGTGCCTCGGCCAGCCCCAGCGAATGCGGCACACCCCCTACGCATGACCGGCTGGTATACAGCAGCACCAGCGCGCCAGCCTCCAGATAGGGGGACAGCTCGCGTGCGTCGGCATAATTCACGGCGATGACCAGCGGGCTGTCTGCTGTGCTGTTGTCGCCGCGCAGCAGCACCGCCGCAGTCTCGCGGTTGAATTCAGCGGAGGGGAAAGTGACGGTTTCGCGCCGGGCATCAAGCGCAGGATTCAGGTCGGTACATTCCAGCATCATGAAGCCGATCATCATGCCCGCGCCCACTGCGACCGGCAGCAGCAGCGCCGCCAGCACAATGCAAAACGCCGCCCCATATAAAATGAGGCGACGTTTCACGGGCGTCATATCAGCGGGCTTTCGCTGCTAGTCGGCCAGGACTTTGCACGGATTGGTCAGCTCGCCGATGCCTTCCACGCTGACGGTGACGGTATCGCCATCCTTCAGGAAGACGGGCGGCTTCTTGCCTGCGCCCACGCCAGCCGGCGTGCCGGTCAGGATGATATCGCCCGGCTCCAGCGTGAACATCTTCGAGCAGTAGGCAATCAGGTGCCTGACGCTGAAAATCATGTCGGCGGTGGTGCCGTCCTGCATCACGTCGCCATTGACCAGGCAGCGCACCTTCAGCGCCTGCGGGTCGGGCACCTCGTCTTTGGTGACGATGATCGGGCCCAGCGGGCAGAAGGTGTCGAGGCTCTTGCCGCGCGTCCACTGCGCGTCGATCTTCTTCTGTAAATCGCGCGCGCTGACGTCATTGGCGCAGGTGTAGCCAAACACATAGTCGAGCGCGTTTTCTTCGCTCACGTTGCGGGCGCGCTTGCCGATGACGACGGCCAGTTCGGCCTCGTAATCGACTTCACTGGTGATGTCGCTGTGCCACTGAATCGTCTCGCCTGACGCGATGATCGCGCTGGGGAACTTGGCGAAAATGAGCGGCGCAGTCGGGGTCTTGGCGCCCGTCTCTTTGGCGTGGTCGGCATAGTTCAGGCCGATGGCGATGATCTTGCTTGGCATCAGCGGGGCGTGCAGCGTGACCTCGGCCAGCGGAAAACGCTCGTAGGCGCGGCTGGCCACGATGCCACGGCGCACCATCTGGCGCATATCTTCCGTCCATGCCAGGCTGTAGACCGTGTCATCGATGATCTCGCCGATGCGCACGCGGCCGGAGCCCTTCACGCTAAAAGTAACCAGTTTCATCGCAGTCTCCTTCAGAAAAAAAGGCCAGCGCATCCGCGCCAGCCAGTCGGTTTATTTCACGCGCAGGTCATCCCAGGCAGGCACGCCCAGGGCGTCGGCCACCTGCACCGCGGCCGCCTGCACGCTGTTGTGTGTCTCGTGTGCGCTCAGCGGGCGCACGGCATCTTCATCGCGCGGGGCATCCGCCTGCACGATGACGTCATACTTCTCGTCCATGTCCAGGCGGCTCACCAGCGCCACGAACCGGCCGTCCTGCAAATAGGCATTCACCTCGCCATAGGTCAGATGGCGGCGCGGCTTTTTCTCGCTGGCGCGGGTGACGACCTGGCTGGCGTAAATACCCTGAATCTCGCCCGCTTGCAGCGACTGGGCCAGCTTGTCGCCGCGCATCCAGCGGATCGTGCCATTCAGGCCATTGACCAGCACGCGGCGCGGCTGACGCAGCGCGCTCAGCGCGGTATAGACGGCGATAATCACCATGACCACAGCGCAGCCAAAGCCGACATAGGGCAGCACGGCTGGCTGCGGCAGGGCGATGCCGCTGGTCAGGCTGGTCAGGCTGAGCACCACAAACGCGACCGCCCAGAACAGGTACCAAACGGCGCGCAGGATGCGCCCGCGCACGTAACCGCGCTCCAGCGTGAAGGCCAGCGCACCGCTGGCATCACGGCCAAAAGACCAGTGTCCCAGTTTGTAGGGCATGGGGGGCAGCGCCGCCGGTGGGCTGACCAGCCGGACAGGCGCGGCAGGGGTGGTGTACACCTGCTGGGCGGGGCTGGCAGCCGGCGTCTCGGCTTTGCGCGGCACCACGGTGAACGGCTTGCTGATCAGCCCGGCCAGCTTCTGCCCGGCGTCTGCCGCGGACAGATGCGTGGGCGTGCCGACAGCTCCGCTGCTGTCTGGCCAGGTCGCCAGCCCGCACCAGCGGCTGCCGCGCACCTCTGCCAGTGCCGGCGCCAGCATCAGGCCAAGCTGCCACGAGCCGTCTTTATGGCTCCAGCCCAGCACCACCCGCTCGATATCGGCAGGCGACAGGCCATCTTCGGCGGGCAGACGGCGATGTGCCGCAAACTGCGCGTTCAGCCGCAGGCCAGAGCCGCGCCGAACCTCCACCAGCACCCGCAGGGCATCCAGCGCGCTGTCTGGCTCCGGCATGACCAGACGCCATGCGTCGCCATCGTATTCGATGACACTGTTCTCAAATGTTGCCAGTTGTTCCATAAGCGTGATTTGTGCTGCGCTCGTCCATGTTCATAAGTGGCGTTAAGTGTAATCCGATGCCCCGCCTGTGACCAGTCCTATATGACCACCGACAGTCTGGCGATGCGTCCCGAATGACTAAAGTCATAATATTGCAGCGCACAAAATTGTCTTACAATGAAGACAAACAATGCATATTCAGGAATCTCTCGTAACTACGGATTGATGCATCATGTCCTGCCAGATTGAATATCAGACCGGCCAGCGCGTGCTTTGTGTGATGACTTTTTCAGGTCAGCTGACCTGGGATATTTTCAGCGATGCCCTGCTTCGGTCACAGGTGGATATCCCCGACAAGACGCTGCCCGTCGATGTGATCGTCAACATGCTCGATTCGCGGGCAAACCCCAGCGAAGGCATCTACTTTATCCGCCATGCCGGCAAGGTATCCAGCGAGAATCCACATCTGGAGACGGTGCTGCTGGTCACGCGCAGCGCCACTGCCAGCACGCTCATCAACACCTATCTCAACATGAATCCCGCCCGCCGGCCGCGTTACCAGTTGTGTACCAGTCTGGAGCAGGCACACGCTATACTGGAGCGCATAGTGCACAGCGCGGCGGAAGATCACCCATAAAAATGACCACACTCATCACCGGCTCGTCCGGGTTTATCGGCAGCCGCCTGGCGATTCGCCTGCTGCGGCAGGGCCATGCTGTCGTCGGGCTGGACAATCTCGATCCGTATTATGACCTGGCCGTGAAGCAGGCCAATACTGACGCGGTGGCCAGCGCGTCGGCTGACAGCGGGACATCGTTTCGCTTTGTGCAGGGCGATATCCGCAGCGAGGACGACCTGGCGAGGGCGTTTTCAGCGGGGGATATCACGCGCGTGGTGCATCTGGCGGCCATGAGCGGCGTCCGCTACTCGGCGGAACGCGCCGCGCTGTACGCCGAGGTCAATGTGATTGGCGGCATCCGCGTGCTGGACGCTGCGCGCAGGGCTGGCGTGAGCGTGGTCGTGCAGGCCTCGACCTCGAATGTGTATGGCGAGACAGCGCGCCTGCCGTTCCATGAAGATGACCCGGCCGTGACGCCGCTGGCCCCGTACCCGGCCAGCAAGCGCGCCGCCGAATTATTCGCCCACAGCTATCATCACCTGCACGGCCTGAATGTGAACGTGCTGCGCTTCTTCAACGTGTACGGCCCGAATGGCCGCCCGGACATGATGCCGCTGCGCGTGATCGATGCCATCGTGCGCGACCAGCCGATTCCGGTCTTTGGTGACGGCGGCATGCTGCGTGACTGGACGTATATCGATGACGTGCTGGATGGCATCTGCGCCGCGCTGGAGCGCCCGCTGGGCTTCCAGATCATGAATCTGGGCTATGGGCATCCGGTCGCGCTGAGCGAATTCATCCGCATCTACGAGCGCCTGATCGGCAGGACGGCGCGGCTTCAGCATGTGCCCACCCCCGCCACCGAGCCGCCGGTCACCTTCTGCGATAATTCCCGCGCCCGCGAGCTGCTGGGCTTCGCGCCCAAAGTCGACATCGAGGAAGGCCTCGCCCGCACCTGGGCATGGTATCGGGATGAGAGAAGCAGTTAAAGGTTAAAAAGCGAAAGGTAAAAAGGGGCGGGTGGTGCTCGTTCAGCGAAACTTCCATGTGTCTGCGCCGCCTGAGGTTCAAAACGTCAGTTTTTGTAGTACCTATGGGGCTTGGCATGCCAAGCCCCATAGGTACCAAGTTAAGGAATTTTCGCTGAGGATTCAGTCGGATTTTGGTCCTCCAGGGCGGACACATAGGTCCGCCCCTACTCGGAGGCGCTCGGATTTGAAGGAAAAAACTCGCGGTTGCAACTGTTTGTCCGCGAGGAATGTAGGGGCGGACCTGCGTGTCCGCCCGGCAAATATGAGAAGAATCGTCTTAACTTGGTGCCCATGGGGCTTGGCATGCCAAGCCACTACGCCAGCGATTCCCCTGCCGGCCAACCGATAGCGGACGAGGCGGGCCTCGTCCCTACCACGCGCGCATGGCGTCTTGCGCCTCACCCGTCGCCTTTCTGGTACATCCCCCTGCTTTCGCGAATCCATAAACCGGATACACTTGTGGACAGCATGGCGAACTCATCACATAGGGGATACGGGGCATGGAATTCACGCGCGGTGCGGCAGGTTTCCTCGGCACAAACGCAGACCTGGTCGCGGATATCACGTTACTGGCCTATATTCTGCTGATCGTCCCCGGCATGCTGGCGGGCTGGTTCTTCGCCCGCCGCAAAATGTATGAGCCCGCCCACAAATACACCATGACGCTGATCATGATGATCAACTGGGTGCTGATCATCTTCATCATGGGGGTCAGCTACAGCCGTGGCGTCGCGCCCAGCATGCCGCAGGGCATCCCCCAGCCTGTCAATCTGTTTCCCACCATCCACCTGATCACCGGCGCTATCGCCCAGCTCATGGCGACGTATCTGGTGCTGCGCATGTGGTTCGAGGATGTGCTGCCGGCCGCGCTGAAGGTGAAACGCATCAAGCGCTATATGCGCTTCACGCTGGCCATGTGGCTGACGACCGCCCTGCTGGGCATCGTGATTTACCTGTTCTGGTATGTGCTGCCCTCGTCTGGGGGCAGTGACGGGAGCGACCCGGCCGCGACGCCCGATCTGGACGCGCTGGTCACGCCTGACCTCGACGCCATTGTCACCCCCGATATCGACCTGAGCGCGATCGTCACGCCGGAGATCGACCAGACGCAGCAGGCGCTGATTCAGTCGATGGAAGCGACCACGCGCGCGCTGATGCAGCTTGAAAGCGGTCAGCCCGCCGCCACGCCCGAAGTCGTGACCACGCCGGAAGTCGCGACGACGCCTGAGGTCGGCGGCTGATTAAGGGAGAATAGGGCGACATGGCTCCCTGATTTTCGATTCCGCATCATTTGATGTTTCGTTGGCAGTAGAGGCTTGGCATGCCAAGCCTCTACGACAATCACCCCATTTTGCAGGGCAAGAACTCCAGGATATGGGTGAGCTCGACACCCTGCGCTTTACACACGTTAACGCCAGAGTGGGCGCAGCGCGCTATAATGACATGTGACGTCGTTCATATTCTGGTAGTCCTGTGACCCTTTCCCCCTCGCTGAGGTTCCGCCGCCTGACCGGCTTCGTGTTCGCTGCGCTTGCGCTGCTGATTGCGGCCGGGTGCGCCCCGGCGGCCAGCACGTCCGCCTCTATGCAGACGCTGCCCACGCTGGCCGTGCTGCCCAGCGAGTGGCCGATCGAGAATGCCGAGCGCGTGGCCCGCGAGTTCATGCAGAACTGGCAGGATGGCCAGTACGAGCGCATGTTCGAGCTGATCAGCTTCGGCAGCCAGGAAGCAACCCCCAGCGAAACTTTCATCAACACCTATGCCGATGCAGCCAGCGCAATGGAGCTGGTGGGCGTGACCGTGACGCCGACCGGCATTTATCGCGAGAGTGACGCGATTGCCGTCTTCAACTACAGCGTCGACATGATCACCGAGACGTTTGGCACCATCACGCTGGCCAACCGCGATATGCGGCTGGTGGTGGATGCCGCCGCGCGCGACTGGCGCGTCGCCTGGACGCCGGGCGACCTGTTCCCTGAGCTGGCCTCTGGCGGCAGGCTGCGCCTGCGTTCTGCGCCGCCCATCCGCGCCAACATCTACGATGCCAGCGGCGATGTGCTGGCCGACCAGGAAGGCCGCGTCGCCACCATCAGCGTGGTGCGCCAGAGCGCGCCCGAATGGGAAAACTGCCTGAATACGCTGTCGGCCACGCTGGTGCTGCCGCTTTCGGATGTGCGCCTGCGCCTGGAGAGCCGCCCGGCCAGCGAGCTGGTGCAGATTGGCACCATCGACGAGGCCACCTATAACGCGGTCGCGCCGCAGCTGGACGCCTTCTGCGATGCCCGCCTCGATGGCGTGCGCGTGCGCCGCTATCCCACCGGCACCACCGTCTCCAACCTGCTGGGCTATGTGGGGTATCCCAGCGAGGCCGAGATTCCCGCGCTGGAGGCGACCGGCTTCACCCAGGAATCGCTGATCGGCCGCACGGGTATCGAGCTGGCCTGGGATGAAACTCTGCGCGGCACGCCCGCTGCCAGCCTGGAAATCGTCAGCCCATCCGGCCAGGTGATGCGCGTGCTGGGCGAGCGCCAGGCGCGCCCCGGCCAAAGCCTGTGGCTGACGGTCGATGCTGACCTGCAAAATGCGGTCTACAACATTGTCGCTGATGCCTACACCCAGGCCAAAGATACCTGGGCGCCAGCGTCTGGCGGGGCGTCTGTCGTGGTGATGGACGTGACCAACGGCGATGTGCTGGCGATGGTCACCTATCCCACCTTCGACAACAATGCCTACAACGCCTTCCCGACAATGGGGCGGCAGGTGGCCAACGAGATGATTCAGGCCTTCCAGGCTGACCCGCGCCGACCGGAGCTGAATCGGCCCGCGCAGGGCGTGTTCACGCTTGGCTCGGTGATGAAGACCATCACTGCCGCGGCGGCGGCCGACAGCGGCGTGTATGCTGTGGACGAGCGCTATACCTGTTCTGGCCTGTGGAACCGTGATATCGTGCGCACCGACTGGCTGCCGGGCGGGCATGGCCTGCTCACGCTGGCCGGCTCGCTGACGCAAAGCTGCAATCCGTATTATTACGAGGCGGGCTATCAGCTTTATCAGGCTGACCCGTACATCCTGCCCGATTACGCGCGCCGTTTTGGTTTCGGCGTGCTGACCGGCATCCCCGATATCCCCGAACAACCCGGCTTCATCCCCGACCCCGACTGGTTCCGCATCAGCTTCGGCACCGAAATGCCGTTTTCGGAAGAAGTGAATATGGCCATCGGGCAGGGCTATGTGCAGGTGACGCCGCTTCAGGTGACGCGCTGGACGGCGGCCATCGCCAATGGCGGCACGCTGTATCGCCCGCACCTGGTCAGCTATACCGGGCTGCTGGGCGGCGAGCCTACCCCCGCCTATGAGCCGGAGGGCATCGACCTTGACCTTCAGCCCGAAGTGATCGACATGCTGCACAGCGGTATGTGCGCCGTCACCAATACGCAGGCGGGCACGGCCGAATTTGTCTTCCGTAATTCACCCTTGCAGGCCCTGGGCGTGTGCGGCAAGACCGGCACCGCCCAGACCGGCGGCCCCGGCACGCCCTCGCATGCCTGGTTTGCCAGCTATGCCCCGCAGGACAATCCGCAGATTGCGGTCGTCGTGCTGGTCGAGACTTCCGGCGAAGGCTCTGGCGTGGCCGCCCCGATTGCCCGCCAGGTGCATGAGTATTATTTTGGGTTCGCAGATTAAGCAAGGCTCAATGTTTTCTTAATAAAATCCGAATTTCGCGTGAAATTAATGCATTTCACGCATTACTTGCGCATAATGTAACAATACTGATGTATCTGGAAAGAATCTGCATTCGATGAGTGTCATTGAGGTATCGTGGTTCAGGGGAAGCGACCGTGTCATCCTGTTCGAATTCCCCGATGTGTGGGACTGGAACGACTTCTGGGATGCCAAAAGCCGCTCTGATGCCATGACCGACAGCGTAACGCATAACTGTGCTATCCTGCTGCACATGCCAGCCCGTGTGAGTATGCCGGATAATGCGCTCTCGCAGGGACGGTCGCTGCTGAGCAAGCGCCATCCACGCGTGACCCTGTTTGTCATGGTCACGCCGAATGCCTTTGCACGCAATCTGATGCGTATCCTGTCGCAGTTGTACGTGTCGCGGCGCGGTATGCTGCAAACGGCACAGTCATTGGATGAGACAGCGAAAGTCCTGCAGCAGATGGGATTTGTGCCGTCGGAGAACCACACGTAATGCCGTTGTCTTCTGAAGTTTCAGGGTGAATTGCCAGTGTCCGCCATCAAAACAGACTACTATCGCAGCTATCGAGACGTGATCGCGTATCACTTCCCTGATCACTGGACATGGGGGGATTTCTGGGATGCCAAGGCGCGTTCCGATGCCATGCAGGATGCCAATGGGATCCCGGTTGCCGTCCTGATGATCGTCAGCGATCAGATTCACCTGCCGGATGGCGCGATTGCCGAGGCGCGGGCGCTGCTGTCACACAAGCATCCGCTGAGCAATACGGTCATCGTGGTGTCGCAGAACCCGCTCATCAACGCCACGGTGAAGATGATCAGCGTGCTGTTTGCCCGCTACTCCCGTATTTATGTGCGCCACACCGCCGAAGAAGCAGAAGAATTTATGCGTACGCGCGGCTTCATGAAGGCCCTGCGCGAGGACGCTGATGAACGCGAAGGCGCTCTGCGGACAGGGTGATGGGTCGCCGCCCGACGCGGCCATACAGGTCATGATGATACGATGATCGACAGTCAGAATCTGCTTGCGCGAATCCTGTGGACCGACCCGTTCTCTAACGAGCAGCGGGCGTTTTTCCTTGCCGAGGGCGCGACCGTGAGCATCGGCCGCCTGGAGACCAACGATATCTGCATCCGCGAGCAGCATGTCTCGCGCCAGCATGCCGTGATTAACTTCCAGGACGGCATCTTCATGGTCAATGACCTGGCCAGCGCCAACGGCGTGTTCGTGAATGACGAGCGCGTGACCGAGCCGTATCCGCTGATGGCCGGCGATGTGCTGCGCCTGTTTGTGCCCACGCTGCTGTTCACCGCCATGATCGATAATTTCGACGAACGCCATATCACCGACCACGGCACGGTCATCACCGCGATGACCAGCACCGGCAGCGGCAAGCTGATCGTGACCAACGGCGCGCAGGAAGGCACCAGCATCCCGCTGCTGCTGCCGCGCATGACCGTGGGTCGCGCCACCAGCAAGGCCGACTGGGAAATTGTGCTTCACGAGCCGTCAGTGTCGCGGCCCCATGCGCGGCTGGAGCTGATGGAAAACACCTGGATCCTGACCGACCTGGGCAGCGCCAATGGCACCTTCGTCAATGGCACGCAGGTGATCGAAAAAGGCCGTGCCCTGCGCGATGGCGATGTGGTGGCTTTTGGCGCTGCGCTCACGCTGTTCCGCGAGGGATAAGCGCCTGGCCCCGGCGCATCAATACATCCTGAGTGTTGCAGGCCGGGGTAAGAAGACCGACCAGCATTTCAGTCTATGTGGTATAAGCCTGAGAAACACATCCCGGAGACAACCCCAATGACGACACAGACGGTTCAGCACATGACCGCCATCGATGCCCTGCTGTCTCATGTCAGCATTCGTAAATATACCGACCAGCCGATTGATGAGGCCACGCTGCAGCAGATTCTGGATGCTGCGCGCCGTGCGCCCACATCGTCCAATACCCAGACCTACAGCATCGTTGTCGTGCGCGATGCCGAGACCAAACGCAAACTGGCCGTCCTGACCGGCAACCAGAAACACGTGGAGACCAGCGCGGTCTTCATGGCCTTTGTGGCGGATCTGTCGCGCCTGAAACGCGCCAATGCGCTGCATGATGCCGACCTGGCGATCAACAATGAGCTGAGCATGGTGGCGATTGTCGATGCCTCGCTGGTGGGTATGGCGGCGCAGGTCGCGGCCGAGTCGCTCGGGCTGGGCACGGTGATGATCGGCGGCGCGCGTAATCAGCCCGAAGAAATCGCCCAGCTGCTGCATCTGCCGGAAGGCGCATTCATCGTCTACGGCATGTGCATCGGCTGGCCTGCCGAGCGTCCGCCGCAGAAGCCGCGCCTGCCCGAAGCCGAAGTCGTGCATTACGAGCGCTATCAGCAGCCAGACGATGGCCTGCTGCATGCCTATGATGCCGCGCTGGCCGCGCATTATCGCGGCGAGGGCCGTGAGACGCCGGACGCCGCCTGGACAAGCGTGATGGCCCGCCAGTTTAATCAGCCGCGCCGCCCGTTCCTGCGCGCCGTGCTGGAGAAGCTGGGCTTCAATTTCAATTAGCGGACGCGGCGGGCCGCGTCCCTACGGCGAAATATGATTCTGTAGGGAGGACGCCTGTGTTGTCCGGCAGGTTCGCATAATGGGGGTGTGTTTGGTCAGCGGACGCGGCAGGCCGCGTCCCTACGGAGAAATATGATTCTGTAGGGAGGACGCCTGCGTTGTCCGGCAGGTTCGCATAATGGGGGTGTGTTTGGTCAGCGGACGCGGCGGGCCGCGTCCCTACGGAGAAATATGATTCTGTAGGGAAGACGCCTGCGTTGTCCGCTAACGCTCACCCGCCCCAGGTGCCGAACCCATCGTCCTGCTTCGGCGGGGGCGGCGGGGGCGGGGCGTCGGCTGGCTTTTCGGCTGTGGCCGTCGGCGCGGACGGCTTCGCATTGGCCTTGAGGATGCCATTCATATTGGCGGCGGCTTTGGCCTTCGCGACATTCGGGTCGCCGGGGGTGATTTCGCGCCGAATGGGCTCCAGCTCTTTGCGGATTTCATCGACCGGCTCGGTGATGGGCCGGGACGCATCGTTGACCATTTTGGTCACGGTGGAGGCCAGCGTCGCCCGCGTGGGGATTTCCGTCGGCACGGTGACATTCACGCCGCTCTCGTTCAGTTCTTTCTGAAGCTGCTGGGCCGTCTGCGCCCACAGCGCCCGCGCCATGCCCACATATTTGCCCAGCGTATACGACCAGCCGATCATGCGTTTCGGGCCGGCCACCACCAACATGATGGCGATAATGGCGATCAGTTCCCATCCACCGATGCCCAGGATTTCCATGCGTGCGTGCCTCTGCACCCTGCTGACGTGATGCAGTCTATTGTATCACCAACAAGCGTGCGTGGTAGAATATCGCCTATGCTGCCAAACCAGACGAAACACCCCCTTCTTGGCGTGAATACGCACGCGCAGACCTTCGGCCAGGCGATTGATACGCTGTTCGGCTGGGCCTCTGATGCATCCGGCCGCCGCTATGTATGCACCTGCCCGGTATATACGCTGATGATGTGCCGCGAACAGCCGGACGTCATGCGGGCGGTCAACGGCGCGGATATGGTCACGGCCGACGGTATGCCGATCGTCTGGCTGCAACGGCGCACGGGCGCCCCGCAGGCCGAGCGCGTGTATGGCCCCGATGTGCTGGACGCGCTGTGTAAAGCGACTGCCGGCACGGGCGTCTCGCATTATTTCTACGGCGGGTCGCCGGAGGTGGTGGGGGCGATGATCGACAAGCTGCGCGCGCGCCTGCCTGATCTGACTGTGGCAGGCTCTTTTTCGCCGCCGATCGCCCCGCTGGGCAGTGCGCCCGACCCGGAGCACATCGCCCGCCTGAATGACAGCGGCGCGGATATCGTGTGGGTGGGGCTGGGCTCGCCCAAGCAGGACCTGTGGATGGCGCAGTATCGCCCGCATTTACAGGCCCCGCTGCTGATTGCCGTCGGCGCTGCCTTTGATATGGCGGCCGGGGCCAAACGACAGGCCCCGCGCTGGATGCAGCGAAGCGGCGTGGAATGGCTGTTTCGCCTGCTGCAGGAGCCCCGCCGGCTGGCGCGCCGCTATCTCGTCTACAACCCGAAATTCATCCTGCTGGCTGTGCGCGAAATCGGGCTGAAACGCTGAATCATGCTGCGCTTTAACCCCCGCTACCAATTGTTTCTGGCGCTGTCTGACGCGCTGATTGTGGTCGTTTCGCTGCTGCTGGCCTCGTTCGTGCGCCTGCGCATTGATCTGGGCATGGAGGCGGTGCCGAGCGTCTTTGAGACGCCGCCTGCGCTGCTGGTCATCACGCCGCTGATCTGGCTGTTCGCGTTTGGCAGGGCGGGCGTGTATCGCGTCAACAGCCGGTCAGACTGGACGCTGGTGCTGCGCCGTATCGGCATCGGGCATGTGCTGGCCGGCATGAGCTTTCTGGGCGTGCTGTATCTGATTTACCGCGATTATTCGCGCCTGCAATCGTTCTATTTTCTGGCGATTGCGCTGGCGATGGTGCTGCTGCACCGCGGGACGCTGCTGCTGTTCAGCCGTCGCCTGTCGAAAGCCATCAACACGCGCCGCCGTGTGCTGATTATCGGCACGGGCGCCAATGCGCGGCTGGTGGGCGCGGTCATCCGCGAGGGCGAGCCGCTGGGGCTGCATCTGCTGGGCTATGTGCCCGCCGACGATGACGAGCCCGCCGACGATGCACATGCGCCGGTAGTGTGCACGCTGGAGGGGCTGGCGGAGTATGCGCGTGCCGGGCATGTCGACGAAATCATCATCGCGCTGCGCTGGTTTGACCAGAGCGCGTCCGACCTGGTCTCGCGGGTGATGCGCGACCTGGAGCAGGTGCCGGTCAATATTCGCGTCGCGCCCGACTACAGCGAGCTGGCCTATTTCAACGCCAATCCCGAAAACTTCAATGGCGTCACGCTGGTGGGGCTGCGCGAGCGCGTGCTGACGCCGACGCAGCGCATCCTCAAGCGCCTGTTCGATATCGCCTTTTCCGGCGCGCTGCTGCTGCTGGCCAGCCCGCTGCTGCTGCTGATCGCGGTCGCCATCCGGCGCGACTCGCCCGGCCCGGTGATTTACCGGCAGAAGCGCGTCGGCCAGCATGGCAAACATTTCGTCATCTACAAGTTCCGCAGCATGTATCAGGATGCCGACGCGCGAACCGCCGGCATGACCGCCGAAGAGCTGGCCAAGTATCCCGATGACCCGCGGGTGACGCGCATCGGACGCCTGCTGCGCCGCACCAGCCTGGATGAGCTGCCCCAGTTCGTCAATGTGCTGAAAGGCGATATGAGCGTGGTGGGGCCGCGCCCGGAAGTGCTCAGCCTGGCCGAGCGTTACGAATGGTGGCAGCGCAAACGCTTTGAAGTGCCGCAGGGGATTACCGGCTGGTGGCAGGTGACCGGCCGCAGCGACAAGCCGATGCAGTTCAACATCGAGGACGATCTGTACTACGTGCGCCATTTCTCGCTCTGGCTGGATTTTCAGATCCTGCTGCGCACGGTGCTGGCCGTGTTTTCGGGTCGCGGGGCATACTGAGCGTGAAGCCACCCCTCTGGAGACGACCGCGCGCATGGCTGGCGGGCATCGTGCTGCTGCATGTTCTGGCCGGGGCGCTGCTGATCGCCTCGCGCCCGTTGTGGCTGGACCACGAGGCTGATTTCTACGCGGTGGCGCGTGCGCTGGCGACACAGGGGCGCATCCCCGCGCCGGAGGAATTCCCGCCCGGCACAGCTGATGCCGCGCAGGTCACCCAGCCGCCGCTCTATTACTATCTGGCCGCCCCGATCGTCGCGCTGATCGACCGCGCCCCGGTAACGCCGCTGGTCGCGGCACATCCGCCCGCCATGTGCGTCGGCGGGGAGGCCTTCAACAGCATTCAGCACGGCACCGTGCTGACGCCCGACTATGGCTTTCCGCCGTCGGGCGCGCCGCTGGCCGCGACCATCCTGCGCCTGTTCGGCCTGTTCACGCTGACCGGCGCGGTGATCTTCACCTATGCGGCTGGCCGGCTGATCGCCCCGACGCGCCCGGCGCTGGCCGTGATCGCGGCTGCGCTGCTGGCGCTGGAGCCAACCACCCTGACGATGGCGGTCACCATCAGCAATGACGTGCTGATCGTGCTGCTCAGCGCGGCAAATTTCTACGCGCTGCTCAAACTGTTCAGCACCGGCCAGTGGCGCTGGGCGGGCGTGTCGCTGCTGATCGCGGCGCTGGCGATGCTGGCGCGTTTGCCCGGCTGGGCGGTGCTGGCGGTCACGCTGATCGCGCTCGCGCTGGTCATCGGTCGCTCACTGCTGCATGGCGTCCGTTCTCGGCGCGGCCTGCTGCTGCCCGGCCTGGCTGCACTCGGCGTGGCCGTCGTGGTGGGGCTGGTGCTGCTGCTTAATGTCTCGCGCAGCGGCACGATTCTGGGGCGCTATGCCAATTTTGAGGCCATCTTCGGAGAGATGACCGGCCGCATCGCCCTGTCTGGCGACGTGATGGGGGCGGTGCTGCGTGCCAGCGCCGAAAACTATCTGGGTAATCTGCCGCTGGCGACGCGCTATGCCTCGCTTCAGGGACCGCTGGTGTTTGCGCCTCTGCTGCTGATGCTGGCCGGGCTGGCCTACGCGCTGGTCGTGCTGCTGCGCCGCCCGCGTGAGCACAGCCGACTGCCCGCGTCTGCCGGCCTGCTGCTGGCCTCGATCGTCATCACGACCGGGCTGGTGCTGGTGCGCAATGCCATCAACGTGCAGGCGTCGGGCGGCTTCAGCAGCTTCAATGGCGCGGCCATCTTTGCCCCGCTGCGTTATTACACGCCCGCGCTGCCTGCCGCCGCGCTGCTGTTTGGCCTGGGCTGGCTGGGGCTGGGTGCGCTGGCTGGCCTGGTCATGCGCGGCGAACGCCCCCGCCAGCTCATGCGCGGGCTGGTGCTGGCGGGTGGGCTGGCGCTGGCCGGATTCTTCGCCTTTAACGCGATCAGCGGGGCGGTCACGCGCATACAGACGCAGCCGCGCACCGAGGTTATGACCCCGGAGACGCTTGCCATCCTGTCCAGCGCCAGCCCCGCCGACGACCGTCAGGCGTATGCCGACGGCCTGCCACGCATTTCGTCGTATCGCGCGCTGCCCGACCCGGAAACCGGCCTGATCGACCTGACGCTGTGGCTGACGGTCGAGGCAGTCCCGCGGACGAATGCCGCGCTGGTCGTGCGCGTGGCCGACCAGACCTGCACGTTTGCCCCCGCGCGTGGCTACGAGACGCCGCTGGCATGGCGGCCGGGCGAGGTGCGTGTGCTGCACACCCGCATCCCCAACTGCGCGGCCTCGCTGCCCGCCGACGCCCCGATCAGCGTGGGTTGGTCCGCCGCCGCGCCGGACGGGCAGGTCACCTACCAGACCGAGCCGGTCTCGCTGGGGACGACAGGCGGCGCATCGCTGCCCATTTATCGCGGCTGCCCGGCGACGCTGGGCATCTTCGCCGGGACGTTCTGGCTGGTCAAGTTTAATTCCCCGCCGGAGGTCGCGCGCGGCGAGAATTATCAGCCGTCGCTCAACTGGATCGTGCAGCAGGCCAGTGACAGCATCTCCGGGCGCGTGATCACCTTCACGCATGACGCCACCGGGACAGCCTACACCTGCGCTCAGGGCGATATCGCCATGTCCGCGTGGGTGACAGGCGAATACCGCTATTTCGACCGCTGCGTGCTGGTCTTCCCGGATGACGCGCCGACCGGCCCGTATACCGCCAGCGTGACTGTGCTGGCAAATGACAACACGCTCGTGCCGGTAACTGATGCCGCTGGCGTGCCTCAGGAAACTGGCAGCGTGCCGGTGGGTACGGTGACCGTGCGCTAGGCGTGCGGACCGCGGCGCGCAGGCGTAGGCTGCTTCGGGCGCAATCAGGCGTACGATACAGGGGAAGACAGAATATATTCCCCGACAGGATGTTCCGATGACCGCAAGAGTGTGTGTGCTGCTGATGATTGCGCTGCTGGCCTCGCCGTTTGCGGTCATGGCGCAGGCCTCGCCCGGCGGCTGCGAGCTGGCCCCGGCGGCGCGCCTGCATGTGGGCGACGAGGTTGTTGTCTCGCCGGAGATCGGCCAGGTCAATCTGCGTTCGCTGCCCGCTGTATCGACCGGCATCGAGACCGCGCTGTATCAGGGCAACCGGCTGACCATTCTGGCCGGGCCAAGCTGCAACCGTCACTATTTGTGGTGGCGCGTGGAGACGGCCAGCGGTCGGCGGGGATGGGTGGCAGAGGGCACCTGGGAACGCTATTATCTGGTGCCAGCGCGTGAATTTGACGCGTATCCCGCGCGCGATCTGGTCTCACCCGTGGACTACGCGTGCCTTGCGCCACACCCCGCCCTCAAACGCTGTATCGAGCCCTGAAAAGGGGGACCCCGCCATGATCGTCCTGCTTCCGCGTGCCGCCCTGCTGACGCTCGTGCTGTGTGTGGCCGTGGTGCTGGGGACGCGTGCGCTGAGCGCGCATGACGGGGGACTGCGCGCTGCCTTTGACGCCGACTGCGGCGCATCGGACTCGCCCACGCTGGGCAATCCGCCGTGTTTTATGGGCATCCGCGCCGGGCACACCCGCCTGTCCGATGCGATGACGCTGCTGGCCGCGCATCCGTGGGTGACCAGCGTCTCGGACCGCATCATGATGGACTATTTTGGCTTCGAGCATCTGGCCTTCTTCTGGCGCGACCCGGCGCTGGATGCGGATGAGCCGGCCTGGTCGGGCGAGCTGGTGACCAGCTTCGGCACCGTGTACATGGTGCGCCTGGAGGCGCCGCTGGCGCTGGGCGATGTGTGGGCCGCGCTGGGCCTGCCCGAAATCACCCGCTACAACGGCACGCTCAGCCGCCGCACTCCCACCGTGACCCTGTTCAATACTTTCTTCGAACACAGCAGCACGGCGGTCAGCAGTTCGCTGGCCTGCCCGCTGACGGCGCGCAGCTTCCTGACCGGGACCGTGCGCCTGCTGGAACTGCGCAACACGTTTGAGGCAGGCGACGCCATCACCCTGCGCGGCGCCGATAATCCGCCGGCCCTCCTGCGCGAACTGCGTGCTGCCGGCGAGATGTGCTGAGGGGAAAGCATTCTTTTTCACACACCCACAAAAAAACGCCCGCTCATACGAGGGGCGTTTTTGATTTATGTGTCTGTGAAGGCTAGAAGCCGCCGCGCTGCTCGCGCTGGTTGCCGGGGCCGTTCACAAAGAGAACTTGTCATCACTGACTAATTCTTACAAGGCTGGTAGCCACCCATCCTTCAATAGTTGTGGCGTCAATACGAATGCGCAGCCATGTACCGGTTTCGTTGGTTTCCAGAATGATGATGCGCGTACCTGGAGTAACTGATCTGATGATTGAAGCCTGCGTAGATGGGCTCATACGCAGATTAACGTTGCGGGTTGCTTCAATAAACCCAAAATTCTCGATCTGTGCAGATGATTCCGCATTCATCGGAATTTGCGAGGGGGTAAGGACAAGTACGGGAAACGGATAGGGTGTAATGGTCGGTGTATGGGTGGCTTCATTTGTCTGCATAATATTTACAGGGGAAGTTTCGACAACTACTGGACTCGTCGCAGTTACAAAACCTGATTCAATGCTGCGCGCTGTCGCAGACCCGACAGGCGATGAAGTAAATGTCACCCATGTGTTGGTAATCTGTGGCAGAATGTCGCGCGATGTATTGGTTCCCTGTGCGCTGGAATCTGATATAGCATTGATTATCAGCGTCAGGCCGCACAGACCGAAAAGACAGACAACCGCAATTCGAAAGGTCACACGCGCCCAGCGAGACAGCAAGGACGAGAAAGACATTTCCGCAAAATCGGCATCATCGGCAGATAATTCGCTGATATCGGGTTCTGGTTGAATGGGCAATACCGGTTGACCTGGCATATAGATAATTGACACAGGTTGGCCGGTAGCCCCAACAAGCGATGGGAGCGTCTGGTACACGTACCGCCCGCCTGCCATCGCTTTTTCAAAGACCAACCAGCGATTAGAGGCAACCACACCATAACGTGCGTTGACGCACACTGCCATGTATGACTTCAGTTGATTCACTGCCGGGATGTCGTTACCGATGTCATAGCGCTTGCATTCGACAATAATCTGAATATTGTCCTGCGTATGGGGCATTCGAGGGAAAAATACGACCAGATCAGCCCGTTTCTGCGAGGATCCCATCTGAAGCGGAAACTCATAGCCAATGTCATTTGGCGAATAGCCTAACTGGATGGTGAGCAACCGCAGAACATACTGGCGGATATGCTCCTCTGGATTCAAATATTTATCAGAAGGGGGCATGAAAGAGATTTGCTTCGTTTTGCTTTGAAATTCAGCGACATTGTTCAGAATCGTATTGATTGCCCGATTTGTACTGCGTTCACTGGCCAAATCCAGAGTGATTGTGCTGCCTGATGTCGTGACAATCCTGAGCGTATTGATTCTTCCGATCTCCGCCAGCAGACATACCAGCAGAATAACTAATGCCCATATGTTGGCGTCGAAATAGATCACGGTGATGCCAAACAATACGGTGAGCAGCAGGATAGGTTTGAACCTGATGCGCAATCGCTGAACAGAGGCGATCTCACTGAGTTCAATGCGACGCGACTTATACTGAATGTATGATTTGGTAACTGTGAGCCGTTGAGTACGATACTGTCCGGTGATCAAGGAACTGAACCCTTTGTCGTGAGGATTATGCGGTCAAACAAGGGGTTTGGCTGGAGAGGAGCATCGGAATTACAACCCTGCTTACATACTACAGGATTATTTGCATGTCAAAAATAAAGAAGTAGGCGGGTACATTGAATTTCGATCGTGAGTGTGGCCGTCCAAACTGCATATAGCTGCGCTGAATTGGCCATGTGGGAACCACAGGTGTTCGCGAAAAACAAAAAAACGCCCACTCACACGAGGGGCGTTTTTGATTTATGTGTCCGTGAAGGCTAGAAGCCGCCGCGCTGCTCGCGCTGGTTGCCGGGGCCGGGCAGTGAATTGAGGAATTCCTCGTTGCTGTCGGTCTGGCGCAGGTTGTTGAGCAGCTGCTCGGTCGCGCCGGTCGGGCCGATTTCAGGATCCTCGGCCAGATGGGTGAGCATGCGGCGCAGCGTGAATACGCGCTGCAGCACGTCCGGGCCCAGCAGCAGTTCTTCGCGGCGGGTGCTGCTCTGCTCGATGTCGAAGGCGGGGAAGGTGCGGCGTTCCTGCAGCTTGCGGCTGAGGTGCAGCTCCATATTGCCCGTGCCCTTGAATTCTTCGTAGATGCCGTCGTCCATTTTGCTGCCGGTGTTGGTCAGGCAGGTGGCCAGGATGGTGAAGCTGCCGCCTTCTTCGATATTGCGGGCGGCACCAAACAGGCGCTTGGGCGGGTGAATGGCTGCCGGGTCCAGGCCGCCGGTCAGGGTGCGGCCGCTGGGCGGCACGACCAGGTTGTAGGCGCGCGTCAGGCGGGTGATGCTATCCAGCAGCATGACCACATCGCGGCCAATCTCGACCAGGCGCTTGGCGCGGTTGAGCGCCATTTCGGCCACGCGCACGTGATGCTGCACGGGGTCGTCAAACGTGGACGCGATCACTTCGGCGTCGACCGAACGGTCCATGTCGGTCACTTCTTCAGGGCGCTCACCGATCAGCACGACCATCAGATGCACTTCGGGATACTTCTTGCTGATCGAATTGGCGATTTCCTTCAGCACGGTCGTCTTGCCGGCCTTGGCGGGCGAGACGATCATGCCGCGCTGTCCGCGGCCCACCGGCGCAATCAGGTTCAGCAGGCGGGTGCTCAGCACGCGCGGGCTGGTTTCCAGATCGAAACGCTCCAGCGGGAAAATCGGCGTCAGTTCTTCAAAGACAGGGCGGTTCTTGGCTTCTTCGGGGTTCTGGCCGTTCACGCTTTCAACGCGCAGCAGGCCGTAGTACTTCTCGTTGTCTTTCGGGGCGCGCACCTGGCCGATGACCATGTCCCCGGTGCGCAGGTTGAAGCGCTTGATCTGCGTCTGGCTGACATAAATGTCTTCCGGGCCGGGCAGATACTTTTCCGCACGCAGGAAGCCGATGCCGTCATCGACGATTTCCAGCACGCCGCCGCGCAGCTTGTAGCCCTGCTTCTCGGCATTGTCGCGCATCAGCGCCAGCATCAGATCCTGCTTTTTCATCCGGCTGAAACCCGTTATGGCCGCGTCACGCGCCATCTGACGCAGGTCTTCCAGCGTGAATTTCTCAAGTTGTGCGATATTCATAGGGGGGTATTGTCCAACAGTGTGTGATGAAATGAGAGTTGTTTATCCGTGACAGGGGCACCCGGATGCAGGGCTGCAATGCTTTGCGTGTGACTTGATTTGAGTTCGAAAGCATGGGAAATGCGGCGTGATAGCCACATGTGAATAAAGCATAGCATGAGTTCGCGTACGCGTCAAATGGACGAAATCCCGCCTGCCAGCCGATCATACACGTCGCGCAGCAGACGCAGCATATAGCCCTCGGCGGGGCAGCCCAGCGCGCCATCCTGCACATAATCAGGCGTCGGCGCGCCCGGACGGAGCACGATCAGCCCGGCGCGGCCATACGCTGTATACACCACCTGCACCGACCATGTCTCGCTGTGGTGCACATAAGGCGTGCTGGCAGGCGCGACCGTGACCGTGTTCATCAGCCAGTCGGCATACACCGCCCGAAAGTCGGCCGGGGCGCGCCCGCGCATGGTGGCATAGGCCAGCGCATGCAGCACGTCGCTGAAGCCCGCCGCCGCAAAGTCGATTTCCTCGTCATGCAGGCCAACGGCATTGTTGATGCTGGTCAGGGTTTCGCGGAAGAAATGGGTCAGGCCGGGCAGCAGCGCCAGCCAGTTTAACGGCGGGACACCCCCCGGCACACGCTCCAGCACGGCGGATTTGAGGGCGTTCAGGCTGGCCCCGGCGTCGGCGCTGTCGATGCGCCCCAGGCCGGCGAAGTCTTTGGGGTGAAACAGGCCGAGGCCGAAATCGGGCGGCAGCGCGTGGGCGGCCTGATACGAGGTCAGCGGCACAAACTCGCGGGCGACGCCGTCGATGACGAGCTGCATCAGCGCATCGTTTCGGGCGGGGCGATCAGCGTCAGCACATGATGCAGGCGTTTCAGGTCATGGCCCAGCAGGCGGGCCGCCGCGCGTCCGCACAGCACCTTGTAGGCATACGGGTCCGCCTGGCACTCGGCCGACAGGTTGATGGCGGCGGCCAGCAGCTCATCGGGCTGGGCATCGCGCGCGTTCAGGATCAGGCGGATGAAATCGGTCTGCGCGGTGAAGAAGCGAATCTCGCCGTCATCCATGCAGGTGACTTCCGTCAGGCTCATCGGCGGGCGCGGTGGCAGGTTGTAGAAACAGCGACCGTTTTCCGCAAAGCCGACGTTGATGACGCCGATTTCCACCGGCACCATACGGTTCTCGCGCTGGTCATACAGCGTGCTGTTGTCCACCGCCGAGGCCATCACCAGCTCGCGGGCCAGCGGGTCGTCGTCGATGCGCACGGTGTAGATCAGCCCGACCGCCTGAATCGAGCCGGATTCGTCCAGCGGCACCTTCACAAACGTGCCGAAGCTCTGGCTGCCATTGATCATGCTGCTGCGCGTGCCGCAGTCGAAGCCAATGGTGCTGGCGCGCAGCACACGCCCCACAACAGCCTGCCCGTGTTCAGTCATCCTGATTTTCCTTCATGCTCATCCCTCATGGCCCTCAGCCCAGCCGGTGCGACTGCCGGCCAGCCCGTGCCATCCCTTTGCTCTCCAGCTTGACCGAGCGTTCCGGGTCCATGCTTTCCTGGCGCATGGCCACGCGCACCATTTCGTCCAGCTGGCTCTTTTCGACCGGCTTCACAAACGCCAGTTCGTCGGCGCGTGTCATCGCATACGGATACTTTTCGCGCCCCTGCACGGCGCACTGCGCCACCAGCACCGCCTGCAAGGCCGAGACTGCGCGGGCATTCTGCGCCACCCACATCGGAATCTCGACACGGGCGATCTGCGGGCGGATATCGCCCACGTTGATATAGAAGAAGGCGATTTCGAAAGCCGAATTCAGCTTACCATAGGTCGCGTTCTGCGGAGAATTCTGCGCGAACAGGGCCGAGCGCTCGCCGTAGCCCAGCACCCTGGCGAACAGGTCGGCGTCGGTCACGCCTTCGGCCGCGCCATTGGTCTTCAGATTGTCATCGGTGATTTCGTCCGGCTCCAGCTGAAGCAGGTGCAGCAGGCTGACCACGCTGGTGCTGCGCGTGCGGGCGATGTAGCCGGCCAGCACTGCATCGGCCGCATACAAATCGGCCAGGCCATCCAGATACTGCTTTTCCAGCGAGACGGCCTCGCTGATTTCCGTCGGGCTGAAAAACTTCAGCAGGCCGCCGTCGTGCAGCGCGAAAATCGCCGCCTGCGGAAACTGCGCGGCGCGCTGGTGGGCGTGCGCGGCCAGCTGCTGAATCTCGGCGATGGTGCGGCGGGCATTGATGGTCGGGTTGGTGACCGTGCGGCCGTCTTTGTCTTCCAGCAGGGTGTCGGTATAGGCCAGCTCCGGCAGGGTCATCTGTTCGGGGATGTGGGGCAGGCCGTAAAAGGTGGTGAACACGCCGATGTTGGTCAGGTAATACAGCGCCGCGCCATGCGGATCGGGGTAAATCTGGCTGCCATCGGCGGCGATCAGGGCCGCTTCCGGGGGAATCTCGCCAGAGCGCGCCCGCAGGTTGGGCGCTTCGTCATAGGGCGGGGGCACATGCGCCGCGCCGCGATAGCCGCTCACGGACGGGTCGCGCACCAGCTTTACCCAGTCGCGCACCCGGTCGGCATCGCCCGCCGCGTGATACCACGCCAGCGCGGTCGCCAGTCGGCTGGTCAGGGTATGCGCGCGGTGGCCCAGATAGCCTCCCATCGTTTGCACCTGGCTGATCAGCTTGACGAACTCCAGCGACATAAGGTTTGTATTTTCTCACGATCCCGTCTATCGCACACAGTAGCACAGTCGTTCTAGCGTGTCAAGCGAGACGGGACGCGAGACGGCTGTTCTTTGCCCGTGCCACGGCGTGCGGGCTATACTAACGAAATATCGCAGCGAGTTTTCACAACGGGTACCGAAAGGGACCGCATGGCCAGCGCAAACGCAGCATCCCTTCCTGGCAAGACCAAACGACGCGGCTTTCCGTGGCGCTTCATCCTTCAGATGGTGGCGCTGGTGCTGGGCGCATTTATCTCGGCCATCGCGGTCATCATCTTCGAGGCGCCCTTCAATATCGCGCCGGGCGGCGTGTCTGGCGTGGCGATCATCCTGAATGAGCTGGTGGGTACCCCCATCGGCCTGATTGTGCTGCTGGGCAATATCCCCATTCAGATCATCGGCTACCGGATGCTGGGCGGCTGGAAAGTCGTCGCCTCGACGGTGTTTACGGTGGTGCTGTATTCGCTCATGATCGACGTCCTGACGCCGTATTTTCCGCGCACAGGCATCACTGACGACGTGTTCCTGAACGCGCTGTTCGGCGGCATCGTCGGCGGCATCGGCGCGGGCATCATCTACCGGGCGGGCAGCACGCTGGGCGGCACCTCGACGCTGGGGCGCATCCTCAGCGAGCGCTTTGGCATTCCGCTGAGCAGCAGCGCCTTGTACACCGACACGATCGTAATTGTCGCGGCTGCCGTGATTTTCGGCTGGGAGAGCGCGCTCTATGCCATGGTGACGCTGTTTGTGGCCGGCGCGGTGGCCGACTATATCCTGGAAGGCCCCAGCGTGGTGCGCACGGCCGTGGTCATCACCGACTATCCGCGCCCGGTGGCCGACGCCATCCTCAATGACATGCAGCGCGGCGTGACCGGCTGGGACGTGCGCGGCATGTTCACCGATCAGCCGCACACGGTGCTGTACGTCACCATCGGGCGGGCGCAGGTGAATACCCTGCGGCGCATCGTGTTCGAGGCTGACCCCAAAGCCTTTGTCGTGATCGGCCAGGCGCACAGCGCCTACGGTCACGGATTCAGGGAAGTGCGTGGCGCAGAACCGGAAGCCGGTGGAGGATCCAAATGATTACGCTGCACGACATTCAGGCCGCACGCGAGCGCATCAGCGCGCATGTGCGCCACACGCCGATGCTCGACCTGCCCAACACGCTGACCGATCTGCCCTATCATCTGCGCCTGAAGCTGGAGAATGCCCAGGTGGTGGGGTCGTTCAAGCCGCGCGGCGTATTCAACACGCTGCTGCAAATGGACAACGAGACGCGCACGCGCGGCGTGGTGGCGGCCTCCGGCGGCAATCACGGCCTGGCGCTGGCCTATGCCGCTAAACGCCTGAGCGTCCCTGCGACCGTGTTTCTGCCCGAATCGGCCACATCGGATCGTGTCGCGCGGGTGCAGGCCTGGGGCGCAGAAGTCATTCGCGTGGGCGCGAACTGGAACGATACGCATGCGCAGGCGACGGCCTATGCCGCCGAACACGGCCTGCCGTATGTCCATCCGTTTGACGCCGACAAGACGCTGGCCGGGCAGGGCACGCTGGGACTGGAAATTCTGGAAGATACGCCGGACGTGGACTGCATCCTGATCGCGATTGGCGGCGGCGGGCTGATTGCCGGCATGGCGCTGGCGCTGAAGACGCTTAAGCCCGATATCCGCATCATCGGTATCGAGCCGACCGGCGCGGCCAGCATGAAGGCCGCCGTGGACGCGGGCCGCGTGGTCGATCTGCCGGTCGTGAACACGATTGCCGATACGCTGGCCCCGCGTGCCGTCAGCGACCTGACGCTGGCGCTGACGCAGCAATATGTGGATGAGATTGTGCTGGTGAGCGATTCGGCGATGGTCGAGGGCATGCGCTGGCTGTGGAAGAATACCAATCAGCTGGTGGAGCCGTCCGGCGCGGCAGCCGTGGCCGCCATCCAGACCGGCGCGGTCGATGTGACCGGCTATGCCTGTCCGGTGGCGCTGGTGTGCGGGGGCAATGCCGCCGCTGACAGCGTGTTTGAGGCGTACGCGGCGGCTGCAAAGAATTGATGCGTGTTTCGCGGGAAAAAAATGTAACGGGCGCCTCGCGAGGCGCCCCTACAAAATCCAAATTTGTCAGGTAGAAACAGACATGTGCGGTGTCAGGCGTCAAGACAGATCATCGTCACCTGTCGAATCCGCCGTCGTAGGGGCGCCTCGCGAGGCGCCCGCCGGACCCAATCTCAGGGACAACGCCTGCGTTGTCCCTACCCCGATGTCTGTCGTTGTAGGGACGCGGCCCTCCGCGTCCGCGGAACCAATCTGATTTTTTACCCCACCACCACGTGATTGCCGTCCATGTCGCGCAGCGAGAAGCCAGCGCCTTCTGGCGCCGTCTCGATGCCGGCTTCTGTCAGGCGGGCGCGCAGGGCGTCACGCCCCTCGGCATCCGGCACGAGAATCTGGAAAGCATGCAGGCCAATCACCCCTTCGGGCGGGCGGCGCGTGCCACCCCACACATTCAGCCCCAGATGATGATGATAGCCCCCGGCGGCCACGAACAGCGCGTTCCCAGGAAAGCGCACCATCGCGCCAAAGCCAAACGTCTCCACATAGAACTGGTGGGCCGCCTCCAGGCTGCTCACGTTCAGGTGCACATGGCCCATGTCGGTGGCCGGGGGGATGCCGCGCGTTTTGGGCGCTTTGTCGGCCTCTTCCAGCAGGCTGTCGAGATTCAGCGGCAGGGTGGACATTTGCAGCGCATCGCCGCTGTACGGCCACTCGTTGCGCGGCCGGTCGCGGTACAGCTCCAGCCCGATGCCATCCGGGTCGGCCAGATACAGCGCCTCGCTGACCAGATGGTCGGAGGCGCCCTGGAAGACGACATTGTGCAGCGCGAGGCGGCGCAGCAGCGCGGCCAGTTCGGGCCTGCCCGGCAGGCGAATCGCCGCGTGATACAGGCCGGTCGTGCCGCGTGGGCGATCCGGTGCAGCGGCCAGCTCGGTCAGAACCAAAAGCGGCGTGCTGCCGTCGGCCGACAGCGTGGCGGTGCTGCCGTCGCGCCCGATTTCATGCAGTCCCAGGTCATCGGCATAAAAATGCAGCGACCGCGACAGGTTACGTACGTTCAGATGCACCCAGCCCATGTGCGTTTCAGCGGGCAGGACGCGTGTAAGAGTGGTCATGATGCCTTGCTTTTCTGTTAGATGCGTACCAGTTTGTAGCTGACGTTATTGCCCAGGCCGCGGCTGTAGCCCAGATGCACGATGAACTTCGCCAGATTGTCCAGATGCGCGGCGTCTTTCAGGCCGCCCGCATCCACCGGGTCGAGGCCGGCATCGCGAATCAGCGCGGCGGTTGTTTCCTTCGCGCCAGCATCATCGCCCACAAAGAACACGGTCGCCTGCGCCTCTGACGGCGGGCCGGAGACGATGTGGTGGAAGATCGTGTTGAACGCCTTGACCACGTGCGCGCCGCGTGCCGCTTCCACAATCGCCTGCACCGAGGCGCTGTCCTCGTCGGCACCGCCGAAATTGTTGGTCAGGTCGATCAGCACCTTGCCCGCCAGCGAGTCGAACGAACCGAGCAGCGCGTTCGTCACCGACCAGGGTGTGGCCACCAGCAGCACGTCGGCAAAAGCGACGCCCTCGGCGTTGGTGCCGCCCTGCGCGTTGTGTCCCACTTCGGCGGCGATGGCACGGCCCTTGTCGGCCTCGCGCGAGCCAAAGAATACGCTGTGCCCGGCCGCTGCCCAGCGTGTGCCGATGGCTTTGCCCATCTTGCCGGAGCCAATAATCGCGATCTTCATAGTCCCATCTCTCCCTTGGTGTGTTGTCTGTTGTGTTTGACGCCGACGAGTCCGTTTTTCTGACGTTTTTACGGGTTTTATGACTGCCACTGCTTGACAGCCTGTCAGATTCAGGCGTACTATGGGTGATATTGCGTTATTTTTCACAATCTGTGAAAGGGAAATCCGCTATGGCGGCTGCACAACCGATGGCTTCCGGCCCCAAAGGACACTGGTTCTGGGGATCGTTCACCGATTTTCGCCAGCGCAGGCTGGCTTTTTTGCGCGAGCTGGTGAGCTACGGCGGCACTGTCGGGCTGCGCTTCGGTCCGTTTCCGGTCTATATGGCCAATTCGCCTGAGGCCATCCATCAGGTGCTGGTTACCGACGCCTCGAAATATCTCAAGTCGGTGGTGACGCGACGCACGCTGAAAAGCACGCTGGGTAATGGCCTGTTCATCAACGATGGCGAGTCGTGGAAGCGCCAGCGCCGCCTGGCCCAGCCCGCCTTTCACACCAAACGCATCAGCAGCTATGCCGACGTGATGGTGCAGTCGGCCGAGCAGATGGCCAATACCTGGCAGTCGGGCGTGCCGGTGGCCATGCACCACGCCATGCCCCAGCTGACGATGGACATCATCACGCGCACGATGTTCGGCGGCAGCCTGAGCGCCGACTTTAGCGACATTGGCGACAGCATCAGCCGCCTGCTGGAAATCATCATGGCCCGTTTTGACCGGCTGTACATGATTCCGGAGTGGATTCCCACGCGGGAAAATGTCGAGCTGAAGGGGATTGTGGCGCGGCTGGATAGCCTGATTCAGGGGTTCATCGAGGAACGGCGCGCGTCCGGCGAGGACCGCGGCGACCTGCTGGCCATGCTGCTGCTGGCGCAGGACGAGGACGGCTCTGGCGGCATGAGCGACGCGCAGGTGCGCGACGAATGCATGACGATTTTTGGCGCGGGCCACGAGACCACCGCCAACGCGCTGGCCTGGACCTGGTACGCGCTCTCGCAGTATCCCGACATCGAGGCGAAGCTGCATCACGAGCTGGATACTGTGCTGGCCGGGCGCGCGCCCACGCTGGCCGACCTGCCGCACCTGAAATACACCGAGATGGTGCTGAAAGAGGCGATGCGCATGTATCCGCCGGCATGGGGCACCACGCGCGACGCGCTGGAAGATGTCATGCTGGAGGGCGTGCCGGTCAAAAAAGGGCAGACGGTGTTCGTGAATATCTACGGCGTGCACATGAATCCGCAGTATTTCCCAAATCCCGACACATTCGACCCGGAGCGTTTCAGCCCGGAGAACGAAAAGTCGATTCCCAAATATGCTTATCTGCCGTTCGGCGGGGGGCCGCGTGTGTGCATCGGCAATGCCTTCGCCATGATGGAGGCCAAGCTGATCGTGGCCACGCTGGCCCAGCGTTTCAGCCTGCGCGTCGCGCCCGGCCAGCAGGTCGTGCCGGAGACGGTCTTCACGCTGCGCACAAAATACGGCCTGTCGATGATCCCGCAGGCCCGCGCGACCGTCGCGGCATCCGCGCCCGCCGTAGCTGATCCCGCCCTGTAGCGAGAGGATTATTCGCCGGAGGACTGCTGCCCGGTTCGCTCGCCCACCAGCAGCAGCACGTACGCGCCGCGCGTGTTGCCGCCAAAGCTGGCCATCGTCAGCGTGTGCCAGTCGGCCGAGCCAGGGGGCAACAGCACGCCCGCGTCAAATCGCCCGCCTGTGTAGGACTCGCCGGTGCTGATGACGACGCCCGCGCCGCGTATGGGCGGCACGTCCTGACAGTTACGCCCGCCTGCGTCATCGCACAGGCTGAGGCGCGTCCCCGATTCGTCGCCCAGTTCTAACAGCGGGTCAAGGCGATTATTCTCGCCGGTGGCGATCATGTAGGCGGCCAGCGCGCTGTCCTGGGCGATGCGCGGGCCGTTGCGCAGCAGGGCAACATCGGTGTCGTCCGGCGTATCAATCGCCAGGCCGCCCAGCAGCGCCATAAACTGGCCTGTCCCCGCGCCGACCGCGCCAAATGTCACCGTGACCGGGCCGACATCGCTGGCCTGCGAGATGCCAAACAGCGCCGCGTTGGACAGCGTGTCCTCGCTGATGGTGAAGCTGGTGCCATCGGGCAGCGTCACGACATCGCCCGCGCCCTGATCGTCATTCTGCCAGCACACATCGATGCCTGCTTCCGGCGCCTGCACACGGATGACCGGCGTCAGGTCGTCGGTGGTATAGATGAACAGCGGGCGACTGCTGGTGGGGGCTTCTTCAGCGGGCAGTTGAACCCCGGCCAGCGTGATCGCTTCCGTGCCGTTGCACATAAAGGTGACCGTGCGCGTGCTGGTGTCGAGCGGATCATCGGCGGCGCGCAAACGCTGCAAGGTGATCCGGTATGCGCCGGTCGCGCCTTCACTGGCGGCCGTCACCACCAACCGAAATTCGCCATCCTGCGGGATCGTCCACTCAATAGCAGCAGTGCTGCCGTCGCTGCTGATGCCCGCGCCCGGCACATCCGAGCGCAGCAAGATATCGCCGGATGCATCGCCAATGCCCAGGCGCGGGACAAACCCGTCCGACCCCAGCACCTGGGCACGGTAGACATCGCCCGCCGCCGCGCTGAACACATACAGGCCAAAGGCGGCCTGTTCGGTGATCTCGGCGGGGACGGTCGTGCCTTCCAGGATGACTTCTGGCTGGACGACATCCTGCGCCAGCGCCGCCCCGCAGGCCAGCGCGATGACCGCCAGCAGGGCGACCAGCCTACTCAGCCGACGCACCCGCGTCTCCCGCATTGTCCAGGCCGCGCGCCAGCAGGTCCGCGATGTGCAGCACCCGGCGCGGGCTGTCGGCCCGGCTGAGGCCGCCGTTCATCTGGGTCAGGCAGCTGGCATCGCCGGTGATGATGACATCGGCGTCGGCCGCGTTGATATGCTTCACTTTGTCGTTCAGCATCGCGCCGCTGATTTCAGGCATCTTGACAGCAAACAATCCGCCGAAGCCGCAGCACTGGTCAGCGCCAGTGAGCGCATTGCAGGTCACGCCTTCCATATTGGCGGCCAGCGACTGCGCCTGCGGGCCCAGCCCCATCAGCCGATAGCCGTGGCACGCATGGTGAAAGGCGACTTTGGTTTCCGTGGGTACTTTCAGGCCGAGGTCGGTCACGCCCAGCCCGTCCACCAGATACTCGGTAAATTCCCAGGTAATCTCGGCCGCCCGCAGCGCCCGCTGATACCAGTCCGGCTCGTCTTTGAATATTTCCGGATAGTAATGGCGCACCATCGACGCGCAGCTTCCTGACGGGCACACGATCACTTCGGCGTCGGCAAAGGCGGTCAGAAACTGGCGGGCGACCGTGCGGGCGTCATCGTGATAGCCGCTGTTGAAGGCGGGCTGTCCGCAGCAGGTCTGCGCCATCGGGAAGCGCACGTCCACGCCCAGGCGCTCCAGCACCTTCACCACCGAAATGCCCGTGTCCGGGTAAATCGTGTCCACGATACAGGTGACAAACAGCGAGACGGGTTTGTATTTGGGGGAGGGACGCAGGTCGTCAGACATGGGCAGGTTTCCGCGAATATGAAGTGGCCAATGACCCGGAGTATACCGCGCCGACGGCAAACGGGGGTGCCTGCGTGCCTGCGACCGGCAGCAATCGGACCTGCATGGACTTATCCGGCGTCTGGCGTCCGTCCTAGAATCAGCGGAATGTGCCCGCCTGCCTGAAGGGAGACCCGCCCGTGACTGATTTCACACTGCGCGAAGCCACGCCCGCCGACGTGGAGACAATTATCCGCCATCGCAGCGAGATGTTCATCGAGATGGGCTTTGCGCCTGATAAGGTGCATCCGCATGAGGAGGCCACGCGCCTGTGGGTGCGCGAACATATGGCCACGGGCGAGTTCAGGACGTTTTTTGCCATCGCGCCCAATGGCGATATCGCCGCCGGGGCAGGGCTGAACCTGAGCAGCTTCATGCCCGGTCCGATCTCGCCTGCGCCGGTGCGCGGCTATATCTATAACGTGTATACCGAACACGCCTATCGGCGCAGGGGGCTGGCGACGCTGCTGGTGCAGCACTGCCTGGATATCTGCAGCGCGCAGGGCGTCACGCTGGTGGCGCTGCATGCCAGCACCGACGGCCGCCCGGTGTATGAACGGCTCGGTTTTGCGGCCACCAATGAGATGCGCATCGAATTGAAGGCGTAAAGACTGATGGGTGAGGTTGTTCTGTCTGCCGTTCACATCAGCTTCTCAGTTGACAAGTGCAATTTCAGCCCGAAAATCAGAACTGACGTTCGTTATTTTCGGGTGCTGAGGGCATGATGGCATTTCTGGATTCCCTGCGCGATGAGGCGCTCAAGGCGCTGCCTGCTCCGCGTCATGAGGCGTATCATCTGGCCTTTGACTACTCGCTGGGGCACGACCCGTTGGCTGGCCCGGCCGATTTTGAGCCGTTTGAATTTTCGCAGAAAGAGCTATACGACCTGCGCCTGCTGCTGCTGCGCCCGCTGGCGTGGGAGTATGTGCGTGAGCTGATGCCAGATCTGAAGCAGTCGGCGTTTAACCGGCGCACGCATATCGATGAATATCAGCGGCGTTTTGGGCGCGACCCGCTGCTGGTGTCGGTGAAGCCGCGCATCATGATGCTGACCTATGGCGAGTGGCGGACGCTGGCCGGGGGATGAGGCAATAAAAAAACGCCCGTCTTTCAACGGGCGTTCTGCTGTGCCACCAGCCGGACTTGAACCGGCGACCCACGCATTTTCAGTGCGTTGCTCTACCAACTGAGCTACAGTGGCGCATTGGTGAACAGTATAGCAAAGCCGCCGCGCTAGTCAAGGTGAAGTCTGCCTGAGTGGGCGCTGATAGCGGATGCGCGCCCAGAACAGAAATCCGAAGAAGCCCGCCATGCCCGCCAGCCCCAGCAGCCCGACGATCAGCGCTGTTGCCGGTGGGGCCGTGCTGACCACATAGCCCAGCCCGGCATACAGCGCGCAGAAGGCATACAGCACGCCCAGCGTCTGCCGCTGCGACAGGCCCATCGCCATCAGCCGGTGCGACGAGTGGTCTTTGCCACCCTGTCCCAGCGGGCGCTTTTCCAGATAACGCGTGATCAGGATCAGGTTGATGTCGATGACCGGCAGGGCCAGCACCAGCAGCGGCACCATCCACGTGACGCTGAGCGGCTGCACGCCAAATTCCAGCTTAATGGCCAGCGCAGACAGCACGAAACCCAATACCAGCGAGCCCATGTCGCCCATAAACGAACTGGCCGGATTGAAGTTGTAAATCAGGAAGCCGATGGCAGCACCCGCCAGCGCTGCCGCCAGCATGCTGACCAGCTCCAGCCCCTCGGTGAAGGCGATCAGCGTGAAGCCAGCCGCCGCGATGCCGGTCAGGCCTGCCGCCAGGCCGTCCATGTTATCGAGAAAATTGATGGCGTTGGTGATGGCGCACACCCAGAACACCGTCAGCGGGATATCCACCAGCGGGAAATTAAACAGCTGGATGCGCACGCCCAGCATGGCCACCACCAGCGCGGTCAGCGCCTGGGCCAGCAGGCGAATGCGGATGCCCAGGTTATAGCGGTCATCCACCAGCCCGACGATCGCCAGAAACAGCGCCCCACCGATGACGACCAGCAGTTCGGTCATCACGCTGCCATCGCTGAACAGCAGCAGCGCCAGCGCGAACGCGAGGAACATCGCCAGGCCGCCCATCAGCGGCTTGTAGTCTTTGTGGATATTGCGCCCGCTGGGGATGGCGACCACGCCCAAACGCAGCGCAATCGCACGCGAAAGCGGCGTCAGGCCCAGCGACGCCGCGAATCCCACCACCAGCACCGGCACCCATTGCAAGGCATCCATCGTTTTTCACAACCTCCGGTTACTGGTCCGTCCACGACATCAGCACGCGTGACGCATCGCTGGCGGCGGTCAGGGTATAGGCGCCCATGGCAGCAGGCAGCAGGGCTGTGCGTCCCTGCGCCAGCATTAGCGATTCATCCCCGTTGGCCGCTTTCACGGCGAAGCTGCCGGCGATGCAGGTCAGAATATAAAACATGCCGGCGGTGTCCATCAGCAGGGTGGTATCCGACGGCCTGGCGCGAATCAGCGTGGTATTGAAAAACGGGCTTCTGAGCAGCGGAACGACGGTCAATCCGTCCTCGCTGTTGGGATGAATAATCTTGGGTGCGGCATCCAGCCGGCTGACGGCGATGCTCTTGTCCACGTGCAGCGCGCGCGGCTGGCCATCCAGCCCCAGACGATTCCAGTCATACAGGCGATAGGTGGTGTCGCTGGACTGCTGAATCTCGTAGATGAGCAGGCCGGGGCCCAGCGCATGCACGGTGCCCGCCTCGACAAACAGCACGTCGCCCTGCTTCACATCGGCAAACGACAGCAGCGATTCAAACGTACCATCGTCCAGCGTGGCGCGGATGCCTTCCGGCGTCGTGCCCGGCTTCAGGCCCCAGACCAGCCTTGCATCCGGACGGGCCTCCAGCACGATCCACGCCTCGGTCTTGCCGCGCGGCTCGCCTTCCAGCTCGGCCGCCAGCGCATCATCAGGATGCACCTGCACGCTAAGCCAGTCTTCACAGTCAAGGATTTTGGCCAGCAGCGGCATGCCGTCCGCCGGATTGAAGGATCTGCCGCACAGGTCTGTCCCCAGCACATCCAGCACCTGGCGCACGGTCTGGCCGCGATACACGCCGTTTTCGACCACGGCGCTGTCGTGCATCTCCCAGCTTTCGCCGTACGGACGGGCGTCGGGCAGGGCATGGCCTGAGAAGGTCTCCAGCCGGCGCCCGCCCCACACGCGGGTATGCAGCACGGGCTGAAGCAGCATCGGGTATAAACTCGCCTGTTCTGACATGGAGGAATCCTCATGATTTCAGCAGCATGGGCGCCCATGATACCAGATGTGCCCGCGCCACAGGGATAGCGACGGGATAGCGCGGCACAGGGAGGGCGCAATTTCGCACTTGATATTTCCGTGCCGGATCTATATCATGCCAACCTGTTCTGTATGCCGTAAAACCGTCATTCTCAGCGGAAAATTACGCCTCATGAGAGGCGAGTTGTTCAGGAAGGCCAGTCATGAAGGTAATTCTCCTTGCAGATGTGTACAAGCACGGCGTCGCCGGTGAAATCGTCGACGTTGCCGATGGGTTCGCCCGTAACTGGCTGATCCCGAAGCGGTTGGCCACCAAGGCCACGCCGGAAGCCCTGAAGCAGCAGGAATCGCTGCGTGCCGAATCGGCCGCGCGCAAGGCTGCCCTGGATGACCGCCTGAACGACCTCGCCCGTCAGATCGACGGCGTGGAACTGCTGTTCGGCCGCCGCGCTTCGCCCACGGGCAAGCTGTTCGGCTCGGTGACGACCAGCGAAATCGCGGAAGCCCTGAATGCCAAGACCGGCATCGACATCAACCGCCGCCGCATCAGCCAGACGCAGCTGCGTGAAACCGGCGTCCACGAAGTGGCCGTCCGCCTGGGCACGGAAATCTCGCCGGTGCTGAAGGTGCGTATCGTGCGCGAAGAAGAATATGCCGCCGCACTGGCCGCCCAGAACGCGCCTGCCGCTGAAGCAGCCCCGGCTGTCGAAGCTGAAGCCGCTGCCGAACCCGCCGTGGAAGCAGCCAGCGAATAGTCTGCTGTCACCCCGTCGACACGCCTTCACCCTCGTTCAGGTGCTGCCTGGGAAACTACTCAGCGCTTGTGCGGGGGTGATTTTTTTGCCGGTCAGTGAGGACTGCTGCTGATGGATGCCCAGGCGCTTGGCCGCTATTTGCGCCAGACCCGTGAATCCAGAGAGCTCACCCTGGAAGATGCCGAAAAAGCGTTAAAAATTCGGCGCGCCTTTCTTGAGATGTTCGAGCTGGGCGATTTTTCGATTCCCAATGCCTCGCAGGTGCAGGTGCGCGGATTCATCCGCAATTATGCCTTTTACCTGGGGCTGGACGGCGAACGTGTGCTGTTCCAGTACGAGGAGGCGCTGAACGGCCCGCCGCCGCGCAAGAAGGGCGCGTCTGCCTTTGGTGTGGCCCGCCGTGGCAAAGACAAGGAGCCGAAGAAGCGCGATACTCAGCAGACCGCGCCCGCGCCCACGTATTCCCAGACATCGCCCTACAGCAGCACGACCGATTATGTGCAGCGGGTGCAGCCGCCTCCGCCGCTGCCGCCCGCAGGCACGCCCACCATGGATGCCCGCGAAAGCGGCGGGTCGCGCCTGGTGCCGCTGCTGCGCCTGATCGTCGCGCTGATCGCTATCGCCGTGCTGGTGTTTGTGGCCACGCAGACGCTGCCGCTGGATGATCTGCTGGGCGGGGGCGATGCATCCGCCAATCTGCCCACCCCCCTGCCGGATATCCTGGGGGCGGTGCCGCCCACGGCCACGCTGGAACTGGTGCTTTCGCCGACGATTGTGCCGCTGCCCACCGAAGCGGGCAGCCAGCCGGCCAGCAGCAATTTCACAGGCGAGGGCCTGCTGCTGGAGCTGTCTGTCACCGGCCGCGCCTGGATGACCCTGAGCGCCGACGGCGTGCAGCAGTTTCAGGGGCTGGCGCGCATCGGGCAGCAGTTTGCCGTCCGCGCCGTGGACAATATCACGCTGATGAGCAGCAGCGCTGAAGCGCTCGACGCGATTTTCAATGGCCAGCCGCAGGGCTCGTTTGGCGCGCGCGGCCAGCGCGTGGATGTCGTCTTCCGCGCGACGGGCGTGCAGATCAGCACCGGCCCGGGCTTTGAGGCGACGGCCATCGCCAGCGATACGCCGCAGCCCACGCCAACTGACCCCAGCGGCGCGATCATCGCCATGCTGACGCCCAGCGCCACCATCGGCCCCAGCCCGACCGCCTCGGATACGTTTACGCCCAGCCCGACGCCGACCGAGACGTATACGCCCAGCATCACGCCGACACCCAGCGATACGCCAACGCAGACCAACACGCCGGAGCCGACAGGCACCGCGACCAGTACGCTGACGCCCAGTAATACGCCGACGACCACGCTGACGCCAACCAACACCCTGCCGCCGACCAATACCGTGCCGCCCAGCCCGACGCTGTCGCCCACGCCCAGCCCGAATCTGCCGCCGCGCGCCACGCCCGCCAATGCCACGCCGACCAAGTCACTCTCTGACGCGTGATGCACGCGCTCTGAAAGGAATCCCACCGTGACCGCTTCCCGCAGTGCCGGTTTCTACGCCACCATCGCCCGTTATTACGACTCTGAGCATCACGACAAGGACGAAGACCTGCCGCTGTACAGCGAAGTCGCCGACGAAGCGGGCGGCTCTGTGCTGATTATCGGCAGTGGCACTGGCCGCCTGATGCTGCATCTGGCTGCCGAGGGCCACGACGTGCACGGCATCGAGATGGAGAGCGCCATGCTCGACCGCGCCCGGCTGAAGCGCGATGCCTCGCCTGGGCTGGCCGACCGCGTGACCTTCCACTTTGCCGATGCGCTTGACCCGAAGCTGAAGATCGACGAGAAATTCAGCCTGATTATCATCCCGTACAACACCTTCATGCATTTCCTCACGCTGGACACGCAGCTCACGCTGCTGAAGCGCGCCAAAGCATGGCTGGCCGAAGGCGGCATGATCGTCATCGACCTGCCGAACGCGGGCGAGGCCTACAGCTCGCTCGACAGTGAAGCGATCATCCTGGAGCGCACCTTCCTCGAACACGAGACCGGCCACCTGGTGATGCAGCAGAGCGTCAGCCGGCTGGACCGCACCGAACAGAACATGGAAATCTCGTGGATTTATGACGAAATCAACGGCGACGGCATGGTGCAGCGCACCATCGTGCCAGTCACCGTGCACTATTTCTTCCTCAGCGAGATCACGCTGCTCTTGCAGGCCGCCGGTTTCTCGCTGGACACGGTCTATGGCGACTTCGACGGCTCGCCGTTTTACGACGGCTGCCCGCGCATGATCGTGCTGGGGCGCGGCTGAGATGGTGGTCATGATGCGGCGGCTGGCCTGGGCAATTGGCGCGGCGCTGATACTGGCGGCGTGCAGCGATGGCGTGGCTGTCACCCGCGAGCCAACCTATGCGCTGAGCGCGCCCACCCTGCAACCGACGAGTGTGTTTATGCCTGCCGCACCCACCAGCGATAGTGAGTCGCTGGGCGCCATCGGCATGAACGACCTGACCGCTGCCAGCGTGCCCAGCGGCGGCGCGCTGCCCCCGCTGGTATCGGCCACCAATGCGCTGGGCGACCCGCGCCAGGTGGTGTCGATCACGGCGGGCGATGGCACCCTGATGGCCGCTGAGCTGTATCAGCCCCCCGGATCAGAGCCGGCCTCGCCGGTCATCCTGCTGGGGAGCAGCGCCACAGCGTGGGACCTGTTTCCGATCACACTGGTGAATAACGGGCTGGCCGTGCTGGTGCTGACGCTGCGTGAGGGCGCGCCCGTCGGCGATGTGCTCGCGGCCTATGACGCCCTGGCCGAGCTGCCGCGCATCGACGTGGCACGCGTCGTCGTAGTGGGTGAGCGCAGCGGCGCAGACCTGGGGCTGGCGGCCTGTGGCGGCGGCATCCCGTGCGATGCCCTGGCGATGCTCTCGCCAGCCGCTGCCAGCGAACCGGCTGTGTTTGCCTTCAACCCGCGACCGCTGTTTCTGGCCGCCGGCGAGAACGACTCCGCCGGGCTGGCCAGCATCAACGCCATCCGCGCTGTCGCACGCGGCGCGGTGGAATTCCTGCCTATTGCCGGCACAGATGCACAGGGCGCGGCGCTGTTTTCGGCCAGCGCCAGCCTGTCAGACCGACTGCTGGCGTGGATCCAGGCCAGCCTGGCCGCGCCCTAGTCCCTTAACATGCAGGTGATTCTGGGGTATGATACGACCCGTTTGCGTTCCGTGTCACAATCAAACGCATCTTTGGAGTTGGACATTTTATGAACAATAGCGCCAGACGAGCCAGCATCGCGCTGGGTATTTTTATGGCAGTCGTGCTCGTAGGCAGCACGTTCCTGCAGATTTTCTCGCAGAACACAGCCGTTGCACCGGTGAACAATGCCCAGGCTACCGCCCGCATTGACCCGACTTTCCCGCCGCCGCTGGACGCTGCTGGCATCACCTATGACCAGCTTTTCCTGCATCCAACCGGCATCTTCGCCATCGCCCAGCCGACCGGCTTCCTGCCGTCCGACCCGTCGAGCAGCACGTTCATCGCCCAGGTGAACATGGTCAACGACGAGGCGCTGAGCGTGATCGATGCGTTCGTGCAGAATCCCGGCGGCCCGATCACGGCCGCTGACCTGGACAGCTATTTCACCTCCGAAGTGCTGGCCGCATCGTGGGCCAACTTCCAGAACTGGACAGAAAACACGCGGTCGCTGGACGGTGACACGCTTTCGATCGACTTCTCGGTGCGCCTGAACCAGCAGAATTATGTCGCGCGCCAGGCGTCGTGGACGGACGGCGAGTGGATCTACGTGATCCGCGTGCTGGCCCCCGAAAACGCGACTCAGTTCCTCCAGTCTGTGCTGGCCAGCCTGCGCCCGACGCTGGTGCCCTTCAAGCAGTTCGTCGGCCAGCCGTTTGACTGGGTGCTGGCCTATGACCCGGTCGGCAGCGTGGGGATTCGTCATCCGCGTGACTGGCAGGTCACCGACAGCGCGCCCGGCCGCCCGGTCAGCATCAGCGGTCTGGCAGGCGAGACGCTGCGCCTTGAAACGCAGACCGGCAGCGTCAGCGATGCCGATGCCGCCTCCGCCTGGGTGGTCACTGCCCGCCCCGGCGCAGTCGTGACCAGCGCCGAGCCGCTCACCCGTGGTGACCTGTCCGGCTTCGCGGTCAGCTACACCAGCGCCACCGTTGATGGCGAGCCGCTGAGCGGTTATGCCCTGCTGCTGAACGGCGCTGACAACCAGCTGCTGACCGCCAACCTGCGCTTCCCGGCTGAAGGCGTCAACCTGAACGAAGTGGCCGCGAATGTCGCTGTGGCCGCCGAGTCCACGCCAGATCCTGAAGCCACGCCCGAAGCGACCGACCCGAACCTGTCGTATTATCAGCAGCTGGTGCTGTTGATGGACAGCTTTGGCGGCCTGCCGCGCCTGAATTTCTCGGCGGAATCGCTGCCGCCCACGCCGACCGTGCTGCCGACGCGCACCCCGGCCCCGACCAGCGAAGCCACCGAAGAAGCCACCGCCGAGGCCACGCCTGAAGTTACCGAAGTGGTGACCGAAGAAGCGACGCCCACGGACGAACCGACCGCGACCGATGTTCCGACCGACGAGCCGACGGCCACCGACGTTCCGACTGAAGCACCGACGGCCACGGATGAACCGACCGCTACCGATGTCCCGACCGAAGCCCCGACGGCTACCGACGAGCCGACGGCGACCAACACGCGTACGCCGCGCCCGACCGCCACCGACGCTGAGCCGACCGCGACCAATACGCGCACGCCGCGTCCGACGCGCACGCCCAGCCCGACGCCGGGCAGCTAGACCCGTTTAGTCTGATTTGCAGCGGGCGACCCGAACACGGTCGCCCGTTTTATTTTCCCGTGCAGCGGGCGCGCTGGTGCCTTTGGCCTTGCCCGTCTGGCCTGCCGGGGCTATAGTTTGGGTACTGAAACAACCCACTTCTGATGAGGCATGCATGCAGAATCGACCTGCCGACGACCTGTCCGGGCGCACGCTGGGCCAGTTTGAAATCCTTGAGGAAATTGGCCGTGGCGGCATGGCGACTGTGTACCGCGCCCGCCAGAAAAATATCAACCGCGATGTGGCGGTAAAGGTGCTGCCGCGCGCGCTGCTGCACGACCCCGGCTTCTATGAGCGTTTCACCCGCGAAGTCGATGTCATCGCGCATCTGGAGCATCCGCACATCCTGCCCATCTACGACTTCGGCGAGGTGGAAGGCGTGCCCTATATCGCCATGCGTTTCCTGGGCGGCGGCACCATGTCGCAGATGATCCGCCGCGGGCAGGTGCCGCTGGAGACGCTGGTCAAGCCATTCAGCCAGATCGCCCAGGCGCTGGAATATGCCCATCATCAGGGCATCATCCACCGCGACCTGAAGCCCGCCAACATCCTGATGGACGAGCGCGGCAACGCCTACCTGACCGACTTTGGCATCGCCAAAGTGCTGAACAGCAACCTGACCGGCAGCGCGATCATCGGCACGCCCGCCTACATGAGCCCGGAACAGGCACATGGCGGCACGCTGGACGCCCGCGCCGATATCTATTCGCTGGGCGTCGTGCTGTTTGAGCTGATTACCGGGCGTGAGCCGTATCAGGCCGAAACGCCGGTCGCGCTGCTGCTCAAGCATATCAACGAGCCGATGCCCAGCCCACGTATTTATCGGCCGGATGTGCCCCAGGCGCTGGAAATCGTGGTGGCCAAAGCGACCGCCAAGAACCCGAATGAGCGTTACGCGTCAGCAGGCGACCTGGCCGATGCGCTGGCCGAAGCGGTGCCGTCGACGGGCACACGCAACAGGGTGGCCACGCGCCAGCTGGTGGATGCGCCGACGATCGTGCCCGACTCCAAAGCGAAAATGACGCCGCTTGTCTCGTCCTCACCGACCAGGCCACCTGACCTGAATTCCCCCACCATCACGCCGGCGCCGATGCACATGGGCACCGTGCCCGGGGGCGCGACTGCCGCGCAGGCTGGCGCACAACCAGCAAAGCGTCGTGGGCTCAGCCCGCTCGTCTATGTGGGGGCTGGCGTGGTTGCGCTGGTCGCTGTGGGCGCCATCGTGCTCAGCATCACCAGCCAGCCGCCGCCGCCGATTTATGTCACGCCGACTTTTGACCCGGCCGCGCTGACGCTGCCCACGCCGTTTGCCAGCGCGCTGAACGTGGCGCGCGATGTCTATTCGCTGAATGTGCCTGACGACTGGGCGTTCGTCGACCTGAGTGCCGACGATGAGGTCAGCCATGTCTGGCAGAAAGGCACCGAGGCCTATGTCGCGGTGACGCTGCAAGGCGCTGGGGACGATTTCGCGGCGCAGATCGACACCTATGTGGCTGAGCATTTCCCTGAGGCGGCCTTCGCCTTCATCGACGAGGCCAGCGCGCCGGATGGCACGATCCGCCGCAGTTTCCGCCTGTTTGGCCAGACCGAGCCGGCCTTCCAGCCCGGCCAGACCGATGTGTTTTTCCGTCAGGCAGGGGACACGTTTGCCGCCCTGGAGCTGTATGCCAGCGATGGCATTGGCGCGGCCACGGTGCCCATCTTCCAGCAGGTGCTGGACTCGCTGCGCCTGAACGCACAGGCGTAGTCTATAAGCCCGTTCGATTATGGAGTGAACGGGCGCATCGCGACGCGCCCGCCGAAACAAACCATCAAATTAGTTTTCGCATACGCCTGCGCTGTTTAGTCCCTTCAGGGACACAGCGGCTTATGAAGAAAACAAACACGGGCGGCCCCGTTCATCTGGCCGCCCGTGTTTTTTTGCCTGTAGTATGCGCGCAGAACGGCTTACTTCTGCGTCTTGTCGTCCATAGTGTTGAGGAAGCGCGAGGCCAGGCCGGTCAGCTCCATCGGCAGCACATACTTGGTCGACGGGCTGCCGCCAATCGACTTGAGCGCATCCAGATATTGCAGCAGCATGGTCTTTTCGTCCATCTGGCTGGCCTGCTCGACCAGTGCCTGCAAGCCGGCCGCACGACCCTGTTCCAGCAGAAGCTGGCTTTGGCGCTGGCCTTCGGCGCGCAGGATCTCGCCTTCCTTCTCGCCTTCAGCGCGCAGAATGGCGGACTGCTTCTCGCCCTCGGCCACCATAATGGCGGCAGCGCGCTCACCTTCGGCGCGGGTCACCGTGGCGCGGCGTTCGCGCTCGGCGCTCATCTGGCGATTCATCGCTTCCTTGATGCTGGCGGGCGGCTCCAGCTCGCGGATTTCCACGCGGGTGATCTTCATGCCCCAGCGCTCGGTCACTTCGTCCAGCTTGACGCGCAGCACGTCGTTGATCGCCTCGCGCTTCGACAGCACATCGTCCAGGTCAATATCACCGATGACGGCGCGCAGCGTGGTCGCCGCGATATTCAGCGAGGCCTGCACCACGTTTTCCACTTCCAGCACGGCCAGCTTCGGATTCACCACGCGGTAGTACACCAGAAAGTCGACGTCGATCGCGCTGTTGTCTTTAGTAATCGAGCTTTGGCGCGGGATTTCCAGAAAGCGCTCGCGCAGGTCGACGCGCCGCGCGGTCTCGACATACGGGATCAGCACGGTCAGGCCGGGGCCGCGCGTGCCCGCATATTTACCCAGGCGCAGCACGACGATGCGTTCGTATTCCGGCAGCACTTTCACCGATGAAAGCACGGTGAAGGCCAGAAAGACGAGGACGAGAATGACCAGAATCTGCGGAAGATTTTCCATAAAGCACCAACTCCCCCTTAGTGAGTCGCGAAACCTGATTCGATGCTGTTTGTTTCCCCGATTTTCACAGCCCGGACGATCAGCGTCAGTCCGTCCTGCTCGGTAACGACGATAGGTGCGCCTGCCGCCAGCGGGCTTTCGCTGCGCGCCGTCCAGCTTTCGCCGCGCACGCGCACCGTGCCCACCGGGTCAATCGCGCTTTGCACCAGCCCGTGCTGGCCCACCAGCGGCACATCGTCCAGCATGGCCGGGGCCAGGTGGCGCGCATGATGCGCCGGATAGAGCACAAAACGCAGATAGAGCACCGATAAAAAGGCCATGACCGCGATGACGATCAGCGATACGGGCTGCTCTGGAAACAGCAGCAGGCCGCCGATGACCTGCGTCACCGCGCCCGCCAGCGCCAGCGCTAACGAGTGGCGGATCAGCAGCGACAGCACCAGCAGCGAGAGCGTGCCCGCGCCGATAAGGATGACCGCCAGCCAGCTGACCGGCACCTGCGTCAGCAGCGCGATGCTGCCCAGCACCCCGGCGATACCCAGCGTTTCCAGGATGCCGGTGCCAGGCGTGATGACCGCAATAGCAGTCAGCCACAGGCTGCCCAGCAGCAGCACATAGAGCACATTTGGATCCAGTAGTATCGGCACGCAGTGTTCCTCCTGTACGCACTCTTCGCACGAACATATCCGCATTATAGAGGTTGTAAGGGAAATCTGCCCCCCGAAATGTGAGGGAATTTCTCCCCCGAAGGTGTGAATTCTGGCTAACCGGCGCGCTGTTTGTTAAATTTATGCTGTTCAGGCTGCCGCTGTTCTGCGCGGCGGACTGAATCCATTGACTTCACAGACACCAAAGAGTGTATACAATCATTGCCGTCGTCAATCACATTGCAGAGTGGATGATTGCCTCGTGCTACATCTTTCGCGTCCCCTAACTGACTACACCATCAACAGCGCCCGCATGCGCGAGGACTTTGACGCGCTGTGCGAGATTGGCGGAACGCCAGAGGGCGGAGTGGACCGCGTCGCCCTGTCGCAGCAGGACTGGCAGGCGCGTCTGTGGTTTGCCGACCGCGTGTATGACTGTCATCTGAAACAGGATGATGACGACGCCGCGAACCTGAGCGGCGCGCTGCGCTCCAGCCGGCCTGACGCAAAAACCCTGCTGTTAGGCTCGCATCTGGACAGCGTGCCCAATGGCGGCCGATACGATGGCGCTGTCGGGATTATCGCTGGCCTGGAATGTCTCCGCACCCTGCACGAACACGATTTACAACTCCCCTTTCACATTGAACTCATTAACTTTACCGACGACGAAGGCACCTGGCATTCGCTGTTTGGCGCGCGCGCTGTCGCCGGGATGCTGCCACCTGAGGTGACCAGCGAGGCCCGCATCGAGAATGCGGCCTTCAGCGCGGCGCTGGCGCGTGTGGGGCTGCGCCTGCGCGATGTCGCCAATGCAAAGCGCGATCCCGCCTCGCTGGTGGGCTACCTGGAGCTGCATATCGAGCATGGCACGCGCCTGGAGCGGGCGAATGCCTCGATTGGCGTGGTGACCGATATCGTCGGGCGCACGACTTACGACATCGTCTTTCATGGTGCAGCGGGGCACAGCGGCACGACCGACATGTACAAGCGGCGCGATGCCCTGCGCGGGGCGGCCCAGTTCATCACGCGGGCGCATGAGCTGGTGCGCGCGCGCTATGGCGATGGCATCTTCAACTGCGGTGACGTGGCCGTGGAGCCAGGCAAATACAACATCATCCCCAGCAAGGCCGAGCTGACCATCGAGCTGCGCCACGTGAGCGAATCGCTGATGGCCGACATGGAAATGGCGATGATACAGATCGCGCGCGAATGTGCCGCTGTACACGGCCTGACAGTGGATGTCAAACCCGTGATTCACATGCCCGCCGCCGCCATGAATCCGGGCTTCATCCAGGTGATCGAATCGTGCTGCGACGCGCTCGACCTCAGCCATATGCGCCTGGTCAGCTATGCCGGCCATGCCGCGCAGGTCATCAGCCAGGTGACGCCCTGCGCGATGATTTTCGTGCCATCCGCGGGCGGCGTGGGCCATGCGCCAACAGAATACACGCCATGGGAGGATATCGAGGCCGGGGCGAATGCCCTGCTGCACACGATTCTGGCGCTGGCCGCCAGCGCGGAGTAGCGTTATCTGTCAGCCGCGCCGCACCGGCCTGAAAGCCTGCATCAGGGCCTTGTTCGCTGAAATGCCATCCTTGTCCACCACGAGCAGTCCCATCGCGCTCAGTTCGCTGACATCGCGCTGAAGCGTCTTAAGCGATTTATCCGCATACGCTTCAGCAAGCTGTGGAGTCAGGTAGCGAATATCTGCCAGCGCATAGGCTTTATCGCCCATCGCCAGCACCAGCCTGCGGCGGCGTATATCGACCTTGCTCTCTTTGTGCCTGAATTGATCGTAGACGTAATTCTGCCAGTGCACCTCAAGCTGCTGGGTCTCAATCAGGCGTATCTGCTCATCAAGATTGTCCAGCAGTCCCTGAAGCGCATATTCAATGAAGCGGTACAGTCCATTTTCAGTCCGCGACGAGATGTCGAGAAAACGATAGTATTCCGTCCTCGTCTGGTTGTAATGATTGCTCAGCAGATGGAGCGTTGGTGATGGGAAGCCGATATCCATCAGCGTATGCAGCTCCACCAGCCGGGCCGTCCTGCCATTGCCATCTGCAAACGGATGAATCCAGGCCACGTAGACATGCGCCACGATGCTTTTCAGGATGCCTGCTGCCGTCTTCAGCGCAGGCGGAAAGGCCCAGTCGCTGTTCAGCCAGTCGCACATTCTGGAGACCAGCCAGGGGACATCCTGCGCGGGTGCCCCCTTGTATGGCCCAACCCGCACATCATGCGACCTGAACTGGCCGGGCGCGGCATCTTCTTCAGAAGCCAGCCCGCTTAGCACAGTCGCATTGTACTGACGGACATCGTCAGGCGAGAGCGCCAGCGTCGGGGCTTCCAGCAGCCGTTGCGCCAGCCACTTTGTCGCTGTAACGATGTTTTCAGCCTCGCGTGCCAGATATTCCCGCGAGGGGGGCAGCTTCAGTTCTCCCGCCAGCAGGCGCAGGACTTCATCTTCGGTCAGCGTGTTGCCTTCGATTGCTGTCGTCGCTCGCACCCCCTTCGCCAAAAACAGCGTGTGCAGGCGTTCGGCCACGGCGGGCAGCAACGGCGTACCGGAAACCTGGTCACATTTCGCCTGTATCTGGCCAAGCTGTATCCAGACAGCCGGGTCCAGTCGACGAATGTCGAACGAAAAATTGATCCAGGGATGCGTATGCTGATATTCACGTGCGGAAGATGACATCGATGTCCTCTGAAAAGTCTGAATTTTTGGAATATTGTTGACTCATCTGCCCCTGAAAGTAGGCTATCTGGCAGGTACAGACAATTATAGGCCATATTTTGTCAGAAAAACTGTCCTGCATTTTGTCCTTAAATGATATCAGCCTGATTGGATTGTCTGTAAAAAACTTATCGCAAAAATTCCGGCGTCAGGCAGGATCTTAAAAACGTGCATATACTGAACGCATAGAGTGTGTCTGGAGATTGAGAACAGAGTCCAGGCACAGGGAGCAAAATATGCCACGCCGACGTTATGCACGTGCCTTACAGGAAGAAACAGGACAGCCCACCGTCGCCCCTCAGCAGGCAAAGCCAGCCCAGGCGCAGGCGAATACAAACCCGATGATCGCGATGCAGCGGTTGATTGGCAATGCCGCGATTCAGCGTTTCGGTGGCCTGAACGAACCGGACTCTGGGGCCCTGGGCCCCAACAGCACCTCCACGACCAGCAATACCACGACGACGAATACCACGGCCAGCACGACACCCCAGGCGCCCGGCCTGCTGAGCGCCGATGGCGTGGTGCGCGCGATGTCGTACTACAACATCCGCGCTGCCGACTATCCGCCCCATATCATCTCCCAGATTCAGGGTGCGCTGGGCGTAGCCGAGACGGGCCGCGCCACACCGGAAATGGTGCAGGCAGTGGCCGATTTCCAGTCGCAGAATGGCCTGGCCGTGGATGGTATGGCGGGCCCGCGCACGCTGCCCGCCATCTTCGAGCAGGGGCTGGATACCGAACAAACCGAAGAAGTGTTTGCCGACGAGGCGCTGGACGCCCTGGACCAGTGGGACAGCAAGTCCCCTGAAGAACGGGCGCAGGCGCTGATCGATGCCGCCAACGCAGGCCTGGCCGAACACAAGATTTCCGAATGCACCAGCACCATCGTCGACCTGAACGTGCTGGCACAGTTTGACTTCACCACCTGGAATATCGAGCTGGGCAAGGGCGTCTTCGAGGCCGCGACCATCAGCAATGCCGACTATGCCGACGCGGCCAATACCGTGTATCACGAGTCGCGCCACGCCGAGCAGTGGTTCAGCATGGCCCGCCTGCTGGCTGGCCAGGGCAAAACCGCCCAGGAGATTGCCACGCAAATGGGCATCCCGCTGAATATCGCCAATGAAGCCGCCGCCCTGCCATATCAGCCGGGCAGCATGGAGGCCCTCGTGGCCAATGGCTGGTACGAGAGCGTGTACGGTGTGGATGCGGATTACCGCAATAAGACGCTGACCGATCTTGAAAAGGCGGGCACAGATCTGGAAGCTGCCGAAGCCGATCTGGCCGCCAATGACACCCCGGCCAACCGCGCCAAAGTGGCGACGCTGCGCCAGAAGCGCCAGAAGCTGTATGACGAGTATCACAACCTGCCCGAAGAAACCGATGCCCACCGCGTGGGCGATGCCATCGAAGCGCGTATTCTGCTGAAGGCAGAGCTGCCGGATGAAGGCTGATGAACAGGATGGCTGATATGAGCGCACTGAAGACGCTGCACGCGTTGATTGACCTGCTGGAGCAGGAAGGCACGTCGGCCGCCGATGTGGCCGACAGCCTGGGTGGTGAAAGCAGCCCGGGCGGCGCAAACCGCGCCATGGTGATCGAGCCGCGCGCTGAATTCATCGCCCGCGCCGAGGTCTTTCCCGGTGCCGCCAGCGACACCCCCGCCCATGTCACGCTGACGCTGGGCGCTGGCCTGACGCTGGAGGACCTGGGTGCAGAGTTTGGCGAAAGCACGTTCGTGCCGATCATGAAGCCGGGTGATATGCAGCGGCGCAGCTTTCACATTCGGCATGACGGGGCGGCCTACACCATCGCGCTGTTTGCCTCGCATGAAGACGGGGCCGTCCGCCGCGTCCTGCTGCGCCGCGACAAGGTATAGCGTACATTCGAAATCGCCAGCGCAGGCCGCGGACACGGCAGGCCGTGTCCCTACAAACCGCGCGGGCAATGCTGAACAGGTCTGTTTCGTAGGGACGATGCCCGCATCGTCCGCCCATGTCCGGTATTGGACGCCCCAGCGTCATTGGCCCGCCTGTGCACAGGGTTGCGGCGTCTTCAGCGTACATTCGAAATCGCCAGCGCAGGCCGCGGACACGGCAGGCCGTGTCCCTACAAACCGCGTGGGCAATGCTGAACAGGTCTGTTTCGTAGGGACGATGCCCGCATCGTCCGCCAGTGTCCGGTTTTGGACGCCTGGGGGTACGGGCGCGCCTGCCCCTATGAACGGGCGTCTTCAGTCGGTATTCAGGGCATAGGTCATCTGGCCGTTTTGAAGGCTGGTCGGCCGGGCTATACTAGCCCTCACAGGCAAGTTTTCCCGCACCCGCTGGCCCGCTTCAGAAAGGCGAGACCCGATGGCGAACTGGTATCAGAACGCAATATTCTATGAGCTGCACGTCCGTGCATTCAACGACAGTAATGGCGATGGCCATGGCGACCTGGCTGGCCTGCGCCAGAAGCTGGATTATCTGCAATGGCTGGGGGTAGACTGCATCTGGCTGCTGCCCATCAACGCCTCGCCGCTGAAAGATGATGGCTATGATGTGGCCAGCTACTACACCATCCACCCGACCTTCGGCTTTCTGGAAGAATTCAAACTGCTGCTGGAGGATGTGCACGCCCGCGGCATGAAGCTGATCGTCGACATGGTGATGAACCACACCAGCGACGAGCATCCGTGGTTCATCGAGAGCAAGCGCAGCAAAGACTCGCCCCTGCGCGACTGGTATGTGTGGAGCGACACCACCGAAAAATACAAAGATGCGCGCATCATCTTCACCGACAGCGAAACCTCAAACTGGGCCTACAGCGCCGAAACCGGCGAATATTACTGGCACCGCTTTTACAGCGCCCAGCCCGACCTGAACTATGACAATCCGGCGGTGCAGCAGGCCATGATGGATGTGGTGCGCTTCTGGCTGGATATGGGCGTGGACGGGTTCAGGCTGGATGCTATCGCCAACCTGTACGAGCGCGAAGGCACGACCTGCGAGAACCTGCCGGAGACGCACGCCTTCATCAAGGAGATGCGCCGCTTTGTCGAGGCCAATTACGATGACCGCGTGCTGCTGGGTGAGGTGAATCAGTGGCCGCGTGACCTGCTGGCATATTTTGGCGACGACGGGCAGGGCGGCAGCGACGAGCTGCACATGTGCTTCCATTTCCCGGTGATGCCGCGCCTGTACATGGGCCTGGCGATGGCCGACAACACCAGCATCATCGACATCCTGAACGACACGCCGACCCTGCCGAACGGCGCGCAGTGGGCCACGTTCCTGCGCAACCACGACGAGCTGTCGCTGGAGATGGTGACCAAAGAGGAACACGCCTATATGTGGAGCGTGTATGCGCCCAAGCCGGAGATGCGCTTTGGCCTGGGCGTGCGCCGTCGTCTGGCCCCGCTGCTGGGCGGCGATGTACGCAAAATTGCGCTCATGCACAGCATGCTGCTCACGCTGCCGGGCACGCCGGTGCTGTACTACGGCGATGAAATCGGCATGGGCGACAATGTCAAGCTGCCCGACCGCAATGGCGTGCGCACGCCGATGCAGTGGAACAGCGAGTCCAACGGCGGATTCTCGTTCGCGCCGGCCGCGAAGCTGTATGCGCCTGTGATCGCCGACAAGAAATTTGGCTTCGCCAAAATCAATGTCGAGGCGCAGCAGGCCGATCCGGACAGCCTGCTCAATACCGTGCGCGGCATGATCACCGCCCGTAAGGCCAATCCCGCGCTGCAAAGCGGGGCGCTGGTGTGGATGGCTGGCGCGCCCAAGGAGACGCTGTGCTTCACACGCGGCGCGGACGACGGCCAGCAGTACACGACGCACGTGCTGCACAACCTGTCGGACCAGCCGCAGCAGGTGAAGCTGCCGGATGGCCTGGAGGCGACCGATATTTTCACGACCGAGCGCGTCAGCGGGGAAGTCACGCTGGCCCCGTATGCCTGGCGCTGGCTGCGCGGCTGATCATACTCTCCACGTGAAAAGACGACCTGCACACCCCAACCTCACCCCGTTTCGCTGCGCTCAACCGCCCCTCTCCACAACGTGGAGAGGGGCATAAACCCGCAGGGTTGGGGTGAGGTTAGCAGGCAAGTAGACTATTCGCCGATGACCTGGCCGCTGGCCCACACATCAATCAGGCCGTTGGCGATGACGAACGCGTCGTTTTCGCCCACGCCCAGCACGGCGGCCGACAGGTCGAGCACGAACACGCTGTTGGAGCCGGTCACGATGGCAGCGCCGTCGCTGAATTCTACGGCGGCATCGTCGGGCAGGCCGAGCGCCAGCGTGTCGGGATGGTTATAAGCCAGCGAGAACAGGCGGCCGAAGCGGTTGTTGGCGATCAGCGCGGGCTCGACATTGGCATTCACCCAGCCCAGGCCGTTGCGGATAGTCGTGCCGCCGATGATGTACGAGCCGGAATCATGCGCCTCGATAGTCGCGCTGTCGTCGTTGTCATAGTCGATCGGCGGATTGGCCGCGTAGGTATCGCCCGCGATGGCCGCGGCTGCGCCCACCAGCGAGACATTCGCGCCATTCTGCAGCGCCTCGCCCACCAGCGCCAGCTGTTCGGGCACAATCTGCGCCTGGTCGCCGCCGATGACATCCCAGAACGCCACCGTGGCCGGATCGATATCGGCGTCGGCCAGCAGCGCCGCCAGGTCATCATCGTCGCCCAGCGCGATGACGAAACCGGGGCCTTCATAGGCTGCCGCCACCGCGTCCAGCTCGGACGGGGCATAACCGGTGATGATGGTCACGATGCTGGCATCGGCCACGTTCTGGCTCAGCGTGGGGGCATCGCCGCCATTGAGCTGCAGGCGGCCGCTGTACTCGGTGGCCAGCGCGCTGTAATCGCGCTCGATGCTGTCGGGCACAGGCGCCCAGCTCGGCTCGCGTGCGGCGATGTCATAGGCATAGTCGCCGGGGGCCAGCACATGCACGAGCACATTCTGCATGCTCAGCAGGCCGGTCTCGGCATCAAACGACGCCGCGTCGCGCGCGCCGTAGGTCAGCGCGTCGAAGACCGGATTGCTGTAATCGCCAAATACCTCGCCAAAGGTGACCTCGTCGCGGATGATGCCGCCGGTGAAGCCGTCCACGCCGATGACCAGGCCCAGCCCGTCGGGGTTGGCCAGATAGTTCATCACGCGGGGCAGGCGCTGATACTGCCACACATGCTGCTCGATTTCGGCGCTGGTGATGCCAAACGGCAGGCCGCGCTCGCCCGGCGTGGTGTCGTTCCAGTAGGCCACCGCGCCCTGACTTAACGCATTCGTCTCGTCAAAGTCCTCGTTGTAGCCGGCATACATGTTGCGCGCCAGCATGGCCGCGCCGGCGCTGTTGCCGCCCATCACCACGCCACGGCTGAAGGCCTCTTCCAGCGCGGCTTCCAGCGGGGTATCGGCCAGAATCTGCATGGCATACACCTGGTCGCCGCCGGGGAAGTAGACCGCTGCCAGGTCTTCATCGAAGGAATCGAGCGCCAGCTCATCCAGCGCGGCCTCGCGGGTGTACACGGGCGGCACGATCACGCGGCACGAAACATCCTCGACCGCATTGTCGGCCAGCACATCGCGGCAGGCTTCTTCAAGCTGCCAGCGGCGGCGGTCGATGAAAAACGAGTTGTCCAGCAGGTCGGTCGTCGTCAGCGTGAACGGGTCGTAGGTGAAGCTCATCGGCAGCATCAGCATGAAGAAACGGTCGCTGTCCAGCGTCTGCCAATAGGGCAGCGCCGCCTCGACAAAGTCATGCAGCGTGGTGTAACCGCCGCCGATGGGCACAAAGGTGCCCGTGCGCGGTTCCGGTGCATCCTGGGCGGCCAGGGGGACGGCCAGCCCTGCCAGCAAAACCGCGCCCCCCAGCGCGGCGGCTGTAAAACGATGGAGCTTTTGCATCATGAGTTTTCTCCGGTGAGCGAACAAAACAATTTCAAACCACATTTCTGTGGCGCGCACATGATACCACGCCAGTGAACTTTTGCGCCGCACCCTGTTTCACGCTTGAATTAACGCCATGAACGACCGCACACACGACTATGCCGAGCCTTATGACCCTCCAATTGCTTGACCTGGGGCTGCTGCCCTATTCCGATGCCTGGACACTGCAACAGAAGCTGGCCGCTGAAGTCGCCGCTGGTGGCCCCAATACAGTGCTGCTGGTGACGCATCCGCATGTGTTCACGCTGGGCACCATGGCCGACGAGACCAATGTGCTGTGGGACGCGGCACAGCGCGAACGGCTGGGCGTCTCGCTGGTGCAGGCCGACCGCGGCGGCGATGTGACCTATCACGGGCCGGGCCAGATTGTGATGTACCCGATCGTCAAACTGCCGCGCAAGCCAGGCACCATGCACGCGCATGTGATCGAGTATCTGCGCCGACTGGAGCGCAGCGTGGTCGCCTTTCTGTCTGACTATTCGGTGGCGGGCATGAGCATCCCCGGCTATGCTGGCGTGTGGGTACCTACCCCTGGCGGCGACGCCAAAATCGCGGCGATGGGCGTGCGTGTGAATGTCAAAGGCATCACCACGCACGGCATCGCGCTGAATATCAATGCCGACCTGCGCTATTTCCGCGGCATCATCCCGTGCGGCCTGCGCGACAAAGGCGTGACCAGCCTGCATGTGCTGCTGGGCCGTCCGGTCGATGAGGTGGACGCCAAAGCGCGCCTGTTCCGCTGTTTTGAAGCTGCTATGGACGATTTTTTATGAGAGGGGTGCGCGCATGATCGATCTGCTTCGCAAGCTGCTGGGCGGCACAGGCACGGGCCCGTCCACGCATCCGCTGGAACGGGGTTCCGGCCTGCCGCCATCGCCGGCGACCGCAGGGGCAGGGCGCAAGCCGGTCCCTGTCCATCCGCGTGTGCTGGCCATCACGCACAATCCCGTCATGCCGATGTTCAAAAACCGCAAAATCCGCGAGGTGTATGGCTGGCAGGACCCAGCCGTGCTGGCCCAGGGCTATATCGACGATTTGCGTGCCTCCAGCGGCGGCTATGTCAATTACGAAATCGTGGAGCAGATCGAGGTCGATGGCTTCCCGGTCAAGAAAGACGGCTTCGCCTATACCCCGCAAAGCTTTGCCGAGGCCTGGCAGTCGCGGACATTTCATCAGCCGGACGCGGTCGATTATCTGGCGCTTGTCCGCGAGTTCCGCATGATCGAGAAGGTGGACGCGGGCGAGATTGACGAGGTGTGGCTGCTCGGCTTCCCGTACTGCGGCTACTACGAAAGCCATATGGCCGGGCCGGGCGCGTTCTGGTGCAATTCACCGCCGCTGGCCGGCACCGAACACGCCAGCCGCCGCTTCGTCATCATGGGCTTCAACTATGAGCGCGGCGTAGGCGAAATGCTGGAGAATATGGGTCACCGCATGGAAAGCATGATGAGTAAGGTGTACAGCGGTGTGTCTGGCGAGGCCAACCTGTGGGGGACGTTCACGCGCTATGACAAGACCTCGCCCGGCATGGCCGAGTGCGGCAACGTGCATTTTGCGCCCAACAGCGTCAAAGACTACGACTGGGGCAATCCGACGCCGGTCTTTTCGCGCGCCGATACCTGGCTGAATTTCCCTGATCTGTCGGGCAAGGGCCGCACCATGACCTGCGCCGACTGGGGTGGCGGGGATATCCGCGGGCATCACACCTGGTGGTTCCAGCGCATCCCGCATCTGGACGGCCAGACCAACGGCGTGTCGTGGAACTGGTGGGAGTATGCCATCGACCCGAACCGGGTGAAGGTGTAAGGGCAGCTAAAGGGGAAAAGGCGAAAGTTAAAAAGGACACACCTGCGGGCATGTCCCCGCCTACTTCGCTGGTGTGCAAAGGCCCGACGCTATGATATGCTCACATCGCCTTCCTGTCGCCTGACAGGCGGCTAACGGGTGACTGAGTGTTCGCCAGAACTGTGTTACAACCCCTGCGACAAATGCTGCGCGGCGAAGATGCCGCCAGACGGCGCATTGTGCGCGTGTTTACCACCATTGTTTCTTCCATGGCGGTGCGCCTGATTTCCTTTGCCATCAGCCTGTTCACCGTGCCGCTGACGCTGAATTATCTCGGCAGCGAACGCTATGGCGTGTGGCTGACGATCGCCTCGGTCAATGCGCTGCTCGGCTTCGCCGACTTTGGCATCGGCAACGGCCTGATGAATACCATTTCCGATGCCTATGGCCGGGGCGACAAGGCCCAGGCGCGCCGGGCCATCGCCAGCGCCTTCCTGATGCTGTCCGGCGTGATGGTGGTGCTGGCTGCGCTGTTTCTGCTGGCCAATGCCTTCGTGTCGTGGGCGGACCTGTTCAACGTGCAGTCGCCGCTGGCGCGCCAGGAAGTGGGCGGCGCGCTGGCGGTATTTGCGCTGGTGTTCCTGGTCAATATTCCGCTGGGTGTGGCCCCGCGCGTGCAGGCCGGCTATCAGGAGGCGTTCATTGGCGATGCCTTCATCGTCGCCGGGCGCGTGCTGTCGGCAGTCGCGCTGCTGATCGTGATCGCCGCCCAGGGCGGGCTGGTCTGGCTGGTGCTGGCGCTGGTGGGTGTGCCGTTTCTGCTGTCGCTCATCAATATCGCCTACTTTTTCCTCGTGCGTCACCGTGACCTGCTGCCGCGGCTCGGCGAGGCCAGCCGGGGCATGGCGGCCAGCCTGCTGCGGCTGGGCGGGCTGTTTTTTGTGCTGCAATTGGCGGTGGTGGTGGCCTACTCCAGCGACTCGCTCGTGCTGGCGCGCATGCTGGGGCCGGAAGCCGTGACGCAGTATGCCGTGCCCTATCAGTTGTTCGGCTTTGTGTCGACATTTATCTACGCGGGCTTATCCCCGCTGTGGCCGGCCTATGGCGAGGCGCTGGCGCGGCGTGATGCCGTCTGGGTGCAGCGCATCTTCAAATGCTCGCTGCTGATCAGCTTTGGCGTGTCGCTGACATCTTCAGTGCTGCTGTTTTTGTTTGGCCGCCAGATTATCCACCTGTGGGTGGGCCCGACGGTGGAGGCCGATCCGTTGTTGATGCTGGCGCTGGCCATCTGGCAGGTGCTGCTGAATGTGAGCAATGCCACCGCCATGCTGCTGAACGGCACCAGCGTCATTCGTTTTCAGGTCATCTGCGCTATCCTGATGGCCAGCTTCAACATCGTCTTTAGCATCTCGCTGACGGCCATGCTGGGCGAATCCGGCGTGGTGTGGGGGTCGATCCTGGCACAGACGATTTTCACGCTGATCCCGATCACGCTCTATCTGCCCTATCTGTTTCGGCGCATTCAGCGCGAGTCGCTGATCGCCCCAGACATGGAGACAAATGTATGACCGATGTCGATTTTCTGAAAGTACTGCTGCAAAAATACGATCCCGTCACCTTCTTCGCTTTCATCCGCGCGCACGAGCTGTATAACGTGTCGGCCTATACGCCGATGCTGGAGGAGCCGATCCTGGACCTGGGCTGCGGGGACGGGCTGATCGCCAGCCTGCTGTTTGGCCGCCAGCTTGAGTGGGGCGTGGATGTCTCGCAGGAGGCCGTCGATCGGGCCGTGAAAAGCGGCTCGTATGGGCGCGCGTGGTGCGCCGACGCGCATCATCTGGACCTGGCCGACGCCAGCGTGGGCGGTGTGTACAGCAACTGCGTGCTGGAACACATAGATGACCTGCCGGGGCTGTTTAGCGAGATTGCTCGGGTGCTGAAGCCCGGCGGCGTGTTTCTGTTCACCTGCATGGCCCCGTCCTACTATGAGCTGAACCCGGTCTTTCGCGCGCTGAATCGGCCCGGCCTGCGCGGGCTGCGCCGGCGCATGATCGAGGCCGAGAACGCGCTGCATCACCACGTCAGCATTTTTGACCGTCCCACGTATGAGACGATGCTGTCTGCGGCTGGCTTCAGCGTGGAACTGCACCAGTTTTTCTCACCGCCAGACGTGACCAATTACTATGCCCTGCGCGACACGCTGAGCAAGTATGCCTTCCCGCCGTCGTTTAAGCTGACGCACAGCGGATTGTATATCCGCCAGCTGGTGCGCAGACGTGGCCGCAACCCCGGCCCGGATGCCCTGAATGAGCAGTATGACCGGCTGAAGCCGCTGTGTTACCAGCGCCCGCCGCAGGTGAACCATACCGACGGCGCGATGCAGATTTTCGCCGCGCGGCGTGTCGATCATGCAATTTTGTAAGGACAAAGCCTCTGGGCAGCAATTACTGGCTTCGATTAGTATGCATTATGGCTACAATGGCGTAGAGGGGCACAGACAGTCCTCCGCAGGAGCTAAAGCATGAACCGAAAATCGCTGACCCTCGTCACGGCGGGATTCACGGCCGGGGTCGCGCTGGCGCTGCTGGTCGCCGCACGCACCCCGACAAATGCCCAGGACCTGGTCTCCACGCCCGCGTTTGCCACGCCGCGCCCGCCAGAGTATATGGCGCGCTTTCAGCCGAATCAGCCCCCCGTGACTGACCTGGTATTTGAGCAGCAGCCCGGCCCCGACACGCCGACCTTGCAGGCGCTGGCTGCCGGCGCGGCCACGGACGAGGACGTGATTGCGCGGGTCATCGCCTGGTATGACGAGAATAAAGAGACGCTGCGGACGCTCTGGCGTGAAGACGACGACACCCGTCTGGCGGCATTGTATGCCATGTATATCGTGCATATCAGCCACGTGTACGGCGAAGTATCCGAATGGGATCAGTCGGTCGTCAGCTATGTATCGCTTGAGCGCTCGCACTGCGGCCTGTACAGCGTGATGCAGTACGAGATTCTCAGTGCAATGAATATCCCCTGGCGGATGGTCGGGCTGGATAATGGCTGGCACGGCTGGATCGAAGTGCCGGTGAACGACCAGTGGGAAGTTTTCGACTCGACGGTCAATGTGTGGATCAGCCGCAGCGGGTATGAGATGGATGCCGGCATGGCGCGCGAGTATCGCTACTTTTATACGCCGCTGCTGGATATCGACCGGCCGGATGCGCGCCTGCATCTGGGTGAGGGCTATAACATGCATAATCTGCGCTCGTGGATGCCCGGTATGGGGTTGTTTTACATCCCCCCGGCGGAGCTCTATCTGATGAACAGCAGTGAAGGCGTATGACTCCTTTCATGTCTTCCCAATGAAAATCGCGTAGGCTACAGGCCATCGTCACGTGTATTGTTATGGTCAACTGCCTATGAACCTGAAAACTTTCGTCCGTGCGCTGCCCGCTGCGGCCGTGCTGCTGCTGACCGCCACGGGGGCCAGCGCGCAATCCGCCGATGGCACGCGCCCGTTCATCCTGCCGATGCTGGCGCCGCCCGGCCCGCAAACCTGGCTGCTGGGCCAGCCGTATGGCAATACGATCGGCGCTTACCTGCGCGGTGATCAGTGGTACAGCGCCGGGCAGCGCCTGCACTTCGGCCTCGATTTCTCGATGCCATGCAATACGCCGCTGGTGGCGATTGGCGATGGTGTGGTCGCGTTCGTCGACGACATGGGTTTCGGCTCTGCGCCGCATAACCTGTTGATTCGCCATGACGCCGGCTTCGTCTCGCTGTACGGACACCTGATCGCGCGCCCGCCGGTGGAACCCGGCCAGCGCGTCGTCGCTGGCGAAATTGTCGGCTATTCCGGGGACCCGGACCTGACATGCACCTCGCGGCCGCATCTGCATTTTGAGCTGCGTTCGCTCGACTACCAGACGACCTACAACCCGGTGGAATACATTGATGCCAACTGGGACATGCTGTCGAATATCGGCTCGTTTCGCTATCCGGTTTTTCAGCAGGACCTGGACAATGCGCGCCAGTGGATGAGCCTGGATGACCAGCCGGAAGTGGTGTTTGGCGGGCGGGCGCTAAACCTGTATGCCGCGCCCTATCCCGATTATCGCAGCGGCCAGCCGCAGGAAAATCCGCCGCTGGCGCGGACGATGCCGCCGCTGGAAGGCGATGTCTCGGCGTCGCTGACGCGGCTGGGCTATGATGGCTGCTGCACCGGCGCGCAGTGGGACCTGGTCGATTCGTCGGTGTTGTATACCATCGACGGGCCGGTCGGACAGCGCGCATCGATCTTCCAGTGGAATATCGAGCAGGCCGGGGCGTATCAGGCGATTGGGCAGGCCCCGCCGCCGTTCACCAGCGCCGACGGCAGCCACGTGATCGCCCCGCGCGGAGAGTCTGAGTTTGCGATTACGCGGGTGGCCGACGGGGTTGAATATGTGGTCAACACGGGCGGCGAATTCCCATCGCTGAGCGCCGATAACTCAAAAATCATGTTTATGGTGACGGCTGAAGGCGGCGACGGCCAGCCGATGACCAATATCTGGGTGGCCAATGTCGATGGCAGCAATGCGCGCACGCTGCTCTCGTTTCCGGGCATCAGCGCGCGCTGGCTGGATGCCGACCGCCTGCTGTTGTCGGTGCGCTCCGAGCAGATTACCCAGCTCAGCGTGGTCGATGTCAACACGACGGGCGCATTCACGATCGGCCAGTGGGAGCGCGTGCGCGGGCTGACGATTGCGCCGGGCGGCGGCCGCCTGATGTTTTATGTGACCAACCAGCAGGACCCGACGATGAGCGGCACCTACACGGTGGAGACGGTCGCGGGGGCGCAACCGCAGAAGCTGGACTGGTTTGGCGCGTATACCTGGCGCGATGCCGATTCCGTGTATTACGTGCCGTTCGACTCCACGCAGAGCATCAACATGCTGCGCTACTATCATGTGGTCACGGGGGAGGATCGCCTGCTGACCGACCCGGCGACGCAGCCGTTTGCCATCGCCAACGGCGACTGGTCGGTCTCGCCAGACGGCACGCGTATCGCCTTCTGGAATGCGCTGGATGACACGACCTGGATGCTGGAAGTGCGGTAGGGGTAAACGCGTTTTTTATTGAACCTCACCCCAAAACCCTGCGGATTTTTGCCCCTCTCCGACCGGAGAGGGGCAGTTGAGCGAAGCGAAACGGGGTGAGGTTGCCCTGTCTTATGCCTCAGCGGCCGGCTTTTGCGGCCAGCTCTGCCGGGGGCACGGCTTCAATGCCATTGGCCTCCATGTAGGCCAGCCCCCAGTCCAGCATTTGCTTCAGCGTCGGCTCCAGCTGGCGGCCCAGCGGCGTCAGGCAGTATTCCACCTTGGGCGGCACCTGCTTGTACACCTCGCGGTGGATGATGCCGTCCTGTTCCAGCTCGCGCAGTTGCAGCGTAAGCATCTGCTGCGTCACATGCGGCATCAGACGGCGCAGCTCGCCAAAACGCTTGGTGCCATCCATCAGATAAAACAGAATCAGCGGCTTCCACTTTCCGCCCAGCACGCGCATGGCCGCTTCCACAGGGCAGGTGACCGGGGTGTTCGTCATTGAACGAATCTCCATTAGTATGATTTTGCTACGTATAACCAAAAAATTTGTGTACTTGAGACTTTCATACCCAAAGCCTACCATAAACGATAACACGACGGCAAGCAAAATGGAGTGAAGGTATGAAGGTTGTGATTTTTGGCGCTGCCGGGCAGACCGGCAGGCATCTGGTGTCGAAGGCGCTGGAGGCAGGGCATGAAGTGACCGCGTTTGTGCGTGACCCGGCGAAGCTGGGCATGAAGCATGAGCGCCTGCATCTGGCCCAGGGCACCAGCACCGATGCCGCTGCGGTCGCGCGCGCGGTGCAGGGGCAGGATGCCGTTATCAGCGCACTGGGCCAGGTGAAGCCGTTCCAGCCAGACCTGATGAAGCAGACCGCCACCAATATCATCGCGGCGATGAAACAGCACGGCGTGAAGCGGCTGGTGTATCTGACTGGCGCTGGCGTGACCAGCCCGAAGGATCCGCCGTCGTTTGCGGCTAAGGTGATTGTGCCACTGATGAAGGTGGTTGCCGGGCAGATGCTGGCCGACAGCACCCTTGGCGTGCGGCTGGTGCAGGAAAGCAATCTGGACTGGACGATCGTGCGCGGGCCGCGGCTGGGCAATAATCCGCCGCGCGGGGCCTATATCAGCGGCTATATCAAGACGGGGTTCGAGGAATTCAGCCGCGCAGACCTGGCCGATTTCATGCTTCAGGAAGCGGTCCGGAGCGAGTACGTGCGCGAGATGCCGATCGTGTATTACGCCAGCTAGCGCGGCATGAGTCAGGTGCGCACCAGCGGGCACGTTTCGACGCGCCCGCTGGTGTATTTAACGTCTAGACGTAGGCGGCAGCGGTGCTCTGGTCGCCCTTTTTGCCGTCCGGCCAGGTCGTCTTCTGGTCGCTCTTGACGCCGGTGACGATCGCGCCGGTCATATCCACGCCCAGCAGATTGGCCCCGTTGAGCGAGGCATTGGTCAGGTTGGCGGCGGCCAGTCGGCCGGACGCCAGGTTGACGCCAGACAGGTTCGCGCCGGTCAGGTTGGCTTCGCCCAGGTCGCAGCCCACCATCTGCGCGGTAATCAGGTCGGCATACGACAGGTTGCATTTGCGCAGGCTGGCCTCGCGCAGGGTGGCGGCGGTCAGCTTGGCGGCGCGCATATTGGAGCCGCTCATGTCCAGGCGCGTCATATCCAGTGCCGACAGGTCGACACCCGCCAGGCGCGGTGCAGCGCCCGCCCCGATGAGGGCCAGAATCAGTTCCTTGCGATTAATTTCGGCCATCACAACACCTCTTTTTCATACGCGATGATCTGGTCAATGGTCTCGTCCAGCGAGGTCGTGGGCTGCCACCCGGTCACGCGCTGGATTTTTTCGGTGCTGGGCACGCGGCGGCGAAAGTCCTCGAAGCCCGGCTCATAATACTGCTCATAGGGCACCAGCCTGATTTCAGAGGTGCTGCTGGTGCGCTGTTTCACCCGCTGCGCCAGCTCCATGATGGTCACTTCCTCGCCGCTGCCGATGTTGAACACCTCGCCCACGGCATGGTCGCTCGTGCTGAGCGAGACAATCGCGCTGACGATGTCGTACACGTTGCCGAAGCAGCGGCTCTGCTCGCCGTCGCCCGTGACGATGATCGGCTCGCCACGCAGGGCGGCGCGCACGAAGCGCGGCACCACCATGCCATACTGGCCGCTCTGGCGCGGGCCCACGGTGTTGAACAGCCGGAAAATAATCACCGGCAGCTGCGTCTCTTTGTAATAGGCCAGCGCCAGAAATTCATCGACCATCTTCGACGCGGCATAGCTCCAGCGGTTGCGGATGGTGGGGCCCAGCATGACGTCGTCATTTTCGCTGAAGGGGAACTGCACGCCCTTGCCATACACCTCGGAGGTGGACGCGATCAGGGTTTTTTTGCGATAGCGGCGCGCCGTCTTGAGGATGATTTCGGTGCCGCCGATATTGGTCTCGATGGTTTCGATCGGTTCGCGGATGATGCGCTCGACGCCCACCGCCGCTGCCAGATGAAAGATCACATCGCACTCGCTCACCAGCCGGTCGATGACGGTGATATTGCGGATATCCTCGATGGCCGCGTTGAAGCTGGGGTTGCCCTCCAGCGAGGCCAGGTTTTCGATGCGGCCGGTCGACAGGTTATCGATGATGGTGACCTGGTGGCCCTGTGCGATCAGCCGTTCGGCCAGATGACTGCCGATAAAACCCGCTCCGCCCGTAATGAGCGCATGAGACATACACATGATCCTTCTGTGCCTGACAATGAGTAGCCGACAGCCGTGGCCATCAGACGCATCATCATACCCCACCGCGGTCTGGCCAGACAATATACGGCCGACCTGCGCGCATCATCTGCCCAAATAAAAAGGACGGGCTTTGGGCTCCGTCCTGAACAACCTGCTGCTGCCTGGGCGGCCCGCTAGACCACCACGACTTCGCTGGCCTGCTTGCCTTTGTCGCCATCCACGATATCAAACTCGACTTTATCGCCTGCTTCCAGCTTGCGATAACCGCTGGACTGAATGGCCGAAAAATGGACGAACACATCGGCTCCGCCGTCATCCTGCGTGATAAAGCCGTAGCCTTTTTCAGCACTGAACCACTTGACGATGCCGCGAATCTTTTGGGACATGGTGAAACAACTCCGTACTCGTCTGTCTGTCGAACTGGTTATGAAGGTGCGCCAGCACGACGCAGAAGCAGCTTGCTGCGGTCTTTCGGGGACGGCAAAACGGGCATCTGCGACATGATATGCGCGGACGCCCGTAGAATAGACGAAATTCAGATTTACTGTCAAGACATTTCGGTATGAAAGGCGTTATATCCGCAGGAACAGCGCCACGCTGTCTACAAAGGCCGTATTCGGCATCATGTCCACCGCCTGCGCGTGCTCCAGCACATAGCCGAAACGCGACAGCTCTTTCACGTCGCGGGCCAGCTCTGACGCGTCGCCGCTGACATACACCAGACGCCCGACTTTCAGGCGCGCCAGCCCCTCCATCACGTCCGCGCTCAGGCCATGCGCCGGGTCCACCACAGCGGCATCGTAGGTGTCGTCCAGCTCGGGCAGCACTTCCTCGACGGAGCCTTCGATGACATCAACATGGCTGAACGCCTCCAGATTATCATCGGCATCGGTGACGGCCGGAGGATAGCTGTCCACATAGGTCAGGCGCGAGACATGCGGCGCGATGGCCATACTGAAGGTGCCGATGCCGCCGTACAGGTCCAGCACGCGGTCGGTCGGCTTCAGGTCCAGCGTCTGGCGCACCAGCTCGGACTGCGTCGCCAGCATGGGCAGGTTGGGGCGGAAATAGGTGCCGGCGGTGGCGCGCAGCTCGCGCTCGCCCAGCATAATGCTCGTGATCGTGCTGCCTACCAGATTCATAGGCGAATTGTCCGGCAGCACCATGTTGATGCTCACGTCCAGCTCCAGATTGAGGTCTGGCGCTTCTTCCTGTGTGGCCAGCAGCAGCAGCATGACCGCGCCGTCGCTGCCGCGCAAAACGCGGATATGCGAGATGCCGGCCAGCGCGCCTTCCTCCACGTCCAGCGCATCGACGGCTGCCAGCAGATCGGGATGAATCAGCGCGCAGTCGCGGTGGCGCACCGGGGCCTTGCCTTTGCCTTGCAGCTTCAGCGAGCCGATTTCGCTCACGTTCCAGGTGACATGGTGCAGGTACTGCCACGGCTGGGCGGCGGCGACGGTGGGCAGCAGCGTGAGCGCATTTTCAGGCACGCGCCCGATGCGCAGCAGATGGTCGGCCAGCAGGTCCTGCTTGAGCGTGAGCTGGGCCTGATAGGCGATATGCTGCCAGCCGCAGCGCACGCACGAGGCGGTGAAATGTCCCTCGCACTGCGGCGTGACGCGGTCGGCGCTGGCCTCAATCAGGCGGACAGGCTCGGCGCGCATCATGCCGTCCTGCTCGCCCAGCAGGCGCACCTGCACGCGCTCGCCGGGGATGGTGAAGGGAACCAGAATCGTTTTGTTACGCCAGCGGGCGATACCGCTGCCGCCGCCTGCGATATCGTCGATCGTCACATCGGCCACCTCGCGGGCCACATGCTGATGCATCGGGCCGCGGGCGGGCGCTTTGGCTGGTTTTTTGGGCTTACCGGGTGTCTTTTTAGACATTTACGCAATGCCGTTTCAGTTGTGTCATATACTCTAACAAGTATGTCAGATGAACCTGCTCTACGCACGGTACAAGATGGACTGGCATGAAAGTTCCGCTCTGGTCGCTGATTGAACGCAAGCTGATTGACCCGTGGGTGCCACTGGATCAGCTTGAAGCGCGCCAGAATGCCCGGGCTGTGGCCTTGACCACCCTGCTCATGATTCCTCTCAGCGGCATCCGGTTGCTGGCCGGGCTGGTGCAGATGGGTACCACCCAGCTGCTCATTTATACCCTCATCGCTTTCACATTCTTTCAGATAACCTCACTGGCCAGCTATGTGCTGGCGCGGCGTGGCCGGGTGATGACCGCCACCCTGCTGCTGCTCAGCGGCATGATGACGGCGTTGTTTGCCACCTCGCTATTTATAGAGGCAGACTTGCTTCCACAGGTGAATTTTCTCTATCTGGTGCCGGTGATGATGGCCACGGTGCTGCTGTCTGCGCGCCTGGGCCTGATGACGCTGCTGGGGGCTCTGCTGTTGTGCACCCTCTCCATCATCGCCAATCGAGGGCCGGGCATCCACCCGCAGATGCTGGGCGGCATGGTCGTCCTGCTGTCCTGCGGCGTGTTCAGCGTCGTCACGATAATGCATGTGCGGCGCATCATGGCGATACGCGCGCAGGAACTGGAAGCCAGCGAAGCGCGCCTGCGCCTGCTGACCGACAACATGTCGGACGCGATCACCATGACCGTCGACGGCACAACGATGGCCTATTACAGCCGTTCAATGCCGCGTATATTTGGCTACACGGAAGCAGAGCTTTCGCGTGAACTGTCAGAACTTATGCTACGCGTGCACCCGGATGACATCCAGCGTATTAGCGAAACGATGAGCGCCACGCGGCGCTATGGCCTCGAAATCCTGGAGGAATACCGCTGGCGCATGCCGGATGGGACATACCACTGGTTCGAGACGCTGTTTACCACGGCCCGATCCGAAAAAACCGGCACACTGACCACCATCTTCAGCTCACGCGATATCACGGCGCGCAAGGAAGCCGAGCTGGCCGTCGCCCGTGAGCGCGAGCTGCTGCGTACCGTCATCGACGCGCTGCCAGACACGATCTTCATCAAAGATCGTGAGGGCCGCTATATGATCGGCAATAAGGCGCATCGGCAATTTATGCGCGCTGCTGAAGACCTGCGCGTCGAGCACAAGACCTCTGAGGAATTGTTCGCGGCCGATGAAGCTGCATTTTATATGGCGCAGGACAAACAGGTTTTTGAGACGGGCCAGCCGATCATTGACCAGGAATTTACGGTAAAACGCCCGGAGGGCATGCACTACTTCATGAATTCCAAGTTCCCGATCCTGAATGAGGGGGGCGAGGTCATTGGTCTGGTGGGAATTGCGCGCGACATTTCCGAACGCCGACGCTTTGAAGGCGAGAAGCAGAAGCGGCATCTGCTGGAAGTGGCGCTGCGCAAGGAACGCGAAATCAACGAACTGAAGAACCTGTTTATGGTGACGGTTTCGCACGAGTTCCGCACGCCGCTGGCCACCATCCTGTCGTCCAGCGAGCTGCTGGAGACGTATGGCGACCGCATGTCTCCAGAGCGCAGGATGGAGGCGCTGGCGACGGTGCGCGGGCAGGTGGTGCGCCTCAGCCGCATGCTGGACGACATCCGCACGCTGCTCCATCTCCAGTCCGGCACTATGGCGCTGAACCTAGAGAAGCTGGATCTGGCGCATGAAGTGCAGACGCTTGTCAATGCCTGCGTGCCGGAACGCAGCGCGCGCAGCACCCTCGTGACCTCCACACTGGAGCCTTCGATTGTGCTGGCGGACCGGCTGATGCTGCGCCAGATCATCACCCATGTGGTGAATAACGCGCTCGCTTATTCGCCTGAAAATACCCCGATTGAGGTGACGCTGTCTCCCTGTGACACCGAAGCGGGGGATCCCTCACCGTCGATGATTTGCCTGCGCGTGCGTGACTATGGCAAGGGCATTCCACCCGAAGAGCTGGAGCGTGTGTTTGCGCCGTTTTTTCGGGGTACTGAGAGCCTGGCGGTGGGGGGAAGCGGTCTGGGGCTGACGATTGTGCGCTACTGCGTGGATATGTACGGCGGCAGCGTGACGTTATCCAGCCAGGGGCCGGACACGGGCACAGAGGTGACGATCCGCCTGCCCATCTATACCGATGCTGAAAATGAGGCGCGCCGTGTGCTGGCAGCCCAGCGCGAAAGCGGCGAGGCTACAGTCGACGCAGTCCTGCAATCAGGCGCTGAATGAGGCTTTTCTCCGGCTTCGGCCGCTCGACGACCTGGCCAAGCTCGCGCAGGCGCGAAATTTCTTCGATCAGCGTGAGGCGATGTACGGTCTCGCCGTTCACGTGATACCAGTGATTGCCCATATAACGCACGACCGGCTCACGCCCGTGTACGTTGACGAAGGCGCGCTTGTAACTGTCCATCACGTATCGTGGTGGCAGGGTTGGGTCAATGACTGCGGTCATCATTGTCAATTCCCGTCACTCTCTGAAACACTAAGATCACTGCGTCCGTATTGATAAGTATAGCGTTATTCACGAATGCAAGACTAAAGAATCCATTTTATTTTATTTGAAAATTCATACTTTCAGCGTTATCGCCAGGGAATAATCTGATTAAAAACTGATGCAGGTTACATCACATCGGCCAGCGTGGTGTGCTCCATGATTTCCAGCATACAGTCGCGCACGCGTGCGAATACCTCCACCAGCGCGGTTTCTTTCTGAATCGGCGTGGCGCGGTAATAATGCAGACTGACGGATTCGGTCGGCGCCAGCGGCCCGTCGATCATGCGGATGATTTCCGCCAGCGTGATGTCTGATGGCGCTTTGGCCAGCCGATAGCCGCCGTTGTGCCCCTTCATGCTGTGCACGTACTGCCCGCGTTTCAGCGAGAGCAGGATCTGCTCCAGAAATTTGGCCGGAATCTGCTGCTGGGTGGCGATCGTCTCGACGTGCACATAGGCCTCTGCCGGCTGACGGGCCAGATAGACGAGGGCCAGAAGGCCGTATTCACTGCGCGATGTGAGTTTCATGGGGTCTGCCGTTGATGAGCGTCGATGTCTGCTTAAATTGTAACATGCAATCCACCCCTTGACAGCCAGAACACTAATATGATAACTTCAGTCGTGTAAGCCGCTGAGCACCTGTTTCAGGGAAAAAGCTGTACCATGACGATGGCCTTTGCAAAGATGATGTGTTGTATGTGTTGCGTAACCCAGCGGGGTCTGCGTCCACATATCGCGCCATAGTCGTGCCGATACCTGAGGATAAAGCGCCCCGTCACCACCGTGATGGGGCGTTTTTGTTTATCCGGCCAGCCGAAGCAATGAGTTCAGGAGCGTGTGATGACGTCGTGTTGTCGCAGATAAGCAAGTTCATCTGACCGGAACTACTGTTTTTCATGTGAATTGTCTGTCACTACTATCTCTGGGAGAGAGCAAACAATGAATCTTCGCAAAATCGCTGGAGCCGCCGTCGTCAGCCTGGGCCTGCTGGGTGCCCTGGCGGGTAGCGCCTTCGCTCAGGATGCCGCGCCGGAAAGCGTGCTGGTCACCGCCGACTGGGTGGAAGAAAACCTGGAAAACCCGAATGTGCGCCTGATTGAGGTAAGCGTGGTGCCCGGCGTGTTCGAGCGCGGCCACATCCCCGGCGCGGTCAATTTCGTGTGGCACACCGACTTCGTCGATCCTGTCCAGCGCGACATCGTCTCGCAGGAACGCCTGCAGGAACTGGCGCAGGCCGCCGGCATCAACGACGACACCACCATCGTGCTGTATGGCGACAACAACAACTGGTTTGCCGCCTGGGGCGCGTGGATTTTCAACCTGTACGGCGTGGAAGATGTGCGCCTGCTGGACGGCGGCCGCGTGAAGTGGGAGGCCGATGGCCGCCCGCTGGCGACCACACCTGCGGTGTATGAAGTCGGCAGCGTGACCATTGGCGAGGCCAACGACGACCTGCGCGCGCTGCGCGACGAAGTGCTGGCCGTGGTGAATGCCGAAGCGCCGGGCGCGCTGATCGACATCCGCTCGGCAGCTGAATACAACGGCGAGATTTTTGCGCCCGAAGGGGTGCAGGAACTGGCCGTGCGTGCGGGCCACATCCCCGGCGCGCTGAATGTGCCGTGGGGCCAGAACGTGAATGCCGATGGCACCTTCAAGTCGCTGGATGAACTGCGCGCGCTGTACGGCGGCCTGGGCGTCGATGGCAGCCAGCCGGTCATCACCTACTGCCGCATCGGCGAGCGCGCCGCGCTGACCTGGTTCGTGCTGAATCAGCTGCTGGGCTACGATGTCGCGCTGTATGACGGCTCGTGGACCGAGTGGGGCAATACCGTGGGCGTGCCGGTCGTCAACCCGGCGGGCACCGTCTGGGGCGGTCAGTAATCTTGGCAGTCAGTCAGCAGGCAGGGGGCAGTCTCCAGCAGGGGGCTGCCCCCGTTTCCGTTCTTATTTCCCGCGACGAGCTGATTCGGCTGGTCGTTGGCGTGCTGGTCGTCGGCGGGGTGATCGCGGGCGCTTATGCCCTCAATGGCACCCCGGGCTATGGCGCTCCGGCGTCGTTTTCACTGCTGACCGGCCTGACGCTCGGCATCCTGTTCGAGCGCGGCCGCTTCTGCTTCTTCTGCATCCTGCGCGACTTCATCGAGCATCGCGGTACGTCGGGCATCTTCGCCATTCTGGCCGCGCTGACCGTGGGCATGATCGGCTATGCGATCGTGTTTGGCGCATTCCTGCCCAATACCACCACAGGCCGTCTGCCGCCCGGCGCGCACATCGGCCCGGTGAGCTGGATACTCGTGGCCGCAGGACTGGCCTTCGGCGTGGGCATGGCCCTGTCGGGCGCGTGCATCTCCGGCCATTTATACCGGCTGGGCGAGGGCTATACGCGTGCGCCGCTGGCCTTGTTTGGCGCGCTGGTCGGTTTCGGGCTGGGTTTCTACACCTGGCAGAGCGCCTACCTGGGCACGATTCGCACTGCGCCGGTGGCGTGGCTGCCGGGGACGCTGGGCTATGGCGGCGCGCTGGCCGTGTCGCTGGCCGTCATCGCGATTATTGCCATCTACCTGCTGCGCTTCTCGCCGCAGTCCCCGGCGCGCGAGGCTGTGCGCATCACCCCGGCCTATGTGTTTGACAAGGTGTTTCGCCAGCGCTGGAATCCGCTGGTGACCGGCGGTTTGATCGGCATCGTGGGCACGCTGGCCTATTTCCGCGTGGAGCCGCTGGGCGTTACGTCGCAGCTGGGCAGCATCAGCCGCACCATTCTGGACAACAACGGCCTGCTGGCCGAGCGCCTGAACGGGCTGGATACGTTTGCCGGGTGCGCCACCCAGGTCGTGCAGACGATCACCGAGAATGGCTGGCTGATCGGCGGGCTGGTGATCGGCTCGTTTGCGGTGTCGCTGGTGGCGCGCAAAATTAGCTTTTCGCGCGTGACCGTGCGCGGCGGCGCGACGGCGCTGCTGGGCGGCGTGGCGATGGGCTGGGGCTCGATGCTGGCGCTGGGCTGCACGGTGGGTACGCTGCTGTCGGGCATCTCGGCCTTTGCCATTTCCGGCTGGGTGTTCGCGGCGGCGATGTTTGCCGGCGTGTGGCTGGGCATCCGCTTCAAGATGCACACGTGGAATTAAGGCAGGCGGGGACGCGGTGATGCCAGCGTACGACGCCTTTACCTATCTCGCGCCGGTACAGTTTGCGCTCTACCAGGGCATGCTGAACGCGATCACACGTGCGTCCGGGCCTGCGCTGGCGCTGCATGCGCGCGAGGCAGATCCGCTGGATGAGCTGGTTGCAGTGCAGGCTGTCCCGCCTATGCTGGCGTTCATCTGCGGGCTGCCGATGGTTCGGCATAATGCAGCAGGTCGTGAACCGCTGCTGCCGGTGGTCGCGCCCGTCTACGCGCATCCGCGCTATGAAAACCGGGCGGAATATTTTGCCGATGTGATCGTGCGCCGGGACAGCGCGTACCAGTCGCTGGCCGACCTGCAAGGCGCAACGTTCGCCTTTAACGACGTTGGCTCCAACAGCGGCCATCATATGCTGCGCCATGCATTATGGGTGTCCGGGGCACCAGCGCCATTCTTCGGGCGAACGCTGCCCAGCGGCGCGCACAGCCAGTCCGTGCGGCTGGTGGCTTCTGGCCAGGTCGACTGCGCCGCGATCGACAGCACCGTGCTCGAGCAGATGCTGCGCGCTGAGCCGACCCTGACGAGCCAGATTCGCGTGGTTCACAGCGTCGGGCCGTATCCGGTGCCGCCGCTGGCCATCCTGTCGCGTTACGCCACTCGTCTGGAACAGTTTCAGGCGATATTGTCGCAACCGGATGCCGCGTTGTCCCAACTACTGGGCGAGTACGGGATCGCGCGCCTGGAGCCTGTCAGCCTGCGCGAGTATGAGTCGATCTGGCTGATGTACAGCACAGTCGAGCAGGCCGGATATCAGATTCTGGACTTATGAGTAAAAAAATCCCCCGCGTCGTCAGATACGGGGGATGTCAGGCACTAGCGGGCGGCTGAGGCGATTCGTATGGCCTTGTGGGCGAGGCCGGTCAGTGAAATCCCCAATCACTGCCAGGTGGACGGGATCGGCGCGTGAAAGACTTCGTCTGCCGACTGGACACGGTTGACCCAGGCGGGCAGGCGCGGGAAGACGAGCTCGGCCACGCGGTAGGCTTCTTCCAGATGCGGATAGCTGGACAGGATGAAGGTATCCGCGCCCAGGTCGGCATATTCCTGCAGGCGCTCGGCCACCTGGTCGGGATTGCCCACCAGCGCGGTGCCGATGCCCTTGTTGATCAGGCCGATGCCAGACCACAGGTTTGGGCTGATGACCAGATCATCTTTCGATCCGCCGCCGTGCAGGCCGGCCATGCGCTGCTGGCCCACCGAATCGAAGCGCGCCAGCATGGCCTGGCTTTTGGCGATGGCCTCGTTGTCGGCATAGCGCAGCAGGTCGTGCGCTGCCGCCCAGGCATCTTCCTCGCGCTCGCGCACGATCACATGCAGGCGCACGCCAAAGCGAATCTTGCGGCCAAATGACTCGGCGTGGCGGCGCACGGCGTCGAATTTCTCTTTGACCATGTGCGGCGGCTCGCCCAGCGACAGGTACAGATCGACATGCTTGGCGGCCACTTCCAGCGCCTTGGGCGACGATCCGCCGAAGTAAAGCGGGGGATACGGCCGCTGCACCGGCGGCAACAGCAGCTGGCCGCCGCGAATCGCAACATGTTTGCCCTCGGTCGTGACCGGCTGGCCCTCGAACAGTTTGCGCCACGTGTCCAGAAACTCGTCGGTCACCTCATAGCGTTCGTCGTGCGACAGAAACATGCCGTCGCCGGCCAGCTCCACCGGGTCGCCGCCGGTGATGATGTTGAGCAGCAGCCGTCCGCCCGACAGCCGGTCAAACGTCGCGGCCATGCGCGCCGCCAGCGTGACTGACAGGCTGCCCGGCCGCACCGCAATCAGGAATTTCAGCTTTTTGGTGACGGGAATCAGGCTGCTGGCGACCATCCACGAATCCTCGCAGCCCTGGCCGGTAGGCAGCAGCGCGCCAGTGTAGCCCAGTGCGTCGGCGGCGATGGCCACCTGCTCCAGATAGGCGTGGGTGGTGGCGCGTCGGCTGATCTGCGTCCCCAGAAAACGGCTGTCCCCATGACCGGGAATGAACCACAAAATGTCCATCGTCGCTTTTCCTTAGCTTTCCGGCGCATCGGCCAGATGATGTAACGCTTTCGCAAAATTCTGCACGCTTTCGATCAGCCGCGTTTCGGCGTCGTCGGCGGTGAAGCGCGTAATCGCCCCATTCGCGTGTTCAAACTGGCTGTCGAGCAGGTACACGCCATTCAGGATCAGGCCGGCATTGAGCGCGGCCAGCACCGGCTTGAGCGCGTAATCCAGCACCAGCGCGTGGCCGGACGATGCGCCCGACACGAGTGGCAGCACAATCTTGTGCGCCAGCGCGCCGCCCGGCAGCACATCCAGAAAGGCCTTCAGGACGCCGGTATAGGCTGCTTTGTATACGGGCGTCGCGATGATGATACCGTCCGCGGCGGCCACCCGCACCAGTGCATCCTGAATCGTGGGGCCTTTCACATTGGCATGCAGCAGATCGGCCGCGTCCAGGTCGCGCACGGCCAGCGCATCGGCCGTGATGCCATCGGCCTCCAGCAGGCGCGCGCAGTAGGCCAGCAGCGCCGACGAGCGCGACGGGGATGCGGGGCTTCCTGCGAGGGTGAGGATATGGGTCATGAGGGATGCTTGTCCTTATACTTTCCGAAGCTCATGATTCGTTTCTCTCGCAACATGGGATTTTGAACCCGATTCGGCAATCTCTGTCCTACGGGTAGCAGGTTAAGATGATCCTTCTCCTATTTGCCGGGCGGACACGCAGGTCCGCCCCTACATTCCTCGCGGACAAACAGTTGCAACCGCGAGTTTTTCCTTCAAATCCGAGCGACTCTGAGTAGGGGCGGACACATAGGTCCGCCCTGGAGGACCAAAATCCGACTGAATCCTCGACGAGAATTCCTTAACTTGGTGCCAATGGGGCTTGGCGTGCCAAGCCCCTACTACTACAACTAATTGCCCTCATCCTTATTTTATCCCCGTGGTGGCGATGCCGGACGTAATGAAGCGCTGCAACAGGGCGAACACCACCGTGATCGGCAGCATCGTCAGCACGGTCATCGCCAGGATGAAATTCCACTGCGTGGTCAGGTCGCCCTGAAACGCGTTCAGCCCCACCGGCAGCGTGAACAGCTCGGTGCGGCTGGTGACGATCAGCGGCCACAGGAAGTCATTCCAGCGCCACATGAACGAGAAAATCGTGAGCACGGCCAGGGCCGGGCGCGCCAGCGGCAGGATGATCTGCCAGAAGATGCGCCACTCGCTGGCCCCGTCCACGCGGGCGGCGTCCAGCAGCTCATCGGGAATCGTGAGCATATACTGGCGCAGCAGAAACACGCCGGTCGGGGTGGCCGCGCCGGGGATGATCAGCCCCAGCAGCGTATTGGTCAGGTTCAATTGGCTGACGACCAGAAAGGCCGGAATCAGGATGACCGAGACGGGCACCAGCAGCGTGCTCAGCATGACCAGGAACAGCGCATTGCGCCCGCGAAAGCGATACTTGCTCAGGCCAAACGCCGCCATGCTGTTGCAGATCAGCGTGAGCATGGTCGCGCCCACGGTGACGACGACGCTGTTGCCCAGATAGGTCAGAAACGGGAACTGGGTGATGGCGCCGGTGTAGTTGTCGAAGGCGAAGTAAATCTCGCGCAGCGCGGCGCGCTGGTTGATATTGACCTCGATGATGGTTTCCGGCGCGGCCGGGTCGATCATGCGGGCGACGATGCCCACGCGCGAGACCTCGGCCAGCGTCTGGGCTGTGCCGTCCTCAAAGGTCACCTCATACAGGTCAAGCGGCCGCTCATAGCCGGCCACGGCGATCGTTTGTGTGCGGTAGGGCAGGAAGGTCTGCTCGTCAGAATACAGGTCGCTGAGCGGCTTGAATGACGACATGACCAGCCACAGCACCGGCACGGACATCACCAGCGTGCCGCCGATCAAATACAGATAGGTGAGCGTGTCGCTGGGCGTGAAGCGATTGCCGCCTTGCAGGCGCGTCAGGAAGCCGGAGATGCCACGCGGTGAATGGGCTGCTGTGCGCGGGGCCGGTGGAGCAGAAGTGGTCATCGGCTCAGCCCTCCCCGTTGTCCAGGCTGGAGCGATTGACGCGCAGCTGGATGATCGTGAACACCAGCAGCGTGCCCGCCAGCAGCAGCGATGCCCCGGCCGCGATGCCGAAGCGCCGGTCGTCAAAGGCGGACTGGAAGATGAACTGGACCAGGAATTGTGTGGCGGTGCCCGGTCCGCCGCCCGTGAACACGAACGCCAGGTCGAAGACCTGCACCGAGCGGATGAGCGTCAGCACCAGCACGACCAGCATGGTCGGACGCAGCAGCGGCAGCGTGATATGCCAGAAGCGCGACCACTCGTTTGCGCCATCCATAGATGCGGCCTCGTACAGGTCTTTCGGGATGGCCTGCAAACCGGCCAGCAGGATGAGCGTGTAAAAGCCCATCTGCGCCCACACATGCACGACGATCACCCAGAACATCGCCCAGTCGGCATTGGTCAGGAAGGGGATGGGGCGGCCGTCGGCCAGCAGGCTGTTGAGCACGCCCTGCGGTTGCAGGATCCATTTCCAGATCAGCGCGACGACCACCGGCGAGAGCAGCACCGGGTAGAAAAACACGCTGCGGAAGAAACCGCGCGCCCGGATGCGCCGGTTCAGCGCAACGGCCGTCACCAGCGACAGCAGGATGATGGCCGTGACCTCGATGACCACAAAGCGCACGGTGTTGGCTGCGCCACGCCAGAACAGGTCTTCGGTGCACGTCAGCGGACGGGTGTAGTCCTCGCAGGTCAGCAGGGCAGACAGGTTCTCAGTGCCGACCCAGGTGCGGTTTTGCGGCAGGATCGAGGTGCCGCCGGTGAAGCCGTAGTAAAAGTTCAGCAGCATGGGCAAAAGAATAAAGGTGCCAAAAATCAGCAGGTTGGGCAGGATGAACCAGTAGCCCATGCGCTGGATGCCGATGCGCGCCTGCAGCCGGCTGAGCAGACCATCGAGGAGCGCCAGCGGCAGCACGAGCACGCTGATGATGAACGCGCCCAGCCGGTCCCAGAAACTGCGCTCCTCAAAAGTCGATTCACTGACCGTGGAGAAATCCGTCATCGTGCCTCTCAGTGTCGGCCGTATGGGTCAAAAAATGACACCTTCCCGCCGCGCGCGGCCTGATGAAAGCGGCGCGGAGGGAAGGCATCGTTGCGTCATGACTGGAGCGTTGGATTACGCAGCGGCGGCGGCCTCGGCAACGGCCTGGTCGATGCGCTCCTGAATCAGCACAATCGCCTCATCCAGCGAGATTTCGCCCACGATCACCTGGCTCAGGCGGTCGCGGATTTCCGGATTCAGCACGAAGGTGAACGGGCTGTACTGGAGCGCGTAGGCTTCTTCGCTGATCTTCGGGATTTCGGTCAGCGCGACGCTCAGGGCTTCGGCGCTGCTGGGGTAGTCGATGCCTTCTTCGATCAGGCCCAGGTGACCGGGCAGGAACAGCGTGCGCTCGCTGAATTCACGCACCACTTCGGTGCTGGACAGATAGTCGACCAGGCGGGCGACTTCGGCCGGGTGTTCGGTCGAGGCAAACGAGACCAGCAGCGAGCCGCCGGGGATGCCGGTGCTCTGGGCTTCGCCGGCCGGGTTCGGGATCAGCTCCCAGTCAAACGCGCTGATGTTGTTGGTGAAATTGCCGATCTGCCACGTGCCGGCGTAGTACAGCGGCACCTGCCCGTTGATGAAGTATTCGGTCGCGGCCACGTACCCGCCGCCGCTGCCCGCCCACACATCGGCGGGAATCAGGCCGGCCGCGTTGTAGTCGATCAGCTCCTGCGCGGCAGCGCGGAAGCCCGGGGTGTCGATGGTAAAGCCGCCTTCTTCATTGATGTAATCGGCGCCCTGCACCAGCGAGAAGCCCCAGAAACGGTGGCCGGTGCGGTCGATGGCGAAGGCATACGGCGTGCCGGTGGCTGCCGCGACTTCTTCTGAGGCAGCGACCCATTCCGGCCAGGTGGCGTCCGGGCCCAGCGGCTCGATGCCGGCCTGGTCCCACAGCGTGCGGTTGATGAACGGCACGGTCACGCTGAACTGGAGCGGGAAGCCGTAGATGCCGGTGGTGTCGTCGGCAGTGCGCAGCGAGGCCAGCACCGCTTCAGGGAAATTAGTCGTGTAGTAGTCGGCATCGGCGACGATATCGTTCAGCGGCAGGTAATTGCCGGCGAAACGCGCCACGTCATTGATGCGCGCCAGGTCGGGGGCGTCGCCCGCTTCCACCTGGGCCTGCAGGGTGGTGTGCAGGTCGGCGTAGGGCAGGGTGTCGACGACGACGCGGATGTCGGGGTTATTGGCCTCAAAGGTGTCCAGCAGCGAGCGCAGGACTTCGCCTTCGTTGCCGTCGTTATACCAGGTCAGGCGCAGTTCGGTGACATCCTGGGCCTGCACGAAGCCGGCCAGGGCCAGCGAGGAGGCGATAAACAAACCCGCCAATGCTTTCTTGTTCATGTCTGGTTTACTCCTTAAACGACTTGCTATCAGGTCAAAAATGGCTGGTATTTTTTATGCCAGATGCGCGGGGGCGGATAATTCCGTCTCGTGTTTCTGGCTACAACAGTCGCTGCACATGGCGTGCATCCCCTTTCCCTATTGTCAAAGAATTTGTGATTCGCGCAAATAAAAACGCCCCGGCAGGCTGTGCACACGGGGCGTTCGCAGGAATCAGACAGGCGCTGTTCAGGCGCAGACGAAGCCGCCGCGTGGGGGTCGCATGAGACACATACACATCATGGTGGGCATCTGGAAACGCATGGTCAAGCTTTCCTGCGTCGGCTGAGACTGAACAATGACAAACAGTCTAACAAGAAAGTTGATGCTTTGTCAACTGATTCAATCAGATTAGTGGGATTGGTCGGGTGAAGTCAGGTGTTGTGCTTGCGCCGCAGCAGCGCCTGGCCGGGCTGGCTGGCCCGCGCCAGCGGCCATAATCCTGCGATCAGCGCCTCAAATTCGTGCGGCTCAGCCAGCGTGCCGATCGAGGTGTTGAAGCCTTCTTCGATATCCATCAGCGCGGGCAGGATGGCCTCGCCTTTGCTGGTCAGGCGCAGCAGCACGGCCCGTCCGTCATCCGGATTCGGATGCTTTTCCAGCCAGCCAGCCTCCACCATCGTCCCCACCAGCCGGCTGGGGCTGCCGCCCTCGCACACCAGCCGTTCTCCCAACTGAAGCAGCGTCATCGGCTGATACTGGGCCAGCACCTGGATGACCTCGGCCTGCGACGGGGTGATGCCCAGCGGGCGCAGCGCGTCGCTGAGCTGGCGGTTGCCCTCGCGTTGCAGGGCCAGCACGAGGTAACGAAATTCTTCAGCAGGGAGCATGGCAATACACTCATAGTTGGACAGGATGGGTATTGTGACAGGCGAACGCCGTGACTTCAAACCCCTGCGGGTAGCGCCTCACGGGCAGCCAGGCGGTCACGCGAGGCCCATTCGTGCGCCGGCATATAGACCGTCGGCTGCTGGCGGGCGAATGCGCGGATGCGCCCGTGCGTCTGGTGGGCCAGCTGTCCGCTGCGCGACACGCCATCCAGTTGATCCCCCAGCAGGGCGGCCTGGGTGTAGCTGGTATCCCCGGCGATAAACAGGGCATGGTCGCCCTGCTGAACGATGACCGACAGGTGGCCGGGCGTGTGGCCGGGCGTCGGCACCAGATAGACGGATCCGTCCCGGGTGAGCGTGGCCCGACCGCCGAAGATCGCATCTGGCTCGGCAAAGTCGATGGTCTTTGGCTGAAAGTCGGCTGGCCAGCGCTGGCGAAGGTAGCCCGCCATGCTGCCGCTGATGCCCTGCGCCGCCCGCCATTCTGCGCGCGCGACCAAAAATTCCGCGTTCGGGAAGTGGTGCAGGCCGCCATCGTGATCCTGATGCAGATGCGTCAGCACGACCTGACGCACATCGGTCGGGTCGAAGCCCAGCGCGCGCATCTGCGGGCCGATTTCGTCCTGCGGGCCGGTAATCTGGAAGCGCGCGGCGCGCTGCACCAGGCGCATGTGCGGCGGAAACCAGACGGGTTGGTTGGCGTTGTGGGGGATGCCGCTGTCGACCACGATCAGCCCATCCGGATGGGGGATGACGAAACACCAGATGGGCAGCGGCTCGGTGTGATGCGGGTCGGCCAGGGCGCGGAGCAGCCGCCCGGGATAGCTCCCGCTGCCGGACTGCCAGCGGGTGGTGACGGTGACGGTGCCTGTGGTGAGCGCGTGAATGTGCATGAGCATCCCCTGAAATTAAATGACATGTCACTTACTTTACGGCAATATACATGACACGTCAAGTAAATATCCATAGGCGCATGACTGAGACTCAGCGTTTGGGCATGGTAAGGTGAATGGAAGCGTGGTCAGCCCAGACGCTGCGTCATGCCCGTGCAGCTGGATTCGTGTGCGGCGGCCATGATCTGAATCTGCGCGATCAACTCGGACGCCTGCACGGGCGGGGGTGCGCCCGCGGTGATGGCCTGATGCACGGCCTGCCAGTACAGCCGCCAGTCGCCGGGCAGCGTCTCGACCGTGCTTTGCGACGGCTGGGGCTCGCCCGTGTCCAGATACAACTTCCCCCAATTTTCGGGCGCATCCTGTCCCCACGACGCATCGGCTGGCGACTGTTCGGCGCGCAGCAGGCCTTCCTGCGGGTCCAGCCCAAACTTGATAAACGCGCCTTTCAGCCCGCGCACGGCAAAACGCGGCACCGGATACGGGTTCAGGTTGTCGGCCTCCAGCAGCACATACAGGCCGTCGGCATAGCCCAGATGCAGGCGGAACATATCGTCCACGGCGATGACGCCGCGATTGGCGGCAATCTGCGCGGTCACGGTCTGCGGCATGCCGAATAATTGCAGCGTGTGGTCGATCAGGTGCGGCCCCAGGTCATAGAAGATGCCACCCTGTTCCTCGGCGGATTCGCGCCACACGCCGCGCGGACGGGGCCGATACATCGGCCAGTGCGACTCGAAATGGTGGATGCGCCCCAGCGTCCCGGCAGCGATAAGCTGCTGCACCGTGCGGAAGTCGCCATCGAAGCGGCGCTGCTGATAGGGGATGAGCTGCCTGCCGGCAGACCGGGCGCGCTCGATCAGCATCCGCAGCTCGTCCAGCGACTGCGTGACCGGCTTTTCGACCACGACATGCTTGCCAGCCTCCAGCGCGGCCAGCGCCTGCGCCACATGAAAGCGATGCGGCGTGGTGATCACGATCAGGTCGATGTCCGGCCGAGCGATGACCTCGTCATAGGATGCGGACACGGCGGCATCCGGGAAGTGTGCCTTCACCTGGTCGGCGCGGCTGGTGGCGACCGCGGCCAGCGTGAAGCCCCCGACGGCGCGCAGGAACGGCGCATGCAGATAACGCCCGGCCAGCCCGTATCCCAGCAGTCCCACGCGAATGTTGTCCATCGTCCGCTTTCACCTTTTCGTTTGCGCACATACCGACGACTGTACCACCGTCCGCGCCGCTGCCGCCACCGTCACGCCGGGTGGTGCACAGCACGGCGCTGGAAGGGTGAGATAAGCTCGAGTGTTTCTGCTGTCAACTCAGTGAAGCAGCCCCCAATTGACGGGCGTATCCGGCTTCTCCGTCGGGAAGTCGTACAGGGCAGATTCAGCACGAGGTGGCAGCGACTCGCCCACTCCCGTGATGGACGCCGGCTCATAACCCGCAGCAGGGACGGGAAGCTGTTCAAGCAAGCGTGGGCCCTGTTCCTCGTCGAATGTGAACACAACCAGATTCTGGTAGGGGATGGTGCGCTCACTGAGTACAAACTTCGTCCATCGGGTATAGAAGCCGTTTTCAGTGAACGCACATGCTTCGCGGAAGTAGCCGAACGTTTCGGCTCCTGGCACGCAGAACGCGGCGTCCAGGGTCGGGTTGGCGTACAGATAGCGCACCGCGCCGATCAACATGTCACGGCGATTCTCAAACTCCAGCATTGCACGGCGCTCGGGCGATTCATCCAGCAGCACGATCAGTGTGCCATCAGCCGGGCGCGGAGCCTGTTCGATAATTGCGCTGAGTATCCAGTGCTGGCCGCGAGGTGCTTCAGCGTAGAGACTATGCTGCCAAAGCGTGAATGAGGCGTGCCCACCCATCAGTACACCGAACCCCAGCAGGAACAACCAGCGGGTAGAGACAAAGAGGGCTAACAGGCCGCCAAGTACGAGGGCCAGCTTGCCTAGGCGCGGAGCAATAATGAGAGCAACGATCAGCGCGCCAGCGGCTGTCGCACGGCGCACCCACTTGCCGCCATAGCTGACGATAAGGAGTGCCATGCCGAAGACGAGCGCGCTGCCCGCCGCCGAGAAGTAGTAAACGCGGTAATCGACATCACGGTACTCACTGACAAGGTAGCCTGCAAAACCCAGCCCGATGAGCGCGAACCCGGCGAGGCTCGCCGTGACGACTTCGCGCCAGCGTAGGACGGGAGGCCGCCGACGCAGACTGTACCAGACCGCGCCAACAGACACGCCGCTGATGGCGCCGGCATAGGGAAGGAAAGGCAACGTTTCGCGCCAGTAGGTATAGCGGTCGAGAAATGCGCCGCCCAGCAACCGCTTGTAGATGCGGAACACGCTGTTGGCCATGTCCCGCAGGGGAGACTCAGAAGCAAGCGCTGTGGTGAACTGACCGCTTTGATAGAGCTGGTTTTGCGTCGCCACAACAATACCATAGCGGGCAAGCAGAATTATGGGGACGACATACCACAGACCTGCTGTTATCCAGACGCGGCGGTTGAAGCGGCCTGCAATCAGGGGGAGCAGCATCGGCGCCGCAAAGATGATAGGGAACGCAGCCTCATAGGTCATTGCTAAAGCCTGTGAGATGCCTACCGCGACCCACAGCCAACGTGCCGGACGACGAAACTGCCGTAGGAATAGCCAGATAGCCACAAACGTCCACAGCCCTGACCACGCGATGCTATGGGTTCCTAACCAGAACCAGCCTAGATCTGCATAGAAGACCGTGTAGAGTAAAGCTGAGGCCGAAGCGACTACACGCGCGGAGGGAAGCAGTTCACCGATGACGAGATAAAGCGCGAAGCCTCGTGCCAGTAGCAGCGCGGCAAAGACGAGGTTGATACCCACGTGTGAGTCGGGAGTGAGCAGGTAGCCCAGATGTTGAAACGCGGTGACGAAGGGGCGGAGGCTGCTTGGATCGAGTGAGATATTGCTTCCAACAAAATCACCTAGTAGAACCCATTCATCACTTAGACCTGACACATTCCAGCCAAAGGGCAGCCAGAGCAGGACAATCACGGCGCTGAGGGCTGCGAGGGTAATCAGGTCTAGCTGGTGGACGGATGCCCAAACACGAATACGAGGCATCAGGCCATGGTACATCTGATGAATTACGTTAGACACAACACCCACACAAAATATTCTAAACATTGCCTGAAATAATACACGTAGCTTAGCTAGCAACTCAATACCTTCGTGAAGCTTTCAAGGATTGATGTCTAATTACCTCATGAGCGAGAAACCTGCCAACCACCGTCCGCGTCGCTGTCGCCAACGCTCATGCGGGGTGGTGCACACGCCCCTCAGGTTCGCGCGCGGGCTGAACTTCACGCATAATGATTTTGTTCAGCCGCGCCCTGCAAACCCACAGAACGGTGAGAAAACCCCATGAAGCGCAGTCACGAGCAGCTCAGACTTCAGGAAGCACGGGACGGGAAAGCGCGCTGGCGGCAGTGGGGACCGTATCTGAGCGAACGGGCGTGGGGAACCGTGCGCGAAGACTACAGCGCCGATGGCGAGGCGTGGGGGTTCCTCCCGCACGACCAGGCGCGCAGCAAGGCCTATCGCTGGGGCGAAGACGGGCTGGCGGGCATCAGCGACGAGCGCCAGTACCTGTGCTTTGCGCTGGCGCTGTGGAACGGGCACGACCCGATCCTGAAAGAGCGCGCTTTCGGCCTGGCCGGAGGGGAAGGCAATCACGGGGAAGACGTCAAGGAATACTATTTTTACCGCGACAGCACGCCCACGCACAGCTATATGAAGCTGCTCTACAAATATCCACAGCGGGCCTTTCCGTATCAGGCGCTGATTGAAGAAAGCCGCCGACGCGGGTTTCACGACGCAGAATTTGAACTGCTGGACACCGGCATCTTCGACGATGACCGCTATTTCGATGTCACGGTCGAATACGCCAAGGCTGCGCCTGATGACATCCTCGTCCGCATCACAATCGCGAACCGGGCCGCTCAGTCCGCCGACCTGACGGTGCTGCCCACGCTGTGGTTCCGCAATACCTGGTCGTGGGGCTACGACGCCGGGCCGATGAACGATGTGCCGCGCAAACCGGCGCTCAGCCTGCGCGGTCCGCAGGAAATCGTGGCCGATCATCCCGTGCTGGGGACGTATACGCTGGCCACCGGGGCCGCCGACGAGATCATCTTCACCGAGAACGAGACCAATGCCGAGCGCCTGTATGGCGCGCCCAACGCGGGCCCGTATGTGAAAGATGCCTTCCACGCCTGTATCGTCCATGGGCGGCGCGAGGCGGTCAACCCGGCGCATACGGGTACCAAAGCAGCGGCTGTATATAGGTTGCATCTTCAGGCTGGCGAGACGCGGACGCTTTCGCTGCGGCTGTCTGGCCGGGACGTGGCGGAGCCATTCGCCGGATTTGACGGCGTATTTGACGAACGCGTGCACGAGGCTGACCAGTTCTACGCTGACCTTCACGGCGCGTCCCTCAGCCCGGACCAGCAGAACGTGCAGCGGCAGGCGCTGGCCGGCATGCTGTGGAGCAAGCAGTTGTATTACTACGACGTGGAACAATGGCTGGCTGGCGACCCGATCGCCGCACCGCCGCCGCAGCGCAGGCACGGGCGTAATCACCAGTGGGAGCATCTCAACAACTTCGATATCGTCTCGATGCCCGACAAATGGGAGTATCCGTGGTATGCCGGCTGGGATCTGGCGTTTCACTGCCTGCCGCTGGCTGTTGCCGACCCCGACTTTGCCAAGGCGCAGTTACTGCTGCTCACGCGCGAATGGTACATGCATCCCAACGGACAGCTTCCCGCCTACGAGTGGGCGTTTGGCGATGTCAATCCTCCCGTGCATGCATGGGCAGCCTGGAAGGTGTATGAACTGGATGGCAAGCAGGACAGCGCCTTCCTCAAGCGCGTGTTCAACAAGATGCTGCTCAATTTCACCTGGTGGGTGAATCGCAAGGATGCCGAGGGGCGCAATATCTTTCAGGGCGGCTTCCTGGGGCTGGACAACATCAGCCTGTTTGACCGCAGCCGGGCGCTGCCCGCGGGCGGCGAGCTGGACCAGAGCGACGGCACCGCGTGGATGGGCTTTTTCTGCCTGACGATGATGAATATCGCGCTGGAGCTGGCGACCAGCGATGCTGCCTACGAAGACATGGCGATCAAGTTTTACGAGCATTTCCTGTGGATCGCGCGCGCTGTGAGCGGGGAAACACGCGGCGGCGTGGGGCTGTGGGACGAGACGGACGGGTTCTATTACGATGTGCTGCGCTCGGCCGACGGGGGCGTGCATCCGCTGAAAGTGCGTTCGCTGGTGGGGCTGATGCCGCTGATCGCGGTCGAAACGGTCGGCCAGGAGACGCTGGACCGTTTCCCTGGATTTGCGCGCAGCATCGCCTGGCTGCGCCGTCATCGCCCGGATCTGGCGGAGAACATGGCCAGTGTTGAAGTGCCGGGCTATGGCAGCGCGCACCTGTTTGCCATGCCGGACCGCGAGCGCCTGCGCCGGATGCTGCACTATCTGCTGCACGAGGACGAATTCCTGTCGCCGTATGGCATCCGCTCGTTATCGAAAGCCCACACGACGCCTTATGAGCTGCATTTTGGTGCAGAGCTGTTCAGCGTGCGCTATACCGCCGCCGAGTCGGACAGCGGCCTGTTTGGCGGCAATTCCAACTGGCGCGGCCCGATCTGGTTTCCCATCAACTATCTGTTCATCGAGGCGCTGCGAAAATATCACCGCTATTATGGCGATGCGTTTCGCGTGGAATGCCCCACCGGAAGCGGCGTCATGATGACGCTGAGCCAGGTGGCAGACGAGCTTTCTGCGCGGCTGACGCGCATTTTCCTGCGCGATGGGTCCGGCCGCCGTCCGGTTTATGCCGGGGCAGAGCGCTTCCAGACCGATCCGCACTGGCGCGATCACCTGCTGTTCTACGAGTATTTTCATGGTGATGACGGGGCAGGACTGGGCGCCAGCCATCAAACCGGCTGGACGGGCCTGGTCGCCATGCTGATGCAGGGGCTATGAAGGTTGCGTAACGCGAGGCCCACCCGGATTGATTCCCGACCGCCCGAAGTCCGATGCTATGGAGGCAGTATATGACGAGGCCGCTTATCGGGTCCCTTACTGTGGTCTTGCTCTGTCTGATGCTGAGCCTGAGCGCGGCGGCGCAGGCGTCAGACGAGACGGTGCTGGTGGCCACGCCGACCGTGGATGGCATCGACATCTATTCAGCCGACAGCAGCGGGGAAGTCACGCTGGTGCACAGCCTGAACGGGTTTCGTGTCGGCGATCCCATCGATCAGGATTCCTGGTTCATGAGTCGTTACACGGATTTAACTGTCTCGCTGGATGGGTCGCAGATTGCCTTCACGGCGCAGCGTGACGGTGCGTGGGCTTTATTCGTCTATACCCGCGCGACCGATGCGCTGCTTGAAATCGCGCTTCCAGAAGAACTCAGTATCCCTATTTGGTCGCCGGATGGAACCTCAATGCTGCTAACAGCGGGGGCTTCGGCACCACCGTTGAGCGATTATGTGTATGATTTACAAACGCAGGAGCTGAACCAAATTACCAGCGTGCCACAGTTCAGAGAGAACAGTTTTCACTGGATGCCAGATAGTACAGGGTTATTCTACGTTGGCTACTGCGAAACCTGTCTACCGGTAAGTCAAGCGCTTTACCAGGTAAGTCGTGATGGAAGTGAGACGACGCGCTTGGCAGTTGCATCTGTGCTGGCGCCATCAGACTCGGTAGCCTCTATATGCCATCCGACTTGGTCGGAGCCAAATCATCGGATCTATTTTGTCATTGGATGTGTCGGTGGGGGTGGCCAGTCAAACGAGTATCTCTACTCTGTCGACTTGGCAGGAAACGTCCGTGCGGAGCTCAGCGGTGGTTTCAACTCCCTATACTCAGATGAATACAATGTCAGGACGATAAACATTCATCCAAGCCCATTTTCGGACCAAATCTACATCACGCTAGCTTCACAAGGTGGCGATAGTACTGGTCTTTCAAATCGACGTATTCTTCATTTTCAAGCTCCCGATATTGTGAACATCGTGTATGAACAAACTCAACAAGACGAAGCGATAACGTCCTCATCAATGTCTCCAAACGGCGCAGCTATTGCCTTAGTCACCTATGGCAGAGGCACCAGTAACGGTTATCTCGAAGTGATCGACGTAACAACAGAGGAACGTATCGTTGGGCAAGGTACAACGCCTTCAGATGTTTGTGATGTGTTTTGGTCGGATGAGGACACGCTTTTTTACACGGTGGACCCGACAGGGGCATGCGATGTGGCGCGGGCACCCCAAAGTGTCTGGGTGCTGGACATAACCAGCGGCGCTACTCAGGAAGTGACCAGCGAGCTGGGCGCGAATGTGTGGATGCTGCGGCGCGTGGTCGTCACAGCGCCCCTTAATTGATTCCCGACCGACCGAAGTCCGATGCTATGGAGGCAGTGTATGACGAGGCGGTTTGCCTGGCCCAACCAAAGAAGTGGATCTGCCTATGATCAGCGATGACCAGTTTGACCGGGTGCTCCAGACGCTGCCCTTCCTGCGGCAGGCGGATGCCCGCGTCGTCACCGACTTTAAGCGCATGGCGTTTGTCGCCCATATTCCCGCTGGCAAAGATGTGTTTGTCGAGGGCGACGAGGTGCAGGCGATTGCGCTGCTGATGTCTGGTGCCGTGCGCGTGTACAAGATCGGGGAAACCGGACGCGAAATCACCCTGTATCGGTTTGGATTTGGCGAGTCGTGTATTTTAACTGCCAATGCCATTCTCTCCCGGCAGTTGTTTTCGGCCATCGCCACGGTGGATCAGGATGCGGAAGCGATCATGATTCCCGCAGAGTCATTCCGCGAGTGGGTGCAGCGCCACGATTTCTGGCGCGACTTCGTGTTCACGATTCTCTCGCAGCGGCTGTCCCGCCTCATGGAAATCGTCGATGAAGTGGTCTTTCAGCGCATGGATGCGCGCGTCGCGGCGCTGCTGCACGAGCGCGGCAAGACACATAATCCAATCAGCGGAACCCATCAGGAAATTGCGGCTGAGCTGGGCAGCTCGCGCGAGGTCATCAGCCGCATCCTGGAAAATCTGGCCCGGCAGGGGATGATTCGCGTGCTGCGCGGTTCGATTGAAATTCTGGACGCTGATTTACTGGAAAAACAAACGACTCGGTGACTTTGTCACGGATATCCCCGGCCACATCTCCTATACTGACAGCACAATATCAAATGAACAGAGGAGATCTGCAAATGAACGCTTTCTTCAACTTTATGGCGTCGCCCGCCGGGCGCATTACTCGCATCGTGGCGGGCATCGCCTTAATCGTCCTCGGGCTGGTGGGAGTGGGTGGCACAGGCGGCATCATCGTGGCGGTCATCGGGCTCGTCCCGCTGGCGGCGGGTGTGTTCGATGTCTGTGTCATAGCCGCGCTGTTTGGGCGTCCCTTCAGCGGCTCGAAACTCCGCTCCGGCCAGTAACCGCCAGCGTCCACCGCAGTACCCGCGTGCCCGTGGCTAACTCTCCTGTAGAGGCGAGATTCAGCCACGGGCATTTTTTATGTCTGTCACCGAAGGCGGGGATGAAACGGCCGGCCGCGATTATCCGCACGCCAGATGTGTTTCTTTTCTGCCTGCCAAAACGACTTTCTTGACAGCCAGCGCGAGTGGGGAAACACTTCGCCTGGAATCGGCAGCACAGGGGAGCGCATCAACATGGGAAAACTTCAGCAGTCGGCGGCGTGGTGGTGCTTCGTGGGCGAGGACGGGCTGTCGCCACAGGACTTCGTGGCCCTGTGCCGGGACATCGGCTTTGATGCCGTTGAGCTGCCGGACGAGGCCTATTTCCCGCTCATCCGCGATCACGGCCTGGGTATTTCCGCGCTGCGCGGGCACGATTCGATCATCAGCGGGCTGAACCGCGAGGCCAACCACGACCGCATCGTGCGCGAACTGGAGGCGAATATCCGCCTTGCTTCAGACTGGCAGGTGCCGCACCTGATCTGCTTCAGCGGCTCGCGCGAGAGGCTGGACGACGACCGCGCCGTCGAGGCCATCGTACGCGGGCTGGGGCGTGTTGCGCCGATGGCCGAAAGCGCGGGCGTCACGCTGACGCTGGAGCTGCTGAACAGCCGTGTCGATCACCCCGACTATCAGTGTGACCGCACGCCGTTCGGCCTGCGCGTGATCGAGGGGGTCGCCTCGCCGGCTGTGAAGCTGCTCTACGACATCTATCACATGCAGATCATGGAGGGGGACATCATCCGCACGATCACCCACCATCACGCCGCCTTCAGCCATTACCACACGGCGGGCAATCCCGGCCGCAATGAGCTCAATGACGCGCAGGAGCTGCATTACGCGGCCATCTTCAGGGCGATTGCGGCCACCGGCTACCAGGGCGTAATCACGCATGAATTCATCCCTACCGGCGACCCGCGCGCCGGGTTGGCGCAGGCCCACGCGCTGACCGCCAATGCGTTTGCGGGCGGGGCGTCGTGACCGGGACAGCCTGTATGCCGTATTGATGGCCGAGCGTGCGCTGATGGGCATGGCCGGCGCGCCCTAGCGCCTGGCGGATGCCCTCAGCAATCCATACGCCGTCATTGCCCGCAGGAGCAGGCCGAAACGCGCCCGTGTCAGGCCACAGCGATCCGCAAAGCGCCACCTCCCGGTACATACACGACATAGGCCAGAGGCCAGACAAGCCACAGCGTCCGGCTATTTTTGTCGTGCTTTGCGCGTCACAGTGCCGCATATCCCCTTGCTAACGGGCCGCAAGACGGCCCATCGGCCGGAAAAGTTATGTGAAATTCGTACTGCAACCTCAGCTGAATCCTCGCAACAACCGAATGTAACCGGCCTGTTTGTGAATGCTGTAAATAAATTAATGATTTTTGCTGAAAACTGCGACATCTCCCCGAAAACCCCGCTTTAACCATTAGGCATATAGTAGAAAGTTGGGTAATCGCTTTGAAAAAGCGCGATGTTGCCTTTTTGTCGTTTGGGGCAGTGCTCGGTTTGGCAGCTGGATTGATCCTGCTGACCAGCCCTGACTTGCAGCGCTCACTGTCTGGCACGGCCATGGGCATCGATGCACAGCCGGCTTATCTGATCGTGGATAACGAGCAGGCACAGCAGTGGCTGCTGTCAGTTTATCCCGATGACGAACAGGCCATCCTTTCGGCGTTTGCCAATGCGGGTCGCCTGGCCACGACGACCACCTTTCCTGAGACATTCCGCGAAGTGGAAGCCGATATCAATCAGTTGTCAGACCGCGCTTTTGCGGCGCTGACCGGACGTCTGCCCGATGCAGATGCCGAGCCGTCGTTTGCGCTGCCGGATGCGCTGCTGACGGATACGGCGGCTGGAGACATCATGTCGTGTGTGGGGCTGGATGAAAACCCGTACAACTTCGATGGCTACAGCCTTGAGCTTTATATGGAGATTCCGTCCACACAGCTGGTGAATCTGCCATCTGGGTGGGCGACACATGACGATCCAATGAGCCGGAGTCTTTTCTGGCAGCGGCTGGCATGCCACGCGCTGACAGGGGACATGGGGGAGAGGAGCCGTTAGCCTATGGCATGATGCAACAACATTCGGCGTTCTCATCTGGATCCATGCGTTAGGAGAAAAGTTTTATGAAACGAAATGGGCTTAACAGGCAAGTGATAATGATCGCAGGCATCACCCTTGTGGTGCTGGTGGTTGGCGCGATCATTTTGTCCAGTGCCATCTCAGGTGGCAGCCTGTCGGGCTCTGGTGTTGAAGGTGAACAGATTGCTGAAGTGCCTTCCGCTACCCCTGAACCGCCGACGCCGGAACCCCCGCCGCCGGACTCAGACGGGGATGGTACTCCGGATAATCAGGATGCATGTCCGAACGACGGCTTCCACGATGGTGTAGGCGACCCCTGCAACCACGATGAAGACGGCGACGGCGTGCGCGACGATGTCGATAGCTGCCCGACCGAATCCGGCAGTGCGCCGAATGGCTGCGTTCCTACCCCGGAACCGCCGACGGCCACCCCGGTGCCCCCGACATCGACTCCTGTGCCCCCGACAGCAACCCCTGTCCCGCCAACTGAAACGCCAGTGCCTCCAACGGCAACAGATGTACCTCCTACTGAAACAGCGGTTCCTCCGACGGAAGCTGCGACGCTCGAAAACACCGCAACGGAGACCCCTGGTCGCCCCGACCAGCCTACTCCTGAAACGACGGATGAGTCGTTAAGTCCGGTTGTTCAAACCGGCCCGACCAATACTCCGACGAATACGCCTGTTGCGGCCACTTCGAGCCCGACGTCGACCAGCACAGGTGGTAACTGCCGTGGTGGTACGGATGAGTGGGACTGCACGTCCATTGAAGTCAGCGGTCAGTGCGCCGAAGGTGTGCCGTCCTTTACCGTCAACGAAACTGGCGGCGATAACAACATGGACGGCCCGGTTGCGTGGCGTCTGACCCTGAATGGCAACCTTGTTGAGTCTGGTACGCTCCAGCTCAATGCTGGTCAGTCGTTATCGCTCCAGTTCCCGCAGGTTGCGGGTTCGACTGGCAATTTGCGTCTGCAAGTCGATCAGCGTCCGGGTCACCCGGGCAGCAGCCAGCCACAGGCCAGCTTCTCTGTGCCGTGCGCGGGTGCTGACTCCCCGACTCCGACGAATACGTCGACGATCGCTGCGACGAATACGCAGACGATTGTGGCCACAAACACGTCGACCGAGACGCCGACCGAGACGCCGACCGAAACAGCGACGATTACGCCGACTGAGACGCCGACGGTGACGACTACCTCGACGGTGACTTCGACGGTGACATCAACGCCGACGGTGACAGTCACCGGCACCCGGTCATCGACGCCGGTTCAGCCGGTTGGCCGCATCAACCTGTCGCATCACTATTGCGTCGCCGGCAGCAACCCGGCCGATCCGCAGCTGGAAGTCCACTTTGTGGTCACCCAGTCAGGGACTGCCAACTTTGGCACGCTGACGTATGTGATCAACGGGCAGACCCGCTCGATCGGTCCGTCTGGCCGCACCGGCGGCACCACGCACTACTATGACTACATTTCGCTGGGGCCTGTGGGCACCACGTGGACGGTGGAATCGGGCAGTGTCGTGATCAATGGCGCGACCTATGCGGTGCAGAACCTGCCGCAGTCGTACACGTCGCAGGCCGGATGCTATCCGACGGTGCCGACGAGCACGCCGACGACCGCGCCCACAAATACGCGTACCTCGACGACTGCGCCCACCAACACGCCCGCGAATACGGCGACCAATACGGTGACGCGCACGCCTTCGAACACGCCGACGGTGACCAACACGGCCACCAGCACGTCGACGAACACGGCGACCAATACACCGTCGGCGACCAACACGCGTACGAGCACAGCCACCAATACCCCGACGGTGACGAATACGCCGACGGTGACGAATACGCCGGACACGCGCTTCCTGACGATCTGCCATGTGGCAGGCCGTGCCGAAGACCCGGCCAACTGGGTCGTGCTGACGCTGCCGTATCAGGCCGTGTATGCCAATGCGCAGGGCAACGGTGGTCACTTCTTCGAAAACGGCACCCCGCTGGCAGGCCACGAACAGGACTTCATCATCAATGGTCCTGAAGACCTGGCACGCTGCGCGCCGCCCGCGACCGCCACGCCGACGGAAACGCCGACAGATGTTCCGACGAACACGCTGACGCCGTCGAATACGCCGACCGGCACCGTGCCGCCGACGGAAACGCCGACGAATACGCCAACGGATGTTCCGACGAATACGCTGACGCCGACTGCGACCGAAGACCCGCGCTTCCTGACGATCTGCCATGTGGCAGGCCGTGCAGAAGACCCGGCCAACTGGGTCATCCTGACGCTGCCGTATCAGGCAGTGTATGCCAACGCGCAGGGCAATGGCGGCCACTTCTTCGAGAACGGGACACCGCTGGCGGGCCACGAACAGGACTTCATCATCAATAGTCCTGCCGACTACGCACGCTGCGCCCCGCCGACACCGCAGCCGACGGAAACGCCGACCAACACGTCGACGAGCACGCCCAGCAATACGCCGACGAACACGCCGACGAACACCGCGACCAACACGCCGACGAATACGTCCACCGTGACGAATACGCCGACGAACACGGCCACGAATACGCCGACGAATACGCGCACGTCGACCAATACGCCGACGAATACGCCGACGAATACGCCGACAGCGACCAACACGCCGACGAATACGGCGACGCCGGACACGCGCTTCGTGACGATCTGCCATGTGGCGGGCCGTGCGGATGACCCGGCCAACTGGGTCGTGCTGACGCTGCCGTACCAGGCAGTGTATGCCAACGCGCAGGGCAACGGTGGTCACTTCTTCGAAAACGGGACGCCGCTGGCCGGCCACGAACAGGACTTCATCATCAATGGTCCTGAAGACCTGGCACGCTGCGCGCCGCCCGCGACGCTGACCCCGACGCCGACGGAAACGCCGACGAGCACGCTGACGAATACGCCGACGAACACGCTCACCCCGTCGACTACCCCGACCGGCACGCAAACGCCGTCGAACACGCCGACTGAGACGCTGACGCCGACCAATACGCCGACGAACACGCCGACGAATACGCTGACGCCGACTGCGACCGAAGACCCGCGCGTCGTGACGATCTGCCATGTGGCGGGCCGTGCCGATGACCCGGCCAACTGGGTCATCCTGACGCTGCCGTACCAGGCTGTGTTTGCGAACGCGCAGGGCAATGGTGGTCACTTCTTCGAGAACGGGACGCCGCTGGCAGGCCACGAACAGGACTTCATCATCAACAGTCCTGCCGACGCCGCACGCTGCGCACCGCCGACGCCAGTGCCGAGCGAGACGCCGACCAGCACTTCGACGAATACGCCGAGCAGCACGCCGACGAACACCGCGACCAACACGCCCACGGCGACCGCGACGAATACCGCGACCAACACGCCGACGAGCACGCCGACGAATACGCCGACGGAAACGCCGAGCGAGACGCCGACCAATACGCCGACGAATACGCCGACGAATACGCCAACCAACACGCCGACGAATACGGCGACGCCGGACACGCGCTTCGTGACGATCTGCCATGTGGCGGGCCGTGCGGAAGACCCGGCCAACTGGGTCGTGCTGACGCTGCCGTATCAGGCTGTCTACGCCAACGCGCAGGGCAACGGTGGTCACTTCTTTGAAAACGGGACGCCGCTGGCTGGCCACGAACAGGACTTCATCATCAATGGTCCTGAAGACCTGGCACGCTGCGCGCCGCCCGCGACGCTGACCCCGACGCCGACGGAAACGCCGACGGAAACGCCGACGAATACGCCGACGAACACGCTCACCCCGTCGAACACGCCGACCGGCACGCAAACGCCGTCGAACACGCCGACTGAGACGCTGACGCCGACGAATACGCCGACGAACACGCCGACGAATACGCTGACGCCGACTGCGACCGAAGACCCGCGCGTCGTGACGATCTGCCATGTGGCAGGCCGTGCCGATGACCCGGCCAACTGGGTCATCCTGACGCTGCCGTACCAGGCTGTGTTTGCGAACGCCCAGGGCAATGGTGGTCACTTCTTCGAGAACGGCACGCCGCTGGCCGGCCACGAACAAGACTTCATCATCAACAGTCCTGCCGATGCCGCACGCTGCGCGCCGCCGCCGACGGCTACCCCGACGCCGACGAATACGCCGACGAATACGTCGACCAACACGCCGACGTCGACCAATACGCCGACTGCGACGCCAACGTCGACCAACACGCCGACGAACACGCCGACGAGCACGCCGACGAATACCGCGACGAACACGCCAACGTCGACCAACACGCCGACCGCGACGAATACGCCGACGAGCACGCCGACGAATACGCTGACGCCGACTGCGACCGAAGACCCGCGTTTCGTGACGATCTGCCATGTGGCAGGCCGTGCGGATGACCCGGCCAACTGGGTCGTGCTGACGCTGCCGTATCAGGCCGTGTACGCGAATGCGCAGGGCAATGGTGGCCACTTCTTCGAGAATGGGACGCCGCTGGCTGGCCACGAACAGGACTTCATCATCAACGGTCCTGAAGACCTGGCACGCTGCGCGCCGCCGCCGACCGCGACGCCGACGCCAAGCAACACGCCGACGAATACGCCGACCAACACCGCGACCAATACGCCGACGAACACGCCGACGAATACCGCGACCAATACGCCGACGAATACGCCGACGCCGACCGAGACGTTGACGCCAACGAACACGCCGACCGGCACGCAGACGCCGTCGAACACGCCGACTGAGACGCTGACCCCGACGAATACGCCGACGAATACCAACACGCCGACGAATACGCCGACCAACACGTCTACGCCGACGCCGACGAACACGCCGACCAATACGCTGACGCCGACGCCGACCGAAGACCCGCGCGTCTACACGATCTGCCATGTGGCGGGCCGTGCCGATGATCCTGCCAACTGGGTCATCCTGACGCTGCCGTACCAGGCTGTGTTTGCGAATGCGCAGGGCAATGGTGGCCACTTCTTCGAGAACGGCACGCCGACCGCGGGTCACGAGCAGGACTTCATCATCAACAGCCCTGCCGACTACGCACGCTGCGCGCCGCCGCCGACGGTGACCCCAACGCCGACTGAAACGCCGACGAATACGCCGACGAATACGCCGACGAACACGCCGACGAACACGCCGACGAACACGCCGACGAATACGCCGACCGAGACGCCGACGAATACGCCGACCGAGACGCCGACCAATACGCCGACCAACACGCCGACCGAGACGCCGACGAACACGCCGACGAACACGCCGACCAATACGCCGACCAACACGCCGACGAACACGCCGACCGAGACGCCGACGAATACGCCGACGAATACGCCGACCGAGACGCCGACCGAAACGCCGACGAATACGCCGACGAATACGCCGACGAACACGCCGACCGAGACGCCGACGAATACGCCGACCGAGACGCCGACGAATACGCCGACCGAGACGCCGACGCCGACCATCACACCGACGCTGACGCCGACGACGACAGCAACGCAGCCCGTGGGACCGATCAACCTGTCTCATATGTACTGCGTGACGCCTGAGACGCCGCAGCTCGAAGTCCACTTTGTGGTCACACAGCCAGGGGATGGTAACGAGTTTGGTTCGCTGACCTACGAGATCAACGGCGAGAGCCGCACGATCGCAGGGCCGGAGGATTCGAACGCGGCGATCATCCACTACTACGACTACCTGACGCTGGGCCCGGTGGGCACGACGTACACGGTGCCGTTTGGCAGTGTGATGATTAACGGTGTGCCATTCGGTGTGCAGAATCTGCCGTATGACTACGTCGTGTCGGAGGACTGCTTCCCGCCGCCGTCGTTGACAGGCGCAGGCATCTGCACGCGCCCGGGTAACCTGCAGTTCTCGGTGACCAACAACGGCCAGACGACATCGCTGCCAGTGGCATTCGTCATCCTGGGCCCCAACGGCCAGTTCGCGGATGGCACGGTGCCTGCACTGACATCGGGCCAGACTGCTGACTTCCCGTACAGCGGCGCTGCCCCCGGCACCTACTCCTTCTTCACTGAAGATGGCGCGGTGACCGTGAGCGCCCCATGCGATGAGTCAGCGACAGCCACGCCAACGCCGGGCAACCCGCCCAGCTATACGGCGAATGGCTTCTGCGATGCTGCTGGCAACCTGGTGTACAACATCACCAACACGGGCGGGCAGGCAAGCGGCCCGATCAACTACCTGGTGTTCACGCCGAGTGGCGAACAGGTCAATGGCTCGGTGGGCCCGCTGAACAGCGGTGCGACCGAACAGGTCAGCCTGGGCACGCAGCCGGACGGCACCTACACGCTCTTTACGGAAGATGGCTCTGCCACGGTCTCCGTGGTCTGCCAGGAAGTGCCGCCAGAATGCGTGTACGTCCCGCCGGGCGGAATCCCGACGGATGGCACGACGGTGGACATCAACGCGCTGAATGGCTGCGTTGAGCCCCAGCAGCCGCGCCCGACGTGGACGCCGATCGAAGTGGGACCGGCAGGTCAGTGCCCTGACTGGCTGGTGTACCACACGGATCAGACCGGTGACCTGGAAATCTTCCGCCTGGGCGAACTGCCCGATGCGCCGGAAGCCGAAGAAAACCTGACGCAGTCCAGCCAGTTTGGACCGTTTGTGGTGGACATGAATCCGTCGCGTTCGCCGGATGATGAGTGGATCGCCTTTGTCAGCAACCGCGATGGCGGGCTGAACTGGGAGATCTATGTGGGACGTACCGATGGCAGCGAACAGCGCCGCGTGACGTACAACACCTCGTCGTTCGACATGTCGCCGGCATGGTCACCGCTGGGCAACCAGATTGTGTTTACATCGACGCGCGACGGCAACTGGAACCTGTACCTGGTCGATGTGCTGACCGGTGCGGAGACGCAGCTGACGAACAACGCGGGCTTCGATGTGACGCCGTCGTGGTCGCCTGACGGGACGAAGGTCATCTTCATGAGCAATCGTGACGGTGGTCTGTGGCAGGTGTACACGATTGACGTGGCGACGGGCGAGGAAACGCGCCTGAGCGACGGTACGGGCAACGACTGGGATCCGATGTTCAGCAATGACGGCGAGCGCATCGCGTTCCGCCGCCAGGGCGAGACGAGCGTCGTCTACGTGATGAACGCGGACGGCACGGGAGTCCAGCAGGTGTCTGACCCGACAGGCGATGCACGCAACCACGTGTTCAGCCCGGACAACACCCTGGTCGCGTACAACAGCGATCTGGATGGCGACCGCGATGTGTACATCTACGAGCTGACGGACGAAGGCAGCGGGCGCACGCGCCAGCTGACCGACAACACGACGGACGACTACGCGCCAACCTGGATCTGCGACAGCACGCAGGTGGTGTGGACGTCGGATGCGACGGAAGATCAGGACGTGAGCGCGGACAACAACGTGTACAACGTGAACGCGCTGCCGATCGATGGTCCGTCGCTGAACGTGAAGGCGGAGACGAATCAGATGACGTTCGACCCGAACGATGACCGTCAGCCGCAGAGCGTGCCGAGTGTGGAACTGTCGTCCCGCATCTTCGGTGAGGATGACGCGAATCCGCGCAACCGTTAAGGCGTGAGGCAGGGAGGGGCAGCGCGAGCTGCTCCCCCCAGCGAGACGCAACTGTATTTTCAACATCGACGCACTTGCGGCGCGAGCCAGCAGGGGCAGGCGATGGAACAACAGAAGAGGCATCCCGATAACCGGGGTGCCTCTTCTGTTTTGTGATGCAGGCGCAAAAAAAGAGACGGGTGTATGCCCGCCTCTCAATCAGATCATTGTCCGCACGCACCTCTGACCTGCTCGCGGAAAGTTGATCCAGCAAGAGTGAGAGTCCAATCGTAAGATACCGAGGGACATAAGTCGTGCAGGGAAACAAAAAAGCGGCGAAGATTGTCTTCGCCGCTTCTGGTGTGTGCCTGGAGAGATTCGAACCCCCGACTTTCTGCTCCGTAGGCAGACGCTCTATCCGCTGAGCTACAGGCACATGTCACACTCCCCAAATGCTATCATACGCTGTTCGGGTGGTCAAGACTCATTCAGGCAGACAATCGCCCCTGATTGCTGCTGTCGCCCCTGCCGATTACAAAGTTCACAACCTTGAGCATCTTTATGCGCGCTGCTGCCCACATGTGCTACGATCACCATGAACACTGTGACCACCGGTCCTCACAACAGGGAATACGCGCTATGCCAGTCGTTCTTGTCGTAGACGACGAAGAAGGGTTTCGCCACATTCTGCAGATTGTGCTGCAGCGCGCTGGCTTTGGCACGCTGGTGGCCAGCAACGCCGCCGAGGCGCTCCAGATCATCGAGCGTCATCCGCCCGATCTGGTGCTGCTGGATGACATGATGCCGGGCATGAGCGGCAGCGACCTGTGTGTGAAGCTGAAGGGTGACCCGCAGTTTGCGGCCATCCCGGTGCTGATGCACAGTGCCAATTCCAAGCTGCATAATCCGGCCTATGTCGAGAGCATTCGGGCGGACGGGGTGCTGCTGAAGCCATGCCCGCCACGCGATGTCGTCGCTGCCGTCAGCCAGTATTTGCAGACCAACGCGTCTTAAGCGAGGCGGCGCGGCGGGCGCTACGAACGGCCTGCTGCGCGCCGCTGCGCTGCGTCATCCTGGGCGAATGAATCCTGGTCGCCCAGCAGATCCTCCAGCGAGACGCGCTCAAACAGGTCAGTTTCTTCCAGGCGCGCGCGCACTTCCGCATGAATTTCGCCATCGCTGGTGACCGCCTGCTGAATCTTTTCGCGGCGCGTCTCGCCCCACTGCCAGCTATGCTCCACCAGCAGCACGGTGTCAGCATACACGCGCAGCTTCCACGGCCCGGAAAAATTGAACGAATCGAGCACTTTCAGCCGCGATGATGGGCTGACGAGGTGTTCGCCGCGCCCCAGCGACACCAGCGTGTCGTGCATGAACAGTTTCTGCCCATCGGGATCGATCAGCTCAAAGCGAATCAGCCCGTGCGCCTCACGCGCCAGATGCAGGCGCACATACGGCTGCAGCGAGTCGGCATCCCGCGTGATGGCCTGATCGCGCACCAGCGACAGCGCACCGTCAGACATGACCTTGAAGCCCAGGTCGATGGGGATGACTGCCGCCTGTGCATCCAGCCCGGCGGCGCTGGCCGCCCGCAGCGCGTGCGTATAGGCCGCCACGCCATTGTCCAGGATGAGCGTGTCCGGCCTGCGGCTGGGCCCGCCCGGCCGAAAAGATGGATTAGCTTGGGGGCGAGAGGGCGTCTCCATCGGGAAGCGCGTGGAGGGCGCGCTGGGCTGGCCATAGCGCGGCGCATACTGCTCACGCGACTGCATGTCCGGCCTGCTGTCGGGCATCTGGCTTTGCGCGCTTTCAATCACCTCGCGCACCACCTCAGCGCCGCCGCGCAGCAGGCGCGGAATGGCCGCCATCATGCGCATATACCAGCGCTGCCGATGCGCGCGGTAAAAAGCCATCGCGCTGCCCAGCATGAAGAACAGGCCCGCGATGACCACGAACAGGCTGACCATCATACCGGCGAAGCCGTCGCTGGCGGCGATCATGCCCAATGAAAACAGGGCGACCAGCGCCCCGATGGCCATGCCGGCCAGGTAATGCCGACCGCGCAGGCGCACGCGCCCGAATCGGTTCATCGGCGATCCCGGCGATTATCCTCGGACTGTCCGCGCAGCAGGTCCTCCAGGCTGAGGGGCTGGTCGGCATCCTGCTGAGACAGGCGGGCGCGGCTGTCAGACACGCTGGCCGGGGCGCGGCGGGCGCGCTCGAAGCGGTTGGACAGCGAGGGTGTCACGCGAAATACATGCTCGCCAATCATGCGCCCGTCGATCGAGACGCGCAGGTCCCAGTCGCCAGGCTCAAATTCCTCGGCACCCGCTGCCAGCGGCAGGTGATGATCGGCCAGCAGGTCGGTCTCGCCAGCGCGCAGGTAGGGGCGCATCTCGTGCACAAAACGCGTTTTGCCCATGCCGTCGCGCAGCTCAAAGCGGATCAGCGCGCGGCGTTCGGCGCCGTTGGGCAGCACGCTCAGCGAGATAAACGGGCGCACGCCCTCATCGTCCAGCGAGACATCGCGCGTGCGGCGCATGTTGACGCCGTATTCGCCGGTCTGCATGGCGATCATGCCGATGTCCATCAGCGTCAGGTCGGGGCTGGCATAGCTGCCGCCCGATTTGGCGCGCACCGCGGCTTCCCGCGCCTCGGCGGTCATGCGCACAGCGGCCAGCGACGAACGCGAACGCTCCAGTAACTGCGACGGGCGCGCATTCATCAGGCTGAAGCCGATGGCCGCCGCCAGCAGCGCCACCAGCGCCAGCGGGACGAGGATGTTAGGGGCACTTCCTGACAACACTGCCACGACGACCGATACGCCGAGCAGGGACAGCCAGGGCACCATAGTTGTGCGAAACCGCATACGCGTCTGTCCTGAAGGTTATGCTTTACGTATCAGTATACGGGAAAATGACGTTCGAAGTTGCATCGGTTCATCCAATCGTTATCTCCAGCGCCTGCGGCTGGCGCAGCGGCGTGATGCCGAAGCCGAAGCGTCCCTGCGCATGCACGACCGCGTACTGGTTGTCGATCCAGGCGACGAAGCCCAGCGGCCCGCCGGGCGAAAACGGCGTATCCAGCACGACGTGTTCATCTATCGCACAGGTGACGCGGTCCGGCAGCCACGTCAGCGTATACGTGTGCGGCTGGAAAAGCAGACCCTCGTCCAGCGGGGTCTGGGCGATTTTCAGCGCCCGCTGGATGCGCGGAAAGAACGCGTCATACAGGCGCGGCGAGCGCATCAGCAGGGCGGCGGGCAGGGCAAACGGGGCCAGTGCCAGCGCGCGCGGGTTGAGCGCATCGATGACGGCCGCCTTGAAGCCGCTGCCCGGTTGGCCGTGTGCAAGCTGCATATCGTTGGGCGGCGCGCCGAAGAAGAACCAGGCCGCGCGCGGCAGGCGGGGCATGCGGCGGGCATCGGGCGAGAACGGATGGTTCCACAGGCCGAAGCCGGCTGTGCCGACGAGCTGGTTCGCTTCGGCAAAGGCCTGGGCGCGCAGGCGAATGGTCAGCGGCGGACGCAGCATGAACTGCATACGCGCCTGGTCGCCGTCGCGCGCCACGTAATCGCACACCTGCCCGTTATGGTAGTTTCGCGAGCCATCCGGCGTGATGCCCAGGCTGTAGTGATTTTCCGCCTGCCGGGCGGTGCCGCTGCCGGATAAAACCGGCGTCAATGACTCTGGTTGATAGAACAAAATTTCTGTGCTTCCCTACTCATTCGCAGCAATCTCGGGTATAATGATATACCGAATGTGACAGTCATCAGTGCTGCCCATGCTGTGGGCAGCTTGTTAAAGGGACGGGCGAATTGGAAATTACGTGGTATGGACACAGCTGCTTCCGCATCAGTGAGCGCGGGCGCATCAGCGTGGTGACGGATCCCTTTCATGAGAGCATTGGGCTGCCGCCGCTGAAGCTGAAGGCCGATGTGGTGACGGTGAGCCACGACAGCGCCGGCCACGGTTATCTGGAAGCGGTCAAATCAGACATGCGCGTGCTGCGCAGCCCCGGTGAATATGAAATCGGCAATGTGTTTGTCTCCGGGCTGGCGCTGCATAACGTGACGACCGAGCCGCCGCAGCGTAATGTCGGCTTCATGATCAATTACGACACGCTGAGCGTGCTGCACCTGGGCGACCTGAGCTATGTGCCGGAACAATCGACGATTGAAAACCTGGGCGAAGTGAATGTGCTGCTGGTGCCGGTGGGCGGGGGCAGCGCGCTGAAAGCGGCCCAGGCCGCCGAGCTGGTCGCGCTGATCGAGCCGCACTTCATCATCCCAATGCACTATGCGCTGCCCGGCCTGGCCTTCGAACTGGAGCCTGTGGAGAAATTTCTCAAGGTCATGGGTGTGAGTAAAGTGGTAGAAATGGATATACTCAAAATCTCGGCCAGTGACCTGCCGGAACAGCCGCAGGTCGTGGTGCTGAATCCGCAGGGTATGGAACTAGCAGCAGGGCAAACGGGATTATGAGCGTTAAGCTGTTGATGCACTGGGATATCAAGCCAGGCCGTGATCAGGAGTATTTTGAGTTTGTGGTGCGCGAATGGGTGCCCGGCATCCAGAAGCTGGGCCTTCAGCCCAGCGGCGCGTGGTACACCGTGTACAGCCGCACCAAAGATGCGCCGCAGATCATGACCGAAGGTATCGCCAAGGATATAGATGTGATGCGCGGCATCCTGAACAGCCCGGACTGGCAGACGCTGTTCGAAAAGCTGCAGGACTACGTGCATAACTACCGTCAGAAAATTGTCCATGTGACGGGTGGATTTCAATTGTGAGGCGGCACAACGCCTGACAATGCCTGTTCTTCGGGGGGAAGGATAGATGCATGTTTGATCGCATTCTGGCGCAGCTCAAAGCCGCCGACTCTGCCACACGTCGCCAGGCGATCATCGCAATAGGCAAATCAGGAACGTCATCACTGCTGCCCGCATTGGCAGAAGTGTATCGTACCGACCCTGATCCTGATCTGCGCGAGCTGGCCCGCAAGGCTGGCCTGGCCATCCGCAAGCGCGAGACCACTGCGTCCGCCCAGTCGCCTGCTGTCGAGATGCCGGAAACCGACGACCTGTTGTCAGGCACCGGCATGTCCACCAGCGGCAAGTCGGTGTCCGCCTTCACGGTGGACCTGGATGAAGTGGACTTCGAGCAGCTCACGCCCTTTCGCGCTTCCGATGCTGTCGAGGACGATGACCCGGACCTGGATGACCTGATCGGCAGGGCGACCGCCGCTGCCGCCATCGCGGGCACGAGCGTGCGCGGGCTGGATGCGCTGGAAAAGAAACAGGCCCCGCGCACAGCCGCCGACGACATCGAGGATGAACTAAAAGGCAAAGGGCCAATCCCTGGACGCAAGTACAATGTGCCGCCTGACGTGCGCGAGCGCGCCAAGGGGTCGGTGGAATCGGCGCTGTCGCTGAATATGCGCGGCGAGAATGCCAAAGCCCTCAAGATGCTGACCGAGGCGCTGAGCCTTGACCCGAACCTCATCAATGACAAATACTTCGAGAGCATCGCGGCAGCCGTGACCGGCCTGGACGGGAACGGCGCGATGCGCGTGATTATCGACAAAAGCGAACGCACCAATTTCGTGGAAGTCGCCACCAAGAAACAGAAACAGGAACGCAAAGAGAAGCACGTCAGCGAGACCAAACAGATCGGCTGGGGGTCGCTGAGCTTTGACCTGGTGCTGTATTTCTTCGTCGCTACCTTTGGCACGTTCTTCAGCTTCCTCGTGCTCTCGCAGGCGTTTCTGGGCAGCTTTGGCGATTACACGGCCAATGAAGTCTTTGCCGACTCGCTGCCGATTCAGCCAGACGCCATCGCCAATGGCTTCAGCACGCCGGCGCTGCTGCTGTTCAGCCTGGTCATCGGCGTGAGCACCGTCATCGGCCTGCTGATTCAGATGGGCGGCGTGCATCTGGTGGCGACAATGATGCTGGGCGGCAAGGGCACCTATACCAACATGACCGCGCAGGTCACGCGCGTGCAGGTGCGCCTGCAGCCGATTTTGTACGTGCTGAGCTATGTCACCATCGCCATGTTCTTCATCTCGCAGGCATCGCCGGTCATCCTGTGCTTCGTGCTGCCGCTGGTGATCCTGTCGTTTTACATCCAGTTTCAGACGCTGGGGCGCATCGCCAAAGCCTACGACTTCAGCGTGGCGATGGGCTGCCTGTCGTTCATCATCGGCTACGTGCTGATCTCGCTGCTGACCACGGGCGTGGTCACGCTGCTCAGCACCACGCTGGGCACGCTGCTCAGCAACTTTGTGGCGCGGTAGCCGGGGATGCCATTCGCGTTCACGATGCCCCACTGGGAGCGGCTCAGCTCGGAGACGCTCATCCGCAACCGCTATATCCATGTGCAGCGCGACACCTGCCGTCTGCCGGATGGCCTGGAAATCGATGATTATTTCGTGCTGCGCGAGCCAGACGTGGCGTGCGTGTTTGCCGTGACCGATGACGGGCGTATCGTGCTGGTGGAGCAGTACAAGCATGGGCTGGGGCGGGCGTGCCTGGAAATCCCTGGCGGCCAGTTTTCCCCCACCGATGACGACGCGATTGCTGCGGCGCGCCGCGAGCTGCGCGAGGAAACCGGCTACGAGGCCCCTGTAGAAGCATTTCACCTGCTGGGCGTGCTGCCCGTCAGCCCGGCGCGCACGAATATCCGCGTGCATCTGGTGGGCGTGACTGGCTGCGCGCTGTCCAGTCAGCCTTATCTGGACCCGCTGGAGCGGATCGCCGTGCATGTGCTGCCGCCTGAAGAGGTGCGCGGGCTGATGCGCGATGGTACGATCGATGTCATCTCCACACTGACCGGCCTGTTTATAGGCTTTGACTGGTTGCGCGGCGTGGGGCAGGCTGGCCCGACAACGGGGTAAGGACACCACTGCTGTGAATGTAAAAACGACGATTGGACTGCTGGCTGGCGCGGCCCTGGGCGGCGCTGCGCTGGCCTATGCCCGCTTCATCGAGCCGTTCCGCTGGGACGTGACGCGCCACGAGATTCGCCTGTCGCGCCTGCCCGCCGCCTTTGACGGCTATACCATCGTCCACCTGTCTGACCTGCACATGGACGACGTGACCAACGAGGCGCGGCTGATGGAAGTGGTCGCGCTGGCGAATGCTGAAAAGCCCGACATCGTGGTGCTGACGGGCGATTTTGTCACCGCCGACAAGCCGTTTGACGGCGCGGCGCTGACGCGGGTGCTGGCCGCGCTGGAAGCGCCCGATGGCAAGCTGGGCGTGCTGGGCAATCATGACCGGCTGGGCCATGTGCAGGCGGTCATCGGTGCTGTCGAGGCGGGCGGGGTGACGGTGCTCAATAACGCCGTGCATACGCTCTATCGCGGGCCGCGCGGCGGGCGCAAAAAGTCGGCATCGGCTGCCGCGCTGACGTTTGCCGGGGTGGACAGCCTGTATCGGCGCAGGCCGCGCCTGGATGAGGTGCTGAACGCGCTTCCGGCGGGCGATGGCGTCCATATCCTGCTGGCGCACGAGCCGGACTTTGCCGATGTGGCCGCGCCCACGCGCCGTTTTGCCTTCCAGCTTTCCGGCCATGCCCACGGCGGGCAGGTGCGCGTCCCATTCCTGACGAGCTTCGGCCTGCCGCGCTATGGCATGCGCTATGTCGAGGGGCTGAACATGGTGGGGGATATGCTGCTGTATGCGCATCGCGGGCTGGGCATGACCAGCGCGCCGATCCGCTTCAACTGCCGTCCCGAAATCGCCGTGCACGTGCTGAGAGCGCACGGCTGACCAGCGCGCCATGATGCCGCTGACAGCAGGTGAACAGCATATCGCCCGGCTGCTGGACGGCCTGAGCCGACAGACGTATTTCTATCGCCACGAGCCGCGCATCGTGACCGCGTTCGACTCTGGCAAGCCGGACTTCGTCGTCATCGATGCCGACCGGGGCGTGCTGGTGATCGAGGTCAAGGACTGGCGCACGATCACCGGCGTGCGTGACCGCCAGGTGCATATCCTGCGCGCTGGCGGTGAGCCGGACATCATGCCGGACCCGATCGCGCAGGCCGAACGCTATGCCTACCTGCTGCACAAGAAATTTGAACAGCACCACGGTCTGTGGGAATCGGGGCGCGGGCGCACCCTGCTGAAATTCCCCTATCAGGTGATGGTCGCGCTGCCCTATATCGCCCAGGCCGCCGTGACACAATTAGAAGACGCGGGCATCTGGCCGCGCGGCGTGGTGGTGGGCCGCGAGAAGCTGGCCAGCAGCGCGGCACTGGCGACAACGATTCGCGCGCTGCCGTGGCGCTTCATCATTCCCGCGCCGCTGCCGCTGGACGTGCGCGAAATCCTGCGTGAAGTCCTCGACCCATCGCTGACGATTACTAATGAGCGCGGGCAGTGGCTGGGCATCCTGACATTGCAGCAGGAGACAGCCGTCAATCTGCCGCTGGCGCGCACCCTGCCGCGGACCGTCAGCCTGTTTGCCGAGGAGCAGGCTGCGCCCGCGGGCCGGGACATCCGCCGCCTGAAAGGGGTCGCGGGCAGCGGCAAGACGCTGGTGCTGGCCCGGCGCGCCAGCCGCCTGCGCGCCCAGCATCCCGACCAGCGTATCCTCGTGCTGTCGTTCAACAAGCTGCTGGCCGCTGACATTCAGCAGCGCCTGGCTGCGCTCGACCGGGCGCATCAGCGCGACGCCCTGCTTGACTTCTCGGATGCGGTCGATGCCTATGACACGGCCGACATGGATGAGACTGCGCCGGGCTTTCATGCGCCGGATGACCCGCCGCCGCTGTTCGAGGTGGCGACGTTTCACCGCATCTGCCGCCGCCTGCTGCTGCCCGACTGGCAGACGCCGATCAAAACGGGCGCCTGGCTGGGCCGCCATGCCGCTGATGAACTGGCCGTGCTTAGGCTGGAGACAGGCTACGTGGCCGAGGAACTGGCATGGCGTCGTGAAGTCGGCTGCCTGACCGATGAGGCCTATTTCGAGATTTCGCGTGAGGGCAGGCATATCCCGCTGACGCGCGACCGGCGCGCCATCATCAACACGATTTTCAACCGTTATGCGGCCTATAAGGCGGCACGTTATGCCCAGGGCGAGCCGTGGTACGACTTCGCGGACACGCCTGCGCTGGCGGCGGCGCGCCTGCTGGGCCAGCCCGATCATCCGTATCTGGCGGCCTATGACGCGATTTTCATCGATGAGGCGCAGGACTTCGCCCCGTCGTGGATGCGGCTGGTCGATCTGCTGCTCAGGCCTGACGGCGAGCTGTTCCTGTGTGATGACGAGGCGCAGACGATTTTCACGCACTACACCTGGTCGCAGCGCGGCATCACGCTCAACCCGGCGCGCACGATCACGCTGGAGATTCCGTTTCGCTCCACGCACGAGGTGAGCAGCGCGGCGCACGCCCTGATCGGCGCTGACCCGGTGCTGTCGAAAGCTGCCGGTCTGACGCGGCCGAATTTCCGCTCGATGGCGCTCAGCCGCGGGCCTGCGCCGTCGGTGGTGCTGTGCGCTGGCCCGGAGGACGAGATGGCCTTCATCACGCGGCGCATCGCGTTCCTGCGCGAAAAAGGCGTGGCCGCGCACAATATCGCCGTGCTGCTGCACGATTTATCGCTGCGGCGCTGGGGCTTTCGGGCGCTGTCGGAGCAGGGCATTTTCGTCGATGGCTTTGCGCGCATAAAGGGGCTGGAATTCACCAGCGTATTTATCCCTGACGTGAACGGCCTGTTTCCGCCGGACGCGGGCGACGAGGAAACAGCCGCGCTCAAGCGCCGCCTGTTTACCGCCATGACGCGCTCGCGCAGGCATCTGTTCCTCACCTGCACGGGGCGGCTGGCCGCGCCGCTGGCCGCGCTGGAAAAGGCCTGCGTGGTCGAGGCGCATCGGTGAGGGGGATTTCCAACCTCACCCCGTTTCGCTGCGCTCAACCGCCCCTCTCCACGTTGTGGAGAGGGGCAAAAACCCGTCAGGGTTTTGGGGTGAGGTTGGCTGCTTAAAACCCGCCGAATCCGTCGCCATCGCCCCGGTTATCCGGCTTGAGCGCGACCACCTGGTCGAACAGCTCGCTTTCGTCAGAACGCAGGATGTCCCAGTCTGCAAACGCCCCGGCCAGCTCGCCCTGTTCCGCCAGATAGCGCGGATTCAGCTCTGGTAACTCGCGCAGGGCGGCCACGGTATACGTCTGGTAGATGACGCGCCCGCCGGGGCTGACACATTCGCGGATGCGCGGCAGCAGGTCGCGCTGAAAGTAGCGGAACACGCACACCAGGTCATAGGCTTCGGTGGCCAGCGCGGCCTCGTCCAGGTCCACCTGCAGGAAATTGACGCGGCGCAGGCCCAGCGCATGGGCCTCGGACTGGGCGCGGCGCAGTGCCTCGCGGCTGATATCGAGCAGGTCGACGCTGTAGCCCTGACCGGCCAGCCACAGCCCGTTCTGGCCGATGCCGCAGGCCAGGTCGAGCGCGCGCTGTTCACCGCGCATGCTCGTCACCGGCGGCGTGAACTGAAACAGCAGCGGGTCGGGCGCGGGCAGGGCCACCCTGGCCGCCGCTTTGTAGCGCTCATCCCAGCGTTTGCGGTCCTGTACAGACATAAGTGGCCTATCCTTTTCCCGCATACAGGGGCAGATATTCCAGCGCGTCGGGCAGGGCGGCCATGCTTTCGGCATCGCCCGGCAGGCTGGAGGCATTCGGTCGGCGGCGTTTGCGCTCGTGCAGGGCATAGGCATTGCGCAGCGCATCAAAGTCGGGCGTGTGCGGGTCGGGCAGGCCGAAGGCGCTGGTGCAGGCGCGCAGGCGCTGGCCGGCCTCGCTGTTCCAGTCGGGCGCATCGGGATCGCGCGACGTCAACAGCGACATGGCCGCCTCGCGCTGGTCTTCGCCGCCAGACTTGCCCAGCAGGGTCTTGCTCATGCGGCTGAACATTTTCTTGGCCTGCCCGGCATCGGGATTCATGCGGCGCACATCGTCGGGCAGCACCGAAAAGATATCGTCCGGCTGGGCCGCTGTCTGGGCGACCGATGTGCCTGCGGCGACCAGCGTCACATCAGACCGGCCGGATGCGTCCCAGGCCTCGAAACGCGGGCTGTCGCCGCGCAGGCTGAGCAGCGTGAACGGATGGCGTGCGGCGATAGCGGGCAGCAGCGCATCCTGCACATAGCCGATGGCGCGGATGCTGTCGCCCTGGCGCGGGCACACGAACAGGCGCACCTGCTCGGCATAGTGCTTTGTGGGCAGGCCGCCAAACGGGTTAAACGGCGTGTAGCCCGCCCCCGTGACGACCTCGCGCAGCAGCGCCAGCAGGTCGGCCGGCGTCAGCGTCTCAGTTTGGAAATACAGGCACGAAAATGTCATCATCACCCTGCGTGTGTAAGTGCGCCGCGATTTGGGCTGGCGCGCATGTCTTTATCCGTATTCAACGGAAGAATGCTACAATGAATTCAGCGAGGCGTGTCTGTAATGATGCCGCAGTCGCCTCTGACTGTCTCTTCATTGTAACAAGATTCTCACTGTCAGGCACACGCAGTTGGCAGTAATCTCTGGGTTAAAGCACCATTGTAGACGACGCTGCATTCACTCAATAAGTTCTGGGACTATGGCTTTCGACGACTTCGGACGCGTATCGCACGATCTCAACAGTATCATGTTCGAACTGCAGGGCATCGGCCGCCTGCTGACCAGCCGCATGGACGACGAACAGGCGCTGTGGGACGAGCTGTACGATCACCTGTACGCCATCTTTCCTGATGTGTCTTTTTACCTCGGGCTGTATCAGCGCGAGACGGGCATGCTGTCGCTGCCGATCGTGTGCGAGGAAGGCATCCGCCAGCCGTACGAGCCGATTCCGCTGGGGGGCTACAGCCGCGCCGTGGTCGATCTGGGGCGCGAGATTTTCATCCCTGATGTCGAGGCCGACCCCGAAAAACTGATTTCGATGAATATCGTGCCCGACAGCCTGGAGCCAGGCGGGTGGGCGCGCTCGTGGATTGGCGTGCCTCTGCGCGGGCAGGACAACGAGGTCTTTGGCCTGTTCAGCGTGAGCAGCGGCGAGCCGAACCATTTTGACGACACCAGCTATAACCTGATCTATGGCATCGCGTCGCAGCTGGCGCTGGGCATGGAAAACCGGCGCATGCGCGCATCGGACCGGTCGCGGCGGCAGCTTCTGAACGCGCTGATGGAGGCCGGCCAGGTGGTCGCCCGTGCCAATGACCCGGACGAGGCGCTGGAGACGATCATCGAGCAGCTCTCGCGGCTGGTGGGCGCAGACAGCGCGGCACTGCTGCTGTCTGAGGGCGAAAGCGCCGTGGGCGAGCGCTACCAGATGTATTATTCGTCGCAGCCGGATGACTTTCCGCGCGGTGGCGTCATCATGCTGAATGCGCGAAATCCGCTGCGCCAGGCGTTTGTCGCCCGCATGCCGGTCGTCCTCAACGACTCGCAGCGGCATTCCGGCTGGGAAGGCTTTGCTGGCATCCCCGGCGCCGACCATCTGCATTCGTGGATGGGCCTGCCGATGGTGGTGCGCGACCAGCCCGTGGGCATCATCGTGCTGGGCAAGGCCGAGCCGCGCTATTACTCCGATAATTCGGCCAGCATCGCGTTTGCGCTGGCGCGCCAGGCAGCCGTCGCGGTGGACAGCGCCCGCGCCCGCATGAGCTATGAGTCCAGCCTGGACGCCCAGCTGCGCAATGCGCGCCGCCTGACGCTGATTCACCGCATCGGCGCGATGATCGCCGCCTCGCTGGACCAGCAGCAGGTGCTGAATACCACCGCCCAACTGCTGACCGAGCTGTTTGAGGTCGATCACTGCGGCATCATGATGGTCGACGAGACCGGCCACAGCGCGCGCGTCGTGTCGGAGTATCCCGACTGGGGCGTGGCGGGCACCGCTATGACACTGGAAGACAACGCGAATATGCGCCGCCTGCGCGAAGGCGGGCTGGCCTATTCGGTCAGCGAGACGGAAATTGAGAATCTGGACGCGCCCACGCGTGAGGTGCTGGAATCGACCGGCGCCCGCTCCACGCTGTTTGCGCCGCTGATTATCGGCGATGAATTCCTGGGCAGCATCGGCCTGGACAGCACCATCAAGCCGCGCCATTTCACGGAAGAAGAACGCGAGACGGTGATGACTATCGCCGGGCAGGTGGCGATGGCCGTGCGCAACGCCGCGCTGTACGAAGAAGCTGTGGTGGCCAACAAGCTGAAGAATGAGTTTCTGGCCAATATCAGCCACGAGCTGCGCACCCCGCTGAACGCGATCATCGGCTACACCGATATGCTGGTCGAAGGCTTTTATGGCGAGCTGGTCGAGGCGCAGACGGACCGTTTGCAGCGCATCGGGGCCAGCGGCCGGCATCTGCTCAATCTGATCGGGGATGTGCTCGATTTCTCGCGCCTGGAGACCGGCCAGGTGGATGCCCACCCGCAGATTATGATGGCCAGCGAGGTGGCCGAGACGACGCTGTCGCGCTACCGCGAGAAGGCCGACGCGAAAGGCCTGCGCCTGGAGCTGCGGCTGGGGACAGGCGATTTGTCCGCCTATGCCGACCCGCTGCTGCTGGACCGTGCGCTGGGCAATCTGCTGGACAATGCGATCAAATTTACCGATGTCGGCGGCGTGCTGGTGCATGTGCGCCCGGAGCGCATCGTGCATGGCTCGTCTGACAGCGGGCTGCGCCCCCCGGCACGGCTGAATGCGGCTGACGGCCTGTGGGTGGCCATCACCGTAAGCGATACCGGCATTGGCATCCCGCCGGACCAGCGCGACGCGATCTTCGACAGCTTCCGCCAGGTGGACGGCAGCGTGGTGCGCGAATATGGCGGCACCGGGCTGGGGCTGGCCATCACGCGCAAGATGATCGCGCTGCAAGGGGGCTATGTGTGGGTGGATGCCCCGCCGCCGGGCGGCAGCGCCTTCACCGTGCTGGTTCCTGCCGCGCCCATGCTGGGCGGCGAGCCAGTCAAAGACAATCGCGTGTGCGTGCTGGCCGTGGACGATGACCCGGAGGCGCTGTATCTGCTGCGCGATTATCTGGACGAGGATGCCTATCAGCTCATCGCCACGACCGACCCGAATCAGGCGGTTGAGCTGGCGCTGCGCTATGTGCCGAACGTGATTATCAGCGATGTGCTGATGCCCGACATGGACGGCTTTGCGCTGGTGGCGGCCCTGCGCGAACGGCCGGTGACGGCTGCGATTCCGATCATCCTCATGTCGGTCGAGGACCAGCGTTTGCAGGCGGCCTACCAGAACGTGACCGATTTCCTGATGAAACCGGTCACGCGCGAGTCGCTGTTGCAGCAGATTCAGGCGGCGCTGACCCGCTCACGCGAAACACGCTGAGCAGCGGCCTGATGGATGCATGCAGCGAGCCGCTGCCGCCGCGCGCGCAAGAGGCGATTTCCCTGTTCAACAGCGGCGAATACTACCTTCAGCATGACCTGCTGGAGGCGCTGTGGCGCGACGAGCCGCGGCGCATCCGTGATTTGTACCAGGGCATCCTGCAGGTGGGGGTGGCCTATTATCAGGCGACGCGGGGCAACCGACGCGGCGCGGTCAAGATGCTGCTGCGCGCCGAACGCTGGCTGGCCGACCTGCCCGATGTCTGCCAGACGGTGGATGTGGCCGCGCTGCGGGCCGATGCCGCCCGCGTGAAGGCGGCCCTGCTGGCCCTGCGCGATGACGAGATGGACGCGTTTGATACGGCGCTGTTTCAGCCCGTGAAGCGGGCGTGAGCCAGGCCCAGCCTCGTCCGGCCTGAAATTAAATGGGTTTTGCCAGCGCGGACACGGCAGGCCGTGTCCCTACACGGGCAACCATTTGTAGGGACGAGGCCTGCCTCGTCCGTTCCTCAAGAGAGAGAATCGGACAAAGCGCGTGGTGAGTTTCACCCGCCCCCTGAAACGATGCGTTTGCCCAGCCGCCACGCCGGGATCAGCGCGACGATGCAGATAATCGCGCCGACCAGGTTGATTTCGCCCAGCACCTGCACGGTCAGGCGCGAATACACGTCGATGGCGGCAAACGGATCGACCACCTCGGCGCCCAGCTCGGCGGCGGCCAGGATGCCCAGCCGCTGCGACGCCAGCGCCGTCAGCAGGCTGATGCTGATGGTCATGCCCAGCAGGCGCATGATGATGACCAGCGCCGAGGATGCGCCCAGCCGGTCGTCTTCGGCGTCGTTGATGACCGCCGCGCTGATGGGCGAAAAGGTCAGGCCGATGCCGATGCCGACGATCGCCATCTGCACCGCGACCAGCGCGTCGCTCATGTCCAGCGTCCACGTGCGCCAGATCAGCAGGAAGCCGATGAGCGCCAGCCCCAGCCCGATGCTGGCGGCGCGGCCATAGCCCACGCGGGCGGCCAGCCAGCCGCCGGGAATCGCCGCCAGCGCCATCGGCACGGTGAACGCGCTGAGCAGGATGCCCACCTGCAGGGCGGCCGCGCTCAGGTTGGTGGCGTCGGCTACGCGGATATTGACCAGGATGGGCACGCTGACCAGCCCGATCATCAGGCAGAAGCCCACCAGCAGATTCACCAGCGAGCCGCGCCCGGTGCTGCCGCGCACGATGCGCCGCAGGTCAAACAGCGGGTACGGGTGGCGCAGCTCCACGAACACAAACGCGGCGAACATGACAGCAGCGGCGGCCAGCAGCGGCGCGGCATAGGGCGGCAGCCCGCCCAGGTCAGTGAACGAGCTGGCGCTGGACGAAATCTCGATATTGGCGCCCAGGCCGAGCACCAGACAGGTGATGGATCCGGCGATGAGCAGCGCGCCCAGCAGGTCAAAGCGCGCCTTGCTGCGTTCGTGTTTGACGCCGCGCAGGGCGAAAGCAGTCACGACGATGGCGATCAGCGTGACCGGGATATTGATCCAGAACAGCCAGCGCCAGTCGGGGACATCCCAGTTCAGCCCCAGCGAGGCGAACAGATTCTCGAAGCCGAGCGCGTTGGCGGCGAAAAAGTTGACCATGATGCCGCCGTACAAATGGCCGAGTACCCAGCCCAGCGTGTCGATCGCGCCGATGATGCCCAGCGGCTGGGCACGCTTCTCGCGCGGGAACATGTCGCCCACCAGCGCCAGGCTGACCGGCACCAGCGCGCCAGCGCCCAGCGCCTGCACGATACGCCCGATGATGATGGTGATGAGGGCGATGCCGCCTGCGTCCGGTCGTTCGCCGGTGATGCGGAAGGCCGCGTTATACAGCCAGCCTGCGATGCCGCTGCGCGCCTGCGGATCGACCTCGGCGACGATGAACGAGCCGATCAGGAAGATGACCAGGCAGGCGAAATAGGTGCGGCGGCGGCCGATGATGTCGCTCAGGCGGCCCATAAACGTCATGCTGACGGTGTAGGCCAGCAGATAGCCGGTCACGACCCAGGCCGCGTCGTCGATCACGTTCTGGATGGGCAGCTCCAGCTGGACGATGATTTCCGGCAGGAACGCCGAGACGATCGTCAGGTCCAGCGAGCCGATGAACACAGGGATGGCGACCAGCAGCAGAATCAGCCATGGATTCGGGCGGGCGCGCGATGTCGTCACGGCGCTCATGCGTCGGGCGTGCTTTCGGCTGTCGCTTCAGGCGTGGCTTCAGCGGTGGCCTCGGCCTGGGTAGCGCCAGCCCCCGGCGGAACATCGAGCGCGGGCGCCGCGTTGATGTCGGTGATGTCAATCGTCCACACGCGCGGCTCGTCGGCCTGCGAGCCATCGGCCCACTCGGTCTCGGTCAGGGCGATGCGCGCCGGATAGCCGGTTTCGGTCTCGATATACAGATCGATCTGCGGGGTGCCGCTGACGCCGATCAGCCCCACCAGCAGCGAATTGACCGCGTCGCCGGCCACGGTGCCGCGCAGATGCTGCACCGACATGCCCGTCTCCAGCGATTCCTCGCCCATGTAGGCGATGTCGATGACCGCGCCCAGGGCGGCCTGGAAGCCAGTGTCCTCGGCGATCAGCGTTTGCGGGTCGAAGCCGGGCGCGAAGGCCGCATTGACCCAGGTGTTGCCGGTCCAGATAGCGCGGAACCACTGGTCCAGCCCCTGCGCGAATACATCCACATCCACGGGAATCCCCGCCGCGCTCACGCGGACGGCTGCCTGCATCGTGCCCGGCGTCACATACTGGGCGGTGGCCCGGCGGAACAGCACTGCGCCGAAGTCGGTATAGATTTCATAGTCGGGGCCGGTCTGCGTCACATCCAGGCGAAAAGTCTCGGCGCTGCGGATGAGCGTGGCGGCCTGCGTGGTCAGAGTCAGGGGGTCGGGCGTGGCCTGGCGGGACGTGTCACCGCCGGAACAGGCGGCCAGCACTCCGGTCATCAGCATCAGTCCCGCGAGAAGCAGTTTTTTCAAGGGAGGCCTTTCTGTGCCTGTGCGTGCGTGATCGCCGCGTATTATAGCGTATACCCGTGTACGTGAGGCTGGCCCGGCAGGTTGCACGACACCCAAAAATCGGGGTGCCTCGCGAATATACAGCGCGTTCTCATATGCCCCTAAGTGAAATTTGTCACAATGTAAGGGTGTCGTCCGACAGGTAAGTGGAGATAGCGTAATGTTTGCAGTGCGACAGTTCAATCAGATCGACCGGCGCGTGACCGCGTGGATGGCCCGCTATGGCATCCTGTTCCTGCGCGTCAGCGTGGGCCTGGTGTTTTTCTGGTTTGGCATCCTCAAGTTTTTCCCCGACATGAGCCCGGCGCAGGACCTGGCCGCCCGCACCATTGAGACGCTGACGTTTGGCATCGTGGGGCCGCAGCTCTCGCTGCCGGTGCTAGCCGCCTGGGAAGTGCTGATCGGACTGGGGCTGATTTCGGGCCGCTTCATGCGTGTCACGATTTTGCTGCTGCTGGCGCAGATGGCTGGCACGATCACGCCGCTGTTCCTGTTCCCGGCGGAAACCTGGACGCAGTTCCCGATCGCGCCCACGCTGGAGGGGCAGTACATCATCAAGAATATCGTGCTGGTCAGCGCGGCGCTAGTGATCGGCGCGACGGTGCGCGGCGGGCAGCTCACCTCACGGCCGGTGATTCAGCAGGCCGAGGAACCGGCTGAAGAGGGTACGTCACTGAAGGCGCACGCCTGAGCGCGTTTATGCGAACGCGTGGCCGGCGATCAGCGCCGCGATAAGCTCGCGGGCGTCCTCGTCGGGGACATGGCCGGTCACGCGTTCGTAGGCGGTCAGCGCGTCGTCGCTGCTGGTCGCCGAGTCGGTCGTGACGGCGCAGGCGGCGCGCATTTTCGCGATGAGCTCGGCCATCGAGTCGGCAGAATTCGGTTCGCGGCCGTGGCCCTCTACGAACACCGATGCGCCAAACGACGCAATCCGGTCCAGCAGAGGCAGCAGCTTCGCGTGGGTGAGGTGGCGCACGGGCGCGTAAATGGCATCATACAGGCAGTCGCCCAGCACCAGCACGCCGTCTTCGGGGATGTGCATGACGCAGGCGTCGGCCGCGTGGTCGCCGCCGACAAGATGAATCTCGCAGGTCACGCCGCCCAGGTCGAGCGACAGATGGCCGTCGAACACGATATCGGCCTGGGCGATGCGCACGTGGCGCGGCTCGGGCAGCTCCAGCAGGATATTTTCCTCGCAGAAGGCGATTTCCTCGCCCGACTGCACGCGTGCCGCCAGCGCGGCATTGTCCCACGACTGGCCGGCCATCACGCGCAGCTGCGCGGCTGTCTGGCGCTGGGCGATGACCGGCGCGCCGATTTCTGCCGCGCCAAACACATGGTCCCAATGCCAGTGCGTCAGCGCGACGAAGCGCGGCGCTGGAATGTCCTCATCACGCAGCTCATCCAGGAACAGGCGCGCATGCGCGTCAGACGCGGCGGCGTCAAGCATGAGCGTGCCGCGTGAGCCGGTGACGGCGCACAAGGCGGGCCGGTCCGGGTCGTCGGCAGGCATGTACAGCACGTGCGGGGAAAGGCGCGAGAGAGTGAGCATCGGTTGGCGTCCTGGTTACAGGGAAAGCGGGACGTCGAGGCGCATCCAGGTGCGGGCGATGCGGAAGATCGTCCCCGGACGCAGGCTGACTTTGCCGCGAATGGTCTTTTTATCGCGCTCGATGAAAGTGCCGTTGCGGCTGTTCAGGTCTTCCAGCCAGAACGACATCACGTAGGGCTCGGCCACGCTTTCGCTGCTGGTGATGGTTTCGATGTGGCAGCCCAGCCGCGCATGCAGGCGTGACACCTGATTGTCGAACGGCAGGTGGATATCGCAGCCATCGCGCCGGCCGATGGTGAGCACCAGCTCCTCGGAAGGCTCTGGCTGTTCAAATCGGAGCGTCTTGCCGTCCAGCGGGCCGCTCATGAATGTGATCGAGATTTCCTTGTTCATTTGCCTTGCCCGCGTGCTACGATGGGCGACACCCTGTGTCGCCCCTTCTCACTTCACTGTACCACTTTCCCGCCTGTGTAACCATGTGGTTTTTCAGGACATCTCCAGCGCGAACAGGCCCAGCGGCACGCTGCCGAAGGTTGCGGTGCTGCTTCCGACGCGCCACTGCAATTTGACGGTATGCGCCCCGGCGGCCAGCGCGCGCACGCCGACGAAGCACACGGCGCTGTGCTCTCCCGCCGTGCCGGTGGTGACATGCACGCTGCCGGCCGAGACGCCGCTGATGCGCGCGCCGTCCAGCAGCAGGTCGAAGTAGCAGTTCACGCCGCCAGCCGCCGCGCTGACGCTGCCCGAAAAGCCGAATAATACAGGCGCGCCGGTCGTCGTCAGCGCGAGGGACAGATTGGTCGCGTCGACATCGACAAACGAGGTGCTGGAGGTGCTGTAGCTGGCGACGCTGAGGGCGGATGCGCTGGCTGCTGGCGTCTCGACGCGGGCTTTGAGATGCTCCAGATTATCGCGCAGGTGGGTGTTCATCAGCGTGCTGGTGACGACTTCGCCGGTCGTCCATGTGCGTGGTGCGGTCCAGATATCGGGCATGGGAAGCTCCTTAAGGGAAAGTGCTGAGTACTGAGTGCTGAGTGCTGAGTGATGCGTGACGAGTAATAAGTAATGAGTAATGCGTAAGGGATAAGGTCAAATGGCGAGTGCGGTGCGGGCGTCGAGGGCGCCGCTGCCCAGCACCCAGAACGCCGTATCATCGGCGCGCATCAGCGTGAAGGTGAGGCGATGGCGCGTCCCCGCCAGATCGACCGTATGCGCCTCGCCCAGCACGCGGTAGTGCGCGCTGTGCCCGGTGTGCGCTTCGCTGATGGCGATGATGTCCATCAGGCTGACGGCCAGCGCGGACGGGTGATCGCGCAGGTCGAGCGTCACCGATGTCGTGCTGAGGACAGGATCGCCGCCGCGCCCGACTTCAAAGCGCGCCAGCTCGGCCGCTTCGTCGGCGTCGGCCAGCAGCGGCAGCTCCAGCGACAGGGCGTGCAGGCCGTAGCGCGTGATCGCCTCCTGGTCTTCATGGCTGACGCGCAGGCGTCCATCGCTGATGACGGGCGTCCCGACGACCTGCGCGCCTGCCTGAATCCAGGCTGTCACGGCGGACGGATTGCTGAAACTGACGACTGCGCCGGAGGCCAATGTATCGGTGATGCTGCCCGCCACGCTGACCAGTCCGCCGCCTGCTGGCTGTGTCCGCGCTGTGAACGACAGCATAGCCGCGTCGGCGCAACCCACCGCGTCGCCGTCCTCGTCGCGAAAGGCGATGCGCACGGTCACGGTCGCGCGGGCAGGGACGCGTAACGGGGTATTTAACGTCCATAACGGTGTATCGTCCGGCCCCAGCCGACGCGGCACACAGGTGATGCTCGCCTGATTGACCGCCGGTGCCTGCTCCAGCGCCAGCGCGGCCATGTCGTCGGACAGGCTGAGCGCAGGCGTTCCAGACAGCAGCAGCGCATGCCGGTTGACGAAGACCAGCCCGCCAGACCGGTCGGCGAAGCACAGGCCGCGCTCCGCTGACACTACCTGCGCCAGCACGGCGTCAGCGCGCGCGTCCGGGTCAAACACGGCGTAGCGAAAGGCCGAGATGCCCGGCTGGGCGTCCAGCGCGATCGGCAGGTCATCGGCGATGCGGGCCAGCCCCAGCACGCCAAAGGCCGACGAGCCGATCACCATACACTGGGACAGGGCGCGCCGTCGCAGGCCAGACCCGGCCAGCAGCGCCCGCAGAATGGCATCGGCGGGCTGATCCACCAGCGGCGGCAGGTCGGCGCGTGCCCCGGACAGGCCAATGTCCGCCGTGCGGGCGATTACTATGGCCTGTCGCCTGCCCTGCGCCCCGGCATCCGGCCGGATGTGCGTCACAAGGCCGGTGAACAGAACCTCGTCGCGCCCGCCAGACAGCGCGCTGATGCGCATGAAGCGCCCGGCCCACGATGCCCCGCTGACGGCTCCATCGGCATTGTCCAGCGTGAGCGTCGCCTCGCCCGGCGAAGTCACGCCCAGCTGCCAACTTGCCGACAGCACACGCGCGGTGATGTGTTCGCTGAAGCTATCGTCCTCCGCGCTGTCGATGGCGACGGTGTAAATCGATGTCATCGGCGTATGCCCTCCTGTGCATTTATTCCCAGCCAATCATGCTGTTGCCCCCTGCGCGCACGCCGTGCCACGCCAGCGCCAGGCTGATGACCATGTCGTCATGCAGGCCGGGCGGCGCGCTGAAACGCAGTCCTCCCCCGGGCAGGCGCGCCAGGGTGTAGGCGGCCAGCTCGGCCAGCAGCGCGTCCCCGTGCGCGTCGCCGGGCATGGGCAGGCGGATGTCCCCGCGCTCGATTGCCAGCGCCAGCGCTTCAATCAGCGGCGTCTTGCTGGCGGCGGTCATGCTGAACGGGCGCACAGGCAGACCCTCTGCCTGAAGCGCCTCGATATTGGCGCCCCCGATGCTGTTTTCCTCGGCCCATACCAGGGCGGGGGCCCAGCGCGCACACAGCGCCGCGATGCGCCCGCGCTGCAGCGCCCAACCCACTTTGTTGAAGCGGTCGAGCGCGACCACCTCGCGGGTGACGCTGTCGATCAGCGTGAAGACGGTGAAGTCGTGGCTGCGGCCCCAGTCGATACCGCCGACGTATAAGCGCCCGGCGACCGGCTCGGCATGCAGCGGCGCGGTTGCGGTTTCACGGATGCCCCGGAAAACCGCCCCGTCATCATCGATGAATTCGGCCAGATATTCGGCGCGGAACACGCGGTCCTGCGTGACCGCCCGGATGGCGTCGATTTCGGCGCGCGGGATGAGCGGATTGTCGTAGCTGCTGAACTGGAACGACGCCCAGTCCGGATGCGCCGCGTCCTGACCGAGCTGATACACCTCCCAGAACCAGTTACGGCCGTAGGGCGTGGACAAAAACAGCGCCGCGCCGCCGCGGTCGGCCAGCATCGGCCGGATGACCTCCGGCCAGGTATCCGGCGTCATGAAGGCGGCCTCGTCCAGCACGACGAAATCCAGCCCCGCGCCGCGCAGGTTTTCGGGATGGTGCGCGCTGCGGATGGCGATGAAGCCGCCGTTGGGTAGCTCCAGGCGCATCTCCTGCGTGTTGACTTCCACGCCGTGCAGGCTGCGACACGCCCGTTTCAGGTCGCGCCACACCTGCGAGGCCATGCGGTAGGTGGGCGACACCCACCACACCGCGCCACCGCGCAGCGCCGCCTCAAGGCTCGTCCATTTCCCCAGCTCGGTTTTGCCGAAGCGGCGTCCGCAGGCGACGACCCGAAAACGCGCCTTCGACGCCATGATCTTCCGCTGACCACGGTGGGGCGTCATGGATAGTGCCATCGGGATACTGGTATTCGATGCGGACGGCCTGCGTTTCTTCGCTGCTGTCATGCGGCCTCCAGTCACTCAGGCGGATCAGCCGGTCGATGACCACGCCCAGCGCCGCCGCCCGTTCGCGCAGCGAGGCCTCCTCAATCGCGTCGTCCAGGCCGTCGGCCAGCAGCTGTGCATTGCGCAGAAGGCGCCCACGCAGGGTGGCCAGCAGGTCATCAGGTTCGTGCATGGCGGTATCTCCTGGTGTGCGAACGATTTTTGTGGAACAACAGGCTATCCCGCGCCTCGCCATACGGCTGCTGGCGGAACACGATTGCGGGCGGGTGGGCCACGGCAGAGAATCGTCCGCGGCGCGGGTCAGCCACGTGTTTAATTTAGCTCAATTGTTCTAATTTGAGGTGGAAAAACAGTCGGAAATATGGTCAGAAATCTGGAACGTGCCAGGCGCGTGAGGTTTGCGTAGAAGCTGTTACAATCAGGCGCATGTTTGTCTTTACAGATGTGAGCCATGCCCATGACTGCCAGTCGTTTTGCCAATGAAGCCGAAGCCGTCACCTATATCTTCCGGTCGATGCGCAAGCTGCACGGCTCGCATCATCGCGGCCCGGATGATGTGACGCGTGACACCCGGCCTACGATTCGCCTGCTGACCGAGCGCGATATGGTGCGCGAGCCGCGCGAATATGCGGTCGTCACCGGCAGCAAGGGCAAGGGCAGCACGACGGCCATCACGGCCAGCGTATTGCGCCGCATCGGCCACACCGTGGGCATGATCAGCAGCCCGCATCTGGTGAGCTGGCGCGAGCGCATCCGCGTGAATGGCAGGGCGATCCCGGAGGCGGATTTCTGCCGCATCCTGGGCGACCTGGCCCCCAGCATCGATGCCATCGAAGACACCCTGACCAACAACCAGTATTTCAGCCCGCAGGGCATCTTTCTGGCCATCGGCTTGCAGTGGTTCGACGAATGCCACGTGAATGCGGCGGTGCTGGAAGTGGGGCGCGGCGGCCGCTTTGACGATATCGCCGTGGTGCCCAACAAGGTCAGCCTGTTCACGCCGATCATGCTGGAGCATCCGCTTCAGCTGGGCCCGACGCTGGAGCGCATCGCCTGGCACAAGGCCGGCATCATCAAGGCACAAAGCTATGCCTACAGCGTGCCGCAGGCGCATGAGGTGCTGGATGTGCTGCAGCGCGAATGCGATACGCTCGACGCCGAATTTTACTGGTTCCCGCCGATGGAGCTGGGCCAGTATGTGGGCCAGAGTGAGACCGGCCTGCGCATGACGCTGGGGCGCTATGGCGAGGTGGAGCTGGGCCTGCTGGGGCAGTATCAGATGGGCAACGCCACGCTGGCGGTGCAGGCGGCGGGCAATATGCATGCGCGCCTGCCCGGCATCGACCACAGCACGCCGGAATATGTGCAGGCGGTGCGCGACGGCCTGAAAAACGTGATCTGGCCGGGGCGCGTGCAGCTTGTGGAAACCTCGCCCAATGTGTTTCTGGACGGGGCGATCAATGCCGAGAGCGCGGCGCTGTTCGTCAAGAGCATCACGGGCCGCCTGACCGAACCGGTGATCGCCATCGTGGGCGCGCCCGATGACAAAGATTATGTCGGCGTGTACCGCGAGCTGGGCCGAATCGCCAAAACGCTCATCATCACCGAAACAGCGCGCAACCCGACGCTCCAGTTTCCCAGCCAGAAAGATGCGCTGGCGGCCGCGGGCCAGTTCAACAGCGACGTGCGTTATGCGCCAACGCTGGCCGATGCTCTGACGCTGGCCAAATCGCTGGCAGGCCGCGACGGCAGCATCGTGATCGCCGGCACACAGTCGATCGTGGCCGATACCGTGAATCACTACGGCCTGAGCTACGAGCAGATTTAAGGCGCGTCCTCGCTGGTTGAGAGTGCCTGCAGACTTCAATACAAAGCGCTTAACCGCCAAGACGCCAAGTACGCCAAGCAATTCCTGTGATTCGTATCCTGGCGCTCCTGGCGTCTTGGCGGTTCAATTGATCTTTAAGGTGAGGTCATGGGCGCGTCCTCGCCCCGGCACGCGGTGCGACCAGGCTGTGGGGAGTGTGTGGGGCATGAGGGGGAAACACGCGTGAAGGTGCTCATCGACACCAGCGAGGCCTACCGGAACCACACCGGTATCGGCCGCTTTGCGCGCCAGCTCATCGGGCACCTGCCGGATGCGCTGCCGCCGGATATGAGCATCAGCTTCAGCCAGCCGGACTATGCAGGGCGGATGCACGCGCACGGCGTCCGCACGCTGGGCCAGCGCGCCCTGCATTTTGGCCAGCATGTGGCGCAGACGCAGGTGCACATGACGCGCCTGGTGCGCCGTCAGAGGCCGCAACTGGTGCACTCGCTCAGCTTTTTCACCCCGCTGATGGCCGGGGCTCCCCGTGTCACCACTTTTTTTGACCTCGCCTATATCGACCTGCCCGGCCACACCGACCGCTTCTGGGGGGCCTATGCGCGCGCGCTGATGCCGACGTTTGCGCGCCGTTCAGACGCCATCGTGACCACCTCGCATGTCATGCGCGGGCGTATCGCCGAGGCATTTGGCGTGCCGGGGGAGCGCATCCATGTCGTTTACGGCGGGGTGGAGCCGCGCTTTCGCCCGCTGTCACCGGATCATCCCGATGATGCCGCACGGCTGGCGCATGCCCGCGCTGCGTATCGCCTGCCGGAGACGTTTTTCCTGTACGTGGGGTCATGGGGACGCAGCAAAGACCTGGGTACGCTGCTGCGTGCGGCCTCCCGCCTGCACGATGCTGACCTGGTGCTGACCGGCCAGCCGCACAGCGCCGACGAACAGCGCATCGTCGCGCTGGCACAAGAGTTGGGTGTCCGCGCCCATTTCATCGGCCACGTGCCCGATGCTGATCTGCCCGCGCTGTACAACCTCAGCCATGCCGTCGTGCTGCCATCGCTGTACGAGGGATTCGGCCTGCCTGTCATCGAGGGCATGGCGTGCGGCCGGCCGGTGATCGCGTCAGATATTCCGGTGCTGGCGGAGATCACGGGCGGTGCTGCGCCGCTCTTTCGGGCAGGCGACGCCGATGCGCTTTTTGACCAACTGGGACATCTGCTCTATGATGCAGATGCACACGCTTCCTGGGCGGGGAAAGCAGCCGCCCATGCCCGGGCATTCACATGGCCCAGCGTCGCGCATGAGATCGTGACCGTGTGGCAGCACTTCAACGACGACTAAGCGAGGTCGTGTGGCAGTACTCCTGACGATAACATCTTACCCGCCAGCTATCGGCGGGGCACAACTGCATACCCACGCCTTCGCACGAGAGCTTGCTGCCAGCGAGCCGGTGGGTGTGATGTATCACTGGAATACCAACCGCGTGGACTGGCTGCTGGGCACCACGCTGCACGCGCCCACGCGCCCGGCAGACGACGCACCAGTCGTGACCTATGACGGCATCCCCACGCATCAGCTCATCCTGCCGCCAGAGTCGCGCGCCGCGCTGCGCTCGTGGGTGCACCTGTACCGTGTGCTTCAGTCGCAGGCCATCGACCATATTTCGGCGGCCATCCTGCGCGAGATGGAGGCGCACATCGCCGCGCTGATGCCCGCGCCGCCGACCATCGTCCATAACGTGCGCGTGGGCCGGGAAGGGCTGACCTTCGCCGCGCAGAAATTCGCCCGCCGCCGCGACATCCCGTTCGTGCTGACGACCAACCATCATCACACCTGGCGCGGCTGGTTCTACCGCGATTACCTGCGCGCCTATCGTGCTGCCGACGCGGTCATCGCGCACACTGAATACGAGCGGCGCGAACTGGCCCGTCTGGGCGTCGACGAAACGCGCCTGCATGTGCTGGGCGTCGGGCCGATTCTGGCGCCGACTGCCGACGGGGCGGACTTTAGGGCGCGCATGGGCATCGCGCCAGATGCGCCGCTGCTGCTGTATCTGGGCCAGAAATATGCCTACAAGCGCTTTGATCTGCTGGCCCGCGCGATGGAGACGGTGTGGGCGAAAGTGCCGAACGCGGTGGCGCTGTTCATCGGCCCGCGCACGCCATACTCGCGCCAGTTTTTCGCCAGGCTGCACGACCCGCGCATCATCGAGATCGATATCGTCGACCTGCAAACCAAGACCAACGCGTTGGCGGCCTGCGACGTGCTGGTGATGCCGTCAGCCAAAGAGAGCTTCGGCGGGGTGTATGTCGAGGCGTGGACGCTGGGCAAGCCGGTCATTGGCGGGGATGCGCCTGCGCTGTCTGAAATCATCCGCGAGGGTGAATCCGGCTTCACCGTGGGTGCCGATGCTGACCTGCTGGCGGCGCGTCTGCTGACGCTGATTGGCGATCCGGCGCTGCGCGAGGCGATGGGGCGCGCTGGCCAGGCCTTTGCGAGGCAGTACACCTGGGACCGGCTGGGCGCGCAGCTAAAAGCAATTTACGACCGCGTGCGCGGCTCGTCGGCATAGTGAAAGAGCGCCGCTTCAAACGCATCGCCCCAGCCAAACTCGGTCATGCGCGGGGCCAGATGCGCAAAAGCGCGTTCACCACAGGCGGCGGCCTGTTCGGGCTGACCGATCCACGCCGCCAGCGCCCCGGCCAATGCATGCGCATCTGCTACATCGACCAGCCAGCCTGTCTCACCGTCGACGATCATGTCGGCCGGGCCGCCGCGCTGCGCCGCGATGCTGGCTTTGCGATACAGTGCAGCCTCGGCCACCGGCAGCCCCAGCGGCTCGGCCAGCGCCGGATACAACGCAAACGCGCACGAGGCATAGAGCTCGGCGCGTTTTTCCCGCGACACATAGCCTGTGAACGAGACGGTGTCCGCAAGGCCGAGCGCCCGCGCCTGATTTTCCAGCGCCGGGCGTGCCTCGCCATCGCCCATGATGACGACCTTCCAGCCGGACAGCGCACCGTCATCGGCCAGCCGTTTGACCGCCCGCAGCGCGTGATCGACACCTTTGATCGGCTCCAGCCGCGTCGGAATCAGGATGAACGGGTCGCGCCCGATGTCGGTCTGTGGGGAAACAGGCATGTCCAGCGGCGCCCAGGTGGTGTGGATGTGCCCGGCCAGCGCCGGATACACCTGCGCGCACTTTTCGCTGATATACGGGCTGTTGGTCAGGATGGCGCGCATGCCCCGCGCTGCCTGCTGATCGAGCAGGCGCTGAAGGGCGGCCCGTGCGCCAAACGGCAGCAGCAGATGCGGATCGCGAAGCAGGCTGGACAGCCTGAGCCCGCGATAGCCATGCGGGCCGAAGCCGGGCGCGTCGGCGTACATGACCCCCGGATACAGGTTGCGTTTGGGCTCCAGGCACAGCCAGATGCGCGGCTGTGCGCAGCGTATGACCCATGCGCTGGCCGGGAAATTAATCGGCACGATCAGGTCTGCCTCGCGCAGCAAAGCGGGCATGCGCCGCATCAGTCGCATCAGCTCCAGCGGATTGGCGTAGAACCCACGCCCGCCCACCGTGATGACGCTGAACGGCAGCGTCGCCTGTGCGGGAAACAGCGCCTCGTCGTATGATGACGTGTACAGCGTGACGGTGTGGCCGCGCCGGGCCAGCGCGCTGCACGCTGCTATACTATGATTTTCCGCGCCGCCGGCCTGCCCGAACGACGGATACACGACTGCCAGGCGCAGCGCACGCTTCATCGAAACCGACCTGTACAGGGATGCCATGACATTTTCCGACTATACCCGATCGCAGGCGCGCAGCCGAACGCGCAGGCGGATTCTGCTGGCGGGCATCGCGCTGGCCATCGTGCTGGCGCTGGGCGCAGTCGTTGTGCTGGGCGCCCGCCTGGCCACCAGCGCCGTGGACACGCTCAATCAGTCGCGCGCGCTGGTGACTGCGCTGGAACGCGGCGAAGGCCTGGACGAAGCCCGCCTGCGCGATGCCCTGGTTTCCGCCCGCGAGACGTTCCAGGCGGGCCAGTTTGCCCTGCCGCTGACCGGCCTGCTGGGCGAGAACGGCTGTCTGGCCCGCGAGGCAAACGCGCTGCTGGGCGCGCTGGCCCCGCATCTGCCCGAATTCACGCCATTGATCATGCGCGCCTATGATGCCCTGGGCACCGAACAGGGCCGCGCCAGCCTGACGCGCACGCCCAACAGCGTGCCGATCGCCAGCCTGCGCGACGCCATCCCGGAAAATGCCCGTGCCGATGCGGCTGCCGCGCTGGCCGCGCTGCCGCCCCCGACCGACTGTGCCCCGACGACCGCCCAGGGCATCCAGCTTCAGCGGGCGCTGGATGGCGGCTATGTGCTGCTCAAGCTGGCGCTGGGCATCGACTGGCGGCTGGCCCTGCGTGATGGCGCGCACTGGCTGATTGTGCTGAACAACAGCGATGAACTGCGCGCATCGGGCGGCTTCACCACCGCCTATATCGACATCCGCGTGGCGGCCGGCGTGCTGACCTGGGAATTCCATAACAGCTACGATGTCGATAATCTGGACCGGCTGTTCTTTCACCCGCAGTCGCCAGAGCCGATGCGCGAGCACATGGCGCTGACGTGGTGGATGTTCCGCGATGCCAACTGGTCGCCCGACCACCCGACCAACGCGCAGTTTGGTACGCGCATCTTCCAGCTTGACCAGCAGATGCCCGCGCCCATCGGCTTCATCACCTTCAACATGAGCGGGCTGTCCACGCTGGCCGAGACATTTATGCCGCCGAGCTTCGCGTCTGGTCCGCTGCGCGTGAATGGTGTCGATTTCATGCCGGATAATGCGGCCGAACAGATTCGCCTGGCGTGGAACGTAGATGCCATGGAGATGAATTCCGACGCGCCCGAACGCAAACAGTTCGTGCTCGACTTCGCCGCCAGCCTGGCGACCAGCATCGCGACCCAGCTTGCGCCGCTCGATTTGCCCGCGCTGGGGCTGGCCGCAGGCGCGATGCTGGAGCGCCGAGATGTCATGCTCTACAGCGCCGACCCGTCGATTGCCGAATTCCTGCGCGCCCAGGGCTGGGACGGCCGCATGCTGACGCCCGACAGCGGCGACTACCTGATGATCGTCGATTCCAACCTGGGCTATAACAAAGTGTCGCCACGTGTCACGCGCGAGTTTGCCTATTCGCTGGTGCTGCCCGCTGACACATCTGCGCCGGCGCAGGCGCGCGTCGACCTGACCTATACCAACGTGAATGAGCCAATCGTGGACTGCACCGTGATTCACAACCTGTGGATCGCCGGGCTGGACACGCTGCCGGTCACGCCCACGTATGCCGACCGCATGACCGCCTGTTACTGGAACTACGTGCGCGTGTTTTTCCCGGCTGGCGGCGTCGGGCGCGGCTTCAGCGGGCATGATGCCCCGGCGGAATGGTTCCCGTACGCCCAGCAGGCCTATCGTGCGCGGCTGGATGCGTGGGAAGAAGCGGGGCATCCCGGCCTGGGGACGCTGCTGGTGCTGCCACCAGACGAGACGCGCACCGTCTCGTTTGAGGTGGAGTTGCCCGGCGGGCTGGTGCGCGAGGAAAACGGCGAATACGTCTACACGCTGACGCTTCAGCGGCAGGCCGGCGCGCCCGATGCGACGGTCACCGTGAACCTGACGCTGCCCCCCGGCACGGCACTAACGAGCGCGAATGTGCCGGTTGAGCAGGACGGCGATAGCGTGCGCATGGCTGTGTCGCTGGCGCAGGACGCGTTCCTGGAAGTGCGCTACCGGTAAGGGGGCGACATGATTGGTGCACTGCGCCGCTTCGCGCTGCCCGCCTGCCTGCTGCTGATTGGCCTGTTTTACGCGGCGACCTCGCCATTCGCGGTGACGGGCGGCCACGGCGGCATCGACGGTGCAGAGCTGGCTGTCGCGGCGACACACCTGGGCGTGGCGCATCCGCCGGGCTACGGCCTGTTTGTGGGGCTCAGCGCGCCGTTTGCCCGCCTGACGCCGTCTGAGCCAATTGCCGGGCTGATGGCCTTTAACGCCGGGCTGGCCGTGCTGTGCTGCGGCGTGCTGGCATGGGCGGCCTGGCGCGCCAGCGGACGCCTGTCCGCCGGGCTGGTGGCGGCCATCGGGCTGGGGCTGAGCTTCACCTTCTGGTCGCAGGCGATCATCTACGAGACTTACACTCTGATGGCGCTGCTGTTCGCGCTGCTGCTGGCACTGGCGCTGACGCGTTCGCGCCCGCCCTGGCTGGTGTTTTTAGCTGGTCATCTGGCCGGCATCGCGCTCACGCACCACCTGACCGCGCTGGTCTGGCTGCCCGCGCTTCTGATTTTGTCCGGCTCCACGCGCCGCGAGCTGGCCCGCTGGGGGGTCGGCCTGCTGACCGGGTTGTGGCCGATCGTGCTGCTGCTGGCGCTGTCCGCGCGCGGCGGCCCGCCAGACTGGGGCGACGTCAGTCATAGCCTGCCGGACTTGTTCGCGCATGTGACCGGCCGGGCCTTCGTCGGCTACCTGACGCCCTTCACGCTGGTTGGCTGGCTGAATGCGCTGGCGGGCAGCCTGGCGCTGCTGTGGCGCGACATGACCCCGTTTGGGGTCGCGCTGGCCGGGCTGGGCGCGATCCGCGTGGCCGTTATGCCGGGGGGCAGGCGGGCGCTGCTGGCCTTTTTCACCCTGCTGGCCGGGCTGAGCGCGGTCGCCAGCGTGTATAGCGCTGCCGACACAAGCACGGTCTATCGCCTGCCGGTCACGGTGATGGCGTGCTGGTTTGCCGGGCAGTCGGTGATGCCTTACCGGCGGCTGGCGGGCATCGGCGCCGCGGCCGCGCTGGCAGCGCTGCTGCTGGCCGCGCACCTGGTGCCGGTCGCGCTTACAGGCGACGCCTCGCAGGCCGAGTTTGCCGACAGCCTGCGCGATCTGCCGACCGACAGCCTGATCGTCACCGCCGATACCGAGACGACGTTTCGCCTGTGGTATGCCTGCGATGCCAGCGCTCTGTGCGGCGATAACTGGCTGGTGCTGAATACCAACCTGATGCAGTTTGACTGGTATGTGCGGCGCATCATGGCCAGCCAGCCGGGGCTGAGCGCGTATACGCCTGACGACGTGGCGGGCTGGCTGGCGCAGGACGCCTGGCGCGACCGGCCAATCGCCTCAGACCTGGTGTTTTTTGGGCTGCGCGGGCGCACACAAACGCGCAGCGGCGGCTGGCAGGTCTGGCGCGTCCCGGCTGATTAGCACGAACCCGCACTATCCACTATAGTTCCAGATAGAGTCACGCATTTTCAGGGAGGAAACAATGGATGAAGTCTTTCGTCCGCGTTTTGGGTTGAACGCGCGCGCTGTCCTGCTGGCCGCTGGTTTGTCTGCGGCGCTGTGTCTGCCCGGGCTGGCCCTGTCCGCCCAGGAGGACGTCTCATTTTCTGCCTTTTATGTCGGCCGCACCGACAGCAATCAGGATGGCCTGGTCGACACGAACGATATCGCGCTGATCTATGGCGCTACCGATGAGGCGGATGTTCCGCTGTCTGACGCGAGCGTGTCGGTGCGATCCAGCACCATCGCCTATGATACAAACGGCCTCAGCATGGCCTATACCCATGGTGCCGAGAATGCCATCAGCCTGACCATGGCCCTGGCTGGCCAGGAACCCGTCACTGTGCCGTTGAGCTTGCCTTTACCCGGCAGACTGGAACTGCACAACGGGCTGGTGATCGTGCATGGCGCCAATGCCGAGCAGATTGCCGAGGTGCAGGTGTTCGACCCCGCCAGCCCGGCCGCGCCCATTGCGACGCACACCTTTCGCTCTGCCGACACGGCCTCGTCCGTTTCGGCCAGTGGCACCCGGCTGATGGGCTATAACCAGTTTACGGGCGGCCTCAGCCTGTTCACGCTGCCGGATATGGCCCCGGTCGACTTTGCGCTGGCAGGCTATGCCAGCACCAGCCCGTCCTGGTCCCCCGTGGATGACGTGTTTGCGATGGGCATCGGCATGATCGATAACCCGAATGATGCGCGTATTGTTCTGGTGGACGGGCAGACAGGCGCCGTGACCGAGTTTGATGTGCCGGAGGATTTCGCGCTGGGGACGCCAGCCACAATTCGCTGGAGCAATACCGGGCGCTATGTCTCGCTGGACCCGATCAATGACCCGCTCACGGCGCTGTCGGTTGTCGATGTCCAGACTGGCGAAGTGGTCTCACTTCGCGTGGATGGAAGCCGGTTGATTGTGCAGGACTGGGCGGCTGATGACAGCTTTATGCTGCTGCTGGCCCAGCCGTCGCCCGGTGATGGCCCCGAGCTTTCCCTGATGCGCTATACGTTCCCGGATGCCGCACCGGTGGACCTGGTCAGCCCGGAAACGGTGGATTTTAACTCGATTGAATGGGCCTCTCAGTCCACCCAGGTGGCCATCGTCGGGCGGGCTGAAGCCAGCGGCCAGACCGGTATTTTCGTCATTGATGCGGCTGCCGACACGCTGACCCCTCTGTTTGAGACGCCGGAGACGGACCTGCGCGGTGTATTCTGGTCGGGCGATGATGACAGCGTGTACTTCATCGCGCCATCAGGCGACGACCTGTTTTCGTCTGAGGGGGATCCTACAGCGCTGTACCGCGTGTCTGTGGAAACAGGTGAGGTTGTGCGCGTGAGCGACGAAGGGATTGTCGTGGCTGGCTATCCCAGTCGCAGGAACTAAAAAAGCCCGGGGGTTCAGACGAATCCCCGGGCCGTTTGTTCAAAAAGCGCGATAACGTTATGCGCCGCCGGGGCGGATGATCGGCGGCAGGGTGAAGGTCGTGGCAGCCAGGTTGCGGTAGCCGATGTAGGTGCCGGTGCCTTCGGTGACCAGCGAGAGTACATCGCCGTTGCAGACGCGGCCAGGGACGTTCCACAGGCCCTGCTGGCCCTGATTGTCGACCTTGTAGATGGCGATGTCGGTGGCGCAGGTGGCATTGAACAGCGTCTCGGTATTGCCGACCGTCGAGGTGCGGAAGCCGACGCAGTCATACACAAACAGGATGGCGCTGGTGCCCGGCGCACGGCCAAGCGCGAGCACGTAGGCAAACGCATCGGCCGGGCTTTTGGCCGTGCAGCCTGCCACGGTGGGGGCGGGTGCGGGAGGAGCAGTCTGGGCCATGACGGCGGCGGGCAGGGTGAGCAAAACGGCGAAACACACCAGAAGCAACAGGGTGAGCTTTGATTTTTTCATTGGAGGAACTCCTTTTACAGCACGTGAGCTAAAGCCATTATAGGACGGCGAAAATGTTTGTCAAATCGAATACTTTCTTTAGATGTTAAAAATAATCGAATGACAGTTTTCTTGTGCCCGTCCGACCCAGCGAAATCAGCGCCCTGATGACCCCTCCTCGCTCACCCATTCATGCCGTTTATCGCAGGCTGCGGCCTATTCTCGCTGATGCCGGGGTGCTGCGTGCTGCCCGGCGCCTGTTACCGCCCCAGCAGCGCGCCCGCCTCGCCCGGCTGATCGGCCTGCGCGGGTTTGACCCCAGCACGGCGGAAGGGACGCGAACGCCGTCGTGGGCGGGGGAAAGTCGGGAGCCTGATACCATGCCTGCTGCGCCCGTGGGTGTGAATTATGTGGGCGACCTGCGCGCCGATATCGGCATCAGCGAACATTCCCGGCTGACGGTGGCCGCGCTGCTGGCCGCCGATATTCCCGTGCGCCTGATCGAATCGGCCTATCGCTTTCACAGCCGCACCGGGCAGGCGATCGAGATTCCGCCGTTTGACCCGCGCGCCCCACTGCCGATCACGCTGATCGACAAGAATTTCTCGCATTTTTACGACGCCCTGCAGGATATCCCCCTGGCGGCTTTACAGGATCGTGTCAGAATTGCGCTGTGGGCGTGGGAACTGCCCTCGTTTCCGGCGCGTTTCCAGCGCAACTTCGCGCTGGTGGACGAGGTGTGGGTGGCCAGCCGCTTCACGCAGGACGGCCTGGCGCTGGCCTCGCCTGCTCCGGTGGTGCGGATGCCGTTTGGGCTGAATCCCGCGCCGACGCCGGGGATATCGCGGCGCGACTTTGGCCTGCCGGATGACCGCACGCTTTTTCTGACGGCCTTCAGCCCGGCCAGCACGTTTGCGCGCAAGCATCCGTTTGGCGTGGTCGATGCTTTTGAGCGCGCCTTTGCGGGCATGACGGAGAGCCAGCGCCCGCTGCTGGTCGTGAAGACGCATTTTCTGGCGCACGACGCTGATGCCGGGGCGGCTGATGCCCTGCGGGATGCCGTGGAGCGCGTCGGCGGGGTTCTGCTGGACGCGCATTATGCACGGGCGCGCATGACCGACCTGCTGGCGCTGTGCGATGCGTTCGTGTCGCTGCACCGCGCCGAGGGTTTTGGATTGAACATCGCCGAGGCGATGACGCTGGGCAGGCCGGTCATCGCGACCGGCTATTCGGGCAATATGGACTATATGACGATCGCAAACAGCTATCCGGTACGCTTTACCCTGCGCGAGATTACCGACGCCGATCATCGCTGGCAGCCGCATCTGGCCGACCTGTATCCGGCGGGCGAGACGTGGGCCGAGCCTGATCTCGACCATGCCGCCGCGCTGATGCGGGAAGTCTTCGCGGACAGAAATGCGTCCCGTGCGACCGGCCTGCGCGCCGCCAGCGACATGGCGCGCGAGTATCACCCGTCGGTGACCGGGGCTCGCCTGCGTGCGCGCCTGAAAAGGCTGCTGTCGCGATGACAACCACGGTCATGGTCTCCGGCGCGCAGGTCGCCTCTGGCGCACGCAGCCGCGTCTTTTTCGCCGGACAGCTCTTCCTGATTCTGCTGGGCGGGGCGCTGGCCGCCGCCGATGCCAGCATCCGCCTGCCCAATGCCGCCCAGCCGCTGGCCGGACACAGCCGCTTCGTGCTGGTCCTGCTGGCGCTGGCCGTCGTCATGTCTGCCGCCGCCAGCATCCTGCTGACGCGCCTGGTGAGGGCGCCAGAAGCAGCGACACAAAAGCGGACGGCCTTTCTGGCGGCGGGCTGTGCCGCGCTGGCGACAGCCGCTGGCGGGCTGATCGCGCTGGGCGGGGCATGGCTGGCGCCGCTGGGCTATTTCGTGCTGGCCAGCCTGTTCATCAGCCTGATCGTGCTGGTGTGGACGCCCGATGGCGGCACCAACGACACGCATCGCGTGCTGGCGGGCTATCTGCGCGGCATCTGGAAATACAGGCTGCTGCTGCGCATCTGGACGGTGTACAACATCCGCTCGCGCTACAGCCAGACGGTGCTGGGCATCCTGTGGATCGTGCTGCTGCCGCTGAGCACCGCGCTGGTGCTGTCGTTTCTGTTCGCGCAGATCACGCATCCGGGCGACATCGGTAATGCGCCGTTTATCTCGTTTTTCCTGACCGCGCTCACGTTCTGGGGCCTGTTTTCCAGCGGCGTAAACATGGGCGTGCGCGCGCTGCTGGGCAGCATGGGGCTGATTAACCAGGTATATTTCCCGCGTGAGGTGCTGATTCTGGTGCGCTTCTGCGAGGAAATCGTCGACCTCAGCTTCACGGTGGCCACGCTGCTGATCGTCAACGCAGTGGTGGGCATCTGGCCGAACGCGTGGTATGTCGCGCTGCCGCTGGTGGTGCTCATCCAGATGACGCTGACGCTGGGGGCGATGTTTCTCGTCAGCTATACCAGCGTGCTCATCCGCGACGTGCCCCAGCTCATCGGCGTGCTGTTACAGCTTTTTTTCTACCTGACGCCGATTATCTACCCGGTGCAGCGCACGCCCGAACAGCTTCAGTGGCTGACCTTCATTAATCCGCTGGCCAGCCTGATCGACGCCTACCGGCGCATCATCGTGTACGGCGAGGCGCCCGTGCTGACGAACCTGCTGTATCCGGCCGTGTTCGCGGTCATCCTGCTGTTTGCCGGCTTCATGAGCTTCAAGAAGTTCGAGAAGCATATCTCCGATTACAAGTAAGAGGGACGAAACGCATGTCGCAGCTTCCCGTGCTGCCGGTCATCGAGGTGAACGGCGTGGGCAAGGAATTCGTGCAGCACCAGCAGCTTCCCAGCCTGCGCGCCGAGGCCACGCAGCTCATCAAACGCTGGGTGGGGCTGGCGAAGCCGCTGCCGCATGAGACCTTCTGGGCCCTGCGCGACGTGAACTTTCGCGTGCAGGCGGGCGAAAGCCTGGGCATCGTGGGGGCAAATGGCGCGGGCAAGAGCACGCTCATCCGCATGCTGGCCAATATCATCGCGCCAACGACCGGCGAAATCATCGTGCGCGGGCGCTTTTCGGCGCTGATCGGCCTGTCTGCCGGATTCGACGCGATGCGCACGGGCCGCGAGAATATCTACCTGAACGCGGCGATTTTTGGCCTGACACGCGGCGAAATTGAGGGCCTGCTGGACGAGATCATCGCCTTTGCCGAGATTGGCGAGTTCATCGACCAGCCAGTGAAATACTATTCCAGCGGCATGCTGGCGCGGCTGGGCTTCAGCGTGGCCGTGCACTTCCTGCCGGAAATTATCATGCTGGACGAGATTCTGGCGGTGGGCGACATGGCCTTCCAGCGCAAATGTTATGCGCGCATGCAGCAGTTGCGCGGCAGCAGCACCATGATCCTGGTGATGCACAGCGGCGCGACCATCCGCGATATGTGCGACCGGGCGATCTGGCTGCATAAGGGGACGGTGGCGATGGATGGCCCCAGCGGTGACGTGGTGGACGCGTACGAAGCGTTCAACCATGTGCGCCACGACGATGCCGCTGCGCACGCGCTCGATACGCCCGACTTTCTGGCGCCCTAGTCGGCCTTACGCCTCGTCCAGCGTGGGCTGGGCGCTGATGCGGATGTCGCGCACGGCCACGCCCAGCAGGCGGATATCCGGGCTTTCCGGGATGCGCTCGCGCGGGGAGGCCACATGCGGCACGTCCAGCGTCAGCGTGACGATGCGCCCGGGGTCGCTGACGGCGATCGTCCATTCGGCGCACAGCCAGCCCGCCAGCCCGTGGCGGGTGCCGCGCACCAGCCGCAGCGGCTGCCCGTCGATGCTTACGCGCAGGCCGTCAATCTGGCCCTCGTCCATCGCCGCATGCAGGTCCAGCTCGATCAGGAATGACTTTCCGGGTGGCAGCGCCAGCGCGACCGTGCTGCGCGTCGCCGGGCCGGTCCAGGCGAAGGGCTGCCCGTCCTCGCCGTGTTCCGGGTCATACCAGCCATCGGCCAGCGCGGGCGGCTGATGCACCCAGTCCAGGCGTGCCACGGCCTGGCCTTTTTGCAGGCGCGCCACCAGCGCATCCAGCCGGGCAAACGAGGCCGTTGGCAGCAGCGGCGCGGGCGTGCTGCGGACAGGCCGCAGGCGCACATGGCTGACGGCGATGCCCAGCTGGCGATTGTCTGTGCTTTCGGGGTTCAGCTCCTGCGGGGAGTAGGTGCGCTCGACCTCAAAGCCCAGCTCGATGACAGGCACGCCGTCAATCTCGATAATCGCCTCCGCTGGAATGCGCCCGGTGAGGATGTAGCGGGGCGGTTTGAAATAAGGGTCTTTGACTGTAACGTGTTCGAGCAGATTACCGTTGGCAGTCAGTTTCAGCGAGTCCATCAGCCACGGGCGGATGCACATCGGGATATTGATCTCAAACCAGTGGTCATCGTGCGCAGGCACAGCAAAATACAGATTCGAATATGTTCCCGGCCCCGACCAGATGAAATATTCCCAGGCTAACTGTTCTCTGGAAATCCAGTTTTTTCCGAGGACGGGGTCGCTGGCAGCGAAATCGACCTGCTGGCTTTGTGCAGGTTTCATTGTCTGATGGCTGGCCGCGTTCGACGGTGTGCGCGCGATTTGCGCCAGCAGGTGATAACGTCGAATGCTTGCCTTCTGCTTTTTCAGAATATCTGTCGCCTGACGATATAGAGCAATATCGACCTGATTTTTTGCTTCTATCCTGCGGATTGTTTCCGGGCTGACATCGCTGACACGCAGGCGGTTTTTGGTCACATTAGTTTTGACCGTTTCCTCAAATGTGAACCAGTTGAACCGCTGGCACATCACATCGAGGAAGGTGTTAAAGTCCTCCACAGTTCCGACAGCCTCTATAGTTTCTAGATTGCGCGATGCAGTCTGCCACAGTTCGTCGTCGCTGATGTTGTATTCGCGCCTCCAGCCCAGGCTGTGGGCCAGTCGCGCCGCCTGTGAATTATTGACCTCATCCCATACATCGGGAAAGTCAGACTCGATGAATTCTTCCAGCGGCAGCATGACCTGCTCCGGCACACTTTCTTCAACTTCTATCCCGTTAATGACCACGATTTCGGGCTTGGCCTGAAAATTGTCATGCCAGTAGCTGTAGTTGGACAGCACGCGTTCTACTGGATCCCGTAGCACAGTGATGATATTCGGTTTCTGAGGAAAGTAGTGCACAAACTGGTAATCAAAGTGTCCCAGAAAGAGCTTGTATTTATGAATCTCCAGCTTAGGGGTTTGCTGAAGCACCTGAATGCGGTCGATCGGGAAAATATCCTTCACTGCAAACCTGAATTTCAGCATCTCGCGCAGGGATGATCCCGCTGTTTTTGGCAGATGCAGAAAGTAATACTGGGATGAAGACATAACTGTGTTCTGACCCATGCTAATCCCCGTGCCCGTGTGCTACCTGCTGCTCCAATTGAAGCAGGCGCTGCACCAGCGCGTGATAGTTAGCATTCATATCTGCATGCACGCTCTCCATGCTGGTAGCAAACTGGTCGGCTATGGCGCCCCGCAAACCATCCGTCTCAGACAGTAAAATATGCTGTAATTCGCGCGCGATATCGGCCACGCTGAACTGCTGCTGTGCCATTTGCGCTGCTAGCAGCGTCAGCCTGTCTTGTGTGGTCTGGCTAAGTGTCGACATCTGCTGCGTCATTAACGTCAGACTGTCTTGCGTGCTTTCGCTCAGCGCCGATATGTGCTGCGTCAGCAGTTCGTCGAAATCTTCCACCACAGCCTTCAGTTCCGCCGACGCATTCTCGATCTGTATTGCCAGTTCCTCGCGGGTCGCGGCGATGTGATCGTGAACGATATCCAGCTCTGCCTGATGATGGTCACGCGTCGTCTCCAGGCTGTCCAGGCGCGGCCAGATGCTCCCTTTCACCTCCACTTCCAGCCCGCTCACCAGCTCCTCGCTGGCCTGTGCCTGCATCTGGGCTGTCGCGGCGGAACCCGCCAGCGCGGCCATTTGATGCAGCATGGCGCGGTGCAGGTGCATCTGCGCGGCTTCCAGGCGGCCCAGGTTCAGCACGCGCACGACGATGCGGTACAGATAGCCCAGCACCGGAATGCGGCGCATGAAGCGGCTCAGCCGCGTGTCGGTGTCGCGCAGGCGAATGGCGTCCCAGTCGGCAAAGGCCTGCTGAAGCGCGTCGATGGACGCATGTGTCGTGTCTGCCTGCGAATAGCTTGGACTGCCGGTCATAGGCGAAACCTGTCGTTTGGGCATGGGGAACGCGTCGGAAGAGCGGGTCAGCGCATGCTGATAGTGGCGTTTGCGGGCCGCCTGGCGGGCAATTTCAGCCGGGGCCTGCCGGGCAACCTGCGATAAGGTTTCCTTGAGCACGTGCGCAACCGCCGACATGCTGTGTTCATCGCGCAGGTGAGCGGCTGCGGCCTCTCCGATCTGGCGGGCGCTTTCCGGCTGCTCAAAAACTTTCCGCATCAGCCCAGCGGCGGCATCCAGATCAGGCTCTGCCCACATGGCGCTGCCGCTGGCATACAAGGCCTCGTGCGATTCCTGATAGCGGTGCTGCTCGCGGGCGACGGCCGCAAAGCGAAAAGGCACAGGATAGCTGTTTTCCGCGGTCATGAAGTCCATATTGCCAGACCAGCCCGTGGCGATGACCGGCTTGCCCAGCGCCATCGCTTCCGCCATGCCCAGCCCCAGCCCCTCCGAGCGATGCAGCGAGACATAGCAGTCGCACCGCGCAATCAGCCCGTACATCTCGTCTCGCGAAAGCTGATCCAGCATCAGCTTGATGGGCCAGCCGTGGATACGCCGCTTGATGGCGTCCAGCAGCGCCGGAAAATGATCCAGATGATGCGCTTTCAGAATCAGCAGCGGCCGTTTTGATGCAGGCAGGTCGCGATAGGCTTTCTGGAAAGCATCGATCACGCCGAACGGGTTTTTGCGTGCGCTGGAGCCAAGCGCGCTGAAGCTGAATAAAAACGTGTATTTGTCTGTCGGCCAGTCGAAAAAATGCGGGCGCGGCAGCGTCACGACGGGCACATCCAGCGGCAGCGGCACATGGCGCACGGGGATGGGCGACACAGACTGCAGATTCGCCTGCACATAGCGCGTCGCCACCCAGATTTCATCCAGCCCTGCAAACGCATCCTGCCAGTCCGGCGGAAGCTGGGCCAGCTCGTAGAACCAGTAGCCGATGTTATAGGCCTGGCTGGCATCCAGTTGTTCGGTCGCATTGAATTTGTCGAATTCCGGCGCGTTCAGCATGAAAATGCGCACCGGATATGCAGCGCCCGCAGGCGGCGGTGGAAACATCGTCGCCCGAAACAGCGGATCATACGGATACTCGGTGTAGTCCAGCGGGACGCCCAGCGTGCGCAGCGCCGACACCAGCCCGCGCGCCGCCTGGCTGAGGCCGTTGTCCACATGCAGGTCACCGACGATGGTCATGCCTTCGATGGGCGATACGGCCGCTGGCACGGGCAGTCTGGCACAGGTCTGAATCTGAGACAGATAGTGTTTCGCCACGAGCGGCCATGCGGCCTGCTGAGCATACTTGTACGCCTCTTCACGCGCCTGCTGCACTTTCTCGTGCGTCAGGCCGGCCAGCAGCGCCGTCAGTGTGGGCGCTTCGCCGTCGTCGACCGGCACGCGCCAGCAGAAGCTCTCCGGCAGGTCGGCATACTGGGGCTGGTCGCTGGTGATGACCGCGCATCCCGCGCCCAGCGCGCGCATGATTGTCCCGGACGTTTCGCCCGTCGTCGGGTGGCGCAGATTGAGGAAGATATCGACTCCCTGAAGCAGGTTCTCAAAGGTCTCGAAATCTGTTTCGCCCAGCCAGGTCACCTGTTTCCCAACCGGGCCTTCAAGGATGTCCCGTTTCAGGCGCTGTGCATATTCCGTCTGATCGTATCCCACGACCAGCAGTCGTGTTCGCTGGAATCGTGTGGGAGCGGTGGAACGCAGTTTTTTCAACGCATTCACTATGGATTCTATGCGCTTGTTGGCCTGAATGTTTCCAAACACGCCTAGCACCAGGTCGGATTCGCCTGCGTGAAGCGATGCGCGCACCTGCTGTCTGGTGGCGATATTCCGGCTCGGATGGGCGCCGCTTGGAATGACCGACACCTGCACAGCGGGGTCATAGCGGCGCAGATGCTCGGCACCGAATTGCGAATGCACGATGATGTGCCCGGCATGGTCGGTGATGCGGCGCAGCATATGGTGTTCGAGATAATCGGTGCTTTTGCCGCCGAAAAACCGCTCGGTCAGCGATTCCGCCGCGCCGCTGCCATGCTGGTAGGTCATTTCGTCGCGCATGCGCACAGGCCGGCCGCGATGCTGATACAGGAACGAGTAGAACCCCCACAGCGACAGGTCATGCAGCACGACGATGCCGCGTTCGCGCTGGAGCTGGTCGTGAATTTCCTCGTGGAATGCGCAATTGTTGCCCATGTGATAGACATGCACATCCACCGGCGGCACGCGCCCGGCGGCGTAATCGGCGTAGCTGTACACGCGCACGCCGTCGATCGGTGTCGCGGTTGCTTCCGGCGCGGTGATGACCGAAAACTGCATGCGCGGCGCGGCGGCGGTCAGCGCGCGCAGCAGATCCATGCTGTAATCGCTGATGCCGGAGGCCAGCGGCGGCAGCGGCGTCCACATCGCCACATGCAGGTCGTCGCGGAGAGGTTGCGCGGGCATGGGCGGGGCAGGCTGTGGCGCTGGCGCAGGGGCGCTGTCCAGCACGACCGGCGCGGGTTGGCCTTTGCCGCGTGCGAAAGCATAGGCCATGCGCGTCCCTTCGCTCAGCCCGGCCTCGGTGAAGCGCGCCGCACTCGCCAGGCCCAGCGCGCGCTGCTGTTCATGCAGCGCATCGTCGGTCAGCAGCGCGGCAAAGGCCTCTGCCACCTGCGCCGGATTGCGCGGGCGCACTTTCAGCCCGGCGTCCCCGGCCACTTCGCGGCTGGCGCCGTAGTCGGTCACCACCACGGGCGTCCCGCACGCCATCGCCTCTGCGATCGGCAGGCCAAAGCCCTCGGCCAGCGAAATGTGCGCCACCAGCCGCGCATGCTGATACAGCGCCGCCATGGTCGCATCGTCGGTCTTGCCCGTCCACGCGATCTGCCCGCTGATGCCCAGCGCCGCGGCCAGGTCATGCACGTCCTGCGGGACATCCCCGGCAGTCACCAGCGCGGAGATGACGAGCTGGGTGCGCCCGCGCAGCGCGGTGGGCAGGGCGGCAAAAGCGCGCAGCAGGCCAGAAATATTCTTGTTCTCGCCAAAGCCGGTCACCGCGAAGATGTAGCGCCCATGAATGCCCATGCGCCGCAGCGAGGCCGGCAGCAGCGCGGGCGACTCGACGAGGGGCGCAAAAATTGGTTCAGGGAACGGACTGGCGACGAATACGCGCTCTGGTGCCACGCCCAGCACATCGCTCATATCGCGGCGCGTGGCTTGTGAATTCGCGACGACCGCGCTGGATGCGCGCATCAGCATCAGCGCATCGGAGTAGGCCCACATCGCATCCATGTTCGCCGCCAGCGCGCCCGGCGACCGGAACGGAATCAGGTCATGGGCAGTCATGACCAGCGGCGGTCCTTCCCACGAGCGCGGGGTGTGGTAATAGCCGATGTCATCATAGACGGGCAGGTGCAGGGCGTCGAAGGCATGGCGGCGCGCAAAGTCGTGCAGGCCGCGCGTATACACGATTTCATCCCGCTTGCGCCAGGTATCGTCTTCGGTAATCAGCCCGGCCGCGTCAAAGTCGAGCGGCACGACCCGCGCCCGGCCCGTGTGCCGCTGCACGAGGTCGTAGATATCCGCCAGCGGCCCGCTGATCGTGTCCGTGAGCTGATGAAAGAGCAGGAAATCGTCGCCTGGTTCAGGATGCGCCAGCAGGGCCTTAATGAGCTGGCTGGTCAGCCTGCCCATGCCGCGCAGGGCAGAGCCGCCCTGCAGCACGGAGATGTCGATGCCTGTACGAGCCATGTCATCCCCCGGGCGACCGCACAATCAGATAAGTGGAATAGCGCGGGGCGGGTGACGTCATCATCACCCGCCCCGTATCTTGACTCGGTGGTGCTCAGCCGCCCAGCTCTGCCAGGCGGTTCTGGATCGCTTCCGGCACGTTGGACAGGCCAACCGCTGCCGCATACTGTGTGTAGGCATTCAGCGCCTCGGCGCGATTGCCCGCTGCAAAATGCGCGTTGCCCAACACAAGTAAATTCTCGGTATCATTGGGTGCCAGTTCCACTGCCCGTTGGGCATCGGCAATGGCTTCTTCCAGCTCACCTGTTGCGATGAAATATCGAGCACGTTCCTGGTAAAGGCGTGGACTTTCGGTGATGTTAATGCCGGTTGTAATTGTAGCAATCGCTGCCTCAATATTGCCAGCAAGATTCTGTGACGCACCTAGATTGATATAGCCGCCCACGAAATTTGGATTGATCGTTAGCGACTGCTCGTAGTCGGCAATCGCCAGCTCGAATTCCCCCATGCCCTGATAGACGAAGCCGCGGTCGGCATAAAGGCCGAAGTTGTTCGGTTCAAGGTCGATAGCCGCTGAGAAGCTACCAATCGACAGGTCGTTCTCGCCGCGCAGGCGGTACAGCCGGCCCAGCTCGCGGTAGGCATTGGCACTTTCCGGATTGATCTCCAGCGACTGGTTCAGCGTCTCCAGCGCGATATCGAACTGTTCGAGGTTGATTTCAGCGCGGGCGCGTTCGACATACAGGCCGGCGTTTTCCGGGGCCAGCGCGATGGCCTGGTTGATGCTCACGATCGAGGCGTCGTTGTCGCCGGTGATGCGCTGGCACAGGCCAATGTTCAGGTAGCCGGGCATCAACTGCGGATTGAGGGCCAGCGCAGACTCATAGTCAGCTATAGCCGAGGCGCATTCGTTGGCCGCGCGCGCGATATTGCCGCGCTCCAGCAGCACATTCACGCGTTCCCCGTCGTTGATATTGGGCAGCGCCAGGGCATCGTTCAGCGCACTGGTCGCGTCTGCCGGCTGATTCAGCCCGACGTAGGCGCGTGCCAGTGCCCGGTACGTAAACGCCTGGTCGGGGGCCAGCGTCAGCGCCTGTTCCAGGTCAGCCAGCGCGTCATTAAAGCGCCCCTGCGCGATAGCGATATCGCCGCGATTCACGAACGCATCGGCGATCGTCGGGCTGATGTCGATCGAACGGGTCAGGCTGTCGAGCGCGGCGTCCGGCTGTCCCAGCACGCGCTGGCACAGGCCCATGTTGTAGTAGGCGCTGGCATTATCCGGCACCAGCGCCAGCGAGGCCATGAAGTCGTCAATCGAGGCCTGGCATGCTTCCAGCCCTTCGGGAGAGGTGGCGCTGCCCGCGAATGCAACGCGCCGGGTGAAGCCACGGCTGTTCAGCATCGCAGCCCGCACCTGCTCACTCGCTGCCGTATCGGGCAGGTCAAGCGCCGCGTCGTAGGCAGCGACTGCCGCGACGAATTCACCCTGAATCCGCAGCGCACGCGCCTGCAAATTAAAGGCTTCAAACCGGTCGACATCGCGCGTGGCATTTTCAGCAGCGAGTTCTGCATCGGCCAGCGCAGCAGCGGCATTATCGTCACTGGCGGGCAGGGCCAGCGCAGCCGTCGCCCGGCCGATCAGCGCGTCCACCAGCGTCGGATCAATATCCAGCGCCGCGGTGAAGTCCTTGCGGGCGGCCTCAAAGCCCAGCTCGTTATTCAACAGCAGGTTGGCCGACGCGCGCTGGGCAAAATAGCGCGCCTGCGTGTCATCCAGCGCAATCGCCTCTGTCAGGCTGGCAATGGCGTCCGTCACGGCGTTCTGCGCCAGTTGAATGCGCGCGAGATTGACGTAGTTTTCGGGGTCTTCGGGCGCCAGCGTGATCGCCTGCTGGATGGCCTCCAGTGCGGCGGCTTCATCGCCACCGTTCAGCGCGGCCTGGGCGGTCGCACGCAGCGACAGCGGGTCAGCTGTGGGCGAGGGCGACGGCGTGAAGGTCTGCGTAGACGTTGGCGTCGGGCTGGCCGTGCGCGTCGCGGTTGGCTCCGGCGTATCCGTCGGCGACGGCGTGTCGCTCGGCGTGCGTGTGGGCGATGGCTCGTCGGTGGGAGTATCACTGGGCGCGAGGGTATTGGTTGGCGGGCGAGTAGTCACCGTCGGCGGAATCTCGGTCGCGGTTGGCTCGTCCGTGGGCGCATCCGTCGGCTCAAGCGTACTCGTTGGCGGACGGGTGGTCGCCGTTGGTGGAATCTCCGTCACGGCATCTGTCGCAGCATCGGTCGGCGTGAGGGTCGGCTTGGTGCCTTCCGTGGGAGGAATTTCCGTCGCGCTGGCGGCTTCGGTTGGGGCATCCGTCGGCTCCAGCGTGCTGGTCGGCGGACGCGTCGTTGCGGTCGGCGGAATCTCGGTCGCAGTCGGTTCGTCCGTCGCCGGGACTGCCGTGCGCGTGGGGCGAATGGTCGCGGTCGGTGCATCGGTGGCCGGTGCATCAGTGGCTTCCGGCGTCACTTCCAGCACGACCAGCCCAACGGTCTCGGTTGGTGCCAGCGCCAGCGGCGTGCCGGGCGCATCGGTCGGACGAGTCGTTGGACGTTCAGTCGGGCGTTCGGTTGGACGTTCCGTTGGACGCTCAGTGGGGCTTTCCGTCGGGCGCTCGGTTGGGCGTTCGGTCGGTTGTTCGGTCGGTTGTTCAGTCGGACGCTCAGTTGGCCGTTCGGTTGGTCGGTCCGTGGGACGCTCGGTTGGTGCCTGCGTCGGTTCGGAGGTATTCGTCGGCTCAGGTGTCGCTGTCGCTGCTTCGGTCAGCGCGATGCGTGTCTGGTTGGCCTGGGCCACGGCCGTGCTGGTCTGGTTCAGCAGCGCGACGGCCGTCTGGGCCAGGCTGGTGGGGGCCTGGGTCTGCGCCAGCGCCACCGCGACGACGGTTTCAAAGCCGGCGGTCTGCGTGGCAGCAATCGAGGCGGCATCGCCCCCACCTCCTCCACCGGAAACAACCAGCACGATACCAATCAGTACGACGACGACTACGGCGGCGAGGCCGGCAATCAGCGCTACCGGGCGCTTTTTCGGCGCTTCTGGAGTGCCGAAGTCATTATAGGTTTGCTCGGATGGCAGCTCAGCCTGCTGGCCTGATGGCGGCAGCGGAGGTGGCGCAAGCGGTGACCGCGGCGCAGGCGGTGGCGTCAATGGCGAGCGCGGCGCGGGCGGTGGCGTGACAGGTGATTGTGCCTCTGGCGGTGGCGTCAATGGCGAACGCGAGGCGGGCGGCGGCGTGATGGGCGACTGCGCTTCTGGCGGCGGCGTCATGGGCGAACGCGGTGCAGGCGGTGGCGTCAGCGGTGACTGTCCTTCTGGCGGCGGCGTCATCGGTGAGCGCGGCGCGGGTGGCGGCGTCACTGGAGACGGGCTGGCCGCGGGCATGGGTGGCGGCGGCAGGCTGCCCCCCGGAAGCTGAATCGTCGGGGCATCCAGGATGGCAGGCGGCGGCGTGACCGGCGATTTTGGCGCGGGCGGCGGCGTGGACGGCCCCGGGACATGCGGGAGCTGAAGTGCCGTCGCAAATGGATCGACCGCCGGCGCAGCAGCAGCAGGCGCGGTCGGGCGTGAGGACGGGCTGGACCCACCGTCGTAATGATCCTGCAGGCGGCGCAGCAGGTCGCTGAAGCCGGACGTGTGCATGGCGATTTCAAACGCCTGCTTCATCGTCGCCAGGTTGGGATAGCGATTATCGGGAGACTTGTTCAGGGACGGCAGAATCGCCTCCCAGATGGCGGGCGGAATGGTCGGGTCATATTCGGCCAGCGGCAGCGGCTCATTCTGCGTGTGGCGCACAAACCAGCTGGCGCGCACGCCGGTGTTCGAGCTGCCCGTGCCCGACGAACGATTGCCATATTCGTCGGTGGTGGGATAGGGCGATTTGCCCAGCGACAGCACTTCGTACAGCGTCAGGCCGAACGCATACTGGTCGGTCTTGCCCGTCACATTCTCAAACTGCCACTGTTCCGGGGCCATATAGCGGTGCGTTCCGACCGCCATGCCGGCGCTGGTCAGGCCTTCATCGGCGGCGTGGGCGTCTGTCGCTGACGAGATCGACTTGACGATGCCAAAGTCGATCAGGAAGGCGTCGTTGCTTTGCGTGACGAGGATATTGCTCGGCTTGATGTCGCGATGGACCAGATTTTTCTGATGCAGATTGTCCAGCGCCGCGCCGACATCGCGCAGCAGTTTCCATGCCATGGCGATGCGTTCGTCGACGGTGGGGCTGCTGCTGGGCGACTTGATGCGCTCCTCCAGCGTGCGGCCGTCGATCCACTTCATGACGACGTAGTACACGACCGTGCCATCGGCCAGCGTATCGCCCTTGTCGACATTGAAGTCGATGGCCGAGACGATGTAGGTATGGTTCAGCTCGTAGGTCTTGCGCGCCTCGTTCTGGAAGCGCTCCAGATAATTCATGCGCTTGACGACTTTAATCGCGACATCTTTGCGCGTATTGACGTCGTGCGCCTTATAGACGACCGACATATCGGTCGACTTGACGAAGCTGTCCAGGCGATAACGGCCGTTCAGCGTTTCGCCGACAAGATTTTCTATGCGCTCGCCTGAATTTTGTGGCGTCATACGCTTTGCAAACCCTCGAATTTCAATGTGTGATGTGCTTGCACGTCATCGTTTATTTATAGCTAAGGATTGCATTTCATGCGAACAATTCGCCGCGCTGATTTTGCCCGTATGGCAGCATCGTGTACGGCAAAGCTTCCCAGGTTCAGCGCTCCTGCACCGCCAACGCATACACTTCCCCGCGATCCCAGGCCGATTCCCCGGCGACCTGCGTGGCGGCGTCGCGCACAGACAGCCCCTCGCCCAGCAGCGCGCGGAGGCGCTCGCGCACGTCCGCTTCATCCCACGGCTCCGGCGCTGACGGGGTGTGCCCCTCGATGAGCACGACGATTTCGCCGCGCGGCGGACTGGCTTTATAGTGCGCCAGCGCCGAAGCCGCCGTGCCACGCACAAATTCCTCGTAAATCTTGCTCAGTTCGCGGGCCACACACACCTTGCGCTCTGGCAGCAGCTCCGCGATGACGGCCAGCAGATCGGTCAGGCGGTGCGGGCTTTCATAGAAAATCAGCGTGCGCTCGACATGCGCCAGCGCCGTCAGCAGCGTCCGCCGGGCCTTGTCTTTTTTGGGCGCGAAACCGAGGAAGATGAACGTCTCGGTGGGCAGGCCGCTGGCGACCAGCGCGGTGATGGCGGCATTGGCGCCCGGCAGCGGCGTCACGCTGAATCCGCGCTGGATGGCCGCCTGCACCAGCTCATAGCCCGGATCGCTGATGCCCGGCGTGCCCGCATCTGACACCAGCGCCACATCCCCGGCCTCCAGCGCCGCGAAAATGGCGTCCAGCTTGCCCAGCTTGTTGTGCTCGTGATAGCTGGTGCAGGGCGTGCTGATCTGGAAGTGCGTGAGCAGATTGCGCGTGGTGCGCGTGTCTTCGGCGGCAATCAGCGCGGCCTCGCGCAGCACCCGCAGCGCGCGCAGCGTGATATCCTCCAGATTGCCGATTGGGGTGGGGACCAGGTACAGCGTTCCCATGCGTGAAAGCCTCGGTGACTGCGAAATCAGGCGTCATTGTACCGCACAACAGCATCGCCGTGACCGCACAGATGTGCTAAAATAGGCTTCTGCCTGAAGGTCTTTTCAGCCGCGCCGACTTGCGAAAATGCTTTTACCTTTTCGTGTCTTGTGGGTATGCTTATCGCCATGACCACACTCACCTTTGGCATTCTTGCCCACCCCACCCGCCCGCAGACCGAACCCGTCGGCGAGATTATCGCCAACAGCCTGCGCGTCGCCGGGCATCAGGCGTGGTCGCTGGCGCGCTGGACGGAAGATGAAGTCGCCGGTCGGCTGAAAGAGACCGACCTGGTGATTGCGATTGGCGGCGATGGTGCGATGCTGCGCGCTGGCCGCGTGTGCGGGATGGCGGGCGTGCCGGTGCTGGGCATCAACATGGGCAAGCTGGGCTTCCTGACCGAAATTGCGCCTGACGAATGGGAACGCACGCTGCCGCTGGTGCTGGACGGCAAGTACTGGATCGAGCAGCGCATGATGATCAGCGCGGAGGTCATTCGCGGCGGGGCGGCGATCCTGGCCAGCGACGCGCTCAATGACGTGGTCATCAGCCGTGGTGGTGAGATGGGGCTGATTCAGCTCGTCACCTATATCGACAGCGGCTGGACGACGACTTATAACGCCGATGCCCTGATTGTGGCCACGGCCACCGGCTCCACGGCTTATGCGCTGGCCTGTGGCGGGCCGATTCTGCCGCCGGAGCAGCGCAGCATCCTGCTGGTGCCCGTCGCGCCGCATCTAAGCCTGGACCGGCCGATCGTGCTGCCGGAGGGCGCCCTGGTGGATATTCGCGTGGGCGAGACGCGCACGCAGCCGTTCCTGGCCGTCGACGGCACGACCGTGTGCCAGCTTCAGGAAGGCGACATTTTGCACGTGAAGGCCAGCCGGTTTGTCGGGCGCTTTGCCCGCCTGCGCGAGAAGACCTATTTCTATCGCAGCCTGCTGGACCGACTGGAACCCAGAGTATCAGACGAACCCCGATGACCGAACTCAACCCAACCCTGACCCCATCCGAAGAACCGCTGACCTACTGCGAGGTGCATCCCGACCGTGAGACGGCCTTGCGCTGCAACAAATGCGGCCGCCTGATGTGTGCCGAATGTGCCGTGCCCACGCCGGTGGGCTATCGCTGCAAGCAGTGCGTGCGCCAGGTGGAAAGCACTTTTTTCAATGCGACCCAGCGCGATGACGTGATCGTCGCCGTTGTCGCCGGGCTGGCCGGCGCGCTGCTGGGCGGCCTGGAAAAAGCTATCGGCCTGCCGCTGCTGTTTGCTGTCCTGCTGGGGCTGCCTGCTGGTGGAGCCATCGCCGAGGTCGCCCTGCGCGCCATCCAGCGCCGACGCTCGCGCTATTCCCCGCAGATTGTCGCCGCGGCGGTCGTCATTGGCGGGCTGGCCGGCGCGCTGCTGGTGACGTACATCCGCCTGTCCGGCATCGCCCGTGGCGGCGCTGTGCCGCTGAACATCCTGGCGCAGTCGATTATTTCCGACCTTGGCCTGCTGCTGTTTGTCGGGCTGGCCGCGGCCGCCTGCTATGGCCGTTTTAAACTGAGAAGCTGACGCACACACTGAACCACAGCCTGGGATACAAACCGCTATGCTGACTGAAATACGCATCCAGAATTTTGCGATCATCGACGCGCTTGAACTGAGCTTTGGCGGCGGCCTGAATGTCATCACAGGTGAGACCGGCGCGGGCAAGTCGATCATCATTGACGCGGTGGAGCTGCTGCTGGGCGGCAAGGCCGATGCCTCGTCCGTGCGCGCCGGGGCCGAACGGGCGCTGGTGGAGGGCGTGTTTGCGCTGAACGCGTACGTGCAGGCCGAGCTGATGCCGATTTTGCAGCGTGAAGACCTGGTCGAGGCCGATGCCCCGCCGCTGACGGAACTCACGATTTCGCGCGAGGTGCGCGCCAGTGGCCGCAGCATCGCCCGCGTGGAAGGCGTAACCGTCAACCTGGATATCCTGGGCGAAATTGGCGAAAAGCTGGTCGATGTACACGGCCAGAGCGCGCATCTGTCGCTGCTGAAGCCGAGCGCGCATATTGACCTGCTGGACCGCTATGCCACGCTGATGGATGCCCGCGAGGCCTTGTCGGCCATCGTGGTGCGCCTGACCGGCGTGCGCCGCGACATCAAAATGCTGCTGGAAGACGAGGCCTCGCTGAAGCGGCGCGCCCTGCGCCTGCGCGATGAAGTCGATGAAATTGACGCGTCGGCGCTGGTGGCTGGCGAAGACGACCTGCTGAAAGCCGAGCGTACGCGCCTGGCCAACAGCGAACAGCTGGCCCGCCTGACGGCTGAAGCAGTCGCGCTGCTGTATGGCTCGGACGAGCTGCCTGACCAGGTCGGCGCTGTCGATCAGGTGATGCAGGCAGTCGTGCTGCTGGGCAAGCTGGCCACGATCGACGCGGCGCATAAAGATGACCGCGACATCCTGAACGACATCAGCGCGCAGATCGAGGAAATCTCGACCACGCTGCGCCGCTATCTGGACGATGTGGAATACAACCCGGAGCGTCTGGAAGAAGTCGAGGAACGGCTGGAACTCATCAGCACGATGAAGAAGCGCTATAGCGCCGCCAGCATCGCCGAGATTCTGGCCTATGCCGACAAGGCGCGTGAGGAACTGGAATCGCTGGAGAACAGCGAGGAACGCCTGGCCGAGCTGCGCGAGAGCGAACAGGCCATGCTGCTGCAAATTGGCGAGCTGGGCGAACGCATCAGCCGGGCGCGCAATGCCGCCGCCCAGCAGCTGGGCGCCCGCATCGTGACGGAGCTGGGCGACCTGCGCATGGCCAGCGCCCGCTTTGAAGTCAGCATCACGCAGGTGGAAGACGAACAGGGCGCGATCGTGGGCGATTACCGCCTCGCGTTCGACCATACCGGCCTCGACCATGTCGAATTTATGATGAGCGCCAATCCCGGTGAGCCGCTGCGCCCGCTGGCAAAAGTGGCCAGCGGCGGTGAGGCTGCCCGCATCATGCTGGCGCTCAAACGGGTTTTGACTGCTGCCGACCACACACCCACCCTGATTTTCGACGAAATAGATACGGGCATCGGCGGGCGCGTGGGCGCAGTCGTGGGCGAAAAGCTGTGGGAGCTGACCGGCAATCATCAGGTCATGGTGGTTACGCATCTGGCCCAGCTGGCCGGCTATGCCGACCGTCATTTTCATGTGCGCAAGCTGGTGGACAGCGGGCGCACGCGCACGCAGATCGAGCCGCTGGCCGAGAATGAACAGCGCGCCGCTGAACTGGCCGCCATGCTGGGCACGGTCAACGAGGCGGGCCTGCAAAGCGCCCGCGAACTGCTGTCGTATGCCGGCGACTACAAGCGTCAGCGCCGACCGGCCCCATAGCGCGGCGCTCTGTTTGGCTGGATAATCAGCACATCGATGAAGTGGTCTCGCTTCACAGGCACCATGAAAGGCTCGCGTTATGCGCGCTTGGCAAAAACTGGCGGTTCTCATCCTGGCTGGCACGCTGTGCGCGCCCGCCTTTGGCGTATCGCTGGCGCAGGAGTCCGCCGTCTCAGGTGAGACAGCGCCGCTGCGGCTGGCCTATCAGAGCGTTCGCGGAGACATCCGCCGCGAAGGTGTGTATGTGGTCGATGCACCTGTCACGCCACCGTCTGGCCCCCCGGCTGAAACCGATATCACGCGCAGCGATGCGCTCGACCTGGCGATGATCGACTTCTTCACATGGGCTACCGATGGGGGGGAGGCCTATTTCACCGCCTTCACCGACCCGAACCGTGATGGCAGCATGATGGGTGACGGCCAGTCGGTGCTGTTTCGCGCCGATCCAGCCGGTGATCTGCCGCAGTCGATGGTGCGTGCCAGCGATTACGAGGGCGCGCGCGTGCTGTATGCCTTCATGAGTGGCAATGGCGAGCGCCTGCTGTTCTATCCCTCGCCGCTGCGCCCGCGCTACTGGTACTCGTATGAGTTGCAGACCGGCGCGATCACCCCGCTGCTGGAAACTGAAAACGCCATCTTCGATACGCGCGCCTATGGCCCGGACCTGTCGCGCGTGGTGGCGCGTTGCCCGCCCGACATCGCGCCGGGCAACGCGCTCTGCCTGTATGAACGGGACGAGATCCGCCTGATCGACCAGCGCGACAACCAGCCGCTGATCGGCCGTGTGTGGTGGGTCAATCCGTCCACGATCACCTGGGCCTATATGCAGTCGGACGGGTCTGGCGGCGCGATCTACACCTACAATGTCGACAGCGGGGCGCGCCAGGGCGTGGAAAACATCGTCACGCAGGCGTATGCGCCCAGCCGCGATGCGTCGCGTGTGGCGTTTGTGCTGGACGGCAATCTGTTCGTGCAGGCCTTTGGCGACAGCGCGCCGCCCCTCCAGCTCACGAATTATGTGCCGGAATTGCAGCACGTGGGCCGCGTGGCCTGGTCGCCGGATATGCGCTGGATTGCTTTCGAGCGCCACACCGGCGACGCCAGCCAGGTGTGGGTGGTGGCCGCGGATGGTTCCGGCGCGCCGATGCTGGCCTCGCATGGCGATTACCCCGCCAGCGACCCGGTCTGGCAGCCGCTGGCGGGGTAATCGGTTTTCACGCTGACGCGTTTTTACAGGGATGCCCGCTTGAGGACCACACGAGGCTGATTCTGATGGCAAAGCTGAAGCTGGATCTGCACGACATCTATAACAAAGGCGATAAAATCGAGGTGGAGCTGAATCGCATCATGCAGGAGGCGATCAGCCGCAAGATTGAGCTGGTGGAGATTATTCCGGGGAAGGGCAGCGGCGCCCTGAAGAAGAAGGTGCTGCGCTTTCTGGACCAGAAGCACGTCCGGGCGCTGTATCACCGCGTGGAAAAAGACGACAAGAACTTCGGGCGCATCTTCGTCCATTTCCGCTTCTGAGGGTGCTTAGTACCTCACCCCGTTTCGCTGCGCTCAACTGCCCCTCTCCGTTCGGAGAGGGGCAAAAACCCGCAGGGTTTTGGGGTGAGGTTAGCCTGAAGGCCAGGCTCAGCCGATCCAGAGCTGAATCTTTTCCGGGATGGGCTTGCGCAGGAAGCGCAGGTGCACCACTGCCCGCGACAGGAAAATCAGCAGCGCCTCGCGGTATACGCTCATGTGGATATCGACGGACTGCTGCCACTCCCCGTGATCGACCTGGCGGCTGGCGACATCGTCGGCGCTCAGCCCGTTGAGCACAGCGTCCATCTCGGCATCCTGGCGGGCAAACACGGCCTTCAGGCTGGCAACTGATTGCGCGTCGGCCATGTTCGGCGCGTAGCCCTCCCAGGTCATGCGGAAGGTGCGCAGCGCGTCGGTGTAGTGGCGCTGGGTTTCGGCCAGCAGCGCCCATTCCAGCGCGAACGGCGGATTGTCTCCCCCCAGCGAAAGCCCCAGGTCCTGGTCAGAAATCAGCCCCAGCACCTGGTCGCGCATTTCGACAGTTTCCGTGATGACACCCATCAGCATCGGTTCAATATGGTTCATGATGTGACTCCCTGTGTTCAACTTTCTGCGATACTTTCAGGATAAAATCAAAACCTGACATCTTTTGTCAGGTTTTATAGGCCATGATTCAACTGTGTGGTTTACAGGGTGAGGATGGGCAATCATGCGGGCTGACCGGCTGATTTCGATGCTGTTGTTGTTGTATGCGAACGGACGCATGACCGCCCGCGAGCTGGCTGAAGAACTGGCCGTGACCGAGCGCACCGTCTACCGCGATATGGAGGCGCTGTCGCTGTCCGGCGTGCCGGTGTATACCCAGCAGGGCAGCGGCGGTGGCATCTTCCTCGATGAAAATTACCGCGTCTCGTTAACGGGGCTGTCGCGCCGCGATGTGCAGGCGCTGTTCATCGCTGCATCGTCGCAGCCGCTGCACGACCTGGGGCTGGCGCACGAGAATCCGCTGCTCAAGCTGTTTGCCGCGCTGCCTGCCAGCCAGCAGCGCGAAGTGGAACGGGTTCGCGCCCGCTATTACATCGATACCCGGAACTGGTTTCAGCAGGCCGAGGCGACGCCTTTTTTCGCCAGCCTGCATCAGGCCGTGTGGGATGACAAACGCATCGACGTGACTTATGAGTCGGTGGAGGGCGGGCTGTCGTCGCGCACGCTGGAGCCCTATGCGCTGGTCTCGAAAGCGAACGTCTGGTATTTCGTCGCCTGCCGGGCAAGCGAGCCTGTATCCGCCATGCGCACCTACCGCCTCAGCCGGGTGCGGGCGCTGCGCGTGCTGGAAGACGGCTTTGCGCGCGCTACAGACTTCGATGTGCAGGCCTACTGGGACGAGGCATCCACGCGTTTTGAGCGCAATTCGCTGGAGATGACGCCGCCTGCACTGGTGACCGTGCGCGCCAGTCCGTTCGCTTACAGCCATTTTGCGGCGTGGTACGACGGGCGTTTTCGCGAGCTGGAGCCGCCTGATGCGTCTGGCTGGCGCACGCTGGAAGTGACGTATTCCGATCCGCTGGAGGCCGCCGGATGGCTGATGGCGTTGGCCGGAGATGTCATCGTGCTGGGGCCGGAGTCGCTGCGCCAGCTCATGCGCAAGATAGCCCAGTTGATGCTCGACAGCATGGCCGATGATCCATCATGATCGTGACGGGAAAGATTACATAGAGTCACCCGGTCTGAATCAATATTCACTGTCAGTCAATATGCACAAGGGAGCACCATATGACCACATCGGCAGCACCAACCGGGTTTCACATTCGCAACTGGGGCACGCTGGGCTGGATTGAAACCGGCCTGAAAGTCGTCGCCATCATCTTTGGCCTGCTGGCATTCTTCAACAGCGGCAGCGGTGACCTGGTCATCGGCGGCAACCAGAATATCGTCGCGGTGGCCGTGCTCGCCCTGATGACACTGATTATGATTGGCGTGTTCTTCGTGCGTTTTAGCGCCAAAGAAATTGTCTCGATTGTGTTTGGCCTGTTCAACGCGCTCGGCCACGCCGGCCTGCTGATCGCCCTGCTGCGCACGCCCGAAGCCAGCGGCTACGGCATCCTGTTTGGCATCTTCATGGTGCTGGGCGAAGTCGTGCGGGCGCGCTATTTCCAGGTGAGCGGCTATACCGAGGGCGGCATGTCGACGGCGCGCATGGTGATGGCCAGTCGGTCGTTCCTGGTCATCTACGCGCTGATTACGCTGGCGCTGATCCTTTAACTTCCGGCGCCACATCGGGCATCTCCACCTCTGATGCAGCTTTCGTCTGTCGGTCGATGACGATCTGCTGCATGCGCTGAAGCGCGGTGCGGGCGAACCGAAGCTGAAGCCCGCGCCCGAACAGGGCGAATCCCAGCCGATAAAACGGGTTGCGGATCAGGCCGGTCTTGGACCAGGCATGGATGCGAAACTCGACGTCGCCGCTGTCGATGAATTTCCACACCTGGAAGGTGATTTCGCCCATCTCGAAATGGCCTTCCAGGGTCTGATAACTGTAGCCCCACACGTGCGCCGGGCCTTTCTGCTCGTCCGTGCGTTCCTCGTCAATGACCCCGCTGATGCGCACGCCGAAATAGAAGGTGAAGACCAGGAAGCGCGCGCGGATCATCATCACGCGGGCGTCCAGCGCGTCGTCAGGAATGAAGATGCCAGTCACCAGGCCGGGGTCCGGAAATTCATAATCCTTCAGCACACGCTTCGCCTGCTCGAACGATCCCCCAGGCACGGGCTGACCGGGCGCTTCAGCGGGCAGGTCGATGCTGTATTCGTCATCGTGCCAGCCATTGACCTCGGTGAATGACTCGCGTTCGTCCAGGTTAAAGTTCAGCTTTGCCGCGCGCATGCGTTCCAGCCGCGGGGCATACTGCTGCCAGGGCGTCAGCGGCTGAGCGGGCTGCGCCCGCCGCCACGGCACGCGATGCGTGACCACATGCACATCACCCTGTAATTCGCCCCCGCTGATTTCTGCGGCTTTCTCGCAGAAATAAATCCACATCTGGCGCTGGGCGGCCCGCACCACCGGCAGGCGCGTGTAGAAAAAATCGACCAGGCGATTGCGGCTGCGCGACCACGAGCGGATTTCGAAGCGTATCAGGGCGGGGTCATCCGGATGGCCGGTCACGCGGAACTGTATTTCGCCCGCCTCCAGATGTCCCTCCAGCGTTATGAATGAGAACGACGTCGGCGTGACCTCGATCACGCGCACCGGGCCATTCCACGGGCCGGTGATGTGGATGAAATAGTCATCGCCGACAGCAAGCGTATCGTCCTCACCCGCCAGCTTCTGAAAGACAGCCATATCGTTGGGCACAAAGGTATTCAGGCTGCCCGTGATTTCTGCCATCAGACCGGGCTTGTCCAGCGTGCTGCGGGCGATGTCGGCATAATAGCGGCGGTGGAACAGGTCGCCAGCCCCGTCGCGGATGAACTGCGGCGCGCCTTCCCCGGCAAATACGCGCCGGTCCAGCAGGTGCGGCGAGGCCGTCGTATAATCCAGCGTCAGCTCGGTCTCGTGCACGGGGATGCGCAGATGCCGCCACAGCCGCCATGCCGCCAGCGCGCCGACAGCCGTCAGCGTGATAGCAGTCGGTCGCAGCCACGGTTTCGATTGCTTCATGAGGCGCGCTCCAGGCGGGATTTTTTCGATGGTTTGCTGGCTTTCTGGGGCTTGGCGCCGGATTTCAGGAGCGCCATCAGCACTTTTTCTTCAGGCAGCAGCCCGGCAGATTTCGACCGCTGCGCCTGTGCATACAGCGCGCCCAGCCGCCCCTTCAGATGCGCGTCGATGATGAGCGGATGGATATAGTAGTTGCGGCATACTGTTTTGGTATTGCCCAGGACTTCCGCGACATGCGTCACGCAGGCCTGAATTTCCTTCTCGCTGGCGGAGTCGGTGCAGTTCTCGCACAGGTATTTGACGGCCAGTGCGCTGCCGCCCCACGTGCGGAAGACTTTGGCGGTGAACGGCTTGCCGGTGATCTCGTGCAGGTAGGCGTTCACATCACCGCTGTCCACTGAACGGCCCTCGCCCTCGCTGTCGATATACTGGAACAGGCGCTGGCCGGGGATATCGCGGCACTGGCGCACGATGCGGGCCATGCGCGGGTCGCGCAGGGTGATGCTGTGCGCCTTGCCGCTTTTGCCCACAAAATCGAAGGTGACGCGGCTGCCTTCAATCGAGACATGGTCGTCCTGCATCGTCGTCAGGCCATACGAGTCGTTGGCGCGGGCATATTCGTCATTGCCCACGCGGATCAGCGTGTGCTCCAGCAGCATGACCAGCGCGGCCAGCACGCGGGTGCGCGTCAGACGCGGGTGGCGCAGATGCAGCGCAGTCGTTTCGCGCAGGCGCGGCAGTTGTTTGCCGAATGCCGCCAGCATGTCGAATTTTTTCTGGCTGCGCAGGCGGTTCCACTGCGGGTGATAGCGATACTGTTTGCGGCCTTTGGCATCACGGCCGACCGCGAGGATGTGCGCGTTTGGGTTCGGGCTGATCCACACATCCGTCCAGGCGGGTGGAATGCCAATCGACTGGATCCAGCGGCGCATGTTGCGATCTCGGATAATCTGGCCGTCGGCGTCGTAATAGGCGAAGCTGCGTCCGGCGCGCCTGCGAGAGAAACCGACGCTGTCGGTGGCAATATAGCGCAGATCGTTGAATCGGGTGCGCGTGGTGGGCATGAGGTTGTCGATGGGTTTTGTCGGCCTACAGATAAGATGGCTCCATCATAGCCGTATGCCTACCCTGCCGCATGGTCCAGTCGGGTGATTTTTACGCGTTGTCGGGCTGTCACGGGAAGTTTCAGGCCCACGCCAGATGCGCCCGCAATCACTGGCGGCTCCGGCGACTCTCGTCAGAGCCGATGTGACCGCGGGCGCACGGGTTCAGCTTACGGGCAGCCTGCGAAAGCCGGCTTGTAGCGGGCGGCGTACGTCGCGGCCAGCTCTGCCTGGTCCTGCGGGAACAGGATCTGCATGGCGAGGATGCGCGTGGGCGGCAGCGGCTCGATCCAGTAGCGCACCCCGTAGTTGACGCCCATCAGCGTCAGCGTAAATTCGTACAGCGTCGCGCTGCCATCGGTGCAGGCCGCGGTCTGCGTCCAGGTGTCGTAATCGGTGAAGGCCGCCGCGAACCAATCAGTATTGAAGAACGCGTTCACGTCCGCCGGGTTGAAGCCTTCGTCGAAATGCAGATATTCGGCCAGCGCGATGCCGCCGACCTCATCGGAAATCCACGAGACGACCGTGCGGTCACGGTATTCCTGCCCGCCCGCCAGCCATGCATTTGGCTCAAACACAGCATCGCCCAGCGCCAGCACCGAGACAATTTCTCGTGAAATGGCCGGGGTAAACGGGGTGGTGGGCTGTGCATCCTGTGCGGAAACCATCCCGGTGGCGATTACGCCAAGCAGGATGAGTATGCCGAGCAAGCGTTTTGGCTGCATAAAAAGCGTCCTTTCGGTGTCTGAATTCACTGCGCTATGCGCGCATTATGACACAGAAAAGACGCCCGAAGGGTTCACGAATTGTGTGCGTTTGCCGCCCGGCGCGGCCGTGATGCCGCATCTTCGGCCATCTGCGTGGCCAGCAGGAAGCCCGCGAAAATCAGGATGACGCCCAGCATCTCCCCGGCATATTTCAGTTCCGGCACGCCAGCGCGGATGAGCGCGCCGCCCAGCGCGGGCAGCAGTCCGCCTGATGCGATGAGCAGGTTGCCAACCATGCGGTTGGGCATAATCTGCTTGCGCCGGAACAGGATGGCGGAATAGATGGCCCCGCCCACCAGCGCGACCGTGCCCCAGATATTCATCACTGGCGAGAATCCGCGCACGCCGCCGCGCTGCATGATGTCGTTGATCAGCGGCGTCATGTCGCTGTTGGGGGCCCAGCCTGCCGCGTTCATTGGCGTCAGGAACAGCGCCCACGGCAGCGTCATCACGCACACCAGGATCAATGCCATCTGAATATTGCGGGCGATGCTGCCCTTGCGCCACAGCAGATACACCGTGCCCTGTCCCAGCCACGGGGCGACGGCCAGCGCGCCCGTCCAGTACCACAGGCCGAAGAAGAACGGGCTCCACGAAAAGTACAAAACCACCTGGCTGGCCGCGCCGATGCAGTACAGCAGCAGGCCAACGCCCCATGCGATCAGATGCGGGCTGTGGCGACCGCGTGCACGGGCGATGCGCCAGCGGTTGAGCACGACACCCGCAAAAATGCCGCTGATGAGCGCGGTTATTACCGACATCACCAGCGGCAGGCTTAACGTCACCATGACGACCTCATTTTCCCTGACTCAGATTGCGTGCGACCAGTGGCGCTATTCTAGCGCACGCCAGTCGCCAAAGGCAGGGAAAATCTACAGAAATCTACTAAATACTCACGATCTGGACGGTTTCCACGGCATCGCCCGCGCCATGAACCAGTCCCAGCCGGTGTCTGTCAGCCAGCGGCGCATCAGCGGATTCATCACCGCCACCAGCCCGTCCTGATAGCGCGTGCGCATGCGGGCGGCGCCAACCGCCTTCACGATCACGCGGGCCACGTCGTCGGCGGTGGTGGTGGGGCCAAAGGCGCCCTTGTAGGATTTTTCCAGCGCGCGGTCAAAGGCTGCGATCAGCCCGGCGTATGGGCTCGGTTTGGCTGGCTCGGACTGAATCGCATCGCTCGACCTGAGCGTGTGCGTGAAGTCGGTCACCACGTAGCCGGGCTGAATCAGCGCGACCTGAATGCCGAACGGCTTCACTTCCACGCGCAGCGCGTCACTCAGCGACTCCATGGCATACTTGGTGGCGTGATACGCGCCGCCCACGGGGAAGGTCATCTGGCCGCCCATGCTGCCGATATTGATGATGCGGCCAGCACCGCGGGCGCGCATTGCCGGCAGCACCAGCTGGCACAGGCGCACCGCCCCGAACACGTTGGTTTCAAACTGGCGGCGCAGGGCGTCCATTGGCAGTTCTTCCAGCACGCCATACTCGCCATAGCCCGCGTTGTTGATCAGCACGCCAACGGCCCCATGTTCAGCCTCAATCTGCGCGACGGCGGCGGCCATCGAGTCCTCGTTCGTCACGTCCAGCGCCAGGGTTTTGCAGCCCAGTGCCGCCAGCTCTGCCAGCGATTCCGGCCTGCGCGCTGTCGCATAGACGGCATAGCCGGCCTGGGCCAGATGTTTTGCCGCTGCCTTGCCGATGCCGCTGGAACAGCCCGTGATGAGAATCGGCCCGATGGTATGTGCTGCCATAGTGTTTTCCTTTGTTATGCGGTCATTGAGTGAGACTGTACCTGAACAAATACAGGCATTATGCCAGAAGACGCGTCGGAATTCTGGCAGGTCAGTTGTATAAACCGTCCAGCCAGCGTTGTGAACACGTACCCGTGCAGCCACGCCCGTGTTCTTGTATGATGAGTCGCGCACATGGTATCTTTCGCGTGGGGGTGAATGCGCTCCGGTGGGCGTCCCGATCTTCAAAATCGGTGACAGGCCGCTCTGCGCGGCTTGTGGTGTGTTCGACTCACATTCGCTCCCGTAAAACCAGTGATGAGTGATGAGTAATGAGTGATGAGACAGCAGCAAAACTGATGTAACGCAGCCCAATTGTTCACTCTGGTCTTCGCTGTTCGCCCTTTCTCATCACTCATTACGCATCCCTCATTACTACGGAGAATCCCACTTTGGCCCACCTGATTACCCCCTATGGCGGCACGCTGGTCGATCTGACGGCAGGGCCGGAAGCCTATGACGACCTGAAGGCCTATGCCAGTACGCTGCCCTCGCTGCAGATTTCCAATCGCGCGGTGTGTGACCTGGAGCTGCTGGCGACCGGCGGTTTCAGCCCGCTGGACCGCTTCATGGGGCGGGCCGATTACGAGCGCGTGCTGCACGAGATGCGTCTCGCCGATGGCACGCTTTTCCCGATGCCGATCACGCTGCCAGTCTCGCGTGACGCGCTGCCGGTTACCGAGGGCGATATCGCGCTGCGCGACAGCCGCAATAACCTGCTGGCCGTGATGACCGTCGAGGATGTGTACACGCCTGACAGGTCCGCCGAGGCGCTGCTGGCCTATGGCACGCAGGACAGCAAGCATCCGATCGTGGCCGAAATGGCGCGCTGGGGCGAACTCAACATCAGCGGCGCGATCCGCCTGCTGAACCTGCCCGTGTACTATGATTTCCGCGAGCTGCGCCGCACGCCCACCGAAGTGCGCGCCCATCTGGCCGAGATTGGCCGCGAGAATGTGGTCGCCTTCCAGACGCGCAATCCCCTGCACCGCGTGCATGAAGAGCTGACCAAGCGCGCTGCCGCCAGCGTGGACGGCGTGCTGCTGCTGCATCCGGTCGTCGGCATGACCAAACCCGGCGACGTCGACCATTACACCCGCGTGCGCACTTACAAGGCGCTGGTCAACCATCACTACGAGCCGGGCAGCGTGGTGCTTTCGCTGCTGCCGCTGGCCATGCGCATGGCCGGCCCGCGTGAGGCTGTGTGGCACGCCATCATCCGCCGCAATCACGGGGCGAATCATTTCATCGTCGGGCGCGACCATGCCGGTCCGGGCAACGACAGCACGGGCAAGCCGTTCTACGGCCCGTATGACGCGCAGGCGCTGGTGGAGCAGCACGCGGAGGAAATCGGTGTGAAGCCACTGCCGTTCCACGAGCTGGTGTTCCTGCCCGAAGAAAGCCGCTACGAACAGGTCAGCCATGTGCCCGCCGGTGTGAAGATTGCCAGCATCAGCGGCACGCAGGTGCGCGAAGAATATCTGAATAAGGGCCGCCTGCTGCCCGACTGGTTCACACGGCCGGAAGTGGCGCAGATTATGGCGCAGGCCTATCCGCCGCGCGCCCGCACCGGCGTGTGCCTGTGGTTCACCGGCCTGAG
>JAHHHY010000007.1 GCA_019359125.1 Pleurocapsa minor GSE-CHR-MK 17-07R
CGAGATTCTGGAGCTGCTGCTGCTGGAAGCGGGACGCACCAGCACCATGCTGGATGGCGACGTGGTGCGCACGCACCTGTCGAAGGGGCTGGGCTTCAGCAAAGAAGACCGTGACACCAATATCCGCCGCATCGGCTGGGTGGCCGCTGAAATCGTGGCGCATGGCGGGGCCGTCATCTGCGCGGCTGTCAGCCCGTATCGGGCGGTGCGCGATGAAGTGCGCGCCATGGTGGGCGGCGACAAATTCGTGGAGATTTTCGTCGATACCCCGCTGGAAGAATGCGAACGCCGCGACATCAAGGGCATGTATGCCAAGGCCCGCCGCGGCGAAATCAAGGGATTCACCGGCATCGATGACCCATATGAAGCGCCGCTCAATCCGGAAATCACGCTGGACACGGTTAACTTCACGCCGGAAGAAAATGCCCGCCGCATCTATGACTGGCTGGCCAAACAGGGCTTCGTGCAGGCCGACGAGTAGGCTCCGGTTTTCTGTAGCCACACGCCGAAGATGACGCAATCTTCAGCGTGTGGTTCACCTTTATTCCCTGAGATAGTGCGCACAATTGCCGCAAATCCCCCGCATCCTCTATAATGCAGTCAGGCGGCCTGCTGCATGATGATTGCCATCGCGGCGCCGCTGAAAACACATCATTTTGGAGCCTTTTATTATGACCGTACAACCCGCTGCCTACCGTCCGGGACCACACAGCCAGAATCTGATCAGCCGCGATGATGACATCATGTCCGGCTCGATGGTGCCGCGCTATCCGTTCGTGATGGCGCGTGGCGAAGGCTCCCGCGTATGGGATGTCGATGGCAAGGAATACGTCGATTTTGCCGCTGGCATCGCCGTGACCTCGACCGGCCACAGCCACCCCAAAGTCGTGCAGGCCATCGTCGATCAGGCGCAGAAATTCCTGCATATCGCCGGCACCGATTATTACTATGAAGTGCAGGTGCGGCTGGCCGAGCGCCTGACGCAGATCGCCCCGTTTGGGGACGACCCGGCGCGTGTCTTCCTGTGCAACAGCGGCGCTGAGGCCGTGGAGGGCGCGGTAAAACTCGCCAAGTGGCACACCAAGCGCCAGAACGTGATCGCATTTTTCGGCGCTTTCCATGGCCGCACGATGGGCGCGCTCTCGCTGAACGGCAGCAAGACGATTCAGAAACAGGGCTTCGCGCCGTTCGTGCCCGGCGTGTATCACGTGCCGTATAACAATCCGTACCGCTGCATGCATGGCCGCGAGGAAGCCACCTGCCAGGCCGCCTGCATGTGCGCCGACTACATCGAAGATGTGCTGTTCAAGCGGCTGGTTCCGCCGGACAGCGTGGCGGCGATTATCCTGGAGCCGATCCAGGGCGAGGGCGGCTATCTGGTGCCGGATGCGCGCTTCGTGCAGCAGCTGCGTGAAATCTGCACCGAGTACGGCATCATGCTCATCAGCGATGAAGTGCAGGCAGGCGTCGGCCGCACGGGCAAGTGGTGGGCGATTGAGCATTTTGGCGTGGAGCCGGATATCATCGCCTCGGCCAAGGGCATCGCCAGCGGGATGCCGCTGGGCGCGGTCATCGCCCGCAAAGACATCATGTCGTGGCCGCCGGGCGCGCACGGCACCACCTTCGGCGGCAACCCGGTCTCGTGTGCCGCGGCGCTGGCCACACTCGACCTGATCGAGGGCGGTTTCATGGAGAATGCCGTGGAGCAGGGCCAGTTCATCATGGACGCGCTGGAAGAAATGCAGGCGCATCACCCGTCGCTGAAATACGGCCGCATCGCGGGCAAGGGCCTGATGGTGGGTGCCGAGCTGGTGCTGGATGCCGAGAAGACCGAGGCGAAGGCGCTGCGCGATGCCGTCGAGGAGCGCGCGCTGGCCAACGGACTGCTGATCCTGGGCTGTGGCTTCAACACGCTGCGCTTCTGCCCGCCGCTCAATATCGACCGCGCCACGGTGGAAGAAGGCCTGGTGAAGTTCGAAAAGTCGCTGACCGAAGCCGAGCACATGCACGGCCTGCTGTAGCCAGCCCCCGCCAGTATTTCAATCACCCGCAGGGCGCGTTGTGCAATGCCACAGCGCGCCCTGTCTGCCTGTGCTCAGCATCCGGGAGAGACGATCCTCATGGCCACGCCCGATATCCTGATTCCCGAATCGATCACGACAGAACGCCTGCTGATTCGCGTCGTCAGCGCGGATGATGCCTTCACGGTGAATGCCTCGATCAACGAGAACTTTGATGCACTCAAACAGTGGATGGACTGGGCGAAGGCGCCGCACAGCCCCCACGACACCGAGCAGTGGGTGCAGCACGCCATCGCCCAGTTCAACGAGCGCACGGAGCTGAATTTCGTCATTCGCCGCAAAGACACCCATGCGCATGTGGGGAATATCAGCTACCACCATATTCTGTGGGACGTGCCCTGTTTTGAGATCGGCTACTGGCAGCGCACGACGATGTCTGGCCACGGCTACATGACCGAGGCGGTGCGCGGGCTGTCCGCGCTGGCCCTGGATAACTTTGGCGCGCAGCGGCTGGAAATTCGCTGCGACAGCGCAAATCAGGCCAGCGCGAATGTCGCCCGGCGCGCCGGTTTCACGCATGAGGCCACGCTGAAACACAATCGCCGCAACAACGCCGGTGACTTGACCGACACGCTGATTTTTGCGCTGCTGCGGGAGAGTGAAAGAAGTTAAAAGTTAAAAGGTGAAAGTTAGTAAACCAACCTCACCCCGTTTCGCTTCGCTCAACCGCCCCTCTCCACAACGTGGACGAGGGGCAAAAATCCGCCAGGGTTTTGGGGAGAGGTTGGTTTACGAGCAAACACAGGTCTGCCCGTTTCCCCCTTAACTTCCCTCGCCATACCCGTTTGGATGCGTCTGGTGCCATTTCCAGGCGGTCTCGATGATGCTGCGCAGCTCGTTGTAGTGTGGCTGCCAGTTGAGTTCTTCCATGATGCGCGTGTTATCGGCTACCAGCTCGGCGGCATCGCCCGCGCGGCGCGTCCCCATCGTGACCGGAATCGCGTGGCCGGTGATCTCGCGCACCGTCTGGATCACGTCCTGTACGGTGTAGCCCCGGCCAATGCCGACATTGTAGACGCGGCTCTGTCCGTCTTTCAGGGCTTCCAGCGCCAGGATATGCGCATCGGCCAGGTCCATCACGTGGATATAGTCGCGGATGGGCGTGCCGTCCGCCGTGGGGTAGTCGTCGCCAAACACGGTGATGCTTTCTCGCTGGCCCAGCGCCACCTGCAACACCAGCGGAATCAGATGCGTCTCCGGGTGATGATCTTCCCCAATGAGGCCGTCTGGATGCGCGCCGCTGGCATTGAAATAGCGCAGCGCGCAGTATTTCAGCCCGTAGATGCGGTCCATCCAGTACAGGATGCGCTCGGCGTGGGCTTTGGTCTCGCCGTACACGCTGCCGGGGATAATCGGCTCGTTTTCAGCGATCGGCACCTCGTTCGGCTTGTCGAACAGGTTGGCCGTGCTGGACAGGATGAAGCGTTTGACGCCGTGCTGGCAGGCCGCCTCGATGATATTCTGCGCGGTGTTGATGTTGTCGCGCAGATACAGGAACGGCTTCTCCATGCTTTCGCCCACCTGAATGCGCGACGCGAAGTGCATGATGCCGTCGAACGTGTACTGCGCAAACAGCGCCGCAATCTGTGCCGGGTCGAGCAAATCGCCCTGCACGAAAATCGCGTTCGGGTGAATGGCCGCCCGATGGCCGGCGCTGAGGTTGTCAAACACGACCACGCTGTAGCCGCGCTCGATCAGCCGATAGACCACGTGGCTGCCGATATAGCCCGCCCCGCCCGTGACCAGAATATGCCCCATGATGATTGTTTCTCCCTGTGTGTCCTGTTCAAACCAGTACCGATTCGTCTGGTTATTATCCTCCAGCCTCACCCCGTTTCGCTGCGCTCAACCGCCCCTCTCCACAACGTGGATGAGGGGCAAAAACCCGTCAGGGTTTTGGGGTGAGGCTGTTCTCTTAACTCCCCCCGCGCCGGCCCAGCAGACCGCCGACATTGCGGTCTGGCTCGTCTGGCTTGGGCGGGGTGGGCGGGGGAATCGCCGGCGTATTCGGGCCGGGAATCGCTGCTGGTGCCGCTGGCGCTGGCGGGGCGCCCCCCGGCCGGTTGACCGTGACGCCGCTGCGCTCGAAAATCTGCATCATGTCGAACAGGATGCGTTCCTGAATACCGAGGAATTTTTTGAAATCGCGCGTGAGGATGTAGAAGCGGATCATGACCTCCATAGACTGCGCGCCCATGCGCCGCATATTGACGGTGGCCGTCTCTTTCTCCACGTCGGCGTCGGCGGCCAGGCGCGCGCGAATGTCGTTGAGCATGTTGCTGATGTGGGCGGCGGGCGTGCCATACGGGATGCCCAGCGTGACATCGACCACGCGCTTGCTGAGCTGGGTGGTATTGACCACGGCGGCGTTGGCCAGCTTGTTATTGGGCACGGTCACGAACGACTGGTCAAACTGGCGGATGCGCGTGCTGCGCAGACCGACCATCTCGACCGTGCCTTCCACGTCTGGCGTGACGATATAGTCGCCCACCACAAACGGCCGGTCGCCCACGATGGCCACAAAGGCGAACAGGTTGCTCAGCGTGTCCTGCGCGGCCAGCGACACCGCCAGGCTGCCGATGCCCAGCCCGACCGTGAGCGAGGTAATCTCGAAGCCCCACGTTTGCAGCACAATCAGCGCGCCCAGGATGACGGTCACCAGTTGCAGGCCGGTGCGGAAGAACGGCAGCAGGGCGGGCTCGATGCGCAGGTTGGCGATCGATTTCAGGCGCGCGCTGTCGATGAACAGGAAGGCGATCAGCCGGTAGATGGCCAGCCCCACCGCGATGATGGCGATGCACTGGGCGATGCGCGCGGTGACCAGCCGCAACGACAGGTCGTCGAACAAAATCAGCCCGGCGACCACCGACATGCCCGCCCACACCAGGATGCGCAGCGGCCCGGCGAAAATCTTGTCGACGGCGGTTTCCAGGTCCGGCCGATTCAGGCGGCGCAGCACGCGCACGGTCAGCAGGTCCAGCGAGCGGTCGATCAGCTTTTGCACCAGGCGCAGCACCAGGTAGGCCGCGATGATGAGCAGCACGCGCACGAGGATGTCGCGCACGGGTTGGGGGATGAAGTCGAGCATGGCATGAACCTCGCCAAAGCAGTAGGCCGGTGTGGTTGTATTATGGCCGAGACGTGGGGCGTTTGGCAAAGCGGGGGTGGGGAGGGCGCAAAATTTGAAGATAGTGCTTTAATCTTGGCTAAAAACAGAACGCCTGTTTCTGTAATCAGGCAAAGATTTTTTCTGATAGAGCGGTATAATGAAGTCTCAAAGGGTGAGTGATGAGTGTAGTGGAATGAAAACAAAGAGTGATCTTCCTGTTGGAAGTGAATTTTCTCCGTCGCAAATCGATTTACCAGAAATGCTCGAAATTGTGAATCAATTTCAGGGTGATACTGAAAATCTTGAGAAAGCTATTCTTAATCGATATTTTATGAATCACGGCCAATCAAACGAACTATTAATAAACTTAAAGAATCAAAAGAAGCTAGCAAACAATTCTAAGTTAGGAATGTATCACTATAAAATCATTGACAAAGATTCTCGATTCACACTTTTTGGTGAGTCGTTATTTCATATGCGTGAAGACCACGAAATGCTTTACAAATCTTTAGCAAAACATATCATCTTGAACCTAAATGGTATGAATCTGCTTCAATGCATTCGTGACATGACTGCTGCTGGTGAAGAAGTTAGCCTTAATACATTACGCGAGGCTTTAGAAATCCGTGGAGTTCACTATCCTTCGGGAGGAAAACACCCAAGCATCATGCGCCTGTGGCTGGCGAAAGCAGGTGTTTTTGTTGGTTCGCGCTGGCAAATAGACGAAATTAAGCTGCGCGAGGTATTAGGCGTCGATCCCGATCAATTTGAATTGTTAGCAGCGTTTACGCAGGAACAGCGTGCTTTTCTTCGCGCTTTGGCAAACACGGGTTTAGTAACCCCTCAGCCCGCAAATGAAATCGCGCGATTGGCCTCAGCAACGTATGGGATAAGATTCCCTGAAAAAAGTTTGCCTAAGCTTGTGCTTGAGGCGCTGGTAAAGGCAGGTTACATAACGGTTCAAAAGACCACAGTTGGACGTGGTGCGAAGCCATTTATGGTCGCACCCACCGAGAAGTTAATTGCAGATATTGTCGATCCTCTTTTAGATCAACTTGCAAACCAGACTGATCCCAAACTTCGGCATCTCTTAAAGACGCCTATGGATCAGATTCTCGAAGAAGTGAAATCAGATGATAGGTATGTCGCAGGGTTAGCCTTGGAAGCATTGGGTTTCAAACTCATGCGTCTGATTGATATGGACTATTTAGCGACGAGATTGCGTGGTGTTGCTACAGGTGGTGCGGAGATAGATTTATTGTTTCATTCAAAACGTCTGGTGTATTCGCGTTGGCAGCTACAGTGCAAGAATACTTCACGCGTTGCTTTAGACGATGTGGCAAAAGAAGTTGGACTGACCCAATACTTGAAAAGCAACGCCATCATCATCGTATCTACGGGAACCATTGGAACTGAGGCACGTAGATATGCAAATGGAATGATGGCAACAAGTAACTTAGCAATTGTAATGTTAGATGAAACTGACCTGAAGCAAATCATAGTTCAGCCCTCAAAAATAGTTGATATTTTTGAGCGTGAGGCTGAACATGCAATGCAATTGAAGAAACTGGAACTCGATTAACATGATGCCAACACATGATTCCGAAGTGAATGTATTCTACAAAACACACACTGGAGAAATGATCCTTGGCGATTCGTCTCAGGTGTTGCTTCAGAGGGAAGAAAATTCGGTTGACCTAATTGTAACCAGCCCACCTTTTGGCTTGGTACGCAAGAAAGAGTATGGAAACGTACACGCTGACGAATATTGCGATTGGTTTAGACCATTTGCGACTCAGTTTCATCGTGTTTTAAAAGACACAGGTAGTCTCGTAATTGACATTGGAGGAGCTTGGAATGAAGGACTTCCAACACGGCATCTGTATCATTTCAAACTCCTGATTATGCTATGTGAAGAATTTGGGTTTCACCTTGCACAGGAATTTTACTGGTGGAATCCATCAAAGCTCCCGACTCCGGCAGAATGGGTAACAGTACGTCGAATCAGGGTGAAAGATGCTGTCAATACGGTTTGGTGGCTGTCAAAGACACCGTGGCCAAAGGCAAGTAACCGACGTGTCTTGCAACCATATAGCGATAGTATGCGTCAATTGCTCGCCACAGGCTATAAGGCGAAACGTCGACCATCTGGGCATGATATCAGTGATAAATTTTCTCAGGATAATGGTGCTGCCATACCACCTAATCTAATTGGCGTTCCAAATACTGAGAGCAATAGCCAATACATTCGGTACTGCCAAGATAAGAAACTGCCCGTGCATCCAGCGCGCTTTCCGGCTGAATTACCAGAGTATTTTGTGAGAATGCTTACTGATGTAGGTGATATGGTGATTGATCCTTTTGGAGGTAGTTGTATCACTGGCGAAATTTGTGAACGACTGCAACGCAAATGGGCTTGTATTGAGCTATCTCAAGAGTATCTTGAAGGCGCTTTAGGTCGATTTCAGTCTCCGATATTGCAGAAAGCAGTTTCTGACCCAAGTGATGATAGCAACTATTACCGTGTACCACGTCCTGGCATTCTGTGGAATGGCAAGCCAATGGACGAACTTGCAACGGATGGCGGTAAAAAACGCGCAGCGAGTGTACGCGTAACTAAAAAAGAGTCTGTCCAGGAATCTTTGCTGCCGTCTACAAGCGATGATGCTTCAAACGATGATGAAAGAAAAACAAAAAACGCAAAGTCATTGGATCAGCTATTTTAGCTGTACACTGTTACGAGTATCCCACTCGTCCCGCATCTGATTCACGTGGGCCTGTGCGTCGGTCTCATTGTACAGGCTTGCGCCGATACCCCGGAATTCGCGGAGGCTGCGTTTTGGCGCTGCACTTATTGTCTGAGGCTCGGCCAATGTATCGACCAGCGACTTGACAAGCTGCCTGCGGTCTTCGGGGGATAAGGTACGTGCTTCCCGTAGAATGTCCTGAAGCGACATCATCTATCACCTTTCGTTTCAGACCATTGTAACCCAGGATTTATCGTGCAGATGGGCCGCTGGGACTCTATCCTTCCGGCGTGTGGGGCAAAGTCATGGCCAGGGCGGTGACCGGGCGGGCATCTACCGTGGGAGAGATCATGCGGTCTTCCATCGCCTGTGCGGTATCAGCATCGAAGTAGCGATGTCCGCAGTTTGGGCACACCCATGCCGGAACATCTTCAAAGATGTACCACTGGCCGCGGCGCTGGCGTGTGAGGGTGACCAGTTTACGCTGCTGAGGCTGGTCTGTATCGCAAAATTCACAGGGGAAATCTCTTGTTTTCATGTGTTCACAGAAGCGCATATACAGTGACGACGATCAAAAGTGTAGGTGAATGCTTCGTTTGTCATCCCCGCACCACCCACGCGCCGCCGACGCGCACGACACGCGGAGACAGCCGCCACAGCAGCGGACTCAGGGCAGCGCGCAGCGGCAGCATCACCAGCCGGGTGGCGTCCGGCGTGCGGATGCCCGCCTCGGCATAATAGCGGTCGATCTGCGCGGTCTTCTGCTCGGCATGCTCGCGGAAGGCCGCCAGCGTCTGGTCCAGCGTATACAGCGGGGTGTGCGCGGCCATGCGCCGCCACAGGTCAAAGTCCATGGCATAGCGCCGGGTGGTGTCGATACGCCCGCCTGCCGCGTCCCACAGTCCCCGCCGCCAGAATGTGCCTTCCTGGCGAATGAAGCCCCAGCCGCGCCCGTGATACGCGCCGCGCCGGATCAGCCCGCGCAGGCGGCCTGTCTTGATGGGCGACCGGCGCAGATGGCCAGCGGCGTCCATGTTGGCGGGCTGGCCGGTCAGCCAGTCGACCTGGGGGAACCCCGCGAACACCTCGCCCACGGCATGCAGCGCGCCCGGCAGCAGCACATCGTCGCTGTTCAGCCAGGTCATCACCGCGCCGGTCGTGCGCGCAAAGCCCAGGTTGAGCGCGTCAGACTGGCCGCCGTCGGGCGCGCTCGTCCAGTAGGCCAGCCTGTCGGCATAGCGGCGGATGATGTCCGCGCTGCCGTCGGTGCTGCCGCCGTCCATGACGATGACGTCCAGCGCGGGATAGTTTTGCGAGAAGATGCTGTCCAGCGTGGCGGGCAGATAGCGGGCCTGCTGGAAAGAGGGGACGACGATCGAGATCAGCGGGAGGGTCATACCGGCGCGATTAGCAGTCGCCGCACGCGTGCTCGTCGATAAACACTTCCTGCGCCTCGTCACCGTCAAAGGCGACCACGCGCCGCCCGAACAGGTCGGCCAGGTGCGCCCGCGTGAACACCTGCTGCGGCGACCCGAACGCGATCATCTTTTTGCGCAGCGCCAGCACCTTGTTGAAATGCTCGCGCGCCTGCTCCAGGTCATGCGTGCACACGATCAGCGTGATGCCTTCGGCATTCAGGCGCAGCAGCACGCCCAGCATCTCGGCCTCGGCCGACACGTCTACGCCGGCAAACGGCTCGTCTAGGATAAGCACGTCGGCCTGCTGGGCCAGCGCCCGGGCGATGAAGACGCGCCGCCGCTGTCCGCCGGATAGCTCGCCAATCTGCCGCGCTGCAAAGGCGCCCAGCCCGACGCGCTCCAGGGCTTTCTGGGCGCGCTCACGCTGTTTGCGGCCGGGCAGGCGCAGCCAGCCGACCTCGCGCCACATGCCCATGACGACCGCATCCAGCACGCTGACCGGAAAATCCCAGTCGAGCTGGTCCTGCTGCGCCACATAGCCCATGCGCTGTGGGTCGCCGTCGATGCTGATGCTGCCGCGATTTGTCTTCAGCAGGCCCAGCATCGCCTTGACGAGCGTGCTTTTGCCGGCGCCGTTCGGCCCGATGATGGCCATGCGGTCGCCGGCATGAATGTGAAACGAGACACCTTCCAGCACAGGCGCATCCTCATAGACGACGCTCAGGTCATCGACGCGGATAATCGTCGGGCGGGGGGCGGGGACGGCGCTCATCGGGCTAGGCCTGCGCTGCTTCAGCGGCGCGCCAGGTGATGAGCAGGTCGTCGATGCCCTGTTTGTAGGTCGGGAAAGCCGGCTTCCAGCCCAGCACCTCGCGGCCTTCGGGCGAGACGGCCTCGGCGTGCATGTGCATCAGCGCGGACTGCACCTTGTCGAACGGGCTGCGCAGCATGAAGCGCGGCGCGGACGACGGGGCGCTAAAGCCCTGCACCGAAGCGAAATAGCCGATAAAGTCGATCGGGCTGGCGGCCTGGTCATCGGTGATCGAGAGCGTCTGGCCGGCAGGGCGGGACTGCAAGGCCGCGACGAGTGCGGCTGCCGCATCGCTGGCATACAGCCAGTGCGTCTTGTGGGCGCTGCCGGGATGCACTGGGCGTCCCATGCGCAGCGTGTGCACCAGCCCGGCCAGCTCGGCCGAGTCAGCGCCGTAAATTGTGCCGAAGCGCAGCACGCAGGCGGGCACGCTGCCGCCCAGCAGGGTCTTTTCAGCGGCGCGCACGGCCTTCAGGAACGGCTTGGCGTCGGCGCCGTGTTCGCCCGCCGGGGTGTCGGCAAACACATAGCTGGTGCCCACGATGAATTCAACGCCTGCGTCGGCGGCAGCCTGCGCCACCGAGTCGGCCAGCTCGTTGATGCGCAGGTCCCAGTGCTGGGTCACCTGCGGTGCATGATTGGCCGCCTGCGGCGCGCAGTGGATGAGCAGTTTCGCGCCCGTGCCGGCGATGGCGCTGCGCAGCTCGCCTGCCCGATACAGGTCGGGATAGGCGGGCATCACGCCGTCGGCGCGCAGGGCCAGGCCTTCTGCTGCGCCGGTCGCTGTGCCGATCACTTTATGGCCGTGGGCGGCCAGCATCCTGCTCAGGGCACGGCCGACGGGGGTCGTCGCGCCAGTCACAAACACGGTCAGCGGGGCAGTCGTTGTGATTTCAGAAGTCATGTTTTCGCGGCTTTCGGTAGCACCAGGGCATGTCGGGAATTTTATGGATTATGCCACCGAACGACGTCTGTTGAAAGTTGAAAGTCAAATTGGCGTCATCCGGGCAGTGCGCAGGGCAGCAGGTGGCTGTCACGTATTCTGTTGGGCGGGGGATATGGTAAGATGGGACTGGCTGTAAGCCACTACACACAGACTGCCCGTTCATCAGGCTAAGGAATCCCCGTGACTGACCAACCCATCCAGACACCCCCGTCGCCACCGCAGACACCCGTGCCGTCCCCGTCCGACCCGCTGATTGCCGTTAATCGGGGCTCGCTGGGCGTGATCGTCGTCGGCCTGACCTTTTTCATCGTCGGCGTGCTGGTGGGCGTGCTGGGCTATGACCGCTTCGCCTCGAACAATCGCGCCGAAAACGAAGAGCTGCTCAGCGCGGCTGTCGCCACCTTTGCGGCGGTCGTGCCCCAGGGCGGCGGCAACCAGGTAGTCGCCCAGCCCACCCGTGACCCGAACGCGCGCTACGAGGTCTCGGCCGATGATGACCCGTTCCTCGGCGCGGAAGATGCCCCCATCCAGATCGTCTCGTTTGAGGACTTCCGCTGCGGCTTCTGCAAACGTTTCAATGACCAGACTATTGAGCCGCTGCTGGCCGAATATGGCGACCGCGTGCGCTTCGTCTTCCGCGATTATCCCATCCTGGGGCCGGACTCAGTGCAGGCTGCGCTGGCCGGTGAGTGCGCCCACGACCAGGACAAGTTCTGGGAGCTGCACACGCTGCTCTATGCCGACCAGATCCTGACGCGTGATGCCTTCATTGCCCATGCCACCGCGCTCGAAATGGACGTGCCTGCGTTTACCGAATGCCTCGATAACGCCGTGTATCAGTCTGAAATCCAGGCCGATTATCAGGCGGGCGCATCGGTGGGCGTAGGCGGCACGCCGACCTTTTTCATCAACGGGCGTATTCTGGTGGGCGCTCAGCCGCTGGAAAGCTTCGTGCAGTACATCGAGGAAGAGCTGGCCGCGCAGGCCAGCTAGGCGCGCAGGGGAAAATTCACCAGGACGGACACGCAGAGGCTTGTCTGAAAACGAGTGTTATGGCTTGTTTCGGCGGGCGCGTCGCGACGCGCCCCTACGGCGGCAAGCCCGGCAGTTTACGATAGCCTGCCGCGACGCCGAATATCCCCCGTGTAGATGTCTACCTCATGAGGTTGGAAATTGTAGGGGCGCCTCGCGAGGCGCCCTGGGGTATCATCCGCATTTCGGACATTCAGGTCTGCTCCGCAGAATCCGACTTTTTAAGCTAAAACAAACCTGTCCGGCCCCTACGATTACGACATATCTCCCGGACACCACGAACGATCTGCGGTAGCCGTCGACAAACGCTTTTTTTCTATTTCTCAAACAGGGCTTCGGCCAGCGGCCGGTAAAACGGATCATCGAGGGTGGCGGTGCGCAGCGCCGAGCGCACGCTGGCATCGGCATGGTCCAGCGCGTCGCGGCAGTCGGGCAGGGCGCGATAAAATGCGTTCTGCGACCCGCCGCGTGTGCGATAGGTCAGCAGCGCGTGCAAAAACGAAACGCCGGGGTCACGCGGGGTCTGGCGCCAGGCCAGATGCACGCGCGCCATGGCCTCCTGCATGGCCCCGGTGGCGCATAATCTGTGCAGCTCTGAAATCAATCCTTGCAGGGAAGCATCCACGCAGGTTTCTCTTTTGGGGTGTCAGGACGAAAGCATTATTGAGGGTTGCGGCGCTATTATGCCCACGCTTGTGTCCGCTGGCAACGCCATGGACCCATGACTATTTGGAGAGGGGTGCCGATTCTTCTGCCACCGGTAGCCAGAAGCTGAAGCGGCTGCCCATGCCCAGCTCGCTCTCCACGCCGATACGGCCACCATGCAGCTCGACAATTTCCTGGCTGATGCCCAGCCCCAGGCCAGTGCCTTCCACCTGATTCTGCACGCGGAAAAAGGGCTGGAACACGTGGGACAAATGCTCCTGCGCGATGCCCACCCCGGTATCTTCCACCTCGACGATTGAATAACCGTTCCGGCCGCCGGCCCCTTTGGCGGTGAGCAGGCGCACCGTGATCGAACCGCCGGCGGGCGTGTAATTGATCGCATTGGTAATCAGGTTGGTGACCACCTGAATGATGCGTTCCGGGTCGATGTCGACCATGATCGATGTCACGGGCGATTCCAGCGTCATCGACAGCCCCTTGCGTTCTGCTTCCGGCTGCTGGGTCAGCACGGTCGACTCCACCACGCTGTACAGGTTGGTGACGCGCTTGTTCAGCGCGATGATGCCGCGCTCGAAGCGTGACAGGTCCAGCAGCCCTTCCACCAGACGGCGCATGCGGTCGGTCACTTCTTCCAGCACGCGCATGTGCTGTTCCATGCGTTCAGGTTGTTTGCGCAGCAGATACAGGCGCGTCTTCAGGTTGGTGATCGGCGTGCGCAGCTCGTGGCTGGCATAAGCCACGAAGCGCGTCTGCTGGGCTTTCAGCTCCTGGTCCTGGCTGATATCGCGCATCACCGTGACCGCGCCGGGAAGCTGGCCTTCTTCGCTGGCCATCAGCAGGGTGGTCGTGGCGGCCACATCGATGACCGTCCCGTCTTTCCTGCGGATTTTGATTTCCTCGACGGATTTGCCATCCTGAATCAGGGTGTTCACCACGCGTTCCACGTCTGCGGGAAAGTCTTCCGTCGTCAGCGACGCTTTGCGCAGCAGCGATGGATCCGCCCGCAGTTCTTCCTGCGAATAGCCCAGCAGGCGCGTCATGCCCGGGTTACAGAATTGCACGACCAGGTTCTGATTGTTGTCTCGCGTCGTGTAAAATACGCCTTCGCTGATAGCGTCCAGGATGGCGCTCAACTGTTTGCGTTCGGTTTCCAGCTCGGCTGTGCGCGCACGCACGCGCGCATCCAGCGCCAGCGTCTGTTCGCGCAGGCGGTCGTACAGCGCGGCGTTGCGCAGCGCGATGGCCGCCGTGTCTGCAAACGACTGTAGATTTTGCGCATCCATCTCGCTGAACTGATTCGTCCGTTCGCTGTCCAGCATCAGGAACCCGATCAGCGTGTCCCCATCCACAATGGGCGCGCCCAGAGCCGACATCACCCACAGCGACTCTTCTAACATCAGCCAGCCGGGGAACATGCGCGTGTTGGCGATATTCAGCGCGCGCCGCGAGTCGCGCATGATGCGCAGGTTGACCGTCTCGCTGATGATGAAGCGAAATTCAGACAGGTGTTCCACCGAGATGCGTGATTCATAGCCGTGGTGGCGCACGACTTTGGCGGTATCGCCATCCACCAGCATGATATTGGCGGCATCGGCATGCACCACATTTTTGACTTCCGCCAGCATGCGGTCGAGCACTTCGTTGATATTCAGCGCGCTGGAGACGAGCGCGGTCGTCTTGCGCAGCGCCTCCACCAGCCGACGCTGTTCGCGGAATGCATGTTCGGCGCGTGCGCGCTTGGTATTGTCGAGGACGATGGTGTGCAGGCGGGTTTCACTGCCCATGTCCACCGGCGTGGAGAACAGCTTGACGTGGCGCACGCGCCCGGACCGGGTGCGGTGGCGAAAGCCAAACAGCGTACTGCCCGGATCCGGATCATCCGCGTCATCCTGTCCGGTGACGTCGATATCCTGCAGGCGCAAAGCGCGGATTTCGTCGCGGGTGTAGCCGTAGAGCGCGCAGGCGGCATGGTTGGCATCGACGATGTAGCCGGTTTCGGGATTGATCAGCAGTTGGGCGGCCTGGCTTTTCTCGAAAATCTGCGACCACGAGGGTTCTTGCTCTGGCGTGGACAGTGCAGCAGTCATAAGCTGCTTTACGCGATGCACCATCACTTCGGCGCTGGCCGGCCACGCCAGAAAGTCGGTCGCACCTGCGGCCAGTGCCTTGTCGGCTGCGCCCTCTGTATATGGCACCAGCGTCAGCAGGGGCACAGCGCCCGCGCCCGCCAGCCGCAGCGTGCTGATGTCATTGAATTGTTCGGCGCTGTCGTGGCAGTCGACGATGATGAGGTCTGGCGGGGTATCTTTCAGGGCACTCAGGGCTTCAAGCAACGTGGGCGCGCGCGCCATATCAACCATGTCGCCCAGGCGCGCATCAGCCAGCGCCCACACAGCGTCGTGTGGCGTGACAATCAATGCCCTCTGTCGGACGGACTGTGGCATGGCCTAGGCAGCGCAGTCTTCAAATCGAATAACCTTCGATTTGTACATTATCAAGTCATGTCTGGGATACAACAAGTAGGATTATGTGACCCGCACGACACGCAATTGTATAGATTTTGTTAAAATTCCCGCGTCATGGACCTATCCGTGCCGCTGCATGAAGCGCGCCAGCCGCTCCAGCGCCAGCATGATATTCTCGGTGCTGGTGGCATAGCTGGCGCGCACAAACCCCGCGCCGCTGTCGCCAAATGCGCTGCCCGGCACCAGCGCCACCCGTTCTTCCATCAGCAGGCGGTCGCAGAATTCCTCATCGCTCATGCCGGTGACGGCAATCGACGGGAAGGCGTAAAACGCGCCGCGCGGCTCGAAACAGCGCATGCCCAGGCTGTTGAATCCGTCCACGATCAGGCGGCGGCGGCCATCGTACTGCTCATGCATAAACTGCACCGACTGCTCGCCATGTTCGAGGGCTTCCAGCGCGGCGGCCTGGCCCATCGTGGGCGCGCTCATGATGAGGTACTGGTGCAGCTTGCGCATGGCCTCCATCAGCGGGGCAGGCGCGGTGATATAGCCGATGCGCCAGCCGGTCATAGCATAGCTTTTGCTCATGCCGCTCATCACGATGGTGCGGTCGAACATGCCCGGCAGCGAGGCAAAATTGACGTGATCCACGCCATACACCAGCCGCTCATAGATTTCGTCGCTCAGCACCACCAGGTCATGGCGCTCGGCCACGGCCGCCACTTCCAGCAGATACTCGCGCGAGAGCACAGCCCCGGTGGGGTTGTTCGGATAGCTGATCAGGATCGCCTTGGTGCGCGAGGTGACGGCCGCCTCCAGCGCAGCGCCGGTGACCTGGAAATCGGTGTCCGCGTAGGCATTGACCGGCACCGGCACGCCCCCCGCCATTTCCACAGCGGCTGCGTTGGCCACAAAGCACGGCTGCACCACCAGCACCTCATCACCCGGATCGAGCACGGCCTTCAGCGCCACCCACAGCCCCTCGCTGACGCCCACCGTAACCAGCACTTCGCTGTCAGGATTGTACGACACGCCGTACAGGCGCTCGACATAGGTGCTGATGGCGCGGCGCAGCTCAATCGTGCCGCTGTTGCTGGTGTAGGCGGTGTGGCCGCTCAGCAGGCTGTCGACGCCGGCCTGCAGGATATGCTGCGGGGTGGTGAAATTGGGTTCGCCAATGCCCAGGGTCACGACATCCTGCATGGTCGCGGCGATGTCGAAATACTTGCGGATGCCGCTGGGGCGCATCTTCTGGACGCTCTGGGAGATAAACGAACGCATTTTCACCGTTTCCATCGACTGCATGTTTGCACCATGTGTTACAAATTCGTCAGTATGCACATTATGCTGGATACACAGGGGCTTGTGTACGGCATGAATGTTCAATTTGCCTACAGCTTATCATACATTGTGTATGAGACGTAATGCGGACAATGCAGGCGTAATTGGACAACGCAGGCATTGTCCCTACGAAAGATGCTGGGTGATCGTAGGGACGCGGCCTGCCGCGTTCGCTGAAACGCCGCGTAATCGGACAACGCAGGCGTTGTCCCTACGAAAGACGCTGGTTGATCGTAGGGACGCGGCCTGCCGCGTCCGCCGAAACGTCGTGTAATCGCACAACGCAGGCATTGTCCCTACGAAAGATGCTGGGTGATCGCAGGGACGCGGCCTGCCGCATCCGCTGAAACGCCGCGTAATCGGACAACGCAGGCGTTGTCCCTACGAAAGATGCTGGGTGATCGTAGGGACGCGGCCTGCCGCGTCCGCTGAAACGCCGTGTAATCGGACAACGCAGGCGTTGTCCCTACGAAAGATGTCGGTTGATCGTAGGGATGCGGCCTGCCGCGTCCACTGAAACGCCGTGTAATCAGACAACGCAGGCGTTGTCCCTACGATGGCTGCATTTCCCGCTTATCCCGCCGCGCCGAAGCTGGCCAGATTCAGCGCGGCGTTGGCCATGTTCTCGCCCAGCAGCGTCACATCTGTCGGGCTATCCAAAAACGGGTTGGTCACCCACAGGCTGACCGGGAAGTAATCGCGCACCCATGCCTCAAAGCTGCCGTCACCAGTGGCGGCTGTGCCATCGCGCAGCGCTTCCACCCAGGCGTCCCCATTGGGGATCGTGCTGAAGAACAGATTGCCATCAGGCGCGGGCAGCAGCCGGCCGATGTCCCAGAAATAGCCCCCATCCAGCAGCACCTGCGTCTCCAGTGTGTCGGGATCGATGGCGTAGATGGAGGTGATATGGGCCACCAGATCGGTCGTGGAACCCAGATACGGCGTATTCGGCACGCCGGTGATGTCGATCGGCTCGGCAAACAGCCGGGTACTGTAGTACAGCAGGCCGCTGCCATCAGTCGCCCAGGCGATGCGCTGCGGGGTATCGGCTGGTTCGATGATGATGCTTTCCAGCGTCTCCAGGTCGACAATCTGCAACCTATCGGGATTGTTCGGTTCTGTCGCTGAGACAACGCCGGCCACCCGCTGGCCATCGGGCGACAGCGCCGCCTGCGACAGATTGGTGCCAATTTCGATGCTGGTGCCGCTGGTCAGGTCGGTCAGACGGGTGGTTGTGCCCGCGCAGTCACCGGTATGCAGCAGGCCGTAATCGGTCAGCGCGATGCGGAAGGCGCGGCCATTGTAGCCAACTTCGTTGAACCACACGATGTCGCCTGGATAGGGGAATCCACCCCCGCAGCTGATGCCAACGGTGATGCGCCCCAGGTCGCGGGCGGGGTTGATCGGGCCGTCCAGCGCCAGCCCCAGCGCGCGCTCATACACGATCAGGTTCTGGCGGGCCGTATCATCTTCCGCTGTGACAATCGGATTCTGCGTGTCGAGAGTGGCATACACGATGTCGCCACCATCCTCTGAGAACGTGACCGACAGCGCGTTATTCACCTGCGGCGCCTGAATGAGCTGGAAACCGCGGTCGAGCATGTATTCAAAGCCGTTGGATGTGTATCCGCCCTGTGGTGTCTGCTCATCCTGGCGGAACAGCAATGACACGCCGGTGGGGGAAAACTGAAGGTCGGCCAGCCTGGAATCACCCTGCACGGGAATCACATCGACGGTCCGCACCAGCGCCAGCGAACGACTCAGCGCGTCATAGCTGTACAGCTCGATTGTCGTGGCATCGCGCACGACCGCCAGGGTGGGAACCCCGCCGGCCGTGGGCGGGATGACGGGCGTCGGGGCTGCTTCGCCAATCGGCGAAATGAAATACTGGTCCGGGGCGAGGCCCTCGGCTGTCCAGCCCACCTGTGAGCCGACCGCCACCTGCCACCACACGATGCCGTCCGCGCAGGCCGGGCCGCCAATCACGCTCATGACCTGGCCGCCGCTGATGGTGCCGACCTGCGTCGCTGTGCTGGACGGGTTATTGCGCAGGCGGTTGGGCGTGCCGCCAATCTCGATCTGTCCCTGGCCGCCCACGCGCAGGCGCGGCGTCAGGAAGCCGACGAAGCCTGACGGGCAGCTCTGTGCCGGATTGGTCGGCTGGGGCACGGGCGTGAAGGTCGCCTGTCCGGCGGGCAGCGGGATGGGCGAGGCCGTCACCAGGATGGGCGGATTGCCCGCCAGCAGGTTGGCATCGCATGGGAACACGCGCGACAGGTCGCTGGCCACGCGGTAATCAAACGTTGTCCCCTCATACACCAGCGTCACCTGGAAGGCCAGGAACGAGCCAGGGGCCACAGCGCCCGCCGCTGCCGCGCAGCCCAGCGAGGTGTCCGGATAGCGGTTCTCGGCATAGCTCCAGGTGGCAAAATCATCGATGGTGAGCGCGAGGCCCAGCCGCTGCGACAGGTCGCTGACGGCAGCCTGCACGCGCGGGTCCAGCGACTGCGCCGATGTCGCGGCAGGGATCAGCAGCAGGCACAACAGAACAAGCACAAAAAATCGTCGCATCATGTGAACAGGTCCCCCGAAAATAAGCAGTGCATATTGTTTAGTATCCGTCAGTTTATGCTTTGCGTCGCCGCCTTTCCATACGCGTGAGATACGCCCGGCTGACGGCTTCCGCGCTGAACGCACGGCGGGCATACGCTGCCCCATGTGCACAGGGGCGTTTACGCTCAAAAGCAGCATCATCATGGCTGCCTGCCGGCAGTATACTACGGCCCCGCTGGCAGCCGAAAGAAAGTCCTGGCAGGCAGTCCACGCCATTATGGCTGCATAAGGCCCTGTTAATGATATGATGTAGAATGAGAGGTAATGACCGACAAACATGCGCGGAGTATGTGCTTTTGCCAGAACTGCTGTACGGACTCATCGTCACAGACCAGAGTGGATTTTTTGTGGTGGAGACGCCCGAAGGCGCACGGATCACGTGCCGTCTGCGCGGGCGGCTGATGGAAGAGGCGCAGTCCAGCGATATCGCTGCCATTGGCGACCGGGTGGGCTTCGTCATGAATGACGACGGCTCGGGCGCTATTGAGGAAATCATGGAGCGCACCAGCGTGATTTCGCGGGCGATGCGCACCGAGGGCGCACGCGGCGCGGGTGCGCGTGAGCGCGAACAGGTCATCATCGCCAATGCTGATCAGGCGATGTTTGTGTTTGCCGCCGCCCAGCCAGACCCCTCTCCACGCATGATCGACCGCTTTCTGGTGATGGGCGAGAAAAGCGGCATCCCATCGACTCTGGTGATGAACAAGTCCGACCTCGATACTTCCGGCGAGGCGCGCACGCTGATGGGCGTGTATGAACGGCTGGGCTATCGCGTACTCTACACCAGCGCCGTCACTGGCAGCAACCTGGACGAGCTGCGTGGGGCCCTGCTGGGCAAAATCTCTGTGTTTACCGGGCCGTCTGGCGTGGGCAAGACCAGTCTGCTCAACCGGCTGCAGCCGGGCCTGGGCCGCGCCGTCAAAAACGTCAGCCAGTATCATCAGGAAGGCCAGCACACCACCCGTGCCAGCGAGCTGGTGCGGCTGGAGGGCGGCGGTTATCTGGCCGATACGCCGGGCATGCGCACGCTGACCATCTGGGATGTGGAGCCGGAAGAACTGGACGGCTATTTTGTCGAGATTGCCGAGCGCGTGCGCCAGTGCAAATTTGCCAACTGCCAGCACCGCCGCGAACCCGGCTGTGCCGTGCGTGAGGCCGTCGAACGCGGCGATATCGCGCGAACACGGCTGGACAGCTACCGCATCCTGCGCGACGAATTGCAGGCTGCATACACATGATGATCCTGACGGGTATGTTTAACGAAAGCACAGCCTATGTCTTCTAGTTCGCTCACCGGCCGCACACTGGGCAAATATCATCTGCTCGAACTGATTGGCAAGGGCGGCATGGCGACGGTCTACAAAGGCCTGCAGCCGGACGTGGATCGTTATGTCGCCATCAAAGTGCTGCCGCCGCATCTGGGGCAGGATGCCACCTATGGCGAGCGGTTCAAACAGGAAGCGCGCACCATCGCCCGTTTGCAGCACCCGCATATCATGCCGTTGTACGACTACGGCACCGAGGGCGACATCCTGTATCTGGTCACGCCCTTCATCGAGGGCGGCTCGCTGACCGACCGCATCCGCAAGGGTGCGCGCATGCTTTCGGAGATCGACAAGCTGCTCGGCCAGATTGCCCCGGCGCTGGATTATGCGCACCGGCAGGGCGTCGTCCACCGCGACATCAAGCCCGATAACATCATGATCGACGGCGAGGGCCATGCCCTGCTGGCTGACTTTGGCATCGCGCGGCTGGCCGAGACGGCCGGCTCGAACCTGACGGGCACGGGCGGGCTGATCGGCACGCCCGCGTATATGTCGCCAGAGCAGGCGCAGGGCCTGCCGGTCGATGCGCGTTCAGACATCTACTCGCTGGGCGTGGTGATTTTCGAGCTGGTCACCGGCATCAAGCCGTACCACGAAGAAACCGCCATGCAGCTGGTGCTCAAACATATCAATGCGCCGGTCCCGCTGCTGCGCGAATTCGCACCGAATGCCTCGCCAGACCTGGAGGCCGTGCTGCAAAAGGCGCTGCTGAAGAATCCGGGCGAGCGGTACCAGTCGGCGGCTGAATTTGCGGCGGCCTTTTCGCGCGCTGTGAATACGCAGGCGGAACCGCTGGAGACGGTCATTTTCAGCGGGTCGGGCATTCCCGGCCAGACCACCCGCGACAAGCCGCCCAGCACATCCGGCAATATCTTCACCAACCCGTCTGTGCAGCCGATGCCGGCGACCATGCCCGGCCAGTATATGACCACGCCGCCCCCCGGCACGATGATTGTGCGCCAGGGTGGGCTGAATAATCCGCTGGTGCTGCTGGGTGGCTTTGCCATCATCGCGGCGCTGGTGGTCGTGCTGGTGCTGATCCTCACGCGTCCGTCATCTGAACAGGCCGCCAGCCCGACGCAGGCCGCCGTCGTGCAGACGGCCCGCCCCACGCTGCCGCCTGCGCCGGTAGTGCCCACGTTTGGCGCAGGCTTCTTCAGCACGCTGGTGAACCCGGGCGACAGCCTGAATGTGCGCGTCGAAGGCCTGGGCCAGCTTCGTTCCGGCGAACGCTATTTCGCCTGGCTGGCCAATACCGTCAGCGGGGAAGCCCTGCCCGTGGGACAGCTCACGCTGGACCCGCTGGGCAACGGCCTGCTGGCCTACAGCGAACCGAATGGCATCTTCCTGGCCGGCCGCTTCAATGCGCTGCTGATCGCCGCGCAGAGCGCCTCCACCGATGTGCCCGCCGGAGATATCGTGTATTCGGCCAGCATCCCGGCGGAAATCAACCTGGCGCTGAGCAATATCCTGCTCTCGATCGACATTCCCGCGGCGGATGGCAATCGCGAATTCGTCGGGCGCAGCCTGCTGGACGGCGCGCTGAACGAGGCCGAGATTGCGTCTGCCCATGCCGGGCTGGCGGCACGCGCCACCACCGTCGGCTCGATGCATCTGCACAACGAACACAGCATCAACATCCTGACCGGCGGAAATGAAGACCTCAACCGTGATGGTTCCGGCGATAATCCGGGCCTCGGCTTCGGCCTGGCCTTTTTCCTCGACCGCATCAATGACGAGCTGAATGCGTCTGCCGAGGCGGCCAATACCAGTCTCGTGCAGGCGCAGGTCGACCTGATTCGCGTGTGCGTGAACAATGCGCTCAACTGGCGCGATGAGGTGCTGCGCCTTGAAAATGAGCTGCTTGCGATTCAGGATCTCGCGCTGGCCGCCGATAATCTGGCGCGTTCGACCGAACTGGCCGGGTTCATCATCAACGGCCATGACCTGAATGCCAATGGCACGGTCGATCCGTTTGAAGGGGAATGCGGCCTGGCGCAGATTGAGCAGTATGGCATCGCCGTCGCCAACCTGACGCTGGTGGAAGGGGGCTTGTCTGGCCTGCCGGAGCTGGTGCCCGCGGACATGAGCGCCGCCGAGCCGACGCAGGATGCCGGGCCGACGCAGGATGCCGGGCCTACCGAGGCGCCCTATGACGCAGGCGGCCTATGACGCACGCGGCGAAAATTAGCCGCGGCCTGCGCCTTGCTGCCTGCGCCGCGCTGGCCGGGCTGGCGCTGACGGCCTGTGGCGCTTCCGGCGATCAGACGTCGGGGCCCGGTGTCTCGGTGACGCTGCCTGCCCAAACGTATCGCGAGAGCGCGGGCGTGCTCACGTCCGGCAATGTGGCCGAGGCGGTGCTGCTCGGTCGGCTGGACCAGCCGGAAACCTCGTCGACGCTGTTCAACCACACCGTGTCGCCGGACGGCACGCGCCTGATCGCGCTCAACAACGAGGAAGTGCTGGCGTGGGACCTGCTGACCGGCGAACTGGCTTTTCGTACGGCCCGCCTGGACGCGGTGCGCGCCTATTATTCGCCCGACAAAACCGAGCTGTTCACGGTCGCGCCCAGCGGCCGCGTGATTATCTACAACGCGGACAGCGGCGCCGAGAACTATGCGTTCATCGGGCATCCTGAGTACAACAATATTGTCGCTTACGACCCGCTGGCGGGTATCGCGGCGTTTGGCGGGCGTAACGGCGTGGTGCGCGTGTGGGACCTGATCGGGCGGCGTGCGCTGGCTGAAATCAATGCGCACGGGGCGGACATCACCGCGCTGGCGCTGTCTAACGCGGGCGACCTGCTGCTGACGACCGGGCTGGATGACAGTGCGCGGCTGTGGCGCTGGGCCGACCGGACGCAGATCGGTATGCTCAGCCTGGATGATTTGCAGGTCTATCGCGCCGTGTTTGCGCCGGACGACTCGCAGGTCGCGCTGGGCAGCCAGGTCGATATTCGCCTGTGGTCCACCGTGGACGACAGCCTGACGCGGCGGCTGGCGGTGCCCGCGGGCGGCGCGGTCGATATCCTGGGCTATTCGCCTGCCGGAAGCTATCTGATCGGCGGCAACCCCGGCAGCGGCGCGCAGGTCTGGAATCCGGTCACCAACAGCCCGGTCGCGGCCCTGCCAGAGCTGGTCGGCAGCCAGGTCAGCGCGGATTTTTCGCCTGACGGCGACCTGCTGCTCACGTCCGTGCTGGACGGCGAAGTCGCGGTGTACAATCTTCCCGCGGCGTCCAATGGCAGCATCCCGCGCGGCGCTTTCCAGACGGGCGACGCGCAGATTTTCGCCGTCGAATGGACCAGCGACAGCCGCCTGATTCTGATGTTTGACGCCACCGGGCCGGTCTATGTGTGGGGTGTGGGCTGATACCAGCCTTGACGCTATTCCCGTGACTGGCCACAATTTTCTGTAAGCACCCCGGTTATCGTAAAGGCCGCTGACTATGCGTTTACACCTCGGACTCGCGCAGATGGATCCCAAGCTGGGCGACGTGCAGCGCAATCTTGAAAAACATCTCGCCTACATCGAGCAGGCCGCCGCGCAGGGCGTCGAGCTGCTCATCTTCCCTGAGCTGTCGATGACCGGCTATCAGGTCAACGATCTGGTGCCGGAAGTGTCGATCCGCGCCAGCGCCGATGACCCGGTCTACGCGGCCATGCTGGATGCCAGCCGGCGCACGGGCATGGACATCATGTTCGGCTTCGTGCATCAGGACCAGCGCCAGCGGTTCTACATCGCCGACGCGTATCTGTCGGGTGGCGAGACGCTGCACATCCACCACAAGGTCTATCTGTGCACCTACGGCATGTTTGACGAGGCGCGCTATTTCGATGCCGGCGACCAGGTGCGCGCCTTCGACACGCGCTTCGGCCGCGTCGGCATGGCCATCTGCGAGGACTTCTGGCATATCAGCACGCCATATCTGCTGTGGATGGACGGGGCAGACATCCTGCTGCTGAACAGCGCCAGCCCCAGCCGCGGCCTCGATGCCAGCGACAAGTTCTCTGGCAGCCGCTGGGTGGAGCTGGTGAATATGGCCTATGCCAGCTTCTTCACCGGCTTTGTCGTCCACTGCAACCGCGTGGGCTATGAGGACGGCAAGAATTTCTGGGGCGGCTCCAGCGTTGTCGACCCGAATGGCGAGATGCTGCTGGGCGGCGACTATTTCGATGAGTCGCTGCACACGATCACCATCGACCTGAACGAACTGCACCGCACCCGCAGCCGCCTGCCGCTGCTGCGCGATGAGCGCCCGGAGCTGGTGCAGCGTGAACTGGAACGTATTCTGGCGAGGAACAACCGATGAGCGCCCACACCCCCTTTGAGGCCGAGCGCGCCCGTATCGCGCACAAGCTGACGATCAATCCCGACATCGCCACCAAAGTGCTGACCGGCTTCATCAAAGACGAGATTCACAAGGCGGGCATGAAGCGCGCCGTGCTGGGGCTGTCTGGCGGCATCGACTCCGCTGTGTCGGCCTACTTGTCGGCATTGGCGCTGGGCCCGGAGAACGTGCTGGCGGTGCGCATGCCGTACAAGTCCAGCAGCGCCGACAGCCTGAGCGATGCCGACGCGGTCATTCAGGCGCTGGGCTTGCAGCACCTCACCGTCGAGATTACCGGCATGGCCGACCCGCTGTTCGCGCAGTTCCCCGAGATGTCAAACGGGCGCAAGGGCAACATCATGGCGCGCCTGCGCATGACCGTGCTGTATGACCAGTCGGTCGCGTTTGGCGGGCTGGTGATGGGTACCAGCAACAAGACCGAGCTGCTGCTGGGCTATTCCACCGTGTATGGCGACAGCGGCGTGGCGCTTCAGCCCATCGGCGACCTGTACAAGACGCAGTTGCGCCAGCTGGCCGCCGCGCTGGGCGTGCCCCAGTCGCTTCAGGTCAAGCCGCCGTCCGCCGACCTGTGGGAAGGCCAGACCGACGAGGGCGAGCTGGGCTTCACCTATGCCGATGTCGACCAGGTGCTGTATCTGCTGGTGGATGAACGTTATACGCTGGATGAAGTGGCCGAGGAAGGCTTTGACGCGAAGTTCGTGCGCGATGTGTGGCGGCGCGTGAAGGCCAACCACTACAAGCGCACGATGCCCAATATCGCCAAGCTGAGCCAGCGCACCATCGGGCATGACTTCCTGTTCCTGCGCGACTGGGCGTAGCCTCACCCCGTTTCGCGGTGCTCAACCGCCCCTCTCCATTTTATGGAGAGGGGCAAAAACCCGCAGGGTTTTGGGGTGAGGTTTCCCTCTATTTCAAGCCCGTATTGGCGATGCCTTCGATGAAGTAGCGCTGGGCCAGCACGAACAGGATCAGCGGCGGCAGGATGGCGACCGCAGCACCCGTCAGCACGATATTCGGCTCGCTGGCGGCGGCATTGCGCAGCGTGATCAGGCTGAGCGTGAGCACATGATTCTCAATCGGGCTGTCGCCGATGATGATCAGCGGCCACACGAAGCTGTTCCACGCATACAGGAAGGTGATGATCGACTGTGTGGCGATAGCAGGGCCAGACAGCGGCACGAACACGCGCATGAGGATGCCCAGTCGGCTCAGCCCGTCCAGCGTGGCCGCTTCTTCCAGGTCCTTCGGGATGCTCATGAAGAACTGGCGCATCAGGAAGGTGCCGTAAGCCGTGAAAATCCACGGCACGATCAGCGCCACCAGCCGGTCCTGCCAGCCGATCAGCACCATGATCTGGTAGAGCGGGATGATGAGCACCACAAACGGGATCATGATCGTGCCCAGGTAGACCAGGAAGACGGCCGTCTGCCCGCGGAATTTCATGCGCGAGAAGGCATACCCGCCCAGCAGCGACGTTACCACCTGGCCGAACGTCACCGCGAAGGTGACGATGGTCGTGTTCACCAGTGAGCGGTCGAGGTTGCGCAGCGTCAGCACGGCCTCGTAGTTGGACCAGCGGAACTCGATGCGCTCCACTGTCGGCAGCGCCAGCGGATTCTCGAACGCCACAATTTCCGGGTTGTTCGGGTCCACCAGTCGCGACAGGCCGCCGCGGAATGCCAGCAGCAGCTCCTGTGTGCTGCCATCTTCCATCGGCACGCTGTACACGTCAAAGGCTTCGCCGCCAACGTCCTGCGTGGTGCCGGTGTCGGTGGCGCTGTCCAGCGGCACGCGCACGGTGATCGCGCTGTCACGCGGGGTATCCACGTTGATCAGGTCGGGCGTGGTGAAGAAGCCGTAACGCTCATTCTGGCCGGTGTTCACCATCTGCACGACCGAGCCATCTTCCATCGTCACTTCGTACAGCGGCAGTTCCTGGCCTTCGTAAAAGGCATTGATCGGCGTGAACGGCAGCAGGCGCGGGGGCGAACGGAACACGTCGGTGGCGGTCTTCAGCGAGGTCGTCACCATGTAGATGAACGGGAACAGCATAATCAGCGAGGTGCTGCCCAGCACCAGATAAATCAGGATGCGCGGGCCCCAGATCTCCAGAAACGAGCGCTGGTCCTGGGGACGGGTGTTCGGTACGGTGGGTTGCGTGATTGCAGCCATGTGAGGTCCCCTTAGTCGCGGTAGGCTTCGCTGCTGCGCGAAACACGGAACTGAATGACGGTAATGATGAAGATCACGACAAACAGCACCCAGGCGGTGGCCGAGGCGAAGCCCATGTCGAACTGCTGGAAGCCGGACAGGTACAGGTAGTACACGACGGTCAGGCGGGCGTCGCTGGTGCTGACGCCGAACAGCGTATACATCTCGCTGAAGGCCTGCATACCGCTGATGAGCGTGGTCACGACGACGAAGAACGTGGTCGGCCCCAGCAGCGGCAGGATGATGCGGCGGAAGCGAATCCACGAATTGGCGCCGTCCACGGTGCTGGCCTCGATCAGGTCTTTGGGCACGCCCTGCAAACCAGCCAGCAGGATGACCGTGTTGAAGCCGATGACCTGCCACGCGGCCATGATGACCACCGAGAGCAGCATGACATTTTCGTCCGTCAGCCATTGGATATTCGGGTCGCTGACGGCCAGCCCCAGCCCGTTCAGCACATCGACAAAGCCGGAAATCCAGTAGTTGATGAAGCCGATGATCGGGTTATACAGCCACTGCCAGATCATCGCCACGCCCACGACAGCAGCAATCGAAGGCAGGAAATACACGGCTCGAAAGAACTTGATGCCGGGTATTTTCGCATTGAGCAGCATCGCCAGCGCGAAGGCTGGTACGATGGCGAACGTTAACAAGAGGATGCAGTAACGGAACGTCGTCGCCAGCGTGCGCCAGAAACCGGGGCTTTCCGCCGCAATCACGATATCGTTAGCACCCACGGTGAAGCGTGACACCTCGAAATGGCGGTCGGCCAGGTCGGTGGGCGCTGTCCCTGTCGGCACGGTCTCGAAGTCGAGGCTGAGCAGGCGTCGGTAATTGTCAAAGCCGATCCAGTCGGCGCGGCTGATGGCGTTATAGTCGGTGAACGACAGATAGAACGACAGAATCAGCGGCATGGCGAAAAACAGCAGGAAGTTGACGAAGTTGGGCAGCAGGAACAGCCAGCCCTGCCAGGCCTCGCGTTCGAGGATGGTCTCGCCAAACAGCTCGCCGTTGCGCATGAAGATCGAGCCGACCACGCCGAAGATGATCGTGACCGCCACGGTGGCGATCGTCGGCAGGTTGAAGATCTGCCCCAGGCCCGCCCCCGGATTTTCAGCCACGTACTGCAACCAGCCGGAGGTGAGCAGGATGGCGATCAGCGCCACACCCATCACGGCCAGGCCAATTTTCTGCACGATGTCTTTGGCGCTGTTCAGGTCATCCATGCGCCCGCTGATCCACACCAGCACGTAGCCGATGGGGAAGCCCAGCAGCAGCCATGCGTTGCGGTAGATATTCAGCGCCAGCGTGTCGATGCCCAGAAACATGCCGGAGACATGGCCGGTGTACAGGATGCCGAATCCCAGCCCGAAGAAATTCATGATCAGCGCGACGATGCGCCAGTTGTTGTTCAGCGTCCACAGGAAGGGCACAGTCACCAGGCTGAGGATGCCCACCAGCCCCAGCACGATGCCGAGGAACTGCGGCACAAAGGTGCCCAGGTTGAAGAACGCCTCGATCTGGAACACCTGAGTCGCCAGAAACAGGGTGCCGATGCCAATGATGACCATCCACACCATTGCCAGCAGCAGAGAGACGGGGTGTTTGGGCTCGCCCCGTGCCATTTCCACACGTGCTGTCGTTGCCATAAAGAGAATCTCCGGTAAGAAAATTTTCGCGGATAACAACGTGCCTGCCAGCCGACATTCAGGGCGGCGCGCGCTATTGTAACGCGTTTCGGCGCATGTCGCGTGCCCTGTGTAAGCAACAGGGGCGCTCAATTTTTCGTCGAGCGCCCCTGTCAGAATCAGCTTTGCTGCGGGGCAGGTGGCCGGAGAACCAACCTGCCCACCCCGCTTGTTGACGCGGGAACTACTAGAACCCTGCGTTCACGACATCGCAGATGGTGGCGACGAAGTCTGCGGGAGCTTCGGCACCGCTGAGCACTGCGGTGATGCGCGATTCCACGCCACCCTCGGCCCAGTTGATCGCACCGAAGTCACCAGCCCACAGCGGGGCTTCCGGCACGGCGTAGTTGGCCATGGCGTTGGTGAAGGCGGCGTTGTTCAGTTCGGGGAATTCAGCGGCGACGCCGGCGAGCACTTCTTCACCGATGCGGCTGGGGAAGTTGGCGCCGAGCGAGGCGACCTGGCTCTGGACATCAGCGCTGGTCAGTTCCTGCATCAGCTGCCAGGCGGCTTCCGGATTGGCGGTGTTGGCATTGACGACATACGCGCCCCAGAACAGGAAGTTGCTCTGGCCAGCGGGGCCGGCTGGCACTTCTGCCACGTCCCAGTTGAAGGTGGCCTGCGCCAGCAGGTTGGGGGTCGCCCAACGGCCGTTCAGGAACATACCGACGGAACCGGCGACAAACGGAGCTTCGACGTCGCTGCCATAAGGCACGGCGACTTCCTGCTCGTACAGGGAGCGCATGAAGGTAAGCGCGTTTTCAACTTCGGGGCTGTTCAGGGCGCAGGCGGTGCGGTCAGCGTTGAAGTAGCTGCCACCGGCGGCGTTCACGAACAGTTCCCAGTTGCCCCACCAATTGCTCATGCCGAAACCGTAGGTCTCGTCACCGAGTTCGCTGATCGCGGCGGAGGTTTCCAGGAAGGTGTCCCAGTTCCATTCGCCGTTTTCCAGCTGCACGGTCGGGTTGTCGACACCAGCGGCGTCAAACAGGTCCTGGTTGTAGTACAGCGCCATCGCCGAGGCGTCGCGCGGCAGGCCCCACAGGGCGCCTTCCATCGAGCCGTCTTCGGGGTTGAACATGAGCTGTTCCATCTGCTGGGGATAGAACACGCTGCCGTCGAAGTTGGCGTCAGCGGCGGCCAGGTCGGCCAGGTTGAGGACGGTGCCTTCGCTCACAAAACGGGCCAGGTCGCTGCCGGGGATCCAGAAGACGTCCGGGGCGGTGCCAGCGGCAAATTCGGTGATGAGGGTGTTCTGGTAACCATCGGTTTCCGTGCCACCCGCCTGATACTGGAGGGTAACGCCTTCCAGCCGGGCATCCACGTCCGCGCTGATGGCGGTATACACGTCGATCTCAGCCTGATTGTCCGGGCGTGTACGCCAGGTGAGGGTGACCTCATCCTGAGCGCTCACGAATGCGACCGACGGCACAGCCATGAGGCTGGCAGCCAGCACGCCAAAAGCGAGCTTTTTGTTCATATGGAACTCCTGTGGGTATGAATCTTTTATCAACGATTTTAGTACACTCACGACTATAGCCTAAACGCAAAGACTAAACAGATGTGACATCATATCTTTTCATAAGTTTGTTTGTTTTGCACAAGCAAATTGACAAATGAGGTGTTTATGGGGCGTTTGTGGCCCGGCATGGGCCGGAAGGCTCGAAAACCCTCCGGCCTGCGGAGTGAATCTCTAGCCGCCTGCTTCGGCGGTTTCGACGGGAGCCATGCCCATCTCGATCATGGCGTTCATGCTGTATTCAACAGCGTTGTCCAGCCCGCGCACGACCACGCCTGCGCCGTCGCCTGAATAAGCCGAATTGAGCACGACATACAGCTCACTCTCGGCATCCACTGCCAGGCCATAGGGCAGGTTCAGGCCGCTGGCATACGCTTCCCCGCTCAGCACGTCCACTACTGCGCCTGTAAACGGCGTCCAGCCCATCTCGCCAAATTCGGCAAACTGCACGGCATACAGCGTGTCGTTGGCAAACAGCAGGTCCACAATGGTGGTGAAACCTTCGAACGTCTCGGCCAGCGTGCCGTCAGGCAGATAATGCTCCACGCGCGAACCGCCCACCGGGAAGGGGAAGCCGGTCAGGAAGCCCACGTAGACCGTGCTGTCTGGCGTGACGGCCAGGCTGGTCGGCACAGGATTGCCCTCCGGCCAGGTCGCGAACACTTCCAGCGTGGTGCCGTCGCTGGTTTTCCATACGGTATTGGCCCCGGCGTCAGCGATATAGATGATGTTCAAAGCAGAGTCCCAGGCGATATCGACCGGATTGCTGTCGATGATGTCGCCGTCAGGGTTCAGCTCGGTCTCAAAGGCCAGCGTGTCGATATCTTCCTGGGTATCGCCACTCGAGTCGACAGCGGTGACATAGGTGTTGGTGACCAGGTCGCGGCCGGAATACCACAGCAGATCCCCGGTGAACAACAGGCCGGTCACGCCGGTGACCTCGCCCCCTTCGTTCAGGCTGCCCAGATCGCCGATGGCTGTCTGCAGTTCGCCGTCCGACCCTACGCCAGTGATAGCGCCTGTATCGCCCAGCAGTGCCGGGCCAAACATGCCCTGGACTTCCTCATCGCCGCCCGTGCCCGATTCGGCAACGACCAGGATACCCTCCACGAAAGTGATGTGGCGCGGGTTATTCAGCCCGCTGGCGACGACATAGTCGGGCATCTCCTGTGCGGCGATGAAGCCCGCGCCCGCAAGCATCAAACCAGCGGCCAACGAGGGGATCGCAAACCTGAGTCTGTGCATCATAAAGCTCCTTTTTCTTTCACAAGGTGCACCTGTTGTGCAGTTTGCAGTGTAGCATCAAAGCAAATGTCCGCATGTATTTGAAACGTTTCACGCAAAAATTGCGCAAAACATTTCTCATGCGGTACACGAAACCTTAAACGATTTAGATACTTTGCATAGTCTTTGCCTCAATTGGTTGAATCCGGGATATGACGGTTTCATAATAGGCTACGCTCTGATGCATTTAGGGCAATTGTTATTTTGGAGGATTTACTCACATGAAGAAGTTGTTTGCTGCAGCTGGATTGCTGGCCCTCTCGGTCGGCGCATTCGGTGGTGTTGCTGCCCAGGACGGGTTCGCCTGTCCCGAAGGTGACGCCGAAATCGTTGTGGCCGCCGGCGCCGTTGGTGCCGAGCTCGAAGTGTTCAATGAGCAGGCCGCCCGTTACATGGAGCTGTGCCCGAATATCACCGTGACCGCCCTCGAGACGCCTGACCTGGCGACCGACCGCCTCGGCCTGTACCAGCAGTTCTGGGAAGCGCAGTCGGCTGACGTCGACGTCTTCCAGGTGGACGTGATCTGGGCCGGTATCGCCGCCCCGCACGCGGTGGACATGAACGAATACCTGTCGGATGAATATATCGCCCAGTTCTTCCCGGACATGATCGCTGGCCAGACGGTCGGTGACAAGCTGGTCGCGATTCCGTGGTTCACGGACGCCGCCGGTCTGTACTACCGCACCGACCTGCTGGAAAAGTATGGCGTCGAAGTCCCCACGACCTGGGATGAACTGACCGTCGCCGCGCAGACCATCGCTGATGGCGAGCGTGCCGAAGGCAACGCCGAATTCCAGGGCTACGTGTGGCAGGGCAACGCCTATGAAGGCCTGACCTGCGATGCGCACGAATGGCTGGTTGCCGAAACCGGCGAAAGCTTCATCACCGCCGATGGCGAAGTGAACGTGAACAACGAAGCCTTCATCGCTGCCATTGAGCGCGCTGCTGGCTGGGTTGGCACGATCAGCCCCGAAGGCGTGACCACCTATGGCGAAGAAGACAGCCGCGAAGTGTGGCAGTCGGGCAACGCCGCCTTCATGCGCAACTGGCCGTATGCTTACGGTCTGGGCAATGGTGAAGACAGCGCCGTCGCCGGCCTGTTCGGCTACGCCCCGCTTCCGATGGGCGCCGTTCGCTCGGGTGCCTGCCTCGGTGGCTGGCAGCTGATGGCGAGCAGCTACTCCGACAACCCGGCCGCTGCCGCCAGCGTCGCTGAATTCCTGGCCTCGTATGACGAACAGATGGCTCGCGCTCTGAGCCCGCAGGGTGCCAACCCGACGATCCCCGCCCTGTACGAAACGGAAGAACTGCTGGCCAGCCCGCTGTTCGCCGCCATGGGCCCGATCCTCGAGACCGCTTACCCGCGTCCGAGCTCGATCACCGCTGAACGCTACAACACCGCTTCGACCATCTTCTTCAGCGGCGTGCACGATGTGCTGACCGGCGTCACCGACGCCCAGACGGCCGTGGAAGACATGGAAGCCGACCTGATGGACCTGATGGCTGGCTAGTCAGCCGCCCGGGCCTTCAATGGCTGTGTAAGTTGTCACACGGCGGGGGCACACTTTACGGTGCGCCCCCGCTTCTTTTTTTGCAGGGTCACCTGCAATGCGACATGATGAGGACGGTTCGTGCGCCAGCCGGCCGTTTTTCAAAAATAATTGTTCTTTGGGGGATCGTTTTCTATGTCCGTGAATAGTCAGTCCCGTCCTGCCGATCAAGGGCTGAACGCGCTGGGGATTCCTCTGGTCGCGGCCCTGTTTGTGATCGCTGGCGCGGCAGCCTTCGCGCTGTTCGCCAGTAACATCACCGCCACCCTGTCGGCGGCATTGCCCGATGATCCGGGTGGCCAGACCCTGCTGAATTTCCTGTATACCTACGGCATCATTGTGCCGCTGCTGCTGGTTGGCATCGGCGCGTATATGCTGCTGCTGGGCGTGCGTCTGTTTCGCGCAGACCACAGGTCAGCGACCTGGGCCCGGCAGATTCTGCTGTGGCTGGCCATCGCCAGCGTCGTCTTCATCTTCCAGGGGCTGACCAGCGCACCCGTGCTGGGCCCGGCGCCCACCATGGACGAACGCATGCGCACTGTGCTGCCGCTGGCGGCCGTGCTGGTGGTCGCTGGCGCTGCCTGGTATTGGCTGGGCAAAAATGAGCATCTGTACACCGGCCAGGAGACACTGGAGCAGGCCAGTTCCCGCAGCGCGTGGAACCTGCTGCTGCCCACGATCGTCATCCTCATCATCGTGGCCATGCGCCCGCTGGAAAAGACCTTCATCGCCAGCCTGACGGACGATACCTTCGCCGCCGGCGCCGATGAAACCGTCAATTTCGTTGGCCTGGAAAATTACAGCCGCCTGCTGGGCTTCCGCTTCGACAGCCTGCCGTGCGTGCGCGATGAAGCATCGGGCGCGTGTGCGGTGGATGCTTCAGGCGCGATTCAGTTTGCCCGCCCGCGTGACGTGCTGGACGAAAGCTATGCCGACCTGCGCTTCCGCGAGGTCAGCGGCGTGAATATCGGCGAGAACCGCCTCATCTTCAGCGGGCGCGACCGCGACTTCTGGGACAGCGTGACCAACACCATCACCTTCTCGATTGTCTCGGTGGTGCTGGAGCTGATCCTCGGCCTGTTCATCGCGCTCGTCATCAATTCGAAATTCCGCGGACGCGGCCTGCTGCGCACCGCCATGCTCATCCCGTGGGCGATTCCCACGGTGGTCTCTGCACGCCTGTGGGACCTGATGCTGCGCGACAGCTCATCGGGCATCATCAATGCCTTCCTGCTGTCGACCGGCATCGTCGATGCGCCGCAGGCGTGGCTGGCCAATCAGAGCCTGCAAATTCCGGCGATGATCGCCATCGACGTGTGGAAGACGACGCCCTTCATGGCGCTCATCCTGCTGGCCGGTTTGCAGGTCATCTCGGCCGAGATTTACGAGGCCGCCAATGTAGACGGCGCGAACGGCATCCGCCAGTTCTTCAGCATCACGCTGCCGCTGCTGCGCCCCGCCATCACCATCGCGCTGGTCTTCCGCACGCTGGACGCTGTGCGCGTGTTCGACCTGTTCCAGGTCCTGTTAGGCAGAGGCCGGCTTAGTATGGCCACCTATAACTACGACACGCTCATCAACGCGCAAGACCTGGGGTATGCCAGCGCCATCGGCGTGGTCATCTTTGCGCTGATCCTGGTATTTACCATCCTGTATGTCCGTATCCTGGGAGTGAAGGCCGAATGAGCGCACAATCGACCCTGTCCTCAGTTCAGGCAAACGAGAACGCAGGCGCGAAACAGGTGCTGCAAATTGCGCGGCGCGTGGGCTTCTGGCTGATCGTCATCCTGATTCTGATTTACACGCTGTTTCCGTTTTACTGGATGATCGCCACCAGCCTGAAGACTGAAGCCGAGTTCTTCGGGCCGGCCAGCCTCATCCCGCAGACCCCGACGCTGAATAACTATGTGCAGGTCTTCAGCAATGTGAACGCGCAGGGCAACAACGAATTCCTCGCCGCGATGCTGAACAGCGCGATCGTGTCTGGCACCAGCGTGCTGCTGTCGCTGGCGATTGGCTCGTTTGCCGCCTACGCGCTCGGCCGTATGCAGTTTCGCGGGCGCATGGTGATGATGTATGCGGTGCTGGCGATGACCATGTTCCCGCAGATCAGCATCCTGTCGGGTCTGTTCACGATCGTCAGCGACCTCGGCGTATATGGCTCACTGTCGTCGCTGATCGTCACCTATCCGCTGCTGACGCTGCCGTTCACGGTGTGGACGCTGACCAGCTTCTTCCGCGGTCTGCCCGGCGAGCTGGAGCAGGCGGCGCTGGTGGACGGCGCGACCGTATTCCAGACGTTCTACCGCATCCTGCTGCCGCTGACCGCGCCTGCGCTGGTCACGACCGGCCTGCTGGCGTTCATCAGCGCGTGGAATGAATACCTGTTCGCACTGACCTTCACGGTCATCAACCCGGGTGCGCGCACCGTGCCCGTCGCGATTGCGCTGTTCTCTGGCGGTGTGCAGCGCCAGGATCCGGTGCTTCAGGTGATGGCTGGCGCGGTGATCGTCACGCTGCCGCTGGTGGTGCTGGTGCTGATTTTCCAGCGCCGCATCGTCGAAGGCCTGACGGCCGGCGCGGTCAAGGGCTAGGCGGGAACGGAAGTAAAAGTTAAAAGGTAAAAGGCGAAAGTTAAAAAGCCGACGCGTGCGAAACTGTGTTCCAGCCTCACCCTGCGTCGCTGCGCTCCGCCGTCCCTCTCCACTGCGTAGCGAGGGACAAAAGGCATACGCCGCTGGCCGAAAATAAGCCCTGAGTCATCCCCTCTTCCACGCAGTGGCTGAGGGGAATGAGGGGTGAGGCTGGTTCATGCGCCCTGCGGTTTTCATCTTAAGCCGCAGACCGGACGTGCCCCCTGATTACACCAGCCTCATCAGCGCGTCGGCGGCGGCACGCGGACCACCCAGCGCGGCAAATTCAGCAGCCACGGCGCGGGCATTCTCCGCCACCCACGGGTCAGACAGCAGCGCCTGTGCCCCTTGCAGCAGGCCACCCCGACGCACGTCGATGGCCGTCAGATTGAAGCCGACTTTGGCCTGCGCCACGCGAACCGCATTCCCGCGCTGGTCGGCGGCGTGCGGCACGACGATCTGCATCACACCATGCACGACCGCCGCGTGCGTCGTCCCCATGCCGCCATGATGAATCATTAACTGGCAGCGCGGCAGGACGTGGTCCAGCGGCGCAAAGTTGACCAGCCGTGCGCCTTTGGGCAGGGCGGCCACCAGTTTTTGTTTTTCCTCTGGCGGGATGGGATTCCAGCCCACGGCGACAATCGGCAGCAGACCGGCACGTGCCGCGGCCTGCGCCGCCCACGCATAAAAGCCATAGTCCCCGGTGAAGGTGGTGCCCAGCGTGACGAAGGCCAGCGGCGTCTCAGGCGGTATGTCGGCCAGCCAGCCCGGCGGATCACCCTGGGGCGGTGTGGGCATGCCGCCGACAAACAGCGTGTGGTCGAGCAGATTGGCCGCGTCGGCCAGATACCAGTTGGCGCTGAAATAGCTGATATGCAGATGCGGACTGAGCACGCTGGGGGTCGCGCCACCGGCGAAATTCTCGCCGCGCAGGTCAAAGGTCTCCAGCAGGCGGCTGATGCGCGCCTGGCTTTCCCCGGCCAGCGCCCGCTGAATCGGGAACAGCGAGTCTTCGTTCAGCTCGCGCTGGGCCACCCAGCCGCACACGGCCAGCGGCACGCCCAGCTTTTCAGCGGCCAGCGCGGCGGCCGTCAGAAACGGGTCCGTGACCAGCGCATCCGGCGGACCGATACGCTCGGCCAGCGCCAGCAGCTCGCGCACCGCGTCTGCCACCAACGATTCCGTCATCCAGGTATCCAGCGCGCGCCGATAGCGCAGCAGCACGGCCTCCTGCGGTGGCATGGTCGTCACATCGGGGACGGGCGGCGGCGGCCATAACCAGCCCGTCTGCGCCACCGGCTCAAAGCCGATGCCTGTGCTCGCCAGTGGCGCGCGCAGTGCCTCGCCGCTGACCCATGTCACGCGGTGGCCAGATGCCTGCAAGGCTTGTGCTGTTTTCAGATAACCGCCCCAGTCTGTATGGCTGAACAGCGGCGCGGATGCAAACCAGTAGTGGCTCAATCACATCTTCCCCTGCATAGCGAGGGGTGCACCAGGGCGCGATTGGCACGCGTTGGGGCAACCCTCGATCAGAATAACATAATATAACAACTTGTCACGGCGTGTTTGAACGATATAATTAATGTATTCTGTTATATTATGTGATATTTATCCCATGAGCGGTATTCCACTGGGCAGGCACAGGAAGATTATACAGGCCGTGCGCGATCACGGCAGCGTAACCATCGAGCAATTGATGGCGCTGACGGGCGTCTCGCACATGACGATTCATCGCGACCTGCATGCGCTGGCGGCGCAGGGCCTGCTGCGCAAGACGCACGGCGGCGCGACCAGTCTCATCGAAGTTTTGCCAGGCGATGCGTCCCCTGGCGCAGAGTCTTCGGCGTGCGCGATGTGCGGGCAGGCTATTTCCCCGCGTGTCGGCTTCACCGTGCGCCTGACGTCCGGCCAGAGCATCGCTACCTGCTGCGCGCACTGCGGATTGTCGGGGATGCAGCACACGCCTATGGACGATGTGCGCGCCATCCTCACGCGGGACTTTCTGTATCAGCAGACGCTGGATGCGCGTGATGCCTGGTTCGTCATCGACTCGCAGGTCGCGCTGTGCTGTCGGCCTGGCGTGCTGTGTTTCGCCACACGCGACGACGCGACGCGCTTTCAGGCCGGTTTCGGCGGCAGCGTGCATGCCTTCGCCGATGCGATGCGCCGGCTGACAACGGGTCATGCGCGGCGTCATGCCCATTCTGGTTGAGCGGGCCCCATCCTTTTCACAGCATCACACCATTCGATCGTCATGTTTCATTCATCTACAGGGAGCATCATCTTGAAAAAGCTGTTCGGACTGCTGGGATTGGCATTGACCGCTGGCGCGCTGATGATCGGGCCGGTGCTGGCGCATGAAGGTCGTGAAGTCGGGGACTATGAAATTAATTTTGGGTGGCGCAACGAACCGGCGTTCGCCGGACAATTGAACGGGCCTGAAGTGTATATCGGCCTGCACCACGGCGATGAGGTCTCTGACCCACAGGCTGTGCTGGAAGCCCTGGAAATTACCTTGCAGGCAGAGATTACCTTTGGGCCGGAGACTGTGACCGTGCCGCTGGAACCTGCCTATCCGTACTATGCCGATGGGTCGCTTAACCTGGTGGCCGATATCATCCCCACGCTGCCCGGCGACTATGTATTCCGCATCTTCGGCACGATCGGTGATGCAGAGGTGGATGAGACCTTTGACAGCGCGGATGGCGAATTCTCGTCGGTCGAGCCGACCAGCGACATTCTGTTCCCGGCGGCTGGTGCGGCAGACCTGGACGCCCTGCTGGCGCGCATCGCCGAGCTGGAAGCGCGTCTGTCAGCATTGGAAGCTGCATCCGGTTCGTAGTTTTCAGGAGTACACGCCCAGGGGAGGCTGACGGCCTTCCCTGGCACACCCATGTCCCCAGCCACACGCCCCACCTTCATCCTGATCGCTGCTGCCCTGCTGTGGCTGTTATTCCTCCCGCCTCAGGCCGCCCATGCCCATGCCAATCTCGCCGAGTCCCAGCCCGCGCCGAATACGCGGCTGGAGGCCGCGCCCGCTGACATCCGCCTGCGCTTCACCGAGCCGCTGGAACCGGCCTTCAGCCGCATCACGCTGCGCGACAGCGCCGGACAGACCGTCGACGTGCCAGCCGCCGCCCTGGATCCAGCCGACCCGTATGTGCTCGTCAGCGGAGCGATTCCGGCGCTGGATGCAGGCGTGTACACCGTGGTGTGGAGCGTGGTCTCGGCGGCGGACGGGCATTATACGCGTGGCAGCTATGGCTTCTCGGTCGGCACGGAAATGGACGTCGCCACATCCCTTAGCCCGACGCCAACCCCAATCCCCCTCGCAGACACGCTCGTTCGCGGGCTGAATCTGGCCGGGCTGACGCTGCTGCTGGGTGTGCTGGCGTTTCGCGTATGGGTGGCCAAACCAATATCGGGTGATCGCCCTGTCATCGAACATCGCCTCATCCGTCTGCATCGGGGCGCGTGGCTGCTGGCGGGCGTCGGCCTGATGGGCATGCTGCTGCTTCAGCTTCGCCTGATCGCCGGGGATGATGCCACGCTGGGGGCCCAGCTTGCCCTGCTGCCGGGCACGCTGACCGGCACCCGTTTCGGTGGGCTTTTTCTCGCCCGTGCCGCCTTGTGGCTGGCGCTGGCCGCGCTGATCTGGTGGGGCCTGACAAGCTGGCGCGCACGGCTTGCGCTCGTGCTCACCGCTGGCATGCTGCTCACACAAAGCCTGTTCAGCCATGCCAGCGCCGCGCCGGATGCCGCTGCGGTCGCCGCCGACTGGCTGCATTTGCTGGCAGCAGGGACATGGCTGGGCGGACTGGTCGCGTTTATCGTGGTGCTGGGCGTGCCCCTGCCCGACAGCACACGGATCGCGAGCGCCCTGACGGCGCGCTTTTCCAACCTGGCGCGTGCGAGTGTGCTGCTGCTGGCCATCAGCGGGGCGTACAGCGCATGGCTGCATGTGGGCAGTCTCGACGCGCTGACCGGGACGCAGTATGGCCTCAGCCTGCTGGTCAAGCTGGCGCTGTTTGTGCCGTTATTGGGCATCGCCGCGGTCAATCTGCTGCTGACGGCGCGCGCGCTTCGCCGGGGCGAGGACGTCTGGGTGGGGCGGCTGCGCGGGCTGATCGGCGTTGAGCTGGCGCTGCTGGCGGGCACGCTGCTGGCCGTCGGCGCGATGACCAGCCTTCAGCCTGCCCGTGCCGAGCTGTCCGCGCTGCGGACGCAGATGGTCGCCGCCGAGCCAGCCCCGTATTTTGAGATGCAGGTGGCGCCCGATGGCGTGATGGCGCATCTGGAAGTCGAGCCGGGCTGGGCGGGCGAAAACGAGTTCATCGTCACGCTGTTCGATGAGCGCGGCGCTGCCGTGGAAGATGCCTCGCTGCTGCGCCTGCGTTTTGAGAATCCGGGGCAGGGCATCAGCGAGAGTAACCTGCGGCTGGAGCCGGTCGACCGCGGGACATATCGCGCTTCCGGGGCCAACCTCAGCGCGTCGGGCGACTGGCAGGTGCGCATGACCGTGCGCCGTCCCGGAGCCTTTGACACAGTGCTGGACTTTTCGCCAACGGTGACGACTCAGCCGCTGCCCCGGCTGGTGCAGCCTGATGATGCGCCCGACGCAGCCGGCCGATTTGCTACCGCCGCGCTGGCTGGCCTGGCGCTGGCTGGCGCAGGTGGCGGACTGATAGCGCCCGCGCTGATGCGCCGTCCCATGGGTGGATTCAGGCTGACTGCGGGTGGCCTGGCGCTGTTTACCGGCCTGCTGTTCATCGTCACGGCGGCCGGGCTGTGGTCCCCTGCGCCAGCGGCTGGCGTCACGGCTGAGTCGGGGTGGGCACTGCCTGCGCGGGCCGGGGCCAATTCCAGCGTGTACGTCGTTGTCCGCAATGCGGACACGGCGGATCGCGTCCTGACAAACGCATCGTCTGAGGCTGCTGCACGAGTCAGCCTGCACAGCACCAGCATGTCCGCCGATGGTGTGGCCGCGATGATGCAGGTGAATGAGATACGCATCCCGGCCGGGGAAGCTTTCGCGTTTGCGCCGGGCGAGTCGCATCTGATGCTGGAGCAGGTGGCGCGCCAGCTCAGCCCAGGGGATGAAATCGTGCTGACGCTGTCGTTTGATGATGGCACGCAGGCGACGGTGCCAGTGCTGATTACGCTGGAGCCGCCGTTTTAGCCGCGCACGGATTCGCGGTACAGCCCCAGGTCATGCCGCGATACCTGGGTGATGGCAGCGGGCATGGCGTCCAGCGAAAACCAGCCAATCGCGGCGCACTTTTCCGGTTCCAGGATAACAGGCGCTCCTTCGACAATGCGGCAGACATACGAGGGCGATACCCAGTGCTGGCCTTCCTCCGGCAGGATGTGGTCGGTCACGGTCAGTAACGCGCCAACTTCGATGGTGACGCCAAATTCCTCGCGCATTTCGCGCACGAGCGCGTCGCGCAGCGTCTCGCCAAATTCCACGGAGCCGCCCGGAAACTCCCACAGGCCGCGCTCGTTGCGCGCTTTCGGCCCGCGCTGCGCCATGAACACGCAGCCGTCCTCGCGCACGATAATCGCGCCCACGCCCACCCCGATGTAATCCACGCCTCTACGCATACGTCTCGCTCCTGTATCATTGCGCTGCGAGCGGGATTATAGCCGCAGTCTGACCTGAAAACCGACCAAGCTGACGCCTGACCACTGCCCGCTAAGATCGCCCAACACGCCTATATGATTCTTTCGAAAGCATGATAGTCTTAGCAGCATGGGCCGTGGGACCAGCATCGCCTTGATGCCCTCCCGCTGCCTGCCAATAGCACTATTTCTCCCGCGGCGCTGTCTTTCCCGCCCTTATTATCGCGGTGTCACAGGGCCTACTTCTGGAGCTGTCCTCATGTTCTCAGCAGAGTTTATTTCGCGCATCCTTGGCATGATCGTGTTTGCAGTGCTCGGCGCTCAGCTTGGCACCGTTGTCGGCCAGTCGCTGCGCGTGGAAAGTTCGCTGGTCGTCTCCTTCTTCTTCGGCCTGACGGGCATCCTGTTCGGCCTGATTCTGACGCCGTGGCTGACGGTGCGCCCGGTGCGCTGGCTCAGCCGGTCTATTAACGAACAACCCATCGAAGTGCTGTTTACCACACTGATGGGCCTGCTGCTGGGCCTGGCACTGGGACTGCTGCTGGCCTATCCGCTGGCACAGCTTCCCCCGCCGCTCAATAACTGGGTGCCCGCGTTGATGTCGCTGTTGCTGGCCTATGTGATGACCAGCCTGTTCCGCAATCGCTCGCGCGAGGTGTGGGGCTTCATGAACGAATGGCTCGGCATCGGCTCGAAGTCGCTGGCCATGCCGGGCACTGCCAATGTCAAGCAGTTCCTGCTGGACACCAGCATCCTGATTGACGGCCGCATCGTCGATATTGCGCGCACCGGCTTCATCGCCGGCACATTGACGGTGCCGCGTTTCGTCATCAGTGAGCTGCACCGGGTGGCAGACAGCAGCGACCCGCAGCGACGCAACCGTGGCCGCCGTGGCCTGACCAAGCTGAACGATTTGCAGCGCGACCCGACGGTTTCGTTCCGCATCGTGGACGATGATTTTGAGGAAATCGCCGATGTGGACGACAAGCTGATCGCACTCGGCCTGAAGCTGGGCATGCCCATCCTGACGATCGATTTCCCGATGAACCAGGTGGCCAAGGCGCAGGGCGTGGAGGTGCTGAACATCAATGCGCTGTCGAACGCGGTGCGCAGCGCCTATATCCCTGGCGAGACTTTCGCGCTGCGCGTCTTGCAGGAAGGCCGCGAGGCCGGGCAGGGCGTGGGCTATCTGGAAGACGGCACGATGGTCATCGTGGAAAATGGCAAGCAGTACATGGACCGCACGATCTACGTCGAAGTGACCAAGCTGATCAATAAAGAAGCCGGGCGCATCATTTTCGCCAAGCCCGCCGACGGCCGCAACTAGGTTAGCGATGACGATATGAACCGCCACGACGCCAAGAGGGTGATGGCCTTTCCTGGCGGTTCAAAAAAGAGACTTACAGCCGCCGGCTTGATTTGTCTTTGTTCAGGCTGGGCGTATAGCCCTCCAGCACATCCCCCGACAACAGCTTCTGCATATCGGTATAGAACTGCTGGCCATATTCGCGCGTCTTGATGACGACCGGCATCGGCACGGCATGGCCCATGATGATCGCCTGCTGTTTGGTGTCCAGGCGCGCCAGCACCTCGCGCAGGCCGGCCGCCCCGCTGATGCCGTTCAGCACCGCCGAGATATCTTTCTCGTTGTCCAGCAGGGCGGTGACGCGTGTGCCGATCTGGCTCATGACCTCATCGTCGATGCCGCTGGGGCGCTGGTCCACGATCAGCAGCGTGACGTTATACTTGCGCAGCTCGCGCGCGATGATGCCAAAAATCGTCTGATTGGCGATCTTCGGGTCCAGGAATTTGTGCGCTTCCTCAATCACGATCAGCAGCTGGCGCGGCTCCGGCGCGGACTTGTCGCCCAGCGCGCGCTCCATCTTCTGCACATACACCTCGTGGATGCGCCGCGTCAGGTAATTGGCCACCAGAATGTACGCTTCCAGCGAATTGCCGTAGCGGCCAAATTCCAGCACCACGCTCTGGCCCTGTTCGAGGAAGCCCATCAGCGTCTTGATGCTTTCTTCGGCGGCTTCCTCCACCAGGAAGTCCCAGCGGCCGAAACGCTCCAGGCGGCGCTGGAGTGCCTTCAGCGTGCCTGCCCGGGTATTGCCGTCCGCCTCAAACTCGTCGAAGCCATCGGCGCGCATGTCCAGCAGCGACTGTACCCAGCGATCCTTGAATTTCTTCTCAAGCTGATAGGCCGCGTCGATCATCGCGTCGCTCAGGTTCATCGTCTCGCGCAGCATTTCCAGGTCGGCGGGCTCGATGGCGCTGTAGGGCAGCTTGACATCCATGTCGCGGTTGACGCCGCGATTGGCCGACGATTCCGGGTCGAGCGTACACACTTTCACGCGCCCGCGCCCCAGGATATCAACCAGGCCCTTGGCCTGACCCTGCTTCTCGTCTTTGACCACGCCGCCGTAATCGCCATGCATGTCAAAAATCAGGCAGCTGGCCTTGTCGCGCGCGATCACGCCGGCCAGCAGCAGGCGCGTGAGGAAGCTCTTGCCGGTGCCGCTTTTGCCGAACACGCCGATCGAACGCTCCACCAGCCGCGACAGGTTCAGGTTCACGCTCACGTTGTCGCGTTCCATTTCCAGCGGGCTGCCCACGTTGAAATGCTGCGCGTCATCCACGCCAAACACATCGTTCACGTCCTGCACGCTGGCATTGCGCACGCGGGTGAAATGCCCCGGAATCGTCTTGACCGGCTTGGGCACGGTATGCGCCGCGCTGCTCTCCAGCGACAGCATCGGCTGGATGCTCACCTTGCCATAGGCCGAGGTGCCGATATACACATCGCGGAAGAAGATGTTGGTGATGTCGGGCGGGTTGTTCTGGATATCGGGATTGCTGTTGTCGAGGATGACATCGGTCACCATGCAGAAGAAACGCTGCTGGGCGGCCCCTTCCACCACGACGTAACGGCCGACCGCCAGCGACTCTACGCTGACATGCGGATGCAGGCGCACCGTCAGCCCCTTGCTGAGCGAACCGCCCACGATCACGCCGATGGTCTCGGCAGGCGCCAGCGATGCGGGGATCATCGTATCGAATTCGGCGTCGGCAGACAGGGGTCGGTTGGTGGTCATCGAATGCGCCTCGCTGTGCGTCGAAAAGTGCGATAATTATACACGATTTCCGTTCAGATTACGAACTTTTGTTCGCAATTTATGCCATCAAAACAGCCCGTCTGAAGCACGTAACCGGGCCATGATGTATGTCCACTATACCCGATTGTGGGGCGCACGCTCAAACGCCGATGGTACACTCTGCGGCATGATTGGCGCGCTGTGGGGAACACCATGGAAATCGGGCTGCTGATACTGGGATTGGCCGCGGGCGTATTGTCCGGCATGTTTGGCATCGGCGGAGGTGTGGTCATCGTGCCGGTCATGACGGCGCTGTTTGGCTATTCGCTGCAGGCCGCCGTGGGCACCTCGCTGGCCGCGCTGCTGATGCCGGTCGGGATTTTCGCCTGCATCGCCTATTATCGCGCGGGCAAGCTGCGCCTGAAAGTGGCCGCGCTGGTGGCGCTGGGGCTGACGGTCGGCGCGCTGGGCGGGGCGCAGCTGGCGCTCAATCTTCCGACCGACACGCTGCGCCAGTTGTACGGCGCGTTTCTGCTGTTTGCGGCATGGCGCTTCACCGAGCCGATCAAATGGGTCCAGGAACGGCGCGGACAGCGCGCCCCGGCCGCAGAGTCTGTGGCCAGCACCGATTTCCAGCCCCTCCCGCTGCTGATTGTCGGGCTGGTGGCCGGGGTGATTTCCGGCATGTTCGGCGTGGGCGGCGGTATCGTCATTGTGCCGGCGCTGGTGGGCCTGCTGAAATTTGACCAGAAGCTGGCGGTGGGTACGTCGCTGGGGGCGCTGCTGCTGCCCGTCAGCGCGGGCGCGGTCATCTCATACTACAGCGAAGGCCTGCTGAATATTGGCGCGGCTGCCCTGGTGGCCATCGGTCTGGCCGGCGGCGCGTTCCTGGGCGCACGCATCGCGCTCGGCCTGCCCGGCGCCACGATCAAACGCCTGTACGGCATCTTCCTGCTGGTCGTCGGCCTGCGCTTCCTGCTGGGCGGGTAATCCACACCCGCCAGCCCAAAACACCTCGCCTCAAAAATCCCGCGCGCGGGGGATATGCGCCCGCCTGATCACAGGTATCATGTGGTCAGTGAGTCATTCTGCGAGGCGCATATGGCAGCAATTTCTACCTCATCAACTGGCGAATCCGCACCCGTAAAGGGAATGTCCTACTGGGCGCTGATGACCATTTTTATGGCTTTCTCCACCGGCATCAGCATGATCATCGTGCCTGTGTCTGTGGCGCTGGCCCAGCGCCTCGGCGCTGACCCCGGCGTGACCGTGCTGATCTTCACTGTGATTGCCGGGCCGATGCAGTACGCGCTGTTCCGTAACATGGCCAACCGCAATATCGACTTCAGCCAGCGGTTCATCGCGCTGGTGCGCAATCAGCCGGTGCGCGAGGCGGAAATTTCGTCCTCGGATGTGTTCGCGCCGCTGTACGACCAGCTCAATGTGCTGATCCGCGAGCGTGCCGACCTGAAGACCATGCGCGGCACACTGGTCGAGCAGATCAGCGAGGCGGCGGCGCAGGAAGAGCGCAAGCGCCTCGCCCGCGACCTGCACGACTCGATCAAGCAGCAGGTCTTCAGCATGAGCGTGAGCGCATCGGCCGCCTACGCGCATCTGGAGGGCAATCCCACAGCCGCCCGCGCCGCTTTGCTGGATGTGAAGCAGAGCGCGCAGGAGGCGATGGTGGAGATGCGCGCGCTCTTGCAGCAGTTATCGCCCGCGCCGCTGGAAAAGTCCGGGCTGGTGCAGGCGCTGCGCGAACAGTGCGAGGCATTGGCCTATCGCACAGGCGCGAAAGTGGAAACGCAGTTTGGCACGCTGCCGCCTGATGACCGCCTGCCCATCGGCGCGCAGGAGACGATCTTCCGCATCGCCCAGGAGGCGCTGTCGAATATTGCCCGCCACGCCCGCGCCATGCACGTCACGCTGGCGCTGACCACCGAAGACGAGGCGGTCACGCTGAAAATCACCGATAACGGACAAGGCTTTGATATTTCAAAGGCGCCGGAAGGCATGGGGCTGGGCAATATTCGCACCCGTGCCCAGGCCATCGGCGCGACTATTGCACTCGAGAGTGAGACAGGGAAAGGAACCATGCTCAACGTCAGAATCCCCCAGATTCAACCCATGCCTGAGGAGCCGCCGGTCAACCCGGAGGTCGAACGCCTGAGCAAGTCAGTCGTGCGCGATACCTACATCGTCGCCGGCGCGGCGTCGGTGCTGCTGCTGGTGGTGTCGCTGTTCGCTTACCGGCTGTTCAACCGGCCGGACTTCTTTGGTGAAGGCGATCCGGTGATGGTTGTCATCTTCGTGGCGATGGTAGCCGCTGTGGTCGTGTCAGCACCGCTGGCCGTGCTGCGCTGGCGCGATGCCATCCGTGGCCGCCAGCAGCTGCTGGCGCTGGCCGGGCCGGGCAGCTTTGTCGACCTGCACGTGCGCCGCCATGCCCTGGCGGGTGGACTGCTGTTCTTCTCTGTAGTGGCCTGGCTTGCCCCGCTCATGCTCATCCGCGACAACGACCCGAACTGGGCGCCAGTCGTGCTCAGCGTATTTGGCATTGCGGTTGGCGGCCGTCTGTACTACCTGATGATGCGCACCTACCAGCGTGAGCTGTTGCTGATGCCGCTGTCGCGCCGCATCGAGGCACTGAATAATCGCCTGAAGGAAGTGCGTACGGCCTGGCTGAGCGTCGTCTTCGTCATTGCCGTGCAGATTTTCTCGGTGCTGATCGGCGGCGGATTCAATGGCCAACTGCCCCCGGCCGAGGCCGACCACTGGATGCAGATGCTGCAAGTGGGGATCGTCATTTTCCTCATTGGCAACCAGGTGATCTCGCTGGTCGTGTATCGCCGCTGGATGCGCGAGGCCGTGGCGGCCGAAGGGGGCATGCTATGACCGGCCTGAATGTGGTGCTGGTGGACGATCATCATGTCGTGCGGCGTGGCATCCAGAGCTTCCTGAGCGCCATGCCCGATATGCAGGTGGTGGGCACGGCGGCCAGCGGCGAAGAACTGCTGACCAATATCGAAACCTGGCTGCCGGACGTGGTGGTGATGGACCTGTATATGCCGGGCGGCATCGATGGCATCGAGACGACGCGCCGCCTGCGCGAAATCACGCCGCACACCGAGGTTGTCGTGCTGACGGCGCATACAGACGATGAGCGCGTGATTGCCGCGCTGCGCAGCGGGGCCATCGGCTACATCCGCAAGGAAAGCGACCCGCTGCTGCTGGTGGAGGCGATCCGCGCGGCGGCCCGCGGCCAGAGCATGGTCGATCCCTCGGTGGCCGGGGCGATGCTGCGCGACATGACCGGCTCCAAAGCCGCTGGCAGTGGCCTGACCGAGCGCGAGCGCGAAATCCTGCTGGAGCTGGCGCGTGGTATGAGCAACAAGGAAATCGCCGCCAAGCTGGTCATCAGCGAGGAGACCGTCAAGACGCATGTGGGCAATGTGCTGTCGAAGCTGCACCTGCGCCAGCGCCATCAGACGATGGTGTATGCGCTGAAGAAGGGGCTGATTACTTTAGAGGAATTGGAGTAAGCACCGCCGCCCTTGCGCGAAGTTTACGCGTACGCGATATAATCACGTCTGGTGGGTGAAGGTTCGCCCCACACGCAGCGCACAGCAGGCATGACGCTCGCATGACAGACGATTTGATCGGCAAGCACATTGGCGACTATGAAATACTGGGCGAAATCGGGCGCGGGGGCATGGCCACCGTGTACCGGGCGCGCCAGACGTCGATGCTTAACCGTATCGTCGCCCTGAAGCTGCTTCCCAGACACCTGATGAGTGACACGACCTACCTTCAGCGTTTCGAGCGCGAGGTGGAGATCGTGTCGCGCCTTGAACACCGCAGCATCGTGCCGGTGTACGCGTATGGCGAGCATGAAGGCCAGCCGTATATCGTCATGCGCTATATGGCGGGCGGGTCGATTGACCAGCGGCTGAACGCCGGGCCGATGTCCCCTGCCATGATTATCAGTATTTTTGAGCAGATTTGCCCCGCGCTGGACCATGCCCACGCCAAAGACGTGCTGCACCGCGACCTGAAGCCGTCGAACGTGCTGCTGGATGAAAGCGGCGGCGCTTTCCTGACCGACTTCGGCATCGCCCGCGTGCTGGGCGAAAACAACGCCGGGACGATCACTACCCAGGGCGTCGTCGGCACGCCCAGCTATATGAGCCCGGAACAGGCGCAGGGCAAGCCGCTCGATAACCGCAGCGACCTGTATTCGATGGGCGTGATGCTGTTCGAGATGGCCACCGGCCGCCGCCCGTTTGAGGCCGACACGCCGTATGGCATCGCGGTGGCCCAGGTGACCGAACCGCCGCCGACGCCGCGCAGTATTCACCCGGACGTGCCGCCGCCGCTGGAAAGCGTCATCCTGACCTCGCTGAGCAAGAACCGCGATCAGCGTTACGAGAGCGCGGCCGCCCTCATGGACGCGCTGAAGAAAGCGGTGCAGGCGGCCGAAATGGGCATCCATGACACCCAGCCCGGCATGGCGCGCCCGCCGCTGCCCGCCGACGAACCGCCCGTCTCGCTGGAAGCCACGATTCCACTGACCGCCACGCCCCCGCCCGTGATTCCCGCGCCGCCGCCGCAGACGCCGTCCGAAGTGGTAAACGCCTATGTGCCGCCGATGTATGCCCAGACCGGGCAGATGACCAGCGGCAATTATGGCCAGGTGCCCAGCGGCACCTTCACTGGCGTGCCGTCTGGCGGGCTGCGCCGCCGTGTGCGCCAGAGCAACCTGTGGATGAGCGCCGCCCTGGGCGGGCTGATCGGCTGTGGCCTGTTCACCGTGATTGCTATTGTGGCGGTGCTGCTCATCAGCAGCGCGGCCGATGGCCTGCCTGCTGCCCCGACTGCACCGGCTGATGACGGCGTGCCTGCCCTGCCGACCAATACTGCGCCCGCGCTGGCCAGCACCAATACCCCCCAGCCGGATGCCACGCCTACGCCTGTAGGGGCGACGCCGGACCTGATTCCGGTGGGCGTTGTCGTCAATGGCGAGGCCGTGGCCGGCACACTGGTTTATTCCGCCGAACGCGCCGGTAATTTTGACATCTATCTGCTCGACCTGGCGACTGGCGCAGAGACGCGCCTGACCGAAAATCCTTCAGCCGATGTCTCGCCGTATCCATCGCCGGATGGCGAGTCGGTCGTGTTTGCCAGCGACCGCGATGGCGATTTTGAGCTGTATCTGCTTACGCTGGACAGCGGCAGCTTGCGCGCGCTGACCGATAACGCCGTGGATGACGTGATGCCGTCCTTCAGCCCACAGGGAAGCTGGATCGTGTTTGCCAGCGACACCAGCGGCGATGGCTATTACGACCTGTTTCGCGTGGGGCTGAATGGCGCTGCGCCAGAGCGCCTGTTCAGCAGCACCAGCCGCAATGCCGATCCGTACTGGTCTGCAACCGACAACAGCATCTATTTTTCAGCGGGAGAGCCGGGCGATGCCCGCACCTGGGAGCTGCGCCGCCTCGACCTGGATGTGGGGGCCGCCGAGACGCTGACCGAGAACAGCGTGCGCGATCGTGCGCCTGCGCTGGGTGCCGATGGTGCGCTGCTGTTTGAAACCGAAGGCGAAGGCTACGGCGCGATTGCCGTGTTCAATGCTGCCACGCGCGACCAGGTCGTACTGTATGACGGCGCCGGTTTTGACTGGGGGCCATCGCTCAGCCCGGATGGCCGCTTCATCGCGTTTACCTCGGATGTCAGCGGGCGCGATGAACTGTATGTGATGACCTCGGCTGGAGAAGATGTGACGCTGGTCACAACCACTGGCGGAATGGGTGGCGTATGGATGCCGTGAATCTGACCCGCGCCGAGCTGGCCGCGGAAGAAATTCGCCGGAATATCATCGCCGGGGGCTATCTGTCGGGCGAACGGCTGGTCGAAATGACCCTGGCGCGCCGCCTCGGCATCAGCCAGATCACCGTGCGTGACGCGCTGCGCGTGCTGGAGCAGCAGGGCTGGGTGGTGAAGCAGCCCCGGCGCGGCGTCTACGTGCGCGACTTCACGCCGGAAACCGCCAGCGAGCTGTATATCCTGTTTGGCGCGATCGAGCGCACCGTGATCGACGCCCTGTGCAGCCTGTCCTCGCGCAAGACCATCCTGAAGCCTGCCTATGCCTGCCTGGACGCCGCCGAGGCGCATTTCCTGCGCGGCCAGCGCCGCGAGGGCATCGGCCAGTTGTTCGATACGCATGTTACGCTGGCCGAGGCCACCCGCCGCGAACAGACGATGCAACTGCTGAAAGGCATCATCAACCAGGCGCGCCTGCTGGAGGCGATGCGTCAGTCGCGCATTCCCAGCAATGCTAATGAATTCAATCAGTACGTGGCCGCGCACCGGACGATGTTCCTGCATATCGAGCACGGGGCCGTCGCCGAGGCACATCAGCAGCTTGGGCTGATTCTGAACACGTATACGCAGAATGTGCTGGACGCGCTGACCGTGCGCTGAGGTGGCAGCGCGTAAGATGGGCCGTGCGCGGCACGTCTGAAAACTAATGCGCGGTAACGCCTGCGCGTCCTGGCTGAGGATTCGCTAAACAATCCTGGCCGATACGTTGACAATCTTCTCTGGATAGCGTACATTCAGAAGCATGAGACACATGAGCACTTCCACCATCAATCATTCTGTGAACGCCTGTTGTTGTTGTTGTCCGGCAAGCGGGGTTACCCCTTACCTTCACGACGGCACGCGCGTTTAAGCAGCACACACGACAAACGAAGCGCAGCCAGAAGGCAGGACGCCCCGAGGACTACTCCGACGGGCGTTTTGTTTTTCTGGCTGCGTTTTTTAGTGCATAAGCACAATGAGGAGTATCAGGCAAGATGATGCTGACCCCGATGACCATGACTGCTGCACCTTCTGCCACCACCCAGGCCGCGCGCCTGGAATCGCTGATTGGCAATACGCCGCTGCTGGCGTTCCGCAGCATCACGGCCCACCTGCCGGAGACGGTGCAGGTGTTCGCCAAGGCGGAATGGACCAATCCCGGTGGCAGCGTGAAGGACCGCGCAGCCGCCAATATCGTGCGCCAGGCCGAGGCATCCGGCCGGCTGGGCAAGGGCCAGATTCTGCTGGACAGCACGAGCGGCAACACCGGCATCGCGTATGCCATGCTGGGTGCCGCCAAAGGCTTCAAGGTGAAGCTGTTCCTGCCGGCCAATGCCAGCCCGGAGCGCATCGCCATCCTGCGCGCCTATGGCGCCGAGCTGGTGCTGACCGACCCGCTGGAAGGCTCTGACGGCGCGATTCGTGCCGTGCGCGAACTGGTCGCGTCTGACCCGGACACCTATTTCTATGCCGACCAGTACAACAATCCGGCCAACTGGCAGGCCCACTACAACAGCACCGGCGTGGAAATCTGGAATCAGACCGATGGCCAGGTGACTCATTTCATCGCCGGGCTGGGCACCAGCGGCACCATGATGGGCACCGGCCGCCGCCTGAAGGATTACGCGGCCGACGTGCAGATCATCGCCATCCAGCCGGATTCACCATTCCACGGGCTGGAAGGCCTGAAGCACATGCCCACGGCCATCAAGCCTGGCATCTATGACGAATTTTTCCCGGATCGCCAGATGGGCATCTCCACCGAGGACACGTACGTCATGGCGCGCCGCCTCGCCCGCGAAGAAGGCTACCTGGTTGGCATCAGCTCCGCGTCGGCCATGGTGGGCGCGCTGCAGGTGGCCGAAGAGCTGGCCGGACGCGGGGAATCCGGCACGATCGTGACGCTGTTCCCCGACAACGCCTATAAGTACCTGAGCGACAAGGCGGTGTGGGGCACGGCGTAGGTTTCTCTTTGCCAGACATATACAGCCCCGTCGGGAATGCTGTTGATACCGCTAGGCGCGTCGCGACGCGCCCACTGGCACTGAATATCAGGCTGCCCCCAAAATACTTCATCAACAAAAACGGCGACCTGTGAAGGTCGCCGTTTTTTGTTATCAGCCGAGGCAGTCGTCTGGACAGGTTGCAAAGTCTTCCGTCGGCCCGCAGATGAGGTCACCGCAGAAATCTCCTGGCGGGGTTATCTCCGGCGTGGTGGGGAAGCAGTCTTCGGGACAATATGTGCCTTCGTAAAAGTCCTCATCTTCGAACGGAGACACACAGATGCCATCTCCGCACACAATGCAGTCGGAACACGTATTCTGATCTTCGCCACGGCCGGGCTCGCAGATGTCGTTGAAATTGCAGCCACAGTCTTCGTAGCAGCTTTCAGAGTTTTCGCCAGAGCGTCCGTCACACACGTTATCGCCGCAGAACGATGGAATCGGCGTTGAGGTGGGCAAGTCGGTGGGCACGGAAGTGGGCTGTGGCGTCGGCCATGGGGTTTCGGTGACGCTGGGCGTTGCCGTCGGCACCAGGCTGGGCGTAAAGGTGATACGCACACGCGTCGCGGTCGGCGAGGGCGTGGGTGTGCCGGTGCGCGTGGGCGGCGGCGGCAGCGGACGTTCTTCCAGCGGCTCGAACAGCTCGCACAGGACGGCCTCGCCCGCGCAGGTGGTGCGATACGAGAGCTGACCGCGCGCATTTGGCTCCGCGGCCAGCACTTCCACCACGAACGTGCCGCTGTTGGGCGCCACAATCACGCGGTTTTCCGTCTGACGCCCGCCGATCATCTGCGCGATGATCAGGCCATCTTCGTCGCGCACCGAGAACTTGAACGGGAAGGTGAACGGGTCGCCCTCGCTCAGGTTGGTGAATACCAGCGTGGTCGGGCAGTCGCCGCGGCTGTCAAACTGGAAATACTGTGGCGGATTCGGCTGGGCAACCGAGGCATCGCGCGGGGGCGCTTCAAAATTGATCACGTCCCCGAAGGCCAGCGACTGCGGCGAGAAGAACGGGATGCTGTTCACGCGCACCAGGAAGGTGCCGCCGGTGCCATTTTCCCCGCCCACCAGCACGTTATACACGCCGTCCAGCGGCAGGTACAGGTCCACCGAGGCGTCGGTGGCGTTGAAGCTGAACTGGTCGTCGGCATTCTGCGTGACGACCGCGCCATTCGGCCCGATCACGGTGAGCTGCGGGTCAAAGCCGAAGCTGATGCCGATCACCTGCACGCTGACGAGCTGGCCTGCCGAGCCGGCAAACTGGTAATTGAGCAGCGGCGAGCCTTCCCCGATGACGCCCAGCGAAGTCTGGAAGAAGTCCAGCGTGCCCGCCTGCTGAATGAATGCAAGCTGGCCACTTGATGGCGTGGGTGACGGCGTCGGTGTGGCGATGCGCGGCGGCGGCAGCACGGGCAGCTCGCAGGTCGGCTGAGTCTCGAAGCAGGTCACCGAGACGAGCAGATTGCCATCTTCCAGCGCCTCGCCGGAAATAGCGGACAGCTCCACTTCGTAGGTGCCGCTCTCGGCGAAGAAGCTGATGCGGTCTTCCAGCTGGCGGCCGCCGCGCATCTGGCCGACGAGCTGGCCGTTGGTGTCGCGCACGCGAATCAGATACGGGAACGAGAACGGCGTGCCAGCGGTGCGGTTGGTCACCGTCAGCGTGGTCGGGCACGATTCGGTGCTGGTGAATTTGGTCACGACAGGCGCGCCAGACTGCGGCACGGTCACGGTCGAGCCCAGCTCACGCGGCAGGTCGATGCGCGGAATGGCCAGTCGCGCCGTAATCTGCAGCAGGTATTCGCCGGTGGTGCCGCCCGCCGCGCTGACGATCAGCGTGTAGGTGCCCGTTTCCGGCAGGTAATAGGACAGCGCGGCGTCCGTGGACTGGCTGCTGTACAGGTCGGTTGTGCCGGTAATCAGCGGCTGCTGGTTCGGCCCGATCAGCGACAGGTCGGGGTTCAGGCTGCCGGAAGTCGCGATGGCGCGGATGTGCACCAGGTCTTCCTGCGATCCCTCGAAGGTGTAGATGCTGCTGGCGAAGCCCTGTCCCAGCGAGGCGATCAGGCTGGTGCCATAGGTGATAGGCTGGCCAAACTGCGCCGCCGGTGCGGCCGGAGCAGCCTGTCTGGCTGCCGCTGGCAGGATGCCCAACGAGAGAAAGAGTGCTGCGAGCAGCAGGGTCAAGCGGAAAGGTGTGCGTTTGGACATAAGCGCGCTCCATTTGCGAATAATCGGCTGCGATGAGTCGTGTATAGCTGTGAGTATAGTGGTTTCACAAATCACTGCCAGCGCGCCCGGCCTGGGGTCGGCTGCGCATGGCCCTGGCTGCCCCGAAAGGTTTCCGGTCTCTGCCGCGTCTCGCATGTGCACCAGCATACGACCGTAAAAGACAGCACGAGGACGTTCATTGTGAGTGATGTGATCAATATCGCCGAAAAATTTACACAATTTTCAGACCAGTGGAGCCCCAAGATCGTCGCTGACCTGAATGATTCGCATATCAAGCTGGCGAAGATCGAAGGCGAATTTGTCTGGCACCATCATGAACACGAAGATGAGATGTTCCTGATTATCAAAGGCACGCTGCATATGCAGTATCGCGACCGCACGGTGACCGCCCGCGAAGGCGAATTTATCGTGGTGCCGAAGGGGGTAGAGCACTGCCCGAAAACCGAGGGCGAGGTGCACATTATGCTGATCGAGCCAAAGTCGACCCTGCATACCGGCGACACCGTCTCCGAGCGCACGGTGAAGGAATACCAGCGCATCTGATCCGCGCTGTCTTGACATTTAACATCCCGTCCGTATGATTGACATGACGTGATGCGAAGACAAGTACGCGTGACCAGCCACAGCCAGGGAGCGGCCGCCGCAGATTGAGAGCGACCGCATGTGTGCCCCGCCGAAATTCACTTCGCGGATGGCGAATATAATGGCCATCACACGGAAGCTAACGAAGCGGCGCGGCCCCCGGACGGCGGGCGCGCAAGCAGGGTGGTACCGCGGGATCGTATTTCAATACGCTCTCGTCCCTGAAGATGACGCCTGAATCAGGCACACACAGGGACGAGAGCGTTTTTATTTGCTGAGGGAACGGGCATGTTTGAACAACTGGAAGCACTGCTGAAAGAAGCGTCTGCTGCGCTGGCGGCCGTGAGCGACGGCGAGGCGCTGCGGGCGTGGGAGCTGGCCTGGATTGGCAAGAAGGGGCGCGTGACCGAGGCCGTGCGCGGCGTCAGCGCGCTGCCCAAAGAAGAACGCGCCGCCTATGGCAAGCGCGCCAATGAAATCAAGGTCGCGCTGGAATCGGCCTATGCCGAGGCCGAGACGCAGGTGCGCGAACGCGAGCTGACGGCCAGCCTGGCGCAGGGCGAAATTGATATCACGCTGCCCGGTCGGCCGCTGACGCAGGGCGGGCTGCACCCCAGCACGCAGACGCTGCGCGATTTCTATCGCATCTGGGCGACGATGGGCTTTCAGGTGTATCACTCGCGCGATGTCGAGGATGACGACACCAATTTCACGCTGCTGAATATTCCGCCGCATCACCCGGCCCGCGAGATGCAGGACACGTTCTACACCACGAAGCCGAATGTTATCCTGCGCACGCACACGTCGCCCGGCCAGATCCGCGCGATGCGCCAGCTGGGCGAAAACGGCACCAGGCCGATCCGCGTGATTCTGCCCGGCATGTGCTACCGCTTCGAGCAGATTACCGCCCGCAGCGAAGTGCAGTTCCACCAGATGGAAGGCATTTGCGTGGGGCGCAATATCCACATGACCGACCTGAAGGGGACGGTGGCTGAATTCGCCCGCATGATGTTCGGCGCCAATGCGAAGGTGCGCTTCCGCAGCAGCTACTTCCCGTTCACCGAGCCGAGCATGGAAATCGACGTGGAATGCTTCCTGTGCGGGGGCGAGGGCTGCCGCATCTGCAAGTACAGCGGCTGGCTGGAAATCGCAGGCAGCGGCATGATTCACCCGACCGTGCTGGAAAATGGCGGCTATGACCCGAACGAGTGGTCGGGCTTCGCCTTCGGCATGGGGCCGGAGCGTATCACCATGCTCAAGCATGCCATCAGCGATATTCGCTATTTCTGGGCCAATGACCTGCGTTTCCTGAGCCAGTTCTAGATGGGCTTTGAATCACCGGGGGGCGTTTCAGGATGCGTTTTCGCGTAATTGGCCACCAGTTTGTAGGCGTCTTCAAAAGTGGCCGCGGCCGCGGTGTGGGCGCCTGCGCCACGCGAATACGTCTTGGCGAAGATGTTCACCAGCGTCTTGATGAACATGTTGCTGCTGACGATGATCAGCAGGCCCCAGTTGTCGGGATAGTACTGGGTGACGGTGCGCGCCTGCGAGACTGCGCCGCCCAGCGGCAGCGATCCGCTTTCGCTGTAGTCGGCAAGGATATGCACGGTGTGCGGGACCGTTTTCATCAGACCGGCGGACTGCTTGGTGCAGGCGTCAAAAAACTCGTCCCAGGTCCATTTGCCGACGTATTTCTGGCGGATGATGGTCTTTTCCGGATTGTCCCATTCAACAATGATTGGCATGTGTCAGCTCCTGACCAGCCCGAGTGTGTAACTAGAGCTTAAGACAAGAATGTCCTGAGCGCAAGAAAGGATTCCCTGAACTATGCGTGTACCCCTCTCGTGGTTGAAAGACTACGTCGATATCGAGATTCCGGCGGAGCTGCTGGCCGAAACGCTGACCGCTGCCGGCCTGGAAGTCGCCAAAATTGAGTACATCGGCCTGCCGCAGGCGGTCGTGCCCGGCCTGCGCTATCCCAAAAGCGATCATCTGGTGTGGGATGATGGGCGCATCCTGCTGGGCAAAATCACCGAGGTGAAGGCCCACCCGAACGCCGAGCGTCTGGTGCTGGCGATGGTCGAGATTGCCGATGGCGTCATCGAGCAGTGCGTCACCGGCGCGCCCAACCTGTTCGAGTACAAAGACCAGGGCCCGCTGAACCCGCCGGTGTGGACGGCCTTTGCCGCCGAGGGCGCCGAGGTATGGGACGGCCACAGCGAAGAACGCAAGCGCATGATCCTGAAAGAGAAGCCCCTGCGCGGCATCCCCAACCGGTCGATGGTGTGCAGCGAGAAAGAGCTGGGCATCAGCGACGAGCATGAGGGCATCATCCTCATGCGCCAGCAGCCGCTGAACCTGACCACGCACCAACCGGCCACGCCGGGTGCGCCGTTCAGCCAGGTGATGGGCGATATCGTCTTCGAGATTGAATTCACGCCCAATCTGGCGCGCGCGATCAGCGTGTATGGCATCGCCCGCGAAATCTCCGCGCTGCTGAACCTGCCGCTGCGCCCGCCGTCGTTCGAGGTGCTGATGACCGGCGCGCCGTTTGCCGATGCCGCCAGCGTGACCATCACCGAGCCGGCGCTCAATCCGCGCTTCACGCTGGCGCTGCTGCGCGGCACCAAAGTGCAGCCCGCGCCCGAATGGATGCAGACGCGCCTGCGCCTGGTGGGGCAGCGCCCGATCAACAACATCGTCGATGTGACCAACTACCTGACGTTTGAGCTGGGCCAGCCGCTGCATGCCTTCGACTATGACAAGCTGGTCGCGCGCGCCGGGGCGGGCAATGCGCCGCACATCATCACGCGGCTGGCGCAGCCGGGCGAACGTCTGCTCACGCTGGACGGGCAGGATCGCGCGCTGGACCCACACAATATCCTCGTATGCGACGAACGCGGCGCGCTGGGCATCGGCGGCGTCATGGGCGGCCAGGAAAGCGAAATTGACGAGGGTACGACGACCGTGCTGCTGGAGGCCGCTGCCTGGGACTTCATCAATATCCGCCGAACGATGACCTCGCAGAAGGTGCGCACCGAAGCGGGCTATCGGTTCAGCCGCGGCGTGCATCCCTCGCAGGCGATGCTGGGCCTGAAGCGCGGTATCGAGCTGATGCGCCAGACCGGCGGCGGAGAAATAGCGCAGGGTCTGTACGACAATTACCCGAACCCGCCTAAAACCGTCACCGTCGACCTGACCGAGGCCGAGATTTTCCGCGTGCTGGGCATCCGGATGGCGGCGGCCGATGCTGCGGCCATGCTGCGCCGGGCCGATTTCGGCGTCGAACAGCAGGGGACCACGCTGCTGGTCACCGCGCCCGACTGGCGCATGGACATCGGCGCAGGCACGGTGGGCCGCGCCGACGTGACGGAAGAACTGGCGCGCCTGTATGGCTACGACCGCATCCCGACCACGATTATCACCGACGAGATGCCGCCGCAGTTCCCCAACCAGGCCTTCCTGCGCGAGGAAATCGCCCGTGATGCGCTGGCGTCGCTGGGCCTGCGCGAGGTCATCAGCTATCGCTTCACCACGCCAGAGCGCGAGGCCTCGCTCACGCCGCCCGGCGCAGCGTCCGCCTTGCCTGACGGGGACTATGTGGTGATGGCCAACCCGATCTCGCCAGACAAGACCGTGCTGCGCAAAAGCATCCTGACTGGCCTGCTGGAGGCGGCGCGCAACAACCAGCGTTATGCCTCGCGCCAGCTGTTGTTCGAGCTGGGCAGCATCTATCTGGAGCGCGAAAATCAGCTGCTGCCCGACGAGCCGAAGCGTCTGGGCATCCTCATGCTGGGGCAGCGTGCCGTGCCGGTCTGGCAGGGCGCCGATAATGCCGCTATGGATTTCTATGACCTCAAGGGGCTGGTCGAGGCGCTGCTGGCCGCGCTGCACGTCAGCGGGACGAGCGTCACGCGGGCAGCGCATGCCAGCTTCCATCCGGGCCGTTCCGCGCAGGTCAGCGTGAAGGGTGCCGTGCTGGGCGTTTTTGGCGAGCTGCATCCGCAGGTGAGCGCGGCCTTCGGCCTGGAAGTCACCGTGCTGGCCGCCGACTTCGACCTGGGCGCGCTGATCGGGCTGATGGACGAGCTGTACCCGGCCAGGTCATTGCCCACGACGCCGGGCATCGTGCATGACATCGCGCTGGTGGTGAAGGAAAGCGTGACCCATGCCGAGGTCGAGGCGGTCATCCGCAAGGCGGGCGGCCAGCTGCTCAAGTCGGTGCGCCTGTTCGACGTGTATCGCGGCGCAAACCTGCCCGAAGGCCACAAGAATATGGCCTATAGTGTGGTCTATCAGACCGACGAGCGCACGCTGACCGAGGCCGAGGCGATCAAGATCCGCGAGAAGATCACCAAGCTGGCCGAGCGCGAACTGGGCGGCACGCTGCGCGGGTAGAATGGCTACGGCGGAGTAATCAAGTGAGCGTAGAGGGGCTTGGCATGCCAGGCCCCTCTCACTAACTCTCGCCCCGGCAGCACTCCCTCATGCTTCAGAATCTCAACCTTCGTTATCCCATTGCTGACGCATAATTTCAGTTAAGCCAGGCGCACTGAAACAGTTCATGCTGACGACTCAACTTTATATAGATGTCGCGGTCACTGTTTCAGCAGTTGCGCTTATTGCATCAGGGAGAGAACGATGTTTTCATTATTCAGGAAAGCCATGCTGTCTGTCGCGCTGGCCGTCACCATGTTCGTGGTTGCTGCGTGCGATGATATTTATGACGGGATTCTGGGCTACGAAGCCAGTTTCAGCTGCGAGGACATGCTGCTCACGATTTATGTCGATGAGGAATTCTTTACACCAGTCGATCCGGCGTCTGCACTGACATTTGATGCCTCGACGTATGACGTCTTCATGCCCTTCCGTCTTTTCGATGGTGCCGGAAACAGCCTGCTGGATATCGATGGCACGTTTCCTGTGGATGGCGGGGACGACTATGTTACCTTAGGCTTCCCGTACCTGGTTCCGCCTCAGGCCAATCCGATCACGTTTGAGCTTGTCGCCCCGGCTGGGACCTATGACGAGGAAGAAGTGCTGCTGTTCAGCGTGTCTGGCGACTGCGCCGATCTGGTTTCCGCTGCCGTCTTCACCGATGGCCGCGTGAACAACAGCCTGGATGTGGATGCTGGCGCGCCAGTGGCCATCTATATCAATGACAGCCTGGGCACGATCGATATCTATGCCATCAACCCGGAGACGGGCGCAGGCACGCTGGTCCTGCGCCAGCCGCTGAGCACCGATGCGCCGCCCGCCGAAAACGAACTCGTCGCTGAAGCGACCAATCCGTTCACGACGGCATTCATCCGCATCTACCGCCTCACCAGCGGTGAATATCAGGTTGTCGCCGGTTATGATGACAAGGAATACTCGGTGCTGTTCCCGGCGGACGGAACCAGTATCACGCACATCGCCGGGTAAGGGGAACTGAGGATGGGCCATGCCTGCATGACCCATCCCGCGACACTCAGGCCTCGTCGCTGCCGTTGAGCAGGGCGAGGTCTTCTTTTGACATGGTCATGCCGAGGATGTTGAAGCCGGCGTCGATGTGGATAATTTCGCCGGTAATCTTGCGGCTCAGGTCGCTGGCCAGGAAGAAAGCCAGGTCGCCCACATCCTCCTGCGAGACCAGCGTGCGCAGCGGGCTGGCTTCCTCGGAATACTTCAGCATCATGCGGATGCCGGGTACGCCGGCGGCGGCCAGCGTCTTGATCGGGCCGGCGCTGATGCTGTTCACGCGGATGCCCTTCGGCCCCATATCGGCGGCCAGATAGCGCGTGATCGTCTCCAGCGCGCTCTTGGCCACGGCCATCACATGATACTTCGGCATCACCTTCTCAGACGCATAATACGTCAGGCTCATGATGCTGCCGCCTTCGGTCATCAGCGGCTCGGCGCGCTTTGCCATCGCGATCAGGCTAAACGCGCTGATATCCAGCGCCAGCTTGAAGCCATCCCGCGAGATATTGGTGAAGCGGCCACCCAGGTCTTCGCGGTTGGCATAGGCCACGCTGTGCACCAGCGTATCCAGCCGACCGTATTCTTCCTTCACACGCGCAAACACGCGGTCAAGCGCGGCATCATCGGTCACGTCGGCTTCTTCCACGAACGTGCAGCCGATTTCTTCGGCCAGCGGCCTGACGCGTTTTTCCAGCACGCCCCCCGCATACGAGAGCAAAATGGTCGCACCTTCAGCATGGAGTTTCTTTGTGATGCCCCACGCGATAGAATTTTTATTGGCCAAACCAAAAATCAAAACGACTTTACCGTCGAGCATGCCCATAGCACAGGCCTCCTTCTTAAGTGACGGATACTCTAACACCGTGGCATGGCTGACGCTACGAATCCGCTGGACCGATGCACACAGGGGAATGACCTATGACCTTTTCGCCCAATGACCCGCACCGACCGATTCATGTCGTGGTATCGATGGACTTCACCGATGCGCAGATCGACCAGTTAAAGGCAGTCTCTCCGCGCCTGAAAATCGAGCGCCACTTCCCGACCGTGCCGGATAAAGTGTGGGCCGAGACCGAAGTGCTGTATACCATGAACACGTTCCCGAACCCGGAACAGGCGCCGCGCCTGCGCTGGATGCAGATGCACATGGCCGGGCTGGACTGGATGGTGAAACAGCCGATCATGCAGGCGCAGGACGTGGAAATCACCACGGCCAGCGGCATTCATGCGGTGCCGATGGCCGAGTTCTGCATCATGACGATGCTGGCATTTGCCTATCACCTGCCAGAGCTGATGCGCGAACAAACCGCTGGTAAATGGGCCGAGCGGCTCCGCGGTACGCCGCTGCGCGGGCGCACGCTGGGTATCGTCGGTTATGGCAGCATCGGGCGCGAGCTTGGGCGCATGGCGGATGCGCTGGGCATGACCGTGCTGGCCGCCAAGCGCGATGCCATGACGACCGAGGAATCGACCAGCTACAGCGAAGACGGCACGGGTGACCCGGCCGGCGAGATTCCGCGCCGGATTTATCCGTTCCAGGCGCTGCCGATGATGGTGGGCGAGTGTGATTTCGTGGTCGTGACCGCGCCGCTGACCAGCGAGACGCGCGGCATGATCGGGGACGCTGTGTTTTCAGCGATGAAGAAGACGGCCGTGCTGGTCAATGTGGGGCGCGGGCCGGTGGTGGACGAAGCCGCGCTGATTTCGGCGCTGTCGGCCGGGAAGCTGGCGGGTGCCGCGCTGGACGTGTTTGCTGAGGAACCGCTGCCGTCGGGCAGCCCGCTGTGGAACATGGAAAACGTGATCATCACGCCGCATGTGTCCGGCGAGCCGACCGACCATCATCAGCGGCTGGTGACGCTGTTTGCCGAAAACCTGCGCCGCTACATCGACAATCGCCCGCTGATGAATGTCTACCGCCGCGACCTGGGGTATTAAGCGCCGGGCTGGATTTTTCTTTCACTATGAGGGCGGACACGCAGGTTCGCCCTGCTACAAACCCGACCTCTCCGGGCAAAGACACGGTTGGTTTTCAGCACTAAAGACATTAATACATCTGTGCCTTTGTAGGGGCAAGGCATGCCTTGCCCCTACTGAACCGCGCTCCTGTCAATTTAATCACCTGCACAAGATGAGCGAATCGCAGCCGCGCCGGCCTATTTCCCCGACGCCCCCGTCTCCAGCCATGACTGCGTCAGGCGGCCCCATTCTTCCAGGGTCAGGGTTTCGGCGCGGCGCATCGGGTCGATGTCCGCCCGCGCCAACATCTCGCTCGTTAGCTCGCCGGACAGGTTCAGGCCGGAAGCCAGCGAGTTCTTGATCTGCTTGCGTTTCTGGCCGAAGCCAGCCCGCGCCACCCGAAAGAATTCCTTCTCCGGCACATCGACTACGGGCTGCGGGAACACGTCCAGCCGGACGACCGCGCTGGTCACATCCGGGCGCGGATAAAACACGCCCGGCGACAGCCGGAAGGCGATTTTGGCTTTGGCATAGAGCTGAATACTCACGCTGAGCAGGCTCATGTCGCCCGGTTTGGAGATCAGCTTCTCGGCCACCTCAAGCTGCATCAGGATGGTCAGCGCGCGCGGGCGGGCGGGTGTCTCCAGCAGATGACGCAGGATGGCGCTGGTGATGTAGTAGGGCACATTGGCCGCCACGACATAATTTCCCGCGTCCGGGCCCATCAGCACGGCCGGATCGGTATTCAGGATGTCGGCATACACGATCTCGACATTGTCATACGGGGCCAGCCGTCCATTCAGGATCGGCCGCATGCGCTGGTCCAGCTCCACCCCCACGACGCGGCGTGCGCGGCGGGCCAATGCCTCGGTCAGGCCGCCTGTGCCGGGGCCAACCTCCAGCACGGCGTCGTCGGCCGACACAGCCGCCACCCCGGCGATACGCTCCAGCGCGTTCGGGTCGTGCAGAAAATTCTGGCCCAGGCTTTTCTTGGGTTCCAGGCCATACAGCGCCAGTATCTCACGCGGATTCGTCATGCCATCTCAGTCTGTTTACGGATTACCACGAGCTGCGCACGGTATAGGTCAGCACGGTTTCGCCTTTGGGGGGCACGGTCAGCCTGAACTCGCACATGCTCTGGTCGATTTTATCATACGGATGTGTCGCCTGAGTAATGCGCCACTCGCTGTAGCCGCTGAAATTCTCCAGCAGGCGCACCTCGACCGGCTTTTCCGCCTTGCGGTTGCGCACGGTGATTTTATAGCTATGCTCAGCGCCGGAATTGCCCAGTCTGCGGAAATTGGTGTGCGCGCGTTCGCCCACGATATCGAACGGCTTGCCCAACACCAGCGAGACTTTCTCGCCTTTCGCGGTGTGGTCCAGCCGATCCTCGCCAACCAGCAGCGGCGCGCCATCGGTATCCTTCTGGTAAATGCGCACGCGCCCGGCGGGCAGGGCCGCATCCATGCCGCGCTCGTCGGTTTCAAATTCAAGGAACTGGCGGAAATTGAGCGACTGCGTGTCGTTGGGCGCAAAGTCTGCCTTGGGGTGCCAGTACAGGCTGCTGGTCGCCTTGTATTCCAGTTTTGCCGGGATGCCGGGCTTGTGGATGAACTCGACCTGCTTCTGTTCGTTTGCGCTTAAGTTGACACTGCGTTCAATTTCGTACAGTTTGTACTCTGAAAATTCGCGCTGGGCCACCTTCGGCGCGCCGCCCATGGCGCGGGCGGGCATCGGCGCAGACTGCATGATGACCATTGGCGGCGGTTCTGGCAGGCGATTGACCTCTCCGGCGATCAGCTTCACGCGGGCATTCTCAAAGCTGGCGCTGCTGCTGTTGTCAAACGTGACCATGCCCGTCGCATCCAAGGCATCGCTGCCATCCGCCACCAGCAGCACATAATCCGCTGTCCAGGTGATGCCCCCGGCCAGATAGGTCAGCTCCAGCTCCTGCTGGCCCGAGGCCGTGCTGTCCAGCAGCCAGCGCAGGGTGGGACGCGTCAGCAGGCCGCCGGGAAGCTGGGGAAAGCGCATATCGCGCACCTTGTCCTGGCGCACGACGATCACCTGGCCGTCGCCCGTCCGCAGGATGATGTCGCCGCCCTGGCCGCTGAGCAGCGCCCCTTCGTAAAAGGTGCCGTCCTCGGTGATGATGCCCACCACCTGGTCGATGTAGCGTTTCAGCAGGGCATAGCTGTCCACCAGGTCGTAGGCATAGCTCTGCTCGACGACGCCGACACTGCCCGGCGCGGTGCGCGAGGCCAGCTGAATCGAGGTGCGGTCGATCTGCTCGCTCACATCGGTGAAGTCCAGCCTGTTTTCGCCCTCGGCCAGCGTGAACAGACGCCGGTCCTGCACCAGCGCGGTGCCGATGTTATACACGGTGAGGGCGACATGCGTGCGCTCTCCACTGCCCTGTACGGTATGCATCATTCATGCTCCTTGGGTGCAAATGCTTTCAAACATCATACATCGTCCGGCAGCTTGCCGGGCGAACAAACAGAAACCTCATCGCGTAACCCCTCTCTGGCTGAGCGGGGCTGCGGGATGAGGCTTCGTCACAGGTGAAGCGTAATCGTGCTTACCAGCTGTAGCGCACCGTGTAGGTGATGACAGTCTCGCCCTGGGGCGGCACATCCACGCGGTACTCAATCGTGTTGCTGTTCAGCTGCGTATAGGGCGCGCTCGATTCCAGGATTTCCCATTCGCTCCAGCGGAACAGGTTCTCCGGCACGCGGATCTGCACGGCCTGGTCGTCCTTGCGGTTGCGCAGGCGAATCTCGTAGGTTTCCTCGATCGTGCGGTCGCCGATCATGCGGAAGGCCGTCTGTGTGCGCTCGCCCACCAGGTCAAACGCGTTGCCCAGGTAGATTTCAACTTCTTCGCCCTGCGGCGTGTGCTCGATGGTGTTCTCGCCGATCAGCAGCGCCGTGCCGTCCACGTCTTCCTGATATACGCGGATGCGTCCGGAGGGCAGGTCTGCACCGAGGCCGCCTTCTTCATCGGTCGTGAAGGTGAGGAAATTCTGCACGTCGGTGATGCCGGTCGCACCATAGTACTGGTCGCTCTGCACATAACCGTAGTACAGCGGGCTGCCGTCATAGACGTAGAAGGTGCTGGCCGGCACGCCTGACCCGCTGACAAACTCGACCTGCTTGGTCTCGTTGTCCAGCACAGTCACCGGGCGGCCGATTTCATAGAGCTGGTATTCGCTGAATTCGCGCTGTTCCACCTGGGGAGCGGGCACGGCGCTGGCCACCGCGTCGTACATCATTTCTTCTGCCCGCAGCATCTGTTCCATGTCGGGCAGGCGGTTCACGTCGCCCGCAATCAGCTTGACGATGGCGTTCTCAAAGCTGGCGCCGCTGGTATTGTTCAGCGTGATCCAGCCGTTCAGGTCCAGCCCGCTGTTGTCCGGGTTAACCAGCACCACATAGTCGGCGCTCCAGTTCATGCCGCTCGTCAGATAGGTCAGCTCCAGCGACTGATCGCCGGAGGCATCGCTGTCCAGCAGCCAGCGCAGGGTGGGGCGTGTGATCAGGCCGCCGGGCAGTTCAGGGAAGCGCAGGTCGCGCACGTTGCTGATATTCACTACCAGCACCTGGCCTTCGTCATCGCGCAGGATGATGTCGCCGGTGCGCCCGCTCAGCAGCTCGCCGGCAAACACTTCGCCGTCATTGGTCGTCAGCTCGATGCGCTGGTCCAGATAGCGGTTGAGCAGGGCGAAGCTGTCCACCAGGTCATACACATAGCTCTGTTCCAGCACGCTCAGGCCGTCGGGCGAGGTCGCGCTGTCAAACTGCACGCTGGTCGGGTCGATGCCCGCCGCTACGTCGGTGAAGTTCAGGATGTTGATGCCTTCGCCCAGCGTATACGAACGGCTGTCGCGCACCAGCGCGGTGCCCTGGTTGTAGATGGTCAGCGCGACACTCTCGCGGGTGCCGCCGGTGGCCGGCAGCGGATTGTCCAGGTCCTGGGCATAGACGATGGTGGTGCTGGCCAGCAGCAGGGAGGCTGCGGCGATGGCGGCAGTGCGCCGGAATGAAAATCGCAAACGAGTCATGATGATGCTCCTTAATGGGTTAAATGACGGCCAAGACGTGTCTGGTAATCTGGTGCCGGGGGAGCGCCTTGCGAGGCGCCCCTGCAAACCCCAACCGCGTTGGGCAGAAACTAACACGTCTGATGCTCAACCTGCGGACTACCCCGGATAACCTGCCCAATCCGCCGTGGCAGGGGCGCCTCGCGAGGCGTCCGCTGTTTGTGAAGCCTGCTTCGCCAGCCGGAATTGTGCGAACGTCCATATTAGCTCTGCACCTCGACGCCGTTGACGATGATCGTCACCGGGGTGTCAAACTGTCCGTCCAGTTGAATCGTTTCCTCGTAGGGAATCAGCATCATGGTGCAGATCTGGCCTTCTGGCACGACCTGATTGATCGACACGTACACGGCGCTGCCTTCGCGGTACTGCTGAATTTCGACCGGCAGTTCTTCGCAGCCGGTGGGCAGCGAGCCGGTCACGGTAATAGTGATGTCCCAGGGGGTGCTGCGCGTCTGTACTGCGGTCACAGCATCCACCACGATCGGCATCAGATTCACGGCCTGTGCAGGGGCCGCGTCCTGGTTGGCGACGATGCCGTTGACGATCACGGTCACGCCCAGGGGGTAGTTGCCTTCAAGCTGCACGGTCTCGATGTAGGGCACCAGCATCATCGGGCAGTTGGGCGCGCCGACGACGACCTGGCCGATGCTCACGAAGACGGTGTTGCCCTCCTGAAATTCGACTGTTTCGATGTCCAGATCGGTGCAGCCGGTCGGCAGCGTGCCGTTCACGATCAGGCTGATGCGCGCGGGCACTTCCGACGTGAAGTAGGCAACCGCGCTCTCCACGTCCACCGGGAAGACCTGGGCATCCGTGAAGATGATTTCCGGCGTCGGCGTCGGCGTCATCATCATCTGGACAGGTTCCGGGTTGCTCTCGACCCGCACAGGTGTCGTGATGCCGAAAAACAGCAGCAACAGCAGCAGGATTAATTCCAACATTGATTCATTCTCCACATCTTGCGTCTGATATAACCTTACATGGATAAGACGCCGATGCGTGCGGATTGGTTCCATGCCTGCTGCATGAATTTCGGAATTTGTTTCGCGCCCCTGAAAAGACGCCGGGCGGCAGCGGGTTACCCTGACGCGGGCAGTCTGCGCCACACCTGCACATCCGGGCTGCCGATGCGCACGACATAGCGATACGCGCCCCAGTCCACCCAGCTCACGCCTGTGCGCGCCACCCGGTCTTCAATCTCGTCGCGGCAGGCGGCGATCATGACATCGGCCTGCGCCGCGGCCCGGGCAAACTGCGCGTCTGATTCGGCGCGGGTACGGGCAGTCGCATTCAGCGGACGGCACAAGACGCTGGCCGTGCCGATCGGGTCGGCGGGGATATTGAGCGAGTAATGCAGATGGCGCTCGATCACGGCGCGCACGTCTTCGGGTGTGAACACGGGCGGGCACTGTTTGTACAGCGCCGGATCGTCTATATACAGCGCGCGCGGGGGAGCGCCCACCTCGCGCAGCACGCGGTCGATTTCCTTGTCATCTTCCCACACCGCATACGAGGCGTGCGCGAGCAGTTCTCCGCACAGCGCATAGGGCGTCAGGCTCATTTTGCCCCAGAAGCCCTGCACCTCGTCGCGTGATATCCTCCCGGCCATGTCGTCGTCGCGGGCAAAGGCGGCATTCAGCAGGTCGATCACCCCCGCGTCGATATCCACGCCCGTCATTGCGGCGTGCTGGTTTGGCGCGTAGGGGCTGACCGCCGCCGGTCGGCCAGCGGCATCGTGGACGCGCACGCTCTCGGCTTTCAGGCGTTCCAGCAGCGGGCGCCCGTATACGGCATCGTGCGCGGGCATGACCAGCCAGCCCTGTTTGCCCGTGCCCGCGATCGTTGAGCAGATAAAGGTCGCACCCTCGATGCGGATCCAGCGGTCAGACTTCTCGGCCATCACCCAGGCGTCGGGTGACTCCCAGCCCCAGGCATACGGCGCCTCGCTGTTGAAGGAGACGGCAGTGTGCTGCGGCGTAATCATGCTGACCAGCTTGAGCTGCGGATAGGCGTCGGTCAGCTCGCGCAGGCTGGCGATGGTGGCGAAGCCATCAGCCGAGAACACCACCCCGTCCCCAGCCTGCAAGGCATCCAGCCGGGCGCGCAGGCAGGCGTCGAACAGCGCGCGAGCGGGCGCGGCTTCCGGGCGCGGGCGATAAATCATTTCCAGGCTGATCACCGGGCAGTCTGCCAGGTATTCAGCGGCATCTTCAGCAAAATAGGCGTGTTTGATCATGTTGGATAGTGTAATCTCTTGGGGCGGCGCTGCCAACCGCGCCGAATCTGCCGACAGGAGGACACCCTGATGCCCACCCATCCGCCCGGCCCGCCCAATGCGTGGGCCTTTCTGGGAGACATTCGCGAGCCGTCGCAGCGCCGACTCGATGCCATGCGGTCGGCTGTCGAGACATATGGCAATATCGTCTCGGTGCGGCTGCTGGGCCGGCGCTATTACCTGATCAATCATCCCGACCTGACGCGTGCCGTGCTGGTGGACGATGCGGCGCATTATCATCGCACGCCCGGCCAGCAGGCTGACCGCGCCCGCGTGCTGGAGATGGGCAAAGTCACCCACGAGCGCGAGGACCACCGGCGCATCCGGCGCATCATTCAGCCAGCCATGACCCCGGCGCGCATGAGCGTGCACGTCGAGCCGATGCGTATGATGGCCAGTGAGCACATGGACAAATGGCAGCCCGGCCAGTCCATCGACATCGCCGAAGACTTGTCGCGCCTGACGATTCGCATCGCGGCCCGCTGCCTGTTCGACGCGGAGACCGGGGTGACATTCGATGAGTTTGGCGCGGTGCTCAAGCTGGCGCAGGATTACCTGAGCAACATGAACCGCGCGATAAAGCTGCCGATCTGGGTGCCCACGCGCGACCATATGCGCCTGTGGAGTGCGTGGGGCACGCTGACAAAATCGATCCGCAGCATGATCGCTGCCCGGCGGGCTGCACCGGGCCAGCATCACGATATGCTCGAAAATATCCTGGCCGCGGCCGATGAATCCGACGGCGCCCGCCTGACCGACAAAGAAGTCGAAGACACCATGATCGGCCTGCTGATCGCCGGGCATGAAACGACCGCCACGCTGCTGACCTGGACCCTGTATCTGCTGGCCGAACATCCTGACGCGGAAGCCGCGCTGCACCGTGAGCTTGACAACGTGCTGGGTGGGCGCGCGGTCACGCCTGATGACCTGCCGCGCCTGCCGTACGTCGATGCGGTCATCCGCGAGTCGATGCGCCTGTATCCGCCGGCCTGGGCGCTGACCCGGCGGGCGCTGGCCGGCGCCAATCTGGGCGGCTATGCCATCGACGAGGGCGCGCATGTGTTCATGAGCCCGTATCTGGCCCAGCGCGATGCCCGTTTTTACGACGATCCGGATACTTTTCGCCCGGAACGCTGGCTGGATGGCCTGGAAAAACGCATCCCGCGCTATGCCTATTTTCCCTTTGGCGGCGGCAGCCACATCTGCACCGGCCAGTTTTTCGCGTGGATCGAGGCGCAGACGCTGCTGGCGGCGCTGTGCGCGCGCTGGCGTTTCGTGCGTGCGGATGATGCCCCGGTCAGGCCGCGCCCGCTGATTACCATGTTCCCTGCGGATCCGCTGCTGATGCTGCCCATGCAGCGCGCATGAGACGCCATTCAGCCAGTATTAAACAAGCTCTCAGCTACGGCATATTGACGCTTTTCAACACGGGTCGTATAGTTAGCACATCAAATGGTTAGAGATACTAATCATTTGGAAGGCAAAGTAATCATGACCGAACAGCAGTACCAAAGTGATGCGGAGGTTTACGCGCTGGCACGCAAAACGCTGCAGATATTTCCCTTGCTCATGCGTTTGATGAGCGGAGAGATGCGCAGTGATGACCGCAAGATGGATGCGGGACTGATGGCCCTTCTGGGGTCACTTCAGTTTCGCCCGCACTCGCTGAGCGAGCTGGCAGAACGCATGAATGTCAGCCTGCCGACGATGTCCAGCACTGTAAGCACGGCGGAATCTCGCGGATGGGTCACACGGACGCGCTCTGAGAAAGACCGGCGCATCGTGTGGATTACGATCAATCCCGAGGGGGACCGCGTGCTTGAAGAAGCGCAGCACGAAATCGCGGGGCGCATCGCACGCATTATCGAGGCGATGCCGCCTGAACAGCGTGGCCAGCTGGATAACGGGATGGATGCCCTGGCCGGGGCCTTCGCCCGCTACCTGGCGGAACACGCAGAGTCATAATCAGCAGCACCTGTCGTTACCGACCACTACCCAGCAGCACAGCACGTCACCGAGATGCACGGAGAGATTCAACATGTCACAATCCAGAGAAATTATCGCGCACGACCTGGTCAAGCGTTATGGCGATTTTGCCGCCGTCGACAACATATCCTTCAAGGTCAACGCTGGCGAAGTCTACGGCTTCCTGGGCCCCAACGGCGCGGGCAAGAGCACGACCGTCACCATGCTGACGACGCTCAGCCTGCCCACCAGCGGCACGGCCACCGTCGGCGGCTTCGACATCACGCGCCAGGCCAATGACGTGCGCCGTATCAGCGGCGTCACGCTGCAGGATGTCGGCCTCGATCCGCTGATGACCAGCCTGGAGCTGCTCACGATTCAGTCGCGCCTGTTTGGCATGAACAGCAAGCAGGCCAAAGACCGCGCCATGGAGCTACTGGCGATTGTCAAGCTGAACGAACCCGGCGTGATCAAGCGCCCGGTGGGCAAGTACAGCGGTGGTATGCGCCGCCGCCTCGACCTGGCGATGGGACTGGCCCATGAGCCGGAAATCCTGTTCCTGGACGAGCCGACGACCGGCCTCGACCCGGCCAGCCGTCGCGACATCTGGGCCGAAGTGCGCCGCCTGAACCGCGAGCTGGGCATGACGATCTTCTTGACCACGCAGTATCTGGAAGAAGCCGACGAACTGGCCGACCGGATCGCCATCATGGTGAAGGGCAAAATCGCCATCGAAGGCCAGCCCGAAGCCCTGAAGTCGTCGCTGGGCAGCGAATCGATCAATGTCACCTTCAAAGATGCCGATTCCGCCGCCAGCGCCAAAGATGAACTGGCCGAGATGTTCGACCGTGTGCAGCTGGACCGCCGCATGGTGCGTTTGTACAAGAACGGCGCGGCCCAGGTCGTGCCGGCTGTTGTCAACCGCCTGAACGAGCGCGCCCTGGTGCCCACGTCGCTGACGCTGACCACGCCCACGCTGGACGATGTGTTCCTGCAGGTGACCGGCCAGACGATCAACAACGATACCGAAGAAGACGAACCTGCCGCCTGAGAAGAAAGGGAAGTTAAAAGTTAAAAGGTGAAAGGCGAAAAGAGCCATTCCATGCTTCGGAAGCTCACAGGCTACACAACACATCGCCCTTTTTAACTTTTAACTCTCCCCTTTTAACGACTCTCTCTGCCTGAACCAGTAAAAGGACTCTACGCCAATGACCTCTGTAAGCACAGCACCCAGCGCCCTAACGCGCGCCAGCGAGACTGATCACCCGTCGATGCCGTTCGTCAGCCAGGTCGTCATGATGACGCGCCGCAGCCTGATGACCTCGTTCCGCGATCCGGTCGCCATCCTGCCCGGCTTCTTCATCAACATGTTCTTCCTGTTCATCTACACCGGGTCGCTGGGCACGGCGTCCAACTTCCTGCCTGGCCTGGCCGGGCAAAGCTATCTCGGCTTCATCCTGCCGTTCTCGGTCATCAGCGCATCGCTGGGCACGTCGGGCATCGCCGGCCAGAGCATCGTGCGCGATATCGAGCGCGGCTACTTCGACAAGCTGCTGCTCACGCCGATCAACCGCTGGGCGCTGCTGCTGGGCCCGATGATCTCGGCCTCGTTCATCCTCGTGCTGCAAACGCTGCTGGTGGTGGGCGTCGCGGTGCTGATGGGCCTGCGCCCCGAAACCGGCATCCCCGGCGTGGCCGCCCTGCTGGTGCTGTCACTGCTGACGGGTATCGCCTTTGCCGGCTTCACGGTTGCCATCGCCCTGCGCACGGGCAGCGCGGCAGCCACCCAGGGCGCGGGCTTCCTGTTCTTCCCGCTCTCGTTCCTGACGGCGACGTTTGTGCCCCTCAGCCTGCTGAGCGGCTGGATCCGCACCGCGGCTGAAATCAACCCGATCACCTATATCATCGATGCAGGCCGCGCCGTGCTGAATACAGGCTGGGACAACGACATCATGATTCGTGCGCTGATTGCCTGCTTCGTGCTCGGCGGCATCACCTTCACCTTCGCGCTCACCAGCCTGCGCGCCCGCGCCCGCCGCAAGTAATCGGTAACGCCAGCCAGACATCCAAAACAAAAAGGCGCATCCATAACCGGTGCGCCTTTTTTCGTGCCTTCGGCGGGTGTGTGGCCGACGTTACAGAATCTGGCTGAGGAACAGCTTGGTGCGCGGGTGCTGCGGATTGTCGAACAGCTGCTCCGGCGTGCCCGTCTCGACGATGCGGCCCTGGTCGAAAAACAGGATACGGTCGGCCACTTCGCGGGCGAAACCCATCTCGTGGGTCACGCAGACCATCGTCATGCCGCTGCTGGTCACTTCTTTCATCACGTCCAGCACTTCTTTCACCATTTCCGGGTCCAGCGCCGACGTCGGTTCGTCAAACAGCATGATCTTCGGCTCCATCGCCAGCGCACGGGCGATAGCGACGCGCTGCTGCTGCCCGCCGGAAAGCTGGCCGGGATACTTTTCGGCCTGTTCAGGGATGCCGACGCGGTCGAGCAGCTCGCGCGCCTTCTGCTCGGCTTTCTCTTTGCTCCAGCGGCGCACATTCATCGGCGCCAGCATGACATTGTTCAGCACCGTCAGGTGCGGAAACAGGTTGAACTGCTGGAACACCATGCCGATTTCGCGGCGGATGGCGGCGATATTGCGGATGTCGTGGCCCATCGTGATATTGTCCACGATGATCTCGCCTTCCTGATGTTCCTCCAGCCGGTTGATGCAGCGGATGAAGGTCGATTTGCCAGAGCCGGACGGCCCGATGACCACCACCACCTCGCGCGGCATCACATCCACAGTCACATCGCGCAGCACATGAAACTCGCCAAACCACTTGTTCACCTTGCGGCAGATGATGATCGGTTCTGCCGAGGCCGTGTTTTCTGAATGCGTCACATCGCTCATAGGATTTCTCTCACCCGAAACGGCGCACTGCGCCCGAACCGCTGGCCTCGATGCGGCGGCTGATAAAGGCCATAAAGTAGCTCACGATAAAGTACACGACGGTGATATACACGTAGGTTTCGCTTTGCGTGCCCACAAATTCGCTCTGCGCGGTGATCGACTTCGCCATGCCGGTCAGGTCCAGCAGGCCCACCAGCGCCACCAGCGACGTATCCTTGAACAGCGCGATACACTGGCCCACCAGCGCCGGAATCACGGCGCGCAATGCCTGCGGCAGCGTGATGAACAGGGTGATCTGGATGCTGCCCATGCCCAGTGCACGCGCTGCTTCATCCTGGCCGGGCGGCACGCTTTGCAGGCCGCCGCGCACATTTTCCGCCAGATAGGCCGCGCTGAACAGCGTCAGGCCGACCATGGCGCGGATGGCATTCTCGACATTGGCCAGGCCGGGGTTGATCAGCGGCACCAGTAATTGCGCCATGAACAGCACGGTGATGAGCGGCACGCCGCGCACCAGCTCGATAAACAGCGTGCAGACCACGCGCACCAGTGGCAGCGAGCTGCGCCGCCCCAAGGCCAGCAGCACGCCCAGCGGGAAACTGGCCAGAATGGCGACGACCGTCAGCACCATCGTCAGCAGCAGGCCGCCCCAGCGGCGCGTCTCCACGATGCCAATGACGTTTTCCTGGGCCAGCGCGGGTATCAGCCCCAGGCTGGAAGCAGCATTCAGCAGCAGCGGCACGATCAGGAACAATGCCAGCCAGATCAGGCTGCTGACGCCGAACCCGATCACCGATTCCCGAAACGAGAAACGCTGGCTGTTGATGTAGCCCTGGCGGGCAGCCAGCAGGCCAATCGTCATCCACACCAGCGAACCGAGGAGAATGCCGCTCACGTTGTCGCTGGTATCCCCGTGCAGCAGCACGACCTGCGCGATGCCAGTGAGCGCGACCGATGCAAACAGCGGCCTGCCCCATGACGCACGGTTCAGCGTGATGCCGGCGAAGAACATCCAGCCGACCCACGCGAACGAGGCAAACATGAAGGCAAAGTCGAGTGTGCTGTAGCCGTTCACGCCGTAAATCAGGACGAAAAACAGCGTCAGCACGACTGCCCACAAGGGGCCGACCAGCGCACGTGCCGGCGCGTGTGCCGACTGGTTGCGCGGGGCACGCGGGCGCAGCTGCACCAGCGCGTATCCGGCGCCATAGCCGACGGCCAGCAGCCCGATGAACGGAATCAGCCCGCGCCCCAGCAGCGCCAGAATCGGCCCGGCAAACAGGCTCATATAATCTGGCAGGCTGCGTTCGCCACGATACAGATTATCGGTCATGCTGATGAAGGGAATCTGCGAATCCTCAAACATCGGGCGGCCGCCGACCACGGTGAAGTCGTCGGTGATGCGCACATATTCGTTATAGCCGGTGAAGTTGCGCTCCAGAATCGGCGGGATGCCGCGCACATCCAGAATGCCCACCGTCTCGCTGCCTTCCGGCAGGCTTTTCTCCAGCACGTACCAGCCATCGGCCGGCGCGACAAATTCGTAGACGGGATATTCAATCGGCTGGCCGCTGTTGGTGCGCTCCCCGGCCTGGGCGTCGCGCGCCTGGGCGATATCCAGCACCGCGCTGCTCACCTGGGCCAGCGTCGCCCCATCCAGGATCCGGATCGAGATTGATTCGGTATTCACCTGATAGGTCGCGGTGGTTTCCTCTGGCATGCTCAGGCCGTCGCGGCTGTCCTGGGCGGCGGCGCGCTGGCGTTCTGTCAGCGTGTCGCCCGCCAGCAGGGCATCCAGCCGGGCGATTTCTGCCTCGGTGCGGAAGCGCGCGCGGGCCGCGTTATACACGCCGCTGGCCGCCCGGTCCATGAAGCCAGACATCCCCACCAGGTCAGTATCGTTGAGCGCATCAAGCGCAATCTCAAAGCGGACGGTGTCGCCCTGGCGCGCCAGAAAGGCCGCACGCGGCTGTGGCAGTTCACTGATGGTGCCGCTTTGCACCTCCACCGCGCCCACGGCCAGAAAGCTGGGCGGCGTGGAAAACAGCAGGGCGGACGCGGCGGGCACCACCATCATCGTCAGCACCAGCCCGATCAGGGCGGCCTGCACGAAACGGGACACGCGAATATAGGCATAGATGCTGTAGCCGAGGGCGAAGGCCACGAACAGCACGGCCAGGTTGACGCGCCACACCTGGTCGATGGGGAACAGGCCCACCATCAGCAGGCGCAGGTTGCGCGTGATGACCAGCCAGTTCGCCTGGGCGATCACCCAGTTGGCCAGCGCCAGCGTGAATACCACCAGCAGGATGGTGGTCACGATCGTCAGCACCGTGTCGAAGCGCGATTTGAACAGGTTTTCGCGCATCCAGGCCAGCGGCCCGCTGACGAGCATCGGAGCCGGGCGCGCAGGAATTTCCTCGTAAACGGTGCCAGTGGTGCGCGGGAAAAGGTCAGGAGCGGTCGTCATCAGGGGTCCTTTTCCGTCACCGCGTCACAAGCTGGAAGCGGGCATTGATCCAGTTCATGATGCCAGAAATCACCAGGCTGAGCACCAGATACGTCACCATGACGATGATGATCGTGGTCACGCTCTGGCCGCTCTGGTTGCCCACGGTGAACATCACCTGATACACGTCGGCAAACGAGATCGCGACGGCCAGGCTGGAATTTTTGGCCAGGTTGAGATACTGATTGGTCATCGGTGGGATAATCACGCGCAGCGCCTGCGGCAGGATAATCATGCGCAGCAGCTGGTTGTAGCTCAGCCCCAGCGCGCGCGCCGCCTCAAGCTGTCCACGCGGCACCGCCAGGATGCCTGCGCGCACAATTTCGGCGATGAAGGCTGCTGTGTAGATGACCAGCGCCAGCAGCAGCGCCACGTATTCGGGCGACAGCGTATCGCCGGACCCCATACGCAGGCCCTGCCGCTCTGGCAGCACGATTTCCAGCGGGGCCGTCGCGTAGGCCAGCGCCTGTTCGCGGGTCATCAGGTCTTCTTCCAGCGCCTGCGCGACCGGCATTTCGATCAGCGCGCCGTCCTGCTGCACGATGATCGTCGCCGGAACAGGCTCGGACGACACGATCACCCAGCCGACCACGGTGAAGATCACGGCGGCCAGCACGGCGATGCGCACGCGCGGATACGGCTTGCCCGTCATTTCGGTCTGGCGGCGCAGATAGAAAAAGATGGCCACCGCGAAGCCCAGCCCGATGGTGATGAACGCGGCCCATTCGGCAAAGCGGCCAGTGGCCCAGATTTCCGGATACGTCAGCCCGCGATTATTCAGCCAGATGATCGGGCGCGTCTCAAAGCGCAGACCGCCGTTCGGCAGCACGCCGAAGTAATAGACCGCCAGCCCGGCGGCGACACCAGCCAGCACGGCCAGCGCCGCGTCGCGGGCCTCATCTTTCATGAATACCAGAATGGCGGCCAGCCCGCCGCCCACGGCCAGCGCCGCGACCAGGAAACGCACGTCCAGCAGCGCGCCCAGGCCGTTCAATTCACCCCAGGTATCCGGATTGGCGCCCCCCAGCGTATGCAGCACGATCAGCGTGACCAGCGCGCTGGCAAACAGCGTCCACCAGAACTGGCGTTTAGCGGCGTCGGCCCGGCGCAGCCAGACCCACATCCCCAGCGCGATTACGCCGAGCAGGATCCAACTGGTGGGTAGCGTGGCGATGGCCTCCTGCGGAAAAGTCAGGCTGTCGCGCAGCTGTGGCAGCGAGAGCACCACCACGAAAAACATCACAAAGATGACGACCAGCAGGGGGGAATTACGCAGGATTTCGACGAAGAAGCGGGTGATATTTTGCAGCAGCCAGTTGCGGCTGAGCAGCAGGATGCCGGCCAGGATGCCCAGCAGCGTCGCGCCCACCAGCCCGGCAAGCACCACGCTCAGCGTGTTTTCCAGGCCGACGCGAAAGGCCTCCCAGTACGAGTCGTTCGCGCTGTAGTCGCCCGCGCCGCCAATCTCGAAACCGGCACGGTTCTGCATAAATTCGAGGTTGGGATTGAGGTTGTTGGCTTCCAGCGCCGAAAGGATATTGTTCCACACCTGTGCCAGCAGGAACACCAGCAGGGCCAGAAACACCAGCTGCCCGACGACACGCAGGAAGCGGATATCTGTCAGCAGGCTGAGCGCACGTTGCAGTACTGGTTTTTTCGCGCCAGAAGCGGCGTCGGCGGTTCGCATGCACGCGCTCCTGTAAGGGATAATAAGCGTTCAGAATAACGATGCACTAGGATAGACGAATACGGGGTGGGGCGCAAAAACTGTGCGAGGTTTTGAGAGGGTTCGCGCCAGATCCATCTAATGCCACCGCATTGGGCGGCTCATTTCCCGTGTTCGATCTGGCGCACGGCCAGCCAGAAGCACAGCGGAATCAGCAGCAGGGGCAGCACCAGCGGTGGCACCAGCTCCACCAGCAGGCGAATTTCTGTGGGCCACGGGGGAATCCGAATCAGATTGATGGCCGCAATATAGCCCACCCCCAGCAGCGCGGTCGTCATGATGGCGGCCCCGCGCAGCCTGACGGTGGTGCCCACCAGCACGCCAAAGGCGGCCATCAGCGCGCATTCCAGCGGGATGCGCACCACCGAAATGACCAGCGCCGCGCTGATCGCGATGCGCGACAGCACTGGCTGTTCATTGGTGCCCACCCAGTTGTCGAACAGGATGACGAGCAGCGGCAGCGTGGTCAGCGCGGCGGCGAACATCACCATGCTGATATTTTCCACATTGCGCCACACCCCGGCCGCCGCCTTGCTGTACATGATGTGATGCAGCGGGCGCGGGCACAGGCGCAGCAGATCGAGCGAGTCGTTGCGCACTTCGTCCAGCACGCTCATCGAGGTCATCGAGCCGATGCGAAACAGGGATTGCACGTGCAGTACGAAGGCCACCGGCAGCACCACCAGCGAGACGGTCGCGGCGGGCATGAACACGGTCAGCAGAAAGGGCAGCGCGATCGACAGCACCAGCAGGATCAGCTGATAGCCGACATAGCGGCCCAGCAGCCAGAAATCAGGCGGCATCAGCTTCCAGTAAATGCCCAGCTGACGGCGCACGATCGGGTTTGAGCGGCGCGCCCATTCCGGCCAGGCGCGATCCAGCTCGCGCGGCATTGTCATCACCGGGACGGGGGGCGGGTTTGGTTGTGTCATGAGGGTTTTGGGCTGTGCATTCATAGCGATAGTATGCGTTATGGGCGGGTTTTGTTCAAAAGTGGTTGCCTCACGCGAAGATGATGCCGATGAGTTTGCCCTATAGCACAGCGGACGCCTTTATGTTTTCACTGGCCCCGTGGCATAATGCAGCGCAATGACGACACATGCAGAAGCCTCCCTATGAGCCTGTTTACGCCCGCCCAGCAGCGCACGCTAAGTCTTGTCTGTGACACCCTGGTTCCGCATCTGGACGCGCCAGACTCGCCGCTCTATCGCGTCTCTGCGTCGGATACCGGGCTGGCCGACGCGCTGGCGGCGGCGCTGGAGCGCGTCGCTGACCAGGCCGACAAGCTGGCGCTGCGCGCCTTTCTCATGCTGATCGAGACGGCTCCGTTTAACGCGCTGGCCTGTGGCATCCCGCGTGCCTTCTCGGCTATGACCGGGGACCAGCGCGAACATCTGCTGCGCGCCTGCGCCCACAGCCAGATTCCCCAGGCGCGCCAGCTGTTCCAGAGCCTGAAACGCCTCGGCCTGTTCATCTTTTACAGCGCCGCCGATGCCGATAACCACAATCCGGCCTGGCCCGCCATCCACTATCGCATCCCGGATTTTCAGACCGCGCCCAGGCCGTCGCCCCTGACGACACTAACGGTGACGCCGGGCATGCGCCTGAGCTGTGACGCGCTGGTGATCGGCAGCGGGGCGGGCGGCGGTGTGGCCGCGGCAGAGCTGGCGGCCGCCGGACTCGACGTGCTGGTGATCGAGAAGGGTGAAAGCCGCGCCGACCACGAATTCAATGGTCGCGAGCTGGATGCCACCGAAAAGTTATACGAGAAGCACGGCGCGCTGACCACCCGCGACAAAGGCATCGTCGTGCTGGCGGGCAGCACGCTGGGCGGCGGCACCACCATCAACTGGACCGGGTCGCTGCGCACGCCCGATTACGTGCTGCGCGAATGGGCCAGCCACGGACTGACAGAAGCGACGACGCCCGCGTATCAGGCCAGCCTGGATGCTGTGTTTGCGCGTCTGAACATTGACTATACGCCTGCCGCCACCCCGCAGAATCAGATGCTGGAGCGCGGTTGCGCGGCGCTGGGCTATGACTGCGCGCCGATTCCGCGCAATGCGGTCGGCTGCGAGGACTGCGGCTTCTGCAATTTTGGCTGCGCGTTCGGACAGAAGCAGAGCATCGCCAAAACATTCCTGGCCGATGCTGCTGCGAACGGGGCGCGCTTTCTGGTGCGTGCTGATGCCCGCCGCATCCTGATTGAAAATGGGACGGCGGTCGGCGCGCTGGTGGAGGCACGCGATGGCGACGGCCGCATCTATACGCTCGAGATTCGCGCAAAGCTGGTGATCGCCGCGGGCGGGGCGCTCAATACCCCGGCACTGCTGCTGCGTTCCGGTCTGGCCAGCCCGCAGATCGGCGCGAACCTGCGCCTGCATCCGACGACCGTCGTGTTCGGCGTGTTCGATGATGTCGTGCGCGGCTGGCAGGGCGCGCCGATGACGCGCGTCTCCAGCGAATTCGCCAATCTGGATGGCGACGGCTATGGCGTGCGACTGGAATGTGCGCCGGTGCATCCGGGCATCGCCGCGCTCAGCGTGCCGTGGGAAAGCGGCCGCCAGCACAAAGACGTAATGGCCGGGCTGGAGCACCTGTCGAATATCATCATCCTCTCGCGTGACCGCTACGGCGGCCGCGTGCGTATCGACAAGGCGGGCGGCCTGCTGATCGACTACGCGCTGCACCCATATGACGCGGGGCATCTGCGGCGCGGCATCGTCGAGGCGCTGCGCGTGCTGGATGCGGCGGGTGCCAACAGCCTGAGCGTGCCGCACATCCGCAGCAAGCCGTATGTCCGGGGCAGGTCGGGCGCGCTGGCGGAGTTTCTGGAGGCTGTCGAACGGGCGCCGATGGGATCGAATCAGTTTGGCCTGTTCAGCGCGCATCAGATGGGCTCGTGCCGCATCGGCCCCACGCGCGCGACGGGCGCTTTGCAGCCGAATGGCGAGGTATACGACGTGAAGAACTGTTATGTGCTGGACGCCAGCGCCATGCCGACGTGCAGCGGCGTCAATCCGATGATGAGCATCATGGGGCTGGCGCATTATCTGGCCCAGGGCATCAAGGCGGCGCACGCATGAAAAGCCCGATTAGCCTGAACGACCGCCTGCGCAGCTACGCGCTGCTGTTTCCGTTGGCCATTGGCGTGCTGCTGATCGACCAGCTCACCAAGTCGGCTGTCATGCGCAGCATGCGCCTGGGCGAAAGCATCTCGATCATCGACCCGGTGTTTTCGATCACCTACAGCGAGAATACCGGATCGGCATTTGGGCTGCTGCCACAGGCCGGCAGCGTGTTTCTGGTGCTGGCGGTGATCATCTGCACCCTGATGCTGATCTTCTATCCGCGTATCGACCGGTCGCTGGTGCTCACGCGCATCGGCGTGGCGCTGGTGCTGGGCGGCGCGCTGGGCAATGCCTACGACCGGGCGACCATTGGTGCGGTGATCGACTTCATCCATTACACGCTGCCCAATGTCATCTCGAATGTCTCCAATCTGGCCGACCATGCGATTGTCGGCGGGGTCATCCTCATCCTGATCGACAGCTGGATCACCGAGCCGCGTCGCAGGGCGAAGGAGAAAGCGCAGGCCGAGTCCATGTCTCCCGCGGATGCGCCGCCGACGGAGGGTGCATGACCGTCCGGCCGATCATGCGCGGCGGCGGGACGTTGTTCTGGCGCGGCGGGACGGCCATCGGCGTGCTGGGGCTGCATGGCTTCACCGCGACGCCATCGGAAATAGGCTGGCTGGGGGCCGACCTGCATGGCGCGGGGCATACCGTACTGCTGCCGCGCCTGTTTGCCCACGGCACCGACCCGCGCGATATGGCGCGCGCCCGCTGGAAAGACTGGCTGGCCTCGGCCTGTGACGGGCTGGCGGTGCTGTCCGCCAGCTGTGAGCGCGTGATCGTGGTCGGGCACTCGATGGGCGGGATGCTGGCCATGCTGCTGGCCGCCCATGCCCAGCCGCAGGACAGGCTGGCGGGCGCGGCGGTGCTGGCGTCACCGATTCCGCTGCCTGATGCGCTGCTGCGGACGACCCGGCTGGGCAAGCGACTGCGTCCGTATACGCAGCAGCCGGACACCAGCGATCTGGGTGAAGTGGTGCGTGAGGAACAGGGCCGCCGGGGCGATCCGGTCGTCGGGCGTGTGCGCTATGACCTGTGGAGCACGTCCGCGCTGGAACAGCTCGTGCTGCTGAGTAAAGCCGCCGATGCCGCCCTGCCGCAGGTGAGTCTGCCATTGCTGCTGCTGTACAGCACGCGGGACGAGACAGCGCCAGCGGTATTTGGCGAGCGCATCGCCGCCCGCGCTGCAACTTCTGACATCACCCTGCGTATATCAGACTACAGGGGACATATTGTCACCCAGGATCGCGCCCGTGATGCGGTATTTGCGGAAGTGCGCGAATTTGTCACTCATGCCGCTGGCAGGTGAAATGGCCTTAACAGGCGAGGTAAAAACCCTATGAAAGCTCTCGATGGTGTCATCGATCAGGCGCTGCTGACCTGGAAACTGTTTTTCGACGCGCGCGTGCCCATTCACGCCAAGCTGGTGCTGGTGCTGGCCGCGGTCTATGTGATTTCGCCCATCGACCTGGTGCCCGATATCATCCCGATTCTGACCCAGCTGGATGACCTCGGCATCCTGGTGGCCAGCGTGAAGTTCATGGAAATGCTGGCGCCCGACTATGTCGTCAGCGAGCACAAGGCGGGCATTGAGCGCCGCCGCGCCGGCAAGGACGCCGAAGTGGTGGACGCGCCCGGCTTCCGCAATATGGACGAGGAAAAGCCGAAGAATCACTAGTTCCCACGCGATATTCAGGCGCAAGGCGTACACTCAGCCCCATACGAAAACAAACAGCCCCTCGCAGGCATGCCTGCCGAGGGGCTGTTTGTAAGGGGGGGGAGGGAAGGAATCGAAGTTAACGCGGGCGCTCTGAAAGCTGCACGTTCAGGCCAAAGCTCTGGCCGTTACGCAGCACTTCCAGCGTCACCACTTGGTTGGGCACGGTATTGCTGGCCAGGTACGAGATCAGGTCTGGCATGCCCGACACGCGAATGCCGTCCACCGAAGTGATGATGTCGAGGCTGGTGATCGAATTGCCCTGCGTGACCGGGTTTTGCAGGCCAGCCTGCGCCGCCGGGCTGTTGCGCTCCACACGGGTGACGACCACGCCGTTGGTCGTGTTCGGCAGGTTCAGCGCATCCAGAATCTCCAGGTTCATTTCCTGGCCGCTGATGCCCAGATAGCTGTACTGCACGCGGCCGGTTTCGATCAGCTGCTGCGCCACACGTGCCACCAGATTGCTGGGGATGGCGAAGCCGACGCCAGCGCTGCTGTTGGTGCGGCTGATGATCTGGCTGTTCACGCCGATGACTTCACCGCTCAGGTTGAGCAGCGGGCCGCCGCTGTTGCCGGGATTGATGGCCGCGTCGGTCTGGATGGCGCTGCCGATCGAGAACTGGGTGAGGCCCTGGATGCTGCGGTCGAGCGCGCTCACGATGCCGGTCGTCATCGTCCACGCCTGATTAAACGGCGCGCCGATGGCGATCACTTCCTGGCCGACATACAGCCCGCCGGAATTGCCCAGTGTCAGCGGGAACAGCGCCTCTGCAGGCACATCGCTCACCTGAATGACCGCCAGATCGCTGTCCGGATCCAGGCCGACGATTTCGCCACGGGCGATGCGCCCGTCGAAGAAGCGGACTTCAATCAGGGTGGCGTCATCGACCACATGATTGTTGGTGACGATATGCCCCTGCTGGTCGATCACGAAGCCGGAGCCGGTGCTCTGGCCGGTGCCGCGGGTGGAGCTGGTCACATTGACATTGATGAGCACCACCGATGGCGCAATCCGGCTGTACAGTGAGTTCAGCAGGCGTTCGTTATCGGTGATATAGGTTGGTTGTGCCTGCGCCGCATAAACCGGCGCCTGAAAATTGGCCGTCACCGAGGCGCTGGCCGTGAGGGAAGATCCAAATATCATCGCCCCAATCGCCAATGCGAATGCGGCCAGAAAGACTGCGACTGTCCTGGATGTTCGTTTCATGATACCTGTCCGTTTACTCGTGCTGCCCGACGTCATGCCATTCATTGTGAGCCACAAAAGTTAGCTGTGCATTGGTGAACTGTAAAATCTCACTTTACAGATTCTTCCCGTGCTGAGGGGAAATAAAACGGGGACTGACGAATCATCAGCCCCCGTTTTTATGCGATTTTTACACGCGCCTGGATTAGACGGGCGTGCCTGCCGGTTCGCTGTTCTCGCTCAGGCCATTCATCAGCTTCTCGAACGCGGCGCGGTCCAGCGTCTCGATTTCAATCAGCGTGGTGGCCAGCTCGTCCAGCTTGGCGCGATGCTCGGTCAGCGTGGACTTGGCGCGCTGGTAAGCCGTCTGCAGGATGCGCTTGACTTCGTTGTCGATGTCTTCAGCGGCCTGTTCGCTGTAGTCGCGCTGTTCATACAGGTCGCGGCCCAGGAACAGCGATCCGCTGCCACCGCCAAATGCGCGCGGGCCCAGCATTTCGCTCATGCCAAACTGCGTCACCATCATGCGCGCGCGGGCCGTGGCCTGCTGCAGGTCATTGCTGGCGCCGGTGGTGAACTGGTTGAAGATGATTTCTTCAGCCGCACGGCCGCCCATCATGCCGGCGATTTCGTCTTCAAACTGCTCGCGGCTCTTGAGGAACACGTCCTCGTCGGGCAGGCTCATCACGTAGCCACCCGCACGTCCGCGCGGGATGATGGTGATCTTGTGCACCGGATTCGAGTTTTCCAGGAAGTGCTGCACCACCGCGTGGCCAGCCTCGTGGAAGGCGATCTTGCGCTTCTCGCTCTCGCTCATCACGCGGGTCTTGCGTTCCGGCCCCATGATGACGCGCTCCATGCTTTCCTGGATTTCGCTCATGCCGATGGTCTTCTTGTTACGGCGGGCTGCCAGAATCGCCGCTTCGTTGACCAGGTTTTCCAGGTCAGCACCGCTGAAGCCGGGGGTGATGCGCGCAATCGTCTCGATTTCCACATCCGGGGCGATCGGCTTGCCCTTGGTGTGCACCTTCAGGATTTCGGCGCGGCCCTTCACATCCGGGTTGTCCATGATGACCTTGCGGTCAAAGCGGCCGGGACGCAGCAGCGCCGGGTCGAGGATGTCGGGGCGGTTGGTGGCCGCGATGATAATCACGTTGGTGCCCTGTTCGAAACCGTCCATCTCGACGAGGATCTGGTTCAGGGTCTGTTCGCGTTCGTCATGACCGCCGCCCAGGCCGGCCCCACGGTGACGGCCCACAGCGTCGATTTCGTCGACGAAGATGATGGCCGGGGCTTCCGTCTTGGCGCGCTCGAACAGGTCGCGCACGCGGCTGGCGCCCACGCCGACGAACATTTCGACGAATTCCGAGCCGGAGATGCTGAAGAAGGGCACGCCCGCTTCACCAGCCACAGCACGCGCCATCAGGGTCTTGCCGGTGCCCGGAGGGCCAACCATCAGCACGCCCTTGGGGATGCGCGCACCGAGGCGGATGAACTTGTCCGGTTCTTTCAGGAATTCGACCACTTCGGCCAGTTCCTGCTTGGCTTCCTCGCTGCCGGCCACGTCCGCAAAGGTGACCTGCGGGCGCTCCATATCACGCACGACGCGGGCCCGGCTGCGGCCAAAGCTCATCGCCTGGTCCTGGCTGCCACGCACGCTGCGCATCATACGCCACAGCAGCCACACGATGATGAGCGTGGGCACCACGGCGATGAGAAGCTGCACGATGAAGCCGGTCGTGTTGTCGCCCTGCTGCTCGCTGAACTGAATGGCGGCCAGCGCGCTGGGAGACACGCCAAAGGCCTCCAGATAAATCAGCAGGTTGGTCTCGCGTTCCTTATAGTAGTAGCCGCTGGTTCCATTGCGGAAGACGATGAAGACGTCATTGCCGCCGCGGATGGTGACTTCGGCCACGTTGCCTTCGTCAATCTGCGCCGCGAGCTGGTCCAGCGTGAGCCGGTTGCCACGGGGCATACTGTTGGGCTGGCCGAAGATGATGATGAACAGCACCAGGACGACGACGCCCAGGACAATCCAGAGGCGCTGCGCGTTCCTGTTTGCGAACGGCGAATTGCCGCCGCCGTTGTTTGAATCTTTGTTATTGGAAGAATCCGGCTTGTTATTCACAACAAGACAACTCCAGACTGATGAACGATGTGGGATATCGGTGACATTGAGGATGCGTCGGTTTGACGAATGCGTGGTGTCATAGCGCCCTGATTATACGTCATTATACGCCCGCGGCTATAAAATCCTCATTAGAGGGTCCTGCCAAACTGCTGAGTATCTGCGCTGCGCCCGTCGGCCTGCCCAAACGGTCAGGGTGCAGCCACGTGCTGGCAGGGCATCGGCCTGCGCTGGCCTGTACTCTCCATCCGGCTGGTGAGTTTCTTATGAAATCTCGCGTATGTTAACGCAACAGAATAGTTTATGCCGTGCTACAATATGGGGTGTATTCATAGCGTTTGTAATGCACTCATTTCGACTGGGGTAGACATGATCGACTGCCCGTGTGGGAAGCACAAGATTTCCCCCGCGACCAAGATTTGCCCGTACTGCGGCGAGCTGGTCATCAAACCGAAGCACACAGCGACGCGCGCCCTGGGCGATGCGGATGATGAAGACACCATTCCTCGCTGGGGCACAGCGCGCCTGACCGGGCGCATGAGCCTGGTGCTGCGTGTGCGTGGCGCCGACCGCAAGTTCATCTATGATCCGACCGAAATTACCACGCTGGTGATCGGCCGCAAGGACCCGGATACCGGCGAAGTGCCGGAAATCGACCTGAGCGAAAATCAGGCCGGCGAGCTGGGCGTCTCGCGCAAGCACGCCTCAATCGTGCGCAAAGACAGCGCCTCGCTGCAGCTGGTGGATCGCGGCAGCCCGAACGGCACCTACCTCAACGGCCAGCGCCTGATTCCCAATCAGCCGCGCATCCTGCGCGACGGTGACGAAATCCGCCTGGGCAAGCTGGTGCTGCTGGTCTTTTTTGAGAGAACTTAAAGGAAAGTACTGAGTACTGAGTGCTGAGCAATGAGTGAAGGATGAGGAGAGGCGTCAAAGTGGGTATGGCAACGAGTGTATGCCCATGTACCATATTCCCAGCACTCAGCACTCAGCACTCAGCACTCAGCACTCAGCACTCAGCACTCAGCACTCAGCACTCAGCACTCAGCACTCAGCACTCAGCACTCAGCACTCAGCACTCAGCACTCAGCACTCAGCACTC
>JAHHHY010000008.1 GCA_019359125.1 Pleurocapsa minor GSE-CHR-MK 17-07R
AAAAGATATGGATTATAATGTCTTCTGTAGTCACGGGGTGCACTCCACTCGAATTCGCACTTTAAGTGTGTGCCGTCCTCGTGACTACTTCAAATTTCCATCCTCATAAAACCCGCACCACTGGTTAGTAGTGGCTTGGCATGCCAAGCCACTACGGGGAAACCACATTTTAGCCTTGCCTGCCACTGGCCTTGCCAGTGAGCGGGCAACGTCATAACATCCGCTAGCTGATCGTGCTGTAAATGTATTTGTTGTTGTCGTCTTTGCGGCGCTGCAGCTTTTGCTGGTCGACAAGCTGCTTGAGCACGGAATAAATCTGGCGCACATCGACATCATAACCACGGGTCAGGAGCTCGGCCTGCACGTCTTCAGGACGGCGTTCTTCGTCGAAATAAGGCGTGCCCACCAGCTCGCCCACGCGGGTGACGACACCCTGGCCTTTGGGCGCGCGCGGACGGCTGCTCTTGTTGCGGCGCTTCTTGGCCGGTTTCACAGGGGCAGGGGCGGCTTCACCCTTCGGACGGCGGCCACGGCGCTTCGGCGCTGCTTCTTCGGGGGCGGCTTCGGCAGGCGCTTCGCCAGCGGCCAGCGCGGGAGCAGGCTCGGCGGCAGGCGCGGTCGCGATGCCGGACAGGTTACGCAGAATGGACTGAAGCTGTTCGCTCGAGCCTTCGCCTTCAATCTCAATTGTCACGCGAACAATCATATTTTTTCTCCTGTTAATTTAAAACTGGCTGCACTAGCATCAAATATACAGCTTGTTATACGCCTTTTGAAGATGAAATACAAATAGTCAGATTTTTTACCTGTGCTAGCAGGGTATAGACCATACTAATCGCAGGATTATTGTTGTAATACTTATAATACTAATTCGGTTTTGAGAGATAAAATTCAGCCAGCAGCTTTCTTCACACAGGCGGTCGCTGTGGCAACCGGCAGGAACCCCTGCTTTTCCAGCACAGCGCGGCTCATCGGGCTGCAATCCACGGTCAGATACTGATAGCCGCGGGCAAGGGATTCCTGTGCGCGGACGGCCACCAGCGCGGTATACAGGCCTTTTCCGCGATGCGCCTCCAGGGTGGAGCCGCCAAACAGGCTGGCGAACGTGCTCTTTTCGGGAAAGTTCACCCACGCGGAGCTGGCCGGAATGCCGTCTACATAGGCGATATAAATACTGATCAAGCGCGGATTGATGGCCACCTGATCGTGTAAATGTTCGCGAATCCAGTCAAAGGGCGTGCCCCATACCTGCTCCAGAATGGACCGGATCTCCGCTGCAAAGGATTCAAATTCGGCGTCATGCGTCAGCCTGCGGATATCTGTGCTGACGGGTGCGGCCAGCCGTGCCGGCAGTGACGCCAGCGGCAGCACCATCAGCGTCTCCTCGTCTTCGGGCTCAAAGCCGTGCGCCACCAGCCGATTCACCAGATCTGGCGGCGCATCGTGGCTGAAGGCCTTCCATTCCACATCCAGCCCCAGCGCGCCGAAATAGGCGATTTCGCGTTCGATCACGGCGTCGGCATCATGGCCTGCCAGGTCGCTGTGCAGGATGAAGCTGCGTCGGCCGGGTCGATTAATGTGGCGCACGACCGGCGCGGCCACTTCCTTTCGTGCAAGCGGGAATTCCGCCTCGATGCGTTCCTGCTGGTCGTATAGTGCGCGGATGGTCTCAATCTGGTTCATCGGGCAGATGCTCCTTTTTCAGCGCACAGTGGCGCAGGTGACTGCTCAAAAAAAGGCGGACCCTGTTGTGAGTCCGCCTTCGAATCGCTGCAGAAGAAATGCCCGGCCTAGCGGATCGTCGGGTCGCTGATCCACACGTCGGTGCTGTACAGGTTCGCGCTTTCGATGATCACGTTGGTCGTGTAGCCATAGCGGAACTCGTACACATTCAGGCCGTTCTGCTGGCCGATGACCGGCTTTTCCGCGCCTACCGCGTTGTCAAAGACAAAGCTGGCGGGTTCGCAGGCGGTGGAGGTGGCGGCCGGGCCGTTGCACACTTCCAGCGTCACCTGGGCCGAGCGCGTATTCGGGTTGTCCGAGATATAGGTCACGCGGACAAAGTTCCAGCTCACGAGCTGCTTGGTCGTCTCCAGCTGGGTGGTGTCGGGCGTGGCGACTGCCTCCCCGCCGAACAGCACCAGTTCCAGCGCGGTGCTGCCGGTCGGCGTCGGCGTCGGGCCGGGGCCATTGCACCACGGCGCATCGCAGAACGTGATCGGGTTGACATCGTTCATCGAGGGCAGGCTGTTGAAGACGGTTTCTTCCACGGTAGTGTAGCGTCGGTCGACATACAGCGCGAAGTTCTCGCCCACTACGAACATCATGTTGGACGCGCCGAAATTACGATAGACGGCGCGGAACCGGGTGCCGCCGGGCATGACGCCCATGTAGTTGAGCGCCGCCACGTCCAGATACGAGAAAGCGAAGTTGGACGAGCCGGACAGGCGCTGCTCCACCACGACTTCATCGAGGATGGGCGGATTTTCGACCACGGCATTGGCCGCGGTGGTGAGCTGGTCGCAGTAGTCGGGCGCAAGCGGATCAATCTCGGTGAACTGAATCTGATAGGCCTGATTGATCAGGAAGGTCAGATAGTTCACCGCAGGCACGCAGCGTTCAATTGGATTGGTCCCCTGCCATCCGGTCGGGCGTTCGATGCGGCCGGGCAGCGTGACGTCGGTCAGCAGCTCGATGTCATAGCGCAGGTTGTAGTAGCTGGCGCCGGGCGCGGCGCTGACCTCACCGATGAAGCCGGGCGGGCGCACCCCTTCGCCAAGCTGACTGTTCGCCAGCGTGTTGATGTCCAGCAGCAGCTCGCTGAGGAAGGTGGGCGTGGTGGCGTCGCGATTGCCGATGTAGCCTTCGGGGCGCGTATTCAGGCCAAACAGCTCATCGGCCAGGCGTTCGATGTCGCCACGGGCGCCGCCCAGCAGCGGAATCGGATCGAGCACATTGCCATTCTGGTCAGGCAGGCTGAAGACCAGCCGGTTCAGTTCGGCATCGACTTCGTTTTGCAGGGTTTGGCAGTAGTTCAGCGCGCTTTCGCTGGTCTGCACGTCATAGCGGTAGATCAGCTCCAGCAGGGCGATGGTATTCAGCAGGGTGCGGTCGCACAGCACGCGGACGGGCGCGCCGCGCCAGATGTTCGGGCGCTGGCCGATGCCGAACTGTGCGTTGGCCAGCGCTTCCAGATTCTGCCGCACAGAGCGCACCAGCGATTCGGCCGATGAGATGCTGACGCCCTGCCAGGTGTCTGTGCGCACGCCCTCGCCCAGCACCGCATCAGCGGCCAGCTCGGTGTCGTACCATACATCAGGCGGGAATGAGCCAGACTGGGTATCGAAGTTGCCGGTCCAGCCTTCCGGGCGCTGGGCCTCGCCGAAGACTGCGTCGGCCAGCACTTCCAGGTCTGCGCGCACATCGAAGAAGAATGCCTGCGCGTCGATGCCCTCGCCAAGCGGATTGGGGGTCGCCTGGGCGCCCTGTGCCGCCGGGCTGGCCACCGATGAAAAGGCGCTCGCCCCCATCAGCAGGACCGCCGCTGTGATGCCCATCAGAATGCTCAAACGTCGCATGTGCGCCGCCCTCTTTACTGCCGCTGGCGAATAGGTGGTGTGTAAGTCTGTTGCTGAAAAACTATAACACGTCTATTGAATTATAGCGTTTGTGGCACACACGGCAATTTTCACTGTCGGTCCCCGCATTGCCAAATCTTCGGGCGGCGGCTATCGTTAGCAGCGGATGGACCTCAATGAACGGGACTATTGTCATGACCACCCCGCTGCGATTTGCCGTGATCGGCTGTGGGCGCATCGCCCCCCGCCACGCCCATGCGCTGCATGACCTGCAAAAGACCGATGCCGTCTCGCTGGTCGCCTGCTGCGACCTGATCGAGAGCCGCGCCGCGCACTTTGCCGAGGAATACAATGCGCAGCCATACACCGACTATCATGCGCTGCTTCAGCGCGACGACATCGACGTGGTGAATATCTGCGTGCCCAGCGGCCTGCATGCCCAGGTGGGCATCGACGCGGCACGGGCTGGCAAGCATGTGCTGGTGGAAAAGCCGATCGCCATCTCGCCAGACGACGCCGACCGGCTGATCGCTGCCTGCGAAGAGGCGGGCGTCACGCTGGGTGTGGTGCTGCAAAACAGGTTTAATCCGCCGATGCGTGACCTGAAGGCGCTGGTCGAATCGGGCAAGTTAGGGCGCATTATGCTGGGATCGGCCACGGTGCGCTGGTTCCGCCCGCAGTCGTATTACGAGGACGGCTGGCACGGCACGCTGGCGATGGACGGCGGCGCGCTGATGAACCAGAGCATCCACCATATTGACGCGCTGCAATGGCTGATGGGCGATGTGGACAGCGTGTTTGCTTACACGGCGACGCTGGCGCACACGATGGAGGCCGAGGATATCGGCGTGGCCGTGGTGCGCTTCAAGAGCGGGGCCGTCGCCACTATCGAGGGCAGCACCGTGACTTATCCGCAGAATCTGGAAGGCTCGGTGGCGCTGTTTGGCCAGCATGGCTCGGTCAAGGTCGGCGGGACGGCGCTGAACCGAAAAGTATTCTGGAAAGTGGATGGCCTGCTGGAGCAGGAAACCGAAATGCTGACGCGTGAATCGGTCGATCCGCCGACGGTGTATGGCTACAGCCACCGCGAACAGATCGCCGAGATGGCCGCCGCGATTCGCGAAGGCCGCCAGCCCAGCACGCACGGCCGTGAGGCCCGGCGCTCGCTGGCGCTGGTGCACAGCATTTACGAAAGCGCGCGCCTCGGCCGCGAGGTGCAGGTGGCGTATTAGAGATAGAGCCTTAAGGATGTCGCTATTTCGGCGATTGCCAGTCACCCAGCCAGCGAATGCCGAAAGATTTGGCGTTAACTGCATTAACCAATCGCTCGTCTGCTGTCCAGAAGTCGCATGACAGGCGTTCTGCCAAAGCGAGATACTGGGCATCATATGCAGTCGGGCGGTTGTATTCTTCTGCTAACTCATAACCACGCTTGAGTAATGCATCATCCATATGCAGCGTCACAGGATAGCTCAAAAGTTGGTCACGGGCGATTCGTCCTTCTTCACGGGTAACGCGTGTTTGATAAACGGCTTTTCGGGATACAGCGATCAACTCATAGCGCAGCAGCGTCGGGGCATGAAGTGTCATATGCGAAGCCTGCATTTGTTGGAGTAGCTCTTTTGCTTCTGCTGAGAGCACTTCCGGATAGACACTGGCAATAAAAATGCCTGAATCGAGGACAACCTTGGTCAAGACTCTTCCTCGCGTAGTTCATCCAGAAGCGATAATGCGCCAACACTGGCCTGATCGCCCAGGCGTGACCGAATGCTGGCTTGCAAGGCATCTGCCTTTAACCACCACCCCGCGTAATCAAAAGATATTTGCACATCAAGCGACAAAGTTTCCAATACGCGCTGCTTTGCCGCTGGTTCCAGGCGGTGAAATTTCTCGATAATTTCCTGCTCAAGTGCACTCATCATCCTGCGCCTCGTGCTCTGACTGTAATCATTTTACACGAGATTATCACGCTGTTTGTGCCCTGTCCTTGTCTTTACACTTCTTCCCGTGCGACCTGCTGTAGGCTGTTTGTGTATCAGGACATATCATCAGCACTTCAGGGACAAGATTGTTATGCGTTTACTCGCACTTCTGTTTTCGGTTCTCGTCATCGGTCTGATGCCTGTGCAGGCGCAGGACCCGCAGCAGGCGCTCGATCAGGTCCTCAGCCAGTTTGCCGATGCCGACTCGCCGGCTGTCGTCGTGCAGGTGAATACCCCGCAGGGAAGCTGGACCGCGACCGGCGGCACTGCCGACGGGGAACGGCCAACCGCCCGCAATGATCGCTTCCGCATCGGCAGCATGAGCAAGACCTTCGTCGCAGTTACCGCGCTGCTGCTGGTAGATGAAGGTGTTTTCAACCTGGACGACGCGGCCTCGCGCTGGCTGCCGGACGACATCATCGCGAATGTTGCCAATGCCGGGACGGTGACGATCCGACAGCTGCTGGGCATGCGCAGCGGTATCCCCGATTATCTGGAGACGGATGAATTCTGGGAAGCGGTCGACGATGACCCTGCGTTTGTCTGGACGCCCGAAGAAGCCCTGAGCTTTGCCTTTGACCTGCCGGCGATGTTTGCGCCTGGCGAAGACTATTACTACTCCAACAGCAATTATCTGCTGGCCGAGCTGGTGCTGGAGAACGCGACTGGCCAGCCGCTGCACACGCTGATGCGCGACCGCATCCTCGATCCGCTGGGCCTGGACGACACCTATACCCAGATTTCTGAATTGCTGCTGGGTGGCTTTGTCGATGGCTACGAAGATTTTGACGGCGACGGGGTCAGTGAGATGGTCTCGGACATCAACGATGGCGCGGGGCTGGCCGACGGCGGGCTCATTTCCACAGCCGATGATCTGAGCATCTTCTACCTTGCGCTGCTAAGGGATCAGACGCTGCTCAGCGAGGCCGGCATGACGGAAATGCTGTCCTTCCGCGATGATGGCGAGGGCGATGTGTATGGCAGTGGCTACAGCCTGGGGCTGACCTCGTGGACCACGCCATTTTCAACTGGCTGGGGACACAGCGGCGCGGTGCTTGGCTTCGTCAGCACGGGCTATTACCTGCCCGCGCTTCAGATTTCGGTGATCGTGTTGTCCGCCGATGCCGATTTTGACCCGGATGAGCTGGCTTTTGCCGCGGTCGGGGCCGTCGCACGCTGAGGCAGGCCCTCTGCATCATGCACAGGCCCGCCGGAACACGATTCTCCGGCGGGCCTGTTTTGTTGGTGGCTGCGCTGATGGCTAGACGAATGCGCCCGCGCACACGGTGACGACCTGGCCGGTCATGCCGCTGGCATCGTCCGAGAGCAGGAAGGCGGCCGCATTGACCGTCTCGGCCACGGTGATCGGGCGGCCCAGCGGGGGCAGGGCCATCTTGGGCGGCTGGCCGGTCAGCTCGATCTGGCCGGTGACCGTCTCCTGAATCGTGCGTGTCTCCGGCATACCAGACCCGCGCACCACATTCACGCGCACGCCCGCCAGGCCAAATTCCCCGGCCAGCGACCGCGCCAGCGCTTCCACGCCGCCGCAGGCCGCGCTGATGCCCGCCATGAACCCGGCCGTCATGCCGCTGAGCGTGGCCGACAGAATGACGATCGAGCCGCCCGTGCCCTGCTTCACCATCTGCGCGGCGACAGCGCGGGAGGTCAGAAACTGCGAGCCGACGATACGCTGCAGCGGCACCATGAAGTCTTCAAACGACTGCGTGGTCGAGTCCATCGGATAGCGCAGGTCAGACGGACGCCCGCCGATGCCGTTGAATACGCCGTCGATGTGGCCGGCTGTGCCAGCGACGCGCTCGACGTAGGTTTCTACGGCGACCGGGTCGGTGGCATCGACTTCATCGACGGTGACCTTGCCGCCTGCCGCACGGATGTCGGCGGCCAGCACCTCCAGGCGGCTTGCGTCGCGCCCGGAAATCCACACATGCGCGCCTTCAGCAGCAAATTTACGGGCGGCCCCGCCGGCGATGGCGCCGGTCGCGGCGAAAACCAGAATGTTCTTGTTGGCCAGATTGGTCATGATGGTGTGTGCTTTCTCCCGGTTTCGGGCAAAGTGAAGCTGCTCCCCGCCAGTCATCGGACTGCGGGTTGGTCTTGCGATAGAACATGATTCAGATGGGTTTCAGGGCGCGCGAACGGCGCTACATGGTCTCGACGTCCAGCGGTTCGCCGGTTTCCAGCAGGCTTTTCAGGCTGGAAGTAATCTGGGCCCAGCCAGTCTGGATGCGGCCTGTCAGCGGGCTGGCCGGGTCGAGGCCGGCATGGGTCAGGGTCAGCTTGCAGGCTGCCTTGACGGGTTCAATCTCAAAAAGCACGTCGGTGATGTCGCCGCGCACGTCTTCGGGCAGCCAGACCGGGTTGAATGACATTCCCAGTTTGCTGTACGGCTCGTACGTCGTCACCATGCCTTCGATCAGCACCTCGCCCGCCGCATTGATATAGCGATAGGGTGCGCCTGCCCCCCAGGTCGACTCCACGCGGCTGCTGGCGATGTAATACTGCTGCGTGATCTGTCCGTTGGTCAGGGCTTCCCACAGCTTTTCAGGCGTGGTGCGGATGAAAATCTGCATCTTGTGGACGGGTTTGCTCGACATGGCGTCAGACTCCAGCGCGTATTTGAGACCGGTTAGCGATTGTGACCACGGCTGCGCGTACTTGCTCACCCAGCGGTCATAGGCATCCTGCATTGGGATCGGGTTCAGGTAGTGGTATTTTTCACGGCCCTCCTTGTGCGTCGTGATCAGACCGGCATCTTCGAGAATCTGCAAATGCTTCATCACGCCGTAGCGCGTCATCGGCAGATGCGTGCAGAGTTCGCCCAGGGTTTGCCCGTCGCGCTGAAACAGCACGTCCAGCAGCGTGCGCCGGTGTGCATCGGCCAGCGCCTTGAATACGGCATCGTCTTCCATGGGATTCCTCTTTATGTGACCAAATAGTCACACGTTACAATGACATGATACGTGACTATATGGTCACATGTCAAGCAGTGAAAGTCATATGGCAGATGAGAAAATACCCTGACCCACTCATTTGCGCCACGCCAAAGAAGAACAATGCGTGTTCTGGGCAACCTGGCGCATGTGCTGATTGTTACAGGCCGCGCCAGATGTTCGTAAGCTGTGATTGTGGCGTTCTCAAGGAAACAACGCCCTGCTTAACGCCCATCTTAAGCATTAAGCCGTTTCTAATTTATTGTTCCGATGTACACTGAAGGTAATACTTTGATCATGCAGGAAACTGGCTGTTCCCTTGACAGCCTTCCTGACATCTCCGGAGCCTGCTGTGAGCATCACGCCACCCTCCGAAGGCTCGCAGTGACTGCCCCTCCATGAAGAAGGTGAATGCTCATGACGGATCAATTCCCCGCAACCCAGCGCACACTCGAAAAGTCGCCCACCGGCATCAGCGGTTTTGATGAAATCAGCGGGGGTGGCCTGCCCAAAGGGCGGCCCTCTCTGATTTGCGGTGGCGCCGGCTGCGGCAAGACCCTCTTTTCGATGGAATTTCTCGTGAACGGTATTCGGCAGTACGACGAGCCGGGCGTGTTTATGGCGTTCGAGGAAACACGCGAAGACCTGACCAAAAATACATCGTCCCTCGGCTTTGAGCTGGATGCGCTGGTGCAGCAGGGCAAGCTGATCGTCGATCATGTCAGCATCGAGCGGTCCGAGCTGGAGCAGGCCGGTGACTATGACCTGGACGGCCTGTTTGTGCGCCTGGGCTATGCCATCAAGAAGGTTGGCGCAAAGCGCGTGGTGCTGGACACCATCGAGGTCCTGTTTAACGCGCTAGGCGACAGCCAAATCCTGCGCGCAGAGCTGCGCCGCCTGTTTACCTGGCTGAAAAGCCAGGGCGTGACCGCCATCATCACCGGCGAGCGCGGCGACGGCACACTGACGCGCTATGGTGTGGAGGAATATGTATCGGATTGCGTGATCCTGCTGGACCACCGCGTCGAAAACCAGATGTCGATTCGCCGCGTGCGCATCGTCAAATATCGTGGCAGCACGCACGGCACCGACGAATACCCGTTCCTGATCGATGAAACCGGCTTTTCGGTGCTGCCGGTTACGTCCGTCGGCCTGAATTATCCCGTCTCTGCCGAGCGCATCTCCAGCGGCATCCCGCGCCTGGACGCCATGCTGGATGGCAAGGGGTTTTACCGCGCCAGCACCATCATGGTGTCGGGCACGGGCGGCTCTGGCAAGTCGACACTGGCGGCCCATTTTGTGGATGCGGCTGCCGGGCGCGGTGAGAAATGCCTGTATTTCTCGTTTGAGGAATCTCCCAGCCAGATCATCCGCAATATGTCGTCCATCGGGATTGACCTGCAGCAGTGGGTGGATGCAGGCCTGTTGCAGTTCCGTAACGTGCGGCCGACCATGTACAGCATGGAAATGCACCTGGCCGTGCTGCACAAGGCCATTCGGGAGTATAACCCGCAGGTGGTCATCATGGACCCGATCACCAATTTCAATAACATCAGCAACACCAACGAGAGCCGCGCCCTGATTACGCGCCTGATCGACTTTCTCAAGTCGCGCGGGATTACAGCGCTGTTCACCAGCCTGACCAGCGCGGGCGAAGCGGCCGAGCAAAGCGGCATCGAAATCTCATCGATCGTGGATGCCTGGTTGCTGGTGCGCAACGTGGAATTCAACGGCGAGCGCAACCGCGTCATGTATATCCTGAAGGCGCGCGGCATGGCCCATTCGAATCAGGTGTGCGAATTCCAGATCACGAATAATGGCATTCAACTGGTGGATGCCTATCTGGGGTCTGCCGGTGTGCTGACCGGCTCGGCCCGGCTGGCGCAGGAAGCGCGTGAGCGCGATGAGGAGCTGGCCATGCAGCAGCGGCTGGAGCTGCAACAGCTTCAACTGGAGCGCAAGCGTCTCTCGATCGAGGCACAGATTGCCGCGCTTCAGTCCGAGCTGGAGGTCGAACGCTCTGAAATTCAACTGCTGCTCGATCAGGACCGGCGGCGCAGGCAGTCTGCCGAGCAGTTCACGAATTCGATGATGGCCATGCGCAATATGACTATTGAGGGTGTGAATACAACGTCTTCGCATGAACAGACAGAAGGTGCTTCGTCATGAATGGTGACAGTGATCTGATCAATCCGTCCAATGTGGACAAGTGGGAACTGCGGTTGTATGTGGCCGGCCAGACGCCCAAGTCGCTGACGGCGTTTGCCAACCTGAAGCGCATCTGCGAGCAGTATATGGAGGGTCAGGCCTATGAAATCAAAGTCATCGACCTGCTTGAAAATCCGCAGCTGGCCGAGGGGGATCAGATTGTAGCGATCCCCACGCTGGTGCGGTCGCTGCCAGAGCCGATCAAGAAGATCATCGGTGACCTGTCGAATACCGAGCGCGTGCTGGTGGGCCTTCAGCTTCGCCATGCCCACATAGATAGCGGCACAAGCTGATGGACGATGAAAGCGGCTGTTCGGACAGTAAGGAGCAGTTTGAGCAGGCTTTGCAGCAGCAGCACACCCAGCGCTACGTGTTGAAGCTGTATGTGACCGGCCAAACGATACGCTCGATTGCGGCGATTGCGGCGATTCGCGCCGTCTGTGAGCAGCATCTGCAGGGGCGCTACGAGTTTCAGGTTATCGATATTACGCGCCACCCACAGCTTGCCGAAGGGGAGCGGATTGTTGCAGCCCCTACGCTGATTAAAGAGCTGCCACTGCCGCTGCGCCGCCTGGTGGGGGATATGTCTAACGAGGAAAAAGTGCTGTTGGGCCTCGATCTGATGCCGAAAGAATGATTCGCCTGTATGCCCGCACGCATGGAATACGGAAATGTCTGCACCCCGTGTATCAACCGAACAACTGCTTCAGGAAAATGCTGACCTTCGCAACCGCCTGGCAGAAGCAGAATCCACCCTCTACGCCATTCGTCAGGGCGAGGTGGATGCGTTTGTCGTCGAAACGAGCAAGGGGAATCAGATTTACACCCTGCACACTGCCGATCAGGCGTATCGGCAGCTGGTTGAACAGATGCAGGAAGGCGCGGTCACATTATCGACTGACGGCCTGATCCTGTACTGCAACCGCCGTTTTGCCGACACGCTGGAAACCAATGCAGACGAAATGGTGTCCACGCCCGTTGAACAGTTTGTGCTTCCTGAACACCGCGACGAATTTGCGGCGTTTCTGGGGGCTGTCATGCCGATTTTGGGGGCCCACCGCGAGTTCAGCTTTATCAGTGCCAATAATCGCATCGTTCCTGTAATGGTGGCCGCCAATCTGCTGATGATGGATCAGACGCAGGTCATCTGCCTGGTCGTGACCGATCTGACCGACCAGCGCCGGATGGAGATGGAGCTGCGCGACAGCGAAGAGACCATGCGCTCGATTATCGAGAACAGCATGGATGCCATCCTGCTGACGATTCCCAACGGCAAGATTCTGGCGGCAAACAGCGCAGCGACGCGCATGTTTGGCTATTCCGAGCAGGAAATTGTCGAGCTGGGCAGGACGGGGATCACTGATGCTCGCGATCCCCGCCTGAAGGCGGCTATCGAACACCGTAAAAATACTGGCCAGTTCATGGGCGAGCTGACCTTGATCCGCAAAGACGGCACGACTTTTCCCGGGGAAGTCTCGACGACAATTTTTACAAATACCGCTGGTGAGCTGAGAACCACGCTGGTGATCCGCGATATCACCCAGCGCAAGCAGGCGGAGGAAGCGCTGCAGCACAGCGAGGCGCGCTATCGCTCGCTGGTCAACGCGACTTCCGAGGGTATCGTGCTGCACGGCGCGGATGGCCGGATTGAGTCATGCAACGCCGCCGCCGAGCGTATCCTGGGGCTGAGTATCGATCAGATGATGGGGCGCACGAGCGTCGATCCGCGCTGGCGCGCCGTTCATGAAGATGGTTCCCCCTTCCCCGGGGAGACACATCCGGCGATGGTGACGCTGAATACCGGGCAGCCCGCGACGAATGTTGTCATGGGCGTGCACAAGCCGGACGGCACGCTGTCGTGGATTCTGGTGAACGCACAGCCGATTTTTGACGCCGACGACCTGATGCATCCTTCGGCAGTGGTCGCGTCGTTCACGGATATCACGGACATCAAGCGGGTGGAAACGCTGCTGAAGGCCAGTGAGACGCGCTTCCGCACAATTTCCGAAATCATCACTAATTATGCGTATGGGTTCACCGTCGGCGCGGACGGCAGCATGCAGCACGAATGGACTGTCGGTGCATTCGAGGAGATTACCGGCTACACCGCTGCGCAGATGGATGAACGAGGTGGTTGGGCCGCGCTCATCCATCCGGACGACATGCCGATCGCAGCGCGCCGCATGAAGCAGTTGTTATCCGGCAAGGATTGTGTGGATGAGTTCCGCATCATGACGGCCAGCAACGAGGTGCGCTGGCTGCGCGACTATGGGCGCCCGCAGTGGGATGATGCGCTTGGTCGTGTGACCTATATCTTCGGCGCGGCGCAGGACGTGACCGAGCGCCGGCTGCTGGAGCAGCAGGCGGTCGCGCTGGCGCTGGAAAAGCAGCGTATCACCCTGCTGGCTGATTTCATCCGCGATACCTCGCATGACCTGCGCACGCCGCTGGCGACGATTACCATGAGCGTGTATCTGGCGGGGCGCACACAGGATGAAAATGTCCGGAAGGCCAAGCTGGCCGAAATCGAGGAGCAGGTATTCTATCTCAGCAAGGTGTTGGGGCAGTTCCAGCAGATGGCGATTCTGGACAGCCAGACTGAGATTGAGCCTCAGCCTGGTGATCTCAACCTGCTGGCGCAGGAGGCCGCATCGGTCTTGAAAGGCCAGGCAAAGAAGAAAGGCGTTTCGGTCACAATGGCGCTGGAAAGCAGCCTGCCGGTGAAGTTTGATGCTAATTTGCTTGAGCGCGCCGTGACCGAGCTGCTCATCAACGCTGTTCGCTTCACGCCTGAGGGGGGTGAGGTGCATGTTTCCACCGCCGACCGCGGCGATCATGTGGTGCTCGAAGTGGCGGATAACGGCATTGGCATCGGGCCGGAGGAGTATCCGCACATCTGGGAACGCTTCTTCAAGGTGGACAAGGCGCGCACGCTGGCCGGCGGGGCGGGCCTGGGCCTGCCGATGGTGCAGCGCGTCGCCGAGCTGCATCACGGGTCGGTGGAGGCCGAGAGCGTGCCCCATCAGCGGACGGTCTTCCGCATCGTGCTGCCGGCCAGCCAGGCGTAACCCCGCGCCTGAAACGCGCTTACGGCAGAAAAACGTCGCAGCTTCCCGCGCCCATCTCGCAGCGGCCGATTTCCTGGCCGTCCCACAGCACGCGAAACTGCGTCACGCCATCGCGCGGGAGCCAGAAGACCAGCTCGCTGTCGCGCGGGGCGGTCACGATCGAGTTGTAGTTGCCGCACTGCCCCGGCCGCATGTACCCGCTCGACCGGTTGATTTCCACGGCGGAGCATTTCCCGCTTTCGACACGGTTATAGCCCACCCATGACCAGCGTTCGCCATCAAACGACTGGCCAATCGCGCCGCCGGCCGCGTTGATGGCCTCAAAACGAATCGAGGTCACCAGAATCGGCGGATGCCCCGGATTGCTCCAGTAAAAGCTGTTGGCATCCCACAGGAAGGTGACGCGCCGTCCACCGGGATAGAGCACGGTTGGCTGGGCGGGCGCGGGCGGCTGGGTCGGCGCGACGTCGGTTGGGGCAGGCGCAGGGGTGGGCGGCACATCGGTCGGGACAGCGGCGGCCGTCGGCGGCACATCGGTCGGCGGCGGTGCGTCTGTGTTTACCGGCAGCACCGGCACGACGACAATCTCGGTTGGCGGAATGGGCGTCGGGCTGGGCGGAATCGGTGTATTCGAGGGCACGCTGAGCGCCATGCCGTCCAGTGGGGTGCTTTGCGTGGCGCTGGCGATGATCGCGACAGAGGTGGGGTCGGTGGCGCTGCGCCCGTCCAGCAGCGCGGCGGCCAGCAGCAGCACGATGCCGCCGATGCCGGCCAGAATCAGCGTCGCCACGACCAGCAGCGACGACAGCTGGCGCGTCGGGTCTGAGGAGGCTTTGGGCGGCGGGGCCAGCGGCGGTGTGTCGGCCGCCATCACGGGCTGGGCCGTGCGCTGATGCTCCTGCGTGGACGGGATGCGCGGCGGGTCGGGCATATTCTGCGTATTGACCGAGCGCGCATGGAGGGCGATGCGTTCTGATACGGTGCGGATTGACATCGTGCGCGAACGCCCGATAGCTGCCGGTTGTTCCGTGGATGACATCGGCGTGGGCGCGGCTTTCAGCGCGTGCGCCAGCGCATCGATCAGCGCGGCTGCCGAGGCGAAACGCCCGGCCGGGTCCTTGCTCAGCGCACGCAGCAGCACCGCCTCGGTCGCGGCATTCAGCGCAGGATTGATGCTGCGTGGGGGCGGGGGCGGCTTTTCCAGATGCATCAGCACGAGCGTCGCCAGCGACGGGTCATCAAAGGGGACGGTGCCGGTCAGCATCTCGTAGAGCATCACCCCGAATGAATACAGATCTGAGGCAGCGGTGGCGTCGGCAGAGCGCACGGCCTGTTCCGGCGCGATGTAATGCGGCGAGCCGAATACTTCGCCGACCGAGCCCTGCTGCACATCCAGCGCGAGGCCGAAATCGGTCAGCACGACGCGGTCATCCACCGAAATCATGACATTCGAGGGCTTCACGTCGCGGTGCACCACACCCTTGCTGTGGGCATAGTCGAGCGCGCTGGCAATCGCCCGGGCGATCTTGAGCACATCCTCATGCGGCATCAGCTCGCCTTCGGTGGCGTACTGGCGCAGCAGCGAGGACAGGTCCATGCCATTGATGTATTCCATCACGAAGTAGTACAGGCCGGCGTCCTGATCGGCGTAAAAGACCTGCACGATATGCTCGTGACGCCAGGTGGCGACCGCGCGCGCCTCGTTGATGAAGCGCGTGGCATAGGCGGGTTCGTCGCGGTAGCGCGCATCGATCACCTTGATGGCGACCGGCCGCTGCAGCGTGACATCGCGCCCGAAGTAGACCTGCGCCATGCCCCCGCGCCCCAGCACGCGCTCGATGACGAAATTGGCCAGCCGTCGATTGATAAGGGGGTCCTGATCCTGCATCATGCCTGGTCTCCACGAAGGTACAGCGTGCGTTTGAATCGCTGTAACAGATTATCCCGGATAACAGGCTGAAAAAACGAAAAGAAATCGTGGCCCGTGAAATTCGTGTGGCGGATGCCGGCGTATCAGCCCCAGGTCAGATGGGCGAAGCGGAACGGAATGAGTGCCAGCGTGACCGCGTGCGCATAATACGCCGCCCGGTCGATGGCGCCGCCCGTCAGCAGGCCGACCGAGCCATCGCTGTGCTTGCTGTTTTCGCGGCCAAACACCTGGTCGTCGGCGTGGCCCAGCTCCATGCCGCCGCGCACCAGCACGGCGACTTCCTCCGGCAGGTGAAACATGGCCGTGCGCGCCCGTCCGATGACCTGGCTGTCGCGCCGCAGCACGACCGCCCACGCAAATACGCACATCTGCCCGGCGACATCCTCGCAGCCGCCCTCCAGCCCGATCCAGAAGTCAGCTTCCGGCCGCGCCAGCGCTGCCCCGCGGGCACGGTTGAGCGCGCCCAGCTCGGTCTCGGCATCGGTCATCGGCTGGTCGCTGACGCCTGAGGGCACGCTGACGCCGGAGGCCGTCACCGCAGCGTCGGGAAACATGGCCGCCAGGCCGGCCCGCGCCGCCTGAATTTTCACCGGATTTGTCGAGGCCGCCACGATGTGCAGGGAAGTGTTCATGAGAGGCTTGCTTTCTGTCCTGAGAGAATGCCGCCCAGTGTAGGGGGATTTGCCGTCTGATGCCAGTGTGCGGGCTGGGGCGTTCGGGTATAAAATGTGTATAAGAATTACTCCCGGCTGATTGACACTCCCCCCGGCATATCATACGATCAGGTCATCTGAATTTCAGGAAGGTTGCATCATGGCGAAGGATTACTACAGCCTGCTGGGCGTGAAGAAAACAGCCAGCGAGGCAGAGATCAAGAGCGCCTTCCGCAAGCTGGCGAAACAGTATCACCCTGATACGAACAGTAACGATCCCACTGCGGAGACGCGCTTCAAGGAAATCAACGAGGCCTACGAGGTGCTGAGCGACAAAGACAAGCGCCAGACCTATGACCGCTTCGGCACGGTCAATCCGCAGGCCGCGCCCAATCAGGGCGGCTCTCCGTATACCACGGTCGATTTCAACGACACCGAGTTTTCCAGTATCTTCGACTCGATCTTCGGCGGGTCTGGGCGCGGCAAGCGCGGCAGCGGCACCACCCGCGTGCAGGACGTGCCGTTTGGCGGGCGCGGCGCTTATCCGGTCAATGGCAGCGACATCAACCAGACCGTGCAGATCACGCTTCAGGAAGCCTTTTCCGGCACCACCCGGCGCGTGCGGCGCGGCGAGGAATCGTTCACGGCCACGATTCCGCGTGGCGCGGCCACCGGCACCAAGGTGCGTCTGCCGGGCAAGGGTGATTCCGGCATCAACGGCGGGCAGGCCGGCGATCTGTACCTGAATATCGAGGTGCAGATGGGGCCGGAGTACGAGCGCGTCGGCGATGACCTGGTGACCGATGCGAAAATCGACATGTTCAAGGCGATGCTGGGCGGTGAAGCCGAGGTCAACACGCTGGCTGGCCCGATCAAGCTGAAGATTCCCGCGGGCACGCAGAGCGGCCGCCGCTTCCGCGTGGCCAACAAGGGTATGCCCAACCTGCGCGATCCCTCGTTCTTTGGTGATCTATACGTGCGTGCGCTCATCACCGTGCCAGAGCATCTGACCGACGATCAGCGGGCGCTGGTGGAAAAGCTGCGTACGTCGCTGGGCTATTCCGGCTGACGGCGAACCCCCGCTGAATCACAAATCATCAGGCGCGGCGCGGGCGAATCGCTACAACAGGAGTGTCCTGTTGGTCGGGGGTTTTCCGTCTTCGCTCGCCGCCGGGGCCTCGCCTTCATCCTCGCCAATCTGCGAGACGCGCAGCTGTGCTGAGTCCAGAAGCGACTGGCAGTAACGGGCCAGCAGGCGGCCACGCTCGAACAGGGCGACGGTCGCGTCCAGCGTCAGGTCGTCATCCTCCAGCTGGGTCACGATCTTATTCAGCTCTGTAAAGGCCTGCTCAAAGGTCTGATTAGGTTTTTTTGGCATTCAGTTCCCCTTCATATCGTCTTGATTCGGCGCGCACATCGACGCGGCCATCGCGCAGTTCCAGCGAGAGCGCGTCGCCGGGTGAAATGTCTCCCGTCCGCGTGACCAGCGCACCGTCTTCGCGCCTGCGCACCAGCGCGTAGCCTTTTGCCAGCGGGGCATACGGGTCGCGGCCCAGCAGCGCCGCCTGTCGGCCGTGCACGCGTTCGCGGGCCAGCAGCAGCCGACCGCGCACCAGCCGCGCCGCCGTCAGTGTCAGGTCATCGAGCTGCTGGCGCAGCGTGTTGATGCGCGCCGCCGGTGACTCGCGCTCCAGCGAAAGCGTCGCCCGCGCCAGGGCATCGGCACGCACGTCACGAGTAACCTGCATTATGGCCTGTAGCCTCCGGTATTTGTCAACCAGCGTCGCCCGCACCGTTTTCAGGTCAGGCGAGACGCGTTCGGCGGCGGCGCTGGGCGTGGGGGCGCGCTCATCGGCAGCAAAATCGACCAGCGTGGTATCGGTCTCGTGGCCGACGCCCGCGATCGTCGGGATGCGGCTGGCCGCCACTGCCCGCACCACGCGCTCGTCGTTGAAGGCCCACAGGTCTTCCAGGCTGCCGCCGCCGCGACAGATGATCAGCACGTCCACGTCGTCACGCCGGTTGATGCGCTGGATGGCGCGTACGATCTGCGGCGGGGCGTCTTCACCCTGCACCAGCGTGTGCGACACGATTACATGGCCCAGCGGAAAACGCCGCCGCAGCACCTTGAGCACATCCTGTAACGCGGCTCCGTCGCGTGAGGTGACCACGCCAATCGTCATCGGGAAACCGGGTAGCGCGCGTTTGCGCTCCGGGTCAAACAGACCCTCGGCGATGAACTGCTGGCGCAGGCGCTCATACTCGATGAAGCGCTTGCCCAGGCCTTTCGGCTCGATGCGCTCGACGATGAGTTGATAGCTGCCGCGCGGCTCATACACTTCGATGCGCCCATAGGCGATCACCTGGTCGCCCTCTTTGGGGCGATACCCACCCTGGCGTTCGACAGACTGCTTCCACATGGCCGCGTTGATGAGCGATTTGCTGTCTTTCAGTGAAAAGTACACGTGGCCGCTGCTGGCAGGGCGAAAGCCTGAGATTTCCCCCTCGACATACACGCCAGCCAACTGGTCATTATCTTCGATCAGGGTCTTGATGATGCGCGTCAGTTTGGAAACGCTGAGGGGTTCTTGGGTGGACAGCATGGCCTCGCGCCAGGAATTTACGGACAGGATGGGGTGAAGTCTTTCAAGTCGCCTGTGAACACACTACAATTGTACCCAGTTTTGAACGTTGGCTAAACAATGGGGTATCACACGATGGCGTATCTGAATCAGCAGGAACGCGCTGAATTGCTGGAAAAACTGCAAAAGATGAAGTTTGGCCGTGCCAAGAACACGCTGAACCGCATGGATCCCAAGGGCAAGATGGCCTACTACCGCAACGCGCAGCAGCCGGGCGAGGTCATCACGTGCTTTGAGCTGGATGGCATGGGCACGCGCGTATTCCTGATCGAGCGTCTGGCGCACAAGCCGATGGGCGGCGCGCTGGGCCTGACCAAGTCGGAATACCAGTTCGTTGAAGTGATCGTAGAGCCGATGCCCGAAAATCGCACCTAGCGCGGCTTTCTTTACCGGATTTCTGCCAGGATAAAATCATTATGCTCCGCACCGTATCGAATAACGCTTCGTCGTCGCTGGCCGTGCGCGTGGGCGGCATCTTCTTGTTTGCCGCGCTCAGCGCCGCCGCCGCCCGCATCACCATCCCGGTCGAGCCGGTCCCGTTCACCCTGCAAACATTGGCGGTGGTGCTGGCCGGTATGACGCTGGGCGCGCGTGATGGCGCATTGTCGCAGCTCATTTACGTGGCGCTGATCGCGGTCGGCCTGCCGATTGACGCGCGCGGCGTCGGCCAGGCGTCGCTGTTTGGCCCCACGGGCGGCTATCTGGTCGGCTTCATCGCGGCGGCCTTCGTCAGCGGCCTGCTGGTGGAGCGCGCCGGCGTCCGCGTGTGGCAGCGCTGGCTGGCCGGGCTGGCTGGCATGCTGGTCATCTATGCATTCGGCGCGACCTGGCTGGCGGTCTCGCGCGGGATGACGCCCGATGCGGCGTTTTCGGCGGGGGTGACCCCGTTCATCGTGGGCGACCTGGCCAAGGCGATGATCGCCGCCGGGGCGACCGAGGGCATGCGCCTGGCGCTGCGGCGTTAGCCCCCTGTAAGCCTGCATAAACAAAAGGGACGACCTGCACGGGCCGTCCCTTTTTGCTGTCCTGTTCCAGCGGGCGCCTACGGGCGTTTTTCGTCGTCGCGGTTCATACGCGAGCGCATCGCCCTGAGCGCGTCGTCGATATCGACTTTCGCCAGCTCGACCGTGGCGTCTTTCTCGATGAGCAGCTCTTTGGGCACGGGGATGCGCTTGTCGGACAGGTAATCGACCAGCGCATCGCTGAAGCTGCGGGCGTTCGATTCCGCGCCGTAATCCTCCATCATTTCGCGCAGATGATCAATCATCCACAGATACAGGTCGCCTTCGGTGCGGTTATGGTCGTCTTTCAGCACGTTGTATTTGCGGATCAGCGTGATAGCAGGGCGATACACCTTGTCATACCAGTCGGCGGCGGCCTCCTCAATAGAGACCTCGCGCCCCTCCTGCTGGCTGAGCACGGCGCGGTGCACATGAATGTGGCCGAACAGGTCGTTGTAACGCGATGGTTCGCTGAGCGTGATCGACTGGTGCTGCGGGCGCAGGCGGGCCAGGCCGGTCTGCTCCAGAAAGGCGGCATAGGCCTCGGCGCTGTCCAGCTCTTTTTCGGTCATTTCGGCATGCAGGCTGATCGACGTGGGCAGCTCGGTCACGTGCGCCTGAATCACCTTAGAGCCCAACTGCCGCGCCACCGAGACACGATGGTTGCCATCGCGCACGAAATACACGTCGCCCACCTTGTACAGCTCGATCGGGGGCAGGCCGGTCATGCCGTTGGCCTGCGCATACACGCGGCTCCAGCGCTCCTGCATGGTGTTGCGCTTGGGCAGAAAGCTGCGCGTAAAATCTTTATAGCGGCCCACGCTGCCCACGATTTTTTCCAGCTCGACTTCCTGCGTGCCTTTGTAGTCTTCTTCGCGCAGTCGCAGTCGCGTGCGCACTTCCTCGAAGCTGAGCAGCTCGGCGGGCTTGCCGCGCACCAGGCTGAACATTTCTGACCAGAAGGCTTTCAGGCGCGCTCCCTGGAACACGCTCAGGCCTTCCAGATAATTCATCTTGTCTAATTCATCCGGCATGGCAGCGATCCTTCGTCCGATGTACGCCGATGCACTGTCATCCTAATGGGCGTATGCAATCGGGATTGATGGTCGATCTCAACAATGATTGTACCCGAATCCTTGTTTAGTATGATGGACTGCTCCGTAAATGGCTCATCGGAGATTTCAGCGACAGGCGCGCAGACTTACGCTACACTGTGTTTTATGTGGATTCGCAGACTTTTTCAGACGGGCATCCTGTTCGCTGTGCTGTGGCTGTCGGCGCTGGGCGTCATCCGTGCGCGCCCATATGACGACGCGGCCATTCGCGCTATGCTGGGCACCGACGACTGTGTCAATGTGGTGGGTGCGGCGGCGCGCCCGTGCTTCATGGGCATCCTGGTGGGCGTGACCGTGCGCGACGAGGCGCTGGCTGTGCTGGCTGCCCATCCGTGGGTGGATGAGATTTCCGAAAGCGGCACGGTCATTTCCTGGTCATGGAGCGGGGCCCAGCCGGGCCTGATCGACGCCAGCCAGGACGGGCTGATCAGCCTGTCGTCAAATGGACGCACGCGCCAGATGCGCATCCTGACGCGTATGGAGTTTGGCGATGTCTGGCTCAGCCAGGGCGCGCCGGACAGCGCGCTGCTGGTGCGGCCGGTCAGCCGCAGCACCGCCTACCAGATCAGCTATTTCACCGAGGCCAACGTGCAGGCCATCACCACGCTGGACTGTCCGTCCACGCCGACCGAGTACTGGTCGCAGCAGGTGTCGCTGGGGCGCGGCGAGCTGTGGAACACCGAGTACATCAACGGTGTAGAATTCAGCATCTATAATCAGCCTGCCTGGTGGACCAACCTGCGGCGCTGCCGTCCCATGCGTGGGCCGTGAATGATGCGTGAAGGATTCGTTAATGAAACCGTAAAAAACACGTATAATTTACGGGTACTAGTACCCACGTCCTACCCTGCTTCTCTGGAGTTGCCCATGATAATGAAGATAACGGTAATGAAGCAAGGCAACGGACATTTTCAATGTCAACCCAGCGCGCAACACTCACCCAGGAAATCCCCGCAGTCGTCCTGCACCCAGGTGAACTTAGCGTTGCCCGTCCGCTTCCCCTTCCTGAAGCCGTCGAACATGCAGCCGCTGCCGGTCTCTTCGGGAGCATGGCTGTGAAGCTGATTGTCGTATTTGTGGGTGTGTTCGTCTTCGGCCTGACGGTTGTGATGGGCCAGGCCCGCGTGACCACCGACGAACTGACCGCCTCCCTGACTGAAATCCTGAACCCGCCGCTCGGCTGCTCGATGCCGTGCTGGCAGGGAATTCAGCCGAATGCCACGCCGGTTGACGAAGCTGTCGCGCTGCTGTCGGCGATGCCGTACGTGCAGGACGTGCAGGTCAGCCCGAACATGATCTCATGGTGGTGGACGAACGACCGCCCGGAAGTGTACCAGCAGACCGGCCGCTCGTTTGACGGCCGCATGGAAGTCGCGATGGTGAACGGCACCCTGCGCGTGACCAGCATCGTGCTGGCGACGAACTTGCAGGTGGGCCAGCTGGAGCTGTCGCTGGGCACGCCCGACTCAATCACACTGCACACCGCCCGCGCTGAAAGCGCACGCCAGGGCGATGGCATCGTGCACGTGGCGCACTACGGCGATATGAGCGCCTTCAATGTGCTGCACTGCCCGATGAGCGTCGACGAATTCTGGACGTCGCCCGTGTTCATCAGCTTTGGCCAGCCGAACCTCTCGTTCAATGGCGAAACCCACGAAGTGACCAACCTGCCCAACTGGTTCTTCCGCGACACGGCTCCCGGTTGCGGCGCGTAAGACCTCCTCAGTACAGATGAGTGAGAAACGCCCTTCGGGGCGTTTTTGTTTGCCTGTTAGCGGTTTATCCGGGCGCTCCAGGCGCCTGAGATTTCTGTTGGCGAAATGCCCCCTCAGTGCCACAATTCGCCCCAGCAGCCGGATTCTTTTCAAAGAAAGAGACTTTGCCATGAACTTTGCAAAAATGACGCTGGGCGTGATTGTGGGCAACCGTGATTTTTTCCCCGATGTGCTCATCAGCGAGGGGCGGCGCGACATGCTGGACGTGCTGGCCGAGATGGGCATCGATGTCGTCATCCTGGACGAGGACGCCACCAAGCTGGGCGCGGTGGAGACGTGGCAGCACGCCAAGCTGTGCGCCGAGCTGTTCAGGCAGCATGCCGACAAAATCGACGGGATTCTGGTCACGCTGCCTAACTTTGGCGATGAAAAAGGTGTGGCCGACACGATCCGGCTGGCCGGGCTGAATGTGCCGGTGCTGGTGCAGGCCTATCCTGATGATATCGACCGCATGTTCATCGAGCGCCGCCGCGATGCCTTCTGCGGCAAGATTTCCGTGTGCAACAACCTGTACCAGTACGGCATCCCCTTCAGCCTGACGCGCCTGCACACGGTGAACCCCAAAACCGAGTCGTTCAAACGCGATCTGGCCGACTTCCTGGGCGTGTGCCGCGTGGTGAAGCACATGCGCGGGGCGCGCTTTGGCGCGATTGGCGCGCGGCCGAATGCGTTCAATACCACGCGCTACAGCGAAAAGCTGATGCAGGCCTTTGGCATGAGCGTGAGCACCATCGACCTGAGCGAAATCTTCGGCCGTGCCAATAAGCTGGAAGACAAAGACGCCCGCGTGAATGAGACTCTGGAGCGCATCGGCGCGTATGTGCGCACCGACAAAGTGCCCGCTCCGGCGGTGGTGAAGCAGGCCAAGCTGGCCGTCGTCATCGACGAATGGATGACATCGCTCGACCTGACGGCGTCGGCCATCCAGTGCTGGACGTCACTGCAGCAGAATTACGGCGTGAGCGTGTGCACGATTATGAGCATGATGAGCGAATCGATGATGCCCAGCGCGTGCGAGGTCGATGTGACCGGCGTGGCGTCGATGTATGCCTTACAGCTCGCCCGCCTGACGCCCGCCGCGCTGGTGGACTGGAACAACAACTACGGCGACGACCCCGACAAGTGCGTGCTGTTCCACTGCGGCAACTGGGCGAAGTCGTTCCTGGGGCCGAACGCGTTCATGAGCGACCAGAAGATCATCGGCTCCACGGTGGGCATCGAGAACACCTATGGCACGCTGGAAGGCGTCACGCCGGCCGGGCCGTTCAGCTATGCGCGCATCACTACCGATGACCGCAACGGGCAGATCAAGGCTTATATCGGCGATGGCGAGTTCCTGGATGACCCGATCAAAACCTTCGGCACCAATGCCGTCGTACGCGTGCCGCGCTTGCAGGCGCTGATGCAGCATGTGTGCCGGAACGGCTTCGAGCATCACGCCGCGATGACCAATGCCTACAGCGCGTCTGTGCTGAATGAGGCATTCACGACGTACTTTGGCTGGGAGACGCTGCTGCACGCGTAAGATCGACCTGCGGGGCACGGGCATACAGCATGACGCCAGTGCTCAGCACGGCCAGCCCGACGATCAGGATGAGCAGCAGGTCATAGCTGCCAGTGATGTCGAAGCTGAGCGCGGCCACCAGCGGCGCGACGGTCCCGGTGATGGTGGTGAAGATCGAGAGCACGCTGGAGATGCGCCCGTAATGTGCGCTGCCGAAAGTCTCGGCAATCATGGACGGGCGCGCCAGCGTTTGCGCGCCATAGGCGGTGCCGAACACGACGACGAAAATAACGATCACCAGCGGGGTGACGCCCAAAAAGAGCACCATCATGGCGGCTGCCTGCATGCTAAAAATGCCCGCCGCGATGATGCGGCTGGGCAGGCGTGAATCCAGCGGGGCGAATATCACGCGCCCCAGCACCTGCATCAGGCCGATGGCGCCGCTGGCTGCCGCGGCCGTGGATGAATCGATGCCAGAGTCGGTCAGGTAGGGGATGAAGTGCACACGGATGGCGCTGGCCGAGAATCCCGCCACGGCGAAAGCGAAGGTCATCAGCCAGAAGACGCGGCTGTGCAGCGCATGACGCAGTGTGGCATCCGGCTGAGCGGCTTTCGCGTGGACAACGCGGGTATCGTGCGCGTCGCCATCAGGAAACAGGCCGAGGTCCTGCGGACGACGGCGCAGGATGACGGCGTGTGGCAGGATGGTCGTCGCAGCCAGCAAGATGCCCAGGATCAGCGTGGCATCGCGCCAGCCATAAGTGCGCATGAGCAGATCAGACAGGGGGACAAAGATCGTGCTGGCCAGCCCGGCGGCAAAGGTAATCGTGGCCAGTGCCTTGGCGCGCTGGCGCGTGAACCAGGTCGCGGCGGCGGCAAACGCCGGTTCGTAAAACACCATCGCCCCGCAGACGCCCAGCCCGATCCAGACCAGATAAAACGCGGGCAGGGTGGTCACCTGCGACCACAGGATGACCAGGATGCTGGCGCCGATCGAGCCTGCGGTCATCAGCGCGCGCGTGCCGTGTTTGTCCACCCACGACCCGATCGGGAAGGCCATCGCCCCGGTGACCAGCAGCGCCAGCGAAAAGCCGCCCGTCAGCTCGGCGCGGCTCCAGCCGGTATCTGCCGCCATCGGTGCCAGCATCACCGAGAACGCGTAATAGATGATGCCGTATGAAATCGTCTCGGTGATAGCCAGCGTGAAGATGATTCTCCAGCCGTAATAACGTGGCATGCCCACGGTTACCCGGTCCTTCGTCGCGCCTGTCTGCGAAATAGGCTGTTTTCAGCCCAGGATGCCAAGTTTAGCAGCGCAAGCCGTGACCCGTCTAACGCGTGGGCTTATGTCCTTTGCCATCTGACTGGCGTGATTCCGCCGATTTTCAGCAGCACTCGCTGTCACCGTCACAGCAGGCCGCTCCGGCCACCGCGATCGGCTGGATGAGCATATTCGTCAGCGGCAGCGTCCCCACGCCGATGGTCGCCAGATTCACCAGCGCGGGCTGCTGGATCTGCACAGTTGTCGGCCCACAGCACGAACCGCCTTCCAGCAGGTCAGTGCTGCATACGCCGGTTTCCGGCAGGTTGAGCTGCACGTCGCGCGCCGCTTCCCAGTCGCCGGCCAGCGCGGCCACGACCGAGCGCACCTGTTCATAGCCGGTCGCCAGCAGGAAGGTGGGGGCGCGTCCGTAGCTTTTCATGCCGACGATATAGAAGTCTTTTTCCGGCTGGCGCAGCTCGGCCTCGCCGTGCGGGCGCACCGTGCCGCAGCTGTGGATATTCGGGTCGATCAGCGGGGCCAGCACGCGGGTGCTCTCCACCGCCGGGTCGAGGTCGAGGCGCAGCTCGCGCAGCATCGACAGGTCCGGTCGCGCGCCGGTCGCGCTGATGACTTCATCGGCTACCAGGGTGCGGAGTCCTTCAGGCGTCTCGCCTGTCACGCGCACGTTATCGGCGGCCATGCTGATCTCGCGGATGCGGAACGGCGAGACGATCTCGATTACGCCGTCGTCCACGTACGTCTTCAACCGCGTGCCCAGCCTGCCGCGTGCTTCAAGGGCATCACTTTCGCCGCCGCCATACACGCGCGACATATTGCTGCCGCGCATCGCCCACTGAATCTGCGTGTCGGGCGCGTCGGCTTTCAGCTCGGCCAGCGCCAGCAGCGCATTCACGGCGGAATGTCCGCTGCCCACCACCAGCACGCGCCGGTTGGCATAGCGGTCACGCTGCTCACCCAGCGCATCGGGGATGCCATAGGCAATGTGACGGGCGGCTGCGCCGCGCTCGCCCGGCGCCGGCAGGCCATTGGCGCCCAGCGGATTGGGCTGCGTCCATGTGCCCGATGCATCGATGACGGCGCGCGCTTCGATCAGCGCCTCGCTCCCGTCTGCCGCCTGCACATGCAGCACGAACGGACCCTCGTCGCGGCCCGCGTCTTTCATCTTGTCGGCATCGCGGCGCGAGACGGCCAGCACACGCGTATTCAGCCGGATGTGGTCGCGTATTGCGGGCAGTTCGGCAAATGGGCGCAGATACTGCGTCACCAACGCCTCGCCGGTGGGCAGGTCGCCTTTCGGGGGCATGGACCAGCCGGAGTCTTCCAGCAGGCGCACCATCGCGCTGTCCACATTGAATTCCCATGGCGAGAACATGCGTACATGCGCCCACTGGCCGACGCTGGCGCCGATTTCCGCACCCGCCTCAAATACGATTGGCGTTTCGCCGCGTTCGATCAGGTGGGCGGCAGCGGCCAATCCCACGGGACCCGCGCCAATGACCGCAACCGGAAGCTGATTCTTCATGCTGTTCTGCCTTTAACGTATTGATGAATATCGATTTAATGCCAGTGTATGCAAAATATCGACCTCTGTCAATATGTCAGTTTGAGCGATAGCCCACGCCCGTCGCTTGACACATCGACAGAGGTCGATATGATTAGGGTATGAAACCAGATAAACTGCTGTTTGCCAAAGCGCTTGCCGATGAAACCCGCCAGGAGATTATGTCTCACCTGTGCTGCGTGTGGCTGAGCGTAAACGACCTCGTGGAAAAGATGGACGGCAAGGTCAACCAGCCGACGGTGAGCCATCACCTCAAGAAGCTGGAGGAGGCCGAGCTGGTCTATGTGCGTGAGGAAGGCCGTCACCGCTTTTACACGCTCAACCAGGAGCAGTTCACCATGTGCTGCGGCCTGCTGGTGCAGAGCTTCGCGCCCAACTATGCCGAAAAAGTGATCACCCTCGACGAAATCACGACCGGCCCGTCAAAGACCACACTTCTCCCCTGAAAAACGAGTATCAGCCGATGGTTTTCAGGCCTGTGCGCTCACCTGCTTCAGCAGCGTGGTAGACCCGCCGAAGCCGAACCAGCGCTTCATGAAGGGATAGCTTTCGCTGCCTGTCGCCACAAAGCCCTTGCGCTCGTACAGGGCACGGGCACGCGGATTGGTATCCACCACATCCAGCCGCACCGCGCGGTAACCGGTTGCCCCAGCATGGGCGACAACTGCATCCAGCAGCAGCGAGCCAATGCCACCGCCGCGCTGGGACGGATCCACCACGATGCCATCCATCAGCAGAACGCCATTCTCGACTGCACGCGAAAAAATCGACAGCGCGATGATTTTGGCCCAGCCGCGCAAAAAGCCAAACGTGCGTATCATATGCTGTGGCCTGATATTTAACAGGCTGCCCTGTTTATCATGGAATCCGGCGATGCCCACCAGCCGGTCACCGGCCAGCGCGGAAATGGCATAGGCCGGATTCATACAGCTTTCGATAACGGCGATGCCACGCGCTTCATCACGCAGGATCGGGTGCAGTTTCTGGCGAAAGGCCTCGTAATACAGGCGGGCGGCATGGGCACGGTGTTCGGGTCGCAGGCCCGGCGAGACGGTGATGGGTGTATCGGTCATGATGCAGCGGTCCTGTTATCTGGCTCAGATGCGTATGACAACCCTGGCGCGCGCGGCGTGTATCGTCAAAACTGGCATAACCCCCGATTTTGCGGGGGAATATGAATGTGCAAAGCACCCTCCGGCCCACGTCCCTTTTTAACTTTCCCCTTTTAACTCTCTCCCCCTCATCCGCCGATGCGTGGGGGACGATCGCCGCCGCGGCCACCCGTGGGCACCGTCGGATTCGGCTGGGTGTTGGCCGAGGGCGTCATGTTGACCGGGGGCATGGCCTGAGTGTTCTGCCCGCCCTGCGTGAGCTGATAGTATGCGGCCAGCATTTGCAGCGCGGCATCCTGCTGGCTTTCGACTTTGCCCTGCTCGGCCTGCCGTTTGATGAGGGCCTGCCGACGCGAAATTTCCATCTGAATCTCCAGCGGGTCGCCCACCAGGTCAAAGCGCTTGTTCTGGTCAGAGCCCACCAGCGAAATCTGCACGTTGCCGCGATTGAGCAGCGTGTTAAAGATGCCCTGCACGTCTGAAATGACGTTGTCCACCTGCGCCATACGCACGCGGTCGACCTGATTTTCCAGCCACAGCGGCCGCTGATGGATGAACGTGATGGTGTCGTTCGAGACGATCAGCTTGTCGTTGCGCCAGTCCCAGTCGCTCCAGTAGGCCCACACGCCCGCGATGACGAGCGAGATGCCGATCACCGCGACGACCAGGCCGATGGGAATCATGTGCTCGGTCAGCAGCAGGATGGCGCCGGCGGCAAGCGCCACTACGAACACGAAACCTGGCAGCAGGATATGCGTCAGCCAGACCGACCAATGATGGCGGTAGATGATTTCGCCCGACTTGCCCATCACGCGGGTGCGCGCAAAAATCGGGCCTTCGGGGGGAAGCACGAGGGTATCGTCGTGGTTGACCTGCTGGGCCACAGCCGGTGTGCCCACGACCGGGGCCATGCCCAGCGCGCGCGCCACTTCATCGCGCACGCTCTGCTCGGTGTTCTCGGTGCGCTGGGATGTGATTTCGTCACGCACGCTGAAGATCGTCTGCTGCACGCGCGCCGGATCCTGCACATAGCCCATCGCCACATTGGACGACTCACTGGTGGTCTGCACGATCACGTCACCGTAGCCAAACAGCCGGGCCATCGGGTCAAGCGGCGGTTCGCTCCAGGTGACGCCGGTGACGCGTATCAGCGGCATCTCGGCAATCTGCGTGCGGAAGGTGAGGATGTAGCTGCGCACGCGGATGACGCGCTGGTCGGTGATGAACAGGCCGTCGTCGCGCCACTCGGTATAGCCGTAGAGCACGATCAGCCCGGCGATGATGACGCCGACGCCGATGACGGTGATGCCGACCCAGCCGCTTAGCGAGATCAGCAGCAGCCCGCCGATAACGCCGATCGCCAGCACCAGCAGCGGAATCCAGACATAGCGCGCCAGCGACCACCAGTGTGGGCGGAACATGTGCAGCAGGGTTTCGTCGGGGCGCTGGCCTTTCAGGCGCGGTTTTTTGTCGGAGCGGGCTGATGCGGCCTGCGCTGAAGGCACGGCGGGTGCAGTCGCGACGGCCTGCGCCGATGATGCCGGGGTGAAGCGCGGGGCCGGGTTGTCAGAATAGCCCGGGGCAGGCGTGGGTGTATATACCGGTGGCGAGACAGCCGCGGCTGTGCCCGCGTTCAGCACCAGGTTCTGGCGCAGCTCCGGCATGACGCCCAGCAGATACTGGAACTTGCGCCGCGAGATGAAAATCGCGGTCGTCTGTTCCACCACGCGCACATTGGCTGGCTCGGCGCCGTCCTGCAACAGCGACGCCTGGCCGCCAGCCAGCTCGCGCACGCGCACCTGGCCGATGACATCCTCGCGCCCGTCTGCCAGGGTGCGCGTCAGGATCGCCCGGCCGGTGACGAACAGCATGGCGCCCTGGGTGGGCTGGCCATAGGCGAACATCAGGCTGCCCGCCGCAAACTGCACGATCTGGCATTGGGCGGCCAGCGCCTCGATCTGGGGCGGGCTGAGTCGCGCGAACAAGGGCGTCTCGCGCAGCCTGGAAATGATGAACGGATCAGCAGCAGCCATAAGCTGTCAGGGCCTCGCACTACAACGGCACATGCTGCCTGTATTGTAACGACAAACTGGCGTGCGCGGCTGAATTTGCCTGTGCCTGGGCTGCGCGCACTGAAATTTCAGGGCCAGCCTCGAATAGCCTTATTTAACATTTTCTTAAAGATTCATGGGTGTTTTTATAACCAACCTGCTCTATTATCCTAATCATTGCCGCATGGCACTTAATCGACAGATTATCGAGGGGATTCACATGCGCACCAAGTTTATGATTGCAGCCTTGTCCGTATCGCTGGCGCTGGGGGCCGTTGCGCCTGCCGCGCTGGCTCAGGATGCCCTGGGAAGCGAAGGGAACCCGATTCAGGTGTTCTTCGTGCCTTCGGTGGAAGCCCAGGTCATCACCACCGGCGGGGAAATCATGGCCGCGGCGCTGGAAGAAGCGACTGGCCTGAATTTTGAAGTCTCCGTCCCGACATCGTATGCATCGACCGTGGAAGCCATGTGCGCCGCGCCCGACAGCTCGATTGGTTTCATCCCGGCTGCCGGCTATGTGATCGCCAGCGACCGCTGCGGCGTGGAAGTGTCGGCTGCGGCTGTGCGTCGCGGCTGGAATGTGTACTGGGCGGCCTATATCGTGCGCCGTGACAGCGACATCTACACCTTTGGCGACCTGGAAGGCCGTTCGTGGGCCTATCCCGATGCCAGCTCCACCAGCGGCTTTGTGGTTCCCGCTGTCGAGCTGAACAATGCAGGCATCACGGCTGGCGAGCAGGTGGAAGCCGGCGGCCACAACCAGGTGGTGCAGGCCGTGTACAGCGGTGAAGTCGAATTCGGCACCACGTTCTTCAGCCCGCCGGCCGTCCCCGGTGCTGCATGGGGCATTGGCGACAATCCGGAACCGTATGACCTGACCGTGGACGAAAGCCGTATCGGTGACGATGGCGCGCTGTATGTGGGCGATGTTCAGATCCTGGACGCCCGCGCCAACATCCGCGACACCGCGCCAGACGTGGTGGACCAGGTGCGCATCCTGCGCATCAGCGCCCCGATCCCGAACGACACGCTCAGCTTCGGCCCGGAATTCCCTGAAGACCTGCGCGTGCAGATTCTGGATGCGCTGTATGCCTTCGCCGAAACCGAAGAATGGGCACAGTCGATCGGCAGCGAAGACTTCTACGGCTGGAGCGGCCTGGCCCCGATCACCGACGCCACCTATGACGTCGTGCGTGACCAGTTCGAATTCCTCGGCCTGACCGAAGAAGATATTTTCAACTAAACCCGTCCAACGCTACAGCCCCTCTTTCGTCCTGCGAGAGAGGGGCTGTTCATTCCTGACAGGTCTCATGCTCAAAATCGAGAATCTCACCAAGATTTATGACAACGGTTTCAAGGCCCTGGACAATGTCTCCCTGGAGATTCCAGACGGCCAGTTTGTGGCGATTATCGGCCTCAGCGGGTCAGGCAAGTCGACGCTGCTGCGCTGCATCAACCGCCTGATTGACCCCACCGAGGGGCGTATCATCTGGAACGGCATCGACATCACCGCCGCCACCGATGATGAGCTGCGCCTGATCCGCCGGCGCATCGGCATGATTTTCCAGCAGTTCAACCTCGTCAAGCGCGCCAGCGTGCTCACCAATGTGATGAGCGGCAGGCTGGGCTACCTGAACCCGGTCTATGCGCTGTTCAACTACTTCCCCAGCAAAGAACGCGACCGCGCGATGAAAGCCCTGACGCGCGTCGGCATTCCCGAAAAGGCGCGCAACCGCGCCAGCGCGCTCAGCGGCGGCCAGCAGCAGCGTGTGGGCATCGCCCGCGCCCTGATGCAGGAGCCCGAAATGATGCTGGCCGACGAGCCGGTCGCCAGCCTTGACCCTGCGACCTCGCACTCGGTCATGAAATACCTGGAACTGCTGAACAAGGAAGACGGGCTGACGGTGCTGTGCAGCCTGCATTTCCTCAGCCTGGCGCGCGCATATTCAGACCGCGTGATCGCGCTCAAGGACGGCCGCATCGAGTATGACGGGCCGCCCTCTGACATTGACGATGATCGCTTCAGGCAGATTTATGGCGAGGAAGCGGTCGAGGTAGAGATTCACTAGGAGCCGGTCTATGACGCAAGCGAATCCTTCCTCCCCTGCACCCTCCCGGTCACGGGCTGCCCTGCGCCGCACGCTGATCCTGATCGCCGTCGCCATCGTGCTGGTGATCTTCGCCTATGGCTGGCAGGTGACCGAGATTAACCTGGAGCGCCCGCAGGAGCCGGTGCGCCAGACCAATGTGACCAACGCGCTGCGCGAGCTGTTGTCGCCCAACGTGCTGACGCAGGATTACGCCACGCTGGCCGTGAGCATCCCGTTCCAGATCGACTGCCCGGAAGGCTTTGAAACGCCCCCGGTCACGCCGCCCGCCGATGGCACTCCGTATATCGCGGTGGAACCAGCCTGTGCCAGCTCCAGCGAGACGGTCACGCTGACGGGCTACAACTTTGCCTCGAACGTGCTGGCGCGCGTCACCTGGATCGATGGCGACGAGCAGCGCCGCATCCGCCAGGTGGACGGCCAGGACAATTTCACGATTGGCCTGAACGGCACCTTCAGCGTGAGCATCGAAGTGCCGCGCATCCGCGGCTCTGCCGGGGAATTGCACGCGCTGGAAGTGCAGCAGGCTGTGCCGTCTGGTGTGCCGCGCTTCACCGATACCACCCGCGAAGTGCTGGACAAGATGGTCGAGACGATCTTCCTGGCGCTGATCGCGACCGCGATTTCCATCCTGCCATCGGCCATCCTGAGCTTTTTTGCGGCGCACAACCTGATGCGCGCCGTGCGCATGTCGCTGGGCAACCTGCTGGTTATGTTCACGCTGCTGCCGCTGGGCTTCCTGGTTGGCGGCGTGCTGCTGAGCGAAGTGGGCGGTTTCGTGCTGCGGCTGGCCAGCGGGCAGGGCGGCGGCGTTGAAACCACGGGCCTGAGCCTGCTGGTGCTGGGCGCGGCGGTGGCGGCGCGCCGGATGCCGACCTCTACCCTCAGCTTTGAGGCGCGCCTGCGTTCGGCCGCCATGACGCTGATTGGCGCTGTGATTGTCGTCGCGCTGATCGGGCTGATCGGCGGGCTGGGCCTGCTGGCCGGGCGCACGTTCACCGAGGGCATCCCCGGCGTGCTGGGCAACTTTGTCGGCTCGCTGGGCCGCCTGATTGAGCTGTCGCTGCCCTTTATCGGCGGGGCGATTGGCGCGTTCGCGCTGACAAATGTCGGCACGGCGCTCACCATCGACGCGCTCAAGACGATCAGCCCGGCGGTGTCGCGCGTGATTGGTGGGGCACTGGGCGGGCTGGGCGGCGCGATTGTGCTGGGCATGAGCGCGACCGTGGGCATGAGCGCGGCCTGGCTGGGCCTGCTGACGCCGGTGGTGGCGGCGATTATGGGCGGCGCGATCCTGCCGCTGCTGTTCCGCCGGGTCGTGATGCACGGCCGTCGCAGCACCCAAAGCGACCGTCTGCTGATGTCTGCGCTGGGATGGATCGGCACGATCGCTGTATTTGCCTTCACCTTTGTCCAGTTGAACGTGTTCCGCGCGATGGTGGAGGGCACGCTGCCCCCCAACGACGTGGCGCTCGCGCTGCCCGGCCTGAACATCTCCACCTATGTGCTGACAGCGATGGGCATCGGCCTGGTGCTGGGCGCAGTGGGTGGGGCGATCGCCGGCACACGGGCGGCTTTCCCGGTGGGGTCAGTGCTGTACAGCATGACGCGCACCATCCTGAACGGACTGCGCGCTATTGAGCCGCTGATTATGGGCCTCGTGTTCGTGATCTGGGTGGGCATCGGGCCGTTTGCCGGCGTGCTGGCGCTGACGCTGCACAGCATCGCGTCGCTGGGTAAGCTGTATTCCGAGCAGATTGAGAATATTGACACCGGGCCGATCGAGGCGCTGGAAAGCACGGGCGCCAACCGCCTGCAGACGATCATGTATGCCGTGGTGCCGCAGATCATCCCGCCGTATATCGCCTTCACGATGTACCGCTGGGACATCAACGTGCGCATGTCCACGATTATCGGCTTCGTGGGCGGCGGCGGTGTCGGCTTCCTGCTGCAACAGCAGATCAACCTGCTGCGCTACCGCGACGCGGGCGTGGCGGTGCTGGCCATCGCCATCGTCGTCAGCATCCTCGACTACGCCAGCGCGGCCATCCGCGAGCGTTACGTGTAAGCCGGGATATGTAGGATAACCAGGAAAAAAGGGAGCACAGACCAGATGGCCTGCGCTCCCTTTTTGTTTTATCGCTGCCAGGGGAACCCGGCGGCTGGTTAGTTGCCCTTGTAGTCGGGCAGGCGCTCCAGCGTATTGGCATCGACGCCCAGCACCACCTCGGTTTCGGTCAGGGTCTTCACCCAGTTCGAGGGGACGATCTTGCGGTTCTTGAACAGGATGCCCTGGCTGATGACGAAATGGGTGGCCTGCTTGCTGTTGGGGTCCACAAACAGGCTCTCGACCTCGCCCACGTGGCGGTCATCCTGGCTGATGACGCGTGCGCCGCTGTTCATGCCAGCCGTGTTTTCGGGGATATTCTGCTCCACGCGCTCGACCACAGTCTCGTCCGAGTACGGAATCGTGGGAATCCAGCCGGAGTAGGCCGGGGTCGCGGTGTTGCCATAGGGGGCATAGCCGTACAGCGGCTGAACCATCCCCGGCGTATCGCTGATGTCGCGCTGCACGAACTGCGTCTCCTCAAACGGAGGCAGGCTGTCCAGGTCGATGATGCCCGGATTGAGCGTGATGCGCTCTTCGTTGGCGATGTCCACCGACTCGATGGGCACGACCTTGTCTTCCCGGAACAGGAAGCCGTGGCGAACCACCAGATGGGTGACTTCTTCCGTGCGCGGATCCAGCACAACGCGGTCAATGCGACCAACCACGCTGCCATCTGCCGTAAATACCTGTGCGCCGTCTTTAAACTGCATGGTGTCATCCTCACTCTGCGAAACAATCGATGCCTTTACGATATCCGCAGGCGGGTTCGCGGCCATGAGACAGTCACAGGGGATGAGGCTGGGTGAGGTGGGCCAATTTCATCTGGCACATCAGGCCCGCAGGATACGGGTCATGGGGCACCCGCCTTGCCGTGGCTGTCAGGTGGTCAGAATCTTTGTATTTCAGATCAGATTGCAGTCAGGGAGGGGGATCGTATCCCATGCGACGGGTTTCCTTCATGGCTTATGCCCTATGCTGAGGGTGTGCTCATGGGGCGCTGGAGGGAGGGTGACATGCGGAGATTGCTGGCTGTGCTGCTGATGGTGTTGGTTGTGGGGTCTGGCGTGCAGGCGCAGGAAGGCAACCAACAAATTGTCTCCCATGTCGAATGGTCAGCGGACGGTGAACGGATTTTGGTCACGCTGGAACAGGGCGGACTCTATGTCATCGACCCTAACACGCAAACAGTTCTGAGTGAAATTCCAGGCAGCATCACCGGTCCAATTGAAGATGCGGCTCTGCAACCCGGTGGTAATCTATTCGCCACAGTTGAACGATTTACAGGACTAAAAATCTGGAATATCGAAACTGGTGCATTCGTCTATTCAAACGCTGATCTTGTATTCTCGTGGCAAGTGGACTGGAGCCCAAATGGAGAACAAGTTGTCACAGGGAATACGTATTCCCTGTCTGTGCGTGATGCTATGGGCAATCCCCTGTTCGCTGTTTCTTCGACTATCGACGATATTCCCCGCGTTGCATTTAGCCCAAATGGACGACTTCTCGCTCTTGGTTACACATACAGACTTGAAGTTTACGATTTGGCACTCCGTCAATCTGTAGCCTCACACATTGTGTCTGGGTTTCGCAATTCAATTCAATGGAGTGCTGATGGAACTATGATTCTTGCAGCGGCAATAGACGCGTTGCGTGAAGGCAGGCTGTACAACATCCTTGTCATTGATCCTATGACTGGAGAACGACTGCGAACCTACTCAGGGTTCCCAAATGAATTGACTTCCGCACGCTGGAGTCCCGATGAAACACAGATTGTAGCAACTAGCATTGATGGCAATGTTTATCTTGTGGAAGCAGCATCAGGTGCCATTACGTCGATTTTCTCGTCTGATTTTCCTATACGGTCGGCAGCGTGGAGCCCATACGGCGGCCAGATAGCTATTGGCGTGCCACAAAGTTCCGATGCTGAAATTGCAGGTCGTGCCGATGACGCCTTCGCCGCTGTGCCTGTACAGATCATCGTCCCCGACCCCAGCATTGAGCGCCTGAACGCCATCGCCGCGGCGTGCGACGCGCCCGTCTCGCTCAGCACCGACATGGCCGACTACATCGCGCAGATCGAGGCTTTGCCTGCCGACGGCATCCCGCCCGCCTGCGCCGCGGACCTGCTGGCCGTCGCGCGGGCGCTGGAGGGGGAGTGACTTGAGGACACTGCTGCCTTCGGGGCTAGCCGTCATACCGGGACAGAAGCTCCTGTGAGGGGAGAGCGCGTGCATCAGGTATGTCCTCCGTCGTCAGCCGGGGCGGAGGTCACGTCAGTCGCGTCCAGGCCGAGCGCCCAGGCCCCTGTGTTGGCTTCCAGTTGATGACACATACGCGCCATCTGCTCAGGCGTATAGGGCATGTCGTGCAGCACCCACCAGCGCACCAGGCCGACAAACGCGCCGGCATAGAAATGCTCCACAACTTCCAGGGGAATGAGTGGTTTGGCATGGGCGGGCAAACGCGCCTGTTCCCCTGCGATGGCGGCCTGGGCAAAATAGTCGATCAGCCTGCCCAGCAGCGAGAGTGAGCCTTTTTCGCTCAACATCACCCGATACAGGCGCGCGTATTCCTGCACGTGCTGAAAGGCATACAGGGTATCCCGCTCGATCCACTCGCGCAGGTTTGCCACGTCGCGCTGTTTTTCCGCCAGCCCTTCATACAGCTCGTGCATCACCTGAAACAGCAGGTCCTCTTTATCGCGGTAGTGAAAATAGAACGTCACCCGATTCAGGTTGGCGCGGTCGGTGATGTCCTGGATGGTGATGCCCGCATAGCCTTGTTCTTCGATCAGCGCAAACAATGCCTCGCGCAGCAGCGCGCGCGTCCGCTGCACGCGCCTGTCCAGCTTTTGATCGCCCATGATATTTTACACCTGTTGCTTATACGACACCTTGTTACGGCGTTTGTTGACACGCTGTACAGTTATTTTATACGATTCGGCCAGTTCTTCAACATTGTGTCGTATTACGTGGAGTGCATGATGAAAGTCAACACAGAGGTGCTGGTGATTGGGGCGGGCATGGCGGGGCTGAAAGCGGCGCGCGACTTGCAGGACGCCGGGCTGGCGGTGCAGGTGCTGGAAGCACGCGACCGGATTGGCGGACGCATCCATACGGATCGGGATTTTGCGCCTGTGCCCGCTGAGATGGGCGCCGAACTGATCCATGGTCTGGGTGCGGAAACCTGGGAGATCGTCAGGCAGCAGGGCATCGCCACCCGGCCGGTGCGCCGCATCCTGATGCGCGGAAACAAGGGGCGCTGGCAGCCGCTTGAAGAAGTGTCGAATGGTGATCGCGACTGGGAGCTGCCGGTCCTGCCGCAGGATCACGAAAGCGTGCAGGCCTACCTGAGCCGGTTGCGCGTGTCGCCGAATGAGTATCCCGATCTGGTGCATCGCCTGCGCATTGACACAGCCGAGCTGCACGAGGTGAGTGCCCTGGAAGTCGCCCAGCAGGTCAGCGCGCAGCTTGAAGAAGGCGAGCTGGAAGGCGACGCAGACTTTCGCGTGCATGGTGGCTATGACCAGCTGGTGCATGCGCTGGCGGACGGCTTGCACATTCACCACGGCGCGCAGGTCGAGTTGATCGACTATTCCGGGCTGGAGGTGCGCGTGTACTGCACCAATGGCGCGCTGTTTACAGCCCCGCGCGTGATCCTCACGCTGCCGGTTGGTGTGCTTCAGTCACGGATGGTGCGCTTTCTGCCCGCCCTGCCTGCCAGCCGGCAAGCCGCTGTCGATGCGCTGAAAATGAGCGATGTGGTCAAGCTGCATGTGTACTTTGACGCGCCGGTGTTTCCGCCGGGCGTGGATGGCATGGTGGATCTGGACGGGACGCCGCCGTACTGGTGGAATGCCTCATCCGGGTCAGGTGCGCAGGGTGAGCTGCTGGTGGGCTGGGGCGCTGGCGATGCCGCGCGCAGGCTGATCGCGCTCGGTCCGCAGGACGGGCTGGCGCTGGCGCTCGATCAACTGCGTGGTGTGCTGGGCCGGGCAGACCTGAAGCCTGCGGCCGCCCGCCTGCATCACTGGAATGCGGATCCGTTTGCGCGTGGGGCCTATTCGTTCGTGCCGCCGGGAGCGCATCAGGCGCGCTCGGTCCTGTCTGCGCCCCTCGAGGACCGGCTGTTCTGGGCCGGCGAGGCGACCGACAGCCGTTATGGCACGGTGCACGGGGCCTATCGCAGCGGCGCCCGTGCTGCCGTAGAGGTGCTGGCGCGCATCGCTCAGCGGTAATTCCCGCGGATGCCGCGCGGCTGGACGGGCAGGCGGGACTCGTACAGATGCGAGGTATCGCCCACCGACAGCGCGCGCGGCACCGCAAAGTCGGCGCTGCGCTGCTCGAATAACACGGTGCTGACCGCGCTGGGCGCATGCCAGAAGCTGCTCCACACCAGCGGCGGCGGAATGTGCAGCAGCAGCGACAGCCACAGCAGCGCGGTGCCGTTGTGGCAGAAACAGGCCACCTGCTTCTCATTTGCCCCCGTCACACGATAACGATTCCCCTCGCGCACATAGCCCAGCCCGGCCAGAAAGGCGTCCGACTCGGCCTGAAACTCGCTCACGGTATCGCGGTAGATCGGGCGGTGAAACGGCGCGGTCGCGTCCCAGGTGTCCCAGACATGATAGGCGGGGTTGGCGCGCAGCTCCTCGCCCGGGATGTCCCACGCGGGGATGAATCCGCCCTCGATGGGGTCGGGGCCGGTAGACCAGCCCACCACCTCGGCCAGCCAGTCGTGCGTGATGACCGGCAGCTTGAGCAGGTCGGCGCTGTAGCGGGCAGTGATTTCGGCGCGGGGCAGGGGCGACGCGCAGATCAAGTCCAGCCCATGCCCGGCCAGCCGACGCGCCAGCGCGGCCGCCTCCAGGTGACCAGCAGGGGTGAGCGTGTTGTTCGGGTAGTCGGGGTCGGCATGGCGGATGATGTACAGGCGCATGGGCGGGTCTCCGGGTCATGTGGGGCGCAAACCCATGAATAGTACGCGCGATTAGGCCGGGCGTCATATATTTCAGATCAGATTGCAATCAGGGAGGGAGATCGTATCTCATGCGACGGTTTTTCTTCATGGCTTATGCCCTATGCTGAGGGTGTCCTGATCGGGCGCTGAAGGGAGGGTGACATGCGGAGACTGCTGGCTAGTCTGCTGATGGTGCTGTTCGTGGGGTCTGGTGTGCAGGCCCAAGACACAGATTCGACCACTCGAATCACACGTGTGGTCTGGAGCCCCGATGGAACGCGTGTAGCGACGAGCTACCGGGATGGACGCATCCTGATCGATTCCCTAGAGGGTCAACAGCAGCGATTGCTTCTACAGGCCGATACATCTCGAATTCTGGGGCTGGCATGGAGCCCCGATGGTCAACTGCTTGCAAGCGGCAGCACCAGTCCTGACAATGCCCTGCGAATTTGGGACGCAATAACGGGAGAGCAGGTACATGTGGTGGCTGATTTCGGTCTGGACATCTTGACAGTTACATGGAGTCCAAATGGGCAATATATACTTGCCGTGACTGCGGAGCCATTCAACACTCCAAGTAATGCCGTGTTGGTAGATAGCACAACATTGCAAAGCACTACCTTCTCAACTGGAGCTGTTTCAGACATTGCTTGGAACCTTGATGGTACTCAAGCTGCTTTCTCAAACATTTCTTTCAATGTTGAGGTGCGTAATGTGGCATCGTTGGATTTGGCGTCGAGATATATGTACGATGCTCCTTTTATACCAGGATTACTTAATCAATTGATTAAGGTTACATGGAGTTCCACGGGAGAATATATAGCAGGAGGTACTGGCGATGGTCGAATCATTATTTGGAGATTTGATTCCCCTGAACCAGTGCATGTGCTTGAAGGTAATTCATACCAAGGGGAAAATATTGCTTTAGCATGGATCAACGAACTCTATTTCGATGACTCAGGACAATATGTGACGAGTGTAAGTCGCGACGGAACCCTGCGCAGATGGGTGGTTGAAACAGGAAATCTGGTTTCAGAGCAAATGGTCACCCCTCAGTATGCCGCCGACTTCAGTCCGTATGGTGGTCGTCTGGCTTTAGGTTTGGCATTACCAGAAAACATGGCTGCAACCCAGGTCGATCTTGTCGTTGAAACCCTCGCAAGCGGAGCAATCCAGATCGTCGTCCCCGACCCCAGCATCGACCGGCTTAACACCATCGCCGCGGCGTGCGACGCGCCCGTCTCTCCCACCACCGACATGGCCGACTTCATCGCGCAGGTCGAGGCTCTGCCTGCCGACAGCATCCCGCCCGCCTGCGCCGCTGACCTGCTGGCCGTCGCGCGGGCGCTGGAGTCGCAATAGAGTCGTAAATTTGCGGATTACCCAGCGACAATAAAACAGGCGAGCCAGAGATTGGCCTGCCTGTTTTTCTATGCCGCGTGCAGTCACCAGGCCTTATGCAGCGATCTGACACAATTGACGTACCAGCATGGCACCATCTGCCAGTACGATTTCGATGTACGAATTCGACAGATATTCGTATTAAATCAGTGGTGAAGAGGTTTAGAATGATGTTCCATATACAGATGGTGATTTCTGGTATTGTCGTGGTATTTGCCCTGTTTGGCTTTACATTAACCGTAACGCAAGCTCAAGTTAGTAGCGGAAGTTTTGTAACTTCTCCTAGCTGGAGTGTAGACGGAACGAAAATTGCCATTGCCGTCGGTGACAACGTTGAAGTCTATGACGCTATAACTCAACAATTGATTTATGTACTGGAGGGTCACAGCAATTTCATATCTATGATTGCCTGGAGTCCTGACAATACTATGATTGCCACTTCCAGTTACGATCAAACTGTAATGATATGGGCAACTGGCGATGGCACTCTTCTTCGTACACTAACGGGACACAACGATTCGGTTACGGCCATTGCATGGTTTCCAGATAGTCAGCGACTTGTCAGTTCAGGACTTGAAAGTGAACCGAGCTTATTCGTTTGGTATGCACAAACAGGAACTCTAATTTCAACACATAGCGGAGGCAGTATTACGGACCTCGCATTTAGCCCAGATGGGCGGAGAATTGCTTTTTCGACATCGCTCTCAATTGGCACGTTTGATTCACAAACGTTTGAATTGCTTTCGAGATCGCCCCGTGTTCAGTGTTGTCCAAACACCATGTACTCAATTGCCTGGAATCGCACGGGAGATTCACTGATAACAGGTAGTATCAACGGTTTGGTGACAATCTGGGATTCACAAACCGGACAAATGCGGAACCAGTTTGTGGCAAACCCGTATTTTGAATCAGATAGTCGTGAGATTGAGCGTTTAGATCTTTCATGGGTGCGCGACGTAACGTTTGCCCAAAACGATAATCTGGCTCTTGCAGTTAGTGGAGACGGATCCTTAAGAGAATGGAATTCAGTTACAGGTGAGATGATCCAAAATTTACCAATTGCTATCTCGCACATTGCTGCAAGCTGGAGTCCGTATTCTGGAAGGCTAGCCGTTCTGGAACTCCAAAGTCTGGCAGCAACCGATGGTGAAAATTTAGATACTGGAGTCACTACGGGAAACCTGACGATTATCGTCCCCGACCCCAGCATCGAGCGGCTGAACGCCATCGCTGCGGCGTGCGACGCGCCCGTCTCGCCCAGCACCGACATGGCCGACTTCATGGCGCAGGTCGAGGCTTTGCCTGCCGACAGCATCCCGCCCGCCTGCGCCGCGGATTTGCTGGCCGTCGCGCGGGCGCTGGAGGGAGGGTGACATGCGGAGACTGCTGATTGTAGTGCTGGTGTCCTTGTTCGTGGGCTCTGGTGTAAACGGGCAGGAAACACTCAACCTAACCCAACCCATTCCAGGCAGTGTGCAGCGCTTGACCACACCGGAAATCAGTTGGAATGCAGTTACCAATCTTTTGGCTTACATGCCAGAGCAGCCAGCGCGTGATACGGGTGCTAACGCACAGAGCGATACAGGCGGATATATCGCTCTCTGGCGACCGGAACTGAACCTCGTGGGCAACACGATTGCGCTAAACAGCACCGATGTGGAACAGCTACCCGTTATGCAGGGTTCAACCCAAGCAGCCGCCAGCCTTCAGTCGACTTTGCCGCACTTTCTTGAATTCGATCCCACTGGGACGCTGTTGGCGACAATAGGACGTGCCGGACTTGTCATGTACGATATTGACGAGGCAATTCCCTTGTTCTCGCCCCAACGAATTCTCGGTGTGTCATGGAGTCCAGATGGAACTCGCTTGATAAGTCAGAGTCTGGAAGCGCCATACACGGCACAGATCTGGGATGCGCGGACAGGGAATCTGCTGAGTACCTACCCCTTATTTCCTACGCCGTCTGATCTTCGCTTTGAGCAACTTGATTTTTCATGGGGTACACCGGACCAAGTTGCGATTAACGGCTATAGTTCAGGCAATATCCGCGCGATCCTGGATCTCAGTACCGGTCAGGTACGCGACATTCTGAACTGCTGCCCTAGTGGCCCTCCTCGATTACTGTGGCAACCAGGTGGTCATTTACTGGCGATGCGTGATGCAATCTATGATCTGGATACACAAAGCATTCTGTTCACGTTTCCGGCTCAAGCAGACATTTACTGGAGTCCCGATGGGCAGTTTCTTGTTGGTAAGATTTTGGATCAGGTTTCGATCATTTCTGTCGCAGAGCGCCGCATCATAACACAGTTTACTGTCGCGGCGCTTGGCGAGCGGCATGTGGTTTCTGATGTAGAATGGTCGCCTGATCTCCGGTATCTTGCTCTTGCGACCACCAACAGAGAACAGAACAATACGGTCAGTTATTATCTTTCGCTTTGGAGTCTTGAGGCAATGGGCACGTCTGGAACAGCCGACTGAGAAGCGCTGAGGCAGGCGAGAAATTACTCCCGCCCGCCTCAGCGCAGGGCTTCGCTGTTCCCCGCGCCCTGCTTGCTCTCGTCTTCTTTGACCACCTGAAGATAGATTTCTTCCAGCGTCTGCGTCAGCGGGGAGAGCGACACGATGTCCACGCCCAGCCCCACCAGCCTGCGCACGATGTCCGGGTTGGTCTCGCTGGGCTTCACCACGCGATAGCGCAGCCAGTTCTCGCCCGTCTCCTCCACCGTCATCAGGTCCGCCAGGTCTTTGCTGATGCCATTCAGCGGCTGGCGCACGCGCAGCTCCATCAGCGGGTCGCCCACAAACTGGCGCGCCAGGCCGTCGAAATCGTCATTGGCGATGATGCGCCCGCCGCGAATGATGGCGATGCGGTCGGCCAGAAGCTGTGCCTCGGCCAGGTTATGCGTGGTGATCAGGAAGGTGCGCTGGTCGCGCTGCAGCTCGATGATGGCATCGCGCACCAGCTTGGCGCTCTGCGGGTCCATCGCGCTGGTCGGCTCGTCCAGCAGCAGCACCGGCGGGTCGTGCAGCATGGCGCGCACCAGCGCCAGCTTCTGCTTCATGCCTTTGGAGTATTCGCCCAGCTGCTTTTTCAGCGCAAACGTCAGGCCGAAACGCTCCATCAGGTCGAGCGCGCGCTTGCGGCGCACAGCCGTCGGGATGTGATACACCTCGCCGAAGAAGTCGAGATACGCCTCGGCTTTCATGCGCTCATACAGGCCGTGCTGTTCGGTCAGCACGCCGACGCTGGCGCGCACCTGCTCCGGGTACTGCACCACGTCATAACCGGCCACTTTGGCCCAGCCGCTGGTGGGCTGCAAAATCGAGGTCAGCATGCGCACGGTGGTCGTCTTGCCGGCGCCGTTGGGGCCCAGCACGGCCAGCACCGACCCGGCGGGGATATTCAGCGAGATGCGGTCGACAGCGCGAAAATCGCTGAAGTCTTTGGTCAGTTCATGCGCTTCAATCATGGGGATGGGCTACCTGTGCGTTTGCGAGACACGTCCCCATTATCGCACGAAGCGCGCCGCAGCAGCGTGAATAGTTTGTGAAGGACGGGCGACTGTTTTCCTGAATTATTTACAGCAGCCCACGACCTGCGCCGAATTGTCCCGGTAAAGTCGGGACATCCGTACCTTCTGCATTCCCCCTGTCCGTCATACAGTCAAAGCAGGTTCAAAAACAAAAGACGATTCAGGGAGGAAACATGAATATCACCGATCGTGAGCTGTGGACATTAATCCATGGCATGGGTTTTGGAGCACTGTTCCTGCTGGCGTTCGCTGGTGGTCTTGCCGGGCTGTACAGCCTGCGCCCGCAGCTGGTGACCGAGGCTGGCGTCACTGAACGCGTGAGCCGTCTGCGCTGGGGCATGGTCGTCATGGCCGTGTGCGTGTGGCTGACGGTCATCGTGGGCACGTATGTCGTCTATCCGTGGTACCGCGCCGCGCCCCCTGAAACCGTCGACCGCACCGTGCAGTCTGAAACGCTGACCGAGTATCCGCGCTACTGGCTGCTGGCCAGCGAAGAAACGGCGCAGTATCACGAATTTGGCATGGAATGGAAGGAACACGTTGCCTGGATTTCGCCTCTGCTGGCGACGGTCGTAGCCTTCGGCGTCTTCCGCTACGGCAAGGAGCTGAGCACCAGGCCACAGGCTCGCAGGATTCTCATCGCCATGTTCCTGCTCTCATTCGCTGTAGCAGGCATTGCAGGGGTGCTGGGCGCACTCATCACCAAGGCATCTCCGCTGACCTGAAGCAACGCACATTCCTGTTGAACCCTAGTGAATGAAGAGGAACAACCTCATGGCAACACATACAGCAGATCTGGATCTGGTACAGAGCAAGGCCGAAGAAGCGGCACAGGTGAGCGCAGCAGACCGGGCCATGGGTGCGGCGATGATCGCCAGCGGCATTGGTTCCCTGGTTCTCGGGTTGGCCATCATCCTTTCGGAAGTAAGCGCAGGCATCAAGACCTTCCTCACCTGGAACAGCGGCGTCGGCTCCCTGAGCGGCAAGACAGGCGTCTCAATCATCGCGTTCGTGGTCGGCTGGGCGGTCCTGCACTTCGTATTCAAGAGCAGGCCCATCAGCCTGATGACCTCGTTCATCATCACGGTGGTGCTGGTGGCGCTGGGCCTGCTGCTTACCTTCCCGCCGGTCTTCCTGATGTTCGGTGGCTGATCGGTAAGTGCGATAAACTAGGCATCATGAAAAGGGCTTACGCTGAAGTAGGCTCTTTTCGCTTTCGGGGGTTTCATGATGGTGGAAAGTATCCGCGATTTCTTTGCGATTAACCGGCCTATCGTCCTGTTTGTATATGGGCTGACTTTCTTCGTCATGGGCTTTGCCATCTTCCTGCAATCGCGCCGCCACAGCCGCCTGCGCCTGGCGCGAGACCTGTACTGGCTGGCTGCATTTGGGATCCTGCACGGCATCCACGAGTGGGGCCTGATGTTCATCCCCATTCAGGCCTCGTATTCCCCCAAAGTGCTGATCGACCTGCTGCAAACGCTGGAAGTGGTCCTGCTGGCGCTCTCGTTCTTCTGCCTGATGATGTTCGGGGCGGTCGCGCTTGATCGGCGTTTCCCGTGGCTGAGACGAGCTGTCATGGTCATCATGCTGCTGTGGGGCATTGGTTTCTGGCTGTCGTTCTCGTTTTTACCGACCATCGAAAGCTGGCATTTACAGGCCACGATCTGGGCCCGCTACCTGCTTTGCCTGCCGGGCAGCCTGCTGGCGGCGTATGCCCTGCGCTATCAGACGCAGACCAGCATCGCACCGCTGCAGATTGGCAGCATCTACCGCACGCTGCGCCTGGCCGGGGCCACGCTGCTGGCTTATGCGTTCGTCGGCGGGATGGTGGTGCCCCCGGCGGACTTTTTCCCCGCGAGTGTGCTCAATAACAGCCTGTTTGAAAACACCATTGGCATCCCCGTGCAGGTGTTTCGCACCCTGGTTGGGCTGGTGCTGGCTTTTACGATCATTCGCGCCCTGGAAATCTTCGAGATCGAGCTGGATCAGCTGCTGGAGCAGATGGAGGTCGAGCGCATTCAGTCTGGCGAGCGCGAGCGCATCGGCCAGGAGATTCATGATGGCGCGGTGCAGGGTGTGTACTCGGCCAGCCTGATCCTCGAATCGCTGGATGCGTTGATTCCCAAAGACTCGGAGGCGTGGCGCCGGCTGAGCCAGGCGAAAAGCGTCCTGAATGCCGTCAACAGCGATCTGCGCAGTTATATGGTGTCGCTGCGGGCAGAAACGCCGCGCGACCCGCTGGGCCCCAGCCTGCAAGCGCTGGTAGTCAACCCGCGTTTTCGCGGCCTGCTGGACATTGATCTGCACATGCACGGCGAGCCTGAGCTGACGCCGTTACAGGTGCATCATATCCTGGCCATCGTGCAGGAGAGCCTGTCGAATACACTGCGCCATGCCCACGCCACCCGCGCAGGCATCAGCGTGCAGTGCCAGGATGAAACGATGACGCTGTGTATTGATGACAACGGGCGCGGATTCTCGCTGCAATCGGTGCAGGCGGGCTATGGCCTGCGTTCGATTCGCGACCGGGCGCGTCTGATTGGCGGGAAGATCGACATCGACAGCACGCCCGGCAAAGGCGCGCGTATTACCCTGACCCTGTCTGAGGAGAAATCGTGATGGCGCTGCTGAAGCTGATGCTGGTGGACGACCACGAAGTGGTGCGCATGGGGCTGCGGATGCTGCTGGAACAGCTTCCTGAGGTGAGTGTGGTGGCGGAGGCCGGCACTGCCGATGATGCTGTTCGCCTGTGCGGGATGTATCAGCCGGATGTGGTAATTATGGACATCCGTATGCCCCCCGGCAGTAGCGGCATTGAGGCCTGCCGCACGATCATGAGCCGGTGGCCGCTGACCCAGGTCATCATGCTGACCTCGTTTGCCAGCGATGACCTGATCGTGGATGCCATTAAGGCCGGGGCGGTCGGCTATGTGCTGAAGCAGGGCGGAACCGGCGAGCTGGTGCGCGCCCTGGATGCCGTTCGGCATGGCGCATCGCTGCTCGACCCCGGCGTGACACGCCGTGTGCTGGCGATGCTGCGCGAACACGGCGAGGGCGGGCCAGACCCATTCCGCGAGATGACCGAGCGCGAACTGGATGTGCTGCGCCTGGTGGCAGAGGGCAGGAGCAATGCCGAAATTGGCGACGCGCTCAGCCTGAGCGACAAGACGGTACGTAATCACATCAGCGTGATTTTGTCCAAGCTGCACGTGAGCAATCGTGTTGAGGCAGCGACCTATGCCGTCGGGCACGATATCCGCAATTATCGCGCCCCGTGAATCCCGGCAGGACCGCTATTTTCCCAGCATCTGCCCCAGTGCGACCGGCGTGTTGGTGGGGATAGGCTACCTGTGCGTTTGCGAGACACCTCCCCATTATCGCACGAAGCGCGCCGCACAAGCGTGAATAGTTTGTGAAGGACGGGCAGAGCGCAGGCGTGGGCCGGGCGCCGCGTCCATCGTATAGCATGCGTATGGCGGGCCTGCTGAGTTTCACATTATGATGACAGACAGAGCGTCATACGGATTGAAAGGTATCATGCATATGTCGCGCACGGGCTGGCTCATGATAATGATAGGGGTATCCGTCGCGCTGGTCGGCGCTGGTCATGCACAGGACTTACCTGCCTCGCAGCCGCCCGATATTGCTCTCATGCTTGCCGACGGGGTGACGATCGTCGATGCAGCGCTGGTGCCGCCAGAAGACGACCACTATGTCACGATCGAAAACTCCCTGCGCCTCATCCGCGTCTACGATGTTCACGCCGCCGAGTGGCATGACTATCCGTTTCCAGACGTACTTTCGCATTACGTCGGATACAACTGGTTGAACGAAGAGCAGGTGCTGATCAGAGACTTTTCCACCGATCTGCCCTACGACATCTTTCCGGCAGATACCAGCCTGGTCCTCAACCTTGATTCCGGCAGCTTTGAGCCGCCACCAACCAACCATTGCAACGCGTTCTCGATTCGGCAGGACGCAGCCTGGATTCCCTACACGGATCCGGCCAGCCAGCGGAACGCCTTATGTGATGTCCTCACTGGTGACTTCGTCTTCCTTTTTCCGGATGACTTTGTGTTTGCTGAAGCTGAAGGATCGCCTGATGACAGATGGCTGGCCATTGCCGGGACAGACGGCCAGACAGGTCCCGGCAGCATTACTCTCTGGTCGTATGATCTGCTGACGCACGACCGCATTCGCATGGGCGACTTCCTGAATGGGGATAACATAAGGATTTCCTGGGTTGAGGGCCGGATTGTTTTAACCACTCGACAAATGCCAGAGTGGTCCCTGTGCACGGTTTACAGCGCACGGCCGGATCAATCTGTCGAGTTGCTTCCTCTCATCTCCAGTTTTCGGTTTTGCCCCCATCTTATACGAGATACCACAACAATGGCCGCTGTATTTGATCGCGCCAATGTTGATGGCACGCGTGAGTGCTGGATCACCTACGCGGATATTGAAACGGGCCAAACCTGGCAGGAAAACTATGGGGACCTGTGCTGGGCGGAGTATACGTCGTCGGATGGATGGGCCTATCACCGTGCTGTGAATTATCTCGACGTCTGGAACTACTCGGCGCGCACTGCAACTCTTGTTCGCTTCGATGTGTCGACTGGGGAGCAGGTCCCGCTGTATGAGGGTGAACTGGAGCGCGTCGTGTGGGTGTCCGGGGATGAACGATATGCCATCGTCTTCCTCGGAAACAACGGTGCCATTAATCTATTTCCAGACACAGACCAGCAGTATGCCTTATTTGAGACAAGCCGTCTCGCCTACATCGACTTGGAGACCGAGACAATTCTTTACGAGACACCAACCGAGCTCCGGTCGCATTATGTGAACGGACCAGATTTTCTTGGATTGACAACAGCCAACATAAAAATTACATCACCAACTGAACTGCTGGTCATCACTGGCGCGCAGGACGACGATGATCGACTGCTGCGGGTGACCCTGAATGCGGATGGCAGCATCGTCGAGGATGTGCTTGCCGAAGGAATCGCGGCCGAGCTGCCCAACCAGCACTACCTGCTGATACATAGTGAGCCAGAATACGGATCTATCGCACGTTTTCCCGTCCAGCTCCCTCTCACCATCTTTCCCAATTCGGTGCAGTCGGTCAGCGTGTATGACGCACAAACTGACACGGTGCATTCGCTGTTGACTGCCTATGATCCGCGATTCACGAGCATCTCCGTAGAAGAGTTGCAGGGTGATACTGTCCGCATTTCAGTCTCGTGGCGGCCCGAAGGACAGCCATTTGACAGCCAGGCCACCTACACGCTCAGGTTTCGGTGAACGCATACATGGGCGCTGGATGGACAGTGAGAGATGAATCAGATTTTTACGCTGAAAGGCTGGTGATGAATATCTTCAGGGCGCGAGTGCTTCAGAGTGTCAGTTTCGTGCTGCTCGTCGTGGTTGGATTGCTGCCGACGGCCGCACCGCAGGCCCAGGGCTTTCGTTACGATGTCGATTCGAGTGCCGATGGGTCCAGGATTGTCGTTCTGGATGGAGACATCTTTCGCACCTACGATGCCGAACTCAATCTGCTGGCCAGCCGGGAAGTCGTGAGCGAACTGATTTTTCGATTCTGGGTCAGTCCCGGTGGCGAGCGCGTCATCGTCCAGGGTCCGATATGGGAAATCTGGGATACAGCGACATTGCAGACAATACAGACACTGCCGATTGATAGGTGGGTGCAGTATATCGAGTGGCGGGCAGATGGCCTCGAAATTGCAGTAACCTATGAACTCGAGCCGGGCATCTTCTTCATCGATGCCGCAACGGGTGCCATAACGCGTCAGTTCGACGACTCCCAAACGCAGCTCTGGCGGGTGCCAAAGCCCCGCGCCTGGAGCCCTGATGGGACGACCTTCGCACAGGTGTGGGGTGCCGGCTACGAACGGCTTTCCCTGCTGGACGCCCAGACCGGATTGGAACGTATCATGTACACGGTCGATGGGAGTATCAGTGACGTGAACTGGAGTTTCGACAGTCGATTTGTTGCGCTTTCTGTTTACAGGCCGGTCGATCCCCCTGTTTCAGGAAACAGGCTGGTGAGCGATCTCGTGATCCTCGATGTCCTTGATGGCACACAGGTGAGGACAGCGCAGAATTTTCCCGGATTCTTAGGTACGGTCGCGTGGAGTCGGTTTCAGTCGCAAATCACGTTAGTTTCACGAGGGCAGATTTCCTTTATCGATCCTACAACCGGCGATGTAATCAATGCCTTTTCAGGAGGGGGATATATTACGTACACGCCGTTCGAGGGTCGGCTGAACATCGCCTATTCGACCATCAATATCGAGCCTTCTACCCTTGCTGCACGCGAGACCGCGGTGGAGATCATTGACACCGTAACCGGTACGCATGGCAACATCATCACCATCGTCCCGCACCCCAGCATCGAGCGGCTGAACGCTATCGCCGCGGCGTGCGACGCTCCCGTCGCGCCCACCACCGACATGGCCGACTTCATCGCGCAGGTGGAGGCTTTGCCTGCCGACAGCATCCCGCCCGCCTGCGCCGCGGACCTGCTGGCCGTCGCGCGGGCGCTGGAGGGAGGGTGATCATGCGGAGACTGCTGACAGTCGTGCTGATGTGGTTGGTTGTGGGGTCTGGTGTGCAGGCGCAGGATATGGAACCGCCAACGATCATTAGCGATGTTCGGTGGCATCCGCGCGGTGAAGGGTTGCTAGTTACCGGACGCGCTGGCCCAGGTGTCTTTGGCGTGTGGCGGTTCGATACAGACTTACAACTGTTAACCATGCTGCGTACAGAAAATCTGGTCAGCATTGCCTGGAGCCCGGATGGGATGCGCTTTTCAACAGGTGGTGAGATTCGCGATGCGCGATCATTGGAACTGCTGCTGACCCTGAATGCAAATTCTGGGATCGGCGGCTGGAGCCCCGATGGTATGCAGGTGTTGGCCTGGGCAGATGAACTTAGTCTAGGCTTGTATGAATCACGCACAGGTGAACTACTGCGCACGATCTCAGTAGGCGAGATAGTCCCTGATGCCGTAAGCTGGAGTCCAAATGGGGCATACTTTGCACTGCTTCTGCCAACAGGCATCACAAACATCATTAGCGCCGAAGATGGCCGACAGATTGCCAGCATACCTATGGCTTATCCTATTGGCCTGCGTTGGAGTCCTGACAGCCAATATCTGGCAGCTGCCTTTTACACTGAGGTTGAACCAGGCACGCCAAACATACTCCCTTATGCCCTCTCTCCAACCATCGCGTTTGTCATGGTCTGGGATGCATTGAGTGGTTCAGTAGTGCAAGAGTTCAGTGGTTTGCCTGCTCTACCGCTTGAATTTTCTTGGCATCCACAAAGACCTGAGCTAGCTGGTGGGGCAGGGGAAGGTATTGTGTACATATGGAATATTGAAACAGAGGAACAAGAACTTTTCAGAAGCTTGAGCGCACTTACTAACCTAGAGTATAGCGTATTCGGCGGACGTTTGGTCGTTGGATCATGGAGGGAAAATCAGGTTGCATTCGATACGCAACCGTTCGAAATGGCTAGCCCAATCGAGCAAGTGCAGGATGTGGTGCCAGATACACTAGTTCTAATCGTCCCTGACCCGTCCATCGAGCGGCTGAACGCCATTGCCGCGGCGTGCGACGCGCCCGTCTCGCCCAGCATCGACATGACTGACTACATCACGCAGGTCGAGGCTCTGCCCGCCGACAGCATCCCGCCCGCCTGCGCCGCTGACCTCGTCGCCGTCGCGCGGGCGCTGGAGGGCGGTTCCTAGCGTGCAAGCCCCAGCATCTGCCCCAGCGCGACCGGCGTGTTGGTGGTGAACTGGTCCACGCCCGCGTCGCGCAGGCGCAGGGCATCGGCCGACGTGGGGCGGCCCACGTCCAGCGTCCATGCGTCCAGCCGGATGTCATGCCCGTGCAGCCAGTCGGCCAGATTGAAGCCGTCATCCAGCATGCGGCTGATGAGCAGGTGATGCACATACCAGGTGCTCATGCCCGGCGTCGTCAGCCGCAGGATGTCGCAGCGTTCGGCCAGATAAGCGGGCGTCGGCAGCAGGCGCTGTCCCGCGACAATGTGGTCGTCGTGATAGCCATAGGCCCCGGCACGAAAGGGCGGCAGGCGCGGGTCGGCCGGCTGCGGGCGGTAATCCAGATAGAAGCCGATGTCGAAGCCGAGGTCCAGCCAGCCCGCCAGCGCGCGCAGTCGCCGCAGATGCCAGTCTGCGCCCGAGCTCACCAGCACACGGGTCCCCAGCGGCTCAATCAGCCGGAGCAGCCTGCGCAGCGGTTCATCATCCGCCATCGGCAGCACGCTCTTGTAGTCGATTTGCAGGCGCGCCTCCCCGCCGAAGTCCAGCATCAGCGCGACGACCTGGCTGAGCAGCGCAGGCGTGTAAGGCGTCACCGTATCACGATGCTTGATATGCAGGCTGGCGATGTCGCCCGCCGATGCATTGCTGACCGGGCCGCTTCCGCTGGTTTCGTGTTCCAGCACATCATCATGCACCAGCAGATAGTCGTCCGCACGCAGCGGCGTCACGTCGATTTCGATGAAGCGCGCCCCGGCTTCCAGGCAGGCGCGCACGCCCTCCAGCGCGTTGGGCGGGTAGGGCGAGGCGTCAAGCGCGGCCATGTGATGCACGATGACGGGCGGCTGGAGTGGGGCGGTCATGGAAGTCCTGTTCGGCTGAAAATCACGGTAATGCAGCAGATTGTACGCACCAGTGTTAAGACTCGTCATTACACTTGTTAAACAAACCCCATCGATTTCTTAAACGACTTGGTAAAATGCGCGACTAGAGTTGAGAACTATCCGACATTTTCATCAAGGAGCACTGCATTCTATGAAACTGCGTTTCGCCCTGGCAGCAGCAGCATTGACACTCATGGCTGGCGCGTTCAGCGTCTCCGCTCAGGATCGCAGCCCGATTTATGTTTATACTGACTCTGACACCAACGTCAGCGATTTCTGGACCAACTTTATTATCCCCGCGTTTGAAGAAGCGCATCCCGAATACGAAATTGTGCTGACGATCACGCGTGGCGTGGGCGGCGGTAATGCCGACATCGCGGGCCGCGCGCTGGCCGCGCTGGAAACCGGCGATGATCCGCAGGCCGATTTCTTCGAGCAGATCGGCGTTGATTCCCAGCAGGCCTGGGTGGATGCCGAACTGTTTCTGGAACTGAACGAAGAAAATGTGCCCGGCCTGGCCAATGTGATCGAAGCCACCAACCGCCTGCCGCAGGAACTGCCCTACCGTGGTTCGCAGGTGCTGCTGGCCTACAACAGTGAACTTGTGGCCGCTGAAGATGTCCCGACGACCTATGCCGAGCTGATCGAGTGGATTCAGGCCAACCCCGGCCAGTTCGTGTACAACCGCCCTGACCGTGGCGGCAGCGGCGCAGCGATGGTCACCCGCGCCATTTTTGAAGTGACCGGCCGCGACCCCAGCGTGTTCATCCCCGGCACCGCCGATGAAACCCTGATCGGCCAGTTCCCCGCCGCCTGGGAGCTGCTGGGCAGCATCCACGACTCGATCTACGAGAATGGCTCGTATCCCGCGGGCAACACGCCCGTGCTGGAACTGCTGGCCAACGGCTCGGTGAGCATGATCACCGCCTGGTCCGACCAGTCGCTCCAGGCCTATAACCTGGGCATCCTGCCGGAAACGACGGCCTTCGCCCAGCTTCAGGACCTGCCGTTCACCGGCGGCTACACCTACGGGGCCATTCCGTCGAACGCGGCCAACATTGAAGGCGCGCTGACGCTGGCCGACTTCCTGCTCTCGCTGGAGATGCAGCAGACGATCGTTGAAGAAATCGGTGGTTTTCCTGCCGTGGCCTGGGACCTGCTGCCGACTGAACTCCAGTCGCAGTATACCAACGTGATCACCGACACCGTGCCGACCTGGCCGGGTGGCGATTACACCGCAGCCATGGTCGAAGGCTGGTATAACAACGTTGCTACCAATATCGACCCGGCCAGCTAACCCCTGACCCGTACGCCCTGGCGTGTGGCGAAAGGCGGCCCGTGTGTATAATGCGGCCGCCTTTCGCTGTGCGTGTATAAGCCACCCCTGACCGAGACCGTGTGAAAGACGATTCCGACACGCTGATGACGACACTGCCCACCCCCGCGCCGCGCCCGTCGTGGCGCAAAGCGGCAATTGCCTACGCGCTGATCGCGCCGCCGCTGCTGCTGATGGTATTTCTGATATTCATCCCCGCGCTCCAGTCCACTGCACGCACACTTACGGTGGACGTGAATGGCACGCCGGGATTCACGCTTTCCCGCTATATTGCATTTTTTCAGGACCCGGTCAGCGTCTCCAATCTGATGTTCACCTTCCAGATCACGCTGATCACGCTGCTGGTCATTTTTCTCGTGTGTTTTCCGCTGGCGCTGTATCTTCGCTTCGCCAATGGCCGGCTGGCCGGCGCGGTGCAGGTGCTGGCGTTATTCCCGCTGTTCGTGCCCGGCGTGATTCTGGCCTTCGCGCTGATCCGCTTCCTGGGCACGCGCGGCACGCTCGACACCATGCTCAGCATCGCCGGATTCACCGGCTTCCGCACGCCCTACCTGAAGCCGGACGCGATCGTGTTTGGCCTGGTGTGGGAATCGATTCCGTTCACCGTGCTGGTGCTGACGGCCGGTCTGCGCCAGGTCAGCGATGCGCTGATCGAAAGCGCGCGCGATGTGGGTGCCAACAACTGGCAGATTTTCTGGCGCATCATCCTGCCACAGATTTCGCGGCCGGTGCTGATCGCCTTTTCGCTGAATTTTCTCGGCATCTTCGGCAGCTACACGATTCCGTATCTGCTGGGGCCGGCCGCGCCGCAGATGATGGGCGTCTTCATGCAGCAAACATTCGGGCAGTATCGCCGCCCGGACGATGCCGAGACGCAGGCTGTCATCACCTTCCTGATCTGCGCCGTCGTCGGGCTGCTGTATGTGCGCACGGTGGCCAGCCAGCGTAAACAGGAGCAGGATTCATGACCACACTTCAACCTGCTTCACCGGTTGTTCCCGGCTTCTGGGCGGGCACGGCGGCCAGCTTCCGCGCCATGATCCGTCGCAACGGCTTCGGCCTGCTGGCGCTGATCGTGCTCATCCTGGTCATCCTGGGGCCGCTGTATTCGGTGGTGCTGTGGGCCTTCGCCGAGCGCTGGCAGTACCCCTCGCTGATTCCGCAGGAATTCGGCTTTACCTTCTGGGAACGAACGTTTGCGCGCGCCGACATCGCCGAGGCGCTGCCGTTCAGTATCATCCTGTCGCTGGTGGTCACGCTGCTCTCGGCAGTCATCTGCCTGCCCGCGTCGTATGCCTTCGCGCGCATGAAGTTTCGCGGACGCCAGCTCTTGTTGCTTTCGTTTCTGGCCACCAACGCATTCCCGCGTTTCGGCCTGTATATCAGCATCGCGGTGATCTTCTTCCGCCTGAACCTGATCGGCACGGTGCAGGGCGTTATCCTGATTCAGCTGGTGAATACGCTGCTGCTGATGATCTGGATTCCGACGGCGGCGTTCCAGGGCGTGGACAAGGCGCTGGAAGAAGCCGCGCTCGATGTGGGCGCGTCGCGGTTGCGCGTGTTCATGCAGATCACGCTGCCGATGGTGATGCCTGCCCTCAGCGCTGCGCTCCTGCTCACGTTCGTCAACACCTTCTATGAGGCTCAGGGGGCGCTGCTGATCGGCCTGCCGCGCGTGGTCACCATGCCGGTGCTGATGTACTCGCTCATCAACAGCCAGCTTATCGTGCAGTATGGGGCTATCGTCTCGCTGGTATTGTGGCTGCCGTCGCTGCTGCTGCTGATCGTGGCGCAGCGGTTGCTACGCGGCGGCTATCTGACCGCGGGCTTTGGCGTATAGGGTAAGGGTTTCCATGGCAACACTTGATCTGACCGGAATTTACAAACAGTTTGGCAGCGTGACCGCTGTGCACGACGTCAATTTTCAGGTGCAGGATGGCGAGTTCATGTGCATCCTGGGGCCGTCTGGCTGTGGCAAGAGCACGCTGCTGCGCATGGTGGCGGGCTTCGAGATGCCCACCAGCGGCGATATCCGCATCGACAGCGAGTCGGTGACGGCGCTCTCGGCCAACCGCCGCCCCACGGCGATGGTGTTCCAGAAATATACGTTGTGGCCGCACATGAAAGTCTCCGAGAATATCGCCTTTGGCCTGCAACTGCGCCGCCTGCCGCGCGCGGTGATTGAGCAGAAGGTGAAAGAGTCGCTGGCGCTGGTCAGCCTGTCTGGCTATGAGGACCGCTATCCGGCGCAGCTTTCAGGCGGGCAGCAGCAGCGCGTCGCGCTGGCCCGTGCGCTGGTGCTGGAGCCGAAAATCCTGCTGCTGGACGAGCCGTTCAGCAGCCTGGACGCCATCCTGCGCGTGCGCCTGCGTGAAGAACTGCGACGGATTCAGCGCCGCCTGAAGATCACAGCGATTTTCGTCACGCATGACCAGGAAGAAGCCCTGACGCTGGCCGACCGCATCGCGGTTATGAATGCCGGCCATATCGAGCAGCTGGCCGCCCCGTCCGAGATTTATGCCAGCCCGTCCAGCCTGTTCGTGGCGGACTTCATCGGCGCGATGAATCTGATTCCCGGCACGGTGTCAGGCGGGCGGCTGATGCTGGGCGCGCTGCCTGTCGATGCGCCGGCGGGGCTGTCAGACGGGCCGGTGACTGTCGCGATTCGCCCCGAAGACCTGGTCGTGCTGGATGCGCCGCAGGCCAGCGCGTGGTCGATGACGGTGGAGCAGATCAGCGATCTGGGCTACTACCGGCGTGCCATCCTGGAGATGCCGGGCATGCAGTCGCTGAAGATTTTCCTGCCCAAGGCGCTGGAGGCTCAGGAGCGCGGCACGCTGCATGTGTATGCGCGCCGCTACCTGGTGTACCGCGACGGGAATGCACCGCAGGAAGTCGTGCGGGGCCTGCCAGTCAGCGCCGCGTGAAATACGGGGGCGGGAGTCTGTGCCTGCCCCCGACGACCCTTAAATCTGGCTTAAATGTCCCGATTCGGGATTAGAATGAAGCCCAGGCGCGGGGTGTCGTGAAAACCAGATGAACCACATTCTCCTCATTGACGATGAACGTAAACTCACCGATCCGCTGCGCGCGTCCTTCGAGCGTTCCGGCTATCGCGTGTCGGTGGCCAATGACGGCCCGGCGGGACTGGGGCTGGCCCTGGCCGAGAAGCCGGATGTGATTGTGCTGGATGTCATGATGCCGGGGATGGATGGCTGGCAGGTGTGCCAGACGGTGCGCCAGCACAGCACCACGCCCATCATCATGCTGACAGCGCTGGACGACAGCATCGACCGGATTCGCGGGCTGGAGCTGGGCGCAGATGACTATCTCGTCAAGCCCTTTGGCTATAAAGAGCTGGAAGCCCACGTGCGCGCCATGCTGCGCCGCGTGCGGCTGGACCAGAGCGATCAGGCCCCGCAGCGCCTCAACATCGGCGAGATCACGCTCGATGCGCAGGCGCACAAAGTCTTTCGGGCGGGCAAAGAACTGGCGCTGCGCCAGAAAGAATTCGAAATCCTCACTTTGCTGATGAGCAATCTGGGCAAGGTGGTCACGCGGGAGCGCCTGTTTGACGAGGTGTGGGGCACCGACTGGCTGGGCGATACGCGCACGCTGGATGTGCACATGAGCTGGCTGCGCGCCAAGCTGGAAGCGGATCCGGCCAACCCGGCCTACCTGCAAACGGTGCGCGGCGTGGGCTATCGCTTTGCTGACCCTGGCCAGGCAGGGTCATGAACGTGGTGCGCATGACGATCCGCCGGCGCATCCTGTTCGTGTTCATCCTGATCGCGCTGGCGGGCGGCGTGGCGCAGTTTCTGATCGCCGGGCGCCAGCTTGAGCTGGCCACGCTGGAATTTTATCAGCATCATCTGGAGACAGATGCGCTGCTGGTGGCCGCCACTTTTGCCGAGCCGCTGGGCCACTACCTGGAAGGCGAAGACGGCGAAAGCGTCGGGAATACGCTGTCGCGTCTGCAGCAGGATGTCGGCCATAACTACCTGATCGTCGATCGCAATCTGCGGGTGATCGGCTATACGGCCAATACCGGCTACGAACAGGTCGATCGCGTGGCCGAGACGCCAGAGCTGGTGGCTGCGCGCAGCGCCCGCATTGGTGCGGATGTGCGGCCTGACCAACTGGGTCAGGATACGCTGTATCTGGCTGTCACGGTCGTATACGAGGATGACTTCCTGGGCTATCTGGTCCTGTCAGAGTCGATGCAGCCCGCCTATAACGAGGTGACCCAGCGTTATCTCGGCCTGGCCAGCGTGACCGTGCCGGTGCTGGCGCTGGTGATCGTCGCCAGCCTGTGGATTTCTGGCACGATTGCACAGCCGCTCAGCCATCTGCACGCTTCGGCGCTGCGCATGGCCAAAGGCGAGCTGGATACGCGCATCGCGGTGACCTCGCAGGACGAGGTGGGCCAGCTTGCCGAAGCATTCAACTATATGGCCGGGCAGATCGATGCGCTGATGAAGACGCAGCGCAGCTTTGTCAGCAATGCGGCCCACGAGCTGCGCACGCCGCTGATGACGCTGAAGCTGCGCGCCGAAGCCCTGGCAGATGAATCGCTGTCCCCGGATGATAACGCGCGCTACCTGAAGGAAATTCGCCAGGAAGTCGACCATATGGCCGGGCTGGTGTCGTCGCTGCTGATGCTGGCGCGTATCGATGAGGGGCGGCATCGGCCAGATGGCGTCGTCAGCGACCCTGTCTCGATGCTGCACGACATCATGCGTCACTGGCGCATCGAGGCGGAGGCGAAAGGCGTGCGTTTCGAGGCGGAGATTGATGCAGCCCTGCCTGACCTGCCCATGAGCCCGAATGACCTGCGGCTGGTGCTGGACAATCTGCTGGGCAATGCCGTGAAGTACACGCCGTCAGGGAGCATTCAGGTGCGCGTGTCCCATGCCGTGGATGGCTTCACGCTGACCGTGCGCGATACCGGCATCGGCTTCGCCGCGGGACAGGATGCGCACCTGTTCGAACGCTTTTATCGCTCGGAGCAGGTGCGCGGACAGTTTTCTGGTAATGGGCTGGGTCTGTCGGTGGTCAAAGCGATTCTTGATCATTATGGCGCCAGCATCACAACACACAGCGACGGACCAGGGACAGGCGCGACGTTTACCGTGCGGCTGAACCCGGCCCCCGTGGCCCGATAAGCTTACGCTTCCGCTTTACTGGCGCGGCCAGCCGGGCGTGCCGGTTGAGCAATGCTTTTCCCGATGCGGATGCCCAGCAGCAGCATCACCAGCACGAATCCCCCGCCCACCAGCAGTCGGAAGCCCAGGTTCGGCCCTTCGGTGCCGGCAAACAGTCCGTGCAGCGAGACCATCACGAAGGCAGCATAGCTGACGTAGTGCAGGCGCTTCCACGTCTTGTGGCCGAGGCGCTTCTTTAGCGGGAAGCTGAGCGTGACGATCACAATCATCCAGAAGGCCAGCGTCCCCAGCCCGACCGCCTCAGGCCGGTATGGGCCCACAAACGGGATGAACAGATCCCCCAGTGTGTAGCTGAAATACTTGTCCAGCAGCAGCAGCAGCGCGTGCCCCAGCCCCAGCAGCAGCGCCAGCCACGAGATCGTGCTGTGCATGGTCATGGACACCGGGCCGGGCGACCAGTCTTTGACAAACTGCGCGCTGATGAACAGGCCCCACAGCGTCGAGGCCAGCAGCAGCACATACGACACGATGCCGGATGAGCGCACCAGGTGCCACGAGAGCTTTGTATCCTCGTTTAGCGAAACAGTGAACATGCCGCTGTGGACCATCCATACGGCGGACAGGCTGAGCATCAGCAGGCTGACGATGATGACCAGCAGGTCGGTTCTGCGGGTGGACTGCGTTTTCTCGATCATGGAATGCCTCTTTTGGCCGCTGCGGGCCGGATGATTAGCGGAAGGTCGCCCGGATGCCGCTGGCCAGGGTTTCAATCTGCGCGGTCGTCAGTCGGGCATCCGCGTGTATGACGGTGTAAACCTGGGGCGGCATTTCGCCCTCTTGCAGTTGTTCAACCATCTCGTCCCACTCCACGCGGCTGTCCGTGGAGATATTCAGTTCATCACGGCCCTCATGCGTGTCATGCGCCACCAGCCAGCCCACCGGTGCCACGTATGAATACCAGGGGTAGACTGTCTCGTTGGAGTGACAGTCGGCGCAGGCCGAGCGCCAGAGCTGCTCCGCTTCTGGCGAGCTCCAGACCACAGTCTGCGTCACCGGCGGATTATCGAGCTGGAAGTCGGGCACGACGAAGCGGACGAGCTGCATAGCGCCGAAGATGACGATCAGCGTGCCGCCCGCCCATGGCAGCATCCGGCGCAGGATGCGGGTGCGGGGCTTCGTGTGCTGGCTGTCATTGTTGTTCATGAGGTTCTCCTTACACTTGCCAGGATAAACAGGCTGATGCTCTCGCAGTGGGGGAGCATCAGCCCGTCGTGAAAACTAATCGTCGTCTTCAGACTCGTGTTCGTCCTCAGACTCCTGATGCTCTTCGGATTCCTCGTAATCATCATCATCATCGTCGTCACCGTTGTAGGTGCCAGTCTGCGTGCCTGAGGTGATGATCAGCGGCGCGGACTGTGCATCCAGCAGCGGGATATTGAAGACGCTCAGACTGGCGCAGTTGCCGTTCAGCACGACGTTACCCATGGAAATCCAGGCTGATCCCGTGCTGCCGCCGACGACCGCCCAGTTGCCTTCCGGATTGCGCCCACCGACCGGGAGCACCTGGTCACGATAGGCATAATCCAGCACGCTGTAGCCGGTGCCGGGGCCGCTACGCAGATTGGCCGAACTGACGACGAGAGTGGCATTGCAGGCATCAGCGATTTCCGGCGTTACAACAGGGCCGGATACTTCAGGCGTCTCGATGACCGTGAAGCCAGCGGCGTCAGCCGAAAGCACGCTGATACCAGCGGCGGTATCGCCGGCCAGATTGCTGCCCACCAGCGTGACCTGGTAATCGCCGGCCTGTAGCAGCATCGCCATGCCATCCACGTGCCCGCCAGTCGATTCAGAAATGACGATGCCGTTGGCATCCACCACCTGCGTGTTTGCCGTGGTGCCGGGGAAGGTCGTCGTCAGGATGCTGTCATTCGGCCCAGGCAGGTTCACCAGCACTGTGTCGCCGGGACGGTCGGTCGTCAGCGGCAGCGACACTTCTTCGTTGAGCGAGACGGACAGCCTGTCCACCAGCGTGGTATTGGCGCTCAGGGACAGCTCGGCCAGCGATTGTACGCGGACATAGGCCTCGACGACGCCGGGCAGCCGCTCCACGGTCAGGGTGTGCGAGCCGCTGTTGGGCGCGATATTCAGCTCCAGGCCGTGCAGACGGGCATCGGCGGCGCGAAAGACGACAGCCCCGGTGGCGTCGGTCAGGCGCACAGACGCGCCATTCAGATCGAGCGAGACGGCGCCGGTCGTGTCGGCAGGCAGGGTGATGACGACGTCGATAGCCGGCGAGGCATCGTTCAGGGTGATCGGGTCGGCGGCCGTCTGCGCAAAAGCAGGGAGGGCGGCCGTCAGGCAAAGCGCGGCGACGGCCAAAGTGACTAGACGTTTCATGGCAGGTTCCTTTCGTAATACAGATGGGCAAAATCAGGTGTTGTGAGCACAGCGCCATCGTGGCGCACCACCAGCCCGCCGCTGTTCCACTGTGCTTGCAGCCAGGTCAGGCCGGCCTCAGCGCCGCGCAGCAGCACCGCTTTGGCATAGGCTTCGGCGGTCGTAGCATCCGGGTGGCTGATGCTGACAGACAGCACATCCGACCGGGCGGGCAGGCCTGTGCGCGGGTCGATGATGTGGTGACGCTGCGTTCCGTCGGCGGTCGTCCAGCGGCGGAAATCGGTGCCGCTGGTCACCAGGCTGGTATCGCGCAGCCACAGCGAGACGAGGGGATCGCCCGTGTGCGGGTCGGCAATCTGCGCTTCCCAGCCGGGCTGGCCTTCCGGCGCGCCGCGCGCCACCATGTCGCCGCCGATGTTGACCAGGCAGGCCCCGTATGGGGACAGGCCGTCGGCCAGATGACTGGCAGCCCAGCCTTTGGCGCTGCCGCCCAGGTCGATCGCGCTGCCTGCCGGAATCCGCACTTCACAGGACTCCGGTCGCAGCTCGATGGCCTGCCAGTCGGCGGCTGGCACCGGCGCTGAGGCATCCGGTTGGCCGATCTCACCAAAGCTGCGCGCATAGCCATTGGCCAGCAGTGCCGGCAGCACCAGCGGGTTAAATGCCCCGTTCGTCAGCCGGGCGGCGTGCTTGGCCGCATGGATATTCTCGAACAGCACGGCGCTGACGGCGCACCACTGGCCTGCACGGTCATTGAAGCGCATCAGCTCGCTGTCTGGCCGAAAGCGCGACAGGCTGGCCTCCAGCACCTCGACCTGCGCGGGCAGTTCTGCCAGCAGCGCCAGGCCTTGTGACGCGTCGGCATCCGTCTCCAGCTGGATCGTGATGCCGCAGCCCATCGCCCGGAAGCTGGTATAGATCACGCGCTTCATCGTGTCGACCTGCTGACCTGCGGGACGGCCTGCTGCATGATGACCGGCGCAGGGGCCGAGAGCTGCTGCGGCGCGGGCGGCTGAATCACGGCCTGCGACGACTGTGGTGCGCTGGGTGCCGCTGGCGCGCTCACGATCGGCTGGCTGGCGGCCGAGGCCTGGCCGGACTGGCGCAGGATAATGATGCTGGGCGCGGCCTGTTGAATCGTCAGCGCGGGCGCCTGCTGTGCGACCGTGGCCGGGGCGGATGTGCCGTCAGCCAGCGGGACAAGGGTGATCGCTTCAGGAGCGGGTGTCTGGGTGAGTTCAAGGATCTGGCGTGCGTCCAGCATGGCGAGATTCTGGGCGCCAAAGACAGTCGCGATGGTGGTGGTCGTCACCAGGGCGCTTCGTATCAGCAGTTTGCGGGCGCGGTCTGTATTTGCCATTTTGGAGTTCTCCGGTTCGTCGTTGGTGCTGATTTCACCTTACGCCTTTCCCGGCCAGTCTGTTTAAACGCCGCCTCAACGTCACCTTAAATCCGGCTTAAATCACCTGCCGACAAAAAGGCGAGAGGCAGGCTGGTGGGCGCTGCCTCTCGCTGGATGAGATGGGTGTCAGGCCAGCCTGGTCAGCCGGCCTGTGCCTTTAGCCTTACGGCTTCTTCTCGAGGGCGGCGTGGGCGGCAGCCAGGCGCGCCACCGGCACGCGGAACGGCGAGCAGCTCACGTAGTCCAGGCCCGCATGATGGCAGAAACGGATGCTCTTGGGGTCGCCGCCATGCTCGCCGCAGATGCCCACTTCCAGATTCGGGCGCGTCTTGCGGCCCTTCAGCACGGCTGTTTCGATCAGGCTGCCGACACCCTTTTCGTCCAGCACCTGGAACGGATTTTCGGGCAGGAAACCATGCTCGACATAGTGCAGCAGGAACTTGCCTTCGGCGTCGTCACGGCTGATGCCGAACGTCGTCTGCGTCAGGTCATTGGTGCCGAACGAGAAGAATTCCGAGTACTCGGCCATCTGGTCGGCGATCAGGGCGGCGCGCGGCAGCTCGATCATCGTGCCGATCTTGTAGTGGACTTCCACGCCGGCGGCCGTCATCACTTCGGTCGCGACCTTTTCGATCAGCTCGCGCATGAACTTGATTTCGGTGACGATGGAGGTCACAGCGACCATGATTTCGGGGCGCACGTCCACGCCTTCCTGCTTGAGCTGGCAGGCCGCCTCAAACAGCGCGCGGATCTGCATGGTGGTGATGCCCGGGCGCACAATGCCCAGGCGCACGCCGCGCAGGCCCAGCATCGGGTTGAATTCGTGCAGGTTTTCGACTGCCTTCATCAGCTCTTCGATGCGCGTCAGCTCGTTCGGGCGGTCATTCATCAGGCGCAGGCCGGCGGCGCGCATCGCCAGTTGTTCGTGGTCTGGCATGAATTCGTGCAGCGGCGGGTCCAGCAGGCGGACGATGACGGGCAGGCCGTCCATCGCCTTGAAGATGCCGTAGAAGTCGTCGTGCTGGAACTGCTGCAGCTTGGCCAGATGCATCGCTTCTTCGGCGCTGTCTGGCTCGGAAAGGATCATCGCCTGCACGATCGGCAGACGCTCTTCCTGGAAGAACATATGCTCGGTGCGACACAGGCCGACACCCTGCGCGCCATAGTCACGGGCGCGGCGGGCATCCACCGGGTAGTCTGCATTGGCATAGATGCCCAGCGTGCGGAACTCATCTGCCCATGTGAGCAGCGTGCGCAGCTGAATTTCGCGCGAGAACTCTGGCTCGATCTGGGCCATTTCGCCGGTGAAGACTTCGCCGGTGGAGCCGTCAATCGAGATGACCTCGCCTTCCTGGATGACCACATCGCCCACGCGCAGCTGGCGGTTGCGCAGGTCAATATCGAGGGATTCGGCGCCGCACACGCAGGGCACGCCAAACTGCCGCGCCACGACGGCCGCGTGGCTGGTGGCACCGCCGCGGCTGGTCAGGATGCCGCGTGAGGCCAGCATCCCGTGCACATCGTCGGGCTTGGTCTCCGGGCGCACCATGATGACCGACCTCTTGGCCTTGCCCCACTTCTCGGCCAGGTCGGCATCAAAGGCGACCACGCCGACGGCAGCACCTGGTGATGCATTCACGCCGGTGGCGATCATGCGCCCGGCCTTGCGCGCTTCCTGCTTGGCCACGTCGTCAAACTGCGAGTGCAGCAGGCGGATGACCAGGTCTGGCGTCACGCGCAGCACGGCTTCCTGCTTGTTGATCAGGCCTTCCTGCACCATCTCCACGGCGATGCGCACGGCCGCGCGTGCGGTCCGCTTGCCGTCGCGGGTTTGCAGCATCCACAGCTTGCCGCGTTCAATCGTGAACTCGACGTCCTGCATGTTGCGGTAGTGATGCTCCAGCTTGCCCACGATATCGACAAACTGCGCGTAAATGGCCGGATTTTCCTTTTCCAGCCCGGCAATCGCCACGGGTGTGCGGATGCCCGCCACCACGTCTTCGCCCTGCGCGTTCATCAGGAAGTCGCCAAACAGCTTGCGTTCGCCGGTGGCCGGGTTGCGCGTGAAAGCGACGCCCGTGCCAGAGCCTTCGCCCATGTTGCCAAAGACCATCGTCTGCACATTGACCGCCGTGCCCAGGTCGTGGGCGATATGGGCGGCATTGCGATAGTCGACGGCGCGCTTGCCATTCCACGACCTGAACACCGCCTCGATCGACAGCTCAAGCTGGCGATACGGGTCCTGCGGGAAGTCTTCGCCGGTTTCATGGCGGAAGACGCGCTGGAATTCTCCGACGACATCCTTCCAGTCATCGGCATTCAGGTCCACGTCAGACTTCACGCCGCGCGCAGCCTTGATTTCGGTCAGATAATCTTCAAACGGTTCGTCGGCGATGTTCATCACCACTGAGCCGAACATCTGCACCAGGCGGCGGTAAGCGTCGTAGACGAAGCGTTCGTCGCCGGTCAGCTTGACCATGCTCTTTGCGATTTCGTCGTTCATGCCCAGGTTGAGCACGGTGTCCATCATGCCGGGCATCGAGAACTTCGCGCCTGAACGGACGGAGACCAGGAGCGGGTTCGACGCGTCGCCGAACTTCTTGCCGGCCTTCTTTTCCACTTCCTTCAGGGCTTCCTTCACCTGGTCCCACATGCGCGCAGGGAACTTGTTGCCCCCGGCGAGGTAGGCGTTACAGGCCTCGGTGGTGACGGTCAGGCCGGGGGGCACGGGCACCTGCGCCCGCGTCATATCACCCAGGCCGGCGCCCTTGCCGCCCAGCAGCGAGCGGGTCTTGTCCCACGAGCCGCCCAGCATGTTCTGCACGGTGTCGATTTGGTCGAACAGGTAGACCCAGCGATGGTTGGTTTCGGTCTGATGATTTTGGATTTTCTTTTGTGGAAGGGCGGAGACAGCCATGATAGTCCTCTTTTCTTACAAGCAGCACAGGTATTGATGATCGTTCTGTGACGCTGGCCAGAATTTCAACGGCGGTCGGCGCCTGTCGCGATTTAGGTGAACAGGTTAACGTTGCACGGCCTTGTAATAGGTCAGTGCCTTCATATACTGCGCCCGCTCATAGGCGGCCGGGTCTTCGGCATGACGCTGGCTGAGCGCGCCGCGCATCTGCGTGACTGACGTATATTCGTGCGTTTCCATCCAATCGATCAGCTCGCGCTCGGCGGTGGCGATATGGCCGCTGCCATGCCGCAGCAGCGCCGAGGCCATCATCGTGACGGTGGCGCCGGCCAGCAGCATCTTGGCGGCGTCCAGCCCGCCGTGAATGCCGCCGGTGGCTGCCATGTCGGCCTGGATGTGGCCGAACAGGATGGCGATCCAGCGCATCGGCAGGCGCTGTGCCTGCGGCGTGCTGAGCAGGATGTTCGGCTTCACTTCCAGCGTCTCCAGGTCGATATCCGGCTGGTAGAAGCGGTTGAACAGCACCAGTGCCCGCGCGCCCGCTTCGTCAAAACGCTTCGCCATATTGGCCATGTTGCTGAAGAACGGGCTTAGCTTGACCGCGACCGGGATGCCGACCGCGCTGCAGACTGCGCTCACCGTGTCGATGTCCATCTGCTCGATCTGCGCGCCGGACAGGTCGGGGTCGGTGGGGATGCTGTACAGGTTCAGTTCCAGCCCATCGGCGCCTGCATGCTCGATCTGGCGGGCATACTTCACCCAGTTGCCCGGCGTGGTGCCGTTCAGGCTGGCGATGATCGGGATGCTCACGTGGGCCTTCGCCTTCGAGATCAGCTCCAGATACTTGGCCGAGCTGGTCTTGAATTCCTGCGGCTCAGGGAAGTACGACAGCGCTTCGGAATAGCTTTCGGTGCCGAAGTTCATGTGATGATTGAGCGAAAGCTGCTCCAGCCGAAGCTGTTCTTCAAACAGCGAGAACATCACCACCGCGCCAGCACCGGCGTCTTCCAGCCGGCGGATGCCATCCACTGTCTCTGACAGCGGCGAGGCCGACGCGACGATCGGAGAGCGCAGGGTGTAGCCAAGATAGGTCGTCGTCAGGTCCATGTTATGCTCCTTGTCCGCTGCCGTTCGGGCCGAACGGGCGTGAGGCGAGATAGTCGTACAGCGCCCAGCGCGTGGTCACGTCCTGCTGGGCCTGTTCAAACAGGCTCGCTGCGCTGTCGGGGTTGGTCAGTTCCAGCATCTTGAAGCGGTTTTCCATCTGCAGGTAATCGCGCAGCGGCAGCTTTGGCGCACGCGAGTCCAGCATGAGCGGATTCTCGCCGCGCGTCTCGCGCTCCGGGTTGTAGCGGTACAGCAGCCACTGTCCGGTATCCACCGCCGCCTTCTGGTTCTTCAGCGCCGTGCGCATGTCGATGCCGTGGGCGATGCAGTGGCTGTAGGCGATGATGAGCGACGGCCCGTCATAGGCCTCGGCCTCGATGAAGGCGCGCAGCGTCTGCTCGTCCTTCGCGCCCATGGCCACGCGGGCCACGTACACATTGCCGTAGGTCATGGCGATCAGGCCCAGGTCCTTCTTCGCCAGCGGCTTGCCACCGGCTGCGAACTTGGCGACTGCCGAGCGCGGCGTCGACTTCGACATCTGGCCGCCGGTGTTGGAGTACACTTCGGTATCCAGCACCAGCACATTGACATTGCGGCCGCTGGCCAACACATGGTCCAGCCCGCCGAATCCGATGTCATAGGCCCAGCCGTCACCGCCGATGATCCACACGTCGCGCTTGATGAGCGCATCGGCCAGCTCGGCCAGGCGCTTTGCCTCAGGCGAGGCCATGTCCACCAGCTTCTCCTTCAGCAGGGCCACGCGTTCGCGCTGCTCGTGGATGCCAGCTTCGTCGCGCTGGTCGGCTTCCAGCAGGGCGTGGGTCAGCACGCCGCCGATGTCGCCTTCCAGTGCCTTCAGCAGCTCAACCGCCTGTTCCGCCTGCTTGTCCAGCGCGACGCGCATGCCGTAGCCAAATTCGGCGTTGTCTTCAAACAGCGAGTTGGCCCAGGCCGGGCCGCGACCGTCCGCATTTGACGTATAGGGTGTGGTGGGCAGGTTGCCACCATAGATCGATGAGCAGCCGGTGGCATTGGCGATCACGGTGCGGTCGCCAAACAACTGCGTGACCAGCTTGATATAGGGCGTCTCGCCGCAGCCAGCGCATGCGCCGGAGAACTCGAACAGCGGCTGCTGTGCCTGCTGCTGGCGAATGCTGGTCGTCTTGATATTCAGGCGGTCCGTCTCCGGCAGCCCGAGGAAAAAGTCCCAGTTGACAACTTCCTGTTCGCGGATGGGCGGCTGGGGCGCCATGTTGAGCGCCTTCAGGTTCAGCATCGACTTGTTCCTGGCCGGGCACACGTCCACGCAGATGCCGCAGCCGGTGCAGTCTTCGGGCGCCACCTGGATGGTGTACTCCATGCCCGCCCATTCATGGTCGCGGGTCGGCACATGCTTGAAGGAGTCAGATGCGCCTTCCAGCGCCGCCGGTTCATAGGCCTTGATGCGGATGACCGCGTGCGGGCACACCATCGCGCACTTGCCGCACTGGATGCACACTTCGGGGTCCCAGACCGGGATTTCGGTGGCCAGATTGCGCTTCTCATACTGGGTGGTGCCAGACGGATATGTGCCGTCAATCGGGAACGCGCTGACCGGGATAATGTCGCCATGCCGTGCGATCATCGTGCCCAGCACGCCCTGCACAAAGGCCGGAGCGGTCGCGGGGACGGGCGGGATCATCTCGACGGCGCTGCTGACGAATGCCGGCACCTGCACTACATGCAGATTTTCCAGCGTGTTGTCGACGGCCTTCAGGTTCATGGCGACGACTTCTTCGCCCTTGCGCCCGTAGGTCTTTTCAATCGAATGCTTGATGGCATTGATGGCGTCTTCACGCGGCAGCACGCCGGAAATGGCGAAGAAGCACACCTGCATCACCGTGTTGATGCGCCCGCCCATGCCGCTTTCGCGGGCGACCTTCAGGGCGTCGATCACATAGAAGCGCAGCTGTCGGTCGATGATCTGTTCCTGCACATCGCGCGGTAGCGTCGACCAGACTTCGTTCGGCCCGAACACGGTATTGAGCAGGAAGACGCCGCCCGGCACCGCATCGCTGAGCATGTCGAAACGGTCGAGGAAGGTCGGCTGATGGCAGGCGATGAAGTTGGCCCGCGTGATCAGGTAGGGCGCGCGGATCGGCTCCGGGCCAAAGCGCAGATGCGAAACCGTCATCGAGCCCGACTTCTTCGAGTCGTAGACGAAATAGCCTTGTGCATAATTAGGCGTGTTTTCGCCGATGATCTTGATCGAGTTCTTGTTTGCGCCCACGGTGCCGTCTGCGCCCAGCCCGTAGAACAGGGCGCGCACCACGCTGTCCGGCTCGATCGAGAAGCTGTTGTCGACGGCGAGGCTGGTGAAGCCGACATCATCGGTGATGCCCACGGTGAAGTGGTTGCGCGGCTTGTCTTCGGCCAGGTTGTCGAAGATAGCCATGACCATCGCCGGAGTGAATTCCTTCGAGGACAGGCCGTAGCGCCCGCCGACCACGACGGGGAACTGCGCCCCCTGCCAGGATTCATGCAGCGCGGTGATGGCGTCCACGTACATCGGCTCGCCTGCGCCGCCGGGTTCCTTGGTGCGGTCCATGATGGCGATGCTGCGCACCGTCTTCGGCAGGGCATTGACGAAGCGTTCTGCGTCGAACGGACGGTACAGACGCACCTTCAGCACGCCCACCTTGCCGCCCTGTGCGTTGAGATAGTTCGCGGTCTCCTGGGCGGTCTCGCAGCCGGAGCCCATCAGCACGATCACGCGCTCTGCATCCGGCGCGCCATAGTATTCATACAGGTGATACTGCCGTCCAGTCAGCCCGGCGAACTGGTCCATGGCGGCCTGCACGATATCGGGGCAGGCATTGTAGAACGGGTTGACGGTCTCGCGCGCCTGGAAATACACGTCCGGGTTCTGCGCGGTGCCGCGAATGAACGGATGCTCTGGCGACAGGCCGCGGCGGTGATGCGCGAAGATCAGTTCGTCGTCCATCATGGCGCGCATATCATCGTCGTCCAGCAGTTGAATGCGGGCGACTTCGTGCGAGGTGCGGAAGCCGTCGAAGAAGTGAATGAAGGGCACGCGGGCCTTCAACGTGGCGGCCTGCGCGATCAGCGCGAAGTCGTGCGCTTCCTGCACCGATGCCGAGGAGAGCAGCCCCCAGCCGGTGGAGCGCACCTGCATCACGTCGCTGTGGTCGCCGAAGATCGACAGCCCCTGCGCCGCCAGCGAACGCGCCGCGACGTGGAAGACCGCCGCTGTCAGCTCGCCTGCAATCTTGTACATGTTGGGGATCATCAGCAGCAGGCCCTGCGAGGCGGTGAAGGTGGTCGTCAGCGAGCCGGCCTGCAGCGCGCCGTGCACGGTGCCTGCTGCGCCTGCCTCGCTCTGCATCTCGACAACCTTTGGTATGGTGCCCCACAGGTTCGGCATATCGCTGGCCGCCCACTCATCCGACCACTCGCCCATGGCGGACGACGGGGTGATGGGGTAAATGGCGATCACTTCATTTAACTTATAGGCGATCCGGGCGACTGCCTCGTTGCCATCCAGCGTCATGAACTGCGTTCCCATGGGGTATTCCTCTCTTGATTACGACCACAAACTGCATCAGTGCGTTTCTGCGCACTGGTGGCCCCGTAAAGACTCAAAGGTGCCTATAAAAAAGAAAGAAGGGTCAGTGCGCGTTTTTGCAGGATGACTCTTGTCTGGCAGGGCAGTGCGTATCAATATTTATTACATTTTAACACCCAAAATCAGCATGACATGGTGGAAAATCGAAATAATGTTGATTTTAATTGTGTAAGTTGCATAATATTTTATGGGTAATATGAATAACAAAACCGCGCATCTTTATTATTCATGAAACATACGGCGGGTTTATGGCGGTAATGCAAAACGGGGTCGTCATGGTGGCGACCCCGCTGGCATATCGTTTAATGATCGTCTTGTAGGTGTGATGCCTCGCGTTTGCTGCCGGCTGCCCTATCAGCGCACGTCCGGGTTGGGCAGCATGAACGACTCGCGCACCACGCCAAGCAGCTCGTGGTACGAGGCAATAAATCCGCGCAGCGTGCGCACGGTCGCGCCATAGCTGTCGAATTCGGGGATCGTCAGGCCGTCTTCATCGTAGGCCTTGCGGAATTCCGGCAGGTGCGTGTACAGGTCGTCGACGATGGCCGGCGCGACCGGCGTGTCGATGCGCGTCACGACGGCTACGTCTGAGGCGTTGAAGCGTTTCTGCCAGTCATAGGGAATGCTGACGATCAGGTCACCGCCGATAAATTCCGACCAGTGCAGATGATGGCGATAGGCCGCCACCAGCAGGCGTGCGCGATAGCCGCGCTGCTGGAAAATCTGATACGCCTTTTTGGTCACGGCCACGCCTGCCCATGCTACAGACGAGGGATGCACCGTCAGGTTGTCGCGCGTAATGACCGCGTTCATCCAGTCATCCACGCGCCCGGCCATAATCACGCAAATGGGATGGATGTCAGCGTTGCTTTTTCCTTCGGCAGCACGGCGCGCCAGGCCGCGCTCCACGGCCTCGGCGATGGCAATGGCCTGCGCCACCGTGAATGATACCGTGGCAGTAATGCTGATGCCTTCATAGGTGGCAGCCTCAATAGCCTGAATACCAGCCTGTGTCGCCGGCATCTTGACATGCAGGTTGGGCGCGAGGCTGTTGAAACGGCGGGCCTGCGCCAGCATGGCCTCCGCGCTGCGGTAATGGGCTGGATTGGTCTGAATCGACAGGCGCCCCTTGTGGCCGCTCGTGCGCTCGAAGATGGGCAGCAGCATCTTTGACGCGTGCAGCGCGATATCCTCGTAGATCTGCCACGCAATTTCCACTTCCGACCAGGCCGGATGCTCGGTGATGATCGCGCGCAGGCGCGCATCCCACAGGCGCATGTCTTTTTTCAGCGCCGCCATGATGATGGTCGGGTTGCTGGTCACGCCGACGGCCCCGTGTTCCAGGGCGTACGTCAGTTCGTCCACCGCCGCCGAGTCATTCCAGTAGTCGGTGGGCGTGGTCCCTGCCATCTGATGAAGCGGGCTTTTCCAGGGGGTCTGTGCTGCCATGTGCGTGTGCGTCCTTCTGCTGGCGCGGGCTAGGTCGTGCCGCCGCGCAGCTGAGTGTCCAGCTCCTGCTGGGTCAGTAAAATGTGCTGCTGCGCGCGTGTTTTGGCCAGCGCAGCGTCCCGCTGGCGACAGGCCTCCAGAATCCCGGCATGCTCGCGGTGAATGCGGTCACTGTTGTGCGTGGTGAACATCAGGCGATAGCGGTACAGCTCGCTGCGTTCCCACAGCGTGCGAATCACCTGAATCAGGTGCTGATTATCCAGCGCATTGTAGATATGCAGATGGAAATCTTTGTTCAGGTGGATGAACGTGCTGATGTCTCCGCGGTCGGTGGCGCGGCGCATCTCGCTGATCATCTGCTCCAGCCTGGTGAAGTCGGCATCGGTCAGGTGGGGGACGGCGCTGGCAATCGCTTCGCCCTCGATGAGCTGGCGCGTGAAATACAGATCGTCCATGTCGCTGACGGATACTTCCATCACGAAGGCCCCGCGGCGCGGCTGAATCACGACCAGCCCCTCGGCTTCCAGCCCCTTCAGCGCCTCGCGGATGGGCGACATGCTGACCTGTAATTCCTCACGCAGCTTGTCCTGGTCGATGTGCGTGCCCGGCTTCAGTGACTGCTTCAGAATGGCTTCGCGGATGCGGTTCTGAACCTGGGCGGCCAGAGTCAGGCGGTGTTCTTCAATAGGGGCAAAAGTTCGGGCTGTCATGCGATGTCCTTGCTACGTCCTCGCGGTTTTCTTGACAGGTTCGTTTTTCGATTTTACAATTTCGAATATCGAACTGCAACATGCTGTAGATACTATCGTTAAGTCTATCGCAAATGGGGCATGGCGAAACTTCGACTCCTGAACTGCACCTCTGGCACAGCACACAGCCAGCATCTGGCAGGACAGGCATGCAGGGGGAGACAGGCAGGGAGTCCACGGCTGTACGAGAGACTTCAAAGGAGGTGTTATTGTTTTTTCGGGTAAAAACTGTCAGCACTGCCAATGAATTTGATTGCGTTACTTAAACCGCGTGGAGTTAAAAAATGTCCCCACAAAAAAGGTTGCTTGCTCTGGCCGCAGGTCTGTTTATGCTGGGCGTCGGCACAGTTTCCGCCCAGGATGTCACCCAGATCCGTTTCGGCACCGTCAATGATCCCGCTGTTGACCGCGTAAACCAGCTCCTGATCGAAAACTTTGAAGCCCAGCATCCCGGCGTGGAAGTCATCGTCGAATACATCCCCGGCGCTGACCTCGTCTCCACGTATACCACCCAGGCTGCGGCGGGCACCCTGCCTGATGTTGTCTTCCTCGCTGACCTGTATGTGGTGCCGTTTGCCCAGGGCGGCATCGTGTTTGACATGCAGCCGCTGGCCGAGAGCGACGAATCGTTTGACCTGAGCGACATCTATGACAACCTGCTCGGCCTCAGCCGCGTGAATGGTGAAGGCCTGTACATGATCCCGTCGTCCTATGACGTGGTGACGATGTACTACAACCAGTCGATGTTTGAGGAAGCCGGTGCGCCGCTGCCCAGCCCCGACTGGACCTGGGACGACTATACCGCCGCATGCACGACCATCCTCGAAGCGACCGGCAACTACTGCTTTGCCAACGGCGGCGGCCTGCCAACCTTCGACTGGTGGGCGTGGATGGTCCCGTTTGTGCAGGGCTACGGCGGATCGCTGGTCGGTGAAGATGGCATGGCCACGCTGACCACCGATGAGACGCTGGCGGGCCTGCAGGCCTACGTGAACATGTGGACAGAATCGGGCATCGCCCAGCCGCTGGACTTCGACGCGGGCGGCAACTGCTTCCTCGTTGGCGAATGCGCGACAGCCTTCTTCATCCCCGGTTTCATGTCTGCCCTGCGCTCGCTGGAGCCGCAGCCGTTTGAGTGGAACGTGGAAGTCGTCCCCAGCCATCCGGAAGGCAAGTTCACCGGCATGGGCACCTATGGCTTCGCTGTGTCCGCCAACGCACAGGACCCGTCCCTCGCCTGGGACTTTGTGAAGCACCTCGCCTCGGCCGATGCCCAGCTCGCCATTGCCAGCAACTACGCAGGCACCCCGCTGCTGGCCTCGCTGCGTGAAGACCCGGCCATCGTCAACCTCGAAGCGCCCCCGGCCAACATCACCGCCTTCATCCAGAACGGCGAAAACGGCATTCTGCCTACCTTCTTCCCCGGCGAATGCGGCAGCCTGTATGCCGGCCAGATTGCCCAGGAAATCAAGGATGCGCTGGAAGCCTCGATCCTCGGCTTCTCCTCGGTAGCCGATGCGATGGCGATCGCTGAAGAAAATATCAATCGCTGCCTGGGTGGCTAGCTCGCGCTGACCTGGACGCCAGAAAACTGCCCATCCCCTGTTTCGGCAGGGGATGGGGTATCCGTGAAGTTGACCTGTGAGGCGAGCTTCCTCGATGACTGCTATCCCTGCGAATTTCCCGGCACCCAAACGCCGCCGCCACTCGTGGCGTAAAACCATTGAAGGCTATCTGTTTATCGGTCCGGTGGTGCTGGGGCTGATCATCTGGACCTTCGGGCCGATGATCGCTTCGGCCTATTACAGCCTGACGGACTACCGTATCGTTCAGCCGCCGGAATTCATTGGTTTCGGCAATTACATCGAGCTGTTCACGACCGACCGGCTGTTCATCCAGTCGCTCAGCGTGACTGTCCGCTATGGACTTATGTTCATGGTCCTCGGCCAGATTGTCAGCCTGCTGCTGGCGGTGCTGCTGACGCAGAAGGTGCGCGGCATGGCTATCTTCCGCACCTTCTTCTACATGCCCATCATCGTTCCCTATGTCGCGTCTGCGCTGCTGTGGCGCTACCTGTATAACAAAGATTTTGGGCCGATCAATGCAGTGTTGCAGGCCATCGGTCTGGACCCAATCAACTGGCTGGGCTCGCCGGAATCGTCGCTGTTCTCGATGGTCATCATGAGCGTGTGGACGGGCGCGGTGACCACCATCATCTACGTGGCCGGCCTGCAGCAGATTCCCGAAGACCTGCACGACGCGGCCAAGATCGATGGCGCGAATGCTGTGCAGCGTTTCTTTGCGGTCACCATCCCGATGCTCTCGCCGACCATTTTCTTCAACGTGGTGACCGGCTTCATCGGCTCTTTCCAGTTCTTCGTGCCCGCCTTCCTGATGACCGATGGCGGCCCCATCAAATCAACTTATTTCTACAACCTGAATATTTACGAGAAAGCATTTAGGTGGCTGGAGATGGGCTATGCCTCGGCGATGGCATGGGTCCTCTTTATCATCATCATGGCGATCACTGTGGTGTTGTTTCGCGTCTCCAACCGCTGGGTTTACTATGAAGGGTCAAACGAACGATGACCACGCTCACCCGCCCCTCTCTGAATGCGCACGCGCACAACCATCAGGCCCGGCGCCAGAAGCAGCTCGGCATGGGCGCTGTGTATGCCCTGCTCATCATCGGCTCGCTCATCTTCATGATGCCGCTGATCATCATGGTGGCCACCTCGTTCAAGTCGTTCAGCGAAATCAACACGTATCCGCCCACCATCCTGCCCAATGTCTGGCTGCCTGAAAACTATGCCAACGCGTGGAACTACCAGAATACCAATTTCACGCGCTGGACGTTTAACACGCTGCTGATCATCGCGGCCACGCTGCCGGGCGTCATCCTGACCTCGTCGCTGTGCGCGTACGGCTTTGCGCGGCTGGAATTCCCTGGCCGAAAGGTCTGGTTTGGCCTGGTGCTGGCGTCGGTCATGCTGCCGCCGCAGGTCACGCTGATTCCGCTCTACATCCTGTTTTACAATCTCGGCTGGCTGAACACGTTTTATCCGCTGATTATCCCGGCATGGTTTGGCGGCGGGGCGCTGAATATCTTCCTGCTGCGCCAGTTTTACATGCAGATTCCGCGCGAGCTGGACGAGGCGGCCACGCTGGACGGGGCCAGCCATTTCACCATCTGGTGGCGCATTTATATGCCGCTCTCGCGCCCCGCGCTGATTTCAGTCACGTTCCTCACCGTGCTGGGCATCTGGAACGACTTCCTAGGCCCGCTAATTTATCTGACCTCACCCGAAAACTATACGCTGGCGCTGGGGCTGAATATGTTCCAGGGCCTGTTCATCACGCGCACCGACTACATCATGGCGATTTCCACGCTGATGGTGCTGCCGATGATCGTGATGTTCATTGTGGCGCAGCGTTATGTGGTGCAGGGCTTTGTGACCAGCGGCCTGAAGGGGTAATGGACGATCATGCGCCTGGGACTGAGTGGGGCATTTCTGCCCGATGACATGGCTGATCTTTCTCCGGAGATGCTGCGGCGCGTGCGTGCGCTGGGCTACTCTGGCATCTTTGCCCGTTTCCGCCGCAATGACCCGCACACCACGTCGCGGGAGGCGGCCACGGCTGTCAGGAGCCTGCTGGCCGACGAGGGCGTGCATCTGTTTCAGGTGACGGGCTACTGGCAGAATCTGATTACGCCGGATGAAGGCCTGCGCCAGCAGGGCGTGACAACCCTGCGCGCCGCGCTGCGGCTGGCGGGCTGGCTGGGCGCGCGCGGGGTGGATACCGGCCCCGGCTCGATGAGCCCCGACGGGCCGTGGTTTCCGCACCCGTATAACTGGACGGCGCAGGCGCGCCAGCAGCTCGTGCGCAGTCTGCGCGAGGCCGCCCCTGCCGCCCGCGATGCCGGCGTGTATCTCAGCGTGGAGGGGCATCAGCTTGTCACGCTGGAATCGGCGCTGGTCACGGCGGAGGTGCTGAGCGAGGTCGATTCCGAGTGGGTGCGCAGCGATTACGACTCGGCCAACTGGGTCACGCGCGAGACCGTCTACAACACGACGCAGGCACTGCGCGATGATTTCCGCATCCTGGGCCAGCGCATCGTGAGCTGCCACGCCAAGGATATCTGGCTGGAGAACCGGCTGGCGCTGCACTTGCAGGATGGCTGCCCCGGCAAAGGCGTGATGGACTTCCGGACGCTGTTCAGCCTGGCCGAGTCGCTCTCGCCAGACCTGCCGGTCATCGTGGAGGGCGCCGCCACTGAAGAAGTGGAAGAAGTCAGCCGCCTGTTCCATGCGATTGCTGCCGAGGCGGGCATCGTCATCCGCGACAGCAGCCAGCCGATGAAGGTGGCGCCATGAACGGGCTGCGTTTTGCCGCGCCGGTTGAGCGGCGCGTGGCACTGGTGACGGGTGGGGCGCGGGGCATCGGCCGGGCGATTGCGCTGCGGCTGGCCAGCGAGGGGCGCGATATCGCCGTGCTGGATATCGGGCCGGATGTGCCGGCTGTGTGCGCGGAAATCGAGGCGCTTGGACAGCAGGCGCTCGGCCTATCCGTCGACGTGACCGACGAATCGGCCGTGCATCAGGCGGTCGCGCAGGTCGTGGCGCGCTGGGGGCGGCTGGATATTCTGGTCTGCTGCGCCGGTGTGCTGGGCAAAGAACAGGATTTCAGCCAGCAGTCGGCGGCTGAATTTGACCGCGTGATGCGCGTGAACGTGTACGGCGCATACTACTGTCATCAGGCGGCCATCCCGCACATGCTGGCGCGGGGCTGGGGCCGCTGCGTCACGATTACCTCGGCCGCACGGCTGGGCGCGCCGCAGCTGGTGCCCTATTCTGTCTCGAAAGGGGCGGTCTGGTCGCTGGTGAGTTCGCTGGGTAATGCGTATCCGGCGCAAGGCGTGTTTGTGAACGGCGTCGAGCCAGGGCGCGTGCTGACGCAGATGGTGATTCCGCGTTTTTCGGCGGAACATCTGGCCAATCCGGGCACGCCCATTGGCCGTTATCTGGACGACAATGAGATTGCTGAAGTGGCCGAGTTCCTGTGTTCCGAGCGCAATACCGCGACGACCGGCTCGATCTGGAGCTGCAAGGGCGGCGCAGGCTGATTTTGCCTTACTTACACAAAAGGTATTGAACGAATATCATGGCGGCATTTGCACTGAAATTTGCGTACAGCACGATTAACTGGGGCACCAAACCGAATCTGGCCGAGATGTTTGGCGAGATTCGCGAGGCGGGCTGGGGAGCCGTCGAGCTGTTTGACCACAGCCTGGACTGGCTGGGCACCGCCGACCATTTGCGCGGGCTGCTGGGTGGCCTGCACGTGGCGACGTTCTTTGGCGGACTGGAGCTGCCGGTGGACCAGAATCAGCTCACGGTCCACAAGCGGCGTATCGACTACGCGGCCGGCTTTGGCGCGGACGTGTATGGCCTGGTGGGCGGCGGCCGGCTGCGCTGGCGCTCTCCCAGTGAGGCGGAATACAAGGGGCTGGCCGATGCCTGCGAGGAGCTGTCGGTCTATGCCGCGACGCGCAACATGCGCACCGGCTATCATCCGCACACCGGCTGCACCATCGAAACCGGCGACGAAATCGACATCCTGCTGGGCCACACCAGCAAGACCGAGCTGTGCCTGGATGCCTCGCATATCGCGCTGGTGGACGAGGACCCGATCGCACAGGTGCGCCGTTACGCCCAGCGCACCAGCTACGTGCATGTGAAGGACTGGGCCAAAGGCAAATTTGTCGAATTGGGGCAGGGCACGCTGGGCATCGACTTTCCCGGCTTCTTCGCCGCGCTGCACGAAATGCAGTTCCCCGGCTGGGTGGTGGTCGAGAACAGCCGCAGCGATGTTTCCCCGGCGGAAAGCGCGCGCATCAACGCGGACTATCTGCGCGGGCTGGGCTACAGCCTGGCGGTCCCCGCACAGGAGGGCGCATGAGCTTCGCACTGGGGCTGGTGGGCTGCGGCGGCATGGGCCGCAGGCATATTCGCGGGATTGAACGGCTGGCCAAGACCGGCACGCTGAATTTTGAGCTGGCGGCGGTGTGCGACGTGCTGCCCGCCAATTCGGGCATGGCGGCCGACATGGCTGAGGCCGCGACTGGCCTGCGTCCGGGGCAGTTTCATGATTTCGAGCACATGCTGAAGACTGTGAAGCTGGATGGCCTGATCATCACGACGACGCCGGAAATGCACACCGGCATGGGCATGCTGGCGCTGGACGCTGGCCTGCACATCATGGTGGAAAAGCCGGTCACGCTGACGGTGGCCGAGGGCGTCAAGCTGGTGGCCGCCGCGCAGTCGGTCGGGAAACGGCTGGCCGTGGCCGAGAATTATCGGCGCGACCCGATCAACCGGCTGGCGCGCGCGCTCATCGACAAGGGCGCGATTGGCCGGCCGTATCTGGCCGTGCAGTCGTCGTCCAGCGCGGGCGAAAACGTGGTTATCACGCCGTGGCGACACCTGAAAAATCGCGGCGGTATCGTGGTCGATATGGGCGTGCACTACACTGACATCCTCGAATACCTGCTGGGGCCGATGGACAGCGTGTTTGGGCTGAACACGGTCGTGGATGCACAGCGCCGCGATGCCAATGGCATCATGCACCCGGCCGATGCCGAAGACCTGTCGGTGGGTGTGGCGCAGTTCCGCAGCGGCGCGGTGGCCAACTGGCTGCTGAACATGGCCGGGCGCGGCGAGAACCATTTCGCGCGCATGGTGTATGGCATCGGCGGCACGCTGGGCATCCCCGGCGACCGCACCGGCCAGCCGCTGCGCCTGACCATGCGCGAGGACGGCCAGGATCGCCCCCTGACGAATGACGACCTGCTGGCGCTGGCCCCGGAGTATCATCTGGACCGCGTGACCGCCGCGCTGTTTGGCGGCGAACGCCTGACGCACTATGAGCTGGAATGGGCCACCATCGACGCCAATCTGCTGGGCATCGAGCAGGCCGATTTTGTCGAGGCGGTCGTCAGCGGGCGTGAGCCGGAAGTGGATGGCGTGCAGGGGCTGCGCTCGCTGGCGCTGGTGTTCGCTTTCCTGGAATCCGGCCTGCTGGGGCGCATGGTGCATGTGGACGATATCCTCGCTGGCCGCCTGTCCGCCTACGAAGCCAGCATTGGAGCGACTCCATGAACGACTGGTCAGCCACGCTCGATTTTGGCGTGGTGCATCCGCTGATTTACCTGGAATGTCGCGGCGGCGAGGGGCCGGTGGTGGAGACGCTGCGGCGCATCGTTGGCGATTCGGACTTTGGCGCGGTGGAGATCGCGCCCGTGAAAAATCCGCAGGTGCGCGCACAGGCGCAGGCGCTGCTGCGTTCGTCCCAGCTTCAGGTGGTTTACCTGCCTATCCTGCCCATCCTGCTGGAGAAGCTGGAGCTGGGCAGCGCAGACGAGTCGGCGCGCAAGGTGGCAGTCGACCGCGTGAAGGCGCTGATCGACGAGGCTATCGATTTTGACAGCACGCTGGCGATGGTGCAGGGGCCGCTGGACCCCGGCGAAGCCGAGCGCGAGGCGACGACGGCGCGCCTGATTGAAGACCTGCAAACGCTGTGCGATTATGCCGAGGCGCAGTCCACATCACGCCTGCTGCACCTGACGCTGGAGAATTTTGACCGCACGGTCGAGAAAAAGCGTCTGGTAGGCCCCACCCGCGAGACGGTCGCGCTGGCCGATGCCGTGGGCCGCGCCAACTTCGGCCTGACGATTGACCTCAGCCATTTGCCGCTGCTGGGCGAGAGCGCGGCCGAGGCGTTGTCGCTGGCCGCGCCGCATCTGCTGCACGCGCACATCGGCAACTGCGTCATCGATCATCCCGAATCGCCGCTGTATGGCGACTTTCACCCGCGTTTTGGCCATCCGCTGGGCCGCAATGACCTGCCCGAAGTGGTCGAATTCCTGAGCGAGTTATTCATCGTTGATTATTTTGCGCGGGCGCGGGCGCGGCTGGGGGGCACGCCAATCGTCTCGATGGAGCTGCGCACCATCCCCGGCGAAGAAGAATCCGAGGCCATTCTGGCCAATGGCAAGCGCACATTTATCCGGGCCTGGTCCCATGTCACGCAGGAGCGACCCTCATGATCAAGATCGTCAACTGGGACTCAGTGGGCAATATTATGTGGGGTGTGCGCATGGAAAAGCACATGGGGCCGGACTGGCGCAGCAAGCTGCTGCCCGACGACCCGGCGGCCATCGCCCATGCGCCCACGTTTGAAGAATTATTCGCCGGTTATGACGTTGAGCTGGTGGAATGCAGCTCGCTGGCGGATGTGGAAGCGCACATCGCTGACGCCGATTTCCTGAATATCCACAAGGTGATCGTGCCCGACGAGGTGCTGCTGAAGGGCAAGCGCCTGCGTCTGGTGCAGCATCTGGGCCAGGACTATCGCGGCATCCCGCTGGCAGCCGTGGAGGCGCTGGGCATCCCGGCGACGGCCACGCCGCTCATCAACTACATCACGGTGGCCGAGCACAACTGGGCGCTCATCATGAATCACGTCAAGCGCATGCCCCAGCATCGCGCCTATATGGAGCGCCGTGGCTACGTGAACGAGGGCTGGGGCGCGCCGCCCAGCCTGAAGATCGGCATCCTTGCCGACCTGACGCTGGGGCTGTGCGGCTTTGGCGAGATTGCCCGGCCGATGGCGCGTTATGCGCAGGCCTTTGGCATGAAGGCGCTCTACTGGGATCGCCAGCGTTTCCCGAAGCTGGAAGCCCAGTACGGCATCGAATACTGCGCGTTTGACGAGTTGTTCAGCCGCAGCGATATCCTCAGTGTGCAGCTGCCGTTGTTCCCTGAGACGCACGGCATCGTCGGAGCGCGTGAAATCGGTCTGATGAAGCCAAACGCGCTGTTCGTCAGCACCGCCCGTGGCAAGCTGATGGACCAGCAGGCGCTGACAGCCGCCCTGCGCGAACACCGCATCGGCGGGGCCGGGCTGGATGTCTTCTTCGAGGAGCCGCTGCCGGTCGATGACCCGATCCACGCGCTGCACGAAGACCTGAGCTACAACGTGACGATCACGCCGCATTCCGCGTGGCAGGGGCCGTGGACATGGGTGCGCGATTCGCTGGGCATCTGGAATAATGTGCTGCACACCCTGCGCGGGGAGCCGCTGGAGTATCGCGTAGACGAGGGAGCCTGGTGATGACCAACATGTATCCCACGCGCTTTGGCTACTGCGTGCCGATTTTTGCCTGGCCGGGCAGCGGACTGTTTCGCACGCCCGGCTTCGCCGCGCTGGAGCCGTCGCAGGCGCTGACGACCGCGTGGCTGGCCGACGCCCTCGGTTATGATTCGATCTGGGTGGCCGACCACCTGATGCTGGGCCACGAACAGTCCATCCTCGAAGGCTGGACGACGCTGGCGGCTATCGCCGGCAGCACCAGCCGCGCCCGGCTGGGCATCATTCATCAGGGGCATTATTTCCGCCATCCGGCCGTCGCCGCCAAGATGATCGCCACGCTCGACCAGCTTTCCGGCGGGCGCTTCATCTACTTCGCCGACACCGGCACCCGCCTGTCAGAGCATCGCGCTTACGGGCTGCATTATCCGGAAGACGTGCGTCCGCGCATGGATGATTTCCTGGAAGGGCTGGACCTGACGCTGAAGCTGTGGGCCAGCAGCGAATCCGCTCCGCTGACGTTTGAGGGAAAGTTTTATCATGTGCACGAGGCGGTTTGCGCGCCGCCGCCGGTACAGCTTCCGCACCCGCCGATCTGGTTTGGCGAGGCGCACCCGATCACGCTGGACGCCTGCGCCCGGCTGGGGCAGGGCTGGAACAGCGTGCCGGTCGGGCTGGAGACGATGAAGACGCGCCTGTCTGCCCTGCGCGAGGCCTGCGCGAATGTGGGCCGCGACTTCAGCACGCTGGAAATCAGCTACGAGACGCAAATCCTGATGGCGCCCACGCGGGATGGCGTGCGTGAGCAACTGCGCATGATGCTGGCGCTGACACCCGACGGCGCGCCAACGCTCAATGACGCGGGCGTGGATGACTTCATCGCCGGGCGTACCGCTGCCTACCCGTCGTATCTGACCGATGCGTGGCTGGTGGGCACGCCCGATGAGGTGGCCGGGCAGATTGAGACATATCGTGCGCTGGGCGTCAGTCACTTTATGTTGTGGTTCATGGATGCGCCGCGGGCCGAGGGGATGACGCTGTTTATGGAGCAGGTGGCGCCGCGGTTCAGGGGATGAGGACGGGCAGGCTTAGCGTGCTGCGAGAGGAATTCGATGATCACAGGTAACGATATTGCCCAGCTTTTCAGGCTGGATGGCAAGGTGGCGCTGGTGCCCGGCGGATACGGCGGCATTGGTGAGGCGGTATGCAGCGGGCTGGCGGCCGCCGGCGCAAGTGTGATCGTGGCCGGGCATAATGCCGCCCGCTGCGAGGCGCTGGCCGAAACGCTGCGTTCGGAAGGCGCGGGGGCTGTCGCCGCCCCTTTTGACGCGCACAGCGTGGCTTCAATTCAGCCGATGGTCGATCAGGCGGCCGGTCATTTTGGCCGGCTGGATATCCTGGTCAACTGCGTCGGGCTGAACCGCGAAGAAAAATTACTCGATATTACGGAAGAAAATTTTGATACCGTTTATTCTGCCAATCTGAAATCGGCATTGTTTCTTTCGCAGGCCGCTGCCCGCCATATGATTCCGCAGGGGACCGGCGGCAAGCACGTGCATCTGGGCTCGGTGCGGACGCTGCTGGGGCTGCGCGGCCGCGGCTATGCGGCCTACTGCGCGGCCAAAGGCGGGCTGGGCACGATGGCCAAACAGCTTGCGGCAGAGCTGGCCCCACACAATATCAACGTGAATGTGGTCGCGCCGACGTTTGTGCGCACCGAGCAGGTCGCGGCGATGCTGGCCGATCCGGTATTTTACGAGTCGCTGACGGCGCGCATCCCGCTGGGGCGGGTGGCCGAGCCGGAAGAAGTCATGCATGCGATCCTGTTTTTCGTCTCGCGTGCATCAGACTTTATCACCGGGCAGGTGCTGTATCTGGACGGCGGCATCACCGCCACGCAGTAGGAATTTCATCGCCTGGGGCTCAAAAGCCCCAGGCGATGAAAAGCCCAGGTCCATGAAGGGATTGAAAAGCCTGAATTGGTCTGCATTGGGGCAAGTGCCAGCCCATCCCGCATCCGCGTTACTGCGCGAATTCAGGGGCGGGTTCTCCACCCACGGCTGCAAGCATCTGATTAAGCGTCTGGCCGATGGGCACCAGGCACGAGTCGGCCGGGCTGTCGAGCGACTGCCACTGCTGGCGGGTGAAGGTAGACATGCCCAGCACCAGCCGCATGACCGATTCAGACCCCATCGCCATCAGCACATCCAGCGGAATCAGCTCCGGGCTGCGCAACCAGGCGATATGCAGCGCCATCTGCGTGCGCCGGTCGGCGTTATAGTCCGCGCAGGCATTCACCAGCCGTTCTACGTCGTCAAGCTGCCCATACAGGCCGTCACCACTGCCCAGCTCCGCCGAGATGCGCGTGAGCTGGGCGGCGGCGTTGGCGGGCAGGCCGGTCGATGCGGGCTGCACGGGCGACAGGTCGTCTGGCGCGGGCTGCGGCTCCAGTACGATCAGCTGATACACCACCAGCCCGCACACGAACAGGAAAATCGCCAGGCTGAAGAAAAATAGCCGCTTGTCGGCATTTTTAGTTTGTGTGGGTGCCTTGCTCATTCAGGGTCTCGCAGCGAGAGCAGATACTGGTACAGGTTGCGCCCGCCGCTGTCGCTCAGCCGGTTGGTGGCAAACTGATGGTCCGGGCCCAGTTCGCCGCCCGAACGCATGAAGGCGATGAATTCCGTCTCTGTCAGCGTCGAGGCCGACAGCGGCGGCAGCCCGGAATCGGCCGCATCATGGCATTCAGCGCAGCCCAGCGCGGTATAGCGGCCCAGGCCGCGTTCCACCGCCACGGGGTCGAGGCCGACCTGTGCTTCAGCGGTGTTTTCAGCCGCGGCGACTGTGGCCACCGAGGGCGGCGCTGTCGGCGGCACATATTCGTAGGTGGGAATGCGCGTGCTGGTGGGGACCTGAACGCTTTCGGCAGCGCCCCCGCAGGCGGCGGTCAGCGTCACGAGCAGGGCCGTCAGAAAGCCAATGCGAAATCTGGTGGGCATCATGTTTTCCCGGTTGTACGTGAACGGGTAGGGTCAAGCGCCTCCTGCAGCCCATCGCCCACGAAGGAGAACGCGAGCATCGTCAGCGCGACGAGAAGCGTGGGGAACAGCGCGATATGATAGTATACCCGAATAGAAGTACCGATGCCGCTGCCCAGCATCTTGCCCCAGCTCGGCGTCGGCTCGGTGATGCCAATGCCGAGGAAGCTCAGGCCGGCCTCAGAGAAAATGGCCAGCGGCACGCTGAACGAAAACAGCACCATCAGCGGGGATAACGCGCCGGGCAGGATGTGATGCAGGATGATGCGCCCGTGCCCTGCACCCAATGCGCGTGCTGAGGTGACCGACTCGCGTTCTTTCAGCGACAGCACTTGTGCGCGCGTGAGGCGCGTCGATTCAATCCAGCTCGTGACCGACAGCACGATAATCACGTTGTTGACGCCGGTGCCCAGCACGCTGAGCAGAAACAGCGCGAACAGCAGCGGCGGAATGGCCGTTGCCACTTCGACGATGCGCTGAATCACGAAGTCCACGCGCCCGCCCACATAGCCGGAGACCGCGCCCAGCGGGACGCCAATCAGAAACGAGATAATCGGCACGGTCAGGCCGACCTGAAGCGAGGTGCGGGCGCCGAAAATCAGGCGCGACAGGTAATCGCGGCTGGAGCCATCCAGCCCGAGGATATGGTCCGGGTTGACGAACGGCAGCAGGTTGGCGCGCAGCGTCAGGAAGGCGCGGCTGTAGGAATACGGCGCCAGGATGTCAGCCAGCAGCGCCACCAGCCCCAGCAGCATCAGAAAGACAAATCCGGCCATCGCCAGCTTATTGCGCCGGAATCGTCGGATCGCCTGCAGGGTGCCAGAGCGCCGTTCGACTTTGGCGGCTCTCAGGGTCGCGATGGGCGCGGCTTTTGCGCTGGTGTGCTGGCTCACGCTTTTGCGCCCTGGTTGTCAAAGACGCGCACACGCGGGTCGATCACGGTATACAGGATGTCGGTAATCAGGTAGGTCAGCCCCCAGAAAAAGGCGATCAGCAGCACCAGGCCCATAATCATCGGATAGTCGCGGTTGAAGATACTGGTCACGAAAAACTTGCCCAGCCCCGGAATGCCGTACACGACTTCGATGAACAGCGAGCCGGTCAGCAGGTTGGGGATCAGCGGCAGCAGGATGGTAATCATCGGGATCATCGCGTTGGGCAGCACATGCCGGAACATGATGATGCGTGCGGGCAGGCCTTTGGCCTGTGCTGTGCGCACATAGTCGGCATTCAGGGCGTCGGCCACGCTGGCACGGGTGTAGCGGGCGACCAGCGCCATCGGTGCCAGCGCGTAGGTGATGACGGGCAGGAAATAGTCCCACGAGAGCAGCGCCGGGCCGCCTTCCCATAACGGGCCGATGATCCATTTGTTCGGCTCGCCCCAGCCATTCTGGAAGCCCACGAGGAATAATAAGAACGTGGCGATAATGAAATTGGGCACAGCGATGCCCAGGGTGGCCGTGAAGGTCACCGCGTTATCGACCCAGCTGTTCAGCCGGTAGGCCGCGACGATGCCCAGCACCAGCCCCAGGCTGAATGAGACAGCGATCGTGTAGATGCCTACATGCAGGGTGACCGGCCACGTCTGGCGGATGACATCGGTGACCGGCGGATTGCCGGCGACGGCAAATGAGAAGCCGAAATCCAGCTGAACCGCGCTGGTGAGGAAATTGAAATAGCGCTCCGTCAGCGGCCGGTCCAGGCCATATTTGCGTTCCAGATTCGCCAGCGCATCAGGGGAATAGCCCCGTTCGCCCAGGCTGAAGGGGCCGCCGGGCACCACATTCATCAGCACAAACACAATGACGGAGACCGCCAGCAGGACGAACATCAGCCCTGTCAGGCGTCTGAGGATGAAAGCAACCATGAAACCATGTCTCCAAAGTGAAAGGCGGGGGGATTATGCATCCCCCCGCCCCACGGTGATTTAACGGCTGCGGTAGGTCTCGAAGTTGGCCACATCCGAGGTGATGTAGAACGAACCCCAGCACCAGTCATTGCCCCAGTGCAGGGCCGAGACGCCCTGGTTGTCCGGGCGCAGGCAGTCGCCCGCGATGTATGGCTGGAACAGGTCGCCCTGGATGCGGTGCAGCAGGAAGACGCCGCCCACGTCTGACACGAGGATGCTTTCCGCCTGTTCGTACAGCGCCAGGCGTTCGGCCGGGTCGCCCACGAGCGTATTGGCGCGGTCCACCAGCGCGTCAAATTCGGGGTTCAGCCACGAATGACGGCCGGTCGATACCCACACGCCCAGCATGTTCGACGGGTCCAGGTAGTCCATGCCGTAAGACACGGCGCCGAACTGCACGGTCGTCGGGCGGGCCAGCAGGCCTTCCATAAAGGCGGAGAATTCCATGTTGTTGACGGTGATTTCCACGTTCAGGCAGTCGCTGATGGATGCGGCCGAGGCGATGAACCAGTTGGCGCGGGCTTCGCTTTCGCCGCGCAGCTTCAGTTCCTGCGCCGGGAAGCCTTCACCATTCGGATAGCCGGCATCGGCCAGCAGCGCCTGCGCCGCCGGGCAGTCGAAGCCCTGAATATCGGCCAGCGAACCATCCACGTCCGAGGCGGGGAAGCCGGGGGCGAGGAAGGAGTAGGCCGGGATGCCGAACTGCGAACCGACGACATTTTCCACGATCGAAGCGCGATCCAGCGCCTTGGCGAAGGCCTGGCGCACGCGCACGTCATTGAACGGCGCGGTGAAGGTGTCGAAGAACAGATAGTCGGTGCGGAAGTCGCCGAAGTTGGGCAGATAGTTCTCGCTCAGCACGGGGTCGCTGGCGATCACTTCAAAGTCTGACGGGGAGATGTGCACGTAATTGACACGGTCGACATCGCCGTTCTGGAAGGCGAGGAAGCTGCCGTTGAGCTGGTCGCCATAGATGCCGCGCAGTTCGCGCAGGTAGGGCTGGCGATAGCCGTTGTAGGTTGGGTTGGCTTCCAGGATGACGCGGCTGCCTGCTTCAAATTCGGTCAGGATGAACGGGCCGGAGGAGACGCTGGTGGCCGGGTCCAGAATGTAATCGGGGCCCATCGCTTCCAGCGCGGCGGCCTGCAGCGGCGGCCAGAAATACAGCGTGCCGGGCAGATACGGGCGGGCGCCGTTGGTGCGCACCACCAGCGTCAGGTCGTCCACCGCTTCCATGCCGATTTCTTCAGGGGTAATTTCGCCGGCCACAGCTTCAGACCAGCCCTCGATGGTGCCCTGCCACATCCACACGAAGTCATACGCGTGGTCCGGGTCCACCATGTAGCGATAGGTGGCCACATAGTCATTGGCGGTCAGCGGGGTGCCGTCGCTCCACACCTGGCCGGGGCGCAGGTTGAAGGTCCACGACAGGCCGTCTTCCGAGGCTTCCCAGCTTTCGGCCGCGCCTGGAATCAGGTTCAGGTTTTCGTCCAGGTCGACCAGCGAATCGCCAAACTTGTCGAACATGTGCGTGTCACCGCAGATGCGCTGATACACGGTCACAGCCGACATGAGCGAGGTTTCGGTGCGGGTCGAGTCGCACAGCTGGGTCCAGATCTGCTGGTCATAGGGAGCCGCATCTTCTGGCAGCGCGCGCCCGTAAATGTCGGCGTTGTCCTGCGCGGCGACGGCGGAAAGAGACGCCATCGACAACATCAGCACGGTGGAAAGCGCCATTAAGAGCACAGATAATTTCCGATACATGCAAGATCTCCTTTGTGAAAAACGGGCGGCGTGTGGCGAAAATATATTTTCGATTTTTGATTATACTCCCGGCACCCCCGCGTGCAAGAAGTTACTCTATTCTACGAACGATTATCGCGCACAGGCAACTATTTGTCCGGACGTTACAGGCTGGCGCGCGCGTGCTCAAACGAACGGGCCATTTTATTGTGATGTCTGGCCAATGCCGATTGAATCGGCAGGCGCTACAGTCCGTGCGGCTCCGGAAATCAGACCCCATGTGCCGCCACGCCGGGCCGGGTAGTAAGGATTGCGCCGTCATCACGCAAAACAGCCTTCATGGCGTTGGCCGCCACGGCCAGCTAAACCTGACCTTCGCGCGCCGCGCCGGGACGACCGTCCTCGTTGAGAATTATTCCCGCCCGCCCTTGCAGGTAATGCGCCCGATTACGGATGCGGCCGGCTGCCTGTGCGTCTACCTGCTCAGCCCGACCGGCGGCATCGTCCAGGGTGACCAGTACAGTGTGCGTATGCACGTGGACGAAGGCGCCCATGCCCTGTTCACTACGCAGTCGGCCACCAAGGTATATCGCATGCCCGATGGCTGTGCCGAGCAGGTCACACAGGTGACGGTGGGGCGCGATGGGGTGTTTGAATACGTGCCCGACGCGGCCATCCTGTTTGCCGATTCGCACTACCATCAGCGGCTGGAGGTGACGCTTCAGCCGGGCGCGCTGGCCTTCCTCAGCGAGGTGGTGCTGCCGGGCCGCGCCGCACGGGGTGAACGCTTCCGGTTTCGCCGCTATCTCAACCAGACGATTGTCCGCGACGACGACGGGCTGATCGTGTATGACTCGGCCGCGCTTGAGCCAGCGCACACGCTGCCCGATGCGCCCGGCAGGCTGGAAGGCTATACCTGCTGGGGCAGCGCGTATCTGGTGGGCGACCTGGCCCGATGGGGCATCACGCCGGAGGGATTCACGCTGCCAGACGAGCATCCCCGCGATGCCCTGGTTGCGCTCTCGCCGCTGCGCCGCAATGGCATCGCCTTTCGGATGGTCAGCCATCGGCTGGAGGCCATCTATGCCGCGTTCAACCAGGTGCGCGCTGCCGTGCGAACGCGCTATCTGCGCCTGCCCGATGCGCCCCTTAGAAAATAGCAGATTCCTGAATTGCGCCCAGAAAAGAGGCTTTGATGAACCTGACGCCCCGCGAAAAAGACAAGCTGCTGATTTATGTCGCTGCAATGGTGGCGCGCGACCGGCGCGCGCGCGGTCTGAAGCTGAATTACCCGGAGGCCGTCGCGCTGATTACCGCCGAAGTGCTGGAAGGCATCCGCGATGGCCGCACCGTCGCTGACCTGATGCAGTACGGCCGCACCATCCTCACCCGCGCCGACGTGATGGACGGCGTGCCGGAGATGATCGCGGACATTCAGGTGGAAGGCACCTTTCCCGACGGCACCAAGCTCGTCACCATCCACGAGCCGATTGTCTGACCCGCCCATGATACGGAGTATTGCCCATGAAACCCGGTGAAATCCTTGTTGAAGACGGTGAGATCATCGCCAATGTCGGCCATGCGGTCATCAGCCTGCGCGTGGCCAATACCGGCGACCGGCCGATTCAGGTGGGGTCGCACTTTCATTTTTACGAGGTGAACAGCGCGCTGGCCTTTGACCGTGACGCGGCCTGGGGCATGCGCCTGAATATCCCGTCCGGCATGACCGTGCGCTTTGAGCCGGGCGACGACAAGACCATCGAGCTGACGACGCTCGGTGGCACGCGCACGGTGTTTGGCCTGAACAATCGCGTCAATGGCAGGCTGGACACCCCGGCCGCAGATACCCCCTGAGGAGGAACCCATGCCCCTGAGAATCCCGCGCCATGTATACGCGGACTTATACGGCCCCACGACCGGCGACCGCGTGCGCCTGGCCGATACCGACCTGCTGATTGAAGTCGAGAAAGACTTCACGACTTACGGCGACGAAGCGAAATTCGGCGGCGGCAAGACGCTCCGCGACGGCATGGGCCAGGACGCCGTGATCACGCGCAAAGACGGCGCGCTCGACCTGGTCATCACCAATGCGCTCATCATCGACCACTGGGGCATCGTCAAGGCCGATATCGGCATCCGTGACGGCGTGATCGTCGGCATCGGCAAGGCGGGCAATCCGGGCATCATGGACGGCGTGACGCCCGGCATGGTCGTCGGCGCGTCCACCGAAGTAATCGCCGGGGAAGGCATGATCGTCACCGCCGGTGGCATCGATTCGCACATCCATTTCATCGCCCCCCAGCAGATCGAGGAAGCGCTCTCCAGCGGCATCACGACGATGCTGGGCGGCGGCACCGGCCCGGCGACCGGCACCAATGCGACTACCTGCACGCCCGGCGCGTGGAACATGTTCCGCATGCTGGAGGCGGCAGAAGCCTTCCCGATGAACCTGGGCTTCATGGGCAAGGGCAATGCCTCGCAGCCGGATCCGCTGCGCGAACAGGTGGAAGCTGGTGCGATTGGCCTGAAGCTGCATGAGGACTGGGGCACCACCCCGGCCGCCATCGACACCTGCCTGAGCGTGGCCGATGAATACGATGTGCAGGTGGCCATTCATACCGACACGATCAACGAGGCCGGTTTCCTCGATGACTCGATTGCCGCGTTCAAGGGGCGCACGATTCATACCTTCCACACCGAAGGCGCGGGCGGCGGCCATGCCCCGGATATCATTCGCGTGTGCGGCGAGTCGAACGTGCTGCCTTCATCCACCAACCCGACGCGCCCGTTCACCGTCAACACGATCGCCGAACATCTGGACATGCTGATGGTGTGTCATCACCTCAGCCCGTCGATTCCCGAAGACCTGGCCTTCGCCGAGTCGCGCATCCGCCCGGAGACGATCGCCGCCGAAGACATCCTGCATGACCTGGGCGCGCTGAGCATGATGTCGTCCGACTCGCAGGCGATGGGTCGCGTGGGCGAGGTCATCATGCGCACGTGGCAGACCGCCCACAAGATGAAGGCCCAGCGTGGCAAGCTGCCCGGCGACACCGAGCGCGCCGATAACTTCCGCGTCAAACGCTATATCGCCAAATACACCATCAATCCGGCCATCACGCACGGCATTTCAGACTATGTCGGATCGATTGAGGCGGGCAAGGTGGCCGACCTGGTGATGTGGAAGCCCGCCTTTTTCGGCGTCAAGCCGGAGATGATCCTGAAAAGCGGCTTCATCGCCTACGCGCAGATGGGCGACCCGAATGCGTCGATTCCCACGCCGCAGCCGTCGCACGGGCGCACTATGTTCGGCAGTTACGGGCGCGCGCTGTACTCGACTTCGATCACGTTTGTCTCGAAAGCGGCCTATGACCTGGGCGTGCACCGCACGCTCGGCCTGTCCAAGCGGGTGGAGGCTGTGCGCGGCACGCGCGGACTGAGCAAGGCGTCGATGGTCCACAACGACTTCCTGCCGAATATCACCGTCGATCCCGAAACGTATGAGGTGCGCGTGGACGGCGCGCTGCTGACCTGCGAGCCTGCGGATGTGCTGCCAATGGCCCAGCGCTACTTCCTGTTCTGATGTTGTTTCAGGCTGACCAGCTGCTGCGCCTGCTCCAGTGGACGGATTCTGCCTTTCCGACCGGGGCGTTCGCGCATTCCGGCGGGCTGGAAACGTACACGCAGGCCAATATCGTGCGGGCGCCAGATGATCTGGCCGCGCTGATCGCGGTGCGGCTGGAGGCGGCCGCCAGCACCGACATGCTCATCGTCCAGACCGTGATGGGCGCCGTGCATGCCGACGACTGGGCGCTGATCGCGCACTGCGACGCGCTGTGTTCGGCGTCAAAAATCGCCCGCGAGTCGCGCGAGGCCAGCGAGAAAATTGGCCGTCGCATGCTGGCCAGCGTGCTCAATGTGCTGGAGGATGCGCGCCTGCGCCGCTATCAGGCCATGCTTGCGCCGTCTGGCCCGTGTGCCGGGCATCACGCGGTGGTGCATGGGCTGGCCTGTGCCGCATCTGGCATCGAGGCGCGGGCCGGGCTGCTGGCCTTCGCCTACGCGCTGGTCGCCAATCAGACGGCGGCCTCGCTCAAAGTGATGGCGATCGGGCAGACGCAGGCACAGGCCGTGCTGGGCGCGGCAGGCCCGGCCATGCAGGCCGCCGCGGATGCTGCGCTGGCGCATTCGCTCGATGAGTTCGGCTCGTTCACGCCCGGCCTGGACATCCGCGCCATGCAGCACGAGGGCCTGTTTCAACGCCTGTTTATCTCGTAACCGGAGTTACCATGTGCAAACTTGATTACACAGAAAGCTCGTTCCAGAAGAAGGTCAAGCCGATCCGCCCGCTGATTATCGGCGTGGGCGGGCCGGTCGGGTCGGGCAAGACGACGCTGATCGAAAAGCTGTGCAAGGCGATGTCCGCCACGCACCAGATCGCCGTCGTCACCAATGATATCTATACGCGGGAAGATGCGGCCATCCTGACGAGGCTGAGCGCGCTGGAGCCTGAGCGCATCGTCGGCGTGGAGACGGGCGGCTGTCCGCATACCGCCATCCGCGACGACATCTCGGCCAATCAGGATGCGCTCGACCTGATGATGGCGCGCTTCGATGGCGCGCTCGACCTGATTTTCCTGGAAAGCGGCGGCGATAATCTGGCGGCGAGCTTCAGCCCGGAGCTGGTGGAGGTGGAATTTTACGTCATCGATGTGGCCGGTGGAGAGAAAATCCCGCGCAAGGGCGGCCCCGGCATCATGCGCTCGGACCTGCTGCTCATCAACAAGATCGACCTGGCGCCGTATGTGGGTGCCAGCCTGGAGGTGATGCAGCGCGATACCGAGCGCATGCGCGGCGACCAGCCGTATCGCTTCACCGACCTGCGCAGCGGGAACGGCCTGCCGGATGTGATCGCCTGGATTGAGGAGCGCATGCGCCAGCGCAAGGCCGCTCCGATGGCGTCTGCCCCGATGATCTATGATGCTGCCGGGCGCGTGGTCTGGGATGAGATGTGGACGGACTTCTGCGACCTGGCGCTGCTGGGCGGCCCGCCGCATCGCGAGACGCTGCTGGGGCCCGTCTCGCCCGATGACGTGATGGCGCGTCCAGCGCAGGCGCAGGCCGTCTCGGCGGAGATTGCGCGGGCGCTGCGCATGGTCACCGGCCTGGACGTGATCGAGCACGAGCGGCCGGGCTGGGTGGGGCTGCTGTGCACAGGCGAGGCGATGGCGGCGTGGCTGGTCCGCGCGATTACGGCTGAAAATGTCTCGGCCATCCGCGAGGGATCGCGCCTGTTTGTGCCTGCCGGGCCGGACTTTGCGCTGGAAAAAGAGATCAAGAACGTGGTGACAGCGGTCGCCAAGACCCATCACCACTGGGGGCATATATCGCAGGCGTAAGCGCGCTGTGGCGATAACCGCCTGCGCCCCGGATGTATGTATACACGGGGCGCAGGCAATGTCCAGCAATCAGTTGCGGATGGGGGCCAGCGTCGTCACGCGCTCCATGCTGGCCAGATCGACAATGTGCACGACGTCATCCAGCACGACCGCAATCTGGTCGCTAGCCGGGTTCAGGCTGACGTCCTGGGCCGTGGTGAAGCCGCGTGGGTTGTAGGTGTTGACGACTGTCAGCTCCGGCATCACGAACACGCGCACCACGGCCTGCGGGTCGCTTTCGGCTGTGATCAGCCGATTCTGCGGGTCAAAAATCATGGCATTGATGGTATTGCTGGTGCCAGAGCGTTCGCTGCGGATGAAGCTGGAATAGGTGTAGTCGGGCAGCGACCACACGCGCAGGCTGCCGACGTTATCCCCCAGCACGACCAGGCTGCCGTCGGCATTCATGGCCAGTGAGCGGCTGCGGGTTTCAATGACTGGTTCCTGCTCGATGGCAATCGGGTCTTCACCGTATTCGCCTACAAAGACCACGGTTGCGATCCCGTCATCTGTGAGCAATCCTGCGCTGGCGGCATAGGTCTGGCCGTCGGCGCTGATGGCAGCATGATTGAAGGTTTCCTGGTTCATTAGCGAGGGCATGGGCAGAGAGAAGTCGTTTTCACCTGCGAGATCGTCGACAGCAAGGTTGCCATTCTCGATGCGGATCAGCAGCGCGCTGTCAGCCGCAACTTGCAGGCCGCGCGAATAGCCGGCGGCAGAACTGGCAATCAGCGCCACTTCTTCGTCGGCCGCGACGTCGTACAGCACGACTCGGTAGCCATCCCCGTCATTCTCCGGATTCCCGGTGATCAGGGCGACGAGTTCCGGCTCGGTCGGGTGCGCTTCCAGGGCGACGATGCGCAGGCCGGCCAGCAAGTGTTCCGGTGGCGCGGCCAGATTTTCGCCGTCGAAGACAAACAGGCCGTCGCGGTTTGTCGACACGACAATGCGGCCCCCGTCGCTGGTCCACACGACCTCGCGCGGCTCGGTGAAGCCGATATAGGCTGGCGTGGCCGTGGGCGTTGGCGCGAGCGTCGGGCTTGGTGTGCTGCTGGGCGGTGGGGTGGCCGTCGCGGCCACGCCATCCATGAAGTAATCGTCGCCGTTGCTTTCCACGGTCCAGCCGATTTCATCTTTGTACTCGATACGCCACCAGGTAAAGCCTTCCGCGCAGACCGGCCCTTCCAGCAGGGTAAAGTTCTGGTCGTTGAACACCTGGGTAATCTGCGCGCCGGATGCGCTGGGCTGGTCGCGCAGGCGGTTGGGCGTGGTGCTGTTCAGGAAGGCAAACTGCCCCTCAAACAGGCGCGTCGGCAGACCGCACTCGCCCTCTGGCTGGCCCGCAGAGGCGCTGGTCGGCGTTGGGGCAGCATCTGCCGCGACGGGCTGCAGGAAATACTCATCCTCGCTGCCTTCCACCGTCCAGCCAGTCCCGCCCGCCGTGCTGACCTGCCACCAGGCGTAGCCATCCGCGCAGGCGGGGCCATCCAGCACCTCAAACAGCGTGCCCGCGCTCATCTGAAACGCCAGTTCGCCGGACGTTGACGGGCTGTTTCGTACATTGTTGGTGCTGCCGGGCATGACGACGCCATTTTCACCCACGATCAGGCGCGGGGCTGGCGCTCCCGGACAGGTGTCCTGTGTGTAGACGACGCCGGCAGCAGAAATCAGCAGGACAAAGAGGATGGCAAGTCGCCACCACGGAAAACGCGCCATAGATGAAATCTCCCCAAAAAGGATCGCCTGAAATGAAAATAATGAGGCTGCGTACGAGGCCCCATTCAGATTATAGGACAGCGTTTTTGGTGTGCAAATTGACCGAAGGCCTGATCGCGCGGCGGGACAAAAGGCTGAGGACAACGGGATACTCTGCCGCGCCTGTCAGAACATGAAGCGCCGGATGCCGATGATGAACGCGGCGATCACCCACAGGGCGATGATGCCCAGTGCCGTCAGCGTGCCGACGACGGGGACGGGTGCGATAAGCACGATGAACCCCAGGCTGATAAACCCCAGGATGGCGGCGGGCTTGCCCAGCACGTCGATCATACGAAAGATCATGAGCATGGCGGCCAGCGCGAAGATCGCTTCACACATCGTGTATCGTCCTACAGAGTCATGTGCCCTGTGAAGTATCTCTTATCATCGTACACGACGTGCCGCCGAATCGAGCCTTAATGCGCGGGATGTGCGGCAGATTGCGCCCAGTCATGGTATGTTCTGTGCCTGTTTAACGGCTTTTTCATCAAAAGGACACATCCATGAACGACGCATCACTTGCTGCTGGCCATATCCGCTATGTCAATCCGGCGCGCATCACGCCATCGGCCAACTATACCCACGTGGTCGAGACGACGGCACGGCGCACCGTGTATATCTCCGGCCAGGTTCCGCTGGATGAGCACGGCAATCTGGTAGGCGAAAACGACGTCGCCGCGCAGACCGCGCAGGTGTTCGAGAATATCAAAATCGCGCTGGAGGCCGTGGGCGGGACGCTGGAGGATATTGTCAAGCTGACCACCTATATCGTCGATGGCGCGGATGTGCAGGCAGTGCGCGATGCGCGCAAACGTTATATCACCGCGCCGAACCCGCCTGCGCACACGGCTGTCCCGGTCATCCGGCTGTTCCGCCCCGAATTCCTGGTCGAAATCGAGGCGATTGCCGCGCTGCCCTAAGGCACGCGTTGACTCTTGTCGTCGGGATAAACGAGAGAAAACAAATTTGTCGATTGGCGTCGTGCTACTGAATTACAATCGCGCCGATAATCTGCGTCTGGCGCTGCGCGCGCTGCAGGAACAATCGCTGGATGCAGACGCGTTTCAGGTCGTGGTGGCCGATGATGGCTCCACCGATGGGTCGGTGGCGTTCGTGCGCGGGCTGATGCGTGAGCCACGCTGGGCAGGGCGGCTGCATCTGGCATCGGGCGGGCCGCATCATGAGGCGCGCATCAGCCGTATCCACAATATCGGCATCGCCAACCTTCCAGTCGAGTGCACGTTGTTTGTGCTGCTGGCCAGCGATATGTGCCTCGCGCCGGACGCGCTGGAAAAAGTCGCTGAAGTGCATGCCCAGCATCCCGATGCGGTCATTATCGCCCGGCTGGACTGGCTGCCGCCGATTCCGACGGGCGAGCTTGCCTCGCTGTGGGATGCACAGGGATTCGCTGGCCTGGTGGCCCGGATTCCCGATCAGTCGATGCATCTGGTCGAGCATACGCCGGTCGGCTATGAACCACGCATCATCAGCCCGACCCCGCTGCGTGAGCCGCTCAATACTGATATTTTCCACCCCGTGTATGCGGTGCCGATGGACCTGTACTGGCGCGTCGGCGGCTACGACGAAAACATGGTCGGCTACGGCTGGCAGGAGCTGGATTTTGGCCTGCGCCTGGCCGCGCTCGATGCCCCGATGGTCTCGACACAGACGATTCGCGCCCTGCATATCTGGCATCCCAAAGACCCGGAGGTGAGCGCGCTGGTGCCGTGGCAGCGCCAGCGCAATACCGACTATATGCTGCGCAAGCACATGACACACCCAAAGGTGCTCGACTATCGGGAATGGCACTACTGGCGGCATTATCACCGGCGCTATGGCGGACAGGTCGCCTATGTGCAGGCGCAGGGCTTATTCGCGCTGAACGCCGAAATGACGCACGCCCTGCATCTGCCGCACGCGGGCTGGCTGCATCCGCTGGGATACAGCGTCGCCGATGTCGCGCTGATGCAGGAAGATGGCATGGCCCGTGTGCAGCGCATGGGCGACGCGACCGACCCGCTGAATGAATGTGATTTCAGCACACTTATTTCCGACATGGAGTCTGTGTTGCGCCAGCGCGTGCTGGGTTGGATGCGCGCGTCAGCGTCGCCGGTGGCGGCCGATGCCACACTGGCCAGCCTGTATGCATCTTATGAACGTGCGCATCATCAGGGGGATAATCTGCCCGGCGCGCAGCATCGGGTGGTCGGCAGGCTGGTGCGCCTGCTGGGGCGCCTGGCGCATCTGGGCAGGGCCAGGGCGGCGGAACGGGCATTGCTGAGCGCGCTGGTCGCCCGCTCCCGCGAGAAACCCTATCCCGCCGACGAGTCGCCGGACCAGCCACCCGTATCAGGGGGATAGCACAAAAACGGGAACGTCTTATAACCAGCGTTCCCGTTTCTGATCTCTGGTCACCCCGTCAGACGACGGCCGATTCCAGCTCTGGCACTGGCTCGTTATAGGCAATTTCCTGAAGCTGAACACGAATATAGGCGAAGTCCGCGCCGGGCAGCAGCCACACACCCGCCCCGGCGACCGGCAGGTTCATGTCGTTGATCAGCGCGTATTCTGTCATCGGCGTCGTCCACGTCCTGATCACGGACTCGCCGCCAAATTCCCCGTAACGCTCGGCTTCGAAGCTGAGCATGCGGCCCAGGTCATCGAAGTACATGCGCCCGGTGACGCTGGTGTCGCCGTCATGCAGGGTGACATCGGCGGCATGATCATCGACCGCCCCCCAGCTGATATTGTCGCCCAGATAAGCTGCCGGAAACCAGCACATCTCCTGCAAGTAGCGCACCCGCGTGCCCTGATCGATGCGTTCTCCACGGCCATCCACAACGGTGAACAGCCCGGCCAGCTTGCCCAGCATATGGCTGTGGCCGCCTGTATACAGATCGTCGGCGGCCATGAAGGGCACGCCCGCCATGCTGAAACGCGCCTTCCACAGAAAGCCCGGCGGATTCGTGCGATAAAACTGGGCCGCATGCAGGCCCATCCACGGTTTGTCTGGCCCCATGCGAAAGCTGCCCGTATATTTCAGGCGCACTGTTTTTACCCAAGGCTTGCCCACCACGCCGCTGAAACGCAGATAGCGCCCCACGGGCGCAGGCAGCCCGTCAAGGTCATGTTCGCTGACGACTGCCCGGTGGGTAAGCCGCTCATCGTTTCCAATCACATTCACTGCTTCCATACTGCACTGTCCTTTTCCGGCGCACCTGCGCCTATTCCTGCTGAGTAATCGTAGCTACCCCGCTGATGCTTTGTGTCAGGCTGGGGTCTCCGGAGTAACGGATAATGCCCATGCCCGCGACGGTGATATCGAGCGATTCAGATGCATTGACCTCGATGGTGCCGCTGCCGCTGATATCGACGGTGACCTGCCGGCTGGCCAGGCTCAGGTTGCCGAGAGTGGCTTCACCGCGAATCACGATTGTCTGGCTGTCAACACTGCCGCTCAGACGGGTGGAGCCGCGGCCAGAGAACAGGATCGTCAGGCGTTCCAGCGCGAGGCTATCGCCGCTGATGGCGCTGCTGCCGTTAACCTCGATATCGGTGATATTCTCAATGCCGATATTGAGCTGGATCGTCTGGCTGGGGTTCAGGCTGATCTGGTTCGGCGTGCTGATGATAAGCTGGCTGCCGCGCACTTCTGTCAGGATGTAGGGCAGGATGTTATCGTCGGCAAAAATGCTCAGGCTTTCGCCTGCGCCCTGCGTCAGGGCGATATCGGCGCCCAGGTTGACCTGAATAGTCGAAAAGCTGGGGATCTCACGGGATTCCGTGGCCGTATTTCCAGAGCCCCGAATGACCTCCATCGTCAATGGATTTGCCCCACACGCGCTGACGGTCAGCGCCAAAACTGCCAGCATCATGGTCATGAACCGCCATCTCATCGTCTTTTGCCCTTCTCTGTAGCGGGCGATCTGCCCGGAGTGAACACGGTATGCGTCGGCAAGACGGTTGAATGACCTTGAGGGGGTTGCGATGCGCGTTGAAACGGCCGGTCAGCCTGTCGGGTGATGCCGGTCAATAGCTCCAGATTCGGAATGTTGTGGACAACCGGGGGCGGGGTGGAGGAATGGTGATGGACGTGCATCTGACTGACCAGCCTCAGGAACCCTGAGCTATGCATTCAGCCTGTCTTGCCACTACAGTATAACATAATGCATTACAGTCTGTGTGTGGCAATTGGATGTACATGGACGCACTGCATCACAAAACAGCCCCGGACGATTAATCCGGGGCTGTCTGCTGCTCATTTATGCCGAAACGGCAGCTTTACGCGCGGCGCATGATGCGGACGAAGCGTTCTGGCTCGCTGCCGAAGCTGTGCGAGTCCAGATCGGCGCGCTGGGCCAGCTCGTGCTGGCGGCGGCGGATCGGGTTGCTCTGCGGGGCCAGGTCAAAGTACGAGGTGCTGCCCGTGCGCACCAGCATGATCGCTTCTCGCGTCTCACGCATCGCGCCCGAAAAAGGGTCCTCTTCCTCAGACGAACCCGCCCCCTCCTTCTGGAAGACATCCATGAAGAAGTTTTCCATCTGCGACACAGTGTTGGCACGCAGCACGTAAATGCCACGGCCAGCGCGCTCGGCATCCACGATCAGCTTGGGGCGGCGGCGATAATAGTTCTTGAGCGTCAGGATGACATCGGCCTGGCCGGGATCATCCACGATCATCATATTGATATGCAGCCGCTTGGCCGCCTGCAGCAGGCGATTGCGCGCCACGCCGAAGGCGTACAGCTTCGCGGGTGGGCGGTCATCCTCGGACCCTTCGCGCTGGCGCGGGGCGCGCTCGGTTTCGCCGCGCGAATTAGCGGCATGGGCCACCGGCGCGACCTGGCCAGTACTCCCATTCCCGCTGCTTGCGCCGCCATTGGAATAGCCGCCGCCGTTAAAGCTGTCGCGTGGCTCGCGGCCACGACGGTCGCCCTCGCCTCGATCACGATCCCGGTCACGCTCACGGCCGCCTTCACGGCCATTGCCACGGCGCGAGTCGCGCCCGCCGCGGTAGCCGCCGTCACCACGATTCCGCTCGTTGCGTTCGTTCAGCATACGCAGCTCTGGCTGGGCCATCTCGACATGCATTTCGCCCTGCGCGTCGCGGTAACGCACCTCGACCGGCAGCGGGCGCTCGCGCAGGATGGCATCCACCGCCGCCGAAACATCTTCGTGCACGGCCATGCGGTCGCGCGTTTGCAGCTCGATCAGCACGTCAAACGTCGGCGGGGCACGGCGCTCCAGTACCGTCTTCTGCGTGCCACGGCGACGGGCTTCTTCATCGCTGAGCGTGACCGCGCCGATGCCGCCGACCAGATCGCTCAGCGTCGGGTTCAGCATCAGGTTGTCCAGCGCGTTACCATGCGCCGTGCCGATCAGCTGCACGCCGCGCTCGGCAATCGTGCGGGCGGCCATCGCTTCCAGTTCGCGGCCAATCTCGTCGATCACGATCACTTCGGGGTTGTGGTTTTCCACCGCCTCGATCATGACCTCGTGCTGGCGCTCGGGATGGCTGACCTGCATGCGGCGCGCCTTGCCCACGGCCGGGTGCGGCACGTCGCCATCACCGCCGATTTCGTTGCTGGTATCCACGATCACCACGCGCTTGGTCTCGGCCAGCACGCGGGCGGCCTCGCGCAGCATGGTCGTCTTGCCCACGCCGGGTGCGCCCATCATCAGGATGCTCTGGCCACTTTCGATCAGGTCCTGGATGATGTCGATGGTGCCATACACCGCGCGGCCGACGCGGCACGTCAGGCCGACGATCTCGCTGCGGCGGTTGCGGATGGCCGAAATACGATGCAGCGTGCGCTCCATGCCGGCGCGGTTGTCGGCGTCAAACGAGCCAACACCGGCTTCCACCGCGTCCAGGTCGGCGCGGGTGACTTCAGTTTCAGCAAGCGGGACTTCGCCATTGATAAAGCGGGCAGTGGGGATGCGCCCCAGGTCCAGCACAATTTCAAGTAGTTCGTCGCTGCGCCCGAGTTCGTCCAGTTTCTGGCTGATGTGCACGGGCAGCACCTGTGTCAGGTAATGCAGTTCGTCAGTGATTCGTCGCTCCATATGGGGGACTCTGATCTCCTGTTTCCGGATCCAATGTAGATGAATGTTGAAACGGACTTGATACGCTGGGCGTCATCACGGCCTGCGCGGCGGCAGGCAGCGAGAACGCGGGCTGGCGGATGCCAGCGGCAATATGCCGCACCATGACGGCCTGCTGTGTCCAGCTCTCAAAGCCGTTTTCCTTCAGCATATCGCCCAGCCAGTCCTGGTAGCGGCGCACGCATACGTACACCGGCCACCGGTCGGCACGCTCGACGCGGCTGAGCACGGCCTCGATGATGCCGATGGCCTCGCGCCCGATCACGTCGGGGTGCATGAATGGCATCAGGTAAATGCCCTGTTTTCCCTGCGAAATGGCGACATACGCCTGCACGCGCCCGCCGCGCCGATAGACCATGCCGGTGCTCTCTGAGGAGGGCACTGCGATCGGCTGCACCAGCCGCGGCACGATATTGCTGTAGAGAAGCTGAATGTCCATCGCGTCGTCATCGGTTTCGTCAGCGATGACGCCGCCCAGAATCAGCGGCCTGCCCGTCTGTTTCGGGGGCTGTGCCGCCCGTCTAAAGATTTCCTGGCGCGCATACACGGCAAATCCTGCCTGGCGCATCGTCGGGAATAAGGGGCTGATTTCGTCAATTTCCGCCGTCAGCATGATGGCCCCGCGCCTGCCCACTTCGGCCGCCATCGCATCCAGCAGCGCCAGCCACGCGGTGTCACTGTGTTCCGGTTGCAGGTTCGGCGCGATATACACGATCTGCGCGAGGTGATCCGCATATTTCATGCGCACCTGGCCAGAAATGACCGTGTCCTGTACGCGCCCAACCAGCGTGAAGAGTCCGCGCTGGGGCAGCAGGATGCTGGAGATGAAGGCACTGCGGCTGTCCCCGATGCTGCGCGTGTAACACAGTTCGCTGTCCAGGATTGTGCTTTTGTCGGCCATGCGGCGCAGGGCAGGCAGATCGACCAGCTTGGCGGGGTGCACATCATACGCGGGCATAGGAAATCACCTTCGCAGTCATGGGATGTACACGCAGCAAGCACTGGCAATGTGAATTGCGGGAAATCCTGGAGGGGATGTTGCCGTGGGGAATGATTGTTGCAGCCTCATTCGCCTGCTTCGGAAGTTTATTGCACTGTGAACATTTTAACCCCGGAACCTGTGTGCTGCAACGGAATCACAATAGAAAGACGTTAAATCTTGATGGGTGTCCGGTGGCTGATGTCCGTCGTCAGCAGCCGGGACGGCGCGTGAAGTATTTTCCACGCACCGTCATCATAAGCCCATTGTGACCCTTTCGCAACCACTAAAATTCTTTATCACCCGCGCAGGATATCCACAGCGAGGGTGGCGCTGGCGCTGTTGCCGACCGCGTCATACACGATCGCTTCAAACGTCTGGCCGCCCGGCCCCTCGATATCGACGGTCACCTGGTACGGCCAGTTCTCGTCGGCACCCAGCAGCGCGCCGTTCTGGAAGAATTCCACCCGGCTGATGGCGATGTTGTCCTCGACGCGGGCTTCCAGCGCGATTTCCTCGTCGGCGGGGAAGCGGTAGATGCGCCCTGCCTCCTGCGAGTCGAGCGTGATGGTGGGCGCTGTGTTGTCGATCGTCACCTGCAAGGCATCGCTCTCGAACGTATTCCCCTCGCGGGTGAGCACCAGGCGCAGGCTGTACAGCCCGTCCAGATTGGTGGTGTTCCAGGTCCCCAGCGGGGCCGCCGGGTCATAGCGGGTCTGCTGCCCGCCAATGTCGATCCACTGCGACGGATTCAGCCCCTCGCCATAGCTGAGCTGGAAATACTGCATGCCGTCGTCGTCCAGCTCGCCGCGAATCTCCACAATCCCGCTGACGTAGCTGAAGGCCTGCGGCGACTGCAAACGCACACGGCTGAACAACTGCGGCACGCTGACGGTGTCATATTCCACGGGCGGCAGCGGCCGGTTATTGTCGCGCCACCATTCCAGGGCTTCCTGCGGCGGCACGAAATACGTCTCGGCGCTGACCAGCTCCGGCGGGGTATTCACGGTAGCGAGCTGGCCGGTGCGGTTGTTCACGTCCACCACCTGCCAGAAGCTGTCGGTCTGGCGGGGCTGCATGCCGTCGCGGAAGACCTCCATATAGGTGGGGCACACGCCGTTGGGCAGCATACCGCTGCGCTCGCACACCGGCAAATCGACCACCAGCGGGGGCCGTTCCCAGCTTCCCGGCGGAATCACATCACGGGTATGAATGTAGTCCATCACGGCGCGCCAGGCGCTGCCCGCGGCCTCGGTCGCCCACGGGCTGACATCCATCACGCTGCCGTCCTCGCGGGTGAGATGTACGGCCGTCACAAACTGCGGGGTATAGCCGACCGTCCAGCTATCTGCCCCGTCGCCCGCGATGCCGTTGATGACCGCGGCACTGCGCGTCATCTCCAGCACATTGCCGCTGCCCAGCGTCAGCCGTCGCGGCGCGGGATCGGCATACACGTTGGTGATCAGATAGGCGATCGCGTCTTCCAGCCGCGGCGTGCAAACGTCCAGCGTGCGGCAGGTGCGCGCCGCTGCCGCGTCATAGGCCCACAGCACATTGCCATCGCGGTCGCTGATCTGCGCGACGGCCACCGGGTCGCGGACACGAAAACCGCGCCCGATCGGGTCGACGCCCACGCCGCGCATGTCGCCCATGGTGGCGAAGACCGAATAGGCATAGGCCACGTCCAGCGGCGAGACGCGCCCGCCGCGCTCCAGCAGCATGACGTCGTAGGTGTCATCGGCCAGGCTGTTGATGCCCATCTGATGGGCGGTGCGCAGCACGCTGCCCATGCCCTGGCGATAAGCGGTATCGGCAGCGGGCGGCAGCAGGGCCGCGCCCATCGCCTGGCGCAGATTCATCACGCCGTAGAACTGGCCGTCGGGATTCTGGGCGGTATAAATCAGGCCTTCTTCCGCGCCGGGAAAGCTGAGCGGAATATCGAGCGCCATCGTGGCCGGGCTGGTCAGCCGGCGCGGATTCACGAACGAGTCGAGATAGACAAACGGCTGCAGCGTGACGCCGGGCTGGGCGTCCGGCTGGGCGGCGCTGCCCACCAGCGCGAGAATCTCGCCGGTCTGCGCATCCATAACGACAGCAGCGGCTTCGTTCGGCGGGCTGGCCAGCGTGTCGCCCTCAAAGCGCGGCAGGAAAGTTGACGCCGCACACTGCGACCCGTCGAGCGCGGTCACCTGCGCCGGGTCATCGCCCGCCAGCGCGGCCATCTGCGCGCGCATGGCGCATTCGGTTTGCAGATACACGGTGGCATCCAGCGTGGTCGTGATGGTCAGTCCGCCGCGTGCGACCAGCTGCCGCCCATCATAGCCCAGCGCGGTCAGGATGGTTTCGGCCTGCCGCCGCGCATAGGTCATGAAATCCGGCGCAAGCTGCTGCACATAACCGTCACGCCGGATGATGAAGCGTTCGGCGGCCGCCGCGCTGAATTCGCCTTCGGTGATTTGTCCGGCGGCCAGCAGTGAACGCAGCACGCCCTCGCCACGGCCGCGCGCCGCGACTTCGTCCTCAAACGGATTGTATTGCAGGGCGTTGGGGATGGCGGCCAGCAGGGCGGCCTCGCCCAGCGTGAGCTGGGACGCGTTTTTGCCCAGATAAATCTGCGCGGCGGCCTCGATGCCCCAGGCCTCGCTGCCGTAATACTCGGTATTCAGGTGCCATTCGAGGATTTCTTCGGGCGTATGCACGCGGTTGATTTCGGCCACGAGCGCGATTTCGCGCTGGCGGCTGAGGTTCTCACCGATTGCGCCCGTCCCCTCAGGGTTCATCAGGTTGCGCACCAGCCGGCCGGTGATGCTCATGTCCGGCGGCAGCGTCTCGATCAGCGCGTTCTGCCAGATATCGGTGCCCACGCCGACCGGGTTGAAGCTGGTGATGTCCAGGAAATCCGGATCTTCGGCGGCCAGCATACTGGCGGGCACGTAGCGCGGCAGGTCATCCAGCGTCAGCCATTCGCGCCGGCTGCCCAGCGGATCCTCCAGGCTGTAAAGCAGGCGGGTGGTGTCGCGGTCATAGAAGCGCGTGACGCCCTGTGCGGTCAGGGCGGACAGGCTGGCCTGCGGCGACGGCATGTCGGCCACCGCGCTGGCATAGATGACCGCAGCGCCGCCGATTGCGCCACCCAGCGGCAGCACAAACACGACCGCAAACGCAATCACGGCCAGGCTGGTCCAGAAACTGCGCAGGCGGCGCTCTGAGGCTTTACGGGCTTTGCGGCTGCGGCGCCGCATAATCAGGCTGGTGGAAGTAGGCATAGGAAGGACATCGATATGTTATGGACGGAAAATGCTGTGGCACATCAGCGCGGGGTATACATCCACTCACCCCGTTTTACTTCGTTCAACTGCCCTCTCCACTGCATGCTGAGGAGAGGACGTTTTCTCATGTAGGGGCGCACCTGTGTGTGCGTCCCGGCAAAATTCTACTCCAACCACGGGGCGGACACGCAGGTCCGCCCCTACGATAAGCCGATTCTCGCTGAGAAGAAATATTTTTCACCCCAACCATCAGGCCACTATCGAGCGCAGATTCAGACGTGTCTTCTCCACACGCCACAGTATACCCTGAAAAATGGGCTCACCAGACAGCGGGCCGCGCTTTTCCCAGCGCGACGCGGGCGTTCTGCCCATGCACGAGGGCCGGACGCACATCGCCGTCGCGCTCGATCAGCGTGACCATCCACACCGGCAGCAGCACCAGCGTGAACGTCATTTGCAGCGGAAGCGCGCTGGCATTGACTTCATTTTCGCCGTGCTTGTATTCACGCTGGGCGCGGGCACGGGCGCGTTTGCTGCACAGGCTGCGCGCCTCCAGCGAGGCCTTGTCGAAGTCGACGTTGTACAGTTCGGCGGCATGGCGCGCCAGCAGCTTCGGCTCATACGGGCGCATCGGCTCATAGTCGAAATCGCCCAGTTCGAGCGCCAGCGCGGGCTCCGGCGTGGTGAAGCCGGGCACGGCCAGCCCGGTTTCACCATCCTGCATCGTGAAGCTCTGATAGGCCGGGCGCATCGCCCGGTAATTGCGCCGGTCGTTCCAGTTGTCCTCTTTTTCGGTGATGGTGATGCGCACTTCCATCAGCACATCGAACATCCAGAAGGGCAGATACACGCCCTCGAAATTCTGGTTGGCGATGCGGTTCTCGCCGAAGAATCCCGCCACGCGCTGGTCGAAGTTTTGCAGGCGCTTGTGCACGGCCGCACGCGCTTCGTCCTCGGTCACAGTGAACGGCACCAGCGCATCCGGCTGCGTGATCGTCGCCAGCGCGTCCTGCAGGATGACATGAGTGGACGCACAGAATGGGCAGGTGTCGGACAGCTTGGTGGCCGGAATGGTGCGCGCTGAGCCGCAGTTTTTGCATTTCAGCATGCGGCTGCCGATGCGCCAGCGCACGGGCTGCGAACTGCGCTCGATCAGCGCCATCGACAGGTTTTCGACGCGCTCGTTAGGGATGCCGATCGGGGCCAGGTTTTCCTCGTGCCCGCAGAATTTACACACGACTCTCTGGTTCACGGGGTCGGTCGTCAGCGTGCCGGCGCACACCGGGCAGATCAGCGTCTGCGTGGTGGTTGCCACCGGCTCTGACGTGGTCTTTTCTTCGGTTTCGGGATAGGCGGTATTGATACTGCCGGTCTGCGTCCCTTTCAGGCGCCCGTTGAGCGCCATCATCATGCGGATGGCCTCGCCGTGGCCGGGGTCGTGCGCCAGCACCTCGCTCAGGTGATTGCGCTGCTCGGCTTCGGTGTCGGCAATTTTCGCCAGCCACAGGTGCGCGTCGGTGAAATCGCGCTGCATCTCGATGGCTTTTTTGAACTGGCGGATGGCCTCGGCCTTGTTCTGCTGATGCAGGCTGTCCTGCGCCAGCTCGAACAGCGTGCGCGCGCGCAGCTCCACCGTGCCGCGATGCGTGATCGGCACAAACGGGCGCGGCGGCCGGCTGGCCTTCATGCGCTCGGCGGCCTGCTCCAGCGACTCATACGGCTTTTCGATGCGATGGCCGCATGACCTGCATCGATAGAGCGCGGCCGCCGAATCATAGGTCATCGTCTGGTTACACTTCGGGCACAGCATTTCGGCATCTGGCACAGCGCACATCCCCCGTTTTGTGGCAGCAGTATATTAATAAGGCTCGTCCGACAATGAATGATATCTATGTGGACGGCTCGAGAGTTGCCCCAAAGCATTACCTTTATAAAGCAAAAGAACATTTAACCGCCAAGACGCCAGCAATCCAATCCTGTTTCAAGGCATGTGGCCTCACCCCTCGTTCCCCTCTCCACTTCGTGGACGAGGGGATGACTTACGGCCAACCTGTGAGCAAAAAACCTGCATATTGTCCCTCTTCCACATCGTGGAGAGGGACGGCTGAGCGAAGCGAAGCAGGGTGAGGCGGGTTAAGACCCGCTCAACATCTGACATGTCCCTAGCGTACACCGGAATCAGCGCGCATGGCCCCAAAGAATTGGGAGATCGGGGCTGCACAAGGCCCCTGTTGCAGGTGAAAATGCCCCGCCCGCGCTACAATCGCCGCCATGTGCTGCAATATTGACTTATAGAGGATGAACCTATTCATGAACGATCAGCAGAAAGTATCGCTTATTGCGCAGGCGCTGGAGCAGGGGCAGGGCGTGGTGCGGCTGATGCCCAACTGGGTGCCGCGCTCGTTTTGCGTGCCCGGCCGCCGGATGCGCCTGCATCCATCCGACCTGTACGCGATGGGCGCGCACCGCGGCGGCATCGACGAGCGTTGGTTCACCAGCACGGTGAAGGCCGAAAATGGCCCGGATACCGGCGCGTTTGAGGGGCTGAGCTTCATTTGGGTGGATGGCCAGCAGGTGACGCTGGCGGACGCCTTTGACGACCGCATCGAGGCGTTCCTCGGCGCGGAGGCGGTGGCGAAGTATGGCGGGTGGGTGATGTTCGCCAAGTTCTTCGACAATATGTATCCGCTGCCGCACCATGTGCATCATAACGACGAGATGGCCGCGAAGATGGGCGCGCTGGGCAAGCCGGAAGCGTATTTTTATCCGCCGCAGTACAACCCGACCAACGGCACCTTCCCCTATACGTTTTTTGGGCTGGAGCCGGGCACGACCAAAGACCAGGTGATCGACTGCCTGAAGCGCTGGGACGAGGGCGACAATGGCATCACGCGCCTGAGCAAGGCCTATCGCCTGACGCCGGGCACGGGCTGGGATGTGCCGACCGGCATCCTGCACGCGCCGGGCACGATGTGCACCTACGAGCCGCAGCGCGCCAGCGACGTGTTCTCGATGTGGCAGTCGCTGACCGGGGACTTTCAGGTGGTGGAGCGCCGCCTGCTGACGGCGTGGGTGCCGCCCGAATATCACCATGACTACGATTATCTGCTGCAACTGCTGGACTGGGACGCCAACGTCGACCCGATGTTTGCGCACCATCATTTCACCGCGCCCACGCCCGCCGTCCCGCCCGAACAGGCCGACGAATTGGGCTACCGCGAGAATTGGATAGTGTATGGCAGCGAGTTTTACAGCGCCAAAGAATTAACTGTGCTGCCCGGCCGCACCGTGACCGTGCGCGATGCGGCGGCCTATGGCTGCATCACCATGCAGGGCTACGGCCGTTTCGGCGTGCATCCGATCAGCGCGCCGTCGGTCATCCGATTCGGCCAGATGACCGAGGATGAATTCTTCGTCACATACGAGGCGGCCCGCGCTGGCGTCACGGTGACCAACCTGAGCAGCACCGAGCCGCTGGTGCTGATGAAGCACTTTAACCCGGGCAATCCAGAGATGCCCGCGCGCCAGTAAGCGGGAGACGAAGCCGTAAAGGGGGCAGACATGGGCAGCAGGGACAGTCGTTTGCTGGTGAAGTCAGGCGACAGCGGGCAGGCCGGCACGCTGGTGGATATCAGCTCTGCCCAGGCGGGCTGGGAACACCTGAATATGCGGGTGACGCGCCTGCACGCGGGCATGATGCTGGAGGGCGATACCGGCACGCGCGAAGAAGCGCATGTCATCCTCGGCGGGCAGTGCCGCATCGAGACCAGCCATGCCACCTACGGCCGGGTGGGCCGCCGCGCGCATGTGTTCGACGGGATGCCGTGGGCGCTGTTTATGTCGCCGGGCACCAAGTACCAGATCATCGCGCTGACCGATCAGGTGGAAATAGCCGCCTGTATGGTGGAAGCGACCGAGTTTTTCCCCGAACGGCTGGTCACCCCGGACGATGTGAAAATTGAGCTGCGCGGCGGGGAAAATGCCAGCCGCCAGATCAACGGCATCCTGCCGCCCGGCTTCCCGTGCCAGCGCATCGTCGCCGTCGAGGTGTATGCGCCGTCTGGCAACTGGAGCAGCTATCCGCCGCATAAACATGATGTCCATCGGGTGGATGCGTCAGGCGCGCTGATCGAAGCTGACCTGGAGGAATTTTATTTCTACAAGTTTGACCGGCCTGAGGGTTATGCCTATCAGCGCCTGTACACCGATGACCGGTCGCTGGACGAGCTGGTGCTGGCGGGGCATCACGACACGGTGCTGATTCCAAAGGGCTATCACCCGGTGGTGACGGCCCACGGTTACACGTCGTACTACCTGAATTTCCTGGCTGGCTCGGCGCAGTCGCTGGCCAACACGGATGACCCGGCCTACGCGCATATCAAAGACACCTGGCGCGTCAAAGACCCGCGCCTGCCGATTGTCTCGCACGAGATGGAGGGGTAGAGCGGGCTTGTGCTTCACCTCACCCCAACAACCCGCAGGGCTTTGGGGTGAGGTTACAGGTGATACGCTTCTGGTTCGCCGTTACTGCGTCGGCGTCAGCCAGTACACATCGCCCTGGCCTTCGGCCGTCCAGCCGACGATGCCGTTAAAGTTCACGCGCCACCACGCCATATCTTCGGCGCAGGTGGGGCCTTCGACCACGGCGAAGGCCGCGCCTTCGGGAATCTGGCCGAGCAGCGCGCCGTCACGACTGGGCAGCTCGCGCAGGTTATTCGCCCCGCCGCCCACAGTCACGTAGCCAGTCGCGCCCAGCACCATGCGCGAGGGCATGAAGCCCGGACAGGTGATGGCGAAGGCATAGGCGTTATCCTGTGGCAGCGGCGCCGCTGATACCCCTTCAGCGTCAACGACGGGGGCACCAGTACGAAGCTGCCAGTATCCCCAGCCCCAGTCGGCAGCCAGCAGCGCCCCCGGCGCGGTGTCATTCAGTGCGATGCCCGTGGCCCCGCTGAATCCCCCTGTCCACGAGAAAAATTCCCCGGTGTAATCCAGCCACAGCGCGCTCTGGCCGTCAGCACTGAGCAGCGGCGGGCACGGCTCAAAATTTTGCGCATATTGGATATTGATCAGCGCTCCATCCGCCCCGATTTTTGTCCACTGATAGGTGCCCTCGGCCAGGCTATCGATCACCAGCGCGAAGCCAGCCGCATCATCGGCCATGCGCGCGCTGCGCCATTCCAGCGTCGCATCGTCAAGCGGCGTCTGCGACCCATCTGCCGGATCGATCATGAAGCGGTCGAAGGTCATCAGGATCACCCCAATCTGCCACCCTTCCCCCGTTTCAATCCAGAAGGCCGATTGCACGGCGGCATTCGGATCATCTATGGGAATATCATAGGTATAGACCGTCGCGCCGGTGTCCGGATTGATGACAATCAGGTCGGTTTCACGCGTGAAGTTTTCAGGATAGGCATGAAAGCTGTAAAACAGGATGCCCGCCGGGCTCCATTGCAGGCTGACCGGTGCAGGCGGGCTGCTTACCTGATAAGGAAGCTCGTACACAGGCGTAATCTGGCCGCTGCGCGTGTCGTAGATGTTGATGATCTGGCTGCTGGGGCCCTCTGGCCCCCAGGTGTATTCCGTGTAAGCAAAGCGCGCGCCATCGGGCGACCAGGTGGCCGGGCTGCGCACCAGGGCGTTATCCGCGGCGAGCGATGTGTCCATGAACGAAGCGTCCTGCGGCTGGCCAGCGACGGGCAGCGGCCGGGCGTTCTCGCTCTGCACGATTACGTTGGCGGGCGTGCGGGTATTGGGACTGGGATAGCTGCCAAACTGGTCGAAGGCGGGGCGGAATTCTTCCGGCGGAGCCAGCCATGCGGCTGCCGTTCCCTGTCCATTCAGGCGCAGGCTGGCGATGCCCTGCACGACATCATCGCCGTAACAGGTCATCAGATACTGCGCGGACGCCTGCCCGCCTGGCCTGACAAATGCGACGCAGCACATGACCAGCAGCGCAATGACTTTCCATATTCGTCGCATGATCGCCTTCATCCTTCCTCCGCTATCGCCTGCACGGCCTCGCCCATCCGCCAGCCGGTGGCGCCCCAGAAAATCGCGCCCACCTCAAGCTGGCCACTGCCTGTGCCCGCTATGCTAACAATACGCCCATCCAGCCATAACGCGGCGCCCGTAAAACTGGGGTATCCCAGAAAGGCCACGCTGCGCCCGCTGGGCGAAAGCGTCGCCCGCAGCGGCGAGGCCGGAAACGCCCCGCCGGCTGACTCGGCCTGCCCGCGGTCGAGCGTCTCCCAGAAGAAGCCGATGTCCTGGGCGATGCCAAAGCGCAGGCCCAGCGTGCCCCACGGGTCGTCGAGCGCATATTTCTGTGGCGTTCCCTCGATGCTGATTTCATTGCCCGTGGCCGGGTCGGCCAGTGCCCAGCGTCCGCTGGAAAACAGCATGCCGAACCATTCTTCCTCAGACATACCTGCCTCGTCGCGCTGCACCCACGTCACCAGCTCCAGCGTCTCGCCGGGGACGGGCCGCGCCACGACCGGAAACCTCAGCGTGCCGTCGCTGCCGTACAGATAATAGGTATGCTCGCCGGTGATCGATTCGCCGCCGCTGATGGCAAAGCCGGATGCGCCCCATACCAGCTCTGGCGCGCTGCCCCGCTGCACCGGCATGTTGATCTCCAGCATCGCGGTCAGGTTGATGCCCAGGTCATACTGATACAACTGCGCGACCGGCGCGCCAAAGGCCAGCTCGGTCCAGGCGATGCGCGTCCCGTCCGGAGACCAGACCGGCGCGGAGCGCACGCGCGCGTTATCGGGGGCGCCGTCCACGAACAGCGAGGCATCGGCGGGCTGCGACGCCAGCACGCGCCGTTCGCCCATCAGCGGGTCGAGCAGCACAATATCCGTTGGCAGGTCAAATTCAGCAATCGGCCCGTCAGACTGGATGCGCGAAATCGCCTCGATGCCCACAGGCGAGGCCTCGCGATAGGCCACCATGCGGCCAAACGGGGCCAGCGCCACGCCGGAAATCGCGCCGCTTTCCGTCAGGCGTACGGGCGGGACGGTCGTCTCGTTAGAGCGGATGCTGTACAGGTCGCCCGCTGCCCACAGCAGCACCGGCGTATTAAAGTCGAGCTGGGCGCGGGTGGGGGTGGCTTCCTGCGCGCTGGCAGCGGTCACGCACCACAGCGAAAATATCACAAGTAACAATCGGCGCATGGGGTATCCTCAGGGCGATATGTCTCGAAAAGTCTTTTTATCATTGCTTTCCCCTAATTCAAACGCAAATCTCCCGCGTGCGCAATTCGCGGGCCGCTATAATAGGGGGACGATTTCCCACCGCTTATGGATGATGCGATGACGACACCTCTCATGCTGCGTGATGTGCTGGCCAGCCTGCCGATGCCTTTTACCCTCAGCGGCGATGACACGACTCTCGTGACTGCGCCGGTTGTCGAGTCCGATGCCGAGGTGCTGCCCGGCGGCGTGTTTGTGGCGCGGCGCGGCCTGTCGTCGGACGGGCACCGCTTTATCCCCAATGCGCTGGCACGCGGGGCGGCCGCCATCGTCGGCGACCGGCCTTTGGACGAGCTGGCCGATATGAAGATTCATGTGCCGTATGTGCAGGTGGCAGACGCACAGCAGGCGGTGGGCTGGCTGGCGAGCGCGTGGCATGGCCACCCGTCGCAGAAGCTGACGGTGGTCGGCGTGACCGGCACCGATGGCAAGACGACCACCAGCACCCTGCTGCACAGTATCTTGCAGGCGCACACGGGCGGGACAGCCGGGCTGATCAGCACCATTCAGGCGGATGTGGGCGATGCCGCGCTGGATACCGGCCTGCATGTGACCACGCCGGGCGCACCAGCCGTGCATGCGCTGCTGGCGCGCATGGTCGCCAATGGCCTGACGCATGTCGTTCTGGAGATGACCAGCCACGGGCTGGCGCAAGGGCGGCTGAATGGCGTCGCCATCGATGTCGCCGTGCTGACTAATCTCACCCACGAGCATCTGGATTTCCACGGCACGTTCGAGGCCTACCGCGAGGCCAAAGGCCGCATGTTCGGCATGCTGAGCGCCGCGCCGCGCAAGCCCGGCCAGCCGAAAACGGCCGTCATCAACGGCGATGACCCGAATGCTGACTTTTTCGCCGCGTATCCGGCGGATGCGCGTCTGCTGTACGGCCTGGGCGACGGGCGCGACGTACGTGCGCATGATGTGCGTCACCTGCCCGGCGAGACGCGCTTCACCCTCAGCGTTCCCGGCCAGCCGTTGGCTGAATTTTCCACGCCGCTGGTGGGCCGCTTCAATGTGCTGAATGTGCTGGCCGCTGTCGGGGCGGGGCATGCGCTGGGAGTATCGCTGGAGGCAGCGCAGCGCGGCGTCTCGGCGGTGACGGGCATCAGCGGGCGCATGCAGCGCATCGACGAGGGACAGGCGTTCATCGCGCTGGTGGACTTCGCCCACACGCCGCACGCGCTGGCCAATGCCCTGTCTGCCGCGCGCGACCTGGCGGGGGCAGACGGACGGGTGATCGCTGTGTTTGGCAGCGCCGGCCTGCGCGACCGCGAGAAGCGCGTGCTGATGGCCGAAAACGGCGCGCGCATGGCCGACATCAGCATCCTGACCGCCGAGGACCCGCGCACCGAATCGCTGGATGACATCCTGAACACGATGGTCAACGGGGCGGTTGCGGCGGGCGGCGTGCCCGGCGAAAGCGTGCTGGTGCAGCCGGATCGCGGCGCGGCGCTGGCGCTGGCCTGTGAAGTGGCGCGCCCCGGCGACGTGGTGATCGCCTGTGGCAAGGGCCACGAACAAAGCATGTGCTTCGGCACGGTGGAGTATCCGTGGGACGACCGCGAGGCCTTGCGTGCCGCCCTGCGCGGGCATCCGCTGAAGACGCTGCCGACCGCGCATGATCGCGCCTGACCGTGCTAAAATAGGCACATTCAAGCAGGTTTTTGCTGATTCGATTGGAAGTGATGCTCATGCCCGTACGACAGGCCCGTCTGGACGACACGATTGCCATCAGCCAGCTTTTCCGCGCGCGGATTCCCGTCTGGCAGCGCCTTGACACCGAGGGCCGCGTGCAGACGGTGACCTATGAAGACCTGACCGTGGCCGAGCGCTGGGGGCATGGTGGCCACTGGATGAGCGTCGAGACAAGTGCGCTGTATCTCAATCATCTGCTGCTGGGGGCGGGCATCCCGCTGGTGTCGTGGGACGGCGCGACCGGCCAGATCAATGGTTATGCCGAGGCCTACGCCAGCACCGAGGGCGACCCTGTGGGCAGCAGCCTGCATGTGGCGCATCTGGTCAGCGCGGACGAGCGCATCGCCGATGCCCTGCTGGGCGCGCTGTATGAACAGGCGATGCTGCGCCGCCTGCCGCGCATGACGGTCACGCAGCCGCACGATGCCGACCTGCCCGAAGAAGTCATCACCGAGACGATCACCAGCGTCAGCCGCTATAGCATCAGCACGCGGGAAGGCCAGGTATTTTACAGCGCCAAAGAGCTGCCCGGCGCGGACTATGCCCAGATTTCAGGCTGGTGGATGCCGGTCGGGCGCATTTCCAGCGCGCGCTATCAGTGGGAGCTGCTGATGCCGCGCCAGTTTGAGACGCTGCCGGAACGCGCTTCCAATCCGCATGACCGCGTGAAGCTGTCGGCCGGGGGATTCGAGGCGATCGTGTACTGCGAGGCTCGCCCGCACGACCCGCGCTCGGCGGATGTCAGCATCTGGACGCCCAAAGGCCTGCAACCGCAGATCGTGACGGCCGTCCGCGACTGGGCCGCCAAGCGCGGCTATCGCACGCTGTGGATGGTCGCCACCGAGGCTGCCTCAAAGGCGATGGGCCCCGATGCCGAGCCGGATGGCTACACCCTGGAAACGCGCCAGATCATGGCAGAGTAGGGCGGGCGCGTTCAGCCGGCCGTCGTGGGCAGGCGCTTCGGCAGCAGCCGGTCGATGCCGTACAGAATCAGCCCCAGGATGAAGAAGCCAATCGCAAACTGAATCACGCTCGTGATCAGCCCGCCATAGCCCAGCTCGTTCACGTTGACAAAGAAATACGGATAACCCTGTTCCGGGAACAGCGCGCCGCGCACGGTGGTGAAGACGACGTAGGCGATCGGGTAGGCCAGCCAGATGATCGCAATCGTCCATTTGAAGCGGCGGTGGCTGTCGAAAATCAGGAAGTCGATGAAACCCAGCAGCGGCGTGAGGATGTGCACGATGTCGTTGTTGGTGAGGCCCTGCGCGAAGGGCGCCGGGGTGTCTGGCCCGCGCAGCAGCAGGTTATACACGATGCCGGTGATTAAGATATAGAGCGTGGCCGCACCTTTCAGCCAGTGTGGTGGCGGTGCGCTTCCGCGCAGCGACGCAATGCCCGCCCAGCCCAGCACGATCATCAGGATGATATTGCTCTGCACGGTGAAGAAGTGCAGCGTTGACCCGCCGCCGCTTAACATGGGCTGAGCGACGCCATACAGACAGAGCAGCGCCACACCCAGCCTGAAAATACCCGCAATGCGATTGTTATTCATGGGAGACATCCTGTGTAAGACAGTATTTCAACAACGAAATATTTTCGCGATGCCGAATCATCCCCGACCTGCCCACACCTGTCAAGCCTACGCCTGATCTTCCCTCATCAGATGGGTGCGCCTTTGGGCAAAAGGTTAAGGAGCTTCACACCTGATTGAAGTTTACTTAACAATTCCCAGGCCTTTTCTTAAAGTAAATTCCCAACTTTGTTAAATCCCGGCCGATATGCTTTGACCTGTAAGCCTGAGACACATGTTAACGTCAGTTACAGGAGAGAGAAACAATGTTGAAGCGCCTTTTTGGTATCGGCCTCGTTGCAGCAGTACTGGTCCCGTTTGCCGCCATGGCCCAGGATGCCACCCCTGAAATGGAAATGATGGCTGAGCCGATCGAACTGCCCGCCGTCGATCCTCTGGAATTCAGCGGTGACATCATTGTCGCCGGCAGCTCCACGGTCTTCCCGCTGACCGAAGCCGTCGCCAACCAGTTCAGCGAAGAAGGTTTCGCTGGCGAAATCACCATCGACAGCATTGGTTCGGGTGCCGGTTTCGAGCGTTTCTGCGAGACCGCTGAGACCGACATCAGCAACGCCAGCCGCGCCATCGAAGAAGATGAACTGGCCGCCTGCGAAGCCAATGGCCGCCCGGCCCTGGAATTCCGCGTCGGCACTGACGCCCTGGCCGTCGTGGTCAGCAGCGCCAATGACTTCCTGGAATCGCTGACGATCGAACAGCTCGCCAGCATCTACACCGGCGAATTCACGACCTGGGATCAGGTGGACCCCAGCTTCCCTGCGGAGACCATCCAGCTGTTCAGCCCCGGCAGCGACTCCGGCACGTTTGACTACTTCATCGAAGCTGTCGTCGAAGGCCAGTTTGAAGGCGACGACGCTGGTGACCTGGCCGCCGCCGCAGTGCTCGGTGCCCCCGGCATCCAGCTGTCGGAAGACGACAACGTCCTGGTGCAGGGTGTTGAAGGCAGCCCGTATGCCATCGCTTACTTCGGTTATGCTTACTTTAACGAGAATGCTGACCTGCTGACCGCCATTGCTATCGACGCCGGTGACGGCCCGATCGCCCCGAACGGCGTGACCGCTGAAGACGGCTCCTACCCGATCGCCCGCCCGCTGTTCATCTACAGCGCCGCTGAAGTGATCGCCGAGAAGCCCCAGGTTGGCGCGTTCATCAGCTACTACCTGAGCAACGTCAATGACCTGATCGTGGAAGTCGGCTACTTCCCAGCCTCGGTGGAAGCGCTGAATGCCGCCAAGGAAGCTCTGATGAGCGCCATGGGCATGGGTATGTAATTTCGCGAAAGCGAACTGTGAAATACAACGTGGAGAGGGGCCAGCAGGTTCCTCTCCCGTTCAATTTCTGCGACCGATCCAGTAAGATAGCAGCAACTCTCGCCACATAAGCACAGAAGAAGCAGACTTCAACCTTATGGCAACCACCGAAGCAGGGCGCAACCAGCCCACCCCCAGCAGTCCAGGCGTGGTTCGCGTGGCTCATCATGACAAGCCGCTCACCAAAACCATGCGCCCGATAGACAGTATCGTCCGCATCGTTATGTTTGCCTGCGGCATCCTGTCCATCTTCACCACGGCGGGCATCGTCATCGTGCTCGGCACCCAGGCGTTCGCATTTTTCCAGCGCGAGGCCGTGGACATCATCGAATTTCTCACCGGCTCGACCTGGGTGCCCCAGGGCGGGCAGTTTGGTTTTCTGCCGCTGCTGAACTCCACCATCGTCACCAGCTTCTGGGCGATGGTTGTGGCGCTGCCGCTGGGCCTGGGCGCTGCCGTCTACATGAGCGAGTATGCGCGCGCCGGGGTGCGCGACCGCATCAAGCCGGTGCTGGAGCTGCTGGCGGGTATCCCCACCGTGACCTACGGCTATTTCGCGCTCACCTTCATGACGCCGGTGCTGCGCAGCATCTTCGGCGAAAACAACATCCAGATTTACAACATGCTCTCTGCCGGCCTCGTGATGGGTATCATGATCCTGCCCACCATCGCCTCGATGAGCGAGGATGCCCTGCGCGCTGTGCCTGGCTCGCTGCGTGACGCCTCGTATGGCCTGGGGGCCACCAAATTTGAAACCACCTCGAAGGTCGTGATTCCCGCGGCCCTTTCGGGATTGATCGCCGCGTTCATCGTCGGCATCGCGCGCGCGGTGGGCGAGACGATGATCGTCGCGCTGGCCGCTGGCGCTGGCCCGCTGTCATCGCTCACGCTGGACCCGCGCATCGCTGGCGAGACGATCACCGGCCACATCGCCCGTATCAGCGGCGGCGACCTGCCCTATGGCAGCATCGACTACGAGAGCCTGTTTGCACTCGGCCTCGCCCTGTTTGTCTTCACGCTGGGCCTGAACATTATCAGCCAGCGCATTACCAAGCGTTTCCGCGAGGTCTACCAGTAAATGACCGACAATACGCTGGACACCCAGATCGATCTGGTGCGCGACGAAGGGTTCTATCAAACGAACCTGCGCAGCCGCAAGTTCCGTGGCAACCTGTGGAAGAATTTCTTCCTGCTGGCCATCATCGTCGCTTTTGGGGCGCTGCTGGCGCTGTTCTACAACATCGCCAATTCCGCCTTCGGCTATGTGGTGGAAGATTACGCGGTCAACCCGACCACGCTGGCGCCTGATGGCAACCTGAGCGCCCTGCGTGAAGACGAGCTGATCGCTATCCTGCTGGAATACCAGGAACGCCGCCTGCCCGTCTATATCCGTGACTATGTGTTCACGGGCGACCCGACGCAGTTCACCACCCTGCCGGTCAGCGAAGTGCTGGCGGGCAAGTGGTATCCCCCGGAAACCGATGCCCTGACGATCCGCGACCTGACCCCTGCCCAGCAGGCTGAAGTGCTGGAACGCAATATGGACCAGGCGCAGATGGTCACGCTCATTACGGAGCAGGTGGTCGATCCGGTGGTGCTGGAAAGTTATACCCTGGTGGAGTCGATCTTCAACCGCCCGGCGATTGAAGCTGAATTCCAGGAAGAATTTGTGGAACAGGGCGCGACGCTGTATTTCACCAGCTGGGTGAACCTGGACTTTCTGACGTCGCCACTGTCGAATAATCCGGCTGCCGCTGGTGCGCGCACGGCGATCATCGGCACGCTGCTGGTGGTAATCGTCACGATTTGCATCGCCTTCCCGATCGGGGTGGGCGCGGCCATCTATCTGGAAGAGTACAGCGATCATCAGGAAGGCCATTTCCTGACGCGCATGAATCGCATCATTGAGACCAATATCCGCAACCTGGCGGGTGTGCCGTCGATCATTTACGGTCTGCTGGGCCTGGCGGTGTTTGTGCGCACGCTGGGCGGTGTGACCGGCGGACGCACGATTATCTCCGCCTCACTGACGATGGCGCTGCTGATTCTGCCGGTCATTATCATCAACGCGCAGGAAGCGTTACGCGCGGTGCCCAGTTCGCTGCGCGATGCCAGCTACGGCATGGGCGCCACCAAGTGGCAGACCATCTACAAGGTCGTCATGCCTTCGGCGATTCCTGGTATCCTGACCGGCACCATTCTGGCGATGTCGCGCGCCATCGGCGAGACTGCCCCACTCATCATCGTCGGTGCGTCTACCTTCATCCTGTTTGACCCCAGCAGTCTGCAATCGCGCTTCACCGTGCTGCCGATCCTGATTTATAACTGGACCAGCCGCCCGCAGCCCGAATTCAAGAATCTTGCCGCATCGGCTATCATTGTGCTGCTGGTGCTGCTGCTCATCCTCAACGCCACCGCCATCATCCTGCGCCAGCGCGCAAGAAAGAGTCTCGCCTCATGAGCGCCGTCAAAGCCACCGCGCCCGCCACGTCAGGCGCATATGCAATTGAGCTGAAGAATGTGAACGTGTTTTATGGCGAGAAACTGGCCGTGAAAGACGTGAACGTGAACATCCAGCGCCAGAAAATCACCGCGTTTATCGGGCCGTCGGGCTGTGGCAAGAGCACGGTGCTACGCGCGCTGAACCGCATGAACGACCTGGTGCTGGGTGCACGCGTCGCTGGCGAGGTCATCTATAATGGCCAGAATCTGTATGGCCCCAATATCGACCCGGTGGAAGTGCGCCGCCGCATCGGCATGGTGTTCCAGAAGGCGAATCCGTTTCCCAAGAGCATCTACGACAATATCGCCTATGGGCCGCGCCTGCTGGGCATCCGTGGCAAGCAGCAGCTTGACGATATCGTCGAGCGCAGCCTGAAGGGCGCGTTCCTGTGGGACGAAGTGAAGAATGACCTGAAGAAAAGCGGCCTGGCCCTGTCGGGTGGGCAGCAGCAGCGCCTGTGCATCGCCCGCGCTGTGGCCATTGAGCCGGATGTCATCCTGATGGACGAACCGTGCTCCGCGCTGGACCCGATCGCCACGCAGGCCATCGAGGAGCTGATGCGCGAGCTGGTGAAGACGTATACCATCGTCATCGTCACGCACAATATGCAGCAGGCGCAGCGTGTGGCCGATTTCACCGCGTTCTTCAGCATCCGCAAGGAGATGCTGAATGAAGGCAAGGACCGCCGCTGGGGCGTGCTGGTCGAATACGCGCCGACCGCGACGATCTTCAATTCGCCGGCCAACGAAGAAACCGAACGCTACATCGGCGGCGAATTCGGCTGATACCCTCTGGTTTCACACGAAAAAAGCAGGTGTGCCGTACGGGTCACGCCTGCTTTTTGTTTACCCAGGGATGCTGCTGCGTTAACGCTGATTGATCTGATGCTCCAGCAGGCGGCGCAGGATTTCCGTCTGCGTGCGCTGGTTGTATTCCAGCGAGACCGCCAGAAAGATGAGCTGGGCAAAGGCTTCCAGCAGCACCACACCCACCATCACGACCACCCACAACTGCCCGATCTGAACGATGACCGTGGTCTCGCTATCTGTGGTGCTGCCGATGGAAAGCACCGCAAGCGCAGTCAGGCCGATGGCGACCACGACGAACAGGATGGCAATCGCCCGCACGATATACGCGACCGTGCGCAGCGCGCTGAAGCGATGTTCCACCATGATGGTGATGCCGGGACTGCCCGCCTCGTGTGACGATGCTGCCATGCCGTGCCTCCGTGTGATGTGTACGACCCTGCCTGTAAAGCCGGGATGTATATCCGCCAGGCAAATAAAAAGGGACACGCGTGATGTCCCCCTTGTGAAACTCAAAACGGCTTTGCTACACGTCACCGCGGCCCATTAACGCACGCGTCAGTGTGACTGAATCGGCATACTCGATGTCGCTGCCCACCGGCAGGCCGCGGGCGAGGCGGGTCATGCGGGCGCCTTTGCCGGTCAGCTCGCGCTGGATATACATGGCGGTCGCGTCGCCTTCCAGGCCGGGGTTGGTGGCGATGATGACTTCGGCGATGATGCCTTTGTCCACGCGCTTCGTCAGCTCGCGGATGCGCAGGTCATCCGGACCGATGCCATTCATGGGCGAAATAGCCCCGTGCAGTACGTGATACACGCCTTTGAAGGCGCCTGTGCGCTCGATCGCCAGCACGTCCAGCGGTTCTTCGACTACGGCCACGGTGCGCTGGTCGCGCTGGGCGTCGGCGCAGATCGGGCACGGGTCTTCGACGGTGATGTTATAGCACACCGCGCAGTAGCGCGTATTGGCCTTCAGGTCGCGCAGGGCATCGGCCAGCGCCAGAGAAGTCTCCTCCGGTGCGCGCAGCAGATAATAGGTCAGCCGCGAGGCCGTTTTCGGCCCCACGCCGGGAAGCCGCGAGAACGACTCGATCAGCTTCGTGACAGGCTCTGGAATGGCTTTGGACATGAGAGATGCAGTGCTGAGTACTGAGTAATGAGTGCTGAGTTAAACGAAAATGTCACTCAGTACTCGGTACTCAGCACTCAGTACTTGTCCTTTAGCCCAGCAGCCCGCCGAGGCCGGGCATGTCGCCCAGGCCGCCGGTGATGCCTTCCATGCGCTTGGCGGCCATGGTCTGGCTCTGGATGATGGCGTCGTTGACAGCCACCACCAGCAGGTCCTGCAGGTCAGTGGCCCATTCGGGATCGCTGGTATCCAGCACGGCGGGATTGATCTGAATCGAATGCACGCGCTGGTGGCCGGTCATGGTGATCTTGATCGCGCCGCCGCCTGCCGACACTTCGACCGTTTCGTTTTCCAGGGCGGTCTGCGCTTCGAGCATATCCTGCTGCATCTTCTGGAGCTGTTTCATCATGCCCATCTGATTGCCAGCGCCACCGCCAAAACCACCCGGCCCACCGAATCCACGTTTCTTGCTCATTGGTTCATCTCCTCATACACAGTTCAAAACAAGCGGTTTTGCCCGCGGGCTATCGTTTTTTGCGTACCTTGCCGCCCAGCTCGGTGCCCGCAGCGATCAGCGGGTCATCGGTGGCGGCAGACTTCGGCTGCGCATCCGATGCAGCGGTTTCGGCGCCGATGAGCACCACGTTCACGCGCATCTGCTGGCCGAACACATCATACAGCGACCGTTCCACGATCAGCTTTTTCTGCGGATACGGGTTGATGCGCTGATACATCATTTCCTCGCGTGTGGCCAGCGTGACCACGTTGCCTTCCACGCGATGGACAGAATAATAGCGCATGACTTCCGGCGCGGCCTCATTGTAGCGGAACATCGTGCGCAGCACTTCTTCCCAGCGCGCCGCAATCTGGGAGGGCGGAATCAGCGGCGGCGTGCCCGGCGGGTCTGGCGCGACAGGCTCAGGCTCGGCGGGTTCAGCGGCTTTTGTCTGCTGCTGGGCAGGGCGCGGCGCGCTTTGCGACTGGGCGGCATGGACAGGCTCCGGTTCGCCGCCGCGAATGCTTTCCACCAGCGCGATTTCCAGCGAGAGCTGGGGCTGCCAGCCGCCGCGGAAATTATTCACGGCCTCGTTGAAAGCCTTCAGCGCGCGCAGCAGGGCCGTGCGCGGAATCTGATCACCCAGCATGGCGAACATGGCGCGATCCTCGTCCGAGACGGGCAGCATCCCCGGCCCGGCGGTCTGGGCCAGCATCACCTGGCGCAGAAACTCGACGATCTGCTGGCCAAGCTGCTTCGGGTCGGTGCCGGTGTCCATTGCCTGATTGATGATGCGGATGCCTTCGCCCGCGTCCCCGGAGGCAATCGCGAAGGCCAGCGCACGCACGGCCGACGAGCTGGCGGTGCCCAGCACCGTCTGCACCATCGCCACGCTGATGACCGCGCCCGGATCGGTCACGATCTGGTCGAGCAGGCTGACGCTGTCGCGCATGCTGCCGGTGCCCTGGCGCGCCACCATCTCCAGCGCGGCGCGCTCAAACTGGATGCCCTCGCTGGCGACGATTTCCTGCAGGCGGTCGGCCACTTCCTGCACGGTGAAGCGGCGGAACTGGAACAGCATGCAGCGGCTCTTGATGGTCGCCGGGACTTTGTCCAGCTCAGTGGTGGCCAGCACGAAAATGGCATGATCTGGCGGTTCTTCCAGCGTTTTGAGCAATGCGTCGAAGGCGCTGCCGCTGAAGCGATGCACTTCGTCGATGATATACACCTTGAAGCGGCCTTCGCCGGGCGCAAACGCGATTTTGTCGCGCAGCTCACGCACGTCATCGACGCTGGTGTGCGTGGCGGCGTCAATTTCGATCAGGTCGAGAAAGCGACCCTCATTAACAGCGCGACAGGCCGCGCATGCGTTGCACGGGCGCTGGTCGGGGTCGGAGTTTGTACAGTTGATGGCTTTGGCCAGCAGGCGGGCGGTGGTCGTCTTGCCGGTGCCGCGCGGCCCGCTGAACAAATAGGCGTGGCGTATCCTGTCGCTTCTCAGCGCATTTTTGATCGTGCGCGTGATGTGTTCCTGTCCCACCATTTCGTCGAAAGCGATGGGACGCCATTTCAGATAGAGGGCCTGTTCAGGCAAGGAATGCTCTCCCGTGACATGGCATCAGTGTATCATTTTTGAGCTGTTTTTTCCAGACGCCGGGGTGCGCCAGATGCCCTGCTCAAGGCGGCAACGTGGTTATGAAGATGGGGCAGATCTTTGTTGAACCGCCAAGACGCCAAGATATTATGAACAGATGGCGACTCTGTAAACACTGAGCGTGTTACAGATATTTCGTCTGACTGTCCGCCACCAGTCGGATTCTATCCTTCAAATCCTGGCGCTCTTGGCGTCTTGGCGGTTCAAATTGTCGTTAGGGTAAAACAGGGGTGCGTCGCGACGCACCCGTCAGCCCCCTGAATCCGGAATTATGCCTGTCCCACACGCACGGTGACCGAGGCCGGGGCCAGGCCGCGCGTACGGGCGGTCACGGTGACCTCGCCGGCCGTTTCCGTCGCGCGCAGGTAGATGGCCGCATGGCCGCCCACCAGCGGGAACGGATTTTCGCCCACCAGCACGCCCGGCCCGCTGATCTCAAACGAGACGACGCTGGTGCAATAGGGCAGGCGATTGCCATATTCATCCACGATGCGGAAGACCATGCGCGTCATGTCGGCGCCATCGGCCTCCAGCGCCTCATCGTCGGCTTGCAGCGTCAGCGCGTGCATCACGCCCTTTGACGACAGGCTTTGCTCGACTACCGGCTGGCCGTTCACCAGGCCGACCACGCGCAGGTCTTCATATGACTCGCCCACCATCGACATCAGCGAGAAGCCTATCACCTTCACCGGCGGGTGCGGCAGATGCGGATAGCTCTCGCGGTCCGGCGAGAAGGTGCCCCACTTCCAGTCGCCTTTATACACCTCCACCTGTTCGCAGTTGGTGAAGATGTAGAGCGGCTCCACGCCGGCGGCCTCATTTTCGCCAAACGTCCACACGGTGGCGGCGCGCACGACCGGACGCACGGACGCATCGGGCATGGTTTCATACACATAGGCGGCGAACTTCGGCAGGCGGAAAATATCCATCACGCCGTGATAGCAGATGCGGTCGCCCGCGCCGAAGTGCCGGTGCGTGTTGTAGTCGAAGGCGCACCAGCCGATTGCGCCGCTGGTGGCCTCGGTGGCAAAGCTGGCCTCCTGCACGCGCACATGGCGCAGCGCATGTTCCACCTGCTGTGCCTCGGAATCATACGACTTGGTGGGGTACATGTGGCCGTTGTATTCGGTCACCAGGTACGGCGTGTTGTTGGGTGGGATCACCGTGTTAGAGAAGTCGTTGTAGGTGAACACGTCTTCCAGAAACTGGCTTTCCTGGAAATTGCGCACGCCGCCGGTCTGGCGCGTGGGATCCAGCTCATGGGCTTTGGCGTTGGTGGCGCGGTAGAAATACTCGTCGTCCTGCGACTCGTTGATGCGCACGCCCCACAGGATGATGCTGGGGTGATTGCGGTCGCGCACCACCATCGACTCGACATAGCCCACGCTCAGGTCTTTCCAGTCTTCCTCGCCGATGTACTGCCAGCCGGGGATTTCTTCAAAGACCAGCAGGCCGATCTCGTCGCAGCGATCCAGAAAGTGGCGCGACTGCGGATAATGCGAGGTGCGCACGATATTCACGCCCAGCTCGTCCTTGAGGATGTCGGCGTCCTTGCGCTGCATGCGTTTCGGCGCAGCATAGCCCACATACGGATAGCTCTGATGGCGATTCAGCCCGACCAGCTTGATCTTTTCGCCGTTCAGGAAGAAGCCCTCAGGCGTGAATTTTGCCTCGCGGAAGCCGGTCTGGAAGGTGTACACATCGTGCGGGTCGCCGCCGCCGCTGACATAGTCGAGACAGATATTGACCGTGTACAGGGCGGGCGTCTCGCGTGACCAGAGCGTGGCGTTTTCCAGCGGCATGTCCAGCGTAAACGTGCGCGTCGCCCCGGCCGGAATGTGCACCTGATGTGAGCCGTCGGCCACCAGGCCGGTCGCCCCGGCGACAGTGGCATACAGCACGGCGTTCTCGTCAAACGCGGTGCGGTTGGTCACCGTGACATCCAGGCCGACGCGCGGCTTGTAGGTCAGCAGGTCGATGCCGCGCGCGAACGCGTCGGTCACATGCAGCGGCTCGACATAGCGCAGGCTGACCTCGCGGTAGATGCCGCCGAAGGTCAGATAGTCGACGATGCCGCCGTTGGGCGGGATGTCCGGGCGCTCGGTCGAGTCCAGCCGCACCTGAAGCAGATTCTCGTCGCCATTGTCAAAGACGTGCTGGGTTAGCTCGAAGCTGGACGGCGTGTAGCCGCCGCGATACTCACCCAGGTCGTGCCCGTTGATGGTGACGGTGTAGGCGGTCATCGCGCCTTCAAAGTCGATGAACAGGCGGCGTCCATTCAGCGGCTCCGGCAGGCTGAAACGCTGGCGGTAGGTGCTGATGAACTGGTATTCGGCGTTGTCGAAGCTGTGGTGGGGCAGCTCGATATTGGTGTGCGGCAGAGACACGCGCGAGAAGGCGCTGTCCGGCGCGGACAGGGCGAGGTCACGCGGGGCAAACAGCCATCCGCGATTGAATGGATGCACAGAGCGCATGTGGGAGCGTCCTTCGGTGATGATGTCCAGAACGCGAGGATTTTAGCCGTAATGGGGGTGAAAATCCAATTCGCGGGGGCAGGGCACTTTACCCGCCTCACCCTGCGTCGCTGCGCTCCGCCGTCCCTCTCCACGATGTGGAAGAGGGACAAAGGCGGTCGCCGCAAGGTTACTCAATATCCACAACCAGGCAGGCCGCTCACGCGGGCGGCAGATCCTGCGTTTGCAGGATGCGTCGGCGGGCCGACTGCCACTTCAGTACGCCCCACACAATCAGCGCGACGCCGGCGGCGATCATCAGCCCGCCCGACACGCCGATCACCTCCGGCGTGGAAATCATGATGAAGATGAGGATGCCCAGCAGCACGCGCACCAGCCCCTCGACCAGCGCGCTGGGCACTACCGAGGTTCCTTCAGGGCGCACGAACAGCACGCGGAGGATCTCGATGGCGCCGGTCACCAGCAGCGCCACGCCCATGACGGCCGCCGTGGTCGTGCGGTCCAGGCGAAAGAGCACGCCGACCAGCACAATCAGCGCGGCCACCAGCGCCCCGCCAGAGCGCAGCAGGCTCATCATCTGCGGGCGCTCGACAGACCCGGCGCGCAGATTTTCCGCGGTCGTCAGCAGCGCTTCAAACAGCAGCCCCACGGAGGTCACGATCAGCACCCAGCCGATCGCATTGGCAGTATCCAGCAGCAGGATCGCCCCCAGCAGCGCGACAATCACGCCTTCCGTGATGAGCACCCACCAGCGGATGCCGCGTCGCCACGGAGCGGCCACGCTGGAAATGTGGGCTGGCGTCAGATTGCGTATGAATTGCATGGCACACGTCCTTTCTCAAGACGACTGCTTTGACGATACCTGTGCCCCCGGAATCGCGCAACCACCACGTGGGGGATTATTCGATGGTGAGGTCGCCTGAGTCGATGGTCAGGGTGACGGTGAACTGCTGCTCTGCATCCGCGAAACCGGCTGTCTCCCAGACACCGCTGTTGCCTGTGAGGGTCTCCCCGCCGCTGACGCGCTGCATGCGATTGCCGGCATTGATGTCGCCAGACGCGATCGTGACTTCCACGCGCAGGGCCACACCGTCAGGCAGCGAAATCCGGGCGTCACCCGAATCAATTACTACGCGCAAGGCGCCGCTGTTGTCGTTGGCCAGATTCAGCGCCACGTCACCCGATTCGACGGCGATACTGCCGGTATAGCTGGCCGACGCACCGCTGTCGAGGCGGAAATTGCCGCTGCCCAGATTGATGGTTTCAAGCGAGAGCTGTGACCCGTCGGCTGTGTCCAGCGAGACGTTCCCCGAGCCTGTATTGATGCTGACGGGAATAGCCGCCTCCCCGGATGGCAGGCTGATATCCACGTCGCCACTGCCGACATTCGCTGTCAGCCCGTTCACGATGAATGTCTCCAGCGGCAGCGTGGTATCTCCAGAGCCAACGTTGGTTGTGATGGTCAGCGGCATGGATGGATCGAGCGCCACCAGCCAGCGCATCGATGGCCCGGTGTAGGTGACATTCATCACCGGGGCCTCATCGATGGTGATCACGCGCTGTTCGTCCCCGGACACGCCGTAGGACAGGTCGCCCAGGTGTTGCAGTTCAGCCGTCATCAGCGCATCGCCCGCACTCAGCGCGCTGAGTACAATGTCGGACCTGTCCGGGCTGAGCGTGATTTCCAGCGATTGCGCACTGCCGCGTATTTCTGTGTAGGCGGTCGCGCGCGGTGAAGCCACGAGATTGCCGCAGCCAGCCAGCAGCATGAGGCCCGTCAGCGCGGCGGTGCCTGTGATGGTAGAGATTTTCAGCATGAGTCAGATTCACTTTGGTGATGATTGCGAATAAGTGTTACATGCCCTGTACGCGGGCCGGGCGATGATAGTTGCGCCTGCTACGGGGTGAAACGGGCGACCCAGCGGATCGCCCGTAGATATGCATCAGACCATCGTGAGCGAGCCGGACACCAGGCTGACGCTGAGCGTGAAGCCGCCGCCGCTGCGTGTAAATTCCGGCGACTCCCAGGCTTTGCGCAGTCCAAACAGCCCCTCGCGCGGCAGCGCTGTCATGTGCGTTGGCACGTTCACGCGGCCTGAGACGAGCAGCTTGACTTCGATACGGATGGCCAGGTCGTGCGGCACTTTCAGGCGCATATCACCGGAAATCAGGTTCAGCGACAGTTGTCCGGTCAGGCCCGCGCCGCCCGTCAGCGCAATATCCCCGGATGCCAGCAGGATATCGCCGTCCAGCGCGACACCGTCGGCGGCGTTCAGGTCGACGTCACCACTGGCCATGTGCACGCCGTCCAGCCGGACGCGCGCGCCGGTCGCCAGTTTCAGCGCCAGGTCGCCTGAGCCGACATTCACGCTCACTGGCACGGCCTCGGCGCTTTTGGCCAGCGAAATCTGCACATCGCCGCTGCCAGCGGCCGCAGACACACGACGCACGTCAAACGTATCCAGCGGCAGCAGGACGTCCCCGTCGCCAGCGGATGCCTCGATGCTCAACGGGATGGCCGGATTCAGGCCGACATCCCAGCGCATTGGCTGCCGGTTTCCAAACAGGCTTTTGAAGGATTTCTCGGTGATGCGAATGAGTCGCGTTTCAGTTCCCTCGACGCTGTATTCCAGGTCGCCGAGGTGCTCCAGCGCAGCGGCCATGAGCTGGTCATGCTCATCCAGCGGCCGCACGGCAATCGTGGATGCCCCTGCGCCCAGCCGAATCGAGAGCGCCGCTGCGCCGTCCACGGCTTCACGGTATTCGGAGATGCGTGGCTCGGCTGTGGTCGCGCCGGAAGCGGAAGCTGCGTTATGTGGATGCCGCGAGATGTGGTGTTTCATGTTATCCCCCTGAATCACTGCCCAAACTGTTATCAGGCTATACGATGCGGGGGCTAACAGGGTTGCAGGATGCGTTACCTGAGGATGCCCATGCGGCGCAGGTCCTGCAGGATGACGCGCTCGAACGGCATGTCCGTGCTGAGCGGGGCATAATGCACGCCGCGCCGGGAACATTCCGCGCGCAGGTCATCGCGCCACTGCGTCACGCGCTTCACGTAGAGGTCACGCAGGCCGCCATCGACGCTCACTTCCTGCGCGATGCCCGTCTCCACATCCACCAGGCGCAGGTCTCCGCCCAGCGACGGTTCCAGCTCCTCAGGCGTCAGCACATGCAGCACGGCCACTTCGCAGCCCTTGCTCATGAGCATATTCACGCCATCGATGAAGCCGCTTGATGAAAACAGGTCGCTGATGACGATGACCAGCCCCGGACGCTTGATACGCAGGGCGAAGTCGCGCAGGCTGGCATTCAGGTCGATAGCGCCACGCGTGGTCATGGTGCCAAAGAAATTGAGCAGGCGCGCGCTGTGTCCGCGCCCGCGCACCGGCCCGAAGGTTTGCGTCTCGTGGCCAAGCGCGGTCACCGTCAGCCGGTCGTTGGAGATGAGCGAGATGTACGACAGACCGGCGGCCAGCCGGCGTGCCCAGGTGAACTTGTCGGCTTTTTCGATGGCATCAGGCGATGCATCCCCGTCATCATTCAGCGACGCGCCCATGCTGGCCGAGGCATCGATCACGAGATAAGTCGCCAGGTCTTCCTCGTCCTCAAATACCTTGATGAGCGGGCGGTCGAGGCGGGCATACACGTTCCAGTCGAGGCGGCGCAGGTCATCGCCCTGGGTGTAATTGCGGTAGTCAGCGAATTCGATACTGGAGCCGCGTTTGTTCGAGCGTCGGTCGCCCTTGATCGCGCCTGCCCGCACGCGCGCTGCCGACAGCATGAGCTGTTCCAGCTTGCGGCGTGTGCTTTCGTCAAACAGCGGCGTGTTACCGGCCATGCGCGGACTCCGTGGGCATCGTTATGTGCGCCGATTGTAGCGCAGATTGCCGGTCGCGACCCCTGTCATGCGGATGCGTCGGCGCTTGTATTCGGACGCAGTCCGCGCCACAGCAGCAGCGCGATCAGCCCGGCCACGATCAGCCAGTAGACGGTCCACAGCGCGGGCGTCGGCTCGAAGCTGATGACCACCTGGGGGACGATTTCAGTCAGCAGCCCGAAGATGCCGACGGCGATCAGCAGCACCCCGCTGACGCGATTGAGCAGCGCGTGATGCCCGGCCAGCCAGCGCACCAGTCGCTTCTGGAACGGGCTGGCCAGCAGCGGCAGCAGCACCAGCGGCCAGCCAAAGCCGAGCCCAAAGAACAGGAAATAGAGCATGCTTTGCACGAGCGACTGCGAACCGGTGGCGCTGAGCAGGAAGGCGCTGGTGATGATGGGCCCGGTGCAGGGCAGCGTCATCGGGCCGAGCAGCATGCCATACAGGTAGGCCGTGATATACGGGTTTTTCAGGATTGGGCTTTGCGACGCGGCCAGCCGTGCGAAGGGGCTTTTGTCCAGCAGCAGCAGGATGCCGAAGACGATCACGACGCCGTAGATGACGGGCAGCAGGCCGGTCAGCAGCGACGAGAACGCCTGGTTGAGCAGATACAGCACCAGGCCGATGGCGACCATAATCGTCAGTACGCCGGCCAACACCAGCACGCCCAGCAGGGCCGTGAAGCGCCGCTTGCTCCCGTCCTGCGTGGTGGCTGTGCCCGCCATAAAGGCCAGCAGGCCAGGATAGAGCGGCAGCATGCACGCGTTGGTCAGGATGGCCGCGCTGCCCAGCGAAAATGCCTGCAAAAATTCAGTCATGAGACAAGCCCGTCGTTTGGTTGCGAGGATGCCTTACTTGTAGCATGCAATCATTAACGGGAGCTTACATCTGCCAGATGCGAAACAGGGTGAGCCATGGTTGGCCTTTAGGCATTACGTTTAGAAAACGAAAGAACGCTTAACCGCCAAGACGCCAAGAGCGCCAAAGCAACATGAATAACTGGCGACTCTGTAGAGATTGCCCCCTGTTTCCGCTGGTTGGCATGACTGTTCGCCACCAGACGATTTCTATTTTTCAGGTCTTGGCGCTCTTGGCGGTTCACCTTATCGTTAAGGTAACGCGCATAAGCGCGACGCGACGCGCCCGCTGGCCTGTCGTTAACAGACGCATGTGAACGCCACTGGCCTGCACCCCTTTTTAACTTGTGCCTTTTAGCCTTTAACTGCTTTCTCCCACTCCGCCCTGGGCCATGAACCCGCCGCCCAGATGCTGCAAGGCCACGGGCACGCCCTCCAGGCGGGTGGGGAACGCGGCGAAGGCAGCCGCCACCTGCGGATTGGCCTGCGGAAGCTCGCCCACCAGCACCACCAGCCCCGGGCATTCCTCATCGTCATCCTCGGGGCGCACCATGCCCACGCCGATGCCGATCACGCCGGGCATCGCCATCAGCATCTCGCGGTATTTCTCCTGCACGTCCAGCGCGTGCTGCATCGCCTCATGCGATTGCGGAGCTTCAGGCTCGGTCATAGTGTTATCCCCAGTACGTCCAGCACCACATCGATCGGGGTGAAGATGGTCGCCTGCGGAGAGCCTGCGAACAACAGGCCGACCGCCTTCTTTTGCTGGGCATCCACCACCAGTGACCCGGAATCGCCGCCCTGGCTGATCGGGTCGCAGATGACCTGGCCCACAAACTGCGCCTGCCGCTGGCCGGTGGCCGTGGCATAACCCACATTGACGGTCGCGTTCAGCAGGCGCACGTTGCCTTCCAGCAGGCCTGTGGTGCGGCCATATTTGCGCACGCGCTGGTTCAGCGCCACGGCCATCGTCTCGTTGACCATGCCGATTTGCAGGATTTCATCGCTGAACATGGCCGGGTCCACCGGCACGGCCAGCGCACAGTCCACCAGGTTCTGCGGCACGGTCCCGTTCTGCGCCATGAAGTTCATCAGCACGGCGGTATCCAGCGTGCCAGTCTGCGCGACGGCCGACATCGCGGCGGCGGTCTGGATCGATGCCTGGGCCACGCGCCGCTGGCTGCCCAGCATCCCGGCGATATTGTTGATGATCGTGATCAGCAGGCTGAGCGGGTCGCACCCGGCGTTTGTCGACGGGGGTGGATTGGCCGGATTGGTCGGCTGCGTGGGATTGGTCGGGTTGGTCGGCGGGGTGAAGGGGTCGCCGGGCGTCGGCTCCGGCTCTGGAGTGACGGGCGTCGGCTGCGGGAAGGTGCCCACCGGCTTGATGCTGTCCAGCGGATCGCCAATGTAGCCCAGCTGGATATAGCGTGTCAGCTTGGCCACCACGTCGGCTGGCGAAATGCCGCCGTCCATCGCGGCGGGCTGCAGCACAGCATCACCCACCTGCGCGTCGTTACAGTTGGCCAGCACATGATTGTTCGACAGCACCAGCAGCTCACCAGTCACCTTGTCTTTGACCAGCGTGCCCAGCGTGCCTGCCGTCACCTTATAGTGGCCGACGCTGACGCCGCTGGGAATGACCGGCCGAAAGCGGCCCTGCTGGGGCGGCTTGGTCGGCTGATTGACCAGATTGGCCTTCAGGTCGCCCACCTCGATGACATCGGTGCGCATGCCTTCCAGGTCGCGCGGGATCAGGTCTTCGTCATGGATGGCGGCCAGCGGACGCTTGCGGTCCACCAGCACCACCACCGCCAGATCGTCTGAATATACGCCGTTGGTTTCTTTGTGGCCGATGCCCACGCCGACGACGCCCCGTTTTGCCAGCAGCTCGCGTTCATGCAGCCGCTGTGCCTCAAATCCCTGATGCTCGCTCATTGGCGCCTATTCCTCCGGTGAAGACTCTACCAGTAATCGTATATCATATTGATTGTATCCGCTGATGCCGATCCAGAAAGGACGCACCAGCGCATAGTCGCAGGTGCCGCCCACCACCAGCCGCACGCGCACGCTGAAGATGCGTTCGGTCTCGTTGACATCCACGCCCAGCACCTCGTGATTCGCCGAGCAGCCCTGGGCGCGGCTCCACAGCCCGGCAATCGCGCGCGACGGCTCGCCCCCCTCCGGCGCAAAGTCGAACGTCCCGCGCACCACTGGCCGCGTGCAAAAGCCGCTGTTGTCGGCCTGATTGAACAGGTCGGTCAGCTCGGCAGGTGAGCGTAACACAAAAACGCGCCCGGCAGCGTCATCGGCCGAATCGAAACAGATGCCCGCCATCACGGGGGATGCGTCGATGAAGGCATAAGGCAGCGGCGTCCAGGTGGGCGTTAACGGAGGGCGATCGTCAGGCGTCGGCGTGGGGGAGGGGACATCGCGCACACAGCCGGAGATTATGGCCAGTATTACGAGGAGAATGAGCGCCTGGGGGCGAATTATTAATTCGCTACGCGTTCCAACTCGTGGTAACATGATTACTATCATCTTTCGTGCATTTCGCACCACTCTCTGGCCCCACAGGTTACCTGACATGCGTCTTCTGATCATATCTGATATTCACGCCAATCTCACTGCGTTCGAGACGGTCCTGAAAGACTCGAAAGGCGACTGGGACTACGTGTGGTGTCTGGGTGACGTCGTTGGGTACGGTCCAGACCCGAACGAGTGCGTCGATCTGCTGCGTTCGCTCCCGCATTTGTGTCTGGCGGGAAATCACGACTGGGCGGCGCTGGGGCGGCTGGATATCCGCACCTTCAACCCCGATGCCCGTAAAGCCGTCGACTGGACACGCACCACGCTCACCCCTGCCAATACCGCCTTCCTGGAAGCCCTGCCCACCACCTTTGTCATCGGCAATTACACACTCGCCCATGGCAGTCCGCGCGAGCCGGTGTGGGAATATATCCTGGAACCTTTAATCGCCGCGCTGAATTTCTCGCACTTCGAGACGCCCTACTGCCTGGTCGGCCACACGCACCAGCCGGTCATCTACGAGCAGATGAGCGAGAATGGCGACACCGAGACGATTCCGCCCGCCTATCGCCAGGTGCGCCAGCTCAATGGCCACCGCCAGATTATCAATCCGGGCAGCGTCGGCCAGCCGCGGGATGCCAATCCGGATGCCGCCTATGCCATCCTCGATGACGAAACCAACACGTGGGAGTATCGCCGCGTGGCCTATGACATTCCCGCGGTGCAGAAACGCATGCGCAGCCACGAAATGCCAGAGCGCCTGATCGCCCGCCTTGAACACGGCTGGTAAAGCGGTGGCTTCAAAGCGTACGCCCAGGCCCGCGGACCCGCTGGATCCGTCGGCAGACGAGCTGGAATCGGGCGACCTGACCGCAAAAATGCGCGATTATCTGGCGGACATTTATCGTCTGGGCGACCGCGCCCGCGACATCTCACCGGATAACGATTTCATCGGCACCAGCGCCATCGCAGAAATCAAAGATGTCAGCCCGCCAGCCGTCAACCGCATGGTGACGCGCCTGCGCGAGCTAGGCTTTCTGACCCACGAACCGTACAAAGGCATCCGCCTGACCGCCGACGGCGAACGCGAAGCCCTGAAACAACTGCGCACCCAGCGCATCGTCGAATGCTTCCTCGTCAGCGTGATGGGTTTTGGCTGGCATGATGTGAAGCCGGAAGCCGACCGGATGGCCCATGCCCTGCCCGAAGTCATCACCGAGCGCATGGCGGAAATGGCCGGCAGGCCGAAATTCTGCCCGCACGGCGAGCCAATTCCGGAGCGCGATGGCACGCTGCTCCCCTTCCACGATCATTTACTCATTCACGCGCCGCTGAATACCATGCTGACGATCAGCCGCGTGCGCACGCGTGAGCGTGACCGGCTGGAATATATCGCGGCGCTGGGGCTGATTCCCGGTGCGCAGATTGAAATCCTGCACATGGCCCCGTTCTCTGGCCCGATTCAGCTCAAAAGCGGCAAAGAATTCCGCATCATCGGGCATAATCTGGGCGAAATGATCAAGGTATTGTAGGGCCAGCGCATGAACGAGAATTCACAGGGGCGCATCCGCGCTGCTGAAAACGCCGATATTCCCACCCTGAACGACATTGCCTATCGCTCGAAAGCGCACTGGGGCTATAGCGAAGCCTTCATGGCCGCGTCGCGTTCGCTGCTGACGCTGACGCCCGCCATGATCATGATGCAGCCGACATTCGTCGCCGTGGTCGATGAGGCCATCGCCGGATTTTACGCGCTGCGCCGCTGGATGTTCGAGCCGCCGGTGCCGAATGCGATGGAGCTGGACTATATGTTTGTCGACCCGGCGTATATCGGGCTGGGCGTGGGGCGCGCGCTGTTTGAACACGCGACGCGCGTGGCCCGCGGCATGGGCTACAAGACCATGGTCATCATTTCCGACCCGAATGCCGAAGGCTTTTATGCGAAGATGGGCGCGGTCACGTTTGGCGGCATGCCCTCGGATATTGAGGCCGGGCGCGTGCTGCCGCTGATGCGTTATCCCCTCAGCGAGACGCCGTGAGCCGGAAGATCATCGTCATCGGCGGGGGGCTGTCTGGCCTGGCTGCCGCCTGGACGCTGGAGCGTGCCGGGGCTGATTACACGCTGATCGAGGTCAAGCGGGCGCTGGGCGGCAGCATCCACACCGACCGGCGCGGCGGATTCACCAGCGACAGCAGCCAGTTTATCCTCGAAAAATTTGCCGACTGGCCGTTCCTGCCCGCGCTGGGCATGGATGAGGCCGATGCATTGGCGCCGATGGGCCGCTATCGCGATGGCGCGCTGGTGGCCTTCACACACGGGACAGGCGCGCTGATCGATGCGCTGGCTGCCCGCCTGACGCGCCCGGTCATGATGCGTATGGCCGTCAGCAGCCTCGGCTTCCTGAGCCGCGACGAGACGATGTGCGGGGTGTGCCTGGAGAACGGCGTGATGATGGAGGCGCGCGGGGTGGTCATCGCCGCGCCGGCGCGCTATGCCGAGCGTATGCTGCGCAGCCTGAACGCGCAGGCGGCCGCCCTGCTGGAAGACTATCAGTATGACCCCACGCTGCGCCTGAACCTGGGCTTTCGCGCCGATGACGTCGCGGTTTCCGGCGACGCCAACGACCTGCCCGCGCCGCTGAAATTCGTGCAGGTGCTGGGCCATGACCGGCTGCCGACGCGTATCCCGGACGGGCATGTGCTGGTGCGCGCTGGCATGCGCGTTGCTGATCTGGCTGATGCACAGGCTGGGGCTGCGGCTGAACGCCTCGTGCGCGAAAAACTGGGCATCACGGCCGAGGCCGTCTACCGGCATGTGCGACTGTGGCCGGAGGGTGACCCGCTGACCTGTTATGCCCCCGAACACAAGGCGACGATGGCGGCCATCGATGCTCAGCTGCCGCAGCATGTCCGCCTGACCGGCAGCGACTACCGTGCCCGCAGGCTGGACGCATTGTTCGCCGATGCCGAGGCGCAGGCGCAGGCGGTGCTGGCCGCCATCTCATAGCGCGCCGGCGGGCAAGTCTTTATACTAGGGGTGCTCAATCCTCCCTCTGGAAAGCGCCTTATGTCTGACACGCCCACGTTTGCCTTCATCATCCACCCCATCCAGATCAAAAAGGATGTGGCGCGCAAATTTCCGCTGCTTGGCAAGCTCCTGACCGAGGAACAGATTAATTTTTTCTCGCGCTATTTTCCGCCGATTTACCTGGGCGAATCGCACGGCATCCGCAGCGTCAGCACTGGTGAGGAACTGCGCGGCTGGCTGATCGCGTGCCCGTATACCCCGCAGACGATGATGCGGCTGCCCGTTGAGGTGGTGTACAACAAGATCATCGCGTGCGGCCACATGGCTGAAAAGCTGGGCGCCGATATCCTGGGGCTGGGCGCGTATACCAGTGTGGTGGGCGATGCCGGCAGGACGATTGCCGACCGGCTGGCGATTCCCGTGACGACCGGCGACAGCTATACCGTGACGCTGGCCTGCGATGCCCTGCGCGAGGCTGCCCGTGTGATGGATATCGAGATGGCGTCGAGCACGATTGCGGTGGTGGGCGCGACCGGCGCGATTGGCAGCACCTGCGCGGAACTGATGGCGGGCGAAAGTGCCGAGCTGATTCTTGTCGGTCGGCGGCTGGATGGGCTGGATGAACTGGCCGAACGCTGCCGCGCAGGCGGGGCGAAGGTGACCATCAGCACCGAGATAGACGCCATTTACCGCGCCGACCTCATCCTGACGGTGACGAGCGCGACGCACGCGGTCATTGAGCCGAAGCACCTGAAGCCCGGCGCGGTGGTGTGCGATGTCGCCCGCCCGCGTGACGTGAGCAAGCGCGTGGCTGCCGAACGCGATGACGTGCTGGTGATCGAAGGCGGCATGGTGGAAGTGCCCGGCGACCCGCCCGATTTTGGCTTTGACTTTGGCTTTCCGCCGCGCCATGCGTATGCCTGCATGGCCGAGACGATGGCGCTGGCGCTGGAGCATCGCTTCGAGGACTACACCATCGGCAAGACGATCACGGTGGCGCAGGCGCACGAGATTGATGCTATCGCCGCGCGCCACGGGTTCCGGTTGTCAGGCTTCCGCAGCTTCGAGAAAGCCGTCACGCCAGAGCAGATCGCCCGCGTGCGCGAGAAGGCCGGTCGGTGAGGCAGGGGATGCCTCCGGTGAGCATCCGCAAATAGCTTATTCCTCTGCAGATGCTCATCGGGACAAAACTGTGCGCGGCTAGCGGGTCATAAACAGCGGGGCAGCCGCGTAATGCGAGATATCCAGCCCCAGCAGCGCGGCCAGCGTGGGCGCCACCTGCGTCGCAGTGCCTGATGCGATGGCCCCAGTCGGGACATTGGGACCCATGAACAGCGCATAACGATCGTCGCCTGGCATGCCCGGTTTCATGCCGTGGGTAGACGGGCTGCCGGGCGCGCCTGTGGTCTCGGTTTCATTCGGATTATCATCTTCGAAGCTGATGCCGTCTGGCGCGACAAACACAAATACCTGCTCACGATACTCCGGCGGAATGCACGTGTTCGGATACGGCTCGACACCATACGCAGCCAGTTGCTCGGTCACGTGGGCCAGTTCTTCGGGAGTGCGCGGGGCCACCAGCAGGCTGCCGCCTTCGCACTGCGTGCGCACGCCCGGCACAATCACGGACGGATGCAGCGACTGCGTGACCGCGCTGTGGCCGTGATCGCTCATCACTGCGAAATTCCATTGGTCCAGCGTGCCGGCCAGGCGCAGGCGCTGCATGATCTTGCCCAGCGCCAGGTCTGCCTGCGCGGTGATCCAGTGCGACAAGTCATGGCGATAGCCACTCGCATGCTGAATCGAATCGGTGGACAGGAACTCGGCCATAATCAGGTCTGGCGCGTCCTCGCTTGCCGCGACGGCGCCTACCCAGTCGGCAATCATATGGTCGGCGACAATCCCGTAGAGCATGCGGCCTTCAGGCGTGGCCGCATCAATCTTTGGGAATTCGGAGGGAATACCCGCTGCCGCACATGCCGCAGCGAAGCGCTCGCCGGGCTGATGGGTGGCCACGCGCAGCCAGGCGGCCTCAGCAGGTTCCGGCGCAGCATCACGCGCGCGCTGGATAAAGGCCCCGGTCCACCATGGCGCATGAAACAGGCTGGCGGATTCCGGCTGAATCATGCCGAAGCCCAGGATGGCGACATCGAGGCCGGCCTCTTTGGCACGGGCTGGCAGCGTGGGCACGCGCACATCATCGGGGTTGGCGTAGCGGAAGCGTTCGCCGTCCCAGATTTTATTGGCATACACGCCGCTGATATCGGCAGTGGCGCCTGTCAGCATCGAGGTGCGGCCGGGAAGGGAGGTGCCCAGCACTTCTGATTTCAGCCGCTCGACGCGAAAACCGTGCTTTTCCAGCGCGGCGAAATGCGGGAAGCGCCCATGGTCGAGGGCGTAGTGCTCGGCAGATACGCCATCGACCATCAGGACGATCAGTTTGTTTGCCATGATGAAATCTCCTCACGAACAAGTGAAGCACGCCATAAATGGGGGCGGTCCACCGGGTTCATTGTTTGCAGGTCAAAGGGGTTTTAAAACGTCCCCTGGTAATGCCATGGTGCTTCAGGCATTCCAGGGGACACGTTCAGAGAAGTTTTGCTATCGGGGTGCGCTGGCTAGTTGGCCGAGAACGCGCCCGGACGCAGGTCGATATAGAATTCCTGGTGCGGGGTCCACTCCAGGCCATCACGGAAGGCATAGAATTCTACCGACTGATACAGCGGGGCAATCGGCACATCGCGATCCAGGATGTCGATGATGGCGCGATAGTTGGCCAGGCGCACATCAGCATCCAGCGAGGCCGAGGCTTCCGCGGCCAGGGCGTTGAATTCGTCGCCCGGCTGGTAGTACTGGCCGACCCACGAGGCCCAGGTCTGCACGATGCTGCTGGTGGCGGGGTCACCGCTGGTGCCAAAGCTCTGCAGCGTGGCGACATTCAGGCCGCCCAGCGAACGCTCTGCCCAGGCCGAGGTGTCCAGCGGCGAGTATTCCACGTTCACACCGATCGCGCGCCAGTATTCAGCGATGACTTCGGTGACCAGACGGCCATTGGTGTAATAGTCAGCCGGCGGCGTGAATTCCAGGACTTCGCCGTTGTAGCCAGCCTGTTCCAGCAGCGCCATGGCCTGTTCGGGGTCATAGGCAAAAGCAGCGCGCTCGGCATCATAGCCAAACTCGCCCGGCAGCAGATAGTCGTTCATGACGCGGACGCGACCGCCCCACAGGGATTCAGCAATCGCTTCGCGGTCAATGGCGAGCGACAGCGCACGGCGAATATCAGGGTTGGCGGTGACGCCGGTATTGGTGTTGAAATAAATCAGCATGAAGTTGAAAACCGGGACAGCTTCCACGCTCAGTCCTTCGCTGTCGTTCAGCTGATCCACCAGGTCGGGCGACACGGTGGTGATGAAGTCCACTTCGCCCGCCTGCAGTGCAGCAATACGGGTCGCGGTTTCAGGGATAACACGCACGGTCACCTGTTCGAATTCCGGAGCGCCCATCCAGTAGTTGTCGTGGCGTTCCAGCACCAGGCGCTCGCCTGCCACCTGCTCGACGACGCGGTACGGGCCGGCGCCGATCGGGGCCGTCTGAACGGCATCAAAGCCGGTCGCCTCGGTGTAGGCTTCGGGCATAATCGCGGCATACGGCGAGGCCAGACGCAGCGGCAGCAGCGGGTCGGCTGCCGGGGTGGTGATCGTCACTTCCAGATCACCCGTCGCTTCGACGGAGACGATATACGGGGCAAACTGCGTGCGAATCAGGCTTTCCTGGTCGCTGAACAGCAGGCGATTCAGGCTGTAGGCCACGTCTGACGCGGTCATCACCGTGCCGTCCTGGAACTGCACATCCGGGCGCAGCGTGAACACCCAGGTGGTGTCATCGGTGTTAGTCCATTCGGTGGCCAGCATCGGCTGAACCAGACCGGCGCTGTCGGTGCGGGTCAGCTGATCGTAGATCATGTGATAGATGCGGTTGCCGATGATGGCACCCGGCACGTGATGCGGGTCCAGCGACAGCGCTTCGGCGTTGATGCCGATGGTGAGGGTGGAGCTATCCTGCGCGACAGCCGAGAAAGTGCCGCCAACGCCTAACAGGAACAACACGAGAATCAGAATGCGAACGGTATTGAAGGACAAACGCTGCATGTACATCACTCCTGTATATCTATTTCAAACGACCTGTCATTAACTGAGGCTGACGTCCATCAGGTCGCGCAGCCAGTCACCAATCGTCCCGACTGCCATTGTCAGCAGAATCAGGATGATCCCGGGCATGATGGAAAGCCACCATGCAGACGAGAGATATTCACGCCCCTCGTTGATCATGATTCCCCACGACGGTGTGGGTGGCTGGACGCCAATGCCGAGGAAGCTCAAGCCGCTTTCCAGCAGAATAATGCGTCCAACATTGAGCATCACGAGCACCACAAGGGGAGCGACGAGGTTGGGAAACAAATGGAAGCGCATGATGTGTATCGTTGAAGCGCCAACCGCCTGCGCAGCGACGACGAACTCGCGCTCACGCAGGGAAAGCACTGAACTGCGCACCACGCGCGCATAAATCGGCCAGGTCGACAGCGCCGCCAGACCAATCAACACCGTGATTGATGTGCCCAGCACAAGTGCAACCGACACCGCCAGCAGCAGAAACGGCAGCGCGAGCTGCACATCAACCAGATACATGATGATTTCGCTAACCAGGCCACGGGTATACCCGCTGACCAGGCCGAGGATCGTCCCCAGCAGCAGCCCGCCAATGCTGGCGAACAGGCTCACAGCCAGCGACACCTGCCCGCCGTATAGAATGCGGCTGAAAATGTCGCGTCCGGTGGCATCCGTCCCCAGGATATAGGCAGGGTCCTGGAATGGTTGCATCAGGCGGCCCCGCAGGTTAATCGTGCCGGGGTCATGTGGTGCAATCACGTCCGCCAGCAGCACGCTGACGATCAGCACCAGCAGTACGATGACGCTGAGTGTGACAGCGGGATTTGCCCGCCGCCGCCAGAACTGCCAGACGGCGCTCATCGAAAGCCGGCGCGGGCTGGACGGAGCCAGGGTGAGTATGGGGGATGTCTGAGCGAAGTCTGTCATCAGCGTTGTAACCGGATACGAGGATCGATCAGGGTGTACACGACATCGGCCAGTGTGTTGGCGATGCCGAAAGCGGCGGCGCTGAGCAGCACAATGGTCTGGATCACGGGATAGTCACGCCCGCCGATGGACTGCACAGCCAGCAGGCCGATGCCCGGCCACGCGAAAACTGTCTCCACGATTGCAGAACCGCTGATGACGGCGGCAATTTGCAGGCCGATGATGGTCACAACCGGGACCAGCGCGTTGCGCAGCGCATGGGTATAGATGACGCGATAGTGGGAGAGGCCTTTGGCATGGGCTGTCTTGATGAAGCTTTCGTTCATCACCTCCAGCATGGAGGCGCGCGTGAGGCGCAGGATGAAAGCCAGCGGATACATCGTCAGCACGAGGGTCGGCAGCACGAAATGCGCCAGGTTGTCGCGCCCAAAGGTGGGCAGCCATCCCAGGCGTACACCAAACAGCAGGATCAGCAGAATGCCGATGAGAAACGGCGGCAGCGACTGCGCGGCCAGGCTGAAGCTCATGATGAGGCGATCTGCCAGTGAATCGCGGTGCTGCGCGCACCAGATGCCGATGGGAATCCCCAGGGTGATCGATGCGAGCAGCGCGGGAATGCCCAGCTCCAGCGTCGCCGGGACGCGTTCCAGCACAATGGTCAGGGCAGCGCGGTTGTAGACGATGGAGGTGCCGAAGTCGCCCTGAGCTAGGTTGCGCAGATAGGCCACGTACTGTACGGGGACGGGCTCATCAAGCCCGAGAGAGGCACGAATACGATCATAATCTTCCAGTGTGGCCGTCGTTGGCAGCATCATAGCGATAGGATCGCCAGTGAGCCTGCCCAGCAAGAAGGTCAGTGTGACCACCCCAAGCAGCATCAGCAACGTGCGCCCAAGCCGTAAAACCAGAACCTGCATGGATTTTCATTACCTGTGAGTGTGTTGACAGGCTGATTTGACCCGAAGCACTTTAAGCGGACGCGTGGGCCTGTATTAATGAACTAAGCGAGCTGTGTTAAGGCCGTGCATAGATTGTTACAAGAGGAAATAATCTTGCGGGTATCTGTGTTGTTCGCGCGAATCAGTGGATTTATGGCATGGGAATGAAATCAGTCGGGAATAACCGCGTGGGGTAGAGTGTATTCAGACAGTGCCTAACGGCCATACGCGATGGCCAAACACGTCACAAAGGCAGCAACGAAGGCAACGCCTGTGCATGTGATGTTCAAGTATAACGCTAACAAGAGGCTTAGCAATATCCTGACTTTGTGCATTCATACGAATGCGAAATTAAAAAATTGGAGTATAATGAGTGTGTGTTAAAAAATTAGTGAATATTTTTTGCTATCTATTTTGTGGCACCCACAGGAGTTAACTCATGAGTTACTTGAGAAGCCGTCTTTCAGCAGCAATGTGGTCCAGAGTGTTGGTTCTCTGGCTTATCCTCGCACTTGCAGGGCTTGTAGGGGGTGGCGGCGCGGTACTGTTCGGTCGCTCCATCCAGGATAACATTCGCGGCGAACTGGCAACTCAGCAGATCAGGTTTGGGGCAGCCGAGCAGCTTAGCGAGGAAGAACGTGCGATCCCCGGACTGCTCGACAATGCCGGGCAACAGGTTACGACTGGTAATCAGGCCCAGATTTACTCACTGCTCATCGCATTACACATGCAGGAATCCGCCATAGAGGCAGGCTATCCGGATGCTTCTTACGCCACATTGGGCGGTGTCCAGCGCCAGTTGCGTGCCGAAGTAGCCGCAGCCACCGAAGCGGGCGATGAAGAAGCGATTGCAGCAGCACAGGAATCGTTGACAACGGTTTCCAACCTGCGCACGTCTATGCAAACGGGAAGTACCCTGCGCGGAAACCTGCTCTCGGCCTATGGCTGGGACAACGTTGCCTCAGGTGTGATTGCAGCCGGTGTGTTTATCATGGTGCTCGGCATCGTCTTCCTGCTGCTGTTCGTCTATGAATGGCGTCTGGGTCACCTGCCTCAGGCTGATGCAAGCACGACCCGTTCGTAATGGTATCAACGCTTGCACGTTCAGGGGTACGCCAGATCCATCCCTGACAGACAAGACAAACGTTCATAAGGACACTCCGCTGCAAGGCGGGGTGTTTTTTTGTGGGTCTGGAACACGAGTTAGCCTGCTGTACGGGGCGTTTTATCAGGCGAAAGAAGGCAAGCTGGACCCTTTTGCACTCTCCGGCGAAAATGAAAAAGCCAAAGAGAGGTCCACGGACGCAACGCAGCGATCGCACACGAGCACGCAATCAGTCATTTGCAGGGGATGTATCTATGTCAAGTTTGAGGGCGCGCCTCTTTTATGCGTCCATGAAGGTGTTTTTTCGCTTCCTGATGCCCGCTCAGGGGTCCGTGGAGACGTACCGTAAGGGAGCAGGCCAGCAGTTTTTTGAGCGTATGCCTGCCGGGATAAGCTGGGAAGTGGGGCACATTAACGGCGTGCCGGGAGAGTGGATAACGCCGTCGGAAGTCAGGACGGATCGCGCCTTGCTGTATTTGCACGGCGGCGGGTATGTCGTCAGCACCCCGCACATTCATCGGCTGCTGGTGGGACGGCTGGCACACACCTTGTCGTGCCGCGCCTTTATGCCTGAATATCGTCTCGCGCCTGAGCATCCATTTCCGGCAGCAATTGAAGATGTGACGGCAGCTTATGACGGGATCCTCGAATCCGGATTTTCCGCCGCGCAGATTGTGGTCGCGGGTGATTCAGCCGGTGGAGGATTAACGGCGGCTTTGCTGCTGCATCTGTGCGAGATGGGCAAGCCGTTGCCTGCCGCGGCATGTTTGATTTCGGCGCTGCTCGATTGTACGTTTTCCGGCAATCGCTTGCCTGAGCTGCAGCGGCGCGACCCTTATCTGCGCCTCAGCGATCTCTCCATGATGGCGAAACACTACTACACGGTGCATGACCCCCGCAATCCATTGATTTCACCGCTCTGGGGGGATGTAAGCGGTTTGCCACCGTTATGTGTGCTGGCTGGCGAGAACGAGCTTTTATGCGATGAGGCTGTTCAGTTTGCGGAACAGGTGCGTCAGGCAGGGGGCGTGGCAGAATTGAAAATTTGGCCGGGCATGGTGCATGCATTTCCGCTCTTTGCCGGAATCATCCCCGAAGGCAAGATGGCTATCGCTGAAATCGGCGCGTTTTTCGAAAAACACCTGCCGCGCAACCCGTAGTGGCCATCGTTGACTGATGATCTGAACGACTGTTAGTATCTTGCAAGACGCCCCGCGTTTCGGATTGCTTGACAGGAAAAGAAAAGAGGATAGCCACAAGCGTATCCTCTTTTCTTTCAATTCACAGTTTTACGGGTGACTCGGTCGCCCCGAAAAACCGCCCAATCCAGTTGCCGCGCCATGCTGCGCGCAAGACCAGCATCCACACCACCGCTGCTGCGGCGATCAACGCGTGGCCTTCGATCGGCAGCGGCAGCAGTTCGGCAAAGCTACGGAACGGCTCGATCAGCAGGATCGCGATAAAGGCCAGCAGCAGCACACCTGCGACCGCTGTTGGACGCCAGTCTCCACTGAATTCGTCACCGCCTACAAACCAGCGGATCGGTGGTTCGACGAACAAGACCAGCATCAGCCCCGTATAAACGAGAAATGTTGTCAGCGAGGTTTGCGCGGACAGCACAGCAATCTCCCTGATAAAGTCGTTGGGGGCAGAAAGATCATATGGGATTCCCGCGTATCGCTGGAACGACTGGATCATGTCAGGCGTGATCGTAAGATGTAGTTCGGTCGCTGCGGTGATAAAGATCGCGCTGACATACACGATCATGCCAAAAACATAGGTGAACAGCGCGGCTGGAACGACAAAATGCGTAATCTCCTTCAGCAGGCTGCCTTTTGGCAACTTGCCTGGACGCGCCCACAGCGCCAGCACCAGCGTTGGCACACCAACCACGAACAGCGACAGCAGCGTGCTGTGCTTGGGGACAAACGGAAAGCCCAGGTTAAGCAGGCTGATGCCGATGATGAATAACGCTGTGTAAGCAGTGCGGGTGAGGAACATCCGCAGGATGTCTTTCATGCCGTTGACGATGCGTTGCCCTTCGGTAAATGCCGGCGGCAGCGCCTCGAACGAGTCTCCCATCAGGATCATATCGGCAACGTTACGCGTGGCGCTGCTGCCGCTCTGCATAGCGATGCCGATATCTGCCTTTTTCAGCGAAAGCACATCGTTCACGCCATCGCCCATCATGGCTACATAGTGTCCTTCCGCTTTCAGGGCATCGACGAGAGCTTCTTTTTGCTCCGGGGTGATGCGCCCAAATACCGTGTTTTCTACTGCCGCGCGTCGGAACTCGTCTGGTGACATCAGTGCCAGATCCGTGCCGGAAACATAGGTCGAATCAGCGGGAAAACCCGCCTGTTTCGCTAGCGCTGCCACCGTTTGCGGATTGTCCCCGCTGATCACCTTGACAATGATTCCGTTTCCGCGAAATGCATCGAGCGTCTGCTGCAAATGCGGACGCAATTCGTCAGTGAAAGTGACGAATCCGAGCAGCGACAGTTCCGGCAGCAGAATCTTGCTGTCCTCGCTATGCAGCTTGACCGGCTGGGGATGATAGGCAAAAGTGAGAACGCGCTTGCCCTGTCCGGACAGGGTGTTCAGGACGTTATCAGCCGACTCCGGCAGCGTCTTCAAATAGGGCTTGATCATCTCCAGCGCGCCGATCACGAACACGCCTTTGAGGTCGGCATCATCAATGCTGACCGCACTCCATTTCAGCTTTGAAGAGAAGGTCACTTCATCGACCAGAGCGCGTTTTGTTCCGCCCAGGCGTTCGATGATTGCCTCGCTGGTCTTGTTGGTGGAGGATTGACTGCTGACGACATCGGCGAGCATCCGCTCAATTTCGGCGGAGGTTGTCTCAAATGGATGCACCGCATCGTAGAGGATGCGATTGGCGGTCAGCGTGCCCGTTTTGTCTGTACACAGCACGGTCACGCGGCTCAGGCTTTCGACAGCATTTGACTGCTGAACCAGTGCCCCCTGCTGGACGATGCGTACCGCGCCCATGGCGTAGGCGAGAATGACCATGAAGAACAAGCCGTTGGGGACCAGGCCGAGAATTACGGCGGCAAACTGCACCTGGCGCACAAACGGCGTCTGCGAAAGGATCGTCGCCAGCAGCAGCTGGAGCCCCAGGAAAATCGCCAGCGCCATAAGGAAGCGCAGAATCAGGCCGATCTCGCGCTGAAGCGGTGTTTTCGCCATCTGGAATTCACGGGCACTGGCGGTCAGTTTATTGGCGAAACTGTCATTGCCGATGCGTGTGACCTGATAGTAGGTTGTCCCAGACACACAAAAACTGCCAGAGAGGATTTCATCGTTGGCGACTTTCTGGATCAGATCGGCTTCGCCGGTGAGCAGGGATTCGTCGATTTCAGCGCTGCTGTCACCCACCACAACCCCGTCGGCCACCATTTGATCGCCAGCGCTGATTTTGATCAGGTCGCCAAGCACAACCTCGGTTGGATCAACTTCGCGCGCCTGCCCATCGCGAATCAGGGTCACTTTGGGGCGGGTGAGCAGGGCGATCTTGTCAAGTTGACGCTTGGCGCGCACCTCCTGATAGATGCCGATGACCATGTTCAGGGCGACCAGCCCCACCCCGGTAATCGCGTCGCCTGCCCGCCCGATGGCGATCATCACTGCGCCCAGCGCAAACAGGATGATATTGATCGCATTGAAGACATTGCCGCGAATGATCTTGGCGTACGTGCGGCTGGTTTTCAGTGCGATCGCGTTACCCTGCCCCTGCTGTCGCCGCCTGATCGCTTCGGTTTCACTCAGGCCGCTGAAATCAGGAGAATGCGTCGGGGCATCAGATACGGTCATTGGAGGTCTTCATTCTTGTGTTTCCGGCGGCAGGCAGAAAGCTTGTCGTCAAAGCAGGGATTCAAAAAACATAATCTTTGGAGCATGTGCCTGAATCCCTGCCTTGCTCATTACATCTACATCACCGATGACGTGTCATTCCTGGTCTGGACAATGTACCCCAGAACCCCCAGGATCCCCATCGCAATCACAGTTATCACACCGGCAGTCGAGTCGGTGCTTACAGAGCCATGTGTAGGATCAATAAGGGGCAGGGTGACGCCCAATGCAGTCGCCAGTGCTGCCACGCCACCGATAACCTGCGACGCTCCGGCAAACGCCGTTGCCACGCGAATCATGAGGTCGCCAATCAGCCCACCGATGACCCCACCGGTCACGGCCAGCACAACCGTGACAATCAACCCGACGATGCCTTCCAGATTGAAGGTATTGAGGGCATAGACCGCCACCGTCAGCCCGAGGGCGATACCGTACAGGATGTACGCAAACTTGTAAAATATTGAGAGGACGCCTGCGATGATGATCCCGCCGACGATAGATCCAGCAATCACAATGATGTCCGACTGTCCGGCCAGCAGACCGGAAACCACATAAAAGCCGATGACGAAGCCGACCAGCGCCAGCACGGCGCGATACAGCTTTTTGCCGGCAAAGCAGGCGATCAGACCGATCACCACCAACAGAATACCTGTCAAAATTGCCATCATGTTGCCTTTTTTTCAAAACCTGACATATTGCATATTGAGCCAGTTGGTGATTAGCCAACTGGCTCCACACCGATAATCATGGCGCGCGACTGCTTGTCTGTCGATCATTGCAGTCGCGCCTGAGTGTCACTCGAGGTCTGGCGTGACGCGCAACATCGTCGCCTGTTCGAAAGCGTAGGCATAGGACAAGAGTTGAGCGTCGCTGCCCGCTTTGCCGATGAACGTCAATCCGACGGGCATTCCGTTAGCCCGCAGCCCAAGCGGAACCGAGATCGCTGGGTAATTCGCCGTTGCGTAGATCGTTGACTCGTAGTTGTTGAACGTAACGAGGACATCAACACCCATTTCAGCAAAAGTGGATTCGAGCGCCTCAATTGCAAAGGCGCGTACCTGTGTCGTGAAGTCGGCGTAATCGGCAGAATCGGCGAGGGTCGTATCGGCAACGGCACCATCCAGCGCGCCCTGCCCAACCGGGATGCGGATGGTCGGGTCGGCCAGGTTGTAGGCTTGCAGGTCATCAACGCTGGCAACCGGCGCGCCAGCGTTGATGAGGTAGCCGATCAGGTCGTGGCGAATACCACCACCGATGAGTGTCAGCCCCACATTGTTAACCGTCGCTGCTGTGTCGCCAGACCAACCCGCCAGCGGAACAATCGACGCCCCGAGTCCTTCCAGTGCGCCCGCAGCCCGATCGAGCAGTGCCTCGTTGTCGGAAAAGTCTTCAAAGCCACTTGGGTCAACCATGCTGACGCGAGTCAAAATTCCCCCTGCCAGTACGCCGACCTGAGCGCCGCTGAGGGAGGCAGCATCCAGGGTGGCCACATAATCTGCTTCGCTGGTATCAATGGCGTTGAGCAGAATAGCGACATCGGTCACGGTGCGCCCAATCGGACCCGCAGTGTCATTGTTCGTGACAAGGGGTATGATGCCTGCGCCGTCAACCACACCGTCGCCGGGATACATGCCGACCACACCGTTCCATGAAGCTGGAGCGATCAGCGAACCAGCGGTTTCGCTGCCGACGCTGACCAGCGTCAGATAAGCAGCCGTGCTGGCACCTGAACCCGCGCTCGAACCGGCAGGGGAAAACTGCGGGCCATGCGGATTGATCACCTGGCCGCCCACCGCGTTGAAGCCGGGTTGGTTGATATCAATGGCACCAGCAAATTCCGACAGGCCGGCTTTGCCCAGGATGACCGCACCAGCGGCTCGAAGCTGCGCCACCAGCGGCGCATCAGCGGCGGGGACATTGTTCAGCAGGATTTCCGACCCGCCTGTCGTATGCATGGGCGCGGTCGTTTCGATATTATCCTTCAGGTTAACCGGGATGCCGTGCAGCGCGCTCAAGATGGTGCCTTCTGCCAGCAACGCATCGGCGGCACGCGCTTCTTCGAGGGCATTCGGGTTCAGTTCAATATAGCTGCGCAGCGTGTCGTCATAGCGCCGAATGCGTGCGAGGAACCACAGGGTCAGTTCTTCGTAACTGAAATCGCCCCCCTGCACGGCGACCTGTACATCAATGATCGAGGGGGCACCCATGACTACTGCGCCAATTTCGGCAGCGCGCTCTTCAGTAAATCCGGCCAGCGCCTCTTCAAACGGCGAAAAATCCAGCGGACGCAGACGTGGGGTTTGCTCCATCTGAGCACTGACACTCCCGATTGCGAAGAAAAACACCATCGCCAGCAGAACACTTAGAAAACGCATGTTGTTTGTTATCCTTGTTTCCATTTACCTGAGATGACCAATACGTAGATTTGCGGTTTGAAACGGACTATGCTCGCCGGAGGACGCGGGCGATTGCGATGACAATAATCGCTCCCACCATCGCGGTCAGGATGTGACCAATGCTGAAGCCGGATTCAATCGGCTGAACCCCCGGCACCAGGGTCAGCACAAAGCCGCCGACGAAGCTTCCAATCACGCCAAGGATGATGTTGACAATCAAGCCCTGACGGCTCTTCATGACGATGCCCGCCAGCCAACCTGCAATCGCGCCAACAATCAACCACACAATGAAATTAACCATGTGACTTTCGTCCCTTCATATGTTCTGTTGAACGGAATAAACGTTGGCTATGCTTGAGACTGTGCCTGACAGGGCGCGCAGAAGACTGCCTGGTAGAACGCACAGGCAAGCACCAGAAGCTGAATTTCACTGGCCGCCCGGTTACGATGGAGTCAAAGTGGGGCAGCCAGCAACGAGTATGAGAATAGTGAGTCGTTGTTCCCCTAACAATGAACTTCTGTATACTCTTGTTAGCTGGTTGGCTACTACCCAAGAGGTCATGAGTTGTAGCGTTACAGGCGTGTTTATCTGAGAAGGTCGTGAAGTATGCTCGATTCAAGCCTTAACAAGACTCGCGACGATATGCGAGGATTGCCAGCAGCGGATATTCTGGTGATTGAAGACGACCTCGGGCACCTGAAATATCTTACTGAAATGCTGACCAGACATGGCTATCGGGTGCGTGCTTCGCGGACCGGAAAATCAGGCGTGAGGGCTGCACGCCTACAGTGTCCTAACCTGATCCTGCTCGATATCAGGCTGCCGAATGAGGACGGCCTTACCATTTGTCGTTTGCTGAAAGATGACATCCAGCTTCGTGACGTGCCGGTGATATTCATCAGCGGATTGACCGATGTTGAAAGTCAGATTCAAGGGTTTGCGGCAGGCGCCAGGGATTACATCACCAAGCCCTTTGAAGAAGTGGTAATTATTGCGCGCATTCAGAATCAATTGCAGATCCAGGAGTTCCAGCAGCAGCAAAAGACGTATGTGCAGCTTCAGGAACGGCATCGGATCGCCCGAGACCTGCATGACTCGGTAAGTCAAACCCTGTTCATTCTCGGTTCAACGGCGCAGACGATGTTTGTTGTCGATGAGGGTCTTTCAGCAGCCCTGTCTGAAAAGCTGCACTCTCTGTATCAACTCTCGCAGATTGCGCTGGCTGAAATGCGGATGCTGCTGTTCGAAATCTATCCCGAGTCGCTGATGAATACATCCTTCAGCGAGCTGCTGAGCCGGCTGACGCGTGCTTTCAGCGCCCGAACAGATGCAGAATTCATCATCCATATCCAGGACAATGAGGCTGCACTGGACCGAAACATTGAGCGCAAGACCGCAGTCTATCGTATCGCTCAGGAAGGAGTGTTTAACGCGGTCCGATATGCGAACGCGAAACACATCAGCGTTCAACTCACCTGCTCGATGTTTGAAGGCAGCCTGCTGATTGAGGACGACGGCGTGGGCTTTGATGCCTTCCGCACGCAGGGTATGGGCATCACCAATATGAGAGAACGGGCAGCTGAAACGAATCTCCAATTCAGCATTGAGTCAGTGGCCAATGCGGGAACAAAAATAAGGGTGGGTTGGCAAACAGAGAAATAGCTGGCTTTATGGACAATAAAATCACAATTCTGGTCGTGGACGACCATCCGCTTGTTCGGGAAGGACTAAAATCACTCCTGGACGCTTTTCCGAACCTCTCGGTAATTGCTTCGGCGGCTAATGGGCAACAGGCTGTCGCCGCGTGTCATTCCTTGAAGCCAGATGTTGTGCTGATGGATGTCAACCTGCCGGATATGAGCGGCCTGGAAGCCATGAGGCGTATCAGGCTGCAGGACGCCGGCGCCAAAGTGCTGCTGCTCACCAGTTTTCCTGAGGGCGAAATGGTTCAGCAGGCCCTCGACAATGGCGCTTTAGGATATCTCATTAAAAACGCAGAAATTTCAGAACTGGTGCGGGCAATTTGTGCTGCTGCCCAGGGAAAACATACCCTGGCACCAGAGGCCGTTAAGGCGCTTATCCAAAGCCGCCCCAGACCAACACCTTCGGGTCAGGCACTCACAGGCAGAGAACAGGAGGTTCTGGCCTTGATCGTCCATGGCCTGACCAACCAGGAAATTGGGCGTGAAATGTCTATCAGCGCATCAACGGCGAAGGTGTATGCTGCCAAAGTGTATCGAAAGCTTGGCGTGAAATCGCGTGCGGAGGCGATATCAAAAGCGATCAGCCTTCAACTCATACCCAGAAAGTAACCCCTGATATGGAGATGACAGAGCAATTGTGGCTACCTGACTCTCATGAAGACTGGCGCGTCCTACTAGGGAACATAACAACTGTCATCACCCTGCTTGATGAGCAATTTGCGGTCATCAGCCAGTTTAATGCCGAGCATACGCCGTTGTCTGTCGCTATTGGTCAGCCCTTTTCCCAGTGCATGGCTCAGATCCCTCATCTGATGCACGACACGCTGCAGCGAATGCGTGATCTCAATCAGCCCCAGGTTCTGGAAACCCTGCACCCTGGCGATAAACCAAAACTGTATCGTCATGAGATGCGCACCGTGAAGCTCACTCACGATCAAACCGTCATCGCTGTGTACTCCACCGAGATAGCCGAATCCTCTAAGCAGGCCAATCGTATGTTTGTTCATTCCACAAACACGGATGATCTGTTCAGGCGGTTGGTGGATATCATGCCGGCAATTGTGATCTGGATCGACGCGAATGAAACCTATTTGTACGTCAATAAGTACGTCGCCAACCGAACCGGTATCCCGCAGGAGGAATTTGTCGGGCGCAAGATTACCGAAATCACCAGGACAGAGTCCAGCCTCGAACAGTGGCGCGGGCAGATGGCCGATGTTGCACGGGCGCGTCAGCCGATCACCGTCGAATACACCTACACGTGGAAAGGGGCGGTCGGGCACAATCTGATCACTGTGGTCCCCGTCTTCGACGCACAGGGGACGATTACCAGCTTTTTTTCGCATTCGGTCGAACTTGCCAAGATCTTTGAGCGTGAAGAGGCTCTGAAGCGCGCCAACATCCAGGCGGAACACGCCATGCAGGCCAAAGATCGCTTCATCGCCAATGTCAGTCATGAACTGCGCACCCCTTTGAATGTGATTCTTGGTTTTGCCGGGCTGCTGCGCGATGATGTCGGCCAGACGGGTCAGGCACATGATTATCTCGACCATATTCTCAACAGCGGACACTATCTGTCGCGCTTGGTCAATGACATGCTGGATGCGTCGCGGATCGACGTGGGACAATTCACTCTTGAACTGTCGTCGGTTGATCTGCATCGATTGCTGCGGCGTATCACCCAGGCTCAGGCAGAATTCGCGCGCGCCAAAGGCTTGAAATTCGCAGTCGAAGTCAAACCTGATACGATGATTTGGCTCATAGCCGATGAAACCCGACTGCGACAAATTATCAATAACCTTGTGCAAAACGCTATCAAGTTCACGGATAGCGGTGATGTCCAGCTTCGCGTGAACTATGTCGTCGATCGACAGAGTCTGCAGATCGAAGTTCTGGATACAGGCATCGGGATCCCAGAAGCCCATGTGGAGGACATTTTCGAGGCATTTGTCACGCTGGGGATTTCCAGCAAGAAAGATGGCATTGGCCTGGGGCTGTACATCACTCGCTTACTTGTGCAGCTGATGGGCGGCACCATTGTGGCAGGCAACCGCACTGGCGGCGGCGCTGTTTTTCGAGTCGAGATTCCGTTGCAGCAGGTTGCACCTGAGACGCACGGTCCCACGTTGGGCTCCGGGCTGCTGCCGCTTCGAATTTCAGAAGAGCCGGGGCAATACCGGGCGATGATCGTCGAAGATACCACTGCAAACGCAGCCTTATTCGCCGAACGCCTGACGCGCTGGGGCTTCGCGGTCGATCTTGTGCAGGACGGGTCGTATGCCCTGGAACGTATTCGTGCGTGGCAACCACACGTGATTCTGCTGGACCTGTATTTGCCTGGTGTCGATGGCTTCACCCTTGCCGAACAGGTGCGTGCGGATGCCCAACTGCGCGATATCCCTGTCATCGTGCTGACCGCCAGCGCAATTTCGCCCGAGCTCGAACGCACCAGATTAAATGGCATGGCCGCGATACTGACGAAACCAATTTCGTTTGACGCACTGGCCCAGGCGATTGCGACCTGCCTAAACGTCGAATTCATCTATGAGACAACAGCGCCTGTTTCAGATGATGCGCTCTCAGGGCTGAAGCCTGCGCTGACCGTTGACCATATACAACATCTCCCTGAAGCGTGGCTGCAACAAATGTATTTCGCCGCAGCGACTGCGTCGCCAGACGAGACAGCATCATTGATTGAGGCCTTAGAATCAGATGCTTACGAAACCGCGGCAAAGCTGCGTGACCTGACAGCAGCCTTTAACTTCAGCACCATCGCTGACCTGATCGAAACGGTCCTGAACGTAAATAGTCTGACATAACCGATGAAATGCCCTTTGGCGCCTGATAACTCCAAGAGAAACCCATGACGCTCTATGCTGTGATGCAGACAATCCGCCAAAGTGTGATCGTGTTTATCATCCTCGCCTTGCTCAGCATGACAGGCTATCGCCCGGTAAACGCACAAGCAGACGTGCGTCCGCAAGTGCAGATCATCACGGGCACTCTGGATCAGGGACAAACGATCCGCTATTTGATATCAGACCGGAGCGCTGGCGATGTCCTGTACCTGTATGCCAGCAGCGTATCGGGAAACCTCGATCCGTTTATCGGCATTTCAATGGGCGATGTGACGCTGGCAGATATCGACAGAGAGATTTCTGCGGCGCTTGATGCTGCCCTTGCCCGTGACGACGATCCGGTGAACGCGCTTATGGAAAGTGCCAGAGCACAGTTTTTGGCGAGCAGCGATGATGATGGGGCAGGGTACGATGCCTCCCTGACATTCACTGTGCCTCGCGATGGTGATTACGCGCTGCTGCTGCGCGGCAGTTACGCCAATCCATCATTTGGCGAATTTGAGTTGTTGGTTGGCGTGAACGCGCCTGAAATCCTCACGGGAACAGCTGCGTCCACGGGCGACAGGATCGCCGTGATCGATCAGGGGACACATTTGACCGCCGCTTCGGTCGAGCAGATCACGGATTCCGTTTCCGCGCAGACTGGCTTGAATGCATACACCCTTGAGCCATTGGCGCAGGGAGACACGCTGTATGTATACCTTGAAATCACGGCGGGTGATCTGCGCCCGCTGCTCGTGCTGCAGGACTTTAGCGGAAAGTTCATCCGTATTGCCAACAACACCAATGATGAACCCATCATCACCCTTGAATATCCATTCTCAGAAGACAGTCGCGGCTATCGGCTGACCGTGCTACCCAGAAGCGCCGAGCTACAGGCCTCGGCTGAGTATCGCCTTTTAATCGGCGTGAATGATCCGCAAGTGCTCACGGGTACAGCCGACATCACCGAGCGCCCCGTCATTGACGCGCCAATCGCAGTCACGGTCTGGCTTGAAGTCGATCAGATTTCAGGCGTCGATCAGCGCGAAGAAAACTTCAGCATTGTGGGATCACTCAATATGACCTGGCACGATCCTCTGCGAGCATTTCGCCGCGATGTCTGCGGGTGCGACCAGCAGGCTTACCTCGGCGACGACTTTGCAGGCTTTACGTCGCCGGGAGACGATATAACATGGCCGGAGTATACCTTTTTCAACCAGCAGGGCCGTCGCGAAACACAAACCCGCGGAGCAATCGTCTCATCGAACGGGACGGTGCAGTACACCGAACGGTTTACCGTCATCCTGCAGGCCCCTGACTTTGATTTTCGCTTATTCCCGTTCGATGCGCAGGTCTTTTACGTACGTCTTGAGCTGCTGCTTGATGAAAACCATTACACGATCGTGCCGGACATAGAGCGGACCGCCCTCGGTGATCAGCTGGGCGAAGAAGAATATATCTTTCGAGCGCCAACCGCCAGCGTCACGTCTGAACAGGGCATTTCACGGCTGTCACTCCGTTTTGAAGCCGACCGAAATGTCACGTACTATATTTTTCGCCTTCTCCTGCCTATTGTGCTGATCATCGTCGTCACATGGGTCACATTTTTCTTAGGGGATTATGTCAAGCGGATCGATGTCGCCGGGTCGAATCTGCTGGTGTTTGTCGCTTTCAATTTTACGGTGTCGGGCGACCTTCCGAGATTGGGGTACCTGACCTTACTGGACACGGTATTGATTTCCACTTTCGTCGTCACCAGCCTTATTCTTGTGCTGAACGTGTACTTGCAGCGGCTGCGTAACAACGACCATGAAGCGCAGGCAAAGCGGATTGATCGCGTTGCGATCTGGGCCTATCCGCTCGGGTTTTTCGCTTTAACGGCGCTGTTGATCGTCTTTTTTGTCGCGGTCATTGCTTAGTGAGAGGGAAATCTGATGAAACGCTTCGCATCCCGTGTGCACCTGACGCTGTCCATATTCGCTCTGTTTCTCGTGTTTATGGTGGGTCAGTCAGCGCGGGCTCAGACGCAGGCATCGGTCATCAGCTATAGTATCGGTGAAACCACCATTATCCAGAGCCAGTTTGCCCCGGATTCGCGCTTTTATAATATGCCAGTCAGGCTGCAGGGCGTACTGGCGGTCCCATCGGGGGAGGGGCCTTTCCCGGTTGCGCTTATCCTGCACGGCGCGTACCCCTTTTGCACCGCCTTCGGTGAATTCGATGTTGATGCATATCCGTGTCCGCCGGAAAGCGATCTGCGTCAGTATGAAGGCTTTACTTATCTGGCACAGGCATTGGCAGAACGTGGGTATGTCGCGATCGTGCCTGACCTCAGCGCGGAATTTAACAACGGTTTCGCCGAACCAATCTTCGGGAATCGCACACTGCAAATTGCGGCAGCCCATCTGGATGCGTTGGCGGCGGGGGCTGACTTCGGGATCGCTGTCGCCGGGAAATCTGACTTCACTCGGCTGGTTATCGCGGGACACTCGCGCGGTGGCCCGCTGGGCATTCGCTTTATAACGGATGCCAGCATGGCGGAGTATCCAGTTGCCGCTCTGGCTATGTTGACCCCCGCCTATTTTGATCTTGAGACTATTCCATCTACGCTTCCGGTCGCGCTGGTCACTTCAGAATGCGATGGCGATGTGGGTACCGAGGAACCGTTAAGGTATCTCGAAATCCAACTGCCGCCATTGCGCCCTGCGTTGACAACACTATATACGTTCGCTGGGGGAACGCATAACGCCTTCAGCACGCAGCTCTCCGCTGACCTTGGCAGCCCGTGTGCAGGACGAGAGATTCTTGCGCCAGCAGCTCAGCGTTCGTTTACGGCGAACTTTCTGCCTGACTTCTTCGATATGGCATTGCGCGCCAGCGATGTGCCTCTGAATTAGCTGATCACAGGATGAGCCGGTAACTCGAAGTAGATCGCATATTTGAAATACGTGATCCAGGAGCTTTCGAGGCTATCCCGGATGATTCAGATTCGCGGCACGCGCGCAATATTTCCCATCCCCGAATACTTAGTTGGTAATTTTTTTGACACATAGAGTGCGCATCGTTACATTCTGCATGTTGACTGGATCTTGGCCGGTCTGAGGAGGCTGCAATGCACAAGTTCTTTGGAATACTGTCAGTCTGTCTGCTGTGGGGTGGTGCGGCACTGGCACAGGACGGGTCATCGGCGAGTTTTACGGTGGTAGTGAACAGCAACGCTAATCTCCGTTCATGCGCTGGCACAACGTGCGATGTTGTGGGTCAGGTTGCGGCGGGTGATGTTCTCGAAGTTTTGGGAACAGAAGAGGACTGGTACCACATCCGTACTGAGGCAGGGGACGAGGCATATATTGCCAACTTCCTTGTAACCCGGGGGCCAGACGAAATCCTTACACTTGAAGAATGGTACCAAGACGAGGAGACAGACTGCGAGGTCCAAATATCCAACGATCGTGGCGACATGGACATGTATATCCTCATTGCGGGCGAGAACCAAGACAATGTGGTCGTCGATTTATATCGACCGAATGAAACACGCGCACTGCCGGTTGCCGGGCAGAACCTAGCTGAATTCATCGATTCTGAGGGAGAGTTTTACATCTATCAGTACTACAGCTGGAGTATTGGTTGGCCCCTCGGGATGTATAACATCGAGTATGCCATTGATGATGTCACGCGGCGACTCGGGTTTGAGGTTTCCGAAAGAGGCGAGTACACGGTCAGAGTATACTGCAGCATGAATTGGGAGAGCGGCAGCGAGTCTAATGCGTCAGTCATCACGATGAGTGGGGTGATCTCAGTTGGCGATAGTATTGAAGGTGAAATTGCCGAGGGTGAGCGACGCCAGTACATTTTGACCGCTGATTCGGACATGACTGTCAACATCGCGATAACAGATCCAACGGGCGATTTTGATAGCTTCCTCCGTGTCTACAACGACAGGGGCGATTTGATCGATCAGAACGACGATATCGAACGAGGTCAGCTCAACTCACTACTCGAAGGCTTCGAGTTAGCGGCAGGGGCCACGATTATCATCGAGGTTGGAGCGTATGAGGACGCGTCGGCCGGCTCATTCACCCTTTCAGTCCTACCTGCCGAGTAAACCATGAACTGTCGGAGAAGAGACCAGCCATAGAACGCTCGAACAACCTTCGGATCCATCGTATGATTCGTTGTCATCGGTGCGGCTGGTATATCCATCGGTCCGAGTATATCTCATGCACTGAGTCGTAACATCGCCGGGCGTTTCAGGGCTATAGACAAGGCGGTTGTGGATGGTCATATCGATTTTGAGGGCCAGTGTTACAGGGTCGTGAAGATCAGGAAGGCCTACTTTCTGAAGCCATTCAGTCAGCCCGACGATTTAGAGGCCCCTGCTGTGGGTGCGGTCGCGGTCTGAATACGAGCCTGATTGACAGGAAATAAAAAGCGGCTTACTATGTCAGTAAGTCGCTTTTTCCCCTCAAATTACTGAGTGACTCCGATAGGACCTGAGGGACGGGTTGTGACGTCCGAGACGGTCCGTGCTTCGGTCAGGGTGATTCTGAGCCGCGCACATGGTGATAAGTAACTGGTGTGCGCTCGCTAAAGACTAGGGCGCGATGGCATCCGAACGCATTAACGCATCCAAAGCCCCCGCAAATTGTTCAGCATCATCAATGCTCATAATGCGCCATCCAGGATGGCCCAGCAGTTGATACGCGTGATCGCTGCTGATGGCAAAGACCTCCGAAAATGCATCTGTGACCACGTAGACTTTCAGCCCATCGTCTTTGGGATTTGCCCATACGGTGAACAGCGCGCGATTTTTATCTGACTGAGGCGCAACCATGATGCTGGAAGCCTCAACACGCGGATAGAGCGCATTACACATGGCCGCATCCAGCAAGGTGCGAAAGCCTGGACCAATCCCATGCTGGTCGGCGATATCACACAGGGAATCAATCGCGCGCTGCTGGCCGGGCGTAAGCCGAATGCTTGCCTGTTGTGCGGGGCGCGGCCAGATCAGCAGCGCAATCTCATAAAGCTGCTGACCACGCGCCTGAATATCGGCGGCATCCCAGTCGTCTTTGCCGTTCATTTGCTGGAAATAGGCATTCATACGCAGACTGCTCTGGCGCGCAATTTCCGGGCACTTGGCTTTGAACGGCCCATTGCTGATGGATGAGTTCAGCGCGCTGGTAAGCAGCGTGAGGTTGCCTATGGTGTGGACAAGCGCCGGGTTTTCGAGCGGTAACCAGGCCCCGTGCTCCGGCGTTTGTGGGTAGACATGCTCGATGGTTAGGTCGCCCTGGATGTGGATGCGTTCCTGACGATTGGTCATCATGTGCAGGTCGACGGCTTCGAGCACCATGCGCAAACGCGCACGTCGGAAAACAACCAGCGGTCGTGACCTGCCCCCGGCAAGCGGTACAGCGAGACGGAGATTGTGCGCATCCTGCAGGAGATCAGCCAGGGAAAAGTGGTGGCCGAGGTCGCCCGCCAGTACGGGGTGTCAGAGAATACGATTTATCGCTGGAAAAGCCGCTACGGCGACATGACCAGCGCCGAGGCGCAGCGGGTACGCGAACTGGAGGCAGAGAATGCGCGGCTGAACGGATGCTAGCCGAGCAACTCATGGACAATGACGCGCTGAAGGAGCTGCCGCGAAAAAAATGGTAAGCCCTGACGCCAGGTGGCAGGCGGTGCGGCAGCTGGTCGAGACCAGAGGATACGCGCAGCGTCGCGCCTTCAAGCTGGTGAGCGTCGCGCGCTCGACTGCGCGGTATCGTCCGAGGCGCAAAGAGGATCCGGAACTGGTGGGCAGCCATGCAGAGCAGCGCCCAGCAGCATCCTGCCTACGGCTATCGTCCGGTCACCGCTCTGCTGCGGCGTCAGGGCTGGCAGGTCAACCCCAAACGAATCCACCGTCTGTGTGGAAGCAGGCGGGGTTGCAGCAGCGGCGACGCAGACACTTCAAGCGCCGCTTCGGTGCGGCCTCTGAGCGGCTACAGCGTGCGACCGGTCCGAATCAGGTCTGGAGCTACGACTTCCTCAGCGTAGGCACCGAACGCGTCGGCAGGTTGCGGATCCTGGCCGTGATGGACGAGTTCACACGTGAATGCCTGGCGTTGTACGTCGCCCGCTCGATTTCATCCAAACGGGTCATTCATCTGCTGGGCTGGCTGTTCGCAACCCGTGTGACACCCCACTATCTGCGCAGTGACAACGGCCCGGAGTTTGTCGCGCGCGCAGTTCAGGACTGGCTTGGCTCAGCAGCACTGCCAGACCCTCTATATCCGTCCGGGCAGCCCATGGGAGAACGGCTTTATGGAGAGTTTCAATGGTAAATTGCGGGCTGAATGTCTCGACCGCTGGTTGTTTTCCGATATGCGCGATGCTCAGTAGATCGTCGAAGCATGGCGCGAGGAGTACAATCTCCACCGGCCGCATAGCGCGCTCGGATTTCTCTCCCCAGCAGACTATGCCCGTTCACTCTCGACTCTCACTCTTACTGGTACATAGTCGGGGGGCAGGTCAAAACACTTTCAAACGCCTCAACTAAGAGACTTAAAAGCGATTACGCTCCAGCCTTCCTGACTGTATTTACGAAGAAGACGGTGACCAAGCAGGTGCCGGTACTCGCCCGTGCTTTGCAAATAGCGCTGATAGTTATACTCAAAACTGTTCAGATAGCGATTGAGGGCTGCATGAACATCCGCCTGAAGATCCTCAGGAATCATTCCTTTTGCAACAGTGCTATCAAATTCCGGCTGAAGCCCGCTGATGGATCGACTCAAGTCATTGATAATACTTTCAGAGGCTAAGGGCGGGTTCAGCAACTCTAGTTCAATTTTCACGGAATGAAATAGCGACAGATAATCTTCGAATGAATAACAATATTCCCCCACGCCGTAATCACCCTTATTTCCAGAAGAACGGAAATAGTCAACAGCTCTCGGCCGGTCAAGCAACGTTAAGCCAAACAGACCGTAATGACCATCTTTCAGCACTTCACCGTACGAAAAGGGATTGGGAATATTCAGATGGCACACTCCTTCTTCCTTCAAAAGGGTTGCCAGTGTATCGAGGAAGACCTTAACACTCTCTACGTGCTCAATCACATTTTCACAGGTGATAATATCAAATGTTCCCAATCCTTCGTAGATAGACGGGTTAAGAATATCTCCTTCCAGAAGTTTAACCGACAACCTCGGATAATCAGAAACATTGATCTTCCCCAGTTCAAGCAGATAGCGAGATAGTTCAATGCCAATAGAACTGGCTCCCGCGTGTGCAAACGCAACCACTGTGCCTGCATAAGCGCAGCCAATATCCAGGTGACGCTTACCTGCGATGTCCATGTATGATGAAATCACACGAACTGCCTCAGCGCCTCGCTCGTTGGTCTGCATCGTGTAATTAAACCAAGTTTCATACATTGGGTGATCAGGCGAGATATTCTGTTTTTGATACCGCTCTTTCACTGCTGCCTGAAAGTTCGGTCCCGCGACTGTCGGGAGCGGGAACGTTGTTAAAACTTCTGTTTGCGATTGCGCCTCTAATGGGTTGTTTAAATGGAAGTTATCTTTCTCTTCAGAAGATGCAATTTCAATGTAGAGAGACTTTCCAAGTATACGAAGTCGAAAGTCCCGCAGTTTCAGGCGTGTAGACAGCGGCACGGCTTGGTGATAAATCCCCCTGATGCTGTTTTTGAGATTGCTCATTTATCCCTCATTTGCTTGGGTGCTGTGTTTTATCTAGAAGATATCAGGCGTGCCCCGTCTTTGCATCCAGAAACTACCGCCACCCCACCAGGGTGAATTGGGAAATACTCGCTTGAAATCATCCATAAAATGAGCAGCAGCATAACTGTTGCAAAATAGTACGTCAAAAGCACTGTTATACATTAAGAAAGCTTGCAGCAGGTATTGCTCATTCCAGAAAATTTTCTGATCTATGACCCACTCTCTTGGATAGTCGTTCGGGAAGAATATGTCGTGAATGTGAACGATGACACCGGGTTTGAGCAGCGGCAGCACATTTAAAAACAAGTAATTCACGTCACTACCAATCTTCACGACGTGCGATGTATCAATAAAAAGTATATCTCCACTTTCAAGCCGCCTGAAAACATCTAAATTTACATCCTGCACTTTATGTGGATGAAGCTCCTGAATGCCGAGGCGCCTCGGCTCAAGGAATGGTGCTGGATACGGATCTACACATACTAGGCGCGTATTTTCGTTAATTCGCGCAGCTTCAAGAGTCACAAGTGTCGAGTAACCCGAACCTACCTCGACAACTAAATTGGGCTTGAAGTGTCGCACCATGCAATACAGCACAAGGGCATCGGTTCCGCCAAAAGCGCCATTGTTGAAGTAGAACTTAGTCGGATCTTTGGTTTTCTGTTTTGGGAATTGCCGATACTCCTCATAGAAATTTGAAAACGCCTCGCGCAATAATTGGAGCTGCTGTTCTGCATTCATGTTAATGCCATTTAATGCCGATTTTTGCTGCCAGAGGGAGACAGGGAGATTGCTGGTATCAGGTATAGGCTGATAGAAGTGGTTTGCCGTCACATGAAAACCTTTGGCTTGCCACACTTCAAAATACTGCCGGTGTTGATCAGTCTCTACTAAGGCCTGCAACAAATCCCCGATCTGATCGGGGGTTATAGGTAATCTTGTTTCTACATCTTCTACTACAACGGGACGGTGGGAGAGGAAAATGGACTTATATAAGTTTTGCAAAATCAGCTGATAGCGCAGGGGCATTGTCCTTCCGTAGAAACGGCGAAGTGCAAGACGCACTTGACTCATCATGTTCAGTCCTTTGTTATTATCGGACGTGTTGGCTCGGTCTCCGAGAACTTGTCAATGAGCATTCGCGCCCGCATTTCCCAGGTGTTTTGTCTTGCTCTGGCACGCAGTGCGGCAATCAGTTCGGCGTTCGTGCCTTGTGCAACGGCATGTGCAAGCAAGTTTATATAATCGTCGGCGTTTTGTGCGACAAAAAGTTCAGGATACTTACGGCATTCAGGCAGGTTAGTTGTGACAACTGGTTTGCCACCTGCCATATATTCGAAGATTTTGATGGGAGATACAGCTTCTGTCAGTTTGCTGACGACAAACGGCAGGGTAGCAGCATCGAAATTAGATAGATAGTTTGGCAGGTCATGATAGGATTTAGCGCCTAACCAATAAACGTTCGGTAACTCCGTTAACTTTGACTGTGGCAACGTATCGTCGTAATCAGGACCAATCAGCACAAAGGACGTGTCCGGCATCTGAGTGGCGGAGTATCGGATCAGGTCATAGTCTATCCATGCTGCGAGAGCTCCATAGTACCCGATGATGGGTTTATTAAGGGCTTTGATATGACGTAAGTCACCCTGGGTATCGTTCGACTGGACGGCAAAATGACCGTAATCTACCCCGTTAGGCACGAGGATAGTATCAGGGCGAGACGCAACCATCTCTCTGACCAGATCATCAGCGACTCCTGAAACAACGTGCGCGTGTTTCAGAAACCACCGATGTCCTCGCAGGAGTGCTCGCTTCGGGTGATTCGTGAACACATCAAGGTGATCGATGAGTTCATAAACGATAACAGGATATGTGAAGTGCTTCATCCACATCGCCTGATACGTGTATGCGATCACAATTGGCCGTGAGATTGATTGCAGCACCCGTCCGTTGACGTTCGCTACATATAGATTGTCCTCAACACGATGAAATCCGGGCGCATGACCTTTTTCGATCCCTATATACCAGTAAATCACCAGATACCCTAATCGCGCAAACGCCAGTGCCATTTGCTGTGGACGCTGGATAACGTCAGGCTTCCAAGGCAGTCCTGGTGGAAAAACGATCACACCGTTGGTATTCGGGTGCTGCGCAAGAATTAGCTGAAGCTGCGCGACGTGTTCTGCGCTATACCTCGGAATATTGAAGCCAAAAATCTGCTGCCGAAATTGATGGAAGCGTAGCCGTAGCTCAAGAGGCAGAAGCTTCCGATAAATAGCTCTTGCGGCTGAATGCTGGCTCAAGAATGGCTAAGCTTTCTCGATCACGACGATTGACGGATGAACGGTGATTCGCTTGATCCTCGACTCGAGTTCCTGCTCGACTGGCAACGCACGTTTTCCTTCAAATAGCAACGTTCTATCCCTCATAGCAACGTCGTCCACCAGTTCTTTGATGAGCCGAGGAAGTCCATGCATGCCATCGGGGTTGCCATCGGGCCAGTTGGGCCAATATCCAGCACCCCAGTCCTCAATGATATACAGCCCACCACTTTTCAATTGATGATCAAAAACATAGTCAAAGGTAATGCGGCTTTGCTGATACATGTGTGATGCGTCATCAATAACAATGTCAAGTGGCTGATTCACAAAGTGTTGTGCAATCGAAGTGCGCAGAAATTCGATATCTTCCTGTGAGCCAAGCGCAACGGCAACACGGTTCCTGAGATCGGAATTCTCAATCTCTGAGTAGACAATCGATTCAGGGGGATTCAAATCAACACCAAGGATACGAGCATTCCTGAAATACTGACCAAACATCAGTAGCGATCCACCTTTATAAACACCTACCTCAAGGATGTTTAAGGGAAGATTCTGCATGCTTCTAAACAGCTGATCATAAAACCGGAGGTAGTGCTCTTGTTTGAGCAGTGTCACTTTTTCGCCAATATCACCGGCAAGTTTCATAAATGGCGAATCTGAAGCATCTGTTTTCACCTGTGACTCGGCACTGGGCAACTGTAGTCCATAAACTGGCAAGCGTGGGTGCGTTTGTGCTTCCTGGAGCGCATCAACAATAGTTGCAGCGCGAGCTTCCCATGTATTGTCAAGCGCCGTATTGTGAAGCTGTGAGCGATAATCAGGATCATCCCGCAGAGTCAATGCATATTGCAGCTTCTGAACGTAATCATCATAGTTTTGGGCGGCGATAACGCCTGCATACTTCTTGCATTCCTCAAGATCAGTGGTCACCACAGGTTTTCCGCCTGCCATATACTCAAAAAGCTTCAGCGGAGAAACAGCGTGAGTGACATTGTTCACAATGAATGGAATAGTCGCAACATCAAAGCTGTGCAGATAATGCGGAAGTTCCTGATATTGCTTTGGTCCCAGCCAGTGCACGTTTGATGGCAGCGTATTATAGGCGGTCTGCTTGAAGCTGAGATTTGGCGCAACATACTCATTCAAATCAGGTCCAACGAGCAGGAAGGTAAATTCAGGCAACTGTCGGGCAGCATAGTCGATAAGATCATAATCAAGCCACTCCGCTAGTGCACCATAGTACCCGACAATAGGTCTACCTGTCCCAAAGAATGATTTGACATCATCCGGAATATGCAGTTCAGCTTCCGGGCGTGCGAAGTAATGGAAATCAACACCGTTGGGGGCTAAGACCACATCGGTTCGGTCGTTACGCAGCTGCTCCACCAGACGATCCGCAGTACCCACAACTACATCCGCCGTTTGCACCATAATCGCATGATTCTTCTTGAGCCTATCGAGCGGGAAATTCACGAAGACGTCAAGTTCGTCTAACTGTTCATATATCACCCGTGGTGCATTGAAATAGGAGAGGGTATCGATGTTATACGAGTAAACACAGACAACCGGGTGTTCCAGAATGCCCAAGGCTGCGAGTGGGAATTTGCCCAGATACAAGTTCTGGGTAATTTTCTGAATTCCCGGCGCTCCATCGAAGCTATCTTCGCGCAGCAGATAAAGCACAAGGTAGCCAAGGCGCGCAAATGCCAGTGCCATCTGCTGCGGTCGCTGGAACAGCGGCATATTCCAGTCAATGCTTGGCGGGAAGATAAGAATTCCTTTCGCATCAGGGTGGCTGTTAATCAGTTGCTGTAATCGATCAATATCTGTGATCTTGCCAGCTTTAATGTCAGGGGGAGTCCATTGCTCATAACGCCACTGGATACCCCACTTTTGTTCATACTTGCGGCGGTTCTGCTCGAATATCTTGAAATAATTCACATCGCCCAATTTCGAGAATGACGCTCTTCCAAAGTGATGAACGAACACATCGCGTGTACAAATGATTTTATAGCCCGCCTGCTTAAGTCGCTGCGCGTAATCATCGTCCTCAAACATGCCAATGCCGAAGCGCTCGTCCAGGTCTCCTATTTCATCCACCACAGTTTTACGCATGGCAACGCAGTACATTGCCAGCATAGGGATTTCAAACGTATCCCCCTGGTGTGCCTGGGTGTAACGCTTTGCAAAATCATCAATCTCGTTGAGATTGTGGTACGGCACTTCAATCCGTGCTTCATTGCCGCAGGAATTGGTAACAGGCCCCACCATGCCAATGCCGGTGTCACGCAAGTGACGAATGAGCTTACTCAGCCACCCCTGCGTCACTATCACATCGTCATTGAGAAGCACGATGTACTCACTGTCTTCTGCAAACTGGATGCCAATATTGTTCGCACGGGCAAAACCCAGATTGCGCCCATTGTAGACAATCTTCACCTTACTCGCTTGGGTCTTCTGTAGCTGCGCCAATAGGTCGATAACTGTCTTTTCAAGACCATTGTCAACCACAACGATTTCATAATTGGGGTAAGTGGTCTTTTCAAGGATGCTTTCTATTGTCAGGCGAGTGTACTCAGCATTCTTAAACGTAACGACGACAATGGAAGCACGTCCGTAAAGTGATAAGGCTGCATCACGAAGCGCTTTATAGCGAATTTCCCAAGTGTTGTCTCGACCTATAGCCTGTCGTTCCTGGACTACCTTCAAATTGGTCGTGTCCAGCATTTGCTCAATGCCTGTTACAAAACTGTCAGCATCCTCATACAGATAAACGAGGTTCTCTAGTGCTACCAACTCTGGGAGTCGCCTGGCAACGATCGGCTTCCCTGCGCTCAGGTATTCATAGATCTTAACGGGGTTTGTTGCTTCCGTCAGTGGCAGTCGTTTAAAGGGAATGACACAGACATCGAACGCGGCAACATAGGAGGGTAGTTCCTGATAGGGTTTTTCGCCTAACAAATGGACATTGGGCAGTTTCTCAATCGTCTGTAGATTTGCGCCAAATGTATGCCCGATGAGGACAAACGACCATTCTGGATGTCGACGAGCGGCTTCATGAATGACATCAACGTCAAACCATTCCGCAATCGCACCATAGTATCCAATGACAGGACGACTGAGATGAGAAATCGGGCTGTTCTCGCGGGGGGGAAGCGCACTGAAATGTTCATACTCTGCCGCATTTCTGAGTAGAAGCGTGTTTGAATGCTGGGTATGGAGTTTGTCGAAAAGCAGTTGTGATGATACAACCAGCATATCACTCAGCTCGATGAGTTTGACTTCGTAATCCAGAACGTCAGGCTGGTTGTCAGAGAACCCGCTGTGGTCATCCATACAATCATAGATGACCTTCCACCCGTACTCCTCTTTCAGAAAACGTACCAGCGGCTCCCAAAAGGGGTGATCCACAATACATAACGCTTCCTGGATATGCTGTGCTTCGATAAAAGCACGCAAGCTTTGTACTGCTTTCTTCAGTGCACTGCCTTCAAAGGGGTGGCGATAGAGGATAAGAGTAGGATCGCCGGGGATGCGAAGTTCAAAGATGTCCTCGCGAATGCTTCGCATTGCTACAGCTCGCTCGTCTGTAAGCTCAGTATGCACGTAGAAAATGCGATGCCCATCTTGTGCAAACTGCGTCATCAACTGCTGTGGACGCTGAAAACGGAAATCCCATGGAATTACCCCAAAGCGGAATACATCCATCTGCTTGGACATAGGCTTGAGGAGTTTGCCCTTGCTTGTCATAAAAGGTGTTGTCGAAACAGGTACGCCTGAAGTAGTAACAATACTGCTATTGGTTTCAGCACTTGTTGATACTGAACTGAAGCTCTGGGATGAACCACTATTGCAGAACTGAGGCGTGTGAGGCACCCCACGCCGTAAAATACGGTATCTCAAGTTCCTGAGCTTGAGACGAGTGCTTAACGGCATTACGCGGTGGTAGACGTGCCGAACAGTGCCTTTCACGAGTTTTCCGGGACTGCGTAACACCCTCTTCACCCGGTCACGCGTCTTCCAGAACGAAAGCGCTGCCTGCCATGCCTTGGTCGCATAAATTTGCTGAAGCTGCATGTCGCGCTCGATAACGCGGTTGTGCAACTCTCCATTTTCCTGCTGCAGGGTGGTTTTCTGGTTTTGTATTTCCGCGATTTGTCTGTGTACATCACGGAGGAGATCCTGCTGCTTGATTCCCTCTGCAAGCTTATCCCGCAGTTTGCTGCTTTCATCACTAAGGGTATGGGCTTGTTTCTGAAGCGTTTCTATCTGAAACTCTTTGGCTTCGAGAGAGCCTATCTGGTATAGAAAACTCTCATCAATTAACGCGCGCACGGAGTCTGCCACAGCAGATGCCGTCTTCATCTTGCCATTCTGAATTAGTGAAACGGAGAGCTCCACGTTCTTTTGAGCCAGCGCTGTGATCTCCGCTACTTTTGATGTTAATTCATGTGTGATTTGCTGGCGATTGTTAAGGGCATTTTCCATGCGGAGAAAAAGACTATCTGTGGAAACCTGAGACAAATCAAGAGAGAGTGCTTGCAGATTCAACTGGTTTGCAAGTCCGCGCACTTTAGGATCATAGATGAGACTGATGGCGGGAATATGAGCTGCGGCAGCAAGAATGAGCGAGTGGAGCCTCATTCCGACAATTAGATCACATTGTGCGACTGATCCTAGAATTTCCTGTGCTGAGTATTTTCGACGCAAGCTGAATGCCTTGTGCTTTTGCTGCATCCGTTCAATTACTTTTTCAGCGATCAGCCTGTCGTCATTTTTAATGCCCGCTTCGTCCAGAGTCTGGAATGGGATAAAAACGATCCGGGCGTCATATTTATCGATAAAGCGGTCTAATGCGGCTGCAATTTGCGCCCAGTAACGTTCAGGATCGACTCCAATATCCCACCAGCGAAGACAAACGCCAACGGTGGTACCTTCAGCGTAAGGAATGTGCTCAAAATCAAAAATTGCCTGAATTTGATCGTTTGGCGCGGGCTTAAGCAGAAATGCAGGGTCTGCTGTAAGCTGAACTAAAGCTGGGGAGACACCCGTGCTGATAATCAGCTCACGTGATGCCTCATCCCGAACGGTTGCGACATCTGCGGCTTCAAAAGCCGCGCGAGTAAATTCACGCGCTTCTTTTGAAAAAAACGGACCTGCCCCAACGCCATAAATCATCAGCGGTTTTTTCATAAGGGTTGCGAGCAGCGGAAACGCCAAGTAAAAAGCCAGACCATGATGGTGACGAGTAAGGACAGAGTTCACCTGTACGCCCCAGTAGTCCATAAAAAGTCCGCCGCCGCCCAGAATGATCAGGTCGCTTTTCTGTGCAGCTGAGATAATTGCACCTATATCGGTATAGTGAACTGCGCCGACCTGATGTGTAAGGCGCGTAGATTGTGGATTACCAGATACTACAATGGGCGAGATCGCAGGGGATGCTTTTCGCAAACCAACCAGAATCGAGGTTAATATGGCTTCATCGCCGGCATTTTCGAAGCCATAGTAGCCAGCAATGAGGGCTGTTTTCATGTTTGTTGAAGTTGATGATTGTATTTGCGACTGGAACATTATATTGCCCTCATCATTTTCTAGTTGTTGAGTCTCGGTATTGAATTCTTCATCTAGTACCTGAAGCCAGCGTCGCTGCCATGTATGTTCTTTCAGCACACGCTCCCGCGCTGCTAGTCCAATACGTGCAGCGTACGATGGATTCTTCGCAAGCGTCAGGGCCAACGAAACCGCTTCATCTTCTGATTTGAAGGTGACGCTTTCTCGCCCAGCGTCGAAAAATTGGTGTATCTCTGGAAAATCCTGCACCAAAACGCACGAGCCGCATGCAGCTGCCTCAAAGACGCCAACCTTGACGTTCGTGTGCCCAGCCAGCGTTCCCGCAAAAGATAAATATACAATCCCGGAATTGATGGCTTTGATCTGATCTTCGCCAAATACTTCCGTGCTCGGATGTTCCCATCCTTTGCCATGACACATGATGGTTAAGCCGCGCTCACGCATCTTCTGTACCAACCCGACACGATCCGGGCGCTTTTCCCCAACCACCACCACATCATAAAGTTTAGGAATGTCAAGAGGTCGATGATAGTCTGCATCTGCTGCAAACGGAAGATAGTCGGCGGTCAACGATAATGCCAGGTAACGCGGAAGCATACTGCGGGAATTTGTGAAATAACGATTGAAAAGCGGCGCAAAATGACGACTGCGTGGCGCAAAATCATCCGGATCAGATAAAGCGATCCCAATGCGACGGATGCCAAGCTGTTCCAGATGCCTGTGCATGTATGGAGTGGGAGAAATGCCGCCAGCGTTGCAGATTATAACTTTAGGACGATGCTCTTCAACCAGAGCCAGCAACACATCGTCTTTCACCCAGTTGATGTCACCACTGCGCTCAACAAATGGACTGGGCTTCTGTGCGTATAACTGCAAATCTATAGAGACACTCTGAAGTTTCGTGAGTTGGTGTAATGCCCGCTGCATGACGTTGACAATGTCATTGTGTCCGTAAAGATAGCTACCCAAATGCAAGACACGCATCAGGAATCCTTGGTGCTGCATTTTAAACGAGCGATTAGTCTTAACTGTGGAAGAACCGGATCAACACGTCTACAATCTTATAGGCAGCAGCGCCATCACCAAATGGCGAAACTGCATTTGCCATCATCTGGTAGATGTCGGGTTCGTCTAATAAAGACTGTGCCGCATCAACGATAGATAGGGTATCCGTGCCAACGAGCTTTGCTGAGCCGGCTTCAATTGATTCTTGGCGCTCGGTAGTTTGCCTCATGACCAGTACGGGTTTACCCAGCGCAGGCGCTTCTTCCTGTATACCGCCCGAGTCGGTGATAACGATAAAAGCGCGTGCCATCAGATGCACCAAAGCTGGATAGGGAAGTGGCTGAATAAGATGGACGCGATCCACGTCTTTCAGAATGCGATACACAGGTTCCTGAACATGAGGATTCAGATGTACGGGGTAGATCAGTCGCACATTTGGGTTGCGCTCCGCGATCTGCCGCAGTGCATTACAGATGTTTTCAAACTCCGTACCAAAACTTTCACGCCGGTGCGCTGTGACGAGGATGATGCGCTCATCTGGATTATCCAAAGGCAGTGATAAATCCAGATGATAAGGTTGGGCGACAGTCCATTTTAACGCATCAATCACAGGATTGCCCGTAAGAAAGACACTCGAAGGGTTCAGTCCTTCCTTAAGCAGAACCTGCTGCGCTTTTACCGTCGGCGCAAAATGATAGCTTGCGATCACGCTGATAAGGCGGCGGTTTACTTCTTCGGGAAAGGGATTGTATACGTCATCTGTTCGTAATCCCGCTTCCACATGCCCTACGGGAATGCGATGGTAAAAAGCCGCCATTGCGCCAATCAGTGCTGTTGTTGTATCACCTTGAACCAGCACAATATCTGGGCGTGTGTTTTCCAGAACAGCGCTCAATGCTCGCAACGCAGATGCGCTTAACTCAGCAAGATTTTGATTGGGCTGCATCAGATTCAAATCATAGTCTGGTTTGATTTGAAACCATTCCAGAACCTGATCAAGCATCTGACGGTGTTGCGCAGTGACGCAGGTTATCGTCTCTATAGACGGCTTCTGCTGAAGCGCATGAATAATCGGCGCCATCTTGATGGCTTCAGGGCGAGTGCCAAAGACTATCAGTACGCGCAACATTTTCTCCCAGAGTTAAAGCCGCTCAAGCAGTTGTCTGTGCCAGATTTTCGTGATTTTGAATGATCTGGTCTATCTGCCTTGCACGAACATACCAGCTATTTTCAAACGCAAGATGAATTCTTCGCTGCTGCTGAGATTGGTCAGGGTTAGCAACTTCGTGTAGGGCAGCTGTGATATTGGCAAGAAACTCTTCATTTGAATACGAAATATAAGTGATATCTTGAAAACCTTCTAATTCAGGAAGTGCAGATGAAACTACTGGCTTGCCCAAAGCCAGATATTCATAAAGTTTAATTGGGTTTACAGCTTTGGTCAGATCATTCACACGGAAGGGAATGATACAGACATCAAAATCCCTGATATACGGCGTCAGCTTGGAGTAATGCTGCTCTCCTAGTAAATGAATATTCGGATGTTGCCGCAGCATCTCCACACCGGTTCCAATCGGTCCTACTAAGACAATTGATGTGTGTGGATATGCTCTGGCAAGTGCCTGCAGAAGCTCAGTGTCAAGCCAGGGTCCCAGATATCCGATATAGCCGATTCGCGGTGAGGGAATAGACTGGAGCGGGTCGTCTTCAGCTCGATAATCCACACTAAAGATATGAGGATTGACGCCATTTCGAACAACATGCACGTTTGAATTATACTGTGCGCAGTGGTCATGGAGGTCATTTGAAGAGGCAATTACAAGATTAACCCGCTTTAGCATTTGCTTCTCTTCCTCAGAAATTAACTCACTGATTCTGCCTGTAAAGAAGAGGGAATGCCGATCCATGCAATCGTAGATGCTGAATTTTTCACCCAGTCGTCCAATAAGCCATTGATCTGGTGGAGTGGACATCCATAAGATAGGATTGTTGATCTTAAATTGGCGGAGAAGCATACGAATCAGGGGCAGCAAGATACTATAGTTCAGGTGACCGATATTCGGATAAAGCGGTCCTTTGGGAAATAAAGGCGGTAAGCTCATTATATAGAGCGACTCTGTGACCTGCTCGACCCCCCAACACTTTTCGCGCAGGCGTTTCCCCTTCAGAACATCCCGGATGTATCCTGGTGCAGAATAGTAAACTGGATTGATATAAAAAACACGATGGTTTGTCGCCATTTCAGTTGCAAGATGACGCGAACGCTGTGGGATAGCGCGCCAATCGTGCATTCCCAAAAATACAATGTCGGTAGACAGCAAATTATCTCCTGGGTTCATCTGAATCTGTTTTAGCTCATTGCAAGCTATCCAAACACCTGAGGCGTGGGTGATGATACGCTCATCTGATGTGTCAGCCCAAGATGGTTTTCGTAAGCCTGTGTAACCTCTTCAACTGGGCCGTCCATCATGACCTGTCCCTGATCCAGCCAAATCGCGCGGTTACAAAGGTTGCGGACGGATGCCGTTGAATGGGAAACTAGCATGATCGTACGCTGTTCAGATTTCAACTGCAGAATTCGCGTTTTACATTTTTCCTGGAAGGCTGCATCGCCAACCGCTAACACTTCGTCTAAAAACACAATATCTGGTACCGTGTGAATGGCGACGCTAAATCCGAGCCGCGCTGCCATTCCGCTGGAGTACCGCTTCACCGGGATATCAATAAAAGCGCCGAGTTCTGAAAATTCAACGATGTCCGGCAAAATGCTGTCGATTTCTTTTTCTTTTAATCCCTGAATTGCTGCGTTTAAGTAGATGTTCTTTCGCCCACTTAATTCAGGATTAAATCCAGCACCCAATGCCAATAGGGGGGCGAACCGCCCGGTAATGCTGACAGTGCCAACTGTGGGCTCCGTTACTCCACATAAAATGCGAAACAAAGTGCTTTTACCTGCTCCATTATGTCCAATCAACGCAACGGATTCCCCTTCGTAGATACTGAAGGACACCTCTCGGAGCGCCCAAAACGGCTCTACTGCAGCTCGTCTTTGCGAATGATGCAGCCATCTGCTTACTAAGGTCACTGCCTCATGCCGCAGACTTGGACGATACTCGTTTTGCACAAACCGCTTCCAAACCTTATCAGCAGTGATCACCATTTTACGCTGGGCAAGAGGCGCGAAGTTATTCATCATTGCATTCATTATACAAAATCTGCCAGTCGACGCTCATTTGCCTTAAAGAAACCATAACCTAAATAGAGTAGTAGTATACTTATAACGAACGGATAATGCAAACTGATCAAATCAGGTGGACGCTGATATGCAATGACATCCCGATATGCCTGGACCAGTGGCACTAACGGATTCAGCAACATGAGAGATCTGAATTCAACTGGAATGAAGCTGCTGGGGTAAATCACGGGTGTCAAATAGAACAGGAGCTGCAAAATCACAAACAGCAGTTGAGGAATATCCCGAACGAGCACAGCAAAATAGCTAAGAAAGAAGGCGACTCCAAGCGTGAGCGCGACGGTGATGGCAAACAGGATTGGAAGATAGAGATAATGTATAGTCGGCGCAAGTCCTGCCAGGGCATTGATCAAGATCAACGCACCAAACATAAAGAGGATGTCCACAATTGACTCCCCCAATTTCACCAGCACCAAAATCTCTCGAGGAAAATAGATTTGATTGATGAGACCCATCATGCCAGTAATAGCACCCGTTGCATTTATGGTTGACGAGTTAAAAAAGGACCACGGCACGAGTGCAGCAAAAAAAAACGACACATACGGCACGTCCCCGACGTCCATTCGCATAAACCGAGAAAAGACAAACGCGAGTATTAGGGCCTGCGCAAGCGGCAGTAAAACAATCCAGGCAATCCCTAAAGTTGTCTGTGTGTACCGCGCACGGACATTATTGGCAATCCACATTCGAAGGAGATATCGATTGTCCCATAAATAAGTGAGACTGGTGGACACATTCAGGGGGCGCTTCTTCAGAAAACGCGCTGGCAATAAGATTACAGCGCCCCCCAGCAGAATCGCTATTACAGCATAATATACCAGTTGCAATATCGATAGTTGGGGCATGAGAAGCGCAATTGCGATACACGACACGCCAATACCAAATAAGAGATCGTAAAATTGCCACTGGGAAATGGCGGCACCAGATCGACGCTTGAGCAGCGACGTCAATCCGAAAGAGAGAATCGCGCTCGTAATCATCAAGACGTATAAAGCTGGTGAGTGCGCCTGATAAGATGGATACAGCGGGGCACCGTAGGTTATTGTCAGTCGTATCTGAACCGCCACAAGCATTGCGCCAACGAGAAGCAATATATTTGTCAATAAGGGTGAAATTGTGCGATTCATGCTATTGTCTACTCATCAGTTCTCTGCTGTAATCTATCAAGGTTGGCAGGCAAAGTCCATAGGTTGTTTTTCAAGTATCAAACATTAAGGAAACGTAATGCAAGTTGTCGTCGATGGCATTATTTTTGAACTAAACTCGAGGGGGGGTGTGGCACGTCTCTTTGCAGAAATCCTTCCACGGATGTGTCAGATGGATGACGCGACCGAAATTCACCTGCTGACCAACCGGCGCCACGGGTATGGATTAGGATTGCATCCCCATTTGCAAATGATCCCGCTGAATCCGCCGCTCGATCGGCTGATTCGCCCTCGTTACATCTTCCAGCCGATCACAACGTGGATGACCACTCGGATCAAGCAGCGTGCAACACGTGAACTGCGGCGCATGATCTGGCATCCCACGTATTATACCTTGTTACCCGACTGGCGCGGCCCAGTGGTCATCACTGTCCACGACATGCTTTATGAAATGTTCCCACATACGTTCCGACGATTGGATGATCGGTTCTTTCGCCAGCAAAAACAGCGGTGCGTTCAGCAGGCGGACGCGGTGATCTGTATCTCCGAAACCACTGCTCAGCACCTCCAATCGTACATAAACGTCCCGCGCGACAAAATAGTGGTCATTCCGCTTGCCTACAGCACGGCGTTTCGCGTTTTGAAGGAAACTTCTTCACCTGTGCACAAGCCCTATCTCCTCTACATTGGCGGGCGCCGTGCATACAAAAATTTCGACCGACTACTGGAGTCGTACCGGCGCTGGCGATGGAGAGAAGAAGTGTCGCTCGTGGTGGTGGGTAACCCGTGGTCACCTCAGGAACGACAGCAAATCTCCACCTATGACCTCGAAGGCTGCATCCTCCGAATGAATCCGGTCGATGACACGCAACTTGCCCACCTCTATAATCAAGCGTTGGCATTTGTCTACCCTTCCCTGTACGAAGGGTTCGGGATCCCGCTCTTAGAGGCAGCCGCCTGTGGCTGCCCTGTGATTTCATCAGATATCCCATCTTCGCGTGAAGTACTGGGTGATGTCCCCATTTACTTTGATCCGCAAGACACCGACAGCCTCATTGATGCGATGGACGTTGCCGTTGCGGAAGCAGGGAATTCATCGAGAATTGAGAGAGGACTGCTGCGGGCACAGCAGTATTCTTGGGATCGCTGCGCCCGCCAGACCCTCCAGGTCTATCGAGCGCTCAGTGGCAAGTCGTCCGGTTAAGAGGTGGCTAAAGCGCTCAGCGAACAACCAAGTCGCCGATCGAGCGGTGCAGTCAGTTCTACGTGTCTTGCGCGTACACGCATTAGCAACAGCAGGATCCAGCGGTCATCCGCTGTAGCGGATCCCAGCAACCACCCTGATTATGGCGGCTTCCTGACGGCCTGCTAAGACAATCTACTCGCCAAAATACCAGACTCCGCCATTCCCCTTCACCACAACCAATATCAGTTTCGACGCACCCGAACTTCACATATTTGCCTTCGTTTCACAAAAAATTCATGGATGAACTAAAGTGTTCTCTTTATACTATGAAAGTGAGATATTACTCTTTTATTATGACCCCGTTTTCATCTAAAGGCACTTCGCATGCTGCAAAAACGTCAAATCCTCTGGCTCGTCGTCCTGGGTATTACCCTCTTTGCTGCTTTCACGGTATTGACGTTGAGCGTTCATCCTGCTGAACGAGTTGCGGTGCTGCCTACCCTGGCAGTGCTCCCATCCGAAACTGACAGTACCGCGGCACCAGTGGAAGCCGAGCAGGTAGCTGTCGTACCAGCCAATACTGCTCAAGAGAACACAGCACCAATGTCAGCGACTGAGATGAATACCAGGACCCCAATGGACACGCAACTGCAACCAGCGAGTGCACTGCCTGCGTCCCTCACACTCAGTGGGACTTTCGCGCCAGTTGTCACACTTGATGTCACTGCCCAGTCAGTGCTTCTGCCTGGCCCCACGCAACCGCCCATAATTGTGATATCCCAGGTGGTAACGCATCCGGTGGTCGGGCAGGTGGTCATCTCATTTGCGCCCGACGCCAGTGAAGCTGAACGTGCCGCTTACGTCACACAGATCGGTGGCTCAGTGACCTGCCCCCCGACTATGTACCAGTAGGAGTAAGATTCGAGAGTGAACGGACATAGTCTGCTGGGGAGAGAAATCCGAGCGCGCTATGCGGCTGGTGGAGATTATACTCCTCACGCCATGCTTCGACGATGTATTGAGCATCGCGCACGTCGGAAAATAACCAGCGGTCGAGACATTCAGCCCGTAATTTACCGTTGAAACTCCCCATAAAGCTGTTCTCCCATGGGCTGCCCGGACGGATATAGAGGTTCTGGCAGTGCTGCTGAGCCAGCTAGTCCTGAACGGCGCGCGACAAACTCCAGGCCGTTGTCGCTGCGCAGATAGTGGGGTGGCACACAGGGCAAGTATGCTTGTTGTCCCATGTGCCTAGCACACGCGATGAGTAAGTGCGTTGCAGCCGACTGCAAAGTCGGCTGACCGGCTGCTCTGCGGACGGTACCCCGGCTTGGGATGAGCCTTGCTCATAACCTAAGCCGGGGTAGCCAGCTAAAAGCCGGCCACCTCATGCGCCGGTGGGGGCTTGCGTACGCCACTCCGTGGCGCACCCACGCCGCACCATGTGGTGCAGCGTGGCATGCAGTCACGACCAGTCGCCTACAGGTGGCACATCATCAACCGTAGAAAGCACAAATACTCTGTAACGCGCATCTGAATCCCGGACATGGTCCAAAGACCATGAGCTGAAATTCTCCCAAAGTGCGAGCGTGATTTCCCAGACATTGCGGCAGTACCTGGTGCCATCATTGGGCAAGATGCATGTGATGGAGACCAATGCGCTTGATGCCGAAACAGCACGTGCCACCTGCACACAGCACAATCGAGGAATTTGTCAAAAGGATTTGCCGTTCCTGGGAGAACGAAGATGGCTCTTTGGGGACAAACCATATGTATTATCGTGAGTTGATGGCTTTCGTGAAAGCCCTGACCGCTCTATATGCCGACTATCTCAATAGTCAAACATACGACGACGCTTGTTGACACACGCAATAAAAATCCGGTAGGCTGTGCAGTATAAATCGAGCGCCGAAGTGTTAGTCGCACTCCGACGCTCTGAGTCACTGTACTACTTGTGCTAGCACAATGACCTCCGGCAGACTCTACCATGTCGGCGTGTCTTGGGCTACCCCTCAGACCGCATAGACCTTTTCAGGAGTCCGCCATGTCCCCGAAAAAACGCATTTCTAAAAACTCAGACGCCAGAACTGCGCTGTGCTATATCCGCAGATCTATGGTGCGCGATGAAAAAGACCTGGTCAGCCCGGAAATACAACGGCAAAACATCCTGCGTATCTGCGAATTGTCGGGATACGTCCCTGAATGGTACGAGGACATTGACGGTCATCGGTCAGGTATGCACGAAACAGGGCGGCCGGGCTGGCTGGCCCTGAAAGCGCGGCTCAACGATGACGACGTGGTCGCACTGGTTGCCAATGACCTGTCACGCCTGCATCGGAAGGGCTGGCGCGTGGGCGACCTGCTGGATTTTGCGGATCAGCGCGGCATCCATCTGATACTGGCCGACCCCAATAAGCAAATCGACTTCAGCACGCCCCAGGGTCGGGTAATCGCCCAGCTGTCTGCGATCTTTGACGAATGGTATGCCGTCGACGTATCCCTACGGCGCAAGGCCAATATAGCGCACCGCAAGGCACAGCAAATCACCGTGGGACTGCCACCGTTTGGGACTAAACGGGGGCAGGACGGATATCTGATCCCCAATAATGAGGGAGCGTGGTGGTTGGGCGAGGACCAGTGGGTGCCCGGCGTCGCAGGAGATGCGCAACCCCAGCCAGGCGCAGTCTGGCACAGCTACTACGAAACAGCGCGTCGGGTGCTTGAGCTTTATGCTGAGGGGGTTGGGCGAACGCGCATTTGTGAGCGTTTGCGGGCTGAAGGCTATCCATATCGTGATCGCAAAGGTAACCCGGGAAATATGGACGTTTCGGCCGTTCGTCGGGTGACATCTAACTGGACCGAATATGGCGGTATCGTGCTTGACAGCCGCGCCACAGCCCGGCACTTCACGCATGACGAAATCACCTCAACTGTGCTCAATCCTGAACGCGCTGTCTTTGATACTGGTCTGCTGAAGCAGGTGGCCCATATGGCGGTTGACCGTGCTTTACTGCGCCCTGATGCTGGTCGCAGGGCTGCCGCTTCCGTATATCCACTGTCTGGACTGATTTATTGCGCACACTGCGAAACGCTGGCTTCCAGGGAACGATCATCCGTTCAACGCTCGAAACTGATCGGTGTCAAAGGGAATGCCTATCGCCATCGACAGGGGCTGTATTGTAATTGTCATCGTCGCCAGTCAAAGCGTTCGGTCGTTGAGGGGCAGTTCAGACAGATTATCTCACAGCTCAGCATTGCGCCGGATATGCTCGACATGATGAAGACACTTGCGTCGGAGATTGTTCCTCAGGCGCCGCTTAGTCAGGATGTCGATGCGAAGCGCACCGCAGCCATTGCGAAGTGTCGCCGTAAGCTTGAAGCCGCACGTCATCTGTATGAAGATGGTGAAATCGCGCGTGACGAGTATCTGCGCAGGCGTGAAAATAATGAGCGCGAAATCGCACAATGGACAAGCTATACGTCAGAGACAGCACAGGTAATGGTGGAATTGATGGTATGCGTGGAAGCGCTGCGCAAGCTGTCGGTGCTGTGGGATGCGGGCAGCGACGTGCATCGCAATGAACTGGCACTGTCACTTTTTGACCACATTATCTTTGATCTGGATCAGCAGCGAATCGTGGACTTTCAGCTCAAGAGCTGGGCAGAAAAATTCCTCGTCTTACGAGCAAATCTGCCCGCAGACGAGGAAGGATTGGGAGAGGCTCCCAAGGTCACTATTGTGACTCCGATAGGACTCGAACCTATAACCAATTGATTAAGAGTCAACTGCTCTGCCAATTGAGCTACGGAGCCGTGGCATTGAGATCTGCATTATAGCAAAGCGGCATCCCCCGTCAAGACTGTCTTGCGCCTCGCTTCAGGCGTGGCCTGCCAGCAGCAAATCGATCACCTGATGGGGCGTCACGCTGGCCAGTGACGGCAGACGCAGGTTGGCCTCGTCGCCCACCGCATCGCCCAGTCCCACCGTGTAGAATCCGCCCTGATTGGCAGCTGCGACACCCGCCTGCGCGTCCTCAAATACGACTGCGCGGCCGGGATTCACGTTCAGCCGTCCCGCTGTCCACAGGAACAGGTCGGGCGCGGGCTTGTTGTTAACGATGCTGTAGCCGTCGCCCACGGCATCAAACAGGCTGAGGATATCCAGCTTGTCCAGCACCACGCGGGCGTTCTTGCTGGCACTGCCCACGGCAACCTTCAGCCCGGCTGACTTTGCCGCCAGCAGGAAATCATGCACACCCGGCAGCAGGTCTTTCGGGCTGATGTGCTCCAGCGAGGCGATGTAGTAGTCGTTCTTGCGCGCCATCCAGTCATTGGCGGTGGCCTCGTCAATCACGCGGCCCTTGAGCAGCACGGTCAGGCTGTCGCGGCGCGATAAGCCGCGCATGGCGTCATTTTCCTCGCGGCTGAACGGGATGCCCTGTTCATCGGCGATGCGCTGCCAGCCGAGGTAATGAAACTCCGCGGTGTCGGTCAGCACGCCGTCAAGGTCGAAGAGAAAAGCCTGAATGTCCTGCGCCATGGGGTGGTCTGCCTCGTGCCTGTTCGGGTAAAGCGAGCATGGCAATAATGATAGCACAGCCCCCGTGCGTGCGCCCCGCCGAACCTGCCCTTATCGGGCTTCGGCTTCTCCATTTACAATGGCGAACTGGATAAGCCTGCTGCTCAAGGACCTGTTGTGCGCGTCACCATGATTTCAAAAGCCCTGGTCGTGGGCATTTATCAGCAGAAATGCGAAGCCCTGGCGCGGCGCGGCATCGAGTTACAGGTCGTCGTGCCCCCGTCGTGGAAAGACGAACGCGGGGAAATGATGCTGGAGCGCGCCTACACGGATGGCTATCGTCTGGATGTGCTGACGCTGGCGCGCAATGGCGACTTCCACACCCACTGGTATCGCGGGCTGGGGCGCGTGCTGCGCGACTTCCGGCCGGATATCGTGCACATTGACGAAGAGCCGTACAACCTGAGCGCGTGGCAGATGCAGCGCCATGCCAATCAGTTGGGCGCGCGCACGATCCTGTTCAGCTGGCAGAATATCGCCCGCCGCTATCCGCCGCCATTCGCATGGGGCGAACGCTGGATGCTGGGGCAGATCGGCGCGCTGATCGCCGGCACCGAGAGCGCGGCCAACGTGTGGCGCGAGAAGGGCTGGCGCGGGACCACCCACGTCATCGCCCAGTTTGGCACTGACACAGACTTGTTTCGTCCCGCAACCGGGGCGCGCCCTGACCGGCCGTTCACGGTGGGCTATTTTGGCCGGCTGGTGGAGGAAAAAGGGCTGCATGTGCTGCTGGATGCCGTCTCACAGCTAGCGGGTGAGTGGCAACTGCTGCTGCTGGGCGGCGGCCCGCTGCGTGCTGAACTGCAAGCAGAGGCTGACAGGCTGGGCATCGCTGACCGCGTGACCTTTCGCGACCAGGTGGCCTCGACGCAGATGGCCGCGCAGTATCACCAGATTGACGCGCTGGCGCTGCCGTCGCTCACGCGCCCGAACTGGAAAGAACAGTTTGGCCGCGTGCTGGTGGAGGCGATGGCCAGCGGACTGCCCGTGGTGGGCAGCGACAGCGGCGCGATCCCCGGCGTGATTGGTGACGGCGGGCTGATTGTCCCAGAAGGTGATGCATCCGCGCTGGCCGGCGCACTGGCCCGCCTGCGCGACGAGCCCGGTCTGGCGGCAGCGCTGTCGGCCCGTGGACGCGCCCGCGCCATCGCGCAGTACACGCACGAGGGGATTGCCGCACAAACTGCTGATGCCTACACTCAGCTCATGCACGCACCCTGATACCCTGTCTGGAGCAAAGCCTATGCCGCCTTTTGTGTTTCTGGCCATCGCCATCATTTTCGAGATTATCGCCACGTCATTCCTGCGCGCCTCTGAGGGCTTCACGAAGCTTGTCCCCTCGATTATCGTCGTGCTGGGCTACGTGGGCGCGTTCTACTGTCTGTCGCAGGCGCTGAAAGGGGTGCCGATTGGCGTGGCCTATGCTATCTGGTCGGGCATTGGCACGGCGGCCATTTCGGTGATCGGCGCGGTGGTGTTCAAAGACAGCTTCAATATCTGGACGGTGGTGGGCATCCTGCTGATCGTGAGCGGGGTGTTCGTGCTCAATCTGCTGGGCGGGGCCAGCCACGCGTCATGAAGCCCGCTACCCTAATACCCGAATATTGCGTACAATCGAGCCTATCTCACGGCACTCAGACAAGCGGAGCAACGGCATGAACGACCGGCGCGGCAAGAGCAAGAATCAGGGGCAGGGCGACGAGGAAATCGGTGTCGAGACGATCGCCGAAACCGAAAACTATATCGCGTGGCTCAGCCACGAGCCCGACGGCGAAACGGTGTATCACCTGGAGCTGGGCGCGGTGACGCTGCATTTTTTCCGCGAGGAATTCCTCGAAGTGCTCAGCCTGGTTGAAGAAGCGGCTCAGGCGCTCGATCAGTGATGATGCGCGTGGGGCGATTCGTTTCTGCGCTGGCGCTGATTGCCCTGCTGGCGGGTTGTGCCGGGGCGGCTGACAACGCGGCCTCTGGCGCCAGTGGCTATGCGACCGTGCCGCCCGACCAGCTCGTGCGGCGGCTGGCGACGGTGTATGCGTCGCCCACGCCAGATGCGGACGCGGTGCGCCAGACGCAGATCGCCATTCGCCCCACAGTCGATATTCGCCCGGCGGTGCTCACCCCCACACCGACCATTTATATTGGCATCTTCCTGGGCGTGGAAAATGCCGATGGTGGCCTGCCTGTCATCGACCCGGCGCGCTATCAGGGGACGCTGTCGGCGGCCGTCGTGCCGCTGGATGCGACGCGGTCGGCGGGTGCCTGCACCATACCGGTAGACCCGATCTTTGGCGCCTCGTGGACCAGCAATACCGATGCGGTCGCGGCGATCCGCTGCCCGATCGAAGGCGCGCAGTCGTACGTGGGCACCGCGCAGATTTTTGAGCGCGGGGCGATGTACTTTGTGCCCAGCGGCGCGATCTGGTCGATTGCCATCGCGGGCGGCGGCGGGCCGTACTGGTTTGTGCCCCAGGCTCCCCCTGACCAGCTCTCAGAAGTGGCCCCGCCAGACGGCCTGCGCCTGCCGCAGCTTGGCTTTGGCGCTGTCTGGCGCGGCGTAGCTGGCGTGCGTGATGCGCTCGGCTTCGCGCGCACCGACGAAACTGCCTCGTCGCTGACGGTGCAGCGCTTTGAAAATGGCACGCTCATCCTCGACAGCAGCGCCGGCCAGGTATTTGTGCTGGTGGGCCCGGCCCAGTCCGGCACCGCGTTCGGCCCGTACTAATCCCCTGTTTCTTTCCAAGGGAACAAACCTCTGGGTCTGCGTCTCTAAAAATCCCCTCAATCTACGGCAGATGCAGTGACTCGCCCTGCTCAAACAAGGAACCGCTGGTTTTGTAGAGGCTTGGCATGCCAAGCCCCATTGGCACCAAGTTAAGACGATTCTTCTCCTATTTGCCGGGCGGACACGCAGGTCCGCCCCTACATTCCTCGCGGACAAACAGTTGCAACCGCGAGTTTTTTCCTTCAAATCCGAGCGACTCCGAGTAGGGGCGGACCTATGTGTCCGCCCTGGAGGACCAAAATCCAACTGAATCCTCAGCGAAAATTCCTTAACTTGGTACCTATGAGGCTTGGCATGCCAAGCCTCTACTACAAAAACGGCTGAGCCTCTCGCATTCCCTGTGTATGAATGGCTATATTATGCAACATGCATATCCTGCATCGGTCATTAGATGTATAATATGCATAAACTTGATAATTCTTGACTATCGGAGCATGGCATTTCAGTTATACTGACCAATAGAGCAATCTGACAATAATTTTTGCCTTTTGTAACAACATTTCTCACAAAGATTGCCCTGAATCAGGGCAGGAGCACATAGATCTCATGGTAGCAGCCTACAACATCAAGCAGCAAGCCCATACCTCGACCAATGCGTACGAGACGGCGCTGCAACAGTATGATCGGGCGGTGAAGTACCTCAGCATCCCTGACGGTATTGTGGAATTTATGCGCTACCCGCGCCGCGAATTCACGGTCAATTTCCCCGTGAAGCGCGATGACGGGCGTATCGAAATGTTTACCGGCTATCGTGTGCATCACAGCACGGTGCTGGGCCCGTCGAAGGGCGGCATCCGCTACAGCCTGGCCGTCGACATGGACGAAGTGCGCGCGCTGGCGATGTGGATGAGCTGGAAGTGCGCGCTGGCTGGCCTGCCCTACGGTGGTGCCAAGGGCGGCGTCGTCGTCGACCCGAAGACGCTGAGCCCGCGGGAGCTGGAAAGCCTGACCCGCCGCTATGCCGCTGAGCTGATTCCCGTCATCAGCCCGCACATGGACATCCCCGCGCCGGACATGGGCACCAATCCCCAGACGATGGCGTGGATTATGGACACCTACAGCATGACGGTCGGCTATTCGGTGCCGGCCATCGTCACTGGCAAGCCGGTCAATATCGGTGGCAGCCTGGGCCGCAACGAGGCCACCGGCCGCGGCGTCATCACCGCGATGGTGGAGGCGCTCAAGCGCGCCAATCGCATGGACCCAGCCAACACCCGCGTGATTATCCAGGGCTTCGGCAACGTGGGCTCGAATGCGGCCGCGCGTGCTGCCGAGCTGGGCTTCAAGGTGGTCGGCGTCAGCGACGTGACCGGCGCAATCTATAACGCCAAGGGCCTGGACGTGCGCACGCTGCGCAATTATGTGGCCGAACATGGTGACCTGCGCGGCTATGCCGAAGGCGACCTGATGACCAACAGCGACCTGCTGGTACAGCCGTGCGATGTGCTCATCCCGGCCGCGATGGAAAATCAGCTCACCAAGGACAATGCCCATCTGGTGCAGGCCAGCCTGATCGTGGAAGGCGCCAACGGCCCCACCACCACCGAAGCCGACGATATCTTCACCAGCCGCGGCATCAAGGTCATTCCTGACATCCTGGCCAATGCGGGCGGCGTGATCGTCAGCTACTTCGAATGGGTGCAGGACTTGCAGGCGTTCTTCTGGGACGAGGATGAAATCTTCCGCCAGCTGGAGCGCGCGATGATGCGCTGCTACGAGAACACCGAGCGCACCGCCGAAGAATATGATGTCGACATGCGCACGGCCGCGCAGATCACTGCCATCAAGCGCGTGGCCGATGCCCTGATTACCCGCGGCATCTATCCGTAAATTCGACACCTTCTCCCTTAACACAAAGTCCCCTTGTCTAGCGGTGAGGGGACTTTGTGTTTTATGGCGCGCCTGCCGCCTGATTTGGCCTTTCCCCTCACTATTTCTGCTGTTTTTCGCTACACTTAAGCCTCTTGAATCGCGTTACAAGGACGATGTAAACATGAGTGTGGTCAACAAACAGCAGGGTCGTGACAACAGCTTTGTCATCATCGGCGTGATCGTGATTGTGGCGGTCATCGCTGTGGTACTGGTCGTTTTCGGCGGCAGCACACCGGCCCCCGCCAGCGAGGTCACCCGCCAGACCAATGCGCAGTTCCTGGCCGAAAATGGCGCGCGCGAAGGCGTGACGACCACCGACAGCGGCCTGCAATTTGAGGCGATCACCGAAGTGGCTGATGGCACCAGCCCGGTGCCGTCTGACCGCGTGACCGTGCACTACGAGGGTCGTTTGCTGGACGGCACGGTGTTCGACAGCAGCTATGACCGTGGCACCCCGGCCACCTTTGGCCTGGGCCAGGTGATTCCGGGCTGGACCGAAGGCCTGCAGAACATGACCGTGGGCGACAAGTACACGTTCTGGATTCCCAGCGACCTGGCCTACGGCGCCAACCCGCCGCAGGGCTCCAACATTCCGGTCAACGCGCTGCTCGTGTTCGATGTCGAGCTGCTGGGCATCAATGGCGATCCGCAGTAACCAGGACTGAGAGAGAAACGACTATCATGGCGACAAAAGATACCAAAGTGCGGCCTGTCCGCGTGGGTGTAGTGGGTGTGGGTGGTGCTGGTGAAGTGCATGTGAAGGCGTACAAGGCGCTGCCCGGCGTCGAGATTGTCGCCGTCAGCGATGCCAGCGGCCCGCGCGTCGATCTCATCAAGACAACGTATAACATCGCCAACGGCCACACCGACTGGAACGAGCTGGTGGAGCGCGACGACATCGATGTCATCAGCATCGCCACGCCGAATTACCTGCATATGCCGGTGGCGGTGGCCGCGCTGAATGCTGGCAAACACGTGCTGAGCGAAAAGCCGCTGGCGCGTTCGTCTGCCGAGGGGCAGGCGATGGTCGATGCGGCCGAAGCCAATGACCGCGTGCTGGGCGTGTCGTTCAACCATCGCTATCGCGGGGATGTGAGCATCCTCAAGCAGGTGATCGATGCAGGCACGCTGGGCAGCGTGTACTATGCCAAGGCCTACTGGATGCGCCGCCAGGGCGTGCCGTTCTGGGGCGGCTGGTTCAGCAAGCATGAGCTGGCCGGCGGTGGCCCGATGATCGACCTGGGCGTGCATATGCTGGACATGACGCTCTATCTGCTGGGCGAGCCAGAGCCGACCAGCGTGAGCGCGGCTGTCTACAGTGAGCTGGCCCCGCGCGGGCGCGGCAGCCTGCACCCGCTGCAAGGCGAATTCGACGTGGAAGACCTGTCAACCGCGTTTGTGCGCCTGGCGGGCGGTGGCACGCTGCTGCTGGAAGCGAGCTGGGCGGGCTATGGCCACCAGATGGACGATTTCGGCGTGGAGCTGTTTGGCACCGATGCCGGCGCGCAGCTGGACAACCGCGAGTGGAAGAACACCGACACCCTGCGCATCTTCACCGATATCGCGGGCGTGCCCACGATATCGACCCCGCGCGTGGATCGCATGGGCGAGAACGAAGGCCATGTCGGCGCCATCCGCGATTTCCTGGATGTGGTGCTGGGTGACCCCGCTGAGTGGAAGCACCATCGCGGCCGTGCCGGGCTGAAGCGCGCGCGCATCATCGAGGCGGCCTATCAGTCGGCCAAAGAGAACCGCGAAATCGTGCTGAAGTAGGCACGGCGCAACTGGACAACATAAAAGCGGGGATGGTGAGTGAATCGCCAGCCCCGCTTTTTGTTTGCCTGATGCAGCGAATGTTTATTCGTCCGGGTTATTGTCGTAGTACGAGCAGATGTCCAGCCCCTCGATCACGCCATTGAAGGGATCCAGCTTGTCGCTGGCTTCCTGGGCCATTTCCTGCCGCGCGACGATCATGCCGGCCACAGTGGCATTAACCTCATTCTGAATCTGCTGGTTGATTTCGCTTTCGGTGCCCGTCATCCCAGGATAGCTGCGCTCAACAGTTTCTGTGCCGTTGAACATCTTGAAGGCCAGCACATGCTCGTTCTCATGCACGCTCAACGTATCGCTGACATAGCGTTCGACGGCTTCCAGCTCGCACTGCGTCAGCTTTGATTTTTCGGGCGTATAGGTGTAGGCGACCGTCGGCTCGGGCAGTGTATAGGTGACGGAGATATCGCCCTTCACATCCCAGGTTTCCTGCCCGCCAACCATTTTCTTCTTTTTGCTCTTGAGCTTGAAGCTGCCGTTGCCGGTGGCCGCCGCAAAATTGGCCGTGGTCAGGCCGGCAACGCTGACGTTGAAATTGCCGCCGTCGCCGTGGCCGGTCGAAATGCACGACCCTACGCCGCTGGTGCTGCCGCCGTTTTCTTCTTCTTTTTCTTCTTCATGCTCTTCTGCAATTTCTTCGGCGGTCTTGTTCTCGTCTTCAAACCACGAGTTGGGCAGCCAGTCGCGCCAGCCGCCGTCTTCCACCTGCACATCATCGGCGATCTGGTCTGGGTCGACTTCCGACTCGCTCTCGCTGGACTCATCCTCGCCCATGACCGAGTTGTAGGCGTCGGATGCGCCCTGCTTCACATCGTCCCACCAGCCGCCGCCCTCGTCCGAGTCGCTTTCGCTGCTCTCGCTTTCAGACGTGCTGCCATAGGCCGTATTGCCGCCCCCGCCGCCGCCTGATTCCGTCTCGTTGCTTTCGGTGACGCTGTTATACACATCGCTCACGGTATCGCTGACGCTGTCCAGCCAGCTTCCACCGCTATCGCTGTCGCTTTCAGCCGATTCTTCCTCGTCATCCCACCAGCGCTGCACGACGACTTCGCTGGTCTGGCCGGGGACTTGCTCTTCTTCCTGTTTGCCGCCACCGCACGCCGCGCATCCGCAGCCCTTGCGGTGCACCTGGCCTGCCTGTCCGCGCTGGGTAATCGCTGGCACCGACGGCTTGCCCAGCATGCGCTGGATGCCTGCGTTGCCCACGAACCGCTGCAAATGGGCCAGCCCGGTTTGTGGCGTGGCTGTCGCGACCTCCCGCATGTTCGGGAGCCGTTCCTCAGTCAGCGCAGAGGCGTGACTGTGGGCATAGGATCTGTGTGCGAAACGAGTACTCATGGTGCAAATTCCTGATGCCATGCGCTGCCTATTACTATACGCCTGATTGAAAAATGGCGCAGAGGTTTTGCAGATCGCACAATTCATCAGCTCATTCGTCAGACGAATCGCTCTCTGGTGCTTCATCCTCTGCAGGCGTTTCTACCACGCATGCGTCCAGGCCGGGAATAGGGACATTGAATGGGTCGAGAAGGTCGCTGGCGCTCTGGGCCATTTGCTGGCGCGCAGCAATCGCCTCGGCAGATGCTGCCGCGACAAGGCTGGTCAGTTCCGTGTTGATTTCCGCTTCGGTGCCCGTCAGGCCGTTGAATTCCTTGTCGATGGTCTCGCTGCCGTTGAAGGTGGCAAAAGCTGCGACGTGCTGGTCCTCATGCGGGGCCAGCGTGCTCTTGACATAGGCATCGACGGCAGTTTTCTCGCACGCGGTCAGCTGCGAGCGGTCGGGCGAATACGTGTAGGCGATGGTCGCTTTGGGCAGCGTATAGGTCATGGTCAGTTTGCCCTTCACGTCCCACACATCCGGCTCAGGCGTTTCGCCTTCTTTGGGCGGGTCTTTCGGGCGCTTTGTCTTGGACGTGGTTTTGAAACTGGGGGTGCCGGTGGATGCGCCAAAATTGGCTGTCGTCAGGCCGGCCACGCTGATATCGCGCACTTCGCCTTCGCCGTGGCTGGCGGCGATGCAGGTGCCGACGCCGCTGGAACTGGTCGTCTCGCCCGATGCATGTTCCTCGGCGATTTCTTCGGTCGTCTTGTCTTCGTCGTCAAACCATGAGTCGGGGAAGTAATCCTTCCAGCTGTCACCGCCCATGTTCACTTCGTCCTGAATCTGGTCCGGGTCGACGCCTTCGCTTTCGGCGCTCTCATCCTCGCCCATGACCGAATCGTACGTATCCGAAGCGGTCTGCTTCACATCGTCCCACCAGCCGCCGCCTTCGTCCGACTCGCTTTCGCTGCCGCCGCCTTCGCTTTCAGACATGCCGGCAGAGTCTGTGCCGCCGCTGGTGGCGCCATCCACCATATCGCTGCCACTGTTGCTGACGCTCTCATAGGCATCGCTCAAGGTCTCGGTGACGGTCTCGGTGACGCTGTCCAGCCAGCTTCCGCCGCCCCCGCTGTCGCTCTCAGCCGATTCTTCTTCGTCATCCCACCAGCGCTGTACCACGACTTCGCTCGTCTGGCCGGGGGCCTGCTCTTCTTCCTGTTTGCCGCCGCCACAGGCAGCGCATCCGCAGCCCTTGCGGTGCACTTGGCCTGCCTGGCCGCGCTGGGTAATCGCTGGCACTGATGGCCTGGTCAGCATGCGCTGGATGCCTGCGTTGCCCACGACCCGCTGCAAATGAGCCAGCCCGGTCTGGGGCGTGGCCGTCGCGATCTCCCGTGTGTTTGGGAGCCGTTCCTCAGTCAGCGCGGACGCGTGACTTTGGGCATAGGATCTGTGGGCAAAGCGCGTCGTCATTCGTACGAATTCCTGATGCTGTGCGTTCATCAGTACTATACGCCTGATTGCAAAATAGCGCAGGATTTTTGTAACTTTTTTTGAAAGACACGAGATGTGAGGGGCGTACTGGTCCAAACCAGAGTGTTCTGATGTTTGGACGCGTGAGCTTATGGTTTGAACTGAGTCGGAAGGCTGGAATCTTCGGAGGGCACGTCGCGACGCGCCCCCGCTGCACAAAATTGAATGCGTCCCCTTATACCTGCGGGGCGATGTAAATGATGGTGACGCCGTCGCCGCCTTCTTTGGGCGGGGCGGGGATGGCGCGCTGGATCAGCGTGTGTTCCTTCATGCGCTCGTGCACGGCCTTGCGCAGCGCGCCGGTTCCCTTGCCGTGGATGATGCGCGCAAACGGCAGGCCGCTCATGTAAGCCGCATCGATGTATTCCTCAAGCTGGGCGATGGCGTCTTCCACGCGCTTGCCGCGCAGGTCCAGCTCCATGCCCGGCGATGCCGCGCGCGGCGCGATCAGCTCTGGCGCCGGTTCGTAGGCGCTGGCATGCTTGCGCTTGGTCACTTTTTTCTCGGCGCGGGTGGGCTGTTTCAGCTCGCGCAGCTTGGCGCGCACTTTCAGCGTGCCCACCTGCACCATCGCCGCCTCACGGTCAATTTCGACGATCGTGCCTTCGGCCTTCAGCGTCTCCAGCCACACGGCATCGCCCAGCCGGGGCGCCCAGTCGCGATCCTCAGGAATCTGCGGGTCATCCTTGATGGGCGTGCTCAGCGCCGCTTCGGCCTTGTCGGCGGCGGCCTGAATCTCTTTCAGCGCGTCCAGTGGCAGCGATGCATCGCGCATCTGCGCCCGCAGTCGCTTGACCTCGCGGCGGAAGTCGTCCAGTTCCTTCTGCATATCGCGCCGTGCCGCAGCGATGATATTGCGGCGTTCGTCGTCGGCGGTGCTCAGGCGTGCGCCCAGCTCCGAGCGCGTCTCCTCGATTTCGAGGCGCATCTCGGTGATTGATTCCTGCTGGCGGCGAATGTCTTCACGCGTCCGGTGAATTTCGTCCAGCAGGTCGTCGGTGATCAGGTCTTCAGTCGCCACCATCGTGCGCGCATCCGCGATGATGTCCGCGTTCAGGCCCAGGCGCGTGGCAATCGCCAGCGCGTTAGAGCGGCCGGGCAGACCGACAATCAGACGATAGGTCGGGGCCAGCGTGTCCAGGTTGAATTCCACGCTGGCATTGCGCACACCAGGCGTCTCCACGCTATACACCTTCAGCTCGGGATGATGCGTGGTGACCATCGTGGTCACGTGGCGATCGCGCAGGTAAGTGAGGATGGCGCGTGCCAGCGCCGAGCCTTCGCCGGGGTCGGTGCCAGCGCCCAGCTCATCCAGCAGCACCAGCGAGCGCGCATCGATTTCGCGCAGGATGTGGATCGTATTCTTCATGTGCGCGCTGAACGTGCTCAGGCTTTGCTCGATGCTTTGTTCGTCGCCGATATCGGCAAACACGCCCTCAAAAATCGTCATGCGCGCTTCTTCAGCGGGCAGATGCAGGCCACACTGGGCCATCAGGCAGAACAGCCCGACTGTCTTCAGCGAGACGGTCTTGCCGCCGGTATTCGGCCCGGTGACGACCAGCACCCAGGTATTCTCGTCAAATTCGACGTCGATGGGCACCACGTTGCCGGTCAGCAGGGGATGGCGCGCCCCGCGCAGCGCGATCGTGCTGCCGGGATGATCGGGGTTCGGGCGCTTGCCAAACTCCACCAGGTCCGGCTCGACCGCGTTGAGCGCATTGGCATATTTGGCCTTCGCCAGAATCAGGTCGACCTGCGCCAGCACCTCGACCGTGCGCACAATCCGCTCGGCTTCGTGGCCGACCTGGTCGGTCAGCGCGGCCAGGATGCGCCGCACTTCTTTTTCTTCGTCCAGTTGCAGCTCGCGCCACTTGTTATTGAGCTCGACAGTTTCCAGCGGCTCGATGAACAGCGTGGCCCCGCTGGACGAGGCGTCATGCACGATGCCGGGAATCTTGCCCTTGTGCTCGGCCTTCAGCGGGATGACGTAGCGTCCGCCGCGCATGGTGAACAGGGCCTCCTGCAGCATCGGTGCATTGGCCGACGACGTGACCATGCGCTGCAGCTTGCTTTGCAGGCGGTCAAAGGCAATCTTGATGTCGCGGCGCAGGCCGGCCAGCTGCACGCTGGCGCTGTCTTTCACCTGGCCGCTGTTTTCGTCCAGCACGCGGGCGATTTCTTCCTGCAGCTCCAGGCATTCTTCCGCGCCGTTGATGATCTCGCTCATGATGGGGTACTGCCCCTTCATGCGGCCGACCGTGCGGCGCAGCGTGGTGGCGCGGCGCAGCGTCGAGCGAATGTCCAGCAGCACCTGCGGGTCCACGGTGATGCCGCGGATGGCCCCTTCGGCCGCTTCGCGCACGTCGCGCGCGCCGCCCGTGCTGATATTGATCTGGTTGCTGAACATCTGGCGGGCTTCGCGGGTTTCGCGCTGCCACACGCGGGCTTCGTTCAGCGAGAGCGTGGGCAGCAGCGCACGCGCCAGCGCCGCGCCTGCCGTAAAGGTGGTGAAGCTGGCCAGCCGGTCCAGCACTTTATGCAGTTCAAGGACGTGATACGTCTTGTCATTCATGGGAAAAGGTTCCTGACGGTACAGAGCGCCGTCAGTGTATCAAACGTGCATGAGCTTTACCATAGAGAGGTTTATGAAGGGTCAGAAAGGACTAGGGAGTGCTGAGTACTGAGTGCTGAGCAATGAGTGATGAGTGATGAGTGATGATGGTTGGGATGATGCAGGCCTCGCATCAAAAACCCTGGTCTGCCCAACCGACACGTCCCTGAAGGGACTATGTCGCGGGTGCTGCGCTGAGTGCGTATTTCAACAAAGCCGGGTTTTCAGTCCCTTCAGGGACTTGGGCTTCTGGTAGCATGCGGTTTTGAACCGCAGGCACGAGGCCGGTGAGTGTCCGGCCGGCTTTCCTGCCAGCCTCACCCCAAAACCCTGCGGGTATTTGCCCCTCGTCCACAACGTGGCTGAGGGGCGGTTGAGCGCAGCGAAACGGGGTGAGGCTACTAGGCCCGATAGCCTACTGCCCCTGCGACACGCTCTGGCCGCGCCAGAAGCCGGTCACCTGGGCCGGTATGAATGTCTCGTCGGTGGCATACAAGCCGTAACGCGTATAGGTCACTGTGCCGATATTGGCGCCGCTTTCAGTCGCCGTCAGCGTCGCGGTCAGGATTTCCGAGGTGAAATCGAGCTCGGCTGTGCCGTCCAGCCGGATTTCGGGCGTGATGCCACAGCCGGTCAGCGTCCAGTCTTCGCCGACATCGCTGGGCGCGTAGCTGATGACGCCGCCGAAATCGCAGCCGAAGCTGAAGCCCTGTTCGCCGCTCCAGTACAGGTATTCGGGAGCCAGTTCGCGGCGCTGGTCAAAATTCACCAGCAGGCTGAGCGCCTCGGTTTCCTCGCGGTTTTGCGCGTTGTACGGAATATACGGCGTTAGGATGTCGCCCTCGCACGTGCTGGCCATGTCGGTGGGCAGTGAACCGGTCATCAGCAGCGCGGTGACCTGGTCATCGGGGCATGTGCCGCCTCGTCCGTAAATGACATGCCAGCCGCCGTCCATCGTGATGCTGAAGACATTGGGCAGGCGTGCAGCCACATCGTAGCCATTCTGCACCGGCGTGGCCGGGTCAATCGTCGCGTTCAGGACGAGCGTCGGGATGTCGGCCGTCAGTGGCGCGGGGCGCTCCTGCGGCGGATTGGCGATGTCCCAGAAATAGCACACCGGGTCGCTCTGGGTGATCTCGTAGACATAGTCGTTGCACTCGATAGCGTAGTAGCTGGCGTCGCTCCAGCCTTCATCGGGGACGAGCGTTTGCGTGCCGGAATCGAGATACAGCGCGGAATAGCCCAGTCGCGCCAGCAGGATAGGATTGCCCCCGGCGTGCGCGGCCAGCGCGCTGATAAAATGCGAGCGGCCATCAGGGCCATACACGGCGGCGGAGTAGGCCGCATCTACCAGCGCCTTGGTCAGCACGCGCGATTCTGCGCCGCCGTTCGGCAGCGGGAAGGTGAAGGTCTGCGGGGCCTCTGACAGCGCCGCGATCAGATCGGCATAGTAGAAGGCAGCGTCACCGTTGGGGAAGTCATTCGAGCACACGGGGTCAGCGGCGCAGGCTGCGAATGCTTCCTGCCCGGCATCGATAAATGCCTGGTCCTGCCCGGTATAGTATTCGGGCGACGTCAATGTCAGGTCGACCACGCCGTCCAGGATCAGCCCGCTCAGGTGCTGCGGATACGCCGCCGCATACGTCTGCGAGAACTGCGTGCCATAGCTTTCGCCGTACAGCATGAAGGTTTCATCGCCCACGGCGGCGCGGAAAAGCTCCAGGTCCTCGATCGCCTGGGTGGTGCCCAGATACGGCAGCAGGTCCGGCCGGTTGATGGTGCTGATGCACGCGCTGGCAAACGTCTGCGCGGCATCGATCAGGCCTTCGGGATCGGTGGTATCGGCCAGATAATAGGCCAGCGCATCCTCGTCGCAGCGCACGCCTTCCGACCGGCCGATGCCGCGCTGGTCAAAAAACACAATGTCATAGGCTGCAAACACTTCGGGATAAAAATAGCTCGAATAAACATCCGACGCGGCCAGTCCGGAGTAGCCGGGGCCGCCGGTCACGGTGACGAACATGCCCTTGCGCTGTGCCGGGTCGCCCGCCGGAATGACGGCAAAGGTGATGTCGATGGTGGCCGGGTTCGCTGGGTCGGTGTGGTCCAGCGGCACGCTGATGTCCACACACTGCCATGGCGTGTCATCATTAAAGCAAGACTGCGCGTTATTGGCTTCCAAGAAAATCGTCATCGGTGTGGCAGTGGTGGCATCCTGAGCGAACACAGCGCCCGTCGTCAGCAGGGCCGCGCCCGCCAGCAAAAACAGTCGTTTGAACATCATGTTTCCCCCTGTGCATGCCCTCCAGTGTAGCGTTAATCGCGCTGGATGGAAACTGAGCAGGGGAGCATAATGCCGGACAATGCAGGCATTGTCCCTACAATGTATGGTGGCCCGTTCTGAAGGAATTTCCAGTTCATACGTAGGGACGAGGCCTGCCTCGTCCACAATGCCTGCCTCAACCATAATGCCCGACAAAGCAGGCATTGTCCCTACGATTTATGGCAGCTCAGATATACGGGAAGAACGGCCGGATTTTGCGCAGCAGGGCAAACAGGCTCCGCGTGCGCGCGCTGGTCTGCGTCAGCGACGGGCCGACGGCGCGCATGTTGTCGGCCAGGATGGCCTGCGGCTTGAGGAAGCGGCGCAAGCCTTCCGGGCCATTGCGGCGGCCGATCCCGCTGAATTTCACGCCGCCCATCGGCAGGTCCGGCGTGCCGAAGGCGAACGCCGGCCGGTTGATCATCACATCGCCGCTGTCCAGCCGCCGGGCGAGCTGCATGGCGCGATTCAGGTCCCCGGCAAACAGCGTGTTCGACAGGCCGTAGTCGCTGTTGTTGGCGCGGCGGATGGCCTCGTCCAGGTCGCGCACCTTCATGATCGGCATGACCGGCCCGAACGTTTCCTCGCGCATGATCTGCATGTCGTCGGTCACATCCACCAGCACAGTCGGCTCCAGGAAGCGCGGCCCCAGGTCGGGACGACGCTTGCCGCCTGTCAGCACGCGCGCGCCTTTGGCCACCGCGTCGGCAATATGCGCCTCGGTGCGTTCCAGCTCGCGGGCGTTGGTCATGCTGCCCACGTCGACGGCGTAGTCATCGGCCGCGCTGACGACCAGTTTATCCGCCCACTGGCGCACTTTTTCCACGTAGGCGTCATGGATGCTTTCGAGCACATACACGCGTTCGATGGCCACACAGGCCTGCCCGGCATTCTCCAGCGCGCCGGTCAGCGACCAGCTCGCCGCGATATTCAGGTCGGCATCCTCCAGCACGATGCCCGCGCCCTTGCCGCCCAGCTCCAGGCTGTAGGGAATCAGCCGTTCGGCGGCGCGCATGGCGACCTTGCGGCCGGTGGCCGTGCTGCCCGTCAGCGAGATATAGTCCACGCTGTCGGTCAGTGCTGCGCCGGTGCTGCCATCCCCGGTCATGACCTGCGCGCACGCCTCCGGCACGCCCGCCTGATGCAGCAGCTCGGCCGCCAGCAGCGCGGTGAATGGCGTGACCTCGCTTGGCTTGATGATGATGGCGCAGCCCGCAAACAGCGCCGCGGTGATATCGATGAAGCCGTTTTGCAGCGGATAATTCCACGGCGTCAGGAAGCCGACGACCGGATACGGCTTGTAGACCACCTGGGCACGCTGGAAGATCGGGAAGGTGACCTGTCGGCGGGATGGGCGCAGCAGGCCCGGCGCGGTCCGCCGGTAGTAATTGACCACGTTGTCCAGCACGGCGATTTCGCCCCACGCACCGCCTTTGCTCTTGCCGGTTTCCGCTCGGATCAGGTCCATCATGCGGTCCTGATGCGCCACCAGCAGGTCGACCCAGGCGCGCATGATGCGCGTACGTGCTTTGACGCCGGCGGCTTCCCAGGCGGGCTGGGCCGCCCGTGCCCGTGAGACGGCAGCGGCCACGTCGACGGCACTCATGACGGGCACGCTGCCCAGCGGCTCGCCGGTCAGTACATTGTTGACGGTCAGCAGCCGGGCATCGGGGCTGGCATTGGGCACACGGGGCAGGGTTAATGCGCGCATAGCGACATCCTTCAGGATGATGGAGGGTTGCCTCAACTGTAACGCGCCCGGCCTGCGATGAACAGGGACGCCTACACCATCACCACGCCGCCGTTGACATCCAGCGTCGCGCCGGTGACCCACGTCATGCTGGCGCTGCACAGCGGCACGATCGCCTGCGCGATTTCTTCTGCTTCGGCCAGCCGCTTCAGCGGCACGGTATCGACGTAGGCCTCGAGCGATTCCTTGCCGACGCTCTCAAACATGCGCGTATTGACCGCGCCCGGCGCGACCGCGTTGATGAGGATATTCCACGGGGCATAATGCCGCGCCAGCGATTTGGTCATCGCCAGCACGCCGCCTTTGGTCGCGCTGTAGACGGTGGCATTGTGCACGCCGCCGATGCGCCCGCCGGTGCTGCTCACATTGACGACGCGGCCAAACTGCTGCGCCTTCATCGCGTTGCAGGCCGCCCGCGTGAGGAAGAAGATCGGTTTCAGGTTGATGCTCATCATACGGTCAAACATCGCCTCGGTCATTTCGTCGACCGGGATGCGCGGGCAGATGCCGGCATTGTTGACCAGAATCTCCACGCGCCCGTAGTGGGCCAGCGTGTCGGCCACCAGCCGTTCGCACGCTTCCACGCTGCTGATGTCGCACGGCAGCGCGATGGCCTCGCCCCCGCCAGCGCGGATGTCCGCCACCACCTGCTCCGACAGCGCCGCCTCGATGTCCGTCACCACAACTTTCGCGCCGCCTTTAGCCAGCAGCCCGGCCGTGGCCGCGCCGATGCCGCGCGCCGCGCCGGTCACGATGGCCACTCTGTCCTGTACGCTCATAGTGCTCCTCTACGCCCCGACCAGCGGCGCGAGCGCCTGGCGGGCAAAATACGTCTCGGTGATGGTGTCGATCTGGTTCACGTCATACCAGTCGCCGCACACATACTCGATGCACAGCGCGCCCTGATAGCCCGCGTCGCCCAGCCGCTGAATCAGGCCGGGGAAGTCGATGGTATTTTCGCGCCACATGGTTTGCAGTTTGCCGGCCCGCGCGCTGCGGATATGCACATGCCCGGTGTGCGGCACCAGCGGCCACACGCGCTCCAGCGGGATGTACTGCTGCACAAAGTGCGACAGGTCGAGCGTGACTTTCAGTCCGGGTGCGCCATGCACCAGTTCCAGGGCCAGCTCCGGCGAATAGGCGACTGCGCCGATATGCGGCTCAAAGCGCAGCTCGACGCCCTGTTCGCCGGTGATGTCCACCGCCTGGCGCAGGAACGCGATTGACTCAGCGATATTCTCGGCCTGCGACCGGCCTGCCTGTTCCATGCCCGGCAGGATGGTGATGCCCGGGCAGCCGATCATGCTGCACAACTGCGCCACCGCCTGAAGCTGGCGCAGGTCCTCAGCGCGCACGGCCGGGTCAGGATCATTGATGGAATGGATTTCGTGCGCCGGGCCAAACTGCGTGAACAGGTCGCTGGCGCGCAGGCCGTGCTTGTCCAGCAGCGCGGCCAGTTTGTCGGCCTCGCGCCGGGGATCCTCCGCAATCGCTTTCGGGGCGATCTGCGAGGGCGTCTCCCCGGCAAACACGCCCAGATCGACCCAGCCAAAGCCGAGCGATTTGCACACCATCAGGGTGGCGTCCAGCGGCAGCCGCTGAAACGAAAAATTACCGACAGACAGCTTCATGATTCCCTCCTCACGATACGCTTGTGCCTGCATAGCTTACGCATACAGCTCGCCCACAGTGACCGGCATACCGTCGCGCGCGGCAGAGCGATAGCCGGCCTCCAGCAGCTCGACCGTGTACAGGCCGTTGGTCTTGCCGGGGAACAACGGCTGCGCGCCATCCAGCACGATTTCGATCAGCTTCTGCGAGGGCACATCGCCCGGATATGGCTCATGCGTCGGGCCGACGTGTTCCTCGCGGCCATCATGCAGGCGCATGGCATATTCGCCGTGGAAGCCCTCGGCCATCACGCGGCCTTTGCTGCCATGCACGATCACTTCCACGAAGCCGACATCGCCCTTGCCGATATTGCCGGTGGTGCCCACGGTCGCCAGCGCGCCGGTATTCATCTTCACCGCCATCACATCGATCACGTCCACCCGCGTGTCCAGCGGATTCATGAACGCGCTCACGCGGTCGGCGCGGATGCCCTGGCTTTCGATCAGGTGGAACATCATGGCGACCGAGTGGGTGGCCTGAAGCACGCCCTGTCCGCCGCCGGAAACAGCCGGGTCGGCATAGGTGCGCTCGCTGGGGCCGGTCACGGTGTAGCCGCCGTTTGGCGCATACAGGGCCGGCTTGCCGCGCAAAAATTCGATCGTCATGCTGCTCATGCTGCACGTGATGTATTCCACATCGCCGATCAGCCCGTCATCGATGATGCGTTTGGCGCGCTTCAGCGGCTCGATGTACGGAAACGTGTAGCCCATCAGGATTTGCAGGCCGGCCGCGTCGGCCTGGTCGGATAGGGCTTTGGCGTGGGCGGCCAGTAGCGTCATCGGCTTTTCGATGAGCAGATGCAGCCCCTGGCTCAGGCTGGCTGACGCCGCCTCATAATGATGCGCGTGCGTGGTGGCGATGATCGCCCCGTGCAGGCCGGGATGCGCTGCTTTGGCTTCCTCTATCGAGGTATAGGCGTGGGGCAGGTTGTACTTTTCAGCGGCGGCTTTCAGGCGGGCGGGATCTTTGTCCACCAGCACCGGCGGCAGCGCGCGCGGATTGGCCAGCAGAGCGGGAATATGCACGGTGGTGGCCCACCAGCCCGTGCCCACTACTGCGATGTGTGCTTTGTCAGTCATATAACCAAGGCTCCTGAGGAATGTGAAAGGCGGGTCAAGGGGCTGCGAGGGTGTGCAGGATGAGGATGCACAACGGGTTATCCGCGTCACAGGTGACGGCATGCGGCACTTTTGGCGCGATAAAGACAATGCTTCCGGCGCTCATCGGGGTGCGGGTGGGATTGGCCTGGTCGCCGACCAGCAGCATGCCGCTGCCGCTGAGCGCGTAGGCGATTTCGCAGGTGGTTTCGTGCTGATGCCAGGGTGCGCCTTGCGGGCCGAGCTGCGCCATCATCGTGTCGATGACCGGATGCCCGTCCAGGCGCACGTCATGCGCGCGTGCGGTTATGCCCGGCAGCGTGGGGTGGGCCTGCCAGGGCGTCTGATTCAGGTTGATTTGCAAAAAGTCGCGCATATTTTGTTGTTTTCTGATGAAGTTTGTTTATAATTGTTGAAAATCCTAGCATGACTGGGATGTATTGTCAAAATATCAACATTCTTTGTGGCGCTATCCCCCAGAAGGACACCATGACATCCTGGAACACACCCGGCTCGCTGACCATTCAGGCCATTGAAACGCAGGCGGTGCGCATCCCGCTCAATCGCGTTTATCGCGGCAGCAAGTATTCGATGCAGAACCGCTGCACGATTATCACGCGCATCCTCACCTATCAGGGCGTCGTCGGCGAGGTGTATACCGGCGATACCGATGGTGAGCAGGGCGATATCCTCAATATCATTCATCAGGAGCTGGCCCCGGCGCTGGTGGGCATGGACGTGTTCAATACCGAGGGCTGCTGGGAGGCGATGAAGCCAGCGACCTATGACATCCTGCGCGACCGCGGCGTGGTGATGCAGGCCATCTCGGCGGTGGACACCGCCATCTGGGACACGGTGGGCAAGGCGCTGGAGATGCCGCTGTACCGGCTGTGGGGCGGCTTCACAAATAGCCTGCCGATTACGGCCATCGGCGGCTATTATGGCCAGACGCATGACGAGCTGGCCCGCGAAATTCAGGATTACGTTGGCTATGGCGTGATTGGCATGAAGTTCAAGATTGGCGGCGCGACGCCGGAAGAAGACCTGGCGCGCCTGAAAGTGGCGGTCGAGGTGGGCGGTCCGGATTTCCGCCTGATGGTGGACGCCAACCAGGGATATGACCTGATGCAGGCGATCAAATTTGTGCGTCTGGCGCAGGACGCGGGCATCCCGCTGGAGTGGTTCGAGGAGCCGGTGCGCTGGTATAACGACAAACGCTGGATGCGCGACGTGCGCCTGTCCACCGGCATCCCGGTCACGGCCGGGCAGAGCGAGTACCGCGTGGATGGCATCCGCGACCTGATTGCCGAGGGCGCGATTGATTTCTGCAATTTTGACTCCTCCTGGGGTGGCGGGCCGACGATCTGGCGGCGCGTGGCGAGCATGTGCAGCCTGTATGGCATCCGCATGGCGCACCACGAGGAAGGCCAGGTCGCGTCGCATCTGCTGGCCAGCGTGCCGGGCAGCGCGTATGTGGAATGCTTCCACCACGACCGCGACCCGATTTTCTGGGATATCCAGTCGCAGCCGCGCCCGATCAAAGACGGGATGTACACCATTTCAGACAAGCCCGGCCTCGGCATCGAGCTGGACCGCGCCTATGTCTCCCGTTACGCGGTCTAGCGGCGAAAGGCCATCCTGATGCAGATCAAAAAGATCGAGGCGTTCCCGCTCGAATACCTGGAGAGCAACGATAATTTCAGCACGCGCTATGTGGTCGTGGTGCGCGCCGAGGCCAGCGACGGCACCGTCGGCTGGGGCGAATGCATCGCCCTGTTCCGCGAGGCGGCCGCGTCGGTGACGGCGCTCATCCGTCACGGCCTGGCCGACGAAGTCACCGGCCGGGATGCGTATGAGACGCAGGCCTGCTGGGAAGCGATGCGTGATCGCGCCTGGTGGTATGGCAACGTGGGCGGTATCGCCGCGTTCGCCATCAGCGCGATTGACATGGCGCTGTGGGACCTGAAAGGCAAGCTGACCAAACAAACGCTGTCGCAGATGCTGGGCGGCGCGCTTACCGACAGGCTGCCGGCTTGCGCCAGCTCGCACCCGAAAGCCTCGACCGTCGATGGCATGGCCGAAGAACTGGCCGGGCATATCGCTGCGGGCTATCAGCTGGTGAAGGTCGGCTTTGGCAAGAAGGGCGAGGCCAATCTGGGCGTGGACGAGGACCGCGACGTGGCCTTCGTGCGGACGGTGCGTGCTGCCATTGGCGAGAAGGCCGGATTCATCGTCGATGTGGGCGCGAAATGCCGCTGGGATATCCCGCGGGCGGTCAGCACGGCGCGCAAAATGGCGCAGTACAACCTGACCTGGATTGAAGACCCGTTCCACCCGGACAACCTGGATGCCTATCAGCACCTGCGCGCCGCCGTGCCGGAAATGCGCGTGGCCTTTGGCGAACGCTTCTTCAACCTGCATGACTACAAGCGCCTGCTGGATGCCCGTGCCGCCGACGTGATCCTGGTCGATCCGGGTCGTGCCGAGGGCGTGACCGGCATGAGCCGCATCATTCAGCTGGCCGCGCAGTATAACGTCGCGCTGGACGCGCACAGCTGGAGCAGCGCCATCAACACCGCGGCCAGCGTGCATCTCAGCCTGTGCGCGCCGCGCCGCACCATTTTCGAGCTGAAGCCGACGCCCAGCAGCATGCATCATGAGCTGGTGCGCAATCCGGTGGCGCAGGTGGATGGCTGGATCAGCGCGCCGGAAGGCTACGGCATTGGCGCGGATGTGATCGAGGAAACCGTGCATCGGCACACGGTCGTGTTTTAGGGAAAATGACCTCACCCCGCATGCAGTACGCGGGGTGAGGGTGGTTCGTCTGTGCCCGCTCTTAGTCCAGGTGGAATACTTCTTCCAGCGTGATCATATTCTGGTCAGGCCGGCCTTCCATCGACTCGAAGTAGGGGCCCATGAATTCCTGCCACTTCAGGTTGATTTCCTCTTTGGCCATGCCGTCCAGCGACGCCTGAAAGCTGTCTGCCGCTTCAAAATAGCCGAACAGCAGCCCGTCATCGCGCAGAAACAGCGAGTAGTTGTGCCAGCCGGTGCGCCGCAGCGCGTCCTGCATCTCCGGCCACACGTTCTCGTGGTGCTTCTTGTATTCGTCCAGCATATCCGCTTTGACTTTCAGCAAAAATCCTACGCGCTTCATGTGCAAAAAATCCTTTCGCTTTTAAAAACAGCATCTGTGCTTTCAGGTCCATCCAGATGGCGGACGAGGCAGGCCTCGTCCCTACAGGCTCAGATTCGCCATGTCACCATCCGCTGGTTTGATGGCACAACCACACCCGTTTGTCCCTCATTACGAGGTTACGCTGTAGGGACAAGGCCTGCCTTGTCCCTACAGCAGCGGCAGATTCGTCATGCCACCTGATGGCGCAACCACACCCGTTTGTCCCTCATTACCAGGTTACGCTGTAGGGACAAGGCCTGCCTTGTCCGCACCCTGGCTAACCCACCACGGCCAGTTCAAGGTTCAGCAGGCGCGCCAGCTTTTTCACGGCGGGCAGCTTGTGGCCAACGCCCAGCGCGCAGTGATGCGTGGGGCCGTGTTCGCACCAGCGGTCCATGAATTCGGCCGGGTCGAGCCCGAATTTCAGGCGCGAGTTGGTGTTGCCGATGCGCAGCGTGTCGCCGCTGATCGATTCGCCCTGCGAGGCCAGCATTTTCAGGCGGCCCTGCGCGGTCTGCGTCATGCCCAGAATGGTGATCGGGCCTTTCTTCACATTGAATTCCACGCTCAGGCCGTAGCCGCGCTTGCCATGATACAGCCCCAGCCCGCGCAGCACCGGCTTGCGGTCGGCGATGGCGACGTGTCCGGGGCCGTCATGCCCCATCAGCACGAAGTCCTCGTTGAAGTCCATCGCGTAGAACTCGGTATACGAGCCGCCCGCGCCCAGCCGGTCCATAATCAGCATGGCGATGCACGTTTTCAGGTCGCCCTCGCCGGATGCCGGGATGCCGCGCGCCGTCAGCAGCGAATTGCCGATGATGACGCTGGCTCCCAGCTCTTCATTGGCATTGCCGCCCAGCCCGCGATAGTAGTAGGTCAGGCCGTTCAGGTCGAAGTCCGCCACCAGGCGATCCAGCCCGACGGCTACCTTGGCTGACCAGTGCAGCGCCTCCGGCGTGACATCCTGCGAAATCTTGTCAGTGCCTTTGCCCACGATCTCGAAAACGCTGTGGATTTCCTCGATCTTGCGGGCGATTTCCGCGTCGGTCGCGCCCTGCACGCGGGCATGCAGATCGTCCATTTCCAGCACTTCGATGTGCGCGCCCAATTGGCCGTGATGCATCGTGAAGTCAGAATACATGTCCAGCATGCCGGGGTAGGTGTGTCCCAGGAAGCCGATGCGCGCATAGCTCAGCTCGCGCATGACGCTGGCGGCCTGCACCCACTCGCTGATTTCGCGCCAGGCGCGCTCGTAATACTGATGCGCGTGCCCCTCGACATCATGCAGCAGGCCAGACACCACGTTGAACTGAATCTCGGCGCGGGCAAAGGCGTTCGAGATTTCCGGCACGCAGCACGCGCAGCAGTATTCCAGCCATTTGGCCGTGTCGGTGCTCAGATAGTCCATCGCCGGAATCGGTTGCAGGTTGAGGATGAGCACCGGCGCACGGCGGCGCTGCACAGCGGGCAGCACCTGCGACGAGGTGCTGTAGGTGCCCACGTAGCACACGATCATATCCACGTTTTCCGCCGCGAACAGCTCGCCAGCGCGCACGGCCCCCGGCGCGTCGTCCACCAGCCCGGCCGAGACCACCTGCGCGCCCATGCCCACCAGCTTCGCTTCCACGTCGCGCTGATAGCCTTCCAGCGCGGGTTTCAGGTTCTCAAACTGCGGCCAGTAGGCGGCCAGCCCGATGCCAAAAACACCGATTTTTGCCTGTTTCTGAAGTGTCATGCTGCCCCCTTCAAAAAGGTAGTCATGTGGTTTTATCCCCGAAGAATGTGTCCCAGCATTTTTTGTTCGCCCAGCGCATTTGGATGCAGGCCGTCGGCGCAGAACAGATCGGCTTGCAGCGGCGGCGTCCCGCGCAGATCGATAAAGCCTGCGCCGGCCTCATGCGCCACGCGCCCGGCAACATCGCCCCGCGCATGCAGGTCGGTATTGAGCCAGGTGATGCCCATCGCCTGAATGCCTTCATTGGCCGCAACCACGTCTTCCAGCACCAGCGTGGGCGAGAGCACCGTCACGCGCGCGCCCTGCCCCTGAAAGGCAGTGATGATGCCGCGCATGTTCTCGGCATATTCCGCCTCGGTCACCAGCATTTTGTGGCCCGGCCCGCCGAAGCGTTTGCAGTCGTTCACGCCATAGCTGATGAACACGTGCTGCGGCCGGTGCCCCAGCGCCGAGATGTACACCAGCTCCAGCCCGTGGCTGCTGGTGTAGCCGGAATAGGCGCGGTTGATGGCCGTCACGCCGCGCTGTGCCAGCAGAATCGCCAGCACGCGGGCATAGCTGTAGCGGTAGGTGGTGATCGAGTCGCCCAGGAACAGTACCGTCTCGCCCGCCTGAAAGCGCGACAGGAAGGCCTGTGCAGCGGGGGCGGATGCCAGCTCAGCGGCGGTTTGCGCCAGCTGCGCGTCAATCTGTGCCTGATAATCAGCGATGTCGTGCGCCGACACGCCGTACATCAGCGCGGCCGCCTCCGCCGGGATGGGCAGGTTGGCCGCCACGGCGATATCGTGCAGGTTGAAGTCGATTGCGAACTGTATCGCGGCATCGAGTGCCATCGCCTAGTTTCCTCCGTTTGATGCGGGCTGTCCGGCGGGCAGCGCCCGCGTGGTTCGCAGCCATTTCAGCCAGTTGATGTTGCGCGTGCGAATCTGGTCCAGCCCCACGGCCAGCAGCAGCACCAGCCCCTGCGCGATATTTTGCAGCTCGGTGCTTGTGCTTTGCAGGCGCAGGCCGTTCAGCAGGGTGGTCAGGATGAGCACGCCCAGCACGGTGCCGAACAGCGTGCCCTTGCCACCCGCCAGGCTGACGCCCCCCAGCACGACCGCCGTGATGACGGTCAGCTCGATGCTGGGCGCGGCCTTCGGGTCGGCGGCATACAGGCGCGCCGTCAGCAGCACAGCGGCGATGCCCGCGCTGAAGCCGGTCAGCGTATAGGCGATCATGCGATAGCGGCGCACCGACAGACCGGCCAGCCTGCTGGCGTCGGCATTGCCGCCGATGGCGTATAGCGCCCGCCCGTAGGTGGTGAACTGCATCACCAGCATGCCGATGATCAGCAGCACGACCATGATGACGATGGGCAGGGGGACGCCCGCTATTTCGCCCTCGCCAAGCTGATGGAACAGCGTATAGGCATCGGTCGCCTCGCCGGTCAGGTCAAACACGGGCAGCGTCAGGCCGTCGGCCACCACCAGCGCGATACCTCGTGCGGCGGATAACATGCCTATCGTGGTAATCAGCGGGTTGATGCCCACATAGGTGACGAGGAAGCCGTTGAGCGCCCCGATCAGCGTGCTGACGCCCACAGCGGCCAGCGCCGCCTGCAAAATACCCCAGTCGGCCTGAAAGCGGCCGATGATGACGCCGGCCAGCGCCAGGTTGGCGGCCACGCTCAGGTCCAGCCCGCCGCTGATCATCAGCATGGTCGTGAACACGGCGATGATGCCCACGGTGCTCACTTCCAGCATCATATTGCGCAGGTTGCGCGCGGTGAAAAACACGTCAGTGAGCTGGCTCATGACGAAAATAATCAGCAGCAGCATCACGATCAGGCTGGCCGCTTCCTGCAAGCCGCGTGTACGCAGACGATTGTTCATTGGGCACCCCCGGCGGCAGATTGCAGCAGTATTTCCTGATTGGCCTCAGCCTGCGAATACTCGCCTGTGATGCGCCCCTTATAGATGGTCAGGATGCGATGGCTAACATTCAGCACTTCCTCGATATCGCTGGAGACCATCAGGATCGCCAGCCCTTCGGCGGCCAGTGCCTCCAGCTGGTCGTAGATGTCGCTGCGTGCGCCCACGTCCACGCCCCATGTCGGTTCGTTCAGCAGCAGCACTTTCACGCCCGCTTCCAGCCAGCGCGCCAGCACCACTTTCTGCTGGTTGCCGCCGCTCAGGAAGCGCGTTTCCACCTCCACGCCGCCGGCCATGCGGATGCCCAGGCGCTCGACCCAGGCGCGCGTATTGGCCAGCTCTTTGCCCTGCGAAAACACGCCCAGCGGGGCCAGCTTGTCCCAGTTGCTCAGCGTGATGTTCTTGCGCACGCTCATGCCCAGCACCAGGCCGTTGACCTTGCGGTCCAGCGGCACAAAGCCGATGCCTGCGCGTTTGGCATGCTGCGGCGAGATGATCTTTACCGGGGCGCCATCGACCAGAATCTGGCCGCTGTCCGGCCGTTCCACGCCGAACAGGCTGCGCGTCAGCGCGACGTGCCCCGCGCCCAGCAGCCCGAATAGCCCGACGATCTCGCCGCGCCGCACGTCCAGCGTGATGTCCTCGAAGGCGTCGGCCTTGCTGAGCCCGCGAATCGAGAGCGCCGTTTCGCCAAACGAGGTCTGCTTGGCCAGGGCGCGCACGTGCAGGCGGTCTTCAATCTTGCGGCCCACCATCATCTGCACGATATTCTCGTCAGATGCCTCGCTGATGGGCAGGGTATTGACATGTTTGCCGTCGCGCAGCACGGTCACGCGCTGGGCGATCTGCTTGATTTCGTCGAGGCGGTGCGAGATATAGATGATGCCCACGCCGCGTGAGCGCAGGTTCTCGATGATGCCGAACAACTGGCGTACTTCCGGCGGGGTGAGCGCGGCGGTCGGCTCGTCCATGACGACGATGCGCGCCTGGCGCGAGACGGCTTTCACGATCTCGACGATTTCGCGCTCCACCACCGTCAGGCTGCCCATTTTGGCCGCCGGATCAATGTCCACGTTGAGCAGGGTCAGCACGTCACGCGCCATCTCGCGCATTTTCGGCCAGTCGACCATCCACTTCAGCGCGCCCGACTTGCGCGGCAGATGGCCCAGCACCAGATTTTCGGCCACCGACAGCTCCGGCGCGTAATGCAGCTCCTGGTAAATCATGCGGATGCCCAGCTTTTCGGCATCGCGCGGGTGCGTGATTTCGGTCGGCTGGCCATCGATCAGCACCGAGCCGCCGTCTTTCTGATAGTCGCCGTTGAGGATTTTGATCAGCGTGGACTTGCCCGCGCCGTTTTCGCCCAGCAGGGCCAGCACTTCCCCGGCACTCAGCGAGATGCTGACATCATCCAGCACCTTCACGCCATAAAAACTCTTGGAGATATTCTGCATTTGCAGGAGCGCGGTCATTTTCGGCCACCTCCCAGTTTATCGGTCAGCTTCAGGCGAATCTGGTCAAAGCCGACCGCCAGCAGCAGCACCAGGCCGCCGACCACGTCCTGGTAAAACGACGAGATGCGCGTCTGCGTCAGTCCGTTGTCCAGCACGCGCAGGATGAAGACGCCCACCAGCGTGCCGATCAGCGTGCCTTTGCCACCGGCCAGGCTGGTGCCGCCCAGCACGGTCGCCGCGATCACGGTGAATTCCAGGCCCACGGCGGCGCGCGGCGCGCTGGAAGCCAGCTGTGACGAGATGATCAGCCCGCCGAACGCGGCCAGCGTGCCGCACAGCGTGTATACGATCAGCAGGTGGCGCGTGACGGAAATGCCGGCCAGTCGGCTGGCATCCGGGCTGCCGCCGATGGCGTACAGGTTGCGGCCAAACTGTGTGTAGCTCATCACCAGGATGAAGATCACATACAGGCTGATCATGATGATCAGCGAGACGGGCAGTCCGGCGATTTCGCCGCGCCCGAGGAACTTAAACGCGTCGTTGTTGAGCTGGTTGGTCTGGCCTTCGCTCATGACGAACGCCAGCCCGCGGATGATCGACAGCGAGGCCAGCGTGGTAATCAGCGGGTTGATGCGCACCACCGCCACCAGATAGCCGTTGAGGAAGCCGACCAGTGTGCCGCTGAGCAGCCCCAGCACGGCCGCCAGCCCCAGCGGGATGCCGGATTTGGTCCACAGGATGCTGGTGACGACGCCGGACAGCGCGGCCACCGACCCGACGGACAGATCGACGCCGCCGGTGACCAGCACCAGCGTCATGCCGATCGCCACAATGCCGACCACACCCAGCGTGCGGCCTACATTGAGAAAGTTTTCAATCGTGAGGAAATACTGTGACTGCGTAGCGAAGACCGCGCAAATAATCACAAAGGTGAGCACCAGGTTGATGGTGGTCAGGCGGTCGCCGCGCAGCCAAGCCCAGCGTGACGAGGGTGTCGTGCGCCGGGGTTCGCGTACAGAAGTCGTCATAAGGATTCCTGATGGCATAAAAGAGGCTTTTTTGGGTGCTGGCGGGCGGTCAGGCCGCACCAGCGGGGGCATGGGCAGGCCACGCCCCCGCGTGTTGACAGATGGATGACCGGGCTATTCGGCGCAGAACTCGGCCAGCAGCTCGGTCTCACCATAGAATTCGCACACGTTCTCAGCCGAGATGAACTCGTGGTTCACATAGACCGACGGTGCCACCGGGCGGCATTCCAGGATATCGATCATCGCGGGGATGATCTGGTAGCCGTACAGTTCGGGGAAGTAGCCAGTCGCACCGAGGTAGCGGCTGCCTTCCTTGATGATTTCTTCCTGGCCCGACGGGTCGGCGCCCTGGCCCACGACCATGATCTGTTCGCCACGGCCGGCGGCTTCAGCGGCAGCGATGACGCCCAGCGCCACGCCGTCATTGATGGTCACCGCGAGGATGCGCTCTGCATCGGGGATCGAAGGCAGGATGTCGCTGACGACGTTGAAGGATTCTTCCTGGGTGTTCTTGCTGTCCAGCAGATAGATCGCTTCTTCGGCCACGGGTGTTTCCAGGTTGTCCTGGATGCCGTCGATCATGCCCTGCATACGGGCGGCGGGAACCGGACCGGACTGCGGCAGCTCGAGCACCAGCAGCGCATCGGCGCCGCCTTCCCAGTTTTCATTGGCCCAGGCGGCCAGTGCTTCACCAGCCAGCAGGCCGGCGGTGTAGTTGTCAGCGCCGAAGAAGGTGGCGCCGGGCATGGGGATGTCGATGGCGATGACGGGGATGCCTTCACGGCGGAAGCGGCTCATGATGACGTTGCCGAAGGCTTCGTCGGTCTGGAATTCGATGACAGCGTCCACGCCCTGGGCGATGAAGTTGTCGGCGTTGGCCAGCGCGGTCGCGCCATCCAGGCGGTTGTCCGCCAGCACGATTTCGACGTTGCCCGCTTCAGCGGCCGCACCTTCGATGCCTTCACGCACGAGCTGCGTGAACACGATGTCTTCGGTCAGGTTGGCAAAGCCGATGACATAGCTGTCCTGGGCGGTGGGGCATTCCCCATCCTGGGCAATAACGCCCGCGAAGGGCACGGCGGCCGCGCCGATGATGGCGGTGGCCAGAAACAGACTGGTCGCTTTGCGAAGCGTAATCATGTGTAAGGACTCCTGTGAAATGCTACTTTAGCCAAAGGGATGTTTTCATGTGCTGCCGATTCGTGCGTGTCCTCCGTGCTCCTTTTGTCTCACTTTGTTGAATATTGTTGATATTTGTTGAATATCTTCAAATAATGTAGCATGATGGTAGGGTATTGTCAAATATCCGCAGATGAGTGCAAATTTTTACGAAGATATGCAAAAATTGCGGCAATAACTTCTTTGAGGAATCTCAGGGCACATGACAAAGACCCTCACCACGTATGAGCGCCGCCAGGCCATCATCCGCATCCTGCAGGAACAATCAGGCATAAAGGTCAACGACCTCGCGCGCATGCTCCACGTGTCCGAAGGCACGGTGCGCAATGACCTGGCAGCGCTGGACGAAGAAAACCAGATTACCCGTGTGCGCGGCGGGGCTGTCCCGCGCACGCCCACCCTCGTGTCCAGCAATTCGGTAGCCGCGCGGGCGCGGGTGAATTTTGATGCCAAGCAGCGCATCGCGCAGTGGGCGGCCAGCATGGTGGAAGATGGCGACACGATCATGCTCGATGCCAGCACGACCGTGCTGCACATGGCGTCATTCCTCAGCTCGCGGCGCAATGTGACGATTGTGACCAATGGCATCGAGGTCTCGCGCAGGCTGGCTGAAAACGGACAAAACACGGTCATCCTGCTGGGGGGCATTCTGCATCCCGATGGTAACGCGATTACCGGCACACTGGGCAGCCCGATGCTGGAGACGCTGCATATCCGCACCGCGTTCGTCTCATGCGTGGGATTTTCGCTTCAGGCCGGCCTGCTGGAGAGCGATATCGCCCAGGCGCAGATCAAGCACAGCATGATTCAGGCGGCGCAGCGGGTGGTCGCGCTGGTGGACCAGAGCAAGTTTGACCATATCGCGGTGACCGCGTTTGCCCGGCTGGCCGATATCGACCTGCTGGTGACCGATGAGCAGGTGCCGCCCGCCGCCCTGGCCGCGCTGGACGCCGCCGGGATTCCGGTCGCGGTGTGCGGCGATCACACGACGACGACGCACAAGCCCAACGGCGGCAGCCAGAAACGCTATCGTATCGGCTTTGCCAACCTGAGCGAGGAAATGGCGTTCGGGCGTGATGTGCGCCGCGGGCTGGAGCGCGCAGCGGCCGATACGGGCCAGATCGACCTGGTGCTGGGCGATAACCAGCTCAGCGGGGAAATCGCGCTTGACGTGGCCGATACGCTGATCGCGCAGGATATCGACCTGATGATCGAATATCAGATCGACGAGACGATCGGCAACCAGCTCATGCACAAATTCTCGCAGGCTAATGTGCCGGTCATCGCGGTGGATATCCCAATGGTGGGCGCGACTTTCTTCGGCGTGGACAACTATGCGACCGGCATCCTGGCCGGGCGCGCATTGGGTCAGGCGGTGCAGCGCGAGTGGCACGGCCAGTATGACTACGTGGTCGTGCTGGAGCATCCGCGTGCGGGCTCGCTGACGGCGGCGCGCATTCAGGGCCAGCTCGATGGCCTGGAAGAAGTCATCGGCGAAATCGAACCGGCCGCCCTGATTCGGCTGGACTCAGGCAACACCACGCAGATCAGTGAGCGCGAGATGCTGGAAGTGCTGGAATCGCTGCCGGGCGCGCGGCGCATCCCGATCATCTGCTTCAATGATGATGCGGCCATCGGCGCGCTGAATGCTGCCCGCAAGGTCAACCGGGCGCAGGATGTGCTGATTGCGGGCCAGGGCGCCGACCGGCGTCTGCGCGATGAGCTGCGCCGCGATAACCCGCGTGTGGTCGGCTCGACCGCCTTCCGGCCTGAGGCCTATGGCGCGCGGCTGATTGAGCTGGCGCTGAAAATCCTGCGCGGCGAGCAGGTGCCGCCTGCGGTTTACGTGGATCCGGCCTTCATCTCGCAGCACAACATCGATCTGGAATACCCGAACGAGAGCGTCGGGCGGTAAGCGCACTTATGCGCGGATACAGGAAGCGGGCGCGTTATGGCAGTAGATATCCTGATGCCCAATCTGGGCTTTGACACCCAGACGGGTCGTCTGATTGAGTGGCTGAAACAGCCTGGCGAGCCGGTCGCCAAAGGCGAGGCGATCGCCGTCATCGAAAGCGACAAGGCCAATGTCGAGCTGGAGTCGATTGCGGCGGGTATCGTGCTGGCGCATCTGGCCGCCGCCGACAGCGATGTCGCGATTGGTGCGGTAATTGCGCGGGTGGGCACGGCCGACGAACAGGTGACGGTTTCTGCCCCTGCCATGCCGGCTGCATCCGCGCCGCCGCCCCCCAGCCATGAGCATGAGGCCTCGCGTGTGTCGCCGGTGGCCCAGCGACTGGCCCAGGCGCTGCATGTCGATGCTGAACACGTGACCGGCAGCGGAGCGCGCGGCCGGGTGACGCGGCGCGATGTGGAGCAGGCCGCCCGGCAGGTGTATGGCGGGCCGGTCATCGAGTCGGGCGCGGACGCGCACGGCATCCGGGCGCTGCCGAAAGTGCGTCGTGCTGCCCGTGAACGCGGCATCGACCTGCTGGCGGTGCGCGCTGCTGGTCACCACAACCCGATCACGCTGGAGGCGCTCGACGCGTTTGCCGCAGGGCAGGCACAGCCAGAGCGGGAATCGGCGACGGTGGCTGCCCTCCCCGATGGCGCGACCCTCGTGCCGCTGACGCGCATGCGCCAGGTGATTGGCCGGCGGCTGGGCGACAGCATGCGTGACGCGCCGCATTTTTACGTGACCGGCGAGTTTGACTTCGAGGCCGCGCTGGCACGGCTGGGGGGCGTCGTCCCCAAAGTGAAGATCAATGAACTGCTGCTGTATCTGACGGCGCAGACGCTGCTGCGCGTCCCCGCCCTGAATGCCACCTTCGTTGAGGGCAACCTGTACCGCTACCAGCGCGTGCATCTGGCGGTGGCGGTGGCCCGCGACGACGGCCTGATCACGCCGGTGCTGCGCGACGCCCAGCGCTATTCGCTGGTGGGGCTGGCCGAAGAACTGCGCGCCCTGATCGAGCGGGCGCGTGCCAACCGCCTCGCGGCTGACGAGGTGCAGGGCGGCACATTCACCGTCAGCAATATGGGCATGGTGCAGCAGGTGGACCATTTCACGGCGGTCATCAATCCGCCCCAGGTGGCCATCCTGGCGATTGGCGCGCTGAAACCACGGGCCGTCGTGCGCGAGGGCGGGATTTTCGTGCGGCGCACCGCGCACTTTACGCTCAGCGGCGATCATCGCGTCGTCGACGGGATGGATCTGGCGCGGTTTATGAGCACCTTCCAGGAAGAACTGAATCTTTTTGCGCAAACAACATAACAGGCTGATGATGACCACACTTGCTTTGGAAGCACGCCAGGCCGCGCTGCACCGTATGCTGGAAAGCCGCATGGCCGAAGAAAAAATCCAGGAATTATTTCTGGCCAACCTGATTCGCGGCACGACGCATCTGTCGCCGGGGCAGGAAGCCTGCGCGATGGGCACGGCGGCGGCGCTGCGTCCGGGCGATACCGTGACCTGCACCTATCGCGGGCATCACCATGCGATCGCGCTGGGCGTGCCGCTGCGCAGGCTGATGGCCGAGATGATGGGCAAGGCCAGCGGGTCGTGCGGCGGCAAGGGCGGCAGCATGCACATCACCGATGCCAGCGTGGGCCTGCTGGGGGCCAATGCCATCGTCGGCGGGCAGATTCCAATCGCGCTGGGGGCCGCGCTGACCGCGCAGGTGAAAGGCACGGGGGCCGTCGCGGTGACGTTCTTCGGGGAAGGCGCGACCAACATCGGCGCGTTTCACGAGGCGCTGAACATGGCCTCGGTGTGGAAGCTGCCTGTCCTGTTCATGTGCGAGAACAACCTGTATGGCGAATACAGCGTGTGGAACAAGACCACCCCGGTGCAGGACATCGCCGTGCGTGCCGCCAGCTATGCCATGCCCGGCGTGATCGTGGACGGGCAGGATGCCGAGGCGGTGTATGGCGCGGCCAGCGAGGCAGTTGCACGGGCCCGGGCTGGCGATGGCCCCACGCTGATCGAGCTGAAAACGTATCGTTTCCGCGGGCATTCGCGCACCGACATGGCACCCTATCGCCCTGCGGGCGAGCTGGACGAATGGCTGAAGCGCGACCCGATCGAAATCCTCAAGGCGCGCATGATCGCTGACGGCCAGCTGGACGAGGTGGAATTCGAGGAGCTGTCGCGCGCGGCCGAGACCGCCGTGATGGATGCGGTGGAGTGGGCCAGGTCTGAGCCGTTCCCCACGCTGGAAGAGATGACCAAAGATATCTATTACGAGTCGGCAGGGGCATGATGACTGAGATTACCTACCGCGAGGCGGTCGTGCGGGCGCTGGCCGATGAGATGGCGGCGGACCCGAATGTGGTGTTTTTTGGCGAGGATGTGGCCGAGGCGGGCGGTGTGTTCAAGGTGACACCCGGCCTGCTGGAGCGTTTTGGCCCGGTGCGCGTGCGCGACACCCCGATCAGCGAACAGGCCATCATCGGCACGGCGCTGGGCGCGGCGATTACCGGCCTGCGCCCCGTGGCCGAGCTGATGTTTGCCGACTTTATCCCGGTGGCGATGGACCAGATCGTCAACCAGGTGGCGAAGTACCGCTATATGTCTGGCGGGCAGTTCATCGTCCCGCTGACGATTCGCGCGGCCCAGGGCGGCGGCAACGGCTTTGGCACGCAGCACAGCCAGTGCGCCGAAAGCTGGCTGATGAACTTTCCGGGCCTGAAAGTGGTGTCGCCCAGCACGCCAGCCGACATGTATGGCCTGCTGCGCGGGGCCATCCGCGAGGATAACCCGGTCATCGTGCTGGAGCACAAAGGCCTGTACAACCTGAAGGGTGAGCTTCCAGATGACGCCGGGCCGCTGCCGCTGGGCCAGGCAAAAGTGGTCCGCGCCGGCCGTGACGTGACCATCGTGACCAGCCAGCTCATGCTGCATCGCTCGCTGGAGGCCGCCGATGCGCTGGCAAAAGACGGCATCGAGTGCGAGGTGATCGACGTGCGCTGCTTCGCGCCGCTGGACAGCGCGACGATTCTGGCGTCGCTGGCGAAAACCAATCGCATCGTGACCGTGGAAGAAGCGCCGCATTCGGCGGGCTGGGGCGGCGATATCGCGTCGCTGGCGGCCACCGAAGGCGCATACTGGCTGGCCGCGCCGGTCAAACGGGTGAATATGGGTGGCGCGCTGGTGGCCTACAGTCCGCCGCTGGAAGACGAAGTGCTGCCGAATGTGTCGCGCATCGCCCGCGAGGTGAAGGCGGTCATGGCGGGCTGATGTACCCCTCGGCGCCACCCCGGATTCAAAACCCGGGGCTGCCAAACCGACAAGTCCCTGAAGGGACTCATGCTACGGGCACGGCGCTGACTGCGTATTTCAACAAACCCGGCTTTTCAGTCCCTTCAGGGACTTGGGCTTCTCGTAGCCTGCGGTTTTGAACCGCAGGCGGCAGTCAGGGCACGCCGATGTACCACTCAGCGCCGCCCCATAGACACGCCCCGCGCAAAACTGTATAGTTGCGCCAGTGTTTACCAACCCTGTGCAGGCTGTCTATGCGTCGACTTTTCCAGCAGCGCGGCCGCGATTTTGCCGTCCTGGCGCTGTTGTTCCTCCTGCCGCTGATCGCGTTCTGGCCGCAAACATTAGGCGGAAAGACGCTGCTCCCGGCCGAAAACCTGTATCAGTACGAGCCGTATGCGGCCTATCGCGAGGCCACCGGCGCCGCCCAGCCTCCCCCTGAAATTCCGCATAATCACCTGCTCAGCGACCTCGTGCTGCAAAACGTGCAGTGGAAGTCGTTCATCCTCGAAAACCTGCGTGCTGGCGAAATCCCGCTGTGGAACCCGTATCAGTTTGCCGGGGTGCCGTTCCTCGCGGCGGGCCAGCAAAGCACGCTGTACCCGTTCAGCCTGCTGTATTATGCGCTGCCGCTGGAGACGGCCTACGGCTGGTTCACGGTCGTGCAGTTGTGGATCGCCGGGGCGGGCCTGTTTGCGCTGGCGCGTGGGCTGGGCGCCTCGCGGACGGGCGCGACGATCGCGGGCATCACCTATCAACTGGCGGCCTTTTTTGTGACCAGCGCGGTCTTCCCGATGATGATCGCCGGGGCGGCCTGGCTGCCGGTCGTGCTGCTGATGTGCGAGAACATCATCGCGCGGCGGGGCATCCTGCGCGGGCGGCCGGGCGCGCCAGTGTGGATGGGCATCGGCGCGCTTGCGCTGGGCCTGTGCGTGCTGGCCGGGCATGTCGAAATCGTGTATTACACGCTGATCATCGCGGCGTACTACTCGGCCGGACGGCTGCTGTGGGGGCTGGCCCGTCGCGGAACCGACGCCCTGAGCACACGCCTGCGCGCTGCGGTCGTGTCTGGCCTGTGGCTGCTGGGCATGGTCGTGCTGGGCATCGCGCTGGGCGGCGTGCAGTTCGTGCCGCTGTTCGAGCTGGCCAGTATTAACTTTCGCAGCGGCTCTGCCGGGCTGGATGAAGTGCTGGGCTGGGCGCATCCGTTCCGCGACGTGGTGCAGTTTGCCATGCCCAATTTCTATGGCAGCCCCGCCCATCACAGCTATCTGGATGTGTTCTCCGGGCAGACGGTCTCGCTAATCGATAACATCGTGACCAATGCGGCCGGCGCCCGCATCACCCACACCGAGTGGGGCATGAAGAATTATGTCGAGGCGGCGCTGTATGTGGGCGTGCTGCCGCTGATCCTGGTGGTCACCGGCATGGTCGCGCTGGCCGTGTCGCGCCGTCGCGGTGCCGATGCCCCGGCTGACAACTCCCCTGCGCCGCGCTGGATTCTGGCCTCGCTGGGCGTGCTGGCGCTCACGTTTATGTTTGGCCTGCCCACATACGCGCTGCTGTATTATGGCTTTCCCGGCATCAATCAACTGCATTCGCCCTTCCGCTGGATATTTGCGGTCACGCTGTGTGTGGCTGTCCTGGCCGCCTTTGGCTGGGATGCACTGACAACGCGCAAACAGCTGGCGCGGCGGCTGGGGCTGAGTGTTTTCATCACGGGCCTGGTCGTGCTGGGCGGGCTGCTGCTCTCGCGCGCCCTGTATGAGCCGGTCTTTGCCGGGCTGATCGAGCGCGTCTTCACCGGCATGGCCAAGGCGGCCGACGTGTTTCCTGACGCGCGCGCCTTCTATTCGTACACCTTCGGCAATGTGCTCCAGTTTGGGCTGGTGCTGGCCGCGTCCGGCGCGGCGGTCTGGTGGGCGGGGCGCGATGACCGGCTGACGCGGCGCCTGTCTGCCGGGCTGATCGCCAGCCTCGTCATCGCCATCGACCTGCTGGCCGCGCACTGGGGCTTCAACCCGGCCAGCGACCCGGCCTGGCTGAATTACACGCCGCCCGCCATCACATGGCTGCAGGAAAACACGCATGACGAGACCGGCCATGCCATCTGGCGCTTCACCACGCTGGACGACCCGACGCAGCGGCCGCTGCTGAACGCCAATATGACCATGCGCTACGGGCTGGCCGATATTCGCGGCTACGAGAGCATCATCCCGAAGCAGTATGTCGATTTCATGAACCAGATCGCGCCGCCGATGCAGCTTGATTACAACCGCGTCGCGCCGTTCTACACGGTCTATCCCGACGGCGTCGCGTTTGAGGCGCAGGCCGCGCTGGAATCGCCGCTGCTGGATGCGCTGAATGTGCGCTATGTGGTGACGCATCGCACGACCGACATCAGCGCGTATGACGGTTATACGCTGGCCTACGAGGACGACGCAGTGCGCATCTGGGAAAATACGCAGGCCGCACCCCGTGCCCGCGTGCTGACCGATGGCGGCGAGCAAGCCGCCGCGCTGGTCAGCGGCAGCCCACGCGAGTCGTTCTATCGTGTGACGGTGACGGACCCCGGCACGCTGGTCATCAGCGAGACGTATCTGCCGGGCTGGCGCGCCTATGCCCTGCCGCTGGATGCCGATGGTAATCCGACGGCGGATGAAGAAACGCTGCTGGAAACCGGCCTGAACAACGGCAATTTCATCGGCGTGGCGCTGCCCGATGCGCCCGGCTTTTATCAGATCCGCGTGGTCTACAGCCCGCAGAGCTTCCAGGTCGGGCTGTTCGCGTCGTTCATCGCGGTCATCGTGCTGGCGCTGGTGGGCGGGGTGACGCTGTGGGGCATGCTGGCCCCGCCCAAAACAGGCGAGTCTGGCGGCGGGCTGGGCGTGATTGCGCGCAACAGCATTGCCCCCATCCTGCTTAACTTATTCAATCGCGGCATCGATTTCGCCTTTGCCTTCGTCATGCTGCGCATCCTCGGCCCGAACGATGCTGGCGCGTATTTCTATGCCGGCGTCATCTTCGTCTGGTTCGACATCCTGACGAACTTCGGCCTGAATCTGTTCGTCACCCGTGAGGTCAGCCGTGACCGGAGTAAGGCGCGCCTGTATTTCTTCAATTCCAGCGCCATGCGTATCGGCCTGGCTGTGCTGGGTGTGCCGCTGCTGGTCGGCCTGCTGGGTTTCCGCCAGGCCACCACTACGCCGCCGCTGGACGCGACCACGCTGCTGGCCATTGGCGTGCTGTATGTTGGCCTGCTGCCCAACAGCCTGAGCACCGGCATGACCTCGCTGTACTATGCTTTCGAGCGCGCCGAGATGCCCGCGCTGGTGGCGACGATGGCCACGATCAGCAAGACGGTGGGCGGGCTGATTGCGCTGCTGCTGGGCTGGGGCATCGTCGGGCTGGCTGCTGTGAGCATCGTCACCAATGTCATTACGCTGGCCATCCTGCTGTGGAACGGCCGCGCCATGCTGGGGGCGGGCGCAATGCCTCGGCCAGACCTGGCGCTGATGCGGCGCATGGCTGGGCAAAGCTGGCCGCTGATGCTGAATCATTTTCTGGCGACCATTTTCTTCCAGATTGACGTGGTGCTGATCGAGGCCATTCACGGCAACCGCATGGTGGGGCAGTATCAGATCGCCTACAAGTGGCTGACTGCGCTCAATGTGATCCCGGCTTTCTTCACGCAGGCGATGCTCCCGCGCATGAGCCGCATGGCGCAGGAAGACCCGGCCGCGCTTAAATCGACCTATGTGCTGGCGATCAAGCTGCTGGTCAGCATTGCGCTGCCGCTGGCCGTCATCATCACGTTTGCGGCCTATGCCATGACGACGCTGCTGGGCGGCGCGGAATATCTGCCCGATGGCGCGATTGCCACCCAGCTCATGATCTGGAGCATCCCGATTGGCTGGATGAACAGCTTCACCCAGTACGTGCTGATCGCGCTTGATTTGCAGCGGCGCATCACCGGGGCGTTTATCGCTGCGGTGTCGTTTAACCTGATCGCCAACGCGATTTTCATCCCGCAGTACGGTTATCAGGCAGCGGCGCTGACGACGATCGCCAGCGAGGCCATCCTGTGGATCCCGTTTTATCTGCTGCTGCGTGGTGCGATGGGGGACGTGCCGTGGCTGGCCGTGCTGTGGCGTCCGCTGGCGGCCGGCGGCCTGATGCTGGGCGCGATGCTGCTGCTGTGGCCCACGAACGAGCTGATTGGGCTGGCTGGCGGTCTGCTGGCTTACGGCGCGGCCTGGATGAGCCTGCATGTGCTAAATCAGGACGAGTGGCAGCGTCTGGGTCCGCTGCTGCCCGGCCGGCTGCGCGCACGTCTGGCGATGTAAGGCGCGGCTTCCCGTAAGTGTGAGGCAAATATGAGAAAATTATGGAATCCGCTTGACGGGTCACAACGGTTCGTGCTATTGTCTGCAAATCGTATAACGAGACCAAAAAGGAGGTGATCGAGTGTGCACTCAGAATCTGTTGGGAGGGTGTCTCCACTAGGTCTTCTTCTCGCAGGTGCCTTGACAGCGTGACTCTACACGCGGAGACGCCGCACCCTTCAGAAAGGTAGTAATCGCCACTCCAACCGGGGTGGCGATTATTTTATGGACATGGCGACAAAAAAGGCGCGCATCCGGACTGGATGCGCGCCTTTCGTTTATGTGGATGATGCGGCGGATCAGCCGCTGATGGTGACCGTCTGCGTGGCGGTGGATTCCGCGCCATTGGCATCACGCGCCGTCAGCGTGTAGGTGACGGTGGTGGTGGCCGCATCGGGCAGCGGGATCGAGACCGATCCAGACACAGGCAGCGAGACATAGGTCAGGCCGCTCATGCTGTCGGGCATCGACTCGCTGATCTGCACGGTCGCGGCATCGGGCACGTTCCACGTGATGTTGACTGAGCTGCCGGGCGGCAGTTCCGTCGGCGTCACGGTGAACAGCTGGATGGCCGGGCCCAGCGGGGCGGGCGGGGCAGTCGGCGGCTGGGTGGTGGGCAGCACGGCCGGCAGCGGCGTAGCGACAACCTCACCCGACGGCGTTGCTTCGCCAATCGGCGCGACGGCTTCCATCGTCGTTTCAGGCACGGGCAGCGTTTCTGAAGTGGCCACAGCAGCAGGCTCCATGCCTTCAAACAGCACGCTCAGGCGGGCGCTGGCATACACTTCGCCGCTGATCACATTGACCAGCGTCAGCTTGAGCTGCACCGGGCCGGGCTGCTGGGGCATCTGCGGCTGCACGGCGCCCACGGCCGACGAGGGCACGTAGTACACCGCGCGCGGCAGCTCGACATTGACTTCGGTGCCGTCAGACTGCACCTGCGTGAACACCAGCTGGCTGTTCAGCGGGCGATTCTCGACTTCCCAGCTCACTTCCACGCGGGCGCGGCCCCGGCGCACATCGGCTTCCACCAGCGGTGCGCTGCTGGTTTCGAAGCTGAGGATGGCGGGCGTGCCGGTCGTTTCGAGGACGGGAATGGTCAGATACCGCTGATCGACGATGTTGCGGCCCTGCACCAGCGAGATGCGGAAGGTCGGCGGGGCGAAGCTCTGGGTGTCACCGAGCATCACTTCGCGCTCGCCCACCGGGGCGATGGCTTCGCGGGTGTCCCAGGCGGCAGTCCAGCCGTTCTGGCGCCAGGTCTCCACAGTCACGGACTGGTTGCTGGCGACGTTGACGATGTGCCACGACAGCGTGACCGGCGTCTCGCCGGCCTCCAGCTCTGCCAGGGTAATTTCATCGAGGGAAGCAGAAAAAGCGACAATAGCAGGGATATTCTGGCTGGTCTGTGCACTGATGCCGCTAACCGTAGCGAAACCGAGCGCAAGGACCGCAAGCAGGATCACCCAAAAATGACGGGATCGCATGGCGTACTCCTTTAAAGAATGAGCAGTGTTCTCTTGAACAATAATAGCCTGACAATTGATTTCGTTACAAATACACGCGTGAAAACGCAGGCTATGCGGTGGGAATGCCGCCGATGCTGTTGAGGGCTGTCTCGCGCAGTAGGCTGGCCGAGATCGGCTTGACGAGGTAAGTGTCGCCGCTGCGCAGGGTGATTGAGGCGCTCATGCCCTGATGCGCAGTGGCCACGATGACACGCGTATTCGACAGGTGCGGCTGCTCGTAGATGTATCTGAGGATTTCTGTGCCGGAGATGCGTGGCAGGCGCAGATCCAGCAGGATCAGGTTCGGGGCATACTGATTCAGCAGCTGGATGGCAGTCTCACCATCGGCTGCTTCCACCGCCTCAAATCCTACCGTCTTGAGCACCTGACGAAACACCTCCCGGCTGGAGGTATCATCGTCAATAATTAAGACCTGCCGCATCAATCCACACTTGCTGACGCTAAAACCGCGAATACTGCCTGTGTTTCCCGCTATCTATACAGTATAGCGGTTTTGGAAAATTGCTAACACAGTGCTATTTTATCAGCATACTAGCCCATATTCCCCCCTGTTACAGGGTGAATATTACACTTTCATCCCTTTTTCGGAAACATAAAGAAATAATTAACCAAAGCGCAGGCCAGACTGGGCGCGTGCATTAAGCAGGTCGCGCACCCGCGCCAGGTCATCAGCCACGATCAGGTCGAACCACACATTTGGGAAGCGATCGCGCACGGCGGCGCGCATGGTATCCACCATTTCCGGCTGGGCCAGCACCGTCACGGCCAGGCTCTTGTTGTTCGGGATGATCTCGATCAGCTCGAAGCGCGTGGTGAACATTGGGCGGAAGCGCGACCAGTACGCGGTGGCCGTCTCGAAGAACCAGCGCGTGTCCAGGCCGGGAGCCAGCATCAGCATGTGGAAATCGGCCTGCCCGCGAATGGGAGCCGGGCCAGACATGGTCGGCGTCATCGGGATGGGTGTGCCGGCCCCCATCACTTCCAGCGGCGGCACCTCTTTCAGGATCGGCCCCAGGTCGCCCAGCCTGCCGATGGCGGGCGCGGTCGTCGGCTGGAAGTAGTCATCTTCCTTCCACAGCGATACGCCGAAGAACCACGGCGGCGCTTGCTGGGCGCTCCAGTCAAACATGGCGACAGTCGCCTCGGCCTGGCTGTCCAGGTTGTAAGGGGGATAGCGCGTATCCTGCTGATAGGTCTGGTCGCGGAAGCCATAGATGCCGCCTTCGGTGCCCACCACCGGCACATTGGCCGTGCCAAACAGCGCGGCGGTGCGCTCGTTGAACATGCGCCCCATGGCGATCAGCCCGACCGGGTCGCCGTAGGGCGTGGTGGGGGTGCCGCCGTACACGGTGCGGCCGGGGTCATTGGCCTGGCAGATCGGGTCATACGGATACTCGAAATGCCAGCCCGGCTCGCGGGCGCGCTGAAGCTCGGGCGGCCGGGCGCTCAAGGGGCCGCCGCCCGGCACTTCCTGATAAAAGTGATTGAGGATATACGGGTGGGTGGCGCAGTAGGCGCCGCTGGCCAGGATGCGCGTGAAGCGGTCGCGGTGGTTGGCGGCCAGATAATTCAGGAAGGCGTCCATCCACAGCACGCTGGAGCGATCCGGCGTGTCGGCCTCGGCCAGCGGGATGAATCCCGGGTAGCCGCCAAATGCCAGGATGTACTCAGCCCAGTTCAGCCAGTTTTCCATCAGCGGGGCGATCACGTTCTGCGTATCCTGCCAGGTGGGGTTGAAGCCTTCCGGCCATTCCACGCCCAGGTTGGGCTCGTTGTAGAACTCGAACCATTTGACGCCCGCGCGGATGAACGGGTCGGTGATGTTTTGCAGGTCGCGGCTGAATGGCCCCGCGCCATAGCGACCCAGATAGATGCGCATGACCGGCGTGATGCCCAGACGCATGAACTCTACCGCGTCGTCCAGAAAGTCGGTGGTCGCGCACACCAGCTTGACCCAGCCCATGCCGGCGTTGGTGTAGCGGGAAAACTCGACCGGCGTTTGAAAGGCACTGATGACGTGCAGCCCACGGGGATTGCGTGACCACTGGAATTCGTCAAGGCGCATCGGGGGAAATCCTCGTTAATTGGATATGAAAACAGGGGCATAGTGTCGCTGCCCCTGTTTAAAACGCGTTCGAATGGCCGCCACAGGCTTACGAGCGTTTGCGGCGTGCAAAAGAGAACACCGCCAGGGCCAGCGCGATCAGCGTGCCGGCAGCGCAGACAGGCACCAGCAGCGAGCCGGTGGTGTCGGCAGACTGGCCATCCGCGATGACAGTCACCAGTGTCGCCTGCGGCGAGGGCGTCTCGCGGGCAGGCGCTTCGGCCGATGCAGTCTCTTCGGGCTGCGGATCATCGGTCGAAGTGCTGACAGCGGCCTGCGCCATCGCCAGCGTCTCGATGGCCTCGGCGGTCGCTGTGGCCCCGCTGCGTGCATTGATCGTCTCGCGGGCGCCGATAGTCTGTTGCGCGACAGCCGTGGCGGTGGCAAACTGCGCCCCCGTGGTCGCCGTGGCGTCAATATTGGCCTGTGCGGTGCCAGTCGCGCGGGCGGCGGCGGTCGCGGTCGACAGCGCGTCCACCGTCTGCTGCTGCTCGACGACGAGGGTCTCCAGCATGGCGCGGGTGGCGGTCTGCTGCGACTGGGCGGTGGTGGTGGCCAGGCTGGCGGCCAGCGCCGTGCCCGTGGCATTAACATCGGCCAGTGTGGTGGCGCGCGCATTGGCTGTCTGTGTGCCCTGCACGGCCTGCGTCGCCGCGACCAGTGTGCCGCGTGCGCGCTCAGTGGCGCGGGCGTCGTTGGTCTGCTGGGCTTGCAGGCGCGCTTCGGCGTTGCTGGTGGCCAGCGCGTCGCGGGTGGCAGCCAGCGCCTGCGTGCGGCTGATGGCATTGGCGGTGGCGCGGGCATCGGCCGTCGCGGCGGCAGCGGCATCAAAGGTGGCTGTTCCCGCAGCGCTGGTGGCCAATGCAGCCGCATCAGCCGTCAGGATATCCGCTGTGGCCGTCTGCGCGAGGAGTACGGATTCGGTCGTGCTGGTGGCGGCCAGCGCCAATTCAATGGCCGCTACGGTGGCCGTCCCCGCCGACGCGGTTGCCGCAAGCGAGGTTTGCTCGGCCTGTGCGGTGCCTGTCTGCGCGGCGGCGACCTGCGTGCCCAGCGCCTGCATCGTGCCCGTTTGGGCGACGGCCTGCTGCTGCGCCTGGCTGGTTGCCGCCTGCTGCGTGGCGTCTGCGTCTGCGGCAGACTGCGTGATAGCCGCCTGGGCGGTGCCCGTTTGTGCCTGGGCCAGCTGCTGCGCCTGCGTGCCAACGGCCTGGGCGGTACCCGTCGCCGCGCTGTTCAGCGTGGCCGTGAAGGTCGCCGTGGCTGTAGGGGTCGCGCTGGGTGTAGGCGTATTGCTCGGTGTGTGGCTGGGCGTCAGCGTGGCGGTCGGCGCGAGGGCCGTCGCGGTCTGATAAGGCGCGTCGCTGATGGTGAACGGAATGCGCAGCTCGCCATGCAGGCCGGTCGCGCTGTCCGCCGCGATAAACAGCTCGTGCGCGCCCGGAGACAGGCTGAGCGGACGGATCGTCACGCCCCACGGCTCGCGCACCAGATGCGCAAGGTCGACGCCATCGATGAAGACGGCCACGTGATTCACTGGCGACTGGCTGGTGAAGCTGAAATCGACGCGGTTGTCCTCGCTGATGACGCCGCCGCTTTCCAGCCCGGTCACGTTGATGAGGATGGGCAGCTCGGCAATCTCTAACGGCGCCGTGACCTGCGCGGCATCGCCATCCTCGTCGGTGGCGGACACCGTCAGGGCATATGCGCCAGGGCCAAACAGATACGGGTCGATGTCCAGCGTGAAGGGCGGCTCGGACTGTTCGCTGATGGGCGTCTCATCAATCGTGAAGCCGACGCTCGTCAGCGGGTCATCGGCCAGCACTTCGGCGGTGATGGTCACCGGCTCGGCAATTGGCCTGGCCGGGAAATCGGGCAGCGAGATGATTGGCACGGGCACCGGCGCGCGGAAGCTGAAGTCGTCGGTCAGCGTGGCCCCGTCGGCATCGGCCTGGAGCGTGAGGGTATACTCGGTTCCATCGGCGGGCAGGTCGCACGCCAGCGTGATGACATACTGGCTGGAGAGCAGGCGGCCCAGCTCGGTATAGATGCCTGCCAGCTCGTCCGCGGTGGGGCTTTCGGTGTACTGGCCGCCCGTGGCCGCCGAGACATCCTGCAAAAAGGCGCGGTCTGGGCCGAAGCCCAGCCCGATGGTGTACACGGTGATGAAGCGTTCGCCTGCCAGCGCCAGCACGTCGGCCGGCGTGACGCTGCTCAGCCCGCCAAATTCGGCCCCGTCAGACAGCAGGATGACCACGCGCCGGTCGATGCTGGCATCCGCGGCCAGATTGATGGCGTCAAAGGTGCCTTGGTAGAGCGCCGTCTGCCCGTCGTTGGTGATGCTGTCGATGGCGGCCAGAACGGCCTCATGGTCGGTCGTGACCGGCTGCAGGACCTGCGCGCTGCTGGCGAAGGTGACGACGCCTACCGAGTCGGTGGGGCGCAGCGACTCGACATACAGGCGGGCTGCCTGTCGGGCCAGCTCGAGCGGCTGGCCGATCATGCTGTCGCTGACATCGATGGCCAGCACCGTGGCAAAGGTAATATCGTCCTCGCTCACATTGACCACGTCAGAAACGACGCACGCCTGCCCGCCCTCGCCTGTGATGCTGAAATTTGCTTCGCTCAGTCCGTCTATCGGTTGTCCGCTGGCCTGCTCGACATTGGCCGTCAGGATAATTTCGGGAAACTGCGAGGTATTGGCGCCGGTCACTTCCAGCATCGGGCCGCCGCCTTGTGCCAGCACGAATCCCGCGGCGATGGCAGCGCCCAGCGTAAGAAGGGTGGGACGTATGAAAGCGTGCAGCATAGCGATTCGTGCTCCGCGATTGTCACAAAAAAGAAGCGTTCTATTTGACCTTTGAAGCGCGAGTCTAACAGAAATCCCCTGACGCGGCAAAATGCGGACGCTCAGGCATTGGCCTGTTCATCAAGGGCGCGCAGCAGGCTTTCATAGGCGGCATTCAGCTTCAGCATGGCTTCATTGGCCTCGGCTTCAGCGTTCAGGTCCGGGTGAAAGCGGCGTGCCAGATGCCGGTAGGCGGAGCGGATTTCCAGCGCCGATGCGCCGGGTGCAAGTCCCAGCAGGGCATACTGCTCGCTCAGCCGCGACTGCCCGGCCTGTTCGCGCAGGTCATCGTGCGCGGTGCCGCTGATGCCGCCAAAGTCGGCCACCAGCCATTCGCCATGCAGGCCCGGCAGATGGGTCTTCACGCGCCGCGCGCCCAGCCCGGCAAAGCTGACCGTGCTGCCGAACTGCGCCAGCCGTCGCACGCCCTCGCCGCGAAAGTGTACAGGGAAGATATAGGCCTCGTTCGAGTAGATTTCATAGGCGTAAATGCTGCTGTTGTAGAGCGTGAACAGGCCTTCCATCCAGTCATCGGGCACATACAACTGCCCGTCTGACGGCAGCATCATATCCGCCCAAAGTACATACAGCGTGGCGATATTGCGCGAGGCGTTGTCGGCCAGCACGCCGCGAATCTCGTACAGGGGCAGCGCGCTGTCGATGAAGTGCGCGCTCACCTGCTGGCCGGTCGTGAGCTGGAACAGCACGATATCGACGCCGTTGTGCAGCATGCGCCCCAGCCGCCCGCTGGCGCGCAGCAGGTCGACAAACCAGGCGCTGGCAAAGCTGGTCTCGTAGCGGATATTTCCCATTACGGCTCCCAAAGTCTCGTGTGTGTGGCTTTCCTGCCTGACGCTGTGCCGGCGCGACCTGTTACCCCACCAGCAGCGCCGACTTTGCCAGCACGTTCAGCATGCGCCCAATGTCGTGCTCCAGAGTCGCGTGTACCTGCGCCTCAGGCGTATGGGCCGGGATGACCAGCTGCCCGCGCATGGCCTCGACCAGCGCCTCGATATCGCGCGTGCCGTCCAGCAGCTGGATCAAGACGCGTGCTGTGGCGTCCAGCGGAACCGACTCGTGCCGCTGGCTGGTCACGCTGGTCGACTGTGCTGCCTGATAGCGGGCCAGCGCGCTGGCGATCGGCCGTTCAGAAAGCTGGCGGACACAGGGCACCTGTGATGCCCGGATATCGATCATCGACTTGCTGCGCGAATACGCGGTCAGCGCATTGCCTGCGAACATCCCGGCATCGTGCGCGGCGCTGCGTGGCGACCCAAACGGCCAGGCGCGTTCGCGGGCCGCATGCGTCAGTTCCGGCAGGGTATAGGCCGCCGGATAGGCCTCGGCCAGCAGGTCGAAACAGGCCGCCGTAAACGGATCGGCCGTGCTGAATCCCTCGTTATGGCTGCTGACGAAACGGGCCACGCCGGGCTGGGCGTTTGCATCATCTGGCCTGCGCTGCATATCCGCCGCGAAACGCAGGCCTGTTAAACGCTGCGGGCTGAGCGCGCGGTCGATCGGCGCATCACGATGCACCAGCAGCGACTGGCGAAAGGCGCGCCCGCGCAGGAAGTCCATATACTGCTCGGTTTCCAGCGGGTCGGTGCTGAAGGTGGCCAGCCCGCGCTGGACCGACGCGGGCAGGTTGCTGCTCAGGCTGTGCGGCAGATACGCCTCAGACAGGAATTCCAGCCCGGCGGCATGGGCCTGTTCCACAAACTGCGAAAAATACAGCGCGCCGCTGGTCTCCAGCTCATCGTGAAACATGAACGCGTCTGCTTTGGTCGCCAGATACTCTGACTGGCCGGCCAGCGCCATGAAGTATGCGCGGGCACTGTCAAATTCGTGGCCGTCTGTCTCGTCGAGGATGCCATGTTCCGCAAACAGCGCCAGCACCTCGCGGGCGATGCGGATGCGCTCGTCCGGGTCGCTGATGCCGCGTGTGCGATAGCGCATCAGGTCGCGCCCCATGTAATGCACCGTCCAGCCGGGCAGCACGTTATAGCTGACATAGGCGACGCCGTCGGGCGACAGGCACGCTTTGGTAATCGCCAGCACCCGTGCGGCCACTGCGGGCGGCACCCACGAGTAGATGCCGTGCGCGATGATGTAATCGAACTGGCCCAGGCTGTCTATGTCCAGCGTCATGAAGTCTTCGGCCAGCAGGCGGATATTCGTCAGGCCCAGCGCATCAACGGTCGACTGACCAATGGCGATCTGCGTCGCTGCGTAGTCCACGCCGACGCACAGGCTGTCCGGATACTGGCAGGCCAGTGGGATGATATTGCCGCCGGTGCCGCAGCCCAGATCCAGGATGCGCGCGTGCTCGACCGGCGCGGGGGAGAGCCCCAGCAGCGTGGCGAGGACATGCAGCCTGTCCGGGTGCGTCTGCGGAAAGACGCCATCCGGATACAGGATGCTGTCGTACGGGGTGTGCGCGGGTGGGGTCATCCAGTGTCCCGAACGGGCCTAGCCGATCAGCAGGGCGGAACGCGCCATCCATGCCAGGATGTGTTCAATCTCTTTGAGCAGATTCTCGCGGATTTCCGCTTCCGGCGCTCCTGCCGGAACCACAATATGGGCGCGCATGGCGGCGATCAGGGCTTCTGTGTCGTGGGCCCCATCAAGAAGCTGAATCAGCGCCCGCGCGGTGGTGTCCAGCGTGACGCGCTCGTGTTTCTGATTGGTCACAAACGGCGTGGTGGCGGCCTGATAGCGGGCCAGCCTGCTGGCGACCGGCTTTTCCGTGCGCCGGATGGAACACGGCGTATGCGTGGCCCGGACGTCCACGATGCTCTGGCTGCGCCCGTAGGCCACCAGCGCGTTTGAGGCAAACATATAGGCGTCGGCCTCGAAGGTGCGCGGCGGCACCTGATACGGAAAGGCGCGTTCGCGGGCGGCTTTCGTCAGCTCGCCCAGCGCATATTCCGCCGGATAGGCCTCGGTCAGCAGGTCGAAACAGGCCACGGTGAAGGCATCCTCGGTGCGGAAGACATCGTCGCCGTCCGGGCTGGCAAATTTGGTTTCCTTGGGGTTATCGCCCTCAGCCGGGGGCTGGCGGCGCATGTTGGAGGCGAAGTACAGGCGGCTGATGCGCTGCGGGCTGATGGCGCGGTCGATCTTCACCTCGCTGTGCACCAGCAGCGTCTGGCGGAAGGTGCGGCAGCGCAGGAAGTCCATGTACTGTTCCAGCTCGTACAGGTCGCCGGAGATTTTGGCCAGCTCCTGCTGCATGGCCGGCGGCAGGTTGGTGGTCACGCTGTAGGGGAAATACGACTCGGCCAGGAATTCCAGCCCGGCGGCATTGGCGCGCGCCATGAACTCGCTGAAATACACGGCTTCGTTGTTCGGCTCCAGCTCGTCGTGAAACAGTAGCTCGTCCGGCTTGGTGGCCAGATAATCGGACTGGCTCTTGATGGCGATGTGATAGGCATTCATGAAGCGCGACCAGGTGCCGCTGCCCTCGACGGCCATCGCGCTGTCGGCCATGAATTTCAGCACCCCTCTGGCCGCTTCGGTGCGCTCCTTCGGGTCGGTGATATTGCGCGTGCGATACAGCATCAGTTCGCGGCCAATGCCATACATGCGCCAGCCGGGCAGCGTGTTATAACTGATGTAGGCCACGCCATTCGGGGCCAGATGCCGCTTGGTGATTTCCAGCAGTTTCGCCTGCACGGGCGACGGCACCCACGAGTAAATGCCATGCGTGATGATGTAGTCGAATTCGCCCAGCGAATGCTCGTCCATATCCATGAAGTCTTCGGCCAGCAGCTGGATATTCTTCAGCCCCAGCGCGTCGACCGCACTCTGGCCGATTTCGATCTGCTTTGCGGCATAGTCCACGCCCACGCACAGGCTTTCGGGATACTGATAGGCCAGCGGGATGATATTGCCGCCGGTGCCGCAGCCCAGTTCCAGGATGCGCGCGCGCTCCACCGGGGCGGGCGACAGGCCCATCATGATGGCCAGCACGGCCAGCCGGTCGGGATGGGTTTGCGCGAAGACGGCTTCAGGATAAATGATCTGGTCGTAAGGATTCTGTGCCGAGTCGGTCATGACTGTGCGTGCCTGTTGGGTACCTGATGCGAATGAAGATGACGATGACTGCGCTTGTAATGCCTGGCCGATACTGAGTTTCGTCGTTTACAACTGCGGACGAGGCGGGCCTCGTCCCTACTGCTGTCCAGTCGGCTTCCACAGGGTTGTTTTACCCAATAAAGTTGGGTGTTGCATAGGCCGGTCGCGTCGCACGCGTTCGCTGCAAATATCGTACAAGCCTTTTTAGCATACTGCATCAGGGCGGATTGCGCTGGCAGTTATAGGTTTAGTGGCGCGGATTGGGCTGAACGGTCTGTTTCGCGGCGCATGCGATTCCCGCATAATGAAGGCTGTAATGGACAATGCAGATGGAGGACGGGCGTATGTCGCAGGATCAGAAAGCGCACAGCCAGGCGCGTTTCAGCAAGTATGTCGCTGGCTATGCCAAAGATGATGTGTTTTTCAAGTCGGATGACCTGGCGCGTCTGGTCCAGATTGCTGATCCGCAGCCGGAGATGCTGGCGCTGGATATCGGGACGGGCGGCGGGGCGGTCGCGCTCAGGCTGTCGCCGCTGGTGAAAAGCGTCGTCGCGTCGGATTATACGCCGGCCATGCTGGAGGCTGCACGCCAGCGCATCGCGCCGGATGCTCCTAATGCGTTGTTCTCTGGCGCGGATGCCGAAAATCTGCCGTTTGCGGATGCCTCGTTTGACCTGATCACCTGCCGCATCGCCGCGCATCATTTCCCTGACCCGTTCCGTTTTGTGCAGGAAGTCTCGCGCTGCCTGAAGCCGGGCGGGGTGTTTGCCCTGCAGGACCTGACCAATCCGCCCGATGACAAGGCGGCCGCTTACATCGATGCGTTTGAGCGCCTGCGCGATCCGTCGCACGGCAAAATGGTCCCGGAATACGAATGGCGCGGCATGTGTGCCGATGCCGGGCTGACGGTGGAATCGACCGAGATTCAGCGCCGCCGCACCACCATGCTCGACTGGGCCACGCGCCAGGGCTGCGACGAGGCCACGATCATGCACCTGAAGGTGATGATGGCGCAGGCCCCGGCGCTCGTGCGCGAATGGCTGGACATCTGCTGCGTGGGCAGCGACGAAGCGGCCTTTGACCACGTGTATCTGCTCATGCGCGCGGTGAAGAATTTGTAAGGGCGGGGGCGTGCGCGCTTTCGGCATCGTCATACAATGGAAGGTGACACGCGCTGCCTGTAGATAAGGATGTGCCACCATGCCATTGCAGCTTTTCTGGCCGACCCAGTTCAAGATCATCACGCAGAAGTTTGGCGCCAACGAGGACTTCTACAAGAAGTTTGGCCTGCCCGGCCATGAAGGGGTTGACTTCCAGGCGTCATCGGGCAGCAAGATTTTCGCCTGTGCGGCCGGCACCGTCGTCCAGATCAATCAGGGGCTGGTCGCGCCCGGCGTGGTGCATGCCTATGGCATCCATATCCGCATCGCGCACAAGGCCGATGATGGCGACTACGAGACGATTTATGGCCATTTGCTGCGCGTGCGCGACGGGCTGAAGGTGGGCGATCGGGTGAAGGCCGGCGAGTTGATCGCGCAGGCCGATAATACCGGCAATTCGCTGGGCGACCATCTGCATCTGTCGCTGAAGAAAACTGGCGCGACTGGACGCGGCGAAAACAAGGTCACGCTGAAAGATGGCACGGTGATGGCCTTCCCGCGTGACTTCATCGACCCGGCGCCGTTCCTGCTGCCCTTCGGCACGCCCGCGCCGACCGAAGATGCGCCCGCCGGGGGCACCTCGCCCGCTGGCACGAATCCCGCACCAGTGGGCGTGCGGACGGATGAACAGCCAAAAGTCACGACGCCACCGAAGCTGACCAGCAGCCTGTCATTTATGAGCGATATCACCATCCCCGACGAGAGCGTGCTGCCCGCGGGCGGCGTGTTCATCAAGACGTGGGGCATCCGCAACAATGGCACCAGCACGTGGGGCGATGGCTTCACACTGCGCCATGTCGACCACACCAATATGGCGATGGTGGGCGAGGTGCCGCTGTCCGCTGCCGCGCCCGGCGGGGCCACCACCGTCAGCGTGAGCATGACTGCGCCCCTTGCGCCCGGCCGTTACCGCAGCACGTGGCGTGCCTTCGGCCCGGATGGCAAGCCGTTCGGCGTGGTGCTGTTCGTCATCATCCGCGTGGTGAACGCCTGAGCCGAGGGCCATCCGGAGGCTGATTTTTGCGGTACACTAGGGCCTGTTGAGCTGAAACCTCACCCGCTTGCTGCGCAAGCCGCCCTCTCCATTTTATGGAGAGGGCAAAGATCTGTCTTTCCCGGGTTTTCTCCTGCGGAGCAGGGCAGGCACCGTCCTGGGGTGGGGGCCGCAACCTGACCGGATTTCCCTGCGGAGTACCTATGTCGGATATCGTCGTCATTACCGGAGGCGCTGGCTTCATTGGCTCGCATATCGCCGAGCGCGTGCTGGCGATGGGCGGGCGCGTGCGCATCGTGGATAATTTCCTCACGGGCAAGCGCGATAATATTCAGCACCTGATCGGCGATGTAACCGTGTATGAGGTCAGCATCACCGACCGTGACGGGCTGGCGCCTGCCTTTGACGGGGCTGATTTTGTCTTTCACCAGGCGGCGCTGCCGTCTGTGCCGCGCAGCGTGGCCGATCCGCTGACCACGCATGAGGTCAATATCACTGGCACGCTGAATGTGCTGCTGGCTGCCCGCGATGCCGGCGTCAGGCGCGTGGTGTATGCCGCGTCTTCGTCGGCCTATGGCGATGCCGACGCCGACTACAAGATCGAGACGCTGGCCCCAAAGCCGCTTTCGCCCTACGGCGTGAGCAAGCTGGCCGGCGAGCTGTACTGCGCGGCTTTCACCGCCAGCTACGGCCTGTCCACGGTCGCGCTGCGCTACTTCAATGTGTTTGGCCCGCGCCAGGACGAGACCTCGCAGTATGCTGCCGTGATTCCGCGCTTCATGGCGGCCATGCTGCGCGGCGAACAGCCCGTCATCTATGGTGATGGCACGCAGAGCCGCGACTTCACCTTCATCGACAATGTCGTCTACGGCAATATTCTGGCGCTGACCGCGCCGCAGGCCAGCGGGCACATGATGAATCTGGCCACCGGCGGGCGCGTCTCGCTGCTCGACCTGGTGGACAAGCTGAACCATCTGATCGGGACCGACATTGCGCCGCGTTTTGAGCCTGCGCGCACCGGTGATATCCTGCACTCGCGGGCGGATATCCAGCGCGCGGCCGAGCTGCTCGACTACGCGCCGGGCGTCACCTTTGACGAAGGGCTGGCGCGCACGCTGGCCTGGTACCGCGATTATCTGAGCCGCTAAGCCATGCGCGTCGTTCATCTCATCAAGGTCAAAGGGGTCGCCGGGGCAGAGAATCATTTGCTGCTGCTGCTGGCCGGATTGCGCGGCCAGGGCATCGATGCACATCTGCATTACCTGGTCAATCCCAGCCAGCCTGTGCCGGAATTCATGGACGCGGCGAAGGCGCTGGATATCCCGGTCACCCGCGGCGTGATTCGCTCGCATTTCAGCCCCGGCATCGTGCGTCAGCTGGCGCGCGAGCTGGCCCCGCTGAAGCCGGACATCGTGCACACCCATCTGCTGCATGCCGATTTATATGGCGCGCTGGCCGGCCGCTTCATGCGCGTAAACGGTCGTCGTCCACGCGTGCTGTCGTCGCGCCACAACGATGACCAGTTTCGCTATCGGGCGCCGATTCGCCTGCTCAACCGGGCGCTGTGGCGCATCATCGATCACGGCATCGCCATCAGCGAGGCGGTACGCCGTTTCAGCATCGATACAGAGGGCGCCCGGCCGGAGCGCATCCGCACGATTTTATACGGCTATCAGCCTAATGTTGGCGACCCGGAGGCGGCGCGCCGGGAAGCCCGTGCATCGCTGGGCCTGCCTGCTGATGCCATCGTCGTCGGCGCGGTTTGCCGACTGATCGAGCAAAAGGGCCTGCGTTACGGGCTGGAAGCATTCGCCCGCGCCAGCACAGACTTTCCGGCGGCGCGCCTGCTGATCGTGGGCGACGGGCCGCTGCGTCACGCGCTGGAAGGGCAGGCGAAGTCGCTGGGCCTGGGCGAGCGCATCGCGTTTCTGGGCTGGCGCGCCGATGCCGCCGCGCTGATGCCCGCCTTTGACATCTTCCTGATGCCCAGCCTGTGGGAGGGCTTCGGCCTGGTGCTGCTGGAGGCGATGGCCGCCAGCGTTCCGGTCGTTGGCAGCCGCGTGAGCGCCATCCCGGAGGTTGTGCTGGAAGGCGAGACGGGCCTGCTGGCCCCGCCGCGTGATGTCGATGCGCTGGCGGGTCATCTGCGCGGCCTGCTGGGCGATGCCCCGCTGCGTCGTCATATGGGGATGATGGGGCGTGAACGGCTGGAGACGCAGTTTTCGATGGGGGGCATGGTGGCGGCCACTGCCGCGCTGTACCGCGAGGCGCTGGCATGAGGGCACGGCCCGTGAAGGTGATGAATATCTTGGCGCGCCTGAACGTGGGCGGCCCGGCCATTCACGTCAGCCTGGTGACGCAGCATCTGAACGCGCCGATCAATCCGCGCTATGAGAGCGTGCTGGTGGCGGGCACGGTCGGGCCGAACGAAGGCGATATGGGCTATTATGCGGCCGAGCGCGGGGTCACGCCGATCATCATTCCATCGCTGGGGCGCGAGCTGCATCCTGTTCGTGACCTGGTCACGTTGGTGGCGCTGGTGCGCCTGATCCGCCAGCACCGGCCGGACATCGTGAATACGCACACGGCCAAGGCCGGCTTCGTCGGGCGGCTGGCGGCGCGGCTGGCGGGCGTGCCGGTGGTCGTGCACACCTTCCACGGGCATGTCTTTCACGGCTATTTTTCGCCGCTGAAAACCAGCCTGTTCATCGTGCTGGAGCGGCTGGCGGCGCGGCTGGCAAACCGCATCATTGTGCTGACCGATGGCCAGCGCAGCGAGCTGGCCGATACCTACCGCATCGCCCCGCACGAGAAATTTGTCGTCATGCCGCTGGGGCTGGAGCTGGAAGCGCTGCTGGCGCGCCCGCGCAAAACCGGCGAGATCCGCCGCCTGTGGGATATCGCGCCGGATGCGCCGCTCGTCACAATTGTCGGGCGGCTGGTGCCGGTCAAGAATCACGCGCTGTTCCTGCGTGCCGCGAAGCTGGTTTGGGATAAACTGCCGGAAGCGCGTTTCCTGATCGTGGGCGATGGCGAGCTGCGCGCCGATCTGGAGGCGCAGGCCGCGGCTCTGGGGCTGACGCAGATTGTGCATTTCGCAGGCTGGCAGCGCGAGGTCGCGCCGTACTATGCCGACAGCGACGCGCTCGTCATCAGCAGCGTAAACGAGGGCACCCCGCTGACCGTGATCGAGGCGCTGGCCTGCGGCACGCCGGTCGTGGCGACGGCTGTCGGCGGCCTGCCCGACCTGCTGCATCACGGAGAACTGGGCACCCTGTCCCCGTCCGGCGATGCTGATGCGCTGGCCGACGCAATTATTGATACGCTGCGCACGCCCCCGGATGGCGACAGGCTGCGCGAAGCGGCACGCCAGCATTACAGCATCGCCCGCCTTGCAGCTGACCTGGACGCGCTGTATACCGCGCTGCGCTGATGCGCCTTAAGCAAACCGGCCGCCAACCCTTGGGATTGGGATAACCGAACCATATGCACAGCGGAGAAATACCACTTTATCCCAAACCTGGGATATGCTTGGGATATCACCCCTGAAGAATCCCAAATTAGCGTTGATAATCACACAATCCCTGGTTTGTGATGCGTTAAAGCCAAATCTTCACATGGACCTAGATGGCACTTCAAGCGCGCCGGGCGATTCTGCTAGGCTGTGACTGTTACGGATTTGCTTAAGGGGAAAACAATTCATGAGCCGTGATTACGCCGCCCAGCCCAATACCCAGGTTCGCCGCAGCGACCGCGCCGTTGAAGATGAAGCGTGGATGGTCGAGATGCTGTCCCGCGTGCCCGTGGGATATCTGGCCACCACCCACGACGGCCAGCCGTTTATCAACAGCAACCTGTATGTGTATGACGCGGCGCGCCACTGCATTTACATGCACACGGCCCGGGTGGGGCGCACGCGCGCCAATGTGGATGCTGCCGAGAAGGTGTGCTTCACCATCAGCGAGATTGGCCGCCTGCTGCCCGCCGACGAAGCGCTGGAATTCAGCGTGGAATACAGCGGCATTGTGGCATTCGGCACCGCGCATGTGGTCACCGACCGCGACGAGCAGGTGCACGCGCTGCAAATCCTGCTCGACCGCTATTTCCCACACCTGCAACCGGGGCGCGATTACCGCGGCATCATTGACGAGGAGCTGACGCGCACGTCGGTCTTCCGCATCGATATCAGCGAGTGGAGCGGCAAGCGCAAGAAAATCGACGGGCCGTTCGCGGGCGCGTTTGAATACCCGTACAGTGGCAGCGTGGAGCAGGGCTAGGCCGGGGGTGTGGCTTCGCCACAGGCATTGCCTTAACCAGGCGAAAGAACGTTTAACCGCCAGGACGCTAGGACAACATGAATATCAAGCTTCTTTGTCCTTCCAGTCTTGGCGTCCTGGCGGTTCACACTATCGCTTTAGGAGTTATCCATTCTTGAGGACACATTGCGTCTTTACTCGGCCTCGCCAACCTGAACATTCGCTGAGGGCTGAGCCCCCGGGCAATCCATAGAATTGATGAACCGGGGCGCATGCGCTACACTTGCGCCTTACTATTCACATCGTGTCATCCTGCCTCATCGGCTGGTTGCAAGTTTCGAGGAGCGTCCATGGCGACCAAGACTGAGTCTCTCACAAAAGAGACGCTGCTAGACTGGTACCGTGAGCTGGTACTCGTACGCAAGTTCGAGGATCAGTGTCACCATCAATACTTTGAGGAAAAGGATCCGGCGCGCAAAATCACCGGCGTGTACCTGCATCTGGCCAGCGGCAGTGAAGCCACCCATGTGGGCGCGGTGAAGGCCCTGGGCAAAGACGATCACGTGATTACCGCGTATCGTGACCACGGCATCGCGATCGCCCGTGGCACGGACCCGAAGCGCGTGATGGCCGAGATGTTTGGCAAGCGCACCGGCACCAGCGGCGGCAAGGGCGGCTCGATGCACCTGGCCGACCGTTCGGTCAATTTCTGGGGCGGCTATGCCATCGTCGGCGGACACATTCCGCTGGGCGTGGGCATCGCGCTGAAGGAAAAGTATACCAAGACCAAAAATGCGGTGCTGTGCTTTATCGGCGACGGCGCGCTCAATAACGGCTATTTCCACGAAGCGGCCAATATGGCGCAGATTTGGCGTCTGCCGATTGTCTTCCTGGTGGAAAACAACTTCGTCGGCATGGGCACGCGCATCGAGGAATCGAGCGGCCAGACCCAGCCCACCAAGCGCGCCATTGGCTACGGCATGAAGGAAGGCCCCAGCATTGACGGCCAGAATATCCTGGAAGTCTATAACACCGTGAAGGCCGAGCTGGACTGGGCGCGTGAAAATGGCCCCGTGCTGATGGAAGCGAAGACTTATCGCTTTGAAGGCCACGGCGTCAGCGACAAGCTGTATGACAGCCGCGACGACCTCAAGGCTGAGCTGTCGGTATGGGAGAAGCGCGACCCGATCAACGTGCTGCGCGCGCACCTGGAGTCCAGCTTCAAGAATCTGGACAAGGACCTGGCCAAAATTGATGCCGAGACGACGCAGGCGGTTCAGGAAGCCCTGGACTTCGCCATCGCCAGCCCGGCACCGGACTACAACGACCTGATTAGCCACGTTTACGTGGGCATGTAAGGCAGGGTAAAGACGACAATGAGCAAAAACCTATCGATGCGCGACGCACTGCGCTCTGCTTTGCACGAGGAAATGCTGCGTGATGACCGTGTGTTCATCATGGGCGAGGAAGTCGGCCGCTGGAACGGCACCCACAAGGTGACGCGTGGCTTCTTCGACGAATTTGGCCCGGAGCGTGTGCGCGATACCCCGATCAGCGAAATGGCCATCGGCGGCGTGGCCGTGGGTGCGGCGATGGCCGGCCTGCGCCCGGTGGCCGAGATGATGACGATCAATTTCGCCCTGCTGGCGTTTGACGCGATCATCAACCACGCCGCCAAGATTCATTATATGTTCAACGGCCAGTTCACTGTGCCGCTGGTCATCCGTGCCGCGACCGGCTGGGGCAATCAGGCGACCGCCACGCACAGCCACACGCCGGAGCCGATCTGGGCGCATTTCCCCGGCCTGATCGTCGGCTGCCCGTCCAATGCGTACGACGCCAAGGGCATGCTGAAGGCCGCCATCCGCGACGATAACCCGGTGCTCTTCACTGAGGTGATCGCGCTGTATCCGAAGCCGTCGCAGATTCCCGACGACGAATACATCATCCCCATCGGCAAGAGCGACGTGAAGCGCCAGGGCGACGATGTCACGCTGGTGGCTTATGGCCGTGGTGTGGAATGGGCGCTGGAAGCCGCCAATATCCTGGCGAAGGAAGACATTCAGGCCGAAGTGATCGACGTGCGCTGGCTGCGCCCGCTGGACATGAGCGCGGTGCTGGAGAGCTTCAAGAAGACCAACCGCTGCGTGATCGTGGAAGAAAGCCTGCCGATGTACAGCTTTGGCAGTGAAATCGCTGCCCAGCTTCAGGAAGCGGCTTTCGACTATATGGATGCACCGATCAAGCGCGTGACGGCAATGGATGTCCCGCTGCCGTTCGCCCGTGAAATCGAGCTGATGGCCCTGCCTAATGCGAGTAAAGTCGTCAAAGCCGTGAAAGAGGTGCTTTAAATGGCACAACCAATCGTGATGCCGGACCTCGGTTCTGGCATGGAAGAAGGAACCCTGCTGAACTGGACGAAGCAGGTGGGCGATACCATTAAGGAAGGCGATGTCATCGCCGAAATTGAGACAGACAAGACCACCGTGGAAGTGCCGTCGCCGGTCGCCGGGACAATCACCCAGCTCATTGGCGATCTGGGCACGATGCTGCGCGTGGGCGCCACCATCGGCTTTGTGGGTGCTGCCGGCGAAGCCGCCGCGCCTGCCCCCGCTGCGCCTGCTGCTGCGCCCGCTCCTGCGGCTGAGGCTGCTCCCGCTGCCGCGTCGAATGGCGCTGCGGCCAAACCTGCTGAAGTGCCCGCTCCGGCCGCCGCTGTCGATGAGGAAGAGGGCAATCTGCCCGACGGCGTGCGCGCCTCGCCGGTCGCCCGCAAGATCGCGGAATCGCGCGGCATCAACCTCAAGCTGGTCAAGGGCACCGGCCCCAGCGGCCGTGTGACCAAGGCCGATGTTGAGGCGTATGTGCCTGCCGCCGCTGCTCCGGCCCCGGCTGCTGCCGCCGCGCCTGCCGGCCTGCCCGCCGCCAGCTATGGCAACCTGCCTTCCGGCCTGGATGTCGAGATTATCGAGACCAGCAAGATTCGCTCGCGCATCGCCGCCCGCATGGTGGAGAGCAAGCAGCAGATCCCCCATTTCTACACCACCACGGTGGTGGACGTGGAGCCGATGATGGCCCTGCGCAAGCAGATCAATGCCGACCTGGACGACAGCAAGAAGGTCAGCGTGAACGACCTGATCGTCAAGGCGACCGCGCTGGCGCTGCGCCAGTTCCCGAACCTGAACAGCCATTTTTATGGCGACAAGATCGTGCGCCACAAGCGCATCCACATCGGTATCGCGGTCGCGCTGCCTAACGGCGGCCTGATGAACGTGGTGGCCAAAGATGCCGACAAGGTCAGCCTGGGCACGCTGTCGCAGCTCAACAAAGAGATGATCGCCCGTGCCCGTGAGGGCAAGGTCAAGCCCGATGACGTGCAGGGCAGCACCTTCACGGTCAGCAACCTGGGCGGCTACGACGTGGAGAATTTCCAGGCGATCGTCAACCCGCCTGAAGCGGGCATCCTGGCCGTCAGCTCGGCGCTGAAGGTGCCGGTGGTGAAGGCCGATGGCACGCTGGGCGTGGGCCAGCGCATGAAGCTGACTGTCAGCGTCGATCATCGCGTCAGCGATGGTGCCGAAGGCGCGCAGTTTGCCCAGGCGCTGAAGAAGCTGATCGAAAACCCGATGGCGCTGCTGCTGTAAGACTCAGCGGGCGGCTCGCGAGCTGCCCCTACAGGGCGGATTTTACGTCTGTCGCCTACCCTGTTTGCTGTCGCCAGACGAGGTCGATTCTGTAGCGGCGCGACGCGACGCGCCCGCCGTTGCCTGATATCACAGGGCGCATCCTTCGGGTTGCGCCTTTTGTTTTGCGTGTGCCGCAGGCCACCCGTCGTTTGGCCCAGCCCCCTGTCTGTGCTACACTTGTGACACTAAACTAACGAGTTTTCTGATCCCACCCACCGGGCGAGGTTCGTGCCATGCGGCGTATTTCTGGCGTGCTGTTTATCCTGATCAATATTGTGGTATCGGTGGCGGCGGTGCTGATCGTCGGTTCGCTGATTAACCGCGACCAGTCTTCTGAACAGTCTGCGCCGCCGATGGTGATTACCGTGCCGGTCGTCATCACCGCGACGCCGAATCCCAACGCCGGCCCGACGCTGATCGTGGTCACGGCCACGCTGCAGCCCAATCAGGTCGCGCTGCCGACCAACATCATCGGCGAAATTGCCAATCAGGCCGCTGCCACGGCAGTGGGCCTGCCCACGCTGAGCGGCGTCAGCGGCACCGACGCGCTGGGCGCAGCTTTTCCGGATGCCGCCACCGCGCTGCCGCAGGGCTGTATCACCTATACGCTTGAAGCGGGCGATTTCGTCGGCAGCGTTGCCGCTGAATACGGAGTCGATGTGTTCGAGATGCTGGCCGTCAATGGCCTGAGCGAAGAAGATGCTGTATTTCTCCAGATTGGCCAGGAATTGATCGTGCCGCAGGAAGGCTGCTCGCTGGTCGCTGCGGCTGTCGGGGCCACGGCGTCGGCCACCTTCCTGCCATCGCCGTCATTCACACCCACCGGCCCCACGCCCACCAATACGCCCACCCCGACCGAGACGGTCGTCCCGCCAACCTCGACTGTCACGGCCACGCGCACGTTCACCAGCACGCCCAGCAATACGCCGACCTCCACGCTGCCGCCGACTGCCGCCAACGCGCAGGTCGCGATTGTGCGCGTGATCGACGCCGGCAATATCACCGCCGAAGGTGTGGAAATTCGCAACAACGGCGCGGTGATCGACCTGTCGGGTTGGGTACTGCGCGGCAGTGACGGCTCGGAATATATCTTCCCGCGTGACCGCCGCCTGTTCACGGGGGGCTCGCTGACTGTTTTTACGCGCGTCGGCGATGATACGCCTATCGCCCTGTTTGCCGATCTGGACCAGGCCGTGTTCGCCTCTGGCGACTCGGTCACGCTGCTGGACAGCCAGAATCGCGCGCAAAGTGTGTTCACGGTGCCCTGACCATGAGTGCAATTGACGACATCATCAACCAGGCCATGCGCAATGGCGAGTTTGACCGGCTGCCCGGCGCGGGCAAGCCGCTGAAGATTGAGGATGATTCACACACGCCAGAGCATTTGCGGATGGCGCACAAGATGCTGCGCGACCACAATATGCCGCCGGAATGGATCCTCGAAAGCAAGTCGCTGGACGAAGCGCGTGAGACGCTTGACCGGGCTATCGAGCGCACCCGCGTAAAACGACAGGCGATTCTCGACGCCGCACAGCGCGCAACCGAGCCTGAACAGGCGAAGATCATTGCCGAGCAGCAGTGGCACACGCTGAAAGAGGCTTTACGGACGCAGCTCACCGCCTATAACCGGCGTGCGCTGGCGTATAACCTGAAAGTGCCGCGCGGGGTGCAGCACAAGGCGCTGGTCGATCTTGAGCGGGTCCTGCGAACCCTGTGAGTGCGAATCAGCGTAATCCCGATGCTGCCGCGCTCTACAGCCAGATCAAAGAGCTGCGCACCTTCGTCGCCCAGGAAGGTGAGGTCATCTTCAACGCGTGGCGCCCCCGCCTGACCCAGCGTACGTTCTGCATCAGCGCCCATAACCTGGCCAATTACCTGGCCCTGCGCCGCCGCGACCTGCGCGAGCTTCAGCGCGGCCTGACCACGCTGGGGCTGTCATCGCTGGGGCGCAGTGAGGCCCGCGTGCTGCCCAATATTGACGCGGTGCTGTCGCTGCTGGGTAGTTTTGTGCATGACGCGGATGCGCCCCCGATGCCGCCGCTGCGCGCCATGCGCCGCGGTGAGCGCCTGCTGGCCCAGCACACCCGCGCTCTGCTGGGTGACAAGCCGGTTGGCCGTGATGCCCGCATTATGGTCACCATGCCCACTGAGGCGGCCGATGATCCCGGCCTGGTGCAGCAGCTGGTCGATAATGGCATGGACTGCGCCCGTATCAACTGCGCGCATGACGATGCGGCCGTGTGGGCGCGCATCGCCGGGCATGTGCGCGATGCAGGCAAGCAGGCGGGCCGACCGATCAAAATCCTGATGGACCTGGGCGGCCCAAAAGTGCGCACAGAAGATGTGGTGTTTCCCAAAAAGACGCGTATCAAGCCGGGCGATATCCTGCTGTTGCGCCGCGATGTGCAGCCCCAGGACGAGGGGGTCTTCCCGTTTCAGGTGCGCTGTTCGCTGCCTGCCGTCATCGACCAGCTGACGCTGAACAAGCGCGTGTCGATTGACGATGGCGTCGTCACCACGGTGGTGGAGGCGCTGCTGCCCGCGGGCGCGGTGCTGCGCGTGCAGCGCGTCAAAGAGGGCGAATACAAACTGAAGAACGAGAAGGGGCTGAATTTCCCCGATACCGATCTGCGCCTGACCGCGCTGACCGATGAAGACTTGCAGGCGCTGGATACCGTGGTGGAGCAGGCCGACATGGTCGGCTTCTCGTTTGTGCAGACGGGCCGCGATATTGCGCATTTGCAGGCCGAGCTGGCGAAGCGCATGCAGGACCCGTCGCGCATGGCGATTATTGCCAAGATCGAGACGCCGCGTGCCGTGCGCAACCTGCCTGAAATTATCGTGCGGGCGGCCGGAAAACAGCCGTTCGGCGTGATGATCGCGCGCGGTGACCTGGCTGTGGAGCTGGGCTTTGTGCGCACCGCCGAGATGCAGGAACAGATCCTGTGGCTGTGCGAGGCCGCCCATGTGCCGGTCATCTGGGCGACGCAGGTGCTGGAGAGCTTCGTCAAGGACGGCATGCCGTCGCGCGGCGAAATGACCGATGCGGCGATGGCCGCGCGCGCGGAATGCGTGATGCTGAACAAAGGCCCGTATATCGCCGATGCGGTCACAATGATCGATGACCTGCTGCGCCGCATGCGCGAACACCAGAACAAGAAGTCGCCGCAGATGCGCGCCCTGCGAAGCTGGCTTCAGCGTACCGGCGACGATTAGCCGGTGTGCCCCTGAAACTGTGTGACCTGTTGGGTAAGTAAAGGAACCCGTATGAAGAAATGGTTGTTGATCGCGGCCGGCCTGCTGCTGGCCGTGCCCATGCTGGCGCTGGCACAGGCCGAAACGACGCCCGAAGCCGCCCCCGAAACAGCGGCAGAATCGCCTGAAGACCTCATCCCGATGGACGAGCTGATCGCCTCGCTGCCGCAGTCACGCGGCGAAGACGGCGCTTTTCTGCTGGGCGACCCTGACGCGCCGTTCACGCTGATCGAATTTGCCGATTATGCGTGCCCGCACTGCCAGGATTACAAGCCGGTCATCGATGAATTCATCCGCACCTACGTGGCCAGCGGGGACGCGAACTTTGAATTCCGCCAGTTCCCCACGGCGGGCGGCCAGCTCAGCATCTACGCGATGGTTGCCGCCGAATGCACCGAAGCGCAGCGTGAAGGCGCTTTCTGGGGCAGCTATGTGCATTTGTATGACCTGGCCGCTGCCGGTGAATATGACGGTGACATCATAGCGCGCCTGGCGACGCATCTGGAACTGGATGCCGATGAAATTCAGGCCTGTGTCGAGTCCAGCGACGATAGCGCGCAGGTAATCGTCGACTATCTGTATGGCGAAGCGAACGGGATTGCGGGCACGCCGGGCGTGCTGGTGCGCGGGCCAGGCCTGGAAGCGCGTGCGATCATCATCGATGGCCGCACCTATACCGGCGGTGTGCCGCTGGAAGTGATTGAAGCGGCACTCGTGACGCCGCTGGAAGACATGGTTGATCCGACTATCGCAGAAAACGAGGTATTTATGGCAGAGAATGGGCAGCAGCCGGGCGTGACCACTACCGCGAGCGGCCTGCAATACAGCGTGATTACCGAGGGCACGGGCACCGTACGTCCGGCGGCCACCGACACGGTGACCGTGATGTACGAAGGCCGCTTCCCCGATGGCCGCGTGTTCGACAGCAGCTATGAGCGCGGCGAACCAATCGACTTCCCGCTGAATGGCGTGATCGCCGGCTTCAGCGAAGGCATTCAGCTCATGACCGTGGGCGCGAAATATACCTTCACGATGCCGTCTGAGCTGGCCTATGGCGCACGCGGCGCTGGCGGCGTGATTCCCCCGAACGCCGTGCTGGTGTTCGACGTGGAACTGCTGGCCATCAACGGCGAGAGCTAGGCATCCGGGCAGGAACATAAAGTTCGCAGCCCATAACGGGCGCCTCGCGAGGCGCCCCTACCAGGGCGGACCTGCCAGGGCATCGTGAACCGTCCTCATGCTGAATACCCACAATGCTCGTTCATGACGAACGAGGTTGGACGGGTAGGGGCGCGTCGCGACGCGCCCGCCGACTTAAGACTCCCATGAAAACAAGACAGCCCCGCACGTGAGACATTGTGCGGGGCTGTCTTGTTTCCGGTCACGCCCAGGTCAGGCGCAGCTCGCTGGCGGTCACTTCCACGGTGGTCAGGCGTCCGGGATGCTGGCTGCGCCAGTAATTGCGCCATGAGGTCGAGAGTGCTGCATTGATCTGCGCGCGCAGTTCGTTCGAGATGGGCGCGCCGTTGCTGGTGGCGCTGGCCAGCGTCCACGACAGACGGCCATTGCTGACCACAGGCGTCCAGGTGGTGCTGACCGGGATGGCGCTGCTGTCGCGGCCGCGCGTCGTCCACGTCAGCGTGATGACAGCCTGCCCAGGCTGCAAATCGACGACCATGTTGCTGATCTGGCGGCGCGCCGGGCTGGTCACGCGATAGCTGCTGTTCACCTGCGTCTCGGTGACGACGATAGTGCCGCCGTAGACTGCACTGGCTTCGGCGCTGGCGCTCAGTGCTGGCACCGCCATGGCCCCAACTGTCAAAACGACGATCAACACTGCCCAAACCTTCTTCAACATGAATTTTCTGCTCCCCGTTATTCGCATTGCTCCCGTTCGATATCCTGAAGATAATCGGCATATGTAATCAGAATTTACGCCAGATGTAATATTTCTGTGATGTTTGCGTCTGGGTAGTGTGATTCCATCTTCTTTCGCAAATCGACAGGGTTTTTAATGTCTTCTTCCGTGACTGCCGCGCCACGCGCCGGCTTATTTGTGATGCTGTCGACGATTCTTGCGTCCAGCATGGCGTTTATCGATGGCACCGCGCTGGGCGTGGCGATGCCCGCTTTGCAAAATGACCTCGGCGCAACCGCGATTCAGCTGAGCTGGATCGTCAACGGCTACACGCTGATGCTGTCCGCGCTTATTCTGGTCGGCGGTGCATTAGGTGACCGCTACGGCCGTAACCGTGTATTTGGACTGGGCATCATCCTGTTTACCGTGGCGTCGGTGCTATGCGCGCTGGCCCCTACCGCTGACCTGCTGATCATCGCGCGCGTGGTGCAGGGGCTGGGCGGCGCGCTGATGGTGCCGGGCAGCCTGGCCATCATCGCGGCAAACTTTCCGCCGAACGCGCGCGGGCGCGCCATCGGCACATGGTCCACGTTGAGCACGCTGACCACCATCCTCGGCCCGGTGATTGGCGGCGTGCTGGCCAGCAACGGCCTGTGGCGCGGCGTGTTTCTGCTGAATATCCCGCTGGCGGTGATTGCGCTGGTCGCGCTGGCCCGCGTGCCCGAAACCCGCGACGAAAATGCGACTGGCACGCTTGATTATCCGGGCGCTGCGCTGGTCACGCTGGGGCTTGCCGCGCTCACCTTTGGCCTGTCTGGCGGCGGCACGCTGGTGACGATCCTCGGCGTGGTATTCCTGGTGGCGTTTGTTGGCTGGGAGCTGCGCGCCCCGCACCCGATGATGCCGGTCAATCTGTTTCGCTCGCGCACGTTTGCGGGCACCAACCTGCTCACCTTCTTCCTGTACGGGGCATTGTACGGCGTGCTGTTTTTCCTGCCGCTGAACCTGATTCAGATTCAGGGCTATGATGCGCAGGCTGCCGGGCTGGTCAATCTGCCATTTGGGCTGCTGCTGGCGATCATCTCGCGCTTTTCCGGCGCATGGGTGGACCGCGTGGGCGCAAAGATTCCGCTGGTCGTCGGGCCTGCCATCACCGGGATTGGCTTTGTGCTGCTGGGCTTGCAGGGGTTGACGGGCGGCCCAGCGGCCTACTGGACGACCTTCTTCCCGACCGTGCTGGTGTTAGGCGTCGGCATGGGTATCACCATCGCCCCGCTCACAACGGCGGTGATGGGCAGCGCGCCAGCGACCATGTCGGGCGCGGCCAGCGGCATCAACAACGCGATTTCGCGTTCGGCAGGCGTGATCGCGATTGCGCTGTTCAGCACGCTGGCTGTCAGCGTGTATGCCAGCGGCTTCGCGGCACAGACAGCACCCGCTGGTGTCGCCCCTGAGACGATGACTTATCTGACCGATAATGCCGACCGCCTGGCTGACCTGACGCCGCCGGACGGCATGGCAGAGGCCGAGTCGGCCGCGACGATGCAGGTCATTCGTGAGAACTTCGTGGATACGTTTCAGGTGATCGCGCTGGTATCGGCCGCGCTGGCGTTCCTCAGCGCAGCGGCGGCATTTGTGCTCGTGGACGGAAAAAAGCCGACAGGCTCACCCCGGCCAGCACCCATAACAGCGGAAGCATAGGAAACACATAGCGCGGCAGCACAAACAGCACGGTGTGCAGCGCCAGGATGTACAGCAGCGCGCTGGCGATCGGCATGGCCAGTCGCCAGCGTGCCCGCAGCATGACCAGCCCGACGAAGCCAAAGACCAGCCCGGCATAATGCACCACGTACAGCGCCAGCTTGTCCCAGAAGGCGGGCGCGCGCGTCAGGCGCAGCAGCCCCTCGACGGAACGGTCATTCGCCAGCCAGCCCGCGGCCAGCGCGCGCAGGCTTTCGCCGCCGTAAGCCTCGGTGCCATGCGGCTGAAGCAGCGCGCCGGACAGCTCGCGGGCGCGGTAGGCCAAGTAGCCCGGAATATCGCTGGTGATGGCATCTGCGGCGGCCTCAACGATAATCTGCTGGTTGTCGGCCGCGCTGCCGGAGGTGATGCCCAGCGCGGCATCCACCTCGGTTGGGTCATCCCAGCCTTCCGCGCCCAGATACACAAACGACGCGATGCCAGCCCCGCCGATAATCAGCCGCTGATACGCGAACAGGTTATAGGCCGTCCAGGTGGATAATGCGAGCGCGAATGCGGCGATGAGCACAGCGGCGCGTTTCAGCCCGCCGCGGGGGCCGAATGCGAGCACGATGCCCAGCGCCAGAAACAGCCAGAATCCCAGCCCGGCAGACCGCGTGAGCGCGGCCCCGCCCAGCCCGATGCCCGCCAGCGCCCAGCGCCGCCAGTCGAATGTGCCATGCATGCGGTCATGCGCGACGGCAGCCATCGCAGCCCACAGCCCGGCCATGAGCAGGGCGATATACAGCGTTTCGGTTTTGATCGCGGCATTTTCGAGCACGAAATTGGGTGCGACGGCCAGCACAAGCGCGCTGATGCGCCCGGCTGTTTCGCCACGTGGTGTGTCATCTCCGGCCAGCAGGCGCGCCATGCGATAGCCCATGTAGACGGTCAGTATGCCCAGCAGGCCCTGCACCACGCGGATGACCAGGACAGCGGTTTCCGGCGCAAACAACGCCATCGGCACGCCCACCAGCACGAAATACAATGGCGGCTGCTCCAGCGTGGAGACATCGGTGACGATGCCGGTGGGCGGCTGCAGGCCGGTCACCAGCGAGTAGCCGTTCGACAGATACCAGCGCCCGTCATCACTGGTGCGGTTCAGGGCGGCAGTGCTGTCCAGCGACAGGGCCAGCATGAGGCGCACGACCAGCGCCAGCAGCAGAATCCAGCGGATGCCCCCGCGCTTCATGGCGACTGCTCCACGCGGTAAAAGCGGTACGGCGTGCCCGCGACCTGGGCGACCAACGTAAAGCGCGGGTCGGGGGATGCCTCATCCAGCAGGCCATCCAGGGCAGGGCGGGCCGACGGCATCAGCAAATAGTCCACGCCATAGCGCAGCGCAATCTCGTGCACCAGCGCCCGGTCTTCAAACGGATACATCAGCGACGGGATGCCGACGTAGCTGAGGATATACGGGTCCTGCGTCATCAGTATCAGTTCCCCATCCCCGCTGACATCGGGCAGGTCGCGCCCGGCGTCGCGCATCGTCTGAATGCTGGCCAGATAGCTGTTGGCCGTCGCGGTATCCAGGCGCACCAGGTCAAACGCGGCAAACGTGAGCAGCGATGCAGACAGGCCCATGACGAGCAATCGCCCCCGCTGTGAAACAATCAGCCGTTCCAGCGCCAGCGCCGCGATCGGCACCAGCAGCGGCACGGTCATCAGGAAGGCTTTTTTCAGGCTGCCCGCCTGCGCCTTATACGGGATGAAAATGGCATACGCGACGATGCCACCCAGCAACAGCACCACGACCGGCAGCGCGGTCATAAAGGCGCGCCGGTCTGTGCGCCGGGCAGTCACGATCAGCACGGCGCCTGCCGCAAACGCAATCGCCAGGAATTCGCCCAGGCCGGTGATGATCTGCTTCAGGCCAGCGGCCAGCTCGAAGATGCGCTTGCCCGCGATTTCTGTGAACGACTGCGCCGCCAGCAGCCCTTGCAGGGTGAAGTCGCGGCCATAGGCATAATGATCGAGGTTGTCGGTGAAGAAGAACATGTCGCTGCCTTCGGGCGACCCCAGCGCGCCGAAGGTGACGTAATTGCGAATGAGCCACGGAGACATCACCAGCAGCATCGTGCCCAGCAAAATCAGCACGCCGCGGACGGGTATACGGATTGGTTCGCCGGCCTGGCGTGCCGTCCATGCATGGGCGGCCAGCACGACCAGCAGCATCGGCAGCAGCAGCAGGCCGTCATTGCGCGTGAGATAGGCCAGCCCGCCGCAGACGCCCGCCAGCGCCCAGCGCCAAATGCCGCCGCGCCTTAAGGCCTCCACCAGCAGCAGGATGCCTCCGCAGAGGAAGAGCGCGGTGGGCACGGTGGTATCCGTGCGCAGCGAATTGAGCACCATTTCCGGGATGCAGGCCGTGGCCAGCGCGGCATACAGGCTCGTCCGGTCGCTTAGCCCAAGCTGGCGCGCACCCGCGAAACTGAGCACGGGTAGCAGGCTGCCGATGGCGACGAAGAAGATCAGCGAAGCGGCGGTGGTCTGTCCGAAGACGGTCATCGGGGCGGCGGCCAGCACCGCGGCCAGCGGCATCCAGTGGTCTTCCGGGTGCACCACCGCGTCAGGCGGGCGGTTGTACTGCCAGATGTAGTCGATGGTGAAGCCCTGGCCCTGCGCCAGGCGCGTGCCCATGTTGTAATAGTGGTTGGGGTCGGCGATGCCGGGAAAGCGCACAAAAGCGACGCCCAGCGCGATGCGCAGCAGCAGCGCGAACAGGACGATGAGCAGCAGCATGCGGGCAGTGCGCGACACCCGGTGAGTTCCCTTCTGTAGAGCAGTGGCGACGGATTATATCATACGCCTCACACGGCCTGCGCATCCATGATCCTTAACCTCCGTGCAGCCATCTGTTAACCGTGTGTGCGCATATCACCATTAACAAAGCGGGTACATTGTTTTACAATCCGCCTCATATTGACCCTGATTCTCAGGGTCTTTTCCATCAGTGAAAGGAAACATTCACATGCAGACAGAACCCCAGAACATCTCAGACGGGATGGTCGTGAGCATCGCCTATGTGCTGCGCGTGGACGGCGAGGAAGTCAGCCGCATGACCGCGGGTGAGCCACTGGAATACCTGCATGGGTATCAGGAAATCGTGCCCGGCCTGGAAGCCGCGCTGACCGGTAAGAAGGTCGGCGACAAGTTCAGCATCACGCTGGCCCCGGCGGACGGCTATGGCGACTATGACAGTGAAAACTTTGACGAGATTCCGCGTGATGCCGTGCCCTTTGGCGACGACGTGGAAATCGGCACCGACCTGGAAGTCGAAGATGAAGAAGGCAACGTGTATCTGGCCACCGTGTCGGAAATCCGCGAAGCCACGCTGCTGCTCGACTTCAACCATCCGCTGGCCGGCAAATCGCTGGACTATGACGTGGAAGTGACCGACATCCGCTATGCCGACGAGGAAGAGCTGGAGCACGGTCACGCGCACGGCTATTTCCTGGATGACGAGCTGGACTTCGACGACGACGATTTCGACGACGACGACGAAGATGAAGATTTCGACGACGAAGACGAGAAACCCAGCCGCTAGGCTGTGACGTTCAGGCCACTCATCAGCGCCATTTTGCAGGGTGCAGGCATTGTCCTGCGCCCTGCATTGTTATACAGGGTGCATACGGGGCCTGTCTTGTTCTGCCAGCCCATTCTCAGGAGATGAGAGTTCACCATGACGGATCCGATACGCTTCATCCTGGCCAGCGGCTCGCCACGGCGCAAAGAGATCATCGCCTCGCTGGGGATTCCGGTCGTCATCATCAAGCCGGATATCGACGAATCGGTGCTGCCCAATGAGCTGCCTGAAGTCTACGTCTCGCGCCTGAGCCAGCAGAAGGCCGACGCGGTCGCGCACCTGACCGAGCCGCCGATGGTGGTGCTGGCCGCAGACACGACCGTGGTGCTGGATGGGGAAATTCTGGGCAAGCCCGCCGATGCCGAAGAAGCCCGCGTGATGCTGGGCCGTCTGCGTGACCGCGACCATGAGGTGTGGACGGCCATCACGCTGCTGCGCGCCTTCACGAATGGCGGGCAGCCCACGCGCCTGACGCGCGCCACCCGCAGTATTATCACCATGCGGCCGTACACGGATGAAGAAGTCGAAGCGTATATTGCGTCGGGAGACCCGTTTGACAAAGCGGGCGGTTATGCCATTCAGCACGAGGGATTCAGGCCAGCGGCCCGTTATACCGGCAGCCTGACGAATATCATCGGGCTGCCGGTGGAGACGCTGCACGAAATGCTGGGCAGCCTGTCGCTGGCACCGCGCGATTTCACCTGAGACTGCGCCGAATCAGCCGGTCTGTTCAGACTGGTAGCGGGCGGCCTCGTCGCGCTGGCCCCACATAATTTTGTCGGTGATGATGCGGATGGTGATATCCTGCGTCACGGTGATCTGGCACGACAGCCGCGGATACCCATAACGGGCAGCCAGCTTGTCATGCCAGTTGACGGGCGCAGGCTCGCCTTTCATAAAGCGCACGCCGCAGGTGGCGCATACGCCGCGTCCTCCACAATTGACCTGTTTGCTGACCGATCCATAAGGCGTGATGTTGGCCTGTAACAGCGCCCGCCGCAGAATTTCCCCGTGGGGAACGGTGATGACCGTCTCCTGGTCGTCATGCCACACGTGTACGGTGTGCTGGGAAGCGGCGGATACCTGGTCAGGGGGAGTGGCGGAGGCCATAATGTGACCCATTCTGCTCGTAAGCGTTCATCTAATATCGTCACAAGTATTACGGCAGACTGATGAGCCTGTCATGAAGAAATGAAAAGACGCGGGCCTGAATCTGTGCTGCCCCGTCTGCATCCACCCCCTGAATAAACAACGTAATTGTCACGCGGTCGCTGGCTGCCGGCCCGCTGACGCGGCTCTCCGATTCGATATTGGTATACGCCCGGTTGATGTCGGTCGGGTTGTACTGCTGGTTCAGGCTGCGGCCTGTCAAACGGATGTCGCCCTGCGCGATGATCAGGCCGGGCGCGCCCAGCGTGCGGTGCGCGCTGAAGTCAGACCAGTCGCCGGGGATGACGATGTTCAGGTTATACGGGATGCCGGCTGGAATCGCCAGATCCGCCAGCGCGGGCGACCACGGGATGAGCGCGTCCTCGTCAGGCACGACATACACGCTGAAGGTTTCGTCCAGCGCGCCCACGACCGTGCCCTGAATGGCGCTATCGAGCGCGCCGGCCGCGCTGTTGTCTGACAGCGTGGCGCGGGTGTGCACCTGCCACACGCCGGGCTGGTCCGCGATGATCTCGTGGTCGGGCAGGGCGTACGCGCCATAGGCATTCGCCCGCGTCCCGATGACCTGCGTGCTTCCGTCCGGCGCAGTCACGGTGATGCTGACCTGCATCGGCAGCGCCGGGGCAATCTGCCCGGCAAAGCTGAACCGGTCACCGGCGACCAGCACATCGCCAGGGCGCGCCCCCAGCGGCACGATCGCCGCCGCATACTCGACACCGCCCACGCGCATGAACGCGCTTTCTCCCCCGGGGGGCAGCACGCGAATCCCCTGCTCGTCGCGGGGTGGGTCATCCGGCGGCGTGACGATCGTCATGGCGCTGGCGGCATAGCCGGCGGTCTGTGCGTCGCCTGTACTGGCATCGCGCTGCACGGCTCCCCCGAAGAAGAAGACCAGGTCGCCCGTGCGCAGGCCATCGAAGCCCGCGCCAATCTGCGCGTTCAGCGGGTCATCGCTGTCAGCAAACAGGGGCAGGTCGTCGGCAAATGTCCCGAAGCCAGCACGGGCGAACTGGCGCACGGTCACGCCAGCCGTCACGGCGGACACGATGCTGTAGCTGTCAGCGCCCACCGGGGGGAACTGCCCACGCCACACGTCTTCCTGCGGCACGCCCGCTTCCAGGGCCGCCGTGCTGAAGCTCCCGGCCAGCCCGTCCCCATCCTGCAAAGACAGCGCAGGCATGAAGCCATCGCGGCTGTCTGCCCCGATGAAGGCCAGTCCGCCGCTGAAATAGGGCATATTCACGATCAGGTTATCGGCATTCGCGCCGATCAGCGGCGCCAGTCGGGAGCCCACATACCAGGCCGGCGCGGGCTGCGTCTGCCGGGTATCCAGCAGGCCGCGGCCGCCATGCGCGATCAGCGGTCCCTCCGGCGCGACGATCACGCCCGCGCTGGCCCACTCGCCATGCCACAACCTGCCCTGCGTATCGGTATAGCCCGCGCTGACACTCAGACGATATTCGCCCGCGCTGGCCAGCGCACTGGCAAACGGATCCGGCGGCGCGCTATACACGCCAAAGGTATTGGCCCGTCCGCTCAGCTCGACAATGCGTTCGCGTCCGTTCAGGCCGGTCCGCACCAGCGCGATATCCACCTGCGCGGGCACCGCCGGGGTGATGTGGACACCCCCGTTGACTGGATAACCAGCCTCCAGCGGCGCGCCGCTGAGCACAGCAGGCGACAGCACCAGCGTTTCGGCAATCAGCAGGCTGACCGTTCCGCCGCCGGTATAACGATTGCCGAAGATATCGGCAAATTCAGTCTCATATTGAATGTTGTACGGGCCATACTGGTCAAAGGCGAAGGCCTCCAGACGCAGGTCATCCGACGCAAGCTGGAAGATATCCACCGGCGACTGGCGCCCATAGCGCACTGCGGCATCGGCCAGCGCGGTGCCCACCTGATTCTGCGCCAGCGGGCCGCCCAGCGTGGTCTGCACGCCGTCCGGCGCAGTCACGCGCACGCGGATGCTCCCCTGTGTGTAATCCAGCGGCAGCAGCGGCGGGGCGAAGCGGTCGTAGCTGTTGGGCAGCATATTCATGACATATGGCGCCAGTGGATATTCCCCCGGCGGCAGCGCATAACTGGCCGGATTCCAGCGCACGCGGTTGGCCAGTGTGAACGGGCTGTCTTCCGGCATGACGCCGCGCGCGCCGTTCGAGGGCGCATCCAGCAGCAGCGCGACCGGCATGTGCGCGGGTTGGTCCTCCGTTAGGCCGAATCTGAGCACGACGGGCATGCGCTGTATGGGCGTCGATATGGCCGCGCCATCTGTCGTCAGCGTGAGCGCCAGCAGCGGGACATGCAGCCCGGCGGGCAGGTCAATCGGTAGCGGGGCCGTCAGGCGCAGATTGCCTTCCGGGTCGGCAGCCTGCACGGTGACGCAGCGTTCCGCCCACGCCAGCGGGGCAGGCGCGCCGACGATGCCCGCGCCAGACACGGTGCGCATGGCCGACCAGCCGTTCTGCGCATCCAGCGCATTGACGGCCAGCAGGCGCGGCGCGCTGTCGGCCTGTTCGGGCTGGGCGATGGTCATCAGGCTGACCTGCGCGCACACCAGCGCCGAGTCTGCCCCGGCCAGCGCGTCGCGGTCCAGCGTGATGCGACCATTCAGCGAAAGCGTGTTATCAGCCGATGGCGTCAGGGTGTTCACCTGCGCGTCCAGCGTCCATACTGCATTGTTCAGCGTGCCCTGCTGGCTGAAGCTGCGCGGGTCGCTGGTCTGGCGCGGGGCTGTCACGATGACGCCGGGGCCGCCGGGCAGCGCGCCGGGGAAATTCGCCGCTGTGAACGATGCCTCAGCGGGAGAAATCAGGAAAGGCGTGCCCCACGTACCGCCCAACTGGGCGAAAAACTGTCCGGTGATGCCCGCCTGTGTGACGATGGTTTCGCCAGTGTGCAGGTTGCGGATGCCCAGATACGCCCGCGACGGGGCTGCGTCGGTATCGCCGGTCAGCGTAATCTGGCCTTCGCTGTCTGGCTCGCTCAGGCGGATGGCCGCGGCCCTGGGCGACTGGCCAAACTCCAGCCGATCCTGCGCCGTGGCGGGAATCAGCGCGGCGGTCGCGCCCAGCAGCAGGCAGGCCGTCAGGGCCAGGGCAATCAGGCGTCGGTTCATCTCAGCCGCGCCCTTCAGCGCGGCGCAGCGCTTCCTGCAGGCGATGCTGCTGGATGGTCGTGGTCAGGTCGCCGCGTGTGCGCTCCAGCACGGCGCGCACGGCATCGGTGCGGCGGCGCAGGTCGCCAGTGATGGCATCGGGGAAGTCAAAGGTGATGAGCTGGTCGTAGATAGCATCCATCCAGTCGAGCAGGCGGCCTGCCTCGCGGGAGGCGACACTTGCGCCGTCTTCGCTGCTGGTTTCTTCCCGGCGCAGGATGTCGAGGATGAAGCGGCGCAGCTCGGTGGCGGCCTCGGCCAGGCCGTTCAGATACACCGCGCCATCGACTGATAAATCGGCCGGGGTGGGCAGCTCCAGCCCGCGCACGATGGCGTGCGTGGCAAAAGCCTCCACCACCTCTTTGAGCGCGTCGAGGGTATAACCGCTGTGTGCCAGATCGGGATAATCCGCCACGGTGGCGCGCAGGGTATCGGCCTGAGCCCGCACGGTGACGAGTTTTGCTTCGGCGTCGGCCCATTCGCGCCGATGCACCGCGCGAATCGCCTCGGCACAGCTGCGAATCAGCTCGCGCGAGCGCGCAATCGCGGCGTCACGGGCGGCATTCTTGGTCACAAAATCGGTGCGGATGCCCTCTGTAATCGAATCCAGCATACGTCCTCGTTGGGCCTGTGCGCCGCGTGGGTGAGCCGGGCCATGATGGACCCACCTGTCATTAACTATTCTCCCCTAGTTTACGGTACTATCCCTGAAACTGCGAAAAAGGGAGCATCCGACTATGCGTTTGGCCGTCTTTTCCGATATCCACGGTAATCTGCACGCATTTCAGGCCGCGCTGGCTGATTTTGAGGCGCGTGGTCGCGCGGACAACATCTGGTTTCTGGGCGACTATGCCGCCTTTGGCACCCGCCCCGCCGACTGTGTCCGCATCGTGCGTGAGATGATTGCCGCGGCGGATGCGGATGAATCGACGAAAGGCACGATCCGCTACATCCGTGGCAACACCGACCGCTATCTGGTCACCGGAGAGCGCCCCGCCCAGGATCCGATCACCGAAGCGGACAAGCTGGCGCGCGCGATCAAAGGCCTGCAGGCCATCCATGATGCCCTGATGTGGGGCACCAGCCAGCTCACCTTTGCCGACTACGAATTCCTGATGAAGCTGGGCACCGACTGCGAGCTGTATGTGCCGGGCTTCGGCAATATCGTCGGCTATCACGGCACGCCGGGCGACGATGAAGGCCGCGTGCTGGCGCCGGATGCCGACGAGGAAGTCGCCAGCGACGCGCTGCTCATCCGCGAGGGTCGGCTGGGCATCGGCGGGCATATTCATGTGCAGATGGACCGCATGCTGCGCAATGGCTGGCGCGCGGTCAACGTGGGCAGCGTCGGCCTGTCGTATGACCAGCCGGGCTTTGCCCAGTACGGCTATTTCACGTTTGAGAATGGCGGCATGACGGTCGAGCTGCGTTCTGTGCCGTATGACATTGAAGCGGCTGCTGCCGATATTCGCGCGGTCAGTTACCCGGAAAGCTCGGTTAAATTTGCCGAGATGCGCCTGCGTCAGACGAAGATGGGCTAACCGCCATGCCAAAGCGTGCGCAATTTTTCAGTGAGCTGGGCGGCGAGGGCCAGTATGGGGTGCTGCTCGTCAGCCAGATTGGCGGCGCGCCCGGCGAGATTCAGTTTCTGGTCGAGACGGCCGAATATGACGCGTCGGTCGAGGGCCTGCGCCCCAAAAACGGCTATATCATCCGGGCGCTGGGCGTGCGCGAAAGCCGGGCGTCGGTCGGCGTGTTTGCCCATGCCGCCCTGGCCGCCGATCATCCGCTGCTCTATCACCATAATCACCCGCGCCTGACCGTCTCGTTCACAGGAACGCCCGCTAGCGTGAGCGATCTGGCGCTGGATTTGTCGCAGGCCTATGTGAGTACCTTCCTGGAATGGCGGCATCTGGTCGAGATGCCGGAGGACTTCAACCGGACGATGCCGCTGATCGACCTGCTGGCATCCGGCGGCGGGGTGCTGGGCACGATGCCGCGCCCGCTGGCCAACCGCGTCACGCGCCTGCTGGAGCGCCACGGCCTGACGGTGACCACGGAGGGCGGGCCTGAGCCGGAAAAGCAGGATGACCACGGGCGCTCGACGCAGTATCAGGTGCTCATGCTCGATCACTCGTATGTGATTGCGCTCGATTTTTCGTTTGACGCGATGCGCCGCTCCTGAGAGAGGATGAATCCCTATGAACCTGATGACTCACACAGTGCTGGTGACCGGCGGGGCCAGCGGTATGGGTGCTGCCGTGGTGCGCCGCTTTGCCGCGGGCGGGGCCAATGTCGTCATCCTGGACAGCAACGGCGAAAAGGCCAGCGCGCTGGCGGCTGAGCTGGGCGAAAAGGCATTTGCCGCCGAGGCCGATATCACCAGCGAGAGCATGATGCAGGCCGCGATCGGCCAGGCAGTCGAGCGATTTGGCGGGCTGCATATCACAGTTTGCTGCGCGGGCATCGATATGTCGCTGCGCACGATGACGAAGAATGGCGTGCATCCGCTGGATGTATTCGAGGAAGTCATCCGCATCAACCTGCTGGGCACCTTCAACGTGGTGCGGCTGAGCGCGGCGCAAATGGCGAAAAATGAGCCGGACGAGAATGGCGAACGCGGCGTCATCGTGATGACCGCCAACAGCGCGGCATTCGACGGCGGGGCGGGCCAGGCGGCCTATGCGGCCAGCAAGGGGGGCATCGTCAGCATGACGCTGCCTATCTCGCGCGATCTGGCCCGCGAGGGCATCCGCGTGTGCACGATTTCCCCGCGTCAGGCCGATGCCACGCCTAATCTGGCCGTCGAGGCGCTGCCGGCAGAATTTCCCGACACGCCGCCGTCGTTCCTGCGCCTGAACAAGTCGGAAGAGCTGGCCCAGCTGGCGCAGCACATTGTCGAGAACCCCGCCATGTCTGGCGAGACGATCCGCGTGGGCATGAAGGCCTGATGGTTCGGGATGCAGGGTTGAATACAGGGACACAGCCTTGTGTCCCTGTTCAGGCTACCACCGGCGCTCGACCTCACCCGTCGCTATATTGACCGCCCATAATCCCCAGTTTTCGGGCTCGACCTGAAATCCGTATCCAAGATAGGCCAGGAAAACCTCGTTTGTCTCCCACCTGAAAAACCTAAATTCACTGGGCAGCTCGTCTCCGGTGAGCGTGATCTCAGTGGGTTCATCCCCATTTACAGGAACAAGGAACAGGCTCGAAGTCGTGTTGCTGTCCTGTCGTGCATACCGGACTGCCACAATGGCGAGGCTGTCGGGTGTCCACACCACGATCACGGTGCGTGTGTCTACCGGGTCTGCCAGCTCACCCGTTTCAATGGTGAGGATCTTAGTCCAACCGGTTGGATTGCCAAGATAGACCCTTGGCGCTTCCGTTTGCACGGATTCGTATTCAAGGCCGTCCATCCAGAACTGTGTTCCGTCGGGCGATAATGCGGTGTCGCGCAGATCAACCTCCAGCGGCGTACGCATCACCTCGCGCAGGTTGCCCTCACGAAGATCGACGGCGTACAGCCGGTATTCGACTGCCGTTCCCAGCTGATCTCGCGACCCGTTTTGCTGAACATACAGGATTGTGTCGCCATCCGGCAACCAATCCACCCACGTGCGGGTGGTGAATCCCTCCGTCACAGCGCGGAATCCGCCGCCCTCTGCATTGATGATGCCCACCTGCTGGCCAGTGGCAATCGCAATCCGAAGGCCGTCCGGGGACCAGTCTGCATAGCTGACATTGACACCCTGCGTCAGCACGCGCCTTTCACTGCCATCCAGCCGCAGTCGAAACAGCGTCTCGAAGGACCGGCCGTCGGAACTGCGCTCGTCGGTGTAGAGCAGATATTGACCGTCCGGAGAAATGACCAACTGGTTATCAAAGTCAAAAATCGTGGACGAGAATGTTTTCCATGCTGGAACATTACCGATGTAATCGAGCACGCACGGGTCATCCCCATCAGGCGCACGAGTGACGATATAGTCGCCTAAGCGGAAGGCAAAGCGATCCCCTTGCGCCGGGCAAACTGCCAGGAGGGTGCGACTGAAACGGTTTCTGTCTGCCTCCCCATCGATCGCCCAGCCGACTGTCCCGCCTGGCGTCTCGACCTGCCACCAGCGCAGGCCATCCACTTCCTGTGGGCCATCGACAATCGTCAGCACGTCCCCTTCTGAAGCCTGCCGAACGGGCGCGCCGTTCAGCCCAGGTTCTGCCCTCATGATGAGGGAAAGCGCCCCTGCATCGGGATCGTCGTTAATGACGCGCACCTGCGCCCCCACGGCCAGCACATTGACCGCGTCAAGTGGTGCGACAAAGTGAGCCGCAGGCGCGAAAACAGGCTCTGAAGTGGGCGTTGGCGGCGCTTGTGTGTTCTCGATGGCGGGCACTTCATACGGCTCAAGCCAGTACTCTGTACCGGTTCCGTCTACCGTCCAGCCCGTGAGTGCGCCGTACTCAACCTGCCACCAATTGAAGCCATCAGCACAGACCGGGCCATCAAGCACCTGAAAGACTTCGCCGCCAGGAATGGTGCCCGTCAGTGCGCCAGCACGGCTGGGCATATCGCGGACGTTATTGGGATCGCCAGGCAGTACGCGGGCAGTCTCCCCGATGATGAGCTGGGGGAGGGGCGCGCCGGTGCAGTCAGGATTTTCCTGGGCTGCGATGCTCAAATTGCTGGCAAGTACCAGGAATCCAAGCACAACAATTTTCGGGACGTACAGATTACGCATCAGGGATTGCTCCTTCATACGGGAATTGGGCATTCACTCAAGCAGCAATGAATCCATAGCGGCTCACGCTGAGGACTATGTACAATTTACTGTAAGGGCTATAGTCTGGACAATAGCCTCAAAGGATGACTATGACGACTATTCGTGGCCATGAATCTGCTGAATACGTGCGCGTGGGGATGAAGGAATGACGATGCAGGGGATTCTGGTTGAATTTGGCGGACATGGTCCGACGCTGAACCTGGCCATCGCGAATGGCTTCCCCCCGCTGACGTACTGGCCGCTGCTGGAGCCGCTAATGGACCGCGTGCATGCGGTGTCGCTGCTGCCGCGCCCGCTGTGGCCCGACCCACCACCCCCGCCGCCGGACGAGGCCTGGCCTGATACCTGGCACGAGGTGGCGCAGGATATCGTGGATGGTATCGAGCATTACCGGCTGGGGCCTGTGATCGGCGTTGGCCACAGCATCGGCGGATCAGCCACGCTGATGGCAGCGGCGCGCAGGCCGGACCTGTTCAGCGCGCTCATCCTGCTTGACCCGGCGATTTTCGACCCGGACTGGTTTGCGGCCATCGATGCCGGACGCGCCGCCGGGCATATCGCGCGCACGCCGATTTCCGAGGGCGCACGCAAACGGCGGACAGCGTTCCCCACCCGACAGGATGCGTTTGACTACTGGCGCAAGCGGCCGCTGTTCTCCGACTGGAGCGACGAGGCACTGTGGCTGTATACCGAGGCCTCGACCGTGCCGTCTGGCGATGGCTTTGTGCTGGCGTGGGACGTGGGCTGGGAAGCGCACTATTTCGAGTCGATTTATACGGGCACGTATGCGCTGCTTCAGGAGATGGCCCCGCGCCTGCCCATACTGATCGTGCGCGGCGGCCTGAGCGATACGTTTAATGCCCGTGCGGCCGCCCATGTGCGGCAGATCGCGCCCGACGTGCATTATGCCGAAGTAGCCGACGGTGGGCATTTATTCCCGCAGTCGCATCCGGCCCAGGCCGCAGACATCATCGGGCCGTGGCTGACTGGCCATGTACCGGGCATTCGCCAGGGCTGAGCGCAGTCCCGACTCTTAAAATGACTTCTTTTACAGGAAAGGCAGGATGAGCGCGATGCCACTGGCCAATATCACCACCATTGAGCGCCATATTCTCGACCAGCAGAAACGGTTTCCGTCTGCCACGGGCGAATTTACCGAGCTGCTGTATGACATCGCGCTGGCCGCCAAGATGATCGCCCGCGAGACCACCCGCGCCGGGCTGGCCAATATCCTGGGGGAAAGCGAAGGCACCAATTTCTATGGCGAACGCCAGCAGAAGCTGGATGTGTATGCCGACGAAGTCATCATGAGCCTGAACGAAGGCACGCAGCGCCTGTGCGCGATGGCCAGCGAGGAACATGATGATCTGATCGAGATTCCGACTCAGTTTGGCCTGGGCAAGTATGTGCTGCTGTTCGACCCGCTGGATGGCAGCAGCAATATCGACGTGAATGTGAGCGTGGGTACCATCTTCGCCATTCACCGGCGCGTGACGCCGTCCGGACAAGGCACAATGGCCGATGTCTTGCAGGCGGGGCGCAGGCTGGTGGCTGCGGGCTATGTCATTTACGGCTCCAGCACCATGATGGTGTATTCAGCCGGGCAGGGCGTGCATGGCTTCACGCTCGATCCGGCGCTGGGCGAGTTTCTGCTCAGCCACCCCGATATCCGCGTGCCAGACACGGCCAAATTCTACAGCGCCAATCAGGGCAACGAACGTTACTGGACTGACGGCGTGCGTGGTTTTACGCGCTGGCTTCAGGGGATGGACCCGGATGACCCGCGCAAGCCGCTGTCCGGCCGCTATATCGGCTCGCTGGTGACGGATTTCCACCGCAATTTGCTTCAGGGCGGGGTGTTCTATTATCCGGCCGACAGCCGCGAAGGCGCGCCTTATGGCAAGATGCGGCTGATGTTCGAGGCGCAGGCGATGGCCTATCTGGCACAGCATGCCGGGGCGTATGCGTCTGATGGCATTGGGGATATTCTGGACGTGGTGCCGCACTCGCTGCACCAGCGCACGCCCGTGTTTGTGGGCAACCGCGACCTGGTGGAGCGCGCGGAGGCCTTTATTCGGGCGTCAGACGCGGACTGGCTGGAAACGTTCGGGGCGTATCGCGCTAGGTCAGCAGCGGGCGGCTGATCAGGTACATCACCAGCGTGGCGCTGCCCCCAAGGATGCCCCCGGCGACGACCTGCGCCACGGTGTGGCGATTGAGCTTGATGCGGGCAATCCCGACCACCGGAATCAGCGGCGAGAGCACCAGCGCCGGCACCAGGCCGTACAACGCGCCGGTAATCACCACTGCGCCAGTGATGCTCATCGAGTGCATGCTGATCTGCCAGCGCAGCGTAATCACCAGCATGATGCCGATCTGCAGCAGCGTGAAGATGGCCAGCAGCGGCAGCAGGCTGGGCGCGCCCAGCACGGTCAGCACCAGCCATGCCAGGCTCGTGCCCAGCAGCGACACCAGGAATGGCTTCACGCGCTGCTCGCGCACCTGCATGTGCATGTCGGTGATGTGGCCGCGCATGACCATGATGCCAATGTAGACTGCCGGAAAAATGCATACGAGGATGGTGTAGATCAGGCCCCAGATGATGGTCTGTTCCAGCGATCCGGATACGCGGGCTGCGATCGGGAAGGCGACCACTCCCCAGATGACGGGCGGGCTGAGCAGGTCTGAGATGATGCGCGCCCAGGTGCGGCGGGCTTCGACGGCGGTGTGCGATTCGGGCGTGATGGGACGTGTTTGGTTCATAGACATCACTATATCATACCCAATTTATGACAAAGATTAAGGCCCGTTGAAATCTCCGTGTGAAAGTCGTGGGCGAAGCGCAGATTTGTGCCGCCGCACCTGCGTACAGGTCAAAATCGCTGTTGTCAGAATAGAACAAATGAGCTATTATCGGAGGTAGAAACCGAACAGAACAGAACGGAAAAAGCACATGGCTGCTGTTTCGGCACATCCGCGCCGGCAGGTGGGGCGCGCCACGTCTGCATCCCGAAAATCACCCAAAAAGAAGTCGCCAGCGCGCAAGCCGGGGCGGCGTCGGCGTCCCCAGCCCCTGGCGCGTTTATTGCGTCCTGTCACGCGATTCCGTACACAGGTGCGTCATCTGCTTGGTGGGCTGCTGAAGATTCCGATAGCCCGGCAGATGGCGCGCACGCTGTCTTTTGCCGCCATCGTGATTGGCGTGCCATTTGGCCTGCAGCAGACGCAGGCGACCTGGCGGCCGCTGCTGGAGCGCTGGACGACGGCTGTCAATGCGCCCGGCACGAACCTCACATCGGCGTCATACACAGGGGCGATTGCGCCGCTGTTCACCCCGGAGATCCAGCGCTGGTCGGGCGATATCACGCGCTGGGCGTCGCAGCACGGCGTCGACCCGAACTTGCTGGCCACGGTCATGCAGATTGAGTCGTGTGGCGACTCGGACATTGCCAGCTCGGCGGGCGCGCAGGGCCTGTTTCAGGTGATGCCGTTCCATTTTTCGACCGGCGAAGTGATGACCGACCCGGAGACCAATGCCCGTCGTGGCGGCGACTTTCTGGCGTTTTGCATGGACTATGCCGAGGGCAACAGCTTTCTGGCGCTGGCCTGCTATAACGGCGGGCCGTCGGTCGTGAACCGCGACTTTTCCACCTGGCCACACGAGACCCAACGCTATTATGTGTGGGGCGGCAGCATCTATAACGATGCGCGGGCGGGCGCGGCATCCAGCGGCAGCTTGCAGGCGTGGCTGGACGCGGGTGGCGCTGGACTGTGCGCGATTGCGCGGCAGGATGTGTTAGCGCGTTGATGCCCCGCGCCCCATGCGCCGCTGCCGTTTGATGAGGGCGAGGGCTTTGGCGTAGTCGGGCACGAAAAAAACCCGGCTGTTCCGCGAGGGATGCATGCGCATATACATCTGCGCAAACGAGAAGATTTCGTCGCTGGCCCCTGCCAGGATACGCATGGCCACCTTGCTGCCTGTGCGCGTGAAATGCAGGTTGGCCATGGTGTCGTTGTCAAATGGGATGGTGGGGCAAGGCGACCAGTCGGAAATCCAGGCCACGCCGCCGGAACTTTCGTTCAGCATGGCGTCTGCCTGGTCCAGCATGGCGTTATAGTCTTCAATCGTGAAGGGGAGTTCGTGGCGCACATGCACGATAGTGTGCGCCTCATCGGCCCAGCGAATGGTCAATGGCATACTGTATACAAACCTGCAAATCGGGTTATCGAAGATTCAATGCAGGCGATTATAAAGGTTGGGTTTACGAATTGCACAAAGCTTAAAGATTGCTGCGCGATATTTGTTCGCGGATGCGTGCGCGGGCGTCATCGACGGTTTCGCACAGGGTCAACATGCGCCCCAAATCCGGGTAAATGCGCTGGAAGGTACGAATCAGGCCCGCGTGCAGCGCGCGCATGCCCACAAAGTACAGATGCGCGACGTCTTTCGGCCTGCTCTCGATGCCTGCGCGCGCCCTGCCGATCACCCCGAACGGAAGTATGCGGGTGTCAGACATGTTGACGATGCAGTACACCGGCCCAGGATGCGCCCGGTCGGCAATCATGGCGAGGACTTCTTTCCGCATGACGGCCAGGTCATCCCAGGTCCAGGTCTCTGGAAAGTTATAGTGAAGCACGTTCTGCAGCGTGTCATCCCAGTAAAGCGTAAATCCCATCCGCCATGTGCCTCATGTCTATCCTTTTGCCGCGTGACTGCTCATCACAGCGACAAAGTGCTTAATGGGCTGTTTCGGTCGGCTCACCGGAAAGACGCGCCTCGCACTCCGCCAGTCGGTCGCGCGCGACTGTCTCGTTGATGCCGCCCGCGGCCAGCGCTTCGCGGTAATGCTCCGCTGCCTCGGCATAATTGCCCATGCGGTAGCAGCTTTGGGCGATATTGTAGTGCAGCGGGCCGCGTGTCCCGGCGTTGGTCGTCAGCTCCAGCGCCTCCAGGAAGCGGGCGCGGGACGCCGCGAAATCACCGGCGCTGTAGGCGGTATTGCCGGCGAAGAATTTGTCGCGTGCGGCCTCGTCCAGCAGCGAGAGCACGGTGCCGCCGTCGGTCATCGGCGTGCCAATCTCGCGGCGGCATTCGGTCAGGCGTTCTTCCAGCACAGTCAGATGGTCGGTCAGGCCGAGGGTGCGGGCTTGTTCATAAAAGGGGATCGCAGTGGCATAGCGCCGCAGGCGGTAATTGGCCTGTCCCAGATTGAACAGCAGGTTTTTGCGGACGCTGTCTTCCAGGTTGCCAGCATCAATAATCTGGGTCCAGACGATGATCGCACCCTGGTAGTTTCCCTGCGAATACATCCGTGCCCCGCTTTCAAAGCGTGCCCGGCTCTGTTCCACAGTCAGCGCTTCAACTTCGCCCTCGGCATTGGTCTCCACCCCGACGTGCCGGCGGCATCGGGCGAGATTCTCCTCAAGCTGGCTGGTGCGGCTGTCTGGCAGCGCGCCGGACTGCTGGGCCTCGCGGAAGTAATGGAGCGCGCTGGCATAGCGACCGAGGCGGAGATTGCACTGGCCGATATTATAGGTGAGCGAGGCGCGTGCCTGGGCATCCATCGTGCCGCCTTCCTGCTCGATCAGCACGGTGAACTGGCGCGCGGCCGTCACGTAATCGCCCCGGCTGTAGCTGGCATTGGCCTGCTCGAATCGCTGGGTCCGCAGCTGTGCCCGATGCGTATCCTGTAATGTGGCGGATTCCGCGCCTTCGCTGGTGGTTGCCGGTACATCCCGCTGGATGTTCGAGAGTTCTCCAGATGATGGCGGTGCGGCATACATCATGCGGGAAAGCGCGCGGTTGCCCATGCTGCCCTGCTTCAGCGCGACACTTTTGTGGGCTTTCGGCGTTTCCTGGCGCGTTTTTTCGGGGCCGACGTGCGTTTCATGCGCGGGGCGCTGCGGTTGCATGAAAGTCTGGATGCGCTGGGGCATGGTCAAGCCTTTGACGGAAGTATGTATATGCTTCCTTTATAGGCCCGACTGTAATTCTGTGCAATCCGGGATGAAAGATTGTGGGGGCGGGGAAATTGTGTGGAAACCTGAGGTTCACAACTTTTAGGGTCAGGAAAAAATGATATAGGCACTCGTATGGGCTTGGCATGCCAAGCCCATACTGGCCGGAAAACGACGCATCTTTGGATGTCTGGCGTCACCTTGCACTTGTGTCCGCTACGTTAATCCATGCTGCCGGAGAATACCGTCTCGGCGCTGGCTGGCTGCGGTGCAGCCTCTTTGGATTCCATGCGCACGCGCGCCAGCGCCCACAGGCTGACGCCCAGGCCGACCGCGCCGATTGCAAACGCGATGCCATAGGCGATATTAAAGTCTCCGCTGGCGCTGTAAAACAGGTCGCGCATGATGCCGCCGCTGCTCACGCCCAGGCCGCGTGCCAGCGTGACCGTCAGCGTCCAGAAGCCGAGGAAGGTGCCGGCTTTGCCGAACGGGCTCATGTCCATCATCAGGCCCAGCGCGCCGACATTCCAGATGCCCAGGCCGATGCCCAGCACGACAATCGCCGGGGCCACCAGCTGGCGAATATCCGCGAACGACGAGACCGTCAGCATGACAAACGCGATCAGCAGCGCGATGACGCCGGTTACCGACATGACTTTGTTGGTCAGGCTTTTGAAGCGGCGCGACAGCACAATGAAGATGATCGTCGACAGGATGGCGGTGGTGCCCCAGTAGGCGGCAAAGCGCGTGGTCACATTGGCGCTCATGTTGAACACATCGCCGCCGAAGGGCTCCAGGATCAGGTCCTGCGAGAAGGCGAAGGCCATTGACAGCGAGAGGAACCAGAAGAAGAAGCGGGTTTCGCGGCGCGAGAACGCAATCTTCAGGTCGCCCATGATGCTGCGGCTGGCCTGTTCGCGCTCCGCCTGCACCGACTTTGCTGTGTCTTTGCTGCGTTTTTCCTCGCCCAGCAGCGAGACAAACCAGAGCAGGCTCAGCGCGCCAGCAGCCACCAGAAACAGGGTTTGCAGCGTGTCGGGCGAGTACCCGCCCAGGCCGACATCAGCCCCTTCGTGCGCTGGCAGCAGGATGCCAAAGAAGATGCCGCCGATCGTAAAGCCCAGCAGCAGGAACGTCCACACCACGCCCACGGCGCGCGTGCGTTGTTTGTCTGACGATCGGTCATGGATGAGCGCCAGGAAGGTGCTGCCGGATATGGCGTTACCCAGGCTGAACAGCAGCATGGCCGCGCTGATGACAATCCACACCAGCGCCGTCACTTCCGCCCCGCGTGCGATGCTGGCCGTGGTGAAGCCGAGCGCGATCACGCTGAGGGCCATCATCGCCCGCCCCAGCCAGATCCAGAACAGGCGGCGGTAGCCCAGCACCGCGTGTTCGTCGCTTTTGCGGCCGGCCCATACGCCCAGCGGCGCCAGGAAATAGCGCAGCGAGACCAGCAGTCCAATTGGGGTGGCCGCGAAGCCGAGATCGGAAATCATGATGCGGTTCCACACACCCGTCGTCAGGACGTCCGCCATGCCCGATCCGAGATGAAACAACCCGATTTTCAGGTTGCTTCCCAGTCCCAGATGGGCGGTCTCCTGTACTTCTTCCGGGGCCTGTGTGGCAGCACCCTTGGACATCACAGCCTGTGCCATAGCTTTTTCCGTTTTTTATAGATTTACGTAGATTTACCGCCCGAATTATACAGGTTTATGATGTGTCGGCAAGCACCTGTTTCGGTCGTCTGTGAAAATCTATGCAAACTCTCAAAAAGACGGGTGTACAATAATTAGTGTAATCTCGGCACACAGAAAGCCAACCTCATGACAAACACCGCCGGTCGTTATCGCAGAATTCTGGTTCCGCTCGATGGTTCAGGATGGTCGCAGCGGGCGCTGCCCCATGCGATGGATATCGCGCGCAGCAACGGCTCGGAAATTGTGCTGCTGAATGTGTTCGCTGCCCCTGTGCAGGCGTTCACGCCAGAGCTGGCCCTGGCGGGCCAGGAAACCGCCGTCAAGGAAATGCGCGACTGGGCCTGGCAGTATATGCAGGGCGTGGCCTCGGAAATTCGTGAGCAGTCGATTCCCGTGAAGCTGGAGCTGATCGACAGCGCCGATATCCCCACCAGCATCTGCGATTTTGCCCGCAGCGAGGATATCGATCTGATCGTGATGAGCACGCACGGGCGCACCGGCATCTCGCGCCTGCTGTTCGGCAGCGTGGCGCGCGCCGTGATGGAACACATCGACGTGCCGATCCTGCTGGTGCATCCGCACAAGGAAGACGTGGAACAGGCCCGTTAGGACTCCCGCCCCGCCAGCTATAGCGCACTCCCTCGTAAGCACGCAGGCGCACGCGACGGGGGAGTGTATTTATTTCCGGGGCGCATGAATGGGTCCGTGAAACTGGCAAGTCTGTGCCTGCGGTGGCACAATGTGCCGACACTTTACGCCGATGATGCACCAGATGAGAGAGCAGCGTGTTTGACGATCCGGAACGCATGACGATTGATGAGCTGGACACCCCGTCCGTGCTGATCGATCTGGATATCATGGAACACAATATCACCGAGATGCAGTCGCGCTGTGATGGCCTGGGCGTGGCCTTTCGTCCGCATGTGAAGACCCACAAGATTCCCGAAATTGCGCGCATGCAGCTCGACGCCGGCGCTGTCGGCATTGCGGCGCAAAAGGTGACCGAAGCGGAAGTATTTGCCGCTGATGGCATCGACAATATCCTGATTCCCTACAACATCGTCGGCCCGCGCAAGACGGCCCGCCTGCTTGACCTCGCAATCTATAACCGCGTGACCGTGAGCGCCGACAGCGAGGCCACCGTCAGGGGTCTGTCTGAAGCGACCGCGCCCAAAGGCATGCCGCTGCGCGTGATGGTGGAGCTGGAAAGCGACCAGAAGCGCGCCGGTGCCTCGGTGGAGCGGGCGATTACGCTGGCGCAGAAGATCGAAGCGGATGAGCATTTGTTCTTTGCGGGGCTGCTGATTTATCCCAGTATGCCCAGCATACGCCCGCTGCTTCAGGAAGTGCTGACGCGGCTGGACGGGCACGGCATTGGCGTGGATGTGGTCAGCGGCGGCGGCATCGGCGCGGCCATGCACATGGCTGAAGTACCGGAAATCAGCGAGATTCGCGTGGGCACGTACGTGTTTAACGACTGGCGCACGGTGGCCGATGGCAACGCGGGCTTTGCCGACTGCGCGATGATGGTGCGCTGCACGGTCGTCAGCAAGCCGGATGAGGGGCGCGTCATTCTCGATGGCGGCAGCAAGACCTTCTCCAGCGAGACCCTGAACGACCTGTATGGCTACATCGTGGAGTATCCGGATGCGCGGCTGTACCGGCTGAACGAAGAACACGGCTATGTGGATGTCTCGGCCTGCGATGCGCGCCCGAATGTGGGCGATATCGTGCATGTGATTCCGGTGCACGCCTGTGTGGTCACCAACCTGCATAATATGATCTTTGGGCACCGCGAGGGCGTGGTGGAAAAGGAATGGCCGGTGGCCGCGCGCGGCTGCGTGTGGTGATTCGGCTTCGTCGTCACCCCTGACATGCTCCAGCGGGCGCGCATCCTCACAGGGTCGCGCCCGTTCTTTTTGGCCATCCGCAAAGTTTGGTATTATCCGGCTGATGAAAGAGACTTTTCTTAATTTCTGACAGGTTGTGAAATGAGCAGCTCCAGCGAAGATATCCTGATTATTCCCAGCGAACCGCAGCATGCCGAAGCGATGACCCGCCTGATGGCGCTGGTCTACGACCTGGAGGCCGACGGCACCAACGAGATTTTCACGCCGGAGATGTATCGGCATCACATCGAGGTGTTTCCGGAAGGCCAGTTTACGGCCTGGCACGGCGGCCAGATCGTCGGCGTGACGGCGGCCATGCGCTTCAGCTATGACCTGGACCATCCGAAAATCGAGCCGTGGTGGGAGGCCGTGGGCCGGGGCTGGCTGAAACACGAGCCGGACGGCGAATGGATGTACGGCGTCGAAAGCCATGTGCATCCCGATTATCAGGGGCGCGGCGTGGGTGGCGTGCTGATCGAGGCGCGCTTCGACACGGCCCGCCTGCTCAACCTGCGCGGCATGATCGCGGGCAGCACGCTCATGAGCTATGCCGATCATGCCCACGAGGCGGCGCCGGAGGACTATGTGCGCGGCGTGATCGACGGGCGCTATTTCGATGGCAACCTGAGCAAGCAGATCCGCAAGGGCCTGATGCCGCTGGACGGCGCGGTCATCCCGAACTACGTGCAGGATCCGACATCGCTGGGCTGGGGCAGCGTGGTGGTGTGGCACAACCCGGACTATAACCTGGACAGCAATGGCCGTGCCCATCTCAGGGACGAGCTCATGCCGCGCCGCTACACGCTGCCGCTGCGCCCGGCCAAAGGCCGCTCAGCCGTCTGATATACTACGGGCGGCCTTTTACTGAGGCCACTTTCGCCATCTCAGGTGAGCATCGCCATGCCCGCAACCGCTATTATCGCCACCGTGCTCAACGAAGGGGACGCAATCCGCGCCCTGATGGAGTCGCTGGCCGCACAGACGATGCTTCCCGACGAAATCGTGATTGTCGACGGCGGCAGCACCGACCAGACCGTGGCGGTCATGCGCAGTTACGCTGGGCGACTGCCCGTGCGTGTGATGGTGCAGCCGGGGGCCAATATCAGCGCCGGGCGCAACCGCGCCATTCACGAGTCCGGGGCGGAGATTATCGCCATCACCGACGCGGGCGTGCGTCTGGACCCGGCCTGGTTTGAGCGCATCACGCGGCCGCTGCTGGCTGATGAGACGCTGGAGGTGTCGGCGGGATTCTTTGAGCCGGACGTGAGTAATGCGTTCGAGGCCTCGCTGGCAGCGACCACGCTGCCGCTGCATGACGAGATTGATCCGGCGGGGTTTCTGCCCAGCAGCCGCAGCGTGGCGGTGCGCAAGCGTGCCTGGCAGCGTGTGGGCGGCTATCCCGAATGGCTGGACTACTGCGAAGACCTGATTTTTGACCTGCGCCTGAAAGCGACCAGCCCGCCATTTGCCTTTGTGCCAGACGCGCTGGCGCATTTTCGCCCGCGCAGGTCAGTCCGCGCCTACTATCGGCAGTATTACCTGTACGCGCGCGGGGATGGAAAGGCCGACCTGTGGCGCAAGCGCCATGCCGCCCGCTATCTGACCTATCTGGTCGCGCTGCCCATCGGCCTGTGGCTGACGCTGGCCGTCCATCCCGGCTTCCTGCTGGCTCTGGTCGCTGGCGGACTGGTCTATGTGCGCCAGCCGCTGCGCCGCCTGCCACGCGTGCTGTCTGCGCTGGAACGGGCGACAGGAAAGCGCCTGAGCCTTGCAGAGCGCCTCGTGGCCTATGCCCGCGTGCCGGCGCTGCGCGCTGTGGGGGATATCGCCAAGATGCTGGGTTATCCGGTCGGCTGGCTGTGGCGTCTGCGCCAGCGCCCGCCAAACTGGCGCGTGTAAAGCATCGCTATCCCATGTTATAACGTACAATATCTGCAACACATCTTTGCCGGGGTCCAGCGTTTGAGGCGCATCGGATGAAATCAGCCCATATCAACGCAAATCTCAAAGTCGTGGTCATGGACACCGACTATTATTCGCTCCAGTCGATCAACAGCTATCTGGCCTGGGACCGGCGCACCCGCGTGACCGCCCTGGCCGAGACGATCGATGCGCTGTGGGCCATCATCGCGAAAACGTCCGAGGCGGAACAGCCCGATGTCGTGCTGATCGACGCTGACCATCTGGGCGGGGCGGTCGTGCTGGGCCAGCAGATTCAGCGATTGCGTGCGCGCATCCCCAAAGTGATGGTGCTGTGCCTGTCGCAGACGGTCGATCCGGCGCTGATTGAAGCGGCGGTGGCCGCCGGGGCACGCGGCTTTCTGCTCAAAAACGAGGTGCGCCTGCACATCGCCTGGGCGATCATCCATGCGCTGGAGCAGCCGTTTATCGCCAGCAAGGGCATCATGCGCGTGGGCGAGACGATCTTCATGCGCCATCATGTCAAAGCGTCTCAATTGCCAGAGCGCCGCCAGTATCCGGAACTGACCGAGCGCATCAAGCAGGCGGTCGAGCTGTGCGTGGTGAAGGGCATGCCCGCGCATCTGGCCGCCGACGAGATGGGCATCAGCCTGCATACCATCCGGTCATACATCAAAGAGGGCTACCGGATCCTCGAAAGCTATGACGAAACCGAGTATCCGGATGACATGTCGCCGCAGGAACGCGCGTTCATGCGGCTGACCAGCTTCGAGGAAGACGACGAAAACGAGAAGAAATAGGCGGGTGCGCCGCGCTCACCCGTAGGTGAAGCGGCGCGACCCGATGATGAAGAACAGCGCGGTCATCCCCAGCAGCACGCCGATAAATGGCAGCACGTCGGCCAGCCCCCCGCCAAAAAACAGCAGCGACTGATACCCGTCCATGACCCAGGCGACCGGCGAAATATGCCCGATCATGCGCATCCATTCAGGCACGATGTCCAGCGGCCACCACGCGCCGCCCAGTGGGGCCAGCGTGAGCGTGATGAACAGCGTCAGGCCATTGGCCTGCTGCTCGGTGCGCATGAAGGTGGTCAGCAGCAGCGTGAGCGCGGTGATGCACAGCACAAACGTGACCATCAGCAGGATCAGCGCGACCGGATCGCTGCCGTAGGTATTGCCCAGCAGGAAGCCGAAGCCGAACAGCACACCGTATTGAATCATGCCGACGACAAAGCGGCCAAGCATCTTGCCCGCCACGATCTCGCGGGTGCTGACGGGCATCGTCAGCATGCGCTGGAAGGTCCACTGGCTGCGCTCTTTGATCAGTGCGGCGATGGCGGGGAAGATGGCGAACATCACGTACATGCTGCCGATGCCGGTCACGCTTTGCTGGAAGCCGCCAACTGAAATGCCCGCGGCGCTGTCATTTTCGCTGAAATCTGCACCGGACACGACCTCGCGCACGGTGACGGGCGAATTTTCCCAGGCTGCCGCCGCGTTGCGGGCGATGTCGGCGCGCAGGTCGGCTTGCTGGTCGGCGGGCAGGGCCGCCACATATGACAACTGACCGGCGATGTTTCCGCCGATACGCGCGGCGTTGGCCGCCGAGCCGACCTGGTTGGCGGCGGCCTGCACTGCCTGCAGGATGAAGCTGGGCGCGGTGGCCGTCTCGTCAGACTGGTAGGTCACGCGGGCATCGCCGCCGGTCGCCAGCGCATTTTCAAATCCGGCAGGGATAATCAGCAGCGCCAGCGACTGACCTGCTTCCAGCCGTGCCCGCGCAGATGTTTCGTCCAGCGCCGCGCCATCCAGCGCGCACGGGTCGTTCTCGTCAGCGGCACGCAGCGGGCACACAATCACGCTGTCGTTTCCGGCCGCGATTTCGTCGATCAGCAGCGCCGACTGCGGGCTGTTGTCCTGGTCGAGGATATCCAGCCGCACCACAGCCGGGTCGCTGGTCGCGGGCGGTCCAAAGGCGCCATTGGCAAAGCCCACGGCAAAGGCGACCACAATCGGGATGACGATCAGGTTCAGCCAAATGCTGTTGTCGAGGAAAATCAGGCGCAGTTCATTTCGGGCAATCGTCAGGATAGCGCGCATCGATCAGGCCTCCATGCGGCGGTTGAACAGCGAGAAGCCAAGTCCGAAAAGCACGATGCCGGCAGCTACCAGCACGCCGATATTGGGCAGCACGCCCGCGAGTCCGCCGCCCTGGGCCAGCTGGTCGAAGGCATCCACGCCCCAGTAATTCACGGTGAAGCGGCTGAGGATCGCCAGCGGGCCAAGCACGGCAACCGGGAAGAAAGCGCCGCCCAGCAGGCCGAACAGCATGCTGATGACGCTGCCGATGATATTGGCCTGTTCGCTGGTGCGGGCGATGCCGGTCACGACCGAGCCGATGCCGGTCGCAGCCAGTGCCACAGCCAGGATGACCAGCGCGATGACGAGGAAGTTTGACCCCCAGATCAGTTGCAGGCTGCCATTGAGCAGGGTGCCCACCGCTGTCAGCGCGATCATCAGCAGGAAGACCTGCACCGCGCACACCACGAACGTACCCAGCATTTTGCCCAGCAGGATGTGTGAACGTGGGGTGGGGGTGACCAGCATGCGCGGCAGTGTGCCGTCGCGCTGTTCCTCCAGCATGCTGGCGGCGCTGCCCATTGCCGAAAACATCATGAAGAACAACGCCTGCGCCGAGCCGAAGAAGGCGAGGGCGTTGAAGCCGGCCTGTTCCCCGGAAATCGTCTGCTGGTCGATGGCGATGGCGGGCTGCTGGTCGGTGAACGCAGGCGTGAAGTCTGGCGGGAATTCGCCGGAGGCCATCGCCGCCAGCTGGCCCAGCCCCAGCGCCGGATTGCTGGTCGCATTATCGATCAGCGTGTTCAGCGTGGCCGAGACGATGATATTGCCGCCGACGATCTGCCCGCCGATGCTGTTGGCCACGCTGACGATCACATCACCGGAAACGGGCGCGGCCGGGCTGGTATACACCTCCAGCGTGACCGGGGTGATACTCAGCTTGTCCGGCGTGATGGCCAGGCTCGCGCTGAAATCAGCCGGCACGATGATGGCCGCCAGCGCATCGCCGCGGTCGACTGCTGCGCGGGCTTCCTGCCGGGTGCTGTACAGCGTGGTATCGGTCAGCGCAAACAGGCCGGTTTCGGCGTCTGTCCCCCCTTCCGGGGGAATCAGCGCCTGCGCGAAAACATCGCCCAGGTTGACGGTCTGGCCGTTTTGTTCGGCGCCCTCATCCAGATTGACCAGCGCGACCGGCACATTCTGAATCGGGACATCGCTGCCGCCGCCCAGCCCGCTGAAGGCCAGGCCGATGATGCTGGCCAGCGCCAGCGGCGTGGCAATCATAATCAGCAGCAGATTGCGGTCGGTAAAGGTGATATATAAGTCTTTCCAGGCAATTGCAAAAATTTTGCGCATAGGGTCGTTCCTGGCCGTGGCCATGGTGCGGTTCAGATGCAGCGCTTCAACACTGTATGCTACTGCGCTTTACGGCTTTGGGGGTGGCCAGGTTGCAGATTCAGCGGGTGCGCTGGCGCTGCGCCTCCACCAGCATGACGCCCGCCGCGATGGAGGCGTTCAGGCTTTCGGTGTCGCCGCTCATCGGGATGTACACGCGCTGGCGGGCGAGCTGCGCGGCCTGCTCGCTGTCGCCATGCGCCTCGCTGCCGATAATCAGCGCGTGCGCACGCGTCCAGTCCACGGCATCATAGGTCACGTCGCCGGTCATGTCGGCCAGGTAGACGATCAGCTTCTCGCAGTACAGCGCGATGCGCGTCCAGCTTGCTTCCAGCACGGGGACGCGCAGGTGCGCGCCCATGCCAGCGCGCAGCACTTTCGGGTTGTAGGCGTCCACACAGCCGGGCGCCAGCAGCACGCCTTCCACGCCAGCGGCGGCCGCCGAACGCAGGATCGTGCCCATGTTGCCGGGGTCGCGGATGGCGTCCAGCACCAGGATATGCGACGGGGTGGCGGGCAGGTGCGGCGGCGCGATCGGGAAGATGCCGGCCACGCCCTGCGGCGTCTCGGTGTCGCTGATGTAGCGCATGACCTCCGGCGTCGCCTGAAAAGCCAGCCGCCCAAGATCGCTTTCGGCCATGCCCAGCGCCTCCAGCGTCACCTCGTCGGGGTCAAACAGCACCGTGTCCGGCACATGCCCGCGCAGCAGGGCATCGCGCACCAGGCGCACCCCTTCGAGCACCATTTTGCTTTCGGCGCGGCGCTCTTTTGCCTGCGTTTGCAGGGCGTGGGCCAGCTTGACGCGGGCATTCTGGTTGGAGGAAATCAGGTCGGCCATGGGGTGTTGGGAGTTGGGAGAGAGTTAAAAGTTAAAAGGCGAAAGGTAAAAAGGGCATCGCTCACGTGGGGCCTGGCATGCCAATCCCCATCGGCACCAAGTTAAGACGATTCTTCTCCTATTTGCCGGGCGGACACGCAGGTCCGCCCCTACCTGCCTCGCGGACAAACAGTTGCAACCGCGAGTTTTTTCCTTCAAATCCGAGCGACTCCGAGGGGCAGACCTATGTGTCCGCCCTGGAGGACCAAAATCCGACTGAATCCTCAGCGAAAATTCCTTAGCTTGGTACCTATGGGGCTTGGCATGCCAAGCCCCATAGGTACTACGCCTACGCCCGCGCTGGCCTACGTTCGCCTTGTTGACCTGGGGCCATGCGCCCAGCAAACAAAAAGGGCGTGGTTTTGCGACCACGCCCCAGTGTGACTGGATTTACTGGTTCTGCTGCGAGAGCGCGGCCAGCTTCTGGAAGGTCGCGGGATCACGCACGGCGATGTCGGCCAGAATCTTGCGGTCCAGCTCCACGCCGGCCTTCTTCAGACCGTAGATGAAGCGGCTGTAGCTCAGGCCGCTGAGGCGCGAGGCCGCGTTGATGCGGATGATCCACAGGCGGCGCAGGTCGCCACGGCGAGCGCGGCGGTCACGGTAGGCATAGAACAGGCTCTTGAGCATGGCTTCGTTGGAGCGGCGGAACAGACGTCCACGCGTGCCCCACTGGCCTTTGGTCAGCTCAAGGACCTTCTTATGACGCTGACGGCGATGAAAACCGGTCTTTACACGGGTCATTCTTTATAGTCTCCATAGCGGGCGATCAATCCACAACGCGCGCTTCGGGAAAGAGAAGCGACTTTGGGGCGCGTGCACGTCACCCTGACAGGCCCGATTTACGCGGGCGGATTCGACTTGTACAGACGCAGATACGGTGCCAGCTTCATGACGCGCTTGACGTCGCTGGTGTGGGTCACCACGATCGTCTTGCTGAGCATGCTCTTCACGCGCTGGTGACGACGACGGCGGAAGTGAGTCTTGCCGCCCTTGGTGCGCACAAGCTTGCCACCGCCGGTCACCCGGAAGCGCTTGGCTGTGCCCTTATGAGTCTTGAGCTTGTACTTCTTTCCCACGATTGTTACTCCGGTTGAGTAGGTTTCTTCTTTACAGCTTCTGCCGCCGGAGCCAGCACCATCAACATCGTGCTGCCTTCCATGAGCGGATTCTGTTCCACGATCGCAACATCTTTCATCTCGCCAATAATTTTCTCAAGGCGAGCACGTCCGATGTCGGAGTGTGCAATCTCGCGGCCACGGAAGCGAATACGGATACGCACTTTCATCCCGTCTTCCAGCCAGCGACGGGCGTCACGCATCTTGAACTGCAAATGATGATCAGAAGTCTTGGGCTGAAGCACAATTTCCTTGACTTCAATCGTCTTCTGCTGGCGGCGCGCCTTGCGTTCCTTGCGCTGCTGCTCATACATGAACTTGCCGAAGTCCATAATGCGGCAAACGGGCGGATCGGAATTGGGGCTAACCTCCACCAGATCCATCCCTTTGGCCTCAGCCATGCGGATCGCTTCCAGCAGAGGAAGCACCACATTCTGCTTGTCATCAGTGATGACACGGACTTCACGGGCGCGAATCTGATTATTGATGCGTGGAGTGTCTGAAGAAGTGATAGCCGAACCTCGCTTACTTTAGCGTTGAAACAGAACAGAGCAGACATGCGCGTGACGTACCGGCATTTCTGCTGGCGGCCGCTGCCTGCCCAAAGGACAGATAACGATTTGCGATTATATCATGAACTTTTTTCTCTTTTCAAGGCAGGACATGCGGGACGACGCACAAACCGTTCATTGAATGCACCCACAGCGTCCATTAGAATGGGCCTGTTATCGACTGCGGAGAATGTCCTATGGGATTCTGGCAAGACAATCGGTTTGTGGTGACGGGCGGCTCTGGCTTTCTGGGGCGCGCGGTCGTCGCACAGATGCGTGCGCAGGGCGCAACAGATATTTTTGTGCCGCGCTCGGCAGAGTATGACCTGCGCGAACACGAGGCCATCCTGCGCCTGCTGAAGGACGCCCGGCCGACCGTCGTCGTGCACATGGCGGCTCAGGTGGGCGGCATCGGCGCCAACCGTGAGCATCCCGCCGAATTCTTCTACAACAACCTGATGATGGGCACCCAGCTCATGCACGAGTCGTATCTGCATGGCGTGACGAAATTCGTCACCATCGGCACGGTGTGCGCGTATCCGAAATTCACGCCGGTGCCATTCAGCGAAAATGACCTGTGGATCGGCTATCCTGAAGAAACCAATGCCCCCTACGGCCTGGCCAAGAAGATGCTGCTGGTGCAGGGGCAGGCGTATGCGCATCAGTATGGCTTCAACGCGATCTATCTGCTGCCCACCAACCTGTATGGCCCGCATGACAATTTCAACCCGGAAACCTCGCATGTAATTCCGGCCCTGATCAAGAAGTTTGTCGAGGCCAAGGCGCGTAACGATGCCACCGTCAGCGCGTGGGGCACCGGCTCGCCCACCCGCGAATTCCTGTATGTGGACGACGCCGCGCGCGGCATCGTGCTGGCTACCGAGCAGTATAACTCGCCGGAGCCGGTCAACCTGGGCAGCGGCGATGAAATCAGCATCCGCGACCTGACGCACCTGATTGCCGAGCTGGTAGGTTATGAAGGGGAAGTCGTGTGGGACGCAACCAAGCCGGACGGCCAACCGCGCCGTGCCCTGGATGTCTCGCGCGCGCAGCAATCCTTTGCCTTCCACGCCGCCACGCCGTTTCGCGAGGGCCTACTGAAGACGATTGAAGTGTACAAACAGAGTACTGAGCAATGAGTACTGAGCAATGAGCAATGAGTACGGGGAGGATGATATCGGCCCGTTCGCCTATCGCTTTCCAGCGCTCTTTATCCCTCACTCATTGCTCATTGCTCAGCACTCAGTACTTTTTTTCTACTTTCCTCACATACTATTCGGCCTGGGCATCAGCGGAATCGGCTCGATGCCCCAGTGCGGATGCTTCTGCGCGAAGTCGCGCACATCGGCCAACGCCTGCTCAAACAGCCCGATCAGCTCGTCGTCCTCGCCTTTAAAGCGACGCAGCGTCTGTAAGGCGCACGACGCGCAGCCTTTCATCGCCCGAAAGCTGTCGGTCTCGCACGAGATGCAGCCGTTCAGCCGCACCATCATCAGGATGAAGGCCAGCGTTTCATCGTGGTGCTGGCTGCCAGACAGCACGCGCTCGACCAGCGCCTGGAATTTCGCGCTGCGCACCCGTCGCAGCGAAGGAATCACGGTGTAAGGGAAAAGAATCTCATTCTCAGCGTACATATAAAAACGGTCGCCCCCTTGCTGTCGTGCATCATGGATCCGGAAGTGGCACCTGAAAACCATGGTCACATTTATGAGAGTACTCTTTTATTGCCTGTGAAAGGTGTAAAAAACCCGTAACGGCGGCGCTGTCTCCCCCAACTTACCTATTTTCAAACAGACAGATATCCCCATGTCACGGGGGCATGGGTGGAGTATGCTTTCTCGACTGCCAATACGATATGTAATAAAACGGGATTTATGCAGACATGTCGCTGACAACTTTTCCACGGGCCATCTTTGACCTGCTGCGCGAGACGTTTCAGCAGTGGAATGCAGACAAGGCGCCGCGCCTGGCTGCCGCGCTGGCCTATTACACCGCGTTTTCAATAGCCCCGCTGCTGGTGATCGTGATTGCGATCATTGGCGCGGTCTTCAGCCAGGAGGCGGCGCGGGCACAGATCCTGTCTGGCATCGAGGAAACGGTGAGCGCGCAGGCGGCCGAGCTGGTGGGCGGCCTGATCGACAGCGCCAGCCAGCCGCGCACGGGCGTCATCAGCACGGTGCTGGGCATCGGCGCGCTGCTGTTTGGCGCGATGGGCGCGTTTGGCCAGCTTCAGGGGTCGCTCGATGTCATCTGGAATGTGGCCGACAAGCCGCCTGCGGGCGGGATCATGGGCTGGATGCGGGCCAACCTGCTCAACTTTGGCATGGTGCTGATGATCGGCTTTATGCTGCTGGTGTCGCTGGTGCTGGGCACGGTGATTACGGCGATCAGCGGGGCTATGGCCAGCGTGCTGGGGCCGGCGCAGGCGCTGCTGAATGGCCTCAACCTGGTGGTGGGCTTCGCGCTGGTCACGGTCATGTTCGCGCTGATTTTCCGCTTTCTGCCGCGCCTGCGCATCGCCTGGCGCGATGTCTGGGTGGGGGCGCTGGTGACGGCCGGTTTGTTCACCATCGGTCGTTACGCACTCAGCCTGTACCTCAGCAGCAGCGGGACGGCATCGGCCTACGGCGCGGCCGGGGCGTTCGTGCTTATCCTGCTGTGGATCTATTACTCGGCGCAGATTCTGCTGTTTGGCGCGGAATTTACGCAGGTGTATGCCCGCCGTTATGGCAGCCTGCGCGACCTCAGGCCCAGAAAAATCAGCCCGCTGGCCACGTCACAGGTGCCGCTGCTGCCCCCGCCAAAGCAGCCTGTCCCGACAACCCAGGGCAGCGGACTGGCGGCTGTAGTGTTTGGCCTGGGCACGCTGCTGACCGTGATGGTGGCCGGTATTTTCATGCGGCGGCGATAGTCATTCAGGCCGTTACAGGGTAATATTGAGGGTATTGGCAGCGTCATAAAGACATACTCAGCGGACGGAAGCAGACGATGCGCGAGCCCATTACCCTGACAGACGAAAACCTGCATGATATCATGGCGGCCCAGCGCCCGATCCTGGTTCTGGTGACCAATGGCGATGGTCTGCGCGGTGATTTTCGGGTCGCGTTTGGCAAGCAGGCCGAAGAAGACAACCAGTTTATCTATGCGCGGCTGGATCCCTCGCGCAACCCTGAAGCGGCGAAGCTGTTTCAGGCGGGCGAAAAGCCGCTGCTGGTGGGCTGGTATTGTGGCGAGGAAGTGGTGCGCCGTTCGCGGCCATGGGGCAGTGACCTGCCGCTGGCGCTGGAAGCATTGAGTCGTAGTGCAGCAGAACGCGGGCTGGTGCAGCCCGGTCAGGCAGCCGATGCTGTCGGAAAAGAGGAGAAAGTAATGGATGTGGTACTGAGCAAGCCGGTGGCCGTAACCGATGCCACCTTTGAAGCTGAAGTGCTGAACAGCGACCTGCCCGTGCTGGTCGATTTCTGGGCGGAATGGTGCGGCCCGTGCCGCATGGTCGGCCCGATTCTGGACAAGCTGGCGGGTGAGTTTGCCGGCAAGATCAAGATTGCCAAGGTCGATACGGATGCCAATCCCGGCCTGTCGCAGGCCTTCCAGATTCGCAGCATCCCCAATCTGATGGTGGTGAAGAACCGCACGATCATCTTCAATCAGCCGGGCGCGCTGCCGGAAGCGGCCATGCGCAACCTGGTCGAACAGGCCATCGCGATTGAGATTCCCCCGCGCGAAGCCGAGCCGAAGCAGTAATCGGCGCACTCGCATGCGATAACTGACGCGCCCCGCAGGCAAGCTTGCAGGGCGCGTTTTTGTTTCCAGCCTTTACTTCAGCGCGGCGATCCAGCGCATGTTGTGCACCGAAACAGCCGACCACGCCCACACGCTGTCCTCACCCTTGTTGGTGCCTTCGCCTTCTTTGGCGTTCTTGTTGTCTGAGTCGTAGCTCCAGCCTTCGCCCGCCTGCAGATTCACCACGCCAAACGGGTCGTCGATCACCAGGCCGTTTTCGGTCACATCCTGCATGCGCACGATATGTCCGCTGATACTCATCATCACAGCGAAGCCATCGCGCAGTTTGGGCAGTACGTTGGCCATGTACCAGTCTTTGTCCTTGATCAGGTCATAGCCGAGGAAGTTGGCCGTCACGCCCAGCTCGGCGGCCACGCCACCCCAGCCCGCAGACGTGGTGCGCGCGGGCAGGTTCTTCTCCACGCGGATATCTTCCAGCGCATCTTCATATTGCTTGGTCGGGTCCGGGTTGGGGATGCCCAGGTAAGACAGCGCCATCGCCAGTGACGTGAGGTTGCACATCACATCGCCGATGCTGCCGCCGCTGGCATTCTTCGATTCGTTGTCGCGCTGGCTGCGGTATTCCGGCTTCGACTGAAGCGCGTGATACAGGTCGGCGCGGGCGGTGGTATCCGTCACCAGGGCGATCAGCTCGCGGGCGCGCAGGATTTCTTCGGGCGACAGGCGCTCTTTCAGCATAAGCTGGTCCAGCTCGCTCGGCTCAGGGGCAGGTGGCGCGGTGTCTTCGGCGGGAGTTTCGGCTGGCGGCGCTGTCTCGTTGTCATCGCCAAAGTAGCCGGTGATGCCGTCCCACATATTGGCGGCACCCTCTTTCACGCTATCCCACATGTCGCCCATGCCGCTGACCACGCTGTGGATCAGGCCGCCTTCTTCGGGCTCAGGCGTATTTTCGCTTTGGGTCTGTTCCGCTTCGACAGCGGCCTGGGCTGGCGCTGGCAGCGCGGCTTCCTGCTCAGGCACCAGCCGGGGCAGCGTCGCGGGGCCAACTTTGCCGTCCACGGTCATACCCTGGCTGGACTGCCATGCGGCGATCGCGCGCACGGTGCCCGCGCCAATCACGCCGTCATCGTTCACGCCCACGGCGCGCTGAATCTGCTGGATGATCTCGACGCTGAAATGGCGCGAGCGATTGTAGCGCACCGCCGTATTGACCTGGTCTTCGCTCAGTTCCTGCGTCGGGGCTGTATCGCGCTGAATCCCGCCGGATGAGGCCGCCAGCATGCGCTGCACGGCATGGTTGCCGATGGTCCGCTGCAGGCGCATCACCGATGCTGCTGACAGCTCTGGGGCGGGTGCCTCGCTGACGAGCTGGCCAGCGGATGCGGGCTGTGCGGCAGGCTGGCGTTTGGGCGCTGCCTGTGCCGAATCTTTAGGCATATGATGTGCGGCCATAGGTGTACAGGCTCCATATCATCGGTCCATATGCATTTCAGTATGCAGCAAAGTGACGACAGGTCAAATGGACGCGGCCCGTATCAACTGGCCGCTTTCCCCGTGGCCAACGCCAAACAGGCGGGGATGTCACAAAATATCTACGACTTGTTTACAGTTGACTCAGCAATCAAAGCGTACAATGTTAAAATGTCACTGTAATATTCTCTCCCTGGGAAGATGCAATGCCGCTACCTGCCTCGTACCTTGAAGTTCTGCGTGCATGCAGCCGGGATGATCACTCCTACGAGCGTCTGCTGGCGCTGATGACTTCCGCGTTGGAGTCGCAGCTTGAGCAGTATCGCAGGATTGCCCGACACCTGCCGCGCGGCGGCATCGTCATTTATGACGCCGATCTGCGCCTGCTGGTGGCCGAAGGGCGTGCCTTCGAGGCGCTCCAGCTTCCCCGCCACATCCTGGAGGGCAGGACGGTTCACGAGGCGTTCAGCCCGTCGGTGCTGGATGAGCTGGTGCAGGTGATGCGCGCAGGCCTGGCCGGGGAACCTCTTGTGCGGGAAATCACCCTGAACGGCAAAGTGGGCCAGTTACACACGGTGCCGCTGGCGGCGGATGTGCCGGGCGCCCGGCTGTGTATGCTGGTCATTACTGATATCACCGAACTGCGCAGCACTGTCAGCCGCCTGGAAGACACCCGGCGATTCCTCGATCATGTGGCGGCCACGGTGCCCGATATCGTGTATGTGTACGACCTTGCTGAAGCCCGTAATGTGTATGTGAACCGCGAGATCGCCTCGTCACTGGGCTACAGCCCGGATGAAATCAGGGTCATGGGCAGCGCGCTTCTGGAAAAGCTGATGCATCCTGACGATGTTGCGGGGGTGATGGCCCATCATGCGCGCCTCAGGACGTATCCGGGTGACGATATCCTGGAACACGAGTATCGGATGCTGGCCAGCAGCGGCGAATGGCGCTGGCTGAACAGCCGCGACCGTGTGTTCAGGCGCGACGCGGCGGGCGTGTCTGTACAGATTCTGGGCGTGGCCAGCGACGTGACCGAACGCAAACGCGAGGAAGCCCGTGTCATCGAGCAGCGGGCCGAAATCGATCGTTTCTTTGATATCAGCCTGGACCTGTGGTGTATCGCCGATACCAGCGGCTATTTCCGCCGGGTGAATCGCGCATGGGAGCTGCTGCTGGGCTACTCTATGGAGGAGCTGGAGGGTCGGCAGTTTCTTGAGTTTGTCCATCCTGACGATATCCCGGCGACGCTGGCGGCACTGGCGTCGCTGGAGGCGCAGGTTCCGCTGACACATTTCACCAATCGCTATCGGGCCAGGAGCGGCGAATATCGCACGATCGAATGGCGGTCACAGCCCTACGGCAAGCTGCTTTTTGCCTCGGCCCGCGATATCACCCAGCGCAAGCAGATGCAGGATGCCCTGCTGGAAAGCGAGCTGCGCTACCGGTCGCTCATCAACACGACCTCTGAAGGGATTGTGCTGCAAAACAAGGATGGCAGCATCCAGACGTGCAACGCCGCGGCAGAGCAGATTCTTGGCCTGACAGCGGATCAGATGGCGGGCCGGACGTCGGTCGATGCCCGCTGGCGTGCCGTGCACGAGGACATGACCGTGTTTCCGGGAGAAATGCATCCGGCGATGGTGGCGCTGCGCACCAGCCGTCCGGTCTCGAATGTAGTCATGGGCGTGCACAAGCCAGACGACACACTGACGTGGATTCTGGTGAATGCCCGGCCGCTGCTGCGTGAGGGCGACCCCGACGCGTATGCGGTGGTGGCCTCGTTTACCGATATCACGCCAATCAAGGCCATTGAGCTGGAACTGCAACAGAGCGAGGCCCGCCTGCGCAGCATCTTCGAGACGATCCAGGATGTGATGTGGTCGGTGGAACTTCCATCCATGCAAATGGTGTACATGAATCCGGCGGCCAGCCGTCTTTTTGGCCGTCCGCTGAGCGACTTTTACGAGGACAGGGAGCTGATTGCCCGGATGGCGCATCCTGAAGATGCCGACCGGACGCAGCAGGCCTACGATGTCATTCTGCGAGAGGGCAGCCACGAGTGGGAATTTCGCATCGTTCGCCCGGACGGCCAGACGCGCTGGATATTTGACCGCGCCTGGCTGGTGCGCGACGGCAGCGGTGTGCCCGCGCGTTTCGAGGGCATCCTGACGGATATCACCGAGCGCAAGCTGCTCCAGCAGCAGAACCTTGAGCTGCAAATGGAGCGCGAGCGTGTGCAGATGTTGAATGACTTTATCGCCAATACCTCGCACGAGCTGCGCACGCCGCTGGCGACCATCTCCACTGGCGTGTATCTGATGACACGGCTGGATGACCCGGAGCAGCGCGCCGAGCGCGCCCGTCAGATTGATCGCCAGGTGCATTATCTGAACCGTATGATCAACCAGCTTCAGGATATGGCCCGGCTGGACCAGATGAATGATATCGAGCTGACCGCGCTGCGTCCGGAGGAGCTGGTCTATTGGGTGACCAGTGGCTACGCCTCATTGCGCCAGGCGGTGCGCGTCGTGCAGGATCTCACGCCGGATCTGCCGCAGCTGGCCGGAAACCGCGAATATATTCGTGTCGCGCTGATGCATCTGCTGGACAATGCGCTGCGTTTCTCGCCGCCTGGCGGCGAGGTCATTGTGCGCGCATGGGCGGAGCAGGGCGAAGTGCTGATTTCGGTGCAGGATCACGGACCGGGCATCTCGCACAAGCACCTGCCGCGCATTTTCGAGCATTTCTACAAGGCCGATGACGCCCGCACGCGCGATGATAACGGCGCTGGCATGGGCCTGGCCATCGTCAGGCGCATTATGACCCTGCATAAGGGCCGCGTGACCGTAAGAAGCGAAGTCGGATCGGGCAGCACCTTCTGCCTGCATTTTCAGCCGGCTGCTTTCCTGGCCAGCCAACCACCGCAGACCCGATCGATTGAGCATCGCCCCATCTGACGCACAACTCCGTAACGCGATACAAAAAGTCATGTATTGACAACCCGTCAAGTCCCCGATATATTCTTGATAAAGGGCTTTATCAAATAGACTTGTGGATTATTTTTGATGCCTGCCTCCAGGAAAACGCCTAAATTAGCCGATGTGGCGCGGCTGGCAAATGTGTCTGAAGCGACCGTCTCGGTTGTGATCAATGGCCGTGTCGGCAAGCATGCCCGCGTCAGCGAAACCACCCAGGAAAAAATCTGGCAGGCAGTGCGCGAGCTGGGGTATGTCGCCAATCCGGCGGCCAAGACGCTGGCCGGTGGCAGCAGCATGATCCTGGCCGTCTTCACCTTCGAGCCCATCTTCCCCATCGAGCATCGCAACTTCTACTATCCGTTCCTGATCGGTATCGAGCAGGAAGCGCGCCAGCATGGCTATGACCTGCTGCTGCTGACCAGCATCGACAACACGCAGGATGGCCGCCATATCTACCGCAACGGGCGCAATCGCCTGCAGCTGGTGGACGGGGCGATTCTGCTGGGCGCCGAGAACAATAAGCAGGAAGTGCTGGCGCTGCTGGAAGACCGCTATCCGTTTGTGTTTGTCGGGCGGCGTGATTCCCCCAACGACAATATCTCGTACGCAGCGGCTGACTATGCCGAGGGCACGGCCGAGATTGTCGATTATCTGTTTCAGTATCAGCACCAGAAAATCGCCTATATCACGTCACGCAGCCCGAAGGAATCCAGCATCGACCGCGAAATTGGGGTGCGTCGTGGCTTCGAGCGCAATGGCCGCGGCCTGCACAATCTGCAATTCTGGACTGGCAGTGCCGACCGGCTGACGCTGCACGATTTGACGCTTCTGCTTCAGCAGGGCGTTACGGCGTTCATCGCTGAGGACGATCTGCTGGGCAACCAGATTCTGCGGCTGGCCCACGGCGCCGGCTGGCAGTGCCCGCGCGACTTTTCCCTGGCTGTGCTGGGCGACCCGCTCAGCCTGGTCGAGCCAGTGCAGACGTGGACAGCTTTTCGGATTCCCCGTCATGCTATGGGGCGCGAAGCAGTGCGCCTGCTGGTGCAGATGCTGGGCGAACTGGATCCGAATCGGACTGCCCCGTATCGCACCATGCTTCCCTGCACCTTTGTGCCCGGGACAACCGTTGCTTATCCCCCTGTCGCGGATTTAAAGAGCCGCGACGCATAAACACGTTTTTTTACCTGGTTGATAAAGCGATTTATCAGCGCGAAGGAGGAAGCCACAGGAAACAAAGCAAGAGTCAGTCAAAGAGGTTTTGTCAGGTAGTTAGAGAGACGCAAAGGACTTTAGAAATGTCTAAAACAAAGCTGTTTTCCCTCATTCTGGCCCTCAGCCTGATCGTGATGAGCGCGGTGGGCGTATCCGCACAGGATCCCGTGAGCCTGCGCTTTACGGTGTGGGTCGGCCCCGGCGCCGCGATGGATATGCTGAACGGCATCGCCGCCGATTACACCGAAGCAAACCCGAATGTCACCGTCAGCTTCGACACACTCACGTTCTCCGAATACACCTCGCAGCTGGTGCTTCAGCTGGCCGGCAGCAATCCCCCGGACGGCGGCTGGATTCTGGAAAATACCGCGCCGCAGTTTGTCGAAAGCGGTGTCATCACCGACCTGACGCCGACGCTGATGGCCTATCCCGACTACAATTTTGATGACCTGGAAGAAGCGGCGCTGGGCCTGTGGCGCGATGGCGATGCCCTGTACGGCCTGCCGTTCTCGACCTCGCCGTTCCTGATTATCTACAACACCGACGCTTTTGAGGCCGCCGGCCTGGAAGACCCGAATGCGCTGGCCGCACGTGGTGAATGGACGTGGGAAGCTCTGGCAACCGCGGCCAAGGCCATTACCGACAGCACCGACCTGTACGGTTTCGAGAACGCGGACGGCACCGTGTATGCTGAAGGCTTCTGGTCCACCATCTTCCCGATCGCCCGTGCCTATGGTGGCGGCGCCTGGGATGCTGAAGGAACCTGCCTGATGAATTCGCCGGAAACCGTTTCGGCTGTGCAGCTCTATCACGACATGGTGTTTGCCGATGGCAGCGCTGTTCCCCCCGGTGAGGCTGCTACCTTCGCCGGTGGCCAGGCCGCCATGCGCATCGGCCAGATCAGCCGCGTCGCCCAGCTGGACGGTGCCACTTTCGGCTGGGATATCGCCCCGATGCCCAGCGGCCCCGCAGGCAGCGGATCGGTCATCGGACAGGCTGCGCTGGCGGTCTTCCGCAACAGCCCGAATGCCGATGTCGCGCTCGATTTCCTGGCCTTCATGACCAACGCGACCAACTCCGAGACGATGTCGCAGTTCTTCCCGCCGGCCCGCGCCAGTGTGCTCAGCTCCGACACCTTCCTGAACAGCAACACCCGCCTGTCTGCCGAGCAGATGCAGCTGGTGGTGGACGGTATCGCCAGCGGCACGGTGCTGCCCTCCAGCCCCAATTACTCGCAGATCAACCTGCAGACGCGCGCGCTGTTCGACGAGCTGTGGATTCCCGTTGCGGACATCCAGGGCGTGATGAACACGGCCTGCGAGACCATCGCCCCGCTGCTGGCCAACTAGCACCTCTGTTTTTCACTGTGTGTGGGGGACAGCCTGCTGCCCCCCACACCTCGCAGTCAGGCCGGAAATGATATTGAAAGCGACTGTTCATGGCACAAAGCCGGAAATTCATGCTGCACCTGACGAACAGCCAGCGCGAGACGATCTGGGGGTATCTGTTCATTGCCCCGCAGACGATCGGGTTCATCCTGCTGATCGTCCTCCCCCTGATCACGATCTTTGTGTTCAGCACCGAGGAGCGCAATCTGCTGACCGGCGTCGTGGTGCCGGTTGGGTTTGAAAACTTCCGCACCATCTTTCAGGAAGATATCCTGTTCCGAAAAGTCCTGCTGAATACACTCACGCTCACGCTGGGCCTGGTGCCGCTGAATATCGGGCTGGCGCTGTTTCTGGCCTCGCTGCTCTCGCAAAAGCTGCGCGGCATCACGATCTTTCGTGTGCTGTTCTTCTCTCCGGTGGTGACTTCCGCGGTGGCCTGGGCGATCGTGTGGCGCTTCATGCTGCAGGGCGAGCAGGGCACCGTCAACCAGGTGCTTCAGCTTATCGGCGTGGAAGGGCCTAACTGGCTGCGCCGCCCGGAATGGGCGATGCTGTCGGTGATCGTGACGCTGGTCATCAAGAATGTCGGCCTGAACACGATTATCCTGCTGTCTGCGCTGACCAATCTGCCCAGCGAATACCGCGAGGCGGCCCATGTGGACGGCGCGACGCGCTGGCAGGTGTTCCGCAAAATTACGCTGCCGCTGCTGGCCCCGACGCTGCTGTTTGTCACCGTCATCACCGTCATCGGCTCGCTGAAGGTGTTTGACCACATCATGCTGATGACTGCCGGCGGCCCGTCGAATTCGACGATGGTGCTGGTGTACTACATCTACTATCAGGCGTTCCAGTTCTTCGAGACCGGCTATGCCAGCGCGCTGGCGGTCATCCTGTTTGTGATCGCGCTGGTGCTCACTCTTGGCCAATGGCTGCTGCGCGGGAGGGCTTACGATGACTAGTATGGCGATGGAACTGGCCGCGGTGGACAGCCGCCGCCGCCGCACCCGGCTGGAAGCGCGGATCAAGAAAGCCGCGTCGTATATGCTGCTTATCCTGCTGGCGGTGCCGTTCGTGTTTCCGTTCTGGTGGATGGTAAGCAGCGCGTTCAAGCAGCCGAGCGAAATTTTCACGTTCCCGCCCACGTTGCTGCCGTCCAGCTTCAGCCTGCAGAATTTCATCGATGTATTCAACTATCAGCCATTTGCCCAGCAGTATCTCAACAGCCTGGTGATCGCCAGCCTGGTGACGGTGGGCACGCTGCTGATCTCGTCGCTGGCGGGCTACGGCTTTGCGCGTATCAAATTTCCGGGCAAGACGGTCTTCTTCCTGATGCTGCTCAGCGCGCTGATGCTGCCCTCGGAAGTGACCATCATCCCGAATTTCTTTTTTATGAAGTCGCTGAACCTGACCAACACGCATGTGCCGCTGGTGATCCTGCCCATTTTCGGGGCTCAGGGGGTGATCGGCACCTTCATGATTCGCCAGTTCTTCCTGTCGCTCCCCAGAGAAATCGAGGAGGCGGCGCTGCTGGATGGCGCATCACGCTGGGGGCTGTTCTGGCATATCGCGCTGCCGATCGCGCGGCCTGTCCTGGGCGGCCTGTCGATTCTGTCGTTCCTGTACAGCTGGAACCTGTTTCTGGAACCGCTGGTCTTTATCGACGACGTCAACATGTATACCCTGCCGCTGGCCCTGCGAAACTATAACGATGTGTATGGCGCCCCGCTGTGGCATTTGCAGCTGGCAGCCACGACGCTGGCCGTGGTGCCGGTGCTGATCGTGTACGTGATCGGCCAGCGCCAGATCATCGACAGCTTCGCGTCATCGGGCGTCAAAGGCTGATCGTGCTGCTTTCTCCCCCTCTAACGGATTGATCGAAGATGATGAACGAATTACACACGGACATACTGATTGTGGGCGGCGGGCTGGGCGGCGTGGCGGGTGCCCTGGCCGCGCTGAAGCTGGGCAAGCGCGTCGTGCTGACCGAAGAAACGGACTGGATTGGCGGACAGCTGACGGCGCAGGGCGTGCCGCCGGATGAAAACCCGTGGATTGACCGCGAGAATACTGGCTGCACCGCCAGCTATCGCCGCCTGCGCGACGGCATCCGGGGCTTCTACCGGCGTAATTATCCCATCCTGCCCGAAGTTGCCAATAACCCGTTCTTCAACCCGGGCGCGGGCAATGTCAGCCCGCTGTGCCACGAGCCCCGCATCGCGCTGGCGGTGCTGCACGAGATGATCGCACCCTATCTGTCGAACGGGCAGCTGACGCTGCTGCTGCGCCATCGGCCTACGGCCGCGCGCACGACGGGCGACCGCGTTGACTCAGTGACGCTGCTGGACAGCGAGACCAGCGTCAGTATCGAGATTCATGCGCCCTATATCCTGGATGCGACCGAGCTGGGCGACCTGCTGGAGATGGCCGGCGTGGAGCACGTCATCGGCGCGGAGAGCCAGGCCGAAACGGGCGAGATGCATGCCCGCGCAGACGCGGCCGACCCGCTGGATCAGCAGGCGCACTCATGGGTGTTTGTGCTCGATTATCTGCCGGGCGAAGACCACACCATCGAGAAGCCTGCCGATTACGCCTTCTGGCGCGACTATAAAGCCGATTTCTGGCCGGACAAGCTGCTGAGCTGGTATACCTCCGACCCGATCACGCTGGAGACCAGCCATCGCCCGATCTTCACCGGCGATACCGACGCGCCGCACGGGGACGACCTGTGGCACTTCCGCCGCATCGCCTACCGCAAGTATTATCCGCCGGGCTTTATGCGCAGCGATATCGTGGTGGTCAACTGGCCGCAGATCGACTACTGGCTGGGACCGCTGGTGGGCGTCAGCGAGGCGGAGAAGCAAAAACACCTGCGCGGCGCGGAACAGCTCAGCCTGTCGCTGTGCTACTGGATGCAGACGGAAACGCCGCGTCCGGAGGGTGGCTATGGCTACCCCGGCCTGCGCATGCGCGGGGATGTGTATGGCACGCGCAACGGCCTGGCGAAAAGCCCGTATATCCGCGAAAGCCGCCGCATTCGGGCGGAGTTCACCGTGCTGGAACAGCATGTGGGTTATGAGGCGCGTGCGGGCATGGTGGGCGCGGAGGAATTCGGCGATACCGTGGGCATCGGCAGCTATCGCATCGACCTGCACCCCAGCTACCGCCGCAATTATCTGGATATCAACAACTATCCGCAGCAGATTCCGCTGGGCGCGCTGATTCCGCAGCGCGTGGATAACCTGCTGCCCGCCTGCAAGAACCTGGGCGTGACGCATATCACCAACGGCAGCTATCGCCTGCATCCGATTGAATGGAATATTGGCGAGGCGGCCGGCGCGCTGGCGGCGTACTGCATCGAGAAGGGCCTTCAGCCGCGCCAGGTGCGCAACGACGCCGGGCATCTGGCTGATTTCCAGTCGATGCTGGTCAAGACGCTGGGCTTTGTGCTGCACTGGCCAGAGCATCTGCGCGTGCTGCCGCGCTTCAAGCAGGATCCGCTGGGCATTTAGTGTGACAAAACGGGCGCGGGCGACGAGAATCATTCGTCGCCCGCGTTTTTGTTTGCACAGCCGTCGAAGCAACGTACCTGCTCATGGGCTTCCAATCCAGGGGGCGTACACTGACGTCATCCAATCAGTCAGCCTTGAGGACACCCGCCATGCCATCGAACAACCGTGTAATTCCCGGACCCGGCCAGGAGTCGGTGTGGGACTATCCGCGCCCGCCGCGCGTGGAGCCGACGCCGAAGCGCATCCGCATCGTGCACAACGGCATCACCCTGGTCGACAGCACCCATGCCCTGCGCGTGCTGGAGACCAGCCATCCGCCCGGCTACTACATCCTGCAGGCGGATATTCAGATGGCGTATTTCAAGCCGGTGCCCAGCTATCAGACCTTCTGCGAATTCAAAGGCGCGGCATCGTACTGGACGGTCGACGTGAACGGCAGCGTCTCGCCCAAAGCGGCATGGATGTATGCGCGTCCGTCGAAGGGTTACGAAGCGATTGCCAACCATCTGGCCTTTTATGTCAGCCGTGTCGACGAATGCTATGTGGACGACGAGCGCGTGCTGGCGCAGGAAGGCGACTTTTACGGCGGCTGGGTCACGGCGGATATCGTCGGCCCGTTCAAGGGCGGCGCTGGCACGTGGGGGTGGTAGGGAAGGGAAAAGAAAAGAAGTGCTGAGTACTGAGTGCTGAGCAATGAGGAGAGGGAAAAGAAAAGAAGTGCTGAGTACTGAGTGCTGAGCAATGAGGAAAGGGAAAGGGAAAAAAAGTACTGAGTACTGAGTGCTGAGCAATGAGGAGAGGGAAAAGAAAAGAAGTGCTGAGTACTGAGTGCTGAGCAATGAGGAAAGGGAAAGGGAAAAAAAGTACTGAGTACTGAGTGCTGAGCAATGAGGAGAGGGAAAAGAAAAGAAGTGCTGAGTACTGAGTGCTGAGCAATGAGGAAAGGGAAAGGAAAAGAAGTGCTGAGTACTGAGTGCTGAGCAATGAGGAAAGAATATAACTCATTGCACTAGTCTTTTACTCAGTACTCATTGCTCAGCACTCAGTACTTGTCTTTTACTCAGCACTCAGTACTCTCCCTTTCATCCACTTCCCCACGTCCTCCACATCCACCTGGCCCTGCGCGATGGCGAGGATGAACGCGTCGTCGCGGGCGGGGTCGTAGTCCCAGCGCAGGCCGTTGCGCGAGAGGAAAAGCTGCACGCCGCGCACGGCGGTGCGTTTATTGCCATCGGCGAACAGGTGATGATAGGCCAGCGAATGCAGCAGCGCACCGGCCTTGTCGGTCACGGTGGGGAACTGATGCTGGCCGAACAGGGTGATATACGGGCGGCGCACGGCGCTGTTCAGCAGGTGGATATCGCGGACGAGGCTTTCGCCGGTCACCTGTTCATTGATGTCCATCAGGTCGAACGCGCTGATCGGCGTCGCGTCATCGAGATTGAAAGTCATAATTAGCACTTGAGGAAACAAGTTAAGCATTAGCCAATAAAACATAAATCCGACGAAAACGTTCGATCTCTTCGCGTCCAGAACCATCCTCAGGTATGTCGTAGTCACTCAATCCCAAGGTTCTTCGATACTCTTTGCATACGTTTCCTGGTAATTTAGATGTCGATAGACTAAATTTCACTGATCGTGGTCTGAATATTGAAGACAAGAGTCCAGAATTATTGTTCAAAATATGTGAGCCATTGGACACTTTATGCTCCACACCTGCAGCAACGCAGCTATCAATGAATTCATTTGTCTTGATTTCAGGCATTTTCTGATTTAGTTTGACAATGTTTCTTCTAATCCAAGTACTAATTACTTCAACAACAAAATCGGAATCTGCATCATTTGAGGTCAGATTATTACTTGCAATCTTAACTATTGTATTTCTTATATCGTAATCGTTAATTTGATTCTTAAATTTGCGACGATTTGCATAAAGAGTTGCAACTAAAGTTGCAAATGCAGTGCGCTTGTTGCCATTATGAAATGCATGGTTTTTTATGAGTGAGTGGAAAAGTGCTGCACACTTTTGCTCAACGGTAGGATATTTCTCGATTCCATCCAATGAGGTGTATGGACGAAAGCAAGCAGACTCAAGAGCATTTTCACTCTTTACGCCGGGTGGGTCAATTGGATCAGATGTATTTAGGAACATTTCTACTAGCATGAAATGGATATCGTAAACCTTTTTTCGATCCGGTAGCCAAGCCATAGTACATTTCCCGTTTGTATTCGTTTAGAGTAAATTTGGCAATTGAGCTACTAGCTTAAATTATTCTTTCGACATCCGACTGAACAGCGTCATTTTCTGAGGAATTTGCGTGTTCGCCGTATCGGCAGAATTCAAGATATTAAATAGTTCCAGAATTGTGTCATTAGTAGGTGCATCTAGAAATCGAAACGCTGATGTTGCTAGATAGCGTCTTTCTCTCTCAAACGCAATCCAGCGGCGGCCTAAACCTTCTGCGGCGGCTCCTGTCGTATTTGATCCGGCAAAAATATCCAGTACTTTATCGTTTTCGACTGTGAGAAACTCAACGAAGAATTCAGGTAGCTTGATTGGAAACCGTGCGGGATGTCCCGTTGTTCCTACTAATTTACAATAGCGCAGGTATGCAGAGTTGCTCTCTGAATTTGGGATTTGAAGGAGGTTTGAGGGGATCGAACCGCCATTATCACGCCCGAATTGGCTGCTTATGTCATGACCCGAAGGGCGTTTCTTAGGTGTATAGTAGTTCTCACTATCTTCAATCAGTTTTTTCATGCGTTCAGAATAAGGTGCAAGTACTCGCCTCACGTCCGCTTTGGGAAAATCAGTTTTAGAGAGCCACCAGATCGTATTAACTGCATCCTTTGCCCGTATCTTACGCTTATTGACCCACTCAATCGGGCTAGGCAATTTCGATGGATTGAACCAAAAGAACTCTTCGGCTAAGTGCCATCCGTGCTCGTCACACAGCCTAATCAAAACACGATAATTATAAAGCGAACGAACTGGCCTTCCTTGTCGGTAGGCTCCTCCTAAGTCGATAACCAAGCTACCTGTGTCCTTTAGAACACGCCAAAGTTCTGAGGAAAATTGGAGCAACCAATCGACATACGCCTCCTCATCTTCATTTCCATATTCCTTCTTGCGCTGAAGTGCGAAAGGAGGAGACGTCATGATGAGGTCTATCGATGCATCTTCCAAACCACGTAATAATTCTATTGATTCACCAACGTAAGCGGCACCCATATCAGTTTGATACAGTGGTAGTGGTAGTTGTATCATCCATACATCTCCAAATTATAAATCCAACTATTCATGATTTGCCAGAGCACTGTAACCGCGAAGTATACTTCGGGATCTGCTTGTCTAAGGGTTTCAATTTGATTGATATAAACTTGAGGTTGCTGACTTCCAAGTATATAAGATACCCATCTACGCGTGTCGTCACCTTGTAAAACATTGACCAACTGATCGACCGAGAAATTCGCTGCTTGACTCAACGCCCAAGCAATGCCAGGAAGCTCGTTTACGTCACTAGTTGGAATTAAGGATAATACATCGTTGAGGTTATCTTGTGCAATTTTTGCCAATGCTCGTGCTGCCTCGATTCGAACAACATCAGCAATCTCGTTGAAACTTTGTACAAGGGTTTGAAGAGCAGACTTATTACGAATTTCACCTAGCGCCCATGCAGCACCAGCCCGTACTTCTGCATGATACTGTTGGTTTCTCAGCACGCGCAGAAGAATATTATTAGCTGCCGAGGTGGCGATTTCAGCTAAAACAATTACAGCTTCAAGTTGGTCTTCCAGATATGGTTTTTCAAGACATTCCTCAATAAAAGCATAGCCAGCAGGATCATTGTGACGAGCTAGGCTAGCGGCGGCATCCATCCGAACATAAATATGATCTTTGTCGTCTTGTATTTTCTTAATGAGGGAACTTCGTACTTCTGCACTATCAAAATAGTAAAGCGCTTTGGCGGCAGTGTATCGCTCACTTTGCGACGAACTTTGGAGTTGTTGGATGTATACTTTAGCTGTAGCAGTATTCTCGAGAGGAATTAATTGTGTTACAGGTACGACTGAAGCAACTATCTGGTTTTCTATAACAGAATCACCTACTGCTACCTGTGGTAGTAGCGAAATCTTAGACTTTGTTAACTGTAAAGTTATAGTTCGACCATCTATAAGTCGCTCATATTGCAGTTTTTTCGGGGTAACTTGTTTGATCGTTCCATTGGCACTGGAAGTCGAGGCCAGCCAAGTAATTCGTTCCTCAAAACCTTCTTGAGACCCTTTTGGTTTTTCTTTTACAATTGAGTCAGTCAGGTAAACTGCTCGCAAGTCCCGGACAGAAACATATTGAACGAGTTGATCCGCTTCCCAATCGATAGGACGCTCACCAATTCGATGGATACCTACTAAAGCGACGAAATCTTCATCTGCTAAACCATTATCCCAACTGCGTTCATGATTTGAGAACGAATGTGACATCGTGATTTCAAGTACAGTCTTTGCCCGCGATTCCACACGCCGATTTGCGTTGAGAAGCAAGATATCTGGCACTCGAATGCGCTTGATCTTAATGCTTTTCCAAATCTTATAACTCATCGAGCCTCGTTCAAGTTCTATTGGAGCATGTCCTTGCTGACGCAAATGTTCAAATACTCGGCGGGTTCCAATGGCGCCAATCGAAATTTTTTCGAGGAAGCTTTCATCTGACTTAAATGAGCGTCGACCGAACACAATGATACCTACCTTAAACTACTGTATTCTTGATTCGAGAGATTTGAAAGTAAGACATTATAGCCAAAAATTTCTGAAAATGTAGTATCTAGAATTTTTTGTGTCGATACTGTCAGATAGCCATTATAACTATTCTTGGTGTGTTGTCCCGTTGACAAGAGAATAAAAGTTATGCTACCTGCATGACATGTTCTAGGTATAAATGGTATAGGAAGAAAGCTGTCTAGCCGAGATGACTGTGAGAATCGTGTCTTTCTTTACTCATTATGCGTGCGGCGATTTTGAAAAATAGAAAATAGTCATGGTGGATGGATTACGTTATTCGAGAAGCCAGCTTCATTTTGTAGTTATTGCCTTCCCCTCAATCCACATAGCCTAGCACCCTCAAATGCTCCAGCACGGCGGCGTCCTGCTCGGCGGATGCGCCGGACTGGTCGTCGGCCTGGGCGGGGGAGATCAGCCGGTGCAGGGCGGCGGCGCGCTCTGGCTGGCTGGTGAGCAGGTTGCGCGTCTCGGCGGGGTCGGCGGCGATATTGTAGAGCGCGGTCGGCCGGTCGCCGGTCAGCATCAGCTTATAGTCGCCGTCCACCACGCAGCGGCGCAGTTCGCGCAGGGCCATGCGCTCGATGACCGACGGGTTGCGGTGGACCAGCACATTGACGAACGTGTTTGGCGCAAACGCCTCGCTGATGGCCGCCGCGCCCACGTCGCCCGTCCGCGCCAGCGACTGCGCCGCCTCGTCGGCGGGCAGGATGCCGGCGATATCCAGCACGGTGTGATACAGGCGGCGGGTGCTGGCGGGCGCGTCTTCAGTCGCCCCGGCGGCAAAGCGTTCCCCGGTGATGATGAGTGGCACGTGCGTCAGCTCCTGGAACACGTCGAAGCCGTGGCCGAACAGGTCATGCTCGCCGTGGCCCTCGCCGTGGTCGGCGGTCACGATCACGGTCGTGTCGTGTGCCATGCCCGACGCCTCCAGCCAAGCAAACAGCCGCGTCAGCTGCTGGTCCTGCGCGAAGATTTCCGCGTCGTAGAAGTCGAGCAGCGCCTGCTGCTGCCAGTCTTTCAGCGGCGGCTCCGGCGGGCTGGCCCACGCGGCCCCGTCGCCGTTGAACATGCGCATGAAGCTGTAGGCCTGTTTGTCGCGCTTCAGGTGCGGCGCCACATGGTCGATGGCATCCTGCGCCGGGCGATAGGGCAGATGCGCGCCCATCAGGTTGATGAAGCCGAAGAACGGCTTGGCCTGCCCGCCCGCGCGATACATCTCCAGATAATCGATCACGTCGCCGATGCTGTTGGCGCTGTTGCCCTTGAAGTTGATGTAGCGCGTCCAGATTGGTGTCAGCAGCGGATGCAGCGACAGCCGGAAGAGCGTGTCGTTCAGCGCGAACTGGTTGCCAATGCGCCGCGCATATGGCCGGAAGCGGCGCGAAAACTCGCGGCGCAGCCACGGCTTGCGGTCGTCAAACGGGCGATGCGGCACCGCGCTGGCATAGTTGTAGAGGCCGTCGAAGCCGCGCTGCAGGCCGTGATCGATCACGCCCACCAGCGGATTGTTGCAGAAGGCGGCCGTGTGCCAGCCCGCCGCACGCAGCTGCTCGGCCAGCGTGGGCAGGTCGGCGCTCAGGCGGCTGTTCGACTGCGTGACGTGGTGTGTCGATGGCAGCGTGCCGGTGAAGAGCGAGGCATGCGCGGGAATGGTCCACTGGGCCGGCGCGACGGCGCGGGTGTAGCGGGTGCCGCGCCCGGCGAACGCATCCAGCCCGGGCGATGTCTCGCGGGCGTGGCCATAGGCGGACAGGCGGTCACGCCGCAGCGTGTCCAGGACGATCAGCAGGATATTGTGCATGTGCAGGCCCGCGGGGTGGTTTGGCGGAAAGGTGTGTACATAGCCCGCATTCTAGCAGAAAGGGGGCCGAAACGGGTACACTTTTGAGACAATGCTCACCCTGTGATGAGGAAAAATGTAGTGGAAACAATCCGCATCGCCCTGGTTCAGCTGCCCTGGCTGGGCTCCCGCGAGGCCATGAAGGCGCAGTACATCCCGATGATCGCCGAGGCTGCCGGGCGCGGCGCACAGCTCGTGTGCCTGCCGGAATTTTCGCTCTCGCCGTATTTCCCCAGCAGCAAGGATCCGTCCGGCTATGCCTGGGCCGAGCCGCTGACGGGCGGTGAGTCGGACACGTTTTTCAACGGGCTGGCCGCGCAGCACGGCATCACCATCATCAGCAGCATCTTCGAACACACAGACGGCCGCTATTACGACACCGCGCTGGTGCACGGCTCGCAGGGCGCGCAAATCGGCTTCACGCGCAAAGTCCATCTGCCCTACGGCGAGGGCTACAACGAGACCGATTTCTTCGAGCCGGGCGGCGACTATCCGATTCACGATATCGGCAGCGTGAAACTCGCCGCGCCCACTTGTTACGACCAGTGGTTCCCGGAGATGGCGCGCATCTCGGCGCTCAACGGCGCTGAATTCATCTACTATCCCACGGCCATCGGCAGCGAACCGAGCATGCCCGGCATGGACACGGCGGAGATGTGGCAGACCGTCATGCGCGGGCACGCCATCGCCAACGGCGTGTTTATCGCCGCGGCCAATCGCGTGGGCGTGGAGCCGCCGGTCGCGTTTTACGGCAGCAGCTTCATCTGCGACCCGATGGGCAAGATCATCGCCCAGGCCGGCCGCACCACCACCGAGGTCATCACGGCCGACCTGAGTGCGGACGCCTTCGCCCTGTGGCGCGACCTGTTTCCACTGCTGAAACAGCGCATGCCGGGCACGTATCGCCGCATCCTGGACAGTTACGAGGAGAGCTAAACATGCAGGACACCTACAAGGCCTATGATCTGGTGGTGATTGGCGGCGGCCCGGCCGGCGTGACAGCCGCGCTGCGTGGCCGCGAACTGGGCGCGCGCACCGCGCTGGTCGAGCGCGGCCTGCTGGGCGGCACCTGCACCAATGACGGCTGTGTGCCCACGCGGGTGCTGGCCAAAGCCGCCCGCCTGTTCCGCGATACAGAGCTGTTTGAGTTGTACGGGCTGGATGCGCAGCGCCCGACGGTCGATTTCCGCCGTCTGCTGGAGCGCGCACAGCAGGTCGTGTATCAGGTGCAGGAAAAGAAGCAGCTGATGGACCACCTGCAAAGCGTCGGCGTGGATGTTTTTGCCGAGACCGGCAACGCCTCGTTTGGCTCGCGCCATCAGCTTGATACTGCCAACGGCGGCCGCGTGATCGGTCAACGCTTCGTCATCTGCGCGGGCGGCAGGGCGCGCAGGCTGCCCGTCCCCGGCGGCGAACTGGCGCTCACGCACAGCGATATCTGGAGCATCCAGTCGCTGCCGGAAAGCGTGAATATCATCGGGGCGGGCGCGACCGGCGTGCAGCTGGCGACCATTTTCAACACGTTTGGCGCGAAGGTGCGCATCATCGACTTTGCGCCGCGCCTGCTGCCCACCGAAGACCTGGAAGTGTCACGCGCTATTCAGGCGGCCTTCGAGGCCAATGGCATCGAAGTCGTGACCGGCACCAAAATCCTGGCGCTGGAGAAGCGCGATGATGGACAAATTGACCTCGTGACCGAGACCGACGGCCAGCAGCACAAAATTCAGGGCGAAGCCGTGCTGGCGGCGGTGGGCTGGCCAGGCAATACCGACACGCTCAATCTGGCGGCGGTGGGCATCGAGACCAACGGCCCGTACGTGAAAGTGGACGAGTATCTGCGCACCAGCGCCGAGAATATCTACGCGGCGGGCGATATCACCGGCAAGATTATGCTGGTGCAGACGGCCAGCCAGCAGGCACGCATCGCCGTGGAAAACGCGCTTGGCCAGTCGCCTACGGCTTACGTGGAGCAGTTGGTGCCGCACGGCGGTTTCACTGACCCGGAATACGGCGCTGTCGGCCTGACCGAAGCACAGGCGCGCGAACAACTGGGCGCGGACAATGTCGTCGTCGCCACCGTGCCGATGGCCGATATCGACCGTGCCGTCATCGATGGCCGGACCGAAGGCTTCGGCAAGCTGATTGCCCGCCGCGACACCGGCGCGCTGCTGGGCGCGCATTTCGTGGGCGAGCAGGCGATTGAACTGACCAACGTGGTCGCCGCCGGCCTGATCGATGGCCTGAAGGTCGATCGCCTGGCCGAGCTGGAATTCGCCTATCCGTCGTTCTGCGCGGTCATTGCTGCCGCAGCGCGCCAGATCGCCCGCGAACTGCAATCGGTCACGGTGGTGGCGCAGTGGCGTGAGCTGTCGCGCAAGCGCATGGCCGAGTGGGAACGTCGCGCCTGAAGCTGGATGTTTGGTTTGCTGTCCTGACCGTGAATCCGGACGCCATTCCGCTTAAGCAATTCATTACGTTGCGGCGTCAGTTCGCGCTATACTCATGCGTATTAGAAACGTAAAGCAGGATACAGGTGTGAGTTCCCAGCAGGAATTTCCCGAAAAAGAGATCCGCGCACGGGGGGCGAAGCTGCTTTCCCCGGCTGCTGAGTATGCCCAGAAGATGGGCCACAACTATATTGGCACCGAGCATCTGTTTCTGGCGATGAGCAAGATCGATGACGGCGTGACCAGTCGTTTGCTGCGTCGTGCCGGGCTGGATCCGCGCGTGGTGCGCAGCGAAATCCGCAAGGAAATTGGCATGGGCGAGGGCAGCCACGACGACGTGCTGCCGATTACGCCGCGGGCCGGCATCGTGCTGTCGATTGCGATGTTCTTTGCCGAGCGTGACGAGAGCGAAGAAATCGAGGAAGTGCATCTGCTGCTGGCGATGCTGCAGGAGGGCGAGGGCATCGCCATTCGCAAGATGGCCGAGATGGGCTTCAATGTCGATGCCTGGCTGACGCATCTGCTGAATGAGGCCTATGAAAAAGACCTGGCGGGCGAGCCGCCGCCGGTGCTGGATGCCGCGCTGTTCAGCAATTTCGAGTATGACGAGCTGATCTCTGAAGAATTGTTTCCGGAGCTGGAACGGGTGCGCCACACGGTCAAGCCGGGCAGCAGCGCGCCCACGCCGCTGCTGGATAAATACGGTCGTGACCTGATGCAGCAGGCTGCCGACGGCAAGATCGGCCCTGCCATCGCCCGCGAACGCGAAATCCGCGCTGTGGCCCGCACGCTGGCGCGCAGCAAAAAGAATAATCCGCTGCTGCTGGGCGATGCCGGCGTCGGCAAGACCGCTGTGGTGGAGGGGCTGGCGTATGCGATTCATGCGGGCACAGCGCCAGAGCCGCTGCTGACGCGCCGCGTGGTGCAGCTTGAAATTGCCACGCTGGTGGCGGGCACCAGCCTGCGCGGCCAGTTTGAGGAACGGCTGATCGGCCTGCTGGAAGAGGCCAAGAATGCCGGCAATATCATCCTGTTCATCGACGAGATTCACACCATCGTCGGCGCTGGAGACACCATCGACAGCAATCTGGATGCCGCCAATATCCTGAAGCCGGCGCTGGCACGCGGCGAGATCGTGTGCATCGGCGCGACCACCCATGCCGAATACCAGCGCGCCATCGCGCAGGACCCGGCGCTGGACCGGCGCTTCCGCCCGATTGATATCGAGGAGCCGTCGGTTGAAGACGCGCTCACGATTCTGGCGGGACAGCGCAAGCGGCTGGAAGATCATCACCACGTGACGATTCGCCCGGAGGCGCTGGAAGCTGCCGTGCGCATGAGCGTGCGCTACATGAGCGACCGCCGCCTGCCAGACAAGGCCATCGACCTGCTGGACGAGGCCTGCGCGCGCGTGGTCATCCGCACGATTTCGCCCGACGAGCCGCCCGGCCCGGTGGATGTGCGCGTGGAAAATGTCGCCGCCGTGCTGAGCGACTGGACTGGCATCCCCGTGCATGACCTGACAAAGGACGAAAAACGCCGATTGTCTGAGCTTGAAGATGCGCTGCACAAGCGCGTCATCGGCCAGGACGAAGCGATTGCGGCGGTGGCATCGGCAGTCAAGACGGCCCGCGCTGGTCTGAACGACCCGAACCGGCCGATTGGCGTGTTCCTGTTCCTGGGCCCCAGCGGCGTCGGCAAGACCGAGCTGGCGCGCGCGCTGGCGAACTTCATGTTTGGCAGCGATGACGCCATGCTGCGCCTGGACATGAGCGAATTTCACGATGCGCACACGGTCGCCCGCCTGATTGGCGCGCCGCCCGGCTACAAAGACAGCAATCGCGGCGGCCAGCTTACCGACGGCCTGCGTCGGCGGCCGTACAGCGTGGTGCTGCTGGACGAAGTTGAGAAGGCCGCGCCGGAAGTCTTTGACATCTTCCTGCAGGTGTTTGACGAAGGCCGCCTGAGCGATGCCCACGGCGTCACCATTGATGCGCGCCACTCGGTCTTCATCATGACCAGCAATATCGGCACCGAGGAGCACGGCAAACAGCTTGGCTTCACGCCCGGTGCCGAGCGACAGTATGATTACAGCGGGTATCTGAGCCGCTATTTCAGGCCGGAATTCATCAATCGTCTGGACGACGTGGTCACGTTCCGCTCGCTGGACAAATCGGTGCTAAGCGGGATTCTGGACCTGCAACTGGCGACGCTGCACGAGCGCCTGCGCGAACAGAAGCTGACGCTGGTGCTGGAAGACAGCGCCCGCGACCTGATCCTGCAAATGGGCCACGACCCGGTCAACGGCGCCCGCCCGCTGCGCCGCGCTGTCGAGCGCCTGCTCACGCGGCCGCTCAGCGCGCGCATCGTCGAGGATGCCTTCAGCCCCGGTGATCTGGTGGTCGCCAGCGCGGACACGGCCAGCGGGCGGATCGTCTTTACTGCGCAGGCCGCCGGCACAGAGCCTTTGACTGGTGGCGCTGAGCCGCAGACGATTGTAACCCCCAGCGTAAACGCGTAGGCCCGTGGAGAATTTATGCCCCCGCTGACCGGTCGCCAGCCCCCCACTCTGAGCGAGCGCCAGACGGATGCGCTGTTTGCGCGCCGTCATCCGCTGGACGAACGTGATTTATTCGCCTGCGACGGCCTGCCGGAGATTCGCCAGCTGGGCCGCCTGGCGCTGCGCCTGACCGATGATACCGACCGCATGAATACCTACTTTGCGATTGGCGACCTGTGCGCGGGTCGCACGGAGGGCATCGACGGCCGCCTGCTGATCTTCTACGTGGGTAAGACGCTGAACGCGTACCTGCGCGCCCATGGCGACGCCCCTGATTCGGTCAATCGCCGCGTGGCCGAGCGCGCCCGTGAGCAGTATGTAAGCTGGGTGATCGAGCACGCCTGCGAAGTGCCGTCCGGGCACAATATCTCGGCGGCGCTGTGGGCGTTTGCCGAATGGCGCGACACCACCGATGATCCGAATACCGAACCGTTTGCCGATAACGTGGCGCAGTTGCTGCGGCTGTTTTCGTATCGCGCTGCCCGGCCAAAAACGGGCTCTTTGCAGGATACGCTGGGTGACCCCGACGAGACGCATGTGGGCAGCCGGCTGGTGGACAGCATTGAAGTGCCGCCGGGCAGGCCGATCCCGCAGGCCGTCTCTGACGACGTGACCGGCGACACGATGGATGGTACCGACAGCGCCGACTTTGACCCGCTGCAAAGCCTGGACGGGGCAGCGCCCCCCACGATTCCGCCGCCCTCACGCGATGCGTCGTGGCCAGGGGTGCAGCCGCCCCAGCAGACCGGCCAGCGCATCGAGCGCCTGCTGCACTCGCTGGTGCCCAGCACGATGGGCGATGCAGCCGACGAAGAAGCCGCACTGGCCAGCCTGGAGATTGAGGCCGGCCAGGAGCGCATCCTGGCGTCGCTGGCCACGCGCTCGCCGGATGCCGGAAACAGCCGCGATGGCATGTCTGGCGAGTATGCCGAAGGTGACCTGATCGCGGACCGCTATGAAGTCTCGCAGGTGCTGCTGGGCGGCATGGGCGTGGTGTATCTGTGCTATGACCGGCAGGAAGGCGCGCCGGTCGCGCTCAAGAGCTTCCAGAATCGCTTCCTGCTGAACGAAAAGGCGGTCGCCCGTTTCGAGCAGGAGGCGCTGACGTGGATTCGCCTGGAAAAGCACCGGCATGTGGTCAATGCTAAGCTGGTGCAGCGCTTTGGCTCGGCGCGCCCGTATATCCTGCTGGAACATATCAGCGGGCCGGAGGGGCTGGGCGCGGACCTGCGCAGCTGGATCGAACAGAAACGCGTCACGCCGGTGCAGTCGCTTTCATTCGGCCTGCACATCGCGCTGGGGATGCGGCATGCGCTGGAGCGCGTGCCCGGCCTGGTGCATCGTGACCTGAAGCCGGCCAATATCCTGGTCACGCACGACCATGTGGCCAAGGTGACCGACTTTGGGCTGGTGCGTTCGCTTGATTTTGAAGACATCACGCCGATGGATATGGCGATGGGGCGTGCGCGCACTGTCGATGGCAGGCTGACGCACATGGGCGCGATCATCGGCACCGCGCCCTATCTCTCGCCGGAGCAGTGCCGCTCGAATCGCGTGGATGCGCGCTCCGACATTTACGCTTTCGGCTGCACCATGTACGAAATGCTGACGGGGAAATTTGTCTTTCAGGCGCGCACGCTGGCCGCGTGGCTGCATGCCCATCTGCATGAGGCACCCCCGCTGGAGTATTTGCAGCGCGCGGCAGATGGCATGCCCGACGGCCTGATTCCGCTGATTCTGGGCTGCCTGGAAAAAGACCCGGCCAACCGCCCGCAGTCGTGGGGCGAAATTGCCGACAGCGTGGCCGGGCTGATCGAACAGGCGACCGGCCTGCCGCCCGTCATGGAAATTACCGGCCCGGCGCTGGAAGCCAGCGAACTGATGGACAAGGCCTACAGCCTGACCGAGCTTGGTCACTGTGATGAGGCGCTGGTCGCCTATGACCGGGCGCTGGAGCTCGACCCGGAAAATGCCTGGATGTGGGCGCGCAAGGCCCGCACGCTGCGCCTGCTGCGCCGCTATGACGATGCGCTGGCCTGCTGCGAACAGGCGCTGGCATATAACCCGCGCTTTGCCTTCGCCTGGAAAGGGCGCGGCATCGTGCTGGAGCGCATGGGCAGGCGCGACGATGCCCTGGAAAGCTTCCGTTCGGCCTCGCTGTTTGACCCGTATGACGCGTGGAACTATTACAACCAGGCGGGCGTGCTGCTGGCGATGGGGCGCTTTGATGATGCGCTCGTGCAGCTTGAGACTGCCCTGGTGATGAACGAGAATCATGTCGAGAGCCTGGCCCGCCGCGGGCAGATCTACCGCATGCTGCAAATGTATCCCGAAGCAGCCGAGGCCTACGAGAAAGCGGTCGCGCTCAATCCGAATTTTGGCTGGGCGCAGAATGGGCTGGGCCAGACCTACCGCGCGCTGGGCAGGCTGAGCGATGCCATCACCAGCTTCAAACGGGCGGTGCGCACGTCCTCGCGCGAGACCTGGTACTGGTATAACCTGGCCGACGCGCTGACCGAAGCTGGCAAGTATGACGAGGCGCTGGCCCCGGCCCAGGAAGCGGTGCGTCTGGACCCGGCCAACAGCCTGGCGTGGGCCAAGCTGGGGCAGATATTCCGCTATCTGAAACGCTATTCCGAGGCGCTGGTCGCCTATCAGAAATCGCTGACAATCCAGCCGGATCATGCCTGGGCGCAGAATGGCTTCGGCATCGTGCTGGAGCGTCTGGAGCAGTATGACGACGCGCTGGAGGCCTATCGCCGTGCTGCGGCGCTTTCGCCGAATGACCCGTCATATGCCTACAACATGGGCAATATGCTGTTTCTGCTGTCGCGCTATGACGAGGCAGCCGAGGTGCTGTCGGCTACCGTCGAGCGGCATACCGGCCATGCCAACAGCTGGGCGCGGCTGGGCAATACCTACCGCGTGCTGAATCGCCTGAGCGATGCCGAGCGCGCGCTTCAGCATGCCGTCACGCTGCAACCAGAGAATGTGTGGGCGTGGGGCGAGCTGGGCAGCGTGTATGCGGCGCAGGGGCGTGATAAAGATGCCCGCGAAGCCTTTGCGCGGGCGGGCCAGCATGAGGTGCAGACCGCGCAGGAACTGCACACCCAGGCGAAGAAAATGCTCTCGTCGGGCATGGGCGATGAGGCCGCATCTGTCTTGCAGGATGCGCTGGAACAGTATCCGCGCAATGCCGCGCTGTGGGCGCTGTATGGCGAGACGCTGCGCACGCTGGGCCGGCTGGAAGAGGCGGTGAGCGCACTGAGCCAGGCGCAGGAAATCGAGCCGACGAGCGCGCAGCTGCGCAAGGCGCTCGGCCAGACGCTGGTCGCGCTGGATCGGTCGAATGATGCGCTGGAGGCCTTCCGCGAGGCGACACGACTGGCCCCGAATGATGCCTGGGCGTGGTTTGACCTGGGCAATACGCTGCTGGCGATGGATCGCACGCACGAGGCGATTCCGCCGCTGGAGCAGTCCGCCCGGCTGGATGACACGCAGGCCATCCTGTGGTCGAAGCTGGGGCAGGCCTACCGCAAGCAGGAACGCCTGCCCGATGCGCTGACCGCCTATGACCGCGCGCTGTCGCTCAATCCGGCCTCGGCATGGTCATGGAACGGGCGCGGGCTGACGCTGGAGGCGATGGGTCGGCGCGAGGAAGCGCTGGCCAGCTATGAGCGCGCCCTCCAGGAAGATGCCAGCATCCCGTGGAACCATAACAACCTGATCGACCTGCTGACCAACATGAACCTGATCGCACGGGCAGTCGAAGCGTCTGACCGCGCTGTGGAAACCCTGCCGGAGGAAGCCTCGATCTGGTCGCGGCGCGGGCTGGCCTATCGCCGGGCGGGCAACCTGCGCGAGGCGCAGAACAGCTACGAACAGGCCATCGACCTGGATAACGCCAATGGCGGCGCGTGGAACGGCCTGGGCATGGTGCATCTGGTGCAGAACCTGTATGACGAGGCGGCCAGCGCGTTTGAAATGGCCACGCGCACCGCGCCGCATGTCGCCTGGTACTGGCGCAATCTGGGCGACTCGCTCGATATGCTGCAGGATTATGACGCTGCTGCTGCGGCGTTTGAGCAGGCATTGGCCATCGACCCGCACCATATCGCCACCCAGCGCAAGCTGGAACGCATGCGCAGCATGCTCGACGATTAGGGCAGAGGGGTGCCCTGCAATGATAACGGGGATGCAGCCTTCACTGGCGCATCCCCGTTTGTGTGTCTGTTGCCTGTCTGATTTGCCTGGGCCTGCGAACTGCAACTATGCGCTGCTCAGGCCTGCAAAAAGCGGCTTTAACGCGCACCAGCGGGCATGTTAAGCATGCTGGATGCCCACTATGACCCATTATGGACATTCTGACCCTACCTGAACCATTAAAAGTTGTTAAAATGAATGTTGGGTACTTGACACGTCAAAAAGCCCATGTTAGTCTGTATCCTGATAGTGGAAGGTTTGCGTCCGATGTCAACAACTCTGAAGCCAACAATCAAGTCGGGAGCTGTGTATTCCCGACAGGAAGCTGCTGAAGCTCTGGGCATTAGCCTGAGCACGCTGAAGCGGCTGGTGAAGAATGGGCATCTGCGTGTGAGCAAACCTGCAGGAATGCGCCGGGTGTTTATCACCGGTGAAAGCATCCTGGCCATGCTCGATAATACCACGGTAGTGGAGCGAGGTGCCTAGACCTATGATTCGGTTATTCGTCCGTCACGCTGTTTCAGCAGCCAACCCAGGTTTCGATGGGCGTATTGCGCCTATCGCCCAGACCAGTGGGTTTGGCAGTGCGAACGCCCTCCTGGGTGCGTCGTACATGCTGGATGGTGTGCGCTTCCCCATCGCGGGTTGCGTGGACGCGCCGGTCGAAGGTGGCAAAGCAGGGCAATCTCATACGCGGAGGTCGTGTCTCTACGGATAACGACAACCCAGCCTGAAGTTACAGGTTTGCAAAGCGCGTGAGATTGTAAGGTTCAATCTCACGCGCTTTTTGTTTCGACAAGTTTTTGGCAAGGATGTTTAACAACCATGACGCAGAAACTCACCCTGCTCTTCAATGAAGCCCGACTGTCAGGCCTGGTGGATTCGCTCGATGACCTGCACACGGCAATTAGTGAAGGGCGTACGCGGCAGGTGACCAGCCTGACCGACGCAGAACTGACTGGCTGGCTGTACGAACTGGTGTACCTGGCCACCGAGGCAATTTCCGAAATATCACACCAGCAGCAGCAAAGCGAAGCCGCGCCGCTGCAGGTGGTCCCGAAGTCCGAAGCGTCGTAGACAACGACGCAGCAACGGGGGAGAGGCGGTCCGGACGCCGAATCCCGACAAGCGGTACATGAGCGCCGACCGTTGAGTTTTCCGAAGATGAACAGCCGCGCAGATGCGGCCAGAAAGAAGCAGTAACCATGAACGTGTCATTCGATAACCGCCAGCACATGAAGCAGCACGCGCTGCGCCAGGCAGAGCTGGAACGCGTCGTCCGCAGTGCGCGACTGGCCAAAGAGGCCACCGCCCGCAGCACGCGCCGCAGCCCGCTGGCATCGTTGGTCCGACTGGTCGCCATGTTCCTGTAAAGGAACTGACGACCCCCAACATTTACCAAATACGACATCTGAACGCCGATGCATTCGGCAGAAAAACAGGAAACATCATGTTCGTCGAAACGAACTACTACCAGCACATGAAGCACCACGGCGACAAACAGCGCGAGCTCGAACGCATCGTGCGCGAAGAGCGCCTCGCCAGACAGGCATCATGGCGGCAGACCGGCCGCAATCAGTGGCAGAAAATAACGCGTTTCCTCAGCTTGTTCCTGTGATTCGGGCATGTCGCCAGAGAGGAAGCAGCACATGAACGAGAGCAGCGCGTACGCAGGCACGCAGCCAGACGCACCAGGAGCCGAGCAATCGTCTACCGCATCGCCCACCAGGCGCCCCACACTTCTGATTATCGGAGGTTGTGGGCGCCGGTAGGCCCACAACCTTGAACGTCAGAAGTTTCGAAACAGGCAAAACGCAAGACCGACTGAGATGTATTGTGATGTAGTGCAGAGTTGTTTTCCCCCGACCGCGCGTGTGCCCCGCACACGATAGACCAGTGGATCCGGCAGTATCATGAGTCATGAACGTCGGGGCGCGGGAAAATTTCCTGCGCCCTTTGGTTGTCCCCGACGAGGCTGACTTAACAGTCGTTGAAACTACCATTAAGTGTTGTACGAATTTACTGCCAACAGACAAAATCCTGAGTATACTTTGAACAGGGTTGTGTGATTCTTCACACAACGGCAAAAATGAACGTTCACTAGCTGTGAGGTATCGTTGTGTCCACTGGAGGAGCGCTTCAAGGGCGCGTTCTTCTACTCAACGGCCGGACGTGGGAACCGCTGAGCATCGTCAGCATTCCCCGGGCAGTCAATCTCTTGCTGTCGGACAAAGCCGTTGTTGTAGAACAGACAGATCAGTATTTACGCACGGTGCGCGAGAAATTCCCGGTGCCTTCGGTCATCGCCTTGCGCGCATACATCAATGTGCCGCGCAGACAGGCCCACTGGAGCCGGCGCGGTGTGCTGGTGCGCGACAGCTTCACCTGCATTTACTGCGGCGTCACGCCGGGATCGCTGGTGAAGGGCAAGCCGATGGTGAAGTCCGACTTCACGGTTGACCACATCATCCCGAAGTCGCGTGCGGGCAAGGATAACTGGAGCAATACGGCGTGCGCGTGCTATGCGTGCAACCACAGAAAGGGCGATCGCCTGCCGCACGAGGCCGGTATGAAGCTCGCCTGGGAGCCGAAGACGCCCAGGACCAGCTATCTCGTCGTCGCCATCGGTACAGGTCACGAGGCCTGGAGGCGCTACATCGAATTTTAAAACGCGTCGGCTGATTTTTTTTCTCAGCACGGCGCGTTTTTTTAGACTTGTGAACAGCGTGTTCAGCAGGCCTGCTGGCGCGATTGTTGTATTTTTCCCCGTGTACCGCAACCTGCTGCGCAATACTCCGTATAACACGTCATAATAGAGTTGCTGCGTTCATCTTCAAAAAGGACAGGTCCTATGGCGGCGATGGTGGAAGTTCATGACCTCGCGAAGGCGTTCAAAGGCTCGGACGGGGCCGATGTGTTTGCTGTACAGGGTGTTCAGTTTACGATAGCGCGTAGTGAAATTTACAGCCTGTTAGGCCCCAATGGGGCAGGCAAGACGACGACTATCGGCATGATCAGCGGCCTGCTGAAGCCGACACGCGGCGATGCGGTTATCGGCGGCTTCAGCATCACCAAGCAGGCGATGGATGCCAAAAAGCTGATGAGCGTGGTGCCGCAGGAAATCGCGCTGTATCCCACGCTGACCGCGCGCCAGAACCTGGAATTTTTCGGGAGGATTTTTGGGCTGGGCGGGGCAGAGCTGAAGAAGCGCGTCGATGAGATTCTGGAGTTCACCGACCTGACCGACCGCGCCAATGAGAAGATCGAGAAGTTCAGCGGCGGCATGAAGCGCCGCGTGAATATCGGCGTCGGCCTGCTGAACCGTCCCCAGCTCATCTACATGGACGAGCCAACAGTGGGCATCGACCCACAGAACCGCCGTCGTGTGCTGGATACCGTGCTGCGCCTGCGCGATGAAATGCAGATGACCGTGCTGTACACGTCGCACCTGATGGAAGAAGTGCAGGAAATCAGCGATCGCGTGGCGATTATGGACCATGGCAAAATCATCGCGGAAGGCACTGTCGGCCAGCTCATTCAAACTGTGGGTGAGGAAGACCGGCTGATATTCAAGGTGGGCGAGCAGCAGATTGATCCCGCGCTGCTGGCGCGCATGCAGACGGAAATCGCTGGCGTCACCCGGGCGATGTTTGACCCTGCCGAGCATGGCGAGGGCGCAGGTGCCGACGGGGCCATCACGGTGTATGCGAAGCGCGGGCGCAGTGCGCTGCCGCCGCTCATCACCATGGCCAACGACGCCAATGTCGAACTGTTCTCAGTGGAAGTGCGCGAGCCGGATCTGGAAGCGGTCTTCCTGAATATGACCGGCCGCGCCTTACGGGATTAATGGTGCTGCAAGGGTTGTGGGGCAGATGTGTGCAGGTTTTTGTCCGAAACGTGTTTGCAGAAACACTACCGGGCGCGTCGCGACGCGCCCCTACAACTGCCTACATGGTGGGTCTTTAAGGTGCTGTCCTGATCCTGAATTACCAGCGGTGCTTGTTTCGCCTCGGATGTTTGGACCGGTACGGGCGCGTCGCGACGCGCCCGCCGAAACACCTCATCAACGCTGTCCTCGGACAAACCTGCGCAGAATCAGCCCCGCTTCGTGTCATTTGCCTTCTTTATCATACGGCACGCCGTCCGCCTTGGGCGCTTGTGCCCGCCCGACCAGACCGGCCAGCACGATGATGGTAATCACGTAGGGCACCATCTGCAGGAATTGCGGCGGAATAGGCACGCCCAGGAACTGGAAGCGCTGGCCCATCGCATCTGAGAAGCCGAACAGGATGCCGCCTGCAAATGCGCCAAAGGGCGTCCATTTGCCGAAGATCATGGCCGCCAGCGCGATGAAGCCGCGCCCGCTGGTCATATTGTCGTCAAAGCTGCCGGTCGTCTCCAGCGAGAACCACGCGCCCGCCAGACCAGCGATCATGCCGCCGATGAACACGTTGATCCAGCGGTTGCGGATGACATTCACGCCCAGCGTATCGGCCGCACGCGGATTTTCGCCCACGGCGCGCGTGCGCAGGCCCCAGCGCGTGAAATACAGCATCACATGGGTGACGATCACCAGCACGAACATCATGTAGAAAATCGGGCGTCCGCTGAAGAAGATTTCCCCGACCACCGGCATGTCCGACAGCACCGGAATCGGCCACGGGGCCAGCGTGCCACGGCCTGCCTCAGACGAGAACAGCACTTCGCGGCGGATAAAGCTGGTGATGCCGACGGCCATGATGTTGATGACCGTGCCGGCCACGATCTGGTTGGTCTTATAGGTGATCGACAGCCAGGCCAGCAGCAGCGACATCAGCCCGCCGCTGAGGATGGAGATGATGACGCCAACCAGCTGCGCCTCGCCAGTGGCCAGATTGGGCGAGAGGATGGTGAAGACGACGAAGCCGTTGCACGCGCCCGTGAGCATCATGCCTTCGATGGCGATGTTCGACACGCCAGAGCGTTCGCACCAGATACCGGCCATCGCGCCCAGCACAATCGGCGTGCTCAGGCGCAGGCTGACGCTGAGCAGCGTGGTCACATTGGTGCTGGCGTCGGCCGCCGCGATGATAATAATCACCGGAATCAGCAGCACGCCGCCAATCAGCAGCAGGATGGTGCGCAGGCGCTGCTGGGCCATGATCAGGCAGATGACGCCCGCCGCCGCGTAATAGATGCCCGAAATCAGCGTGATGATCTGCGTCGGCACGGGCAGATCCGGCGTCCCGGCGCCAAATGTGAGCAGCGTGCTGGTTTCAGGCGTCAGCGTATTGATCGCGCCCAGAATCAGCCATACGCCGAAGGCCACAAACAGGATCGAAAAGACCAGCGTGCGGGTAATCTTGATGCGCTTGCGCCCTGCCGGCGCCGCCTCGTTAATCGTTGGTGCTGCAACAGCCATTTATCAGCCCCCCCAGCCTTTGGTGAACACGTTTGCGCCACCCTTTTCTGATGATTTCGGAATGCGCCAGATGGTGCGGATGATGGCATCAGCGGCGATGAACATAATGATGAGCGCCTGGATGATCTTCACCAGGTCGATGGCGATATTGGCGCGCACCTGCATCAGGCCAGCGCCACCCAGCAGCGCCCCCCACAGCAGGCCCGCCGGAATCATGTTGCGCGGGTTGCTGCGCGCCAGCAGCGCCACAGCGATGGCGTCGAAGCCGACGCCGGAGAAAAAGGCCGGCTGCACATTCAGCTGCACGGCGGTGATTTCAATCGTGCCCGCCAGGCCCGCCAGCGCGCCGCTGAGCGCGAGCGCCAGCACCATATTGCGCTTGACGTTCATGCCCGAATACTTGGCCGCGTCCGCGTTGATGCCGACTGTTTGCAGCTCAAAGCCGAGCGTGGTGCGATTCAGATACCAGTCCACCACCCACACGGCCACAATCATCAGCAGGAAGCCGATATGCAGCGAGCCGGTCACGGTCAGCCAGCTCAGGAACAGGATGACCAGCACAGAGGTGATGCCCAGCGTGATCGGCCGGATGGCCAGACGCCAGTTTGTCGCCAGCTTTTCGCGCCGCTGATACAGCCCGTAGGCGGCCAGCGCCACGCCGATGACGATCATCAGCCACAGTGGCACCGCGTCCATGCGCGGCAGAATGGCCCCGTCGGGCACGAAGGGTGTGCGCGGGGTGCTGGCCGTCATATCGCGCAGGATGAGCGGGTCGGTGCTCTTGATCAGCCAGTCCACCAGGCGGACGGCGATATAGTTCAGCATGATCGTCGTGATGACTTCATGCGCGCCTGTGTAGGCTTTTAGCGCACCGGGTATCGATCCCCACAGGAACCCCCCGAGGATACCAGCCGCCAGCACCAGCGGGATATGGATGATCGCAGCGGTGCCAGCCAGCGCGGGCAGGATGGCGACCGTGATAGCAAACATCGCGCCAGCATAAATCTGGCCTTCCGCGCCGATGTTGAACAGGCCGCCCTTGAACGAAAGCGCGACCGCCAGACCGGCGATGATGAAGGGCGTCGAGCGCACCAGCATCGATTCGAGGTTTTGCGGGAAGAACAGCAGCGCCTGCCCGGCGCCCAGGCGCAGGAACGCGACGCTTGGCTTGGCGCCGCTGGGGGCATCCGCGACAGGAGCTGCTTCAGCATCGACTGGCGCATCGGCTGGCGCCTCAGCCGACGGGGCGGTTTCAGCGGTCAGGCCGACGGTGTCGGTGTAGATGATGCCCGCTGTGCCGGCGTCCGGCGCAATCACCAGGCGGTTGCCCGCACGGCGCACGATCAGGTTGTTCTGCGAGACGATGTCCAACTCCGTGGTCACAGCGGTGACGACGTCGTCGTTGGTGAACAGGTTGTTGGTGTACATCGCGCGGATGATTTCGAGCTGTTCGCTCAGCGCGGTCAGGTCGGTGATATTGGCGCGGTCGGCCAGCGTCAGCACTTCGGCGGATGTCCGGGCGGTGTCTGCGCCTTCCGGCAGTGCGCTGATGCCCGCCAGATCAGTCGCGGCCTGGCTGTCCAGCGCGATTCCGGCTGATTCCAGCAGCGCGAGGCGTTCTTCCAGGCGCGTCAGGCGGACGACGCCATATTCCTCCACAATGGCCATGACGGCGATCTGCTCGTCACGCGTGGGGAAGTCGGCCAGCGCGGGCGCTGCGGCCAGTGCTGCGGCGACCTGCTCGTCGGTGGGGTCGCTGCCCGTGCGGAAGGCCTCGGCCAGGTCGCTGACCTCGCTGCGCGGCAGCTCAAACAGCTCGGCCACGACCGGTGAAATCTCCAGCAGGCGCGCCTCAGTGATGGCCTGCATATCCGGGATGCTCTCGGCCAGTTCGGTCAGCGCTTCGGCTTCCAGATCGGCAAACGGCGTGACCGCAGCCGCGGCAGTGCGCGCCGTATCGACGCCGATTTCAGTCACGGTGGTCATGCCGCGCGCCAGCCCGCGCAGGTCGCGCCGGTCCAGTGGATCGCCGGTGGCGGCCAGCGCATTGGCCAGCGCCAGTGCCTGCGACAGGTCATCCTGCGAGACGACATCGTTGATGACCAGGCCGATCGAGCCTTCCAGCAGCGAGCTGTAGGCGGTGCCGGCGATTTGCAGCCCGCGGATGACGTCACCGCGTGCGCCCGTGATAATCATGAACGGGATGGTGACGATCAGCGCGGTGACGACCGCCAGAACCGGCACCAGCGAGGGAGAGATGCGCCCCCACAGCCGGCCGATGCCGGCTGCACGCGGGGCAGGGGTGCTGCTCTGCGGCGCAGTGGGCTGGATGGTTGCCTCAGCCATGCGAGACCTCCTTGGTCATTGGTGTGGCAAATTCGCGGGCATGGTCTGGCACGACACCCGCCATCAGCAGACCGACGGTGTTGCGATCGGCCTTGTCGATCGGCAGCGTGGCGATAATGTTGCCGGCGTACATCACGGCGACGGTATCGCTCAGCGACAGGATTTCATCCAGCTCGGCGCTGACCAGCAGCACCGCTGCGCCCTGGTCGCGCATGGCGATGATCTGTTTGTGGATGTATTCAATCGAGCCCACGTCGAGGCCGCGGGTGGGCTGTGCCGCGATCAGCAGGCGCAGCGGCCGCGAAAACTCGCGCGCCACGATCACTTTCTGCTGGTTGCCGCCCGACAGCTTGCCGATTGGCGTATATATGCCGGGCGTGCGCACGTCATACTGCTTCACCAGATGCTCGGCGTTGGCGTCGATGGCTTTCTCGTCGCGCAGGATGCTCTTGCTGAAGGGCAGCTCGTAGTAGGTTTGCAGGACCATGTTGTCGCGCACGGCAAACGACATCACCATGCCGTTCTTCTGGCGGTCTTCCGGCACATGGCCGGTGCCCGCCTCAGTGATATCACGCGGGGGCTTGCCGGTCACATCCTTGCCGTCGATCAGCACCTTGCCGCTGACGGGCTTGCGCAGGCCGGTGATGGCCTCCACCAGCTCGGTCTGGCCGTTGCCCTGCACGCCCGCGATGCCCAGAATTTCGCCTGCGCGCACTTGCAGGTTCAGGCTTTTGACGGCCGTCAGTCCGCGGTCGTCAGTCACCACCAGGCTGTTGACATCCAGCACATGGTCCTTCGGGTGCGCGGGCGATTTCTCCACCTGCAGCACGACATCGCGGCCCACCATCAGCTCGGCCAGCGAATGCTCTGTGCTGGTCTTTGGGTCGGCCTCACCAACGACTTTGCCCAGCCGCAGCACCTGCACGCGGTCGCAGATTTCCAGCACTTCTTTCAGCTTGTGGCTGATGAAGATGATGCTGGTGCCGCGGTCGATCAGCGTGCGCATGATGCCGAACAGGCCTTCGGCTTCCTGCGGCGTCAGCACCGCGGTCGGTTCGTCCAGAATCAGGATGTCAGCGCGGCGATAGAGCGCCTTGATGATTTCCACGCGCTGCTGCACGCCCACGGGCAAATCCTGCACCAGCGCGTCGGGGTCCACTTCCAGGCCATACTGGGCCGCGATATCGAGGATACGCTTTCTGGCCGCACCGCGATTGAGGAAGATGCGTCCGCGCATGCTCTCGGTGCCCAGCATGACGTTATCGGTCACCGACAGCACGGGCACGAGCTGGAAATGCTGATGCACCATGCCGATGCCGCGTGAAATGGCGTCGTTGGGCCCGTGAATCGTCACAGGCTTGCCGTTGACGCGGATCTCGCCTTCATCCGGCTGGTACAGGCCGTAAATCATGTTCATCAGGGTCGATTTTCCAGCGCCGTTTTCGCCCAGCAGGCCCAGCACTTCGCCTTTATGCAGCTTCAGACTGATGTGGTCATTGGCCAGCACACCCGGAAATCGCTTGGTAAGTCCGCTGACTTCCAGTACCGGTATTCCGACAGGGGAACCGGGGCCGGATGCCGATCCTCCCTGGTCGCCGCGATGCACATTGCGCTCGTCCATCAACGCCTCTGCTATTTCGTATCCGTGCGGATAATCTGAATGAAGACACCCAGCGCACCATATGCCACGCTGCGATGGTGTAATATTGTAATATGGCGAGAGTATACCGCTAGAACGCGTAAACATAAACTGTTTTCCCGGCAGAAATCGGGTCATGCTGACGCGTTTGTCAGGGTGCGCCTGAACCGGCGGTTTCCACCAGCACAGACAGGTTCAGGGTGTCCGGGTCGATATCCCGTGCGCCAGACAGCAGCAGCGTGGCGGACGCGTCGTAACTGCGGCCTGGCTCCACGATAACGGCCTCCAGCGGGACCACGACATAGCCTTCCAGCACGTCCTGTGGGCCGATCAGCATGAATACCGCGCGGGTGAGCTGAATGGGCGCGTCGGTGTCATTGGCGATGCTGGCGCGCATGCTGACCCGTGTGCCGCTGATGCTGAAGCTGGTTTCCGCCACTGTCGCCTGTGGGCGCCCCACGACCGCCGTATCCGCGCTGACGGAGCTGACCAAAACGGTATGATCTGCTGGTATTGCCCCGGCAAATATGGCACGATACGGGGATTGTCCGCCGGCTGGCAGATGCGTGAGCGCCGTCGTCAGCAAGACTGATGTGGTTGTGCCGCCATCCGGGCCAGACAGCACAGCCCGCAGCATGATCCGCTCTACCGCGGTGGGCAGCGGATTATGCACCAGGCCGAGGCACATCAGTCCGCCCGGCGACGGGGTGCAGACCGGGGGATCGAGGATGAGCCCGACTGGCGTCGGTGTGATTCTGTTGAAGGGACGGGTGGCACCGCTGTAGACTGTCTGTGTGGCCGTGGCAGGGCTGGCAGATGCCTCTGCGGCGCGCGTGGGGATGGCCGACAGGCCCGGAGATGGGCTGGCGCGGTCGCCTGTGTTCCCTGCTGTGAGCGTGATTTCAAGGGTCGTCTGGCTGGCGTAGGCGGCAGGCGCGGGTTCTCCTGTAAGGTCGCATCCCGCAACCCAGACGCACATGAATGCAGCCACAAGTGGCCGCCAGCCCCAGTACCCCATTCGCAGGGTTTATCCCTTATTTTCCCAAAAAATTCGCCTGATATCCCACAGTATAGCGCGAAAGTGAGTGCGCTTGGCAAGTGCAAATCAGACGAATTGAACGAATTTCATATCATCGTTAACATCTGGAATCGAATCTTAAAGGTGCGTGTGCGTGGATAGCAATCAGAGGGATGATCTAGCGGTGCAGGTGGGGCAGTTTCTGTTGGCGCGGGGCTGGACGATGAGCGCGGCCGAAAGCTGCACCGGGGGCCTGCTGATGGAACGGCTGACGCGCGTGCCCGGCAGCAGCGCGTATGTGATTGGCGGTATCGTGGCCTATGCCTATGAAGCGAAACAGAAGATGCTGGGCGTGCCCGCCAATATGCTGATCGAGCACGGTGCCGTCAGCGCGGAGGTGGCGCAGGCGATGGCGCTGGGCGCGCTGGGCGCGTTCAATACGGATGTGTCTGTGGGCATCACAGGCATCGCCGGGCCGGGGGGCGGCACGCCGGAAAAGCCGGTTGGGCTGGTGTATATCTGTGCGGCCCACGCGGGCGGCCTGCTGCGCGTGGAGCGCAACGTGTTCAGCGGAAACCGCGATGAGATCCGCCATGCCAGCGCGTCACGCGGGCTGCACATGCTGATGGAGCTGGACGAGGTGTCTGGAATGGATGAATAACAGTTCCCTATATAGGGAAACTGGTTATTCGTGTATTGCTGTATATCCCGTTTCATGCGCCATTTCAGCGGTGCTTTCAGGGCGATGGCCATGTCGCGATGCGCCTGCAAGTGCCAGCTTGACCCCGTGCGCGCATCCGAAAAGGGCCTGCCAGAGGATGGCTGTGCCAGCCTGCGGACGTTTAGAAGCTCGCCTGTAAAATGCTGCGCATACCCTGCGCTTTACCTCCAAAACCGGACGCGCCCTTAAGGTTATGTGCGTGGGCGGTGTATAAAGGGTGATATAAACCGGAACGAATTTCCGGCGTCATATGTTCTTTTTAACTTTCGCCTTTCAACTTTTAACTTCCAATGACCACACTCGCAGTGCTCTCCGACATCCATGGCAATCTGCCTGCATTACAGGCGGTGACGGCGCATCTGGCGGGGTTCTCGCCCGATGTTGTTATCGTGGCGGGCGACATGATCAACGTCGGCCCACACTCGCAGGCCGTGCTGGAATTCATCGCGGCGCAGGGCTGGACCATGATGCGCGGCAATCACGAGTTCTACCTGCTGCATCATCGCACCCCGCGCGAGCCCGCTCACTGGCAGGGCTACACCACCCCGCGCTGGCTGCGACAATCGATCTCGCCAGACTGGCAGCGGCGGCTGGCCGTGCTGCCCGACGCGCTGACGCTGCATTTTGACGATGCGCCGCTGCTGTATATCACGCACGGCCTGCCCAACGACCCGTGGACCGGCGTGTATCCCGATATGGCTGATGCCCTGCTGGCGGAAAAGCTGGCGGGCGTGCCCGCACCGTATATGGTGACCGCGCATATTCACCTGCCATTCGAGCGCGTCATTCCCCGGGCAGACGGGGGCACGCTGACGATCATCAACCCTGGCTCGGCCGGCCTGCCGCTGGATGGCATCGCCGCGACCGCCAGCTATGCCCTGCTGACCAGCCACGGCGACCGCTGGGAAGTCGGGCATCAGCGCATTCCTTATGATGTCGATGCGCTGCTGGCCGACTGCGAGGCATCGGACTATCTGCACTGGAATGGCGTCACCGGCCTGCTGTATATGGACGAATTCCGCACCGCCCGCATGCGCGTGTGGCCGTTTGAGCGCTGGAAAGCCGAGCAGCATCCGCATGAGCCGAATACGCGCGCGCTGGTGGACGAATTCCTGGCGCTGGGCGATGGCATCTTCGAGTACTACGACATCAACTACTGGATGAACCTGCCTGAGGGCGTGCGCGAACGCTGGCCGGACGGCCCGCGCTTCAGCGTGCATCATGGGCGCGTGGTGCGCGTGCCTGCGCGTCCGTGATTTCCCGCGCAAGCTGAACGGATGCTGTGAATCGCTTGACGCGGGGGCCCAAAGTCGCCATACAATCAGGAAATACCAGACAAACAGGATGGCGTCACCATGGGCAGCACACGCGCAAAACTCATCATCGGACTCAGCCTGGCCGCCGCCGCACTCGGCGCGCTGCCATTGTCTGCCCAGCAGCCCCAGCCAGAACAGCCGCAGGCCCAGCCCCAGCAGCCCACGACGGGCGCGCCGGGCGCGGTGCTGCCGCAGCTCTATGACCGCGGGGGCAGCCTGCTCAATAACGGGGAGTATGAGCGCGCCACGCTCGATTTCAGCCTGTTTCTGCTGCTCAATCCCACCTACGCGCAGGGCTACTTTGCGCGGGCATTGACCTACCTGGGCGCAGACAATACCGACGCCGCGCTGGCCGACCTGGACACTGCCGTCCGGCTGAGCGTGCTCGACACGCCGGAATATCAGGCGAACCTGCTCTCGCTGCGCGGGCAGGTGTATCAGAATACCGGGAATGGCGAGGCCGCTGAAGCCGATTACACGGCCGCCATCGACCTCGATCCATCGGGCGATAACTATGCCAATCGGGCGCTGTTGTATGCGGCCATGGGGCGGCTGGAAGACAGCCTGGGCGACTTCGATATCGCCATGGAGGCGCTGCCCGATCTGCCGCTGCTGCCGCTGGCGCGCGCCAGCGTCAATGACCGGCTGGGCCGCCCTGAAGACGCCGCGGCGGACTATCTGCGCTTTGTCGGCGTGAACGAGGTCAACCGGCAGCAGGGTGGCCCGCTGGAATCGGGCACGCCACGCGTCGCGGTGCTGGAAGCGGGCAGCGTGGTCGTCTTCACCTTTGAGGGCGAACGTGGCCAGACCGCCAGCCTGATCGCGCAGGCGCGCCCCGGCGACACGGTTGATCCGCTGATCGTCGTGCTGGATGCAGAAGGCACCCCGCTGGCGGCCAATGACGATGATGGTGAATCGCTGAACAGCCGCATTCAGGGCATCCGCCTGCCCGCAACCGGCACCTACATCGTCGTGCTCACGCATGCGCTGGGCGGGTCAGACGGGCAGGTGGCGGTGGGCGTGCTGCTCGAATAGCGAGGCTTCAGAAGGCGGACTTCTCGAAGGCCCAGCGCAGGATGACATAATAGGCGGCCAGCCCGGCATGTTCGCCAAACTGGGCAAAGGCTTCGTCCATGCGGGCGATATCGGCGCGGCCCGTCTCGCCAAAGAAATACTGGTTGACGGCAGCGCGCAGCGCCACATCGGCCCCGCCCAGATACAGAAATGTGCCCTGTGCGCGCGTCATCGTCCAGGCCGCGGTCCAGTGGCCGACGCCTTTCAGGCTGACCAGCGCGTGATAGAGCGTCTCCGGCTCGGTATCACGCAGCAGCTCCAGCCCGAGCGACCCATCGGCCTCGGCGCGGGCGATTTCCAGCAGCCGGTTCATGCGGATGAAGGTTATCTTGAGCGGCGTCAGCGCCTCCACATCCAGTGAGGCCATGCGCGCCGCCCCCGGCAGCACAAAGTAATCCTCGCCGCGATAGCTCAGCCGGTCGCCATAGGTCGCGGCCAGCCAGCGTTCGGCCCGCTGCGCCGAACGCAGCGAAATCTGCTGCTCGATGATGGTCACCATGAGCGCCTCAAACACGCTGATGCAGCGCAGCAGGCGCAGCCCCCACATCACCATGACCGTCTCGCGCAGATACGGATGCTCCTCGGCCAGAAAGTAAAATGGCGTCAGGTCGTGCGACGGGTAGGCGATATGCCCGACTTCGCGCTGCAAAGCCTCCGGGTCTACTTCCCCGCGTGACGCCAGCAGGCGCACCAGCATATGCGCGTCTGCCTCACCCTCGCGCACGCCCTCCAATTCGACCAGCGCCAGGGCATCGCCCACGCGCAGCAGCCGGCGATAGCGCACGATGCCATCTTCCACGCGCGTATCGCCCGGCGCATAGTATGCCGCCGCCGCGCCAAACGTGCGCAGAAAGTCGTATGGCTGGGGCAGCGGAATGATGAAGGGGTGCATCCGGGAAGGCCTTTCAGGTATAGTTGCAGCACCTAATCATATCGCACACCTGAGGGGCTCTCCCATGCGCCGACTGTTCGCTTTTGTCCTGCTGCTGTGCCTGCTGCCGCTGGCCGGGGTCGTCGGGCAGTCTGTCGAGACGATCACGATCAATGGCGGGGCGACCGGCGTGGTGGGCGCCGGCAACACTGCCCCCAGCTTCTTCTTCGAGGCGACGGCCGGGCAGGTGCTGACCGTTCGGCTGGAGACCAGCACAGACGGCTTCAACCCGGTCATGCTGCTGGCCGACGCTGCCAACGCGGTGGTCTCGACGTTCAGCGGCCCGCCGGGGCAGAAGGTCATTGGCGGCACCTTCACCATCGCGACCAGCGGACGCTATTTCGTGCAGATACAGGGCGCAGGCGGCACCACCGGCGCCTTCAACCTGACGCTGCTGGAGGGCGAACAGCCGCCTCAGCCGCCCACGCCGACCGCGCTCCCGCTGCCGACCGATATGCCGACGCCGCTGCCCGAAGCTGTCACCGCCCAGGGCGCAGAAAATACCGGGCTGTCTCCGCTGATTATCGGCGGACAAACCGTGACCGGCGGCGTGAGCGCAGACACCCCCGTGCAGAGCTATCGCATCCTCGGCGCCGTGACCGAGCAGGTGCTGGATGTGCGCCACACGAGCGAGGGACGCTTTGACTTCAGCCTGTTTGCCGGGGATGACGAGACGCCGCTGGCGACCATCGACGGCACGCTGACGCGCAGCGCGCTGGTGATTCCGGCGGGCGACGGCGAGTATCGCCTGCTGATTCGTCACGCAGGCGTCGCCTTCGTGGCCGACTATGCCATCTCGCTGACCACGCTGGCCGAAGGCTCGCTGATTGCCGGGGTATCTGCCCAGGGCGCCCCGCCTGTGTCTGCGCCACCCACCAGCCTGCCGACCGCCGGGCCGTCCGCCACGCCCACAGCCATCCCGCCCACCAGCGTCGACCTGCTGCTGACATGGAGCTTCGACCAGTTCATCGCCGTCAATGTGTCGGGGCAGCCGCTGGATATCTCGACCATTTCGTTTGCCGGGGATAACCGGCGCGTGGATACCAGCTACTGGCAGCGCGCCAATGGCGGCCTGTCGCTGGCGGCTTTCAGCCCCGGCGCGTGCGTGGGCCTGCGCCCGCTGGCCTATCAGGACCCGCCGACGCTGCCGGGCAACTGCCGCAGCCTGGGGGGCTACTGGTCGGCGGATGCGGTCGTCTTCTGGATGGGCGACAGCTTCCAGGTGCTGTTCAACGGCGTGCCGCTGGTCACCTGCCCGTCAGAGGTGGGCACCTGCGGTGTGGATGTGCCGTAGCGCGCTTTCAGGTCGGCTGCGCCACCACATCGACATGCGCGCCGCGAGGCACGCGCTCTGGCTCGAAGGACACGCGCACGCCGCGCATGGTCAGCGTGTCGAGCTGGTAGCCCGCGCTGAGCAGCAGGTCCAGCAGGCGCATGGTCCCTCGCTGGTCGGCATCGGCGTGGTATTCAAAGCAGATGAAAGGACGAAAGCGGCGGATCGTTTCCGCGCCACCCAGCAGCGCGAACGCGTCGTAGCCTTCGATGTCGCACTTGATCACATCCAGCCGAGGCCAGCCCGCCGACGCCATATAATCGTCGATGCTGACCGAGGGCACGGTGATCGCCTCCAGCACGCGGCCTGCTTTCACCTCCAGCAGCGATGACTTGCCGTCGCTGGCGCTGATGTGGAAGGTGGCTGTGCCAGTTGTTGTATCGACCGCCTTTTCTTCCAGCGTGATCGGGGCAGCGCGGCCGGTCTGCATCGTCAGGGCGATATTGGCGCGGGCGCGGGCGGCCATGCGCGGATTGGCCTCGAAGCCCGCCACGCGGCCGGATGTCCCGGCGGCCATCGCCAGTGTGATGCTGTAGAAACCCAGATTCGCCCCGATATCCAGGCAGTGCGCGCCCGGACGTGTATGCGTGCGCAGCACGTGCGTTAGCGCGGTCTGGTAGTCCCCGGTGAACAGCAGCGTGCTATCCGCACCGCGTCGGCTGTTCACCTGCGCGACTGCGCCGCTGTTTAGCGTCACTGGCCCGTCATAGGGCGGCAGATGCGCGGCCAGCCATGCCGACAGGCGCGACAGCCCGCGCACGGGGGTGTGGGAACGGGCACGCTGAACAGAACGCGTCAGGCTGGCGATGGTGCGGGTGAGTGCAGGCGTGGACAGCGGCGTTTTCCTGTTCGGGAGGGCGCAGAATACTGGCAAAACTGTACCGCGCTTTGCTTGACTTCCCAACGTCGACTTGCGTATACTAGGCGTCATGAACACAGTGTCTGTGGCCGTCTCGATGCGAATGCAGCTTTTGTCCTCCCCTCAGGGCAGACAACGGTAAGCCACGCCTCTTGCTTGGTATACGCAAAAGCGAAGCCGCCTGTCCTGTACAGGCGGCTTTTTTGTGCGGTAATCCTACATAGTGCGGCCCCATTAGCCGCTCAGAAGGGTCTGTTTGAATGAGCAAGTACATCCATGTCAGCGTCGCCTGGCCGTATTCCAATGGCGACTTGCACGTCGGGCATCTGGCGGGCGCGTATCTGCCGGCCGATATTTTCGCGCGCTATCACCGCCTGAAGGGCAACCAGGTGCTGATGGTCAGCGGGTCAGACACGCACGGCACGCCGATTTCAGTCGAGGCGGACAAACGCGGCATCTCCCCGCGCGAGGTGTTCGAGAAGTATCACGAGCGCTTCCTGCTGACGCAGCAAAAGCTGGGCATCAGCTACGACCTGTTCACGCACACGGACACCGAAAACCACCACCGCATCGCGCAGGATATCTTCACGCTGCTGCTGGAGCGCGGCTTCCTGTACCTGGAGAAGCAGCAGCTCATGTACAGCGAGAAAGAGCGCCGCTTCCTGCCCGACCGCTACGTCGAGGGCACGTGTTATATCTGCGGCTTCACCAGCGCGCGCGGCGACCAGTGCGACAACTGCTCCAACCTGATGGACGCGACCAGGCTGATCAATCCGCGCAGCAAGAATGACCCGACCGACGCGCTGATCGTGCGCGAGAGCGAGCATTATTTCCTCGACCTGAGCAAATTTGCCGACGTGCTGCTGCGCTATCTGGACCGGCACGAAAGCCACTGGCGCCCCAACGTGGTGCGCTTCAGCCGCAACTTCATCGGTGAAGGCCTGCGCGGCCGCCCGATCACCCGCGACATCGACTGGGGCGTGCCGGTCCCGCTGGAAGGCTGGGGAGACAAGCGCCTGTATGTGTGGTTCGACGCGGTGATGGGCTACCTGACGGCCAGCATCGAGTGGGCCAAAAATATCGGTCAGCCGGATGCATGGAAGCAGTGGTGGTACAACCCTGAGGCCGAAATCTACAACTTCATCGGCAAGGACAATATCCCCTTCCACACCGTCATCTGGCCGGCGGAACTGCTGGGCATCGATGGCGTATACAACGACACCAACGGCCTCAGCCTGCCCTATGATGTGCCTGCCAACGAGTTCATGAATATCGAGGGCGAACAGTTCTCCAAGAGCCGCAATTGGGCGATCTGGGTGCCGGATGTGCTGGAGCGGTATCAGCCCGACGCGCTGCGCTATTACGTGGCGGCCACCTTCCCGGAGACGCACGACAGCGACTTCGCGTGGGAAGGCTTCTACAACCGCGTCAACGGCGAGCTGCTGGCCGCGTGGGGCAACCTGGTCAACCGCATGCTCAGCTTCGCTTACAAGCGCTTTGATGGCAAGGTGCCGACGTTCGACGCGCTGACCGAGGCCGACCAGGCGATGATCGCCCGCAGCGAGGCGGCCTTCGAGGAAGTGGGGACGCTGATCGAGCAGGTGCGCCTGCGCGAGGCGCTGTCGGTCGCGATGGGCGTGGTGCGCGAGGCCAATGCCTATCTGGACGGGCGCAAGCCGTGGACCACGATTAAAGAAGATCCGGCCGACGCCGCGCGCTCGGTCTACGCCATCCTGCGCGTGATCGACAACCTGAACGTGGTGCTGGCGCCCTTCCTGCCGTTCTCGGCGCAGGCCGTGCATGAATACCTGGGCTACAGCGGCCAGATTTTCGGCACACAGTCGATTGTCGAATATCAGGAAAGCGAACGCCCGCACAAGGGGCTGACGTATGACGGCAGCGCGGCTGTGGGCAAGTGGAAGAAGCGCGCCCTGCCGCAGGGCCAGGCGCTGAACGAGCCGAAGGCGCTGTATACCAAGCTGGATCCGGACATCGTGGCGCAGGAAAAAGGCTATCTGGGCCAGCCGCGCGAGGAACACGATATCGTCGTGTAGGCACACGCCATGAAGGTTTGGCTGAAGAGTAGATGATAGTGCATCGGGCGCCTCGCGAGGCGCCCGATTGCATTACTTTCAGCAAAATAGCGATGAACCGCCAGGACGTCAGAACACAATCAACAACCTGCGATGCTGTGAGCATTGCCGCTTGTCAAATCTGGCGGGTCTGACTGTTCGCGGCCAGACGGCTTTTATCCTTCTGATCGTGGCGGTCTTTGCGTCTTGGCGGTTCAAATTGTCGCTACAGTACAGCGCATGGGCGAATAGATTCAGCCCCAAAACAGCCTCAGCGCAAAGCATTAACGCGCTGATTTAAAACCATGCTATGCCGCTGCGACAAGACCCGCCCTTATCCCTGCATTACGCGGGCCAGAATGAAGCCGTCATAGCCCTTGCTGCCGACCGTCTGCACGGCGGTGGCGCTCAGGTGCGGATGGGCGCGAATGGCGGCAGTCGCCTGGCGCACGCCCATCACGCTGGGGTCGGTGCTGGTCGCGTCTGTCACGGCGCCGTTACGCACCACATTGTCGATGATTATGAGGCTTCCGGGCTTCGACAGCTTCAGCGCGTAATCGAGGTAAGCAGGCGTGCTAACCTTGTCGGCGTCGATGAAGATCAGGTCAAACGGCGCTTCATTGGCCTTAATCAGGCCGGGCAGCGTGTCATGCGCCGACCCGACGATGACGCGCACTTTGTCTGACAGCCCGGCGCGGGCGATATTGGCCTCGGCGACGGCGGCATGTTTCGGGTCGATTTCCAGCGTGACCAGCGCGCCATTGGCGGGCAGGGCACGCGCCAGCCAGATGGTGCTGTAGCCAGCCAGCGTGCCAACTTCGAGGATGCGCCCTGCACCCTGCGTCGTCGCCAGCAGATTCAGCAGCTTCCCCTGCGACGGCGAGACATTGATGGCCGGGATGCCTGACCGGGCAGTGTCGGCCAGCGCGGCTTCCAGCGCTTCGTCGCGGCCTATCAGCTGCTCATCAAACCAGGCGTCGACAGCGGACCATACTTCAGCGGACATTCAGATTCCTTTCGTGAGTACACACACGCGCAATCAGGTGTATGCGCGACATAAAATATGGATTGATACTATACTGAAGGCTATAGAACTGAAGGTTACAATAATTATTTTACCTGAAGAGGGGACACGTGTCACCATGGGGCAGCAAAAAGTCCTGAGCCGGCTGCAGCAACCCGTGGCGCAGACCACTGCGCATCGCAAATCCACATCATCGTCGCAGCAATCCGCAGAGCAGGGAATATTTCAGAAGCTGGGGAATCGGCGGCGGCAGCGCCAGCTGAAAGGCCAGGAAGAAACCGAGACCAGCGAAGCCCCCACCCCACGGCAGATGTTCGAGGCCGCCCACGACTTATATCAAGGCGGGGAATACCAGCAGGCGCTCGATGCCTTCAATGCCTTTGTCGCCGCCCACGGCAACCATAACGGTATTGCAACCTATAACATCGCCCAGTGCTACTACAATCTGGGGCGCCGCGATCTGGCCATCGAGCAGTTTCAAAAGTGCCTTGCAGAAGGTATGGCTGCTAGCGAATATGCCGAAGAAATCAAAAAAAAGATCGCGGATATGGAGAGCGAACAGAAACCGAATTTCGAGCGTGGCCAGCAGGCTTTCCAGAAAAAAGATTACAAGACTGCGCTGCGTTACTACATGCGCGCCCTGGAAGCAGGCATGGCGCGGCGCTCCGCGGCGTTGTTCAATATTGCCCAGTGTAACCGCCTGCTCAAGCGTTATGACAACGCGCTGTTGTTTTATCAGGAGGCACTGGATGCGGGCATCGGTGAGTATGAGACTGAAGTGATGGGGCGAATCGAGGAGATGCGCGTCCATCTGGGCATGAAGCCGGAAATTTCAGGCGAGGTGACGCCGCTCAGCCAGGATGATATCTCGCACCTGTTCTACAAGGGCGACGCCGAGATGAAGCTGGGTCACTACGAAAAAGCCCTCGCGCTGTTCACCGAGCTGCACGATCGCGTCGGGAAGTCGAAGAAGCCCGGCGTCAGCTACTTCAATATGGCGCAGTGCAACCGCCTGCTCAGCCGATTCGCTGTTGCGCTGTACCTGTATGAGCAGGCTATCAAGTCCAATGTCGGGGAATATGAACGCGAGACGCAGGACCGCATCTTCGAGATGCGAAAGCGCCTCGGCGTCGCGTGAAACAGCGCAGGACAGGCGGATGGGCGCTCCCACCCGCCTGTCTTTTAAACGCTAGAAATTGATCATCTGGCCTTCGAGGCCGTGCGCCGCTTCCTTGACTGCTTCGCTCAGCGTGGGGTGCGCGTGCACGTTGCGGGCGATTTCTTCGGGCGTCAGCTCGGCATAGCGCGCCAGCGTCAGCTCTGGCAGCAGCTCGGTCACATCCGGGCCGATCAGGTGCGCACCCAGCATTTCACCGTACTTCTTGTCGCTGATCAGCTTGACGAAGCCGACCGCGTCGCCCAGGCCGTGCGCCTTGCCATTGGCCTGGAAGGGGAACTTCGACACGTTGATGTCGTAGCCGGCTTCACGGGCCTGCTTTTCGGTGTAGCCAAAGCTGGCGACCTGCGGCTGGCAGTAGGTCGCGCGCGGCATCATGATGTATTCCAGCGTGCTGGTGTGCGCCCCGGCGATATTCTCGGCGGCAATCACGCCCATCGCCTCGGCCACGTGCGCCAGCATCAGCTTGGCCGTCACGTCGCCAATCGCGTAGATGTTCGGCACGTTGGTCTGCATCTTCTCGTTGATGTCGATCGCGCCGCGGTCGGTCAGCTTCACGCCGGTGTTTTCCAGGCCGAAGCCCTGCGTGCGCGGGACAAAGCCGATGGCCTGCATCACGCGCTCGGCTTCCAGCACCTGCGGCGCGCCGTCTTTGCCGATCACGGTCACCTTGACGCCAGTGCCCACATCTTCGATGCTCTCGACTTTCGTGCTGGTCATGATTTTCACGCCCAGCTTCTTGTAGTGCTTTTCCAGTTCCTTGCTGACTTCCTCGTCTTCCAGCGGCAGCACGCGGTCCGCGTATTCCACCAGCGTCACGTCCACGCCATAGTTCTTGTGCACATAGGCGAATTCCACGCCGATGGCCCCTGCGCCTGCGATGATGATCGACTTGGGCAGATTTTCTTCCATAATCTGCTCCTCGTAGGTCACCACGTTCTTGCTCAGGCTGGTGCCAGGCAGCAGGCGGGTCTGCGCGCCGGTGGCGAGGATGGCGTGCTTGAAGGTGATCGTCTCGGTCTTGCCGTCGTTCAGGGTGACGTCCACCGTCTGGGCATCCTTGAACGTGGCCCAGCCGTCAAATTCGTCCACCTTGTTCTTGCGCATCAGGAAATGCACGCCCTTGACGCGGCCATCGGCCACATCGCGGCTGCGCTTCCAGGCACTGCCGAAATCCATCGTGATTTCGCCCGTCACCCTGATGCCAAACTTGTCGGCTTCTTTGGTCAGGATGTGGGCCAGCTCGGCATTGCGCAGCAGGGCTTTTGAGGGGATACAGCCCACGTTCAGGCAGACACCGCCCCAGTATTTCTTCTCGATGATCGCGGTCTTCAGGCCAAGCTGGCTGGCGCGAATCGCCGCCACATAGCCGCCGGGCCCCGCACCAACTACCACTACGTCATATGCTGCCATGTGCATCGTCTCCACAAATACTGAGTGTTTGATTGATAGACGCGCATTGTAGCCCCACGCATACCTGACTGGCAATTGCCGCATCAGCCCGCGCGATTCTTTCGTCTTTTTTTGGTATCTGTCTCACGTGCCACTCATTAATGTTCATTAATATTTGCATTAGATTCGCAGGTATCATCCATCCCGGAAGAGTTGTTACATGGCAGGAGAACGCATCCTCCTAATTGAAGATGAAGCGCGCATCGCGCAATTTATCGAGCGGGCGTTGATTTATGAAGGCTACCGGGTGAGTGTCGCTCGGGATGGCCAGAGTGGACTGGCGATTGCCCGCGACAATCCGCCCGACCTGGTCGTGCTGGACTGGATGCTGCCGGGTCTCGATGGCCTGGAAGTGTGCAAGCGCCTGCGCGCTGCCAGCGAAGTCCCCATCCTGATGCTGACCGCAAAAGATGATATCAAGGATCGCGTGCTGGGCCTGGATGCCGGTGCCGATGATTATCTGGTGAAACCTTTCTCGGTGGACGAGCTGATGGCCCGCGTGCGCGCGCTGTTCCGCCGTTCCACCCCCACCTCAAAGCCGGAAATTCTGCGCTTTGCCGACCTGACGCTGGACACAGGCACCCACCGCGCTTATCGCGGCGAACGCCCGATCGACCTGACGGCCAAGGAATACGAGCTGCTGGAATTGTTCATGCGCAATCCGCGCCAGGTGCTCACCCGCGATGTCATTTTTGACCGTGTGTGGGGCTACGACTTTGGCGGCGAGAGCAACATCATCGAAGTATACGTGCGCTATTTGCGCCAGAAGACGGAGCAGAGCGAAGAAACCCGCCTTGTGCACACGGTGCGCGGGGTAGGGTATGTGCTGCGTGAAGAAGAATAGTTCCGCCGGCGGGCTGACGTGATCGACGCAATCCTATGAAAGTACCACAGAACCTGACTATCCGTCGCAAGCTGATCCTGTGGTTTGCCGCGATCCTCACCATCGTGCTCGTGCTGTTCGGGGCCGCCCTGTATGGCGTCACCCGTTTTGCGCTGGTGCGTGTGGTGGACAACGCCCTTTCGAATTCTGTCAACGAAGTCATTGCGAACGCCAACGCGTATCCACTGAGCCAGTTCAATACGCCCGAAGAAGTCATCGTCGACCTGCCGGATATGGATGTGTTTACGACGGGCGGCATGATGGTGCAGGCGTGGCGCATCGACGCAGATGGCCATTCGCTGGTGGGCAGCTCGCGCAATATCGCTGAATATGCCGAGCCGCTGGACTTAAACGCCCTCACCAGCGAAATCAGCCTGCTGGCGCAGAACAGCGCCGGTGAAACCATGTGGTCCAATACCATCATCAACGATGGGGCGTGGCGTGTCATCAGCCAGCCGGTGAATATCTTCGACCGCATGTTTGTGCTGCAGGCTGCCATGCCGCTGGATCAGGTCAACGAATCCAGCCGCTGGCTGCTGCTGATTATCGCGATCGAGATGGGGCTGGCGCTGGTGGGCACCAGCGCGCTTGGCTGGAGCATGGCCAAGCGCGCCATGCATCGTATCGATGTGATTACGGACGCCGCGGCAGGCATCGTCAGCCGCGACGACCTGAAGACGCGCCTGCCCTATGACGGCCCGATGGACGAGATTGGCCGCCTGACCAACGTGTTCAACGCGATGATGGACCGCATCCAGCACATGTTCAGCGTACAGCAGCGCTTCGTGGCCGATGTCTCGCACGAGCTGCGCACCCCGCTGACGGCTGTACGCGGGCACCTCGACCTGGTTCGCCGGTATGGCATGGACCCTGAGTCGATGGATGCGCTGGAAGGCGAAGTGGCGCGCATGAACCGGCTGGTCAACGACCTGCTGATGCTGGCCCGTGCCGACTACGGCGGCATCTCGCTGGACAAGCGCGAGATGGACATGGACGAGCTGGTGAGCGAGATTTACCGCGACACCAAAGTGCTGGCCAAAGGCCGCGACCTCAAAGTGACTGTGTCTGATTATGAGCCGGTGCGCGTGAATGGCGACGCCGATCGCCTGAAGCAGGCGCTGCTGAATCTGGTCGGCAACGCGATCAAGTTCACGCCCGATGGCGGCAGCATCACTCTGAACCTGCGCCGCACCGACTCTGACGCGATTGTCGAAGTGGTGGATACCGGCCTGGGCATCAGCCATGAAGACCAGAAACGCGTGTTTGACCGCTTCTTCCAGACCGACGAATCGCGCGCACGCGGCCTGAATGGCACGCCGGGTAACGATGGCGTGGGGCTGGGGCTGAGCATCGCCAAATGGATTACCGAGGCCCACGACGGCACGATTTCCGTGCACAGCGAGCCGGGCGAGGGCAGCACCTTCAGCATCCGCATCCCGCATGTCGAGCGCCGCCTCAATGGCAGTGATGCCGTCACCCGCCAGCGCACCGGCCTGATCCGGCGCGACCGCACCAGCCAGCAGGCCAGCGTAAGCAATGGTGACAAGCGCAGCACCCGTTCATAAAAATGCGGGCGTGTCCGGAAACTATTGGACACGCCCGCTGAATCACCATACTAGTGCCAATGGGCGACCCGACGAGTCGCCCGTTTTGTTATTCGCCCTGCGAGAACGGACGCAGCACCACGTTGTTGAGCGCGGTGATGGCGATGCACGAGCCAGAGCGCAGCCCGTTTTCAATCGCCGCGCGATAATGGATACCGCCGTACAGGCGCGAAATCGCCGCTTCGTTGGCCGCCTGCGTGAACGAGAAGAATTCGCGCGGGGCGTCGCCACGGGGCACATGCGTCTGGTCGACGAAATGCACGTTGGTGCCAAACAGGGCCGTCAGCATATCGCCCGCCGCGCCGGAAACCACCGAGTGTCCGCTTGGGTATTCGGGGAAGGGCGGCGTCTGGATGAAGGGGCGCCAGCGCGCGCTGATGTTCTCGTTGATATAGGTCTCGGGGCGCAGCAGCAGCACGACGTATTTCTGTCCCCAGGTCGAGATGAACGAGTCGCCCAGCACCATGCCCACCATCGCATACATTTCTGCTGCGCGGCCCAGGTCGAGATCGAGTTCCTCCACCAGCTGATTTTCGATCTGCACCCAGTGGCCAGCCGGGGTGCCGGTCTGCGCCGGGGTATCCACCCACCAGGTCGCGATAGCGCGCTGCTCTGGCGTCAGGTTGTTGCCCACATCGAATACTTCGCGCGCCTGGCGGTAGAAATCCGAGTCTTCCTCTGTGCTGAAGGAATAATTCTCCGCCTGCCAGCACACATTTTCATAGGGCAGGATCATGCTGCGCAGCTCGCCCCAGTAGGGCTCGGCAGGCTGCGACGCTTCCGGGGTGAGCTGGTAATCGCTGGGGCGGTCGCTGGGCAGCACATAGGGGTCGCGCTGGCGAATCTGGATGTAGTTGTCTTCGGACATCCAGTCCCCCAGCGCCTTACCCAGCAGGTCGCCATAAGTGATCGACAGGTCGATTTCTTCCTGCGAGATGCCGGCTTCCAGGCGCGCCTCGATCCAGGCGTCGCGCAGCGCGATGAAGGCCTGGCGGGATTCCGGCGTTTTGTCGCGGAACAACGCGGCAGCCACCGAGAACATGGTCGCGTTGATGACCGTATACTGGTCGTACAGCGCGATGTTTTCGGCTAACGAGCCTTCTTCCGGGAATTCTGGCAGCGGCAGGTCATCCAGCCCGTTGAGCTGGAAGCTGAGCGAACGATTGCCGGGCATGAAGGGCACCAGCGCCTCATACGCTGCGATGCCCGCGTAGGCATACACGCGTGCGCCCGACGGCGCTGACAGCGCATCGGCGGCCACGCGGTCGTAGATGACATTCATCCAGTCGACATAGATTTGGGGATCGCCTGCAAAAGACTCGGAGTCCAGAATCGGCTGGGGAATAAGCTGGGCCTGCACGGGCAGGGCTGCGCCTCCCACGATGAGCAGGCTTGCGCCCAGCAATAAGGCCGCGGCATGGCGTTTCATGACGGGTTCTTTCCTTTCAAAGCGAATACAAAGCGTGTATCTGTATACGGTAAACCCATTTTCAGATTTGCGCTGAGCCTTTCATCTGCCTGCTGCACTGCGGGCAGGCTACGCCTGACCTGCACAACAGGCGGAAGTGCGACGCATCTGCTGGCAAAAGTTGGGCGCAAATCATGTATAATCGCGTGGATTGTTAAGCACCCGTGTGTGAGGACCAGCGTGCCCATCCTCAAAGAAGGCGAACTCGATATTATTACCCACAGCGCGGAGCAGACCGCCCGCCTGGGCACACGTCTTGGCACACTGCTGCTGCCAGGCGACGTCATCTGCCTGTCCGGCGACATGGGCGCTGGCAAGACGGTCTTTTCGGCAGGGCTGGGGCGGGGCTGGGGCGCGACCACCCCGATGAGCAGCCCGACCTTCAATCTGGTGCATCAGCATGCGCGCGCCAAAGACGATGTGCTGCTGTATCACCTGGACTGCTATCGCCTGAAAACCGATGAAGATGTCGAGAGCATTGGCCTGGAGGAAATCCTCGGCCCGCGCTCGTGTGTGGTGTTTGAATGGCCGGAGCAGATCGAGCCCTGGCTGCCGCCGGAGCATCTGTGGATCAACCTGGGCATCATGGAGGCGCTGCGGCGCAACCTGGTGTTCAAGGCCAACGGCAAACGCTATGAGCATCTGCTGAACGAATTCCGCGGCATTACCTACGGCTGATCGTGACGCCGTCACCTTATCCTGAACAAGAGCAAAGCGTAAAGCATGCTGCTGGCAATTGATACAGCAACCCAAAATATCAGTGTGGCGCTGCACGATGGTGCAGAGCTGTTTTATGAACAGACGTGGCGCAGTGTCAATCGCCATACGGTCGAGTTGGCCCCTGCCGTGGAGCAGATGCTGCTGCGTCTGGGCGATGCCCCGCTGTCAGCGGTCGCCGTGGCGATCGGGCCGGGCACGTATTCCGGCCTGCGCGTGGGCGTGTCGTTCGCCAAAGCCGTGGCCTCTGCGCGCGGCCTGCCGCTGGTCGGCGTGACCACGCTCGATATTCTGGCCTCGGCCCAGCCTCACTTTCAGGGGGGACTGGTGGCGGTGGTGCAGGCCGGGCGCACCCGCGTGATTGCTGCCAGCTATCAGTGGCGTCGTGGCCGCTGGGTGACGCGGGTCGAGCCGCAGACGATGGACTGGGAAACCCTGCTCAACACCATCGATGGCCCGGCACTCATCAGCGGCGAAATTGACGCCGATGCGCGTGCCCGCCTGGCACAGGCCCGCCTGGATGGCATGCCGATCACGCCGGTTCCCGCGGCCGTGCGCCTGCGCCGTGCCGGATTCCTGGCCGAAGAAGCCTGGCTGCGCCTGCGCGCCGGCCTGGGCGATGAACTCGACGGGGCGGATGCCGCGGCCTTTGACCCGGCGCGCATCGTGCCGGTATACGCCAAGACAAAAGACTCACCCTGAAGCTGCCCGCTGAAGGCCACGATGCGTCGGCATCCCGCTGCGCGTCCCTGTTCCACATGATATGCAGTTGAATTTTTGGACGCCGCCAATGAGCTTACTGCTGCGCTACATGCACTTGCAGGATATTCCGGACGTAATGGCGATCGAGCATCGGTCGTTTACGCCGCCCTGGAGTGCGCGTTCCTATGCCTATGAGGTCAGCCAGAGCACCTACAGTCATATGGTGGTGCTGGAGCAGACCGCCCCGTTGGCCCCGGCTGTGAATCCCATCAGGCGCGCCTGGAGCCGGCTGATGCACCATCCCACCCACGGGCAGACGCTGGTAGCCTATGGCGGCCTGTGGTTCATCAATGGCGAAGGCCACATCAGCACGATTGCCAGCCATCCAGACCTGCGCCGCAGCGGTTTTGGCGAGCTGGTCTTTGCGGCGATGATTCACCGCTCGATTGTGCTGGGCGCGCAGTATATGGTGCTGGAAGTGCGCGTGAGCAATCTGGGCGCGCAGGCGCTCTACCGCAAATATGGGTTTGATATTCACGGCGTGAAGCCGAATTATTATCAGCAGAATCATGAAGATGCTTACGACATGCGCCGCCCGCTGGCGTCTGACCCGGCTTATGTGCGCGACTTTCACGTCCGCTATCGGGCGCTGCTGGCCGCACATGGCGTGAATGACCAGTACTCGGCGGGCAGGCCAGAGCCTGAATAAGCTGTTCAAAAAAGGGTTGTCTGGGGGAAAGGCTGTTGGCGGATCAGGCGCATCCGGGGTGACTCGAATAAACTCACCCCGGATGCGCTGTTTTCAGGGATTGCGGGTTAGGATTCCACCACGCGCACGGTGATCATTTCGTCACCCTGGCGGATGCTGTTCACGACACCCATGCCGTCGCCAATGACCTTGCCGAACACGGCATGCTTGCCATTCAGGTGGGGCTGCGGGCTGTGCGTAATGAAGAACTGTGAGCCGTTGGTGTTCGGGCCGGCATTGGCCATGCTCAGCACGCCGGTTTCATGCTTCAGCGCCAGCGCCGACTTCTCGTCATTCCACTTATAGCCGGGGCCGCCGCGGCCGGTGCCGGTCGGGTCGCCGCCCTGCACCATAAAGTCGGAGATGACGCGATGGAAGCGCACACCGTCGTAGAAGCCGTCATTGGCCAGAAAGGCGAAATTATTGACCGTGATCGGGGCTTCCTTGGCAAACAATTCGATCTGGAAATCGCCCTTGCTGGTCTTGAACTGGGCGGTGTACTTCTTGCCCGAATCGATGGTCATCTTCGGGGCTTCGCCGTAGAACTTTTCAGCCATAGTAGTATCCTCGCTTAGATGTAAACACGTGCCCATAGCATACCACGTCCCGCCCATTGTTCTGAAGATTCTCAGCGATCTTTACATTCCCTTGTGCTTCCGGCGCATATAATCATGGTAGTGTTAATGAAACGCGTCTAAACCGATGAGCGAGTTTTTGGTGTTGCTGGCTTCACCTCCCTATAATCTCAACAGGCGTCATGATGCACTCGCATTGGACCGCGCATGAACGGTGAAACGATGCCGCGCATTCTGTACATTGAAGATAATGACGCCAATCGCATGCTGGTTCGTCGCGTGTTAATGGCCTCCGATTACGAGTTCGAGCTGGTGGAGGCCAACAGCGCCATGAAAGGTATCCTGATGGCGCAGCAGGACCCGCCAGACCTGATTCTGATGGATCTGAGCATGCCGGAGATGGATGGCCTGACAGCGACGCAGAAGATTCGGGAAATGTCTGCGCTGGATGCCGTCCCGGTGGTGGCGCTGACGGCGAACGTGATGACGGGAGACCGCGAACGGACACTGGCTGCTGGGTGTGACGGCTATATCGGAAAGCCGATCGACATCGATAAATTCCCGGATGAAGTGATGGCCTATTTGAAGAAGCGTAGGATCAAAAATGACTGACGCTGCGAATACCCCAAAAGAAACTGCTACGCCTGCTGTGCCATCTTCCCCCACGACGTCTTCCGCTGCGCCTGCCCAGGTTACTTGGTCAGCGCCGCTGCCTGTTCCGGCCACGCCAGATGCCCCCCAGCGCCAGGTGATCGATCCGCGTGATGCGCATGTATTGGTGGTGGAAGACAATGTGCCGAATTTCGTGCTGATTGCGCGCATGCTGGCCTTTATGGGCGTGCAGAAATGCGAATGGAAAACCTCTGGCTGGCAGGTGGTGCAGTTTGCCGACACGCTGCCGCGCGTCGACCTGATCCTGATGGATATTCGCCTGCCTTATGAAGATGGCTATCAGGCGCTGCAAAAGCTGCGTGCCAACCCCCGACTGAAAGATACCTGCGTCGTCGCCGTTACGGCTGAGGCCAGCGACGATCAGATGCGCAAGGCCAGGAAATCCGGCTTTAACGGGTTCCTGGGCAAGCCGCTGGACGCTGAACGGTTCCCCGAGCAGATTCGCAAGCTGCTGGCTGGCGAGGAAGTCTGGGAATGGAAGTAACGCACCTCATCCAACTCTGAAGTTATGATCTGCCCGACAAGGCATTAGCGCGTTTTGGAGCATCTCATGGGCAATCCGCCACTACCGGGGCAGGCGACTTCAGACCTGCTGCAAAAGCAGTATCAGGCGTCTGGCACGATTTACGGCTCCAGCGACCCGGTTGAAATTCTGGAAGCCATCTACAGCTTCCTCGATGCAGGCTTTGCCCGCGCTGAGCTGGCCCTGATCAGCCCCACGGACCAGACGATGGCGATCATCCAGGCGGTGGTCGAAAATGGCCAGGTGCGCCGGACCGATATCACCCGCCCCATCAGCGAATACCCCGCCAGCGATGCTGTGGCCGCGGTCGAAATCCTCAATGTGCCCGATGTGGCCAAAGACTATTTTCTGGAAGATGACGAAAAAGCCCGCCTCACAGGCCAGCAGGTATCTGCGCTGCTGATGGCGCCGATGGTGACCGCGCAGAACCTGATCGGCCTGCTGCTGTTCACCCATCCCCAGCCGCTGGAAGTGCCGGCCCCGCGCCTGCGCGCGCTGCGCAACCTGGTCGACCAGGCCGCTGTAGTCTTTGAAAACCAGCGCCTGCTGATGCAGGCCCGTGCCTCTGCCGACTCGCTGGCCACTCAGGTGCAGACGCTGGCGACCATCAACCAGATCTCGACCGGCATCGCCCGCTATACCGACCAGCAGGAGCTGCTGAACTACGCCTCGTATGCTATTGTGCGTGCGCTCGACGTCGATCATGTCGGCGTGATTCTGCTGGACGAAAATCGCGATTTTGGCACGGTTGTCAGCGAGTATCCGCTGACTGCCGCGCTGAATACGACGCTGAACATGCGCGATAACCCGCTGATGAAAATGGCCCTGCGTGACCCGGACCGCCCGATCATCATCGAGGATGCCCAGAATGACCCGATACTGCCAGAAGACAATCGCGAGCTGTTTAAGCGCATCGGCATTTTCGCGATTGCGGTGGTGCCGCTACTTATCTCGGGTGAGGTCATCGGGTCGATCGGTCTGGACATCAATGAGCCCAACAAACGCTTCAGCGCGCAGACGACCGAGCTGATGGGCATCATTGGCGCACAGCTGACGGTCGCGCTGCAAAATGTGCAGTACATCACCGACGCCCGCCGCCGCGCCGATATACAGCAGCGCATTGCCCGCAACGAGTCCCTCGTCAACAACCTGTCCGCGCAGTATCAGCGGTCCTCCGATATCGAAGACCTGCTGGCCATCACCGTGCGCGAGCTTGGCAATGTGCTGGGCGCGCGCCGCGGACGCATCCGCCTTGATGTGACGCCTGCCGGGCAGAGGGAAGGCCAGTCATGAACGAATTCCTGAGCGGGCTGTTCCCGCTGACAGCCTACAATACCGCAGAAGCGCGCGAACGCGCCTCCATGATTTATGTCACTGGCCTGCTGCCGCTGTTTATCCTGCCGGTGCTGGCCGTCGTCCGCGTGACCTCGCGCGGGGATATTCTCAATACCACGCAGGGGCTGATCGCGCTCGCGATGGCGACTTTCCTCGTGGTGATGATCGTCGCGACGTATATCAGCAACCGCCGGGGTTCACCGCAGGCGCCGCTGATTGCGACCGGTCTGATTGCGATGCAGGCGATTGCCGCGGTCATCATCGGCTTTTCGGCGATGCACATGGTCATGGGCCTGCTGATTGTCTCGGTGGGCGTGATGCTGGGCTGGCGGGCCGCCGCTATTTCTGCCGTCAGCGCGTCGCTCGTGCTGCTGGTCTATGGCGTGATCCAGCCGTCGGTCTTCCCGCTGCATCCGCCGACCACCATCATCGCGCAGATTCAGGTCATTCCGATCCTGCTGGGCATCTCCGTGCTGGTGTTCTTCTTTCTGCGTTTGCAGCGCGGCACAGCGGCCGACTCTGCGCTGGCCGCCTCACAGTCGCGTTTGCGCCTCGCCCAGATCACCACGGGTATCTCCAGCCGCATCACCCAGCAGGCGCCCACCGAGCAGGTGCTCTCGAATGCCGTGGCGCTGATTGTGGAAAGCTATCCTGCCATTTATCACGCACAGGTGTTCCTGATCGAAAATGAAAGCCAGATCGCCCGCCTGACCGCCAGTACCGGCGAGGCAGGCCGCCAGCTTCTGGAGCGCCGCCACGGTCTGCCTGTTGCCAGCCAGTCGGTCATTGGCCAGGTGACCGGCTCCGGCACGACCGTGGTGACGCGTGCGGGTGAGCCGGTGCATCGGCCTAACCCGCTGCTGCCTGATACCGCCGCTGAAGCCGCCTTCCCGCTGAAACTGGGCGACCTCATCATCGGCGCGCTCGACCTGCAAAGCCGCCTGCCTGATGCGTTTGCCGAAGAAGACCTGCCGATTTTCCAGGCGCTGGCCGACACCATCGCCGTCGTGATTGACAACGACCGCCTGGCCGCTGAAACGCAGTTCCGCCTGCAGGAAAATCAGCGTCTGCTTGAAGAAGCCCGCGCCGCCTCGCGCGAAGTGGAGCGCCTGAACCGCCAGCTTACGCGTGAAGGCTGGGATCGCCTGCTGACTGAGACGCGCTCGCACTACGCGGTGGAGCTTGACCTGCAATCTGGCATGGTGCAGCGCGAAACCGACAGCCCGACGTTGCAGCAGGCCGTGCGCGATGCAGTGACGGTGCAGGTGGCGCGCGACAATGTGCATGTGGTGGCCGTGCCGCTGCGTGTGCGCGGCCAGGTCATCGGCGCGATGGAATTTGAGGTGGAAGGCGGGCCGCTCGACCATGACGACCAGACGCTGCTGGAGACCGTGGGCGAACGACTGGGTACTGCGCTCGATACCATCCGCCTGTACCAGGAGACCGAACGTCTGGCGCAGCGCGAGTCGCGCCTGAATGTGCTGGGCCAGCGCATGAGCTCGGCCAATCATATTGATACGCTGCTGGCGGAGACCGCGCGCGGCCTGCAGGATACGCTGTCTGCCGGGCGCGTAGCGATTCGCCTGGGTACGCCCAAATCCGATAATGGAGGGAGTCGCTGATGGCTGTTTCATCGTATCAGGGCCCCGCCTCAATCGGCCTGTCTGACTTCACTGCGCTGCGCACCCGCCTGGTGGCAGCTTTTGGCATCCTCGGCCTGGTCATCAGCGGGCTGGGGCTGGCGGTCGTCCTGCTGACGGGGTTGAATACCCGTTCGGTGGATGGCGGTGCTGTGCTGGCCTTCCTCGTATTCGTCACGGCCAGTGGGCTGGCGCTCTGGCTGATCCGCCATGACCAGCTTGAACCGGCCACGCTCGTGCTGATCGCCACATATCTGATTGCCTTTTTCTTTGACCCGACCAATTTGCTGGCAGGCACGCTGGTGCTGCTGCTGGCCGCGACCCAGGCCAGCAGTCTGGTGCTGTTGATGACGGCCCTGGTCGTGTTTGGCGGCTTTGGCCTGCGCATCGCCCAGAGTGTGGCGCTCACTGGTGGTTTCACCGATGCCATTTTCATCTATACCGTGCCGATGGCCGCGCTGGTCATCCTGGTGGTGGTCACACGCGTGTTTGTGAACTCGGTCACGCGGGCCTTCAGCGAAAGCGCGCGTGCCAGTGCCCAGCTTGACACGGGCGCGGGTATTCAGCGCATCGTCGCCGGCACGGGCAATGTGAACGATGTGCTGATGCAGTCTGTCGCGCTCATTCAGGAGCGTTTTGGCTACGACCGCGTGCAGGTGTTCCTGCTGAATGCACGCGACGGCCAGGCGACGCTGGCGGCCAGCACGCACGCCCCGAATACCGATCTGCGCCTGCCCGTCAGCGCGGTCAGCACGATTGGCCAGGTGGCCCTGCGCGGCACGCTCGCCGTCAATCCGCTGACAGCCGCGCGTTATCGCCCGGAAGATGATGCCCTGCGCCTGAAGTCCGGCACGCAAATCGCGCTGCCGCTGAAAGATGGCCAGGAAGTGGTCGCTGTGCTGGACCTGCAAAGCGCCCGCACGAATGCGTTTTCGCCCACTGACCAGCGCGCGCTGCAGATTATCGCCGACCTGCTGGCGACCGGCCTGCGCAATGTACGCCTGATTGAAGCGCAGTCGGCGGCGGCGGAAGAAAACCGGCGCCAGTATGAGCGCGCGGAAGAAGCGCTGCGCGAGGTCGAGCGCCTGAACCGCGAGCTGACGCGCGCCTCGTGGCAGGGCTATACCGCCGAACGTATGACCGGCATCACGCTTCAGCAGGAGACACTGCTCAGCGATGACCGCTGGACGGACGCGCTGGCACGCGCCAGCTCTGAAGGCAAATCGGTCACGCGGCAGGATGGCGAACAGCAGATCGTCGCCGTGCCCGTCATGCTGCGCGGCGAGGTAATCGGCGCGATTGAAGTGGAGCCGGGCGCGGGCAGCGAACAGGAAGCACTGGGCATGATGCAGGCGGTCGCCTCTCGTTTGGCCATCAGCCTGGAAAACGCCCGGCTGTTTGAAGAAGCGCAGGAAATGACCGCTCAGGAACAGCGCATCAGCGAAATCGCGGCGCGCTATCAGGAGGTGGGCAGCGTGGACGAACTGCTGCGCATCACCCTGGACGAACTGAGCGATGCGCTGGGCGCGGAACGCGCCTCGATTCGCCTGGGGGCGGGCGCATCTGAATTATCGGTGACGGGTGAGCAGAAAGGCCGCGGCTCGTGAATCCATTACGCCGCATTTTCCGCGTTCGCTATTCTTATCCCAGCGAGTCTGACCAGCGCCGCGCAGCCATCCTGTCCGTGATGTCGCTGGTGGGCATCGTGGCCGCCCTCATCACGCTGGGCATCATGGCGGCTGGCCTGCTTGGGGAAGTGACTGCGCTGGTCGCTTTCATCATCGCTTACGCGATTATCGCGCTGAGCGCCACGTACCTGCTGCTGCAAAGCGGACGGCTGGCGCTGGCGGTTCCGCTGTTTGTGTTTACGCTGCTGGTCAATACCTCGCTGGTGGTGCTGTCGCTGACATCGTCCCCGCTGGTGCTGGTGATCCCGCTGGTGGCCGCCGGTGTGCTGCTCGGCCGTCGCTCATTCCTGCTGCTCATGGTCGTGCTGATCGCGGTGGTGGCCGTACGCGGCACGGTGCAGGCATCGCTGCCGCGTACCCAGTTCACCCGCCTGAATGAAGCCGCCTTTGGCAATACCATCGAGGCGCTGGCGGCGCTTGGGTTTGGCGCGCTCTTCATCTTCGCCTTTACCGGCTCGGCCGAGCGTGCCGCATTCATGGCGCGCCGAGGCAGCGTCCGCCTGCGCGTTATCGCCAGCGCAGCCAATGAATTTTCGACTGCCGATAATGAAAATGACCTGTACTATCGCCTGCTGAGCATCGTGCAGAATGACCTGGACTATACGCTGGGGCAGATTCTGCTGATCGACGCGAACGGCGCTGTCAGCCGACGCCTGCGCCTGGGCATCGGTGAGGGCCAGATTGCCGCCAGCAGCACTGCCAGCGCCGGTGATATCTCGGTCATCGCCCATGTGATGCGTGAGCGCGAGCCGCTGCGTGTCTCGTCTGATGATGCGCCGCCGCGCAACGTGCACGTGCTGGTGCCCTCGCGCCATGCCGTCGCGCTGCCGGTGCTGCTGGGGGATGCCGTGCTGGCCGTGGTCAGTATCCAGTCTGACCAGACTGAGCCGCTGTCGGGCGATGAAATTGATGCGCTTGCGCTGCTGGTGGAGGGCTTTGCCAATGCGCTGGGCCGCCTGCGAACGCTGGACGACCTCGTGCGTACGGTCAATGACCAGGAACAGGTGATCGCGCGCGCCCGTACCCAACTGGCCGAGTATCAGGGCCGTGCCCGCCAGACGGTGGCGCAGGGCTGGAATAACTATACGTCTGCACGTGGTGGCACCTTTGGCTACGACTTCCAGAATGGCTCGTTCCAGATGGCCAGCACCATGAGCGAAAGTATGCGTGTGGCGCTGTCGAAGGGCGATGTGCTGGTCGAGCAGCATGAGGCCAATACCGTGCTGAATGTGCCGATCCTGCTGCGCGGTGAGGTGCTGGGCGCGATGGCGTTCGCGCTGCCCGCCGGCCAGGCTGTGACCGAACGCCAGCTTGAACTGGCGCGAACCGTCGCCGGTCGTCTGGGGATCGCGCTGGAAAACACGCGCCTCTTTGAGCAGAGCCAGTCGCTGGCCGCGCGCGAAAAGAAAGCGAGCGAGGTGGCCAGCCAGCTGCTGATGGCCAACGACATCGACGTGCTGCTGGAGCGCGCTGCCGATACCTTCAACGACGCGCTGGGCGCGATTCGCACCCGTGTGGTGGTGCAGCCTGAGATGTTCAGCGATAACCGCCCCGCGACCCCGCAGCGTGCAGATCTGCCCGCTGTGGCACCGGGCAACGGACAACATGCGCCGCGCCTGCCGGGCACCCCACTGACCGATGAAACGCCTCCCGCGAGAAATGGATCGGCCTAGCCATGCTGCGTCTGCTCAACCTCAACAACTACCCGATCTGGTTCAAGCTGGTGATCGTGCTCACTTTCGGCATGGTCATGCTGCTGATTCCGGCGACGTCGCTGCTGCGCTCTGCCATTGAGGATGTTTCTGTGCAAAATGCATCTTCAATTGTGGCACAGGCGGGCGCCCAGCAGGCAGCGGTGATCGCTGGTAACGTGCAGCAGTCGGCCGCCAGCCTCGACTCGTTCGTGAGCAACGTGACCAATGTGCGCGTGCTGCAATCGCTGCTCATCGGCGGCGTGCGCACGGACATTGACATCGACCTGCCGACCGTGCGCGACGATGACGTGGAAGCACTGCTCAGCCGTTCGCTGCTCAATCCGGCAACCTCGCTGTTTGAGACCGTGCGTCTGGTCAACCGGCGCGGCGATGTGCTGGCGCGTTCCGACCTGTCCACCTCGATCGGCCTGAGCACCGGCGATGAAGCCGATTCGCCCACGTTCCGCGCCGCCGAAGCCAACGCCCTGAATGGCCAGCTGCGCACGCTGGCGGTTTCAGAAATCTACGGCATCGGCATTATTGAGCAGGCAGTCGCCATCCCCTGGCGCGACGGCCGTGTGCTGGGATATCTGATCGGCCGTATCAGCAATTCGCGCACAATTTATCCGGCGCTGCAATTTCCGCGCGCGGACTACGAAGGCATCAGTTATTTGCAGTCTGGCCAGGGGGATATTCTCAGCCCGACTGAAATGCGTATGCGTACCAATGCTTTAGACGCCGCCGCGCTGGTCAATCTGGCGCTGGCAGGCGGCACCGGCACGCAGGAATACGATGTGGACGGCGTTCCGCTGATCGGCTATTACACTGCTGTGCGCGGAACCCCGCTGGCGCTCATCACCCAGATTCCTGAGTCGGCCGCGCTGTCTCAGGCTGCTGGCATCTTCAACGTGCGAAACTTTGTCGTGATCCTCGGTGGTGCGATTGTCGTGCTGGCCGTGGCGCTCCTGGTGCAGCTGCTGCTGGCCCCTGCGCTGGGCCGTCTGCGCCGCGCTGCCGACGCTATCTCGGCGGGCAATCTGAACGAGCCGATGCCGGAAGTCGATCGCCAGGACGAAATTGGGCGTCTGGCTGGTTCGGTCGAGACGATGCGCAGCACCATGACCGCCCTGATCAACGACCTGGAGAACCGCGTGGCCACCCGCACGCGTGACATTCAGGCGACGCAGGATATCTCGCGCTATGCCTCGGCAGAGCGTGACCTGGACCGCCTGATGAGCCGCGTGGTGGACCTGATTATCGACCGCTTCCCGTCCATCTATCACGCCCAGATTTTCCTGCTGGATGGCGACCGTCAGTATGCAGTCGTGCGCGCCAGCACGGGCGCTGTCGGCCAGCAGCTGCTGGCACGCGGCCACCGGCTGGCGGTGGGCAGCATCAGCGTGATCGGCCAGGTGACCGAGCAGGGCCGCCTGATTCTGGCGCGTGATACAGCCGCCAGCCAGGTGCACCGCCGCAATGAATTCCTGCCGGATACCCGCGCCGAGCTGGCCATTCCGCTCATGCTGGGCGACGAAATCATCGGCGCGCTGGACGTGCAGAGCAAGGCGCCCGATATTTTCACGCAGGACCTGATCGACGTGCTGCAGACGATGTCCGAGCAGATCGCCATCGCTATTCAGAATGCCCGTCTGTATGAGGAAAACAGCCGCCGTTCGCTGGAGCTGGAAGCGACCAATCGCGCTGCCACGCGCCGCGCCTGGTCCGAATTCATGCGCGACCAGCGCCGGCCCATGCTGGAGAAGGGCGCTGGCTTTGACGCGCTGCTGTCGGACGGCGAGACGCGGTCGGCGGATACCACTGTGCTGCGTGCCCGCGCGATGGCCGAGCTGCGCGCTGTGGCCGGCGACATGACCAGCCGCAACACCATCCCGATTGCGGTGCCGGTGGTGCTGCGTGGCGAGACGCTCGGCGTGGTCGAATGGGAGCTGCCCTCGGCTGGTTTTGGCGCTGAAAAGCTGGAGCTGGCGCAGGAACTGGCGAACCGACTGGCCGTCAGCCTCGAAAATGCCCGCCTGTTTGCCGAAAGCCGCCGCGCCACAGAGCGCGAACGCACGGTGAATACCATCGCTTCGCGCCTGACCACGCAGAGCACCATCGACGATATCCTGCGCACGGCTGTGCGTGAAGTGGGCCAGGCGCTGGGTGCGCCGCAGGTCACGATTCGCCTGCAGGCGCAGCCCAACGAGGCAGACGCGCCAGCACAGGTGATTACGCCCGTCATGCGCGATGCTGCGCCATCTGAAACAACTGAACCCGCCACACAGGACGATAGCACCGTAACCGCCTAGGTCACGGTGCCAGACGCACGTTAGGGAGTACTACATGACGCAGGCCGCTGTCCCTGTGAGAACCGCCAGAACCCGATCGCTGCGCAGCCGCATCATGCTGTATGTGGTGCCTGCGCTGCTGATCACCTTTTTAGTGCTGGGCGCCGTCATCAGCGTGTTCCTCGTGAATAACGAGCAGGCGCGCGCGGTGGAATCGCAGCGAAATGCGCTGACAAACACGCGTGTGGCGCTAAACGCGCTGCTGGATGATGTCACGGCCGATATCCGCGCCATCAGCGAGGGCCGCAGCGCCCGCGAGTTTGCCCGCGATACGCTCGTCAGCGTGTCCAATACCGCGATTGCCAATTCGCAGACCCGCATGATGTCGGATATGTCGTCGCTGCTGGGGCAAAACCTGGGCACGCTGATGGCAGTGCGCTATGTGACGTACACCGGCTCGATCTGGTCTGAAGTGACCAACTACGACTTTTCGGTGCCGCGCGCCGACGACCGTGTGCAGCTGAATGCGCTGCGCGGTGATGGCCTGCTGCGGGCTGTGCTGGCCGCGCCTGTCGGGGCGGTCGTCGTCAGCGATCTGACGTTCACCACGCTGGAAGACGACACGCTGGTGCCGTACTATCGTGTGGCGGCGGCAGTCACCAGCCAGAGCGATACCTCCACCATCGCGGGCGTCATCGAAATTGACCTGATGGCCTCGCCTGCGCTGGATGTCGTTGGCCTGGCGGCGTCGGCGGATGACACGCCGGGGCGGCAGTATCTGCTGCTCGACAACCTGGATCGCGTGCTGTATGACTCGACGCGCCCGGATATTTCGCCCTTCGACATCCCCGCCACGGGCGGTATTGCCCTGGCCGATCTGAACCCTGACCTGTATGCCACTTTTGTCACCCAGCGTGACACGGGCAGCGGCCTGGTGTCGGCGTCGGTCGGTGGCGCTGTGGCCTCGGATGTGCGTATCCGCCCGCCCGGATCGCTGCAGGATGTATTTCACCTGATCGTGGTCGACTCTGGGGATGCGGCCTCACAGATTGGGTCCCAGGTGCTGGCTGTGATGCTGGGTGCGGTGCTGATCGCCATGGTGCTCAGCTTTATCATTCATCTGGCGCTGGGGCGCGTGCTGAAGCCCGTGGCCGCGCTGGCCGATCAGGTTGGGCGCACAGGTGGGATGCTGGGCAGCCTGCCGCAGGGCAGCAACGACGAAGTCGGGCAGATGAGCGCGGCGTTTGCGTCGCTGGCGCGCGAGGCCCAGATGCTGCGCGAACAACTGGACACCCAGGACGCCCGCTATGCCCGTACCGTGAACATCACCACGCGTATTGGCCGTGAAACCGCGACCTTGTCCGAGCTGGACCAACTGCTCAATCGCGCCATCAACCTGATCGCCGTGGAATATGGCTTTTACCACGCGCAGGTATTCCTGATTGACGATATCCGCAAGAATGCCGTGCTGGTGTACAGCACGGGTGACGCAGGCCGCGAGCTGCTGGCGCGCAAACACCGTCTGCCTGTTGGGTCAGACTCGGTGGTGGGCCGGGCGTCGCTGGCGGGCCAGGCGGTCGTGCTCAGCGATACCGCGAATCCGGGCGATATCCCGTGGAAGTTTAACCCGCTGCTGCCGGAAACACGCGCTGAAATGGCGCTGCCGCTGCAATTCGGTGATGACGTGATCGGCGTGCTGGACGTGCAAAGCACGACGCCGAACGCGTTTGACATGCGCGACCAGCAAACCTTCCAGCTGCTGGCCGACCAGATCGCCGTGGCGGTGCAGAATGCCCGTCTGCTGCGCCAGTCGCAGGAACGCGTCGAGCAGATCGACTCGCTCAACCGCCAGCTCACGCGCTCTGCCTGGGAAGAATCGGGCTTTGCCGCCGCCGAAGGCGAATACACCTACGACCTGCTGACGCTGCAACCGACATCGGCTGCACCGCTGCCACCCACGCCAGCCAATGCTACCGCGCTGGAGATGCCGATCACGATTCGTGGCGAAGTGGTGGGGACGATCGCCGCAGGCGGGCAGGACTTCAGCGAAAATGACCAACTGCTGATGCGTGCGGTGGCCGAACGTGTCGCCATCGCTATTGAAAGCGCGCGCCTGTTTGAAGAGACGCAGAGCACGCTGGCCGAGACCTCTACGCTGTATCAGCTCAGCCGCTATCTGAACGAGGCCAATGACCTGGAGGGGATCATCGAGGCGATTGTGCTCTCGGTGATGCCGGATGCCACCGGCGGCCAGATTATGGTGTTTGACGCTTATCGCGGCAGCATGCCAGAGTCCGCCCGCTTCACGGCTGACTGGTCGCCCAGCGATGCCGCGCCGAAGGGCGTCAGCATGCGCGACATCGAGCTTCAGGTCAGCGATCATCCGCTGCTGCGCGAGATGAATGCCAGCCAGGTATCGCTGGTGAGTGATGTCAGCCGTGACGCCCGCATAGACGAAATGTTCCTTGCGATCTCGCAGGATGCCCGCGCTGAAGCGATGGCGCTCATTCCGTTCAGCGTGCGCGGTGTGTGGCGCGGCGTCATTATGATTGAGTTTCCCCGGCCGCGCGTGTTTACAGAGCGCGAAGGCCGCGTCTATAGTGCGCTGATCGACCAGGCGGGCGTCGCGATTGACAACCGTATGCTGCTGGCCGAAAACGAAGTGGCGCTGGCGCAGGTCGAGCGGCTGTATTCTGCCAGCCGTAATATCAATATGGCGCAGTCGGTGCGCGACCTGGTGCAGTCCGCCCTCAGCGCCCGTGAGGACATCAGCTACGAGATGGGCCTGGCGGTCTTTGAAGGCGATATCGACGAGACAGGCTGGGGCACGCTGGTGCGTATGGCGGCTGTGTCGGCCAATGGCGTGGTCGTGGATTCAGCGGACGTGTATGAAGCGCGCATCCCCAAAGATTCGCCGCTGCGTCAGCGCGAACCGCACGTGCTGGTCGAGCGCCCGGAAACCCAGTCCAGCAGCCTGATGGGAATCGCCCGCGCACATGGTCACCGTTTCGTGGCAGCCTTCCCGCTGTTCAGCGCCAATCAGCCGATCGCGCTGTTCCTGCTGATGTCGCCCGAACCCCGCGACCTGTCTGAAGAAGACTATGAGGTGTTCCGCGCGCTGACCGGCCAGATGAGCACGGTGCTGCAGAATCGCCGCCTGCTGGACCAGACGGCTACCGCGCTGGACGAAACCCGCCGCTTGTATGCGGCATCGCGCGCTATCGCCACGGCGTCCGACGCCAACGCGATGTTCCAGGCCGCGGCGTCCAACCTGGTGACTTCCAGCGCTCCTGCCAACCGTATCAGCCTGCTGATGGCCGGCCCGCTGCCGACAGATCAGCCGTATTACTATGAGTATCGCTACCTGTGGACGCGCAACGACGAGGCTGACGTTCGCCAGGGCCGCCGTGTGCTGGATGAGGTGATTCCATTCGCCCGCATCCTGCGCGACCATGACAACCGCCTGCTGATCCTTGACCCGCGCCGCGACCTGCACGACGAGCCGTCGTTGCGTGCGCTGCTGGAGCGCAGCCACAGCCTGAGCACCGTGATTCTGACGGTGCGCACGCGCGCCCGCTGGTTGGGCGTGCTGATAATCGAAAGCGATGCCTCGAACGCATTCGATGACGCCTATGTGCGCTTTGCCACCGCCGTCGCCGACCAGATCGCCCTGTCGATCGAATCGACCCAGCTCTTTGAGGAAGCCCGCGACCAGGCCCAGCGTGCTATCGCGCTGGCTGAAGCAGCACAGTTTGCGAACCGAATTTCCGGCGAAGCGATTGAATCGGCGCTGGAGGAAGTGTTTGAGCGCGTCGGCGCGGCCGCCAGCTACACCAGCTGGTCGCTGTCGATGCTGAACGGAAACGATCTGGTCACGCTCATCAGGCGCGGCGGCGTGGACATGCTTTCGCCGATCGACCTGTCTACCGATGATCCGGTTGCACTGTCCTTCAATATGAAGCAGTCGATCATGGTCAATGATCCGCGTGCATGGCCGTCGTTTGAGGGGCGCAGTGAATCATTTTTCGAGGCCCACGGGCATCAGCTTTACCTGCCCGTGCAGGTGGCTGGCACCACAGTGGGCGTCCTGTCGGTAGGGCGTGCGCTGAATGCGCCCCAGATGGATATGTCGGACGTGCAGCTGACAAATACGCTGGCCGCCCAGATCGCTGTGGCGGTGGAAAACCGCCGACTGTTCACCGAGGCGCAGTCGGAACGCCAGACGCTTTCGTCAATTCTGGCGACGCTGCCCGCCGGTGTGCTGGTGCTCGATCCGGTCACGCTGATGCCGGTGCAGTCCAATGCCCAGGCCGAACAATTGCTCGGCCAGCCGGTGCTGTACGATCAGCCGTTCACGCCCGAGCTGTATAACCTGCAACGTGCAGGCTCCCAGGGGCTGTATCCCGTGGACGAGCTGCCGGTCTTCGCGGCGGCGCGCAGCGGCCAGCCGGAAATGGGCGACGACATCGTGGTGCTCTATCCGAACGGCGATTCGATCGCGCTGCTGATGAATGCCGCGCCGCTGAAAGATGGTGCCGGCCATATCACCTCGATCATCGCCGCGTTTGAAGACATCTCCGCGCTGCGCAGCCTGGAAAACACGCTCCAGGAAAACCTGCAGGAGACGATCACGCTGTACGAAACCACGCGTGCCTTCACGGAAGCTGAAGAAGTGAGCGACGTGCTGGACCAGGTGGTCGCGCAGATGGGCGTGCTGGAGCCTGACGACGTGCTGGTGGTGCTGCTGGACGAAGAATATGCAGGCGCACAGGTGGCGCGTTCGCTCAGCGGAACCGGCGGGGATTATGCCCTCGCGGATGAACTGTTGAACGCGCAGCAGGCCGTCTTCTTCGATGATGTGCAGTCTGCCGGGGAGCTTTCGCAGGCATCCAGGGTGATGCTGATCGAGGGTGGTTTCCGGGCTGCCGCCAGCATGCCGCTGACGGCGCGTTCTCGCCCGGATGTGCCGCTGGGCTGGGTGGTGGTGTTGTTCAGCCGCCCGTACGAATTTGAGACCCGCCAGGACTTCATGCTGACGGTGGCCGACACCGCGGCTGTCGCGCTGGAAAACCGCAATCTGTTCCGCAGTACGGAGACCGCGCTGAATGAAACGGCCTCGCTGTACGGCGCGACCAACGCCATCAGCCGCGCGCTCGACCTGAACACGCTGGGCGAGGCGCTGCAGCAGGCGTTGGGCACCATGCAGGCGGACGTGTATGCGGCGTTCGTGGCGCGCGGGTCTGAGATAGTCGAGCTGTTCAATGTCGATCTGGATGGTTCACCGGCCGATTTCTCCAGCATGATACGCCGTCATCGTCTGCTGGAAGGCCCGGCGACCCAGTTTATTGATGACCTGCGCGCTGTCGCTGAACCCAATGCCTTCGAGCAGGAGCTGTCAGACGCCGGAAATATCCGCGCGGTCGCCCTGGTGCGCCTGCGCGAGGCTGGCGTGCTGATCCTGGGCTATCACGATGCCCACCGCTTCACCAGCAGCGATGCCCGCTTCCTCAGCGCGCTGGCCGACAGCACGGCCGTCGTGCTCGCCAACATCCTGCTGCTGACGCAAACTGAACGCCGCGCCCGCCAGCTGGCCACCAATGCTCAGGTGAGCCAGTTCGCCAGCTCGATCCTCGAAATTGACGTGCTGCTGCCCCGCGTGGTGGACGTCGTTAAAGAGGCGTTCGGCTATGACCACGTGCAGGTCTTCCTGATGGACGAAAACAACGACTTTGCCGAGCTGCGCGCCAGCACCGGCGAGCCTGGCCGCCAGCTGCTGGCCAATAAACATCGCCTGCAGCGCGGCTCACAGTCGGTCATTGGCCAGGTGACTGCGACCGGCGTGCCAGTCATTGCCAGCGACACGGAAGACGCCCGCGTGGTGCATCGCCCGAATCCGCTGCTGCCGAATACGCGCGGTGAAATGGCTGTGCCGCTGGTGCTGAAGGGCAACATCGTGGGCGCCCTGGACGTGCAGAGCAACAAGCCGAATGCGTTTGACGACGACGACGTGTCGGTGCTGACCGCACTGGCCGCCCAGATTTCGGTGGCGCTGGACAACGCCCAGCTGTTCGAGCAGTCGCGCCAGCGCGCCAATGAAATGAGCTTCCTGTTCACCGTGACGACAGCGGCGGCTGCCGCCGAAAACCTGAACGAGGCGCTGGACAACGTGTCCAACGAGCTGCGCACGTCGCTGGAAGCCCTGTCGGTGCGTATTTACCTGCCCGAACGCTTCACCGATACCGACGAGTCGATCATCACCATGCTGCGCCCGGTCTCGCTGAGCGGCGCCAACCGGCCCGTCAGCGACCTGAGCGAGTTCAACCTCGACCTGGATACTTCGCTGATTGCGCAGGCGGCGCGCGCAGGACGCCCGATCCGCGTGCCCTTCATCGAGCAGGAGCCGGCTTATACCTCGGCAGATGCCCGCGCACGTTCTGCGGCGATCGTGCCGCTGACCTCCGGCAACCAGATCGTCGGCGTGGTGGTGGTGGAAAGCGACCAGCCGAATGCGTTTGACAGCTCCACGCTGACGCTGCTGCTCACGTTGTCCGGTTCGCTGTCGGCCATCGTGCAGAACCAGCAGCTGCTGGAACAGGTGCAGCGCACCAACGATCAGCTGCGCGAGCTGGACCGCCTGAAAAGCGACTTCCTGGCCAATATGAGCCACGAGCTGCGCACGCCGCTGAACTCGATTATCGGCTTCAGCAAGGTCATCCTGAAAGGCATCGACGGCCCGCTGACTGAAATGCAGGAGCAGGACCTGGGCACGATTTACAGCAGCGGCCAGCATCTGCTCAACCTGATTAACGACATCCTGGACCAGGCGAAAATTTCTGCCGGCAAGATGGACATGCAGGCGGATTACTTCGACATGCGCCAGGTCGTCGACGCGGTGCGCTCGATCGGCATCGGCCTGGTAAAAGACAAGCAGATTAATATCGTGGTGGATACGCAGGCAGGCCTGCCCAAAGCGTATGGCGACGAACTGCGCACCCGACAGGTGCTCATCAATCTGGTCTCGAACGCGGCCAAATTCACGCGTGACGGCTCGATCACGGTACGCAGCTATGCGTTTAAGGAGCCGGTCAGCGGGCGTACGATGGTGCGCACGGACGTGATCGACACCGGTATTGGTATCGCTGAACAGGACCTGCCGCTGCTGTTCGAGGCCTTCCGCCAGGTGGACTCGTCGCTGACGCGCACTGTCGGCGGCACCGGCCTGGGCCTGCCGATTGCCAAGTCGCTGATGGAAATGATGGGTGGGCAGATCCTGGTGTCGTCCACCGTCAACGTGGGCTCGACCTTCAGCATCGTCATGCCAACCACGCCGCCAGAGGTCACTGAGGAAGCGCCTGACGAGGACGGCACATCCGAGCCGCGCATGGATGTGTATGACCCCAAAGACGAGACGCTGAAGCTGAAGCGCCGTACAAGTACGCAGGAGGCCCGTGCTGCGGGCGGGACGCCGGAGAAGCTGTCGACTACGGTCATGCAGCCGATTCAGCTGCCGCCGCCGCCGGTCATGATGATCAAGCGCCAGATCCTGCTGGTGGAAGACAATCCCGATATGGTGGACACCTTCCGCCGTGCGCTCCAGCGCGAGGGCTTTGAGGTGTTCGCGGCCAGCATCCCGATGGAAGCCGAGGCGATGGCCAGCGGCCTGCATCCCACGCTGATCGTGATGAGCGCGACGTTTGGCGGTGGCAGCGGCGGCTGGGACCTGCTGCGCAATCTGAAGCAGCGCGACGATACCGTGGATATTCCGGTCATCCTGGTCTCGCTGGCCGATGATGAAGCCCGCGCCAGGGAAGCCGGAGCATTTGCCTTTGTGCGCAGGCCGTTCTCGCCGGACGTGCTGGTGAAAGCCGCGCTGGAAGCCGAAAAAGACAGCCGCACGGCGCGCATTCTCATCATCGATGACCAGGACGACAGCCTGCGCCTGCTGCAAAATATCCTCGGCGAGGAAGCGAAGTTCCGTATTTTCACCGCGCGCAGCGGCATGGAGGGCATCCAGCTGGTGGCGCGCCGCCGGCCAGACCTCATCCTGCTGGACCTGCGCATGCCGGACATGGACGGGTTCGCGGTCGTGCGCGAGCTGAAGGGCAACCCCGAGACGGTCAATATCCCGATCGTGGTGGTCACCAGCGAGGCGCTGACGCCTGACGAGCAGGCGTCGCTGAATAACCTGCATGTGATGTACAAGACCGACCTGGCCGATGGTGGTCAGGCGCTGCTGCTGGATGAGGTGCGCACGACGCTGGAACGTTAGCGTCGGCATCGCCCGGCGTGGGTCATAACAGACAGGGCATCTGCGCACGATATGGCAGGTGCCCTGTTCGTTTGCTCGGCCCTGCTGCGTGAACAGGCCGAACGGATTACAATACGCGTGATGGTTTAACCGGTTCTTTCAGCAGCCCCCACCAGTGTGACGAGATGGCCGACACCCCTGTAAAAGATACCGCCCGCACCGAAGCCTTCAGTGACGGGGTGATTGCGATTGCGATCACCATTCTGGCCTTTGGCATCCATGTGCCCACTCGTGAGGAATCCGAGGCGGCCGGGGGGCTGCTGAATGCGCTGGCCTACCACTGGCCGGAATATTTCGGTTACTTCACCAGCTTTCTGGTCATCCTCATCATGTGGATTAACCACCATCGCCTGTTTCGCCTGTTTCGCTGCGTCGATCATAATTTCCTGATTATCAATGGCCTGCTGCTGATGTGTGTGTCGCTGATTCCCTTCGCCACCGACCTCGTGGCCGAGTATCTGCGCCAGCCTGAGGCCAATATCGCCGCGATGGTCTACTGTGTGCTCAGCCTGGTGATCGCGCTGTTGTTCCAGGTGCTCGTGCGTTATGCCGCCCATCAGCGGCGGCTGCTGATGCCCAGTGTGCGCGATGAGACGATTGCGGCGATCTTGAGGCAGTATCGCTTTGGTCCCGTGATTTATGTCGTGTCCATCGTGCTGGCCGCGCTGGATGCCCGTGTCGGCATCGGCCTGATCGGCCTGATCGCGCTCTATTTTGCCCTGCCCAGCCACCGGGATGAGATTGTGAGGCCGACAACCTGATGCGGAAACTGACTGCCCTGCTGCTGGCCTTCCTGCTCATGACCGGCCTTGTCGCTGCCCAGGAATCGACGCCTGAGGTGACGCCTGAATTCACGCCGGAGGCCACAGCCACGGTGCAGCCAATTGCCGAGGCCGGGCTGTACACCGTGCAGATGCGCCACGACGGGCAGGTGCGCGTGATTTCGCTGTATGTGTCTGAGGGGGCTTTGTCGGCGGGGGATGCCCGTCCGCTGATTATCGGGCTGCATGGCGCATATGGCACCGGCGTCGACTTCGCGCGCTACTCCACGCTGGTCGCGCTGGCAGACCGGGAAGGCCTGCTGCTGGCATTCCCCGATGGCCTGAACACCATCTGGGATGATGGCCGCCCGAATGGGCCGAATCCCCCGGTGGACGATGTCGGCTTCATCGCCCGTATGCTGGCGAATGTGGCGCGGGTTGCCCCGCTGGATGCCGAACGCGTGTACGCGCTGGGCTACAGCATGGGCGGCAGCATGGCCGTGCGGCTGGGTTGTACGCTGCCCGGACAGATCGCCGGGGTGGTATCCGTTGCGTCCACCATGCCCGAATATCTGCGCCCCGTCTGTGATGCTGCGCCTGCCGTGCCTGTCATGTTCATTCAGGGGACCGATGACCGCGTGCTGCCGTACATGGGCGTGCGCGGCACCTATCTTAGCTTCGAGGCCTCACGGGAATACTGGGGCGCGCATAATGGCTGCCTGGTGGCTGGCGCGCAGGAGGCCCTTGATGACGCTGACCGTTTTGACGGGACGCGCATCATCCGGCAGGGCCTGAACGGCTGCACCGATGGGGCAGGGGTGTCGATGGTGGGGGTTTTCGGCGGTGGTCACACCGTGCCGGGCGGTCAGAATCCCCTGGCGATCGCGGCTGGCCTGACCAGCATGGACGCGACCGCCGGGGAACTGCTGTGGGAGTTCTTCGGAGATTAGTCGGCGGCCAGCTTCGCGCCGCGCGCCGCGTGCACCACGGTCATCATATCGGCCACACGCGTCAGCTTGACCCGTGGCCGGCTCTGCGCCGCCCCACGTGACTGTTCCAGCGCGTCCACGGCCTGCCAGTCCGCAAACGAGACGACATCCACGCCGCGGCTGCTCAGCAGGCTGTCGAGCGCGTCGGCGGTCGTGTGCGTGGGCTGCCACAGGGCGCCTGTCTCAGCATCTTCCAGCAGGCTGGCGGCTGTTTCGGCGCTGTCTGGCTTGTTGGTGCCGATGACGCCGCTGGGCCCGCGCTTGATCCAGCCCGCCACATACTGCCCGATGACGGGCGTCCCGTCTGTTTCGGTGACGCGCCCCAGCACATTCGGGATGACCCCGCGCTGGCTGTCAAACGGCACATCGGGCAGGGCGACGCCCTTGTAGCCAATCGAGCGGAAAACCAGCCCGGCCGGAATGATTTCTGTCTGGCCGGAGGACTGCGGCCTCAGGCTGCCATCGGCCGCCTGCACCAGCGTATTCCTGACAATTTCGACGCCTTCTACACGTTCAGTGCCAATGATGCGGGTCGGCGATACCAGGAAGCGCAGCACGATCCGGCGCGGCTTTGTCGAGGCCGGCCCAGCCGCATAGGCCTGCACAATCTCGACATTCTCGCGTGTGCCGCGATCGCCATAGTGATGCAGCCATTCCGCGCTCAGGTCATCGAGGGCGGCTTCGTCGGCCGGGGCGGTCACGCTGGCGGCTGCCAGCTCGCCCAGTTCTTTGATTTCCGGGGTGGTATAGGCGGCCTGCGCCGGGCCACGCCGTCCCAGAATATAGATCGTCTCGATCTGGCTGTGGCGCAGGGCTTCCAGCGCGCTGTCGGTGATATCGGTGGTGGCCAGTTCTTCCGGCGTGCGCGCCAGGATGCGGGCCACGTCCATGGCCACGTTGCCGTTGCCCACCACGACTGCTGCCTTCTGCGTCAGGTCGAAGCTCAGGTGCTGATAGTCGGGATGGCCGTTGTACCAGGCGACAAATTCAGTCGCGGGGTGGCTGCCGGGCAGGTCTTCCCCGGCGATGCCCATGCGGCGGTCGGTCTGCGCGCCTGTGGCGAAGATGACCGCGTGAAACATCGTTTGCAGGTCCGCCAGGGTGATGTGTTTGCCAAACTCGACGCCGCCGTAATAGCGGAAATTCTGATGGGCCGCCGTGCGCTCATATACTTTCGTCACGGACTTGATCTTCGGGTGGTCGGGCGCGACACCGCCGCGTACCAGGCCGAACGGAGTTGGCAGGCGTTCAATCATGGTGACGAGCGCACCCGCCTTCAGCAGTGGCTCAGCGGCATAGAATGCCGAAGGTCCTGAACCGATGATGGCTACGCGCAGTGGAAACAGCATTGTGCATCCCTTCACAAGATGATCTGCGTTCAGTATAACGTGAAATGCGTCGTGCAGTGTATAACTTTGAGGTTATACTGAACCACAACCGTCGCATGTGTCATGTAACTGATGGCCGCATGTTCTGTATGCTTTTCTGACGCCCCGACGCCGGGGCGCATTACTGACTTTTCACCGTAAACAACCTAATTGGAGCAACCGTTGTCCGCACCTGTATCCGCTGAACCTGTGGCCCCCGCCGCGCCTGTTCTGACCGGCCTGACCTCTGCCGAAGTGGCGCAGCGCGTCGCGCGCGGCGAAACCAACAACTTTCACCCCCGCGTCGGGCGCACGTATTTCGATATTTTCCGTGACAACGTGTTCAATGTGTTCACGGTCACGATGCTCATCATGCTCACGATTGTGCTGCTGTTTGGCGATTATTCCACGGTATTTTTTGCCGGATTTTCGGTTTTCACCAACGCGCTGTTCGGCACCATTCAGGAAGTCTACAGCAAGCGCAAGTTTGACAGCCTGATGGCGATGGCCGCCCCGCTTCAGAAAGTATGGCGCGACGGCGTGCTGACCGAAATCAGCGTGTATGACGTGGTGAAAGACGATGTACTGCCGATTGAGCCAGGCGACAAGATCGTGGCCGATGGCACCGTGCTGGTGTCTGACGCGCTGGAGATGGACGAGAGCCAGCTCACCGGCGAAAGCGATGCCGTGCTGAAGGAAGCCGAACACAAGGTCTCATCTGGCTCGTTCTGCATCGCTGGCAGCGGCATTATGCGCGCTGATGTGGTGGGCGAGCACAGCACTGTCAACAAGCTGACGACGGTGGCCAAGGCCTATCGCTTTGTGCTGACGCCGACGCAGCGACGCATCAATACGCTGGTGCAGCTCAGCATTTTTATCATGCTGGTGTGCACGCCGATGCTGTTTGTGGCCGGTTATATGCAGCACGGCGAAATCGTCGACCTGCGCAATTTCCAGAATGCGGTGATTTTCATCGCCAGCGTGGTGCCACAGGGGCTGGTGCTGACGGCCACGCTTTCGCTGACTATCGGCGCGATCGTGATCAGCCGCCGCGAGACGCTGGTGCAGCGCGTGAACGCCGTCGAGTCGATGGGCAACGTGACCACGCTGTGCTTTGACAAAACAGGCACGCTGACGCAGAACAAGCTGTCTGTGTTTCAGCTGAAGCGCGTGAATATCGAGGAAGGCGCGCTCAAAGACAGTCTGCGCCTGTTCATCAGCAACCTGTCGTCGCTGAACCGCACCGCCGGGGCGATTGGCCTGGATGTGGGCTGGGAGAAGGGGCAGGCGCCGTCGATCGTCAAGACGCGTGAAATCGCCTTCAGCAGCGCGCGCAAGTGGAGCGCGGTGATTTTCAACGATCATACGCTTATCCTGGGCGCGCCCGAACGTGTGCTGACCGAAGCGGAATTCGAGCTGGCCGACGAGGCCCGCGAAATGGCGTCACGCGGGTATCGCGTGGTGGCGTTCTCGCGCGCGGACGGGCCGTTCACGGGCAGCGACCTGCCGGAAAACCGTCGCACGCTGGCGCTGGTCGTGCTGGCCGATACCACCCGCACCGACATGAAAGAGACGCTGGATGCCTTCACCGCGCAGGGCGTGGAGCTGAAGGTAATCAGCGGTGACAACCTGGAGACTGTGCGCGAGGTGGCGACACAGGCGGGCATGAAGATTCGCCAGGCATTCACGGGCGATCAGCTCGCTGCCATGAGCGAGATCGAGTTTGCCGAGGCTGCCCGCGAAGGCAATCTGTTCGCCCGCATCGAGCCGGACCAGAAACGCCAGCTCGTGGCCGCGCTGAAGAAGGCGGGCGAATACGTGGCGATGACCGGCGACGGTGTCAACGACGTGCCCAGCCTGAAAGAGGCGCATCTGGCGATTGCCATGAACGACGGCGCGCAGATCACCAAAGACGTGGCCGATATCGTGCTGCTGAACAACGCGCTGACCACGCTGCCGGAGGCCTTCTTCGAGGGCCGCACCATCACACAGATCATCTTCGGCACCAGCAAGATTTTCCTGGTGAAGAACGTGTACAGCCTGCTGTTCTTCCTGTTTGTGGGCTTCATGTTCCTGCCGTTCCCGGTCACGCCGATTCAGATCAGCTGGCTGACCTTCGGCGTCATTAACCTGACCGCCGGGCTGATGTCGTTCCGCCTGTATATGCCTGCGCCGATGCAGTATTTCAGGCGCGACGTGCTCGATTACGTGGTGACGACCGGCGCGCTGGGCGCTGTCAGCGCGACGCTGGTGTATGCGGTGGTGACATTCCTGCGCGGCGGCGGCGATCCGGGCATGATGAGCGCGCGCAGCACCGTCGTCGTGTTCCTCACGCTGATTGGCCTGATGAGCTTCTGGGATGTGTGCGGCATCAGCATGCTGCGCCCGAATACCTGGCTGACCAACAAGCGGCCGTTCTACCTGGGGCTGATCGCCGCGCCGGTGACGATCATCGCGGGCTACCTGCTGCCGGAGCTGGGCAGCTTCATTCCGCTGTCGCTGGCCGAATGGGCGGTGGCGCTGGGCGTCTTTGCCGTGGTTGTGGTGCTGAACGATGTCGCCACGCGCACGCGCTATTTCTCAAACCTGCTGTGGCGACTCACTGCCGCCCCGTAAATTGTGCACAAAAAAGCAAACCGGAACGCTGCAGTCGTTCCGGTTTGCTATAACTCTTTTTTCAATAAGGCTGAATATTTTGCCGTTGTTCAGCCGCCAACGGCCATGGGGGTTTTCCGGGTCTTTTCCACATGCAGCGTGGCCATATAGGCTTCGCGTGTGACGCGTACGCCGGGCATCACGCTGGCCAGCCCCTGAATAGATGCTGCCAGTGATCCGGTGTTGTGGAACGCTTCCACACACGACTGGTCACGCCAGAAGACGGTGAGCAGGGCGGTGTCGGCATCATCCAGTTGCTCAAGAAGCTGGGCTGACACGAAGCCGTCACGCTGGGCAATGTGGGGAAGGTAGTCGCGCTGAATCAGTGTGCGAAGCTGCTGCATTGAGCCCAGTGGAACATGAAGCGTGGTCACCTGTGCATACATGCTGCTGAACCTCCCTCTACACCAGTTGTTGTAACCGTGTATGCGCTTAGTTTAAGACTATTCGCAGCAAAAGACCAAGCTTCTTGTGCAACTTTTTGTAGATTTAAACGTTTCATCAGGTGGTTATTCGTGCAGGATGCCTAATCGCGCTGGTGAATCCGCGCCCGTGCGGGCACACTCAGCGCATTCGAAACAGCGTTTTCGGGCATAGCAAAGGGAATGGGATGACAGTTTCGATCTGGCAGGCCGACGGCACGCAGCCCGTGCGCGAGGTGGATTTCCTGGTCGTCGGCGCGGGTATAGCAGGATGTGCCAGCGCATTGTTCGCGTCGCAGGCCGGGCGCGACGTGGTGGTGACCGATGCCCGCGATATCGCGCTGGGCGCCTCTGGCCGCAATGCCGGCTTCATGATTACCGGCCTGGCCGATTATTACCACAAGGGCATCGAGCAGTTTGGCCATGCAGCGGCACGCGAGCTGTGGGCGCTCTCGATCAAGACGCATGATTACTGGCGGGCGTGGGCGCGTGAGGCGGGCGGCGTGCACATGGACCAGCGCGGCAGTATGCTGCTGGCCGAAAGCTTGGAAGAAGCCAAAGAGCTGGAGCTGGCCGCCCGCGCCCTGAATGCCGACGGTATCGAGGCCATTTATCATGCGGCTGACCCGCTGAAGCGCGGCTATTTTGCCGCTGTCGAGCAACCGTGGGACGGGTCGGTGCAGCCGGTCGAGCTGGCCCAGGCGGTGCTGCGGCTGAGCGGAGCCGAGTTCATCGCCAACAACGAGGCCTATAAAGTCGAGCAGATCAGCGCCGAGCTGGTGGCCGTGCACACACGCAAGGTCATCTTTCATGCCCGCTACGTGATGCTGTGCACCAACGCCTATTCATTCACGCTGCATCCGTATTTCCGCGGCATGGTCATTCCCCAGCGCGCCCAGGTGATGGTGACCGAGCCGCTGCCCGACAGCGTGATTCCCGTGTGCGGCTACAGCGACTACGGCTACATGTACTACCGCATGACGCACGATAACCGCCTGCTGATCGGTGGCGGACGCCACAAGTTTTTTGAGCAGGAAGCGGATACGACCGACGACCGCGTGACCGATGGCGTGCAGGGCTATCTGGATGGCTACATGCGCCGTTTCTTCCCGGAAGTGAATGCGCGTGTCGACCGGCGCTGGGCGGGCACGATGGGCTTCAGCGCGGACGGTGTGCCGCTGGTGGGCACCCTGCCAGACAGCCCGCGCATCGGCTTCGCGGTCGGCTTCACCGGGCATGGACTGGCCTTTGCCGCGGGCACCGCCGAGCGCGCAGTCGATCACCTGCTCTACGGGACGCATCCCGGCGCGCTCTGGGCGGGGCGTCTGACGCGTTAACGGCGGCGCATAATCGTGCTGACCTGCGGGCTGGGCAGCCACAACGTGAAGGTGCTGCCGCGCCCTTTGCCCTCGCTGTTGACGGCGATCGTGCCGCCGTGCGCGGTCACGATTTCCTGCACGATGGCCAGCCCCAGGCCGGTGCCGCGCCTCGGTCCACGGGCCTTGTCCACCTGATAGAAGCGCTCGAAGATGCGCGGAAGCTGTTCCGGGTCGATGCCGATGCCGCTGTCGTGCACCTCGACCAGCACGCCGCCATTGGCCTGCGCCGCCCTGACGAGCACGCTGCCGCCTTCCGGCGTGTACTTGATCGCGTTGCTGACCAGATTGGTGATCACCTGGTCCATGCGGTCGCCGTCTCCGGAAATCGGCGGCATTGGCGGCGCATCGATGGTCAGCCTGATGCGCTTTTCCTGCGCCATGATGGCCAGGCGCTGGCCCACAGCGGTCGCCAGCTGGCCCAGGTCGAGCGCCGTGAGCTGCATCGACATGCGCCCGGCTTGCAGGCGCGCCAGGTCAGTCAGCTCCACCACCATGCGATTCAGGCGGGCGGCCTCGTCGTAGATAATCTGGGCGGCGCGCACCGGGTTCGGCGCGGCACCATCGACGATGGCCTGCGAATAGCCCTGAATCGAGGTGAGCGGCGTCTTCAGGTCGTGCGACACATTGGCCAGAAAATCCTGCTGGCTGCGCTGTTCGTCGCGCAGTTGATCGACCATGCGGTTGAAGGCCGCGCCCATGTCCTTCATCTCGATCGTGCCTTCCACAGGCACGCGCTGGTCCAGCTTGCCCTCGGCAATCTGGCCGGCGGCCTGCGCCATATTCTGCATCGGGCGGGCGATGCTGCGGCTGATGACGGTGGCCAGGCCGAACGCGATCACCAGGCTGACCAGCGCGGACTGGATGAGCAGGGGAAAGACCTCGGTGCCGAAATCGGCCAGCGCGGCCTGTAAGGTCTGGCGCGGGCGCTCGTCGGCAAACGCGACATAGTAGGTGTCGGTGCGCATTTGCAGCGAATCGACCGCGATATACAGCCATTCGATGCCGTCTTCGATGAAGCTGCCGCCCAGCGCATTGACCTGGGCATACTGTCCGCGCTGGAATTCGGCCGGGATGCTGTAGGTGTTGATGGTGCCGGCAAAGGGCGCCGCCCCGGTCAGGCGTGACCCGCTGTCAAACACGATTTCGCGGTTGGGCAGGCGCAGGATGAAGATGCGCACGTCGCGCTCTGCGGCCACCGCCGTCAGGTCGCTGGTGAGCGTGGCTAGCAGCTCGCGCAGCACGCCCAGCTGGCGCAGTGGGCCGCCGGCACGGTCTGCTTCCTGCGCCACCACGCCCAGCGGGTCCACGGTGATGGCCGTGACAGCCAGGCCTTGCAGCGTGGCCGACGTGGGCGCCGGGCGCGTGTTCAGAATCAGGATGAACGAGATGCTGATGGCGATCAACGTGACCACGATCAGCAGCAGGTAGGACAGCAGCATGCGGCCGCGAATGCCGCGAAACATAATCCCCGGAGTGATGCGCACAGCCTATTTGTCCAATCGATAACCGACGCCCCACACCGTCTCGATGGTGGGGCTCATGCCCTTCAGCTTGTGGCGCAGGTGCGCGATATGCACGTCCACGGTGCGCGTTTCGCCCGCAAAGTCGTAACCCCACACCACGTCGAGCAGCTTCTCCCGCGTGAACACCATGCCCTGGTGCTCGGCCAGCGTCAGGATCAGGTCAAATTCCTTCACGCGTAAATCTACCGTTTTTCCCTCGACCGTGACAATACGGCGGTCTGGATAAATCCACAGGTTATTGATCTTGAGCACCGTGTCTTCGGCGGGCAGGCTGCGCTTTTCGGTGCGGCGCAGGATGGCCTTCACACGGGCGACCAGCTCGCGCGGGTTAAATGGCTTGGTCAGATAGTCATCGGCGCCCAGCTCCAGCCCGACGATGCGGTCGATGTCCTCGCCGCGCGCGGTCAGCATGATGATGGGCACGTCGCTGGTAGCGCGCACGCGCCGGCACACTTCCCAGCCATCCATGCCCGGCAGCATCAGGTCAAGCACCACCAGCGCGGGCTTGTCGGCCAGAATTTTGCCCAGCGCGGTTTTGCCGTCGGTCGCGCTGTCGATTTTGAAGCCTTCGCCCTCAAAGTACATCGAGGCCAGGTCGATGATATGCTGCTCGTCGTCCACGATCATGATGGTTTCGGCCATACTGGTTGCTTTCCCCCGCTGCGCATTATCCTGTTATGGTACCGCCAAATTGCAAACGAAGTGTTGTCGATGTGCAAACTATCCGTTTGGCTGGGTGCCACTTACAAATTCTCTATCTCGTACCAATATGATTCTTACGGCCTATGTCGTAGCATCAAAACACACGAAAAGCCGATGCCCTGCGCTACAATCAGGCTGTCGGCTCGGACATGGTAAAAGGTGATCCCACTCATGATGCGTTTTGACCGTTTTACAGAACGTGCCCAGGATGCAGCCGCCCGTTCGTATGAAATTCTGCAACGATACGGCCACAATCAGGTCGACACTGAGCACATTCTGCTGGCTTTGCTGGAACAGACAGATGGTGTGATTCCGGTTATCCTGGAACGCACGAATACCGATATCACCGCCCTGCGGTCGCGCCTGGACGAAATCCTGCGCGCCACGCCCAAAGCCGCGATTTACGGCGGCGGTGCCGGGCAGGTGTTCATCACCCCGCGCGTGAAGCGCATCATCGACCTGGCGAACGAGGAAGCCAATCGCCTGAAAGATGACTATATCTCCACCGAGCACATTTTCCTCGCCATCCTCAGCGAGCGCACCACGCCGGTCGCCAAAATCCTGACCGACCTGGGCATCTCGCGCGAGCGCGTGTATGACGCCATCAAGGATGTGCGCGGCGGCCAGCGCGTGACCGACCCTCAGGCCGAGACGCGCTATCGCACGCTGGAAAAGTACTCGCGTGACCTGACGCGCATGGCCCTCGAAGGCAAGCTCGACCCGGTCGTCGGGCGCGATGGCGAAATCATGCGCGTGATTCAGATCCTGTGCCGCCGCACCAAGAACAATCCGGTGCTGATCGGCGAGGCTGGCGTGGGCAAGACCGCCATTGTGGAAGGCCTGGCCCAGAAGATCGTCAGCGGCGACGTGCCGGAAATCCTGCAGGGGCGCAAGGTCATCAGCCTCGACCTGAGCGGGATGCTGGCGGGCAGTCGTTTCCGTGGCGAGTTTGAGGAACGCCTGAAGGCGACCATCGAGGAAGTGCAGCGCAGCGAAGGCGAGATCATCCTGTTCATCGACGAGCTGCATCAGGTGGTGGGCGCGGGCGCGGCGCAGGGTGCGCTGGACGCCGGCAACATGATGAAGCCGGCGCTGGCGCGTGGCGAACTGCAATGTGTGGGCGCGACCACGCTGGACGAATATCGCCAGCACATCGAGAAAGATTCCGCGCTGGACCGCCGCTTTGCGCCCGTCTACGTGGAAGAGCCGACCGTCAACGACACCATCGAGATGCTGTTTGGCCTGCGCGACCGGTACGAGGCGCATCACAAGGTCAACATCAGCGACGAAGCCGTGGTGGCCGCTGCCCGTCTGGCCGACCGCTATATCAATGACCGCCGCCTGCCCGACAAGGCGATCGACCTGCTGGACGAGGCCGCCTCGCGCCTGCGCGTGCAGCTCTACAGCCTGCCTGCGCGCCTGAAGGAAATGAAGGACGTGATCACCCGCCTGCATGCTGACGAAGAAGCGGCTGGCATGGCGCGTGAGTATGAGCGCGCGGCTGAATACAAGATGCGTCGTTTGCAGCTTGAGCAGGAATTCGACACCGAGCGCTATCAGTGGCAGGAAGAAAACAGCATGGACGAGGTCGTCAGCGCCGACGACATCGCCCGCGTGCTGGCACAGTGGACCGGCATCCCGGTCAGCCAGGTGCTGGAGACCGAGAGCGAGAAGCTGATTCGGATGGAAGACGCGATGCACGAGCGCGTGATTGGCCAGGAAGGCGCGGTCACCGCGATTGCCCATGCCATCCGCCGTGCGCGCAGCGGCCTGAAGAACCCGAACCGCCCGATTGGCTCGTTCATCTTCCTCGGCTCGTCCGGCGTGGGCAAGACCGAGCTGGCCAAGACGCTGGCCGAGTTCCTGTTTGACGACGAGAAGGCGCTCATCCGCATCGACATGAGCGAGTATCGCGAGCAGCATACCGTCAGCCGCCTGTTTGGCGCGCCCCCCGGCTATGTGGGTTATGAAGAAGGCGGCCAGCTGACCGAGCAGGTGCGCCGCCGCCCATACCGCGTCATCCTGTTCGACGAGATCGAGAAGGCGCATCCGGATGTGTGGAATGCGCTGCTGCAAATCCTGGAAGATGGCCGCCTGACGGACGGACAGGGCCGCACGATCGACTTCACTAACACGGTCATCATCATGACCAGCAACCTGGGCACCGAGTTTGCCCGTCGCGGCGGCGCGCTGGGCTTCGTGCAGGTCAGCGATGAGCAGGCGATTGCCGATCATCAGAAGATTGAAAAGGCGATGCGCGAGACATTCCGTCCGGAATTCCTCAACCGCATTGACGAGATCATCATTTTCGAGCCGCTGACGCTGGCGCAGGTGGAGCAGATTGTCGACCTGCAAATGAGCGAAATCGCAGGGCGGCTGAAGGAAATCGGCATCACCGTGCACCTGACCGAGCCGGCGCGGGGCTGGCTGGCGCTGAAGGGCTATGATCCGCAGTTTGGCGCCCGCCCGCTGCGTCGTGCGCTTCAGCGTTATGTCGAGAATATCCTCAGCAGCATGATCCTGAAGGGCGAGGCGCATCGCGGTGACCTGGTGGTCATCGATGAGGTCAATGGCCAGCTCGTCTTCGACTGGCACGATAATTCCAGCACCGACTACCTGAACATCAATCAGGATCAGGACCAGGACGTGCTGCACTGAGGTCAGTTCAATCTATCGTTTGGCGGGCGCCTCGCGAGGCGCCCCTACAAAATCAACCTTGATTGGACAGAATCAGCATGGTTGATTCTGAGCCTTAAGACAGGTGATGCTGGCCTGCCAGGCCTGCTGTTGTAGGGGCGGCTCGCGAGCCGCCCGCTATATCGATTCAGGGAATGCCGCGCATAACAAAAACGCCTCTATACACGGAGGCGTTTTTGTTTGGACAAGCGTTGGCCTATTTTCCGGCCGATTGTTCATCCCGCGACTGCGCGTCCATTACGGCGACCGCGGTCATGGCGACGATCGCATCCACATCGTCACCGGCCTGCAGCACGTGAATCGGCGCGCCCAGCCCCAGCAGAATCGGGCCGATGGTTTCCGCCCCCCCCAGGCGCCCCAGCAGCTTATAGGCCACATTGGCGCTGGCCAGGTCGGGGAACACGAGCACGTTGGCATCGCTGACGCGGCTGAAGCTGTAGCGGCTCTCGATCAGCTCTGGCACCACGGCCACGTCGGCCTGCATCTCGCCATCGATCACGATATCCGGGCGCTTGCTGCGCACGCGCTCCACCGCATCGCGCACTTTCACGCTCAGCGGATGCGGCGTGCTGCCAAAGTTGGAGAAGCTAAGCATGGCGACTTTCGGCTCGATCTCCAGCGTGCGGGCAAAGTCTGACGCGAGGATGGCGATTTCGCTCAGCGTCTCGGCGTCAGGATCGATATTCACGGTCGCGTCAGTGAACAGGTACGTGCGCCCCTTGACGATGACGATATACACGCCGCTGGCGCGGGCCGCTGACTTGCGCGTGTGGAACAGTTGCAGTGCCGGGCGCACCACGTCTGGATACTCGTAGGTGATGCCGCTCAGGAAGGCATCGGCATCGCCCAGCTTGAGCATCATCGGGCCGAAATAATTGCGGTCGCGCAGCAGGGCGCGGGCCCGCGAGACGGTCACGCCGCGGCGGGCGCGCATCTCGTGCAGCGGCATCAGATAACGGTCGCGCCAGGCGTTGTCATACGGGTCGATGATGTCGGGCATCGGGGTGAAGCGCAGGCCCAGGTCTTTAATCTGCTGTTCGATGCGGTCTTTGCGCCCCAGCAGAATCGGCTTGGCGAGGCCTTCATCCTGCACCAGCGCCGCCGCACGAATGACTTTCGGTTCTTCGCCTTCGGCATAGACCACACGCTTGCGCGGGCCATTTTTCGCCTTGCTGATGATGCGGTTGCGGATGATCTGGCCGGTGCCCTGGCGGCTGATCAGCTCTTCGCGATACTGGTTAAGGTCGATTTCGCGCCGCGCCACGCCAGACTTCATCGCGGCTTCGGCGACGGCCGGGGCCACCCACATCAGCACGCGCGAGTCAAACGGCTTCGGGATGAGATACTCGCGGCCATAGCCCAGCGCATGCAGGCCGTAGGCGCTCAGCACGCTGTCGGGCACATCTTCGTGGGCGAGGGCGGCCAGCGCGCGGCTGGCGGCCATCTTCATTTCCTCGTTGATCTGGCGGGCGTACACATCCAGCGCGCCGCGGAAGATGAACGGGAAGCCCAGCACGTTATTGACCTGGTTGGGGAAGTCGCTGCGCCCTGTGGCCACCAGCGCATCCGGTCGCGCTTCCATCGCCAGCTCCGGCATAATCTCCGGGGTGGGATTGGCCAGCGCAAACACGATCGGGTCGCGCGCCATCAGCTTCAGCAGCTCCGGTTTCAGCACGCCCCCGGCAGACAGCCCGAGGAACATGTCCGCGCCTTCGATCACGTCGCGCAGGGTGCCGGGCTGCTTGCCTTTGGCAAACGCGCCCTTGTACTCGTTCATGTCTTCGGGGCGGCCTTCGTACACCACGCCGTACAGGTCGGTCATGGTGATGTTCTCACGGGTGACGCCCAGCTTGACATAAAACTCGGCCGTCGCCACTGCGCCCGCGCCCGCGCCGCTGATGACCACTTTCAGGTCTTCCAGCTTTTTGCCCACGACTTCGCACGCGTTCAGCAGGGCGGCACCGCTGATGATGGCCGTGCCGTGCTGATCATCGTGAAAGACGGGGATATCGAGTTCCTGGCGCAGGCGCGTCTCGATCTCGAAACACTCCGGCGACTTGATATCTTCCAGGTTGATGCCGCCAAAAGTGGGGGCCAGCGCGCGCACCACGGTGATGATTTCCTCGGCGGTGGTGGCATTGATCTCGATATCGAACACATCGATGTCGGCAAAGCGCTTGAACAGCACGCCTTTGCCTTCCATCACCGGCTTTGAGGCCAGCGGGCCCAGATTGCCCAGCCCCAGAATCGCGCTGCCATTCGAAATCACGGCCACCAGATTACTCTTGGTGGTCAGCTCATAGGCGGCCAGCGGGTTGCGGTCGATTTCCAGCACGGCTTCGGCCACACCTGGCGAGTAGGCCAGCGACAGATCGCGCTGGTTGCGCAGCGGCTTGGTGGCCACCACTTCAATTTTTCCCGCGCGCGGCTTGCTGTGGTACTCAAACACATCCTGTTTAGTAAATGAGGCCATTTTATTGTCCTAAAGGGGTATAACTGGCATTGTAGCGCACAACGGGGGTCGTCACATCGCACCATTACAGGCCTGAGACGTTCTGATAGAAATGGCCTCCCCGTGATGCATTGATCGGTTGTGAATTCTGGGTAAATTTTAATTTTATCTATAGCAATGCGAGAACCTCTGTAATAGATTAGACTTCATATCATCGGCTCTATTATGTGCAGCACGAGGATCGTCATGAGCGCTCCGTACTTTACCCTCCAGGATCATCTCCAGCTTTCCCAGCAACCCGTCACGGAAGCCGCGTCCTCGTTTGCAAAATGCACCGAACTGCACCGCACGCTGGCGCGCCGCGTGCGCGAGCTGAGCTGGGACATTCATCCGATCTGGGAGCGGCCGCAGGTGCTGTGCGGGCGCAGTGCCACCATTGAAGCGCCTGTGCCTGCCATCAGCATGCCGTTCCTGCGCTCGCGCGATCAGGCCGTGATGGTCGAGCGCATGATGGGACGCGATGGCGTCAGCGCGCCCGCGTCCGTCGACTGGCATCGGCATCCGGTGCTGGAAGTGCGCGTGATGCCAGAGCATGTGGCGGTCGAGCTGGTGCTGCCACCCACCGCCTGGTGGGACCAGCGTAACCTGACCGGCAAGCTGTCGATTCAGCGGCACCGCGATACCCTGCGCTCGCTGATTACGCGCATGGACGGTGAATTCCGTTTTGGCTTCTGGCAGGGCTGCGCGCTCAGCGAGTCCAGCCTGCCGCACCGCCAGATCCTGCGCGCCAATGCGCTGCTTGATTTGCTGGGCACGTTTGGCGACGGCCAGGACTGGCTGCGTATGGGTATCTGGTATGAGCCGGAAGACGCCCGCCTGACAGAGTCCACCGCGGCGACTGAAATCGTCACGGCGATGGCGGCGCTGTTCCCCGTGTATGCCTTCCTGCTGTGGACGAGCAACAATAATTTCCAGAGTTTCCACCCCACCAACACGAACCCGTTCAATGGCCGCGAGGCGCAGGCGTAAGGGAAGATCAGTGATGAGCAATGAGGAAAGGAAAGTGCTGAGTACTGAGTGCTGAGCAATGAGTGAGGGAAAAATGCGGCGGGAAAGTGAGTATAGCAACGGGTGTATGCCCATGTACCATATTCCCAGCACTCAGCACTCAGCACTCAGCACTCAGCACTCAGCACTCAGCACTCAGCACTCAGCACTCAGCACTCAGCACTCAGCACTCAGCACTCAGCACTCAGCA
>JAHHHY010000009.1 GCA_019359125.1 Pleurocapsa minor GSE-CHR-MK 17-07R
TGGTGGTTGCTGTCATGCGCAAACTCGTGCATCTGGCCTACGGCGTGCTTAAGTCAAACCGCCCCTTTGATCCTCATTTCGCATCCGCTGCTTGACTTTCAAGACGGTATCTCTCCACGATGTGGACTGAGGGGATGACTCAGGGCATATTTCTGACAAACGATGACCGTTTTTTGTCCCTCTCTGCGAAGCGGAGAGGGACGACGGAGCGCAGCAACGCAGGGTGAGGCCGGGTATTTGCCGCACAAACAGCTTAAAGCCAGCCTCACTCCTAGTTCCCCTCTCTCCAAGTTGTGGATGAAGAGATGGCTCACGGCGTAGCGACGCAGGGTGAGGTTCTTCACGCCTCCGGCGGGGTATCCGCGGACTTCTTTTTCTTAGGCCCGGATCCGCCCGACTTTTTGCCTTTGGTGGGCAGTTTCGGGCCAGACCCGCTGCTGCCCGATGTGGGCTGTGACGCTTTAGGCGGGTTTGAGCTGGGCGGCTGAGGCGAGGTCTTGGCGAGCAGTCTCCTGGTCATGCTGTGTTCCCCCGTGCACGTGATCCTTGCCCTCGATTGTACGCCTTTATTCCGCGCTGGCCGCGCCGACTTTGCGGCTGTTGCGGGTGTACGGCTCGGTGTCGATGCCCCAGCTAATGATGTGGCGCGCCTGAATGCGGATCAGCCCGCCGTCGGTATCGAGTGCTTCGGCCACGCCGCGAATCTCGACGCCGCGTGCTTCCCACGGCGGCAGCACATCGTCAATTACAAAACTGACGCGGCCATCGCGCTGCACGTTGCGGAATTTCTTGCTCGTCCCCATCTTGAAACCGCCAATATCGATGCTGTCGAGTGTCGGGTTATAGCGAAAGGTGACCGGCACGTTGTTGGGCGCGCCATCGGCGTCGATGGTGGCCAGGCGTCCGAGGCGCTGTTCGCGCATGTAGGCCAGCTCGCCGGGGGTGAAGTGCGACATGGATGTGTTCTCCGTGTGGATATTCTGAGTAACTACTATTCAGACGGTCTGACGGGGAAAATCTGTCGCGGCTCTCATCGGATGTTTATGTTGGCGAGGGGGTGGTGATCGTCTTGGGATACAATGCCACGCGATCAGAACGAAAGGCATGGTGATTCGTGCAGAACAGAAAATCAATACGGCTGAAAACGTATAACTATGCTCATGATGGCGTTTATTTTGTCACCCTGTGCGTTGCAGGCAGGCAACAGCGTTTAAGCCACATTGAAGATTCTATGGTTGAACTTTCTAGGGAAGGCGCTGTGGTTGAAGAGGGGCTGCGTGAATTGTCGTCAACTTATTCCTATGTGACTCTCGATGCATTTGTCATCATGCCCGATCACCTGCATATTCTGTTGCAAATAGATGCCAAGGATAGTTTGCAGAAAGTCAAACCATTAGGGCAATTGATCGGTGCATTTAAGGTCACCACCACAAAACGCATCAGGCATGTGAATCAATTTGATGCCCTGAATGAGCCATTTCGTTGGCAGCGCAATTTCTACGAACGTGTTGTGCGTGACGAGATCGAATTGAACACATTGCGGGCTTATATCGATACAAATCCATCTCGCTGGAAAGCATAAGTCGACGGGCGCATAACACCCGGCGTAAAGACAGCCCAAGATGACCCAGCGAGTCGGCTTATGTAGGGGCGCGTCGCGACGCGCCCGGAAGTCCCCAATTCACAAGTCTTCGGTTCTCTGCGAACGTGACGCATGGGTTTAAGCGGTTTCGTGTAAATGTGAGTCGGCGGGCGCGTCGCGACGCGCCCCTACACCTCAACCTTGCTGAGGGGAAATTACCCGCGTAACCGCCGGCGTAAAGACAGCCCAAGATGACCCAGCGAGTCCGCCCGTGTAGGGGCGCGTCGCGACGCGCCCGAGAGTCCTGCAAACATACCTTGTGCCAAAACCTACGCCTTCGCGGCCATCATTTCCTTAAGCACGCTGCCCAGGCGGCGGATGCCCTCGACGATGCGTTCAGGGCGCGCATTGGAATAATTCAGGCGGAACGTGTTCGCGCCGGTGCCTTCCGGGCCGACGTAAAAGCCGTCGCCGGGCACGAACGCCACCTTTTGCTTCACGGCTTCCTGCAAGACCTGCACGGCATCCATGCCTTCGGGCAAGGTGACCATCAGGAACAGGCCGCCGGTCGGGCGCGTCCAGGTGACGCCTTCGGGGAAGGCTTCTTCCAGCGTCGCCAGCATCAGGTCGCGGCGTTCGCGGTAGACGCGGCGCAGCGTGGCCACGTGCGTCTCCAGCATCTGCGGGTCGCGCAGCAGTTCGTAGGTGATGAACTGCGAAAGCGTGCTCGTATGCAGGTCGGTGGCCTGCTTCACCTGCACCAGCTTGTCGATGACGGGCAGGGCGGCGGCCACCCAGCCGACGCGCAGGCCCGGCGTCAGCGTCTTGGAGAAGGTGCCCGCGTACATCACGCTGCCGTCGATATCGCGGCTGCCGCGTGCCTCGGCTTCCAGCTCCAGCACGGTGGGCATCTTTTCGCCCTCAAACACCAGGTCGCCATACGGGTCGTCCTCATACATCGGCAGGCCGTAATGCGCCAGCAGGCGGCCGAGGTGGGCGCGGCGGTTGGCGCTCATGGTCGTCCCCTGCGGATTCTGGAATGACGGAATCGAATACAGCAGCTTGAAGGCATCTGGCTCGGCGGCCAGCACCGGCTCCAGCGCCTCGATGATCATGCCGTTTTCGTCGGTGGGGATGGCGGTGAAGTCGGGCATATACGGCTTCCATGCCTGCAGCATGCCCACGTAGGTCGGATTCTCGACAATCACGCGGTCACCCTCGTCCAGCAGCACGCGCGCACACAGGTCCAGCGCCTGCTGCGACCCGCTGAGGATGAGGATGTTATCGGGCGACACATTTAGCTTTCCGCTCGCCGACATGCGCTCGGCGATCCAGCCGCGCAGCTCGGCCATGCCTTCGGTGGTGCTGTACTGCAAGGCTTCGCGGCCGCGTTCGTGCAGCACGGTATCGGTCGCCTCGCGGATTCTGTCCACCGGGAACAGCTCCGGCGCCGGCAGGCCGCCCGCAAACGAGATCATGTCCGGCTGGCTGGTCAGCTTCAGAATCTCGCGCACGGTGGAGCGTTTCATCTGGGCGGTGCGGTGGGCGAATTGGGTGTCCCAGTTCATGGTGGCACGTTCTCCAAATATTGCAATCGTCATCAATTTTCGTCACAAGATGGCACAAGTCTAATCGAGGAGCGCACGAATGTCATGCAGGCCATTAGGCCGGGCTGATCTGATGCGCAAAGTGACCCGTTCAGGCTTGTTTTCAAGCGGAGACTTCGTGTAGTCGAGGTTTGTATCAGTCCACACGAGCCAGGCCCGTCAGGCCAGACGCGCCAGGGTGTGCTATAATTAGATAAAATACTGATTTCTAAATGGAGTACCCTCAACTATGACTATCCTCTTCATCGATTACGATCCTGTCCGTGGTGGTTTTGAGCTGCGCTTTGGCGACCCCCGGGGGGTGGCCACGGGCGACCCGTATACCGGCAAAATTTCCATTTTCCGCCACGAGGCGAATGACAAGATCACCGGCATCTGGAGCGAGGGCGAGGCCAACGGCATCCATTTGCTGGGCGATGACGAGTTCAGCGGCATCGCGCACGACATCATCCATGTGCGGCAGAACGGGCCCACGCCCGGCCCGATCCAGGTCGTGCAGACCGAGACTGACTTCACCGTGAAATTTGCCCCGCACCTGCTGCCTGAAAATCAGGTGCTGCGCACGGAGACCTTTGCCTCTGACGCCGTGCAGGTGTCGTTTCTGGAGGGTGAACCCGCCAGGGTGGCCAGCATCCGCTTCAAATCAGACGCGGTGGCGGCGGTGTTCCCCATCCGCGAGATTCACACGAAATGGGAAACCTTCCAGTAAGGCCGGCTTTGGGCAGAGGCCAGTTGTTCGCATACATAGAGTAAAGCTGCTCAGCATGACAACACTGTATATCGAGTATGATCCCCATCAGGGCGGATTCGAATTGCGCTTCGGGGACACCGAACGGGTGTCTTCAGGCGCGAGCCTCGCCGGCAATCTGATGGTTTCCAGGCATGAGCACAGCCATAAAATCACCGCCCTGTGGACGGCCGATGAGCAGGGTGGCATCTCGCTGCTGGGCGCGCAGGAATTTGGCCATCACGGGGTGCAGCCGTATCCGGACGAGCGGCTGATTCCCCTCAACCGCGACGAAACCCGCATCGGCCCGATTCGCATCGTCCAGAGCGCGGATGACCTGACGCTCTGGTTTGGCGAGCATCTGGCCACGCCAGACGATGCGCTGCACACCGACATGATCGTGCCCGATGCGGTCTGGGTGACCTTTATCACCCGGCAGCCGGACGGCAGGCCGCTCGTGCAGGTGCTGAGCACCCGCTTCACGGCCGCCGCGCTGCATGCAGACTTTCCGCTTCAGGACGCCCGTGTGGAAGAACACGACTTTCAATAGCCCGACACGGCCCTTTTGTGCATATAATTCGGCTATCCGGGCATGAGTTTTTTGCAGGAATGCACAGATGGCGCTTCCACAGCCTTCAACCAAACAGGTGACGATTCCTGAATTCGCGGAATGGATCGCGCTTCCCGAACATGCCGAGCTGCGCTTTGAGCTGATCGACGGGGAGATTCGCCAGGTGCCGTCCAATCCGTATTCGTCATGGATCGTCCAGAAAATCCTCGCGGCACTGGTGGTTTACCTCCAGCAGCATCCCATCGGCTACGTGACCGGCGAGGCGGCAGGATATCAGATCGGCGGGCAGGTGCTGTCGCCGGATGGCGCGTTTGTAACCACGCTTCCGGCGCGGCAGGGCTTCAATACTGAACTGCCAAAGCTGGTCATCGAGGTTATCTCGCCCACCGACCGCAGCGCAGATGTAATGCTGAAGCTGCGCAAATATGGCGCGGCAGGTGTCACGGCCTGGGTGGTATACCCGGAGCAGAAGACTGTGGATGTGTGGGTGCCCGGCCAGCCCGTCGTCAGTCTGGGCCTGGACGAGGCACTGACCGCGCCGGACATCCTGCCCGGCTTCTCGCTCAGCGTCCGCGCTGTGGTGGAAGATTAAGGGGAGACAATCCAGTGGTGCGGATCACAGACGCCTGTACTCCAGTGACAGAATCAGACATTCAGGCCTTTGAAACGCATCTGAATGCGCGACTACCTGAAGAGTATCGACAATTCCTGATGCAGCACAATGGGGGCAAGCCTGAACCCAGCGTGTTTCGGGTTGATATTGATGGTTTTCCGAATGAAGATCGCATCACCTGTTTTCTTTGTCTGAGCGACACAGAACACGACAGCCTGAGCAGATATCTAAAAAAATATCGAGACAGGATTCCAGTTAATCTGCTGCCCATCGCGCTACCGCTGGCTGTCGATCTGGTGTGTCTGTCCATTTCCGGCGACGATTACGGCACTGTCTACTTCTGGGATCATAACTGGGAAAGTGATGAACTGGATTACACCAATGTCCATTTTATTGCACACAGCTTCAATGAACTGCTGAACAACCTCTACCCTGAGGACTAGTGAAACACGCAATTGTTTGGGTGATCCGATCTGCTTGACCTTCGCGCGAGTTGCGCAGCATGTCTATTTCCTCTACAATCAGAATATCTGTTCTGACTGCGCGAGGCAAACCCCCATGACCAGCACCCCACCCATGCTCAGCAAGCTCAGCCCCATGATCCCTGCCGGAAAAGACATCCGGGCAGCGGTCGACTTTTATGAACACACGCTGGGCTTCACGGTGACGTACAAGGCCGACGACTGGGGCATGGTCATCCTGCAGCGGGGCGAGGTGGAAATTATGCTGGCGAACAGTGATGATCCGCACACGGCCGCGCAGACCAGCTTTCGCATTCAGGTGTCGGACGTGAACGCGTTGTACGCCGAGTACAAGGCGCACGGCATCGCCCCGTTTGAACAGCCCGATGGCGCAGGGCTGGGCACGGTCCGGCAGATGCCCTGGGGCACGCGTGAGTTTCCGGTGCGCGACCTGGCCGGTGTGTGCATCACATTTTACGAGCGCGTGGCGCGCTAGGCAGTAGAGCGACCACGGGCGACTCACGGCGTGCCCATAGGAATTGTCTTTAGAAAGCGAAAGAACGCTTAACCGCCAAGACGCCAAGAACGCCAAGACATCATAGGCGCCTCACGACGCCCGCCGTCTCATACGCTCAAAACTAAAAAGAACAGGCCCGACGAATGCCGAACCCGTTCTTTTTACCTTTTAACTTTCTGCCTTTTAACTGATCTGTGTCCTTACCGCGCCAGACTGTGCCGCGTGTTGGTGACCGCGCCGTCATTGGCCTGCGCCACCGACCGCGCATACTTGGCAAACACGCCGCTGGTATAGCGCGGGGTCGGCGGCTGCCATGCCATCCGGCGCTGCGCCAGAACTTCTTCGCTCAGGTCGACATTGATCGTGCGCGCATCGATATCAATCAGGATGGTGTCGCCTTCCTGCAGCAGGCCAATCGGCCCGCCGACTGCTGCTTCCGGCGCCACATGCCCAATCATCAGGCCGCGTGTCGCCCCGCTGAAGCGCCCGTCGGTCAGCATGGCCACGCTGCCGCCCAGCCCCTGTCCCGCCAGCGCCGCCGTGATTTGCAGCATTTCCTGCATGCCCGGCCCGCCCACGGGGCCTTCGTAGCGGATGACGACGATATCGTTAGGCACAATCTCGGTGCGCTTGACCGCCTCGAACGCCTCAATCTCGCTGTTGAACACGCGCGCCCGCCCGCGGAACTGACGTGGCTCGGTGCCCTTCAGCTTGACCACGCAGCCATCCGGCGCCACATTCCCCTTCAGGATATGCAGGCCGCCATTGGCATAAATCGGATTGTCGAACGTGCGGATGACTTCCTGGCCGGGGGTCTCGCGCGCGGTCGATGCTTCCTCGGCCAGCGTCTTGCCTGTGCAGGTGATGGCCGAGCCATCGACGTAGCTGGCATCCACCAGCCGCTTGGCCAGCAGGCGGTTGCCGCCCGCCTTATACATCTCGGTCGCGACATACTTGCCGGCCGGCTTCAGGTCGCAGATCAGCGGGGTGTGCTTGCTGATTTCCTCGATATCGTCGATGGTGAAGGGCACGCCTGCCTCGCGGGCGATGGCGATGCTGTGCAGCACAGCATTGGTGCTGCCGCCGCTGGCCGCCACTGCCGCGATGCCATTTTCCAGGGACTTGCGTGTGATGATCGTGCTGGGGCGCAGGTCATTGTGTACCATCTGCATGATCAGCTCACCGGCGTTCAGCGAGACGCGGTCTTTGCCCTCGTCCATCGCCGGGATATCGGCCATGCCCATCGGGCAGATGCCGATGAACTCGGCGAACATGCCCATCGTGTTGGCGGTGAACTGGCCGCCGCATGCGCCTGGCCCGGGGCACGCCACGTCTTCCATTTCCTTCAGCTCTTCAGCGGTGATCTTGCCCGCCTGGTACGCGCCGATGTACTCGTACACGTCCTGCACGGTCACATCTTTGCCCTGATAATTGCCCGCGGCGATGCTGCCGCCGTACAGCATGATCGCCGGCACATCCATGCGGATGAGCGCCATAATCGTGCCCGGCATGGTCTTGTCGCACGCGCTCAGCGCGATGATGCCGTCGAAAAAGTTCCCGCGCGAGACCAGCTCAATCGAGTCGGCGATCACTTCGCGGCTCATCAGGCTGGCCTTCATGCCCTCAGTGCCCATGGTGATGCCGTCGCTGATGCTGACGGTGTTGAATTCCAGCGGCGTGCCGCCCGCCTTGCGGATGCCCTCTTTGACCTTCGCGGCCAGGCGGCGCAGGTGAAAGTTACACGGGCCGATTTCGGTCCAGGTATTGGCGATGCCGATCAGCGGCCTGGCCAGGTCGTCGTCGGTCAGGCCGATGGCCTTGAGCATGGCGCGCGCACCAGCCCGGTCGACGCCTTCCAGCAGGGTGCGGCTGCGCAGTTTTTGCGCGGTTTCCAGCCCCGCGCGGATTTCGGGGGAATCAGTCATGAGAAAAACTCCAGTCAAAAAACACCTTTGGGATTGAACGCCTATAGTGTAGCGCGAAAATCAGTCTCCCGAAAAATGGCGTTATACTGGTGGTCATACGCATGTGGAGGCAGCGCAATTCCTATGGCGCTTGAAAGACAGCAGGTCACCCTTGAGCAGTTTGAGGCATTTCTGGCGCAGCCCGAAAACGCGGAACGCCGCTTCGAGCTGATCGACGGGGAGATTGTCGAGAAGATGGTCACATTTAAACACGGAAAGATCGTCACGAACATCGTCGGCGAGTTTTACATTTACCTGAAGGCCAATCCAATTGCCGAGATGGCCGTTGAAGCGCGCCACCGTGCAGACCTGTTTACCGACCTTCTGCCGGATATTTCCGTCATGCTGAATGGATATGCGATCCCCGAACGCGGCCCCGTCATGCGCATGCCCGACCTGGCCGTTGAGGTGAAGTCGCCCGATGACCGCATGAAGGAGTTGCGCCGCAAGGCAGACTACTACCTGGCGCATGGCACCGGGATCGTGTGGCTGGTCATCCCTGAAAAACGCCTGGTCACAGTGCTGACAGCCGACGATGAAGTGTTCATGACTGCCACTGACACCCTGACTGGCGACCCCCTGCTGCCCGGTTTCACGCTGCCCGTGGCCGATATCTTCCGCGGTATTTGAGTAGAAAGGCGCATGATGGACGCTGAAAAGCAGCGCGTGACAGTGGAGGAGTTTGAGTCATTTCTCGCTGAACAAACCGGCAATACTGCGTATGAACTGATCGACGGGGAGATTGTCGAGAAGATGACGACGGAAGAACATGGGATTATTGCTGGCAATATCGTCACACTGCTGAACACTTACCTGTGGAGTCATCCTGTCGGTCGCGCCAGCGTCGAAACGCGTTACCGAATTTCGACAGACATGCATAACGATCGCCTGCCTGATGTCTCCGTGACGACCGACCTGGAACGCCCTGTCACGAGAGTGGGCGCGGTGCCGCGCGTGCCTGATCTGGCAGTAGAGATCAAATCTCCGGGTGATTCCATGAATCGTATGGTGCGCAAAAGCCTGTTCTTCCTCGATCATGGCACACAGATCGTGTGGATCGTGAATCCCGAAAAACGCACTGTGCAGGTATACACAACGCAAGAGGCCATGATTTTTGGCATCTCCGACACCCTCACCGGCGAGCCCGTCCTGCCCGGTTTCACGCTGCCCGTGGCCGACATCTTCCGGGGCATTTGAGTAGAAAGGTGCATCATGGATGTCGAGAAGCAGCGCGTGACAGTGGAGGAGTTTGAGGCATTTCTTGCTCGTCCACTACAACACCGAGCACCCGCACCTTCCCTACCGCAACATGGGTGCCTGTCCCATCCACACAGTTCATCGTTTCAGCGCCACTGTCCGCCAAGAAGGCTTACTGTACATCTCGTTCCACTCGACTCATGACAATGAAGATACGAACCATCCTGGTGGCTGGCTTGGTTGTAATTGGCTTACTTCTGATTTTGCATATTTTCATCTCACATTTGTCTAGTAGACCAGTAATCCAGTTTAGCACTTCGGCTGGTTTCTCGTACGGTCAGTTCATAAACAATGGTGCTAGCATAATTGCGAGCCAAGGTGATCAATGCAATTTATACATTTGGAATGTGAACGGTCAAGTGGAACGCGTCTTGACGAAACTTTGCGAGGTGAGTAACCTCAATTCACTCGGCCAGACATTGCTTCTTTCCAATAATACTTTGCTGATTAGAGAAGCTCGTTCTGGGGATGGAGACGCTGCGATCTTCGATCTGACGAATGGCGAGCTGATAACCCAATTCCCTGGCCCCAAGATAACGTCTGGGATGGACTTTGACCCCATACATAACCGAATTATCGCTGGTGGCCAAAACAATACTGCGACAATTCGCGACGCTGTTACGGGAGATGTCATTCAGACGCTCCAAGGTCATGACCAGGCGATCACCGACACGGATTTCAGCCCCGATGGGAATACAGCCCTAACCGCTAGTAGGGACGGGACGGCTCGTGTGTGGGATGTCGCATCGGGAATAAATTTGCAGGTTCTGCGAGGGCACACACGACCAGTCCTCAGCGTCTCCGTATCACCGGATGGAACTCAGGCGGTTACCGCTAGTGAAGACGGCAGCGTGCGTGTGTGGAATTTGAGTGATGGACGGGAAATCTGGAGTGTCGGCCCAGCTACGCCGGGACCAATGCGAGAAAGTGCACGTTACTCACAGAGCGGATTATTCATCGCAGCAGGAGACTGGCTTACCGGCAGCGTACAGATTCTGGATGTGGAGACTGGAACCCTGCTTGATGAATTCGATACGAATGGAAATTATCTACATCGCGGCTTGGCAGTCAGTCCAGACGATCAGCACGTCCTGACTATCACGGACGAAGGTGTATTCCTTACCCAAATTTACCCAGGTTAAGGGTATTTCCGAACTGATGTTTAAGTCAGGACAACGCCGAGGAAGAACCAAGGTAAAGATAGAACGCCTGTTGCCTACGCCTCAGTTTCCGGTGGCATATATCTTCCGGGGTATTTGAAACCGCCTCACATAATCGTCAGCACCAGCGATGCATACACGATCAGCATCTGGCCCGGCCCGTACAGCAGCCAGATGGCATCACCGGTCTCGATGCCTCGCGTCCGCGCCCTGTTAAACAGTTCCGCCGCCAGCAGCAGATCGCTCAGCAGAAACAGGATCGCCCCCAGCGCAGGAAGGTAGCGCAGCAGACCATGCAGGTCGGCATAGGCATCCCCGGCCGCGAACGCGATGCCTGCGGTGCATGCCAGCAGCAGGCCATACGGCAGCGTCATCAGACGCAGCGCGCCGCGCTGTTTTGTCGGGCGATAGACCACGAGGAACCAGGTCGCCGCGCTGACCAGCACCAGCACGATCAGCGGCAGCAGGCTCATCTGCATCGACGTAGTCGCGATCCCGCTGACCTGAGCGGCGATGTCGTGCGCGCTGATGATATTTGCGAACCCGGCGATATAGGCGATGTGCCCCAGCCCAAACAGCGCCATGCCCGCGACAACCCGTGGCGGACGCCGCGCCATGGCGATATCCCCGACAGCGCCCAGCGTCATGCCCAGCGCGATCAGGCCGCGCGCGGTCTGCATCTCCTCGCTGGCGAAAAAGGCCATCGCCCAGGCCGCGCCGACCAGCACGAATGACGACCCCAGGCGCGCCCACACGGGCATACGGCGGGCATCGTCGGCAGTCGATTTGCCCAGCAGGAATCCGCCAAACAGCAGCGCCGCCCATCCCAGCCACAGGATGCCCAGCAGGATCATGACGGGCACATCGCGTGGCCCCTCGGCAAAGCTGACAGTATTCATAAATGTTTCTCTGTATACTCTGGAAAAATAATCTTCCGCCGTGCTGTGCAGACTTCAGTGTAACCGATTCCGCCAGCGGAACGAACAGGACTCCGTTATGCATCCTCGTATCGTCGTCATAGGCGCAGGGGCCGCCGGCCTGCTGGCTGCGCGCACGCTCAATGCTGCTGGATATCACGTCACCGTGCTGGAGGCCACCGGCGCTATCGGCGGGCGCATCCGCACCGATACCGATTTCGCCAATTTTCCGGTCGAGCTGGGCGCGGAATTCATCCACGGGTCAAATGCCATCACGCGCACGCTGGTGGAAGAAAGCGGCCTGTCGGTGATTCCGGTCAACCGTATGGGCAACCTGCGCTGGGGGATTCCCGCGCTGCCGCTGGGCAAGCTGTCGCTCAGCGAGCGCAAGCTGATCGTCAGCCTGCAGCGCGACTATCACGCGCTGGCCAGCGCGCCGTTGTACGGCGATATGAGCCTGCGCGATTATTTTGCTGGTCTGGGCTATGACAGCGACGGCCTGCGCATGGCCGATGTGCTGCTGGCGCAGACCTGCTGTGCCAGCCTGGAAACGCTCAGCATCGCCGATTTACAGCGCGAGATGCAGGTCGATCACGCGGGCGGGCTGGCCTACGACGGGGAAGCGCGCATTGAGCAGGGCTATGCCGAGCTGCTGCGGATGATTTCGCGCGGCCTGACGATTCGCCTGCACAGCCCGGTCAGCGATATTCAGCGCCATGGCGGCGGCCTGACCATTTATGCGCATGGCGAGGCGCATATGGCTCGCGCCTGCATCCTCACCGTGCCGGTATCTGTGCTGAAAAAAGACACGATCCGCTTTGACCCGCCGCTCAGCCGCGCCAAACGCGATGCCATCCATACCTTCCGCACCGAGCGCGCCACCAAGCTGATCTATCGCTTTTCCGAACGGTTATGGCCGGACGATGCCACTTATCTGACCGGTGACATGGACGCGGCCCGCTGGTGGGCGCCTGATCTGGGCCGTGGCGACCAGGCTATCCCGGTGATCAGCTGCTATGTGACCGCCAACCGCGCGCGCGTGTTTGACCTGATGGACGATTATGCGGCGCTGCGCTGGGGGCTGGTGCAGCTGGCCGAGCTGCTGGGCACCAGTCAGTATCAGCTGGAGCGCCATTTTGTGGCCGGCAAGCGCATCTCGTGGGCGCACGAGCCGTATGCGCGCGGCGGGTATGCGCACGTGCCGCCTGGCGCTGCCGATGCCCGCGTGACGCTGGCCGAGCCTGAATCGGGGGGATTATTCTTCGCCGGGGAAGCGACCGCCTACGACACCAATCCGCAGACGGTGCACGGCGCGTTTGAAAGCGGGATACGCGCCGCCAGAGAGGCCGACGCGTATCTGCGCGACATTGTGCGCTGAGGCGGTTACTTTGCTTCCGCGCGCACCTGTTTCAGCACCTGTTGCAGCGTCTCGACCGGCACCGCGCCGGGGACCAGATACCGCTGATTGAAAACCAGCGCCGGCACGCCCTGCAAGCCAAATTCACGCGCCTGGCGCACATCCCGGCTGACCTCGGCGTCGTACAGCGCGCGCGAGGCAGGCTCGGTGATCGCTTTCTCGAACGCCTCGCCATCCAGCCCGACCGACTGTGCGATTTCGCGCAGCACGCTCACCTGGCTGATGTCTTTGGCCTCCACCCAGTAGGCGCGGGTGGCTGCCTCGTGGAAGTCGAAGTTTCCCTGCGACTCGGCGTATTTGTCGGCAATCAGGGTGATGCGGCTGTTGATGCCAAACGGTCCAGAATTGATGACCACGCCGTGATCTTCGAGCATCATCTGGTTGAAGCGCGGGCGCGATTCGTTCTCAATTTTGGCGAGGTATTCCGGCGAAATCGGCGGCGAGCCCGCCGGGCGCAGCTCGTACGCGTGCCAGACGACCTCGACATCTTTCTCTGTTTCCTGGAGGGCCTTCAAACTGAAAGCCACGGTGTAACACCACGGTCAGACGAAATCTGACCAGACGTCGATGCGAATCGTCATCTGCAAAATCCCTTTCTATCCTGGGGGTATCCGGAAGACTGTAACCCGCGGCGGGGCTTACCCATTCACCCGCCGAAAGCTGGCGGTGATGCCCAGGGCATCCAGCGCAGCGCGCACCCGCGCCACGTCGGCTGCATCGTCGGCATCCGCCGTCAGCACATGGACGAGCCGATCATCGCGGTCTTTACCCCGCGACCGGCTGGCAGTGGTCACTTTCGACTTGTAGCCCAGCGCGCCCGTGCGTGTGGCTTCTTTCACAGCCGCCCACAGCGCGTCCGCCTGCACCGCGTCCGTCTCGATGACGAACACGCCCGCGCGCGACGTCGGCGGGGCGACCGGCACTTCCGGCTTGTACTCAATCCAGTACACGCCTTCCATCTGCGAGGGCAAGGCCTCGGCATCATGCGCCATGCGTGCCCGCTGGACCATCTGAATCAGCGACAGGTCGATCTTGTCACCTTTGGGCTCGGTCATTGCGACACGCTCGTTTCCTGCGTGCGCGGCTCGTTGGAGTCCACTTTTGCATGCAGCGGCATGGTGAAGCCAAAGGTGCTGCCCTGGCCGTAAGTGCTGGAAAAGCGCATCGCGCCATCGTGCTGCTCGATGATGCGCTTGACCAGATACAGGCCCAGGCCGGTGCCGTCGATGCGCGCCGTTTCCTCGCTTTTCACGCGGTAGAACGGCTCGAACAGGCGCGTCTGCGCTTCGGCGCGGATGCCGATGCCCGTGTCTGAGACCTCGAACAGCACCTTGCCCGCTTCGTCCGCGCTGCGCAGGCGCACGGTCACAAAGCCGCCACTTGCGGTGTATTTGATCGCATTGCTGATCAGGTTATCGATCGCTTCTGGCAGGCTGGTGATATCGGCCATGACCAGGAAGGTGGTGTGCGGCTCGATATCGGTAATCAGCGAAACTTCTTTCTGGCGCGCTGAATCACGGTGATCCATCAGGCTGCGCAGGGCGAGGTCATTCAGCGAGACCGGCGCGCGCGGCTGATTACGCAGGGCATTCACGCGCTCCAGCGACAGGATTTCCGTGCTCATGCGCTGGATGCGCTCGGCGGCGCGGCGCATGGCGTCGAAATACTCGCGCTGTTCTTCGTTCAGCACCGGGTCAAGGTCAAAGGTCAGGATGTCCAGATAGCCCACGATGATGCCCAGCGGGCTGCGCAGGTCGTGGCTGGCGATGCGGATCATGTCGGTCTTGAGCTGTTCCAGCTCGCTCATGTGGCTGTACAGCCCGCGCAGCTCGCCCAGCTGTTCCTGCGACAGCTGATACAGGCGCGCATTCTCGATCGCCTCGCCCGTGCGCGCCGACAGCATCACCATGTATTCCAGCACGCTCTCGTTGAACACGCCGTCGCGGTTGATTTCCAGATTCATCACGCCCAGCACTTTATTGTGCGTGATCAGCGGCACCGCGATTTCGGCGCGCGTGTCTGCGTTGTCAGCGATATAGTCCGGGTCTTTCGAGACATCCAGCACCAGCAGCGGCTGGCGCAGGCGGATGGCTCGCCCGACAATGCCGTGCTCCACTGGCAAATCTGCTTCATACTGCGCGCTTTCGCCCGCCACACGCACCAGCTTCAGGCGGTCATTTTCCAGCAGGCCGATGAAGCCGGTCGTCGCGTTGCTCAGCAGCATGGCCGACTTGAGCGCGACGACCAGCACCTTGTCCAGCTCCAGCGTCTGATTCAGCTCGTTGTCCATCTGCTGCAGCACCGACAGCAGCACCATGCGCTGGGCCAGCGCTTCCTCCACTTCCTTGCGCTTGCTGACATCGCGCACGATGCCGCGAAAGCCCACCGGCTCGCCATGCCGACCGCGCATCAGCGAGATCGACAGCTCCACATAAATTTCAGTCCCGCCGCGCTGAATCGCCTTGCCCTCCAGCGCCGCAATGGGCGTGCCGGTGCGGAACACGGCGTTAAAATGCCGTTCGGCCGATTCCTTGTTCACCTCGTCGGTGAACACGCGAAACGACCGATGATCGCCGCGCAGCAGGGTGTCGCGGTCCACATTCAGGATGCGGCACAGGCCGTCGTTCACCAGCGTGAATTCACCCGCCAGGCTGACCTCGTAGTAGCCATCCTCGATATTGTCGATCATCGCCCGGTAGCGGTTTTCGCTGGCCGTCAGGGCTTCTTCGCTGTTTTTACGCTCGGTGATGTCAAACGTGACGCCCAGCACGCCTTCAATTTCGTTGGCGGTGGAATACAGGGGGTTGGCACGGGTCTCAAACCAGCGGTCGCCGATCTGCATGACCAGCTCGATCGACTCGCCGCGCATCACGCGGTTGAAGCCGTCGATGATTTTGGGCATGTCCAGGGCCGCGGCAATTTCCGGCACCGATTTGCCGATCATCGACATCGGCTGTGTTACGGCGCGGTCCAGCTCACGGCCTTCAATCAGCGTCAGCACGCCCTGCTTGTCCAGCGCAAAAAGGATCACCGGCACATGCCGCATGATCGCTTCAAGACGGCGCTGGGCATCGCGCGCGCTGGAGCTACGCCGAGCCAGACTTCCGGTCTGCCGATTGTTGTCGCTCGTCATAGATTGTCCGAAAGACACCGCATGACGCACACGCGCGCGCGTCCGTCTGCGGTCATGATTATGCTGATTACCATACCACAGTTTCAGCCCATCCGCGCAAGGTTCCGCATTAAGGAGATTGCTCATGTTTCAATGGTTTCGCAACTCAATTCGCTCCCGTCGCGCTCCCGTGCTGGCCCCGGCCCGCAGGTTAGAGACAGCCGCCCACAGCGGGCCGTTTGGCGCGGCCCCGCCGTTTGATGCGCGCATGAACCGCGTGTATCAGCAGTCGCCGTGGGTATACGTCGCCGTCAACCGCATCGCCGAGGCGGCCGCGCTGACGCCGCTGCATGTCTCACGCCTCACGCCGGACGGCCCGGTGCGCCTGCCCGACCATCCGCTGCTCCGTTTGCTCGATCATCCGAATCCCTTATTCAGTCGTTTCGAACTGCTGGAATAGACCGTGGGGATGCTTGAATTGTTTGGAAATTCGTACTGGTATCTGGTGGGGGATGCGTCCGGCCTGCCTGCTGAAATCTGGCCGCTGGCGCCAGACCGCGTGCGCGTGGTGCCGGACGCGCTGCATCACATCGCCGGGTATGTGTATGAGCTGGATGGCCAGCGCACCCCGCTTCAGCCGGAAGAAGTCGTGCATTTCAAACGCTGGCACCCGTCCGACGACCATTACGGGCTGTCGGCGCTGGAAGCGGCCCGGCTGGCGGTGCAGAGTGACCGCGCTATGGCCGAATGGAACGCGGCGGCCTTTGGCCAGGATCGCGGCGTGCCAGCCGGCATCGTCTCGATTCGCGATTTCATCAGCGATGCCGATTTCGAGCGCCTGAAACGCGACTGGGCCTCCAGCTACGGCGGCGGCCAGCGGCGCACGGCCTTCCTGCGCGGCGGCGGCGTGGAATGGCAGCACATCGGCCTCAGCCACCAGGACCTCGATTTTCTCAATGGGCGCTCTGCCCACCGCGACGAAATCCTGAATATTTTCGGCGTGCCCATCGGCATGCTGTCTGAAAATGCGACCGAGGCCAACGCGAAAGTGGCCGAGCGCGTGTTTATCGAGCGCACGCTGTGGCCGAAGCTGGAGCGCATCGCCCAGAAAATTTCGCAGGAACTGCTGCCTTTCTGGGGCGGCGGGGCCGTCGCCCGCTTTGAGGATATTCGCCCGACCGATGTGCAGGCGCGCCTGGACGAAATCCACGCTGCCTATCCGGTGCTGAGCATCAATGAAATCCGTGCGCGTTTCTTCGCCATGCCGCCCGTCCCGTGGGGGGATCGCCCTGCCGGGCAAGACGAGCAGGATATCCAGGGCGCAACGCGCTAGCGTGCGCGGCGCGACAACCGTGCCGTCACGATGCCCTTCGATGGGGAGAATAAAAACACGAGGATGAACATCAGCGTCAGCGTGAGCACGATGGCCGCGCTGGGGGCGATGCGCGTGTGCCACGCCACATACATGCCGATCACCCCGCCCAGCGAGGCGATCACGGCGCTGGTCAGCATCATGACGTGCAGCCGCTTCACCAGAAAGCGCGCCGTCGCCGCGGGCGTGACCAGCAGTGCGGCCACCATCACCACGCCCACCGCCTCCAGGCTGATGACGACCGTCAGCGACAGCATGACCAGCAGCAGGATGCGCAGCCCCTCGGCCGGCAGCCGCAGCGAACGCGCCAGCGTCAGGTCGAAGCTGATGATGAGGAATTCTTTGTAGAAGAGCGTGACCAGCACGACCACGACCAGCGCCACCAGCGCGATCACGCCGATGTCGCTCACCGTGACGCCCAGCACGTTGCCGATCAGCAGGTGCGACAGGTCGGTGGTGTAATTGCGCGCCAGCGAAATAATGGCGATGCCCAGCGCCAGCGTGCCCGCAAATACGATGCCGATGGCGGTGTCCTCGCTCACGCGGCCGCGGCGCGTCAGCAGGCCGATGCCCAGCGCCGACAGCACCCCGGCGATCATCCCGCCCAGCATCACATTGTCGCGGTTGCCGGTGGACAGATAGGCGATGGCCACGCCCGGCAGCACGGTATGCGCCATCGCGTCGCCCAGGAACGCCATGCCGCGCGTGACTACGTACGTGCCGACGATGCCGCACACCACGCCGATCAGGATGACGGCCAGCATGGCGCGCTGCATAAAGGCGGGCGCCAGCGGGTCGATCAGCAATTGCTGTATAAATGTGGTGACATCCATCGGGAGGCAGGTCTTTCAGTGAAACGCGGTATCATTACGCGCAATCATAGTGCCGCTGACGAGAAATGTCTACACCGCGCAAACTTCGGTACAATGTGCGCCAGCCACCAGCCATGAAGGACGCCTGATGATGAACAACTGCCGCGTAACCATTCGCACGGCCTCGGATATCGCCCGCATCAATGTGCGCTCCGGACCGGGGACGCATCACGCCGTGCTGTCGCAGCTCGATGTCGGGCTGTCAGGCCTGGTGGTGCAGGAAGTGCGCCCGGACGAGCGCGGGCAGAGCGTGCGCAGCCGCGTGTATCAGTGGTTCCGCATCACGCTGCCTGACGGGCGCTCTGGCTGGGTGCGCGATGACCTGGTGGATATCGAAGGCGAATGCACCCCGTTTGGCTATGGACGGCTGGCGCAGCGCGTGCGTGCCGGCAACCTCACGCGCGATATGCGCCCGACGCCAGTTGCGTCTCCCGAAGACCATGCCGCCATGGGGCGCGTCCATCGCGCCGCCTTCAATATTACGGCGGGGTTTGAGGGGGGCAGTTATGCCGCCTATCAGACCTACGACCGCGCTATCGTCAGCTATGGCCGCTTCCAGTTCACGCTGCTGGGCGGCGCGCTGGAGTCGGTGATCGAGCGTTATCTCAAGACCGCGACCGGCCCGGATGCCGATAAACTGCGCACGACCTACCTGCTGCGCATCGAGGCCAAAGACGCTACCCTGCGCAACGATGCAGGGCTGAAAGACCTGCTTATCCGCCTTGCTGACGACCCGGTCATGCAGGCCGCGCAGGACGAGCACACCATCGACGCCTACTGGACGACCGTCCAGCGCATGTCGGTGCTACCGCGCGGCATCAAACACCCGCTCTCGCTGGCGATGCTGTTTGACATGCACATCCAGCACGGCCCCACCGGCGCCGAGACGCAGTATGTGCGCCCCGCCGAGCAAAGCCTGGCGGCCCCGGTGCGCAGTATGCTGGGCGTCAATGGCATGACCGAAGAACAACTCATCCGGCGCGTGGCCCAGATTCGCCGCGACAGCCTGTATGCCACCGCCGCCGCACGCGGCCTGGGCGGGCTGCGTCCGCGTGGCGATTTCTGGGTGCGCCTGATCGAATCCGAGGACTGGGCGCTCCAGGGCGACGCGTCCGGCGAGATCGAAATCAAGATTGGCCGCAAAGTACAGGTGCGCACGCCGTAGGGGGTGTTTTCACCCGCTGCCGTCAGCGCCGCCGCCTGGGGCTCAAAGCCCGGGGCGGCGCTGACGGGCGCACCCACATGTCCCTTACCACTTGTGCCATTTCCACAATCTTTGCCCCGAAAACGCCCGATTGTTCTATTCATCACAATGCGCCTGTGTTATGATCGTCTCATGAATTATTCATCTTTGCGCGCGCCGCGAGGAAGAAAGTGATCCTATGCACCGTAGGGACCATGTCGCAGGGGGAACAGCACTGATTGTGGCCGGGCTGGCTGTGGCGGCCCTGCTGCTCACCAGCCTGCCGTCGGCCCCCACACTGGCACAGGACAGCTTCGTCTCCACCGCCGTCGTCGCAGCGACGCCCGCGCCGTGGGGCACACCCGATCCTGTCGTGGCGACGCCACCCGCGCCCATCCTTGATGATGACAGCGGCCTGTTTATCTGGCCGGTCACGCTGCGCGCCATCGGCATTCCTGCTGCCTTCATCGCTGAAACCGGGCAGTTTCGCACGCAGTCCAACCCGCGCATTGATGCCTGGGCGGGCGATGTCGTGCGCATGACGCTGACCAATGCCAGCGGCCGGCCGCAAAGCTTTGCCGTCCCCGCGCTCAATATCCTCAGCCCGATCGTCCCGCCGGGAGAGTCGATCACGTTTGATTTCGTACCGACGACCGTAGGCGAATTTGAATATGAAAGTGGCGACCCCGCGCTGGCCGACGCCGGGATGCGTGGTGTCCTGCGCGTGGCCGGCGTGATTGAAGTGGGCAGCCGTGTGGGCGATATTTTCTCTGCCGCTGAAGCGACCATCGAGGTTTGCGAGGCCACCCCTGAGGTGACGCCGCCAGCCCCGTGACACATTGTTTGAAAAGGACAGATGACCATGCGCAAGTTCCTGCTGGTTTGTTTCCTGCTTCTCCTGACCGTGCCTGCGGCCTATGCCCAGGACATGATGCCCGCCCACGCTAATGCCGATGCGCCGGTCGTGGTCTACAGCGATGTCTGGGCGCGCGCGACCGTCGCCGGAGTCAATATGGCCAAACAGGCCATGGGTGGCGTCAGCGCGGCCTACATGACGATCACCAATCTGAGCGATGCCGATGTCACCCTGACTGGCGTAGCTGGCCTGGTGGCCAGCATGATTGAGATTCACAACGTCGTCATGGACGGCGATGTCATGATGATGCAGCCGCTGGCCGACGGACTGGTGATCCCCGCGGGCGAAAGCGTCGCGCTGGCCCCCGGTGGCTATCACATCATGCTGATGGACTTGCAGATGGGCCTCGTGCCAGGCGATGCTTTCCCGCTGGCCCTGACGTACGCGCTGGCCGATGGCAGCACGATGGAAGACAGGATTGCTGTGCCGGTGCTGGAAGAAGCGCCGGAAGCGGCCCCGTTTGCCGTGGCCGGGGTGTGGAGCCGCCCGACGATCGCCGCTGATGACGATGCCAACACGGTCGAGCCGGGTGGTGTCAGCGCCGTGTACATGCACCTGCTGAACGTGGGCGAGGCCGACGATGTGCTGGTGGGCGTCGAGACCAGCGTCGCGACTGTGTCCGAAATCCACGAGGTGCGGATGCAGAACGATGTCATGCAGATGCAGCCGCTGGCTGACGGGCTGATGCTTCCGCCGGGCGAGGGTGTCATACTGGCCCCGGGTGGCTATCACATCATGCTGATGGACCTGACCCAGCCGCTGCGCGATGGCAGCGCCTTTGCCGTCACGCTGACGCTGGAAAGCGGCGCCAGCTTCACCGTGGGCGTGCCCATTTATGACCGGACGATGTCGATGGCGGGCATGTAAGGCTGTGCCTTTTCTGCCATCTGTTGCGACTTACACGAAGGATGTCCCAATGCCTGCAGCTTCTCTGAGCCCCTCTTACCGTCGCTGGATCACCGCGCTGGCCCTCGTCTGCCTGTGGGCGCTGGCGGCCTGTGGTGGATCTTCACCCGCGGCCACCAGCCCGACATCTGCGCCCACCGACGCCCCGGCGTCTGAGGATGCAGACGTCACGCCTGAAGCGACAACCGCGCTGGAACTGGTGGCCCCGGAAGGCCCGATGGACACCATCGACGGCGTGTTCGTGGGCGATTATCTGCCGACGACCTACACGCTCACCGACTTCAGCATGCCCAGCACCCGTGGCGCAGATTTCAGCTTCAGCGACATGAACGGCAAGTGGCGGCTGGTCTTCTTTGGCTACACCCACTGCCCGGATTTCTGCCCGCTCACGCTGGCCGAGTTCCGCATCGTCAAGCAGGCGCTGGGCGAGGCCGCCGAGAATGTCGAATTTGTGTTCATCAGCGTGGACGGCTCGCGCGATTCGCAGGAATCGCTGACCGAATACATGGGCCGCTTCGACCCCGAATTCGTGGGTATGAGCGGCACCGATGAAGTGCTGGCGCAGATTCAGCCGGACTGGGGCTTTTACTACCGCCGCCGCGTGGACACCAATACATCAGCCGATTACCTGGTCGACCATTCCACGCGCTCGTATCTGGTCGATCCCGATGGCGTGCTGACCTCGTCGTTCACCTATGACACCGCGCCCGATGCGATTGCCGCGGCGGTCGCCTGGTGGATTGAAAATGGGTCCGACGCAGGCCGAATCGGGTCGTAGGGGCATTTCGGGGCGGGCACGCAGAATCTTGTCCGAACATCATTCCTGGGGTTGGATCGGCGGGCGCCTCGCGAGGCGCCCCTACACGGGCGAGCCTGGCCGGTCGTCACGAGCTGTGGTAAAGCCGAATTTCCCGCCTGTTGATGTTTACCTCACGAGGTTGGAACTGTAGGGGCGCGTCGAGACGCGCCCGGCGGTTGTGTGCAAACAACCACCCGCATCATGCACGATCAGCCGTTGTTCAGGAAGTCTTTAATCGTGAGGTGGAAGCGTTCCGGTTCGTCCATCATGGGGAAATGGCCGCTGTTCTCGAACCACGAGATGCGGCTGGTGGGGGCAAACTGTTTCAGCACCTGCGACTGTTTTGGGTCCACGATCAGGTCTTTTTTGCCGTAAATGCCCAGAATCGGCATCTTCAGGTCAGCGAGGCGCGGGCGCAGGTCGGTTTCGCGCAGCGTGGTGATGCTCTCGATGAACGGCTCCAGGTTCAGCTTGGCCACGTCGTCGGTCAGCATCTTGCCCAGCATATTGCCATCTTTGGCCAGAAAATATGAGTAGCCGCGCAGCAGCGGCCGGAACCCCGCCTGAAACACCGAGTACAGCCCAGGGGCGCTTTGCCCCAGGCCGATCCACTGGCGGTTGGCGGCCAGCTTCAGCAGCGGGCTGAGCGACGACCCCACGATTGGCGAGCCCACCACGATCACCTTGACGATCTTGTCGGGATGCGCCAGCGCCACGCTCAGGCTGACGGTGCCGCCCATCGAATGGCCCACCAGCGGCGCCTTGACGATGCCCATGCGGTCCATGAAGGTGTTGACCATCAGCGAGAAATTGGTGACGGAGAATTCTTTGGCCTGGTCGCCGGAATCGCCAAAGCCGAGGAAGTCGAGCGCGTACATGCGAAAATCACGACCCAGAAGCTGGATCGTGTCGCGCCAGACGGCCCATGAGTTCATCCAGCCATGCAGGAGGAGAACAGGGCGTCCGCGACCGTAGGCTTCATAGTGTACGATGCCCTGTTCGGTGACGAGTGTTGCCACGGTGTGCGCCCTTTAGCCCGGATTACTTGGCCTTTTCCAGCTCATCCAGAATCGAATACAGCAGCTGCAGCAGGACTTCCTTCACGCTGTCCTTGTCACTGGCCACGCAGGGCAGCAGCTTGACGTTTTCGTCCAGACGCAGCACGATGCGCATGTCGTTGATGCTCCACGCATCGTTCAGGTCCTGCTTGTTGGCCGCCACCACAAACGGCGTCGGCGCGTAGGCGCGGAACGTATCGAGGATGTCTTTGGCTTCGCGGTACGTCTCCGGGCGCGTGCTGTCCACCATCACGATGAAGCCCAGCATGCCTTCTGCCAGGATCTCCCACATGAAGTCAAAGCGGCGCTGGCCGGGCGTGCCGAACAGCAGCAGCACCAGGTCATCATCGACAGTGATGCGGCCGAAGTCCATTGCCACGGTCGTCTCATTCTTGACCGCTTTTTCAGCGCCAGAGGTGATCGTGCGGTTGGTCTCCACCACATCGATCTCGCTGATTGCGCGGATAAACTCGGTCTTGCCAGAGCTGAACGGCCCTGTGACCACCATTTTGACCTGTCTGACTTTATCCTGCTGCATGGCTTATCGCTCTCTTCAGAAATGATGACATCAGGCCGGACGAAATCACCCGGAAAATGCAAGCTTTGGTCAGCCGCCAGGGCTGCGCAGGCGGTTGATGATGCGTTCGACGACGCTTTTCTCGACGTTGGGCGCACGGGTCTGCACCTGCGACCCGGAGGCGCCTTCGCGCGTTTCTGGCCGTGCGCCGGGGGGCGCCACGATCTCGACCAGACCCGCCTGTTCCAGCCCATACACGATGCGCCGGATCTCGATTTCAGACATATTGTTGGCTTTGGCAATCTGGCGGATGGTGTTGCGCGGATTGACGAAGCTCACCACACGCCATTCTTCCACGCTCAGGTGAATGCCCTTGAACTTCTCACGCGGATTTTCAGGGAACTTGAGCGCCATATCCAGATTGGGCAGGTGTGACGTCAGCTGCTCAATCTCGCGGATGCGGCGGGCGCCCTCGATGATCACATTTTCCAGGTCGATGGGCACCATGATGCGGTCATTGCTGGGCAGCACGTTGTCTTCGAACCGGAACGGTCCTTCGCCCCATGTCAGCAGGTTATACACCACATCGAGGGTGTGCTGCTGCACGCTGGCGACGATATCGCGCTGGCTGACGTAATTGGCGTTGATGAGCAGCAGGGCCAGGGCCTTGTCGCTGGTGTTTTTGGCGCGTTCGCGGATGATGCGCGCCTGGTCGTCGGTCAGCTTGCCGGCCTTGTTCAGCACAGAGACCAGGTTGCCGTCCTGCTGGCCCAGCTGGGCAGCGATCAGCTTGCCCGCCTTGAAGGCCACGCGTGAACGCTCGGTCCCCGGAACCTGTTTCACCTTTCCCTGGGCATCCTTTTCGTTGGTGTTGATGCCGTCGAAAATGGCAAGCGTGCCCGTCTTACCGGCAAGGTTGATGAGATTCAGCAGTTGGGTGGTACTAAAGTCGCGGAGATTGCCGTGCAGCGGCATGAAAGCCCCTCGCTAAACTGAAAAACCTGGCACACGCAGCAGAGCAGATGACCGCCCGTTGATGTCTTGTGGGGCTGATGGCGAGAGATTACAACTGACATTCTCCCGTAATCCTATGTGGATTATAGCCACGCACATGGTAAGCGTCAAACAGCCATAATCGGTCAATGCTGTTTGCATTGTAATATACCTTGCAAATCCCAACCATTGAGTAAAGAAAAACCGGGCCCGCCCGCCAGCAGGCTGTTTCCCTTTTAACTTCACTCATTTCGCGTTAAAGTCAGGCAACGCATGATTAAGGAGGTTCCGATCATGACGCACAAGCGAGAACTCGCCGTATTTGTTTTCCCCACCCGCGGTAATCTGGTCGATGCCACGCAGGCCATTAATGATCACGCCGGCGTGAAGGTGCACCGCAGCGCCGTGCTGGCGCGCGCCGAAGATGGCGAAGTCACCATTTTTGACGATGACATCAATGCGGTTGAAGGCGCCATCAGCGGTGGCACGCTGGGCGCGGTCATGGGCACGCTGGGGCTGGCTGGCCTGGGCGCGCTGCTGCTGCCAGGCGTCGGCGCGATCGTTGCGCTGGGGCTGGGTGCGCTGGCAGGCGGGGCCATCGGTGGCGGCATCGGCGCTGGCGTCGCCCGGGTGATGGACCTGGGCATCAAGGACCACACGCTCGACCACATCGCCCATCTGCTGCACGAAAACCAGGTCGCAATTGTGCTGGAGCTGGATGGCACGGCCGAGGATGTCGCCGATATCGCCGGCACCCTGACCAGCCAGTACAATGCGATCGTGATCGATCCCGATACTCCCGCGTCCTGATCGACGCCGGACACGCCTGCTTGGCCTCACGAAAGTCCCTGGTGCGCGCATGGACGACCTGGTTCTGATTGTCTTTCCGTCCCGCTCCGCGCTGACCAAAGCGCTGGACCATTTGTCTGAAATCGGCGGCATCGAGTACGAGCGCGCGGCCATTGTGGCGAAAGCCCAGACCGGCGAAGTCACCGTGCTGGACGACAAGATTGGCGCGGACGAAGGCGGCATCGCCGGGGGCACGCTGGGCGCAGCCATGGCTGCGTTTGGCATCGCGCAGCTGGGCGCGCTGGCCTTGCCTGGCATCGGCGCACTGATCGCCATCGGATCGGCCGCGCTGGCTGGCGCATTCGTTGGCGGGCTGACCGGCCGCGTGGCGGGCAACATGATCGAATCGACCGGCCACGCCAATCTGGCCCATATCCTGTCTGACCGGCTGGAGGCGGGGCATCCGGCGCTGGTGCTGGCGATGAAAAACGCCCGCGAGATGATGCCCGTGCTGCGCGCCGAGCTGGAGCCGTTTAAGGCTGAAGTCATCGAACGCATCCGCGCCGAATGATATACTAGCGGCCTTCTTGCACGCATGTTCACACAGGAACCAGACATTATGGCTGTCCGCGAACCCCGCACAAAATCAACCGCCAATGGCCAGGGCCAGGCCGCGCACGACGATGCGCGCAATCCGGGCATCCCGCTCGATATGGGCTGGGTGAAGTCGCAGCGCGTGAATACCAGCGCCGTCGAGCGCCGTGCCGCCACCATGGGCACCCGCCGCAGCGTCAAGAAAGACTGGCAGGCGGCCTGGCTGCTGCGCGCCATCACCTGTATCGACCTGACCACCCTGTCTGGCGATGACACGCCGGGCAATGTGCTGCGCCTGTGCGCCAAGGCCAGGCAGCCCGTGCGCGCTGATCTGCTGGAGGCGCTGGGCATGGCCGACGAGGGCGTCACGACCGGCGCCGTGTGCGTGTACCACAATCGCGTGGCCGACGCGGTGGACGCGCTCAAAGGCACGAATATCCCCGTGGCGGCGGTCTCGACCGGCTTTCCCGCCGGCCTGACGCCGCATCGCCTGAAACTGGAAGAAATCCGCGAGAGTGTGGCCGCTGGCGCCCGCGAAATCGACATCGTCATCAGCCGCGAACATGTGCTGCTGGGCCACTGGGACGCGCTCTACGACGAGGTGAAAGCCTTCCGCGAGGCGTGCGGCCCCGCCCACATGAAGTCGATTCTGGCCACTGGCGAGCTGTCCAACCTGCGCAATGTCGCGATGGCCAGCCTGGTCGCCATGATGGCGGGCAGCGACTTCATCAAGACTTCGACGGGCAAAGAACCGGTCAACGCCACGCTGGAGGTCAGCCTGGTGATGTGCCGCATGATCCGCGCCTACTACGAGCGCACCGGCCACAAGGTTGGCTTCAAGCCTGCGGGCGGCCTGCGCACAGCCAAACAGGCGATGAACTGGCAGATTCTGATGAAAGAGGAATTGGGCGACGACTGGCTGATGCCGAACCTGTTCCGCATCGGTGCCAGCGCCCTGCTGACCGATATCGAGCGCCAGCTGTCGCACCACGTCACCGGCCGCTACGCCAGCGACAAATACATGCCCATGGGGTGAGGCTCACCATCAGGGGCTCAGTTCATCTACGAGCAACCGGGTATGCCCTGAACACTGCGTTGTGCCGCGTCTGTGTCCTGCCTCACCCTGCGTCGCTGCGCTCCGCCGTACCTCTCCACGCTGTGGAAGAGGGACAAAAAGCGTATTTGGTTGGTCGAAAAAGAGACCTGAGTCATCCCCTCTTCCACATCGTGGAGAGGGGAATGAGGGGTGAGGACGGTGTCGTGGCGGTTCAACTTGTCACTCAGCACCAGCCCTACAGCCAGTTTGCCAGCAGCGCGACCCCCACCAGCAGGTAGAAAATCCCGAAAATCATCGGTGCCAGCTGCTCCAGCCGCGTGATCGGCCAGTACAGATTGCGGTCATGACCTTCACCCAGCACTTCCCATTCGCGGCCATACAGGCGCACTGGAAGCTGCATTTCAATTTCCAGGATGATTTTAAATCTGGCGCGGTTAAGCTGCTGGTACGACGTGATCGTGCGGTACCACACATAGCACAGCAGTATCGACACCACCAGCACGATACCCGGAAACAGCGCCGACACCCCCGCCGGACGCGCGCCTACGATCGTCGCCAGGCCGGCGATCAGGCCGGTATTCAGCGTGAAATAGAAGTTGTTGGCGTGGCTGCGCCGTTCGCTCGTCTTGTCGGTCATTTCCACGAACAGCCGGTACTGATCAGACAGCAGCGACATGCGCGTGTCATCGGTATACGGGACTGGGTTGAACAGGGCTGGATCGGTCATGGGCATGCCTTCCTGCTGTGGCCGGGCGCGAAAGCTGTTTCATGGCAGGATACCACCAATTGGCGTGCGCGCTGAAAAAGATTACGGTCTTACAGGGGATTATTAGATGGCGTGCCCGGCTTGCGCGGATAGGCCGCCGGAGACGGGGCCGCTTTCTTCACGCGCACAAGGAAATGCGGCTCGGCCACGCCCGGCAGCGCGATTTCGTCGATGCCGTCCAGCTGGCCGCCCAGCTTGTTCATCGCCCGGCGCGCGGCGTCGGCTTCGTCGTGCGCGGTCGTGCCTTTCATGGCCACGGCCAGCCCGCCCACTTTCGCCAGCGGCAGCAGATACTCCAGCAGCACCGGCAGGCGCGCCACCGCCCGCGCAATCACGATGTCATAGGCGGCGCGCTGGCCGGGCATATGGCCGGCGTCTTCGGCCCGTGCGTGCAGGAACTCAATGCCGTCGCGGATGCCGGTTTCCTCGCACACCTGCTGCAGGAAGGTCAGCTTTTTGCCGGTCGCTTCCATCAGCGTGACGTGCAGGTCCGGCCGCAGGATCTTCAGCGGCAGGCCGGGGAATCCGCCGCCCGTGCCCACATCGATCAGGCGCGCACCTGCCGCCATGGGTACATGCTGCGCCACCGACAGCGAATCCAGAAAATGGCGCACGGTGATGCCTTCCGGGTCGGTGATGGCCGTCAGGTTCATGCGCGCATTCCACTCCACCAGCAGGCGCGCATAGGTGTCAAAGGCTGTCGCCTGGGCATCGGTCAGCGTGATGCCGAAGTGTTCGTGCGCGAGTGATGATAAAGTCATGCGCCCGCCCTGCCGCCCACGACGTCACGCAGCGCGTCGGCCACGGTGCGCACCTGTTCCAGCGACATCTCCGGGTAAATCGGCAGGCTGAGGATGCAGTTGGCCGCGTGTTCCGTGTGGGGGAAGGCGCCCACCGCGTAGCCGCGATGCGCCAGCGCCGGCTGCATGTGCAGCGGCAGCGGATAATGGATGCCCGCTTCCACGCCGCGCGCCTTCAGCGCCGCCTGGATGGCATCCCGGTCGCCAGACACCGTCACGCAGTAAATATGAAAGACGGGCACACCGTTCGGGTCGACATAGGGCGTGCAGATGCCCTCGGCACCGTCCAGCAGCTCGGTATATTCCCCGGCGATGCGTCGGCGTGCTTCATTCCAGTCAGCCAGATGCGGCAGCTTTGCGCCCAGAATCGCGGCCTGCAGCGCATCCAGCCGCTCGCCAAAGCCGATGATGTCGTGGGCATATTTGCTCGTGCGGCCGTGGTCGCGCAGCTTGGCGATTTTGTCGGCCAGCGCGTCGTCGTTGGTGCACACCGCTCCCGCGTCGCCATACGCGCCCAGGTTCTTGCCCGGATACATGCTGAAGCAGGCGGCATCGCCCCACTGGCCGGCGCGTTTGCCCAGGTATTCCGCCCCGTGCGCCTGCGCGGCATCCTCGATCACAACCAGCCCGTGACGCCGCGCGATGTCCATAATCACGTCCATGCGCGCCATCTGCCCGTACAGATGCACCGGCATGATCGCCTTCGTGCGCGGGGTGATGGCCGCCTCGATTTGCGTCACGTCCATGTTGAAGGTCGCCGGGTCGATGTCGACGAATACGCTGACCGCGCCGGCCGCTTCGATCGGCTCCACGGTGGCGATGAACGAGTGCGGCGTGGTGATGACCTCGTCGCCCGCGCCGATGCCCAGCGCGTGCAGCACCAGCGCGATGGCCCCGGTGCCGCTGGCGATGCCCACGCAGCGTTTCACGCCCTGGAATTCGGCAAACGCCTGCTCGAACGCGCTCACTTCTTTGCCGCCGATGAAGCTGGTATTGGCAATCACGCGGGCGATGGCGCCGTCAATCTCCGGCTGAATCGCCGCATACTGCGCCTTCAGGTCAACAAGCGGAATCGGGTGGGACATAAGGACCTTTCAGGAAATAAAGTGCTGAGTGCTGAGCAATGAGTGCTGAGCAGGAGAGCCCAGTGTTGAATCCCCTGTTCATGGAGACGGCTGGCGGCTCGGGAACCGCCCCTGCAATGGCAGACCCTGCAAAGCATCAGGCCCTGTCATTACGTCAAATACCCATCATGTTTATGTTACTTCGTACGGTCGGAGGCGTAGGGGCGCGTCGCGACGCGCCCGTCAATGCTCAGCACTCATTGCCCGGTACTCGCTTTTTCCCACGCTTCCCATGCGGCCGCATCCACAAAGGCGCCATCGGTGATGTGCTGCTCAAGCAGACGGCGTTTGTCGTCAAAGATCAGGTCGACCTCGACGTTCTGGCGGCACTTCACCCCGCGCACCACCTTGTGCACGAACAGGCCGGGGCCTTCATCCGCTTCGCTCAGGTCGTTCGCCAGGTTGATGCGCAGGCGCACCACTTCCTCGCAGCCGTTCGGGCGCACATACAGATACAGCCCGGCGCGGTCGCCCGGCACCTGTGCGCCGCCGCCTTTCCCGCCCAGCAACCCGCCCGTGAGAAAGTCGATTGTCTTTTTCAGAAAGCTCATCAGACTGCCACCTGTCTCACCTATGCATGAATACCGACATTATGCGGCATCCACGGGCTTTTTTCCACGCCAGCCGATGACCATTCAATCCAAATGCCTACCCGATTCAATCCACATTCTAGCAAATCCAGGCATAAAATCAGAACATATATTCTGAAATTACCGTATACTAAGCAGGTTAAGTTCCTGTTACAGCCCGCCCGAAAGGAGCAAACGATGGGGAAACACAAGCCCGCCAGCACCCCCCGCGAGGTCGCAATTCAGGCAAACGAGGAGGCGGTTCTGGCATTTATCACAGGCTATATCCGCGAACGACGCGTATCACCTACGCTCAGCGAGATCGGCGCTGCGACATTTATGTCGCGGGGAAATGTGGTCCGCTATCTCGACCGGCTCACGGTGCAGGGGCGCATCGAGCGCTATCCGGGCATGGCGCGCGGCATCGTGCTGCCTGAAGCTGATGACGCGTCATCAGCCGGGCCACCTGCGCCCTGTCCGCCTGGGCAGATATGATTTCGGGCAGGGCGCAGCATGCATCCATTCAGCAGTGAAAGATGACCCGCAGGTGTGGCTGATTCATGGCCTTGTCCAGCGAGATTTAATGCCAGAAAAACGATAATAGTCCATCTATTTACATCAATAAAACTCGCCTGAACATTCAAAAAAATTCAAATTACACAAATCGAAAGCGAACGAAAATGTATAAACCTTGTACAAAGTGAATAAGACCTGCATAATCAAATCTATATTTAAATCAACAACCATTTCGCGTTGACGTGACGCATTATTTACAGATATTGCCACCTTTACGGTCGATCAGGAGCCTGCACCAATGATTTTGAGAGTGGATGATGCCACGCAGAAGCCGCATGATGAGGGGTCAGTGTCAGATGGAGCCCTGATTGAACGGTTGTGTGCCAGTGATTTTGAGGCGTTAGGCCAGCTCTTTGATCGCTACTACACCCAGGTTTACCGCACCGCCATGTCTATCGTGCGCGATTCCGCGGTGGCCGACGACATCGCCCAGGACTGCTTCCTAAAACTGAATCAGCATGCAGCACGCATCGATACCAGCCTGCCGCTGATGCCCTGGCTGTACCGCGTCACTGTCAATCTGAGCTACTCGTGGGTGACGCGCCGCCAGAAACGGCGTATCTCGCTGGAGGCGCTGGTGGATCAGCTGATGAGCCCGTCGTGGCTCGGCCCGGAAGTGATGGCCGAACAGGGCGAGACGATCCAGCGCGTGCAGACCGCTATCAGCCAGCTGCCGTTTAACCAGCAGGTGGTCATCGCGCTGCATTATCTGAGTGACCTGTCCCTGGAAGAAATTGCCGGGACGCTGGAAGTGCCTGTGGGGACTGTGAAAAGCCGCCTGCATTACGCGCGCGAAAATCTGCGTCGTACGCTGGGCAGTGCATCGCTCGACTTCAGGCTGTCACACGGAGGCGCGCATGGCTTTGCGGGAGCACAGGGATAAATCCCACGCACAAACCACTTGTATATCTGTCCCCGATCAGATGCTGGATGAAACCATCCGCGCTGCCGTGCGACAGGGCGCTCATCCCACCAGCCATCAGCAGGCCCGCGCACGTTCCCGTCTGATGCAGACGGTCTATGCGGCCCAGCCGCTGCCTGCCGAGGACGATGCCCTGTTCCGGTTGCACGGCCCGTGGGGGATGCTGCTCAGTCTGCGCGATGCGATCGTGCGCCTGATGGTGGACGACCGCGTGTATGACCGTGCGCGTGAGCTGGCCGCCAGCAAGTCGCGGGTGAACCTGCACCGCCATTACGCGATCCTGTCGCTCAAGTATTCTGGCTGAGCTCAGCCAATCCCCCTGAAAAGACCTGCGGGCGCATCCACACGATGCGCCCGTTTGTTTTGTGCGCTATCCGGCCAGCGCGGCGCCCAGGTCGTCGATCAGATCATCGGCATGCTCCAGCCCGACCGACATGCGCAGCAGGCCGTCTGGCGTGGTGCTGTCCGGCCCTTCAATCGAGCGCCGATGCTCGATCAGCGTTTCCACCCCGCCCAGGCTGGTCGCCCGCGTGATCAGGCGCAGGCGCGCCGCCAGCGCAAACGCAGCCTCCCGCCCGCCAACCACCTCGAACGACAGCATGCCGCCGAAGCCGCGCATCTGCCGCCCCGCGATGGCGTGGCCGGGATGCGTCTCCAGGCCAGGATAATGCACCCGCGAGACACCGGCGTGCCCCGCCAGAAATGACGCGATCTTCCCGGCCGATTCAGTTTGCGCACGAACGCGCAGGGGCAGCGTCGCCAGGCTGCGCAGCAGCAGCCAGCAGTCAAAGGGCGATGCCACTCCGCCGCCGTGATGCTGGATATGCCCCAGTTTTTCAGCCAGCGGGCCAGCCTCGCGGACGATCAGCGCGCCGCCCAGCACGTCGCTGTGACCGCCGATATATTTGGTCGTGCTGTGCATGACCAGGTCAGCCCCCAGCGCCAGCGGGTTTTGCATCACGGGCGACGCCCAGGTGTTATCGACGCCGCACCACGCGCCCGACGCATGGGCGATAGCAGCGACCGCCTCGATATCCGCAATTTTCAGGCTGGGGTTCGAGGGCGTTTCGGCCCACACCAGCCGCGTATTCGGACGCACGGCGGCGCGCACGGCGTCCAGCTTCGCCATATCGACAAAGCTGGCCTGAAGCTGCGCCGGGGCATACACCGTGTGCAGCAGATGGCGCACGCCATAGTAAATTTCGTCCGGGAAAATCACATGGTCACCCGGCGAAAGCGCCCGCAGCGTCGCGTCGATAGCTGCCATGCCCGACGCAAACGCAAAGGCCGCCACGCCGCCTTCTAATTCGGCCAGCGCAGTCTCCAGCGACATGCGGTTCGGGTTGCTCTCGCGGGTGTAGGCAAAGCCGGTCGGATAGCCCCCGTCGGCGGCGCGCTCAAAGGTGGTGGACAGGTGAATTGGCGGCATGACCGCGCCAGTGGTCGCGTCCGGCGCACGCCCGGCATGGACAGCCCGTGTGTCAATATGCATGGTGAGGCATCCCCTTATGAAGCTGTGTCCCGCGATTATATCCGCAGGCGCGATTTCAGGAGCAGGCCATCGGCATTAGGTTTAAAACACGAAAGCGCGCTTAACCGCCAGGACGCCAAGACACAATGCAGTTCCCTCATCAATCCCCTAAGGGCATATTTTTGACCAGCGGCGTAAGTTCTTTGTCCCTCGTCCACATCGTGGAGAGGGACGGCGGAGCGCAGCGACGCAGGGTGAGGCGAGGTGAAATCACGCTTTCCAGGTTTTACGCAGCACGCGCAGCCAGTTCTCGTGCGTGATTTTGCGCAGCGAGTCATCGTCGTAGCCTGCCCGCGCCAGCGCCGCAATCAGCACCGGGTAGCTGGACGCATCCGGCAGGTCTTTCGGGAAGGGCGCATCGCCATAATCCGCGCCGATGCCCACGCGGTCGATGCCCAGCCGTTCGACCAGATAATCGACGTGGCGCACGACCGTCTCGACCGGTGTATCGCGGTCATCACGCGCATCTTCACGCAGCAGCGCGGTCACCAGGTTGACGCCCACCATGCCGTCCGATTCAGCGATGGCCGCCAGCTGTTTGTCGGTCAGGTTGCGCGGAAGCTGGCACAATGCGTGCGCGTTGGAGTGCGTGGCCACCAGCGGCGCGTCGGTGATTCCGGCCACGTCCCAGAAGCCTTTTTCGTTCAGGTGCGACAGGTCGATCATGATGCCCAGTCGATTACATGCGCGCACCAGCGACTTTCCAATATCGGTCAGGCCGGGGCCGGTGTCGGGCGAATGCGGAAACTTGAACGGGACGCCGTGGCCGAAGATCGTCGGGCGGCTCCACACGATGCCCAGCGAACGCAGTCCCGCCTGGTAATACACCTCCAGCGCGTCCAGATGCGCGTCAATCTGTTCCGCGCCCTCAAAATGCAGGGCAGCGCCCAGCACCCCGTCGCGCAGACAGGCCTCCATGTCGGCCACTGTCCGAACGACTCTGACCTGCCCGCCAGACTGCGCCTCGATGCGGAACAGATTGGCGACCATCGCCATCGCTGCTGGCTGCGCTGCTGCATAGGGCAGTTCGGGCATCTCATAGATTTTGGTGGGATCGAAATGATGCGCCAGGTCCAGCGATTCGGCCTCGCTGATGAACACGGCGAAGAAGCCCGCGGCCAGCCCGCCTTCACGCGCACGAGGCAGATCCACCTGGCGCCCGTCGATGCGCTCAAAAAACGTGCTGACAGGCGCACTGGTGGGCGGCGAAAAGTACATCAGGGCGTCGTTGTGCCCGTCGATAATCGGGTAGCGCGGCAGGTCGGTCATGACAGCGTTGTCCGGGACAGGCGGCAAGTTTAAGCGGATTGTAGCCATTCCTGCGGTCAAACCTGTAAAAAAGCTGTGCAAGTATGGCGGGTCAGATTGTGCGCTGCCTGCACGCCTGTATACTGGAATTCATCGGATTAAATAATTTATAACGACTGGAAATTTTATGCAGCGCCGACACGTCCGCCTGTACACCGTGTGTATTCTCGTGTTCATCAGTCTGTTTGCTGCACATGCTGCGCTGGCCCAGCGCGACCCGGACACCGACGGTGATGGCCTGCCGGACAGCGTCGATGCCTGCCCCAGGGAATCAGGCCCACGCGAGAACGGCGGCTGTCCGCTGCCCACGCCCGTGCCAGACAGTGATGGCGACGGTCTGGTCGATACCGCCGACAACTGCCCGAATGCGTCTGGTCCGCGTGAAAACGGCGGCTGTCCGCTGCCCACGCCGGTGCCCGACAGCGATGGCGATGGTCTGGCCGATACCGCGGACAACTGCCCGAATGCCTCCGGGCCACGCGAGAATGGCGGCTGTCCGCTGCCCACGCCCGTGCCCGACAGCGATGGTGACGGTCTGGCCGATACCGCCGACAACTGCCCGAATGCGTCCGGTCCACGCGAAAATGGCGGTTGTCCGCTGCCCACGCCCGTGCCCGACAGCGATGGCGACGGCCTGCCTGATAATGCCGACAACTGCCCGAATGCCTTTGGCCCGCGCGAAAATGGCGGCTGTCCGCTGCCCACGCCGACACCGTTCCCGGCCATTGTCCCGCTGTCCGGCTCAGTCGAGCCCGGCCTGATGCAGCCCACCCAGGGCCCCATCACCAGCACCGCGCCGGGCTGCTTCCTGCGCAATGTCGGCACCACCCCGTATCCGGTTGTGTATTACGATGCCTCGCTCAACTTCAGCACTGTCGATTATCCGGACTATATCAACTGGGTGCAGGGCGTGGATTACAACGACAGCACCAGCGCGCCGGAAATTCAGGCGGTGAGCGATGATATCGTGGCTATCATGGCGCCAGATGCCTTTCAATACGTGGAGAAGATCCTCAATGTGCCTGTGCCCGGCCTGGGCCTCGTGCAGGTCTATCGCTTGTGGCTGGGAGGCTGGGTGATTCCCGGCGCGTTCCCCGGCGAAATTCAGCTCATCCTGGGGACGCCGCCGTGCCCGGAAGAACTGCTGATCGGCACGCCGGATTTCGACATCACGATTCCTGAGCTGGATTTTGACTTCCTGCCGGACGGGATTCGCCTGGCTGATATCATCGGACCGACGCTGGCCCCGTGGGGCGCTGGCGATGCGGACGCCTCCAACGGGACTCCGGCGCTCTCGCCCGATTTCCTGCGCGGGGAGGCGACCTGCCTGCGGGTGGGGCGCGGCGGCCTGGCCGTGTGCCTGCCACAGTCCGCGGCGACTGATGCCGATTCACCAGCGCAGGACTTGCATTTCCTGCCCGTGGACCGCGGCATCTTCGGGCTGGTCGATTCGCCTGATGGTGCGCGGCCTGTGCTGATGGTCGACGACCTGCTGCTCGATGGCGCTGCCATTGCCGCCGCGCTGCTGGATGATGCGCCCGCAGCGCCGGATGCGCCCTTCGCGCCTGGTCGGCGCGGCAGCATGACCTTCCTGCCCAACCTGGGCATCCCCGGCATGATCGGCTTCCTGCTCAATGTCGACGGGGACTCGCTGCTGCTGCCCGTGGGCGTGGGTGGAGATGGCTGTACAGGTGGCATCGGCATGCTGCTGGCGGGGGGACAGGCGATCTTCTGCGGCGATTTGGATGGCGACGGCGACACCGACAGCGCCGATGCCGATGCGTATTTTGGCGCTGACGCGCCCGGGCTGGTCTTCAACGGCATCATCGTGTTTGGCGAAGACGGCGCCAGTGTGCGCGATCCGCTTGGCCGCGACTTCGATATTGCCTCGGAAGACGGCAGCATAATTGCAGTTAGCTTGCTGCTGCCCGCTATCCAGAAAGTCCGGGAAGCGGCGGCGCGCGCTGTCGCGTGCGATGGCTCGGTTTTGCCTGCCGAACTGGCCCAGAGTTTCCAGTTCTGCGATGGCTCGGTGATGCCGTCCGACGCGGGCCAGATTATACCGGTGGAAGTGTTTGGAGATGGCAGTGTCGTGCCTGCCGAAGCGCTGGCCGCGCTGGAGAATGGCGCTGGCGTGGGCGGGCTGTCTGTGCTGCTGCTGGCTGAAGCGCCGGGCGATGGGTCGGTGATGCCCGCGGCGCTCTCGCTGCTGCCCCCAGGGACTGACATCAGCGGCGACGGCAGCGTCATGCCCGGCGATGTTATGCAGGCAGGCGATGGCTCGGTCTTCGTGCTGCTGCCGGGAGACAATCAGCTTGTGCTAGGCGATGGCTCGGTGATTCCCGCGCCGCTGGGCGCGCTGTTCGGCGTCGTCGGTGGGCAGGCATTCCTGGCTGTGCCGTCCGCTGCCGGCTAAATAACGCGTGATCGTTTAAAACAACACGCCCGACAGAATCAAACCTGTCGGGCGTGTCCTTTTATGTGTGAGGTTCGTCGCCCCGTTGACGCTCAGCGCAGCAGGGCGCCCGCGCCATCGGCCACGACATCCCCACCCGCCGCGATGGTGACGCTGTTCCCGGAAATCGTCACGCTGTAGCCCGCGCCAGCCGTCAGGCCAGACGCCAGCACGCGCCCAACTGGCCCGCCCGCATCGATGGTCAGCGGCAGCGGCAGCCCGGCAGCCAGATCGACCGGGAAGATCGCCAGCGTATCGCCCGCCAGCACGGCATCGAACCCGGCGCCGCTCACGCGTACCGCGGGCAGGGCCGCGGCACCCGCATCGGCCCCCTGCAGCACAGTCAGGAAGCGCGTGTTGGCCGGCGCGCCGGTCGCCTCAATCAGCAGGCGGTAATTCATGTTTTCGCCAAACGCCGGATTGGCGCTGGCCTCAGGTGTGAACGGATACGCCGTGATATCTGCCGCTTCGGGCAGCACGCTGGTCACGAACAACTGCTGTCCGGTCGCGGTGGCCATGCTGGCGACGCGCTCGGTCACGGTGGCCTCGGCCGGGAAATTCAGGTGGAACTGCTTGACGCGGCCCTCGCTCAGTGTTTCGGCGCGGTCGTACACGAAAATCATGTCCGGCATCAGCCAGAACACGTCGCGGCTGGCATGGCCCACATCGAGCAGATTTTCATAGTCGGTGTTGTACAGGCTGGTGCTGTCGCCGCTGGCAAAGGTATAGCTTTCGGCCGTGCTGATGCGCGGCGGCGGGCCGTCATTGCCGATATACAGCCACTGCGAGCCGCGCTGGTTGAGCATATAGCGGTAGTCGGTGCTCTCGCGGTCGACGGCGCTGTTCTGGATGGTGATGGTGTTCATGTGGTCAGACGAGATATAGTCCAGGTCGTAGCCCACGCGCACTTTCGTCAGCCATTCGCCGTCGCGATAGAACTCGATGGCATTGCCGTTGGCGCTCTGGTGATCGACGCGGTTCCAGCTCAGCCCATAGGTAAACCACGCGGCATCGTCGGCCCAGCTCGTGCGGACGCTCAGGCGGCGCATGCCCTCGGCATACCACGCGGTGGGCAGCGTCGGGCGCGGGTTGGCCGGTTCGGGCGCCCCCGGCTCAAACAACAGGTAATACAGCACGCTCATCTGGTACTGTTCGCTGTCGCCGGCGCGCTCCAGGAAGCCCTCAGCCAGGCCGGGCGCGCTGTTCAGTTCGATCCAGCGCAGGGCATCCAGCCGGTCAGCATTGCCGGTCATCTGGTCATACACGCCCAGCGCGCCAAACATCTCGATATGGTCGGGCATCCAGTAGTTCTGGCCGCTGCCATACCATGCCGGCAGATAGGCCTCGCCGTACCACTCATTGGGCGCGGGGACCGGGCTCATGCTGGTCAGGTAGGCCGGGATGGTCTGGTCCCAGAACGGATTGGCATCAAACGACACCTGCGGCCCCCACACATCAGGGCGATTCTCCCCGGCGGTGTGCAGCGCCAGCAGGAATTGCGCCGTGTAACCGAGCGACTGCGGCGAGTATTCAAAGCCCTCTGCGCCCAGCCCGCCCGCGATGTCATTGCGCATCATGTGGTCGATGACGTACATCCACGCGCCGGTCGCGTTGGCCAGATAGCCATACAGGGCGCCATCAGGATCGTCGGCCGGGTCCAGCGCCAGCGCCATCAGGCCCATATTGCGCATGTGCGCCGCGTAATAGTTGTTGTTCGACCAGCGAAAATAGCCGGGATCGGCCAGCAGGGCGGGATCATTCAGCACGTCTACCGGCTGCGGATGGTTGTTATTGGTGGTGTCAGCCAGCTTGTTTTCGGCGCTCCAGCGCAGGAACACCTCGCGGATGAGCGCCTTGTCCTCGGTTGTGAATGTCTGGTACGCCCAGTCCACCGTCAGCGGGAAGGCCACGCCGTACCAGCGCGACCGGTCGCTGAGCGCGAAATACGGGTCGCGGAACATTTCGCCAGCCGCCGGGCCCTGTGCCGCTGCCGTGATGATCGGCATCAGCATGTCATGCGCGCGCTGGGCGAAATCGGCGCGTTCGGCGGCGTCAGGATGCATCAGCGACACGAACGCGAACAGCATGGCCACGTTTTCGCCCGGGTATTCCGTCCACGCATACTCGCCGTTATCGCCGCGCGTCAGCGTGCCATCGTCCATATAGCCGCGCAGTTCCTCGGCCAGCACCAGAATCCCCTCAGACCAGATCGGATTATCGGCGGTGGCACGCGCCTGCATCAGAGGCAGCGTGTCCTGATTGATCCACAGGCGCGGATGGCCCACAGACGGGCGCTCCCCCTGGGCGAAGGTCGTGCCAGCCAGCAGCACGGTGAGACTTACCAGCAGCAGGACACGTCTGAACAGGCGCATGGGAGTTTGCTTTCTGTCTGGGCGGGGGCGGACGGCGGGCGTTTGGTGTCGCCTGCCGTTTGCCTATATACTACGCTTGAAACCAGTTTTACGCTGGCTCAGGGCGAGTATCGCTACAGCTTTTTTATCTTTTGCGCGACGGGAGCGCACGGCATGACATCACGACGACTGTTCTGGGCATCCGCAGGCATCATGCTCGTGCTTTTCAGCCTGTGGGCGATGATGCTGCCTGCCCTGGCCGAGCCCGCCCCGCGCCAGGTCGCCACGGTGGATATCAACCTGACCGGTACTATCCCGCCCACCGTGATTGTGCTGCCCACAGCCGCCCCACCCACCGCGATTCCCACCGTGCCGCCGGGATTCGTGCCGCCGTCACCGTCGCCCGTGGGCTGCGCCCAGCCGCTGCCGCTCTCTGTAGGATCGACCATTTCACTGGAGCCGGGCGTCAACCTGCGCAATATCCCGAACCTGAACGGCGCGGTCACCAATTACTACCAGATCGAGACGCTGCTGATCGTGCAGGAAGGCCCGGTGTGCAACAACGGCTATAACTGGTGGCGCGTGTCTGGCTCTGGCGAGCCCGGCTGGGCCGTCGAAGGCCGCCCCGGTCGCTATTTCATTACGCTGATCGACACGACCGACCGCTCATGCTTCGAGCCGTTGGACTTGTCCGAGGGCGATGAGGCGCTCATCCTGACCGGCGTCGCTGTGAACGCTCTGCCAGACCCGAATTCGCTCACGCTGCATGCGCTGCTGACCGGTGAGAATGTCGTCATCCTGGGCGAGCCGATCTGCCGCGAGGGGCTGAACTGGTGGCGCGTGCGCGCGCCGTTCGGCAGCGCCGGGCAGAATCGCACTGTCGAGGGCTGGATTGGCGAGGGCTATCCGCTCGACCAGTACTGGATTCAGCCGCGCATCCTGCCCACCCAGGCGCCCTACTGCCTGCGCCCGCTGCGCCTGTTCCCCGGCGTCTCCCGTGCTGCCGTGACCTATGCCGACGGGGTGGCCCGCACATTGCGCGCCGCGCCAGACCAGCAGGCCCAGCCCATCCAGTCGCTGATTGCCGGCGTGGCCTTCGACATCATCGGCGGGCCGGTGTGCGCCGACGGCTTCAATTTCTGGCAGGTGCGCCTGCTGGTGACCGGCCAGGTGGGCTGGATCGCCGAGGGCCGCCCCGGCAATTACTGGTTCGACATCATCTTCCAGTAGGGCGGGCCTGGCCCGTTGATATACAGGCTGGATGAAGCAGTATCACCTGCATCGAGTGCAGCGCAGGCAAAGGCCGGACGAAAATCGGGTGTAGAATCAGGCGATGCAGGCAGTGAGGAAGATACCTACTCATGAGCGCACTCGAACGCGAAATTCTCGAAAAGTTTCAGCAATTGGATCCGGACGCCCAGCGGCGCATCATACAAACAATTTCCGCGACCCGGCCAGAAGCGGAAGATCAGCCCGATCCGTGGGGCTCATGGCTGCGCACCACCCAGGCACTGCGGGCTGAATTGCAGCAAAAATATGGCCCCTCAACGGGAATCGATGTCACCGCGCTGGTTCGTGAAGCGCGCGAGGAAGATTAATGTCGGGGATAGTGCTCGATTCAGGGATTCTGAGTTCACTGGCGCACCCCTGTGCCTACGCCGCCTGCGGTTCAAAACCGCAGGCTACGAGAAGCCCAAGTCCCTGAAGGGACTGAAAAGCAGCCTTTTGAGGTATGCATTCCGCGAAGCAACCACGGCCAGTCCCTTCAGGGACTTGATCGGTTTGTAGCCCTGGGTTTTGAACCCGGGGCGGCGCCTGCGGACATGGCGAGTCTTTTGAACCCGGTGCGGCACTTTAGCTCCCTGCCCATGTCATCATTCCTGAAATAGTGATAGAATATTTGAGCTAATTTCAGGGGGAATGATGATGAGCCAGAATGCGCCGCAGCGGTTGTATCTCATGCAGGTTGGGATTATGCCGGAATACCACATTCCGATTGTGTGCTATCTGGTGCAGACGGGGGACGGCCGCAATATCCTGATCGACAGCGGCCTGCCGGAGATCATCCCCGAAGAAGCATCGGACTTCAAGAATGGTCACGACGTGATCGCGCAGTTGGCGGGCATCGGCCTGAAACCGGACGATATCGATACCGTCATTTCGACGCATTATGATGTCGACCATGCTGGAAGGCACGCGGCCTTCACCAAGGCGGACTATGTGGTGCAGCGTGCGCATCACCTGGATGCCGCCACCAACCCGCGCTATGCGTCCATTCGACCCGAATGGGATCAGCCCATCGAGCGCATCCGGCTGGTCGACGGCGACACTGAGTTGCTGCCTGGGCTGACGCTGATCGAGACGGGCGGGCATGTGCCGGGCCATCAGTCGGTGCTGGTGCGGCTGCCCCAAACGGGGGCGATTCTGCTGACGGTGGACGCTGTCCCTTTTGCCGCCGGCTTCACCCGTGAGATGCAGGACGATGGTAGTAACCCGGACGCCGGGGCGATCCACGCCAGCACGGTCAAGCTGCTGGATCTGGTCGAACGGGAGCAGATCGACATGGTGATTTTCGGTCATGACATGGCGCAGTGGCAGATGCTCAAAGAAGCGCCAGCGTTTTACGACTAAGCCTCACTTAAATAAAAACACCCCTTTCGTCGGTTGATGAAAGGGGTGTTTTTGTTTAGCCTGCTGTGCGCGCCGATTACGGCAGCACGGTGACCTGCATCACGTCCCGGGCAATCGCCTCGGTGGGGTCTCCCAGCGTCTCCGGCACAAACCAGGTCGTCACCGGGATCAGCGCCAGACCAGCTTCGCCTGTCTCATCGGCGACGTAGTCGTACTCGCCGTCCGCAATCGCCATCGCCCAGAAGTCGACATTGTCGATGGTGGTCACGATGACGCCGTTTTCCACCGGCTGGATGCGGCTGATGGCGAACGCCGACTGCACGAACACTTCGCTGTCCACACCCGTCTCCAGGTCGATCCGGTGCAGGATGGTGGTGAAGCGGTTGAACGAAGGCTCACCCAGCACGGCGCTCAGGCGTTCTGCACGCTCGCCTTCCAGCACGACGGTGGTGTCGTAGGCCTGCACGCTGAAGTACAGCGCGCTGCCGTCTGCACTCCATGCCACGCGGTCAGGCATGGCGTTAATCAGGATGCGCGAGATTTCGCGGGTCTCCAGGTCGATCACCAGCAGCTCCGGCGACGAGGCCGGGTTCAGCAGCGTGGGGATAGCGGCCAGGCGGGTGCGGTCCGGGGACAGCGCGACGCGGGCCACATCCATGAAGGTTTCCTCGCTGCCGCCGTTTTCAGGGCTGTACAGCGTCACACCGACGCCATTGCAGTTCGGGCTGTACACGATGCCGAACGGGGTGGCCGCCAGCATCAGCGAGTTGCCGCCCAGGCCCAGCGTCTCACGGGTGTACAGGGTTTCGGTCGGCAGTTGCAGGCCGCCGCCACAGCCGATATTGGTGCGCAGCGATGTCACTTCGGCCTCGCCGCCGTCCAGCGGCTGCACATACACATCCAGCGCGTTGAAGGCGCTGCCATCGTCGTTCTGGCCGATGCTGGCGCCCTGCATCGCATACACGATGCTCGCGCTGTCGATGGTGAAGCTGACCGGGTAGGCCGGCGCCGGATTCTGCGCGATAGTGGTCGGCAGGCCGGTCGTCGTGTCGTAAGCGACCAGGGTGCTTTCTCCGGTAGCATCTTCATAGGCCACGTAGGCGATATAACGGCCATCCGGGCTGGCGGCGGTCTGCGTGATGCTCACGCCTTCGACCCCGGCGACCAGCTCCGTCGGCGTGCTGCCTTCATAGATGACCAGTGCGTTGTTTTCGACACCTGTAAAACGAAGGGTGTCTTCCTGCGCGCTGGCGGCAACGGCACCGGCCAGGGCGATGCCAGCCACGAACATGCCGGCCAGCAGGTGGGGAGTGCGGTTTTTCAACATGATGCGTTACTGCTCCTTGAAATACTTGCTTGCGAACCATGCGGCGCGCCCTGCTGCCAGGGTGCGCCACACAGGAGTTACTGAATCGTGACTTCCGGGATGTACAGTACCTGCCCGGGGTAGATGACGTTGACGTTGGTGATGTTGTTCACCTGCGCCAGCACGCGCCAGTCGATGCCATAGCGGCGGGCGATGCTGCGCAGATAGTCGCCGCGCTGCACCACGTAGGTGATATTGCTGATGGGCGGCATCTGGGTAGTCGCCACGCACAGGTTCAGACCGGCGAAGATGCGCGTGCTGGTGCCCAGCCCGTTGATGGCCTGAAGCTGGCTGACCGTGGTGCCGTAGGCGTTGGCGATGCGAAACAGCGTATCGCCCCGTTGAATGTGGTGCGTGCGGGTGCAGGTGACGGCCCCCTGTGCGCTGGCCGGCGTCGCGCTGACGAGCAGCAGCCAGGCCGTCAGACCCAGAATCGCGATGAAAAGACGTTTGACGAACATGATGATGTGAAACTCCTGAAACTAGAATTGACTGACCTGCTGAATGAGTTGTGTGGTTGCCGGATTGCGATACGATGATGCGGCCTCGTGCAGCGTCAGGAAGATATCGACCGCACGGGTGAAGTCGGCGCGAATGAAGGCCGCCATGATGCTGACGCTGGGCGACAGGATGCGCAGTTCGCTGCCCGTGCCCATCTCGATCATCTGCTCCATGTGATGGAAGGTGTGCCAGCTCCACAGGTTGTCTGCCACCCACTCGCCGCGGATGAGCAGTGCTGCCTGGACCAGTGCCAGCAGCCCCGACCCGTTGATCGCTGTCACCTTGTGCATGTCGAAGATCAGGTTGCGGTCGCCACGGCTGACCAGCATCCGGACGACATCGACGAGCTGACGCGACAGCCGATCATTCAGCGCGCCTTCTACGCTGACCAGCGTAATCGGCACATCATCAATCAGGGTTTTGTAGTGAATGTTGTTCATCGGCTTGTATCCTTCTGGCGTGTCTGTTTGTTCACGCGTCATAGTGCTTAGGATACGCCGTGCCGGAAAACAAAAAATCCGTCGTTGGGGACGGATTTCTGGCCACGTTGGGCGGATTGTTTTTCTCGGTCTTTAGGCGGAGAACTGGGTACTGGCCGGGCGAGTCGCCTAGGCCGGCGGCACCGAGCTGATCAGGTAGATCACCTTCACCAGCGCGAACAGCCCAAAGGCCGACTGCGCCACGATGGCGGTGCGCGTGCTGCCGGTGGCCGCCCGCACCATGCCGAAGATCACGGCGGCGATAAACGGCGTCACCACGCCATACCACACCGACGACAGATTACTGGCATTGGCGTAGGCCGAGGCGTAAATGGCGATGTGGAAGACCGCGCTGGCGGCCGCCGCGACCAGGATGCCCGGCCATGCGCCCAGCCGGGCGCGCAGCACCGGCAGCAGCAGCCCGCGAAAGACCACGCCCTCGGCAATTGGCTGCAAAAACAGCGCAAAGGCCATCGCCACCACCCAGTGAAAGCTGTTGACGGTGGGCTGCACCAGGCTGGCCAACTCTGCGGCCGGCAAAAACTGCCCGGTCACCACGATCGCCAGCAGGTCCACCGACAGCGCCAGCGTGAAGCCGATGAAGGCGATCACCGGCAGCGGTGTGGCGGGCTGCATCTTCAGCGCCAGCCGCTGATCCGGCTTGCTGCGCGTGCGCGCCACAAAGTAGGTTGTCGCGGTGGCGCCCAGGCACCAGCCCGCCAGCAGCGCATACGGCTGGTCGGGCGCCCAGACGCCCACCGGAATGCTGCCGAGGATGAACAGCGCCATCGCGATCAGGATGGCCACCATCGCGCTGGTCAGGTTCCAGGGCGGGGCAGGTTCCAGGGTCCGGATGCGCTGCATCAGGGACGGGGCTTTTCTTGAAGTGGTCATGCATGCCTCAACACTGCAATACGAACGATAGATCTGCGGATGCCGCTAACGCTTGCCCGTCCGCCATTTATCAAACAGGCCGCGCGTGTAGGCCTGATAAACAGACGTCACAGGGATGACCCTGTTGATGGCCCACATCACGCGGAACGTCAGCGATGGATAGATTTCACGCTTGCCCGCGTCGATGCCCAGCACGAGCTGGTCGGCCACATATTCGGGCGTCTGCGAGGGCCACGGCGTCGCCGGAAGCTGGCTGGCCGCGCTGCTGAAAAAGGCCGTGCGCGTGGCGATCGGATAGGCCAGCGTCAGCGTCGCGTTGGGTGGCAGTTCCTGCGCGTAGCTATCGGCAAAGCGGTCGAGCGCGGCCTTGGTGGAGGCATACAGCGCGTAGCCCGCCAGCCCCAGCTTTGCCATGCTGCTGGCCGTAATCACCACCTGGAACGGCGAGCCATCGCTGTGAAGCTGGGTCATCTTCGCCAGCGCATACAGCGGCGAAATCGTGTTCACGCGGAAGATCGACTCGATATGGGCCCAGTCCGGCTTGCCGAAGGCCTCGTAATAGGCGAAGCCCGCGTTGGCGATGAAGATGTCGATGCCGCCCATCTCGCTGATGGCAAAGTCGATGGCGCGGTCGACGCCGCCGCGTTCGCCCATATCCGCCGCGTAGGCCGAGACTTTGCCGGCCGGGCTGATGATTTTATTCACCATCGTGTGCAGTTGGGCGTCATCCTTGTCGATGGCGACGACCCTGCACGGGATGCCCGCCAGACGCTTGAGCAGGGCAAAGCCGATACCGCTGGCCGCCCCTGTCAGGACAATACGTGAGCCTTCCAGCTTCATGGTGTTTCCTCCAGCGCGACGCCTTCTTTGATGACCGGCACAGGAAATGTAATCACAAACTTGTCCAGTTTCACCGCGCCCAGGGGCGTCATCCCCAGCGCCTGAAAGTCCGGCACATGCACGCCGTCTCCCCACAACTGCGACACATCCAGCACCTCGATGCCGGCCTTCAGCGTCAGCTTCGAGTAGTAGGCCTGGCCTTCCCACTGCTGCACCAGCGTGACCGGAAACAGGCCGGTGTTGATCGGGATGCGCGCCAGCCCCGCCTTGCACACCATCGAGCAGATCGTCTGCCCGTCCAGCGAGGCGGTCAGGTGATCTTCGCCATTGTCATGCGCCACAATGCTGAAATCAGCGCGGTCTTTCGGGATGCCCCAGTTGGCGCGCCCGCTGACCACGCTCTCCCAGCTGCTCACCCAGATGCGGCTGATCGACCAGTATTTGCCCCTGCCGCGCCCGCGTGCTTTGGGGACTTCGATGCGGCCGGGAACCAGCATCAGCTCGTCATACGGGCCGACTGGCGTGTCGCGATACTTCATCCACACCAGCCCGCCTATGCCGCCGCGCCAGTACGGGCGCATGCCGTGGGTGGCCGCGTAGTCTCCGTGGCGTCGGCTGCGGTCAAATTTGAAAAAGACAATCCAGCCATCGCCGCGAATCGGCCACGGCGGCCCGGCGATTTCCAGGTCCGGCGCGACCTGCAGGCCGTCCGGGCGAAGTGTGTGCGTTGAGTCGGTCATGCGCGTGTGAAACTCTCTGATGTGCAGAATGTGGCCTGATTGTACCGAAAAGCACGACAACTTTGGCGGGCAATCTTGCCACAAAAGGCGCGCGACCGGCCGTATGGGCCAGTCGCGCGCTCAAGATTGCATTTGGATGCTGCCCGTGGGCGGATCAGCCGCCCGGATTCAGCGTGGCGCCGGCTGCTGCCGTGGGACGGGCGGGCATGGTCGGCGCGGCGTTGGTATCTGCTCCGGGGATCGCTGGCACCTGCGGCAAAGCGCCGGTGCCGCTGCCAGCCTCTTCGCTGCCGCCTGCCGGGGCACCCAGCAGGGCCGGGTCAGGCGTGGGGACGATATTGGCGCCCAGCGGCGCGCCGGTCGTGTTGCCAGCCAATGCGGCGCTGTTGGCATCGGCCACGCAGCGGAAGCCCGTTTCAGCGTTTGCGTCGATTGGATCGAGGCTGCGTCGATGCATCGTGCGCGTGAAGAAGGGCACCGTGTCCCAGCTTCCGCCGCGCGTTACTTTTTCGGTGCCGGTGGCCGGGCCTGCCGGATCGGGGCCTGCGGCTTCGGGGCGGCCGTAGTACGACGGTGAATACCAGTCGCTCACCCACTCGCTCACATTGCCGGCCATATCCAGCACGCTGTACGGGCTGGCGCCCAGCGGGAAGCTGCCGATGGCAACCTTTGTCAGGGCAATCGAACGGCGCGAGGCGCTGTTGGCCGGGTCCCACGTGTTGCCCCACGGATAAATATAGCCGAGGTCGCCGCGGGCGGCGCGTTCCCATTCGGCTTCCGTGGGCAGGCGGCGGCCGATAGCCTGGCAGTACGCCTGCGCGCCGTACCAGGTCACGTTCGTCACCGGGAAGTTCAGAACAGCGGCGTTCACGTTGTAGTTCTGGCTGTCAAAGGTGACATTGCTGGTTTCGCTGTCTGTTGTCGTCTGCATGCAGGGCTGGCCCAGGCATCCGTTGCGGTGGCTGCCCGGCCCCATGATGTTGAGGAAGGTGAGGTACTGGTCGTAGGTCACTTCAGTCACTTCCATCTGGAAGGGGCTGACGGTGACGAGGTGCGCGGGAAACGAGTCCTCGCCGTACGAGAGCAGGCAGGTACCCGGTTCGCCGCCGTAGCCCTGCGCGCATTCGTTCACGGCGGTGGTCACTTCGGCCACGGTCGTGCCCATGTTGAACTGGCCGCCCGCGACTGGCACCAGCCGCGTGCCAACCGCTACCAGTCGGTCAAACTGGCCGCCGGTTACGCCGGTGCCGCCAGTGCCCTGCTGATTGTTGAATGCAGCGGGTGCGCTGGTGCTGGTGGGAATAATCAGTGATTGTGTGGCGAGCTGCTGCGTGGGGGGCAAAGTCAGCAGGGTGGGCAGAATTGTCGGGCTGGGCGTGGGCGCGTTGACTTCCAGCGGCACATCCGTGCTCAGATCGACGGTCGGGGTCAGCGTTGCTGTCGCCGGGGCCGCAGTAGCGGTCACGACGATAATCTGCGCGGTGGGTGTGGGCGCATTCGCCAGCGAGGTGCCACCAATGCCCACCAGCCCGGTGATGAAACCGACCAGCAGCACGATGACCGCGCAGCCAAAGCCCAGGATACCGCCGATAATCAGCCATTGCCATACGGCGCCACCTGCGCGCCGCCCACCGAGAGAACCATAATTGTTTCGTGTCATGCGTTCACACTCTCCTCATCGCGGTCGCGCCCCCAGTGTGCGCAAGCGATTATACCCCATCATCGCCATACGCCACCGCGCCATAGTTACCGTGACAAGCGCCATGATACTAAACAAAAGACCCTACAGTGTAGGGTCTTTCGGATTATTGCAATAATTGCGGAATGATTTTAGAGCACATTGACCAGATTAGAATAGATGTTTCCCACCCACGGGCCCAGCACAGTGACGACGACGAAAGCGACCAGCACGACCAGTACCAACAGCAGCGCGTATTCTACCAGTCCCTGACCTTCACGGGGGCTTCCCCGGGCCGTCAGGAGCGCGTACAGCCAGTGCAGGCGCGCCTGCAGCGCTTGCCTCCACATGATCTTCCTCCTCGATGATGTGATAAATGATTTTACAGGGCATAAAGTCCCCGAAATGATATCAACACTCAGAGTGTAGCATAAGACAGCATGGATACCGTAAAGAATGTCCTGATGTACTTAAGGAAATTGTATTTATTATGCTTAAATAATATCTTCTTCGGCACCCACATCGGATGGGCGTCCGTTGCGATCCGCCACTTTTTCCGGCTGAGCCAGCAGTCGGCGCAGGCGCAGCGTGAAGACACTGCCTTCGCCCGGCTTGCTGTTCACGGTCAGCTCACCGCCGTGCATGGCGATAATCTGGCGGGCGATGCTCAGCCCCAGCCCGGTCCCCTCCACATGGCTGACGACACGGTAAAACGGCTGGAAAATATAAGGCAGATGCTCCGGCGCGATGCCCACGCCTGTGTCTGCGACCTCCACCGTCACCATCTCCTCGTCTGGCGGGCACAGCACGCGCACAGTGACGCTGCCCTGCGGCGGCGTGTAATTGATCGCGTTGGTCACCAGATTGGTGATGACCTGCGCCAGTCGTTCGCTGTCAGCCTCCACAAAGGTGCGCTGTCCGGGCGCTTCGTAGCGCAGCGTCAGGCCTTTGCGCTCCGCTTCCGGCCGCTGAATATCGACGACGCTGCGCACCTCATGGTCGATATCGAGCATGGTCGGTTGCAGCGGGATGACGCCGCGCTCCAGCCGCGAGATATTCAGCAGGTCTTCCACCAGGCGGCGCATGCGCTCCGTCACCTGTTCCAGTACTTCCAGATGCGCTTCCAGCTGTTCCGGCTTGCGGCGCAGCAGATACAGGCGCGTCTTCAGGTTGGTGATCGGCGTGCGCAGCTCGTGCGAGGCAAACGCCACCAGGTTAGACTGCTGCTGTTGCAGCGCGCGAATCTTGCTGATATCGCGCATGACCGAGACGGCGCGCACCACGCTGGTCTCGGTGCCCACCCGCGCCACCGTCAGCCCGGCAAAGAAGCGTGAGCCGTCTTTGCGCTTCAGGCGCAGGTCGCCACGCCACAGGTTGTTGACGCTGATTTCGTTGACAATTTCGTCCAGTATCGACACAGTTTCCAGATCGTCCCCGCTGCTCAGGATTGAGGCTGGCGCGCCGATCAGATCGTCCATGCTGTAGCCTGTCAGCGTGCACATTGCCTGGTTGACATAGCGAATCTCGGTGCCTTCGGTGTAGAAGATGCCTTCGCCGGTCGAGTCAAGCATGGCGGCGATGCGCTGGCGCTCCAGCAGCAGTTCGGCGGTGCGCTGCTGCACCTGTACTTCCAGTTCCTCGGCATCGCGCAGCACCTGCTCATACAGGCGCGCATTACGAATGGCGATGGCGACCTGGTTGGCGAATGTCTCCAGCGTGGTGGCCTGCGCATCGCTGAAGGCATTGGTCCGCCTGCTGGTCACATTCAGGAACCCGATCGTTTCGCCATCCAGCTGAATGGGCGCGCCCAGTGTCGAGCCAATCCATGCCGTGGCCTCGTGAAAGCGCCACATCGGATGTGTTTCGGTATTGTCGATGCGCAGCGACTTGCCGGTGCGCAGCATCGTCTGGAACGTGGGCATATTGCGGATGTTGAAGGTAAACCGGCGCAGGTCTTCATCGTGATTGAATTCAGTATAGCCGCGGGCTTCCAGCACATGCCCATCGTCACCCTCCAGCAGGATGATGTCGGCAGCCTCGCACGGAATCACGCGGTAGGTTTGATCGAGGATGCGGCGCATGACTTCGTTCAGGTCGAGCGTCTGGTTGATCGTCACAGCGGTGTCGCGCAGCGCGTCGTTCAGGCGATACTGGGCGCGTTCGGCCTCCTGCGCCTGGCGCGATTCGGTGATGTTGATCGACAGCCCACGCAGGATTTTCACGTTGTTGACCGTATCCAGCGAGACAATGTCGCGCAGCCACACGATCCGGCCGTCCGCCGCCACCATCCGGTATTCGCGCTGAAAGCCGGTGTTTCTGGCAATGGCATCTTTGGCAATCGACAGCATCGTTGGGCGGTCTTCCGGGTGCACCAGCGAGCGCCACAGCCCGGAATCCTTATAGAAGCGCTCCATGCGATAGCCGGTGACCTGCTCCACCTGGCGCGTCATAAACATCGTCTGGAAGTTATCCGCGCGGCACATCCACACCACGCCATCGATCGAGTTCAGCAGGTCACCGTAGCGGCGTTCGCTTTCCGTCAGCGCGACTTCGGCGGACTTGCGGGCGCTGATGTCGAACGCGGTGCCCACGATGATTTCTTCACCATTCAGCATGCGCCGTGACAGCGACACATTCAGCCAGACCGGCGATCCATCGCGTCGGCTGGCTTCCACTTCCATCAGTTCAATCTGGCCCTGCGTCCTCAGTGTGTCTGCCACTTGCAGGCGCACGTCACGCGCCATGACATTGCTCAGCGCGCCCGGCTCCAGCAGCCCGTCTGGCGGATAGCCCAGCAGCTTGTGGCAGGTTGCGTTGGCATACAGAATCTGCCCGTCATTCAGGCGCATGAGCAGGATGCCCATCACGTTATGGTCGCTCAGGGCGCGCAGGCGGCTTTCGCTGGCGCGCAGGGCATCTTCCGTCAGGCTGCGTGCGCGCTGAATGGTTCCGTTCAGGATGGCGAAGGTGCCCAGCGTGCTCAGCACAATGCAGGCGACCGTCAGGTTAAGCAGATCGCTGCGCCCCAGGATGCCGCCGACCGGGATCGTCAGGGTGAGCTGATGCGCGATGGTGATGACCAGCAGGGCCACCAGCCAGCGGGTGCGCAGCAGCGCCTGCGCCACCAGCAGCGACAGGAAGGGGAATTGCAGCATCATGATGTAGCTTATGACGCCGATGTCACTGGCGCGCAGCAGGTGAATAAACAGCGTCGTCAGCCACAGTACCCCGGTCAGCAGCCAGCTGCCCAGGTGCAGCTGGCCCCGGCGCAGCGCAAAGAAGGTGATCAGCAGGCCGAGGATGGTGGGGATCAGCGTGTGGGCATTCCCGCTGGCCTCGTGCAGCACGATCATTTGCAGCCCGACCAGCGGCAGCAGAAACAGGATCAGCAGCATCAATCCGCGCTGACGAATCTGATCCGCTGGATCGGCCTGGGCAATGCTGGGCGTTGTCATACGGTTCAACAGTGGGCGCAGGCCGATGCTGGATGATGCTTTATGGGGTGGCGTGCTCCCGCTGGCCATACGGGGGGTTCCTTACATGCGTAGCGTTTTTGGCATTCATGGATCAGCAATGTTGACTTAAGAGTATAGCATTTTCACAAAATGGGGACTTAATTGTTTGGCCCGGCGCTGCGGGGATGTTCGTATGGGGACAATCGCTGGTGCCGCAGAATTTGTCAGGATCGGGGCAAGATTACTGCAATCGTCTGACCGGCGGACGCCTCGCGAGGCGTCCGCCTGATCCAGATATCGGACTTAATCGCCCTTGTTCGCCTTCCACCACTCGCGGAAGCTGTGCGCCGGGAAGGCTGGGAAATCGCGATTGTCCGTCCAGCCGTTCAGCGGCGGCGGCAGGGCGGGCATTTTGCGCGAGCCGTCGGCGGCCTCCTGGCCGATGAATGTGCTGGCGATGCTGGCGGCCTTGCCGCCAAAGGCATACAGCAGCGGATGGCTGAAGCCGAACGCGTAGGCCTTCATGCCCAGCTTCCACAGCGGGTCCTGAGACGGGTTCAGGTCACGGCGCAGCTTCAGCAGCATGTCGGGAATGTCGATGTCTACTGGACAGGCCTGCTTGCACGCGCCGCACAGGCTGCTGGCAAACGGCAGCGGCGCGGCATTTTCCTTGCCTTTCAGCAGCGGCGTCAGGATCGCGCCAATCGGGCCGGGATACACCCAGCCGTAGGTGTGGCCGCCCACATTCTGATAGACCGGGCAGGCATTCAGGCACGCGCCGCAGCGGATGCACGCCAGCGCCTCGGTGTATTCGCTGGCATAAATGTCCGTGCGGCCGTTGTCCACCAGCACCAGATAAAATTCATCCGGGCCGTCTGGCTCGTGCGCTTTGCGCGGGCCGTTGAACATGTTCACGTACACGGTCATGCGCTGGCCGGTGGCGCTGCGCGGGAGTAACTGCACCAGCGTGGCGAAGTCTTCCCAGGTCGGGATGACTTTCTCGATGCCCACCATGGCGATATGCACCGGCGGCACGCTCGTGCTCAGGCGGCCGTTGCCCTCGTTGGTGACGATGACGACCGTCCCCGTTTCGGCAATCAGGAAGTTGCCGCCGCTCATGCCAAAGTCCGCTTCCAGGTATTTCTCGCGCAGGATGCCACGGATGAAGGCCGTCATGTCGGACGCCTGCTCGGTGTACGGCATGTCCAGCTTGCGCATGAACAGCTCGCGGATTTCCTCTTTCGTCATGTGCATGACGGGCATCACGATATGGCTGGGGTGGCTCTCGTTGATCTGCACGATGTACTCGCCGAGGTCGGTCTCCACCATCGTGATGCCGGCCGCTTCCAGCGCGGCCACCAGCCCGACTTCCTCGGTCACCATGCTCTTGCTCTTGACGCCGCGCTTCAGGTTTTTGGCTTTGCAGATGTCGATCACGTGCTGGTTGGCTTCGGCGGCATCGCGCGCCCACAGCACATGGCCGCCGCGCGCGGTCACGTTCGCTTCCAGTTGTTCCAGCAATTCAGGCAGGTCGTGCAGGCCGCGCAGACGCGCCCCACGCGCCTGCTGGCGCAGCGCCTGGCTCAGATCCAGCTCGCTCATCACGGTGCGGCGGCGGCCGTCGGCGTTGCCCGTGCCGCGGTCAAGCGCGGTTTGCAGCGTCACATCATGCAGCGCGATTACAGCCGATTCCTGAAAACGATTGGCGGTCAGTTCCATATCACAGCCTCAATCATCAATGGTCGTGCGGGGAGTATCTGTTAGCATGACTATACCGCACCGCCAGCCCGACCGGCACAAAACGAAACCAGCCCGCCCTAAAACTGAAAGCCCCTCAGCGTCCGCCGCGCCATGCGGCCAGCGCCAGGCACAGCCAGCCAGCGATCAGCGCAGCCCCGCCCACCGGTGCAATCGCGCCCATGAAGCGCAGTTGCAGCACGCTCAGCAGGTAGAGTGCTCCGGCAAATACGATGATGCCGATCACGAAGGCAATGCCCGCCAGACGCGTCCAGCGCGACGGCGCGATCTGGTGCAGCAATGCGGTCAGCAGCAGCGCCAGCGCATGCACCTGGTGATACTGTACGGCGGTGTTGAACGTCGGTTCGCGGTCTGGATTGGCCGCGAAATAGGCCGACAGCCCGTGCGAGTCAAACGCGCCGATGGCCACGGACAGCGCGCCCAGGATGCCCGCGGCCAGCAGGAAGCGCCGCGACAAGGGAGACAAGGGAAGCATCGTTTTTCTCCGGATGGGAACAAATGGACGGGATGCCCATAAGCATAGCAGGCCTGTTGAAGACCATCAGCGGCCATGTATGGGATCAAAGGGGCGCTTTAAGTGAATTTCTTGCCCCGTCCTTGACCCTGGACGCCAGGATGTCTTGTAGGGACGAGGCCCGCCTCGTCCGCTGCCTTTTGGATGACGAATCATTCATAGCGTCATTTGTAGGGGCTTGGCATGCCAAGCCCCTACGGCAAAATCCTTTGCGAGCGGGTAGGGTAGGGACGAGGCCAGTGCATCCTCAACACCCGCATGAAACTACGAACTATCCTCGTGAAAAAACCAGTTTTGACGAAATGCTTGACAAAAATTTCGAGGAATTGTAGATTAGGGGCAAGTTAATTTACTCAGTGAAAAAAGATGCGTAATTCGATTCCCGGCAACCGCGACCTGATTAAAGCCATGAACCGCAACCTGCTGCTCAACATCCTGCGGCGGGAAGGCCGGCTGTCGCGCACGCAGCTGACCGAAGTTTCTGGCCTCAGCGTGGGCGCCGTGTCGCAGATTACGACCGAGCTGATTGAAGAAAACTGGGTCTTTGAGAGCGGCGAAGGCGACTATACCGGCGGACGTCGTCAGGTCTTCCTGCGCCTGAATGCCGACGCAGGCTACGCGCTGGGGCTGAAGCTGATGGAGACGCGCGTCGTGTGCGCCATCACCAGTTTCGAGGCCGCCGTGCTCTACTATCAGGAATTTCCGCTGGGCAGCGACCACAGCCCGGCCGGCATCGCCCGCGCCCTGGCCGACATCGTCGATGCGGCCATCAATGCGGCTGGCCTGCCCCGCAAGTCCTTCTTCGGCGTGGGCGTCGGCGTGGCCGGTGTGATTAACCCGCATGAGGGCGTCGTGCATTACTCGCCGTTCTTCGGCTGGCGCGATGTGCCGCTGGCGGGCATGCTCCAGCAGCATCTCGGCCTGCCGGTGACCATCGAAAACGACGTCAATACGCTGACGCTGAGCGAGCATCTGTTTGGCGCAGGCCGCCATCAGCGCAACTTCATCGTCATCACGGTGGGGCGCGGCGTCGGTATGGGCATGGTGCTGCACGGCCAGCTGTATCAGGGCGAGCGCGGTGGCGCGGGCGAGCTGGGCCACAACATCATCGACCTGGAGCGCGCGCGCAGGTCGGTCGAGCTCGGCAGCATCGAGACGCTGGCGTCTGACCCGGCGATTCTGGCGGCGATGGCGGCTGATGGCCTGCCTGCTGGCACGCTGAACGACGTGGTGCAGGCCGCCGCCAATGGCTCGGCAGTCGCCCGTGAAGCCCTGCGCCGCAGCGGTGAGCTGGTGGGCGTGGCGCTGGCCGGCGTGGTGAATATTCTGGCGCCGTCGCTGGTGATTATCAGCGGCGAGGGCGTGACGGCGGGCGATTTTCGCCTGGGGCCGATGCTGGAGGCGCTGCGGCGCTATACCTTCAACGGCCTGCTCGACCATGTGGAAGTCATTGTCGAGGCGGCGGATGACCGCGCCTGGGCGCGTGGGGCGGCCACCCTGGTGCTGAACCGGGTGTTTGCATCGCCGCTGATGCATGTGGAGCCGCTGGTCTGATAATTTTTTTCAGTATGTTTTTTCATTGAGTGAAAGATGATGCGTAATGTCCTGGAATAGTGGAATTCACAAATGGAAATGGGTGGCGCTGTTTCTGCTGCCCGGCCTGTTTGGGCTTTCCCTGTTCGTGCTCTATCCCATCCTGTCGTCGTTCTGGCTGGCGTTTCAGGACTGGAACCTGCTGCGTCCGCCCGAATTCATCGGCCTGGGCAACTTTCAGGAGCTGATGGGCGACCGCGATTTCTGGCGCGCGCTCGGCTACACGCTGACCTTCATCCTGATGTATGTGCCGGTGGTCTTCGTGCTGGGTCTGGCGCTGGCCCTGTTCCTTAACCAGAAAGCGCGCGGCATGCTGATCGTGCGCGCGTCCAGCTTCCTGCCGGTGGTCGCCTCGTGGGTGGTCGTCTCGCTGATCTGGAAATGGATCTTCAACCCGCAGTACGGCCTGATCAACTATGGCCTGGGGGTGCTGGGGATTCAGGGGCCGGCCTGGCTGTTCGAGCCGCAGACGGCGGTCTACGCGATGGTCATCACCAGCGTATGGAAAGACGTCGGCTATATCGCGCTGCTGTACCTGGGCGGCCTGCAGAATATCTCCGAAAGCTATTACGAGGCCGCGCGCATTGACGGGGCGACCCGCTGGCGGGTGATGCGCCATATCACGCTGCCGCTGCTCACGCCGACCATGTTCTTCGTCACCATCACGTTGCTCATCAACTATTTCCAGATGTTCGAGCAGGTCTGGCTGATGCCCATGCGCGACAGCGCCGCCGATCGACAGGTCGAGGTCATCGTCACCGAGGTGGTGAAGAACGCCTTCAGCTACAGCCGGATGGGCTACGCGTCGGCCATGTCGTGGGTGCTGTTCGTCCTGATTTTCGCCATCACCATCGTCCAGCTCCGCTTGCAGAAACGGTGGGTCTACTATGAATCAGCAGAGTAATGCCATGCAGATGAACCCAACCGTGTCTACGACTGTGCAGGCTGCGCCGAGGGCTGGCGGGCCGCTGGCCGGACGCATCGCCCGTGTGCTGATGATGATCGTGATCGTCGCGCTGATGGTGCTGCCGTTCCTGTGGATGCTGAGCACGTCGCTCAAGTCGCAGCAGTACATCCTGCAAACGACGCCGCAGCTCATCCCCAATCCGCTCACGTTCGAGAGCTACACCGGCCTGGCCGAGCGTATCGACCTGGGGCGCACCTTCTTCAACAGCCTGTTCGTGGCGGTGGTGGGCACCGCCGGGCAGATCGTGATTTCATCGATGTCGGCCTATGCTTTCGCCCGCCTGCAATGGCAGGGGCGCAACGCCGTCTTCCTGCTCTACCTCATGACGATGATGATTCCCGCGGTGGTGATGGTCATCCCGCAGTTTATCCTGGTGCGCTCGCTGGGCTGGATGAACAGCTACGCCGCGCTGATCGTGCCCGGCCTGTTCAGCGCGTTTGGCACCTTCCTGCTGCGCCAGGCCTTCATGGGCATCCCGAAAGATTTCGAGGAAGCGGCGTTCGTGGATGGCGCGAATCACTTCACCATCTTCTGGCGCATCATCATGCCGCTGTCGACGCCTTCGCTGGCGACGCTGGGCGTGTTCAGCTTCATGGGTTACTGGAACAACTATCTGTATCCACTCTTTGTGGCGCGTCAGGAAGATGTCGTGACGCTGCCCATCGCTCTGGCGACGCTGCAGGCTGGGCCGCGCGCGCTGACCGAGTGGAACATGGTGATGGCCGGTGCGGTCATCACAGTGCTGCCGATCCTGGTGGCATACCTGCTGGCGCAGCGCTGGTTTGTCTCCGGCGCGATCTCCAGCGGGATCAAAGGTTAGGTTTCGTCAAGCGACGAAATGCGCTTGTTTAAGTGAACGATTGTAATGCATTGAAAGGGAAACACATTATGTTACGCCGTCTTCTGTTCGCTGTTGGCTGTGCTTCGCTGGTGCTGGCTGCCCCTGCCCTCGCGCAGGACAGCACCACCGTCCGCTATTTCACCTTCTCCGCTGCGCCAGATTATCTGGAAGAGCTGGATACCATCGTCACCGCATTTGAAGAAGCCAATCCTGGCGTGAACGTCGAAGTGGAAACCGCGCCGTTCGCGGATTATTTCACGCTGCTGCAGGCCGGTGTGGCCAGCGGCGATGCGCCCGACGTGTTCGAGCTGAACTACGAGAGCTTTGTCACCTACGCCGCCAATGGCGCGCTGCTCGACATCTCCGACCTGGTGAGCGCCGATGCGCCGTTCTATCCGCGTGCGCTGGAAGCCTTCCAGTATGAAGGCGCGCAGATGGCGCTGCCGGCCACCTTCTCCACCGTGCTGATGTTCTACAATGCCGACCTGTTCGACCAGGCCGAAGTCGCTTACCCGACTGCCGACTGGACCTGGGAAGATGCGATTGCCGCCGCGCAGGCCATCCGCGCGCTGGGCGACGACACCTGGGGCCTGTTCTCCCCCACGCAGTTCTGGGAATTCTATAAGAAGGCCGCCCAGAATGGCGAATGCAGCTTCTTCAATGCCGATATGACCGAATCGACGATCAACTCGCCCGCCTGCGTGAGCACGCTGGAGACGATGGTCGGTTTCATGAACGACGACCTGATGCCGACCGCTTCCGAGCTGTCCGGCGTGTCTGACTCCGAGCTGTTCCTGAGCGGCAAGCTGGGTATGCTGGTCACCGGCATCTGGATGTTCGGCGCCTTCGCCGACGCCCCGTTTGCCTGGGACGTGGAAGTGGAACCCGCCATCAACCAGAACGCCAATCACTTCTTCGCCAACGGCGTGGCCGTGAGTTCGTCGACCGCCAACGGTGAAGCTGCCGCCGCCTGGGCCACCTTCCTCGCCTCCAGCGAAACCGCCGCCAATGTGCGCGTCGAAGCTGGCTGGGAACTGCCCGCGCTGAACGAACCCGCTTACTTCGAAGCCTACCTGGAACAGACCCCGCCGGAAAACCGCGAAGCCGTGTTTGCCGCGCTGGAAAACCCGGTCACCCCTCCCGTGATCGAACGTCAGAACGAGATGCAGGATGCCGTCAATGCCCTGCTGACCCAGGTGGTCGATGGCGAGCTGACCGCCCAGGAAGCGCTGGACCAGGCCAAGGCCGAGCTGGACGCGCTGATTAACTAGACCGGAACACCTGCCGGGGCGGGGCACATGCTTCGCCCCAGCGTGTGTGGTGTGGTGTGGCAGGGTCATGCCATGCCCCATAGGTACCAAGTTAAGGAATTTTCGCTGAGGATTCAGTTGGATTTTGGTCCTCCAGGGCGGACACATAGGTCCGCCCCTACTCGGAGTCGCTCGGATTTGAAGGAAAAAACTCGCGGTTGCAACTGTTTGTCCGCGAGGAATGTAGGGGCGGACCTGCGTGTCCGCCCGGCAAATAGGAGAAGAATCGTCTTAACTTGGTGCCCATGGGGCATGGCATGCCATGCCCCTACGCAAAAGCAGCGATGATCTTTGAGATAACGGGCGGCTCGCGAGCCGCCCCTACAACGGCAACGGTTATGGGTCGGGTAGGGGCGCGTCGCGACGCGCCCGCCAATCCAATGTCCCGAACCAAATTGGGAACGCGGTGTTCGATCGGCGTGCCTGAATTGCCTGCTGTTTCCTGCAATCACCTGTCCCCACCTTCTATGGAAAATCCCTATGCCTGACTACCATCGACGCAGTATCGAGATTATTCGCGCAGAGCAGTTTGACGGCGCCTATGCCGCCAGCATGAGTTTCTCCCAGTATGGGTATTCGTGGCTGCGCGACGGCGCGTGGATCGCGCATGGCATGGATGCCGCCGGGCAGGCCGACAGCGCGCGCGCTTTTCATCAGTGGGCGGCGCGCACGCTGCTGCGTTACAGCGGCAAGGTCGATGCGCTGCTGGACAAGCTGGCGCGCGGCGAGACGCTGCACGAAAGCGATTATCTGCCCACCCGCTTCGAGCTGGACGGGCGCATTGGCCAGGAAGACTGGCCCGATTTTCAGCTGGACGGCTACGGCGCATGGCTGTGGGGTCTGGTGCAGCACGTGAACAAACATGATGACCGCGCCTTATGGGACGAAGCCTGTCCTGCGGTCAGCCTGCTGGTGCGCTATCTGGCGGCCCTGTGGCCGTCCCCCAATTACGACTGCTGGGAAGAACATCGCCAGCAGGTGCATCCGGCCACGCTGGCCGCGCTCTACGGCGGGCTGACCGCTGTGCGCACACTCGCGCCTGAGTTGGTGCCCGTTGGACTGCCCGAAGCCATCCGCGTGTTCGTGCTGGCACACGGCGTGGCGGCTGACGGCCATTTCATGAAATTTCTGGGCAATGCCAACGTGGATGCCAGCCTGCTCTGGCTGGCGCTGCCGTATCGGCTGGTTGAAGTCGATGATCCCCGTTTCCTGAAAACTCTGGATAAAATTGAACATGACATTCATCGTGCGGGCGGCGGCGTGTATCGCTACCGCGCCGACACGTATTTTGGCGGCGGCGAATGGCTGCTGCTGACGCTCTGGCTGGCCTGGGCGCGGCTGGAGCTGGGCCAGGTTGATGAGGCGCGCCGGTTGGTCGCCTGGGTCGAGTCGCAGGCCGGGCCGGATGGCGCCATGCCGGAGCAGGTGGCCGGCCATCTGCTGGCCCCGGAATATTACGACCAGTGGGTGCAGAAATGGGGCACATCCGCCTCGCCGCTGCTCTGGTCGCATGGCATGTATTTATGGCTGACTTCTCTGCTGAAGGAACGTTCAGAATGACCACAATTGTGCATACCCCGCTTGGACAGGAACATCCGTACGAGCATGTGCCGGAGGAGCGTTTCCCGCGCCAGCCGCTGGCCGGCGAGCCGTTTACCGTCGGGATTGTCACCCGGCCTGCGGGGGCGGCCGAGGCGGTGCGTGTGCATTACCGCGTCAACGACGCGCCGGAAATCAGCATGCCCGCCATCCATCAGGCCGACTGGCAGCAGAAGCAGGAGGAGGGTGTGGGGGCAGAATTCCTGGAGCGCATGGTGCGCATCGACCAGGATGTGTGGCATGCCGCGCTGACTGCGCCCGCGTTTGGCGACACGCTCACGTACTGGTTTGACGCCGATGGCGTGACCAGCGACGTCTATACCGTGCGCGGCGAGTCGTGGGTTGCTGCGGATGCGGCCGCGTTTCAGCCCGTGCTGCATGGCGACGCGTCCGGCTGGTCGGGCGCCGTGCGTGCCGAATTCCTCACCGATGGCGTGACTCCCCGCCGCGTCCGCCTGACGTTTGCGTGCGCGCCCGACGAGCGCTTCTTCGGCCTGGGCGAACGCTTCAACGCCCTCGATCAGCGCGGCAATGTGCTGGATGTGCGCGTGTATGAGCAGTACAAAAACCAGGACAAGCGCACCTATATGCCCATCCCGTTCCTGCTCTCGTCGGCGGGCTTTGGCCTGTTTGTGGACAGCAAACGCTGGATGCAGTTTGACCTGGCGGCCTCGTCGCCCGACCAGTGGACGCTGGAGGCCGATCTCGGGCCGGATGGCGCGCTGCCGCTGCACGCCTTCACCGCGGCCGATCCGCTGGACATCATCGCCGCGTTCACGCGCCACACCGGGCCGGCCGCGCTGCCGCCCGAATGGTCGTTTGGCCTGTGGATGAGCAGCAACGAGTGGAATTCGCAGGCGCGCGTCGAGCAGGAAGTGCGCACGTCGCTGGAAAACGGGATTCAGCCGTCGGTCGTGGTGATCGAGGCCTGGAGCGACGAAACCACCTTCTATATATGGAATGATGCCGAGTATGCTGCCAGGCCCGGAGCCGAGGCGTTTTCGCTGGGCGACTTCACCTTTCCGGCGGGCGGCAAGTGGCCCGACCCGAAAGGCATGGTCGACTGGCTGCACAGCCTGGGCATCCGCATCCTGCTGTGGCAGATTCCCGTGCTCAAAGTGCTGGAAGCGCCGCATGCCCAGCATGAGGCCGACCACGCGCATTTTACCGGGTCCGGCTTTGGCGTGCGCGAGGCCGATGGGGCGCCGCACAAGGTGCGCCCGTTCTGGTTCCGCAACGGCTATATCTGGGATGTGACCAACCCGGCCGAGCGTGACTGGTGGCTGAACAAACGCGCCTATCTGCTGGATGATGTGGGCATCGACGGCTTCAAGACCGATGGCGGCGAGCATATGTGGGGCACAGACACCCGCTTTGCCGATGGCCGCACGGGTGCCGAACTGTGGAACGAATATCCACAGTTGTACACCAGCGCGTATTACGAATTCGCCCGCGAGAAGCGCGACGGCCTGACCTTCAGCCGCTCCGGCTTCACAGGCTCGCAGCGCGCGCCGATGCACTGGGCGGGCGATGAGAACTCGACCTGGGACGCCTTCCGCCATTCGATTTTCGCCGGGCTGAGCGCGGCCGTCTCCGGGATTCCCTTCTGGGGCTGGGACTTCGGCGGCTTCAGCGGCGAGATTCCCACCGCCGAGCTGTATCTGCGCGCGGCGGCGATGGCCGTCTTCTGCCCAGTGCTGCAATACCACTCGGAATACAATCCGAAGCGCGACCCCAGCCGCGACCGCACGCAATGGAACATCCAGAAGCTGACCGGCGATGCGCGCGTGATACCCGTGTTCAAAGAACTGATGGCGGTGCGCGAGAAGCTGCTGCCCTATGTGTGGGCCGAGGCCCAGCACAGCGCCGCATCTGGCGAGCCGATGATGCGCCCGCTGAAGCTGTGGCACGCGGAAGCAAATGACTATCAGTATTATTTTGGCCGCGACCTGCTGGTTTGCCCGGTGGTCGAGCCGGGCGTAAACAGCGCGTCGTGCTGGCTGCCTGCCGGTGACTGGGTCGATTTCTGGACGGGCGAGACGATCTCAGGCGGGGCTGTCGTGCAGGTCGACGTGCCGATCGGGCGCATCCCCGTCTTCCGCAAGGCGACATAAAGCAGACGCTGGTTGGGGGGATACCTTCGTTCCGAATCGCCAGGGATTATGTCCCCGTAGTGGCTTGGCATGCCAAGCCACTACTACCCACAAGACGCTGTGACTCTACAGCCGCCGCTGTGGTTGCTTCGCTGAATCTGCACCCCAGGACGTTGCATTTCAGTCCCTTCAGGGACTTGGGCTTCTCGTAGCCTGAGGTTTTGAACCTCAGGCGGCGAGGGCGGGTGGGTGCCTGCCGTGCACACCGCACGATGTGGGGACACAGGCGCAGAATGGACTTACCCCTCCGCCATCTCCAGCACCTGCGCCATCAGCGCCCGGCTGAGCTGCACGGCCTGCCCGTTATGCTCGGTCAGGATGCGCTCCAGCGTGGCGTGCCAGCCGTCGGGCATGACCGGCAGCATCGACGCCATCGTCAGCATCCATTTGGCGCTGGCCTCCCAGCGGCCGTTCAGCGCGAACAGCGCCCGAATCAGCGCGGTCGCGTCTTCCTGCAAATAGGTCAGCAGGGCGAGCGATTCGCCGCGCGCGGCCAGGCGCAGCATGGTCGTGTGGCGTTCGTCATTGGTGGCCAGCTTGCGCAGGTCATCCAGCAGCCGTTTACGCAGATTAGGCGGATACAGCGCCGCCGCCTCCTGCCACTGGCCCAGCAGGCCATTCGTGCGCAGGGGCACCGCCGAGACGACAATTTCGGCCAGCGTCAGGGCTTTCAGGTCGTACACTTTTCCCTGCAAAATCGGCGTCAGCGAGTTTTCCAGCGCGGCGTACGTCTGCCACCCGGCCTCCACGCTGACCCCCTGAAACACGCCTGAAATCCAGTATGAATCATCCTGGCGCGGCTTGAAGTGCAGCACGTAATCGCGCACGCCCATGCTGTACAGCCATTCGGCGCGGTCGTCTGGCGCGGGCAGTGCTTCTACCCAAAAGTTAATTTCCAGGTCGCTGTCGGCATCGGCCAGCCCGCGCGCGGCCGAGCCGGTCAGCGCGATTTCCTGGCCCAGCGTGATCGGGCAGCTGCGCGTCAGGAGCAGCGCCAGCGTCAGGCGCTGTCGGCTTTCAGGCGTGGCATATTCTGGCAGTGCGGATTCTGCTGAGGTCATCCGGGATTCTCGCTGCTGTAAGCTGTTTACTAATCTATTTCTTTGCACAGTGTAACATTATTGGCCATAATTCACCGATGAAGGTTGGCAAAAACTTACCGTATTCGAGATTGGTTGCTCCATGCGTATTGTCATGTTCTCGATCACCCCGCTGTTCCCGGATCACGACATGGGCGGCGGACAAAAGCATCTGCGCCGAATCGCGATGCATCTGGCCGAGATGGGGCACCAGATCACCATTCTGTGCACCCGCCGGGAAGACACCAAAGTACCCTTCCAGTGGCATGAGAATATCCGGGTGCTGCCGATGCTGCGCTTCAAGCAGCCATTTCCCGCGCCCTATGACACGCCTGCCTACAATATCGCGGCGATCATCCAGGACGTGGCCGAATACATCCAGGCGGCCGACCGCTTCTACATCCACGACGGTGAGTTTGTTTTCCCATACGTGTACCGTAATGTGCCCACGGTCGTCTCGCTGCGCGATAACGTGTATCCCGAAACCATCCAGGGCGCGTTTCACTTTGCGGCGCACAAGCTGATCGTCATCAGCGAATATGCGCGCCAGTTCTTCCTGCATACGGTCGGCCGCTTTTTCCCTGAGCTGCCCGCCCACATGACGGTCATCCGCAACAGCATCGACTGGACGATGTTCCGCCCCGTGGAGCCGACGCAGGCCATTCGCGACCTGGTGCACGGCGTCAACCCGGACGAGCACGCGATTGTGCTGCACCCGCACCGGCCAGAGGCGTCCAAAGGCCTGCCGCAGACGATCGAGGTCGCCGACCGGCTGGTGAAAGAACATGGCATCACCAACCTGCGCGTGTGTGTGCCGCAGTGGCTGGGCATGGACTACGACCCCGAAGTGAAGAAATTTTACGAGAAGATGCGCGGGGAAATCGCCGCACGCGGCCTGACCGAGCATTTCGTCTTTCACGACTGGGTGCCGGTCAACCTGCTGCCAGGCTATTTCAGCTATGGCGGCGTCACGCTGGCGCTGGGCAGCTTTGTCGAGTCGTTTGGCAACGCGGTCTATGAGTCGCTGGGCTGCGGCACACCCACGGTGGTCGCGCGCATCTCCAGCCACCGCGAGATTCTGCCGGAGGCGCTGATCGACAAGGTGGACTTCAACGATCACGTCACGGCGGCGGCCAAAGCCGCGCACATCCTGCAAACGAAAAAGCGCACGCCGGGCGCGACGATGGAGTATCTGCACCTGAATTACCGCATCGAGAATCAGCTCAGCCGCTATGCCGAGACGATCCTGAATGCGCGCGTGGCCCAGCCGATGCGCTTTGAAGTGCGGCCAATCACCCCGCAGACGCGCTATATGCTGGCCCCGTGGTGCTATCTGGCAGCCGCGCCCGACGGCGAGCCGCGCGGCATCTACCACGACTACCTGAGTGATTATTATCACGATGACACGCTGATCGAAATCCTGAACGCGTTCCCGCGCGGCTTCACCGGGCTGGATGCCGCCGCCCGCGATATCTCCGCCGAGACGCTGGAAGGCTGGCTGCGCGACGGCTATATCAGCATCGCCGTGGGCATCGTGGCCTGAAGACATCAGGCAGTCTACCTGAACACGTGATAGAGCAATACGATGCCGGTGCGCTGACAGCACCGGCATTTTTGTCTCCTGCAACCCGCACTCAGGCGACCTGTTCTTCCCTGCAAGCACGACCAAATTAAAAAATCGCGATCTATATGATCGCAGGTGATACTCTTTTGATATCATGATGAACTAATACGCTGCCGGGTTCTGCTGCCTCGTGTTGTTGGCCGGGGCCCTGCAAATCGGCTTATCTGCAAGTCTGAGAAAGGAAAGAGATGTTGAGGATGGTTTTAGGCATTATTGCTGCTGCGTTCTTATTTGTCCCCGGCCTGTCATTCGGGGGCGCACCGGCCGTCATGGCCAGGCAGGTGGTCCCGGAAGTCTGCTTCATCCGGTTGCTTACCGGCACACAAACAGTCTATGAGAATAACATCCGTGCGTTGGACTTTGGCATTATCTTTTCCAATGCCCCGGCTGCTGTCAGCGTGACCATCGTCTCGTCAGATCCGTCTGAAGGGGTGGGCGATCCGGATACTGTGGCCAACGTGGTCCAGGGGCTTGTTACTGGCACGCTGGTCAGTATGGTGCCGGTGGATGACGACATTGATGATGGCGATCAGACCTACACCCTCACCCTCGATTTTACGGACGGGTCCCTGTGCGACACTATCGACGTCACTGGCAGGTCGCTGACCTTCATCACCGTGGATGACGATACTGCGGGTGTCACCATTACGCAGTCCGGCGGCAGCACGGATGTGAGCGAAGCGGGTGATACCGATACTTACTCGGTCGTGCTGACCAGTGAGCCGGTCGCCGATGTGACGGTCAACCTGAATGGGGGCAGCCAGCTCAGCGTCGTCCCGGCATCGCTGACTTTCACGCCGAACAACTGGGACACGCCGCAGGATGTCACTGTGGGCGCCGTGAATGACGCGGTCGCGGAGGGCGCCCACACGGGCACCATCAGCCACACGATCTCGTCCAGCGACTCGGTCTATGCCGGCCTGACGGTCGCCTCGGTCACGGCAACTATCGCCGACGATGACAGCGCGGGCGTTCTCATCACGCCCCAGCAGATCACCAAAGACGAGAATGGCGCCGCGCAGACCTACAGCATCAGCCTGTCGAGTGCGCCCAGCGGGTCTGTCAGCTTCACACTCACTTTCGATGACAGCCAGATCAGCGTCAACGGGTCGGCATCGCCGGTCACGCTGACATTCACCGATGCGGCGCCCCAGGTCATCACCGTCCAGGCGCTGGACAATGCGCTGCTGAACAGCAGCCGAATCACGCTGATTGCCCACGCGATTACAACCAGCAGCGCGATCGAATACCCGACGACGCGGTCGCTGCCCAGCGTCGAAGTCGGCATCGTCGAGCTGACGGCGCTGCCTACGCCGCTGCCGCCACCGCCGCCGCCTCCCACCCCGCTGTGCGAGACGCATAACTTCGAAGACGGTGGTGTGGTACGCTCCAGCGTGGCCGATGCTGACGGCCAGGCTATCAACTGCCGTGTGATGTTCCAGAATGGCGCGCCAACCAGCTGGCTGGGCAGCCCAATGTACGGCGAGGCCAATCTGGGCGTGCCTGGGCTGGTGGAACTGGGCGTGCAGCAGGCCATCGACATTTTCAGCCCCGGCGGACTGAGCTACTTTAACGGCGGCGCGGTGTTCTGCCTGCGCGGCCAGGGCACGCTGATCTGGCTGGCGGCCAGCGGAGTGCCCCGTCATCCGGAGATTATCGGCAGCTACACCGTGCCTGATTTCCCCGGCTTCACCTGTGCCACGCTGTTCGAGCCTGGTACGCTGGTGCTGGTCAGTCGCAATCCGCTGGGCTGATCGCGGCATCAATACATGACATGCGCCACCGTCACCCGTAATGCTCTGGGTGACGGTGGCGCGTGAAGTGCCTGCGTCTGGCTGACTGCCTGCGCGGTGTTTATTCCTCCGCGGCGATGGCGCGGTTGCGCTCGGCCAGGTCATCGCGGGTGGCCTGCTTCAGCGGCACGCCAGACCGGTAAGCAGCGGCGGCAATCGCGTGCGAGGCCACTGGCGAGGTGAGCAGGATGAACACGCCCAGCCCCAGCAGCTTGAGCGTCGCCTCTGGCAGCAGGATGGCCGTGCCGGCCAGCAGGCCAAAGATGCCCAGGATGGCGACTTTCCCCGATGCGTGAATGCGTGAATACACGTCTGGCAGGCGCATGATGCCCAGCACCCCCAGCGCGCAAAAGGTGACGCCCGACAGGATGAACAGCAGTCCTATGATTTCGCCCAGCATCTAGAACAGCCTCCCTTCGGCCAGATAGCGCGCAATCGCCAGCGTGGCCACAAACGAGAAGGCCGACAGCGCCAGCGCGACGTCGATCACGAACGACGACCCCTGCACCACGGCCAGCAGCACGATGATGCCGATCAGCAGCATGGTGATGGTGTCCAGCGCCTGCAGCCGGTCTGCCGGGCTGGGCCCCTTGAAGGCGCGCCATGCGCATGGCATCAGCAGGAAAATCATGACGATGACCGCGATTTGGACCAGATTTGCGGCAAGGGTGCTCATCAGTCCCTCCCCAGAATGCGTTTGAACAGTTTCAGCCGCTGCGTCTGCTGGCCGTCAGCCTTCATCACGCTCGTGCTGACGTCCAGGCAGTGCACATACATCGTGTGCTGATCGTCCAGCTCGACCACCAGCTCGCCCGGCGTCAGCGTGATGACATTGGCGCTCAGCGCGGCGATCAATCCGTTTTGCGTCTCATCCTGCGTCTCCACGGCGATGATGCCGGTATTCAGGCGCATGTCCTTCGACACCACGCGCCGCGCCACATCGATGCCCGACAGCAGGATGTCCCAGAACAGCGTGGCCATGTACACGATCAGGTAAAAAATCTGGCGCGGCAGGCGCACCAGCCGCAGGTTCACATCTTTCGGGCGCACCAGCAGCACCGACACCAGGCCGATGATCAGCCCGACGGCGAAGCTCTCCAGCGTCAGCCGGTTTGTGACGATCATCCAGACGCCGCTGATGATGAACGCCAGCACGATCATGGATTGGGCCATGTCAACCTCCCAGCACAGCGCGGATATACAGGGTCGGATCGCCAATCTGCTCCACGGCGCGCATGGCCAGGTCGATCAGCGGCGAGGCATACAGCCCCAGCACCACGCACATCACAATGAGCAGGGCGGGGGCCAGCGCGCTGTCGCCATATGACTTCATTTTCACGGGCTCAGCCGGCTGCACCTGGAAAATTAACTGCCATGTGCGCGTCATATACAGCAGCGTCAGCGTGCCCGCGCCCACCACCAGCCCCAGCGCGACCCACTGGCCCACGCCGATGCCGCCCTGCACCAGCGTCAGCTTGCTGATGAAGCCGTTCAGCGGAGGCACGCCGGCCAGCGCCAGCCCGCCCACAAAGTACAGCAGACCGGCCAGCGGCAGCGTCTTGCCCGCGCCGCCGATTTCCGACAGGCGCGAGGTCTTGGCGGCGGTGCGGCTGGCGATATAGCCGGTGATCATCAGCAGGGCAGCTTTGATCAGCGAGTGGTTGAACGCGTATACGATGGCGGCGGCCAGCGCCAGCGGCGATCCCCAGCCGATGCCGACCAGGATGAAGCCCACCTGCGCGAAGGTGGAATACGCGAGGATACGCTTGGCGTCATAGGTGCGCAGGGCGGCCAGGCTGCCGAAAAAGATGCCAATGATGCCCAGCACCACCAGGATATTCTGGATCAGCGGCGCTTCATCGGTGAACATCAGCGTGATCATGCGGATGATGCTGTAGATGCCCGCCTTCACCACCACCGACGAGAGCACGCTGTGCACCGGCGTGGGCGCCGTGGTGTGGAAGTCCGGCTGCCAGAAGTGGAACGGGAACACGCCGCTTTTGAGCAGGAAGGCGCACATCAGCATGACGGCCGCGGCCTGCGCCAGCAGCGGGCGTTCGCCAGACGCCAGCAGGCGCCCGATGTCGGCCATGTTCAGCGTGCCAAATGTGGCATACAGCGCGGCGATGCCGGTCAGCAGGAAAAGCGAGCCCACGCCGCTGATGAACAGGTACTTGATCGCCGCTTCCAGGCCTAGGCGATTGTCCGAGATGGCCACCAGGATGACCGACGAAATCACCATCAGCTCGATGAATACGAACAGCGTGAAGATGTCCCCGGTATACAGCGAGCCGTTCAGCCCCACGCCCATGCACAGGAACAGCGGCATGAACATCGGCGATGACACGCTTTTATCGCGGCAGCCCAGCGCATACAGCACGCCGCCCAGCATGACCGTCGTGGCCATCAGCGCGAAGACCGACGTGAGCTGGTCGGCCACCAGCACGATGCCGAACGGCGGGGCCCAGCCGCCCAGTTGATAGGTCAGAATCTCGCCGTTCAGGTTGGCCGCCAGGATGACGATGCTGCACAGCCATGCCAGCACGCTGGCGACCAGGGCCAGCGCGTGCTGGTAGGTGCGGTTGCGCGCCAGCATCACGCCCAGCGAGGCGCCCGCCAGCGGGATGAAAATAGGTCCGAGTAAGATTGCGTTGTCCATGCAGGACTACCCTTTCAGATGATCGACTTCGTCGCTGTCCACCGTGCGGAAGCGCCGCGAGGTCACAGCGATCAGGCCGAGCAGCAGCGCATACGAGCCGAAGCTGATCACGATGGCGGTCAGGATGAGCGCCTGCACCAGCGGGTCGCTGGGCTGTGCGCTGGTCTGGCCAGCGGCATCCACATACGGCGCGATCAGGCCGTCATAGGCGCCCACCGACAAAAACAGCAGGTTGACGGCCGCAAACAGGATGTAAAAGCCCATCGCCGCCTTGATCAGGTCGCGGCGCAGGATCTGAAAGATGCCCATGCCAAACATGATGCCGGTCGCGATTGCAAACAGCGTGTTCATAGGGGTTCAGCCTCCAGGGGATGCGAGATGGCTTCCATGATGGTGCTCACGCCGCCCAGCACAGTCAGGCAGATGCCGATTTCAAAAATCACCACGGAGGCGAGCTTGATATCGGCCAGCGAGAAGCTGGAAATGCTGCTGAAAGACAGGAATTCGCGGTCGATCAGCAGCGGCAGGGCGGCGTTTGCCAGCGCGATGGTGATGCCCAGCCCGATCAGCGGGGCGGGTTGCAGCCAGCGCAGGCGCGTTTTGGTTTCCTGATAGCCGAAGACGACGAACCACAGCGCGATGCCCAGCCCGATAATCACGCCCGCGGTGAAGCCGTCGCCGGGGGCCACGCCCGCATAGGCGATGTGCCCCAGCGCGATCACGAAGGCCACCGGCAGCACCACCCGCGCCGCCAGCTGCGTGACAGGGTTGGCGAAGCGCGAGCGGTACATGACTGGTTGCGGCGCCTCCTGGTCGTCATCGGCGGATGACTGCTCCAGCTTCAGCGGGGCTTCTTTCCGGCGGCGCCATTTGAAAATCAGCGGCGTGGTCTTGCCGGGTTGCGGCCGCGCCAGCAGCGTCAGCACGCCCAGTCCCGCCATGCCGAACACCGTGATTTCGATCAGCGTATCGGTGCCGCGGAAGTCGGTCACGATGCCGGCCACCACGTCAGTCACGCCCACGCGCGGCGCATTCAGCAGGTGCCAGCGCGAAATCGGATTCGGCGTCGGGCGGCTGCTGACGGCGGCCAGCGCGAAAATGGTCATGGCGACGCCGGTCACCGTGGCGATGACGATATCGCGCAGCATGCCCGGGCGCGTCTGCCCCCACAGCCGTTCCATCGCCATGCGCCGTTCCTGCTCGCTGGTGCGCGCTAGAATCAGGAAGATCAGCACGGTCGCCAGGGTCTCCACCAGGAACTGCACCAGCGCGACGTCCGGGGCAGGCTCCAGCAGGAAGATGCCGCCGATGGCGTAACCCGCCAGGCCGAGGGTGAGCGCGGCCACGATGTGTTTTTCCACCAGCAGGCTGTAGCCCGTGGCGATCAGCGACAGGATCAGCAGCGCGGCTTTCAGCGCGTCGCTGGCATTGCTGACGGTGATCGGCGCAATCGAGAACGGGATAATGCGCACCAGCGCGATCGCCAGCAGCCCGGCGACGGTCGCCAGGATGACGGCCAGGTAGTAGCGAATCTTGCCGCCCTGAAGCTTCAGCACCTGATCGGCGATGCGCTCGACGCCGCGCACCGAGCCGTGATAGAGCGACGTGCCGGTCGGCAGCGTGGGGATCGTCCAGGCCAGCCAGAAGCGGCGCGTGAAGAACAGCGCCGCGCCCAGCGCCAGCACGACCATGCTGACGATGAAGGGCGGGTTGATGTACGGCGGAAACAGATACAGCGTGATCGGCTCGCCCACGGCCGGCTGGATCAGCGGCGTCATCAGCGGGCCGATGCCGATGCCGGCGATGATCGAGAGCGCGGCCAGCCCGGCCGGGCCAGCCACCAGCCCGCGCGGCAGCGCATGGCCGTGATGCCCGTCGTCGTGTTCATCCTCGTGGCTGTGCGGCGTCGGGCGCATGAAGACATCCCAGAAGATGCGCGCCGCGCACGCCACCATGCAGGTCGCGCTGATGACGATGACCAGCAGCGCGGGAATATCGGTGATGAAATCGTCCAGCAGCAGCTCTTTCCCCACAAAGCCCATCAGCGGGGGCACGCCGGCCATCGACAGCCCGGCGATCGCGGCCACGATGGCAAAGCCGGGCATCTGCGCGCGCAGGCCGCCCAGCTTTGTGATGTCGCGCGTGCCTGCCGCGTGGTCGACCGCGCCGACCACCAGGAACAGCGCGCATTTATACAGCCCGTGCCCGACCAGCCCGACATAGGCCGCCTTCAGGCCGTGTTCGCCGGGCAGGCCGATTAGCGCGACGAAGCTGCCCAGCATGGCGATCGTCGTGTAGGCCAGCATGCCTTTCAGGTCGCGCTGGCGCAGGGCGAAGACCCCGCCCACCAGCAGGGTCGCCAGGCCAAATAACGGCAGCGCGGTCGTCCACAGCGGGGTATCGCCCAGCACGGGCGAGAAGCGCGCCAGCAGGTAGATGCCCGCTTTCACCATGGTGGCCGAGTGCAGAAAGGCGCTGGCCGGCGTTGGTGCGGACATGGCATTGGGCAGCCAGAAATGCACGGGGAACTGCGCGCTCTTGGTGAACGCGCCGGCCATGATGAGGATCGCAATCGCGGCATACCAGCCGTTCTCGCGCAGCAGGTCGCCGCTGGACAGGATATCACCCAGCTCCATCGAGCCGACGGCGGTGCCCGCCAGCACCAGCCCGACGAACAGCGCCAGGCCGCCGCCGCCGGTAATCATCAGCGCCTGCGATGCGCCGCGCCGTGCGCCTGCTTCCTTGCCATAGAAGCCGATCAGCAGGAACGAGATGATGCTCGTCAGCTCCCAGGCGATGAACAGCGTGAGGATATTTCCGGCCAGCACCAGCAGCAGCATACTGCCGGTGAAGGCGAGCAGCAGCCCCAGGAACCGGCTGCTTTTGCGCGCATCATCGAAATAGAAGCCCGCGTACAGCATCACGGCGATGCCGATGCCGGTCACCAGCAGCGTGAATAACAGCGCCAGCCCGTCCACATACAGCGAGAGCGACAGGCCGAGCTGCGGCACCCACGGGACGGTGAAGACGAGCGCGCCTGCCTCGGTGACGGCGCCAAGCTGCGTCAGCGCCGTGACGAACAGCCCGCCCATCACAGCCGCGGCGATGCCCCCCTGGGCGGACGTGCGCAGGCGTGCCGATGCCGCCGCAAGCGCAGCAGCCAGCAGGAATGGAAATACGATAATCAGCGCAAAGGGCATGTGGCCTCCCTGCAAGTCAAAAGAGCGCAATGGGTGTGGGCAGGGCAGGATGCCACCGCCCGGACATGGGTGGGTGCAGCGATGAAACGCGGGTTAGCACCGTTGGGGGAGCCGATTGTCATCGACCAGCGCCCAGCCGACATGCGCGGCCGCGCTCCGTGAGTCTGCTGCGGCCTGGCGGATGCGGGTCAGAAGGATATGCGTCTGGCAGCGTGGTTCAGTAACCGGGCGCATCGTGTGACCTGTTTTTTGGGCGAATAAGCGGATCGTGCATCGCTGCCTTCAGCAGGGAGTTGGGGTATCCCGCCGAAGCTGTCGAGACACTATAGAAAATATCAATTCATGTGTCAATAGAAATCGCCCCGATCACGCCCGCGAACCGGGAAATGCCCTCACGCACATGGGGGCTGTTCCGGGGACAGGCCGAGGTCACGATGCGTTGCTCCTCAACACAGGCCTCAGGCTGATTTCGTCGTTAAATTCGTTAAAGCGTGCGCAACTGTGACGCGCGGCAGAACGACAAGAATTTGCTATACCAAAAGTATCGCCCCCACGAATCGCCCGAAATTCTTTCGATAAGCGTTTATTACCGTGGCCATATTTATATATGTCTTCTCTGCACCACTCATCAGCATTGCCATACACGTCATACAGTCCCCACGGATTGGGCAGCTTCAGGCCCAAAGGATGAAGTTGCAAATCACTGTTGGCTCTGTACCAGGCGTGATCGGCCAGCAATGACTCATCATCTCCGAAATACCAGGTCGTCTTGGTGCCTGCGCGGCAGGCATACTCCCATTCTTCCTCGGTGGGGAAATCTAGCTTAAGGTCGGTGGGCAGCGCGCCGCTGGCATGCAGGCGTTCGGTCATGGTCACGCAGAAAGCAGCCGCATCGTCCCACGTGGTCGGATGCGCCGGGCAACGCGCGCCTTCAGGTGGTATCCAGGCATCCGGCTCAAACAAACGCCACTGCTCTACCGACAGGATGGTCGCACTGATCCAGAAACCCTGTGGAATGACAACGAGATGCTGAGGCTGCTCAGATTCTCGTGCATACAGGTCATCTGGTCGGCTGCCCATCAGAAATTCACCCGGCGGGCACCAGACAAAGGTGAGGGTTAACGCCTTGTCTAAAAAAACATCAACCTTCGTTCCAGCAGCATGATTGCTATGCAGCAACGCGTTCAGTTCACGCATGACCAGCCTCACTGGTGTTGGAAAAATCGTTGATGCGCTCCCGGTCGGCCATGATGGTCCGGCTTGTTGTCACAGTGCGTTGTTCTCCCGTAACACAGGCCTCAGGCTGATATCATCATTGAATTCATTAAATCGATCTGTGCTAAAGCGTATCGCTGATCTGCACGAATAACTGGGCGAACCGTAATCACCTCCGCGTATCGCTCGTTGTAGATCAGCTCCTTTCGGGATGGCAGGTTTACCCCGACGATAATTGTAAGTATCTTCTCTGCACCACTCAGCAGCATTGCCATACAGGTCATACAGTCCCCACGGATTGGGCAGCTTGAGGCCGACGGGATGCTGCCTGTTGTCACTGTTGGCTTTATACCAGGCGTGATCGGCGAGTAACGATTCATCGTCTCCGAAATACCAGGTCGTCGTGGTGCCTGCGCGGCAGGCGTATTCCCATTCTTCCTCGGTGGGGAAATCCAGCATAAGATCTTGCGGCAGCGCGCCGCTGGCATGCAGATCTTCCGTCATCGCTATGCAGAATGCCGCCGCATCGTCCCAAGTGGCCGGATGAGCCGGAAACTTCTCTCCGCCGGTCGGTATCCAAGCCTGAGGCTCCAGCAAACGCCACTGCTCACGGGTGATGATCGTCTGACTTATCCAGAATCCCTGCGTGATAGTGACCAGGTGCTGAGGCCTCTCATAACCCATGCCGTACGGATCGTCAGGTCGGCTGCCCATCAGAAATTCACCCGGCGGGCACCAGACAAAGGTCAGGGCCAGATGGTCCGCCAGAGGCACAGGACAGGGTGTTCCAGCGGGAAAGTCATTGGGTATCGACAGGTTTGGGGTGTGCATGCCTGTTCCTTCAGAGAAACTCAATGAACCCTTTGAAACGGCTGTCGCGAAACCTGAGTACACAAATCCCCCCAGCGACGCATCGACTGAGGGGATAGTTCGTGCTTTAGTGCAGTCTGGCTGCCGGGCTTAACCGCCCCAGCGGGCCAGCGCCAGGCCGGGCGCGCCCATCGAATCGGCCAGGTAGGTATTCGCGCCGCTGGTCAGGCTGACGGCAAACAGGCCGCCTGCCGCCGGTGAGTCGTACAGCGCGGCGCTGCCATCGGCCGACAGCGTGCCCGACAGCGCGCTGGGGATCGCCGCCGCGACCGTGCAGCCGCCGCTGAACTGGCAGCCATTGACCACCACCACCTGCGCGCTGCGGTCATTCACATCGTTCGGGTTGGCGCTGAAGCCGGTGAAGAACAGCACATTCCCGGCCGCGCTGATCATCGTCGACGGGGCGGCATTGGCGGCCACCATCACGGCGGACCCGGCGCACGCGCCAGACGAAATGCACGCGCTGTTCAGCGCCATGATGTTATTGCCGTCCTGGTAATACAGCGCGCCATTGCTGAGCACGACTTCGGTGGCGGTGGGCGGCAGCACTTCAAGACCGCTTTGCAGCGGGTCGCTACTGCACGACGACGCCAGGCAGCCCATGTCTGCTGCGCGCACGACGCCGCTGGCATCGCGATAGAGCAGCACGGTGGTATTGGGCAGCCACAGCACCGGCGTGATCGGCGCGGTGCGGCCGCTGTTCAGCGTCAGCGTCTGCCCGTTGGTGGCATTCGTCACCGAAAGGATGGCGCTGCCCTCATAGCCCCAATAGGCCACCAGCGGCGCATTATCGGCCCACAGGCCGCTGGCGCGCGCGTTCTGTTCATTGCTGCCTGGCAGCGGGAAGGCGCTGCTGCCATCCAGCGCGGCCACGGCATAGCGGCCGTCGCCCTGCTGGAAGAAGACATGCGTGTTGCCGCTCGAAACGGCCCGTGCGCCGGGCAGGTTGGGGCGCGCATCGCCGTAGGGCGAAAACAGGCTCAGGCCCGACTGGCCGGTGACGACCGGGGCGATGCTGCCATCGCGCCCAATAAAGGTGATCGAATTGCCATCGGACACCATGACGCCGCGTCCGTCGCGTGTCCAGCCGCCGCCAGTGATGGCGGATGCGCCGCTTTGTGCCGCTTCCGTCACCGACTGCGCGGCGGTATCGGCAAAACGCAGGCTGATGCCCGCGCCGTTGTTCACCGCAAGAAACAGCGTGCGGCCATCGGGCGACCAGGTGAAGCCGACCGGCTGCACCAGCATTTCGCCCGGATTGGTCACAATCCAGCGATACGAGCCATCCGCGCTGCCGATGACGAGCTGCCCGGAGGTATTCACAAAGGCGACGCGCGCGCCCGACTGCGCACTGGCAGGCAGGGCAGACAGCACCAGAAGCAGACACACAGCCACGATGAGCCAGAGCGCACGGCCTGTTCCAACTCGCCTCATCGTACACGATCCTTTCCCAATACCCATGCGACGGCGACAGCATGTCACCACAATCGCGCATAGTGTATATCACTCAGCATACGAAATCATGCGTGATTTCGCGCCCCCTAGTAAACAGGGGCATATGAAAGCACACGCGCCGCAATCCTTAAGGGTTGCAGCGCGTGACTTGTTCGTGGGTTTGGTTGTGCGGGTGCAGATGCGCCCGCGGTGCTTGCGTTACAGCAGGGTGCGAAGATTGACGGTGATCATCCGGTTCATACGCACACGAACGGGGTCGGGCAGGCGGCGAACAACCGCGAGTCCGGCTTCATAGGCACAGGCAACTGCAAAGTATGCCAGCGCCACGATCAACATCACACAAACCAGTACGGGAATCAGGCTTGCCATGTGGTTCCTCCAATCAACATCAGCTTACCGACCAGAGCGTCTTCTAAACCACGTGGGTGCTCGTACTCTTTGGCAGGACCGCCATGCAATCCCTGAAGTCGTAGTCCCTGCGTCTCATTAAGACATGTAGATTATATGTTAAAGTTTCTTAAAAGTAAATCACTTTTCGCCGTGATTTTTGTTAAGGAAATTAGTCAATATTGTATAGATGTGTAAAAACGCCGCGTATATCCCCCGAAAGGCGGTGCCAAAAACAGGCCGGTTGTGGGATGGGCTGCCGGGTGGGTTGTATTAAGGGATTTAACAATCAAAAGCCAGGACGCCTTATTGCGAGGTGTCCTGGCGCTTATGCATCTGGTTGGGGAAGCTCGCTCAGGCGGACACCAGCACGATGGCGTGGGCCAGGCCCAGCAGCGCCCCGCCAAAAATCCAGATGCGGCTGAAGCCATTGTTAAAGGTAATCAGCGGGTGATGGCGCAGCGCCCAGTGGATGCCCGCGTGGGCGATCAGGAAAATATCCAGCCCCAGCTGAAACGACGGTGTAGCCAGATTGGCCAAAATGGGGAGCAGCAGCGGGACATGCGCCGCGTTGAACAGGCGCGTTTTGGTCTCGTCGCTGGCGCGCAGCCAGGCGAAAAAGAAGCGCCATTCGCCCTGCTGCACCGCGTCCAGCTCATGGATGAGCAGAAAGACTACGCCGAGCAGGAACGGGGTATCGGCAGTCGAAAACATATTTCACCTTCCGGCATACAGGGTTTCAATAAACAGGCGCTGGAGGGGGGTGGCCTGTTCAAACAGATGCTGGGCCAGCAGGTGCATCACGCGCTGGCTCTCGGCGGCGGGCAGCGCCTGCGATTCGGCAGACAGCGCGCGTAACAGCAGCGTCCGGCTGCGGCTGCCGCGCAGCTCGCCCAGCCACGCCTGCGCCTGACGGTCGTCCGCGGGCATGGCGGCCAGCGCCAGATAGCGCTCCAGCCACAGGATGACATCGTGTTCATGCGCCAGCAGATGCTTCGTCATGGCGCGCGCCGTCTGTTCCCAGAAGTCCGCGTGCGCGTCCGACCATGACAGCCGGTCAATGGCGCGCAGCGTGTCGCCCTCCACCTGTATCAGCACATCCGCCAGCCCGTGTGACGCTGGCCGCAGCACCTCATACAGCACGGTCGCGGATGAGGCGGACGGGTCAGCCGGTGGCGTCAGGATCGAGGCATCGTCCTGCAGGAAGGCCTGGATGTGCCGCTGCTGATCCTGCAATCGGGCGATTTCGTCGTTCAGGGCATGCGTGCGCTGGTGCAGCAGATGACGCAGCAGCGTATCCGGCTCGTCCGCTTCAAGGATGAACCGAATCTGTTGCAGGGTCAGGCCCAGGCGCTGCATGCGCAGGATCGTCTGGATGCGCTGCATGTCGGCCAGGCCATACAGCCGGTAATCGCTCTCGCCGCGCTCTGGCTCGCCCAGCAGGCCAATCTCGTGATAATGGCGGATGGCCTTGGGCGTGATGCCCAGCAGCGATGCTGTCTGCCCGATCGTTAGTTTCTGCCCCGGCATGGCCTGTATCCCTCGTCTGACGGTATACCTACAAGCATAGACCGTGCCCCAGGGTCAGCGTCAACAGGCCAGCATGAGGGGCAGATGAGGAAGGTGATGAATGTTGAACAGTTGAACCGCGCCTTTATCCAGCCTCACCCTGCGTCGCTGCGCTCCGCCGTCCCTCTCCACGGCGTGGATGAGGGACAAAATGCATATTTTTCGCTCAAATGTTGGCTGTAAGTCATCCCCTCGTCCACATCGTGGAGAGGGGACTGAGGGGTGAGGCCACATTCCTGGAAACCGCATTTTTTATGCCACCTTGGCGTCCTGGCGGTTCAAAAAGCTGGTTTACTCGTGCGGCTCGGTGTGGATGGTCACGCGTTGCAGGTCGGGCAGGCGGGCGCGCAGGGCGCGTTCTGCTTCTTCGGCCAGGATGTGCGCGTCGGTCAGCGAGGTGTCGGCGGGCAGGCTGGCATGGGCGGTAATGGCAGCGCCTTCCCCGGCGGCGATCACCTGAATGTCGTGCCAGCCGCCTTCAGGAAATTCCCCCGAAAGCACAGCCGATGCGTCTTTGCGCATCTGCGCCAGGTCGGGCAGCGGGGCTTCCGGGATGGGATGCGTCTCTTTGGGCTCGATGTGCGAGATAATCTGGCCCAGGTTCGGCATGGTGCTGCGCAGCTTTTTCTCCAGCTCGCTGACGCGCTCGTGCGCCTGCCCCAGCGTGTAGCCCGCCGGGACTTCCACATGCAGCTCCAGCACCTTGCCGCGCGGCCCTTCGGTCACATGCACGGCGTGGGTGGCCAGCCCCAGCGCGTCGGCACACGCCCGCGTCATCAGCGCGTAATCGGGCGCGGCCTCGCGCTTCGGCTCAAAATGCACCTCGACTTCGCTCACGCCGTCAAATTCAGATGTGATCTTCTCGCGGATCGCCCCGGCAATCGCGGCGGCACGGTCGGCGGTGGTCTCCGGCGGCACCGCGACATCGATATCCACATAGGCATCGTTGTTCGGCCCGCGTGAGCGCACGCGCACGATTTCGTCCACAGACGCCACCTGCGCCACAGCGGCGGTCAGCTCTGCCTCTGGCAGCGGCGCCAGATCGACCAGCACGCCGCCGGTGCGTTTCAGGATGCCCCAGCCCGCCCGCGCAATCAGCGCCACGATGACCAGCGCGATAATCGCGTCGGCCCAGGTGATGCCCGCCAGCGTGAGCAGCATGCCCGCCAGCACCGACAGCGTGACGAACACATCGGCACTGGTATTGGCGCTGTCGGCCAGCAGAATCTGTGAATTAAGGCGCTCTCCGGCGCGGCGCTCATATATCGCCACGAATACATTGACGCACAGCGTGCCGATCAGCACGCCGAAGGCCAGCGGATTGATCTCCGGCGTGGTGCCCGATTGCAGCCGTTCTATCGCGCTGGTGACGACCTCGTAAGCCGTGAACAGCAGCAGCACGCCAATGCCCAGCGCGGCGATCGTTTCCACGCGCCGGTGGCCGAACGGGTGGTTGGCATCCGGCGGCTGGGCGGCGATGCGGCTGGCGATCAGAGCGATCACGTTGCCCGCGCCGTCGATCAGCGAATGGAAGCCGTCCGCCGTGATGGAGAGCGAGCCGGTCACCGTCCCGATGGCGATCTTGCCGAAGGCCACCAGTGCGTTCAGCACCAGCGTGATCCACAGCACGCGTGCCACCTGTGCCTGGGTATCCGGTCGTTGTATGTCCCTCATGCGCGCCTCGTGTTTTGCGTTAGCCTGATCGTAAGGCAGGACGCCGCCTTTTGCCAAGCCTGTCATCCTATTTTCGGATAGGCCAAATTTATGATAAGCTGTGTCCAGATTAGGTTTGTTTATAGTTAAGGCAGGGTGTATGTCCGGCGACAGTATGATTACAAATGAGATTGTTCAGGTCATCAGACTGGCTGGTGAGCGGCACGCTGAGCCGGAAGTGGCCAGCACTTACGAAGCCCTGATGCGCGTGATCGAGTCGCATGGCGATGGGACCCAGATTTATCGGGGCAGGCCGCTGTCTGAGCAGATGCTGGCGAATCTGACGCCGTGGTTTCGGCGCATGGAGCGCCTCAATGCGCTCGACCCCGCCCTGCTGAATGCGGTCGGCCTGCTCAATCAGATTCTGACACGGCCCCTCATGGCGCAGCCTGACGAGATCGTGCTGCCTGCAGAGGTGGTGCTTGCCGATGAGATCGTGCCCTACATCGATCCGTCTATCCCTGACTTTTCCCGGCAGGCACATTTCCCGCAGCAGCCCGCGCAGTATGCCAACAAGATCGTGAATATCGGCTCGATTAGCCAAGGCGTAATCAATCTTAATGATGGGGATGTCTATGTCGCTCCGCCCGAGATGGACACTGCTGAAGACGAACGCGCCAGCCAGGAAGTTGAGACGGTGCTCGACCCCGGCCAGCAGATTGACGCGATGATCAGCTATGCGCATAAAGATGCCCGCTGGATGCGCCGGATTGCGGCCAGCCTGCGCGCGCATAACCTGGGCGTGTGGACCGATGAGGGTATCGCGGTGGGGACGCCGTTCTGGTCGCGCGCGATTGAGGACGCCATCCGCCGGGCGGGCTGTATCGTGCTGCTGATGACCCCGGCCGCCAAGAAGTCTGAATATGTGGACAAGGAACTGGCCTGCGCCGATCTGTACAAGGTGCCGATCGTGCCGGTGCTGTGCGACGGCGATGCCCGCACGGCGACATCATTCCTGGCGATGGGGGCGCAGTTTACCGACATGCGTCCGAAACGCCTGCTTTCGGGGTATAACCGCAACATTCAGGAGATCGTCAATGCGGTCAAGGCTCAGCGCGATGCCAGAAACAGCCGCCTGCTGAAAGCCTGAATTCACGGCTTGACCATCAGCCGGAAGCTGTAGCCGCGCCAGCCCCACAGCACGGTCGGCACCAGCCATTTCAGCGCCAGCACCACTGGCGCCCGCCACACGCTCAGCGGCTGGTAGCCATAGCGCGCATACAGCGCCTCGCGTTTCGTCTCGCACAGCAGATACAGCGGGCGCGGGGCGTTGGCCTCCAGCGCAGCAATCACCTGCCCGGCGAGGCCGCGTCCGCGATGCGACTCGACCACGATCAGGCTGCCCAATTCGCGATGTCCGCCGGGCAGCGGCTTGATCTGGCCGATAGCCACCACCTGCACCGCGCCGGACGCATCGGTATCCTCGGCGATGACGAAATTGGGCCACTTCATACTGGTCGGATCCAGCGTTTCATGCCGGATCATCGCGCGGATGGTCTCCGCATCTTCGGCGCGTGCAGCGCGTATCGTAACGGGCATTCAGACACTCCATGCAGGGGCGGACTGCCTGTGCTACAATCCGCGCTATGAGACGATTTTTGCCCTATTCTATCGCTTTTCTGGTCATTGCGGCGGGCTGTGCGCCTGCCCCGTCTGCCAGCGTGCCCGCCGCCGATGTCGTGATTTTCCCTACGATGACGGCCGGGCGCGTGGTGCGTGGCGACCTGCCGCCAGCGGCGGCCGCTTCCGGCCAGACAGGACTGGCGAACCCGGCCACGGCCATCGCGCTGGCGAACATGCCCACGCCCACGCCCAATACCACCGCCTGTCCCGCGCCTGACGCGTCGGCATCGCTGGCGGCCAACAGCCCTGACGGGGCACCACGTACATCTGCGGCGGTTACCACCGCGATCGAGCGTTATCTGACCGCGGGCGGCAGCGCGGGCGGTATGGAGAGTGTTTTGCGCGATACCTGGGGCATGCTGGAGACCGGCTTCGTGCGCGGGGACCTCGACCTGACCGGCGACGGCACGCCCGAAGTGCTGCTCAGCTACCGTGCACCCGACGCGGGCGGCTCGCTCGTCATTTATGGCTGCGCAGACGGCCGCTACCTGGAGCGCTATCAGGCCATTATGAGCGAGGACAGCACGGCCGCACCGCCGACCCTGCTGAATGTCGCTGACCTGAACGCCAACGGCCGGCCTGACCTGCTGTTTTCGGCGGTCGCCTGCGGTGAAGATGGCGACCTGTGCCAGACGACCACGCAGATCACGGCCTGGGATGCCCCGCGCGGCCGCTTTGTCAATCTGCTGGGTGGTGGCGTGACCAGCGCCGAAGCCCCCACGCCGGTGGATATCGACGGCGACCGCATCACCGAAATCGTCGTGCGCATGACCGACGATGGCGACGCCCAGACCGGCCCGCTGCGCACCGGCCAGATCATCTATGACTGGGACGGCGGCACCTATGTGCGCAGCTATACCGAGTACGACCCGCCGCGCTTCCGCGTGCAGATGATCCATGATGCCGACGAGGCCTATTCGCAGGGGCGCACCCGCGACGCGATTGCACTCTATCGCCTCGCCATCGACAGCCCGGCGTTGGAAAACTGGCAGAATGACGACGCCGGCACGCTGGTGTCGTATGCGCGCTATCGCCTGCTGATCGCCTATGCCGACCTGGAAGCCCCGGAACTGATCTCGACGCACGCGGAAATCCTGGCGCTCTACCCGGACCTGGCGCTGGCCCCGGTGTATGCCGAGCTGGCGATTCGCTTTTGGGACGGCCTGCAGGCGGCCAACAATCTGCGCTCTGCCTGCGAGGCGGTGCGTGCGGTGATCGCTGCGCGGCCGGAGGCGGTTGGCCTGCTGAATCGCTATGGCGCGCTTAGCCCGGTCTATGATGCCCAGTCGGTCTGCCCGTACTGATCTGTATCCCCGAATTGCATCTGCATATGCGGATATAATGCGCGGCCGGATACCCGTACACTGAGGCTATCGCAAAACATGCAGCCGGGAGCATCCCCTATGACGACCCCTTCGTTTGATGAGCAGGCATGGCAGGCTGTCATCAGCCGCGACAAGCGCGCCGATGGCGAGTTTGTGTATGCGGTGCGCACGACCGGCGTCTTCTGCCGGCCGTCATGTGCCTCGCGCCAGCCGCGCCGCGAAAATGTCCGCTTTTTCGCGCTGCCTGCCGCCGCCGAACATGCCGGATTCCGCCCGTGTAAACGCTGTCATCCGCACCAGGCCGCCCTGTCAGACCCACGCGTCGCGCTGGCCCAGCGCATGGCCGACCATCTGGAGGCGCACAGCGCAGACGGAGACGCGACCTCGCTGGCCGCGCTCAGCCAGACCTTCAGCTATGCCGCGGGCTACGTGCAGGAAGTGTTTAAAGAAATCGTGGGGGTGACGCCGCATCAGTATGTGGAGGCGCTGCGCCTGCGCCAGTTCAGGCACGCGCTGAAATCACACGAGAGCGTGGCTGAGGCCGTGTATCATGCCGGCTATGGCTCTGTCAGCCGCGCCTACGAGCGCGCCAGCGACCGGCTGGGCATGACGCCCGCGCAGTATCAGAAAGGTGGCCCGATGCTGGATATTCGCTATACCACGGCCGACACCCCGCTGGGGACACTGCTGGTGGCCGTGACCGAACGCGGCGTGTGCGCGGTGGGCCTGTATGACGACGCGCAGGCGGCCCTGTCGGCGCTGGAGCGTGAGTATCCGCAGGCCGGCTTGTCGCGCCAGGATGAGGCGCTGAATGCGGTGCTGGGCGATGTGCTGTCCGCCGTCATGGCAGGGGCTGCACCCGCGCATGACCTGGCCTTTGACGTGCAGGCGACCGCGTTTCAGTGGAAAGTGTGGCACGCGCTGCAGCAGATTCCGCGTGGCGAGACGCGCACCTACAGCCAGATCGCCCATGCGATTGGCCAGCCCACTGCTGCCCGTGCCGTGGCGACCGCCTGCGCCAGTAATCATCTGGCGGTGCTGATTCCGTGTCATCGTGTGATTGGCGCGGATGGCGCCCTGCGTGGCTACAAATGGGGCACGGCGCGCAAGGCCGCACTGCTGGCCCGTGAGGCGCAGACGGAGCCTGTGGCCGCTGGATAACTTCAGGATGGTGGCAGTGTGCCAGCGCGCAGCGTCTCCTGCGTGACCAGGATATTTGGGCCGTACTGCACGTACTGCGGCGTGGGCGCGCCCGCCATCTGCTGAATGGTCGAAATGTAGAGCAGGCGCGCACCCTCGCTGTGATCGAGCGACAGTGATCCGCGAACGAAGCGCCCTGCTTCGATATAAGGGATGATGGAAGCCTCGGCATTCACGCTGAAAATCGAGGTTTGTTCAGGCCCGACGCCCGATGCTTCCAGTCCCTCCACCAGCCCGTAGGCCAGCGTGTCCATGCTGCTCAGCAGCACCTGCGGCGGATTACTGGCCTGCTGCACATACGACTGGATGCTGCTGCTGGCTGTTTCCTGGGTCAGCGCGTCCACTTCGCCCAGCCAGCGCACCGTCGGCGCATATTCGGCCAGCGCGTCGCGTGCGCCCTGTATGCGCAGGACGCCCCCGGCATACGCTTGTGGATACACGCCCAGCACGCCGCCGGTGCCGCCCAGCGTGCGGTTCATATACAGCGCGGCAGACAGGCCAATCTGATAGCCGATCGCGTAATTCTGGGCATCGAGCTGGGCCCCGTCTTCATAATCGGTCACCGACATGAAGGTCACGGCCTGATTTCGTGCGATGATCCTGTCCAGCAGCGGGGTCAGCTTTACAGTGTCCAGCGCGCAGATGATGAAGGCACTCGCGCCATCCTCAATGGCCTGTTGCAACAGCGTGACCTGCCGGTCTTCGTCGCCCTCGCCATCCAGCACGCGCAGGTCCAGGCCATCACGTTCGCTCAGGCCTTCCAGGTCTTCATGTATGCTGCGCTGGATCTCCGACCTGCCAGAGCACAGCAGCACCGCGATGTAACCACCACCAAGCTGCTGCCTGACGCGCGCGCGCAGCACATCGAAGGGCGCGAGCGACATGTTCTGGCTGGTGCCGATTTCACCTTCAACGACGAGCGGCGGGCGCGTGAACAGGATGAGCAGCGTGACGAGCAGCCAGACAAGCACAGCCGCCAGGCCATAGAGCACGTGACGCACGGTCAGCCCGCCCGTCTCCGGTGGTTTTACAGGCGTTGACTGCTGCTTTGAGTGATCCAACAGGCGGGCGACGATGTCGTCGCTTTGTACGCCATGACGCAGGCCGGGGACGGCGCTGGTTTCCGAGGAAATGCCCAGCACTTCCTGCAATTCGTTGGCCATCTGCTCGGCTGTGACATAGCGCGCTTCCGGGTCTTTGGCCAGCGCCCGCAGCACCACCGATTCCAGCTCGGGCGGCACCTGCGGATTGAAGTCTGCCAGCGGCGGCGGTTGATGATTGACATGCGCGTTCAGCATGCTCATCACGTTGTTGCCGGTGATTTCAAACGGGGGGCGGCCTGCCAGCATGTGATAGAGCAGCACGCCCATGCTGTAGACATCGCTGCGGGTGGTGGCCGTCTTGCCCTGCACCAGTTCCGGCGAGACATACGACGGTGTGCCCACCAGCATGTCGCTTTGCGTGATTTTGGTGCCATACTGCACGAAGGTGGCCAGGCCAAAGTCGCTCAGGATCGGATTTTTATCTTCGTCGAGCAGCACATTGGCGGGCTTGATATCGCGGTGGATGACGCCGTGCATGTGGGCGTGGCCCAGCGCCCGCGCCACCGGCAGAAACAGTTCTGTCGCGCCGCTGACGGAGAACGGCTGTTTGTCTATTTCGTCGGCCAGCGTGCCGCCGGTCACCAGCCGCATCGCCATATAGGCATAGCGATGATCGATCATGCCGTAGCCGTAAATTGGCACAATGTGCAGGTGTTCCAGGCCGGCGATAATGCTGGCCTCGCGCTCGAATCGATGCGAGAATTCGTCGTGGTTTTCGTTGCTCACATCCAGGTCGACGATCTTTATGGCCAGTATGCGCCGCATCGACACCTGCCGGGCGCGATAAACCACGGCCATTCCGCCGCGGCCGATCCGCTCGATCAGCTCGAAATCCCCGATCCGCTGGCCAGTCAGATTAATGTCAAACATAGCGTTTGCCCGGTTTCCAGGATACTTGCCCGGTCATGCAGACTGTATCCGTTTTCAGGATTCGCCCTCGACCGTGCTGCTCACCTGAAGCGAGTCCTGTGTGACGATGCTGCCTGGCGGCACCAGATATGTCTCCGGCACCACCGTGCCCGCCAGCATCTTCACCAGGGCATTGATCGCCACGATGGAGAAGTCGCGGCGGTTGACCTCCAGCGAGGCGCGAATGTAATAGTCGTCGCGGATGTACTGCTGCGCGACCGGCTCGGCATCGACGCTGCTGATATACACATCGTCTGGCGAGATGCCGGTGGCCTGCATGGCCTCGATCGCGCCAAATGCCCCGGCATCGTTGATGCTCAGGATCAGGTTGAATTCCAGGCCTTCTTCGATCAGGCGGGCGATATTGGTGCGCCCGTTTTCGCGCGTCGCGCCGGGGGTATTGGCCACCACCTCGGCATTCGGCGCCACGCTCAGCATGCCATCGACCAGCCCCTGGGCGCGGTCCATCAGTGTGGGGAAGCTGGGATAATCCAGCACGATAGCCTGGGCGCTGCCGCCCAGATACCGATTGACAATTTCGCCCCCGGCCATGCCCGCCGCATAGCCCATCTGATAGTCGTCGCCTGCGATCAGCACGCCGTCGGTGTACATGGGCATGGTGGCGGCCATGTATACGGTGGGGATGCGCGCCTCGCGCAGGGACTCCAGCGCGTTCGCTAGCACGGACGGGTCCAGCGGGCAGACAATCAGCCCGACGGCGCCGTCGGCCCGCGCGCGCTCGATCAGCGTGAGCTGGAGATAGGGGTCGGCGTTGCCGTCGTATACGCGGTACTCCAGGCCATAGGCGCGCGCCATGTCACCGATTTCGCGCGTCTGGGTGGCGTGGTAATCGGTACTCTGGGTGCAGGCGACATAGGCGACCATGCCATCTTCGCCCGCCCGGCGCACCGCAGCATCGATTTCTGCCTGAGTGGGGATGCTGCCCTGCAGGCTGGCCACCTGCCCAACCAGCACCATCGGGCCGGTGGCAGGCGGATCCGGCTGGGCATTGCCGCGGCCGGAGAGGCCCAGCACGACAGCGGCCACAAGGACCAGCGCACCGGCTATCACAGCCATTTGCACTCGGCGGTCTTTTTTAAGCAGGTCGCCCACCGTCATGCGCTGCACAGCGGGCGCGTCCGGGGCTTTAAGCGCGGGCGCCTGTGCCGCTATGGTCGGCGGGGAGGCCGGGCTGACGCTGGCGCTCGCACCGGACTCAACCGGTTTTTCCGGTTTGGGGCGGGGCAGTTTCCCGGTGCTGATTCGTGTTTGCCGCCCCAGCGCATCGTTCAGCGCCTGGGCCATATCTTCGGCGCGCTCATAGCGGCCGATGCGGTCTTTGTCCAGCGCGCGCAGGATGACATCCTCCAGCGCGGGCGTCACCGCCGGATTGATGACCGACGGCGGCACAGGAATCTTTTCCAGATGCTGATAGATGACCGACACCATGTTGAAGTCGTCGCTGTCGAATGGCGGTTTGCCTGCCATCATGTGGTAGAGCAGCACGCCCATGCTGTAGATGTCGCTGCGCGTATCCAGATCTTCGCCGCGCAGTTGTTCCGGCGACATATAGACCGGCGTGCCGACGATGCTGCCCGTGCGCGTGATATCCTTTGAGTCTTTCAGCAGCTTGGCCAGGCCGAAGTCGGTCAGATAGGCGTTGCCGCTTTCATCCAGCATGATGTTGCTGGGCTTCAGGTCGCGGTGAATGACCTCCCGCAAGTGGGCGTAGCCCAGGCCGCGTGCAATCTGCGTGAAGATATCGGCGGCGCGGTTGAATTCCAGCGGCCCGGCCTTTATCAGGTCGGCCAGACTTCCCCCGCGCAGCAGGCGCATCGCCAGGAACGCGACATCGCCATCCACCACGCCATAGTCGTAAATAGGCAGGATGTGCAGATGCTCCAGCGACGCGATCAGGTTGGCTTCCTGTTCAAAACGCTGCTGAAATTCATTTTTCTGGTCAAGCGTCGTCGGGTCGAGCGGGATGACCTTCAGCGCCACATCGCGGTTGACCGAGCGCTGGCGCGCGCGATAGACGGTGGCCATGCCTCCGCGGCCAATCCGTTCTCCCACGACAAAGTCGCGCAGCCGTCTGCCGATATTTGGGTCGGACGATTGCATAAATTACAGCCTTCGTATGAAGCAATCACAATACCAGTGTAACATTTTTCTGGTCAGATTTACGCCAATTATTCTCAAGTTTCTGCACGAGTTTCACAAATTCCGACCAGTTTATTTCAGAACCGCAAGAACTCTTAATAATTTGTGTAATAGTCTTATAACACGTTGTATCGGGCTGGGACGGATGAGCTGGTGCTGAGATGCACGCTGTTTTCGGCTGGAAGCCACAGCTTCAGCGATTGATTCACGGCCCAAATCTCTGCTACAATAGCAAAATGCTTCGGGGCATAGCGCAATTTGGCAGCGCGCCGCGTTTGGGACGCGGAGGTTCTCGGTTCAAGTCCGGGTGCCCCGACTTGTGCGGGTGTGGTGTAATGGCAGCACACGACCCTTCCAAGGTCTTAGCGTCAGTTCGAATCTGATCACCCGCTCAGTTTTCTCCCACTCTCCCTCACCAGCGCGGGGCTATAGCTCAACGGTCAGAGCAGGCGGCTCATAACCGCTTGGTTCCAGGTTCGAATCCTGGTGGCCCCACACCCGTCTGTTTCCCCCCACATTTTGCAACCTGTTTACACTTTACGCGCACATGTATAACATCTGCTGCGCATACTGGCGTGCAGCGGTTCGCTCAAAAAGTAATGAGACGAGGGGTATATGAATCCACACGCTGACGCGCACGATGAACATGATGATGACAAGCCGGTTGGCCGGGTGCTGTCGCGCCGCGAAATCCTGAAGCTGTTTGCGGGCGGCGGTGCTGGTCTGGTCGCCAGCGCGGGCATTTTCAGGCTCGCTGCGGCGCAGACTGGCTCTACCGCGACGCCAGCCGTCACGCCGACCGCGACCAGTATCCCCACCTGCGTGGTCAAGCCAGAGCTGACGGAAGGTCCATTTTTTGTGGATAGCCTGCTCAACCGCTCGGACATCCGCGCGGATTCGCTGACCGGCCTCGTGCGCGAAGGCGCGCCCTTTAATCTCAAATTTCGCGTGTCGGATGTGAGCGCTGGCACCTGCTCACCGCTGGAAGGCGCGCAGGTCGATATCTGGCACTGCGACGCGCTGGGCGTGTATTCGGGCGTCGCGTCTGAGGGGACGCCTGACGAGAACTGGCTGCGCGGCTGGCAGCTCACCGACGCGCTGGGCGAGGCCGACTTCCTGACGATTTATCCGGGCTGGTACAGCGGCCGCGCCGTGCACATTCATTTCAAGGTGCGCACTGATCCGCAGGCCGACAGCGGCTATGAATTCACATCACAGGTATTCTTCGACGACGACTTTTCAGCCGCGTTGTTCACCACGACCGAGCCATACAGCGAGAAGGGCATCCAGAACCGGCTGAATACCCAGGATGGCATTTTCCAGAACAGCGACGGCATGCTCACGCTGACGGTGACCGAAGATGCCGACGGCGGAAGCTATTCAGCCGTATTTGATATCGGCCTGGACCTGAGCGATGCAGGCATCACCAGCAGCAGCACGGGGAACGGCCCGCGCAGCACCCGCCCGGCCCCGCCGTCGTCCGGCGGGTAACAGAGCGGCTCAGGAACCAGGCACGCCGTTCAGGCGCACCACATAGCCGCCGCCCATGCCGGTATAGCCCACCAGAATGGTGAACTGGCCGGTCTCGCCCAGGCGCACGGTGGCCGAGGCATCGGTGGGCGTGAAGGCAAACGGCGCATTTTCGTTGAAGGCGATTGGCTGCATATTCGGTGCCAGCACCGCGACATTCAGATCCAGCCCCGGCGAGATGGCCAGCGCATCGACCGTGATAATGTCGCCCTCTGTCCCTGAGAAGGTGTAGCCAGTCAGCGGCGAGCCTTCCATCACTTGTGCCGACAGCCCTTGGCTGTAACTCAACATGCCGCCCGGCTGAATCATCATGAAGCTGCCTGCCGGGGGCGCAAAGGTGGGCGCGGCCAGCGGAATCAGCGGCGCGGCGTCAAACTCGGCGGGAAGCGCGGCGTCCGCACAGGCCAGCCAGGCCAGCGCAGTTGCTGCCTGCCCGGCATACAGCGGCACGACTTGCAGCAAATAAGGCGCGTTGTCGCTGTCCAGCGCCAGCGGGTCGAGGCCGCTGCCCGCAAACTGGCTCACCAGCGCGCCATCGGCCCCCAGCACGCGACCCGCGATCTGCGCGCCATCAGCGCCAGAGGCTGCCACGGTCAGCGTGGTCGGGCACTCGGCATCGGGCGTGGCCAGCCGCTGGACCATCGACCCGTCCGCGGGCAGGTCGAGCGCGACGGCTTCGGCCACTGGCAGCGTTTCGGCGTCATCGGGCAGGACGCGGCGCTCAATCTGAAGCAGGAATTCGCCGTCGCCCACGCCCACCTGCACGCTGAACAGCCCGCTTTCCGGCAGCGTGAGCGTAAGCGCGCTGTCGATGGCGTCGGGCGGGGCGATGACGTCGCTTGAGCTGGCGACCACGTTCTGCGCGGTGTCGATGACCGTCAGCGAGGTGCGCAAACCGGGCGTCATGCTCAGCGCGCGCAGCACCACGATATCGCCCGCTTCACCCTCAAAATTGTAGAACAGAAACGGATTCTGGATGGTCACGCGGCCGACGATCGACGCGCCATAGGTCAGCGTGCCGCCTGTCTGCGCGGAGACGACGCCAGCCAGCAGGCCGAGCAGCATCACGAGAACGATCAATCGGCGCATGTCGGGCATCCTTTCGCTTACTTGAAGTCCATCGCCTGGCGCACGGTTTGCAGCAGCAGCTCGGCGCGCATCTGTGCCAGCGTGAAGCACGGCCCGCCCAGGCGGTCGGCCAGCTTGGCGGCCAGCCCCTGGTCAAACGCGGCATGCTCCATGTTGATGGTCACCGTCTTGATGTGCTCATATTTATACTGATCGGCGATCAGATGGGCTTCTTCCTGCGGGGGCCGGTTGCCGACCGAGACATTGCCCGCGCCGTCGGTCAGCACGATCACCAGCGGGATGATATCGGGGTGGATGCGTTTTTCCTTGTGCACCGTGTCCAGCGCCAGCATCAGCCCGGCAGACAGCGGGGTCTTCCCACCGACGGGAATGGTCACAAGGGCCTGCTTGGCCAGCTGCACGCTGTTGGTGGGCGGCAGCACGATCTGGGCGCGGTCTTTCTGGAACACGATCAGGCCGACGCGGTCGCGGCGCTGGTAGGCATCGGTCAGCAGGCTCATGATCGCGCCTTTGGTGGCCGTCATACGCTCACTGACGGCCATGCTCCACGAGGCATCCACCAGGAACAGCACCAGGTTAGAGGTGCGTTTCACGCGCACTTTGCGCTGTAAATCGCCCATCTTCAAGGCATAGGCCATGCCCGACGCCGCCTTCTGTTCGGCACGTTCGCGCTGCATGGGTGCGGCTGCGCGCAGCGTGGCGTCGAAGGCGATGTCGTCGGTGCGGCCGTTGGCGGGGCGGGCCATGATATAGCGTCCGCGCTTGCGGTCGGTCTTGGTGCGGCTGCGGCGGCCCGCCTGCTTGCGCATCATCTTGTCGAGGACGGTGTCCAGCTTGCGCGGGGCAAATTCCTCGCCGGTCTGGGTTTTCTTGCCGCCGTCCCACCAATAGGCGTCGCGGTTGTCAAACACATTCTGCGGGCCGGGATCCGTCTGGCCGAAGTCAGGCATTTCCTGGTCGCTGGTCGTCGCTATGGAGTTGCTTTTTTTTTAGTCGCCTGTTCTTCGCCCTGCTCATCCTCGCTGGGTTCGGGGGTGTCGCCCTCGCCCCACTGGCTTTCGGCCTGCTCCAGCTTGCGTTCCATGTCGGTCATCGTCACCTGCGCGTCGGCAAACGGGCCGCGCTTCAGGCGGTGCGGGATGGCCAGCTCGAACGCCATCATGATGTCTTCGCGGGTGATGTTGGTGCGCCCCTCGAAGGCAGCGTTGGCGCGGGCCGTCTTCAGGATCACCATATCGGCGCGGTGGCCGTCGATGTGCATGCTGCTGGTCAGCGAGGCGATGCTGAAGATATCGCGTTTGGTGAAGCGTACGGCTTCCACCAGCGAGCGACCGGCGGTGATGCGCTCGGCCAGCTTTTCTTCTTCAGGCTGCCAGAAACGGCGGAAGCCCTCGGCGTTGTCTTCATAGGCCATGTGGCGCTGCACGATTTCCATGCGGTCTGAGGCATCGTGGATGCCGTGCACGTCCACGCTCAGCGCGAAACGGTCGAGCAGCTGCGGGCGCAGGTCGCCTTCTTCCGGGTTCATCGTGCCGACGAGGATGAAGCGCGCCGGGTGGCTGAAGCTGATGCCCTCGCGCTCGATCACGTTCACGCCCATCGCCGCGCTGTCCAGCAGCAGGTCGACGACATGGTCGTCCAGCAGGTTGACCTCGTCCACGTACAGGATGCCGCGGTTGGCGGCGGCCAGCACGCCCGGGTCGAAATGGCGTTCACCCTTCTGAATGGCTTTCTCGATATCGAGCGTGCCGACGACGCGGTCTTCGGTCGCGCTGACGGGCAGGTCGACAAACGGAATCTTGCGGCGCGAGATGTGCAGCGTCTCGCCTTTTTCGCTGCGCTCGCGGATGGCATCGCTCCAGGTATCGGGGCGGGCGGGATCGTCATTGAACTGGGATTCGGTAAACACATCCAGTTCGGGAAGGAGGGCAGCCAGCGCGCGGGCGGCGGTGCTTTTGCCGGTGCCGCGTTCGCCGCGCACCAGCACGCCGCCGATGCGCACATCGACCGCGTTCAGGATGAGGGCGCGCTTCATCTGGCGCTGGCCAACGATGGCTGTGAATGGATAGATCGGTTGTTTCGCCATAATCGGGAATGTTCTCTCACGAAGCTGTTTCAACAGGCCTAGTATAGCGCAAAGGTGTGTTTAAGGGGACACCTGTGGTTATAGAGCTGCCTCACGCCTGGTTCCCCCTTCTATCTCTCCATTTCGTGGACGGGGGGATAACTCAGGGCATGTTTTCGACCAGCGCGGACACGGCAGGCCGTGTCCCTACGCCCCAGGCCATCATCCGTAGGGACGAGGCCTGTGTCACACGATGTTGGGATATACCCTAATTTGCGCTATGTAGTTACACCCTTTTACCCAAGCAGGTTCACTGGGGCTAACGTCGATATCGCTGACTTCTTCATCCGGCTCCGCTTGGTGGAAATGGATCAGATGTACGTACAGCAATTGTTTCTTTCGATGGGGTATAACACCCGTGTCGTTTTTATTGGTGCATAACCCTATGTCGTGTGACACCTGCCTCGTCCGGCCCTGAAATTGAAATGGATTCTTTGCCTCGGCAGGTATCTTCTTGGACTCGCCCCTGGGTGTCCGCCCTTACCCGGTACACATGGGTGAGGTTTCCATAAAATGAAGCGGGCACCCCGCAGGATGCCCGTAGGCATTTCCTTCAGACCACGAAAGAACGCTTAACCGCCAAGACGCCAAGAACGCCATGGCAGAATGAATAATCGGCGACTTTGTAAATAGTGATCCCCTGTTAAAGATCTCTGGTTCAACTGTTCGCCACCAGACCGCATCTACCTTTCAAGTCTTGGCGCTCCTGGCGTCTTGGCGGTTCAAAATGCCTTGAACATAACGAAGCGGGCACCCCGCAGGATGCCCGTCTGTGTGATGTGGTGTTGTCGTGTTACACAGCGTCACTGGCGCTGATCAGTTTCTGCATTCAGTCGCTCCTGTTCTCCCCGTTAGTTCCCGACTGCGCCGAAAGTCGCTTCGGGCGTGCGTTCCGGCTTCAGGCGCACATCGAAATGTGCAGGAATCACCTTGGCCGTGCGCAGGATCGGACGGGACGGGTCGAAATCGGGATTCTGCCACACGATGCCGACGCCGTAATTCAGCGTGCGCGCGTCGTTGAAGTAGTTCGGGATGATGTTATGCACCCGAAATCCCTTATGGAGCTGTTTGGTCAGATTGGTGTCAAAGCGTTTGCCGTCGATCACATCCTGCACGTACTGCTCAGGCGTGACTTCACTGGCCACCTTGTGGTAGTCGATAATCAGACTGCCGGCGATCATCCCGCGCAGGTTTAACTGCTTCAGGACGGCAAAACGGGCATCCATGAGCTTGCTGCCCACGCCGCGAGACCGGTATTCGGGAAGCACGGCCGAATCGACGCCGTACATCCAGTCACCGTCCGGGCGGTGCGTGCTCAGTCAACCATAGTTGGTGGTTTCGTACCAACTGTGCAGCAGGGGCTGCGCGGGGTCAAAATCAACGCGCATCGCCACGGTATAGCCCACCACGCGATCGGTGGCGCCATCCACGGCAACGTAATGTCCATCGGCGAAATTCGCCAGCTGCGACCGGTAATAATTTACCGAGTCGGCCACGTCGGCGTCGCTGATGGGGTAGCAGGCGCGGTCCACATCCACAATCTGTGAGATGTAGCGTTCGCTCGTCGGCATAATGGCAATGGGTGCCACTTCCGTCCTGCTGGTACTGCTCGATGGGGTACTGCGTACCGCTAACATAACTGTCCTTTCTACGACACGGATAAAATATCGCGGGCTACGCGCTGGCCGCTGACAAGCGCGCCATGCACAGTCGCCGCATACAGGTTCGGCGCCGTCGCCTCGCCTGCAAAGTGCAGGCGGCTTCCCCGGTCACCCACGACCGGTGCCGCCAGAACTTCCCGTAAACCATCCCCCTGCGGCGGAACCGAGCTGTAGCCGCCGAGCGCAAATTCGTCGGCAGTCCAGTTCATGATGCGCGCTTCCAGGGGGGTTAATGCGGGCTGGTTCAGCTCCCTGCGGAGCGTCTCCAGTCCCAGTGCCAGCGCGCCAGCTTCGCCATCGGCCAGCAGGTCGCGGGCATGATCGCCGGTGGCGAAGCCCAGCCAGACCTGTTCCTGGTCGGGCGCGCTGTTCGCCTGTGGCGTCCACCACATCGGGGGCAGGCCGTCGGCATACAGGGCAGCGATGCCCCGTGGCGTGATCGGCCTGGCAAATTTGTAAATCAGCTTGAGGGCAGGGGCCATATTCATGCGCCCGATGGCATCCTGCTTGTCGGCGGGCAGCGCGGGCGTGAAAGCCACGCGGCCCGCCTTGAGCACCGCCAGCGGCAGCGTCACCACCACGTGATCGGCCTCGAACACATGGCCATCCCCCGTCCGCACATGGGCACGCGGGCCAGACCAGTCGATTTCGCTGACAATCGTGTTCAGCCGGATATCCAGCCCTGCCGCCAGATGGTCATGCAGCGACAGGTAGCCTTCGGCGATGCGATAATCGCCATTCCCGGCCGAGGGCACCGGTGCGTCGCCAAAATAGGGCGCGCTGAAAGACGGCCGCAGCTCCAGGTCCTGCAGGCAGACGATCGCGCTCAGGCGGTCGGCGGCTTCGCCGGAGGCATTGACCCAGGCGCGGCGCGCATAGCCCAGCGCCTCGTCGTCAAAGCCGATGCGACGCAGGTAGGCATCAAACGGCTCATCGTCGGGGGCGGGCGGCACGTCTGGCAGGTTCCAGGCGCGCGTGATGTCCCACTTTGCGTTGGTGGCGCGGGCCTCCGTCATGGTGACGAGGCGCCCGTCAGCTAGCCGCACGAGCGAGTCGTCGGTTTTGGGCCAATGATGAGTTGTCAGGCCGAGCTTGCGAATGAGCAGTCAGGTCGGAGCGTCGGCTCCGTGGACGAGTTCGGCTCCGAACTCTACAGGGGTGTAGGAGAAGGCCCGTTCGGTCAGAACGCGCCCACCGATACGCCCGCGCGCTTCCAGCACAACCACCTGATGCCCTGCCTGATGCAGGTCATGCGCGGTGGCGAGTCCGGCTGTGCCAGCGCCGATGACGACGGTATTCATGAGATCCTCTGGCAAGGGTGCCAGCACTAACAGGAGAATATTACAGCCAGCATATGCCGACTCTGAAAACTTGTCAAGCGTGACCAGCCCCGCATCTGTGGGGTTATTCCTGGTGTATGATTTCAGCCAACACGATGATGTACATCCGGGAAGAGGCCTTATGCTGCGCTGCGGCATCGACATGATCGACATCGAGCGGATCGAACACGGCATCGCCACCTTTGGCGAGCGCTTCCTCAACCGCTTTTTCACGCCGAATGAACGGCACGACACCGCCGACAAGCCAGCCCGTCTGGCGGCGCGCTTTGCCGCTAAAGAGGCAGTCGCCAAGGCGCTGGGGACGGGCATCGGCGCTGTGGGCTGGCGCGAAATCGAGATTCGCTGCGATGGCCGCGGCCGCCCGTATGTGGTGCTGCACGGGGCAGCGTCCGCCGAAAGCGCGCGCCTGGGGCTGACAGAATGGGATATCAGCCTGACGCACACGGGGCATCAGGCCAGCGCGATTGCCGTCGCCCGCTAGGACGAAATCTTCACCTTCGACTTGCGACCCGGATTGTTCGGTTCAGTCGGTGTCTGGACAGTCGTGCCCTGAATCACGTTCGCATCGGCGGCGCCCTTGCGGCGGCCCAGATACCACATCACGCCAGCCGTGGCGGCCGGCACCAGAAAGCGCAGCCGGCGCAGGAATCCGACGCGAAAGATCAGCGCCAGTACCGTATTCCAGAATGCCGCGCGTGTCAGTCCATTCAATTTCCACATCGTCGATTGCCTGCTTTCAGTCGTCGTTCCCGCCAATATGCTTCCAGCATACACGGGGATGCGCGCCCGACGCTGGTCCATCAGGCGCAATGTGAATGGGCCAGTTGGGGGAATTGTGGGTGTTGTCGGGCGCGGCGCGTTGCTTCCCTGACCCGCCTCACCCCTCGGTCCTGATGGAGACATGTCTCCGTAGGGACGAGGCCCGCCTCGTCCGGCCCTGGAATTGAAACGGGTTCTTTGCCAGCGCGGACACGGCAGGCCGTGTCCCTACACCACCACCCGTACCGTAGGGACGAGGCCCGCCTCGTCCGGCCCTATACCTCACCTCTCCCCTCGTTCCCTTTTGCCCCGCCGTCGGCGGAAAAACAAAAAACGGGCTTCCAAACACCCCCCATCCGCACCGTGGTGGCATAGCGTCGGCTACACGCGTTGTGAAACCGTGCCCATTATCGTTACAATAACAACTATGGTTCCACCTGACATCGCACATGCCGGAGATATGCATGGTTTACGGTCGGCTGGATGTGTTTTTTCCCGACGGTATGCTCAAACCGTTTCAGCTCAGCGACGAGAATATTTCACTCGGTCGCTCCGCCGGTAATACTATCGCGCTGGAAACAGACACTATTTCGCGCTACCACCTCAGCATCACGCGGAAGGATGGCGAAACGTTCATCACCGACCTCGAATCGGTGAATGGCACGTTTATCGATGGCACGCGCCTGCCCACCAATGTCCCCACGGTGCTGCGCGGCGGCGAGGAAATCCTGATCGGCGAGCTGATCATGATTTACCAGGACGCCAACGAAAACCCCACCCGCCCGCTGGATGTGCCGGAAGAAATGACGCGCCGCATCGAGCCGGTGGGCAGCAAGACATCATTCAATGTGGAGGCCGAGGCGCCCGATATCGCTATTGCGCCCGGCGCATATACCTCATCGCGCATCATGATTACCAATGCCGATACCGAGACCACCCGCTTTGTGGTCGAGGTGAGCGGCATCCCCAAAGAATGGATTCGCGTCGACCGCCCGGAGCTGGATGTGCGCAGCGGCGACAGCGAGGATGTGACGATCAGCTTCAAGCCCACGCGCACGCCGGACAGCGTACCCGGTGATTATCGCGTGCGCGTGCTGGTGCGCCCGAAGAATCAGCTTGACGAGTACATCAAGACCGAAGTGCCGCTCAAGATTCTGGCCTATGTCGGGCTGGGCGTCGCGCTGGAGTCGCGCCAGATTCGTGCGGGCGAACAGTTCCGCCTGCTGCTGCATAATCAGGGCAACGCGCCGCTGCCGCTGAAGCTGTATGGGCGCGACCTGACCACCAAGACCAAAGCGCCCGGCAAGACCGAGAGCCTGCTCAAATTTGATATCCCCAGCGCGCAGATTGTGCTGCCACCCGGCCAGCGCACCTCGTTCAGCGGGACGGTGTCGATGCGCCAGCCGCGCCTGTTTGGCGACGCACGCACGATCCCGTTTGACGTGCTGGTGCGGGGGGCCAATGCGTCGGGCTTTCTGGTGGCCATGCGCGGCCGCGTGACCGAAAAGCCCGCCCTGCCCAAAAGCGCCGTTTACGCGCTGGCGGGCATCAGTGCCGCGCTCGTGCTGGGCCTGATTGTGCTGGCAGTCGTGCTGCTGCGCCCCGCGCCGCGCCCGGCCCAGCTCACTGGCCTGACGGTGCCGTCATCGGTCATTCAGGGCACGCCAGCCGGACTTTCGTGGTCCGCGGTGGATGCGACCAGCGTCATGCTCAGCATCGCTGGCACGCCGGTAGCAACCGTGCCGGTGGGGCAGAATGGCGTCACGCTGGACACAACCGGCCTGGAAGGCGATGTCGCCATTCAGGTGCTGGCCAGCGGCGCAGGCGGGACCGCCGTCGCGTCGGCCAACCTGCTGGTCGAGACGCCGCTGGTGGTGGCTTCGTTCTCGGCACAGCCGGATGCCGTGCTGTTGTATGCCGACCAGCAGATTACCGTGACGTGGAGTGTGCCCGGCGCGAGTGTCGTACGCCTGTTTGGTGGCGACATCTTCGATGGCACGGAAGACCTGCCGGCTGAAGGCAGCGCCACCGCCCGCATGACCCTGACCCAGCCCGGCCTGACGCTTCAGCTTCTGGCGACGGGCGAGGATGGTGCGACTACGCAAGCCACGCTGACCCTTCAGACCAGCGAACCGACCTGCGCCCCGCGTGCGGACCTGCAGGTGTTTGATGCGCCGGGCGATACCGCCCAGGTGATCGCGACGTTCCCGGCCAGCACCACCTTCCGCGTAGAAGCGCGCACCAGCACCGGCGCATGGCTGCGCGTGCCCGTGACCGGCGGGCTGAAAGGCTGGGTGCAGCGCGCCCTGGTAGACTGTCAGCCGCCGCTCGACCCGATGCTGCTGCAGATTGACGATGCCGCACCCGTCCCGCCGACGCCTGTTTCTCCGACGCCGACGCCTTCGGCCACGCGCACGCCGGTTCCCACCAGCACGCCCACGCGCAGCCCGACGCCCAGCGCCTCGACCAACTTCATGAGTACCGCGACCGCGCTGGCCAATGCCCAGGCGACGGTGCGCGCGCAGCTTACGCTGTCGGCCGTGCCCACCGACCGCGCTGGCGGCCTGTCCGACGACTCCAAGCTGACGATCACGCCCAGCGGATAGGCGACAAAAAAGGGCCTGGCAATCACGCCGGGCCCTGAACTGATACCCCCGGACAACGCAGGCGTTGTCCCTACAGAGACCGGATGCACCGGAAAACGCTCGTAGGGACGCGGCCTGCCGCGTCCGCTGGCCCAAAAACCCATCGGTGAAAATGAGGCGCGATCGGACAACGCAGGCGTTGTCCCTACAGAGACCGGATGCACCGGAAAACGCTCGTAGGGACGCGGCCCGCCGCGTCCGCTGGCCCAAAGACCCATCGGTGAAAATGAGGCGCGATCGGACAACGCCTGCGTTGTCCCTACAGAGACCGGATGCACCGGAAAACGCTCGTAGGGACGCGGCCCGCCGCGTCCGCTGGCCCAAAGACCCATCGGTGAAAATGAGGCGCGATCGGATAACGCAAGCATTGTCCCTACTGCTTCACGTAGATTTTGACATCACTTTCGGCCAGCTCGTCATTCAGCACGCCGCCCGTCACCTGCACATCATAGTTGTAGACGACTTCTTTCCACGTGCCATCTTCCAGCCCGGCTTCTTCGACGGTGAACGCGCCCGCGAATTCATCCTTCAGGTTGGCGGCCACCAGCACGACGTTGCCGTTGGCGGCCCAGCGCTTGTAGGCGATGATGCCCCGGTCGGGCATGTCTGCTGCCGCTTCAAACGTGTCGCTGGTGAGTGCATCGTTTTCCATGCGCAGCCTGATCAGGTGCCTGTAGTGGTTCAGCAGGCCCTGGTTCTCCTCGTGCTCCAGCAGGCCCCACTGCACCGGGCGCAGCTCCATGCTCTTGTTGGTCGGCTGGCCCAGTTCCTCGCCCATCCACAGCATCGGGATGCCGGGAGCTGTCAGCAGCAGCGACGCGCCCAGCTTGGCACGGCGAAAGGCCGCCTCATCGAAGGTGTTGGCCACGTCGCCCAGCAGGAAGAAAATGCGTTCCTCGTCGTGGTTGCTCAGATAGCGCACGGTATTGTAATTCGAGTCGAAGCCGTCTTCGTGGGCATTCATCAGGCGCAGCACTTCGCTCGTGTTGTAGGGGTCGCGCCCGTGATGGGGCACGCCCAGCGTGCTGCACGCCAGCTGACGCATGAAGGTATCGTGCCAGGCGGCATCCACCGGGCCGTTGCCCGACGCGATGGCGCTGTCCTGCGGCACATGCTCGGCGATGGTATAGAACGGCTTGAAGTTGGCGCGGCTGTGCGCCTCGTCGTCGAACCAGCGCAGCAGATCAAAGTATTTGATGGCGCGTGTGCAGTCAAAGCGGATGCCGTCGATGTGGAACTGCTCCACCCACATGCGCAGCGCGTTGATGACGTACTCGCGTGCCGGAAACACATTGTAGTGCGGGTCATAGTGCTCGTAGTTGAACTTTGGCCCGAAGCTCAGTGCGGCCTCATCCGGGTTGTTCTCGTAGAACCAGTAGTTGTAGTCGATCTGTGTCAGGGGTGCTTCCGGGGCCAGATGGTTGTACACCGCATCATGGATGACGCGGATGCCGCGCGCGTGGCACTCGTCCACAAAGCGGCACAGGTCATTCGGCGTGCCATAGCTGTTCTCGACCGCATACACGCTGTGCTGGCTGTAGCCCCAGCTGTGTCCGCCGGGAAACTCGTTGATCGGCATCAGCTCGATGGCATTGATGCCCAGGTCGCGCAGATAGTCCAGCTTGTCCAGCGCGGTGACCAGCGTGCCCGGCTCGGACTGCGTGTCGCCCTCGCCGCCGCGGAAGTCGCCCACATGCAGCTCATAGATGACCAGTTTTTCATTGGATGGCAGGGGCACATCGTCGTGCTGCCACACATAGTCGTGCACGATGGCGCTGCCATTCTTCACCTGCACGATCGAATTCTCGTGGTTGTCCAGCGAATAGCGCAGGGCGGTCGGGTCTGCCACTGACTTCATCTCGCCCAGGCAGAACGGGCTGTTCGACTTCACGATGAAACGGTATTCATATTCCCCGTCCGGCAGGTCGACCTCAGCCCGCCAGTGGCCGGTCTCATCTTTGGTCATGTCGATAGGCTGCCAGTCATTCCAGGCGCCGGTGAGCTGGACGATTTCGTTGTGCGGGGCAAACAACCCAAAGGCGACCGGATTTGTCTTGCCCGTCGCCTGCTTTTTTGCGCGCTGCGCGATCATAGATGTCCTCGTTGGCTAATTGCTGCTCATGAGTGTAGTGGAGGATGACCAGACGGGGATGGGCAGAACGGCGAGAGACATATCCACCACATGGCCTATTTGTGGATCGCTTCACAGATGGTCTGGCAGGGTATTTGGCGGATTTTCACAAACGTTATGCATAACTTTCGCCAATTCAACTTTTATACTTTAGCGGTATGCTGAGGGTATTCGTCACACTCTTGTGCGCAGCGCGCATACACAGGCAGGCAGTTCGCCCTGTTCGCCCGATTGTGAAGAATTTATCATACTCTGCTCATTGTGACCGCGTACACTGCTGGGTAAACATGATTCGTTCCGGCCCGCCCGCATTCAACAGCCAACCCTGACAACAAAGGTCACCCCATGAGCACGCATCCCCCCCTCCATGCTATCGTTGAAATCCGCGAGCTGACGCGCCAGTATGCCGAAGGGGGAGCCACGCGCCTGATCCTCGATCATGTAAACCTGGATATCGAAGAAGGTGAATTCTTCGTGCTGCTGGGCAAAAGCGGCAGCGGTAAGAGCACCCTGCTCAACCTCATCAGTGGCATAGACAGTGCAGACAGCGGATCGATCCGCATCGACGGCACTGACATCACGAAGCTGAATGACCGCGGCCTGACGCTGTTTCGCCGCGACCACATCGGCATCATCTTCCAGTTTTTTAACCTGATCCCCACGCTGACCGTGCTTGAAAACGTGACGCTGCCCGTGGAACTGGCGGGTGGCAGCGTGAGCAAGGCGCAAAAGCGCGGGCGCGAGCTGCTGGAGCGCGTTGGCCTGGCCAACCGCGCCGACAGCTTTCCCGACAAGCTGAGCGGCGGCGAGCAGCAGCGTATCGCCATCGCCCGCGCGCTTGTCACCGACCCCGCCTTCGTACTCGCTGATGAGCCCACCGGCAATCTGGACGAAGAGACAGGGGAACGAGTTTTGAAACTTCTGTTAGAATTAACAAGAGATGCAGGAAAAACACTCGTCATGGCTACCCACAACCCGGATATTGTGCCGTTTGCCGACCGCGTGTGCCGCATCCATGAAGGCAAACTCGTGGTAAGTAGTCCGGTGGCGATAAAGGAGCCGATACTATGACCCACCCTGAAGAGCTCTCGCTCAAACAGGCCCTGTCTGAACTGCGCGATACGAATAAGGAAAAGCGTCGTACCGCCGTGATGAAGCTGGGCATGATGGGGGGCGACGAGGCCGTCCGCACACTCATAACCATCGTCCGCAATGATAATGAAGACCTCATTGTGCGTGGCCGTGCCGCGCTCATGCTCGGCAAGCTGGGCGACCAGCGCGCCGTGGATCCCCTGATTGATGCCTTGCAGGCCCCCGGCTTTCAGACCCGCGTCAACGCGGCGCAGTCGCTGGGACGCCTGGGCGACCCGCGTGCCATCGCGCCGCTGATGAAGATCGTCCAGAACGAGGCGGATACCTTCCGCGAGACGGCCGCCGACGCGCTGAAGCGCCTGGGCTGCGACCCGGACATGGTGCAGGATACGGCCCATGACCCGAGGGCCAGCCTGTTCGCGCAGGCCGACGAGTCCGGCGAGGGCTAACACACAATCAGCAGATGACGGGCGAGCCAGCACAGGCTCGCCCGTTTGTTTTACCTCAACGATGATTTGAACCGCCAAGACGCCAAGAGCGCCAGGATTTGGAAGTCATGACGGTGAGTTGAATCGGCGCCGCAGAAACCGGCCTTTCAGTCCCTTCAGGGACTTGGGCTTCTTGTAGCCTGGGGTTTTAACCTCAGGCGGCGGAGGCACACAGATATTCGCCGCCCGTTGCGCATCCTCTCAGCTTTTCCCCGCAGATTGGCACCATTTGGTCTATAACCACCTGCCGTATACTGAAAACATTCTGTCGGCACAAGCCCCCTAACAAGTCCTATGATGCTCAAAGACCGACGTTACCTGGTGCTGTTCGCTGTGGCGTTTGTTAATTTTCTGGGCGGAACCATCGTGCTGCCCACCCTGCCGCTGTATGCCCAGCGCAATTTTGGCGCGCAGCCCCAGCAGATTTCGCTGCTGCTGGCCTCGTATTTCATCGCGCAGTTTCTGGCCGCCCCGCTGCTGGGCCGCCTGAGCGACAAGTATGGCCGCCTGCCCGTGCTGCTCGTCTCGCAGATCGGCACCGTGCTCAGCTTCGTGATGATGGCCGCCGCGCAGGACTTCAATGTGCTGCTGCTGGCGCGCGTGCTGGACGGCATTACCGGCGGCAACCTGATCGTGGCGCAGGCCTACGTGACCGATATCACCCCGAAAGAGAAGCGCACCCAGGGGCTGGGCATCATATTCATGGCGTTTGGCCTGGGCTACATCCTGGGGCCGGCGGTGGGCGGCATCGTCTCGGCCTTCAGCGGCGACCATATGCCGTTTGTGGTGGGTGCATCGGTCACGGCCTTCACCGTGGCGCTCACGTGGATCTTCCTCGATGAAAGCCTGCCCAAAGAGAAGCGCCAGCAGCGCGCCGACGAAGGCCGCGCCCGCATGAGCGTCAGCGAGATTACCGGCAACCGGTCGCTGCTGATTATCCTCGTGATCGGCTTCGCGGCGCAGTTCTGCATCGCCATCATCCAGAGTACGATTGCCCTGTTTGCGGCGGCCGAGCTGTTCCCCGGCGAGACCAATCAGCAGGTCAATCTGGGCGTCGGGCTGATGCTGACCAGCATCGGGCTGGGCCAGGTCATCACGCAGGTGTTTTTCCTGCGGCCGGCGCTGAAACGCTTCGGTGAGCATCGGCTGGTGGTGTATGGCGATATCCTGCGTGGGCTGGGCATGATGTCGATCGCCATGTTCGCGTCGCCGTGGCTGGTGGGCGGCGTCTCGCTGTTGTTTATGGCGATTGCCAGCGGCCTGATGATGCCCAGCTTACAGGGGCTGGCCACCATGAGCGTGCGCGAGGAAATCAACGGCGGTGCGCTGGGCGTGTATAACGCGGCCACCAGCCTCGGCCTGATTATGGGGACTGGCCTGGGCGGCAGCATGTTCGACATCGGCCACCGCGTGCCGTTCCTGATTGCGGGCGGCGTGATGCTGATGACGGTCATTCCGGCCATGTATCTGATGCGCCGCCGCGATCCTTCTCCAGGCGCGACGGTCGTGCCCGTCACAACGCCCGGCCATTAAGGAACAGGCGGTGACGCCACATCACCCATTGGCACCAAGTTAAGACAATTCTTCTTCTATTTGCCGGGCAGACACGCCGGTCTGCCCCTACATTCCTCGCGGACAAATATGTGGAACCGCGAGTTTTTTTCCTCAAATTCGGGCCACTCCGAGTAGGGGCGGACCTATGTGTCCGCCCTGGAGGATCAAAATCTGACTGAATCCTCAGCGAGAATTCCTTACCCCGGTGCCAATGGTGACGCCACATCACCCTTGAATCCGCGCGCGCCGTCCTCTAGAATGAACCTCATCAACACTTTACCGCAGACCGCGTGCCGTGTTCAGTCACGTAAGCCACGCCGAGGTGAAGGGGAGAGCCTGAACACCTGAATGTTCTGCTCGTATCGCGCGACTGTTTATGCGACCCTGCCACCATGCTGCGGGGTCGCATTTTTTTATGGTGTTGCATCGACGTGCTGACATTGCGGGCCGCAAGCCCGCGCGTTAGAAAAATCCTGACGGAAAGGAGGAAAAATCACTTGGCAATTTCTCGTGAACGTAAAGAGGAACTCGTCAGCATTTACACCGAACAGCTGAAGGGAACCGACGGCTTTATCGTGGCCTCGTACTCGAAGCTGACAGTGGCGCAGGTCAATGTCGTGCGCACGAAGCTGGCTGCCGCTGGCGGTACCTACAGCGTCGTCAAGAATACGCTGTTCCGTCACGCCCTGACTGAAGCTGGCTGGCCGGTTCCGGCTGACCTGCTGAGCAATATGACGGGTATCGTGTTTGGCAATGGCAATCTGCCCGGCGTCGCAAAGGTTGTGCAGGGTGTCATTAAAGACATGCCCGACAACTTTGGCGTGAAGGGCGGCGTTATCGCCGACAGCATCTTCAAAGCCAGTGACCTGGAAGCAATCGCCAACCTGCCGACGATGGACGAAATTCGCGCCCAGCTCGCCGGCATCATCGTGGCGCCCGCGGCCCAGCTCGCTGGTCTGCTCCAGGCTGCCAACAGCCAGGTCGTCAACGTGCTCCAGGCTTACCTGGACAAGGCGAACGACGCGGCATAGTCATTCAAGTCGTCACTGGGATACACCGCGAGCGGCCTGAGATGAGCGTGCTGCCGCGCAGACCGGTGTATCGGAAATAACCTGGGCTTCGGCTGTCTCATCCGCTGCTGCCCGCCACACCAGACAATTACACACACAAACGAAAGAACGTGAGGAAATATAATGGCTGACCTGAACAAGCTGGTCGAAGAACTGAGCGCCCTGACAATCCTGGAAGCCAGCGAGCTGAAGACGCTCCTGGAAGAGAAGTGGGGCGTGACCGCCGCTTCCGGTGGCGGCATGATGATGATGGCCGCCGCTGCCCCTGCCGCTGCCGTCGCCGCTGAGCCGGAAGAAGAGCAGACCGAATTCAACGTCGTCCTGAAGTCGGTTGGTCCCAAGAAGATCAACGTCATCAAGGTCGTCCGTCAGCTCACCAACCTGGGCCTGAAGGAAGCCAAGGACCTCGTTGAAGGCGCCGAAGCCAGCCCTGCCAACGTGCTCGAAGCCGTCAGCAAGGACAAGGCTGCCGAAGCCAAGAAGCTGCTGGAAGAAGAAGGCGCGGGCGTCGACGTCAAGTAGTCGGCTGTTTGCAGTACCAGCAAAATCAGCACCAGGACAGGGACGCCCAGCGCGTCCCTGTTTTATTTCAGGCCCGGCGACTTTCGGGGATTTTTCATAAAGATTCACGTATTTTGCGGCATAACCACGCTATGCTATACTTTGTAAAGCAATTTGTCCTTCATGCCACGCGAAAGTGTGGCTGATGCTCACATCACCCGGCACAGGAGTATTCCCGTTGGCAAAGTCACGTACAGAACTTATGGTGGCGCGTTTGCGCGACCTGCAGGCCAGCTCTGAACACGTCGAGGCCGCTGCCATCGTGAGCGTCGACGGCCTGAGTATTGCTTCGGCGCTGCCCGCAGGCACCGAAGAAGACCGCGTCAGCGCGATGTCTGCCGCCATGCTCGGCCTCGGCCAGCGCATGACGCAGGAGCTGAAGCGCGGCAATCTTGAGCAGATTTTTGTGCGCGGCGAAAGCGGCTTTGTCGTGATCACCGCCATCGGCGAGGAAGCCGTGCTGACCGTGCTGGCGCGCAAGGAAGCCAAGCTGGGCATGCTGTTCCTGGATATCTCACGCGCGTCGCAAGACCTCAAGCATCTCATCTGATTCGTACGGCAGCGAGGCTGTACGCCCCATGACCGCGACGCCGCACAGCTCTGATATCAGCGCCCGCACCAGTGGCAGCCTTATGCCTGACCGCTTCGGTCGGGCGTTTTTGCTTGCCATGCAGGAGGTGATGGGCGAGCACAGCCTGCAGGCCACGCTGGAGCTGGCGCATTTGCACCGCCTGCTGGTCAACCTGCCGTCAGAGGGGCTGACGCGTTCGCTCGATTTTGCCATTTTCAGCGCGCTCAATCTGGCGCTGGACGAAATGTATAGCGCGCGCGGTGGACGCGGCATGGCCCTGCGCGCGGGCCGCGCCTGGCTGGCACGCGGCATGCTGCAATTTGGCGCGCTGGCTGGCATGGCCGATCCCGCCTTCCGCACCCTGCCGCTGGATGAACGCCTGCGCGTGGGCATGAAGGCGCTGGCGGCGGTCATGTCGCATTTCAGCGACCAGCAGTGCGCCATCGAAGACACGCCCACCAGCGTGCGCTTCATCATTCACGACAGCGCCATGTGCTGGGGCCAGACTGCCCAGCGACCTGTCTGCCACCCGTATGTGGGCCTGCTGCAGGAGACCGCGCTGTATGCCACCAATGGCCGCGAACACACTGTCCGCGAAATCCAGTGTGTCGCCGCGGGTGCTGATCGCTGCATCTTTGTCATCAATAAGCACACCGTCGCGTAGAATCAAATACAGAGGCTGTCGTGGCCTCTGCTGCCTCGTCTGAATTCAGACAGGCTGCATCATTTCTTGCACACAACCCTCCGTGAGGCGCATGGCATGGATTCCAAACCATCACGTATTTTGATTGTTGAGGACGATCAGGATCTCTCCGAGATGCTGCATACGTTCTTCCGTGTGCAAAGCTACGAGGTGCAGCGCGCCGCCTGGGGCCGCGATGCGCTGGAGCTGGCCAAAGACCAGGATTTTGACCTGTTTATGCTCGACATCCGCCTGCCTGATATCAGCGGCTATGAAGTCTGTCGCCAGCTGCGCCTGAATCTGCGCTCGCAGGACGTGCCGATCATCTTCCTGACCGAAAAGCGCGACCGTATCGACCGCCTGCAGGGGCTGGAGCTGGGCGTGGTGGATTACATCACCAAGCCGTTTGACATTCAGGAGCTGCGCCTGCGCGTGCGTAATGCGATCCAGCGCGCCGAGATGAACAGCATGCTCAACGCGGTCACGCAGTTCCCCGATGTGCTGCTCACCAACCAGCGCCTGCAATCGCTGCTGTTCAGCGACATGCCGTGGGCGCTGCTGCGCGTGCATGTGCAGGGGCTGGACAAACTGCGCGAACGCATGGGCTTTATTGCCGCTGACGAGATGATGCGCGCGGTCGCCATGCTGCTGAAGAATGCCCTGCGCGAGCACGGCACGCCAGAAGATGTCATCGGCCACGCCGGTTCTGACGAGCTGATCGTGTTCACGCAGGCCGAGCGCCTGCCCCATGTGCTGGAGCGCGTGGAAACCCGCGTGCGCGGCGCTTTAATGCAGTTCTACAGCCCGATTGAACAGCCGGATGCGTCTGCCCCGCCGACGCTGGAGCTGCATACTAGCAGCCTCACCCGCGAGGGGAACAAAGCCACCACGCTGGAAGAGCTCAAGACGGCGCTGGGCGTGCAGACGCCAGAGCCAAAACGCGAGGAATAGTTCTCTGCAACCGGGATTATCCTGAAACGCGACGCCTGAGGTGTCGCGTTTTTGCTGTGCGCTATTCCTGAATCACATCCAGCGCGCTGATCTGCGCCGCCGTCAGCTCGATCAGCGGGGCGCTGACCCAGCCGCTGATGCCGTCGTAGGCCACATACAGCCAGCCGCCCGTATCATCGCGGCCCAGCACCTGCACCAGCGTGGCAAACGGCACGATCACCAGCGTATCGGATTCCAGCGTGGGGGCGGGGCGCACACGGGCATTGAAGCGCGACCGCGCATAATCCGACGGCGGCACCAGGTCTTCAGGATCGGCCTCGCCGGGCACCAGCAGCGGCAGGTCATCCACCGCGCCGGTTACTTCCACGGTGAAATACGCCACCCAGCCTTCCAGCACACCCACCAGCACGTCGGCCTCATCGGCTTCCGGGGTGGCTTCGGGCAGTGGCTCGGCGGCCGTCGTGCTCAGGCGGATAAGCAGCCAGTCATTGGTATCACAGCAGCGGGCAATCGCCAGCGCGGTCGTGCCGGTGTCGATCTGGAACAGCGTTTCAGCGGTGATATCCGGCGCAGAGCGCACATTCACGCGGCCGTATGCCGTCACCAGCACATCGCCATCCGGGTCGGCCGGCGCTTCGCTTTCCGAGACAACCGGCAGCGTCTCCAGCGCGACATCGACAATCAGCGTATAGGCCAGCGTCCAGCCAGACAGCCCGGCGTCGGTCTCGACCAGCAGCCAGCGCCGCGTTTCGTCGATGCCCACCAGCGTCACGACCACGCCGCTGCCCACCTGCCCGACAATCTCAAAGCGCGTGTCCGGGGCGATGCGCAGATTGGTGGTCTGATAGGTCTGTCCGGTCACGGGTTCATCAGGCTGAGCCGCTCCGGAAAAGACACACGCCAGCAGCGCAACCACAATCAGCAGGATTCTCACGGGGGATTTCCAGTTCAGTATCATGCCAGCCAGTATACCAGAATTTCAGGACGTGCCTGAAGACCATGCCCGTGCGGGCGCTGGCAGAACGTTAATCCAAATCGCGTAATGCTTGATATAATGTTAATGTATAAATTCTTTATTTATCTTTTATACTGGTATGCAAGGCGTATTTGAGTGAAAAAGCAGCGGTCATGCGCGATTCTTTCCCTCAGCATTAGATTTTTGATGACATGAGTATTGAATGAATGACCTGTTGCCATATCCTGCTGTTGACAATACAATCTCAATATATGAAAGTCGTAAACAAGTGACGTGACAGACAGCGGGCGCGATGGCCCGTGAACAGGACAGCGACTGATGCCCACCCCACAACGACACATTCCCGACTGGGTGTACCGGCTGGCACTGTCCTGTATTGGCGACACGCGGCCAGCTGGCGACGTGCTGGCGTCGGCCGCGGATGCTTTTTCCGAGGCTTTCCAGACGCACTTTGTGTTTGTGGTGCGCTTTGACGCGCACGGCCAGCCCGCCGATGTCGTCGTCGCTGGTGAGGCCATGTCGCCCGAACAGCGCCAGGTGTGGGAGGCGCTGCTGGTTCAGGGCGTGATGACCAGGGCGCTGGCGGGCACGCATGCCGTGGTCGGGCGTGATGGCACCAATGCCGCTGTGGTGCTGCGCGATCAGGATACGCCGCTGGGCATGATTGCCGTCGCCCATGACCCGCGCACAGCCTTCGACAAGGCCCAGCTTCACGCGCTGACGGACGGCGCCGCAGTGGTTGAGAAGGCGCTGCTGGCTGCTCTCGCGCGCGACTCGCAGGCCCAGCAGGACGCGCAGAAACAACAGCTTCAGCGCGATCTGGTGGCGATGACCTACCACGACATGCGCGCACCGCTTCAGCATGTGCAGACGACCTTTGCCGTGCTCGATCGCTTGATTCCGCCGGATGCAGTGCCGCAGGCGGGCGAATATGTCGCGGCGGGCACGCGCGCCATCCGCCAGGTCAGCCGCATGATCAAGACGCTGCTTGACATGGGCAAGCTGGAGAACAACGGCCTGTCGCTGAACCGGCGTCCTGTCTCGCTGGAGGCCGTCGTGCAGGGCGCTTTCCAGATCGTCAGTGCCGCCGCGACCGATGCCGCGCAGACGCTCGTCGCGCAGGTGGATCCCAGCCTGCCGCGTGCGCGCATCGATGGTGAAATCGTGCAGCGCGTGCTGATCAACCTGATCGAAAACGCGATCAAGTACACGCCGGCGGGCGGCACCATCACCGTGAGCGCGCAGGCCGACGGGCAGGGCATCCGCCTGGCTGTGACCGACAGCGGACCCGGCATTCCGCCGCATCTGCGCGACGCCGTGTTCGACAAGTATTATCGCATCCGTGGCAGCGGCTCACGCGAGGGCGTCGGGCTGGGGCTGGCCTTCTGCCGGTTGGCCGTGGAAGCGCACGGCGGCCGCATCTGGGTGGAGGGCGAGGCTGGCTCTGGCGCGGTCTTCGCTTTCCTGCTGCCGGCGGAGGTCGCCCCGGCGCCGGATGCCCCGTTTTCCCGCGCCGCCGCGGCAGCCGCGCAGTTCTGACCGGGAATAACCCTGACGGGCTGTCTGACTTTCGGTTGACAAGCGCACGGCCCAGCCGCGATAATGCGTGAATTGCCCACACACATTTCAGGTTATTAGCGATGCAGGCTGCCCCCGGGCCCTTTTCTATTGGCGGAATTCCCGTCACCACCCCGCTCACGCTGGCCCCGATGGCCGGCCAGACCAACTATGCCTTCCGTGCGCTGGCGCGCGAGCTGGGCGGCTGCGGCCTGGTGTGCACCGAGCTGATTTCCAGCCAGGCCATCCACTACAAAAGCCAGAAAACCTACGCCATGTTTGACTGGGTGGAGGACGAAAGCCCGTTCGCCGTGCAGCTATTTGGTGCAGACCCGGACGTGATGGCCGAGGCTGCCCGCGTGGTTGCCGATGCCGGCGCCGATATCATCGACATCAATATGGGCTGCTGGGTGCCGAAAGTGGCCAAGCAGGGCGCTGGCGCGGCGATGCTGAAGGAAATTGGCGATGTGTGCACGGCGACCGCCGTGGTGGAAGCGGTCATCCGCGCGGTCAATGTGCCGGTCACGGTGAAGGTGCGCGCCGGCTGGGATGCGAATAACCTGACCGCGGTGCCGTTTGCCAAAGCTGCCGAGCAATCCGGCGTGCAGGCGATTGCCGTGCATGGGCGCACCGCCGAACAGGGCTTCACCGGCAAGGCCAACTGGGACATCATCCGCCAGGTGAAGGACGCTGTGAAGATTCCTGTGATTGGCAATGGCGATGTCGATACGCCGGAAGACGCGGCGCGCATGTTTGCCGAGACCGGCTGCGATGGCGTGATGATCGGGCGGGCCGCGCTGGGCGCGCCGTGGGTGTTTGCCCAGATGTGGCATTACCTGACGACGGGCGAGCATCTGCCGGCTCCGACTGCCGCCGAACGCGCCGCGATTGCGCTGCGCCATGCCCGTATGACGATCGAACGCGGGCTGATGAGCGAGACGGTCTATGTGCGCGAGCTGCGCGGCCAGATCACCAAGTATCACCTGGGGATTCCCGGCTCGGCCAAGCTGCGCGACCGGCTGGTGCGCGCCGAGACGCTGGCGCAAATCGAGGCCGCCCTGCTGCCGGTGATTGCTGGCGAGCCGATTATCGCTGCATGATACATGAGGTTGTGCGAGGGAACTGCGAAGTGCGCCTGATCGTCGCCTAGCAGGTGACCGGAGCGCTGGCCAGCGGCGAGGCTGTGTTGACGTTGCCCGACGCGCCATTGACACCGTTGGCTCCCGCGCCGCCCGGATCTCCCCACCAGTTAAATTGCAGGTTGGCCGTGGTCGAGCTGGCGCTGCTGATGGCGACATTTGAGCCATCGCTGTTTCCGGTGATGCAGCTGTTCGTGATGTTGATCGTGGCATTGATCCAGCCCTGCACTGCGCCCGCGCTGCTGCCTGCCGTATTGCCGACAAACTCTGTCCCGGTCGCCGTCAGCGTGCCTTCCACAAAGATTGCTCCGCCTTTGGCGCAGCAGGTCTCGCTGGTGACATTGGTGAAATTGTTGAGGAAAATGCTGTTGGTGACATTGGCTGTCGAACCAGCGCCAATATAGACCGCGCCACCGTCCCACGGCGAAGCGGAATTGCCCTGAAAGGTGACACCCAGCAGGGTAACAGCAGGCGCGCCGCTGATGCCGACGGCGCGCCCTGTATTGCTGATGAAGCTGGAGCTTGAAATTGTGCCTCCGTTGAGGAGGCTGACGGCTTGCCCGGTGTTTCCGGTGAAAGTGGAGGTGGCAATGAGAATCGTGGCGTTGGTATTGCTGTGAATCGCGCTGCCATCCACGCCTGCGCTGTTGCCGCTGAAGGTCGAATTGGACACCGTGAGCGACCCGGAGTTATAAATGGCACCCCCTGTCAGGCTCACCGCGTTTCCCGAAAAGACCATGTCGGTCAGGGTCATACCGCCGGCGTTATACACCCCGGCGCCATCGCCTGCACTCCCATTGCTGATGGTCAGGCCGTCCATCGACACGGTATAGCCGTTATTGATGAATACGCGTGTGCCGCCGCCGCCGCTGATGGTCAGGCTGCCTGCTCCCGGCCCATCAAAGGAGACGTTTTTTTCGATGCTCAGCGGCGACGAAACAGCAATGGTGCCGGTCACGCCAAAGGTGATGGTGCTGTCCGGTGGGGCCGCTGCCATGATATCGCGCAGCGTGCCCGGCCCGCTGTCTGCCAGCGAGGTCACATTCAGCGCCAGCGATTGAATCGTCAGGAACAGGACTGATGACGGGTTCCCGCCATTGGCCGATGCCGTCACCTGGAAGGTGCCGTCGATGTTGGTGGCCGTGCCGAAAGCGCCAAATTCACCGCTGCCGTCTGAACTGCCGCTGGCGACATTGCTGCCACCAAAGTCAATCGCAGCCCCACTCAATGCCGGACCTGTGAACGAAATGGAAACGCCGGGGACCGGATTATTGCACGAATCAGTGACGCGTGCCCTCAGCTCGGTCGGGAACGGCTGGCCCGGCCCGATTGACTGATTATCGCCGCTGGTAACCTGGATGCTTTCCACAGCGCCTGGCGAGACGGTGCCACTTGCGCCGCTGACGGAGAGTCCGTTGGCCGTGATGCCGACGTTGTAGCTGCCGGCGGCGCAGGTGGCCTGCACCGGGTCAGAGGTCGCGAATCCGCCGCCAGAGGTCGTGCCCGACCAGGTGGGGGAACCACCCTGCCCGACGAGGAATTCGGCGCCGGAGATGCTCATCACGATCGACACGCCATCCATCGGCTGGCTGTTGGTGTCGAGAATCTGTATCGTGATGCCGCTGCCCGTCTGATTGATCGTCAGCGCCTGGCCATCGCCGCTGGTTACGCTGCCAGAGCCGACACCGGGTACCGGCGTCAGCGTCGCGGTGGGGATCAGGGTAGGCGTGAAGGTCGCTGTGGGCGGCTCAATGATGTTCAGGTTGAAGAACGCTGAGTCCTCCAGCCCGCTGGGGTAGGCGTACACCGTATACTGCCCGCCCGATTGAGAGTAGTTGTACAGCAAGGGCGTTGTCGCATAGCCATTGGCATCGGTGACGATATCAACTTCGCTGTTTTCAGGATCGAACAGGATCGGCGCATAGTAATCGATGAGGAAGGTGACATTCACGCCAGCGACGCCATTGCCAAACTCATCCACCACGCGGGCGACCAGCGGATTAGGATAATTCTCGCCGATTCCGACGCTTTGGCCGCTGCCGCTGATCACCTCGATACCCATGGCCTCGCCAGCAGCATTGGCCACGCTGAAAGTCGCGACCACGCGCGTCTGGAAGGACGGGCGCTTGGCCAGGGTGTCCGCTGATGGCGCGCTGGCGACCGTGCTGGGCGCTGTGGCGATGACCGCGTACTGTCCAGACACGGTGTTGGGCGTGAACGATGAGGTCGTCGCGGTGCCGCTGCCGTTGGTCACCACCGTCTGCGAATTAGTGCCCGTGGCCGCGAACGTACCGGTGGCGCCGCCAGTAGGCGCGGTGAAGGTGACGGCCGTGCCGACGACAGGTGTGCCATACGGGTCCAGCACCGTTACGCTGAACGGATTCGGGAACGGCTGGCCGACGATCGCGACCTGGCCGCCGCCCACTACATTGGTGCCCTGCGCGGGCTGGCCGACATTGGCGGGTGGCGGGACGGCCGTGGCCGGGGGCAGCGGTGTGCCCGTGGGCGTGCCGGTGGGCAGCGCGGTCGGCGTGCTGGTGACCGGGCGGAAGGTGGGCGTAAACGTCGGCGTATTGGTGAAGGCCGGCGTCACATCGTTCACATCCGGGATGTCGATTTCGTAATTGATGTTATCGGTGGTCAGGTTCTCCAGCGGCAGCAGCGCGTTCAGCTCTTCCTCGGTCAGCGGACGCGGGGCGCCCCACTCGCTGGCGAACTGCTGGTTCAGCAGCTCCTCGACCAGGTTGCCGGGTTCTTCCGTGGATTCAGGATCGCTGCTGTCATTGGTCGGCGGCAGGCCGCAGCTCACGGCGAAGGCCTTGTTGCCTTCGGGCAGCACCAGCTCGTCCTCGTTCAGCAGCACTTCACCATTGATGACGGTGAGCTGCATCACGGCGCATTCGCTGTTCGGGTCGCCGTTTCCAGCTTCCTGGGTTGCTTCCCCGCCGCCACCCTGTGTCAGTTGTTCGATGATGTCGTCGGGCAGGTCCAGCTCGTCAAGGATATCCTGCGGCGCACCCTGCACGCTTTGCAGGCCGACGGTGGAGCCGACGACGATATCAGCGCCGTTCACGTTCAGGTTCACCTGGGTATTGGTGGGCCCCTGCACGATCACCTGGTTGGGCGCCTGGTCGCAGACGGGGCGGCCCAGGCCGGTGCGGAAGATGAACGACTGCATGGGGGTGCGCGTTTCGGCGTTCACCGCGGGCAGGATGCTGGCGTCGAAAGCGACCAGGCTGCTGCGCAGCACCCAGCCACCAACAGCGGGGGATTCTGCATCCGCCGGGTCCTGATAAAACGCGCGGATCCACAGGCCGGTGCCGTCGGTGGCATCGGCGCCCAGCACGGCACCCTGCGGCGCTGAACCGGCCAGGTTGGCGTTGGCTTCCGGTTGCGTGCGGATAGCGGTCTGCGCGCTGGTGGTCACTTCAATCGGGTCAAACGGCAGGGCGGCCTGCTCAGGCGAGACCGCGTTGACAACGGTGGCGTCGCCCATCAGCAGGAAGGTCACGGCCTGTCCGGGCAGTGAGCCGGGCAGATTGGCCTGCGCGTTGATGAGCGCGATGCCCCATTCCTCGGCATCGGGGTCCAGCGGGTCGGTCGAAATGCTCTGGAGCTGCACCAGATCGGCGCGGTCGGCCGGGCGGCTGAAATAGCCATCTTCCACTTCTTCCAGGAAGGTGGCGCCCACGCGGAAGTTGCCATAGCAGGCGCTGTTGCGGTCCATGGCGTTGCAGTTGTCGTCCAGCGTTTCCAGCGCCTGCAGGATGAAGTCCGAGCAGAAGTTCTGCCCGGGCGGCTGCTGGGCTTCAGCAGGCTGGTCCGCCAGTGACGCCACCAGGGCCAGTGTGCCGATCATCAGGCTGGCGCTGGCGGCGGCGATAAATTTTGAGAGTGTGGGAGTGAAACGGCTGGATTTCATGAAATCGGTGCCTTTCAAAGCGCCTGCCTTCTTTGCTGTCAGAATGCATCGACCGATGCAGGAGAATGGCGGCGATGGTGTGCTGTCACGCAGCGGCCAGAAAATGGAATGCGGACTTGTGTGACCATTATTCTAATGGCATATGAGATGATATGCATGCACGTTTCTGAAAAATTCATGGGACGTTGATAAATTAGTGGGGCGCTGGAGGCATTTTGGGCCGCGATACCCGCCGAGCGCAGGGATTCCGCAGGCAACTTGTAACTTTTTAGCCCGACTGTACGTTATACTGACAATTAATATCGACGATCCAGGAGAGAGTCCTCATGCCTTCGCTGTTTGAGAAAATCAACACCCTGATCAGCGCCAACATGCACGCGATGGTCGACAACGCGTTGCAGTCCAATTCAGTGGCGGTGATGGATGAATACATCCGCCAGGCGCAGAATGACCTGAAAGAGCTGGAGGGATCGACCGCGCAGGTGGGCGGCACCGTCCGCACGCTGAAGCGCAAGTATGAGGAATTTGCCAGCGCCGCCGAGAAGATGGACCGCGATATCGACACGCTGGTGCTGAAAGGCAAGGACGATCTGGCGGCCGCCGCGCAGACCGAGCTGAACAGCAAGCAGCAGCTGGCCCAGGAATATTTCGAGCAGTGGCAGTCGCAGGAGAAGCAGTATCAGCTCATGCTGGATATGCGCATGAAGCTGGAAGCCCGCCTGACCAGCATCCGCCAGGAACGCGAACACCTGCGCTCGCTGATCGAGCTGGCCGAAGCCAAGAAGCTGACTAACAAGACGATCAAGTCGCTGGACAGCCTGGCCTCGCAGAGCGACAAGGACATCAGCGGGCTGGCCGAGTCGATTCGCCAGCGCCTGGACAACGAAGATGCCCGCCTGGAGATGGCGACCCAGAACCTGAGCGAGCAGATCAACGACGCTGTGCGCTCTGGTGAGGTCGAACGCCAGCTGGACGAGCGCCGTCGCCGTTTGCTGGGCGCACAGGGCGGTGGCACAGCAGCCGCATCGGGCAGCGAAAGCAGCAGCAGCGCGTCCGGTCAGTCGGGCAGCTAAACGGCCACGTCAGGGGGCATGGCAGGTCATATGCCACGCCCCTTGACGGGAAAATGCCATTGGAAACACCTGCATGACGCGGCCGCTGATTCCGCCCCGCCCTGCGCTGGCCGGGAACTTCTGCGTCTCGTTTTGCGTATACATCAGTATGTTGCACTCTTGAGAAACGCGAGCTTATGAGCAATTCAGATTCCACCCGACGCCGTGCCCTGGGCGCCATCTTACGCAATGCCATCTTCAGCTGGCAGTCGCTGATCACCGTGGCGATCACCGGCGTGCTGTTCGCCTTTGTGCCGCAGCCGTTTGACTTCTGGCAGCCGTGGTTCTGGCTGGTGGCGGGTGGCGCGGCAGAAATCGCGCTGATTGCCGCGCTGGTGAGCGACCCGGCAGCCAATGAGCAGGCCGTGGCGCGCGAATTCGAAGGGCGCTATGACGTCAGCCGCATCCGCAGCAACGTCTCGCGCCAGCGCCTGTCTGACGCCATCGAATACCGCAAGAATATGGCCACGCTGGCAACGCGCCACGGCGGGGCGATGCGCGCCGGCCTGAACAGCACCGTCAGCGATGTCGATGACTGGATCGGCCAGATGTACGACCTGGCGCTGCACATCGATGCGTTCGAGAAGAACGAGCTGGTGGAGCGCGACCGCCGTGCTGTGCCCCAGCAGATCGAAAAGGTCAAGCAGCGCCTGAAAATTGAGCGCGATGATGCCGTGCGCCGCGACCTGGAAGACCAGCTTCGTCAGCTTGAGCTGCAACTGGCGAACCTGGAAGCGACGACCAGCTCGGTCAAGCGCGCTGAAATCCAGCTCGACAGCACGCTCAGCTCGCTGGGCACGATTTACGCGCAGATGTCGCTGATCGGCACCAAAGAAGTGGACAGCTCACGGGCACAGCGTCTGCGTCTGGAAATCAAGGACGAGGTCAATCAGCTTCAGGACACGATCGCCGCGCTGGACGAAGTCCAAAGCCAGCGCCTGACGATGTAGTCACTGGTCAACAGAGCAAACGGGCCGACGATACTGTCTGCCCGTTTTTAGTTTCACGGCATGACTGAAAGGGGGACGCATTGTATGGAACCGTTTGAGCGGATGCTGATGGGTGGCCACCCCAATTCGCTGGGGCGCACGCTGGAAGTTGTGGACATCATCCGGGCGAATCCGGCCGAGCTGGAGCAGTTGTACCAGTGCTACTTTTCCAGCGATGAGGTCGTGCGCCTGCGCGTATCAAACGCGTTCAAGCGTATCTCGCGTGAACATCCCGACTGGTTGCTGCCCTACATCGACCGCTTCATCGCAGAAATAGCGCGCATCGACCAGGCCTCCACGCGCTGGACGCTGGCGCAGATCTTTCATGAGCTGGACGGGCTGCTCACGCCGCAGCAGCGGGCTGGCGCCATCGCCGTGGTGCAGCGCAACCTGACCGAATCCGATGACTGGATCGTCGTCAATCAGTCGCTGACGGCGCTCGGCCACTGGGCCCGGTCTGACGCAACTGTCAAGGCGTGGCTGCTGCCGCATCTGGAGCGTTTTCTGGCCGACCCGCGCAAGTCGGTGGTCGGCACGGCCAGCAAGGTCTCGCGGATGCTGGCCGGGAAGAATGCGTGAGTAGCCTCACCCCGCAGGTCCGAAAACCGGGTTCTTCGGTTATTCAGGCGGGCGCGTCGCGACGCGCCCCTACGCCCCCAACCCCGTGAATCGGCAACAAATACGCGGGATATTCGGTGTCACGGCGGTTTTTGGTGAACTGAAAGGCCAGCTGTTGTAGGGGCGCGTCGCGACGCGCCCGGCGATATAATTTTCCGCCCAACCCCTTTATTCCGCTTTCGGGCGGCTCATCACCAGCACAGTCCACTGGCCGCTCTGCACGGTTTTGCCATGCTGATTGATGATCTTCACATCGATGACGACCGTGCCGCCGCCCAGCCGGGCTGCCTCTTTCTTCTCGGCCACGGATAATTCCACGTGGGTGGTGTCGCCAATCAGCACGGGCAGGCTGAACTTCATCTCCAGCCCGCGGAAGGCGATCACGGTCCCTTCCATGAAGCCGAGCTGATAGGCCTGTCCGACCGCATAGCTGAGCGACAGCATGCCGTGCGCGATGCGCTGGCCAAACGGGTGCGACTTCATATATTCGGCATCGGTGTGCATCGGGTTGTAGTCGCCCGTCAGGCCGGCAAAGCTGACGATGTCGGCTTCGGTGATCGTCCGCCCGCGCGTGACAAATTTGCCGCCAATTTCGTAATCTTCAAAGTACAGGCCTGTCGCTGGCATAGCTCGTCTCTTTCGTTTCAGGATAAGTCCATTTGGCGCACTACTGTAACACCTGTGCGCCCTGAACAGTTATGATTGGGACAGTTTTCATCCAGCCAACAGGAACCCCACCGCCATGACATCGCATGAACTCGACCTGCCTTCGCTGCGCCTGCTGACCGAACGCTTCGCACGCATTGCCGGGGCCGTGGTGCTCAGCCATTACGAGCGCCCGCACACCGAGACGGAAAAATCCAGCATCCGCGATGTCGTCACCGAGGGCGACCAGGCCAGCGAGGAAATCCTGCTGTCCGAGTTTCGCAAACACACGCCCAATTTTGGCGTGCAGAGCGAGGAAAAAGGTGGATTCGATGTGGAGGGCGGGCGCTACGTGTGGGTGATTGACCCGATTGACGGCACGACCAATTTCTCGAATAACCTGCCCTACTTCAGCATCAGCATCGCGCTGGCCGATGCCGCGACGAATCGCCCGCTGGTGGGCGCGGTGTATAACCCGGTCTACAACGAGATGTTCAGCGCGGCGCTGGGCCACGGGGCCACCATGAACGGCCGCCCGATCCAGGTCAGCAGTGCCCGCTCGCTTGACCGCGCCGTGCTGGCCAGCGGCTTCAGCTATAACCGCGACACGCACGAGATTCGCAATATGAAGCAGTGGACGGCGATGCTGGCCGAATGCCGCGACCTGCGCCGTTTTGGCTCGGCCGCGCTTGACCTGTGCTCGGTGGCCTGCGGCCGTCTGGAAGGCTACTGGGAAGGCAGCATGAACGCGTGGGACGTGATGGCCGGCCTGCTGGTGGTGACCGAGGCCGGCGGCACCGTGACCGATTATGTCGGCGCGGTCAGCGATGCGCTGTATAACGGCGTCGAAGTGGTGGCCAGCAACGGCCCCCTGCATGACAACATCGTCGCCGTGCTGGTGCGCACAGGAGCGCGCGCCTGAACAGCGAAGCGTACCCCCGAAATACAGGGCGTTCACCCGCCGGTGGCGCTGCGTAATCGCCGAAGGCAGTATAATGGGTGGGTATTGTGATGCTGCTTTCGGGAGAAATTCAATGAAACTGCGTACGCTTTCCCTGACGATGATGGCCGGCCTGTGCATCTGGGTCCTGGCGGCCTGCAACCTGGGCGACCTGGGCGGTGCCGTGCCCACCACCGGCGATACCAGCGGCGATGCGTCTGCGGCGCAGCGGTTCCTGCCCAATATTGCCGGCTTTACGGTCACTGAGGCCAGCAACATCACCGATGCGCTGGCGACGGTGGGCACAGGCGCGGCCGCCCTCACGCTGGATCCGCTGCTGGCGGGTGTGATTGCCGGGGTGGACGGGCTGATCGAGTGCTATAACAGCGTTGGCGCTGCGGCCGCGCGCGTGTACGTGCAGGCGGATGCGGCCACTGCCATCCTGAATGGCGCGCTGCCGAACTTCGGCGCGATGGCCGTTATCAATGGCGACCGCATCGTGAATAATTTCCTGCCGTGCGCGGCGCAGCAGGTGCAGGGCTTCAGCGCCCAGTCCGCCGACGCGGTGCAGATCTGCTCCAACAATGGCACCTTCACCGTCGATGGCGAGAATCTGTTCTACCTGTACGCGGCCACCAACCCGGCCCTGTGCGCCGCCTTCCAGAGCGCGATTCCGGTCGCGCCCCGCTAAAACGCCCGCCTAACAGCGCGGCATCCTGACCGTCATCGCCCCTGTGCACACGCATGCACAGGGGCTTTTTGTGCGCTGAAACAGGCCCGGCTTCCCGATTCAGCGTGACGCAATCGTAAAATTGGTTACACTGGTAGGCGTGTCATCCATCGTGTCGCATCCAGAGGCCAGACCACGTGACCCACGCAATCCGCATGCCCAGCCTGTTCCAGCGCGCCGCGCTGATGATGACGATTGCCCTCTTATGTGCTGCCGCGTTGTCGGCCTGCGGGGCGGCCGCGCTGCCCATCGTGCCCACAGCTCAGCCGACCGCGACCGCATCAAGCACGCCCGCGCCCACCCGCACGCCGGGGCGCGATGCCACGCCCAGCCCGCTGCCCACCAGCCTGCCGATGACGCCCACGGGCGGGCCTTCGCCCACGCCGCTGTTCGGCCAGCCCGCGACCGCCGTCGCCAATGTGAGCGGCTCCAGCGTGACCAACCCGAATGCCCCGCGCATCGAATTCTTCACCACCGATGTGCTTTCGATCGCGCCCGGCGACAGCGTCACGCTGTACTGGTCCACGCGCAACACCACCAGCGCCAATATTTACCGGCTGGAGCGCGGCGTGCGCAACCAGTTGTATCGCGTGGAGCCGGATGGCAGCCTGACCGTGACCACCCGCCGCAGCGACCGCACCAGCGTGGATTTCCTGCTCACGGTGGGTGACGGCGCGCTGACGACCGAACAGGTGCTCAGCATCCCCATCCTGTGCCCGGATGCCTGGTTCTTCCAGCCGCCGCCGTCCGACTGCCCGGCTGGCCCCGCCCGCGAGACGCAGATCATCGAGCAGTCGTTTGAGCGCGGCCGCATGGTGTATGTGGTGGAAACCAATCTGATTTACGCGCTGATCAACGACGGCTTTGCGCCCGCCTGGATCGTGGTGGAGAACCGCTTCAACCCAGCTACCGACCTGGAAAGCGAGCCGAGTTTCGTGCCGCCGCAGGGCTTCTATCAGCCGGTGCGCCAGCTCGGCTTTGTGTGGCGTGGCAATGACACCATTCGCGGGCGGCTGGGGCTGGCCATTACGCCCGATTCCAATTTCGAAGGATTCATTCAGTCGGTCAACAGCGCGGGTGGCGATACCACGCTGTATATCGCCAGCGCCGATGCGTCGGTGTTGCAGCTGCTGCCCGAAGGCGACCAGTGGCAGATCATCACCGCGCCGTAACGCCGCGTGTGACTAGCGGTCGAACGGGGCGATGCCCTGCATGGCCATCGTGAAAATCTCGTTCATCGCCGCGATGGCCAGGTCGTGTTCTTCGGCGCTGATGCGCAGCGCGTTGAAGGCTTCCTCATCCTTCAGGATCAGGTCGCCATCGGGATAAACGAAAATATCCAGCTCCAGGTCTTCCCATTCCAGCGTCTGGGCATCCCAGCGCGATGGCCGCGTGATATTCACGTACCAGCCGCGCACCTCGCCCGTGTGCCGGTCGTGAATCTTGTTGATGTTGTACCAGCGGTCGGTGAAATACCACTCGTAGAACAGGTCGCCCTTCTGCCACAGGAAATAGCCGTCATCGCGGTCGTCGATGTCGAAATAGGCTTGCAGCAGCAGCCATGTGTCGCCCCACTGCACCGGCTCGGCCTGGTACTGCCATTTCACGGTCCCGTAAGCATCTTTTTTAATGACTTGCATCGTGTATTATCCTGCATCAGGCGTAAATAAAGGGTCAGTCTGTAAAAATTGCGCTCAGGCCTCGCCAGCGGTATGCACGACCATCAGCATGCCTGTGGCCAGGCGCACCGTAGCGGTGTCCGCCAGCATGACATTGCTGACGCCGCGCGCGGGCCCGAAGCGCAGGGTCTCGCCGCGCAGCGGATAGTATAGCCCGTCTGTGTGGATATCCCCGGCGTCGCCACCCAGCGGCAGCAGCGACACGGTATCGCCCGCTTCGCCGTGGATGATATGCGTCCCCGGCTGAAGCAGCCATGCCCGCTGATTACCAGACACCAGCCGCACCGGAATGCCCGCCAGCGCCGGCAGCGCCAGCAGATAGACATTGCTCAGCGTCTGGTCCAGGCGGCTTCCAATCGCGCCGATGACGACGATGCGCCCCGCTTCTTCAGACGCGGCGACGGCCAGCGCCAGCTCCAGGTCGGTTTCATCTTTTTCGCGCGAATAGCGATGGATCTCGGCCCCATTGATTTCCAGCGACACCAGCACTTCCGGCGCGATGCTGTCCATATCGCCCACCACGGCGTCGATGTGCATGCCCAGCGCCAGCGCGTGGCGTGCGCCGCCATCCGCGGCGATCACGCGATAGTCGCCCGGCAGATGGTCGAGCACCCGGCGCACCATCGGGCCGTCGTTGAAGTCGCCATTGGCAAAGACCAGGGCCAGCGGGGCGGGGCTGTGGAGTGGGTCAGTCACAGGGAAAAGCCTTCAGACAGGAGAAACATGCGATATGCGCGCAGCCCGGCTAACGGGTGCGGCGCACCCAGCGTTCTTTCACGGCAATCTTGCTGATATCCGGCGCTTCCAGGCAGTCTTTGACCAGATTGCTGAAGCGCACATCCTCCATCATCGGGAAGTGGCGCACATTGGGCAGCAGCAGCGGCAGCACAAGCTGTTCCTTGTCGGCCGTCAGATATTGCAGCGTGGACTCGTTGGGCGGCGGAATCACGCTGTCTTCGGTGCCGTGGATGAAGACTGTCGGCATCGGCAGCAGGCGAAACGTATCCAGCATCGAGCCAGCGTCAAAATTGGCGACCATGCCGGTCACGGCCGCCGGATCGCAGCGGGCCACTTCCAGGCCGACCTTCTCGAAGTCCGGCTCGCCACGGCGAAAGCAGCGCGCCAGCAGCGGCTCCAGGCCGCCCGCGACCAGCTCTTTCAGCGGATTGATCGTCGGATAGACCGGCCTCGACGCAGGAATCTCGATCGGCACCGGCTTTGGGGCAGGTGCTGCCGGGGCGGGCGCGCCCGTGCCCGATACTTTCTGGCGCTGCACCATCGCTTCGGCCAGCATTTTGCGCATGCTGCTGCTGGGGCTCATGACCGTCGGCGCGTTGAAATCGCTGCTGGCGGGGGCGGGCACAGCCGGGCGTGCTTCCAGGACACGGCGCGCAGGCACGCGGTGTTCCAGGTCGCCCGGGTCGAACAACGGCGCGCTGATGAGCACCAGGCGCGGGGCACGGTCCGGATAGCGGCGGGCATACTCGGCCGCCACAATCGCGCCAAGGTCGTGGCCGACGAACGCGGCTTTGGCCAGGCCCATCTCGCGCATGAAGTCTTCCACCAGCGCGATCTGGTGCTCCAGCGTATATTTATCGGGCTTCTTGGTGCTGTCGCCAAAGCCATACATATCGATGGCATACAGGCGAAAACTGGGCATCAGCGTGGTGAAGGTGGTCATCCACGTGCGCCACGATCCCAGCATGCCGTGCAGCAAAATCACCGGGCGCCCACGGCCAACTGCTTCGTAATGGACCAGGTCCCCGTCAAACGTAATTGCAGTCATGGCTGTGCCACGCCTTTGCCGAACACATCAGCCACCTTCAACCCCTGCTTCTTTCAGCAGCTCCGCCAGCCGACGCGTCAGGTCATCGGGCGAAAACGGCTTCAGGATATAGGCAGTCGCGCCGGCATCACGGCCCATGTCCACTTCTTCGTCCTGGCCTTTGGCGGTCAGAAAGACGACCGGCACTTCCTTGAACGGCTCCATGGCGCGAATAGCCTTGCAGGCCTCGTAGCCGGTCATTTTGGGCATGCGCACATCCATCATGATGAGGTGCGGATTGGCCTCGGTCACCTTCTGCACGGCTTCTTCGCCATTGGCCGCCAGCGTGACGGTGTGGCCGGCGAACATCAGCGTAAAGTTGATCAGCTCGCGGATGTCGCGTTCATCCTCTGCCACCAGAATACGCGCCATTTAGCTCTCCTGTGTTGTCATAGAAGGTTCCCCACGCGACGGAATCAGGCCGACGTCCGGGCCATCCACGGGAATGAGGATGTAGAACGTCGAGCCTTTGCCGGGTTCGCTGTCAAACCACACTTCGCCGTGATGCAGGTCGACCATGTGCTTGACGATCGACAGGCCCAGGCCGGTCCCGGCGACATCCAGCACCAGCGCATGGGCATCATAGCGTTCAAAGCGATTCCAGATGCGCGACTTGAATTCCTCGGCGATGCCGATGCCATCGTCCTGCACGGTAATCAGCACGCCGGCGCGCGCGGCCTCATAGCGGGCGTCTATGCTCACGTGGCCGTTGGGATACGTATAGTTAAAGGCGTTGTCGATCACGTTGCTGACAATCTGCATCATCTTCAGGCGGTCGGCATTGACCAGCGGCAGGTCGTCGGCAAAGGTGGTCGTCACGGTCAGGTGCTTGCGCTCGAACTCCACGCGCCCCTGATTGAACGAGACGGCCTGTTCCACCATCTCGCGCACATCCACCCTGGTCAGCACGAGTTGCTCGGAGCCGGCATCGATTTTAGAGATATTCAGCAGGTCGTTCACCAGCTCGGCCAGGCGATCGGCATTGCTCTTGATGGTTTGCAGGAAGCGCTCCTGATCGGGCGTGACGCTGCCGCCGCCGCCCATCAGCAGCAGGTCGGCATAGCCCTTGATGCTCGTCATTGGCGTGCGCAGCTCGTGCGACACGTTGGAGATGAATTCCGACTTCATGCGGTCGACTTCGACATCTTTGGTCACATCGCGGAACAGCGACACGGTCCCCAGGAACTGGTCGCCGTTGAACACCGCCGAGGCGCGGATGTTGACGATGCGCCGCCCGATGTCCAGCCTGTCAGCCACGAAGTCTTCCACGAGGCGGCCAGCGGCAGCACGCGGCGGATTCAGCACGTAATTGGAGATGGCGCTCACCCAGGCGGACTGCGGCCCTTCGCTGAATTCGGCCAGCGGATGGCCGATGACGGCGGCACGCGGCAGCTCCAGGATGCGCTCGGCGGCTGTGTTCATCAGGATGGCCACGCCGTCGGCATCGCACAGCAGCACGCCGTCCGCGATACCTTCCAGGATGGCGCTGTTCTTCTCGGCTTCTTCGCGTTCACTTTGCAGCATCGTCGCCATGCGGTCGCGCTCGATTTGCAGCTCGACGGTGCGCTCCTGCACGCGATCGTTCAGCTCGGCGGCGAAGTTCTGCACGCGATTGAGCAGGTTCGAGTTCTGGATCATGGCGCCCAGCTGCGCGCCAATCGTGGTCATGATGCGCTGGTCGTTCAGGCCGAACGGGCGCACCGGCTCGGTGTCGCGGGCGGCCAGCACGCCGGCCACCATATCGCCTGCGGCCAGCGGCACGCCGATATAGCGCGTGATGCCCAGCTCTCCCTCGGTGATACCCATGTTGCGGCGCACTTCGTCGGGGCGCGGGTTATCGCCACCCAGCATCAGCGGGCGGCGGTTGCGGATGACGTAGCTCACTTCGTCGTTGCTCAGCGGGCGCGACTCCATCACCATCTTCTTGCTGCCCACCAGATACAGCGGGAACGAGACCATGCCGCTGGCCGCATCATACAGCGCCAGATACAGCTCGTTGGCATTCGTCAGCAGAGGCACCTGTTCGCGGATGATTTCGATCATCTGGTTCAGGTCCATGGTGGACGAAATGGCGCGGCTGAGCTCGTTGATGATGAGCGACTGCGCCACCTGCGACGAGGTCTCCGTGCTCAGGCGGGCGTTCTCGATGGCGGCGGCCGCCTGTGATGCCAGCGCCTGGGCCATACGCATTTCGCGGTGGTCAAAGCGGCGCACGGGGGACTGTGTGTCGATCTGGATCATGCCGATCGCGCCGTCGCCCACGAACAGCGGCACCAGCATGCGGCAGGTGTCGCCCATCTGGCGCATTTCTTCCAGCTCACGGCGGTCGCCAGAGGTGGGATTGTCGATATCGATCACCTGAATCTGGTTGTCGCGGATGGCGCGCGTCTTGCTGGGATACTGGAACAGGTCGATTTCGGTGCCAAACGGCATCACGCGTGAGTCATCGTCGAAGCGGTTGCCATCCAGCTGCACGATCAGGCGCTCGCCCACGTTGTCATACAGCATCAGCGCGCAATCATCCACGTTGAGCGCCTGCATCGTCAGGCGGACGACGCTCTGGAAGACCTCGTTCAGGTCGAGCGTGGTGCTGGTGGCCTGAGCCGCTTCCAGCAGCGTCTCCAGCTCGCGGGTGCGCACCAGCGTCTGCTCCAGCAGGTTGGCATTCAGGATGGCGATGGCGGCCTGGCTGGCGATAATCACCGCCAGGTCGATCTTTTCAGGGTCAAACGTGTGCGGCCCGCCGAAGGCCAGCAGCTCAAATGCGCCGCTGCTCTGGCCGCCCACGCTCATCGGCAGCAGCAGGTACGACGAACAGCCGCGCTTGAGCAGCTCCAGCTCCAGCTCTGCATCTTCCAGATCATCGATGTCCTCCACGACCAGCACCTGCGGGCGTTTCCACACGCGCTGCATGATCGGGGATTTGTCGATGTCATAGATCAGGTCGGGCGGGGCATCGCCGCGCGGCATTTCGACCACGGCGCGGGCCTGGCTGGTGTCGCGGTCAAACAGGAATGCCTTGGCGTGCTCGATGCCCAGCGCACCAGCGATTTCGCGCAGCGAGATATCGAGGATATTCTCGACGTCCAGCGACTGCGCCAGCGCCATACTGACGCGGTTGAGCAGGCTGAGGCGCTGCGTGCGTGCGGCCGCTTCTTCGAACATGTCGGCATTGCTGAGGGCAATCGCCACCTGGTTGGCAAAGGCGACGGCGGCCTGCTCGGCCTGCTGATCGTAAAAGTCAGGCTGTGCGCTGGACAGCGTGATCATGCCCATCACCGCGCCGGAACGCACCAGCGGCACGCCCAGCCAGCTTTTCGTCAGGCTGGTGCCCAGCAGGCTGTCATTGGCATTGACCGCCATGCTCAGCACGCGGCGGTTTTCCACCACGCGGCGCAGCTTCTTCGAGTCGTCAATCGGCACGCGCATCGGCTCGTTATCCGACAGGTCCAGCCCGCGCGCCGCCTCGATGACCAGGTCATCGCCCTCGCGGCGCCAGATCGTCATCGCATCGTAGCCGATGACGCGGTTGAGTTCTTCCAGCGCCAGATCGATCACCTCGTTGCGCTGCAGGGCGGCGGTGATGCGGCTGGACACTTCCGTCAGCGCCTCCAGCTGGCTGCTGCGGGCGGCGATGTCGCGCTCAAGGCGGGCGCGCTCGGTCACGTCGTCCACCAGCACGACCGCGCCACGTGCGAAGTCATTCGAGAGCAGCGGATAGATGCTGTAATTCTGCACCAGCGCGCCGCCATTGATCATGATGCGTGCCGCGCCAATATCCTGCGGTTTGGCGTCGTCAATGACCGACTTGAACGGCGCACGCAGCACATCGGACAGCTGTGGCAGCACGTCAAACAGGTTGCGGCCGGTCACTTCGTCGGTAAAGCCGTAGCGGCGGCGCACAAAGTCATTGGCCGTCAGGATAGCGCCAGAGCGGTCGAGCACGATCAGGCCCTGCTGAATCGACTGGAAGACGGACTCGTTGAACAGGCGCAGATTGACGGCCTGATTGAACAGGCGGGCGTTCTGCGCGGCCACCGCGGTCAGGTTGGCGATGCGCCGGATCAGCGGGCGGAATTCCTCAAAGCCGAATGCATGGTCGAGTGTGCTGCCGATATGCATCGCGCCCAGCACGAAACCGCCGCTCACCATCGGCACGACCAGCGTGGTGCGCTCGCCCTCGGCCACCCACGAGCGCACGTCTTCAAATTCAGACGGGGCATCGTCGGCATACAAGACCAGGTCGGCACCCGATGACAGCGTCTGGCCCATCGCCGTGTTATCCAGCGATGCGCGCCGGTCGCGCCCAACGACGATGCTGTTGTCGGAGGTCACCGACACGCGAATCAGGTCAAAGCCCTGCTGTTCGTTGTCCACCAGCGCCAGTGTCATGCGCTGGAAGGGCAGCAGGCGCAGCACGCCCTGCGCCACACCTTCCACGATCTGGTTCAGCTCCAGCGTGGAGGAAATGGCTTCCATCACCTCGTTCAGGCGGGCTTCCTGCTCGGCGCTGCGCAGCGAGGCCATGTACAGGCGATTGTTCTCGATGGTGCTGGCCGCCTGATGGGCGAAAATCTCCAGCACTTCGATCATGCTGCGGTCGGGGCGGCGGCCATCCGCCGGGCGATCGAGGCTCATCGCGCCCAGCACCGCGCCGGTGGCGCCGCGAATCGGCACGATCAACAGGTCGCCATCCTGCCAGTCGTCGCCGCTGGAGGGATGCAGCGTGCGCTGGCCGCTGTAGCTGGCGCTGAAGGTATCCAGCCCCTCGGCCATCCAGTAACGCAGTTTTTCAATCGGCAGGAAGAACGACTCGCTGATGCGGTAGGCATCTTTTTCGGCCAGCACTTCAAAGGCTTTCAGCCCGAAACGGCGCGCGCGCGTCTTTTCGAAGATGTCGAGCGGCAGGCCAGCCTGCGCCAGCCGCACAAACTGCGGATCGCCTTCGCTTGTGTCCAGCAGGGTCATGATGACGGCATCGTAGCCGCAGCTCTGCTGCACGCTGTAGGCAATCGCCTCCAGCATCGTGACCGGGTCGACGCTCGTTTGCAGCATCTGGCCCAGCTCGAAAATCTGGTTGAGCTGTTCCACGCGGCGGCGCAGGCGGCTGCTGCGATCCTGGTTTTCCAGGTAGCGCAGGTTATTTCCATAGCCCAGGCTTGCCTTGCTGGCCAGCGTCATCAGGAAGGTGGCCGCGCGCTGGTCAAAGTAGTTTGGCTGATGGTGGTACAGGTGAAACACGCCGACGATCTGGTCTTCGTAGGTGAAGGCGGCGGCCAGGCCGCTGCGCGCATCACTGGCCGGGGCTTTCATCTCGCTGGCCGCGTAATCTGCCACGATGACGGCGTCGGTGCCTGCGCGAATAGCCGCCAGCTCGATATCGGCCAGTGGGGGGCCGGCCAGGCGGTCGCCAATGCGCTGCTGCAATTCCGGTACGCTGGGGTCGCGCCATTCGCTGGCCGGCTTCAGCAGGGCGAGGGTATTGCCATCGGCGTCAGTGGCGCGCACCGATTCCAGACGGGCCACGTCCAGCACGCGCATGAAATCGAGCGTCTGTGCCAGCTCGCTGCTGACGCGGCTGATGGCGTCCAGTTCCTGCAGGCGTCGGCTCAGGTTCTGGCCGGTCGTCTCGTAAATGCGGATGCGGTCGAGCGCGGCGGCCACCTGCACCGCGACGGGCATCAGTGAGCGCACATCGTCTTCGCCGAAGCCGCCGCGACGGCTGTTCATCACGCCCATTTCGCCCAGCGTCTGGTCGCCAACCACCAGCGGCACCATCATCGCCTGGCGAATGCCCATGCGCTCGGCCAGCTCACGATACGAGGGCAGCACACGGCGGTCGCCCAGCACATCATTGCTCCAGAACGACTGGCGCGAAATGGCCACGCTGTGCTCGAAGCCTTTGCTGTAGATGTTCTGCTCGATCGGCTCGGCCAGGTCGACGCCATACAGGTAGCGCGGATACGTGACCAGCTTGCCGCTGGCCTGGTCCAGCACGTTGATAAAGACGGCCTCGGCATCCAGGAAGCGCGCGACCGTGCCCAGCACCGGCAGGAAGCTGTCCTCGGTGGACAGGATCGCCCCGGAAAGCTCGGCAATCTGGCGCAGGCTGTCGGCTTCTTCAGCGCGCCGCTGGGCCTCGATGAACAGGCGTGAATTTTCGATCAGGCTGGCCACCTGCGCCGCGAAGATGTACAGCAGGCGGGCATCTTTTTCGGTGAAGTCGGTGCCGTTCAGCTTATTGGCGGCCTGCACCAGCCCGACGCGGCGGCCAGCCGTCTCCATGACGGCGATGACCAGCCGGGTGGTGCCGTTGGACACCGGCGGCACACGCAGACCGCTGCCCAGCACCATGCGGTCGGTATCGGCGGAGTTCGTCAGCCAGGTATCTTCAGACGACCAGATGCGCCAGAACGGGCTTTCTTCATCCACCCTGATGCGGTAATCGGCCACCTGCGCGTCCGTCTGGCCGTAGAAGGGCGGGCGGGCCACCAGCGCCTGCTCAGCCTCGTCAAACAGCAGGATGCCGCACGACTGCACGCCCAGCAGGCGCGCCATGCGTTCGTTGGCGCTGGCGAAAAATTCCTGTTCACGGGTGAAGGCGCCCAGCGCCTGCGTGATTTCCTGCACGCCCGACAGCTCGGTCTCGCGCTGCTGTTCCTGCTGGCCCAGCCGGATATCCTCCACCACCACCGAGACCTGCCCGGCCAGCAGCTTCAGGTTGGCGATGTCGCGCAGGCTGAAACCGCCCTGCGCGCGCTTGTTGTTCAGTTGCAGCATGCCGATGCGGCGGCTGCCCACGATCAGCGGCACCAGCGCGGTATTGGCCACGCCAGCGATATTCGCCAGCAGCGTCATGCCCAGCGCGTCCAGCGACGGCTCGTCGGTCAGGTCGTTGGTGTACCAGCTGTCTTCTTCATAAAACAGTTCGGCGCCACGGGTTCCCTCGCTGACCGGGATGGTATACGTGCGCACGACTGCGTCAGGCAGGCCATAGTAGGGGGACTGCGGGATGAGCAGGCGGCGGCGCTCGTCATAAATCAGCACGCCGCACATTTCCGCGCCGGTCAGCTTGGCCACGCGCTCGACTATTTCGCCGTAGGCTTCGGCGATCGTATCCGGTTGCAACGGGTCATACGACACCTGCTGCAGGCTGGCGACATCCTGCATGCGGCGTTGTTGTTCGGCATAGATTTCGGCGTTGTAGATGCTGGTCGCAATGGGTCGGGCGATGGCCTGCAGCAGCGCCAGGTCGGCATTGGCATAGCCGCCCACGCGGGTGGAGGCCAGCTCAAACGTCCCGATCAGGCGGTCACCCTGTAACAACGGCACGCCGATGAAGCTGCGGTAAGGCGAGTTTGCCAGTTTCGGACGCACGGCATCCGGCGCGCTGCCGTCATGCACCAGCACAGGCACGCGCAGTGCCGCGATCCAGCCGCTGATGCCTTCGTCGATCGAATAGTGGCCGCCGCTCTCGGCCAGCTGAAGCACATAGGCGCTGTCGCCCACATACCCGCGCGGCGTCAGCGTCTCGGTCACGCTGTCCCACAGCGTGATTTCACCGGCATCGGCGGGCACATATTTGCGCACGATGGTCAGCAGGGCTTGCAGGCTTTGCTCGATGCCCAGCGAGACATTGACCGTCTCGCCAATCTCGGCCACCACCTGCACGGCTTTGTTCAGGTCGAGCGTGTCGCTGCCCGCCATGCCGCGCGTCTCGCGCAGCATCACGACAGTGCGCGCGCCTTTGTCTCCGGGAATCTGGTTGGAAGTGGCCTCAATCCAGTGGCCGCCCACCTGAAAGGCGGCCTGGCCCGCGCCTGCGAACAGCTCCAGGAAGCTGTCGGACGGGGTGACCAGCGCGGCATAGCCCTCCAGGCTGAGATCGATGCCCACTGCACCAAACAGCCGGCGCGCCTGTTCATTGACGAACAGAATCTGCCCTGCCGCGCTGGCCACAATCATGGCGTCATTGGTGGAAGCGCCGAACAGGCCCAGCTCCTGCGCGTCGGACTCAAGCACGGGCAGGCCGCCGATGTCCTGGCGCTGGCGTACCCACAGGAACAGCCAGACCAGAATCAGTATCCCGCCGATGATCAGAATGAGAGGCAGACCCATCGACCTAAGTTCCTATGTCACTCGTTTGTGCTGCACTCAGACAGGCAAAATTGCCAGCCGTCAGGCTACCAGGATGTCAGAATGTTGCTGGCGCTGCTGTCCTGGCCGGAAATGCCGCGACGGCGATCTTCCACGGCCAGCTCGGTCACCTCGCGGATATCCGCGAAGGCCTGGATACGTGTGTTCACCATACCCACCGAAAGCGTCATCAGCGGCACCTGCTGCTCGCCATACGCGCCGTCGGGGATGTTGATATAACCACGCTCGCGGTCGATGAACGAATAATGCTGCTTCACTTCCTCGTCGAAGCGTTCGATCAGCGCCTGTTTCAGCGCGTCGGGGTCGTCGGCATGCGAGATATAGACGAAATTATCGCGGCCCGGATGCCCCGCGTAGTCGTCGTTGGTGCCGTGCTGGTCGATGATTTCGCCAATCAGCAGCGCCATGAAGCGGATGACCTCGTCCCCGGCGACGAAGCCGTAGACCTCGGTGAAGGCATCGAAATGGTTGATCTTCAGGTCCATGTACACCCACGGACGCGAGGAATGCATCAGCGAACGCAGATGGTCTTCGATCAGGCGGCCGGATGGCAGGTTCGACTTGCTGTCGATCTGCGTCTGGCGGGTGGCCGCCAGGATGGCGTTCTGCACGCGCAGTTTGAGTTCTTCAATGTCGAAGGGCTTGGTGATGTAGTCGTCTGCGCCCAGCTCCAGGCCCTGAATCTTGTCGCTGCGCTCGTCTTTCTGCGTCAGGAAGATCACCGGGATGTGGCTGGTGCGCGGGGTGGTGCGCAGCTCGCGGCAGACGTCATACCCGTTCATGTCGGGCAGCATGATATCCAGCACGATCAGATTGGGAATCTGCTTGCGCGTGTAGGCCAGGGCATCCGCGCCGCGTGATGCCACCTGGACTTCAAAGCCCTGCCCGCCGAAATAGATGCGCAGCATGTTCGAGATGTCGAAATCGTCTTCTACGACGAGAATGCGCCCTTTGCTCATGGCCGCCGCTTTCAGTGTCCGCTACGCTGACAAGAATAGTATCCCTAGTGTAACGGTGAAACAGCGCACGCGCCATAAACGTCAGCGTCAAGGCTCATGAAAAACTCCCCAAGGCGGAACCACCCGATGCGCGTCCCGGCCCGTGCAGCGGCATGCGCGTGGCCTGTCCGTACAGATGCTTTTCTGGATGCCATATCGGGCAACAGGACTAATACCCGTGCGAACAGAAGTATTACGCCGATGCATATGCGCGGTAATGATTCGGCCTGCGCGTTTAGGAGGAACTACCCGTTTTATCATGTATTTTGCACGATTTTAAACCTGTGAAGAATCCTTCATACTATGTTCAGAATAGTGTGAAACGTGAGAAATGTAAATTTCACGCGTTTTTCACAAGCTTTTATAGACGAACGCAAAAGAATCCATTATCGTAATGATTCCTGTCAGGCTATGGGCGCGCTTTCATCTTATTTTCCGCGCCATTCATTCCAGAACGCGAGGAAACGTCGTTTTATTATGGGCCAGGTCAAGGTATATGAAGACTTAAGCGCGAAAATGGAGCACATCATCTGTATGGAGATTCGGGGTGATGTGCGCTGGGAAAACATTCTCCAGGCACGGGCGGATATCATCAGATTCGTCAGCCAGGGCGCAGGACGCCGTTACGACCTCATTGTGAACCGTAATCATCATTCCGGTATGGATGCCGCCCTGGTGGCTGGCATGGGCAAAATGACGACGACCGCCCTGCCGTGTGGCGGAGCGGTGGTGGTGGTGGGCGACCACTTCGTCGCCGTGTGGACGCATCAGCTCAATCGTCATTATCAGTTTCACCCGGTGCTGTATACGGTGCCCAGCATGTCGGCGGCCTATGATGTAATCCGGCTGTCGCGGGCGGAAAAGCCCATCCCGCCAGATTACTGCGCGCCCCGGCGCGGCTGAGCAGCGCGCGGCAGTCGCCACAGGCAGTCGCTTGCCAAACGGTCAGGAGAATGGTACAAGCCTTGCATGTATCAAGGCAGCACCGATGTGACCTGACCAGGGGGCTTCATGCCGCGCACACGTTTGTTCATCGCCAGCGGTATTTTTCACCCGGAGCCCGGCGGACCGGCGACGTATCTGCACGAGCTGCTGCCGCAGCTTCAGGTGCGCGGCTGGGACGTGCGCGCACTCACCTTCAGCGATACCCCCGACAATCAGGGCGAGCCTTATCCCGTGACGCGCATCGTGCGCACCAGCTACCCGGTGCGCATGGGCCGTTATGCAGCCGCCAGCCGCCCGCTGCTGCAATGGGCGAACCTGGTCTATGTGCATCAGCTTGGCCTGCCGCTGCTGGGCAAAAAGAGCGCGCCGCGCATCATCAAAATCGTGGGCGATATTGTGTGGGAGCGGGCGGTCCGGCGCGGCTGGATTTCGCCCCGCCAGGACATCGACGCCTTCCAGCACGGGCGCTATGGCGTGCGCGTCGGCTTTGACCGTGATCGCCTGAACAAGGAAGCGCGCACGTTTGACGGTGTGATTGTGCCCAGCGAATACCTCAAGCGGATGGTGGCCGGCTGGGGCGTGGATGAAGCGAAGATACGGGTGATTTACAACGCGCTGCCGGATGATATCGCCACGCCGGAAATCAGCCAGGCGGAAGCGCGCGCCCGCCTCGACCTGCCGGCTGACCAGCCGATCGTGCTCACGGTCGGGCGCATCCTGCCGTGGAAAGGTGTCGATCATCTGGTGGCGGCGCTGGCCCAGGTGCCGGATGTGCGCCTGGTGGTGGCGGGTGACGGGCCGGCGCTGGCCGACGCCCAGCGCGAAGCCGAGTCGGCTGGTGTGGCCGACCGGGTGACCTTCCTCGGCCGCGTGAGCCGCAAAGACATGCCGCTGTGGATGCGCGCTACCGACTACGTGGCGCTGTATTCCGGCTACGAGGGCCTGTCGCACACGCTGCTGGAAAGCCTGCGTGCGGGCACGCCGGTCATCGCCAGCGACAAAGGCGGCAACCCGGAAGTGGTGCGCCACGGCGTGAATGGCCTGCTGGTGCCGTATGTCGACCGCGCCGCGCTGGCTGATACCCTGCGCCATGCTTTTCAGCCGGGTGTGCGCGATACGCTGGCGACCCGCGCTGAAACCGGCATGGAGCGTTTCTCGTTTGCCACGCTGGTGGAGCAGACGCACAGCACCCTGCAGGGCTTTCTGTAGCCAGCCGGAAACAAGGCGGATTCCCCCCCTCAAAACCTCCCTCCATGGCGCCTGCACTACCCCTGACCTTTGGGATGCTGCCGGGCTGATAATGTAGGCTATAATAAATACATTACATGCATCGATGCAGCGTTTTGGGAGGGTCGTTATGAGAAATCGTCTGACAATATTCGTGGTAGTGGCCGCACTGCTGGGCCTGTTTGCCGTCGCGCTGCCCGCGCAGGCGCAGGGCTCCGTGTGGACGGGCCAGTATTACAACAATTCATTCCTGGCCGATCCGATCGCGGTCACGCAGCAGGACGCCAATATCGCCTTCAACTGGGGCCTGGGTTCCCCGGCCGCCGGCGTCGGCGTGGATAATTTCTCGGTGCGCTGGGCGACCGATGTCAGCCTGCAACCAGGCGTCTATCGCTTCTTCGCGCTGGCCGACGACAATATCCGCGTCACCTTTAACTACAACCAGACCATCATCGACACGTTTAACACCACGCAGATGGGCCAGACCCTGAGCGGTGACGTGCAGGTGACGCAGGCGGGCGTTTATCACATCCAGGTCGACTACCGCGAGGTGACCGGCGATGCCTATGCCTACGTGACCTACGCCAATGCGGCGACGAATCCGCAGCCGAATTTCAATGTGCCGACGTCCGGCCCGTCGCTGACTGGCTCGTGGACCTCGCAGTATTTCGCCAATCCGTCGCTCAGCGGCAGCCCGGCGGCCATCCTCAGCGAGAGCAGCCCGAATCACAACTGGGGCACCGGCCAGCCTGTGCCCGCCGTCCCGGCCGATCAGTGGTCGGCGCGCTTCACCAGCGTGCAGACGCTCAATCCCGGCACCTACACCGCGTCGTTCAATGTCGATGACGGCTTCCGCTTCTATGTCAATGGCGTGCTGCTGCTCGACCGCTATTCGACGGCTGTCGGCCTGATTCATACCACGTCGTTCACCGTGTCTGGCGGGCCGAACACCTTCCAGATTGACTATGTGGAATACGGCGGAAACGGCTTCCTCGGCTTCACGCTGGCGCAGGGCACGGGCAGTGCTCCGCAGCCGACGACCGCTCCGCAGCAGCCGCCCACGGCCACCTATGGCAATATCACCGTGACGGCTTTCCGCCTGAACGTGCGCACTGAACCGAGCGCGACGGCCAGCGTCATCACGCGCATCAACCGCTTCGAGCAGTACCCGATCACGGGACGCAGCGCCGACGGCCGCTGGTTCCAGATTTACATCACCAACCAGTTTGGCTGGGTGAGCGGCGGCTGGGTGAACGTGCCCAATGCCTCGGCTGTGCCCGTCGTGGGTGGTGGCCAGACGGTGCAGCCGCCGGCCAACACCGGCCTGGTCGTCACCGCGACGCCTTATTCCGTCGTGATTCGTTCCGGCCCGGGCACGCAGTTTGGCCGCCTGGCCACCATGCCCGCTGGCGCGACCGCGCAGGTGCTGGGCCGCAATGCCAGCGCCACCTGGTGGCAGATCAGCTATAATGGCATCACTGGCTGGTCGTCGGCGGAATTTGCCCGCCTGCAGGCCGGTGCTGATCCGAATACGATTGCTGTGACGGGGTAATGCCATGGATGTCGCTCCTCAGGAAGGGTGCCTGACGGCACTGATGCGTCTGTTTATGCCCGCCGCGTTTGTGCTGGCGACGGGCATGCTGCTGGCGGTAGTGCTGTGAAAGCGCCTGTCCGGGAACGCGGCGAACGCGGCGCTCTGATGCGCCTGTCCGTGCTGGCTGTCCTGCTGCTGGTCGCCGTGCTGGGAATGTTCAGCATGGTGGTGTCCGCGCAAGACAGCCCGACGCCGCAGCCGACCTCGCCGTTTGACCTGAACCTGCCGCCGACGATTGCGCCGCTGGCGACCGGCACCGCGCCGCCCAGCCTGACCGGCGTGAACGGCTATGCGGTCAACGGGCCGGTCTCGATCCGCAGCGGCCCGGGGCTGGGTTACCCGATCATCGGCGTGCTGGGGATTGGCCGTTCGATCGACATCATCGGCTACAACGGCTATGACCTGAATCGCCCGTGCACGGTCAATTTTGCGGGCGACCTGGATATGTGGGTGCTGGTGACGTATCGCGGCGGCGAGGCCTGGATGGCTCGCTGTGCCCTGCGCATCACCGGCGCGCGCAATATGCCGTTCCTGCTGCGCAATGACCCACCCGCAGGCGCACCCGTCCCGACCGGCTATCGCACCCCCACACCGGGCGCATAACCCGGCTGATTCACCCATAACAAAAAGAGGCCATGATTTCGCATCATGGCCTCTTTGTTTGCCTGGTTTGCCGCGCTGGACTGCCTCAGGCCAGCGTTTCGCGGGCGATCTGGCGGCCGTCCGGCGTCAGCGCCAGCAGCCGCCCGCTGGCCACGTCCAGCCAGCCGCGCTGCCTTGCCCGCTGCACGATCTGTTCGGCATAGGCGGGCGACCAGTTCAGGTGCTGATTGACGGTCGCCAGCGCCAGTTCGTCGCCCTCGTTCGGCTGTCCCTCGTGGTTCAGCACATGGATGACCAGCAGGCGGGCGGCAAATTCCCACTGCTGGCGTCGGCGGCGCAGCATCCCGGCCAGCAGACCGCGCTGTGGGGCGAAGATCAGCACGAGCGCGAAGATCACGCCCAGCACGGTGACCATCATGCCGGAAATGCTGGTATCGATGGCCAGCGCCGCATAGTAGCCGATCACGCAGCCCAGCACGCCGATGACCAGCGACAGGCCGATCATGACTGACAGGCGCTCGGTCAGCAGATAGGCGGCCGCCGCCGGCACGATCATGAAACCGACCAGCAGTACCGCGCCTACGGCGTCGAAAGCGCCCACGGCCGTCACGCTGACGAGCGTCATCAGCGCGAAGGTCAGGCCGCCCGACCAGAAGCCCAGCGACGAGGCCAGCGCGCTGTCGAACGTGACCAGCTTCAGCTCTTTGTAGAACACACCTACGAAGGCCAGGTTGACCAGCGCGATGGCGCCGGTAATCACCAGCCCGCGCGCGACTTCCCCGCCCAGGAAAGGAATCGTATCGAAGGGCGCCCAGATGACCTCGCCCACCAGCGCCGTGTCGATGTCGATGTGCACGTTGCTGAGGAAGCGCGAGATGATGATCACGCCGATGCTGAACAGCGCCGGAAAGACCATGCCGATGGCGGCGTCTTCACGCACGAGGCCGGTTTTGAACAGCATCTCGGTCAGCACGACGGTCAGGATGCCGATGGCGCTGGCGGCCAGGATCATCGGCAGGCTGTCGAGCGTGTTAAAGAGCAGGAAGCCGATCACGATGCCGAACAGGATGGAATGGCTGATGGCGTCGGTCATCAGCGACATGCGGCGCAGCAGCAGGAACGGCCCCAGCAGGGCGCCGCTGACGGCCACCAGCGAGCAGATCAGGATAATGGTGAGGGCAGAGTCCATGAGATTAGTCTCCTCCGGAGACGGGTTCGATGTCGGGGACGGCCAGGGTGTGATGCTGAATCGCGCTGCGTGTGCGGCTGGTGCGCACCAGCGTCCAGACGAGTCCACGGGCGCTGCCGAAGGCCAGCGAGAACAGCGTGATCAGCGTGAGCGCAATCACGATCGTCGGGCCGGTGGGCACGCGCTGCGCGCTGGCGCTGATGACCGCGCCCAGTGCCCCGCTGACCGCGCCGATGCCCGCGGCAATCACAATCATGTGGCTCAGCTTGTTGGTCCACTGGCGGGCGGCGGCGGCCGGGGCCGTCAGCATGGCGCTCATCAGCACCACGCCGACGGTCTGCAGTCCGATCACGATTGAGATGACGATCAGCGTGGTCAGCAGGATGTCGATGCGGCGGAAGCTGAATCCTATCGTGCGCAGGTATTCGGGGTTGAAGGCCAGCAGCTTGAATTCCTTGAAGAAGGCGACCACCAGCCCCAGCGAGATGGCCGAGAGCAGCACCATCGTCTCGACGTCGCTTTGCAGCATCGACGAGGCGCGTCCGAACAGGTACTTGTCGAGGCCGGCCTGCCCCGCGCCCGCGCTCGATTGCAGCAGGCTGAGGATCACATAGCCGAAGCCGAAGAAGCTGACCAGCACCACGCCCATGGCGGCATCTTCCTTGATGCGCGTCGACCGGGTGATGACCGTAATGATGATCGCGCCAATCCAGGCCGCCGCCGCCGCGCCCATCAGCAGCACGAACGGGGATTTGTTTTCGCCCGCCAGCAGGAAGGCGATGCAGATGCCCGGCAGCGCGGCATGCGAGAGCGCGTCGCCCAGCATGCTCTGCCGCCGCAGCAGCGCGAAGCAGCCCAGAACGCCGCTGGTGATGCCCAGAATGACCGACCCCAGCACCACCGTGCGCAGCGTGTAGTCCAGGAAAATGTCTCGTATCAGGGTACCGATGTCCATCGTGTGTTTACCTTCATGCGTGCCGCATGTCTCAGGGTTTCAGGAAAGCGATCTTGCTGGCCACGCGCGGGCCATAGGCCTGGCGCAGATTATCGGCGGTGAAGGTGGTGTTCATAGGCCCGGCGGCAATTAATTGCACATTCAGGATGGCCACGCTGTCGAAGTATTCAGACACCGTCTCCAGGTCGTGATGCACCACGACGAGCGTCTTACCCTGCGACTGAAGCTCGCGCATCAGGGTGAGGATGGCGTGTTCGGTGGTGGCGTCCACGCCCACGAACGGCTCGTCCATCAGGTAAATATCGGCGTTTTGCAGCAGCGCCCGCGCCAGAAACACGCGCTGCTGCTGGCCGCCGGAAAGCTGGCTGATCTGCCGGTCGGCGAAGCTGGCCATGCCGACTTTGCCCAGGCATTCCATCGCGGCATCGCGGTCGCTTTTAGTCGGGCGGCGCACCCAGCCCAGGCGGCCATAGCTGCCCATCAGCACCACGTCCAGCGCGTCGGTGGGGAAATCCCAGTCGACGGTGCCGCGCTGGGGCACATAGGCCACCAGCCTGCGCTGCTCCTGGTACGGCTTCCCGTAGACGCGGATGGTGCCAGATGCTGGCTTCAGCAGGCCGAGGATCGCCTTGATGAGCGTGCTCTTGCCGGCGCCGTTGGGCCCGACGACAGCCATCAGGCTGCCGCGGGGCACGGCCAGGTCAATGTCCCACAGGACGGGTTTCTCGCGGTAGGCCAGCGTCAGGTCATTGACGCTGATGGCTGCGGTTGTGTCTACAGATGCGGTCATGAGGTCTGTCTGCTTTCGTTTACTGGCGCGGCAGTGCAGCGCGCGCGATGACGTCGGAATAATTCGCCAGCAGCTCTGGCAGCGCGGGCATGCTGCCGCCCAGCGCGGTGGTGATGGTGGCCACGTTGTGGATGACCATGCCGATGTAGGTGCCTTCGTTGGTGCCCGCGTCGCCCATCGCGTCGCTGAACAGCTCCTGCGGGATATTCACGTCCCACCCGCGCGACTGGGCGGCTTCCTGCACAGCCTGCAATGTGCGTGCCGGCACCGACGATTCAATGAAAATGGCCGGAATCTCGCGCTCGACAATCAGGCTGACCAGGTTTTGCACGTCCTGCACGCCGGCTTCAGCTTCGGTGCTGATGCCTTGCAGGCCAGTCACTTCGATATTATAGCGGCGGCCAAAGTAGTTGAAGGCGTCGTGCGCGGTGATCATCAGCCGCTGTGATTCAGGAATTGTGCTTACGGCCTCGCTGACATAGGCATCCAGCGCGGCCAGCTTTTCCAGGTAGGCCGCCGCATTGGCCGCGTAATCCTGGGCGTTGGCCGGGTCCAGCTCGGTCAGCGCGGCGGCCACCGTCTGCGCGCCGATCGACCACAGGCTGACGTCAAACCACACGTGCGGGTCGGGATAGTTGGTGGCCGCGTCCAGCATCAGCAAGCGGTCTTCAGGGATATCGCCCGTCATAGTGATGACGGGCACGCTTTCATCGAGCCGGTCGAAAATTTCGCCCATCCGGCCTTCCAGCAGCAAACCGCCACGGAAAACGATGTCAGCATTCTGCAGCGTCTGGATATCCTGGGCGGTCGCGCGGTAGAGGTGCGGGTCCACGCCGGGGCCCATCAGCGTGGTGACGGCGATATTCTCACCGCCGATATTGGCGATCACATCACCAATCATGCCGACGGTGGTCACTGCGTTCAGGCCGGTATCAGAAACGAGCGATTGTGAAGCATCGGGTGCGCAGGCGGCCAGCGCAAACAGCGCGATGCCGGCGGCGGCGGAAAGGAATCGGGGGGTGCGTGATGTTTTGTTCATGGATTACAGCCTCGTCATTAAGATTTGTTGCAGAATAAGCTAAATTTTAGACGAGTCTAAAAATTTGTCAAGGGGTATGCATAAGTCCACGCCCTGTTCCCGTGTGCGGCGCGATGATCAATGGTGATAGGCGTAAATGGAGGGAAAAGCGCCGGGGCAAGTGTGGCCTCACTCATGCGCTTTACATGAACGATAGTTTGAACCGCCAAGACGCCAAGATTTGGCGGATAGAAGCGTTCCTTGGCGTCTTGGCGGTTAATCAATCTTTTTTTGCCGTCTAAAGGCAAGCCAGGCGGCAAGTCTCGACTCGAACTGGCGGCGCTAGACCTTGATGATGACGCCGTCCACGGCTGACGTGGGCGCTGGCTGTTCAGCGGGCTTGCGCGCTGTGGACCGGCTGGCGCGCGTCAGGATGACGACCGCCGCGATGATGATCGCGCCGGCCAGCAGCGTGCGCGTGGTGAGCTGTTCGCCGCGGAAAATCCAGCCGAGGATGACGGCCACCACCGGGTTGACGTAGGCGTAGGTGGTCACCAGCGCGGGATTGGCCACGCGCATCAGCCACGTGAAGGCGGTGAAGGCGATGATCGAGGCGAAGATGGCCAGGTAGATCATGGCGAACACCGAGCGGAACGAGATGGCCGAGATATCCATGCTGAACAGGCTGCCATTGGCCACCGAGAGCGCCATTTGCAGCAGGCCGCCGCAGAAAAGCTGGATGCCGGTCGACATGAGCGGGTTGGCAGGCATATCGGCATTGCGCGCATACAGCGACCCCAGCGCCCAGAACAGCGCGGCCACGATCACGATCACCGCGCCCAGCAGCTCGCTGGAGCCGCCAGACAGCGCGCCGTTCAGGTTGACCAGCAGGCCGATGCCCAGCGTGCCCAGGGCCAGCCCGATCAGCGTGCCGCTGTTGGGGCGGGTGCGGTCCTGCAGCGAGGTCAGGATGACGATCCACATCGGGGTGGTGCCGATCAGCAGGGCGCTGACGCCGGTGGGCACGCCCATCGAGGTGGCCAGCACGATCAGCCCGTTATTGGCCAGAAACAGCAGCCCGCCCGCGATGAAGCCAGAGCGCCACTGGCGGCGCGTCGGCATGGGGCTGCCCACCCGCAGCGCCCACACCATCAGCACCGCGCCCGCCAGCACGAAGCGCGTGCCGGTCATGACGGTGGGCGGGATGGTCTCGATGGCGAAGCTGATGCCGATGTAGCTGGAGCCCCACACGATATATACGATCAGGAAGGCAAGAATCAGCAACCAGCGGCTTGGCGGGGTCCGGGTGATGGACATAGACGATCAACTTTCCACACAGGGGACGTGCGTATATCGGGTCAGGCTATGATGAACAGCCTTCAGTGTATGCCTGACCTTAAGATTGGTGTTAAGTCCATGTCATGCCAGCGGGATTCAGCCGCGCACGGGGCGATATTTCAGGATGGCCTCGCGCAATTCCTGCGCGGACTTCTGTGGCTCGACCGTGCTGAACACGATCGGCTTGGCCACATTCAGCGAACCTGTGGCGGGCACCGTGCTTTCATACAGCAGCGGAATAATGGGCTTGTTCTGGTTGCGGAAATCGCGGTAGACCGTCTTCAGCACCGGATTAATCATGCTGTGCGGCGAGACCACCAGCACCATGATCGGGCACTCGCGCTTGGCCTGGTTCATGGCGGCGCGCCAGGCATCGGTGTCGTTGGCCAGATACTGGTCCACCCACACCTTGAAGCCAAAATCGTTCAGCGACATCATCAGCGGCGCGGCCACTTTTTGCCAGTCATAACGGTCATAGACCAGGAAGATATGGTCACGCAGGATGCCACTTTCCAGGCCGGTGCCCAGGATGCGCGTCACGTTGCCCGCCCCGCGAGAGGCGATCAGCGTTTGTTCACGCACGGGGGTCAGCACGACGGGTTTGTGCGCGCCGGTGTCGTCCTCGCCCGGCCCATCGCTGATTTCCGCGCCCTGGCGAATGTACTGAAGCTGCACCATCGTGCCCAGGCGCAGCGCGTCGTGATGCGCCAGCAGGGTGGGCTGGGTCAGCGGCAGATCGTTGAGCATGGTGCCGTTGGTGCTGCCCATGTCTTCCACGCTGTAACCGCGTTTTTCGCGGCGCAGGCGCAGATGATAGCGGCTCACTTCGGGGTCGGGCAGCGAGATATCGCTGGTGGCCTCGCGCCCCACCGTGATGATGATATCGTCCAGCGGGAAAATTTTGCCCAGGCCGGGGCCTTTGGTCACCGTGACGTAATGGCGCGACGGGGCATCCGCATCCGCTTTGGGCTCGGTGTCGTCTTTGCTTTTCTGCTGCAGGATGGGCAGATTGATGCGCTCGTATTCCAGCGTGATGCTGTCGCCCAGCTCGATCAGTGCGCCGGGGCGCAGCGGACGGGTGCCGCCTACAGCGCGCTGCCCGTTGACGAACGTACCGTTGCTGGAGCCCAGGTCATGCACATCAAAATCATCACCGTTGCGCACCAGGCGGCAGTGCTCGCGGCTGACTTCGTTGTCGCGGATGATAATCGTGTTTTTGCTGCCACGGCCGATGGTAATTTCGTCGCGTTCGAGGTCGTAGATGGCTCCCGGTGTGGGGCCGCGGCGCATAATCAGGCGCAGCATGGCGATAACTACTCGTTTCTTTAGCTTGCGTGCCGGCACACGGTGCGCTCCGGCGGATAATGTACAGTATAAGACAGGCTTTTGCGCTGAACTGTATGAACTTGTTTACATTATCTTCATAAAGATTTCTGCGAAAGCAGGTAATGTAATAAAACCAGGCGGTTTAGCACCATCTTATGGCGGTCAACACTAGCGCGCAATCCCTAACGCAGCATGAGAAACAGGACCTTTTTCCTACTCGCCGCGACGCGCCGGACGCAAATATTTCACCTATATGAAAGTCGGAAATAAAAGCGCCGGGCGATTCGGCCCGGCGCTGAAACTTCTGGATCCTGTTAACAAACAGCTCTATTCGCTGGCTTTGGGCGTGGCGGCATTGATCAGCACCTGCTTGTCCGGCAGGGTGGCATCGGGCGGCAGGGCGGGTTTGTCCGGCGCAGTGGGTGCATCGGCGGGCGGCTCCGGCGTGCTGGCCTTTGGCTGCGGGGAGAGGCTCTTGCTTTTGTCTTTGGCGCGCGCGGACTTCTCGCGGCTGGAGGCGCCTTCGATGCGCTCCATCAGCGGGGCCGCTGCTGCTGTGACCGGGATGGCTGCCGCCGGATTGGTCTCCGGCGCGACCGGCGCGTAGGCGTGCTGCGGGCTGGCCTTCACGATGACTTCGTATTTCTGCACCAGCTCCACCAGCTCGGCCACCGGCAGCGGCTTCGACATATAGCCATCGCAACCGGCTGCCAGGCATTTTTCGCGGTCGCCCACCATCGCATAGGCTGTCACCGCGACGATGGGCGTGCGCACGCCATCGGCGCGCAGCCTGCGCACCACCTCCAGGCCCGTCATCGCCCCGGCAAGCTGCAGGTCCATCAGGACCAGGTCAGGATTATCCGTCTTGAAATTGGCGAGTGCCTTCTCGCCTTCGGTGTAATTGACGACCTCGTGTCCCCCCATGCGGGCGACGCGCTGCAGCAAAGAAATGTTGGCTGGATTATCTTCCACATAAAGGATGCGCATTTTTAGCCTGCTTTCACCTGCGAGTACTGCGCTGATACCGCGCCCGATTCATGTGCCATGTTGTCCGGGTTTTGCAGCGCGTCTTCCGGATAACGCTGGAGGATGAAGTGGAACGTGCTGCCCACCCCTACCTCGGATTCGGCCCAGATGCGCCCGCCCATCAGCTTGAGCAGCTGGCGCGAAATCGCCAAGCCAAGACCAGCGCCACTGCGCGGGTCGCGCCCGCCTGATTCCGCCTGTTTGAATTCCTCGAACACCATGTCCAGGCTGTCTGCCGGAATGCCCGACCCGGTATCGCGCACGCTGAACAGGATGCCTTCTTCCACTTCGCGCACACGCACGGAAATCTCGCCTTCGTCGGTAAACTTTGCCGCATTGCTGTACAGGTTCAGCAGCACCTGGCTGACGCGTGAACGGTCGGCATAAGCGACGGGCAGGTTTTCGGCAATGTCCATCGTCAGCTTGATCGGCTTGGAGCCCACCAGACCGCTGGCCGTATTGACCACATTGTAAACCACCGGCACCACTTCGACACGATCCATGCGCACATCCAGCTTGCCGGCGTCCACTTTCGACAGGTCGAGGATGTCATTGATCAGGTTAAGAAGCTGGCGACCGCTGGCATAAATCTGCTGGAGGTCGTCTTCATACGCTTCAGGCAGTTTGACGCCGTCATACATGGCCGGGAATTTCAGCATCGTCTCGCTGAAGCCGATGATGGCGTTCAGCGGCGTGCGCAGCTCATGGCTCATGTTGGCCAGGAACTGGCCGCGGAAATGTTTGGCTTCCTCGGCGGCTGTGCGCGCATTGTCCAGCGCGACATTGGTCTCCTGCAGGTTCTCCGACAGCGCCTCAGAGCGGCGCAGCGCGCGTTCCAGCGCCATACGGTTGTCGAACAGGTCGCTGGCGGTGCGGCGTTCGCGCTGGTAATTTTCCAGCGCCCAGCCGGTCACCTGATACAGGTCGCCGGTCACCTGAATGGCGAGGGCGGTGGCCAGCGCGACCAGGGCAACAGCCGAGATATGATAGACATCGAATGAATTAAAGGTGCCGGTGGCTAGGAACGGCCCAAAGATGATCGCGGCGACGGCCAGGATGGCAGCAAACAGCGTGTGCGCGGGCGGCAGCAGCAGGCCGACCATGAACACAATCACCGGCATGGCAAACGGCGCGACCTGGTTGATGGTTTCGCTGCCGATGAAGAAGGCCGAGACCACCGCGGCGACTGCGCCCAGCGTAAACAACCAGGCGGCCAGGTTATACCGGTCGCGGTTGACGGCAAGCCGGCAAAGCAGGCAGCCGATCACCAGCATGATGAACGGCATGAACGGCCCAACAACCGAGCCGCGGTTGATCGCCACGACCGTGAGGACCAGCCAGCCCAGCACAAGCGCCGCCGCCAGCGTCGCTTTCCAGAGGACTTTCAGACGGTCAATCTTGACCTCTGCCGCGAAATCGAGGGTGAGCGGTGGGGCTGCAGTTGCTGTGGACATAAGTGACTTCGCCTTTACTGCCGTATTGACCAAGAAAGTCTTTAAACAAAACCCGGATATTCCTAATTTAGGGGTCGAAATACGGATATTACCATTGAGAATTGTCGCTATTTCCATGAAGAATGCCACATTTTCCATGGATTTTTCACATCTTCGGGCAAAACCGAAACTTTTGGGGCTTTTGCCAGACTGTATGATGATGGATGCAGTGCACAGTGCCGTTTTATGCCAGGACACACGATGATCGTCATCGTTCTGCCCGATATTCCCATCGAGAATGAACTGCTGGATCGCGCACGCCAGGGTGACCAACTGGCCCGTCGCACGATTTACGAGCAGTATTTTCCGCCGGTGTACAACTTCATCCGTTTGCGTATCAATGACCGCCAGACCGCCGAGGACATTGCCGCGGACGTATTTCTGGATTTTTTCCGCGCGCTGGGCGGCAAACGCGCGCCTTCGGGCAGCCTGCGCGGCTGGCTGTTTCGCGTCGCGCGCCATAAAGTCATCGACCAGTATGGGGCCAATCAGCGCCTGACCACGCCGATCGATGAGTGGCATCCCGATGCGCCGGAAAATATGCCTGATGTCCAGTTTATGCGCGCCAGCCGCACAGAGCGTATCCGCGAGGCGATGCGCCTGCTGAAGCCAGAGCAGCAGGAAGTGCTGCTGCTGCGTTTTGCCCAGAACCTGAGCCTGGAGGAGACGGCTGACCTGATGGACCGCAGTGTCAGCGCGGTCAAATCGCTCCAGTTTCGTGCCGCTGATAACCTGCGTCAATTGCTGAACGACCTTGAGAGAGAGGCGTAGAGGGTGCGCAATGGCTTCCAATGAACGCCTGACAGACATCTTCAATGACTGCATCAACCGGCTGGCGCAGGGCGAATCGCTGGCGGACTGCCTGCGCGCCTATCCGGAGGAGGCCAGCCTGCTGCGCCCGATGCTGGAGGCCGGTATGCGCTCGCGCGAGCTGCTGCCCCCGGCGGTGGAAGTGCGCGCCGAAAGCGCGGCCGTGTGGCAGAAAATCACGCAGACGATGGATCTGGCCCCTGTGCGCCCGGCCCGCCGCATGCCGGTCAGCCGGATACTGGCGCTGGCGGCGATGCTGGCGCTGGCTGTCGTGACGGCGGCCTGGTTCCTGCTTGACCGTCAGCAGCAGCAGATGCTGGCCAACATGCAGGCCACGCAGACGGCCGAAATGGCGCTTACGCAGTCGGTGACGGCCACCTTCACGCCAACGGCCACCCCCACCGAGACGCCCAGCGCCACGCCTACGCAGACGGTGACGCCCTCAGCGACACCCACACCGACCGTCAGCCCCACGCCGACACTCTTCCTGGTGCAGCCGCCCACGCGCACGCCCCAGCCCATCAGCGCGCCCACGGCCGACAACAGCGGTTCGGGCAGCAGTAACAGCGGCAGCAGCGGCAACAGCGGCAGCAGCGGGTCGGGCAGCAGCGGGGATGACAGCCCTGATGACGATAGTCCCGATGATGATTCCGATGATGGCCCGGATGACGATGGGGGTGATGATGATTAGGCCATAATCGGCCAGTTCACCCATACTAGGTGACCCCTGTGCGCCCATGCCGGCACCCCTTCTTTCGCGTAGACTGCACTATATGCGAATTAAACCGGATTATCGGTTTGTATAATGGGGGAAAACAACATGGGTGATTTCATCAATACGCTGATCGCTTCGCCATTCATCTGCCTCGGCTGGATCATCGTGGGCATCATCGCCGGTTCACTGGCGCGCCGCCTGCTGGGAAACAGCAATCGTCCGCTGCTGGAAGACCTGATTCTGGGCCTGATTGGTGCGTTCCTCGGTGGTCTGCTGGCCAGCCTGCTGGGCATCGGTCGTCCTGACGGCGGCATCACTCTGGTGATTGTCAACCTGGCGATTGCGGTCGTTGGCGCGATTGTGGTGCTGGTTGTGGTGCGCGCACTGCGCCGGGCATAACGCCTCTGCTTATCTTTACTGGCCCGTGATGTGCGTGAAGCGCTCGCGGGCCGCCACACGAGACCGTGCTGGCGCATCCTCTGCCGGGTAACCGACATGCAGGACGCCCACCACGGTCTCGTCGTTTTCCAGCCTGGCCAGCGCACGCAGACGCGGGTCGTCTTTCCATGTTTTCCACACCGCGCCCAGCCCGGCCTCGTGGGCCAGCAGCAGAAAATTCTGAATCAGCGCGCTGGTGGCCGCATAGTCTTCCTCGCGCACATCCGGCTTTGGGCTGTTGCGCATGGCGATAATCAGGAACGAGGGCACGCCGCCCAGCTTTTTCACCATGCCGTCGCCGGCCAGATTCTGGCTGTGCTCGTCCTGCGCCGGAGAGCTTTCCACGGCCATGCGTCGGCGCGTCTCGATATACAGGGCGCGTGCCTCGTCGGTGAGCAGGATGAAGCGCCACGGCTCGGTATTGCGATGGTTGGGCGCCCACACCGCCGTATCCAGCAGGGCGATGATGTCGTCCGGCGGCACCTGGCGCGTGCGGTCGAAGGTGTTCACGCTGAAACGCGTGCGAATCATGTCAGACAGGGTCATGCAGGTATCTCCACGGGTAAACCATACACATCAGAGTAACGGGCTTCATTGTATCTTTCGATTGACTGTTATACTGTGAATCATAGTGTTCATCTTTAACAAAGCGACCCCGGCCTTATGTATCGTTACATTTTTGAAGACACCCGTCATGTGCCGCCTTTCAACCAGCCCGCCAGCCTGCTGACGGTGGGCACGGTGCCGCTCAAGCTGCATCAGGAGGCGCTGTTCACCTCGTATTTCCGGCAGGACCTGTCGCTGGGCAACAGCTTCCCGTATAACGAGCGCGCCCGCCTGAAGACCGTCACCGGCCAGTCGGTTGTATACAGCGACAACCTGTGGTTCGACCGCGAATTCCTTGAATACTTCATGTCGCGGGCGCAGAAGATGGGCCAGCCCTGCCGCGCAGCCTTCCCTGCCGACGATCCGTGCTTCAAGGCCTACACGCTGCCGCTGGCCACCAATTTCGAGCGCAGCGTCGACAGCGCCGGGCGGCCGATCTTCCTGGTGGACCTGTGGTACTTCCCGGATGGCTACTCCGACAACATCGTGCCGGTCGTCGTGCCCAGCGATGCGGTGGAGATGGGCTTCTACAGCGTGCCCGACTTCATGACGATGGAACAGGGCAACCTGACGCATTACGGGCCGGCGCGCGCGGTCGTCAGCATCGAGAGCTGGGTGCATGTGTATTTCGCGGCCATCATCTGCTCGAATTTCGGGCGTGGCAGCCGCTTTGACCAGTATGTGCGCACGCATAATTTCTACAGCCTGAAGCTGCTGTGGAAGTCGATCATCGAACAGCGCCAGCTGCTCAGCTCGTCTGAAGTGGTGCGCGTGGGCAAAAATACCAGCATTCACCCGACGGCGGTCATCACCGGGCCGGCCAGCATCGGCGACAACTGCACGATTGGGCCGGGCGTGTTTCTGGACAACTGCACCATCGGCGATAACGTCACTATCGACGACGGCTGCCAGCTCATGATGAGCACGCTGGGTAACAACTGCTTCCTGCCCTTCCGCGCCTCGCTGTACCTGACGGCCGTCATGGAAAATACCATCATCGCGCAGAATACCTGCCTGCAAATGTGCGTGATCGGGCGCAACAGCTTTGTGGGCGCGGGCAGCACCTTCACCGACTTCAACCTGGTGGAGCAGAAGCCGATTCGTGCGGCCAATATCCACGGCGAGCTGATGGATGTGGGGCAGGTGGTGCTGGGCAGCGCGGTGGGGCATAACTGCCGCATCGGGTCTGGCATGGTCATGTTTCCGGGTCGCATGATCGAGAGCGACGTGGTGCTGTTTGCCTCGCCACAGCGCCGCGTCATTAGCCGCAATATCGGCTTCGACGAAAGCGATCATCACCTGCTGACGGGCAGCACCGCGCACGTGCGCCATTATCCCCGGCCGAACGAAGGCGTCAGCGAACAGGAAAGCTGGGATCGCTGGTGACGACGGCGGGGACAAAAAAGTTCCCGCTTTCAGCCTGCGCTTCTCCGCCTGTTTTCGGTCTTAAGACTGAGTACGGCAGCGTGCTTTCAGGGCACAATAGAATTCTCAGAGGTGTATCAGACCAGCACAAGCAGGAACCCTACAATGTCCGACATAATCCCCGCCAGCACTGACTCGTCGCCTATTCGTGTACTGATTGTCGATGATCATGCCGTCGTGCGGCAGGGACTGAAAATGTTCCTGGGCATGGACAGCAGCTTTGAAATCGTGGGTGAAGGCGTTAATGGTGAACAGGCGGTCGAGCTGGTTAACCGGCTGATGCCCGATGTCGTGCTGATGGACCTGCTGATGCCGGCCATGGACGGCGTGACCGCCATTGGCATCATCAAGCAGCAGCACCCGGATGTCGAGCTGATCGCGCTGACCAGCGTGCTGGAAGACAATGCGGTCATCAGCGCGGTGCGCGCAGGCGCCATCGGCTATCTGCTGAAAGACACCGAGCTGCCCGAGCTGGTGCGCGCCATCAAGGCTGCCGCCGCCGGACAGGTCCAGCTTTCCCCGAAGGCCGCCGCCCGCCTGATGCGCGAGGTGCGTTCGCCTGATTCCCCCGAAAAACTGACCGACCGCGAGATGGATGTGCTGCGTCTGGTGGCGCAGGGGCTGTCGAACAAAGAGATCGCCCTCAGCCTGGATGTGGGCATCAAGACGGTCAAGACCCACGTGAGCAATATTCTGGCCAAGCTGGGCATCGCCAGCCGCACGCAGGCCGCGTTATATGCGGCGCGCATCGGCCTGGTGGAGATGCCGCGCGAGTAGGGACAACGCCTGCGTTGTCCGGGACCGTCGCCCGATTGGATTTTCCCGTCACATATAAGAGCGGACGAGGCAGGCCTGCCCATGGGCTTCAATTTACGGAATAAGGACCGACAGCAGACACGTTGGGAAGCGTATTTCTCTTCCTTGCGCCGCCTGGGGTTCAAAACCCCAGGCTACGAGAAGCCAAGTCCCTAAAGGGACTGAAAAGCAGGACCTGGGGTATACGGTCAGTGAGGCAACCATAAGTAGTCCCTTCAGGGACTTGTCGGTTGCTAGCCCTGGGATTTGAACCCAGGGCGGCGCTAGAGCGACTGATTGGCTTAAATTGATGCGCATGGGCGGACACACATGTCCGGCCGTCTGTGCTGCAAATGGCATAACACATCCCGTCTCCATGATCCTCAGGGCCATCGAGACGGGCATCAACGTTGACATTACACTACGGGGTTTCGGTCGCTTCGGGGGTGGCTTCAGCAGTCGCTTCTGCCTCAGCAGTCGCTTCCATTTCGGCGGGCGCGGCTTCGGTTGCCTCAGGCGTGGCTTCAGCAGTCGCTTCCGGCGTGGACATCAGCGACTCCAGCACGAGCGTCGGCTCTGGTGTGGGGTCAGATGCCAGCGTCGGCGTCAGCAGCGCCACAAAGCTGTCGACGACAGCGCGCGGCAGCGTGCTGATCGACTGCGTACCCGACAGGGTGACCAGCGGTGCGGCCAGTTCCAGCGTCGCTTCGGCGGTGGCCTCTGCTTCGGCAGTGGCTTCGGCATCCGGCGTGGACTCGGCATCCGGGGTCGCTTCGGCGGTCGGGACGGGCGGCAGATCGGCCAGCGTGGCCTCAGCCGTTGTCACATAATAGCGCGCGCTGTTGAAGTTCATGCCGCCGACATGCAGCACATACACCACATCATCAGCCGTCACAAACACGCTGTAGGCCGGGGTCTCCAGGCCAAACTGCGACGGCGTGTCGCTTTCAAAAGTGTCATTGGCATCCAGGCCGGCAAAGTCTTCGATGCCATCGATGACGGGCTGCTGGTTCAGGCGGACCGTCGGGTCGCTGGCCAGCTCCCACAGCGCGCTGTCGGCCTTGTCATAGGCGACGGTGGCGCCGGTCACATTGTCGCGCACCTGGATGCGCTGAATGTCACCCGTGCGGGTTTCGATGGCGGCAAACAGCGGCCCGCCGGTGACGGGCGCGGGGGTCGGGGTGGCTTCACCCGGCGCACTGGCCTGCTGATTATTGAGCACCAGCGCGCCCAGGATGACCAGCGCCAGCACACCAATCAGGATGAGGGTGTTACGGTTGAGACGCATAAGGCATGCTCCTGATTCAGGGTTGTAAACGCAATTGTATGCATAACCGGCGGGCAGGCCCGATGTAATACGGCCTGCCCGCCTGCTTCACGGTCAGTTCTTCAGGCGCTGGCGGCCATTCCACCACACCAGCACGCCGATCAGCAGGATGCCGAAGGGCAGCACGATGGTCGTCAGGAAGCTGATATTGCGCAGCGTCTGTTCCTCGGCAAACAGCGGCACGTCCTGCGGGCGCTGCTGCTGCGGAATGGTGATTTCGCTGACGAAATTGTTGAAGTCGGTCGCCCACACCACGCTGTTGAACGCCACGGTGAAGTTGTCCACGTTGAGCTGGGCGAATTCGTCCAGGCCAACGGTCGCGCTGCTGATGAGCACCACGCGCGCACCGGTAGTGGTATTTTCGGCCTGCGCCGCCAGCACGAACGGCCCGGTGGGGTCGGATTCCTGCTGCTGGATGGCCGCGCTCACTTCGTCGGGCGTGCCGCTGAAGAAGCGATTCAGATCATCGATAGTATAGGCCGATTCGCTGGAGCGGCTGAGCGCGAGCGTCTGCACGCCGGCCGGGGCCGTCTCGGCGATGGTGATCGGGTTCGGCAGCTGGAACAGCAGCAGGCCCTGGCCGCGCTGGATGTTCGACGTGGTGATATACGCCTGCGTATCCAGGTTATTCGAGATCGGCAGCTCCGGCGACTGGTACGCCTGTACCGGATCGAGCATGACAGCGGGCGTGAAGCTGATGCCGAAGTTTTCACTCAGGTAGGCGTTCAGGTTTTCGCTGGTCGCCAGCGACGTGCGTTCTTCGCCGGTCAGGTTGGAGCCGGCATAGATGATCAGGTCGCCGCCGTTGTCCAGATAGTTGGTCAGGATTTCAAATTCCTGATCGCTCAGCGGGGCAGAGCCGCCCGGAATAATCATGACCTCGCCGTCCAGATTCGGGTCGTTGAGCTGGGTTTCGCCGCCGGGGGTGGTCAGCTCGGCCAGCGAGTCCTGCACCACGTTCCAGTCAAAGCGGTCGGCCAGGCCGGTCTGAAGCAGGGTCATGCTGTCGGCAAAGCCATCGCGCACGTTCAGGAAGTAGGCCGCGAACTGGCCGTTGGCGGCCACGCGCAGCACCGCATTGGTCAGGTCTTCCTGAATCGCCGCGCTGACGAGCACGGCATTCTCGACATCAAACGAGCCATCGTCATTCACGCTGACCACGGCGATCTGGCCGGGCGCATCAATGGCGTAGGTCTGCGCCTGGCTGGGATTGCGGTCGGGGTCGATGAATTCGTAATTGATCTTCTGGCCGGATACCGCACGATAGTCGTCAAACAGCGCGGTCACTCGGTCGCGCGAGCCGCCCATGTTCTGCGTGTAGAAGGCGAACATCTGCACATTCGGCAGGGTGGGGTCGGCGGCATAGGCACCGATGGCCTGGCGCGATTCTTCCGTCAGCGAATAGCTGCTGCGCTGGGTCAGGTCAAGGCGGATGCCCTGGTTGCGCACGATGATATACACCACCGAGAGCGCCACGATCAGCAGCACGGTCACAATCAGGCTGGTGCCGCCGAAGCGCACGGTGCGGCCGGTGACGATGCTTTTGGCCTGGTCGGGCGCGATCAGCACCCACGCCAGCAGCGCCAGCACGCCAAAGGCCAGGCCGCCGTAGCCGACGATGCCGAACGTTGGCTGGGTGAAGGCCACAATCAGCGCGACGATGAAGCCCAGCACCGACAGGCCGATGAGCACCACAGGGGGAATGAACGGGTCTTGTACGCCTTCGTTTTCGGGCTGCGGCGTATTGTTATACTGAGCCATGAATTACGACCTCCAGCGGCGAATTTCAACGATACGCGTGGTGATGAACAGCGCCGCGATGATCAGGAAGACGAAATAGAGCACGTCTTCCAGGCGTAGGATGCCCTGCGACATCGTGGCGTCATAGTGCGCCGACAGGCCCAGCTCGCGGACGATTTCCGCGATGGCGGGGAACTGCGTGCTGATGGCGGACGCGGCGGTGTTGGCCAGATACAGCACCAGGATGGTGGCCGAGCCGAGGAAGGCAGACACGATCTGGTCTTCGCTGAGCGCCGAGAAAATCATGGTGATGGCCAGCACCGCGCCGCCGTACAGCCAGCCGCCGACGTAAGCGCCCACCGCAGCACCCCAGTCTGGCGTGCCCACGGTATTCAGCAGTACGGCAAACACCAGCGAAATCACCAGCAGGATGGTGTAGTAGGCCCACACCGCCAGAAACTTGCCAATGATGAACTGCGATTCGCTCATCGGCATCGTCATCAGCACTTCCAGCGTGCCTTCGCGGTTTTCCTCAGCGATCAGGCGCATGGTCAGCAGCGGCGCGATGAGGAACATCAGGAAGGTGATGATGCTGGGGATGAGCGTGGCGTCGGCCGGAAGCTGGCCATTCACCTGCGACAGGTAGCCATTGAAGTAGAAGCCGAGGAAGATGAACAGCGCGAACGCCACACCGTAGGCGATGGGCGAGCGGAAATACTGGCGCAGCTCGCGCTTGAAAACCGCGAACCACGGGGCCGATGCGCCCAGCTCGACGGCGCGCGGCGCAGATGTCGTCTCGATCGGGGTTGCACTCATTCAGTCACCTCTGCGGATTCTTCATGCGCTGCTTCGGCGGGGGCTACTGCCACGGCCTGCCGCGTCAGTTCGAGGAAGATTTCTTCAAGATTGACGGCCACCGGGCGCAGCTCGGTCAGGCTGATGCCGGCGCTGACCACGGCCGCGGCAATCGCCGGGCGCGGATCGACCGACAGGCTGGCGGGCGTGGCGATCACGCCGTCCTGCGCGATTTCCACCGCGCTGACGCCCTCCGCCTGGCGCACAATAGGCAGCAGCGCTTCAACCGGGGCATTGGCGCGCACGAGCACGCGGCCGCCGCGTTCCAGGTCACCGCGCAGCACGGTCGGCGCGCCCTGCGCCACGATATTGCCGCCGTTGATGATGACCAGGTTGTCGCACACCTGCTCGGCCTCGCTGAGGATGTGCGTGCTGAACAGCACGGTGTGCTTCTGGCCCAGTTCGCGCACCAGGTCGCGCAGCTCGAGCACCTGAATCGGGTCGAGGCCAATCGTGGGCTCGTCCAGAATCAGCACGGCCGGGTCGTGCACCAGCGTGCTGGCCAGCCCGACGCGCTGCTTCATGCCTTTCGACAGCGTGCGAATCTGGCTGTCGGCGCGCTTCGCCAGGCCGACGCGTTCCAGCACGTCCATGGCGCGGTCACGGCGATGCTTCACGCCGCGAATCTCGGCGATATACATCAGGTAGCCCAGCGCGGTCATGTCGCGATACAGCGGCACGCTTTCAGGCAGATAACCGACCTGCTGGCGCACCTTGATGCTCTCGTTGAAGATATCAAAACCGGCCACGCGTGCGGTGCCGCTGGTGGGCGGCAGATAGCCTGTCAGCATGCGCATAGTGGTGGTCTTGCCGGCGCCGTTCGGCCCCAGAAAGCCTGTCACGCCCCGTGATGCCTGAAAAGAAATACCATTGACTGCGGTAAATCCGCCATAGCGTTTCGTTAAGTGCTCAACCTCTATCATTCATTGCCTGCCTTTCGCAGACCCCTGCAACCGACAAATTTTCAGCCGTTCATTATAGTCTTTACGAGCACATGAACAGAGGGAGTTTACACAGGTTTTACAAACACAAAACGAGCCTTTTACATCCTGCCGGGCGGCTGGCGAGGCGGGTTAAGGGGATACTATGCCTGTCCCAGCCAGGCGACAGCACGCTGGGCGACTTCGTCGGGGCTCATGCCGTCGCGCGCCCAGTTCCAGCCGGTATCCTCGCCGGACGAGACGCCGCGGGTGCTCACGCGGGCGGGCTTCCACAGGGCGATGCCGTTGGGCGTGAAGGGCGCGTAACGGGCGGGGTCAGTCGGGCCCATCAGCATGACAGTGCGCCCGCCGGCCGCGGCAGCCAGATGGGTCAGGCCGGTGTCGTTGCCGATATAGCCTTTTGCGCCAGCCGCCAGCGCCGCGATCTGCCCGAACGACAGCGTCCCGGCGAAGACAGGGGCTGGCTGGCGCAGGTGTCCGTTGACGATGCTGGCCAGCGGGGCGTCGTCGCGCCCGCACACGATCACGAGCTGGGCGCGCATCTGGTCGGCCATGAGCTGGGCGGCATGGGCCAGCCGGTCGGGCGGATAACGCTTGGCGTCAAACGTCATACCGGGGTTGCGCCCGCCCGCCGGATTGATGACCAGGTAGCGCGCCGCGATGTCATGGTCGCCCAGCAGCGCATGCACCGACGCGCGGTCGGCATCGGCGACCGGCACGTTGGCCACGCAGCCATCGGTGCGGAGACCCAGCGCACGGGCCACATCGAGGTAAATTTCGGCCTCGTGGCGCGGCACATCGGGCACGATTTTCGCCTTCACGGTGTAGCCGAAGCCGCGACCGGCGCTGTCCAGCCCGGCGCGCACGCGCACGCCCGACAGCAGGGCCGACGCGCTCATCTTGGGCGAGCGCACCAGCGACACCAGCAGGTCGTAATGACCAGTGCGAATCCCCCGCGCAAAGTGGACGATGCCCGCCGGGCTGTGGGCAGGCGACGCTCCCGGCCCGACATCCCACAAACGGTCGATGTGCGGATGCCCGATCAGCGCGGCGCGTGACCAGCTGCCCACCGCCCAGGTGATATGCGCGGCCGGGTAAGCGCGACGCAGCGCCGACAGCGTGGCCGTCGCCAGCACGACATCGCCGATGCAGCACGGCTGAATCAGCAGGATACGATTTGGAGTGGGGTGCACGGTCATCCTTCACACTGTCAGGCGAAACAGGCATACTGTAACTATAGCAAACCTTGTCTGGGAAAGTGCCTTATGACTGACCTGTCCGCGCTGTTCGATCCGTTTCCTGTGCTGACCACCGAACGCCTCATTCTGCGCCAGATGACCATGGCCGATGTCCCGGCCATCCAGGTGCTGATCTCTGACCCGCGCGTGATGCGCTATATGGGCAAAGACCCGACCGATGATATTCAGGCGAGCGTGGAGAAGGTTGAGCGGAATCAGCGGAATTTCAAGGCGCTCACCGAAATCCGCTGGGCGCTTACGCTTAAAGCCGACAGCGATAGCTTATTCCTGGGGGATGTCAGCCTGCATCACATCAATACTTATGACAGCCACGCGGAGCTGGGGTATGCGCTGGGACACGATCACTGGGGCAAGGGCCTGATGAACGAGGCGATTCAGGCGGTGCTGGGGTTCGGCTTCGGGCCGCTGGGCATGCATCGCATCGAGGCCAATATCGACATCGAGAATGCACGCTCCAAAGCCGTGCTGGAGCGCAATGGCTTCCAGTATGACGGCAGCCTGCGCGAGCGTTTCCGGGTGGTGAATGGCTATGCGGACGAGCATTATTTCTCGATCCTGCAGCGGGAATGGCAGGCGCGCCAGTCAGCTTCCGGCTAAGGCGTAGCGAGTCTTTCACACTGTCAGGCGAAACAGGCATACTGTAACGATCACAAACCTTGCCTGGGAAAGTGCCCAATGACTGACCTGGCCTCAGTATTCAATCCATTTCCTGTGCTGACCACAGAACGACTAATCCTGCGCCAGTTGGCGCTGGCCGATGCCCCGGCCATGCAGATACTGATTGCTGACCCGCGCGTGATGCAGTATATGGGTCGACTGCCGACCGATGACCGACAGGCAACCCTGGATCGTATCGAGATGCATCTGGACGGCTTCCGGCAGCTTCTGGAAATTCGCTGGGCCATCACGCTTAAAGCGGCCAATGACGACCGCTTCATCGGCGATGTCAGCCTGCATTACATCGATACCTATCACAGCCACGTTGAAATTGGCTACTCACTGAACCACGATTACTGGGGCAAGGGACTGGCGAGTGAGGCCATTCAGGCGGTGCTGGGTTTTGGTTTCGAAAAGATGGGCATGTATCGCATCGAGGCCAATATCGCGATTGAGAATACGCGCTCTAAAGCCGTGCTGGAACGCAATGGCTTCCAGTATGATGGCCGACTGCGCAAGCGTTTCCGGGATGTGCATGGCTTTGACGATGAGCACTATTTCTCGATCCTGCTGCCCGAATGGCAGGAACGCCAGGCTGCTTCCGGCTAGGGTCAGTGTGAGTGTGTAAAGTGGGCTCCGCAGGGTGTGAGAGCTGAGTAGGTACACGGTGCTGGAATGTGAACAGCATGACCCATACATGTCATCGATGAGGACCGCAATTGAATTGGTGACATGCGAGAGAGACTGCGCAGGAACGGCGCAGTCTCTCTCGGTCACATGTCGAACCCTCAGCCAATCGAGTCGGGCGGATAATCTTCGCCCAACTGCCAAACTGGTGTGCCCCATTGCAAGCCCGCGATTCTAAAGTCGGGCGGAAGGGCAAGCTGTTCGGAATGCTGATCGCGCCACAGCATGAGGTTGCCATCCTGAATATATGCAGCAGCCTGCCCCGACGGCGAAAGGACGATATTTTCGAGCGAACGCAGATCATCCGTTCCTAGGTAATCATCCCACGTCAGCACGGAAGCTCCATCCGCCGTTTGAAGTTGAAACAGACTTTCCACTGGATCGGTAAACCTATGATAAAAGCTCCACATGAAACGCAGCGAGCTTTGCGAGTTGGTGGCACTCACCAGCGCAATCCGTCTGGTAATCCAGTCGACTTCCCCCGTTTCCCAATCGACATAATAGAATTCCCCGTTGCCAAGCACGGGCACAATCAGCGCGGTATGCGGGCGCTGATCCTGTTCGTCGGGAAGCCACCACGGACCCAGGAACGGAAACCAGAAGTCCGAAAAGTCGTCATTCTCTGGCATACGCAGTGTTTGCAGTAATCCATCGTGTGGATCATAGCGCCTGAAGGTATCGACAAAATCTACAGGGTTATTGGTGAAAACGACAATCCCGCCAATCCCCCACGAGAAGAAAGCGGGCAGTCCATTAGCGCTCAGATTCATGAAGGGCAGCGCATCATCAAGAATCCGTGTCTCATCGCGATCCAGATCATAGACCAGCAGGCGAGCGCCGCCCTGGGCGGGGTAATCCTGCTCTGTCCAGGCGAATGCGCGCCCGTCCGGCGCCCATACCGGCGTTGACCGCACAATGCCACGGTTGATGGATCCATCGCCCGTCGTGGCAATGGCGTCTGGCTGAACGGCTATTTCACGTTCCGAACCGTCAGCCAGGTTGAGCAGGTGAATTTCCAGCGAGAGGGGATCGATTATCTCCGCTTGCGGCTCAGAAGAAGGATTTATCACGACTTTCGCGACGTATTCGCCAGTGGGAGATACGGTAGCAGAAGCGAAATCCCCAGTTGGGAGCAGTTCCCATACGCCGTCATCATAACGATAAAACTGTTCGGTTTCGCCCATCCCGTAGATGATCAGGGGATTTTCCACAGTCGAAGGCTGCGCCATGCCGGGTTTCACAGCACCGAATACGAACATGATCCACAAAAGCAGGACGGGGACTTTATTGATCACGTTTTCAACCCACTCAGGCTATATACAACGATGATTGCGTCTAACTGTGCGTTTGTTTAAGACGATAACCTTCAATCCCCTCAGCTTAACACAGTTTTCCGTCCTGAATCTGCTGTCTGGATTATCCACACGCCGTGTAGAACCCGCTTCATGCAGCACTATGTGGCGAAACAAAACCAGGCTGGCCCACTCATACACCTGACGCTTGGGTAGTTTGTCAGGAAACAAGCCACTTTGAGCGAAAACGGAATTCCTGACCCTTTGAAGCCGAGCCCCTTGTGTGCAGGGCAGGCGCAGGGTATGAGGCGTGTTTGTAATTTTGCGCCTCGGTATAATTCCTGTTATCCTGACTGCTCAACCTGCTGGTCGATGGGGCTATCCTGAGGCATTTGGAAACGATGATGCGCAACCACAGACGTTCCGGAATCCGCCGCCTGCTGCCGCTGGCCGCTGTCGCATTTGTGCTGGCCGCCTGTGGCGCGCCATCCAGCGAGCCGCTGCCCCCGACCGCGACGCTGGCGCCGATCGTCAGCATGACGCCGCGCTTCACCGCCACGCCGATTCCGACGCGCACCGCGCTGCCCACGCAGACGTTCACGCCATCGACTACGTTCACGCAGGCGCCGCCCACCAATACGTTTACGCCATCGCCGACCGCTCCGATTACCGGCAGCGTGTTTTCCGTCAATGATGTGAATCTGCGCGAGGGGCCGGGCGTCACCTTCCCGCTGATCGACGCGCTGCGCCCCGGCACCGGCTTCATCGTCGTCGCCACCGATACGGCCGGCAACTGGTTCAATATTCGCCTCGACAATGGCGACGAAGGCTGGATTTCCGGCGACCTGGTGCGCCTGGAGCCGACGCAGACGCCGATCCCCAGCGCGACGCCCTCGCCTGACCTGACACAAATGGCGCAGGGCACGCCGCTGCCCACCAGCGTGCTGGGCGGCCAGCCGGTCACGCCCACGCCGCCAGCGTTCCTGGCGACAGCGGCTGTGGAACCGGGTGAGGCCTCGCCCACCGGCGTGCGCCTGCCCGATATGCTCAGCATCGACCAGACGGCCACCGCGCTGGCGGGCGGTTCGTCTGGCTCATCGCTGCCGGTGACGCCCTTTGCCAGCGGTGAAGCGGGCACGCGCCCGGCCGGCGGCCCCACAGGCGGCCCGTTTGCAGGCGCGACGCCCACGGTGGGCGCGCCGATTGGCAATTCCACGCCCACGGATGGCGTCGATGTGCTGGCCTACTGCGACAATCCCATTTTCGGTGTGCCTGCCCCTAACAGCCTGACAGCCGGATCCGCCATCGACGTGTTCTGGGTGTGGATCGCGGCGACGCAGCAGCAGATTAATGACCATAATGCGGCCGCTAATTATGATGTGCGGCTGGACGGCGTGCGCCTGTCGGTCAGCGCACGTCCGGCGCCGCGCCAGCAGGCGGACGGCAGCTGGGCGCAATATTACTATGCGCGCTCGCAGCCGCTGGCCCGTGGACCGCACACGATCACCTACAGCGTGACCTGGTCGAGCGCCATTTTTGACGGCACCAATACCTACGGCCCTGGTGGCATCGCCTCCGAGACCGGCACCTGTACCTTTACCGTGCGCTGAGAGAAACCAGCATGAACCTGCTCGCTATCGATGTCGGCAATACCAATATCACACTGGGTTTGCTGCAGGATGGGCAGTGGGTGGCCACCTGGCGGGCGCGCACCATCTCCGAAAAGATGCCCGACGAGTATGCGGTGCTGGTGCGCAACTTCCTGCGCAACCGCGACCTGGACTACGAGGACATCGGCGCCGTTGCGATCAGCAGCGTGGTGCCTCCGCTGACCAGCGCGTTTGTCGAGCTGACGCGCCAGTATCTGGAAATCGACCCGCTGGTGGTCTCGCATACCAGCAACCTGGGCATCCGCATCGCCATCGACCAGCCGCAGCAGGCCGGCGCCGACCGCCTGGTGAATGCCGCGGCGGTGGTGAAGCTGTACGCGAAAAACGCGATCGTGATCGACTTTGGCACGGCGACCACGTTTGATATCGTCAGCGCCGACGGGGCGTATCACGGCGGCGCGATTGCCCCCGGCATCGGCCTGGCGCATGACGCGCTGGTGGTACGCGCGGCCCGCCTGCACAAGGTCGACCTGGTCCCTCCGCCCGATCCCATCGGACGCAATACCATCCACGCCATGCAAAGCGGCCTGTTCTGGGGCTATGTCGCGCTGGTGGAGGGGATGGTGGCGAGGCTGAAAGCCAGCATGATCGCGCAGGGCATCGGTGAGCCGATTATTGTGATCGCCACTGGCGGGCTGGCCCCGCTGTTTGAGGAGCATGCGGCGGCCATCGACGAGATTGCGCCCAATCTCACGCTGGACGGCCTGCGCATCCTGTACGAGCTGAGCCTGTCATAACACCTGAACTCTGTGACCCTGGATAAAATTCCCCCGCTTAACCTATAGCCAAGTGGGTCATTTATGCTTTAATCTACTGTGAAATATCAATTCGATATCTCACCAATGCCGCCGCGCTTTGCGGCAGCGTGTCCGGGGGGACAACATCTCATGAGTACGACACCTGAAAAGCCGCCAGTCACGACACCTTCTTCGGTGGCGGCGGCAGCGGCGTCCAAGAAGCAGCCCGCGGGCACGCAGTCGGCGCGGGCCCAGCAGTCTGAAGTGCGTCGGCGTGCCGCCCTGGAACGCGACGAGGATTATCAGCCGCAGTGGGACCGCCTGACACGCCTGATGGTGTCGGTCGGGCTGGTAGTGGCTTTGGTCTATATGCTCACGCTGATCAGCCCGATCCTGCAAATGATCATCGTGGCGCTGCTGATTGCGTTCGTGATGTTCTTTTTTGCCCGCGCGGTGATGAGCCGCACGCGCCTGCCGTGGGCCGCTAGCGTGGTGGTGGTCTATCTGGTGCTGCTGATCGGCATTTTTGGCGGCATCGGCGGTCTGGTGCCGCCGATCGTGCAGGGCATCAACTCTGCCTCTGACGGGTTGCAGGATCTGTATGGCCAATTGCGCGAGACGCTGAACGATTATGAAGCTGAAGACGGCATGGTCGCCGTGCTGGGCACGACGATCGATCTGAATCCGTTCATCCTGCAGATTCGCCAGTTTGTACTCGGCGCTTCGGACCCTGATGGGGTGACGACCGCCGCCGTGATTGAAATTACGCCGGAACCCGAAGGGCAAACCGACACGACGACGACCGTCGTCACGGAAACCACCGTCACGCAAACCCCCGCCACAGGCAACAGCAGCAGTGTCAATCCGCTGCAGGGGCTGGACCTGCAAAGCATCCTGGGGCAGGTGACGAACCTGTTTGGCACGCTGACGGGCGCGCTGGGCAGCGTGACCTCCTTTGTGGGCAGCCTGTTGTTAGCAGTGTTTATCAGCTTCCTGCTGATGCTCGATCTGCCGCGCACCAACCGCTCGATTGCCGACTGGATTCCCTCGAATTATCACCGCGAGGCCACCGTGCTGATCGACAGAATCGAGAAGATCTGGGTCGGGTTCCTGCGCGGGCAGGTGATTATCGGCGTCATCATCGGCGTGGTCACTTTCATCCAGCTCACGGTGATGGGCGTGCAGAGCGCGCTGCTGCTGTCGATCATCGTCGCGCTGATTTCGCTGATTCCCACCATCGGTGGCATCATCGCGCTGGTGCCGCTGTTCCTGGTGCCGCTGCTGCAAGGGTCGAGCGTGTTTCTGGATATGCCCAACGGCACATTCGCGCTGATTGTCGTCGGCGTGAACCTGGTGATTTCGCAGGTCGTGTGGAACGCTATCGCGCCGAAGATTCTGGGCGATGCGCTCAATCTGCCGGTGGTGGTCATCATCGTCGGCGTGTTTGTGGGCACGGCTGTGGGCGGGGCACTGGGCGCGTTCCTGGTGGCGCCGATCATGAGCACGCTGTGGCTGTTCGTGAATTATCTGGTGCGCAAGATTGCTCAGAAGGATCCGTTCCCCGGCGAAATGCCGGAGCGCCAGCTGGGCCGGGCGGAATTTGCCGAGACGCACGAGGAAGAGGAAGACGATTCGCGCATGGGCGTGCCGCATCCGGCGCCGACGATCCCGCCTGTGCCCGGCGCGACTTCGGCAGGCATCGGCGAGCTGAAATAAGTCCGGCGCACGCAACTGTGCAAAGAAAAAGGAGCCCTCCAACCTGAGGGCTCCTTTTTTGTTGTGCCTTTATTGTCCGGGGATAGCAGAGCAGGCGCTAACCTCATGAAAGATGACGTCGGAACGCACATAGCCTTCGCCGACAAAGAACCAGTCAAAGCCTGCTGAATCGGTCACGACTTCTGTCGCAATCAGGGTTTCTGAGTCTTCGATAGTGCGTACGAGCGCGGCGTTCGTACTAGGTTCTTCACGAAGTCGGATGCCTGCCTCAGCAAACAATGGACATACAAAGATGCGGCCTGGCTGCATTGTGTCCAGCACCTCATAAACTGGATCGATATCGGAGTCGATTTCCTCACTGGTTATGACTCCGAAGTAAGCACCATTATTCGGCGTAATGACGCTAACAAATCCTCGGTAGTACCTGCCGGAAGAATCGAGCGTCCCGGGCTGGACCGGATCAAATGCGGCGTCAAATCCAGCGATCTGGATATCCTGATATTCTGCGCGATTCAAAGGCTCAACATCCCGGTAGTTTCCGTCATAAATGAACGCCAGAAAATCTACAGGGTTATCCAGCCCGGTGATACCGCCATAACCAGGCCATAATGAGACTCTCAGATTGAGACTCCCCTTGAAGACAGAGAATTCTGCAAACGCATCATTGATATCGGAAATGATGCCCCAGTCGTCGCCAATAGAAAAACTGGTACCATCCAAAAACACGAACTGGCCATCCTGCTGGATGTTGATGATCGCCTGTCGCAAATCATCAACATCGGCTTCTTCTAGATTTCCTTCTTCCTTGCTGACGATATGTCCCACAGCAAGGAATTCACTGGCCAGCCTTTTTACAAAAATGGTTCGCTGATATTCTCCGGCACTGATAAGTTGATTGAAGGTGTAACTGAGAAGCTGCTGACCGTCGATTTCGGTCTCAACAATCAACTCAGGATCATATTCTCGTGTGTCATAGACATCAGTCACAAACCATTCAAAAATCCCTGCGGAATCCTGCTCATAAATTTCGAACCGCTGCTGATCCAGTATGTCATACTTACGAATTCTGATGGTTGAATTATCAGTCTCAAAAAAATAACCCAGACCATCATTGGATACAACATCCCAATCTCGTGGAACTTCGGTGACAAGGCTTCCTGCAATGCGAACAGTCTCCAGATTATCCTGTGCAACGAGTGGTGTGGAAACACTAAGAAAACTAACTGCAAGAATAGCGATCAGGGCTTTCATTAATCATCCTGTGGGTTATAACATGATCATTATCAGATAGAGTAAGCCATTTCCTGATAATCAACAAAAAAAGGAGCCCTCCAACCGGAGGGCTCCTTTTTCTTTTGGGTTTGTCTCGTTCGCCTAGACGCCGGTTTCAGCGATTTCAGCGTCTTCCGATTCATCCTCAATGGCTTCCAGATGAATCGTGTCGTCCTTGGTGGTCACGCGCACGACGCTGGCCAGCTTGAATTCCTGCGACAGGATGCCGTCGCTGAGCGCGTCCTCGACCTCGTTCTGAATCAGGCGGCGCAGCGGGCGCGCGCCAAATTCGGGGTCGTAACCCTTCTCAGCCAGCCATTCGCGGGCTTCTTCGGTCACTTCCAGCGTGATGGCGTGCTCGACCAGGCGGGCGCGCACCTTGTTCAGCTCCAGCTCCACGATCTGCTTGATTTCATCGCGGGTGAGGGCGCGGAAGAAAATCGTCGCGTCGACACGGTTGATGAATTCAGGGCGGAACACACGGCGCAGCTGTTCGTTGACGTTCTTCTTCATGTCGTCGTACTGCTGCTTCAGGTCGACTTCCTCGTTCTTCGGCATGTTGAAGCCGAGGTTGTTGCCCTTCTTGATCGTGTCCGCGCCGACGTTGCTGGTCATCACGACGATGGCGTTGCGGAAGTCGACACGGCGGCCGCGGGCGTCCGTCAGCGTGCCTTCTTCCATCACCTGCAGGAGCATATTGAAGGCTTCCGGATGCGCCTTTTCGATTTCGTCAAAGACGACGATCGAGTACGGGCGGCGGCGGATGGCCTCGGTGAGCTGGCCGGCATCTTCATAGCCGACGTAGCCCGGAGGCGCACCGACCAGGCGGGCGACGCTGTGGCGCTCCATGAACTCGCTCATGTCGAGCTGGATGAGCGCGTCCTCGCTGCCAAACAGGAACTCGGCCAGCGTCTTGGTCAGCTCGGTCTTGCCGACGCCGGTGGGGCCCAGGAACATGAACGAGCCAATCGGACGGCGCGGGTCTTTCATGCCAGCGCGGGCGCGACGCACGGCGCGGGCAATCGCGACAATCGCTTCTTCCTGGCCGATGATGCGCTTGTGCAGCGCGCCTTCCATCTGCATCAGGCGTTCGCTTTCCTCACCTGCAATACGCATGGTGGGGATGCCGGTCCACATGCCCACGACCTCGGCGATGTCCTCGCTTTGCAGGCGCGGCTGGTTGGTCTCGGTGTTCCAGCTTTCTTTCAGGCTGGACAGGGTCTCCTGCACGTTTTCGCGCTGGCGGCCCAGGCGCTCCAGCTCATCGCTGGTTTCGCCGTCTTCTTCCAGAATGCGGATATCGTCTTCCAGCTGGCGCAGCTCGCTCTCGGCGCGGCGCACGGTGGCCGCTTCGGGGCTCTTGTACATGCGCAGACGGGCGGCCGCTTCGTCGATCAGGTCAATCGCCTTGTCCGGCAGGAAGCGGTCGGGCACATAACGCGCCGACAGATTGGCCGCGGCCTCGATGGCGTCGTCGGTGATTTCGACGTTGTGATGCTCCTGGTATGGCACCTTGATGCCCTGCAGGATTTCAATCGTCTCTTCAATCGTCGGTTCGTTGACGATAATCGGCTGGAAACGGCGTTCCAGCGCGGCATCGCTTTCGATGTGCTTGCGGTATTCATCGAGCGTGGTCGCGCCGATGCATTGCAGTTCGCCGCGCGACAGCGCCGGCTTGAGGATGTTGGCGGCGTCGACGCTGCTGCCAGCCGAGCCAGCGCCCACCAGCATATGCACTTCGTCGATGAACAGGATGCTGTCGCTGCTCTTCAGTTCTTCGATCACGCGCTTCAGGCGCTCCTCGAACTGGCCGCGATACATCGTGCCAGCCACCAGCGAGCCGACGTCGAGCTGAAGCACGCGCTTGTTCATGAGCGGCTTCGGCACTTCGCCATTGACCACGCGCTGGGCCAGGCCTTCGACGATGGCGGTCTTGCCCACGCCGGGCTCGCCAATCAGGGCAGGGTTATTCTTGCGGCGGCGGCTGAGCACCTGAATCACGCGCTCGATTTCGGTTTCGCGGCCGACGACCGGGTCCAGCTTGCCTTCCTGGGCCAGTGCGGTCAGGTCGGTGGCGAGCTGATCCACCAGCGGGGTCTTGCCACCTTCAGGGCGCGGACGCGACGGACGCGGCGGACGCGGCTCTTCGGTCTGCGGCGGTTCCTTGGACTGAACCGGGCTTTCCTGAAGCACACGCCTGGTCTGGCGGCGCACTTCTTCCGGGCTGATATTGGTGCGTTTCAGGATATCGATGGCGACGCCTTCGTTCAGGCGCACCAGGCCAAGCAGCAGGTGCTCGGTGCCGATATAGTGATGGCCCATACGGCGCGCCTCATCGACGGCCAGTTCCAGCACGCGTTTGGTGCCCGGAGACAGCTCGGGCTGGGTGGTGCTGCTGCGCGTGGTAGCGCGCGTCATGCGCTCGACCAGCTCTTCCACGCGGCGCTGATCCAGGCCAAGCTCGCGCAGGACGCGCCCTGCGACGCCGCCCTCCTCGCGAATCAACCCAAGCAGCAAATGTTCTGTACCAATGTAATTGTGCTGAAGACGCTCCGCTTCTTCTTGCGCCAGGCTCAGCACCCGTCGCGCGCGCTGCGTAAAGCGTTCCATCTTGTTCGCCACGCTGGTCTTCCCTTCACTATCGGCGGCCTCAGCCTGCACCGATTGCAGACCCCCGCCGACTGGACTGTTTTGACGCGGTATAAAAATAGAGTATGACCCTATCGTGATTATAACATACCCCTTTCATGGACAAGGGGGTACGGCCTAAATCTTTCGTGAACAAGTTGTTTGAAAAGTGAAAGAATGCATGTGCCGCGAAAGACGCTGACCGGATAGCTTCACAGACGAGGGATTCCATGGATAGTTTACTGGCAGGATGCGCGATTGCGTCCTGTACATCCGGTTAGGATGAATGGCTTGGCATGCCAAGCCTCATTGGCACCAGGTTAAGGAATTCTCGCCAAGGATTGAGTCGGATTTTGGTCTTCCAGGGCGGACACATAGGTCCGCCCCTACGCGGAGTCGCTCGGATTTAAAGAAAAAACTCGCGATTGCAACTGTTTGTCCGCGAGGAATGTAGGGGCGGACCTGCGTGTCCGCCCGGCAAATAGGAGAAGAACCGTCTTAACTTGGTGCCAATGGGGCTTGGCATGCCAAGCCCCTACGGAGACATGCGGCCCCTGACCAAGGGTGGTACTTACGTTGGAGATTCCCGTATTTCGGTGAGGCGGACACCGGTGTCCGCCCCGTTGGCCTCACGGCACCGAATACACCCACAGCGGATTGGTGATCGCCGTGCCGAACGAGGCCGCGCCAAAGCCCGCGCCGTCGGCCATGATCTGTGCGCCGGACAGTCCGGCGGGGACGGTCCAGGCGATGCTGGCGCCGTCGGCCAGATTCAGGTCGGTGCCCAGGTCGAGGCGCGCGCCTTCAGGCGTAATCAGGAAGAAGGTCGCGTTGATGAGCTGGCTGGCCGGGGCATCGTACCAGGTCAAGGTGATCGTCTCGCCGATGCGCAGGATGAAATTGCCCGCGTCGGCGCTGATGAAGTTGCTCATCGTCACCGTGCCCACGGTCAGCACGTCCTGCGAGCCGCTGTTAGAGCACGCGGCCGTCAGCACCACGTCCTGACTGCGCACCCATCCGGTCGCAAAGGGCAGGATGACTTCTATATATCCGTCGCGGGTCGAGAGTGTATACGCCCAGCTGCCCAGATAGCCCATGAAGAACCCGGCGGGATTGGGCCGGTCGGTCAACGCGACGCTGCCGACCGCGCCCTGCATCAGCACTGCACAGCGATCCGGCGCGGGCGTGCCCTCGTTATAGTAGACCGGCACGGGCGTGTGCGGGAACGGTGTCGGCGGGACACCCGTCGGCGGCACGGTGGTCGGTGGCGGCAGCGTCACGGACAGTGCGGGAAGGCGCAGCGTCGCCCCGACCAGGATCATGTTTGTGACCGCGATGCAGTTGCCCGCTGCCAGCGCCGCCGTGGTGATGCCTGCGCGCTGGGCCAGGCGAGAGAGCGTGTCGCCGGAGCGAATGGTGTACACCGGCCAGTCCTGGCGCACCACGCACGCGCCGCTGGTTGTCGGCGGGGCGGTGGGCGGAATTGGCGTGGCGGAGGCGGTGAGTGTCTGTGTGGCCGCGCCCGTTGTCGCGGTGATGATCCACGGCGTTTGCGTGGGCAGCACGGGCAGCAGCACCTGGCTGAGCTGGCAGGCCGAGACGACGACCGCCGCGCACAGGCTGAAGGCGAGTAAGGTCAAACGTGTGAAGACTGGGAACATGCAGCTTTCCTTTGGTGGCGGAAGGATATGTTCCCAGTAAACCATACATTTGCTGAAGCCACCTCCACCTAAAGGCGTAGAGGAGGCCGTGCTTTCGGCGGGCAGGCTAACGCAGCACGCTGTAGAGCGCCTCTTTCCAGCGGGCGATGTCAATTTCCCAGCATACGCGCACATTGGGCTCGCGCTCGCTCAGCGGACGCCAGACGGCCTGGTTGCGCTCATCCACGCTGACGCCATAGCGGTCGACGACGGTCATGCCACGGGTGAGCTCGCTCTGCGTCTCGACATCGACGCGATGCATGCTGCTGCGCGTGCAAATCGTCGGGTCCAGCGCGACCGACATCGCCACCGGGTCGGCCAGCCCCAGGCCAGGGTCGCCGCTTTGCTTGTGCGAGGCTTCCAGCGCGCGCCGGTTGCAGTCCATCGCAAATTCGGCCAGCGGCGTGCCGAATGACCGCACCATCGCGATTTCGTCCAGCAGAATGTTGGCCTCGCGCATGCACAGTTCCCAACCCACCATCTCAATCGGCAGGCCAGACAGGAAGACGATACGCGCAGCTTCAGGGTCCACCCATACATTGTATTCAGCGGCCGGGGTGACGTTGCCGGCGGTGCAGGCGGCGCCGCCCATCACCACACAGCGGCCGACTTTTTCGACAATGTCCGGCGCTTTGCTCACGGCCAGCGCGACATTCGTCAGCGGGCCCAGCGTGACCAGCGTGATGCCAGGATTGGCGCGGATGGTGTCGATCAGCGCATCGACGGCGTGTTTCTGTTCCGGGGCGCGCTTCGGCGGCGGATAATTCATGTCGCCCAGTCCATCGTACCCATGGAACCAGGTCGCGGTTTCCATCATGCGCACCAGCGGCTTGTCGGCCCCGATGTAGACGGGCACGTCCGCGCCGCATAATTCCAGCGTGTACAGGGCATTGCGCGCGCCCTGCTGAACCGGGACGTTGCCGGCCACCAGCGTGACCGCTTTCACATCCACGTCCGGCCAGCGCAGGGCCATGATCAGCGCGACGGCATCGTCGCTGGCGGTGTCGGTATCAATGATGAACGCGCGCATGGGGGTGTCTCCTGGATGAGGATTGTGACGCCAAATGTCGGCAATCATAACCATTTGTGGGCCGGGCTGGCGAGAATAGGGTGCGGGCCAAAAAAAGAGCGACCTGTTGAATCGCTCTTTGAGCTCAATTTAAGGATTAGTGACCGACGCCACACACGTTGGGAAGCCCGTTTCTCGTGTTTCTGCCGCCTGAGGTTCAAAACCTCAGGCTACAAAAAGCCTAAGTCCCTGAAGGGACTGAAAAGCAGGGCCTTGGGGTGCACATTCAACGCAGCAACCATGTATAGTCCCTTCAGGGACTTGGTCGGTGGGTAGCCCCGGGTTTTGAACCCGGGGCGGCATGCGGGGACGTACACGCAGGTTGGTTACACTGCGTGAGGCTGTGGATCGGCCGCCGCTTCAGCGCGAGAGGAAGCGCGCCATCTCGAAATAGCTCTCGCTGATCGGGCGGAGCTGGCTGACGGCTTCTTCCAGCGGAATCAGGTCCATCTTGCGCCCGTTCAGGCCGACCATCTTGCCGCTTTCGCCTTCCAGCAGCACCTGCACGGCTTTGACGCCCATGCGCGTGGCCAGCAGGCGGTCGAAGGCGGTTGGGCTGCCGCCGCGCTGAATATGACCGAGGATGGTCACGCGCACTTCAAAGCCGACATTCGTCTGCTTGTCCAGAAATTCCTGCAATTCGGTCGCCTTATAGGGTGCGCCCTCGGCCAGCACGGCGATAGCGTGCGACTTGCCGCGCACGTAGGCGTCTTCCAGTGCCTGGGCGATTTCCTGCATGGTGAACGGCTTCTCTGGCGTGACCACGATTTCCGCGCCGCCCAGGATGCTGGCCATCAGCGCCAGATAGCCGCAGTTGCGCCCCATGACCTCGATGACGAAGGCGCGCTGATGCGACGAGGCCGTATCGCGCAGGCGGTCGAGCGAGTCGAGGATGATATTGAGCGCGCTGTCCACGCCAATGGCCATGTCAGTGCCGAAGATATCGTTGTCGATGCTGCCGGGGATGCCGATGACCTTGATGCCCATTTTATGCAGGGCCAGCGCGCCGGTCAGGCTGCCGTTGCCACCGATCACAATCAGGCCTTCGATCTGATGCTCGTTCAGGCGGCGCAGGCCTTTTTTCTGGCCGGCCGGCGTCTTGAATTCTTCGTTGCGCGCAGTTTGCAGGATGGTGCCGCCGCGCTGCAGGATGCCGCTGACCTCGACGCTGGTGAGCAGCTCAAAATCGCCCGCCATCAGACCGGCATAGGCCTGGCGTATCCCGTAGGTTTCCACGCCGTGTTCAAGGGCAGTGCGCACAACTGCGCGTATGGCCGCATTCATGCCGGGCGAGTCGCCGCCGCTGGTCATCACCGCGATGCGTTTCATGTTCGTCTTTCCTGACGTTCGATTGCTTGCCGGGAGTGATTCTAGCGATAAATCGCCGGGATGCCAGTATTCACATGAGGGTTAATATTCGGCATTGGTCCATATTTTATCCCTGAATGACCGCTGCATCGGCGCAAAAGTTAACCTGGGTTGTGATCGGGCATAACGCCACACAAACATCAGGTGCACAACCCGCGTAACCACGGATTCACCTGGGCATCGTGCGACGTGTGACCGCTATTGTAGATATTCGCCCCCAAATCCCCGACAATGACCTGTATCGTCTACCTACACACAAAGGTGTTGTGCTTTATGCGTAAGTTATTCCTGGCAGCTTCCGCGGCGCTTGGCGTCGTGCTTCTCAGTGGTGCGGCCGTCATGGCGCAGGATACGCCACAGGTGGTCAACGTCTATTCGTCGCGTCACTATGGCGCGATGGAAGATGCGTTTGTGCGCTTCACGGAAGAAACCGGCATCGAAGTGCGTCTGTCGTCTGGATCTGCCCAGTCGATTTTGGAGCGCCTGCGCGCTGAAGGCTCGCAGACGGTGGCCGATGTGTACTTCACCATCGACGCCGGTGGCCTAGACCTGGCCGCTAGCGAGGGCCTGCTCCAGCCGATTGAAAGCGAGATTCTGACGGAAGCGATTCCGGCTGACCTGCGCGACCCGGACAACCTGTGGTTCGCTGTCAGCCAGCGTATGCGCACCATCATGTATAATCCCGAAACGGTCGATCCGTCGGAGCTGAGCACGTACGCCGCGCTGGCCGATGAAGAATGGGCTGGCCGCCTGTGCCTGCGCCCCGGCACGCACATCTACACGATTTCGCTGATCGGCAGCCTGATCGCCAACCTGGGCGCTGAAGAAGCCGAGCGCGTCGTGGCCGGCTGGGTGGCGAATCAGCCGCAGTATATCGACAGCGACACGCGCATTCTGGAGACGATTGCCGCGGGTGGCTGCGATGTCGGCCTGACCAATCACTATTATCTGGCCCGCCTGCTGGACACCGATCCGGAATTCCCGGTGCGCGCCTTCTGGGCCAACCAGGGTGAAGGCGAAACCGGCGTGTTCCGCAATGTTGGCGGCGTGGGCCTGACGGCTGCTGCAATCAACCGCGACAATGCTATCCGCCTGATTGAATGGATGGCGACCGATGGCCAGGCCGCCGACCTGACGGGCGTGCCCGGTGGAAACTACGAGTTCCCCACGGCGGTGGATGCCCCGGTGAACGAAATTATCGCCGGCTTTGGCGAATTCACCATCGACCCGCTGCCGCTGACCGAATATGGTGAGCTGCAGATTCAGGCGGTTGAGCTGATCGAGCGCGTGGGCTACGGCTCGTAAGCTCTCGCTTTCTAAAATGAAAACATACAGGGCACATGAGATTCTCGTGTGTCCTGTGGGCATGTCCTCTGGCCGGATGGCGTGCCCTCATGTATCGTAAACGGCCAGACTGTATTGTCCTGTGAGGGTCCTCTGGCACTTCCGAATATCCGCACCATCATGAGCGAGTCCAGCCCCGTGTCGCGTCAGCGCGTACGGGGTGTTCCCGTTATTCTGCTGCTGGTCGCGTTCATCATCGCGCTGCCGCTGTTCGTGCTGCTGGCCGAGCTGCTCACGCCGCAGGTCGATTTCTGGCAGCAGATCATCAGCACCACGCTGCCGCGCATGATCGGCAATACGCTGCTGCTGATGGGCGGCGTGGCGGCGCTGGCAGGCACGCTGGGCATTGGCCTGGCGTGGCTGGTCACGATGTATGCCTTCCCGCTGCGGCGCATATTCGAGCGCGCGCTGCTGCTGCCGCTGGCGATTCCGTCGTTTGTGATGGGCTTCGTGTTCATGGCCACGTTTGACTTCGCCGGGCCGGTGCAGACCTTCTGGCGCGAGACGTTTGGCCGGGGGGCGTATTTTCCTGATATCCGCAGCGGGGGCGGCGCGATCATCGTGCTCTCGCTGGTGCTGTATCCCTACGTGTACCTGCTGGCGCGGGCTGCCTTCCGCGAGCAGGGCGCGCGCACCATCGAGGCCGCCCGTGTGATGGGCGTCAGCCGCATCGGCGCCTTCTTCCGCGTCGCCCTGCCGATGGCGCGGCCGAATCTGGCGGCGGGCATCTCGCTGGCAATGATGGAGGCGATGACCGATTTCGGCACGGTGCGCTTCTTCAATTTTCACACCCTCAGCGAGGGCATCGTGCGCACCTGGGAAGGCCGCATGGACCGCGCCGCCGCCAGCGAGCTGGCCGCGCTGCTGCTGCTGTTTGCCATCCTGGTGATTTCGCTGGAGCGCTGGCTGCGCCGCGGCGCCAGCTATTCGCAGACCGGCGGCGGCGCTGAATTTGTCATCCACCGGCATAAGCTGGCGGGCTGGAAAAAGTGGCTGGCGACCGGCATCTGTTCGGCGGTGCTGGGCGTGGCCTTCATCCTGCCGGTGACGCAGCTGGTTGGCTGGCTGTTTGCTGAAATCAATGAGACTGCGCTTGGCTCGTGGACGACGGTGTACTGGCAGTATGTGGGCAATACCGCCGGGCTGGCGGGTATCTCGGCAGTCGTCGCGGTGACGGCGGCCGTGCTGATGGTGTTTGCGGCGCGCCGCTTCACGTCGCCCTGGGCGCGGCGGCTGGTGCGCCTGAGCACGCTGGGCTATGCCATGCCGGGTGCGGTGGTGGCTGCTGGCGTGCTGCTCACGCTCTCGCCGATTGACCATGCCATCAACGATGCGCTGGGCGGCAATGTCGGCCTGATCCTGACCGGCTCGCTGGTGGGGCTGGTGTATGCCTACACGGTGCGCTTCATGAGCGTGTCGTACAGCAGCATCGAATCGAGCGCGGAGAAGATCAAGCCCAGCCTGGAGCAGGCCGCCCGGCTGATGGGCGCGTCGTCGTGGCGCATCCTGCTGCGCATCCGCCTGCCGCTGATTATCAACGGGCTGGCGGCCGGGCTGATGCTCGTGTTTGTGGATGTGATGAAAGAGCTGCCGGCCACGCTGCTGCTGCGTCCGTTTGGCATGGACACGCTGGCCATCTGGACGTATATGCTGGCGGCTGAAAGCTTCTGGCAGGCCGCGGCCGTCCCGGCGCTGACGATCGTCGCCGTAGGATTGATTCCTGTTGCTTTACTGATGAGGTTAGGACGATGACGCAAGCCCCCGCCGTAGAACTGCGCGGCGTGACCAAGTCTTTTGGCGAAAATACGGCCGCTGTCCGCGAGATTTCGCTGACGCTGAACGCCGGGGAAATTCTGGTGCTGCTGGGTGCCAGCGGCTGTGGCAAATCGACCACGCTGCGCCTGATCGCCGGGCTGGAGACGCCAGACAGCGGCGAAATCTGGCTGGATGGACACATGGTCGCCGGGAAGAATACCTGGCTGCCCCCCGAAAAGCGCAAGGTCGGCATGGTGTTTCAGGACTACGCGCTGTTTCCGCACCTGACCGCGGCGCAGAACATCGCCTTTCCGCTGCACGGCCTGCCGCGCGACGAGCGCCGCGCCCGTGTGACAGACCTGCTGGAGCGTACCGGCCTGGGCAGGCTGGCTGAGCGTTTCCCGCATCAGCTTTCCGGCGGCGAACAGCAGCGCGTGGCGGTGGCCCGGGCGCTGGCCTCGCAGCCGACGGTGCTGCTGCTGGACGAGCCGTTCAGCAATCTGGACGCGGTGCTGCGCCGCGAACTGCGCGACGACATCACGCGCACGCTGCGTTCGGCCGGGGCCGCGTCGATGATCGTCACGCATGACCGCGAGGAAGCCCTGGTGCTGGCCGACCGCGTCGCCATCATCGAGCGCGGGCAGATCATGCAGGTCGATACCCCGCGCGCGATTTACCAGCAGCCGACCAGCAAAGATGTCGCGCTGTTCATGGGTGAGGCCAATTTCATCCCGGCGACTGCCTCCGGCCGCGATGCCGAAACGCCGCTGGGCCGGGTGCCGCTGTATCAGCCGATGCAGGGCAGCGTCTCGGTGATGGTGCGCCCGGAAATGCTGTATATTTTCCCTGCCAGCGCAGGTTCCGGCCACGGACATGACGGCATCGTCAGCGATATCCAGTATTTTGGCCACGACCAGATTGTGCATATCAATCTGGCCAATGGCATCCACCTGAATGCGCGCACCTGGCCGCGTGCCGACCTGAAGGTGAATACGCCCGTCAGTGTGCAGATTCAGGGCATGGCGACCGCCTTCAAGGCCTGAGGGCGTACGGGCGGCATTGCCAAAGCGTAGGCTATACCTCGGCGCCCAAGCCGTTATAATGATGCCCGTCATACCGATAGATCGGCAGGGCTGCACATGCGTTTACCGGGCTGGATGTTCTTCATCGTGATCGTCTTTATGGTGCTGGCTACCGCTGTGTGCGGGGTCGGCGCGTTTAACTTTGGCTACCGCTTTGCGGTGGACCTGGGCAGCAGCGGGGTGCAGGTCGCCGGGGGCGGCTCGTCGTTTGAGGACTTCCTGAACGCGCAGCCGACGGCCACCGTCACGGCATCGCCCGCGCCGCCCACCAGCACGCCCGAACCCGGCGTCACCTTCACGCCGGAGCCGACGCTGACGCCCACCCTGTCTGGCCCCACGCCGACGATTGACCCGCTGGCCGCCTATACCTGGGATGACCCGCGCCGCCTGAATGTGCTGCTGCTGGGCATGGACCAGCGCCGCGGCGAAGAAGGCACTTTCCGCACTGACACCATTATGATCGTCAGCATCGACCCGGTCCGCCAGACGATCGGCATGCTGTCGGTCCCGCGTGACCTGTGGGTCGATATCCCCGGCTTCCTGCCCAACCGCATCAATACAGCGAATGCCCAGGGTGACGGCGGCGGTTATCCCGGCGGCGGGCCTGCGCTGGTCGCTGATACGGTCGAGCAGACGTTTGGCATCAGCATCGACCGCTACCTGCGCGTCAATTTCGACGTGTTCACCACCGTCGTCAACCTGATTGCGCCCAACGGCGTGGAAGTCTGCCCGACGGAAATCATCGACGATCCCGATTATCCCGACGCGGGCTATGGCACCATTCCTGTGCGTTTTGACGCCGGATGCCAGCGGCTGGATGCCACGCGCCTGCTGCAATATGCGCGCACCCGCGCCACCCAGGGCGGCGACTTTGACCGCGCGGCCCGCCAGCAGGAAGTCATCAAGGCGCTGCGTGATGAAGTGTTGAGCGCCGGCGGCATCTCCAATTTCATCGGCCAGGTGCCCGCATTATGGGATGAGCTGACCGGCTCGTTTGTGACCAACTTCACGCTGGACGAGCTGTTCCGCCTCGCCAGCCTGCTGACCGAAATCCCGCGCGAGAATATCACCAGCGGCGTGGTCAACAACCTGTATGTCAATCTGGCGACGACCGCCCAGGGCGACCAGGTGCTGACCCCGCGCTATGACGCGATTCGTTTCCTGATGGATCAGGTGTTTAATCCGCAGCCGGACATGACGCTGGCCGACCTGCGCCAGCGCGCCGAGGCCGAGGGTGCCTCGATTGTGGTGTATAACAACACCGACACTGTCGGGCTGGCCGGGCAAACGCGCGACTGGCTGCAGGCGCAGGGCGTGGTCATCACCAGCGTGGGCAATGTGCCGCAGATTACCAACACGACCACGGTCATCCGTGACTACAGCGGCAAGCTGTGGACAGCGCGCTATCTGGCGGCGCTGATGGGCCTGCCTGCCGAGAGCATCCAGACGGCCACCGATGGCCTGACGAGCGAAGATATCATGATCGTCGCCGGCACGGATATGCCCTCGATTCTGGCGCGATAACAGAAAACTCACCTGTTTCTTCTGTAAGGCACCGGAACCCCGGTGCCTCTGCATGCTATGCTCTCGTGTATTCCTTCTGGAGGCTAATCGTAATGGCGATTGATTTTTCCCCCGTACACCGCAAAGAAACCGTGATTGGCACATACGCGCGCCAGTTCAGCGTGAACGATATGCGCGTGGCCACCGATGACAGCATCAATACCCTGCTCGATATCGTGGGCGATGCCACCGATGCTGAAATTGTTTTTCTGCCGTTTGACCCCGACGCGAACGATCCGTATGCCAAGCCGGGTGAAGAAAAGATCGGCTGGTCGCTGGGTCATCTGGTGGCCCATGTGACTGCCACCAGCGAGGAAACCGCCGCGATTGCGTCGATCCTGGCGCGCGGCGTGCCCTACGGCAAGGAACCGCGCCTGCGCTACGAGACGCCGTGGCAGGATATCACCACCCGTGACCAGGCCGTGCAGCGCCTGGAAGAAAGCCGCCGTATGCGCCACGCGTATCTGGCCGCGTTCCCCGATGTGCCGCACCTCGAGAACGAGCGCGAGCTGCCGGAAACCCTGATACAGCACTGGGGCAATATGAACGCACAGGGCCAGTTCCTGCTGGGTCTGGTGCATGAGACCGAGCATCACGCGCAGTTCCGCGAGGTCAAGCGGCAGGCCCGCGAGGCATCGCTGGCCGAGAAGGTCTAGCCTGCCCGGCTGCTATTCCCCACATCACCCAAAATAACCTCATCCCACGGCCGGTTTTGCCTGCGCAGCAGCGCCCTGGGATGAGGCTTGCGTCCCTGCCCGCAAAACCACGCCATATAGCGCATCCCATTCAACCTCAACCCTGTGTACGATAAGGGTATATGAGCGCATCTGAATTATCAGGATGTGGAGGCATGATGACAGACGCAGTAAATATCCCAAATATCCCAACCAATCTTCGGATTGAACTGCCCATCACGGGCATGACCTGTGCCAGCTGCGTGCGTAACGTGGAGCGTGCGCTGACGAAGACCGAGGGCGTGCAGGAAGCATCGGTCAACCTGGCCACTGAACGCGCCAGCATCGCCTTTGACCCGGCCACGACCACCGTGCCGCAGTTGATCGAGCGCGTGGAAAACGCGGGCTACGGCGTGGCCATTTCCACGCTGGAGCTGCCGATCACGGGCATGACGTGCGCGAGCTGCGTGCGTAACGTGGAGCGCGCGATCAGCAAACAGGCGGGCGTGCTGGATGTCACGGTCAACCTGGCCACCGAGAAGGCGACCGTTCGCCTGCTGCCGAATGCGATTCGCCGCGCCGACGTGGTGAAGGCGGTCGAAAATGCCGGCTATGGCGTGCTCGACCTGTCTGGCGCGGAAGCCCCGGCCGACGCCGAGCGTGAGGCGCGCAAGGCTGAAATAGATCGCCAGCGCCGCCTGGTGCTGATTGGCGCAGGCTTCACGGTGCCGCTGTTTGTCCTCAGCATGGCGCGGGACCTGTACATGGCGTCATTTGCCGGCACCGATATGAGTATGCATATCATGAGCGGGGCGATGGCAGGCCCGACAGCCGCGCTGAACTGGCTGCTGTGGTCTGGCTGGCCGTTCGTGTTCTTCCTGCTGGCCACGCCGGTGCAGTTCATCGTCGGGCGGCAGTATATGGTGGGCGCGTGGAAAGCCGCCCGCAACGGCACTACAGGCATGGATACGCTGATTGCGATTGGTTCGCTGGCCGCCTACCTGTACAGCATCGTCGTGCTGCTGGGGGTGATCTTCAACGTCGCTGAGGTGGGCGCGCATGTCTACTTCGAGACCTCGGCCGTCATCCTCACGCTGATTACGCTGGGCAAGCTGCTGGAGGCGCGTGCCAAAGGCCACACCAGCGATGCTATCCGCAAGCTGATGGGCCTGACGCCGCGCACGGCCACGCTGCTGCGCGATGGCCAGGAACAGGAAATCGCGATTGAAGACGTGATGCAGGGCGATGTCGTGCTGGTGCGCCCCGGCGAACGTATTCCGGTGGACGGCGTCGTGCTGGACGGCGCGTCGTCGGTGGACGAGTCGATGCTGACCGGCGAAAGCCTGCCCGTGAGCAAGAGCGCGGGCAGCGAAGTCATCGGCGCGACGGTCAACAAGCAGGGGCGACTGGTGGTACAGGCCGTGCGCGTGGGCGCCGAAACCGCCCTCGCCCAGATTATCCGGCTGGTGGAACAGGCGCAGGGTTCCAAGGCGCCCATCCAGCGCGTCGCTGACCAGGTGTCGGCGGTCTTCGTGCCGATTGTGCTGGGGCTGGCCGCGCTGACCTTCGTCGGCTGGCTGCTGATCGGTCAGGTGGGATTCACGGCGGCGCTGGTGAATGCGGTGGCCGTGCTGGTGATCGCCTGCCCGTGCGCGCTCGGACTGGCCACGCCAACGGCCATCATGGTCGGCACGGGTCGTGGCGCAGAAATGGGCGTGCTGTTCAGGAACAGCGCGGCGCTGGAGAGCGCCAAACGCGTGCAGGTGGTGGCTATGGACAAGACGGGCACGATTACGCGTGGCGAGCCGTCCGTGACCGATGTGGTCGCGCTCAATACCTGGGCCGAGGCGGATTTGCTGCGGCTGGTGGGCACCGCCGAGCGCGGCAGCGAGCATCCGCTGGGCCAGGCGGTCGTCAGGGCTGCGCAGGAACGTGGCGTGTCGCTGGGCCAGCCGACCGACTTCTCGGCTGAATCTGGCCGGGGCATCCGCGCCGTAGTGGAAGGCCGCACGGTGGTCATCGGCAGCCCGCGCTATATCAGCGAACAGGGGCATGATCTCGCCACGGTGAACGCGCAGATTACATCCTTGCAGGAACGGGCGCGCACGGTCGTGCTGGCGGTGGTCGATGATACGCTGGTCGGTCTGCTGGGCATCGCGGACACGGTGAAGGAAGGGTCACGCGAGGCTGTGCAGGCGCTGCGCGCGGCTGGCCTGGAAGTGGTCATGGTGACCGGCGATAACGAACGCACGGCGCAGGCGATCGCCCGTGAAGTGGGTATCGAGCGTGTGCTGGCGGATGTGCTGCCCGCGCAAAAGGTGGACGCGGTCAAGCGTCTTCAGGGCGAGGGCAAACGTGTAGCGATGATTGGCGATGGCATCAATGACGCTCCGGCACTGGCTCAGGCCGACGTGGGCATCGCCATCGGCACCGGCACGGACATTGCTATGGAAGCGAGCGACGTCACGCTGGTCAGCGGTGACCTGCGGGCGGCGGTGCGCGCCATCCAGCTCAGCCGCGCCACCATGCGCACGATTTACCAGAACCTGTTCTGGGCGTTCATCTACAACATCATCCTGATTCCGGTGGCGATGGCCGGCGCGCTCATCCCGATGCTGGCAGCCGGGGCAATGGCTTTCTCGTCCATCTTCGTCGTCACCAACTCGCTGCGGCTGCGGGGCACGAAAATGGAAAAGGCAGCGACTACGCCCGCTCCGGCGCTGCGATCCAACCCTTCCGGCGCTGGGGATTAGCCAGCCAGAAGACCAAACGAGGGAGTTTGCGGAATACGCTGCTCCCTCGTTTGGTCTTCTGAGGAAAGGACGAACCTGTGAGCGAAATCCCCGCTGCAATCACGAGCTGCATGAACGATATCCTGTAGTCGAGCCACTTGGTTCCACATCTGCGATGCGGGGCCTGCCTGGGCGGAGACCCGCGCTGTACGATCGCGGCGTCGGCGGTTGTGCGAGGAATTAGGGGGATAGGGAAAGGTTAGGGATGCGTTGAAGTCAGAAAAGAACCCCATACACTGAGGTCAGGTTCAGTGCACAGGAGGGTTTGAACATGAACGCAGTTCGCTTCGTCAAACAGGGTGTGCTTCTGCTGGTGTGCGCTTTTGCACTTACAACAGCCTCGTTTATCGCTGCGCAGGATGCGGCACCAGAGATGCAGCCAGGCGTGATGTCTGTGGAAGACGCCGAGCGTTTTGCGGACCGCTTCGATGAAGTCTTCAATATCCCGGATCTGGATGTCCTTGACGAGATTTTCTCGCAGGATTATGTCGGTCATCTGCCATTTGCGCCTGAGCTCGATCTTCAGGGGCTGAAGGATTACATCGATACATTCCGCGCTGGCGTCCCTGACATGGTTCAGGAAACACATCAGGTCATCATCGGCGAGCACGAGCTTGTCGTTCGTGTGACCTACACGGGGACGCACACGGGCACGCTCTTTGGGGTTCCGGCAACCGGCAATCCGATTGTCATGGAAGGCATTGGCATCCTTCGCTTTGATGATGACGGTCTTGTCGTGGAAAACTGGGCTGTGCTGGACATGGGCGGCGTGTTTGCACAAATCGGTATCTTCCCGCCCGCTTAGTCGTGTCTGGTTCTCGACGAAAACCACTAATTACATTCACCTGTAAACAAGCGGCACTTTTGTCCCCATCCACTGAAGTCAGGTTCAGTGCACAGGAGAGTTTGAACATGAACGCAGTTCGTTTTGTCAAACAGGGTGTGCTTCTGCTGGTGTGCGTCTTTGCACTGGCAGGGGCCTCGTTAATCGCGGCGCAGGATGCAGCGACCGATGTCAGCGCAGAGGAAGAATCTCTGCGTAATGTGTCCATTCAGAACGCGCTGGCGTTAACGGCGGGAGACCTCGATGCGGTGATCGAAACGCTCGCTGAAAATTATGTCGTCCACTCGCCGCTCGGTGATCTGGATCGGGAGGGCTTCCGGGCATTTGTCCAGGCGGTAACTGCGTCTCTCAGTGACTTTACAGTGACGACAGATGCGTCAATTGTGGAAGGAACGACGGTGGCGGGACGCTCGACATGGGCGGGCGTCTTCGATGGCGAGCCGTTTGCATCACCCTTCGGGCTTCTGGAACCTACCGGCCAGCCTGTGACGGTTATCGTGCATACCTATTTTCGCTTCGATGAGGAGGGTCTCATCGTCGAGGAATGGACAATGACTGATCTGCTGGGCTTCTTCACACAGCTTGGCGCATTCCCTGCTCCTGCCTAGCTAGTTTACTAATCCAGGTTCTTAAAGCAGAGGCGCGATGCACCTCTGCTTTAAGAACTTATAGTATGCTCTAATAAGATTACTGTGGGGGGACACCATGCACGCACCGTTGAAGCAACTTCAGGGCTACGAACTGCGCGAACGGATCGGCACGGGCGGATTTGGTGCGGTTTACAGAGCATACCAGACGACCATCGGGCGTGACGTCGCGATCAAAGTCATCCTTCCGGATCGCGCTAATCAACCAGATTTCATCCGCCGTTTTGAAAGTGAAGCCCAGTTGATTGCGCGGCTGGAACATCCCCACATCGTGCCGCTGCATGACTATTGGCGTGACCCTGAAGGGGCTTACCTGGTGATGCGCTGGTTGCGTGGCGGCAGTCTGCGTGATGCCCTTGAAAAGGGCGCGTTTGAGCCGCGCGCGGCGGTGCTTCTGCTCGATCAGGTCGCCGAAGCGCTCGCGTTTGCTCATCGCGCGCAGGTGATCCACCGCGACATCAAACCGGGCAACATCCTGCTTGATGAAGACGGCAACGCTTATCTCAGCGACTTTGGCATTGCCAAAGACCTGAATTTGCCCACCAGTCAGACCGAGTCCAACGTCATTCTCGGCTCAATGGACTATATTTCCCCGGAGCAGGCACGCAGTGAACCCGTTACCGCGCGAACCGACATGTATAGTCTGGGGGTCACCCTTTACGAGATCATCACAGGGCAACACCCGTTTCCCAATGTCACTTCGATCGAGCGCTTATATAAACACATCAATGACCCACTGCCACAGATTACCACGCTGAATCCCGATATTCAGTCAGCCGTCAATCAGGTCATCCAGAAAGCGACCGCCAAGAACCCGGATCACCGCTACGCCGACGTGCTGGAATTTGCTGCTGATTTCCGTGAGGCGGTCGGACTCAACCGGTCGCCGACCTCGCCAGTGGAGGTGCTGACGCTGCGCGAACAGGAAATTCTCGCGTTGATCATCGCCGGACTGGCCAACAAAGAAATCGCGCAGAAGCTCACCCTGACCGTTGGGACGGTCAAATGGCACGTCAACCAGATTTACAGCAAGCTGGGCGTGCGCAGCCGTGTTCAGGCGATCGTCCGCGCCCGCGAACTCAGCCTGATCGCCAAACCGGGTGAAGAACAGCCGACGGTCGTCCTGCGCACGGATGAGTTTCACCCCACGAACCCCTATAAAGGACTGCTGCCGTTTCAATCGGCGGATAATCAGGATTACTTTGGACGCGAAAAACTGACTGCAAAGCTGATCAGGCGTTTGGCCGAAAGCGGAGACTACTCCCGTTTTCTCGCCATTGTCGGTCCAAGCGGAAGCGGGAAATCCAGCCTGGTGAAGGCAGGGGTGATTCCAGCATTGTGGCGCGGCGAACTGCCCGGATCGGAGCGCTGGTTCGTCGTCGAAATGGTGCCGGGGGCGCATCCGCTGGATGAACTGGAAGTGGCGCTCACCCGTGTCGCTGCCAATCAAACGGGCAATCTGAACGAACAGTTAAAGCGTGACTCACGCGGGTTGGTGCGGGTAGCAGGCTTAATTCTGCCCAACGATGGCACAGAACTGGTCCTGATGATCGACCAGTTTGAAGAAGCATTTACCCTGGTGAGCGATGAAGCAGAGCGCATGCAGTTTCTCGATCTGCTGTATACCGCGGTCACGGAACCCCGCACCCGCGTGCGCGTCATCATCACACTGCGCGCCGATTTCTACGACCGACCGCTGCATTACACGCAGTTCGGTGAACTGGTGCGCTCGCGCCTGGAAACGATTATGCCGCTGTCGGCAGAAGAACTCGAACGCGCCATCACACAGCCTGCCATGCGCGTGGGGGTCACGTTTGAGCCGGGGTTGGTCTCCACCATCATCGGTGATATCAATTATCAGCCGGGGCCCCTGCCGCTGCTGCAATATGCGCTGACCGAACTGTTTGAAGCGCGAAAGGGACGCACCCTCACACGGGAAGCGTATCAGGGGCTTGGCGGCACCATCGGGGCGCTGACCAAACGTGCGGAAGCGGTTTATCTGGGTCTCTCTGGCGCCGAACAGGCACTCGCGCGTCAGATTTTTCTGCGTCTCGTCACGCTGGGCGAAGGCACCGAAGATACGCGGCGGCGCGTCCTGCGCTCTGAATTGAAAGCGCTGACGGACGACAGCGACCAGCTCGATGAAATTCTGGAAACCTTCGCCGCTTATCGCCTGTTCGCGCTGGATACTGATGTCGGGACGCGCTCTCCCACCGTAGAGATTGCGCATGAGGCGCTGCTGCGTGAATGGGAACGGCTGCGCAACTGGCTGAATGAAACCCGTGACGACATTAAAGTCCAGCGACAGCTTGCGCTGATGACGGACGAATGGCGCAGTGCCAATCAGGATGCCAGTTTCCTCGCCCATGGCGTGCGCCTGGCGCAGTTCGAAGCCTGGTCAGAAACCAGCCGCCTTGCCCTGAACACGCATGAGCGCGCTTTTCTGTCTGCCAGCCTTGCACATCGAACCCGGGAAGCTGAGCTCGAAACAGAACGGCAAACGCGCGAACGTCAACTGGAACGCCGGTCGCAGACCTTTCTGCGCGGGTTAGTCGCTGTGCTGGCGCTGGCAGGGATCATCGCCGCGGTGCTGGCCATCAATGCCAGCAGTAGCGCGGCTGAAGCACAACGCGAACGCGATGCGGCACAGGTGGCTCGCGCGACCAGCGAGGCCAATTTCGCCCGCGCCGAACAGCAGCGGCTGTACTTAAGCGCAAACGAGGCGATAGATCGCGGAGCAGGCGGAAACATTGGGTTGGCGCTGGCATTGCGCAGCCTGCAATATGGCTACAGCCCCGGCGCGGAAGCCGCGATTATGCGCGCCAGCCGAGCGGGAACGACTATGCTGGAATTGACGGGCTTTGGTTTCGACATCTATGGCGTGCGTTATTCGCCTGATGGCTCGATTATCGCTGCGTCCAGTGAAGGAGGCACCCGCATCTATGACGCGGAAAGCGGCACGGAATTACAGTTTTTGCCTGAAGATACTGCGATCGTGTGGACAATTGACTTTGCACCTGACGGCGGGACCCTGGTGACCCTCGCCAATTCGGGGACTGCACGCGTCTACGACACCGCGACATGGCAGGAAACCCATGCTTTCGAGATTGAACTGAATGTCTGGTTCGCCGATTTCTCGTATGATGGCACGCGGCTGGTGATCGGCGGCGACAGCTTTATTGACGTGAGGGACACGGCGACATGGGAACGCGTAGCACAATATGAGCGGCCGATAGACGAGGATACCCGCCTTCTCAGTGTGCTGTTTGGCGCGACAAATGTCGAACGCTTCATCATGCGCCAGAATAACCGTATTGTGATTCGAGATGCATCGAACGGTGACCTGCTGTGCACTCCGCTTGATGCTGATGTACCAGACGATACCTATACCTGGTGGTCTGAACGTGATCCGGTGTTCATGGTCGCCCCGGCGGACCCGATTGACGGCGCGTACCGCGGATACATTTATAACTACGAGACGTGTTCCCTGCTCACAACAGTCAGTGAACCTGATTACCGCATCTGGTACGGTGAATACGATCCCGTCAATGATCGTATGGTGACGATCAACTCCAACAGGGAGGTGGCGCAGTGGCAGATGTCCACCGGATATGAACTGGCGCGTTTCAGCGTACCCACCAACAGTTATGATCTCGATCTCTCACCTGATGGCACGCGCCTTGCCCTTGCCGATATTCCAGTTGCGCGCGTGATCAATCTGACATTTCCGGCGCAGCCTGAGTTCATCACGACCGAGCTGGCCAATACACATTTTCCGCGGTTTGCGCCCGATGGTGAAAGCATCTACATCGGCGCGTTTGGCGACGCCGGGCGTTATACGCTGGAGCCGGGCGCCCCCGCCATTCAACTGTATGAGCAGGCCATTCGCGCCTTTTCGGTCTCCACAGATGGGCGCTATCTTGGGGCAGCGCTTGAACTAACGAACACCGATGAGCATCCGCTGTTGTGGATCGACGCCAGCACAGGCGAAACGGTGCGTACTTTCGAGGGGTTCTCGCAGCTTGCAAATAACACCGATATTACGCGGGATGGCAGGCTTATGGCCAGCGGATCATTTGATCTGACTGCCCGTATCTGGGATACTGCCACTGGCGCAGTCCTGCACGTGCTGGAGGGACATGAAGGGGTCATTCCCGCGGTCAGCTTTTCACCGGACGGCACGCAGCTGGCAACCAGCAGCAGCGACGGGACAGTACGTGTGTGGAATACTGTAACAGGTGCCTTGATCCGCATTATCGAAATTGGTGCACCGGTACCGTTTGTGAGCTATTCGCCTGACGGCACACTCATCGGGGCCACTAATGGCGATGGATTTGCCCATCTGTACGATGCCGAGACCGGCGAAGAACGCTTTCGTCTGGTTGGGCATACCGACGTTGCGTGGACGATTCGTTTTTCGCCGGATAGCAGTCTGGCAGTGACCACTGGATGGGACAGCAGCGCGCGTATCTGGGATACACGCACCGGCGCGCTCCTGCGCACCCTGACGAACGGCACTGGGAATGATGTGTACTATGCGGAGTTTTCACCCGATGGGCAGACCGTGCTGACAGGAAGCGAATTTGATCATCGCGTGGCTTTGTACTCCGTTGATTTCAATGCGATGATCGCGGCGATGTGCGCACAACCCTTGCTCGATCTTAGCCCGGAACAGCGCACGCAGTACGGCATCACAGACAGTGATCCGGTCTGCCCGCCACTGTAAGGCGGGGTATCGGAACAGATAGCACTGTCCTCAGTGTCACCGATCTGGGCAGGGATTAGCGGACAGAACATTTGTCACGCGGCGTGGAGCCCCTCGAAACCGGTAGGGCTGACTCAGGCTGTGATCACGAGGCCCGTGTGATCCCCTATAGTGGAGGCATAGCAACTGCTGTTAACGGTTCCAGACGCAATGCTTCCAGCGTCAGCTTCCATATCTGCTCTGGCAGGTCGTCCCTGATGATGCTGCCAGGCCACGCCAACGCTTTCCCTTTAGGATTGAAATAGCTGCCGCTTATGCCCTCTACATCTGCTGATGAGGCCAGATAAATTGACGAACGCGCTGCTTTCTCAGGCCTGGCATTCGCCAGCATGAGGGAAAACAGCGCTCCCATCAGGCGTGCGACGGGCGTTTTCGTGCTGACCATATTGCGCGTCATGGCGGTATCCGCCAGGCCGGGAAACGTGACGTTCAGGGTGACCCCACTCCCTTGCAGATGCTGTGCGAAGGCATAGCTTCCTGCCATCATGATATTTTTCGCTGGTCCATATCCGATTTTTGCCTGATCCGCCAATGGTTTACGCAGATTGGCGATGTCCACGCCGCCTGCGCCTGGCATGCCGCCTGTCACATTGATCACGCGCCCATTCCCCGATGCGCGCAGCAATGGCAGCAGATGGTAGGTGAGCAGCGCCGGTACCAGATGGTTGACCACGAGAGCCGCCTGAAACCCTTCTTCGGTATCCACGCGACTGGCGGGGATCATGCCCGCATTGTTGATCAGGACGTCCAACCGCGAAAATCGACTGCGGAAGGTGTCAATGAGTCTGTGCGTCTGCGAAATGAGCGATAAGTCACTGAGGATCAGATCGATATTCTGGTGACCGCTGGCTTCCTGAATATCGCGCACAGCCGCCTTGCCACGTTCTGCATCTCGTCCGCTGACGACGACGTGCGCGCCGAGTTTCGCCAGCCCGATAGCCGTCTGTTTGCCGATACCGCCAGTTCCGCCTGTAATCAGGACCGTTTTGCCGTGCATGGGAGTGTCTCCTTTGAGACTTGGATTTACAGCGACAGCGCATTACGCCGAAAGGACGCCTTGCCTGCGCGCAGGCCTGACGATGCGCAGCATCAGGGTCAGCAGGAAATACCCTGTCACTACAAAGGTCAGTCCGAACGTCGCAAACAGAAAGCCCGCTTTGATGCGCGTGAAGATCAGCCCTAATTCCATAAGCTGGAGGGCATTAGCGGCTGAAGGATCGGAGACCACCACGACAAAACACAGATTCTCGAACCAATCGAACACGCCAACGCCCCACGGAATCAGCAGGAATGGACTGGCGATCAAAAGATCAGTCCATCGGTTTTTACGTCGACTCAGAAAGTACGCCCACAGCAGCGAGAGCGCGCCAAACACAAGGGGAGGCATCAGATTGTCGAGGATGAAAAATACCCAGTAGAACAGCCGCGCCTCAGACGAGTACGTCATGATCTGGTCGATGGCCTGCGTCGCAGTCAGGAGCGAGGACGTGTTTTGCAGGTCGATGGGCAGAAAACCGGCAACCTGTTCAAACTGGCTGCCGAACGCGCTGAGGGTGAGCAGCCAGCTCACATTCAGGGTGACGATGAGGGCGAGAATCACCCACAGGCTCGTCATTCTTCCAAAATTGAGGATCCATGTACGCATTACTGTCATGCTGTCATCTCCTGAAAGATACTTCGATGGTCAAAGTGGGACGAAGACAAATCGTCCGAAGGCGATAAAAGCTGCTGCAAGTGCCAGCGTAAGCGGTCCTACCACCAGGCTGGGCTCGTGGCGCCGCAGATGAACGACGATCGCGCCGAGCATTAGCACGGCTAACCCGATGGCTGCCAGCGGCGTGAGCGCAGGCAGGATGCCTGTTAACGCGGGCAGGATCAGCCCTATCCCACCCAACAGCTCCAAAAGTCCAATCAGCCGCACATGACTCGCGCTGAAATCTTTGACCCACCCCATGTTTTGTCGGCCCGTTTGCGTCACCGATGCGAGCATCTTCTCGCGCGGCACTGCCACTTTCAGAACGCCAACCATGATGAACACAAGACCCAGCAGCAATTGCACTATCCACAGAACGGTATTCATCGCGGAATACACCTTTCGCTGATACATACAGGAACGTACGTTGGCACCCAGTCTTGAGGGCCCTAACGCTCGCTCGTGCGCTGTCGCAAACTGGAAACAGCGAACGTAAAGGTGACGATGCCGAGAACAATGGCGATCGCAATGCCAAGGACGATTTCGCCCGTGTTGCCCCAGCCATCAAGCAGAATCGTGCGCATTGCCTGCAGAATGTAGGTGATGGGATTGATCTGGGCGGCGGTTTTAATCCACCCTTGCAGCAGTTCGAAGGGCACAAAGGCCGCCGTCAACAGGGTGAGCGGGAAAAACAGAAACGAGATCCCCTGGGTGGCAGCGGGATTGCCCGTGCGCAGCCCGACGCCGACTGTCAGGCCAGCCAATGCGTTGCCCACCAGCATCGCCATGCCGATGATCGCCAGGATGCCAGCAATGCCCGTCGGCGGGTTTAGCCCCAGCAGAGCACCCCGACCAGGGTGACCAAAGCTGTTTGCACACCCAGCACGATTGCACCCGCGAACATAGCGCCGAGCAGCACCGCGCCGCGATTTACCGGCGTGAGCATCAGCTTGTCGAAGTAGCCGCTGGCGACATCCTGAACGATGGATTGTCCGGCGATGCCAGAGCTGCTGAGTGCGGAATTCAGGACTGCCCCTGGCAGGATAAACGCCAGGTAACTTTTTCCGATCAGGCCGGGGATGAAGTCCGACGCGCCACCCAGCGATGCCAGGTAGATCAGCAGGGTGAACACACTCAGGACCAGGCCCGGAAGGTATGATCCGGGTGTCCGCAGGATGGTACGAATGGTGCGGGTCGTCAGGGCTGCCACCTGAATCAAAAAGGGCGTGCTGACATCGTTGGTTATCGTGATCGGGGTCATATAGTTGTCTCCTTGTCGAACCTTCAGAAATGGAACGGTTACGTGCTAATCGGCTGCGTTTGTTCAAATGACCGTTTGGCATCATCAACGGCCAGTCGCTGCCCGGTCACTTCGAGAAAAACATCGTCGAGGGTGGGTTGAGAGAGCGTCAGCAGGGTCATCTCCAGCCCGGCGGTTTGCAGGCGATTGGCGACCACGGCGACAGCCGCGGCAGCGTTGTTCAGATAAAGGCGCAGCGTTGATCCATCCGTTTGAGTGGGCGCAGTCGAAAGATCCGCGAGGACCGATTTGCCACGTTGAACATCTTCGGCGTTCCGAAAAGTCACATTGATCGCCTCAGAACCGATCTGTGCTTTCAATGCCCGTGGCGTCCCTTCGGCGACCAGCGCACCACCGTTGATGATGGCCACGCGGTCCGCGAATTCATCTGCCTCCTCCAGATACTGCGTGGTCAGGAAGATGGTCATCCCTAACTCTGCGTTCAGCCGGCGCACTTCTGCCCAGATGTCGCGGCGGCTTGCCGGGTCAAGCCCTGTCGTTGGCTCATCCAGAAAAAGAATGCGCGGCTCATGAACCAGCGCCAGCGCCAGGTCCAGCCGTCGTCGCATTCCCCCGCTGTACTGCCCGACACGCCGACTCTGCGTTTTGGGGTCGGTCAGTTTCACCAGCTCCAGGAGTTCTTCGGCGCGCGCTGCGGCTTGTCTGGAGGTCCTGCCAAACATACGCCCCTGCAAAATGAGGAGTTCCCTGGATTTCATCAGCGGATCAAGCCCGACTTCCTGCAGGGCGACCCCGGTCACACGCCGAATTTGCGCCGCTTCAGAGGCAATGTTGAAGCCTCCAATCAGGGCGGTTCCGCTGGTAGGGCGTGCAAGCGTGGTCAGGATTTTCACGACAGTACTTTTGCCAGCACCGTTCGGACCAAGAAATCCGAAGATTTCCCCGGATGCGACCTGAAATGACACCCCTTTCACGGCTTCAAAAGTGCCATAACGCTTCACCAGTTTTTCGACCACGATCTCATGATTCAACACAGAGCATCCTTTCAACACGAGCCTGCCAAAGATTTGACAGGTTTTCAGGGCAAAATAGCAGGGCCTGCTTCGTACTGTAAACTACCTAATTATTGGTAGTTTTCACAGGCAAAAAAAATTTCAGCGCGACTGAAGTCCCCGAATCAGGACCTCGATGATCTGATCGGCAGCCTGGTCTTTGCTGAAATACTGCTCATTGGTTGGCGCGTTCCTGATCCCCTCGATCAGCGACAGGAATGCCCCCACGAGCAAGCCAGCATGAGGGAGTGGCAGATCTGTTTCCTGCTGAGCCTGCATAAAGATTTGCTCAAGGGGCATCAACATGGCGCGATACATACTCATCATCAGCTGGTCCGCGTGAACTTTACTGATCTCCGGCATATCGGACTGAATGACGCGCGTCACATTCATGGGGGGCTGTGAGAGCAACCAGTGGGTCACCGCGTGAAGCTGTCCCTGCCAGTTTAGCGCCTCGTTCTGCATCACTTCACGCAGTCCTTCACGATGCCGTTGCAGGCTGCGTTCCGTCACCTCGACGAACAATTCTTCCTTGCCCTTGACGTGGTAATAGAGTGATGCCTGTTTCATGTCCAGGTCCTGCGCGATATCACGCAGCGTCACTGAGCTATAGCCGCGCTGACTAAACAGACGTTCGGCCGCATCGAGCACGCGTTCACGGGATAACGAATGTGTTGAATCATTCATGCTTGCCTACCTAACATTTGATAGTTTAGAGCATTCGGGATACTGTGTCAAGGAGGTATCTGATTTGCACACTTTATACCACCGATTCCTGGCCTCAGGTACAACCTGCTTAATCATTTCCTGGCCAGTTCACAGGTTCATGGTACTCTCAAACGACTCATGCAGGCATACCCTGATTATGCCAAAAGGCCCGCTGGAATCATTCAAGCGCCGCATTGCTGTGCGATTTCACAGATTCTCATTTCCCCTGATTGCAGCGGTTACCCGTCAGCGCGTCCGGTCGTGAGGCTGCATGTCCACGCTGAGTCGGATCGTCACCACATCGCCCTCGTTCAGACTTTCGCGTTTGCGAACCATATCTTTGAGCGGCACCAGGTACAGCGCGTCTTTGGGAATCAGCGAGGTTTTCCACTGCGTTCTGCCCACCTGAACCGCCACCGGGATGACGCCCCAGCCGTAGGTCACCAGCCCCGATATCGCCTTGATGTCGCGGCTGTGCTCTTCGGGAACGGTCACGAAGTAAAACGGGGAAGGCCCACGCCAGTACCAGATTTCGCCGTCAAATTCGATATCCATGGAATCATCCCGTCTGTTCACTGGTTGAACTACCTGTCCATCTCTTAAGGATAGCATTGATAGACCCAGCGACAGCCAGAAATGGGCATAGCTGTGAATATGCCTCATCCGAAACTAAATACGCAGGGCGCTATGTAGTGACCAATAGTCTCCGCGTTGCAGAATGGGCGTGCGTGCACGTAGTTCTGTGATAACAGAATCACCTGTTGCGGGCAGGTTTGACGACGGGAATGCGTATAGAAGCAATACATCTTCAAAACGGATATTACTATTAATATAAACATATCCGACACAGTCACAGGGTGAATTTTATGCGTTTGGCCATATTTGTCATCGTGTTGCTCGCCCTGTGCGCAAATGGCGCAAATGCCCAGACTGAAATCAGCCTTGTACAGCGGATTCCGGATGCTGGTGCCGTCAATATTGCGACGGATGGCGCCATCACCGTGGTGTTTTCGCAGCCAGTGATCGCGCTGCTTGGCATCGAGGATAGCGCGGCGCTCCCCGATCCCGTCAACATCATTCCGGACATTGCTGGCACAGGCGAGTGGTTGAACACTGTCATCTGGCGTTTCACCCCAGATGAGCCATTTCCCGCCAGCAGCGTCATTACGGTTGAAACGGATCCGTCATTCAGAAGCGCCGAAGGAGACGCTATCGCGGCGGACCGATGGCAGTTCACCACACGAACACCTCGAATCAATTATGTTGAACTTTATGATGGTGAGGGGCCAAAGCGCGCGGAGACACCCCTTGGCCTGGACTGGTCCATTGTGCTGGGATTTAGCCAGCCGATCGATCCCCGTGCCTTTGTTCAATTGATCGCCTTACGGGATGCCGATGGCGCGCCCGTGCTGATGACGTATGAACAGCCAAATGACAGAAGCATTCTTGTGAATCCTGTAGACCTGCTGGAGATGGACGAGGAATATACGATTTTCGTTTCGGATATCAGGGATGGTCAGCGTTTGCTGGAAGCGCCTTTCACACAGACCTTCCGCACCATCCCATTTCCCTCTGTCGTCAGCGTTTATCCGGAAGCGGATCGTCACATCAGCATTGACGAGGTCGCCAGCGGCGCACAGATGCAGTTTGCCACGACGATGGACCTTGATTCCCTGCGTGGCTTACTTCAGCTTGAACCCGACACCGTGGCGTGGCAGCCGCGGGCGGATCGGTACGACCTGTCGAAATTTTATATCGACTTTGAGCCCACTGTGGGCGAGACCTACACGATCACCTTGCTGCCAGGGGCACTAGACGTGTATGGAAATGCGATTACGTCTGAAATAACCTGGTCATTTACAGTGACGGAGCCCCTGCCGCTACAGATATCCCTGCATGCGTATCCGGTCATCCGCAACAGCTTCAGCGTCACTAATGCGTACCGCGAGGATACGCGTATGGCGATGAGGGTCTCTGGTGATGAAGACCTGATCGGAACTATGGAACTGTATCGTGCCGGAGACATCGCAGAAAGCATGGGGGCCGTCCCTGAAGAAGACGCCAGCTATCCCCGTGAAAGTCTCGTGCGTGCATTATCGGAAAATGGCGATCTGGTACGCACCTGGCAGCAGACCTTCAACGGTGGTGGCGGCATGACCAGTTCGGAAATTCTGCTTGCGGGAGAAACAGGTGGCAGGCTGGAGCCAGGACTGTACGTCGTGCAGACTGATTTCTCTCCGACAGATCCCGACAGCCGGATTCGGGATTCGAATCTGCTGCTTGCCGTGTCCACGGCCATCCTGACCGTACAGCGCGGCCCAACCGAGACGCTGGTATGGGTGACCGATATGGAAACCGGTCTCCCTGTCCGCGCGGCGCTCGTGTCTGTCTATGGGCTGGATAGCACACCCGCGCGCGCCTATACAGACCACAACGGTATCGCACGAGTAGCAAAAGTGACCCTGCCGGAGCCTGGTTGCTATTTCGAGTGTTACCCCCGAGATTATGTGATGGTCACCGCCGAAGCACCGGGCGTGTATGGGGCATGGTATACAGAGTATGTCATCTTTGCCCAAGCGGAAGTCGGCAATCTGTATACCGACCGCAGCGTGTATCGTCCCGGCGAAACGGTTTACTTCCGTGGCGTGCTGCGCGATCGAGCCGATATGACGTATACAATCCCGCAGGATCGGCAGATTGTTATGCAGATCTGTACCCAGGGGAATCTGTGCCTGACGGATAGTGAGGGTCTGTTTCGGAGGAATGTAACTATTTCCAGCATGGGAACCTTCAACGGCAGCGTCACACTGCCCGAAGACGCTCCCCCCGGCGAGTACTTCATCGAGACGGACTCAGGCTTTGTCCCCTATGAGAACATCTCATGCTGGGATTCCTTTTTTGGCGAGCCATACTGTGATTCGTATCCTTCTCGGGGAACGCAGTTCAGGGTCGCCACCTTTGAAACCCCGGAATTTGAAATGACGGCTGCGCCAGCCGCCCCTGAAGGGATGCAGGGAGAACCGCTGGGTGTTGTGGTCAATGCGACGCTTTTCAGCGGTGGTCCGCTTCAGGATGCGGCGGTGACATGGCGTATCAGCGCCTATGCGAGGGCATTCCAGTACGAGGATTACGCTTTCGCTGACCCAGAGGTAGGCGGAGGATACTACGGCGACAATCGTGCTATGCAGATGACTCTTACCACAGGTGCAGATGGCAGCGCCATCATTCCGACGGAACAGATCACGGGGGCAGCGCCTCTCCAGGTGCAAATGCATGTGCAGGTGGCGGAGGGTGCGGAAAGCCACGACGCCAATCTTGACTTCTATCTGCACTCCACTGACGTGTATGTGGGTCTCCGCAGACCGCAGGCACGCGCAGAACAGGGCAGCGAGGTCGCGCTCGATGTCATTACAGTGACACGAGACCGACAGATCGCCCCGAATCGGCCGGTTGCCTATACTGTCGAGCATTTGCGGCGGGAACAGCGCCCCGGTGATATGTATGGTTATTATGTGATCGAGACGATTGTCACACCGGTCAGCAGCGGCCGGGTGATGACCGGTCACGATGGCAGCGCCTCAATTCCCGTCCTGCTGGAGGAAGTGGGTCGCTATCGGGTGCGCGCTGAAACGCTTGATGACGAGGGTCGCCTGCACAGCAGCGTGATCGAAATTGCGGTTGGCCCGGACCCCGTCATTCCGTTTCAGGCAGTGACCTACGAGGACAAGACATTTGCCATCACGCCAGATCGCGCGGGCTATCGGCCGGGCGACACCGCCCGACTGAGTATCCAGACACCGGGCAGCGGCACCCTGCTGCTGACCATTCAGCGCCAGCGCGTACAGCGGGCCTTTGTGCTGCCCGTTCACTCGTCAGAGCCGCTCACCTTTGAGCTGCCCCTCGGAAATGAGGATGCACCAAATATCTATGTCACCGGCACCTTTGTGCAGGGCGTGCAGTCAGAAAATGACAGTCCGTCGTATGCAGTAACCAGTCTTGCCCTGGGCGTGGAACCACTGCATCGCCTGCTGAACGTAGAGATCAGCGCATCAACTACGACAGCCGCGCCGGGAGAAACTGTCACTTTTGACGTTCGCGTGACCGACCAGCGCGGTATTCCCGTGGTTGCCGAACTGGGGATGGCACTCGTGGATGAAGCGATTCTCTCCCTGTGGCCACCTTACAGCCCGTCGCTGGTGGAAACTTTTTATGGCTGGCAGTCCAACCAGGTGACATGGGACATCTCGCTGTGCGGGCTGATCGATGATCTGGTCGATACTTTGGGGCCGCCAGGCATGGGGGGCGGTGGCGGTGGGTCTGATACCAGCACACCGACCAGCATTGACCCGCGCCAGGACTTTGAAGTAACACCGCTTTGGCTGCCCAATGTCTTCACCGATGAAAATGGTTCTGCGTCGGCCAGCGTGGTCCTGCCCGACAACCTAACGCGCTGGCGCTTCGATGTGCGGGCGGTTTCCCTGTCCACGCTGGTGGGACAGGCGGACATGACCATCACCTCATCGCTGCCCTTTTTTATTCGTCCCCAGACGCCACGCTTTCTGGTCGCAGGAGATATTGTCGAGCTGGCCATGTTCGCCCACAACCAGACAGATACTGCGCAGACGGTGACCGCCTCTCTCGTGGCTGACGGTGTGACGCTGCTGGACGATGCCGAACAAATCGTGACCCTGCCGCCATTTTCACAGCAGCGTATCATGTGGCTGGCGCAGGTGAACGACACGGATGGTGTTGAACTGACCTTTGCTGCCGGAAATGGGTCTGTGCAGGATTCAGCCCGACCGAACCTGCCTGATAACCGTATTCCTGTGTTTGCCTACACCGCCACCGAGACGGTTGCCACAGCGGGATTCCTGGATGGTGAGGGAACGGTAACGGAGCGTATCGTGCCGCCGAAAGATGCTCTGGAGAGCGAGCTTATCGTCTCGCTGACATCATCTCTTGTGGATACCGCGCTGGCGGCGGAAAATGCCTACCCCCTGTCAGCGTATGATACCAGCGATCGGATGATTGCCCGGCTGATGATCAATACGGCGCTGTATCAGGTCAGCCCATCGGCCACACTGGCTGAAGAGGTCGAGCGTGATATTCAGGCGCTGCTTGATCGGAGAGAGGGCCTAAACAGGTTGTGGGCATGGGCCTCGAATGGACCTGATTCTCCGGTTCTCTCCGGGTATGCGACGATTGCACTCTCACAGGCCGCAGATGCCGGATTCGACAGCGCAGATGGGCCCGCTCAGGTCGGCTGTAGTCTGCTGTTTAACAGCTATGGCTTGCCTGCGCTGGATGGCGCGGCGGCAGACGCGACGTTCAACACCGTCGCCCTGGCGCAGTATGTGTACACCATTTGCGAACGAGAGAACCGCGATGAGATCATGAAGCTGTATGATTTTCGTGATCGCCTGTCCCCTGCTGCCCAGGGTCTGCTGCTCCTTACCGTGGCTGAAGAGATGCCGGAAATTGCCGATGTCGTCACGAATGGGCTGTTGGCCAGCGCGCTGATGACGGCCACAGGTACGCATTGGGAGGGGGAAAACAGGGCGCTGTGGGATACCGATACCCTGACCACATCGCTGGTGCTGTCTGCGCTGATGGAAACATCGATGGGGACTGAATTCCTGCCGGCTGTCCTGCGCTGGCTGACGACAGCCCGAACCGGGGATATCTGGTCATCGCCGTTGGAAACAGCCTGGAGTGTACGGGCGCTGGTTACATATGCGCGTCAGTATGAAGCGCCATCGGCGGAGTATCAGGTCGGGGTGTCGCTGGACGAGACACAGATTGTTCCCACACGGCCAGCAGCAGGGCTGTCCGAGCAGTTTGTACTGCCGCTTAACCCGCAGCAATATGCGCTCACGCTGGAGCGCGGCGCTGGTGATGGCACGCTGTACTACACCGCTGCGCTTCAGTCTACGCTGGAAGCTGCCACTGCACCGTCTGTGTCGCGCGGTACGACGGTGGTGCGCGAATATCTCAATGCTGAAGGTGAACTCATCTCCTCTGTGCGCCTGGGCGATACTGTCTTTGTCCGGCTGACAGTGTTGGCGCCGCAGGATATCTATTATTTCGTGCTGAATGATGCCTTGCCGGCCGGGCTGGCCGCTGACGATCCCTCCCTGATCAATACACCGACCAGTGGTATTTCGATTGTACGGTCACTTCCGCAGGATGACCTGCAATGGTATTTCGGCGCCAGTGCGTTCTCACGTAGCGTTTTTACTGACACGAATGTGTTGTTCTATGCCGATGTGCTGCCAGCGGGCACCTATATTGTGACCTACGAAGCACGGGCCGGGGCAGCGGGGCAGTTCCAGGCGATGCCCACACATGCCTATGCCTCGGTTACGCCTGATGTTTTTGGACGCAGCGCGGGGGCTGCTTTCAACGTGTTATCGCATGATGCGCCGTAGGGCCTCCCACAACCCGGCAGGCGTCATGCCAGCGCGGTATACTCTGGCGCATATCTATCCAAACGGAGCAAGCCCGCCATGAAGATGATCCCTGTTGCCCATACGGACCTGAACGTCTCGGAGATTGCGCTGGGCTGCATGCGCATCAATGAGCTGACCAACCCGCAGATCGTGCATCTGGTGCAGACGGCGATGGAAGGGGGCATCAATTTCTTCGACCATGCCGATATCTATGGCGGCGGCGACTGCGAGACGAAATTTGCCGAGGCGCTGGGCATGACTCCGCGCTTGCGCGAGACGATGCTGCTGCAATCCAAATGCGGCATCCGCAAAGGCATGTTTGACTTCTCGAAGGAACACATCCTGAATGCGGTCGATGGCATCCTGAAACGCCTGCAAACCGACTATCTGGATGCGCTGCTGCTGCATCGCCCGGACGCGCTGGTGGAGCCGGAAGAAGTGGCTGAGGCCTTCACCCTGCTGCATGACAGCGGCAAGGTGCGCCATTTCGGCGTGAGCAACCAGAACCCGATGCAGATTGAGCTGCTGAAGAAATTCGTCATCCAGCCGATCGTGTTCAACCAGCTCCAGTTCAGCATCACCAATTCCGGCATGGTCGACGCCGGCATCAACGTGAACATGGAAATTGACGCCTCGATCGACCGCGACGGGAGCATTCTCGATTACTGCCGCCTGCACGACATCACCATTCAGCCGTGGTCACCGTTCCAGTACGGCTTTTTTGAAGGCGTGTTTCTGGATAACGACAAATTTCCAGAGCTGAACCGCGTGATCAACAGGCTGGCCGAGGCCAAAGGCGTCGCCAACACGGCCATCGCGATTGCCTGGATTCTGCGCCATCCCGCGCGGATGCAGCCGATCCTGGGCACCACCAACGCCGAACGCGTGAAGGCGATCTGCAAGGCGTCTGATATCACGCTGTCGCGCCAGGAATGGTACGAGATTTATCTGGCGGCAGGGAACACGCTGCCCTGATGCTGCTTCACGATACTGGCACAAAAAAACAGCTTCCCCACGAGATATCATGCGGGGAAGCTGTCTTTTTGTGAAAACGTCAACCGGCCTCAGGCAGCCGCAGGACGCCGCGACAGCACCCACGCGATCAGCAGGCCAGCGGCTGCGGCAAACAGCAGCCACGCGGCGCCGTGCAGCGCATGCGTGGTGCTTTCGCCATAGGCCTGTGGCAGCCACGAGAGCACGATGCCATCGATGGTGATGGCGGTGAAGGTCATGATGGCGACCGGCTCCAGCATCTGGCGCATGGGCACGCGGCTGACGGCGCTGGCAATCAGCAGGCTCCCATACAGCAGCGGGTAGCTGGCGATATACATCACGATCAGCACGGGGCTTTCGGCGCTGAATACCCCCGGCCCGGCGATGCGGATAATCAGCAGGCCACCGAGCCAGAAGGCAACGCCAAGCGCCATAAAGAGGAGAACCTTCGGTGTTTTGAGCATGGGCACACATCCTGTTGTGAGCGTGAAACTCGATGCCCCCAGTGTGCGGCTTGCCGCAGGGGCAGGGTCAAGCGGGCAGGATGAGGCTGTGATGAGCACATGACAGGAAAGGCAGCAGGGCAGCAGCGTTCATATGCGCGCTGCTGCCCTGCCCATGACAAAAGTAGCCTTATGGGGTGGTGGACGGCGCAACGAGCAGGATCATCGGCGAGAAGGCCAGATCGCCTTCGTCAGCGGTGCGGTCTGGCAGCAGGGTAATCACCAGGTCGCGCATCGGCAGCACACGCCCGATCCACGAGATTTGCTGCTGGCTGGTCGGGCCTGCCCCGGCGATATAGGTCACAAATGTGACCGCGCCGCTGGGGAGGGTCACCCAGTCACTGGTGGCGCCGATGGCCAGGGAGGGCACAATCTCGACGTTGCCGGGGATCATAAAGACCTGAAGCGTCTCGCTGTAGTTGTTGACAAACTGCACCCGTGAGACATTCCCCGGGCTGCTGAACGAGATCAGCTGAACGGGCTGGCTGCCGTCGGTGCTGCCCATAATCATCAGGGTGGTCAGCGCGCCGCCGCGCAGCGCTACGGGGACATCGGCCACCAGCGTTGTGCCATCGGCGGACGTGACATTCAGCGCATAATCGCCGGGGACACGGTCTGAATCGACCACGCCGAACCAACCCATGCCCTGGCCGAAGGTTTCACCAGTGCTGTCTGTGACTGTCAGTGCCGGGCCGCCCGGAATGAAATTGACGAGGCGCACCCGCGCCACATCGGCATTGATATTGTCGCGCAGCAGGTTGATGGGCTCAAGCTGAAGCGAGACATTCGCTTCCAAACCGGCAAAAGCCACCAGCCATGTGGTGTTGTTCTGGAAATTCCAGCTGGTCGTCGCGAGGATTTCGCCAGCCACGCCAGACCCTGCGCTGCGCACCGAGATCGCATGTTGGCCCGCAGGCAGCAGCACGAAGCCGGTTTCGCTGCCAAACGCGAGGCCCGCCGCCACCTGGGTGTCGCCCAGGTCGCGCACATACACGTCGACCGGGCCGTAATCGGCAGTCGTGTGGGCAAAACGAACGAGCGCCACCTGGCTATCCGCCGTCAGATTCCACGGATTGGTCGTCACCATGGAGAGTTCATCGGTCACCGCCACGTCGGGTGTGCTTTCAGGACTCGGTGTTTCTTCCTGGGCATAGACTGAAAAAGAGGCCAGGCAGATAAATGCCACGGCCAGCGATAAGATCCATTTACGCATGTTGTGTCCCCCTGTTGGAGCAATGATGGTAACGCCGGGTGGGACGCTGTCACCAAAAGCAACAGTCCGTCCTATATTCAGTATAGCCCTAACAGGGGCATTGGCAGTCCGCTGGCCGGGGGATACGCGTATCGGCCACCTGATTCATCTTTGCGATTACAGGTCTTCCGCAGGCCTGACTGACGTTGATTCAACCGGATTTTTGTTTCAGCAGCGTATCAATCATCTGCACTGCGACGCCCACGCCATTCTCATCCGCCATGGCAGCGCGCAGAACGGCTGCGTTTCGCTGCATCACTGTATCGGTCACCATCACGCGAATCGCGTCGGCCAGCTTATCCGCCGTCAGGCGCGAGAACGGTACCGGGGCAGGTCCTACGCCCAGCACATGCGTGCGACCGCCCCAGAACGGCTGGTCGGCTGTGAAGGGCACCACCATCGACGGCACGCCTGACCGCAGCGCCAGGCCTGTCGTGCCTGAGCCGCCATGGTGAATGACCGCCGCCATGCGCGGGAACAGCCAGGCATAGGGCGCGTAGTCCAGCGGAAAAACAGTGTCCGGCAGACTTGCCGCCCCCAGCTTCGCCCAGCCGGCATGCAGCAGGCCGCGCCTGCCGCTTTGCCTGAGCGCGTCGAGGATGAGCGCCGTGGTCTGGCTCGGATCGGGCACAGGCATGCTGCCGAAGCCGATGAATACCGGCGCATCGCCCGACGCCAGGAATGCCAGCAGCTCGGCTGACGGCTGCCACTCAGGCTCGTCCAGCGTCCAGTAGCCCGTGGTGTGCACGTGCGCGCCCCATTCCGGCTGGGTGGGAATCACGTGGGTGCTGAAGCCCTGCACCACCGGCACGCGCTCGCGCCGCATCCGGCGCATATTGCCCCACCAGAACGAGGCCGGCGGCAGGCCCAGCCCGCGTCGAAAGGCGTTGATCGGTTTGCGGAAAGGCTGCCAGGCAAGCTGCTGGCCGAGGTAATACGTCAGGCGGTTATACCACGGGCCCAGTGACATCTGGCTGGGCAGCAGCGATAGCGGCCATGCCCCGGTGATCTCCTGCGGGATGACCGACAGCGCGATATACGGCACGCCCAGATGCTCGGCCAGGTCGTAGCCATAAAAGCCGCCGGGAAGCTGGCTGAGGATCGCGTCTGAGTCGCGCAGGGCATCCGAGGAAAATGACCTGCCGTAGCTCTCGGTGATCGCGCCGAAGGTCTTCATGATGCCGCGATACATCGACAGCAGACGGAGTCCGTTTCCCTTCATCTGGCCCAGCATCATCTCGTTGGTCAGCGCCTGGGCATCGCCCGCGATGCCGAAGAATTCCAGCCCCTGCCCGCGCACCATCGGCTCGAAGTCCTCCAGCGTGACGATGCGCACCGCATAGCCGGCCTCCAGCAGCCCGCGCCCCAGCGCGACGCACGGCTGCACATCTCCGCGTGACCCCACCGCAATGATGGTTAGTTTCATCGTGTCACAGGCTCCGGCTGTTTCAGCAGCGATTCCACAAATTCTACCGCCATGCCCAGGCCATCTTCCGCAGAAATCTGGTTGCCCAGCGCAGATGCTTTGGCGCGCATGTCGCGGCTTTCGGTGGCTTCGCGGATGGCGGCCGCCAGCGCAGGCGCAGTCAGCTTCTTGCGTGGAATCGGTTTTGTCCCGACGCCCAGCTCATGCGCGCGCCTGCCCCAATAAGGCTGGTCGGCATTGTGTGGCACGACGACCGTGGGCACACCCGCGCGAAAACCGGATGCCGTTGTGCCGGAGCCGCCATGATGCACCACCGCCGCCATGCGCGGGAACAGCCAGCTGTGGGGCGCATATTTCAGCACATGAATGTCCTCGGGCACAGGGCCGATGCCCAGCCCGGCCCAGCCCGTGAGCAGCACGGCACGTTTGCCAGCCGCGCGCACGGCATCCACCAGCAGGCGCGTTGTGGCTTCCGGCCTGCTGTCTGGCATGCTGCCAAAACCAATATAGACAGGGGGATCGCCTGCATCCAGAAAATCCGTCAGCTCCTGCGGCGGCTTCCAGTCTGAATCATCGTCGAACAGGTAGCCAGTGACCTGCCAGTGCGGCGGCCAGTCGGCGGGGCGCTGAAACAGATGCCGGCTGACAGTAGTCAGCGCAGGCGTGGCCGCCAGCATGTCGCTGAATGCGCGGAAGCGGCTCTTGGGCACACCAAGCTGTTTGCCGATGGCATGACGCGCGCCAGCCAGCGTCATCCACTCCATGCGATGGATCATGCTGTAGCTGAGGCCGTGATACCACTGTGGGAAGGGAAACCAGCCCGGCGCGGCTGGCATCGCGGCGAAGGGGGCTTCACGGGTGGGATTCAGCGGCGCCGGATTGATCAGGATCGTCCTCAGTCGATTGGCGCGCAGTACATCAAACAGCAGCGGAACGCCAAACTCGACGGTCATCAGCACGTCTGAATCGCGGGTTGCCTCCAGCGCCTCCATCCCCATCTGCGTCAGGATCGGGGTCACCAGCGTTCGCACCAGCTGCAACTGCCTCAGCAGCCCCACATCCATCATACTGGCGTTTTCTCTGGCGAACGTGTTGGTGTCCGTCGTGAGCGCGTGGAAACCCAGCCCACGAGCACGCACCCACGCTTCATACACCCTCGACGCCACCACCTGCACGTCGTGTCCTCCTGCCTGCAGCGCCATTCCCAGGACGACGTGCGGACGGATGTCTCCCCATGACCCATAGACAAAGATGCTGATGCGCATGGTGCGTCTCCTCCTTAAATTAAGGATAACGACTGGATGCTCCGAACCCGTTGAGTCTATTATAAGGTCATAATTTTGTGCTGGGGGGAAGACATGGCGTGACAGGTCCAATGGCTGCTTTTGCCAGTTCCGGTGGCAGACCATGTGATGGCCATTGGTTTGGAAAGCATGCTCCGGGTGTGTTAATCTCGACGATATTCAGGCACAATTTTTCCTCAGTGCCACGTCTCTTAATCCGCACCACACAGCGTAGTGACAGGACAACTTCATTATGGAATTTCGTCGTTTGGGAAAATCCGGTTTACAGGTGAGCGTGCTCAGCTTTGGCGCGTGGGTCACATTTGGCCAGCAGTATGGCGTGAATGAGGCACTCGAAATTATGGCGGCGGCCTATGACCGCGGCTGCAATTTCTTCGACAATGCCGAGGCCTATGCCAAAGGCCAGGCCGAAACCATCATGGGCGAGGCGCTGACGAAATCCGGCTGGCGCCGCGACAGCTATATCGTGTCCAGCAAGGTGTTCGGCGGCTCGGTGGAGAAGCCGTCGCCGATTCAGCGCGGCCTGTCGCGCAAGCATGTGTACGAGGCCGCCTATCAGGCCATCGAGCGCCTGCAATGCGAGTATCTCGACCTGTATTTCTGCCATCGGCCGGACCCGCACACGCCGATTGAAGAAACCGTGCGCGCCATGACCGAGCTGATCCAGCGCGGTGATGTGCTGTACTGGGGCACCAGCGAATGGTCCGCGACCGAGCTGATGGAGGCCTATGCCGTCGCCCGCCAGTATGACCTGATTCCGCCGACGATGGAACAGCCGCAGTACAACATGTTCCACCGCTATCGCGTGGAGAACGAGTATGCGCGCCTGTATCACCCGGACACCATCGGCCTGGGCACGACCATCTGGTCGCCGCTGGCGAGCGGCCTGCTGACCGGCAAGTACAACGATGGTGTGCCCGCCGACGCGCGCATCAACCTGCCCGGTTATGAGTGGCTGAAGGCGATGTTTGAGAGCGAAACCAGCAAGGCGCGCCTGGCCAAAGTGCCCGCGCTGGCGAAGATTGCCGCCGACATCGGCACGACGATGCCGAAGCTGGCGCTGGCCTGGTGCCTGAAGAACCCGAACGTGAGCACGGTCATCACCGGCGCGTCGCGTGTGTCGCAGGTGGAGGAAAACTTCGACGCGCTGGCGGTGGTGCCGCTGCTGACCGACGACGTCATGGCCGCCATCGAGGCCGTGCTGCAGAATAAAGAGCACAGCCTGCACGGGGCCAGCTAGCCCGCCGGATTTACAACAGTATCCACAACCCACAGCCGCAGCGGGGAAACTTCCTCACTGCGGCTGTTTTTGTCTTGAGTCTGATTTCTGTCCCCGGAAACCACCGATCACACGCCGGGTTGTTCAATTTATCCGATTGACTGGACATTTGGCCGCCATTTGCCTTGACACGCCCCTGCTATCGCGCTATCTTCGAGTTAATCTTCTGCTTATCTGTGACTTGTGATGGCCCTAAAAATGTTATTGACCACCGCAGGATAAGCAGGCGTGTAAAGGTAATCTTTTCATAAAGGAGCAATACCGTGAAGAAATTTAGGCTTCTCGTCATCGTTCTGGCGCTGCTGCTGGCGATTGTGCCCGCTGCCGCCGCCCAGGATGAACCCGGCGTCTACTACTGGATTTCGCATGGTTCGCCGGCTGACCCGGTCTGGACCTACTTCCTCGATGGCGCCAATCAGTGGGCCGCCGACACCGGCAATACCGTGAACACCTCGTTCCACAGCGGCGATGTCCCGTCGCATCAGGAAGCCATCCGCGCAGCGATTGCCGCTGGCGCAGCCGGCATCGTCACCAGCAGCCCCGACCCGGGCAGCCTGGTGGAAGTGGCCGCTGAAGCCAATGCCGCTGGCATCCCCATCATCAACATCAACACGCCCGACCCGTCGGCCAGCTTTGATGCCTATGTCGGCACCAACAACGTCGAAGTCGGCCGCCGCTGGGCCCAGTACCTGGTCGATGGTGGCCACGTGGAAGCCGGCGACTTTGTGTGGATGCCGGTGGAAGTCCCCGGCGCGACCTATGGCGTGCAGGAAGAAGAAGGCATCGCCAGCGTGTTTGAACCCCTGGGCATCACCTGGGAAGTGACCGACGCCACGCTCGATCAGGCTGAGATCATCACCCGCATGAGCGACTATCTGACCGCCAACGCCGGGAACGTCGACGCCATCATTGGCCTCGGTGACCTGGTGACCGGCAGCATCGCCCGCGTGTTTGACCAGGTCGGCATCGAAGCCGGTTCCATCCCCGTCGTCGGCTGGGGCAACTCGCCCGAGACGGCACAGGAAATCATCGACGGTTACGTCCTCGCCGGCATGTGGCAGGACCCGCAGATGACCAGCTATCTGGGCCTCAGCCTGGCAGCGGCAGCAGCCAGCGGCATCCCCCCCGGATTCGACATCCTGGTGGGCGCCCTGTATGAAGCCGACACCGCCCCGGTCTACCTGGGCATCCTGACCGGCAACTAGCCAGTCTCATCCGGCCTGTGTGCGTTCGCTGCTGAAAAGCCCGGCGCACGCAGGTAAATTTTCGGAACACAGGGCCGTCGGAAGCAGTTTCGGCGGCCCTGCGCCTATATCCCTTGTTGTTCTCAGCGAAATGAAGAACTCCTCGATGGAAAAACGTTCGCTCCTCCAACGCTTTATCGCGCGGCCGGAGTTTGGGCCGTTCGTACTGCTCGCTATTCTGCTGATTGTTTTTTACGTCATAAATCCAACATTTCTGTCTACCCTCAATATTGGCAACGTGCTCGCCTTTGCGCCGGAGCTGGGCATCATCGCGCTGGCGATGACCCTGCTGCTGACCGCGGGTGAAATTGACCTGTCGGTAGGCTCTGTCTTTGGCTTCTCTGCCGTCATCATGTGGACGCTGTTCAACAGCGGCGTCGCGTCGCTGGAAATTGCGTTTGTGCTGGCGATGGCGCTCTCACTGGTGATTGGTTTCTGCAGCGGCTTCATGGTCACGCGGATGAAGATTCCGTCGTTCCTGGTCACGCTGGGCATGCTGCTGGTGGTGCGCGGCTCCGCGCTGTACATCACCGACGGTTTCCCGCAGCGCACCTGGGATGCCAGCGGCAGCTGGCTGGCCGAGCTGCTGGTGGGCGACTTTTATATTGGCGAACTGCGCGTGTGGGCATCGCTGCTCTGGTTCATCCTGCTGGCGGTCATCATCGGCTATGTGCTGACGCAGACCAAGCGCGGCAACTGGATCCTGGCGTCGGGCGGCAATGCCAACTCGGCGCGTGCGCGCGGCGTGCGCGTTAATGCCACCAAGATTTCCCTGTTCATGCTCACGGCGGCGCTGGCGGCCTTCGCCGGCATCATCAGCTCGATCCGCACGTCGGCGGCCAACCCGAACAGCGGCACCGGCTATGAGCTGGAAGTCATCGCTATGGTGGTGATCGGCGGCACATCGATGGCGGGCGGGCGCGGCACCATCATCGGCACCGTGCTGGGGGTGTTCATCCTGCGCATCATGCGTAACGGCATCATCCTGATCGGCGTCCCCGGTCTGGCGTATAACATATTCGTCGGCGCGATCATCCTCGGGATGATGGCGCTGCATTCGTGGCTTGAACGCCGACATAATGCGGGGGTGTGACCATGACTGACCTGGTACGCATGGAGCACATTGAGAAGTATTTTGGCCGCGTGCAGGCGCTGAACGATGTCTCGTTCAACGTGAAGGAACGCGAGATCGTCGGCCTGCTGGGCGACAACGGCGCGGGCAAGTCCACGCTCATCAAGATTCTGTCGGGCGCGCTGACGGCCACCAGCGGCGATATCTATATCAAGGACCAGAAGGCCGATATCCGCAACACCGGCGACGCCATCAGGTATGGCATCGAGACGATATATCAGGACTCGGCGCTGGTGCCGCAGTTATCGATTGCCCGCAACCTGTTCATGGGGCGCGAGCCGGTCAAAGGCCGTTTTGGCCAGCTGGACCAGGCGCATATGAACGAGGTGGCCAGCAATCTGCTCAAACAGGTCGGCATCAGCAAGCCGATACCGCCGACCACGCCGATCAGCGCACTGTCGGGCGGCGAGCGCCAGGCGGTGGCCATCGCCCGCGCGATGTATTTTGAAAGCGACCTGATCATCCTCGATGAGCCCACCAACAACCTTGGCGTGGAGGAAACACAGGGGGTGCTGCGCTTCGTGCGCAACGCACGCGACAGCGGCCACTCGTGCATCTTCATCGCGCACAATATCTATCACGTGTTTCAGGTCGTGGACCGCATCGTGGTGCTGCGCCGTGGCAAGAAAGTGGCCGATGATATCGACCCGAAGAAGACGACCATCGAGGCGGTGGAGCATATCATCACCGGCATGGTCGAGGCGTAATCAATCACCGGGGCGGATGCGCGCGTGTCCGCCCTGGTGATTGATTACGCCGGGATGAACTCATTTAAGCCCATCTGTCTAAGGCGTCCGCCGCCCCGGGTTCAAAACCCAGGGCTACCAAACCAACAAGTCCCTAAAGGGACTAGAGGTGGTTGCCTCGCTGAATCTGTATTTCAAAAGAGTTGCTTTTAAGTCCCTTCAGGGACTTGGGCTTCTCGTAGCCTGAGGTTTTGAACCTCAGGCGGCGGAAGAACGAGAAACCTGTTTCCTAACAAGGGGGGATGCCATGTGACCGGCATCCCTCTTGTTTTTATACGTGTTTGCCCCTACTCGCCTGCGGGAACCTCGACGCGAGAGAACTGCCCGCGGATATCGCCGAAGTAGACCTGGCCGGCGGTGTGCAGGTTGAAGTACAGCTCGCCCGCCTCGGCGATGATCTGCATTCCGGCGATCGTGCGCACTTTTTCAATTGGCACGCTGGGGACGATTGGGCAGCCCAGCGTGAAACCGTCGATCAGGCCGCCATCGGAGGCTTCGGTCACCGCGACGATGTCCTCGTTGTGCACGGTCACCGTCAGCAGGCCGTCTTCCATGTAGGCCTGAACATCACCCAGCAGTGAAAAGTCGATGATGATCGGGCCCAGCTGGCCGGGCAGGCCGCAGTGCAGATGCAGCATGACGATATCGGCCGGATCGACATTCTCGACCGCCAGATACACCGTCGCCTGGCTCAGGTCATTTTCAAATTCGATCACAGCATGCCCGCGAGACGTGCGCTCGTTGCGCCCCACAGACGGCTCGGTGGAGCGGAACTGCGGCGGCACAAAGAAGGGGGTGTCCTCTTCCTCGCCGCCTTCCTGCAGCGGGCTGAGGAACGCCTGATAGACAAAGCCAACCTCGTCTCCAGCCGCGGGATTCAGCGGAATCGGGCTTTCCTGCGCCGCCTCTGGACGTGGCTCGCCGGGCGTGTGTTCATGCTGCGCCATCACCGCGCCGCTCACCAGCAGCAGCGCACTGCTTCCTACTGCCAGCGCGCGAAGTAGTTTGATCCAGCCAGATGTCATCATGTTCAGAGTTCCCTTTTTGTCGAGTTCAGCGAAGTCGTTACCTGCCCGACAGTCTACAGGGAAACCCACAATGGAATCAAAGTGTGTGATAATAAACAGAATGTCGTTTATATATCGGCGGCAGGCGGCGGCTGGTTGAAAATGAACGTGTAAAACTCGTTCAGCACGGTCTCGGTATCGCCCAGCTCCGGGTGAGCCCCCCAGTATTCGAGCAGGTCAAGCACAGCCGCGACATACAGGCGTGCCGCAATTTCCGGGCGCACGCCGGGCATCAGCGCGAAATTGCCCGCTTCCAGATGGCCGACAAACTGTTCGATCAGGAAATCTTTGGCGCGCACCCGCCACGCCGACACCGTCAGGCTGTCGAGGCGCATCAGGAAGGCGCGCTGGGCGTCAAACGCGCTGAACAGGATGCGCCACGATTCATACTCGCGCCGGGGGCTGGGCAGGCCAGCCACGGCCTGCACCACAAACTGATCGACGCGCATCATCCAGCCTTCAAACACGGCCAGCGCCGCGTCCGCCTTGCTGTCGAAATACTGGTAGAACGTCCAGCGGCCGTAATTGGCCTCTTCGGCGATGTCGGTCACGGTGACGGCATCGTAGCCATGCTGCATGACCAGCCGCACCAGCGCGTTCATAAACGCTGTCCGCGTCTTCTGCTGCCGTTTCGACAATGCGCCAGCGGCGTCTTTCGGCTGATCGCCCATCATTTGCCACCTGCTCCTGTGCCTGCGTGATGCCTCAGCCGGTCGTGCCCAGGCCGTTGGCAATCGCGTTGACGGTTTGCAGCAGGCGGGTGAGCAGGGCGGGCGTCTTTTCAGCGCGCCATTCGCCCAGCAGGGCGATCTGCTGCAAGTGCAGCCGGTGCAGCGGCGCCCGCCTGAAGCTGATTTCCGCCGCGACATTGGGCCGTTTTTCCAGCAGCGACCCGTCATACAGCAGCTCAAGCTGTTCGCGTGTCAGCGCGTACTCGTCAAGGATGTGCCCCAGCAGGCGGTCGCGCAGGGCGGCGTCCTGCACCATGCCTGCATACAGCCCCATCAGCTCCGGGCTGGCCTGCATCAGGCTGGTGGCCGCGCTGCTGATGACCTGGTGCAGCGTGGGCCAGTCGAAGACCTGCTGGCGCAGCAGCGCATAGGCGTTCGGCTCGGTCGCCTGCAAGGCCTGCAAGGCGGTCCCCAGTCCATACCAGCCAGACAGGAAATAGCGCGACTGGCTCCAGCTGAACACCCACGGGATCGCGCGCAGGTCGGCCAGGGAATGCTGGCCGGTGCGCCGCGATGGCCGCGAGCCGATGCCGCTTGACTCAATCACGTCGATGGGCGTCGCCTGCCGATAGAAGGCGATGAAGCCCTCCTGATTCAGCAACGCCTGATATTTATCGCGGCTGAGCTGGGCCAGCCGGGTCATGGCTGGCTCCAGCGGACGGGCGCTGGCTTCCGGGAACTGATCGAGCATGGAGGTGCGCAGGGTGCCCGACAGCAGCAGCTCCAGGTTGTGCGCCGCCGTTTGCAGATTGGCATAGTTGCGCGCGATGACCTCGCCCTGTTCGGTCAGGCGCAGGTCGCCCCGCAGGGCAGTCTGTGGCAGGGCGCGCAGGAAGCGGTGCGTCGGGCCGCCGCCACGGCTGCCAGAGCCGCCGCGCCCATGGAAGAAGCGGACGCGCACGTTTTCATCCACGCCCACGGCTGCCAGCGCGCGCTGGGCCAGATGCAGACCCCAGATGCTGGCCAGCGTGCCGCCGTCTTTGTTGCTGTCGCTGTAGCCCACCATCACCTGCTGCACCGGCGTTTCCGGCGCGCCCTGCTGATATGACAGGCTGCGTTTGGTCAGCGGGTGACGCAGGAAGGTTTGCAGGATTTCCGGGCTGTGTTCCAGGTCGTCGATGGTCTCGAACAGCGGCACCACCGGAAGCTGGCACACCATGCCTTCGGGCGTGGCGATCATCAGGCCGGCCTCACGCGCCAGCAGATAGACCACCAGCAGGTCAGACACATCGCGCGTCATGCTCACGATCAGCGCGCCCAGCCCGGCCGCGCCTTCCGTGCGAATAGTCTCCGCCAGCACGCGATAGCAATCGAGCACGGCGGATGCCTGCGGCCCCAGCGGGGTATTGGGCAGGGTGAACGGGCGCGGCTGTCTCAGCTCGGCTTCAAGGAAGGCGCGCCGTTTGGCTTCGTCCCAGGTCTCGAAATCGGCATCGGCCAGCCCGCCAGCCGCCAGAATCTGCCCGACGGCCAGGTCGTGAAACTGGCTGTTCTGGCGGATATCGAGCACGGCCAGGTGAAAGCCGAAGCTGTCGACCATGCGCATGATCGGCAGCACATCGGCATCGGCCAGCCGACGCGCCCCGATGGACACCAGGCTGTCGTACAGCCGATGCAGGTCGGCGGCCAATGCCCCCGCGGTCGGGTAATCCGTGTTTGTCGGGTCGCTGTCGGGCAGGCGCTCCAGCATCATGGTGACGGCCTGGCGCCACGGTTCGTCCGGATTGCGCTGTAATGCGTGTGCCATGTCCGCGCCATACTGTTCTGCGGCCTGCGTAATCCAGGCGCTCAGGTCGGCCGGCACAGGCTGGGTGAAGCGCGACAGGCTCAGCTTGCGCGCCAGGCTGGTGAGCTGTTCGCGCAGCAGGCCCAGCGCCTCCATGCGCAGGTCATGCAGCGTCTGCCGGGTGGTCCCTGCTGTCACCAGTGGATGCCCGTCCCGGTCGCCGCCCACCCAGGTGCCAAAGGTGATGCGCGGCCAGTGGTCCGGCCCGGCCAGCAGCGCCGGGTCAAAGCCGGCCTCCACCCAGGCCTGCATCAGCCGCTGATCCAGCAGCTCCAGCACTTTCGGGAAAATGCGGCGCAGGTAATAGACCACGTTGCGCACTTCCGTGGCGACATCCGGCTTCTCCAGATAAATCTCGCCGGTGCGCCACAGCCGCTCCAGCGCCGTCCTGATATTGTCGCGGATGGCGCGCTTCTCGTGCGGCGTCCACATCTGGTTCTCAAGCTGCACAAGCTGGAGATATAAGTACCGGTGCTGCTCCAGCACGGTATAGCGTTTCGCCTCGGTGGGATGCGCGGTCAGGACTGGCTCAATGTGCAGACCGGTGACTTCGTCGGCCACCTGCTGGTCGGGCAGGCCAGCCTGTTTCAGCGCATGCAGCGTCTGGCTCCACAGGCCGGAAAACTGGCTGACGGCATCGTGTTTTTCAAGCTGGCGGCGGAATTGCACGACCGCATTTTCCTCGACCAGGTTGAGCATCTGGAACGCGATCGAATAGGCCTGAATCCAGCGCAGGTCGTCCAGCGCTGCCGGATCGACGGATGCCCGGCCATCATCCTGCCAGGGCAGCGCATCGGCCAGCGCTTCATCCCCGGTTTCCGACAGCACTTCCCGGAAACACTGCATCACGAAGCGCAGGTCAGCATCGACTTTATCAAAATCGCTGGTCTTGGAGCTGGAAAGCAGCATGCGAAACCTTTCCTGATTCAGCTGATAGGCAGATAGTACCACCGCATCCCGCGTGTGTATGGGGCAGTGCATCATTTTTCAGCGGGCAGTGTAACAAAAAATCGCCCCGTCGTGTTGTTAAATACGACGGGGCGATGCGCGAAGCTGCCGGGCCCAAGCTATACTCTCATCGGTCGTGCCGCCATATATACCATTCTGGAGCCAAGCATTGAGCACAGCAGATTTTCCTGCCAATCCCCTGCATAAGCCGGGGTATGTCCTGGAATTCAACGATGCGTTTGAAGGGCCAGCCATCGATACGGCCAAATGGGTGCCGTATTATCTGCCCCAGTGGAGCTCGCGCGCGCAGACAGCCCCGCGCCACAGCTTCGGACCGGGCGGCTTCGCGCTGCATATCGACGTCGATCAGCCGCCGTGGTGCCCCGAATTTGACGGGCAGGTCAAATGTTCATCGATTCAGACGGGCGTGTATTCCGGGCCGGTGGGCAGTACCGCCGGGCAGCACGGCCTGCGCCTGAACGCGATCGTGCGCGAGGCCCAGCCGACGATCCGCACATACACGCCGCAGTACGGCTATTTTGAGGTGCGCTGCCGGGCGGTGGCTGCTCAGGGCAACGTCTCGGCATTGTGGATGATCGGCTTCGAGGAAAATCCGGTCGAGTCGGGCGAGATCGCTATCTTCGAGGTGTTTGGCGAACACGCGACGCCGACCCAGTCCGAGGTGCGTTACGGGGTGCATCCGTGGCAGGATGACGCGCTGAAAGATGAATTTTACCGCGAGGTGCTGTCGTTCGATGCGACCGCGTTCCATATTTACGCGGCGGAATGGACGCCCACGCACATCGATTTTTACATCGACAACGTCAAACGCCAGACCATCCGGCAGTCGCCCGCCTACCCGATGCAGTTCATGCTTGGCCTGTATGAATTACCGGGCGCGGCGCACGATTCGGCGGCCTATCCGAAGCGTTTCGTGGTCGATTATTTCCGGGGCTACCAGTCGGTCGGCGGATACCAACAGGGCTGAGGGCATCAACCGGCGAAATCGGCACTAGTGCGCAGGATGGTCACGCCCACGCTGTCGGTGAAGCGCAGCGCGCCCGGCTTTTCCAGGCGCACTTCGATCTTGGGCACGCCGCACTCGACAACGGCCAGCCGCGCGATGCTGGTCGCCAGCGCCTCGACGGTGTTGTAGCTGGACGCCTCGACATGGGCGATCACGGCTTTGTTCACCGTGCGATAGTTCAGGATATCGGCCGGGTCGTCGGTGACGCCGCCCTTGCGCAGGTCGGTGAACAGGGTCATGTGGATAATGACATCCTGCTTGTTGCGCCGTTCTTCGGGGTTGAAGCCGATGATGCAGCGCAGGCGCAGCGCGCGTATCTCGATGCGGTCTTCCATGGCTTATTCGGCCTTTCCGGTGGCTGCGTCATCGACGCTGGGGGGCAGGTATTTGCGCAGGAAGGCCGGCACGCGCTCGCGGCTCTGTTTGCTCAGCACGAGCGTCATGCCCACGGCGATCAGCACGTTGGTGAGCAGGAAGAACAGGCCTTCTTCCAGCGGCAGGCCGTTGCCCACGTCCACATTGACCGTCTTCGACGGATTGATCTTCCAGGTGCCGCTTTCAATGGCCAGCGAGTCGCTGAGTGCCAGATACAGGGTAGACGGCACGAAGCCCAGCGCGACCAGCTTCTTGTGCTGCCACAGGATGTCGCCGCCGAAGGCCGTCTGGAACATGATCGGCAGCAGCGCCCACGTCAGCGTGAGCGTGAGGTAGGTGCGCGACTTTGGCCCGCGGATCAGGTTCCACGTGCTCCACAACCAGACAGCGCCCAGCGTCGCCGTCAGCATGAAGCGGATCAGCAGCGGGTTGGCAGGTTTGTTTTTGTTGAGGGGCAGCCAGCGCATCAGCGTCAGCATCCACGAGCCGGTGAGCAGCGTCTGCACGACGAAAAAGGTGTATTCCTCAATGGGTACATAGCCCAGCACGATGCCGGTGACCAGCTTGCGGTCGTACCACCACACCTTCGTGCGCACGAGATAATTGTCCCACGGGGTGGTCCATGCGACCGCGACGGTGACCAGGCCGGTGAGCGCGGCTTTGGGCGACAGCCCGCGAAATTCACCCGGTTCGCGCTTGCCGCGCCTGCGATCCCACCATCCAAGAATGCTCAGCAGCGTCAGCGGGATCATGACGAAGCGCAGCAGAAAGCCAAAGTATTTCATGCGGGTTTATGTCCTGTGTGCGCCGCTAACTATACCTGCACTTCACCTTCACGAGGGGGTTTCCTAAGCGGGCCTTAATTCCACGCGCCCATAGGCATCAACGATAATTTGAACCGCCAAGGCGCAAAGAGCGCCAAGGTTTGAAGATAGAAGCCATCGGGTGTCCAACAGTCAGACCCACCGCCTGGAATATGGGGCAATGTTTACAGTGTTGCCAGTTATTCCCTGTGTCTTGGCGTCATGGCGGTTCATCGCTCTTTTGCATTCTAAAGGTAAGGCCTATTCGCCGGTTTTCTGGTCAAAGCGGGCGGCGAAAATGGCGTCGGCCAACGTGTGCAGGGCCTGGCGTGTGCCCTCGTCAAATTCACGCGCCAGCAGATGGCGCTCCAGCAGGTCCTGGTCGCTGAGCTGTTCCGGGCTGGTGCCGAGGCGGGCACGCTGCGTCCGCTCGATATCCGGCTTGAGCGAGGCGATCACATGCGCGCCGCCGCGTTTCAGCGCATCGCGCACGCTGCCTTCGTCAAACAGCGCGGCCGATTCAGGCGTCAGACGCACCTGGATGCGCACCACGGCATCGCGCACATTGGTCCGCTCGATCTGGTCGACCATCTCGGCGGTCGGCGTCTCACTCTCGCGCAGGTCGGCATTTAGCGTGACGAACGGCCGCGCATCCACCTGATGAAAGGCCCAGGTGGTGGCATTTCGCGCCAGCTCGACCATGCAGAAGCCTTTGGTGTCGGCCTCCTCGCCAAAGTCGATGCGCTCGAAGCTGCCGCTGTACACGACCGGCGGGGTGCCCGGCCTGCCATGCGTCAGATTCTGGTGCTTGTGGATATGCCCCAGCGCCACGTAGTCCCAGCGGGCATCGGCCAGTACGCTCAGCGGCACCTCGATATCGCGCCCCAGCATGATCTGCCGTTCGCTGCCGGTCACCGCGCCCTGCACCGTGAAATGGCCGGTCAGCAGGCGTGGCACCTCCGGCCCGACAGCATCGGCCTCCTCGGCCAGTTCTTCCAGGCGCATGCCCAGGTTGTGCTGCACCATCTGGTCAATCTGCGCGATCGACAGGCCAGCGGTGGCCGCGCCGTCCATCAGGCGCTGGCGCACGGGATAGGGCGCGCAGCCCACGGCGACCGGCCCGCGCGCGGTCTCGACCACATGCAGCTCAAACGTGTTGGCCAGCATGACATTGGGCACGCGCAGGGTGTCGTAGATTTCCACACTGCTGGCCTTGCGGTCCTGCTGCGGCAGGTCATGGTTGCCCTCCAGCAGGATGACCGGCGCCAGCGCGCTCAGGTCGCGCATGCGAAAGGCAAATTCGCGCTGCTGGGTGGGCGTGGGCGTGCGCGTCTTGAAAGCATCGCCCGCGAAAATAATCAGGTCGACGCCGTGTTCCTGCACAAACGCGATGATATCGTCCAGCCGATGCAGGAAATCGAGCAGGCGCGTGTTCATGCCGGTAGCGGGGTCGATGCGCCCGTGCGTCTCGATGCCAATGTGGGCGTCTGCGAAGTGCAGCACGCGGATGGGTGGGCGGGTCATGGGGCAGAGTACTCCCGTTCGGAGTGTGTCATAGTGCCGTTCAGTGTACCTGAATTGGGCGGGCAGGTGCTATATGAGAGGTGAGTAATGCTTTTGCGCGCGGCTGGGCCAGAAGTGGTATGCTACGGATAATATTAACAGTGTCTTTGCGACGTTAAAGGCCGTTATTCGTATACGACATAACCCTTTTGACCGTGGCTGTGCACACGGTGGACAACGATTATGAACTCTGTGGCTTCATCTGTACCCCATCCCCCAACCACGACAACCCCGCTGGCCCCCACGCGGCGCAGTGACATCACCCGCTGGCTGGTGAAGACCCCGCTGCTGGCCTATCGCCTGGGCCTGGCCGAGCCGCTGGACATGCTGCACCTGCTGGTGCTCTCGACCACGCGCTCCAGCGGCATCACGCGCCACACCGCGCTGGAATATCGCGCCCACGGCAACCGGCTGTATGTGATCTCGACCCGTGGTGACCGCGCCGGCTGGGCGGTCAATGCCATCGCACAGCCGGCCGTGACCGTGCAGCGCGGGGGCAAGACGTTCGCGGCCTGCATGGAACGGGTGACGCACACCGGCGAAGCCCTGATGGCGCTGCGCCTGTTTCACGGCACCGGCCCGTTTGTGTATGACACCGTGTTTACGCCGATGCAGTCGCTGCGCGGACGCGATGCCGTGACCGAGCGCGACCTGCCGCGCATTACCGCTCAATATGCTATCTTCCGGATTATCCCGCAGCCGGATATGCCGCTGCCGCTGTCTCCGCTGGCCGATGACCTCCGCTGGGTGCTGCCTGTGGCAGGCCTGGCGACTGTCGCGCTGGGTGCGCTGGCCGCCCTGGCATTTGCCGTGCGCGGCTGGTCCCGCCGCGGGGATCAGCTTGGCTAGGCGATGACCGTTTCGCCCGAGGCCTTATCCCGCCCAAACAACCGCTGGCTGCATCACGTCATGCGCGCGCTGGTGCAGGTGCATCCGCCGGTCACGCTGATGGTGGGCGCGCCGCCTGATGTGTGCGTGCGCACGCTGGCCACAGCCGCCAAACCGAGCACGTCGCGCCTGCATCACCGCGATCTGTTTCAGGAAGGCCGCCGCTACTACATCCAGCCGCGCGACGACGGCTTCCGCATGATTACCGATACGCGCGTGTTCTGGGGCAGCAGACGCCAGCGCACGCCGGCGGTGGTCGTGCTGTATGGGCAGGTCAGCGCGGCGGGCACAGACGACAGCCTGTCGATCCTGCGCCTGCGTGCGCGCATGAAGCCGACCGCCATGCTGACCGCGCTGGCGATGCCGCTGTTTATCGCCTGGATTCTGACCTATATGCCGTGGGGCGCACCGCTGATCGTTTTTCTGATCACCGTGCTGGTGGGGCTGTCCTGGCTGGGCACGCGCTTCAATGCCGCGTTCCAGGCCAACGAGATGGTGTATTTCGTGCGCACCGTGCTGGACGATCTGCCGCAGGCGAATATCATCGCGCTCAGCCCTGCCCCCGCCCCCGATGTGATTGTGTCGCAGCAGGCCCCGCCAGTCGCTGATTTTCAGCGCGAATGGGAACGCACCTACGGCGAGTCGTCCTGACGCGGGTGTGATCCCGCGGGTGCAGGGCAGGCAAGAAAAAAGGCGCATCCGTGATGGACGCGCCTTTTTGATGTGGCGTTGTGGCTGCCTGCGAATTACGCCAGGCGGTTGTAGAATTCGACGACCAGCTGTTCGGTCACCGGGGTGGGGATTTCGGCGCGTTCGGGCAGGGCGGTGAAGGTGGCGCTGGCGCTGGCCTTGTCCACCGAGAGGTAGCTCAGGTTATAGACCTGGCTTTCCATGCTCTCCACGACGTGCACGTTCTTGCGCATGCGCTCAGCGACGCTGATCACCATGCCAGGATTCGCCTGGAATGACGGCAGGTCGACACGGGCACCGTCGACATTGACGTGGCCGTGCTTGACGAGCTGGCGGGCAGCCCAGATGGTGGCCGCGAAACCGGCGCGGTACACCAGGTTGTCGAGGCGGCGTTCCAGCAGGCGCAGCATGTTCTCGCCGGTGTTGCCACTCTGGCGGCGTGCGCGCATGAAGTAACGGCGCATCTGCGACTCGCGGATGTTATAGATGTATGCCAGCTTCTGCTTCTCGTTCAGCTGCAGGCCATAGTCGCTGCGGCGGCCACTGCGGAAGGTCTTGTCCTTGCCGTGGTCTCCCGGGGGATAGCCGCGCTTTTCCATGATGCGCTGATACTTGGGACGCGGAACCAGCACCTCGCCGAAGCGGCGCTGAACTCTAGCTTTTGGTCCGTGATACGATGCCATGTACTCAAACCTCGGTAATATCGAAATCGGCGCGGCACAGATGTTCCGCGAGAATCTGCTCTCAAAACTGATGATGCATCATACAACCCGCCAAAATGAATTTCTAGGGTGACTTGCCAAATGATGCGTCAGGCTGTTTTTGCCTGTCTTACAGACATCATGACACTCTGACAATACTGATCGCAGACTTTGTATTTCGCGGATCAAAACACGTGATATAGTGTAGGAAAAATGCCCGATTCGGAGCGGTAACTATGGGGTTTGAAAGCGATCTGAGCGGCCTGCTGCGGCAGGTGCCGCCCATCATGTATGTCATGTTTTTCGGCTCGATCGTGCTGATGATCATCGTCATCACCGCCATCGTGCTGGACCGCCGCCGCCGCGCCCAGTTGTCATCGGCTGGCCCCGCCGTGCAGAATTTCAGCATGGCGGCTGATTTCTCTGACCAGGACCTGCCGGATATCGACAGCCTGACGGTCAATGCCAGCCCCGCCCCCAGCCGCGGGCAGGGCGGCGTGTTTGCCCTGACGCTGGCCAGCGGCGAGCGCGTGGATGCCGCCGAGGTGATGACCATTTACCGCGATGTGGCCGAAGGCGGCCTGCTGGTCCAGATCGGGACGCAGGTGTATCGCCACCCGCCCGCCAATGCCGACAGCGAGTTCAAGCGCCGCTTTGCCACTACCGTGCGCGAGCTGAGCAGCGTGATTGCATCTGCCGCGCCTGCCCCGAAGGCCGAGGCCGCCGCGCCTGCCTCGTCGCCAGCGCCTGCTCCCCGTGCCACGGGCGAGATTCCCGGGCTGAGGATGCCGCCTGCTGCTGTGCCGCTGCCGGGCGACCTGCCCAAGTTCAAGATGCCGGATGTGGTCGAGCCGCCCAAACGCGGCCGCCGCCGCCCGCCCAGCGAGCCCATTCCGGAGATCAATATCGCCCAGGCGATTGAAGACTATCTCCAGTTCAAGCTGGCAAGCACTGACCGCTTCCCCGGTCGCCAGATTCATGTGCGGTCAGCGGCCGGTGGCGGCCTGCGCATCGAGGTCGACCAGTCCAGCTACGAGACTGTCGCCGACGTGGCCGATGCCGACGTACGCGCCTTCCTGCAGGAAGCCATCGAGGAATGGCAGTCGCGCCAGTAGCGGCCTGCTTTTCATTCGCGAATTCTCACCAATGCCCGTCACCCGACGGGCATTTTGTTTGCATACGACCTGCTTGACACGCCATATCATTCGTACTACGATTTAATCGTACTGCGAAACGTTCGCCCTGCGAACAAAGGAGCGTCAACATGACCCCTGATGAGAAGCGTGAGCTGGCCCAGCTCATGATGGATACGGTGCCCACGGTCGCCCGTATGCTGGACATGCGCATGCGCGGCGTGCGCCCGCGCCACCGCCTGCACCCGCCCCACATCACGCTGCTGAAGCGGCTGAAAGATGGCCCGCTGGTGCAGGGCGACCTGGCCGATGTGCTGATGGTGGGCGGCAGCACGCTGTCGGCCACACTGGATGCGCTGGAGCGGCGCGGCTGGGTGAAGCGCACGCGGCTGGAAAGTGACCGGCGCATGGTGCAGATTGAGCTGACGACCGAGGGTGCGGCGGTGCTGGCGGATATCCAGAATTATGCCTACGAGGGCCTGCGCGACATGATCGAGTCGCTGAGTGAGGATGAGGCGCGCCAGGCGCTGGCTGGTCTGCGCGTGCTGCGCGCTGTAATTGAGCGTGCCCAGCAGGCCGAGGCCGAGCGCAACATGGACGACCCGCGCCAGTTTGACATGCCGATACCGCCTGGCTTTGGCCCGGAATTTTTTCAGGGGATGCCGCCCGAAGGCATCCCGATGCGGCGCCCGCTGCCGCCGGACTTCGTGCCGCCGGTGCCGCCTGTCCCGCCGATTCCTCCCATGCCGCCGATGCCGCCGTTTGGCCGCCGCCGCGAGAAGCGCAAAAACGACGACAAGCCCGATATTGTCTAGGGGCTGGGGAGCATGGCGGGTGGCTCGTGAGTCGCCCTGGCGCATTTGAACCGCCAAGACGCCAAGAGCGCCATGACTTGAAGGATGGAATTCGGCTGGTGGGGAACAGTCAGACCCGCCATCTGCATAGAAAACAGAATCGATTCAAAACACGCGCTGGCCTACATCAGAATTTGCATAGCCGACGGCATGACCGAGAAACTGACTTCGCGGCCGTCTGCGCCTTCGCCGTCCAGCTCCATGCCGAAGGTGTCTTTGCAACTCACGGTGACCTGGCTGGCGCGGGCATGCATGACCGCCGGATGCGTGAGGTGGCTGGCGTCGTATACGCGGCGCAGCGCGGCCAGGATGGTCAGGCGTGAGGCGGCGCGCACGAGCACGACATCAAACTGGCCGTCGGTGGGCACGGCATGCGGCGCGATCTTCATGCCGTGGCCAAACGTGGTGCCGTTGGCCACCACCAGCGCAAACACGCGGTCGTCGTACCAAGGCTTGCCATCCAGGGTGATGGTCAGGCGCTGCGGCTGGAATGTCAGGATGGCCTGCACGGTCGAGAGCAGAAATGTCCATGGGCGGCGCGTCTTCTTCTTCTCGATGATGCGGCTGACGGCACCGCCCAGCCCGGCGCTGGCGATATTCAGGAAGTACTCGTCTGTGCCGTCTTTGGTCATGCGGCCGATATCGAGCGCGGTCGGCTGGGCCCGGGCGATCCAGTCGGCGGATTCCTTCATGCTGCGGATGGGCATGCCGATGCCGCGCGCCCAGTCGCGCCCCGTGCCGATGGGCATGCTGCCATACACCATGCGGTCATTTTCGGGTACGCGCTGATTCTGCGCGATGAGCGCATTGACCAGCGCGTGATTGGTGCCGTCGCCGCCGATGGAAATCACGCGGCGCACCCCGCTGGCATAGGCGTGATCCAGGCGTTCGCCCACTTCGCTGGCGTGCTGCGTCACCACCACCAGCAGCTCGCCCAGCCGTTCCCACAAGAGTGGCTCCAGCTGCTTCCACAGCGCGCCTGCGCGCCCGCCGGCCGCGTGCGGGTTCAGGATGATGAGGGTGGTGTCTTTTGGCGTCGCTGCGGGGGTGTCTGCCACGGGTGTTAGTCCAGCCCTTCCACCAGCATGAATACGGTGTCCAGACCATACGGCTTGGGCAGATAGCCATTGGCACCGCTTTCCAGCGCACGGCCCTCATCTTCGTGGGGGCTGCCGCTGGTCAGGTAAATGTTCATGTCGTGCATGCGCGGGTGCTGGCGCACCGAGCGCACGAAATCAAAGCCGGTCATGCCGGACATGTTGACATCCACCAGCGCAAAGCGCGGCGTCTCAGGCAGCGACTCCAGCATATGCAGGGCGCTGTCGGCAGACTGGGCGATTACGGCCTCATAGCCCAGCATACGCGCCGCCTCGGAGAGAAGCTCCGTCAGCAGCTGATTGTCATCCACGAACAGCAAGTGACTCAAAATAGCCCAAAAGTCTTTCTGAAAGACGGATTCCGAAGTGCTAAGGCCGCGTTTGTCCGCTGCCCACTACTACCCATTTATACGTCGTCAGTTCTTCCAACGCCATAGGACCACGGGCATGCAGCTTCTGGGTGCTGACGGCAATTTCCGCCCCCAGCCCCAGCGCCGACCCGTCGTTGAAGCGCGTGCTGGTGTTCACAAACACCGCCGCGGCATCGATCTCGCGCACGAAGCGGTCTGCGTGCTCCGGCGTCTCGGTGATGATGGCCTCGCTGTGGAAGGTGCTGTGCGCGTTGATATGCTCGATCGCGTCGTCCAGCCCGTCCACCACTTTCAGCCCCAGGATGAGCTGCATCCACTCGGTGTCGAAATCCTGTTCGCCGGCAGGCTGCACGCCGGGCAGGCCATCCACCAGCGCCAGCGCACGCGGCTCGGCACGGAAGGTGACGCCCATCGGCGCCAGCGTCTGCACGGCGCGGGGCAGGAATTCCCCCGCAATTGCCTCATGCACCAGCAGGGTATCGAGCGCGTTGCACACGCTGGGGCGCTGCGTCTTGGCATTGACAGCGATCGACAGCGCGTGGTCCAGATTGGCGGTGTCGTCGACAAACTGATGCACGATGCCCAGCCCGCCGGTGATGACCGGGATGGTCGCGTTCTGGCGGCAGAAATCATGCAGGCTTTGCCCGCCGCGCGGGATGATCATGTCCACGAACTGGCTCAGCTTGAGAAGCTGCTCCACGTAGGCGCGGTCGGTGCTCTCGATAAACTGGATGCTGTCGGCGGGCACATGGGGCAGATTGAGCGCATGCAGCGCGCCGCTGATGGCCGCCATCACGGCCATATTGCTGTGGAAGACTTCGCTGCCGCCGCGCAGGATGGAGGCATTGCCGGTCTTCAGCGCCAGCACCGCGCAGTCAGCGGTCACGTTGGGGCGCGCCTCGTAAATCATGCCAATCACGCCGATCGGGGTGCGCACTTTGCGCGCGTTCAGGCCATTGGCCAGCGTGCTGTCGGTGATGACCGTGCCTACCGGGTCGGGCAGCTCCGCCACTTTGCGCACATCGCGGATGATGCCGCCCATGCGGCTGGTCAGGTCAAAGCGGTCGCGGATGAGCGTCTCGGCCAGGCCGCGCGCACGGGCTGCTTCCAGGTCGCGCGCGTTGGCGGCCAGGATCGCCTCGCTATGGGCCTCCAGCGCGTCGGCAATCGCCAGCACAGCCCGGTTCTTCTCGTCAGACGAGGCCTTCGCCAGCGCCCTTGCGGCCAGCTTCGCGCGCTGCCCGGCAGCATTCAGATCGTAGGTCATGACGTAAGTTCCTCAGTAATGAGTGATGAGTGATGAGTGATGAGTAAGAATTATAAGTGTCTGGTTTTTCAAAAGCCCTTATTTATTTGTTTCGTACAGACTGGAACCACGTTCATCCCTCATTACTCGTTACTCATCCCTCATCACTCGTCTTCATCCCATCAGCACCATATTGTTCCGGTGGATCAGGGCATCCCCATAATTATAGCCCAGGATTTCCTGGATATGTCCGCTTTGCACACCAATCAGACGCCGGATCGCGTCGCTGTCATACGCGGTGACGCCGTGGGCCAGTTCGCGGCCATCCGGCCCGATGATGGCGATCGTGCTGCCGCGTTTGAAATCTTCCTCCACGCCCGTCACGCCGACGGGCAGCAGGCTGGCCCCGCCGCTGAGCAGCTTGCGCGCCGCGCCGGCATCCACCAGCAGACGCCCGCGCACCTTCTCGATCAGCAGGCGGCGCTTGCGGCGCTCGATGCCCTCACGGGAGGTCTCGAAGCGGGTGCCGATGCTGACGCCTGCCGCCAGGTCGGTCAGCACATTGGGCCGGTCGCCGGACGCAATCACGGTCGCCACGCCGCCGCGCGTGGCCAGCTTGGCCGCCTGCAGCTTGGTGACCATGCCGCCAGTGCCCAGCCCGGTGGACGTGCCGCCCGCCAGCGCAAACGTCTCGTCGGTGATACGTTCGACGCGCTCGATCAGCGAGGCGTCGGCATGTTTGCGCGGGTCGGCCGTGAACAGGCCCTGCTGGTCGGTCAGCAGCACCAGCAGATCGGCCTCGATCAGCGTGGCCACCAGCGCCGACAGGTTGTCATTGTCGCCCACACGGATTTCTTCGGTGGCGATGGTGTCGTTTTCGTTGATGATCGGGATGATGCGCTGGTCGATCAGCGTGAGCAGGGTATCGCGTGCGTTCAGGAAGCGTTCGCGGTTGCCCAGGTCATCGCGGGTGAGCAGCACCTGCGCCACCACCACCTCGAAGATGTCGTACAGGTCGCTGTAGCGCTGAATCAGCCGCCCCTGCCCGACCGCGCTGAGCATCTGCTTGACGGGCATGGCCGGATTGAGCGCGGGGAAATTCAGCCGTTCGCGGCCAGCCGCCACCGCGCCGCTGCTCACCAGCACGACTTCGTGGCCGGCGGCATGCAGCTGGGCGGTCTGCTGCACCAGCGCCAGCATACGCTGGGTGCTGAGGCGAGTGGTGCCGCCGGTGAGCACGCTGGTGCCCACTTTGACGACGATGCGCTGAGAGACTGGCTGGTTCATAGGCTGTTTGGGGCTGATAGGCGATGCAGTTGACAGATTTGAGTGTACACCAGGTTGCCCCTCCGTTGACCGGGCAACCTGGTGACGGACTAGCGCCAGCGGCGGCGCAGCATGGCCGCGCACAGCACAGCGGCGATGATCGGCAGCGCGAACACGCTCTCGCGAATGACCGGCGCGGTCTCGACGATGCGCACCTGAAACGGCACCGGCACAAATGTCACCACAAACACGAGCAAACTCAGGATGGCGATGAAGCGGCGGCGCGGGTCGAGCTGGGTGACGGCATCCAGCGGGACGGCGTAAAACCGCCCGAAGATGAACAGCAGGCCCAGCCACAGCAGCCAGCTCTCGCTGAAAAACAGCGTCAGCGCGATGGTGGCCAGCAGCACTGGCACATACAGCCTGCGCGCCGAATTACCCACCAGCGAATACAGGATGTGCCCGCCGTCGAGCTGGCCCAGCGGAATCAGGTTGATGGCCGTCACCAGCAGGCCGGTCCAGCCCGCCTGCGCCAGCTGATTCATCGTCACATCGATATCGCCCACTGGCACGAAGCGCCCCAGTGTCAGCACTTTCGCCAGCGCGTATAACAGCGAATTGCCTTCCACCAGGCCAGAGCCTGCCACCGGGCCGACAGGCGAGGTCGCCAGGCCGATCATCACAATCGGGATGGCAAACAGCAGGCCCATCAGCGGGCCGGCCGCGCCCACGTCCAGCAGCGTCTTGCGGTTCTTCAGCGGCTCGCGCAGCTGAATGAACGCGCCCGCCGTGCCAAACAGGCTGAGCGGCGGCGGCAGCGGGATGAAATAGGGCAGCGTCGCGCCCATCTTATGGCGGCGTGCGGCGAAATAATGGCCCAGCTCGTGCGCACCCAGAATCAGCATGAGCGCGATGGCATAGGGCGCGCCACGCCACAGGTTTTGCAGCGGATTATTGAATATTTCAGCGCCCAGTGCGGGATTCACGCCCCCGGCTTCGCCTGCCGCGATATTGGTGCCCACATACAGCAGCGACAGCAGCGTGGCAAAAAACAGGGCGATGTTGATCCACGGCGAGCGTTCGGTCACTTTGGGCCGCCCGTGCGCGATGATCAGCAGCACGCCGCCGCCCGCGGCCCGGTTATGGCGCAGCAGCGGGATGTAATCCAGCGGCGCTAACAGCCCGTCGATGCTGGCGTAGGCTTCCTCGCTTGGCAGCGTGAGCTGGCCCTCAAACACGACTTCCGGGGCCGAGCCGGGCAGCAGCAGCATATCTTCTCGCAGCGCCTGCCCGGTATTCTCGTCAACAGCGATTTCGCGCGAGATGACCATGATCGTGGCGGCGATAGCGCGCAGGTCACTGAAACGATCCGGCTCCAGGGCCGCATCGGTCAGTGGCCGGGGCGCACGCGACGCGGGCTGGTCGTCGTGCGAGAGGGCCGGTTCATTAAGCATGCAGGCGGCCAATCGCTTTCAGGATTTGTTCGATGTGGTTGATGTCGTGCAGGATGGTGTTATAGGCGATTTCGCGCACGGTCATCTGGCCATTTTCCGGGTGCTGGCCGATGCGCTCGAACTGTTCCGGCGTGACGGTCTTCAGCCACTCGACCATCTCATTGCGGTTGGTGATAAACCACGACAGCGCCTCGCCAATCTTGCGCCCGCCATAGTTTTCGCTGATGACGCGGCCGGGCACATCATACACACGGAAGGTGGGGTTGTCTTTGCTGACCGCATCCTTCATGCGCGTGAGGAAGATATGGTCGAAATCGGCCATATGGCAGATGATTTCCACCGAGTTCCAGCCGTCCGGCCCGTCGCGCAGCACAATCGACTGCTTGGCCGTCATGTTTTCCACGATGGCGCGCAGGATGTGGGCGGTGCGTTCCAGGTTGATAATCGCTTTTTCGGGCGGGAAGAAGACGTTATTCATCGTCATGATGGGTGCGAATCCTTTGTCGTTCCTGAAAGTGGGTTTTGTGGGCTGCTGATAATAATCAGACGCAATTTCTACGTCCGTCTTATAATGAGATTATAGTCTTTATAAGAGACGTAAACGAGGAAGTGGTTTATATGAACTTTGAGCGCTATACCACCAAAGCACAGGAAGCGGTCGTGCGTGGCCAGGGGCTGGCAGTTGAATATGGCCACTCCCAGCTGGAGCCGATTCATCTGGCGATTGGGCTGGTGGAACAGAAAGATGGCGTCGTGCCGGATGTCATCGCCAAGGTGGGCGCGCGTCCCGCGGTGGTGCTGGCCGAGCTGATGGCCATGCTGAATAACCGGGCGCGGGTCTCGGGCAGCAACATGCAGCCCAGCCTGTCGCGCGCGGTGATGGAAGTGCTGGGGCGCGCTGAAAAGCAGGCCGCCAGCATGACCGACGAGTACACCTCCACCGAGCATCTGCTCTATGCCCTGACCGACGAGCCGACGATTGGCGCGCTGCTGAAGAAGCACGGCGTCACCAAAGACGCGGTCTTGCAGGCGCTGGCCTCGATTCGCGGCGGACAGCGCGTGACCTCGCAGGAGCCGGAAGGCACGTATAAGTCGCTGGAGAAATATGGCCGCGACCTGACCGAAATTGCTCGCCAGGGCAAGCTGGACCCGGTCATCGGCCGCGAAGACGAAATCCGCCGCATTGTGCAGGTGCTCTCGCGGCGCACGAAGAATAACCCGGTGCTGATCGGCCAGGCGGGCGTCGGCAAGACGGCCGTGGCCGAGGGACTGGCACAGCGCATCGTCAAGGGTGACGTGCCAGAAAGCCTGCGCGACAAAACGATTATCGCGCTGGATATGGGCGCGCTGGTGGCGGGCGCCAAGTTCCGCGGTGAATTTGAGGAGCGCCTGAAGGCCGTGCTGAAGGAAGTCAGCGACAGCGGCGGCCAGATCGTGCTGTTTTTAGACGAGCTGCACACGATCGTCGGCGCGGGCGCGGCGGAAGGCGCGATGGATGCCAGCAATCTGCTCAAGCCGATGCTGGCGCGCGGCGAACTGCGCTGCATCGGCGCGACCACGCTGGACGAATACCGCAAGCATATCGAGAAGGATGCCGCGCTGGAGCGGCGCTTCCAGCCGGTCATGGTGGAGGAGCCCAGCATCGAGGACACCATCAGCATCCTGCGCGGCCTGAAGGAACGCTATGAGGTGCATCATGGCGTGCGCATCCAGGACAGCGCAGTGATCGCCGCGGCCACGCTGAGCGCACGCTACATCCCCGACCGCCAGCTTCCCGACAAGGCCATCGACCTGATCGACGAGGCGGCGGCCCGCCTGAAGATGGAAATCGACAGCAAGCCGCAGGCGCTGGATACCGTCGAGCGCCAGATTATGCAGCTTGAAATCGAGCGCGAGGCGCTGCGCAAAGAACGCGACGACGCCAGCATGGAGCGCCTGGATAATCTGGAAGAAGAACTGGCCAATTTGCAGGAGACACTGCACGGCCTGAGCGCGCGCTGGCAGACGGAGAAGGGCGCCATCGAGGCTATCCGCACGATCAAGACGCGCATCGACGATGCGAAGGTCGAGCTGGAACAGGCCGAGCGCCGCGCTGACCTGGAGACGGCGGCCCGCCTGCAATATGGCACGCTGCCCGACCTGGAGCGCGAGCTGAAGGTGGCCGATGCCCAGATGGATAACCTGCGCGCCAGCGGGTCATCGATGCTGCACGAAGAAGTGGACAGCGACATGATCGCCATGGTCGTGTCGCGCTGGACGGGTGTGCCGGTGTCGCGCCTGATGGAAGGCGAGAGCCAGAAGCTGATCAACATGGAGTATCGCCTGCATGACCGCGTGATCGGCCAGGATGATGCGGTGCGGGCGGTCAGCGCGGCGGTGCGCCGTGCGCGTGCCGGCCTGCAGGACCCGAATCGCCCGGTAGGCGTGTTCATGTTCCTCGGCCCGACCGGCGTCGGCAAGACCGAGCTGGCCAAGGCCGTGGCTGAATTCCTGTTTGATGATGAAAACGCGATGGTCCGCATTGACATGAGCGAGTATGGCGAACGGCACAGCGTGGCACGCCTGCTGGGTGCGCCCCCCGGCTATGTCGGCTATGAGGAGGGCGGCCAGCTCACCGAGGCCGTGCGCCGTCGCCCGTACAGCGTGGTGCTGCTGGACGAGGTGGAGAAGGCCCACGCCGAAGTGTTCAACGTGTTTCTGCAGGTGTTTGACGACGGCCGCCTGACCGATGGCCAGGGGCGCGTGGTCGATTTCAAGAACACCATCATCATCATGACCAGCAACGTGGGCAGCGCGCATATCAAGGAACGCGCCCTGGCTGGCGGCCCATTTGACCGCAAGCAGATGCGCGCCGAGGTGGTGGCCCAGCTCGATGGCTATTTCCGGCCGGAGTTCCTCAATCGACTCGACGATATCATCCTGTTCACGCCGCTCTCGCGCGAAGACATGACGCGCATCGTCGATATTCAGCTCAAGCGGCTGGATCGTCTGCTGAGTGACCGCCGCATGACAATCGCGCTGACCGACGAGGCCAAGAAGCTGCTGGCCGACGCGGGTTACGACCCGGTGTATGGCGCGCGTCCGCTCAAGCGCGTCATTCAGACCGAGCTCCAGGACCCGCTGGCGAATGCCATCCTGAACGGCTATTTCAACGAGACCGACCATATTCTGGTGGGGGCAGGCACCAACGAGGATGGCTCGCACGTGCTGGTGTTCGAGCGCGTGGTGGTCGGCGAAGTGGTGGAGTAAGAGGCTAACCTCACGCCCTGGTCACGCGCCAAATGTTCGCGTAGCGGCATGGCATGCCATGCCGCTACTCATATTCGCCCAGCGCCCCGGCAAAATTCCCGCGTACCAGCAGGGCGGGCACACAGGACTTGTCCAAACATAGACTGTGGGGCGATTTCCCTGCCTCAGGCCTTCACATGCACGGCCTCGACCACCTGCGCGGCCAGGTTATAACGGCCATAGCTGGGGATGATATACGCGCCCTGGGCGAACGGCTTGAGCGCGAGCAGCAGCTCCTGCGCCACGCGCACGCCTTCCTGGGCAGCATCTTCCCCGGCATCCTCGATGCGGCGCATAATCGCATCCGGGATGCTGATGCCGGGTACCTCGTTGTGCAGAAACTGCGCGTGCTTCATGCTGTACAGCGGCATCACACCCACCAGCACGGGCAGCTTCAGCGCCGATCCTGTCACCTGCTGATAACGCTCCAGGAAAATTTCGGCCTTGTGCGGCTCAAAGACAGGCTGGGCCAGCGCGAAATCGGCGCCGTTTTCCAGCTTCTTGCGCGTCAGTTCCACTTCCTTGTCCAGATCATCCGGCGCCAGATTGAGCGCGCAGCCCACGGTGAACGAGGTCGGCTGGCCGATGCTGTTGCCTGCCTGGTCGAGGCCGGCATTCAGGCGCTGCTTGCTCAGCTTGATCAGGCCGGTGGGCACGATGTCGTAGTTGTCATTGGCCTCCGGATAATCGCCGATGCGCGTGGGGTCGCCCATGCACACGAAGATATTGCGCAGGCCCAGCGCGTGCGCGCCCAGCAGGTCGCTCTGGATGCGCAGCATGTTGCGGCCGCGCGTGGGGAAATGCAGGATCGTCTCGACGCCCAGCGCCTGCTCCAGCGCATGACAGGCCGCCCACGGGCTGACGCGCATACGCGCCGTCGGGCTGTCGGCCACGTTCAGGACATTCGCTCCGGCGTCCAGCAGCAGGCGCGCGCTGGCCACCATTTTGTCGAAGTTATGGCCGCGCGGCGGCGTCATCTCCACGCTGATGGCAAACTGGCCGGTCGCCAGCATATGCGCCAGCTCTGACGGCCGTTCGGGGGCAGACATATCGCGCTCGTCCTCGTCGGCATCGCTGGCGATTTCGATGTGCGGGCGGCGCGACGGGTCATCCAGCGCGGCGCGCATGGCGGCGATATGCGCGGGCGTGGTGCCGCAGCATCCGCCGATGACCTGCGCGCCCAGCTCGCGGAATGTGAGCGCGTAATCCGCGAAATATTCCACGGTAGCGGCGTACATCATGCGGCCGCCCACGCTCTGCGGAAAGCCGGCGTTGGGCATGGCCGACAGGCGCGCATGCGGCGTGCTCTCGCGCATGGCAGCCAGCACGCGGGAAATCTGCGACGGGCCGCCGGAACAGTTGACGCCGATCACATCCGCGCCGGCCTCGCTCAGCTCACGGGCGACACGACCAGGCAGATAGCCGTAAATCGTGCGGTCGTCGGCGGTGAAAGTCATTTCGGTGATGATCGGCAGGCCGGGCGCGACGCTGCGGGCGGCTTCGATGCCCAGCTTCAGCTCGCCCAGGTCGGTGAATGTCTCGAAGATGAGCGCGTCAACGCCCGCCTCGGCCAGCGCGCTGATCTGCTCGCTGAAAATGGCCACGCCGTCCTCAGGCTTCAGGCGGCCGTACGGCTGCAGGCCCATGCCCAGCGGCCCCACGCTGCCAGCGATATAGGCCTCGCGGCCAGACGCGTCAAGTGCCTCGCGGGCGCGCTGCACGCCGGCCTGGTTGATGCGCGCTACCTGGTCTTCCAGCCCGTATTCGGCCAGTTTGATGCGGTTGGCGCCAAAGGTATTGGTCTCGATCAGCTCGGCGCCAGCCTGCAAGTACTGCGCATGTACCGCGCGGATAACGTCCGGCTGGGTGATGTTGAGCTGGTCAAAGGCCGCATCAATTGGCAGGCCGCTGCCATGCAGCATGGTGCCCATCGCGCCATCGGCCAGCAGCGGGGCGGGGTCTTTCAGGCGCTCGGCAAATGAGCGGCGGGATGTGTGATGCGTCATCAGGGTTTCCTTTATATAGTGCTGAGTGCTGAGCAATGAGTACTGAGTCGCCGCTGCAATGACTCAATGCTGCTTTTACTCATCACTACTCATTGCTCATTGCTCGGCACTCAGTACTTCTCTCTTGTCTACTCATTGCTCAGCACTCAGTACTCAGCACTTCTCTTTCGTCTATGGGCACGACAGCCTGACTGTGCTGCCGCCCCCTTCATTGGCGGTGATGATTGGCGCGGCGCGGGCGGTGTTGGTGAAGTCACCGCTTTCCACGGCCTGGCGCATGACCGCGCCGTTCGCGCCAATGAACGCCGCCTCGACAGCAGCGGGCGCGTCGGCGCTGGTATACACGCTCTCCAGCACGCCGTTAAGCTGGAGGAATCCCATTGACTCTTCAGACACCAGCGTCAGGCCGGGCACAGACGCCGCAATCGCGCGGCATTCAGCCAGGCGCGTGCCAAACTGTCCGGACAGGAAAATCACCAGCCCCAGCCCGGTCACGACCACCGCGCCGATGATCAGCGGTAGACCCGCCAGCACCGAACGCGATGGCCGCGGCGGCCGTCCGAATCCATCTTCTTCAAAGCCCATGGAAACCTCCAAAGCGATCAAGTACTGAGTACTGAGTGCTGAGCAACGAGTAAAATGATATGCCTAACTCATTACTCAGCACTCAGCACTATCCCTTAAAGATACTTCACCCGGGCATCGACCATCCCCCCACTGATGTGGGCTTCCAGCGCAGCCTGCGCGTCTGGGGGCAGCAGCACCGAGCGCGCGGCATTCATAATCAGCCGGTCGACCTGATGCGCGCTCCAGCCGAAGGTCTCGGCGCAGCGGATGAATTCCTCGGTCAGCGTGGTGTTGAACATCGGCGGATCATCGCTGTTCACGGTGACATTCAGCCCGGCGTCGATCATGCGCTGGATGGGATGCGCGGCCAGCGTTGCCGATCCCCCCAGGCAGACATTGCTGGTGGGGCAGACTTCCAGCGGCACCTGGCGTTCGCGTAGCAGGGCGACCAGCGGCGCGTCGTCGATGCAGCCGATGCCGTGGCCGATGCGTACCGAGCCTTCGGCCAGCGCGCCATGAATGTTGACCGAGCCGCCATGTTCGCCGGCATGCAGCACCAGCGTGACGCCAGCGTCGCGGGCACGGGCGAAGCTGTCCGAGAATTTCCCCGGCGGATGGCCCACTTCATAGCCGCCCAGCCCCAGCGCGACGATGCCGCTGTCTGGCTCGTGGAACGCGTCAATCACCCAGTCGGCGGTGATCGCGCCCTCGGCTGGCGTCAGCTCGCGGGCGATGTCGAAGATGTAGCGCATGGTCACGCCCAGGGTGTCCTCCGCCCAGCGGCGCGCCCGATTGAGCGCGTCAAGCTGCTCGTGAAAGGGGATGCCCTTCTGATGGTAATGCGTGTACGGGGTGTAGGTCACCTCGCTGTACACGATATTCTGCGCGGCCTGGCCCTTCAGGAAGTCACGCGCCAGCTGCTCGATATCTTCAGGCGTTTGCAGCACCCGCGAAATGCTGATGTAGATATTCACAAAGTGCGGCATGTCGATGAAGGTGAACCAGTCGCGCACCTCGTCCAGCGTGTTCACGGGCAGGGCGATGCCGTGTTTGCGCGCCAGACGCAGCAGCGTCTCCGGCGGCATGCTGCCTTCCAGATGCACATGCAGATCCACTTTGGGCACTGCGGTGATGTAGTCACGTAAAGTCAAAGTCGTATCCCTGTACACAGCACGGTTATGGTCACTTCATACGGCTGCGATGCGTTCACATTTGCACGCGCATCTGTGCCGCCCGGGGTTCAAAACCCCGGTCTGCCAACTGACACGTCCCTGAAGGGACTGAAGGATTCTGCTTTGTTGAGTCTGTTCCTGAACGACCTGCTTTCAAGTGCCTTCAGGTACTTGTTTTTTTGTAGCCTGGGGGTTTTGAACCCCAGGCGGCAAAATAGCGAAAAAAACGGCTTCAGAGCTTTACGCTCCTTCAATCTGCTGCACGCGGTCGACGCCGACGCTAAAGTATTTGGCGTCAGGGTGGTGCACGACGATGGCCGCCGTGCTCTGTTCCGGAATCCACTGGAACGACGGGCTCAGCTCCAGGCCCAGCGCCGTCGCCGCCTGGGGCAGCAGGCGCATGACCGTGGCGTGGTCGTTCAGGTCGGGGCAGGCCGGATAGCCCCACGAGTAGCGCTTGCCCTGGCCAGAGCCGATGCCCAGCCCGGCATTGACCACTTTCCGGTTGACATATACTGCGGTTGCTTCGGCGGCCTGCACCGCCAGCCCATGGAAGAAATAGGCCTCGCTGTAGCTGTCTGCCCCCTGAAGCTTGTCGAAATGCTCGCTGGCCGCCTGCCCCACGGTCGCCACCTGCAAGCCCATGACATCGATCAGGCCGCTGTCTGCCGGGGCGAAATAGTCGCTGATGCACAGGTAGTCGCCATACGGCTGGCGCGGGAAAGCGAATCGTCCCACTTCGCGGCGTTCGACCCCCCCATAGGCATCCGGGCTGAGGACACCGCCGGCGGCCTCCAGCGCGGCCTGGAACGGCGCCGGATCGTAAATTACCAGGTCGTCGCCCTCACTGTTGACCGGGAAATAGCCATAGACGGCCTGCGGCAGCAGCGTCTTTTCGCGGATGGCCGCGCGCGTCATGACCTCCAGCCGCGCCTCAAACTCGGCCTGAAGTTTCGTCCATTCCTCTCCGTGCGTATTGGTCGCGCCCCAGCTCAGGCGATACAGCTCCGGCTTGTGCAGATATTGCAGCACGATCTCCAGCGGCATGGACTCAATCGTCTTGCCGCCCCAGAATGGCGCAGACGGCACGACTTTGGCGGGCTGCACGGTCTTGGCCATGCCATAGTGGCGTTCGCGGCGCACCGGCACGGGCTTGTTCATCTCGGCGTAGGCATCGGCCACCAGCTCCTGCACGAAGGTCTGGCGTTTGTCGCTGACGAGCGTGTCCATCACACTCAGCCCTTCGAAAGCGTCTTTGCAGTAGAACACGCCTGGCTCATACGGCTCCTGCGAGTCTTCCAGGAACAGGATGCGCCGGCCAAACTTGCGGTTGATGGCCGCGCCGCCGATCAGCACGGGGAACTTCAGCCCGCGCTTGGCCAGCTCGTTGACGATGATGGGCATCTGCTTGCTGGTGCTCACCAGCAGCGCGCTCAGGCCGATGGCGTCGGCCTTGTACTCGATTGCCTTCTCGATGATGGTATTGGCAGGCACCTGCTTGCCAATATCGTGCACGGTGTAGCCGTTGTTGCTCAGGATGGTCTTGACGAGATTTTTGCCGATATCGTGCACGTCGCCATAGACCGTGGCCAGCACGACCGTGCCCTTGCTGGAGCCTTCGACCTTGTCCATGAAGCGTTCCAGATAGGCGACCGTCATCTTCATGACCTCGGCGCTTTGCAGCACGAACGGCAGGATCAGCTCGCCCGCGCCAAATTTATCGCCCACTTCCTTCATGGCCGGCAGCAGCACATTGTTCAGCACGCCCACGGCATCCTGGCGGGTGAGCGCCGCGTCGATATGCGCCTCCAGGCCCTGCTTCTTGCGGTGCACGATCTTCCAGTGCAGCGCCTCCTCGTCGGTCATGGTGGCGGTCGGGTCTTCCACCTCGCTGCCCGCCAGCTTGACATCGTTCTTCTCGAAGTACTGGATGAAGCGCGGCAGGGCGTCCTGGTCGGTGTTGTAGATCAGGTCGTTGGCCAGTTTGCGCTGGTCCTCCGGTATTTCGGCATAGGGCGTGATGTGCGCGGGATTCACAATCGCCATGTCCAGCCCGGCCGCCACCGCATGATACAGGAACACACTGTTGAGCACGCCGCGCGCGGCCGGCGTCACGCCGAAGCTGACATTGCTCACGCCCAGCGCGGTCATCACGCCGGGCATGGCCTGCTTGATCAGGCGGATGCCCTCGATCGTCTCGATGGCGTCATTGCGCAGCTCCTCCTGCCCGGTCGTCAGCGGGAAGGTGAGCGTGTCGAAAATCAGGTCTTCGGCGCGCATGCCGTAGTCGTTCACGGCGATGTCGTGGATGCGCTGGGCGATCTGCAATTTGCCTTCCCGCGTGTGCGCCATGCCCACCTCGTCGATGGTCATCGAGAGCACGCCCGCGCCATACTTGCGCGCGATCGGCAGCACCTGGTCGATGCGCTCGCGGCCATTTTCCAGATTGTTGCCATTGATGATGGCGCGGCCCGGATAAACCGACAGGGCTGCCTCGGCCACGGCTGCGTCGGTCACGTCGATAATCAGCGGCGCTTCCACCGACATCGACAGCTTTTTAACCAGCGTACGCATCTGTACGGCTTCGTCGGCGCGTTCGGTCAGCGCCACGCACACGTCCAGCATGTGCGCGCCCGCCTCCACCTGGTCGACCGCGATCGGCACGACGGCATCGTAATCGTCGTCCAGCAGCAGCTGCTTGACCTTGCGGCTGCCCTGCGTATTCACGCGCTCCCCAATCATCGTCGGGCCGGGATTCTGCACCATTGGCGTGGCGCGCATGTTGCTGCTGGCCACCGCGAAGGTGTCTGGTTCGCGCTGGGCCGGGGCGCGGCGTTCCAGCGGCTCCGGCGAGTCTTTGGCGGTCAGGAACTGGTCATAGCTGAAGCCGTGTACGCGCTCGTACAGGCGGGCGATGTGTTCCGGCCGCGTGCCGCAGCACCCGCCGACCACGCTCACGCCGCGCCGTGCAAAGTCGCTCACCATCTCGGCAAACGGGTCCGGCTCCATCGGGTACACGGCCTCGCCGTCCACGTTGATGGGCAGGCCGGCATTCGGCAGCACGCTGATGGGGATGCGGCTGTGCTCGGCCAGATAGCGGATCGGCTCACTCATGTATTCAGGGCCAGTGGAGCAGTTCATGCCGATGATGTCGATCGGCAGCGCCTCCAGCGTGGCCAGCGCGCTGGCGATATCCGTGCCGAACAGCATGCGCCCGGCGGTGTCCAGCGTGATCTGCACCTGCAACGGGATGCGCGTCTTGCTGTCCTCGAAATAACGGTTGATGCCCCAGATGGCGGCCTTCACCTCCAGGATGTCCTGGCTGGTCTCGATCAGCAGCACGTCCGCGCCGCCTTCGGTCAGCCCGCGCGCCTGCTCATAAAATACGGCGGCCAGCTCGTCAAACGTGACGTTGCTCAGGTCGGGGTCGTTGCCGCTGGGCAGCTTGCCGGTCGGGCCCATGCTGCCGGCGACGAAACGCGGGATGCCGGTCTCGCTCTCGAAACGGTCGCACACCCCGCGTGCCAGCGACGCGGCCGCGTGGTTGATGGCATAGCACTGGTCTTCGAGGCCGAATTCTTTCAGCGTGATCGGGTTGCTGCGAAACGTATCCGTCTCCACGGCTTCCGCGCCGGCCGCCAGGAACGAGGCGTGAATCTCGGCGATCACATCCGGCCGCGTGAGCACCAGATAGTCATTCATGCCGTTGTATTTTTCGCCGCCAAAGTCCTCGGCCGTCAGCTTATAGAGCTGCACATTGGTGCCCATCGCCCCGTCAAAGACGACGACGTGGTCGTGGACGGCGTCCAAATAGCGGCGATTGGTGAAGGTGCGGGAATAGGTCTGGGTCATGGGTCTGGGTCTCGTTTTATGCACTGTGATTCATGATTGTTCCGGGGCAAGGCATGCCTTGCCCCTACGTGATTCCGTTGGTGTGATGCCTGCGTTCTTCATGCCGGGCCGGATTGGTGATGATGTACTGACGGCAATGGTTCAGGTCTCTTTCGTCACGGATGATGTGGTCATAATAACTGCGCTGCCACACCGGACCACCTTCGACATCACGCAGCATATTTATATGACGCGCGGTTGCCGATTTGAACGCGCCAATAACCGTCCCCAGGGAACCGGCCTGCGGCTTTCCAAACCCTGCGGGCGCCTGGCGTAGGGGCAAGGCATGCCTTGCCCCTACATCCCGCGATCCGGATTCGGCCGCGCGGTGAAACATCAAAATACCATGCACATGGTTTGGCATCACGACGAACGCGTCAATCTCGACATGCGGAAAATGGCTCGGCAATGACATCCAACATGCCTTCGCAACGTCTCCAAACGCGTTCATATTTGCCACACCATCCACAATCTCCCCAAACAACACCTCTCGCGCATGCGTGCATATCGTCACAAAATATGCCCCGTCGCCCGCATAATCCCATCCGGCCAATCTGCCTGACCGGCGCGCTGTTTCACGCGTCATTCCTGCGCAGCACCCGGCTTCTGGCGGCGCAGGTCTTTCACCTTCGCCTGCAAGTCCTGAAAATACTCGCTCTCGGTGATCTGGCGCACTTCCTTCTCGCGCTTGGCCGAGTCGATCTGAATCTCGAGGCGGCGCACTTCCTGGCGCAGGCGCTGTTCACGGGCATACATCTCCTGCAAGAGATGCTTGAAGTGACGCGCTGTCTGGCCGATTTCATCACCGCGCACCGCGATGCTGCTCACCGAAGCGATCTGGTCAGCGGTGGGCGACCAACTCGCGTCGTCGGCAGCGCTGCGGGCCGTCCCCGCGATCTGCTCCATCGGCACGACCACGGCCACCTGTAACAGTGACCGCGCCGCCAGCATCAGCACAAACAGCGTGACGCCAAACACCACCATCAGGATGGTCACCCAGGTCTGCGCCGTGCCCACCACATCGCTGGCCGGCACATACACCACCTGCGCGGCGATGATTTCGCCCACCTGCCAGCCAAAGCCATTCTGCGATCCATAGGTGGCGATCAGGCTGGCGGGCGCCTGCTCTGGCGTGCTGTGGCAGGCCAGGCACGAGTCGCTGGTTACGCGCAGCGGGCGGGCGGTGTAAAACACTTCCACGCCGTCGCGCATGGTGAAGCCCGACATATTGGCATTGGCGACCGCGTCGGCGCGCATCGCTTCCAGCAGCCCGAATTCAAACGCGTCGGCCATATCACGCGGATTGGTCGGGTTGCTGGCGGCCTCTTTGTAAAAGTACGATAAATACTGCGGCGAGGTGCGCCAGTGCTCGAATACCTCGCGGGCCGAATAGGCAGGCACGGTTTCCGCGATGAACGTTTCGGACGCGGCCAGTTCGTCGCTCAGCAGCGCGTTGATGCGGGTGCTGGTGTAGTGCCGCACCGAGTTCATCATCTCGATGGCGGCATCGGCCCGCAGGCGGCTGATGGCTGTCGCCTGGCCAAACATCATCTGCGACACGACCGCCCAGCAGGCGATGAAGCCGATGGCGGAAATCACCAGCAGCACGAGGGTGAATTTCCGCCTCAGCCGCATATCCCCCATCCAGCTGGCTATGGATGTCCGTATCATGACTGCTCCCGTAACGCTATGAGTCCGTGATGATCCCTCTATTGTATGGTAAGTTGCGGATCATAGCCGAATCACGTCGTTTCAGGGGCGCTGGCAGCCGCCTCAACCGCCAGCCAGAACAGCTTCTCGCGGTTGCCCGCCTGCCCGCCGATCCAGTCGCGGTGGTCCCAGGCATCACCCCCCAGGTCATCGCCGCCATACAGGATCTGGCCGAATGGCACGCCGCGGAACTGCGCCACGGCGAAGAAGGCGGCCGCTTCCATCTCGACCGTCAGGCAGCCTTCGGCGCGGCGCGCAGCAATTTTGGCCGTCGTCTCGCGGTAGAGCGCGTCGGTCGTCCAGGTCAGGCCGGCCACATAGGGCACATGATGGCGCTCCAGCGTCGCCCGGATATGCGCGGTCATGCCTGCGTGGGCATCGACCGTGCGCGATGCCGGCAAATAATGGTAGCTCAGGCCTTCGTCACGCATGGCGCTGGTGGGCACGACGACATGCCCGACCGTCAGCGCGCTGTCCAGCACGCCCGCGCCGCCGACAGCCACGAACTGTCGCCCGCCCAGCGCGATGCCTTCTTCCAGGAAACCGCCCGCCAGCGGCGCGCCCACACCCGGATGCAGGAACGCGACTTCCACGCCGTGCCAGTTCAGCTTCCACACCGGATTGCGGCCCATCTCGCTTTTCAGGTCGACCACATGCCCCGCGTCATGCGGGGCAGCGGCGCGCACCGCCTCCAGCACCTCATGGAAGAAGCACAGGACGACCCGCGCAGGCATCGCGGCCAGATGGGGCAGCACGCGTGACGGCTCGATAAAGGCCTGCGGCGCCGGGTCAAATTCAAGCAGTGGGGCGTGTAACGCGTCGGGATACGGATGCATGGGCCTGTCCTCCAAAACAATCACGCCGTCCTGAGCAAACAAGACGGCGTGTGGTGGCTGACACCCTGTGCACGTCTCATCGTTCAGCGGCTGCTGACGGATTTGGCACCGTTCCGACGCTTCGGGGGTTGCCGCGAGTTCACCGGGCCGTTGCCCTCCCTCGCTCTTGATGAGTGATATACATTCATTGTAACAAAGACGCGTTTTGCGTCAAGGTGGCCGTGACTTTGTGGTCAAGCGGGCGCCCCGCCGAAACAGCTCATATGCATGACCTCACCGATAATTTGAACCGCCAAGACGCCAAGATGCCAGGAGCGCCAAGACCTGAAGGATAGAAGCCGTCTGGTGGCGAATAGTCAGAACCACCCATCTGCAATAGCGGTCAATGTTTACACAGTCGCCAGTTGTTCATGATGTATGTCCTGGCGCTCTTGGCGTCTTGGCGGTTAAGCGTTCCTTTGCTTTCTAAAGGTAATGCCTGCATGTTCGCCTGATGCGCAGGGGACATCCAGCCCACGCACAAAGCCTGAAAAACGACAGCTGTTGAGGCGCGCATCAGTCTTTGGGCGGAGACGCGCTCATCACCCTGGCGGGCTTATTGAACGCAAATCTGGCATATAGTTATACTGTCTGAAAGTCCAGATAAGCGTCCAGACAGGGCCTCCACACCATGCAGCAGACCGCACATCCGACTGAATACATTGAACGCGCCACCCTGCTGAACCAGATCAATACCGCGCTGGCCAATGTGCGCTCCGAGAGCGATATCCTGGCCGCGATCGCGCCGTTTGCGTCCCGCTTTGGGCCGGCGCAACTGCTGCTGCATTTTGTCGATACCGACGAGGCGGGCAGCCCGACGCAGCTCCGGGTGGTGAGCACGATTGGGAATCCTGTCCTGCCGAATGGGCAAACCTTTCCGGTGTCGGAGGCCACGCTCAAGCTGCTGGAAGCGTGTACCTCGCACGACGCCAACGACCAGCCCGCCTTCTTCAACGACTTCGATACAGACCCGCGTGTGGCCGACTCCGCCCGCGCCATTATGCACATCTGGGGCATGCGCAGCGGCATCATGCTGCCCCTGCGCACGGGCAAACGCTGGCAGGCGCTGATGGGCGTCACATTTGCCGAGGCGCGCGCGATCACCGCCGAGGAACACGACATCTATACACAGTTATTGCCCACGCTGGCTGCCATCGTGACCACGCGGCGCGCGCTGCTGTCTGCGCAGGAAGCCAAGGAAGAAGCGACGCTGCTGTACAGGCTGGCTGGCCGTGTGAACTCGGCCGTCTCGCACATGGAGATTGTGCAGGCCATCAGCATCCTCATGCCCGACGCCGATGCGGCGTATCTCGCCATCCCCGACCATACCTATACGGCACTGGCGGGCAACTTCAGCATCGTGCAGATGCAGATGAACGGGTCGCAGGCGGGGCAGGTGACCGAAGACAGCATCCCGGTGGCGGCCTTTCCGATCACGTTCACCATGCGCGACAACCGGCTGTATGTGATCGAGGATGTGATGATGGATCCGCGCGTCGATCCGGTGTCGAGGACCTCGCTGGCGGAGGCGATGGGCATGCAGGCGACGCTGGCCTGTTCATTTAACCCCGAAGATGATTTGACCCGCGTGCTGGGGGGCTTTGGCTTCCGCTATGCCCAGCCGCGCGCGTTCAGCGACGGTGAAAAACGGCTGATACTGGCGGCCCGTGAGCTGCTGATGGCGGCCTTTGACCGCATCCGCCTGCAGCGCGAGACGGAACTGGCGCGCCGCGAGACCGAGCATGCGCGCTCACGCGCCGAAATCGTCGCCCGTGTGACCAGCGAACTGGCCCGCGCCCGCGATGAAGCCGGCATCCTGACGGCACTCGCCTCGCTGACCAGCATCCCCGACGGATGCTATTCCAGCCTGCATTTTGCCTCGACCGATGTGGATGGGAACCTCGGCTTTCAGATGAAGTCCAACCGACACCCGGGCGGCAAGTTTGCCGATACCTCGCTCACCTGGTTCAAGGTGATCTTTCGCGCCTCGGAATGGCCGGGACTGCACTATATTGAACAGCATCCGGAGACAATTCTGCATGTGACCGGCGCTGAAGAAATGCGCGCAATCTTCGGGGATGCCGCACAGAAGACGCTCGACCTGGGCTGGCGCACCGCCATCATCATCCCGCTGTGGGCCGATAACGTGTGGTATGGCGCGGTGCAGCTGCTGTGGATGGAAGAAGTGGTGATCAGCGACGACCTGCGCCAGATGATCGATACCCTGCGGCCAGTGTTGTTTTCGGTGGTGACTGCACGGCAGGCGATTATCAGCGCGGAGCTGGCGCGCCACGAGATTGAGCAGCGCGCCAACGAGCTGGCGACGGTGGCCAAAGTGAGCGCGGCCGCCACCACGCTGCTCGAAGAAGCGCGTTTGCTGCAGGAATTTACCGCGCTCACGCGCACGCATTTCGCCCCGCACGACATCACGCTTTATCTGGCCGACGGCACCAAACATCTGCGGCCGGTTGCCAGCGTCAGCGATGACCCCGACGACTTTTTGGATGTCGATGGGGAATGTCTGGCGGCGCGGGCAATGCGTGAGCGGCGCGGGCTGATTTCGCATCAGATGGTGCAGGAACTGCTGACCGGCATGGACAATCCCCAGGATGCGACCGGCCTGCGCACGACCAGTGAGCTGGCCGCCCCGCTGGTGGTGCGTGACAGTGTGATTGGGGTGCTGCTGGTGCGCGCGCCCTATGGCACCACCATGGGCGAATCGCAGCTGCGCGTGATGTCCACGCTGGCCGACCTGATCGCGGTGGCGATTCAGAATTCGCGCAGCTATCGCCAGGGCAAAGAGCTGGCCGCCCTGCAGGAACGCACGCGCCTCTCGCGCGAGCTGCACGACTCGGTCTCGCAGGCGCTGTATGGCATCGCGCTGGGCGCCACCACGGCGCGCGCGCAGCTGGACAAGGATCCGGCGCTGGCCAAAGCCCCGCTGGACTATGTCGTCAGCCTGACGCAGGCCGGCCTGACCGAAATGCGCACGCTGATTTTTGACCTGCGCCCGGACTCGCTGGAGAAAGAAGGGCTGATTACCGCGCTGAGCAAGCAGGGCGGCCTGCTGGAAGCCCGCCACGGCATCCGCATCGTCAGCGAGATGTGCGATGAGCCGAATCTGCCGCTGGAGACCAAAGAGAACCTGTATCGCGTGGCGCGCGAGGCGCTGCACAATGTCATGAAACACGCGCAGGCGTCCACGGTGGTGATTCGTCTGGAGGAAGATGAGGATGAGGTGCAGCTCGATATCGTCGATGACGGGCGCGGTTTCGACCCGAACGAGTCATTTAACGGGCACCTGGGCCTGCAATCGATGCGCGAACGCATGAAGGCGATGGGCGGCCAGATCAGCATCACCAGCGAGGTCGGCGCGGGCACCCATATCAGCGTGCGCCTGCCGCTGTAACGCCCTGCCAGCCCGCGTTACTGGATGCCTGTTTCCGCCAGGATCGCCTTCAGCCCGGCGATCGTGATCGGCTTCGGAAGGTAGGCATTTGCGCCCGCTGCGGCAGCTTCTGCGCGCAGGGGTGGCTCCATCGCGGATATCATGATGATGGGCAGGTGTTTGGTTTCCGGGCGTTCACGCAGCGCCTTGCACATCTCCAGCCCGTTCATGTCTGGCAGCATGATGTCCAGCAGCACCGCATCGGCCTCAAACCAGGTCAGCTTGTCCCACGCCTGCTGGCAGGTGTAGGCGGCGGCGCTTTCATGCTTCATGATGCGCAGGAACGCGCCGAGCATATCTGCGGTCATCGGCTCATCGTCGACGATGAGGATCTTCGCCATGCTTTAGAGTGCCTTCTCGTAGTAGCGGAACGTCTTGTAGCGGGTCGCACCCACGTTGTCGAGGATGCTGTTCATCGCCTGGTTGGTGGCCAGAATCCAGCCGGAGTCGGAATTGACGTAGCCGTTTTCGATGAACGCCTTGATCAGCGTGCCATACAGCGACACGTCTACCCCCTTGTTGCGGTAGGCTTCCTTGACGCCCAGCAGCGGCACGCGCCCCCAGTTGATCACCTTTGCGACCTTCCAGTAGTAGAGCGCCTTCAGCAGCGTGATGATTTCCGGCGTGCGCGGGCTCGACTTCGACTTGTGCAGCACCAGGTTGAAGTCTGGAATGCCGAGCACAAAGCCGACCGGCTCCTGGTCGACATAGGCGAAGAAGGCCACGCGTGAATCAAAGAACTGCCCCAGCGACTTGACCATGTTGTCCAGTTCGCGCGGGGTCATCGGCACGAAGCTCCAGTTTTTCTCCCATGCCGCGTTATACAGCTCCTTGAACAGCGCGAATTCCGCCTTCAGGTTCTTGCGGTCGACCGGGCGCACGGTGATGCGGTTGCGCTTCATCAGCGCGGCCACCAGCTTTTGCAGGCGGTCGTAGGTGCCGATCTCTTTGGCGTGGTCGGCCGTGAGGAAGTAGCCATAGGTGTCCATGACGGGGGTGAAACCGGCTGCCAGCACGTGTTTTTCGTAGTAGGGATAGTTGTAAGGATAGAGCAGCACCGGCCGCGTGAAGCCATCCACCAGCAGGCCGGTTTCCTCGTGCGTGGAGAAGGTCTGCGGGCCGCGAATCGTATTGTAGCCCTGCGCCCTGACCCACGCGCAGGCGGCATCCAGCAGCGCGCGTGACGCCTCGGCATCGTCGCGCACTTCAAATGCGCCAAACCAGCCGATGCGCTCCTGATGGAATTCGTTGTGCCGGTGGTTGATGACCGCGCCGATCGTGCCCACGATCTGGCCGTCGCGCCAGGCGGTGAAATACTCGCCGTCCATGTATTCCCAGGCGGCACCGCGCTTTTTGTCCAGCACATCGCTGCGCATCGACTTCAGCGGGGGCACCCAGTGCGGGTCATCCTTGTACAGGGCCCAGGGAAACTCGAAGAATGCCTTGTAATCGGCAGGGGTGTCAACTTTGCGAATTTCCAGCGCCATCAGGGGTCATCCTTGCCAGCCGGTGAACCATTGTGCGTGCCGACTGAAGACACGCGCCTGAGCCAAGTTTACTCGCATTTACGCGAAAAAACACCTTGACAGGGCGGGGGCCCGATGCTACATTTCTTCTCGCTGTACATTCCACAATAGCTCAACGGCAGAGCAACCGGCTGTTAACCGGTAGGTTCCTGGTTCGAATCCAGGTTGTGGAGACACACTGGGCGCGGTTCAAACGTTGCTCAGGGGAAACGTCGGGAGATACACTCCCGGCGTTTTTTGTTGCCTCGCGCCCGCGCTCCACCGTGTTCTCAGTGCCCGTATTCACGCGCCTGATATCGTCTACCAACATCTTCAGGTAGGCGAACGGTGTTCGCAATTCCAGCGTGACCTTTCTTGTATCATCCACGACGACTCTTTCAACAACTTGCCGCAGCAGTTCTTTCTGATCGCTACGCTGCAAGCCATTATACAGCGTTCCCATCCTGGTAATAATTTCCAGTGCCAGGTCCAGATTATCAATATGAACCCGATGCTCCTGCTGCATGGTTTCGAGCGTACGATGGATTGTCTGGCGGCGATCCTGCCACTCCATCCACAGGCTGTCCCACACTGCATCAGAAATTTTCCCTGAAGCCAACAGCCGAGCCATGCGTGCTTCTTCTTCGTCGATCTGCTTGAGCATAAGCTGCATCTGCGTGTGCTCGTCTGGAGGCATATGCCCCACGCGTTCATGAACTTCTCTGGTGTAGCTGGCGCGAATAAGTGCAATCAGATCAGGATCGATCTGAATACATCCGATCTCACGCTCAACTGCCGAATCAATGGCCTTACACAGGAAGCTCACTTCACCAGCACCTGGGATGCGATAATACGATGTGCCACCCCCTTTTCGACCTGAATTTGCGGTCGAGCCGGTCAGCCGCCCCAACCTGCCGTCAGCATGGCGAAAAAAGACCAGTCCCGTCAAAAGATAAAAATGTTTGCTAGAGATGATGCGATGTGATTTGCGCCGTGAGAGAATTTCCTGCGCCCGCTCAAATTCCTCGGTTGTAACAATCGGTTTCCAGTTGCCACGCTGAGTTTTCGGAAGCACGTCGTTCTTCAGGCTGACGACCCACCCCGCATATGTCCAGTTGTGAAAGATGTTGCACAGCGAGCTTGTATTCGCTTTACGCTTGCCGCTCGGTGTAATTTCAACGAATGGTCGACCGGAACGGTGGCGATAACCGCGTTCGTGAAGCTTTTCCGCGATCTTTTGAAGGGACATTCTGTCTTCAAGCAGCATTTCCCATGCTTCTCGCATGATCTTCGAGCGTTCAGGATCCTGCTCAATCCATTTGTCCCATCGTCCGAGATCGGAACGCTTCTCGGAGTCAGTACGAGCTGTGACATTCCTGTAGCCATCGGGTGCGTAGCTAATGAAGCCTCCGCTTTTGCGCTTTGCCTGTTGACCGCCGCGGGTGCGTACGCCGAGCAGTGCGGACTCGCGGCGGGCAAGCGTAAACGAGAGGGCAACCAGGATGCGATCATCCGGGTCAATCGGGTCAAGATCGGGTGAGTTGGCGAATCGAACAGCGACACCAAAATCGTTCAGCTCGTCAATGGCGCGCAGCGCCTCGGTATCATTGCGGCCGAACCGGTCGGCGCGTTCGACAATAACGTGCGAAAACTTGCCTGTGCGTGCGTCGGCCAGCAGCTGCTGATACCCAACGCGATTGGGCGTCTTACCCGTCAGCACATCAACATACTCCTCAATGACGGGCATCTCGGAGTGATTGAGCACATTGCCATCGATAATCGACCGCTGGCGTGCGCGTGACAGTTCGGGCTTCTGGTGATCCTCGCTGCTCGTCCGCAGATAAACTGCCCAACCTGGCTGCGGTGGAGGAGGGGCTGTTTTCTTCTTTCCATATCTGCTCATGATGACCGTAATTCCGCTGCACTATTGTCCAGTTGTGCCAGGATCGCTAAACCTGCTTCAAAGTCTTCAGTTGAGACAATCGGGTCCCACTGTCCGCGAATAGTTTTTGGCGCGATACCTTCACAGTCATGCACAACCCATCCGGCATACGTCCAGTCCTGAAAGGTGTGCTGCAACTTGTGGATGAGCGGTCGCCGTTTTCCTGTTTTTCCAACGATAACAAATGGGTTACCGTTGCGGTCGCGGTAGCCCTTCGCATGCAGGACTTCTGCAATCTGAGCGACGGACATCGAGCCCGTGAGCAACAGAGCCCATGCTTCTCGCCAGATGTGAGCGCGCTCCGGGTCTGGTTCGATCCAATGGCTAATGCGCCCCATATCGCTGCGCTTATCGAGTTCGGTCTGACCGCGGACATTGAGATAACCGTCTGGCGCGCGCCCGGCAAAACCCCCGCTCGCGCGCTTCGCTTTCAAGCCGCCTTTCACGCGTAAACCCATCAATGTCGACTCGCGTCGAGCGAGCGCAAAGGTGAGAGTGACCAGCACCCGATCATCCGGGGCCATTGGGTCAAGGTCAGGCGTATTGGCGAATCGTACCGCTACACCGAACCTGTCCAGCTCGTCGATTGCACGTAGTGCCTCGGTATCGTTGCGCCCAAAGCGATCCGCTCGCTCGACGATAACATGGGAGAACTTTCCGGCACGAGCGTCTGTAAGCATCTGTTGATATGCCTTGCGACGCGGGTCTTTACCTGTCAGTACATCGACGTACTCAGCGTAAACAGCCATGTCTGACATGTCCAGCACGTTCATCTGGATCATAGTCCGCTGACGCTCACGCGATAGTTCTGGCTTCTGGTGATCCTGGCTGCTCGTCCGTAGATAAACAGCCCAACCCGCTTGTGGTACAGGCTGCACACGTGCTTTACTTTTGCGGTAACCCATAAAGATGCTCACTTATCCTGAAGTGTTCTGAACGTTGTCAATACGATACGTCGTTTTTGACCGAGTCTGATTTTGACGAGGATTTTCGCTGGTTTCCGGCATGGTTGTCGCTGCTGACCGGGCTTTGGCGAGCAGCTGCGCCACAGCAAATACCCGCCGGACCATTGTCTCCGGAGTCTCAACCCGCTGTTTCGAATCGTGTTTGGCCTCAATCATAGAGACCCCACATTCAGGATGTCTTCGGCTGTCGCTGACGCGCCCGTGAGCAGCCAGTCTTCGGCACCTGCCGAGCACGCATAGCCACTCAGGCAGCGATACGCATCGGCCGTGACCACCAGCAGGGCATGGGTCTGCGCGCCACATTTGGGGCAGCGCCAAAGCGCCGCAGTCGCGCTGGCTGCCACTGGCCTCCCCAGAGATTCCGTCGCCTGCTTCAGAAAATCCAGTTCCAGTACCACCCTATCCTTCATCATGGAAAAGCTCCTTTCGGCGCAGATCTGCGCGCTGCTGTTCGCGTTTTTCCACCGCCTGACGCACGAGCGAATAGACGAGGTTGGCGGTCGTCCGGTCCTCTTCTTTCGCCCATGCCATCAGCTCAGCGCGTATTCGGCGTGGCACCACGAAGGCGATGCGTGCGTTCTGTTGAGATGTTGCCTGCTTCACAGTGATACTCCCTGTCACTCTGCATGCTCAGCAGTCTATGCCATTCACCACCCAGGCAACTGCTGCTTTTAGAACACCTGAGCGAAATTGCAGAGAAAAAGGGTGTATGGAATGCGGGAATCTGTACCGGGTTTGCAAATCGTGACAAAGTTTTTCAACGAAACGCGCCAGTGATGCAGTAATCCTCCCGTGAGCCTGCGCTTCTAATCAACATAGTTCCGAAAGTTGTAAAATCCGAACGGTGCGAGATTGGTTTCCTGTTATACAATCCCACATGTCTATAGCTCATGTGTTCTATACATTTATCAGGAGTGTTCATTCAGGAGAACCTTTCAAATGCGTGCAATCAGACTGGTCGTTGTCTCAGCCAACCTGTTAATTCGGGCTGGCATTCAGCAGGTTGCAGCGCAGTCACAAAACCCACACATCGAAGTCGCCGCTGCGCTGTCAGAGTTCAAATCACTGCGAAAAATTATGGATGAAGGCATCGTCGATGTCGTCTTCATCGATGATGCGCTGCCGCCGAATATCAACCTGGTGCGCATCATTCAGACGCTTGTCAAAGATCAACCGGGCCTGGCCGTGATCGTCACGCTCAATCGCCCGACCAAATCGCTGTATTCCGCATGAGGCACAACGTTTACGTAGCGGCTCACGATTCAGAAATTGACGTTTTCCGTTCTCGCACCAGCAATAACCCTTCCTGGGGCTGCTTTGCTCCAGTGCAGAGTGTGTACCAATACTCGAGCTGAGCGCGCAGCACATCAATTTCTTCCAAACGTTTTTGACGTGTTTGAAAGGCTCCCCGCATTATTGCTTGATTGACCACGGAGAACCGTCCTTGCTCACGGTGATTGGCTTCCGACGTATGTATGGTAGCAGTACGGAGCGTTCTTAGGAAAAGATGCCAACCATCCTGTGATTTCCCAAGGGTATTTTTCAACCATTGTGACGAAATGTGCTCAACAATTTTGTCATTAACTTCTGCATCTATAATCGAACCAACCAGCCACACGTACAAGCGTAACGCTGCAAACGGGCCGTCACCGTTGTCAGAGCTAGCGAGGAGATGTGAGAGGTCGCGGGCGAAGACTTCGTAGCGGCTAAGGGCTTCAGCGCGGGTAAGGTTTTCAGCGCGGGTAAGGCCGAGGGCAAGGTCGCGAGCAAGGTTGAGGTCGAAAGCCGGATTACGTTCGCGAATGCAGGCAAGGGCACGGTCGACGCCTTGGGCGCGCGCGACGGTTTCACCGTGGTTGTAGAGACGGTACAAACCGATGAAGAGGTTGAGGAGGCGACCGAAGGCGTGGAAAAAGGCGCGGGCGTATGCGAAGGCGCGGTAGATGTTGCGGGGGGGGGTGAGGTCGAGGTCACGGTAGATGTCGAAGTCGAGACCAACGTCACGGATAATATCGTCGTCCAATCCTAAGGGACGAGCGTCGCCGAGCTCGTGGGCGAGCTTGAGGGCAATTACAATGTCAGAATCTAGCTTGAGCTTGATGGCACGACCGGTGGGGAAATCAATGTTGTAGGATTCATAGTAACTCCAGTAAAAGAGCAGGAGGTTTTCTATAGTGATTTCGAGAGGCTGGGTAGGTGCAATGCTATTGATGAGTTTAATAGATTCTGCTGATCGAGCCCAATAACATAAGTCAGGAAGTGTTGGCTCTGTGACAAGCGGGAGGCGATATTTCCAAATCAAATCGCGCGCGCTTAGCCAGTCGCAAAAAGCCTGGCTAGCTAATGGCGATAAACCAAATATCGGTGTCGTCCCTTTCGGGTGCTTAAACGTTTCTAAATCCCAATGATCAGGGTAAAAATATTGTCCTTTCAGAGCCATTTCTTCCAGAAATAGGCGGAATTCGGCATGCGTCACCAACTTAGTATCGATCTCGATCGTTTCACTTAAACGCCGAAACCCTTCCAATTGACGACGACGCAACAGTACGTTCGCACCGATCGCTCTCTGGTGAGAATCAGAGCTGTCCAAACTAACTTCAACAATGTGCGACAGTCTTTCTCGTGTTTCAGGTGTAAGTTGTGTATCTTGCGCACATTGTACAGCCAAAACCAAGCGCGCTGTTGAAGGAGGCTGACGCTCTATGCAAGCCTTGACAATTGCATTGGCGTCCACTTTTGGAAACGAACAGTAGAGACGGATGACCTCGTGCCAATCATCAACATCAATGCGACCGATCAGCTCCGCCTCTAACCCACGCTCCTTGATATGCACCGCAGTTAGAAACTCGGCAAATGTTTTATGTGCGAACTCGTATTCATCTTCTTCACGTTCCACCAAAAGCGGCGCACGTGTCTTTAACTGCGCTAAAAATGACTCTCCATTTACATCGGGCAGTAGCTCGAGAGGAGCTGAGATGTAACTTATTACCTCCTTTTTACTCATTGTGAGTTGTGGCTTTCCATCGCTACCAACCAACATAGCATAGGCAAGTGGTTCAAGCACTGTTTGCTTCTGAGAGGCAGAGATCTCTACCTTAATCCCTCTCTGTTCATCTAGCTCCCCAAGAAATAATCTGCAGATCTGACCGTAAAGCTCAGTACGGCGTTCTGGCAGCGTTGCGCGATTATAATAGTGCAGGCTCACAATCATGCTCAGCAGCAGCGGGTTGACGGTGAGTTCAGCGATAGTTGGGCGTATTTCCAATGTCTGAATCAGATGTTGAATTCCTCGATTCGCACGTATTTCATGCACACGTCTATCTTTTTCTCCTACCGAACGACGTAGTTCCGTTTGATAATACCAAGATTCGATGAAGTGTTTTACTTGTGCATTATTTAAGGGCTGAATCGAAAAAACAGCGTCAGCCTTTAACTGACTATTCAAGAATCCTTTTGGTCGCGAAGTCACAATAAACAGGCATTCTGGGTAAGTGATGCTCATCTGCCGCTGAATCCACTGAATAACTTTCTCACGCCTCGTCTCCCCTACTTCATCTAAGCCGTCTAGCATGACGAGGCACTTGCCAGCCTTCAATTTTCGTTCGAACCAAAGTGCAGGTGGCATTTCCCCTTTCATCTCTGTCAGGCTGTCACTGATCAAGTCTGTAAGGGAGAGTGTCTCTGTCGAATCCAATCGGCTGAAGTGATCGCGAAGTCTGATCAATATCGGCAGTCGAGGAGGTGCTTTCAACGCTTTGCGATATCGCTGTTTACCTGCTAAAATCAGATTCATATTTTCTAGTAGCGTAGTTTTTCCACTTCCAGGGGCACCGACAATTGCGATCTGCCGCGCCCATTTCAAATGCCACCAGATCGTATCTGTTTTCGTATCACCTACTTTGTTTGCTGCAACCGGGTTTATGGCGGCGGGATCTTGATTTATATTCAGTTCGATGTAGACATCTTTTAGCGCCAAAGCGGGCGCACTTTCGAGATTGAAAGCTATATTGTAGATCGTGTATCGACGCTGCAAATGGCGTTTATAACGTCGTTCATGCGGTTTGAGGAGTGAAAAGAAATCTTGTATTGCACCATCGAGCAGGTCAACAAAGCGACTTTCATGTCTGGTCAGCACTTGCGCCAAAATGCGCCCCACAAATGAAAATAAGCCACCCACCAATGCGCCAGCAATCGTGAGCATTACTAATTGAGCAGGTTCCAACTGACCAACAAATCCGCTCAATCCCCCACCAGTACCGCCTAGTAGTATTGCAAGGATGACAAACCATTTGGAAATATCCATCGAAGTTGACTTATTAGGCGGTGTCATGCGCTACTTTCGTTATTCACTTAAATCATTGTGGATACTGAAATCATAACGTGGTGTCCTACATTCCTCAAAAACGTATATCCACGATGTCTTTCATGCTTGGCAGAGCTAAGTCACTCAACTGACAGCCGGCATCCTGCCCTGGGAATGGGCGCGCCCCGGATCGTTCTTCGCCAATGACCGGGGCCCGGTTTTCTTTGGCGCGATGACCGATGCCGAGCGCGCTGCATCGATTACGATGGCGTCAGCGGCGCAGGGGCGCCTGCTGACCGGCTGGCCGCTCATCCTGTTCGGCGTGGCCGAGCAGCTCGTCTATCTGCTGCTGACGATTGCCCAGGGGCTGACCTTCATCTCGTTTGCGGTGGCCATCCTGTTTGCCTTCTTCAAGCGGCTGGAGGTGATCGCCCGCTCGATCATCGACCTGTGGATTGAGCTGATCATCCAGACGATCGTCATCGCGCTGATTCAGGCGCTGGTGGTGACCTTCTTCCTGGCAGGCACCGCCTCGGGCAACGGCATCGTCGTGCTCGGCGTCGGCCTGATCTGCCTGATCTTCATGGTCATCGTGCTCATCAGCGCGGTCAAAGCGGTCTGGAGCGCCTTCAACCGCCTGTTCAACGCCTTCAGTCAGGCGACCGGTGGGGCCATCATCAGCCCGGGGACAGCCGCTGCGGCGACGGCGGCCGCGGGCATCGGGGCGGTCGGGCTGGCGGCGGGCACCGCGCTGGGCGTCAGTTCAGGCGCGCTGGCGGGCATGACCGCGCTGCAAATATTAAGGTTTGTTTAAATCCTCACAAAGCAGGGGGTGAAATGGCTATAGGAATTAAAGGTGAGCAAACTCTTCCTAAACGAAAAATCCGCTAAAGCGCCGAACGGCGCTTTTTTGTTGCCATCAGGCAGACAGGGAAATGTATGAGTGACAGACGAACTTTGCTCAAAAGAAGAGCGATAATTGGCATATTCCAGATAGCGATACTGATCATAAGCTTGGTATTGGTGGTGCTATGGTGCAAGTCGGATGGGATGCATTACGAAAAGATGCTCGTTTTGCTTCAGTTCTTCGGTGCTTATCTCAGCCATCTGGAAGGCGGTGAGGCATGATGTTTAACTGTGCAATTTGTGGAATGCCTATCATTAAGAGCCTTGTCTGCCGCAAGTGTCAGAAGGAATACAGCCTTGATCAGGAATGGGCGAAGCAGCTAATCAGCCTGGAAATGCAGTGGCGCAATATGGAGCGACGAGACCTGCGGAATGGCGTTTTCTGCATCAGCGAGTATCGAGTTTTTAGGGATGGGGCTGAATATGATGGATGGGATATATTAGATGGTGAAGTTGGCGGAGCAGATGGCCCCATGCAAAACGCTCTTGGTAGTGTGGATTACTACTTTACAGCCGATCCAGAAACTGAGTCATTGAGGCTGATACATCTGCTTCATAATCTGGCAGACGATGCGGATCTGACCGAAGGTGAATTCAACGCACTCAGCATTGCCGCATTCGCAGACGGAGAGTCCCCACTATCCTCAAAGCACGGTGCGGAATTACTCTCTGAGTTGGAAGGAAAAGAAGTTTCCGCCGCCGCCTTCCGACGCAGGCTGGCAGATGCACGCCGAAAGGTCAAAGATGTAGTGAAAAGCCTGACCTATTTCGCACTTAATAAGCTATATCGGGATCTGTGCTAGTAGGTCAGTTGCTATAAGCAATTTCATTCACTTTCAACGCTTTGACCATGAAGAATGGTAGAGTTGGGCGCGCTTGTCCTCACCATGGTCGCGCTCATGCTGCTGCGCGGCGGAGGGGGTGAAGTAACGGATGCATCTGCCGAAACAAACGTGACCGCCACAAACGATAGCATGGCGACACCGACGCCGCTGGCGCTGGAGGCCCAGGACGAGGTCATTCAGGGGGGCGACGCCGGACGGGCGCCGTTCTATCCGATCAACCTGCAAATCGTGCTGGCGGACGAGGCCTCCCCACGCGTGTGGGTGGTGCAGCGCCGGGCCGTGCGCGCCTCGGAATGGAACTATGACCCGAACCCGGATACGGCCTCGTTCCTCAACGGCATGAGCGTGCGGCCGGTCATCGGCATCCCGTGGTCGGAGGACAACGCGGCCTGGTTTGCGCAGATGGAGGTCGGGGCAGAGTTTCGTTTGCAGATGAACACCGGCGCCATCCTGACGTTTACGTTTGAGGACAAACGCGAGGTGCGGCGCAGCGACACCGGCATCTTCCGCCAGGTCAATCCGGGCTTAGTGCTGCTCTTACTGGGCGAGACCGATGCCGACGGGCTGCCGACCGCGACGCGTACGCTGGTCACCGCCAGCTATGCCGCCGGGCAGGAACTGGGACGCGCGGGCGAACTGATTGGATTGCCCGCGCAGCCGGTGGTCGCGGTCACGCCCACCACTCTGCCCAGCGCTACCCCAACCCCAATACCGTTCATCGGGCTGGATGTGCAGATCGTCAGCGTGACGACGAGCGATGGGCAAATCACGACGCGGTTGCGACTGTACAACGGCGGCGTGACGATCCTCCCGATCGGCCCGGATGACCTCTGGCTGGCGCTCGGCTACGCGGAGAATCCACCCGGACCGCGTGCCCCTGCTGAAGGCTTGGCTAGGTTTGACCTGCTGCCGGGTCAGGCCGCGGATATCACCCTGGTGTGGTTGTGGAGCGGTGAGCCGTTCGGCAGTCTGGGAGTTGGGGCGTGGCGGTTCGCGCTGCAATTTTGAGTTTGATTCATACGAAAAACCGTTCATGACCGTTCATACCGTTCATGTTTTCTCGTAGCGGCATGAACGGTTTTCGCTTTTCTATGCCCGTTATCCGGATCTGCCGGACCTGCATTGCTGCCGTGAAATCATGTCCGGGGGACAGCGCTGTTGTCCCAGCGCCGCTGGCGATATCATAGACAATGATCCCCAGCACTAATTCACCTGCGCCGTTTGTTATTGGCGCTGCTCGGAACCTAGTGAGACAGGATGGATGAAATGCATAGACGAGCCCTGCTATTGTTCTTCATTGCCATTCTGCTGGCAGGCGGAATTCGATCAGCAAGCGCACAAATGCCGCCTGAAAAAGTGCGCTTGTTCGCCTACAGTCCGGAAAGCAACCGGATTGCGATCACCGTGGATGT
>JAHHHY010000010.1 GCA_019359125.1 Pleurocapsa minor GSE-CHR-MK 17-07R
TCGCCAGCGCGGATGGTACTGCATGGGTGACTGTGTGGGAGAGTACGCCGCTGCCAACCACTTCTTCTTTTCTCGTCTTTTTCGACACGAACTCGAAGGCACGCAAGGGTACAAACTGAATACAGCAGGGCAACAGGCGAAGCGCACACATGTGGCGCTTTTTTTGTTTTCGTGGTCTGGTATAGTGGAAATTCCTGTCAGCACTGGAGCTGGTCGTATGAAGCATGAACTGGGCCCGAATACCTCATGGATGATCGTCTACGTTGCCGATAGCCAGCCAGAGGCGCATATCATCGTCGGCAGGCTTGAAGCTTCCGGTATTCCGGCGTGGCTGCAACAGGAGCCGGTCGGTGAGATATATGGCTTTCTGCTCGGACGACTCAGCCAGGTCAAGGTGGTCGTACGGCCAGTCGATTACGATGATGCCATGGCGCTGCTGGAAGACGACCCTGATGACGAGTCAGACTATCCCGAGCTGGATGAGGGCGAGGACGACTGATCTCGTTGGACTAAAGCAGGGTTCTTAACAAAACAGCGAACTATTGTTAAACTAAAGCCTGATGTCGTTAACGTGTGCTTAGCGATGCCTTGTTAAATTTCATCGTATTAAGAAAATGTCCAAGGCAGACGAACAATGGCCAAAGTCCTGATTATCGAAGATGAAGAAACGCTGGCACGCACGTTGGCAGATAAGCTGCGCGCTGACAGTTTCACCGTCATCACGGCGTTCGACGGCGAGGCTGGTCTTGAGAAAATCCGCGAAGAACGACCCGATCTGATCGTGCTGGATATCATGCTGCCGAAGCTGGACGGGCTGTCGCTGTGCCGCATCGTGCGGCGCGACACCGCCACCGCGCACATTCCCATCATCATGCTGACGGCGCGTGGCACTGAGGTCGACAAGATCGTCGGGCTGGAAAGCGGCGCTGACGACTATGTGGTCAAGCCGCTGGCGCTGGGTGAATTCCTGGCCCGCGTGCGCGCTGTGATGCGCCGTGCGCCGGGCAGGCCCGCGCTGCAGGACGAGTTGGTTTCCAACGACCTGGTGCTCAGCCTGACCGGGCGTCGCCTGTATAAGGGCGATGAAGAGACCAAGCTGAGCAACAAGGAATTTGACCTGCTGGCCGAGCTGATGCGCAACAAAGGCGTCGTCTTGTCGCGCGACCTCATCCTGACCAAGGTGTGGGGTTATGACTACTTCGTCGACAAGCGCACCGTCGATGTGCACATCCGCTGGCTGCGCGAAAAGATTGAGGATGACGCCTCTGATCCAAAGCGTATCGTGACCGTGCGCGGTGTGGGCTATCGCTTTGAAGGCTAGAACCATGCAACCCGAAAAGAAGCTGGATTCGCTGGATGCGGAAGTCGCAGAACGCGAACGCGCCCTGAATGAATTGAAGCAGTCGCTGGCCGAGCGCGAACAGGCCACAGAGTCACTGCGCCAGTCGCTGGAAAGCAGCGAATCGACCCTGCATCGGCTGCGCGAAAGCGTCGTCGCGCAGGAACATGCGCTGATCGCCATCCGCGAGACCAATGCGCATCGTGCGCGCCAGATGGAAGAGCTGGACCGCCTGCTGGCCGAGCGCGAGACCGACAGCGCCTTCAAGCTGTCGCTGTCCCTCACGCTGGCCAACGCATCCCAGGAAGCCCTGTTTGTGGTGAACAATGAATATCGCATCATGGCGATTAACAATGCGGCCGAGAACATCTTCAACGTGCAGCGGCCGATAGGCGCGCTGATTTCCGAGGTGACCCGACGCCCGGAAATAGACAGTCTGCTGGATGATGCGCTCACCAACGACGATGAGGCGTTTGAGGAACAGATGCAGTTCGGCAAGCGTATTTATCGCGTGCGTGTGCAGGTCATCAAGCGCGAGGAACACCGCTTCATTTCGCTGGCGATGCAGGATGTCAGCGATCTGGTGCGCCTGAACCGCGCCCGCCGCGATATGGTGGCGAATATCAGCCATGAGCTGCGCACACCGATTGCCAATATTCGCCTGATTATCGAGAGCCTGTTTCACGAGCAGGAAAAGCCCAAGCGCAAGCAGAGCACGTCAGCGCTGAAGGCGATTGCCCGCGAGACGGATTCGCTGCTCTGGCTGGTGCAGGAGCTGCTGGACCTGTCGATGATCGAATCCGGACAGGCCATCCTGCGCATGGTCGAGACGCCGCTGACGCTGATGGTCGACGATTCGATCGAGCGCATGATCGACCAGAGTGACCAGAAGGAAATCAATGTCGTCTCGACTGTGCCTTCCGGCATTCAGGTGCTGGCCGATGCTGATCAGGTGCGGCGCGTGCTGCTCAATCTGGTGCACAACGCGATCAAATGGTCGCCACCGGCCACGATCATCACGGTGACGGCTGAACTGGCGGGTGACGAAGTCGTGGTCAGCGTGATCGATCAGGGGCCCGGCGTGCAGGAAGACCAGACCGAACGCATCTTCGAGCGCTTCTATCAGGTCGATCCGTCGCGCTCTGGCGGGGAAGGGACCGGCCTGGGGCTGGCCATCTGCAAGCACATCATCGAGGCGCACGGCGGGCGCATCTGGGCCGAAAGCAATGCAGACGGCCGTGGCGGACACTTCTCGTTCACGCTGCCGCTGGCCTGATTACCCGCGATATTTACGGTGAATGAAAAACGGGTGCGACCTCGCAGGAGGGGCACCCGTTTTTGTATATTCCAGTCTCAGCGTGACTTACTCAGGCAGGAATGCGTTTGTGAAGGCCGCTTCGACGTCCTGTGCCTCGCTGATGGCGCCCATATCCAGCAGCACCTGCTGCGTCACTTCCCATGAGGCCGTGTCGGCCAGGCCCAGTGCATCGGCGTCCCACAGCGTGATGGTGGCCAGCAGCACGCGGAACTGTGTCAGGTCCGCCGCCGCAATGGTCTCGGCCAGCGCGGCCAGCATCGCGCCACGGCGTTCGGCCAGCGCGGCTCGGTCGATATAGGCGTCTGATGCCAGCCATGCATCCTGTTCGACGACAAGCGCCTCAAGCGCCGTCCGCAGGTCATCAGACAGCGGCAGATTATCCACATAGCCTGCGCTGGCGAGATAGGCCTCGGCCGGATTCTCGATGGCGCGCACCAGCCCGGCTGCAAAACCAGCAACGACCGCCTGCACCAGCTCCGGCTGATTGGCGATTGTGTCCTCGTTGGTGACCACGCCATTCGAGACCATATCGACGTAATCGCTCACATTCAGCACGCGCACGCCGGTCACATCGCCGCAGTCGCCACTTTGCGCCCGGTCTGCCACCTGCAATGGCTCGTTGTTCACATACACCACCGAGGCCTCAACGCCGCCCACGCAAATCACCTCCGGCGCGTTAAACCCGATTTCTTCCAGGTCGATATCGCTTTCCGCCAGATCATTGGCTGCCAGCAGCGCCAGCAGGCCAGCGTAGGACGCGCCAAAGCGCCCCGGAATGCCGACATTGCGGCCGACCAGATCGGCTGGCGTCACGATGTCCGAGAGCTCCGGGATGACGACCCCGACAGGATAGCTCTGGAACCATTCGTAAATCGATACGACCGGGCGGCCATTGGCGCGGGCGGCGATGACCTGTTCGCCGGAAATCAGCCCAAACTGGCGCTGGCCCGCCGCAATCAGATCGACGCCCACCGGCTCGTCGCCGTGCTCGATGGTGATCGCCAGGCCGTTTTCTGCGAAGTAGCCATTCTCGATGGCGACATACACGGGCGAAAACTGCACGTTCGGGATGAACGTCATGAAGAAGGGCACTTCGACCGGGTCCTGCGCCACAGCGCCCCCGGCCAGCAGCATGAGGATGACAATCAGGGAAAACAGACGCTTCAAAATTCACAGCTCCTTGACATGCTAAAACCGATGAACAATCTGATGGACTACTCGTCGATCAGCGAATACACAGGCGGACGCCAGCGCAGCAGTCGGCGCTCCAGCAGCGCGACCAGGCCGTATAAGCTGCGGGCGATCACCGCCAGCGTGATGACCGCGACGGCCACCAGCGCGGTGTCATACTGGTCGCGCGCCAGCTTGATCCAGAATCCCAGCCCGGCATTGGCGCTGATAAATTCGCCCACCACCGCGCCAATCACGGCCAGCGTCGCGCTGACGCGCAGGCCCGCCATGATGACGCTGATCGCCGAGGGCAGCTCCAGCTTCAAATACCGTTCCGTATACGATGCGCCATACAGATTGAGCAGCTCGTGATGCTCTGGCGCAACAGCGCGGATGCCAGACAGGGTGTTGACCATCATCGGGAAGAACACAATCAACGCGCAGATCAGCACCTTGCTGGTCGTGCCGGTGCCAAACCAGATCACCAGCACAGGCGCGTAAGCCACGATGGGGGTGGACTGGGCAGCCAGCAGCAGCGGCGACAGTGCGGCTTCCAGCGCGCGCGATTTTGCCAGCAGGCTGCCGACAAATATTCCAAGCGGCACGCCGACGCTCATGCCCAGCGCAATTTCACCCAGCGTGGTCGAGGCATGCAGCCACAGCCGGCCATCCTGCACAACCGTGATGAATTTCTCCCACACTTCGCCTGGCGGGGGGATGATGAAGGCGGGATACAGCTCCAGCCGCGTGATGACTTCCCACACGAGATAAATCAGCAGGATGCCAATCACGCCGGCGGCCGTGCGCAGGCGAATGTGAAGGCGCGGCAGGCGGAGCCTGGCAGCGGGTGCGGGCTTTTGTTTGGTGCTGAGGAGAACATGCTGCTGCATAAAAATACCCCATAGACCGATGCTGTCTACGGGGCATGACATTGCTCACTGCTCACCTGGCTGGCGGGAAATGCAAACCACACATCTGCCCGGCACACCTGTGTGCTGATGCAATCATTCAGATATGCACCAAACTGCGCAGACAGCAAAACCGCTGCACGCATGCATATCTGTCGTCTTCTCCCATCCAGACTATACTGTCGGCTCTGGCCTCTCACCAGATCCACCGGCATGACCCCACAGGATCATGACTCACCAGCATGCCGCACACGAGAATCTCGGGTGTGCTGCACCGTATCACTGGTGAAACGGGTCGCGGGCTGTGCAGCGCACTGGCTGCAATACCGCCGGTAGGGAATCTCACCCTGCCCCGAAGACATATTGAATTAGTTTCACGATAACATAGTTTTGACGCGCTGGCAACGCAGGTTCATACATCTTTTAGTTAGCGGGCAGGGCGAGGGTCATGCCAAACAGGCTGCCGCGGCCGGGGCTGCTTTCCACATACACGCCGCCGCCGTGGGCCTCGGCAATCGCCTTCACCATGGCCAGCCCCAGGCCAACGCCGGATAGGCCGGACTCTGGCTGCGCGCGGTAGAAGCGCTCAAACAGGCGCGCCTGTGCCTCCAGTGGGATGCCCGGGCCGGCGTCCACCACTTCGATGTGCAGCCGCTGGTCACGCGGGAACACCCGCAGCGTGATTTGTCCGCCTTCCGGCGTGTGTTTGCACGCGTTGTCGAAATAGTTGTGCAGCGCGCGCAGCACCCAGCGCCGATCGATCAGGATGGGTGGTACGCGCTGCTGTGCCTCGACCACCAGGACCTGCTGGCGCAGCGACATCCGGCTGCGCGCCCACGATGTCGCCTCATACAGCAGCTCACCGATATCGACTTCTTCCACGTCGATTTCGTAGCTGCTCTGGATCTGCTCCAGGCTGGCGATATCGTCAATCAGCGACTGGATGCGCGTGATGCCCATCGCCGCGATTTGCATGACTTCCTCGATGGTTTCGTCCGACTGATGCTGAATCAGCCGCCGCAGCAGCGAGAGCGCGTTCAGCGCCGCCGTCAGCGGATTACGCATATCATGCGCCGCCGCCTTGATGAATTGCGAACGCGCTACTTCCAGCTCTGCCATGTACGTCATATCCTGCAGCACGATCACCCAGCCATCCGTCTGCTGCGTGCTGCGTACCTGGCTTTCCACATAAATGGGCGAGACGACGCCGGATATTACGCGGCCGGAGCCGCTGGAGACGCGAAAGGACTTGGCGCGCGCCGCAATCGGCTGATCGAGCGCGAACAACACGGCTTCGCGCACGCGCTCTTCCAGCGGCGCCTGGCGCAGCGGCAGGCCAATCAGGGTCTCTGCCTTTGCTTCCAGCAGCGCCTCGGCGGTCGCATTCATCATGCGGATTTTGCCGCTCTGGTCGGTGGCGAGGATGCCGTCGGCGCTGGATTGCAGCACGGCCGACAGGCTGCGCTGGCCTTCCTGCGTGGTTTCGTATAGACGGGCATTGTCCAGCGCGACACCCACCGCGTCGGCCACATTCTTCAGCACCGACACGTGGCCGTCGTCAAAGGCGTCTTCGACCGTGCTCATGATGCTGAGGATGCCGACGACGCGGCCGCGCGCATGCATCGGCACCATCACGATCGAGCGGAATTTCTCGTCGTGAAAGCTGTTTACGGCCAGCGGCTGGCTTTCGTCCAGATGGTTGTTGATGAAGACGGTGTCATTCAGGATGACGTGCCCGCTGATGCCCCTGCCCACAGGGAAGCGCATCGGGTTTTCGTGGACGAAGTCTTTCACCCAGCCTTTTTGCGCTTTCAGCACGACCTCGTTTGTTTCCTCATCAATCATGCTGATGCCGCCAGCCTTCGCGCCAGTGACAGACAGCACCGCGCTGAGCGCTGTGTTCAGCGTCTGGTTCAGGTCCAGCGACTGGCTGATGGTGGTGGCCACCGCCGCGACAGCCGACAGCTCTTCGGCGCTGCGCTTGAGCGCGTCGCTGAGGGCCTGATTCTGCTGCTGAAGACTTTTTTGCTGATCCATAGCGGATGGTTATAGCCGCTTGTGCCCCGAAATGCAATCATCGTTGCGTGGTCTGCCTGTAACGCGCTACTCTACAGGCACGTTATATCTTGCCAACCTGTCCCCTGTATGGAGCCGTAAATGAGTGCATGGCCGATCGATGCCATCCGCGCGCAGTTTCCCTCGCTGACGCGCCCGTTTGACGCCAACCGCCCGGTTGTGTACTTTGATAATCCGGCAGGCACGCAGGTGCCGCGCCGCGTGATCGATGCCGTTAGCGGCTACTTTGAGCACAACAATGCCAATTCGGGCGGCGTGTTCGCCACCTCGATGGATTCAGATGCGATGGTGACGGCCACCCGCGAGAAGCTGGCGCTGTTCCTGAATGCGCCGCGCGCCGACGAAATCGTGCTCGGCCCGAATATGACCACGCTCAATTTCAGCCTCAGCCGTGCCATCGCGCAGACGCTGAATCCTGGCGACGAAATTGTGCTGACGCGCATGGACCATGACGCGAATGTGTCGCCGTGGCTGCGGATTGCCCAGGATCGCGGACTGGTCGTGAAGTATGTCGAGCTGCGCCGCGAAGACTGCACGCTTGACCTGAACACGCTGGAAGCCGCCCTGACCGAAAAGACGAAGCTGGTCGCTACGGTGCATGCCTCCAATGCTGTGGGTACGGTGAACCCGGTCGCGCAGATTGCCGGCATGGCGCACGCAGCCGGCGCGTATCACGTGGTGGACGCTGTGCAGTCCGCGCCGCATGTCAGCATTGACGTGCAGGCCATCGGCTGTGACTTTTTGCTGTGTTCCGCCTACAAGTATTTTGGCCCGCACGTGGGCGTGATGTGGGGCAGGTATGACCTGCTGGCCAGTCTGCCAGCTTATAAAGTGCGCCCGTCGAAAGATGTGCCGCCCAACCGCTGGGAGACGGGCACGCCTGCCTTTGAACTGTATGCTGGGACGGGGGCCTGCATCGACTATCTGGCCTCGCTGAGCGGGTCAGACACGACCACGCGCGCCAGCCTGGTGACTGCCTACGAGCGCATGGCTGACTATGAGCGTGAGCTGGCCGGGCATCTGCTGGACGTGCTGGCGCGCTTCCCGGCGGTGCATGTCGCTGGCATCACCGATGTCTCGCGCATGGCCGAGCGCGTGCCGACCGTGGTTTTCAGCGTGGATGGCATGACGCCGTCTGAAGTGGCCGAACATCTGGCGGGCCACGGCATCTTCGTGTGGGATGGCAACTACTACGCCGTGGAAATCATGCGTGCGCTGGACAAGCCGGAAGGCATGGTGCGCGTCGGGCTGGCGCACTACAACACCCACGAGGAAATTGACCGTTTTGCCGAGGCGCTCGACGCCCTGTTAGCGTGAGCGGGCCAGGTATGAGCCAAGCTGCGCGGCGATCAGCTCCAGCATGAGCACGTCACGCGCCGGAATATCGTTTGCATCGTCGCGGGCGGCCAGTAGTACGCCATAGCGCCGCGCCAGGCCCACCGGGATGATGGCGGCGGCGTGCAGTCGTCCGCGCTCTACCAGGGCAAAGCTCTCGTGCTTCTGCGCTGTCAGCAGCTCCAGCTGGCCAGACAGCGCACTGCGTGCCAGCACATGTCCGGCGGGCACCGGGCTGGGCAGGGCGGCGCGCACATCGGCCGCGCCCTGATGCGTGACCAGCACCAGCGCATTGCCGCGCGATTCGTCCAGCTTGAAGACGGCGGCATCGCTGTAGCCCAGGTCTGCCACCACACCGATGGCCGCCTGCACGATGCCACTCTCGCTGCCGGCCTTGCGCATGCGTTGACCAAGGTCGCGCACGGGTGGCATGGCGTCTGCGCGCAGGGTTTCCATCTTGCGGTCACCGATCAGCCGCTGAATCCTGCGCGCCAGATCATCATTTTCAAACGGGGTTGTGGTGACATCATCGGCCGCGCCGGGCATGGCGAAGTCAGCGCCTTCGTCAATCAGCATCATCAGCAGGCGCGGCATGCGAACGCGCAGCGCGCTCAGCCAGTCGTACGCGCCGTCAATCGACTTGTCGATGACCAGCATGTCGGGCGCAGTCGGCTCCGCCAGCCGTGCCGAGGCATCGTCCAGGGTGTGCAGAAAGGTAAGCTGCCAGCCCTCCAGCGACGACAAGGCCGCCCGGCTCCGTTCGTGCAGGGCAGGATTCAAAACCAGCAGGACCTGTGTGGTGCTCATGAGCCACTTCCTGACAGCGCGAGATGGTCGCAGGCCAGCGTCAGCAGGATGAGCTGATGCAGGCCCTTCTCGACCGGCGAGATTTCGATGAATTCGTCCAGGCGATGGGCGTTGCCGCCGCTGCTGATGCCAATCGTCACCGTGGGGATGCCGTGCGTGAGCGGCACATTGCCATCGGTGCTGCCGCTTTCCAGCGCCCCGCGCAGATTGACCTGCGCCAGCGCACCCAGCGCCAGGCCCACCAGCGGGTGATTCGGGTCGATGCGGCCGGCCGGCCGGTCGCCCACCACTTCCAGCGTAACCTGCGACACTTCGGCGTTGTAGCGGTCGATGATGGCGCGCACCTGTCCCTCCAGCGCGTGCAGCTCGTCCGCCGATTCAGAGCGCAGGTCCAGCCACAGGCTGGCCTTCGATGCCAGCGCGTTGATGGCTGTGCCGCCATCGATCATGCCGATGTTGTAGGTCGTGCGGGGCAGGGCCGTGGGCACGATCTGCGTGATTTCCGCGCCCAGCCGCATCAGCGTGTGAATCGCGCTGGGCCGGCCAAAGTGCAGCCAGCTGTGCCCGCCGGCAGCATGCGCGATGATATGCAGGCGGCGCACCGCGATGCCGATATGATACACGTGGCCCAGCGCCATGCCTTCCAGATTGATGACCGCGCCGATGTCTTCCTTCAGCGTGGCGAATGCCGCCTTCATGCCGCGCAGGTCGCCCAGGCCTTCCTCGCCGGTGGTGGCCACGAACCAGACGGACCGTTCCAGCGCGAACTCCGATGGCAGGGCGGACAGCGTACGCGCCAGCGCCAGCATCCCGCCTACGCCCAGGCTGTTGTCTCCCAGGCCCGGCCCGTAGATCAGGTCACCCTCGCGCCGGATATCCAGGTCTGTTTCCGCGGGAAACACCGTGTCCGTATGTGCGGTCACCATCAGCGCGGGCAGCGCAGGGTTGCTGCCGGGCAGGATGCCGTACACGTTATACACGTCATCAATTGAAACCTGTTTCAGCCCCAGCTCGCGAAACTGCGCCGCGACGAACTTTGCGCGGGCGCTCTCGTGAAAGGTGGGTGCGGGAATCTGCTGGAGCGAGATGCTCTGGGCGATCGTCCAGTCTGCCAGCACAGGCAGAAATTCCCAGTTCATCCTGTGGTCAATGTCAGCGAGCGTATTTGCCTGAAGCGGTGTTTTCAAGGGCGACCTGTGCCTGTTATGGTATCGAATCTGTCACAAAGATTACCGCATGATGCATAAAAGTGGCAGGGATAGGTGGTTGTACGATGCCCGCGCGCGGGTATAATGCGCTAACGAGTGAATTTTGCGGCGCACCAGATTGGCTGCCTTTGCATGAGCCGAGCACGAATATTGCTGGTTGAACGACATCGCGCTGCCCACGAGTCGGTATTGTCTTCCCTGCAGAAAAAATACGACGTTACGACTGTCCAGAGTGGCAAACAGGCTGCCGCGCAGGCGGCTACCGTGCTGCCGCAGGCGGTCATTATTGACGCATTGTCGATGAGCACGAATGGCGACCGCATCGTTCGCCAGGTGAAAAATGATATCGCTGGCGTGCCGGTGTTTCATCTGCGTCCGGCTGGCGAGGGCTCCAGCGGCGCCGATGTCGTGCTGACCAAGCCCTTTACGGCGCGCAAGCTGATCAATGCGCTGGAGCGCGTCTTTGAGTCACAACGGCCTGCCACGCGCGACGAGCGCATCCTCAGGCGCGGGAATTTCTCCCTGCAGCAGGATCGCCGCATCCTGACAGCCCACGGCATTGAAACCCAGCTGACGCCCAAGCTGGCGCTGCTGGTCGACCTGTTCTTTCAGCATCCCAACGAGACGCTCGATCGCAGCACGCTGATGCAGAAGGTGTGGAACACCGACTACATCGGCGACACCCGCACGCTGGATGTGCATATCCGCTGGTTTCGCCGCGCTATCGAGAAGAATCCGGCCAGGCCCGTCTATCTGAAGACGGTGCGCGGCATAGGCTACCGCTTCGAGCCATCCGCCGACGCATAACTTCGCCAGCCCACGACGCGACAGCAAATCCCATACGCATAAAAAGCCCGCCTGAGAGTCCCAGGCGGGCGATGGTTTTCGATGCGCTTAAACGCAGGCGTGACTACTTGGCGCGTGCGGCGTTTAGGGCCTTCATCAGGCGGCTCTTGCGGCGGGCAGCATTGTTCTTGTGCAGCACGCCCTTGCTCACTGCCTTGTCCAGCTCGACAATGGCCTCGACTGCGGCAGCGGCCGCTGCATTGAGATCCTTGCCAGCCTGAAGCGTGCGGGCACGCTTGACAAAGGTGCGGGTACGGCTGCGATAGACACGGTTGTACGCACGGCGCTTTTCGGACTGGCCGATACGTTTGATTGCGGACTTGTGATTGGCCATTGTTCTCTCTGTTTACTCTCAGGCGCCGCCTTCACAGGCTGCGGATGCTTAAATTAGGACCTTAGGAATCTGCATTTTATCAGGCGGGCTGTTGCCTGTCTAGGCAGTGTTAGGCGGGCGTGAGTAATTTCATGCCCAGCAGCACAGCCGCCCCGATATTGGCGACCACCAGCAGCACCGCCAGCAGGCGCAGCAGAATCGGCGGACGCTCAATCGTGCCCGGCAGGCGCGTGATCGGGATCGAACGCGGAATCTGCGGGAACATGCTGTTCGGGTCTGGCGTGTCGTCTACAACCTTGTTTCTGCGGGCATCGCGCTTTTTCTCGGACGGCATTTCCAGCGTGTCGCCGCGCAGGTCGGCCATGCCATCATCGATAGCGGGTGACTTGCGCTTGACGTCGGTTAGCGGGGCTGTCTCGACCACCGGGGCCATCGCCATAAAGTCGGTTGGCGGTGGGCGATAGCCGATGGAATTGGCTGGCGGTATGGGCGTCGGGGGCGGGCGATCATCAAAAATAGCCGCATCGAAACCGCCGAATGCGCTGGGAGATGGCTCATTATCGAACGGATTAGACGCGACCGGTTCGTCAAACGGGCTGGCGGCAGGTTCGTCCCCAAAGGCGCTGGGCGTTGAATTGTTGAAGGGGTTATTGTCCTGGAAGAATTCGTCATCGAAGCCCACGAACGGCGTTGGCGGGGCGGTGGTCGCATTCATTTGCTCGGCAAGCTGCTGCGGTGTGGGCGGTGGCGCGGCGGAAATGCCCAGCCCGCTCACCCAGTCGTCGTACACTGCCGGGGATGGTTCGGGAGCAGCGCGATAGCTGGCGGACGGGCTGCTGGTCTCAGGGGCCGTGAAATCCCATTCCACGCTGGTGACGCTTCCGCCCGCCGAGGGTGCAGGTGGTGGGGCGGTATCGGCAAAGCTGGGCTGGTTGAAGCCGCTGCTAAAGCTGCTGCCGCCGCCGCTTTTCTTCTTCTTCAGATAGTCGAGGCCCTGCAGCGCGCGCTGGTTGGTAGGGTCGATGGTGAGTACATTTTCCAGACAGGTGCGCTGGTCATCATCGGACTCCATGACGCCGCTCAGCCACAGCCAGCCCTCGGAATGATACGGATTCAGGTCGACGGCCTTGCTGAGCAGGGCACGTGCTTCGTCCTTGCGTCCGGCTTTGGCGGCTGCGATGCCTTCACGCACCATCGCCTCTACATTTGCTGACATACGAATAACCCTTTTTCGCTGGATGCCTGCGTCCTTAAGACTATAACACGATAGCCCGACTGCGAAAACGAAAGCTGGACTGTTCATGCCGATGAAAATCCGGGCTGATCGCGGTACAACTATGCCTGAGCAGTTCGGGCAGGGCGGGGTAGCGGCATCGGAAATGGCATGACACGTAAAAAGACGCGCGGAGAATACGAGGCAGAGTTCACACGGGCGATTATCAGGCTGGAGAAGGAATACCTGGGGCGCGGGCCGCAGGATGTGCGTACGCTGTTTCTGGGAGACCTGATTGTGGTGCGCATCAAAGGCGTGCTGACCGTAGCGGAAGCGAAAATCTGCGAGACCACAGAAGGGCGTGCGCTCATCAAGGAGACGCGTCGTCAGCTTTTCGAGAGCGCCCGCGAGATGATCGAGGAATTTACCGTGGCGATCACCGGGGCCCATCTGGTCAGCCTGCACACGGATATGAGCACACGCACGGGCGAGCGTATGCTGGTGCTGGCGGTCGACCAGGATCTCGACCTGTTATTTCGCCCATAGATGGCGTTATATTACGTAACATCCCCCTTTTACTAGGGGGCGATAAGGCGGAACAAATCCTGTATCCTCCTTCGTATAACTGTACAAAGCACTGACGGCAAGCTGGGCACAGCGTAGGTTTCAGACTTACCGAAACGGACGAGGCGCAGAGGGGGCCGGTGTACACGAAACGCGAACGGCACGTCTTTGGAAATCCAGAGATGGGTTGGCGCTTCGCGGTGCGCCGGCCTTTTGTTATCTAAAGGCCAATGATCGAGATACGGGGACGATGATGCAGCAAACACTTCAAAAAACTGAGAGTAAGGGGAAAGCGGCGTCGGCCGGCAGCGAAGCGCATATCTGGCACGTGATGGAGGCAGACGCGACGCTGGCGCAGCTGAATGTGTCGCCTGCCGCCGGCCTGACAGAGACAGATGCACAGTCGCGCCTGGCCACTTACGGCCGCAACGAACTCACCGAGACGCCGGGCAAGAGCCCGCTGGCGATCCTGTGGGAACAGATCACCAATCCGCTGGTGCTGCTGCTGATTTTTGCCGCGGTCATCTCAGCGATTCTGGGCAAGGCAGACAGCGTGATCGCCATCAGTGCGATCGTGATCCTCAATGCGATTCTGGGGGTCACGCAGGAATACCGCGCTGAGCAGGCGATGGCCGCGCTGAAGAAGATGGCCGCACCGGTCGTGCGCGTGCGCCGCGATGGCAAGCTGAAAGATGTCGCATCGGGTGATCTGGTGCCCGGCGATATTGTGCTGCTGGAAGCCGGCAGCGTCATCCCGGCTGACTCGCGCCTGTTCGAAAGCGCCAACCTGCGCGTGCAGGAAGCCGCCCTGACTGGCGAATCGCAGCCTGTGGACAAAGAGCCGTCGGCGCTTGGACAGGCGGATGCGCCGCTGGGTGACCGCTATAACATGCTCTATATGGGCACTTCTGTCACCTACGGGCGCGGGTCCGCGGTCGTCGTCGAGACGGGCATGAAGACCCAGCTTGGCCGCATCGCCAACCTGATTCAGACCGTCGAAAGCGAGAAGACGCCGCTTCAGCGCCGTATGGACGAGCTGGGCGGGGTGCTGATTCGCGGTGCCATCGTCGTCATGATTATCGCCTTCATCGTCGGCATCATCACCGGCCAGCCCATTCTGCCGGATTCTGCCAATCCTGACAGCGAGTCGGTGCTGCTGAACGCTGTTGCTATCGCGGTGGCAGTGGTGCCGGAAGGCCTGCCCGCCGTCGTGACCATCGCGCTGGCGCTGGGTGCCCAGCGTATGCTGCGCCGCAATGCGCTCATCCGCAAGCTGCCCGCCGTGGAGACGCTCGGCTCGGTGACCACAATCTGCTCTGACAAGACGGGTACGCTGACCGAAAACCGCATGACCGTGACGGTTGTGGACGTGGCCGGTCACACCAACCAGATTGATGAAGTGCTGAAACAGTCGCTGCCCACGATTGTCAGCGCGAACGGTAATGGCCGTAATGGCAAGACCGCCGCTCAGACGATTGTGCTGGCGGGCAGCGCGCTCTGCAATGACTCTGAGCTGGAGCGCGTCGCCACCGACATGAACGCTTTCACCGCAGTGGGCGACCCCACCGAAGGGGCGCTGGTGGTGGCTGCGGCACGCTATGGCCTGCTCAAGCCGTCGATGGAAGCCGCGTTCCCGCGCGTGGGCGAAGTGCCGTTTGAGAGCGACCGCAAGCGCATGACGACCGTGCACAGCCTGCAGAATCCGGAATCGGCAGACGAAGCCCTGCGCTATCTGGGCGGGCTGGTGAAGCACAGCCAGGATAACTATATTGCCTTCACCAAAGGCGCGGCCGACTCGCTGCTGACCGTCAGCTCGCATGTGTGGCTGGATGGCGAGGTGATCGCGCTGACGCCGGAACTGCGCACGCGCATCGAAGCGGCCAATAACCAGCTGGCCCAGAATGGCCTGCGCGTGCTGGGCCTGGCCTATAAGATGGTTGCCTCGCTGCCCGCCAAGTGGTCGGTGGAGACGGTGGAATATGGCCTGACATTTGTCGGCATGGTCGGCATCATCGACCCGCCGCGCCGCGAAGTGAAAGATGCCGTTGCCACCTGTAAGGAAGCGGGCATCCGCCCGGTCATGATTACCGGCGACCACCCGCTGACGGCTTTCGCCATCGCCAAGGAACTGGGCATCGCCAAAGAGGGCGACCGCGTGATGACCGGCCACGATCTGGCCGCGCTGTCGCAGCAGGAACTGGAAAATACCGTCGAGCACGTGGCCGTGTATGCCCGCGTGTCGCCGGAACACAAGCTGAATATCGTCAAGGCGCTGCAGGCAAAGGGCCATGTCGCGGCCATGACGGGCGACGGCGTGAACGACGCGCCTGCGCTGAAGGCGGCCAACATTGGCGTCGCGATGGGCATCACCGGCACGGCTGTGTCGAAAGAGGCCAGCGATATGGTGCTGGTGGACGACAACTTCGCCACCATCGTCAGCGCCGTCGAGGAAGGTCGCACGATTTACGACAATGTGCGCCGCTTCGTAAAGTATCTGCTGGCAAGCAACACCGGCGAGCTGTTCGTGCTGCTGGCGACGCAGCTCATCGCCGGCATGACGCTGCCGCTGACAACGCTGCAAATCCTGTGGATGAACCTGATCACCGACGGCATCCCGGCGCTGGCGCTGGGCGTGGAAAAGCCGGAACGCGGCGTGATGAAGCGCACGCCGTATCTGCCCAACGAGAGCCTGTTCGGTCGCGGCCTGGGCCGCCATATCGTGATCGTCGGCCTGCTGCTGGGCCTGACGGGCCTGGGCCTGGGCTACTGGGCCTTCAGCACGGGGCAGGTCGCCGCGAATGGCGACGTGGCCTGGAACACGATGGTGTTCATGTTCCTGACGATCGCGCAGATGGGCCATGCGCTGGGCCTGCGTTCGCATCGCGAGTCGCTCTTCAGCCTGAATTTCTTCGGCAACAGGCTGCTGCTTGGCGCTGTGGTGGTGACGGTCGTGCTCCAGCTCATGGCGATCTATCTGCCGTTCTTCAACGACCTGTTCAATACCGCGCCGCTGACGCTGGGCCAGCTTGCCATCTGTATGGCGCTCAGCTCGGTCGTGTTCATCGGCGTGGAGCTGGAGAAGCTGGCGATCCGTCGCGGCTGGCTGAGCTAGGCTGTACCTGAAAGTCAAAAATGCCCCGGACACGGGTTCGGGGCTGGTTTACCGTAATGCTGGACGCAGTAATGGAATCAAGTGAGAAAGGACAACAAGATGGCGAATCAATTGAAAACCACCCTGCTGTTCGCTGGTCTGACCGGCCTGTTGCTGATGATTGGCTCGGGGCTGGGCGGAACGACCGGGTTGGTGATCGCGTTTGTGTTTGCCGGGGCAATCAACATGGGCGCGTGGTGGTACTCGGACAAGATTGCCCTGAAGTTCAGTGGCGCCCGTGAAGTGAGCGAATCCGAGCAGCCCGCGCTGCATCAGCAGGTGGCGGCGCTGGCGGCCAACGCAGGCCTCCCCAAGCCGAAGGTCTACCTGATCGACTCGCCCGCGCCGAACGCGTTTGCCACCGGGCGTGACCCGGAACATGGGGTTGTCGCGGTGACCAGCGGCATCATGAACCTGCTCTCGAAAGACGAGCTGGGCGGCGTGATCGCCCATGAGCTGGCGCACATCAAGCATCGCGATACGCTGATCTCGTCGGTCACGGCGACGATGGCCGGGGCAATCAGCATGATCGCTGACATGATTATGTGGGCGGCCATCTTTGGCGGCTTCAGCAACAGCGATGATGAAGAAGGCGGCGGTTTCGTGGGCGGATTTGCGATGCTGATTATCGCGCCGATCGCGGCCATGCTGATTCAGCTGGCGATTTCGCGCTCCCGTGAATTCACGGCGGACGAGGGCGGCGCGCGCATCGCCGGGGATCCGCTGCCGCTGGCCCGTGCATTGGAAAAGATCGAAGCCTATGTGCAGCAGGGCAGGAATGCCCCGCCGACGGGTGGCACGCCGCAGCGCGCTCCCCAGCCTGCCCGGCAGCCGCAGCAGCGCCGCCAGGCCCAGACGCCCGGCTATGGCTTTGGCCGCTCGCCCATGCCCGCCCCGGCAATTGCCCCGCAGCTGGAGGCGCGCCCGGCGACAGCGCACATGTACATCATCAATCCGCTGGCGGGCGGTGGCCTGATTGGCCTGTTCCGCACGCATCCTGAGACGGCCCAGCGCGTGGAGCGTCTGCACCTGCTGGCCGAACAGATGCGCTCGTCCTCACCGATCTCTGATCTGGTGTAGCCAGGAGGCGTGATATGCCTGCTGCAGCCCTGAATCATCGGCCCGAAATCAAGCGCGCGCTGGACGAAATGCTGCTCGGCTCGCGCGAAATGAGTGCCGGCAGGGCATTCGGGTATCCCTGCTATAAAGTGTTCGGCAAGGTGTTCGTGTTTGTGGGTGGCAGCGGGCTGGGTGTCAAGCTGCCTCCCGCACGCGTGCAGGAGCTGATCGAATCGGATGATCGCTGCCAGCCTTTCGAACCAAAGGAAGGCCTGGTGTGGAAGAATTGGGTCAGCATTCGACCGCTGACGCCGCTGGAATGTGTGGGACTGGCACCTTTACTGGATGAATCGGCCGAGTATGTAGTGGAGAAGGAGTTGTCTGGATGAACTGCCCGATTGATGGGACAGCACTGGTCATGGCTGACCGGAATGGCATCGAGATTGATTACTGCCCGCAGTGCCGCGGTGTGTGGCTGGACCGCGGTGAGCTGGACAAAATCATCGAACGCTCTGCAGCCTATGAGACGCAGATGCGCGGGGGTGCGCCGCTGGGACAGGCGGCGGCTGAGCAGCGCCCGCCCGCCCCGCCGCGCTATCGGGAAGACGATGATGACTATCGTCGCAAGCCCGATTATGATGACGACGACTACAAGCGCTATCCGCAGTACAAGAAGAAGAAGGGCGGTTTCCTCGGAGATATGTTCGATATCTTCGACTAGGCAGACCCGGCAGGCATGTGCCTGAACTCAACTGGGGTCAATGCAGGGTATGGGCCAGTTCCGTACCCTGCGTTTGTGTGTCATGTGCAGGTGTTATATCGATGGTTGGGGGGAGTTCACGATGGTGGCAGCGAACAGCACGGCAATCACAGTGGCGTATGGGGATGGCATCGGGCCGGAAATCATGCGCGCTGCGCTGCAGGTGATGCAGGCAGCGGGCGCCCGGCTGGATATTGAGGAAATCGAGATTGGCGAGCAGGTGTACAAGCGCGGCTTCACTTCTGGCATCGAGCCGAAGGCATGGGACAGCCTGCGCCGCACGAAAGTATTCTTCAAAGCGCCGATCACGACGCCCCAGGGTGGCGGCTACAAAAGCCTGAATGTGACCATCCGCAAGACGCTGGGCCTGTATGCCAATGTGCGGCCGTGTGTGAGCTATGCGCCGTTTGTCGAGACGCATCACCCGAAGATGGACCTGGTGATCGTGCGCGAAAACGAGGAAGACCTGTACGCGGGCATCGAGCATCGCCAGAGCGACGAAGTCTTTCAGTGCCTGAAGCTGATTTCGCGCCCCGGCTGCGAGAAGATCGTGCGCTATGCGTTTGAATATGCGCGCGCCAACAAGCGGCGCAAGGTGAGCTGCTTCACCAAAGACAACATCATGAAGATGACCGACGGCCTGTTTCACAAGGTGTTTGATGAAATCGGCGCCGAGTATCCGGATATCGAGAAAGACCACTGGATCATCGACATCGGCATGGCGCGCGTGGCCACGCACCCCGAACGCTTTGACGTGATTGTCACGCCGAATCTGTATGGCGATATATTGTCGGATGTGACGGCTGAGCTGGCGGGTTCGGTCGGGCTGGCCGGGTCTGCCAACATCGGCGACCATGTGGCGATGTTCGAGGCGATTCACGGCACCGCGCCGGATATCGCCGGAAAGAACCTGGCCAACCCGTCTGGTCTGCTGCTGGCTGGCGTGATGATGCTGGCGCATATCGGCCAGCCGGAAGTCGCCACCAACATCCACAATGCCTGGCTGCGCACGATTGAAGATGGCATCCACACCAGGGATTTGTATAACGCCGAGCTGACGCGCCATCTGGTGGGGACCGACGCCTTTACCGAGGCGGTCATCGCGCGGCTGGGACAGCTTCCCAATACGTTCAAGCCGGTGGCCTATGTCGAGGCGGCCACGCAGAAGGTCAAGGCCAGCGTCGTCGCCCGTGAGCCGGCCAAACGCGAGCTGGTGGGCGTGGATGTATTCCTCGACCATGAAAATCGCGACCCGCAGGCACTGGGCGAAGGCCTGCGTCAGGTGTCTGATGGCGGTTCGCTGGCCCTGAACATGATCACCAACCGCGGCGTGAAGGTGTATCCGAATGGCTTCCCGGAGACCTTCTGCACCGACCACTGGCGCTGCCGTTTCATGGCGGCGGAGCCGGGCGAGCGCGTGAAGCACTCGCAGGTGCTGGCCCTGCTGGCGCGCCTGATTGACGCCGGCTATGAAGTCATCAAGACCGAGTACTTGTTCAAGTTCGATGGTGAGCCTGGCTATTCGCTGGGGCAGGGCCAGTAATCCCGGTCATAAGCGTGCAGGGACTTAAAGGGCATGGGCGGGCGCGTCGCGACGCGCCCGCTGACTTTCCAGACGCGTCCATGCCCGGCCTGCCCACAGCCATTATGCCGCGTAGCGTGCCCCAACCTGCCCAGGTCCACCTGTCCCGCCTGTTCGCAATTTAACATGCTTTACAACATACTTTGTCTCACTGCCCGGCAGGGCATCAACGACAGTCTTTATCCCGCCTGATACACCAAAAACTGGAAAATCTGATGCAGCGACATCCGCAGATTACGCGTAACCGCCTGAATAAATTCATCGATAGCCTGAGGACACAGTTGTACGAGGATGCCCGTCCGCTGGCGCTGGAGCATTATGCCGCGCCGGACCGGATTCCGTTTGCGCAGGCTGCCGCAGGGCAATATGCCCCGATCAGCTTGGGCCAGACCATCGGGCCAAACTGGTCCACGCACTGGTTCCGGCTGCACGTATCCGTGCCGGAGGCCTGGCGCGGTCAGGAAGTCCATCTGCGCTGGGACTCGTCGTGCGAGGCGTGCGTGTGGCAGGATGGCCAGCCGATGCAGGGGCTGAGCGGCACCGCTGATTATTACCACGCGCCGTATCATGATGCCTACACGGTCAGCGACAGCGCGCGCGGTGGCGAGTCGCTCACGCTGTATATCGAGGCCGCTGCCAATCATCCATTCGGGGTGACCGAGGGCCACTACGTCGATCGCGTCGGTTTGCTGCGCATGGCTGAAATCGCCGTGTTCCGCCGCGATATCGCCGACCTGCTGTGGGATATGGTCACGATTGCCGGCATGGCAGAACACCTGCCGTCCGACAGCCCGCGCGCGGGACAGGCGCTGATGACGGCCAATGCGATTGTCAACGCCTATCTCCCCGGCGATGACGGTTCCATTCGCGACTGCCGCGATCTGGCGCGCGACTTCCTGATGGCGCAGACGGGTGACGGACAGCACGAGATTACCGCGATTGGCCATGCACACATCGACACCGCCTGGCTGTGGCCGCTGGCCGAGACGCACCGCAAGTGCATCCGCACGTTCTCCACTGTCATGCGCATGATGGAGCGCTATCCCGACTATAAATTCGTGTGTTCGCAGGCGCAGCAGCTGGCCTGGGTGAAAGAAGAACAGCCCGGCCTGTACGCGCAGATCGTGCAGCGCATCAAAGAGGGGCGCTTCATTCCCACGGGTGGCGCCTGGGTCGAGCCAGACTGTAACCTGCCATCGGGCGAATCGCTGGTGCGCCAGTTCGTGTACGGACAGAAGTTCTACCAGTCGGAATACGGCTGGATGCCGGGTATTTTCTGGCTGCCTGACACCTTTGGCTATCCGGCGGCCCTGCCGCAGATTATGCGCGGTGCGGGCATTGAATATTTCCTGACGCAGAAGCTGTCGTGGAACCAGTTCAACAAGCCTAATTTCAGCACCTTTATCTGGCAGGGGCTGGATGGCAGCGAAGTGCTGACGCATTTCCCCCCGGCCGATACCTACAATGCCATCGCCACCGTGGACGAAGTGCTGCACAGCGTGAAAAACTTCCGCGATCACGGGCGCTCGGACAGCAGTTTGTATGTCTACGGCTTTGGCGATGGCGGCGGCGGCCCCACGGTGGACATGGTGGAGCGGCTGATGCGCCTGCGCGATGTGGATGGCATGCCCCGCGTGCAGATGGCCTCGCCGGAGAGCTTCTTTGAGGGCGTCAAACAGGATGTCGATAACCTGACGACGTGGGTGGGCGAGCTGTATTTTGAGCTGCATCGCGGCACATATACCACCCAGGCCTATAACAAGTATGCCAACCGCCGCAGCGAGCTGCTGCTGCGCGATGTGGAGTTCCTGTCTGTGCTGGGCGGGCAATACCCGTCTGACGCGCTGGAACGCCTGTGGAAGCTGGTGCTGCTCAACCAGTTCCACGACATCCTGCCGGGGTCATCGATCAACGAAGTCTATCAGGATTCCTCGGCAGATTATGCCGCGATCCTGTCTGAAGGCGATGACCTGCGCGACGATGCGCTGGCCAACTTGCTGCCCCCGGCGGGCACGGGTATCGCGCTGGTGAACACGCTCAGCTTTGCGCGCACCGAAGTGATCGAACTGCCGTTTGAGAACACCAGTCCGTATCGCAGCGCCGCCGGTCATCCGCTGATGATGGTCAGCGCACCGTCGATGGGTACTGCCCCTGCGCCGAGCGCATCGTTTGCTGGCGAGCTGGTTCGCCTGATCGAAACAGACGGGGCGTTCGTGCTGGAAAACAGCCGCCTGCGCGCCGTGCTGGATGCAGGCGGTTCGCTGGTCAGCCTGCTGGACAAGCGCCGCAACCGTGAGTCGATCACTGGTCCTGGCAGCAGCTACGTGCTGTTTGAGGACAAGCCGATCAAGTGGGACGCGTGGGATATGGACGTGTATCACCTGGAGAAGCCGCTCTCGCGCCCGGCGGCGACTGCTGCCCGCGTGATTGAGAAGGGCGGGCTGCGTGCTGCCGTGGAATTCACGATTCCGCTGAGCGATGTCAGTATGCTGGTGCAGGTCGTGTCGCTGTCCGCAGACAGCCCGCATCTCGATTTCACCTGCGCCGCCGAATGGCACGAGCGCGAGAAATTCCTCAAGGTGGAATTCCCGCTGGTGGTGCACACGCACAACGCCGTGTACGAGACGCAATATGGTATTGTCGAGCGCCCGACGCACTTCAATACGCCGTACGATGTCGCGCGCTTTGAAGTGTGTGCCCAGCGCTGGGGCGCCTTGCGCGAGTATGGCTTTGGCGTGGCGCTGCTGAATGACAGCAAGTATGGCTACAGCGCTCGCGGGAACATGCTCTCACTGTCGCTGCTGCGGGGACCCAAATGGCCGGATGCCGAGGCCGACCAGGGAGCGCACCGTTTCCGTTTTGCGCTGCTGCCGTTTGCTGGCGACCTGGCCCCGGTGGTGCAGGCCGGGCTGGCCTTCAATGTGCCGCTGCTTCCTGTGGCCGATGCGTCTGTGCCGGAAACCAGCTATTTCTCGCTGGATCGTGACACGTGCGTGATTGATGCGGTCAAGCAGGCTGAAGATGGTCAGGATGTGGTCGTCCGCCTCTACGAAGCAGTCGGTGGCCGCGGCCGTGTCACGCTGACGGTTGCGCCCGCTTTGGGCATCACCAGCGCGATCCAAACCGACCTGCTGGAGCGCCCGATTGAGGCGCCGGTGGCCATCGACGGAAATGCAGTGTCGTTCGATATTCAGCCGTTCCAGATCATCACCCTGAGATTGGGAAGATAGTTCAGGAGACAGCTCCATGCCCTTGTTTCGCCGCGTTCTTGTGCTGGTCATCACCCTGCTGATGTTTGTCTTGCCCGCAGGTGCGCAGGATGAGCCGGTGACACTCACGGTCTATGCCGCGGCATCGCTGACCGATGCGTTCGAGGACATCGGGGGGGCGTTTCAGGCAGCGTATCCGCAGGTGACGATCGTGTTCAACTTCGGCAGCTCGTCAGACCTGGCAGCCCAGCTTGCTGAAGGCGCGCCGGGAGATGTCTTTGCCAGCGCGAATCGGCGTCAGCTCGCGGCAGCACGCGAGGCAGGGCGCATTGACGGGGCTTCGTTTGTATTTGCGCGCAATCGGCTGGTTGTCGCGCTGCCGGGGGACAATCCGGCGGGCATCCAGACGCTGAGTGACCTGGCGAATCCTGGCGTGCGCCTGGTGATTGCCGCGCCTGACGTGCCCGTGCGCGATTATACCGACACGATGCTGGCGCGCATAGCCGAGGACAGCGCGTATGGGCCAGCGTTTAGCGAGGCTGTGCTGGCGAATGTGGTGTCTGAAGAAGGCAATGTGCGCCAGGTGGCGGCAAAAGTCGCGCTGGGCGAGGCCGATGCCGGCATCGTGTATGCCTCGGATATCACCGCCGATATTCGCGACCAGGTGGTCACGCTGGATGTGCCGGATGCGTTTAACACGCTGGCGACCTATCCGATCGGCATCACTGACGACACGGCGCAGCCTGAATGGGCGCGCATGTTTGTCCAGTTTGTACTGTCCGAGGCTGGGCAGGCGGCGCTGGCCGACGCCGGATTCATCCCCGTGCGCAGGTTTTAAGGCGCTGTTTAACCCAGCGCGCATCAATATTTGACTAGGGCCAGGTGATGACACACTGGCCCGCCAGCGCGTCACAGGTGCCCACGGTGACCTGATTGTTGGTGATCGTCACGGTGGTATCGCGCCAGAAGGCCCGGTCGGGCGTAAATTGCACGCTGCTGAGCAGATAACGGCAGCCACTGGTATTGGCACCTCCACCCGAAGTGGTCACAGCGACACAGTCGCGCGAGCCGAAACGGGTCGTGTTGAACTGCGCCACGCGGGTCCAGTTTGAAATCGAAATGCGCCCAGTCGCTGACGAAATTTCCAGCCCAGTGACATCCAGCGGGACCGCCGATGTGTTTTGCATGAGCAGGCTGTTGCGCGTGAAGGTGATCGTCAGCGTATTGCCGCCAGACGCTGCCGCCGTTGGCGTCGCGGGTGCTGGTGGCGGGGCCACTGGCGCGGCGCCTGCTGTCGTGGCCTGCGCCCCTGGGGTTACGCTGGGTGCTGTCGGGGTTGGCGGCGGGCTGGTTGGCGTTGGCATGGCAGCCTGTGCCGGGGCCTCCAGCACGGCGATATCCTTGCTGAGATCGACGATGTCCAGGGATTGCGCGCTGCCGGTCGTATACAGCACGGTGACTTGTCCTGATGTGCCGGGCGGCAGGGGTATGGTGGGCGCCCAGGGCATGTCGCCTCCCAGCGGGCGGCCCGCTGCATCGAACAGGCGGACGCGGGTTTCTGCTGCTGTCGCAGCATAACGCGACTGCTCACGCGAGAGATAGAGCGTGTTTGCATTTGGGGCGAGCATGGCCGGCAGCACCTCTGGGCGGGCGCCAAACACGATATAGAAAATGTAGCCGTTGCGCACGGGCAGCGCGGCAACGCCAACCTCGCGGTAGGCAGGATTCAACGCAGTGCGCCTGTGGATGGACGATCCCTGCCAGAAGCCCACCGCTGAGGCGACGCTGCCTTCAGCGGCATTCTCGCCGATCTCCACCCGGTCTGCGTTCTGGTAAAACGGCCAGTTGTAGGCCTGCACGCCGCGCACGCGCGGATCACGCCCGCTGGCATCCTGATGATACAACCCCTGCGCTGCGATGCGGGTCCAGTTTGGATACACATAGCGCGCCTGGTCGAGGGCCATCTGGGCCAGTGTTTCATTTTCGGCCAGCGGAAACAGCCCCTGGCTGACGCGCCAGCTGTTCACGCGGGCCAGCACCTCTAGCGCGATCGTTCGATTGGTGGGCGGGATGTCCTGGGCCAGCAGGGCTGGCAGCCCGGCAACACCCAGCAAAAGCAGCAGCATTCCGGTCAGCAGCACCACAACGCGTTTCGGCATCATTTCAGGCGGCTTTTCTTCACCATCAGGCACACAGTTCAGGACAGAAGTATTACAGCGCTTCTGCCCTGAACTTTATTATACGCGGGTAGTAATTTGTGCAAGTGGGGAACTATTAAGGTCAGACGGCTGAGGCGGTTCTGAAGTGTGCGATCGTCTGGCGAATGCCTTCTTCAAGCGGCGTCTCGAATACTTCGCTGAAGTGTCTGACGATGCCATCGCCCGTGAAACCCGTGGGGAACGGGAGCTTGTTTGTCGCCACATCGATGCGAATTTCAGGCACGATGCGCATGATGATGTCGGCAACCTCGGCCACTTCCACCGGCACTGTGTTGAAGTTAAACACGAACGCGCCATCCAGCGGTTGCAGCGCCGCCTGAATGAACTGGCGCGCCACATCCGAACCCCATTGGAACTGCATCTTTCCGCCGAATGGGATGCTGTAATGTTCGCCCTTCGCGGCGGCCAGCATCGCCTTGGTCGGTTCGCTGGTCAGACCCTGGTCGCGCCCGACGCCATAGACCGTGAATGGTCGCAGGCCGGTGCTGGTGATGCCGTGATCCTCAAAATACACGCGGGCCGTTTCTTCGTTGCAGATCTTGTACGCGCCATACAGCGTGTGCGGGATGCGTGGGGCATCATCGGGCAGTAGTTCATACGGATACTCGTCCGCGCGGCCGTACACAGCGATTGACGAGGCATAGGCGATATGCTGGATGCCCCGTTCGCGGGCAGCCTCAAACAGGTTGATGGTGCCGGTCACATTCACTGCGCTGCCCAGGATCGGATTGGCCTTGCAGGAAGGCACCTGCAGCGCGCCCAGGTGAATGATGTGCGTGACGTTTTCCAGTGCGGCGTCCACCTGCGCCTTGCTGGTGATATCCCCCTGCACAAACTGGATGCTCGACTGCTGGTCTTTGGGCAGCAGCATGTCCAGTCGTCCGCTGTTTGCCCCCACGTCAAAGCAAACAGCCCGTTCGCCCTGCCGCGCCAGATGATACAGCGTCCACGCGCCGATAAATCCCAGCCCGCCGGTGATCAGAAAACGGCGTTCTGTCATCACTTCTCCTGCCTGCATCTGCTGCCCCCTTACTTGAAAGATCTTACGCCTGCATCCACTTGTCGCGCAGCCACAGAATCTTCTTCATGGTGTGCAGATCACCACCGCCTTCGTGTCCGTTGTACTTATACACATGGATTTCTTTTTCCACGCCGTCTGGAATGTGGTTGTAGGCCGCATACACGCACGAGGGCGGGCATATCATGTCCATCAGGCTGGTGGAGAAATAACTCGCGGCCCGGATGCGTGAGGCGAAGCTGACGCCGTCAAAGTACGAGAGCGTCTTCAATGCCTGCGCTTCAGACTGGCGGTGGATGCTGAGATATTTGACGATTTCGTCATATACGCCGCCGATCAGCGTGATGGCGCGGTGAATCTCGCACAGGAAGGGCACATCGGGCAGCGACGCGCTCACCAGCTCCGGTGCCAGGCCGCTGGCCGCCAGCGTGATCGCGCCGCCCTGGCTGCCGCCGGTCGCGGCGATGCGGGTGCGGTCCACTGCCGGGTGGCTGGCGACCGCTTCCAGCGCGCGCACGGCGTCTGTGTACAGGCGGCGATAGTAGTACGTCTCCGGGCTGAGGATGCCCTGGGTGGTGAAACCGGGGAAAAACGGGTTCGCCCCGTCGGGCAGGTCTGGGGTGTCACCGGATGCCCACGTGCTGCCTTGCCCACGCGTGTCCATGACCAGATAGGCGAATCCGGCACTGACCCATTTCAGCCACGCATAGGGCAGGCTGCGGCCGCCGCCATAGCCGATATATTCCACCACGCACGGCAGCGGCTCTGAACGCTGCTTCGGCAACATGAACCAGCCCTTGATGCGCTGGCCGCCGTAGCCGGAAAACTCGGCGTCAAATACATCCGCAGTGACGATGCCCATGTCTACAGGGGTCACCGTGAAGTCCAGCGGATACGACCGTGCTTCCGCCCGGGTGCGCGCCCAGAAGCTGTCGAAATCGGGCTGTTCCGGGCTGGCGGGCTTGTAACGCTGCATATCATCAAAAGGCAAATCAAAATACGGCATGATCGACTTTCCTAGGATAGAAAATAAGAGAACACTGGATGAAGCATCAGGCAAAAGAGTGTGACCTGTCCGCGCCTTAAAGTAAAGGTCCTTCCGGCATGGTCCTGCACGTGTGCGGTACACTCGTGGCATACAGGCGAAGCAGCGGGGAAAGACACATGGGCATTCGGGCACAGGCGACAGCACAGGACGGGGCGCTGCTGACGGCAGCACAGATCAGGGAGACGCTGGCGCACGGCCTGTCCGGGGCGCTGAATGGGGCGCGCGTGCTGGCGCTGATTCCCGATCATACGCGCACGATTCCGCTGCCGCTGCTGTTTCGCCTGCTGACGGACATGCTGCGCGATACGCGCCAGCTTGATTTCATGGTGGCGCTGGGCACGCATCCGCCGCTGAGCGAGGCGTCGCTGTGCAAACTGGTGGGCATCAGCGCAGATGAGCGTGCCGGCATTTATCGTCATATTGGCCTGCTGAACCATGAGTGGGAAAACCCGGATGCGCTGATGCAGGTTGGCACGCTGGAACAGGCGCAGATTCAGGCCATCGCGGGCGACCTGTGGCACCCGTCGCTGGGTGGGGACACCCCTGTGCGCATCAATCGGCGCATCAGCGACTACGACCACATCCTGATCGTGGGGCCGACGTTCCCGCACGAGGTGGTCGGCTTCAGCGGGGGCGCGAAATATCTGTTCCCTGGCATTTCCGGCGCAGACATGATCAATACCACGCACTGGCTGGGGGCGCTGGCGGGTATCCTGGACATCATCGGCATTAAAAACACACCCGTGCGCGCGGTCATCCATGCGGCGGCTGATTTTGTGCGCACGCCCGTCACGCTGATCAGCATGGTCGTCGTCGGTGATGGGCTGGCCGGGCTGTTCGTGGGCGACCTGTACGAGGCCTGGTCAGCGGCGGCAGATTTATCAGCGCAGCGGCATATCACCTGGGTGGACAGGCCGTTTCAGCGCGTGCTGTCGTGTGCGCCGCCCATGTATGACGAGCTGTGGACGGCCGCCAAGGCGATGTACAAGCTAGAACCAGCCGTCGCGGATGGCGGCGAAATCGTGATCTACGCGCCGCACCTGGACACGGTCAGCCATGTGCATGGCCGCTATATCTATCAGGCGGGCTATCATGTGCGCGATTACTACCTCAGGCAGTGGGAGCGCTTTGGCCAGATTCCGCTGGGCGTGCTGGCCCATGGCACGCACCTGCGCGGCGGCGGCAGTTATGCCGATGGCGTGGAACGGGCGCGCATCCGGGTCACGCTGGCCACGCGCATCCCGCAGGCGGACTGCGAGGTGTTGTCGCTGGGCTACCTCGACCCGGAGTCGATCCATCCGGCGGACTGGGCCGGACGCGAGTCCGAGGGCGTGCTGCTGGTGCCTAAGGCCGGTGAGATGCTGTACCGCCTGCGCCCATGACTGCGCCCGTCCCAGCGCGTGCGCCAAACATGCGCGTCGTCGGATGGATGAACAGAAAGTAGGCCGCCATCAGGCCGCTGTAGGCGACCACAGCGGTATACACATACAGTCCCAGCCGGTACTGTTCATCTACCGTTGCCAGACGTGTGACGAACGGCACGATGAGTACCACATCATAGGCTAGAAAACCCATCAGCTGCCCGCCTGAATTGATCCAGCTGGGCCGCAGCAGCGAATACGTGAAATAGGCGGCAGCGCCGAGGAACATCCAGCCATATACGACGCCGCCCTCGGTCGTGATGCGCCACGGCAGCACATTCGGCGTCTTCAGCACCAGCGACCCGCCCACCAGCAGCAGTGCGACGATGAACACCACGAAAGAATAGCGGACCAGCCGGGGCTGTGGCCGCGGATCGGTGATGGCATACTGGCGGCTCCAGAACAGCAGCGCGACGCCAAAGGCCAGCCCCAGCGCCAGCGAGACTGCAAAGGCGAGAATGGCCGAGCTGCCATTGGCGATTTGCAGCATGAACACGATCAGTGGCACAAAGATGGTGATGTAATCCAGCGCGATGCCCACCAATGCGCCGTTTTCGCGAATATACAGGCAGTAGAGCTGGGCAGCCCCGGCAGCGGCGAAAATCGAGCCGATGAACAAAAAGGACAAGGGGGTGGTGTCTGGCAGCGGCCAGATCGCGGTCACGGCCGCCACCTGGAAGGCGAAACCTGCGGCCAGTATGAGCTGTATGATGCTGAAGATGATCAGGGCTGTTTTGAACAGTCGTGCCATCAGGGGAACTCCGCGCTATCTATCGGACAGGTATGGCCAGTATCGGGGTAAATTGCGAGAAGGGCAATTTGCACGCGGCCAGCTACCAGAATTGTTAGTAGTAGGACATAGTATCCCCTGCTAAAGTGTGCGGATGGAACCGCCTAATCGATGAGGGAAAATTCAATGGCAGATGTATCCAGCAGCGCATACAACGTGTATTCCAACGTGGTGACCGGGGCGACGGTCAATCCGGTGATGCAGAATCCGGATGAGATTGATGAGGTTTTCGCGCAGGGTGCTAACGACGTGCTGAAGCGCGCGGCTGAAATTGCCCGGCTGGTGGTGGGTGCACATCAGTCCGCCATCGCCATCATCGTCGATAAAGACTGGGGCAGTGTGCGCAAGTACTTCTCGCTGTCCGAGAAATATAAGGACTGGGCGGGATATGCCGCGCCGGCGAAAGGCTTCGGTACGCATGCCTGGCTGCTGGAGCATAACCAGACCGTGCGCTTCACCCAGGCCGAGCTGGAAGCGCATCCCGCCTGGATGAACTTTGGCACCGAGTCTGCCGCGCATCCGCCTATGCGTGGGTGGATGGCCACGCCGCTGGTGGACCGCGATGGCCGCAACTGGGGATTATTCCAGCTTTCGGACAAATATGAAGGTGACTTTACCGAAGCGGACGAGGCGCACTTCGTCATGCTGGCGCAGCTGGTGGCGATTGCGCTGGAGTCGCTGTGGGAAGTGCGCAACTTGCAGAAGGCCGCCCGCGAGGCATAACACACGGGACACAGCATGGGTGCTGATTGCGCATAGTCAGCACCCATGCACACAGACCGTCGCAAGTGAATCAGCCGCGCGCTGCGTTAATCTGCTCGATGATCTGTGCGCTAGACTCAATGCCGGTGATGAGCGAGGTGGCTGTGCCGTCTGGCCGGATCAGGAAATGGGGCGTAGACGGTGGATTATTGATGGTGAAGCCGAATGCGTTTGTCAGCGCACCCAGCATATCGGGTGTGAGCACTGCGAAGGTCCAGCCGAAGCCATTGCGGTCGGCATAGGCGGCCAGGTCTGTGGCCGTGATATTGGTCTCGACGCTGAGCGCCACAAAGACGACGCCTTGCCCGGCCAATTGTTCGCGGGCACTAGCCACGTTGCCAAGCTGGGCACGGCAGTTGGTGCACCAGGTCGCCATGGGTTCCACAAAAACCGTCTGCCCGGCATAGTCTGCAAAGGTGAAGGTCGCGCCGGTGCGCGCATCGGTCAGCGGCAGCGTCTGCCACGCGGGTAGAGCGGCACTCGCGGGCGGTGCCGGCTCGCTCGTCGCCGGGAGGTCTGTCGACTGTGGCTGGGTGGGCTGCGCCATCTGTTCGGTCGCTGGCGCAGTTGGCTGGGTGAGCACAACTTCTGCTGCTGTGGTCGGGGCCTGTACTGCCGGGGATTCACTCGCGCATCCGGCCAGCAACAGCCCCAGCGCGATGAGTCGTTTCATAGCGATCATATTTTGTTCCTGACTCTATTGTCGATAAGCGGGCCGGAGCATCCACGAAAACAGCCCCGGCCTCTGGCGGCCAGATCAGCCGTCGGACATCATCATCATGCCTTCTGTCAGTGTGGTGAACAGGAAGGCATCCAGTTCGGTGCGCAGTTCGGTGCAGGCCGGGTCTTCATCAGCAACGTGGCCGGGCGCCAGCGCGACCATTTCCATCATGCTGGTTTCAGCCATTTCTTCGCTTTCCATCATGGCTTCTTCGGTCGCCATCATGTCATCGCCTTCCATCATGGCTTCTTCACCCATCATGCTCATCATCGCCTCGAACAGTGGCGCATACTGGCCCTTTTCGAAAGTGGAAAGGTCGGCCGACATCGGCACGAAACCATAATCGTGCTCGGCGATATACAGCAGGGCGATCAGCGTGGAATCGCACACATGCGTCATCATGTCGTCCTGCGCCTGGGCTGTACGGGGGGTGGCCCCGGCTGTGATCAGGCCGAGGGAAAGCGCAGCAGCAGTCAGCAAACGTTTCATTAGAATAGGCTCCTGAATCTGATTAAGACGGTCATTTTTAACGCCGCCATTCCTGTGGAGCTTACGCTGAAGATCTTGCGCAGAGGTGACAGATTCCTTGCAAAAGTATTACGGGTGGGGCAGGGTGAAGCTGAAGGTAGTGCCCTGCTCAGGCGCGCTGACCACGTTGACTGTGCCCCCGTGAGCCTCGACAAATCCGCGTACGATCGCCAGCCCCAGCCCGGTGCCGCGCTTGCCGGCGTGCTGTGTGCGTGAAGGCTCTCCGCGGTAGAAACTTTCAAATACATACGGGAGGTCGTGCGTGGGGATGGTGCTGCCGGTATTGTGCACGCGCACGGTCACCCATTTACCCTCGCGCTGCGCCTGAATCGAGACGGTCCCGCCGCGCGGCGTATGATCGAGCGCGTTATCGAGCAGGTTATAGAGCACGCGCTGAATTTTGTCTGGCGCGACGCGCACCATATCCAGTCCTGGGTCAAGTTGTCCCTTCAGGTGGATTCCCGTCTGCGACGCTTTTGCAGTCATCGCCCCGATGGTGTCGGAAATCAGGTCATGCAGCGATGCGTCCACCAGGGTCAGCGCGAAGCTGCCTGCGTCCAGCTGCGCCAGCTCAAACAGGTCGTCGATCATCTTGTTCAGGTGGAACAGCTCAGTCTGAATGGTCTGGATGTAGCGGTTGCGCGTTTCTTCATCGGCCACGACGCCATCGAGAATCGACTCGTTCATGGCGCGGATGCCTGCCAGCGGCGTGCGCAGGTCGTGCGATACCCAGGCCACCAGATCGCGGCGCGTCTGCTCAAGATGACGCTTCTGCGTTTCCACAGCCTGCAGGCCGCTGACCATCTGGTTGAACGCGGTCGTGAGCTGGGCCAGCTCGTCGTTGCCGTGTACGGGCAGGCTGCCGCTCAGATCGCCAGACTGCATGCGCCGTGCGGCTTCCCCCAGTCGATGAATGCGGCCGATCCACGCATTGGAGACGAAGAAGATGCAGATGGTGCTGACGACGCCCGCGAAAATCAGCAGCGCCAGCGTGAGGATAAAGTCGTGCTGGCTGATGAACATCAGCTGCGCTGTCAGCCACACATTGAGGAAGATGATCAGCACCAGCAGCACGATATTGGCCAGCATCGCCCAGCGCAAACTGGTGAAGCGCTCGAAGACACCCAGCCGATTGAAGATATACACGCTGCCCACGCTGATGCTGCCGCTGCCCAGCATGAACACGAACAATAGCTGAACATCACTTTCGGGTGGATTCAGGTTGAGGATGACGATCGCCAGGCTGATGCCCAGCGCGCCCAACATGCCGGCAAACAGGCCAAGCGGATAGAACAGACTAGGAATCGCCTTCCTGCGGTTCAAATTTGTATCCCACTCCCCACACTGTTTGCACATACTGCGGGCTGGACGGATCTGCTTCCAGCTTTTCGCGCATGCGGCGGATGTGCACCGTCACCGTGCTATCGTCGCCATAGTATTCCTGTCCCCACACACGGTCAAGCAGTTGGTCGCGGGTGAAGACCTGGCGCGGATACGATGCCAGCAGCCAGAGCAGGTCAAATTCGCGGGCTGTCAGCGTGATGGCGCGTTCGTGGATGGACACCCTGCGCTGCAATGGATCGATGCACAGCGGGCCATAGACGAGCGGTCTGGGCGTGTCCTCGGTGGTACCTGGCCTGGCGCGGCGCAGCACGGCCTTCACGCGGGCGACCAGCTCGCGCGGGCTGAACGGCTTGAGCACGTAATCATCCACGCCCAGCGCAAAGCCCTCGATGCGGTCCGCCTCGCTGCTGCGCGAGGTCAGCGCAATAATGGGGATGCCGCCGCCCGCATGGGGCTCCGTCACCTCACTACCGTGGCGCAGCACGCGCATCAGCGTGAAGCCATCCAGCCCCGGCAGCATGATGTCCAGCAAAATCAGGTCGGCGGGCTGCTCGCGCAGAAGCTGAAGCGCCTGCGGGCCGGTTTCGGCCTCAATCACCTGAAAGCCGTCATGCTCCAGGTAGCGCCGAACCACCTCGCGCAGCGTGGCCTCATCGTCAACAATACAGATAATCGGTGATTTCGACATGCCCGCCACTTTGTCACGAAATGATTGCAGGAGTCTTACGGCCTGTGATTACATCTCCAACGCACTGCTGTGACGCTTAGAGCCTGTTAGGGACCTATTTCGACAGGGAAGCGGAGCCATTGTTGCAGCATGAGAATGGCGAAGTCGACGATGCAGCTTATCGATGCTGAAAATAGAAAATGTCTTCAACAAATAGCGAAACTGTCTGTGGAGTTAGCGATCAAATGTTCAGGTTGTGGATGTGCTCTCCATGATATCGGGGATGATTGTAAAAGAAACGGATCCACTTCCGAACTAAATACTAGAATCTGGTCAGCAAGTACAACAGACTGATGCGTAGAATAATCGAACAAACACAAACTCGACCGCGCGTGTTGACCTTGTGAAAAGAATGCGATGTAGCGTCCAGATGGTGCCCATGCTGGGGATATCGCATATCGGTTGCGCGTTGGTAGTTCCGCAATGAGGTGATTCAGTAAATCAACCACATAGATTCGATAACCCTCGACTGAACCAGCAGCGAACGCGACTTCCAAGTTTCGTGGCGACCAGGACATTGGAGGACTTGCGCTGCTCTCAACCAACAATTGTTCAATATTTGCTGTGGCGGTATCGAAAAGATAGATACCATCACTGCTAGAAATTGTAAAATATCCGATATAATTTCCCGAAGGTGACCATGCGGGAAACCATGTTGCCTCCTCTGAATCAAGCAATCGTGATCTTTCTCCAGTTGTAAAATTGAAGACATAAGGCATTAATGATGCTGAACTATTCCCAGACACGAAAACAATTTCTGAGCCATGTGATGACCAGTTAGGGGAAAAGTCTGGATTTGCGTCATTTGTGATATTTGATAGCGAATTATTCAATACGTCATAAATAAAGATATCGCCTTGCGCATGATTTTGAGTAGAGACGAAGGCGAAGTACCTGCTGTCAGGTGACCAAGCAATAGGTGCAATATTCGTTGCACCATTATTTGTCACTCGAATATCTATTTCACCAGTCCTAATATAGACATCCCCTTGTGGGTTTGAGCGTGTTGAAATAAAAGCTAAGATCTGCCCATTTGGTGACCAGCTAGGAGCAAGATCATCAAAGGGGTTTGAAGTCAAATTTTGTATACAGCTTCCATCTAAATTGATAGTGTAGATTTCATAATTTCCGTCTATGTCTGCTATGAATGCAACTGACTCGCTCGCTGAGACGTCGCAAACTGCGTCTTGGGCACTTAATGCAGCCACATTTACTGCTAACATCATCACTATGACGAACAAACTGGTCTGCTTACCCAGAATTCTTAGCATTTTACTGAATGTGTCCTTTGGGCAATGTTTCTCACCCGAATTAGCAGCACAAAGTCGATCCTATTTAAACAGTGGTTTGCGTTGTCTGTAGATGAGAATTCGACGCAGTCGCGAGAACAGGACACCTGCTGTCAGAATTCGAGCAGCAGGTGCACCGTGCCTGCTTAAAGATAGCATCACTGCATCGCGTCATCCAAGCCCGTAACGTTAGAAATGATTGTCGGAGGCCTGCCAGGATTCTCCGAAAGATAGTGATGCCGGCCAGACGGCGACAGCCACATCACCTGATAGGGTGCCACGCGCAGGGGCTGGCCCATCTCCACAACAGCGCCGTTCAGCGTGTCCGTCCAGCGGCCTTCACCTGGCAGCGCGACGACGATTGTATCGCCGGTCACGTTGTGGACGGCCAGCATGCGCTCCCGGCCATTCGGTGAAATGCGCTCCAGCACGAACAATCCCGGATGAACATCATGAACGGTTTGCATGCCCAGCGGGTGGAAGGCGGGCTCAAGCGTGCGCACCAACAGTAGATGCCGGTAGCGCAGATGCACGTTGTATCTGAATGTTCCGGGTGTCTGCAGTTCTTTCAGCAGCGCGTCAGCATCCAGCTTCTCGCGGTTGATCGAGCGGAAGCGGCCGGTCGCCTCGACGCCCGCATGGTCGTTGCGCGAGCCAAACAGGCTGTGGAAGTAGATGCCAGGCACGCCCAGCATGGCCAGCATGATGGCCTGCGACACCATGAAGCGGTCGATGGCGATATCTGGCCGCTCGGCGGTGACCTCCGGCGCGGTGATCGCATCGAACCAGGTGATATTCATCTCATACGGGCTTTGCGTGCCGTCGCTGTTGTTCTTCATCGAGACATGCCCGCCGTGCGCCAGCGTGCGCGCCACCAGCGCAGCAACTTCGTCGGCGCTCAGGATGTCCTGCACGGGGCGCAGGCCGATGCCGTCATGCGACGCGGTGAAGTTGAAAAACGTGCTGCGGTCGCTCACCCGCGTGATCGTTTTGGCCCACGCGGACAGGTGACCGGCGTCGCCCGTCGCCAGCGTGTGCAGCACCAGCGGCGGCAGCGCGAAGTTGTACACCATCTGGGCTTCGTCGGTGCCATCGCCAAAATACGAGATATTTTCGACGTGCGGCACATTGGTCTCGGTGATGAGCATCACGTCCGGCGCGATGATATCCAGCACATCGCGCCAGAGCTGGATGATGAGGTGCGTCTCCGGCAGATGGATGCTGGTGGTGCCGACGATTTTCCACAGGAAGGCAATCGCATCCAGCCGGATATACTGCGCGCCCTGCTCGACATAAAAGCGCAGCGCGCGCGTGAGCGCCACCAGCACGTCCGGGTTGGCCGCATTCAGGTCGATCTGGTCGGCGCTGAAGGTCGTCCACACATGCCGGGTGCCGCTGGCGGTCTCGAACGGCGTGAGCAGCGGATGCGTGCGCGGGCGCGTGACCAGCGAGACATCCGTGCCTTCCGGCAGCGCCACGAAATACGCGTCATACGGGGCTTCGCCGCGCAGGAACGCCTGGAACCAGTCGCTGCCCGCCGAAATGTGGTTGAACACGGCGTCGAACATCAGGCGGTAGCGCCTGCCGATCTGGCGTACATCGTCCCATGTCCCCAGCGCCGGATCGACCTGGAAGTAGTCGATGACGGAAAAGCCGTCGTCGGACGACCACGGGTAAAAGGGCAGGATGTGCAGGCTGGATACCGGCGGACTGTCCCTGTAAAGCGTATGCAGCAGATTGTTCAGCGTGCGCAGCGGCGCTTCGCCTTCGCGCCGCACATGGTCGCCATACGCGATCAGCATCACGTCTTTCTCGCTCAGCGGCAGGTTGCCGCTCTTGCCGGGCGAGACAGGCGCAAGCAGCGGCTCCAGCGCGGCATAGGTCCCCACCGCCAGATCTGCGCCATACAGGGTGGTCAGTTTTTCGCGGATGCGTGCGTGAGCATCGATGTTCACAGGCATTTCCTCTCGCGGGCTAAAGGCGTTGAGGACCGTGCAGGCGTAGGCGGCATTCGGCCAGGCGAACCACGCCCGCGAGGCCACCGCGCCGGTTTCCGGGTCGCTGGCTTCGGGCAGGCTGCCATCAGGCTGCGCGGCATGCCGCAGGCGGGCGACGGCCGCGGCCTCGCGGGCTGCATCGCCCAGCGCACGCGCCACCAGCATGTCCTGCACATCGCCCAGCGGCCAGGGCGCACGCGTGTGCACAGACCCCAGTCGCCCATTGTACACGCCGTCTTTGTTGGCGTCTGAAAAGGCGAACTCCATGGTCGCCCGCCAGACCGGGTCATCGGCGCTGCAAAAGCCCCACGCGGGGGCCAGCACGGTCGGGAAGTCGTTGGCATCATGATACAGGTGCATGCCGCCATGCCCGTCGGTCGCATACGCCCAAACGGTCGCGCCGTCCAGGTTAGTCGAAAAATAGCGCGTGACGGCGGCCCGAATCTCGTCCGCCATGCCCCTCACCGGCATCCCAAGCTGATCCAGCCGGTCGAGCACCTTCCAGAACAGAATATGGCTCGACAGGTGGTAGGGTAAGGCGATCGGGTCGTCGGCGGGCGTCTCGTCGGTGGGAAACAGCGCAGCGTCCGGCGCACGACGCGCCATCAGCATGTCCAGCACCTGCTGTACCACGGGCTTCAGCCGGGCGAATGTGACCCTGTCGCCGGTCATCAGCATATAGTCGGTCAGCTCCAGCAGCGGAAACAACTGCTGGTCAAGCTGAAACGCCGGGTCCTTGATGCGCCCGTTGGCCAGATAGCAGCGGCCCCATGCGCCGTCAGGCCGGTCTGCGCGCTCGAACATCCACAGCAGATGCCGCCGCACGATCTCGCGCATTTCCGCCGGGCGCCCCGGCCAGTGCAGCAGCGCCAGCGCGACATAATAGGCATCGCGGTTCCACGACAGGGGCAGCAGCATGTGGTCCGTCAGCAGGCAGGTGGTGTCGTCGACGGGCACTGCCATGTGATAGCCATACGACAAGCCGCGGCGCAACAGCGGATCAGCGGGCACAGCCGCCCACCACGCATCCCAGCGACGGCTGACACGTTCCAATGCGGGTGTAAGGGTGCGTTGCAGGTGAAAGTATGCTGGCCCGCCACGATCTTCTTCGCAGAACGCAAACTCGATCGTGGCATGGTTGACCGGTTCGCGAGGATAGCCACGGACAATTACTGCGCCTATGGCTTCATTGCGAATGCGCCAGCAATCCAGAAACCGATCCGAGCTGGTTTCGATCGGAGGCATGGGCAGCGGCCCGCCCTCGGTGAGCTGGGTATAGGCACAGCGCATCAGCTGGTAATTTTCCGAGAAGCTGAGCGTACAGCCCTCGGCCTCCCAGTGCTGCACCACGATGCCTCCGGCTACATAAGTGACCACGCTGCATCGTGCTGATTCGCCGGCCAGCTCCTGGCGCACGCAGATTCCGTCACTGGTCGCGCTGACGGGCTCCAGCGGCACACTGGGATTGATACCGAAACCCTCCAGATTGGCCAGCGCGGCCCGGTACGCCCGCACCGCCGACGGATCATAGCGTTTCGATTCGTCGAAGGGCGGCGCGCTGGTCAGCGTGGCGTAGCCGTGCTTGTGATGATAGAAATTCAGCGCGATGATGCGTCCGTAGGCATCCACGCTGCCATTAATCCCGTTTCCGCCAAAGTCCAGCGGTTTGGGTTGTGCTTTCATGTTAAGCCAGTGCCTTTTCCGTTTCGGCCGCGAGTGCCCGCCCTGTGTCGGCGTCCATATAGCGCACCTTGTTTTCCGGGAAGCGCAGCCAGATGGTTTCGCCCGCCGAGACGGTGAAGTCGGGATGGGTGGATACCTTGATCGTGTCCTGGCCGATGCGCGCCGTGAGTAAATTCTGCGCGCCCAGGGGCTCCACCACGTCGATGGTGACCGGCACGGCGTCTGGTGAGGCCGTCTTCATCGGCTCCATACACTCGGCGCGGATGCCGATGATGACCGGTTTGTCGCGCTGCTGTGCCAGCGCCGGATGCACGTCCTGCGGCGGCGTCAGCGAGAAATCGCCCAGCCTGACCACATAGCCCGCGCCATTCTGATGCACATGCCCGTGCAGGAAGTTCATCGGCGGGGTGCCGATAAATCCGCCGACGAACTGATCGACCGGCAGGTCATACACCTTCGTCGGCTGGTCCAGCTGGAGGACCTTGCCATTGCGCATGACAGCGATGCGGTCGCCCATGCTCATCGCCTCGATCTGGTCGTGCGTGACATAGATCGTGGTCACGCCCAGCCGTTTGAGCAGCGTCTTCAGCTCGGCGCGCATTTCCAGGCGCAGCAGCGCGTCCAGGTTGCTCAGCGGCTCGTCCATCAGCACGATGCCCGATTCCACGGCAATCGCCCGGGCGACGGCGATGCGCTGACGCTGGCCGCCCGACATCTGGCTGGGGAAGCGGTCCAGCATGGTCTCGATATGCAGCAGTTTGGCGGCGTTTTCCACGCGTTCCTGAATCTGCGCTTTGGGCGCCTTTTGCATCTTCAGCCCGAAGGCGATGTTGTCGAACACCTTCATGTGCGGGAAGATGGCGTAGTTCTGAAACACCATCGAGATGCCGCGTTCGCGTGGCGCCAGATAGGTCACGTCTTTGCCGCCGATGATGATGCGCCCGCTGTCCAGCATCCCCAGCCCGGCGATGGCGCGCAGCAGCGTCGTCTTGCCACAGCCGGACGGGCCCAGCAGCACCAGGAATTCATGCTCGTGCACGGTCAGGCTGACATTATCGATGGCGGTGAACTTGCCGAATTTCTTGACGGCATTTTCGATCACAATTTCGGCCATGTGGCTTCACCCCTTATTTGTTGATCTGGCCCCACATGTTGAACAGGTAGCGCCGGATGAAGAAGATAAAAATCAGCGATGGCACCAGCATCACGAATGCCGATGCAAATTTGAACGGGTCGCTCGACTTGTCGAGGTTGTACAGGATGTGCGCGGGCAGCGTGCGGTTGGACAGCGTGAGCAGGATGGCCGCGAACACTTCGTTCCACGATAGCACGAACGTCAGGATGGCGGATGCCGCGATGCCCGGCAGCGCCAGCGGCAGCACCACCTGGAAGAAGGCCTGTAAGGGCGTGCAGCCAAACACCTGCGCCGCTTCCTCGAATTCAAACGGGACGCTGGCGAATACGCTGGAGATGACCAGGATGGTGGTGGGCAGGGTGAGGGCGGTGTGCATCAGCGCCAGCGTGAACGGCTGGTCGAAGATGCCCAGCTGCAGGAAGATGACCGCCAGCGGCACGGCCAGCACCACGATCGGGAAGGCGCGCACCGACAGCATCACCAGGCGGATGGCGTCGCGCCCGCGAAAGACGTAGCGTGCAATGGCGTATCCGGCGGGCACCGCCAGAATGGTGGACAGCACGACCGTCACGATGGCGACAAAGATGCTGTTTCCGGTCGATGGGATGATGCCCTGTGCGTTGAGGAAGAACGAGATCGATTCCAGCGAGATCGGGTTCGGGAAGAACGATTTCGGGAAGGCGCGCACATCCTGCGGGGTGCTGAAGGCCATATTGGCGATCAGCCAGATGGGCAGCAGGATCCAGACGGCCAGCGCGACCGCCACGACATACACACCTGCCCGCCGCAGGCGTAGCTGGATGCGCGCCCGCCGCCGCTGGGCGTCCCATGCCTGCGCCTGCGCCACGCTGACCGGGGCATTGGAGAACGTTTCTGCACTCATGACATCATCTCCCGGCGGCTAGGTGGCCGACTTGGTTGCTTCGTCCTGCGATCGGACTGCGCGCATGTAGAACAGGGAAATGGCCAGCGAAACGATCATGATGAAGCCGGCATAGACCGCTGCAACGCTGGGATTGTTGAACCGCGCAGGGTCGTACCAGCGGAAAGTTTCGTTGGAAAGCACCGTCAGGATGTCGCCGCCGGTGATGGCGATGACCACGGCGAATACCTGGAACGCCAGAATCGTGCGCAGGATAAGCGCCACTTGCAGGCTGGGTTTCAGCAGCGGCAGGATGATATGGCGCAGGCGCTGCCACATGCTGGCGCCAAACACCTCGCCTGCCTCCAGATAGTCTTTCGGGATGGCCTGCAGGCCGCTGACGACGATGATCATGACGATCGAGGTGGCGCGCCAGATTTCGGCCAGCACGATGATGCTGATCATCCATGAAATATTCTCGGCGCGGATGAAGATGAAGGGCAGGTCGATCAGCCCGGCTGAGACCATCAACGAATTCAGGAAGCCGCGCTGCGTGAAAATGGCGAACCACAGGATGCCTGCCACCAGGTCGGAAATGCCCAGTGGGATGGCATAGATATACAGGAACATGCTGCTGCCGCGCACCTGGCTTTGCAGTACCAGCGCCATGATGATCGCCAGCACAAACTGCGCCGGGATAATCAGCACCATCAGCAGCAGGGTGGTGGAGATGGCCGAGCTGAAACGGAAGTCCGTCAGCATGCGGTTGACATGCTCGAATGTCCATTCGCGGGTTGCCTCGCCACCGGTGACGCGTGCCGTTTCTGACGTGCGGCGGTTTTCGATGAAGATGCTGCGCTGGCTGGCCCAGCCTTCCACCGTCTCGCCAGCCAGGTCCGTCCCCTGAATCAGATACCAGAAGCTGGGGCGGGTGCCGCCATTGGGCAGCGTCTCGTCCAGCTGCTGGCGGTCGAGCACGACGACTTCTGTTTGCAGCTCCAGTGCCCCGGTTGTGGCCGCCGACTCAACGGGCTCTGCACGCAGGCTGAGCGTTTGCGTCTCGCGGCTGAAGGCCAGCCCGAAAGCCTGCGTCATCGGGTAGAGGAAAAACAGCGCCAGATAAAACAGCGATGGAACCAGAAGCAGGTAGGGTGTCCATTTCGCGCGTCTCATAAAAAGTATCTTTCGCTAAACGAATAACGAAATTGTTGGGGTGTGCGCCCTGCACGAGCGAGGGGCGGCCGGGCGAACCGCATATAAACGCGGCCCACCCGGATGCGCTGACTCGCCTGCCTGTCAGTTGTGTAGTGCCGACAGGCAGGCGAGCGTGTCTGAGTTACATGCCACCCGTGGCGATCTGGCACGGGCCTTCGCTGGCCGGGTCAGGTGCCCAGCATGAAGCACCCGTCTCGTTCAGCAGCGCCTGCAGGCGTTCTGCTTCGCTGTCCAGCACGGTCTGGATGTCTTCACCGTCGATGATGACACGGGTGAACGTGTTGATGTAGATTTCGTTGATCTCACCACCACGTGCACCCAGGCCCACCGGCAGCAGCGACGGGATGCCGTCTTCAGAAGCGGACTGCGCAGCCACAGCCGCAGCCTGGAGCGCCGCGCCTGCGGGCAGGCTGGCGACGTCCACTTCACCGATGACGGGGTAGAAGCCGAGCTGTTCCAGCACCTGCGCCTGCACTTCCGGCGACAGCATGTAGCGGATCAGGTCTTCGGCGGCCGCGACATCACCCGTGGTATACGGGATGCCCAGGCCAGCGACGATCGGCATAAAGCCACGGCCAGCCGGGCCGGCTGGCGCGGGGAAGGCGATGAAGTCTTCAGGGGCCTGGTCAAAGGCCGGCTTCAGGCGTGCCACATGGTCAAACGCGACCCACACTTCGCCCGACAGCAGCGGTTCGTTCATGAAGGCATAGCTGATCGACTGCGGATTGACGTACGGCCACAGGTCATCGCGCAGGAAGGCCAGCATTTCGGCGGCTTCGGGGCTGTTGAACTGCGTCACCATGCCGCCCGTGAAGGACGGGAACATATAGCCCTGCATGAAGCGGTGGATCAGGCCGGCGACCGGCAGGCCCATCTTGGCTTCGCCCGTGGCGTCGAACATCGCCTGTGCCCATTCAGCCATCTGGTCCCAGGTCAGCGCGTTGATATCAGCGCCTTCGGGCAGATACTGGAGCGCCTCGTTGTTGGCGGCCATCGTCAGGGTCGCCTGCATCCACGGCACATAGTACTGGAAGTCTTCCGTGCCCATACGGCCCAGCTCGACGTAGGCATCGTTGATGTCGGCGGAAGCTTCGATATCCGCCAGCAGGTCGGTCAGGTCAAACAGCAGGTCTTCACCGGCCAGTGTGGGGAAGGTGCCATGCAGCGCGCCCATGACGTCCTGCACGCCCTGTCCGGACTGTGCTTCGGCGCGCAGCAGGTCAATCGCCGGGCCTTCTTCGGACACCACGAATTCCACGCCGCTGCCAAACGCCTGCACGATCGCGCGGGCGCGTTCTGCTTCTTCCACCACGTTGAACTGGGTGGAGATAAAGGTGACGGGATCTTCCTGGCTGAGTGCTGGAGGAACGACCAGCGCCATTGCTGCCAGCGCCATAAGGGACAACCGAATTTTTGTGTTCATATCAACCTCGCTAAACAGTCTCGAATTTTGAGAACGATACGGGACAAGGGCGTTTGCTCAGGCCGATGGCCAGTCTCCTTTCCGGGACGATGAAGCCCCGCATGACTCCCGCACAATGAGCTGGGTTGGGAGCAGAATTTGGGTCTCCTGCGGTGGCCGACCCAGAATGATCGGCAGCAGAAGCTCGACCAGACGCCGGCCAATGTCATAAATTGGCTGACGAACGGTGGTAAGGGGAGGGTTGGCATGTTCCGAGATGGGCAGGTCGTCGAAGCCGACGATAGCCATGTCATGCCCGATGCGGTATCCGCGCCCCTGGGCCGCCTGCATCGCGCCCAGGGCCATCAGGTCGTTGCTGCACACCACCGCGGTGAGCCCCGCCTGGGTCTCGATGAAGTGTCGCATACAGGCCGCGCCGCCAGAGCGCATCAGGTCGCCATGCAGCACCAGGCCGGCATCATAGGGGATGCCTGCGGCGGCCAGCGCATCGGCGTAGCCACGGTGGCGAAATTCTGTGTAAGCGATTTCAGGCGGCGGCAGCACCAGCCCGATGCGCGTGTGCCCCAGCGCGATCAGGTGCGCGGTCGCATGCTGGATGCCTGCCTGGCTGTCGACGTCGATAAACGGGAAATCGGTCGCTTCATCGGGCGCGGCGCGGCCCGACACGACAAACGGCATTTTGGCTTTGCGCAGATAGGCGATGCGCTCGTCGTGATGGCGCGTGCGCGCCAGAATCAGGCCATCCACACGATTCCCGCCCACGATGCGCTTGTAGGATTCCATTTCGTCATCACCGGCAGCGCGCGCGCTCACCAGCACATCAAAGCGCGACTCGCCGGCAGCATCCCCGATGCCGCGCATGAGCTGGTCGAAAAAGCCTTCTGAAAATGGCTGGTCGTGGGTGGGGATAATCAGGCCGATGGTTTGCGTGCGCTGGGCGCGCAGCTGGCGGGCGACTTCGTTGGGCTGGTAGCCCATTTCCTGGGCGGCGCGGATGATCTGCTGGCGCGTTTGCTCGTTGACATCGTCGTAGCCGGCCAGCGCGCGCGAGATGGTGGTGATGGAAAAGCCCGTTTTAAGCGATAAATCTTTCAGTCTGGTCATATGTTGTCATAGTGTCGTTGTAATAAAATCTCTTTTATCAGATTATTCCAAAACGTTTTGGATGTCAAATTTTGCTCTGGCTAAGAATCCTGTGCCTGTGTCATTCACGTTTCAGGCTGAATGGCGCATAAAGCCTGCAAATGGCAAAAATTGCAGATTTGGACTCCGGCTTTTTAAGCATGGTGCGGTCAACCCGATGATGTGCCAGCGCATCATGCGCCTGAAACGGGCATTAGTGGTTTTGTAAGGCTGAAAATTTGCACCTGATTTGAAGAAAGGACTGGCGATGAATTCGCAGCAGGACGCTGAGGTGGATTTTCCGAAGGCGATTGGCCGACCCGCGACGAATGCCCTGAAGGCCGCTGGCTATACGCGTTTGGCGCAGTTGGCCGGGGTGACGGAGAGTGACCTGCTGAAGCTGCACGGCGTGGGCCCGAAGGCGGTCGGCATCCTGCGCGATGCGCTGGCCGAACGCGGCCTGTCATTTGCGCAGGGGGATGTGCCGGAAAAGTGAGCTTTGCTCAGGCGTCGGGCAGCAGTTCTGCCGAGACGATCCAGGCGGTCTCCGGCACGGTGTAGAGGGCATAGGTGCGGCCTTCGATGAGCTTCCACAGCCGTTCATCTTCGTCAGCGGCGACATCGCTGGTGAGCTCGACTTCGCCGATCATGACGAACTGATGCTCTCCATCAGAGGGGAAGTCGATTGGGCCGACGATTCGCGTCACCTGGCCATGGTCTATCGTCTGAAGATACGCAGTGTTGACGACGCGCAGACGCATCAGCAGCGGATGAAGTACGTTGTCTCCGACGATGCGGCGCAGCAGCCGGCGTGTCAGCGCGCTCACGGGAAACACCAGCAGCAGCACCAGCACCAGCAGGACAAGCAGCACCCACGGCCCCAGCTCGACACCGCGAAATACGCCGAACACGCTGAAGGCCAGGATGCCCAGCGGCAGCATAAACAGCGTCAGCGACACAGCCGCCTTTTCAAGCGATGCGGCATGCACCTGCTGCCTGAAGCGCACCCGCTGCGCATTCGACAGGCGTCCGCTGCGATTGGCCTCCAGATCGTTCTCGGTAAACTCAAACAACGACCGAAGCGCTTCATTGCTGGCCATCGTCACATCCCCCACCACTCCCCGCATACTGGAGAGTATAGCGACGTTCACCGATTCGCGGCATCGCTGGCGGATGAGACATGGGTACCCATCACCAGGTACGCGGACGACTGCGCGGGCCCGTCATCCACGCGCACATGGTCGAAGGCGACCGGCAGTCCGGCAGCCTGGAAGAAATCGGCCCGGTCCTGAACCTGAAAGTGCAGATGCGGCTCGGTCGAGTGGCCTGAATTGCCGCAGCGCCCGATGGTTTGCCCCTGCGTGACGTGATCGCCCGGACTGACCGTGATGCTGCCTGCGAGAAGATGCGCCAGAAAACTGTATTCATGCTCGGCATGCTGGATGATGAGGCTGTTTCCCGGAAAATGCCGCGTCAGCACATCGATCCAGCCGGTGCCTACGCCCGGCGCATCGCGCACCCCATCCACCACGCTGATGACCTCGCCATCGGCGGGCGCGAGAATGGGCAGGCCGTAGGCCAGATAATCCTCGACCTGCCTGCCATCGGTGCGCCAGCGCCGCAGTGCGTCGTCGGCCACGACAAAGTCGTAGGCGTAACGCTGGCCGATGATGTCCCACGAATGCGAGGTTTCCGGCGTGATGCCGCCGACAATCACATACCATGTGCCCTCAAACGGCAGGCGATAACGGGCCTTCTGCTGATACCCGTCCGGTCCCTCGATGGCGCGCTTCATGGCGGCATCCTGTCCGCGAATCTGCCGGATAATCTGCACGAACATGGCCGGTACAAACAGCGTCAGGAACGTTGCCACGGTACTACGCATATCCATGAGGAAGCTGCCGCCTGATGGCGGGGGCAACGGTTCTTTGCGCTTTGGGGCAGGGGGCCGCACGTCCTGATCGGGCTGCTTTCGCAGTTGGGCGATGAAGGTCCGAATCGCTGGCACAAACAGGAACAGGTTGAGCAGCCTGAGCGCGGCGGGCAGTCCCGGCACATAGCCCAGGAAACCGACCAGGCCAATGATCAGCCACCAGTTTCGGAACCTCTCTGTCATGGCATCCTCCCTTATATTATACGGCCCTCGGTCGGCTACTGTAGCCTGCTATCCTGCCGGCCATCACCCTGAACAATGCAGAATGGGCCGACTGGCAGGGCGTAATGAAGGCCGCAATAGGATACACTAAGAGTATAGCGGATGTGATTCGAAGCGTACTCTTGCGCAAATCTCACAACCGTAAGAAAGCCGTGCAGTACTTATGACAGAACCGAACGAGACTAAAGCACCCGTGCCCGCGACGTTTCCCGTGGTGGGGCTGGGCGCATCGGCTGGCGGGCTGGAGGCGCTGAACGCCTTTTTTGAGGCGGTGCCAGCCGCCACGGGTATGGCATTCGTGGTGGTGCAGCATCTGTCTCCCAACCAGGACAGCATCCTGCATAACCTCATCCAGCGGCATACCACGCTCAATGTGCGCCGTATTGAAGACAATGACATCGTGCAGCCGAATATGGTGTATGTGCTGCCGTCAGGATCTTTGCTGGCGATAGAGGGGGGCTGCCTGCGCCTGTCCCCGATGCCAGTCAGCGAGGGCTGGCCGGAGACGATCAACCAGTTCTTTTCGTCGCTGGCCATGGACCGCGGCGAAAATGCTGTGGCCATCGTGCTCTCCGGCGCTGGACATGACGGCACCGACGGCGCTGCGCAGGTGAAAAGCCATGGCGGGCTGGTGATGGCCCAGGACCTGGAAACGGCCTCGCAGAGCAGTATGCCGTTCAGCCTGACTGATGCCGGACTGGCTGATTTCGTGCTGCCGCCGGAACTGATGCCCGGGTATCTGCTCAGTCACTTTGCGATTGACCTGCCGCAAACGCCTGAAGTCGATGACCTGACCGGCGAGATTACCGATGACGACCTGAAGCGCATCAGCCGCGTGGTGCGCAAACAAACCGGCTATAACTTCGTCGATTATAAGGTGAGCACGATGCGCAGGCAGATTGCCCGGCGCATGGGCGTGCATCAGCTTAGCCTGGTGGCCGACTATCTGGCGCTGCTGGAGCATCAGCCCGGTGAATCCAGCCAGCTTGTCAAAGGGCTGCTGATTCATGTGACCAGCTTCTTTCGGGATGCCAATGCGTTTGAGGCGCTCAGGGCTGGCCCGCTGATGGCGCTGCTGCAAAAACTGTCGATCGATGATGTGTTTCGTGTATGGGTGCCGGGATGCGCCAGCGGCGAAGAAGCGGTCTCGATTGCGATCCTGATTTATGAATGCCTGCGCGAGCTGAACCGCACCGAGATGGAGGTGCGCATCTTTGCCACTGACCTCAACCGCGAGCTGGTGCAGCGCGCACGTGCCGGCCAGTACACCGTCGCCAGCACCGAGCACATCAGCGAGGCGCGCCTGCGCGATCATTTCATCCGCACGGATGAATGCTTCCAGGTGCGGGCGCACATCGCACGGATGATCGTGTGGGCAGAGCACAACCTGATCGAGCATCCCCCTTTCTCGAACCTGTACCTGATCAGCTGCCGCAATGTGATGATTTATTTCCAGCCGCGCCTGCAGGAACGCATCCGCGCGCTGTTTCAGTTTGCGCTGCGTCCGGAGGGCATCCTGTTTCTGGGATCATCCGAGGCCATGCCAGAGGCCTCAGACATGTTCAGCGTGCTGGACAGCAAGCATAAAATCTATCAGCGCACCAGCAGCCCATCCCAGCAGTGGATGCGCCTGGACCATCCGCTGTATTCCAGGGGCCCTGCGGCCGCGGAGGAGACGATGACTACGCCGAAACTTCCCCAGCGTGACAGCGAAGATGAGTATCTGCGCGTGATCCGCGAGATGCTGCTGACGCATTACGACTCGACCTGCGCGATCATCGATGAGCGCTATCACATGCGCTATGCCTACGGCCAGATTGACCAGTATTTTCGCCTGGTGGCTGGCGGCGAAGCCCAGCAGAGCGTCCTCAATATGGCGCGCGAAGGGCTGGATGTGGAGCTGACGATTGCGCTGTATGAGGCGTTTGAGGGCAGCAGGGAAATCGTGCGCCGGGGCGTGCAGGTGAAGACGAATGGCGAAGACCGGCTGATCAACCTGATCGTCAAGCCGGTGGAGGGCATTCCGGCAGGGGGGCGCCTGCGTCTGCTGATTCTTGAGCCGGGCAGCACACCCGGACAGCCCGTGGATGACGCGGCGTACCAGGCCACCATAGAGGAGGGGGCCACCATCACCTCATTACGGGGTGAGGTGCAGCAGGCGCGCATGGCCCTGCAAAGCGCGACACAGGCGCTGCAGGCCAAGAGCGAGGAGCTGACGTCCTCGATGGAAGAAATCGGCTCTGCCAATGAGGAAATCCAGACGACCAACGAGGAGCTGCGCACGTCCAAGGAAGAACTGGAGTCGATGAACGAGGAGCTGAATACGCTCAACACGCAGCTCAGCAACCAGAATCACGAGCTGTCGCACGCCAACAATGCGCTGTACAACTTTCTTCAGTCCACCGCGATTGGTGTCATTTTCCTCGACCAGAACCTGGCCATCCGCGAATACACCCAGGCAGTCACGGCCATTTTCAGCCTGCGCAAATCGGATGTTGGCCGCCCGCTGTCTGAAATCAAGGCGCAGCTGACCTATGAAACCCTGATTGCGGATGCGTCGGCGGTGCTGGATACGCTGGCCAACCATGAGCGCGAATTGCAGACGACCGATGGCCGCTGGTACATGATGGAAATTCGGCCGTACCGCACGATGAATAATATCGTCGATGGGCTGGTGCTCACCTTCAGCGAAATCACCCTGCAAAAGCTGGCCCAGCAGCAGGCCGAACACACCTCGGATTACGTGCGCCAGGTGATCGACACGATGGAAAGCAGCGTGCTGGAGCTGGACAGCAAGCTGCACGTGCTGGCGGCGAACACGGCATTTTATGCACAGTTTCAATACAGCCCCGAAGATACGATCGGACGCCCGCTGTACGAGCTGGGCAGCGGCCAGTGGGATATCCCCGAGCTGCGCCGCCTGCTGGGGAAGATTATCCCGCAGCGGACGTTTGTGAGCGACTACACTGTCACCCACGACTTTCCGAATCTGGGCCGCTATACCATGCGCCTGAACGCGCGCCAGGTGAAGGCGATGAACCGCATTTTGCTGGTCATCACAGACTTTGTGGAAGCCCCTGTGCCGTGATGGCTACCCGCCGCGCGGTCAGGCGATCTGCGCGCTGGCATGTCGCGGCAGCACGACTGTGAACTCCGTCCCCTGTTCCAGGTGCGATTCGCAGCTGATGCTGCCCGCATGGGCATTCACAGCGCGCTTCACGATGTACATCCCGATGCCCATGCCGGGGATAAACTCCGCGTTGTGACCCCGAAAGAACAGGTCGTACATGTGTTGCTGGTCCGCCTCGGCGATGCCGATGCCGTGATCGATGAACTTCAACAGCACGCTGTCACCCTCAAAGCTGACCTTGAAATCGACCGCCGCTTTCGAGTAATTCAGCGCGTTATGCAGCAGATTGATGACGATCCGGCGCAGCAGATGCTGGTCCCAGGTCACCATTTCAGTCTCATTTGCCGAGTTCATGGTCAGCACGACGCGCTTTTCTGAATCTTCCAGCACTTCAACGTCGCGGGTGAGCTGGCGTAAATATTCAAGCAATTTAAACGTGGTCGGGCTAAATGACATCGGCTCACTGTCGCTGCCGACGCTGCGGGCATCGTGCACGGTGTCGTTCATGTGCCAGACGAAGTTACGCATGGTCTGATAGCGATGCTGTTTTTGTTCGGGCGTCATGCGGTCGCCATAGCGCTCCAGCGCATCGACTGACGCCAGCATGATCGTCAGCGGTGTGCGGAATTCATGGGCGATGACGTTCAGCACGCGCAGGCGGATGTCATTGACTTCCTGCTCATGGGTCAGTGCCCGGCGCAGGGATTCCTCGGCCTGCTTGATGGTTGTGATATTGGTGACGGCAGTGCGCAGCGTCTCGGATGCGTGATCGGGCAGGTCGATCGTGAGCTGTGCATGGAAGATGGATCCATCGCTGCGCAGGATCTGCACCTCGCAGGCATGTGACTGGCGCGAGGACATCACGGCACGCCGGCACAGATGGTAAATATCGCGCGAGGGCACGGTGATGAACTCGGCGAAATTGGCTTTCTCCATATCCTCGCGGCGGACGCTGAGCATGCTGCTCACGGTCAGGTTTGCTTTCTGGATGACGCCCAGTTTGTCGGTCACGATGTAGCCGACCGGCGCGAAGTCAAACAGGTTTGTATAGCGTTCCTGCGCAATTTCCAGGGCGCGAAAAGACTGCTGTAAATCTTCAAGCTGAATTTCCAGCTCAACATGATAAACGTTTAGTTCGTGGGCGACTTCTTCGATGCTTTGGACGGTTTTCGGTGGCGCATCGACCGCCTGCTTTAGTACCGCCTCAGCGCGGGTGCGCAGCTGGGCGAGCTTTTCATGCTTTGTGATCATGGGGTCCCCCCTGTGTATTTTCAGTATACTCCAAATTAAGAGTTCCATTGTGTGCCGCGCACGGCGCTGCTTCAGTGGACTGCGCTGGCTTGTATGCCCGCAGGGTATACTCTCGCTTATCAGGGTTGGCGTAAAAGGCGGGTGACGATGCGCATACACGAGATGCACTGGCAGCAGCTGGAAGATTATCTGAAGCATGATGATCGCTGCGTGCTGCCGCTGGGCAGTACCGAGCAGCATGCCTGGCTCAGCCTGGGCACGGACAATATCCTGTCCGAGCGCGTGGCGGCCGAGGCGGCCGAGCCGCTGGGCATTCCCGTTTTCCCTGTGCTCAATTACGGCATCACCCCGTATTTTCGCGCGTTTCCGGGCAGCATCAGCCTGCGCGTGGAGACATATCTGCGTGTCGTCGGTGATGTGCTGGACGGGCTGTATGAACAGGGTTTCCGGCGCATCGTGATCGTCAACGGGCACGGGGGCAATCGGCCCGCCGCGACTTTCGCCATCGAGTGGGTGGCTGAACATCCCGACGCGCAGGTGAGATTTCACAACTGGTGGGCCGCGCCGAAAACGTGGGCGCAGGTGATGGCCATCGACCCGGTGGCGTCGCATGCGTCGTGGATGGAAAATTTCCCGTGGACGCGCCTGCCTGGCGTGGTTCAGCCGACGACGCAGAAGCCGCCGGTCGATTCAGACCATCTGACCACGCTCAGCCCGGCGCGTGCGCGTGCCTATCTGGGTGATGGCAACTACGCGGGCTACTATCAGCGCCCCGATGCGGATATGGAAACCATCTGGCGCGTCGCCATTGATGAAACGCGCGCGCTGCTGACGGAAGGCTGGTAACCCCATGATGGAGATTACATTTACGGGGCACACGGTCATCGTGACCGGCGCGGGGCACGGCATCGGGCGGGCGTTGTGCGTCGCATTTGCCGCGCACGGGGCGCATGTGTGGGCGACGGACATTCTGGCCGGCCCGCTGGACGAGACGCAGGCGGCCTGTGAAGCAGCAGGCGGCATGTGCACCACGCGCGTCGTCGATGTGCGCGACCGCGACGGGGCGATTCAGCTGGCTGAACAGGCGTCGGCCGAACACGGGCATGTGTCGGTGCTGGTCTATAACGCGGGCGGCGTGCTGGGGCAGGTGGGCAAGCCGATGGACGAGGTCACGCCCGATGAGTGGCAGGGTATCCTCGATGTCAATCTGTCGGGCGCATTCTGGTTTGCGCAGGCGGTCGTGCCGGGCATGAAACGCGCGGGCCACGGCCGCATCATCACGATTTCCAGCGGTGCCGGTCTGAACATCAGCCTGACCGGGATTCAGGCCTACGCCACGGCCAAGGCAGGCATCATTCACCTGTCGCGCCAGCTGGCCCATGAACTTGGCCAGTTTGGCATCACGGTGAACAGCATCGCGCCGGGCTTCATCCGTTCCAACCCGAACACGGAGCGTCAGTGGCAGTCCTACGGGGAAGCCGGGCAGCGCGCGCTGGTGGAGGGCATCGCCATGCGTCGGCTGGGCCTGCCTGAAGATATCGCGCACGGAGCGCTGTTTCTGGCCTCAGACTATGCGGGCTGGATCACCGGCCAGGTGCTGCCCATCGACGGCGGTAAGTAGGCCTGCCTGTGCTGTAAAAAAGCAACAGGGTCACTCGCAAAGAGTGCCCCATTGGCACCCAGTTAAAGAGGGTTCTTCTCCAATTTACCGGGCGGACACGCAGATCCGCCCCTACATTCCTCGCGGACAAACACGTGTAACGATGAGTTTTCTCCTTCAAATCCGAGCGACTCCGAGGGGCGGACCTATGTATCCGCCCTGGAGGACTCGTGCCTCAGCCCATCGACTGTGACAGCTCCCACGCGTTCAGGCGTTCGCCCGTGCCGTCGGCGGCATGCAGGCGCGCCAGATGCACGAACGCGGGGGCCAGCAGCGCCGGGTCTTTCCAGCCACGCTTGTATTCTTCGGTATAGTTTTCTTCGGACATCGGCGTGTGCATGGGTGCCCCCGGCGTGATCGTGTTGACGGCGATGCCAAACGGCTCACCCTCGATGGCCAGCGACTTCATCAGCCCTTCCTGGCCGTGTTTGGCCGGGCAGTAGGCGATTTCCTTCTCGAAGCCTTTGATGCCGGAACCGGACGATACATACACGATGCTGCCGCCGCCTGCCGCGATCATTGGCTCCCATACGGCCTTGCTGAGCAGAAAGGCCGCCTGGATGATGATGTCGCTTTCCAGCCGCCACTGCGCGAAGGTAATCTCGCGCATCGACCGCTGTTTGAGCAGCGCGGCATTGTGCACCAGCACGCAGGGCGCCCCATAGGCCGCCAGCGCGGCATCAGCTGCCGCCTGCGTCGCTGCTGCATCCGACAGGTCCACCAGCAGCGGCAATGCTTCTCCGCCCAGCGCGCGCACTTCCTGCGCAGTTTCTTCCAGCGGGCCGGACGCGATGTCCAGCAGCGCGATTTTCATGCCCTGCGCGGCATAGGCGCGCACGATGGCGCGCCCCAGCCCCTGCGCCGCGCCGGTGACGATGGCGGCCTGTCCCTTGAGCGACTCGATCATGGTCAGGCGTTGCCCCGCAGCGTGCGAATGAAGTCAGCGAAACGCTCCAGGCCTTCCTCAAACTTGGGCGAGCCGGTCGTCAGCGCGCCGCGAATGAAGCCTTCACCCGCGCCGCCACCGATGGTGCCGGGCTGAAAGACCAATCGGGCTTCTTCACGCGCTTTGGCGACAAACTGGGCGCTCGTCAGCCCCGTGGGACGAATGTCGATGAAGATGTAGTAGGCGCCCTGCGGCTTGCTGTAGGGCAGGTTGATGCTGTCCAGCATCTGCATCCACGCTTTGCGGCGGCGGTCATATTCGGCCAGGATGTCTTTGAACCAGTCGCGCGGCTGGCTGAGCACGGCCACGCCGCCGTACTGCGTGACGACGTTGGCGCAGATCATCATCGCGTGGTGGAACGGCAGCAGCGCCTCGATGATGGGCGCGGGCGCGGCGATATAGCCGAGGCGCATGCCCGTCATGGCGAAGCTCTTGGAGAAGCTGTTGATCGTGATCGTGCGTTCTTTCAGGCCGGGCAGCGACGCCATGCTGACGTGCCGGTTCTCGTCAAACACGTAGTATTCGTAGATTTCATCGCTGATGATGAGCAGGTCATGTTTCACGGCCAGCTCGCCGATGGCCACCAGCGTCTCGCGGGGGAGCACGGTGCCCGTCGGGTTGTTCGGCGTCACCACGATGATGGCGCGGGTGCGCGGCGTGATAGCCGCTTCCAGGTCGGCCACATTGATCGTAAAGTTCGATTCCGGCGTGGTGGGCACAGGCACCAGCGTGCCATGCAGGATTTTGGCGTCGCGGGTGTATTCGTCGTAGTTGGGCGAGGGCGTCAGCACTTCGTCGCCTTCGTTCAGCAGCGCCATCAGCACAGCCATCAGGGCTTCCTGCGCGCCGCTGGTCACGACGAGTTCGCTGTCGGGATCGACCTCGACGCCATTCTCGGTTTTGAGTTTGTCGGCAATCGCGCGGCGCAGCTCCGGGATGCCCGTCCATGCCGTATACTGGATTTTGCCCTCGTCCAGCGCCTGGCGCATCGCGTCAAAGACGAACCCCGGCGGCTTGAAGTCAGGCGTGCCGCTGCCCATGTTGATCAGGCCGGGGATGGGCACAGACGTCTGTTTGCCCAGCGACCCATGCAGCTCTTTGGCGCGGTTTGAAAGAAATTTCTGGTAGTCCACAGTGTTCTGTTCCTTCGGATGTCAGGAGAGCGTGATCCAGCGGCGTTCCTGCCACGACTGGCGGATGGCGTCCATCGCGAGCTGGCATTTCAGGCCGTCGACAAAGGTGGCCGCCGTGCTGACCTTGCCGCCTGAGCGAATCGCGCCGGTGATTTCCTGCATCATCGCCACCACCGAGACATTCCAGATGCCCTTGTTGATGCCGGGCAGCGAGGCATTCGGGTCAGCGACCGTCATATCGACAAAATCTTCGCCTGCGCGGGCGACCCACAGCGTTTCGTCGGCGTCGGCCAGCTTGATCGTGCCTTCGCTGCCGAATACCCACGAGCTGTTGCCGATGCCGTGGCGCGCTGCGCCGCTGAGGAACACGCTGACGAGCGCGCCGCTGGTCATTTCAGCCGTGAAGCTGACCTGATCGTCGGCCGTCGCTGTCCACGGTTCGCCGGTATGCTTGTCCATGCGGTCTGGCACCATGGTGGTCACCTGTCCGCTGATGGCGCCGACATCGCCCAGCCAGTAGCGCAGCAGGTCGATCTGGTGCGAGCCGTTGGCACCCAGGCGTCCGCCGCCCATGCTCTCCAGCGACCACCAGTCGCCTTTCGGGCGCGAGGCCGGGTCGCCCCACGACGGATTCACGCTGAGGATATTGGCGTGGCGCACCTTGCCGATGTATCCCTCGGCGATGAGCTGGCGGATTTTGGCGCGGTTCGGGTTGAAGCGCAGTTCGTGGCCGACGGTATGCACGCGGCCCAGCGCCTCTGCGCGGTCCAGCATGGCCTGTGCTTCAGCGGCATTCATGGCCATCGGTTTTTCGCACAGCACATGGGCGCCGGCATCCAGCGCATCCAGCACCATCGGCGCATGATGCACGGTCGGCGTGGCAATACCCACGAAGTCGATATCGTGCTTTTCCAGCATCTCGCGATAGTCGGTATAGGCATGGGGCACGCCAAACGCATTGGCGGCGTCCTGCGCGCTTTCCATGCGGGCGCTGGACACCGCGACGATTTCGACGTCCTCGATGGTCTTCAGCGCGGGTAAATAGGCGGCGCGGGCAAAACTCGCGCCAATCACTGCTGCTTTAATCGTCATCTGTTTAGCTCCACAGTCCGCGTTCTTTGAGCACAGTCCCCACGGCTTGCAGACTGCTCAGGTCTGCCTCCGAGTAATTGCGCGAGAGCAGCAGCCCGCTGGCGCCGCCTTCAAATGCGGCATGGCTGGAGGCGCTGATTTCTTCGGGCGTAATCGCCTTGCTGTTGCCACCGTCGCCCACGCCCACACCGATACCAGGATAGACCTTGCAGCCGGTGTCCGCGATCAGATTCTGCGTCCACTCTTTGACATACTCCGGCGTGAAACCGGCCATCGGGGCGTCGCTCAGCGGCGCGATGAATTCTTCCAGGCCGAGGATGTTGGCCAGCGCGTTATAGGCGCCATCCGGCGTCGCATCGGCCAGCACGCCCTTCTGCCACGACTTGCTGAATTCGGCAAAGCGCATACCGGCAGGCGTGTTATACAGCACGGGCTTCAGCCAGTCGGCATAGCGGCCGTAATCAGACTGGTCGTACTGCGCGCGCAGGTAGGGGTTATAGGTGTTGATGAGCTGCCAGATGCCGAGGCCGACTTCGTGCTTCGGGTCTGAGAAGCGGATCATGCCCGTCACTTCGTGGTACATGTCCTGATGCGCATCCAGCCACATCTTCTCCCACATCAGCACTTCAGGATAGTGCAGCAGGTGGCGCAGCAGCGTGATGAACACGCCGTCACGCGGGCGGTCACCCTTGCGGACGCCCTGCAGGAACAGGTCAACCTTGCGGTAGCCCTCGATGGCGCGCTCGACGTTGATGCCGCGTGCGCGGGCCTCGGCCACGAAGAATTCATCGAAGCCGGTGCTGCTGTCGGCGCGGAAGATGTCCATCAGCGGGCTTTGGCGCTCGATGCCCCACAGCATGCCATCCAGCGCATGATTGCTGAACCAGTCATCGATGACCGAGCGCCACAGGTTGCGGTAAGCCGGATTCATCAACGACGGACGGGTGGCCGTACGTCCCCAGTGGTCGCGGTCGAGATACTGATGGAAGCCGGGCTGCCAGATGTGTCGGATGGCCGAACTGCTGGTTTCGCAGTAGTAGGTATACACCTTCATGCCGCGTTTCTTGGCCGCCGGAATCACATCGGCCAGCGTGTCAAACCCCTTGAGCAGCGGGTCCGGCGCGAGCAGATTATTCGGGTCGGACGTGTAATAGGCAGGATTTGGTTTCCAGAAAGCGCCGCCCTGCAGGTTATCGGGTTCCTGGGCGCCATGATCGGGAAAGCCATACAGGGCGCGGCCTGCATTGCCGCGGCTCCACGACAGCGCCGAAATCAGCAGCGCATTGACGCCGGCAGTCGATTCCAGCGTGTCGAGCACCTGCTCCACGCCTTCATCGACAAAGCTGATAGCGCCAATCTGAATACCTACAAATGGTCTGGTCATAAGGGTTATCCTTTAAGAGTTACCGATCGCGCAGACGCGGATCGAGGAAATCGCGCAGCCAGTCGCCCATGATGTTGAGCGAGAGCACCGTGAGCATGATGGCCACGCCGGGGAAGACGGCCAGCCACCAGCTGCCACCCAGCAGTTGATCGCGGCTTTCCGCCAGGATGCCGCCCCAGGTGGGCACGGTCGGCGGGACGCCGAGGCCGAGGAACGACAGCGAGGCTTCGGTCAGAATCACGCTGGCGACATTGAACGACGCGATGACGGTGAGCGGGGCAATCACATTCGGGAAAATCTGCAGGGCGATGATGCGCAGGCTGCTGGCGCCCAGGCAGCGCGCCGCCTCCACATATTCTTTTTCGCGCTGGCTGACGGTGCTGCCGCGCACAATGCGCGCATACGTCACCCATTGGCCTATCGCGAGCACAATAATCAGGTTGCCCACGCCCGCGCCCAGCACGACCAGCACCATGATCGTCAGCAGGATGAACGGGAAAGCCAGCTGAATGTCGGCGAGGCGCATGATGATATCGTCCACTGCGCCGCCAAAATAGCCGGCGGCCAGGCCGGCCACTGTGCCGATGATGCCGCCGATGAGCACCGCAGCGATACCCACGAAGATCGAGACACGCGCCCCGTAAATCATGCGCGAGTATACGTCGCGGCCCAGACCATCCGTGCCGAGCGGGAAATCGACGCCGCCGGTTCTTTCATTCACCTGAAACGGAGGCTGAAGACGCTCAATCAGGCTGTTGCGATTCGGGTCCTTCGGCGCAATCGACGGCCCAAAGACGGCCAGAAAGAACATCGCGACCAGGATGATGAGGGCCACAAGCGGCCAGCGCCCCTTGATGATACTCATTCTTGCCCGCTTCCACGCAGACAGCGTGTTGACGCGGGCGGCGCTATCCAGTGCTACCACCTGCGAGGCATTGGTGGGAAGGACAGGTTTAGGAGTGTTGCCGGAAGCCTGCATGGCGCACCTTATGCTTTACTTGAGACGAATTCGCGGGTCAATCTGCACGTAGATCAGGTCTACGATCAGATTCAACGCGACGAACAGGAAAGAGAACAGCACGACCGCGGTTTGAACGAGCGGGATATCGCGCTGATTGATGGCATTGAAAACCAGACGTCCCACGCCGGGCCATGAGAATACAGTTTCCGCGACGACCACGCCGCTGAGCAGGAAGCCGAATTCGAGGCCGATCAGGGTGACGATCGGGATGAGCGCGTTGCGCAGGGCATGGCGCAGCACGATGGTGCGTTCGCGCAGACCCTTCGAACGTGCGGTCTGGATGTAGTCCAGCGACAGCACCTCAAGCATCGACGACCGCACCAGGCGCGCATTGCGCGAGAGCGAGAAGACGCCGACAGTGATGCCCGGCAGAATCAGATGCCGGATTGCGGACGGAAGATTGCCAAAAGCGGTGCTGACATCTCCCTGAAGCAGAGGCTCCAGGAAAGGCACGTGGCCGCTGATGGGCAGCAGTCGTAACTGTAAGCCGACAAACAGCACCAGCATCAGGCCGAGCCAGAAGCCAGGGATCGATTGGCCCAGCATGGCCAGCAGCATCACGCCGCCGTCCACCGCTGTACCGCGCCGCATGGCCGAAATAATGCCGATGGGAATCGCCAGGGTCAGCGATAAAATCATCGCAAAAAAAGTCAGTTCCAGGGTGGCAGGCAGGCGATCCAACACCAGTTCAATGGTTGGTTCACGCGCGCGCAGGGAATCGCCAAAATCGCCCTGCAACAGCCCACCAATGTAATTCAGGTATTGCTCAGGCAGCGGACGGTCGAAGCCGAGCCGCTGGCGCGCATCAATGATTTCCTGTTCGGACGCGCGCTCACTGACGTACAGATAAGTCGGGTCGCCAGCCAGGTGAAGCGTTATAAACGCCAGCAGCGTCACGCCGAGAATTACAAGTACAGACTGAGCCAGACGGCGACCGATATAAGCCCACATAGGTATCCACTTCGATTACGATGGGGGTGCGCCATACAGACGCACCCCCAAACGGCTCACTAAAAGGGTGTTCGATTACTCGGACAGCGTGGCGTTGTAGAGCACGATCTGCTCGTCACGACGTGCCTGCCAGTCGAGGCGGTCACTCACACCGTAGAAGTCCGGCTGGAAGTACAGCAGCAGCCACGGCGGATCGTTGTAGAAGATTTCGAGCATCTGGTTGATCAGTTCACGCTCGGTTTCCGGATCGGCACCCGAAGTCTGGTCCCACAGCGTGAACCACTCTTCGTTGGCCCAGTTGGTGTAGTTGGTGCCGGAAGTCGGCGAGCTCAGGTCGGCCATGTCGTACAGGGCGCTCCAGGTGCTGCCGCCGGTGCCCAGGAAGAACAGCGGGCCCACTTCCTTGGCGCGAACGAGCGGCAGGTAGTCTGACGCCCAGTCACGGATGTCCACGGTGGTGTTGACGCCGATGTCCGTCAGGTACTGCGCGATCACCTGTACGACAGCAGCGTCGTTCAGATAGCGGCCGCGCGGGCCCATCAGGGTGATGTCGAAGCGGACGCCGTCTTCACCACGCGGCCAGCCGGCTTCGTCGAGCATCTGTTCGGCCATGGCCGGGTCATACGGGTACGGGGTCAGGTTCGGGTTGTTGTTCGGCGGATTCACCATGCTCGAGGCGCGTTCGCATTCGGTGCCCAGCAGCGTGGAGCAGATGGTGGGGACGTCGATCGCGTACTGCAGCGCCACGCGCACATCCGTGTTCTGGATGGCTTCGTAGCCGGGCGAGTCAGCGAAGGCTTCGCCGAACTGGAAGCCGACATACATACGGCGGGTACCAGCCACAGCCTGGACAGCAGCCGAGCCAGAGTTGTTGATGGCGTCCACCTGATCCGGCGGGACGTTCGAGATTACGTCGACGTTACCGGCGATCAGCTCGGCAGTACGAGTCGAGGCTTCAGGAATCACGCGCCAGTAGATGGTGTCGAAGGCGGGTTCCAGCAGCGTGAAGTTCTCTGCGCGCTCGATCAGCACATAGTCATCGCGCACCCATTCGACAAAGCGGTACGGGCCGCTACCAACAGGTGCTGCGGCTGCCGTAGCCAGGTCGATGCTCTCGTAGTAGTCCTTGCAGTGCAGGTAGACTTCGGAGAGCAGGCCGAGACGCAGCGGCTCAGACTGAGCGCGGTCGGTGACGATCGTCACTTCCAGTTCGCTGTCCGCGCGGGCTTCCAGGAAACCAACCGACGGGAAAATGAAACCGACTGTGTTGCCGGTGAAGGCGTTGGCCGGGTCGGCTGCACGCATGAACGTATACGCGACGTCCTCAGCGGTCAGGGCTTCGCCGTCGTGGCAGGTCAGGCCTTCATTGAGGGTGAAGGTCCACTCGGTGCCATCTTCTGAAATGGTGTAGCCCGTGGCGAGGAACGGAGTCAGCTCGCCCGTTTCCTGAATGTCATACAGCGTACCAAAGACATGACCGAAAATATTTGATTCGGCGCGAGAGCCGACGAGGGCAGGTTCCAGTGCTGCAACGTCCACACTCTGGGCAACGACCAGCGTGGTTTCGTCGGGTAACTGGGCACTGACGGGTAATACTGCGGCGAAAAGTGCTGCTGTCGCCGCGAGCATCATAAAGCGGGTACGTGCCATAGCTTATGAACTCCCCTGTTACTGTAACCAATTGCTAACGAACGTGATGTGCTGCGTGTCTTTGATCGGCTCTTCAGTCAATTTTCCTTTCGCTGCGATGATCAGGATGACGGTCCTTCGTATCTGCCTACATCCCGTGAAGGATTTCGGCAAGCAATACGCTGCGTTTCTGGCGGCTGGAGAGCGCGCACGCCTCCACCATTGCCAGGGAAACCAGATGGTCGCGGCCGCTGCACTCCAGCGGGGCGCCGTCCAGTACATGATTCAGGAAGGCCTCCAGCAGGCCGCTTGTTTCGGTGATCCACAGCTCGTGTGGGGGAAGCTCGATTGGGGTGGGCGTGGTGTCATGCTTTCTGGCAAACGAAAGCTCGCCAAACTGGTTATGCTGCAGCGAGACGCCGTTGGTGCAGTCGGTGCGCCATTCAAAGGCGGGTTCCTGCCAGCCGCTCTGCCATGTACCCTGGTAATTCACGATCATGCCGGTGCCCATCTCGAACAGCGCGGCCACATTGGCGTCGCTCTCGTACATGCTCCACGGCGGGTTCCAGGTATGCGACATCACGCTCACCGGATCGCTGCCATACACATAGCGCATCAGGTCGAAATGATGGATGGACTGTTCCCACAGCATGGGCTGGTCCATCGTCAGGGGATATTTGTTCAGGTCGGGGCGATTTCCGTCACGATAGCGCTCGTAGGTGAACCGCGCAAACGAGGGCTGGCCGATGGTGCCGGAAGCGAATAGCTCCATCATAGCACGGGTCACACCCAGATAGCGGAAATTCAGGCCGACCATCAGCGCGGTGCTGGCGGAAGCGGCCGTGCGCACCAGCGAGGCCGCTTCCGCCACGCTCAGCCCCAGCGGCTTCTCGATCAGCATGGGGATGCCGCGCTCGGCACAGGCGTTCACCTGGGCATCACGGCCAATCGGCGGATTTGCCAGCACCAGGCCACCAATACCCTCGGCAGACAGTGCGTCCAGGGCCTCGTCCAGCGTGGCGAAGGCCGGTCGTGCACCGTACTGCTCGGCGGCACGCGCCTGCATCGCCGGATTGGGGTCCACATAAGCGGCGATTTCAGCGCGGCCTGAGCGCGTGATAACTTCGGCCCAGTGCCTGCCACGCACGCCCAAACCAGCAAGGATCAAACGCAGCGTCATGAGTGTTGCGCTCCAGTCAGGAAGAATTGCATCTGTTCAATACACTGCCGGATGCCAGCATCCAGCGGTGTCCATGCGTCAAAGCCGTAGTCGGCGCGCAGGCGATCATTCGTCAGCCAGCCGCGCCGGGTCAGGGGCGGCACATCGGCCTGGGCCTGATCGTGCGCCTGAATGTCGATAGCGGGCAGGGCGGCCTGTACCGCGCTGGCAATCTGCAAATTGGTGACAACCTGCGCGGCGGCCACGTTATAGAGCGCATGTGGCGGCAGCGGCCCGCAGATCATTTGCGTGATGACCTCGGCCACGTCCGGCGCAAACGTCCAGTCGCGCGTTTCTCCCGGCAGCGCCACGTCAATCTTTCCGGTCGTGAGGGCCTGCTGGATATAGCGACCGACCAGGCTGATGCGTGGGCGTGACGCCCGTGGCTGTTCCTCCGGCCCGTAGATGTTGCTCAGGCGGATACAGGCCACATCACGCCCATACTGTTCTTTGAGCGTGGTGATGTAGGCCTCGGTGAAGGCTTTGGCGACGGCATAGGTGCCGGCCGGCGTCGGGCGTTCGTCTTCGCTGACGGGGCCGTGGGTGGCGCGGAAAATGCCGCTGGAGCTCATCACGATGGCGCGGCCGGCATAGCGACTGGCCCATTCCAGCACATTCAGAGTGGGCAGCACATTGGCGCGCAGATTTTCTTCCGGCGATTCGCCGCGTTCCTCAGGCGATGCGGTAATCGCTGCGCCATGCACGATGGCATCGTAATGCTCACTGGGCAGGGCTTCGGTCGAGCCTTCGATCCAGCGAATCTGGTCGCCAAAGGCAGACCAGCCCGCCGTCAGCGAAGGGTCGAAGGCGAGATCGATCGCCAGCACCTGCATGCCGTGCTTCAGCGCGGCGGCGACGATTGCGCGTGGGATGAACCCACCAGCGCCGGTGATTACAACGCGCATCGATGTCGTCATGGTGCTGTTTCTTCCGTGCTGGCTTCCGCGCCGTCATCCCACAGCTCGACGATCAGGTCAAGCGACGTGACGACGTGTTTCTCGATCAGGTCCATGGCTTCGCTTTCGCTGCCACGGGCAACGGCCTCAATGATGGGCACATGGTTGTAGGCAATCTGCGTCAGGTCGCTGTTGCGCCGGTTGCGCAGCGCCATCACCTGGCGCACACGCAGGGTGACGGTGCTCCATGTTTCGGTCAGCAGGTGATGCTGGCTGAGCGCGATCAGCGTGTCGTGGAAATGGCGGTCGATCTCGTTGACTGCTTTCAGGTTGCCCTGTACTGCGGCGGCCAGCATTTCCTCGTAAATGCCGCGTAGTGTGGCGACATCTTCGATGTGTCCGGCGGCAATCACGCGGCGGATGGCAAACTGCTCCAGCACGCAGCGCAGGGTATACAGCTCTTCGATATCCTGACGGGAAAGATGACGAACGATAGTGCCTTTATAAGGAATGGTCTCGACCAGACCTTCGCTTGCCAGAATCTGGAACGCCTCGCGCAGCGGTGCCCGGCTGACGCCAAGCTGGGCGGCCAGGTCGTTTTCCAGCAGCGGGTGGCCGGGCTTGAAGTCTCCACTGACGATTGCTTCGCGCAGCGTGTCCAGAATCTTCTCTCGGAGAGGTTTATTGTCCACGTGCTGGAGCAAAACGCCTTTTGTTGACATGCTTTTGTCCAAACCCTATAATGCCTGTCGTTTGTCGTTTGTCTACTGTCGACAATTGACGTATAATGAGCATAATAGTTAACATGTCCGCGCCCCCTTGTCAAGAAATCTGGGTGGGAACAACCAAAACCTAACCTCAGGGCAGGTGTTTAGAAGGGAACCGTCAATGCAGTTACGAACAAACGAGTCAAGGCTGGTCGCCACGGCGGTCATGGGCGCCATCAGCCAGCCCAGTCTGCGCTATCCCGGCTACACCCTGGACGCGCAGGGCATGGGCGCAGTGCTGCCCGGCATGAGCGGTGTGGTCTATAACGCGCGTGTGGGCGATCCCGCCTTCGGGTGGGCGGGCGATCATGTGGAACCGGGGGTGAGCATTGCCAACAGCGACCCCGCCGCCGACATGGCGCTGCATTACCTGACCTGCATGGGCAACCGGGCGATCGTGACCAGCGGCATGGCCAAAGGCGCTGAAGGCATCGTCACCGGCGAGCATGCGCGCCTGCTGGTCGATTTTGCGCCGGATGTCAACGAAATGCTGTGCGTCGGCGACACCATCCAGATCATTGCGCTGGGCCGCGGCCTGATGCTGGAAGATTTTCCCCAGATTGAAGTTAAAAAGATGAGCCCAAAGCTGTTCAACAGCATGGGCATCACGCTCAGTGAAGACGGCAAGAAGATTCGCGTGCCGGTGACGATGGAGCTGCCGCCGCGCATTATGGGCAGCGGTGCTGAGCTGAACAGCGAATTTGTGGACCAGGACCTGATGAGTGGTGACCGCGATCTGATGGCGCAGCTTGGCATCGACCAGATGAAGCTGGGCGATATCGTCGTGATTCCTGACGCCGATCATCGGTACGGGCGCGGCTATCGCAAGGGCGCGGCGTCGATTGCGCTGTGCATCCACGGGGATTCTGTGATGACCGGGCATGGCCCCGGCATTATGACACTGCTGACCTCCGCCGAGTCGGTCATCGAGTGGGTGATCGACCCCAACGCCAATATCGCTAATTACCTCAACATTCGGGAGCAAGCATGAGCCTGGCAAGTAATGTCAACAAACTGATCTCTGTCTCGGTGATGGGCCAGATTGCCTCGCCGGGCTTTCCCGGGCTGCCCGCCGAGCCGTATCGCCTCGACTCGGATGGCCGTCCGTTTTTGCTGCCCACCTACGGCGGCATCGTGTATAACGTCTCGGTGGGCGATTCGGCTTATGGCTGGATGGCCGACTGCGTGCATCCCGGCGTCAGCATTTCGCTGAAGGACGACACGGGCAACCGCGGCCTGAACCTGCTGGCCTGTGTGGGCAATACTGCGATGGTGATGACCGGCGACGCGCGCGGCGCAAAAGGCGTCGTGACCGGCAAGAGCGGCCGCTTCAGCGAACACGTCATCATCCACTTTAGCACGGCCGACCGCGAGAAGATGGCGATCGGCGACAAGATCAATATCAAGGCGCATGGCGTGGGTATGGTGCTGGCCGATCATCCGGGCGTGAAGCTCAAGAGCTGCTCGCCGGGCCTGATCGATGGGCTGGAAGTGACCACGGGCAGCGATGGCCGCCTGAATGTGCCGGTCTCGGCAGTGATTCCGCCGCACCTGCTGGGCGCTGGCGCGGGTCTGACCAGCGAAGGCGGGTCGCTCCATATCCAGACGCAGGACCGCACCGAGATCGCCTCGCTCGGGCTGGATAAGCTGCGCCTGGGTGATGTCGTCGCGCTGACGGATTACGACAGCAGCTTCAATCACGGCTATCTGCGCGGCGCGGTCGGCATCTGCGTCATCGGCCAGGGCGACAGCCCGCGCGCCGGCTATGGGCCGGGCGTCACGCTGGTCATGACGGCCATGGCAGGCGGCATCAATCCGGTGGTGACGCCGGGCGTCAATATCAAGGATGTGTTTGGGCTGTAAGCGCGTGTTTGAACCTTTTGCAGACGGGGAGAGAAGCTGACCATGGCGAACGATGGGCGCTATATCAAACATATGGCCTTTGCAGTGCGCGACGCCAACGCCGCACTGAAGCAGTATCAGGACTTTCTGGGCGTCGGCCTGGCTGGGGAAGTGAAAGACTACCCGAAGTCGCGCAATCGCGTGGCGCAGTTCTGGGTGGGCGATGTCGAATACCAGCTCTGCCAGTCGCTGGATGAAGGCGGCCGTTTTGACCAGTGGATCAAGGACCGCGGCTACGAAGGCCTGCATCACATCTGCTATGCCGTGCCCAATATCGATCAGGCGCTGGCCGATGCCCAGGCAAAGGGTGCCACGCTGAAGGAATGCTCGGCCTGCAAGGTGACCGGCAGCCACGTGCATCCCGAAGGCTGGGTCGCGTTCCTGCAGGAAGAGGCGGGCGGCATTGAGCTGGAGATGATGCAGGTGTATACGCCCGAAGAGCTGGAAGAGTACAAAGCGGTCAAGGGAATTTAGGCCATGCCGATCACGCTGGTGCGCGTCCCCGTTGACGCGTTGTACGAATTCACCATCAACTGCTTTATCGCGATGGGCACGTCGGCTGAAGAAGCGGCCTACTGTGCGCGCGGGCTGATGCACAGCGAGCTGCGCACGCTGTCCGGCCAGGGGCAGGGCGTCCGCCGCCTGCCCACCTATTTTGAGCGGATCAATAAAAAGTACATTCTCCCCGGCGCGCCTTTTGAAATCGTGAAAGAGTCGCCCGCGCTGGCGCTGGTCGATGGGCACAATGGCCTCGGCTCGGTGGTGTCGCAGAAGGCGATGGAGCTGGCCATCCAGAAGGCCAAAATCAGCGGCGTGGGCACGGTCATCGTGCGCAACAGCACGCACTTTGGCTCGGCGGCTGTCCCGGCGCTGCTGGCCGTGGAGCAGGGCTGCATCGGCGTGGCGATGACCAATGCCGGCCCGGAGATGGCCCCGTGGGGTGCTGCGTCGGGTGTGGTCGGCACCAATCCCTGGGGGCTGGCTGCGCCCACCGGCGGCGCGTTCCCGGTCGTGCTGGATATCGCGCTGACGACGGCGGGCAAGGGCATGATGCAGTGGTATGCCCGCGAAGGCAAAAAGATGCCGCTCGACTGGGCGCTGACACCGGATGGCTACGAGACCGATGATCCGGAAGCGGCCATGAAGGGCGCGCTGCTGGGCATCGGCCAGCACAAGGGCTATGGCCTGGCGATGATGACCGACGTACTGACGGGCGTGATTGCGGGCGGCGGTTTTGGTCTGGCCCCGTACAGCAATCAGGCCCGGCAGGATGTCTCGCATACCATGATCGCCATCGATATTGACTGGTTCATGGGCCTGGATGAGTTCAAGGCGCGCATGGACCGCTTTATCGCGGACATTAAAGCTGCGAAGAAACGCCCCGGCGTGGAAGAAATTCTGGTTCCCGGTGAGCGTGACTATCGCCTCGAGCAGGAATATCGCGCACACGGCGCCCGCCTGGATGCCGTCGTGTTTGACCAGTTGCAGGCGTTGGCCGGGAATCTGGGCATCGCCTTCCCGTTTGAAAAGGATGTGGTGGCATGAGCGCGCAGACACTGGCACGTCCGCTGGCTGCACGGGTGGCGTCGCTGCCTGCCGTGGCCGACAGCACAGAGACAGGCGGCACAGCGCTGCCGGGCGTCAAGCGCGCCGCTTTCGAGGCGCTGGACGCCGGACACACGCACTATACGGACCGGCCGGGCATCAAGCCGCTGCGCGAAATCGCGGTGGCGCGCCTGGCCTCGCGCTATGGTGTGGAATACGGCCCGGAAGAAGTGACGATCACGTGCGGGGCGACTGAAGCGCGCTTTGTCACGGTGAAGCAGCTGGTGGGTGCGGGCAAGGCTATCCTGCATGCTGGGGATGCCGCTGCTGTGGCAGGCGCTGCTGCGCTGGTCGGCGCGACGCTGACCACTGACCCCGATGCGCCCGATATTGCGCTGGTGTATATCGGCGCCGGGACACCCGATGCACAGGCGCAGGCGCTGGCCGAACGCGCTGGCGCGCACGGCTGGTGGATCCTGTTTGACGCGGGTGTGCATGACGCGGGTGGGGCGTTTCATCCGGCGCGCATTGAGGCCCTGGCCCCGCTGACGATCACCGTCGGCAGTGCCAGTGAGCAGCTTCCCGGCTGGCGTGTCGGCTGGCTGGCGGGCTCGAAAGCGGCCAACAAGCTGCGCGCGTATAAGCAGAGCATGACCATCTGTACGTCCAGCGTCAGCCAGTGGGCCGCGCTGGGCATGGAGGATTCCACCTATGGCAACGGCTAACGTGAACATTCCACCCGAAGTGCGCGCCGTCGCCGCAGATGGGACGCAGCTTCGTTATGCGCTGATGGAGCTGAGCAATCAGTATCCGGATGCTATCGCGCTGGGCCGCGGTGACCCGGACGTGGCCACGCCCGCCCATATCATCGAGGCGGCCAAAGCCGCTATCCGCGACAACAAAATCAGCCCGACCTCCGTGTATGGCATGCCCATCCTGCGCGAGGCTGTGGCTGCCAAGCTGCGCGCCGAAAACGGCCTGGATGCCAACGCCGAAAATGTCATCATCACGACCGGCGGGCAGGAAGGCCTGTATCTGATTATGCAGGCGCTGCTGGACCCGGGCGATGAAGTCATCGTGCCCGACCCGCGCTATACGTCGTATGATGAGGCGATTGCCAGTGCAGGCGGGAAAATTGTGCTGGTGCCCACCGACCATGACGACGCGTTTAATCTGCGCCCCGAAGCGGTGGAAGCCGCCATCACGCCGCGCACGAAGATCATCCTGATCATCACCCCCAGCAATCCGACCGGCGGCATCGTCACCGAGGAACGTCTGCGGGCGATTGCCGAGATTGCCATTCGCCACAATCTGATCGTCATCAGCGACGAAATTTACGAGAAGTTCCTGTATGACGGCTGGAAGCATTTCAGCATCGGCAGCCTGCCCGGCATGGCGGAACGCACGATCACGCTGAACGGCTTCTCCAAGACCTATGCGATGACTGGCTTCCGCGTGGGCTATGCGGCCGCGCCGGTCAATGTAATTGAGGCGCTGGCGCGTATCAAGTCGGTGACGACGGGCGCTGCTGCGGCTGTCAGCCAGTGGGCCGCGCTGGCCGCGGTCACCGGCACGCAGGAGCCAATCCGCGAGTTTCACAAGCTGTATGACGACCGCCGCCGCCTGATGATGACCGGCCTGCGCGAGATGGGGCTGTCTTTCAGCGATCCGCGCGGCGCGTTTTTCCTGTGGACGAACAGCAGTTCGACCGGCATCCACGCCACCGAGCTGAGCTATCTGCTGCTGAAGGAAGGGCGCGTGCTGTTGTTCCCCGGCACGGGCTTTGGCGATAACTGGGGCGGCTATCTGCGCATCAGCGTGCTGCAGAAAAGCGAGCTGCTCAGCGAGGCGCTGGAACGAATGAAACCGATTCTGGAGCGCTACCGGATTACCCAGGAGTGATGCGCATGTTTCAGGGAAGCAAAGGGCAGCCTGCGTGCTGCCGGGTGACTGCATGAGCGCGCTGGTCGAACGCTTGCAGGCGCTGATTCGTATTCCGTCGCCGAATCCGGCTGGCGACACCCGCGCGATTGCGGCCTATATTGCCGGCGTAATGGAGGCAGCAGGCTGTCGGGTGACCACCGCCGCACCGGACGTGAAGCCGGAAGCGGTCAGCGTGATTGCCGAAATCGGGCAGGGCGCGCCGGTCATTATGCTGCATGCCCATATCGACACCGTGCCGATCGACGCCAACGAGGCGCTGCACTGGACATCTGACCCGTATGCGGCCGAAATCCGCGATGGGAAAATTTATGGCAAGGGCAGTGTGGATGACAAGGCGCCCCTGGCCGCGATGATGGAAACCGTGATTGCAGCGGCGTCGCAGGCCGATCAGCTTCAGGGCACGCTGATCCTCGTGGCGGCCGCTGAAGAAGAAGTTGGTGGTCGGCTGGGCACGCGCTGGCTGGCCGATAATGGTTATTTCCCCCAGTGTGATTTCATCGTGGTGGGCGAACAAACGCATAACCATGTGGCCACCGCCCACAAAGGCGTTGTCCGCGCCACCATCCGCACGACCGGCCGTTCGGTGCATGCCACCAACCCGGACCGCGGTGTGAACGCGATCACCGCGATGGCGAAAATCGTGCTGGCGGTGGATGCTTATCACCGCGATCTGGCACAGCGCGTCCATCCGCTGGTGGGCGTGCCGACCTGCAACGTCGGCGTGATTCACGGCGGCAGCACGGCCAACGCCGTCCCCGACTCGTGCGCGATTTATCTCGACCGGCGCATGATTCCCGGTGAGGATCCGGCTGAAGTTCAGCGCGAGCTGGAAGCTGTCGTCGCCTCGGTGGATGTGTCGCCCGCGCAGTCGTCAGTCGGCGATTTCCTCGTGTCGGACTGGTTCAGCTCGGAGGTGAAAACCCCGCTTTCGCAGACTTTCATGCGCATCGTGGGCGAAACGCTCAATATCAGCCCCGCACCGATTGGCTATCTGCCCGGCAGCGATGCCAAGCATCTGAAGACCGCAGTGCGCGGCGAAATGATTATTTTTGGCCCAGGCAGTTATGAAGTCGCGCATGCCTACGATGAATACACCGAGATTTCCGAACTGGAAGCGACCGCGCACATTCTGAGACGCTTCATCGACCAAACCTTACTGACAAGGTGAACCCGCTATGATGTATGACACGATTATCGTAAATGGAGATGTGATCACAGAGCGCGCTGTCGAAGCGGTTGATCTGGCGATCAAAGATGGGAAAGTTGTGGCTGTCGTCGCGCGGGGCACGCCGCTGGAAGCGCGTGAAGTCATCGACGCCAGCGGGCATTATGTGATGCCCGGCGCGGTGGACATTCATTTCCACTGCCGTGCGCCAGCGTATCCGCAGCGTGGCGACTTCGCGACCGAGACTCGCGCAGCCGCAGCGGGCGGGGTCACCACAATTTTCGAGATGCCGATCAGCAAGCCGTGCTGCGCCACCACCGAAATTTTTAAGTCGCGCCGCGCGCTGGGCGAAGCCAACGCCTACGTCAATTTTGCCCTGTTTGGCGCGCCCGGCCTGCTGATTCCGGAAGAGGTGCACGGCATGGCTGACGAAGGCGCGATCGGCTACAAGATTTTCATGACTGCCGCGCCGGCCGGTCGCAACGACGAATTTGAAGGGCTGTGCCTGCCCACCAACGAGCTGCTGTATCAGGGCATGAAGCTGGTGGCCGAGACCGGCCTGGTGTGCGCCGTGCATGCCGAGGACAACGCGCTGCTGGAATGGCATACGGCGCAGCTTCAGGCGGCTGGTCGCAATGACGTGTACGCGCATAACGAATCGCGTCTGCCGCATGTCGAGGCGCTGGCGATTTCGACCCTGCTGTCGCTGAACGAGAGCATCCAGTGCAACCTGCACATCGTGCATCTGAGCAGCCGCGAGGCGCTGGAAGTTTTCCGCCGCTATAAGGCCACTGGCTCCACGGCCAGCGCGGAAACCTGCTCGCATTATCTGCTGTTCACCGAAGATGACATGGCGCGCACCGGGCCCTATGCCAAGATTAACCCGCCTCTGCGCAAGAAAGCCGATCAGGATGCCCTGTGGGGCGGCCTGGCCGACCGCACGCTGATGGCCATCACGACCGACCACTCACCGTTTACCGCTGAGGAAAAAGAGCGCGCCCGCACGGACCTGTGGCGCACGCCGCCGGGCTCGCCGGGCGTGGAGGAGCTGGTGCTGGCAGTGATGGATGCCGCATTGACTGGCCGCCTGGACCTGCTGCATGCCGTGCAGCTCATCAGCACCAACGGCGCCAAACGCTATGGCATTTACCCGCAGAAGGGCCACCTGTCGGTGGGCGCAGACGCGGATATCGTGCTGTATGACCCGCGTGAGAAGACGACCATCCATCAGGACATGCTGTTCAGCAAGGCGAAGGCCTGCGACAAGCTGTATGAGGGGATGACGTTCCAGGGCAAGATTCGCCGTACGCTGGTGAACGGGCGCACGGTGTTTGAAAATGGCGAGATCAAAGGTGAGCCGGGCTGGGGCAGGTTCGTTCGTCCCGTGCGCGAGAATGTCTATAAAGGATTTTAAATGCCCTACACGCTCGATTTTTCCGAATACTTCAACTATCAGGACCTGACCACGCATCTGCACGGCCTGGCCGATGCCTATCCGGCGCTGGCCTCGTTGCAAAGCCTGGGCAAGAGCTGGCGCGGCCGCGATGTATGGTGCATGACGATCACCAATCCGGCGACTGGTGCGCATAACGAGAAGCCCGCGTTCTATATCGACGCCCATATTCACGCCGAGGAAGTGGCCACCTCGCACACCGCGCTCTACACCATCTGGTATCTGCTGGAAAACTACGGCAAAGACAGCACCATCACGTATCTGCTGGACAACACCACGTTTTACATCCTGCCGCGCACCAACCCCGACGGCGCGGAAATCAGCCTGACGACCGGGCATCACTGGTGCGGCAACGGTCGTTATCTGCCCGGCGAAGAACAGACGCGCGGCCTGTGCCAGGAAGACATCAACGGCGACGGCTATATCGTGCAGATGCGCATTCAGGATCCGGCCGGCGAGTGGAAGGTCAGCGACCGTGACCCGCGCCTGATGGTGCTGCGCGAGCCGGGCGAAGTCGGCGGAACCTACTATCGCATGTACCGCGAAGGCATGATCCGCGGCCCGTGGGATGGCGTCACGATTGAAATTGAAAAGCCGCGTGATGGCAACATGAACCGCAATTTCCCGGCCGGCTGGTATCCGGAGAATCGCCAGTACGGCGCCGGGGAATACCCGCTGAGCGAGCCGGAAGCGATGGCGACCGCGCGCTTCATCCTCGATCACCCGAATATCAGCGGCATGCAGTGCTATCACACGCACGGCGGGCTGCTGCTGCGCCCCTCGCTGATTGCGCCGGACAGCAGCATGCCGCGCGCAGACCTGGCCATCTACAAGACGATCGGCGCGATGGGCGAGGCTGCCACTGGCTATCCTGTCATTTCAGTCTACGAGGAATTCACACCGGACCCGTCGCAGGCGCGCACCGGTTCGATGATGCAGTGGTCGTATGACGAGATGGGCATCATCACGTTTTCGACCGAGCTGTGGAATCCTGAGCTGGCTGCCGGTTTGCAGCACGTCGAGAAATATCAGGTGCGCGCGCGCAGCACCGACGATGAAATCCGCCTGCTGAAGTACAACGATGAGCACCTGGGCGGCAAGGGCTTTATCCCGTGGACGCCGTTCGAGCATCCGCAACTGGGCCCGATTGAGATTGGCGGCTGGACGCATATGTACACCTTCCGCAATCCGCCGCCGGCAAGCTGGGCAACCACCGACAGGGCGCGCGGCTTCCTGCACGAAACCATTCACAATAACTGCCTGTTCACGATCAAACATGCCGCCGCGACGCCGCTGCTCCGCCTGGAGTCCCTTAAGGTTGAGGCGCTGGGTGCGGACCTGTACAAGGTGAGCGCGGTGGTCAAGAATATCGGCTTCCTGCCCACCAACCTGACCGAGATGGCGATCCGGCAGAAAGTGGCCGTGACCACGCGGGCGACGCTGCATTTGCCCGATGGGGCCGAGCTGGTGATGGGCGATCTGATTCAGGACCTGGGGCATCTGGCCGGGCGCGATGAACGCAATGCGACCTGGTCGCCGTGGCTGCGCGAATGGCACACGTCCCAGCGCAAGGCCGAATGGCTGGTGCGTGCGCCAGCCGGGACGGCGCTCACGGTCGAGGCGGGTTCCCCACGCGCGGGCACGACCCGTGCCGAGCTGGTGTGCTCATGAGGCTGCCTGTCAGCTTTTACCAGGGCAAGATTCAGCAGATGCAGGCCGCCATGGACCGCGAAGGTCTGGACGGGCTGCTGATTCTGGATGCCAACAATGTGAATTATGCGATCGGTTTTCACCATATCCCGTCAGAGCGGCCGCTGGGCGTATTCGTCCCGAAGGCTGGCGCGCCGGTCCTGCTGGTGCCGCAGCTTGAGCAGGAAAATGCGGCCGATACCTGGGTGACCGATATCCGCTCGTATTTTGAGTATCCGGGCGAAGAACACCCGGTCGTGTGGATGGTGCGCGAGGCGGGCGTGAAGCGCCTCGGCGTGGATACGCTGACCGTCGACGTATTTCGCCTGCTGCCGGAAGGCGTGGAAATCACGACGCTGGTCGAGCGCATGCGCTGGATCAAGTCGCCGGAAGAAATCGCGCTGGTGGAGCAGGCGGCGGGCTATGCCGATTACTGCCTGGAGATGGTGCGCGAACATGCCCCGGCCATGATCCGCGATGGCGGCACCGAGCTGGACATCCTGAAATTTTGCGTGGGCGAGGCCGCGGCGAAACTGCGCCGTGAAGTGGGCGAACGCTTTCAACTGCGCGGCGCGGCTGTCGTGGGGACGGTGCACAGCGGACCGCGTGCTGCGCTGCCGCACGGGTCTCCGATGGCGCGCCAGCCGCAGCGCGGCGAAATGATGATCGCGGGAATCGGCGCGAACGTGGGTGGCTATCACGCTGAAAGCGGCGCGACATTCATCATCGGTGAGCCTGTCGGTGACCAGATGCGCGTGTTACAGGCGGCCCAGGATTGCAATGACGCCGCCATCAATGCGCTGCGGGTCGGACGTACGTGCGCATCGGTGAATGAAGCGGCACTGGCTGTCCTGCGCGAATACGGCTTTGGCGATGCGATTCGCCATCGTATCGGGCATGGCATGGGCTTGCAGGGGCACGAGTCGCCGTGGCTGGCGCCGGGCGATGCGACGCTGCTCGAGCCAGGCATGGTGTTCAGCAACGAACCGGGCGTTTACCGGCCCGGTCTGGACGGCTGCCGCACCATCACCAGCATGATTGTGACCGAAGGGGAGGCCATCGTGCCCAGCCATTTCCTGCGCGACAATCCGCCGGAAAGGCGTATTCTGCCGTTGTGAAACGCGGCATCTGCTGTCTGCGAGAAGCGTTGGTTTCGTAGGGGCAAGGCATGCCTTGCCCCATAGGTACCAAGTTAAGGAATTTTCGCTGAGGATTCAGTTGGATTTTGGTCCTCCAGGGCGGACACATAGGTCCGCCCCTACTCGGAGTCGCTCGGATTTGAAGGAAAAAACTCGCGGTTGCAACTGTTTGTCCGCGAGGAATGTAGGGGCGGACCTGCGTGTCCGCCCGGCAAATAGGAGAAGAATCGTCTTAACTTGGTGCCCATGGGGCAAGGCATGCCTTGCCCCTACAAGTGCAATCGTACTGTTTTGGCAGGGCGTACATGCATGCACACCCGAATCTAGTCACTCATCATCCTGTTTACACGAACAAAGGACATCATCATGCCTGAACCAGCAGCGTGGCGTTACCAGAAAATTATTATGCCGATTTTCGATCTGCCCGTGCGTTCGCGTATTTTCGTGAATGCGCGCGTGCTGACCAGCGTCGGCGATGAAGTGATTGAGAACGGTTTTGTGTGGACTGAAAACGGCAAGATCAAAGCCGTGGGCGCGATGTCTGACCTGGGCACGCCGGATGCTGGCCTGGAAGTCATCGACTGCACGGGCAAGACCGTCATGCCGGGCATGATGAACTCGCACGCGCATCTGGCCTGGGATGGCGTGCATGACCTGGCGCGCCAGTCGATGGACGACGCGGTGGAAATCAGCGCCTACAAGAGCGCGGCCAATATGCTCAAGAGCCTGCGTGCAGGCGTGACGCTGGTGCGCGACCTGGGCATGAATACGAGTAATCTGTTTGCCAAGCAGGCCGTGGAGCAGGGCATATTCCCCGGCCCGCGCCTGCTGGTTTGCGGCGAGGCCATCATCCAGACTGGCGGCCATACCTACTGGTGCTGCCGCGAGGCCAGCGGCGCTGACGAAATGCGTCGTGCGGTGCGCGAGCAGGTCAAGGGCGGAGCCGATCTGATCAAGATTATGGCCTGCCATGATACGCTGGAGTTCACCGATGCCGAGCTGGAAGCGGTGATTGACGAGACGCACCGCAACGGCCTGACTATCACCGCGCATGCCACCTACAACGACTGCATCAGGCGCGTGGCCGAGTTTGGTGTGGACTGTGTGGAGCACGGCGGCTCGATGGACGATCAGACCATCCAGATTCTGCTGGACAAGAAGATCCCGATCGTGACGACGTTTGCGCCACTGGTGATGCAGGCCAACGAAGTCGTCGCGCGCAAGTTCAACATCCCTGAATGGAAGATTGAAGAACGCAAGAAGGCGGTCGCCAACCCGACCCGTTACGAAGGCCTGAAGAAGGCGGCCCAGGCTGGCGTGCCGATTGCCTTTGGCACGGATGCGGGCAGCCCGGCTGTGGGCCATGAGATCGTCGCGCCGGAGCTGAAATTCATGGTGCAGGTGGGCGTGGTGACCGACAACTATGCCGCCGTGCGCAGCGCCACCGCTGTAGCCGCACGCGTCAACCGCGTGGAGAAGAAGCTGGGCACGCTGGAAGCAGGCAAGGAAGCCGACGTGATCGTCGTCGATGGCAATCCGCTGGAAGACCTGGACGCGCTGAATCGCGTGCAGATGACCTTTATTGGCGGCAGGAAGATGATCGGCACGGAGGCATAACGTGGCGCGGCGCAATGCCGTTCTGTTCCTCGTCTACAGCGCCGGCTTCCATATCGGCCTGCTGGGGATGCTGGACGTGCTGGTCAATTTTTACTTCGTCAGCCTCGGTTACCAGCCTGACACCATCGGGCTGCTGCAATCGCTGCCGCGGCTGGCAGGCTTCATCACCAGCCTGCCGATCGGGTTGCTTACCAACCGGATCGGCACGCGCAGGATGCTGATCATCTCCACTATCGGATGCGCGCTGGCACTGATCTTGCAGCTCGTGCCGGTGTTGCCGATGCTGGTGCTCAGCCGTTTTCTGTTCGGGCTGTGCTATGGCGCCCAGCAGATCGCCACCTCGCCGCAGATGATTGGCATGGTGGAGCCGGGCGACCGCACGCGCTTCTTCGCGCTGCACAATGGCATCAGTATGGCGACGATGGGTATCGGCAGCTTCATGGGCGGCGTTGTGCCCGGCTGGATTGTGGGGCTGTCGGGGAGTTTTGTCCCGGCTGAGTGGGTCTCCAGCGCGACCACGCCTTATGCCTACGGCGCAGCGACCGCGGTGGCCGCCTTTATGGGCCTGCTGTGCGTGCTGCCGCTGTTATGGCTGCCAGACGTGCGGCCTGCGGAGCACGAGGCCGCGCGTGAGAAGCGATCTGCGGCGGGCGGGGGCATCCCGTGGCGGCTGTTAGTCTGGCTGTCTGTGCCGATGATTACGTTTGGCTTCACGGGCGGGCTGACATTCCCGTTCTTTAATCTGTTCTGGCGCACCCAGTTTGGCCTGCCAGACCAGAACGTGGGCGCGATCCTGAGCATCGGCTGGATCGGCATGGGGATCATCCCGCTGTTTGGCTCGGCGCTGGAAAAGCGCTTTGGTCGGGCAGGTGGTCTGGGCGTCACGCTGACAGTCGCGACGGTGGCCTTTTTCGGCCTTGGTCTGCTGCCTGCTTTGCCGATCAGCATCGCCTTTTTCGTGCTGGCGATTTCATTTCGTAATACCATGCAGCCGCTGTTTCAGCCGCTGGTGCTGGACACGCTGCCGCCGCATCTGCACAATGTAATCAGCAGCGTGAACATGGTCATGTGGAATGTGGGCTGGTTTGCCGCGACGGCAATGGCTGGCGTGTTACAAACGCGGCTGGGATTTGGCGTGATGATGCACATCGTCGCCGTGGGCGTGGCCATCACCGCCGTATTGGTCGTCGCTATTTTCAGGCGGCGCGAGCTTGAACTTAAACAATCATTTGCAGGAGGATAGACAGCGCATGTCGGCCCCAATCAGTGGTATTTTCAATATTCTGGCGACACCCTTCGCCAGCGACAATTCAATCGATGAGGCCAGCCTGCGCCGCCTGGTCGAGTTTCAGCTTGGACTGGGCGCCTATGGCCTGACCATCCTCGGCGTGCTGGGCGAAGCCGCCAAGCTGTCGGTGGATGAGCGCCGCCGCGTGATGGATATCGTGCTGGAGGTGGTGAACGGTCGCGTGCCGGTAATCGTGGGCGCCAGCCATGACGACCTGGCGACCTGCATCGCGCTGAGCCAGTCGGCCATCAGTGCGGGCGCGACCGGCGTGATGATCGCGCCGCCGCGCATGGCCAGCCCGACCGACGACGATATCATCACGCTGTACAGCCGTATCGCCGAGGGCGTGAGCGGGCCGATCGTGGTGCAGGACTTCCCGCCCGTGAACGGCGTCATCATGAAGGCGGAGATGCTGGCGCGCCTGGCCGAGGGCATCCCCAATGCGCGCTATCTCAAGCTGGAAGACCCGCCGCTGATGGAAAAGATCGGCGCGATTCGCGCACTGACCGACAAGTTTATGATTTTTGGCGGGCTGGGCGGCATGTTCCTGCTGGAAGAACTGGGGCGCGGCGCGTCTGGCACGATGACTGGCTTCGCTTTCACTGAAATCCTGGTGGCGGTCTATCAGGCGTGGATTGGGGGCGACAAGGCGACCGCCGAGCGCATCTTCGACGCGTATCTGCCGCTGATCCGCTTCGAAAACCAGCCGATCATCAACCTGAATATCCGCAAGGAGCTGCTGCGTCGGCGCGGCGCGATTGCTGATGCACGCCTGCGGGTGCCGTTCGTGCCCATTGATGGCGGCACGCTGGATGAAATCGACTGGATTTTCCGGCGCGTGGGCATCGCCGACCCGACGCAGAAGATTGCGTTTTAGGGGATGAGGGCAGGGTCGGCCATTCAGGTTTGTCACCGATGGACCACGGGTAGAGCCAGGTGAAGTAGGGGCTTGGCATGCCAAGCCCCTACGAGGGAGTCCCGCATATTTGGGAATGGCAGTAGGGATACACCTGCGTGTCCACCCCGATGGAGTCGCGGTTTGCACGTTTAGCTGAATATGTGCTGCAAGAATGCTCTGGAGTAGCCAGAAAAGGAACTGATCACATGGACCTCGGATTAAAGGGAAAAGTCGCGCTGGTGTCGGCGGCCAGCAAGGGGCTGGGCTATGGCGTGGCGCGGGCGCTGGCCGCTGACGGTGCGCTCGTCTCGATTTGCAGCCGCGACCAGGCCTCGGTGGATGCAGCCGCGGCAAAGCTGAAGGACGAAACCGGCGCGGACGTGCTTGCTTCGGTGTGCGATGTCACCAAGCCGGAAGCGATCCAGGCGTGGGTCGACAAGACCGTGGCGCAGTGGGGCGTGATCGATGCCCTGCTGGTGAACGCGGGTGGTCCCCCGGCTGGCCTGGTGAAAGACCTGACCGACGCCCAGTGGCAGGCCGCATTTGAGCTGACGCTGATGAGCACCGTGCGTATGATCCGCGCTGTGCTGCCGCACATGAAGAACGGCGGTTCCATCCTGACGATCACCTCGTCTTCGATCAAGGAGCCAATCGAGCGCCTGGGCCTGTCGACGGTGATGCGCTCCGGTGTGGCCGGGCTGGTCAAGACGCTGGCCGACGAACTGGCGGGTGACAATATCCGCGTGAATAACCTGATTCCCGGACGCATCGACACCGAGCGCGTGGCCCAGCTGGACCAGGGCGCGGCACAGCGCTCCGGCAAGTCGTTTGAGCAGGTGCGCGCCGAAAGCATCGCCAAGATTCCGCTCAAGCGCCTGGGCACGATTGACGATTTCGGCAAGGCGGCGGCTTATTTGCTGTCTCCTGCCGCTGAATATGTCACCGGGGCCAGCCTGCGCGTCGACGGCGGCGCAATGCGCTCGATCTAGTTCGGCCTCACCCCGAAACCCTGGCGGGTTTCTGCCCCTCTCCACAACGTGGAGAGGGGCGGCTGAGCGAAGCGAAGCGGGGTGAGGCTACTCCCAGCAGAATAATCTCTATGCGACAGATTACTTCCAACAAGGAGCACGCCCCATGGCCACAGCCTACGATAATTTTGCGGCGCACATCGCCGAACTCAATGACATTCTGTGCTCGATCAGCGTGCTGAAGTGGGACGCCCGCACGCAGATGCCGCACGGCGGCGCGGAAACCCGCGGCCATCAATTGGCCACGCTGTCCCGCCTGTCGCAGGAGCATTTTATCAGCGACAAGACGGCCCGCCTGCTGGACGCCGCTGAAGCGGAAATCGCCAGCGAGGACCCGGACAGCTATCGCGTGCGTGCCGTGCGCCAGACGCGCCAGTACTTCGAGATCATCCGCAAGCTGCCGCTCGATCTCGTAGGCGAGAAGGCCGCGCTGGAGCCGGTCAGCGAGGGCGTGTGGGCTGCCGCCAAGCAGAACAACGACTTCGCCAGCTTTGCGCCTTACCTGCAAAAGCAGGTCGATCTGGCGCGCCGTCAGGCGGATGCGATTGGCTATGCCGAGCATCCATTTGATGCGCTGGTATTTGAATACGAGCCGAGCATGACGGCCTCCAAACTGCGTGTGCTGTTTGAAGGGCTGAAAGTCGGACTGCTGCCGCTGCTGCGCGAGATCGTCGCCAATGACAAGCCGCTGGAAAAAGACCTGTGGATGCGTGAGTATCCGCTGGACAAGCAGAAGGCCTTCGGCTGGGAGATGGCGCAGAAGTTTGGCTATGACGTGAACCGCGGCCGCCTGGATATCGCCCCGCACCCGTTCGAGATTTCGTTCACGCGCCAGGATGTGCGCATCACCACGCGCTATAAGCTGAATTACTTCCCGATGGCGCTGTATGGCACGCTGCACGAGACCGGCCACGCGCTGTATGAACAGGGCGTCGACCCATCGCTGACGCGCAGCGCGCTGGCCATCGACTTCCTCGGCAAGTATCCCGTGGGCGGCACCAGCTACGGGGTGCACGAGTCGCAGTCGCGCCTGTGGGAGAACCAGATTGGCCGCAGCCGCGCCTTCTGGAACGCCCACATCGACCGCTTCCGCCACTATTTCCCTGAAGTGGGCGCGGAAGTCGATCCTGAATTCATGTATCGCGCGGTCAACCGCGTGCGCCCCAGCCTGATTCGCGTGGAAGCCGACGAGGTGACCTACAACCTGCATATCATGCTGCGCGTGGAGCTGGAGCTGGGCCTGATGGACGGGTCGCTGAAGGTGGCTGACCTGCCTGAAGTGTGGAATGCCAAAATGGAAGAATACCTGGGCGTGACCCCGCCCGATGACTCGCGCGGCGTGCTGCAGGATATCCACTGGTCGGGCGGCGGCTTTGGCTCGTTCCCCGGCTACACCGTGGGCAACGTGATGAGCGCGCAGTTCCTGGAGGCCGCACGGCGCGATGTGTCCGGCCTGGATGCGTCGCTGGAAGCGGGCGAGTATGCGCCACTGCTGGGCTGGCTGACCGAGAACATCTATCGCCACGGGCGCGCGTTCAGCGGCAGCGAGCTGCTCATCCGCACCACCGGCAATGACCTGACGGTGGAGCCCTATCTGCGCTACCTGCGCGCCAAGTTCACCGATCTGTACGCGCTGCCCTTGTAAGCCCGCGTGCCGGTTCAGCGACCCAAAAGAGAAGCCGCCTCGTCATCGGGGCGGCTTTTGTATTTATTTCCATAGAGATGATCGGTTGGTTTGATAAAACGTTTGCGCAGGGGGCACCGTTTCGACAGATTTTGAGGCGCTGACTGGCCGTAAACCGACCCGCGTGGCCGACTTTCTGGCGGCGCAGACCACCGCCTGATTCAGGCAGGCACGGGTCACTCTACCCGGTCGTTCTTCCCCTCGCGACCCATACAGAACCGGCGTTATTTGCCCTGTAATTATGCCCACCTGAACCATGAACGTGATCGGCCCTTCCACTATGATGAATGTGTGGCTGGCGCTGGCCCACTCAACTGGAATGGTATACAGGAGTAAAAGAGATGAAACGCTGGATTGCAGGACTCGCCCTCGTGATGGCGCTGGCAGGTGGATCTGTGATGGCCCAGGACGAGGTCTATACCCCGATGGGCGATATCACCGGAAACGCTGGTGTGTACTTCGGCCAGACGGTGCAGATGGAAGGGTTCATCGACCGCTTTGTGAGCACGAATGCGTTCGTACTCACCGATGCAGCTCCCCTGGGGGCGAACAATGTGCTGGTGATCAACAACAGTGGCCAGCCGATTCCCAATTCGTTTGTGATTGGCCAGGAAATCGTGCTGACGGGCCGCGTGCATCCGTCCTTCAACGACGTTTACAATGGGGCTGTCATGCGCTATCCCAGCGCCTTTGAGGAACGCATGCTGACGATGGCCCCGGAACTGTTGAACACGCCCGACCCGGCGATGATGGCCACGTCTGACCCGATGATGGCTACGCCTGATCCGATGGTCGCGACCACTGATCCGATGATGGTTACACCAGATGCACTGATGGCCACACCTGACCCGATGATGGCGACGGTCGACCCGATGGTGACTGCTGAAGCCGTGCCGCAGGACAATGTGGCGGATCCGATGGCCGTCACCCAGGTGCAGCCGCCCAGCGAAACCGGCGCTGCTGACACCAGCTTCTCTGGCCAGGCCCCCTGGAACGAAGACCTGCTGGCATGGGTGTATAACGAGACTCTGCCGGATGAGTTTGACGGCTACATTATCGTGGAACTGACCGATATCTCGCTGCTCACCTACCCGGCCGACAGCTAAACATCGCGGTATAGTAGTGTGTAACGCGCACGCCTGCTGACACAGTGACGGGAGGGCTGGTTCATCGCCAAGCCCTCTCGTGCTGCTTAAAGTGCTTAAGGCGCTGCCGTGCCATGCGGAATTACAGCGCGTGTCTGGTCGTGTCGAGCAGGTCCTCGAAGTATCCGCGGACTTCAGCTGCAATCTGCCCCTCAGTCAGCTTGTCCGCACTGCGGACGGCGGCGATACGGCCGCCCAGCCCGAAATGCTCCATCCGGGTACGCAGCTCATCACGCGCCTCGCCCGGGCCCAGAATCAGGATTTCGTCGGCATCCTTCAACAGGGCAATCACCTCATCATAATAGCGATGAAGATCGTTCTCATGGCGCCGTTCGCGTCCATCCTCTGTGGTTGCCCGTGTGAGATCGCTGCCACGGGACGGCTGTAAGTGGCCGGAATAACGCACATGCTTTTCCACATCTGCATGGATATGTGCGACTGTTTCCTTGTCGTTCAGGTGGCTTACAATCACCGCCTGCCGGTGGTCAATCCATACGCCTGAGTACGTGTTCATCGACAGCCCCTTTATGCCTCCGGTTTCCCGCATCAATGGTCGGATCGGTCATCGGTGCGGTGAATCAGCGGCTGTATCCTCTGGCCTGTTATTACGGCCTGTATAACCATCGTACGCCTGTTCATGCACATGCGTCTATGGATAAAGCGCACGAGTTTGAGGAGGGCAGGGGCATCAGGGAAAACGGGGAAATCTCCCACAAGGCAGGACGTTTTGCAGCCGTCCGCCTTGTGGGATGATGAGGATACTAGACTTTTGGCTTGGGCGTCGCGTCGATCGTTGGGGCGATATCGCCGCCTGACTCGCGTGCGCCGCGCAGAATGGTCAGCAGGTTAGAGATGCGGACAATCGTCGTTTCAAAATCATCGCCGCTCAGCGCCTCGACTTTTGCGCGCAGTACTTCAGCAGTCTCGGGGATGCCGTTCAGGAATTCGAGGAACGCGTTGCCATTCCCGCTGCTGCCATTTACGCCGTTCCCGCCAAAATTGACCATGCGCACATTTCCGCCCAGGCCCGCCAGCGCGTTGGCAATCGCTTCGGCTTTGGCAATTTCCGCCCGCGTGATCTGCTCGATGAGAAACTGGCGCAGGTTGATTTCATTCTCCGCAGACGATGCGGCGGCCAGCTCACGACGGCCTTCGGCCTCGGCCAGCAGCTTCGCCTTTTCGCTTTCAGCTTCCGCCAGGCCACGCGCCTGCACCGCTTCGGCCTCGGCTTTTGCGCCGGTGGCCTCGGCCTGTTTCATCATCTGCAGGGCATTGGCATCTGCGCGTCCACGGTCTTCGGTGGCTTTGGCTTCTGCTTCTGCCTTGATGCGTGCGGCATCAGCCGACGCCTGAGCCGTCAGCCGTGCCGCGTCAGCCGACGCCTGTGCGCCGATGGTCGCTTTCTGGCGCTCGGCCTCGGCTTCGATCTCGGTCGCCTGACGGCGCGCACGGGCAGGAACCAGGACTTCGGCTTCCTGCTGTTGTTCCACCGCGAGGGCGCGCAGCTTCTGCACTTCCTGCTCGGATGTTGCGTTCGCCAGGCCGACGCGCTTCTGCACTTCGACCTCGCGGATTTTCAGGGCTTCGCGCTGCTCCAGGATTTCGCGTTCGGCGTTCAGCTCCGCCTGTTCGGCCTCGCGCTTGGCAGTGGCTGCTTTCACGCGTGATTCGCGCAGTGCCTCGGCTTCGGCAATCGTGGCATCGCGCTTGATGGCGGCAATCTGCGGGGCAGCCATCGCGGTCAGGTAACCCTGATCGTCGGTGATTTCCTCGATACCCATTGAGAGCATCTTGATGCCCATCGCCACCAGGTCATCGCGGGCCAGGTCCTGCACCTTCTGCACGAACGAGTCGCGGTCGCGGTGAATTTCTTCCACCGAGAGCTGGCCCACAATTGCGCGGAAGTTGGCGCTCAGCGTCTCGGCGATGATGGTGCGCACCACATCACGCGGCTTGTCCAGAAAGGCGCGGGCGGCTGTTCGCAGCGCCGCTTCTTCGGGGTCAATCTGCACCTGGGCCACCCAGTCCAGCTTGATGGGCACGCCGCGCTCGGTGTAGACCTCATCTTTTTCCTGCTTGATGGTCATGATGGTGATGTCGAGCTTTTTGAAGGTTTCCACCAGCGGCACGACGAATACGCCGCCATTGGTGACCATACGCGCATTCCTGCGGCCGTAGACCACCATTACTTCGCTGGGCGGCACACGGTGATACTGGCGCGTGACCAGCAGCACCAGCGCCACAATCAGGATGACCGCCACCAGCGCGACGATCAGAATGCCTTGTATCTCCATCCGTGCCTCCCTCTGGCAAAGTGCCTCGCGTTACGTGTTCTTCTTCTTGACGTACAGCAGCCCGCTCTCCGCGCTGACGACCTGCACCAGGTCTCCGCGTTTCAGGGCTGCGCCGCTCACTTCTTTCACGGCCGAGCGCGTGATGTGGGGTGCGCCCTCCAGCATGGCCTCGCCTGTTTTGCCTGCCGGGCTGTCGATGGTCACGCGCCCGCTCAGGCCGATCAGTGCATCGGTGTTGGAGATACTGTCAAGCGTTTGCTGGCGCAGCAGCAGGCGCAGCACCCACTGCACCGATTTTCCGGCCGCAAAGCCAAATGCGCCTGCCGCGATGAACGTGACTGGCAGTGACCACCCTGACAGCGTGCCCAGCAGTCCAAATGCGCCGAAGCCTGCGCTGAAGGCGGCGGCCAGCAGCAGGCCAAACTCGCTGTCGGTCACACCATCCAGCAGCTCTCCGAAAATAATGGAGAACAGGACATAACCCACCCCCACCACGGTGAATGCCAGAAAGATCCACGAAATTGGATTGTCCATGCCCTGCCTGTGACCCCGTATGGTATAGGTTACGAGATAAAGCGATTGTATCCTGATTTTATGACGGGCGTGCGCCATCAGGCGCCAGCGGCGGCCGGAACCCTAACCTTTGGGGGGGTACAGGGGGATGCCCCTCAGCCCAGCGCGACATCGAGCAGCATCATCACGGCGAACCCCACCATGGCACCCAGCGTCGCCAGGTCTGTATTGCCGCCGCGCTGTGATTCCGGGATCACTTCTTCCACCACGACGAAGATCATGGCCCCGGCCGCGAAGCTGAGCGCGTAGGGCAGCAGCGGGCGCATGACGATGACGGCCATCGCGCCGATCACCGCGGCTATCGGCTCTACCGCCGCCGAGAGCTGGCCGTACCAGAAGGACTTCAGCCGCGTCATGCCTTCGCGGCGCAGCGGCACGGAGACCGCGATGCCCTCCGGGAAGTTTTGCAGGCCGATGCCGATGGCCAGGGCAATCGCCCCTGCAAGCGACGCAGACGGGATGCCGCTGGCCGCCGCGCCAAAGGCCACGCCGATGGCCAGTCCTTCAGGAATGTTGTGCAGCGTAATCGCCAGCACCAGCAGGATGGCGCGATGCCAGGTGGTCTTTGGCCCTTCGGCCTGGCTGCGCGGGAAGCCAAGATGCAGATGCGGCAGGATGCGGTCGATGATGCGCAGGAAGATGCCACCCAGCAGGAAGCCGCTGACAGCGGGCACCCAGGCGGGCAGCGCGCCGCCTTCCGACATCTCGATGGCTGGCGCCAGCAGCGACCAGAAGCTGGCCGCGATCATCACGCCGCCGGCAAATCCCAGCATCACATCCAGCAGCTTGCGGCTGACCTCCCGCGTGGTGAAGACCACGGCCGCGCCGAGTGCAGTGACACCCCATGTGAACAGCGTCGCCAGCAGGGCCTGCACAATCGGTGACAGAGTTTGCATGAATTCGAGCATGGGATCCTGATTTCAGCCGTTTCCAGACAGCCGTGAAACGTGTAGGAATTGCACAGGGGTGGTCAATGCCACGAAAGCCCGCGCGTCGTTAACACGTCTGATAATAATTCGTCTGGCCAGAAAATGCTGAATATTGGTCAGCGGGTAACTTATGGGCAGCTATTCTGACGAAATGTCGTCGCCTGCGCCGTAAAGTCATGTCATATTCAACCTGTGAATCACGAACGAAAGGCGACTCAATGAAACGTTATGATGCCATTGTCATCGGCACTGGTCAGTCAGGACCGTCTATGGCAGATCAACTGGCCCGAAGCGGCCAGCGCGTCGCCGTGGCCGAAGGGTATCGATTCGGCGGCTCGTGCGTGAATTATGGCTGCCGGCCCACCAAGACGCTGATCGCCAGCGCGCATGCGGTGCATCTGGCCCGGCGCGGTGCAGACTTTGGCTTTGAGACCGGCCCGCTGACGGTGAACTGGGAGCGCGTGCGCGAACGCGTCGTCGGCATCATCGAGAATACGAGCGAAGAAATTGAGACGTGGCTGCGCGGCACAGACGGCATTGATGTGTATCATGCCTATGCCAGCTTTGATGGCGTCGCTGAGGGGCAGTATCGCGTGCGTATGGGCGATGAAGTGGTGGAGGCGGCACGCGTATTCCTGAACACGGGCACGCGGGCGCGCCTGCCGGATATCGAAGGCATCGACCTGATTGACTGGCTGGACAGCGAGAAAGCCTTGCGACTTGCGGAGCTGCCGCGGCATCTGGTCATACTGGGTGGAAGCTATATCGGCCTGGAGATGGGGCAGGCATTCCGGCGGCTGGGCAGCCAGGTGACGATTATCGAGACGGGTGAGGCGCTCATCAGCCGTGAAGACCCGGATATCCGGGCGGAGGTGCAGCGCGTGCTGGAGCGCGAGGGCATCACCGTGCACACCGGCAGCGAGCCCGTACGGCTGGAGCGCGGCGCAGACGGCGGGGTGATTGCGCATCTCCGCCGTGCAGATGGAACAGAAATTGTCGTCGAGGGGTCCCACTGGCTGAATGCCGTTGGGCGTATCCCCAACACAGACAAGCTGAATCTGGCGTCGGCGGGCATCGAAACCGACAAGCGCGGTTTTGTGCTGGTGGATGAATTCCTGGAGACGACTGCGCCGGGGGTGTATGCGCTGGGCGACATCAACGGCAAGGGCGCGTTCACGCACACGTCGTATCAGGATTACGAGATCGTGCGCGATAATCTGCTGCATGGCCGTTCGCGCAAATGGACCGACCGCGTGCAGTCGTATGCGCTGTTCACCGATCCGCCGCTGGGGCGGGTGGGCATGTCGGAAACCGAGGCGCGCGCGTCTGGTCGCAGGGTGCTGATGGCGGTCAAGCCGATGAGCAGTATCGGCCGCGCGGTGGAACAGGCCGAGACGGACGGTTTCATCAAGCTGCTGGTCGACGCCGACAGCGAGCAGTTTCTGGGCGCTGCCGTGCTGGGCTTTCATGGTGACGACGTGGTGCAGGCGGTCAGCTTCTTTATGGCGACTGGCGCCAGCTATCGTGTGATGATGGAGACGCTGCCGATTCATCCCACCATTGCCGAGTTCCTGCCCTCGATTCTGGGCGAACTGGCCCCGCTGGAATAAGCCTGATTTTCGGGGAGATGCATGCAAGCCCGCATCTCCCCGTCCTCGCATCAGACGGCGGTGCCGAACAGCGACCCGATAAGCGCCGTCAGCCCCATGGCCGCCGCACCCCAGAATGTCACCCTGACTGTTGACCTAAGGATGGGCGCGCCGCCTGCCCATGCCGCCAGGATGCCCAGCAGGGCGAGAAAGACCAGCGAAATCACCGATACGCCGATAGTGAGCAGATTTTCTGGCATGATGAGCACGGTCAGCAGGGGCATAGCCGCGCCGACAGCAAAAGATGCCGCCGAAGCGAAGGCCGCCTGTACCGGCCTGGCGCTGAGCTGTTCGGAGATGCCCAGTTCATCGCGTGCATGCGCGCCCAGGGCATCTTTTTCCATCAGCTGCACAGCGACCTGCCGGGCGAGGGCAGGCTCCACCCCGCGTTTGACGTAAATCTCCGCCAGTTCTTCAGTCTCGAAGTCTCCATCGCTTGCCAGCTCACGGGTTTCCCGTGCCAGCTCCGCCTTTTCTGTGTCCCCCTGCGAGCTCACCGAGACATACTCGCCGGCGGCCATCGACATTGCCCCTGCCACCAGCCCGGCGATACCCGCAATCAGCACATCGCCGCGCACGGCGCTGGCGGCCGCCACGCCCACGATCAGGCTGGCTGTCGAGACGATGCCATCGTTGGCGCCCAGTACGGCGGCACGCAGCCAGCCAATCCGCCCTGTCACATGCCGTTCCTGCATTCGTGCTGTCATATCCTTGCTCCACGCGGGACTCTGCCGCTGTAAGGTGGCTCCGGACTGTATTCAGGCCGGACCCTGTCTTCAGTATACGCCTCATATGACCGAAGATTTGGCGCAAAACAAAAGGGCGCATCTTTTCGGCATGCGCCCTTCTTTATGCTGACGAAGCCGTCGCCGGGTGTCAGTCGACGCGAATGGAAGCAATCAGCGCGTCGAGCGTGTCGAGCGATGGGGTGAACGCTTGTGCGGGTTCTGCCGCCAGCAGGCTCACCTGATCCACCAGGATGGCGCCTGCGTCCGGCGAGTTTGGGTTGATGGCGCTGTAGTCGAATGTGTCGGGCAGCACCGCCGTGCTGATCGGGAAAGTGGCGGAGACGACATGACTGCCGTCGTCGGTCAGGCCAACGAACGCGTAGAAAACGGAACCGTTGGTGCCAACGCTGAATGCCTGCGAGTAATAGGTCAGGAAACGCACCCCGCGCCCGCCAGCAAACGAAATGTATTCGGGCTGAACGATCATGACCTGCGCCGCGTTGTAGACGGGCAGGAAGGGAATCTCGGTCACCTCACCCATCAGCGGCAGCCCGCTGACCAATGCTGGCGATTGATTCACAAAGTCCTGCACCCGAGCCAGTTGATTGGCATAGTTCGAGCCTGCTGCAAAGGTGCTGGTCGGCATGAAGAAGACCTGCGGCTGCTGATAGGGCATGTCTCGCACCGGATACCCGGCGATGGTCACGCTGGTGCGTTCCGGTTCTGATCCAAACATGCTTGACATACCTTCCGGATCGGTGGTCGCTGCGATCACATCGACCTGTACACGGTTGCCCAGTGAGGCATCCACGGTCACGTGATAGCTGTTAAAGTCAACCTGGATGGGCGCCCCGGCGGCAGACGAAAACTCGATTGCAGGCGAGTTAATAGTCAGCGTGCTGATGACGCTGTCAAAGTCGGTCAGGGCGGGTGTGAAGTCCGTATCCGCAGCCGCTCCCAGCGTTGATTCAAGCTCTGTCAGGTAGGCGTCGAAGGTGTCGAAGAAGGCGTTGTAGTCAAAATCGACGGGGATCGAGGCAGGGATGAGCGCCGTTTGCACGGGTGAGATGATCGTGACCGCGTATTGCCCGTCCGCGCTGATGCCTTGGAACAGATAACGCAGCGTGTCCTGGGTGACGGGCGACACATCGAACGACGTGGCCATCAGGAATTCGACGCCAGACAGCACAGGCGTGTCGATATAGCGTTCGCGTGCGGTAAACACCAGCGGCCCCGGATAGGTCAGCATCGGCCGGATATTTGGCTTGTCGGGGCGTTCGGCCAGCGCAGTCTGCAGCCCGTTCACCGACGCGAACAGGTTCATATCCTCCGTCATCGTCGAGATGCGGTAGATGTACATGATCGTGCCAGTGTCAGCCCAGCGATTCTCTGGGGTGTTGTAACGCTCAAAGGTAAGCTGCACATATTCTGGCGTGCGGCCGATCATGTCGGCCTCACTTTCTGCAACCGGGAAGATTTGAGACCGCACCCCTTCGCCGATGGATGTGGGGTAGGAAAATGCAATGTGCTGGTCGAGCGGCTGAAAGCCCTGGAACAGCCTTGATTCTGCTTCAGCCGGAGCAGGCGCAGCCGCAACAGGTTCCAGGAAATAGGCGTCCCCCTGACCTTCCACCGTCCAGCCGGTCAGCGTGCCATAGGCCACCTGCCACCACCGATAGCCATCCGCGCAGACAGACCCGCCGATGACGGTAATCGTTTCTCCGCCCGGGATTTGCCCCAGCAGAGTGCCGTTGACGGTGGCAGAATCGCGGACATTATTGGCATTGCCGGGTGTGACCCGCGCATCCCCTCCCAGGATCAGGCGCGGGGCAGGGGCACCCGGGCAGTCGGCTTGCCGGGCGGAAGCACTCATGCTGGTGATGAGCGTGAAGGCGGAAACGATCAGGAAGGCCTGTTTTAAGAGGCGCATGGTCTTGTCTCTTTCTGTGAACACTTAAATCCTGAAAACAGCTTTCTAAAGCTGGCCGGCCAGCCAGCGCACCGCATTGACCCACAGGGTCGCATAGCCGTCCCACGTCGCAAATGCTTCCGGGCACCAGTGCGGGCCGATGTCGGACGCCCACGCCAGCGTGCGCCCTGTATCAACCTGCTGCACAGCCAGCAGCGGATCCTCCCCAACGGTGGCCAGCAGGTCCGCGCCCGGCTTCAGCGTCAGCTCGTTGTAGCCTAGCAGCTGTGGAAACGGCCCGCTGATTCCGTGCAGGATCGGATGGGCAGGCTGCTGCACCGTGACTGCTGCGCCTTCCGGCACCTCACGACGGTCGTCCCACGGGAAAATACTCACCGGAAGCACGGCTTCCACGGGCGTGCGCTGGTAACGGGCCGCGCCATAGATACCTGCGAACGAATAGTAGCCGCCGCACATGCCCAGCCCGCCGCCGCCCTGCACCCACTGCTGAAGCAGTTTCAGCCGGTTGGGCGTCGATTTCCCGCGCAGCCAGGTGTCTGGATGCAGCAGCAGGGTGTTCGCGCCGATGTCGCTGAGCAGGATGACATCATAGGCAGCGAGGCCTTCCAGCGTGTTGGGAAACTGGCTGTCTGCCAGATGATTGGGCAAATGCGTGAAAGCGACTCCCGCCGATTCCAGCGCGCGCTGCAAATAGGCACAGCCTGTATCAAATGTGGTGCTTGAGAAAAAGTCCCAGCCTTTATAGTGGGTGCTGTTCGACACCCATGATTCACCCGCCAACAGAACTCGAATCTGGCTCATCAGATATGCTCCTTTTTACGAGGCAGATTGTAATCCTTTTGTCGGCGCAGAGCATCGCCATGCGTCGGCTGTGCAGCGTTTTACGTAGATGTTCGAAATACCAAACCTTAATATTTTCTCATTTTTGTCTTCTTAATCTAAATCTTCATTAATCAATTTTGTAAATCGCGCTATTCTTGTCCTATCGATCTGTCTCTCTGCATTCCACATCGCAGTACGCATGGCAACCCGGCACTGGCGATGCAGCGACACTATAATCACGCAGGGTAGAACTTCATGGCATTAGCTACGGCAAAGATCGAAGACCGAATAGCACTGGACGCGGAAATACACCGGATCATTCATCATCTCGGGTCTGGCAAGGTGGGTGGCGTCGCCTATGACACAGCCTGGGTCGCCCGGCTGAGCTCTCGATATCCCGGGTATGGATTTGAGCAGTCACTGGCGTGGCTGAGGGAACATCAGTTTCCCGACGGCAGCTGGGGCTCGCAGATACTGCATTATCATGACCGCTATATTTCGACGCTGGCTGCCATCACCACGCTGAAAGAGGCGGGCGGCGACCCGGACGATCAGGCGCGTATCGCCCGTGGCGAGCAGGTGCTCTGGCGTCTGGTCGGTCACCTGGGCAAAGACAACAGCGACACGATCGGTTTTCCGGTGCTGTCCAGCGCGCTGGCCGAAGAGGCCGCTGCGCTTGGGCTGGAGGTGCCGCGTCCGTCAGCGCGTTATGCGGCGGCCTTTCGCGACAAAGTCTCGCAGTTCCTGAACCAGACCAACCGCAATTGGCGGCAGAATACGCTCAGCTTCTCGATGGAGGCCATGCGCTCGATTGTGCAGCAGGGCGATGATGTGCTGGAGGATAACTATTCGATCAATGTGTCGCCTTCGGCGACAGCCGGCTATCTGATGGCGCATCGCAATGAACAGGCGCTGGGATACCTTCAGTCGGTGATGACCAATGATGTCACCGGATCAGCGCCCGCGGTCGCCCCGATTGATGTGTTTGAAGCCACCTGGTCGCTGAATCATTTGCGGCTGGCGGGGGCGGTGCATCCCGATATGCCGGGGGTGCGCAAGGTGCTGGATCGGCTGTGGCAGGTGTGGTCACCAGACCAGGGCGTGAGCTATTCCAGTTACTTTGGCGTGCCCAACCTGGATGATACGGCGTCATGCTTTGCTGTGCTGCATTGGGGCGGGTATCCTGTAGATGTCCGCGTATTTGAGCGTTTTGAACGCGATGACCATTTTTACTGTTTCCCTAATGAAACGGATATTTCGCTGGGCGCGCATGTGCGCCTGCTCACTGCGCTGAAGCAGTGGGGCGGAATGGATGAAAATCACCCGTGGATTGTTAAAATCATGAGTGTTTTCCGGAGAACAAACAAAACCGGAACATTCTGGTGGGACAAATGGCACGTTTCACCTTATTATTTGAGTAGTACGGCCGTGATGGCGATGCATGGGATTGCGACCGAACTGGCACACAGCCGCCTGACCTGGATTATGAAGACGCAGAATCCGGATGGTGGCTGGGGCTATCTCGACCACTCCACTGCTGAGGAATCGGCGTACTGCCTTGAGGCGCTGCTGTACTGGGATCGCGCGGTCGAACGCGTCGACCCGGATATCCTCAGTCGCGCCTGCGATTTCCTGTGTGATCATGTGTCGGATACGCAGTTTCCATCGCTCTGGATTGGTAAAAGCCTGTATACGCCGTACTATCCGGTGAAGTCGGCAGTTCTTGGTGCTGTGATGAGCTGCATGGATCAGAGGAGCAAATGACAACAAACGTTTCGCAACCACCCCCGATTTCCGAGAAAGCAACCGGCGGCTTTGTTCCCTTCCTGAGGTCGCTGTGGCGGCCTTCCGAGACCGGTGAAGACGTCTTCCGCGAGCGCATCATCCGTTCCACGCTGACGATCGTGCTGCTCATGGGCGCGCTCAGCTTCGCCTCTGTATTGTTTGTCTTCCAGTCGCCCTGGGCGCTGGTATCGGTGCCCACGGTGCACGTGTTTGTGCTGGTGGTCGGTTTCATTGCGCTGGTGGTGCTTTCACGCGGAGAAACCTCGCTGTCAGGCGGCCTGCTGGTCACGACAACGATTGTCGCTGGCAGCGGCCTGGTGCTGCTGAATGGGTCATCCGACACGCTGATCAGCTTTGCGACCGGTTTTGCCACCTACGTGCTGGGTGTGCTGATTGCCGCGCTGGTGCTGCCGCGCAACTTCGTCATCCCGACAGCGATTGTCTGCCTCATCATCTATTCGCTCATCGCGATCACGCAGGGGATGCCCGACTTTACCTCGTCACAGCTCACGCCGCTGGCGCTGGCCCTGCTGACAGAGGCCATCATCCTGCGCCAGCTTCGTATCGAGTTCGACGGCCGCCTCGACAGAATGTCTGCGTCCATCATGCAGGCTGAAGCAGCCAAAATTGCCGCTGACGAAGCCCGTCAGCAGGCTGAAACTGCTGACCGCTCAAAGTCGCAGTTCCTCGCCAACATGAGCCATGAGCTGCGCACACCGCTGAACGCCATCATCGGCTACGACGAGGCGATGATCGGCGGCATGGTGGGCACGTTCACCGACGAGCAAAGCCGCCTGCTGAAGAATATTCAGCTTAACAGCCGCCGCCTGCTCGGCCTGATCAATGACATCCTCGACCTGTCGAAGATTGAATCGGGCTCGATCGAGGTCTACCTGGCTCCGGTGGACCCGCGCAAAATCATTCAGGAAACCGTCGACGGGCTGCAAAGCCTTGTGCACGAGAAAAATATCACGCTTGACGTCAGTTTTTCGCCTGATGTGCCGGAAGTCGTGCTGACGGATACCAAGAAGCTGCAGCAGATACTGGTGAACCTGCTCAGCAATGCCATCAAGTTCACGCGTCGTGGCGGCGTGACCGTCACTGTTGATACGGTCGATAACAGCCACTGGAAGATTGCGGTCGTCGACACCGGCATCGGCATGCCACAGGCTGCCCTCTCGTATATCTTCGAGCCGTTCCGCCAGGTGGACGGCACTGAGACCAGATCCCACAAAGGCACGGGCCTGGGTCTGGCGATTTCCCGGCGCCTTGTTGAGCGCCTGGGTGGCACCATTGGGGTACAGACGGAACAGGGTGTTGGCTCCACGTTCACTGTGGAACTGCCGCGCGCGCCCATTCCGGCGTCATCGGAGCAGACCGAACTGACAGGTCTGGTAGTTGGATAATCGCAAGACCGACCAATTATTTACGGAGATGCTGTAGATGAGCGACATGTCAGTTCTGCTGGTGGACGATGATCCGCATGCCTGCGAGGTGATGCAGCTTGTGCTGCGTCACCATAACGTGCCCCTGACGGTTGTGGGGGATGCCGAGACCGCCCTGGATTATCTGAAGTCAAATTCGCCCGATATCGTCATTATGGATATTTTCCTTCCCGGAATTGACGGTTATCAGGCCCTGAAACGCATTCGTCAGTCGTCGCTGCTGCCCTCTGGCCGTTTTGTGGCCACCACCGCCTACTATACGAATGACACGGAACAGGAAGCCCTCACGCGGGGCTTCGACGGTTACATTCCCAAACCGTTTGATTCCAGCAACCTTGTCGCCTACCTGGAGATGATTGCCGGCCGGTCTCAGTACTGAGAAACCGTTGCTGAAAACATCGTCCATCGCCGCACCCCTTACATCGCGCTGGAGTTTTGTATGCCTGATCTGTCAAACTGGAACATCCTGATCATCGATGACGAGCCGGACAATATCGGTGTTCTGGAGCTGGTCTTCAAATTTCACAAGGCAAAGGTTCGTGTGGCTGAGTCGGGAGAGGATGGCATTGCTTCGATGGAGGAAGAAATGCCAACCCTCCTGCTGGCCGATATTCAGATGCCGACGATGTCTGGCTATGAACTGCTGAAGAAAGTTCGCGATAATGAGAAGTGGCGGCATATCCCGGTGATCGCGGTGACCGCCCTGGCGATGAGCGGAGACAACGAGCGCATTCTCAGCCACGGCTTTGATGGCTATATTCCCAAGCCGGTCAGCGCCATGACGATCGCCGATGAAGTGCAGGCTATTCTGGATGCAAGGAAGTCATGACGACTGAGGCCGAAGCGTTTGCAGCGCGGATCCGGGCGCACTATCCCGAAGGCCTGACCGCGGTCATCCCGATTGGAGGCACGCGCACCACCTATATTCTCGACCAGAATCGACAGAGCGAGAACCCGGGGCATATCAGCGATTTCTTTGGCCAGGCGCACTATCTGCTGGACAAGTATTTCGCGCTGATCGACATGTATTTCGCGCTGGGCGGGCAGAACATCATCATCCCGGTGCTGGCCTATGACCGCTTTACGTCGTATGGGGCCGAGTATGCCGAGCTGATCGCCAGGACTACGCTGATCATGATCGACAGCTATGCCTGCGAGTTTTATCAGCGGTATGACATCGATCCGTATTTTATCGGGATTGAGAGCCTGCTCAGGCTGCCGAAAGATCACCCGGGCTATGGGCTGGGCGAGGCGCTGACGGCATTCAATCAACGCTGGGTTCGTCAGGATGGGCGCCGCAAGGTGCTGTGGGAGATTGCTGGCCTGCCGTTACTCAATTTCTGGGATGCAGGCCAGCAATTGTCGCCGGCTGAGGCAGCCAGCCTGCAAGGCGAGATTGATGCGACTACCGATCTGGAGAAAATCCGCCAGATCACGTACCGGCATTATGCGCGGGCGCTGTATGGCACCGAGCTGCCAGTGCCTCATTTCTACCTGGGGACGAATCGCAATGGCGATCTGAAGCTGGGCTCGGCGCTGTCGACTGCGCTGACCTGGTCGTTCATGTGCCGTTTGTATTTCGTGCCGTATCCGACGCTGTTTATCACGCCAAAGGTCCTGCAGACGATCATCGAAGACCTGGCCTTTGGCAAGCGACTGCGCTCGCTGACGACGGACTACCGCGACAAGTACACGCCGGAAATGGTGCAGCAGGAATATGAGCGGGTGATGACGCTGCGCGAGGATCCTACCGCGATCATTGGTCTGACCCGACAGATTCCCGGGTTCAATTCAGGGGAAGAATAGCGGTTCACACAAGGGACAATCTTTACACAGGGGTTGTCCCTTGTGTGGCTTTTGCTGATGTTGCTGTCACCGCGACATGATGGAGAACGGGCAACGACCTGGCGGCTGTGAAAAAAACGATTGCGAAGAAGTCGGGGAGAGTGCCTGCCTCAAACCTGCGTCTAGAGCCGCTGGACCAGGCGGGCGAATTCCACCACATCAATCGGCTTGAACATCGTAAAATCAGCCATGCTGTCCACCTCGTAGGTGGTCATATGGGGATTGGCCGTCATGACGATGACGCGCATCTTGTCGTACTTTGGCTCCTGGCGGATCTTTTGCAGCACCGTGACGCCGTTCACTTCCGGCATCGCCAGATCCAGAATGACCAGGTCGAAGCCGTCTTCCCTGCCTAACGTGGTCAGGGCATCCTGCCCATCCACCGCTTCCATGACTTCATACCCGGCGTACTTAAGGGCCAGCGTGGCCAGGTCACGATTGTAGAAATTGTCATCTACAACGAGTGCTTTCTTCGTCACGATAATTCCTGTCCGATAAGAACAATATGGTGTATTTACGTATTTTATACTTGACCTGTCGCATAAAGTCATAAGTCTTTGCAAAATCATGACAGCTTTTCCGCGCTTTTGTGCGTGAATCACCAGGTTGTGATAGGCTGAGGGTCACTGTACTCGCTGCATTGCAGCCTGCCCCGGGGAAATCATGCGCACGCTTTGGAAAATGGTCACTTATGTTCTGTTCCTGGCCTTGATGTTTCTGTCCGCCGCAGTCCATCGCGGAGCGGTCGTCGCCCAGGGCGCGGACACTCCAGGCCCGACACAACCTTCTGTCACGCGTTACGATAACTATCCGCATCCGTATACCCGTGGGGCAGTGCGCTATGTGATTGCGGACCGCTGGAATCGCACGGACCTGACCTTCCAGATCAACAACTGCCCGTCGCTGGTCGATTGCGGACAGTCGCAGAATATCGTGCGGCGCGCATTTGCCGACTGGGATGCCGTATCGGGGCTGAGCTTCACCGAAGTATCTGGCGGGGCGGATATTGAGGTCACCTGGGAAGGTGGCTCGGATATGGATGGCGATACGCTGGGCTATGCTTTCTTCCCCAGCGAAGGCGGCGACATGTTTATCAACGATGAAATCATCTGGCAGTTTGGCACGATGAGCGATGACGACTTATACCTGACGGTGGCGCACGAAATTGGCCATGCGCTGGGGCTGGACCACAGCGCAGACCCAGCCGCGCTGATGTATCCCACGGCCACCGAGCTGACAACGGGCATCGCCGGGGATGACATCGCCGGGATTCAGGCGCTGTATGGCGGGCCTGACGGCGGATCGCCCACGCTGGATGTCGGTGAGACGCCGGGGACGATCGGCTCTGACAGCGGGCCGTCCGTTGCTGCCGAAGTCGATGGCGTGCTGAATGACAATACGCCCTACGAACTGTGGGAAGTGGAGGTGTTTGCGGGCGAAACGCTGCGCATCACCATGACCCGTGTGGACGGTGACCTGCGCCCGCACCTGAGCGTGCTGACCGATGACGAGAATACCGTGCTGGCTGAATCGGCCAGTGGCAGCGGGGACCAGGCGTCTGTGACCGTGTCGTTCGCCAATGCAGGCCTTTACGTGATTTTGGCCTCGCGTGACGGCGGCTCTTCGCAGGGAGGCTACCTGCTGGATGTCGAGACCATTGAGTCGGCGCAGGCGCCGCAGCAGCCTCCGGCAAGCGATTCGAGTTTCAGCGGCACGGTGGAAGTCGCCAATTTCACCGGGACAGAACTTTGCGAACTGTATGTGTCGCCGACCACCAGCGATGAGTGGGGCGAAGACTGGCTGTATGGCGAGCCGCTGTATGATGGCGAGGCGCTCGTGAGCGACTTTGAGGCGGGCAGCTACGATGTGCTGGCTGTCTTCTGCGATGGGGACGAACTGGAGGCTTATGGGCTGTTTGTGCCTGACGGCGCCAGCATCGAGGTCTACGGGGACACGATCGCTGTATACGGGGGATAAGCCTCCGCACCGGTTGCCGTGGATCCATCCTGGCATTACACTGTACCCATAGTGTTGATGTCATTAGAAGAAGACACGCGATGAATATGCTTCGCCCAAAGCAGGCCAGAACAGTCGCCCGGAACAAGCCGCCAGAGGCCGACCTGATGCCGGAGTCGTCGGCCTTTGCGCCAGGTGTGGGCCGCGAGGGAGGGTCGCTGTCCACCCGCGCTGTGCTGCGCTTGCAGCGTACAATCGGCAATCGTGCCGTCATGCGCATGATTCAGCCGCGCCTGATGGGTGCGAGCATGGTGCAGCGCGAGGAAGCCGAGAGCGATCCGCTGGCGGAAATCCGCGATGAGCTGGACAGCACGTTCAATGTGGACGAGGGCCGCGTGCTGTCACTGCTGGGACAGCTCAATGCGGCGCAGAAGCAGGAAGTCGCGCAGGGCAGGATGTTTGACTACAAAGGCAAGATGGCCAGCGCCTTCAGCCTGAGCGAGATGCTGCGCGCCGTGTCGATTCTGAATATGCGCCTGGATACGGCGCTGGAATGGGTGGATGCCAGCGTCGTCTTCACGCGCAGCATCGATTACAGTGACATCCGTTCGCTGGTGCAGAATGCCAGCGACAAGGGCAATCTGGACAGCGACCACTGGCGCGATTTCTTCGTGCGTGTGTGCACCAATGCCGACATCATTCAGGCTGTGCGTGATATCGGGCTGCCGCTGCATCGTCAGCTTGAATGGCTGATGGCCGAGGTGACCTCAGCGCGGATGTCGCTGAAGTACAGTGATATCAAGCCGCTGATCACTGACTCCAGCGCCGATGACCAGATGATTTTTACGCAGGGGCGCTGGCGTGACTGGCTGTTCAGCGTGTGCGACAACGACACCATTCTGGATGCCCTGAAAGACCTGAAAATCCCGATTCGCGAGCGCGTCCGGCTGGTGCTGGAAGAAGGCAACGCGGATATCCTGCTGGGCGGCGGCATTGACCCGGCGAAGCTGGCTGAGGCCATGCTCTCGACCGAGCTGTTTGCCGGCGACGCACGTGACGTGATCGAGCTGGCCGGGCTGAATCACTGGGATCCGGAGGATGCAAAGCGTATCCGCGAAATCATGGACAGCAAGCAGAGCAGCCGGCCTGAAGGTGAGTTTGTGGATGTGCACGGCCAAACCGCCCTGCAATTCACCAGCGACGCAGAGCAGGTGATCGATCAGTTCACCGACAAGCGGCAGAACTTTGACGAGAATGGCCAGGAAGCCGGGGAAACGCGCACGATTCGCCAGGAAGACCTGGCCGCGCATCTGTTCCGCGAAGCCGTGGGCAATCCGTCGCTGGTGCGGCGCGTGCTGGAGACCGTGGGCCAGTATGAGTCCAATATTGACGATAACCTGTCGCGGCTGATGCTGGCGCAGGCCGCCACTGAGGCAGACCTCGAGCCGATTGCCCGCAGCGCAGAAGGCCGTGACCTGCTGCTCAAGATGGTTAACATGATGTACAGGGGCACAATGAGCAGCGATGATCGCCTGCAAATGCAGCGGGCGATGCGCGCCGTGAGCGCGGTCGAAACCCAGGACCGCGAGGCGAATGCTGAAAATGAAGAAGAGGCCGCCGCCGAAGTTGAGGTGTTTACCTTCCTGCATGGCGGCAAGGGGCTGGACACGGTGGGCAAGGCGGTCGGCAATTTCCGCGGACACACAGCCATCGCGATTGGCGGCGTGGCCTACAGCTTTGAGATGGGCTGGCGCTGCGGCATGACCCGCGACGAATACATCCACGAGAAGTCGGCCATCGACTTTGTCGGGCATGTGCTGGCCGTCAGCGCGTCTGACGCGACCAAGTTGCAGGCCAATCTGAATGCCTCGTGCGGCACGGGCGCCTATATCGTTCAGGGCGAAATCTGCACGGGCAAGGCCAGCATCGCGCTGGAAGAGGCGCTGGGATCAACCTTGTTCAGCGAGGTGGAGAACCCCGGCCTGTTTGCCCAGTACCTGGAATCTGCCGGAGTGGTGAAATCGCGCCGCTTTTATCCCGCCCGCCCGACGCAGGGTCATTAGGCCGGGCTGCGACGCAAATCGCTGGTGGTTTCCCCGTCTGGTTGGGTATGATGGTGTTCGCTGACTGCAAGCGATGACCACGCGGGCACTCGTTGCCCGGCCTGATCCAAAAGGGAATCACAATGGCTGTTAAGATCACCGTTCTCGCTGAAAATAATTCAGGGACAGCCGAGGGCATGCTGGGCGAGCATGGGCTGTCACTGCTGATTGAAGCCGCAGGCCGCCGTATTCTGTTCGACACGGGACAGGGGCCGACTGTTATCGGGAACAACGCCCTTCGACTCGGCATCAACCTGGCTGACATCGACGCGGTGGTCATCAGCCATGGGCACTGCGACCATGCCGGCGGTCTGGCCCATGTGCTGGGTCTGTCACGGCGCGAGCTGCCGGTGCATGTGCATCCGCTGCTGTTTGAACACAAATTCCTGGCCGAAAAGGCCGCTGATGGGGGTGAGATCCTCAAAGACATCGGCGTGCGCTTCACACGCGGCTATCTGGAGTCACTTGGGGCACGCTTTGTGGAAAAAACCGAGGCCCATGAGATTTTTCCGGGCGTGCTGCTGACCGGGCAGATTCCCCGCGTGAATGCGTTTGAAGATACGCCGACGATGCTGCGCGTACGCCGCGACGGGGCGTTGATTCACGACGATATCCTGGATGAGCACAGCATCGTCATCCGCACGGACAATGGCCTGGTGCTGCTGCTGGGCTGCTGCCATCCCGGCCTGATCAACACGATTGAATACGCCATGGAGCTGACCGGCGAAACGCGCTTCGCGGCGATTATCGGCGGCACGCATCTGATGTTCCATTCCGACGAACGGCTTCAGCAGACGATCGACGCGCTGGGCAGGTTCGATTTCAGGCTGATCGGCACGTCGCACTGCACTGGAAGCCGCGCCAATGCACTTATTCGGGCGCAGTTTCCCGACCGCTTCATCGAATGCAGCTCGGGCACCATCGTCACGCTGGACTAGCCCTTGCCATTCGCCCTGGTCGCATTGTGATACAGGGAAGAATAGTTCGGTTGTGTGTCTTCAATCACGACAATCTCACGGATTTTGTGGCTGTTTCATAGGTATGATGTTGGGTGTTTGGGATGTGATGTGAGGAATCGAAATGGCGAATAACCGCGAAGAATTGACACTGGCCGATGACAATAGCGTGAACGCGCAGGCAGAAAAGCCGAAGCGCGCATCGTCTGATGCTTTCCTGAAAATTTTCCTGGGGATGCTGTTTGTATGGCTGGTGCTGAGGGTGCTGATGCCCAACAGCTTCTAGCAATTCGCGACAGGCACAGGGCCAGTCCGTCCCGCACAATGGCGGTATAAAAACGCATCTTCGTACGCTTGATGAGAGCGGCGAAGATGCGTTTATGTTCTTGCAGGTTGTGCTGTAAATCCGATTGTCAACTAGTCTGGCTGTCACTCGCGTTTGGGGCGTTTCATGCGCCAGCGCTGCCATGTGCCGATGATGCCGAGCGGGAAAACGATCACGACCAGGATGAAGATCACGCCCAGCAGCAGCGCCCAGATGCTAGCGATGTCGATAACCAAGCCGCCGATTCGCACCGTGGCATCGCGCAGGAACACATCGAGCAGGTGCAGACCGGATGCGCCGATGACCGGGCCGATGAAGGTGCCGATGCCGCCGATAATCGTCATCAGCAGCGGGTCGACGGTATAGGCGATGCCCAGGATTTCAGGGCCGACTTTCTTGTTCAGGACGACCTGGAGCAGGCCAGCCACGCCCGCCAGCATCCCTGCGACAACGATCGAGAGCAGCTTGTAGTTGATGGTGTTGTAGCCCATCGACTGGGCGCGGTCTTCGTTTTCGCGGATTGCCTTGAGCACAGCGCCGGTTGGGGAATTCACCAGTCGCCGGATGAAGAAAAATGTCAGAAAGGCTGCCGCCAGCGCGATGTAATAGACCGAGATGCGATTCTGTGACGGGTCGATCCACATCGGCAGGTCTGTGATGGCGAAGCCGTCTTCAGCGCGGGTGAGCTGCCAGCGACCGAGGAAGATGAAAAACATCTCGGCCACGGCGAGCGTGAAGATCGTGAAATAAACGCCTTTCAGCCGCAGCGTCACCAGCCCGATGACCAGCCCCAATAGCGCGCACACAGCAATCGCGGCGACCGCGCCAAGCCCAAATGCCAGCGTGGTATCCAGCGGCGTATACTCCAACATCAGCCCCAGCACATAGCCTGCTGTGCCGAAAAACAGCGCGTGGCCAAACGAGATCACGCCGGTGAACCCAAACAGCAGGTTGTAGCTCATAGCGAGGATGGCGAGGATATACACCTCGATCAGCACCGCCTGCCAGCGCACAGATTCCCCGCGCATAATCATGCGGTCCCCGCGCGCCACGCCAAACGGGCTGGAGTCTGTCAGCAGGCCAACGACGAATGGAAACGCGACCAGGGCAATCAGCAGAAAGATGAACCATTTGTCGCGCAGCAGTCGACTGATGAATGAAGCCTGCGGGATGGCCATATCGGAAATCCTTCCTGACAAAGTTCAGTATTTTCCAGCGGCTAACGGCTGTTCCCAAACAGGCCGCTGGGGCGGATGAGCAGCACCAGCACGAGCAGCAGCATGGGCGTGATGCTGGGCAGCGCGGTGAACGCTGTGCCGATGGCGGTATCCTGCGCCACGGTGATGGCGATGCCCACCAGCAGGCTGCCGACGGCAGTGCCGGCGTAGCTGCCCATGCCGCCCAACACAACTACCGCGATTGCCTGCAGCAGGAACACGTTGCCCAGCGTGGTCGATGCGCCCAGAAATGGCGCGGCAATCGAGCCACCCAGCGCAGCGACACCACAGCCCAGCGTAAACACCAGCGTGAACACAGCGCGCACGTTGATGCCCAGCGCCTGCACCATCTCGCGGTCTTCCACGCCAGCGCGGATGATGATGCCGATGCGCGTGCGCTGCAGGAGCAGGGCGATGGCCACGATCAGGGCGATGCCCATGCCGACCACAAATAGTCGATACGTGCTGAAGCGCTGGCCAAACAGCTCAAAGAAGCTTTCGCGCACGCCGAACAGTTCGGTCCAGCTGTAGGGCGTGGTCGTCCAGATCACCTTGATCAGCTCCAGCGCGACAAGCGAGACGCCGAAGGTCAGCACGAGCTGGAAGATTGGCCGGCTGTACAGCGAGCGCAGCAGGCCGCGCTCCAGCACATAGCCCAGCAGCGACCCGACGGCGACAGCCGCCACCACTGCGACGACAAAGCGCAGATTCGGGTCTGGAATGACGCTGATCAGGTCCACCACGCCGCCCGCATGCTGCACGTCGTAGGCCACATATGCGCCCAGCATGAAGTAGCTGCCCTGCGCCAGATTGAGCACATCCATCAGGCCGAACACAATCGACAATCCGGATGCCACCAGGAACAGCAGCATGCCCTGGAACAGCCCGGACAGCATCGTGATGCCAAAGTCACCGGCGCTGTTGGAGTTCAGCAGCGCCACGCCGATCAGGAAAACCATAATGCCGATGATCGCGAGAAGTGATGCCCGCCGCCTGACCATGCTATGCCACCCCCAGATAACGCTGAATCAGGGCGGGGTCGGACACCAGGTCGTGCATTGTGCCGCGCATGGGGCTGTGTCCTTCTTCAATGATGACGTAGTCCTGCGCCAGCTTGCGCGCCACGCGAAAGTTCTGCTCCACCAGCAGGACGGAAACCGTGCCCGCCAGCCGCTGAATCGCCACGATGAGCTGGTCGATGATGACCGGGGCAAGGCCTTCGCTGGGCTCGTCGATCAGCAGCAGGCGATTATCCGGCACCAGGGCACGGGCCATTGCCAGCATCTGCTGCTGGCCGCCGCTCAGATTGCCGCCCGGCAGATCGATCAGGCGCTGGAGATCAGGGAACAGGTCGAAGATGAATTCGGTTTTGCGCGCCAGATCGCCGCGTTTGCGCTCGGCAAGCTGTAGATTTTCGCGCACCGTCAGCTCACGGAAGATGGCGCGGTGTTCCGGCACATAGCCGATGCCAAGCTGGGCAATAGCATAGGTCGTCTTCCCGTGAATCGGTTTCCCGTCAAACAGGATGCTGCCACTTGATGGCGGACGCAGACCCATAATGCTGCGCAGCGTGGTCGTCTTGCCCGCGCCATTGCGCCCCAGCAGCACGGTGATGCCGCCCTGTGGCACGCTGACGGTAACGCCTTCAAGGATGTGAAACTGACCGATAAAAGTATGGATGTCCTGCACCTCGAGGATGGAGCTCATGCGTCTTCTCCTTTCGGCAGGTCATACAGTTCGCCCAGATACACCGACTGCACCGTCTTGTTGGCGGTAATCTGGGCAGGGTCGCCCTCTGCCAGCACGCGCCCCTGGTGCATGACGGTGATGCGGGTGGAAATATTCATAACCACGCTCATATTGTGTTCCACCATGACGATCGTCTTTTTGCCGAGGTCGCGGATGCGGTCGATGATGGTAATCAGGTCCGGCACCTGTTCACTGGCCATACCTGCTGTCGGCTCGTCCAGCAGCAGCAGGTCGGGGCTGCTGGCCAGGATCATCGCCAGCTCCAGCTTGCGCTTGCCGCCGTGGGGCAGCACATTGGCGGGCAGGCTGGCGGCATCGCGCAGGCCGGTCAGTTCCAGAACTTCGTAGGCACGCGCCGTGTACGCGTCGAACGAATCGGCGCGCCGCAGGATGCGAAAATTGTCTTTTCCAAGCGCCTGGGCAGCCAGGCGGGCATTTTCCAGCACAGACAGATTGGCGAAGATATTGGTGATCTGAAACGAACGGCCGATGCCCAGGTGGGCGCGCCGATGCACGGGCAGCGACGTGATATCGTTTCCCTTGTAGAAGACCTTGCCGCTGGTCGGGCGATAGCGCCCCGTCAGCAGGTTGAACAGGGTCGTCTTGCCCGCGCCATTCGGCCCGATGATCGAGTGCATAGTGCCGCGCTCAATCGTGAGCGAGACGTCGTCCACTGCCACCAGCCCGCCGAATGTTTTGCGCAGACCACGCGCTTCAAGAAGAATATCGGCCATAAACAATCCTCAGAACAGGATATTTTTGGTGCTGGAGGCGGCCCGTCAGAGTCGCCTCCAGCGTACAACGATTCAGCGCCAGCGGGGCGGCCGGGCATTCCGACCGTCCCGCTGGGTGGTGATAAAGATCAGGAACCCATTTCCGCGATCATCGCGTTGAATGCTTCGTCCAGCGGCAGGCGCTCGGCAGCGACATCTTCAGCCAGCAGCACCGGCGGGATGATCTGGTTCGCCGGGATGGTGGCGAGCAGCTCGTAGAAGTTCTGGTCCGGGTCATCCAGATTGGCAAGCTGGGCGATGTACATCGGCACCAGCGCCTGATGATCCGACGGGCGGATGGCGTAAGTCCCCTTCGGCCCTTCAAAGACCATGCCTTCGAGGACGGGAATCAGGGCTTCGGGCAGTGTGTCGCCTTCAGCATCGGTCACGGCCTGCACCAGCGCCTGGGCGGTGGCAAAGCTGCATTCGCTGAACAGGTCGGGCACGTCGTTGTAGACGGCTTCGTAGCCAGCGATCAGGGCGTCGTTGATCTCGTTGTCCGGGAACGAGTAGTGGTACACGATCCACGAAATGTTGCCGATGGTGCTGGGGTCACTGACGGCCACGATGTCGTTCGAGTTGAACGCTGCCACCACGGCCATCTGGTCCTGCACGCCCAGTTCAGCAATCTGCTGGAACAGGGTCACGGAGCCGTCACCTGCCCAGATGGGCAGCACGGCATCAGCGCCGCTGGAGAGCACCTGCTGCAGGTAGGGCGTGAAGTCGGTTGTTTCCAGCGGGGCATAGATCGGATCGCTGACGAAGCTGATGCCGGCTGAGGCCAGCACGCTGGCGGCACCAGCCGAGGCGCGACCGAAGTCGTTATCGACGGCCAGGATGACGAAATTGGTGCCCAGTTCCTGCGTGGCAAACGGGGCGAAGGCCAGGAAGTCCTGGAAGGTGTTGCGGCACACGCGGAACGTATTCACGTTGAAGTTCGCGCCGGTGATGGCCGGGGACGCGGCAGGCGTGGCAAACAGGATCACGTCCGAGTCCAGCGCGACCTGCTGGACGCCCGTCATGACGCCGCTGCTGGGCGCGCCCACCAGGATTTCTGCGCCTTCCTGCTCGATCAGCTCACGCGCCTGGCTGGCAGCGGTGTCGGCGTTGCTGCCGTTGTCGCGCACGATCACTTCGACCGGGCGACCGGCAATCACGACGGCATCAAGAGCAACTTCCATGTCGTTGTTGTATTCGGCCAGGTCGACGCCTGCGGCATACAGCAGGCCCAGCTTGAAGCCATATTCCAGCTCATAGCCATAGATGGTCAGCGCGCCAGACTGATCGACCAGCAGGCCAATGACCAGTGGCTCCTCATCCTGAGCGGATGTGGCCCCGACACCGAAGACGAGAAGCACGATCGCGAGTAACAAGACTACTTTCTTCTTCATTTCTTTTCTCCAGAAATACAGCTCACTAAACGGGTAAAACAAGCAAAACGGTCACGTCTGCGCCGGAGCGAGGACGACCGCATCACCCACAAGGATAAGCACGCCGTCCTGATTGGTGACGGTCGTGTGAAACGTCGCGATACGTCGGTCTTCCCGGTACTGGGTCAGCTCGACGGTCGCGGTCACGGTATCGCCGATAAAAACCGGCGCTTTGAACTTCATGTCCTGGCCCAGATAGATGGTGCCAGGGCCGGGCAGGTCGTTGCCCAGAATGGCCGAAATCACGCCTGCGGTCAGCATGCCGTGGGCCACCCGCCGACCGAACACGCTGGCCGCTGCCGCCTCATCATCGAGGTGAATCGAGTTGGTATCGCCGGTAGCCTGCGCGAAGGCGCGGATGTCTTCATCGGTAATCGTGCGGGTGCGGCTGGCGGTCATGCCGATGTGCAGGGTCATTGCAGCTCCACTTCTTCAGGGCTGTCGCCCACCAGCGCGCGTTTCAGGATTTTGCCCGCCGCCGAGACCGGCAGCTGATCGCGGAATTCAATAAAGCGCGGCACTTTGTAGCCCGCCAGGTGAAACTGAATATGCTGCCTGAGCGCATCTTCCGTCAGCACCTGCCCGGACTTGACGACGACGAAGGCCTTGCCCACTTCGCCCCATTTCTCGTCGGGGATGCCGACCACCGCGCACATCTCCACGGCCGGATGACGATAGATGGTTTGCTCAATCTCGGTGGGGTAGATATTCTCGCCACCGCTGATATACATGTCTTTCTTGCGATCGACGATGTAGAAGTAGGATTCGTCATCGGCCATCGCCAGGTCGCCGGTGTGGAAATAGCCTTCCGCGTCGAGGGTTTCCGCGCTGGCTTCCGGCTCATTGAAGTAGCCGGATGAGCGTGACGGGCCGCGCAGCACCAGCTCACCGATCTGGCCGGGGGGAAGGGGATGGTTGTGTTCATCGACGATGCGGGCATCCACGAAGAAGTTGGGCCTGCCGATGCTGCCGGCTTTGCTGATGGCATCTTCTGGCGCGAGGGCGAATACGCCAGGGCCAAATTCAGACATGCCGAAGCCCTGTTTGAAGACGACGCCTTTTTCGCGCTTGAACTGTTCGACCAGCGTGGCCGGCAGTGAGGCGCCGCCGCTGGTACAGAAACGCAGGGTGCTCAGGTCGGCGCGCTCCCAGTGGGGAGAGCTGGTGAGCATCTGATACATGGTCGGCACCCCGACAAAGATGGTGGCCGCATATTCGTCCAGCAGCGCCAGTACCTGGTCGGCGTCAAAGCGGCGCGTCAGCACGACGGTGCCGCCCAGGATGAGCAGCGGCGTCGTGTAGACCAGCAGGCCGCCCGTGTGAAACAGCGGCAGCGTATTGACCGTGATGTCGTTGTGCTGCAGGTCATGGATGATGGTATTGAGCGTGTTCCAGGCGATCATGCGGTGGCTGATCTGGGCCGCTTTGGGCAGGCCAGTGGTGCCGCCGGTGAAGATCAGCGCGACGATGTCTTCTTCGGTCAGGTCTTCGGTCGTGACCGGACGCAGCACTGAGTCCATCAGCACTTTTTCGAAGTAGCGGCTGTTGGGGATGCCGGTGCCTTCGATGTGCAGCCAGTGCTCCACCACGGACGTATGCTGGCTGATCTGCTCGACAATCGGCTTGAAATCGTCTGAATAGATCAGCACGCGGGGCGCCGTCTTTTCGATCAGATGCACCAGTTCGCGCCAGTGCAGGCGCCAGTTCAGGCCGGTCAGGATGGCGCCCAGCTTGCCACAGGCGAAAAATGTGTCCAGAAACTCGACGCCATTGTGCGCCAGCATGGCAAGGCGGTCGCCCTTGCGGATGCCGGCGCCGTCGCGCAGCCAGTTGGCAAGGCGGTTGGCGCGGTTGTTCAGCTCGCTGTAGGTGAACGACCGGTAGGGCACTTTTCCCGCGTCGACCACTGCCAGGTTGTCAGGCGTATACAATGTGCGCCGACCTAAATAATCACCAATATACATATCCCGCGCCTTTTATTTGAGTGAGACGACCGTTGTCGCCTTGATTTCGTTCAGGACGACGCTGGTCTCTATTTTCTCGATGCCGGGCAGCGTCATCAGTTGTTCGCTGATGAAACGCTGCAATGCCTGCCGATCCGCCGTGATGACCTTCAGCAGCAGGTCAAAGGTGCCCACTGTCTGGTAGCACTCCAGGACAGCGCCAGAGGCCATCACGGCCGCCTGAATCCGCTGAATCTGTTCCAGGCTTTGCTGCTGCAGGCTGATGCGAATGAAGCACATCAGGTCGTAGCCAGCCATTTCGTGATTGACCAGCGCGACATACTGGCGAATCATCCCGGCGCGTTCCAGTCGTTTGATGCGCTGGAACACGGCCGGTGGCGACAGATACACCTTGCGCGCCAGATCGGCCACGCTGATGCGCCCATTCACTTGCAGCTCCTCCACGATGACGCGGTCAAGCTGGTCAAACGCGCCATCAAACAGTGTCTTGCCCATGCGCTGCTCTCATCTCTGCTGCGACTGCCCATTGCTGTCCCTACCAGTATGGCGCAAAGCGCACGAGATGCTTCCTCCGTCAGGATGAATGTGCGGCCAGATGGGCATGGAACGCAGCATTGAAGGCCTCAGGCTTTTCGATATACGGCGTGTGGCCGGTTTCCGCCAGCACGATTTCCTGATACTGGCCGCCATTGGCCTGGTAAGCATCCAGCACGTAACGCGTCTGGCTGACCATCGGCTGAGACGGGAACACGTCCGCGCCCGGCCAGCCGGGAACCGCGCCAAATGCGCCCAGCGTGCCCATGTCGAACAACGAGGTATCGCTGACGATCTGGTCGTCTGCGCCGCGAATCCACAGCACGGCTGGCTTGACTGCGATGCGCGTGACCGCCATCACGTCGCCGGCATACAGCGGCGCCAGCGCGTTGGCCGGGCCGAACTTTCCGGGTGCCAGCCCCGGCCAGTTGGCCGAGGGCACGGAATCGCCGGGATACTCCTGCGGGCCGACGTGCTCAGACAGCAGCGACGAGAGCAGTTCTTCCTCACGGACGGCCTTGAACGGCGGCTTCCAGTAGAAGCTGTTCATGACGACGCGCGGGGAGGCCTGCGGATTATCAGAGCCGCGTTCCCCGGCCGCCATCATCTGGGTGAAGGTCGGATTGACGATGCCGCCGCCGCTGCCCGCGCCGTCGGCATAGCACATTTCGCCATTTGCGCCCTTGCTGCCGCCGAAGCCAAACGGTGAGCCAGGTGCCGCCAGCGTCACGCTGATGATGCGTTCGGGGGCGTCTGCCATCATGCGCCAGATGACCGAGCCGCCCATGCTGTGTCCGACGACGTGCGCGCGTTTGATCTGGAGTGCATCCAGCAGGGCAAACGCATCATCGGCCAGGTCGCCCATGCCGCGCGTCGCGTCGATCTTTTTGGCGCGGTCTGCGTCGCCATAGCCGCGCTGGTCCGGGGCGATACCGCGATAGCCAGCCGGCAGCGCCAGCATGGTTTCTTCCCAGTAAGTGGCAGACGAGGCGTTGCCGTGGATGAACAGCACCGGGATGCCGTCCTCCGGGCCGCTGAACAGCACGCGGGTGGTGATGCGGGCGCTGGTAATTGCACTTGCGGTAATGCCGGGCAAAACAGGAATACTCATTCAGAAATTCTCCAGAACATTCTATTTCGGACGTTTAAGAAGGCTGCCTGACGAACAGGGTGCGTAATTCGCGCTTGAGGACCTTGCCGGCGGCATTGCGCGGCAGGGCCTCGATAAATTCGACCTGTTTGGGTACTTTGAAGCGCGCCAGATTTGTCTGGCAGTAGGCGATAATGACAGACGAATCGAGCGTGACGCCTGGTTTCGTGACGACGACGGCCAGCCCGCATTCGCCCCATTTTGCATCGGGAATCCCGATCACGGCGGCCTCGGCCACGCCCTCGATCTGATACAGAATCTGCTCGACTTCGGCCGGGTATACATTTTCGCCGCCGCTGATGTACATGTCTTTGTAGCGATCGACGATGTAGATACAGCCTTCCTCGTCGATGGTGCCGGCGTCCCCGGAATGCAGCCAGCGCTGGCCGTGCGCATCGGTGGTGAAGCTTTCTGCGTTGGCATCCGGCCGCTGCCAGTAGCCGGGCGTCACATTCGGCCCGGCAATCACGACTTCGCCCACTTCGCCCGCTGCCACATCGGTGAAGTCGTCGCGCACGACGCGCACACGGGTGTGCTGGAGCGGCTTGCCCACACTCGTTGGCTTGGCGAGCGCGCGGCGCTTGTCGGTCAGGAAGACGGTCGGGCTGGTTTCGGTCATGCCAAAGCCAAGCTGGATGACGATGCCGCGCCGGGCATACGTTTCCAGCACGGGAACGGGCATGGGTGCGCCGCCGCAACCCCATGAATGCACGCGGGACAAATCGGCCGCCTCGAAGTCTGCGTGCTGGCTGAGGAACAGATAGATCGACGGGACGCCGAACATGTGCGTCACCCGGGTGTCTGGATCCGACAGCACCTCAAGCGTGCGGCCAGCATCAAACTGGCGGGCGATGATATTGGTTCCGCCCAAATGCAGCACCGGATTGGCATACAGGTTCAGCCCGCCAATATGAAACGTGGGCAGCACGCAGTAGAACACGCTGTCGTGGCTCAGCCCGGTGGGTGTGGTCATGTTCACGGCATTCCACAGCATCATGCCGTGGGTAATCAGTACGCCTTTCGGACGGCCGGTGGTGCCCGCCGTGTACATAATCATCATCGGATCATCATGCGAGGCCAGCGGGCTCATGCCGACGCGCAGGCTGGTCTGTACGAGGGCATCCTCATAGGCGGGGGCATCGTCTGCCGGGGCAGCACCGAAGTCCAGCCGCAGCCGCTGCGTCAGGCCGGGCACGAGCAGTCCGGGGATGCGCGGGGCAAATTCGCCGTCATACACGATGCCCAGCGCGCCAGCATCGCCCAGGATGAAGCGCAGCTCCTGCTCCGCCAGCCGCCAGTTGAGCGGCAGCATCATCGCGCCCAGCTTGCTGCACGCGTACTGAAGTTCGAAGTAATCGGTGGAATTTTTGGCAAGAATGGCGATGCGGTCGCCCGGCTGAACGCCCCACGCCTCGCGCAGATAGCCCGCCAGCCGCGCTGCGCGGTCGTTCATCTGCGCGTAGGTGAACTGCCGCCCGGTGGCCTCATCGACCATCGCCAGTTTGTCGGGCGTGCGGTCTGCGTGAAACGCAATCCAGTCGGACGCGAGAATGGGCATCGTCGGCTATTCTCCCCAGCGCAGGGCGACTGCGCTCCAGGTGTAGCCCGTTCCGGCGCCCGCCAGCACCACCAGGTCGCCAGGCGCAATTTTTCCCTGCTCCAGGCCAAGCTGGAGCGCCAGCACCTGATCGACGCTCTGCACGTGGCCGTAATGGTCCAGATAGACCGATTGTTCGGGCGTCAGGCCGAGCGCGGCCAGAATCTCGTAGAAGAACGATTTCTTCATGTGGGTGAGGCCGAGAAAGCGCACATCCGACAGCGCTGCGCCGCTCTGCTGCACTGCTTCCTGTACGACGCGCACGAAATTGGGCAGCGACACCTGTCCCAGTCGGTCGGCCATATACGCGCCATCGGTGACATCCAGCCGACCGGAGACCTCGCCGACGACGGGCGCATCACCGGCAGCGACTGCGTCCTGCGTAAGCACGACGGTTTCCGAAAGCGTGCCGTCGGTGATGGCGGATGCGCCGAGGATCTGATTGCGGCGGGCATCGCGTTCGAGCAGCAGCGCGCCGCCGCCCGACCCGAAGTTGAACATGAAGCGTGAGCGTTCGTTAGTGAAATTGATCAGGTCGTTTTCGCGGCTGCCAGCGGCCAGCAGCACGTAGCGCAGGCGTGGATCGGCGGCCATCAGGGCGCGTGCCGTGTTCAGCGCGATCGGTGCGCCGGCACACAGGGCATACATCTCAAACGCATAGGCGTTGGTCGCGCCGACGCTCTGCATGATTTTCGCTGCTGCATTCCAGACGAGATGATCTTTGTGTTCGCTGCCGTGGGAGATAACCAGGCCGATATCGAGCGGGTCAATGCCAGCCTGGTCGATGGCAGCCTGCGCGGCCACTGAGGCCATGTGGGTGACGGTGTCGTGCGCGTCGGCGATATGGCGCTGCACAATGCCCATCTTGTCGCGCAGCACGGCCGCGGGAATGCCGGTGATGACGGCAAGCTCATCGGCGGTCTGGATACGGCTGGGGAAATAGGTGCCAAACCCGGCAATGCCAACAGAAACCATAAGTCCAGCCTGATCATCTGCAAATAATGAATCGTTGATGCGACGCTAAATCTATTCTTCAGGGTCTCGCCAAGCCGACAGTATGAATGACAGCGCGCAAACCCGCGATACCCTCAAACGAATTGCAGGCGTCGGGCTGAACAACACAAAATAATCGAAAGCGCGCAGGGGAGGGGCGAAAGCCAGATAATGTGCCGACCTGAGCCTCTGTGTTCTCACAATGTTGCACCCGGATTTCTGCGACGCTGGTTTTGCAGGGTACGCCGGGCAAAAGCCCATGACAAGAACTTAATAAATTACGTTATAATTCAGCAATCGAATCGAACCGGTGTTGACGGGAGATGCGTGTGCTCAAGCATTTAAAGAAGGCCAGCGTATTGCACGCACTTCTGCTCGCCACCCTGCTCGTGGTATTCGCTGACATGTCTTCGGCACAGTCTGCAACTGAAACGCCATCGGAATTGGTGGTGCCCGGTGCAGAGACCTACCTGCGCGCCGTACCTGAAATCGTCGCTCAGCAAGCGACGAGTGGGGCAGGGACAAATCTGCTGATCAACTTCATCGATGCAGAATTTGCAGCGCGCTATCCTGACCCCGCTGTGGCGTCATTTGATGCGCTGTCTGCCGCATATCGTGCCCTTGACCGTGATCTGTACAGTTTTTTGCTTCAGTGGCCCCGGTGGAATCAGTGGCTGTTGCTGAATTGGATTCAGGAAGCCTCCATAAATCTGGACGAAGTTGAACAGTTTGACTATGAGGAATATACCGTCCAGGTCGAGCGACGCGACTTTGATGCCGACGGTGAACATGAATGGCTGCTGGATGTGCGATCCTCGGCATATTCGCAGCTTGTGGTCGTCGCCCGTGATGGACAGGAGTATCGGATTATTCCCTCCCCGTTGCCATATTTTAGTCAGGGTTTGTCTTATACATTTGTCGCCAGCGGCCTTATGGAAAAGCAGTTGTTTGGCGATTTGAACGCTGACGGTATTCCCGAGTGGGTGCTGGCAGTCGGCGGTTACGGCGCAAACGGTATGAGCGCGGGACATCTGCTTGTCTTGCTCTGGCAAAACGGTCAATTGGTGAATGTCGCGCCGGAAGATGACCTTGAGGGAATGGAGTATCAATCCCCGGCGGGAGGTGGATCTCCCTTGTTCCCTTATGGCGTGAGCATCAGTTTTGAGGATGAGGAAAACGATGGACTAATGTCTGTCATCATCCGGCAGGAGCAGAGCGATAACTGGGGGTGCACCTGGACACTGCGGCGGGTTTTTGATTGGGACGGGGATCATTATGCGTTCAGCGCGAGTGAGCGTGCGAACAATGCTGTGCGGGGTTGCTCATTCCGCGCTGCCGAGGAGTCGATGTGGTCGCATGATTATCAGGCTGCAAGTGGCCATTACGACCGCGCGTTTACGCTCCTGCCCGACGAAAATGTGCCCTTCGTCGATCATGCAGAACTGGAACGCTATGCCACTGCACGCCTCGTGCTGGCCTACAGCCTTGCCGGTCGCCATGATGAAGCTGCTGCGGCGATCGAGCTGATCGACCCTCGCCCCGAAGACTCCCCGACGCTGATGGCGTTCATTTCAGTGATCGAAAATACCCTGGGCAACGCCCCTTCAATGTGTCGCGCAGCCTACGAAGCTTTCAGTTTTGACTTTACGACGCAGGATGGTGCTACAGGATCGCCGCTGAACACGATCGTTGGATACACAATCGAAAATTTTGGAAACCCACCGAATCACCCAAGCCATGGGTTTCCGCTGCCTGCCCGGGCTGGGTGTGACCCGTCGAGTCTTGCTGGCGATGACGTTCTACCGCTATCCCTTCCAACCGGGGGGGTGCCTGAAAATAATCCGCCTCCGACTGAACCTATTCCAGATTATGCCGCTGATCCATACGCCGCTCTCAACGCCGCTCTGGACGCAATCAGGGAAGGTGACTTCCAGTCAGGTCTCGATATCGCAGAGCAGGGCCTCCAGAGTATGCAGGCGGATGAGAATGTCAATCTTGCCTTGTCATATGTGCGTGCGCTCACGCTGGAGTTTGCGGGCCAGCACGACCAGGCCGTAGCGCAGTACCGTGCCTTGTATCTCGCCGATACAGACTCTGCATGGAGCCAACTGGCCGGGCTGCATGCAGAGTCTATATCGGGTTAGTTCTCGTCTGGGCTTACCTGATGCCCGCTGGCCCTCCCGCCCTTCAATGAACAGGCAGGAGAGCAAGGGAAGTGCGTGCAGTGCCTTGCGTCTGGCTGATTCAGTCAGATAGCCGAGTTGCGGCCCGGCCGCCTGCATGGAGGTAGGCGATTGCGCCGCTCTCGTCGCGCAGGAAAGCCATCTGCTGCCCGGTTGAAGTCCCACCGAAGGTGATGTCGAAAGTATCGGTGGCGGTGGCACGCAGCTCCAGAGGCGGTTGACCCGTGATCTGAGCCAGCAATTGATCGCCTTCGGCAGTCATCATCACGGTGAACGCAGGCTGTCCATCTAGGTCACGCACTTCATAGATGCCTGAATACTCATTCGGATCGACTGCCAGCGGCACTGCTGGTTCCTCGCTGACGGCAGGCAGATCGAGCAGCTGCTCCACCACGGCATCAAAAATCGGCCCGCCATCAAAACCACTGGAATTTGCAAGTACGACGACGCCGAGTTCATATGCGGGAAGCGTCTGCAGCAGGGCCGTGTACCCGTCGACATTGCCTCCGTGCCCAACACGGGGCGTGCCCCGGTAGTCATCGATGAAGAACCCCAGCCCATATTGCATGGGACTAACGATGCGTACGTCAGCCGGCGTCCACATTGCCTGTGCCAGCGCGGGGTTCAGGACCGTTTCGCCATTCACCACGCCATCATTGAGGACAAAGTCAATCAGGTGCGTCAGGTCATTGACGGAAGCATAGGCCAGCCCGGATGGCGCTTCGGTGGTGTGACTGGAGTTTCGACGCACCGGGCTGTTTCCCAGCAGGCCGGGCTGATGGCCGACTGCCACCGGATAGGTGATCGCCACGTTGGGGTCAAATGTTGCGCGCTGCATCCCCATTGCGCCAAACACCGCCCTCGCCATATAGTCCGCGTAGTACTGGCCGCTGGCTGACTCAATGACGGCCCCGATGATGTCGAAGCCGGGATTCGAATAGCTGTGCAGTTCGCCTGGCGGGGCGAACAGTGCCGCCTCGTTGAAGCGCGTCATCGAGGCGCGCAGGTCTGCTGGATTGCGCGGGCCATCGGTGCTGGCTGCGTCAGACAGCCCGCCTGTGTGTGAAAGCAGATGGTGCACCAGCAGGGTTTCAGGAAGGGCCAGCTCTGGCAGATAACGGGACACCGGCGCATCCAGACTGACGGCCCCTGACTCTACCAGGCGCAGCAGTCCGATGCTCGTCAGCGGTTTGAGCGTCGATCCAAACATGAACAGCGTATCAGGCGTGACCGGATCGCCCGTTTCCGTGCTGCGGACGCCAATGCCTTCCGAGAAGATCACCTCGCCCTGAAAGACGACTGCCACAGCAGCGCCGGGCGCACCCTGCGCGCCCAGTTCTTCCTCGATAATCTGCGTCAGGACTGGGGTAAAGTCGGTGCTGTCAGGGGCGGTCTGGGCGACTGCCGAATTGCCTAAGACGAGCACGAGAAACAGGACACAGACGGAACGGAGTAACACAATCATGGAGAGATATCCTTTCCTGCAGTTAGCTTATAGTCCAACGAGACAGCCTGATGACAAGGCAAGCCATCGGGCAGCATGCTGCATCCTAGGCGTGCCGCTGTCTGGTGTCAGTCATGATGATGGGCGATATCGCGTGGGGGTCATAGAAAAAAACATGACCTGGATCCGTGACCCTGTGTGCTGAAGAAAATCCGTCTTTTGTGTATCATGACAGCATGAAATCAACCGTGAATCCTCGTTTTTCCTACTCTGCAAGGCTGACCAGCCTGACGGCTCACCTGGTTTTTGTGTCGCTCGGCCTGTTCGAGGTGGCCAGCGTGCTGGCCGGCGCTTTTGCCCATCCGCTCATCCGCTTTGTCTACCTGCCATTGATCCCGCTTTACTTCATCGTCGGCACCGTTGGCTGGCAGTGGACGCAGCGGCGAGGGCGCTGTCAGAACGCTTATTTCGTCTGCATGACCATACTTGGCGCGATATGTGCCAGTGCGGCTTCCTTCGCCATCGATGGCATGGTCGGACTGCTGATGATCCTGATGCTGATCATGCAGGCTGGCGTGCTGGAAACCCGGCGGCATGTCATGTTCCTGGCGGTCATCATCACGGTCATCGCCGTGATAGCATTCACGACCGGGACAAGTTTCACATTCGACAGCGTTCTGGCTTTTCTTTCCGCGCTGTCGGGCATTCTGGCTTTCAGCTTCCTGGGGCGGGTGATTGTGAGTGAGGAAAAAGCGCGTGGTCAGGTGGCGCGCTATGCCAGGCAGGTCGAGGAGCTGTCGATCATGCGTGAGCGGACGCGGATTGCCCGCGAACTACACGACAGCCTTGGCCATTATCTCACTGCAATCAACATGCAGGCGCAGGCTGCCCAGGCCGTGATGACGCTCAACCCTCAGCAGGCTGGCGAAGCGCTCACCCATATTCGCACGCTGGCTCGCGAAGGCTTGCAGGAAGTGCGCAAGTCGATTGAATCCATGCGCATCCAGCCCCTCGAGAACGGGTCGTTGGAAGAAGCCCTGCGCATGCTGGTGGCAGACAATAACAAGGGCGCGCTGACGATCAACTACGCGGTGCAGGGCACGCCGTTTTCCACCGCGCCGGAAGTGGAGATGACGCTTTATCGCATCGCGCAGGAGGCATTGACGAACATCCACAGGCACGCCCAGGCTCAGTCTGCAACGGTCACGCTGCTTTACCGCGACCAGCCGAAAGGCATCCGGATTTGCATCGAGGATACAGGCATTGGCGCTGCGCAGACACGAGGTGGCTTCGGACTGCTTGGCTTGCAGGAACGTGTCCACCTGCTGGGCGGGACGATGCGTACACGGACTGCGCCCGGCCAGGGATTTGCGATTGAGGCGGATATCGCGCTATGAAGACGATCCGCGTGCTAATTGCCGACGATCAGACCCTGTTTCGTCAGGGGTTGCGCGTGCTGCTGTCGGTGCAGCAGGACATCGAGGTTGTGGGGGAGGCCCAGGATGGCGCACAGGTGCTGCGCAAGATCGCCGAATGTGCCCCGAATGTCGTGCTGATGGATATCGAGATGCCGGTTCTCGATGGCGTCGCGGCGACCCGTCGTGTACGTCAGGAGTTCCCGGAGTGCCAGGTCATTATTCTGACAACGTTTGATCATGATGAATATGTTTTTGAAGGCTTGCGTGCCGGCGCGCTGGGCTATCTGCTGAAGGACGCGCCGGCCGAAAGCCTGATCGAAGCGGTGCGCATTGCGGCAAAAGGGGAATCCTTCCTGCAACCGTCCATTGCCTCAAAAGTCATATCAGAGTTCAATCGCCTGTCGCAGGTGGCCAGTTACCGCCAAACCTCGCTGCTGCCAAATCCTCTGACCCCGCGCGAGATGGAGATCCTGCGCCTGATTGTTCAGGACATGAGCAATCAGGAAATTGCGGCTCGATTATTTATCACCGAGGGCACGGTCAAGAATCATGTGACCGCTATTCTGACGAAACTCGATGCCAGGGATCGCTTTCAGGCAGCGCAGCGCGCACATGAAGCCGGCATTGTCTGATTCCTGCAACCCCGTGCGCCGCGCACAAGGCTGCTCAACCGGCCTGCGGTGGCTATAGAGTCTGACATTCCTGCCGCGCTGGTTTTACGTGCGCGCCCGTGCCCTTATAGGTTCATTGGCCAGCCCTGCCGGGCTGCATATGGGCTCTCGCGCGGGTCAGGTCGCTATATGAATCCTGGTGCAGAATCGCTACCATTGCATCATAAACAGGTGCACAGGCGATGTCTTCCCAATCAACCCAGTCGCTCCCGACGATCCTCACCACCAAGCTCTACGTTCCCCCGCAGCGGGCAAATGTTGTCCTGCGTCCGCGCCTGGTCGAACGGCTGAATGAGGGGCTGGGCCATAGGCTAACCCTGGTCTCTGCACCCGCCGGATTTGGCAAAACCACCCTCGTCAGCGAATGGGTCGCGGCCTGCGCGCAGTCTGACCCTAAAGTCTCGGCAGCATGGCTGTCGCTGGACGAAGCGGATCACGATCTGACACGCTTCCTGATGCACCTGATCGCCGCCTTGCAGACAGTAGCGCCGACGATTGGCGCCGGCTTGCTGCCCCTGCTGCACGCTCCGCAGCTGCCGCCGACGGAATCGCTGCTGACAGCCCTGCTCAATGACATCGCGATCGTTTCCGGACGCTTCATGCTCGTTCTGGACGACTATCATCTGACCGATGCCAGGCCGATTGACGAAGCGCTCGCATTTCTGGTTGAGCATCTGCCGCCTCACCTGCATGTGATCATGACAACGCGGGAAGACCCGGATATCCCGCTGGCCCGCCTGCGCGCCCGCGCACAACTGACTGAAATCCGGGCGAAGGACCTGCGCTTTACCTCGACGGAAGCGGCCGAATTCCTCAATCAGGTGATGGGCCTCAATCTTCCGGCGGAAGCCCTGAGCGCGCTGGAAGACCGCACGGAGGGCTGGATTGCCGGGCTGCAGCTGGCGGCGCTTTCGCTGGAGGGGCATCAGGATACTCAGGGATTCATCCGGGCCTTCGCCGGAGACCACCGCTATATTGTGGACTATCTGGTTGCCGAGGTGCTTGAACGCCAGCCCCGGCCGGTCCGTCAGTTTTTGCTCCAGACCGCTGTTCTCGATCGGTTCAATGCGTCACTGTGCGATGCCGTGACGGGTCAGCGGGATGGCATCGCACAGCTGGAAGCGCTGGAGCGCGGCAATTTCTTCATCGTGCCGCTGGACGACAAACGTCACTGGTATCGCTATCACCGCCTGTTTGCTGATGTCCTTTCGGCGCATCTGAAGGCAGAGCAGGCCGATCAGGTCGCTGTGCTGCATCAGCGAGCCAGCGCCTGGTACGAGCAGCATGATTTACCCGCTGACGCGATCCGGCATGCGCTGATGGGGGAAGATTTCCAGCGTGCCGCCACGCTGATCGAACGAGCTGTACCGGCCACCCGGCGAAGTCGACAGGAGAGCGCCCTGCTGGGCTGGCTGCGGGCGCTCCCCGACGACATCCTCCACTTCAGGCCGGCGCTCAACGTGCAATATGCCGGGACGCTGCTCATCAGCGGGGTCATGGACGGTGTTGAAGCGCGGCTGAGCGATGCCGAGCGCTGGCTGGAGATGCTGGCAGCGTCCGATCAGTATCCCGCTGAGGCGCTTTCCGGACTGGTCGTTGTGGATGAGCAGGAATTCCGGCGTGTGCCCGGGGCAGTCGCGATGTACCGTGCTGCCATTGGCCTGCTTCAGGGGAATGTGAATGACACCCTGAAGTACGCCGGGAAAATCCCTGAGCTGGCCGGTGAGGAGGATGACCTGCTTCGTGGCAGTGGGGCCGGCCTGCTGGCGCTCGCGCATTGGACGCGCGGCGAACTTGAGTCGGCGCGCCAGGCCTACAAGGAGTGCATCACAAGGCTGGAGAGAATCGGCCATATCTCAGACGCGCTCGGTTGTCACATCGCGCTGGCCGATATTCAGATGGCGCAGGGACAGGTGCTTGATGCCAGAAATACCTATGAGCGCGGATGGCAGCTTGCCACGCGGGGCGGTTCTGTGTTGCGCGGCGCGTCAGACATGCTCGTCGGACTTAGCCAGCTGGACTATGAGCGCGACGACCTGAAGGCCGCGACTCAGCACCTGCTGCACACCCAGGAATTGGGTGAGCTGGCTGGATTACCCCAAAATCGCTATCGCTGGCGCGCAGCTATGGCGCGAATCCGGCATGCCGAAGGCGATCTGCTGGGGGCTCTCGACCTGCTGCACGAGGCGGAGCAGGTGTTTACGCGTGATTTTTCCCCGAATGTGCAGCCCGTTCATGCGCTGAAGGCTCGGTTGTGGATCGCCCAGGGGAAACTGGACGATGCTCTTGGTTGGGCGCGTGAACAGGGGCTGTCGGTGGATGATCCCCTCAGTTATCTGCGCGAATTCGAGCATATCACGCTGGCAAGGATACGCCTTGCTCAGTCTAAGCGTGTCCGCGCCGATCAGCTCATTTCCGAAACCATAGAATTTCTGGAGCGTTTGCTGCTTGCGGCGGAAGCAGGCGGCAGGACCGGCAGCGTGATCGAGATTTTGGTGCTTCACGCGCTGGCCTGGCAGTTACAGGGGAATATATCCGCGGCGCTGAGTCCTTTGAAACGTGCCCTGACGCTGGCTGAGCCGGAGCATTACGTCCGCACGTTTGTGGACGAGGGTGCACCGATGATGCGTTTGCTGGAAGAAGCGGCGAAAGGTGGAGTCGCGCCGGGCTATGTGCACCAGCTGCTGCGTTCCGCAGGCAAGGCTGTCGAGGGCCCGCCTGTTCAGCACGGTCTGACCGACCGCCTCAGCGAACGCGAGATTGACGTGCTGCGCCTGCTGGCGACCGACCTCAGCGGCCCGGAAATTGCCCGCGAACTGATCGTGTCTCTGAATACGCTGCGCACCCACACCAGGAATATATTCGCCAAGCTGGGTGCCAATAACCGCCGGACAGCCATCCGCCGCGCTGAGGAGCTCGACCTGCTTTAAGCCCGCGTGTGTATCTATGTACCGCCCTGAACCGCAGCACGATGACCGTGCTGCGGTTTTTGTTTTGACCACACCCGCCAGCAAATCACTGCATCGATCATTACATGTGGTGATCCCAGCTCACCACATCCGTTTGTATCCTGAAAGCAGATAGAACGAGCAGCGAGACGCGCGCTGTTTTCAACGGAGTCGGATGGGAAGGGGGCAGCATGAATGACTCACAAGCATCCACTGAAGACTACGACAAGCCCGGTGACTACGAGATTCGCCTCTGGGGACACCTTGATGAACGATGGGCGGATCGGTTTGCCGGGCTGACCATCATCCGGGAAGCCAACGGGGAGACGCTGCTCACTGGGCCAGTCGTCGATCAGGCGGCATTGTATGGCTGGCTCAGAAAAGTGCGTGACCTGGGCATGCCTTTAATCTCGGTGGCCCGCGTCAGGGGAGACCAGTCCCACCCGTGAGGTGACGAAGCGAAAGCCCATCGGCACATTTGAAACACGCGATGGAGGCCAGACGGCTTCACCTCAGCACGCGATTTCATCGCGACCATGACATCCAAGACCCGGCAAAACATGTGATCCTGTAAGGAGGAATCTCAAATGAAAGCAGTCATCGCAACCCGCTACGGCGCCCCGGAAGTGCTTGAAATCCAGGAAGTCGCCAGGCCAGTGCCCCAGGCCAATGAAGTGCTGGTGAAAGTGTATGCGACCACCGTCACTTCCGGGGATTCCCGTGTGCGGAGCTTTAATGTGCCACGCTCGGTGTGGCTGCCCGCCCGGCTGACGCTCGGCCTGACAAAGCCCCGCAAGGCGATTCCAGGTATGGTGATCGCGGGGGAGGTTGAGACGGTGGGCCAGCAGGTCACGAAATTCAAGCCGGGCGACCAGGTGTATGCCTATGACATCACTAAACTGAATGCGTATGCCGAGTATGCGTGTATCGCTGAAGACAAGGCGCTGGCGTTGAAGCCGTCAAATACCAGTTACGAGGAAGCGACTGCACTTCCCTTTGGCGGCGTCACCGCCCTGTATTTCCTGAAGAAGGGCAATATTCGCAGCGGACAGCGCGTGCTGATTTACGGCGCGTCCGGCAGTGTCGGCGCGGCCGCTGTGCAGCTGGCCAAACACTTTGGCGCTCAGGTGACGGCCGTGTGCAGTACGGCGAATGTCGAATGGGTCAAGGCGCTGGGGGCGGATCGCGTCCTCGACTACACCCGCGAGGACTTTGCCCGCAGCGGTGAAACGTATGACATCATTTTTGACACTGTGGGCAAGACCGTACTGGCGGATTGTGTGCGCGTGCTCAGGGAAGGTGGAACATATCTGCAGGCCGTCAGCGGTCCCGCGCAGATGATTCAGATGCGCCGGGCGTCGATGCAAAGCGGCAAGACATTCATTGGCGGCACCGCGTATCCGACGACGGAAGCGCTTGAAACCCTCCGGGGCCTGGCGGAAGCCGGAAAGATCAGGCCCGTGATTGATCGCTGCTACCCGCTGGAGCACATCGTTGAGGCGCATCGCTATGTCGATCAGGGCCACAAAAAAGGCGATGTCGTCGTTGCGATGGGGCACCAGGTCAGCCGCTAGTCGGGACGATGCGATCGCTCAAAACGCAAAAGAGGTTGCATCACCTGTGCGGGGCGGTGCATCCTCTTTTGCGTGTGACCAGATGTTGAGGCCGGTGACAGCTCTAGGCGTCCAGCGGGGGCGTATAAATCCTGAAATTCCCGCTCAGCTGGAGCAGCGCCAGCATGTAAAGCAAATTGTCGTAATAGCGATACTGCCCCGTATTCAGGGGGGAATCCCAGAAGGCCTGCACGAATTCCAGCCGAATGGGATCATCAGCCGCCAGCGCCGCGACCGCGTTCATGGCGATCAGCCCCAGGGAGCGATGCTGAGGGGGGACGGGCGTGCCATCAATGCGGAACCGCGTGTTATAGCGGTTGATGCCCAGGTCGTAAAAGAAGCGCAGCAGGCGGTTGCTTTGTTCGACTTGCCACGCGTCGGCATTGAACCAGGCATGGTCGACGCCGATCAGCATGGCTGTGCGCCACGCATCGGCATAAAAGTATTCGCCGTAATCGTCCCAGACGACAGGCTCGCCGGTAAACTCGGCATAATTGGGCACCAATCCGGTTTCCGGGTGGGCAGTCGTGCGCCAGAATGCGCGGCTGGCCGCTGCCGCTTCCTGCCAGAACGATTGATCCTGTTCGGCCCAGCGCGCCCATAATTCATAGAAGAATGGGGCCTGATAGGAAGGATCGGTGAATTCGCTGACGCGCCCCCACTGCGGGACAAACACGACCAGCCTGGTTTCTTCATCGAACATATTCGTCGCGCCGGATGACGGGGACTCGGTGTTCAGCATCGTATACAGGATGTTGCTGGCTTCTGCCTGGTAATTATAGATGCCCTCACCATTTCCCCAGCGGCCGGCCGCAAAAAACAGCGAGGTCACAAACCAGATTTCGCCGTCTGATGCCGGGTTCCGGTCTATCGGCGTGCCATCAGGCCGGTTGTGCCACGAGAAATAGCCCTCATACTGCCCCGATTCCTGATACATGTAGGTCTTTGCCCAGCGCCACAGCCGGTTGAATTCTTCCTGCTTGTCCAGCTGCACGGCGATCATCATGCCGTAGGACATGCCTTCCGAGCGGATGTCCTGGTTGTTCACATCGAGGATATAGGCCATATCATCGCCCACCGGATAGTACACGCGCTCGCTGTCGTCATCGCCGTAAAAGAGCGACTGCCACACCTCATCGATGCGCGCCTGGATTTCTGCCTCTGTCAGCCCAATTTCGCTCAACACGTTGGGATACTCACTGGTATAAAAGGCCCCGTCAGGCTGCGTGTCCTGCGCCATCACGCCCGTGGACAGAATGATGACGGCAACCGCAATCAACCATTTACGCATCGCTATTCCTCACTTCGGCTGAACTACCGATGACTACTCAATCCGTACGGGTGTGAAGAAGACTTGTTCCACCTCCGTGGACTGACCGACGATTTGCAACTCACCCTTCAGGTGAATGTCTTTCGATGAGCTGCCTGCTTCAACGATGACCGTGCCCGGCTCGACCTGGTACCGCATGTCCCGGTCGTAAAAGGCGAAATGGCGCACATCCAGCTCAAAAGTAACCGTCCTGCATTCTTTCGGTTGCAGCATCAGTCGCGTGAATCCCTTCAGGGCGCGGACCGGGCGGGTGACCGTCGCGATTGGGTCGCCGATGTAGAGCTGCACCACTTCTTCACCTGCGCGGTCACCCGTGTTGGTCACATTCAGGCTGACCTGCACGACGTCTTCGGCTGTCACACTGTGTGGCGAGATGCGCAGATCGCTGTATTCGAACTGGGTATAGCTCAATCCAAAGCCGAACGGATACAGCGGGTCGGTGCCGATTTCGACATAGCTTCCCTGCCAGTGCGACCTGCCACCTGAGGGCTTGTGATTGTAGAAGACCGGAACCTGGCCCACATGGCGCGGGAAGGATACCGGCAGCTTGCCACCAGGATTGATATCCCCGAAGAGCGCGTCGGCCACGGCCGCGCCACCCTGCTCGGCGGGCAGCCAGGCCACCAGCACCGCCGGAATGTGCTCGGCAATCCAGGCCAGTGTGTACGGGCGGCCGTTGGTGAGCACGACGACGGTCGGTGTGCCGGTCGCATAAATGGCTTCTACCAGCTGCTGCTGCACGCCGGGCAGGTTGAGGTCGGCACGGTCAATCGATTCGCCGCTGGTGCAGCCCGGCGCCAGCCCGCTTTTGTCGCCCACCACGACAATCGCGACATCAGCCTGTGCAGCCAGCGCGGTCGCTTCCGCAAAACCGCTTGTGTCCGTGCTGAGTATGTCGCAGCCCCGTGCATAGTCCACCTGCGTGTGCACCGAAACCATCTGCCGCACCCCCTGCAGGACGGTCACGGTTGGCGGGAAATGCTCCGTCCAGTCGATGACATCCTCGCGTGCCGCAGTTGGCGCGTCCGGGCTGACATCCGGGTTAAACATGTGCTCGAAGTGTGACGGGTAGTGATAATCGCCCTGCATCAGACGGGCGCTGTCTGCGCTGGGGCCAATCACGGCGATTTTGCCCAAAGTTTTTGAGAGCGGCAGCAGGGCGCCGTCGTTCTTGAGCAGGACCAGCGACTGCTGCGCAATCTGACGCGACAGGTCGACCGTTTCCGGCTTCGAAAAGACTTCCAGCACGCGGCCTTCGTCCACATACGGCTGATCGAACAGCCCCCAGTCGAATTTGGCCGTGAGCACGCGCTCGACGCAGGCGTCCACCAGCGACATTTTGATCTGACCGCTTTCCAGCCCGGCAAGCAGCGGGTCGCCGTAGCCATTCGGGGTGGGGAGCTCAATATCGAGCCCGACTTCCAGCGCCATGCGCGCCGCCTCGCTGCGGTCGGTGGTCAGATGATGGTAATCGACAATCTGCGCTATCGTGAAGTAATCGGACACGATCAGCCCTGTGAAGCCCATCTCGCCGCGCAGCAGATCGACCAGCAGTTCTTTGGATACGCCGCAGGGAATGCCATCCATTTCCTGGTAGGCATTCATGATGGTGGCGATTTTGCCTTCTTTGATGACCGCCTTGAAAGGCGTCACATAGATTTCGCGCAGTTCACGGGCTGGAATGTGCGAGGGTGCCCAGTTCATGCCGCCTTCGCTGGCCGCGTACCCCACGAAATGCTTGGCGGTCGCGGCGATCCCGGTCTTGAGGTTGTCACCCTGCAAACCGCGCACGTAGGCCGTGCCCAGCGCGCTGACGAGGAATGGGTCTTCGCCATACGTTTCTTCCACGCGCCCCCAGCGGGCGTCGCGCACCACATCCAGCACGGGCGCAAGCGCATGATGCGCGCCGACCGCGCGCATCTGATGGCGCATCGCGATGGTCATTTCTTCGATCAGGGCCGGATTCCAGGTAGCGGCCTGGCCGATCGACTGTGGAAAGGTCGTCGCCCCGCGCATCAGGATACCGGCGCAGGTTTCCTCGTGGATCATCGCCGGGATGCCGAGGCGCGTGTTTTCGATGATATAGCGCTGAATCTGGTTGGCGAGGGCGGCCACCTGTGGCGGATTGACCAGCGCATTGGCGCCCAGGCGGGAAATCTGGCCGACCCCGTTCTTCAGGACTTCCGGCTGGCGCTCCGGCACGAAGCGCCGGTGTTCGTCCAGCAGGGCGATCGCCCAGATGCCCCACAACTGTGCCGCTTTTTCCGCGGGCGTCATCTCCGCCATAAGTGCAGAGACACGCTCACTAATGCTGTGCGTCTGAATCTGATAGTTCGTCATGACGTGAAACCTTTACCCTTTGAGTTCGCCACCCGTTAAGCCGGTGACGATATAGCGCTGTGTGACGATGTAAAACAGAACCGCGGGGACGATCAGCAGCGACACGAAGGCCATCACGCGCCCCCAATCCGTGCCGAACTGTCCCTGAAACTGCATGATGCCCAGGGTGAGCGGCCATTTGGAATCGTCCGTCAGCACCAGTAGCGGCAGAAAATACTCGTTCCACGAGACGATGGTTTGCAGCACCACGATGGCGCCCAGGGCAGGGCGGGCCAGCGGCAGCAGCACATACCAGAAGAATCCCAGCGTGCCGCAGCCATCGATGTAGGCCGCATCTTCCAGCTCGGACGGGATGGCACGGAAGAAACCGCGCAGAATCAGCGTGCTGCCAGGGATGCCAAAGGCGACCAGCGGCAGAATCACGCCGAAGTAGCTGTCGATCAGGCTGAACTGGCGCACCTGGATGAAGACCGGCAGAAACGCGATGGTGACCGGGAACAGCAGCCCCAGGGTGAAGAAATTGAAGATCAGCTCGCGCCCCCGGAAGACCAGTCGGCTGAAGACAAAGGCCAGCAGCGCGGAAGATGAAACCGTGAGCGTGACCGTGCCGAACACGATAATCAGGCTGTTTCCAAGCTGCCGCCAGAATGTGTCGCTGGCGATGATGCCGGTGTAGTTTTCCCAGCGGGGTATGGCAGGCAGGCCGAAGGGTTCGCTGTATAACTCGCCGGTCGTCTTGAGCCCCCCCAGCACAGCGGTCACAATCGGGCCGAGGATGATGAGCGCCAGCGCAATCAGCACGAGATACTGGCCTGCACGGGCAATCACGAAGCGCAGGGGAGGCATGCGCCTGTTGAATGGTTTTGTCATCGAGGCTGACATCTGGTGTCCCTCCCTACACTGTGCCGGCATAGTCGCGCCGCATGACCGCGCGCTGATAGCCGACCGAGAAAATCAACGAGATGACGAAGATGAGCACAGCGACGGCGCTGCCGAAGCCCAGATTGAAACTCTTGATGCCGAAGCGATACATGTATGTCGCCATCACCTGCGTCGCATTGGCAGGCCCGCCGGACGTCAGAATCCAGATCAGCACGAACTGGTTGAGCGAGCCGAGCACGGACAGGTAAATGGTCAGGCGGATGGTGGGTGCCAGCAGGGGCAGGGTCATATAGCGGATGACCTGAAGCTCGCTTGCGCCGTCGATGCGGGCGGCTTCTTCAATTTCGGTGTTGATCGATTGCAGGCCGGCCATGTACAGAATCATGTGCAGGCCAAAGTATTTCCAGGTGATGACAAAGAAGACGGCCACCAGCGCGATATCGCGGTTGGCCAGCCATCCCTGCGGCACATAGCCCGGAATGAGTGTGCCCAGCACCGTGTTCAGCAAACCACCGCCGGGATTGTAAACAAAGGTCCAGATAATGGCGGTGATAATTTCGGAAAAAACATAGGGCATAAAAAAGATGCTGCGGAAGATCGACCGTCCCGGCAGTTTTCGCCCCACCATGAGGGCCAGCGTCATCGCCAGCGGAAGCTGAATCAGCAGCGACAGCGACGTGATAATCAGGCTGTTGACGACTGAGCTTTGGAACACGCTGTGTTCGATCGCGCGCTGGTAGTTTCCGAGCGCGAAAAAATCGCTCACCGGGCCAAGGCCATTCCAGTCGAACAAACTATAGTAGGCCGCCTGGATGATGGGAATAATCAGGAACAGCGTATAGATGATCGCCCCAGGGATGATGAACATCCCGACGGTGAGAAGCTGATCGTTTCTGGCGCGTGGACGTTCGGAAGTGCCCGGGCGTTCACGCGAGGTAAAGCGAAAGCGCGGTGTCGAACGGCTTCCCATCTGATTATCCTTTCTGATTGGACGGCTGGTGGACATGGGGGATGCCATGTGACATCCCCCATATGATGATCAGTATCGCTTATTCCAGCTCGAACGAGGCGACATCTTCAATGGCCTGGGCCGCATCCGCCGGGGCGAGCGTCCCGACAAACAGTCCTTCGACACCGTCCAGGACGGCCTGCGCGACTGCCGGCGGCAGGAACTGGTCGTAGTAAAGCTGATAGTAGCCAGCTTCATTGCGCGCTGCGGTAACCGCCTGAAGCAGCGGGTCGGTGACTGCGCCTTCCGCATCCGTGACGGTCGGGATGAAGCCAGTGTTCAGTTCGACAAACCGGGTCTGAACTTCGGGGCTGGTCAGGAAGCGGAGGAAGTCAACCGCTGCATCCGGGGCGTTCACACCGACTGCGAAGCCGTCGCCACCACCGAGCACGTCGGTTGGGTTGCCCGCGCCGCCTTCAACCGTGGGGAAGGGGAACCAGCCGAGTTCACCAGGGGGCAGGCCTTCACCGCTGGTGCTGTTACCCTGCTGAACGCCGGGGGCCCACTGGCCCATCAGCTCCATCGCTGCTTCGCCATTGCCAACCAGGCCTGCTTCCTGCCCGTAGCCCATCGCCATAAAGTCGGTCTGGAAGGGTTGCAGGGTGGTCAGTTCCATCAGCCGCTCACCAGCAGCCACGAACGCCGGGTCTGCGAACGAACCTTCACGGGTATATGCGCTTTCAAAAGCCGCCTGGCCGCCTTCACGGATAGCCAGATACACCCACCAGAAGTGACCGGGCCACTTGTCACGGCCGCCCAGCGCGATCGGGGTGATGCCAGCGTCCTTCAGCAGCTGCACGTCGGCCAGGAATTCGTCCCATGTTTCCGGGGTGCCTTCGATGCCTGCTTCAGCAAACAGACGGGTGTTGTACCAGAAGCCCACCGCGCCAAAGTTCATCGGGATGCCGTAGTAGGCGCCTTCATAGCTGTACAGATTGAGTGCTGCCTGGGTGCTGAAGGAATTCTGCCACGCGCTGTCATCAGCAGTCAGATCAGCGGTGATGTCGCGCAGCAGGCCGGCTTCCGCATAATTCCACATCACGCCGCCGCCCCAGCTCTGGAAGATGTCCGGCGGGTCGCCCGACTGCATGACGGTGGCGAGGCGCTCTTTGAAGGCCTCGTTTTCCAGGTGCGTGATTTCGATCGTCACGCCAGGATTGTCATCCATAAATTCCTGGGCAAGTGTCTCTGACAGGGCGGTGAGTTCCGGCGGGGTGGTGTAAATCGTCCACCAATCAATCGTGACGGGGTCCTGCGCGGCGACAACTCCTACTGAAAAGAGCCCCAATGTGCCGATAATTACGGCAATCAACAGAAATCTACGAGCGTTCATACTGACTCCTTAAAAATACTATAGACTACTTGCAAGCCTTTGCAAAACTGGCGCAAAAAATGGATGCCTGGGTCCCTCCCTTCTGTTTATCCCCTTGGGGCGCTCGAATCTCGCACGATCAGCTCAGTGGCGAGGGTCACACGGCGCGCTTCTCTTTCGGGGTTCTCTAGTTTCTCAAGCAGGAGTCGAACAGCGACCTGTCCAATCTGGACAAGCGGTTGACGGACTGTCGTCAGTTTGGGGTATGCCAGTGACGCAAGCGGAATGTCGTCGAAACCGACGACTGAGATATCTTCGGGAATGCGCAGGCCGGTCTCGTGAATGGCATCGAGCACGCCGAACGCGGTGAGGTCATTGGAGGCAAAAATAGCGGTGGGTGGCTGCTCCAGGCTCAGCAAACGTTTTGCGCCGGAATAGCCGCTTTTGGTCATGTAATCACCCTCGATCACCAGGGATTCATCGTAGGCAATCCGATGGTGCTGCAGGGCGGCACGATAGCCGTCAAAACGTTCGCGGGCGCTGTTCAGCTGGGGCGCACCCATGATAAAGCCAATGCGCTGATGCCCCAGCTTGATCAGGTACGCAGTGGCGTCGTAGGCACCCTGCCAGTTGGTCGCGTCGACGGTGGTGCTGTTATACATGTTGTCGATCTGGTCGACGAGGACATAGGGGAAATCCTGCCTCGGCAGCGCCTGCAGGTAATTCTGCGCGTTGTGCGGCACAAGCAGAATCAGGCCGTCAGCCAGGCCGTTGGCAATTGTTTTGACGTAAAGCGACTCTTTGCCCTGATAGCGATGCGTGGTGTAGAGCATCATGTCGTAATCAGAGTGGGCAAGTTCCTGGTCGATGCCGCTGACGATTTCGGTGATGTAGCCGTTATCCAGCCCTGGCACGAGCAGTCCAATAATCTGGGTTTTGCCGCCGGCCAGGCTGCGCGCCTGAATATTGGCGACATATCCCATGCGCTCGGCGGTCTTGAGGACTTTTTCGCGGGTGGATCCTTTGACAAAGTCAAAACCGTTCAATACCCGCGACACCGTCGAGTATGAGACGCCGGATTCCCGTGCGACATCCAGAATGGTGATTTGCGAAATCTTTTTGCGACTGGTCTGCAAGACGTTAAATTCCCAAAGACAGAGTTCGTATTCAGCAAAAGTTTCTCATATTGGTCACGTTTACGCCAATCGATACTGCAAACGCTTGCGAAAACAGTAGCACCGTCTGAAAAGTCTGTCAAGCATTTCATGCAGATGGGCAGGCTGGTCTCGTGATTCCTGCGGATGACGGGGAAGATGTTGACATAATCGGCTGGTTTACGTTACATTTCAACTGCAAACGCTTGCAGATATTGGTCGGAGCTGGCAGCTTTTGCGTCAGGCGCGGGCCCGGCAGGACAGGGCGACCGAAACGTGATGCCAGCCCCTCAAAAGGAGTTTTTGATGTCATACGATGCAAAACCGGAACATAAATTTACGTTTGGACTTTGGACCGTGGGCAACACCGGGCGCGATCCGTTTGGCTCGCCCACGCGTGAGACCCTGACACCGGTGCAGCTGGTGCGCATGCTGGCCGAGCAGGGCGTGTATGGGGTCAATTTTCATGACAATGACCTGGTGCCCATTGATGCGTCGCCAGCCGAACGCGACCGGATCGTGACAGATTTTCGCCAGGCCCTGAACGATACCGGCCTGGTGGTGCCGATGGCGACGACCAATCTGTTTTCAGATCCCGTCTTCAAAGATGGCGCGTTCACGGCGAATGACCCTAAAGTGCGCGCGTATGCCTTGCAGAAGACCATCCGTGCGATTGAACTGGGTGTCGAGCTGGGCGCAACAGTCTACGTTTTCTGGGGTGGGCGCGAGGGCACCGAGACTGACAGCAGCAAGAATCCGCTCGACAGCGCGAAGCGGTTCCGCGACGCGCTCAATTTCCTGTGCGCCTATGTGAAGGCCCAGGGCTATGACCTCAGGTTCGCATTGGAGCCGAAGCCCAATGAGCCACGCAGCGATATTTATCTGCCCACCGTGGGCAGCATGCTTGGTTTCATCACCACGCTCGATCATCCGGAAATGGTCGGCCTGAATCCTGAAGTCGCGCACGAGCACATGGCCGGGCTGAACTTCATGCACGCGGTGGCGCAGGCGTGGGATGCCGGAAAGCTCTTTCACATTGACCTGAACGATCAGTTGTTTGGCCGCTATGACCAGGATTTTCGCTTTGGCAGCGTGATGCCCAAGCAGGCCTTTTATCTGGTGCGCTTTCTGGAAAGCGTGGGATACAGCGGTTCGCGCCATTTTGACGCGCATGCCTATCGCACGGCGGACTATGACGACGTGAAGGAATTTGTGCGCGGATGCACGCGTACCTATCTGATCCTGAAAGAAAAGGCCGAGCGCTTCAATCAGGACAGCGAAATTCAGTCGCTCTTGTCTGAAATTCAGGCCGATCAGGGCGACTATGCCTACCTGAGCAGCGGGTATTCGCCTGAGGCGGTGAATCGGCTGAATGCTGAAGCTTTTGACCGCGCCGCCATGAACCGTCGCCGTCTGCCGTATGAGCGGCTGGATCAGCTCACGATTGAGCTGATGCTGGGCGCGCGCTAGCTGACTTTATTCGCGGGTCAGGGGGGATGCTGTTTCCTTGCTATGGGCAACCCCTGGCCCGTTAACCTGCCTGCGAGGGCCGTCCATCTCCTCCCTCATTCCTGTAAACACTACGGCCAGACAGTACATCCCTGGCTGTGGTGTAGCGCGATAAATCCTTCCGCATTACAATCGATCGTAATATCGGGATAAACCTGAATTCTATAATACATTCAGAGTCACGATGCCCCTGTGCATCCAGGGTTTCGAGGAATGATGCGCCTATGCGTCTAAGGAAAGTATCTTGAAAAATTACTCAGTGGTGGTGTGGCGTCTTGTCTTGATTTTGCTGATGGTGGTTCTGCCGCAGGCAGCCTTTGCACAAAGTGGTTCAGAGGACGACGGTGAGTATATTCCGCTTGTCTTTGGTGACAATGTCTTTTCTATGCTCTATCCCTCGGCCTGGATTTTCAATGAGGAGTTGCAGGACTCCCTGAACTTTGCCAGCGACGATGCTCTCTTTGATATTTCGACCGGAAGTGCTTTTGAGGCGGGCGACGTGCGTGTTTCGCTCAGCTTGATTCCTTCGGCTGAAGCTTACGATCCGGAGACGCCCTTGTTGACCACCTTCGCCCAGGTGATCAGCGATACCCTGCTGGAACAATTTGACGGTGAGTTCCCCCCGACTCTGTTTCCTTCGCTTCCTGAAATCCTCCCCGGCAGCGAAGACACGAACGAAGTTGCCCGGTTGATACTGGATTTTGGTGAGACTGCTGAAGGAAGAATGTATTTCTGGCAGCTGACCGATCACGTGTACGGCCTGATGAATGTGACATCGGCGGTGGGCGAAATGGCAGATCACGAACCTGCTGTCCTCATCATGATTGCGAGCTCGACGCTCACGATCGATTACACCATTGAATCCCTTGCTGCCGGCTCTGGCCAGTAAAAGAGAATGACGATGAGAAAAATAACGATGGCGCTGGCGCTGGTAATGCTTCTGGTGGCCGCGCTCCTTCTCCCGCTGATCCGTCCTGTGCAGGCGGCCAGCGCAGGGTGTTCGGCAGTCAGTTCGCTGAGTGCCGATTATCCTGCCAGTGAGGCTTTCAACATTGGTTCCAGCGAGTTCTTTGCGGGCGATCAGATCAACCTCTCGGTGACCATTGATGGCCCTTCAGACCTGCGCCTGCTGATTGAAGGTCCGTCTACGTATGACGTGACCAGTGGCGATCCGCAGAGCTACACGATTCCTACGACTGGTTTCTATAATGTGACCGTTGAGAATACACTGGCCCAGGCGATCCCCGGCGTCAGTGTCTCGTGTATACCCAGTGGCGCGGAAGTGACCGAAGATCCGGGTGCGCAGACGGCAACACAGGGGTTCTTTCTCACGCAGAATGCCGTGTTGACCATCGTCGCTGAAACACAATCCGCCGCTGGCACGATTGCAGCCCAGACACAGATTGCCGGCGCCACCCAGACGACAATCTGGAATCTGCTCACGCAGACGGCGGTGACAGGCCAAACCCTGACGGCGCAAGTCACGCCAACGCCTTCGCCATGGCCGGGTCTCACAGATGGTCGTCTCAATGCGCAAATCGACGAACCATTCTCCCTTTGGTGCGCGAACAACCTGCTGAGCATCTATCGCTCTGTCAATGGACAAGGACAGCTTCTCGCCACTTACCCACTGACTGCACTGCTTTCTCGCTTTGTGGGATCTGTGACGAACATCACCACGGGCAGCGGCCCGTTGACGCTCACGCGTTTAACCAACGAGTTCTTCACCATCTCCGGCTCCATCGGCACGAATGCACCGGCTTTTGGCGTGAAACAGTTTTCGCTGGAGGCATGTATCAGGGCAAATGGCGGCTACAGTGTGCCGACGCAAACGCCGAGTCCAGCACCGACACTAACGCCGTCGTTGGTTCCCTCGGCAACGCCGGTTGGATTCCCGACAGCGACAGCTACCCCGAATAATAGTATCGCCAGTCTGTTGTTTGGACAGCCGGTCACGTCTTCAAATGACAGAGATGGTGACGGCGTCCGTAATACGCTTGACCTGTGTCCAGAGGTTTTTGCGCCGCCTCCGCTGCTGCAATTTGGTTGCCCGGACTCGGACAGTGATGGACTGAGCGACCCGCTCGATAGCTGTCCGCGTGAACCCGGCCTGCCCGGTTCGTTAGTCGGCTGTCCGGATTATGACGGGGATGGCTTTGTCGGTCAGAACGACTACTGCCCCTTCTTCGCGCCACCAGCGGGTGCAGGAATTGCCTTTGGCTGCAGTGACGGCGATCTGGACGGATACCCGAACGCTGCACTGCCGAATGGCCAGATGCTGGATTGGTGTCCGCTGCGCGGTATTCAGCTAGGTGTGACGCATTGGATGGGCTGCCCTGATATCGATAACGACGGATTGATCCCGACGGGTCCTCTGGTGCCAATCGCCTGGCGCGATGAGTGTCCGGCGTCGCCGTTCCCTCCCTTTGCAGATGGTTCGTGCCAGGCTGAGAACCTGGCAGCCCCGGTAATAGTGGTGAATACCTCGCTGACCTTGTTTCAGTTTGCCAGTTCCGTTGGGGCATTTGATGATCTGGTGATCGAGACGAGCAACGGCAATTCGTCGTGCACCAGGCTCCAGCTTTACTCAGGCGGGTGTGTCAGCAGTAGCAATTGACGCTTGACGAATGATGAATCGGTAATGGTGTGTAACCAGCAGTGATCGCTCCTTCCAGATGTACGGTTGATTGACGAATCGTACGTCTGGAAGGGGATGAACAAACAGTGTCTTGCAGCAGATTATCCGCCGCGCAGGCGCGCCATGAAGCCAGGTGTCACGGCATAGTCGCCCGTGCTTTCGACGAAGCCCATGGCGTCGAGCGCGCGCGATATATGCGCGTTTCCTGCCAACAGGCGCCAGACAAGCCCGTCCTGCGCGTTGGCCAGCATGAGCAGGATGTCGCCCTGGTCGATGCCGATGAAATCGGTCGAATACCAGTCTGCCTCGGCATTGATGGCGCTGACGAACCCGTACTCGCGCCAGACGCGCGCGCCATACTCACGCAGCAGCGCACGCATCCCTTCCAGCGCAATATCTGGTGCAAGCGGCAGGCAGGACGCCGAGGCATGCGGTGCAATGGTGCCATCGTGGTTGCCCGGTGCAGCCCCGTAGGCGCGATAGCCACGCGGCCCGTCTGACGCGCTGATGCCCCAGGCGCCGTCACGATAAGTGCTGTAGCGGTCGGCGATGTTTGTGCTGAACTGGCGGTTGCGCACGCAGGCGCGCGCGGCATTGTTCCAGTAGTTGACAAACGCATCTTCGCGGTCGCGCAGCCCCAGAAACGCCAGCGGATACTGATAGACAAACAGCGGCTCGCCAGTCAGATACACGTATTCGCCGCGCAGATTGACCGGTCGCAGCCAGTCATCCCAGATGTCGGCGGGCAGCGGGTGTGTGGGTGAGCCGATGGCCAGCACATACAGGATCAGGCTTTCATCGAAGTGATCCCAGGCGGCGTTCAGGAAGCCGTTTTCGGGCGTCCAGCCCATGGCGACGAATTCACGCCCGTCGCGCATCCATTCCCAGTCGACAGCCGCATACAACTCCTCAGCCAGCAACTGCACATCCGTGTCGGCAAAGTATTCGCCTGCCGCCAGCGCGCCGGCCAGCAGCAGTGCGGTATCGATGGATGACAGCTCGCTTTGCCAGACGCGGCGCCCGGTCTGCATGTCGACAAAGTGATAATAGAAGCCATTTTCGCCCTGAACACGGCCGTCCGCGAAGCTTTGCAGGGTGGTGAGCGCACGCGCATAGCCCTCGTCGGCGCTGATCCAGCCGCGCTCCACGCCGATTGGGATGGCTGCCAGGCCAAAGCCCGTGGCCGCGATGCTGGACGGGGAATCTGGCGTGCTGCGGTCGCGGATTAGCCCGTTATCCGGATTCGCTTCCAGCCAGAAATAGTCGAATGTCGCGCGCGCGACGGCATCGATGAGCGCCGCATCGTCCAGCGCCAGCAGCGCGTCGGCTTCCTGCCCCCATGCTGTACTTTCGTCACAGTCGGCCAATGAGGACCCAACCACAGAAGCGCCGCCCACGTAGAAAATTTCGGTCAGCGGAATTTTCGCCCCGTTCGCATCGCTGTGGAAAAACGACAGGAACAGCGTGTACTCGCGCTCTGGCATGAAGTTTCGCATCGACGCGTCCAGCGTGAACACGACGCGGTTCCAGCCTGGCGCAGCATCCGCCTGACCGAAGACCCCGCCCATCCAGGCGAATCCGTCGGTCATATCGGCCAGCCCCAGAAAGAAGCTGTTCGGGTTGAGCGCGTTCGTTTCTGGCAGGTAGACATCAAGCATAAGCTGGCTGGCAGACGCCCATGCCTCAAGATCGGTGCCCGCGAAGCTCACGGCCAGCTTGGTCTCGTCGGAGGTGCCGCTGGGCAGCACCTGCCAGGCCGGCATGCCATTGGGCGAAGTCAGACTGTCGCTGAGCGTGGTCACTGAGCCGGAATTGTCGTCATCGATGGCCGACACATCCACGGCGGCCCATGAGTCCCACGGCGCGGTCTCATCCTGCGCGACAGCCGTCAGGCTGATGCTGAGGGTGATGAGCAGCATAATCAGGACAATTTTCTTCAGCATGAGGGCTCCCTGTGAATCACTTCTGGCAAGCGGTATCTGAAAATCAGGCAGCGGGGCACTGGCGGAAACAGCGGGTAAGTCGCAGATACACTGTATATGACCAGTATGGAGATCAAACAGCAGGAAAACAACCTGTGACCTGAATGTGATGGCCGGATATGAGCCGCATCCTGTGCCGGGGATCAGGCGAGGATAACCAGCGCAGGTATGTCCATCGGGACACCCCTTGTGCCCCATATTCGCGGTATACTTTAGGCCGTTGTCGCCCGTGAAATGATGCCGATTTTTCGATTGTTTATGACCCTGTGAACGTCTCAAAAGGATAGACAGATGTCCAAACCCGCAGCATTACAACTGTACTCTATTCGGGACGCGCTGAGCGCCGATTTTGAAGGCTCCATGCGGCGTGTGGCTGCGCTGGGCTTTGCCGGCGTCGAGTTTGCAGGAAATTATGGCGGCTCGCCGCAGAGCGCCCGCGCCCTGTGTGATGAGCTTGGCCTGCAAATCTGCTCGGCGCATATGGGCATACCCACGGCGGACAACCGCGCCGAGACCATCGACGTGGCGCAGGCGCTGGGCATCACGACCATTCTTTGCCCGTGGATGCCGCCGGGGCGCTTCACCAGCGCCGATGACATCGCCCGGGTATGTGACGAACTGAACGCTGCCGCCGATATCGCGCGCGCCAGCGGCCTGCGCTTTGGCTATCACAACCACGATGCTGAATTCACGCCGCTGGCCGATGGGTCGCTGCCCTATGACCACATGCGCCGGCTGCTGGCCCCGGACATTGTGTTTGAGATCGATATCTACTGGGTGCGCTTTGCGCAGGGCGATCCGGCGGCGGTGCTGGCCCAAGCGGGTGCGCGTGCGCCGCTGGTGCATGTGAAAGATGGTTCCGGCATACCCGGCGCGCCGATGCTGGCCGCGGGCGAAGGCATCGTCGATATCCCGGCGGCGGTGAAGGCTGCCAGCAGCGCCGAATGGCTGATCGTGGAGCTGGACAATTGTGCCACCGACATGTTTGAAGCGGTGGAAAAGAGCCTGAACTATCTGACAAGCAAAGGGCTGGCGCATGGTCGCTAAATTACGCGTGGGCATTATCGGCGTCGGCAATATCAGCCCGGCCTATATTCAGGGCTGCCGCGCCTTCGATGTACTGGAACTGATGGCCTGCGCCGATATCAATATGGAGCGGGCACGCGCCGTCGCTGAGGAACATGCTATCCCGCGCGCGCTCAGCGTGGAGGCGCTGCTGGCTGACCCCGATATCGACGTGGTGGTGAATCTCACCGTTCCGGCGGTCCATGCCGAGGTCAGCCTGAGCGTGCTGCGCGCTGGCAAGCATGTGTACAGCGAGAAGCCACTCGCGCTCACACTGGCCGATGGCCGCGCCATCCTGGATGAGGCGGCTGCACGCGGCCTGCGCGTGGGCTGCGCGCCCGACACCTTCCTGTTTGGTCAGCATCAGACGGCGCGCCGCGTCCTGGACGAAGGGACCATCGGCACGCCGGTGGCGGCGGTCGCGTTTATGGCCGGGCACGGGCCGGAAAGCTGGCACCCCAATCCGGGATTCTTCTATGCGCCCGGCGGCGGCCCGATGCTGGACATGGGCCCGTATTACGTGACCTGTCTGGTCAATCTGTTTGGCCCGGCGGTGCGCGTGAGCGGCGCGGCGCGCGCTTCGTTCCCGGAGCGGCTGGCGCACACGGGCGAGCGCATCCCCGTGCGCGTGCCCACGCATTATGCCGGCACGATCGAGTTTGCGTCTGGCGCGATTGCCACGCTCATCACCAGTTTCGATGTCTGGGGGCATCATCTGCCGGTGATGGAGGTGTATGGTGAACTGGGCACGCTGACCATCCCCGACCCGAACGGTTTTGACCCACGCGAGGTGCGCCTGATGCAGCCGGGCACAGAAGGCTGGGCGTCCCTGCCGCTGGCCTATCCTGACGCCTGGAAGCGCGGCATCGGGCTGGCCGATATGGCCTATGCCATCGAGGCGAATCGCCCGCATCGCGCCAGCGGTGACCTGGCCTATCATGTGCTGGAAATCATGAGTGCGTTTGCGACTGCCTATGAATCCGGGCAGTATGTCACCATGGCCAGCACCGTGGCCCAGCCTGAGCTGTTGCCGCTGGGCCTGGGCGAGCGCGTGCTGTCCTAGCGTGAGTTAAAAGCAGGGGGCAGGGCGTCATGCCTTGCCCCTTATTCGCCCGTGATGCCCGTCATCTCCACCGATTCCACGAACCAGTGCTGAAGTACAAAATACATCACCAGCAGCGGCAGGATGTTCAGGAACGTGCCGCTCATCTTGACCGCCTCGTTCAGGCGCTCGAAGATATTCACCGTGCCCGCCGGATACAGGTTCTCGTAGGCCTGGGCGAAGCTGGAAAGCTGCATCGGCAGCGTGGTCACGCCGCCTTCCAGAAAGATGACGGTGAGGAAGGTCTCGTTCCAGTACCATACGGTCGAGAAGATGAACGAGACGATGTAGGCCGGGATGGCCGACGGCACGGCGATCGTGAAAAAGATGCGCAGGTCGGTGGCGCCGTCCAGTCGGGCCGATTCTTCCAGCACCTTGGGCAGCGAGACGAAGGTCTGATAAAAAATCAGCACGAAGATGGCGCTGCGATAGCCCTGACCGAGCAAGGCGGGCAGGATGAGCGCCAGCGGATTGCCCAGCAGGTTGAGGTCGCGATACATCAGCATCTGCGGGATGACGGTGTTCTGCGGCGGGATGATGAAGGTGGCCAGCAGCAGCACGAAAATCAGCCGTTTGCCGCGAAACTGGTAACGCGCCAGCCCGTACCCCACCAGCGAGGTCACAAATGCCTGAATGAGCGACGGCACCACGCTGATGAAGATCGATGCCATCAGCGTATTTGGATAGTCGAGCACCCGATAGGCGCGCTCGTAGTTGCCTGCGTAAAGCTGGGTGGGGACCCATTGCACCATCGGGTTGAGCAGGTCAGACGGGTCTTTGATGCTGTTGATAAACATGAACAGCAGCGGCTGCAAGTAGACAAAGCCGATGGCGATCAGCAGCGCATACAGCACGATGGTGAAGGTGATGCCGCGATGCGCTCGGTTGCCAAACAGGATGCCCCGTGCGCGTTCTGCGGCAGGATGGCGAAGGATGTTCATCATCGAGAGCTTCTCCTGGCCCAGCGCAGCAGGGCGAAGCAGATCACTGCCAGAATCACCACCATCACGCCGAAGTAGATGAAGGACATGGCGCTGGCATAGCCGATGCCCCCCTGCACGTTATAGGTCTGGTCGTAGATATAGCGGATGACCTTGTTTTCAGAAAAGTGCGACAGGATGATGATGGTATAGATGGCATTGACCACCGTCACCGTGGACAGCGACGGCAGGACAATTTTCCAGAACGTTTCCCAGCCCGATGCGCCGTCGATGGCTGCCGCGTCGTACACGCTGCGGTCGATTTTTTGCAGGCCCGCCAGATAAATCATGATCTGCACGCCGGAAAACCACAGGATCAGCACAAACGAGGTGAGCAGGTATTCTACCGGGCTGCGCAGCGCACGCGGAAGCTCCTCCAGGAACGCGATCACAGCAGGGTTATTGGCGATGCCAGGGGCCGATGCCGCACCCTGTTCGGTCAGCTCGCGGATAACAGGCCCGCTGGTGATGACGATGGGCAGGAAGAAGATGACCCGAAACAGCCCCTTGAAGCGGAACTTGAGGTTGAGAAACATGGCCACGATCATGGCGAAGATGAGCACTATCGGCACCGAGACCAGTGTTTCGACCGAGAAACCGATCAGCAGCTCGATGAAATTCGGGTCGGTGAACAGCGCGCGCGAGTAATTGGCCCATTCCACGAAGTCCAGGTTGATGCTGGTGGCTGTCACCGACACGGTGTTCAGGCTGTAGAGAAAGGTCTGGGCCAGCGGCAGCGCCGTAAACACGCAGAAGCCAATCACCCACAGCAGGATGAAGCCGTAGCCATACAGGCTTTCGCGGGTGGCAAGGCTGACTTCGCGGCGCGCAGGCTTACGAACCGTCGTCATCACTCATTCTCCACAAGCAGCGCATCTTTGGCCTCAACGGTAATTCCTTCCTCCGAATACGGCGCGTCGGTGTAATTCACGATGACCTGCGCGCCGCCCGCATAGGTGGTGGCATACACGCCGCGGGCCAGCGCCTCGTGCGCCACGATCTCCTGGCCACGCACCGGGCCGAGCAGCGCATCCATCCGGGCATAGGTCTCGCGAATATGGTCGCCCCACTGCGCGAACGACGAGGTGTAAATCCAGTTCGACGGCGTGTTGATCATGTTGGCTGTCGCTTCCTGCGTGAGGAAATACGACGGGTAGATGCCGTATTCGATATGGCGCAGCAGATCCTCCTGCTGGTTGGACGAAAAATTGAGCGCGCTGCCGAAGTATGGCATGTGTCCGGCCAGCACGATGGGCAGGAAGGGCACCGGCTCGGTCGTGTAGATATAGCCGTTGTCGCCCAGCGGCATGTCGTAATAGGCGCGCGCGGCGTTCAGCAGATAGTCATTCGGGCGGTAAATGCCCAGCAGCACGGGTGATGCAGCCAACAGCGCCTGATACGCGTCGATGCTCTGCTCACGGGTGATGGGCGAGTCCTCGCGAAAGTCGCTGTACAGCGTCCATCCGATGCCATCAAGCGCCAGACCCGCCGCAAGCTGTCCGGGTAAATCCCCCGAAAGCGCCTCGAAGCGATGTCGCAGCACGTCAAACGTGAAGTAGTTGCTGAAATAGCGCGCATAGCCCCGAAGCTGCTGGTTGGTGATCGACATCGCCAGATCGGTGCGCGCCGAATAGCCGGGCTCGCCCCACAGGGCCGCCTGCGGATCAAAGTAAAGCGACAGATTCCCGCCGTCGGCCGCGATGCGCTCGGCCAGCGCGTTCAGGTCTGCTGTGCTGCCCAGCCCACCTTCCAGCGCCAGCCAGGTCGGCGCGACGCTGGTGGCCCCAAACGGCTGCCAGCCATAGTAGATCACTTCGGTGTTTGGAAGCTGAAGCGCCGCGAGAATGTCGCTCATCTGGCTGATGGTGGTCATGGGGATGAAGCGATTCCACAGCAGCACATCCTCTTTGTCCCCGCCCAGAAATTCCAGGCGGATGGGGATTTCGGTGCTGGTCGCCGCTTCCTGGCCCAGGATGCCGCGCTCCAGCAGGTAATCGCGATAGCTGTGCGCCATGCCTACATAGCTGGCTTCGGGGCCTTTGAGGAAGCGGTAATGGATCACCACATCGAAGGTATTCGGCTGCTGCTGCACGGTGGTGACACCCGCACCAGAGCGATTGGTGGCCTGAAAATACGGCTGATTGTAGATGAAGGCATGGTGCAGAAAGTTGAAATTGGTGATGACGTGGGCGGGATGCACATGCAGCTCGCCGTAGGATGCGCCGCTTTCAACGACCGAGATGAATGCGCTCTGTGCGTCGGTGTGGGCGATGCCGAACACGGGCATGGAGATGGGCGCGGGCTGGCTGATGAACGGATCGTAGGGCAGCTCTGAAATAATGCCCAGATCGTCACCGTAATAGCGTCCGATGAACATGTTGTCAGCGCGGGTGGTATCGGCAAAGCGGATCACGCTGCCGGTGCCGTCGGGCATCATCATGTATCCGGGTATGCTGCCGCCCCGCACCGCGCCCATGAACGGATAGAGGTACACCCGTCCCAGCCGGAATTCCGGATTGTCCTCGCGAATGGACGCAAAAGGCACCTCGACGCGCACGCCATCCGCCTCAAGCTGCACCAGCATGCCCACCGTGATGCCATATTCAGTGAACGTAACCGAGGCCGACACACCCCCGTCGGCCTCGGACACGGCCAGCGTGTGCTCGGCATTGGCGATCGAGACGCGCCGGTTTACGCCGCGGCTGTCCAGATATTCGATGCTCAGGCCGCTGCGCGCATACGCCTGCCACGAGTTATTGAGGTCATCGTCCTCCTGCACGTCGTCCAGCCCGGAGTGCCACAGGTAGCGAGTGCGCTGATCCAGCAGCTTGAAGGCCAGCGTGGTCTCGTCGAAGTACAGTTGGAACAGGTCGTTTTCGGCGGCCAGCGTATACGACTCCGGGATAGCTGCGTCTGGGGCATCCTGCCAGGCTGCATGACTGCCCGTCAGCGGCAGCAGCAGCCCGATGCACACGATCATCAGCCCGGTCCAGCGCAGGGCAGGGCGCGCCAGCAGCCTACACACGGAGACTTGCCTCCTGAATCACAGCCTGGACGAATTCGGCCAGCTGGTTGAACAGCACGTACAGAATATAGGCCGACAGCAGCAGGATGGCTGCGGTGAACAGCGTGGTGACGATGTTGCGCACTGTCTCTGAAAGCGAGTAGTTGTGAATCTCGCGGACCATGATGATGAGCAGGATGCCGCACCACAGCACGATGAGCTGGCTCGAGAAGGTATACAGAAAGACTTCGTTCAGCGTGAGCACGTTGGAGAGCAGCATCAGCGGAAGCGCAAACAGCGCATACGGGAACAGGCTGTAGGCCGTGCCGATGATCACATGGCGCAGGCTGCCTTCGCCGTCGGTGATGGTGGCGACCAGATAATTGGCACCCACCCACAGCCCCAGCGGCAGCAGGGTATACACCACGTCCGTCTCCAGGTCGATTTCCCATGCCGCGACATACGGGCTGAAGACGAAGCCGGTCAGGTACGCCCCCAGCACGCGCACAATCACAATCCAGGCGAAGATGAGCAGGGCAAAAATCAGGCTGCCACGCTCGTTCTGCTTGATGTAGTAGAAGCTGTCGACGGGCTTGCGGATGAAGCGAAACATGAAGACCAAATCATCGACCAATCGGAATCGACGCAGCCCACGCAGGAACCCCCGCAGCGGATCAAGCCAACCATGCCGCTTCTCCAGCCGGCCGAAGATGCTCAGCCCAGCCCATGCGACGACCAGCCCGAGCAGGGCCGTGCCCAGATAGCGCTGAATGACCGCATTGCGCAGCTCCCAGAATGCTTCTGAGTAGCCCCCGCGGCTGCCCGCATAGCGGTAATACTGGAGCGCATTGTTGTAATCGCGGTCGCTGTAATCGGCATCGGCCAGGCCGTAATAGGCCATCAGCACCAGGCCGTTGTAATCCATCACTGTTTCAAAGTATGGCCGCGCTTCCTCGTAGAAACCTTCCATATACAGCCCGACGCCATCGTGCAGCGTGCGCGCAAAATCGGTCACGCGGTAGGTGACGATGGCATTCTTGTTGCGGTCGAGCACGTACAAATCACCGCGCACGCGCTCGATAGCGGTGGGATAGCTAAGCAGCCCCAGCCGCTGAACGCCTGTGTCCAGCCCGCTGAACACGAACAGGAGAAGGCCATTCAGGTCATACTCGTAAATCTGACCTGCTCCGTCGATCGCGACCATCAGGCCGTCCGGGCTGACGTGGATATCGCGGAAGGTGTCTGAGCCGAATACCCAGTTCATCAGGTTATTGCCCGACACAGTGAATTTGCGGATGCTCTCGTTATCGTCTGTGCCGGCTGTGACTGTGTACACCAGTGACTGGCTGTCGACAGCGATATTGGTGGGCGAGGCTGCCTCGTTGCGGATGAACTGATCGAGCTGTTCATCGGTCAGGAAGATGCGCTGCAGGATCATCGTCAGCGACATCTGGGCCTGATTGGCGCCAAAATAGCCGATGAATTCGCCAGCAGCGTTCATCATCACCAGGCCGTTGACCGAGCCTTCGCTGACGATGTACAGATTGCCACGGGCATCCACCGCGATCTTGCGCGGCCGAAACTGTCGGTTCTGACCGAACAGCGGCTCAGTCGGCTGGCCAAATTCGCTGACCAGCGTCCCGCTGGCATCCAGGATGACGACCATGTTGCGGCCAGCGTCGGCGATATACAGCGTGCCTGCGTCGTCCACGAACAGGCCGGTGGGAGAATCAAGGATATCTGCGCCGTATTCGCCAACGATCTGGAACTCCTCGTCCAGCTTGAGAATCCGGCCGTTGCCGGTATCAGCCACGTACAGGAAGCCATCTGGCGCGAAAAACATATCTTCCGGGCCATTCACCGGCAGGTCGATCTGATCGAGCGGCGTGTAGGCATCCTGCGTGGGCACAAAATATGAACCAGGCCCCAGCGTCCAGGTGGTGTATGGCGAATCGGACTGCGCCGATGCATCGACAGCCAGCGTTGCCAGCGCGATCACCAGCAGGGCAAGCGCGGCGCGTCTCATTTCAGCCCCGAGCGCGACATTGTGCTCATGACCTGGCGCTGCAGGACGATGAAAATAATCAGGTTGGGCAGAAACATGATGAGCGCGGCTGCGGCAGCGATGCCCTGGCCGGCGACAGCATTGGCCGTGGTAGTCGCGGATGTCAGCGTGGTCAGGTAAAAGGCGAGCGTGCGCTGGCTTTCGGTGTTGATGTAGAGCGTGGAAATCTCGGCATTGTTCCACGCCGCCTGAAAGGTGAGGATGGCGATGGTGGCGATGGCGGGTTTGATCATCGGCATGATGATGCGCCAGTACAGCCGCCAGTCGCTGGCGCCATCAATCTGCGCCGCCTCGATCACCTCATCCGGGATGCCATCGACAAATTGCTTGAGCAGAAACACGCCAACGGGCAGGGCCAGCACGGGCAGGATGTGCACCAGAAAACTGTCGAGCAGATTCAGATTCTCGATGACCAGAAAGCGCGGAATCGTGACGGCCACTGGCACGAACATGAGCGCCACGGTATTGATGGCAAACAGCGCCTGCTTCAGCCGGAAACGCTTCTTGGAGAGCGCATAAGCCGCAGTGCTGGACACCAGAATCGAGGCCGCCACGGTGATGGCCGTAATCATGATGCTGTTGAACAGATAACGCGTGATCGGCACGCCGGAGGTGGACAAGCGCGAGAACAGATCGCGGAAGTTATCCAGCGTTGGGTTCGTCACCAGCAGACGCGGCGGAAAGGCAAACAGCTCGTCGGGCGGTTTGAAGGCGCTGGAGATGATATACACGACCGGCAGCAGCATCAGCACCGACAGCGGGATCAGCACGACATAAAACTTCAGCTGGCTGACATGAAATCCCTGTGGGTTCATGCCCCGGTTGCGCAGCCCGGTATAGCGGTTCCACCATGGGCGTCTGGCGATCATAAGGTTACGCCTCGCTTCCAAACAGGCGATTGGCCAGGCGGGAGAAAAACAACACCATCACCAGCAGCACCACCGAGACAGCAGCCGCATAACCCATCTCGTAGCGCAGAAAGCCGTAGTCCTCGATGTGATTGACGATCAGCTGGCCGGCATACTGCGGCGTCGGGTTGCTGCCCGACAGCGTGACGCCGATGGCCCCGGCCTGGAACGTGCCCACGATCGCCATGACCGCGCCGAACAGCATCTGAGGTCGCATGGATGGTATGGTGATGAGGAAAATTTCCTGCACGCGGCTGTTCAGCCCGTCGATGGCCGCGGCCTCATACAGATCCGGGCTGACCTCCAGGATGCCGGCCAGCATGGCCAGAAAGCCGATGCCCATGCTGCTCCACAGCGTCACCACGATCATGATGGTCATGAGATACTGCGGCGATTGCAGCCACTGAATCGGCTCGCGCAGCAGCCCTATCGCCATCAGGAAGCTGTTCAGATAGCCTGTCTGGTCGCCGCTGAAGAGCGTTTTCCACACCACGGCCATCGCCACGGCAGCAGTCATTGAGGGCGAATACAGGATAATCGCGAAGATCGCGCGCGGCAGGCGCGGCAGCTGCGCCAGCATCCATGCCAGCAGGAACGCCAGGACATAGCCGCCCGGCCCGACGATCACGGCGAACTGGATGGTATTGGGCAGCACGTTCCGCATGAACGTGGCATCCTGCGTCAGCAGTGCGATGTAATTGTCCAGCCCGACGAAGCGCGGCTGCTGGATGGCATCGAAGAAGGTGAACGAAAGCAGGATGGCCGTGGCCACCGGGATGACGATGAACACGATGAAAAGCAGGCCGTAAGGCGCCAGAAAGAGATACGCGCTCCCCTCACGGTTTGCCCAACCCTGAAAGACTGACCGGGCCTGCGCCCGCCAGTCGTGCTTCGTCCCCTCGCGGGGTTGTCCCTCGGCCGTGGTTCTAATCTGCATTTTCCATCCATGAAAGCACGGTGTCGATGGTGGGCACGCGATATTCGCGCACAGGCACACCATCCACCAGATAGCCGAATTCCTCCATCTTGCGCGTAATCTCGCGGTTGATGGTGGTCACGGAGCGGTCGATGGCCACGCGCGGGCTGGCGCCCTGAAACACGATTCGATTCCAGATATTGCTGATTTCACGCTCCTGCATATAGCTGCCGGGCAGGCGCGCAGGCTCTTGCAGCCATCCCCACTGCGCCAGGATGACGTCACGGTGTTCATCGGGGATATCGAGGCTGGCAAATGCGTCCAGATTGGCCGAAAACCAGAGGTATTCGCGGCCATAGTTGCTGATGAGTTCGTCCTGAAAGCGCGACTGCGTCTCGGTGGACAGCCACCACTGCATGAATGCCCAGCCCTGGTCTGGCATATTGGTATTGCTGAACATGATGCTGGTCTGCGCCGAGCCGGTGGCAAAGCGGTTCTCGCTGCCGTCGGCCAGCACCGTTGCCGGATACAGATCGATGCCCCAGCGCCCGGTCAGCTCGGCAGCGGCGGTCGTGAGGCGCATATACGTCTCGCTGTTGCTGATGCCCACGGGGAGGGTGCCATTGCGGAACGACTGATAGAAGCTGGCCGTGTCGAGCGGCATGTCATAAATGGTGAAGATGTCTGCCATGAACTCGATGCCCGCCACCGCCTCGTTGCTCTCCAGGCCTGTCGAGAAGCCGTCGGCGCTGTAAAGCTGCGCTCCCTGGTTAAACAGGAACGGCGTGGTGACCAGATAGCCGCGCTGCCCGGTGCCGGAAGACAGCGGCGTCTGGTAGTTCATGCCAAAGCGCTGTAATTCAGGCAGAATCTCCAGGACTTCGTCCCAGGTGTCGGGGACGGCCAGGTTCAGCGAATCCATGATGTCCTCGCGGTAAAAAGTCACCCAGAAGTCCTGCGTTTCGGGCAGCGCATAGACCGAATCGTTGATGATGTAGCCCAGCAGCGAACCGGGCGAGAAATGGCGAATGAACGTGTCAAAGTCGGGAAAGGTGCGCAGGTCGTACAGCGCATTGCGGATGGCCAGCTCATAGGGGCGGTCGGTGCTGACGCCCAGCGCCACATCCGGCTGATTGCCCGCGGCGTTGGCCAGAATCAGCTTGGACTCGTCGGGCATGATGGAGAAGCGGACCGGGATGCCTGTCTGCGGTGTAAACGAGGTGTCGGCCAGAAGCTGGAGCAGGTCGACATACTGGCGTGGCCTGTTCACCCACACTTCCAGTTCACCTGCGTCGGCAGACAGCGAGCGGTACGGGTCGGGCTGGAACGACTGCACGAAGCGGCGCACATCTTCCCAGATGGCCGTGGTGAACGGCACAGACGGCGTCTGCGGGACGATATCCGGTGAATGCACGATGATGCGATCGAGCGCCAGCGGCTGATTTTGCAGCAGCGGCAGCAGCGAGGCAAGCTGCTGGGCGGCCGAGCCTGTGCCCTCCGAGAAGCGGTTCATCGAAATTGGGATGTTGTTGGGGTCAGCGGCCAGGAAGCGCAGATTGTCCACGGCGATGCGATAGGTCAGGATTTCCGGCGATGCGGCGCTGGGGTCGATGGCCAGCAGCGTCGCCTGATCGTCGATCAGATTCTGGGCCATCGCATTCAGGCGCGCTTCAATGTCGGGGATGTAATCGCCAATTTCCCACTCGCGGAAGGGATCCTGCTGATTGCCTGTCAGGCGGTTGATTTCCAGCGCCAGCGCGTTGATATCTTCCAGCGCGGCCTGAATTGTCTCGATGGCGGGCGTATAGGGCGCGCTGTTGGCCTCGATGCCGATGATATTCGCGCCGCGCCGCAGAAACACCATGTAAGGCGTTTCGCCGCCCAGATGCATATCCACCCAGTCGGTCGAATACGGGAAAGGTACGGCGTTGAATTCAGCGAAGGGCACGACGCCATTCACGGTGATGCGGCGGAACACGGTGAAATTACTGCGCACGTTTTGCATGGCGCGCAGCGTGATGGCATACAGCCCGTCCTGCGGCACCACGACTTCGTAATACACGCCGGTGCCGCTGCGAATCCAGCCTTCGCCACCCATCGTGTTCATCAGTAGGCAGTAGGTGTCGTATGGCGTCACGGTCAGGCTGCGGCTGCTGGCCGGGCGCACAGCCGTGTCATTTTTGTAGGCGGGAAGCTCGGCCTCCAGCGACAGCTGGAATCCGGCGGCCGCGGATGCCGTCTGCGCCGCCAGATAGTCTTGATAGGCGGGGTAGGGCGTGAACGGGACCAGATAAAATGTCCCCATATACAGCGCGCCTTCGTTCAGCGTGAACTCGAATGCGTGCTCTCCGGCGGACAGTGCTACCCGGATTGGATAGGGCAGGCTGACATCGACATCGCGGGCCTGCACGGTCGTCCAGCGCACGGCGCGCTGCTGCGGAATGAGCGCGTCGTTGCCATAACGGTCGCGTGGGAATGTGTCGCTCGCACCCTCGTATAACACCGGAAACGCGATCTGTCGCATGTCGGCGCTGGGGAAACCCCCATCGACGCGTAGTTGTCCTTCCGGCGCATCAGCTTCGGCCGGGATCAATGCGTCAAAGGCGAACGTGTATTCGCCCTGTGCGGGCGCAGTAACCTCAATGGTGAAGCTGTCGCCCGCCTGCATCACGACGCTGGGCGCGGCATACTGGCTTGCTATAGCGTCATCGGCCAGCGGCAGGCCCAGCGCATCGGCGGTGATGGCGATGGCGCCGGTGTCGCGCATGTCGGTCAGGCCGCCAGCGTCACCATCGCCGCTGGCTGTCATATTCGCCGCTGTTGCGCTGTTTGCGGCTGTGGTAATCAGGGTTTGCGGGGCGCAGTTTGCGGCAGACGCGCTTTCCTGGCTGACCTGCGCGGGCGCGCAGGTCGTCAGCGCCAGCAGGAGCAGCGTGCACAGAAAGGGGGTGGACAGCCTGTCAACGTGCTTCGTTTTTAAGCGCATGGCCACATCTGCCCGTCATAAAATAAAAAGCGTTCTTTTTACGAAAGCGATAGCCTGTATTTTTAGCTGTTGAAACAAATACTATACCCGCGATGCGATCCCCAGGGCAGGGGTGCATCGACTACGAGGGGAACAGGCGCCATATGACAGGCACCCATTCCCCTCGTGTCACACGCTTTAGCCTGCCGTTTCGGCGCGGGCATCGTCCAGAATATTGTTGGCGAATTCCTCAAGCTGTGCCGAGTAGTCCTCGAACTTGTAAGCGCCGGTCATGATGTTGTCGAAGATAAAGCCGAGGCTGACATCCGGGTTTTCGCCGATGTCGATGCCGGGACGGCCTTCCCAGCGGGCATTGATATAGCCGGGCACGATCTTCGCCAGCGATTCAACCAGGCTGTTGTCCAGGTTCTCAAGCGCCATGCGCAGGCCGGGTAGATCACCCACGAAGGACATGTACAGGTCGATGCTCTCCGGGCTGATGGTGACGGGCATACGGCTGGGCACCACGCCAGCGGCCGAGGCCAGCTCGGCTTCCATGGCGTAGCCTTCGCTGGAGAAGCTCATCCAGCGGGCGAAGTCATAGGCTGCTGCGCTGTCTGCTGCCGTGCTGGAGACGACCAGAATGTCGGCCACGATGGCCTGATTGCCGCCCGGTACGCCCAGGAAGTCCCAGTTAAACGTGGCGTTCTGCACGTAAGAAGGAACGGCCCAGCCGCCTTCCCACACAGCGCCCGATTCCTGATTGACGAACAGCTCCCACGGGCCCTGCGAGGTAAATGTCGCGCGCTGTGCTTCGCTCAGTCCCTGCCAGGTATTCGGCAGCATCTCGATGGCCTGTTCCACGCCTGCGCGGAAGGCATCCGAGTTGTAGTTCATATGCGTGCCGTCATAGCTGAACCAGCCGAGATTGCTGTCCTGCGAGCTGGCATACCAGCCGAGGATCGGGAAGAACTCGTGCAGGCCCAGCACGCCCTGCTGCACATTGGTCAGCTCGCTGGCGGCTGCGAAGAAGTCCTCTGCCGAAGTGCCATATGTCGGCGCGTCCAGGTTGGCGGCCTCAAACAGGTCCTGATTGATGAAATAGCCCATGATGAACTGTGCGCTGGGAAGCCCAAGCACGGCTCCGTCATAGGTCACGGCATCGCGCAGCACCTGCGGCACTGCCTGCCAGTCGGCATCCTCAGCGACCAGCGCGGTCAGGTCTGCCGCCCAGCCGTTTTCCACATAGTAGGGCGTGTTATTGGCCATAAACACATCGGGCAGCGCGCCGCGTGCGGCCAGATTGGTCAGCTTTTCTTCCCAGCCGCCATCGCCAGACATATCGACGAATTCAATGGTCACATCGGGGTTGGCTTCCATATAGGCGGCCACAAGCTGGCGGGCGAGGTTGTTTTCTTCTTCGGTGCCCACGTTCCAGTTGGCATAGCGGATGGTGACGCCCTGGGCGCTGGCGGGAATGCTCATGAACAGCGCCAGCATGGCTGCCAGCATCAAAAGGGTTGTGCGGAAGGGTCTGTTAAAAGCTTTCATCTCGTCATCTCTTCTCATAAAACCATGCCGATAGGGAAGTGCCGTGCTGATGATGGCAGAAGCGGATGTGCCCGCGTTTTCTGCCCCTGTGTTTTGTATCGTGCTGTCGTGTCATCCTTTCCGGAGCAAACAATCATTACCCCATCACGATATGGATCTTGTGTGTCCTGCCGTCTGCAAATACGGGTAGCAGTGCACCCTCGTGCGGCCTGTCATCCACCGTCACCGAGCGGATGCCGCTGCTTACGCCGTTCGGGTTGTCGACCTCAATCTGGTAAGTGGCGCCCCGGAATGCCCGCGTGATGCGGAAGCCGGGCCAGTCCGCCGGAATGGCGGGGTCCACCAGCAGTCCATCTTCCTGCGGCCGGATGCCCAGGATCCAGTGTGTTGCCACGCGATGCAGCCACTGTGCCGAGCCGGTGTACCAGGTCCAGCCGCCGCGACCATAATACTCGGACAGCGGCCCGTCGATGTTGCCCGGCGTGACATACGGCTCCGCCTTGTAGGTGTCGATATCGGCGCTGCGGTTTGGCGGGCAGATGCGCTGATAAGCCTCCCACGCACGTTCCGGCTGGCCCGCTTTCGCATACGCCCACACGGACCAGGTGGCCGCGTGGGTATACACGCCGCCGTTCTCGCGCAGGCCGGGCGCATAGCGCGTCACATAGCCGACATCCGGGCGCGGGTGCGTGAACGCAGGATAGTTGAGCAGCGTGCCGTAGTCTTTGAGCAGATGCTCGGTCACGGCGGCCATCGCCGTTTGCGCCCGATCGTCATCCGCTGCGCCGCTCATCACCGCCCAGATATTGGGCATCAGGAAAATTTTGCCTTCCTCGTTTTGATGCGAGCCCAGCAGCAGGCCGTCGTCGGTGGTCGCCTGCAGGTACCACGCGCCGTCCCAGCCGTGCTGGTTGAGGGCTGTCTTCAGGCTGTCGCGCACGACGAGGCAGCGTTCAGCGAAGCGGTCATCGCCACGCCGCTGCGCCAGCCCGGCGAAGTCGCCCAGAATCATGTACAGGAATTCGGCCACCCAGAAGCTTTCGCCCCGAAGCAGCGTGCCCACGGCGCTGAGGCCATCATTCCAGTCGTGATCGCCCATCAGCGGCACGCCGCGTGGCGAAAAGCGCGAAAACGAGCGTTCGATGGCGCGCTTGCAATGGTCATACAGCGGCTCTGCCGGCCCGTTGAGGTAGGGCGCCGGTTCATCGAGGATGGCGTAGTCGGCCGTCTCCAGCAGATAGGCATTCAGGATGAAGGGCAGCCAGAGCAGATCATCGGAACAGTTCGTGCGCGGTCCGCCGCCGCGAATGGAAAACCACCAGTGCAGCACATCGCCCTCGATAAACTGATGCTCGGCGTGCATGAGCAATTGTTTACGCGCATAGGCCGGGTCGCCCACCAGGAAAATCTGGCTGTCCTGAAGCTGGTCGCGGAAGCCGTACCCGGCCGAGACCTGATACAGCGCCGATTTTCCCCACAGCCTGCACGAGATGGCCTGATATTTCAGCCAGTAGTTGGTCATCAGGTTCAGCGCGTCGTCGGGCGTCTCCACGCGCTCACCATCCACGAAGCGCGACCAGAATACATGCACCGCTTGCAGCGCATCTGCGCTCGCTTGCGGGCTGGTGAATCGGGCGATCAGCGCATGGACGTCTTCTGTGCCGTTTTCTGCCGCGCCCAGCGTGAACACAATTGTCCGCGACGCGCCTGGCGCCAGCGTGACGCCCACCTGAAGCGCCGCGATCGCGTCACCGAAGCGACCGGTGCGGCCTGCCAGCGCAGGCAGCGTCATCGCGGCGGGGCGATCATCGTTGTTATACATCCCGATGAAGGTTTCTTTATCGCAGTCGAACGATTTGAGCGGTTCGCTGACGGCCATAAACGCCGTGTACGGCCAGTCGACGTTGTTGTGTCGCCCCTTGTCGTCGGGGAAGCCCCACAGGCATTTGCGCGCAAATACGGCCTGCGACGGCACGTCGGCGCTGGTTTCGATGAACAGCTTGTGAAACTCGCGGTGTTCGTCTGGCGAGAAGCCGAGCAGCCATTCGGCGTATGAGGTCACATCCAGCTCGCGCGTCTCGCTGCTGTGGTTGGTCAGCACGAGCTGGAAGACTTCCACCGGCGCGTCCGCGGCCACAAACACGGTCAGCACGCTTTCGATGTCTTCTACCTGATGCGTGAAGCGCGAATAGCCGATGCCATGCGCCACTTCGTAGCGCTGGTACGGGCGCATGACCGGCTTGTAAGTCGCTGACCAGGTTGCGTTACGCTTCAGGTCGCGGATGTAGAAATACTTGCCCCAGTTATCTTTGATGAGGTCCTGAAACGAGCGCGTGATGCGGTTCTGACCCGCATTGCCGCGCCAGCTGTAGCCGGATCCTGTCTGCGACACCATCAGGCTGTAATCACCATTGCTGATGATATTGCCCCACGGGCGCGGCGTGAACGGGGTCGTGATGATATATTCACGCCCGTCCGCGGCAAAATGACCGTACTTGCTCTCGAAGATGTTTTTCATTTATCGTCTCAAAAAAGACATTACTTTGCTTTTTGCCAACTGCGCTGTAAGCTATCATTGATGAAGTGAAACGGTTCACTTTCTCTTTGAATGTAACATGCTTTTTTACACTGTCAACAAATTTAAGATTTTTTCAGAGAAAGCGCACAAAATGACGCAGGGTTTGCTGACGAAAGTCGTTGACGACTAAGGCCCCGTGATGACCACCATCCGCGATGTAGCCAGACATGCCGGCGTGAGCGTGACCACCGCATCGTATGCGCTCAATGAGACAGGGACGATCGGCGATGCCACGCGCAAGCGTGTGCTGGCGGCCGCCGCAGAGCTGAACTATCACCCGAATGCGTTTGCGCGCCACCTGAAATACCGCAAGACGCAGACCATCGGCGTGTTCATCGCCCGGTTCGGCGGGGCATTCTACGAAGAAGTGCTGGAAGGCATCCACAGCGTCATCATGGAGACCGACTACGAGCTGCTGGTGTGCCCGGAAAGCCGCACCGACCGCCATATCCTGCTGCACAGGCAGGTGGACGGCGCGATTGTGTTTGACACCAAGATCGACAGTCGGTCGCTGCTGAATCTGGCCTCGCAGCACTTTCCCATTGTGGTGCTCGACCGCGATTTGCGCAGTGATTTCATCCTGCCGTTGCTGCTGGACAATGCGCAGGGCGTGCGCGAGGCTTTCGTGCATCTGTACGGGCAGGGCTTTCGGCGTTTGGCCTATGTCGCTGGTGCTGCCGATTCGTTCGACAATGCCGAGCGCATGGCCACGTTTATGGCCGAGGCCAGCGCACATGGGCTGAGTGTGCCAGTGTATCAGGGGAATTTTACCGAGGTGTCCGGCTATGACATCGCGGCCCACATCCTGCAATCCGACGAGCGCCCGGAGGCCGTCTTCTGCGCCAACGATCAGATGGCGATTGGCTTCCTGCGCGCCATGCGCGAGCGCGGCCTGCACGCGCCGGAGGACATCGCCGTGGTCGGCTTTGACGATATTCCGCTGACGCGCTACATGCAGCCGACCCTGAGCACGATCGGCGCATCGCGCTATGACTGGGGCCGGTCCGCCGTGCGCCAGCTCATCGACTTTTTGGAAGACGAGACGCCGTTTCGCCCGCACTGGATTCCGACGCGTCTGCTGGCGCGCCAGTCGTCTTCGCTGCCCGGCACGTCTGCTGATTCAGGCTGAAAGGGGCCTTGATGGATACACATGAAATCCTGCTGCGCGAGATCGCGGGATCGGTCGACTTTTTCCTTGACTGTACCAATCTCGATACGGCCAGCGCGGGCTACGGCCTGACAGTCGACTCGACCAAAAACGCGGTCTTCGCGTCTATTGCGGCGACCGGCTTCGCCCTCACGGCCTGGGTGATCGCTGCCGAGCGCGGGCTGCTGCCGCATGCCCAGGCGCGCGACATCGTGCGCGGCACGCTGCACACGCTGCTGCATAACGTCCCGCATCATCGCGGCTTTTTCGCCCATTTCCTGCATATGCGCACGGCCCAGCGTTGGGGGAAGTGCGAGTATTCCACCATCGATACTGCGTTGTGCCTGAACGGGGTCATCACGGCGGCAGCGTACTTCGATGATGCGGCTATCGGCGAGATGGCGTCTGCACTGCTGGCGCGGATGGACTGGAATTTTCTGGTCTTCGAGGATGAAGGAAACGCGCTGTTTCACATGGCCTATAACCCCGACCGGGGCGGCGATTATGTGCATGGCGATCCCGGTTTCATCAGCCGCTGGGATATGGCCGCCGAACAGAAGATGATGTACTTGCAGGCGGCCGGGCACCTCGACCCGGCGCTGGCCCGACGGCTGTATGCCGGGTTCAGGCGCGACCGTGCGACTTATGCGGGCTACGAGGTCATCGTCAATCCTGGTGGCGCGCTGTTCGCCTATCAGTTCAGCGAGGCGTGGCTGGACTGCGCCGCTTATCTTGACCCGGATGGCATCGACTGGTTTGAGAATACGCGCCGTGCCGTGCTGGCCAACCGCACCTACTGCATCGCCAGGGCGCCTGACTTCGCCACCTTTCATGCCAACAGCTGGGGCATCAGCGCTGGTGACAGCCCGACAGGGTACGAGGTGTCGGGTGCGCTGCCGGCGCTGGAAACGCCGAGGCTGAGCGGCACGGTCTCGATCTATGGTGCGCTGTCATCATTGCCTTTCGCGCCCGAACAGGCGCTGGCCATGATCGACCACCTGGTTCAGCACCATCCGCAGACATGGGGCAGGTATGGTTTTTATGACGCCTATAACCTGGCCGTGCAGCCTGCCTGGTACAGCAGCGCGCTGTATGGCATCGACAAGGGCTGTTCGCTGCTGATGATCGAGAATTATCTCAGCGGTCTGGTGTGGCGCACATACACCGAAAGTGCCACTGTACAGCGCGCACTGGGTATTCTGGGTTTCAGTCGCCGGGGCTAGTGCCTCACTGCAACACTTTTTGAAAAACAGTTTCATGTGGAGAAAAACTGATGGGGACGTTTGTCGCAAAAGACGGCCAGTTCTGGCTGAACGGACAGCCGGTATTCATTCATGCCGGTGAGTTTCATTACTTTCGTACCCCGGTGGCGCAGTGGGAACACAGCCTGAACCTGCTTCGGCAGGCGGGACTCAACACGCTGGCCGCTTATATTCCGTGGCTGTGGCATCAGCCGCAGGTCGGCGTGACCGATCTGGATGGCCACACGCACCCGCTGCGCGATCTGGCAGGTTTCCTCGATCTGGCGGCGGATATGGGCTTCTGGCTGATTCCCCGTCCGGGCCCCTACATCATGGCCGAGACGATTAACGAAGGCGTGCCACCCTGGGTGTTCAGCCAGCATCCGGATGCAGCGTTCATCGACCAGACGGGTACCAGACAGAATATCGTCAGCTATCTGCATCCTGACTTCCTGCGCTGCGTGGATAGCTGGTATGAGGCTGTGTTCGGCGTGCTGGCGCCCCGTCAGGTCACGCGCGGCGGCAAAATCCTGATGGTGCAGCTCGATAACGAGATGGGCATGATCCACTGGGTGCGCAATATCGTGGACACCAACCCGGATACGCTGGCGCGCTTTGCGGCCTGGCTTCAGGCGACGTATGGGGCAGGGCTGGCGGCGCGCTATCCGGCTGGCGATCTGGCGGGCTTTCTGCGGGCGCAAATCAGCACGCCGACAGGTGAGTATGGCGCGCGCATGCTGGAGGACTACCGCCACTTTTTCCGGGGATATCTGCGCGAATATACAGGACAATTATGGTCGCGTGCCCGGGCGCATGGCCTGGAAGTGCCGCCCGTTATCAATGTTCACGGCTTCACCAACACCATGGGCGGGCGGTCGTTCCCGATCGGCCTGTCCCAGCTGACCGACGCGATGGCCCTCGACGGCATGATCAGCGCCACTGACGTGTATCCCATTTACATCGGGGAGGGCAACTACACCCAGATCGTGCTGCTCAACGCCATGACGCGGGCACTGCACAACCCGCAGCAGCCGTTGTTCTCGATCGAGTTTCAGTCGGGCGGCTATCAGGATCATGGCAGCGCGCAGTCTTCCATGTATGACCTGCACAGCCGCCTCAGCATTGCCTGCGGCATGCGCGCCATCAACCACTACCTGTTCTTCGCAGGCGAGAATGACCCGGTGCTCAGCCCGGTCAAACGGCACGACTGGGGCCCGCCTGTGCGCGTTGATGGCACGGTGCGGCGGCATTATCACCGCTACGGCAAGCTGTCGGCCACGCTGACGGCGTATGGGACTGCGCTGGTGACAGCCCTGCCGAAAACCGTCGCCAGCATCGGCTTCCAGATCGACGATTTCATGACCGAAGTGGGCAATGTGGCCACGCGCCCGGCGGACGATGTGCTGGTGCACCAGCGTAACGACATTCTGTTCGATTTCATCGGGCGCGGGCTGTCGCTGACGCATCGGCCGTATGACGCGCTGGAGCTGGCCCGTCAGCCGCTGGATGCTGCGCACACGCCGGTGCTGTTCACCATGCTGGACAAACGCTGCGACGCTTCTGTTCAGCACAAGCTGGTCGAATATGTGCGCGCGGGCGGGCGACTGGTCATCGCCGGGCGCATGCCCGATGCCGAGCGGAACGGGGCGCCCTGTGCTGTGTTACGGGATGCCGTCGGCGTGCAGATTGCCCGAACCGACCCGCCATTCACGCAGGCGCATCTTCGCGTCTTCGATCAGACGGATGTTCCCGTGTCGTTTCTGGAGACGTACCGGGGCGATTTTGACGAGGTCTTGGCCTCGACCGCAAACGGCGAAACGGTCGGCTTCCTCCAGCGCGTCGGGGCAGGGCAGGTGCTGATGTTTGGCGCGGCTATGACCGCCGATGTGCCGGAAGACCTGCATATCTTCGATCAGATGGCGGCACGCATCGGCTGCCAGCCGCTGTTTGTCATGGACGAGTGGGCCGATGTGCACCTGTCTGAGGGCGACGAGGGCAGCTTCCTGTTCGTCAATAATTATCAGGACGACCCGATTGCATCGGCCATCTCGAAAGAGGGCACGGCGCTGCTGGGTGGGCATCCGGTGGCGCTGCCCGCGCGCCGCGGCGTCATACTGCCGCTGGACTGGCAGGTCAGGCCGGGCGTGCTGGTGCATTACTGCACCGCGGAGATCAACGGGGTGGTTGAAGACGGCGCTGATCTCACGCTGAAAACTGACCCGTTGGCCTGTTATGCCGAAATCAGCCTGACCGGGTATCGCCCGGTGGATGCGCTCGGCGCACACGAGGTGGGGGCAGGGCGCTTTAGGATGCATGTGCAGGACGGCATCATCGCGCTGAAGCGGGTTTAGTTCCCCGACGCGACCCAGCGCACCGACTGCCTCTACTGGCCGTATACATTCTGGTAGCGGTTGTACAGACGGTCGATGTCGGCCGGTGCGATGGTCAGGGGCGCCCCGATTTGCAGGGCTGTCCACACGATGGCGGCATTGTCTTCCGTCATCACCGCGGCCTTGACCGCTGATTCGGCGCTTGCCCCTGTTGCAAACACCCCGTGACTTTGCAGCAGGCACGACGGACTGCGGCTGCCGGCCAGGGTCGCAACGACCACCTGGCCGATTTCCTCGCCACCGATCAGCGCGAAGCCGCCGCACGGGATGGGTCCGCCAAACTCATCGGCCATGGCCGTGGTGACACACGGTATTTCTCGCCCCAGCACGGCGAACGCCGTCGCATAACGCGAATGTGTGTGTACGATGCCATGCACCTGCGGCATCTGCCGGTAGATGTAGCAGTGAGAGGCGGTATCCGACGAGGCTTTGTGTGACCCCTCGACGACAGCGCCATTCGCATCCACGACCACCATATTGTCGGCCGTCAGATGCTCAAACAACACGCCGCTCGGCTTGATGACGATCAGGCCGGTGGCGGGATCGCGCCCGCTGATGTTCCCGCTCGTCCAGGCGACCAGGTGGTTTTTCGGCAGTTCCGCATGCAGATCGCAGACCTTACGCCGCAGTTCCGGCAGTAGCATGGTTTATTCTCCCCCGGCCTGAGCCTGCATGCCTGTCTTCAATGCATCGACAGCAGCCCGCTCGATGACCAGGCCCCGCTTGTACACTTCCGTGAAGGCCGTGAAGCCCTCGACATCCGTTTGTACTGGCGCGATGGTCATCCCGGATTGTCCTGAAAATACCTTGTCGCCAAGATAGCCTTCCAGGGAATTGGTTTCTTTTTTGTGCAGCATGTAGGCAGCCAGCAGCGCGATGCCCCATGCGCCGCCTTCGCCCGCGCTCTCCATGACCGACACCGGGACGTTCATCGCTGCCGCCATGATGCGCTGGCCGACTTCTTTGGTTTTAAAGAAGCCGCCATGGCCCAGAATACTGTCAATCTTCACCTGTTCTTCTTCAAACAGCACATTCAGGCCGATTTTCAGGGGTGCCAGCGCAGAAAATAAATGCGTGCGCATGAAGTTGGACAGGGTAAACCGGCTTTCGGGCGTGCGCACAAACAGCGGCCGTCCCTCCTCCAGATGCGTGATGTGTTCGCCGGACAGATAGTTGTAGGACAGCAGTCCGCCGCCGTCGGCATCGCCCTTAAGCGCCTGCCTATAGAGAATCTCATACAGCGCGGACGGGCTGATGTCCACACCGAGCAGCTGGGTAAATTCAGCGAACAGGTCGACCCACGCGTTAAGGTCAGAGGTGCAGTTGTTGCTGTGCACCATCGCCACGGTTTTTCCGGTCGGGGTGGTGACGATGTCGATTTCGGGATGCACCTTCGACAGCGGTTTCTCCAGAACTATCATGGCGAAAACCGATGTCCCCGCCGACACATTGCCCGTGCGCGCTGCGACGCTGTTGGTGGCCACCATGCCGGTTCCGGCGTCACCTTCTGGTGGGCACAGCGGAACACCCGCCTGAAGCTGCCCGCTGGGATCGAGCAGTTCGGCCCCGGCCTGGCTGAGCGTGCCTGCCTGCTCACCGGCCACCAGGACCCTGGGGAGAATAGCGCGCAGCCTCCAGGGAAAATTGTATTCCTGAATCCGTGCATCATAGGACGCGATCATCCCGGCATCATAGTCGTGGGTCGCGCTGTCGATCGGGAACATGCCCGATGCCTCCCCGATGCCGATCACTTTCTGGCCAGTCAGCTTCCAGTGCACGTAACCGGCCAGCGTGGTCAGATAACGAATGTCCGCGACGTGAGATTCGCCGTTCAGGATGGCCTGATGCAGATGGGCGATGCTCCAGCGCTGGGGGATATTGAACTGGAAGCGCTGGGTCAGCTCCTCTACAGCAGGCGCTGTCATGGTGTTGCGCCAGGTGCGGAAGGGGACCAGCAGTTCACCGCGCTCATCGAACGCCATATAGCCGTGCATCATGCCGCTGAAGCCGATGGCCCCAATCGTGTGCAGCGGGACGCCGTGCTGTTCCAGGGCTGACTGGCTGATCTGCCGATAGCACGCCTGCAAGCCAGTCCACACGGCATCCAGGCTGTAGGTCCAGATGCCGTTTTCGAGGCGGTTTTCCCATTCAAAGCCTCCGGAGGCAATCGGCGTATGATCGTCTCCGATCAGTACCCCTTTGATGCGCGTCGAGCCAAGCTCGATTCCCAGCACGGTCTGGCCGGATGCAATGATGTTTTGGATGTTACTTTGGCTCATAGTCGTTCTCCCATGTGACTTTCATCGACGGCACGAGCGCCGCTGTGCTGGAAATCGTGAGGCTGTGTATTTTGGCATACACAGGCCAATCCGTGCCAGAAGCTCGGGAGTATCCGTGCCAGAAGCTCGGGAGTATCCGTGCCAGATGCGCCGGGTAGGACGCGGCCGTTGTCGCTTTGACAAGCTGAAAAAACCCCACAACCGATTCATGCTGAGGGCAGGGGCATGAACGGCATGTGGGGTTTGATTATGTCTGGTCTTAGTGAGGGTGCGGTCACAAAGCGTGTTCAGGCGAGGTGTGATGCCACCTGCGACGCGATCAGGCGCTCGCGTAATCGTGCAATGTGCTCATCGGTGAGCCCGATCTCGCGGGCATAGTGCGCGGCATCCCCGTAACGCTCGTGCAAATACGCCATGAAGCCCAGCATATCCTCACGATGGCTGGAGAGCAGGCGATCCATCTGCTCGACACTGCCGCCTTCTTCGCGCACACGCTCCAGCAGCCGGGGGCGAATATGCGCCATGGCGGCTGTCGTCAGGGCGTAATCATCGGCGATAGTCTCGGCATCCACACCGGCCATATCCAGCAGCAGTGCCGCGATGATGCCCGTGCGGTCTTTCCCCGCCGTGCAGTGAAACAGGACGCCGCCCGCTTCAGCATCGGCGATCGTGGTCAGCACTTCGGTGACTCCGGCGCGGCATTCTTCGACAATGTAGCGATAGATTGCTGGCAGATCCGGCGTCTGGCCGCTCGAATTGCCGGCGACGGATGCCCGGAAGATCGGGATGTTGTGATAGCGGATATCATCGGCCTGGGCGAAGACGTTGGGCTGCGTTTCGACCTCGGCGCCGTGACGCAGATCGATCACCGTCTTTACGCCGCGCGTGCGCAGGTTGTGCTGATCGTCTGCGCTGAGATGGTGAAGGGCATCGGCACGGAAGAGCGTGCCCCAGCGTGTTTCCCCGGTTCCGGCAGGATACCCGCCGAGATCGCGCACGTTGTAAGCGCCTTGCAGCGCAATAAAGCGGTTGGCAGACGCAGAAGGGAGTGTCATTAGCGTAATCCTGACTTTACAAACGAATCGATCACCTGGCGTTGAAGCAACAGATACACGAGCAGCACGGGCAGGCTGGCGATGGTGGCGGCAGCCATCAGCGGGCCCCACAGATTCATGTCGCTGGACATAAAGGCCTGCAAGCCGATCTGTACGGTGGAGTTCTCCGGCCTGCTGGTCACCAGCAGCGGCCAGAAATAGTCATTCCACGAGGAGATAAACAGCAGCACGCCCAGCGATGCCACCGATGCGCGCAGATTCGGGAAGATGACGCGCCACAGGATGCCCCAGTTGCTGGCGCCATCGATGCGCGCGGCATCCATCAGGTCCTGCGGAAACGACTTGAATGATTGAAACAGCAGCAGGATGGCAAAGGCCGAGCCAATATTGGGCACGATCAGGCCCCACAGGGTATCGCGCCAGCCCATCTGCGTCAGCAGAATATAATTGGGGATCATGATGGCCTGGAAGGGTACCAGCCAGGTGAGCGCCAGCAGCGCGTACAGAACGCTGCGCCCGCGGAAACTCCAGGCGGCAAACGCATAGGCCGCCAGGATGCTGGTCAGGAGTTGAAAAAATGTCTGTGACATCGCCGTGACGACGGTGTTGAGCATCATCCGCCCCAGCGGAATCGCCGTCCATGCGCGGATGTAGTGGTCCAGCGTAATTTCTGATGGAATCGGCGAGGGGGAGTAAATTTCACTCGCCGGGCGCAGAGACGTGATGATCATCCAGTAGATTGGAAAGACCGCCAGGAAACTCAGGAATATCAACAGCGCATGGCTGACATAGGGGATGCGGCGCGCTGACTTTGAAGCGGGTACAGGCGCATTCGAAATCGTCGTCATGAACAGGTTCCCATACTCGACAATCGTTAGTTGTCGTAAAACGCGAGCCGGTTGCTGAGCTTGATGAACAGCAGCGCAATCACGCTGAAGCCGATGAAAAACACGGTCGCCGCGGCAGAACTCCACCCGACGGAGAACGTACGGAAGCCGTAATTCCAGAGCAGGAAATAGATATTGGTCGTCGCGTTCAGCGGACCGCCCTGCGTCAGGACATTGATGTAGGCGAAAGTCCATTGTGATGCGAACAGCAGCGTCAGCATAATCATGAACAGAATCGTCGGGGAGAGCAGCGGCACCAGAATGAAGCGGATGATCTGGATGCGCGACGCGCCGTCAATCTGTGCCGCCTCGATATAATCGCGGTTGATATTGGACAGCGCCGCCGAGAAGATCAGCGTGCTGAAGCCGATCAGCTTCCAGCCTGTGATAAAGATGATGACCCAGATCGCCAGGTTCGCATCCGAGAAGAAGCGCAGCGGGTTCTGAATCAGGTTCGTCAGTTCGAGCATCGTATTGAGGATGCCGTTGGTCGGGTGGAAGATCCAGCGCCAGACGACAGCGACGACGACTGGCGCGATGATCATCGGCAGGAAAATCATCGCGCGATAGATGGTGCGCGCGCGCCTGCCAATATCATTGGTGACGATGGCGATGATCATCGGGATTAAAACGGACAGCGGCAGGATTCCCAGCATATACACGATGGTATTGGCGAACGCCCGGCCCATGTCCGGCAGCGAGAACAACTGCGCATAGTTTCGCAGCCCCACGAACGTGCGCGGCGCTGTCGGCAGCATATTCCACTCGAAAAAGCTGAGTTCAATCGTTTGCAGCAGCGGCCGGTAAATCCAGATGCCGATCGCCAGAATCGCTGGCAGCAGGTAAAGGTAGGGCTGGATGACCACCAGAAGCGGTTTGCGGGCTGCACGTCGACGCGCTTTCGGCGCCTCGACTGCGAGTGTCTTCGAATTCAGGCGCAGATCTCCCTGCATCTCAGCCATGTTGTGGTTGTCCTAATCCTGTATGACTAAAGCGGGGGCAGCCGAAGCTACCCCCGCCAGCGAAGATTTTTATGACTGCGAAATCAGGGCATCAGGGCCTGGGCACGTGCCGCGGCATCGGTCATGACCGTGGCCACATCTGCGTCGCTGGTCACGGCGACTTCGACAGCTTCCAGGAGGATGTTTTCGATCTGGCGCCAGTTCGAACCCGGGTATGAGTCCCAGGCATCCAGCCGGCTGAGCTGCTCCAGATTGATGTACACATACGGGTTGGCTTCCGCCCATTCCTGCAGGTATTCGGGCTGTTCAACGATGGCCGGGCGCAGCGGCAGGTAACCAAGTTCCGTTGCGATGATGGTGTAGCCGCGTTCGCTGGTCACGAAGCGCAGGAATTCCCAGGCGGCGCGCTGGCGCGCAGGGTCGTTCGAGAAGATGTAAAGCGCGCTGCCGGAATTGACCGGCACCGTCGCCTTTTCGCCAAACTGCGGCATGGGCGCGGCGCGCAGATCCCAGCCATTGTCGCGGGCGGCGTTGCTCAGGCCGAAGTAGAGCGCGCTCGTCTGGAGGTACATGCCGACCTGACCCGTAAAGACCGCTTCCACCACGTCGCCATCGGTCAGACGGCTGTGAGCGCCGCTCATCACCAGGTCCTGCCACATCCCGATCGCCTCGATCGCTTCCGGTTCGCCGAAGCGAATCGTCGAGCGGTCGTCGCTCAGCACGTCGCCGCCGTTGCTCTTGATCAGCGACTGGATGACCCAGTCAAAGCTGCTCAGGCCAGCGATGTGCACGCCTTCGTAATCGGTATTGTTGACGATCGTCAGCGCGGCTTCGCGAACTTCTTCCCAGGTGGTGGGAGGGTTTTCCGGGTCGAGGCCGGCGGCACGGAAAATATCCGCATTGTAGAAGAAGACCGGGGTGCTGAAGGTGAATGCCAGCCCGTAGGTCTGGTCATTGAGCTGGCCGAGGCGCAGCCCGTTGGGCGAGAAGCCTTCGAAATGTGCGTTCAATTCTTCGGGCGGCGCAATGTTTTCCAGCGGTACCGCCTGGAAATTGTTGACGAAGAAATCGAGTCCGTCGAAGACCAACTGCGCCACGTCCGGCGGCGTCCCGGCAGCGATGTCCGCCTGAACCCGTGCGGTCATATCGGGCGAGGGAACCGCAACACCTTCAACGATGATGTTGGGGTGCGTCTCCATGAATTCGGCGATCAGGCGCTCGGTGCCGGGGCCAAAGGTGGCGTTGCCGAGGTTATAGCTGTAGAAACGGATGGTCACCGTCTCGCCTTCCGGGATGGACGGGAAATCCTGAGCCACGACGCTGCCAGTCAGCAGCAGCGCGAATACACTGATCACAACACCAATCAGCCTGCGCATCATTGAAAGCTTCTCCTCGTGATTATGTGACTGCGAAATAGAAGAACGTTAGGCCTGTAATTCGTCTGGAATCGCGACTGGCTGTTCCGCAACGGGTTTCAGCGCGCTGTCAACCTCCCAGCGAAATACCTCACGGTGTTCACCGGGCAGCATCATCGGCTGCACGATCATGTGGTGATCGCGCACCATCCCCAGATTGAAACCGCTGCTGTCCATGAAGCGCATGCTTGTGGCGGTGGTGGGATCAAGATTGAAGGCGACACCGGCAAGTGCCGCGCTTGGCACGCCATGGAAGCTGCCAACGCTGCTGAAGTGGATGTGACCTGAGAGCAGGCCGATCACATCGGTATCGCGGATCGCCTCTGCAAGGTCATCCGGATTCGTCAGCAGATGATCGTCCAGCAGGCGCAGCGCATTGGGCAGGGCAGGGTGATGCAGGACGAGGATCGTGCCACGCTCCGCGGGCGTCGCCAGGACTGATTTCAGCCATGTGAGCTGTTCGGCATCGAGACGGCCTTCAACCTTTTCGCCTTCGCTGCTGATTTCGGTATCCAGCACGATCAGGCGCAGTCCGTCGATGGTCTGTTCGAAATAATAAGCAGTTTCTTCAGGTGTCTGGCCGAGGTAGCCCTCGCGGAACGGGCCGCGATGATCGTGATTGCCCAGTGCGACGAAGACAGGCGCGTTGAAGTCGGCCGTTTCTTCATCGAGCACCGCGCGCAGATGCTGATAGTCGGCGGTATCGCCCTCGTGCGCCAGGTCACCGCTGATGACGAAAAACGCAGGCTTCACGCTGAGCGTTTTCACCTGGGCGAAGACTGCACGCAGCTTGGCAGTCATATCAAGATTGAGAAGATTCTTCTGCCCCGGTGCCTTGATGTGGGTATCGGTCATGTGGATAAAGTAGAGATTATCCTGGCTCACTGGTTTTCCTTTCGGCTGCTAAGCGATATGGAGATTTACAGTCTTCACGAGATAACTCTAGTGAGCGCGGTTTAAGGATCAGACGAAACAGCTTTAGGGAATGACGTTAATAGGGTTAATAAGAGGTCAAATCCTGAACGACGCCCTTAATGGATGCTGTGCTCGAGGAACCATGGGGATGAAAAGGCATGAGGACTGGCGTCAGCCAATCCTCATGTGCATGGATCGATTTGGAATAGAGGTTGAAATTCTGGCCTACGACTCAGATTTCGGCGCGGCCTCGTTTGGCACAGCGATCACCAATCCGCTGTGGGTGTATTCGGCCCCCTGAGTGCTTCATGGGTGCTGGTGCGCTGCGGGACAGGCTTGTCCCGCAGCGCAGTGGCCAACGGTTGCTGTGGTCTACACCCAGTGTAGTGGCGTAACAGTGGGTTAGTCGGCCATAGTGACTGGGGAGCAGCCAATACGTGCGCTCAGGGCAGTTCCAGCAGTTCCGCCACTGTAGGCCTGGCCCTGTCAAACCAGTCCGCAGGCAGCAAAGTGTAAGCCAGGCCCCCGGAGGTGTCCGATACCCAGCCAGTCACACCATCGACTGTGCTGACTGGCCACCAGTTGCCGCCTTCGGCACAGGTCAGGCTGCCAGTCACCGTGAATGTGCCGCTATCGATCTGAGCGATGACTTCACTGGAGACGCCGGGTGCAGCATACAACGTCGTGGACATCCAGAATGGGTTGCTGATGACCTCCATACCTTCCTCCAGCAGCGCATAGGCACCGCCGGGGCAGGTCACCGCTAGCCGCGGATCATTCACCCCTTCAGGCAGCAGCACCCCGAGGGTCTGCACGCCCGCCTCGGAATACATAATATCTTCTTCGATCTCAAGATAGTCCCCGCCGATGGTAATACGCACTATACTGCCTGCCGGGCTGAGACCCAGAAACGACTGCTGAAGCGACAGCGTGCGCGTGCACACGGCATCAGTGCAGGTGAAAAATAGAACATCGGGGATCGGCATCTCGAAGCTGGCGGGGGTAAGCCCCTGTACGGCCAGGGTCGTTTCGTCTGTACTCAGACTCATCGTAACCGGGACGGCTGGCGCATCAAAGGTATACGCGACGAATTCCCCTCCCGGGCTGAAGCCATAGCTGGCGATTGGATACAGCACGAACGCCTCTGCATCAGGCAGCACCTCGTCTGCCGTCACCGCCGGCACCGACAGCCCGTAGCGCACTGGCGCATCCTCGCCCTGAAGCGCCGCAAACGTATAGAAATCCTGGCTTGCCATGTCGTCCTGGCCGTGGGCGGCATGCAGATAGCCGCGGCTGTAAAAGGCCAGCGGCGTATTGAATTGTGTGTTGACAGCTTCCGCAAAATGCGCCAGAGCCAGATCACCGGAGCCAAACTGCGCGTGGCCCAGGCCGGCTACATAGGGTAGCAGGCGGTGCGGGTAAGATGCGTAAGCATTGGTAGTATGCGTGCTGAGCAGACTGGCATCGGCAGCGCGGAATGCAGCGCTGATATCTATCAGCGCTGCATGGAAATTCTCTGGTTCGTACCCGTCGAAGATGTTATCAGCCGCCATCTGCGTCATGGCGGCGCTGAACAGGATATCCGCCGCGCACTCCCCAGTTGCCGCGCAGCCAGCCAGCAGCGTGCCGTACAGCGACTGGTCGCAGGCCTGCGGCACCAGATATGCGTTTGGATCTGCTGCAATACACGCGAAATAGTCTGCGCACACTTCAGCAGCACCAGATGCCGGCAGGACTGCGCACAGCGCATCGGACACAGGGATACGCTCCTGCGCCATTCCCGTCGGCGCCAGACCCGCCACAATGGCGGACAGCACCACCATCATCATCAGCCCGCGCGCGGCCCGCGCTATAACCCCGTTGCCCATCGGCTCGCCCTCCTGCATTTTCACCTGTCACGATAATCTTTATATACCGTACAAGCTTTGTCGCAGAGAAACCGTTGATGGTGACTGACAGTCTGCTTATCGCATGGTATCAGGCAGCCTGGCGTCGAAAAGCCCAAACTCAGTAGATGAAGCGGCCGTCCTGCATGATCTGCACGCCATCCACCCACACGCTGGTCTGTTCCATCACCACATCGACATGCACCGGGCTGTCCCAGGTCGCGCCGGTATAGGCTGCATACGGATTGCCAAAGGCGACATGTACGCCGGGATACTTTTCATCCTGCAGCAGATTACCGATCAGATGGCCGAGAAATTCATTGGTGCCCACGGCGAATTCGCCGATACGGCGGCCGTTCTCTACGCCATCGAGATAACTCCAGAACTCATCGACCATCGCCTGGTCGGGGTGGGTGCAGCCTGTCAGCCAGCCATCGCGGATTTCCAGGCGTAAAGGCTCCTTCAGCAGGCCATACTTCTTGCTGAAGAAGTCACCCATGATCGAGGCTGTCAGTACGCCGTCCACCGTCACCGGCGAGGTAAACGTCTCGCCTTCGGGCAGATTGCCCCAGATGCCCTGGCGGGTGTAATCGCCGTCCCAGATCACCCAGCGCAGAACGGAGGGGTCGAAGCGCCCGGTGCAGTCGGTGCCGCTTGGATTGGTCAGGCGGATTTCGCGCGCGTTCTTCACCAGCTCGTAGACCTCCCGCGTGCGCCTGCCCACCGCCGCGTAATCGGCGCGCATGCCGGTGGCCATGATTTCTGGCGTGATGCCGATCATGTGGCCGTGGCGCACATTGTATTTCTCGCGCAGCGTCTCGATCAGCGGGATGCGGAAGCGAATTTCGCCTTTCTGGCCGGACGCCGCATACAGGGTCGCTGTCGGGCGGTACTCGTCGAGGAAGGCCCACAGCGCGGCGGGCACTTCCATCAGCGGGCGGGGGCCGATATCTTCCAGCATCTTCAGCACGACCTGGGCGCCCAGGTCGTGCGCCACACGAACCAGCGCCTGGCCAATGTCGTGCGTGGCCGCGTCGCTGAACACGATCACGCGGTCTGACGGGCCGATGCCCAGGCAGACTGCCACGGCGTTGCGCGCGCCGGGCATCAGATCAACTTCGGTCATGCTCGTTTCTCTCCAGACTTATACAGGTGCCAGCGCCACCGCATCCACCACAATACGCGCCTGGCCCGTCACCTGCGGAGACACCAGCACGGAACGCGTGGGCGGCACAAGGCCCGCAAAATGTTCCTTGCTGGCCTCGTTGAACTGCGGATATGGGTCAAAGGCATACAGATAGACGGTCATCTTCACCAGATGTTCCAGACCGCCGCCAGCAGATTCCAGCTTCGCACGCAGATCATTCAGCAGCGCGTGCGAGGCTTCGCCCAGGTCGGCGCCATGCCCCGCCAGCCGGTTCCAGATGAGGAAGGGCCCGCTGCGAATTGTCTGGCCTTCGATGCCGTGCCCCAGCGGGCGCATCCATTCGGCCGCCTGTGCTGCGGAGACACTGGCGTCCGCCGTCGCCATCCAGTCCATTTCGATCAGCGCATGGGCGGCCACATCGTGGACTTCCAGATACGTGAACAGGGCAGGGCTGAAGCCGAGGAAATTCACCACTTCCCGCTGAATCAGGTCTTTCTTTCCCGCCACTTTGGGAAAGCCGGAAACTTCGAACACGCGGCTGCGATCCAGCCCGGCCGCCAGCGTCACCTGGTCCAGGTGCCCCAGTGTGAGCTGCACGGCCTCGGCCATATCGGTCGACGGCTCGCGCAGCACGCCCGGCTGGGGCATGGCCGCGCCAATTTGACCCGCCCCAAAGAAGATACCGCCCGCCACCAGCCCCTGCGACCGGAATCCGGTCGACGCAGGGGCGTTTTCTGTCTCGATGCGTCGTTTTTCGGCGAGCATCAGTTGACCTTTTCGTAGAAGCTGGTCAGGTCGTATAGCGGCAGCACCACTTCCTTGCCCGACTGGAAGATGCGTGAGACCGTCGTCAGGTTGCGAATATCCTGGGCGGGGTCCTTATCAAGCAGGATCAGGTCGGCCAGCTTGCCCACTTCGACCGTGCCAATGTCGCGGTCCAGGCGCAGGATTTCCGCCGCGCTCTTGGTGGCTGCCAGTACGGCTTCCATGTTCGACATGCCGATCTCGACCAGCAGCTCGCATTCTTTCGCCAGCGAGGCATGCGGATTGTCCGCGTCTGTGCCCGCGCCGATGCGCACGCCCTGGCGATAGGCATCGGCCAGGCATTTCATCGACTTCTCGCTCACTTCACCGCTCACGCGGGCGATATGCGCGCCAAAGCCCATCTTCACGCCATATTTCTCCAGGCTCCAGGCGATGGCCTGCGTGGGCACGATCGGGGTGTTGGTCTCCAGCAGCATGTCGATGCATTCCTGGTCCATAAAGGTGGCATGGTCGATGAAGTCCACGCCGGCCAGCACCGCATTCTTGATCGATTGTTCGCTGCCGGTGTGGCATGACGTCAGGCGCTTCGGCTTGTGTGCTTCCTCGACGATGGCGCGCATTTCTTCCACCGTGAACTGCGTCCAGCCTGGGTCTGAAATCAGGCGACCGCCGCCGCCGCCAATCGTGGACGCACCGTAGATTTTCACCACGTCGACGCCGGCCTTCAGGTGCAGGCGAGCTTCGCGGCGCGCCTCGTCCACGCCTGTCACTTCGACGCCGTGGCCGCCGCTGCCGGGGCGGAAGCCGCCGGTCTGGGCGATCAGCGGGCCGCTGGCGATCACGCGTGCGCCGGGCGTGTAGCCATCGCGGATGGCTTCCTTGATGGCGACAGCCAGAAACTGCCCTGCGCCGGCATCGCGCACGGTGGTCACACCGCTTTGCAGCCACACCTTAGCGGCGTTCGCGCCCTTGAAAATCTTCGTGGCTATCAACTCGTCAGTGCTGGTTGAAACGTCGTAGGCCCCGCCAATCGGGCTGAGCAGCAGCAAGAAGTGATGGAAGTGCAGGTCGATCAAACCCGGCATCAGCGTCTTGTTCGGTTCGTCGATGACCGTCGCACCGGCAGCCTCGATGGTCCCCTGTGCGCCAATCTGTGTGATGCGGCCATCTTCCACCAGAACCGACATGTTTTCGCGCACTGGCGCGCCCGTCGCATCGAGCAGCCTGCCAACATTAAACAGAATTTTCACAGTGCCTTCTCCTTAATAGAGTCGAGAATAAAAATAGTGATTCGTACCGGCATGTGCCTCACTCGTTGCGCAGCGATGGATCGAGCGCCTGGCGGATGCCGTCCCCCAGATAGTTAAACGCCAGCAGCGTAATGGCCAGCGCCAGCCCCGGCGAAATCAGCAGATGCGGGAATGAACGAAACGTCTTGACGCCCTCGGAAATCATCAGGCCCCAAGAGGGTACAGGCGGGCGCGTGCCCAGCCCCAGATACGACAATCCTGCCTCCAGCATGATGACGTTGGGGATGCCGAAAGCGATCGCCACCAGCACCGGCGCCAGGATGTTGGGCAGGATATGCCGAAACATGAGCTGGAGGTCCGTCGCGCCGATGGCCCGCGCCGCTGTGATGAATTCTTTCTCGCGCAGCGCCAGCACTTCGCCGCGCACGATACGCGAGACGGTCAGCCAGAACACCAGGCCCAGCGCGATCAGCACGCCCAGCAGGCCGCCGGTGCTGTCATTAATGCCGGCCAGCGCCGCCGCGAACGGTCCTTCCGTGTCGCTTAGCGCGCCCTGGATATAGGTCATGATGATGATGATGAACAGCAGCGATGGAAAGGCATACAGGGTATCGACGACGCGCTGGATGGCGATATCCACCCAACCGCCATAAAAGCCGGAAATCAGGCCGATGGGCACGCCCACCAGGATGATGACGAACTGGGCGATCAGGCTGACGAACAGCGACACGCGCGCGCCGTAAATCAGGCGCGAGAGCATGTCGCGGCCCAGCTCGTCCGTGCCCAGCAGAAACTCGCTGGAGGGGCCCACGGTAATCGCGGCGAAGTTAGTCTTTTCATAGGGATACGGCGCGATCACCGGCGCCAGAATAGCCACCAGCACCAGCAGCACGATAAAAATGGCGCTGACGAGTGCAGCCCGGTTACGCGCAAAACGCCTGAGAAACTTTCTCAGCGCATGCGTCTTTGGCGGGCGCTGCACCTGCACAGATACGATCGGAGGGGATGCCTGAAGGGTTGTCATCGTCATTCATACCTGATGCGCGGGTCAAGCGCGGTGTAGGCCAGGTCAATGACCAGATTCATCACCATCACCAGCGTGGCATACAGCAGTGTGGTGCCGATGATGACCGGATAATCGCGCGCGGAGACCGAGGTGACAAAGTAGCGGCCGATGCCCGGTATATTCAGGATCGATTCAACGAAGAATGAGCCAGTGACCACGCTCACCAGGCTGACGCCGGAGACAGTCACGACCGAGATGAGCGCGTTGGGCAGCACATGCCGCAGGTTGACGCCGCGCCGCGACACGCCCTTGGCGTGGGCCGTGCGCACATATTCCTGCGAGGATGCCTCAACGACGGCCGAACGCGTATAGCGGGCAATCGTCGCCATCGGCCCTAGCCCTAGCGCAATGACAGGAATGACGGCGCGTTCAGAAAAGATGCCGTCCCAGCCGCCCGTAGGCACCCAGTTCAGCCACAGCGCAAATACGATCACGCCCAGCGTGGCGACCACGTAACTGGGTGTGGAGATGCCAATCACGGATAAAAATGTTGTCAGGTAGTCCACCGGGGAATTTGGCTGGATGCCGCCGATCAGCCCCAGCGTCAGCCCGCCTGCCACGGCAAATACCATGGCCACCAGCCCAAGCTGAAGCGAGATCGGGAAATGCTGCATCAGCAGGTCGGTCACGCTTTGCCCGGCGCGCGTATACGAATCGCCCAGGTCACCGCGCGAAATGATGCCCCACAGGAAGATGAAATACTGCTCCAGCACCGGCTTGTCCAGCCCATATTTCTCGTTCAGGCTTTCGATGACATGCAGCGGCAGCGGGCGCCCGGTCGAGTCCCACGGGCTGCCAGGCGTGGCATGCATCAGAAAAAACGTGATCGTGAAAATGGCCAGCATCGTCGGGATCATGAGCAGCACCCGACGCAGGATGTACGTTCTCAAGGGTATGTCCCCTTTTGTGCAACCTCACCCCGCTCGTTTCGCGGGATGCCAGTGCGCCCCAAAATGCTAATCGGCGAAAGTCGTAAGGGCGCGTCGAGATGCGACCGGTTAAATCAACCTCACATCGCCTGCCTGCCTGCAAATACAAATCGGCCAGCTGTAGGGGCATGGCATGCCATGCCCCTACGACAGCTTTCCGGTGCGCTGCAGGGTTACGTTGCGGCGCGTCCGTTACATCGTTACTGGTTAACGATCAGTCCCGGCGGCTGGGCATAACGGAAGATCGTGCCCACGGCAGTGGTGACGTCGATGAAATTCTCGACATTCGGGCGGATCAGCCATGTCTGGCTTTCGTAGACGAGCGAGATGATCGGCACCTGTTCGTTGATCACGGCTTCGGCTTCCAGATACATCTCGGTGCGGCGGGCCGGGTCCAGCTCGACCAGCGCAGAGCGGATCAGGTCGACATAGGCCGGGTCATCGAAGCGCGAACGACGCAGCGAGTTGGCCGGGTCAAACATGGCGTTGGCGAACTGGCTGGCGTCGGGGATGCCCGCCCACTGCAGACCGTAATACGCGTTGAAGGGCTGCTCGTTGCGGGAGATGCGCCATTCACGCATGGCTGCCGGTTCCAGCGGGTTGAGCGTCACATTGATGCCCAGGTTTTCGGACCACATGGCCTGCACGGCCTGCATGGCCAGGCGGGCATTGTCCAGGCTCCAGAAGGTCAGCTCGAATTCGGGGAAGCCTTCGCCACCCGGATAGCCTGCCTCGGCCAGCAGCTCGGCGGCCAGGGCCGGATCATACTGGTAGCCAAAGCCCGCATCGGGGTTGTGGCTGCCGATGGTCGGCGGTGAGAAGCTGGTGGCGGGCGGGTTGGCGCCGCGCAGCACGCCAGCGGACAGCGTCTGACGGTCGATAGCCAGCGACAGCGCCTGGCGCACGAGCACGTTATCGGTCGGCGGATTCTGGGTGTCCATCACCATGATCACCGAGCCGGCGATCGGCACAGGGGTGAGCATCGCGGCATATTCGGGATCGGCCATCAGGCGGGGCAGTTCGCTGGCCGGGGCAATCGCCACGTCCACTTCACCGGCCTCGAATGCGGGCACAGCCAGATTCCACGCGTCGGCCATAATCACAAACTCGATGCGATCGACAAAGCGCGTGTCTTTCCAGATGCCGTTGTAATACGGGTTCTGCTCGAAGACCATGCGCTGGTCGTGCACCCATTCGGTCAGCATGTAGGGGCCATTGCCGACGTGGTTGCCCGCTTCCATCCATTCGGGGCCGTACTGCTCGATCAGGTCGACGCGCACGGGCAGGTAGCTGGTGTTGCCCAGATAAGACAGGAAGTAGGGCGTCGGTTGCTCAAGCTGAATGACCAGCGTGCGCTCGTCCGGCGCGGAAATGCCGACTTCGTTCGGGTCGGTAATTTCGCCTGAGTTGTAAGCCTGGCCGTTGAGGATGGGGAAGAACTCCTCGACCGCGTAGGCAGCGGTAGCCGGGTCCAGCTGGCGTAGGAACGACTGGCGATACTGCTCGGCCGTCACTGGCGTGTTGTCGCTCCACATCAGGCCTTCGCGCAGCGTGAAGGTGTAGGTGGTGCCATCTTCAGACAGCGTCCAGCCTTCGGCGGCCAGCGGCGTGACTTCGGTGCCGGAGTACGCGTCCACCAGCGGCTCATACAGGCTGAACATCTCCTGATAGCCGAAGCCGCCCTGGGCCGGATCGAGGCCGGTCGGCTCGTTGGCGGGCTGGCGGAATACGACAAGGTCATCCTGCGCCAGCGAGAGCGCCGGCGTGATGCACAAAGCGAGGCTGACCAGCAGGATCAGCACGATACGGGACGAATGCGACAGTCTTTTCATGAAAAACGTTCTCCTACGCAAACTTCAAACAAGTACGATGTGGATGACCCCTTTGCGCTCCTCTATCGCCTACCCCCTTATGACTTCGCCCCCTGACACAACTGCGTGAACCTCGCCGATACCCTCAACATGTTCCAGCGGGTTCCGCCTCGTAATCACCATATCTGCTGCCCAGCCCCGGCGGAATGCGCCGAAGTCTGGGGAAGGGCGCAGCGCGTGCGCCGCATGCCCTGTCGCCGCCCGCAGCACATCTGCCGGCCCCAGCCCGGCACGATGCAATTCCAGGCACTCGCGGGCGACATCGCCGGCCAGAAATGCTGTATTGGTGCCGCAGATGATCTGTACACCTGCCTCGTGCGCCTGCAACAGCAGGTCGGGGCGGATGCGCTGCGCGGCCACCATGCTCACCGCGCCTGCGGGGAATCCTGCCCCCGGACCCAACTCGCTGATGGTGGCTCCCAGCGCCAGATTGGGCGCCAGTGCGATGCCTTTTTGGGCCAGCAGCGGTAGGTGCGCCTCGCTCAGGCCGAAAGCGCAGCCCATTGAGCGAACGCCAGCGGTGATACACACGTCGATGGCCTTAGACGAAATGGCCTGCGCATGCACGAACAGGCCAGCCTGCGCCGCCTGCATGACGATCTCTGCCAGTTCGTCAGCGGAGAACGCCAGGCGATGCCGGCTCGTTTCAAACGGATCAGGATGGAACTCCAGCGGCACATCGGCATACACCACGATGCGGTCCGCACCCTGCTTGATCAGTTCTCGGGCAACACGGCGCGCATCATCACGCCCGCTGACCTCGCGCACGCCATACAGCCTGTGGAATTTTGCTGCGCCGGTGGGAACCAGTGGCGACAGCGCAGGCACGATGCGCGGGCCGGACAGCTTCCTGGCCAGCACGCAGCGGCTCAGGTCAAAGTCGAGCCTTTCTGCGCCGCCCATACTTGCGGCGGTGGTCACGCCCGATGACAGCCAGCGATCTGCGGCGCCTTTGGCGGCCCATGCACTCTGGCCATAGGTCTCCGGTCGCGCGCCCGTCTCGCTGACAATCAGGCCGGGCAGGAAGGCCGTGTCCACCAGGCCGGGCAGGCAGAAGGCATCCGGAAAGGCGATGCGCGTAATCTCGTCGGGCAGGTCGCGCTCGGCCACAAAGCCGGCGATGCGCCCGCCGTCCAGCAGCAGGGCTTCCCCGCAGTGTATATTCACGCCCTCAGGCGTCAGGTCGATAAATCCGGCCGCGAGGACCGCTGTCTCAGCCATGATGCCCCCGATGCCCCCTGCCACTGGCGCGGTCTGGCACGGCAGCGACGCGTCCGCCCTGGACCACGGTCATGATGTCTCGGATGTGATGGATATCAGCCAGCGGGTCGCCGTTAAGCTGCACCAGGTCAGCGAACTTGCCCGGTTCCAGCGTGCCGGCTTTTTCCCCGGCCATGCCCAGCGCACCGGCGCCGTTGCGTGTGGCTGCCAGCAGTGCGTCCATCGGGGCAAGCCCGACGGCATCCACCAGCAGTTCGACCTCATCGTAATACTGCATGCCGTCGATGATGGCGTCAGTGCCGGTGGCGATTTTCACGCCTGCGTCGGCGGCGCGGCGCAGCATGCTCACCTGGCTGTCCCAACGGCGGCGGGCAAATTCGGTGAAGACGGGCGGCAGCCCCAGCGCGTCACCGTGCGTCATCTGGTAGTGCATCACGCTGAGCGTGGGCACCAGCGTCGCGCCAGTTTGCAGGAACAGCTCGATGCACTCGTCGTCCAGCACGGTGCCATGCTCGATCGTGTCCACGCCACCGCGCAGCGCCAGCTTGATGCCGAAGGTTGGCGCGACATGGGCCGCCACCGTACGCCCGACCTTGTGTGCTTCATCACACACTGCGCGGATTTCTTCCACGGTCAGGGAGCTCCAGCGACCGGGATCTGGTGCGTCGTCGGGCAGGGCCAGGGCACGCGCCAGGTAGTCGGCGACATTTTCTTCAAGCAGCGTGGTGCAGTACAGTTTCACCAGGTCTGCGCCGCGCCCCAGATGCGCGCGTGTCCAGCGGCGGGCTTCATCCGCGCCGTTGATTTCTTCCTTCATGAAGTCCCAGGCATTACGCCGCCCGCCGACCATGGTCATCATCCGGCCAGCGCAGGCCATGCGCGGCGCAGGCAGCTTTTCCCCGCGCACCACCGACCGCAGCTCGATGTCCATATCAAACGGCGTGCCTACCAGTCGCGTGCTTGTCACGCCCTGATGCAGCCATTCCGCGGCATTGTCGGCCCCCGCCAGCAGCATGGCAGCCCGGTTGGGATGCTGCGCACTTTGCTGAAAACCAGCCTCGTGGATGTAACAGAAATGGGTATGTACGTCGAGGAAACCGGGCACGATGACGCCGGTCGTCAGGTCGATGACCGCTGCTTCGGCGCCGGCAAAGTCGGCATCGGGGCCGATCTGATGAATCAGCCCATCGCGCACCAGCAGCGACCAGCCGTGTCGAGCAGGGGCGCCTGTGCCATCGATGAGCGTGCTGGTGCGAATCAGTGTGTCCACGGAGTCTGCTTATCCCTCGCTTTGCTGCGCATCATCGGGCTGGCGCATGGTCACCCATTGCTGCAAAAGCGGAGCCAGCCGCTCGACAAAATGTTCACGGCTAAACGCTTCCGGTTCCAGCCTGGCATGCATCAGCAGTCCGTCGATCAGGGCCATGATGCCCACCGCGATCACTTCCGGAGCGCCAGCCAGCCTGCCTTCCTGGTATTCATTCGACAGCATGACCATCTCGGTGATCTGGCCGCGCCACTCGGCGTGTATGTCAGCCACCAGCGCGGCAATCCGTTCGTTGCCGCGGCGCAGGCCCGCGAGTGTGATTTCCAGTGAAAATTGCTGCTGGGCGGGGTCGGCAAAGCTCATGATGGCCGAGAATGAACGCTCGATCCACTGGGCCAGCGAGACATCGTCTTTGTCCAGCGCCCTGAAGGCGGCGATATTGCGCTCCGCACGTTCGCGCACAATCTCCAGCACGAAGTTTTCTTTTGAGCCGAAGTAGTAGTACACGGCACCCTTGGTGACCTGGGCGAGGGCTGCGATGTCGCCGATGCTGGCGCCGTCGTACCCGTGCTGGCCGATGAGCTGGATGCCCGCCGCAATCAGCGTATCCCGCGTATTCAGGTCGTGCTTGTGATCGAGATGCTGCTTCATTGCCTGCCGCCCAGCGTCTATATGGTAATAATTAGCGTAACATACTGACCGTATAGTATGTTAACGTCATTTTATCTACCATTAATCTTTGATGCAAATATTGATTCTTTCAGTGGTTGTGAGAGAAGAAGAGATAAGCTGAAGCTAAATGCAGGCGGCTTTGATGGCCTTCTGAAGGATGGTTGGATTGTTCCGCAGCCTGCGATTGCTGTCATTCTGAAATTCCGCGAAGGCCTGTCCGGTGATTAGCCCGCCGCACATTCAGCGGGGAGAGAAAAGCTTTGTGCACTCCGATTATTCAGGCGAAAACCTGGCCACGAACTGCTGCGCCTGAAGAAGCACCGCATTGCGCAGTGCGTCCGGCTCGATGATCTCCGCATCCGTGCCCAGTCCTAACACCAGCATCCGTGCTTCATCTAGGGAACTGACCTGTAGATCGATTACCAGGTATGTCCCCTCGGGAGTGCTGTCGCGAACTGTGAATCGCCCCGATGCATACCAGTTCAGAAATTGCAGTCTGGCGGCAGGCAACCGCAGCGTGAACGCGAAGGTGGGCAGATTGGCGACGAATTCGCTGGAATGCGTGTGCCAGTACTGAGCCAGGTCAAACGTTTCGTCGCGCTCAAAATGTGTGTCGAGCACCTCGACCGCGAGGAAGCGCGAGACGCGGTACGTGCGAAGTTCTTCATCACGCCGGGCGATGAGATACCACACGCTCGCTTTGGCGACCAGACTGTAGGGTTCCAAAATGCGTTCGCTGACTTCCCCATCGCCACGGGCATAGCGCACCCGGACCCGATAATCCTCGAACACTGCTGCCTTGAGCGTCTCCAGATGGGGCAGCGGTTCGCCCTTGTGCCACCACCACGCCGGATCCAGATGGATGCGCTGCTGCATCCGTCTGGCTTCCTGGCGGTGCAGGGAGGGTAAGGCTGCGAATAGTTTGAGCAGCGTCGCGTCGGCGGCCTGACCCAGGCCCACATCCCCCAGCGGTCCGGGACGCGTGGAGACAAACAGAGCGCGCACCTCGGCTTCCTTCAATCCGGTCAGCGAGACCCGATAGCCTTCGTCCAGATAGACGCCACCGCCATGTCCCGCCTCGGCATGGACAGGCACGCCGGCAATGCTGAGTGCTTCAATGTCGCGCAGAATGGTGCGCCGCGATACTTCCAGCGTTTCTGCCAGCGCAAGGGTCGTCGTTTTCCCCTGGGCCTGAAGGATAAGCATGATGGACAACAGGCGATCTGCGCGCATCTTTAGCACCTGACTTTCTAAACTGGATTTTCTGGTGACAGAGGATGTCACCAGAGCCATTTTATGCTGACTACATCGAATGGTTCAACTCAGGGAGTAGTGACGTCGTGAACAAAGTATTTTCGTGGATTGAGATTCCGGTGCAGGACATCGAACGCGCCGCCAGATTCTACGGACAGCTGTTGGGCCGGGAAGTGACCATCACCGATGTGCCGCCGCGCCGGATGGCGACGCTGTACTTCGAGCCCAATGAAGTCGGTGGATCATTGTTGCAGTCGCCGGGAGTCGAGCCGGGTAATCAGGGCGCGCATGTGTATCTGAATGCCGGGCGCGGGAGCGATCTGGAGGCGATGATCGAGCGCGTGCGCACGCTGGGTGCCGAGATTGTCGTCCCCGTAACCCCGATGGGCAATGACGGACGCTTTGCATCGTTCAGGGACACCGAGGGCAACATCCTGTCGCTGTTTGCGGAACACTGATATCCGACGGTTAGAGCGGGCAGCATGCTTTCACACCAGTAGGTGAGTGGAAATACCCCTGCATACCATCATGCGAAGGCATGAACAGTATGCAGGGGTATGAATAGTTGTTCGCGTGACAGCGACATTCAGATTGTGTCGGGTAATTAAGTGGGAGTACAGCAAAAGCATGGCCATTCGCATTGTTCGCCTCGGCACGCCTCGAACCCCGGATGAAGGACTGCGCCTGGGAACGGTGCGCCATCCGCCGCGCGGAGTGCGCAAGCAGGACTGGGGTGCGCGAGATTATTTTGATGTGTGGCTGCCGGAGCTGTCACCCAGTGAAGATCTGCGTGCGTGGGCACTGGCCGAACCTCTGACGCCACGCCGGTGGGCGTCCTATCAACGGCGTTATCTGGCGCAGATGCGGCGGCCGCAGGCACAGCGCCTGATTGCAATGCTGGCTGCACTTTCCCGGCAGACGAATTTCTCTGTGGGCTGTTACTGCGCAGATGAGCTGCTTTGCCACAGATCACTGCTGCGAATCCTGTTGGCCGAGCAGGGCGCTGCAATTGTGCAGAGTGAGTGAGGTTGCCGAATTCAGACGTGGAGCACCACCACGCAGCAACCAAACGTCACAGTTCTAAGCCACCGTGTGCCTCGAAACTCCACCGCGCATCGCATCGCTGCGACATGGAGCGCGAACGTTTGCCACGGCAAAAACGCCCAACGCCGGGTATAGTTTTAAAAGTTGTCGCTCAATCCTCTCAGATGGATGATGAAATCCCTAATTTCATAAAAAGAGAACGCAGATGCGCATACACCTGATAACCCATTTGACCATCACCGAGCTTCGCCCGCTGCTCGATGCGAGCCTGGCGGAAGGTTATACCTTTATCCAGAAACTCTGGGACGAGTATGACATGGGCGCGATGACGTTTTGTGAAAATGGCGCTGGGCTGCTGGGTATCACCGACGAAACGCAGTTGATCGGGATCGGCGGCGTGCATACCGACCCCTATTTGCAGATACCTACCATTGGGCGCATCCGGCATGTGTATGTGCTGGCAGCACATCGTCGCAAAGGTATTGGCAAACAATTGATTGAAGGCTTGATTGCACACGCCGCGCCCCAATTTATGATCCTCACCCTGCGCACCCAAACCGAGGAGGGGCGTAATTTTTATACAGCGCTGGGCTTCTCGGAGGAGCCGCGTTTTGAAAACGCCACCCATTGGCTAGAGCTCAAAATCAGGTGAGAGCTGCTCGCGTTACGAAACAGCCCGATTATCCGGTGGCACATGCGGATCGGAGTAGATGCCTTCGGTTACAATCTGCGCCTGGCGCATAAGCGTCTGCCTGCCGATCACACTGTCGACTAAGAGCTGCCGCAATCAGGCCATCGTCCAGACATCGCCATTCGGCGCGGCACTTCCGAGCTGGCGACCGGCTGAGTTGCAAAACCCGGCATGATCGCTTCCAGTGACTGTGCCCGGCCTGCCTGCACGTCTGCCGCGGGAACCAGGCTGGCTGGCAGTATATAGCCTTCATTTGCAGGAAACCGCAGCAAGGTGAACCTCGATTAGCAGACGTGCTCGACATTATGCGCCATCGATACGACGCTGCAATTGTAGCTTCGACAAACTGAAAAACGGTTCATAATCGTTCATGCTGAGGGAAGAATCATGAACGGGTTGCGCTATCCGCAGACCCACCCAGCCCGGCTTCGCGCGCGCGAATCGCAGCCTGGGCCCGATCAGCCACCTGCAGCTTGCTGAAGATATTCGAGACATGATTGCGCACTGTTTTCATGCTGATGACTAACTTCTGGGCGATTTCGGCGTTCGTCTGCCCGTCAGCGATGTAAGACAGAATTTCCCGTTCGCGTTCTGTGAGCTCCGGAAAAAGCTCAGGCCTGGCGGCGGGGGCCAAACCGGCAAAGAACGCCATCAGCCGGGCTGCAATCTCTGGACTGAACAGGGATTCGCCGTTGGCTACCGCCCGCACAGCCCGCAGCAGAACATTCTGGTCCGCGCCTTTCAGCACATAGCCCCGTGCCCCGGCCCGCATCGCGGCGAAGACAGAATCATCGTCCTGGAACATGGTCAGCATGATGATGCCGATATGCGGGCTGACATGCAGAATCTGGCGTGTCGCCTCAAAGCCATTCAGGTCTGGCATCTGAATATCCATCAGGATCACATCGGGCTGATGTTCTACTGCGAGGCGCAAGGCTTCCTTGCCGCTGGAGGCCACTCCTGCCACCTCAATATCAGGGATTGAGGCAAGCAGCGCCTGCAAACCATCGCGAAACAGGGTGTGGTCGTCGGCAATCAGGACACGGATAGCGTCCATGCGGATCCTCCATTCGCAGCACCGTAACCGGAGGACAAAGGCAACCGCGCCATCACTCCCGTCCCGCCCTGTGGCAGCACTTCAGCGACACACATCCCGCCCAGCTCCTCGGCACGTTCCCGCATGGAGGTCAGCCCCACGCCTGCCCGAACGCGATTTGGCAGGCCGCGCCCATCGTCGGTCACCTCCAGGCACAGGTCATCGGGAAGCGAGACCCGGACGTAACAGTGGCTCGCCCCTGCATGGCGGCTCACGTTGGTCATCGCTTCCAGCGCGATGCGGTAGGCGGCCACTTCAACGGCAGCGGGCAGGGGTGGCGGATCCTCCGGCGCTTCCAGCGTGATGTGCAGCCCCTGTATCTGATTGTGAGATGCAATGTGGGCTTTCAATGCGCCAATCAGCCCAAGTTCATCCAGGGCAGGCGGACGCAGGTCATAGGCAATCCGACGGATATCCGCCAGCGCCTCCTGCATCTGCGCCTTGAGTTCGATGGACATCCGCCTGACTGCGCTGGCATCACGATCCGCCAGATTGTGGACGGCATCCAGCTTGAACGACATCGCGGCAAGTACTGGCCCCAGCCCGTCATGCAGGTCACGACGCAGACGACGGCGCTCTTCTTCACGGGTCGTCACCAGCCGTTCGCGCGATCGCTGCAAATCCTGCGTCAGGCGCACATTGTAGGCGGCGACGCCTGCCTGCCGCGCAATGGTTTCCAGCAGTCGCCTGTCATTGGGGGAAAATGTCTCGCCCGGCGCACGCGGCGCAAGCATCAACTCACCAATGGTCTCCAGCTGATAGGTCAGCGGCAGGACTTCCAGACTGGCATTGCCCTGCGGCACAAATGCAGAGGAACGCGCATATTCAGCGGCGATAGCAAACGACTCTCCTTCCTTCAGCGCGATGGCCACGTATGGTAATTTGAGCGCCTCCGCGACCGTCTCCACAATCGTGGGAAGGACAGACTGCACCGCCGCAACCACTTCGAGTCGCTCTGACAACCGGCCCAACAGGGCATAAGGGGCGTCACGCTCTCCGTACATCAGCCGATTCACGCTGCGCTGCAAACGCTCTCGCAGCGGCTGGAAAGAAATGGCGACGATGCCGGTCCCCAGCAGTGAGACGGGAAGGCTCGCGCCGATCTGAAGCAGCGTCCCCAATGCACCCACAATGACGACATACAGCGCGACAATCAGGGCTGTCAGCGAACCATATACCAGCGTCCGGTTCACAAGGATGTGAATGTCCCACAAGTGGTAGCGCAGAATGGCGATCCCTGTGGCGATGACAATCGTGACGATCGTGATGTCGGTAATAATGATGCTCAGCTCCTGGGTGACAGGACTGTCTCCCCAGATCAACCAGGGAATACTGCCCAGAATGTTGCCCACAATCGCGGCAACGCCTGCCACAGCCAGCCACTTTATCTGCGTCCGTTCAATACCGGATGCCTTGCGCACGCGAACGACGATCGATGCGATGGAACCGATAATTCCTGCCAGAATGAGAGGCGTTGAGGCCGTAACCAGCAGCGTCAAAGCGGCCTCGGCACCATGAATTCCATAAGGATTACTTTCTTGCAGCCCAAGACTTTTCAGCGGGCCGGGATGCAAAGCGATACTCAGTGAGAGACCGATAATTCCCAGTCCGGCTGCCCACGCTACAGGGCGCCAGCGGGTGGACAGGAGTTTTCCATCCGGGAACAGGAGCAGGGTAAAGGTGAGGGGCAGCAGCACGTTCGGAATCCAGATCCACAGGCTCAGCCAGCGTGCCAGCGCCGCGCCGGCCAGTGGTGTGACCAGCTCGCCGTACAATGCATATCCCGCCGACAACATATTCAATGCACTTAGAAATCCGATCGCGCAGAATATCCAGCCGATGGGGTTGCGCGGGTGACGTGATGCGACCAGCGCCCCGACCACGCAGTAGGTCGCAGTCAGCAGAGGGGTGAAAAACTGATGGCTGAAGGTGACGCCCTGACCGCTGATCACCTGCGCGAGGATGCTGACCCCCAGCCCGATCATGACCAGGAGCGCTGAGAATATGGCGATTGACCAGGACAGGCGTCGGGCAGCTTGCTCGCTCATATGAAGTCTCATTCTGAAAGTAGTTTTCTCACCCTGATGTCTCAGCGTATCACGAATTCCTGGTTGATCGCGCACCTGTGAAATTTATCGTCCAGCCAGCAGCGCGATACCAATCATGAGCGGGGCGACATGATGCAGCACGGGAAAATACATATTGCGCGGGCTGAAGATCAGCAGCACCGGCAGCCAGATTGCGTTCCACAGGATCGTGACCCATCCCACCCATCTGGAGACAAGTCCGCTGTGCAGCAGCGACGCCCCCAGCAGGGCCTGTCCCAGAAATGCCAGCACGACATACAGCACGATCTGCGGATAGTGCCAGTCTCGCTTGTCCAGATAGGCAGTTTCTGCGACCAGAGCCACCGCCGCGCCAATCAGGTACGCGAGTATGCCCAGACGTGACAGGACGGTCTCGCCAGCAGCCCGCAGCAAGTCCTCCAGCAGGGCCAGCCCCAGCGCCGTGAACACAATGCCACCGATGACGAAGCCCCGTTCCCAGAGCAGATGGGCAGACATATCGCCAATCTGCCAGTTCAGGAAGGCCCTGCCGGAGAAGAGAACTCCTCCGAAAGTAAACACCACAAAACACAGCACCAGCAGGCAGGCAGTGATCGTACGTGCCGATATACCCTGTGTGACAAGCGCGCCGAGGAGCGCCAGACCAGTGCCTGCGGCAATGAGCGTCGTGACTGTGAGGGCGCCATTTCCGGATGTGATCCAGGTTCTCATGTGGTTAGTCCTTCGCATTAGGCCATCAAAACATAATCATGGCGGTCCAGACCGTCCCCACATTGACGGGAAGCTGCTGCCAGTAGTCGCCGTAATCCGCTGAATGCCACACATCGCCGTTGCTCAGGCCCGCGTACACATGTCCGGGTGCTTCGTGGTCGGTCAGCAGCGCGTAGGGCATATCATTCAGCGGCTGGGGCAGTCCGCCCCCCAGTTTCTCCCACGCATCGCCCGTCGAGCGGAAGATATAAGCATGGGCATTGCCTGCGCTGTGCGCCTTCATCGGGCCGGGCGAGACAGACACGTACATCACCTCCGGGCGCGCGGGGTCTGCTGCGGCCGCCCAGCCGTAATGACGGTCAAGGCCCTGCCGCGTTTGTGTCCAGGTGTTGCCAGCGTCGCGGCTGAATGCGGCCCCGGCTCCGGTGCCGCCTCCTTCGTACACCCAGTCGCCATTGCTGGCATGGAAGGTGATGGAATGACAATCTCTCAGCGCGCCGTCGCGATGTGGCTGCCAGGTTTTGCCGCCGTCGGTGCTGCGCACCACTGCCCCAGCCTCAATCCCTGCAACGATCACATTGGAATCAGTGGGTGAGAGTGCTATCGCCTGCACATAGGCGGTGAAAGGCTTCTCGGCGGGCGAGCGCCAGAACCAGCGCCTCATCCGGCGAAAGGACTCCAGTTCCGACCACGTGTGGCCGCCATCACGCGAGACAAACACGCCCGGTGGCTTTGTGCCGGCGACGATCAACCCGGGCTCGGCCGGACTGACCGCAATCGATTTCACGGTCTGGCCCTGCATACCCGATGGCTGCCACGTCTTTCCGCGATCCTCAGACCGCAGGACACCGCTGCCCTGTGTTCCGGCAAAGACCTTGTTGGGATTATGGGGATCAGCAGCCATGCAGCGTACCGCGACACCGTCCAGCACGAGCTCGACGGCCCAGCGGCCGTTTTCTGCACATTCTGCGCGCGCCAGCCTGCTGCCATTGGTGGAGAGGAAGATTCTGTTCATGGGTGCTGCCTCTTTCAAACCATGCACGACTACAGGGTGAGCAGATACGCGATCAGGTCCAGAATGTCCTGTTCCATAAGATGTGTGCTGTAATCGGGATACATGATGTTCCGATAGCCGGATACAACAAAGCGCTGGGGTTCGATGATGCTCTGGCGCAGATATTCCTGTGCTGATATTCCGGGAATTCGCGTTTCGGCCCGTTCAGCGATCCCGGCCAGGCCCGGCCCAATCGTGAAGCCGACCTGGCCGCCGACCACGCGGTGGCAATTGACGCACGGAGGGGCTTCGTCGCGCCCCTGTGCAAACAGCTGGGCGCCCCGCTCCGCATCGCCCGCCTGTGCGGCAGATACGGAAGGCGATGCCGCACATCCTGACAGCAGCAGTACAATCACGAAACCCATAGCCCAATGTGCCATCGACAGCCCCATAAAGTACATGGATGCACCCGCTATTACAGGTGCATCCAACCCTGACAACTGCCTGACTTACATGTCCAGGCGGACGACACCGCCGGTCATGCCCGGAGCGAATGCGATCGTGCCGAAGGTGACATACAGCGCGCCGTCTGCGCCCTGGGCGATGCCGAATGGCGCGATCAGACCTTCGGCGACAGGCGTGATGCCTTCAGCAGAGACCGCCACCACGCTACCCGGTCCCGGCCCCTGTTCGGTGAACAGCGCCAGCTGGACAGCATACAGCGTGTCACCATCAAGCAGAATGTCGCTCACCGTGTTCAGCCCGCTGAACGTCTCCACCAGTTCGCCGCCCGACCAGTGTTCAATTTTGCCCGCGCCGGGCGCCATGCCTGCGCCCAGGAAGCCGATATACAGGTCGCCATTGTCAGCAACTTCAATTGACGTCGGGACAGGGTTATCCGGCCATGCATGAACGAGCTGCAAACCGTCGTCCGCCGTCCACGAGAGCAGATCGTTCCCACCGGCGTTGACGATGTAGAGCGTGCCATCGGCGGCCCAGGCAATATCTGCCACGTTGGTATCGTAGCCATTGCCGTCCGGATCGTAGGTCGCCTCAAAGTTGTTCATGTTGATGACTGTTTTGACAACCAGCGTTTCGGCATCGTATTCGACGACCGAGTCGGCCCAGAATGCGCCGGTCGTGCCCGCGCCAGTCCCGCTGAACAACATCCAGAGTGACTCACCATGCGGGATAATGCGGTACACGCCGCCCGTTTCAAAGGGAAATGCGTAGCTGGGAAGGCCGATAATGCGATCAGTCGCGGTGCCATCTGGCGCAATTGAGACGATGCGCCCGCTCAGGCCTGCATTGACGGGTTGTTCCCCTTCCGGCCCCGCCATCATGAATGATGTTTCGCCGCCGCTGCCTGCCACGGCCACCAGCAGATTGCCATCCGCATCGAAGGCCAGTCCGCGCGGCGCACCCAGATCGCCCAGCACCAGTTCGCCAGGCAGAGGCGGCATTTCCTGTGCCGTCGCTGGCAGCAGGCCTGTCAGCATAAACATCAGTCCAAAGACAAACTTTGCGAGTCGCGTAATCATAGTTCCTCCCGTTGAAAAGTTGATTTTCTACAAGCGATTTAAGGTCTGATTGCTTGCTTTGGTTCGGACGTCGTCCGTGCGCCGAACGCAAGACTTGCGCGAAGGGTGATTCGTGAATGGGCTAACCTTTGTGAGAGGCGAAGGCTGCGCACAGCCTTGATTAGCTCCAGACTTCCGCGATTTTCCCCTCTTCAAGACGATAGATGGTGAGACTGTTCCAGCTAATCTGTTGCCCGCCCGGCTGACCCATTATTTCTTTGGTCTGTGTTCCAGTGATGGTAAAACGCACTACCACTTTGTCCCCCTCTGCAATCGTGTCCTGAGGGGTAACGTGCATATCAGGAACGGCGTCGTGGAGCGTCGTAAAGAAGGCTTTGATGCCATCTATCCCAACATCTCCGTCATGTCCCGGCACACTGTGCGACACAATACCGGGGCTGAAAAAAGCAAACGCATCTTCAGGAGTGTGGCGATTTTGTGCCTCGAAATAACGATGGATCACTTCTTTGTTCTGTTCGGTCGACATGATGTGTTTTTCCTCACTGGCTGACTTTAATCAGCCTAAACGAACAGGTGTCCCGTTGTCATGAGCAGGGGTCATGTTCGATGGGGGAAGAATGCCCGAATGAGTCGGGACGATGTCCTGAGTGTGGGAAAGCATCATGCCGCAGAAGGTCACACGCGACCTTCGAACGCATTGTGTCTCTACTGGGTTGGGGGCATGCCACTGAGGCGCACTTGCAAGCCCGTCTTGCCTATAGCACCGCCGTGTTCAACGTCTGCGTCGCCTTGTGGCACAAGCTCAATCCCCTGGCTGAACCTTTCAAAATCAGCATCAAAGACTTCAACTAATAAACCCGCACCACTGGCTATTAGCAGCGTATGGGCACGTTACTTCTACGAAACCAAAGGCTGTAAACGAATCTCGTTACCATGCCTTACTAATCGTTAAAGCAGCATAAAGTCTCAAAGTCCTGACTTCAAAACCCTAATGAATTTCTGACAAGTCCAGAACATAAGCGGATAGTCCATATGTTGTCAAGTGGTCTAGACATGTGTATAGTGAAAATCGTAAAAGTTTCGATTTTATTTCGGCTAATCCGAACGCTGCACTCATTTCCGTTGGTATTCAGAGCACAAAGGACAATACGTTTATGCGGTCAATCAGCATAGCGCGCGTCATATCCATTTTCGTCATTCTGGTATCCCTGATTCTGGCTGGACAGGCAGTTGCCCAGTCCGATGTCAGCATCGCGCTGGTGCCCTCAACGGGGCAGGTGGCCCAGGATGAATTATTCACTGTCGCTGTGCAGGTTCAAAGCGGCGGCGGGTCTGTGGACGGTGCGGAAGTACATCTTCGTTTCGACCCGGCCGTGCTGCAGGTGGCTGGCGTCCTGGCCGATGCTTCCCTGCCGGTGACGATTCTGCCGCCCGCCTTTGATAATCAGGCAGGCACGATCGACTATGCAGCAGGGGCGCTGCGTAATTTTCCAGAGCGTGACTTTGCGCTGCTAGTCATCACTTTTGCAGCCGTCGTGCCAGACGCCGAGACCACGATCCGTTTTGCCGAGCGTGCATTCCCCACCCTGACCGATATCACGTTCGACGGCGCTTCGGTGCTGGGTCGGCTGACGGAAGCCACGGTGCGCATCGGTGCCGCAGCGCAGGTTGTGGAGGCGGTCACAGCTGCCCCAACGATAGAAGTGGTGCCCACGGCTGAAGCCGAAGCTGCCGTCGTCCGCATTGAAGGCGCAACCGGCAGCATCGACGAACAGTTTGCCACCAATACCGGCTATCAGATTGTATTTGCTGCGCCCCCGGCCAGCTCGGTGCTGGTCACGCTGGTCAGCGACGGACAGTGTCTGGTGACGCCGGCCCTGTTTGTCGACGCCTCCACCCCGCTGTCGCAGGCGGTCATCGTCACCGCTGTGGATGACGCCGACCCTGAGGCTGAACAACATGCCTGTGTCATCACGCACACCGTCGTCAGCGAGGATGAAACCTTTGATGGTTTCGCGCTGGAAAACGTGATCGTGCCCGTCATCGACAACGATGCCGTGGGTGCAGCATCCGTGGAAACCGTGACCACGACAGTTGAAGCAGTCGTGCTGCAGACGGCCGCCGAACTGCCGCCACTGGAAGGGGATATGCTTGTCGTCTTCACAGAAGTGCCGGCTGAGAGCGCGACGGAAGACCCTTCGCGTGCGCTGGAAACGCCGATTCCTGCCGCTGAGGAACCAGCACAGTCACCCGAAACTGACGCAGTGACGCCCGAAGAACCTGCTGCGCCAGAATCTGAAACTGTCGAGCAGCCGCTGCTACCAGAACCGACAGCCACCCCGCGCGAGCCCGTGACACCGCCTGTTGTGATCGATGCTGCCGACATTCTCGCCTGGGAAGCAACCGGCGGCTGGGCCTCCGGCGGCGCCGACTGGTCCACGACTAGCTCGGGCACGCTGACATGGCTGCAGCCGATTGACCTGCCCGCGCCGATCAGCATGCAGCTTCGCTTTGCCGCGCTGGGCAGTGGCGACGCAGTGCGTGCGGTTGAGGTCAGCACCGATCTGCTGACCTGGTACCCGCTGATGCAATCGGGCAGCCTTAGCGAAAGCTGGTCTGAGGTGACGGTTGATCTGAGCGCCTTCGCCGGGCAGGTGATCTGGCTGCGCTGGAGCAGCATCGTCGACGCGCAGACCGAAGCGACCTGGACGATCAGCGGCGCAGTCATCGACATCGTGCCACCGACTCCGGAACCGACAGCCGAGCCAACCTTAGAGCCGGTGATCCCGGCGGCTACCGAGGCGCCAGTCGCTGAGCCGACCGCAGCACCGGTTGTCGAGCCGACGCCGGACGCCATTCCCACCGCAGAGCCGACGCCTGAGGCGGAATCGACTGCGAGTGCATGATGAAGCCTCGCCCACAATTTGACGATAAAAAGCACCACCCGCCGGGATTTGTAATGAAAACGATGGCCGGGCGGATGCTAGTGGTCGTGCTGGCGCTGACAGTTCTGTTGGGCATCGCAGATCGTGTGCTGGCGCAGGGCACCTATTACGTCAGCCCGGCGGGACTGCCCACCAATACCGGTCTGTCGCCAACGTCACCATGGACCATCGCCAGGGCGCTGCAATTTGCGCCGGCTGGCTCGACCGTGATCTTTCTGGACGGGACATATCGCATCACCAGCGACATCTACATGTTCAATCCGCTGACATTGCGCGCCGCGGATGGGGCCACTGTGTGGATTAAAGGCAGTGTGATTGTGCCTGACGGGCAGTGGACGCCAGATGGCGGGGACTGGGTCTATAACAGCTACACCTACGAATTTCCGCCGCCGTCATGGACATCGCCATTGAACGTGACCGCTGAATATCCGATGGCTAATTATGGCGATATGGTGTTCATCAACGGTGCCAGTCTGGCGCAGGTGGCCACACGCAGCGCGGTCGTGCCCGGTACTTTTTATGCCGACTACGCGGCCAATCGGCTGTACATCGGCAGCAGCCCCTATGGCCAGACCGTGGAAGTGACGGCCAAAGGCAGCTTTCTGGATGTCTCGGAACCGGGCACCATCGTGCGCGGACTGCGGATCGCCCATTTTGGTTTCTTTGGCCTCGGCATCGCCGCTGAAAATGTGCTGGTCGAGAACAATCTGTTCACATGGAATGCCAAGAACGGCCTGTATGTCTACGGCAATTATGGCGTGCAGGCGCCCGGCACCAACCTGACGGTGCGCAATAACACCATGACCTATAACGGCCAGAGCGGGATGGACGGCTCTTACGCCGACAATCTGCTGGTGGAAGGCAACACCTTCGCCCACAACAATGTCGAGAATTTTTTCACCGGGTGGGCTGCCGCGGGCGTCAAGATCGTGCGCAGCCAGAACGTCACGTTCAGGAACAACCTGTCCGAAAACAACAACGCCACGGGCATCTGGCTGGATGTGGGCACCAACAACGCCACCGTGGTCGGCAATCGCGTGTTCAATAATGCGGCCACGGGCATCTACTTCGAGATTTCGACCGGCGCTATCATTGCCGGGAATATCCTTGTGAACAATCGGGACCGGAATATTTTCATCGCCAGCAGTGCTGATGCGCGCGTGTACAACAACACGGCTGTGGGTGGCGGCAACAGCATCCGCGTCAGCTATGAGGGGCGCACTCCTGCCGCTTGGGAAGTGGGCAGCCCTGCTACCTATAACACGGAAAATGCCGTGGTGGTCAATAATATCTTCGCCAATGGCGCAGGTCTTGGCGAGCCGGCCGTGATGTTTGAAACCTGGCGCCCGGATCACCCGACCTGCCCGGCGCACACGCCCCATTTCACCACCCTCGATTACAACCTGTACAGCAGGATTGGCGGGGGAGCGCCGAATATTTTCCGCTGGACGGATCCGCCGACATGCTACAGCGTGTTCGCCAATCTGAGCAGTTTTCGGTCAGCGACAGGCCGCGAGCAGAATGGTATCGAGCTGACCGGTGCACAGCCGCTGTTCGTCAATGCGGCGGCCGGTAATTATGCGCTGGCGGCGGGCAGCCCGGCAATCGGTGCAGGGGCGCCGCTGCCAGCGGACATCGCTGCCTTGCTGGGCATCAGCGGGGTCTGCGTGGATATCGGCGCCGTGCAATCCGGGGCAGCCTGCGCATCGCCCACGCCAACCGCCTCGGCTACTTTCACAGCATCTGCCACAGCCACGCGAACGTCAACACCCACCCTGACGCCAACCGTCACGCAAACTGCGACGGCCACGGCCACGCTTGCACCCACGCTTACGCTGACACCCACCATCACACTCACGCCACCAGCTGCGGATGTGCTGAGCGCAGTTGTGGCGATGCAGGGACGCACCGGCCCGGGGCTTGCGACGACCTTTACGCTGGAGCTGTATGAGGGTTCGTCACTGGTGGGAACCTACAGCCCGACCTCCGACAGCCTGGGGGGATTCAGCGTCGCCGGGCTGCCGGCGGGCACATACACGGCCTGGCTGAAGCACCCGAAATATCTGGCGGCCATGGCAACTATCACCCTGCCGCAGACCGTCGGACAAATTAGCTTTGGGACGCTGCTGGCAGGCGATGCCAACAACGATAATGTGGTCACCCTGCTGGATTTCTCGCTGTTGGCCGCCAGTTTCGGGCTGAATAGTTCGCAGGGGGGCTTTGATACCCGTGCCGATCTCAATAACGACAATATCGTCACGCTGCTCGATTTCTCGCTGTTGGCCAGCAATTTTAACCAACCAGGCGCATCCCGACCGTGATACCACAAGGTAATAACGACCATGCGTAAAGCGCTGTTTACATATTTTCAGCCACTGTTTGCCAGGGTGCCGATGCTCCTGATACTCGCTGCGGTACTGCTGACGCTTCATCAGCCTGCACTGGCGGCCAACTTTGCGCCTGGATGCACCGAAGGTGAAGGCAACGCGGTGCAGTTGCAAACGAGCATCGTCACTGCCTCTGCAAATAATCAGGCAGACACGATCACACTGGCCGCCGGGTGTGTGTATGCGATTAGCCAGACTTTGGAGGTCGCTGCCGACAATGGCAACCTGCTCACCATCAGCGGCAACGGCGCCACCATCAGTGGCGGTGACTTTTTTCAGGTCATGACCATCGCAAGCGGGGCCGAAGTCCTCATTCAAAATGTCGTCATCGCAGGGGGATTCAGCGATGCGTTTGGTGGTGCGATCAATAGTGTCGGCACGCTGACGATTGAAGACAGCATTATCCGTAACAGCTCTGCCTTCAATGGCGGCGGCGGCATCTTCAGCGATGGCGTGCTCACGATTAACAGCAGCCAGATCGTGGACAACAGTGCCTTTGCTGGGGCAGGGATCGAAAATGTCGGCACGGCCACCATCACCAACAGCCTGATCGCGGGTAATGGCGGCAGCCAAGGGGGCGGCATTTATAACATTTTTGGCAGCCTCACCGTCGATAACAGTTCCGTGGTGAACAATGGGGGAAGCGACGGCAGCGCGCTTCTGAACGAGTTGGGCACAGTCACCGTCAGAAACTCGATTCTGGCGGACAGTTATAACGGTCCTGAGTGCAGCAGCGTGGGCGGTACCATCACCTTCAGCTTTAGCCTGGTGGAAGATGCGACGTGTGGCGTCACCAATGGCGTGAATGGCAATATCACCGGGGCGGACCCCGGCCTGGACCCGGAGTATAAACCGGCTTCAGGCGCAAGCGTGGTCGTGGACGAGGGAAGCAATGCACTCGTGCCTGTGGGCCTCACCACAGACCTGGCGGGCAGCGCGCGCATCCTGGGCAGCAGCGTGGATATCGGCGCGTATGAATTCGTGCCGCTCGTGACAGCCACCCCGTCACCCACCGCGACCAACACGGCGACGGCCACCCCCAGCCCGACACTGACGCTGACGGCCAGCCCCACGCTGGAGCCAACCAATACATTTACGCCCAGTCCTACCCTGACGCCGTCCCTGACGGCCACACCGACTGTGACCCTCACCCCATCGGCCACACTGACGCCGCCAGCAGGCGATACCCTGAGCGCGGTCGTTGCGCTGCAGGGGCGGGCGGGCGCCGGGTTGGCCACTACCTTCACGCTGGAGCTGTATGAGGGAAGCAGCCTGATCGGGGCCTACAGCCCTGTGACGGACACCAGCGGCACCTTCACCTTCACTGGTCTGCCGACAGGCACCTATACCGCCTGGCTGAAGCATCCGCAGTACCTGGCGACGGTCGCCACCATTACGCTGCCGCAAATCGTCGGCCAGGTCAGCTTTGGGACGCTGCTGGCGGGCGATGCCAACGACGACAATGTGGTCACTTTGCTCGATTTCTCGCTGCTGGCCACCAGCTTCGGGCTGAATGCGTCACTGGGTGGCTTTGAACCACGCGTCGATTTCAACGGCGACAATGCCATCACGCTGCTCGACTTCTCGCTGCTGGCCAGCAATTTCAACCAGACGGGCGCGGCGCGACCATGACTTCCTGCTTCTCTTCAATTGGCGCAGGCCGGCACGGTGAACTGTTATGCACGAATAAATTACGTTCATTCGGAGTGCCGCGCTTTTGCCTGAACGGGTACGCGATAGTCTGATGGACACACGTTATTCAAGAGGATGCCTCTGGTCTGGCAGATGGGGAGATCAATACGTGAATAAGGTTAATCACAAGCGCTTCACTGGCCCTATTTCGGTTGTCGTCATCTGCCTGCTGCTGCTCAGTCTGTCGATACAGGTTTCAGCGCAGCCGCGTTCTCCCATTTACATGAATCTTGAGTGGGTAAACGCTGAAATGCGCTCGTGGATGTTTCTTGACGTGTTTAAGAACTCACGGCCCTGGGTGAGCAACCGGGTCGGGCAGCCATGGGGCGCTGGCGGGACGCTGGATCTGAGGAGCGACGGCTGGATCGCGTCTTTACAGGCTGGCCAGTATGCAACTGCCATCCTGCTGAATTATCCGGTGTCACAGCATCCGTTCAGTCAATATGTCGTCCTGTATGACGGCGAGGGACGCATAGAATTTGGCGCGGGAAGCGCCCAGGTTACTTCCCGCGCTGCGGGCCGTATGACGATCACGATTCAATCTGTACCTGTACTGCTTGAAGTGAGGGAGACCAATCCAGAGAACCCGCTGCGTAATATTCGCGTGGTGCCGGTGGAGTGGGAGTCGAACTACCAGACCCAGATCTTCCATCCGGTCTTTTTACAGAGTCTGTCGGGTTATCCGGTTATACGCTTTATGGATGTCATGCGCACGAACAATAACCCGTCAGTGAACTGGTCCGACCGAACGACGCCCGATAGCTCGACACAGGGCACTTCACGGGGCATGGCGCTTGAATATATGATCATGCTGGCGAATCGGGTCGGCTTTGATCCGTGGTTCACGATTCCGTTTAATGCCACGGATGACTACATCAGAAGCTTTGCTACGATGGCGCGCGATCAGCTTGATCCCGGTCGCAGAGTGGTCATAGAACTCTCAAACGAAGTGTGGAACTGTCTTTTCAGTCAGTGTACCCAGGCCAGAGCGCTTGGGCTGGCGAATGGACTTTCGGGGGAGGCCACACAGGCAGGCCATTTCTGGTATGCGCGGCGGTCTGTGCAGATGTTTCAGATATTCGAGGAGGTGTTCGGGGGCACGCAGCGCCTGTATCGTGTCCTGGCCTCTCAAAGCGCCAATGACTGGGTATCTCGCCAGGTGACGCAGTTTGAAAATGCCGGGCAATATGCTGATGCGCTGGCGATTGCGCCTTATTTCGGAGTCACGGTCGCGCCTGCGCGGTTGGATGAATACATTGATCTGACAGTTGATGAGCTGATCGCCAGGACTGCTGGCCAGATAGAGACGGGCATACCTCAATACATACGCAATCACCTTACCATCGCATCGAATTTAGGCCTGGACTTGATTGCATACGAGGGCGGACAGCATTTTGTTGGTATCAACGGCGTAGAAAACAACGCAACGTTGAACCAGTTGTTTGATGATGTCAATCGTGATCCGCGCATGCGCTGTTTGTATCGCCAGTATCTGGACACGTGGTCAGAGATTACGGGCGGCGGAGCCTTTGCCCTATTCAATTACATATCCTCATGGAGTATCTATGGGCGCTGGGGTGTGCTGGAATACCAGACCCAGCCAATTGCCGACGCACCCAAATATCAGGGGATTCTGGAATTTCGCGGGATAGACCCAGGCGTGCCCTCCAGCTGCGTGCTGACACCGCCAACACCCACCATAACGCCAACCAGCACCATATCGCCGACCGCCACCGCGACGCACACACCCACGCCTACGTCGAGCGCCACGCCTACCGCTACACCGACATTGACGCTCACGCCATCAGCGACGTTCACGCCGCCAGCAGGCGACACCCTGAGCGCGATTGTCGCTATGCAGGGCCGTGCACCTGGCCGCGCCGCATTGGCCACGACTTTCACACTGGAGCTGTATGACGGCAGCACCCTGGTCAGTAGCCATAATCCAGCATCCGATAGCAGCGGCGCCTTCATAATTTCGGGCCTTACTCCAGGCACCTACACGGCGTGGCTGAAACATGCACAGTACCTGGCCACCACAGCAACCATCACGATTCCGCAATCCGTCGGCCAGGTCAGCTTTGGGACGATGCTGGCGGGCGATGCCAACGACGATAACGTGGTCACCCTGCTCGATTTCTCGCTGCTGGCTAGCAGCTTCGGGCTCAATGCGTCACAGGGGGGCTACGAGCCACGCGCCGATTTCACAGGCGACAATGCCATCTCCCTGCTCGATTTCTCGCTGCTGGCCAGTAATTTCAACCAGACGGGCGCCGCCTGGCCATGATGTTCCTTCAGATCATCTCTTTCGCCTGACCTCATCGCAAAAGCAGGTACTCGATTATGCGACACAAAGCCCACTTCCTTTTTCTGCTTCTGTTCTCCATAGCACTGGCCGTCTTTGTCCCGTCAGCCGCAGCACAGACCGTTACCCTTGCGCTCACGCCCGGCTCTACTACCGTCAATGTGGGCGACACGTTTAATATCTCGGTGCAGCTTTCGACCGGCACGCTGCCGGTCGATGGCGCGGAGGTCAATCTCGCGTTCGATCCCGCGGTGCTGCAGGTGAATTCGGTCACCGCCAGCACCTTCACCATCAACCTGATCGGGCCTTCCTTCAGTAACGGCGCAGGCACCATCACGTATACGGGCGGTTCGCTGTCCGGCTTCCCCAGCGGCACCTTCAATATCCTGAATATCTCGTTCTCGGCGATTGCTGCTTCCGCCGGAACTTCTGTCAGCGTCGGCGGGGGCACGCAGGTCACCTCCGGCGGCAGCTTTGTCCTCAGTGGTTCATCCGGAGCGTCGGTCGTCGTCAATAATCCGGTTGCCCCCACGGATACGCCTATTCCGCCAACGAACACGCCTATTCCGCCGACCAACACACCTGTCGTGCCCACCGACACACCAGACGTGCCGACCAACACGCCCGTTGTGCCTACTAACACGCCAAGCGGACCCACCCTGACACCCAGCAATACGCCGATTCCGCCCACACAGACGCCGAGTATCACGCCTGGCGGCCCCACGCTCACGCCCAGCAACACGCCGATTATCCCGCCAACCAATACGCCGCTCCCGCCAGCACCCACCAACACGCCAGTCGGCCCGCCGCCCACCGGCGTACCTCCAACAACTGTTCCAGCAGGCGGCAGTCAGACACCCCCGCCGGGTACAGCTATCCCGTGCCCATTCGTCAACAGTGGGTCAACCACCCTGGTGCAGATTTCTGTGCCAGCCGGGGCTGTCCCCAATGGCAATGTGTATTGCAGCATCCTGACGACGGCGGCCGAGATCGGCGTCACCACTGGGAACGTCTTGAACGCGGTGGAAGTCTTTGCCCTGTCCACGGTCAATGGCAGCTCGATCACCCGTTTCAGCGCGCCGATCAGGGTGTGCGTGCAGGGCGTTGGCTCGATCATCTACCGTGATGCCAACTTTGCACCGCGCATCACCCAGAGCTATCCAGCCCAGCCCAGCGGCGGCTATACCTGCACCAGCATCCCCAATGCCGGCACCGTGATCGTGCTGGGCACTGGCGCGACCAATCCGACTCCGCCGCCGGGCGGTGGCAATGCCTCCGGAACCATCTATATCGTGCGCACCGGAGACACGCTCTACCGCATCGCGCTGCGCTTCGGCGTCTCGCTGAACGCCATTGCGGCGGCAAACAATATCGTCAATCCATCGCGCATCTTCGTCGGCCAGAGCCTGGTCATCCCGCTGCCCGGCAGTGTGCTGCCGCAACCTGGCGGACAGCCCCCGGCACCGACAAGCGTCCCGCTGCCGACCACGGTCCCGCAGGCGACAGGGCAGCCGGGCACCCCGAATCCGGGCGTGGTGGGCATCTCGCACCGCGTATCGGCGGGCGAGACGCTGTTCCGCATCGCGTTGCGTTACGGCGTGCCCCTGCGCGATGTGGCATTGGCGAACGGCATCGCCAATCCCTCGCTGATTTATCCGGGGCAGGTGCTGCTGATTCCAACCGGGGGTGTGCCGCCCGCGTCCGGGGGCACGACCCAGCGCACGCATGTCGTGCGCTATGGCGATACCCTGTTCCGCATCGCTCAGTTGTATAACGCATCCCTGACTGGCATCGCTGCTGCAAACAATATCGTCAACATCAATCTGATCAGCATCGGACAGGTACTCATCATTCCGGGATAGAGCGCTGTCAGCCGTAGCGTAACCCGTACAGGTACGCGTCGATCCATATTCAGGGATTCCATCTAAAGACAGCGACTTCGGTCGCTGTTTTTTGTTCTAAGCGTTCCTTACACAACGCACATTGTGATTTGGACTACAATGTTAATAATTCAATATAACTCCGTAAAAGTGGTATAGACAACTTGACATCCACATCATTCAATGAAAGACTATGGCCAATGATCAACCGACACAGTTTCACGCCGATCTACATTCAGATCGCGCAGGCAATAATACGGTCGGTGGAGGAAGGTCAGTATACCTACGGCGCACAGCTGCCGTCAGAGCGGGAGCTGGCAGAGCGTTTCAATGTCAGCCGCCTGACAGCACGGCAGGCAAACGAAGAACTGATCAAGCGCGGGATTGCCTATCGTCAGCAGGGCAAGGGAACATTTGTGGCGCGGCCCCGAATTCGTGAGGTCTCCGGACTGATCAGCTTTTCAGACGAGATTCAGGAACGCGGATTGCAGCCGTCTTCGGTTGTACTGGTGCAGCAGCAGGTGGCTGCAACCGATGAGATGGCGAAGAAATTTCAGGTGAAGCCAGGCACGCGTCTGCTTGAACTGAATCGTATTCGTCTGGCTGACGGACAGCCGATTGCCGTGCAGTATGCGCTCATCAATTTGCCGTTATGCCCAAAGCTGGCGGATAAAAGCTTCGACGGCGAATCGCTGTATCGGCTGCTGCGCGACGAGTGTCAGGTGTATCCGCTCTGGGTAGATATGGAGATGGAAGCGCGGATTGTGAACCGGCAGGAGGCCGAATGGCTGAATATGCAGCCAGGTGAAGCCGTGCTGGTGGCACATTGCCTGACATTCACCGAGACTTTTGATGTCATCGAAGTGGTAAATTCCGTTTATCCGGGTAACAGGTTTCCGTTTTACATTGGCAGGCAGCGCATCATTCAAGGGCTTGCAGAGAAATAATCGGGCGTTTCAGGGGTGTCTCAGCGAGGCTGACTTCTGTGCCGACCCGCTGAGGTATATCTATCCTGACCGCATCACACATTCATAAGGGCTGACCGTGAAAACACGATTCCGCAGACTGTTCATTCGCCTCGCGTCGGTTTTCATCCTGGTCAGCCTCCTTCTCGGCCCAGCCCAGGCACAAGAGGTAGAGCTTCCCCTGCTGCCAGCGGATCCAGGCCATCTGGAATACATCTACCAGCGCATTAACCAGACGCGAGCATCGGTTGGGCTTCCGCCATATAACATTCATCCTGCGCTGAACGCCGCTGCCCAGGACCAGGCGGAATGGCTGGCGCGTACAGGCAGGCGCAGTCATTTCCGCCCCGATGGCAGCCGACCGAGCACCCGTGCCGCTGCCGCAGGGTATATTTCACCGTTCTGGTGCTGCGGCGAAAATTATTACCTGAGCATCGATGCCACTCCGGAGCTTGCAAGCGATTTCTGGAACTGGAGCGCCAGCCATGTGGTCAATGTTGTGCATCCCGACTTCACCGATATCGGACTGGGGATGTCCAGCAACGGCACGCGCATCAGCTATGTCACCCTGTTTGGACAAACCGGCGAACAATCTGTCGCTGAGGCTGTAGCGATGGATATTGTTGTCACGCTGCCTGAACAGACGGAAACGAACGCGAACGCTCCGGCAGCCACCTATACGGTGCAGGCGGGGGATACCCTGAATGCGATTGCCGCCAGACAGGGCGTGACATTGGCTGCACTGCTGCTGGCGAATGACATTTCTGACGCGAACCTGATTTATGCTGGACAGGTGATTACCATTCCACCACGTTAATCAGGTGATCTGGAAATTCCTGTTGGCAGGCTGGGTGGTGTCAGACACGCCAGAAGCCCACCGGGAACTTTCACGTACGTTCGAAACTTGTGCGTTACTCCGGGGCGGGTGCGTTTTCCGAGCGAAACGTCACTGCCCATTCGTGCATCATCACCAGCATCGGCTTCAGCGTCTGCCCCAGGGGGCTGAGCGAATATTCCACCTTGGGCGGCACCTGATGGTAGATCTTGCGCTGGACGATGCCGTCCGCCTCCAGCTCGCGCAGATGCTGCGTCAGCATTTCACGGGTAACCTGCGGTATCAGCCGCTGTAACTCGCCAAAGCGACGCGTGTGGTCAAACAGGTGATACAAAATCACCGGTTTCCATTTTCCGCCCAGAATGGCCAGTGTGGTCTCAATCGGGCAGTTCTCCCATGTCGCCAGCACACGATCCGATAACATCATCCCTCCTGAGTCAGATTTTCCTGCCTATGTAAGAATATCCTGCGTACTGGTCATTATACTACATCAGGCGCATGATGAGGACAATCAATCGCACACAGGAAAGAGACTGAAACGATGAAAGTACTTGTGTATGGAGGCACCGGCTCGCAGGGTGGCGCAATTGTGGCCGAGCTGGTCAAAAGCGGACATCAGCCCACCATTCTGACGCGCACACCGGGCAAAGTCGCCGCAGCATCCGGCGTTCACGTGGCTGCTGGTGACCTGGAAGACCTGCCCAGCCTGCAACATGCGTCTCAGGGGATGGATGCCATCGCGCTGACCATCAGCTTTTCTATCCCGGATGAAGAAGCGGCATTTCGTCAGGCGCGTCATGCCATCGATGCAGCCGCGCAGGCGGGCGTCAGGCTGATCGTGTACAACACCAGCGGCCCTGTGCTGGCAGACCGCATCGGCGCCCCGGGATACGATGTGCGTCCGCGCATTCTCGCCCATCTGAAAGCATCCGGGGTGCCTTACATCGTGCTGAAGCCCAGCACCTATCTGGAGAATTTGCTAGGGCCCTGGACGCTTCAGCGGATTGTCGAGTCTGATACGCTGGTGTATCCGGTCAATACTGAACGTCGTGTCGGCTGGATGGCGACCCGGGACCTGGCCGCGCTGGTGGTTTCGGCGCTGGAGCATCCGCAGCTCGCACCTGCCGAATTCATCATCAGCGGGCACGAAAATCTGAACGGCGACGATCTGGCCGACAGACTATCGAAGGCGATCGGGCGCACCATCCGCTATCAACCGCTCGCGCTGGAGGCGTTTGGTGCGGCGCTCGATGGGATGATGGGCCCGGGGGCGAGTGATATCATCCTGCCCGGCTACCGTATCCTGCGCGATCATCCAGAGCGCGTGACGAACTGGACCGATATGGACGCCGTGTTGCAAAAGCTGCCCGCCCGCCTGACCAGCGTGGAAGACTGGGCGCGCATGTTTCTGCCCTTGTTCTCCAAACAAGGCGTTGCCGACCCGCTGCCTTGAACTGCCTCAACCAGGTCAGACGGGCGACAAGATGGGCGATGCAGAGTGGATCAGGCGCTTGCACTTGCTCGACCTGATGCGCCGCTACGACGCTGCAATTGTCGCTTCAATCCGCTGAAAAACCGTTCATAACCGTACATACCGTTCATGCTGAGGGAAGATGTATGAACGGTATTGGCCAGCCAACTCGGTTACACAGTGTATCAGCGACTGATTCGATCATGTGCTTGACAGGCACTGTTGAGTGCACACGGGACGTTTGAACGTATTGTGTCGCTACAGGATTGGGGACAGGCTACATGTGCAAACAGGACGGGCAGCATCGCCATGCTGCCCGTCCTGTTCTCTGAATCTGCGTTGTCTGGCGGCTAGCGCAGGACCCATGCTGCGATGTCGCTAATGACAGTGCCATCCACGAAGCCCGGCTGGCTGTAATCAGCCGGGACAGCCATGCGGCTGGTGTCGCCCAGCGCCATGAAGATGTGGTTCAGCGCCGGATACGAGATAAATGTCGCCAGATCGTTTTCTGCCAGCACGTCCTGCCAGGCAGCAAAGTCATCCATCGTCACCTGATAATCGCGCTCGCCTTGCAGAACCAGCATAGGCACGTCCAGCGTCTGCGCGGTATCCCCAGGCACATAATCGATCATGCTGGCCCAGTAGGCTGCCTGATTTTCATCGCCCCCGAAAGCGGCCACCGGGTCTGCCCCGTCACGAATGGCATTCAGCACCTGCACAAGATCATCAAGGCCACCCGCATCGGCATTCGGGTCCATGCTGCGCAGATAATCGATCTGCGTGTTAAGTACCTGATCGAAGGCGAACGGCGTGCCAGCCATCAGCACGATGCCTGCCAGATTGCCGTCCTGCTCGGCGATGCGCGGGGCCGTCATGGCGCCCTGGCTGTGGCCGATTACAAATACGCGCTCACTGTCAATCGTTTCCAGACCACGCAGCAGCTCGACAGCGGCCACTGCATCGTTTGTCACTTCATCATCGATCGTGAATCCGGCGACCGGTTCGCGATAGACAAAGGTACGCTTGTCATAACGCAGCACTGCAATGCCCTGCGAGGCCAGCCCCAGCGCCAGATCACGATACGGGCGATTAGCGGCCAGCGTGCCGTTACGATCGTTCGGGCCAGATCCGTGCACAATTACGACCGCCGGGAACGGGCCTTCACCCACAGGCATGGTCAGCGTGCCTGGCAGCGCATACTCACCGCTGGTGACTGTGACATCCTGCTCCGTGTACGCGCCGGGATTGACGTAATCCGGCAGCAGGTCGATGAAGGCGGTTTGACCGGCCAGCGAATGGCTGAACAGCACTTCGTTCAGGACTGCGGTCTCGCTGGCCAGCACATTCTGCGGTGCGCGGATGATCAGCGCAAACGTCTGCTGGTCCGCCTGACGACCGAGAGCCGCCAGAATCAGGCCGTCCTCCAGCATATAGACATTCTGCGTCCAGACATCGCCATTCGGCAGCGGCACTTCTGAGCTGGCGACCGGCTGAGCTGCAAAGCCCGGTACGATGGCTTCCATGGACTGCGCCAGGCCCATTTGCACGTCTGCCGCGGGTACAGTCAGCGAGAAAATCTCCGCCGTCGCATCGGCATTCACGAACCATGCCAGCTCTGGGGTGCTGCGATTTTCCCAGCCTGCCGGTACTGCGATCTGATACTGTCCTGCGCCATCTGAATACACCGTCGTATCTCCTGTCTCCTGAGCAAAAGCTGCTGTTGCCATCGCTGCTACTGCTGCTGCAATTCCGAATACTTTCATCATCTTCATGTTGCGTGGTTCCCTTTATGGTGATGTGCGATGTCCCCATACTAGAAAAATCAGCTGCGGCCAGAAAGACTTCCAAAGTGGAATATTCCCTGGCGCTTTCAGGGTAGACCAAGGTAGAAGTCTCCGCAGAAACCCCCTCGCGTGATCGTTCGCAGCCGTTATACTCTTCGCTGTTTATCGACCCATCGCAAAACGACTCATGGAAGAAGACCGTGTCGATCCTCAAAACTAAGATCCAGATGCCGATGCTGCGCGCCAACCGCATTGAACGCGAGCATCTTGTTCAGAAGATTGAAGACGGCATTGCACAGGGAATGCGTATCACGCTGCTCTCGGCGCTGGCTGGCGCTGGCAAAAGCACCGTTCTGGTGGAATGGGCGCACCATTTTGAGGGAAATGTCGCATGGGTGTCTCTCGACGCATCCGATTCCGATGACGTCTATCTATGGCAGCATATCGTGGCTGCATTTGGCCAGCTGAACCCTGGCCTGACTGCCGAGATCGCGCCTCAATTGCAGGGGCCTGGCGCGTCTGTCCGCGGGGCGATCAATATGCTGATTAATGCGCTGGCCGAGTCGTCAGCGCGTTATGCGCTCATTCTCGATGATTACCATCTGATTACGAACCGCGAGATTCATGACACTCTGGCTTATCTGATTGACAACCAGCCGGAAAATCTGCACCTGCTGATCGCCACACGAGCAGATCCGCCCATACCGTTGTCGCGTTTGCGGGCCCGCGGTTACCTGAATGAACTTCGTGGGTCGGATCTGCGTTTTCGTGAAGATGAAAGTGCGTACTTTTTGCACAAGGTGATGAATCTGACCCTGGACGAGGGGCAGATGAGCACGCTGCATACGCGCACTGAGGGCTGGGCTGCCGGCCTGCAACTTGCCGGGCTGTCGATGCAGCACGCGACGCCACAGGCGTTTTTCGCCGGGCTGAAAGGCAGTGACCGTTTCATCCTGGATTTTCTTGCAGAAGAAGTCTTATTACAGCAGCCGCCGGACATTCAGCAGTTTCTGCTGCAAACATCGCTTTTGAACGACTTTGACGCCGCGCTTTGCGACAGTATGCTGGGTCGTGAAGATAGCGCCGGGGTCATCGCAGCTCTGCTGCACGCCAATCTGTTCATACAGGATATGGGTGGAACCTATCGGTATCACCATCTGTTTGCCGATCTGCTGCGGCTGAAGCTGAAACAGACGACCTCAGCCGAGCATATTAGCAGACTGTATCGGCGGGCAGCAGCATGGCATATCGCCCATAATGATTCCCGCGAAGCGATTGATTGTGCTTTGCTGGCGACAGACTATCGGCTGGCAGCCGCGCTGATCCGGCAGCATGCGATCAATCTCATTTACAACGGACATCTGAGCCTGGTCTACGCCTGGGTCAGGCGATTTCCGGAACATATCCTGGATCAGCAGCCGATGCTGCGCTGCTACATGGGTATTTACCTGATGATTCATGGGCAGTCTCCGGCGGCAGAACAGGAGCTGCGCGCTGCGCTGCAGCTGGCACAGGATAAATCAGACCGGGATGAGATCGAATCGCAGTTATGCACGGCACTGATGGCTCAGGGCAAACTGGAAGAAACGCTTTCGCTTACAGAGGCACTTCTCTCGCGCAGGTCACTCTCGATCGGCCTGCCACGTATCCGTGCGGAAAGCGCACGTGCGGTCGCACTGCTCATGACGGGCAGCCTGGAGGAATCCCTGGAGGTTCATCTGCAAGCCCGGCAGACCGCTCTGTTGTTGAACAATCATGTACAGATCATTCAGAATGAAGATAATCTGACCAATCTGTGGTGGCACATGGGACAGATGGACGACGCCGAACGGTCTATTCGTGCCCGCATCAGCGAGTCTGAGCGTGAAAAAGAGCTGCATCAGCCCTTCTACCTGTATGCCCAAAGTTATGTCGATCTGGCGATGATCCTGGTGGAGCGCAATTTACTGGCAGATGCCGAGCCCATCCTGCGCCACGGCGTCTATCTGGCGGAAAAAGCCCAGTGGCAGGATGCCCTGCATCTCAGTTATCTCGTCTCCTCTCGACTGGCCTTTGCATATGATCGCCCTAACGACGCACTCGACATCCTGCTGAGGCACGAACCAGCCGTTCGCCATGCCAATCACCCGCGCGTTCATCTATCCCTGCTGATGTCCATCCTGCTGTACAGCCTGCATGTCGGTAATCAGCAACAGGCATATGACCACCTGCTGCTGATTCAGCAGCATCATATGACCACATCGGTTCCTTATGCGGGGCGGCGGGCGCTGGCCGAGGCGCGTTTTGCACTGGCCACCGGCCAGCCAGAACAGACAATTGCGCTGTGCCAGCCAGTACGGGAAGACACCCGGCAATTCAAACACCATCGCGTCAATGCGGGCTCTCTGCTGGCACTCGCTCAGCAGGCGGCTGGCGAGACGCGGCAGGCGCTGACGATCCTGCGTGGGGTGCTTCACGACGCGCGCCAGTCGGGCTATGTGCGCATGCTGCTGGACGAAGGCCCGGCGATGCTCGCGCTGTTGGGCTTAGCCTTGCGCGACGAAGACTTTTCTGCTTACCTGCGCGACTATTGCAGCACACTACTTAATCCTCCGGCGGAATCCCATATACGTGACGCCGCGGCCAGCGGGCTTACGGAACGGGAACAGGAAATCCTGCGGCTGATCGCGCAGGGCTACGCAAATAAAGAAATCGCCGGCCGCCTATATATTTCGGTGCACACGGTCAAAAAGCACACGACGGCTATCTACGAGAAGCTGGGCGTCATCAGCCGCACGCAGGCGATTCTGCGTGCGCAGGAGCTTGGCCTGGCCTGAAGTGCTTATGCAGGGGCTGTCGTCGTGCAGGTGAATAAAATACAATCGCAGCAAGAGTAATAGAGTTTCCCTGGCTGCGATCCTGATAAAGTACCTCGCGAACTGCTTACACCGCACGATTATTCCATCAGCGTACTCTCCCTATACAGCTCAGGCAGTGTATTTAGGGAAGGGGACAGCCCACGCACATGCTCGTCGAAGAAGGCAATCAGATACGCGCCGATGATCTCCAGGGCCCTGGCTGGTTCGATCTCCCCTAACGGGAAATTGAGCGTCGGGAACAGCGTCGTCAGCAGCCCGGCATCGCTGAAATTCATGTGCTGGCTCCCGTCGATTGTCACAAACCAGGCGCGTTCTGATTGGTTGAAGAGTGCTTCGGCACGGGTCGTGCTTTCGGCAATCTGGTCGAAGTCAGCGCGGCTGATGCCCATGCCAGCCAGCATGTCATCGCTCACCACAGAGAGGTCCTGAAACTGCGTAGCAATCGTCAGGGTTGGACGATTGCTGCCACCATCCACATCGCTGAATACCGTCCCGTCCAGATTCACGGTTGCATCAATACGCGGATCGGTCAGCATGGCTTCGATGGACGCTGCGCCGCCAATGGAATGACCGAACACGCCCACGCGTTCCAGATCCAACCGGCCCGTGAAACGGGCATCTTCAGCATTCAACAGTTCAATCTGATCGAGTGCAAAGCGGATATCGGCTGCCAGGACGGTAACCACTGCGCGACCCTGTGAATCAACGATCTGCGCGATTTCCAGCAGGCTCAGGCCTGGTTGTGAATTTGATGGTTGCGCGCTCGCTTCTGGCAGCGCTGTCACGACGCGGCCATCCGGAAAAGCCACAGCGGCGGCGTTATACGGATGCGCAAGGCCAAATACGACGTATCCCTGGCTGGCAAGCGATTCCGCAAATGACGTGTAGAGCGCAGGCAGCAGGCCATCACCATGCGACATGATGAGCACGGGGAAGGGCGCAGCAGCATCTGCTATTAGTGCATCACCGGCCGCATTGATCTGTACCATACTGATCGTCTCGAAGGGAATACCGGTCATGGCTGCATAAACGACTGCTGTCTGGGGAGCCAGCCAGGGCGCACGGGACGTTTCGTGATCGGTCTGGGCCGGATACCAAACAGTGACAGCCACCTCACGGTAGTCCTCTGGTTCAGGCGTATAGATTTCCTCACGAGCGGAATCTGTCCATGTGTATTCACTGCGTCCGACGCCATAGGGGCCGCTGACGGCAGGATACGTGAACATCGTGCCAGCGAAGGGCGATGGCGTTTGTCCGGTGATCTGGAAGCTGGCCAGCGACGCCTGAATGAGCGGCGTTGCAGTATCGACGGCCGAGAGCGGAGCAGTGGCGGCCATCAGATACGACTGGTCTGACATGAGCGTCCACAAGATAGTGAGCTGTTCGCCGACGATGTAGACGGCCTGCTCCCACTCACCAGACGGCAGCAGCACAGTCGTCGTCTCAACAGGATCGCCGCTGACGGTGATCTCTGCGGCGGCTAGCGATTCCTCCATCGTCGAAGCGGCTGTCACGTAGAAAGTGGCGCCAGTTTCCCGGTCTGTGGCACGGGCCAGCGTATCCGTGCTGGTGTTGTCCCAGTCAAACGGAACCTGGACTGAGAAGTCGTCATTCTCATAGGTGACCTGCTGAGCGAGCGCCCGATTGCTGAGCACCATGACGAAGATCAGGATGGAAAACAGGGAAAACGTTCGGTTCATGGACATGTTGTTTTGTCTCTCTTTCAGGCACACGACAGGCTAGCTGTCACTCTTTGTGTCAAGCTGTTCAACGGAAACGAGTGTGAGGCACAGATCACGGATGCGAGCCAGGACGCCATGCAGAGCAGCCTGATCCGGAAAATCGCCGATCAGACGGGTGCCGCTCTCATCAGAGAAAATCACCATGTCTTCAAAGGCGGAGGACAGGCTGCCAAGCTGCTCCTGAATGTGAATGGCATATTTGCCGGGTTGATCGACCATAGACAGACTCCTTGTGGCAATGTAACCAGTGTATGCCTGCCAGGGATCGCTGATTATGGGGCTTAGGTGGAAAATTACGGGGAAAAGATGTGGTAGACCTAGGTAGTAGTCAGCCATTTTTCACGAGACATACGAGATGCTTCCAAAGGGCATAAAAGCGAACTCAGCAGTGATGGCCTCTGAACCTCCTTGCAACCCGACTCATCTTTAGGTTGCAAAGGTCATGCCACGCCGCCGTGTGTTACTATCTTGCTCTGTGACTCTCCATCGATGCCGATTGTGCAGGGCAGGGCTATGTTGCTGCTGAATACGAAACTGAATGTTCCGCCTGTCCGTTTGGCCCATGTGCAGCGGGCACATTTGATTCAAAAGCTGGACAGCCTCCGCGAGCATAAACTGGCCCTGATTGTTGCCTCGGCAGGATATGGCAAAACCGCCCTGGTGAGCGAGTGGATCGCCCAGAGTTCTATGCGGGCGGTGTGGTTTTCGATTGACACACGTGACAATGATCCGGTGCGTTTCTGGGATTATGTCGTCGCGGCAATCCAGACCGCGTACCCCGAAATTGGGGAGCAAACGCTCATACTCCTGCACGAACCGCAACCACTCCCCATCGAAACAATCTTATCCACATTGATCAATGAGTTGTCGGCTCTGCACGATATGCTCGCTATCGTGCTGGATGATTATCACAGCATTGAATCATCGGCAATACACGACGGGCTTGCTTTTCTGATTGAGCACATGCCATCGAAGATACGACTTATCATGACCACGCGCACGGATCCGCCGCTGCCACTGGCCCGCATGCGCGTCCGTGGCCAGCTGCTTGAACTGCGCAGTGCGGATCTGCGCTTTTCGCCCCCGCAGATCGAAGCTTTTTTTACGGATGTGATGGGATTGTCACTCACGACAGCCGAAGTTGCCGCGCTGGATACACGCGTCGAAGGCTGGGTCGCCGGGTTACAACTGGCCGGACTGGCATTGCAGGGAAAGCGTGACACGGCTGAATTTATCGCTTCGTTCGCAGGAGATCATCGCTACGTGCTGGATTATCTGGGCGATGAAATTCTTGACCGCCAGCCTGATGCCATGCAGGAATTTTTGTTGCAAACCAGCATCCTGGAGCGTCTGAATGCTGATCTGTGCGATGCGGTAACGGGAGTAGGGAACAGCCAGTCTGCGCTGGAACATCTGGAACGCCATCACTTTTTCGTGGTCGCGCTCGATGATAAACGCCAATGGTATCGTTATCATCGCCTGTTTGCTGACTTTCTGCATCACCGGCTGAAGCTCAAACATCCGGATCAGGTAAAGGTGCTGCATCACCGGGCGTCGCTCTGGTTTGAGCGGAGCGGATTTCAGGCGGAGGCGATCAGCCATGCGCTCACAGCTGAGGATAACGAACGTGCAGCAGAACTGGTGCAGGGCATTGCAGAGCTGCTGATCTGGCGACGCGCCGAACACAATACACTGCTCGGTTGGCTGTCCGCTTTGCCAGACACAGTGATGCAAAAGTATCCCCGTTTGTATGTCTATCACGCATGGGTGTTACACCTGATAAACCAGATAAGTGCGGCCGAGCAGCGCATCCATGATGCGGAAAATGCCCTGAAGCATGCAGATGGCGCCGCCGACACGCTGATTGCCGGCATGCTGGCCGCCGTTCACAGCACACTGACCGGCCTGAACCAGCAGCTGCCTGAAACGCTGGCGCTGTCCAGAAAAGCACTGGAATTACTCCCGGAGGACGCAGTGAGCTGGCGCTGTATGGCGGCCATCAATCTGGGGGTGTCGTGCGCGTACATGGGGGAGATTCATGAAGCTGTGGAGGTCTTGTCGTATGCGATGGAGTTGAGCCAGGAAATCGGCAGCTCGTTCGCGATGCTGTCGGCATTCTGGCATCTTTCTTCGCTGCAAACAGCGCAACTGGCGTTGCGCGCTGCTGAAAATACGTGTCGTCAGCTGGAATATGCGGCGCAAATGCCGGGTTTGCAGCGATTCCCGATTCCTGGCTATGTCGCGCTGCTGTTGGGCGAAATCTGCATGGAGCGCAATGATCTTGTCGCAGCCGAGCGTTATTTGCTGGAGAGTGCTGACCAGATTAACCCGGAGAGCTTTCCCGTGGCACTGCTGCGCGCCTATGTCGCCTTGTCGCGCCTGAAAACCATTCAGGGAGATGGGGAAGGCGCTGACCACTTCTTGCAGCTGGCCGAGCAGCTGGAACGCATGAGCAGGCTGCAAGGACGCGCGACGTTACTGTCTGTCACGCGGGCGCGCCGCTGGCTGGAACAGGGCAATTATGAAGCTGTCGAAAAGTGGGTGGCAGAGAATCGACTGGGACCCGACGACGCATTCGGCTATCACCGGGAAGGCCATTATCTGTTACTGGTGCGACTGTACATCGCTAAGGGGAATATGATCGACCAGGCGCTGTATCTGTCAGAGCGGATGGTCAAACGGGCTGAAGCCGGGCAGCGAAGCGGCAGCCTGATTCGCGCGCTTATTGTGCAATCGCTCGCCTTTTATGCAGACAAAGACCAGCAGAATGCAGTAGGCTCGCTGGTGCGTGCATTGTCGCTGGCCGAGCCTGAACAGCCTCTGCGAGTGTTTGCCGATGAGGGGCATGCCGTGGCAGTGCTGCTGGAAAAGGTCGCTGAGGTGCAGCGCAGGGGACAGCCTGTCCTTCCTGTGTCAGCTGACTATGTGGCCCGCTTGCTTGCCACCATGGGGAAGGCCACTGTACCTCCTTCACCCCGGCGCGTTACGACAGGGCACGTGGCAGATGCATTAAGCCCGCGCGAACTGGAGGTGCTGCGCTTGCTGGCAGACGGCCTGGAAAGCAACGAAATCGCAGAACGGCTGGTCATCGCAGTAGATACTGCGCGCACCCATATCAAGAATATTTACAGCAAGCTTGATGTTCACAGCCGCTGGGAGGCCATCAAGCACGCCGAAGCGTATCACCTGCTTTAAATACCCTACGTGGGGTATGACACTACCCCATCCCGGCAGATATCCTGAGATTGTTCGGTTAGCTTCCGTTTGCAATCTCAGGAGGTTCTGTCATGTCATTTCCTTCAGCGTCTTCATCAAAATCCGATTCTGCCCAGGGCAGTGAAACCCTTGCTAATGGCATGCCTGTCAGCGCGGCAGAAGTGCCTCAGATGTCACTCCGTAAGCGCGCTGGTTTCCGCTGGCTGCTACGCGTCGCATTTGTTCTGGTCGCCGTAATCGTGGCAGGAACCCTTGTCGAGTCTGCGGCAGAAGCATCTGACATTCAGGCGTATCCTCCTCTGGGGCAAATGGTCGATATAGGTGGCTATCGACTGCACATCACCTGCACGGGCAGCGGCAGTCCAACCGTGGTGATAGATGCGGGACTGGGCGCGTGGTCGCTGGAATGGGGTGAGGTTCAGGCAGGGGTGGCCAGCAGCACGCGTGTCTGCACCTATGACCGAGCCGGTATGGGGTACAGCGAGGCCGGTCCACTTCCACGAAGCGCAGAACAAATCGCCATTGAACTGCACACCCTGCTTGAACGTGCCAATATCGCCGGACCTTATGTGATGGTTGGTCACTCAATGGGTGGATTGCCGGTACGCGTTTTTGTGGATCGCTATCCGACGGAAGTCGCCGGAGTTGTGCTGATCGAATCCATGAGCCCGGGGCAAATGACGCAGCCTGCCTCACAGCCTGCGCCTGAACGGACAGCTTCCGAATCGGGCGGCGTCTCGCTGCCTTCCTTACTGGCACGCATCGGCCTGGTGCGTCTGCTGGCCGGACAATTGATCACGCAGAATCTGCCCCCGGAGGTGCAACCTGCCTATACAGCATTCTCTGTGACACCGCGCTCTGTTCAGGCATGGGTCGATGAAGGTGCGGCATTGCAGACCAGTCTGGCTCAGGCGGATGCAGTCAGAACCTTCGGTGACCTGCCGCTGCTGGTGGTGACTGGTGGCCTGGAGCAGATGGATGGCTGGCAGACGATGCAGGCCGAGCTGCTTGAATTGTCGTCTGATAGCCGGCAGATCGTTGTCGAGCACAGCGGTCACAACGTCCAGATGGACCGGCCAGAGGCAGCGGTGGCCGCGATCATGGACATGGTTGCCCAGGTTCGCTGACCGACCTGCCGCACCGATTCGTGAGAGGCAAAGCCCGCATTATTCTGCCTCTCACGTAACCAGGCATCTGATGAATGTCCGTTCCGAGCACTTGTATGAGATATGAGGTGAACAAATGGCACTGGCAACATGGTGGGCTTCTGACGCATGGAGCGATTTAAACCCTTTGCCCGACTTTCAGGCGCGGCTGGCGGCAGACGACGGACAGATGGCTGGGATCAATCGTATCTCGATCGCCGAAGTCGAAAATCGGCGGCAGGCCGGGCACCGTCCTTACATCGGCTATATGGACGGTGCCCCAGCGACCTATGGATGGGTGGCGACTCGTGAAGCATCCATCGGAGAGCTGAAGCTGGCATTTTCTATTCACTCAGAGAACCGCTATCTGTGGGACTTCGCAACTCTGCCAGCATGGCAGGGAAGAGGGCTGTATCCCCGTCTGCTGCAGGCAATTGTGCGTGCGGAAAAGGCTGCACGCTTCTGGATCCTCCATGCGCCGGAAAATCTGCCTTCTGGCGCAGGCATGCAAAAGGCTGGCTTCCAGCCTGTGGGCCAGCTTTCATTCAGGCGTGATAACAGTCTGGGGCTGATTCCCTTTGACCCTCCGGAACGGGCGAGTATCGGAGCCGAACTGCTGGGTGTAGCGCTGATTGACGAAGGTTTAAGCCCGTGCTGGCGCTGTATCGACCAGGTTGTGTGTACCTGCCAGCGCGATCCCGACAATTGTTCGTGCGCGGTTGAGATTCGTTCTTACCCCACAACAATACCCTATGTGGGGTAAGACACTCCCTCATGTCACGAGATACTCTGGGGATAGTCACAGGTTAACGCATCGCGACAATAACACCGATCCCACCTTGATCAATGAGGCCAGAATGTCCCGCACAAAAGCTTTCCTCGTTCCTTTATGCGTCCTCATGATTCTCGGCACACTGCTCGCGCTTTCGCCTGCTTTGGTTGCCTCTGGTCAGGGCTTTCCTTTGCAACAGGCCCAACAGGATCGTATCGATGCCTACATTCGATCCAGCATGCAGCGGGCCAACATACCAGGTCTGGCGTTGGGTGTGGTGCGCGGCGACGAGGTCGTCTACGTGCAGGGATATGGCATCGCTGCGCCAGATGGACGGGTAGTGACGGCCCAGACCCCCTTTATCCTCGGCTCAACCTCCAAGTCCTTTACCGCACTTGCCGCGATGCAGTTGGTTGAGGTTGGCATGATCGACCTGGATGCGCCCGTTACGACGTATCTGCCCTGGTTCCACACCGATAATGCAGCGGCATCCGCCCAAATCACCGTGCGCAACCTGCTGCATCAAACGAGCGGGCTGCCAGCCGGTGCTGGGCGCATGGATTTCGCGGAAAACGACCAGAGCAGCACTGCACTCGAAACTGGCATCCGTGCACTGTCTGCTATGTCGCTCAGCCGACCAGCAGGTCAGCGTTACGAATACGCCAACGGAAACTACAACGCCCTTGGATTGATCGTTCAGGCTGTCTCCGGGCTTTCGTATGAGGACTACATCCGTTTAGAGGTCTTTGCTCCACTCCAGATGACCCACAGCGCGGCTGCGTTGTCCGATCCAGCCGCACGAGACCTGGCTACGGGCTATCGTTACTGGTTTTCATGGCCCATGGCATTCGATGCGCCTTACCCCCGACGCATGACCCCGTCTGGATTTTTGATCTCGTCGGCAGAAGATATGACCCATTATCTCATCGCCCAGCTGAATGGAGGCGCGTATGGCAGCAACCAGCTTTTGTCGCCGGAAGGAATCACGACCCTGCATTTGCCGGGTGCACGGATCAGTCCGTCGAGGGCTTATGGTATGGGATGGATGATTGAGAACCAACCGGGTTCGACCGAAGTGTGGCATAACGGCGATGTCAGCAATTTTCACTCCAATCTGCTGCTGCTTCCCGATCAGAATATCGGGATAGTCGTCCTTGTGAATGTTGGAGGATTCCTGAACAGCAGCGCTCTGGATATTCCAGTCAGGGGTGTTGCCGAAATTCTACTGGGAAACAGCCTGAGCGAAGTGATGGATCCGGCATTGGCGGTTGTCCCACAGCTGTGCATGCTGGCCGCAGCGCTTGTTCTCCTCATCTCGATTGCCGCCTCCTGGCGCTCCATCAGGCGCTGGCCGCAGCGCGGTCAGCTTGCGCCAGTGGGTATTGACGGTTTCACACGGCTGTATCTGCCTCTCGTCGCAGATGTTCTGCCTGTGATTCTTGCCTGGATCCTTCTGCTATCTCAGCCTGATACTCCCATAGAGGCCATCGCCTTGTTCGCCCCCGATGTCTGCTTTGTCCTTGTGGTGCTGACGGTGCTCAGTGTCGGCTGGGCAATGGTTCGCATCCGCTTAACACTTCGCTCGCACGCGCTGATTCAGCATACAGGGAGCTAATGTCAAAACACCGTCACATGGCATGATCCATGGGGAAAGTCTAAGACAGCGCATCGCGCAACTCGCAGCCTGTGGAAAGTGAACAGATACCATGAACGTGGAAATCAGAATCAAGGGCACTTTGAAGCAGGACTGGTCAGAGTGGCTGGAAGGGCTAATCGTCTCGAATCACGCTGACGGGGAAACCGTCTTGAGCGGACAGATACCCGATCAGTCCGCGTTCCTGGGGTTGCTAAACCGTATTCACGGGCTGAACCTGCAACTGCTGTCCTTTTCACAGTATGACAGCGCGGATTCGCCAAACGTCTAGCCGGAAACAGATATCAACAAGCAAACGTCCGATAGCATTCACGAAAAGGAAAAGAACAATGAACACCACCATGAACGCGATCATCTACACCCAGTATGGTTCACCAGATGTGCTTCAATTCAAGGAGGTCGAAAAACCGACTCCCAAAGACAATGAAGTCCTGATCAAGGTTTATGCCTCATCCCTGAATGCCGCTGACAGCCACTATATGAGGGGCACGCCATGGTTATTTCGCCTGGCCTGTGGGATTCAGAAGCCCAGAAACATCCGCTTTGGTGGGGATGTTGCAGGGCGAGTGGAAGCCGTTGGCAAAAACATCACGCAGTTTCGTCTGGGTGATGAAGTCTTTGGCGATCTGAGCGGATTCGGTCGTGGTGCCCTTGCCGAGTATGTGTGTGCCCCTGAAGAGGCATTGGTACTCAAACCAGCCAACATTTCCTTCGAGGAAGCAGCAGCTATGCCTGTGGCATCTGTTACAGCGTTGGGCGGGCTGCGCAACAAGGGTCAGATCCAGGCGGGGCAACGGGTGTTGATTAACGGGGCATCCGGTGGAGTCGGATCCTTTGCCGTGCAGATTGCCAAATCATTCGGGGCTGAAGTGACTGCTGTATGCAGTACTTCGAAAATGGATATGGTGCGTTCCCTTGGGGCCGATCATGTAATCGATTACACAAAAGAAGACTTCACGCGAAATGGGCAGCGGTACGACTTCATTCTGGCGGCCAACGGCTATCATCCCATGTTGGCATATCAGCGCGCCTTGAGCCCTGAGGGCACATATGTCACGACTGGAGGCACTATGGCCCAGTATTTCGAATCCATGCTTATGGGCCCGCTGGTATCCATGAGGGGACAGAAGCGGATGGGCAACTGGACGACGAAACCAAACCAGGCAGACCTGACGTATGTCAGAGATCTTGTTCAGGCCGGCAAAGTGAAACCAGCGATCGATCGCGCTTATTTGTTGCATGAAACCGGGGATGGTATGCGTCATTTTGAGAAAGGAAGTGCGAGGGGGAAAATCGTGATCACAGTGTAATCTGCTGGCGATAGAGGCCACCAGCACAGTATCCCGGCCAGTTGTGGCTACGGCGTATACGCGCAGATACCGCTCAGACTGAGAGCACATTGCCTGAACGGTGTCTGCTTCTCCTTACAGATGAACACGGCAGGCACAGATCACTCTTGGCTGCGAGGCAGGCTGAACCAGAAGCGGGCGCCGTGGCCCGGTTCGCTGTCTGCGCCGATGCGCCCGCCGTGCGCCTCGATAATGCGCCGCGTGATGGCCAGCCCCAGACCGGTGCTCTTTTCGCCGCCGGTCGGGCGTGCTGACAGGCGCGCAAAGTCCTGAAACAACTTCGCCTGGTCTTCGCTCGTCAGGCCGGGGCCCTGATCCTGCACGCTGATCACGTCGAATCCCTGATCGCGCGCGCAAGTGATCGTCACCGTGCTGCCTGGCGGGGAATACTTCACGGCATTGGAAACCAGATTGTCCATCACCTGGCGCAGGCGGGGGGGATCAGCCGAGGTTGTCCCGCTGGTGCCGCCATTGAAGACCAGCGTCGTCCCCTTGGCCTGAGCCAGTGGAGCGAGTCTTTCCACAGTGTCTGTCAGAAATGGCACGAGATCGACGATGTCGGGATGTAGCTCGATTTTTCCTGATTCAATCTGCGAGATATCCAGCAGGTCATTGAGCAGGCCGAGCATAAACTGCGTCTGGACGCGAATGTCGGCCAACATCTTGTCCTGTATGCCGGCGGGCAGGTCAGCCTTATCCATCAGCAGAAGATCGGCCATCATCTGGATATTGCCGATGGGGTTGCGCAGGTCGTGTGCTGCTATGCCCAGAAACAGGTTTTTCATATCACTCAGGCGGCGCAGCTCTGCATTTTGCAGCTCAATTTCCTCGCGCTGGCCGATGATTTCCGAGATCAGCCTGCTTTTCTCCAGGATAGTCGAGAGCTGTCCGGCAATCTGCCGAAAGAGCAGGACGTGCGCATTCTTGTACGTATTCGGCTGATTGCTGGAAAAGAAGATGAAGCCTACCGGGCGCCCTTCGATGATCAGTGGGCAGGTGAGCGATGAGCGGACGCCTTCTTCCACAATCAGGCGTGTCGACGCCGACGATGGCTTTTGCACGGCATAGGCGGCCAGGTCATTGATGATGCGCGGCTGGCCGGTCTCCAGGATGGTTTGCAGGGTGCTGCCTGCCAGCAAAGCGCCGTAGCCTTTTGTCAGCCGCACCTGCGCCGCGTCGCTTTTTGCCCAGCGCGCCCGCAGGATGGGGCCTTTGTCGCTGGCCTCGATCAGGGCAAAGCCAATCCGGTTATAGGGAATCAGAGGGCGCAGTTCCTCGTAGACATGCTCCAGCACATCGTCCAGCATCAGGCCGGCATTGATATGGCTGGTCACCGTGTTCAGCGCGCTGGCTTCATGGTAGCGCTGCTCGATCGTCTGGGCCAGTCGGCTCAGGGCGACACCGAGCTGGCCAACCACATCAGCCGAAGAAACTGGGATATCGACCTCAAACTGCCCTTCCTGGATGCGCTCAATTGCGCTGATATAGTCGGGAATTCTGGTATCGGTATTCAGCTCGTTCATGACATTTCTCCTGTAGGCTTGGGTTGCATGTGGCCCGCGCTGAGTGGCAGCCAGAAACAGAACCTGCTGCCTCCGGTGGGCCTGTTACTAACGGCGATATCCCCGTGATATGATTGCAGAATATCTCTCACCATCGAGAGTCCCAGGCCCGTGCCTGGTATGTCGGTGCTGGACGCCCATCCGCGGAAGAAGCGCGTGAACATCTGGGCTAAGTGTTCTTCATGAATGCCCGGGCCATCATCTTCGACCAGGCCGATGACGTAGTTACCGGTAGTCAGATCCGATGGCACTCTGTCTCCAAACGACGAGAAGTCTGGATAGACCTGGCGTCCCCCGGATTGGCCTGCCGGAGGGATCAGGCTTGCCGTGATTGTGCTGCCTGGGCCTGTGTACTTGATGGCATTGCTGATCAGGTTTCGCCATACCCGTGAAATATTGGTGGCATTGGCATTCACCATGATCGGGACGATGTCGTGCGCGATTGTGATGCGCTGGTCTTTCGTCTCTGCCTGGGGAAGCAGCTCGGTGACGACGTCGTGCAAAGCGCGCTGGATATCGACTGAGACGGGTGTCTCTTCATGGGACGCTGCAGCAAAACGGGCCGTATCCAGGATGGCATTGATCAGCTCCGCCATGACGGTCGTCTGCTGGTAAATCTGCAGAATCTTGAGCTTCCTGTTTTCCTCAGGGATGCGATCGTAATACAGGGACAGGCTTTCAGAGCTGAGCGCAATCGTCGATACTGGCGTGCGCAGCTCGTGGCTGACCATTGACAGGAAGGCATCCTTGGCCCGGTCAAGCCCTTTCAGGAAGGTGATATCGCGGATGCTGCATACCAGGTGTCCTTCATTGTTCTCGACATGGGTGAGGCTGATATCGGCATCGAAAGTGCGACCATCCCGGCGTAATGCTGGGACTTGAACGCGCTGGGTGAGATTTTCAGCGCGCGCACGATGCATGGCGGCATTGACCTGTTCCCTGTAAGAGATGTCGATCAGGCTTTGGCTTGTCGTCCCGCCAGCTGATTCATCCTGCTCATAGCCGAACAGGCTGCTGAACCCCCTGTTCACGGTTTCGATGTGATCATGAGCATCCAGCAGCAGGATGGCATCGCTGGTGTTGTTCAGGATTGTGGTCAGGCGATCATTCACCCGGCTTAACTGTGCGGTGCGTTCTTCTACTTCCCGTTCCAGATGTACATTCTGCTGCGATACGGTGGCATGCAGCGCCTGTAATTCCTGGTTTGCTCGCTGAATCGCAATTTCAGACTGCTTGCGCGTGGTGATATCCTCATGTGCGACCACCAGCCTCAGCGGACCCTCCCCCTTGAAGCGCGTCACTTTGCCCACAAACCAGCGCTTTTCGGTGGGTGCATCGCATGGATATTCCAACTCATATTCGCTCAGGCTGCCATTCATGACCGCGCGCAGTCCCTCGCTGAAGGCAAATGCATAGATGGCATCGGGAGATGCCGCATCCGTGTGGTCAAGTACAGTGAGATAGTTGATCCCTTCACCCGTATTTTCAACCCTGCCATTGTTCTCAGTCGCAAAAGACTTCCATGCTTTGTTAACCTTTAGGATGACGCCCGCCTCATCCAGAATAGCGATCTCGCTGGAAAGTGCATTCACGGTAGATTCCGCAAATCTTTCCGACTCGTAAAGGCGCAGCTCTGCCAGCTTGCGCTCAGTAATGTCCTGCACGATGCCGGAGAGCGATACAATAGTGCCGTGCTCGTCTGTGACCTTGTCGCCCGGCTGCGCCCAGATATAGCGAACCGAACCATCAGGCCAGATGACACGGTATTCCAGCGGGGCGGGCCTGAGATCGTGAACCACCGCCTCGTTGGCCGCACTCACTTTGGACCGATCTTCAGGATGAATCGCACGCGCAATGACATCGTTCAGGTCACCCGTGAAAGAGGCCTGGTCGATGCCAAAGATACGGTACATTTCATCCGACCAGCGCAGGGAATTGCTGGCAGTGTGCCACGTCCAGTCGCCCACGTGTGCCACCTGCTGTGAGCGCTTTAAGGTAAATTCGCTGCGTTCCAGGGCATCTAGTGCCGCCTTTCGCTTTGAAATGTCCTGCACGACCGAAATGAAGTGTTTGGGGCTGCCATCTGGATGGCGCACCAGCGAAACCGTCAGCTCTACCCAGAGGACTGAATCATCGTCACGGATATAGCGCTTGATGAGCGAATAATCCTCCAGCTCACCTGACAGCATCTGGCCGACCAGATCGAGATCGGGTTTCAGATCTTCCGGATGCGTGACGGACTGGAAGTCCATCGCCAGCAGGTCTTCATGGGAATAGCCGAGCATGTCACAGAATTTCTGGTTTATCAGGAGGAAATGCCCGTCTGGCGCGACGTGCGCGATACCGACCGCGGCCTGTTCAAAGGTGGCGCGGAAACGTTCTTCGCTGTCGCTCAGCGCCTGAATCGAGTCGCGCAGGGCGGTGATATCCTGCTTGACAGCGACAAAGTGCTTCAGTGTGCCTGTTTCATCGAAGACGGGAGAAATGTGGGTGTCTTCCCAGAAGGTCTGGCCATCCTTCTTGCGGTTCAGGATCTGGCCACGCCATTCATGCCCATTTTTAATAGACTGCCACATCGCTTCATACACGCTTCGGTCTGTCATATCGGACTTGAAAACGCGTGGGGTCATGCCGCGCACATCATCCAGCGAATACCCTGTTAGTTCCTCCAGGCGTGGATTTGCATACTCAATATGCCCATCCGCGTCGGTGATCAGCACGGTCGCCGGGCTTTGCTGCACCGCCTGCTCCAGCGTTTTCAGGTGCATCTGCATGCGCCGGTTGGCCGTGACATCGCGGATGATATTGCCTACGCCGAATCCGCTTCCGCTGGCGAAAGCGAAGACCGAAATCTCGACAATGACGCTGTCATTGCGCGTAGTGTGCAGTTCGCGGTCATACAACTGGTGACTTCCAGGAATCCTGCCGGTCAGCAGCAGCTCTTGAACGAATGCTTTTTCCAGCGCATCGCGGTCCGGCGAATGCATTGCCGCCGGGGTCAGGAGCGACAACACCTCCCAAACCATCATTCGGCCAACGACGTCTGCACTCGGAATGGCCGTGATCGTCTCCATGGCCGCGTTCCACTCCACGATTATGCCGGTTTCGTCTGTCATCAGGATGCCGTCCAGAGAACAGTCGATAAGCTGCGCAAAACGGCTTTCGTTCCATACCTGCTCCTGCCTCATTGTGCCGTTCATGATTGATCATCCTGTAGGTGGGTGGCGAGCATATGGATTCTCGGCAGCAGATCGGTATTCAATTTGCTTTGTGTGATGAACTCATCGACGCGCTTCCCGATGGTGATCGTCTCGTAAAATATGGCATCCACCGGGGTAATCAGCAGCATGTACAGGTCAGGGAACAGCCGACGCAGATCCAGAAAAGTTACTTCTGAGCTTATGAGCGAGATTTCAGGCAGAAACACGATAATCTGCGGGGAGAGCCGCGCCGTAGTCTGGACGACTTCTTGAACAGTACACGATCCTACGACCTGAAGATTAGGATCGCCTGCAATTAACAGGTAAAGTGCTCGAATCAGCCAGGCATTTTCCCCGACCAGCAGTACAGTATGTTTTTGCATAGAAATGGTTTCCTGCTGACGGTGGGGTGAACCTTGTTCGACGCTTCAACTACTTTTATCGTACTGCCTGGGGGTTGAAAGGGACCTCCGTACCAGTACGGATATTGCATAAAGAAAGCCCTGAATGTTATGCATAAGGGCTTTTCATAGTGCGGGGCAGAGCCGGAGTTGATCTGTGCAGGTGTGGATTCACGATACACCCGCCTGCGTATTATGGGATGATGCCACGCTGTATGGCATAGCGGATGAGCTCGTTCTGATTCTTGAGTCCCAGTTTGGCAAACAGATTCGCGCGGTGTGTCTCCACGGTGCGCACGCCGATCGACAGCCGTACGGCAATATCTGCGTTGCTGTGGCCTTCTGCGACCAGGTGCATCACCTGCCGTTCGCGTTCCGTCAGCAGGTCGAAAGGATCCGTAATCGCTGTTCCAACATTCTGGATATAGGCGTTAAGCGCGCGTTCACTGAGCGAACTGGTCAGATAGCGGTGCCCGACCATGACTTCACGAATGGCCTGAATCAGCTCGGTGCTGCTGGACTCTTTGAGGAGATAGCCTGATGCCCCGTGGCGCAGCGCCTCCACTACATATGCTTCGTTGGCATGCATAGACAGCACAATGATGCGGGTATGCTGGTTATATTGGCGCACCTGCCGGATCACATCCAGCCCGTTCAGGCCCGGCATGATCATATCCACCACCAGGATATCCGGTCGCAGTTTTTGGGTCAGCGCCGCTGCTTCCAGCCCGTCACCGGTTTCACCCACAACGATGAATCCCGGTTCTTCTTCCAGCAGTTTACGCAGTCCCTGCCGAAGAATCTGATGGTCGTCTGCGAGGAGGATGGTGGTCATGCCTGGCTTCTTTCAATGGATCGGTACGAACGGTATGGTCACGCTGACAAGGGTGCCTTCGCCGGGGTTGGAGATGATCTCACAAACGCCGTTTGCCAGTTGGGCGCGCTCGCGCAGACCCACCAGGCCACCCGTGTTCGCCATTGGGCCTTCTGCCTGCGCATCAAATCCGACGCCGGTATCTTCAATCTGGGCATGAATGGCGACTGCTGTCGCCCACAAGCGGACGGTGGCATGGTCACTGCGGGCATAGCGGGCAACATTCGTCAGTGCTTCCTGCACTGTGCGGTAGAGCGTGGTCTCAATCAGCGGCGCAAACCGCTGTTTGACATCGCTGTGTTTAAAATCTACGGTAATTCTGGTTTGCTGCTGATAGCGTTGAAGATACCAGGCCAATGCAGGGATCAGTCCCAGGTCATCCAGCATCGAGGGCCGCAGATCCAGCGAAATGTCGCGGATGCGGCGGGTCAGGTCGCTCACCAGCGATTTGGCCTCGTTCAGATTGGTGGGGTTGTCGGCATCACTTTGGCGCTGCTGCATTTCCAGCAGCAGGCTGAGCGCCGTGAGCGATTGTCCTACCTCATCATGCAGTTCACGGGCGATATGGGCGCGTTCTGCCTCCTGTGCTTCCACCAGGCGCGTCGACATCACGGAGAGCTGCTGATGATTCGAGCGAATGGTTTCCAGCATCTCCGCATTATGGAAAGCAACGGCAAGCTGATCCGCAACTTCACTCAGAATCTCGCTGTGTTCGTCCGAGAAGAAGCCCGGTGTTTTTGAGGCAAGGCTGATATGGCCGAATAACCTGTTGTGTATCAGCAGGGGCGCAGTGAGCGACGCGCGAATGCCCTCGTCAATCGCCCGCTGCATGAATGCAGATCGTTTGTCTTCAAAGACTGCCAGATCGGGGATGCGTACGACTAGACCTTTTTCCAGCATTTCCGTCATGTGGTCACGTATGTGCGGCCTTTGCAGATGAGGATGGGAAGGCATCGTATCGCTGACATCGAGCATGAAGATGGTGGCCAGTTGCTCCTGTTTATCCACAAGCGTCATGGTTGCGACTTCGCAGGGAATCAACTCGCGAATATGCTGCAGGACAGTGCGGGTAATCATCTCTGGCGTGCTGGCTTTGATAATCTCGCCATCGATGCGCCGCAGGATAGTGAGACGCTGATTTAAAGATTTCAGGTTCTGTTCGGCCCGTTTGCGCTCCCGAATATCGCGGTTGATGCCCACTGCACCTGTTGGGTTGCCTGCACTGTCGAAAGTCAGCGAGACCGATGACATGATATCAATCGGAGTCCCGTCCCGATGGTGCTGAATGACCTCACCCCGCCACAGGCCGTCGCGCCGGAAGCTTGCCAGCGCGTCATCACCATCCCCGTTGGGATAGCTGGTGATCACGATCTGGTTCAGCGGTTTGCCGATGACCTCATCCGCTGTCCATCCATACAGGTGCTGCGCGGCTTTATTCCAGCTTCGAATCCTGAACTCGCTGTCGGTAGAGATTACGGCGTCTGATACGCTCTCGATCAGGTTCGCCTGATAGCGAATCTGGGCCTCACTTTCCCTGAGCGCGGCCTGCGCGTTTGCGCGCTCGGTGATGTCCTCCGTGAAGATGATGATACCTCCGATGGCGCCTTCGCCTGTGTGCCATGGATGAACTTCCCAGTGGAGTCTTTGTAATGTTCCATCTGACCGGGTGAACAGTTCGTCATCCGCCTTTTGTGACTCTCCTTCAAGCGCCTTCTTATGAATTGCTCGCCAATGGTCGGGGATTTCTGGAAAGACGTCATAGTGCGACAGTCCGACGATGTTGCGCGACCCCAGGCGATAATCTGTCATGCAGCGTCGGCTGACTGCCAGGTAGCGCATGTCGTTGTCCAGCATGGCCAGGGCGGCAGGGGCATGCTCGATGAACAGGCGCAGCATCTCTTCATTCTCGCGCAGCTGCTGTGCATTGCGCTGAAAATCAGTCATGTCTGCTGCCATGCTGATAGCGACCCGCCGGCCATCGGCAGACCTCCCCAGAGGCGTAGAGCTGAAGGACCAGATGCGTTTGCTGCCATCCGCGCAGCGGATCGTGAACTCACCTTCATCGATTCGACCTGTCAGGGTGAACAGCCCGTCAATGATCGCTTTGACGGCCTGCTTTTGGTCGCTGTAGGCGAACGCGGTCCAATCATCTATGGTTTTTAACTGCTGGCGTGTGTATCCCGTGATTTCAAGCCAAGCCCGGCTGATGGACAGAATTTCCCCGTCTTCTGCGAAAATAATGACGGGCAGCGGCGCTTCTTCGACCGCTTTGCGAAAACGCTGCTCACTCATTTCCATTTCAGAATAGTAGCTGCGTGACTTTTCATTTTCAGCATCGAGCGCCACCTGTTGGTCCAGCCGCAGCCTGCGCTCGCGGCGCAGCAGAATGTAGAGCAGGGTAGTTGTGACTGCCACGAAGCCCAACCCTTTGAGCATATTCAGGACATCTGCTCCCAGGGCGCTGTTGGTTAGCAGGCTATTCAGCATCGTATCTGATGCGATGATCCATGCGGAAGCCGCTAAAAAATAGAGAAGGGTAATGCGAATGTCAAAGCGGCTGAGTAACTTGGGCATGTCCGAAAACCGCACCTTATTTCAGTGTGAGGATGTAATACTATTTTTTCATTATAAGTCTAATCAGTGCCATATGAGATCGGGCACAGGCCGCACCCACCAGCAGGGGGCCGGTGAGTGCGCTGTATATGCTTGTCCTTAGCTTCGCTGCGGCATATCCGGATTGCCGGGGTTAAAGTGCTTCAGGATGACCAATGGCTCGGTGCTGCTCAGGTTTGTGATTTGCACACCGCTATTCGCTGCGCTGCACGTCACAAAGAATTCGTCTTCGGTCATTTCGCCATAACGGATGAGGGATGGCGACGACATCGCAAATTTCCCAAAGCGCCCGTAGCCCTGCACACAGATCAGGCCGTACGCGACGGGATCGTGGATCGTGACCGTTCGGCCGGGGAGTACCGTTAGTTCCTTGGCGCTGAAGGCATCATTGCCGTATACGATCCACTTCTCCTGATAACCTTCGGCGCGCTGCGCGTCCGGCTCGCCTGCCGGCCTGGGCGAGAGGAAGTGATTGTCGCGGAAGTGCGGGTCCACGTTTGCTTCCCAGTCCAGCAGCGAGAGCAGATAGTCAAAGTCGTGATGATTTTCCGGCGGTACATCTTTGACCACCATCGACCAGTCGACAAGCTGATAGTCTGCAATGAGCGACTGCCACATCGAGAACACGTCTGACGCGCGCTGTGGTTCATAGGTGCAGTAGGTGCCGGGGGCGTGCAGAATGCCCGGCGGCACATCCCAACCGGTGCCCACCTGCAGGCGATAGGCCTTCGACAGGCTGAGGATTTGGTTGTCCCCTTCGTTCCAGCGCTTCAGGCAGTCAATCACCTGATCTTTGCTGGTTCCGGGTTCGATGCCGAAGAAGGTATACGGGAAGGTGTCGTTGGCGAAGTTGTACTGCGGCGGGTAATAATACGCTTCCGGCTTGCCCACGCGCCCGACTTTTGCGGCCATTTCGTCACTGTGATGCAGGTGATGCGGCAGCGGATACATGTTGTCGAAAAACTTGCTGTACATCATCCAGCGACCATAACGGTCCACCTGGTCCTGACCCAGAAACTCAACTGTCATTTCTTCCATAGCTTCGACGAGCAGCACTTTCTGCCCGTCGAGGTAGATGTAGCTCAGGCCTTCGTCTGGCGCGGTCAGCGGGCCGTTATCGGCTTTGGTGGTGGATGAGAACCAGCGTTCGTCAATCCCGCCGCGCTGTGCCCCCAGCGCATACAGATCGTTCGGATGCAGGCGCAGGCGCCGGCCCGGAACACAGAACGAGCGGGGCACCCACGTTGGCGTGAGGCGCACCACGCCTGCACCCTGCTCCAGGGCCTGTTCGGTAAGTTGTTTTACTTGTGCATTTGCCATGATGTGTCACCCCTGGTTCAGGAAAGGAAAAGGGGCACAGCACGCTGTGCCCCCTCGTGCTTCTATATGTGCAGCGCAAACGTTCTTCGCGCTGCACAGGGATTTTGGGCTTTACTGCTGGATTTCGCCGAGGCGCTCTGCCTGGTCAAGGTTCTCCAGCGTGATGGCGATCGGCGTGAGGAAGTTATCGTGCTGCGCCGGAGCGACGCCGTTCCAAACGAAATTCGCCATGATATCGAGCGCCGTACGGGCCTGCTGTCCGGGGAACTGCTCGATGGTGGCCGTCAGTTCGCCATTCTGAATGGCAAGCAGGGCTTCGGGCAGCGCGTCGAAGCCGATGACCGCGACCTGACCAATCAGGTCACGTGCCTTGAGGGCTTCCACAGCACCCAGCGCCATGTCGTCGTTGGCAGCATTGATGACGATCGGCATACCGTCCGCGGCCGACAAACCGTTCTCTGTCACCGACAGGCCGTCGGCGCGATTGAAGTTGGCGGTCTGCTCAAACACGATCGGGTAGGCATCTGCCACGGCATCCAGCACGTTGTGCAGGCCTGCGTTGCGGTCAATGGCCGGGGAAGCGCCGGGCGATCCTTGGAGATTGAAGACCTGGCCGCCGTCGGGGAAGAGCGACAGGATGAGGTTGGCCTGTGCCTCGCCGCCCAGCACGTTGTCCGCGCCGACGTGAGCGAGTGTGTTGTTGGCGGTGTCGCCAGCGACATTGCGGTCAATCGTGACGACCGGGATGCCAGCGTCGATGACTTCCTGAATGGCCGGCGCTAGGGCATCGGCGGCGCGCGGGGAGATGATCAGGCCGTCATAGCCTTCGGCGATAATCGCTTCCAGGTCGCTGATCTGCTTGGTGGTGTTATCCTGGCCGTCGAACGTCACCAGCTCGATGTTGCCAAGCGTGGCCGCCTGGTCCTGAATCTGCCGTTCCATGTGGACGAAGAAGGGGAATTGCAGACCGGGGATCGAGAAGGCAATACGGATGGGATCGCCCACAACAATTGGCGCAGGGGTCGGCTCAGTGGCCATAATTTCGCCGAGGCGTTCTGCCTGGTCGAGGTTGTCCAGCGTGATGGCGATCGGGGTGAGGTAATTGTCGTGCTGCGCCGGGGCAACACCATTGCGGAGCGAGTCCACCATCAGGTTCAGCGCCGTACGGGCCTGCTGTCCGGGGAACTGCTCAATGGTGGCGGTCAGCTCACCATTCTGAATAGCAAGCAGGGCTTCGGGCAGCGCGTCGAAGCCGATGACCGCGACCTGTCCAATCAGGTCACGCGCCTTCAGGGCTTCCACTGCGCCCAGCGCCATGTCGTCGTTGGCGGCGTTGATGACGATCGGCACGCTGTCGGCAGCCGACAAACCATTCTCACTCACTGACAGGCCGTCAGCACGGTTGAAATTGGCGGTCTGTTCAAACACGATCGGGTACTGCTCTGCGACGGCATCCAGCACGTTGTGCAGGCCTGCGTTGCGGTCAATCGCCGGCGAAGCGCCAGGCGATCCCTGGAGGTTGAACACCGGGCCGCCGTCAGGGAAGAGTGACAGGATCAGGTTGCCCTGCGCCTCGCCGCCCAGCACGTTATCGGCGCCGACATGAGCGAGTGTGTTATTGGCCGTTTCGCCAGCGACATTGCGGTCAATCGTAATAACCGGGATGCCAGCATCAATGACTTCCTGAATCGCGGGGGCGAGGGCATCGGCGGCACGTGGGGAAATAATCAGGCCGTCGTAGCCTTCAGCGATAATCGCTTCCAGGTCGCTGATCTGCTTGGTGGTGTTGTCCTGGCCGTCGAACGTCACCAGCTCGATATTGCCGAGCACGGTCGCCTCGTCCTGAATCTGCCGTTCCATGTGAACGAAGAAGGGGAATTGCAGGCCGGGAATGGAAAAGGCAATACGGAGCGGCCGGTCCTGCGCGGTCGTTGCAAACGCCCCGGTTACGAGCGCCAGCAGCACGACAATGAGTATCAATTTCTTAGACATCACATTCGTCTCCTAAAGATTCTTACCAATGCCAGATTAACTTCGCTGAAACGGTCGCTTTCGGTCCATCACCCCCTTTTTATCTCTTCTTCAATAGCCGGCAGGCGCATAAACCTGTTATTGTCGCCGCGCCCGTGTGATGCGATCAAACCACACCGCAAACACAATCACGAACCCGATCAGGATCTGCTGAATATAGGACGTGACATTCAGCTGTGTGAGCCCGGCGGTGAGCACGCTCACGAGCAGGATGCCGAGCACGGTTCCGCTGATGCGTCCTTCTCCACCGCTGAGGCTGGTGCCGCCGATGACGACCGCCGCGATGACGGTTAGCTCCAGCCCACCGCCCGCGATCGCTTCGGCAGAATTCAGGCGGGATGCCAGCACGAAGCCGCCAAGGCCCGCTAATAGTCCCACAATCATGTAGACGCTCAGGATGATGAAGCGTGTGTTCAGCCCCGACAGGCGGGCTGCTTCAGGGTTTCCACCGACGGCGTACACGTAGCGCCCGTACTGCGTGAAACGCAGCACAATATAGGCGATGAGTGCGACAGCAAGAAACAGAATGACCGGTACCGGCACCAGGTCCCCGATCCTTTCCTGGCCCAGGTAGTTGAAGGCCGGGTCAAACGCGCTGACCGGGCCGCCATTGCCGATGATGAGCGTCAGTCCGCGAAACGCAGTCATGCCGCCGAGCGTGACGATGAATGGCGGGATATTCAGCCGCGAGATCAGTGTGCCCTGGATCAGTCCGCAGATGAGGCCAACCCCGCAGGCAATGAGGATAGCGCCGAGTACGCCAACGCCAGATGTCTCACCGGCAGCCGTATCCAGCAGTCCGGTACCCCCTTTGTAGGCCGCCGCCGCGATGATGCCGCTTAACGCGACCATCGATCCAACCGACAGGTCAATACCTCCCGTCAGGATGACAAATGTCATGCCGATAGCGACCAGTCCCGCGATCGACGCCTGCCGCATAATGTTGAACAGATTGAATGCGGTTGGAAACGAGTTCGGCTTCGCGAGAGAGAAAAAGACCACGAGCGCGATCAGGAATATAAGTGCGCCATAGCGCCCGAACAGCGTGCGGGCATCGACTCGGCGCCTGGTTTCTGTTGGTTTCTTTTTCACTGCCGTTGTTTCCTGAGCCATAATGTCCCTTCCAAGAAGAATCCGTACGATCTTTTTTTGCCGCAGTTGATACCTGCTAACCCGTCATCAGCTTGCCGATACGCTCCTGTGTCGCTTCGGCCCGCGTGAGTTCGCCAACCAGTTCACCCTCGTGCATGACGAGTATCCGGTCACTCATCGCAAGCACTTCCGGAAGTTCTGATGAAATCATGATGATGGCAACGCCCTCACGGGCCAGCGCATGCATGAGTGTGTGAACTTCGACCTTCGCGCCGACGTCGATCCCACGGGTGGGCTCATCCATGATCAGGATGCGCGGTTTGAGCGCCAGCCAGCGCGCGATCACGACCTTTTGCTGATTGCCGCCGCTCAGGTCCAGGACGCGCTGCTTGATGGTCGCCAGCCGGACGCTGAGCTTCTCGACGAATCCCTCAACCAGGCTGCCTTCGCGTTTTTCGCTGACAAAGCCCAGCTTTGCCACATCCCCCAGCACCGCCATACTTGCATTCGACTCGACCGACATGGCCAGGAACAGCGCCTGTAGTTTGCGATCTTCGGGGACCATACCCATGCCCACACGGATTGCGTCGCGGGCGGAGCGAATGGACGTTGGCACACCGTGGATGAGAATTTCGCCACTGTCGCGCTCGTCCACGCCAAAAATGCATCGCGCCAGGTCTGTGCGCCCGGAGCCAACCAGCCCCGCCATGCCGACGATTTCGCCAGCGCGAACGCTCATGCTGACATTGCGCAGCACCACTTTGTGCGGATCATTGGTGCTGCCCGTCTTGCTGATGTTGCGCGCTTCCAGCACCACTTCACCGGGGTTGCTTTCGGCCTGCCCGAAGAACTCTGACACCGGACGCCCGACCATCATGCGGACGATTTCGTCGGGGCTGCTGCTGGCGGTATCGACAGTGCCTACGTTAGCCCCGTCGCGCAGCACCACAATGCGGTCGCTGATCTCGAACACTTCGTCCATTCGGTGCGAGATAAAGATGATCCCGAGGCCGTTGGCCCGAAGTTCATGCATGATCTTAAACAGGTGTTCGACTTCGTTCTGGGTCAGGGCAGAGGTGGGTTCGTCCATGATGATCACGCGCGATTCGACGGATAATGCGCGCGCGATTTCCACCATCTGCTGTTCGGCTACGCTCAGGTTCCTCACCAGCGCGGTCGGTGACACGTTCAGCCCCAGACGCGTGGTGAGCTCGCGGGTTTTGCGATGAAGCTCGCGCCAATCGACGAAGCGGAAACGGTTAGGTTCGCGGCCAATGAAAATATTTTCCGCTACGCTCAGATTGGGCATCAGATTGAGTTCCTGATAGATGATGGTGATACCCATCTTTTGCGCCTGATGGGGGTTGTGTACCTCAATCTCCTTGCCGTCGAGCGAAATCCGCCCACTGTCTTTGTTGTAAACACCAGACAGAATCTTCATCAATGTCGACTTGCCAGCGCCGTTTTCACCCAGCAGCGCCAGAATTTCACCCCCCATCACCTCGAGGTGGACATTGTCCAGCGCGCGCACGCCGGGAAATTCCTTGCTGATGGCTTCCATTTTCAAAATGGGTTCCGTCATTGCATAATCTCCGCGCTGCAGCATCACTAAGTAGAAACCTGGTCAGGCCGCTACTGCCCTTCCAGAAGTTAAAATCATTTCTATTGCGAACGCGGCGTGTTGATCGCGTTCATCAGAACACCACCCCTGCCACCAAAATAACATTTGCATATGGGGTAAATTCCCCGGTGCGGGCCACGGCGCGTGCCTGCGCGGTCTGCGCCTTGAACTCGTCGTGCGCCACCAATTCGACCGGAGTTTCACCCAGCAGCAGGCGGAGCGCCGCATACGTCTCGGGGCTGCGGCTGGCCATTTCGCGGGCGACGATGGCGCTTTGCACCTGCATCTCGCCCAGCACCGCGTGCACCACGTCTAGGAAAGGCGGCACGCCAGCCGATACTGCCAGATCGATGCGACGCGTGGCCGGGGGAACAGGCAGCCCGGCATCGGCAATCACCAGGGTGTCGAAATGGCCCATGCCGGCGATGACTTCAGAAAGCGGCTGATTCAGCAGCCCGGTCTTTTTCATTGGCGGTTCTTTTCTCCGGCCTTTGCCATGATCAGGGCCTTTCACGAGCAGGCAGCGCGACAGCGGGCGCGGCGCAGCTTTCGCGCTCGATGAGCTGCGTCTCCAGGTTAAGCCGGGTCGGGGCGGCTGCACTGCCATTGATACGCTCGATGAGAAGGCGCAGGCTTTCCCTCGCCAGCGCCTCTACCGGCTGGGCTATGGTCGTCAGGGCCGGGAAAAAGGCGGCTGACTGGGGAATATTGTCGAAGCCGATGACCGAGAGGTCAGCCGGGACGCGCAGACCGGCCCGCTGGAGTGCGCTGATGGCACCCAGCGCCATCCGGTCATTGGTCGCGAAGACAGCGGTCAGTCCTGGGTATTGGTCGAGCAGTGCCTTCACGGCCAGCACGCCACCGTTGTAATGGAAATCACCGCCGAATACGGCCACATCGGGCAGGGCGATTCCTGCTTCGTCAAGCGCCCTGCGGAAACCAACCAGGCGGCGGGCGCTGGGCGTGGCGGCGCGCGGCCCGGCAATGCAGGCGATGCGCTGGTGGCCGAGACCCATCAGATACCTGGCTGCGACGTAGCCTCCGGTTTCATTGTCCACCAGGACCTGATCGACCGGCCACTCATCAGCGGCACGGTCGACCACCACGACAGGCATCCCGGCCTTCAGCACGGCGTCGAGAAAATCCGGGTGGTTGCCAGCCGAAATAGTGAGCAGACCGTCCACCTGCTTGGAGAGTAACACGTCGATGTAGGCTGCTTCGCGGGCGGGCAGGCCGTCGGAGTTGCACAGGATGACGTTGTACCCATGCTCGAAACCGATGTCTTCGATCAGGCGGGCGACTTCGGCGAAGAACGGGTTGGAGTTGTCGGGAACGAGCAGGCCGATGGTACTGGTGCTGCGGCGGCGCAGGCTGCGGGCGATCGAGTTGGGGCGATAGTTGAGGGCACTGATGGCGGTCCGTACGCGTGCTTCGGTACTCGGTTCGACAAAGCGCGTGCCATTCAGCACATGAGAGACGGTGCTGACGGAAACCCCGGCCTGCTTTGCCACATCGCGTATGGTGGTCATTCAAAAAGTACTTTCAGGATTTCATAATAACGTTTGCGTAAACGATTTTCTCTAGCCTAAACCGATTCTTTACGACTGTCAAGCAGTTCGCGTGGTTGGGTGCTTAGCGGATCTTTAGTCATCATAAATGGTATCAACGGCGCCGTGTGGACAGAAAATGGTGTTGCGCCGATACAGTCAGCATTCCGTAGTCGAGATATAGTTTTTATCGGTCCCCATTTCTCGTGCGACCACCGTGCGCTGAAATGAGGTGCTGACAGGTTGGCCATTGTGCATCCAGTTTATCAGCCAGCGCTAACCATTGGCCGCGATAGACGACTGCCTTTGCATTCTCACTCCCAGCAACCCGGCTGGAGGTTAGGTGTGGAAAGACCACTTCGTTTAAGCAGGTAGGGGAGATTAGTATTGTGAAGTCAATTCTGGCTTAACATTACGACTGCACAGGGACAGGATTCGAACATTCTCAGGCAAGAAAAAAGCCTGTCTGGTGGTTTCAGGCAGGCTTTTTTCTCGTAAATTGACAATTGCGGGAAGAGCAGGAACTTATCCGAACAATCTCCCGGCTTAAATCGCTTCACATTTATCCAACGCATTCAATTCCCCCATCACGCACATCTTGTGCGCCTCTCAGCCATAGACTAGATCGGCTTTAGCGGTGAAAGGGAGAGGACTAGCCCCCTCCCCCAGTCACCTTGAAGCTCGCTGCCCGCGCCAGCAAAGCTCCCGTGTGAAGTGTACATCACCTTCCATTGGGTCTTTGCCAGCCACAGCGAATGTGACGGTTCGTTGGGTTCTGAGAGGAAATGGCAAATGACTCGCGCTTTCGTATTCACCAACCACAAAGGGGGCGTCGGCAAGTCGACGTCCGCCACCAATATCGCGCTGGGGATGGTCAGCCTGCTGCGCCACAGCAAAGCGCCCAATCACCGCGTGCTGATCGTCGACACCGACTCACAGGGTCACGCCACCCTGGTCACCACCGGACGCAGGGACTTTGGCCCGCAGGACAGCCTGTACGCCGCGCTGATGGCCGAGCGCGAGCAGGCTGCACAGACGCTGCTGGGCTGCATCGTCGCCAGCCAGTGGGATGCCGACCTGCATGTCGCGCCGGCATCACCGCTGCTGGAAGGTGCCGAGCGTGAACTCATGGGCGTGGCCGGTGCACCCTACCGCCTGGCGGATGCCCTCAGCCGCATCGCCAACCAGTACGCCGCCATCGTCATCGATACCCGCCCGTCTTTCAGCCTGCTGACTGAAATGGCGCTGCTGGCCGCCACTGACGCGATCGTCCCGGTCGAGCCGCGTTACCTGGAAACGGTCGGCCTGACCAGCGTGATCCAGAAGATCAACGATATCCGCGACGGCTGGCGCCATCCGACCCTGCGCGTGAGCGGGCTGCTGGTGACCAAGATGAACGGGCGTATCCGCGGCCATAACCATCTGCTCGCCCAGCTGAAAGCCCATCCGCTGCTGGGTCCGCTGCTGCTGGGCGTCATCCCCGCCAACGAAGCCGTCTCCTACGCCCACCGCAACCATCAGAGCCTGTTCAGCTACGACCCGCGCGCGTCGGCCAGCAAGGCCTATGCCCAGGTGGTCGCCTCGCTGGTGCGCTATCTGGCGAAGGAAGGTGTCTGATGCCCCGGCCAAATGACAGCGCACAGCGCATCGACGACCTGCTGGCGTCGGTCACCGGCGACCTGATGGGCGAGTTTCCCCAGATGAGTCCTGACAACACCATCCGCGTCGAACGCATTCTGCTGGAACTGGTGCGGCCCGACCCGGTGCAGCCACGTCGGGTGCTGCCGGAAAGCATCCACCTGCGCTTTCATGCCAACCACGTCACACCGACGCAGGCACTGCGCGAGCTGGTGCAGATCGTGCAGATTGCTGCGCGTCAGCGCGGGCGGCCGTTCGCCAGCCTGCTCGAGCTGCTGCCCAACAGCGACGACGAACGGGAGGATGAACTGGCCGTCAGTTTGTCGCCCGAGGAAACGCTGCTGCGCGATCTGGTCAATCTGGCGATCACCATCCGCGACGATGGTCAGGTCAATCCGCTGACGGTGGTCGATGCCTCGCAGGGGGTGACGCGGCTGTACCGCATCGAAACCGGGGAACGCCGCTACTGGGCGACCTGGCTGCTGCGCGACTTCATCCCTGGATACAGTGGGGACGGCATGATCCCGTGCATCATCATTCCGGCGAATTGGTCATCGGTATTTCGGCAGGCCAAGGAGAACACGGCGCGGTCGGGATTGACGGCAGTGGCGCTGGCGCGGCAGGCGGCGCTGCTGCTGCTGACGGTGCATGGCTATGAGATTCCCGCCTATGCGGTCAGTAACGACTTCTACCGGCAGGCGCTGGAGCTCGACCTGCGCGGCAAACGCGAACACACCGATGCTGTGCTCAGCGCCATGGGCGGGATTCAGCGGGGACAATTCAGCCATATCAAGCTACTGCTCAAACTATCCGACGAAGCACTTGAGCTGGCAGATCGTCACGCTATTGAAGAAGGCAAACTGCGTTACGTGGTCAATGTTGCCCCTGAATACCATGCCGAAATCGTGCGCCAGATTATCGATTTCAATTTGTCTGCCAAGCAGGTTAAGGAAATCTGTGAAGGCGATGGTCTTCATGAGCAGAAAAGTGCAGATGACGATATTTCACCATCAGCTGTCAAAGTGGCAAAAGTCACTCAGACGATCAGCTTAACTACGCCGCAAGAACTTGCACGCGCAATGATGCGTCAGGAAGGCGATGCCAGCATCGCTCGTGCACGGTTGCAGGCGATGCGGAAATTGTTCAGCGAAGCTGAGCGTTACTTGTCTGACGAATGAATTGTCTACACGAGTAGACAAATTGGAGGATGTTGAAATGAAGTCTATACGTGCCCCACCAGGCAAAGAAAGAGCCCACTGCTGATGAAGCGCGTGGGCGACGGGACCGCTACCGTGTGACCTAGACAATCACACTGTAGCACAGCCTGTCCCCTCGTGCAACTGAAGACCTCATTTCAACCCTGCATTTTCGCATGAGTTCTATTCAGTCTTGCCTGGGAGCCTGTAATGATGAACCTGACCGAACATGGTGCGTACGCGCTGCGGCGTGCCGTATCGATGCTGGACATTCCTGCTGAACTGACGCTCAGCCCGCTGGTGGAGTCCCTGCTGGCGTCGCTCGACTGGCGACACGACCGCGCTCACTGGTCGATCCTGCAGCAGATTCTGACGCATGACCCTAACTTAAGCGCACAGGTCCTGCGCGTCGATCCGACCGCCACAGTGCCGACCTCGAGCAAGACGGCAGAGGATGCCTATGTTCCGCCGCTGGCGAAGGCGGCTCATCTCACCGACAAACTGCTTTCCTCGGCGGAGACGGTCGGTGCGTTTCAGCGCGACTGTCTGTCGTGGTTGAGCCAGCGTTCGCCAATGACCCCGCGCATCTTCCTGGAGTCGGGTCCGCTGTGGGCGGTCGGGTTAGCGGTGGCGCGGCGCTGCGTCCTGCGCCTGGGGTTCGGCGACATCTACCCGAACCTGTACTACCTGTGGGTCGCGCCGACCACCTACTACCACAAATCGACCGGGCTGAACGCGATCACCGATATGGTGCGTGACACGATGCCGCACCTGCTTCTGCCTGCGACGACCTCGCCCGAAATGCTGGTGGCCAAGCTCGCGGGTGAAAAGCCTGCCAACTACGACAAGCTGCTGCCGTTCGAGCGCAGAAATGAAGACCTCGCAGCACGTTTCGCCGGTCAGCGCGGCATCCTCATCGATGAGGCGAGCAAGATGCTGATCCCCAAGAAGTACATGGAAGGGCACACCGAGACGATGATGGAGATGTTCGACGCGCCACGCCGATTAGAACGCGAGCTGCGCGGCGACGGCACGCTGATCGTCTACAACCCGGCGCTGGCCATGATTGGCGCGACCACGCCTGCGCGGTTAGGGCGCTATATCACCGACAGCGAATGGGAAGACGGACTGATGGCGCGCTTCCTGTGCCTGACGCCGACCGAGCGAGAGATCAAGTGCGTGCTGAATGGGCACAACCTCGACACCCATGAGTTTCCAGCCGACCTGAAGACGCGGCTGCTGCGCGTGTACAACGCCTTTCCGATGCCACTGGATGAGGCCGCTCTTCACGATCTGGATGAGCCTGTCAAACATCCCGCCATCAGCGCAAAGATGGATCCGGCGGTCTTTGACCTGTTCAACGCCTACTATGCCGCGCTGCACGACATGACCGATCCGCGCCGCAACCTGGATGACCGGCTGCGTGGCAACTATGGACGTTTCTCGACGATGGCGCTCAAGCTGGCGCTGATCTTGGCGATTATAGATTGGGTGGACGCGGGGACCCAAAACGCGCCGCGTATCACGACCGCCCATTGGGCGCGGGGGCAGATGCTGGCTGAGGAATACCGCGCATCCGTGCACCGGCTGCTCGACGAACTGAGCATCGGTGTGGATGTCAAGAACGAGAAGAAAGTGCTCGATTTCATTGCGCGCCATGGAGAGCGACCGCCGTCAGCGCGCGATGTCCTGCGCGGCGCTGGCGTGAAGTCTCGTAAGGAAGTGGACGCGACCTTGTCAGCCCTGATTGAAGATGGCGTCATCGAGATTGCTGAGCGCAAAACAGGTGGACGCAGCGCACGCGGTTACCGGGTCACGCACAGCGAACTTTCGTCAGAAGCCTGATGACGAAAGTTGAGAGAATGGATCGACTTTCGTCGAAAGAGTCATGACGAAAGTTTCTCTCATAAAGGGAAATAGCCTACTTGAAAAGAGGTCGTTTTGCCTCAGTTTCTCTCGTGAAACGGACATTCGTCAGTGAAATGACGAATGACGAAAGTCGAAACTTCTGACTTTTGACATATGGCAAAAGCACTGACGAAAGTGAGGCACAGCATGATCGATGTCGAAAAGCTCAAGGCCCAGACCGACCTGCGCCAGATCGTTGAGCGCGATCTTGGCAGGCCGCGCTTTCGGGGGCGCGACTATGCCGCTTTCAAGTGCCCGCTGCACCATGAACACAAGGGGTATTCGCTGGTCGTTTATGCCGAGCGCTGGCAGTGTTTTGGCAAGTGCCATGCCGGAGGCGACGCGATTGCCTGGGTGCAGCACTATCATCAGCTCACCTTTCAGGAGGCGTGCGAACGTCTGGCGATGGGCGATCTGCCCCGGACTGAGGCGCTTAGTCGCAAACAGCGTCCGCCTGAACCGCTGGCACAGCCGCCGGATGTGGAATGGCAGGCGAAGGCACGAAGCATCATCGACGACGCGCGCGACCGATTGTGGTCAGCGGAGGGGCAGCGCGCCCTCGGCTATCTGGTCTGGGAGCGTGGCCTGAGCGAAGAGATAATCCGGCTTGCCCAGCTGGGCTACCTCCCTGGCGCGCCGACCGCGTGGCGAGAGATCGACGGCTTGAATGTGCCGTGCGGCATTCTAATTCCATGGGTGGTCGACGATGTGGTCTGGGGCATCAAGGTGCGCCGTGCGGCGGGCGAGCAGCGCTACCAGCAGGTGAGCGGTGGCAACATTCGCGGATGCCTGTATCTGGTTGAGCACATCCTGCCAGGAACGCCGCTGGTCATCACGGAAGGGGAGTTCGATGCGCTGATCGCCTTCAGGTCGGTGGAGACTTCGTGCGGGCAACCGCGCTTGGCAGCGCCAGCCATGCGCGCATCGACCGCCGCTGGTATGGGACGCTGCTGGGCGTCCCGCGCATCATCGTCTGTATGGATGCTGATGCTGCTGGCGCAGGAGCGGCGGCACAGCTTCAGGCGCTCTCTGGTGCTGCTCGCGTGGTACAGGTGCCGCAGGGCAAGGATATGAACGAATTCTATAAACAGGCTTGTGAAAGCGCAGTCAGGGAATGGCTTCAAAGCGTAATTAATCAAGAAGAATATGTGTGAACATTGAGAACTATCTACTCAGGTGGTCAAGTCCGCCGGATCATAACGCGAGGTAAAGCCGGCTCCGCTTCGAGTACATCGACGAACGAGGTGTGCGCGTCTCGAAAAGTATCGCCGGGAAAACGGAGATCGAACGACTCTCGCCGTTCTTTTATGCGGATGGCATTCCCGTTGCCGTCGAATTGAGTCGATAAGCCACCCGTGCTGCTGCCAGAACATGTAAGTCTCTGAGTGAGGGACTTCATCGTCCTTGCAGCAGCACCAGGCGGAATGCGGTCTTATCAAGGGCTTCCATAGCAGCGCAGGCCAAAAGAGGCGGCTGGAGCATTTCCATGCACCGCTACAATTTCGACAGTGAGCGTATCTGTGACAAGCGGTTCCGGCAGATCGATCTCGATTTGCGTACTGTGATTATCGCTGTTCTCGGCAATCAGCCGACCGTGCCCATCGCGTATGCGGTAATGCCTGACACAATAGGGCATTTCGCGTTCCATGTGCCCCATCAGGACCGATTCCATCGGATGATCGAAATCGGTGTCGAAAACCAGAACCACTTTGCTAATCGACTGCGCTTGATCCCACTGGGCCTGAAAACACGGCGCAGGATCATTTAACGCAGCCACCCAGGCATTCGGCGCGAACGTGGGGCGTCCCCAGCCATTGCGCATATTCTCCACACCGAAGACCGGCAGCGGCTCGCTAAGCGAAAAAGTGAGATTGCGTCCATTCGGACGGCGCAGGGGCACCCAGAATTCAAAGGCTTCGATGCCTATATCCTGGGTTGGCTGCTGGGTGCCGAAATTAGAGACCGCCGGATTCTGCGCATTGGCGACTGCCAGTAGCCCGGTGACGCGCTGTTCACTGGTGTGGACGCTCACTGCTGCGTTCTTCATCAGGCAGGCGAACACATAGCGCTGCTGATCGATGACTACTTCCGGGGCGAACGTCACCTGCTGATCAGGTCCGGCTTCCAGTATGACTTCATGCGTTGCCAGCAGCACATCCGGTGTGTGGTTTTCGGGAATATCACTCGTTCGCAGTTCAAAACAAAGTGTCGTCGCGGCACTGACATCGACCGTAAATGTGATTGCCGGAACGCGCATCCCGGCAGGGATCGGGAGCATTTGCGCCCACGAATGGTTAAGTGGAATGGGCTCACCATCATCAGGCAATTCCATGAGCGCCAGTTCACTGGATGCGCTGAGGTGCGCCGTTTGCATCAGATCGGCGGGATCGTTTAGGCACACATGCGGGATATGCTGTCCGCTTTTCAATAGCTCGCGCTGAAGTTCGTCGATATAAGGCGACTGCGCGATCTGTGCGGGGAGCAGGTCGTATTTGCGACATAAGGCCGCCGCCATACCTGCCGCCTGCGCCGCCTGCGCCACTGTGAGCATTACGCGCGTCGAACTGAAGGCGACGTGTGAAGCGCTCATGATGCGTCCGGCAATGAACAGATTGCGAATGTTGCGGCTGTAGAGGGTGCGATACGGGATCTGATACGTACCACGTGAGTGCCACTGATTGCAGCCCGGTTTCTCGCTGTAGATGCCATCTGCCGGGTGCAGATCGAGAGCCCAACCGCCAAAAGCGACGGCATCTGGATGCAGGCGCTGCTCGACCACATCCTGCTGGCGAAGCATATACGCTCCCTCAAAGCGCCGGCTTTCACGCTTCCCAGGGATATGTCCAACCCATTCCAGCGTGAGGTTTTCAGCGTCGGGAAACTGCCCGCTGTTCTTGATGTAATTCCACACACCATAGACAACTTTCCACAATTCCCATTTGATCGTCTCGGTTTCGTGGACGGTATCTAACCTGCCGCCGTACTCTAGCCACCACAGGCGGCAGCCATCTTCTTTGGTGTTGAACGCGCGAAAGCGTGGGATTTTCGTAATGTCAGCCAGCGCGAAGCTGGGCGGGATAAATTTGACAGGTCTACCGGTGTCTTTGCTGTAGAAGTAAATCGAGTGACCGAGCAAGTGTCCATATTCGACGCTCGGTGCGAGTTTCTCGCCAAACTCGTCGGCGGTTTCGGCACCCATGCGGAATGCCGCTCCGGAGAGAAAGCCGACAATGCCATCGCCGGAGGCATCGACAAACAGCGGTGCGCGAATGACGTAGAGCGTAGAGTTTTGCGAACAAAACGCCCGCACCGATTCAATCATATCGTCGGCGGTTTTGGTGATTTCGTAAGCCGCCGCGTTCAGGAGCAATCGGATGTTGGGTTCGGAGATGACTTTTTCGAGCAGGATTGTATCGACGATGAGTGGGTTGCCTTCGGGATTGCGATACAGGTTTTCGACCAGTATTTCCCCGACAACGCCTCCTTCACGCGCCCAGCGGTTATTGTTGCCCATATGTGCTGTCGCGCCAAGCATCCACAGGCGCACTTCACTGGAGCCATTACCACCCAACACCGGGCGATCCTGGATGAGTGTAACTTTCAGTCCTTTGCGCGCCGCCGTAATCGCGCAGCAAATGCCTGCCATGCCCCCACCTGTAACCACTAGGTCGCATTCAATCGGCTCGGTTTTCAGACCACGTTCGAGGGCGGGCGCTTCTACAATCATGAGAATATCCTTCGTAGCAGAATTGCATTACACTATTTCACGGGAGAGATACGAACTCGTGGCAGGGCGCGTATCTCTCCTCAATTCAAAAGGGGGAGTGCCCGGCATTCTGCATTGAGGTGCAGATGCCGATTCAGCACTCCTCTACTGGGTCAGGTCGGTAATTTCTTCGGCAGCGTCTGCCAGCGCATCGGCTGCGCTTGCATCGCCTACCATAACCGACTGGACTGCTTCGCCAAGCAGCGTTTCCATGCGTGCCGATTCGGGGAAACCCCAGAATGGATTTGCCGTGGCAAACGCTGTGACTTCGTTAGACCAGGTGCTGACATAGGCGTCATTAGCAACAACATCGGATGCCAGTGCCTCGATTGTGGTCGGCGGCAATGACATCTGTTCAAAATAGGCGATGCCGATTTCAGGCGTGCCAGTCAAGTGCAGCGCAAATGCAGTCGCAGCGGCGGCTTTGTCGTCATCGACCACGCCTACGCAATGACCCCACAGCATGGACTGGGGCGCATCGCCTTCGTTAAGGACGGGGCGCGGCAGGGGGACAACCGTCAATTCAAGATCAGCCGGCTTATTGCCTGCTGCCAGCGAACGCGCAACAATTGCGTCGTCATAGAAGCCAACCATGCCCTGTGCAAACAGCTGACGCGCATCGAAACGATCCACGTCCGCCGCGATCAGGTTGCGTTCCAGCAGGCTGGCGTACCATTCCACTGCGGCGATGGAGCCTTCGTCGCCGAGGGCCACTGAGCCGTCATCAGCAAAAACCTGACCGCCAAAGGTGTATAGCCACGGGATGATGTCTTTCAACTGCGCCACATCGGTGATGCCTGCATAGGGGATCACTTCAGGATTGTAGGCTTCCAACGCTATCAGTGCCGCCTCAAATTCTTCGATGGTCGTCGGCAGTTCAGTGACGCCTGCCGCTGTCAGCAGTTCCTGATTGGCGACCATGCCGATGGATGCCGTTGTCCACGGCAGGCCATACTGCACGCCGTCCACCTGGCAGCTTGCGAGTGCCGCGTCGGTGTACACCCCTTCAGGAACATCCGCGCCCAGGTCTTTCAAGACCCCAAGCGCTGCCATCGGTGCCATCCACGCGACGTCAAGCTGCATCAGGCCGCTCAACTGCCCGCCGTTTGCCTGCAAAATTACCTGATTGAGATACTCATTGAATGGGAATGCGACAGGGTTAATGGTGACGCCGTTCGTTTCGGCATAGGTATTGGCAAAGCCGAGAATCACATCACGGCTCAAGCCTTCGTTGAGCGACCAGCCTGTGAAAGTGAATTCTTCTGGCTCCTGGGCAGTGGTGACGCCAACAGCCATCATCAACACCACCAACAAACAGAACAATGAACTAAGTTTGCGAGACATTTGCGAACCATCCTTCTAATAAGGGACAACAATGCTCGAAACGGTGGCTTTCCACCGAAATCGACTAGCCTTTAACTGCACCGCTGCTCAACCCGGCGACGATATAGCGCTGCATGAAGATATAAAGCACGACTATGGGCAGCGATACGATCAGCGACGATGCCATCAGGTTGGGCCACGATGTTTGAAACTCGCCCATGTAGGTCAGGACGAGTCCAGGGGGGAGAGTCATATGATCAGCTCCGCCGAGCGTCAGCGCATAGATGAAATCGTTCCAGCCGCGAATGAAAGCGAATAGAAAAGTCGAGATCAACGCTGGGCGGGCGATGGGCAGGAGAATGCGATGAATGATCGTGAGCTGGGATGCACCGTCCACTTTCGCCGCTTCGATCAGTTCGTCTGGTAATGTGTCGAAATAACCCTTAAGCATCCACACGCACAAGGGTAGTGTGAATGAGGTGAATGACAGGATCAGTGCCCAGTATGAATTCAGCAAGCCGATCTGCGCGAACAGCAGATAGAGCGTGATGAGCAGCAGCGTTTGCGGGAACATCTGCGCTGACAGAATGAGAAACATCAGCGCGCGCCGCCCGGTGTAACGGAACTTGGAAAACGAATAGCCGGCATATACGCCGATAGCGACACTGCTCACAGCGGTGCTGCCCGCGACAATGAAACTGTTCAGCAGGTATTTCAGCAGCGCAGGATTGTTAAAGAAATCGGCGTAGTATTCGAGCGTGATCGTGGCGGGAAGTAAACGCGGCGGGAAGCTAAACACCTGATCGCGTGGGGTGACAGACGTTACCAGCATCCAGTAAATGGGGAAGAAGGCAAACACAGCGACGACGATAAACCCGCCGATTAAAAGCAGGCGATCTCGTGTGCGGTTCCGCGTCCCTGTGACCATATCGGGCAAATCCAGTGTTCGGGTGGTGTCGGTCATGATGACGTCCTTTTAGGCGTCTTCGCGGACGGCAAAGCGCAGGTAGACAATGACGATCACAGAGAGCAGCGCCATCCACAAGAGGCCGATTGCCCCTGCTTCGCCAAGATCGCGCGCCTGAAAGGCAGCTTTGTATACGCCGATGGCAAATGTGGTGGTCGATTCACTGGGACCACCTGTCGTCATGACGTAGATCGTCTCCAGATGTTGGAAGTTCCAGATGAAACTGAGGAGCAGTACCGTGCTGATCACGCCGCGAAGCTGGGGCACGGTGACATTCCAGAAACTCCGCAGTCGATCCGCGCCGTCAATTGCCGCGGCTTCATACAGGTCGCGCGAAATAGTCTGCAAGCCTGCCAGCACCATCACTGTGATCCACGGGAAAGTATTCCAGGTCTTTGCGATGATGACCGACCACATGGCGGTATTACGCGATCCCAGAAAGTTGATATTTTCGGCAACGAGTCCGAGTTCGCGCAGCATTCCGTTGATCACGCCATAGTTGGCGTTAAAGATCCACATCCACAGGAACGACACGACGACCGAGGGGATCAACCATGGCAGCAGGAACATTCCGCGCCAGAAGCCACGTGCGATTACCCGCCCGTTCAGAATCAGCGCGACCGCAAAACCGATCAAAAACGGCAAGACTGTTGCGCCGACGGTGAAAATCATGGTGGTGCTCAACAGCGGCAGGAAATCACGCCGCAATGCCCGCTGGATATTTTCCAGCCCGACAAATTCCTCACCGGGAAAGACGAGGCTTTTGTCGAGAAATGCCATCACCATCGAGCCAAGCAGCGGGTACAAAATGATCACGGCGAACAGTATCAGCGCGGGCAGCACCAGCAGGAAGCCGATTTGACTGTCGCTCAATCGCCTTCCACGACCACGCGATGGATTTAAAGCATGAGTTTCGCTCATCAGTAGACTCTTTTAGGTGGTCTGACGTTCAACGAACGCGCACGGCACGCGCATCAGCCATGCGTCGCCATCTGGCTCATCCAGCAGCATACATAAGCGTCGTGCCGCCATCTTTCCGATCAACGACATGTCAAACTGCACGGACGACAGCAGCGGATCGGTGTACTGCGCCAGTTCGTAATTGCCAAAACCGACTACTGCCACATCACCAGGCACAGTGCGCCCCGATTCGCGCAGTGCGCGCAGCCCACCGAGCGCAATGCTGTCGTCGGCATACAGAATCGCATCAAGGTCTGGCAGGCTGTCGAGCAGGCGTTTGGTCTGAAGGTAGCCATTGTCCGGATGGAAATCGGCGGCAACGACGCTTCTGGGGTCGAATGCGAAATCATGTTGGGCGAGCGTAAGACGCAGACCTTCGAGCTTTTCGAGACTCGTCATGGTCGTATTTGGTCCATTGACCAGTCCGATGCGTCGCCGTCCGGTGGCTATCAGGTGGGCTGCCGCTTCACGTATACCCTGTGCCACATCGACCATCACGGCATTAATGGCGAGTCCTTCAAGGCGCGACCCTGCAACCACGAATGGAACAGCGCTGCGGAGTAGTTCTTCGGCAAATTCATGGCGAATGATGCCCCCAAGCAGAATCAACCCATTAATTGAAACATCTTCGGCATATTGACGGATATCTTCGGGTTCGCCGGAAGACTGTTGTAAGCGGGTGGCGATGCCACGGGTTTCGAGGACAGAATGCACTGCATCCCATACGCGCCGCTCAAATTCGCGCATGCTCGCACCTTGTGCGGCACTGGTGCTCGTTTCCGCGCGTGTGAGCACGATCACCGACGGGCTGATCTGTGGTTTGTTCCTCAGGTTTTTCAGGGGGTAATTGAGTGTTTCCGCCGCTTGCAGCACTGCATAGCGAATCGACTCGTTCACTTTCTCATTGTTATTAAGAACACGAGAAACGGTCGCGATGGAGACGTTGGCGTGTTTTGCAATGTCACGAATAGTCGTCATAAATATACTCTTGTTTCACGAATCAAGAAACAAAATACAAAAATATAGCATTTGTTTCATGAAACAAGAATACAGCGTTCCGTTTGACATGTCAAGAAAGTAATTTCTCGTGACGGTCGAGGCTGTAGGCGGCGGTACGACTGGTCTGGTGAGATGTGGTCCCTTCAACTTACGCTCGACATCGTGCAGGACAGCAGCGGCATTCCCGCCAACTTCGTCATTCAGCCGGATATCCAGCACACCTATCTGCGGGCTGGGCAGAGCCTCGAAATCGCCTTTATCCCGCTCGATTTGTCCGATGCCGAGCCAGTGAATGTGAGCGCAGTGCAGAGCAGCGCGCCCAGCCTGATGGCGCTGGCCGGACCCTATCGAGTCACCGCCAGAGCGCGCAGCACGACCATCCCGAATGTGACGCTGCGGGACGGGACGCTGAGCAACACCTGCGGCGCCGACGGGTCTGACCGGACGATCGCCGCCGAATGCACCACGCCGGCGGGCAGCGAAACGCGCATCATCGGCGACTGGTACTGCACCAACCGCCCGAACATCGACATCCCGGTCTCGCTGGCGCTGCCCAACGGCGGGCTGGGCGTGCCGATCACCAGTGTCACCGCAGGCGCGAACTTCAGCCCTGGCGGCGGCGTCTACACGCATTCGACGACCGTGTCGCTGAACGGGTCGGTGGTGGGCAGTGCGATCGTGCCGAGTATCTCGCGCATCGAGAACAGCCTGGCGCCGCAGTCGCTCATCCTGGGCGGCAGCTCGCCGACGCAGCTGCTCAGCCTGCGCTCGACGCATACCAACGGCACGCACTACACCGTCGCCAGTGGCTTCACCGTCACGGTCGAATACGACGAACACACGCGCACCGGCTGCTTCACCCAGGCCGAAGTCGATGCGGCGGCGGGCGGCGCGCTCATGTGTACGCCGTCGTCCGTGTTGGTCGTTCCGGAACAGGAACTGGAATTGCAGCTTCTACCTGCCGAGGATGAACAGCTTTTGCAGAATACTGAGGGTGCGTATATTGTGCCCGAAGGACGCGAGATAACGCTGAATGCCCAAATTCAGGCGGTAGGTATACAAAACATCACCGAGCCAGTGACGATTGAATTGACCGTTCCGGACGGGATCAGCCCACGGGGCATGACTATTCAGGATGAGGACCAGACGTTTCTGGACATCTTGTTCGACCTGCTCAATGCGGTCAACCCTGACCTGGCGGCGTTGGCAAACGATATTCTCGGCATTGATATCGCAAATGCTCAGACAATCTTCACCTATGAACTGGAAAGCGACCTTGTGATCGGTCAACCATTCCCGATTACGCTGGATGTAATTGGGGAAAGAGCAGGGGATTTTCAGGTGGCGGGAAGAGCGTTCATTGAGCTAACGGACGTCAGTGACGCTGAGCCTTTGATCGCATCCTTTAGCGCTTCTTCTTCTCCAAATCTCATTGAGGCGACGGCGGCAGTAGTGCTGCGGCAAACGGATGCATCTGTAATTTGTCAAACTCAATTGAACAGGAACAATACCGCCAATGCGACGTTGCGCTCTGAACCTGACTCCTCTTCGGCGGCAGTTAATACTGCGCCCGTGCAGCTTACCCCTGGTTATTCCATCATCATTACAGGCATCTTCACAAATGAAGCAGGGGATCTTTGGTATGCAGTCATCGACCCAGCAAACGGATGGTTGAGTGGTACGCTGATTGACTCCAGCCCCCCATGCGTTCGTGCTTTACCTCCAGTAAATGCTCAGAACGAACCCATTCCTATGCCAGGCGGAAACGTTTGTGCAGCATACACGGCGTTTGACTTTACCAACGTTCGTGAGCAACCCAGTACGGAGAGTGCACAGCTCTACACCATTGGCCCTCGTCCGAGTGCATCAGCATACTGGCTGCGCATTCTTGCACGAACGCTAATTCAGGAGTCCGATGGAGAAACCTGGTATTGGGGGGAAGCGGAAGGCTTATCAGCAGGTTATGTAAGAGCTGATGCTGTGCGCTTGATGGGGGAACCGTGTCTCGATCTTCCAATTCGCATCGGTGGTCTGCTCCAACCACCACCTCCAACGGGGCTGTTCAACATGGGACTGAACTTGCCTGAACCTTTTGCCAATCTGCCTTTCAGCGCAGACACAACTTTGGATTTCACGCAAGGATATGGCTTGAACACTCTCGCGTATTCTCGCCCGGACTTTTATGACGAAACCAACCAAATCCACTCCGGCCTGGATTTCTTTGGCAAAACCGCTTTGCCCAGTGAAACGTGTTTCCCAGAGTCTGATTGCATTCACCTCGTCGCGGTGTGCAGCGGAACGGTCGTTGCGCCGCTCGCGGTCGGAAATGGTTCTACTGGCCTTGCTTCAGGTCCCGGGTTGACGATTCGATGTGACAATCGATTTGGCTTCCCGTCTAACATTGTCGTGACCTACAACCATCTTCATAGTCTGTCGCTGGAATTGCCCGATGGAATTAATCCGTTAGACGTAGATACGAGAGTTAGGGCCGGGCAGTCTTTGAATGTGCGCGCGCATCAGCAGCCGCTGGATGCTCGTGATCGAGAAAGTGTGATAATCGATGCTCATTTGCACCTTGAGATACTCTATACACCGTCCAATACTGGTGGAGTAACGCCTGATGCGGTTCGTCTAAATCCGCTGTACTTCTTCACATCTCAGGCATTGGCAGAATTTATAGGGATAATGAGGCCCTATTACCCTGTATATAATGATAGTAATCCTAGCCGCGTTCTACGATTCGAATGGGAACCCTACGACACCACTGATGCGCCCCCACGTTCAACTAATGAGTTACCAGTAGGTATCTTACAAGGGCAGGAACCCGATACCGATCTCGGTATTCGAATTGAAGAAAACACACGGCTTTATGTGTTTGCTGACGTCAGACCGCCAGTCACTGGAGTGCCAGACATATGGGCACGAATCGATCGTTCAGGCATTCAGGACCTTCAGACAGAGACTATCGATATCCCTGTGGACGCTTCCGGCGTTTCCGTACTTTACCTGGACCTGCGCCGTTTGTTATTGGCGCTGCTCGGAACCTAGTGAGACAGGATGGATGAAATGCATAGACGAGCCCTGGTATTGTTCTTCATTGCCATTCTGCTGGCAGGCGGAATTCGATCAGCAAGCGCACAAATGCCGCCTGAAAAAGTGCGCTTGTTCGCCTACAGTCCGGAAAGCAACCGGATTGCGATCACCGTGGATGT
>JAHHHY010000011.1 GCA_019359125.1 Pleurocapsa minor GSE-CHR-MK 17-07R
GTTGCTGTCATGCGCAAACTCGTGCATCTGGCCTACGGCGTGCTTAAGTCAAACCGCCCCTTTGATCCTCATTTCGCATCCGCTGCTTGACTTTCAAGACGGTATCTCTCCACGATGTGGACGAGGGACAAAGAACGTGCGCCGCTGGCCGAGAATATGCCATGGTAGCGCCGTCTTGACGCGCCCGTTGTCCCGCCCTGGCGGTTGAAAATATCGTTCAGGGCATGAGCGCGCGATTTTTTCACACTTTAAATATTCAACAAATGGAATATAATTCATGGTATATGACCTCTGGCACGGGATGAACCTCCATGTTGAAATATGTGCTGCTGGGCGGACTAAACTATATGCCGCTGACCGGATACCAGTTGAAACAGTGGGTCGATACCGCCACGCATCACTTCTGGTATGCCCAGACCAGCCAGGTGTACCGCACGCTGGACGCGCTGGAGAAGGACGGCCTGCTGACCTCGCAGATTGAGCCGCAGGAGACGCGCCCCGACCGCCGCCTGTATCACATCACCCAGGCCGGGCGCGACGACCTGACCGCGTGGCTGGCCGAGCTGATGACCGACATCACGCCCACCAAAGACGCGCTGCTGGTGCGCCTGTTTTTCTCGGCCCAGCTGGACAAGGACACCGTGCTGACGCAGCTGCGCCTGCAGCGCGCCCTGCATCAGCGCCAGCTTGAGCTGTACCGGGGCGAGATTCGTGACATGATCGCCGGCAGCGCGCAGGAAAATCCGCATCTCGCCCGCGATGCCATGATGTGGGACATCACGCGGCGCAATGGCGAGCTGGCCGAAGAAGCGTATGTGCGCTGGCTGGATGAAACCATCCAACGCATCCTGACCGACTTTTAACGAGGATGAACCCTATGCACAGCCTGACCCCCATCGCGGACCTGCTGGCCGCTGCGCCGGACGCACGCTATCGCGGCGTGACCGCGACCTCGCAGTACCTGACCATGCGCGACGGCACGCAGATCGCCATCGACCTGATGCTGCCCGCTGACCGCGCCGCTGACACGCGCCTGCCCGTCATCATGATCATGGCGCGCTACTGGCGCAGTATGGCCATGCGCGTGCCCGACCGGCCCAACAAGGCGCTGATCGGCCCGCGTGAGCCAATCGTCGACTTTCTGATTCCGCGCGGCTTTGCCGTGGTCGTGGTCGATGCGCGCGGGGCCGGAGCCTCGAGAGGCGTCAACCGATTTCCGTGGTCACCCGAAGAACGCGCCGATTATGGCGAAGTCGCGGCGTGGGCGGCGGGCCAGCCGTGGAGCAATGGCCAGATTGGCGCGCTGGGCATTTCCTACGAAGGTTCGACGGCGCAGTATCTGCTGGGGGCGGGCGTGCCCGCTGTGAAGGCGGTCGCGCCGATGGAATACGAGTTCGATGTGTACCCGGATGTCGCGCTGCCGGGGGGCATCTTCAACCAGGCCTTCATCCGCCAGTGGAATGACAGCAACAGCCGGCTGGACAGCAACCGGACGAGCAGCCTGTTTCCGGCGCTGGCACGCCTGCTGGTCACCGGCGTGCGCCCCGTCGACAGCGACCGCAAATCACGCACGCTGCTGGCACAGGCCCTGCGCGAGCATCAGGCCAATACCAACGTGTACGAGGCGATCTCGCGCATCACCTACCGCGACGACCAGTTTGGAGATACCGGTGCCACGCTCGACGATTTCAGCGTGTTTTCGCAGCGCGCCGCAATCGAGGCGTCTGGCGGGGCGATGTTTGTGTGGGGAAGCTGGCTGGATGGGACCACGGCCGATACCGTGCTGAGGACGTATAACACGCTGGGCAATCCGCAGATTGGCGTGATCGGCGCGTGGAAGCATGAAATGACCGCGCACGGATCGCCCTACGACAAGCCGAAGGCAAAGCCGAATCCGCCGCACGTGCAGCAGTGGGATGCCCTGGCCGGATTCTTTGAGCGGACGCTGCGCGGGAATCAGCCGCCTACGGGCAAGACGCTGCTGTATTACACGCTGGGCGAAGAAGCCTGGCACCAGACCGATGTCTTTCCGCTGCCGAATACGCAGACGCAGGCGTGGTACTTCCGCGAGGGGAACGCGCTCTCGCCTGACCAGCCCACGGGAGATGGCGCCGATACGTATACCGTCGATCCTGAGGCCAGCACCGGCCTGACCAACCGCTGGCATACGCAGATGGCCCGTCCGCTGGTGTATGCCGACCGCGCCAGTCACGACCGCCGCCTGTTGACGTATACCAGCGCGCCTCTGGCACACGACATGGAGATTACCGGCTACCCGGTTGTCACGCTGCATATCGCCTCCAGCGAGGACGACGGCGCTTTCTTCGTCTATCTGGAAGATGTGGACGAAAACGGGGTGGTGCGCTATCTGACCGAGGGACAGCTGCGCGGTCTGCACCGCCAGCTTTCCGGCCAGCCTGCCCCGTACTGGACCGGGATGCCGTATCGCACTTTCACGCGTGCTGACGGCGCACCGCTGCCTCGCGGCCAGTTTATTGAGCTGACCTTTGGCCTGCAGCCGACCTCGGTCCTGATCCGGCGCGGGCATCGCGTGCGCGTCGCCATCGCCGGGGCGGACAAAGACACGTTTGCGCGCATCCCGTCTGATGCCATTCCGACCTGGCAGGTGGGCCGGGGCGGCGTGTATGCCTCGCACATTCAACTGCCCGTCGTGCACCGGAAAGGTGCCACATCGTGAGATAGACTGACCAGAAAGCATCACGGGAAAGCGCCTGGTGTGGGGCTTTCCCGTGATGGCCAATGGTGTCGAGGCACGGCTGGCGCAGACGATCGCGCAGAGGCGAGGTCAGGCTGGCTGACAAGTCAGTTTGGCGGTCGATGGCATGGAGGGCGGGTCTGTTTCAGACAGCGGCGAGGGTGAGGATCACGCTCCCTTTCTTGTGCCCGCTCTCGACCATACGATGCGCTTCGGCGGCCTGCTCCAGCGGCAGGCAGGTATCGATGATCGACTTCAGCACGCCTGCCTCGGCCAGCGCTTTCAGCTCCAGTATATCGGCCGGCTTTTCCGAGCTCAGCGCACACACGACTTTTTTGCCAGTCGAGCGCGACGTGCGCAGCATCTGAAAGACCTGCTTCATCTTGAAGCTGGCCAGCAGATACACGCCATTAGGCGTCAGCGACCGCTGAATCTCCGCGAACGACCCTTTGCCCAGCACGTCGAAAATCAGGTCGTATTTCTGGCCGTTACGGGTGAAGTCCTCTTTCGTGTAATCGATCGTATGCTCCGCGCCCAGCGCCTTCACATAGGCCAGACCGGCGCTGCTGCACACGGCTGTCACCTGCGCGCCGGCGTGCCGGGCAAGCTGAATCGCGGCCGATCCGATTGAACCGGATGCCCCCAGGATGAGTACCTTCTGCCCCGGCTGAATATTTGCTTTGCGTAGCAGATTGAGCGCGGTCAGCCCACCGTACGGAAGGCCGGATGCTTCCGCGTAGTTCATATTGGCCGGCTTGGGCGCCACGAAGCCATCTTCAGCGATGCACACATATTCGGCGTGCGTCCCCATCGACTGGCCGCGATAGCCAAATACCGCATCACCGCGCTTATAGTGCGTCACGCCGCTGCCCACGTCGGCCACGTCCCCGGCAAACTGCGACCCGAGGATATGCTTCTTCGGGGTATTCAGGCCAAAGGCGAGTCGCGCCATCGCCCAGAAAGCCATCGGCATATTGAACTGGCTGGGCGAGACGTGCCTGAAGTCACGCGCGATCACCTCTCCAAAGGCCACCGGCGCGGCCCGCACACGGACCAGGATTTCATTGGCTTTCGGCGTCGGCGTGGCGACCTCGCGGATGTGCAGGACATCGGGTGACCCGTACTGTGTGGCAAAGACTGCTTTCATGATGCTTCTCCTCAGGGATACAAAATTCGGTCAGATGGGTGAATCAGGTGTTCAGGCTTCGTCATCAAAGATGAAGACTTCTTCCAGCGGCTTTCCAAAGGCGCGGGCGATGCGAAAGGCCAGCTCCAGCGAGGGAAAGTATTTCGCGTTTTCGATGGCGATCAGCGTCTGCCGGGTCGCGCCCACTTTTTCGGCCAGTTCTTTCTGCGTCATCTCGTTGTGCTCGAAACGCAGCCTGCGGATGTTGTTGCGGATCAGGGGGCCAGTCATCCTAGAATCCCCTCCGGTAGATGAAGAACGTCGACGCTTCGGATACCAGCTCTGATACGACGCCGGCGCAGAACAGCAGGGCGAACATGACCGACGGCGTCTGGTCGATGACCAGCGCGCCCATCGCCAGCACCACGCCGATGCCGAACACGTACTGCGAATTGCGCGTCGCCCGCAGCTCGATCAGCTTGTCGCGCTCGTCCATCACTTCCTGATCTTCTTCACGCGTGATGACGGTGTTGAGGATGCTGAATACGATGGTCACCACGATCTTTGCGGCGATGGTGACCGGGATCAGGATCAGGACGAATGCGCCCCAGAAGCGGAACACGTCCGCCGAGTAGGCATCGACTGCCGGATAGCGCTGGACCATGACCGCTGCGTAAATCATCGCGATCAGCGCCGTGCTGACGAACGAGACGATTGCCCGCCTTTCCTGATACGACATAAAGACCTCCTGGTGTACGCTTAAACGTACCTTGTGTAAAATATACTTTACATAAGGTATCATTATGCGTTCTTGATGTCAAGTATGTTTTACATATCTGGTGGCCACGGGGTTTCAGTCCTGTTGATTCACACGTGCAGACCGGGCTTCCTGAGATGTCCGCCCTGCTACGCATGATGCCAGACAGCCAGTCTCCGGCGGAGTCACGATCCGGAGACTGGCTGTTTACTGGTTGATAATGGACTTTTTGCTTTGCCGGAGAACCGTAGGCGTCGGCGTGGATGGAACGGGGAATCTCAGCGTCCCGGTCGGCAAATCACGCCAGCGCGACTGAGACTATGGCGTCGATGCCGGGGGATGCACGCGCTGATCATTTATCGCTGCATTGGCCTGCCCTCATTCCCGGATGCGCTGAAAAGCGACATGCGCTTGTCGATGAACAGGAAGTAGGCCGCGAGAACCCCGCTGAAGACCATGACACCCACATATATGGTCAGGCTCAGCCGCTGTTCGGGAATCACATCCTCAAAATGCTGCAGAAACGGCACAATGAGCACCAGGTCATAAGCCAGGAAACCCATAAGCTGACCCTTCGCGTTGCCCCACTGCGGCTTTATGAGCGCGAAGATGAAGTAACACATCGCCCCCAGAAAAATCCACCCGTACAGAACGCGCAGCTCTTCGCCGATATTCCACGGGAAGATGTTGTTGGTTTTGAGAATCAATGCCCCACCCGCCAGGAGCAACGTCACCGCGAACAACGCAAACGAAATCCGCACGAAACGCGGCGTGGGCCGTTTATCCTTTAGTGCTATGCCCCACGATTTCCATGCAATTCCGGCGAGAGCGGCGGCGGAAAGCAGCGCCAAAATCCCGAACACGAGGATCGACTGGCGGCTTGTGTCTCCAAAGTAGAGCTGTATCGAGAACACCCCCATGCCGATGAAGGTGACAGTCAGATCGATGGCCCCGCCAAATACAGAGCCGATTTCCCCTTTCCAGCCGATCCATAAGGTGGGGATGGCGATGGCGAGGAGGATTGAGGCGATGAAAATGGCCGAGAGATAGCTCAGATTCCATGGAAACAGTGCGACGACCCATGAGATCTGGAAAGCAAAGCCCAGGGCGAGCAGCGTATACAAAAACCCTGAAACAAGTGAAGCCAACCGTAAAAAGCGATGCATCTATAGCCTCTCTGACCATCATCAGTAATGCGGTTTCTATGAGGATAAAAACTTCAAAGCAGCCCTGAGGAAAGCACACACATAAAATGCGAATTCGCGGGGCGTGCGCCCTGTGACTACAGGGGCATTATAGTTCAATTCGGTTTGCCTTGTGGGCGACACAGCCGCTGCACCTGCGCCTGCGCACATGGCGCGGCCGTGCGCAGTAAGCACGCTGGGCCGGGCATCAAAAACGGGAATGCCTTTGCGGGGCGCATTCCCGTTTTCCTGATAACGCAAGGGGCGGCGCTTCTTTTTGCTTCAGGGCACGAACACGGTCAGATAGCGAATCGTCCCGTTGCGCTGGAAAATGTGTCCGCTGGTGAAATCATCGAGAACAGGCCCGTCCACGTTTTGAACAGATCCATTCGCATAATGCACTGTGATACCCAGGTGATCTGAGTGCTCCACCACCACTGGTGTCTGGCAGATGGAGTATGCGAGTGATCCTGCTTTCAGCTCGATGACCTGTTCATGCCCAAAGACATCCAGATACGAGAAGGCCGCCGGTTCGGTGAGGAACTCATGCCGATCCAGAAGGGTCGGATCAAATACCAGTCTGCCCTCCCTGACAGAGAACCCTATTTCTGCCTGCCGGGACAAGATGACTTCTTTGACCAGTCCAGTCATGCCCGGTTGTTTTGCTCCCTGGCCTTTGGGTGTGTGCGAATACGCGTCGGTCGGAAAAGCGCCGTAGGCATCGGGCGTCTTGTTGAAACTCAGCCCGTCTCGGATGTCCAGATAGCACGCCATCAGCGCGTCGGCCGTCGGGGTGCCCCTGAACCGGATGGCTGTTTCCTGTGCCGCCAGCAGCAGTTTTGCAACCATGTGCCAGTAGACACTCCCCAGTCCTTCGTAGGCAAAGAATGTCCCCGAACGTCCGGTGAACTCGTTGTGGCGGAAGGTCGCTTCAAACAGGGCCGCGATTTTCCCGGATTCCGCTTCGACGAGATCGGCGTAGCGCGCCTGTCCTCTGAGCGCATCAAGGGCGCGGCTGACATCATTGAAGTTGCGGATATGACCGCTGAAGTGATAAACGCCGTTGATATCACGGGTGATGACGGAGGTGTCGTGCGCCTCCAGCAGCCTGTCAAACAGCGCGACACCGGCGACCTGTTCCTGCGTCAGGCGGTTCTTTTGCAGGAAGCCCGGCAGGTCTTTGTCAGGGTACAGAATATACGTGTGCTGTTCCGGCTGATAAAGTGCGCTGTTCCGCAGGCTCTGAAGCAGGGTCAGCGATTCCTCGCCGGAGAGCAGCCCCGAGGAGAGGATCGCTACCTGCCCCTCGAGCATCTCATCCAGATGGCCGATGGCGGCGCGGCCATGATCCAGATGCAGGATATTGTAGGAATGATACAGGCCATCACTGCGCCGGTTCGCCCGCAGAGAATGTTCTACGTACTGCTGCGCGAGGTCGAGGAACGCCACGATGTCTGCCACCGGTGACGATACAACATCTCCTGAGAACCCACGCTGGTAAAGATTCCAGCGGTAGTCACTCCCCGTTTCGCCCAGCGCATCCATGATGCTCCGGCGCTGTTCATCGGTGAAGGAGCTGCCCAGCGACCCCTGGAACTGGTTCAGAATGGTGGCTATGCGGGTGCAGAACTGCTGCACTTCGCTGTTAAGCGGGACACTCGTAACCGTGCTGCTGCTGAAGCTCTCGCGGCAAAAAGCAATATAGCGCCGAATGTAGCACAGTGTCACCACGGACAGGCCTTTGCCGACCAGCGCATTGTTGGCGTCGTTCCACTCCGGGCGCTGGGTATTCATCCAGATGCCGCCTTCGGGGACCAGGTTGACCAGCTTGGCCAGCAGCAGCGTCAGCAGTTTTTCAGCCAGTGACACCTGCACGACGTGCCCGTTGGCGGCGCGGAGCAGTTTTGCATCCGTGCCGATTTCCTTCTGCTGTGCTTCGATCTCTCGTTCGAGTTCCCAATCAAACGCGATGGAGTTGTACGGGTCTTTCAGCAAGTCGGCATAAGGCTTGATGTGATAGGGCACATGAGCCGAGCTGAACATGAACCGCGTCAGGAATCCCTGCAGCCTGCCGGGGTGGACTACCGTGCTGATTTCCATCAGCCGCAGCAGATAGATGATCTGGTGATCGCTCCAGTAGCCGATGTTTGCCCACGGATTGTTCGGTTCGGGGACTTCCCAATCGACCCCACGGTAGGTAATCCGGTAGGGGTTGTAGCCATCTGCTGTGGTCGCGTTGAGGAAGGTCGCGATCATGCTTTCGACATATTCAGGGTATGAATAGGCGAGCGCCTCCCAGTTCTGGAAGATATCGCGCCAGTTTCCCTCATAGTCCAGCTTGATGGAGCCATCTGGCTTTTTGACGTTGATCGCAAAGCGGTTCCACGGGCGGCTGGGATCCCCGTGACGTCGGCTGAAAGTCAGGGGCAGGAACGAATAACTCAGCCGGATGACATCAGGCGAACCATGGGTCTCCGCCCGTGTCTGCAAATCAGAGACCTGAATGCGCGCTGGCAGCGCCTCGAAGAACGCGGCGTTGGTTTGCAGGGCATGGCGATTGCGAACGGACACAAACTCGATGAAATCTGCCGCCGAGACCCAATAATGATCGGCAAAAATGCCGCCGCGCATCACATTGAACATCACATTGGAAAAATGATGGGCGGAGTAGATCGGGTTGTTCGTGAGCTGTACACCATCGGCGCTGGCCACAATCTTCCGCAGCGTCGCCTGGTTGGCGGCAATGTCTTCTTCCAGCTCCTGCGCCAGGGTCACCGGGTCACCGTGCAGCCAGCCGATCTTCTGAGCGATGGCCGCGCTGTCCTGGTCGACGTCGGCGATCAGATGCCAGCTCCACCCTTTATGCGTCGTCAGATCGAGCGTGGTATGAATCAGATAAGCGCCGCGCTGTCCGCGCACTTCTGTTTCGGCGGTCAGAGGCTTCCCTGTGCGGAAACGATCGAGTTGTGCCGACGACAGCAGATGGTCGGCGTGAGGGAGTCCGAGCTGGGCAACGGTGGTCGCCAGCAGCGACTCGCTGGGTTCCGCGAGGTCGGTCAGCGTCGAATTCAGGGCAAAGATTGCCAGGCCGGTTTCAGGCTCCAGCTCGCTGCGCTTGTACGCGTCCAGCAGCGAACTGAACACATTTTGTGTCGTCAGCGCCACATTGGCGGGCAGGATATTCTGTAATCCATCGAGAAGCTCAACCTGGCAGGGCGCATCGGTGATATTTTTCAGCCAGGTCGTCTTGACGAAGCCGAATCGTTCGCTGGTGCGCCAGGCATACTGGTAAGCCAGACCGAGGTCGGTGTTGATTTCTTCAAAGACCAGGGTGGTTCCGGTCACGTTTTTATAGAGATTGCGCTGAATCGAATAGATGCCCTGCTGCTTTGAGAACGGCTCCCACAGGCTGGTGCGCCCCGCACGGGTGACCAGCAGGATCGCCTTGTTCCCGGTGTTGTCGCTGTTTTCTGTGAGCTTGTCTACCGTGTAATAGGGGAAAAGCGCGTGTTCTGCATTGATTCGACCGGCTGACAATCCGCCGGTTGAGGCGATAAACAGCCAATGATCGGAGCTGCTAATGAGACTGATAAAAAAGGGCTCAATTGCGTCAAAATTCTGTATCCGATAAAACGACTCGCCAAGGAGCCTGACGAAATCCCCGCGAACGGGCTGTTGAGTCTGTTTGTGTGCTGTGTCGCCAATAAAGATCGTCTGCGTATCCTGCTTCATGATCGGCATACTTTCGCTTGGGAAGGGTGATCGCCGCCGTCCCTCGAAGCACAACTTGTGCTTCGAGGGACATGCGTTGCTGGGCTATGACCTCTGGAAGACGCGCACGTAGTCCACTAAATACTGTGTTGGAAAGACCGTATCCAGACCGATGGGCCCGGGGAGCGTTCCGCCCAGCGCGAGGTTGAGGATGAAGAAGAACGGTTGGTCAAAGGGCCAGTCGCGCTCGCCAACGTCGCTGCGCGAATACGATCCGTATTCTTCCCCGTCGTAAAACCAGGTGATCTGGTCTTCATCCCACTCGATGCCATAGGTGTGGAACTCATCGGCAATGTCATAGTCCTGACGGTTCCAGTGGCTAAGCCCCAGCGCGCCCGAATAGCCTGGGCCGTGGATGGTTCCGAAGATCAGGTCTGGTTCCCTGCCAATATACTCCATAATGTCGATTTCACCGGAATTGGGCCAGCCGACCTCGCTGAAATTCGAGCCCAGCATCCAGAACGCGGGCCACAGCCCCCGGCCAACCGGCACTCTCAGGCGGGCCTCGATGCGCCCATACTGGAATTCCTGCAGGCCCTGCGACTTGAGCCGCGCTGATGTGTAGTACGACTCCATAAAGCGTTCCTGGCGCGCTTCAATCACCAGGAAGCCGTCTTCGATACGGGCGTTTTCAGGACGATCTGTATAGTACTGTGACTCGCCATTGCCCCAGCCGCCAGCACCTATGTCATACGTCCAGTTTTCCTCGTTGATCTCGTCGCCATCAAACTCATCGTGCCAGACCAGCTCCCAGCCTTCGGGCACGACAATCGGTGTGGCTTCGGGTTCGGGTGTGGCCTCAGTCGTGGCGTCATCCTGGGCGGTGGCGGAGGTGACGAGACCGATGCCCACGATCAGAAGTGCCAGCGGCAGAAACCAGCGATTAGCAGTTGTTCGCAAAATGTTACCCTCAAATATGCGCTAAGTGGCGTGATATCCATGGATGGTTATGTGTGTTATCCCTTGACGGAACCGGCAGTCAGCCCAGAGACGATATAGCGCTGCAGGAACAGGAACAGGATGACCATCGGCAGGGTCAGCATTAACACAGCGGCTGCCAGTACGGGCCAGTCGCTGCCATACACGCCCTGGAACACAATCAGGCCACGCGTGATCGGATAGTAGTTGCTGTTGGTCAGGTAGATCGTCGGCAGGATGATTTCATTCCAGATGCCGATGGCATGCAGCACGATGACGGTAGCGAGCGCAGGCCGAATGAGCGGCAGCACGATCGACCAGACAAAACGGAAATAGCCACAGCCATCGAGCGCGGCTGCTTCATCCAGCTCTTTGGGGACGGTTTTGATATAGTTCACCAGAATGACAATGCCAATCGGGTTGACAATAAACAGCAGGATATACCCAACCGGGTTGTTATAGAGCCCCAGGCGTAATATGAGCTGGAATTGTGGAATAAGCGCCGGCGGTAAAAACAGCGCAATCACGAATAACGTCAGCAGCAGGCCGGAACGCTTCACGTAGCCACGCGCGATTGGGAACGCGACAAAAACGGCTGTCACGACGTAGATCGCGGTTGCGGAAACGGTGTACAGCGCCGAATTGAGCAGATACTGGGGGAAGTTCGCTTTCTCCCAGGCCTCAGCGAAATTCTCGAAATTCGGCTGGGTGGCCAGCGCGGTTGCATTGCGCATGAAAGACGGCGTCGTCCTCAGCGAGGTATTGACGAGCATCAGCAATGGGCCAAGATAGATGATCGCCATCACCACGAGAAACGCATACGATCCGATCTTGCCCCATCCCACACGCCGAAAGGGTTGTGAAGGTGTCCGGGTTTTCAGGCTGGTGGTCGCACTCATCCCATTAACCTCGCTTCTCTGCGCCGCAGGATATACTGCAATGACAATCCGATCACTAGCACTAAAACGAACATGACAATTGATGCGGCGGCTGCGTAGCCCTGGCGGAAACTGGTCACCATGCTGCCGGACGTCTGCCCGAAGCCCGTCGCGTAAATCAGGTATCCCAGCACCTGCGTGCCGTTGCGGTAGCCGAGCAATACCAGAAACAGCTGCCATGCCTGAAGGCTGCCGATGACATTCAGCAGCAGGTTGGTGTTGACACTGGGCGTCAGCAGCGGCCACGTGACATTGGCAAATACCTGCCAATGGTTTGCGCCGTCAATGCGGGCTGCCTCATAGTAGTCTTCCGAGATGGTCTGGAGGCCGGCAAGGAAGATGATCATTGTCGTCCCCATGTTGGCCCAGATCTGGATCGCAATGACCCAGGCAAACGCCTCGGTGGGCTGCGCGCCCAGGAATTCGGAGCGAAGGCCGAATATCCCGAGGAACTGCGACAGTGGACCGCCGAGCGGGTACAGGAACAGGCTCCAGATCAACCCCTGAATGACAGCACCCAGAATGACCGGCATGAAGTACAGGGTTCTGAAGAAATTTCTGCCGCGCAACTTTTGATTCAGAACGATTGCGACCAGCAGGCCGATGCCGAACTGTATGGTGGTGACGAAGAAGCAGAAGACCAGCGTTCGTCCCACCGCGTTCAAATTGTCTCTGGCTGCCTGGCCCAGGAAGAGAAACTCATTGTAGTTGTCCAGCCCAACCCAGTTTATGGGCGCACCTGGCAAACCTGTAGCGTCTGTAAAAGAGTAAACTGAGGTCGCCAGCGAGGGGCCCAGCGCGACAACGAAGTAAGCAATAAGCCCCGGCAGCAGCAATAAGTAGGGAAGCCAGCGCGTTCGACCACGACCAAAGTGATACGTCATAACATCACTCCTCCTTTCTGGCGGAACGCAACTGGGCTTCCCCCGATGCGAGGGAAGCCCAGTTGCCAGATGATGAATTAGTTGCTGGCAGCATCCAGGCCAGACTGGAGGTCAGCCTGAACCGTATCGGCAAGCGTCTGAGGATCATCAAACGTGCCAAACGGCTGGAAGTACGATGCCCACGGGTTGGCATACTGACCGACACCGCGCGGCGCGACCCAGTACTGCTCGAATCCCACACGGAAGTTGGCCAGATAGGGCGCGACCTGCTCACCGAGGCGGGTGTCCAGCTGCGCGGTCGGCTGCGTGGGGATGAAGCCCACAGCGTTGACGAACGCCTGATAATTTTCCGGCTCAGAGAACGCGGCCAGATAGGCCATGGAAGCCTCAGCATTCGGGGTGTTGGCAGCGACCGCCCAGCCCTGGTCGTACTTGCCGAACAGGTACTGATTGTCTTCAGCGTTATCGGAACCAGGGAACGGAATGTAGCCCCATTCGAATTCCGGCTCGGCGCTCTCGATGGCAGGCGCGTACCACGTTCCACCAGGGAACATCGCGACTGCGCCGGAGGCGAAACGGCCAGGAGCGGCATCACCAGCGATACCACTGGCGCCAGATTCGATCATGTCGCGGGTGTAGACCTGCATCTTGGACCACATCTCCAGCGCCTGTTCGTCGTTCCATGTGGTCGTGCCTGTCCACAGGCCTTCGACCAACGCGGCCTGGTCGGGATACAGCGCACCGATCAGCCCGTAAGCGCCGACGAAAATCGGCCAGCCGTCACGTCCGCCCGCGGTCATGCACGGGATGCCAGCGGCGGTGAAGGTCTCGCAGGCCACAACCAGTTCATCCCACGTCGTCGGAACAGTGACGTTGTTTTCGGTGAACAGGTCCATGTTGTAGAAAATGCCGCTGTAGGACACGCGACCCAGGTTGATCGAGTACACACGGCCGTTATAGGTGCCGGCGTCGGCGATTGTGGCTTCATCGTAGTTGGCGACGAATGGCTGGTCGGTCAGGTCCATCAGCAGGCCGGCATCAGCCAGCTGCTGCCAGTTCGGCGGATCGACGTTGGCCATGTAGGGCTGCGCTGCGTTGGAGAAGCCGAACATGTCGATCACGTCGATGTCGTTGGCGCTCAGACGGGTCTGCGTCACCGTGCTCAGGTCGTTGGCGTTCACCACCGACATATCAATCGCGATATCGGGGTTATTTGCCTGGAACTGCTCGTTAAACGCCTCCATGAATTCCACCATCGGGGGATTCTGGTGGACGAGCACGCGTAAGGTCGTGCTTTGTGCTGCCAGGGGCTGAATGAGCGTCATGCCCAACAGCGCTACGGCTGTAACGGAAAGCAAAACTGTCCTTCTCATGATCATTTCTCCCTCATTAATTTATTCATCTGCTGGTGAACTGCTGTGATTCTGCAAGCGCGATGTCGAAAAACCTGATCTTTCCTCCTCCATCTCATCTTGTTGTTGGCGCGTTCGTCAGGCCATCATGATTGCTTCCGCAAACGTTGCGCCGCTAAAAGACGCGCTTCCGGGTTGGGCTGGTAATTACACTCGCGAATAATCCGCAGCACACGCTCACGTGTCACGGCACTCACACCCGCCTGTCCGTTTGCAACGCGTGAGGCTGTTGAGCGTGACACCCCGGCTAATTTCGCGATCTCCTCTAAAGTGATCGCCATACTTAACCCCTGGCTGCTTATAGGAAGCGCTCCCAAAACCCAAATTCATTTTAGGAACTGCTCATATATGCGACATGAATAAAAGCGTGGCGCACATGGACATTTCATAGCCACGTGCAGATGGCATGGTCTGGGGCCAGCAAAAGCAGAGAATCCGGGGAGAGGCTTGCAGGCCTCAGGAACGCCTGAAGATTTCGGGGGACATGCCGGTTTCGCGGTGGAAAATACGGCTGAAATAGCCGCTGTCGGAAAAGCCGACATTCGACGCGATCTCGGTGATGGTTTGCTGGCTTTCCTTTAGCAGGCGTTTGGCCTGATGAATCCGATAGCGCTGAAGGTAGGCGATCGGGGTTGTTCCCAGTTCCTGGCGGAAGCAGAACGTCAGATGATCTTCTGAAAGACCGACATGCTGTGCGATCGCCTGGCGTGAGATTGTCTCGGCAAAGTTCTCATGGATAAAGGCCATTGCCGCCCGAACCAGCCGCTGCGACTCGCCACTCAGTTTGCGTTTGTGTTCCAGTGCGGCGCTGATATGGCTGAGGGTTTCCTCGATACTGAACAGGCCTTTTCCCAGGACAGCCGCAACCCCCTGATTCAACTGCGCCATATCCGCTTCTGTCAGAACCTTGCCCGTGACCACGATAACGGGGATATTGCGTGTGGTTTCCATGCCGCGCATGGCCTCCAGCACCTGAAAGCCATCCATCTCCGGCATCTGCAAGTCCAGCAGGATGAGATCGACGATCTCGCGGTGCAGGATTTCCAGGGCTTCCTTGCCGTTGCGCGCCTTGAGGACGCGGTTAGACGAAGAATGCGACTGAACAATCCGGGCATGCATTTCCAGGGTGCCTGGCTCGTCATCGACGACCAGCACCGTGCGGTTTGGATGATGGGCATCCGGCAGCAGCCAATGCTGATCGAGTGCTCTGGTCAATTCCGAGATTTCGATCGGCTTGGTGAGGTAATCCAGCTGAAGCAATGACCCATTGACCTGCGAAGTCGAAAAGAAGAATACTGGCGTCGCGTCGAAGGCCTGGCTGGCCTTGATTTCTTTGAGCACATCCCAGCCGAGCGCCGTATCCCTGCTCACATCCAGCACAATCGCGTTGGGGCATCCTCGGTTGAGCTGCAAGCGCCAGTCCGAGTCTCGTGCCAGCACCACGACATCCACGTCGAAGTCGCGCTGGCGCAGGTGTGCACACAGGCGCTCGCTCGTGTCGGGGTTGCCGGTCAGCACCGCCACACTTTGCCGTGCTGCCGGCTGTTTCTCCGGGCTCTGCGCCTGTTCGGGCGGTGGCTCCACCAGCGGGAGTGTGAAGGAGAAGGTTGAGCCTGCCCCCTCTTCGCCAGCCGAATACACAGAGATGCTGCCGCCGTGCATTTCGACAAGGCGCTTGCTGATCGCCAGGCCCAGGCCCAGCCCGCCAAAGCCGCGGGCCACGCTCCGGTCGGACTGCCGAAATTCGTCAAAGATCGCCCGTTGTTCATCGGGGGGAATGCCCAAACCCGTATCGCGCACCCGCACCCTGACGCTGGTGCCATCCTGTTCAAGGCGCAGGCTGACAGTACCGCTCGAGGTGAACTTGATCGCATTGTTGATCAGATTGAGCGCAATCTGTCGCAGGCGCGTCGGGTCACCCCACACCCAGAGCTTCGTTTCGGGCAGCTCTGCCTCCCAGAGCAGTCCTTTGTCGGCTGCCAGCTGCCGGCCACTTTCAGCGACCATGCGCAGCGTATACTCCAGATCGACGAATTCGTTGTGCAGGCGAAGCTGCCCGGCATCGCTGGTCGCCAGGTCGATCACATCGCCAATCAGGCCGCCCAGGTGTTGTGAATACGCGTGGATGCGATCAACATCCCGTCGGGTTGTTTCGGGCAGGGAGGCGTCACTCTCGTCGCTGTCGCGCAGCACCATGCCGCTTAAGCCCACAATCAGGTTGAGCGGTGTCCTCAGCTCATGGCTGATGGTGGACAGGAAGCGACTCTTCATCCGGTTCGCTTCTTCCGCCACGCGGCGGCTCTCGGTGGCTTCACGATACAGGCGGGCCGTGTTCAGCGCGCCGCCTAATTGCTGGACAATCGCACCATACAGATCAAAATGATCGGCATCAAAGGCCATAAAGCCGATCTGGCCGGACTGGTCAACCAGAGGGATGACGGTCAGGATGAACTGTCCCTCGGCAAACAGGCTTGCAGGCGGAAATTCCCGGCTGCGCAGGCGCACAAACTGCTGCTCTGGCTGGAGGGTATTGCGCACGGTCATCCACGCGACCGGATCCTCCTCCTCCGCTTCAAACAGCCCAAGCATAGCGGTGTGGATATCCATGTCGGGCAAGTGCGCCGCCAGGATGTCGTAGATCTGCATTTCATCGAGGGCGGTCAGCAACCTGGCCGTTAACAGGCTGAGGCGGCTGGATGTCCATCGCTCGTCCATGACGTAATGCTGGTGCTGACGCTGCATCGCGGCGCTGATCGTCAGTCTCGCCTCGCTCAGCAGCGCCCGCGCCAGCAGGGCTGATGCTGGCGTCGGCTCAGGGGTTTCACTGAATGCATCGCTCAGCAGAGAAATGGCATCCTGCCAGATATGGGTATCATCAGCGCCAGCGGCTGTCCGTTCAAGGACATCTGCGAGGGCTGTTTGAAATTCGGAACGCTCACCGTGCTGAAGGCTTGCCGCGAAGGCGCGCACTAAACGCTCGCACAGCACCAGCCCTTCCTCCTCGGTGAGGCTGTGCGCCTGATTCAGGATGGCGGATGCCAGTGCGCCTGCCAGCGGGGCATGGGTCTCGCTGCCCTCTGACCGCTGTGACAGGCTGCCGGGCTGCGTCACACCCCCGCACCCGCACGATTCGCGTATCACCAGATGGGTATCGACCTGAACCAGTTCAGGCAGCGCCGTCGCGCTTTCAATCGATTGCAACAGCAGATCGACGGCGCGATAGCCCATATCGAACAAAGGCACATGAATGCTGCTCAGGCCTGGTTTCTGGGCGCTGCCCTCCAGGCGGTTGTCAAACCCGATCACGGCGACATCGTGCGGGATGCGCCGCCCGGCGTCCTTGAGCGCCTGCATCGCCCCTAATGCCGATTCGTCATTGCTGGCCAGGACTGCTGTAAACCTGGCTCCCGAGTTCATGACCTGCTGCATCGCCAGATAGCCGCCGTCATACACGTGGCGTCCGTACGCCAGCAGCTTCGGGTTTCTGTCCAAGCCATAGGTTTCGCAGCCGGTCAGGTAGGCCTGGAGACGCTCGCCGCTGTCTCCGCGCATGTCCTCCACGGTGCCGGCGATAAAGGCAATCTGCCGGTGACCATGTTCTACCAGATGCCGCAGGGCTTCCAGAATGCCCCCTGCGTTATTGACAGCGATGGTTGGGCCGATTTCTCCTGAGCCCAGAAACAGGATGGGATGCCCGCTGGCGATCAATTCCTGAATATACGCTGACCGTTCCTGTGAGTTGAGCGGAACGGCAATGATTAATCCATCCGTGTTCCACGGGCCAATCGGCGCGAAATCATGATCTGCCGAGGGGACAGGCCAGACTGGACGCAGCGGATCGGTGGGGTTGGCGGAAGGGCCCATCCCGCAGCCCAGCAGCACATTGCAGCCCAGGCTTCTGGCCGCGCGCGTCACACCGCGAAAAACCGGCGCAAGATAGCTGAGGTTGGTTGCGGTCCTGTAAAACTGCCAGCCGGCCAGGACGCCGATCGTCGGTCTGGTATGAACGTGAGGTGCATTCATATATTTTATCAATACCTTTGCCAAAAATTTTTATGGTGCACCACGATCAGCAAGCGGACATCATGCGCCGCGCTGTCCGTGTTCGAATGTGCACTTGCTATAAGCATACCCTAACTTGCCTGCGCGAAGGATGGATTGGGGGAGTGAACAGAATGAAGACAGGGCTGAGGAGCTGCCCATCAGCCTGGGCAGACTCGGCCATCAGCGGGGATGATCGTTTTCAGACGAAACAATACCAGGGGCTTTATTGCGACCGGAACTGCCATCCTGAAACCTGCTTCGCGTGCAGGTGATGATCCGGGGGGTGGGCCTATAGCACCTGCGGTGACGCTGATCTGTCATGGGCATGGATTACTGCACACAATCTTAAGCAGCGGCGCAGCATATGCCGAAAGTGTGGGAGCATTTCTTATCTGCATCGGCCTAAGCGTTTTCTAGGCGCTCGATCCTTAGAATGACAAACAGTATTCATTCAACATAGAGGGTCTGACATGAAGAAAAAGTTTGGTCGATGGGTTTGTCTGCTGCTCGTGTCGACAGGCATCAGCAGTCACGCCAGCGCGCAGTTCACTGGCCAGCCAGAGCCTGTCGCCGGATGCCAGATACAGAATTATGCTTTCGATCCCGTCCGCGTGTACGAAACACCCCAGTTGGACGCGCCTGCTATCGGCCAGCTTGAGGCGAACATCGTGTACAAGTCGGATGGTTTCATCAGGCTTGGCAATGAAACCTGGTTGGTGCTGACCGAGTATGACGGCAGCGCCGGAGCAGCGGGCTTCGTCTCGCGGCGCGACGTGGCGATAACAGCCAACTGCCCGCTGGTCTCGCTGCCTGGTATCGCAGTCCCCAGTCCGGTCACGCTGAGAGGAGAGCCACTGCTGGCGTATGGCTCGGATCGCAGCGGCGATTATGAGATGTACGTCTGGGATGGCGAGCAATCGGTCAACATCAGCATCAATCCGGGCGCGAACGTCAGTGACCCGGTGTGGAATACTTACGGCGAATTGGCGTGGTTTACCTACTCGACCAGTGACGGCAATGGCGACGTGTACATCTGGGACGGCCAGCAGACCATCAACCTCGATCAGCTGCTGGAGCAAGACTTAAGTCCCGGCAGTTGGCCTGCGTGGAGTCCTGATGGACGGCTGACGTGGTCGGGCGGCGAATCGGGGAGCCACGAAATCTATATCTGGGATGGGCAGGAGCTCACCAACGTCAGCCAGCACGCGGCAAACGATGTTCAACCGGCGTGGAGTATGGATGGTCGCCTTGCCTGGGTGTCCGAGCGCAACGGCAATCGCGAGATCTACCTGTGGGATGGTGAACAGACGATCAACGTCAGCCAGAATCCGCGTGGAGACGACAGCAACCCGATGTGGAGCGCCGATGGTCGCCTCGCGTGGGGCGGCATCGTCAACGACAACCTTGAAGTGCTGGTCTGGGATGGCAATGAAATCATCAACGTCAGCCAGGATTCCGAGTGGGATGCATGGAAAGCGTGGAGTCCTGACGGTCGTCTGGCGTGGGTTTCGACCCGTAATGGATATGGTGCCGTGTATGTCTGGGATGGCGAGTCAACGGTTCAGGTCAGTGAAGCGGATGCTAACGCAGCCAACCCCGCATGGACAGCGGACGGCCGTCTATCGTGGCAGTCAGAGCGCGACGGCATCTACGACATCCATATCTGGGATGGCGAGAGCGTCACCTACTTCACGCAGTCACTGGAAAATGACTATTCGCCGGAGTGGAATGCGGAAGGTCACCTCGCCTGGATTGTCGCCACAGATGATGACTGGGATATTCACGTGTGGAACGGCAGCGAAATCATCGATATCAGCCAGAACACCAGCGTTGATCGCTATCACGCGTGGTCGCCGTGAGCGCCTGTGACGGCCTGCGAAATCGTTTGCCACTGTCAATCCGAATTTAACCCATGACCTCTGCTGCATACTCAGGGCCGGCATCGGCCACGTCATCACCACATCACAATCACCAGATGTGGTGATGACGTCTCCTCACATTCATTCGTACCCTCTTCTCATTGTCAGACACATCAGCTTCGCAGACCTGATAAAGGGGTACGAGATGCATCACGAAACATCACAGGTGGGTAATAAGCGCAATTCACGGCAGATACCGCTCTCGCGCAGGGAATGGCTGGTCACCGTTGGCCTGATTCTGCTTGCCGTCGTGCCTGTCCTGGCCGGCAGCGTCCGCGTCGGGCAACTGACCGTGGGGGCTGCTTCAACGCCGGTGACGCCTGAAAATGCCCGCTTTTTCGCCGCGCCGCTGCCAGTCATCGTGCACATTATTGGCTCCAGCCTGTATGCCCTTGTGGGGGCGTTCCAGTTCGTGCCGCGCCTGCGCCTGCGCTACCCGCGCTGGCATCGTTGGGCGGGTTGGCTGCTCGTTCCCGCCGGGCTGAGCTCGTCGCTCAGCGGGCTGTGGATGGCCCAGTTTTACCCGTGGCCTGCCGGGGATGGGGTGGTCCTGTACGGGATGCGGCTGCTGGTGGGGGGTGGGATGACGCTGTCCCTGGTCCTGGCCGTGGTCGCAGTGCGTCAGCGCAGGTTCGCGCAACACGGGGCATGGATGGTTCGTGCCTATGCCCTCGGCCTGGGCGCGGGGACACAGGTGCTGACGGCGATCATCTGGGCGGTGCTGGGTGGCGCATCGGGCGAGGCTGGCCGGAATGTGGTGATGGGCGGCGGCTGGCTCATCAACATCATCGTCGCGGAATGGGTGATCCAGCGCCGGCTGACGCGCCCGCAGCGCAAAACGGCGCTTGTCCCCTCCGACAGCCGTTCTTAGGCGCTCAGGCAGGCAGGGACAAGCGCCCTGCCTGTCTGCCTGGCTCGACTGCGCTGTTGCAGCGGATGTCCCGCAAGTCTCAGGGATTGTAATGTCCGCGCACCACGTTTAGCAGAATGCCGATCAGCTTCGCATTGCCCCTGAAGCCTTTGATCTTGGTCGGCGTCTTGCCGCTTGACGGGTATGCCCGCGTGACCGGAATCTCTTTCGTCTTAAACTGCAACTGCGGGGCACGCACCGACAGATACGCCAGCAGTTCATACGTTTCAAACACATCCCGAAACGGCTGCACACGCGGATCGAGCAGCAAACGGCGGGAGTATCCGCGGTATCCGTTGGTGGTATCGGTGTATGGGAAGCGCGCCCCAAGACTGATCAGCGGTGCATGCATGAGCCTGATCGCCAGCATCCGAGAGAGCGGCGTGTTGATCGCCTTGCCGCCGGGGACGAAGCGCGACCCCTGCACCATGTCAAACCCTTCGCGCAATTCTCGAATAAACGCTGGGATCGCATCGACATTATCTTTATCGTTGCCGTCGATCGTGACAATGCCCTGATAGCCCTGCCTCAACGCATACGCATATCCCATGCGTAACTGCGCGCTGAGTTTGCCGGGTCCCGTTTTGACAAGCAGCGCCCGCACACCCTTAGCGCGCAAATACTCGTGCGCGGTGGAGCCGTCCGTGCTGCCGCCATCGAGAATCAGGATATCGGCATAATCCGCGATGGTGTGCTGCATCATATCCGCCAGTTCGCGCCGGATGCGCTCGCCTTCGTTGATGATGGGAATGCACACGCAGTAATCCGTTTTGCGCGGCGCGAATTCATGCAGCTCAAAAGCAGGCATCTGCCATTGAGAGTCGTTGAGTTGCTCGGTCATGAATAGGCCTCAAGGGTGGTGTGAAGCGCGACTTTGACTGCTTCCAGATCGGGCGTTTTCCAGCCGCTGCGCATTTCGACAGCGACCCACCCGTGATAGCCGATGCGTTTGAGCGCGGCGGCAAAGCGCGGGTGATCGACCGTGCCCTCTCCAACCACGGCCAGCTGAGGCTCGCTGGCATGGAAATGCGCCAGATACGGCGCGGCATTTTCGATGGCGGTTTCAACATGCTCGCCGTTCATGGTCATGATGGCCGCGTCCAGGTGCAGGCGGAAATGCGGATGATTCACGCGGCTGACCAGCTCGATCGCCGGGGCCGTCGTGCGCACAAAGTCGCACGCATAGTCCGCCGGGTTGGGTTCGATGCACAGGATGACGTTTTCCTGTGCGGCGGTGTGCGCCAGCGTCGTGAAAAATTCGGCGGCGATGTCCATCGCTTCGCCATCGGGGAGTGTTCCTTTAAGCCGATTCTTCGGCGAGCCAAACACCAGCGGACGCGCGCCCAGCTTGCCCGCCAACCTGAGCACGGCGGTCATATAGGCCGTCATCTCAGCGCGCACTTCCGGCGATCCGAACAGCATCAAATCCGGGCGACCATAGATGAGCGACTGCATGCCGATAATCGTTATCCCGTGCTGGGCCCAGAATGCGCGGTAGTCCGCGAGGGCCTGATCGCTGGCGTCGGCAGGCGAAGCCCAGAATTTTGTATACGCGACATCCACGCCGGTGATGCCGTGGTCACGCAGAAACGCGGCGACCGACGGCTCTTCTTCGTTCTTCCATGCGATATTCGAAATGGAGACGTTCATCAGGCGGGTTTCTCCGCCTGGGCGAAAGCCCGAATCTGCGCGTAAATCTCGTCGGCGCTGGCGATATAGCGTCCGCTTTTCCCCCATAAACCCGCGTGCAGCGTCTGCATGTCATAGCTGACGGGCGGGTTGGCGGTCTGGTGTGTGTAGTCCACAGCGAACACCTGGCGGGCGACATCCCCGGCGCGCACGGGCTCGGTGGCAATATGAATCAGGCGCATGGCTGGATCAGCCCGAAGCACACGCTGCACATCGCTCCACAGATTCGCCATGTTGTAGAACTGAAAGACACTGTCGGCGTGCGTCCACTCGGAAGCGCCGCGATGAATCATGTCAAACAGAAAGTTCTTCTTCAGCCCCGCGCCGAATAATCCCGGCAGCCGCAGCACGTACACGTTCGGGAACTGCGCCAGCGCGAACTGTTCGAGTTCGTAACGGTTGCGTCCATAGGCATCCAGCCGATCCGGGGTGATCGGTGTGGATTCGTCCACGGCGGGAGGCATCCTGAAGACATCAATCGTTGAAATCAGCACGAACTGACCCGCCCTGGCGTGCCTGAGATGCTCCATCAGGCCGAGCAGATTCGCGCGGTCGCCGTCCGGGTCCTGATTCGCCTTCCATTTGGCGGCCGGCGCGGCGGCGCACACGATCAGGTCGTACTCCTGTCCGCGAATATCCGCGATATTCTGCGAGTTATAGAGCGCGTCAAATGAGGTTTGTGCACGCAGTGTGGTGCCGACAAATCCGGTATACCCTAACAGGGCGGTGGGCATGGCGTCCCCTTCTCAAGACTGCACGATATTGAGTTTTTCCTGCTCGATGGTGCGGCTGTAACTGCTCACCGTGCTGTGATCTTCATACTCGACGAAGTACAGCGGCTCGTCTTTGGCTTCTTCCAGCAGACGCCCAATGTACTCGGCCAGAATGGCCAGAATGATAAACAGCAGCAAGAACATGGTCGTACTGGTGACCGAAGTTGTCAGCCACCCTTCGGCAAGCTGTCCCTCGCGCACAATCGTGACAAGAATAATGTAGCCCACATACAGCAGATTGAGAAAGCTGGCAGCCAGGCCAAGCAGCGCGGCGAGGCGCAGCGGCGCGATCGAGTTGTTGATCACCAGCGTGATGACCGCCCCGATCTTCTGCGTGCGTTTCACGCCGCTGATCGCGGTTCCGCTGTCGCTGAGGATATATGCGTGACGATAGCCGACCATTGAGCCGAAGTGCTTTAAGTGGCGGCGGCGGTTGCGAATCTGCGTCAGGGCATTGACCGCGCGGCGGCTGAATAAGCGCGTAAAGCCATCTTCAAGCACGACTTCATAGCCTAACATGCGGCTGGCAAAGCGATACATCGCCCGCCCTGCCCAGCGGTCGAGCGGCGAATACAGGCGCGACAGGTTGCGCCGCACCACGACGATATCATTGCCCTCGTGCGCTTTTTCCACCAGCTGGGCAATCAGGCTGAACTCGGCATCCGGTTCGATCAGGATGACATAATCCCCGATGGCGCTGTCCAGCGCCGCCGTGACCGCCGTGTCGAGGCTGTAAATCCGCGAAAGGCGCACCAGCCGCATGTTGGGGATGTGTTTCAGCTTCGCCCCAACCAGACGATCCGTCCCATCGTTTGAGGCGTTGTCCAGGATGAGGAGCTCATAATACTGGTACAGGCCGGACAATACGCCGGTGAGCGCGTCAAGCAGGGCGTCGATGCGCTGGGATTCATTGCGGATAATCATACAGACCGAAATCAGGCTGTCACGGTTGGTCATGGGATGCCTCCGCCATGTCCTGATCGATGGGCTGGGCAAACTGCTGCAAATACTTCAGAACATCGTAGATGTTGTCGATTTTACCGCCCATCACCAGATACAGGTTTTTCAGTCCGTAATCCTCGCGGCATAAAATCGGCCGACCATCATCCGTTTCGTTTTTGATCAGCACGGTTTTTACCTCGTACAACGAGCGAACATAGCGCGCCTTGCTCAACACGGGAAGATAGCGCTGCGCATCGTGGATCATATAGGTCGCGTGTGTCTGAATATCCAGACCAGCGATATAGGCATACGGATCACGGTAGCCGTTGACCAGATCCGCCCATGATTCGTGCGGCGTATAGCGGACATGGCTCAGGCTGTGCAGTCCTGCTGCCGGGAACGGCATCGTCGAGAAGAACGCACCGTCCATCACCGTGATGCCCAGGTCGCGCAGTTCGGGCGGCGGCTCGATCAAGGCCAGCTCGGTGATTTCATACTTCATCGGCAGCAGCGGCAGCCCGGAATGGTGCAGCAGGGTGTTGATCTGTGCGTAGGTGCAGTTGAAAACCGACTTCGCGCGCAGGGTTTCGCCGCTGGCAAGCGTCACGCGCAATGTATTTGCATCTGCCTGCGCGATGTGATGCGCTTCCGCCTGAAACTGCACGGGCACATCCAGCCGGGCCAGCCTGGCGCGCATCAACTCGCGCAGCACCACCGCATTAAAGGCAAACTCGCGCACCGTGTAGACGTCTTCGATCAGATCGGCATTGAACAGGCGCCTGATCGACGCGGAGGCAGGGCGGATTGGCGCGCCGATGTTCCGGCAAAATTCCCTGAACTGGTAGGCGTTTACTTTGCTGCCACGCCGCGCAATCGCGTAGATTTTTTCGAAGCTGCTCTCCACGCACTCGCGAAAATCGAGAATGAAGCGGGGAAAGTTCACCAGCGAACGCCACGCGGTGATGAAGCTGCGTGGATAATGGTAGCCATTATGAATGCGCGCCTGATTGACGTAGCTGGCACGCTGCATCAGGTCAGCACCGGCTTCCAGAATGACTACATGGTGGCCGTTCTGACGCAGGAAGACCGCCAGTGCGCAGCCGTAAAATCCCCCGCCTATGATGACTGCGTCCCAGACAGATGACGGCGTACTCATTGCTTAGCCCTTTGCTGCGTCGCGAATCGTCCAGCGGCGGTTTGCATCGTGATTCACCACCATACTAACATCCATCGCAGCGATATGAGCGACACTCACGCCTGGGCTCATGCTCAGCTGCGCCTGCTTTGACCCACAAAGATGTGCCCGCGTGTCAGAAAGAGCGCGGTTAAATAGGCAAACATGAGGCCAAAGGGCAGGAACAGTGTGATGGCATTGATATGAAAGTGACAGGCGCTGTGCCCTGTTGCCAGGATGAGCCAGGTCAACGAAACCGGAATCGAATACGCGGTGGCCACGGCAAGCGCACGGATGTCATCGGCCTGGCTGCTGGTGCCGGTTGACTCAGGACGTCGGCTTAGCCTGTACGCCAGCAGGGTCACTAACGCCGTCCCGCTGATCAGGAAAAGCCATCCGATTAGCACCGGAAACGAGAAGGTTATCACAAGGAATGCGCTTGTGGCGACAACGAGCAGCGCCAGGAAGGCAAAAAGTGTGGTTCTGCCCAGCTTTGAAAAAAGAAAGGACATGACGCGCGATGCCCATGGTGTGCCCGCAAAAAAGAGCAGGCCACTCTGAAGAAGCGCCGCGGCAAAGAGGAGGATGATAGGGGAAAAGATCCTGTACGGCAAAAACGGGACATTTATCATGTACTCGACCGACGTACTGATCATGCCTTCCTGATTGCATTGAGCGGGAATCTCGCCAAAAGTGCGCACGGAGGCTCGGCTGGCAATCACATTGATCATGTCCTGGAGGGAGCCGCCCAGGTACGCACTGCCTTGCAAGAGATGAAGTCCAAAAGCGATAGCGAACGCGACGACACCCGCAATGCCGATCGCAATCACCTGAAGCCCGATAGACCGCAGGGGTATTTTTTCCCTGAAGCCATAATAGACGACAGCAACCGATGGCGCGGCGATCACATTGGTGATGTACTCATAGCCCGAGAGCGCCTTGAATAGAATGAGTGCGCCCAAAATCAGGCAGTAGGCTGCGAAACTCAGCTTTCTGTTCAGCACCCTGGGATAGAGCAGAAATGCGATCACAAACGGTAAAAACTGTCCCCATATCTGCCAGTACAGGCTTGTGGAAAAGTACGTGATCCAGCCAAAAAGCGACAGCATGCTTACTGCGATGGCGACAGTGCGTAATCCATGTTTGCCTAGTGTGTGAAAGGTGATCACCAGCAGAAGCACGATAAATAGCAGTGCGTTCCCTATCCGCATGATGCCGAGAAAGGCCTCTGCACTGAGGATGGGCTGCACGAGTTGATAGGTGTAATGGAGCAGTGTTCCCTGAAATCCCGCCTGGGACAGATAGCTGGAATAGGTCGCCGCATCGGGATTATAAATATGTAAAAATCCGCCGAACTGCTGAAGTTCGTCGCTGATCGACAGTTCGGCCAGTATCTTTGCGTTGACCAGAGCATCACTGTCGTCCTGAAACCTGGCCTGTACACCGGGGCTCTGTGAAAAATACTGGGTCGTAAAGATCAGAAATAACCACAACCCGGCGTTGAATGCCCAGAATCTGACGTTGGAACGCGATGCCATGAGTACCTCGATTGAGCACGGGAGTTCAGGTTGATTTCACAGCCATAAGGAACAGTAACGCGGATGATTTGGAGCCGCAAGCGACTGTTAACCCGCCCCTGTTTTCCCTGCACGCCTGACAGCTTTTGAACCCAGCCCGTACAGGAAGCCACATCCCCAGGCGAGGTGAATGGTCAGGAACGGGAGCAACTGCACGCGATGCGCGAACGCTCACGCGCGCTGATTTCCGGTGAGCTGTCTCGGCAAGCGGTCGCGCGAATGCATATCGCGCTGTATCAATCTTTGCTCGATAAACTCAATCAGTGAAGCGCCGCAGCAGTTTCGCGCCTGCGTCCATCAGGCGCAGCGTCAACTGTTACGCCACTAAACCAGGCTACCTGATCCACTGTTCTCGACAACTGTTCTGCCGACTTTCAGGAGTGAAGCAAACAATGGACCGTGCGATTCAGGCCTATTTTGAAACTGTATAGTCCCAAGTTGAGATGGAACGGTTCTGAAGTGAAGCTGTCAGGCTCAGATTGCCATTTCAGGCAGATAAACTCAAAAGGGGTTAATCCCTTCAGCGTCTTCAGCTGCTTGGCAAAGTTGTAGGCAACCAGGAAGGTCTGGAGGTGGTTGTCCAGCTCGTCAGCGGTAGCATAGAAATAGCGATGGACTGTCGCTTCCTTTAGGGTTCGGTTCATCCGCTCGACTTGTCCATTCGTCCAGGGATGATTCGGTTTGGTGAACCGATGCTCAATGCCGTGCGCCCGACAGATACGCTCAAACAATGGAATGATGTAACGATTCTGGTCAGGTCGTGAAGCGAACTGCACGCCGTTGTCGGTCAAAATGGTATAGATGCGATAAGGTACATGGGCAATGAGTGCCTTGAGGAAAGCTGCTGCGTGCATCCGTGTTGCGCGCGGATAGAGGCGGGCAAAGGCAAGCTTGGAGGTGCGGTCGATGGCCACAAACAGGGAGCGTTTTCCTTGAGCAGTCGTCACCTGGGCGATGTCGATGTGAAAGAAGCCGATGGGGTATTGCTTAAACTGCCGCCGCTTCGGTTTCTCCCCTTGCATATCGGGTAAGCAGCTGATCCCATGACGCTGCAAGCAGCGGTGCAGCGACGAGCGCGTCAGATGCGGAATGGTGTCTTGCAGCGCGTAGAGACAGTCATCCAAAGGTAGCAGCGTGTGACGACGAAAGGCAACGATGAGTGCTTCTTCCTCGACTGTAAGCACCGTCGAGCGGGCTTGTTTCGGTCCCATGGGCTCATCCTGCACCTCCGCCCGCTTTTTCCACTTTGATACGGTTTTCGGATTGATACCGTACTGCTTTGCCAGCACCCTTACGCTCGCTTGACTGTTCTGGATTGCGCGACGGACTGCCTCTGTCGTGCGGGCGCTGCCGTGTAGTACCTGTCCCATAGCTGTTTCCGTTCGTCACCACTTAACTTTGTACCAGTATACTCTGGGACTGTACACCTAGAGCCTGTTAGGGACCTAGGAAGTGGGCTACACTTGAGGGGAAAGGTGGCGAGTTTACGAGGAGATTGAAGCCATGCGCAAGCCCTATCCAGCAGATGTGCCGGATGAAGAATGGGCATTTGTAGCACCCTATTTGTCGTTATTGCCCGAAGACGTATCTCAGCGGATGTATCCGTTACGCGAAGTCTTCAATGGCATGCGTTACATTCTCAAGACGGGTGCTCCCTGGCGCTGGATGCCCAATGACCTGCCGCCGTGGGAGATCGTGTATCAGCAGACCCAGCGCTGGTTGAACGCAGGCGTATTCGAGAATATGGTGCATGATTTGCGCGTGCTGCTGCGCATCTGCGAGGGAAAAGAACCGATGCCCACGGCTGCCATCTTCGACAGCCGAACCCTGCAATCGACGCCGGAGAGCGGTGCCCGAGCAGGCTATGATGGCGCTAAAAAACGCAAGGGTAGCAAAGTGCATCTGGCGGTAGACACGCTGGGCAACCTGCTGGGCTTGTACGTCACCCCGGCCAATGAACAGGACCGCGCGCAGGTGAGTGAGCTGGCTGAGCAGGTTCAGGAAGCAACTGGTGACCACATCCAGGTGGCCTTTGTCGATGCGGGCTATACCGGCCAGCAACCCGCAGAAGATGCTGCTGCAGAAGGGATAGCGCTGCATGTCGTCAAGCTCGATCAGGCGAAACGTGGCTTTGTTCTCCTGCCCAGACGCTGGGTGGTCGAGCGTAGCTTCGCCTGGACCAGCCGTTTCAGACGTCTCGCCCGCGATTATGAACGCCTGCCTGAGACCCTGAAGGGCATTTACATCGCTGCCTTCGCCATTCTCATGCTGCAACAATGGCTCCGCTTTCCAGTCGAAATAGGTCACTAACAGGCTCTAGATACTGCCAGTACAATTGCGGCATCAAAGTCAATGACCTTATTCACCACCAAGCCATTATGCTGTCACGAAGCTTTTGAAATCCTGTGCGGGGCTGACAATTCTGCACCTGTTCTTTGACGAAGTTATATAGTGCCAGCCCCGAGTCAGCTTCATCAAACTCTACCGATTGCCGTTCTACCATCGATAATCCCGGTAAATTATCTTTCACAACATACGCTGCGCGAGCTGATTTGGGAAATGATGCAGTGTTCTCCCAAACCAGATAAATATAGATCTCCTGAAAAATAGGGCGAGCGCTGGGAATCACCAGTTCGAAACCGGTCGATGTCGACGTTATGATAAGATCTGGAAAATCAGTAGCCAACCGTTGTAACTGCTCATTAAAGTGACTCATTATTTACTCCAGATAGATCTCCCGCTTTTCGCGGGCGGACTGGTAGATGGCCAGCACCAGCTCGACCGAGCGGCGGGCTTCGCTGCCCGGCGTGGCCGGTGGACGCTGCTCCGCGATCGCGTCCAGCAGATCCGCAATCTGCTCGCGGTGGCTGAAACCATACACCGTCGGCGGATCGACCGCCTCCGCCATCAAGATCTCGCGCTCGCGTTCGATCTGGCCGGCAATTTTCCAGAACTCCTTGCGGTTGAGCGCCGTCCCGCCTACCTTGACCGAGCCGTGTTCCCCGAACAGCGCGATCGACCCTTCCAGATTCTGCGGGTACGTCAGCGTCGACGCTTCGATGCTGGCCAGTGCGCCAGACGCGAATTTCACCAGCGCCACGCCGACATCTTCCGCTTCCATGCGGTGTGCGAGCGTTGCCGTGTACGCGGTCACGCTGACGGGTCTTCCCAGCAGCCACAGCAGCGCGTCGATATGATGGATCGCCTGATTCATGAATACGCCGCCGTCCATTGCCCATGTGCCGTGCCAGCCGTCCTCATAGTATGACTGTGGACGATACCAGCGTACGGTGACATTGCTCAGGAAGATCCGCCCCAGTTGGCTGGAGTCGACGAGCTGACGCAGCTCCCGCATCGGCGGGTTGAAGCGGTTTTGCAGCACCACGCTGAGCGTGACCCCGGCTTCCTGACAGGTCTGAATCAGCGCGTCGGCATCGGCCAGCGTCAGCGCGATCGGCTTTTCCATCAGCACGTGCTTGCCCGCGCGGGCGGCAGCCTCACCGACCGTCGCATGCAGGCCGGAGGGCAGACACACCGTCACAATATCGACATCGGGGCGGGCCAGTACCGCGTGATAATCGGTGTACGGCGTGCCGCCGAATTCCTGCGCCAGATTTTCCGCCCGCGACGCGATTACGTCGCAGGTGGCAACCAGTTTCACGTCCCGCTGCTGCTGCAGCTCGCGCAGCGCCTGTCCGTGGCGCAGCGAGATCCGTCCGCAGCCGATGATGGCAATGTTCATATGACCTCGTTCAGGATGGTGAGATAGGCATGGACATTCTGCTCAACTTGCAGATGCTGCTCGGCATAGGCGCGACCGGCCTGTGCCATCTGCTGACGGAGGGAGGGCTGTTCAAGCAGGCGCTGCACCGCTGCAACCATGCCGGGAGTGTCGCCAACTGTAACCGCTTCGCCTGCTCCGGCGGCGGTGAGCATGGCCGCGCCTTCACCGCGAATGGCCGCGATCACGGGCGTCCCGGTCGCGAAAGCCTCATACATTTTTGCTGGAAGCGTACCGCCTGCCACAGCGTGATCGCGCAGCGCAATCAGGCACACATCCGCCGCCGCCCACAGTTCCGGCATCCGTTCATGCGGCAGCGTACCGGTGAAATGAACGTTCGGCAGGGTCGCGGCTTTGGCGCGGATTGTCTCCGCCTGCGAACCAGCACCAGCAAAAACCAGTTCCAGATCGGGCAGAGCCTGTGCTACTGCCAGCAGCAGATCCAGATCATAAGTCAGGCTCATGTTGCCGACATGCACGGCCACGAATTTGCCTGTCACGCCAAACGAGTGTTTAGCTGCCTCGCGGTCGGAGGCTGAAACAGGCCGGAAGCGCTCAAGGTCAACGGCATTGCGGATCAGCGTCACGCGATCAGTGTACGGGGTGATGCCGTCGCGCACGCCATCAGTCATCGCAACGACATGCGCGGCATCGCGGTATGCCCAGTGTTCGACCGGAAATGCCAGCCTGACGATCGGGCTGGTGGGAGTCAGTGCCCCGGTTGCAATGGCCGACTCCGGCCACAGGTCAGACACATTGAGGACGATTGGGGCGCGTTTAAGGCGCTTCAGCCAGCCCCCGGTCAGGCAGACGAACAATGGATGCGACTCGACCAGCAGCACATCGGGGCGCTGCATGAAGCTGCCGCGTACAGCGGCCAAAACAGCAAAGCTAATCTGATTTAGGATGCGGCTCAGCGAGCTTTTACGCGGCGATGCATACAGCCAGACACGCCGCACGTCCACGCCATCCAGATTTTCTGAAGCAATCAGCCTGCCGCGATACGCCGGCGCAATTGTGCCCGCCGGGTAATTGGGCATGGCGGTAAGAATAGTCACATGATGCCCGGCACGGACAAAGGCCTGCGCCAGACGCGTCAGCCGAATGGCGGCAGCCCCGATTTCCGGTGAAAAGTAGTGGGTTACAATCCAGATATGCACTCTGCTGACCAACGGGCTGGGCATCGCAACAGCGCAATCATAGCATAAACCAGTCGGTTAGCGGATGAAGGTTCGGTTCTCAAACTGTCAGGACAGGGGGAAGGTCGGGCGGGTGGGCCTGAGCAAAATAAAAACCTGGGCTGGGGAAAACGTCCCAGCCCCGATGACCGTCCTGACGCTGGCTGAGCAGACGTACATCCGCATCAGAATCTTCTGAGCCCGTGCGCGGTACTGATTGTTATTCGGCCACGGACACGCCCGTCGCGCTTTAGTCGGGTGCTGCTCGTCCAGCAGCGACCGGATGGCGTAGGTCATGCGGGGATTTCTTGATACTGGGCCAGCAGTCGCAGCGCCGGAGCTTGGTGACCGCGCTTGAACTTGTCCAGCCAGCGCGTGCCCGGTTGATACACCTCCCCGAACGCCGCCTCGACGTGCCGCCGAACGATGCTGACGTAGCAATAGATCAGATGTGCTGGTAGTCGTGTAGACAGCGCCACTGGATTGATACGTACCGACAAGCGGTCGATTTGCCATGTAGTCCGGGTTGTCGCGTACCTGCTCGTTGAGAGCATCGGCGGTGACAAGCTCGCCGATGCTCCATGTCTTGGGTGTTGTCCAAATTGCAGTCAAAGTGTTTTTTCCTTTCTGATTCCGATGACACTTGAACAATAGAACATAAATTCTATTTTGAGGTGGAAATACAGTCGGAAATATGGTCACTAGAATCTATGCTTTGAGGGAGGATGATTACGTGGCAGCAAGCCTCAGCATCAGGCATGGCCTCATCTCGCCAACATCTGCGCAGGTGGGTATCAGCGACAATCGATGCAATTTCCAGAAAGCGCTGCAGGCGTCAATTGCTGCGTCATCTGTCAAAACCCAGGGGCATCACAAGATGGCTGGAGTTAACGTCCCCAGCCAGGACGCTGCCGCTCAGGCGGGATAGGCTGCCTTGAGCAGCTTCCCTGCCTGCGTCATGCGGCGCTTGAAGCTGTGGAAGCTCTGGCCGTAGTGTTCGGCTGCCTGCTGGACAGTCTGCCCATCCAGCTGTGCCTGCAGCGCTTGGTACATGCATGGCATATGCACGAACTCCTGGAGCAGTGCATCCGCGGGAATAGTATTCCCCTGACAGTACGCCTTACGCCAGGCATGGCACGGCGGAGCGTGATGGGCGCTGCGCCTGCGGCTGGGCTGGTCTACGACGGTTGCGGGCGCTGCGTAGGGTTGTGAATCCAGAAACACCTGGGCGAATTCGTAACGCAGTTCTTCACGCATCGGCAGTGCGTAGCTGTGATACCAGCGAGACGGATCCGCACCGACGATCCGGGCGGCATCGACGCGGCTGACCTGCGTCGTCAGGTGGTACAGCGCGACCAGGTGCTTGAGAGAGTGCTCGTACTTCGCTGCCAGCTTGCCCATGATGCGCTCGATATCCACCACCATGTCCACCTGCGAAGCCCAGCCCGCCCAGCGTTCGCCATGCTGATGCTGCATCCCGTCAATCTGCTCGTCGGCGGTGTTGTGCCAGTCGCTGCTGACCAGCGCATCCAGGCTGTCATACTGATTCGCCTGGTAGCGCATCGACGAGATTTTGCAGCGCGCCAGGATGAAGAACACCGTCTGCTTGCGCGACTTGTCGGCGAGGAAGTCATGGTCCTGCGTCAGCGTCTCCAGCAGCGCGATGAAACCAACCTGCTGGCAGTCGGGCAGCTCGTCAGGGGTGATGCTGAAGTTCTTCATCACGTTGGAGGCGTAGTGGGCCAGATCGTCGTAGATCTGCGGATAGGTCAGCTTGCCTGCCCAGCCGGTCTGGTAGACGGCAGCGGGCACATACGGCCTGATATTGAATGTGGACATGGGGACGCCCCTTCGGCGGAACCGGTTGGGATACGCCAAGCTCGTCGAGCGCAACCGCTCAACGTCAGGGCGATGCGCTCTACTTTCTGAGCACAGATAGCCCAGATGCGACGACATCCACCCTGCAACAAATCAACCTGACGCGCCTCGATCCCTATGTTCAACCGCTCCTGACCGCTGAGTTTGAAGCAATCTTAAGCACCTCCCCGGATGTCCGTCATGTGTTGGCGTTGATGGACGATAACGGCAGGCTGGACTTACCGTACGAATCCGAAATGTGCTGTTCCGGGCGCGATCACTGGCTAATGACGATCATCAGTGCCGAAGATGGCCAGATCATCTATCAGTCGCTACCGGTGGCGGTGTTCAAGGCCGACCAGATAGGGTGGCTGGATGAGCAAACACTCGTTTTCATCACCACAGACTCGGTCATCCATCGGGTTAACCTTGCATGACCGCGGTGTGGATGTGGCCACGACGAGTAGATACGCGATAGATCGGCAGGAACTGCGCGAGTCGCTTATTAATGAGCGTTACTGGTTGGTTCCCGAAGCGTATGCGGTTTTGGACCTGCTGACGTTTGAACCCTTGCCGCTGGTGAATCCAGAGGCACTGGCGCTGTATGACGTGTCCATGCATGCGCTTGGTGATGACGCGGTACAGGTAACGATTACATCGAGAGAGGGGGCTGGGTCAGCAGTTTATGCTGTTTCCTTTGCGGAATGAGGGGCAGATAATCCGGCCATAGTTGAGCAGGAGTGGCGGGAGTAGCGCGTAGGGGGATCTGACGAATCGTTATGTAAATATTTGCAAGAAGACGTGAATGGCTCCGCCTGCACAGACCTACAGGTCGAGCCATCCTAAACGCCACAAATTCTCCCCGCACCCGGTCATCTCTAATGACCGACTCGCTCTATCTCCACCTCCTGCGAACTGACTGCCCACTGCCGCCCGGCACACACGTCGTCATCTACTGCGGATTAGATGAAGACTGCGTCAGCGTCACCCCGCCCGCGTTCATCATCTGGTTGGAGCTTTGCAGTAAGGTTGTAGTCACCGCAACACGGGGAAACAGAAACGGGAACGCTGCACATGGCATTCCCGCTTTCCATTGATTCCGTCTGGTTGTGGACCCGAGGGGATTCGAACCCCTGACCTCTACAGTGCGATTGTAGCGCTCTCCCAGCTGAGCTACGGGCCCGCATATCGCAAAATTGTATAACCCACGCGGGAAACATGTCAAGCCACAACCTCGCGCGCGGGCTGTTATCAGTCCTTCAGTAATTATTTATGTAATTTTAAGCTGGTGCTCCACAATCGTCTTTGAAATGGGGCTACCTGTGCGGCATAAATTCCCCTCACTCCTCCCGTATTGGCCCGCACATGGGAACCAATCGACAGGTTTGAACGTCTTTTGACTAACCAATTTTGTTCAAGTGAGGAGCATCATGAAACACACCAGAATCCTGATTACCATTATCGCCCTGATCGCCTGCGTCTTCGCGCTGCCAGCCGCCGCCCAGCCCCCCAACCCACTGGCTGGGACTGCCTGGGAGCTGGTCTCAATCAACGGCGAGAGCGTCGTTGAAGGCAGCACGGTCACGCTCAGCTTTGGCGAAGACGGACGCGCATTTGGGTCGGGCGGCTGCAATGGCTACGGCAGCAGCTATTCCTTCAATGAAGACCGCATCTTCTTCTCGCAGGCGATCAGCACTATGATGGCCTGCATGGACGAAGGCGTGATGGAGCAGGAGCTCGCGTTCCTGTCGGCGCTGTCCACCGCCGAGACGTTCACCCAGACGGCCGAGCAGCTCACGATCACGCTGGCAGACGGGGGCGAACTGGTCTTCGCGCCGCTGTTCACGCTGACTGGCACCAACTGGCAGGTCTTCACGCTGGGCGGCGAAGAGACTGTCGCGGCCATCACGCTGTCGTTTGGCGATAATGGCGAGGCCAATGGCTCTGGCGGGTGCAATACCTTCAGCACGACGTACACCGACAACGCCGGCGACCTGCGCTTCGGCCTGACGCTGAGCACGCTGCGCCTGTGCGTCGATGAAGCGGCCAATGCCCAGGAACAGGCCTTCTTCCAGGCGCTTGAAAGTGTGACGAGCTATGCCATCGTCGACAGCCAGCTGGTCATCAGCTATGGCGAGGGCGAGCAGATGGTCCTGAACGCGGTGAGCGTTCTGGCCGGCACGCGCTGGCAGTTGGTCTCGCTGGGCGGCGAGGATATCGTTGAAAACACCCTCGTTACGCTGGAATTTGCCGAAGGCGGTGACGTGCGCGGTGAGACCGGCTGCAATATCTACGGCACCCGTTACAGCGAAAGCGGCAGCGCGCTCGCTTTCACCGACGAGATTGTCAGCACGCGCCGCGCCTGTGTGGACGAAGCGGCTGCTGCCCAGGAACAAGTCTGGCTGTCCGCGCTGGGCACTGCCTCTGCCTACACCATGGCCGATGATGTGCTCATGATCACCTATGGCGACGGCGCCGAGATGGTGCTGACCCCGCTGAGCTAACCCTGCTTCCCCCCATCTTACAGGGACACCGATTCGCCTTCGGTGTCCCTGTTTTATTATTTGTTACTCGTACCCCGTAATATTGTGCATAAATGCTCATTTGGTCGCGTGCCATTCTGTTGGTATGCGCCGTTCACCGTGCTATACTCCGCTACAAATGGTGCTCTTACATATTCCTCTGATTAATACTGTTTTTGCGGTATCACCAGCTCGGCCACGGAGCACCACATCGTCCGCTGTCCATCTTACTCAATGGGAGTCTTGACTTGACCTCTCTTGTCCTCACACTTACCGAGACCCTGCGCTATCGCGGTGCGATCGGGCAGTGGAGCTGGGTGCTGCATCGCCTCACCGGTCTCGGTGTCGTGCTGTTCCTCACGCTCCATGTCATCGACACTTCGTGGGCCGTCTTTTATCCAGAGCTGTATGTGCGCGCGATTGCGGCCTATCAGACCCCCCTGTTCACCCTCGGTGAATTTGGCCTGGTGGCCTGCGTGGTCTATCACGCGTATAACGGCCTCCGCATTGCGCTGATTGATACCCGCCCCGCGTGGTGGAAGTATCAGCAGCGCGCCGCCAAGATCGTGCTGGCCGCCACGGGCATCACGCTGGTGCCGGTCTTCATCCTCATGTTCAGCCACGTCGTCAAGTTCTATCAAAGCCCCGAATCGGCCAATGTGCTGCCGCTGGTGGAAGTGCTGCGCGAACAGCTTCCCTTCATCGCCGGTATCGCCATCGCCGTCATCGGCGCGGTGCTGTTCTCGGCCGTCACGGGCGTGATCGCCGGTGACAGCGAAGCGCAGACGAAGCGCCAGGGCAGCCAGATCGAGCGTTTCTGGTGGAGCTTCATGCGTATCAGCGGCCTGCTGATCGTGCCGCTGGTCTTCGGCCACCTGGCGATGATGCACATCCTCCAGGGTGTGTTTGACATCACCACGCAGACGACCGTCGTCGGTACGCCGTTCATCAATGAATCGGCCACCGCGGTCGAATTTGTCGCCAACCGCTGGGGACTGGTGGTGGGCGGCGTGTTCGTGTGGCGCGTGTATGACTTCGCGCTGCTCGTGCTGGTCACCATCCACGGCTTCAACGGCCTGCGCTACGTGCTGACCGACTACACCGCCAAGAGCCGCCTGCTGAAGAACGCCTCGATTTACCTGGCGACCATCGGCGCGGTGGTGCTGCTGGTGGTGGGCGGCGCGGCCCTGTTCAATACCATTCCGGCGACGGCCATCGAGCAGGCAGAGCTGGCGATGGAACGCCTGCACGGTGGTGAAGGCGAAGCACACGAAGCGGAAAGCGGTGCCGCCTCTGGCGAGACAGCCGCTGAAGAAGTACCCGCCGAGACCCCGGAATCCGGCAGCTAACGGCGCATTACCGTTTACGACGCACGAAACAGAGTTAGATTGAGGACGCAAATGGCAAAAGTTCACCAGTTTGATGCGCTCGTGATTGGCGCCGGTGGCGCGGGTCTGATGGCGGCGCTGTATGCCACCAAAGGCGGCGCGAACGTGGCCGTCATCAGCAAGCTGTATCCCACGCGCAGCCACACCGGCACCGCGCAGGGCGGCATTGGCGCTGCTCTGGGTAATCTGGAAGAAGACCGTCCGCTGTGGCACGCCTACGACACCGTGAAGGGCGGCGACTATCTCGCTGACCAGAACGCGGCGATGGTGCTGGCTTCGGAAGCCGTGGAAGCGGTGATCGAGCTGGAGCACATGGGCCTGCCCTTCGACCGCACCGACGACGGCAAGATCAGCCAGCGTCGCTTTGGCGGCCACACCAGCAACTTCGGCGAGAAGCCTGTGCGCCGTGCCTGCCACGCCGCCGACCGCACTGGCCATATGATTTTGCAGACGCTGTACCAACAGTGTATCAAGCATAACGTCACGTTTTTTGATGAATTTCAGGTCGTCGACACGATCATGAACCAGGGCGCCTGTGTGGGCGTGGTCGCGCTGCAGATGGGCACGGGCGAAATGCACGTGTTCCACAGCAAGGCTACCCTGTTCGCGACTGGCGGCTGGGGCCGCGTGTGGTCGGTGACCAGCAACGCCCACAGCCTGACGGGCGACGGCGCGGCGGCGGTCTATCGCCGTGGCGTCCCGCTGCAGGACCTGGAGTTCTACCAGTTCCACCCCACCGGCATCTACAAGATGGGCATCCTGATCACCGAGGGCGTGCGCGGTGAAGGCGGCGTGCTCATCAACGGGCGCGGCGAGCGCTTCATGGAAAAATATGCGCCGCGCATCAAGGACCTGGCCAGCCGCGACGTCGTCAGCCGCGCCATTTACCTGGAGCTGCGCGAGGGCAACGGCATCAAGGGCAAAGACTACGTCTACCTCGATGTGACGCCGAACACGGTCAACAAGTATCTGGCTGAAGCGGGCGAGACGCGCCGCATCACCGAATCGGATGTTGAGAAGAAGCTGCCCGACATTCTGGATTTCTGCCGCGTGTACCTCGGCGTCGACCCGGTCAAGCAGCCGATGCCGATCCAGCCGACCGCGCATTATGCGATGGGTGGCATCCCCACCAACATCGATGGCCAGGTGGTGACTGATGCCAACTGGACCGTGCTGCCGGGCATGTACGCCGCTGGTGAAGTCGCCTGCGTGAGCTGCCACGGCGCCAACCGCCTCGGCACCAACTCGCTGGTCGACCTGGTGGTGTTTGGCCGCCGTGGTGGCAAGCACATGGCCGAATACGTCAAGCATGCCGACTTCATCCCGCTGCCGGCGAATCCGGCTGGCGAGGTGGAAGCCGAGATGAGCCGTATCCGCAACAGCAGCGGCAAGACCAAGCCGTATGAACTGCGCCAGGCCATGCAGAAGACGATGATGGAAAAAGTGGGCGTGTTCCGCGAGGCCAAGGGCATCGAGGCGGCCATCGAGGAAGTGCGCGAGATGAAGATGCGCTACCAGAATGACCTCGTCATCGATGACAAGGGCAGCAAGTGGAATACCGACCTGCTGGAAGCGTGGGAGCTGGGCTGCCTGCTCGACCTGGCCGAAATCACGGCCATCAGCGCGCTCAACCGCAAGGAAAGCCGTGGCGCGCACAGCCGCGAAGACTTCAAGGAACGCGATGACGTCAACTGGCAGGTGCACACGCTCATCAAGAACTGTGCCCCCGCGCCGTACGCCAAGGGCATCTATGACCCTGAAGTGAACGTCGACAAGAAAGTGGATATGTCGCTGGCCGCCGAGGACGAGAAGTTCGTGCCCAAGGTACGTGCATACTAACGACAGTACTGAGTGCCGAGTACTGAGCAATGAGTGCAGGACGATAAAACTTCACTCACCACTCAGGACTTGGTACTCAGCACTCAGCACTCAGTACTCAGTACTTCTTTTGAACTTGTAGAAAGACACCAACCCATGGACCTGACATTCAGAATTCGCCGGTTTAACCCGGAAGCGCCGGAAGGCAAGCGCAAGCCCTACTGGCAGGAATTTACCCTTCAGAACGTGGACGAGACCGACCGCGTGCTGGAGCTGCTGCACCGCATCAAGTGGGAGCAGGATGGCACGCTGACGCTGCGCCGCGCCTGCGCGCACGGCATCTGCGGGTCAGACGCGATGCGCATCAACGGCGTCAACAAGCTGGCCTGCAAGGTGCTGGCCAAAGAAGTGGGCGCGAAAGTCCAGATCGAGCCGATCCTGGGCCTGCCCGTGCTGAAAGACCTCGTGGTGGATATGGAGCCGTTCTTCGCCCACTACCGCAGCGTCATGCCCTATTTCATCAACAATTCGGCCGAGCCTGCGCGCGAACGTTTCCAGACGCAGCACGACCGCGAGCTGTATGACGACACCACCAAGTGCATCCTGTGCGCGTGCTGCACCACCAGCTGCCCCAGCTACTGGGCCAACGGTGACTATGTCGGCCCGGCTGCCATCGTGCAGGCGCACCGCTTCATCTTCGACACGCGTGACGAAGGCGCGAAAGAACGCCTGGACGTGCTGGCCGATCCCGATGGCGTGTGGCGCTGCCGCACCGTCTACAACTGCACGCCGGCCTGCCCGCGTGGCATCCAGGTCACGCGCGCCATCGGCGAGGTGAAGCTGGCCATCATGCGCGGCTCACCGGAAGGTATCATCAAGGAAGGCGTGGGCGAAATCGCCACCAGCTCCGGCTGATCGTCGGCGCTCACACGCAGCACAAACGAGCATCATGCGCCGGACGGGGAAATCTCCTCGTCCGGCGTTTATTTTGGGTCACAGGGACGAGGGTTCAAGCTGGCGATACCAGTAGTCATACAGGTGGGTGAATCCCAGCCGGGCATACAGCGCGCGCGCCGCGGCGTTACTGGCCATCACCTGCAAGTAGGCGGTGTGCGCGCCTTCGGCTGCGCCCCAGTTGAGCAGATGCAGCAGCAGCTGATGGCCAAAGCCCTGCCTGCGCCGACTGGGCGCCACGATCACGTCGTAGATGCCCATGTAGCCGCGCTCCAGCACGACCATCGCCGCGCCGACGGTTTGCCCCCCTGCGATCAGCCGGATATAGCTGCACGGCAGGGTAATCAGCGACTGCTGACGGGCAAATGTCATCGCGGTCTGTTCGCTGAACAAGCCCATGCGGATGGTGTCTTCCATCCAGGCGGGCGTGAGAAAGCTGTCCATCGCCGCCCAGGTCTGACCATCCAGCGGGGGGACATCGTGAATCGGCCGGCTGAGCATCTGCGTCGGGGCATCCAGCGCGTAGCCCTGCGTCTCCAGATACGCGTCAGTTTTTTGGTGCGCCGGGTCCGAGGTCAGCTTGAACACGGTGCGTTTCTGCAGGGCGTTATACACGTCGCGGCAGTAGGCCACTTTTTCCGGCAGCGGCAGGCTGCCCGGATACAGCATCTGAATGCTGTTGGCGCGCCGCGCCTGGCCGTCATAACTGCGCAGCATCCAGCCATCATATGACAGGGTGTAGAACGCCGGGAAAGCGTTCAGCGAAAGTTCTTCAAACAGCGTAATCTGATTCATACAGGCAGGTTGACGAGGTGGTCCGAGAGATACTGCGCGAAAGTGTACCGCGCCTTGTGAAACCTGCCACGATCGATTTGCGTAAATAGCATACGCTACAATAGCAGGTTATGTGTCAGCCGAGAGGATAAACCGGGTATGCCAACTTGGTGGGGAACCCCGCAGGCCGTATCACCCCGTCTGCGGCTGGAGGTCGAGGCCATGCGTGCGACCTTCGGCAAGACATTTCAACTGCGCGTGAAGCCGCACGAGCTGCTGTACTGGGAAGGCACGGTCGAGATCAATCTGGCCACGCTGACCCGGCCAGAACACACGATCAAGATCGTGTATCCGGAGCATTACCCCAACAGCCCGGCGGAGGCCTATACCGTGCAGCCGCGGCTGGTGAGCAACAAGCATATGTTCCATGACGGGCAGTTGTGCCTGTTTAATCCGCGTGATGGCGAGCATTACGGCTGGAATCCAGCCAGCAGCACGGCCGTCACCGTGACGGCATGGGCCATTCAGTGGCTGTATGCCTACTACACCTACCGCGCCACGGGCACCTGGCCGGGCGTGGAGGAACGCGTGACCGGCCGCGACCGACCGGATCCAACCGGGGAGAATTGGCCATGAGTGTGACAAAATCGCGGGGCGGCGTGCCCAACCTGATCGTGGCCGAGCGCGTGCTCAAGCGGATGCTTCAGGCCACACGGCAGCACATGCAGGACGAAACTGGCGAAGCGATGGTCGGGCTGGTGGTGCCGCCGTCGCAGGGCGCCTCGGTTGCATCTGTCTACATTCTCGACACCATCGCGCCGGATGCCTCGGCCGTGCGCCAGCAGTTCACCTTTCAGCAGGGCGATGCCCGCCAGGACGAGCTGATCTACTGGCTGCAGGAAAACTGGGATGTCGGGCGCAGGGAACAGCGGCCCACCGGCGTGCGCCGTATTTTCGGGGCGGGTGCGGGCGGTAAGTTTGACGTGCCGCTGCGCTTTCTGGGCGACTGGCACAAGCAGCCCGGCCATATGATTCAGCCCAGCGGCGGCGACCTGGACACCGCGCTCGACTGGATCCTCGACCCTGAGAACGAGACCGACTTCCTGATCGCACCGATAGTCACGCTGGGCCATGCGGCCACCGTGGAGGCCAACAGCCCGATCTCCAATTTTGTCACTGTGCCGACCGGCAGTGGCGATGCCCTGCGCGCCGATTTCTGGTACATCGACCGCAAGACGCAGTTGTTCCAGCCGGTCACGCCGGCCGTGTATCCCGACGACCAGCTTCCCATCCTAAGCCCGTACCCGTGGCATATCCAGCAGGAAGCGCGCTATGAGGAAGAACTGGCCGCCTTCACCAAAGACGGGCTGTTTCAGGCCATGTCCTACTGGAATGCCGACAGCGAGCTGCCGCTTGAATTGTGCTTTCTGACCGGGCGCGTGGGGGCAGACCACCTGCTGCTGCTGGTGACGCCCAACGATTATCCGGAGCATGCGCCGCAGGTGCGCATTTCGCCGTATATCCCGATGGCGTCCGGCGATGATATCTACGCGGTCTTTCGCCAGGCGTTCGAGCACAGCAAGGTGCTGCCGCTCGACCTGAAGTGGCACCCGAAAATGCTGCTGGTGGATGCGGTGCGCGCCGCTGAAGAGTCGCTTGTGCCAGCCAGCGCAAAGCCATCGCCCGCCAAACAGCCCGCGCCGGAGCACAAACCCGCTTCTGCCGACCTGACCGACAAAAAGACGGAGCACGGCTCATGAGCTTTGACCGCGTGGAGCGCCTGATCGGGCGCAGCAATCTGGAAATTCTGGCCGGGCGGCGCGTGGGCATTATCGGGCTGGGCAGCGGCGGCAGCTTCGTCGCCCAAAGCCTGGCCATGAGCGGCGTTGGCCGCTTCGTGCTGATCGACGATGACGTGCTGGAGGCGGCCAATGTGGTGCGCCACGCCAACGACCTGCGCGATGTCGGCCGCCCGAAAGCCGAGGCCGTGGCCGATGCCATCCGCCTGCGCAGCCCTGCTGCCGAAGTCGACGTGCGCGTGGGCCGCTTTGAGGCGTATCCCGATGCGCTGGACGGGCTGGATACGCTGGTGGTAGCTGTCGATGGCGAACTGACGAAATATGCCATCAACGAGGCCTGCCTGAAGCGCGGCCTGAAGGCGGTGTATGCCGGCGTGTATGCGCGCGGCGAGGGCGGCGATGTGTGCGTCATTCGGCCGCATGACGGCCCGTGCTATGCCTGCTGGGCCGAAGCACTCCGCGGCGAAGTGCTGGTCAGCCGCGATGCCGACGATGCGCTGGATTATGGCATGATTGGCGAGAATGGCACGCTGGAGGCCGAGCCCGGCCTGTGGCTGCATGTGGTGCGCGTGGCGGCGGCGCAGGCCGATATGACGCTGGCGCTGCTGCTGGAAGGCACAACTGCGGCGCGGGCGTATCCGGCTAACAGCGTCATCATGGCCAACAGCGCGTTGGAAATCATCGAAGGCGAAATCACCCCACCGTATTCGGCTGTATGGGTGGATGTGGCGCGTAATCCCGCCTGCCTGGTGTGTGGCGACGGCGCGCAGGCGCAGGAAGACATCTCGCTGGCAGATTTGCTCGACAGCGATGATGGATCTTTTGTCGCAAATGGTTAAACCATTGCCAACAAATCTGATGTAAGCTGATATGCAGGTCACCATGTTTGATCTGCCTGAACAGAGGAAGTGACCGAAAATGACCGACGAAAACGTGAATTCGACACCGACGCCGGGCGACCTGCCCGAAGCGGAAACAGCCAATAGCGCGAATGAGGGTTCGCCCTCTGCGGGTGCGCCGGAAAATGAGTATTCCGTCCGCTTGGAACGGCTGGGCGGCGAGCCCGCCCCGGCCATCACGCCGGAAGAATTTGCCCGCCTGCAAAAGGCCGGGCAGGTGCACATCGACGCGCGCGGACGCGTGCATGCTGCACGCCGTTCCGATGCTGAAGCGGGTGTGTCGCTGAAAAAGCGGCGCGCATGGTACACCCCGGCCCGCCAGTAATTCACTGCCATACATGCACCATAGGAGCCTATGAGCGAAGCCCTGACAGCACAGACGCTCGTGAACACATTGAAGCAGCGCGGCGAGCTGCACGACAGCCGCGTTGAGCAAGCCTTCCTGAAAGTGCCGCGCGCCGCTTTTCTGCCCGCCGACGCGCGCGCGCAGGCCTATCACGACGCGCCGGTCGTCATCCGGCGCGACCCCGACGGAACCGTCGTCAGTACCTCCAGCCAGCCGGGTATGATGGCGCTCATGATCGAGCAGATGCGCCTGACGACCGGCATGAATATCCTGGAGATTGGCGCGGGATCCGGCTATAACGCCGCGATCATGAAGCATATCGTCGGGCAGTCTGGCCGCGTGACCAGCGTGGAATATGACCCGGTGATCGCCAGCACCGCGCAGGACAATTTACAACGCGCAGCGATGGGCGAAATCACGGTCGTCCATGCGGATGGCTCTGGCGGGTTTTCGCCCCGTGCCGCCTACGACCGCATCATCGCGACCGTGGGCGTGTATGACCTGCCACGCCACTGGGTGCGCCAGCTCAAGCCGCGTGGCCTGATCGTCGCGCCATTGTGGCTGGAAGGCTTCCAGTTCAGCGGTGCGTTCCAGCTTCAGCCGGACGGCAGCCTGTACAGTGAGCGCAGCCTGCCTTGCAGCTTCCTGCGCATGCGCGGCCCGTTCGCCGGCCCAAAGGTGGAGATGCGCCTCGGCTCTGGCGGCGCGATGCAGCTGTTGTCGTCGGGCGTGGCGGGCGGCCAGATCGACCCGGCCATGCTGGCCTCAATGGGCAGCGACCAGAGCGAAGGCTTTATGGGCATTCGCCTGTCGCCGTGGGAAATTTCCACCCAACTGGTGCCGTATCTGCTGCTGGCGCTCAAGCATCCGTACTTCATGGCCAGCTTCAGCATCGCCGACGGCCAGCAGGTCTTCGGGCTGACCGGGCAGGGCTTTGCTGTGCTGTCGCGGGGCAGCGCCTGTTTCGTCCCGCTGAATGGCGGCGGCACCACGCTGACGCTGGGCGCGGCGGCCGCAGACCTGGCTTTGCAGGATGCCATCACGACCTGGGAGCGCGATGGCCGCCCCGGCGCCGAGCAACTGCGCCTGCGCCTGTCACCGCTGGCCTCCAGCGCGCCGCGCCGCCCGGATGACAATCCGCTGGCGATCGTCTCGCCCCGCATCGACCATGCCGTCGAGGCCTGGATGGAGTAGTGTCAGCGCCAGTGTCGTGCCACGAATGCGGTGCAGACTGGCACGATGGGCAGACCTGCACCGATCATTTCCACACGCTGCTGTTCTGGGAATTTGACCACAAGCTGTTTGATGTGCACTACCTGCTGGTGGCGTCTTACCACATGCAGCACCCGGCGCTGTACTCGCCGGAAGCGCTGAAAGAGGCACCAGGCCTGATGATCGGCTGGCTGGAACAGGGCAAACACCCGCACCAGACGAGGCGCGAATTTGGGCCTGCTGTGCAGTCGGACGTGCGTCCGTTCAGGATTACCGGCACGCCGGAGCATCATGGCGCATACATGCACCCGGTCACATGGACGATGCGTGTGGGCGACGTGGTCAGGCGCGGCATTGATGCCTATTATGACAGCACGCGGGCGTGGGCTGCGTCCATCCTGGCGTCACTGCGCGCATCCGGGAATATGATGGCGTAGAAGGGGTTTTCAGGGAGCGAATTCAGCCTTCCGAAGCTTTGACGTTCACCTCAAATGCGCCCTGTGCGCGATAGAAGCACACATCAAACTCCATGAAGAAGTTCATTTGCCCGAAAATGACTGGTACATTTTCAGACTGTGTCCAGGCAAAGGCTAATCGGATGCCTGCCTCTTTGGTGATTTGCGGATGTGATGCCGTAGTTATCAACGCCCGCGCTTCAAATTGTCCCAAACTTCCGACCAGCGATACAGGAACTGTTTGGTCTGCCCATACAGCTCCGAGCGCTAATCCGACGCGATAAGGCAGGACGCTGACCGCCGCGCCGGTATCCAACAGCCCCACCACCTCGACCGATAGCCCATCCAATGACAAGTTCATCGGCAAACGTGGCATCAAACTCGTCGGTAGGCTATTCGCTGCGACATACGGAAAACGCGCCACTACAGGGTATCTTTCTTTGATGCTTCCAGGAATTGCGCGAGAAGCTGCGCGGCGTCTTCGTTGCCGTAGGGCGTGCTGAGCTCATACGTCGCGCCGGGAATCAGCAGGGCATCTTCTTCAACTGCCAATTCGGTGACCAGGACTTGCATGGCACGCAGCTTATCCGCTCGGTTAAGCGCGCGCAACGCGTGGATGAGATTCTCCGACAGCATAAGGCCAACCTTCATCCTGTTTTGACCAACGTGATGAGACTATTTTACCGCAAGGCCTGGGGAATTATCGACCTGTTGAATTGGCCCCAGCCACCTATCCACACCCCAAATTACCCCAGTTAGTTGACAGGTTGAGTAGGGTTCATATAATCTGAAAGAGTTCATGAAACACAGGAAGTGTTCAACGTGACTTTCAGCCAGCAGCGCCAGACCATGTGTATGATGTGTTGTCTCGCCACAAGCGCGCCCGCTGCCTGATGTTTTGCCGTTGAACCTGACCAACAGGATCGCCATTTGCAAAGCCCCGGTGTCAGCATCGGGGCTTTTTTTGTTTGAATACACAGGGAAATGACCAGGTATGGCCAAAAAAAGCCCGGAACAAATCAAGGCAGAAAGCCGTGGATTGCGCGGCAGCATCGCGCAGGAGCTGACTAACAGCGACCGCTTCTTCACCGATGAGGCCGACAAACTACTGAAGTTTCACGGCATCTATCAGCAGGAAGACCGCGATGCGCGCAAGGCCGACCGCACGCAGGATCACCACAGCATGATGATCCGCACCAAGCTGCCCGGCGGCCGCCTGACGCCCGCGCAGTATATCGCGCACGACGAGGTGGCCTCGAAGTATGCCAATGGCACGCTGCGCATCACCACCCGCGAGTGCTTCCAGTTTCACGGCGTGCTGAAAGGCGAGCTGCGCCAGACCATGCGCGAGATCAACGAGGCGCTGGTCACGTCGCTGGGCGCGTGCGGCGACATCGTGCGCAATGTGATGGCCTGCCCCGCGCCGACTGCCGACCCGCATCGCCAGGCCGTGCAGGACTACGCGCTCAGGCTGTCCGACGCGCTGTTCCCGAAGACCAATGCCTACCATCAGATCTGGCTGGACGGCCAGCCGCTGATCGATGATTCCGAAATTGATGAGCCGCTGTACGGGCGCACCTACCTGCCGCGCAAATTCAAGATCGGCATCGCCTACGCGGGCGATAACTGCGTGGACGTATACACGCATGACATCGGCCTGGTGGCCCTGTTTGCCGAAGATGGCGCGCTGGAAGGCTTCAATCTGCTGGTGGGCGGCGGCATGGGCATGACCCACAACAACGACGCCACCTATGCCCGCCTGGGCGACGAAATTGGCTTCATCACGCCCGACCAGGTGCTGCCCGTCGTGGCGGCCATCGTCACCATCCATCGCGATTTTGGCGACCGCGAGAACCGCAAGCATGCCCGCCTGAAGTATGTGCTGGCCGAGCGCGGCGCGGACTGGTTCCGCGAGGAGCTGGCCGCGCGCGTGGGCTATGCGGTCGCGCCGCTGCGCCCGATGCCGCCCTTCCGCGTCGACGATCATCTGGGCTGGCACGAGCAGGGCGACGGGCGCTGGTTCCTCGGCCTGCATGTCGAGAGCGGGCGCATCATCGACCGGGGGACTTACCGCCTGCGGTCCGGCATCCGCGCGATTGTCGAGCGTTTTCAGCTCCCCGTCCGCCTGACCGCCCAGCAGAATATTCTGCTCACCGATATCGTCGCCGACGACCGCGCCGCCCTCGAGGCGCTGCTGGATGAGTATGGCATCCGCCGCGTCGAGAATATCTCGGCCATGCGCCGGGCAGGGCTGGCGTGCGTCGCGCTGCCCACCTGCGGCCTGGCCATCACCGAGGCCGAGCGCGTGTTTCCCCAGGTCATCAGCGAATTTGAGGACGCGCTGGAGGAGATCGGCCTGGGCGATGCCGACATCGCCGCCCGCATGACCGGCTGCCCCAACGGCTGCGCCCGCCCGTATGTCGCGGAAATCGCGTTTGTCGGCCGCTCGCTGGATAAATACACCGTGTTCCTGGGCGGCAACCCGGCCGGGACGCGCCTGGCGAAGCCGTTCATCGACCTGGTGCCGCTGGCCCAGCTGGTGCCCACGCTGCGCCCGGTGCTGCAAAGCTACCGCGATGACCGTGACCCTGGCGAGTCGTTTGGCGATTTTGTCATGCGCGTCGGCCTGGATACGCTGCGCGAACAGGTGCCGGCGGAATGGCGCACGCTGGGGGCTTATGGCGATTAACCCGCCAAACAGGCGCATACTTATAGATAGGTGCTGACGCATCTGGCGATTCGGTCTGTTTCATTTCTCCCGTTTTTCCCGACACAGTTGAGGGGCGGGGGCCAGCGGCTGCCGATGAAAAAGCACACAGGGAACATCATGCTGGATATTGCAGGGCTTAACGCGCAGTTTGAGCAGGAAGCGCCACAGGACATTCTCGCGTGGGCAGCGGAGACGCTGGCCGACAGATTCGCGCTGGTGACCAGTTTTCAGCCCAGCGGCCTGGTGCTGACGCACATGCTCGGCCAGATCGCGCCGCACGCCCCGATCATCACGCTGGATACCGGCCTGTTGTTCCCGGAGACCTATGCGCTGATGGCGCAGTATGAGCGCGAATATGGCATCACGATTCAGCGCGTGTCGCCCGCCCAGACGGTGGCCGAACAGGCCGGGACGCACGGCGACGCGCTGTGGGCGCGTGACCCGGATGCCTGCTGCGGCCTGCGCAAAGTCGCGCCGCTGCGTCAGGCGCTCACCGGCTATGAGGCGTGGATTACCGGCGTGCGCCGCGACCAGAGCGCATCGCGCCGAAACACGCCGATTCTCGCCTGGGACACGCGCCACAACAATCTGAAGCTGGCCCCGCTGGCGGCCTGGACCGAAGACATGGTGTGGACGTATATCCACGCGTATGCGCTGCCGTATAACCTGCTGCATGACCAGGGCTATGCCAGCATTGGCTGCCAGCCCTGCACCCGCGCGGTCGCCCCTGGCGAGGATAAACGCGCCGGTCGCTGGAGCGGCCAGAACAAGGTGGAGTGCGGCATCCACCTGCCAGAAGTCACGACACCCTCAGACGCCCGCACCGTCTGACATGGAAAGGATGCATATGCTCCGCTATAGTGCTTTGCAGCAGATGTGTTGGCTCAGCCCGGCAGGCCTGAAGACGCGCTCATGTTGTCGCTTTTTATGTTGTGCCTAACATGACCAAGTCTATCGGGATTGTCAATAAACATGCTGACCGATTATCATGATCCTGCAAACGAAGGAGACTCACCCCATGAAGCACTTGAAACTGACCCTGGCCGCTGCCGGCCTGCTGGCTTTGTCCGCATTTGCGCCTGTCGCGGCGCAGGATGCCCCTGAGCCAATCACCCTGACGCTGGCCGGCTATGCCGTGCCACGTGAGGCCTATGGCGATATCATCCCGCTGTTCCAGCGCTACTGGCTCGACCAGACCGGCCAGCAGGTGATCGTGCTGGAGTCGTATCAGGCGTCTGGCGCGCAGTCCCGCGCCGTGGCGGGCGGCTTTGCGGCGGATGTCGTCGCGCTCTCGATCGAGCCGGACATCACGCGCCTGGTCGATGCCGGCCTGGTCAGCGAAGACTGGAAGGACGACAATCCGTACAGCGGCATCGTCACGCAATCGCTGGTGGTGCTGGCCGTGCGCGCGGATAATCCGAAGAATATTCTGGACTGGGCCGACCTGGCCGCCGAAGGCGTGGAGATCATCACGCCAGACCCGGCCACCAGCGGCGGCGCGCAGTGGAATATCCTCGGCGCTGCGGGCGCTGCCGAACGCGGATTCGTCCCCGGCTACGAGGGCGAGACTGCCGTGGCCGATTTTCTGACCGCGCTGGCGGGCAACGTGCTCGTCTTCGACCGTGACGGCCGCGAAAGCTATCTCACGTTCGAGCGCGGGATTGGCGATGTCGCCATCACCTACGAAAATGAGGTGATCGGCGCGGCGCTGGCGGGCGGCACTGACGCGTACGTGTATCCGGCGTCGACCATCCTGATCGAGAATCCGGTGGCGGTGGTGGACACCTATGTCGACCAGAACGGCACGCGCGAAGTCGCTGAGGCGTTTGTCGAGTTCCTGTGGACGGCTGATGCCCAGCGCGCCTTTGCCAACCGCGGCTTCCGCCCGGTCACGCCGGAAGTGCGCGCGCAGTATGGCCTGGCTGAAGAAGGCGAAGAAATCGCCGAAGCCGGGGCCGGCGCAGTGGAAGTGAACGCGTCGATCGTGTATCCTGCGGTGGAAGATGAATTCACGATTGAGCATTTTGGCGGCTGGAGCGAAGCGCGTGCGACCTACTTTGGGGATGAGGGCCTGTTCACCCGCATCGCCGCGGAAATCCAGGGCTGACAGCGTTGACGGAGATTCCTTTGGCTTTTGACTCGACTGGCGTGCAGACTAACCCGCGCGATACCGATGCTGTGTTCGGCAAATGGGGACTGCGCTGGGTGGCCCTGGGCTACCTGACCATGTTTATCCTGGTGCCGGTGCTGGTGATCAACGTGCAGGGGCTGCGACTAGGGCTGGATGTGTTCTGGGAGAGCATCACGCGGCGCGAGGCCGTCAGCGCGATCTGGCTGACGATAACCTCGTCGGCCATCATGACGGTCATCAATGTCGTGATCGGCACGCTGACGGCCTATGTGCTGGTGCACTACAGGTTTCCGGGGAAGCGCCTGTTTAACACGCTGGTCGACCTGCCATTCGCCATCCCGACGATGGTGACCGGCGTGATGCTGGTGGTGCTGTACGGCCCGCAGACGGCCATCGGCCAGTTTCTGAGTGATGAGCTGGGGATTCGTGTGTTGTTTGCAGTGCCGGGCATCATCCTGGCACTGCTGTTCGTGGGCTATCCGTTTGTCATCCGCACGGTGCAGCCGGTGCTGCTCAAAATCGAGGCGGCGCAGACCGAGGCGGCGCAGACCATCGGCGCATCGTCGTGGACCACGTTCTGGCGGGTGATCTTCCCGATCATCCGCCCGGCCATCCTCACCGGCGCGCTGCTCAGCTTTGCCCGCTCGCTGGGCGAATTTGGCTCGATCATCGTGGTGGCGGGCAATATCCCGAACCGCACGCAGACGGCCACCGCGTATCTGTACACGCAGGTGGAGGCGGGCAACCTGCAGGCCGCCAGCGCCGTCTCGATGGTGCTGCTGTTGGTGGCGTTTGCGATCACCATCGGCGTGGATGTGTTCCGCTGGAGGCGCCATGCGTGAGATTTCGCCGCGTTCGCCGTGGGCCATCCTGCTCATCGTGATCGTGCTGGGCTATGCCGGCATCCTGTTCATCGCGCCGCTGATCGGCATTATATCGGCGGCTTTCGCGGACGGCCTGGAGCCGATTATCGCGACGCTGAACGACCCGTCGGTGCAGCATGCCTTCTACATCTCGTTTGCGCTCGCCATCGGCGCGACCGCCATCAATGCCGTACTGGGGCTGATCGCCGCGTGGGTGCTCACGCGCCAGCGTTTTCGCGGCCGCCGGCTGTTTGACGCGCTGGTGGACATCCCGTTCGTGTTTTCGCCGGTCATCGCCGGCTATGCCATGATCGTGCTGTTTGGCCGCGAGGGCTGGATCACGCCGCCGTTTGCCATTGTGTTCGCGCTGCCGGGCATCCTGCTGGCCAAGACCTTCGTCTCGCTGCCGTATGTCATCCGCGAGGTGCAGCCGGTGCTGGAGACGCTGACGCCGGAGGCCGAAGACGCCGCCTATACCATCGGCGCGACGCGCTGGACGACCTTTCGCAAGGTGGTGCTGCCGGAAATCTGGACGGCGCTGCTGTATGGCATCGTGCTGACGTTCGCGCGCGCCATCGGTGAATTTGGCGCGGTGTCGGTCATCAGCGGCAATATTGAGGGCTATACTGAAACCGCGACCAGCTTTGTCTTTCGGGCGCTGAACGACCGCAACGCGTCTGGCGCATATATCGTGTCGCTGCTGTTGTGCCTGATCTCGGTCATCATCCTCGTGCTTATGAACGTGCTGCGCTCGCGCGTGGTTCGGAAGGGTGTGTAAATGTCGATTCGGCTGGAACACGTCAACAAGTATTTTGCCGCCACCCATGTGGTGCGCGATGTCTCGCTGGAAGTGCAGGTGGGCGAATTATTCGTGCTGCTGGGCGCCAGCGGCAGCGGCAAGAGCACGCTGCTGCGCCTGATTGCCGGGCTGCTGCCCGCCGATACCGGCCACATTTACCTGAATGAAGACGAGGTGACGCATGTCTCGCCGCAGAAGCGCGGCATCGGCTTCGTGTTTCAGAACTACTCGCTGTTTCGCCATATGACGGTGGCCCAGAATATCGACTTTGGCCTGTCGATTCGCGGGCAGGGCAAGGCCGAGCGCGCCCAGCGCGTGCAGGAGCTGCTGGAGCTGATCGACCTGCCGGGCTATGGCGAGCGCGTGCCGTCACAGCTTTCTGGCGGGCAGCAGCAGCGCGTGGCGCTGGCGCGCGCGCTGGCCTACGAGCCGAAAGTGCTGCTGCTGGATGAACCGTTCGGCGCGCTGGATGTGAAAATTCGCGCCCAGCTGCGCCAGAGCCTGCGCGAGATTCAGCAGCGGCTGGGCCTGACCGCGATTCTCGTCACGCATGACCAGGAAGAAGCGTTCGACATTGCCGACCGCATCGGCGTGATGAACCACGGCGAGGTGCTGGAAGTCGGCTCGCCGACCGAGCTGTATCAGCGGCCGAAGCACATGTATACCGCGACCTTTCTGGGCACGGCCAATGTACTGCCCGCCCGCCGTAACGGCAGCCTGGTGCATGTGGGCGACCTGAACCTGCCCGCGCCGCCGCACACCGATCATCTGGCCAACCAGGCCGTGAATTTGCTGGCGCGGCCCGAAGAACTGCTGCTCTACAGCACGCGTGAGCAGGCCAAAGAGACGCTGATTGGCAGTGCCAGTGTGGAGACGATCAGCTTTGCCGGGCATTTGCTGCGCGTGGGGGTGAAGCTGCAAGACGCGGATGCGCGCCTCCTCACCGTGTCGATGTCGCCCGCCGATGCCCGCGACCTGGGGCTGGAGAACGGCCAGCAGGTGTGGGTGGGCGTGCGCGAGTATCATCTGCTGCCGGGATAAGCCGTGCTGTCAGCTCGCCTGGGCGATCGGGAAATACAGGCAGAACGTCGTGCCCGCGCCGACCGTGCTCTCGCACGAGATGCGCGCCCCGTGCATCTGGATCACATGGCGCACGATCGCCAGGCCAGAGCCAGACCCCTGATCTTCGTAAATCACACGGTCGATCTGGTAGAACGTCTCGTAGATGCGCGTGATTTCCGCCTCCGGGATGCCGCGCCCGTGGTCGGTCACGCACATCTTGATTTCGCTGCTGTCGGGCAGGAAACAGGCGGTCATCTCGATGGGGCCGCCCTCTGGCGAAAACTTGACCGCGTTGGCCAGCAGTTGATTGATCGCGATCTGGATATAGGTGGCATCCCCATAGAAGCGCGGCATGTTCGGCTGCACCTCGACGCTGACCGGGTTGGTATCGCTGGGGGCGAGCACGGTTGACTTGGCGGTGTTGAAAATGCGCTCGACATCGCTGATGAGCATGCGCCGCAGCTCAAAATTGCGCGCTGCCTCCCCCGTCTCAAATTCCACCAGCGTGATGAAATTTTCCACCAGGCGGCGCAGGCGCACCGCGCCGGTGCTGACGCCCTGCAGGAAGGTAGCCATATCGGCCTCGCTGAGCTGATGGCTCTGATGCTCGCTCAGCATATCGGCATAGGCGACCACGAAGGTCAGCGGCGTGCGGAATTCATGGTTGAGGATGGCCAGGATGCGCTTCTTCACATCCATCATGTCTGAGGCGCGCGCACGCTCGATGCCGCGCATGCGTTTCAGGCGGCCTTCCACGGCAATCAGCAGGTCCTGCGGGTCAAACGGCTTGATGAGGTAATCGTCCACACCCATCTGCTTACCGCGCTGCACGTCGGTTTTATCGCCGCGCGCGGTCAGGAAGATGAAAGGGATATTCACCCAGGCGTCTTCCAGGCGCATCTTTTGCAGCAGCTCGATGCCATCCATGTGCGGCATCATGATGTCAGACACGATAATTTCAGGCATGTGCGCGCTGCCGCGGCGGGTGGTCTCGCGCAGCACGTCCAGCGCCTGATGCCCGTTTTCAGCGGTATACACGGTGTATCCGTCAATTTCCAGGACGGAGCGCACGCCTTCCAGAAGGTTCAGGTCGTCTTCCACGACCAGGATTCTCGCTTTGTTCATCATTGATGACACGCCTGTGACATTCGCGCTGCAAAAACGTTATTCCCGCTAATCATAATGGATAACACTGAAATAGTTCGTAAACATACGCGCGCATCTGGCTATGCCGCAAACGCACGAAGCCCCTTACAATGGGGCCATCGCATTCATGAACACACAGGCGCGGGGAATCCCCATGATCATCGACCGAGTGACGCTTATCGGGCTGATCGCCAGCATCGGCGGCCTGATTTTTATCCTGGAGCTGGTGCGCCGTGGCAAGCTGCGCGAGGACTATTCGCTGCTGTGGCTGGCCACCGGCGTGGTGCTCATCCTGCTGACGCTGTTTCGCCCGCTGCTGGACGAAATCGCCCGGCTGATGGGCATCGTGACATATCCACCGGCGGCCCTGTTTCTGGTCGCGATTGTGTTCATGCTGTTCCTGCTGCTGCAATTTTCCACCGCGCTGACCCGGCTCAGCCGCGAGAACAAGAAGATCGCGCAGGAGATGGCCCTGCTGCGCCACGAGCTGGACAGCGTGAAGGCCTCAGCTGGTGGCCAGCAGGCGGGCGCCAATCAGCACGAGCAGCAGGGCACAGAAGTACACTGACACAGCGCCATAGCGTTTCTTCAGCGGATTGGTGTCTTCGGCCAGCAGATCAGCCGGGTTTTCCGGGTGACGGCGCAGGTTGAACCAGGGCGTGATGAACCACGCCAGCAGCGCACCGCCCAGCGCGCCGCCCATGTGCGCCCAGTTGTCGATGCGGCCGAGCGCGCTGCCCGCGTTCGAGAGCAGGCCGAACAGCAGGTTCATGCCGATCAGGATGAGCGTGTTTTGCAGGCGGATGCGCCCGGTGGCCCCAAACAAGCGCCGATGCTTGTAGATGAACACGACTTCCGCGGCCAGGATAGCGAAGACCGCCCCGCTGGCCCCGATCGAATTGACCGCCGGGCTGTTCAGCACGGCGCTGGCCACCGACCCGGCCAGCCCGCCCAGGATGTAGACCAGCGCAAAACGCGTATGGCCGAAGAAGCGTTCGATTTCCCCGCCCACGCTGTACAGCGCCAGCATATTGAACACCAGATGCAGGCTGTTGGTCAGCGCCAGCTCGCCATTGCTGCTGTAGATGCTGGCATGCAGGAACATCGACGAGAGCAGGCGGTAAAACTCGCCCTGCTGAAGCACCAGCACGGGGTTATTCGCGCCCCATTCCAGCAGCAAGCGGTCCAGGTCAAACGAGAGCGCGCGGGCGATGAAGATGGCCACGTTGATGACGATCAGGACATAGGTGACATTGGGCCGCACGGTGGGGATGCGCAGGTTGATGCGCGACCCGCCCGGTGAGCCGCTGCCGGGGGGTGGCTGTGGCGCCCGCTCCAGCGGATGCTGCGGCTTGCGGGGCGACTCGCCCGGCGGCGGTGTTTCCAGGGCGTTGAAGATTGGCATTATTCGTCCTACAATCACGGGACAGAGATGCGTATGACGCACGAGGTCAAGTATGCCAGCTTACGATTACGCCTGCAATTCGTGTGGTAAGTCCAGCAGCCTGTTTTACAAGTCGTATGCCGCCTATGACGCCGCCCGCGCCGGGGGCATCACCTGCCCGCACTGCGGCAGCAGCGACATCGTGCGCGTGATCGTGGGCGTCACGCTGGCCAAACCGTCCGCCGACCGCAGCTATAAGAAGATGACCAGCGGCGAGATGCTGAACGTGCTGGAATCGGGCAAGGCGGGCGAAGTGAATGAAATGGTGCGCCAGGTCACCGAGACGGCCAAAGATATCCCGACCACGCCCACGCCCTGAACCGGCACGGTCTCAGGTCCATTCCGCTTGCCAGAAGCCACACTCGCGCCGTACGCTTAACCACAATCTCTCAGTTTCGCAGGAACAGCACATCTTATGGCGGCATCCTTCTCGCGCTTTCTGACCAGCACGCGTGACCTCCCGCGCGCCTTTTCGTTTTCAAGCTGGCTGGCCGCCCTGCTGGTCGTCGTCGTCGTGTTTTCGGGGCCGATCCTCATCATCCTGCAGGCCGCCGACGCGGGCAATCTGACAGCGGAACAGGCCACGAGCTGGGTGTGGGCGGTCACGTTTGGGTCCGGCCTGCTCAGCGTGATCATGTCGCTGTGGTACCGCATGCCCGTCAAGGCCGCCTGGAATACGCCCGGCGCGGTGCTGCTGGTCTCCAGCCTGAACCTGTACGACTATCGTGTGGCGGTGGGCGCGTTCATCATCGCGGCCGCCATCCTGGTGCTGCTGGGCGTCACCCGCCTGTACAGCCGCATCATCGGGCTGGTGCCGAACGCGGTCATCATGGGGATGCTGGCCGGGGTGCTGCTGCGCTTCGGGCTGGGGCTGTTTGCCCCGCTGGTCGACAACACTGTGCTGGTGGCCGCCATGATCCTGACGTTTTTTGCCCTCAAACGGGTGAAATTTCGGGTGCCCACGCTGGGCGCGATGGCGGTCGGCCTCGTCATCACCGCGCTGTCGGGGACGCTGAATATCCCGCCCATCACGGTGGGCATCACATTGCCGGTGTTCACCGCGCCGGCCTTCACTTTCGAGTCTGTGCTGGGGCTGTCGATTCCGCTGGTCATCATGGCGCTGACCACGCAGAATGCCCCCGGCGTGGCGGTGCTGAAGGCCTCCGGCTACACCCTGCCCATCGACGGCGCGCTGATTTTTACCGGGCTGGGGTCGCTGCTGCTGGCGCCGTTCGGCTGCCACGGCCTGAATCTGGCGGCCATCACCGCCGCCATGATTACCAACCCTGAGGCGCATAAAGATGCCAGCAAACGCTATACGGCGGGCGTGGCGATGGGCGTGTATTACATGCTGATCGCGTTTTTCAGCGCGGCTGCCGTCGCGGCTTTCACTGCGCTGCCCTCGGCGCTGATCTCCAGCGTGGCCGGGCTGGCGCTGCTGGGCACGATCATGAACGGGACGGCCGTGGCGATGGAGAAGCCCGAAACGCGCGACGCCGGGCTGGTCGCCCTGCTGTGCAGCGCCGCCAATTTCAACCTGTTCGGCATCGGCGCGGCGTTCTGGGCGCTGCTGCTGGGCGTCATCGTGCACCTGCTGCTGACCTGGGGGAAACGCCGGGCGGGGTGAGGTGAAGAGTTAAAGGTTAAAAGGGGAAAGTTAAAAAGGGCGGATACGCAGGGACGAGGCCTGCCTCGTCCGTCAGGGGGAACATTCGAACCCTGGCAAACCCCATTTCAATCCTTGAGTCGACGCACATGTTGGCCCCTGCTGCGAGGGCACAGACATACCCTTATCCCAAAAAGTAGCGTTATCGACCTGTTTCTCTCCGGTGTTCCCACTAACCTGAAAGGTGAGGCCGTTCATACAGGACGGCTATACTTGCGATAGCGTTTGTCTTTCGTTATTCTGGATCAGCCTCCACCCTGTTTCCAGAATGACCACAACCGAATACAGGACACTCTCATGCCAAAGCGCGCTGCTGCCAGGACATCCACCAAAGCTCTGCCGACGATCAGTCCAAAGGACAGCGCCTCGCACGTCCCCGATGAGGCCGTGCAAAATATCCAGCCCGCTTCCCCAGGCAAGCTGCTGCACTTGCAGCGCACCATTGGCAACCGTGCCATGACCCACCTGCTGTCTCCCTCCATGTCAGCCAAAGGCTCGTCCTCGCCCAGAATTCAGCGCGAGGTGATGTCGTACGGGAAGTTTGTGGAGATATCGGGACAGAATAAAAGTCCGGAACTCGCGAAAGTATTCTCAGGAGAAAAAGGCCGCGACGACCTGAATGAGACGCGGCAAAAGGCAGGATCACCCCAGAAATTCAGCGAAGACTACGCACAAGGCACGAACATCAACCGCGCCATGGCTGAGCTTGAATTTTCACGGAAGCACGGTAACCCGGAAGAAATCATGCTTAACCTGTGGAAGCTTCATAACGCGATTCAATACTGGCAGACCATGTATGCTGCCAGCCCGGAAGCCGCCAGCCATAAAATTCTGCTGGATACGCTGAGCGGCAGTATCCGGGATGAAGTGAACAAGCTCACCAAAGACAAGAACAAAGCCGCGTCAGCCGGCGAGGGCGGAGAAACAAACGCGTTGTCAAAAGGCCTGAAGAAGTTCGGAAAAATGGGCAAGAAGACTGTCGGCAGCCTTAAGGAAAAAGCGATCAAAGGCAGGAACCTCGAATTTCAGGAAACTGACTTCATGGACGAGGCGGATGCTTTTGGATTGTCTCCGGACATGAAAGAACTGAAGGCGGCGGGCGTCCCGATAGACTATATCCTGCAATACTTTATGGCTGTAGACGGCGATTCTGCCGACGAGAAGGAGAAGAAAGCGCTTCGCCAGTCAACCATCAGCATGGTACTGAACCTTCTCGCCTCGAAGAGAGCAGAAATGATGTCGTATATTGAGGACGCGTTTGCCGACCTGGAAGCCACCGGTCTGCCCAGCGTGTATATGCTGAAAGCCATCATCTACTCGCGCTTCGGCATTGTAATGGAGAAAATCCTCGGAACGGACAGGGATCAGGCCATCGGGCAGCCACTGACCAAACAGGAAGAAGATGCCATCCGCACGTACTCCGGTGGCGCGTACGGCGCGATCAACAAAGAGGCGCGCGCTGCAAAAGCGGGTAAGGACGATGCGGCCCAGCCAAAAGCGCACGGATCGATCATGGAGCTGCTGGTCAGCGGCCTGAACAAGCTGCCCAAATACGAAGGGCTGGCCTATCGCGGCCTGTTAAAACCCCCGCCGGGATTTGAACAATATGCGACTGAAGGCGGCGAAACAGCAGACCTGGGTTTTTCGAGTGCGACGCCCGCGCTATCCGCGGTCTACAACTTCTTCGAGGCATATCCAAATAACCCGAGCAATACGATCTTCATGATGCAGTGTAAGACTGCCTCAAATATCATCAATTATTCGGTCAATCCGCAAGAAGGCGAAATCCTGTTCAGGCCGGGTACGCGCTTCCGGATCAATAAAATCTGGACGCATGATGCCAACGGAAATATCCCCGACGACGCCCCGGCTGAGGTCAAGATGATCCTTCATGCCCGCGGTGAGGCCAGAAACAGAGTGGGTGAAGAGTTTGTGCCGGGTCAACACAAAGAGTTCATCAATGGCAAAGACGGGACGAAAATTCAGAATCGCTTTCAGAATCGGGTGCTGATCCTGTCGGAAGTATGACGTGGTTTTAGGGCGTGTGGCAGACGATGCTTGTTGTTCCCTCAATATCCGTTACAGCGCGGCGTGGATGACGTCCAGCGTCCAGGCGATATCGTCGTCGGTCAGTTCGGGGGAGACGGGCAGGCAGATCAGCTCTGTGGCCAGCTGGTCTGTCACCGCCAGCCGATCAGACCCGGCCAACGGAAGCGTATACACGGGATGCTGGTAGGCGGGTGGGGTGTAATGCAGCACAACTTCCACGCCCGCTTCGCGCAGCTGATGATACAGGCTGCCCTGGTTCGGTGCACGCACGCAATATGACCGGAACGTCGGGGCTGATTCCGGGCGGAATGTCGGGGTCAGCACGCCGGTATCCGCCAGCCCGCGCCGATAGGCCTGCGCGATCGCCTGCCTGCGCGCTGTCCATTCAGGCAGGTGAGGCAGCTTGACCAGCAGCACTGCTGCCTGCAGCGTATCCAGCGGCACATTGTAGCCTTCGGCGATGTAGTGCTGGTGCCCAACCGGCCGCCCGGTCGCGCCAGGGGTATGGCCATAGCCCACCAGCAGCCGCAGCCGCTCCGCGACCGCTTCGTCTGAGGTGACGACGACCGCGCCGGTGCCTGCGCCGCCTAATGGCTTGAACGGCGCAAAGCTGAACACCGCCGCATCTGCAAAAGCGCCCACGGGCCTGCCATGGTCATGTGCGCCGACCGCCAGCGCGGCATCCTCCACGATGAGCAGCCCATGGGCATCCGCCAGCGCCCGCAGCGCCTTCACATCGGCCGGATGCCCATGTAAATCAACTGGCAAAATGGCCTTCGTGCGCGGGGAAATCAACGCGGCCACCCTTGAGGTATCGAGCGTATAGTCGCTTTCCAGCACATCGCACAGCACGCAGACTGCGCCGCAGTGGTGCACCGCCGCCGTGGTCGAAATATCGCTGTTGCCCACGGTGATCACTTCATCGCCGGGGCCGATACCACACGCTTTCAGCGCGAGGAACAGCCCAACCGTGCCGGATGTCACGCCGACTGCGTGTGTCTGCCCAACGGCAGCTGCAAATTCAGCCTCAAACCGGTCGCGCAGGTCATGCACCCCACGCAGGTCCCCATAGACGATGCTGTCCAGTGCACGCGTGATGTCCTCGCGCATGGAGGCATGGGTCAGGTGCGCACGTGAGCGCGGAACGCGGAACGGTTCGGAAGCCATCAGGCGCGTCCTGTACTAGTCGCGGCCGCGCGTCTTCGGGTCGAGCACATCGCGCAGCCAGTCGCCCAGGAACACGGCCCCCAACACGGTGATCGTCGTGGCGATGCCTGGCCAGGTGGTCATCCACCACGCGCTGGTGATGTACTGCCGCCCGTCAGCCAGCATCACACCCCAGGTGATCGTCGGGGGCTTGACGCCAAGGCCGAGGAAGCTGAGCGAGGATTCTGCCAGAATCGTGACGCCCACCTGGGTGGCCGCCAGCACGATGGCGGTCGAAATCACGTTGGGCAGGATGTGCCGGAACATGATCATGTACGGGCGCTGGCCCAGCGCATAGGCGGCGGTGACGTAATCCAGTCCGCGCGTCTTCAGCACCTCGCCGCGAATCACGCGGGCGTAGGTCACCCAGCCGGTCAGGCCGAGGATGAGGATGACGGTCGTCAGGCCTGCGCCGACGATGCCCGAAATTGACACGACAAGGATGATGAACGGAATACCCAGCAGCGCGTCCACCAGGCGCATCAGCAGCGAATCCAGCCAGCCGCCGACGAACCCCGCGATCAGGCCATACAGCACGCCCACGGTGCCCGCGATGATGCTGGAGATGACGCCGATCAGCACCGAGACGCTGCTGCCTGCGATGATGCGGCTGAAGATGTCACGCCCAAGCTGGTCGGTGCCCATCAGGTAGGTGCCGCTGTCATTGGTGAAGCCCGGCTCCATGAAGCGGGCACGCAGGTTTGCTTCTTCGGGGTTATGTGGCGAGACCACCGGCCCTAAGACGGCCAGCAGCGTCACCAGCAGCACGATGATAAATCCCGTCAGGCCGGCCGGGCTGCGCCGCAGCGACTTGTAGATGCGTCCGGCGCGATAGCGCAGCGAGCTGCGTTTGTTCTCAAGCTGCACGGGGGCAGCGGGTTTCAGAGCGTTCGTGACAGGCACATTCATGGTCGTTTTTCTATTCATAGCTGATACGCGGGTCGAGGAACGTGTAGGCCACGTCCACCGCGAGGTTAATCAGTGCGAAAGACAGCGCAAACCACAACAGTCCCGCCTGTACGACGGTAATATCACGGACATTGATCGACTCGACCATCAGCCTGCCCAGGCCGGGCCACGAGAAGACCGATTCCACCACCACCGAGCCGCCCAGCAGCCAGCCGAGTTGCAGGCCGAGCACGGTGATGAGGGGGATGAGCGCGTTGCGCAGCGCATGGCGAATGACGACTGACTGTTCGTTCAGGCCCTTGCTGCGGGCCGTGCGCACATAGTCTTCATTCAGCACTTCCAGCATGGCCGACCGCGTAAGGCGCGACAGGCGCGCGGCCATGCCCACCCCCAGCGTGACCGAGGGCATGATGAGCGATTCGGGCGATAACGCCCCGAATGCGGGCAGGATGCGCAGTTGCACCGAGAAAATCAGGATTAGCACCAGTCCCAGCCAGAAGCTGGGCATCGCGGTGCCCAGCGCCGACAGCGCCGTCACCAGCAGGTCCAGCGGGCTGTTGCGTTTGAGCGCGGAAATCACGCCCAGCGGCACGGCAATCGCCATGCCCACCGCCGCTGAGGTCAGCGTCAGCAGGTAGGTATTGCCCATGCGTTCGAATACCAGCTCCATCGCCGGGCGGCGCGCCTGAATCGACTGGCCGAAGTCCCCGGTGACGGCTTTGCTCAGGAAGATGAGATACTGTTCCACCAGCGGCTTGTCGAATCCCCAGGCGGTGCGCAGCGCAGCGATCTGTTCGTCGCTGAAGGTGGGTGGAGCCATCACAGAAATCGGATCACCCCTCAGCCGCACCATGAAGAACACAATCAGGGAGACGATGAAGATGGTAATCGAGAGCTGGATGATCCGCTTGAGGATGTAATTTCTCATCAGGTCTCCGGATTATCTTTCAGGGCGGGGACAGGGCGAGCCTGCCCCCGCGAAGAGAATTCCCTGCGCTGGCCCTGAATTCAGGCCAGCGCAGGCATAACAGAACCTCTGGTCTAGCCACCTGCCAGGCGCAGATCGCGGAAGGTGAACCAGCCGTCCTTGCGTGGGGTGAACTCGAATTCGGCGGTGTTGAAGCCCATCACGCTGTCCACTTCAAACAGGGTGATCGTCTGTGCGTAATCGAGATAGTAGTCCCACCACTGGCTCCACAGCTCCAGGCGTGCTTCCGGATCGACGGTGCGCACGATTTCGGTGCCGATGGCGTCCCATTCCTCAACGCACACGTTGTAGTTCGCCTGCACCCAGTCGCACACGTAGAACGTGGGCACCAGCGAGGGCGAGCAGCCCAGCGTGGTCATCATCATTTCGCGGTTGTTGCCGCTCGACACGACCTGCTCGTTGTAGGCGCTGGCATCCAGCACATTCAGCTCCACATTGAAGCCGACTTCTTCGAGCATGACTTCGGCAATCTGGGCGACTTCGGCATCGTTGCCGCTCTGGAATGTGGGCGCATCCATGTAAATGGTCGGGCCCTGGCCATTGGCCACGTCATAGCCGGCTTCGGTCAGCAGCTGGCGCGCCAGCTCGGGGTCGTACCAGTTGGCGACGACTTCGGGGTCAGCCAGGCGGTCCGGGAAGCCTTCAGGATAGTACGAGCACACACGGCCCAGACGCGGCTGGGCAGAGCCCTGCACTTCGGCCAGGAGGACGCGGTCCAGCGCATGGCTGATGGCGAGGCGCACGTTGTTGTCCAGCGTGGCCGGCTCATAACCAGGGTACGTTTCCGCAAATGAGCCCGTTTCGGTTTCAACGCGCAGGTAGAACTGAACCATGCGGTTGCTGGTTTCTGTCAGCAGCGACAGGCCTTCGGTCGACGCGACACGTTCGCGGTCCGGCACAGGCACGGCGGAGATCATGTCGACCTGGCCAGCCAGCAGCGCGGCCACCTGGGCCGACTGTTCCGGAATGACCTGGTAGATCACACGGTCGACTTCCGGACGGCCACCCCAGTAGCCATCCCACGCTTCAAACACGTAACGGTCGCTTTCCGTGAATTCGGCCAGGCGATACGGGCCGGAGCCAATCGGGGCGCGTGCGAATTCTTCTTCACCCACTTCGGCCATGTAGTCCGGGGGCAGAATCTGGCAGCCGTTGAAGCTGATGTCGTATTCGAAATAGGCGTGCGGCTCATCGGTCTTGATGTCCAGCGTCAGCTCGTCGATGACGATCACTTCGTCCACGAACAGCCACTGCGGGTGCACCAGGAAGTCTTCACGCGCCAGCACACGGTCGATATTCCACTTCACTGCTTCGGCATCCAGCACCTCGCCGTTGTGGAAGGTCTGGCCAGGGCGCAGGTTGAAGCGCCAGGTCAGCTCATCGATATTTTCCCATGATTCGGCAGCCTGGCCGACATAGCCATTGCCGTCAGCGGCGCGCCAGATCAGGCAGTCGTACATCAGGTTGGTCAGCCAGTGAGTGGATCCGAACCAGGTCACGGGCGCGTCCATTGTGCGGATCGGCCCGGGATGTGCGAACACAAACTCGGTTACCTCGTCCTGCGCGACGGCTACGCTTGTGCCTGCCAGCAGCAGCATCGCGACAGCGGCCAATTTTTTAAAACTGTTCATGTCATTCCCCTCCAACAACGAAGTTATTACGGTTCAGGGCGTTCGAGTCTGCTATCCACTAGCTGCCTGCCATCTATCCTCCTTCAACTCTATGCAATATGTCATGCTGTTACCGCATCCTGTCTCGTTAACCGGACAAGTGCGCCCACGTTTTCGAGCGTTTCCAGCCGCTGGATCTGTGCGACCAGGGCGTCCACGCGCTCGCGTGGGAGGAGGTTGCCAACCAGAGTGGTGAATTTCTTCTCGAACTCTGCGTCGGTAAGCATATTTTCAGGGTCACCCTTGGCGTCGGCCACATGGCCGCGCAGCTCGGTGCCGTCTTTCAGGGTGATGCGCACAATTGCTCCGTGGCGATTCGGGTCCTGCTTCGCGCCTTCCTCGTCCAGGCCCACGGTAACCAGACTGCGCAGTCGCTGTGCTTCGGGCGTGTCATAGGTGTCGATATCCTCGCGGTACCAGCTGCCACGGGTCAGCACGACGGAGGCTGTCACGGGCAGGCTGAAGCCCGCCTGTCCCACCGAGGTCGGGTGGAAGTTTACGCGGAAATCGGGTGTGATCGCCATATGATAGGTGCGGATGTCGATCGCTGACACGTCGTCAGGATGAGGCTGGTGCTGACGCATAATCTCCTGAACAGCATCAACTGTGGCATGCACGTGGCGGCAACCGGCATGCGGCTTGAAGCTGATTTCCTCCAGCGCCTTGTTTTCGCCCAGTCTGCTCAAATAAGACGGGTCATACCCCGGGCCAAACGCATGGAAGTAGCCATACGGCCCATCCAGCGCGCCGGGCGGCCCCTGAAAGCCGAAGGCAGCCATGCGTGCGGCCTGAATGCCGCTGCGCGCCGCCTGTCCGGCCAGCAGGTCTTTGGTATCGCATTTGCCTGCGTCATACACATACTGCTCGGTGCCGCAGGCCATGTCCATCGCCAGTGCCAGCGCGTTGCCGATGCCGTCTGCATCCAGCCCCATGGCGACAGCGGCGGTGACGGCGGCGGCCATCGTGCCGGCCTGTCCCTTGTGGTCAAGACCGCGTTCGCGCTGCCAGTTCTTGACGGCGGGCTGGATGATATCCATGACTTCATAGCCGGCCGCCAGCGCGGTGATGACCTGTTTACCGTTCAGCTTCAGGTGCTCGCCCAGCGCCAGCACCACTGGCACCAGCTCCGCTGCGACGTGCCCGTTGATGCGGTGCGAATCGTCCATGCCCAGGAATTTGCCCATGACGCCGGTCGCCCAGGCTGCACCTTCAACGGTGCTGCTGCGGCCATCAGCGGGGATGGTGGCGTCGCTGCCGGGATACATGGTCGTGGCATAATCCGCAGCCAGCTTGCCCAGTCGCGTCTGATACCCGCCGAGGATCGTGCCCAGCGTATCCAGGATGACCTGGCGCGCGCGCGTAACCGACAGCTCGGAGAGCTGGTCGAACGACAAGTTTGCGGCGTATTCCGCAATTCTGGCGACAGCAGTAGGGCTATCTTTATCAGGCATCAGCTTTCCCTCACTCACTGTGGGGCGCACAGGGCGCCCCCTGAAACGATGTGTTATCCCTCCAGCGGGATGTAATAGCGGCTGGCATCGTGCGGCGAGAGGCGTACTGCCCCTTCAGGTGTGACCAGGAAGTTATCCGACACCAGGAAGCCGCGGTTGTTTTCCAGCACGGTGCCCGGGTGGAACGAGAGTACCATGTTCGGCTTCAGCACGAAGTCCGGGTTGCTGGCCGTGCTGGGGCCGTCGCTGCCATCCAGTCCGGTACTGTGGCAGTCGGGCGTATGCTTGCCCACCACCGGGAAGCCCAGACCGCGAATCACGCTGTCATTGGCCTCGGAAATCTGGCGGAACGTATTGCCCGATTTTGCTGCGGCAGACGAGGCATCGACAGCGGCCAGATAGGCATCCAGCAGCCCGCGCACATCCGGCGGCAGCGGCTTGAACGAGAACACAGTCGTCAGCTCCAGCCAGTATCCCCACGGTGATTCGTACACGATCTCGAAATTGATGATATCGTCCGCGCCCATGCGATGATCTTTGGCCGTGGGCACGGTGTATGGGGTGATATCCAGCGACAGCTTGGTGCGGCCCCAGAATGCGCCGAACGACTTCACATAACCTTCGACGGCGGCGCACACGTCCCAGTAACGCGCGCCCACTTTGGCATGTTCACGGAAGACATTCAGCGAAGCATCCAGGATGGCGCCATTCTGCTGAAAGGCCTCGATCTCGAACGGGGTCTTGATCTGGCGAATTTCGTTGAACGCGCCGGTCACTTCCACCATCTCGTAGCCTTCAAGCTGCTTGGTGAAGCTCTTGTGCACGTCGATGCTCATCAGCTTGTTCATATTCACAAAGCCGATGCGCTTGCTGCCGGTCGCGTAGCCTTTGGCCAGCTCGGCTGTGCGCGTGGTCAGGTCGTCTGATGCGGATTCGACGCGTTCGGGCAGGGTGGTTGTCTCGTTGCGGCTCCACACTGCCTGATACGAACTCCACACCTGCAGCCACGGATGCGGGTCATTCGCGCCCAGCACGGCATAGGCTGCGCCGCCCCACAGGTGTGCGTTGGTGATATAGCGGATGGCCCCGAGTGAGCCTGGTGCTGCCTGCCCGATGATGACCAGGGCATCCAGGTCCTTGCTTTTCATCATCGCCTGGATGCGTTCAATACGGCGGGCGGTGTCGCGTTTCAAACCTTCATGAGTGAGCATGTTTTTTTGCCTCAGTGTCTCGCAGAGTGTAATTGTTTCCGCCCTTAGCGGACGGTGATTTCTGTCTTGATGTCGCCCAGCATGGCCAGCAGCTCGCCCTCTAATGTCACGGGCCATGATGCGCCCGCATGCACCATAACGCCGTCACGCGGGGCAGCGATTTCTTCCAGCACTTCGCCTGTGAACGGATGGCGCACATAACCAACGCTTTCGCCTGCGCGAATCGCGGTGCCGCGTTTTTCAGCGTGCATGAAGGTGAAGCCGCGCTCGCCGGTCGGATACAGGAAGGTGTGGGCATCCAGAATCGTCTGCGTGGCTTCCTCGTATTGAAGCGCCCCGTCCAGCATACCCAGATGACGCAGCGCATTCAGCACGGCATTCTCCATGCGGCCCAGGTCTTCATCACGGAAGTCGCGCAGGCCAGGCCCGCCGCCAATGTAGGCGGTCACGACGGTCTTGCCATCTTTGGCTGCTTCGTAGGCCATCGACCGGTCTGCTGGCTGGCCAATCACGACCTGCTGCAGGCCCAGCGCGCGCGCCAGCATGGTCGAGCGTTCTTCGTCGCCGGTCTTGTACACGCCGGCATAGCGGTAGTAGCTCCACTGCGAGCCGGTGCGGATTTCAAGCAGGGCGTCGGCTTTCGCCAGCACCGTCTGGTAATACTGATAGATCATCTGCTCGCTGACGCTGCCGTGTTCGCTGCCGCGCCCCAGGCTGTTGAGGTGCTTGTTGTCCCACGCGCTGTTGATCTGCTCAAATTCGAACCCGGAGGTGTTCATCAGCGGCACGACGATCAGCGTGCCGCGCAGGGCGGCGGGATCGAGCGCCTTCACCAGCTCTGGCAAAATCAGCGCGGGCTCCAGCTCCAGGCCGCTGGCCCCGGCCTGCACCACCAGCGTCGGCCCGTCAGCCGCGCCGCGGACGATGTGCAGCGGGATATGTACAGGGAAACGCCCATGCGTCTCGCCAGTCTTGAAAAAACCATAAACTTTTTCGCCCGGATGGGCTTCGATGGTGCCGATGTTCATCACGTCATCTCCCCTGGGCTAATACACGTACAGGTCAGTGGTGCGGCGGTCTTCCACGCGGTCGATCGTGCCCAGGATGCCGACCGAGGTCGCGCCGATGGTGGGCCATTCCTGCCCGCTGGGGATGACGATGCCGTCTTTGGGCGTCGGCATCTCGGCCAGCAGATCGCCGGTATACGGGTCGATCAGCTTGGCATACACATCGCCTGCCTTCAGTTCATCACGGAAACGCTTCAGGCGCACGAACATGCCATCCACGTCCGGCTTCCAGATGACGACGCCCGCGTTGTAAATCGTGCACAGCGGCCCGTCGCTCTCGAAATCGCCGTCGATCATGCGCATCGATTTCATCACGTTCCAGATGCCGCGTTCAGCATCGCGCACGTTGTCCTGGCCGTTCTTGAACCAGCCCGTGCCGCCGCCAAATTCCAGCGTAATCTGCGTCACACCGGCCTTTTCGATGGCTTCCTTGGTCGTATTCGGGCCAAAGGTGCCGGGCGGGAAGAAGGCCGCCTGGTCCAGCCCGAACGCGACCACCAACTTGCGCCGCATCAGCTCGATTGGCGTCGGGTTGTTGGGGTCTGTCTCGGCGCCGAACAGCACATACCGTTCGTAGGCGGTGCGCGCGCCGGCATGGAAGTCGACCATCACGTCGGACTGTTTGATGACTTCCTCGAAGTACACGTGGGCGATCTGGTCGCTCACGCTGCCGTTCGCCTTGCCGGGGAACAGACGGCTGATGTCTTTGCCGTCGATGCGCGAGCCGCGTTCGCCCAGCTCAAAGCCGGCACGGTTGACCACCGGCACGGCGATCACATTGCCCTTGAACGGAGTCGTTTTGAGCTTCTGGATGAAATTCAGGATGGCGACAGACCCGATGATTTCTCCGCCGTGGATCGCGCCCTGTACCAGCAGGGTGGGTCCGGGCTCTGCCCCGGCGAACAGATGCACGGGGATATCGGGCGTCAGCCCGGAACGTGACGCGGTCGTTTTCAGATAGCCAAAGACGTGCTCTCCCGCCTTGGCTTCCAGGTGTCCTACCTTCATGCCCTGCCTCCTTCTGCTGTATGTGTGCCCAGGTATTTTTGGAACCAGCCCAGGATGCGCCGCTGATGCTCGATGCGGTTGCCCGGTCGTCCGCCGCGCGTCAGGCCGTGGTTTTCGCCCTCAAAGACCACCATTTCGACTGTTCTGCCCAGCCAGCGCAGGATGGCGAACAACTGCTCAGCCTGTTCCAGCGCACAGCGATAGTCTTCATCCGCATGCAGGATCAGCAGCGGCGTATGGATGTGTTCGGCGTAGGCGATCGGCGACTGGCGCCAGCTCGCCTCCAGATTGCGCCAGACATTCGTGCCCGTCTCGCCCTCGGTGCCTTCCGGCCCAATGTCCGAGGTGCCGAAGAAGCTGATCTGGTTGGTGATCGAGCGCTGGGTGACAGCCGCCGAGAAACGGTCAGTGTGGCCGACAATCCAGTTGGTCATGAAGCCGCCGCAGCTGCCGCCGGTCACGCCCAGGCGCGCCGCATCGACATACGGCCGCGAGACCAGCTCGTCTACGCCAAGCATGATTTCCTCGTAGTCTTTGCCGCCCTGGTCACCCTCGCTGGCATGCGTCCACGCCTGGCCATAGCCCGCCGTGGTGCCGCGCTGGTTGAAGTAGGCCACCACGAAGCCGGCGTTGGCGTACACCTGGAATTCGTGGTTGAAGTCCCACGAGAACATCGAGCAGTGCACGTACACGATCGTCGGGTACTTTTTGCCTTCCTCGAAATTCAGCGGCTTGATCAGCCACGCATGCACTTTGGCACCGTCCACCCCGTCGTACCAGTAGGTTTCCGGCGGGGACAGGCGCACATCGCGCAGCCATGGGTTGAAATCGCTCAGGCGGGTGACCTTGCCGCTTTTCCACAGGTACAGCTCGCCGGGGTTGCTGGGGTCGGCCTGCCCGAAGGCGGCGATATCCCCGGCTGCCGGGCTGTATTCAAAGGTCACGCTGTTGCCGCCCACCAGCTTTTCATAGCGGCCGGCGGTGTCGATGCGGTACAGGTTGGTCGCCCCCTGTTCGGTGAGCAGGAAGTAGATGTAGGCGTCGCCGGGTGCCCAGCGGACGGTTACGTTGGCCAGGCCTTTGCGCTGGTCGGCCACGGCGTAATTGCCCACTTCTTCGTCGATATCGTCGCCCAGCTTTTTGGCGGTGCGCGCGGCCACATCGGCCAGATACGGCTGCCAGAAATTGCGCCGATTCACCGGCGGCGGCGAGTTGTGCCCGGCGAAGGCGATATAGCGGTCATTGGCGCCCCATACCGGGCTGACGGCCGTACCCTGCCAGCCTTCCAGCAGCAGGTAGGGCGTCCCTTCAGGGAAATCGCACACGAAAATCTGGCCATAGCCCAGCGGCGTGTTCTGTTCGCGGGCGGTGCCCACAAACGCGAGGCGTTCGCCGTGCTGGCTCCATTTCGGGTAGCCATAGTCCATTTCGCTGTGGGTGACCTGGGTCAGCTCGCCGGTGTTCAGCGTCAGCACCCAGATCTGCTGGAAGCGGTCATGCACCCAGCCGCTGCCATCCTGCTTGTAGCGCAGGCGGCGCACGACCCTGATGGTGGGCGCGGGCATGCCGGGCGCTGCGCTGCGGTCTTCGGGATGGCGCATCGGCGTCCAGCGGACACCGACCAGCTTTGTCCCATCTGCCGACCAGTCCAGCCCGCCCATTGATTCACCTTCGATGGCATAGGTGCTGGTCTGGCCGCTGGCGGCATCCCACACGCGGATGCTGGACGCGCCGCCTTCGGCATAGGCATAGGCGAGGCGGGCGCTGTCGCGGCTCCAGGCCAGCGCCGACGCGCTGCTCAGGCCGGTGGTCAGGCGTTCCACGCTGTCGGTGGCCAGGTCACGCACATACACATGCGTGCTGTAGTTGTTGGTCTGCGCCAGCGGCTGTTTGACGGTATAGGCCAGCTTCGTCCCATTGGGCGACAGCGCAATATCATCCAGCCAGCGAAAGCGGAACAGGTCTTCGGAAATCAGCCCACGTCTGGCGTTTACGGGAAAGTCTTCCTGATGCATAGGTCAGCCTCCCCGGCCCGGAATCAGATTGTCGACGGTTTCTTCGACCACGCCGAAGAAGCACACCCACTGGCCTTCCAGCACAGACGGGCGCGAGCGCAGGCCGAAAATCACGCCGTCACGCGGGGCGCGCACTTCGGCCACCACATCGCCATACAGGTCGTAGATTTTGCCCAGCACGGTGTCTTTGGGCAGATTCGTCTCAAACGGAATATCCTTGGTGCCCACAAACATGCCGGTGGCTGGGGCCAGCAGTGCGATCTGGTAGCCCATGCGCCAGGCCGGGGCATATTCCGCCTTGCCCTCGATCATGCCGTAGTGGCGCATCACGTTCAGGTAGCCTTCGGCCAGGTCATCGGCAATATTGTGGAAGTCGGTAGTCAGCGTGCGGCAGTTGCCGCCCAGCTCCACCGTGACGCCGCCTTTGCCCAGCCCGGCAATCTGCGAGCTCGGGTTGCCGCCGCCGGTGCCGCTGCGGAACACCAGCGTCCAGTTCGGGCCCATCGCCGCCGCCAGCTCCAGGCTAACCGGGGTGTCGGCCGAGAAAATCATGTGCGCCAGGTACGAATGCTCGCCGCCGGAATGGATGTTGATTTGCAGGTCGCAGTTCTCTTTCATCGCCTGCCAGTGCGCCCAGGCCACGCGCTCGGTGGGATAACCTTCCGGCTTGCCCGGATACAGGCGGTTCATGTCATACGAGAAGGTGTCCAGCGGGTCGCCGCGCTGGCCTGCCGTGAACGACTCGACATTCATGACCGGCACGGCCACGACGGTGCCCTTGAGCGTCTTGGGGTCCAGGTGCGAGAGCGCCTTGAAAATCGAGAACGGGCCTTCCGGCTCGTCGCCGTGGGTGGCGCCGTTCAGCCACAGGATCGGGCCATCTTCGATGCCGCGATACACGATGATGGGAATCTGGCGCTCACGGGAATACATGTCCCCGCCGAGGGGGATGCCGCCGCGCTTCATTTCGCCCGGCATGACCGAGATATTTCCAATATTCAATGGCGTTGCCATAACAAGCTCTCCTGAATGAGATTAAATAGGTTTAAAGTGGGCAGTTCACGTTAACTTCAGCGGACAGCGCCCGCAGCTTCTCGACAGTTTCGCGCGACAGCGGCACGCCATTTGCCTCGCGCTCGCCCATGCGCTGGAATTCGACTTCGCCGGGCAGGATCACCGGGCGCTTCGGGTCGATGGCGGGTGCGCCCTTGACCTCGGCCACCAGCTGTTCCAGGCGCGTGTCATAGTCTGCCTGGTCCATGAAGGCGGTCGGGTTGATCGCCATCATCACGTGGCCGACATCATGGTTGGTGTCGTCCTGGAAGACGCTCATGCCGAACAGCGAGCCGGTCATCACGCCCGCCAGCACGTCGGTAATCAGGCTCAGGCCGTAGCCCTTGTATTCGCCGATGGGCAGCAGCGGGCCCAGCATGGCGGCGGCCGGGTCGGTGGTCGTCTGGCCATCCGGCGTCAGCGCCCAGCTTTCGGGCATCGGCCGGCCTTCGTTCATCAGCCAGCGCATCATGCCCTTGCCGGACATCGTCAGTGCCATATCCAGCACAATGGCGTGCGTGTCCTTGCGCGGAATGGCGATGCCCCAAGGGTTGGTGCCCAGCACCACCTGCGCCGACCCCCACGGGGCCATTTCAGCCTTGGCGTTGGTGAACGACCAGCCGATCAGGCCTTTCTTGGCGGCATGCAGCGCGTGGTATCCGGCGATGCCGAAATGGTTGCTGTGGCGCACGCCCACCATCGCGATGCCGGTGACTTTCGCCTTCTCGACCGCTTTGGCCATGGCGCGATGTCCCGACACGTAGCCGAAGCCTTTGGCTGCGTCAAGCAGGGCGTAGCTGGGGCCTTCTTTCACCCACGTCATATTCGCGTTGGGGACGATGCCGCCGTTGGTGACCTGCATGTGGAAGCGGAAGAATTTCTCCAGCCCCTGGCCCTGGCCGGGGTGCCACCACAGCGAGGCGGTCATCAGGCCATCCACCAGGATGGCGGTTTCTTCTTCGCTGGCACCCAGCGCCAGCAGGAAATCGCTGGCGAATTTTTGCAGCGTCTCCAGCGGATACAGGGTAATCAGGTCTTCTTTATCGATGTCGTATGCCATAACCCGCCCTTTATGGGTGAAAAGTTGCCCGAAAAAATCATCAAAGGTTTTTGCGTGTCGCTCACATCAGCGGTGCAGACAGCGGATTGAGCGACGCCTCATTGACCACGAAATCGCGCGGGCTGGTGACCAGATGCCCGACGAAACGCGCCACTTCCGCCGGATCCATGCTTTCCGAGCGCGGCTTCTCGCCAATCGGTGCGCCGCGCCAGCCGGTGTCCATGCTGCCCGGATACAGGACCGTGGCGCGCACGTTGTGCGCTTTGCCGGCTGTCGCAATCGCGTGATTCAGCCCGGTCAGGCCAAATTTGGCTGCGCCGTAGGCCGGGCTGCCGCCGCCGCGCTGTCCGGCGGTGCCGGAAATCGTGACCACGTAGCCGCCATCGCTGGCGGTCAGCGCGGTCCACAGCGCGCGGGTGAGATAGAAGACGCCGTTCAGGTTGGTGCCAATCACCGACTGCCAGTCGTTGAAATCGGTCTCGGCGAAGGTGCGCGGGGCAGGAATCCCGGCGTTGTTCACCAGGATGTCCACGCGCGACATTCGCGCCACGATGAACGCGGCCGTCTCCTGCACCGTGTCGGGATTGGAGATATCGCATGTGACCGGGATGACGGTGGTGCCTTCGCGCTCGATGTCGGCGGCGGCGGCGGCCAGCGTGTCGTGTGTGCGGCCGATCAGCACCAGGTTGGCGCCCAGTGACGCCAGATGCTGCGCGACGGCTTTCCCCAGACCGCGGCTTGCGCCGGTGACGACGGCGACTTTATGTGCCAGTGGCTTGTTGTCCATAACGGACGCCTTCTTTCTGCTGCCCCGCTAGCGGACCGCCATAATGTTCTTCATGGCCACGCGCATGCGTTCCAGCCCTTCGCGCAGCTTGTCTTCCGGCTGCAGGAAGGTCATGCGCACATACTGGCCGCGGTCCTTGTCGAAGGCTGCACCCGGATAGACCAGCACGTGCTGGTCGCTCAGGATCTTCTGCGCCAGGTCGGCGCTGTCCAGGCCGGTGAAGCTGATGTCGATGTAGACAAACTGGCCGCCCTGGGGCACGCCGTACACCATACCCATATCGTCCAGCGCATCCAGCACCAGCTTGCGGCGCTTCTTGTATTCGTCGGCCATGTACTGCACGGCATCCTGCGGGCCGGTCAGCGCGGCCAGCCCCGCATACTGCGAGATGATCGAGGTGCCGCCGGTGGTGGCCGCCTTGAGCGCCTTCACCCGCGCCATCAGGTCGGCCGGGCCGACGACCCAGCCGAGACGCCAGCCGGTCATCGAGAACGACTTGGAAAGCGCGTTCAGCGTGAGCGTGCGCTCTTTGCCGCCCGGCAGCGATGCCGTGCTGACGTGCTTGAAATCGTCATAGATGAACAGGTCATAGATGTCGTCAGCGATGATGACCAGGTCATGTTCCTGGGCGATGCTGATGAATTCCTGCATGTCTTCGCGGCTGATGACGGTCGCGGTGGGATTGTTGGGCGAGACCAGCAGCAGCGCGCGCGTCTTTGGCGTGATGGCGGCGCGCACGGCAGCGGGGTCGGTGCGGAAGTTGGTTTCCGCGGAGCTGGGCACGCTCACCTTGACGCCGCGCGAAAACTTCAGCGCGTCATGGTAGGTGTTGTAGTTCGGCTCTGGCACGATGATTTCGTCGCCGGGGGCCATGACCGCCAGCACCATCAGCATCAGGGCTTCCTGGCCGCCGTTGGTGACCACGACTTCGGTCTCCGGGTCGACGTCGATGTTGTTGATGCGTTTGACGCGCTCGGCAATTGCCTTGCGCAGCGGCAGGATGCCCTCGGCGGGCACATGCTCCGCGTGATGCTCGGCCATCGCCTGCTTTGCGGCGGCCACGATGTGCGGCGGTGTGTCAAAGTCCGGGTCGCCACGGCCCATGATGATGGTGTCGCTGTAGGTCTTGGCCTCAGCGATCAGCTCGTACAGAAGATTGGTACCCTGCTTTTTAGTGGTCATGAGTTAACTGCCTTTTCCGGTAAGCTGCCGGACGACGGCTTCGGCTGCGCTGCTGAACGAAACGGTGATGCGCACCACACCCGGTGCGCCAAAGTCGGCGCCATCGGCCAGGTCGGCCCCGCTGGCTGCCCCCTGTGCGCGGACGGCCAGCACGGTGCCCGTGCTGCCGGGAAGTGCGGTGGCGCTGTTGCTGTCGGCCAGCAGGGCGCGCAGGGCTGCCTGCGTCTGCTGCAAACGTGCCGCCTGGGCGGGCTGCTGTTCACCGAACAATTTGCTGGCTTCCAGCGCGGCATACTGCGCCGACGTGCTGGTGCAGATGGCCATGATTTGTTTCTGCGACTGCATCGGCGGAATCAGCGCGACCGGCGCGGCGATATAGCCGATAAACCAGCTCGCCAGCCCCATGCCGGGGAAGGCCTCGCCAATGGTGACAATCTGTGCCCCCGGCGCGGACTGGCCCGCCAGCGATACGGCCTGTTCTGCCCACGGCGACAGGCCCTGGTCCCAGATGATCGTGGCCTGATGCTGGCTGGCCAGCTGGGCAATCGCGGTGGTGTCGGCGGCGCTGTAGACCGCGCCGGTCAGGCGTGAGGGAGACTCCAGATACACCAGGCGGACGCCGCTTTCCAGCGCGCGCTGGATTTCCGCGACGGCGGGCAGGTAACCGGCCGCTTCGTCGCAGGCCAGCGTCTCGATCGGCATCGGGCGCACCCCCAGCGCGCGGCGGGCACCAGGGTGCACGACGGCGGGCAGGGCGATGCGGTCGAAGTTTTCGCCGATCATCTGAATCGTGAGGAAGCGTGATTCCTGGATGCCAGCCGTGACGATCACGTTGGCGGCCTGGGTGTCGGCGCCGGTGGCGCCGCGCAGGTACTCGGCGATGGCGGCGCGCAGCGGGCCGATGCCCGGCACGTCGACGTAGTGGGTATGGCCGGCTTCCATCGCCTCAGACGCGCCCGCGATGATGCGCTCGTCCAGCGGCATGAAGATTTCATCCGCGCCGATGTCGCCTTCGGCACGCATGGTCAGCGGTGGTGCGGCTGCATTGAGCAGCGTGTTGGCGGCGTGCTGCGCCAGAATTGCGTCTTTCGTGGTCATGACTTGTTCTCCTGTGAGGGTGCCCCGTTGCCATCTATCGCCAGATCGTCAATCGCCCAGCCTTCCACAAGCAGGTCTGCGGCGGAGCCAATATGGTGATGGATGAGCTTGACGGCTTCGTCGACATTTCCGCGCTCGATGGTGTCGACGATGATGAAATGGTTTTCTGCGATGACGAACAGGTTGCCTTTCCGGCTGTTGCGCAGCGACATCACCTGGCGCACGCGCAGGCTGACGGTGCCCCACAGCTGGATCAGCAGGTCATGCCGGCTGGCATAGACGAGCGTGTCGTGGAAATCGCGGTCGATACGATTCACGCCGCTCAGGTCGCCGGCTTTGGCTGCTTCCAGCATGATGGCGCACACGGCGCGCAGGTCAGCCAGGGCGGTCGGTGGGGAACCCGCCTCGATGATGCGCTGAATGGCGAAGGCCTCCATCAGGCTGCGGATGCTGTACAGCTCCTCGATGTCTTTACGCGACAGCTTCTTCACGGTAGTGCCGTGGTAAGGCACGATTTCCACCAGCCCCTGCGCCGCCAGCGTATTGATGGCCTCGCGGATGGGGGCGCGGCTGACGCCGAGCTGGGCCGCCAGGTCCGCCTCGATCAGCGTCGTGCCGGGTTTCAGCTCGCCGTTGATGATGGCCGCGTTCAGCATAGCCAGAACATGTTCGCGCAGGGATTTATTCTGAATTTGCCCTAAAGAAGATTTATTTTCCCCGTTGCTTGACAACTTCATTTTTACCTGCCTATAATCGCGTTATTGTCGACAATCGACCATCGACCATCGACCGTCGACTTTAAGAAATTGTAATGACTGCTACAGGGATGTCAAGCAATTTGTGAAAATTCATCAGGATTGACGGGAAACGCCGCGCGCAGACTGTGAAGTTGTCACAAAATCGCGGGCGCTGCCGATGACACTTAAAAACAGGAGAACAAGACGATGGGTGCCGGATATATCAAACACATGGCCTTTGCGGTGCGCGATGCCAATGCAGCGCTGAAGCAGTATCAGGACTTTCTGGGCGTTGGCCACGATGGCGTGGTGAAAGACTTCGCCAAGTCGCGCAACCGCGTGGCGCAGTTCTGGGTGGGCGATGTCGAATATCAGCTGTGCCAGTCGCTGGACGAGGGCGGACGTTTTGACCAGTGGATTAAAGAGCGCGGCTATGAAGGCCTGCACCATATCTGCTATGCGGTAGATGACATCGACCAGGCGCTGGCCGATGCCCAGGCCAAAGGCGCGACGCTGAAAGAATGCGCGGCCTGCAAGGTCAAGGGCAGCCACGTGCATCCGGAAGGCTGGGTGGCCTTCCTCGATCAGGAAGCGGGCGGTATCGAGCTGGAGATGATGCAGGTGTATACGCCTGAACAGCTTGAAGAATACAAGCAGGTGCAGGGCATCTGACGGGCCCTTGTATCATGGGTGGGTGCGCGGCGAAACCTCTCCCCGTTTCGCCGCGCTCACGCCACCCTGCCTCGTGCCTTCCCTACTCCAGCGGATTCTCGCGCACCAGCACCAGTGTGCCCGGCTCGAACAGCGTGGCGCAGGTGAAACCGGGGAAGTCTGGCACGGTATAGCTGCCGATAATCTCGGCCTGGCGCGGCGCAGCGCTGGCCGCCAGCCAGATCAGCGTCCCCTCTCCGCGCAGGCAGAAGACCGCTCCCCCCTCAAATCTTGTCAGTCCCGCCGGGCTGAAAATATCCACCGCCTGCATGATGCCCAGCGTTTCCAGCCCGGGCAGGCCAATATTCTCGATGCCGTACATGGGGCTGCCATAGTAGCTGGGTGAAACGCCGTCCTGCATCAGCACGCGGCAGTTGATCTGATTGCCTTGCGCGTCGCTCATGCTGGCGCGCACCACGCCACCCTCGCTGAAATTATGCTCGCTGCACAGCGGCACGTCCGGCGGCGCGGGCAGAGTCGCCCCTGGCACGGGTGCGGGCGGCGGTGGTGGCGGCGATGGCGGCGTTGACCCTGGATCAGGCGTCACTTCGGGCGTGACCTCAGGCGTGACTTCGGGTGTGATTTCCGGGGTGACCTCCGGCGTGATTTCGGGTGTGACTTCTGGTGTAATTTCCGGCGTGACTTCAGGCGTGACTTCGGGTGTAATTTCCGGCGTGACTTCAGGCGTGACTTCGGGTGTCACTTCCGGGGTGATTTCCGGTGTCACTTCCGGCGTGACTTCAGGTGTGACTTCAGGTGTAATTTCCGGCGTGACTTCAGGCGTGACCTCAGGCGTCACTTCGGGCGTGATTTCGGGCGTCACTTCCGGTGTCACCTCAGGCGTGACTTCGGGCGTGACTTCGGGCGTCACTTCGGGCGTGACTTCCGGTTCAGGATCGTTGTCCGTGACGGTCACGTTGATGGTCGAGAGCGACAGGCCGTTATAGTTCGCGTCGCTGCTGCTCACGCTGAACGCGATGCTGCCGGGATGCGTGCCTTCAAACAGCGCATCGTCAACCGCTGTCACGGTGATCGTCTGCGGCTCGTCCCAGTCGGACGGCGTGAACAGCACCAGGTCTTTGCTGGTCGTCACCTGGGCATTTGTGAGCGTGATGGCGACATTGGCGCTGGGCGCGGTCTGCATGGTGAAGGTGAGCGACCCGGTCGCGCCGCCCTCGGTCACCGCGATGCTGTCCGGGCTGAGCGTGATGCCGGGCGGAATCGGGTCGTTGTCGCTGATATTCACGGTCACGGGCGCGGGTGTGAGTCCGTCATAGGCCGGGTCGGCGCTCGTCACCGTGAACGCTACCGTGTCGGTGTGGTCGCCTTCGTAGATGCTGTCATCCACGGCCAGCACGACCACATATTTGATGATGTCCCAGTTTTCAGGGGTGAAAGTGAACGACGGGAAGCTGAGCTCAAGCTGATCGCCGGCGGTGAAGCTGACGGTCACGTTGGCCGCTGGTTCGCTGGTCAGGCGGAGGCTGATGCCGTCGGTGAAGCCGGTGTTGCCCTCCAGCGCCGTGGTCACGCCATCTGTCTGCGTCACTGCGACGCTGGCAATATCGTTGTCCTCGATCGGCACGGTGATGGACGGGACAACCAGGCCATCATAGGCCGGGTCGGTGCTGGTGACGACGAAGGTCACGGTGCCGCTGTGGTCGCCCTCGGCGATATCGTCGTCAATCGCTGTGATGACCAGATACTGAATCATGTCCCAGTTTGCTGGGGTGAAGGTCAGCTCGCCCAGCCCGGTATTGAGCTGGTCACCGCCGAAGGCCTCGATCGTTACATTGGCCAGCGGCTCGCTGGTGAGCAGGAAGCTGAAGCCATCGGTGGGGAAAACGCTGGTTTCTGGCGCGGATGTGCTGCCATCGGTCTCGATGACCGTGACGCCTGCGATGTCGTCATCGGTGATGCTGACGCTGACGGGCAAGACAGCCAGTTCGTCATAGTCAAAGTCGCCGCTGCTCACGCTAAATGCGACGCTGCCGCTGTGCGCCCCTTCGGCAATATCATCGTCCACGGCGCTGATGGTCACCTCCTGCGGGGTGTCCCAGTCCAGCGGCGTGAATTCGATCATCGAGACGCCCGTGCTCACCTGCGTATTGCTGAAGGTGATGAAGACTTTGCCGGTGGGCGCGCTGTCCAGCACCAGCGTGATGGTGTCGGTGTCTCCGCCTTCGGTCGCGCTGGTCGCCCCGTCGCTTTCTGTGACGGTGATGCCCGGCGGCGGGGTCGGCGTGGATTCATAGGCGCCCATATCGACCGCATCGCCCTGAATGCGCGCCCCGCCTGCCAGATCGAGCGTGACGCCGGACGGGATTAGCGCATCGCTGCCCGCGTCAATGGCCGGGCTCATCTCCCTCAGCGTGAAATCAGTATCGAGCCTGGGATCGCCGGTCAGATTGCTGGTGTTGGTGCCGCTCACGCAGGTCAGGCCGGATTCAATCAGGCTGTATTCAGCATTGATGGTGCCGTTCTGCCGGTGACAGTCGCCGCCGGACGTGCTGTTGGCGACGATGGTGTTGCGCAGCGTCAGCGTGGTCGAGTAGTAGTTGCTCACGCCGCCGCCATTGCCGGTCGCGCTGTTGCCGCTGAGGGTGCTGTTAATGACGGTGGTCGTGCCCCCGTTGAAAATTGCCCCGCCGTTCACGGCAGAGTTTCCGTAAAAGAGGCTGTTGACCACATTCACCGACGACTCGGTGTAGATCGCGCCACCGTCGCCTGAGGCCGAATTGCCGCTGAAGACGGAATTGCTGATGCTGGCCAGCCCGGCGCTGCTGTCGCCCACCAGCGCGCCACCATTGCCGCCGGTCGAGTTTGTGTCAAACGTGCTGCCCGTGATGCTGAGCGAGGGGCCCGCGTGATAAATCGCGCCGCCGCTGTTGCTGCTGAACGTGCTGTCCGTGATTGTCAAAGCGCCGCTGCTGTAGATGCCAGCGCCACCGCCGCCGGCCGAATTTTCAGTGATGGTGACCTCGTTCAGCGTCAGGCTGCTGCCGTCATGCGAGATGCCGCTGCCCAGGCTGGCGCTGCCGCCGGTGATTGTCAGGCCGTTCAGCGTGGCCGTCGCGCCAGAGCTGATGACGAAAACGCGGCTGCCATAGTTTGCATTGACGGTGATGCCCGCGCCGTTGATGGTCAGCGCGCCGTTATTGGCGATGGTCAGCGCGCCGCTCGTCAGCGTGATGGTGCCGCTTACGCTGAAGGTGATCGTGTCGTCGCTGCCACTGCTGTTGGCATCGGCGATGGCCTGGCGCAGCGTGCCCGGCCCGGCATTGTCGAGCGAAGAGACGATATAGCTGGCGGCGAAAACGGGCTGAATAAAGACGACGAGCGTAAAAGTGAGCACAACAGCCATCAGGACGATCTGAGGGGACAGACGGGGGCGTGCAAAAAACATAGACTTCCCTGTAATTAAGATGATTATGTCAGAAATAGTATGGGTAAAACCAAATTTCAGACAATAAAAATTTACCGATTTCATACAAATTTCAACTTTGGCAATGTCACACGTGACCGCATGCAGCAATTTTCCCTCAGACGCGCCGTCACTGACAGCGCGTTTTAAGGGCCGTAGGAATACTTTGTGAGGATGCGGGCACAAGTTCTTTGTGGTATATGTGGGTCAGCGGTTGCGGGGCGGGGCACACGATCCGCGCACCACCAGTTCAGGCGCGATCAGGTGTCTGGTTTCGGCGTACTCGCCAGACGTGCCATGCTCGATCATAGCCAGCAGCAGCGAGACGGCCGCGCTGGCAATCAGGTCCACCGGCTGGCGGATCGTCGTCAGCTCTGGCGTAAACAGTGTGCTCTGGATTTCGTCATTATAGCCCATAATCGACACATCTTCGGGCACGCGTACGCCGGCCTGGCTGGCGGATTTCATCGCTGCGATGGCAAAGCCATCATTCGCGCACAGAATGGCCGTTGGCGGTTGGGGCATATGCAGCAGGCGCTGCGCGGCCCGCAGCGGCTCAACAGTCCACATGGCGCGGAACTTCGGATCAAAGGGCACATAGGGTGCGTGTTCCATCAGCGCCACGTAGTCGTCAGGGACCGGCAGTCCGTGCCGCGCCATCATCACGCGGAAATAAACCACCCGGTAGTGTTCCTGATTCCACTGGCGGCTGCCTAGATAACCGATGCGGCGATGACCCAGTCCCACCAGATATTCAATCGCCAGCGCCGTGGCCTGCTCATCGTCCATGTTGACGAATGGCGGCGGCACATTCACCCCGGCACATACCGACAGATACGGCTTCTTCATCACCTGCAGTTTGCGTATCGTCGTCTGGTAGTCCAGCACATCGCCCAGCAGCAGCAGCCCGTCGAACAACAGGCTTTGCAGCTTTTTTAGCTGCGCGGCGATATGCTCCTCGTCCAGCTCCGGCGTGCCCACTAGCAGTTCGACCCCCTGCGCCCGCGCCGCCCGCAGCAGCTCCTGTGTCAGCAGGGGCAGAAATGTGCCCGCCAGATTCGGGCTGAGCGCACCCAGGATGCCCGTGCGATTAGAGCGCAGAGCAGCGGCGATGAAGTTCGGCTGATAACCCAGCGCACGCGCTGTCTCCAGCACCCGCTCACGAGTCTGCGGGGTGATTTTCAGCGCGCCATCCTGGTTCAGGATGCGTGAAACGGTTGTGATCGATACGCCTGCGCCAGAGGCGATATCGCGGATGCTGACGTCACGTTTTCTCACTGACTTACTCAATATTTGCGGCATGGGGCGCGCTGCAGCGGCACCCCCCAGATGGTACTCGGTTTGGTCGATTCTTACATGCTCGTTAAACATTTCTTTACATATGCCATGCTATGCTCTCGTCAGTAAAACGTTTTACTAAATCCGTTGGCACGTCCGATTTTGAAGGAGAGCAAGCCCATGCAAAAGTGGAAAGCAGCATTGGGGCTGACGGCGCTGATCATGGCCGCCGTCGGCAGCATTCAGGCGCAGGAACAGGTCACGATCGAGTACTGGAACATCAATACCGCTACGTTCGGTGGCCCGCAGGTGGACGCGCTGATCGCCAGCTTTGAGGCAGCCAACACCGACGTCAACGTGGAATCGCGCCCGAAGGACCGCTATCCGACGATCGTTCAGGACACACAGACCGCCATCGCTGGTGGCAACCCGCCCGACATCATCCAGATCGGCTGGCCGTACCTGAGCTATACCGCCTCGACGCTGCCCTATATTTCGATTGAAGCTTTGGTAGAGATGTATGGCGGGGAAGCTGCTATCGCCGCCGTACCCCAGAATATTTTTGACCTGACCCTGGTGGGCGAAGAGCATGTCGGGCTGAGCTATTCGCTCTCGAATGCCGTCGCTTACTATAACCCCGCGTTGTTCGAGCAGGCCGGGCTCGACCCGGAAAACCCGCCGCAGACCATCGAAGAATGGACTGAAGCCGCGCGTATTTTGAAAGAGACCCTGGATCTGCCGATGGTCGCCATCGACTACAGCAATGATAACTGGGCTGTGGAAAACCTGATCGCCAGCAGCGGCGGCAACCTGCTGGTGTGCGAGGCCGATGGCACGTATGCGACGGGTGTCGACACGCCCGAAGCTATCCGCGGACTGCAGACCTGGGCGGACTGGGTGGCCAATGGCTATGCAGTGAATGCGTTGGACCAGGCGCGCCAGGTGTTCTGGACGGGTGAGGCCGGCGCGCTGTTCTGGAGCATTGCCGGACGCGGCGCTATCATGAGCAACAAGACATTCGAGGAACTGCGTGCCACGACGTATCCGACCTTTGGCGACCTGCCGACTCGTCTGCCTACCGGCGGCAACATGCTCGTCATCATGTCGACCGACCCGGCACGCCAGGAAGCTGCGTGGCGTTTCGCCCAGCACCTGATCTCGGACGAAGGTGTGGCGGCATGGACCGAAGGCACCGGCTATATTCCACTGAATCCGGCTGTGGCTGAGGAAGGTGGCCTGCTGGCCGAGTTCTACGCCGACAACACCATCCAGCAGGTGGCCACCGGCCAGATCCCGAATATGGTGGTGTGGACCTCGTTCCCTGGTGAGAACGGTTTGGCCGCAGGCGAAGTGCTGTTCCAGGCCGTGCAGGCTGCGCTGGGCGGGGCCGAAAGCGCCGAAGCCGCGCTGACCGAAGCTGCCGAAGAGATCAATGGCCTGATCGGCGATGAGCCGTGCACGCCAGCCTGATCTGACCCGCCACAAAACAGTACCGCCGGAGGGCAGTCCGCAGGGATTGCCCTCCGCTTTCTCTGCCCATCAGCCGACAGGGAACGCCGTGAACAGCCAGAATGCACAACTTGAGGGCGCTGCTAACGCAGCTGCCCGCCAGACGCGCCAGCGCAGGCCGAGAATCGCCGCCGTGGTGCCGTATCTGTACGTGGCCCCTGCCATCATTTGTATTGCAATCTTTGTGTTTTACCCGCTGCTGCAAACCGTGCAGATCAGCTTTTACGAATGGAATATTATCCGTGACCGGCAGAACTACGTCGGGCTGGAAAACTATCTGACCCTGCTGGGTGACGATGATTTCTGGGAAATCATCTGGCAGTCGGCGCTCTATCTGGCGCTGTCAGTGGGCGCGGTGGTCGCGCTGCCGGTCGGTCTGGCGTTTCTGACGCTGCGCCTGCGCGAGCGTGAAATTGCGTTGTACCAGTCGCTGCTGTTCTTCCCCACGGTCATCGCCACCAGTATCGCCGTACTGGTATGGATCTGGTTTTTCCTGCCGACGCGCACGGGCTTGTTCAACACCCTGATCGCACCGTTCGGCTTTGCCCCGGTGGAGTGGCTGACCAATTCGTTCACGGCGCTGCCCGCGGTGTCCATCGTGGCGAACTGGAAAATCATGGGCTTTCATTTTCTGATCGCGCTGGCCGGGCTGAAGGCCATCCCGCGTGACTATCTGGAGGCGGCCGTAGTGGACGGCGCCTCTGGCTGGACGCTCATGCGGCACATCGTGCTGCCTCTGTTTGCGCCCACCGGGCTGTTTTTGCTGATCGTGACGCTGATTCAGGGGCTGGAATACGTGTTTGTGCCGATCCGCGTGATGACGCTGGGCGGGCCCGCCAATGCCAGTAACAATCTGATGTATGCCATCTATCAGGAGGGTTTCCAGAATTTCCGCGCCGGCTATGCTTCGGCGCTGTCGGTCATGCTGATCGTACTGTTTGGCGGGCTGGCCTACATGCAGTATCGCCTGCTCGACAGGCGGGTGCAGTATGATCGCTGACCGGTCGCGTCTGGGAAGGCTGGCCACCCACGCTGTGCTGGCTGGCGTCTCGCTGCTCGTGCTGCTGCCGCTGATTTATCAGGTTGGCATCAGCTTCAAGGACCCGGCACAGATTTTCGCGTCGCCGGTGCTGCCTTTCACGCTACCGCCCAGCCTGGAAAACTACGTGGCGGTGCTGGCGCAAATGGACATCCCGCGCTATCTGCTTAACAGCGTCGTGTTTTCCTTCGGCGTCACGCTCGGCCAGCTCGCGCTGGCGATTCCCGCCGCATATGCCTTCGCTGTGTTTAACTTCCGTGGCAAGTCGCTGCTGCTGGGCATCGTGCTGGTCAGCCTGATGGTGCCGTTTGTCGTCACCTATATCCCCAATTATCTGCTGCTTGCGCGCTGGCGCATGATCAACACGCTGCACGGCATGATCCTGCCGATGCTGGGCATGTCGCTGGGATTTGGTATTTTTCTGCTGCGCCAACACTTTCTGAGTTTTCCTCGTGAAGTGCTGGAGGCAGCACGTATCGACGGCGCAAACTCGTGGGATGTGCTGTGGCGGGTGATACTGCCGGCCAGTCTGTCGCCGGTGGTGGCCGTGGGGCTGTACGTGCTCATCAATGCGTGGAACCAGTTCATCTGGCCGCTGCTGGTGGGCGGGGGCAACCCCAATGCCTATACCCTGACGGTGGCCGTGCAGAGTTTTTATACCAGCCCGGAAGGGGGCGACTATTGGGGCGCCATCATGGCGGCCTCAGTGCTCACCAGCCTGCCCACCGTGCTGATTTTTCTCCTTATGCGTAAGCGTATCCTGACCACCTTTGTAGAGGGAGCAGTTAAAGGATGAAGATCCTGTTCATAGGGGATATCGTGGGGCCCGGCCTCGACTGGCTGGAAACACACCTGCCCGGCATAGCGGCCGAGCATCAGCCCGACTTCATCGTCGCCAATGCCGAAAACATGGAGCTATCCGGCACCAGTAGTTTCGTCATCGCAGGCATGTCCCGCGCCGGCCTGGCCCGGCTGTGGACGCTGGGCGTGGATGCCGTTACCGGGGGGAATCATTCGTGGGACGGCCCGGAAGGCATGGCGGTGCATGAGGACAACCGTGTGCTGCGACCACTGAATTATGGCACAGAGGCGCCTGGCCGGGGCGCCGGCCTGATCGAAAAGCGCGGCATGACGCTGGGTGTGGTCAATCTGGCCGGTAGGGATGCCCTGCGCCTGGTCGATGATCCGCTGGCGGCACTCGATGCCCAGCTTGAGGCATGGGGCACTGCAGCGGATGGTGTGCTGGTCGACTTCCATGGCGCATCCACAGAAGACAAGCTCACGACTGCATTTGCCGGGGCCGGGCGGATCTGTGCTGTGGTGGGCACGCACACACATGTTCGTACGGCCGATGCCCAGGTGCTGCCGGGTGGCGTTGCATATGTCAGCGATGTGGGCATGACCGGCCCATCCGGCGGTATCCTCGGCTATGACCCGCAGAAATTTGTCGCTGCGATGAGGGCGCGCCATTACAGTGATGCAGCCTGGCAGTTCGCCAGTGGGCCGGTGGAGCTTGGCGCAGTGCTGATCACCTGCGAGTCAGGCCGGGCAACCGCTATCCAGCGCCTGTAGTACCCTGTCGTGCTCGAGAAACAGGACGAGCCTGTGCGCTTCATTTAAGTTCTCAGGCTTCCTCGCTGCGCTGACGGTGATCCGCTTCTGATTGGCTGACACCGGCGTTTGTAACAGAATACGTGTGTGGCAGAACGGGCGCCCTCAGTGATGAAGGCGCCCGTTCGTTTGTGTCAGGCAAGGGCGTTTTCAGGCGCATGATCCGCACCAACAGGTGCAAATGCTGTCATTCTGCTCACCATCATGCAGTTTTCACGAAAAGTTTATCTATTCCTCAGGCATCGGGCGGAAACTTCAATATGTTCATAATGTTCAGTTTTTATTGAACATATTGAACAAATCGTTTATCCGAATTCAGGCCAGAAGGCCCAAGAGGTTGTCATGCCTACGCTAAGTGGTGGTGATTACACGCTCGTCTACAATCTCTTCTCGTTCACGTTCGCTGCAATGCTGGCATCTTTCATCTTTTTCGTGCTGTCACGGTCGCAGGTGGCGCCCAACTACCGCAACGCGCTGACCATGTCTGCACTGGTGGTGGCCATCGCCGGTTATCACTATTTCCGTATTTTCGAGAGCTGGTCGGCTGCTTATGCCATCAACGACGCCGGGCAGTATGTAGCGACGGGCGCGCCTTTTAACGACGCTTACCGCTACATCGACTGGCTGCTGACGGTACCGCTGCTGGTCGCCGAGCTGATCGCCGTCATGAAGCTGGGCAAGATGAGCGGGATGATTACCTTCCGCCTGGCTGCTGCGGCTGCGCTGATGGTCATCCTGGGCTATCCCGGCGAAATCGCGGCTGACAACGGCACGCGCGCGCTGTGGGGCGCCATCTCGACCATCCCCTTCGTGTATATCGTGTATGTGCTGTTCCGCGAGCTGGGGCCGGCCATCGCCCGCCAGACCGGGCAGGCGCAGGTGCTGCTGCGTAACATTCGCCTGCTGCTGCTGGCGACCTGGGGCTTTTACCCGATCGTGTACCTGCTGCCGATTCTGGGTGTGGAGCCGACGTCTGCTCTGGTGGCCGTGCAGGTGGGTTACTGCATCGCCGACGTGGCCGCCAAGTGCGGTTATGGCGTGATGATCTATGCGATTGCCCGCGAGAAGTCGATTGCTGAAGGCTATATGCTCGAGGCGAAGCCGGCCACTGCTGCTGGCGACTAGTCTGCCAGTTCAGGCGGGCCGAAACGGCCTGCACGCGTGATACAACAGACGCCCTCATGACTTCATGAAGGCGTCTGTTTGTTTATGTCAGGCGGAGGCTTTTTCCGGGTTGGGTAACCGCGGCGATTCGCGCCTGCGGGTCGACAGCAGGAAGATGCTCAGCATCATCAGCACGCTGCCGATGAATCCGGTAGGGGGCAGCGTCTCGCCAAACAGCCACCACGCCAGCAGCGCCGCTACCACTGGCTCCAGCATGGTGATGATGCTGGCGGCTGTGGCCGAGACCGTGCGCAGCCCGCGCTGAAACAGCCAGTAGGCCAGTGCCGTGGGCACCACGCCCAGATAGGCGATCAGCAGCCAGCCGGAGACCGTCTGCACGGCGACGAAACCGGCCAGCAGGTTGAAGACGACCAGCACCACGGCACCCGCGCCGAACGTGATGGTCGTCACCTGCATCGGGTGATAGCCGCCCGCCAGAAAGCGCCCGCACAGAATCGCGCCCGCATAAGTCACCGCGGAGATCATGGCAAAAAACGCCCCGGTCAGCAGGCCTGCGCGGTCGCCTTCAGGGACATCCAGCCCCACCAGCAGGGCGGCCCCGGTCACGGCGCAGGCCAGCGCGACCAGCGTGCGGCCGGTCAGCGTCTCGGTTTTCATCAGCACCGAGAAGGTCGTCACGATGACCGGCGCGCTGCATACCGTCAGCAGCGTGGCGATCGTCACGCCGGCGGCCTGAATCCCCGCGAAATAGGCTGCCTGCGACACGGCCAGGAAGGCGCCGTGCAGCAGCATGATGCCCAGGTCGCGCCGGGGCACCTGAAACATGTCCCGGCCGATGGCGCGCCAGCAGGCGAAGGCCATGACCGGCAGCGCGACCAGCATGCGCGCCAGATTGATGAACAGCCCGGTCGTATTCGGCTCGGCGTTGAAGATCGCCTGCGTGGCGATGCCGATCGTGCCCCAGATGACCGCCGCGGCGGTCGTCAGCCAGAAACCATCCAGCTGAAGCGTGTCTTTTTTCTGCATCGAAATACCTGCCCTTGATAGGATGATGTGCGCTGGAAACAGGGAAGCCTATGCCTCCCGTCGGATGCCGTCAGCGGGCAGGAAGCAGCATCAAACGGACAGCGGTGGCCGTGCTGGCCCCCGTGTCGTGGCGATGAAGACCGCCTGGCCCGTCCTAGTGCAGGGTGGGCGGCGGCGGCGCGGTGCGGTGCAGTTTTCCGAGGAACTGGGTAATCATCAGGTGGTTTCTCAAACAAGCAGAACAACAGCCGAAGTGTAGGGCCTGCCGCGCTGATTTGTCAAAGGGAATGGACTGGTCCTGTGTGACCGTTATGCGCTTTACCTGAACGATCATTTGAACCGCCAGGAGGCCAAAAGCACAAAGACTTGAAGGACAGAAGCCGACTGTTGGCGAACAGTCGACCAGGCATCTGGTACAGGTCAATGTTTACAGGGTCTCCAGCCGCTCGACTGAGACGATCCAGGGCCCGCCCTGCACAAAATAGAGGGCATACTGTGCGCCTTCCACAAGCTGCCACAGCCGTTCGTCCTCATCAGCAGCCACGCTGTTTGTCAGCTCGACGTCATCCAGCATGACGTATTCGTGTTCGCCGTCAGACGGGAAACCAAGCCGTCCAGCGACCCGCTCCACGATGCCCTGCTCCAGGGCAAGGCTTCCTGCGTTATCAATGGCGCGCACCCGGCGCAGCAACGGATGTGAGGCATTCCCCCGCACGATCACGGGCAGCAGGCGCCGCATGACGGCGTAGGCCAGAGTGTATAAGGCCCACGTCAGCAAAAACCACACCCCGATCGCACACAGGATGCCCGGCCCGAGGTCGTCCCCAAAACGCAGGCTGAAGGCCATGAACGCGACCGCAAAGACAAAAATGACCGGCAGTGAAAGTGTGAATGCGGCGCTGCTGATAGACGCCTGGTAAAGCTGTTGGCGAAGGCGTTCACGCTGGATCTCCGACAGCACTCCGGCACGGTTAGCGGCCAGGTCAGCCTCGGTAAAGTCAAACAGGGTTTCCAGCGCGCGCTGCGTGGCTATGATATGCTCCTGGAGAGGACCCGGCCGGTTCGTGGAGACCATTCAATCGTAACGCAGCTTCCTCACTTTTTCAGCCTGAAAGTGACGCCAAGGTGTGCGTTTCGACGCCCCTGCTGACCAGACATTTGTCGGACAAACCTCGTGCGCTCAGCCCTTCAGTCCGGCAAACAGGATGCGCAGCGTGTATTCAGCCAGGGCGTCCTGGCGCTGGCCGGGATAGACGGTTTGCGCGCGCGGTGCCTGGATATTGTTCATGATCATCGCGATGACGACTTCGGGCGGCAGGTCTGGCGCGATATCGCCGTCACGCTGCGCCTGTTCCACCAGCCGGAACAGCACGGCATTCAGCACCTGAAACTTCGCGCTGATATCCGGGTGTCCGGCGAACAGGTGCAGTAGCTCATCATGCATCACCATCGTCGGGAAGCCCTGGGGATCGCGGCCCGACTGCATCATGAAGCGCATGATGGCGCGCAGCTGGTCCACCGCCTGCCCGGACAGCGACCCCATGAACTGGTCCAGATTCTCCAGGGCGCGGCGGGTGGCCCCGATCATCACGTCGTCTTTACTTTTGAAGTGCTGATACAGCGTCGCCCTGGCGATGCCCGCCTCTTCCGACAGCATGTCCATCGTCATGTGGCTGTAGCCCACGCGATCGATCAGCCGCGCCGCGCTTTCGATGATCATCGCCTCGCGGTGCTGCAATTTACGTTCCCGGCGCTCTGACATGCGATTTCAGCAGCTTTCCCAAATCCCGTTTCGAATATCCCCCATTGTGCACCCAACAGCCGTGCCTTGGCGAGTGTCTGCCCCCGGTCAGTCGCCAGCAGCGGTGACAAGCCGGGGCACAGGCTTGCGAAAGCGCCGCCCGATGCGCGTGGGCACCAGGCCGAAACTGAGCACGAAGATGGGCAGGTCGCGGATGATCGGGATGCGCAGCATCAGCCGTGCGATTGGCGGCAGCCCGATGACCTCGCCCGGACGCGGGGCCGAGTCCTGCTGTTTGGCTTGCAGGCCCTGTACGATGCGCAGTTCCCACATCACGCGATCCTGAACCTTTTTCAGGTCGCGCACCTGCACATTGCGGCGCGTCAGCGGTTCCACCAGGATATTGGCCGCGTGCACCGCATCGCGTATGGCCAGGTTAATGCCGATGCCCCCGAACGGCGACATGATATGCGCGGCGTCCCCGATGACCAGCAGGCCATCGCGATACCAGCGCAGCGCCTGTTTCAGCTCCACCGGCAGCAGCGAGGTATCCTTCCACTCGATGGCCCCCATGCGCTCGCGGAACTGCGGCACCATTTCCGCGACAGCGGCGCGCATCTGCTCGACGCCCTGTTCCTTCCACGCCTTATACTCGACGCCTTTTTTCAGCGTCAGCGAGACCTGCCATTCATCCGGCCGGCGGAACATGAACAGCGTGGTCTGTTCTTCCTCACGGGCCACCAGCCCTTCGGGAGGGTCGCCCGCTTCCAGCGGCAGGCGGAACCACAGCACATAGGTCGGCTCTTTGGTGATGGTGCGCGTCTCCAGCCTGGCCTTCTCGCGCACGACCGAGTTGCGGCCGTCAGCCCCGATCACCAGTTGCGCCCGCGCCTCGTGGACTACGTTATCGGCCGTCTTGTAGCGCACGCCGCGGATGCGGCCGTCTTCTTCGATCAGATCGTTCACGCGGGCCTGCATCTGCACCGAGAAGGTAGGGAAGGCTGATGCCTTCGCCACCATGAAGTTCAGGAAAATCGGCTGTGACAGGATCATCACATACGGATACTTCGACGGCATGCGCGAGTAGGTCAGGTTGAAGGCTTCGATGTCTTTGGCGCCCACGGCCTTCACCGTATCGACCTTGTTGTGCGGCAGGGCCAGGACTTCCTCCATCAGTCCCATTTCGTCCAGCAGCCCCATGGTCAGCGGATTCAGCGTGTCCCCGCGAAACTGCCGGTTGAAGTCGCGATAGGCCTCCAGCAGCAGCACCTTCATGCCGGCTCGCGCCATCAGATAGCCAAATACCACCCCGGCAGGCCCGCCACCCGCCACCACCACATCGTACGTCCCGACATTCTCGTTCAATGTATACATCCTTATTCATATTTGAACATGTATGTATAAATATGAACGTAGATGTTTAGTCACGCTGAAGGATTGGGTGAGGCGGGCATAAGCGCACACGGTACGCAGCGGCATTCAGGCTTTGGTCTGAGGTGCACAGGGTGCGTTGTGCCTAAAATGCCTGTATGTACGCTTCAAGCTCGATCAAAGGAATTTGCCCATGCGCGTAATTCAGGTGACAGAACACGGCGGCCCGGAAGTCCTCACCCTGGTAGAGCTGCCCCAGCCAGCACCAGCCGCCGGGGGTGTGGTCGTGAAAAACGAGGCCATCGGCGTCAATTATGTCGATGTGCAGCACCGTGCAGGCGGTTATTACCCGGTGGCGCTGCCGCTCATTCCAGGCATCGAAGCCGCTGGCGTTGTGGTGCAGGTGGGCGCAGGTGTGACCGATTTCCGCGCAGGCGACCGCGTGGCTTATGGCGGTTACATGGGCGGTAACTATGCTGAATACACGCCTGTCCCGGCGGACAAGCTGGTTCCTGTCCCGGCTAGCGTCGATTTTGAACAGGCGGTCGCTGGCCTGATGCAGGGCATGACCGCCCACTGCCTGACCAGCGACGTGTATGCGGTGCGCGAGGGCGATTGGGCCCTGGTGCAGGCGGCGGCGGGCGGCGTGGGGTCGCTGCTGGTCCAGTATGCGAAGCTGCGCGGCGCGACCGTCATCGGCACGGTGTCGAGCGCGCGCAAGGCCGATTTCGCCCGCCAGATGGGCGCCGATCATGTGGTCAACTATCGCACGCATGACTTTGCGGCCGAGGTGGAGCGCATCACCGGCGGGCAGGGCGTGCACGTGGTCTATGATGCCGTCGGCGCGCCGACCTTCGACGGCAGCCTGGCATCGCTGCGGGCCTGCGGCCATCTGGTCGTGTATGGCCAGACGGGTGGCGCCGTGCCCCCGTTCGACATCAACCGGCTGTCCGGCCTGACCGACAGCACCAGCCGCGGCTCGATCTCGCTGACATGGGCGGCCCTGAGCCACTACAACGCGGGACAGTCGGCCATGCTGGCGCGTGCGGCGGCTGTTTTTGAAGATATGCAGGCGGGCAGGCTGCGCCCGTATATCAGCATGCGGCTTCCCCTGGCCGACGCCGCACACGCGCATCGCCTGCTGGAAGACCGCGACGCGCTGGGCAAAATCGTGCTGCTGCCGTAAAGCACGCCTGAGCCAGCCTCACGGCGCGGGCGCGAAATAGCGCGTGCGGTACTCGCTGGGCGAGACGCCAAAGGCGCGTTTGAAGGCCTTGCTGAACGCAAACGGATCGGTGTAGCCCACGCGCGCGGCCACTTCCTCGATCGACCAGGTGCGGTTTTGCATCAGCCACATGGCCGCCAGCCCCAGCCGCCAGCGCGTGAGGTAAATCATCGGCGGCGTGCTGACGGCCTCTTTGAAGCGGGCAGCAAAGGCCGAGCGCGACATCATGGCGGCCTCGGCCATTGATTCGACCGTCCAGGCCTTTTCCGGATGCATATGAATGGCGCTTAGCGCCTGCCCCAACTGCGGATGGCTCAGCGCGCTGAACCAGTTTGGCGCAGACTGCGGCTGATGCACCAGCCAGTAGCGCAGGCACATGATGAACAGCACATCCATCAGGCGGCTGATGACCACATCATTGCCCGGAAACGCGCTGGCGAACTCCATCTGAATCATCCGCATTGCAGATGAATACCACTCTACCGCCTGCCCGTCTTCGCCCCGTATCAGGATGACCGGGGGCAGCGCGCGAAACAGCCAGTGAAATGACTCGTGCAAGACGCGGAATTCGCCACAAATCAGCACGGCTGACACAGGCAGTCCGGGCGTCGTGCGCACGACGCCTTCGGCATCGCGCTGGCGCAGCACATCCTCCAGCATTGGGGCGTCGCCGTCTTCCTGCTCGACCAGCGCATAGCGCGCCATATGCGAGACGACCACCACATCGCCCGGCTGGAGCATGGTGACTTCCGGGGCATCAAAGCGCAGCAGCAGCCAGCTCCCTTTTTCCACCATATGCACGGCCCCGCCGTTCAGGCTGGACAGCGTGACCCCGTAGGGGGTCGTCCACGGCAGCCGATGAAACATCGTCGGGTGAAATTGCAGGACCTGCAAGACACGGCTGATTTCTCTCATGAGGGGTGTCCTGGACGAACAGACAGGGATCGCATTGTTTCAACCATGGGTGCGCACCAACGTCATGTCTATTGTTACAAACATCGTCACTGAAGACGATGATTGTAATCCGATCAAGGGAGAAAGCATACATGACACGCAAGCTTCTGCTGGTTATTTTCGCGCTGCTGCTGATGGCCGGGGCCGCCAGCGCACAGGAAAGCACGACGGTCGTGCTGGTGCACGGGGCGTTTCAGGATGAAAGCGGATGGGCGCCAGTGGCCTCGGCCCTGGAAGCGCAGGGCTATACGGTGGTAACGGTCGCGCAGCCTGGGCGTGGCCTGGACGATGGCACGCCGCTGGGGGAGATCACCCTCGAGTCCTACCGCGACAATGTGATTGCCGCTGTCGAAGCGCAGGGCCAGCCGGTCATCCTGGTGGGGCACAGCTTTGGCGGCATGGTGATTTCAGCCGTGGCCGAGGCCATTCCGGCCCAGATTCAGGCGCTGGTGTATCTGGCCGCCTATCTGCCCGCCGATGGCGACAGCCTGGTCACGCTCTCCTCGCAGGATCGCTACAGCGTGCTGGGCCAGGAAGGTAATTTCCTGCTGGCCGAGGATTTCAGCACGGCAGGTGTCAATCCGGACATCTTCGCGTCGGCCTTCTGCCCCGACTGCAATGAAGAACAACTGGCCATCGTGGCGGCATCCCAGCTTAGTGAGCCGCTGGCCCCGCTCAATACACCAGTCGCGCTGACGGCGGAAAACTTTGGTTCCGTGCGCCAAGTCTATATCCTGACCGCCCAGGACGTGGTCGTCAGCCCGCAGCTTCAGGCGCTGATGCTGGCCAACAGCCCGGTCGATCACGTGTTTGCGCTCAATGCCGGACACGCCGCCTACGTCACCGCGGCGGATGCGCTGGCCGCGCTGATTGCCTCGCCAGACGTGCTTCAGTAGCACCAGGTTTCTCACTCTGAAATCATCTTTCCGGCCAGTCCCGTTCAACAGGGCTGGCTTTTTTGTGCTTTTATCCCAAATGCGATGCAGTTGGATTGTTGTTTTGTTAAGGGATGTTCATGTATAGTTAAAAATAGCAACCTCAATCTTTAACTCCCATAAATTTTCTGAATGTCAGGAAGGAATAATCATGATGAACAAAAAACTTATGTCTCTCGCGGGTATTGTCGGCGGCCTGCTGCTGGTTGGCGCTCCCGCATTTGCCCAGGACACGCTGACCGTGCTGTGCACGCCTCAGGAAGACTGGTGCGTGGCCATGACCGCCGCGTTTGAAGAACAGACCGGCATCGACACCAACTACGTGCGCCTGTCTTCGGGTGAATCGCTGGCGCGCATCCGCGCTGCTGCCGACAATCCGGAATTCTCGGTGTGGTGGGGCGGCCCTGCTGACGCCTTTGAAGCCGCCGCCGAAGAAGGCCTGATCGAAATCTACGACTCGCCCAACACCGAGGCCATCCCGGAAAACTATCGCGATGAAGCGGGCTACTGGACCGGCGTTTACGTCGGTGCGCTGGGCTTCTGCTCCAATCTTGACGTGCTGGCTGAGCTGGGCGTGGAAGCGCCGACATCCTGGGATGACCTGCTGGCGCCGGAACTGGAAGGTTTCGTGGCGATGGCCCACCCCGCCACCTCCGGCACCGCGTTCACTGCCTTCTGGACGGTCGTGACGCTGAATGCGGACGCACTGGAAGCCGAAGAAGCCGGCACCGGCTATGACGAAGACGGCGCCCCCACCCAGGCTGCTGTCGACAACGCGTTCGAGTACTTTGCGGCGCTGAACAACAACATCCTCCAGTACACGCGCTCTGGCTCGGCCCCGGGCTCGCTGGCTGGCCAGGGTGAAATCGCCGTCGCGGTCATCTTCTCGCACGACTGCACCAAGCTGCAGCTCGAAGGCTTCGATGGCATCCTGACGACGACCTTCCCTGAAGAAGGCACCGGCTACGAAATCGGCGGCATGGCTATCATCGCCAACGCACCCGAAGCAGAAGCTGCCCGTCTGTGGTACGACTGGGCGCTGACTGCCGAAGCCCAGGCGATCGGTCCGACCGTGAATTCGCTCCAGCTCCCCACCAACCCCGATGCCCCGGTATCTGAGCTGGCCGTGGACCTGACCTCAATCACCGTGGTCGAATACAACTTTGTGGCAGCCGGTGCGAGCCGCGTGGCCATCACCGAGCGTTTCGACGCTGAAATCGCCACCGCCCCGACCGAATAGGCCTGCTGGCGCATTTGCTGAGTCATTCACAGCCCCTATGCCTCACCGGTTTAGGGGCTGTTTTCTTATCCAGACGGAGGAAGCATGCAGGCAATGAGGCAAAGCCAACAGGTCAAACGGCTTCAGGCCATATTCAGAGACCCCTTATTGGCAGTTGTGTTGTTATTGATGGTCTTTTTTGTGACGATCACCATCGTGCTGCCGCTGGTTGCGATGGTCGGTGAAAGCCTGTCGCCGGAAGGCCTGCCGCTGTTTGAACGCTATCTGAGCAATCCTGTCTATCAGACGATCCTGATGAATACGCTGGTGCTGGGCACCGTCGTCGGCATCGTGGGCACGCTGGTGGGCTTCCTGTTCGCCTTCGTGCAGGTCAAGCTGCGCGTGCCCTTCAAGCGCGCCATGCACATCATCGCGCTGATTCCGGTGATTTCGCCGCCGTTCGCGGTGGCCACGGCGGCCATCGTGCTGTTCGGGCGCAGCGGCACCATCTCGCGCGGCATCTTCGGCGTGCGTTACGACATCTACGGGCTGGACGGCCTGACGCTGGTGATGTCGCTCTCGTTTTTCACCATCGCCTATCTGAACCTGCGCGGCATGATGGAGGCGCTCGATCCGGCGCTGGACGAAGCCGCCACCAATCTGGGCGCGAACAAATGGCGCATCTTCCGCACGGTGACGCTGCCGATGCTGCTGCCCGGCATCGCCAGCTCGTTTTTGCTGTTGTTTGTCGAGGCGCTGGCCGACCTGGGCAATCCGCTGGTGATGGGCGGCAACTATGAAGTGCTGGCCACGCGCGTGTATGTGACCATCATCGGCCTGTACGACACCACCGGCGCGGCCGTGCTCTCGATCATCCTGCTGGTGCCCTCGCTGACGGTCTTTCTGGTGCAGCGCTACTGGATCAACCGCATCAGCGTGGTCACGGTGACGGGCAAGCCGTCCGGCACCCCGCAGACCATCGATCATCCGCTGGTGCGCTGGGGCCTGTTCGGCATCGTGATATTTATCTGCGGCATCATCGTGCTGATCTACGGCACCATCATCCACGGGTCGTTTGTGCGGGTGCCCGGCGTGCGCTGGGACTTCACACTGGAGCATTTTGACTTTGTGCTGAATGGCATCGGCGCGCAGGCCATGCGCGATACGACCGCCCTGTCGGCGCTGGCCACCCCCATCGCGGGTCTGATCGGCATGGTCATCGCCTATCTGGTGGTGCGCAAGGACTTCCTCGGCCGCAACCTGCTCGATTTCAGCACCATGATGGGCATCGCCGTGCCCGGCACGATTATCGGCATCGGCTATATCCTGATGTTCAACTCGCCCATAATGATCGGGGATTTTACGCTCATCCCGAAGCTGACCGGCGGGCAGGGCGCGTTTGGCGGGGCACTGGCCATCATCCTGGTGTATGTTATCCGCAGCGCACCGGCGGCCCTGCGCACCGGCACGGCCGCGCTCTCGCAGATTGATCCGTCGATCGAGGAGGCCTCGCTCAGCCTGGGGGCGGATAACGCGCGCACTTTCCGGCGCATCACCCTGCCGCTGATTCGCCCTGCTTTCCTGGCCGGCCTGATCTACGCGTTTGCGCGCTCGATGACCACCATTTCGGCGATCATCTTCCTGACGACGCCGCAGACCAAAATCATGACCCAGCAGATTCTGAACGAAGTGGAAAACGGGCGCTATGGCAACGCGTTTGCCTACTGCGTCATCCTGATCATCATCGTCATGGTCGCGATTTCCGTGTTGTATTTTATCGTCGGCGCACGAACAGGTGCGGAACGCCGCCTTGAAGGAGGCCTATAGTGTCAGAACGATCCATCCGACTGAAACTTGAACATATCGTCAAGGCCTTCCCCGACCGCGGCGGCGGCGGCATGGTGCGCGCTGTGGACGATATCAGCCTGGATATTTACAGCGGCGAATTCCTGACGCTGCTGGGGCCGTCTGGCTGTGGCAAGACGACCACACTGCGCCTGATAGCCGGCTTTGAGCTGCCCACCGAGGGCCGTATCCTGCTGGACGGGCAGGACATCACGCCGCAGCCGCCCAACAAGCGCGACATGGCGCTGGTGTTTCAGAACTACGCGCTGTTTCCGCACATGAGCGTGTATGACAACGTGGCCTATGGCCTGGAAACGCGCCGCCTGCCGCGCCAGCAAATCCGCGACAAGGTGCAGGCCTCGCTGAAGCAGATTGGCCTGGAGAAGCTGGACAACCGCCGCCCGAACCAATTGTCGGGCGGGCAGCAGCAGCGCGTGGCGCTGGCCCGCTCGCTGGTGATGGAGCCGCGCATCCTGCTGTTTGACGAGCCGCTGTCTAACCTGGACGCCAAGCTGCGCGTGCAGATGCGCAGCGAGATTCACCGCTTGCAGCGGCGGCTGGGCATCACCAGCATTTATGTGACCCATGACCAGGTGGAGGCGATGGCGCTGTCGGACCGGATCGTGGTGATGAACAAGGGCAGAATCGAGCAGATTGGCTCGCCCCAGGAAATCTATCGTTACCCGGCCACCCGCTTTGTGGCCGACTTCATCGGCCGTGCCAATTTCATCGAGGATGTGCCCTGCCGCAATACAGGCGGCGGCCAGGCCCAGGTGGATCTGCTGGGCAAGTCGCTCAATGTGCCGATTCGGTTTGAGCACCACGCCGAAAAGGTGACGGTACTGCTGCGCCCGGAGGCGCTCGTCCTGCGCGAAGACCCGTCGCTGAAACAGGTGGTCATCGATCAGGCCATGTACCTCGGCTCGGAAGTGGAATATGTCGTCAGCATCGACGACCGCCAGCTTGTGGTGGTAGAGCAGGACCCGCGCCTCAGCCGCGTGTATGCTGAAGGCCAGACCGTCGGCATCGACTTTGTGGCCGAGGCGGTCCATCTGCTGCCGCGCTGATGCATGGCTCAGAAAAGCGGGCAGGACCGCCTGAGTCCTGCCCGCTTTTGCGTGTTTACGACCAGGTGACGTCAATGATCGTGTCGCCGTCGCCATCCACCGCATCCAGGTTGGTAAATTTCACCACTGGCGCGCTGCCTTTGGGCGCGAAACGGCGCACCATCGAATACACATAGCCGTAAATCATTTCGTCCGAGTGGGGTGAGCTGTTCTTCACCTGGATATGTTTGTCATCCAGCAGGGTCGCGCTGATCAGGTCGTCAGCGGACTGGTGCTGAAAGTTGAGCGGATATGACGAGGCGAACGCGCCCAGCGCCTGCTCCAGCGATTCCATCGGCGGGAAAATGGCGGTGTCGATAATTTTCATGCCAATCGACACCAGCGCGGTCGAGCCGCCCGGCATGTCTTTGATGGCCTTCTGCACATCCAGCGTAAGCTGCTGCGGATACCATTTGCTGGGATCAATTTCTGTCAGGCCATAGCGTTTCAGCACATCGATGAACTGGTCACGTTCGACGGCGTCGTTGTAGGCCATCAGTGCCGCGCCAATGACCTCTGCTTTTGGGTTGGATGCCACATACTTTTTCATGTGCGTTTGCTTCCTTCAATCCGTGTGCGAATACAATAGAATCCCTTAACTGCGGCCATACAAACCGTCATTACGCTTTATTATCTTCATGGGGTCTTTTCTTATGCATTAAGATTATTTGCATAGTTTGCGTGCATTGCCCTGTCTGCGTGGTAAGGCATCGGCTTCAGGCTGTGTCTGAATGTCATGGTTGCATGGTACGCGGGCCTGGAGCCCACACCGTAATGTGCACAGACATCCAGCCATTTGACTGAAAAGCATTTTCGGTTATACTGAATGTCTAAGTTAAGAAGCTTCGTTTAATCCCCTGTCATTCCGCCTGATCTCTGCGCTGAACCAGCCTTAAACCTCGCTCTAAACCTGATACCTTCGGCAGTCCTGTGCTACCTCCTGAAGCTATCCGCACCACACTCACACGCATAATTAGCACCAAAACGAGTAAGACACTTGAAGAAACAACTGAGAATCATTCCTCTGGGAGGCCTGGGGGAAATCGGCAAGAACATGACTGTTCTTGAATATGGCCGGAACATGATTGTTGTCGACTGCGGACTGATGTTCCCCGACAGCAGCCTGCCCGGCATCGACCTGGTCCTGCCCCAGTTTGACTATGTGGTCAAAAATCAGGATCAGCTGCGCGGCATCGTGATCACGCACGGGCACATGGACCACATCGGTGGCCTGCCGTACCTGATGCGCCAGATCAAGGCGCCGATTTATGGCACCGACATGACCATCGGCATGATCCGCCGCCAGCTTGATGAGGGCAAAGTGCTCCAGCAGGCGCACTTGCAGGTGGTGAAGAACACGGACAGCTTCCAGCTGGGCCCGTTCAAAATCAACCTGTTCCCGGTGGCGCATTCGATTCCTGGCTCTGTGGGCTTGGTCATCGACACGCCGGTGGGCGCGGTCGTGCACACGGGCGACTATAAGCTGGACGAAACCCCGGCTGGTGGCCAGACGACCGACCTGGCGCGCCTGAAGAAGCTGACGCCGAACGGTGTGCTGGCCCTGATGGCCGACAGCACCAATGCCGACCGCCCTGGCTCGACGCCGACGGAAAAGCGCGTCACCGAAGAGTTGGATCGCCTGTTCACGGAAGCCAAAGACGGCCGCATCATCATCGCGACGTTTGCGTCGCTGCTGGCGCGCCTGCAGGAAATCATCCTGCTGGCCAAGAAGCACGGCCGCAAGGTCGCGCTGACGGGCCGCAGCCTGCAGGAAAACATGGCGATTGCCCGCGAGCTGGGCTACATCAAGATTCCGGACGGCACGCTGGTGGAAATCAGCGCGCGCGTGCCAGACAAGAAGCTGGTCATCCTGTCGACCGGTTCACAGGGCGAGCCGCGCTCGGCGCTGAACCGCATGGCCGAGGGCGAGCACCGCGAAGTGACCGTGCGCAAGGGCGACACGATCATCATTTCCGGCGGCACCATCCCCGGCAATGAAGAAGAAGTCGGCCGTATGCTGAACAAGCTGTTCGCACGCGGTGCCAATGTGATTTACGGCAAGCTGGCAGACATTCACGTGTCGGGCCACGGCAGCCGTGACGAAATGGAAATCATGCTGCAGGCCGTGCAGCCGAAGTTCTTCATCCCCGTCCACGGCGAGGTGCGCCATCAGCATCTGCACGCCCGCCTGGCCGAGAAGAACAACGTCGCCGCCGCCAACGTCTACATCCTGAACAACGGCGCCGCCTGGGCCAGCGATGGCCAGAAGGCCTGGCTGGACAAGCCGGTGGGCGCGTGCGATGTGATGGTCGATGGTCGCCTGGTGGGCGAAGTCGGCGCGGTCGTCATTCAGGACCGCCAGAATCTGTCGCAGGACGGCTTTATCGTCGCGCTGATGCGCGTCAACGCCGCCAACAAGCTGGTGGGCGAGCCGGAGCTGATTACCCGTGGCTTCGTGACCGTCGCTGACTCCAGCGAACTGCTGAAGTCCGCAACCCGCGAGATCAAGCAGCACTTCCGCCGTGGCAAGGTCGTCGCACATGACAATGTGCGTGAGATGCTGCAGAACTTCTTCTACCGCGAAACGCAGTCGCGCCCCGTCGTGCTGCCCAGCATCATCCGCGTGTAGCAGCAACAGTCAGACGCACTGACCCGGAAGGGGGCAGGCCAGGGAGAAATCCCGCTGGCCTGCCCCCTTTTTTGTTCCTTCAGCGACCCGCGCAAATTGTTGGCAATCACGCCTGCCACGACACTGATCACAAAGCTGATAGCGCTGCGCAGCTTATCGCTCGTCACCAAAAGGTGGTTTTTCATATTGGCACGGACGCCCATGATAAGTTGTACTCCTTGGTCCAACAGACTATCGAACATGGCGTGGGACAGATAGCGCTTATCGCCAGACGACGTCCCGAACAAGCGCTTGACCAGCTTGGGCACAGGCTTACGGTCATCGACATCACAGAACAATTCCAGTAAAGTCATAAGAGGATACTTTTCTCGTTAGGACTAGCCAGAAGGACAACACCTTTGCTGAAAGGTATCCTACCTATCCGAAACTCAGTTTAAGTAAAGGTTTCTTGTGAAGAAAATTGTATTGCTTGGTGTGATTGCATTCCTGTCTCATTCCGCGATGGTTATTTCACAGTATAAGCAGGATTCTGACTGTGTAGATTGTCCAGAAGAACACCCTATTGTTTATGAATCTTCACAATTTAATGTTGAATCTTCAACAGAAATCTATGCACAAGGGCTTCGACACGATGATTGGATGAGTGAATCCACAGAGGAAATGGACTTGCTGTTAGATATCTACGAACCTGTAGACGCAGCGGAGAATCGTCCAGTGATTATCTTCATTCATGGTGGTGGTTATGTCGGTGGATCACGGGTGGAATTTGTGCGGGCAGGTGAATACTTCGCTGAACGGGGTTGGGTTGCTATTTCAATTGATTATCGCCTTGCAAGAGATCATGGAACTATACCGCAAGAATGGTATGACGCGGTGATGCAAGCTCCCATCTTTCAACAGCAAAAAGATCAGGCCCTGGCGATTTATGCCGCAAGCCGTGACGCAAAAGCAGCTGTGCGCTGGGTGTATGCCAATGCGGAAACGTATCACATCAATACCGATTATATATCGGTACTCGGTGGCTCAGCTGGAGCAGGGCTTGCTGTTATGTTAGGCATCACAGAGGATGAGGATTTCCGGGATGAACTTACGCTCGATGATGATCCGACATTGGAAAGCACCAATCTTGATCAGGATGCTGAGGTACACACGGTTCTCAATATGTGGGGGACAACCGCACCTATAGAACTACTCTCGACGATTTATGATTTAGATCGCTTTGACGAAAACGATGCCCCGATTTTAATCGTTCATGGCACAGATGATGCAGTTGTTGATTTCAGCCATGCTGAGTATCTCCGCTATGAATATGAGGAAACAGGTGTGGATTATGCTTTTTATCCATTAGATGGGGAAGGACATTCTGCTTGGCAGGCGCGGGTTGATGGCATGATGCTGTCTGAATTAGCATTTTCCTTTATCACTGAACACCAGCAATTGATTATTGGCGAATGATTGAATCAAAAAGTGCGTATCTTAAATTCGAAAGACGCTGATATATTGACTTTAATTGATCTCAGTTCTGGATAGGATTTTTACCTCAACCTGATCCCCCGGCCCCCTCCAAATGCTGGTTCAGAGCAGGGCACTTTTAACAACCGGGCTTTCTCAACTGAGTTCTTCGAATGGAGACTTAACCGGTCTACGGGAAAGAACTTCAGAGAATGAACTGGGTAACCCTCTGTGCCAGTCGTTTGAAAGTGCATCTTGCGCCTTTCAAGGTCAAAAAAGTGCCAATTGTTAAAAGTGTCCTGTCCTCAAAAATGCTGGTAGAGGGGGAATACTTTTCATAGTGGTTCTTTAAGTCACCTCTCTACAAGCGAAGCGGCGTCATCGGGAGCAGATTTGTGGATGGGGACAGTCCATCAATCGTTGTCCGAAACTCACGCTATATATTTTTTGCATTCTGGCCGTGCGCGCGTTACAGTCAGTGCGTGGACTATACCGCGCTATACCAACGATCACATCAAGGAAAGGAGAGGTTCCATCCGCGTCATTAAATTGGCCTGGGCAGCAGCTTGTTCAGGGTGGTTTTTGCGGGTGTCTCCCGCTGCCCCGATTTATGTGAGTTGATTCAGGAGATCAGAAATGAAACGTTTGTTAGCAGTCATCGTCATACTTAGCCTTTTGCTGGGCGCCGCGCTGCCGCTGGCCGCGCAGGATGGCCCTTCGGGCACCTGGCTGGGCACGTGGCCCTATGCCGCACCAGGCACGCACAACCTGAACGCCTTCAGCGCCGGCGGCCTGAACGACAACCTCGGCCTGGTGTATCGCCCGTTCGTGCACCTGACCCCCGCCTACTTCCTGTGGGCATCGAATGAATATGTCGGCATCCTGGCCGACTCGTGGGGCTTCGTGGACGACAACACCGCCTACGAATACTCCATCAAGGAAGGCGCGCTGTGGAGCGATGGCAGCCCGATCACGTCCCAGGACGTGGTGGACACCTTCGACATCGGCCGCATCCTGAACTGGACGCAGTGGTCGTTCCTCACCAGCGTGGAAGCCGTGGACGAAAACACCGTCCGCTTTAACTTCACCGAAGGCGGCGCCTCGCTCAATGCCGAGCGCCAGATCCTGAAGGAATACGTCGTCGCCAGCGCCACCTACGGCGAGCTGGCTGCCCAGGCCCGCCAGGTCGTGGCCGACGGCGCCACCAGCGATTCGGAAGCATGGACCGCGATGTCCACCGCTATCTCCGAATTCCGCCCCGAAACCCTGATCGCCAGCGGCCCGTACACCTACTCGCTGGAAGATGTGGGTGAAGCCTTTATGACCCTGCGCTGGCAGCCGAACAGCCTGTACTCCGGCACCGTGCAGTTTGGCGAGATGAAGCTGTGGGCCGGCGAGACCGAAGTGACCACCCCGCTGGTTCTCAGCGGCGAGCTGGCGCACTCCACCAACGTGTATCCGCCCGCCACGATTGAGTCGTTCGCCAACGAAGGCATCCGCCTGGTGACGACCCCGCGCGGCTATGGCCCCGCCCTGCTGTTCAACTTCTCTGTCGCGCCGTTTGACAACGTGCTGGTGCGCCAGGCGATGGCCCACGCCATCAACCGCGAACAGAGCGCGCTGCTGACCAACGGCCTCGGCGCCAGCGGCACCGTGACCATGTCCGGTATCCTCGACTCGATCGCCCCGACGCTGCTGAGCGCAGAAACCCTGAGCAGCCTGAACGGCTATGAATACAATCTGGAAGGCGCTGCTGCCCTGATGGAGCAGGCTGGTTACACCCTCAATGGTGACGGCAAGTGGGCTGATGCCGATGGCAACACCATCAGCGTGGAATACACCTTCCCGGCTGACTTCGCCGACTTCAGCGCCGCCGCCCGCGACGCCACCGCCCAGCTCAATGAGTTTGGCTTCGACATCAGCGAGCGCGCTCTGCCCTGGCAGGAAGCCGCTGCCGCCATCCGCGCTGGCGACTATGAGCTGTCGGTCTGGAGCTGGGGCGCCGGTTCTCCGTTCGCCTTCCAGAACTTCAATAACCCGATGCGCCGCTGGACGACCACCCTCGCTGCCGATCAGCCGGGCATGATGCTCGACCTGCGCGCCGTGGAATTCAACGGTGAGACTGTCGACCTGAATGACCTGATCCTGAACGTGAGCAATGGCCTGGATACCGCTGTGCAGCAGGAAAACGCGGACTATATTGCCACGCTGCTGAACACCGAAATGCTGTATATCCCGCTGAACGAAATGCTGAGCGTTGAGCCCCTGAATGCCAACAGCATCGCCGGCGCGCCGGAAGATGGCGACCCGATCTACAGCAATCCCAGCAACGACCATTTCATCGTCTATCTGATCCTGAACGGGACGCTGAGCCCGGCCAGCTAGTTCAAAACCGGCCTCACCCCTCGGTCCCCTCTCCACGGTGTGGAAGAGGGGATGACCCAGGGCGAAGTTTCGACCAGCGGCGTACGCTTTTCGTCCCTCTCTACGCAGTGGAGAGGGACAGCAGAGCACAGCGATGCAGGGTGAGGCTGGTGGTTGCTGGAGAGACCAGCCTCACCCCTCGGTCCCCTCTCCACGGTGTGGAAGAGGGGATGACCCAGGGCGAAGTTTCGACCAGCGGCGTACGCTTTTCGTCCCTCTCTACGCAGTGGAGAGGGACAGCGGAGCACAGCGACGCAGGGAGAGGTGATAAAGACCAGCCTCACCCCTCGGCCCCCTCTCCACGGTGTGGAAGAGGGGATGACCCAGGGCGAATTTTCGACCAGTGGCACCTGCTTTTCGTCCCTCGCTACGCAGTGGAGAGGGACAGCGGAGCGCAGCGACGCAGGGTGAGGCTGGTGGTTGCTGGAGAGGGACAGGTTCCTGCCGATTTGCCCACGCACCCCTGCACATGGCCGAATTGCGCGATAAAGTGTTTGTGCTGTCAGAAAGAAATTTTTCAGAGGCTTTGTTTATGACCGCTGTTCCTGCCGAACCCACGCAGGTATCCCCTGCCCAGTCTGACCCAAAGCCGACGTTGCGCGCGCGCCTGCGCAGGATCACGCGCAGTTATTTGTTCCGTGTGCTGCTGTCTGGCATCATCACCATCTGGGCGGTCACGACCTTCACCTTTTTCCTGATTCGCCAGATGCCCGGCAGCCCGTTCGAGATCAAGATCGACGAGCTGATGACGCGCCAGAGCCTCACTTACGAAGAGGCCTATCGCGCCGCCGCCAGCATCTTCAACTTTGACCCCGATACCCCCCTGCTGCTGCAATACACCGATTATCTGGGCGACCTGGCGCGCGGCGACATGGGCGTCTCGATCACGCGCACCGGCACCAGCGTCTCCAGCATCATCATCCGCTATCTGCCGTGGACGCTGTTCTGCGTCGGGCTGTCGCTGCTGGTCAGCTTCGTGCTGGGCACGCTGATCGGCCTGGCGATGGGCTACTGGCGCGGCTCGTGGTTCGATAACCTGATGACCGCCATCGCGTCGATTCTGTCCGGCCTGCCCGACTACATCATCGGCCTGCTGATTATCGTGGTGTTTGGCGTGCAATTGCGCTGGTTCGATATCGGCTCGGTGCGCGGCGGCGTCGACCCGACGATCACGCCGGCCTTCTCGCTGGAATACATCGGCAGCATCCTCTCGTTTGCCACCATGCCCGTCCTGATTTACGTGCTGTCATCAATTGGCACGTGGGTGCTGTCGATGAAAAGCAGCACGCTCAGCACGCTGGGCGAAGATTACATCACCGTGGCCAAGGCGCGCGGCCTGTCTGAACGGCGCATCCTGACCGGCTATATCGGCCGCAATGCGATGCTGCCGCTGGTCACCCGGCTGGCCATCAGCGTGGGCTTTGTGCTCAGCGGCACGGTCATCATCGAGGAAATGTTTCAGTACCCCGGCCTGGGGCGCAATCTGTTCATCGCCATTTCAGGCCGCGACTATACCACCATGCAGGGCATCTTCCTGGTCATCACCATCGGCGTGGTGCTCTCCAATATCCTGGCCGATTTCGTGATCGGCTGGCTGGACCCCCGTGTACGCATTGAAGGCGGGAACACGTCATCATGATTGGACTGGATACCGTCGCCACCCCGGTCGGGCTTTTAATCGGCATCGTGTGTGGGCTGATTCCCCTGGCCGCGGGCATTCACTATAAACAATATCGCGCGGGCATCGCTGGTTTCATCGCCTGCGCGCTGACCGGCTTCGGCTGCGGGCTGATTGGCGGCCTGCCGATGATCGTGCTGACCTACGCGGTCGTGCTCAGCTATGCGTATGTCAACCGGCAGGACCCGTTCACGTCACGCGCCGCGCTGACAGAAGTCGATTTCAGCGAGACGCGCGTCGAAAGCATCCAGCGCGTGCTGGCCAATATCGGCACGGGCATCCGCAGATCATTCCGCGCCCTCACGCGCAACAAGGCCGGCTTCCTCGGCTTTCTGGGCATCGCCTTTTTCATCCTCGTCACCACCTTCGGCCCGCTGTTCATCCCCTATGAGGGCGAAGCGCAAATGGATCGCCGTCAGCCAGGCTCGCGCGTGCTGGTGGCGCCGCCCAGCTGGGAGCATCCGCTGGGGCTGGACTGGAAGGGGCGCGATGTGCTGTCGCACATGGTGCACGGCGGCCAGCGCCTGATCATCACCTCGATTCAGGCCGGGCTGATCGCCACGGCGCTGGCGGTGGTGCTGGGCAGCGCGGCCGGCCTGCTGGGCGGGCCAATCGACACCGTCATCAGCGCGGTTGCCAATTTTATCCTGACGATACCCGGCTTCCCCTTGCTGATTGTGCTGGCGGCGGTGGTCGATTTTGACAGCGACTTCATGCTGGCGGTGCTGTTCGGCGTGCTGAACTGGCCGACGCTGATGCGGGCGGTGCGCGCCCAGGTGCTCAGCCTGCGCGAGCGCGATTATGTGCAGGCGGCTTTCGTGCTCGACCTGGGGCTGTGGCACATCATTTCGCGGGAAGTCTTCCCGAACATGGTCAGCTATATCACGGTCAACCTGATTTTCACGATCCGCATCGCCATGTACTCGATCGTCGGCCTGACGTTCCTGGGTATGGTGCCGCTGCGCGATCCCGACTGGGCGGTGATGATCTTCACAGGCAGGCAGCAGGGCGTGATCTTTCTGCCGCAGGCGGCGGGCATGCTGCTCTCACCCATCATCGCCATCGCGCTGTTTCAGCTCTCGCTGGTGCTGTTTGCGCGTTCGCTGGAAGAAATCTTCAATCCGCGCCTGCGCAGCGGGGTCTAGGGGGAGCGCATGACATACGATCCGAATCACGTGGTGCTCAGCGTGCGCGACCTGTCCGTCAATTATCGGGCAGAGCGCGGGCTGGTGCGCGCCGTCAGCAAGGCCTCGTTTGACCTGCATGCAGGCGAGACGCTGGCGCTGATTGGCGAAAGCGGCTGTGGCAAGACGACGCTCAATCTGGCGCTCATCCGCCAGCTTCCGAAGACGGCCAGCATCGACGGGAATGGCATCCTCTATACCTACCGCGATGGCCGCCAGACCGACATCCTGAAGTTCAGTGACCGCGACATGCGCCGCTATTTGTGGTCGGAATGCTCGATGGTGTTTCAGGGCGCGCTCAATTCGCTCAATCCGGTCATTCGCGTCAGCGACATGGTGTACGACACCGCCGCCGCGCACGGCATCGGCCGCGACGAGGCGCGCAAGCGGGCGCTGCGCCTGCTGGAGCAGGTGCGCCTGGACCCGGAGCGCGTGATGCGCAGCTATCCGCACGAGCTGAGCGGCGGCATGCGCCAGCGCGTGCTGCTGGCCGTCAGCCTGATCCTGCGCCCGCAGGTCGTCATCATGGACGAGCCGACCACGGCGGTCGATATCCTCACGCAGCGGTCGATCCTCGATGTGCTCAAGCTGCTGCGCGAAGAACTGAACTTCAGCGTGATTTTCATCAGCCACGACCTGGCCGTGGCCGCTGAAATTGCCGACACGGTGGCGACCATGTACGCTGGCGAAATCGTGGAAATCGGCCCGGTGAACGAAGTGTTCTATCGGTCGCGCCATGCCTATACGCTCAGCCTGCTGAATGCCGCGCCGCGCCTGAGCGTGGGCGCCGAGAAATTAGAGAGCATCCCCGGCAAGCCGCCCGATCTCATCGATCCGCCCGCCGGCTGCAAGTTTCATGAACGGTGCGCGTTTGTGACCGACATCTGCCGGCACACCCCGCCGCCGCTGGTCGCCTATAACGACGGGACGCATCTGGCCTCGTGCTATGAGATGGAGCGCGTCCTGGCCCAGGCGCAGGCCACACGAAAGGTCAGCCCGCTATGACGCCGGTGATCGAACTGCGCGGCGTAAACCGCACCTTCATCAAGGACCGCAAGCCTATTCCGGTGCTCCAGGATATCAACCTGGGCATCGAGGAAAACGAAATCATCTGCCTGGTGGGCGAAAGCGGCTGCGGCAAGACCACGACCGGCAAGATTATCTCCGGCCTGCTGCAACCCAGCAGCGGCGAGATGCTGTTTCGCGGCAGGCCGATCAGCAGCTATGACCGCAAAGAGCAGGCCGTCATCCGCCGTCAGCTTCAGCTGGTGCACCAGGACCCGTTCGCGTCGCTGAACCCGGCGCACACGATCGGCGACATCCTCGGCTTTCCGCTCAAGCGCCACCGCATGGTGGACGGCATCTCCGGCGTGCGCAGGCGCATCTGGGAGCTGCTGACGATGGTGGACCTGACGCCGCCGGGCGATATCGTCAACAAGTATCCGCACCAGCTCAGCGGCGGCCAGCGCCAGCGCGTGAGTATCGCCCGCTCGCTGACGGTGAATCCGAAGCTGATCGTGGCCGACGAAGCTGTGAGCATGGTCGATGTCAGCATCCGCATCAGCCTGCTGAAGATGCTGCACGAGCTGCGCGAACGGCTGGGCCTGACGATCGTGTTCATCACGCACGACCTGGCGCTGGCCAAGTATTTCGCCTGGGAAGGCCGCATCGCGGTGATGTATCTGGGGCGCATCGTCGAAATCGGCCGCACGCAGGATGTGATCGCCTCGCCCGCCCATCCGTATACGCGGGCGCTGCTGGCGGCCGTGCCTGAGGCCGACCCGGACCTGACGCGCCACAAGCAGGTGCTGCGCCTGCGCTCGGACGATATCCCCAGCCTGTCGGACATCCCGCCGGGATGCGCTTTTCATCCGCGCTGCCCGTTCCACGTGCCCGGCCTGTGCGATGGCGTCGTGCCTGCGCTGGGCGACGGCCCCGGATTCAGCCAGCAGGTCGCCTGCCTGCCCTTGCAGCAGGGCATCCCGCTGGTGGTGAACCAGACGTCGACGCAGAATGCAGGCCAGCATGTTTGACAGCGAGACGCTGCGCGGTTTCATCAGCCTGGGTGGGTTCGTCGGCATCGGCGGATTCATCCTCATCTTTTTGCAGCCGCCCGGCAGCGCCGAACAGATCCTGAGCATTTGCAGCGCCCTGATGGGCGCGGGGCTGATCGGCGCCGTTATCCTGGTTACGCGTCTCCGCAGGGGAAGGGGGTGATGATCGTGCTTGATGCGAACTCATCCAAACCGCTATACGAACAGATCAAAGAATATATCCTCCGGCAGATCCAGTCGGGCACCTATGTGCATGGCGAACGCATCCCCAGCGAACGGTCTCTCAGCGAGACGCTCAATGTCAATCGGCTGACGGTGAAGAAGGCGCTGGACGAGCTGGTGCAGGCCGGCCATCTCTCGGTGCAGATCGGCAAGGGCACCTATGTCAGCCAGCCCAAATTCGACCTGCAACTGGAGACGCTGACCAGCTTCACCGAGGAAATGACGCGCCGTGGCCAGCGGCCCTCCAGCCGCGTGCTCAGCGCCGGGGTGCTGCCGGTCACGCTGGCCGATGCGCGCAAGCTCAGTATTCCGCCGGGCGAGCCGGTCGTCATGCTGGTGCGCCTGCGCCTGGCCGATGACGTGCCGATGGCAATTGAGCGGCTGCAATTTGTGGCCTCGCACTGCCCCGGCATCCTCGACGGGCACGATTTCAGCCGCGAATCGCTGTACGAGGTGCTGCTGCACGAATATGGCGTGCAGCTCATCCGCGCCGAACAGTCGATTGAGGCGCGGCGCGCCACCAGCGAGGAATCGCGCCTGCTGGAAATCATGCCCAACGACCCGATTCTCGATATGACGCGCGTGACCTACAGCACCAGCGGCCAGCGGGTGGAATACACCCGCTCTGCTTACTGCGGGTCGCGCTATAAATTTCAGGCCGTGCTGAAGTACAACCCAACCCACTGATTTCAGGAGCATCCATGCCATTCCCCACACCCACCACCCTTGAATCCCGTGTTGGTCAATTGTTTTTTGCAGGCTTTGAGGGCCTGGAAGCGCCCGATTACATCCTCGACTGGCTGCGCGCTGGTCGGCTGGGCGGCATCATCCTGTTCTCGCGCAATGTGTCCACGCCGCAGCAGCTCGCCGCGCTGACCGACAGCCTGCAGGCTGCCGCGCCTTACGGCGTCGTCATCAGCATCGACCAGGAAGGCGGCACGGTCGCCCGCCTGCGCGAAGGCTTCACCGAAAGCCCGGGGGCGATGGCGCTGGCCAGCGCACGCGATGGCGAAGCCCTCATCGAGCGCGTCTCGCACATGCTGGCGACCGAACTGCGGGCGCTGGGCATCCACTGGAATTACGCGCCGGTGGTCGATATCGCCTACAACCCGGACAATCCGTCGATGGGCACGCGCGCGCTGGGCAATAATGCCGAAAGCGTCAGCCGCTTATCGGCGGCGGCCGTGCGCGGCTTCCAGTCCGGCGGCGTGGCCTCCAGCCCGAAGCACTTCCCCGGCATGGGCCATACCCCGATCGACACGCATCTGGCGCTGCCGGAACTGGATACCCCGCTGGAGCATCTGGTCAACGTGGACCTGCTGCCTTACCGCGCCTGTATTGCCGCCGGTGCCGCGTCGGTCATGGTGACGCACGTGCTGTATCGCGCGCTCGATGCCGACTATCCGTGCACGCTCTCGCCCGTGGTGGTGAGCAGGCTGCTGCGCGGCGAACTGGGCTATGACGGCGTGGTCACGACCGACTGCCTCGAAATGCAGGCGATCACCGATCATTATGGCCCGGCGGAAACCGCGATCCTGGCGGCGCTGGCCGGCATTGACGCGATCCTGTTCTCGCACACACGGGCCCGCCAGGAAGCAGCATATGACGCCGTGCTGGAGGCCGTGAAAAGCGGGCGCATCCCCATGCAGGTCATCGACGATGCCAACCGCAGGCTGGCCGCGTTCAAGGCGCGGTATGTGCTGCCGCGGAAAGACCTGGGCGCGATTCGTGCGCCAGAGCATCTCGCGCTGGCCGAGGCTGCCGCACGGGCAGGCACCACGCTGGCACGCGCTGGCGAGGCCCTGCCGCTGGGCGGGCGTGTGGGCGTGATCGAGTTTTCGTCGGCGCTGGAAAGCGGCATCGGCGAGGTGGACGGGCTGGCTGGCTTCCGCCGCCTGCTGCGCGAGCGCCTGCCCGATGCTGAAGTCATCGTGCTGAAGGGGACTGACTTCCAGCCTGACAAGGCCATCGCGCTGGCCGGCCGCGTCGATACGCTGGTGTTAGCCGTGCGCAGCGCTCACCTCAGCCCTGAGAAAACCGAGCTGTCGCGCCGCCTGCTGGCCGCCGCGCACCGGGCGGTGCTGGTGTGCCTGCGCAATCCGTATGATGCTATGCTGCTGGGCGGCGCAGACAGCGTGCTGTGCACCTGTGGCGACAGCGTCCCATCGCTGGCCGCAGCAGTCGCCGCGCTGATGGGCGACTTCGTGCCCACCGGCAGCTTACCCGTCGAGGTGCAGCCCGCATGAGCGTCCTGACTGGCCTGGAAATCCTGCGCGACAATGACTTTGAACGCCTGAAGGGGCGGCGCGTCGGCCTGCTGACCAACCCCAGCGCCGTCACCCGCGACCTGCGCAGCGCGTATGACCTGTTCCGCTTTGCGCCGAATGTCGACCTGAAAGCCATTTTCAGCCCTGAACACGGCTTCGCGGCCGCGGCGCTGGACGGCGCGCACGTCGCGTCCAGTGTGGACCCGCGCACGGGCGTGCCCATTCACAGCCTGTATGGCGAGACGCTGCGCCCCACCCCGGCCATGCTGGAAGGGCTGGATGTGCTGGTGTGCGACATCCAGGATATCGGCGTGCGTTACTATACCTTCGCCTGGACGATCAGCTATGCCATCGAGGCGGCTGGCGCGGCCGGGCTGGAAGTCATCCTGCTCGACCGGCCCAATCCGCTGGGCGATGCTGTCGACGGCACACCGGGCGCGCAGGCCTACCTGTCGATTGTGGGCGCGTGCCCGATACCCGTGCAGCACGGCATGACGCTGGGCGAGCTGATGCGCCTGTTTAATCAGCGCTGGAACCCGACGCCCGCGTTCCTGCATGTGATCGCCTGCCAGGGCTATGCGCGCGGTATGCGCTGGGAAGAGACGGGGATGCCGTTTGTGCCGCCGTCCCCGGCGATGCCGCATCTGGTGACGGCCCGCCATTATCCGGGCGCATGCCTGGTGGAAGGCACGAATATCTCTGAGGGGCGCGGCACCTCGCTGCCGTTTGAAGTGTGCGGCGCGCCGTTCATCGATGCCCCGGCGCTGGCCGACCATCTGAACGCGCAGCAGCTTCCCGGCGTGCGCTATCGCCCGCACACGTTCACGCCCTACGCGAACAAGTACTCCGGCGAGGTGTGTCATGGGGTGCAGGCCCACATCACCGGCCCCGATTACCGGCCGCTGCTGTCTTGGGTGGGCGTGATCCGGGCGCTGCGCCATCTGTATCCCGACAAATTTGCCTGGCGTCCGCCCTATGGCAAGCCGCCCGCGCTGCCGTTTGACCTGCTGGCGGGCAGCGGCACACTGCGCGCGCAGATTGACGCCAACGTGCCGCTGGAGACGCTGGCCGAGGGCTGGGCGGCTGATGCAGAAGCCTGGCGCGAGCTGCGGCGCGAAGCCCTTTTATATGGCGATACCCCTTAAATCCCCCAGGATAAACCGGCATGACAGTACGGGCGGCAGTAGAAGCGGTGGTGGCAGCACACGTGGGCGAGACCTTTCCGGCCTGTGCGATCTGTGTGGTGCATCAGGGCACGGCGCTGGTGGACGCGGGCTGGGGCTGGATCGACCCGGAGACGCGGCGCATCCCGGCCACGGCCGAGACGCTGTTTGACTTTGCCTCGCTGACCAAGCTGTTCACGGCCAGTGCCTGCCTCAGCCTGATGAGTGCGGCCGACCTGTCGCTGGATACGCCGCTGGGGCATGTGGTGCGCGAATTTAACGCGCTGTCGCCGCGGCCGGTCGATGGCGGCCAGGACCCGCACAGCAAGCAGCGCCTGCCCACCCCGCCGGAAATGGCCGGCCTGATGATCGACCCCGCCCGTGTGACCTTCCGCCATCTGCTGACGCACACCAGCGGCCTGCCGCCGTGGCGCGATGTCTTCAACGAAGCTGGCCCCGCGCCAGCCCCGCCCGATCAGCCAGATGATGTCCCGCGCCCGACGCGCTGGTCGCGGGCGCTGGCGGCGCTGGCCCGCTATCCGTTTGTGGCCCAGCCGAATGGCATCGTGCGCTACAGCGACATCGGCCTGATGCTGCTGGGCGAGGCGACCGCGCGCCTGCATGGCAGCGGCGACCTGGACACCGCGATTCGCGCACAGGTGCTGATTCCGCTGGAAATCGGCCCGCTGTGCTTCAATCCGGTCCGCGATGCGCGGATTCCGCGAGAACTGATCGCGCCCACCGAGGATGATCCGGCGTGGCGCGGACGGCGCGCGTGGGGCGAGGTGCACGACGAGAACGCGTGCGGCGTCGGCGGCGTCGCGGGACACGCCGGGATGTTTGGCACGGCGCGCGCGCTGGCCGCGTTTGGCGTGCGCTGGCTGTCGTCTGATACCCCGTTTGGCATCACGGCAAAGCTGAAGAAAGCGGCCACCACCTTACAGGCCGAGACCAATGGCACGCGCCGCGGGCTGGGCTTTGCGCTGAAGGCCGAAACCGACTCGATGGCCGGCGACCGCCTGAGCATGGCCAGCTACGGGCATTCCGGCTTCACCGGCACCACGCTGTGGATCGACCCAAAGGCCGGGCTGGTAATCGCCGTACTGACCAATTCGGTCTACGCGGGCAGGCACAGCGCCGCTTATGACCGCACCCACGACTTCCGCCGCGCGCTGCATGACGCGGTCGCGGAAGCCTGCGGGCTGTGATGAAAGGACAAATACGATGCGCGTCATCGGACTGATTTCCGGCACCTCTGCCGATGGCATTGATACCGCGCTGTGCGACATTCAGGGCGCGCCGCCCCATCTGAGCGCCCGTATTATCCGCGCCGAGACGATTCCCTATGCGCCGGAGCTGCGCGAACGCGTGCTGTCGGCCATGCGGCCGGGCGGCGCGGATGCCCACGCGCTGTGCGTCCTCAATGCGGACATTGGCGAGGCGTTCGCTGCCGCTGCACGCGCATTGTCGCCGGAGGGCGCCGACCTGATCGGCTCGCATGGGCAGACCGTGTGGCATCAGGTGGAGGCCGATGGCCGCGTGAGCGCGACGCTGCAATTGGGCGAGGGGGGCGTGATTGCCGAACGCACCGGCGCGACCGTGGTGCATAACCTGCGCGCGCGCGACGTCGCCGCCGGAGGACAGGGCGCGCCGCTGGTCAGCTATCTCGACTGGCTGCTGCTGCGTCACCCGACGGAGTGGCGCGCCGCCCAGAATATCGGCGGCATCGGCAATGTGACCTTCCTGCCGCCGCTGTCGGAACCGGATGCGCGCATGGTCGCGTTTGATACCGGGCCGGGCAACGCGCTGATGGACACGCTGATCGGGCTGATGACGGGCGGCGCCCAGGCCTATGACGCAAACGGCGCTTTCGCGGCGACCGGCCGCGTTGACGAGGCATGGCTGTCCGCGCTGATGACGCACGCCTATTTCAGCCAGCCGCCGCCCAAGACGACCGGCCGCGAGCTGTTCGGCTCTGACCTGGCCGTGACGCTGCTGGGCGATGGCCGTGCCCGTGGGCTGGATGACGCGGGCATCCTGGCGACCGTGACCGCGCTGACCGCCGAAAGCATCGCCGCCGCCTATCGCGATTTCGCGCCTGCGCCGCCGTCCGAGTGCATCCTGGCGGGTGGCGGCCGGCTGAATGACGCGCTGGTCGGCATGCTGCGAAGCCGGCTGGGCGGGATGCGCGTCAGCCGCAGCGAGGACCACGGCATCGATGGCGACTTTAAAGAGGCGCTGCTGTTTGCGCTGCTAGCCTACGAAACCTGGCACAACCGGCCCGGTTGCCTGCCTGAACAGACCGGCGCGCGCCATGCGTCGGTGCTGGGCCAGGTGACGCCGGGCGCGAATTACCGGGCGCTGCTGGCCAGCACGTGGGGCGGATGATGCGCGCCTTCCTGGGCATCGACGGCGGCGGCAGCACGCTGCGGGTGGCGCTGGTGGACGACGCGCTGAATATTTTGGCGCAGGTCAACCGGGGCACGGCGAACCCCAGCGTGATCGGCCGCGAGGCGTCTGCCCGGCTGATTCAGGATGCCATGCGCGAGGTACTGGCTGCGACCGGTATCCAGCCGCTGGCGGTCGGTATCGGTATCGCGGGCGCCTCTGCCGCGTATGCGTCGGACTGGCTGCTGGCGACGGTCGGCGCGGTGCTGCCCGGCGTGCCGGTCGCCCCCAGCGTGGACAATGAAATCGCGCTGACGGGCGCGCACGGGGCGCGTCGCGGGGCGATGGTGCTGGCGGGCACGGGCAGCGTCGCGCTGGCGATTGACGCGCACGGCGAACGCGTGCAGGCGGGTGGCTGGGGCTATTTGCTGGGCGATGAGGGGGGCGGCTACTGGCTGACGCTGGAGGCGCTGCGTGCGACCGCCCGCTGGGCCGATGGGGCCGACCCTTCGGCGGAAGGGCTGGCGCTGCGCGTGCTGGACGCATTTGAATTTGACCGGCCGCTCGACATCATCCCGTGGCTGTATCGCCAGCCGCCGCCCACGCGCGACATCGCCGCGCAGGTCGGGCTGGTGTTGGATGCGGCCGCCGCGGGTGACCCGGCCGCCGGGGATATCGTGGCACGCGGGGCGGCGGCATTGGCCGTGCTGGCCCGCACCGTGAGCGCCCGCGCCGGGACCGAACCGGAGATTCGTTTCTGCGGCGGCCTGCTGACGGCCGATAATCCGCTCAGCCGCGCGCTGTGTCGTGCGCTGGGCCTGACCGACCTGCCGCTGCCGCTGTATCCGCCGGTGGTGGGCGCGGCACTTCTGGCAAAACAACTTGTTTGAGGGATGAAAAAGACTCATGTTTACCGAACAGCAAAATCCGAATACGCAGGGCATTGACCAGATGGACACGCTGGCGATGGTGCGCGCCATCAACAGCGAAGACCAGACCGTGGCCGACGCCGTGGCCCGCGCCCTGCCAGACATCGCCCGGGCGATTGACGCCGTGGCCGATAGCCTGCGCCGCGGAGGACGCCTGTTTTACGTGGGCGCGGGCACCAGCGGACGCCTGGGCATTCTGGACGCAAGCGAGTGTCCGCCGACCTATGGCACGCCGCCGGAGATGGTGCAGGGCGTGATCGCGGGCGGCGAGGACGCGGTGTTTGACGCGGTGGAAAGCGTGGAGGATGATGAGGCCGCCGGCGCGGCCGACCTGCGCGCACGCGATGTCTCGGCGCTGGACGCCGTGGTGGGCATCGCCGCCAGCGGGCGCACGCCCTACGTGCTGGGCGCGCTGCGGCACGCCAGAAGCCTGGGCGCGGTCACCATCGGCATCTCCAACAATACCCCGGCGGCGGTGCTGGACGCGGCCGATATCCCCATCGCGCTGGTCACCGGCCCGGAGGTCATCACCGGCAGCACGCGCATGAAGGCGGGCACGGCCCAGAAGCTGGTGCTGAACATGATCAGCACGGGTACGATGATCAAGCTGGGCAAAGTGTATGGTAACCTGATGGTGGATGTGCAGGTGAAAAACGAGAAGCTGCTCCAGCGTGCGCGACGCATCGTGGCGCATGTGGGCGGCGTGGACGAGGCGCGGGCGGCGGAGCTGCTCGACCTGGCCGGGCGCGATGTCAAGACGGCCATCGTGACGGCCCGGCGCGGTGTGGATGCGGCTGAGGCGCGCGCGCTGCTGGCCGCCGCGGATGGCTTCCTGCGCCGCGTGATTGACTAGAATACACGGCGGGGCGCTTGGCCCCCCACGACAAGGACGAAACTCATGCCCGATATGCTGGTCAAACTGTATACGCTGCCCCCGCTGGAGCCAGAGATCGCGGCGCTGACCGCGCAGGGCATCACCATTCGCCGTGGCATCGCCCCGGAGAAGCATGTGGTGCTGGCGTGGGTGGGGAAGCATTTCAGCCCGTTCTGGGTCAGCGAGTGCGACGTGGCTTTCAGCCGCCAGCCGCCCGCCATCTGGCTGGCCACACAGGCCGACAAGCTGGTCGGCTTTGGCTGTTATGACACCACCGCGCTAGGCTTCTTTGGCCCCACCGGCGTGGACGAAAGCATGCGCGGGCGCGGCGCGGGTAAGGCGCTGCTGCTGGCCTGCCTGCATGCCATGCGCGACATTGGCTATGTCTACGCGGTGATTGGCGGCGCGGGCCCGACCGAGTTTTACACGAAGGTGACCGGCGCCATGGTGATCGAGGATTCCTCGCCCGGCATCTATACAGGCATGCTGCGCGGCGAGTGAGGGATTTTTTAGCAGCCACTACGCTAAGTCGGCATCGCCCATGACAGCCGAAAATCCGGATAGAATAGAAGCAGGCTTAGCACAAGGGTTACGGGCATGAGCGCACTCGAACGCGAGATTATGGAGAAATTTCATCAACTGCCGCCAGCCGCCCAGGCGCGCATACGCGCCCTGATTGAGCAGGAGGCAGGCAGAGCAGCAGAGCCGGTTGCGTTTGATTACGCGGACTGGTCCCGCAATGTCGAGACGCTGCGCCAGGACATCCGCGCCAGTCATGAGGCCGTGCTGCCTGCAATCGATGTGGTGGGGATGCTGCGTGACATCCGCGATGGTGAGGATGAATGACCGTCGTTGTGGATGCCAATATCCTGATTGCTTTCGGTCTGGCAGAGGAACCTCTCCATGTACAGGCGAATCAGGTACTGTTCGCCTGGCAAACTGCTGGAGAACGGCTTACAGCGCCGCGACTGTTCCGCTCAGAAATCACGGCTGTTGTGCGTAAAGTCGTGTATCAGGGACGTATGACTCCGGAACAGGGACGCACTATGCTGGCGCAGCTTCTGATTTATCCTGTGGAATTTCATGAAGATGATGCCTTGTTAAAAGAAGCTTATGAGCTCGCGGTTCGGTTCAATCGTCCTCGCGCCTATGATAGTCAATACATGGCGCTTGCGGATCGTTTACAGTGTGATTTCTGGACGGCGGACGAACGTTTGGTAAATAGTGTGCAGTCGCAGTTCAGCCGTATCCGCTGGTTGGGCCATTGGAACGATGCAGACTAGCCAGAAAGTGCCTTCGGGCTGAAGTGACTAGTTTTGACACGCTGTAATTTGCATCTCCTTCAACATTGGTCCCAGCCCAATATACCAGAGCCTCCCCCCTCACTTCACCGTGATAAAGCGCCGGACCACAAAAATCGCGATCAGGTTAAAGCCGACAGCGACCAGGCAGTTGGCCAGCAGGCCGAAGGCAAACAGCGCCGGGGCCACGGGCGTCAGCAGCGCGCGCCCCAGCGTCACGGCGGTCATCACCACGGTCAGGTACATGGCGCGGGCATTCGGGCTCAGCTCGGTCGCGAGCGGGATGCTGGCCACCACGCTCAGCTCAAAGGTCAGATAGAAGAAGAACAGCCCGACCAGCGCCAGATTCAGGTTTGATGAGGTCAGCGGCAGCAGCAGGCAGGCCAGAATGTTGCCGCTCACGCCCAGCAGCACCAGGCGGCGCTTGCCAAACCGGTCGGCGAAGAAGGTGACGATGCCCTCGCCGCCCAGCTCGGAGATGCCGATGACTGCCGCCGCCACCGCCAGCGCGGCCAGCTGAATGCCAAACGAGGCCTCAATCCACGTGCTGAAGACGACGCTGACCAGTTGGTTGGCGGCGCTGATACTGAATCCCAGCGCCAGCCCGGCCAGCGCCATCGGGCTGCTGATGGCCGCGCGCAAGGCGGGCAGAAAGGCGACATGCTGGGCGACCGGCGCATCCGGCGCGATGCGCAGCCAGATCAGCACGAAGCCGACCGCGCTCAGGATCGCCAGTGCCAGAAACGGGGCCTGCCAGTTGTAATTGGCGAGCAGCCAGGTCATCAGCGGGACGCCGAATAAAAATGCGCCCGACCATGCCAGCTCGACGATGCCCAGGAACAGGCCGCGCCGGGCATACGGCACCTTGTCGCCGATGTAGGCCTGCATCGCCGGATTGAGCGCCGTCCGGCCGATGGATCCGAGCAGCAGGGCAATCGCCAGCCCGGTGAAATTCGGGAAGATCAGCACGCTCAGCATGCCCGCCACGTACAGCAGCAGGCCCAGCAGCATGGTAAATTTGCGCCCGCGCTGCTCAGACACCCGGCCGATAAATGGCGCGACCAGCCCGAGCAGCTGCATGAAGGCCAGCACGCTCACAATGGCGCTGACCTCGACGCCCACGCCGCGTGCGAACACCGGCAGCAGCGGATACACCATGCGGAAGCCCGTGTCGGTGACCGTGCGCGTGCCGGTCAGCAGCGTGATGATCGGCAGCATGGGCGAAAACCTCGGCTTTTGCAGCGAAGATGCGCTCATGAGCCCTGTCCTGAAGAATGACGCCGCATCGCGTTACAGCCCGCCCAGCGCGATCACATGGCCCGACACGGCCGACTCGCGGATGGCGAACAACGTGGTCAGGTCGGCCAGCGCCGCGTCTGCCGGATAATCGACATCGCCGCCAGACTTCACGCGCTGGGCAAACTGCCCCCACATGATGTCGTGCGTGTTGGCCTGCGCCAGCGGGATAATCCGCGTCTCGCCCTCGGCCGGCGTGACGATGAGCTGTTCCCACTCCACTGTCAGGATGCCGCGCGTGCAGTGGATGTCAAACAGGTTGCGTTTGTTGCTCAGGTAGGCGGCATGGCTGAACGCCCCGCGCAGGCGCCCGTCGTACATAAAATGCGCCGTCAGCTGGTCGAATTCGCCGAAGCCCTCGCGCAGTTTAATACCGGTCGCGAAGATTGACGTCGGCGGGCCAAAGATGCATGCCAGCGCGGCGATATTGTGGTGGCCGCCATCGAGCAGCATGCCAATCGGGAATTCCGGCTGCTGCCGCCAGGTCGTCAGGCCATAGCCGCCGCCGTTGTTCTCACCGTCGTCGAAGGTGAAATGGAACACGTAGTCAAAATAGACCGGGTCGCCGATTTCGCCGGAGGCAAGAATATCGCGGATGAGCGGGTAGCGCGGGTCAAACGCGTCCTGCTCCAGAATCCACAGGCGGCGGCCCAGGTCCTTGGAGGTGCGCACCAGTTTCTGGCCGATCTCGAGCGTGTGGGCCATCGGCTTTTCGAGGAAGACGTCTTTGCCGGCCTCCAGCGCCTGCTGGCTCAGCGGCCCGTTCAGCGCGATCGGCGTCAGCATGACCACCGCGTCGATGTCGTCGCGGCGCAGGAAGGCGTCGTAGTCGGTCATGTAGGGCACGCCCGGATACTGCTCCGCCACGGCCGCCTTGCGCCGGTCGCTGGCCGCGCAGAAGGCCGTCACCGTGAAGGTGTCCGTCAGGGCCTGTAAGGCAGGGTAATGCCGCTTGTCCCAGATCAGGCTGGGGCCGACGATGCCGAGGCGCATGGGTGGATTCTCCCGTCTCAAAAGAACGGGAGTATAACCCGAAATCGCGTCAGCGCAGGGGCTGCCCGAAATGCCGTTTCAGCACGGCCCCATAGCGGCGCATCAGCAGGCAGTCGGCCAGGCCGGGCGCGGCGCTGTTCAGCCTGGCAAACCAGCGCGCGGCTGCGCCCATCACATGCACGCGCTCGCGCCGCCGGGCCGCCCGCACGACCGCGCGCGCCACCTGCTCAGTCGGGACAATCGCCGTGCCCATCTCGCGCCAGATCGGGTGATACGGGCGCTCGGCATCGGTGTCGGCGGGCGCTGGAGAAAAATAGCTCACGGTCACGCCGCTGTCCTCAATCTCGCGGTTGACGGCATCCACAAACCCGCGCAGCCCGGCACGGGTGGCCGCGTCCACCGTGTAATAGGGGAACATCAGCCGCCCGTCCGCAAAGCCGCCCAGGTGCACGATCACGCCGTCGCCCTGCGCCAGCAGCATCGGCAGGAAGGCCCGCGTCAGCCAGATCGCGCTGACCAGGTTGGTCTGCACCAGCATCTCAATATCGGCATCCGTATGCGCGTCCAGCGCACGACGCACATCATGCCCGACCGCATTGACGAGCACATCCACGCGCCCGAACTGCGCCAGGCACTGGCTGGCCGCCTGTTGCAGGCTGGCCTGGTCGGCCATGTCCGCTGCCAGCAGCGAGTAATTTCCGCTCAGCCCCGCGGCGGCCCGCGTCAGGCGCTCGATGCTGCGCCCGGCCAGCACGACGCGCGCGCCCTGCGCCAGATACTCGCGCGCGATGGCTGATCCCAATCCGCCGCTGGCCCCCATGATGACCACGACAGGCGTCATGCTGCACGTGCTCCATTCGAGACGACATTCAGCAGCACCACGCCGACCACAATCAGGGCGATGCCGAAGATGCCTAGCGGGCTGATAGGCTGCTTCCAGATGAGGATACCCAGCACAACCGCGCCCACCGTGCCGACCGCCGACCAGATGGCGTAAGCGATGCCCAGCGGCAGGCCGCGCAGCGCCATCGACAGCGCGTAAAAGGCGATGCCGTAGCCGATGATGCTGACCAGACCCGGCAGCCAGCGCGTGAAACCTTCGGACAGTTTCAGCGCCGTGGTGGCCGTGATTTCGCTGGCGATGGCGATGATCAGAAAGACAATTGCGTTCACAGGGACTCCTCAATCAGCGTGAGCAGGATGTTTTGAAGGGCAGCGCGGTCGTGGTCTGAAGTTGGGGCCAGCGCCAGCAGCGTGGTCACCCACCAGCCGTCAATGGCCAGGCGCACGACCCGCGCCAGCGCTGTATGGGCCGACTGGTCGAACATGGCCTGCCACGCGTCATAGCGCTCGCGCAGCGGGTCCAGCAGCGCGGGGTTCAAGGCTGCCGCCGCGATCAACCCGGCAGACACATCGAATTCATCGGGTGGGGGCGACAGGCTGGCCAGCACATAGGCGCGCATCCATGCTTTCGGGCCCTCCGCGTCGTTCACATGGGCACGCAGGCGGTCTTCAAACTGGGCGATATAGAACTCGATCAGGCCGACGACCAGCGCATCTTTCGACGGGAAGTGATAGAGCAGGCCGCCCTTGCTGACCCCGGCTTCCAGTGCGACGGCTTCAAGGGTCAGCCCCTGAACGCCATCGCGCAGGATCACCTGGTTGGCAGAGCGGATGAGCAGTGTTTTGGTGGGTGAGCGTTTTATGTTCATGCAGTTACTATACCGTCTGGACGGTATAGTTGTCAAGGGGTCAAGAGTTCAGCATGTGAACATGACCAGTTTTCATGATGCCTTGGCGTTCCTGGCGTCCTGGCGGTTAAGCGTTCTTTTGCTTTCTAAAGGCAAAGCACCAGCGTGCGGTTGCTCCTATGCCTCCAGCGCGGTCGATTCTTCCTGGATGCGGGCAAAGGTGAGGGCGGAGATTTTGTGCGGATAGTCTTCTTCGCACGCCAGATCGATCAGCAGCAGGCCGCCGCGTTCGCCGTCAAACAGGCAGATGAGGTGATGCTTGTCTGCGCCGATCACCTGGCGCGTTCGCAGGCGGCCAAATTCGCCGCGCAGCATCTTGACTTCGGCCAGGCGCACGGTGGCCGGGGCTTCCTTCAGCGCGGCGGGCGCGAGGTGTTCGCGGAAATAGGCGCGCAGGCGGTCATAGCGCATATTGTTGAGCAGGGTCAGCACGGCGATCAGGCGCAGGCCGGCCTGGCTGGCCTGAAGCAACTGTTGGTCGGATGTCATGGCGGATTCCCCGTTTACGGATTGGTCAGGCTGCGGTTCAGGTCTTCAGTCACGTGCAGGATGCCGCTCACATTGCCAAACACGGTCGGCGTGCCCAGCCAGATATTGTACGCGCCCGCGGGCGCATCGGGGATATCCAGCGCCGGGCTGACCGTGGCAAAGGCGTCGTTGTTGCAGCTTACGCGGCCCAGCGGGTCCATGACCACCAGCGAGGCATCGGCCATGCCCGTGAAGTAGAAACGCAGCGTGGTCGCGCGGCCATTCCAGACCACGCGGTAATCCGGGTTGCTGGTGATGAAGCCCACGCAGTCGGTGCCGCCCAGCGTGGCCGCGTCCTGGTCGCCGCCGGCCACCGCGTTCACGCGATGCGGCTCGATCGCGCTGTCCAGCGTCACTTCGCCGAAGTTGGTCTCGGCGTTCGGGTCGAGGATATCCAGCGACGGCTCGACAAAGCCAAACGGCGTCGCGGTGGGGAAGCCAATCTGCACGGCCAGCGGCGTCACCTCCAGCGGCGGCAGGGTGGGCAGCACGATGGTATTGCCGGGCAGGGTGGGCATCGGCGTGGGCGGCGGAATCAGCCCCTGCGTGAAGGCGCCCAGCCCGCTGATCGATGCCACGCGGGCCGGATCATTCACATCGGCGCGCCCGCGCGTCACCACCAGCCTGCCCGCCAGCGGGATATCCGGCGTAAACGTGCCCACCCACACCTGCACCACGCCCAGCGCCGCAGGCCCGACGATATCGATCATCGGGTTCGGCGTGTCGAGCGCATCATCGCCGCACAGCCAGCGGCCATCGGCAGTGCGCACGACCAGCACGGCGTCGGTGTCGGGAATTTCCGACAGGAAGAACACGCGCAGATACGGGTAGGCTGCCGTCGAATTGATGGCCAGTGTCGGCGTCAGCGTGACGAAGCCGCGACAGATCAGCGTGGTATCCGGCGCGCGCAGGCCGGGATTCAGCGCCGCCAGGTCCTGGTCCGGGCTGCCGATCTGCGGCGGCGTCAGCGGAATATTGATCGGGTCGATGCTGGTCGTCTCAAACAGCACGGTTTGCAGGGCGGTCGCCACCGGGTCAGGGCCGATCACGGCATCCAGCGGCGTGCGTATGGGCGAAATAACCGTCTCCGGCGTGGTCACCAGCTCGGTCACATACAGCACGCCGAGAATGGGCACACCCGGCGCATCTTCAGACGCCACCCACACGTTGTAGGCCCCGCCCTGCGGCGTGACCTCGACCGAAGGCTGCGTGTATCCGCCGGGCGCGAAATCGCGGTTGCAGGCATAGGTGCCGTCCGGCGCACGCACCACCAGCGCGGGGTTGCCCACGCTGGCGCCCGGCGACGCGACCGGCACGAAATGGAAGCGCAGGCGCGTGCCCGGCCCGCTCCAGGTCACGCGATAATCGGGCTGGCTCTCGACGAATCCGGCGCACTGGCTGGCCCCTGGCGGCTGATTGTCCAGGCCAGACACGGCGATATAGCCCCCGCCGATGGCCAGCGACCAGACCGGGTCGGGCAGGAAGCCGGTTTGCAGGCTGACCTGTCCGTGCACCGGCGGCGAAAGTTCGTTCATGGTGGTGCCGGCCAGCACCGGCGGCATGCCCGCGCGCGTCGGGTCGAGCGTGGGCACAAACGTCTGTACGGGCGCCTGGATTCCGGTCGAGCCGGGACGCACGTTTTCATTCGAGGTCAGATACAGTGAGCCATAGACCGGTTCGGACAGCGTGAAACCACCCACCCACACGGCATAATCGCCGGGCAGCGCCTCCAGCACGTCGACCAGGGGATTGAGCAGGCCAAAGGCATTGTTGTTGCAGTAAAAGACGCCGTCGGGCGCGCGCACCACCAGCGTGGTGTCGCTGGTCACCGTGTCGGCGATGAAGATCATGCGCACGAACGCCAGCGGCGTCTCCAGCGTGACGCGGATATCGGGCGCGCTGCTGACGAAGCCGCTGCATGCCGCGCCAATGCCCAGCAGGTTGGCATCGACTGTCCCGCCGCCGATGACCAGCGCGGGCACGCGCAGCGGGTCTGGCTGGAAACCCAGCCCGATGCTGGCGCTGACCTGCGCCGGGGCGGCCGGATCGAGCGCGGCCTGGGCGCGGCCAGGCAGGCAGATGGCGACCAGCAGCAGGGCGGCGGCCAGGGAAAACAGGCGGTTCAAACGCATACCATCCATACTCGTGTGCGGCGCTGACACCTGCAATCATACCGTCACGCGCCCTTTCATCACAAGCGGCCCGTGCGTAAAATAGGCCTGTAATGATGCCCGCCTGACAGGATACTGCCCCGTGCTGCGATTTGACCCCATCCCCTATCCCCTGTGGCGGCGCAAAGGTCTTGGGCTGGCGCGGCCGCTGCTGCGCGCCTTCACGGCCGCTGATGCCGACAGCCTGGGCGGCGGCAACGTCCCGGACACGCCGGCGCGTATGGCCGATTATCTGGCGCGCCGGGGCATCCTGCCGCCGGGCCTGAATGCCGTCGATACCCGCGATGCGCTGGCGGCAATCAATCCCCCGTACGAGACAGTCTTCGGGCAGAAACAGCCCGCCTCCGCGCCCGCTAACGTCGCCCTTCGCCTGCCCGCGCAGTGGGAGCGCATGGAAGCCATTATCGTCGGCTTCCCCGTGCTGTATCCCATGTTCTGGGAGACGCACGCGCAGATGATCGAGGCCATCAGCCAGGTCGCGCGCGCTGACGTCATGCTGCCGGATGCGGCATGGGCGGGCGCCGTGTGGCTGTATCTGGAGAAGCGCGCGCTGGCCAAACTGGACAACGTGCGCCTGCTGGTGCTGGCCACCGACGACGTGTGGGTGCGCGACTACGGCCCGTTCACCGGTTTCCTGCCGGATGGCTCGCGGGCGATGCTGGCCGCTACCTATGACCCGCTGCCCGCCTATCCGCAGGCCAACGATGACAGCATGCCGATTCGCTATGCCGCGCATGAAGAAGTGCCGCTGCGTTCGTTTGACCTGCACACCGAAGGTGGCAATTTCTGGAGCGACGGGGCAGGCACGCTGATCGCCAGCGAGGGCATCTACACGCGCAATCCGCACCTGAGCCGGCTGGAAGTCGAGCGCAGGCTGAAGCTGGCTTTTGCGCATGACAAGCTGATCGTCACGCCCAGCCTGTGGCGCGAGGAAACCGGCCATGTCGACCTGCTGTGCAAGCTGGCCGATGCGCGCACCATCCTGATTACCGCGCCGCGCGTGCCGCTGAACAGCCGCGCCCTGCGCCAGACGTATAAGATTTTCCGCCGTGCGACCAATGCCGCGGGCGACCCGTATGCCATTTTCACGCTGCCGGCCCTGCCGCCGTATCTCAACTGGGGCGCGTTCCCGGTGTGGCGCAGCTACACCAACGCGCTCACGGTCAACGGCCGCGTGCTGGTGCCGGTCTTCAAGGCCGCTACCGACGATCAGGCACTGGGCGTATACAAAGCTGCCATGCCCGACCACGAGATTATCCCGATCAAATGCGCGCCCACGGCCAACGGCGGCGGCGCTGTCCACTGCCTGACCAAAGAGGTCCCGGCTGGGTGATGCATGTGCTGACGGCGCACAGGCCGTTTCTGCTGCTGCTGGCGCTGTTCGTCGTCGGGGCGCTGGGCCATGCGCGCACGCTGCCCGCCATGGAAGGCAGCGACCAGCCGCTGCATGCGAATTACGCCTTCCATCTCATGCAGACGGGGGCACTGCCAGACCGCGCCACCCGCGTGACCAATCCCACTCGCCAGGCCAGCGGACAGCCGCCGCTGGCGTATCTCGCCGGGGCGCTGTGGCTGCGCGCCCTGGGCATCGCGCCGCTGGACGGTGATGCTGTGCTGAACCACATCACAGTAACGGCGCGCAACCGCTGGTATCAGCCGCATGACGTATGGCAGCGCGCCGACAATCACACGGTGTACGTGCATGGTCGCGACGAATTGGTGTTCGGCTGGCCGGAGCTGGTCGCGGCGGATCGTGCGCTGCGGCTGGTTTCGATTGCGTGGGGCGCGCTGGCGGTCATCGGCATGTATGGCGCGGCCGGGGAAGTCTTCCGGCGGCGCGGCTGGCGGCTGGCCGCGACCGCGCTGTTCGCCTTCATGCCCACCATGCTGTATATCAGCAGCTACTTCACCAACGACACCCCCACGGTCGCCTTTGCCACGCTGTCCACCTGGGCGGGATTACGCCTGGCCCGGCGCGGGCTGGGCTGGCAGGCCTGCCTGCTGGCCGGGCTGTGCCTCGCGCTGGGCGGACTGAGCAAGGTGAATGCGCTGCTGGCTGGCGTGGGGGTCGCCATCGCCCTGTTGTACGACTGGCGCGCACGCGGGCGTTCGTTCGCCTTTGTGACCGGCCGTGCGCTGGTGATCGGCGCGCCCGTCGTGCTGCTCTTCGGCGCATGGGTCTTGTATGGCCTGGTCACTTATGGCGACCCGCTCGGCCTGAACACGCACCAGCACATCACAACGGGTTACTACTTTGCCGAGCCGCGTTCGCTGGCGGAAATCGCCCCGCTGCTGCCGCACCTGTACCTGTCGTATCTGGGTTGGTTCGATACTACGCCGCTGCATCCGGTCACGTATACCGTGCTGGGCATGGTGATTGCCTTGTGCCTTCTGGGGCTGGCCGCCGGGCTGCGACTCTCGCGCCTGAGTGCCATTCAGAGCGTCCAGGCCGCCATCCTCGCCATCACCTTTTTGATCTCGCTGGCGGCCATGATCCGCTGGATGCAGCAGCTCAGCTTCACCGGCGGGCGGCTGATGTATCCGTCGCACGCGGCGGTCGCGCTCATGCTGACGGCCGGGCTGTTTTTGCTGGCCGAGCGGCTGCCCCGGTCGCGCTTTGTGCTGCGCGTCGCCCCGGTCGCGCTGGTCGCCTGTATCGGCCTGTTTGCGCCCGTTGTCGCATTGTGGGAGGCTTATTTCAGCCCGCCCATGCTTTCGCGTGAGCGACTGCCCGCGCTGATCGGGGCGCCGGTCACCTTCGATGGGACGATTCGCCTGCTGGGCATCGCACAGCCGACGCGCACGTTCGACGCAGATGACAGGTCGTATGACGCGTATCCGTTGACCGCGTGCTGGGAAGTGCTGCGCGAGACCGATGTCCCGGCCGCCTTCTCGCTCAAGCTCATCCGCGACGGCGTGATCGTCGCTGACCGCACCTCGCTATTCGGCATGGGTCGCTACCCGTCCGTCTCGTGGCGCGCGGGCGATATCTTCTGCGATGAGGTGCATTTCTGGCTGGATGACCCGGATTTGCCGGATGATCCGCTGCCGCAGTCCGGGCTGACGTATGACATCGCGGCCGTGGTGCTGAATGCCGAGACGCTGGCCGTCGACTGGCCGGCCGTGAACGATGCGGGCGAGACCATCGCGGTGCCGATACTGGGGCAGGCCGCATCGCGCGCCGGGACGATGGCGCTTCCGGGGAATCTGCCCGCGCTGGCCGAGCCGGTCGCCTTTGCCGGGCTGGCGCGGCTGACGCATGCCGATGTGCAGGGGGATGTCCTGCGGCTGGGCTGGCAGGTCACGGGGACGACGCCGGAAAGCTGGACGGGCTTCGTGCATCTGTATGACGGCGCAGGTAATTTCATTGCTTCGGTCGGGGATGGTCCGCCGCTGAACGGCGCGTATCCCACCTGGGCGTGGTCTGCCGGCGAGGTGCTGGCCGAAACGCGTACGCTCAGCCTGCCGCCTGACCTGCCGCCGGGTGAATATCGCGTGCAGGTCGGCTTTTATCGCGCCGACACCGGCGAGCGGATGCCCGTCAGCGTGGCGGGTGCCGATATGCCCTCGCGCAGTGCGGTGGTGGCGGGGCTGCTTGTGGACTAGTGGCCGCCGCGTGCGGCTGCCTGCGCCGCTGTCCTGAGCAGTTCACCGAGCTGTCCGCCGGACTGGTTCAACACTTCCACCACCGAATTACGAATATTCACCTGGTCTGAGGCGAGCGTATCGATCTGTTCCTGCGTGAGGTGCTGATACTGGCTGGTGGCCTGCTGCTGTGGGTTGGCCGGAGTAAAGTTCCGTACCGTGGTATTCTGCATCCTGCCGCTGAGGCCCGATGCGCCCGCCGCTGACACGCGCGCCATCACCCCATTGACGACCAACGGCACCGCGCGTTCCAGCACAATGCGCTGCGCCCGGCCCGTCACCGCCACCCCCATGCGTACGAGTTCCTTTTCCATTTCATGAACAACCGCTGTGGTCAGCGCGCCGCCGCTGCGCCCGCCGATAAAGCCGCCGACAGTATTGAAGACGGCGTTCCACAACACGCTGTTCCAGTTGACCCGGTCGCCCTCGGAATACTGATCCTGAATTTCGGCCCCGGCAGTGAGCGCCGCGCCAGTGGCCGCGCCCAGCAGCACCGCCCCTGCGCCGCCGCCGGTTGCAACCGTCACCAGTGTGCCGAAGAGTGCAGCCGAGGTGTCGCGGACGAAGCGTGCCCACCACAGCGCTTCCTGTGCAACGGATGTATCCTGCATTCCCTGCACTCTGCCTGTGTGAACAGATTCAGCCTGTCTCCGCGCTTCGGCAGCGAAGAGATATGCCCCGACAAACCGCCCCCGCGCCAGATACTGGCCGGCAGCATCCATTTGTCTTGAAACTGCCTGGAGATCAAGCCCTGCCTCGAAACTTGTCGGGTTTGCCATACCATTGATGGTGCCCGAAAAGTGCTCCCGAACATCATTCGTCACATTGACATGGGTATTTGCCTGGCTGATGATGCGGTTAATCTCTGCGGTCAACCGGTCGCGCCATTGCGTCAGTTGTTCCTGCGTGAGCTGCTGAAGCTGGCCGTTGCGGTCGTGCACAAGAAAGGTATTCGCGTTCTGTCCTGTGCCGCGCTGCGGGTTCTGGGCATCGCGCAGGAACTGGTTCAGCCTTTCATTGGCGATACGCCGCTCGTTAGCCTGATCCTGTGCCTGCTGCACACGGCGGAACATGCGCTCGCTGGCCGGGTCTGCTGGGGCGCGCATAGCGATTGTGTTGGCATATTCCAGGAGCCTGGGTAGCTGGTCTGTGGGGAACTGGTCAATCGTGACATTGCCCGGCAGCGTCAGCGTGATCAGGCTGCTGGCCTGCCCTGCACGCGCCGCAGCGCCGCTGATCATGGCGGCGGCCTCGCCCACCCGATCCTGACTCATCGCATCGAGCGCGGCCCGCGCCCGCTGCATTGGCGTCGTTGCGCCGGGCGGCGTATCGCGCTGGATGCGCGTGCCCTGCGACCGCTGTACCATTCGGGCCACCGCGGCGTTTCCCGCGATTCGCTGCAAGGCCAGCAGGCGGGCCTGCTGGACCGGTTGGCCGGTTAACGGGAACGCGGGCACCGCTTCGGCCTGGTCGGGCGATTGGGCGTGCGTGGCTTCAGCCGCAGGCGGCCGCGCACCTGTGAGTTTCGTTGTGCTGCGGGAATCATGTGTATTCATCAGATTCGGGATTGCCGTGACTATTCCATGTTCATCATGTTAGGCAGATCCGTGCCGCAAACCTGCCAATTTTCGTCTTGGTTTGGCCAGATTTTGCTTTATGTCCCTGCGCTGCGATAACCACAACGTAACTTGCCAGCGGGACAAACTTCAGGATAATCAAACCAGCTTCGTATGAATGCGTGGCGAGGAAATTGGCCATATGACCCGCGCAAATATGCTCACCATTGCCCGCCCGCTGCGGCAGGCCACTATCGAGTCACAGATCGCGTTCGTGGACATTCATCTGAACGCGCTGGAAAATGGCGACGAACGGCTTGGCATTATCCATGTCACCATCAACCCCGTGGACACCTTCATCACCTCGCAGTCGGAGCTGGTAGACCTGTTCCTGATCAGCCTTGGCTCGGAGAGCGAATATGAATGGCGGCTGGGGCGCAGCCACGGGCGCATACGCAACCGCGTCGGCCTGGTGAATATGCATCTGGCCCATACCCCGACCGAATGGTTCTGGCACGGGTCGCAAACCGGGCTGACGCTGCGCGTGCCCGAACACATGCGCGATGTGGTGTTGCAGGAGATGGCCATAGGTGACCCCGCGGCGGTGCATCTGGTCAACCATATGGCCTTCGACGACCCGACGCTGTATCACCTTGGGGTCAACCTGCTCGATGCCGAGCGCCAGCTTGACCCTGCCACGCATTTTTATCAGGAGACGCTGGGACTGGCTTTCGTGGCACATGCTTACCGGCACTACTCCAATCAATCAGATACGCTGGCACGGCGCCAGCAGCGGGAAGCCGGGCTGAGTATGGTGCAGGTGGAGCGCATCCGGTCATTTGTGCGCGAGCATCCCGGCCAGCCGCTGCATCTTTCGGATATCGCTGGTTACATGGGCTACACGCCCTACTACCTGTCACGCCAGTTTCGCCGGCTGACGGGCGAGGGACTGCATGATTTCCTGATTCGCACGCGGCTGGAATATGCCCGTGAGCTGCTCCTGCACACCACGCTCAGCGTGCATGAGGTGGCACAACAGGCCGGCTTTGAAGACGCAGAAATGCTGGCCCGCCATTTCCGGCGCCGGTTGGGCATGTCCCCGCGTCAGATTGAGCGGCCGCGGCGGCTGGGCGGCTGAGACACGATTTTATGCCGCCTGTCCCCGTGTCAGGGTACAATAGGGGCATCATCACCGAAACCCAAGAGAGAAACCCATGTCCCAACTGCTGACCGCGCTGGTGCGCCGCTACAGTCCCTCCCATCACGAACGCCCGGCCGTGGATGAGCTGGTCGGCTGGATGACCGCGCACGGCTTCCGCGCCCATGTGGACGCCGTGGGCAACGCCGTCGGCGAAATCGGCGCGCACGATGCCGCGCACACGCTGATGCTGCTCGGCCACATCGACACCTTCCCGGTCGATCTGCCAGTGGAGGAGCGCGACGGCGCCCTGTATGGCCGCGGCACGGTGGATGCCAAAGGCCCGCTGTGCGCGTTTGCTGAAGCGGCGGCGGCGGCCAGCATCCCGGACGGCTGGCGCGTGGTTGTGATCGGCGCGGTGGAGGAAGAGGCTGCCACCAGTAAGGGCGCCCGCTATGTGCGCGAACACTACACCCCGGACTGGTGCATCATCGGCGAGCCAAGCGGCGCGACGCGTGTGACGCTGGGCTACAAGGGCCGCATCGTGTTTGACTATGCGCTGACGCGGCCGATGGCCCACACCGCCAGGCCGGAACCGTCCGTCGCGGCGCTGGGGGCTGCCTTCTGGACGCGCATCGAGGCCTGGTGCGCGCAGCAGAATGCGGGCATCGAGAGCGCGTTTGAGCAGGTGTGGGCGCACCTGCGCAGCATCAATACCACGACCGACCACCTGAGCGAGACCGCCCGGCTGAGCGTGAGCATGCGCCTGCCACCGCGCCTGGGGCCGGACGATGTGCTGGCGGCCGTGCGCGGCCTGTCTGACGAAGGCGGAGAATTCAATACATACGGGCATGAGCGGGCCGTGCAGAGCGACCGCAACAGCCCGCTGGTGCGCGCCCTGCTGGCGGCCATCCGCGCAGGTGGCGACAAGCCCGGCTTCGTGCTGAAGACCGGCACCGCTGATATGAACGTGGTCGCGGAAACCTGGGACTGCCCGATCGTGGCCTATGGCCCGGGCGACAGCAACCTGGACCACACGCCCAATGAACACATCATGCTGGCCGAATACCAGCGGGCCGTGGGCGTGCTGACGCACGTCATTCAGGGGCTGCCGACGTCATCTGTGAGCGAATAAACGCTTTCTCGCGGGCATTGCCAGCCAGCGCGTGCGCCTTCTGGTAGCAATGATGCGCGCTGACATTGTCGCCGGTGCGGCGCAGGCAGTCGGCCACCGCCAGGTGATAGGGCGCGTAAGCATTCAGCGCTTCAGCCAGTTCGCTCAGCAGCGCCAGTCCAGCCTGTGGTCCAAAGGCCTCCCCGCTGGCGATGGCATGATTGAGCGCCACGACCGGCGAGGGATGCATCTCCAGCAGCGCGCCATACAGCCCGACGATCTGCGGCCAGTCGGTGTCGGCATAGGCCCGCGCCTCGCAGTGCAGCGCGCTGATGGCCGCCTGAAGCTGATACGGCCCGCGCCGCCCCAGCGCAATCGCCCGGTCGAGCAGGGCTGTCCCCCGAGCGATGAGGGTGTGGTCCCAGCGCGTCCGATCCTGGTCTTTCAGGCGCACCAGCCCGCCTGTCGCATCCTGCCGGGCCGGTGTGCGCGCATGGTGCAGCAGCATCAGCGCCAGCAGGCCGTAGGGCTCGGCGGCAATCGGGGCATCCTGCGGCAGCGTCTCGCACAGGAAAGCACCCAGCCGGATGGCCTCATCGCACAGCTCGTGGCGGATCAGGCTGTCCCCGCTGGTGGCCGCGTAGCCCTCGTTGAAGATCAGATAAATGGCGGCCATCACGGCGGTCAGGCGTTCTGGCAGCAGTTCCGGCGCGGGCACGCTGTAGGGGATGCGCGCATCGCGGATTTTGTGTTTGGCGCGGGCGATGCGCTGGGCCATCGTCACTGGCGTCACCATGAAGGCGCGCGCCGTTTCCTCGATCGTCAGGCCGCACAGCGATTTCAGCATCAGCGCCACCTGGGCATCGACGGCCAGCGCAGGATGGCAGCAGGTGAACATCAGCTTCAGGCGTTCGTCGGGGATGGTGTCTTCCAGCGCATGTTCTGCTTCGGCTTCCGGCGTACTGGTCTGGTCGTAGCCCATTTCGCCGTGGATGACGGCCTGCTGGCGCGTGAAATTCTGGTCACGCCGGTGCCGGTCGATGGCGCGGCGCTTTGCCACGGAAGTCAGCCACGCGGCTGGATTGGCCGGGATGCCCGACTGCGGCCACTGTTTCAGCGCCAGCACACAGGCATCCTGCAGTGCGTCTTCGGCCACGTCAAAGTCGCCAAAATTTCCGATCAGCCCGGCCAGCACGCGGCCGTGTTCATCGCGAAATGTCCGTTCGATGGCTGCGTGCAGATCGCTCAAGCGGGCGCCCTTTCAGAATAGCCAGCCCGCCTGAAACCCCCTCAGGCAGGCCGGCATCCGTGTTTCTGTTTAGCCGAAGACGACCAGCGGGCGCACCTCGACTGAGCCATCCAGCGCGCCAGGAATTTTCTTCGCGATGGCGATGGCGGCGTCCAGGTCGGGCGCATCCACCACATAATATCCACCCAGCACCTCGTGCGTTTCAGCAAATGGCCCGTCGGTGACCAGCGCCTCGCCGCCGCGCACGCGCACCGTGGTGGCCGTCGACACCGGCATGAGCGCTTCCCCGGCCACCAGCGCGCCCCTGGTGGCCAACTCAGTGTTCAGCGCGAAATAGGCCTGCATTTCGGCGCCAACTTCGGCTTCGCTCAGGTTGCGGTCTTCGCGTCCGTAGATGAGCAGCATGTATTTCATGAGATTCCCCTTTTGATTGATGACGAATCATTTCGTCGTTCTATACAGACGTCGAACAGGTTTGGGCATTCATGACAGCCTGACCGGCCTTCTCATCTTCTACTCATTTTTGCTGCACGCAACTGCTGGTCATCCCGGGCTGTCTGAGGCCGATTTGTGCGCCAGCGACGGCACATGAATCGGCTTGAGCATCTGTGCCATGACCTCCGGCGTATCGCCCTGGTTGAGGAAGCGCGTGCGGTAGCGGGTGATGGCCAGCAGCACGACCAGCTCGGCCGAGGCAGTCACCACGGCGGTGAACTGGTTGAAGTAAAACGTGAGCATATTGACCACGGTCAGGCTGACCATCAGGCACAGGAAGCCGATCCGCGTGGCGATGTCGTCGCGGCGCAGCAGCAGCAGCACCCCGCTGACGAAGATGCCGAAGCCGATGAGGCCTTGCAGCACCAGCAGCACAATTTGCCAGACGAAGCTGTTCGGCCCCAGAAAGCGCGGGTCGGATGTGATGACCCAGTCGAAGATAAGCGCATCCGCCATGGCCGGGTCGGCCAGCGTGCTCAGCGTGCTGAGCAGCGTCAGCAGCGGGAAGATGCTCAGCACCAGCAGTGCGCCAGACAGCGCCAGTCGCGCCTTTGAGCGCGTGAACCAGCGTTTTTCGAACGCCAGCGCGCGGTCGCGCAGGCGCACCAGGGGGCCATCTTCCTGCGGGACGATATCCAGCGCCGGGTCATTCAGCACATGGATCAGCGCCTCGGCCAGCACCTTCATGTCGTCCGACGCGCGCGCGTCGTACAACACGCGCTCCAGCGCATCATGCAGATGTTCTCGCGCCTGCGCGTCCAGCGAATGGTCGACCACATCGCTCAGCCGGTCCAGCGACGTATAGAGCGTGCGCCGCGAGCCGTCGGTGCGGGCAGAGCGCACGCGCAGGTAAAAGATCACCGTGCCCACGAAGAACACGTAGATGATCGGCGCGGCCAGCGGCACGAAATAGTCATTGGTGCTGGTGATGAACTTGCCCACCTCGTCGATGAAGAGGCCCATGCCCGCGCCGGTCAGCACTGCGCTGAGCGAGAACATGCGCCGGTTCATGAAGGCCAGCGGCAGCACCGCGCCCGCAAACAGCAGCAGTCCGCCCCACAGCACATGCGCGATGTGATACGGCCCGTCGCCGCCGATGCGCGGGTAATTGGCCAGGTCGAGATACACGCGGGTGAGCACCACCGACAGCGCGAACGCAATCAGCATAATCAGCAGATAGCCCTCGGCATTGGCCCGCTTGACCAGCCCGAAGTCACGATGCGGTTTGGGTGTGTTCATAGGGGTCTCGCTGCTCATGTGCATGCCGACGCTGTCAAAATCATTGCTGTCCAGCATACATCAGCCCGCCCCAGCCCGCGACCCTGCGCCGTGTTTCGAGGAAACCCGCATCATCGGCTTTCATCATCCCCCGCCACGAATCGGTCGGTGAAGTTCGCCAGGCCTTTGCGGCAGGAAGATTTCCCAATTCCTGCCCTTTTTATCTTCCAGCGCCGGAATCGACAATTCACGCGAGGTCTTGCCGGGTAACGCGGTGCAGCTTCGGTTGACCAGGTTAGTTGTCTGGCTTTCCCGGGTGCTTCTTCAATACCCATAACAAAAATTGGCTTTGCTCTTCGTCAAATGCGGAATGATCGTAGTTGCCATAAATCTTCAATACTTCAAATCCCGCTTGTGTGAACAGCCGTTCAAATGCCGGTTTGGACAGGAGATGAAACTGAAGCGGGGAATACTGCTTCGATATCATGACGCCATGCGCGTTGTACTCCTCGAAAAATTCATGGACTTCCACGATATTTGTTTCAGAATGACGGGTTTGAAGAAGCCAGACTAGCAGCTTGTTTCCCGAAGCAAGTTCTCGATTCACGACCAGGCGCATTTGTCCATCTACCGACTTCTCACGCACGATTGGGTTGTGAAGGGTACAAATGAATACGCCTTCATCCAATAGGTGTGCATGGATCCTTTCCAGTGCTTTCGTCTGGTCTGCTTCGGAAATCAATTCAGGAAACGCATGAAAGGGGATCCAGATCTGCTTATATTGCTTACCTAAGCTAAATGAGCGTATGTCAGCCTGGTGAAGCTCAGCCGACAAACCCTGTGCTTCCAGCTTATGTTGCAGTATTTGCAGCATCTCGGCAGAGAAATCCAGCGCTGTGACACGAAAGCCAGCACGAACGATAGGAATGGTGAGGCGGCCTGTACCTGCCATCAATTCGAGGATTTCGTCTCCCTGTTCGTGCGCCTGTGACGTGAAGAATTCAATGTCAAAGTCTGTATTGACGAAGGCGTCGTAAAGCGCCGCGATGCGCGCATAATGGGCTTGTGACACGGTACTCCCTCCTTTAGCATCTCAGGACATTATCAGAGGACTATCACATGACATGCGCGGCGTCGAAAACTATCATGCGCCATGGATATCGTTAATCACGGTTCCTGGCAGGCTGCTTTTTCCCTTTCCCAATAAACCCGCCACAGCCCGCGAATGCAAAACACTTTACGAAATTCATGCCAAAAGCACAAATTTTGGTTATCGTTACGACAAACACTACACATCGTGGATTCATCGACGCTCAATCGACAAAAGAAGCAACGAGTCCCAGGGCGGTAACAAAGGATATGCGCGACAGGTCTGTACGGGTAAAAGCAGGGCGCATGGCAGTGCGCGCACCAGAGTCGTCAGCGCCGGAATCGGCACAGCCCAGCCAGACAGCACAGTCTTCAGCAGAAGCCAGCAACGGCATCGGCAATCCACGGGACATCTCTCCAGCGAACGCGGTGCAGCTTCAGCGCGTGCTGGGCAACCGCGCCGTGCTGAACCGCCTTCAGCGCAGCCCGGATGCATCAGGACGCACGATTCAGCGCAGCATCGTGACCGACCTGGGCGCGCTGACCGGCTTCAGCGGCGGGCGCATCAGCCTGAAGGAACGGCAGGCCCGCATCATGCTGGGCGTTTACCTGGGCAGGCCGCCGAAGAAACGCAGCCTGAAAATTCTGCAAAACGCGCTTGACCTGCTGATCGTGGCCATCGGCAGCACCGATGCCGCGAACCCGCGCTGGGGGCTGATGAATGCGCTGGTGGAAGCGATCCGCACAGAAATGGATCAGCATGACCCGCAGATGCAGGATGCCCCGCCCGATGATATGGCATATGCGGGCCTTGTGGGTGAGGCCGAGTCAGAAGAAGCCGAAGACGAAACTGAGGCGTTCGACGGTTACCACATGACTGAAGTCGGCGAGATTGGTGAGTCCGACGAGTCCGAGGACGAGACGCAGGCATTCGACGGTTATCATATGACTGAAATCGGCGAGATTGGCGAGGCCGACGAATCCGAGGATGAAACCGAGGAATTCGACGGTTACCACATGACTGAAGTCGGCGAGATTGGTGAGGCCGACGAAGCCGACGAGTCCGAGGATGAGACTGAAGCATTCGACGGCTATCACATGACCGAAGTCGGCGAGATTGGTGAGGCCGACGAAGCGGACGAATCCGAGGATGAAACCGAGGAATTCGACGGTTACCACATGACCGAAGTCGGCGAGGTTGGGGAAACGGACGGGTCCGAACAGGAAGCCGAAGAAGATGATTATGAGGCCGTGGATGGTGTCGCGCCCGCGCCGCAGGCGGCCACCCCGGCACCCGCTGTGAGCAGCATTTTTGACAATGACCCCGCGGATGTCACGGACGGCGATGACGCTAATTACGCCGACACCGATGCTATGACGTTTCATCCGGAGACTGATGATGCCGAGCTGGAAGATGACGGGGATGCGGCACCTGCACCGGCGGCAGTCGCACCGGCCGCGCCCGCGCCTGTCGTGCCTGCTGGCCCGCCCGCCATCCACCTGCCGGCCGAAGAGCCGGTGAGCTTTGATGCCGAAAAAGCGGGGCGCAATTTCGCGCGTGGTCTGACGCAGTACACCGGCGGCAATTATCTGGCGGCGGGCGTGCTGTTCGCGCGCGCCCATGACATCCTGAAAGCATCCGGCGACCTGGAGGACAACGACGCGCACGCCATAGTGGACTGCGCACGTGGGGCCGGGGCGTCGTTTGCCCAGGGCGGCGATTATGAGCGGGCGGCCGAGTGGTACCGCAAGACGCTGGGCGCGACCGGATCGCCCATCACCGGCGAGGCGCACGCCGAAGCGCGCGATTTCCTGGCCAGCCGCGGGCTGGGCGAGCAGTCCAAATACAGCGAGCTGGTCAATGTGAACAAGGGCTACAGCTCGATGAAGAAGAAAGACATCAAGGCGGCGCTGAGCGACAAGAAAGAACGCGGCGTGCTGACCGGCAAAAAGGCGCCGGTGCTGGTGCAGGCGCGCAATCTGGGCAAGCGCCGCGAACAGGTGCTGGGCCTGACCGATCCGCGTTTACCGCTGATGAGCGCCTATCGCCTGATCATCCTGGCGTTTGCGCTTCAGCCCGGCGTGCTGGAGGGGACTACCCCAATCGAGCATGGGCCGTCAGCATTGCTGGCGCGCCTGGTGGCACAAACACAGTCGACGCTGGGCAGTGTGCAGGCCACGCCTGAGGCGCTGCTGGTCGACCTGACGATTCTGGCCCACGAACAAAACGCGCTCGATGATGCGCAGGCTGATGCGCTGCTGGCGCTGTTCGGCGTGGCTATGACCCAGCGCGTCGCCGACCTGTCGGGTAACTATCAGTCCCCGATGCTGGCGGAGCTGGACAGCCAGAGCGTGCGTTACATGGAGACGACCGCCGACCGCGATCCGTACCGCCTGCGCTACGAAGGGGGCATGCTGATGCAGGGGAACAGCCCCGATCCGTTTGACACGCGCGAGCTGAATACGGTGGCGCAGGGCAAAAACTGGGCCATGTTCACCATGTCGCCCGACGGCGAGATTTTCGCGGCCTCGCACACGCTCAATCAGCAGCATCATTCCAGCCTGCTGGCGGCAGGTGAGGCCGCCGGCGCGGGCGAAATGCAGGTCACCGACGGGCAATTGGTGGCCGTCACCAACAAGAGCGGCCATTACCTGCCCAATCTGCGCCATTTGAATCAGGTGTGTAAAGAGCTGTCGACGCGGCTGGGCCAGGGCAATGGCGAGGTGCGCGTGATCAATCCGGAGACGCGGCGTTCGCTGCCGTTCGGGACGGTCAATGAGTATGTCGCCCTGTTTGAAGCTGGCGACCATCAGGCCTTCCGCGACCGCCTGGCGCAGATCGGCTATCCCGATAAGCCTGCCATGGATCCGTGGCGAGGGCAGTAGCGCGAGGGTGTGCGCTTATGTCCTCGGTCAGTTGCCGAAGGTTTCAGTAGGGGCTTGGCATGCCAAGCCCCATAGGTACCAAGTTAAGGAATTTTCGCTGAGGATTCAGTCGGATTTTGGTCCTCCAGGGCGGACACATAGGTCCGCCCCTACTCGGAGTCGCTTGGATTTGAAGAAAAAACTCTTCGTTGCAACTGTTTGTCCGCGAGGAATGTAGGGGCGGACCTGCGTGTCCGCCCGGCAAAGAGGAGAAGAACCGTCTTAATGTGGTGTCAGGCATTGTCCCTAAGACACCACAGATGTTCGATCAGCAGCGCAAAATATTTTTGGGACAAGACGCGTTGTGTGTCCTCCAGTCGGTTTATATAACCATAATATTATTCACAGAATCTTAAAGATGCTCGCGCGCAGCTTCACGAAATCTTCCGCCTGCCTTTTTAACTTTCCCCTTTTACCTTTTAACTCTCTTATACGCCCAGTACAGCGGCGGGAACGGGGCATAGTCCCACGCGCCGATGTGGCGGCGAATCTGGCCGTGGAAGCCACGCTTGAACTGGAACACGCCCCACAGCCGGTCGCTTTCGGCAAACACATCGGGCGCGCCCCACATGTCATAGGTCTGATAGCCGCGCGCCTTCGCCCACTGCATCGCCCGCCACTGAAGCAGATAATTCGGCTGTTTGTCGCGCCCTTCGTTGGCGCTCATGCCGTAAAAGTACCAGCACGTGCGCGCAAAATGAAACAGGATGACCGCGCCCAGGGCCATGCCGTCATGCTCGGCGATCAGCGGCATGGCCAGCCCGGCCGCCATGAAGCGCCGCCATGCCTCGTGATAGTAATCCACCGGGCGAATGAGGAAATTATCGCGCTGGCCGGTGGTCTGATAGAGCGCGTACAGCAGCGGCAGGTCGGCGGCGTCCCCTTCGCGGATGGTCACGCCCTCGCGCTCGGCGATGCGGATTTTGCGGCGCGTGCTCTGGCCCATCGCGGCGAGGATGTCTTCTTCCGGCTGCGTCAGGTCGATGGCGACGGTGTTGCGGAACTGCACCTGGTCGGCCGAGAAGCGCCAGCCGCGCTGCTTCAGCGATTCTGTGACCGCTGTCCCTGAGGCCGATTCGTGCGCGTCCTCCTCGCCGGGGATGCCGGTGCCGGTGATCACATCCGGGTCGAGCTTCAGCCACACGGCGAACTGACGGCGCGCGAACGACCCCATGTCGTCCAGCACCTGCGCCAGCAGCGCGGCATCGGTAAAGTCGAGCGCGGGGCCTTTGGGCGCATACATCAGCTTCAGCGGGCCGATCGACCGGACGCCGATGCTGGCCGCCGCGACCGGGGCGCCACCGCGCTCCCACAACAGACGATGCGGGGCCCAGCCCGTGGTGGCGCGCTTGAATTCGCCCCATTCCCAGGTTTGCAGCACATGCGCGCACGGCAGCGCCGCGACTGCCGTATTCCAGGCGTCGCGCTCGGTGATGATGCGGGACGTAATCATGGGTTCGCCTCGCTCAGCACGTGGTCGACCAGCAGCCAGTTGTGCGGCGCGGCCAGACCGGCCGGGCGCGGGCGACGCATCAGGTTGACGTGATGCGCGCGCAGCTCTGGCAGCAGCAGCTGGGCCAGTGCGGTCGCCTCGCTGCCGAAGCCGGCGCTGATCAGCATCAGTTCCGGGTCGGTCTTGGAACCAGCCGGCTGCACGCAGCACTCGATCGGCTCGTCCTCGCCTTCCAGCTCCAGCGACAGGTCCAGTTCTTCGCGCTTGAGCGGCATATCCAGCCCGCGTGACATCAGCGCGCGCGGCAGATAAATCTCGAAAATGGGCAGGTCTTCCTCGTCAAAATAGGTCACCTGCATGGCCGTTTGCCCGCCCACCAGCAGGCGCAGGTAGGTGCTGGCCTCAGGGCAGGCAGCCAGCGTCCAGCCGCCTGCCTCGCTGCGAAAGACCGCCGGCACGGCCATCAGCAGGAACTGGCGCGTGAAGGCGGCCACTTCGTCGTGATGACGCATGGCCAGAAAGGCGGCCAGCTTCGGCCCGTCTGAGGCACGCAGTGCGGCATCGTCACGGCGCACGCCGTCCAGATCGTCAAAGTCCAGGTCGTCCAGCCAGCGCGATTCCTGCTGCCCGGAAAGCACATCGGTCAGGTTAAAAGGCATCAGGCTAGTCCCCGTTTCCTGCGCGGCGCGCCTGCAAAGCGAGGCGATAGGCCCCATAAATCAGCGGATTGTAGACGTGATCCCACGCGCCCAGACTGCGCATCACCTCGCCGCCCCAGCCGCGCTTGAAGCCATACACGCCCCACAGCCCGTCGTCCCGTGACTCGAAGCCCGCCTCCAGCACGGCCGCGTCCTCGTCGGGCACGCCCCACATGTCATACCAGGCGCACCCGCGTGACTTCGCCCACTGGATCGCCTGCCACTGGGCGCCATAGCTGGCCATCAGGTTGCGCTGCTGGTTGCTGGATGCGCCGTACAGGTAATAGGCCATGTCGCCCTGCGCGAATGCCATCACGCCGGCCAGCGGCTCATCGCCCAGCAGCGCCAGAAACAGCGCCGCGCTGTGCGGCACGAACAGGTCATAGGCCAGCCCATAATACGACGGCTCGTGTACACCGAACGCGTTGCGCGCGCCGGTCGTCTGCATCATATCGGTGAACAGGCGCACCTGGTCGCGCGTGGCCTGCACGTAACGCACATCGCCCTTCAGGCTCTGGCGGATTTTGCGCCGCGTGCCCTGGTTCATGCGCGCCAGGATGGCATCTTCGTCGGGCCGGATATCGATCATGACCGTGCGCGGCGGCTGAATCGTTTGCGCGCTCTCGCGGAAGCCGTAGCGCGAGAAATCAGGCGGGGCCGCGCCATCCAGCAGAAAGCCCGGCTCCCATTTGAGGAAGGAGGCATGTGCGCCCCGGGCCGCCGCGTGGATGGCGTCCCACAGGGCATCGCGCTGGTCATAATGCGTGAGGATCGGGCCGAAGGGCAGATAGGCCATCGTGCCCAGGCGCAGCGGCAGCGGACGCAGCAGCATCTGCGCGCCAGCGACCAGCGCGCCGGTTTTATCGGCCAGCGCGACGCGGGCGCTGCCCCAGCCATACGGGCGCTTCAGGCCGGCCCAGCCGCTGAGCTGGAGCGCGTGGGCACGGGGCCGGGCATGGACGAACGCATCCCACTGCTGGGGCTGCGGCGTGAGAACGGTCAGGGTCATAGGGTCGCCGGTGTATACGAACAAAACTGGGGCGTATTATACCACCAGCCCGGCATGTGATACGGACGGCCCGCCTACCACCAGCGTTTCATCTGCTTGCGCTCGTCGTAGCTGTGGGCGGTCAGGCTGCGCCAGTATTTGCGCTTGAGCATGTTGGGCGGGCGTCCGCGAAACGACTCCAGCAATTCACGCGGATAGCCGCGGTCTGAGGGGCGCTGCCCGCGCGACGCCTCCAGCGCGTCATAACGGCGGGCGCGGTGCCATGCGCGCAGGAAGACCAGCGGGTTCAGCCGCCGCACGAAGTACCACATGGCCGCCGGAAACATGCGCAGCGCCCGAAAATGCATCAGCGGCTCCAGTTCCTGTTTGAGCAGCAGCGCGGTGTTGTATTCCATATCGAGGTCGTGCTTTTCTGCGAGCTGGCGCTGAAAGGCCTGCACCGCCTGCAGGATATCGTGGTCGACCGCGCTGGGCTGATGCGCGGCTTTCCACACCGTCCAGCGCCACAGTTCCAGCATCTGCGCCAGCTCGTCGTCGGTCAGGTCATAGGCGTCCAGCGACCCGAAACGCGCAAAATCCGCCATGTGCGCGGCATCGCTTTGCCTGCGCCGGGGCAGCGCGTCATCCGCCCCCATGCCACCCAGATACCCGTCGTCTTCCTGCATAAGGCTAAAACGTGCCTCCGCTGATATGTTCCACGCCGACGAAATAGGCTCCGGTGCTCTCGTTCTGGCGGCCGGTCAGGCGCACGCGCCATGAACCGCTGACATCGATAGTGCAGGTCAGCGCGATATTGTTATCGCCCTCCAGGATGGTGTCGCGGGCACAGTCGCGCATAGCGTTCGTGCCGTCCGGCCGCATCAGCGCGATATTCCGGCTGACATAATTGGCGCTCAGCGACAGGAACTGCACGTATACGGCCACTTCCTCGCCGCGTGTCGCCTCGAAGCTGTATTCATGCGTATAGCCGGGGTCGAGCACATCGGTATCGCGCCCGGCAGTCCCCAGTGATTCGGTCTGCGAGGCGGGGAGCACTTCCGGCAGATTGGGCACGCTGACCAGCGGGATGCCTTCCCACTCGGTCACGGGAGCCGGGCCTCCGGTGACCTGGTTCACTGTCGTGACGAAGCCGGTCGTCAGGCCAGCCGCGTTCAGGGCATATGCGCCGCCGCTGGAGCCCAGCAGCAGCATACAGCCCAGCAGCACCCAGTCCCACACGGAACGGCGCCGGCGCGGATTGCGGGCTTTTTTCAGCGGCGGGTCAAACATCGCCAGCGGGGGCAGCGGCAGTGGGTCGGCGGGCGGCGCAGGCTCAGAGACTGGTTCCAGATGCGGACGCAGCAGGTCGCGCAGATACAGCGCCTCCGGATGGTCAGGGTGCAGCGCCAGCGCACGCTCCAGGCAGCGCAGGGCGGACTGGGGCTCGTCGCAGGCGCGGGCGGCCAATGCCCACAGTTCCGGCGTGGGCCCGGTTTTCAGGGCAGGGCGCAGCAGCTCACGGGCCAGCGCGCGGTCGTGACGGCGCAGCGCGGCGCGGATTACCTCTGCCTGAACTGGTTTGGGCGGCAGCATGACGGCGTCATCCATACCCTTGGCCGATGCTTGTATTGTAGGGTGAATTGCCGCAAAAGAATGATGAAAGGTGGACTTATACCCAGCGCCTGACCTGCTCTTTGTAGGCGGTGTAGGCCAGGCCAAATTTGCGCGCCAGATAGCGTTCCTCGCGGAAGATCACGCCGAAGTGCATGACGGCCAGCAGCGGGATGAGCATTGCCAGCAGCCAGGCGTTGCGCGTGAGCAGCGCGATGCCGAAGAAGAACAGCGTGAAGGTCAGATAGATCGGGTTGCGGGTGAAGCGGAACGGCCCGCTGGTCACCAGCGCGCTGGTGGGGTGCGACGGCTCCGGGTTGACGCCTGCGCGCAGCATGTTGATGAGCGCCCACGGCCCCGGAATCAGCGACAGGGCGATGCAGGCGATGCCGACCGCCTCGGACCACGGCGGCGTCAGCGCCAGCGGGAAGGCGGCATTCAGGCCGATGCCTGCCAGCCCGAAGGCCGCGTATATCAGCGGCGGCGGCGCGATCACCCCGGCGGTATCCTTGTGCGTCTTGTTGGTGCCCATCCCTGTCGTCCCTTTCCTGAAAATTATCCTGATGTAACGTTCTCATCATCTGCTTAAGTTTACAGGTGGTCGTGACCAGTTGATCCGGCAGGCTGATCTCTCTGAAACAGGCCGTTTGCAGGCGCAATCTCACGCTTAATTTCGAAAAACAAACCTGTTAAGTAACATGAGAGGTTTGCGAATGCTTAAAAATCAAGTTGACCTGTGCGCCAATTGACTAAATAATTATATTAACAAGTCCGTTAAGTCCCATTTGCGATTGGATCCATTCTGACCGCTCTGACCGCTTTCGTCGTTGAAGATGATCCCCACGCCCTGCTGGCAGTTTCTTCCCTGCTTAGCGAGATTGGTATCCGCTACAAGCGTAACACGACTGGCTCAAATGTCATTACGCAGGTGCGCGCCATGCTGCCGCGGCCGGATGTCATCCTGCTCGACTTCAGCCTGCCCCATGGGGATGCCTGCGCGATTGCCAGCGTCCTGCACAGCGCGCCAGACCTTCAGCAAATACCCGTCATCGCCATGCTCGACAGCAACGTGCTGCCCTGCGCCTCTACTGCCTCGCAGCTGGGTCTGGCTGACGTCGTCACCAAGCCGCTGCCGCGCAATTCGCTGGGGGCGATCATCCTGCGCGCCGTGCGCAGCCGCAGGTCCCACGGCGGGAAGCCGCAGACTTCTCCGCTGGGCGCTGGCTGATTCCCCTTCAAGACCCCCATCCTCATCGCAACTGGCGCGCCACGCGGTATGATTTGCATGCTTCGATCATTTGTGCAACGCACCCGTGAGGACCGCCCAGACCATGCATCCCCAGACCGCCTATGACCATATCGCCAGCGCCGGACTGATCGTCGTGCTGCGCGGAAATTTTACCCCGGCTGTGGCCGTGCCGATCATCGAGACGCTGCTGGAGGCGGGCATTCGCGCCTTTGAATTCACCATGAATTCGGCCCAGCCGCTGGAGGCGATGGCGGCCGCCAAAGCCGCCGTGGGCGAGTCCGCCGCGGTGGGTATGGGCACGGTGCTGGAGGGCGATGCCGCCCGCCGTGCGCTGGATGCCGGCGCTGATTTCGTGGTCGCGCCCTCCTTCAGCCGCGAGACGCTGGCCGTGGTGCATGGCGCCGACAGGCTGATGGTGCCCGGCGTGATGACGCCCACCGAAGCGGTCGATGCCTATGCCAGCGGCGCGAAGCTGATTAAGCTGTTTCCGATTGGCAATCTGGGCGTGGAGTATTTTAAAACCCTGCGCGGCCCGCTCGATCACATCCCGTTCATGTGCAACGGCGCGATCAGCGAGCAGAATGCAGGCGAGTTTATTCGGGCGGGCGCGGTGGCCTGCGGCGTCGGCGCCTGGCTGACCGGCGACGGCACCTGGCCGCTGGACACGCTGCGCGAACGGGCGCACAGCCTGACCGCGATTGTGGCGGCGGCCCGCGCCTGAAGTTTTCGCGTCGTATCCCCAGCGTTGGGAAAACGCGGTCAACAGCAGGCCGCACGTCCTGTATAATAGACCTGATGTGACAGTACAGGATGAGGTTGACTGTGAAGGTAAAGGCGATTTTTGGGGCATTGCTCCTCACCAGCACACTGGCAGCAGGCGTGTCCGCGCAGGACGCGGTTTCGCTGCCCACCAGCTATCAGCTTTCGGGCATCCAGCACATTTATCAGGACTGGAATAACTGCGGCCCGGCGACGATCACGATGGGCCTGTCGTATTTCACGGCCGATAATCTGACGCAGTATCCGGCCGCGCAGTGGCTGAAGCCGAATGGCGAAGACAAGAATGTCAGCCCGTGGCAGATGGTCACGTGGGTGAATGAGGAATCGGGCATGAACGCCGTGGCCATGCTGCGCCAGGGCGGCACCCTCGACCTGCTGCGGACGCTGATTGCGAACAACTTCCCGGTGATTGTGGAAAGCGGCTTCGACCCGCCCAACGATGACCAGGGCTGGATGGGGCATTACCAGCTCGTTTCCGGCTATGACGATGGCCAGGGCATCCTGTATACGCAGGACAGCTTTGAAGGCCCCAACTACATCTATGAATATGACTACTTCGACAGCTTCTGGCGCCATTTCAACCGCCTGTATATCGTGCTGTATACGCCCGACCGCGAGGCCGAGCTGAACGCGATCCTGGGTGCAGACGCCGACGAAGCCACGAATTATCAGAATGCGCTGGCGGCTGCCCGCGCCGAGGCGATCAGCAATCCCGAAGACCCGTTTGCCTGGTTCAACATGGGTACCAACTTCGTCGGGCTGGACATGTTTGCCGAAGCCGCGGTCGCCTTTGACCAGTCGCGTGCCGTGGGCGGTGGCCTGCCCTGGCGTATGCTGTGGTACCAGTTTGGCCCTTACGAGGCGTATCTGGAAACCGGCCGCTTTGGCGATGTCATCGAGCTGGCGCAGGCCACGCTGAACGACGGCGGCGGCCAGTATGTGGAAGAAACCTACTACTATGCGGCGCTGGCACGGGCTGGCATGGGCGAGACCGACCGCGCGATCCTGAACCTGGACGGTGCGATCAGCTTCAATCCGAACTTCACCCCCGCGCGTGAAGCGCGTGAAACGTTGGTTAACGGATAAAAAAACATCATGCAGATTCGCCGAGACTACTCACAACCATTTTTCAGCAACCGGCGTAAACGTCGGCGCTGGGGATTGTGGATCGGGCTGTATATCGCCGGTATCGCCGGCTTCCTGTTTGTGGTGGACAGCCAGTTTTCTGTGCTGCAAACGCGCGCCCTGTCCATCATCGGCCAGGCCCCGCCGCCCACGCCGTTTGCCAGCGTGTATGCCACCAACGCCATGGACGTGTATTCCCGTGGCAATGTGCGCGAGGCCGCCAGCCTGATGGAACAGGCCGTGCTGCAACAGCCCACCAACGTCGATTACCTGTATGAATTTGGCCGGATGCTGCTGGAGCTGGGCGACGACTCGCCCGAATCCGTGCAGCGCGCCATCGAGATGGGGGACCGCGCGATTGCCGCCAACGGCAACGACCCGCGTGGCTATGCGCTGAAGGCGCGCGCGCTGGACCTGAGCGGCGATGCTGCCGCTGCGATTCCGGTGGCGCAGGCCGGCCTGAACGTCGACCGCAGTTTTGCGCCGCTGTATGCCGCGCTCAGCAGCGCCTATCTGACCATCGACCGCTATGATGTGGCGCTGGAAAATGCCGAGCGCAGCATCGAGCTGGACCCGCTGGATCCGTCGGCGCGGCGTATTTATTCGTACTCGCTGGTGTGGGTGGGCCGTTACGACGAGGCTATCGACCAGCTTGAGCAGGCCATTCAGCTCAACCCGAATCAGGGCGGCGCGTATTTCGAGCTGGCCAGCCTGTACCGTGCCCAGGCGTCCCGCGCCCAGGATACGGTGATGGCCATCGAGATGTATGCTGACTCGATCGCGCTGTACGAGCAGGTGCTGGCCATGCAGCCGGAAAACGCGCGTGCCTACCTGCGCCTGTGCGATGCCTATTTCGAGGCGCGTGAAAACCAGCGTGCCACCGACTACTGCCAGGAAGCCGTGACCATCAATCCGGAATACGCGCAGGCCTGGGCCAGCCTGGGCCAGACCCAGTACAGCCGCCGCAATTACGAGGGCGCGATTGAGTCGTTCGAGAACTGCGTGCGCATCGCCGGGGATGGCGCCGATATCCGCTGCTATTACCTGCGCGGGCTGGCGCATTATTACCTGGGCGAGTGCGATGATGCCTGGTCGATCCTGACCGACTCGATCAACCGCATTCGTGCGGGCAGCGCCGATGCCAACAATCCGCTGCTGCTGGCCTCGCAGGAAGGCCTGCGCCTGATTACCGTGAGCTGCGCGGCCTATACTAACCGCACGCTGCCGACGGCCGTCCCGCCGACAGCCATCCCGCCCACGCCGATCGGGGGCTGACGCTTATGTATCTGCGCACGCCAAAACGCTATCAGAAGCAGCGGCGTCAGATTGTGTCGCGCCGTTTCGGCCGCGTGATCGTGATGACCGTGCTGGTGTGCGGCATTGGCTGGTTTCTGTATGACCGGCGCGAACAATTTGCGCCCACCATCGAGCAGTTCATCAATACGACGGTGAATCAGGCGCAGAATCAGATGGCGACCATGGGCGCGCCCACCCCGCTGCCCACGACTGACCCGGCCGAGCGCGTCAACCGCGCCAACCAGGCCTGGGACCGCGGCGCAATCGAGGAAGCGCTGGCCGAATATCAGGAAATTCTGGACGCCGCGCCGAATAACGCGCTGCTGCACCAGCGCATCACGCTGGGGCTGGTGATGCAGGGGCGCGCCGAAGAGGCTGTCGTCGCGGCCGAGCGCGCCGTCAACGCGGATCCGTTCAGCGCGGATTCATGGGCGCTGCAGGCCTTCGCGCTGTCGCGTGCCGACCGCGAGAACGAGGCCATCAGCAGCGCGCTGCAATCGCTCAGCCTGCAACCGGAAAATGCCAAGGCGCTGGCCTATCTGTCGGAGACCTATTTTGACCTGGATCGCCCGGACCTGGCGCAGGAGGCGATTGCCCGCGCGCTGAATGCCGACCCGAACAGCTACGAGGCCAATTACGTCAACGCCCTGTTGCAGTGGCAGGTCGACTTTCTGCTGTTGGATGCCCAGGACTCGCTTGAGGCGGCCAGCGCCGAAGCGCCGAACCTGCCGATGATTAGCGTGGACCGCGGGTGGGTGGAGTGGAACCTGGGCAATTACGATACGGCCGAGGGCCTGTTCACGCAGGTGCTGGAGCTGAACCCGAACAATCTGGACGCGCTGTATGGCATCGCCTTCCTGTATTATTCGGCCTACGGCGACGCGAACCAGTCGCTCAGTTATCTGGAACGCTGCACCGCAGCCAGCCCTGATAACGTCACCTGCCTGTCGTATCTGGCCACGGTGCAGAGCGCGCTGGGCGATCAGGCGGGCGCGCTGGGCTCGTACCGCCGGCTGATGACCACCGACACCCGAAATCCACGTCATTTTCTGGATGCTGGCCGCGCGTATATGAACAGCGGCGACTGCGCGTCGGCGCTGCCGGTGCTGCGTGAAGGCTATGAACTTCAGCGTGAGGCAGGCGATAATCCGGATCGTCAGGCGCTGTTTGAGGAATATCTGGCCACCTGCGGGTCACCCGTGGCGGCCCCGCTGCCTGAGGTCACGCCGGAGGCGACGGAAGAAAGCCAGGTGTGAGTCATGCGTGATGCGTGATAGCTCAGTAGAGGCCTGGCATGCGCCGGGCCTCAATTCATGCCAGGCCCATTGGTATTCGCTTTAGAACATGAAAGAGCGTTAAACCGCCAAGACGCCAGGAGCGCCAGGAGATAACGCTGTTTCATGGCAGGTGACTTTTTCAGTTCGTGTATTGGGGGAAATGGGGGGCCACTGGGCGCGTCGCGACGCGCCCCTACGCCATCAACCGTATGATGCGAGAACCAATAGGTGAATATCTGGCCAAAATACAGGTCCGGAATTCCCTGCTGTGTCTGACCGTGTAGGGGCGCGTCGCGACGCGCCCGAAACATGCACTGTTCCCAATGCCCCACGTCCTACCTCATCCCTCATCACTGTCTTCTTTTTTTACTTTCGTAACCTGCACCTTGTCCACCCGGCGTCCGTCCATGTCCAGCACCTCGATGGTGAAGCCCTCCACCTCGGCAATATCGCCTGCTGTGGGGATGCGGTTCAGCAGCGCCATCACCAGGCCGGCCAGTGTGGTAAATTCGCCATGGTTGATTTCGTCCGGGTCTGGATAGGGTATGCCCAGCTCCTCGTGCACGCGATCAAACGGGATGATCGCATCCACCAGCCATGAGCCGTCTGCGCGCTGGACGATGTCAGGCGTCTCGCCGACATCGTGTTCGTCGCGGATATCGCCGATCAGTTCTTCCAGCGCATCCTCAAAGGTCACCACGCCCGCCGTCTGACCGTACTCGTCTATCACGATGGCCAGGTGGATATGCTGCTGCTGCATCTGCGTGATGGCGTCCTGAATCTCGGCCGTTTCGGGGATATAGATGGGCGGGAACAGGCGCGAACGCACATCGGTCGGCGTGGGCTGGGCCAGCAGCAGGTCGATGACATCGCGCGCGTGCAGCGTGCCGATGATCGTGTCGATGGATTTTTCATACACCGGCATGCGCGAGAATTTGTGCTGATGAAAGGCGGCGGCAATTTCGGGCACCGACATACGCACATCGATGGCGGCCACTTCCGTGCGCGGCGTCATAACGGCGCGCACCGGCCGGTCGCTCAGCTCAAACAGGCGCTGAATCACCTGCGCCTCGCCTTGCTGCACCACGCCGCTGGCCGTCCCCTGGCGAATCAGGTATTCGATGTCTTCCTGCGTCACCTGGTCTGGCGGCAGCGCCTTCAGCCCCAGCAGGCGCATCACCCCAGCCACCGACAGGTTCAGCAGGCCGATGACTGGCTTGGCGAAGGCGCTCATAGCCACCATGATCGGCGCGGTAAAGCGGGCCACGCCTTCGCGGTCGCGCAGGGTAATCTGCTTGGGCGTCAGCTCGCCAAAGACCAGCGATATGTAGGTGATGAACAGCACGACGAATCCCAGCGCCAGCCCTTCAGCCAGCGGGGCCAGCACAGGAATTGTGCGCAGCCAGCCCTCCAGGATGCTGCCCAGGCGCGCGCCGCCAAACGCGCTCGACAGTGTGCCGATCAGCGTGATGCCCACCTGCACCGAGGCTAGAAAGTTATCCGGCTTGTCCAGCAGGGTCAGTGCCTTGGCCGCCCCTTGCCTGTGCTCGTTGGCTTGTTCTTCAAGGCGGCTGCGGCGTGATGACATCACCGCCAGCTCAGAGGCAGAAAAGAATCCGTTTGCCAGCACCAGGACAAAGATGATGGCCAGTTCGATCAAGATTTCCATGCAGCGTTATCCGCTCCAGATGCCTGTATATCGTTCCAGTGTAACGGCAAATCTGGCTGCTGTCTTTAATATCAGGGAAATGATGTTGACTGATATTACAAAAAATAAATTTTTACGTCCTTCTATCGTCTGCTTTTCGAAAGCTCATATACTGAATACATATTAAGTACTGTGAGCGGGCAAACATGATTCACGAAGAGAATCCTTTCGATCTGGTCAAGCATATTCTGCACATTGCCGACAAGCTGCAAAGCGAGCGCTACGGCGTGCTGTCTGACGGGCAGTCGCACTGTTTCGACGCGATCGAGCGGGCCACGCGCCAGTATCGCGATGTGCTGATTTACGCTGATGACAGCCACTCTGAAAACGCGCTCCGGTTTCTGTCGTATGAGACGCGCGAAATGCTGGCGACCGTGCTGGGCTACGCCGAAATGCTGATCGACGGCGAGTATGGCCAGCTCAACAACGCCCAGATTCAGCAGCTTTACCTGATGCGCGCCGAAAGCAAGCGCCTGCTCATCTGGCTGAATGAATTGTTTGATTCCTCCAATCAGGCCAGCGGGGCGCAGATTTAGCCGCCTGGTTGCGCCCCGCATGCGAATCGGCAATACTCGCAGGTCTCTCCTGTCGCATCCCGATTCAGAGGCCATCCTGTGGGCGGAGCCATCCTCAATACCCTCACCGTGCTTATCGGCAGCATTACCGGCCTGCTGATCGGCAATCGACTGCCCGAACGCATCCAGACTTCCGTCATGACTGGCCTGGGGCTGACCACCGTCATGGTCGGCATTGGCAACGCGCAGGCCACCGGCAACATCATCATCCCGCTGATTAGCCTGGTGGTGGGCGTCATCATCGGTGAGCTGCTGCGCATCGATGTGGCGCTGGAGCGCTTCGGCGGCTGGCTGCGCGACCGGCTTTCCCCCAAAAGCAAGACCACACTGGACGCTGAAACCGAGCAGAACGAGCGCGCACGCTTCATCAACGGGTTCGTCACCGCCAGCCTGATTTTCTGTATCGGGCCGCTGACGTTCGTCGGGTCTTTACAGGATGGCATGGGGCTGGCCGCCGGCTTTCAGCAGATTGCTATCAAGAGCGTGCTTGACCTGTTTGCGGCGATGGCGTTTGCCAGCACACTGGGCGTGGGCGTGGCCTTCAGCGCCATCACCGTGATCGTGGTGCAGGGCGGATTATCGCTGCTGGGGATGCTCGCTGGCAGCGTGATGAGCGACCCGATGATCAATGAAATGACGGCGGTCGGCGGCCTGATGCTGCTGGGCCTGTCGCTGATCCTGCTCGACATCAAACGCCCGCGTATCGCCAATTTTCTGCCCGCGCTGCTGATCGCCCCGCTGATCGTCGCCGCTGCGTCCGCCCTCGGCATCAACCTGTATCCGCTGTGAGGTTTTGGTTTGCCCGCGTTTGATGTTGCAAACGTTAACGCTTCTGCCGTTGAGTAATGTCACAAAAATCATACACTTAAAACATAAGCTTAAACTATAACGGTTCAACGTGACCTTCATGCAAACAGCGGCAGGCAAAGCGCGCAGGCCGACACAGCGGGCCGTACTCATCGTCATCACCATACTGGCCTACGTCATCGCGGGATATATCGGCGTCGAGTATGCGACCGTGGGCGCGGATACCATCAGCGCCATCTGGCCGGCATCGGGCATCGCCACCGCGTGCGTGTATCTGGGCGGGTACTGGATGGTGCCGGGCGTGCTGATCGGGTCTGCGCTGGTCAACATGCACCTGGTCGGCGTGGGCTACAGCCCGGCGACCGATGTCATCACCGTGCTGGTGATGGCATCCGGCGCGGCTGCTGAGGCCTTTTTTGGTGCATGGGTGATGCGGCGCTTTTCGCCCGGCCAGGATCCGTTTGCCAATGTGCGCGGCACGCTGGTCTTCTTTTTCTACGGCACACTGGGCGGCAGCGTCATCAGCGCCAGCATTGGTTCGCTGGCGCTTGTCGCTGGCGGCCTCGACGTCGTAGCGGCGCTCCCTGAAATCTGGTTTACGTGGTGGGTGGGCGATGCGGTCGGCATTCTGGTGATGACGCCCTTCCTGCTGCTCTGGCTGACGCATCCGCTCCGGCGGCTGCCGGGGCGCCTCGTGGCTGAAGCGGCGATTTTCGTGCTGCTCTTCACCATCCTCACCGTCGCTATTTTCTCGCTCGATATTCCGCTGTCTTTCCTGGTGCTGGCGCTGCTGGGCTGGCTGGCCTTCCGCTATGGGCGTCGGGCGTCGGCGCTGGGCATCGTGGTCAGCACGGCGGTCGCCATCGCGGCCACAGCCCAGGGGCGCACCATCTTTTTGACCGACAGCCCGGCCGGATCGCTGCTGCTGCTTCAGACCTACATCCTCTCCACCACCTTTCCGATCCTGGTGCTGGCCACCGCGATGTACGAGCGCCAGGGCATGCAGCGCGTGCTGGAAGGGACCAATCTGCTGCTGGAACAGCGCGTGAAGGAACGTACCGCGCAATTGGCCGAGGCGCTGGAGCAGGCCGAAAGTGCCATGCGCGCGCGCTCGCTGTTTGTCGCGGAAATGGCCCATGAATTTCGCACCCCGCTGGCGGCGATGGCAGGCTATGGCGACCTGCTGCTGGATGGCTATCTGGGCGAGCTGACCGATGAGCAGCGCCATGCCGCGCGTCAGATCAACCAGAGCGCGCAGCGCCTGCACCACCTCATCAATGACACGATCAGCCTGTCGCGTATCGAGGCCGGCAGCCTGGAGCTGAAACCGACCACCGTCAGCCCGCGCGTGTTTGTCGACGAAATCATCGACACGCTGAAAAGCCTCGCCCTGCGGAAAAATCTGGCCCTGGATGCCCAGATCGATGACAGCGCCCCCGAACAGGTGATGGTCGATGTGGCGCGCCTGCAACAGGTGGTCATCAACCTGGCCGGAAATGCCCTGAAATTCACCGACAGCGGGTCAGTCACGGTGCTGGTGTCGGGCATGGGTGAGCGCTGGGCGCTGGCCGTGCGCGATACCGGCGTGGGCATCCCGCCGGATTCGCTGGAGCAGATTTTCCACAGCTTCACGCGGCTGGAACGCAGCCCCGAACAGACCATGCCGGAGGGCAGCGGCCTGGGGCTGGCGATCACGCGCCAGCTGGTCACTTTAATGGGCGGCGATATTCGCGTAGAATCGCAGGTGGGGCGCGGCAGCACCTTCACGGTGACGCTGCCGGTGTCTGGTGTCCCCGCCACCCCTGTGACCAACGACGAAAGCGAGTCTCGCGAATGAAAAGTGACATTGACGCCCTGATGGCGAAACGCAATCTGGACGCGATCATCATCGTGGCCGACGAAATCTACAATCCGCCGCTGGACTATATGATGAACGACGGCCACATCACCACCGGCCTGATGATCAAGCGGCATGGCGCGCAGCCTGTCCTCTACGTCAGCTCGATGGAGACCGAAGAAGCGGCGCGCAGCGGCTATGAAGTGCGCATCTACAACGACCCCGGGCTGATCGCGCTGGTGCAGGAACATAAGGATATCAGCCGCGGACATGCGGCCTGGTGGGGGCGCATCCTGGCGGCCTGCGGGCTGGAAGGCGGGCGCATTGGGCTGTATGGCGCGGGCGACTTTTCCTTCATCCTCGGCCGTGTCGCGCTGCTGAAAGAGCTGTGCCCGCAGTATGAATTTGTGGGCGAGACGGTGCTGACCGGCACGCTGTTTGACGAAGCCTTTGCCACCAAGGGGCCGGACGAAATCGAGCGCCTGCGCAGCGTGGCCCAGCGTACCGACCTGGTGATGCAGCAGACATGGGACTGGCTGACCAGCCATCATGCCGAGGGCGGCCTGCTGGTGGGCGAAGACGGCCACACCCTGACAATCGGCAAGGTCAAGCGGTTTGTGCGGAAAGCTTTGCTGGATGTTGACCTGGAAGATACAGCCATGATTTTCGCACAGGGGCGCGATGCCGGCTTCCCGCACAGCCGTGGCGAAGACAACGACGCGCTGAAGCTGGGCCAGGCGATTGTATTTGACCTGTTCCCGCGCGAGCTGGGCGGCGGCTATTTCCACGACATGACGCGCACCTGGTCGCTGGGCTATGCCACGCCTGAAGTGCAGGCCGCCTACGATGAAGTGATGACCGCCTTTGACATCGCTATCGAGATGATCAAGCCGGGGATGCCCGCCAACCAGCCGCAATTGGCTGTGCTGGACTATTTCGAATCGCGCGGGCACCAGACGCTGCGCACGCATCCGGGCACGCAGCAGGGCTATGTGCACAGCCTGGGCCACGGCATCGGCCTGAATATTCACGAAGCGCCGGGCATGAGCCATCTGTCCACGGCCACGCTGGCGGGCGGCAACGCGATCACGGTGGAGCCAGGCCTGTATTATCCTGAAAAAGGTTTCGGCGTCCGCATTGAAGACTCATGTATTATTGAGTCAGACGGTCAGGTCACGCCGCTGACGACGTTCCGCAAGGACCTGGTTGTGCCGATTGAATCTCGTTAAATGGACCCATAGGGACATGCCATGGCGGCATCTGAGACAGACAAGGTCGTCTCCAATCCAGACCGGTTGAAGCGGCTGTATGAGCTGGCATTACTCGATTCCGAGCCGGATCCGGCGCTGGAACGGCTGACCTCGCTGGCCTCGCGCATCCTGAAAGCCCCGGTCTCGCTGGTCTCGCTGGTCGATGCCCAGCGCCAGTTTTTCGCCAGCGCGGTGGGCCTGGAAGAGCCGTGGGCCTCGTCCCGCGAGACGCCGCTGTCTCATTCGTTCTGCAAGCATGTGGTGGCCACCAACCAGCCGCTGATCGTCAGCGACGCGCGCAAGGAACCGCTGCTGCTCGATAGCCCGGCCATCGCCGAGCTGAATGCCATCGCCTATGCCGGCTTCCCGCTGATGCTGAGCGATGGCACCAACCTGGGGTCATTCTGTGTCATCGATCACGCGCCGCATAACTGGACGGCCGACGAGCTGTCCATCCTGTCTGACCTGGCGCAGTCGGCCATTACCGAGCTGGAACTGCGCAGCGAACTGATGCAGCGCCAGAAGGCAGAGCTGGCGCTCAGCGAGAGCCGCCACTTCGTCGATGAAGTGCTGCGCGCCGTGCCCGACTTCGTGTTCGTGTTTGATATCCGGCAGAATAATGTCGTCTTTACCAACCGCGGCATCCGCGAACTGATTGGCTTCCCACACGACCAGCTGGCCGCGCTGGTGGACGGCCCGATGAGCACGCAGGGTGTGCTGAAAGCGATTATTCACCCGGACGACCTGTCGAAATTGTCTGAAAACCAGGCCGCGATGATGCGCTTGTCTGAGGGCGAAATTATCGAGTCGGAATTGCGCCTGAAGCACATCGACGGGACCTACCACTGGTTTTATGTGCGGGCGACCGCGTTTGAGCGCGCTGCCGATACGGGGGTTCCCACCCAGGTGCTGGGCATCGTGCTGGATGAAACCGACCGCAAGCGCGCCCAGGATGATGCCCAGGAAACAGCCAAGAAGCTGACCACCCTGCGCCGTGCTGAAAGCGAATTCGGCCGTTCGCTGGAGCTGGAAGACATCCTGAACGTGATGATGGACAATGCGCTGCGTTTCACCGGCGCCACCGACGGCTACATCGCCATGCTGGAAAACGACGATATCCTGAACCTGGTGTTTCACGCCGGGGCCTATGAAAAAGACACGCGCTTCTATGCCGATGAAGGCATCGTCGGGCGGGCGGTGCGTACCCTGCAACCGCAGCTCGTGCTGGATGTGCGCAAAGACCCCGACTATGTGCAGAATCTGCCCAAGACGGTCGCGCAGGTGGTCATTCCGATGCGCAGCCGCAACAAGCTGCTGGGGGTGCTGAACCTGGAGACCGCCCGGCCGGACCAGCGGTTCTCGGCCGATGTCGTGGATACGCTGCGCAGCGTGGTCTCGCGTGCATCACTGGCGCTGGACAACGCCCTGCTGCTGAACGACAAAGAGCTGCAATTGCAGGAGCTGAGCGAAATTCACAGCCGCCTGATCAAGCTGGAACAGCTCAAGACCGACATGATCCGCATCGCCGCCCACGACCTGCGCAACCCGCTGGGCTCGATCATTGGCTTTGGCCAGCTGCTGGTGGAAGAAAATGAGCGCCTGGCCGAAGATCAGCTCGATTTCCTCGACATGATCCTGAAATCTGCCGGCAAGATGCAGAAAATCATCGAGGATATCCTGTCGCTGGAACGCATCGAGGAGATGCAGAAGGGCACCATCAGCAACCGCATCAACCTGGGAGATGTCATCCGCAGCAGCGTGACCGACATGACGATTCGCGCCCGTGCCAAACAGCAGCAGATTACGCTGGACATGGGCGACATGCCGATCATGATCAGCGGCGACGAACCGCAGATCCGCGAGGCCGCCGATAACCTGATCAGCAACGCGATCAAGTACACGCCGGACTCTGGCAAAATCAATGTCAGCCTGCGCCTGATCAATGACCGCGCCGTGTTTGAGGTGGAGGACAACGGCATCGGCATCCCGGAAGCCCAGCAGTCGAAGCTGTTTTCGCCGTTCTACCGCGCCAAGACGCAGGAGACCGCCGACATTGAGGGCACTGGCCTGGGCCTGCATCTGGTCAAGAACATCATCGAACGCCACCACGGCAAAATGCGCTTCTCCAGCGTGTATGGCAAGGGCAGCATGTTCGGCTTCGAGATTCCGCTGGCCCGCTAGCGGCTGGCTATGGCCTGATGGGCGCGCCCGCGTTACCATCAGGCCATCGTCCTGACGCGTGATTTTTGACTGATAGTTTTTTTAAGAGTCCCCCTATGAACCATGATCTTTCCGCACGGGTGTGCATTATCGGCGCAGGCCCCAGCGGCATCACCGCCGCCAAGAACTGCCTGCAGGTGGGCCTGACGAATATCGTCGTGTATGAGAAGCAGGAGGCGGTCGGTGGCAACTGGCTGTTCTCGCCGCGCCTCAGCCATTCCAGCGTGTACGAGACCACGCACATCATCAGCAGCAAGCGGCTGTCGCAGTACATCGACTATCCGATGCCAGCTGACTATCCCGATTACCCGTCGCACAAACAGCTGCTGAAATACTTTCAGGACTATGCCCGCGATCACGGCGTGCTGGACTATATCCGCTTCAACACGGGCGTGGCGCGAGCCGAAAAGCTGCCGGGCGAACGCTGGGCCGTCACGCTGGACGACGGATCACGCGAGGAATTTGACTATCTGATGGTGTGCAACGGCCACCACTGGGACCCGCGCATGCCGGAGTATCCGGGCGAGTTCAGCGGCGAGTTCCTGCACAGCCACCAGTTCAAGAGCGGTGCGCCCTTCCGCGACAAACGCGTGCTGGTGATCGGCGGCGGCAACTCGGCCTGCGACATCGCCGTGGAGACCAGCCGCGTGAGCGCCTTCACCGCCATCAGCATGCGCCGCGGCTACTACATCACGCCGAAGATCATTTTCGGCCAGCCGCCCGACGTGCTGGCGTCGCGCTTCAAATGGATGCCGCACTGGCTGTATGCGCGCATCCTGCGCCTGACGCTGCGCCTGTACGTGGGCAAATACAGTACCTATGGCCTGCAGGAGCCGGACTATGGCGTCTTGCAGGGGCATGTGACCAACAACAGCGAGCTGCTGTATTTCCTGCGCCACGGCCGCATTCACCCGCGCCGCGATATCGCCCGTTTCGAGGGCCATACCGTGCATTTTGTTGACGGGACGCGCGAAGACTATGACGTGGTGATTGCGGCCACTGGTTTCCGCATCAGCTTCCCGTTCCTCGACAAGTCGTTTTTTGACTATTCCGAGGGGCAGCAGGTGAACCTGTTCAACCTGATGATGCACCCGGATCATCCGTCGCTGTTCGTGATCGGGCTGGTGCAGCCGCTGGGGTGCATCTGGCCGCTGAGCGACGTGCAGGCAAAGATCGCCGCCAACGCCATCGTCGGGCGCTACACGCCGCCGGCCGACATGCGCGCGCGCATCGAAGCGGATACCGCCGCCCGCCAGCGCCAGTTCATCCAGGCCAAGCGCCATAACGTGGAGGTGGAATTTTTCCCCTTCTTCGACAAGCTGATGCGCGAGGTCCCGGCTGACGCGCCGGCCTGGGGCGAAGTGCCGCTGCCCCCGCGCCAGCCGCAGTCCCAGCAGCCCGAGCCCGCCTGACCGAAAAGGACCCTGCCATGACCCGTGCGCTTGGTGTGATGTTCCGCTGTGTGTATCCGCCCGAATCGCTGATTCCGTTTGCCAAACAGGCCGAAATCCTCGGCTTTGACGAGCTGTGGATTGTCGAGGATTGTTTCTGGGCGGGCGGCCTGACCTCGACCACATTGGCGCTGGCCTCCACCCGCGACATACCCGTCGGGCTGGGCATCATGCCGGCGGTCGTGCGCAATCCGGCGATTACCGCGATGGAAATCAGCGCGCTGGGGCGCTTCTTTCCAGGGCGTTTTCATGCTGGCATCGGCCACGGCGTGGCAGACTGGATGCGCCGCATCGGGGCCTTTCCGCCGTCGCAGTTGGCCGCGCTGGAAGAAACGATCACCTCGGTGCGCGCGCTGATGGCAGGCGAGCGGCTGAATACGCAGGGCAAACATGTGGCGCTGGAGGATGTGAAGCTGGTCTTTCCGCCGCATCAGGTGCCGCCTGTCTCGGCGGGCGTGCGCGGAGACAAGTCGCTGCGGCTGGCGGGCCGCAGTGCCGACGGCACCATCCTGGCGGAAATCGTCGCCCCGGCCTATGTGCGCCATGCCCGCGCCCAGATTGCCGTCGGCCAGGCCGAGGCCGGGCGTACCGAGCATCACCGGCTGACTGTCTATACCTTTTGCAGCGTGGGCGACGACCTGGAACGCGCCGTCGACCGCCTGCGCCCGATTGTGGGCGAGTATATCGCCTCTGGTGCAGTGGATGCCCAGCTCGCGCCGACCGGCCTGCTGGAGCCTGTGAAGGCACTGCTGGCCGAGGTGGGCCCGGCGGCCTTCCCGAACGCGATGCCCGTCGAGTGGTTTCAGCAGACCTGCATCGTCGGCACAGCCGAGGCCTGCCATGCGGCCCTCGACGCGCTGTATGAGGCCGGCGCCGACAGCGTCGTGCTGGTGCCGCCGCCGGATGCCACGCCCGAAGACCTGGGCGAGCTGACGCCGGTGATCCGGTAGGGGGCGTAACCTCTCCCGTTTCGCTGCGCTCAACTGCCCCAACATAAATCCGTTTCAATTTCAGGGCCGGACGAGGCGGGCCTCGTCCCTACGGGTGATGGCCTGGGGCGTAGGGACACAGCCTGCCGTGTCCGCGCTGGAGTCCGGCATCATTATCCCCGCCCCAACATAAATCCGTTTCAATTTCAGGGCCGGACGAGGCGGGCCTCGTCCCTACGGGTGATGGCCTGGGGCGTAGGGACACGGCCTGCCGTGTCCGTGCTGGTGTCCGGCATCATTATCCCCGCCCAACATAAATCCGTTTCAATTTCAGGGCCGGACGAGGCGGGCCTCGTCCCTGCGGGTGATGGCCTGGGGCGTAGGGAAACGGCCTGCCGTGTCCGTGCTGGTGTCCGGCATCATTATCCCCGCCCAACATAAATCCGTTTCAATTTCAGGGCCGGACGAGGCGGGCCTCGTCCCTACGGTGAAAGGACTTGGGTCGTAGGGACACAGCCTGCCGTGTCCGTGCTGGCAAAGAACCTGCGAGGACCGAGGGCTGAGGCGAGGGTATCCGCATGCGCAATCCTGAAATTCATGTATAGTGGAAAATATCAGGATGTGATTGTCACACTGGCAGGTGTCGCATGAGCCCGGCAGGCACGACCGATGTGGGGGCGCCGCAGCAGAGTTCTGCTGTGAAGCCCGTTCGCGCAACAGGAAATCCCTCTGGCGGGGAATTTGCTGCCCCGGCCGTGCCCGCCTCGCTGGTCCGCCTGACGCCGGGGGCCGCCACGCCGCGCGATGTGCTCCATTTGCAGCGTTATGCGGGCAATGCTGGCACCATCCGGGCATTACAGCGGTCCGGCCTGATCCAGCGCGAGAATCCGCCTGCGGCCGCGCCTGCCCCGCCCAGCACGACGCCAGCCACAACCGGCACATCAGCAGCCACGACCCCGGCGACCGGTGGCGCGCCCGCGTCCACGTCTGCCGGCCCGGCCGCGCCCGAAACCCGCTGGACCGAGAGCGACCAGGCGATGATCGATCGCATGGTGGGGCGCAGCGGCGTGATCGAGTCGTATCAGGCCGGACAGATCGCCGGATTCATCCGCCGCATGTCCGCGCCCGCCTACGAGATGTTCCGCGACTGGCTGAACCTGGCCGAGTCGGACATGGAGCGCGCGTTCCTGTGCAAGGCGCTGGTGGCCAACCGCAACCTGGCCGAAATCACCGAATTTGCGGCGCGTATCAGCGGCAAGAGCGAGCGCTGGATGCTGCGCAACCTGAACCTGGTCAGCTTCACCATGGGCGGCAGCGGCGGCGTCACGCAGCAGTTCGATGCCTCGTGCGGCCCGACAGCGGCGGAGGCCATGCGCGGCACCTACGACCCGATTTACGCGCTCTACATCCGCTCCGGCGGCGGCGTCTCCCAGCAGACTGCGGCGGCCTTCACCCAGCCGGAGACGGCCCGCAATCAGCGCCTCGTGCGCGAGCAGTCGCGCATGATGGCGACTGCCGGCGGCGTCACCGACGACCGCGTGCAGCAGCCCGGCGTGGCGTCGTCTGGCGCGGGCATCACGATGGCCGCCTTCATCAGCCTGTGCAATGGCTTCACCGGCACCACCGGCCTGCGCTTCCGCGCCAAAGATGTCCCGACTGACCTGTCGATGTCCGCGGCGGTCACCGTGCTGCGGCGCAATCTGTCGCAGGGCATCACGATTCCGGCCTTCGTCGGCACGGGCGCGTCTGGCAACGGCCACTTCGTCATGTTCATCTCGGCAGCGGGCGGCCGCTTCATGATTCACGATCCGTGGACGGGTGAAGCAGTCTGGCAGACCGAGAATCAGATATTAACGAGTACAATGGCACTGCCCAGTGGATGGAACACGTTGTGGGCGATTGGCGCGCCGCGTCGCACCCGCCCGCAAGACACACCAACATAAGAGGAAGCTGCCATGATCGATCCAAACAAGGATTACACGAAAGACGAACAACTCGCGCTGGACCTGACGACGCTGTTTGACGATGGACTGGTGGCCCCCGACGGCCAGGTGAGCGAGGTGGTGCGCGGGATTGGCACGACCGCCGCCGCCCATCAGGCGATTGCCGCCGGGGTGCCGCTGGCATTTATCGGCCTGGCGCTGACCAATGCCCGCGAAAACACCCTGGAAACCACACGCGCCTTCCCCGAAGACATCATGGCTGAAATCGACAATGCGTATCCGCGTTTTGCCGCCATCATGTATGCCGGGCTGGATGCCTGTGGCGACGAGCAGGATTACCGCGCCTTTGTGCAGTGGCTGGAAGGCACCTATATCATCATGCGCTCGATCGAGGAACACGGGCCGTAAGGCGGGCGGTGGACAAGAGAGCGATGAACTCACCTCTCTACACCAGCGGGCGCATCGCGATGCGCCCCTACGCCTCCAACCTTATGACCGCGAACCAACTGCTCTGGTCATTGATGTAACGACAGCATACGACGACCGACCGACTCCGCCGATGTAGGGGCGCGTCGCGACGCGCCCGGCAATACAGATCATCAGAATATTCTGCGTGTTCGTTCATTCCACGGGTGAGGCTGGTTTTAGACCGGCACAATTCCGGCCAATCTCCATCACAGGATTTCGCCCCATAACCCCCCATTAACAGGGGGTAGATGGCCCGCGCTTTCTCTCAACTGAAATATACCCATACTTCGCAGCGCCAAGCTCGTCTAGAATATGAGGATTCAACGGGGTTTCCGCAGCACTTCTTCAAAGTCAGCCCCAACACGCATCAGAGGACATAATGAATGGCAGTTTCCGCAGATAAACAGGGCTTTCGCGCCTGGTGGTCGCGCTCGGCTGACGAGACGATCGAGGCGCTGGGGGCCAATGGGCTGACCGGCCTGAACAACAGTGAAGTCGGCCAGCGCCAGGCCAGCTTCGGCCCGAACAGCTTTCCTGAAAAAGAAAAAGAAGGCGTGCTGGGCAGCATTCTCAGCGCGTTCAAGGACCCGCTGGCGATCGTGCTTACTGTCGCGGCTGGTCTCAGCGCGGCCATCGGACTGATCGAGGGCGAACCGCAGGAATTGCAGCAGGCGCTGTGGATTATGGCCATCGTCGTGTTCATGACGCTGGTCGGCTTCTACACCGACTACATCGCCGACCGCGAGATGGACAAGCTGAAGAAGCTTCAGGTCGATGAGGCCAATGTCATCCGCGACGGCCAGCGCAAACGCATCACCGCGTCCGAGCTGGTGGTGGGCGACGTGGTTGAGCTGGGGCTGGGCGATAAAGTCCCGGCAGACGGGCGCGTGATCGCCTCCAGCAATGCCACCGTCAACGAGCAGTTGTTCACCGGCGACCCGTACGACATCGACAAGAGCCATACGGTCGTGCTGGACGAGCAGACGCCGCTAGGCGAACGCGCCAATATGGTCATGGGCGGTACATTCGTGACCGCGGGCACGCTGCGCGCCGTCGTCACCGCCGTGGGCGTGGGCAGCGAGCTGGGCAAAATCTGGGAGCTGGTGACGGCCGAAGAAGAGACCGAGACGCCGCTGCAAACCCAATTGGCGCAGCTGGGCCGCATGCTGCTGATCGGCACGCTGATCGTGTGCGTGCTGGTCGTGCTGATTTATATCGTCTTCCAGAGCTACCCGGTGCTGGACGCGCTGGTGGTGGCGGTCGCGCTGGCGATTGCCTTCATCCCGGAGGCGCTGGGTGCGATCATCCTGATTGCGCTGGCGCTGGGCGCCCGTGAAATGGTCGAAAAGAAGACCATCATCCGCGACAAGTATGCCGCTGAAGGGCTGGGCTCGGTCAGCGTGATCTGCACCGACAAGACCGGCACGATCACGTTTGGCAATATGACCGCCACGCATCTGTGGGGCGTCGGCACCGGCGAGCTTCAGGTGGACAGCATCAACTGGAAAGATGTCAGCCATGATGCCTCGATGATGCTGCAGGTGGTGCGCTTCGCCAACAACCTGCGCGACGGCACCGACAATGCGCTGGGCGGGCTGGCCGAGAAAGCCGGCTGGCCGATCACCGCTGAAATGCGCCAGCACCGCCGCGGCGAAGTGCCGTTCAGCAGCAAGCGCAAGCGCATGTCCACGCTGGATGAGGTCACGCCGGGCGAGCTGGTGCTGCACGTCAAGGGCGCCGCCGGATTCGTGCTGCCGCTGTGCACGCACGTGATGACCAATGGCGAGGCCCGTCCGCTGACCGAGCCGATCCGCGAGTCTGCCGCGGCGCAGCTCCTGCGCTTCGAGCGCGAGGGCTATCGCGTGCTGGCGCTGGCCTATCGCGCCTGGACCGGAAGCGCGCCGGAGCCGCACGAAGACGATGAACAGAATCTGACTTTCCTGGGCCTGGTGGCGATTTCTGACCCGGCGCGCCCGGAAGTGCGCGACACGATCGAGACGCTGCGCGGCGCGGGCATCAGTGTGAAGATGATCACCGGCGACAGCGCCGAAACCGCGCTCAGCATCGCCCGCGATATCGGGCTGGTGGGCGCTGGCGTGGGCCGTGAGGTCATCATTGACGGCGTGATGCTGGACCAGCTCAGCCGGGCGGCGGCGGCCAAACGCGGCGACGACACCAGCAAGCCGCTGGTCGCCTACATGAGCGACGAAGACCTGAAGCGCATCGCGGCGGGCATCGTGTTCTCGCGCGTGACGCCTGAGGACAAGGTGACGATCGTGAACGCGCTCCAGCATGAGGGGATGCTGGTGTCGATGGTGGGCGACGGCGTGAATGACGCCCCGGCTATCAAGGAAGCCAACGTCGGCATCGCCATGGCGTCTGGCACCGAGCTGGCCAAGTCGGTCAGCAAGGCCGTACTCACGGGCACCTACGAGGCCATCGCCAGCGCCGTGCGCGTGGGCCGCACCATTCTGCATCGCGCGCGCCTGTATATTCACGCGCTGCTGAGCACCAACGGCGCCGAAGTGGGCATGTTCATCGTGGCCGCCATCGTCGGCTGGCCCACCCCGCTGACGGCCGTGCAGCTGCTCGTCATCAATCTGCTGGGCGACTCGTGGCTGAGTATCGCGCTGGCCACCGAAAAAGAAGAAAAAGACGTGATGGACCTGCCGCCGCGTCGTGCGGACGAGCCGGTCATCACGCCGTATATGTGGTTCAGCATCGGCATCCAGAGCGTGGTGGCGACCATCATCATGGCGCTGGCCTTCCTGACCATGCGCGAATACACGCGGGGGGTCGGCCTGACGGACGATAACGTGCTGGCGCTGTCGCTCCAGCAGACGGCCATCTTCGCCACCTTCATGGTGCAGAAGATCCTGCGCAGCGCCTTCACCGCCCGCAGCCTGAAGCATAACCTGTGGCAGATTGGCTTCTTCACCAACCGCTGGAGCCTGATCGCGGCGGGCATCACCGTGGGCATCGCCCTGCTGGCGATCTACGTGCTGCCGGTGGGCATGACGCCGCTGCCGGGCGCCGTGCTGCCCACGCTGTTCGCGCTGGGCCTGATTCCCCCCGTGGTCGAAGAAACCGTCAAGTTCATCATCCGCAAGACGCGCAGGGCGTAATTTGCGGGCATCTGTAAAGCAAACAGGGGCGCTGATGAGGCGCCCCTTGTTGTATGTGAGCATTCGCGGACGAGGCGGGCCTCGTCCCTACACCATGGGCAATGTGACCCTCGTAGGGACAACGCAGGCGTTGTCCGTTTCTGTCGCTTCGGCGGACGAGGCGGGCCTCGTCCCTACACGATGGGCAATGTGACCGTTGTAGGGACAACGCCTGCGTTGTCCGTTTCTGTCGCTGCGGCGAACGAGGCGGGCCTCGTCAATACACCATGGGCAATGTGACCCGTTGTAGGGACAACGCCTGCGTTGTCCGTTTCTGTCGCTGCGGCGAACGAGGCGGGCCTCGTCAATACACCATGGGCAATGTGACCATCGCAGGTACAACGCAGGCGTTGTCCGTCCGCTATTCCCACCTATTCCGCCTTGGGCGCATCCGGGCGCAGCACTTCAGGCGGCAGGCCCAGCGGAATATCCCCGAATAACATGGTGTCATCCACCGGCACGCCGTTCAGCAGATTGAGCGATTCGATGCGCTTCTTCATCTGTTCAGCCAGATGCAGCAGATACGCCTGCCAGATGCCCGGACGAATAAAACGCACCTGTCCTCCGGCCCACTGGAGCACCGGCGTCTCGTAGGTGTGCGGACGCGGCAGCGCAAAGGGCGTCGTCGATTCATCGATGCCGCTGACGAAGTCACCCTCGTAGGGCAGATTTAAATTGATGAACAGCGCGCTGAGCTGGCCGGACTGCGGATTAATCGCCCCGACAATCTCCACGCGGTCGTCGTGAAACTCGGTTTCCAGCGCCAGCGGATTGCCAGCGTTCATCTTTCCTTCGATTTGCAGGATAAAAGCGGCTACACTGAAGATGTCTTGCGCCATGCCTGTTACTCCGTCTACGCACGCAGGCATTGCGCCGCGCGGTCCCTGTATTCAATCTGCCTAAGTGGAACATACTATGCTCAGCTTTGCCAACACTCCCGACGGGCAGCCACGCCCGATGCGCACCGGCGACACCGCCTTCACCCGCGACACCATGGGCCGCCGCGTGCCCGGCATCATCCGCTCTGCCATCGCGGGCAACCCGTCGTATCTGCCGCCGCAGGCCGCCGCGCTGGAGGCCCTGGCCGCCGCGCTGGAAAGCAATGCCGCGCTGCCCGCGCCGTCGCCCGACTGGCCGGATAGCGCCGACTGGCAGGCGCTGTATGCGCCGCACGCAGGTGAGACGTGGCTGGATGCTGAATGGTTTTTCGCGGAAATCTATGTGTATCGCCTGCTGCTGGCGGCTGTGCGCTATGACGGCCGACGCATTGGCGACCCGTTCGCGTTTAAGAAGCTGGAAGAAGCCGATTCGCCGTCGCTGCCCGATACCCTGCTGGCCGGACTCAGCCTGCGCGACCGGCCGATCGCGGAGCGTCTGTCTGGCCTGCTGCATGGCTCGCTGTGGGGCAACCGCATGGACCTCAGCCTGTCGGTGGCCGCCAGCCTGGGCGTGCAGGGGGCCGACGAAGACCTGATCGCCGATGACCGCGCCGCCGTCATCGCGCAGCTCACCGGCACGCCCGGCGGCCACGTGCATGTGGTGGCCGATAACGCGGGCACCGAGCTGGCGCTCGACCTGGTGCTGGTGGACGCCCTGCTGGACTGCGCCGAGTTTGTCACGCTGCATCTGAAACACGCGCCGATGTTCGTCAGCGATGCCATGTCGGTCGACCTGCAATACATGTTCAATACCGTGCTCCAGCGCCCGGCCCACCCGGAGCTGGACCGACTGGCGCATCGACTGGCCAGCGCGGGCGCGGAACAGCACCGCCTGACGATCACTTCGCTGCCTGTGTGGAATACGCCGCGTTTCGGCTGGCAGCTGCCGCCCGACCTGCTGGAGCAGTTCGCGGCGGCCAAGCTGGTCATCTTCAAGGGCGACCTGAATTACCGCCGTCTGGTGGGCGATGCCATGTGGCCGCCTGCCACGCCATTCGCACAGGCGGTGGGCTATTTTCCCGGGCCGGTGCTGGCGCTGCGCACCCTGAAAAGCGAGCCGATCGCCGGGCTGGCCGAGGGCGTAGCCGAGGCGCTGGATGCCGAAGACCCCAACTGGCGGCTGAACGGTCGCCGTGGGGTCATTCAGTTCAAGCCGTGAGTTCATCGCGCATTACTGGCTGAGCAGATAGACCACCAGCGCATTCGCCTGATCGTCGTCCAGGATGGCGCTGAAATCCGGCATCACACCCGGCTGGCACGGGCCTTCGGGGCAGTTTGGCGCGATGACCGCGTTGGGCTGCATGATCGCCTGATACACGTAGGCGGCGTCGTGGCGCGCGCCTATGCCTGTCAGGTTCGGGCCGGTGTCGCCCACCGTGCCAGCCATGTCGAGCGTGTGGCACGAGCCGCACACACGCGTCTGGAAGAGCAGCTCACCATAGGCGATCTGGTCAGTGGTATCGACGCCGCTGGTGCTTTCGCGGATGTCCGCAATCAGCGTGCGCCGAAAGGCGAAGTATCCGCCGACGACGGCGCCGATGATGATGACGATGGCGATCCCTGTGATCAGGGCGCGATTAAGAGAACCGGACTGCTGTGAGCCGAGCTGCGAATTCATATGCTGTTGAGCCTCGCTGACTAAATTGGGTTTACACTGTTTACGCTAAACGGCGCTGCCAGGTTGCAATGAGTTTTCAGGGGAGCTATCGCCGCCGCGCGTTTTGTTATATGTGTTTAGTAAACACTGTATATGTAATTCTGTCAAGGGGTTTGCGCAAAGCCATCTTTATGCGCGGCGCAGGACGACGCATGCTATCGTGAAGGCAGACTTTTGTGCGGCCCATCTGCCGGAGCATCGCCATGAACCGCCTGTTTATTGTTGTCATTGCCTGCCTGATGCTGCTTGTCGCGCGCCATGCTGTTGCGCAATCGCGCCTGCTTCCCCCGTATGACATCGGGACGCCGGATGTGGCCGCGCTGTATGTGTCGCCGCAGGGAGATGACAATGCCGACGGGACAGCCGCGGAATCGGCCGTGCGTTCGCTGAGCGAGGCGCTGCGCCGCATCCCCCGTGGCGAAGACCTGACGCAGGGCGTGCACATTTTCATCGCGCCGGGCGATTACAGCACCGGCGACCTGACCCCGCACTATATCGAAAGCATCCACGGCACGGCATCGGCGCCGGTCATCATCGAGGCCAGCGGCGGGCAAGATACCGTCTTTCTGGCCCCGCTGAACCTGTTTGACGCGCGCTATGTCTATCTGCTTAATGTGAATGTCGCCAGCGCGGCGGATCCGTTCCACTGCGAGCAGTGCGACCACCTGCTGCTGCGCGGCAATACCTTCACCGGCTCTGACCCGGAAACTTACGAGACACAGGAGACGGTCAAGATCAACCAGTCGACCAACATCTACGTGGAAGACAACCTGATCTCCGGCGCGTGGGACAACGCGGTCGATTTTGTCGCGGTGCAGGGCGGCCATTTCATCGGCAATCGCATCTTCAATGCGGGCGACTGGTGCATGTACCTGAAGGGCGGCTCGGCTGATTTCATCGTCACAGCCAACGAGATATTCGACTGCGGCACGGGCGGCTTCACCGCCGGGCAGGGGACTGGTTTCCAGTTCATGACCCCGCCGTATCTGCAATATGAGGCCTACGATATCGCCTTCATCGACAATTTGATTCACGACACGCAAGGCGCGGGTATTGGCGTTCAGGGCGGCTATCGCATCCTGGTCGCCGCCAATACGATGGTCGAGGTGGGGGCGCGCAGCCATCTGCTCGAGGTCGTGCACGGCCACCGCTCGTGCGACGGCCAGCCGGGCGACGAGGGCCGCGACCGCTGCGAGGCGTATCTGGCGGCGGGCGGCTGGGGCACCACTGTGGTGGATGATGGCACGAACTACGTCCGCATCCCCAACCGCGAGGTCGTCATCGCCAACAACATCGTCGTCAATACCGTCACGCCCAGCGCCTATCAGGTTTTCACGATTTTCGGGCCGTTTGACGACGCACCCAATCTGGGCAGCGGCGTCCCCTCGCCCGCGCTTGCTGACGAGGCGCTGTATATCGTCGGCAACGCCATCTGGAATGCGGGTGAAGCGCGACCGCTGGGCATCGAGCCGGGCTTTGAGTCGGGCTGCGCTGAGACAAATCCGACCTGCAACCTGGCGCAGGTGGGGCGCGACAACAGCATCGATGCGCTGGCCAACCTGCTGGCGAACCCGTCCGCCGGCGATTACAGCCTCACCAGCGTCGTGCCTGCCGTGCCGGTTCCGGCTTTCGCGCCGTGGGATGTCCCCGTGCCTGAGACGGATTCCGTGCGCACCGCGCTCGGCCTGCTGGCTGCCTACGCCAGCGCGGGCGCGCTCACGATGACGCAGGGCGGCGGCTGAAAACATTCCCCGAAGTTGACCGCTCTGTCGAAAACTTCATGCCCGCATCCTCTTGACTCTGACGTGACGTCAGGGTTTATGATGCGGGATGTGTTCGAGGAGTGAGCTGCGGTGTACACAGTCAAACAGATTTCCGGGCTGGCGGGCGTCAGCGTGCGGACCCTGCATTATTACGACGAAATCGGCCTGCTGCGGCCGTCGCAGGTGGGCGAGAACGGCTATCGCTATTACGACGATGCCGCGCTGCTGAAGCTTCAGCAGATCCTGTTTTACCGCGAGATCGGGCTGGAGCTGATGCAGATTCGCGACATCGTGCACAGCCCCGACTTCGACGTGCAGGCGGCTCTGCGTTCGCACCGGGCCGTGCTGGAAAGCCGGATGGCGCGCATGCAGCACCTGATCGACACGATCGACAACACCGTGAAGCATGTGTCTGGAGGCAAAGCTATGAGCGGAAAAGACCTGTTTGAAGGCTTCAGCGAGGAACAGCAGCAGCAGTACACACGCGAGGCCAGATTGCAGTACGGCCCGGACATCGTCAATGCGTCGGTGAAACGCTGGAACAGCTACAGCAAAGAGAAACAGCAGCAGATTATGGCCGAGTCCAGCCAGATATATACCGAGCTGGCGCAGGCGATCGACGCTGAAAAGTCGCCCACTAGCCCGGAAGTGCAGGCCGTGCTGGAGCGCTGGCACGAGAACATCCGCTGGTTTTACGAGCCGACGCTGGAAATCCTGCGCGGGCTGGGCATGGGCTATAACGCAGACCCCGGGTTCATCGCCACCTTCACGAAGTATCATGCCGGGCTGCCCGCGTTTCTGGAAAGCGCGATCAGCACCTATGTTGACGAGCTGGAGACCGCCGAAATCACGCGCATGCTGGAAGACGATGATGAGGGCCGGGCCCGGCGCTAGTGGTGTGCCGGATTGCTCACCTGCCCACAGCATAAAAAACCTGCAAACAACCGCCCCTATGCCATGCGAGACCCGTCAGGGCGCTGATTGCGCCATTCGCAAAATGGGACTAGAGTGATTTTACAGGGTTGTAACGCCCGTCAGTTTGGCGGTTTGGTTGCAGAAAAGTGAGTATCATGGGCAAGGACATACTCAATTCCGTGACCCGTCCAAACGCGGTGAAGCCCGTCACCACGACTTCCCCCGTTTTGCCGGTCTCCGATGCTCAACCTGAAAGCGTGCCCTCGGCACGTTCCGTCATTCGTTTGCAGGGGGTCATCGGCAATCAGGCGGTACAGCGCATGCTGACGCCCAAGCCAGCCATCACCCCGCAGGCGTCCACGACCCCGGTCATCAACCGCGGCTTCTTCGATGATGTGCTGAATGCGGTCGGCCTGGGCGAAGAAGAGGAAGAGACCGAGGAGACCGAAGCTGAATCGGAAGGGCCGGTGGATGAGGCCACGACCGACGAAGCCGAAGAAACCGAGGAGACCTCCGAGGAGCTGGAAGAAGAGGAAGTCACCAGCAGCGGTTCGGTCTTTGACGACATCCTCGATGCCATCGGCATGGGCGAGTCTGAAGAAGAGGGCGGCTCTGAAGGGACGGGCACCGAAGAAGAGGAAAGCACCAGCATCATCGACGACATCCTCGAAGCGGTGGGCCTGGGCGGCTCTGACTCTGACGACATCTATGAAGAAGCGGAAGCCGAGAGCGAAGAAGAGGGCCAGTCGCTGTGGGACACCATCAGCGATTTCATCGACGAGGTGGTGACCGATGTCGAAGGCGCGATTTTCCGCTGGACGCGGGCTGACCGCGCGCGCATCTCGGCCCAGATTCAGCCGAATGTGCTGACGACTTTCCAGGCCGGGCGCATCGAAGGGGCCGTCAACCGCATGGAAGACGACGCCTACGACCGCTTCCGCATCATCCTGGGCAATGCCAACAGCGATATGGAATTTGCCTTCATCTGCAAGGCGCTGTCGGCCGGCCACACCATTGACGAGGTCGAGGAATTTGCCGATACCATCAACGGCCTGGGTGAGCGCTGGATGATCCAGAACCTGAACGTCGTTGATGAGGCGACCGAGGAAGGCGAGACAGGCACCGGCATTCAGCAGCAGTTTGGCAACAGCTGCGGCCCGACATCGCTTCAGCTTATCCGCGCGCAGGCCGACCCGATTTACGCGCTGGCGCTGCATTCCGCCGGCCCGGTGGATACGGCCGTGGATGATGCCAAGTCCAACCCCGAAAATTCGCCCAACTCGGTCATGTCTGATGAGCAGAATGCCATCCTGCAGGGCCACGCCGACAAAGGCACGGGCAATGCCGCCACGGACCGCAGCAATCCCACCGGCGGCGCGTGGGTGGAAGAAGATATGAACGCGCTGGCAGGCACCACCGGCCTGACCTTCACCACCAAGATCATCGGCACGGCCATCACGCTGAACGAGGCGATTGACGTGCTGAAGACCAATCTGACGCAGGGTATCCATGTCCCTATCGTGGTGGGCGGCTCGGTGGGCGACACCGCGCATTACGTGGTCGCGCTGAACTGGGCGCAGAATCGCATTCAGATTCACGACGTGTGGGCTGGCAGCACGGTCTGGCGCACCGAAGAAGACCTGCGTAACAGCACGCTCAACCTGCCCAGCAATCACACGATGCTCACGGCAGTCGATGAGCCCACCCGGGCGGAAGAAGACTAATCATGCCAATCGATGCGTTCCGCGATTACACCCTTCAGGAGCAGCGCGATCTCGACCTGTTGCAGTTGTTCGACAGCGGCATTCGCGGGGAAGATGGCCGGCTGACGCCAGAGCTGCAGGGCGTCGGGGTGGTGGCGATGGCAGTGCAGGCGCTTGACCATGGCGTCAAGGTGGACATGCTGGGGCGCATCGCCTACGCGGCGTCAAAGGCCACGCTGGAGTCCCTGCGCAAGTATCCCGAAGACCTGACCGAGGAGCTGGACAAGCGCGGGCACGGCCACTTTGCCGATGTCATCCGCGCGGGCATGGCGCATATCCACACCCAGCAGGATGGCATCGCCTTTGCGCGCTGGCTGTCGCTGGTGCACCAGATGGCGCGCACGCGCACCACCCAGCCCACGCAGGACGAATAAGCTGTCACGACACACAGCGGGGCGCATCGTGATGAGTCGATGCGCCCCGCTTGTTTATGTTCAGGGCTGGTCAAGCAGGCGGCCCCGCAGGCGGGCACGCTGCGCGTCACTCAGCCCCAGCTGACGGATATAGGCAGGGATGCTTTCGTAACGCTGCTCTGTATAGGCCAGCAGGTCGAGCATATCTTCGCGGTTGCTGGAGAGCAGGCGTTTCAGCACTTCCGTGCTGCCATTCTGTTTGGCCTGCTCCATCATCTGGGGCAGCAGGTGCTGCATCGCCTCGGCCGTCAGCGCATAGTCGTCGGCAATGTCGTCATGCCCTACGCCCGCCAGCCCCAGCAGCAGTGCCGCCACCACGCCAGTGCGGTCTTTGCCGGCCGTGCAGTGGAACACCACCGCACCCTGGTCAGCATCGGCAATCGCGCTGAGCGTCTCGGACAGCCCTGCCTGGCATTCGTCAATAAAGTATCGATAGATGGTGGCCATGTCTGGAATCTGCGATGCGTCCGGGGTGGCATGCACGGCCCGCAGGATGGGGATATTCAGGTAGCGCACGTCTGACGAGCGCGCAAACACATTTGGCTGTGCTGCAATCTCGCTGGCATGGCGCAGGTCGATCATCGTGCGGACGCCCCGGTTGATCAGCGCGCGCTGGTCGTCTTCGTTCAGGCGGTGCATGCCATCAGCCCGGAACAACGTCCCCCAGCGGGTTATCCCTGTGTCGGCCTGATAGCCGCCCAGGTCGCGTACGTTGGTTGCCCCGCTCAGCGTGACCCAGCGGGATGCAGTGACAGTCTCCATAGCGGCTCCTGTTAAACCAACCGAACGTTATCTCCATACAGATGATGCTGATCCAATATGAAATTAAGTTATAAATTTCGTAAAGTGTTTATGCAAATACGCGCATGAATCATTAATCTTCTGGCGTAAACACTTAGTGACCTGCGGCTGTAATTCTTAAGGCGCGAACGGCGTGTGCGAGGATAGCGCATGTTCCTGCTGCTACTCTTTGCCTGTTTACGCAGTAACCCGGGGCAAACAGAGTGCTTCCTGCCTGACCTGAAAACACAGCAGCCCGTGGCGGGTCATCATCCCCACGGGCTACTGTGTTATCTGACTGATAAGCGGCAGTTGACCTGTTTACACCGGCGCCACCACGCAGGCCAGCGGGCCGCAGTCGAAGGTCGGCTCTGGCTCCAAGGTGGGCGCAATGGGAATGCAGTACGCTGGTGGGGTGCTGCATCCGGTTTCAACGCGACCGAAACAGCATTATCATAGTCATAGTGCTGACCGGCTTTATCCTGCCTGGCCCAGAGGGATTCCATGGAAACTAAGAGAGAATTGTCGCCTGAACAGCGTGACGACCTGCTGACCACGCTGAAGATGCGTTTTGAGAAGAACATGCAGCACCATCCTGGCCTTGAGTGGGCGGCTATCCAGACAAAGCTGGAGGCCAGCCCGGCAAAACTATGGTCACTCTCTGAAATGGAGCGCACCGGCGGTGAACCGGATGTCATCGGTCGTGACCGGGAGACAGGCGAATACATCTTCTGCGATTGCTCCCCCGAAAGCCCGGACGGCCGCAGAAGCTTTTGCTATGACCGCCAGGCGCTGGACGCGAGGAAAGAAGCCAAGCCCAAGAATAATGCGCTGGATATGGCCGCTGACATCGGCATCGAGATTCTGACGGAAGACCAGTATCGGGAGCTGCAAACGCTTGGGAAATTCGATACCAAAACATCGAGCTGGCTGAAAACTCCACCGGAGATCAGAAAACTGGGCGGCGCGATTTTTGGTGACCGCCGCTACAACACGGTGTTCATGTATCACAACGGGGCGGAATCGTATTACGCATCCCGTGGCTTTCGCGGGGCGCTGAGGGTATAAGCGCTGCGTGCATGGGCGTCTGTACAGATGCCTGAATTTCCGGCCAGCCTGCCTGAAAATGGACTGTGCGGCAGGGCCAGCCTGCAAGTAGAATTAGGCTGGCCTCACTCGCCTCATAGGTACGAATCAGGCGCTGCCCGCCTGCTGCTTTGGCTTTCGCGCCGCTGGATGTGCGCTGGCCGGATGGCGTCGTGACGCAGCGCAATCCAGAACCATCGCCCTTCAATCATCATCACCCGTTCGTGAAAGGACCCTATCTATGCCCAAGATCACTTTTATCGGCGCAGGGAGCACGGTGTTTGCCAAAAACCTGCTCGGCGACATCCTCGGATTCCCCGAACTGGCCCACAGCGACATCTCGCTGTTTGACATCGACGAGAACCGCCTGAAGACCTCGAACATTGTGGCGCACAAGGTGGCTGAGGCGCTGGATGCGAAGCCGACAATCACCAGCACCACCGACCGCCGCGAAGCCCTCGATGGGGCCGACTATGCCATCTGCATGATTCAGGTGGGCGGCTACAAGCCCAGCACTGTGGTTGACTTTGAAGTGCCGAAGAAATACGGCCTGCGCCAGACCATCGCCGACACGCTGGGCATCGGCGGCATCATGCGCGGCCTGCGCACGATTCCGGTGCTGCTGGATATGTGCCGCGACATGGAAGAACTGTGCCCGGATGTGACCTTCCTCCAGTATGTCAACCCGATGGCGATGAACTGCTGGGCCATCAACCGCGCCACCAAGATCAAGACGGTCGGCCTGTGCCACAGCGTGCCCCACACCGCTGGCGAGCTGGCCGCCGATATCGGCGTCCCGGTGGAAGAAATCAACTACATCGTGGCGGGCATCAACCATGTCGCCTACTACCTGAAGTTCGAGCGTAACGGCGAGGACCTGTATCCGCTCATCCGCCAGGTAATCGAGGAAGGTCGCGTGCCCGCAACCAACCGCGTGCGCTATGAGATGTTCAAGCGCCTCGGCTATTTTGTCACCGAGAGCAGCGAGCACTTCAGCGAGTACACGCCGTGGTTCATCAAGCGTGACCGCCCGGACATGATCGAAGAATTCAACATTCCGCTGGACGAGTACATCCGCCGCTGCGAGAACCAGATCGCGGACTGGGAACAGCAGCGCCAGGAGCTGGAAAGCGGCTCGGCGATTGAAGTGAAGCGCAGCGTGGAATACGGCTCCGGCATCATCCACAGCCTGGAGACGGGCACGCCGCGCGTGATTTACGGCAACGTCAGCAACGACGGCCTGATCGATAATCTGCCGAACGGCTGCTGCGTGGAAGTGCCGGTGCTGGTTGACAAGAACGGCCTCCAGCCCACCAAGATTGGCGCGCTGCCGCCCCAGCTGGCCGCTATGATGCAGACGAATATCAACGTGCAGGCGCTGACCGTGGAAGCCGCGCTGACCGGCCGCCGCGACCACATTTATCACGCCGCCATGTTTGACCCGCACACCGCCGCCGAGCTGTCGCTGGAGCAGATCCACAATCTGGTGGACGACCTGATCGAGGCGCACGGCGACTGGCTGCCGGGATATCAGTAGGGCGGGGAAGCAGTTAAAAGGGGAAAGTTAAAAGGCAAAAAGGGGCAGGTCTGGTCAGGCCTGCCCTTTTGATGGAAGCTAATCACACATGCTATGAGGTATCTGTATTTTGCTTTCGCCGGGATAACGGACAACGCCCGCGTTGTCCCTACGAGGTGCGGGCCCGAATGGGTAGGGACGAGGCCCGCCTCGTCCGCCGAGTGCGCGAGGTAAAGGGACAGCGGACAACGCGGGCGTTGTCCCTACAGAATCATGTTTCGCCGTAGGGACGAGGCCTGCCTCGTCCGCCGAATGCGCGAGGTAAAGGGGCAGCGGACAACGCGGGCGTTGTCCCTACAGAATCATGTTTCGCCGTAGGGACGAGGCCCGCCTCGTCCGCCGAATGCGCGAGGTAAAGGGGCAGCGGACAACGCGGGCGTTGTCCCTACCTTCGCCTTTTAACTTTTAACGCTCTCTCCCCTCACCCCTTCACCGCGCCTGACAGGCCGCGGATAAACTGGCGCTGGAAGACGAGGAACAGCAGGATGATCGGCACGGTGGCCACCATCACGCCGGCCGCCACGGTGCGCAGGTTGCCGGTGAACGCGCCTTCCAGGAAGGCCAGGCCGACCGGCAGCGTGAACATCGCCTCATTGCGCAGCATCAGCAGCGGCCACAGGAAGCTGTTCCACGAGCCGACGAAGCTGAAAATCGCCAGCGTCGCCAGGCCGGGGCGAATCAGCGGTAGCAGGATGCGCCACCAGATGCCGAACTCGCTGGCCCCGTCGATGCGCGCCGACTCCATAATCTCGTTGGGGATCGACTGATACGTCTGGCGCAGCAGGAAGATGCCGAACGCATTCGCGCCAAACGGGATAATCAGCCCGTGCAGCGTGTCGGCAAAGCCAAAAATATTGACCGACATGATGAAGGTAGGAATCAGCGTGAGCTGGTCGGGAAAGACCAGCGTCGCCAGAATCAGGTAAAACGCCGTGTCTCGCCCTTTGAAGCGCATTTTCGCCAGCGGATACGCGGCCAGCGAGCACGTCAGCAGTTGCAGCGTGACCACCGAAAAGGCGACGACCAGGCTGTTGAAGATATAGCGCGGCAGATTGACATCGGTCCACACGCGATAGTAATTGGCGGTCGTGGCCGGGAAGGCATACTGGCTGAGCGTGGTGCCCAGCAGCAGCTCATTCTGGTCGCCATAGTCGCGCCACCAGCCGAGGCCGGTGCCTTCCGGCAGGGTGCCGTCCCACGGCAGGGCAGTGTAGCTGCCTTCCTGTGTCGCGGTGCGCTGGCCTTCGCCCCAGCCGATCAGCCCGGGATAGGGGATGATTTCCGGCGGCTGATTGGCACGGAAGACATTGGCCGAGTTCGGGCGCACGCTCATCAGCGCCGTCCACAGGAAGGGCACCGCGGTCACCAGCCCGAACAGCACCATGATGGTGTACCAGCCGGTTTTTCCCAGCCAGCGGCCGCGGGGTTTCCGGACGCGGGGTGGCGCGGCCAGCGCGATGTCGGCGGTCTTAGGGCTGCTCAGGTTCATGGTTGTTGCGCTCCAGATAACGCAGATTCAGCAGGGAAAACACGACGGTGATGATCGAGAACACCACCGCGATAGCCGCCGCATAGCCCATCTCCAGGTTGGTGAAGGCCTGGCGGTACAGGTAGAACATCAGCGTCAGCGCGCTGTCCAGCAGGCCGGCGGTGCCGTCGGTCATCACCCAGATTTCCTCGAACACCTTCAGCGCGGAAATCGACGAGATGATGGCCACGAAGATGATCGACGGGCGGATGCCGGGCACGGTGATGTGCCAGTGCTGCTGGAAGCGGTTGGCGCCATCCAGCGCGGCCGCCTCATACAGCTCCTCCGGCACCGACTGGAGCGCGGCAAGGAACACGATCATATAGAAGCCGATGCCGCGCCAGATCGTCACCAGCATGATCGAGACCAGCGTGGAATTTGGATGCGTGAGGAAGTTGATGGGCGCGTCGATGATGCCCAGCGACGTCAGCACGCCGTTCAGCAGGCCAGCCGGCTCGGCAAACACAAACTCGAAGATCATGCCCACGGCCACCACCGAGGTGACCGCCGGGATGTAGTAAATCGTGCGGAAGATATACACGCCGCGCAGTCGCCGGTTGACGACAATAGCCAGCGAGATCGACAGCACGATCAGGATGGGAGTGACGCTCAGGTAGATAAAAGAATTGCGCAGGCCCTGCCAGAACAGCGGGTCCTGAAACAGCGTCTCGTAATTGGCAAAGCCCACCCATTCCGGGCTGGTCAGCAGGTCATAGCGGGTGAAGCTGAGGTAAATCGCCACGATCAGCGGGATAAACAAAAACACGATCAGGAATGCGAAAGCAGGCGCCAGGAAGCCATAAGCCGTGATGTGCTTGCGCACACTGCGCGCACGCCTGCCCCGTTCCAGTTCTTCGTTGCTTAACAAGGTGTTGGCGGCCAATGGTCACGTCCCTGTCTTGGAATGTAATTTCTCGCGTGCGTTGTCAGTGTTTGGGAATCAGCAGCGCCTGTGCGGGCGGCGGACGGGGAAATCATCTCCCGGGCCACCCGCACAGACCGTGGGGCAAGGCGAATGCTCGCCCCACGGAAAAGCCTGTAACGGGTGTTACTGGGCCGCGAGGATGGCGTTGATGCGGCTGGCCATCGCGTCCAGGGCTTCCTGCGAGGACTTCACACCCAGCAGTGCGGCCTGGAATTCGCCCAGCACGATCTGTTCCACTTCCGCCAGCTGCGGGAAGTCCAGGATGCCGGTATTGACGGCGGTGCTGAAGTACTCGCCCGCCAGCGGACGGAGCTGGTCGGTCAGCGAGGGGCCGCCTTCGGTGAAGAACGGATCCTCATAGCTGACCAGGTTGGACGAATAGATCGGCACTTCGCGCGAGAAGGCGGTCTGCACGTCGGCGTTGGTCACGAACTGGGCAAACGCCAGCGCGGCATTCGGATACTGGGTGGAGGCGGGGATCGCCAGCGTCTGCACGCCGCCGATGCTGGTGATGTTGGCCGCGCCCACGAACTGCTGGCCCAGGAACAGGCTCTCGAACACTTCGGGGTTGTTTTCTTCCACCAGGCGGAACAGCTGCGGGCCGGTCTGCAGCAGCAGGATTTCGCCCTGGCTGAACGAGTCGATCATGTCGCGCACATCGTCGGTCAGGCTGACGCGGGGGATGCAGTCTTCGTCCAGCAGGCGCTTGTATTCATCGAGGATGGCAGCCGCGGCCGGGTCTTCGTTGAACACGACAGCGCTGCGGTCTTCGTTGTACACGGGGATGCCTTCACCGATGAAGGTGTTCAGCACGCCCAGGCCAGCCAGCTCGCCCCACGGGAACGAATAGGCATAGTAAGCGCCACCGCTCTGTTCGCGCACATCGCAGGCAAACTGATAGGCGTCGGCCCAGGTGGTGGGGATGTCTTCAGCGGCGATGCCCAGTTCTTCAGCGATCAGGCCATTGACCGCCATCACGTTCGAGAAGGCCAGGTACCACGGCAGGTGATAGGTCACGCCTTCAAACGTCACCTTCTCCCACGCGCCGTCCACATATTCTTCGCGCAGCTCGGGATACGCTGCGCCCAGCGCTTCATCGGTGTTCAGCAGCACGCCGGCTTCGGCGAATTCCGCAACCCAGCCGTCGCTCATGTTGATGACGTCAGCGGGGTTGCCAGCGGCAAAGCTGTTGCGGATATTGTCGCGTGCGCCAGCGGCAGGCTGGCCTTCCAGCACCACGGTCACGCCAGGATAGGTTGCTTCAAAGTTGGCGATGATCTGGTTCAGATAATCTTCAAAGTCAGGGGTGAGGGCCCACGGCCAGAAGCGGATGGTGGCGCCATCTTCCACGCCATCGATCACGCGCCAGCGCGCATAGTCTTCTTCGGTCGGGCTCCAGAAATTACCCGACAGGTCACGGTTGGGGCGGTCTTCACGTTCCTGGGCGGCCACCGGGGCAATCGCCATGGCTGCGGCCAGCATCAGTAAGGGGGCAACGAGCAGTTTCTTCATTTGTCTAACTTCCTCCAAAATCGTACGTGGTCTTGCTTACGACTGAAACGGTAATGAATCCTCATCCGTGTGACGCCTCAGTAAAATGCGTGCCTTCCTTTCCCGGCCTCTGCCGAACCCTGTGTGAAGCCTTCACCTGCCATCGAGCAGTGAGATCCACCTAATCCATGATGGGGATGCGCGTGTTCACGCGGAAGAAATAGCGGCAGCGATCCCCGCGCACCACCGCCTTGGACATTTCAATCGGGATGTTGTCGGCTGAATAGGCCACCACCCGCACCAGCATGGCCGGCGCATTCATCGGCACGCCCAGGTTATAGGCCTCGTAGGCATTGGGCAGCGTGGGCTCCATGGTGTGCTCGGCTTCCTGCACCACCAGGCCATAGTCATTTTTGAGGACGCGATACAGGCTTTCATTTTCCACATCGGCCTGCATCAGGCCGGGGAACATGCCGTACGACAGGTACGACGTCTCGATCATCAGCGGCTCGTCGTTCAGCAGGCGCAGCCGCTTGAGCATGATGACGCGGTCATCCGGCTTCAGATGCAGGCGGTGGGCGATCAGCGGCTCAGGGGTGATGACCTCGCGGTGCAGCAGGCGCGACGACGGATTCATGCCCGCTTCGTGCATGCGCTGGCTGAAACCGACCACCGTAGGCGTAAACGGCTTGAAGCTGGCCACGAACGAGCCGGTGCCCTGGCGCCGATCCACCACGCCCTTGCGCACCAGCCCGTCCAGCGCCTGGCGCACGGTCATGCGGTTGACGCCATAGACCTCGCTGAGCTGGCGCTCTGACGGCAGCGGATCACCTGTGTTCAGCAGGTTGCTGTCGATGAGCTGCAGCAGGTTATCCTGTATCTGCTGATACAGGGGCAGCGTCGAATCGGGGGTGAGGCGCAGAAAATTCAAAACATTTGACATAAAATTCAACTGGTCTATACCGGTATGAAAAGACTATAGACCAGTCTTTTATTTTCGTCAAATATCTTTTGCTAGACCTTTAACGAACTGCTCAGTTATCACCTGCGGGCGGGTGATGGCAGAGCCAACCACGACGGCTGCCGCGCCGTATTCCAGGGCGAGCCGGGCTTCTTCAGGCGTGCGCACGCGCCCCTCGGCGATGACTGGAATAGACAGGTGCCGCACCATCATCTGGATGAGCGCGTAATCGGGGCCTTCCAGCTGCGGGCTGTAGTCGGTATAGCCGGACAGCGTCGGCGCGGCCAGGTCTGCCCCCAGCGCCTGGGCGGCCAGCGCCTCGTCCAGCGTCGAGACATCGGCCAGCACCAGCTTGCCCCGGCTGTGCACGGCCGCGATCTGCGCTTCCAGCGAATCGCCATTCGGACGCGGACGCCCGGTGGCATCCAGCGCGACGATATCCGCGCCAGCATCGGCCACCTGCAGCGCATGATCGACTGTGGGGGTGATATACACGCCGCTGTCACCATCTTTGTACAGCCCGATCAGCGGCAGGTCCACCAGCGCGCGAATGGCGCGCACATCTTCGGGGCTGTTGGCGCGGATGGCGGCAGCGCCACCCACCTTGGCGGCCAGCGCCATGCGCGCCATGATGTGCGACCCGTGCAGCGGCTCATCTTCCAGCGCCTGGCACGAGACGATCAGCCGGCCACGCACCCGGCTTAAAAATGCCTCGACTTGCATCCGACACATCCCTTCTTCACAATAAAGCTTCAGCCAATACACGCTCAAACATACGGCACACCTCACGCCATGAGGTGTCCGCTGTGATCTGATGCAAGGCGACGCGCTGCGCGCCGACACGGGCATTCAGCTCGTGGGCCAGCGCCGACAGCCGCCGCAGGTCAATACTATCACCGAGGGGTTGGTCTATACCAATGTCCAACTGATGCCAGCGCGGGCTGCCGGGCGTGATAATGCCGCGGGCCAGCAGCAGCTGCGTCGGCACAAAGGCCGGATGCCCGATCGGCACATCGGTCGCCCAGAATATGGGGCATCCGCGCCGGACCAGCCGCGCCTGCAAGCGCCACGTCTGCCACGGGTCGGCAGCGGCCTGCGCGGGCGTCAGCCCTTCCAGCAGGCAGAAGGTCGCCAGGGTGCCGGCCGCCTCGCCAATCGCCCATTCGATCGGATGCAGGCGATACGCGCCGTTGGTCAGGTGCGTCGTGCCGATATTCTTGCAGGCCGCCAGTAAATTTCCGCCGCGCTCAGGGATCAGCGCGCCCAGCGGAATCTGAAACGGGCGCGTGGGCGCGTACATGCTGGTCGTCGGGCTGCCCACGCACGGGTGCAGGTCCATCGCATACCAGCCGATGCCGATGCTGTCGGGCATGTGGCGCGCGCGCGCCCCGGTGTTAAATTCGGCCGTGATGTCGCTCTCGACGATGCGCGTCATGGGGACGATGCGGCGCGATTCGCGGATATAGGGCATCTGCGCGAGGCCGTCATCGGTGCCCATCACATCTGGCCGCAGCTTGAATTCCGGATAGCCGGTGCCGCCGTCGTCGCGCGGGCATTCGGTTTGCAGCCAGTGCAGAAAGCCGAGCGACAGGCGTTTGGCCTCGTCCAGGTAACGGGCGCGGTCTTCAGGCGAGGCGGTCAGCAGGTCGCCGCCGTGATAATCGTTGCTGATCCAGTTGATGAGCGCGATATCGCGCCCGCCCAGCAGCGTCCCGTCATGCAGGCGGCGATATGACCAGAAGGGCAGGTTGCCCGACGCGCTGTGCGCAAACATGCGGTAGACGACCGGCTGGCCGTCGCGACCGATGGGCGAGAGCGTATACGGCTGGCCATCGCGGAAGGCCTCGTAGCCGTCCGGTTTCGCGATAACATGCGACTCGCCGGGGCAGTACTCCACGGCAAAGCAGTAGGTGAATCCCTGCGCCTGTTCCGGATGCGCTGCCTCCAATGCGTGCGGCTCGCCTGTGTCCGCGCGCGACTCGGCCCCGGTGACAAACGGCGTCCCGGTCAGCGGCAGCAGCTCGCCGGTTTCGGTCGCGTCGAGGAAGATGCGCGCGTTCACGCGGACGCGTTCGCCGGCAGCATCTTCGAGGATGACGGCACGCACCTGGTCGCCGTCGCTTTCCGCCGAGACTGGCCGCCAGCCGATCAGCCTGCGGGCGCGCGTTTCGGCCAGCAGCCCGACCGCCCGTTCAGGCAGAAAACACAGGCGGCTCACCCAGCCGTTGCCGGGGTTCAGCGGTATGTTCGGCCCCAGCACGCTCTCGGCCATCACCTCTGGCGCGTGTTCGCGCTGGCGATAGGTCTCGCGGATGCTCTGGCGCAGCGCCAGATAATGCCGTGTCGCGCCAAAAAACTCGATATAGGCGTGCTCGTCGGGCGCGGAGACGCCCTGGGATGTGAGCTGTCCGCCGACCCAGCGCGCTTCTTCCGTGAGCACGGCATTCAGCGCCGAGGCCGGTTCTTCAGCCGCGACGCCGCCCAGCCCCCCGCCGATGATGGCGATGTCTGCCTGCATCTCGCGCATTATGAGCCGTGCTCCAGGTCAAAATCGACTTCGAAGGTGCGGTTCCATGGCAGCGAGACGCGGGTGATGCGCCAGCCCTCGGCCAGCGCGCCCAGTTGAGGCAGCAGCGCGGACAGATCGGCATGGATGTGGGCTATCGCCTCGGCCTGATTGTCTGGCGTGGTGTCGCGGCGGCCGGTTGTCGCCTCCAGCCAGTCACGCGTGCGCTGGCGCACCAGATGCTGATAGCCCCAGTCCTCGATGAAGCGATGCAGCAGGAAACGCGTCTGCGCTTTTTCGGCATCCGGACCGGCCACCAGCGACGACGCCACGCCCTGCGCCAGCGCCACGCCGATGGTATTGCCTGCCGTGTTCCACGCGCCATACGCGGCCAGACGGCGCAGGTCGGTCCCGGCCAGCAGATGCGCGATCAGGTCCGGGTCGCTCCCATTGGGGTAGGCCACGTCGCACACGATGACGCGCCGTCCGTCGGCCGCCCATGCGGCAATCTGCCCGGCAAACGCCTCCATGAAGGGGGCGCGGCGGGCGTGCTCAGACGCGAAATGTTCGGCTTCCGGGTCGTATTCCTGGCCGATGCCGGACGGCGGATTGACCGCGACGATGAAGTCCGCCTGCTCAATCTCGTCCACCACGCGGCCGCCCAGCGCACGAATCTGCCGCTCGACCGTGACCGCCACCGGGCTGTCCTCGTACGGGGCGATGCGCGCCCGGTCGGCGTCAATCGCGTAATGCACATAAAAGGTCGGCGTCGGACGGCCAGTCAGGGCGGCGCGCATCATCAGCACACAGCCCACTTCGTCCGCGCCGGGATACATCAGCAGGCGGTCCTCGCCCAGCCCCAGCCGGCCAACCCATGTGCGCAGCCAGGCTTTCTCCTGCGATCCCATGCCAAATTCGCTGGTGTCGTCGCTGCTGATGACGAGCAGGTCAAACAGCCCGCGTGATGCCATGTGCAGCAGGTTCAGATTGACCATGTGGTTGCGCAGGCGGCGCGCTGTGAAGTCGTGCACGATGTCTGGCGGCAGCGCGGCACTCAGCGCGTCCAGTTCATCAGAAACGGGCTGTCCGGCCTGCTGGCGATGCATGAGCTGCGAATAGCGGTGCAGGCGTCGGCCGTGCTGCGCCCAGTATGCCGGCTCCTCGATGGCGTCGTTCGCATCGGGGATGCGCGTGATGACGTTGAAGGCAGTCGTGGGCAGGCGCGGCAGGCCTTCCAGGCGCGCCAGGCTGGACATCACGTCCAGCGGCGATGCATCGCTGATGCGCGAGGGAATCAGCCCGCCATAGGCAAACGACTCGACCGAGATGATGCGCTGGTCGGCCTGCCCCGACTGCCCGGCAAGCCAGTCGGTCAGGGCATCCTGGCGGGCGGGCTGGCGCAAATGGCTGAGCGCATTTGCCGGGGGCAGCGCCAGGTCAAGGCCGGCGATGTCGGCGACCATGCGCAGGTAGCGCGTGTTGACAGGGCGTTCGTCCAGCGGAATAACGGCTATTTTCATGCGATTCCTGCCTTGTGTGCGGCCAATACGCCCGCGCCGATCATGCCGGCACGCGGGCCCAGCGCCGCGCGAAGTATGTCCATATGCTGTGCGCCGCGCACGGGCACAGCACGTACCGAGGCGATAAACGGGTCCCACCAGCGCGGGCCAATTTCGGGCACGCCGCCGCCGATGACCACGGCTTCGGGGTCGAGCAGCGCGAACACCGGCGCCAGCACCTGTCCCAGGTCGTGGGCCGCTGCTGTAATCGCCTGGGCACAGGCCGCGTCTCCGGCCTCGGCGCGCGAGGCAATTTCCACCAGCGTGAGCGGGGCGTGGCGCGCATGCTGCCCGGAATAACGCCGCGCAATCGACGGCCCGGCATACAGCGTCTCGATGGTCTCGCCCGCGCCCGCGTACAGGTAACCGATCTCGCCAGCGCTGAAGTGCGGCCCGTGCCAGATGCGTCCGTCCTGCACCAATGCTCCGCCGATGCCCGTGCCAACCGTGATGCACAGCACATTTTTCAGCCCGCGGGCGGCCCCGTGCGTCACTTCGCCCAGCGCCATCGCACGCACATCGTTTTCCGCGGCGACGGGTACGCCGCAGGCGTCGCTGACCGCCCGGGCCAGCGGCGTCCCGCGCCAGCCCACCAGATTGTCATTGGCATCCAGCACGTCGCCGCTGACCGGGTCGATCTGGCCGGCGCTGCCGATGCCGATGGCCGCCACGTGCAGGTCATGTTCGCGGGCGGTCGCCATTAAAGACTGGCACAGGTCGATCGCCTCGGCCAGCAGGGCAGCGCGCCCGGCTGCCAGCGCCGCCGCATGTGCCTCGCTGCCCGCTGACAGCCCAACCAGCACGTTCGGCCGGACGGCGGCGGGCGTGGGGCGCGCTGTCTCGGCCAGCGACCACGGCGTGCCATCGGTCAGGTGTGCCGCCAGCTTGGTGCCGCCGATGTCGAGGCCGATCACAACAGGTTTCATGAATTTTCCCGTTTTCAGGTATAGACCAACAGGCTCAGCCTCGCCGTAAAGCGCGCAAAATAGCGGCTTTTCCCGCATATGGATAGGCAATAAGACTGGTCTATACCAATATAGCATTATTTTCGATGGCGTTGCCAGAGGAATGCATGAATGCCGCTCGGGATATGCAAGCGCGGCGATTTGGGTTATCGTCAACGTAATAATTCAGTAGTGCTGCACTCGTCAGGATGAAGGCATGGGTTTCAAGGCACAGCGGTCATCAGCGATCATATTTCGGGTCTGTGTGGGTGCAGCCGCGATTATCCTGGCATTGTTTTTTCTGGTGCGCCCGGCTGTGGTGGTAACCGATGTGCGTGGTGCAGCAACTGTACGTTTTGAAGCCCCAACCGACCTTGTGATTTTTACGTCAGACTGTCTGGAAATCTCGTGGCAGGTAGAGGGCATCCGTGAACTGTACTTGAATGGTCAGGGTGTTGTCGGCGTGGGAGCGCAGATAGTTTGTCGATTTGATGCGCCGCCTTCTCTTCGCGTTGTATTTCTGGATGGCTCTGAGGCCATCTACACATTGCCTGTCCGCATCGCTGTCTTGCATCCGGTTGTATGGGCGCTTGCCCTGCTTATCACAGGCTGTTTAGTCACTCCAGCTCTTTCACGTGATGTCCATGGTTTGCTGGCGCCAGCTATACGTATTTTGGATCCTCTACTACGCTCCCCACTTTTCTACATCGGTCTGATCACGCTGCTTGGTGCGGCCTTGCGGTTGCACACTCTGGGCACGCGCTGGATGGTGCTTGACGAAGTCGTTCTGTACGACATCAGCAGTGCTGGCAGTCTGTCCACTGTTTTGGAGAGTAATGCAATTAGAAACAGCGCCCCGCCTCTATATGCTCTGATGGTCACGGCGACGACTGGGTTGGGCAATGCGGAGATAATTGCACGCATGTGGTCGTTTGTTGCCGGGATGCTCTTTATCCCCGCGATGTATCGCCTCGCACGTGAATATGTCTCGCAGACAGGAGCGATATTCGCAGCACTGGTTGCTGCCGTATCGCTGTCTGCGACATTTTTCTCACAATATGTACGCGAATACTCATGGTCGATGCTGCTCTGTGCCCTGCTGCTGCTGGCGGCCAGCCGCTGGCTGCGCACTGGCGCGCGCGCATCCGGTCTGGCGCTGATTGTCCTTGGGGGCATTGCTATTTTCATGCAGTATGGGCTGGCGTTGGTGCTTGGCAGCATCTCGCTCATCATGCTCATTCGCTGTCTCATCCATCGCTCCGACCGACGGTTGTGGGCATTTACCGGAACTGCTTTTGCTGTCTGGGCTGCGTGCGCAGTCAGTGTCTACTTCCTGTCTTTCCGCATCCAGATGCAGCCGGGCGGTTTCGCCAGTGATTCTTATCTGGCTGGAGGCTACTGGAATCAGGACGTACATACGCTGATTCCGTTTCTACTGAATGGCACAGTGAACATCTTTCAGTCATCGTTAGGTTCGGGAATCTTCGGACGCACCTGGGATATTGGTGTGTTTGTAATCCCAGCCTTTTTTGGCGCGTTGGCTGTACTGACAGTTCGCCTGCGCTGGGAATGGCGGGCGCTGCTTGTGCTGCCTTTTGTGCTCACGGCTGTGGCGGGTGTGCTGGATCTGTATCCGTACATTCCCAATCGCCAGACGGCTTTTCTGGCGGTGCCGGTGATGCTGTGCTGTGGATTCGCCTTTCACTATGGCTTGGCCGCCATCCGCGAGGTTCGCCTGCGGCGCGCTGCGCTGATTTGCGTGCTTGTGCTGGTAAGCACAGCAACATGGCAGACTTATACTGCCTACTACAGGCATGAAGGCTTTGATAATGTACGCGGCGCAATCAGCACACTTCGCTCGATGCGTGGGTTTGGTGAGCCGATTGTTGTACTTGATTATGCTATTTGGCTCTTTCTTCATTATGCGCCAGATGAAGCCAGCAGCACGGAGGTTTTCCTTGCAGGCAACACTCCGGAAACCTATACACAGATCACCGACCTGCTGACACAGTCACCAGTGGTATGGGTGCTGCTGGCTAATGGTGAAGAAGCCGTGCGCGCCGCCGCAGTTACGAACGGCTGGACGCTTGATGAGCGTACCCGACTGAATAACGTCGTCCTGTTCGCTGTTTCAAACGGATCATAGACGACGTGAGCCGTTAACGGCAGGCCCCCACCCTACAGCAGCGCCAGGTACTCCGAACGCAGCCCCTCGAAGCGGCGCATGCTGTCTTCCAGTCCGCCGGGACGGCTGCGCCCCAGCCACGCCATGCGCTGCTGCACCAGCAGGCCTTCCAGCTCATCCAGCAGGTCAGACGCGCTGTTGTCTGGTTCGCCCAGAATCAGCAGCACCCACTTCGCCCCGTGGCGCAGCAGCAGCGCCGCCTGACGCCACTCGTCGTGCAGCAGCGCGGCATCGGGCCGGGCCATGCGCGCGTTGCCCAGCTCCGCCAGCAGGCTGTCAATCTCGGTGATGACGCGGCGCAGCGTCTCCGGGCGCACATCGGCATCGGCAGCGCCCCAGTCGCGCATGAAGGCCAGATGCGTCTCCAGCGCGTCGGCGGGCTGCTGCAGCATATAGGCCAGCACCTGCCCGTTGACGTGGTCCGGCCCGACATGGTGATACAAGTTGGCCAGCCCCAGCGTCAGGCGGCCCATGATGCCAGCCGCATCGGCATAGATGGCGTGGTCAAGCGCGGCCGCCATGTCCAGCGACAGGCTGCTCTCATAGCACCACGACGCCGCCCCGCCGTACACGATGCCGACATACGAGGCCGGATACGGCTGCCAGTGGCCGTTATCGCCCCAGTCGGTGACCAGCACGCCGGTCGCGCCGTGTTTCAGCCCGGCCTCCACCGCTGTGCGGATGCTGCCGATGGCGTTGTCGGCGCGGCCCACCAGCGCGTTCCAGCTTGACGTGCCGGGGCACACGTAGAAGGGGATGCCCGCTTTGGCATAATGCGCGCAGTTGGCGTCAAACGGATGCGTGCTTTCGTAGCCCCACTCCATCACGATGACATCTTTCGGCAGTTCCGGCACCAACTGCGGATATTTGAGGATGATATCGCCCCAGAACATCATCTTCAGGCCGCGCGCGGTCACGTTGGTATGCAGCTTCACCAGCCAGTCCAGATACACGCGCCCACCCAGCTCCTCCACCATGTCTTTGCTTTTGCCCTGGCCCAGCTCCCACGGCTCGTCGCAGCCCACGTTGAACTGCTGGCTGGAGAAGTACGGCAGCAGCGTGTCGTACAGCCCGCTGATGAAGGTCAGGCTGGCCGGATCGTTCGGGTCGAGCGTGCTGGGGCCGCGATGTCTGCCCGCATGGTCGAGGAAGCCGTCGGGGGATTCACCCATGTTCACGTAGCCGGGATGCTTCAGCCAGCGTTCCACATGCCCCAGGCTGTTCTGGTTGGGCACCAGCTCGATATGGCGCTGGCGGCAGTACGCATCCAGCACCAGCAAATCCTCCGGCGTCAGCGGGTCAGCATGACGCCAGACCACCTCGTGGCCGGGATAGGCGAATGTGTGCTCAATGTACAGTTGCAGCTGGTTGTATTTCAGGCTCGCCAGCTCGTCGATGAGCAGAAGCAGCGTGGCGCGGGTGGGCACGCGGTCGCGGCTGATGTCGAGCATGTAGCCGCGATGCGGGAAGTCTGGCGCATCCTGAATAGTTAGGCCGGGCAGCGTCGGGTCTGATGACAGCATCTGGCGCAGCGTGCACAGGCCATAGAACACGCCCGCCGCGCCCGCCCCGGTGATGAGAATACCTTCCGGCCCGATGTCCATCCGATAGCCTTCGGCGGGCAGGTCATCGGCCAGGCTGAGCACGATGTCCGCGCTTTCGGCCTCCAGCGTCAGCCGGTACGTATAGCCGTGTGTTGCCAGCGCCGCCTGAATCCACTGGCCTTCAAACATCAGCTCTGGGGACGGCAGCGCGATCGTGCCGGACGCAGGCAGGCTGAAGCCATCCCCCTCATAGCTGAGGCTGCGCGGGGCGGGGACGAGCGTGAACGGTGCGCGCTGTGAAGACAACGGTGCAGTGGCCATGACATGTGCTCCTGTGCCCTCGCGGGCGTGCCGACAACATAGTGCGGATGATAGAACTTTCGCGTCGGCCGGGCAAACGGGCATGGTTTGAGGTGGACGGGGTGAGATTGGGTCTTGTGATGCCGGACACGGCAGGCCGTGTCCCTACGGTTGGGGCATAGCGGACTGTGGGGCATTTCGTTTGTGTGCTACAGTACGGGCTCTTTGTCCGCACAGCCTCACGCGAGCGACCATGCCCACCAGCCGCCAGATTCATACCGGAGATTTGACCCTGCACGTGCTCGACTGGGGTGGCGATGGCCTGCCGCCGCTGTTTTTGCTGCACGGGCTGGCCTCCACCTGCCACATGTTCGACCTGATTGCGGAGCCGCTGACGGCGCGCTATCACGTGTTTGCGCCAGACCAGCGCGGCCACGGCCTGTCTGACAAGCCCTCGCACGGCTATGACTTCGAGACAATCGCTGCCGACCTGGACAAGCTGGCCGATGCGCTGGGCTATGCCGGCCAGCCGATCAGCGTGGCGGGCCATTCGTGGGGGGCGTATACCGCGCTGTATTACGCGGCCACGCGGCCGGAGCGCGCTGTGCAAGTCGTGCTGCTGGATGGCGGCATCCGCCCGCTGAAGGACCTGTTTCCCACCTGGGCCGAAGGCGAAATTGGGCTGGCCCCGCCGCCTTATGTCAACAAGACGGTGGAGGATATCCGCCAGCTCATCCGTGACTGGCAAGGCCCCGGTTATCGCCCGGAAACCGAGCCGCTGGCCATGACGATTTTCGACCTGAGCGACCCGAATCAGGTGCATGCGCGCCTCACCCGCGACAACAATATGCAGATTTCGCGCGCGTTATGGGAATTTCGCCCGACCGACTATTATGCCCGCGTTCGCTGCCCGCTGCTGAGCGTGAACGCCGTCAATCCCGGCGAGACGCTGGGCGAGGATATGCTGCGCTATGCCGCTGAACTGGAAACGCAGGCGGCAGACGCGCGCGTCGTGTGGATGCACGACACAATTCACGATATCCCGTGGCATCGCCCGGCTGAGCTGAGCGCGGTGCTGGCTGAATTTCTGACGGGCTGAAGCGGGATTAGCGCGCCTGCGGGTCGGATGCTTCGCGCAGGCCGTCGCCCAGAAATGAGACGGTCAGCACGATCAGCATCAGGGCGGCGCTGGGGAAAAAGACCTGCCACGCATTGGTTTCCAGATAGGGGATGGCGTCGGTAATCATCTTGCCGATGCTGGGATCAGGCGGCTGAATGCCCAGACCGAGCAGGCTGAGCACAGCCTCGTTGACCACCACGCTGGCGACATCGAGCGTGCTGGCGACGATGATGATGCCGCCTACGTTGGGGATGATGTGGCGCAGGATCATCCGCTGGTGGGTCGCGCCCAGCGAACGCGCCGCCGTCACGAATTCCTGCTCGCGCAGCACCAGCACCTGGCTGCGCACCAGCCGCGCCATCAGCGGCCAGCTCACCAGACTGAGCGACCCGGCCACCAGCATCAGACGGCCAATGCCGCCGAATTGTTCGGTCACGCTGGAGCCGAATATCGCCGTGACCAGAATCGCCAGCAGCAGCCCGGGAAACGCAAACAGGATATCGGCCACGCGCGTGACCAGCACATCGAGGATGCCGCCGTAGTATCCGGCCAGCAGGCCGAGCGTCGCGCCCAGCAGGATATTCAGCGTCTCCACGTACAGGGCGACGATCAGCGACACGCGCAGGCCAGACAGCAGGCGCGCCAGCGTATCGCGCCCCAGGTTGTCGGTGCCGAGGATGTGCTCCGCGCTGGGGATGGCATTGATGGCGGCGTAATCCGGCCGCGTCGCGCTCTGGGTATACACGACCGGTCCGAAGGCCGCCAGCAGCACAATCAGCGCGAACACGAGCAGGCTGATCACGCTGAGCCTGCTGCGCAGCAGCCGCCGGAACAGCCCGATGGGCGCTGCCGGGGCGATATCAGAGGGCGTGTGCAGACGAACGATGCCGGTATTGGGCGGAGTGCGAGACATGATCGGTCAGCCCTCCAGCCGCACGCGTGGATCGACCACGCTGTACAGCAGGTCGGTGACCAGGTTCATCAGCACGACCGACAGCGCCAGGATAACCGTCGTGCCCTGAATCACGGGATAGTCGCGCTGCTGGATGGCCTGCACCGATAAAAAGCCGATGCCGGGAATCGAAAACAGCGACTCGACCACAAACGCGCCGGTCACCAGAAAGGCGATGGCCGGGCCGATCACGGTCAGGATGGGCAGCGCCGCATTGCGGAACATATGCGTCCAGCGCACGCGCCGTTCGGGCAGGCCTTTGGCCCGCGCCGTGCGGATGAAATCCTGCTCCAGTACTTCGCGCACGCTGGAGCGCGTCACCCGGGCGATATAGCCCAGGCTGGCCGCTGACAGCACCACGACCGGCATGACCCAATGCTCTGGCCTGCCCCAGCCCGCTGCGGGCAGCGACCATCCCGTGGCCAGATACACCTGGTAATTAATCCACTGCAAAATGGGAATCAGCACAAAGCTGGGGATGGCATACAGTGCCAGAATTAGTGCCATGATGAGGCGTTCTGCCGGGGTATTGTGGTACAGCGCGGCGACCAGCCCCAGCGGGATGCCGATCAGCACGCTCAGGCTGAGCGCCGTCAGCCCCAGCCCAAACGAGACGGGCAGGCCGCCCTGAATCAGCTCAATGACCGGGCGCTGGGCGAAGCGAAACGACAGCCCCAGGTCGCCCTGCAATAATCCGCCCAGATACTCGCCATATTGCTGGTACCAGGGCAGGTCGAGGCCGTACAGCGTGCGCAGGCGCGCATAGATTTCCGGGTCGCGCTGGTTGCCCATCAGCGCCAGAATCGGGTCGCCGGGCGCGAGGTAACTGACGATGAACGTGAGAAACGTCACCGACAGAATCACGAAAGGCAGACTGATGAAGCGCCTGAGGATAAGCCGCAGCATAGGGCGGGTGAAGCGGGGGCTGATACGATCACCAGCCCCCGCGAGTCATCAGCCTACGAGGCGGGGCAGCCGCGCAGGGCGGTGTAGTCGGGGACGACGTAGGCCGAGAACAGGCCGGTCACCTCGACACCCTCCACGCAGTCGCGCACGAGCACATTCACCTGGCCGTTGAACAGCGTCAGCCAGCCCACTTCCGTGACGGCGATCTGTTCGGCCTGGTTGTACAGCTCGATACGGCGGGCCAGGTCGTCGGGAATCACGTCGGCTTCCTGCGTCAGCGCGTCAAATTCGGCGTTGGAGTAGTGGCCGTTGTTGTTGCCCACGTCCGTCTGCAGAATCTGCGACAGGAAGTACTGCGGATCGGGGTAAATCGTGCCCCACACGCTGTAATACGCCTGCAGCCCGTTGGCGGGATCATTGTAGGTGTCGTTCAGGCGCGAGCTGAAGGTGGACAGTTCCAGCGGGTCCAGCGTGACGCTGATGCCCAGGTTGTCCTGCCACATCGCCTGCAGCACGGTCACGATGCGCTCGTTGTCGCCTTCCACGCCGTACGACAGCGTGACTTCAAACGTGGCCGGGTCGATGCCTGCTTCGGCCAGCAGCGACTGCGCCAGCGCGGGGTCAAAGGCCAGTCCCTCGACCGGGGCTTCAGAACCGGGCATGCCCGGCGGGATGATGCGGTCGGTGGCGGTCACCGTGCCATCCAGCACGACATTGGCCAGCGTCTCGCGGTCGGTGGCATGGGCCAGCGCCTGGCGCACCAGCACATTGTCAAACGGAGGCAGCAGGTTGTTGAACGCCACATAGCGCACATTCAGCGCGTTGGTGCTGACAAAGTCGGGGGTGTCGCGCACTTCGGGCACGCGCGCCGCGGGAAGCGGGTTCTGCGCGCCGCCCACGATATCCAGCTCGCCGGTGCGGAACAGCTGGAAGGCCGTTTCGCTGTCCTGGTTGAAGACGATATCGAGCGTGGAAATCTGTGATGCCGGCTGCCAGTAGTTCGGATTCGGCACGAGCACCAGGCCCTGGCCGCGGTTCCACGTCTGCACCGAGAAGGCACCGCTGGTCACGGCTGCCTGGTCCCAGGTGTCGGGGTTGGCGGTCACGGCTGCGCTGGAGACGACCTTCGAGGGGCCGAAGGTGAGCTGGCTGAGGAAGTAGGCCGACGGCTGCTTGACCGTGATCTGCACGGTGCGCTCGTCGACGGCGGTGACGCCGCTCAGCTCGGTCGTCTCGCCCGCGACCAGCTCATCCGAGCCGGCAATGTTCGAGAGCAGATACGGGCCGGTCCATGCGCCTGTGGCTGGGTCCAGCGCGTGCGTGAACGACCACACCACGTCTTCAGCTGTGACCGGGCTGCCATCGGAGAAGGCGGCGCCCTCGCGCAGCGTGAACGTATAGGTCAGGCCGTCGTCGCTGATGACCCAGCTTTCGGCCAGGTCAGGCTCGACTTCCAGCGCGCCGTTCAGGCGCACCAGGCCGGCGTGCAGCAGGCCAATCACGGTGAAGCCCTGCGCGTCGGTGGCGCGGGCCGGGTCCAGCGAGACGACATCAGTGATGCCTTCGATAGACCAGCGCAGGGTGGTGGTATCCTGGGCAGCGATGGGGCTGGCTGCAAGCGAGAAAACGAGCAAAAACGAAACGATGACCAACAAGAGATTGCGTTTGGCTTTCATGGTGCTCCCTGCTACTGACATGCATTGGCGAAAATTGTTTCTCATGCTGACACTGTGCTGACGGGTCGGTGGGGAGATGTGTTACCTCTGCGTAACAAAAACGCCCCAGGGCAGACCCGGGGCGTTGTCTCATCATGAGGAACCGGACAAACTACAGACGGCTCGACATCCCCGAATCAGGTTGCGCTGACTGGCACATGGTGCAACAGGGGGAAAAGGCCGAACCAAACATCTGCAAGCAATCTTTCGTTTATCCTGTAACGCTGAAGACCTTAACTTTTCTGCCTGGCTTTGTCAAGCTGTCCTCGTCACCAGTGGTTATAGCGCGGCTGTCCTGAACTCTCCCCACACTGGCGCAAAGCTCACGCCAGTACAAAAGAATTACGGGATATAATGAAGCTATCAATATTTTTACTTGTAGTCCCATGCCCCAAGTTAGGCTGGTTATGCGCCGCCTGTTCGATCGATTTGATGTCCGTGTCAGCCTGGTGTACTGCCTCGTCGCAGCGGTATGGATTATTGCCTCGGACCGACTGGTGAGCATGCTCTTCGGGATGTCTGCCGAGGCCGTCGAGCGCGCCAGCATTCTCAAAGGCCTCGGCTTTGTGGCCATCACCACGGGTGCGCTGTACCTCGTCGTCTCAAATGAACTGAAAAAACGCGTGCAGGTGGAACATCATCTGCGCATGATGAGCCGCTTGTATCGCGTGCTGTCACTGGGCAATCACCTGGTGGTGAAAGCGAAGGACGAGCAGGCGCTGCTTCAGTCCATCTGCGACCTGATGGTGAATGAGGGCGGCTATCGGATGGCATGGGTCGCCTACAAGCAGGCCGATCCGGCGGCCAGGCTGACGGCGATGGCGTCAGCCGGCTTCAGCGACCGTTACCTGGATGAAATCTGGCTGACATGGGATGACACCCCGACGGGTAATGGGCCCGCAGGCAAGGCAATTCGCACGGGCGCGGCCAGCAAGGTGCGCTTCATCAACTCGGATTCCAGTTTTATCTGGCGTGATCAGGCACAGCTGCGCGGCTACCAGTCGGTACTTTCGCTGCCTGTCCGCGTGAATGGCGAGGTGATCGGCGCGATCATCGTGTATTCGGCGTTTCCTGATGCGTTTGACAGCGAAGAAGAGAAGTTACTGACCGAGCTGGCGGACGACCTGGGCTATGGCATCTGGGCCCTGCGCGCGGCGGACGAGCGCGAACGCGTGCGCAAAGCCCTGGAACAGGAACGCGAAATCAGCCCGGTGGGCATGGTGATCCTGAACACGCAGGGCGGGATTGTCTATGCCAATTCCCAGGCCGAGCAGGCGCTGGGCCTGACGCGCGATGTGATTACCCACCGGACGTATAATTCCCCCGACTGGCGCATCACCGACCATAAAGGTGGCCTCTTCCCGGAAGACCAGCTGCCCTTTGCCCGTGTCATGCGCGAAGGCAAGCCTGTTTTCCACATCCAGCATGCGATTGAGTGGCCCAGCGGCCGGCGCGTGCTGCTGGATGTCAACTGCGCCCCGATCTTTGACCGTGACGGCCAGATTGTCGAAGCGGTTGCGATTTTCGAAGATGTGACTTCACGCATGCTGGCTGATACGCTGATTCACAATGCCAACGCGGAGCTGGAGAAGCTGCACAGCGAAGTGCGCCGCCAGAACCAGGACCTTGAGCGCACGGTGGAAGCGCGCACGTCTGAGCTGCGCGGGATAAATGAGCGCATGTCCACCGTGCTGGACAATGTCAGCGATGCCATTATGCTGCTCACCCTCAAGGGAACGATAGAAACCACCAATCTGTCGTTTGACCAGATGTTTGGCTATGAGCGCGATGAGCTGTTTGGCCAGCCCGTCAGCCTGCTCGATAGCAGCGATACTGGTCGCGCCATCACGATCGCGCTTGAAAAGGCGATTGCAGAGCATGCGCGCCACCGCATCCAGATCAGCGCGCGCCGCAAGGATGGCACCACTTTCGATGCCGATGTCACGCTGGCGATTGTGAAGAACAACAGCGGGCATCTGGTGTGCAGCGTGCATGACATCACGCATCTGAAGGAAATTGAGCGTGTGAAGGACCAGTTTGTCTCGATGGTCAGCCATGAGCTGCGCACGCCGATCAGCTCGATCATGCTCAGCGTGGAGACGATTAGCCGCTATTATGACCGCATGTCGGATGCGCAGAAGCTGGAGAAGCTGGCGCAGGTGCAGCAGCAGGCGGCCACCCTGACCGAATTCACCACCGCCATCCTCGACACCTCGCGCTTCGAGGTGCGCAAGCATCAGCCGGTCACGACGCTGGCAGACGTGCGCCAGTCGCTGCTGGATGTGGTGGAAGAAATGACGACGCTGGCAGACGTCAATCAGCAGCAGCTGGTGGTGGTCGCGGGGACCCAGCCCGTCATGCTGCGCGCCGATTACAGCGATATTTCGCGCGTGTGGCGCAACCTGATCAGCAACGCGATCAAGTATACCGGTCCGGGCAGCATCATCGAGGTCATTCTGCATTCGCCATCAGGCACCGACATTCCCGATCTCGCGCCGTTTGGCGACCAGATTCCGCCAGAGGTGAAGCTTCAGGATTGTGTGGTGGGCATGGTGCATGACAACGGGCCGGGCATTCGACCGGAGGATATGCCGATGCTGTTCCAGCGCTTTTTCCGTGGCTGGGCCGCGGAAACCAGCATCCCCGGCAGCGGGCTGGGGCTGCCGCTGGTGCGCGATATCCTGCGCTCGTATCATGGCGATATCGCCGTGGTCAGCGCCGCGCCGACAGGCACGGTCTTCTGCTTCTGGCTGCCGGTGAGTTACAAGGCCGACGCATAGCGCCCCGCCCGCTACGGCCTGGCTGTGCCGGGTGCGTCCGGGTCAGCGGCCATCAGGGCGAAGCCGAAGGTGCTGCCGTGGCCGGGCTCGCTGTGCGCGATAATCTCGCCGCCCAGCTTGCGCACGATCATGCTGACGATCGCCAGCCCCAGGCCGTGGCCCTCGGCTTTGCGCTCACGCATGCGTGAAAACGGCACAAACAGCTTTTCGCGTTCTTCCGGGCTGAATCCCTCGCCGTTGTCGCGCATCCAGTAATGCACCGAGCCATCCGCCTGCGCGGTGGCCCCAATCACGACATGCGGCGGCGTGCCCCCATACTTGAGCGCGTTGGTGAGATAATTCATCCAGACTTCTTCAATCCACGGCGGATAGCCCATGGCTGCGGGCATATCGTCCATCACCGTGACGATGGCGTGACGCGACTGGATCATTTCGTCCAGGTGGCGGCACACCTTCTGCGCGATGGCGGTCATCTGCACAGGCTCGAAGGCCACGGTCGTGGTGCTGCGCACCTGCGCCAGCAGGATGAGCGCGTCCAGCGTGCTGTTCATCTTGTAGACGATTTCTTTGGTCTGTTCCAGCTTGTCGCTGATGCGCTCCTGGTCGCGCATCGCGTTGTAGCGCTCCATCAGGCTGAAAGACGTCATCAGCGTGGCCAGCGGCTGCTTCAGGTCGTGCGCCACCGCATAGCTGAAGGCCTGAAGATCGGCGATGAGCTGGGTCTGCTCGTGCAGCAGTCGGACCTGCTTCTCGCGCATCGCCTTTTTATCCAGCACGCCATAGATGACCTCGTTGAGCAGGGCGAAATACGTGCCCTGCACATCTTTCACGATGTAGTCATCGGCGCCCGACTTGAGCGCATCCACCGCGGTCTGTTCGTCGCCGGTGCCCGTAATCATGATGATACCCGGCAGCGGGTCTGAAGTGCGGTGCAGCTCCCTGATGACATCCAGGCCGTTGATGCCCGACAGGGTATGATCCACCAGCACAATATCAAACGCCGTCTTCTGGCAGGCCAGCAGGCCGCTTTCCCCGTCTTCGGCCAGCGACACCACACAGTTGAATTTTTCCAGATAACGACGCAGCAGCTCCGCAGAACCCAGATCGTCTTCGATGTACAGTACCTGAATCAGCGCTTCCATAGCCCGATTTTCCCTAGTGCGATGAGCCCGGCATTTCTACGACGGACAGAAATAATCCCAGTTGTTTGATCGCGTTTACAAAGCTCGCGTACTCAATCGGCTTGCGGAGGAAGATATTCGCCCCCAGTTCATAGCAGCGCGCGATTTCACGTTTGTCATCAGTGGAGGTCAGGATGATCACAGGAATACGGCGCGTATTCGCATCCGATTTCAGTTGTGCCAGCACGCCAAAGCCGTCGATTTCCGGCAGATTCAGATCGAGCAGGATCAGCAGCGGCTGGATATGCTTGGCCTGCTGGGCGGCCTGCACAAAATCGAGGGCGGCCCTGCCGTTCAGCACATGCACAATCTCGTTGTCGATGCCCGCATCACGCAGGTTCATCTGAATCAGGGTGGCATGTCCTTCATCGTCTTCTACAATCAGGATGGTGAGGTTTTTGGCCAGCGACATTGTCATTGTTCTTTCGGGTTAACTGGCAGGCTGAACGAGAAAGTTGTCCCAATACCGGGCGTTGTGTCAAACCAGATTCGCCCATTATGGCGTCGAATCAGCGCCTGCACATACGCCAGCCCCATGCCTTCGCCTTCCACGTCGTTGATGCCGCGGCGGAAAGGCGCAAATACCTTGTCACGGTGCATCTCGGCAATTCCACGGCCGTTATCGGCGACATGAAAGACGGTTTGCTGGGCATCCTGCTCGGCAAAGACATGGATGCGCCCGGCCCGGCTTTTGTCCAGATACTTGATTGCATTAGCGATTATATTCCCAAGTATCTGATCTAACGACAAACGATCTGCCTCAACGGTTGGCAGCGGATCCACGATAATCTCGATACCCTGCTCCTCAATCTGCATGGCGTACGAATTGATGATCTGCTGCACCATCTCATCCACCGCGACAGGCTCGAAGGTGAGGGAGCGGTTGCCCATGCGCGAGAGCGCCAGAATGGCGGTCGTGAAGCGGTCCATGCGGTCCAGCGCGATATTGATGAAGCGCAGGGCGGTCGGGATTTTTTCCTGCACGGCTGCATTCCAGGCCCGCGCCTGGCTCTCGCTCAGCACTGGCAGCACGGTTTCCGTCATGTCGGTCATCTGCTCCACCGCCCCACGCAGGATTTCCGAGAAGCCCTTCAGGTTGATCAGCGGGCCGCGCAGGTCATGCGATACGATGTAGGCGAAGCGCTGAACTTCCTCGTTGGCATGCTGAAGCTGGTCATTGGTGCGCTGCAGCGCCATCTCGATTTCCTTGCGCCGCGTGGTGTCCGCCATGATGGTGATGACGCCCTGGTTGTCAGGCAGCGGGGCAGCGCTGACATTGACCCAGATCAGGGACTCATCAGGCTGGATAATGCCCATCTCCACGTCATAGACTGGCTTCAGATCGTTCAGCGCCCGCATCGTGGGATGTTCATGGTCAAACATGGGCGAGCTATCGCTGTGTATATACCGTTTCTGCCGGTACTCGGCGTTCTTCAGGCCATCTGACGACACCTGAAGGATGCGTTCCATCGCGACATTGGCCTGGAGGATGCGCCGGTCTTCACTCATGACTGCTGCGCCCACCGGCAGCAGGTTGAAGATGGTTTGCAGCTTTTCTTCCTGCCTGCGCAGGGCTTCCTCAGCCGCCTTGCGCTGGCTGACATCCGTGGAGAGGATGAAGATGCCCTCCGGCACAGGCTGCAAGCTCAGGTCAAACCAGCCGGTTGTGCCGTCCGGATACGTGAAATGGTTTTCGAAGCGTTCAGGTGTGCGCCCTTCCATGCAGCGGCGCAGGATGTCAAACAGCGGCGTCTCATCGATGCCGGGATAGGCCTCCATCATGGTGCGGCCCAGCAGCTCTGACTTGTCGCGCCGCCCCTGCACAGAAACGGCGTCGTTCAGATACACATAACGCCAGTTAAAATCGACAATCTGCGCGCCTTCCTGCATGTTGTCCAGCGCCACCTGCAAGCGGCGCGCCTCGGCCTCGGCCTGCTTGCGCTGGCCGATGTCGCTGGAGAGGATGAAGATGCCTTCTGGCACGGGCTGCACGCTGACATCAAACCAGCCGGACGTGCCGTCTGCGAACTGAAACAGCGTCTCGATGTGGTCGGGTGTGCGCTGCTCCATACAGTGGCGCAGCACATCAAACATCTGCGTCTGGTCGATGCCGGGATACATCTCCATCATCGTATAGCCCAGCACCCGGCCTTTGGGCTGCTGTCCCTGGCGGGCGGCCGTCTCGTTCTGGTAGATATAACGCCAGTCGAAGCCGACGATCTGGGCGCCTTCCTGCATGTTGTCCAGTGCCTGTTGCAGGCGCATGGCTTCCTGTTCGGCCTGCTTGCGCTTGGTGACATCGGTGGAAAGCACGAAGATGCCCTCGGGCACGGGCTGTATGATGATGTCAAACCAGCCGGACGTGCCATCGCTGAACTGAAACAGTGTTTCAATATGCTCTGGCGTCCGCTCTTCCATCACACGGCGCAGCGTATCAAACAGCGGCGTCTCCTCCACACCGGGGAACATCTCCATGAAGGTGCGGCCGGCCACCTGGCCTTTGTTCAGATGTCCCTGGCGCGCTGCGGCATCGTTCTGATACAGGAAGTGCCAGTCGAAGCCCAGAATCTGCGCGCCTTCCTGCATGTTGTCCAGTGCCACCTGCAAGCGTCTTGCTTCCTGCTCGGCGCGCTTGCGCTCGGTGATATCGTGGTTGACCGATACGATGCCATAGGGCGTGCCATCTGGACTTTTCAGCAGGTTGGTGGAGCCGAGGATGTTGATTTCTGTGCCGTCGCGGTGCGTCTGAAGGTATTCACCCTGATAGTATCCGCGCGTCAACAATTCGTTCTGGATGACGGCCATGTCCATCTGCGCTGTATGGCGCGTCAGCAGAATGTCCCCTACCGGTTTGCCCACGACCTCATCCACACGCCACCCATAAATGCGCTCGGCCGCCCGGTTCCAGCTCTGGATGCGGAACGACATATCGGTGGCGACGACCGCGTCGCTCACGTTTTCCTGGAGGCTGGCGCTCAGGTGCAGCGTCTGCTCGTACTCCTGGCGGTCGGTGATATCGCGGATAGAGCCGAAGATCATCTCGCCTTTGGGCGTATCCACGTGGCTCAGGCTGACTTCGATCGGAAAGACGGAGCCATCTTTGCGCAGGCCACGCACCTGCAGGCTGCTGCCGGAATGCTGCCAGTTGTCGCTGGCCAGCGCATCCCGGAAGGCGACCAGTCGGTCATAATCCGGCTGTGGCATCAGGTCTTTGATGCTCAGCCGGGCCAGAGCCTCCTTTGTATAGCCCAGCATGGTTTCGATGTGCTGGTTAGACAGCGCGATGCTGCCGGATTCATCCTGCACGATGATGCCGTCAGGGGCGGATTGAAGCAGGGCGCGAAACTGGTTTTCCGCCTGTTTGCGCTGGATGATTTCGCGCGCCAGCTTCTCGTTGGCCTGGGTCAGGTCGTAGGTGCGCTCGTTCACCTTCTGTTCCAGGTCGACATAGGCTGCCAGCTTGGCGTCTACCGCATCTTTGCGCTCGACATCGACGCGGTGCAGTGTGACGGCAATGCGCCCGGTGATCAGCGTGATGATGGTGATGGAGGACAGCGTGAACAACGCCGTTCCAAACTCGGTGCCATACAGGCCGGCATTCTGCCCCTGCAAGCGGAAGAAGCCGACGATGATGGGCATCACAACCGCGACTGGCAGCAGCCAGCGCGCCATATAGCCGCCCGCGCTGTCCACGCTGAACAGATGCGCCAGTCCCTCATCAGGAAAGGCAAAGAACACGCCTGTGCCCAGGATGACAAAGGCCACGATCGTATTGAAAGCTACAAATGAAAACAGGAAGATACTGTTCAGTTCCTGCAGATCGTACATGAAGGCCAGTGTCACCAGCAGGGATAGCAGGATGGCCGTCAGCGCGAGGGTCTGGCCGAGCACCACACGGCGCGTCAGCGTCATCACCAGCATGGCCGCGCTGATCAGGATGAAGCAGACGACGGTGATGGGAGACATACGCCCGGGCGCGATGCCGATGGTGGTGTCGCGTGCGAACAGCTCGTCGATGCCCAGGTTCACATTAAAGACGAACTGCGCGCCTACCAGCCCGGCAATGACCAGCACAATAGCTGCTGTGACCTGCGTGACACGGGGCCTCGTGCGCAGGCAGATCAGGCCGGTGCCCGCCAGTATGAAGCACAGGGCGGTGTTGATTTTCATCGTCACGAGGCCGGGTTGCAGGCTCGCCAGCACGTCGATGCCGAAGATCCAGCCGGCCAGCGCCAGCGCGCCAATGGCGATAACGAGCGCACCCGCCAGCTTCGAGAGGAATAGCAGTCTTGCGATCAGTTTCTGGTCTGAAAGGCTGTCGCTCATAACAAATCTTTCATTCCTGTAATCTGATGGTAACTGTCATGACGGTCTGAGCGCGGGCCATGCCAGAACATGACCCTTTTAGCTGAATAGCTGCTCCCATGTTAAATCCGGAGCGATTGACCATTTGCCATAAGAATAGATGTAATATCCAAATTGCACACGTGAGGTTACGTGATGATCGTAAATATCGCCTTCAGGACGTGATGTGACTTGTCAGATTCGCCTCTACAGCAGCTTTGAACGGGTGGCCAGCACAATCGCTTCCGAGCGTGTCGCGACGCCCATCTTTTGTAGCACGTTTGCGAGATGGAATTTGATGGTGGATCGGCTGACGTTCAGTTGAAGGGCAATCTGATCGTTGGTGAGCCCCTGGGCCATCAGACGCAGCACCTCAAGCTCGCGTTCAGTCAGCCGGAAGGTATTGCTGGGTTCGGCGGGCTGTTTCAGCAGCACGCGGGCAATCGGGCCGGAGAAGACCGATTCCCCGGCGTGGGTAGCGCGAATCACGCTGACCAGGTCAGCCGCTATCGAGCCTTTGAGGACATAGCCCGATGCGCCACCGCGCAGCATGTCGTGGATGGTTTCGTCATCCTGAAAGCTGGAGAGTACCAGGATGCGGATGCGGGGAAAGCGGCTGGAAATGATCCTGACGGCCTGCACGCCGTCCATATCAGGCATGACGACATCGAGCAGAATGACGTCCGGCGAGAGGCTCTCCGCCAGCAGGACCGCCTCATGGCCGTTGCTGCCCTGGCCCACCAGCACGAGGTCATCGAAGGGGGCAAGAGCAGTCTGAACAATCTGATGAATGTGCCGGTGATCGTCGATCAGCAGCACCCTGATTGGACCTGTCATCGCGTGCGGTTCCGGCAAAAGGCAAATCAAAGACAGTGCCCTGTCTTTAACAAGACTATTTTGCCACAGCACGCATTTTTACGATACTTAAGCCTGTTTTTATACCGGCAGACACGCTGCCGACAGGCAATCCTCCCTGTAGCGCGCGGGATCGATCCGGCGCAGGGCACGACGCGCGCGGTCGCGCACATGATGATCCGAATCGTACGCGTAAGCCCCGATATCCGCGTAAAGCGCTGGCTCGTCAAATTCTGCCAGCGCCGTGATGATGGTGTAGCGTACGCTGGGCGACGGGGTGATCTGCATCAGCTCGACCAGAGGGGGCAGCGCGCGTCGGTCGCCAATCGTGGCCAGCGCCTGAATGATGGCGATCTGCGTGGTGATGACGGCGCCGGGCAGCGAATCCAGCAGATGCTGGATGTAGCGGCTGCCGTGGCGGGCCAGCGTTTGTGCCGCAATCGGCCCAATGATGGGATGCCTGCCGCGCAGCATTTCCGCCATTGGGGCCAGCACCCGTTCGTCATCCATGCCCTGAAGCAGACTGGCCGCTTCCCAGGCCATCCGGCCCAGGCCGGCCCGCATCACAGCCACCAGCGTGTGAATGGTCAGCGGGCCATACTCTCTAAGCGCGCCTTTTGCCCGATTGCGGACATCGCTATCCTCATGGTTGAGCAAATCGACCCACTGGCTGATCGTCTCGTTCCACATCGCTGCTGCCTCCCTGCACGCATCCTGCCATTGGGCTTTATACTTCCCACACCGCTTCCCCACGCAGGATGCGCTGCACCAGCTCTGGAAATCTGTCCTGGCGCAAAGGCTTTCCCAGAAATCCGTCAAAGCCCATTTGGCGCACGCTGTCGATCATGTTGGTGTTCACGCTGTGGGCGATGATGGGCACATGGGCCAGTCGGCTGTGGTGCCGCAGGTCGGGCAGGATATCCGGGCCGTATTCTCCCGGAAATTCGAGATCGAGAAAGATTACAGCGATGGAATCCTGCAGCTCATCGACCACGCGTGGCCAGTAGCGCAGTGCCGGGATCGCGATCCCGCGCATATTTTCCTGTGCCAGCAGAAAATTCAAGACATCAATGTTCATCTGGTTGTCATCGATAATCAGGGCGACTGACATGTTCCTGTCCTTTCTTGCAGATAAGTAACTTACTCGGCTGCCCAAACGGCTTCCCCATCGATCGCTGCGCGCAGATAGTGGGGAAACCGGTCAAAGTCGATCGGCTTGCTGATATACCCGGAAACGCCAATTGCCCTGGCCCGCTGAATCTCTGCCGTGGGATCTGACGCCGACACAATCACAATGGGCACTGATTTCAGCGCCGGGCTCTGGCGGATGCTCCTGAACACGTCATAGCCGGATACGTTCAGCGGCAGCATCAGGTCCAGCAGGATCAGATGCGGGCGAAAAATCTCCAGGCGCTGAAGCATCACTTCGGTCATCCCCCACTGATCGAAGGCGAACTTTGCGCCATACAGCTCAACGATCATTTTCACGATCATGCGGTTCTTGCTGTCGTCATCGATATAGAAGATGTTCTTTTTACGCAGGCGATCCAGGGACAACGTCTTTTCATTGATCATGAGGTCAGGCCTTTCAGGCACGGGACAGATTGCGAAGTGAGAATGATGCGTCACGAATGAATGAAGGCGAGCCATTCCTGCTCGTATTCAGTGTATATGCCGCGCTGTTGACGGGTAAGCTGTCTCCCTGGAGAGTTTTCCGGCCAGGCCTCCCTGTCCACATGGACAGGGAGGCCTGGCTGAACTGTATCAGGCGATATGCCAGACACTCTGCCCCTTCAGGATGCGCTCCAGAGCATCTGGAAACGTGGTCAGGTTGATTGGTTTGGCGATGGCACCGTTGAAGCCTGCGTGGCGCAGCTGCTGGATTTCTTCGTTCATGACGCTGGCCGTCAGGGCAATCACGGTCTTGCAGGTCAGGTGCTGCTGCGTGCGAATCATGCGCAGGATGTCAAAGCCGGAAGCCGGCTTCATATGGATATCCAGCAGAAATACATCCGGGATGTTGGGCAGGTGAGTGAGCCGCTCCAGGAAGTTGGTGCTGTCGGAGAATTCGTAGTAACGGCCGACATCCAGCACCGACGTCATCAGGATATGCATGATATCGCGGCTGGCGCTATCGTCCTCGACATACAGGAAAGAGTACTGATTAAAGATCATGATTGACCGTCTCTCCCATCATCTGAGCGCGCAGATGTTCTGGCCTTACCGGCAGATGCACAAAGAATCCGGCTCCCTCGCCGGGCGTACTCATCAGGTCGATGCGCCCACCGTGCGCCTCGGCCAGCCTGGCGCTGATGGGCAGCCCCAGCCCGGTGCCAGAGACATGGCGCACGCCTGTCTCGGTTTGTTCAAACGGCCGGAAGATGCGTTCATGGTCGGATTCAGGGATGCCCGGGCCGGTGTCGATCACGGCAAACATAATCTCGCCATTCAGGTTCTTGGCGGCCAGCGTGATGCTGCCTTCCTGGGTGAACTTGGCCGCGTTTGAGACCAGGTTCATCAGAATCTGGCGGATGCGCCGGCGGTCGCCCAGCATCAGGGGCAGATCGGCATCGATGTCTGTGTTGAGTTGAATCGGCCGGTCGCCAATCAGCGATTCTGCCAGTGCCTGCACCTGCTTCAGTTCTTCGTTCGGATTAATATTGTCCTCGACAAACAACTGCATTTTGCCCGCTTCAATCTTGGCGATGTCGAGCACGTCGTTAATCAGCGCCAGCAGGTGCCGGCCGCTGTCGAGCGATTTTTGCAGCGCGTCGCGCGTGCGGTCTGTAATTGGGCCCAGCAGGCCGCGCACGGCGAATTCGGTAAAATTGAGGATGGCGTTCAGGGGCGTGCGCAGCTCATGGCTCATGCTGGCCAGAAACTGGCTCTTCAGCGTGTCGACCTGGCGCAGGTGTTCGGCGACCGCTACCTGCTGCGCATACTGGCGGGTGTTTTCGATCACGATGGCAATATTGCTGGAGAGCAGCTGAATCACGCGCGCGGCATCTTCGTCAAACGCGCCCGGCTTGTCAGAGTGCAGATCGAGCACCCCGATCAGGCGATCCTGCACGATCAGCGGCGCGCTTGCCTGTGAGGCGGTCATCGGCAGATGTGGATCTGCGACCCAGTCGGGCGACGTTTTCACATCATTGACCAGCATCATCTGGCGTTTACCGGCGGCAGCGGGCACCAGGCCTTTGTCCTCCAGCGTAAACTGACGTCCCGCATCCGGTGGGGTGTCGGCCGGGACAGACTGGCTGCCCGCGCGGTATTGCAGCAGGCCTGTGGCCTCATCCAGCAGATACAGGCCCACATGATAGTGATTGAGCGTCTTGCGCGTGCCTTCGACGATGGCCTGATAGACCGCCTGCGGTTCGCGCAGCTCTGCCAGCTCTGCCGACAGCCGGGCGGACTGTTCAATCTCATGCGTGCGCTCGCTCACGCGGTCCTCCAGCGTCGCGACCAGCTTCTGCAGGCGGACGCGGTAGCGCATAATTTCAGTGTTGACATACACGCCAAGCGTCGTCGCGCCAATGATATAGATCAGCGTAGTCAGCACTTCCGGCACAATAACGCTTAATTCAATGCCATAGTTGGTAAGGTACAGGGGATACAGGACGAAATACAGCATTCCCGTTAGTGTCATGAACAAAATCTGAAAACGCAGGGAATCGATCAGCAGGGTGGCGATAAACATCACTGTAAACAGGTTCACAACGGACGTCTGGACGTAACTCCACACGCTGACCTGCTCGCCAGCATCGATGTTTGCCAGCGTGCCTGTAACCAGCCCAATCACCATCAGCACAGTCAGATAAACGCAGTACAGCAGACCAGCCAGGCTATATTGGTTCCGTGACAGCGCCCACACCACCAGCAAAAACACGAGAAATGCCAATATCCCCGCAGGGGATCCAATGCCGGCCTGGCCTGTGAGCAGTGTAACCAGATAAATCACCCCAAAGCCGGATGTCAGCGACACAATCGCAAGCAAGGCGCGGTGTCGGAAGCGATAGTCATCGGCAGCGTTGTCGACGGCGATTGGCTTGAAGGTGAGAAAATTGACCAGAGAGACCAGCAGCATCAGCGCGATGGTGACCACTGCCCCGACCAGGCCTGATAACTCTGGCTGGTCCGCCAGCGCCGCTGGCAGCAGCCAGAAAAGCAGCACTGACACACCGTACGCGGGCGCCAGCATCCTGCGGATACGGCGCCACATGGTTGCCTGGCGCGTCGGCTCATGGCCGAGGAAGTACTGGTAGAGCGATTCAGAGACAGGTGGGGACGTTTTGGCGGGTGTCATGAGTGATGTGGCCATATGAGAAAGTCCTCGGGTTACGATAATGGGTGTCGATGAGATGTGCCAGTTTTCACACTTGTCTTACCTTACTGTATGCCCTGGGAAGCCTGTAAGCTGTCTCCTGGGAGAGTATTTCTTAAGGCTTTCACTGTCCATTTGGACAGGGGGTGCGGTGATAACGCCTCATTGGAACCAACTTAAGGAATTCTCGCCGAGGATTAAGTCAGATTTTGTTCCTCCAGGGCGGACACATAGGTCCGCCCCTACTCGGAGTCGCTCGGATTTGAGGAAAAAAAAACTCGCGGTTGCAACTGTTTGTCCGCGAGGAATGTAGCAGGGCGCACCTGCGTGTGCGCCCTGCAAATGGGAGAAGAACCCTCTTCACTTGGTACCTATGGGGAGGCGTTTACAGTGCCCACATTCATCATCAGTTCCTCAGGTTGCAGGTTCTCAATGTATGCTATAATTCTACAAAAGTGTAGAAAATGATGCGTAAAGACAACAAAACCTGGCGCCGCATTCTGGACGCCTCAGAAAACCTGTTTTCCGAGCTGGGCTATACGGCGGTCACGCTGCAGGATATCGCCGCCGCGGTCGATATGCGCCACGCGTCGCTGTATTACTACGCACCGCACGGCAAAGAGGACCTGTATATCGCGGTGATGGAGCGTGGGTTTCGCCATCACGGGGAAGGCCTGGCGCAGGCCATCGCTGATGCCGGGGATGACTTTCGGGCTCGGGTGCACGCTGTGGCACACTGGTTCGCGACGCATCCGCCGATCGACCTGGGGCGCATCGTGCGCTCGGATATGCCGCACATCAATCCTGCGGATGCCACGCGCCTGATCGAATTCAGCCTGGAGACGCTGCGCCAGCCCATCGCGGCGGTCATCCGCGAGGCGAGCGCGCAGGGACTGGTGCAGGCCGACGATCCGGATTTTGTGGCGATGGCGCTGGTGGGGCTGCTGCAAAGCGTGCACAACGTGCCGGAGCGCTTTCTGCCCACGCAGGCGCATCGGGTGCAGGCAGCGCAGGCCTGCGCCGATATGCTGATTGACGGCCTGCGCGTGCGTTGAGTTTTTTTGCCGGAAAATTCTACAGTTTTGTAGAATAGGAGAGGAGTGGCGATGGCCCCTGTCACCATTACGCAGACGCTGTATGCCTCCACCCGTGAGGAATGGCGCGCGTGGCTGGAAAAAAACCATGCGCAGGCGAAGGAAATCTGGCTGATCACGTGGAGCAAAGAGTCTGGAAAGCCGTCGGTCCCCTATCTGCACGCGGTAGAGGAGGCGCTCTGCTTCGGCTGGATTGATGGCATCGCCAAGAAGATGAATGAGCATCAGTATGCCCAGCGTTTCACCCCGCGCAGGCCGAAAAGCCACTGGACCGAGCTGAACAAGCAGCGCATGCGCCGCCTGATCGCCGCGGGGAAGATGACGCCCGCCGGGCTGGCCATCGCGCCCGACCTGTCGCTGGAGGCCTTTCGCATCGCGCCGGATATACTGGCCGCATTACAGGCTGACCCGGAGACATGGCGCAATTTCACGGAGTTTCCGGACACGTATCAGCGTATCCGTGTGGGCTATATCGAGGAGGTGCGTCGCCAGCCGGAGGTGTTTCAGACGCGCCTGGACAACTTCCTCAAAAACACCCGGAAAAACAAAATGTACGGCGTACTCGAATAAGCATCAGGGAGCATGACTTTTATGGACCACGGCACGCAGCATTCACCTTCCGATTCGCTCACTGTCCGGCGCGCTTCGGCGCAGGATATCCCGTTTATCGCCTGGTGCAACTTTGAATCGACCTCACCAGAGCCGGGCTTCAGCTATTGGGATCCGGTGATGGAAGGCACAGGCACGAAGACGATGGACTTTATCCAGGCGGTATTCCGGGCCGATGCGCTGGCCTGGGGCAGCCCGGAAAATTTCTTCATCGTGGAGCAGGACGGCAAGCCGATCGGCGGGGCCAGCGGCTTCAACATGGACGCCAGCGATTATCGCCCACTGCGCCTGGATCGGCTGCCGCAGGTCGCCGCCAGCCTCGGCTGGAACCAGGCGACGCTGGACGGTTTTTTCGCGGCCTATACGCAGGTGTGGAGCGATCCACTCGATGTCACCCTGTCCCCGACCGCGCCGTGGATTATCGAGTGCGTCGCTGTGGTGCCTGAAGCGCGTGGGCGTGGCGTTGCGAAACGCTTGCTGAACGCGCTGCTGGATGAGGGGCGCAGGCTGGGCTATGAACAGGCGAGCATCTCGGTGACGATGGGCAACGAGCCTGCCCGCAGGCTGTACGAGGCGCTTGGCTTTGAGCTGTATATGACCTACGGCCCGGCTTATTTCGAGGGCTTTTTCCCCGGCACGATCAAGTACCGCATGCGCCTGATGCAGGATGAAGCTGCATCCTGGGCCCGCTGAACGCATGATATTCCCGGCGGGGCATAGGAAAGTTATGCCCCGCCGGGATGCTGAGTGGCGATGCAGTCCGCGTTACACAGACGATGTGGCCAGCGGCAGGTTGAATGTCTCGGCGACAGCCGGATGCGTGACCTGGCCGCGCGCCACATTCAGGCCTTTGGCTAGCCCGGGGTCAGCCGCCATCGCCTGCCACGGCCCGCGGTCGGCAATCTTCAGCGCATAGCGCAGCGTCGCGTTCGACAGCGCGTAGCTGCTCGTGCGCGGCACCGCGCCGGGCATATTGGCGACGCCGTAGTGCAGCACTCCGTCAACGAAATAGGTCGGGTCGCTGTGGGTGGTGGCGTGGGTCGTCTCCACGCAGCCGCCCTGGTCCACCGCCACATCCACAATCACGCTGCTGCGCGGCATTTCGGCCAGCATCGGCCGGGTGATGAGGTGCGGAGCGCGCGCCCCGGTCACCAGCACGGCGCCAATCACCGCGTCGGCCGTGCGGATCGACTCCAGAATATTCGACTCATTCGAATGCAGGGTGATCAACCGCCCGTGCAGCGTGTCGTCCAGATAACGCAGACGGTCGGTGTTCAGGTCAAGCAGCGTGACCTGTGCGCCCATGCCCACGGCGATCTGCGCGGCATTCGCGCCCACCGTGCCGCCGCCCAGGATGACCACGTGTGCCGGGCGTGTGCCGGGGACGCCGCCCATCAGGATGCCGCGCCCGCCTTCAGGACGCTGCATATACTGCGCGGCTACCTGCGTCGCCATGCGCCCGGCCACTTCGCTCATCGGGGCCAGCAGGGGCAGGCGGCCTTCGCTGTCCTCGACTGTCTCGTAGGCGATTGCCGTCACGCCGCTTTCGATCAGCGCGTGCGTCTGCGCCTCGTCGGCCGCCAGATGCAGATAGGTGAACAGGGTCAGGTCCGGGCGCAGGAAGCCATATTCAGAGGCCTGCGGCTCTTTCACTTTCATGACCATGCCAGCAGCAGCCCACACGTCGCCCGCCTCAGGCAGGATGCGCGCACCCGCCTTCACATATTCCTCGTCGCTGAAGCCGCTGCCAGCGCCCGCGCCAGCCTGCACCACGACCTCGTGACCGTGGCGCACCATCTCGTACACGCCGCCCGGCGGCAGTGCGACGCGGTATTCGTTGTCTTTAATCTCTTTGGGCACGCCCACAATCATGATTTGACCGCCTCGAAAACTACGCGTAAAAATACCATTAGGGCTATTTTCGCCATAATGTATGAAAAAGTAAAGCTGATTTAGGACACTTTGTATGAAGGGGCGGCTTATGGCCTCACCCCTCAGTCCCCTTGTATCTTGAAAAGGCCGTAGAATAAGACGGCAAGCAGAACAGGGGGTGAGCGCTTGGCAGTCCCTTGAGGCAACAAGCCTGATGGAGAGATGAAGCCCACCCCCCATGCAAGACCACCG
>JAHHHY010000012.1 GCA_019359125.1 Pleurocapsa minor GSE-CHR-MK 17-07R
CACTAACGTATTGCTACGTTCGTTCGACTTGCATGTGTTAGGCACGCCGCCAGCGTTCATCCTGAGCCAGGATCAAACTCTCCGTTTGATTGACTTCTTAGCGGTCTCTCGACTCGCTTTTGGGTTTTACTGTTTTTTACCTTACTGCTGGCATTTTGTTGCTGCGTAATTGCTTACGCTTCCATTTCCACTTTTCTGTTGTTAAGGTGCCGCTGTCTTCGTCTTCTGACAGCAACGCGCCCCTTTGTTTCCGCAGTGGCGCGCCGTGTTATCTAGATTATCAGTACCCCGCCTCACCTGTCAACCCTTTTTTTGGCTTTTTCTGCAGCTCTTTTTGAGAACTGCTGAAAAGGCGTGTTGAGGGAAAACATGTTCAGGTGCGTCTCTCATGGAGAGGTGCTGAATCTCACAGCGGGCGGAAGTATACGGGCCGCCCCGAAGCGTGTCAACACCAGTTTTCAACATTCCTTCACCAGTTCTTCAAACTCACCTGCGATATTTGGGAAATAGCCCATTTATCGCAATATAAATGCCCGTTTCAGGCCATTCCAGGCTAGAAGCCATCGGCAGCCAGCGCGCCGTCGGGCGGCACGGCAGCCCCTTCAGACTCCAATACTTCCGGTGATGGCGGCGATTCGGACTGCCGAACGCTCTTGTCGCCCAGAACATCCTTAATGTAGACCTCCTGCACCAGCACCATCAGGATCGCTGTGATGGGCACAGACAGCATCAGCCCGAGGAAACCAAAGAACGCGCCGGAAATGATCTGCCCCAGCAGCACCAGCACCGCAGGCAGGCGAATGCTGCCAGCGATGAGCACGGGAATCAGAATCTGCGACTGCACGAACGAGACGCCATAGATCACCACGATGATCCACAGGATTTCCTGCGGCGTCTGAATGATGCCTACAGCCACCGACGGAATCAGCGTGATAATCGGGCCAAAGTTCGGAATGAACGAGAGCAATCCAGCCAGCACGCCCAGCGCCGCTGCCTGCTGAATGCCGATCAGCGCCAGACCGATCCAGGTGGCCACGCCCACAAAAATCATCGAAAACAGCGTCGCCTTCAGCCAGCCGCGCAGCGTCGTGCCCAGCCGCTCGATAATCTCCAGCGCCCGGCGCCGGTACACAATCGGAAACAGGCGCACTACCCCGTCCTGATGCCCTTTCGGATCGACCAGGATATACAGGCTGAGGAAGATCACAATCAACAGACTGAGCACGGTATCGGCCACGCCGCCCAGTAGCGGCAGCACCGATGAGCCAATCGCGCCGATCGAGCCAACGATCTGCTGGCCGAAAGTATCCAGCACCGCCTGAATATCGGCCGAGCTGACATTGGCCAGCACGGGAATCTGCTGCTGAATATCGCCATTGCTCCAGCGCTCCACCAGGGTCTGGATGCCCTGCGGAATAATCACTGTCGCCAGCAGATAAGACTGGCGAATCAGCTCCGGCAGCGTGAGCGCGCTCAGCACGATGGCGACGATCGTGAAGAAGACGACCGAGACGATCGTGGCGACCTTGCGGTGCATCCCGTGCCGCTCAAGAAATTTGACCGGCAGGCCGAGCACCACCACCAGGATTACAGACGCGAGGCCGAGCAGCAGAATGCCGCGAATCGTCCAGGCGATCACCAGGATGATGGCCGTAATCATCGCGACGAGAACCCATTTTGTGACCGATGCGTAGGTCACATTACTTTGACGTTGCACCATAGTGTGATTGGCGTCCTGCTCTTTACAAGGCAACCGATGACTTGCTGAATATTGAAACACACTTGCCGCACACGAGATACGCGTATTCTGACAAGTTTTACAATCTATATTACTATAATGCGCATTATTCCCTGTTTCATGACGCCGTCTGCGTCGATTGCTATACTATTGACCTGATTTTCGTGGGGAAAGGCGTGGCCACATGAAATTTGACGTCACCATTTTGCCTCACCGGCTGAACGAAGCGCTGCCGCTGGCACAGGCCGTGGAAGACTACGGCTTCTCCGGCCTGTGGACGTCTGAGACGGCGCATAATCCATTCCTGCCGCTGACACTGGCCGCCAGCGCGACCAGCCGCATCGACCTGGGCACAGCCGTGGCAATCGCCTTCCCGCGCAGCCCGATGGTGACCGCACAGCTGGCCTGGGACCTGGCCGCGCAGTCAAACGGGCGCTTTATCCTGGGGCTGGGCACGCAGATCAAGACGCACATCACAAAGCGTTTCAGCACCGACTGGACCGCGCCGGTGCCGCGCCTGCGCGAATATATCCTGTCGATGCGCGCCATCTGGGACACTTTTCAGACGGGTGCGCCGCTGCGCTTTCGCGGCGAACATTACCGCTTCACACTGATGACGCCGTTCTTCTCGCCCGGGCCTATCGAAACGCCGGATATTCCCGTATATATCGCGGGCGTAAACGAAGGGCTGTGCCGCCTGGCGGGCGAGATGTGCCAGGGCTTTCACGTGCATCCCTTCCATACGGTGCGCTACTTGCAGCAGCTCATCATCCCGAATATCAAGGCCGGCGCGGAAAAGTCCGGCCGCGCGGCGCAGGATATCGCGCTGAGCTGTGCCGTCTTCGTCGTGACAGGCAGGGACGCCGCCGAAATGGAGCAGAACAAAGCCTTCGTGCGCGCGCAGGTGGCCTTTTACGCCAGCACGCCATCCTACAGCACGGTGATGGACATGCACGGATGGCATGACCTGTATGAGCAGCTGAACGCGCTCTCGCGGCAGGGCGAATGGGCGAAAATGGGCGAACTGGTCAGCGATGACATGCTGCACGAATTCGCCGTCGTCGCCCCGTATGACGAGCTGGCCGATGCCGTGCGCGCGCGTTACGAAGGGCTGCTCCATCGCGTGGGCTACTACTTCCCGTTCGACCCGTCCGAGACAGACCGGCAGATCGTGTGGCAGCAGGCGTCCCGCGTGTTTGGTGCATGATGGTCTGTATGGCCGCCCGCGAAACCATTACAATGGATGCAAACTTCGTTCTTTCAGAAGGGACCCGTCAGCGATGACCGTTGTGGATGCAGCACGCGCCTGGGCGCGCGAAAATGGCAGTACTTTTGAGAACCAGCTTTTTGACCTGTTGCGGATTCCCAGCATCAGCGCGGAATCCCAGCACAAGGGCGATGTCCTGGCGGCCGCCGAGTGGATAGCCGCCAATCTGAAAGCCATAGGCGCGGAACACGTGCAGGTCATCGCCACCCCCGGACACCCGATTGTGTACGGCGACTGGCTGCATGCGCCGGGCGCAAAAACTGTGCTGATTTATGGGCACTATGACGTGCAGCCCGCGCAGATGAGCGATGGCTGGCACACCGATCCGTTTGAGCCGGTCGTCAAAGACAACATCGTCTATGCGCGCGGCTCCAGCGACGACAAAGGCCAGATGTTCATCCACATCAAGGCGCTGGAAGCGTATCTGAAGACCAATGGCGGCGCGCCGGTCAATGTCAAGTTCCTGCTGGAAGGCGAGGAAGAAATCAGCTCCAAGAACCTGATGGCCTTCCTGCAGGCGAATCAGGAGCTGCTGGCCGCCGATGTGTGCGTGATTTCAGACAGCGGTTCGTTTGCCATCGAAAGCCCGGCGATCGTGACCAGCGTGCGCGGCATCTCGTACATGGAGATTCACGTGCAGGGCCCCGCGACCGACCTGCACAGCGGCGGCTACGGCGGCATCGTGCACAACCCGGCGCTGGCGCTGGCGCAGATCATCGCGAAGATGCACAACGCCGACAACAGCGTGGCCGTCCCCGGCTTCTATGACGATGTGGTACAGCTCACGCCTGCCGACCGTGACAACCTGATGAAGACCGACATCTCGGAAGCGGCGCTGAAAGGCGACACCCAGGTTCCGCAGTCGTGGGGCGAGGCCGGCTACACCCTGCGCGAACGCCTCGGTGCGCGGCCGACGCTGGAGATCAACGGCATCCTGAGCGGCTGGACGGGTGAAGGCTCCAAGACCGTGCTGCCCGCCAAAGCGATGGCGAAAGTGAGCTGCCGACTGGTGGCCAATCAGCATCCGGAGCGCATCTATGAGCTGGTGCGCGATTACGTCGCCAGCATCACCCCGCCGACCGTCACCAGCCGCGTTGTGCTGCTGAACAAGGGCGAGCCCGCGCTGATCGACCCGAATATCCCGGAGATGCAGGCGGCTTTCCGCGCCTATGCGTCTGGCTGGGGCAGCGAGCCTGTGTTCCTGCGCGAGGGTGGCAGCATTCCGATTGTGGTGGATATCCAGCGCGTGCTGGGCATGCCGGTCATCATGATGGGCTACGGCCTGAACAACGACGGCGCGCACGGCCCGGATGAGCACTACTCGCTGGAGATGTTCCATCGCGGCATCCAGACGGCGATCTGCTTCCTGGGCGAAATGGCAACCTAGCGCCAACACAAACAAAAACGGCCGGAGGAAGATTCCCCCGGCCGTTTGCTTTTTTCTGGCTAACGCGTCACCCACGCATCGACAAAGGCCTGCCACTCATCGTCGGTGGTCGTCCATTCTCCGTACAAAGCGAGTCCACGCAGGAATCCGGCATTGGCCGGGCCCACGTCAGCCAGGCCCTGCAAGACCCCATCGACGCCAGACAGCACATTCTCGACATACGGGTCATGCTGCGGGGGCTCGGCATCATAGCTGGGCACGCCAATGACCAGTTCGGTCCCCTCGCCGATATCACTCAGCGCGGCGATAAAGGTTGTGGCCTGGTGCGCCATCCACTGCTCATAGTCCAGCGGCGTATTCAGCCCGCTGTTGAAGGCCATCACCACCATTTCATTGACCAGCAGGGCGACATTCTGCTTGTATCCGCGCTCCCACTGGGTATTGGGCGCAAACAGCGTCGAGACCGGCACACCCGATGCTGACGGCGTCCAGTCTGGCGGCACGCCCAGGCTCAGGCGCGTCTCGGTGCCCACCATCTGGCGCACATCGCGCAGCAGCGCGAGAAAATTATCGTCGTTATTGGCGACCGGCTGGGCATTGAGGAACACCCCGTCAAACTCCAGTTCCGTCACCATGCGGCGGGCATATTCGGCCACCTGCTGGCGCACATTGAGCGAACCCAGGCGATAGCTGATGCCCAGCGCTTCATCGGCCACCGGGATGCTGAGCCATGCATACAGATTGGCTTCCGGGTACTCGGCATGGAAAGCGGTCACAAATTCAGCCACGCGCCCCAGATTCCCGGTGCCAGACCAGGTATCGTTCGGCTGCAGGAAGCTGACCCACGCGTAAACCGTGCCAATCTGCGCCTGGCGCATGCGCGCAGCCAGGTTGCTGATCTGATCGGGGGTCGTGGGCTCGGTCGTCCATTCTGGCCCCAACCAGATCGCATTCGGCCTGGCCTCGACCGGATTATTGCGGATGCGCCCCAGAATCACGACGACCAGCACGACCAGCACCAGCGCACCGCCCAGCACCAGCAGTGAGCGCCCGGACGACGGCAGGCGAATGCCCGACAGGTCGATGCTGGGCAAGGCGCGCGGCGCACGCACCGTGCCACGGGTGTTTCCGCTCAGGCGGGCTGCCATCGGCACATTTTTACGGCGGGCCTGGCGTTCGCGGGCACGACCAGCGCGGGTATTGTCGCCCAGGTCAGTCGATTCACCGAGCATATCATCGGTGATGCGCGACGCCGTGGACACGCGGCCAATCGGCGGCTTGGCGACATAGGCAGACACCCCGGCGATCGCGGCGGCCAGCTCGGCATCGTCCAGATCCTCTTCGCCAGATTCCGGCTCATAGGCGCTGTCATCATCGCCATCGACGCTATCGTAGGCGTCCGCCTGCTGATCCGATTGCTCGTTTACAGGCAGGTCATCCCACAGGCCATCATCAGACGGATAATCGTCAAACGGGTCGTTGTTGTCGTTATCGCTCATCATTCGCTACCTGACACATGGACCAATGAGACGTCACAGATTGCTGAGCACAATAGTAGCCACGATCAGCAAAAAGATCACGCTGCTCAGCAGGGTTGCCGTGCTGGCGACATCCTTGCCAATCTTGGCCATCGGATGCGGATCGCTGGTGCCCAGGTTGATCGACGCCTCGATCGCGGTATTCAGGCATTCAGTCACCCACACCATGCCCAGCGCCAGCACCAGCATCATCCACTCGATGCGCTCAATCTGCAGCCATGCGCTCAATACGACGACGACCAGCGTGACCAGCGTCGCAAGCTGAATGCTCTGTTCGCGTTTCAGCAGATAAATCAGCCCGGCAACGGCATACTTCATGCTGGCCAGGCGATTTTTGTTCTTGACCGGGCTGTGGCCGTCTGGCTCCAGCTTGGACGTGCCCATGATGCCGAGGTCAATTTCTTCGCCCTCAGGCGTAATCAGCACGTTCTTGTCTTCTTTTTCCTCAGGCACGCCCGAGTCACCCGCCTGGCTATCCGCCATAGTGTGTCCTTTTTCAATTATCTGACGATTCCAAGCTTCATCAGCAGCGGCGGGCCCAGGATAAGCAGGCCGATCACGATCGATGCGACGACGCCCAGCAGGACCGCGGCACTGGCCACGTCTTTACCCACCTGCGCCATCGGATGAAATTCTTTGGTGGAAAGATTGATGGCAGCTTCAACGGCCGCGTTGATGAACTCGGCCATCCACACTATCGTAATCGACAGGATGATAAGCGCCAGCTCCACAAAGCCTATCTGTAACCAGAGCGACAGACCCAGCACAGCGATGCTGGCCACTGCCTGAATCCGCGTGTTCTTCTGCCGACGCAGCATGTACAGCCAACCGGCTATGGCATACCCCAGGCTGTCGACACGGTTGCTGCTCACTTTGTGGCTGTGCTCGTCCGGGTCGATCTCCATCGTCGCGGTCAGCGCACGCCACCAGGGGCGCTTAGTCATGGTCTGCATTCTCCAGCGCGGGGACAATTTCCGGCGAAATGCCCAGCAGCAGCAGCACACTTTCCTGCGCCGCCCACATGTCGCGTTTCGATGCCGGCCGGTCATGGTCATAACCAAGCAGATGCAGCGTGCCATGCACCACCAGCAGCGACAGGCTGTCGTGCAGGTCATGGCCCTCGCGCGCGGCCTGCGCCGACGCATAAGGCCAGGCAATAATCAGATCGCCCAGATAAGCGATTTCATCGTCTTCCGGCTGCAACGGCTCACCAGACGGGAACGACAGGATGTCGGTGGGTGCATCCACCTGGCGAAACTGCATATTCAGCCGATGCACCTCTTCGTCGGTGCTCAGCATCAGGCTGACCGCAGCGGGCACATCCGGCAGAAAGCGCTCGACTGTCAGCACGATGGCCTGGCGCAGGCGCGCCTCATCGGCGGCATAGCCCTGTTCATTCAGGATGTCGACCTCAATGGTCTGCGTCATTTTCGGACTCCACTGAAGCGGGCGCTGGCATTTCCACAACGTTCTGCACGACGGTCGAAGTGCGGCGCAGGCGCGGCACTTCTGGCAGCGGCGCATCATCGTCCGAAATCGCCACAGCATCCACCACATCGTCCGCTGCGGGCTTCAGCTTGCCAGTCGCCAGCTTGTCAGGCGTCCCGGCAGGGAGTACCGAGGGCGTTTCCTGTGTATGCAGGCGCGACAGCGCATTGGCCGGGTAATTGATGCGCGGGTGGAATACCCCTTGAAGCATCTCGACAAACACGCTGCGGATCGTCTCGATATCGCGCAGGGTCAGGTTCGATTCGGCCAGCTGGCCATCCGCGATGCGGCTCTCCACCACCTCGCGCACGATGCTGGAAATTTCCTGCTTGTTGGCGGGCTTGCGTGCGCGCACCGTGCTTTCGCTGGTATCCGCCAGCATCAGGATAGCGGTCTCCTTGCTTTGCGGGCGCGGGCCGGGATAGGTAAACAGGTCACGCTCGACCGTGCTGGCATCCGCCGCGGTTGTGATTGCCTTGTTCAGGAAATAGCCCACCTGCGTGGTGCCGTGATGCTCCCAGATAAAATCGCGCACGCGCACGGGCAGGCGATACTGCCGCGCCAGTCGGTCGCCATCTGGCACATGCGCGATGATGATATCCGCGCTGCGATGCGGGTCATGCAGGCTGTCGTGCGGGTTATTGCCGTCCACCTGATTTTCGACAAAAAAGGCCGGATTGAGCATTTTTCCCACATCGTGATACAGGGCAGCGACGCGCACCAGCTCGGCATTGGCACCCACCGCGCTGGCAGCCTGCTCGGCCAGATTGGCGACCTGAAGCGAATGCTGATAGGTGCCGGGCGCCTCGCGCAGCAGGCGCTGAAGCAGGGGCTGATTCGGCTGGCTTAGCTCGACCAGCTTCAGGCTGGTGGGATAGTTAAACAAGACCGTGACCAGATACAGCACACCCAGCGCAGCCGACGCCGAGACGACGCCGTTGAGCAGCGCGAAAAATATAAGCTGAATCGTCTGCGCGGCATCCACGCTCACCTGGCCCAGGCTGAAGCTGACCACCACCAGGATGTTCACCAGCGCGATCACCAGCCCGACATAGAAGTAACGGTTCAGCCGGTCGACATTCTTGAGCAGCAGCGCGCCGATGATTCCGCCAAACAGCGACACAGCGGCCACTTCCAGCGAGTTGTTGGCCACCAGGCCATACAGCATCGCATTCAGCCCGGCCGAGGCCAGCCCCAGCGGTGTGCTGACCAGGCCTGTGAGCACCAGCGGCACCACCGCGGCCGGATAAATCGTGATGGCAAATTCGGTGCCATTGAAAACGACAAATCCCACAAAGCCCAGCAGATAGATGGCCTCAATTACCCACAATAACCCGCGCTTATCCAACAATCGTGTGTGAAAACGCTGGAAATAGAGCGTCGTCACCACGCCGGCCAGCAGCGCGCCCAGCAGCGCGCGTGCCGTAAGCTGCACCCGACGGTCGGTGGAAACCAGTAATCCCAGATTATCCAGCGCCTCGTAATCCAGCGCGCTCACGCTAGTGCCTGCGCGCATGACCACCTGGCCGCGCACAAAGCTGCGCGTTTCCGGCTCGACCGCATCGACTGCCGCCTGCCGGGCAGACTCTGTCGCCACTTCGTTCAACATGCGGTTGGGGCGCACCATGTCTTCCACCAGCGCGGTCACCACATTGGCATTGACCGGATTGAAGCGCACAGATACCTGCATGGCCAGGCCATCGATCACGCCCAGCAGGTCATTCTCGCGGATGCTCTCGCGCATCACGCGCTCCAGCACCGTGCTGGCCTCCGTGCTGATGGCCTGCCAAGTGGCATCGTCCACCGAGGCGATGGTATCGATGATCGGTTCGTCCAGCGTGAGCGAGGAAATCGCGCGCAGGTCACCCAGCCGCTGGGCTGGCGTGGCAAACCCGTCCGCCCGCACATCGGTGATGAAAGAGAGAATCTGCTGGAGCAGCTGAATCTGCTGGCGCGCCACATTCGGGTCTGGCGGGTCATAGACCGGGAAGACCGCGTCAGCCGCATCTTCCTGGCGGATGCCGGTCAGGAGGTCGCTGGTGTAGGTGATGGTGAATGGCGCCAGCACATCGCGCGGGGCGACGCCGCCCACCGTGACAGATTCCGTAATCCCCAGCCCCAGGCTGGCAAAGGCCAGCACCGCCCAGATGACCAGCACAAACACCAGCAGCGACAACCCGACCATCAGCCGTTTCACACGCGCAGGGTCGCGCAGGAAGGAAGTGCCCAGGTTTTGCCTTAGCGAGCGCCAGCGGTCGATCATCAGGGTATGCGCCGGACGGGGCTAGCCGCCCAGCACCGCCTTTACAACTTCATTGACGAGGCGGCCATCAGCGCGGCCCTTTACCTTCGGCATCAGCGCGGCCATCAGTTTGCCCATGTCTTTGGGCGACGCAGCGCCGGTCTCGGCCACGGCAGCGCGCACGACAACCTCAATTTCCTCGCGAGACATCTGCTGCGGCAGGAAGACTTCCAGCACCGCCAGCTGCGCGGCCTCGTCAGCTGCGATATCCTCGCGGCCAGCCTTGCGCGCTTCTTCCACCGACTCGCGGCGTTTTTTGATTTCCTTTTGCAGCACGGTCATCGCATCTTCGGGCGACAGCGTGCGGCGCTCATCAATCTCGATCTGCTTGAACGCGCTCTGCGTCATGCGCAGCACATCGCGGCGCATCGCATCTTTATTGACCATCGCCTGTTTCAGGGCATCCTGAATCAGCATCCTCACATCGTCCATTATGACTTGCTCCCTTCCAGTACAGGCATCGCGGGCAGCATGGCGTCCTCCATCAGCGGGACGGCCCCCATCGTGCGCGGACCAGCATCCCAGGTCGTCAGCCGCGCCGGGGTAATCAGGCCGGTCAGCGGGCGCGGATGCACTGCCGCAACGCGCAGATAATTCGCGGTGTATCCCACATTGTGGAAGCCAGCCTCGCTGGACCCAGCCACCTGTTCCCACAATACGCTCTGGATTGTACCCTGATAGCGCCCCGCATAGGAACTTTCCTGCACGGCCGTTAATGCATGCAGGACCGCGCTGCGAGACTTCTTGATGTCTTCCGCCACATGACCGCGCATGCGCGCCGCGGCTGTGCCCGGCCGACGGCTGTAGCGGAACACGTGCATACCGGCAAAGCCCATGCGCCCGATAAAGGCCAGGCTGTCTTCAAATTCGGCATCCGTCTCGCCCGGAAAGCCGACGATCACGTCAGTGGTGATGCACGGGTCGCCCAGCGTCCCGCGTGCGGCCTCGATCAGCGCGGAAAACTGCGCCTGGCTGGTGCGCCGGAGCATGCGCCGCAGCACCGTGTCGCTGCCGCTTTGCAGGGGCAGGTGCAGATGCGGGCACACGCGCGGGTTTTCCCACAGCCTGAAAAACCCCGGCGCGAGATCCCACGGCTCCAGCGACGACAGGCGAATACGCGGGATATCCGTGTCGGCCAGCAGCGCCCGCACCAGCGCGCTCAGGCCATCCTGGTCGCCCAGGTCATGGCCATAGCTGCCCAGATGCACGCCCGTCAGCACGATTTCCTGATAGCCCAGCGCATGCAGCGTGCGCGCCTCCGCGACGACTTCGGCGATTGTGCGGCTGCGCCCTGCCCCGCGCGCGATCGTCGTCACGCAGAACGTGCACGCGTTTTCGCAGCCATCCTGCACCTTCATAAAGGCACGCGTGCGCCCGACCCAGGCAGGGACATCGCGCTGAACCGGTTCCAGGTCGTACGGCTCCGTGGGCTGCCCGGTGACCTGCGACACCAGCGCGTCTTTGGCCTCGTTGCTCACAATTCGGCTGACGCCTTCCAGCACCGTGATTTCAGAAGGTGCGATCTGTGAGTAGCAACCTGTCACGGTGATGCTAGCCTGCGGGCTGGCGCGGTGCATCTGGCGCACCAGCTTGCGGCTGCTGTGCGATGCATCGGCTGTGACCGCGCAGGTATTGACGATGATCTGGTCGGCCTGTGACGGCTCATCGACCACCTCATGCCCCTGCGCGATAAACTGGCGTGCCATCGCCTCGATTTCGCCCTGGTTCAGGCGGCAGCCCAGCGTGCGCAGATGAACCTTCATGCGCCCTCCGCGGGAGCCAGCAGCACGATATCCTGCATCTGCACGACAACCCCACCGCCACCGCTCTGGGTGGCCAGCGCGGCAGCCCCGACCTGCCCGGAAGCGATGCCACCCGCAGTCAGCGCGTCCAGCATCTGCCCCTGAATGCAGCTGTCCATGGCATAGGTGCTGATGCCCGCCGGATCATCGGGGATGCAGAGCTGCACCGGCTCGCCATTGATGAAAAAGCGGAATGTGTCGCCCGTCGCCAGCACGCGCACGGTATTCACAGCGCCCAGCCCCTGCGCCACCAGCGGCGACGGTATCCAGTTGCTGAGCACGCTTTCCTGGCCATTCAGCGTGCGCGTCACGCGGTAGTAGCCGTCACTGCTGACGGTGAACAGGAAATAGCTGTCGTCTCCCGTGCGCGCATTGTCATTGTCCTGCAAACGAAAAATCACGCCGAAGGCATTATCGAGCGGGCCTTCGATGGCGCTCAGCGTCGCGGTCAGGTCGAAATCGGCAAAGTGCGTGCTCTGCGTGGAAAACACACCGCTGCTCGCGGCATCGGCTTCCAGCACCAGCGCGCTGTCGGCCATGCGCGCAGACAGGCGGCCATCGTCAAACACAGACCAGCCGAGGCCCGAACCATCAAACCCGTCCGCCAGCAGCACCTCACCCGGCGCAGCGGTGGCGATAAAATGCCACGCCCCGATGGAGCGATTGACCAGCACCAGCCCCGCCGTCAGGCCAGCCAGCAGCACAGCCACAACCCATTTTTTCACAAGCACGTCCTCAGATCATTGTCAGACGCATTTTAGCACGCTGGCCAGGCCGGGTAAACGCCAGCGGATGCTTCAGGCCGTATGGGCAGCCATATGCCGCGCCACCCGCCTCAGCGCAAACTGGCGTACCAGCGCCCACCAGCCCACATGCACAGCGAACGGCAGCAGCCCCAGGACAGGCGGTATGAAACCCAGCGGCAGCGCGGCCAGCGCGACCAGCCACACGGCCAGCAGCGCGCCGCCCACCGCGAAAATCCCCATGGTGCCACCCGCGTGCGCCTGCACCGCCATGCCCAGCGCGGTAAACGCGCGCAGCCGGATAATCGGCTCGACCAGCAGCAAAATGACCCCGCAGGCCCAGTAGCTGACAACCAGCACAAACAGCAGCGCACTGTCCAGCGCCGAGAGCGCCACGCCAAACCCGACGATGCACAGCGTGACGCGCACGCCCATGATCCATGAGAATAAGCGCCATGTGCGTACCTGCGCGGCCGCATGCCATGCCCGCACCAGGTCAGAGCGCTCCACATGCGTGAGCAGGATCAGCTCGACGGCAGGATCGCCCGATCGCATGTGATAATTTTCGTAGCCGAACAACGCAGCGCGCACATCCATGAACAACGTCAGCAGCACATTGACCAGAAAGATGAATAACCAGACGACGATCAGCGGTGCCAGCGCGTCCTCAGATCCTATCAGAAAGCTGGATGCGACATTGGAAAGATACAGCAGCGCAGCGGCAAGCAGCGAGACCGCGCAGCCTGCGGCCAGTCCGAGTCGTGTTGTGCGGCCAATCTGGCCCGGAGAGCTGGCCCACGACAGCCCGCGCATATGCAGCCAGAAAATCGGCGCGGCGCTGTTAAGGCCCCTCAGCGGGTGGTATTTCAGTATCTGGCGCAGCAGTGGATTCGGCCTGCGGAGCTGCTTCCCCATCAATTGCCTCCAGAATCTCCGTCGTTTGCGTGTTCAGGGCTTCCAGCAGAGCGACATACGTCAGGTCGCCGCCGGATGCCTGCACTGCGCGGGTCAGCCACAATTCAGCCAGGTTCAGGTTCCCGGCCAGCCGATAGCCGGTGCCCAGCTCCGCCATCAGTGCCGGGCTGGCCGGATCGAGCGCGACGGCCGCAGCCAGCGCCTCGATGCTTTGGGCGTCATCGCCACGTGCCCGAAAATGCAGGCCTTCCACCAGCCGCACCTGCGGGTCATTGGGCGCCAGCGCCACCGCCTGCCCCACCAGCGCATCGCCATTCTCGCCGGTCTGGTCCAGCGTGACGCCCAGATAGGCCAGCGCCAGCGGGCGCTCTTCGCGTGCCACTACCTGCTCAAACGCGAGACGTGCCAGCGGCCACTGCTCAAACCTGGCAAACACCAGCCCGACGCGCAGCAGTTGGTCGGTCTGCACATCGGCGCTCAAAATGACCGTGCGCAGGGCATCGGCCACATCGCGATAGTCGCCCGTTTGCATCGCCCGGGCCAGCGGATCAAGCGCCGCAGCGGGATCAGTGGCCGCCAGAATCTGGCCAATCGCGAAATACGCGCTGTCGGGCGCATCCGGCAGCGTCAACCGCGCGCGCCATGCCGTCAGCACCAGGTCCCAGTCCCCGATATCCCAGGCGGCCAGCGCCACATCTTCCACCAGCGCGGCATCCGTGATGGTCGCCATGGCAGCCGCCCAGTACGGCAGCGCGCGCGCTGTATTGCCCGCTTCTTTCCACAAGTCCCCGGCCAGATGCTGGCGTTCGGGCGTCCAGCCATCGGCGGCAGCCTGCGCCAGCACCTGCGACAGCGCCTGAACAGGCCGACCACTCTGGCGCTGTGGCAGCACGAACACAGGCGATTCCGCAGGGGCAGGCGCGAAGGGGCGAATCACCAGTGCGGTGACCACCAGATAAATGAGAACCGCCGCGAGGGCGCAGATGCTCCACAGGCGGCGGCGATAATGACGTAGATTCATGAAGGCATTTCAGTTTCAGTGCGGGACGTTCAGTGCGCTCTTGACGACCTGCTGAATTTCATCCGGGCGCAGCGGCTTGATGAGATAATTGTGCACGCCCTGCAGCTTGCCCACCAGGCGATTTGCGGGATCGCCGTAGGCGGTAATCACGATGACGATGGGCGACTTGCCCTCGCCAGACCGCGCGCGTTCCTTGATGTGCTCCAGCACCTTCCAGCCGGTCATATCCGGCAGGTGAATATCCAGCAGCACGATATCCGGCATCGCTTCGGCCATCTTCTGTACTGCATGTTCGCCCCGGTTGGCCACCACGACATCGATATTGATGCGTCGCAGCGTTGCCTCCACCATATCGGCAAGCTCCGGGGTGTCTTCCACTACAAGTGCGGTTGGGCGCTGGCCGCCCGGTCTCTCCTCTGGCATTCTCACTGGCCTTGTCTCTGCCGTAGTCCGACTGGCATCCTGTTGTTCATCAGGGCTGGTGCCGTCAGTTCTGAGCGTGACAGCAGCGATCATACCCGTCTCGGCATGGGGTGGCCGGGCGCTCTGGTCTGCCTCCACCGACAACGTGGCAGCAGCATACTCACCGGCAGCACGAACCGCACTGTCGTTAAATGCCTCGCGTGCGTCCTGCTCATGCGAGACCCGCTGTTCATCTGCCTCATAGCTCACGCAGGAATTCCCGCGCGAAACCGGCTGCTTGGCCATGCGAAACTACTTTCTGAAAAACATACAGTTTCAAGCGGAGTATAACACACACATCTCCATAGTTTGTCGAGAAATTTACGAATTTTGTGCTAAAAAGTCATAAATCTATACACTTTGAGTTATGACACCAGAAACCGATGCTGTGACGTTCACTTTCATTCGCTCCATTCGCCTGCTGCACAGCGGAGATGCCGCCCTGCTCGGGCTCGACGACGCCAGGCGGCTGTACACCGAAGAATACTTTGGCGAGGATGGCCTGCTGGCCCAGGCGGCCTGGTCGGACACAGGCGAACTACTGCGCTGCGTGGACGAGTCGCAGGCCGATGGACAGCCGATTCAGGCGCTGGATCTGCCGGATGGCCCGCTACTGAAGCCCGGGCGCGGCTGGAATACCGTCCGCCTGAACCACGCCGGGGCGCGCCATCGCGGCCTGCGCGAGACCGACCGCATCGCCGACACCACGCTCAGCCTGAGCGTGCCCGAAAAGATGCTGCTGGCCGCCTATATCCCGCAGGCCGCCTCCCCCATGAGCCTGATTGGCATCGCGGAAAGCTATGTCATGAGCGAGGCACAGCTCACGCGGACGGTGTATCTGGTCTGCCGACGCCTGCGCATCGCCTATGCCCTGGCGAGTCGGGTGATGGCAGACGATGGCCTGCCCTGCGATTATGAGACCGCCGTGCTGCACGTGGTGCATCTGGTCGATCTGGCCGACGACAAGCCGGTTCCCGCCGAAGACTGGTTCGGGCTGCTGCCTGCGCCGACGCTGTATCGTCCCACAGAGTGCATCTTCGACCGCGAACGTGGTGAGCTGTGGATTGCTGAAAGCGGAGACGGGACGCGCCCGGCACAGGCGCATCTGTATCGGATCGACGGGCTGCCGCGTCCGCTGTCGCACGAGGAAGCACTTTTCGATAAACTGTATCGAAGCTGACCCGCAGAGCTTTATGGAACTTACAGGGATGACACTCTTCAGACGAGGGCATGCGCTGGCGTGCCTGGGAACCCTTCTCGTATGTGCTGTCGTGGCGCTGCTGCTGGGCCAGCGGGCGCTCGGCCAATCGCCTGCCATACCCGTGGAGAATTGCCCGTCTGTGGGCATCGCGCCGCAGGTACGCGGATTTCAGCCGGGCGGGCTGATCCTGACCTCGTTTGACCGGACAGCGATCTGGGTCTATGACATCGACAGCGGCCGCCGCTATCCCCTGCCGGAGACGCGGCCATGCAGCGGCAACTGCCGCCTGTCGCCCGATGCGCGCTCGATCACCTACTTCAATGAAGCCACCAACGCCATCAACCGCATGCGCCTGAATGGCACCGAACGTTCGCTGGTATCAGCCTACGCCAGCGACGCCCAGTGGTGGAGCGCAGACCAGTTCCTGATCTGGACGCCGGGACATCAGGCCTATCTGCTGAATCCAGCGAGCGGCGAACGCGAACCGCTGGCCTCAGACGGCATCCAGTCGGTATCGGCTGGGGCGCGCTGGGGGCTGCGCACGTTCCCGATGGGCGACTTTTTTGCGCGGGCGCTGGTCGATGTCAGCTACTCGGCGGAGATTCCCGTGTCTGAGCGCCCAGCCATTCAACTGGGCGAGGACCGCACCTATTTCAATGCGTCGAGCTGGTCGCCAGACGGAAGCCAGTTTGCCTTCGTCAGCCGCGTTATGGATGCGGGTGGTGACCTGGCCGGCAGCGAGTTATACATGCTCATGCCGGGGCGCAGCTCGATTCAGCAGGTGACTGAGCTGGCCGACAGCTACGGACGCGCCCGCATCAACGGACTGTCGGCCGGGGAATTAAGCTGGTCTCCGGACGGGACAAAAATCGCCTTCTGGGTGGTGCCAATGGGCTCGGACGACCCGACGACCGACCTGGGGCTGGCAACCATACACGTGGCCGATCTGGTCAGCGGGGCAGTGACCGCCTACTGCGGGTTTTCCACCAGCGAGCACACGCCCAATCCACCGCGCCTGCGCTGGTCGCCGGACGGTACCCATCTGGCCTTTGCTGGCAATGTGGAGGGCGACGAACGCGGCTATCTGCTGGTCGCGCTCGATCTGGCCAGCGGCCGCTATGCCGAGCTGAGCGAAGGCATTTACCCCGCGCTGGGGTCGCCGGAAGTGGTGGCCTGGGGTCTGCCGCCCGGATGAGAGAAGACTTAAGTCCAGTAAGGGCACTGGTGCTGGATTCGTCCAGTCGTTACGCCGTATAATGACTGATAACCGAGTCTGGAGTGTAATGTGACCGATATCATCAATCCGGCCAGCATCCTGTCGACTGAAAATGCCGATGCAGGCTGGCAGCCCGACCCGGCGCACCCGCGCCGTCGTCCGCCGTGGATCAAGGTGCGCGCGCCACACGGCGAAGTGTTTGAAAATCTGCAATCGCTGATGCGCAGCAAACAACTGCACACGGTATGTGAAGAAGCGCAGTGCCCCAATATCGGGGAGTGCTGGGGCCGCGGCACCGCGACCTTCCTGATGATGGGCGACACCTGCACGCGCTCGTGCGGCTTCTGCGACATCAAGACCGGCCGCCCGTCCCCGCTGGACTGGGCCGAGCCGAATCGCGTGGCCGAGGCCGTGCGCGCCATGAACCTGCGCCACGTGGTCATCACCAGCGTCAACCGTGACGAGCGTGCTGACGGCGGCGCGCCGATTTTCGCCATGGTCATCCGCCGCATCCGCCAGCTTCAGCCGGGGTGCAGCATCGAAGTGCTCATCCCCGACTTCAAGGGCAATGAAGCTGCGCTGCGCATCGTCATGGATGCCCAGCCGGAAATCCTGAACCACAATGTGGAAACGGTGCCGCGCCTGTTCAAGAAGGTGCAGCCGCAGGACCACTACGAATGGGCACTGGCGACGCTGGGCAATGCCAAGAAGATGGACCCGCTGGTGCTGACCAAGTCCGGCATCATGCTGGGCCTGGGCGAAACGTTCGACGAAGTCGTGGAAGTCATGCGTGACCTGGCGTCGTGCGGCGTAGATATCCTCACGCTGGGGCAGTACCTGCAACCGAGCAAGAGCCATCTGGCCATCGACCGCTATTACACGCCGCACGAGTTTGACCGGCTGAAGGAAATCGGCATGGAGCTGGGCTTCAAGTGGGTGGAGGCCGGCCCGCTGGTGCGCAGCAGCTACAAGGCAGACCAGCAGGTGCGCGAGCTGTCGAAGCTGAATTACATCCGCGTGCACGAGGCGCAGCCCGCCGAGTAAGCGCGCAGTACACCTCACATCAAAGGCAAACAAAAAGGCGGATCGCGATGATCCGCCTTTTTCATACCTGTTCAGGAAGTAGCCTGACTAGCTTTCCAGCACCTTGTCATCGATGAGCTGCTGCTGCACCTTCTGCCCACGCGGGTCAAAGGTGAAGTGCTGGCCGTGGAGCTGGAATTCCATGTCCTGCATCGCGCGCCCGGCGCGGTTCTTCTCGATCGTCCACACCACCCAGTCGCGGAACTGCTTGGCCGTGTACGGGTTGAAGCTGACGTGATCCTTGGACATGATCTGATATTTGTTGTTCATGATGATGGCGATATCGCTCTCATAGTCGAGGGCGCTGCTGCCGCGCAGATGGAACAGGTGGATGCGCTTGCTCTTTAGGCCTTCGCGGTCGGCGGCCACAATCGACCAGACCGGCACATCGAGCGACATGGCGATATCTTTCAATCCCTCGACGATGATTGTAACTTTGTCATTTTCATCGCGCGGACGCTCTGGATATACCGCGATTTTCTGCAGGTAGTCGATGAAGACGGTGACATTGCCGCCGGTGGCATCGCACAGGCGGGCCGTCATTTCCTTGATGGCGCGCAGCGTCGTCACCGCCGGGCTGGCCTTCACCAGAATCATGCGGTCGCTGTAGCGGGCCAGGCGCGCCAGACCGGGCGCTGTCTTCGGGTTGTCGCGCAGGATGCTGTTGAGCGAAGTGCCGCCGCCCTCGCGCATGAAGTCTTTAGCGCGGTTGGCCACGATGATCTGATACAGGTCGCGCAGCTTGATGCCACGGCTCAGATCAATCTCCGGCGGGTTCACGCTTTCCATGCACATCAGGCGGTGCAGCAGGTGTGTTTCAGGATGTTCGTAAGACAGATAAAACACATACTGATCCGGGCGCATGGCGATGTTGCGCGCCACCTGGAGGGTGGCAATCGTCTTGCCGATACCCTGCGGGCCGCCCAGCAGCACCAGCTCGGTTTTGCGCAGGCCGCCGCCGATGAAGCCATCCAGCGGGTCAAACCCGGTGGGCAGCGGCACATAGTCGATCAGGTCCCCGCGCACCACGCGGTCATTGGCTTCTGCCAGCACCTGCGTGAGCGTGCGTGGCAAATGCGCCCCGCCGCGATTGCTGGCGGCAGACGGATTTCCCGCTTGTCGCGGGGTCACCGGCGCCGATGGCGCCCGTGGGGCTATCGGTGCGGCGGGCGCCGATGGTGCAGCAGCACTCGGGGCAGCGACCGGCTTTTCTTCCGGCTGACCGGAGTTGTCTGAATCAGAGAGATCATCAGTAAAGCGTCGGGTAGACATAAACATCCAGCCTTGGAGATGAGATAAAACTACTATATACGGAAGCCGCCTTTAGCGCAATCAACCTGCCATCTTAATACTCACGCCGAAATGCGCTTTTTAAGATTTCATTCACATCCTTCAGACATGACTTCATAATCTTCTAAGCTAGACAGCGCGTTACATATCTAGCAACCTGTGGTACCGTAATTCACATCGATACATGTCTGTGCTACAATGACAATGTTAAGGGTTTTGGTCAAGTTTGAAATTCTGATCAAGACAGAGCAAGTGCCATTCCTTAATTACATATAGGGAAGAGGACGGTCGTGTTGCAAGAACTCCTTCTCAGAGCCGACCAGCGCGGTTTCGTAACATTCGAAGATGTGCTGGAGTCGCTCGATTTCTCAAGCGAAGAATTTGTCAGCATTGAAAGCATTTTCCTGGAACTGGACAAGTTAGGGATAGAAATCCGCAAGGAAGGTGACAGCAGCGACCACGTTTATATGGTCGAAGACGCCGAGCCGGACTTTGACCCTGAAGAAATTCTGCGCGATGCCACGATCACTGAAATCGGGGATATCAGCGCTGTGTCCGCCGACGATCCGGTTGGCCTGTATTTCCGCCAGATGGCGCAGGAACCCCTCCTCACAGCACTTGAAGAAATTGAACTGGCCAAACGCATCGAAATGGGCAAACATGCCCGTGAGACCCTCAAGCTGATGCGCGCCCGCGGCCAATACAGCGAAGCATGGAATCTGCATCTCGAAAAAATGGTCCACGACGGACAGGCCGCCCGCGAACATCTGGGCCGCGCCAACACGCGCCTCGTGGTCAGCATTGCCAAGCGCTATATGGGCCAGGGCCTGCCCTTCCCCGACCTGATTCAGGAAGGCAATGTCGGCCTGATGCGCGCGGTGGACAAATATGACTACAAACGCGGCAACCGCTTCAGCACGTATGCCACCTGGTGGATTCGCCAGGCCATCACCCGTGCCCTGGCGCAAAAGACGCGCACGATCCGCATCCCCCTGCACATGACCGAGCGTATCCGCCAGATGTACCGCACGGCCCAGCAGCTTGAACAGTCGATGGGCCGGCGTCCATCGCCGGAAGAAATTGCCGCCGAGATGGATATTCCGGCCGAGGCCATTCGCTCGATGATGGATGCCAGCCAGCATGCCATCGCGCTGGAGCGCCCCGTGGGCGATGACGGCGACAGCGAATTTGGCGATTTCATCGAGGACCAGGATTCGCCCAGCCCGGTGGAAAGCGCCACCCAGCATCTGCTTCAGGAAACCATCGAAGACGTGCTGAGCGAGCTGACCCCGCGCCAGAGCCACATCCTGCGCCTGCGTTTCGGCCTGGGCGGTGGTGAGCCGCACACGCTGGAAGAAATTGCCAACAAGTTTGGCCTCAGCCGCGAGCGCATCCGCCAGCTTGAAAAAGAAGCCCTGCGCCGCCTGCGCCACCCGCGCCTGGCCCATAACCTGCGCGATTATCTGGGCTAGTACCCAAACTCATTCAACCGCACTATGATTGATGCCGGACGGGGTTCTCCTCGCCCGGCATTTTTTTCACCGGAGCTGTCCGCATGACTGCCGCTGTCCAACACATAGATGTTGTCCCCGCGCCATCGGCCGCCTCACGCTGGATGTCCGGCTGGCGTGGCGCGCTGGCCTGGGGCGTGGGCATCGCCCTGCTGCACCGCATCGTGCTGATGATCTGGCTGCCAGTCGCCTGGGGCATCCTGGGTGGTAACCTGAATGACGGCAATCCAGACTTTCACACCGCGCGCGCCGACATCCCCATACTTACTGAACCGGCGCAACAGCGCATCTTTGGCGTGTGGCGACGCTGGGACGCGGTGCATTATCTCGACCTGGCGACCAACGGCTATCGCCCTGAAAACGCTGGCAGCACGGTGTTTGGTTATGTCACCCCGGCGGGCATCGCGGCCATTAACGTCATCATCGGCGATATCGACGTCGCAGCGGCTGTTTTCGAGACGATCATGTTTGCCGCTGCGCTGGTACTGCTGATTCGCTTCTGCGAGGTTTATTTCAATGACGCCGCGCTGGGCCGATGGTCGGCCATCATCACGGCGCTGCTGCCGCTGTCATTCTTCTTTGCCGCCCCGATGAGCGAAGCGCCCTTCCTGTGTTTTTCGATCGCGGCGCTGTATGCCGGGGCACGCGGGCGCTGGCTGGCGGCCGGCATACTTGGCCTGCTGGCCACGCTGACCCGGTCGCAGGGCGTGCTGCTGGCCGCGCCGCTGGGCCTGATGCTGCTGCAAGCCGCCCTGCGCGAGAGCACGTCAAGGCGCGGCCAACTCATCCATGTCATCCGCGGTGGACTGCCGCTGCTGCTGCTGCCCGCCGCGTACTTTGCGTTCGACCTCACCAGGCAGCGCCTGCTCGGCCTGCCCTCGCTGTCCGACACCTATGCGACCTATTCGTACATCTTTTTCACCAACCCGCTGGAAGGCATGATCATCAACTTCCGCTGGTTTGTGGAGCGTCCCGCACAGGCCTTCACGAATATTGATCTTCTGATCCTGGTGGCGGCTCTGGTGCTGGCAGTCGCTGCAACCATATGGCGGGTCCACCGCCGGCTGGCATTGCAGGCTTACACGTGGATATCGCTGGCGCTGTTCTTCTCCAAAAGCAATTACGAGTTTGGCACGCAGATTGTGTATTACTCGCAGAGCACCGGCCGCTACACCATGATCCTGTTTCCGCTGGCGATTGCGCTGGCCGACATGCTGCGCCGCGCCCACGGCGTCGTCCGACTGCTGGCACTGGCCGGCATGACACTGCTGCTGCTGCTGTTATCCGCGCTGTACACGCTGGCGCTGGCCGGGCCCTGACCCACGGACTTTGTTGCCGCGCCTTCGCCTGACGCCGTATACTCGTGCGGTATTGGACATCTGAGGAGCTTTCGCTGTGGCAGACGGACTGGATAAGCCAAAATTCGCATTCTTTCGGGGACAGATCGTGCCCTTTGAGCAGGCCACCGTCAGCGTGATGACGCACGCGCTGAACTATGGCACGGCGGTCTTTGGCGGGCTGCGCGCCTACTGGAACGCCGACGAAGAGCAGTTGTTCATCTTCAGGCCGCAGAGCCATTTCCAGCGCCTGCTCCAGTCGGCCGCGCTGATGCGCATCCACCTGCCCTACACGGCTGATGACCTGACCGACATCCTGGCCGATCTGCTGCGGCACGAAGGCTTCCGCGAAAACTGCTATGCCCGTCCGCTGGCCTATAAGGCGGGCGAGCTGATCAATGTGCGCCTGCACAATATCCCCGACGAGTTCACGCTGTTTGCGGTGCCGTTTGGCGCGTATATCGCCAATGAAGATGGCGCGCATGTGTGCTTCTCGGCATGGCGGCGCGTGGATGACAATGCGATTCCAGCGCGCGGGAAAGTGGCCGGGGCCTATGCCAATTCCGCGCTCATCAAGTCGGATGCGCTGCTGGGCGGCTATGACGAGGCGCTCGTGCTGAATCAGGAAGGCCACGTGACCGAGGCCAGTGCGGCCAACGTGTTCATCGTGCGCAAGGGCGTCGTCTATACCCCGCCGCCGCAGGCCGACGTACTGGAAGGCATCGTGCGCGGCACGCTCATCCAGCTGATGCGCGATGACCTGCATCTGGAAGTCATCGAGCGCGACATCGACCGCACCGAATGCTATGTCGCCGACGAAATCCTCCTGTGCGGCACAGGCGTGCAGGTGGCGGCTGTCACCCAGATCGAGCATCGCCCGGTGGGGACCGGCCGCATGGGGTCGATCACGCGCAGCGTGCGCGACCTGTTCTTTGACGTGGTGGCCGGGCGCGTGGAGAAGTATCGCGACTGGCTGACGCCCGTGTATATGCCCGAATCTGTGCGCTGAGAGAGCGTCTGCAACATTCCCGGCAAAAGCACGTACAATGTACCAGGTTCACCAATCGATTATCTGAGGCCCATACATGAATTCGCCACAGCAGAGTGTCATTTTCGCGCGCGATATCACGCGCTCACTTCCCATGGGAAAAACCGTCGTCCACGCCCTGCGCGGCGTCAATATGCAGGTCAACAAGGGCGAGATGGTCGGCATCATCGGTCCTTCTGGCAGCGGCAAGAGCACGCTGCTGGGCATCATCGGCGGGCTGGACAAGCCCACCAGCGGCCAGATTTCCATCGACGGCGTCGATATCTCGAAGATGAATGAAGACCAGCTCACCGAGATTCGCAATGAGAAGATCGGCTTCATCTTCCAGTTCTTCAATCTGATTCCCACGCTGACGGCGCAGGAAAATGTCGCCCTGCCGATCCAGTTTGCGCGCCATCGCCAGTTCAGCCCGGACAAGCGCGCCAAAGACCTGCTGAAGCTGCTGGGCCTGGGCGACCGCACGCACCATCGCCCGTCAGAGCTGTCCGGCGGACAGCAGCAGCGCGTCGCCATCGCCCGCGCCCTGGCCAATAATCCGCCGCTGCTGCTGTGCGACGAGCCTACCGGCAACCTTGATTCGGAATCCGGCGAGCTGGTGATGAAGACGCTGCACGACATCCGCCGCGAATATGGCACCACCATCGTCATCGTCACCCATGATGCCAAGCTGGCGGGCCAGGCCGACCGCGTGCTGACGCTGATTGATGGGCAAATTAACGAAAACACCATGGTTCCCGCATGACATGCCGGTGGTAAAATAAAGGCATCAACGAGGGGAGCATAGTGATGACCGCAGCAGCAGTATTTCCGGTGGAAGTGGCCGGCGTAAAGCGTGACCTGCGCCTGTTTACCATCAAGCCGGGCGTGCAGATTGCCATTCTGAATATTCTGGGCGACACAGAATTTGTGCAGGCGACAGGCAAGGCGCTGGCCGAAAAGCTGAAAAGCCATGCCTTCGACATCATCGTGACTGCCGAGGCCAAAGCGATTCCAATCGCCCACGCCGTCGCCGTCGAGATGAACAACGCGCCCTATGTGGTGCTGCGCAAGACATATAAGCCGTACATGGGCGAGGCGCTGCGCTCCGAGACGTTGTCGATCACCACTGGCGAGCCGCAGACGCTGTTTCTGGATCAGAAAGACCGTGAGCTGATTGCCGGAAAGCGGGTGTGCATCCTGGACGACGTGATTTCTACCGGCAGCACGCTGCAGGGCATGCGCCTGATTCTGGACAAGGCCGGCGCGATCGTCACGGTGGAAGCGGCTATCTTCACCGAAGGTGACCGCGCAAAGTGGACCAATGTGGTCGCGCTGGGCCACCTGCCTGTTTTCATCGACGGCAAAGCCTAAGCGTCACAGCCCAAGGCATGAAAAAGAGCGACGCCTGATGAGGTCGCTCTTTTTGTTTTACTGCATCTTTTCGATTACCAGCAGATGCGATAAGCCGTAGGTGTCCAGCAGGGTGCCTTCCAGCCTGTACAGCGCATCGCGCATGATTTTTGCCGGGCGGCCCAGCCGGGCGATGATGTTGTCGTAGCCGCCGTAAATGCGCTCGTGGTGCATCAGCCTGCCCGGCGTGCCCTCAAACAGGGCCAGCAGCGACCGGCGGGTGTAGGCGCGCACATGCGGGGCCAGTTTATCGCGGTAGCGCGTCGGCAGATAGTTGATCAGCGGCGTATTGCCGAAGTGGTATTCGCCTTTCCAGTAATGCCCGTGGGTTTCAAACGGATACCAGCGGTTAGGCACAAACACGACAATGCGCCCGCCCGGTTTCAGCACGCGCACCATTTCGTGGGCCGCAGCGCGGTCATCATTCACGTGTTCCAGTACCTCGTGCGAGATGATCGTGTCAAACTCACCCGTGCGATAGGGCAGGTGCTCAGCCGCCGCCACAATCGCGTTCGGCACTTCCTCACGCGCTTCCAGCGAGCGTTCCAGCTCGATGTCGAAACAGTCGACATGCGGGGTATAGCGGCGGCGAATCTGCGAGGCATACATGCCCACGCCACCGCCGGCCTCCAGCACGCGCGCCCCTTCAAGGCGGGCATAGCGTGCGATCATTTGCAGGCGGCGTTCCTGCCCGGCGCGCCAGACATAGCTGGGTTCGCCGCGCAGAGCCGCAAGAGAAGAATGGGTCACTTGGTTACCACCTGCGCTGCTGTTGTTCGCTGCCAATTCGATTCACGCGCTCCGAGGCGGCCAGCGCCAGGCGCGTGGTGCCACGCGGCACCGCCAGATAGCCGGTCGATTCGCCGGGCACGCCGCGCTTCGGGATATATACCGTGATGATCGTACCGGTGCCGGGCTTGCTTTCTACCTTGAGCACGCCGTCGATCAGCTCGGCGCGCTCGCGCATGTTGACCATGCCCAGGCTGCCGCGATTCTCATAGCCCTCGCTGACGCCGGCCATATCGAAGCCTTTGCCGTTGTCGATAATCTGCACCACCACGTAATCACCCTGCGGGAAGACCTGGATGCGGATGAGCGAGGCCTGCGCGTGTTTGCGCGCATTGTTAATGGCCTCTTCCACAATGTAGAAAATTACGCCCTGCTGGTGATGGTCGATAATCAGCTCGACATCCGGATGCACGGTGACATTCACGTTCTGGTTGTAGGTCTCCACCATCTTTTCGGCCAGCTGATTCAGCGCGACAGTGATGCCGTGGGTTTCCAGCACCAGCGGCCGCAGCGTAAACAGCATATTGCGGATTTCCTTGGTCGTCTTGCGCGCCAGGTCTTCCACTTTGCGCAGCTCGTCCGGCACCATCTGCGGTGACTTCTGATACAGCTTGATGATGTAAGACATGCGCATGGCAATCGCGGCGATGGTCTGCGTGGGGCCGTCGTGCAGGTCGCGGGCCAGCTTCTTGCGCGCGTCTTCTTCGACCTCTACGATTTTGTCGCGTTCGTCGCGCAGATGCTGATAGAGCAGCGAATTCTGCAGCGCGATCGTCGCCTGAATACCAACAGTCGTCAGCAGGTCGGCCTGATCGGCACTGAACGCGTTGGGCTTCTCGCTGGCATACAGCAGCACGCCAAAATTGTCGAAGCCGGCGCGCAGCGGGATGCACAGCAGCGATTTGCAGTGCTGAAAACCAATCACGTATTGCAGCTCAGGGTCGCGGCGCGGATTTTCCCCGATGACCGGCTCGGCGGCTTGCAGAGCTTTCCCCAGCAGGCCGTCTTTGCCCGGCAGTGTGACGCTGTCATCAGAGCGCGTCAGCCTGCGCGACGACACCACATGCAGCAGGTTGTCATCGGCCTGAAACAGCAGCACAGCCGACGGCATCGAGCGATTCTCGATATCTTCGGCGCTGCGCAGCGCCAGCCGACCCGCTTCAAGCGCCGCATCCAGGATGCGTTCATATTTGAGGGTATTGCCCATCAGGAAAGACAGCTCATACAGGCTGCGACTGCGCTCCTGCGTGGCGCGGAAATCTGCGCGGCGGGCCCGCTCGGCCTTGTTCACCTGCGCCTGCAGGCTGGTGACCTTGCGCGCCAGGCCAAACGCCGCTGCGGCTGTCAGCAGGCCGCCTGCCCCGGCGACCAGCACAGGCACATTGTCGGCAGGATTGGTGCGGCGCAGCAGCATGACAACGCCCACTGCCAGCGCCACCAGCCCAATCAGCAGCAGGGCCACCCACACCATCGAAGGGAGGGTGATGCCGCTGCGTTGTTCGTCACGCTTTGTGGTCATCGAAGGCCTGACCATTTCCAGGAACAAAAGTGCGTTCGCTTACGCGATAAATTGTAAAGGCAAACCGGGGCATTTGCATCATAAAGGCTCGGTGTTACAGGGAAAGCCCGCAGAAAACAAAAGAGCGAAGCCAAACGACTTCGCTCTTTGTGGGCGCATAGGGACTTGAACCCCAGACCTCACGGATGTGAACCGTGCGCTCTAACCAGCTGAGCTATGCGCCCGTGTTGGCTTTTCACCACATTACGGTAAAGTATACTGAAATTTGTCCGCTGTTCAAGGGTGATTCGTGCATTTCTTACGCCATTTCAGCGTCCTGCGGTTGCGCGCCCTGCGCCGCCGCCTCACCTTGTCGTCACTGCTCACCACCCTCTCGCTGCTGACCGGCTGCCTTGCCTCAACGCCAGGCGGCCAGATCGCGCCAGCACCCACCACCGCGCCAAGCGCCAGCGAACCGGCGGGCGGCTGGACGCAGATCGCCAATGGTGCCGAAATCCGCACGCTCAACCCGGGCGGGCGCTACCCGTTCACCCAGTTTACCGTGCTCAGGCTGGACCCGGCGCGGGTGACCTTCCGGGCGCATTATCGCCCCGGTGAGCCACTCACCCTGGCGGGCTGGCGCGCCGCCCTGCCCGACGCGGCCGGCTTCATCAATGCCAATTTCTTTGACCCGCAGAATAACGCTGTCGGCCTGATCACGACCGATGGCGCGCAGTTTGGCCAGAGTTACTTCGGCCGCGGCGGCATGTTCCAGGTGCAGAATGGCACCCCGCGTGTGCGGTCGCTGATTACCGAGCCGTATCAGGGCGAATTACTGGAACAGGCCGTGCAGGCCTTCCCCATGCTGGTGACGGCAGGCGTCCCGAATTACGAACGCACCAATGGCGATCGCGCTTCCCGGCGCACCATCGTCGCGCAGGACACTGACGGGCGCATCCTGCTCATCGTCACTAATTCGCTGTTTGGCATGACGCTGGCCGATCTGAGCCAGTATCTGGCCGACAGCGGCCTGTCGATCCAGAACGCGCTCAATCTCGATGGCGGCGGCAGCACGATGTTCGCGCTAAACGGCGGAGAATCCATTACAATTCCGTCATTCGATCCAGTCCCCGCGGTACTGGCATTTTATCTTTCATGAGGCATCGCTGATGGCGACATTACAGTATTTCAGACCGAAGTCCCTGCCGGAGATCACGTCGCTCTGGGCAGATTATCCGGATGCGCTGCTGCTGTCAGGCGGCGCGCTGACGCTCAACGCGCTCGATGTCCCGGCGTCGGTGGTGGTGGATGTGCAGGAGGTGCCCGGCCTGAAACGCGTCGAGCCACACGACAGCGGCCTGACAGTGGGCGGCGCGGTCACGCTGGCGCGCCTGCTGGAGCAGCCCAGCGTGCCGAATGCCTTTCATCATGCCCTGGCACGTGCCCTGTCGCCCAATGTGCTGAATAACACCAGCGTGATGGAAAGCCTGTCTAATCGCAATCATCCGCTGCTGGCGGAATGGCTGACCGTGCTGGCCGCGCACGATGTGGGCATTGAGGTGTTTTTCCCGGCCACCGGCGCGCAGGTGATGACCAATTTCGAGACCCTGCTCGATGATCCCGCTTTCGGGGACGCGGTCGCCATCAGCCTGTTTATCCCGCATCTAGGCGCACGCCAGGCATTGGCCACGGCGCATGTGGCGCGCACGCCCGCAGACCGCGCCATCGTGTGTGCTGCTGCATTTGCTGAAATTGACGCCAGCGGCATGGTCACAGCCGCCTTTGTCGCGCTGGCAGGTGCATCAGCGCACCCGGTGCTGGCGCTGGAGCTGGATGGGCTGATCGGCGGGCCGCTGAACAGCGAGACGATCGCGGCGGCCAGCGCGGGCATCAGCGGCCACACCGACCCGCCTGACGATTATCTGGGCAGCGCCGAATACCGCGCGCACATGGCGCAGGTGTGCACGGCGCGCGCGCTGCGCGACATCATGCATGCGCTGGCACATCGTTCGTAACCCACAGGGTGAGCAGACAAGAGAAACCAACATGAACCTATCGATGACCCTGAACGGTGAAGTTCGCGACATTCAGATTCAGCCACACGAACGCCTGCTGCGCGTGCTGCGTCGGCTGGGCCTGTGGAGCGTAAAATTTGGCGACGAGCACGGCCTGACCGGCAGCGACACCGTGCTGCTGGACGGCGAGCCGGTCAACGCGCAAACGATTCTGGCAGCACAGGTGCACGGCCGCGCTGTGACGACGCTGGAAGGCGTGGGCACCTCGCGCAACCTGCACGTGCTGCAGGACGTCTTCATCGAGACCGGCGCGATTCAGTCCGGCTACACCACGCCCGCGCAGATTCTGGTCGCCTATGCGCTGCTGCAAAAGAATCCGAATCCCAGCGAGGCCGAGATTCGCGCCGCGCTGAATGGCGTGATCGACCGCGAGACGGCCTATGTCAAGCCGGTGCAAGCGATCCTGCGCGCGGCGGCCATCCTGCGCGGTGAAGATGTCCCCCCGTTTGAGCCGCTGGAGCGCGCGATTCCGGCACCGCCCGGCCTGTTCTCGATGCCAGTTGATCCGCCCGACATGGGCCCGGACGACGGCGGCAGTGCCACCCAAACCCGCATCCGCACCTTCCCGGCCGTGGTCGTCACCCCGCCGGAGCTCAAGCCGCTGAAAACCATCGGCAAGTCTGAGCCGAAGGTGGACGCCGTCAAGCTGGCCGCCGGAAAGCCCGTCTATACCGATGACATGGAGATGCCGGGCATGCTGCATGCCGCCCTGCTGACCAGCCCGCACGCCCATGCGCGCATCGTGCATATCGACGCCAGCAAGGCACGTGCGCTGCCCGGCGTGCATGCCGTGCTCACGCATGAAGACGTCCCGCGCGTGTATTACGCCAGCGGCGGCCAAAGCTACCCCAATCCGAAGCCGTACGATCAGGTCAGCCTGGACACGAAAGTGCGCCATGTGGGCGACCGCGTGGCCGTGGTCGCTGCCGAGACGCCGGAAATCGCGCGCGAGGCGCTGAAGCTGATTGAAGTCGAGTATGAAGTGCTTCCCGCGGTGTTTGACCCACTGGAAGCGATGGCCGATGGCGCGCCCATCGTCCACGACGACGAAAATGTGGTTGGCATCCATGACCGCCAGCGCAATATCGTGCATCACATCCATGCCGAAGCTGGAGACGCTCAGGCGCAGTGGGCCAAAGCCGATCACATCTTCGAGGGCGAGTATCGCGTGCATCAGGTGCAGCAGGCCAGCATCGAGCCGCACGAGGTCATCACCTTCTGGGACGAGGACGACCGCCTGGTCATCCGCACCAGCACGCAGGTGCCGTTCCACGTGCGCCGCATGGTCGCCCCGCTGCTCGGCCTGCCGGTGAAGAAGATACGTGTCATCAAGCCGCGCATCGGCGGCGGCTTTGGCGGCAAACAGGAAATGCTGATCGAAGACCTGTGCGGACACCTCACCATCGCGACTGGCCGCCCGGTGCGCTTTGAATTCCCGCGTGAGCTGGAATTTACCTCAGCGCGCAGCCGCCACCCGCAGATCCTGCGCTTCAAGACGGGCGTCACGGCCAATGGCCAGATGGTCGCGTGCGAGCTGTATATCATCGGCAATACGGGCGCCTATGGCACGCACGGCCTGACCGTGCAGATGGTGTCCGGCTTCCGCGGGCTGACGACCTATAACACCCCTTACAGCAAGTTCACCTGCGACGTGGTGTACACGAATATCCCCACGCCGGGCGCCTATCGCGGCTATGGCGCTCCGCAAAGCCTGTTCGCGCTGGAGCTGCACGTCGAGGAAATCGCGCTGGCACTGGGCATGGACCCGGTCGAATTCAAGCGCAAAAACTGGATCAAGCAGGGCGACGCGCTCATTATGGCCGTCGCGCTGGGCGAAGGCCGCGAGGGCAAGCCGCAGGTCGTCACCACGACCGCGCTGGAAGAATGCGTCGATATCGGCGTGCGCGCCACCGGCTGGTATGACAAGCGCGGCAAAAATCGCTCGGTCGAGGGCCAGCCGCATCTGAAGCGCGGCATCGGCATGGCGCTGGCCATGCACGGCAGCGGCATCGCCGGGCTGGACATGGGCGCGGCCAGCATCAAGCTGAACGACGATGGTTCGTTTAACCTGTTGTTCGGCGCGACCGACCTGGGCACCGGCGCGGATACCGTGCTGGCGCAGATCGCCGCCGAGACGCTGGGCGTGCCCGTGAACGATGTCATCGTGTACGCCAGCGACACCGACTTCACGCCGTTCGACACCGGCGCATATGCCAGCAGCACGACGTACGTCAGCGGTGGCGCTGTGCTGAAGGCTGCCGAGGATATCCGCGCGCAGATTCTGGCGCACGCCGCGAAGCATCTGCTGGAGTGTTCGCCCGATGACCTGGATATCGAAGACCGCAAGGTCGTGCACCGCGACGGCCGTCATGTCGCGCTCGAAACTGTCGCGCTGCACAGCCTGCACCAGGCCGACCAGAAGCAGATCATGGCCACCGCCAGCCATGTCAGCGATATCAGCCCGGCACCGTTTGCGGCCCAGTTTGCCGAGGTCATCGTCGATACCGAGACCGGCCAGGTGACCGTGGAAAAGCTGTTTTTCGCGGTCGACTGCGGCGTGGCCATCAACCCGATCACGGCCAGCGGCCAGGTGGAAGGCGGCATGCTGCAGGCGCTGGGCTATGCCCACTGCGAGGAAATGGTCTACGACGAGAAAGGCCAATCGCTGGCGACCGACTTCGCGACGTATCATGTGTATCGCGCCGACGAAACGCCGCAGATGGACGTCGTGTTCGTCGAGACGTATGAACCGTCCGGCCCATACGGCGCCAAGGCTGTCGCTGAAATCCCCAAAGATGGCGTCGCCCCGGCGGTGGCCAGCGCTATTTTCGACGCGGTCGGCGTGCGCCTGCGCGAACTGCCCTTGACGCCGGAAAAAGTGTGGCGCGCGCTGAATGCCCCGCTGAACTGACGCGTCAGGTTGTCAGAATACAAAACGCCCCGAAACGTGTGTTCCGAGGCGTTGTCCTTTGTCTGGGCCAGGCTTATTCCAGCAGGCGGCCGTTCAGGGCGAGCTGCGGATCTTCCTCCACCCACTCCTGCAGCTCAGCCGGGATTTCCGGCACCGGCACCGACGACAACGTCTGATTGCCGTTTTCGTCCATGCGGATGCGGAAGTTCACCATCAGGTCGGGCGACAGGTCGGGATAATCGTAGCGCTGCTGCGCGCCACGGCTCTCGCGGCGTTCAATCGCGCTGCGGATGGTGGCCTCGGCACTGGCAATCGAGGCGCGCAGGTCCAGCGCCAGCGCCAGGTCCTGCCAGCCCTCCGACGACGGGCGCACATCGACGGTCTTGGCCGCTTCGCGCAGCTCCGCCAGGCGGGCGAGCCCCTGCTTCAGGCGGTCTTCATCGCGCACCACGCCGCAGTTTTCCCACATGGTATTGCGCACGGCGCGCTGCAGCGGGCGGGCCAGTTCGCCACCCTCGCGGATCATGCCGCTCAGGTCATCGTTGGCACGGCGGATGACATCCTTCGAGCGAATCTGCACGTCGATGCCATTGGAGTACGCGGCCGCGTTTTCGCCAGCGCGGCGGCCAAACACCAGCGTCTCCACCAGCGAGTTTCCGCCCAGGCGATTGGCACCATGCAGGCCGGCAGACACCTCGCCCGCGGCAAACAGCCCGCGCACGGCCGTCTCGGTCGTCTCCGGGTCGACCACCACGCCGCCCATCGAATAATGCGCGGTCGGCGCCACTTCCATCGGCTTCTGCGAGATGTCCAGCATCTGTGATTCCATGAACTGGCGATACATGCGCGGCAGCTTCTTCAGGATGTAGTCCTTCGGGCGATGGCTGATGTCCAGGTAGACAGCGCCATTGGCCGTGCCGCGGCCCTCGATGATCTCGGTATAGTTCGCCAGCGCGACGCGGTCGCGGGTGCTCAGTTCCTTGCGCGCAGGGTCATACTTCTCCATGTAGCGTTCGCCCAGCGAGTTACGCAGGATCCCGCCTTCCCCGCGCACGGCCTCGGTCACCAGCGTGCCGGCCATATCTTCAGGGGCGACCATGCCGGTTGGATGGAACTGCACCAGCTCCATGTCGGCCAGCTCCAGGCCAGCCTGCAGCGCCAGATACATGCCATCGCCGGTATTCTCGTCACGGCGCGACGAGCTGCGCCGCCACAGGCGCGTGTGTCCGCCCGCGGCCAGGATCACGGCATCGGCCAGATACACGGTGCGCTCGCCGGTATGAATGTCGAACGCCAGCGCGCCGAAGCATGCGCCGTCGTGCACCAGCAGCTGCGTAACATACTTGTTTTCATGCACGGGCAGCTTCAGTTCTTCGGCCTTGTCTGCCAGCGTGTGCAGGATGGCGCGACCGGTATAGTCGCCCGCGTAGCAGGTACGGCGATATTTGTGCGCGCCAAAGAAGCGCTGGTCCAGGCGGCCATCCGGCAGGCGGGCGAAGTCGCAGCCCCAGTCGGCCAGCTCCAGCACCGCCGAGCCTGCCTCGCGCGCCATGATTTCCACCATCGCCGCATTGTTCAGCAGGTAGCCATCGCGGAATGTGTCGGCAAAGTGCTGCTGCCACGAATCCTCCGGGTCCACCGTGCCCAGCGCGGCGTTGATGCCGCCAGCGGCCAGCACGGTATGCGCGTCTTTGCGCAGGCGCTTGCCCAGCACAACGACCTCGCAGCCCGCCTGATACGCCGAAATAGCCGCGCGATAACCCGCGCCACCAGACCCGATCACAAGTACATTACATACATTGGTACGATAATCACTCATGGCCATTTTGGGACTCTCAATACTCCGTTAAATCCATTGTGAATATTGGAGCAATCTCACATTAAATGCCGATGAGGGGCGATTGAGAAATCCGGCACAAGGCGCAAATCAAAACGCGGATGCGGCCCATCCGCGTTTTGCAACATGCCTATTCTGAGGGAAACAGATGCGATCAGGCGCTGACAGCTTCCAGCGCCAGGTCATGCAGCGTGACGACTGCCGATTTCAGATTGTCTTCGCTGACCACAAACGAAATACTGCATTCGCTGGCACCCTGCGCGATGGCGATCACATTGACCAGATTATCACCCATCGCCGTGAACACGCGGCCGGAGACGCCCGGCGTGCCGCGCATGCCCGCGCCGACGACCGTCACCACGGCGACATCGCCCAACACATCGACACCATCCACGTCACCGCGCGCGATTTCCGCGGCTAGCTCAGTCTCGATGGCGTGTTTGGCCTCATTCGCCTTGTCATCCAGCACCACGAAGCAGAAATTCTGCTCGCTGGAGGCCTGCGAAATCATGAGGATGTTCGCGCCCGCCTGCGCCGTGGACAGGAACGTGCGCCCTGCGATGCCGGGCACGCCCATCATGCCCTTGCCGCTCACCGTCAGCAGCGAGACCTTGCGGATGGCGGTCACGGCCTTGATGACGGTCGCGCTCGGCTCTGGGTCGCGGCCGATCAGGGTACCGGGGTGGCGCGGATTGAACGTGTTGCGCACGCGCAGCGGCGTACCCAGGTTCAGGATCGGCTGCACCGTCTTCGGATGCAGCACTTTCGCGCCGTAGAACGCCAGCTCGCCCACTTCCTGATAGCTGATATACGGCAGCACCTGCGCGCGCTTGTCCACGCGCGGGTCGGTCGTCATCACGCCATCGACATCCGTCCAGATGATCAGTTCGTCACTGCCGGTATAGGCCGCGAAAATCGCGCCGCTGTAGTCGCTGCCGCCGCGCCCCAGCGTGGTCACATGGCCCTGGCGCGTCCCGCCGATGAAGCCGGTCACGACCGGCACGACGCCTTCCTCCAGCACCGGCAGCAGACGCTCGCGAATGCGCTGTTCGGTCTCGGCCCACAGCACCGACGCGCCGCCAAAGCGGTCATCGGTCACGATCAGGTTGGTCGCGTCGAAGGCCTGCGCATTGACGCCATTGGCGCGCAGGGCGGCGGCGATCACGCGGGCGGACATGCGCTCGCCAAAGCTGACCACCGCGTCGGAGATGCGGCTGGTGGCCTCGCCCAGGATATTGACCGCCTGGCACAGCTCGGTGTGCTGCGCCAGAATCGCGTGCACATCCTGCACGGTGCGTTCGCGGTCTTTACCAGGCGGCGTAAACAGGTTGACGATTTCTTCGTGGCGGTCACGCAGTTTCTGCGCCGTGGACAGATACGCCCATTTGTTGCCGGCTGCGGCCTCGTTAACCGACGTGATCAGGGCATCCGTCGCGCCGCTCATGGCACTGACCACGACGACGACCTTGTCGCCGCGCTGCGCGCTCTCGCTCACGATAGTGACCACGTTCTGAATCGCTTCCGGGCTGCCCACCGATGTCCCGCCAAATTTCATCGTAATCGTTGCCATGATCCCGACCGTCTCCCTGAAAAACACACAAAAAAGCGCGTGGGGGTTTTCCCACGCGCTCATTTCCTTCTGGTTAATGCGTGCGTCGTACTACCCCTGCGTCCCGTGACGTAAAGTCATAGTCATCATAGTGGTAGTCATCATCGAAACAAACGTATGCACGGTGATTTGTCCTTGTCGCACAGCAAGATTAGAGTATCGCGAAGGAAGCAACCTGTCAAGCATCTCAACCGCCATAATCAGGGGCAATTTTCAGCACTGGAGCGATACCCTTATGCCCTGCTTCATCAGACGACTGACTTCCTCCGGCCTGCATGCGGTCGATTACAGCGCCGACTCGCTGGCCGATGCCGAGCGCCACGAGCCGCATGGCGTGTATACCATCACCAATACGTTCCATGCCACGCGCGTGCTCAAGCTGGATGCGCACCTGGACCGCATGGAAAATTCAGCGCGGCTGTCGGGTATGCCGCTCACGCTGGACCGGCCCCGGATGCGCGCCGCCCTGCGCGAGATGATTCTGGCGTCTGGCTATGGCGATGTGCGCTTTCGCATCACCGTGCCGCGTGATGAGCCGGAAACCGCCATCCTGTCGCTGGAGCCTTTCAAGCCGCTGTCCCCGGAGACGTACGCCAATGGCGTGCGCGTGATGACCGTGCAGGGGACGCAGCGCGACAACCCCGGCGCCAAGACGACCGAGTGGGCGCATGACCGCAAGGCCATTGAGGCATCATTTCCGCCGGGTGTGTTCACCGGGCTACTGGTCAGCGCAGACGGCGACATCCTGGAAGGGATGAGCAGCAACTTTTACGCCATCAAATCGGGGATGCTGCGCACGGCGGTCGAGGGTGTGCTGCCCGGCATCAGCCAGCAGATCGTGCTGGAGGTGGCCCCGTCGGTGCTGCCCGTACAGACGACGCCCATCCATCTGGACGACCTGCCCCACATCAGCGAGGCCTTCATCACCAGCGCCAGCCGGGGCATCGTGCCGGTCATCGCCATCGACGATATCGTTTTGGGCGAAGGCACGCCGGGCCCGCTGACAGGGCAATTACGCGCCGCCTACAAGGCCTGGATGGACACGAATATGCAGGAACTTTAGGAGACTTACCAGAGAATCAAATTGAGACTACTGCTAACATACTTGGTATAAGTGTACTAACGCTTGTTTGAAAGTTCGTGATCGCGAACAACTGATGGAGAATCCCCCATGATTGAAATGTCTGACGATCAAAAACGCGAGTTTTTTGAAGGCTTTCATAAACAGTGGATTGAACCTGAAATTAAGAGGCGATTTGAAGAGTCAGGAATTCCAGATTCTTTCAAACTTCGAGAATGCCTAATTACTTTTCCAAAAAATAAGTTGCCACAAATTCATTTCAATGATGAATTTGGGTGGCATGTTGAACCAGTAACTTCTTCAGACGAAACAAGACTTCCAGATCTTGTTGTAGGTGAACCTGTGCACCTTCATCAAATTGTTGGCATCAACAGTGTTTTACCTCCAACCGTTGATGGTGAACGGGTTGCTTTCATCTTCCTGTTCTGGAACGGATTTGATTATAGTCTATTTATTGATTTTAACCCTAATCAATTGGACTTTGATGCTCTTGACGATAGGTTTGCTTTCAGAGGAGAAATCATTGCTCAACACCTACAAAATGCATTGACAGATAAAGTAGTCCAATGGGCAAAGAAGCATGAAGTCGCAATTCATCAAATAGGGTTATGGATAGCAACATCTTTGCTTCCATATCCTTTGTCCAAAATTGTGGAGCGAGTCAGCGCTGGTGACATAGAAGGAGCTCGAAGACCTTTGATTGATTTTTGTACTCCAGATTTCATTTACAACAAGTTGGTCAAGACATGGTCTCCTATCAATGCATTTCATATTCGGGAAAAATTATTTGAAGAAGCATTTGAAGCACATAGGCTCGGTCTATTTCATTTGAGTATTTCAGCAATGATAGGTCCTGTTGAAGGAGTAATTGTCGACTGGCTACACGAAATAATGCCACCAGATAACGTACCATGGAGGACGCCATCTCGTCTCAGACAGCTTGATAGCAATTTACAGCAAATCCCACAATTACATTATGCCTTTCGTGAAGCATTGAATGCAACCATTGGTTTTTTACAGAACGACGGAAATTCCGCTGGGCCGTTTCAGCTCTTTAACGACTGGCTCATGGATGTTGACCCTAACTTTCCTCCAAGACATATGATTTCTCATGGAAGATACGCATCCGAGATTTATACTGAAGAAAATTCCATCAAGCTTTTTCTCCTTCTTGATACCCTATGCCAATTCATGATGTTTTATGAAGTAAGGGTGTTGGGCAGGAACCTTGGTCAAAACGGGTAATTTTCCGGTCATCGCCATCGACGACATAGTTTTGGGCGAAGGCGCGCCCGGCCCGCTGAAGGGGCAGTTACGCGCTGCCTATAAAGCCTGGATGGACACGAATATGCAGGAGCTTTAAGACTTAAAGCCTTTGGACGACAGGATCTGATCGATGCGCGACTTATGGTCCGCTTCCCACTGCGCCAGCGTGATTTCAGCATCACGCACCAAACGCGCCTGGGATTTCATGAGAACATCGTCCGCCAGAGCAGCAGGCACGACCACCACGCCGTTTTCATCAGCGACGACGATATCACCGGGGGAGACGCGCACGCCACCGCATGAGACGGGCTGATTGAGCAGGTCGAGGGCAGACTTGCCGCCGGGAATGGGCACGACGCCGCGAGCAAAGACCGCAAATGCCAGGTCGCGAATTTCGGGCAAATCGCGGATGACGCCATCGATCACGAAGCCGACGATGCCATGCGCTTGGGCGACAGCACACACGTTGCCGCCCGCCACCGCATAGTCGCAGTCTGCCGATTCGACCACGATCACCGATCCGCGTGGGGCGCGGTAAATGGCGGCGTGCAGCATCAGATTGTCGCCGGGGCCGCAGCGCACCGTATAGGCCGGGCCTGCCAGCCGGGGCATGCCCGACCACAGCGGACGAATCTCGTGCGTCATCACCTGGGCGCGATTCGGCATCACATCGCACAGCGTGGTCGTGGGAATCTGCTGAAAGTCGGTTGCATTACCCATGGGTGGGTGACTTTGCCCCATTCAGGCAGCGTTCCGCCTGCTCGCGCAGGGATTGTTTGATTTCATCCGGCAGATGCAGCCAGTGGATGCGCATCAGCGCCGCCTCCATGCCATACAAGGCATTCAGCGAGACCTGGCGCGGGAATGCACGCTTCAGGCGGCAGTAGGCTTCCACTGCGCCGACCTGCCCCAGCGTCTCCAGGTCGGGGATACCCACCTGCGCCAGCAGCGCGGCCGTCTTTGGCCCCAGATTCATGCCTGAGGCCGTCGGACTAGTCGTCATTGTCGGCCGTGGCTTTGAAGTCATAAATGCCATCGCGCACCGCCCAGCGGTGACCGTCTTTGCGGCACACCATCTCGTTGCCGGCGCGCTCCAGGTCGCCGCCGCATTCCGGGCAGGCGAAGATTGCGCTCAGTCCCAGATTGTTCACACTGGTGCCGATCGTGCCGGAGCGCGTGAAAATGCTGGGCGCAGCCAGCCAGCCGGTTTTTTGCAGCAGGCTGTCCAGCTTCACCAGCAGATTGACGCTGACGGATTTTTTCAGCAGGCCTAACCGGAAGAACGACACCGGGATACGCTGCTGCACGGTGAATCCGGCAGCCTGCAATTCCTGGCGGATGTATTCCGGGTGAAAGTCAAAATTCAGCTCAACAAATTCGACCGGCTCAAACGCGTTCGGGTCCCAGGTCTGTTTGCGCAGCGCGTAACGCAGCATGGCCTTCAGATTGCGCTTGTTGGCGTGTTCCAGGATGAACGTGCTGTTGGGCGCCAGCACCCGGCGAATCTGCGCCAGCACCGTGCGCACGCTGGCCATGTGATGTATCACGCGCACCATCGTCGCCGCATCAAACACGCCAGGGCGAAACGGCAGCTTGTACGCGTCAGCGGCCACGTAGATATAGCGCGGGTCGCGGCCCAGCGTCTCCTGCGCATACTGCAACTGCGACAGCGAGTAGTCCAGCACGACGACCTGCTCAAAATTCTTGTATTCGTTGGTCAGTCGGCCAAAACCAGCGCCAATTTCCAGCAGGCGCTTGCCCTTGGCGGGCAGCAGCTTCTGCAGCGCGATACGCTCGACGCGGTCCTCGTAATTGCGGCCGCGGTTCTCCCAAAATTCAGTACGATAATTTGAACCCTCGTAGTCGCAGATGCGAGGGCGCGGTTCTGGCTTGGTCATGCGCTTGTCCAACGTGGATTCTCTTGTGTAATGCCATGACGAGAAGAAAACAGGGGACAACTCCCCTGTCTTCAGACCCATATTGTAATGCAGCTTGCGCCCCGCTGACAACCACCGCCGAATCATCCGCCGCCGTCTGGCAGCACCATCGCGGTGGGCAGCATGTCTGGCGAGGTATTGGCGGCGCTGAACTGGTCCTGCTGTGCCTGCGCATAACTGCCGTCATAGGTGTAAGCGGGCACACCATAGGCCGACATATTGGCCTGCGCCTGCGCATTCACCTGCGCCGGGCTGCCGTTTGCCTCGGAATACAACTCCGGCCGAATCTGCTCGTCCAGCGCGGGGATGCCACCCAGCGGCACCATGCCCGTCACCAGCGGCTGATTGGTGATCGGCACAGGCTGCGTATTCAGCGTATAACCCACGCCGGCCGTCTCGCTGTAGCCCGGCCACGGGTCGACGCTGTAGGCATTTTCAGCCAGCAGGTCCGGCCCCTGCCCCGACATCGCGGCGCTGGCCATATCGACGGCGCTGGCAAAGTCATTCGGCAGGTTGTACAGCGCGCGCACAAGCGGCTCAAAGGTCAGTCGCAGGTTGTTGATCGGGTCATGGAGCTGCGTCTCGCTGATGGGGATCACCGCCCGCACATCCAGCGCGATATCCAGCATCTCGTCCACCGGCACGTTCAGGTCCAGCGCGACCGGCAGTTCCAGGCCCACCGGCAGCGTCAGGTTGACCGTCGCGCTCAGGTTACCGCCACCGCCCGGCAGCGTGATATCCGCCTGCACAAACAGCGCCACATTATCCGTCAGCGTGACGATGGTGTCGGTTTGCAGCGGGATATTCAGGCGCACCGGGATGCTGTCGCGCACCGGAATCGTCCAATCGATCGTGCTCTCATCCAGGCCGACGAAGCTGCTGTGCAGGCCGGCCACCAGCGGCGTCACCAGGCTGTTCTTGATCTCGAAGATCGTCAGGGCCAGCACGACGACCACCAGCACCAGGATCAGGTTGACGATGAACGAAAAGATGATGAAGAAGTTCTTCAGCACAGACCCGATGGCCCTGGCAGCTTTCATAGCCCCTCCCAACCTGCGCGCACTAACCGAATACAAACACTATACACGAGGTGGGCCACACGCGCCGTAAAGACGTGTCAGTCCTCGCGATCCGAAGGGGGCAGGATGACCAGCATCTCATCTTCGGCCTGTACTGGGCGACCAAGCAGCTGCTGCGCGCCCAGCACGATGACCAGCCACACGAAAGGCAGCACCAGCAGCCCAAGCGACAGGCCGGTATCCTGGTTGAAATGGGCGAACCATGACCCGAGCACGCTGGCCCCGATTACAACCGGCACGCTGTAGAGCAGCCAGCGCAGGAAACGCCCGGCATAGCGCCGATTGGCAAGCGCATACACGGCCGAGTAAATCCCCAGCAGGCCCATGCCGCCGGTGCAGACGGTCAGCAGAATCGAATACAGGATATTCATGGGTGTCACAACCTTACCTTGCACAGCATCAGGCCACGATTGTGCGCCCCGGGGCAGGAATCGTCAAGGCGGCGCGGCGCTAATAAAAAGGGGACAGGCCGCATCATCAGGCGCGGCCTGTCCCCTCCCTCGTTTGTCGTGTTATGAATCAGCGCGGCTTACAGGCCGGCTTCGCGGCGCAGCGTCTCCGCCTTGTCGGTGCGCTCCCACGGCACATCGATGTCCGTGCGGCCAAAATGACCGTAGGCGGCCACCTGGCGGTAGATCGGGCGGCGCAGGTTCAGGTCGCGGATGATCGCGGCCGGGCGCATGTCAAAATACTTGTGGATGAGCGCCTCGATCGTCTCGTCGCTGACCACGCCGGTGCCGAAGGTCTCCACGGCCAGCGAGGTCGGGCGGGCGACGCCAATGGCATAGCTCACCTGAAGCTCGAAGCGCGTCGCCAGGCCAGCCGCCACCACATTCTTGGCCACATAACGGGCCATGTACGCGGCGCTGCGGTCCACCTTGGTCGGGTCCTTGCCGCTGAACGCGCCACCGCCGTGGCGGGCCACGCCGCCGTAGCTGTCGACGATGATCTTGCGGCCGGTCAGGCCTGCGTCGCCCATCGGGCCACCGGTCACAAAGCGGCCGGTCGGGTTGACGAAGATGCGGGTGTTTTCATCCAGCAGGTGCGCGGGCACAATCGGCTTGATAACGTTGTTGATGACCGTCTCGCGGATGACATCATTGGTCACTTCGGGCGCGTGCTGCGTGCTGATGACGATCGTGTCGACGCGCTTCGGCTTGCCGTAGGCGTATTCCACGGTCACCTGGCTCTTGGCGTCCGGGCGCAGCCAGGTGATTTCGCCCAGCTTGCGCTGTTCGGCCAGACGGCGCACCAGCTGGTGCGACAGCGAAATCGTCAGCGGCATCAGTTCCGGGGTTTCGTCGCAGGCAAAGCCGATCATCATGCCCTGGTCGCCAGCGCCAGTAGCCTCGATTTCGGCCTCGCTCATCTGGCCTTCCTTGGCTTCCAGCGCGCGGTCCACGCCCAGCGCGATATCCGGCGACTGTTCCTTGATCGACACCATCACGCCGCAGGTGTCGGCGTCAAAGCCATACTTGCCGCGCGTGTAGCCGATGCTGCGCACGGTGTCGCGCACAATCGTGTCGATATCGACATAGGCGGTGGTGGTCACCTCGCCAAAGACAAACACCACGCCGGTGGTCGTCGCGCTTTCGCAGGCGACACGGGCATTGGCATCCTGCGACAGGATGGCGTCCAGCACCGCATCCGAGACCTGATCGCACAGCTTGTCCGGGTGGCCTTCAGAGACCGACTCCGACGTGAAGAAATAGCGCGGTGAAGTCATGAAGGTAGAAGATGTCTTGCCGACCGTATGTTCAGCCATGAACGTGCTCCCTATCCTTGAAGAATTACAGGAACTGATGCGAGAGCGGGGAAAACAAACGCCCCGTCCAGGGTGATGGGCGGGGCGCAGCATGATGGACAACCGATTCAGCCAGGCGACCTCGCTCATCTCTCAGAGGAATCAGCCTCTGCCGGAGTTGGCACCTTCCCGACGCTTCGGGGGTTGCCGCGACGTCAAAGGGCACGTTCCCTCGGTCGCTCTCGATGAGTGAATTATTCTCACACTATAGCACACGGGCCGAAACATGAAAAGGGCGCGGCGATGCGGATACACCGTCACGCCCTTTCAGGGGAGATGAAGCTAGATATTGCTGGCGCGACCCACGTGGCTGAGGAACTCGGTGCGGGTGGTATTTTCCTTGAACGCGCCCAGCATCGCGCTGGTGGTCATGCTGCTGTCGGCCTTCTTCACGCCGCGCATCATCGAGCACATATGCACGCCTTCCACCACGACGGCCACGCCCTGCGGCTGCAACACTTCGTTGATGAAATCGGCGATCTGGCGCGTCATACGCTCCTGCACCTGCAGGCGCTTGGCGAACATATCCACGATGCGCGGAATCTTGCTCAGCCCGACGACCTTGCCGTTGGGGATATAGGCGACGTGCACATGGCCGTAGAACGGCAGCATGTGATGCTCGCACAGGCTGTAGAACTCGATATTCTTGACGATGACCATATCGTTGTAATCGACTTCAAACAGCGCCTCATTGATGAGCTTGGCGGGATCGGTGCGATAGCCGCTCAGCAGCTCATCGTACATTTTGGCCACGCGATGCGGGGTCTTCTGCAGGCCCTCACGGGTGGGGTCTTCGCCCACGGCCTGCAGCACGCCCACCATGGCGCTTTCGATGACGTTATGCTCCACCGGCGAAAAGTCCAGTTCAAAGGCGCGCCGGAAATCTTCCGAGACCAACTTCATGTTCATCTCAGTCAGCGTGTCGTCTGTTTCAAACTCGACACCTTGCACCTTGCTGAAAAACTTGTCCATGCGGATTACCCTTTATCTACCGAAATGCTGACCTGAGAAAACGTATACGGCTCAGAATAGGCCTGACAAATAAACATTACGTTAAATAGGCCGATAGACTCATGACACCCTAAGGTGGGCACCCGTAGCAAAATCGCCCTGCGCCGAATCCGCGCGATAAGGTAGAATGACCACGTTTTGCACTGTCACAGTCTGGAGGGCAGATGAGCCTGTACGAATATGGACGTATCATCCTGCGGCGCGGATGGATTGTGCTGCTGCTGGCCGTGCTGGCCGCCGCAAGTGCCTTTATCCTCAGCCGCCAGATTACGCCCACCTATCGCGCTTCACAGGTCATCCTGATTCAGCCTGCGCGCAACGACCTCGGCCTGACGGAAGCCACCACCCGCCTGATGAACTCGTATCAGGTGTACCTGAACAGCTCGCGCATCGCCCAGCAGGTCATCGACGGCCTGCAGCTTGACATGACGCCCGGCGATCTGCTGGGAAATGTCACCATCCAGTCCAACCGCGACAATCTGACCGTGCAGATCGATGTTGATCTGGAAGACTGTGCGATTGCCAGCCGCGTCGCCAGCGCCTGGGGCGATCAACTGGTCATCTACCGCAATACGCAGAATCAGACCGTCCGCATCGAAGACCGCATCGACGCCATTTCCGCCGACAACCCGAGGTGCCCCACCAGCATCACCCCCAATGTCACCATTAACGCGGTGGCCGGTGGCCTGCTGGGCGGGCTGATCGGCGTCGTGCTGGTGTTCGTGCTGGAATACCTGGAAAGCAGCGTGGTGCGCCGCCGCGACGACCTGGAACGCACTGTCGATCTGCCCGTGCTGGCGACTATCCCGCATCACGAGTGAGGAAACCGCATGACAACCGTTAAGCTCATCACCCTGACAGAGCCGCGCTCGGCCGCGGCTGAGGGATATCGCACCCTGCGCACCAACCTGATTTTTTCGGGCGTGGAGCGTTCGCTGGCCACGCTGGTCATCACCTCCCCCAGCAGTGTGGAAAACAAAAGTCAGGTGCTGGCCAATCTGGCCGTCACCTTCGCCCAGGCGGGCAACAAGACGATCATCGTCGACGCTGACCTGCGCACGCCGACCCAGCACACCATCTGGGGCGTCAGCAATGCCCGCGGCCTGACCACCATGATGCTGGAGCCAGAGGCGCTGGCGATGCCGCCGCTGGTGGATACCGGCGTAGAAAACCTGAGCCTGCTGCCCAGCGGCACGCTGCCGCCGGTCCCGGCCGACCTGTTCAGCAGCCAGCGCATGAGTGAAGTGCTGGGCGTTTTAAAAGCGCGCGCCAATTATGTGCTGTTTGAGGCGCCGCCCGTGCTGACCGCAACTGACGCCGCGCTGCTGGCCGCCCGTCTGGATGGCACCCTGCTGGTCGTCAAAACCGGCGGCACCCGGCGCGATCATTTGGCGCGTGCGCGTGAAGAACTCAAGCGCGTCAATGCACGCGTGCTGGGCGCAGTCCTGACAGACGCCGCCCGCGACAGCGTGTCGTAACACGAATTCAGGGGGAAACATACGATGAAGGGTCTGATCCTGAGCGGCGGTAAAGGCACTCGCCTGTATCCGCTGACGTACACCCGCGCCAAACAGCTCATCCCGGTGGCCAACAAGCCGGTGCTGTTCCGCGTGATCGAGGCGATCCGCGACGCTGGCGTGACCGAAATCGGCATCGTCGTCGGGCACAACGGCGCCGAAATCGAGGAAGCCGCGGGCGATGGCTCGCGCTGGGGCGTGAAGCTGACGTACATCCCGCAGGAAAGCCCGGATGGCCTGGCCCACGCGGTAAAAATCTCGCAGGACTTCCTGAAAGACGACCCATTCGTGATGTTCCTGGGCGACAATGTCATCCAGGGTGGCATCAGCACGCTCATCCGCGATTTTGCCAATCATGCCTGGAACAGCCAGATCGTGCTGAAGGAAGTGGCCGACCCACGCGCCTTTGGCGTGGCAGAGCTGGCCCCCGACGGCACTATCAAGACGCTGATCGAGAAGCCCGAACACCCGCCCAGCAACCTGGCGCTGGTGGGCATCTACATGTTCGACAGCAACATCTTCAAAGCCGTGCACGCCATCCGGCCGTCGAAGCGCGGCGAGCTGGAAATTACCGATGCGATTCGCTGGCTGGCCGAAAATGGCTATGTCGTGCAGCCGCATGTGCATAAAGGCTGGTGGATCGACACCGGCAAGCCGATCGACATGCTGGAGGCCAATGCCAGCGTGCTGGACGAGCTGGTGCCGGAAATCGCGGCCTCGGCGGAAATCAGCGGTTCCGACATCGACAAGCGCGTGACCGTGCAGGACGGCGCACGCATCATCAACAGCGTCATTCATGGCCCCACGATCATCGGCGAAGGCTGCGTGATCGAGAACAGCTACATCGGCCCGTACACCAGCATTTACCACCACACGAACGTGCGTAACTGCGAAATCCAGCGCAGCATTGTGCTGGAGCACAGCGATATCTCAGACCTGCCGTCCCGGCTGTATGGCAGCCTGATCGGCCGCAAAGTCTCGCTGACGCGGCGCGATCTCAAGCCGCAGGCGCTGACCATGAATCTGGGCGATCACAGCAGCGTGCAGCTCGTCTAATCTGTCTGCAAAGCTCACTCACGAGGGAATTCATGACCGACACCAACAAGAAGAAAATCAAGGCCATCGTGAGCGATATCGATGGCACCCTGCTCACCAGCAAGCATGAGCTGAGCAAGCGCAATGAAAGCGCGCTGCGCGCCGCCGCGCTGGAAGGCGTCAAGGTCATCCTGGCGACGGGCAAGACGCGTAATTCCGCCATCCACCTGATTGAAAAACTGAAGCTGGAAACCTACAGCATCTTCCTGCAGGGCACGATCATCTATGACCCTGCCGGCAAAGTCGTCATTCAGCACACGCTGGAGCCAGACCTGCTGCGCCGCGCCATCACCTATATGGAAGACCGCGGCTTCGACCTGATTATGTACAGCGGCATGCGCCTGCTCACGCGGGCGGTCACCGACGGCATCGTCGATGCGACAAAACGCTATCACGAGCCGGTTCCGGAGGCAGTGGGCAGCCTGGTTAATTATGTGGCCGACATGCCCGTCAACAAACTGATTGCCATCGGCCAGCCGTCCGCGATCACTGCGCTGCGCTGGCAGCTGCGCCAGATTCTGCGCGGCGAGGCCGAGGTCGTGCAGGCTGGCCTGGCGACCATGCTGGAAATCGTGCCCAATGGCAGCGGCAAAGGCCCTGCCCTGGCCGAACTGCTGAAGAAGCTGGACATCAAGGCCGACGAAGTCATGGCGCTGGGAGATGCCGAAAACGATATCGGCATGATTCGCATGGCGGGGATTGGCGTGGCGATGGGCAATGCCTCGGCGGACGTCAAGCAGGCCGCCGATCACATCACCGGAACGAACGACGAACACGGCGTCGCCCAGGCGGTCGAAAAGTTCGTGCTGCCGATTGGTGAGCCGAAGCCGGAAGCGTCGTCTGACAAGGCGGACAAGCCTGCCACAACCGATGCGCCTGCCGAAGCAGCAGCACCCGCAGCGACTCCGGCCGCAGCAGCCGACGCGGAGAAAAAGCCATGAAGAATATTCTCGTCACGGGTGCCGCCGGGTTCATCGGCAGCGCCTTTGCGCGTTACATGGTCGGCAAATATCCCGACTACAACATCATCGTGTATGACAAGCTGACGTATGCCGGCAATCTGGATAACCTGCTGCCGATTTCCGACGAGGAAAACTATCGCTTCGAGCGCGGCGATATCGCCGACCGGGCGGTATTACAGCAGGCGCTGGAGACGCACCAGATTGATACGATCGTCAATTTTGCCGCCGAAAGCCATGTCGACCGCTCGATTTTGCAGGCCGACGCCTTCATCCACACCGATGTGGTGGGCGTGTTCATCCTGCTGGACGAAGCCAAGAAGCACGGCATCGGCCGCTTCCTGCATGTCAGCACCGACGAGGTGTATGGCGACATTGAGGATGGTCACTTCTCGGTCGAGACCGACACCTTTGCGCCCAACAGCCCGTATGCGGCCAGCAAGGCAGGCGGCGAGATGATGGTGCGCGCCTATCACATCACGCATGGCATGGACACCGTCATCACGCGCGGCAGCAACACCTTCGGGCCGTATCAGTACCCGGAAAAGCTGCTGCCCTTTTTCATCACCGAGGCCATCGAGGATAAGCCGCTGCCCGTGTATGGCGACGGATTACAGGTGCGCGACTGGCTGTTTGTGGAAGACCATGTGACGGGCATCGACACCGCCCTGCACCACGGCAAATCCGGCGAAGCTTATAACATCGCCGGTGAGGACAACCGCACCAATATCGAGGTCACGCGCGCGCTGCTGGGCCATCTGGGCAAGCCGGACAGCCTGATCAAGCACGTGCCCGACCGCGAAGGCCACGACCGCCGCTATGCGATGGATTGCACCAAACTGCGCGGCCTGGGCTGGCAGCGGGCGCACAATTTCGAGTCTGGCGTGAAGCTGACCGTGGACTGGTACCGTGACAACGCGTGGTGGTGGCAGAAGATCAAGACCGGCGAGTATCTGGAATTCTATAAGCGGCAGTATGCTGCGCGCCTGGCCTCAGCAGACAACGAATAAGGCGCGATGCCGCACGGGTATGAGTATCGGCTGGCGGAGAGCGACCGGCGCACCATGAAGGAAGAACTGCGCGCCGTGCTGCGCGAGCTGGCCGCGAACCGCGACATTGCCACGTATACGCAGGTGGCATCGCGGCTGACGACGGCCCGCATCCATCCGGGCTCATACATCTTTTCGCATCTGCTGCGCGAGGTGTGCGGAGAGGAGCTCGCCGCCGGTAACGGCATGTTGTGCGCGCTGGTGGTGTCAAAGTCAAAAGGTATCCCCGGCGCGGGCTATTTCACCGGAACGGCCGGAGAAGGCCGCGAGACAGCCGACCTGGTCGCGCTGTGGCAGCAGGATGTGCAGGCAGTATTCGAACTCTGGAGCAAACGCTGAATGCGTATCCTGATCATTGGGGCGGAAGGCAGGCTGGGGAGCGCCATCAGCAGGCACGCGCAGGCCGCCGGACACGACGTGGTCGAAAGCACCATGGCGCTGCTGGATATCACCGACTTCCCCGCTGTGAGCGCCCGCTTCGCTGACGTGCGCCCGGAACTGGTGGTGCATGCCGCCGCCTGGACAGATGTCGATGGCTGTGCCCGTGACCCCGAAAAGGCGCTCGTCAACAATGGGATCGCATCCGGCGGTGTGGCGATGGCCGCGAGGCAGGTAGCTGCACCTGTCGTATATGTCAGCACCAACGAAGTCTTCAGCGGCGCGCATGACCGCGCGTATCGCGAAGACGATGCGCCCCAGCCGGCCAACCCGTATGGCTACAGCAAGTGGGTGGGCGAAGTGGCCGTGCGCCACGCCAATCCAGGGCACTATATCGTGCGCACAAGCTGGCTGTTTGCCCACGGCGGCCGCAACTTTGTGCAGGCGATCCTGCGCGCGGCCGATGAAGGCCGTCCGCTGCGCGTGGTGCAGGATGAAGTCGGCAACCCGACCTACACCGAAGACGTGGCTGAAGCTGTGATGCGCCTGTGCGGAACCGGCGCGTTTGGCGTGTATCATCTGGTGAACGAGGGCGCCGTCAGCCGTTACGACTTTGCGCGTGAAGTGCTGCGTTTGTCCGGCAGGAGCCATGTGCCGATTGAGCCGATCATGATGTCCGAGTGGCAGCGCGCCAGCACCCCGCCGCGCTATTCCCCGCTGGAGAATCACAACGGGGCAAAGCTGGGCATCACGCTGCGCGCATGGCAGGACGCCTGCGCTGACTTTATGGCACGCGAAGGGCTGCTGTCGTCGTGAATCAGCCAGCACAGCCCGGACTGCTGAGCATCGTCATCCCCAACTGGAACGGCATCCGTTTTCTGGCGGTGTGTTTCGCGTCGCTGAAAGCGCAAACGTATCCGCATATCGAAGTGATCGTGGTGGATAATGCCTCGTCCGACGGCTCACAGGCGCTGATTGAGTCTGACTACCCGTGGGTGACGCTGATCGCCCTGCCGGAGAATCGCGGCTTCACCGGCGCGTGCAATGCAGGTATGGCGCAGGCCCGCGGCGAATTCATCTGCCTGCTGAACAACGATACAGAGGTCGAGCCGAGCTGGGCCGGGGCGGTCGTCGATGCCTTCGCCAGACATCCTGGCGTGGGCAGCGTGGCCAGCAAAATGCTGCTGTTCGACAAGCGCACGCACCTGCACACCGCCGGAGATTTCTTCACGGTGGATGGCCGCGCCGGGAATCGCGGCGTGTGGCAGGAAGATGTCGGCCAGTTTGACGAGGAAGCCTATGTGTTCAGCGCGTGCGGCGGCAGCAGCACCTACCGGCGCGCCATGCTCGATGAAATTGGCCTGCTGGACGACGATTTTTTCTTCCTGATGGAGGATGTCGACCTGGGCTGGCGCGCCCAGCTGGCGGGATGGCGCTGTCTTTACACGCCCTATGCGGTCGTTTATCATCATCTGTCAGCGACAGGCGGCGGCGTCACGGCCAGCTATTACGACGGGCGCAACACGCTCATCCTGCTGGCCAAAAATTACCCGTCCGAGCTGTGGCGTAAATATCGCGGGCCAATTCTGCGCCGCCAGTGGAAGATGGCCCGCGAGGCATTGGGCGCGTGGCGCGGCGAAGCGGCCCGTGCGCGATTGAGGGGCATGCTGGCAGGCCTGCTGGCCCTACCTGGGCAGATGGGCAAACGCCGCGTGATTCAGAAAAACAGGCGTATTTCTTTGGCGACATTAGAAGCCGTGTTGACGCATTCCGACGCTGAATCAGCGCCGAAAGCGACGTAATATGAGCGAATCACACGGCAGCATGCCGCATCAGGCGCAGGCTGCGGCAGGAGCAGAAAAGTTGACTTTGGAACCCAATACGACAGCCACACCCACTTTGTCGATCATCATTCCGGCGCTCAACGAAGAACTCCGCCTGCCACCCAGCCTGGAAAAAATTACGGCCTTTATGGCCACCCAGGCGATCAGCTATGAAGTGATCGTGGTCGACAACGGCAGCAAAGACCGCACCGCTGAGGTCGTCATCGCCTTCGCGCAGACGCACCCGAATGTGCGCCTGATGCAGCTCAAGGAACGCGGCAAGGGCCGGGCTGTCAAAGCCGGGATGCTGGCCGCGAAGGGCGATTTCCGTTTCATCTGCGACACTGACCTGTCGATGCCGATTGAAGAAATCGTCAAGTTTCTGCCGCCGCAGGTGCACGGCTATGATGTGATCATCGCCACGCGTGAGGGCAAAGAGGCGCAGCGCATCAATGAGCCCGCCTATCGCCACCTGATGGGCCGCGTGAACAACATCATCATCAAGATCATGGCCATCCGCAAATTTGAAGACACGCAGTGCGGATTCAAGATGTTCACCCGTGCCGCGGCTGAAGACCTGTTCAGCGTGCAGCTGATGAATGGCATCGGCTTTGACGTAGAAATCCTGTTCATCGCCATCAAGCGCGGCTACAAAATCCGCGAAGTGCCGATCATCTGGTACTTTGACCCGGACAGCCGCATGCGCCTGGTGCAGGATTCGCTCAATATGCTGCGCGAAATCTGGCAGATCCGCCAGAACTGGAACAAAGGCCTGTATGCCCGCACCAGCCCCCAAAACAGCACCCCTTGACCTGGAGCGCGCGTTGTGGTCGGCAGGACACAGCGCGGTCTATGGCATCGATGAGGCAGGACGCGGCGCCTGGGCCGGGCCGGTGGTGGCCGCCTGCGTGTGCCTGCCCCCTGGCGAGCCAGACGCACTGTACGCTGCCCTCGTCGGCGTGAACGACAGCAAGCAGGTGGACAGCATCACGCGCACGCGGCTGGCGCTGGTCGTGCGTGAGCATGCGCTGTGCTGGGGCGTCGGCGCAGCCAGCAGCGCAGAAATTGACCAGTTTGGCATCGTCCCCGCCAACCAGCAGGCCATGCACCGCGCTTATCTGGCCGCCCGTGCGCGCCATCCTGCGGGCGCATGCCAGCATCTGCTGCTCGACCATGTGCGCTGGGCCTGGGACAACACCCCCTTCACCTCGATGACAAAAGGCGACGCGCGTTCGCTCAGCATCGCGGCGGCCAGCATTCTGGCCAAAGTCCATCGTGATGACCTGATGATCGCCTTCGAGAGTCAGTATCCCGGCTATGGATTTGCCAGCCACAAGGGCTATGGCACCGCCGCGCATCAGGACGCCATCACGCGCCTGGGCCCCTGCCCGATCCACCGCATGACCTTCGCGCCGCTGCGGCCGCATTTACTATGAGAAAAGAGCCTCGATGAAGCTTGCCCTCGTCCATGACTGGCTGAACCAGCGCGGCGGCGCAGAGGATGTGCTGGAGGTGCTGGTGGGCATGTATCCCGACAGCCCGGTCTACACCAGCATTTACGCGCCCGACATCATGCCGCCAGCGTATAGGCAGTGGGATATCCGCACGCTGTGGATCGACAAACTTCCCGCCATTCACACCCATCATCAGCCCTACCTGCCGGCCTATCCTGCCGCCTGGGGCGGGCTGGACCTGAGCGACTATCAGGTCGTGCTGAGCAACAAAAGCGGCTTCTGCCACGGCTTCCGACACAACTCCGACACGCTGCACATCTGTTACTGCCTGGCGCCGACGCGCTATGTGTGGGGCCTGGACGCCTACGTGCAGCGCGAAGGCATCGGCAGCATTGGTGCGCTGGCCCTGAAGCCGATCATCGCCGCGCTCAAGCGCTGGGATTACGCGGCGGCGCAGCGCGTGAATGCCTTTATCGCCATCTCCACCGAGATTCAGGCGCGCATCAGGCAGTACTACGACCGTGACAGCGTCATCATCTATCCCCCGGTGGACACGGCGCGCTTTGTCCCGCACGAGGCGCACGACGACTACTATTTGGTCGTCTCGCGGCTGATTCCCTACAAGCGCATCGACCTGGCGGTGCAGGCCTGCACGCGGCTGGGCCTGCCACTGAAGGTGGGCGGCAAGGGGCGCGACATGGACCGCCTGCGCGAGATGGCCGGCCCGACGGTCGAGTTTCTGGGCTATGTGCCCGATGAGGCCCTGTCCGGCCTGATGGCGCGCTGCAAAGCCTTTCTGTTCCCCGGCCTGGAAGACTTCGGCATCACCCCCGTGCAGGCGCAGGCAGCAGGTCGGCCGGTCATCGCCTATGGCGGCGGTGGCGCGCTGGACACCGTGCTGCCCGGCAGGACAGGCGAACTGTTCAGCGAGATGACGGTCGACAGCCTGTGCGCCGCATTATCGGCCTTTGAAGCGGAGCACTATGCGCCGTCAGCACTGAGGGAACACGCGCTGAAATTCGACAATGCCGTGTTCACGCAGCAGATGGACGCATTCGTCACTGGGACTTATGAGGCATTTCGCGCCCGGCGCGGGGCGTCTGCGCTATAATGGCCGAAACTGCCAGTTCGGAGAGACTGCATGGAACTGTTTGAAATTGCGCGCGCGCTGCTGCGCCGCTGGTGGCTGATCGCGATTCCGCTGGCCGCTGGTCTCGTCGTCGCCGCGCCGGATGTGCTCAACCGTACCGCGACCGCTGGCGGCTACAGCGCCAATATCAACTACACCGCTTTTCAGGACCCGGAAGCTATCCCCCGTGCTGACGGCGATTATCAGGACCTGTGGCTGTCCAGCGAACTGCTGGTGAACGCGCTGACCGACTGGGTGCGTGGCAGCGTGTTCAGGGACGAAGTGACGCAGGCGCTGGCCGAACAGGGCGTGACCATCGAGCCCGGTGCGCTGGGCATCGCCGCGGACAATGAGCGCAGCGTCGGCCAGATTTTCCTCAGCTACCCGGATGCCGACGGCCTGGGGGCCATCATGGACGCCGCGACCGCGGTGCTGGGCGCGATGAACGCGGACTACTTTCCGCAGTTGGGCGATGTCGATGCGTCGGTGCGCGTGCTGCACCGGACGGGTCCGGACGCCGCGCCGCCCTCCCTGCCCAATCGCTTTGCGCCGCTGATCAAAGTCGCAATTGGGCTGGGCGCGGGCATCGCGCTGGCGGCGCTGGCCCATTATCTCGACCCGATGGTGCGCCGCCGTGAAGACGTGGAGGCAGCCGGACTCACGGTGCTGGCCTCCGTGCCGCGCCACTGATCCGCCTGAGGACTCCAGCCCATGCGCCACATGCTCCTGCGCTTGCTCATCGTCGTGCTGTGCATCGGGACGGGCAGCGCCAGCGCGTCCGCCCCGGTGGACCAGGTTGTCACCTGGCCGGAAGCAAATCTGGCCTTCGCGCTCTCGCCAGACTGGGATGTGCAGATCGCCCCGTTTGAATCCGGCTCGGCGCTGATCGCGCGGGCGGAGAATGCGCTGTTTGCGGCGCTGGTCCTGCCCAACAGCGCCCCGTATACGCAGGAATCACACGCTGTTTTTGAGCAGTTTTACACCGGATTCCTGGCCGATGGTCTGGGCGCGTATCGCATCGAGCCAGCCAGCGTGTTTGGCGACCTGGGCGTACGCATCAATGCGGGCGGCGCGTACAGCGGACAGTCCGTGACCGGCGTGTATGGCCGTCTGCCCGATCATCGCATCCTGTATGCCATCGGCACCGAACGCGAATTCACACGCGTGCTGTCGTCCATCGCGCTGTCGGCAAATGACCTGCCCCAGTTTCCCGCGCTGGCCGTGCAGAGCGTCTTCAGCACGGAGGCGCTGCCGCCGCCAGTCGTCGAGAGCACGGATGGCTCGATCAATCCGCCGGTCGTGCATGGCGTCGCCTTTGCGGGCGATATGCCAGTCGCCAGCATCACGCCGTGGGGGCTGCTTCGCTTCGCTGACGGGCTGTCCGCGCCGCAGATTACGACGCTGCCGCGCGTGGGCATGCATGACCTGGTGGTGCTGCCGGACGGCAACACGGCTATCGGGGATACCGGCTGCCGCTGCCTGTTTCTGATCGACCCGGACGGGACCGCGGGCGCTTCATTCGGCACGTTCGCGGCCAATGCCCCCTTCTCGCTGACGAGCCGCGCCAATGGCGACATCATCAGCGCCGATGGCAGCGCCGACGGCGGATTCATGGCGGTCGAACATGCCTTGCAGGACGACGGCACGTACAAGCCCACCACCAGCACGCTGAATTTCAACGCGGCCAATGCCCCGCATCTGATTCCGCTGGGCGATGACCTGTATGTGCTGGAGACGCTTCAGTCGCTGCTGGATGGCGAGGTTCACACGGGCTTGTCGCAGGTGCTGCCGGGCGAGACACCGCGCTTCATCGGCTGGCTGCCGTTTGCAGTGGGCGAAATTGCCGACATCGCGCCCGCCGACGACACCCACTTCATCGCCGGGCTGTATGACGGGCGCGTGTATCGCGTCGGCCTGGACCTGGTGACGACCGAGATTGCCCAGGTGCCGGGCGGCCTGACCTCGGTCGCGTGGAATGAGGAAACGTCGCAATTACTGGCAGGTACGGCTGAAGGGACGCTCGTGCTATTGGGCATCAGCCCCAGCCTGGACCGCATCGGCGGGGCGGACATCGCAGAAAACGAAGTCGTCATTGGCACGTTGTCCGAGCTGACGCCCGTCCAGACGTGGTCCATGGCTGGCGCGGCGGGCGATATCATCACGCTGTCGGCGGTCGATCTGCAGCGGCGCGATTTTCTCGATCCCGCGCTGACGCTGATTGCCCCGTCTGGCGCAGTCGTCGCGGAAAACGATGACCAGCAGGGGCTGGATCTGTGGAGCGCGCTGGACGCGCAGTTACGCACCGTCGTACTGCCGGAAGACGGGCTGTACAGCGTGCAGGTGTCGCGCATTGGCGGGGATGGGCAGTTTGCACTGGGGCTGACGCACGAGCGCCGGTTCGCGCTGGAACCGCAGGCCGCCGTCACGCTGACGGGGACGCTGAGCGACGCCATCCCGGTGCAGCGCTGGGCCTTTCAGGGCGCGGCTGACCAGGTGGTCACTTTCACCATGACCGCCCAGAATGGCGATCTCGACCCAGCCCTCGAACTGCTGCTGGAAGACGGCCGTTCGCTGGCCTATAACGACGACGGCGCAGACCCTGCGCTGGGGCTGAACGCGCAGATTTTCCGCGTCACCCTGCCCCGCGACGGTGTGTATATTCTGGAGGCGTCGCGCTTTGATTACCTGGGCGCGGGCGACTACCAGATTATCGCCTTCACGGGCTAGGCGGCGATTGTTCGAGCGCGGCCGCCTTGCGCGCTTCGGCGCGGCTGAAGTAGTTGGCCACCACAATCACGATCACGCTGAAGCTGCCGCCGACCAGCAGGCCGACGAAGATAGCCTGCGGCAGACTGCCACCGGTGGTCAGGCCGACCAGGAACATGGCGATCACGCAGGCGCTGATCATCAGCACCGCCAGCAGCGGCAGGCCCGCCAGCCGCCGCCGAATAGCGACGTAGCCGCCCAGCAGCACCAGCGCAAACACGATAAAAAACAGAATCGGCAGTGGGTTCATGGTGAAACCTCGTCTTCAGGCATGATTTAAGTGTGAAGGGGTCGCAGAATCGCACGCACAGGCGATGCGCACGCAGGGCTCAGCTTTAAGGGCAGCGCGATCAGCTCGTAATCGCCATCGGGCACACCCTCAAAGCACAGGTATTCCAGGTTGCGCAGGCCGTGCCGATAGAGCGCGTGATGGCCATCCAGCGTCTTGCTGTCCTGCGCATCCACCGACGGCGAATCCAGCCCGATCAGCACGATGCCTTTCGCGGCGGCCTGCTCGATCAGCGCCACGCCAGGATAGGGAAATTCAGGCGGCCATAAACCGGCGCGAGTGGACAGGCTGGCGACGCTGTGAATCAGCAGGCGTTCCGCGCCATCCAGCGCACCCGGCGGCAAATCATCGACCGTCAGCGGGCCGGATGTGCGCGTCACCGTGACCAGCCGGGCGCGGCCGATATACGGGTCGAGCGCGAGCGCGGCCGGATACGGCCCGTCGGCCTCGTAATGAAACGGGGCATCGGCATGCGCGCCGGTGTGCGGGCTGAGCGTGAGCGTCATCAGATTGATGGACGTCTGCGGCCCAAGACCCACGACCAGCTCGGCCGTATAGGGATGGTCGCCCGGCCACACGGCCAGCGCAGGAGTCACCACAGGCGTGATATCGTAGATCAAAGCATCGTCCTCGCAGATCCTGCGCACAGTACGCCTAGAGTGTAACAGAAACAACCCCGCCACGATGGTATAATTTCGGCTGATAGTGTGAACGTTTATCCCTGGAGATGAAGCGCGTGCGTGTCGTGTACTACACCGAGAAAACTGTCGCCCAGGGGATAGCCGCCGTAAATGAGCGCCTGCATGCACGCGGGACGCGCAACACGCTGGACGGCTGGACCGAAAAGAACGGGACCTTTGCGCTGAGCGTGACCACCCCGGTGCGCGGGAAATTCAGCCGCACCTCGCACCTCAGCGGCAAACTAACGCGTGAAGGCGGCGTGACCGTGTGTGTCGTCGAGACGCCCAGCGGCGTGAATCCACGCGGGCGCATCCTCGTGTTTGTGCTGCTGGGCATCGTGGCCGTGCTGCTGACGATCGCGGGAAGCCCGCTGCTGGCGGCGGCCATCGTGCCGCTGGGCGCGCTGCTGTATCTGCCGATGAAGGGCGATTTTGAGAACAGCGCCGTGCTGCTGGCCGAAGTGCAGCGCACGCTGAAAGCCAAAACCACCCCGCCGAAGCCAGCCGCGAAAGCCCCCGGAAAGCCCGCAGCGCGCCCGTCCGCGGCCAGCAAAGCGCCCAAAAGCATGTTTGACGAGTAGCGCCACACGAGGAGCCTGACCATGAGCATGCTGCTGAATGAGCGAATAGGTGCCGTCACCCGCCTGACAATCAACCGGCCAGAGGTGAAAAACGCGCTCAACGAGACCGTCATGCACGCCCTGCGCGAGGCCCTGACCGCCGCGCACGACGATGGCACGCGCTGCGTGGTGCTCACCGGCGCGGGTGGCAGCTTCTCCAGCGGCGCCGACCTGAAAGAGGCTGTCCGCACCAGTATCGGGCCGGAGGAGTCGTTTCGCCTGCTGACGGAGGTCTACGCGCCGACACTGAAGGCGATTCGCGCCTGCCCGTGGCCGGTCATCGCGGCTGTGGATGGCTTTGCCGGAGGGCTGGGCTGCGATATGGCGCTGGCCTGCGACATGCGGCTGGTCAGCAGACGTGCCGTATTTGCCGAATTATTCATCCGCGTCGGGCTGATTCCGGATGGCGGCGGCACCTGGTTGCTGCCCAGGCTGGTGGGCGCTGGCCGCGCGTTCGAGATGATGGTTACAGGGCGCAATGTGGACGCCGAGGAAGCCGCCGCCATCGGCCTGGCGAATCATGTCTATGATGAGGCTGTCTTTGAGGAAGAGGTCATGCGGTTGGCCGAGAGCATTAGCCGACAGTCGCCGGAGGCGCTGCGCCGGGGCAAAGCCGCCATGCTGGCCGCGCTCGACAGCAGCTACGAGGCGTCGTTGGCGCGTGAGGCCGAACATCAGCGGGCGATCCTGTCCAGCGAAGACGGACAGGAAGGATTTCGCGCCTTCGTAGAAAAACGACCGCCCGTCTGGACGGGTCGCTAGCGGCTGTTGTCGTTCAGCAGGTAGGCCAGCAGCGCATCGCTGCCCGCCGACACCAGCTCATAAACAAGCGGGTATCCGCCGTTGTAGTACGGATCGGGCACATCATCGCGCGAAACTGTCCCCTGCGCACGCGCATAGGTGAGGAACAAATCGACTTTTGCGCGCGGATTATTGTGCAGGCGGCGCAGATTATTCAGGTTGTCGTGATCCATCGCCAGCACATAATCAAATGTGTCCAGGTCCTCACGCGTGACCTGGCGGGCGCGGCCCTCATAGGCGATGCCATGCGAGGCCAGCATCGCCCGCGTTTCGGGATGGGCCTTCTCGCCGGTATGCCAGTTGCCCGTCCCGGCCGAATCAATCTCGAAGCTGTCCGCCAGCCCGGCTTTGTTCACACGGTCCTGAAATACGCCTTCCGCCATCGGCGACCGGCAGATATTGCCCGCGCACACAAACAGCACTTTGGGCATGGCTCAGGCGTTCCCATCCGGCGCATCTGCTGACGGGGCCGGGTCTGAGGCAGGCGTCGCTTCTGGCGCGCCTTCAGCCTGCGGCGCAGCATCTTCAGCCGGGGCGACCGAACCAGCTTCGGGAGCGACTTCAGCATCCAGCGCGGCGATGACGCGTTCTTCACCCTGCACGACCTCAGCGGGCGGCGCATCGACAGCCAGCGCAGGCTGCTCAAAGGTCGGCTGCGGTGCAGTATCGCTCGTCATCGTGATCTTGCCGTCGATAAACGCGCCTTCCTCGGTGGTCAGCGCCTGGGCGCGAATATCGCCCCAGATGCGGCCGGTGCGCAGCAGCTGCACCTTCTTGCCGCTCACGTTGCCGCGCACTGCCCCGGCAATCGAAATATTCTTGGCATTGATATCCGCGTTGATGCGTGCCGTCTCGCCCACCAGCACATTGCCGGTAATTTCCAGCGTGCCGGTAAACGTGCCATCCAGGCGCACATTGGCATTGCTGCGCAGCGTGCCTTCCAGCGTGCTGTTTGCGCCCAGCACCGTCTCAAATCCGACCGGCGCGGGAAGCTGCACGGGCGGCTGCGGCATATCCACGCGCGGTGACAGGGGCTCGCTTGCAAGCCGTGGCGAATCAGTCTGTCGACTTTTCCCAAAGAAAGACATGAATGCGTCCCTCCGCACGTTAACCCTACGATTCCCGTACATAGTACCAGATAACGGGCCAGTTCACGAGGAAGTGTATCGCACTTAAGCAAAATCGTAAGTCCATGCAGGCCACAGGCCAACTTGGTCTGCATTGAGTTTTATTGAGGGAAACTGTAGAGTGTATAAGACTTTCCTACCTGTGAAGACAACATGAGCCTGAACGCGTCAATTTCCCGCTACGAAGAGGCGAACTTTCGCCATCTGGTCGTTGACATTGCCTGGTTTGGTTTCGCGCTGGCGGCCAACTCGCGCTTTCTGAGCGTGTATGCCATCCGCCTGGGGGCCACCCCCGCTGAACAAAGCCTGATCAGCGCGCTGCCGTCGCTCATCCTGTTGTTTTCGTCGATGCTGGGCAGCTGGTGGCTCAGCCGCCACACCGACACGGTGCGGGCGCTGCGTATTCCTGGCATTGGCATGCGTTTCATGTTCCTGCTGCCGCTGTTCGCGCCGCTGTTTCCGACCTGGTTTCAGCCCTGGTGGGTGATATTGTCGGTGACATTGCCGGCCATACCGCAGGGCATCGCCTCGGTGGTCTTCATCAATCTGATGCGCGAGGCTGTGTCTGAGGGGCAGATGGGCAAGCTGCTGGGGCTGCGCTCGATGTGGCTGAACATCACCCTGGGCATCGGCGCGGTCGCTTTTGGCCTGTGGCTGGAAAACGCGCCTTTCCCGTTCAACTATCAGTCGATGTTTTTCGTCGCTTTCCTGGCCTCGATGATGAGCTTCCGCCATATTGACCTGATCCGGATGGTGAACGAGACCACCGTGGTCAAGCCACCCGCGATTCCGTGGACAACCGTGTGGCGGTCGCGCGGCTTCCGCCAGGTGGCGCTGATCACCGCCCTCAGCCACATGTCGTTCACGCTGCTGATCGCCATCATCCCGCTGTATCTGGTGCGTGAGCGTGGCGCGACCGAAGGCTTCATGGCTATTTTCGGCCTGGTGGAGCTGGGCAGCGGCGCGATTGTCTCGATGTTTGCCGTGAAGCTGGCGCGTCGCATGGGCAACCGTGCCATGACCGCCATGATGCTGTTCGGCACCTCGCTGGCGGCGGTCATTCTGGCGGTATCGCCATCGCTGCCGTTCACCCTGGTGGCCGCGGCGCTGACAGGTGGCTGCTGGATGTCTGTGGCGCTGATCGGGCTGTTTGGCTTCTTCACCGAGAACACGCCCAATGAGAATTCGACCGCGTATTCCACGGGCTACCAGCAGGTGATCGGCCTGTCGGCGTTCGTGGGGCCGATGATCGGCACGTTTCTGCTCGATGCCGGACTGACCCTGACGGGTGTCATCATCGTGGGCGCGGTGATGCGCGGCGTGGCGGCTGTCATGACAGAATTCCCCGTCCTGACCGGCGCCGCTGCGCGCAAGCAGGAATCGCTGGCGCAGGGCGTTACGCCCTGATCCTAAAGCCAGAAAACCAAGAAACCCGCGCTGTCAGGCTGACGCGCGGGTTTTATTTTGGCTACAGGTTTGGCGTATCGGTCATCGGGGGTTCTTCGGTTGGCCGCGCTGTTGGCGGGGCTTCCGAAGTGGGCGTGCGCGTACGGGTGGCCGTGGGGGTGTCGGTCGGCGTAAGCGTGGCATTGGGGTCCGGCGGCAGCGTCGGCCGGAAATCCGGCAGGGGCGTATCGGTCGCCGTGGGCGTCGCTGTGGGTGGCTGATTGACATCGGTGGGCGCTGGCGTCACCGTGGGCAGCGGCGACGGCGTGCGCGACGGGGTGAGCGTCGGATTGACGGCGTCGATCACCTGCTCGTTCATGTAGGCTTCCTCGATGCGCCGCGTTACCGGATTGCGGTCGATCAGATACCATTCCGGATTGACCTCGGCACGCCCCAGCACGCACACAATTTCGCCCTGCGACAGGCCGGTCAGCACAGCGCCAGCCGAAGACGGCGCATCGCGCACGATGCCATTGGGCACGATCACGCGAAAGTCGATGCAGGCAGGAATCGGCGTAAAGGTGGGAGCCAGCTCATTGGCAAGCGGCTGTGTGGCCATGCGGGTGACGCGCACGGCCGTGGCTGACTGGATGATCTGCGCCTGCGCGGTCGCTTCGTCCACACCCAGGCCGCCGGTGCGCACAAAGTCCTGGAAACCGCGGAACAGGTAGACCCCGCCAAACACGATCGCCGCGATCACCAGAAACAGAAACCACGCTGGCGGGCCATCGCCACCACGCCGGGCATACCGCTCGCCACCTCTCACAGGGATCCAATCCGTCTAGGCCAGCAAAGACTTGACACGTTCCACCAGGCGCGGCCAGCCGCTCATTTTAGGCAGGAAATCTGTCGCACCCGCATCGAGGGCCTTTTGCCGTTCCACATCAGACTCAGATCCGGTCTGAATGATGAACGGAATGTGCGCCGTGGCCGGATTTTGACGGATGCCCGCACACACCTGATATCCGCTCATCGCGCCCATGTTGACATCACACACGATAACATCCGGCAGGCGCGCCTGCGCCATCTCCAGCGCCGTGGTGCCGTTTCGTGCAATCAGCACCTCAAAGCCATTTCGTTTAAAGACGGTATGCAGCAGTTCGCTGTTCATCTCGTCATCTTCCACAATCAGCACTGTGGGTCCTGAATCACTCACAAGCATCCCCCTGAAACGCATTTCGGTAGTTACACGAGCGGCTTCCACGAATGTCGTCATTGTAAAGCACACGCCGCCCTCTTGGCTACAGGTTGGACACCAGCGTCAGCCTGCCGTACAATGTTCACCCGCCGCGTCGGGCAGCCGACAGCCCTTTCGCCTGCATAATAAGGCCCTGTCCTCCATGAGACAACTCGCGTCCGGCACGTTCGTCACCCTGTTCAGCCTGTTCGCGGGACTGGCGGTGCTGTATCTGGGCGTGCCGGTGCTGGTGGTGGTGATTCGCGCTGTGGCGGCACAGGGCTGGCAGGCCGCGCCGGATGGACGCATCGCGTCGGCCGTGGGACTGTCAATATTCACCACGCTTGTCAGCACCGCGATCACGATTCTGGTGGGCACGCCGCTGGCCTATCTGCTGGCGACGCGCCGCTTCCGGGGCAAACGCCTGATTCAGACACTGGTGGAGCTGCCGATTGTGCTGCCGCCAGCGGTGGCCGGCATCGCCCTGCTGATCACATTTGGCAGGCGCGGGCTGCTGGGCCCGCTGCTGGGCGAGCTGGGCATCAGCATCCCCTTCACCACGGCGGCGGTCGTGTTTGCGCAGATTTTTGTATCCGCGCCGCTGTATATCCGCGCTGCCGTAATCGGCTTCCAGGGCGTGCCCAATGTGCTGTGGCAGGCCGCCACGGTGGACGGCGCCAGCGAATCGGTGATTTTCCGGAAGATTGCCCTGCCCCTGGCCGCGCGCGGGATGGTGTCGGGCGCGATCAGCAGCTGGGCCCGCGCGATGGGCGAATTTGGCGCGACGATCTTCTTCGCGGGCAGCCTGGCAGGCACCACGCAGACCATGCCGCTGCTCATCTATGGCGTGTTCGAACGCGACATCGACGCCGCACTGTGGACGTCGGTCATCCTGATCGCGCTGTCGGTGGCGGCACTGCTGCTGGCGCAGCTGGCCCAGCCCGACAAACCCAGCGGCGCAGAAGGCGACTAATGCACACAAAACAGCCCGCCGGTGAGCATATTCACGGGCGGGCTGTTCTAATTCAAACTTCCAGGTGCAGCGAACTACATATTACCGATGATGGCCGTGGCGAATTCGCTCGTCTTCACTTCCTTCGCGCCGTCCATCTGGCGGGCGAAGTCGTAGGTGACGATCTTTTCGTCGAGGGTCTTTTCGTAAGCCGAGGTGATCAGATCGGCGGCTTCCGTCCAGCCCATGTATTCCAGCATCATCACGCCGCTGAACAGCAGCGAACCAGGGTTCACCTTGTCCAGATTGGAATACTTCGGGGCGGTGCCGTGGGTGGCCTCAAACAGCGCCACACCATCGCCAATATTGGCGCCTGGGGCGATGCCCACGCCGCCCACTTCGGCGGCAATCGCGTCGCTCAGGTAGTCACCGTTCAGGTTCGGGGTGGCCAGCACGTCAAACTCGCTGGGGCGCAGCAGCATCTTCTGGAAGCTGATGTCCGCGATCACGTCCTGGATGAGGATCTTGCCCGCGGGCACCTTGCCGCCGTGGTTCTTCTCGACTTCGGCCCACGAGATAGTCTCGTTCGGGAATTCCTCGGCCGCGACTTCGTAGCCCCACTTCATGAACGCGCCTTCGGTGAACTTCTGGATGTTGCCCTTGTGCACCAGCGTCACGCTCTTGCGCTTGCGGTCGATGGCATAGCGGATGGCCGAGCGCACCAGGCGCTTGCTGCCAAACGCGCTGATCGGCTTGATGCCGATGCCCGCGCCCTCAAAGAAAGTCGCGCCCATTTCCTCGCGCAGGAACTTTGCAACCTTTTCGTTTTCCGGCGTACCGGCTTCATACTCGATGCCCGCATACACGTCTTCGGTGTTCTCGCGGAAAATCACCACATCGACTTCTTCAGGGTGCTTCACAGGGCTGGGCACGCCGCGATACCAGCGCACCGGGCGCACGCAGGCATACAGGTCCAGCACCTGGCGCAGGGTCACATTCAGGCTGCGGAAGCCTTCACCGACCGGGGTGGTCAGCGGGCCCTTGATGCCGACGAAGAAATCGCGCAGGGCGGTGAACGTCTCTTCCGGCATGGACGTGCCGTACAGATCAGCCGCCTTCTCGCCGCAGAAAATTTCCATCCAGCTGATTTTGCGCTGGCCGCCGTAGGCCTTCTCGACCGCCGCATCCCAGATGCGCAGGCTGGCCTTCATAATGTCCGGGCCGATGCCATCGCCTTCGATAAAGGCGACAATCGGATTGTCCGGCACGTGCAGTTTGCCATCCACGTAGGTGATCTTCTCGCCCGTGGACGGGATTTGAATTTTCTCGTAAGCCATGAAAGGGTCTCCCAAAAAAGTGCTTCGATTAGGCCTCGCGATTATACCCCTAATGGGCTTTCATGCTACACTGATGGACGTATCCTGAAAGGACGACCATCCATGCTCGATTCCCCGATTTTCCAGGTAATCATAGGCCTGATTTTCATCTTTAGCCTGCTGAGCATCATCGTCACCCAGGTGAATACCACGGTCGTGAATGCGCTCAACCTGCGCGCAAAATCGCTCAAGTCCGGCATCTATGACCTGCTGACCGACCCCGAAACACGCGCCAAGTTTATGGCGCATCCGCTGGTGCGGCTGGTGCCCAGCGTCATCCATCCGAACGAGAAAATGAGCGCGCAGGCCGCCGACGATGTCGCGCTGGAATCACCCACTGGCGTCACCTGGATTGACGAGGACATGTTCAGCGAGACGCTGGTCGATATCCTGTCCTCGTATGCCAATGACCGCCTGTTTCGCTCCCTGTTCGAGACCATCGACACCGTGCTGACCGGCGCAGAGCGCGCCCAGGTGACCGAGATGGTGCGCCGTTTCCAGGCCGGCGGCGTGGGCATCACCGAGCTGACCAATATCATTTCCGGGCTGCATTCACCGGATGACCGCATGGCCCTGATGGCACAGCTGGAGCGCGTCAACGAGATGCGCCGCGAGCTGCATGTCAACAACGAGGAAAGCAAACTCATCCCGCTGCTGGCCGGCATCCAGAATATCGCTGACCCATCGATGAAGAAGGCGCTGGAGACGCTGCTGGCATCCGCCCGCACGCTGGACGAAGCGCGCGCGAAGCTGGAAACCTGGTTCAATGCGCGCATGTCGCTGGTCACCGACCTGTACAAGCGCAACATCACGCGCATCTCGTACATCATCGGCGCGATCATCGTGCTGCTGCTCAATGTCGATACGCTGTATATGGCGCGTACGCTGTGGAACGACCCGGCCCTGCGCGAGACGGTCAGCGCGGCGGCTGAAGCATCGGTCAATTCCGGCGCGCTGGCCGAGCAGCTTCAACAGTCACAGGCAGCGCTGGATGAGGCGCTGGCGCGTATGGAAGCCTTGCAGTCTGGCCAGCCGGATACGCTGCCGGAGGCAGTGCCACAGGTTGATGCGTCTGCGCAGGCCGCCGTCAGCGAGGATTCGTCGCAGTTCAGCTCGACGGTGGATGACCTGCTGGCGCTGCGCCTGCCGCTGGGCTGGTCGTTCACGCCAGTCGAGTCGGGCTGCCCATCGCCCCAGGCAGACTTCACCGCCTGCGATGATGGCCGCAATCTCTGGCTGGCTATACCCGGCAACAACAGCGGCTGGCTGGGCTTCATCATCGGCAAGCTGGCTGGCTGGCTGCTGACCATCATCGCGATTGGCCAGGGCGCGCCGTTCTGGTTCGACCTGCTCAACCGCATCGCACGAGGGCCGAGAAGCTAAAGAACAGTAATGAGTGATGAGTCATGCGTGATGAGAAAAAGCGGCTGGCACGCAGCACTCATCACGCAGCACCGATTAAGCGTGACTCATCACTCATTACGCATCACTCATTACGCATCACCCGTTACTTGTCACGATTTCCCGCATCTTTGACCCTTCATCCAGCAGCGCCCGCACTGCCTCAGGCGAGCGCGCCTCCGCATATACGCGCAGCACAGGCTCGGTGCCGCTGGGGCGGATGAGCAGCCAGCTCAGGTCATTCAGGTAAAATTTCACGCCATCCATGGTATCAACCCGCGTGACTGCCTCGCCCGCCAGCTGCGATGGCGCGTGCTCAACCAGCGTCTGCACGATCTGCTTCTTCGGGCGCGGGGCGCTCAGGCGGGTGTCGATGCGCCCGTAATGCGCCGGGCCGTGCTCTTTTTGCAGGTCTTCGATGATTTCGTGGAGGGGAGCCTGGTGATAGGCCATGATTTCCAGCAGCAGCAGGCCCATCAGGATGCCGTCGCCTTCGGGGATATGGCCCTTGATCGAGATGCCGCCGCTTTCCTCGCCGCCAATCAGCACATCCCCGCGCATCATCAGGTCGGCGATATGGTTGAAGCCGACGGGCGTCTCGTGCACTGTCAGGCCGTGTTTGCGCGCCAGGCTGTCGATCATGAAGGTGGTCGAGACTGTCTTGACGACATCGCCGCGCAGCCCGCGCACTTCCACCAGATAGCGCAGCGCCAGCGACATAATGACGTGCGGATCGACAAAGCGGCCGCGCGCGTCAATCGCACCGATGCGGTCAGCGTCGCCATCGGTGGCCAGGCCGACATCGGCCTGATCGCGCTGCACCGCTGCCACCAGTTCGTTCAGGTGCTTCATAATCGGCTCAGGATGAATGCCGCCGAAGCCAGGATTCAGCGCGCCGCGAATCTCGCTGACGTGGTTGCGCGTGCGCGACAAAATGCTGGCAAAGGCGCCGCGCCCCGCGCCCCACATGGCATCCGCCACGATGCGCAGTTCGCCGCTGGAGATGCGGTCGACATCCACCAGCGTGGACAGGTGCTCATAATAGGCCCATGACGGGTCAAAGCGGCGAATCAGGTCTTTTTCCACCGCCTGGTCGTAGTCCATCAGGTTTGGCCCGCGCCCCTCGGACTCCATCGTGGCCAGCTCGGCCTCCACCTGGGCGCAGTCCTCGGCCACGGCGCTGCCGCCATATGAGGCCTTCAGCTTGAAGCCGTTATAGCGCGGGGGATTATGGCTGGCCGTGATGACGATGCCAGCATTGGCGCCTTTCGACTTCACGTTATAGCTCACGGCGGGCGTCGGCGTATCGGTGCGCGTGAGCCAGCAGATGATGTTGTTGGCGGCCAGCACGCGCGCCGTCTCTGCGGCAAAGCGGTCGCTCAGGAAGCGCGTGTCATAGCCGACTACCACCTGCGGCAGGCCATCGCCCGTATGCTTGTCATTGACCGTGTTGGCCACCGCCTGGGCCAGCAGACGCAGGTTCTCAAATGTAAATGTCTCTGCGATGACTGCACGCCAGCCATCCGTCCCAAATCGAATCATCGTCCATCTTTCCGCACAGGGTGGATTCAATCACACAACGGGTCAAGTTAATGCCATGAAAATGCACAAAAGAAAAGGCGCAGCATGTGCGCCCTTTCAGGTTTTCCCTCAAATGAGATATCTAGCTGGTTTTCGCCTCAAAGCCGGTGGCCTGCATGATCTCGTCAATGCGCTCCGAGGTCAGGTCGAGGTCATTCAGGATGCTGTACGGCTGGTCATACTTGCGCACGTATTCCGGCAGAATCTTGAGCGTGTCGCGGATGGTATCGGGCGGCAGCTGATCGGTGCGCAGGCCGGCACTGGCCAGCGTGTCGCGGATCGGGCCGACATCCTGGCCGTGCAGCGCGGCAGCAATCAGCAGGCCGGGCGCGACGCGGTCGGCATAAGGCAGCGGGCGGCTGCGCGGATACTTGGTCTCGTAGGCATAGGCGAAGAACTGCTCGCTGCCTTCCTGCGGCCGGTTGTGGCCGATCTGGTTGGTGAGCTGCACTTCCAGGCACATCAGGTCGAGCAGGTTGCGCAGCGATTCGACATTGCCCTTGCCCACACCAGCCGCAATCTTGAACGCCTGCTGGGCGATGCCCGCCATGATGCCCGCGGCCCACGGCTGAAAGCGCGTGTCGAACGTAGTCTTGTTATGCTCGGCTGCATAGCGCCAGTCCAGCAGGCCAGTCACGATGCACAGCAGCTCGATGATGCCGGCACCGCGCACATGCGGGGGCGCTGTGCGGATGACATCCCAGTTCATAATCACTTTGCTCACCGGGCCAGTTTCAATGTAATGGGTGGTGCCGCCATTGCGGGCCGCCACCAGTGACGTGAAGTAGCCGTCCTGGCTGAGCACGGTGGGCACGATCACGACCGGAAGTTTGCGCTTCCAGCCCAGATATTTGGCCACATCGCTCACCAGGCCGCCGCCCACGCCATAGACGACTTCGACCTGTTTCGGCAGGTTCGCAGCCAGGTCATCCAGATAGCTGACTTCCACGCGATCTGGCTCTGCCTGGGCCACGATCGGCAGTTCAAGCAGCGCGTTCACCGAATTCCACGCGCGCGCGCCGGTGAGCAGGGCGACTGGGCGCCGCTCTTTTACCGCGCTCAGCTCGCTTATCTGCACTTCTGGTAATGGAAAAATCGTGGTCATGCGCCGGTAACTCCGTTAGCATGGGTAGGCAGACAGTCAATCTTGGCTAAATGATAGTCGTAAACTGGTTATTTTCCAACGTTACGGCTGGAACGTGCGCCAAATTTCCAACTTGTGTGATTCCCTACGATAAGAGACAATTACGCGCCAGTATCGGATTCGTCCCCCCTCAGGCGATAGCTTGCGAGAGAATAACATGTCGCTCCCCTCAAACGAAACGCTCATCGAATACAGCGATGCTATTCCCTGGCAGGACATTGAACGGCACAAGCGCCAGTTCAACAAGGCGTTTGAGGTGCTGGCCGCCCAGTCCACCAGCGATGATCTGCCGCTGGCCGAACTCTCGGACGCGGTTGGCGTGCCCGTGACGGCCTATTACGCCAAAGGCACAGCTGGCGGCTCCAACGTCATCCTGGCCGAACAGAATGGCAAAAAATTCATGCTGGGCAGCGTGGTGACCGAGCGCTACCGCAAAGGCCATACCATGCTGGAAAGCGTGGTGAACTACAACCTGAACCCGAGTGTCAACCATACCAACCTGACAGAAACCGAAGACCCTACCACCCGCATGCGCGTGCTGGGCGCTGAAATCGAGCTGGGGCTGGTGCATCCTGATGGCCATTCGCCCAGCGAAGACGAGATGCAGGCTTACATGCGCGCCTACTATAACCACGCGCTGCGCATCGGCATTTACCCGCGCCTGGACCGCGAAGCCTGCCAGTATCAGGTGGAGGCACATATCGCGCCCAGCATTGGCTACAGCAAGGCACGCGGCGCGCTGACCGGCATCATGACCGCGCTGGCCGCCGCCGGCGACGACACCGGGCTGATTACCGCCGTCATGTCGTGCTATCCCACAGAATCCGACTTCAAGATGACCGACCATCCGAAGGTGGCCACCGCGGTGGACCTGATGCTGGAGGTCAACGAACTGTTCCCCGAATATGCCGACCGGCTGTCGGAGGCGCAGGCACGTTATCACATCGACCCTGCTACCTGCCACCACGTGAATATGTTCCGCAACCAGGGCTGCCACATCCACATTGACCTGGCCGGGCGCTCTGAGGGGCTGGGGCTGCTGACGTTCTATACCATCCTCAAGAGCGCGACCGCGCTGGCCAATGCCGCCGTGCTGAAGGGCGGCCCGTTTGTGAATGGCACCTGCGACGCCGAGCTGCTGTGCGCCCGCGAATACGTGCGCGCCACCACCGTTACCGGCCGCTATCTCGACCTGCCGATCAGCCCGCACCTGATGGATGACGGCCTGGAGAAGTATGCCGCGCTGCTGAAGCTGGAACACGCCAATTCGGTCGGCCGTGCCCTGCTCTACGACGAATCGCTGGGCCAGCCAATTTCCATCATGCACAACCCGATTGGCCGCGTGCGCCCGGACCTGGGCACGCCCAAGCGCGTATGCACCGTTGAAAGCACCGGCATGCCCGCCAATGTCAGCGCCTCGCGCATGGCCGCCGTGCTGACCGATTTTGAATTCAGCCATGCCGTCATCGAGATTTACTTCCGCAAGCACGGCCTGGACCTGGGCCCGATGCAGGACGACAAGGCCATGTGGGATATTCTGGGCCCGCTGACGCAGGAAACCTTCGAGGCCAATCATCACGACAGCGACCGCGAAGGCACCGACGCCGTGGTGACGACGGCCAGCGGCAAACAGATGACACTGCCCGAATTTTATGAGATGAAGCGGCGCTTCATGCATCGCGCGCTGGCCGACCTGGATGAAATCAGCCCACGCGACATTGACGATGTCTACATGAGCCTGTGCCGCATGCTGGAACCGCCCAGCGGACTGTCTGCCCAGACGGTGCATCAGTATATTGCCGATCCGAAGCTGCGTAGCACCGGCAACTGGGGCAAAATCTTGCAGAATGCGTATCAGGAAGCAGGCGGCGTGCTGGGCGAACACTCCCCGGCGGCTGTGCTGAAAGTGGTCAATGACGTGCATCAGGCCATGCGCACCCGTTACCTGGGTTAGGGATGTGTTGGGTATGCCACATCGTATCCCGCACGAATCCCACAGTATCCTGCGGATTCCAACACGTATCGCACATATCCAACAATTAACCCGTGGGATAGAGTGTGATAGTGTGGGTAAGGTGGGCATAGGGCACGCCGCGCATCGTTTGACAGCCCCTTGAGGACACTGTGATCTCACTGAGCGTGATCGTTCCCGTTTATCGCAGCCAGGAAAGCCTGCCGGAGCTGACGGCGGCGCTTGCCAGCACGCTGCCGGAACTGGCCGATCAGTTCGAGGTCATTTTCGTCAACGATTGCAGCCCGGATGATTCGTGGCGCGTGATCGAATCCCTCACGAATCAATATGCGTGGGTATCGGGCATCAACCTGATGCGCAATTATGGCCAGCACAACGCCCTGCTGTGTGGCATCCGCGCCGCGCAGTATGAGCTGATCGCCACCATTGACGATGACCTCCAGCATCCACCATCGGTGCTGAAAGGTATGATTGCCCACCTGATCGAGCAAAATATGGATGTGGTATATGGCGCGCCCGAACGCGAGCAGCACGGCCTGCTGCGCGACCTGGCCAGCCAGATTACCAAGTGGGTGCTGCAATCCAGCATGGGCGTGAAATCTGCGCGCAAAGTGAGCGCACTGCGCGTGTTTCGCACGCAGCTGCGCGATGCCTTCGGCACCTATCGCAGCCCGTTTGTGAGCATCGATGTGCTGCTGACATGGGGCACGACGCGCTTCTCATTTGTCGAAGTGCCCCATGTGCCGCGCAAATACGGCGCATCGAATTACACACTGCGCAAGCTGATCACCCACGCGCTGAACATGATCACCGGCTTCAGCATCGTGCCGCTGCAAATTGCCAGCATCCTCGGCTTTGTGCTGGCGCTGTTCGGCCTGCTGATCCTGCTGTATGTGGTCGGGCGCTATTTCATCGATGGCGGCGTGGTGCCGGGCTTCCCGTTCCTGGCCTCGATCATCGCCATTTTCTCGGGCGCGCAGTTGTTCGCGCTGGGCATCATCGGCGAATACATCGCGCGGATTTACTTCCGCACGATGGATCGCCCGCCCTATACTGTGCGCGGACGCACGCAGCAGGACCAACAGGACCATTCATGAATTGTGTCGTGCTGTGCGCCACCCGGCGCGGATATCGCTTCCTGGAAAAGCTGATCGCGCTTGCGCCTGAGATGCATCTGATCGTGTTCAGCTTTCGTGAGGAGCCGCACGAGCCGCCTTTCATGGACGATATCCGGGCGCTGACGGTATCAGCGGGGGGTGAATTTCACGAGACGCGCAAGGTGAGCGCGGACAAGTGGCAGCAGTTTTGGAGCTCCACTTCCGTCGACCTGATGTTCATGGTCAGCTGGCGATATTTGGTACCAGACACAATCTACAGCCGCGCAAGACTGGGCGCCTTTGTATTTCATGATTCGCTGCTTCCCGCTTACCGGGGCTTTGCGCCGACCGTATGGGCTATCGTCAATGGCGAAGACCACACAGGGGTGAGCATGTTTCATATCGCGGGCGGTGTGGATAGTGGAGACCTGGTCCATCAGCATCGCGTAGAAATCGGCCCCGATGATACGATCACCAACGTGATCGAGCGGGTCACCCTGGCGTATCTGCACACGCTGGAACACGTGCTGCCTGCCGTACTGGAAGGGAAAGCCGCCTCACTTCCGCAGGATCATTCGCTGGCTACCTATACATGTAAACGCATTCCCGATGATAACCGTATAGACTGGTCGCAGTCAGCGAACACAATCTACAATCTCATTCGCGGGGTGACGCGCCCGTATACCGGGGCATTCACGCATTTTCAGGGTCAGAAACTGACCATCTGGACAGCCAGCCTGCTGCGCGATTTTCCCCGCTACGTGGGCATCATCCCAGGGCGCGTCATCGAGATTCGTGCAGGCGAAGGGGTCGTCGTGCTGGCAGGAACCGGCGCGCTGCTGCTGCACGAGGTGCAACTGGCCGACGATCCGCCCGTCAATGCATCGACACTGCTGACCAGCCTGAGTCACACGCTCGGCAGAGACTGACTAACGCAAGGACAAACCGCGTATGGCTTACCGCATCCCCTTCAACAAACCCGCGCTGGTGGGCAACGAGCTGGCATTGATTGCCGAATCGGTGCAGTCTGGACATATCTCCGGCGACGGCCTTTTTACGCGCCACTGCCATACCCTGCTGGAGGACACGCTGGGCGTGAAGAAAGCCCTGCTGACCACCAACTGCACGCATGCGCTGGAGATGTCTGCGCTGCTGCTGAACTTACAACCCGGCGACGAGGTGATTATCCCGTCGTTCACCTTCGTCAGCACGGTCAATGCGTTTGTGCTGCGCGGCGCGGTGCCGGTGTTTGCCGACGTCCGCCCGGACACGCTGAATCTGGACGAGCGCCAGCTTGAGGCGCTGATTACTCCCCGCACGCGCGCCATCGTGCCGGTGCATTATGCCGGTGTGGCCTGCGAGATGGACACCATTATGGCGATTGCGGCGCGCCATAACCTGATGGTGGTCGAAGACAACGCGCACGGCCTGTTTGGCAAATATAAAGGCCAGTGGCTGGGCACTTTTGGCGCGCTGGCCACACAGAGCTTTCACGAGACCAAAAACTTCTCGTGCGGCGAGGGCGGCGCCCTGCTCATCAACGACGCCGAATTGGTGGACCGCGCCGAGATTATCCGCGAGAAAGGCACCAACCGCAGCCGATTCTTCCGCGGCATGGTGGACAAATACTCGTGGGTGGATGTGGGATCGAGCTACCTGCCCAGCGACGTGCTGGCGGCCTTCCTGTACGCGCAGTTTGAGCAGCGCGAGGCGATTCAGTCGCGGCGCGGGGCGATCTGGCAGCGCTATGCCGATGAGCTGGCCGCATGGGCGGGCGAACATGGCGTCAGCCTGCCGCATGTGCCGGACGAGTGCGAACAGCCGTATCATATGTTTTACCTGCTGCTGCCGTCGCTGGACGTGCGCACGCGGCTGATCGCGCACCTGAAGGCGCACGATATCCTGGCCGTGTTCCACTACCTGCCGCTGCACCTGAGCGACATGGGGCTGAAGCTGGGCGGATACGTCGGCCAGTGCCCGGTGACCGAAGACATCAGCGACCGCCTGCTGCGCCTGCCGCTGTTCTTCGGGCTGGGCGAAAGCGAACAGGCGGAGGTCATCGCTGCGCTGGGGGCCTTTGACGGCTGGTAAGGCGCAACAAGGCGCATCTCACGCCGGAAATCTGTGTTATACTGTGCGAAATTTGTGCCGCCAACCACGACTTATTGTTCTTTGTGAACTCGATTTAGTGTTAGCCCTACACGTGTAGAAAGGACACGCGCGCGTCCTGTTGTGTAATTGTGTGATTACAGGATCGAGTGCTTGAACGCGAAACAGGCGCGCCATTTTCCCTATGGCAACCAAACAAAAACTGAGAATTGTCCCTCTTGGCGGGCTGGGTGAAGTCGGCAAGAATATGATGGTCGTGGAAATGGACAATGACGCCATCATCATCGACACCGGCGTCATGTTTCCCGCCAACGATATGCTGGGCGTCGACCTCATCATCCCCGATTTTCGCTACCTGGTCGAACGCAAAGACCTGAAGATTCACGGCATCCTGTATACGCACGGCCACGAAGACCACACCGGCGCGGCCCCCTATGTGGTGGACAAGCTGCGCGGCGTGCCGCTGTATGCCACCCCGCTGACGGCCGCCCTGCTGGAAGTGAAACTGCGCGACGCGCATCTGCTCAACGAAACCACTATCAATGTGTTCAAGCCGGGCGACACGCTCAAGGTCGGGCCGTTCAAGGTGGAAAGCTTCCACATGACGCACAGCATCCCCGACTGCGTGGGCTTTGGCATCAATACCCCGTATGGCATGATCGTGCACAGCGGCGACTACAAGTTTGACAACACCCCGATCAACGGCCTGAAGCCGGACTATGCCAAGCTGGGCGAATTTGCCAAGCGCGGCGTGCTGCTGCTGATGGGCGACAGCACCAATGCCGAGCGTCCGGGCTGGACGCCGAGCGAATCGAACGTGGTCGAGGCCTTCGACAAGATTTTCCGCGAGGCCAAAGGCCGCATCATGGTGGCGACGTTCGCGTCGCACCTGTCACGCATCCAGCTGATCGCCGACATGGCCAAGAAGTACAAGCGCAAGCTGGCCATCGCCGGCCACAGCATGACCGAGAACGTGAAGATGGCGCGCAAGATCGGCATCCTGAAAGTGCAGGATGAGACGATTGTCGAGCTGGGGCGCAGCAATCAGCTTCCCGCCAACCAGATCGTGCTGGCGCTGACCGGGTCGCAGGGCGAGCCGTCGGCCGTGCTCAGCCGCCTGGCATCGGGCCAGCACCGCCAGCTGGACGTGATGCCCGGCGACACGATCGTCGTCTCGGCGCACACCATCCCCGGCAACGAGGAAATGGTGGGCCGCACCATCAACGCGCTGTTCCGCCGGGGCGCGGAAGTCATCTATGACCCGATCGAGGCGGTACACGTGTCTGGCCATGCCTCGCAGGAGGAGATGAAGCTGCTCATCAACCTGACCAATCCGCGCTTCTTCATGCCCGTGCATGGCGAGCTGCGCATGCTGCGCTCGCACGAACGGCTGGCGCGCCAGTCGGGCATCCCCGGCGAGAATATCTTCGTGCTGGAAAATGGCATGGTGCTGGAGGCCGACCGCCACGGCGTGTATGCCACCGGCGAGCGCGTGCCGGGCGGCTATGTGTTCGTCGATGGCAGCGGCGTGGGCGATATTGGCCGCACGGTCATCAAAGACCGCGAGACGCTGGCCCGCGACGGCTTCATGATGGTGATCGCCAATGTGCAGGAAGGCAGCGGCCGCCTGATGAATGATCCCGAAATCGTCACCCGCGGGTTTGTGTACCTGCGCGACGCCGATGAGCTGATCGACGCGATCAAGCGCACCACCTACGAGACGATGGAGTCTTCAAAGCAGCTTCGCAACGCCCAGCGTCGCGAGCGCCTGCAGGAGGCCATCAACCGCCTGCTGTTCAACGAGACCAAGCGCCGGCCGATGATCTTCGCCGTGGTCAACGAGGTATAAGACAGGCACAGCGCCCCCGTGAGATTGATTTGCGGGGGCGTTTTTGTTTTGGCGGAAGTGATGCCGGGATACGGGCTCGGCTTTCCGGTCGAAATGGTGAAAGAATGAAACCTAAGCGATTTGTCATGAAGTTGCTTTTCGTATTTACTGTGTTATCCATATTTATTTCCATAGTTGATTCTCTCTTAATTCGATACAACCTGTTACCGTTTTCAAATACTTCTGAGTTGCAGGGTTACTGGTTAGGGTTTTTGTGCAGAGAATTGACACCTTTTTCCTCAACTATAGAATTTATTGATGTTGGAGGTTTTTCACAATATGAGATCAGCTACAGACCCAGAGTCTATGTGCCTTTACTTCATCCAATAAAATCAATGGGCCAAGTAGCGTGGTCACCAAATGGGAGATTAGTTGCATTTACACTAGGCAGTCAAATTCAAATTTATTCTTTTGGTGACGAGGTTTTTCCAGTAACAATTGACCTGGCAGGCGACATTTCCAACATTGCGTGGTCACCAAATAGTGAAGCACTGGTCTTTTCCATTCGTTTGAGAGATAGCATGGAAACAAACGAGTCATTTCTATACACATACAATTTGTCAACCGGAACCACTAATTTGCTATCAAACAGACATGGGGCGCAAAGTCCCTCCTGGTCACCTACAAATGAGTGGATTTCGTACACTAATGATCAATCAATATACTTAATTCGACCAGATGGCACAGAAGATCATGAACTCTTAATTGACATCGGTAACCGTGTGACTACATCTTGGTCACCCGATGGGACAGAGCTTGCATATAACTCATCGGATAGTGTAGACAGGAATTCATTGAGAATATACAACCTAATCACACAAGAAATACGTGAAATATACTTCACAGATACTATTAATACAGTCAGTTGGTCTCCTGATGGAGAATGGATTGCTTTTTCAGCATCACCCACCGACATTGGTCCAACCAATATCTTTCGAATTCATGTCGAATCTCAAGATCTAGAACAGCTTACAATGCTTCGTGGGCGATGCACTCCCTATTATCCGAGCTGGTCACCGGACTTCTCCAGTGAGGATTAGATCCTGTTTAACATATGATGTGACGCCAATTTGCCGATGTGATATTGTGGAGACAGTGAGGACCATGGCGACCCACTCCCCGCCCGACCTGCGACCGGGTATGGTGGCAGACTTGGCAGGCATCTATGTCGCTGAGGTCGCTGTAGTCATGCGGGGATAAGGGCACGGCTTCCTGTTGATTTAGGTTCTTGACAGGCTCTAACTGGACGAGGTGCAGATTGTGTCAATACATGGACGAAAAATTAAGACTTTAGTTGCTTGCACAACGCTGCTATTTGTGTTGGCTTTAGTGAGTTTTGGGCCCGCAATTATGGCTGGTAGGCAAATTGAACAGAATAATATGCGAACGCTTTTGACACAGTTTGTCGAGGAGAATCGCTCATTCGCAATTGCTTTTATGCAACCGGTTTGGGGAGGCAGAAATATTTGGTCTTTTCCGGATGCCTCACCTTCTCTGACTGAACCTGAGTTTATCGACACCAGCGAGATCATCTCATTTTCTGATGACCACTTTTGTATCGAACAAACTGGATACGGAGTTACTGACTTCATTTGCATCTCTTATTCGAACATAAAATACATACAATATAACTAGAAAGAAGACAGTAGTGGCGTGATGAGCAGCGACAACCAATGGGTTTCACATCCGATCATTTACCCTGTTGCCAGCGGACGCCGTGCAATGCGTGCGTATATTACGCGAGGACTTCAATGACTTGCGCTTCCCGCCCGACCTGCGACCGGGTCTGGTGGCAGACTTTGCAGGCGTCTAAGTCGGTGAGGTCGCCGTCGTCATGGGGGGATACGGGGTTCGGTTTGCGGTCGAAATAAGTCCCTGACAGAAAGCCGTGCGCCCCTGGCTTACACGACCCTGAAACCGTGGGGATGAAGTTGCTCCCATTCTTCACGCAGGATGCCATAGCCCAGCGCGTCATAATGGGCACCGGCGACGATGCGCGCCTTGCGAAACTGACCTTCCAGCCGATAGCCCAGCTTTGCAGCCACGCGCATCATGCCCGCGTTGCCGGACCATGTTTGCAGGTCAAGGCGGACGATGCCGGGAAACGCCTGAAACAGATAGTCCGTCCACAGCCCCAATGCCAGCGTGCCAAATCCCCTGCCCCACAGCGCAGGATCATAAATGACGATGCCAGCGGCCAGCCAGTGCGTCTCCTCGCTGATCCAGTAGCGGGACACCTGGCCGATGAACTGGTTGTGTTCTTGCTCGGCGATGACGAGGTTTTGGCGCGGCTGGGAAAAATTACCGGCTTCGATCCTGGCCCGAATGCGCGCCACCAGCTCGGTGATGTCGGTGCCGCTGGGTTTCTTAAAATACGGGCCATCGAGTTCCTGCCACGTCTGCCCCGGTTGCATCCACCGGGCAAACGGATCGAGATCGTCCATCGTCCAGTCGCGGAGCAGGATGCCGTTTGCTTCAATTCGCACGTTTGTCATGGAATGCCTCTATAGAGTCCGTCGCCGGAGTACAGCGTTTATATCGACTCGGCACCCGTTTCGCCAAATCAAAAAAACACCCCTGCGGGTCCGCGTGACCAACAGGGGTGTTTTTGTTCATGCCGGGCCTATTCGCGCTTCCAGAACAGGAATTTGCGGCGCAGCCAGCGGCGCACGATGCCCTCGCGCACATCCGCCCAGGCACTCCCCGCGACATCGTTCTTGATCTCCGCCTCGGCGTCACGGGCGTGCGGCGGGCCATATTTCTCCGACGAGTACAGCGTGGTGATGGTGCCCACCAGCGGCTCGACAGCCGGCAGCGCCCTGCCCACCACCCGACGGCGCTCGTCCGGCGTCTGCTGCGGCTTCGTGCGAATGCCAATGAAGGGCAGATAACGCTCCATGCGCACATACGCCCGCACCACGGCGCTCTTGCGGCGCAGGCCCGCATACTCCAGCCGCCAGAAGACGAGGCCAAAAATCAGGCCGATCACGATGCCGATCAGCAGCACGATCAGGATGAGCGTCAGGCCGGGCAGGAACAGCTCAAACGGATTCGGCCGTTCGGGGCGCTGGGCGGGCGGCGGCGTGGGCACCATCGCCACCTGCGGTGTCGGGCTGGGCGACGGCGTCAGCGTGGGTGTGGCCGTGGGCGGCGCACCGCCGGATTCCGCGCTCGATTCCTCGCCTTCCTGGGTAGCCGTCGAGGTCGGCGGCGGATTGGTCGGCGGGGGCGGCGTGCTGGTCGGCTGCGGGCTGGGGCTGGGCGACGGCGTGGGCGTCGGCTGATCGTCTTCGGGCAGCGTCAGCGGCAGCACGGGCGTCTCATCCCCGCGGTTCAGCGGCGACTGCGCCGATGTCGGCTCAAACTCGATCCAGCCATAGCCGGGGAAATACACCTCCACCCACGTGTGGGCATCGCGCTCGCGCACCACATAGGCGGCCTGCGCTGCGTCATACGTGCCCTGGGCGAAGCCAGCGGCCATGCGCGCCGGGATGCCCAGGCTGCGCAGCATCACCACCATCGCGCTGGCATAGTAATTGCAGTAGCCGCGTTTCAGGTCAAACAACACCCAGTCGACCGGGTCCACGCCAGCCGGTGCGCCCGGGATGCGCTCGTCGTAGGTGATGTTGGCGCGCAGATACGTCTCGATCGCCTTGGCCTGGTCGTAGGGCGTGGTCGCGCCTGCGTTGGCGACGATGTCGCGCGCAAGCTGAATCGTGCGCCCGGTCACGGACGGGAAATTCGGCGTAAACACCTCGCGCACCCAGGCCGGATACTCGGTGCTGGCCCCGCGCAGTTCGTCGGCTGTGGCGGTCGTCATCAGGCTGGTGGCGGCATACGTCTCGCCCTGTTCGATCACCTGCGCCGGCCGAATCACCGAGACAAGCATGGCGTTTTCAGGCGTGTAGCGAATATCGACGCGCCCGCCCAGGTCGATCTCAAACGGCTGCGGCGCGGTGTAAATCAGGCGGCTGCCGGTCAGCCCCATGGTGATCGTCTGGCGGACGGGTACGCGCCCGCCCATATCGACCTGCGGCACGGTCAGGTTGATCGGCGGCTGATTGTCGGTCAGGCGGGTATCAGCGGCCGATGTCCAGCGGCCCATGTCATAATAGTCAAATGTGCGCGAGCGCCAGTAATAGCGATACTGGGCCGGGGGCGCGTTCACGTACAGCGTGATTTCGTCGCCCAGGCTGATCGCCCCGCCCAGCTGCAGCGAGTCGCCGCCATAGTAGTCGCTGGTGGCCGCGCCCTGCGTTTCAGCGCTGGAGAACAGCCGCAGCCAGATTTCGCTCAGTTCCTGCAGCGGCTCGCTGGACAAAAATTCCTGGAAGCTGTCCAGCCGCTCCTGCACGTCGCCCGTGGGAATCAGCCACACGCCCGCAGCCAGCAGCACCAGCAGCGTCCCCACCACATACACGTAGCGGCGCAGGCTGGGCGGGATGCGCAGGCGCTGTTCCGTCCATTCAGCCGTGTTGGCCTCGATATTGGCGCGCACCACCAGCAGCAGCGACAGCAGCACGAAGATGAAGATATACGGCTCCAGATTGGCCGTGCCGATGTAGTACACGCCGTTGACGATGACGATCAGCGCCAGCGGCAGCACGGCGCGCCACACGCGGTTGACGCGAAACAGGTGCCACGTCAGGTTGAAACCGAGGAACCAGAACAGCCCGCTGATGAGCAGCGTGAAGATCAGGTCATCCTGATTGATGCCGCCGGAAAAGGCGTCGATGAACCACTGCACCGAGCGCACGAAGATATCGTTCAGCCCCTGGCCGAATCCGCCGGGCTGGGCAAAGGCCGCCACCAGCAGGATGACGCACAGGCCGTACAGCAGGTTCATCACCAGCGCGTACAGCTCGTTATAGCGGCTGCGGCTGACGATATAGCCCAGGCCGACGCTGATGGCGACGGTGGGCAGCAGGATACGCAGTTGCAGGTTCCAGCCGGCATCGCGCAGCGACAGCGCGGGCAGAATCAGCAGCGCCAGCGCAATCGCCAGCGTGACGATATCGCCAGGGTAGAACCATTGACGCCGCGACCGTGACCGGCGCGGGCGGTTGACGTCTTGTCTTGAAATCGGAGGTGCGGAAGTGGCCATGTGTTTCCGAAACTAAACGGACAACGCACCGTCATTCTAGGCTGGACAGGCCCGCTGCACAACCCGCGTTCCCCCACCGATTCACGCACTAACCGTTCGCCTGCCCGCCCTGTATAATGGCCATGCGTTCAGGGGACGTCAGGCGATCGCGGCGCTTCGGCGCTGAGGAAAGTCCGCCCTCCACAGGGCAGCGGTGCCGGCTAACGGCCGGGCGGGGCAACCCGACAGACAGTGCAACAGAGAAGTGTATTGCCGTGGGGCAACCTGCGGCGAGGGTGAAACGGTGGTGTAAAAGACCACCAGCGGCGCTGGTAACAGCATCGGCTTGGCAAACCTCACCGGGAGCAAGGCAAACAGACGCATTGGGGCGGCCCGTCCCGCAAAAAGCGTCGGGTATGCTGCATGACGCGCAGAGTAATCTGCGTGCTAGAGAGATGATCGTCCGTGTGGGCTTCGGCCTGCACACAGAAGGCGGCTTATCGACCCCCCTGGGCGCCTTCATGAGCAGCAAAAAAGGCACGTCACGCGCTTGCGTATGACGTGCCTTTTTGATGTTGCCTCACACCCGCCGTGCTGTTATGCGTGGCTGGGCGCTTCTTCTTCCATCATCGCCTCGGCCTCGGCTTCAAACTTCTCCTCGGCTTCGCGGCGGAACTGCTGTGTATACAGGCTGTAGTAGTGCCCGCGCTGGCGCAGCAGCTCGCTGTGCGTGCCCATCTCCGAGATGCCGCCCTTCTCGATCACGAGGATGCGGTCTGCGCGGCGAATCGTGCTCAGGCGGTGCGCGATGATGAAGCTGGTGCGGCCGTTCATCATCTGTTCCATACCGCGCTGGATGAGCGCCTCGGTCAGCGTGTCCACCGAGCTGGTGGCCTCGTCCATGATGAACACTTCCGGGTTCGCCAGTACTGCGCGCGCCAGACTGATGAGCTGTTTCTGGCCCACCGAGAGCAGGTTACCGCCCTCGCCCACTTCCTCCTCATAGCCTTTCGGCAGCGTGACGATGAAGTCGTGCGCGCCGGCCAGCTTCGAGGCTTCCTCGATTTCGGCATCCGTCGCTTCCAGGCGGCCATAGCGGATGTTCTCGCGGATGTTGCCGCTGAACAGGTGCGGCGTTTGCAGCACCATGCCGATGCGCGACTGAATCATACGCATGGGCATATCGGTATAGTCGACCCCGTTAATCAGGATGCGTCCGCCGGTCGGCTCATAGAAGCGCGTGACCAGGTTCACAATCGTCGACTTGCCCGCGCCCGTCGGCCCCACCAGCGCGATCGTCTCGCCAGCGCGCACCGTCAGGTTGAAGTCCTTCAGCACCGCAGACTCGTCGCCATAGTGGAACTGCACGTTGTCGAAGACGATGTCGCCGCGAATGGTGCCCACGTCGATCACTGTCGGCTTGTCCACCACGTCGGCCTTGGCGTCGATCAGCGAGAACACACGCTCGGCGCTGGCCACCCCGTGCTGCATGCTGGCAAACACGCGCGCCAGCTCCAGGATCGGCCACAGCATGAAGGTGATATAGCCGATGAAGGCCTGAATCCCGCCGATGGTCATGGTGCCCTGGTTGACCTGAATGCCGCCGAACAGCACCACCGCGCCGATACCAAAGGCCATCAGGAGCTGCACCGCTGGAAGGAACAGCGCCGACAGCCAGGCCGCGCGAAAGGCCGCCTGATAATAGTCGCCGGTCAGCTCGCTGAATTCTTCCAGATTGCGCTTCTCGCGGCGCAGCGCCTTGGTCACGCGCACGCCGGTGATGTTCTCGTTATAGGCGCCGGTGATGCGCGAGTTGGCCTTGCGGCTCTTGCGATACTCCGACAGGATGCGCTTCTCAAACCAGATGGCGATGCGCACCAGCACCGGCACCAGCACCAGGATCACCAGGCCCAGCTGCCAGTTGATGAGCATCATGAACGTCAGCGAGACGATGATGTTGGTCACGCCCCACGTGATATCCAGCATGCCCCACGTCACCAGGTCGGCGATGCGCTCGGTGTCGCTGGTCAGGCGCGACATGATCCAGCCCACGGGCGTCTTGCTGTAGTAGCTCAGCGACAGCCCTTGCAGGTGGTCGAACATCTTCTTGCGCAGGTCATACTGCACGCGCTGGCCCAGGATGCCGCACAGATAGATAAAGGCAAACACGAAAGCGGCCTGCACCAGCATGGCGATGATGTACTGCACCGCGACTTCGCCCAGCACCACCTCGTCCCGCGGGATGATGGCGCGGTCGATCAGCTGCTGCGACAGATACGTCAGGAACGCGTCGATGAACGACACAATCCCCACGGCTGCCACAAATCCCAGCACCCATTTCCAGTACGGCCGGACGAGCGAGACAATCCTGCGGATCGTCCGCCGGTCCATACTGGCCGCGAATTCTTCTTCCTCAAAACCGTGATATCCGTCAGACACTTGCGATTTCCTTTTCCAGCTCGCTCTCAATGCGTGCCTGCAGGTCATAAATCTGTCGATAGGTGCCGGGCTGGTTCACCAGCTCGTCGTGGCTGCCGCGCTGCACGATGCGCCCCTTGTCCATCACCAGGATCTGGTCGGCGATCATCACGCTCTGGATACGATGCGCGATGACGAACGTCGTGCGCGCGCTCATCAGGTTTTCCAGCGCCCCGCGGATTTCCGCTTCCGTCTCGGTGTCCACCGAGGAGGTCGCGTCGTCCAGCAGCAGGATGCGCGGATTCTTCAGGATGGTGCGGGCGATGGCCACACGCTGCTTCTGGCCACCAGACAGCGTCACGCCTTTTTCACCCACGATGGTGTCGTAACCCTGCGGGAATTGCAGGATACGCTCGTGGATGGCGGCTGCCTGCGCCGCAGCGATCACTTCCTCGTCGGTGACCTGGCGGTCCACACCATAGGCGATGTTGTCGCGGATGGTGCGCGAGAACAGGAACGGCTCCTGCTCCACGATGCCGATGAAGTCGCGCAGCACCTCTTTCGGGTAGTCCGTCAGCGGCACGCCGTCCAGCAGGATGCGGCCGCTGGTGTATTCATAGAAGCGCGGCAGCAGGCTGACCAGCGTCGTCTTGCCAGAGCCGGTCGAGCCCAGCAGCGCCACGATCTCGCCCGGCTTGACGCTGAAGCTGATATCGTGCAGCACGGGCACATCGGTCTCATACTCAAAGCTGACATTCTCGAAGACCAGATCACCCTGCACCGTCTGCGGGCGCTGCGTGCCTTCCTTCAACGGTTCCTGTTCCTCGCGCACGACCCCGGCGATGCGGTCAAACGAGACCAGGCCGGTGCTGGCCTGCACGATCAGGCGGCCGAGGCCGCGCATCGGCTGCACAATCCAGATGATCATGCCGGCGTAGGCCAGGAACGTGCCCAGCGTGATATCGCCGCGCATCACCATCGTCGCGCCCAGCATCAGCCCAGCCAGCATCTGGCCGGATGCCAGGATGTCGCTGACGGGCCAGTACAGGCTGTGCAGCGACAGCAGGCGGCGGCCCTTGGCAAAGCGCGACGAATTCTCGTGGTCGAACTTTTTCTCTTCATATGGCTGGCGGGCAAAGGCCTTCACCACGCGCACGCCTGACAGGTTCTCCTGCAGCACCGTGCTGAGCTTGGCATCAGCCGCCTGATAATCGTCGTAGGCCTTCTCGATGCGGCGGAAAAAGAACAGCGAGACAATCGCGATGAACGGCACGATGATCGTCGAGCTGAGCGCCAGCGTGGTATTCAGCGAGAGCAGCGCCACGAAGTTGATGACGAACAGCAGCAGCACGCGCCCAAGCTGCACCACCTGCTCGCTGTAGAAGCGCTGAATCGCGCTGATGTCGCTGGTCACGCGCTGAATCAGGTCGCCCGTCTGCGCCTTGTCGTGATACGGGAAGCTGAGGCGCTGCAGGTGGTCGAACATGAAGTTGCGCAGGCGCTGCGTCACGCCTTCGGCGGTCTGCGCCGCCAGCCGACCGCTCAGGAACGAAAACGCACCTTCCACCAGCGCCAGGCCGATGAAGCTGAGCGCGATCAGCGCCACGGCGCGCACCACGTCTTCCGTCAGCAGGGCCTCGTCCACAAACGTGGCCAGCAGCAGGAACGATAACGTCTTGGCAATACCGCTCAGCGCCAGCGCCACCATCGAGCCGACGTAAATCGCACGGTATCCGATCATCAGCGTCCATAAACCGCGTGCGCGGCTGGACGCGATCTGTTTTTGCAAGTCTAGAAAGTCGATTGTGGACAACTGATTGTCTCCGCAGTCACGGCTGACTGAAATGTGTGATTAAGGCAAAACTTAAGGTATACCGACATTCGACTATCGTCAAGGGTCAAATGGTCTTATATTCGCGTTTTAATGGTTCATGAAGGTTCAAAAAGGTCTTCACGAGACTTCTCCGCCTAAAGTCTTAAGCGTACATTGGCTATATGCTGTATAGTCGAGTGAACGTGAAATGCGTTTTTGAGGGGGAACCATGCGTCGCGTAACACACTTATTGCTGATGCTCGTCTTTATGCTCGTGGCCACCCATACCATCATCGCCCAGGGGGCTGGCAGGTACACAGGCACGATATCCAACACTGAATATTTTGCGACCGTTGAGCTGCCAGGCATCACCGAAGGCCAGACGATCAGTATTGAGGCCAACGCGACCAGCGGCAACCTGGACACGTTGGTGCTGCTGCTCACGCCCGAAGGCGACTGGGTGGGCGAAAACGATGACCGCGAACAGGGCAACTTTAATTCGCTGCTGGTTATCGGTGCGCCGTTCACCGGCGACTACATCGTCGTCGTCACACGCTATGGCCAGGACACCGGCAGCACCACGGGTGATTTCGAGCTGATTATCGACGTGGGCGGCGCGCAGCCAGTCGCCAATACCGTCGCGGACATTGGCGTCAACAGTTCCACCGTGATCAATACCGAGGCAGCGGGCTATCCCACGCTGACGCCTTCCCCGGTCATCGCGGACTGGACGATTCTCGCGTATCTGGATGCCGACAACAATCTTGAAGGCGGCATCATGTACGACCTGGACGAATTCGAGCGCGCTGGCGGCAGCACCGAATCAGTGCGCGTGGTCGCGCTGCTGGACCGCGCCGAAGACTACGACACATCCAACGGCAACTGGACCGATGCGCGGCTGTATGAGCCGGGCGCAGACAAGTCAAATGATGCGGCCGTTGTTTATCCGCCCACGCTGGACAGCGACCCGCTGGCCTATATGGGCGAAATCGACATGGGCGCAGACAGCACCCTGCTCAATTTCCTGGTGTGGGGCATGCGAACCTATCCGGCTGAACGCTATGCCATCAGCCTGAACAACCACGGCGGCGCCTGGCGTGGCACGGTGTGGGACGACTCGTCACCGACACACAACAACCTGGGCGTGCTGGAAATGGCCGCTGTGTTTGAGCGCGCGCTGGCCGAGGTAGGCCGTGACAAATTTGACCTGCTCATCAACGACTCGTGCCTGATGGCCAGCGTGGAAAACTTCGCGGCGCTGGCGCCCTATTTTGACTATGCATTCAGCTCGCCGGAAATCATGAACAATCCCGGCTTCGACATGACGACGATGACCGAGACGCTGAATGCGAATCCGGATATCGCCATTCCCGAGCTGGGCCAGATCATGGCCGACAAATACATGCAGGACATGAACCTGGGCTTCGCGCAGATGGCGACCTATATGGGCGTGGCCGTCATCGACCTGTCGCAGTTTGGCAGTTTAGTCGACAGCCTGGCGCAGTTCACCGATTTCGTCACCAACAAGCCGGAATCGCACATGGGCCTGCTGGGACGCGCGCGTGCCAACGCCTACACCTATTCGACCTGGGCGGGCAGCTATGAGCAGATTGACGTGGGCGACCTGATGACGCGCATCGTGCAGGGCACCGCCGATGATGATATGCGGGCGCGGGCGCAGGCGGTCATCGATACGCTGGACGATGCGATCGTCTACAGCACCGCCGGCGACCTGCTGTCGCAGGAAACCAGCTTCTACAATATCTTCTTCCCGCTGGGCACCTTCGCCTATGACCCCAGCTACTCGCAGCTTACCCCGCTGCCGGGCTGGGGCAATTTCCTGCAGACATATTTCAGCAGCATCAACGCTGACGATGGCGAGCTGGGCTTTGACGCCGGCTTCCGCGCGCCGGAAGTACGCGTGACCAACGTCTTCCCGGTGCAGACGAGCATCTACGCCCCGCCGGTGATTTCGATGGAAGTCGTGGGCAACAACGTCTCGCATGGCGACTTCACCGTGGACCGCGTGCTGGAGGACGGCGGCCTGCTGCGCCTGACACAGCGCCGCATCCTGACCGAGACAATCACCGACGAAGGCTTTGTCGAGTATGTCAACTTCTGGCATCCTGGCGTGGACGACTTCGAGTTTACGTGGGGCGCCAGCATCCCGTTTGTGACCGACGGCAATATCTCCAATCCGGAGCGCGTGGTCGATGCCGGCGAAGTCACCTCGCTCTCTGGCGTGTACCTGTATCCCAACAGTGACGTGCCGATCGACGTAGACATCATCTTCGACCAGTTCGGCAGCTTCAACGCCATGATCTCGCGCCAGCGCGACTCGGCGGGCTTCGCCAATATCCGGCCCGAAACAGGCGGCCTGTTCGTGGCCTATCGCCATCTGGTCACCCCGGACGGCGAAAGCTATGCGGAATATGGCAACGAATACGTGTGGCCCGAAGGCGGCATCTCGTGGCGCAACCGCCCCGCCCCCACAGGCCTGTACAACCTCGGCTTCCTCGTGACTGGCTTCACCGGTGACAGCGGCTTCAGCGCCACCACCGTGCAGGTCAACCATGACGATGTGAACGAGAATTATCGCGGCTACGTCGACGACGAATGGGGCTACAACTTCGTCTATCCGTCTGACTGGACCGGCTTCACCTACTTCTCGCAAAACGGCTGGGAAAGCGCCAACAGCCCGACTCAGGACCAGTTCATCTATGTATACCCGGTGGAACCGTCGGCTACCGACCCGCTGACTGTGGCCAACGAGACGATGGCCCAGTATGGCGTGACCATCCAGAATCCGACGCCGATTGTGATCGATGGACGTGATGCGGTGGAATTCACCTATGAGTGGGTGGTCGAAAACGGCACCGTGTACAGCGGGCGCGCATTCGCCGTGTATCAGGAATCGATCGGGCTGGGGCTGGTCTTTGCTTCAGAAGCGATCAACGGCGCCGAGTTCGACACGACCTACGAGCTGCTGCGCGATTCGACCGTCTTCTTTGACCCGGCCGATATCGCCAAGCTGGACACCGGCAAGTGGTACACCGACTTCACCGACAATGCCTCGTTCCCGGTGCTGGAGGACTGGGGCACGCCGTTCCTGTTTGACAACGAATGGCGCATGTATGCCGAGGACGGCAGCGACAGCACGATCGTGAATATCGCCATCACCGAACGCCCGGCGAACAACGCCAGTGATGTCATTGGCGACCTGCTGGTGGAGTACTTCTCAGACGCGCCGCAGATGCAGATGCGCCCGCAAAGCACGTATTACGGCGAAGAAAACACCTGGGAATACATCATCTTCACCAATCCGGCCAACGACGGCACGACGACGATCAGCGGCATTTACGTCACCGTGCGCGATGGCATCGCCCACATCATCTGGTGGGACGCGCCAGAGTCGCGCATCGATCAGCTGGCGCCCAGCTTCTTCGTCACCATCGACGGCTATACCATTTTTGACTAGGGCTGTGACTATCAGTGGGGCACGCTAACCGACGCGTGCCCCTGTGCGGGTATCGAAAAACAGCATATTCTCAGGATTCGGGGCTGTGTACAGGCTGTCGCCAACCACCAGCCCCGAGTCATAGGGCACGGTGATGCGCCAGGTCTGCACGCGGTCGGACACCTCCAGCAGGCGGAAGCGCTCGGCAAAAAATGGCGTCACCGTCGTCACCTGACAGAATGCAGCATTGGGCGCGTCAGCGGGCACGATGCGGATATGTTCTGGCCGCACCCCCAGCGTGACCTGCGTGCCCAACGGAAAATCACCGCGGAACGGGTAGGCGCTAAACGGCATCCCCTCCCAGGTGTGATCCCCCGACCGGCCCGGAAACAGGTTCATGATCGGCGTGCCCACAAACGTGGCCACGAACATATTGAGCGGATTGTTGTGCAGTGATTCGTAGGTGCCCATCTGCTCGATTTTGCCGGCGCGCATCACAGCGATGCGGTTGGCCAGCGCCACGGCCTCGATCTGGTCATGCGTGACATAGACCGACGTGACGGGAAATGCATTCAGCAGGCGGCGCAGCTCGATGCGCGCGACTGAGCGCAGCTTGGCATCCAGATTGGAAAACGGCTCGTCAAACAGGAACAGGCGCGGGTCGCGGGCCAGCGCACGGGCGATCCCGATGCGCTGTTTTTCCCCGCCAGACAATTGACTGGGCCGCTTGTCCAGCAGATGGTCCATGCCGATGCCGGTAATCTGCGCGATGCGGCGAACGCGTTCCGGCACTTCGGCCTCGCGCTGGCGCAGCCACAGGAAGAAGCCGATGGTCTTGCGCGCTTCCCAGTGCGGGGCCAGCGCCCCGTCCTGAAACACCATGCCGATGCCGCGCTCCGCCATTGGAATCGTGTTCAGCGGCACATTGTCATACAGCACTTCACCGCTGTCCGGCTGAATCAGCCCGGCAAGCAGCCGCAGCAGCGTCGACTTGCCACAGCCAGACGGCCCCAGCAGCGACAGCACATCGCCGGTTTGCAGCTTAAACGAGACATCATCCACCACATTGACCGTGGTCTCGCCCGGCTCATCGGTGGGCATCGACTTGATGAGGTGATTGACGGTCAGGGTGGTCACACGCGTCCCCGCATCGCTAGGTGTTCAGAATTCGGCTGACAATCTCTTTGAGTTCAATCTTCCGGCCGCGCTCGACCGCCTGGTCAAATTCGCCCATCGGCATCTGGCTGGACAGCGACGCCACCAGGCGCTCGGCCAGATAGTGCGTCTGCCCGTCGGTGGACAGGTGGTTCATCGCCACCGTGGCAAATTCCACCGCGGTGGCGGCACGCCCTGCCCGCGCCATCAGTGAGGCCATGCCCACCAGCGAGGCCAGCGCGACCGTTTGTGCGCGTGCATCCATGGCCGTGCGCAGCCCCTCGACCAGCAGTCGGGCTGCGTCCTCCATATCACCGGCCTCAACCTGTAAATCCGCCAGTCGATTCAGGTTGGCGGCTACGCCCCAGCGATAGCCAATCTCGCGGCAGGTTGCCAGGCTCTCGTCATACAGTCCGCGCGCCGCATCGCGATTGCCCAGGGCGCGGTTGGCATCGCCCAGCTGCTGCTTAATCTGCGCCTGCTTCCTGCGCGACGACTCGATAAACGGCTGCAGCTCCAGCGCACGCTGCAAATATGCCGCCGCCGCATGATACGCGCCGCTGCGGAAAGCCTGTTCACCAGCGATGGCCGCATACTGCTCTTCTTTTTCGGCATTCTCGGCGCAGCCCCAGTAGTAGGCCAGCAGTTCGGCATTCTGCTTGCTGGAAATCTCATACACCCGCTCGACGGACTCGGCAATCGTCCTGTTGAGCGCCTTGAATTCCTCGTGTGGCAGATCTGCCACAGCCACATCGCGCAGCTTGTTGTGCGTGAAGCGCCACCAGCCGTCCTGCACTTCCAGCACAGCGGCATCCGCGCAGGCAGACAGGCACATATTCATCATGTCCGCCGACTGACCCGTGGCCTGATGAATGACAGGCAGGTCCAGATAGCGCCCGCCGACAGCCGCCATGTTCAGCATCCCCTGTGCAAACACAGGCACGCGCTTCAGGCGGCGGCGCACAATGCCCGCCACACCGCCCGTAAGCAGGGTCAGCGGCAGGCGGCCAGTGCCCACAGCGGCCAGTTGTCCGGCTTCTTCAGCCAGCGCGCGCACCATCTCCACCAGGAAGAAGGTATTGCCCTCGGTTTCACGCTGAAGCAGCGACAGCAGTTCATCATTCTGGCCCGCCGCGCCCAGCATGGCACGGGTAAGTTCAGCAGTCTGTTCCGGCGTCAGGCGTTCCAGGCGCATGCTGTGCGCGGCGCGGATCTGTTCAGCGATTTCAGGCGTCTCGTCATCGCGATAAGTGGCCACGACCAGCATCTTCAGGTTCGCGACGATGCGGCATAACCGGGAAAGTAACAGCAGGCTTTCCGAGTCGGCCCAGTGCAAATCTTCCAGGATAATCAGCAGTGGCTGCTGGCTGGCCGCCCCCTGCCGCTGAAACAGATCGAGCAGCAGCGTCAGCAAACGCGTCTGCGCGACCTGCGGCGTAACTTCAGGCGCGTCTTTCACGTCGCGGCCAATCAGCTTGGAGATATCCGGCACCAGCGCCTTCAGCACGCCTGCTTCCTGGTCGCTCACTTCGGCCAGCAGCACCAGCCAGCGCACGATGCCGCGCCACAGCGTATACGGCGCATTGACCTCGTTGACAGCCTGACCGCGCAGCACCAGCGCACCCTGCACCAGCCCGACAGTGCGCAGTTCGTCCAGCAGGCGCGATTTGCCCACGCCGCTTTCGCCAGCCACCAGCACGCTGCTGCCCTCGCCAATCATCGATTCGCGCATCAGCTCGGTCAGCTCAGACAGCTCGGTGCCGCGCCCGACAAACGAAGCCGCCTGCAAAAAGCTTTCGCGGGTGGCGGCGGTCTCGGCGGACGGCGGACGACCGGATGCGCTGAGCAGATCAGCCATCAGGTCATTGGCATCGTTGTAGCGGTCAGCCGGGACTTTTGACAGCAGCCGCCCGACAATGGCGCGAATGGCATCGCTCGTCACCATCAGCGACAAATCAGGGATGCGCGTGCGCACCTCGACAAATAATTTCTTCAGGTTGCCGATGTCAAACGGCGGCTGGCCGGCAAACAGGCGGTAGGCCATCACACCCACGGCATACAGGTCGCTTTCCCGCGTGGCCGCCCCGCCAGTCCATAATTCCGGGGCCATATAGCTGGGCGTCCCGGCGACTTCGCCCTCTTTTGCCTGCTCAGCCGAGACAGACAGGCCAAAGTCGAGGACTTTCACCTGGCCATCCACCACCATGACATTCTTGGGTTTGATATCGCGGTGCAGAATGCCCCGGCGGTGCAGATAGGCCAGCGCCTGCAACATCTGAATCAGCAGGTCGACGCGACCGTCATGCGACAGCCGTTCGCCGTGTTCCAGAAATGACTCGGCGTTGTGCAGCAGCTCCATCGTGATATACGGCTGGCGCACGCGCCCCATAATATCGAAGCCATAGTCGATCACGCTGATGATATTCGGGTGGCGCAGCGACGCCAGAATCTTGAATTCCTGCGCCAGCGTCATTTCCAGCGAGGTCTCCCCGCTGGTGCGCGAGCCGTATTCCAGCTTGTTGGCATCCACCTTGACCTGCTTGACCGCGACATACTGGCCGCTCAGCCGGTCGATCGCCTCGAACACGGTGCCCATATTGCCAGAGCCCAGCTCATTGACGATCTGGTAACGGCGGCCAATCATGCGCGGGGCAATTTCTGTTGACATCATGGTGAGGATACCTGAAACTGGCGGATAGGAGTCCCGCGCCCAGAACAGCGAACAGGGACATTACGTTCCCTTCATTATAGGCCGTAACCACGACTCTGTCACAAAGGGTTAGGCCCACGACATCCACAACTGTAACCTGAACCCCTGCTGTAAACCGTATGAATTCTGTAGCGCGGGAATAAATGTCCGTGAACTGCCCAAACCACGGTGCTCCGCCTGATTCGACCCGAAGCAGCAAGCTGATAGTTGAGTCATTTGAACCCGGCGCATACAATGTGAGTAGCAATCATGTAGGACAGCGTGAAGAACGCGCTGTTTCGCCACTTTATCGGAGGTTCCCCATGACAGACCTGCTGATCCAGAACTGCCTTGTGCTGCGCATCCCCAACCGCACAACGGCCATCGTCGATGAAGGGCAGGATATCCTCATCCGCGGGAATCGCATCACCGCCATTCAGCCCACAGGCCTGGCCGATCCCTCACATTTCAGGGAAACCATCGACGCATCCGGCCTGCTGGCCATGCCCGGCCTGATCAACACGCACGCGCATGTGCCGATGGTGCTGTTTCGCGGGCTGGCGGAAGATGTGCCGCTGGACCGCTGGTTCAACGAGTATATCTGGCCGCTGGAGCACAATCTCCAGCCGGGTGATGTCGGGCTGGGCATGGAGCTGGGGCTGGCGGAGCTGATTCGCGGGGGCGTGACCACCGTCGCAGACCATTATTTCAATATGCACGAGGCGGCGGCCGCGGTCGAGAAGTCCGGCGCGCGGGCGGTGCTGGGCTGGGCCATTTTCGGCACCGGCGGCGAGGAAGCGCTGGACAACAGCGTGCAGTTCTGCCAGCAGTGGCAGGGCGCAGCCGACGGACGCATCACGACGCTGCTGGCCCCGCACGCGCCCTATACCTGCCCCGATGACTTCCTGCGCATGGTGGCGGCGGCGGCCCGTGAAACCGACCTGAATATTCATATTCATGCGGCTGAAACACTCGACCAGACGCGAGCCAGCGTGGAAAAAACCGGCCGCACCCCGATTCAGATTCTGGAAGACACCGGCCTGCTCGACCGCCCGACGATCGTGGCGCATGCGTGTGGCGCGACCGACGACGACATCGCCATTCTGGCGAAGCATGGCGCCAGCGTGGCCCACTGCCCCAAGACCTATCTCAAGCTGGGTATGGAGCTGACGCGGGTGACGGCGATGCATGCTGCCGGCGTGCATGTTGGGCTGGGGTCGGATGGCGCGGTGAGCAATAACACGCTGAATATCCTGGAGGCGATGCGCCTGCTGGCCCTGCTGCAGAAAGACCGGGCCCACACCGCCGAGGTCATGCCGGTGGCGGAAGCCCTGTATACCGCGACCCGCGGCGGCGCGTATGCGCTGGGCATGGGCGATGAACTAGGCGCGCTGGAGCCTGGCTTCCTGGCCGATATCGCCCTGCTCGACCTGTCTGGCCTGCATCACCAGCCGCTGCACAACCCAGCCGCCAGCCTGGTCTACAACGCCGACACGCACGACGTACACACCGTGGTCATCAATGGCAAAGTGGTGATGCGCCGCAAGCGCGTGCTGAATATCGATGTGACCGATGTGCTGGAGCGTGCGCGCCGGTCGATGACGCGGCTGAGCCAGCGCGACCCGGCCCAGCGCATCCAGACGTACGCGCCCTAACGCAGCCCGAAGGCCGGCAGGGCAAAGACGAGCACATTGACCGTGATCTGGCACAGCCACGCGGCGGCCAGGCTGTTGCGCCGACAGACATAGCTGTACATCATATTCATCAGCGCCAGCGCCGAGCCAATCAGGATGGCGATCAGCGGGAAGCGATTGACCTCGATCATCGGCAGGAACAGCAGCAGCGACCAGATGGTGCCGACCAGACCCGCCAGCCAGAAGGGTCGCTCTGCCTGAAACAAGCCGCGCAGAAACAGCGTCTCGCCCAGCGGCTGCACGAACACGACGAAGGCCAGCACCGCGCCGGGAGACAAAATCTCAAACAGGCCCTGCGTCTCGGACGCGGTGCGGAAAATCAGCCCGACGGTCGTTTGCAGCGTGCTGCCGCCCACCACCAGCAGCGGCGCCCCGATCATCACGCCAAAGACCACGCCCCACGCCAGATTCTCCGGGCGTTCGCGGCCAATGCGATTGGTCGTGCCCAGCAGCCACGCCAGCACCGCAAAGAACGCCAGCGATCCCCACGCGACAATGAAGCGCAGGTCACCATACGACGGGCCCAGCGCGGCCAGGCCGATATTGAGTGCAAACGAAATCAGCAGTCCGAAAGTCGGGTCACTGGGCGTGGAGCTGCGCGTGACGCGCCGTGCAGCAGGCTCTGATTCCTCGACCTCATCGTCCTCGTCTTCATCCGGCTCATGCTCTACCGGACGGCGGATACGCCGCACAACGGGCAGGTCGTCATCGCGCTTGCCATACATCGAGGCATCGCGCCCGGTGTATTTTTGCAGCGCATCCTCGTCATCCTCGAAAAACGGGGGCTGCGTGCTCAATCGCCCGCCATTTCCGGGGAACCCACAGACAGCGTCTCGCGCACGGCATTCGCCACCAGCGCAACGTGTTCCGGTCGGAACCAGTAGTGCGTCACCACGCGGAACGACCGGTCAGCCGCGACATACGGGCGCAGCAGGATGTTATAGCGGTCTTTCAGGACATCGCTCAGCGTCAGCGCGTCCACCGGGGCATCAGCCGACAGCCAGAAGAACAGCATATTCGTCTTCACGGCTTCCATATCGACGTGCACATACGGGATGGCGGCCAGCGCCTCGGCCAATGCGCGGGCATTGGCATGGTCTTCACCCAGGCGTTTGCTCATCTCCTTCAGCGCGATCAGCCCGGCAGCCGCCAGAATACCCGCCTGGCGCATGCCGCCGCCGACGCTCTTGCGGATGCGGTGCGCCCGCCGGATAAACTCGCGGTCGCCCACCACGACAGACCCGACTGGCGCGCACAGCCCTTTCGACAGGCACACGCTGACCGAATCCGCCTCGGCGCACAGCACGTCTACGGTGGTATTCAGCGCAGTCGCCGCGTTGAAAATGCGCGCGCCATCGATGTGCAGCTTCAGGCCATTGGCACGGGCGATATCTGCCACCTGGGCGATATAGCTGGCGGGCACCGGCGCACCACCCGCGCCGCCGTGTGTATTTTCCAGGCAGACCAGCTTCGTGACCGGAAAGTGAATGTTGTCCTGGCGAATCGCGCCACGAATGGCATCCAGACTCATCGTGCCATCGCGCTCGACTTCCAGCGTGTTCGGCTGAATGCCACCATAGGCCGCCGCGCCACCCGCCTCATAACGGAAGATGTGCGCCTGCTTGCCCAGGATCATCTCGTCGCCACGGCCGCAGTGCGCCAGCACGCTGCACAGGTTGCCCATGGTGCCGCTGGCCACAAACAGCGCGGCTTCCTTGCCAAACATCTCGGCGGCGGTGGCCTCCAGGGCATTGACGGTGGGGTCATCGCCATACACATCGTCACCCACTTCTGCGTAGGCCATCGCCTCGCGCATTTCAGGGGTGGGATGTGACACGGTATCGCTGCGTAAATCGATGTATTTCATGAGTAGACGCGCCTTCTGCGACTGGGCTTCGTTTCAGGCCCGATTATACGCAGGGCGCGTCTGTTTTTCACGAGGTGAATTGATGCGTCACTCAGGCGGCCGGGGCCAGCTCCATCGCCTCAATCGGCGGGATATCGACCGAATACACCCAGTCCTGGAAGAACGTGTCCAGGTCGCGGCCGCTGATGTCCTCTGCCAGCGCGATAAAGTCCGTGGTGCGCACGACGCCATAGCGGTAGGTCTCGGCGTATGACCGCAGGATCGCGAAGAAGTCGTCATCGCCCAGCAGCAGGCGCAGCGCGTGCAGCGTCAGCGCGCCGCGGAAATAGACCGTGACATTGAACAGGTTGTCCGGGTCTGGCTCGCCCATGATGCCAAATTCCAGCAGCTGCCTGCTGATTTCCTGATCCGTCATGCCATAGCTGCGGAACACATCGCCACTCATGAAGTCATACGTCTCGCTGATGCGCTGGGCCAGCACATCGGCCCCCTGCGTATACTCCATCCACAGCCACTCGCTGTAGGTGGCAAAGCCCTCGTTCAGCCAGATATCGGTCCAGTCGCCCAGCGTAACGCTGTTGCCGAACCACTGATGGCCCAGCTCGTGCGCCACCACGGCTTCCGCCCCCTCAATGCCGCCCAGCATCATGTCTGCGCCAAACACAGACAGCGTCTGCGTCTCCAGCGCGAAGCCGGTCGTCGTATCCAGGATGACGCCCCCGTACACCTCAAACGGGTACGGGCCAAACAGTTCGCTGAAGTAGTCGATCATCTCGCCCTGGCGGTCAAACACATTGGCGAACGACGACAGTGACTCCGGGATGAAGTTGCGGATGGGCACGCCGGTGACAGGCGCGACCGACTGCGTTTCGATGAAGCGGTCGATATTGAGCGTGGTCAGGTAGCTGGCCATCGGCTGGCGCATCTCAAACTGGTAGGTCACCGTGCCGTTGGCATTTTCGGTGCGCGACTCCAGCACGCCGTTGGCCGCCGCGACATAGTCGGCGGGGATGGTGGCGATGATGGTATATGTGGCCTTGTCGGAAGGGTGATCGTTGACCGGATACCACGTCTGCGACCCGTCAGGCTCGCTGACGACATAGATCATGCCGTCCTCGAAGTTCCAGCCCAGCGTCGCGCCCAGCGAGGGATCGAGGATGCCGCGCGGGCTGCCGGCATAGCTGACCTCGGTCGTGAAAACCTCACCCGACGCGATGACCTGCGTCGGTGTCACGATCAGCTTGCGCTCCTGCTGCTCAAACGCCGCAGGCTGGCCGTTCACCAGCACGGTATCCACCGTCAGGCCGGTGAAGTCAAACGAGAACTGGGCCAGGTCCTGCGTGGCCTCGGCTTCAATGGTGGTCACCGCCTGCAGCAGATTCTGAATCACGGGGGTATCGGCATTGATGGTGTAATGCAGCGCGTCATAGCCCGCATTGCCCAGCTCCGGATACAGCGAATCGTTCAGCGTGGGCAGCGCGCTGTCCTGTGCCGACGCCGAAACAGCGACCAGCGCACTCACTGCCGCCGCCAGGAAAATCTTCCTCATAGCACGTCCTTTATGTTTACCTGCAATGCTTTCAGTGTACGTGACACTGCCCTATTATGGCGCATGTCGCAGGGCAAACGTCTTCCGCCCAAAGGCGGATTCGGCCCGGGACCATCAGCCGGTCGTCTTCATGCCCGCGGCGATGCCATTGATCGTGGACAGGATGACATTCACCAGCTGCTCGTATTCTTTGGTGCCCGGATGCAGCGGGCGCAGCCGTCGCAGCAGCACCACCTGAATAAAGTTCAGCGGGTCGATATACGGATTGCGCCGCTCGATGCTGACCTGCATGACCGGGGAACGCTCCAGCAGGCGCTGCTGGCCGGTCACCTTGCAGATGGCCTCGCACGAGCGCGCATGTTCGGCCTGCACCTGCATGAAAATTGTGTCGCGCAGGGCATCATCGCTCACCAGCGTGGCATACAGCCCGGCGATGCCCATGTCGGCTTTGGCCAGGTCCAGCTCGGCATTCTCGATCAGCGTCTGGAAGAAACGCCATTCGCGGTACATCTTTTGCAGCAGCACCAGCCCATCGGGGCGGCTGGCGATAAAAGCCTCAATCGCCGAGCCGATGCCAAACCAGCTGGGGATGATGGCGCGGCTCTGCATCCACGAGAAAATCCACGGAATCGCGCGCACGGCTTCAAAGCCGCCTTTGGCGCGCTTGGCCGGGCGGCTGCTGATCGGCATACGCGCCAGCTCGTTGATGGGCGTGGCCTGCTGCCAGTACGACTCAAAGCCGGGCGTCTCGTAGACCATATCGCGATAGGCCTGCTGGCCTGCCAGCGACAACGCCTGCATCGCCTCGATCCAGTCCGGCGCGGGATTGACCGCGGCCTGCCCGTCGATCGCCAGCAGCACCGCGCTGATGACCTGGTTCAGATGGCGGCGCGCAATGTCGGCATTGCTGTAGCGATAGGCGATAACTTCGCCCTGCTCGGTAATCTTCAGGCGGCCGTGCAGCGACTGCGGCGGCTGGCTGAGGATCGACCGGTTGGCTGGGCCGCCGCCACGCCCGATGCTGCCGCCGCGCCCGTGAAACAGCTCCAGGCTAATCGCTGACGCCAGGCACAACTCACTCAGCGCCTGCTGCGCCAGAAACAGGTTCCAGTTCGATGCGATATAGCCACCGTCTTTGTTGCTGTCGGAATAGCCCAGCATAATCTGCTGGCGGTTGCCACGGGCCTTCAGCGCAGCGGCATATTCCTCATTGGCGAAAATCGTCCGCACGATGTCCGGCGCGCTTTTCAGGTCGTCGATCGTCTCAAACAGCGGCACGATATCCACATCGTTGGCGACGCCCACTTCACGCGCAAACATGAGCATGATGAGCACGTCGCTGGGCGCGGTGCTCATGCTGGCGATCACGGTGTCGATCACCTGGCGGCCGTATTTGCGATGCGCCCGCGCGATCATGCGCCAGGTGGCGATGATGCGGTTGGTCACGTCGGAAAACTGCGGCTCCATCGGAAACAGCGGCCGCGATGCCTGTATCTCGCGCGTGATCAAGGCCTGTTTTTCGGCTTCAGGCAGGGCCGAAAAGTCATCACAAATGTTGTATGCTGCAAACAATTCTTTCACCGCGGCGCGATGCAGGCGCGCATCCTCGCGCACGTCCAGCGGTGCCAGGTGCAGGCCGAACAGCCGAATCTTCATCACCAGCCGCCGCATCGACCCGTTGGCGACGAATTCGCCCCGGTTTTGCAGCAGGCTGCGCTGCACGATCAGCACGTCTTCCAGCAGCTCGGCCCCATTCAGGTAGGCATCCTGCGACAGACGGGCATGCACCTGATCGAGAAACAGCCCGTATAGCTCATCACTGCCCGACTCATCGCTGTGCGTGATGACAGCGCGCTTCACCAGTTCTTCGCTGACGCCGATTTCATCGACCGACTGCGTCAGGTGGTTGCGCAGCAGGGTGATTTCTTCCAGATAAATGCGCCGGGCAGCCTCGCGCATGGTGCGCAGCGTCTCCATCGTCACATCGGCAGTGACATTCGGGTTGCCGTCGCGGTCGCCGCCAATCCATGAGGCATACTGAAGAATAGCCGGCAGGTCAGACCAGTCGCTGTCAGGATACACATGCTGCAGCACATCGATCAGGTCTTCATAAATGTCAATAGTGCGGTCCATGATTTCGGTCGTCAGGAAATGCACGCCAAAATCGACCTCGTCGGCCACGCTGGGGCGGCTGGAGCGTGTCGGGCGCGTCTGCCACAATTCCTCGATTTCCTCGGTAATCGCAGCATCGATCATGCGCTCCTCGCGCGGCAGCAGATCGATCTGGTCGGCACTGCGCACCAGCCGGGCGATATGCTGCAGCTTGACCAGCACTTCTTTACGCTTGGCCTCGCTGGGGTGGGCGGTCATCACCAGGCAGATGCGCGTGCGCGTCAGCAGAGCCCGCAGGTCTTCGGCAGACATGCCGCGGTCATGCAGCGCCCGCACGGCCGTCTCGATGCTCTCATCCAGCCTGCCCTGCGCCTCACGCGAACGCAGCACGCGGATGCGCTGCTGATCCTCGGCAATATTGATGAGCTGGAAATAATTACTGAAGGATTTGGTCAGGATGCGCAGATGCTCGATATCCAGATTCTCGACTGACTCCAGCAGCGTGCCCGATCCATTGGGGTCCTGCAGGCGGCGTGCCTTGGCCCGCGCCCGCACATCCTCCACCAGGTCATACGCCTCCACGCCATGCTGTTCCTTGATCACCTTCCCCAGCAGGCCGCCCAGATGGCGGATACTGGCGCGCAGGTGCTCGCTCTGCGGAATGACAGCCCCGACTTCAGCGGTACTTTGCGTCTCTTTCATACGTCGCGTTCCTTCAGCACTATCGCGGGCCAGATTGTAAGTCGAACACGCCCAGCACCGCAATTAGCCGAGTGCACAAAAAAGGGGCACTCATCCGAGTACCCCTGCACAAATTCGTGATGCGCTTGTGTTATGACTAGCTGCGTTCGCCAATCGTGATGGTCAGCGTATGGGCCTGCCCACCGCGCACGATCTTCGCCTCAACAGCCTTGCCCACGCGGTCGCCCACCAGCACGCCCATCAGGTCGTCCATGTGGCGCACGGTCACGCCGTCCAGGCTGACGATCACATCACCCAGCACCATGCCGGCCTGCTCTGCCGGGCTGCCTGCCTCCACCGAAATCAGCAGCAGGCCGATTTCCTGGCCCACCGTCTGCGCCAGCGCAGCAGGCAGACGCGCAGGCTGCGCGCTCACGCCGAGGAAGCCACGGCGCACACGGCCATGCGCCACCAGCGCATCGGCCACCCGCACCAGCGTGGACGGCGGCAGCGCGATGCTCATGCCACGGGCCAGCGCCGAGCTGTTCATACCAACGAAGCTGCCCGAAGCCGCGACCAGCGGCCCGCCGGAGAAACCGGGATACATGGTGACGTCGGTCTGAATGAACTTCGCGACCGAGCCGCCGCCCATCGTGCGCCACTCGCCATCGACCGTGTTGATGACGCCCAGCGTCGCCTGCACGTTGGCGTCCGGACGGCCCACCGCCAGCACGAGCTGGCCCACACGGGCATCGGCTTCGCTGGCCCAGGTCGCGGCGGTCAGGCCGCTGGCCTCGGCGCGCAGCACAGCCACATCGGTGGACGGGTCGCGGCCCACCAGCACGGCCTTCACCGTCGTGCCGTCGGGCAGGCCAATCTTCACTTCTTCGCGCTCTACCACATGATGCGCGGTGACGATCAGGCCGTCTGCCGACCACACGATACCGCTGGCGGGCTGGCGGCGGCGTGCTTCGACACGCACGATGCTGTGGCCGGCGGACTCTACTGCGGATGCCAGGTCGGCTGAAAGTTGTTCGAATACACTTGCCATGATTGAGTTTCCTTTGCTTGAATAACCCGTTGACTTCATTGAACCACGGACGGGGGTTACGACACATCCGCCAACGGGATAGGTGACCAGCTAACCAAAGGTGCAGCTTCCCCTCATAGGGCGAGCAGGCCCATGCGGGTCGCCTTGACGACCGCCTCGGTGCGGCTTTGCGCGCCCAGCTTGGTGAGGATCGCATTGAGGTGAAATTTGACGGTGTGCTCGGTGATGCCCAGCTGGCGTGCGATCATTTTGTTGGCCAGGCCTTCGGCCACCAGCGTCAGCACTTCGCGCTCGCGTGGCGTAAATGCATCCAGCGTCGCCTGGGCAGGGGCGACGCGGTCGATCCCCGCACGGGCGACCACGCCAGGTGCGGCGTCCGGATGCAGCACGACCAGCCCGGCATCTACTGCCAGCAGCGCGGATAACAGCCCGTCCGCCGAGATATCCTGCAGCGCGACACCGCGCACGCCCGCCTCCAGCAGCGCGCTGGCCGCTTCCTGCAAAATGTCACGGGCGGAAACGAGCGCGAGAATGGTCACGCCCGTGGCTGCCGCGTCGGCCAGCATATCCAGCAGCGAGAGCGGGTCATAGCCGGTATCCCACACCAGCACATGCGGGCGATACACATCGAGACTGTCCAGCACCGCCTCATCCGACACCTGCCCCACCAGCGCCAGATCCGGGCTGTCAGACAGCAGGCCTGCCAGGCCAGCACGGGCCAGCGGGCTTTGCGCGATGACCAGCACGCGCAGAGGCGCGCCGGGGGAACGTCGGGAAATTACGGGCATGGGGCTATCTCACCAGAGTCATTCATCATACGACCCAGTGTAGCCACGCCCGTCTAAGATTCTCGTTAATGCCTGAACAAACGGCTAGGGTATCGGCAGCGGCAGCAGCATCTCCAGCCGCGAAAACTCGTTGTAGTAGCCCAGCGTCCAGAAGGCAGGCAGCAGCGGGCTATAGGTGGGCAGATTTTCAAGCTTGGTGTCGAAACGGGGAAACTGCGTGTGCAGATGGCTGAGCAGGCGAATGGCATGTTCGGGGGAATCCGCGCCAATACACACGTGCGTAAGCTGAAACGCGCCAGTGTGGCAGACCAGCCAGTTGTTTGGCGCATCGTGCAGGGCAAACCCCATCAGGCTCCCCAGGCGCAGCAGCGAGCACGATTCATCCAGCCACGAGGGCGCAACGGCATCACGCTCGATCAGGCAGCGTTCGATGGCATCCTGCTCCAGCGACACGCAGGCAGCATCCGGGGTCTCCGGCGGGCCGGGCGGCCGACGCAGCACCAGCAGTTCGCGACTGGGCTTGAAATCCAGCTTCTGAAACAATTGCAGCGCAGGCAGATTGCCCTGAATGACTTCAAGCTGGGCAAGCGCCGCGCCGCGCATGCGCCCCTGATCCAGCAGCGCGTGCATCAGAAAGGTGCCCAGCCCGCGCCCGCGGCCCTCCGGCGAGACGCCGAGGCGCGTGATCCAGCAGCGACTGTCGCGCAGACCCAGCATGCCGATGCCCAGCGGATTCTCGTCGTCGTCATGCACGACCAGTGAGGCAGCCAGGTCCACCTGATAGGCCTGTACGTAGTCAGCCATACGGCGGCCATTCATCGGCATCGGCACGATGTAGTCCAGGCGCGTGTGATTGTAAATGTCAGCCAGCGTATCCCAGGAATATTCTGCGGCACTGCGCGCCCTGAACGTCGGCACGGGCGCGCTGCCCAGGCTGTCATTCCGCATGACTGGTTTCCAGGAAGGCATTGACCTGAGCCACAAATCGGCGCGTGTCAATCGGCTTGGAAATCACACCGCTGCATCCATAGGCCGCGCCCAGGTCATGGGCGATCTGCTCCGGATAAGCGGTGAAAGCCACCAGCGGCACATGCTTCATCGAAGCTTCCTGACGCAGGATGCCGATCACCGTCTGGCCGTCGATATCAGGCAGGCCCAGGTCCATCAGCACCAGGTCCGGCTGCACATCGAAAATGGCGGTCAGGCCGGCTTCCCCATCGACAGCCACATGCACGACATGGCCCGCGGCCTCCAGCAGCCTGCGCGCCAGCCGTGCATTCTCGTACTGGTCTTCCACAAGCACAATCACGCCCATAGGTACTACTGGCTTTCGCGTTTGGTCTGCTTCAGAAAATGCGCCACGGTTTGCAGCAGCTCCGCCTTGGTAATCGGCTTCGGCAGATAGCCGTCGCAGCCCGACGCAATAAAGCGCTCGCGGTCGCCGTGCATGGCGTTGGCCGTCAGCGCGATAACCGGCACATGGGCCAGCTGCGGATTTTCCTTCAGCCGGTTGGTCACAGCCAGGCCGTCCATATCCGGCAGGTTGATATCCATCAGAATCAGGTCGGGCATTTCTTTGGCCGCCATTTCCAGGCCAGACGTGCCGTCCACCGCTTCGACCATGTCATATCCGGCATTGCCCAGAATCTTGCGCACAAGGCGCATGTTCTGTGGATTATCCTCTACATACAGAATCTTCGCTGCCATAATTCCCGTCATCATAATTCCCCCTGTCATCAGCGTAAGCTGCTATGAAAGCACTCGCCGTAATTCCGTGACAAACACCTGTTTGTCATCCCTCGTCTTCTGAAGTATCGCCTGAGTATGCTGTGAAAGGAAATTCACCTGCTCTGGCGTTAGTTCCTGCGCTGTGTACACCATCAGCGGCACATCGCGCAGCAGATGATCCGCGCGTATGGTTTCAATCAGGTCGCGCCCGTTGATATCGGGCAGATTCACATCCACGATCATCAGGTCAGGCCGGTGCTCGTAGGCCAGCTTCAGGCCAGAACGGGAGTCGTTCGCCTCCACAACATGATAGTCGCCGGAGCTCTCGATCATGCGTCGCAACAGCCTGCGATCGCGCGGCTCGTCATCGATCACCAGCACCCACGCCGGCTCATCCGTCGACGCCGGGCGCGCATCGGCCTGCCCGGAATCGCCCAGCGTGCTGGCGATATGCGCGGCCAGCTGGCTCGTCTCGAAACTGCCCTTCGTCCACACCGAATCGGAATAGCGCGACAGCAGCGCACGATCCGCATCGGTCAGCGACTTGGCCGACACCACCACCACCGGGATGTGCGCCAGCTCAGGGTCGCCCTTCACGCGTTCCAGCAGCGTGAAACCATCCATAACAGGCATCGTCAGGTCGGTGATGATGAGGTCCGGGCGCTGATCACGCGCTTTGGCCAGCGCATCTGCCCCGCTTTGCGCCTCAATCACACGGTACTGCTTGTAGGCGCGCAGCAGCCGGCGAATCAGCCGCCGGTCATTCGGATTGTCGTCCACCACCAGAATACTGGTGATCTGTTCATCCAGGTTGTTAAAGGCGGAGCTCAGGCCATCGCCGCCGGTCTGGACTGCCGCATGCCCCAGCTCCACGCTCAGCGTGTACTGGTCGCCCAGCACGTGGCTCTCGGCCGGGAAGGTATGGCCGGAACAATTCACCACGACCGTCTCGCCGGGCGCGACCATGCCCTCGGTAAACATGCGCTCCAGCCCCGCAAACGCGACCGCCGTGGCAGGCTCCACGCTCAGGCCCATCCGGCTGGCCGTGCGGCGCATCGCCTCAAATGCCTCGCCGTCCGTCACCGAAAACATGGTGCCGCCGGTCTTGAGCACGGCGTTACGCAGCAGCCCGTAGGCAGGGCCCGGGTCGCCGGTCGCCAGCACATGAATCAGCGTGGTGGGCACCACCGGGTCGGCGCTGGCCTTGTTCGCCTGAAATGCCTGGCTCATCGGCGCGCATCCAGCCACCTGCACGATGGCCAGCCTGGGCAGCCGGTCGATCAGGCCCATCTGATGCAGCTCGGTGAAGCCTTTCCATACGCCCAGCGGGCCAATGCCCCCGCTGACGGCCTGCACATACCAGTCCGGGCACTGCCAGGCCGCAGCGCCTGCATCCTCCGACCGCTGCAATCCAAGCTGCTCAGCGATCTCGAATGCCAGCGTCTTCATGCTTTCCTTGCCGGCAATCGACTTTGCGCCGCGGTCAAAGTGAATGCCCTTGCGCGCTGCAAATTCCGCAGCGACGCGCTTGGTGTCGTCATAGGTGCCGCTGACACGCACGACTTCCGCGCCGTACAGCGCCGCCTCACGCATTTTCTCGGCGGGCACCTGGCTGGCCATGAACAGCCACAGCCGGATGCCCGCGCGGGCGCAGTAGGCGGCATAGGCGGCGGCCGCGTTGCCGGTGGAGGCCAGCACGCACTCGCGGATGCCGGCCTTGCGCATGGCAGTGACCGCCACAGCCGCCTGCCGGTCCTTGAACGAGCTGGTCGGCCCCTGGCGCTCATCCTTCACATAAATCTCGCCCTGTGCGGCATACAGCCGTTCAAGCTGATACGCGCGCAGCAGCGGGGTGAAGCCCTCCCCCAGCGAAATCTCAGGGTCGGGACCGCTGACGGGCAGCATCTCGTGGTATCGCCACAGGGACTGGGGGCGATGTTGCAGCCCCCGTCCCCAGACGGTCGCCACGTCCGCGTATGCATAGCTGGCGTCCAGCCAGGCGGAGCCGCATGATTTGCAGCCCGCGCCCATGACCTCATTCGGCTGCACGGCACCGCATTCCACGCACGTGATTTCACGCAGTGACGTCATTTAGTTCTGCGCCAGGTGTGCGGGGCGGATCGGCAGCGTGACGAAAAACTCAGAGCCTTTGCCGACCTCACTTTGCACCGTGATACTTCCGCCCAGCATTTCTGCAAGACGGCGCGTGATCGCCAGGCCCAGACCGGTGCCGCCCGCGCGGCGCGTCGAGGTATCGTCCACCTGGCGGAACTGGTCAAAAATCAGCTCCAGATGGGCATTGTCGATGCCGATGCCGGTGTCACGCACCGAGACAAACGCGGTCGCAACGTCGATACGACCGACGGTCACCGTCACGCTGCCTTTTTCGGTGAACTTGACCGCATTGCCCACCAGATTGGTCAGAATCTGGCGAATACGGATCGGGTCGCCCAACAGCGGGGGCAGCTTGTCCTGCTCAATCAGCTTCAGTTCCAGATCACGTTCCTTGATGAGGATCGACGCGGTATTCACTGTATCGAGGGCAATCGACTTCAGGTCGACTTCAGTGGCATCCATACGCATCTGGCCGGCTTCGATTTTGGCCAGGTCGAGGATGTCATTGATGATCGCCAGCAGATGCTTGCCGCTCTGGTGAATGATTTCCACGTCCTCAGCCGCATCCGGGGTCAGCTCGCCGTCATCGCCATCCAGGATGACTTCAGAGTAGCCAATGATCGAGTTGAGCGGCGTGCGCAGCTCATGGCTCATGCTGGCCAGGAACTGCGACTTCAGGCGGTCGACTTCACGGAGGCGGTCCGCCGTCGCACGTTCTGTCTCCAGTGCGAATGTGACCGAACGCGCATTCTCGATGGCCACACCGATCTGCGCGGCCAGCGTCGATTTGATACGTGCGTCGTTTTCGTTGAAGCGGCCAATCGTCTCGCTCTGCACGTCCAGCACGCCGATCAGGCGGTCACCGATGGTGATGGGCACAGCCATTTCAGCACGCGTTTCCGGCAGCAGCGGGTTGGGCAGGAAGTCAGGCGCAGTCGATACGTCGTTGGCGATAACCACTTCACGGGTGCGGGCAGCAAGGGCAACCAGCGAATGCTCACGCGAGTAGGGAATGCGATGGCCCGCTTCGCGCATGCTTTTCCCTGCCACGCCAGCGCCAGCAGCCAGCACCAGGTCGGTGCCTTCGTCATTCAGGAAATAGATATGCGCGTGGTAGAGATTGAAGCGCTCTTTCGTCAGTTCCACGACCGACTTCAACAGTTCATCCGGATCGAGCACCTGCGTCACTGCATGCGACACGTCGGCCACCGTTTGCAGCTCACGCGCCTGCTTTTCCAGCACAGCCGCGGACGCGCGTTCTGTCTCCAGCGCATGTGTGACCGAACGTGAGTTTTCAATCGCCACAGCGATCTGCGCGCCCAGCGTCGACTTGATACGCGCGTCATTCTCGTTGAAACGGCCCACTGTCTCGCTCTGCACGTCCAGCACGCCGATCAGGCGGTCACCGATGGTCATCGGCACGGCCATTTCTGCGCGTGTTTCAGGCAGCAGGGGGTTGGGCAGGAAGTCGGGCGCCGTCGATACGTCGTTGGCGATAACCACTTCGCGGGTACGGGCAGCGCGCGCCACCAGCGAATGCTCACGCGAGTAAGGAATGTGATGGCCCGCTTCTTTCATCTTCTGGCCAGGCAGACCGGCACCAGCAGCCAGCACCAGGTCGGTGCCGTCTTCATTCAGGAAATAGATGTGCGCGTGGTACAGGTTGAAGCGTTCTTTGGTCAGATTCACGACCGATTCCAGCAGTTCATCAGGGTCCAGCACCTGCGTGACGGCTCGCGACACGTCGGCCACCGTTTGCAGCTCACGCGCCTGCTTTTCCAGCGCGGACTGCGCCTGCTTGCGCTCGGTAATGTTCTCGAACGAAATGGCGACGCTCAGGTTGGGCAGCGGGATTGAGCTGACCAGATAGGTCCCGGCGCCAGACTGCGCATCTTCATAAGGCACCTCGCCGATCGTGACGCCCACGCCAGAGTGCGCCACCTGCGCGTGAATCCCCGGCAGCGGCGTATCTTTCAGCGGCGGGAATGCTTCCACCAGCAGCCGGTTGACGACATCCTCATTGGGGCGGCCCATGAAGCGTTCCGCCGCGGGATTGGCCGCCACAATGCGGAAAGAGAACGGATCATTGGCGTCTTCCATGCGGCATACATAGACGCCGATGGGCATACTGGCCACCACTTCCGAGTACGTGCGCACTTCCTGGTCTTTGGCGCGCTGCTGCAGACCGATACTGACCTGCACCGCCATGTTCTCGGCCATGTCAATTTCATTTTGCTGGAAGACATGCTGCTGCGACACAAAATTGAGGAACAGCACGCCATATACGCGACCATCGACTTCCAGCGGCAGCACCATGACCGACTTGATGCCAAGTGTGTCGATGTAGTAGAACGGGAAATCCGGATAGTCTTTGGCACTGGTCACGGCGACCACGCGCTTCTCGCGCAGTGACTCCAGACCGTGCGGATAAGTAGTCGCAGGGTCGATGAAGTTGCGGGCCATCTCGTTGGTGATGCCACCGCCGGTGCCCACCAGTCCGTTCCAGTGATCCGTCTCATAGTTGTAACGCGAGACGACGCCGCTGTCCGCGCCAAACACGTTCAGGATCAGCTTCAGGGCGCCATCCAGCAGTTGATCACTGCTGGCAGTCGAACGGATCAGCGCCGAGATGGAAGACAGCGCGCGCTCAAATTCAGCCTGTCGCTGCGAATGAGCGTATTCATTCGCGTTTTGAATGGCTGTCGCCAGCTGGCGGGCCAGCGTCTTCTTCACCAGAATGTCCGACTCGCCAAACCGACCGCGTTCATCTGACTGCACATCCAGCACGCCAATCAGGCGGTCACCCAGCAGAATCGGCAGCGCATGTTCAGAGCGGGCATAGGGCAGCATCGGATTGGGTAAATAGCTGGGGTCGCTGGTCAGGTCGGAAATGATAACGCCGTCTTTCGACAGGGCAGCCTGCACAATGACCGATTGGGTGCTTGTCAGGTCCAGCGCATGCCCGTGCGACTTCATGAAAGCGCCGGCCGTGCCTGAACCTGCGGCCAGCACCAGCTTCTTTTCCGCGTCGTCCAGCAGATACACCTGGGCATGATACAGATCAAAGCCTGTTTTGGTTTCTTCCACGAACAATTCCAGCATTTCATCCAGATCGAGGATGCCTGCCACAGTGGTGCTGATTTCCGCTACCGTCTGCAGCTTGCGGCGCTGATCTTCAAGCATCCGGTCCAGGTGCAAACGCTCCACTTTGTCGGCAACCAGCTGGCCCACCTGACTGAAGACACCTGCATCCGCCTGGCTGAACGCATGCCGATGCGGCGAAATCAGCGTCATCAGGCCGAACCAGCGTCCATCGACTACCAGCGGCGCATAAATGGCGCTGTTCAGCGACTGCGCCAGCATGTAGCCGCGCGACTGTTCGTCCAGCAGCGGGTCGGTGGCGATATCGGGAATCACACCAATGCTGTCAGGGCTCAGCGCGTTCAATACGGGAAGCATGCCTATCGGCAGGTCAGCCAGCGAGGGGTCAAGCGGCTGTGTCGATGCCAGTGTCCTGACGAAAGTTGCCCTTTCGAAATTGTAGTTTTCAAAGACAGACAGGCTGATGTTTACGTTCTGCTGGGGCAGCACACCGGCCAGACCCTGGATCACTTCTGCTTCGTCGCGGGCCAGACCAATTGCCTGCGTCAGCGCGGCCAGCGTCTGGGCTGACTGACGCGCCGCATTCACCTCGGAATAGGCGATAGCATTGTCCAGCGCGACAGCGATCTGGTTGGCCAGCGCCTGCTTGATGCTGATGTCCAGCGCGTCAAAGCGGTTCACTTCCCTGGCCTGCACGTCCAGCACGCCCAGCAGCTGGCCGGCGGCAATGATCGGAATTGACATTTCCGCGCGCGTTTCGGGCAGCAGCGGGTTGGGCAGGAAGTTCTCGGCGGCGGCGACGTCATTGGTGACCACCGGCGCCCCCGTGATAGCGGCCTGCACCACCACGCTATGCTCACGGCTGATGGGGATGCTGTGGCCAGTGGCCTTCATCCGGTCGCCAACCTCGCCCGCGCCCGCTTCCACGCGCAGTGCTGCAGCGCCTGCATCAAATACATAAATCTGCGCGTGATACAGGTTGAAGCGTTCGCGCACTTCGTTGGTCACACGCTTGAGCAGCGCCGCAGGATCACGCTCAGTCGCGACCGCCTGGCTGATCTCCACAATGATCTCAAGCTGCGCTGCACGACGTTCATTAACGTTGTCGCGAGAATTGTCTTTGGCTGGGTATGTATTCAGGCCCTGCACTAAATCCGTCATTGTCATTGCACGCTTCCCCTTTTTCATACACTCCTGCTCGGACCTTCCTGATTACGCACAGGCCCAATGCAGTGGTGAGTCTGATTCAAACACCAGCGATTGCTTTCATTTTAGGGGGGCAGTGAATGGAAATAGAATAAAGATTAATTACAGCGCGTTATAGAAATAGAATATTACATTACGAAATTCAAACTATATTTCCTTCACAAGTTTGGTTTTGAAACAGTAAAACAATAATGTAATATTAATTCATTAAGGGCACTGATTCCATCAACATAGCAGAATCGCCCCCATTGGCGGTGCTGGCCCGCTCGAAAGATACGGGGTCATACAGGCCGGCGATCAGCCATACACGGCCGGGCACGGCAAGCGCGTTATAGCGCAGTTCATGGGCATCCAGGATAATTTCTCCATCTCGCCAGCCGGTTGTAGGGCGTGCGCCAGCGGCTGGCTGGGCGTCGCTCTGCGCCAGCACCCGGCCAGCCGCATCCAGCATCTGCACAAACACCGTAAGGGGCTGTTCGCTAATAGCTCCGATTCCCCGCCATACGAGCGTGATTCGTGGATTCTCAGAAACACTCAGCGGGGATTCAAGGCGAAATCCCACCAGCTCGCCCACGCCCGGAAACACGACATTGACTTCGGCGTCCATCGGCGGCAGCACTGTATTGATGGGATCGTCGATCACCTCAAGCTCCGCCAGCGTCGCGCCAACCGAGCCAAGCAGGGCATAACGGCCGGGCGGGGCATCAGCCGGCACCAGGAATGTGCGTACTTCACGCGTGAAGTCATCGTGCTGCGCAATCGCGCTGGAAATCATGACAGAATAATCACGGTCCCGCGCCCGCAGCACGAGTTCCGGCAGTGCGCCCTGCCCCGCCGCGCCTGACCAGGTCAGCAGCACGGTCACGCGGTCGCCCGGCCTGAATGAGGCCGCCTGCTCAGTCTGGGCGGATATCAGCGTCAGCGGAGCATCAGTGGGAATCTCGCCCACGTCCGCATGGCCACTCCAGACAGCGCCAGGCACAAGTTCCAGATCACCCAGCACGCTGTCCCGGCCGCGCACGTCGCCGCCGCGCAGGGTGTAACCGATCGGCATGGCATCCTCGCTGAATACGCGCAGAGCCACGGTGTAACGTCCCGGAGGCGTGCCCGGGGGCAGACGCAGCAGTACCCACGCCTCCAGCAGCTCGTCCGGGCGGGCAGACTGGCTGGTGCGCTGGTCCGGCGTGGCGAATACGCCTGTCGCCGTCACGATTTCGCGTCCCGTCTCGTCGCGCACGACCAGCGCAGCCTTGAGTTCGTCAGCCGTCGGACCGGTGAGCAGCAGCGCGACCGGCACGCACATTGCGCTGTCGGCGGTGCCGGAGACCAGACGGCCATATGCGGTCAGTCGGCCGATCAGCCGGTCTGTCCCCAGCACTTCTATAGCTGTATCCACGTTATCGGGCAGGCGCAGCGACGGCTGACGAAACAGCAGGCTGGTCATGCCGCGCACGCTCGTCTCCACAGGAAGCTCGGTCGTGCCGGAGGCGAGCAGGCATGGCATCATGCCACGATAATCGGCCCGCTGCGTGTACCACACATTGAGCGCGACATCGCCCGACGCGGGCAGCAGCGGCGCGATTGTTTCCAGTCCGGCACCCTCTGGCAGCGTCACCCGCCGGGCTGTGGCGCCCTCGCGCTCCCAGTAGTAGGCCAGCTCGTAGCGGTCGGCATACGACCACGCGATCACAGTATCCTCGTCCGAAAGCGTCTCAGCGTAGTGACGGACCATAGCGCGCGCGTCATCATGGCCAAACGCATTCTCGTCCCAGCCATACGACATCTGGCCGAAAGCCAGCATCGACAGGGCGATCACGGCCAGCGCAAAGCGGGCATTTCCGCGGCGCGACCCTCTGGAGCCTGCCAGCAGGCCGAGCACGCCGCCCAGCAGCAATGCGACAAACGGTGCGGCCACCACCAGGTAGCGGCCGTGGAATTCATTGCCCAGCACCAGCAGCCCCAGCAGAATGCCCGCAGCCCATAACAGCGCGTGCAGACCGGCCCAGGCCAGTCGTCGTGAGCCAAGGGCCAGCCCACCGATGCACAATACGAACAGCGCCAGCGTCATGGACGCATTTTCTCCGCCCAGCGACAGGCGCTCGAACGGCACGATCCAGAAGGCGGCCCATGCCGTCACCAGACCGGCCAGGTCCAGCGAAGTCGTGCTGGTGACGGCGGCATTGGCTTCCGGCAGCAGCAGGAAACGCGTGACGAAATAGGGCGCCCAGGCCGCCGCGACGACAGCCTGCACCACAAGCCAGATGCGCCAGTCTGGCAGGGACGCACGCCTGCGCATGACCCATGCCAGCACGACGACCGCGTTGACCCAGACAAACGCGACTGGCCCGGTATTGTGCGCGTACAGCAGGCCCAGCTCGCAGGACGCCAGCAGCCCCCACCACGGCCACCTGCGCCGCGCACGGCCATCCAGCAGGCGGGCCAGCGCATAGGCCGCCAGCGAGGCCAGCAGCGCCAGCAGCGTATACATGCGCGCTTCGCGCCCGGCCCACCATAATAAAGGCAGCGCGACTGCGGCGGCGGCTCCCCACAGCCCGGCCTGTCGACCGGCCAGGCGACGGCCAAGCGCATACGTGACGACGATCGTCAGCAGCGCGCACCATAACGACAGCAGGCGCAGGCCGAACTCCGAATTACCGACAAAGCGTGTCGTGATATGCAGAAGCATGTAATACAAAGGGGGATTGGTGGCGTCGGCGTTGGCGGCCTGCACGATATCCGGCTGTCCGGCGGCATAAGCCGACCAGCCTTCATCAAACCACACACTTTGGCTGCCGATGCGAAAGCTGATCGCAAAACAGGCCACGAGCAGTATGACGATCAACATGCCGTACGTAACAAGAGACTTACGGCTCGCCTGCATATCGGACAACTTCATGAAATGTTCACAATCCTAAATGCTGGAAGTATTGCAGGATGCCGACTTTCCCTTACAATCAGTCTAGGTTACAGAACGCCTTGCCCTTAAGTGTAGGGACATTTTCCACACCATGCCAGATCAATCAGACAACAACACGTCAGTTCCGGCTGACGCACCAGCAGCGAAACCAGCCCAGCCGAACAAGTGCCGGGCGTGTGGCCACCTGAATCGTCCAGGATCGCTCATCTGCGATAACTGCGGCACCAGCCTGATGGCTGGCGAAGGCGCGATCGGCGGCACCAAGCGCTTCAACAAGACGGGTGAAGCCGAGGGCGAAGGCACGATCAAGGTCAGCACCGAGGAATTTGCGGCGGTCACGGCCGCCGGCAGCACGAGATTCACGCGCGAGATGATTCTGCGCCTGGAAATTGAGGGGTCTTCCACGCCGCTGCTGGTGCCGTTCCGGCATGAGCTGGCGCTGGGCCGGCGCGATCCGTCCACCGGCAACATGCCGGAAATCGACCTGACGGCCTTTGCGGCCTATCGCCTGGGGGTCAGCCGACGCCACGCGATCCTGAAGGCTGATGGCGAAAAGCTGGAAGTGTATGATCTGGGCAGCAGCAATGGCACTGCCATCAATGGCAACAAGCTGGCGCCGCATCAGCCGCATATCCTGCGCGACGGGGATATGATTGTGCTGGGCAAGATGGTGATGCGCGCAATCTTCCATCAGAAGCGCTAGCCGCCAATCACCTCGACGATTTCGGCGGCCGCTTTCTTGGTGGCATACAACGCATAGCTCAGGCGGGCGCCCTTCTCCACCAGCACCGCCACCGAGGCTTTGCCAGCCGGATAGACCACCATCACGCCGTCCTGGCCTTCCATCAGAATACGCTCCAGGTCACCCTGGGCCAGGCGGCGCAGCGTCTTGTCTGCCAGCGCCACCAGCGAGGCCGACATCGCGGCCACCTGCGGCGAGCTGGTTGGATTCTCGTAGTAATTCTCATCATCGCCCGGTGGATAGGCCGCCACCAGCAAACCATCACTGTTGACGATCACCGTCGCTTTTACACCATCGGAAGCAGCATGCAGCTTCTTGAGGATTCGCTCGAGTATGTCGCTGCGATATTCCTGGGCCATTCATTTAGCTCTCTTGAGATTGGATACAGGCACGTGTGGAATGCAATTCAGCCCCACAAAACCTAATTTAGTATAGCCCATCTGAAAGGCTGCGGCATTAGGACTGGATAACCACGCCTGAGTCTCCAGAAGGCAAGCCCGCCCGATTGAACCATCAGCGCGACTGGCGCGCCGTCTCATTGGCGAATTCGGTCAGCCAGTACTGTTCTTCAAGGGTCAGGCGGGCCGTCAGCAGCAGGTCCGGCCGACGCAGCCATGTCTGGCGCAGGCCTTCTTTGCGCCGCCAGCGCAGGATCGCGCCGTGGTCGCCGCTGGTCAGCACGGCAGGCACGGTCAGCCCACGGAACTCTGCCGGGCGGGTATAATGCGGCCCCTCCAGGATGCCATCGGCATGGCTCTCGCGTTCGGCGCCGCCTTCTGCACCCAGCACACCCGGCAGATGACGGATGACCGCATCCACCACCACCATCGCCGCCAGCTCGCCGCCGGTCAGCACATAATCGCCGATGCTCAGTTCGTCGGTCACCAGAAGCTGGCTGACGCGCTCGTCGATGCCCTCGTAATGCCCGCACAGCAGCACGACCTGCTCATGCCCCGCCAGATCGACCGCTGTCTGATGGTTGAACACCCGTCCGCGCGGCGTCATCAGGATGACCGGCGTGCCCGGCGCGGCCTCGTACGTGATCGACTCGATGGCGCGCGCGACCACATCCGGCTTCATCACCATGCCACCGCCGCCGCCATACGGCGTGTCATCGACATTCTTATGACGCGTCTGGCTGAAATCGCGGATATTGTGCAGGCGCAGGTCCAGAATGCCGCGGTCACGCGCCTTCCACAGCATACTTTCAGTCATGGGCCCCTGGAACATTTCCGGAAACAGGGTCAGGATATCGATTCGCATACGGCTGGCCTCCACTGATGCCATTTTAGTTGCGCGGGCAAGCCGTGAACAGCCATAATCGAGGCAGATTAAGATGACAAGCAGGGGTATCGCGGGTGTGCTCAACCAATCAATGCTGATGCGCTGCGTGATCGCGGCCGGGCTGGCCATCGGCCTGCTGCTGACCGGCTGCACGCTGGCCCTCGCCCCAGGTACGGGGAGCGAGCCGTTCACGCTGTACTTTCAAACGCCAGCCGCCGATGCGCTGGTGGAGGTGGGGACGCCGGTGCAGATTATCCTGGTGGCGACCGACCGCGTGGGCTCTGGCATCGCGCGTGTCGACCTGATGATCGATGATGTGCTGTATCAGCAGGGGCGGCCGGTGGAAAATATCACCGTGCCGGTCTTCACGGTGGAAATGAACTGGACGCCCATCCAGCCAGGCTCGCATGCGCTGACGGCCATCGCCTACCGCACCGACGGCTCCACATCGCCGCTGGCCGCGCTGCGCCTGAACGTGGCCCCGCGCGCTGGCGTATGGATGAATCCGGCTGGCGTGCGCTATACTAGGGTGCTGTAGCACCCTTGTACCGTAAGATAGTTTAAACATGGTGTCGTAGTGAAGACGTATTTGCTCCCTGCTCAACATGCCCCGCGCGAAGATGAATTAAGCGAATCAGACAAAAAATTTCTTGAACAGCACTTTATGCCGACCAATCACGAGGTGGTAGTCGACAACCACGGCATCGACTGGTCCAAAATTGATGAAATCGAGATTGTACAGGCGGCACGCGATAAAGGCCCCTCCGGCTGGTTCATCCGCTTCATCTATTTTGGCGGACAGGAACGTTATCACGTGGGCATTTACTCCGGGCGCAACGAGCTGGTGCTGCCCAATTTATCGCCAGCCGGGGCACGCTATGTGCTGCGCACGCTGGCCTATTACGCCCGCAACCGCATTGAATACAAGGGCCCGGCGGACTGGGCGGCCACGGTCGACGCCTAGAGCGCCTGTGAGCACCTTCCGTCGGCGCCTGTTTCTGCTGCTGTCCCTCGCCCTGTTCTCCCTGTTGACGGCCTGCGCGCCGCAGGAAACTCGCCGCTCGGCATGGGGGCCGATTCGCCTGATCGCCAGCGCCGACGCCATAGTTGCCCCGGCCGCTGCGCTCACAGACGGCACACTCCGCGCCGCCTGGGTCGGCGCAGACGCGCGCGGCGTGCACCACGACTTCGCACAACCAGACGGCACGTCAGTCACCCTGCCGCTGCCGCCGCGCAATCCCTACGGACAAGTCCTGCTGCCTTCTTCATCTGGCTACACGCACCTGCTCTGGCTGGATGTGGACGCACGCGGCCAGACAGCCCTGTATACAGCCCTGATTTCGCCCGACAGCAGCGTCGAGCGCGGCCCCACCGAAGTATCGAGCGCCGCGGTGACGAGCTTCTCGGCCGTACATACGCAGGACGGACGCGCCGCGGTCGTGTGGGCGCAGGGTGAAGGCCCGGTTTCAGCGATTTTCCTCAGCACCCTTGATGCCTCCGGTCGGCCCGGCCCGGCGGCGCAAATCGCGCCGCGTGGGAATTCACCTGCGCTGGTGCGCGCTGCCGATGGCTCGGTACTCGCGTTCTGGCGCGCAGGCGGGCGCCTCGTGCGGGCGCGTCTGGCGGGCGGCGCGCTGCTGGAAACCTCAGACCTCACAGCAGATGTCGCGCTGGCGGCGGGCGATGCCCTCGTCAGCCTGTCCGCCGGACTGACAGACGACACGGGTGCGTTGTTCTGGAACATCGTGCGGGCGAGGAGTGGCGCGTCTGAAACCTGGGCGAGCTGGGGGCCGTCTGGCGGGAGCAACTGGCCGGCGCCGGTCCGCCTGTCGCTGGGCGAAGCCGCCGCGCCGATCGCGCTGGTCGCGGCCCCTGCCACCCAGACAGAATCGCTCATCGCGGCGGCACGCATCGGCGCCCAGCTTGGCATCATCCGGCTGGAAAATAGCCGTTTTCGGCTGGATGGCATCATCGTGAGCGAGGTCACGCTGGCCGTGCCGCCCACGCTGCTGGCTGATGCAACCGGGCGGCTGACGCTGGCCTGGTACGATCATGCGCCAGGCGCTGTACCGCACCTGCTTTCCACCAGCCAGTAATATGCCGACTAAGTAAATCTGCGACTATTGCCCAGCCTGACAATGCCCTATTGTTGAACCAGTGACGCAAGACCGGGACGACAGGAAAGGACAAAGCCCATGCCAGCACTCACCAGTTTCACCCAGTTTTCAGGCATCCACTGGGCGACAGGCTATCTGACCAACACGCTGGGCTATCTGGACGCGCGCGCGCCGCACACAAATTTGCCGCCCAGCGAGGCGCTCATCATGGGCGTCAGCGGCGGCATCTGCGCCGGCTACTTCGTGTTTGAATACGAGGGCTGGGATCCGCATCTGCATTTCCTGACGCGCTACCTGTTCACGAGCGAGCCTGTCTCGGCCTATGAACGGCTGGGGATCGTCATGGACACGCGCAGCACCACCGACGGCATGAAGGGCATGGCCAATGTGGTCAATGCGCTGGCGGAAGGCAAGCCGGCCATCGTGTGGGCAGACGAAACGCGCCTGTCCTACAATGCGCAGTCGCCCAGCGACGACTACTACAGCGTGATGCCGCTGCTGGTCATCGCCTGCGACATGGCCTCCGGCGAGGTCATCACCGCCGACCGGGCCCGCGTGCCGCTGACGACGACCGTGCACGAGATGATTGAGGCGCGCGGCAAGCTGAAAAAGCTGCGCCACCAGACGGTCACGATCAGCCCTCCGGACTATGCGAAGCTGGCGCATGCGGTGTCGGCCGGCATTAGCGACTGCCTGAATCTGTATAGCGGAAAATCACCCGTTGGGTCGGCGGCGAATTTTGGCATCAGCGCGTTTGACAAGTGGGCGGGCATGCTGGTCAACCGCAAAGACAAGCGCGGCTGGCCGACGATGTTTTCGCCGGGTCGCAAGCTGTATAACGGCCTGCTGACCGGCTATCAGTACATTGAGGCGTATTACACGGGCGGACACGGCGCTCGCGCCATGTATGCAGACTTTCTGGATGAGGCCGCGGTCATCGTGGGAAATGACCAGCTCAAACACGCGGCGACGGCATTCCGGGCCTGCGTGCCATACTGGGCAGCGCTGACGACCGCCCTGCTGCCCGACGAAATGCCCCTGCTGGCCGAGACGCGGCAGCTGATTCAGGCGCGCCACGACGACTTTCTCGCGGGCGGGAACAGCACGATAGACGCCCGTTTACAGGCCGGGGAGCGCCTGACCGAGCTGCGGGAGCAGGCAGCGCAGGACTTCCCGCTGACAGACGCGCAGGCCGAGGCCTTTTACGCGGGCATTCGTGAGCGCGTGCTGGCCCTGCGCGACGCGGAAAAAGCCGCCGTCGACGCGCTGGCGGAAGCCGTCGGTTATACGGGCTGAGACCAAATAAAAAGCGGCTGGCGTCGTGATGACGTCAGCCGCTTTATCTTGTCTGTATCCTGCATCAGCACGCGTTAAAGCGGTCAATCCAGTCGATCAGGTCCTGCGCGGCATCGACCACATCGGTCTGGCCGGCGCCCCTGGCGACAGTTTGGGCAGCCAGCAGGCCGCTGCGATGCACGCTTTTCAGGTCGCCAATCGGCAGGCTGGCGGAGGCGGCATCGCCGGACGTCTCATCAACGACCAGAAACCAGCGCGAGAACTCGTCCCAGCCCTGGCTGGCCAATAGCCCCTCGGCCTGTGCCTGCGACGGCGCGGCGATCTTCCACTGCGTGTTGATGCGATATTTGCCCTCATCAATCAGTGACCGGGCAAATTCAACTGCCGCGGGATTCAGCTTTGCAGCCATAACCTGACCTCTTTCTGTCTGACGAACAGCTATACCTTTCAGACGCAGCGGCGTGGCAGATGTTACGACAGCGCCCTGAAAATCACCCGATAGGTGGTGATGGCGCGCTCGCCTGTCGTCGGGTCGGTGCAAGGCACTGCCGAGAGCGCCGTCTGAATCGGTTCAGCCAGGCCGGGCATATCGACGATATAGTTAATATTTTCTTCCATCGTGAAATCGGCATAGCCGGGATCGCGCTCCGGTTTCAGGCCGGTATAGAACGTGCTTTCGCCGCCATTCCAGCGCACGCGAATCGGCTGCGCCGGGATGCCCGTCGCCCCGTTGATTTCGTACACGAACACCTGAATCTGCCCGCTGTCGGCCAGGCCGCAGGCCGTATTCACGCTGATCGCCTCGTAGGTAATCTGCGGGGCGGCGGTCGGCACCACCACAGCAACCGGCGTGGCGGTGGCCAGCGCGGCGCTTTCCGGCGTTGCCGTCTTGGTGGCGGCCGGCGTCACCGTCGGCGTATTTGTCGGAAGCTGGATATCGACCACCTGCGTGGCCGCGCCCGCCGCGGTAATCAGTGTGTCGGCACAGCCGGTCCGGCCCTGTCCCTGATAAAAGGTCATCATCGCGCCAACAGCCCGCAGCCCGCTGGAGCTGTTGACATAGCCGGTGCGCGCCAGTTCACAGGCGGTATCCGCCATCGCCTGAATCGGGTCTCCCGGCAGGCGCAGCGCAACCAGCCGGTTCACGGCGCGGTCGAGGTCGCTATCCTGCGCGTAGGCCAGGCCAATCGCGACCATGAACTGCTGCTTGTCCATCTGGCTGAGCTGATACGGCGCGACATCGACCGTCTCCATGGGAAACAGCTCCCACGAGACATACAACCCGACCGCGACGCCAAGCGCCAGGCCAAGCAGGATGCCGACCGGGGAAAAAAAGCGGCGTGGCCGCTGATACTTTCTGGATGTGGACGCGTTTGATTGGGACATAGGGTTCAGTTACGCGCCCTGATTGACAGGGCGATAGGGTTCCATAATCGGTGTCAGGCGGCCAAGGCCTTCGCTCAGCGTGACCAGTGCCTGCAAGTCGCGCACCTCGCGCGAGTTGGTGATGAAGCGTTCCGCCACTTCCTGCACGTGCGCCGGAATATTTTCCACCTGCAACAGGCGCAGGCGCTCCAGCGCTCCAGTGATGTCGCGGTCCAGCAGGTATCCCTGGGCGATCATCACGGTGTAATCGTCGCTGAAGGTCGTCGCCAGCACAGACGCCGGACGATCCACCTGTTCGCGCGGAAACTGCACCCAGCCCAGGTACAGGCCGACGGCCACCGCCACGATCAATGCCAGGATAAACGATCCCAAAAACCGTATCAAGACGCGCCCTTCATCAGTGCAGTTATGGCCTGCTCACGAGCCTGTAGTGTAATTTACAGGCTATGAGAACGCAAAGAGGCAGTTGCGATTTTGCCCGTTCACCGTTACGCTGAGAGAAATAAAAAAAGCCAGACGCGTGGTCTGGCTTGCCTGTGCCGAAGGTGGGACTTGAACCCACACGCCCTTTCGAGCAATTGATTTTGAGTCAATCGTGTCTGCCGATTTCACCACTTCGGCGCACATTGAATTGCAGTGTAAATGTCTGGAGAGCGGTTGTCAATGCCTGCATCACCCCCGGAAAACGAACCCGCGCTGATTGAAGCAGCCCGGGCCGGCAGCCTGGATGCCTTCAATGCGCTGGTCACGGCCTATCAGGACCGTGTGTATACGCTGGCCTATCGCATCATGGGCGATGGTGCTGCTGCCGCCGACCTGGCACAGGACGCCTTCATCACCGCCTACCGCAAGCTGTCCACCTACCGGGGCGGCAATTTCCGGTCATGGCTGATGCGCATCACGGCCAATACGTGCTATGACGCGCTGCGCAGCAACAAGCGCCATCCGGCCACTTCCCTTGAGGATCTGGCACCCGACAGCGATGACGAGTATCCGCTGCCCGACGACGCCCCGACGCCCGAACAGGCGGCCGAGCGCAAAGAAATCGCACAGGCCATCCAGAGCTGCATCAGCGGGCTGTCGCCAGACCAGCGCATCGTGCTGGTACTCAGCGATATCGAAGGCATGGACTATCAGGCCATCGCTGACGAGGTAAATGCCGCGCTGGGCACGGTCAAATCGCGTATCAGCCGGGCCCGCGCTGCCATGCGCGACTGCTTGTCAGCCTTCAGGGAACTTTTACCAGCCAATTATCGTCTGTAAGGTATGCGACAACGCCCGTCGCACCGACCCATTGTGAGTGATAACGCACCCGTGAACGAACGAGACCTCGAACTGCTTTCTGCCTATCTGGACGATGCCCTCAGCCCCGCTGAGCGGGCACAGGTCGAGGCGCGCCTGGCGACTGACGGGGAATTCAGCGCGGAACTGGAGGCGCTGCGCCAGACCAAGGCGCTCGTAGCTGGCCTGCCGCTGCTGCGTGCGCCGCGTTCGTTTGCCCTGACGCATGACAAGCTGCGCGCCAGCCGGCCCGCCCGCCGCATTATCGACCTGAACCGCTTCCTCACTGTCGCCTCAGCGGCGGCAGCCATCGCGCTGGTCGTGCTGGGTGTCGGTGCGCTGGGCAATGCCGGGGCGCTGCAATCCGGCCAGCCCGCCAATCAGGTGGCCGCTGCGCCCACCCAGCCCGCGGACCTGCTGTATGCGATCACCGCGACGACGGAGGCCGAGGCGCAGTTACAGCGCACCGCCGAAGTCAGAGTCGAGAACTTTGGGGCTGGTGCTGCCGAGTCTGTAGAGCAGATGGCCGCCCCGCTGCCTGCGGGGACAACACAGCCGGACATCAGCGACCGGGTGGTGCCCACCGACCAGGAAACAATGGAGATGATGGGCACGCCGGGCATGGCGCCGGAACTGAGCAGTGCGGCGGGTCTGGCGGCTGACGGCACCGATCTGGCCAACGTCGCGCCGGAAACCCAGGCTGACGTCATGGACACCATGAGCATGGCGATGGAAGTCGCCCCCGCTGTCGCCGCTGACAACGCTGCGTCAACAATGTCTGGCGCTATTGCGCAGACAGCCTCGCCTTCTGCGAGTATGCTGGCCCAGCCACAACCGACCCAGGCGCGCACCTCGACGGCGCTGCCCTCGCCCGCGCCCACGGCCCAGGCAACCGCATCACCTGCCCCGACGGCCGAGGTCACGGCCAGCCCGGACCCGGCGATCGCCGCGCCGATGATGGCGGAAGAAGCCGACCAGAAACTGGCGGAAGAAGCGAATCGCTGGGGGGTTGTCGGGCTGGGGCTGCTGCTGGCGGCGCTGGGGCTGGCGACCGTCTCGGTGCTGCTGTACTTCAGAAGCGGGCGCGGCTAGGCGCGCATCAGGCGCTCGCCCACCGGTTCCGTCAGGTCAAACAGGTCAAACGTCATATCAGAGAGATGCAGCACGCCGTAGGTATGCGACGTCGCCCGCACGTTGTGGAAGGTATACAGCGAACCCGGGTTGATGACGCATCCCTGCTGCACGCGCATAAACAGCGGCATGTGGGTGTGGCCGGTCACCAGCACGTCCACGCCCAGCGACTGCAACATCATGTTCAGCAGCGTGGACGAGATGTGATCGCGATACAGCCCCCACAGGTTATTGCCGGGTTTGCCGTGGCACATGAAGATCGTGCGGTGATCGTAAGCCCCACGCCATTCCAGCGGCAGGTCTTTGACGAACGCCTTGTTTTCAGTTGTCAGCGGATAATTCCACTCATCGTGATTGCCGCGCACCGTCGGGATGCCGCGTTCGCGGATCAGACTCACCACTTCGTCCGGCTGTGGGCCGCGACCAATCAGATCGCCTGCGCACAGGACGGCACTGGTTCGGTGATAATTGTCTAAACGGTCTAGTGCAATCTGCAGAGCGGCAAAATCGCCGTGAATATCGGAAATGACGCCTATGTCCATCCTGATATCCTGAATCAGTCGAATTGCCGGATATTATACCACTGTTAAGGCGATGTTGAACCACATGAATACATCAGTTATGGCGCCGGACTCTCAAAAATCTAAGACAACGCAAATATGCGAACGGGGGTACGCTATGCTATGATTCGCACTCTGATATCGCGACTATGGGCAAAATACAAAACCCCTATGACCCAGATTCTGCTGGTTCGGCACGCCGTAAACGACTTTGTGAAGACAGGTCGTCTGGCCGGCTGGACACCTGAAGTCCATTTGAATGACGATGGTATCGCCCAGGCCGTGGCACTGGGAGAGCGGCTGCGCGAGACGCGCATTCACGCCATTTACTCCAGCCCGCTGGAGCGCACGATCGAGACCGCCGAGGCCATCGCCGCGCATCACCCGGCGCTGGAAATTCGCCATGAACCCGGCATCGGCGAAGTGCGCTATGGCGACTGGCAGGGACAGTCGATTGCCGCGCTTCGCATGAGAAAAATGTGGCAGGTGGTGCAGGAAACGCCGTCACGCGCCGTCTTTCCTAATGGCGAAGCGATGCGCGAAGTGCAGGCACGCGCCGTCTCGACCATTGAACGCCTGGTGATTGCCCACCCGCGCGAGACGATCGTGATCGTGTCGCACGCCGATATCATTAAAATGGTGGTGGCGCATTACATGGGCGCGCATCTGGACATGTTCCAGCGCTTCGATATTGCGCCCGCGTCGATCAGCATTATTTCACTGGGATTCAATCGTCCCTTCGTCGTCACGGTCAACGACACTGCCCACATTCAGCAAATGGAACGTGAGCGCAAAGCAGAGAAGAAACAGTCAGCGCAGTAATTACACAGAAACCAGCGCAGGTCACTATGCCAAACCAGGAAATTGAACTGAACCCCGTTGAATTTATCACCATCGGCACGGTGGGGCCGAAGGGCCAGCGCGTCTTTCACTTGCAGGCCGGCAGCGAATCCGATGTGGTGACGCTGACGATCGAAAAAGAGCAGGCCCGCGCCCTCAGCGACGCCATCGTCGAGCTGCTGGAAGACTTGTCCAAGCGCTTTCCCGAAAAGACGCCGTCGACCGCGCGCGCCAGCAGTATGGACCTGCGCGACCCGGTCGAGTCGCGCTTCCGGGTGGCCCAGATGGGCCTGGGCTATGACGAAGAACGCGACATGATCATCCTCGTTGCCTCTGAGCTGGTCGTGCCCTCGGCGACCGGCATCCCCAGCTGGCTGCAGGATGTCATCGAGGGTGAAGGTGAAGACGACGCCGACGCAGGCGAACCGGAATTCTCGCTGGAAATCAGCGATGATGACGAGGATGAGGAAGCGCCCGATGTGGTGCGCATGTGGTGCACCCGTGCGCAGATGCGTGCGCTCAGCGATCATGCCTCGCATATCGTACAGGCTGGCCGCGCCGATCCCCGTCAGAACGGGCGGCTGGTGTATTACTGGACTTAATCCATGACCGAACCTGAGCTTCTGCCAGAGTCGAAACCGATCAGCGCCTCGCGCGCGCTGGAAATCCTGCAGCACGGCGACATCCATGAGGAATACGGGATGCTGCGCTGGAGCTCGAACTATGCCTTTCTCGTGGCTATGAAGTACGAAGACGATATCGTCACGGCTGTCTATAAGCCGCAGAAAGGCGAGCGCCCGCTGTGGGACTTCCCTGATGGCACGCTGTGCCACCGCGAATTCCTGTCATTTCTGACCTCGCAGGCGCTGGGCTGGGGCATCGTCCCGCCGACGGTGCTGCGCGCCGGCTCTCGCGGGCTGGGCACCTTTCAGTTCTACATCGACCACGACCCGGAACAGCATTACTTCACGTTCCCCGACGACATCAAAGCGCAGCTGGTGCGCATGGCGGCGTTTGACGTGATCGTGAACAATGCCGACCGTAAAGGCGGGCACTGCCTGCTGGACGCGACCGGCCACGTGTGGGGCATCGACCACGGCATCACCTTCCATGCCCAGCACAAATTACGCACGGTCATCTGGGACTACGCCGGGCAGCCGCTGGAAGACGACCTGCTGGAAGACCTGCGGGCACTGCTGGATATGGTCGAGTCGCAGGACTCGCACTATCGCCAGTCTGCCGAGGAACTGATCAGCACCGGAGAGTTACGAGCCTTTCACCGCCGCCTCAAAACCCTGGTCGAGACCGGCTGCTATCCCACCCCCGGCCCCGGGCCAAACTATCCGTGGCCTGCGGTTTAGCCAGTTCTGACAGCAAAAGATTGTGAAAAATGCTTAACATAACAACTTGCGGTTATTAAAGCTTTGCGTCCATACTCCGGAGTATGGTGTGAATGCTCCGCTTCACATCGTTTTTTCCACAAAGTACCCCGGAGGGTATTCTCATGTTATTTAGACGCGCTTTACTCCTTGCTGGTGCTGCCGCCCTGTTCACTGTCGGCGCAGCGTTTGCACAAGACGACACCTTCGACCTGACCATCCTGCACACCAATGACGAACACGGCCATCACGAGCCGGACAGCTCTGGCAACGGCGGCCAGGCCCGCTGGGCCACCGTAATCGACCAGGTGCGCGCCAATGTGGAAAATGTGATCCTGGTGGACGGTGGCGACCGCTTCACCGGCACCCTGTTCCACCAGCAGCACCGCGGCCAGGACAACGCGCTCATCATGACCATGCTGGGCTACACCGGCATGACCCTGGGCAACCACGAATTTGACGACGGCGACGATGTGCTGGCCGCCTTCATCGACTCGGTCAATTTCCCGGTCATGAGCGCCAATGTCACCATTCCTGAAGACAACCCGCTGGCCAGCCGCGTCGCGCCTTCGGCCATCGTCGATGTCAACGGCACGCTGGTCGGCCTGATCGGCCTGACGACCGCCGACACCCCGACGATCTCCTCGCCCGGTGAAGGCATCGAGTTCAGCGATGATTACGCTGGCATCGTCAACGGCATCGTCGAAGCGATGGCCGCGGAAGGCGTCAACAAAGTCGTGCTGCTCACGCACCTCGGCCTCGGCCTCGACATCGAGCTGGCCGCTTCGCTGGTGGGCGTGGACGTCATCGTCGGCGGCCACTCGCACACGCTGATGGGCAATGCCTACACCGCCGCCGCTGGCGTCGAGTATCCGGCAGAAGCCACCAGCGCGACGGGCGAACCCGTCCTCGTCGTGCAGGCGGGTGGCGGCAACGGCCTGTATGGCGGACGCCTCGATGTCTCCTTCGATGCTGCCGGTCTGCTGACTGACTGGAGCGGCGACACCATCTTCCTGAGCCAGTACATCTCGCCGGATCCGGAAGTGGAAGCCCTGATCGCCACGCTGGCGGAGCCGATTGAAGCCCTGCGCGCCACCCCCGTGGGCGAAACCACCGTGTTCCTCGTCGGCGACCGTGCGGTCTGCCGCATCGCGGAATGCACCCTGGGCAACCTGATCACCGACGCCATGCGCGCTGAAACCGGCGCCCAGATCGCCATCACCAACGGCGGCGGCATCCGCAGCAATGTGCCGATCGAATCCACCCCTGCAGACGTCGCCCTGGATGCCCCGTACACCGTCACGCTGGGCGACGTGCTGACCGTGCTGCCCTTCGGCAACCTGACCTCCTCGTTCGAGCTGAGCGGCGCCGATATCGTCGCTGCCATCGAACACGGCGTCGGCGCTGTCGAAAACGGCAACGGCCGCTTCCCGCAGGTCTCCGGCCTCCGCTACACGTTTGACCCGGCGCAGGCTGCCGGCAGCCGCGTCGTCAGCGTGGAAGTCCAGGGTGAAGACGGCTCCTTCAGCCCTATCGACGAAGCCACCATCTACACCGTCGCCAGCAATGACTTCACCCGCCGCGGTGGCGACGGCTACACCATGTTTGCCGAGAACGCCGTCAACCCGTACGACTTCGGTCGTCCGCTGGATCAGGTGCTGGCCGATTACATCGCCGCCAACAGCCCGATCACGCCCGTGGTTGAAGGCCGCATCACCGTCGTCGGTTCGTAGTCCGTAGTTAACAATTCCCCTGCTGGCCGCTGGTCAGCAGGGGAATGTGCAGGTTCATAAACGTGGAGGGCAAAATTGCTCTCTACGTTTATTTTTTTCAGAAAACACTTTCGGTTACAATGAGAAGGCATTCATAACGCATCAGTCTGACTTCATTCCGCATTTCCACCGTCCGGGAGGCTTTCGTGGGCAGCGATCAAGCGCGTGAACTGCGCCAGCAAGGCATTACCGCTGCAAAAGCCGGCCGCAAAGACGAGGCCCGCCAACTGCTGCAGCAGTCAATCCGCATCGAACCAAACAACGAGGCCGCCTGGCTGTGGCTGGCCAGCGTGGCCCGCGACAAGCAGGAGCGCATCTTCTGTTTGCAGAAGATCCTCGAAATTAACCCGATGAACAAGCAGGCCCGTGAAGGCCTGGAGCAGATTTCGGAAGGGTCACGCCCGCCCGCCCCGCCCACTTCCGCGCCGGGTATCCGCAAGCTGGGGTCGCCGCCGCCTTCCGCACAGCAAACGCCCCCGCCAGCGATGCCAGCACAACAGCCCGCCGCAGGCTTCAGCGCGCCGGCGACACCCGCGCCACAGGCCCGTCAGGCGTCTCCGTCCGAAGCCGATATCATGAATCAGGCGCCGGGTGTGCCGTTGCCGCCCGCCGAAAAAGTCAGCGAGGCGCAGAAACAGGCCGAGGCGATGCTGCGCCAGTTCCAGCAGCCGCCCCCGTCGGACATCGTGTGGGTCAAAAAGACCAAACGCCGTGCCGGTGAGGGCGATGTCAATGTGCTGCGCGCCCAGATAGGCGCGGGCATCGGCGCTGCCGTGGTGCTGCTGGGCATCCTCGGCATCATCTTCGTAAACACCAACGAAGACGCCAATTACCTGGTATTCGGCCCGACGCCAACGTTCACCGCGTCGCCCACCGTCACCCCCACGGTGACGCCCGGCTTCACGCCCACGCCATCACCGGAGCCGCGCCGCAGCCCCACCCCGTCGCCGGTGCCGCCATCGAACCTGCGCGCCGCCGATCCGTATAATATCGACGCGACGGCTGTCTATCCGCCGCTGGTGGAAGGCAACATCCTGCGCGATGCCGTCAACAATATCAATCGCGGCAATTACGATCTCGCCCTGCCCACGCTGTCGGCCGAGCGCGACCTGAACCCCGGCGCGTTTAACCCATTCTATTATCAGGCGCTGGCGTATGCCCTGTCCGGCGAAATCGACCGGGCGCTGGATGTGCTGGGTGAGGCCGATGAGCAGATTACCGGGCGCACCACGCTGAATGACCTGGCGCTGGTAAACAGCGGCTATGCCCAGGTGTACTGGCTGCAATATCAGCGCGAGCTGGGCAATGGCCGGTCTGACCGCGCCAATACCGCCCTCCAGCGCATGGCCGAGCGCCTGATCGACCCTGAGAACGCCGGTGAGCTGGATGACGAGGGCAACCCGATTACCCCCGTCCCGCGTGACACGCGCCTGGTCGAGCCGTATCTGCTGCTGTCGCGCTACTACATGGCACAGAACGACGAAGAAGCCGCCATCGAGGTGCTGGACGAAGCGCTGGCCGTCGATGCCTTATCAAACAATGTGCAGCTTCTGGTTGAAAAGGGCCGTGTGTATGCGCTGCAAGGCGAATACGACCTCGCCGCCTATCAGGCCTACCTGGCGCTGTACGTGGACCCGACGACCGAAGCCGCCTATGACCTGTCGATCCTGACCAATGTGCTGCAGGGCAATATCAGCGAGGCAGTCGCCCAGGCGCAGAATTATCTGTATTACTACCCGGGCAGCTCGCATGCCTATCGCCTGCTGGGCGATGCGCGCCTGGCTGAAGGCAGCGTCGACCTGGCGATTGCCGCCTATTCCGCCGCTGCACAGGGCGGCACTGACGCCGAACGTGCCGATGCCCTGGCCGCCCGCGGGGCGCTGTACGTCCGCAGCCTGCGCCCGGATCTGGCGCGTGTCGATTTCACCGAGTCGCTGCGACTGGTGGATGATCCCACCGTGCGTTTCCAGCGCCTGCGCGCCGCCGCCGCCGACCGTCGTTACGAGCTGGCCGAAGATGATATTTCTGAGCTGCGCGGCGTGACCGACCCCGATGTGCCGGCCGACCTGCTCAGCGTGATTGAGGCGCAGGTGCTGATTCAGTCCAGCTTTGCCGATGAACAGGCGCCCGAATGCGCCGAGTCCACCACCGCCTACTCGACCGCGCTCAACCTGGCCATCCCGGTCGCGCTCAGTTCCTCGCGGGACGCGTCGCTGCTGGCAGCCGCCAATGAGCTGGTCGGCATTGCGCAGTACTGCCTCGGCGATCTGGATGGGGCCATTGCTGCCATCGGCAACGCCCTCACGCGCGAAGACTCGGCGGCGCGGCACTACTGGCGCGGGCGTATCCTGGAAGCGCGTGAGGACTTCAATGGCGCGGCGCGCGATTACGAATGGGTCGCATCGCTGGGGACGCTAGCATCACTGGGCGCGCCCGGAGATGCAGCGGACAGGCTGGCCGCGCTGGGCGAGCTTACTGAACCGGAGGCGACTGAGGAGCCGGCTGCTGGCTCCTGAGCGCAGCCATAAATTCAGCGACGACAGCATCCGGATTGCGATAGCAGCGATCCGCGTCAAAACGCTGAATATGCGTCAGGCCGTTGGCACGCATCATGGCATCGCGCTGGGCGTCGCTGCCTGGGGAGTGCCACGGCCCATCGACCTCCAGCATGCCCCAGCGCCCGCTGTCAAAAATCAGGAAATCGATCTCGCGGCCCTGGCGGCCGGTGCTGGTATTCAGGCGCGCCTTGGTGGGCGGCAGATACACAATGCCGGCATGTTCCAGCGCGCGCGCAATCCGCACCTCAGTCTTTGAGCGGAAAATCATGCCCTTGAAGGGAATCTCGCGGTATGCTGCTGTCATACCGGCAGACTTGCTTCCGGTCGTGCGACGCCCCCCCTGCAAACGGGTAATCGCCGCGTTCACGCGGTCAATGCCCTTGTCGAGGCGGCGGACGATGTATTTGATGCTGTCGACGCGCTCGCGCTCCAGCACCACATACAGCAGCAGAATCCCGACGAAGAATGGCGTCAGGCGGGCTGCCCAGCCGGTGAGGATGCCGATGATATCCAGAATTGAAATGCCGATGCTGATTCCAGCGACCGCGCCCAGCAGCAGACTGATGTAGCGATCTGGTTTATTGCCTTCCATATTTCCTGCTCTCGGGGGGACCCGGCCCGCCCGGCATATCTAAACAACTGGTAACAATATTATGTCTAAAAGATTTATTAAGGGGTCTATATGATCAGACAACTCTTTCTTAGCATTATACACGGTGAGAAGCAAAAGAGGCCTGTCAAAACAGACCTCTTTCGTTAATTCAATGCAATTTTATATGCGTCAGGGGTCAAAGCGCGTGCCCAACGCGGTCGGTGGGTCTGAGCGGAGGAAGTTGCGTGTCCATTTTTGGGCGCGTTCTGGCAGCAGCCGCAGCAATCGGTCGACCACGCCGCTGGACACCAGCACCAGCGTGCCAATCATCAGCAGCCACGGCAGCAGGTTGAGCAGCACCAGCGGAAAGTCGATATCCGGGCTGCGCTGAATGGCCGAGGCCAGCGCACGCAGTACCGCAAACAGATAGGCCCCCAGCACCACGCGGAACGGATGCCAGCCGCCAAAGATGACGATCGCCAGCGCGATCCAGCCTTCCCCGCGCATGGCCGGCGGGTTGGACCAGCCTGGCTTGATAGCCAGCGAGAACGCCGCGCCGCCCAGCCCCACCAGCGCGCCGCCCAGGATGGTGTAGAAGTAACGCAGGCGGTTGACGCGGGTACCGCGTGCGAACGCCGTCTCCGGACGGTCACCGGATGCGCGCAGGGCCAGCCCGCCGCGCGTATGGAACATCCACCACCACACGCCGAAGATCAGCGCATAGCTGACATACACGATCGCCGTATGCTGGAAGAATATCGGGCCGATAATCGGGATATCCGCCAGCAGCGGCACATTCACACGCGGCATGGTAATGGCGCGCTCGCCAGACAGGTCCTGGCCCAGAAACTGGGCGATGTCGGCGCACAGCAGCGTCAGCACGAACCCTAGCGCGACCTGGTCCTGGCGCAGCTCGATATTGCCCGCCACCACGATCAGCGCGATGAGGGCGCCCACCAGCATGCCCACAAAACAGCCCAGGAGAATATTGCCCGTCGCCAGCGCGGCTGCAAAGCCGACCATGGCGGACAGCTGAAGGCTGCCATCCAGCGACAGATTGGTCACACCACTGCGCTCGCTGATCGTCTCGCCGATACCCGCGATGACCAGCGGCGTCGCATTGGCGATGATGCTGCTGAGGATATTGATCAGTTCAGGATTCATGATGCAGCCCCTTCACTGCCGGAGGTTGGCGCGCTGACCGTTGATGATGTGTGTGCTGCTGGCGCGGCGGAGGCGGGTCTGGCTTCGGTCAGGCGCTGGCGCAGCCCGTTGAACAGCAGCACCACCAGCACCAGGGTGCCCTGCAAGACACCCGCCAGCGACGAATCAAGCTGAAGCGAGACGCGCAGGCGCGTGCTGCCCGCCAGAATCGCCGCAAATACGAACGCAATTATGGGCGCCCACAGCGGGCGGATGCCCACCAGCAGCACCACCAGCAGCGCCAGGAAGCCGATACCGCCGCTCACATTCGGGCGCAGGCTGTCGTAAGTAAACAGCACGCGATAGGCACCCGCCAGCCCGGCCAGCAGGCCGCAGGCCATGAACGCGCTCAGCGTGCTGCGCGTGGTCGGCACCCCCAGTAACAATGCCGAACGCGGATTCTTGCCGGTCGCCTTCAGGTTCAGGCCCCAGCGGGTGCCGCGCAGAATCCAGATCACGACCAGAATTGCCGCGACGGTAATCAGCAGCGCGATCAGCGATACAGGGAACACATCGCTCATCGGATTGAGCAGCGCATTGGCCGGGAACGGCTCGGTCGACTGCGCGTTGCCGCCTTCCGGCTGTCGCCACGGCCCGGAAATCAGGTAAATGGCATACACGCTGACAAGCGCGTTCAGGCCGACGCCGCCGAAGATTTCATGCACGCCGAAGCGCGTTTTCAGCACCCCGACCACGAAGCCCCAGAAGGCACCGCCCAGCGCCGCGATGATCAGCTCAATCGGGACAAGCAGCTCCGGCGGAAGCTGAATCGTGCGCGCCGCCCAGCTTGCAAACAGCGCGCCCATCATGATCTGGCCTTCCATGCCGATATTCCACAGCCCGGCAGTGAAGGTGATAATCAGGCCCATGCAGGCCAAAGCCAGCGGAATCCAGAAATTGACCACGCCCGCCACCGACTCGGTGTTGCGGAACGCCCCTTCCCACAGCTTTTCAAACACTTCAAACGGGCTTTCGCCCACGGCGATGACCAGCGCCGACGTCACCGCCAGCGATACCAGCACCGGAATAATGACATACAGCACGCGCAGGGCAGGATGCTGTTTCATCAGAACGCGCCTCCGATCAGCCGGCCCAGTTCGTCGATGGTCACCTGCGAGGCATCGGCAATTTCCGTCGTGCGCCCGGCAAAACACACCACGATACGGTCACTGTACTGCACGACTTCATCCAGGTCCGGCGAGGTAAACAGGATCGAAGCGCCCTGCTCACGGCGCAGCAGCAGCTGCTCCCAAATGTAGCGTGCGCTGTCCACATCCAGGCCGCGGGTGGGCTGTTCCAGCACCAGCACGGTCGGCTGGTCGGGCAGCAGCGCCATCAGAAACCGCTGCTGGTTGCCGCCGGAGAGCTGCTGGATTTCGCTTTGCGGGGTGCCGCGCACATTATAATGTTTGATCTGGGCGTCGGCGCGCGCCTGGCTGGCCTGCCAGTCGATCGTCGCGCCCTGGCCAATCAGAGCGATATGTTCGGTCAGCGTCATGCCGGCGATCAGCCCTTCTTCCACGCGGCCCGCCGCGCAGAACACAATGCCCTCAGCCAGAAAATCGCGATAGCGGCCGCCATTCATAGGCTTGCCGCGCACGCTCACTGTGCCCGACAGCGGATGCTCCAGGCCGGCGCAGGCGCGCAGGATCAGCTCCTGTCCGCTGCCATCCAGACCGGCAAAGCCAATCACCTCGCCCCGGCGCGGATGCAGCGTGAAGTGGTCGACGTGCATGCGCCGCGTGCGCAGCGTCACGTTGTCCAGCTTCAGGTCCGGCTCGCCCAGCGCCACTTTCGGGCGTTCATGTGTCGTCAGCTGCTGGCCAAACATCAGCGTGACCAGCTCGTGCGTGGTGGCGGGCATCTGCCGGTCCCCCACCAGTCGCCCGCCGCGCAGCACGATCACTTCATCGCACAGCGCGATCACATCCTCCAGCTTGTGCGACACGAGCAGCACAATCATGCCATCCCGCGTGGCCAGCTCGCGCAGCGCGCCAAACAGGATATCTTTCTGCTCGGCGCTGATGCCGGTCGTTGGCTCATCCAGGATAAGCGCCTTCACGCCCAGCGCCAGCAGCCGCACAATTTCAAGCTGCTGCCGCTGGCCGATACTCAGTGATGCGACCGGCGCATCTGGCGGCAGGTGAAAACCGAAGCGTTCAGCCTGCGCACGCAGCAGCGCAGTGGCCGCTTTGCCGCTGGTGCGCCGTGCCGGTGGCTGCCCATAGATAAAGTCTTCCAGCACGGTAAACGATGCCACATCCAGGGGATCCTGTTGCAGCATGCCGATACCTGCCTCCAGCGCTTTCAGCGGGCTGCCGAATTTCAGCGGCGTCCCGTCAATGGCGATATGCCCGGAGTCTGCTGGCTGGTAGCCGGACAAAATCTTCATCAGCGTGGACTTGCCCGCGCCGTTTTCGCCCAGGATACCGACGATCTGCCCGCTTTTCAGCGTCATGCTGATATCGCGGTTGGCATGCACGCTGCCAAAGTGTTTGTTGATATTGGTAAGCTGAATGTCCATAGGCCCCGACGATCTGTTCCCTCTCTGATGCACATTCAATAGCGCAGCACAATAAACGAGAGAAGGGGGCGCATATGGCCTGCGTCCCCTTCTCCATTTCAATCGCTGCGTACAACAGCTGATGCTCAGCGCTGATTATTGGCTCGCGCCGACCATGCCCTGAATCAACTGCGGCAGATACCACACATCGAGCACATCCACCAGCTGCCCTTCGGCGGCCAGTTCGGTGCCGTCCTGAAGCGACAGCGGGCCCTGCCACAGCGCAAAGGCATCGGGCACAAACGGGTTGGTTGCAAACGCGGCCAGGTCAGCGATGAACTGGTTCAGTGTGGCTGCATTCTCCTCGCTCAGGGCATCGCCCAGGCGGAAACCAATATTGGTGGTATCGGGATTGTTGATGTCGGACCAGTCCGGTCCCAGCCAGTCCCACGACTGCTCCCACGTGCCATCCGCGACCGAACCAATCATGTCGAGGTAGCTGGGGCCCCAGTGGAAGTACGGCACGCCCAGGCACACTTCCGGCCCAAGCTCACACGCGCCTTCAAAGTCGTAGGGCAGCGCCAGCACTGCTTCACCGTTACCGGCGCGCTGGGCGGCAATCTGGATCACTTCCGGCGTATCGATGCCGGAAATCACCACGTCCGCGCCATTGTCATAGAAGGAATTGGTTTCTTCGGTCGGGTCGAGCGTGACGCCGGGGATGTTGAACCAGAAGCCAATCCAGGTCACGGTGAAATTCAGTTCTTCCGGGTTGCCACCATTCAGGCCGTAGCAGTAGCGGGCGCCCAGGTAGGCCGATGATGCCAGGCGGCGGGTTTCGCCATTGATGAGGGGGCCCAGGTAGCCAATGTTGCCGGTCTGGGTGCTCAGGCCTGCGGCGCAGCCAGCGATCAGCTTCCCCCATTCCATCTGGCCCATCATGTTGCCCACGTTCGCGGGTGCTTCGCCGGCCAGCACATCATCGCCGGAGATATTGATAAAGGTCACATCGGGGAACGACTCGGCCACCGCGACGGTATCTTCTTCAAACGCGTCAGACGCGGTGAAAATAATCTGCGCGCCTTCATCGACCATATTCTGCACGACATCATTCAGGGTTGTTTCAGGAGCGTCAGCCGGGTTCAGGCTGGGGAAGAAGACCATACGCGAGCCGGGAAGGTTCTCTTCCACATATAACCCGCCTTCATAGTGCGCCTGACTCCAGCCACGATCGTTCTCCGGCCCCACCAGCACGATACCAAAGACGACTTCATCCTGTGCTACTGCCGGCATCACAGCCGTCAACAGCAGTACGCCAACCAAAGCTAAACTCAACAACGGTTTGCGGCTCATTCTACCCTCCCATAGTTAGGGCTAAAAGCTACCCTCAGTGTAACGCGACTTAGGCAAATGACCAACACTTTCAAACCTCCCTCGTATACAGGCCAAACATTCCCACCCTTTTTGTTACACGACGCCGCAAGCTTTTTTTAAATAGTTTGTGGTATGCTCACTTCTAAGGCATGATGAAAGATGTCTTAATGATTTTTTTACGCTTGGGACAGCACAATGGCTGAGATTAGCTTACGTGAATACTTAGGGGAACTCGACCGGCTGATTCAGGTGCATGCAGCCGACGAGGTCATCCTCCACAGCCGTCATATCCTTTCTTTCTATCCAAAAATTGTGGCTGCTTACCGTTACCTAGGCCGCGCCCTGGTGATGAACGGGCGCTTTGATGAAGCCGAGGCCGCGTTCCGCCGCGTGCTGGGCGTGCTGCCCGATGACTTTCACGCGCATGTGGGCCTGAGCGAAATTTATGATTACAAGCGGCGCGGCGACGAAGCCATCTGGCATCTGGAGCGCGCCCTGGAAACACAGCCCAATCAGCGCGATCTGATCGACAGCATGCGCTCATTGTATAAACGCTATCGCAATATCGACAACGCGCGCATCCACCTCACCGCCGGGGCCGTGGCACGGCAGGCGATGAACAATCGTGGCTTTGAACAGGCCATCGAGACGCTGCGCACCGCCACCCAGAAGTATAAGGATCGTGGCGACCTGCGCGTGCTGCTGGCCGATGCCCTGTGGAAGGGTGGCGACCCGGTGGAAGCGGCAGAAGTCGCGCTGGATGTGCTGACCATGCTGCCCGACTGCCTGGTGGCCAACCGCATCCTGACCGAACTCTGGCTTCAGGAAGACCGCCCGTCCGACGCGCAGCGCTATCTGAATCGCGTTGAAGCGGTCGAGCCATATCTGGCGGTGGAGCTGGCGACTGGCGCTGTCGTGGACGACGACGCCTTCCGTATTCAGGCACTCGATGTGAAGCGCAGCGCGCAGACAGAGACCGCCTTTAATCGGCCGGACTGGCTGCAGGATATCAATGCCGACAGCGCCTCGGCCGCCACGCCTGCCGATGATTTTGTGCAGTGGGCCGACAGCCAGAGCACGCTGCTGGGCAAAGCTGCCGAAGCGCCAAAGCCAGAGCAGCCACTTGAACCCGCCTTTAACGAAACCAGCTTTCGCGTCGACACCAGTTCCCTGGTGGACAGCTCTGTCGAATCGGACGACCTGCCTGACTGGATGAAAGACGCAATGCCTGCGGAGGATGGCTCGACAGGCACCATGCTTTCGGCGGACCGTCAGCAGGAAGATGAACTGCCCGATCCCATGAGCTGGCTGAGCCAGTCTGGCAGCCTGAGCGAGCCTGATTCGTTCAGCACAAAAGAGCCTGACGTCGCGGCCGCCGACAGCTGGCTGAGCGACTATGGCGGCGATTTCCTGGCTGACCAGCCGGACGACACCCCACAACCAGACGACACCGCCCTGCCCGACTGGATGAACGCGCCGGACGAAGTGCGCCCCCGCCGGACCAGCGCGGCTGTGCCCCAGGAAGACCAGATGCCTGCGCTCGACTGGCTGTCTGGCAATGACAATCTGCTGGACGAAGCACTCGGCCTGGAATCGCTGACCAGCGCGGCCGATCCTTTCGGCAGCGAGATCAGCCTGGGCGAAGAACCGTCATGGATGGCGAGCGAGCCGGATGAAGATCCGATCACATCGATGATTCCCACCGACCCGGCCACCACACAGGTGAGCAAGCCAAGCGGGCTGGCCGATCATGCGTCCCCCAAAGCGACGTTCGGCTTTGACACCAGCGAACTGAATGCCTTCGAATCGGCTGAAGAAAACGCCGAAGACGACAACTGGCTGGACCAGGTGAGCAAAGAACCACCGATTGCCTCCAGCCCCATGCGCGGCCTGACCAGCCTGCTCCAGGAAGGTAATTTCGACTGGATGAACCAGGCAGGCGCGGGCGGCAGCAAAAGCGAGTCGATTGGCGATTCGCTGTCTGACGATTTCCTCGGTCAGTTTGAGTCATCCGCAAAAATCGAGAGCACCGACAGCCCGGAATGGCTGGCTGCCCTGAGCGATGATGCACCGGTCACGCCGACGATGCCCGTTGCAGCGCCCGTCTCAACGCAGGCTGAGCCGGAGTTTGAAGAAGCTGAGCCCGATTTCGGCAGTGACCTGGATTTCCCCGACCTGGATGCCTTCACGACCGAAACCCCGGTGGCCCCGATGGCCAGCGTCAATGACGAGCTGGCATGGGATTCCCTGAGCATTATCGAACCCGACGAGGCCGTTGAGGATGTCGATGCTGCGGCTGCCAGCGACTGGCTGAGTGCGCTGGGCGCACCCGCCAGCCCGGCCGAACCAGCGTCCATCCGGCTGGACGACGACAAGATGAACGCGCTGTTTGGGGATATGGGCGAAGAATCTGGCGAGACAGCGTCCGAGGCAGAATTCACCCCTATCGAAACCGGCGAAGCAGAAGCTGTTGCATGGGAGGCATCCGAGGCGGCAACGCTGGCGGGGATTGATATTTCCTCAATGTTTGGCACCGATGAAGATGAGGCAGAGGCCGCCGAGCCAGTCGCCCCGCGTTCGTTCATCGCGGCGGATACGCACGAACTGGACGACGATGGGCCAATCTACGAATGGATGCAGCCGGCAGACGAGCCGACGACGGCGCTCGATGTCACGCCCCTGCAAATGCCAGGCGCCACCGGCCAATCCTCGCATGGTGAAACGCCGATTGACCCTGGCACTGTCGATATCACGCTGGACTGGGTCGCGCAGGAAGAAGCAGACGCCGCAGCGGTCGTCGCGGCAAAAGATGCTGCCACAAAGCTTGAAGACTCGTGGGATATCGCCTCGCTGGGCATCCTCGATGACAGCCTGACCGGCCCACTCGATGCCGAAACGCAGCCTGAAGCCGATGCCGAAGACGCGCCTGATTTTGAATCGATGTTCGCCGGACTCAGCGCATCGGAACAGGACAGCCCGACCACTGAATTCTCGCTGGAAAGCCTCTTGCAATCAGACGATGTGCCAGAGCCCGCCTTGGAAGACCTGCTGTGGGAGAGTAACTCCGAAGCAGCGCAGATGACTGAAGCGCCAGAGGGTGAGCCAGACGATACCCGCGCCACGACCGAGGAACGCGCAGCCAGCCTGCAAACGCCCGACGAACTGGATTGGCTGAGCGATATTCAGACCGAAGTTCAGGCGGCCGCGATTCCGCTCGAAGAAGATGAGGCTGAAGACGCACCTGCCAGTGAGCCTGACCTTGACGCCCTGTTTGCCGAGGGAGCGCCAGTCACGACCGGGGAATTGCGCGATATTTTTGGCGTGGACAATGTGCCCTCCGCCGCATCCTCCGCAGGTGTTGACGAGCTGGAGGCGCTGTTTGCACAGCAGGACGAACAGTCGGCCGAACCCGTCACCCTGACCGAAGACGAGGAACTGGCCGCGCTGTTTGCCGAAGAAGATATCGCTGAAGAAGACCAGGTGCCCGTCCCGGCGGCGCACGACGACCTTGAGGCCCTGTTCGCGGAGCAGGACGAACAGCCCGCCGAACCCGTCACCCTGACCGAAGACGAGGAACTGGCCGCGCTGTTTGCCGAAGCAGATATCGCTGAAGAAGACCAGGCGCCCGTCCCGGCCGCGCACGACGACCTTGAAGCCCTGTTTGCACAGCAGGAGGAACAGCCCGCCGAACCCGTCGCGCTGACCGAAGACGAGGAACTGGCCGCGCTGTTTGCAGCGGAAGGCCTGAGCGAAGAAGAGCTGGCCGCGCTGTTTGCGCCGGAAGGCACAGACGAGCAGGAATCCCCCATCCCGGCAGCGCATGATGACCTTGAGGCGCTGTTCGCATCGGCCGAAGCTGAAGACCAACCCACGGCAGAGCTGGATGAAAAAGTAGCACAAAGTGATGAAAATCGGTTAGATTCTCTAAACATGGGCACGAATGAAACGGATTCAACGCTTGACGCGCTGGATGCCGCAATCGCCCGTACGGAGGATGCCGTGACCTGGTGGAATACAAACGCAGACGACGAATCGCCCAAGCCTTCACAGGCGGACGATAGCCTGCCTGTCAGCGATACAGCGGCGGGCGAACAGCCAGAGGATGCTGCATCCGAGGCGGACCTGCTTGATTTTGAGGGCGAATCCAGCCCGTTTGACGCTCAGGAAGAAAGCGATCTGTTGTCGGCGGTGCGCGAGCCTGCGCCGCTGGACACCACAGCCATCGAGTCGATGGCGATGCTTGAAGCCCTGCCGGTGCCCGGACACACGGCCGCCATTGAGGCCCTGTTCCCATCGGAAGATGCTGAGCCGAGTGATAACCTCGATCTGGATGCCCTGTTTGGCGAGGCCGAAGTGCTGAGCGACGAGGTGCCCCCGCTGGTGCCGTCGCAGTCGCAGCTGCTGAACGTGATCGCGCAGACGGATGAGACAGCAGGCGCGGACACCGAACCCGCCGATCTCGACGCTGAAGATGATGCTGTCGCGCAGGCCGAAGATGCCTGGCCGCCGCACATTGAAACTCCGGCCGCCGTCGCCGATGAGGCGGATATCCTGCCCTTTGGCGAATCGGTCGCAGACCTGGTGCTGGATGAGGAACCGTCTGAAGACCAGCCTGCCGACGACAGCGATGCGCTGGGACTGGTGAATGGCGAGTTCCTGCTGGAAGAGCTTCAGGACGAGGATGATGGGCTGCAATTCCTGGAGCCTGACGACCACGAGCCCGTCGGGACGCTGGACAGCTATGAGCTGCCTGCCGACGAAGTGCAGGACGATGACGACTGGCTGGACAGCGAAGATGATGAGCTGCCCGAGACACCACCAGTCATCGAAGAAGCAGTCGCCAGCAGCGAGTTTGATAGTCCCGCGGGCGACCCGTTCTCGACCGGCGCACTCGCCTCCGTCGAGTCTGAAAGCGGCATGGCGGAAGCCGAGCCTGAGGTCGTCGAAGAAGAGGCCTCAGATCGTATTCCGGACTGGCTGAATGCCATGGCGCCCGGCCTGGATGTGGATTATGAAGCCGAAGAAGACGCCCCGATCGAGCAGGAATACCTGACCGATACGCCCGTCAGCGCGTCGCAGGAATTCGAGAGCGGCTTCCGCTGGGTGGAAGATATCGTCGGCGAAGAATCGCAGCAGGTGCCCGTCATCGAGCAGGCCGCTGAAGGCGACCTGGGCGACGCATCGGGCAGCACAGAAAAACCGCGTTTCCAGTTTACGCGCCAGCCCGCCTGGCTGAAGTTTACGCGCAAGCCAGCGTGGATGAAGAAACAATCGGCATCTGATTCTGAAAGTGCAGCACCGGCGGACGGCGATTCCGACCTCCCCGAGTGGCTGCGTTAATTATGCACGTAGGGATTGATGCGCATGTTTGACAACATCGATCTGAGCAAGATGTCTGAGGCGGAAATCGAAGCGCTTTTCGCGAAGATGTCTCCTGACGAGATGAACACCTTTCTGGAGTCACTTGCGCGTCGACAGGGTGCCACGGAAGGCCTGACGTCCGAGACGTCTATGAATATCGCTGAGGTGGACCCGGCAACCGCCAAAATTGACGGGCCGGGCTACGTGCCCTACAGCGAAGGCAATCGCGCGCCGCGTGACGAAAGGCCAGCTGCGCCAGCCGTCGCTGCGGCTCCGCCAGCGCCAGCGCCCGTTTCGACACCACCCCCGGCACCCGTTGCCCCACCGCAGCCTGCCGCCTCGCTTCCCGAAGCGATGCCCGAAGACGACTCCGCCACGCGCGTGCAGCCTGCTGCCCAGGCAGGGTCGCTGGCCTGGCTGGAAAATCTGGCCTCCGGCGGGCTGGACCTGATGGAGCCTGCGCAGGAAGACCTGTTCAATCTCAATCTGGACGATATCGAATCGGCCGCCGCGCCATCTGCACCCGCCAGAGCCGCTGTGAATACCGAATCCTGGTTGCAGGACCTGGCCCGTTCGCAGGGTGAGCTTTCGCTGAACGAGCCGCCGGCTATCGAGGGGGATACCCTGGAATGGCTGGAGAGCATCGCGGTCAATCAGGGTGCCAGCCGCGACGAATTCATCACTGGCGCCGGCATGTCGATCAGCCCGCCTGGTGAAGACGTCGAGCCGCTGGCCTATACGCCGTTCTCGTTTGAGACGCCGCGTGCCTCCACCAGCCCGGAAGACTTCCTCAAGTCGCTCTCGATGGAACAGGGCTACAGCGAAGCCGGAGTGACGGCTACGCAGAGGGCCGAAGACATCGATCCGTTCGCGCCGGACGCCATTCAGGAAGCACTGAATTCCGGTAATGTCACGCCTGAGCAGGTTGCCGTCTTTTTCGAACGGTCGATGGATCGCGGGCTGTCACAGCCGGAACCAGAGCCGGTCGACAACATGGATGATGTCGCCGCCGATGCGCCGCTGGCCGCCGCCGAAATGCCCTCCTGGCTGCTGGAAGGCATCAGCGCCGCGGAAGAAGAAGAAAAGTCGGCAGCACCCGCGACCGGCACCATCCCGCTGGATGAACTGCTGCCGTCGCTCGACCTGACCGGGGCATCCGCCCAAGCTCCCAATATGATGGACTGGCTGGGCGACGATCAGATGGCAGGCAATCTGAATGCCCTGCCCGATGACCCCACCGACCTGCTGCAGGCGATTGGCATCGGCGAGCTGACCCCTGATACGTCTGATCCGTGGGTGGAAGCCCTCGACAGCGAACATGAAGCTGGTTCCGGGGATATCGACAATCCACCCGCATGGTATGTGGAACGCACCAGCGACCCGGATCGCATGGCCCGCGTGGAAGAGCTCGCCCTCGGCGAGTCTGCTTCGGCGGCCCTGACCGACGAGTCGCTGTCCGACGCCCCTCTGCCCGAACATGAAGATTTGCCGTTTGGCACGCCCGCCAATGTGCCGGAATGGCTGAATGTCAGCCAGCCGATGCCGATTGTCGATGCCGCTTCGCTGTTTACAGGCGCGGCCGAGCCCACGCTGGAAACCGCCGAGACCGGCATCCCGTCCTGGATTACGCAGGCCATCGAGGAACCGATCGTCGAGGAAGCCTCGGATGTGCCGTGGTGGGAACAGGGCGTGTCAGAGCCGGTGGCCACCATTCAGGACATCCTGCCAGAAGCAGAGCCGACGCCCGCGCCAGTCGCGGCGGCCCCCGAGCCGCCCCGCCCCGCCCCGGCTCCTGCGCCGGTTGCAGCGCCCCGCCCGCCCGTCGTCACCAACGCGACGCTGGAAGGCGCACGCACGCGCCAGCGCAGCGGCGACCTGGACGGCAGCCTGCGCGAATACGAAGCGATTGTGCAGTCGCAGCAGCACCTGGACGAAGCCATCACCGACCTGGTAAACCTGGCCAAGGTGCATCGCGCCAACCCGGTCGTGCATCGCATCCTGGGCGACGGCTATATGCGTCAGGGCCAGCTTCAGAAGGCGCTCGACACCTATCGCGAGGCGCTGAATAACCTGTAGGCCACAGCCAGCAGCAACCGGCAGCAGCGTCGCATCACGCACGACGCTGCTGTTTTTATTTGGCCAATGCTTAACCTGGCATTCAGCTTCTGCCGCTTGTGAAATAGGGGCGGCTTAAGCATACTTATCGACGGATTGTTTCAGATTGTCAGGAGAAATATTCGTGGAACGCACTCTGATCATTGTGAAGCCGGATGGTGTGCAGCGCGGGCTGACCGGCGAGATTATCGCCCGTTTCGAGCGCCGCGGCCTGCGTATCATCGGCATGAAGTTCATGCAGGTCTCGCGTGAGCTGGCCGAAAAGCACTATGCCATTCATCAGGGCAAGGGCTTTTACGAAGGCCTGGTGAGCTACATCACCTCGTCGCCCGTGGTGGTCATAGCGCTGGAAGGCACCAATGCCATCCAGAACGCCCGCAACACCATCGGCGCCACCCGCCCGCATGAAGCTGCACCCGGCAGCATCCGCGGCGACTTTGCCCTGGAAGTCGGCCGTAACCTGGTGCACGGCTCCGACAGCCCGGAAAACGGCGTGATCGAAGTGGGCAACTTCTTTGCCGACAGCGAGCTGGTCTCGTGGGCGCGCAACAACGACAGCTGGATTTTCGAGAAGTAGCCAGCGCGTCATCCGCCAGACACAAAAAAACGGGGCCCGCGACATATCGCAGGCCCCGTTTCTATGATATCCTGAAAAGCGGAACGTCAGCCGTTACTGAATGCTGAGGACCACATTGGCCGCGCGGTAGAGCGACTCAAGATCATAGTAGTGGCGCTTGTCTTCGCTCATGATGTGGACGATCACCGTGCCATAGTCCATCAGCACCCAGCCGCTGTGTGAATCGCCTTCGACCGAGGCGGGAAGCTGGTCGTACAGCACTTTGACGACTTCGCGCACGGCATCGCTGAGCGCACGAATCTGGCGATCGCTGTTGCCCGTGCAGATCACGAAGTAATCGGCCACAGCGTAGTCGTTACGTGCGATGATCGGCGCCAGATCCAGCAGGATGATGTTTTCAGCTTTTTTGTCTTCCAGCCCGTTGACAATCTCGCGGGCCAATTCTAACGTTTCGATGGTAAACCTCTCCTGACACTATCCCTGAGATAACAATACACAGGATTATAACATAACTTGTCTACCCCAAATCCCACCTACTCATTCACTGCCGACCAATCGGGCGAACGCCTGGACAAGGTCATCGTCACGCATGTCGGGGACCAGCTGACACGCTCGCAGATTCAGCAGTTCATCCGCGACGGGCATGTGTCCGTCAATGGCGAGCCCGCCAAAAGTGGCTGGCGGCTGAAAGGTGGCGAAACAATCACGGTCAGGGTGCCCCCGCCGCCTGAAGACCCGCGCATCACGCCGGTCATCATCCCGCTGAACGTCATTTATGAAGATGCCGATATCGCGGTCATCAACAAGACGGCCGGGCTGGTGGTGCATCCGGGCGCGGGCGCCGAAAAGTCGACGCTGGTGCATGCCATTCTGGCGCAGTATCCCGAAATCGCGCAGATGAACTATGCGGCCAGCCGCCGTGGCATCGTGCACCGCCTGGACAAAGACACCAGCGGCATCATCCTGATCGCGCGCAACGAGCGCAGCATGCACCGCCTGATGGTGCAGTTTCAGAAGCGCACGATTGACAAGCAGTATGTCGCGCTGCTGGAGCGCACGCCCAAGACCACCAGCGGCCGCATCAACGTGCCAATCGAGCGCGACCCGAACAACCGGCAGAAAATGCACGTCTCGCACAACGGGCGCACCGCCGTCACCGAATTTTTCGTCGAAGAGCTCTATGAGGACGGCTACGCCTTTGTGCGCCTGAATCTGCTCACCGGCCGCACCCATCAGATTCGCGTGCATATGGCTTACCTGAACACGCCGATTGCGGGCGACAGGCTGTATGGCCTGCGCCGCCAGCGCCTGCCGCTGACGCGCCAGTTCCTGCATGCCACGCAGATCGCATTTGACCATCCGCGCACCGGCGAACGCATGTCTTTTTCGGCACCGCTGGCGCTGGACCTGAAGACGGTCTTGGACACGCTGAGGCCAATTCGGTAAACTACTATCCCGTGGCCGACGCACTTTTCGGCCATTCTGCCTGACCTCAAAACCATGAGAAGGAAATCCATTCATGCGTGAAGTGACGATCGCCGTCGCACAGATGAAACCCCGGCTGGGGATGCCCGAAGAAAACATCGTCAAGATGTCGGACATGATCGCCAGCATCGCATCCCAGCAGCGCGTAGACCTGATTGTGTTCCCGGAGCTGATCACCAGCGGCAACGAGCTTGGCCTGCAATTCACCGAGCTGGCCCAGCGCGTGCCCGGTTCCACCGTGAACATTCTGGCCCAGCGCGCCAGCGACCACGGCGTGCATCTGGCATTTGGCATGGTGACCAAGGAACGTGTCGAATCGGTGCTGTACAACTCGGCCATCCTGATCGGCCCGGATGGCGAGCTGCTGGATGTGTACAACAAGGTGCATCTGCGCGGCGAAGAGCGCATGGCCTTCCGCGAAGGCTTCAAGATTCCCGTCATCGAGACCGACTTGGGGACGATTGGCCTGCAAATCGGCTACGACCTGGCCTTCCCCGAAACCACGCGTGCCCTGTCGCTGGACGGCGCTGAAATCGTGTGCGTGCTGGCCAACTGGGAAGCCGCGCATATCGACGAATGGAAGACCTACCTGCGCGCCCGCGCCTACGAGAACGCGCTGTTCATGGTCGGCGCCAATCGCGTGGGCGAGGACGTCACGCTCACATTTGGCGGCGACAGCATGATCGTCGGCCCGCGCGGGCAGATCTTTGCCTCGATGGCCGGCCAGACCGACGCTGACACAGGCGCGCCAAAAGAAGGGTTCGTCATCGCCAAGATCGACCTGACCGACGTGCGCAAGGTGCGCGAAGAATTTCAGTTCATCCAGACGCGCCAGCCGACCGTCTACAAGAGCGTCGTTCGCCGCTACTAGTTCACTGCACCATTGCAAGACGCTGTGCCTGCCCGACGCCGCTTACTGAGCACGGGCAGGCATTTTGTTTGGCCATCACGCCCGCTGTTCCAGGGACAACGCCACCATGACGCAGTATTTCGGCATCGACTTCAGCGGCGCACGCGATGCCGGCCGTAAAATCTGGCTGGCCGCGCTGGAACACGAAGCCTGGCGCAGCCTGCCACGCATCACCTCGGTGACGCGCGCATCGGACCTGCCTGATGGTGGCATCAGGCGCGACGATGCCCTGCGCGGATTGCACACTTTCATCGTGGCCCAGGTATCGGCCGTTTTCGGCTGCGACTTCCCCTTCAGCCTGGCGGCACCGTGCATCGCGCAGGTCACCTGGCTGGACTTCACGCGTGCCTTTGCACAGATGTACGAGTCGCCCCACGCGCTGATGCTGGCCGGAAAACAGTCTGGCCGCGAGCTGCGCCGTCTGACCGACCGCCAGACCGCCACCCCGCTGGCACCGACGAATCTGCGTCTCGTCGGGCAAACATACCACGCCATCCGCGACCTGCTGGGCCCGCTGGCACAGTCCGGACATATTCAGGTGCCGCCGCTGATGCCAGCCGTCACAGCCAGCATACCCATCCTGATCGAGGTGTGTCCGGCATCGTTCCTGAAAGCCAACGGCCAGTATGCGCCCTACAAGGGACGTGGCGAGAAGCTGGCTGACGCCCGTGCCCGGCTGCTCAACTGGCTGACAGCCAGCGGCGTCGCCATTCCGGACGAGATTCAGGCTGTGGCCGTGCGGGACACAGAAGGCGATGCGCTCGACAGTATCCTGGCTGCTGTGTGCGCGTGGCTGGCAAACCTGAATAGCCCGCTGCCTGAAGCAGATGCCGCCCTGATGCGCCTGGAAGGCAAAGTCTACGGCGCGCAGCCACTGCTTCCGGGCCCGCTATGACAGGTTGCATGCCCGGCACTCACGCGCTAATCTTTCAGTTCGAATGATCGGCTGCACGTGAAAGCCCCGTGATGCCCACCAAACCCTCGCGCATCTTCCCGTTCGTCATCGGCCTGTTATCGTTCGCGCTGGTGCTGCTGGCAGCAGGCCTGATTGTGACGCGCCCGCAGCCAGTCGCGCTGACGATTATCCCGCCAGAGCCATCGATTACGCCGCTGCCGCCGACGCCATCGCCTACGCCTGGTCCGCTGACTGTGTATGTCACCGGACGGGTGGCACAGCCGGGGATGCTGGTCGAGGTCCCGCGTGGGGCGCGCGTGGATGATGTGCTGACCGCGGCCGGCGGCGCGCTGGCCGATGCCGATCTGTCGCTGGTCAATCTGGCGGGTATCGTGCGCGACGGCGACCAGATTCATGTGCCAGCACGCGGCGAAACGGTCACGCTGCCCACGCCTGCGGATAATGGCATTGTGTATGTCAACAGCGCCAGCGCCGAAGAACTGGACGCCCTGCCCGGCATCGGCCCGGCGCTGGCACAGGCGATCATCGCCTATCGCGAGGCCAATGGCCCATTCATGGCGCTGGAAGATCTGGACGCGGTGGAGGGCATCGGCGAGGCGCTGATGGCCCGGCTGGCGGAGTTCATTTCATTCGAATGACGATATCTCGTCATCGTCGTCATCGTCGCCAAAGCCGAGCACATCGCTCATGAGCATGGCGCCTTCGTTGCGCTGAGGCAGCTTTTTGAGATAACGCTCGGTCACGGCCACGTTGGCATGGCGCAGCAGCCGGCTGATGACATCGACCGAGACACCGGATTCCTGTAACGAGCCTGCCACCGAACGGCGCAGGTCATGGGGCGCGACCATCCCCAGCCCCGCGTGCTGCGCCGACTCGTGTATGACCAGCCAGATGCCTTCCGGCGTCAATGCCTGGCGGCTGGGTCGTCCGCCTTTCCACAGGCGCACCACCAGCGGAAAAGACGCATCAAATCCGCGCACCTCGCGCGCCATCACCGAACGCCAGCGTTCCAGCGCGCCCATGACCGGCTTCGGCACGTCGATGATCGCGGTCTTTTTGCCCTTGCCGCGCACACGCAGCACCGCACGCCGGTTTTGCAGGCTGAGGTCATCCCAGCGCGCGCCCGCCAGTTCTTCGCGGCGCAGCGCCATCGTACACAGCATCAGCATGATGACGGCATTGCGCTGGCGCTGATTATCGCTGGTGGCCATGTCCTGTGCGCTGTCGATCATCTGGCGCAGCTCGTCACTGGACAGCCAGCGGCCTGTGCGCTGGCCCTCGGCGGCCCGCGGAATACGCACGTTGCCCATCGCGGCACTGGCATAATCGTCCATCCAGCCCGCCTCGCTCAACAGGCTCGCCAGCGTGACGACCGCGGCGCGCGCCTGCGAGACGCCCTGTTTGCCATGCCCCTGCGAGGCCAGCTGCCCCAGCCATGCGCGCAGTTGGGCGGCTGTCAGCACGCGCTGAAGCACCCTGATCGGCAGCGCGCTCATGCGCTGGAGCCGATTCAACCCCTGCGTCTGCTTCAGATCGGCCGTATCCGCCAGATACACATCCACCCAGCGAAAATAGGCGCGCTGGGTGTGATAGCTGGTCGCGCGGCCCGGCAGCGCCATCACGAAGTTATACGTTGGCTCGGAAGCAGACGATATCTCCGCAGGCGGGCGGGGAACCAGTGACGTCATACGGTCATCCGGCGTGACAATTGTTTGAAATTTGCAACACGACTTTCACACATAGAATGCCCGTTTACTGACATAATCCAGACAGGGCAATACTACACGCTTCCAGCACATCGTCGCATTTTCCTGTCAGGCTGATTCTACACCATGTCTACAGCCGATCACCCAACGCCTGTGACGCCATTACCAGGCCAGCCATTTCACCCGCTAACAGACCGCACCCTGCTGGAGCTGATTCAGGACGCTGTGGTTGTTTTTGATCCCGCTACCGAGCAGGTGCTGGAGGCCAACACCCTCGCCTGCGAACTGTATGGCTACAGCTACGAAGAGTTCCTGAACCTCAATCTTGAGGAAGTGTCCACCAACGTCATACACGGCAAGCAAGTGCTGGCCGATCTGCTGGCCGATCCAGATGCCAATCGACAGATTGAGCTGACGCAGCTACGCAAAGACAAAACCCCGATCGTGGTGCAGATCCAGTCGCGGCGCACCACATGGCGCGGCCAGGACGCCATCATCACGCTCAACCGTGATATCACCCATTACCGGCGCACCCAGCGCGAGCTGGAGCAGTCTGAAGAACGCTTCGGGCGCATTTTTCACGCCAGCCCGGCAGCCACCATGCTCATCAGCCCGTCCGGCTGGCTGATGGACGCCAATGACAGCTTCTTCAAGCTGACCGGCTGGCAGCGAGGGGACATCGTCGGCAGAAATATGCATGACTTTGGCATCTTCCCGGATGACCTGGTGGGCGTCATTCAGGCGCTGGCTGACCAGCAGCATTTGAGCGATTACGAGACGCGTGTGAGTACGCGTGCGGGCGATATCCGCCAGTGCGTGTCGTCGTATGAATGGGTGGAGCTGAATGGCGAGCTGGTTATTCTGGCCCAATTGTTCGACCTGACCGACCGCCTGCGCACCGAAAACAAGCTGCGTGAGAGCGAAGCGCGCCTGCGCAATCTGCTGACAGAAGAAGAACGGCGCAACCGCGAGGCCACGCTGCTTAACCGCGTGCGCAGCATCATCGTGCATGATATGGACCAGCAGGCCGCCATCCGCACCGTGGTCGAGGGACTGCACGAGTTGTATGGCTACACCCATGTCAGCATCTATTTCGTGAAAGAGGACGGGCTGCACCTGCAACATCAGGTGGGCTACGAGAATGTATTGGAAGTCATCCCGAAAGGATCGGGCGTCAGCAGCCGCGTCGTCAGCACCGGAAAGCCGGTCTTTGTGGCAGATGTCACCAAAGACCCGGACTTCATCGCGCCGGTAGCGAATATCGGCTCAGAAATCTGTGCACCGCTGTTCATCCAGGAAGCGATCATTGGCACACTGAATGTCGAAACCGTGCAGGGCCATCCGCTGACTGAAACAGATCTTAACCTGATTGTCTCGCTGAGTGAACAGCTCAGCCTGGCGCTGCATCGCACCCAGTTATATGAATCGGCGATGGCACAGCGCGAACTGGCCGAAAATCTGGCGCGCAAGAACGCCGCGCTGTATTCGGAAACGCTGTCGTATGCCGAGGACCTGGAAATCCGCGTGGTCGAGCGCACAACGCAATATCAGCAGGCCAAAGAACAGGTGGAGGCCGTGCTGAATGCCAGCGGAGACGGCATCCTGTTGGTCAACATGCAGGGCATCATCAAGCAGTGCAATCCAGCACTGGCCAATCTGCTGAAAAGCACCAGTCATGCGCTACTGGGCCTGAACTTCTTTAACATGCTCGACCATTCAACCCGTGATCTGCTGGTGCAAAGCGTGCAGCAGGTGATGAATACCGGCGAACAGCATCGCGTGGATGTGCTGCTGCATGCCTATGATAGCGAGAAGATCACCGCCGAAGCGATCATCGACGAACTGAAGACCAGCTCGTGGGGGGAAACGCTGGTCGTCATCAGCGTGCGTGATGTGACGGCACAGCACAAACTGGAAACCGAGCTGCGCGAGGCGCTGGACAAGGAACGCCAGCTGGTGGAGCTGAAGTCGCGGTTTGCCTCGATGGCCTCACATGAATTTCGCACACCGCTGGCGCTGATCCGTTCATCCGCCGACCTGCTGCGCATGTACTACGACCGCATGAGCACGGAACGACGCGAGATTTCATTTGACACGATCATCGGCCAGGTGCGCCAGCTCACCATGCTGATCGACGACCTGCTGCTGATCAGCCGCGCCGATACGCTGGGCAGCGAATACAATCCGCGCCCAACCGATATCGTGCGCCTGTGCCAGAACATCACCGATGAAATTCAGATGCTGGCGCTCACCCACACGATCCGTTTCACGGGCCCTGACAACCTGCCTCCTGTGATGCTTGATCCCGATTTGCTGCGCCGCGCCGTGTCGAACCTGCTGGTCAATGCGATCAAGTATTCGCCCGATGACACACTGGTAAATTTCAGCCTGGCGCACGAGGTCCATTCCAGCCATGGCACCCTGATTATCCGCGTGCAGGACTATGGCATCGGCATCCCGCGCGCCTCCCTCCGCAACCTGTTCAGCACGTTCTTCCGCGCCCCCAACGCGCGCGATATCCCTGGCACCGGCCTGGGCCTGGCCATCGTCAAACGGGCCATCGATGCCCATCGCGGCACCGTGACCGCGCATTCGCAGGAAAATGTGGGCACCACCTTCATCATCCGTTTGCCGGCTGTGCCCGCGCCTCCCCCGGACGAAGACGCATAGATGCAATCAGACAAACAAAAAGGCACCTTTGCGGGTGCCTTTTTTTGTTCAGCTACAGGCAGGTCAGGCGACTAGCCGCGCTCGGCCAGCGGCACATACGGCTGATCGACAGCGCCGGTATACAGCACATCCGGGCGCATCAGGCGGTTGTTGGAGGCCTGTTCCATGATGTGCGCGGTCCAGCCAGCCATACGGCTCATGGCGAACAGCGGCGTGAACATATCCACATCCAGGTCGAGCGTATAGAGCACGATCGCGCTGAAATAGTCGACGTTCGGATACAGCGTGCGCTCGATGAAATACTGGTCGGCACGGGCCAGCGTCGCCAGGTCATCGGCGATGCGGAACCACTTCTCGTTGCCACTGCCCTTGGCCAGCGCTTCGGCGCGGTCACGCAGCACGGCAGCGCGCGGGTCCAGCGCCTTGTACACGCGGTGGCCAATGCCCATGATGCGGCGCTTGCCACTCTTGATGTTGTCCACGAACCACTTTTCGGTGTTGGCGGGATCACCGATTTCGAGGAACATCTTCATCGCTTCGGTGTTGGCGCCGCCATGAGCGGGGCCCTTCAGCGTGGAGATGCCCGACACGATCGCGCTGTGCATGTCACTGCCGGTGCTCACGGTCACGCGAGTGGCGAACGTGCTGGCGTTCATGCCGTGTTCGGTCAGCAGCACCATATAGGCGTTGACGGCATCGACGGCGGTCTGTTCCGGCGGCGCGACATCGCGCAGCATGTAGATGAAGTTTTCGGCCAGGTTGTAGTCGGCGCGCGGGGCAACCGGCTCCAGGCCCTTGCGGATGCGCGGCCAGGCGGCCGCCAGGGTGACGGCCTGCCCGTTCAGGCGCACGGCCTTGCGGCGATTGGCCTCGGGCGTATTGGTTTCGCTGTCAGGGTCATAGTGCGCCAGCATCGACACCGCCGTGCGCATGATCGCCATCGGATCAGCGTCTTTCGGCATCGACTTCAGCGCGTCGATCACAGGCTGGGGAACGGCAGCATTTGCGGCAATTTCTGCGCGCAGGGCTTCCAGCTCGGTCTGGTTCGGCAGGCGATTGTTCCACAACAGATAGACGACTTCTTCGTACAGCGCGTGGGCAGCGAGGTCTTCAATCTTATAGCCTGCGTAAACCAGTTTTCCCTCGGTGCCGTTGACCAGACTCAGGCGCGATTCGTCAATGATGACGTTGTCGAGCCCCTTATGAATAGTGACATCAGACATGGTTTTAATCTCCTCAACAAAGCGAAGCGGATTATATCACAGCGGTAGCCCCAGACTGAGTCCTTTTATCGATCATTAAACGTTGGCAGCGAGACGCCGAAATTTCGTCATTCCTTAAACGTTTTCTAACGCTGTGTTTGCACCAGAAACTTGACAATCATCGAAAGGGCGTGATACTCTTTCTCGCATGCCAAACACGATCTTTGCTACTTCCCGTTCAAATGCCACCAGCGCCACGATGATGTGCGCTTGTATGATGTGTTGCATGCAGAACACGGATCACGTCCGGGACGAGTGGCGCCTGCGCGGCTGTATCTAGCCGCACGATTCACGCAAGCACAAAGCCACCCCGACCGGGTGGCTTTTTTGTTTGCTGAGTCAGGATAAAGGAACCGATGAACGTCACGCTGAGTCATTCACTGCAAGAAGAAATTGTGTCGCAGATGCAGGACTGTTTCCCCAATGAAGGGGGTGGCTTCCTGCTGGGTGAAATCGACGACGACAATATCACCATTCGTGAAATCGTCCAGATCGAGAACTCGTTCGAGGCTGAAGAGCAGTATCACCGCTATGCCATGACGCCGCAGAACTGGGTGAAGATGGAAGATACTGCCGAGGAAAAAGGCCTGACGTTGGTGGGCTATTACCACAGCCACCCGTCCAGCCCGGCCATCCCCAGCAAGTATGACCGCGATCATGCGCTGCCAAACTTCATCTACATCATCACAGCTGTATATACCGGCCCGAAGTGCCTGGAACAGCGCGTGTGGCGACTGCGCGAAGATCGCAGCCAGTTCGACGAAGAAGAACTGATCGTCGAACATGACTAACGGGACTTTCGGTGGCCGCAGCCAGGCTGCCCACCGCGAACCAATCTGAGAGGAACATCGCGGGGGCTGACCCGCGGTTTCAAAGGGAACAAAGGGAGAGGTTTTTCACCATGACTGATGCACTCGTCACCACCCAGTTCGTCGACGATAACCTGAGCAGCGGGAAATTCCGCCTCGTGGAAGTCGACGTCGACACCACCCAGTACGACACAGGCCACGCACCGGGCGCAGTCTCGTTCAACTGGCAGACGCAGCTTCAGGATGGCGTCGCCCGCGACATCATCTCGCAGGAAGACTTCGAGACGCTGCTGAGCCAGCATGGCATCGGCAACGACACCTGGGTCGTGCTGTACGGCGACAACAACAACTGGTTTGCAGCCTACGCGCTGTGGCTGTTCCAGTATTATGGCCACGAGAATGTCAGTCTGATGGACGGCGGCCGCAAAAAATGGCTGGCCGAAAATCGTGAAACCACCACCGCAGTTCCCACCTTCCCCGCCACCACCTACAAAGTCACCAAAATCAATGCAGACTACCGCGCCGACCGCGATTACGTGCGCGCGCGCCTGGAAAAGAGCGAGTTTGCGCTGGTGGACGTGCGCAGCCCCGCCGAATACGTGGGCGACATCATCGCGCCGCCGGGCATGAGCGAAACCGCCCAGCGCCCCGGCCACATCCCCGGTGCCCGCAATATCCCGTGGGCGCAGGCCGTCACCGAAGACGGCTCGTTCAAGAGCAAGGCAGAGCTGGAAGCGCTGTACGGCAGCAAGGGCGTCAGCAAGGACGCCAAAGATGTGGTCGCCTACTGCCGCATCGGTGAGCGCAGCAGCCACACCTGGTTCGTGCTCAAGTACATTCTCGGCTATGAAAATGTCCGCAATTACGACGGCTCGTGGACGGAATGGGGCAACCTGATCGGCGCCCCCATCCGCAAGGGCGACCAACCGTAATTCCGGCCTCACGGCAGCATCCGCGGGCGGGCCTGATTCCCGCCCCATCACATCTTTCAGCAGCCGAATACCCGACCGATTCTTCAGGAAAGCGACAAGCATGAGCACAAACGGAACAGGCAAGCACGAACAGGGATTTCTGACCAAGGCGCTGCACGCCGGCTACTCGCCCGACCCGACCACGGGCGCGCGCGCTGTGCCGATTTACCAGACGACATCGTATCAGTTCCGCGACACCGACCACGCCGCCGCGCTGTTTGCGCTGGCCGAGCCGGGCAACATCTACACCCGTATCATGAACCCGACCACGGCGGTGTTTGAAGAACGCATCGCCGCGCTGGAAGGCGGCATCGGCGCGCTGGCCACCGCATCCGGCCAGTTTGCCGAGACGCTGGCCATCCTCACGCTGGCCAACAGCGGTGACGAAATCATCAGCTCGGCCGCGCTGTACGGCGGCACCTACACCCTGTTTGCCTACAGCCTGAAGCGCCTGGGCATCACCACCCATTTCGTGCAGGGCACCAACCCGGCCGACTTCGAGAAGCTGATCAACAGCAAGACGAAGGCCATTTACCTTGAAACCATCGGCAACCCGAAGCTGGAAGTCCCCGATTTTGAGGGCATCACCGCCGTCGCCAAGGCGCACGGCATCCCCGTCATCGTCGATAACACCTTCGGCACGCCGTACCTGTTCCAGCCGTTCAAGTGGGGCGTGAACATCAGCCTGCACAGTACCACCAAGTGGATCGGCGGCCACGGCCTGAGCATCGGCGGCGTGCTGATCGACGGCGGCAACTTCGACTGGAAGGCCAGCGGCCGTCACGACGGCATCGTCAAGCCGGAACCCGCCTATCACGGCGCGGTGCTGGCGGATGTGCTGGGCGCGGCAGCGTTCATCGGGCGCGCCCGTGTGGTCGGCCTGCGCGACTTCGGCGGCAGCCAGGCACCCTTTAATTCGTTCCTGAATATCATCGGCCTGGAGACACTGGCCCTGCGCGTGCAGCGCCACGTGGACAACGCGCTGGCGGTGGCCCAGTATCTGGAGCAGCACCCGTCTGTGTCATGGGTCAATTATCCCGGCCTGCCCAGCCACGAAAGCTACGAACGCGCGCAGAAGTATCTGCCCAAGGGCGCGGGCGCGGTCATCGGCTTTGGCATCAAGGGCGGCAAGACGGCCGGCCGCAACTTCATCGACAACCTGAAGGTGTTCTCGCACCTGGCCAATGTGGGCGATGCGCGTTCGCTGGCGATTCACCCGGCCACGACCACGCACAGCCAACTCAGCGCCGAAGAACAGGCATCCACCGGCGTCAGCGAAGACTATATCCGCCTGGCAGTCGGCATCGAAGACATCAACGATATCCTGGCCGATCTGGATCAGGCGCTGGCGATTTCGCAGGGCGTCACGCAGCACGCGGTGTAACGAGACGTTTCAATCGCCAGTAGGGGCAAGGCATGCCTTGCCCCTACGATGATAAGCATCGGCATGTGCGCCCCACGCACAACACAGGCACAAAGGCAGTTCATGAACGCGGGTCAAAACGGCACCAAAGCATACGTCAGCGCGAACCACGGCCCAGAGCCGGTCGATGGCGCCTACGCGCGTCCGGGGCAAGGCACTGTAGGCATCGTGCAGCGCCAGGTGGCCCATTTTGACCAGCCGCTGACGCTGCGTTCAGGCCGCGTGCTTGAGGCGTTCGACATCGCATATGAGACGTATGGTACGCTGAATGACGATGCCTCGAACGCGATCCTGATCTGCCACGCGTTGTCGGGCGACGCGCACGTGGCTGGCTATTACACGGACGATCCGGCGGAACGACCCGGTTGGTGGGACGAGGCTGTCGGGCCGGGCAAAATGTTCGACACCGACCGCTATTTCGTTATTTGCAGCAACGTGCTGGGCGGCTGCCAGGGCAGCACCGGCCCCGCCTCGCCCGCGCCTGATGGCCGCCCGTATGGCCTGCGCTTCCCGGTCGTGACCATTCACGACATGGTGGCGGCCCAGGCGCGCCTGCTCGATCACCTGGGCATTCAGCGGCTGTTCAGCGTGGCCGGTGGCAGCATGGGCGCGATGCAGGCGCTGCAATGGGCGGTTGATTTTCCGGAGCGCGTCCATTCGGTGCTGTTTATCGCCAGCACGCCGGTCTCGTCCACGCAGAATATCGCCTTCAACGAGATCGGGCGGCAGGCCATCATCGCTGACCCGCGCTGGAATGGCGGCGATTACTACGACGGGCCGTATCCGGATGCCGGGCTGGCGGTGGCGCGCATGATCGGCCACATCACGTACATGAGCGAGCACTCGCTCAACCAGAAATTCGCGCGCGAGCTGCAAGGCCATGACGCGCTGCCCTACCGGCTGGATGTGCCGGAGTTTCGCATCGAGAGCTATCTGCGCTATCAGGGTGAAAAATTCACGCAGCGCTTTGATGCCAACAGCTATCTGTACATCACCAAGGCGCTCGATTATTTCGACATCGCCGACGGCTATGGGTCGATCGATGCCGCGCTGGCGCGGACGCAGGCGCGCTTTCTGGTGGTCAGTTTCTCCAGCGACTGGCTGTATACCGCCGAACAGGGTCTGGACCTGCTGACCGCGCTGGAACGCGTGAAGAAGCCGGTCGAGTTTCACCTGCTTAATGCCGATTTCGGACACGACTCGTTCCTGGTGGAAGTGGAGACGATGAATGCCCTGATCGGGGGCTATCTGACGCGCACATGGGAGACCATGAGCGAGGAAGCAGCCCGCTCAGCAGAAAGATGAAGGCTGAACAACCTGTCTGAACAGGTAGCACATGGTGCGTGAGCCAGACGGCCAGGCAACGGTCTGCAAAACCGTGCAAACGGGTTCGACTCCCGTACGCACCTCTTGATTCTTTAAGTCATGCCGCCCGTCAGGGCGGCCCATTCAAGGAGCAACAGGTACACTATGCCCAGCATCAAGATTCCCACGCCGCTTCGTGTCTACGCCAGCGGCCAGGCCCAGGTCAATGTCAGCGGCGCAACCATCGGTGAAGCGCTCAACGACCTGACGACGCAGTTCCCCGATCTGCGCCCGCACCTGTTCAAAGACGACCAGCTGCGCAGTTTCGTCAATGTATTCATCGGCGACGAGGACATCCGCTTTCTGAACGGTCTGGACAGCGACATCGCTGAGACAGACACGCTGCGTATCATCCCGTCGATTGCCGGCGGCCAGTAAGTCAACCAGTCAGCATGCCGCGGGAGTGCATCCCGGAAAGCAGCCACATCATGACCGCATCTGAAGCGTCCAGGCGTGTCGATCAATCGGGCTTAAAGGTCGGCCAGGCCACCACCATCATCGCGCTCGTCATCGCCTTTGTCCTGGCCAGCCCGCTGATCGTGCTGCTGGTCGGCATCGCGCAGCTGCTGGGCGCGCTTGACTCGCCGTACGGACCGTATCGCCTGCTCTATCAAAACGTGCTCAAGCCGCGCGGCATCGTCAAGCCAAATGTGATTCCTGACAATCCGGAGCCGCATCGCTTCGCCATGCTGGTCGGCGCGATCTTCAATTTTGCCGCGACCGCGTTCCTGCTGCTGGGCGCACCGGCCGTGGGATGGGTGCTGGTGTGGGTGGTGATCGTGCTGGCCAATCTGAATTTCTGGCTGAATTTCTGCGCTGGCTGCTGGATGTATTATCAGGCGAACAAACTCGGCATCCCCGGCTTCGACCGCGCGCCGCTGGCCCGGTAAAGGATCATTTGACCATGCTTGAACGCCTGATTCTGGCTGTGCTGCTGCTGGCTGTCGGATTTATCGCTTACCGACTGGCCATCGCGGCGCAGAAACGACGCACAACCGGGCTGATCGATCAGACGGCGGAAGCCGCCGCGCTGCCTGCCGCCCCGGCGACGATTATGTATTTCACCACGCCCACCTGCGTCGCCTGCCGCACCACCCAGCGGCCGGCGCTGGAGCTGGTAAAGCAGACCGTGCACGACAATGTACGAGTCGTCACGATTGATGCGTCTGAACAACCAGAGGTTGCTGGCAAGTGGGGCGTGTTTTCAGCGCCCACCACCTTTGTCATCGATCATCAGGGCCGGACAGTTGCTGTAAACCACGGGGTGGCAGATGCGCAAACGCTGCTGAAGCAGCTCCGCAGCGCCAGCCCAACCTATGTATTTGAGGGAGCCTCATGACCAATCCTGTCGTCACAAAACTGGGTGACCTGACCAACGCGGAAATCAACCGCTATGGCCGCCACCTGATCATGCCCGAATTCGGCCTCGACGGCCAGCGCCGCCTGAAAGCTGCCAGCGTGCTGCTGATCGGCACGGGCGGGCTGGGCAGCCCGCTGGCGCTCTATCTGGCCGCCGCTGGTGTTGGCCGCATCGGCCTGGTCGATTACGACATCGTGGAAGAAACCAACCTGCAACGCCAGGTCATCCACGGCATCAGCAGCGTGGGCAAAAGCAAGATCGAAAGCGCCGCCAAACGCATTCTGGATATCAATCCGAATGTGACAATCGACAAGTATGAAGTGCCGTTCACCAGCGACAATGCGCTGGAAATCGCCGCGCCCTATGACGTGATTATCGACGGCACGGATAATTTCCCGACGCGCTATCTGGTCAACGATGTGTGCGTGAAGCTGGGCAAGCCGAACGTGTATGGCAGCGTGCTGCGCTTTGAAGGCCAGCTCAGCGTGTTTTACGCGCAGGAAGGCCCGTGCTACCGCTGCATGTTCCCCGAGCCTCCCCCGCCCGGCCTGGTGCCGAGCTGCGCCGAGGGCGGCGTGCTGGGCGTGCTGCCAGGCATCATCGGCACGATGCAGGCCACCGAGGCCGTCAAGCTGATTACCGGCGTGGGCGACCCGATGATTGGGCGTATGCTGCTGTTCGATGCGCTGGAGATGAGCTTCACCACCATCAAGGTGCGCAAGAACCCGAAGTGCCCGGTGTGCTCAATCCCGCGTGAAGAAGTCGAGCTGATCGATTACGAGCAGTTCTGCGGCGTGCCGGCGCACGACCATGTGCCGACGCCCATCAGCGTGACCGAAAACGGCGTCGTGGTGAACAAGAACGTCCCGATTCCGCAGATTACCTCGGTCGAGCTGAAGGCGCGCATCGATGCGGGCGAAGACCTGTTCCTGGTGGACGTGCGCAACCCCGAAGAATGGGAAATCGCGCAGATCGACCACAATCTGGAGATTCCCAAGCCGCGCATCATGACCGCCGCCGAGCAGGTGAAGCTGGGCCAGCAGGCGCTGGTGGACAGCGTGCTGAACTCGATCCCGCGTGACCGCGAGGTCATCATCTACTGCCGGTCGGGCGCACGCAGCACCGATGTCATCACCGCGCTGCGCGACCTGGGCTTCGACCCGAACAAGCTGGTCAACCTGGAAGGCGGCATTCTGGGCTGGGCGCGCAACGTCGACCATACGATGCCTGTGTACTAGGCCGACGGCTACATCTATTCACATCAAAAAAGAGGGTGCGCCTGCACAGGCGCACCCTCTTTTTATTTCCTGGTATGACCTAGCGGCCGTAGAGCGCCGTCAGCGCCCGCGCCAGAGTGTTCGACCAGGCAGTGTAATTGTGCCCGGCGTTAAACTCGTGATACGCCACGTCATACTGCTTCTTTTGCAGCGCGTCGTGCATGCGCCGGTTGCAGTCCAGCAGCCATTCCATCGTCCCGACATCCTGATAAATCTTCAGCGGCAGCTTGTCGCCCCGCGAAACCAGGTCGAAGACCGGATGCGGGCGCGGCACCTCCATGCCAAATTCAAACGCACCGCTTTGCGAGAGCACATGACCAAACTGCTCGTGCATGCGCAGCCCGGTATACAGCGCCATCAGCCCGCCCATTGAGGCGCCCATCACGCCCCATGCACCGGGATGCCGCTTCGTATCGACCGGGTTCAGCAGGGGTAATGCCGCCGGCAGCACGGCGTACTGAAGCCACAGCAGCGTGTACTCATTCGCCATATATTCCAGCATGCGCAGGCTTTTGCCATTCTCGATCATCACCAGGCCAACCGGCCAGATGCGCTTGTCGGCAATCAGGTTGTCCACCACCGTGACCAGATGCCCGCGTTTGAGGTAGTCCGGCCCATCCCAGCACACGATGATCGGATACGGGTCGGTGGTGCCCGGCGGCGCATACACATGCACAGCGCGCTTGTTACCCGCCCCCGCGCGCGCCGTATTCACCTGTATTTTGGTGACTGTGCCCTGCGCTGTACCAAAGCGGCGTTTCGTCAGCGGGTCAGGCGACGCATCCGGCATGTACAACGCCGAGTTGTAGCCGTTGACGCCGTTCCACACGCGCCGTTTGTTCAGCGGGTCCTTTAGGCGGTCCTCCGGCTTTGAAGACGCAAAATAGGCGTACTCGACATAGGCATCCATTGGAAATGTAAGCGTCGCAGTCCACAGGTTCGGCCCGGCGGCATGCATGCGCACCGCCTCGTCCATGTTCCAGCCATTGAAATCCCCGGCGAGTAGCGGGGCGGCCTCGCCAGACCAGACAAAAGTGGCATGTTTACCATCAATCAGCGGGTGGCCCGCCTGCCGCGCACGCTCCAGAAGCTGCATGAATTCGCCCTCCTTGCTGCGGTCACAGGTAACGCTCTGGCATTTGCTCCTCAATCGTATCGTAAATGACAAACCCGCGCTTCTGATAATTGGGCAGCGCGCCGGGGGCGTCCAGGTTGCAGGTATGCACCCAGATGCGCCCCGCGCCCTCATCCCACGCCCGCGCGATAGCCGCGCTCAGCAGCGCCCTGCCATAGCCACGCCCCACGAAGCCCGGCCGCAGCCCAAAATACGCCAGCTCGGTGGACTTGTCAGGCGCGCTGACCAGCTCGAAATAGCCGGCCGGGGCACCTCGCACATACATGACATGGATGCTCACGTTGGGGCGCGCAATCAGCCCGGCCAGTTCGTCTTCAGGCATGAGGATGCGGTCGCGCCAGCGCCAGGCCTCGCCTACTGCCGTATAGAGGAACTTGTAGTAGCGCACATCGGGCTGGCGCAGCGCCAGCATCACGACATCGTCGTCCGCATCGGCAGGCCCGGCAGGCATAAACTGCGCCGGGTCGGTCATGTGCAGATACCAGGTAATGAGCGTTTCAGGAACGCGAGAGTCGGGGGTCACGATGGTTATTCCTTAAGTAAGGCACATTCTGTATAATGTTGGGAAATAATTGTCCTCGGAACAACTCGCTGCGCCAGTGCAGATTATCCGGATGCGTCCTCGCGCCCTGTTGTTCACAGCCGAAAAAGGTCACGCTATGGATTTTTCTCTGAATCAGGAGCAGCTCGCTGCTCAGAAGATGGTCCGCGATTATGTTGCCAAGGAAGTCATCCCGGTCGTCGGGGAATGGGACCGCAAGCAGGAGCTGAATCCGGCCACGCTGCCGCGCATGGCTGAGCTGGGCATCCTGGGCATCTCGATTCCCGTGCGTTACGGCGGCCAGGGCTTCGACTATATCACGCTGGGGCTGGTGTGCGAGGAGCTGGAACGCGGCGATACCACGTCCCGCGTGATTATGTCGGTGCACTTCGGCCTGAACTCACTCTCGCTGCTCCAGTGGGGCACCGAAGAACAGAAGCAAAAGTTCCTCGTGCCGCAGGCGCGTGGCGAAAAGTATGCCGCCTTTGGCCTAACCGAACCGGGCGCGGGCAGCGACGTGGTCAACATGACCTCGACGGCGCGCCGCGTGGGCGACAAGTACATCCTGAACGGCGAGAAAATGTGGATCAGCCTGGCCTCAAAGGCGCATCACTTCCTCGTCATCGCCAAGACTGACCCGTCGGCCGGCCACAAGGGCATGACCGCCTTCATCGTGACCAGCGACATGCCCGGCGTCACCACCGGCGACATCCACGGCAAGCTGGGTGTGCGCGCAGGCAGCACCGGCTGGATCAACATGGAGAACGTCGAAGTCCCGGTCGAGAATCGCCTCGGCGAAGAAGGCGAAGGCTTCAAGGTGGCGATGGGCGCGCTGGACAACGGCCGCTACACCGTGGCCGCAGGCGCGGTCGGCCTGATTCGCGCGTGCCTGGAAGAAAGCACGAAGTATGCCAAGGAGCGCAAGACCGGCGGCAAGCCGATCGCCGAGCATCAGCTCATCAAGCAGAAGCTGGCCTACATGACCAACTGGTATGAAAGCTCGCGCCTGCTGTACCTGAAGGCCGGCTGGATGAAGAACGAAGGCGTCCGCAACACGCGTGAAACCGGCCTGGCCAAGTGGGTCGCCACCGACTTCAGCGTGCAGGCCGCGCTGGAAGCCGTGCAGATTCACGGCTCATACGGCTTCAGCGATGAATACCCGGTGGAGCGCTACCTGCGCAACAGCAAGGGCGGCGTGATTTACGAAGGCACCAGCGAGATTCATCAGCTCATGCAGGCCGACTACGTGCTGGGCAACCGCGACGACAAGCCGCTGCGCTGCGAGCTGCCGGCCTACGATGCCGAATACTGGCAGGCCGAGCCTGAGGCCGTGCGCTAGGCTGAATCAGCCATTTCACACAGGGGTGGGTCATCGGCTCACCCCTGCTGGCACTTCCCCCATGCATGATTCGCTGGATGAGCAAGGAAAATCGTCATGCAGATTGAAAAGTTTCCTGCCCCATCGGTGCAAAAAGTCAGCTTTGAGGATTTTCTGATTCAGTATGACGGCGTGTCTGCTGAATGGCTGAATGGAGTCGTCGAGCGTATGTCTCCTGTGACAGGTCGTCATAATCGTCTGACGCGCTTCATCAGCAACTATCTGGAATATTTCTGCGCGCTCAAAGACATCCCCTGCACGATCTTCACCGATACCGTCGTCATGCGCCTGGGCGATCGCGGGCGGGAACCGGATGTGATGCTCGTTCTGGGGCAGCACAGCGCACGCATCACCGGCGCCTATGTCGACGGCCCAGCCGATCTGATTGTCGAGATTGTGTCGCCTGAGAGCGATCGGCGCGACCGGGTGGAAAAACTGCAGGAGTACGAGTCCGGCGGCGTTGAAGAATACTGGATCATTGACCCAGCGTTCAGCGAAGCGCTGTTCTATCAGCGCGGAGCCGACGGGTTATACACGCGCATCAGCCCGGACAGCACGGGTCGTTATGCCAGCAGGGTCGTATCCGGCCTGCATTTTCCTGTAACCGCGCTGTGGCAGGATGCGCTGCCCGGCCTTTCGGAAATTATCGCGATGATTCAGACAGAATTGGGCAGCAATCCGTGAAACTGATTTGTTTTGGCGACAGCCTGACCGCTGGCTCGTACGGCGGCAGCTATGTAAAGGCGATGCGGGCGCTCACCCCGGACATCAAAATCATCAACGGCGGCGTGGGCGGCGACACCGTCATCAACCTTCAGCAGCGCCTGGAATCCGACGTGCTGGACAAGCAGCCCGATAGCGTGTTTCTGATGATCGGTGGCAACGACGCCATTTCCTACAGCCAGCCCAAAACGCGCTCGTACTACCGCAACGCCAAAGGCATCCCTGATGGCGTGGTCACGCCCGATATGTTCGCGGCGGCCTATCGCGATGTGCTGATGCATCTGCATCTGGCCGGCATCGTGGTGCATGTGGGCTGCGCGCCGGTGGAATACAGCCCGACCGTGGTCGACACGTTCCGGCAGTATCACGCGCTGGCCAAAGAGGCCGCGAGCGCCTATAACGTGCCTGTGCTGGATATGCTGGACATGTTTTTGCCCCAGCACGTTCCCGCCCGCCCCGACCTGGACATCAACACCATCCTGACGATTGGCACACGCGAGAAACGCGGCTGGACGGACTTTGAAACTGCACGCGCCGAAGGCGGATTCACCTTCACTTTTGACGGCCTGCACTTCATGCCCGAGGCGGCAGCACGCATCGGCAGGCTCATCTCAGATTTCGTCGCCACTTAGCCAGCTATAAGCATTGCCCTCTACACTGTAACAGTATCGAAACATAGCAGTCAGGGTGTGTCTCATGGTCGCGGCGAACGAATCGCGCATGTCCGTCTTCATCAGCATCTTCACAGTGGTCACCACCCTCGCAGTTGGCATTTACGCACATCTGGTCATCCAGAGCCGCGTACGCCGAGGGCTGCACACCTAGCCGCAGCCTTATTCTCCAGCGCTCTCATAAAAACATCCCCGGTGCACTCACGCATCGGGGATGTTTTTTTGCAACTTAGCCGCCCGTGCCCGCGTATAGTCTGGCATAACAGTTGTGTGTGACCGAGGGGGTTATCATGGGTTGTGGACGCGCTATTCTGTGCATTATTTTCCCGCCGCTGGCGGTGATCGACCGCGGGTGTGGCACGGTGCTGATCGTGTTCGCGCTGACGCTGGCGGGCTGGGTGCCGGGCGCCATCACCGCGCTGCTGCTGAACTACGAAGCCAGCTCACGGCGTTAACGGTCCTGCGCTATACTCGGGCGTGACGGTCTGCTTCACCCAAAAGGTCACGCCCGATGAAATCCCGCTGGCAGAAATTCATTTCCTTCGAGTGGCTCACGATTTACCGCGCCGGGCTGCTGGTCGCCGCGCTGGCCATCGGCATCATGCTGCTTGGCTACGGCTTCGTACATGCTGATGAGCCGTTCGACCTCCGCGCCTTCATCGAAGAACTCTACGCCAATATCGCCAGTGAGTTATTTGGCATCGCCATCACTATCCTCATCATCGACACCATTTATCGCCGCTATGATGAACGCGCCGAAAAACGGCGTGAACGCCAGCAACTGCGCAATCAACTGGGCAGTGGCATCAACGAAGTCGCCATTCGCGCCGCGGAAGAACTGCGCGCCTCTGGCTGGCTGACCGATGGCACCCTGCAAGGCGAAGACCTGCGCGTGGCCAATCTGGAAAAAGCCAAGCTGTGGCAAGCCGACTTGCAGGGCGTGAACTTTCAGTGGGCCAAGCTGCAGGGCGCCAACCTGAACGACGCCGTGCTGGCCGGGGCCAATTTCACCCAGGCCAATCTGACCGCCACCCGCCTGCGCGGGGCCGATATGCGCGGGGCATTGTGCACCGGCGCGAAAATGTACCGCGCGCACCTGGTCGCTGCCTTCCTGCAGGACGCCAAGCTAACCAATGCCCATCTGGAAGGCGCGAAGCTGACGGGTGCGCATCTGGAAGGGGCGGACCTGACCGGCGCGCATCTGGACGCGCTCACCATCCTGCCCGACGGCACGCCGTGGACAGAGTCGACCGATCTGACGCGCTTCACCAATTCCGGCCATCCCGATTACTTCCAGCCGGAAGTGCTGATTTCCAGCGAGCACGACGTGGGCGACGAATAGCCCGCCTGCTTGCGCTATGCCCAACCCGTCCTACACTGGAACACAGGCACATGCGCAAAGGAGAACCTGATGGCCGACGGACAAGGCACCAAAGACAGCCCGTGGCAGCTCAAGACGCCTCCCGGAACATCCGACTACACCATTTATCGTGACGACAGCCGCCAACCGCCGATTCTGGTGTGCACCGTGGGCAGCACCGTGCTGCACTATGATGCGCGCTGCATCGAGGATCTGCACGCCATGCTGAAAGCGCACGGCGACTGGATGGAGCTGGGCGCAGCCGACGAACAGAAAGACGCCAAACCGGGAACGGTCGAGGCCTGGGGCCGCTCGCCAGACAATCCGCTGGGCGGCTGGTATGGCCTGAAGAAGGGCTTTCGCGGGCGTTTCGGCATGTACATCCCGCCGCTGATGGAGGCGCTGGGCCTGGCCGAACTGGAGCACAACCCGCGCAACAACCGCATGCGCGCAAAGTAAGGCAGTGATACATTTGCAAGAGAAGGTCATCTCCAGCGGAATGGCCTTCTTTTATTTCACGGGCGAGACAATGCGCTGAATTAAGCCAGTTCGCTGATGATGGCTTGCAGTTCATCGGCGACACGTGCCATTGGAGATATCCGCCGGACAGGATCTTTGCTGAGCATGTTATCCACCAGCGTGATAAGACGCGGAGGCACCTGGGGCTGATGGATAGGCTGATAGTCGTCGTGGATGATCCGGACGATGAGCGCCTGCATATTGCGCGCGCGATCAGCATAAGTTGTGTCGGGTTCCCAAGGGAAGTGCCCACTGAGTGCATAGTACAGGGTGACACCCAGGGCCCAGATATCCCGTTCGATGGTTGGTGCCGCGCCCTGAAAGCATTCAGGACTCATGTAGGGCGGATTACCGGGTACAGCCTCTGGATTCTGTTCATAATTGGCAATCGTGAACTCGATAAGCCGGGGTTGATCCTCAATCAGCAGGATATTTTCGGCTGAGACATCACAGTGAATGATCTCATGCTGATGGAGGGCTGTCAGCGTACGGGCCATCGAGAGGATCACTGACAGCGCAAATTGTAGGGGTAAGTGACCGACTTTCTCAATGCGCATGGCAAGGTTTTCGAAATCAAAGGCGGGGTAAACGTGGTAATAGAGGGGATGCTCAAATCCAACATCGAGTAATTCGAGGATATTCAGTTGCTTCAGCTGGTGAATAAGTTTCTTTTCGTTTTCCATCTTGCGTTGCAGTTTGTCGGCCGCGAGATGTTCAATACCTACCCCAACAGCCCCGACTTCAGCAATATTGATCGTTCTCAGGGTGACAGGGGTCCGGGTGTGCATGTTGATAGCACGGTAGTAATCCGTTTCGCCCACACGGTGCATATGCTCAATGATGCGATAGGTATTCGCAATGTTGTTCATAACCGGTCCTGTGTCTCGGGATGGAAAGTGACAATGATTTGCCGCTTATGGATGGGAACTGGCACCATCATAGACATTTCGCCAGCCCGCGCAACAATCGTATGCGCGCAAAGGAAGGCCCGCTCAAATCGCGAATGTCAGCGCCATCTTCAGGAAGTCGTGTCCCTTTTTAACTTTTCCCTTTTAACTTTCTTCATGTCACCGACAGCCACAGGATGCCGATCACCAGCGTGACAATCGTGATCGGCACGCCTGCCTTCAGATACTCCGCAAACGTCAGGCGCACGCCGCGCTCCCCCGCGATTTCAGCCACAATCAGATTGGCGACCGAGCCAAGCAGGGTCAGATTGCCGGCCAGCGTGCTGCTCATCGCCAGCGTCAGCCACGCCAGCTCAGGATTGGGCAGCGACGGCACCACCGGGCGGAACAAGAGCACCGCGGGCACATTCGAAACCAGGTTGCTCAGGCCGGCAGAAGCCAGGCTGAGCGGCGCGACGCCGCCCGACACCACTGGCGCGATGGCCGCAAACAACCGTTCGCTCAGGCCAGTCGTGGTCAGCGCGCCGGTAATCACAAACAGGCCCGCGAAAAAAGCCAGCAGGCTCCAGTCGATGTGCAACAGGCGATTCGGCTTCAGCCGCGAGACCAGCAGCAGCGACACGACCGCCAGCGACGTGCCCGCCGGGGGCAGCCCCACCAGGAACGCCACCAACAGGATGCCCGTCACGATCAGCGTGGAGCGCAGCAGCGGCCGATGCACCTGCGGGGGCGGCACCACTGGCATCACCCACGGGCGCGAGAATTCCTGGCGATACACCAGCATGAGTATCAGCCACGCGGCGGCCAGCCCCAGCAGCGCGACCGGCCCCAGACGTGCCAGAAACGTGACATACGGAATCTCGCTGGCCTGCCCGATGAGCAGGTTCTGCGGGTTGCCAGTGATGGTGGCCGTCGAGCCGATATTTGCGCCGGTCGCCAGCCCCATCAGGTACGGAATCGGGTCACGCTTTGCGCGCAAGGCGATGTCCAGCACCAGCGGGGTGAACAGCACGCACACCGGGTCATTCAGAAACAGCGCCGACAGCATGCCACTGGCCACGATGACAAGCGCCAGCAGCATGCGCGCAGATCGCGCAAATTTCAGCACGCGTCCGCCCACCCACGCGAAGAACCCGGCCAGCCGAAGATTCACATTCAGCACCATCAGCGCGAACAGCAGCACGATCGTGCCCAGGTCGATGGCGTGGAAGGCTTCCTCCTGCCCAATCGCGCCGACACCAATCAGCAGACCTGCCCCGGCCACCGCGATGGTGGTGCGGTTCATGCGCGTGCGCGGCACTTTGCCGATGGCGATAAACACGAATAACAGCAGGATCAATAGGGCATAAACGATCTGCGCGGGCTGGAGGGGCGTCATGATTTTCCGCTCGTATACGAGAACGGGCATCATGATAATCCTTTCGCCAGCCCGCGCAACGGACGGTTTCTTGATTTTAGAACATAAATTCTATATAATGAGTGCATGACGAACTTCAGCATTGCCCCCGACACGATGACAAAACTGACGCGCATGGGCGACGTCACCTTTTTCGAGCCTGCCGGTGATTCCCCGCACGAGGAGCGTCATGCGCGCCACAAACGCGCGCCGCAGGAATTTCAGTCACGCGGGCTGGAAGACTGCATCTCGCAGGTGTCCACGCCGACCGGGGCAAAGCCTATCCTCAAATCGATGCTGACAACCGCCTGCGAGCGCAACTGCTTTTACTGCCCGTTTCGCGCTGGCCGCACCCGCACCGAGCGCATCACCATCTCGCCGGATGACATGGCCCACGCGACCGACGCGCTGGCCCGCGCCGGCAAGATCACCGGCATTTTTTTGTCGTCCGGCATCATCAAAGGCAGCGTGACCACGCAGGACAAGATCATCGACACGGCCGAAATCCTGCGCCGGAAATATCGCTATCGCGGCTACATTCACCTGAAGGTCATGCCCGGCGCGGAAGAAGCCCAGCTTTATCGCTCGATGCAGCTGGCAGACCGCGTCAGCATCAATCTCGAAGGTCCGACCGTCGAGCGTCTCGCTGCCCTGGCGCCCAAAAAGGAATTCGACCGCGAGCTGCTGGGGCTGCTGCATGTGGCCGCCAAAATCCGCCGCGAGCATCCACACGAACGGCTGGCGCGGCCGGTCACGCAGTTTGTGGTCGGCGCAGTCGGCGATACCGACGCCGAGCTGCTCACGCTGACCAGCCAGTTGTATGCGCGGCTGGGGCTGGCGCGGGCGTACTATTCGGCCTTTGAACCTGTCTTGCAGACGCCGCTGGAAAACACCCGCCCCACCGAGCCGCTGCGCGAACGCCGTCTGTACCAGTCCAGCTTTCTGCTGCGCGATTACGGCTGGGATGTCGAGGACCTGCCGTTTGTCGACGCGGGCAATCTGCGCCAGGATGTCGACCCCAAGACTGCCTGGGCGGATATCCATCTGAAACAGGCGCCCATCGACCTGGCGACTGCCGAGCGCCATGACCTGCTGCGCGTGCCCGGCATCGGCCCCAGATACGCCGACCTGATCGTTCAGGCGCGCGGCCGCGGCAGGCTGACTGACCTGAACGACCTGCGCAGGCTGGGCATCGCCGCGCCCGAAAAAGCCGCGCCCTATATTCTGCTGGGCGGCCGCGCCGTCCCCGTGCAGCAAAGCCTGTTCTGACGCCAGATTAATCAAATCCAGATTTGATTATTGCAGCAGCACCTCCCCTGGGATACACTTTCGGCAGTTTGGAAGATAACCTTTTTCAGGAGGATGCCTTGCACGTCGTTGCATTTACGCGCAGCACACCAGACACCGCTGCCAAAGTCGAAGTAGGGGCAAACGGACAGCCCACGTGGGGAGACGCCGCCACCGTCGTCAATCCGTGGGATGAATATGCACTGGAGGAAGCCATCCTGCAGGCCGAAGCGACCAGCGGCCAGGCGACCGTAATCGCGCTGGGAGACGAGCTGCACAACGAGGCGCTCAAGCACAGCCTGGCGATGGGCCTGAACGCGGCCATCCGCGTGGAAGACGCCGCGCTGAACACCGGCGATGCGCTGGCCGCCGCCTCTGCCGCCGCCGCAGCCGTGAAGAAGCTGGGCGATGTGAAGCTGGTCATCTGCGGCAAAGAGGCCGTGGACACCGGCACCGATCAGCATATCTTCCAGATGGCGCGCAAGCTGGGCTGGACGCTGCTGTCGAATGTCTCGAAAATTCTGTCGGTGGACGAGGCGGCAGGCACGATTCGCGTCGAGCGCCAGATCGAACAGGGCAAACAGGTCGTCAGCGCCGCGCTGCCGGCCGTGCTCACGGTGACCAAAGAGATCAACGAGCCGCGCTATCCATCCTTCATCGGCATTCGCAAGGCCTCGAAAGCGACGATTCCCGTGTGGTCACTGGCAGACCTGGCCGCCGAGGTTCCCTCCGCAGGCGTCAGCGTGACCGGCTACCGCAATCTGCCGCCGCGCGATGTCAAGCTGGAGATGCTGTCCGGCACGCCCGAAGAAATGGCCGCGAAGCTGGTCGATCTGCTGATTGAAGAGAAGGTGCTGTAATGACGACCGTATTTGCATTTATCGAGACCTTTAAAGGCGTCGCGTCGCCTGCAAGCTGGGAAGCCGTCGCCGCCGCAAAGATGATCGCCGGGGCGGGCGGCGCCAGCGTGACCGCGCTGGTGTTTGGCGAGAATGCCTCGGCCGTGGCGTCGCAGGCCGCCCAGTATGGCGCGAACGCGGCACTGGTATGCGAGGATGCCACGCTGGCACAGTTTCGCCTGGAGCCGTTCGCCGCGCTGCTGACTGCGCTCGTGAATGAGCACAAGCCCGTAGCTGTCGTGGCCGTCTCCAGCAGCCGGGCACGCGAGCTGCTGGCCGCCAGCGCCGCTGATACCAACAGCCCGATGCTGAGCGAAGTGGCTGCGCTGACCGTGGGCGCGGACGGCAAACTGTCCGCAGAGCGCGCCGTGTATGCGGGCAAGGTCATCAGCGATGTGGCCGTGACCGGCGGCGGCACACAGTTCGTCACGCTGCGTTCGCGCGCTTTCAAGGCCGCCACGCCGGATGCCAGCGCGCAGGCCGCAGTGACGACGGTCGCGCCTGCCCTGAGCGAAGACCAGATTCCCACAAAGATCGAGTCGTTTGAAGAAGAAGTCGGCAAGGTCAGCCTGAGCGACGCCGCCATCATCGTCAGCGGTGGCCGCGCTATGGCCAACAATCCGAAGGACGCCCCGGCAGGCACAGCCGACGCCGCCGTGTGGAAGGCGCAGGACGGCTTCGCGCATACCATCCAGCCGCTGGCCGAAGCGCTGGGCGGGGCCGTGGGCGCCAGCCGCGCCGCCGTCGATGCGGGCTATATTCCGTATGCCCACCAGGTCGGCCAGACCGGCAAGGTGGTCGCGCCTGACCTGTATATCGCGGCGGGCATCAGCGGCGCCATCCAGCATCAGGCGGGCATGCGCACCAGCAAGGTGATCGTTGCCATCAACAAGGACCCGGAAGCGCCGATTTTCAAGATGGCGCGTTTCGGCCTGGTCGGGGACCTGTATGCCATCGTGCCGGCCATCACCGCCGAAGTGAAGCGTCGCCTGGGGAAATAGGGTTCAGGACACATGCTGTTACATGGGCGGATGGTGTCTTTCCGCCCATGCGTTCATAACAATGTTCTCGCTGGGCGCCTCGCGAGGCGCTCCTACAACGGCCGGCCTGACGGCCATTCATGACCTGCCTTTAAGCCGATTCCATACAAGTGCATTTCCATCCAATGAGGTCGCAGGCGTAGGGGCGCATCGCGATGCGCCCGCGGTTAGGCCATATTTCCTCTATTCTTACCCCACCCATACCCCCAATAGATGACCCTTTCCGAACCCTCAGACTCTGCTATACTGTCTATTGTCAACACGGGGGTGACATAGACTCGACGTGGGAGTTTGGTCTCGTGTGGCAGGCCGCAGCGCCTAACTGCGTTAAAATGGGCAAAACTTTAGGTGCCAACAACACCAACACTGCCTACGCTTACGCCGCCTAGTCGGCTAAAGTAAAGGTGTTGGGCCACAGTAGCCCAACCGTCCGTCACCATCGGCCCTATCCGGGGGTGTAACGGGCGTCACCAATGATAGGGTGCTTCTGTGCCACGCCGATACGCGCAGACTAAGATTATCGGCTAGGTGGGTGTGTACCGGGTTGATCGGGGCTGCACACACCGAAAACTAACGATCAACTAAGCCTGTAGAAGCACGTTATTGGCTCTTATCGGACCGCGGGGCAGTACCGCGCACCTCCACTGAAACGCCACCAGCGACCCTGTTCCCCGGTGGCGTTTTTGATTCCCTCGAAAGTGCTGCCATCGTTTGCTACACTGAAGGCACATCATCTGTGCTTCGTCGGCCTTATCGGAATTCGCGTATGCATCGTGCACTCATTCGTACCTCTGGAATCATTCTGCTGCTGGCTGTGCTGGCGGCCTGCAATATGTTTGCCCCTGAGGCAGGCCAGCAGACGCTGTCGGCAGAGCGCGACCTGCGCGGCACCGAAGTCGCCATCGCCCGGCTGACGGCCACGCCCATCAATGACCGCCTGAATGTGACGCTGGAAGGCGCGCTGACGGCGCTGGCGCGTTCGCATGGGCAGACCACCCGCATCGCCGCGACCCTGCAGGCGCTGGGCACACCGTTTGTGGACAGCCGCTTCGTCACCCCGGCCGCGCTGGATAATGACGCGTCTGTCGCCGGGCAAACCGGGCTGGCCAGCTCCGGACAGACAAATATCCAGCAGCCCGTTATCCCAGTGGTCGAGCCGACCATCATCGGCCAGGGCGCCGCGCAGGGCAATGCCAGCGATCTGGTGCCACCCACGCCCACGCCGTTTGTGGAAGGGGCCACGCTGGAACCCTCAACAGTCGGCCTGTCTGACGTGGTGACAGCGCAGGCCGTGGGCGCCGACGACTGCGCCCTGTCGCCCATCAGCGAGTTTCCCGCAACCACCGAGGGCGTGTACGTGGTGGCGCGGGCGCAGAACCTCAGCCCGGCCAATCTGCTCACGGCGCGCTTCCTGCTCAACGGCGTGGAGCAGGTCTTTTACACCTGGTCCCCATCATTCAACATCGCCCAGGGCTGCATCTGGTTTTACATGCCTGCGGCAGACGTCACCGCGCTGGCTGGCACCTGGACGGCGCAGATCGATATCGACGGCGCGGCGGGCGTGCAGGTGCCTTTTACCGTATTCGCCGCCTGACCACACGTGCAGTATCGTTCAGACCGCCGTGCACGTATCATTCACAAAGTGAACGTCTGCGGCCTCCCGCTTTGTCAATCCATTCAGAAAGTGACCTGCCATGTGGCGCTACACCCATCCTAATTCAGCGGCAGACGAAAAACCGAACCTCTCGTGGAGCCTGATCCTCCGCGTGCTGGGCTACGCCCGTCCTTACCGCCGCATCATCATCATCGTGCTGGCGCTCATCCTGTTCCAGACGCTGGTCGGGCTGGCAACGCCGCTGATTCTGCGCCAGCTCATCGACGTGACGCTGCCCAACGGCGACGCCGCCCAGCTCAATGTGCTGGCCCTGCTGTTAGTGGCCATTCCCATCAGCACCAGCATCGTCGGGATTGCCATCCGCCGGCTGGATTCCAGCATCGGTGAAGGCGTGATTTACACGCTGCGCAGCCAGCTTTTCGCGCATCTTCAGCACATGTCGCTGCGCTTCTTCACCAATACGCGCTCCGGCGAGCTGACCAGCCGCCTGAACAATGACGTTGTCAATGCGCGCACGGCCATCACCGACACGCTCATCGGCGCGATCACCAACACGCTGAACGTGATCTTCACGCTGGCCGTGATGATCTCGCTGGACTGGCGGCTGACGGTCATCGGCGTGCTGGTGATGCCGCTGTTCTTCCTGGTGGCGCGGCGCGTCGGCAGGATCCTGCGCACCATCGCGCGTGAACAGATGGACATCAATGCCGAGATGAACGCGATGATGGGCGAGACGCTCAATATCAGCGGCGCGCTGCTGGTCAAGCTGTTTGGCCGCGTGGACATGGAAGGCGACCGGTTCGCCCAGCGCGCTGCCCGTGTGCGCGACATCGGCATTCGCCGCGCCACGCTGGGCAGCCAGTTCTGGGCCATCGTCGGCCTGGTGGGCGTGATCGGCACCGCGCTGGTGTACTGGGTCGGCGGACATTTTGTGCTTTCCGGCGTATTCAGCATCGGCACGATCGTCGCGTTTGCGGCCTATCTGTCGCGCCTGTACGGACCGCTGGAATACCTGATCAATATCCCGGTCGAGTTTTCCACGTCGATGGTCAGCTTTGAGCGCGTGTTTGAGATTATCGACCTGCCGATTGAGATTCAGGAGAAGGCCAATCCACTGACTCCCGCGCAGGTGTCCGGACGGCTGACATTCGAGGATGTCACCTTCCACTACAAGACGTCTGGCGAGGGCCTGCTGACCGAAGTCAAACGCTACGGCAAGGTCGAGAGCGTTACCGCCGTCTTCTCCGGCTCGGCCGAGGGCACTGCAAACGGCGCAACAGCACCTCCGCCTGCTCATCAGGCACGCGAGACCGCCCTGACAGGCATCTCATTCGACATCCAGCCGGGCCAGATTGCCGCGCTGGTGGGCCCCAGCGGCGCCGGCAAGACCACCCTGACCTATCTCATCCCGCGCCTGTATGAGCCGACTGGCGGGCGCATCCTGCTGGACGGGCACGACCTGCGCGACCTGTCGCTGGAGACGCTGTCGCAGCATATCGGCATGGTCACGCAGGAAACCTACCTGTTCCACGACACCATCCGCACCAACCTGCTGTATGCCCGCCTGGATGCCACCCACGAGCAGCTGGAGGCCGCCTGCAAGGCCGCCAACATCCACGACTTCATCATGGGGCTGCCGCGCGGCTACGACACGGTGGTGGGCGAACGCGGCTACCGCCTGAGCGGTGGCGAGAAGCAGCGCCTGGCGCTGGCCCGCGTCATCCTGAAGGACCCGCGCATCCTGGTGCTGGACGAAGCGACCAGCCATCTGGACAGCCAGAACGAGAGCGCCATCCAGACGGCGCTGGAGGCCATCATGGCAGGCCGCACCAGCATCGTGATCGCCCACCGCCTGAGCACGATCCTGGCAGCCGACCTGATCCTGGTGATGGACCGCGGCCAGATCGTCGAGCGCGGCACCCATGCCGAGCTGCTGGAGCAGAACGGCCTGTATGCCCACCTGTACGAGACCCAGTTCAAGCAGCAGGATGTGGCCGAGCCAGTGGCCTGAGCATCAGCAAAAGCCCGCCGGACGCAACTCCGATTGTAGAAACCAGTAGTATCCGTAGTACTATAAAAATCACGCACTGCACCCGTGCGTGATTTTCTTTTGACAAGGAGCGCGTCAACATGCACGAAGAAGAAATCCTGCGTATCTCGTGGCTGAAATCCCCCTCGCCTGCTGGTCTGCTGGAAGTGCCCGGAGAGAAAGACGACCCGGACGATGACGACGGGTTCGATGACGACGACCTGGACTCGGAAGATGCCTATGGCGATGACGAGGACGATGAGGACGACGAGGACTGGGATGATGACGAGGATGACGCGAGCTGGGAAGACGACGACCTGCGCTATGCGAATTAGCGCCCGAAGATAACGCCATTTGCTGCCCGGCACCCCGTCCGCCGGACGCGAATCGTCATTCACGGGGCCGCCTGCGTCATGTACACTAGCGGGACTTTGGTGAGACAGGGTGGCGGGCGGTATGACTGAGCTGTTTCTGATCGTTGGGCTGGGCAATCCCGGACAAAAATACGCGGAAACGCGGCACAATGTGGGCTTTCGTGCGGTCGAGGCATTCGCCCAGAAGCACGGCTTGACCTTCAGCAAAACAGAGCATCGCGCGCAGGTGGCGTCTGGCGCAGCGATGGGCCAGCGTGTGCTGCTGGCCAAGCCGCAAACCTTCATGAATGTGAGCGGCGACTCGGTGGGCCCGCTGGCGGGCTTCTACAAGATCCCGCCAGAGCGCATCGTTGTCGTTGCCGATGACCTGGATATCCCGCTGGGCACGCTGCGCATCCGCCGAAATGGCAGCAGCGGCGGCCAGAACGGGCTGAAGCACATCCTGCAGCGCATGGGCACGCAGGACATCGCGCGCGTGCGTATCGGCATCGGCCGCCCGCCGGGCAGGCAAGACCCGGCAGACTATGTGCTGGCGCCATTCCGGGGCGACGATGCGATCCTGGCCGCGCAGGTGCAGGACAAAGCGGTTGAGGCGCTGGAAATCTGGCTGACGCACGGCATCGATACCGCCATGACGCGCTGCAACGGCGTCGTCGGTGAGGCCAAGCCGACCAGCCCGATGAAGAAGCAGTCAGCAGCGCCACCCGCATCCGACCCCCCAACGAATACGCCCAATTAGGTGTCACACGCAAGGCGATACCCCCTATGATCCTGACCGGACTCACCACCCTGCTGCGCGAGAGCGAGGCCTATCGCCGCGCCCTGAGCATCCTCAAAGACGACGCACGGCCTACGCCTACACTGGGCGTGCTGCGGGCAGCGCGTGCCTTCACGCTGGCGGCGCTGGCGCAGGACTGGCCGGGGCCGGTGGTGTATGTCACCGCACGCGTCGATCGCGCCTATAATGCCAGCGAACAGCTTCCGGTATGGCTGCCAGAACGGCGCATCCTGCGCTTTTCCGAGCCTGCGCCGCTGTTTTATGAACGCAGCGGCTGGGGCGAGAATGTCACCCGCGGGCGCATCGAGACGCTGGCCGCCCTGCTGCAGGAAAGCGACCGCGCCGCTGACACCGGTTCGCAGCAGCCGCTGATCATCACCAGCGCGCGCGCCATGATGCAGCGCACCATGCCGGTCAACCAGTTCCGCAAGGCATCGCAGGTGCTGAAAGTTGGCGCGCGTCACCCGCTGGACAGACTGATCGATGGCTGGATGAAAGCCGGCTACGAGGCAGTCAATATGGTCACCGAGGCCGGCACGTTTGCGCGGCGCGGCGGCCTGCTGGACATCTTCCCGCCCGCCATGCAAAGCGCGGTACGCATCGAGTTCTTCGATGACGAAATCGACAGCCTGCGCCTGTTTGACCCCGCCACACAGCGCACCATCGGCAAGGTGGGCGAGGTGCTGATCACGCCAGCGCGCGAGGCCCTGCCCGAAGCGACTCCCGCTGTGGCGCGCCACCTGGGCGACTGGTTCAGTTCGCTGCCGTCCGACGATATGACCAGCCCGCGCCCGGACCACGACGCGCTGGCCTCCGGCGCAGCCTTCCCGTTCCTCGAATATTATCTGCCCTATCTGAATCCGTACCCGGTGACGATGCTCGATTATGCGCCCGATGACGCGCTGATCGTGCTGGAAGACCAGGGCGAATTGCGCGACACCATGCGCGCCATTGAAGAAGCGGCTGTCAAAGCGCGCGACGAGAAGCTGGCGCAGAACCTGATTCCGCCAGACTTCCCGGTGCCGTATATCAACTGGGACGAATTTGAGCGCGCGCTGGCCGGCCGTCATCAGGTCATCATGGGCGGGCTGGATGACATCGACAGTCCGGATGATGATCCGCTGCTGCGCGGCATCCTCGCTCCGGAGAATCGTTTCGGCGGGCAGATCAAATCGCTGCTGACCGAGCTGCGTTCGCTGAAAGCGAGTGGCGACCGCTGCATCGTCGTCACCGCGCAGGCGGCCCGCATGATCGACATCTGGCGCGAGACGGAGAATACAGCCGCCAGCGAAGACAGTGAGCTGCTTGAAGCCCCGCCGCCGCGCACGATCACGTTTGTCGATGGCACGCTGCAGGAAGGCTTTCGCCTGCGCAGCGGGCGCGGCGACACGCACGTATTTTCCGACTCGGAAGTATTCGGTTGGAGCCGACCAGAGCCGCGCCGCCGCAAGACCGCACGCAAAGCCGGCGCGCCAGAGACACACTACGCCGACCTGAAAGAGGGCGACTACGTCGTGCACAGCGACTATGGCGTGGGCCGATTCGTCGGCCTGCGGCGGCGCACGCTGGAAGGCGTGGAGCGCGAATACCTGATGCTGGAATACGCAGGCACAGACGCGCTGTTTGTGCCCATCCACCAGGCGGACCGGCTGACGCGCTTCGTCGGCGCGGACGACAAGCCGCCCACGCTGAACAAGCTGGGCCAGCCCGACTGGATCCGCATCAAAGGCAAGGCGCAGAAAGCCGCCGAAGAAGAAGCCCGCGAGCTGCTGGACCTGTATGCAGCCCGCGCCTCGGTCTTGCGCCCGGCCTATTCACCGGACGGCCCGTGGCAGCACGAGCTGGAAGCCTCGTTCCCGTATGTGGAGACGGAAGACCAGCTCAAGGCGGCCGCAGACATCAAGGAAGACCTGTCGCGCCCGCACCCGATGGACCGGCTGGTGTGCGGTGATGTCGGTTTCGGCAAGACAGAAGTCGCGCTGCGGGCCGCGTTCAAGGCGGTCAACGACGGCAAGCAGGTGGCCGTGCTGGTGCCGACGACCATTCTGGCCCAGCAGCACTATGAGACGTTCAGCCGCCGACTGGCCGCGTTCCCGGTCAAGGTCGAGATGCTGAGCCGTTTCCGCACGCCGGAAGCTCAGCGGCGCATCATCGCGCTGGCCGCGCAGGGCGAAATCGACATCCTGGTGGGCACCCATCGCATCCTGTCGGAAGATGTGCAGTTCAAAGACCTGGGCATGGTGGTCATCGACGAGGAACAGCGGTTCGGCGTGAAGCACAAAGAGTATTTCAAGCGCTTCCGGAATCAGGTCGATGTGCTTACGTTGACGGCCACGCCGATCCCGCGCACGCTCTATATGAGCCTGGGCGGCATCCGCGACATCAGCATGATCCAGACGCCGCCGGAGGAACGCCTGCCCGTCATCACGCATGTGGGCACCTACGACGACCGGCTGGTGCGCCAGGCGGTGCTGCGCGAAATGGAGCGCGGCGGCCAGGTGTATTACGTGCACAACCGCGTGCAGTCGATTGAACAGGTGCGCGAACGCCTGGAGATCATCGTGCCGGAAGCGCGCACCGTCGTCGGCCACGGGCAGATGGACGAGCGCCTGCTGGAATCGGTCATGGAACAGTTCGGCAACGGCGAGTTCGATATCCTGATCGCTACCTCGATCATCGAGAGCGGGCTGGATATCCCGAATGCCAACACGCTGATTATCGACCGGTCAGACTGGTTCGGGCTGGCCCAGTTGTATCAGCTGCGCGGGCGCGTGGGGCGCGGCGCCCAGCAGGCCTATGCCTACTTCTTCCACCCCGCCCACAACAAGATGAACAGCGACGTGCGCCAGCGGCTCGAAACCCTGTCCGAGTACACCAACCTGGGCGCGGGCTTCCAGATCGCCATGCGCGACCTGGAGCTGCGCGGCGCGGGGGATGTGCTGAGCACGCGCCAGAGCGGGCATATCGCCGCTGTGGGCCTGCACCTGTACACGCAGATGCTGGCGCAGGCCGTGCGCACGCTCAGACGCGAAAAGGCGCAGGGCGAAAGCGCGCTGCCTCCCCTGCCCCCGATCAGCCAGAGCACGGTGCAGCTGGACCTGCCGATCGCGGCTTACCTGCCCGCCGACTGGATTCCCGAAATCGAGATGCGGCTGAGCATCTACCGACGCATCGGCAGCCTGAGCAGCCTGGAAGAAGTGGCCGGCATGCGTGCCGAGCTACAGGACAGGTTCGGCTCACTGCCCATCGCCGTGGAAGGCATGCTGTACCAGATCGAAATCAAGCTGCTGGCACAGGCCGCCAGCGCCAGCGCCATCCTGCGGCGCGACGAACGCTTCGAGATTCGCCTGCCCTACCTGGTCGAGGTCAACCGCGAACGGCTGGAGGCGACGCTGGGGAGCGACGTGCGCGTCACCCGCGTCGCGGTAGAGCTGCGCACACGTCCTGAACTGTGGCGCGAACGACTGGCCGAAATTCTGCATTATCTGGCGCGCCACGTGCGCTCGGCGGTCGGCGGCACATAGCGTTATGCGCCCGGCTCTCCGGGGGGCCTGACGACATCCAGGATTGTGCCTCCGGTAACCGCCAGCAGGTTTTCCAGCGTGAGCGGGAAGATGGCGTTGTGTGCGCCGCCGGCCGCATACAGCATGTCCCAGCGCGCCAGAGTGCTATCGATGAACGTGGTCACCGGCGTGCGATGCCCCACGGGCGGCACGCTGCCCGGCGGATAGCCGTAAATCCCGATCAGTTCTTCGGCAGTGGCGACCTTGACCTTCTTGCGCCCAACACCGTAATGCTCGGCAATTTTACGGTCATCGACCTTCTGGTCGCCGCTGGTCAGCACGACAATCGGTTCGCGGCGTCCGCCCTCCAGCTCCACCAGAAAGCAGATACTTTTGACGATCTGGCCCAGTGCGCAGCCGATATTGTCGGCGGCTTGCTGGCTGGTGGCGGTCGTATTCTCAAAAAAGCGAATTTGCGTGCCGGGCAGCGCACGGTCCAGCACAGACTGCACGTCAGCCGGGGTCAATGGCTCGGTCATACCTGTCCTCAAATCACGAATCTGTTGGCAACGAAGGCGGAGTAAAGCAGATTTACGTACACGATGCAAGCATAAAACACAGCAGCGACCCGGATGACGAGTCGCTGCTGTACGGATTACATTACAGAGTTGGTGGTGATTATCGAGCTAGTTACGGCTGTGGGACAGGCCACTCAGCGAGGCCATCGACATCTTGCCATTGCCCGACTGCTGCGCTGACTTGCCACCGGCCACCGGGCTGAAGGAATCGACGCTGTAATCGGGTTCCATTGTCTGAAGCATCATCAGCACGTTGAGGAAGGACTCAAAGTCTTCAGTCCCAAACAGGCTGCGAATCTGCTCGTCCAGGCGCGCGGCCGTTGCCGCCAGTTCCTTGCGATGCTGCTCGGCGCTCTTGGTCAGATAGATGTGCACAGCACGGCGGTCTGTCGGGTCCGGGCGGCGCTCGATCAGGCCCTTCTGCTGCAGCTTGTCCAGGTTGGGGGTGAAGCTGGTCGCTGCACGGCCCACCGCACGCGCCAGCTCGGAAGCATGCTGGCCATCGCGCTCGTACAACGCACGCAGGATATACCATTCAATGATCGTCAGCCCCAGCGGCTGGGCGGCGCGCCCAAAAAGCTGATCGAGATTACGCAGGGCGATGTCCAGATTGCACCAGACAGAGCCGTTGAAGCGAAGTTGATTCGTTTGCACCATGTCATTACCATTTCCGACTATATATCCATCGACTATATAATGAATTCTATCACAAGATACGATTCTGACACATACCTTATTTTGCAGCGTAGGGATTCCGTGTGCTACGCGTGCAGGCTATACTATTTTCATAGATTTGCTTTATTCAAGGATTAATTTCTTAATTATTGATGTCCGGCCACACATCAGCTTCAGGGGGTATGTACACCCTCAGCCGGGACCATCTTCGCCTGCCCCAGCGTTTGCAGCATGATCACGCTGGCCACGATGACCAGCCCGCCCAGCCATTGAATCGGCAGCATTTCCTGGCCCAGAAAAATCACCGCCAGCGAGGCCGTGACCAGCGGCTCGAATGAATTAAACACGGCCGCCCGCGACGGACCCAACGCCTGGATCGCCACGGTCAGCGAAAACACGGGCATGATTGTGCTGACCACGGCCAGTAGCAGCATACTCACCCATGCATTCAGCGTGGACGGGGGACGGGCGCCGCCAGACACCAGCATCACGATCAGCAGCAGGATGAGCGCCCCGCTGCACGCCAGCGCACTGCCCACAGCCGGTGAACCGGTATTGCGCAGCAGGCGACTGTTCAGCACAAAATAGATCGCCACCACGACGGCATTGCCCAGTGCATACAGCACGCCGCTCAGGTTGTCGCCCTGAAGACCGGCCGAAAAATCCGGCGCCGTCAGCGCGACGCCCACCAGCGACAGGCCAATCGCGGCCCAGCCCCACAGCGACAGGCGTTCGCCCAGCACCAGCGAAATCAGCGCGACGATGGCCGGATAGGTGTAGAAAATGACCACATAGGCGCCTGCGGTGATCAGTTGCAGGCCTTCAAAGGCCAGCAGCCCGGCGATGGCCAGCAGCACGCCCGCCAGCAGCACCTTCACCCACGGAATGCGCCGTTCGTCGGCTTCAGGCACGCGCTCGGTGCGCCGCGCCGCCCGCTGGGCAGCGACAAACAGCCAGAAGATCGGCACGGCGATGATGTAGCGCCAGCTGGCGATATCCAGCGCGTCCATATTGTCCTGATACAGACCCTCGGTGAACACAGGCAGCAGCGAGTAGCCCACGACGGCCAGCACCACGAAAACCAGGCCGCGCGCAAATTTGGACTGAAGCATACCGATCCCCTGTGTGCACTTAACAAAAGAGGGGCTTGCAAGCCCCTCTCAACAATTCAGATTGTCTTTCGGGAGTAGTGCTTATGGCGTGATGCTGGCCACCAGCGAGACGCGGTCGGTGAGGACCGTAATCAGCGTGGGCAGGACGCCCAGCAGCACGGTGCCACCCAGAGCGACAGCCGCCACCCACTGCACGCCCGTCGAGTAACCCGGAGTCGCTTCTTCAGTGCTGGCCTCTGCGTCACGCAGGAACATATTCACGATGACGCGCACATAGTAGTACGCGCTGACGACACTCGTCAACACACCAATTATAGCCAACCAGACCAGTCCGGCGTTCAGCGTGGTGGCAAACACCAGCGCCTTGCCGATGAAGCCGCCGGTCAGCGGGATGCCCGTCAGGCTCATCATAAACACGACCATCATGATGGCCAGCATCGGGCGTGCCTTGCCCAGGCCGACAAAGTGCTCCAGGTCTGCGCCGCCATTCGCGCGCTCGACCGCGATCACCACCGCAAATGCGCCCATGTTGGTGAACATATAAGCCAGCATGTAGACCAGCGCGCCACGCGTGGCTTCGTTGGCCAGGCCGGGCGAACCAGCGGCCGCTACAGCCATCAGGATATAGCCCGCGTTGGCGATGGACGAGTAAGCCAGCATACGCTTGATATTGGCCTGCGAGAGCGCGACGATATTACCGACGATCATCGTCAGGCCAGCGAGGATGGCGACCACGTTCTGCCATACAGCAGGCTCACCCGCCGTCATCGTGACCGCGGACATGCCGACCACCAGAATACGCAGCAGCGAGCCGAAACCACCCAGCTTGGCGGCCACGCTCATGAAGGCCGTCACCGGTGTGGGCGCGCCTTCGTAAACGTCGGGCGTCCACTCATGGAACGGCACCGCAGCGACCTTGAAGCCGAGGCCCACCAGCAGCAGCGCAGCGCCCAGCAGCAGGAACAGCGACGTGCTGCTGTTCGACGCGATAATCATGCCCGCCGAAGCGGCGATCTCGTTCAGGTTGGTCGTGCCGGTGGCGCCGTACACCATCGCGCCGCCAAACACCAGGAACGCACTGGCAAAAGCGCCCAGCAGGAAGTACTTCATACCGGCTTCTTCAGACCGGATGTCCGGCGCGCGGAAGGCCGACAGGACATACAGCGGGATGCTAAGCAGCTCCAGCGCCACAAAAATCAGGATCAGGTCGTTAGCGGCGGCCATGAACATCGCACCGGCTGTCACAAACAGCACCAGCACGTAGTATTCGCCGCGCTCGATGCCGACGCGCTTCAGGTAGTCGAAGCTGAGCACGATACTCAGCAGCGCCGTACCGATGATGATCAGGTTCATGACGCCGCTGAACTGGTCTGCGACGTACATGCCCATGAAGCTGTCGCCCGACTGGTTGAAGACCAGCAGGTTGGCAATGAACGCAAACACCAGGTTCCCGGCCGCCAGATAGACGGTGAGGATTTTGCGGTCTTTTGGAATCCACAAATCGATCAACAGCAGGATACAGGCCCAGGCCGCAATACTGATCGCAGGCAGGGCTGCGCCCATATTGAGCGTCTCAAGGCTGGGAAGTTGCAGCATGAACGCTACCCTCTCTATTCGCCCTGACCGGCTTCAGGAAGCTGCGCAACGGTCGTCGTGTCAGGCACGACCTGCGCCACAAGACTTTCAACAGTCGCATCAGACGGATTCATGAACGGTGCGGGCTGCAGGCCGATCCAGATCGCCAGCACAACGATGGGGACCAGGACAGCGATTTCATTCCATTCCAGCTTCGGCAGATTCTTGTTTTCTTCCTTGTCCAGCTCGCCCATGAAAATGCGCTGGAAGAAGTTCAGCATGTAGATGGCAGCCAGGATGATACCGAGCGCGGCCACCACCGTGAAGCCAATGCCGAGGACCGTGCTGCCCATCGAGCCAAGCAGGATCGTGAATTCACCGATGAAGCCGTTCAGGCCAGGCATGCCCATGCTGGACAGCACCACGACCAGCGAGATCGCACCCAGCAGCGGCATAGCCTTCCAGATACCGCCGAAGGCCGCGAGGTCCTTGGTGTGGCGGCGTTCGTACAGCATACCCACGATGAGGAACAGGCCGCCCGTGCTGATGCCGTGATTGACCATCTGGATGATCGAGCCCTGGATGCCGATGGAGGTCATCGCGAAGATACCCAGCACGATGAAACCCATGTGGCTGACCGATGAATACGCGACCAGCTTCTTCATGTCGGTCTGGGCAAAGCTGACCCATGCGCCGTAGATGATGCCGATGACCGCCAGCAGCGCAATGATCGGCGCCCAGGCCACGCTGGCCTCAGGGAACATGGGCAGAAGGAAGCGAATCATGCCATACGAACCCATCTTCAGCAGCACGCCGGCCAGAATGACCGAGCCTGCTGTGGGCGCCTGCACGTGCGCGTCTGGCAGCCACGAATGCAGAGGCCAGATGGGCACTTTGATCGCAAAGGCAATGAAGAAGCCCAGGAACAGTATGCTTTGCGTACTGAATAACCCGTCCAGCGGGAAACTGATGGTGCCCGCCTGAATCCCCGCGATAATCTCGGGGACGGCGAAGGTGCCCGCCTGCGTGCCCACATACAGCAGGGCGAGCAGCATCAGGATGGAACCGGCCATCGTATACAGGAAGAACTTGACAGCGGCATACACGCGCTTCTCGCCGCCCCAGATACCGACGAGGAAATACATCGGCACCAGCGTCACTTCCCAGAAGATGTAGAAAATGATCAGGTCCTGCACTACGAACACGCCGATCATGGCCCATTGCAGGAGCAGCATGAACAGGTAGTACAGCTTCTCGCGGCCGCGCTCCTGGATGACATGCGCGTTAAACGAGCTGAGGATGCCGATGCTCATAATGAACGTGGTCAGCACGACCATGATCATATTCAGGCCGTCGATGCCCACGTAGTAGCCGATGCCGTATTGCGGCAGCCACTCCCAGCGCTGAACCATTTGCAGGGCTGGATTGGCAGCATCGAAGTTTGCCCACATCACGAGCGAAAGGGCGAAAGTCACCAGGCTGGTGCCCAGGGCCGTGTATTTGATATTGCGGCTCTGCGCATCCGGTATAAACAGCAGAATGGAAAACCCGACCAGCGGCAAAAAGAGCACCACTGTGACGAGCGACAATCCGGTATTCTCCATAACCATCTCTCCGCCCACTTAGCCGCGCTGGAGCAGCGGCAGCAAAATCACCAGAATAACAAGTACCACACCAACGAGCAGCGACAGCGCGTAGGTGCGCACGTAGCCCGTCTGAATCTGACGCAGCTGGCTGCTCAGCCAGCCAAACACGCGCCCGACCCCGTTCACAGCGCCATCGATCACGCCCAGGTCCACCGGCTTGCTGAGGCCCTGCGCTGCGGCGTTGAAACCCTTCCAGATCACCACGTCATGGAAATAATCGTGCAGGAAGCGCCAGTCCACCACATCCGACAGGAAATAGGCGATGCGGGTGAACGGTCGCGCAAACACGCGGCTGTAGAAGGCATCCCAGTACATACGGGCATTCGCCAGCGACCAGAATGGCGCGGTCGTCGGCAGCATCTCCAGCGGATCGCGGCGCGCCTCGATAATGGCCGAGCGCCGGTAGATGTTATTGGCGAGGAACATGGCAGCCACCGCCAGTGCCGTCGCGCCCAGCGCGATCAGCAGGTTGAACTCACTGGCGTGTGCCTTGGAGACAGAGTATTCCAGGCGGTCCGTGAACAGGTGCGCGCCGAAGATGTTATCCAGCCCCAGCACATAGCTGGGCGTGTTCATGAAGCCAATGCCGAGGCTGAAGAAGCCGAGGATCACCAGAGGAATCGTGATCAGGCGCGAGCTTTCCGGCGCATGTTCAGCGGCTTCTGTGCGCGGCTTGCCAAAGAAGACCAGCACAATCTGGCGCCACATGTAGAACGCGGTGAACGCGGCCGCCATCAGCAGGATGATGAACACGATGTAGCCGGCCAGGTTGTTGTTGTCGAAGCCAGCCACCCACGAGTCGGCCAGGATTTCGTCCTTCGACCAGAACCCGGCAAACGGGAAGATACCCGCCAGCGCCAGCGTACCAAACAGGTACGTGATGAAGGTCAGCGGCATCTTGCGGCGCAGGCCGCCCATGTTGCGCATGTCCTGCGGGTCAAATTCTTCTTCATGCGCATCGTGATGGTCATCCCCGTGATGCTCATCGTCATGGCCGTGGCCATGTGAATGCGCGTGATGATGGCCGTGCTCCATCGCATGAATGACCGAGCCGCTGCCGAGGAACAGCAGCGCCTTGAAGAACGCGTGCGTCACCAGGTGGAAAATCGCGGCGGCATATGCGCCAATACCCACGGCAGCGACCATGAAGCCAAGCTGGCTGACGGTGGAGTAGGCAAGCACGCGCTTGATGTCCCACTGGCCCATGGCGATGAAACCGGCCACGAGCGCGGTCAGCGCGCCAATCATGGCGACCACAAACGAGGTCACCGGCGCGTAGTAGAACAGCACGTTACTGCGCACCATGATGTACACGCCCGCGGTCACCATCGTCGCGGCGTGGATGAGCGCGGACGCAGGTGTCGGGCCTGCCATCGCATCGGGCAGCCAGGTAAACAGCGGAATCTGGGCAGACTTGCCCGTCACACCGAGCACCAGGAACAACGTCATGATCGTCAGCCATGTGCTGAACGGCAGCTGCACCGGGCCGATATCGATCACGCGGCCTTCGTCGAGGAAGCGCTCCGCCTGCCCGAACACGCCCAGCTGGTCCGTTTCAATATGGTCGTTATTCACATAGACAACGCCAGGGGTGCTGTGCTCTTCGCCATGCGCTTCTTCTGCTGCTGCGCCTTCGCCCTCACCTTCCTGGGCCAGCACGACATCGCCTGGCTTGTTCGCGGCTTCGCCTTCAGCAGCGACGGCACCTTCTTCACTATGGGCCGCTTCGGCAGCATGCGCGGCCTCTTCAGCCAGATGCACGTTGACAATTTCTGCCGGACGGAAGTAGTCGGTGGTGCCGAACGTCCAGAACATGATCAGCACGCTCATCACCACGCCGAAGTCACCGATGCGGTTGAGCAGCATGGCTTTGTTGGCGGCCATCGTGTTGCGCCAGCCCACCCCATGCGCCTTGTCGAACCAGAAGCCGATCAGCAGGAAGGAGCACAGACCCACGCCTTCCCATCCGACAAACATCATCAGGAAGTTGTTTGCCGTGACCAGGACGAGCATGAAGGCGAGGAACATGTTCAGGTATGCGAAGTAGCGATGAAAACGCGCATCGCCGTGCATGTAGCTGATGGAATACACGTGAATCAGCGTGCCGATGCCGGTGATGATCAGCATCATGGTGGAGCTGAGCGTGTCAACACGCTGCTGCCACGGGATGACCACTTCCCCGGCGGGAATCTGGATCCAGCCATCGAAGATGGGCGGATTGATCACCACCGCTTCGTAGCCGCTGCCTTCCAGATAGACAAACAGCAGCACAGCAATGACGAAGGCCAGGGCCGACGCCACCGTTGCGACGGTGCCCACCCACTTCTCCCCTAACCGTGCGCCCCAGAAAATATTGATGAAGGCACCGATCGCCGGGATCAGAATGATGAGTGACACTAACTGTGGATAGTACGCCATACAAATTCCTTCGGTGTACAGGCGAGGCTGAAAACCAGCCCAGCTAGCCCTTCATCTCATGCAGTTCGTCGATATTGATACTGCGTTTGCTTCTAAAAATCGCCACGATCAGCGCGAGGCCCACCGCCACTTCCGCGGCAGCCACCGTGATGACGAAGAACACGAACAACTGGCCGGTCTCGTTGCCCCAGTAGCGCGCAAATGCCACCAGCGCCAGATTGGCCGCATTCAACATCAGCTCGATGGACATGAACACCATGATGGCGTTCCGGCGCAGCAGCACGCCCATCGCTCCCAGCACAAACAGCACAATGCTGAGCATGACGAATGATTCGGTCTGAACAACCATGATCTCTCCCCGTAGCAGCCCGAAATCAGCCTATTTCACCGGCTCGGCTTCACCAGCCGTAGCAGGCGCATTCAGGCGCGGCGCATCTTCCGTCACTTCCTGGCCCACCTGCGCGGTAATCACGCTCGTCAGCGGGCGGCTCACCTTGCGGCGCTGCTGTATCTTCTTGACCGGCTTGATTTCGCGCTGCGTCAGCACAATCACGCCGACCATCGCCGCCAGCAGCAGCAGGCCCAGCACCTGGAAGGGCAGCAGGAACTCGGTAAACAGCGAATAACCAATCGCGCGCGGGCTGCCAAACTGAGCGGCCGTCGGCGCGGTCACCACCAGCGGCAGCGTGCGCACCGTGCCCGCGGGCAGGACTTCATCAGCCAGCACGATCAGGTTGCTCGAGTCGCGGCGTAGTTCCTCGTCAAACAGCTCAGCGATAATCTGTTCGCCGTCGCCATCATTCAGGAAGCGCCAGCTCACATCCCCGTTGGGCAGCTCCAGAATGGAGGTGAAGCCAAAGGCCAGGTTCTGCACGCGCACAAACGAATAGCTGCCGTCGGCTGTGTTGTAGGTGTCAGTTTCCACGACCGCGACATTGGTTGAATCGGCCTTCGCATTGAAGATCGTGATGCGGCCGTCACCTTCATTCGCCAGCGGGCGCATGTCCTGCAGGAACAGGGCAATGCCGGGGGCTTCATCGGCAGGGCCGTGGGCGACGATATTGGTGCTTTCCGCGGCCACAGCGTCAAACACCGCCGTGGTTTCGCCGCCGGACGCCGGGCGCACGCTGACGGTATATTCGCCAACCGGCACCGACGCGAAGCTGGTCGACTGGCCAAAGGCCAGGTCATCGGCCAGCAGCAGGCTGCCCACATACACATCAACCGGGCCGCTGTTGCTCACATTCACCACGCGCACAGTCGGGTCAGCGACCGGCGGTTCCTGCGCATCAATGTTGCCCTGGATCGTCACCAGGCCAATCGAGAACAGCAGCGCCAGCGCGAGCGACAGCGCCACTGGCGTGAACCAGCGGAAGCGGCTTTTCTCGGGGCCAGGATCTGCGGTGCCCAGCTTCTCGGCGCCCAGCAGCATGATGACAAATAAGAAAAGCACCATGATCGCACCGGCGTATACCGTGATCTGGATCATGGCCAGGAAAGGTGAATCAAGCATCAGAAACAGCAGCGCGATGCACACCATCGTCACGATCAGGAAGAGCGCGCTGTGTACAGCGTTCTCGCTCAGCAGCATCATAACGGCAGCGGCAACTGCCAGCGCACCGGCAATGATAAAAAGCCAAACTTCTGTCATTGTCGAGAATCCTATCGGGCGCAATCAGCCTTGTGCAGTTTAACACAACCGAGGCCCAACTTCAAAAGCAAAATCCTGCGTGTTTTCCCTCAGACACCCACGTTTTAGCAGGCGAAACGCGGTGAAGGCCGTTCGTTTAAGCAAAGAAAAAGCACCCTGCACGAGCGCGAAGGTGCTTTCCTTCCCCACGCTGGCACTAGCGCGGGTTCTCCATATCTGGGATCGACCGCGTGTAGACGCCTGGTTCAACCTGCTGTGGAGTCCCTGCCACGCCGATGGCGGTGGGGTCAATCAGCATGTCTTTGGTAAATATCGCGTCCTGTCGGTCAGTGAAGCTGAGCTGATGCTCGTGCCCAAGCTGAATCGCCTGGGTCGGGCAGGCATCTTCGCAGTAACCGCAGAAGATGCAGCGCAGCATGTTGATTTCGTAGGTCTTGGCATAACGCTCGCCGGGGCTAAAGCGCTGCTCGTCGGTATTCTCGGCTGCTTCCACCCAGATGGCGTCGGCAGGGCAGGCGGCCGCGCACAGCGCGCAACCGATGCATTTCTCCAGGCCGTTTTCATAACGGCGCAGGTGATGGCGTCCCTTATAGCGTTCACGGAACGGACGCATCTGCTCCGGATACTGCACCGTGATCGGCTCTTCCAGCAGATGTTTGAACGTCGTCGCAAATCCACGCAGAATATTCATGTTATTCGCCCGAACCTTCCGACTTCACGATACCAGTTTCAGCCGACTCGGCCTTCTTTTCAGGGGCGAAGCTGGCCAGCTTTTCCAGCGCCTTGATAGCACTCGTGAAAAGCACGAACGGAATCGCGATCAGGCCGCCCAGCACCTGCAAACCAGCGTATCCCAGCCCGCGAGACTCACCGGTAATCACCGGGTCATTCGACAGGTCTTCCTCTTCGACCGCTTCAGAACCGCCACTGCGGCGGCTGATGATGAAGCCGACCACGAGGATGGCCGCAAACACGCCGCCAGAGAACAGGCCATATACGACCGGGCTGTCAAACATATCGCCCAGCACGACGGCCACCGCACTCCACAGCACGGCGACGAACGCCAGCGGCAGCATGACTTTCCAGCCCAGCGCCATCAGGCGGTCATAGCGCAGGCGCGGCAGCGTTGCGCGGATCCACACCATGACGATCAGGAACAGGACGACTTTGCCGATCAGCACCAGCGGGCCGAGGATCGGCACCGACTGCACCAGGCCGAAGCCGTCGTTGTAACCACCGAGGTAGAGCGAGGCAATCACGACGCTGATGCCGATCATGCCCAGGTATTCCGCCATCATGAAGCTGGCGAATTTCATGCCGCTGTACTCGGTCATGAAGCCCTGTGTCAGTTCCTGTTCGGCTTCCGGCAGGTCAAACGGCGAGCGGTTGACTTCGGCCAGCAGCGCGATAAACAGGATGCCAAATGCCAGTGGATTCTGGAAGATGAACCATTCGTAGAAGTAAGTCTGGCGGGCGATGATGTCACCGACGCTCATGCTGCCCACGATCAGGATCGGCACGGCCATGGTCACGCCCAGGCTCAGCTCATAGCTGAGCATCTGCGCGGTGGCACGCAGGCCGCCGAGCGCCGCGTACTTGTTATTGCTCGACCAGCCGGCCAGCACTACGCCATACGTGCCAATGCTGGTGATTGCCAGCAGCCACAGCACGCCCACATTCGGGTCGGCCAGGCCCAGCGGCACGCTGTAAACGTTGCCGTCAAACCACGGAATCGTCAGGTTGGGGCCAATCGGCACCACCGCCAGCAGGATGATCGCCGGGACCGTCTTCAGGATCGGGGCGATGCGATACACCCACCTGTCCACGCCTTCCGGCTCAATATCTTCCTTGAAAATCAGCTTCACGCCGTCTGCGGCGGGCTGCAGGAAGCCGCCCGGGCCGACGCGGTTGGGGCCGACGCGCTGCTGGAAAAACGCGATGAACTTTCGTTCAAGCAGCGTCGTATAGGCAAAGCCCGTCAGCACGACGACGAAAAAGATCAGCGAATATATAATCGCCTGAATGACCGAGCAGCCCGTTTGCGAACGGCACTCGATGGCCTGGCTGGCATCCACACGATTGGCATTGAATACCGTGGTCAGCACCGAGCCAGCGCCGTCCAGCACGCCGCCCCAGATCGGGGCGAGCAGTGTCAGCACCAGCACGGCGACCAGCGCCAGCACCGCGGTAATCAGGCCGACGAACAGCAGGATCGCCAGCAGATTGGCCCACGGCCACAGCTTTTCAGGCACCACATTGTCACGAATCTGCACGTAGCCACGGACCAGTTCGTTGATCGGCCCGCCGCGACGCGGCTTGTTCTGAGCTACACTCGCCATACTGTTACCCCTAAACCTTTGTCACTGTGCCAGCGGCAATCGTGAGCGCGGTGGCCGTCTGCTGCAGGTTGCGCGGCAGCAGGACCGTCCCCTTCGGCGCGGCGCCATTCACATGGGCACGCACCTTCACAGGCTGCGCGGCACCCGCGCTCACCTGCACCATATCACCATCGTGAATCGCGAGGCGTGCGGCATCTTCAGCATTGATTTCCACATACGGCGCGGCCACGCGGGCGGCCATTAGCTGCGCTTCGCTGGCCTGGAAAACGCGTTCGCGATTGTACAGGCGCACGGTCGGCACGACGATCAGGTCGCCCTTCACGGCGTCAGCCTTCACATCACCGAGCGCGACGGCTTCACCATTGTCAGCGGCAGAGGCAATCTGCACGCCCAGGCCGCCGGTATTCTTGTACGAGGTGCCGCCGTAGTACAGGTCGTCGCCGCCCACCTGCGGGAACTGCGCTTCGACCTTGGCCAGATCGCTGTACTTGCAGCCTGCAAACGCGGGAATCGCGGCCACGATGTCGTTCATCACCTGCGCTGCCGACAGGCGGGCCTTGCCCTGCCCCAGCTTCTCGGCAATACGGGCGACGGCCTGCCAGGCAGGGATCGCTTCACCGATGGGGCCCTGTGCGGTATAGAAGCGCTGCACGCGGCGCTCGCCATTGGTGTACGAGCCGTCACGCTCGGCAAAGCTCTGCACCGGCAGCACGACTTTCGCCTGGCGCGTCGCTTCGTCGTCGAACAGGCTCAGGCTGATGACCGTCTCGACCTTCGACAGCCAGGCAGCGGCAGCCGGGTCATCGGCGACGACATCGGCCTGCGCCAGGATGAGCACCTTCGGCGGGTTGGCGATGATGTCGCGGGTCGCTTCTGGCGAGAAGCCCAGGTAGTGCTGGCCCATAGCGTTAGCGCCAGGGAACACGCCGACCAGGCCGTTGTTGGCGCGCCCGACGTGGTTGGTCTCAATCAGGAAATTCGCGCACGCCTGCATCAGCGCGCGGCTACCGTCCAGCGTCAGGCCTTCTGCTCCTGCGAACACAACCAGGTTGTTGGCATTGATCAGGCGCTCAGCCACTTCGGGATGCTGCTTGCGCAGGTCGGCGAATGCTGTCGCCGCATGGCCGGTCTGGTACATCGTGACCGCATCAGCAAAGTCATCCATGCGCGTCTTGCGGGCGTTGGCGACAACGACATACGCGCCACGGTCGTGCGCGGTCTTGACGCGCAGACGCCAGATCGGCGCTTCTTCTTCAAGGTCAGTGGCGATCACCAGCACGGCATCGCCCTTGCCCAGATTGCTCAGGTTGGTGCCCTTGCCCACGCCCACTTTGGCGACCAGATCAGCCCCGGCGTGCGTCGGCGGCCATGCGCCCAGACGGGTGCTGCCCACGCCAGCAGCGAGCTGCTTCAGCGTGAACAGGTCTTCATTGGTGGCCGAGGGACCAGCGATGACCGCGACACTGCCATTGGCATCGCCCAGCAGCTTGGCGGCGGCAGCCACGGCATCAGCCCACGTCTCGCGGGAGAGTGAGCCACCGGCGGCGCGCACCATCGGCTGGAGCAGGCGATCTTCGGAACGGGTGAAGTGGTGACCAAAGCGACCTTTGTCGCACATCCAGATTTCATTGACCTGTTCGTTCTGGCGGGCCATGATGCGCTTGATCATGGTCTTGCCGCCGAAGTCACGGTCGAGGCGGGTGCTGGCCGAGGTATTGCAGCCGACCGGGCAGTGATTGCACAGCGTGGGGACGCTGTTCATTTCCCACGGGCGAGCGCCGAAACGGAAGTCCGTGGTCGTCAGCGCGCCCACCGGGCAGATGTCGGTCGTATTGCCCGAGAAATAGGTATCGAAACCAGGATCGCTGACGGTGATGATTTGCAGGTCGCGGCCGCGTTCGTGGAACGCCAGCACATCGTCGCCCGCCACTTCGGCCTGGAAGCGCACGCAGCGCCCGCACTGGATGCAGCGTTCTTCGTCCAGGAAAATCAGGTCACCCAGCGGCACATGCTTGTCCAGGTGCTTCTTGTCTTCAAAGTTCATGCGGCTTTCGCCGGGGCCGTATTCCATCGTCTGATTCTGGAGCGGGCATTCGCCGCCCTTGTCGCAGATCGGGCAGTCCAGCGGGTGGCTGGTCAGCAGGAATTCAACCACATTGCGGCGCGCCTCATCGACCGCTTTGGACGTGCTGCGCAGCACCAGGCCATCGCTCACGTTCATGGTGCAGGCGGTTTGCAGCTTGGGCATCCAGCGAATCTGCGGGTTGCCGCTGTCGTCCAGCAGCACTTCGCCGGTGGCGCGATCCTTCTGGATATTGCCCACTTCCACCAGGCACATGCGGCACATGCCGACAGGCTTCATCTTCGGGTGGTAGCAGAACACAGGGATGGTCACGTCGACCTGCTTGGCGGCATCCACCAGGTTCATGCCTGCCGGGAAGTCATACTCCCTGTCATCAATGATTACCTTGACCAGCTTCGTCATCGCTGTGACCATACAAATTTGCTCCGGCTTGCATACTGTAGTGCCGATACTGTAGCGGAAAACCCGCCAATTTTCGAATTTACTGCCCGCGAATATCCCGCAGGCCTGTCAGTGCGCGGTCGCGAATGACCTGTGCCGCCAGCCCAAAACCGCTGGCCCGATAGTCTGCCTCGCTCAGCTGAAGCGCGATTTCAAAGTCACGCTCGGCCGCGCCCAGCTCACCCGCCTTCAGGAACAATTCCCCGCGCAGCATATAGTTCACTGCGCTTTCCGGATAGCTCACAATCGCGGCATCCAGTTCCTGCGTCCTGTCCCAGTCGCGGCGACCCAGGCGAATCGGCTTGGGCGCAGGAGCCGCTGTCTCATTCAGCGGCAAAGACGCCGCTTCATCGACCGGCTGGCCTGCGGCGTCTTCACTGATGTGCTGCACGCCCTCTGGCGTGCGCATTTCTTCCAGAGTACTCACCTAGTCTCCCGCGGCGGCGGCCGTCTTGGGTGCAGCGGGGGTCTTCGCGGCGCCAATGTGCGACTTGAAGTCTTCAGGGAAATTCTTGATCGTATGGATGATCGGATTGGCGGCGAAGTCACCCAGCGCGCACAGCGTCACACCCTGCATGTTGCGGGCGACGTTGGCGATCAGATCGACATCCGATTCCTTCGCTTCGCCCCTCATGATGCGGTCGAGGGTCTTGTCCAGCCAGTAGGTGCCTTCGCGGCAGGGCGTGCACTTGCCACAGCTTTCATGCTTGAAGAACTTGGTCACCTTCGAGGCGACCCAGGTGATGTCGACGGTCTCATCGATCACGATGAACGAGGCCGAGCCGAGGATCGAGCCAGTCTTGGCGGCGATGTCCTCGTAGGTGCACGGCGTATCCAGGATCGGATCGTCGTTGCCATTGATGCGGATGATCGGGCCGGAGCCGCCGGAAGGCAGCAGCGCCTTGATCTGGCGGCCGCCAGAAATGCCACCCGCCAGGTCGAACAGCAGCTCACGAATGGTGGTGCCCATCGGCACTTCATAGTTGGCTGGCTTCTCGACATTGCCGCTCACGCAGAAAATCTTGGTGCCCGCGCTCTGCTCGGTGCCGATCTTCTTGAAGGCGTCGGGTCCATTGGTGATGATCCACGGCACATTCGCCAGCGTCTCGACGTTATTAATGACGGTCGGCTCGCCATACAGGCCGCCGCCCTTATTAGCCGGGAACGGCGGACGCACGCGGGGCTGGCCCAGCTTGCCTTCCAGCGATTCCAGCAGCGCGCTTTCCTCGCCGCAGATATACGCGCCAGCGCCAACATGCGTGTAGACCTCGCAGTTGTAGCCGCTGCCCGCGATGTTCTTGCCAACCATGCCGCCCTTGCGCGCTTCTTCAATGCGGGCATCCAGGTCAAACGCCTGGTCCCAGAATTCGCCGCGCAGGTAGATGTAGACCGCGGTCGCCTGAATCGCATAGGCCGCGATCAGCGCGCCTTCGATCAGCTGATGCGGGTTATTCTCGATGATCTGGCGATCCTTGAACGTGCCCGTCTCGCTCTCGTCGCAGTTGACCACGACGTACTTGATCGGTTCACTCTGAGGGATAAAGCTCCACTTCACGCCGGTCGGGAAACCCGCGCCGCCGCGCCCACGCAAATTCGATGCCTTGACCGTGTCGATAACTTCGGTCGGTTTCTGGCCCAGCGCCTTTTTCAGCGCGTCGTAGCCGCCATTGGCGACATACACATCGTACTCGCGGATGTTCGGGATGTCTTTCTCACGATAAATGATGTTCATGGTCTTCATCGCTGATCCGCCTGACACTAAGCCTTCGTTTTAGCGGATGCCTTCTTGGCACCCGATTTTTCTGCAGCAGCTTCCGCACGCCACGCCTCGATCCTGGCCTTCATCTTGTCCATATCGAGGTTTTCCTCGAAGTGGAAATTGCACTGAAGCATCGGCGCCTTGTCGCAGGCCGCCAGACACATCACATGCTCCACCGTGAACAGGCCGTCTTCGGTCGTGCCACCTTCTTCGACGCCCAGATGCTCTTTCAGTTCCTTGTGGAACTTGTCGGCACCGCGCAGCGCGCAGGCCAGGTCGGTGCACACCTGTAACCAGTACTTGCCTTTCGGCCGTTCCGAGTACATGGTGTAGAAGCCGGCAATCGACTGCACCTGCGTCGGGTCCATATCGCACAGCACGGCGACCTGCTGAATCGCTTCTTCGTTCACATACCCGAATTCTTCCTGGGCAAGATGCAGCAGCGGCATCACAGCAGAGCGCTTGGTGGGATACTTCGAGAAAATCTGATCAATGCGAGCGGCGTATTTTTCTGCCAGCATACTCTTTTGTTCCTTCGTGTAGAGCGCCAGCCAGCCATCTCAGGATGACTGCCGGCGCCCCATCTCGCGCGATCTAACGGTCGCTGTCGCCCAGGACGATGTCCGAGCTGCCGATAATAGCGATCAGGTCTGCAATCATGTGGCCGGAAGCCACCTTGCCCAGGGAGCTGATGTGCATAAATGATGGCGTCTTGAAGTGGACGCGGCGCGCCTTCGGGCCGCCCGTGCCATGCAGATAGCAGCCGATTTCGCCACGCGGGCTTTCGATCGCCACATAGACTTCTTCGTCCGGCGCGGAATAGCCTTCCGTCCACAGCTTGAAGTGATGAATCACGGCTTCCATGCTGCGGCCCAGCTCGGCACGCGGCGGCGGGGCAAACTTGCGGTTCTCGGTGCGGAACGAGCCGCTGGCCGAGCCCAGCGCCTTGATGGCCTGGCGGATGATCTTCACGCTCTCGCGCATCTCATGCACGCGGATGATGAAGCGGTCGTACACGTCACCGTGGTCACCCAGCGGCACGTCGAATTCGTAGTTCTGATAGCCGGAGTACGGCATCACCTTGCGGATGTCAAAATTCACGCCAGAGCCGCGCAGGTACGGGCCGGTCATGCCCAGCGCGATCGCGTCTTCCGGCTCGACCACGCCGATGCCCTTGGTGCGGTCCATCCAGATCGGATTGTTGGTCAGCAGCTTCTCGTAATCATCCAGGCGGGCCGGCATGATATCGAGGAACTTGCCCAGCGTGGGCAGGAATTCTTCGGGCAGGTCGCGCCACACGCCGCCAGGGCGGATGTAGCTGGTCATCATGCGCTGGCCGCCCAGCATCTCGAACATATCCAGCACGCGTTCGCGTTCGCGGAAGCAGTACAGGAAGACGCTCATAGCGCCCAGGTCGAGCGAGCTGGTGCCCAGCCACACGAGATGGCTGTTCAGGCGCGTCAGCTCCAGGCAAATCACGCGGATAATCTGGGCGCGTTCAGGCACGTCGATGCCCGCCAGCTTCTCCACCGCCATCGAAAACACGGCGTTATTCGACATCGGGGCCAGATAGTCCATCCGGTCCGTCATCACGAGCGCCTTGTCGTACGGCTTGCTCTCGATGCTCTTTTCGATGCCGGTGTGCAGATAGCCTACGTCAGGCAGGCAGGTGACGATTTCCTCACCGTCCAGCTCCAGCAGCAGGCGCAGCACGCCATGCGTGCTGGGGTGATGCGGCCCCAGATTGAGCAGCATCGTCTCGCCGGTCATGGCGCGTTCAGACACCAGACCGCGCAGGTCATCCAACGCACCCTGCCAGGTCTGCGCCTGGCCGAGGGCATTTTCGGTACCTTCAGGAATTTCAAGGGCCGCGGGTTTCTTTACCGTTGTCACCATCGTCGATTTACCCTTGTCTATTCTTCCGCAAACGGCTTGTGCTTGCTGATTTCATCCGCGTTGAACGAGAACATCACGGTCTCGTAGCCCAGCGGATAATCGCGGCGGTGCGGATGGCCTTCCCAGTCTTCAGACAGCAGCACGCGGCGCATATTGGGATGCCCCTCGAAGCTGATGCCCATCATGTCGAAGATTTCGCGCTCCAGCCAGTCGGCCGACGGCCACACGGGAACCAGCGTCGGCACCACCGGGGCATCTTCGTTGACAAATGTCTTCAGGCGGATGCGGCGGTTGTACAGCATCGAGTACAGGTGGTAGCTGACGCCAAAACGTTCCGGGCGGTCGCCATAATCACCATGGCCACGGGCGGGCTCGTAATAGTCCACCGCGCTGATATCCGACAGGAAATTGTAGATGAGGCCTTTGGCGTCACGCAGGAAACGTGCGGCTTTGGGCACATCGGAGGGCGCCACAAACAGGGTCAGCTCGCCACGAAACTCGTGCGTGCCCTTCAGGACGCCGGGAAGCTGTTCCTCAAATGCGGCGACAGGATCCGCCGCGGCAGCGATATGTGCCATGCTTAACGTACACCTTCCGCTGAAACCCAGGTCTTGAGGCGTTCGCTGCGCACGCGTTCGTGCAGCGTCATGATGCCGTGGATGAGCTGTTCGGGGCGCGGCGGGCAACCGGCCACATACACGTCCACCGGCACGATTTCGTCCACGCCCTGCACCACGGCATAGTTGTTATAGATGCCGCCGCACGAGGCGCAGTCGCCCATCGCCAGCACGTAACGCGGCGCAGCCATCTGATCGTACAGCGTGCGGATGACCGGGGCCATCTTGCGCGTGACGCGACCGGCCACGATGATGAGGTCGGCCTGGCGGGGGCTGGCACGGTTGAGCTCCATGCCAAAGCGCGACAGGTCATAGTCGCTCGCCTGCGTGCTCATCATCTCGATAGCGCAGCAGGCCAGGCCGAACAGCAGCGGCCACATCGCGCCGGTGCGGGCCCAGTTGACAGCCGTGTCCAGCGTCGTGGTGACGACGCCCAGATCACCGATTTTGGATGAAATTATTCCCATTCCAGCGCCCCAACCTTCCACTCGTAAATCAGGCCGATAGTCAGCACCAGTGTGAACACGCCCATGGCCGCCAGGGCATACAGGCCCATATCACGGAAAACGACTGCCCACGGTAAAAAGAAGACAACTTCGATGTCGAACAGAATGAACAGCACGGCCACCAGATAGAAGCGGATGGAATAGCGGCGCGAGGCTGAGCCAATTGGCTTCATACCGCTCTCGTAAGGGGAAACCTTGCGCGAGGTCGGTTTGTACGGGCCAAACAGGCGGGAAATAATTGAAATGATGATCGCCACGAGAACAGCGATAATCAGCAGCACCGCGATGGGCGCAAATTCCTGGAGTGGGGACATTGAGAAACCCTGCGTTGTAGTGTCGATTGTTCAATTTGGAGCAATCACGCTAAAGGGAAGTATAACTTAAGGGTTGGGGGGTGTCAACTTAGCGATTGGGGAAGATTAACGCAGATTTTCCCCTCAAATCATCATCATTAACTCATGTTTTCAGGCCGGCTAACATTACAGCGCCAGGCCGGGAAACAAACAGGGGACGCGCAGATGGCGTCCCCTGACAGGCCGTGCAGCCCCGGTTTATGCGGAGGTGGCCTCGGACATCGGGGCCTGATTGACGACCATTGCGCGGCCGCGCAGCAGCACCAGCGCGCCCATCGTGATGGCCACGAACGCGGCAATCTGCACACGCGGCGGCAGATAGCGCACGCGCTCGATCACGGTGTACTGGTCGCCCCCCACCAGGTCGTGGCGCAGTCGCGCGGAATAATTACGCGCCGGGCGATGCGGGCGATACGCCTGCTTCAGCGAGCGGACGAGCGGCAGAAGCATCACCATCTCCGGCATCTGGCGAATTTCAGAGGCCAGCTTTTGCCCGTGGATGATGGCATCGGTCGCGTTGGACAGCAGACTTTCGAAGTCGGACCCGGATAAATACGTCATGACAACTTTTCGCCTCGATTACCCTTGGATGACAGTTCGGCGGGGTCGTCACTACGAACGCCCTCGCGCTCCAGCTCTTCCCGCAGCGATAACAGCGTGCGGTGATAAAGACTCTTGATGGCGCCTTCGGTCCGATTCAGGATCGTGCCGATTTCGGCATTGCTCAGATGGTCGATGAACTTCAGGTTCAGCAGCAGCTGGCGATCCTCAGGCAGGCGGCGCACAGCGGCAATCAGCGATTCGCGTTCTTCCTTGTTTTCAGTCTCGTACTCTGGCGCGTCGCTGGACAGCGAATCGGCGATGTACTCGTCCAGCGGGATCACCTTGCGGCGGCTGCGGTCGCGATGCCAGTTGGCCACCAGGTTGTGCGCGATGCGGTACAGCCAGGCCTGAAACGGCACGCCGCGGTCGGCATAGGTATCAATATGCCCCATCGCACGAAAGAACACGCGCGCCGTCAGGTCCTCGGCATCGTGCGGGTTGCCCGTCCTGTAATACACATAGTTGTAGATCTTGTCTATGTAGCGCTCATACAGCTCGCCGAACGCGTCTTTGTCGTCGTTCTGGGCCAGCTCTACCAGCTCAAGATCATCAAGCTGCTTGTACTGCGGGCGTTTGCGCCGGATGTCGAGGCGCTTCTTTAAATTGATCATAACTAATGTAACCCTGTCTCGTTGGATTGGTTGCGCGCTATAATCACGCGCTGTCAACCTGAACTTCAGCTTCACTTCGAATACGCAAACGGACGACTCTATGGCGCAGCCTTTGAACTTTCAGCAGATTATCATGAAATTGCACGATTTCTGGCAGAGCCAGGATTGCGTGCTGTGGCAGCCGTACAACATTCAGGTCGGCGCAGGCACGGGCAACCCCGCCACGCTGATGCGCGTGCTGGGGCCAGAGCCGTGGCGTGTCGCCTATGTCGAGCCCAGCGTCCGACCGGACGATGGCCGCTATGGCGAAAACCCGAACCGCATGCAGTACTACTATCAGTATCAGGTCATCCTGAAGCCGGACCCCGGCAACCCGCAGGAAATGTACTTGCAGTCGCTGGAGGCGCTGGGCATCAACCCGCGCGAACACGATATCCGTTTTGTGGAAGACAACTGGGAAAGCCCGGCGCTGGGCGCATGGGGTCTGGGCTGGGAAGTGTGGCTGGACGGCCAGGAAATCACGCAGTTCACCTATTTCCAGCAGGCCGGCGGCATCGAGCTGAACCCGGTCGCTGTGGAAATCACCTACGGCCTGGAGCGCATCGCCCTGCCCCTGCAAGGCAAAGACTCGGTGTGGCAGATCAACTGGCTGGGCGAAGATGACCCGGCCAACAGCCTGCTCTACGGCGATATCCTGCTGCAAAGCGAAATCGAGCACTGCAAATACTACTTTGAAGTGGCCGATGTCGATGGCCTGCGCCAGACCTACGATGTGTATGAAGCCGAAAGCAAGCGTGCGCTGGAGGCCGGCCTGGTCATCCCCGCATACGACTATGTGCTGAAATGCAGCCATCTGTTCAACGTGCTGGATACCCGCGGCGCCATCGGCGTGACCGAACGCGCCAGCTATTTCCGGCGCATGCGCGATATGACGCGCAAGGTCTCGAAGGCGTTTGCCGAGCAGCGCCAGGGCAAGGAATACCCCTTGAGCAAGCTGAACATGCGCTGGTCTGCGCCAGTTCAGCCGCCCGTGGCTGATCCTGTCCCCGCGCCCACGACGCCCGCCGACTTCCTGTTCGAGCTGGGCGTGGAAGAACTGCCCGCCGACGATGTGGATGCCGCGCTGGCGCAGCTTGAAACGGCCGCGCCGAAGCTGTTCGAATCGCTGCGCCTGACGCACGACGGCGTGCAGGTCTACGCCACGCCGCGCCGCCTCGTGATTCATGCCAGGCAGGTCGCGCCGCGCCAGCCGGACCGCGAAGTGGTCTCCAAAGGCCCCAGCGCCGACCGCGCCTTTGATGCCAGCGGCGCGCCCACCAAAGCCGCTGAGGGTTTCGCGCGTGGCAAGGGCATCACAGCCGACAAGCTCGAACGCCAGTCGTTCGACGGCGTAGACTATGTCGTCGCCCGCGTGAATGAAATCGGCCGCAGCGCGTCAGACGTGCTGGCCGAGGCCCTGCCCGCGCTGATCGCTGGCCTGAAATTTGGCAAGAGCATGCGCTGGAACAGCACCGGCATCGCCTTCAGCCGCCCGATCCGCTGGATCACCGCGCTGCTGGGCGACGCGGTCATCCCGTTCAGCTATGCCGACGTGCACAGCGGACGGCAGACACGCGGCCTGCGCCCGTATGGCTCGCTGGAGCAGGAAGCCAAAAATGCGGCGTCGTACTTCAATCTGATCGCGCACCAGAAGATCGTGCTGGACCGCGCCGAACGCCGCGCCCTGATCGTGCAGCAGATTACCGAGCTGGCGGCGGCCGCAGGCGGCACCATTCCGGCCAATGATGCGCTGCTGGACGAAGTCACCAACCTGGTGGAGGCGCCCACGTCGCTGGTCGGCACGTTCGAGGATCAGTATCTGGTGCTGCCGCGCGACGTGCTCGTCACGGTGATGGCCAAGAAACAGCGCTACTTCCCCGTGCAGGGTGCGGATGGCAAGCTGCTGCCGCGCTTCATCACCGTGCGTAACGGCGATGACCAGCATATCGATAAGGTGACCCACGGCAATGAACAGGTGCTGCGCGCCCGTTTCAGCGACGCGACCTACTTCTTCACCCAGGATATCCAGAAGACGCTGGCCGATTTCCTGCCGCGCCTGAGCACGCTGACCTTCCACGAGAAGCTAGGCTCGATGCTGGACAAGAATCAGCGCGTCGAAAAGCTGGTCGCGCCGGTGGCCGCCCTGCTGGGCATCAGCGGGCAGGCCGTCGCCGACGCAGGCGCTGCGGCAAAAATTCTGAAGGCCGACCTCGCCACCCAGGTCGTGGTCGAAATGACCTCGCTGCAAGGCACGATGGGCCGCGAATATGCGCTGCGCGGCGGCGCATCGCCGGCCGTGGCCAATGCCATCTTCGAGCACTGGCTGCCGCGTGGCGCCGACGACATCCTGCCTGAAAGCGAAGCGGGCGTCATCGCCGCGATTGCCGACCGCCTGGACAGCCTGACCGGCCTGTTTGGCGCTGGCCTGGCCCCGCAGAGCACCGCCGATCCGTACGGCCTGCGCCGGGCTGCCCTGGGCATCATCCTGATTGCGGTCCGCAAGGGCATCGCGCTCGACCTGCGCAAGGCCATTAACGCAGCCGCCGACGCGCAGCCAATCCCGGTCAGCGCCGAGACGCGCGCCCAACTGCTGGAATTCTTCGCTGGCCGCCTGCGCTCGTGGCTGGACGACCAGGGTTTCGCGCCCGATGTGCTGGCCGCCGTGCTGGCCGAGCAGAGCGCCAATCCCACGCGCGCTTTGCAGGGCATCCGCGAGCTGTCGGCATGGACTGCGCGTGAAGACTGGACCGCCCTGCTGGACGGCTTTGCGCGCTGCGTGCGCATCACCCGCGGCGAGAAAGAGACTTTCGCGGTCGACGGCGCGGCGTTCACCGAACCTGCCGAAAAAGCCCTGTATGCCGCGTGGCAAAAGGCCAGTGCTGCGCTGACGGCCGAGAGCGGCGTGAATGACTTTCTGAGTGCCTTTGCGCCTATGCTGCCCGCTGTGACGCAGTTCTTTACGGATGTCATGGTCAATGCCGAGGACGCGGCCGTGCGCCGCAACCGCATCGCCCTGCTGCAAGCCATCAGCGCGCTTCAGTCTGGCCGCGCCGACATGAGCCTGCTCAGCGGCTTCTGATTCCAACCACTCTATTACGCCAGCTTACGGGGGAAGCATCCGGCTTCCCCCAGCCGTGAGGGAAATCGATGCACGTATACAGCATCACGAACCGGGGACTGCATGAAATCAAGGACCCCGACCTGGCGGAACTGTGGCGCTCGGAAACGCGTGAGCCCATCTGGGTCGATATGACCGGTCCGACCGAGACCGGCATCGGCCTCATGCGCGACGTGATGAAGTTTCATCCGCTGGCCATCGAAGACACCGTGAACAAACGCCAGCGCCCCAAGATCGATGATTACGGCAGCTATATGTTTCACATCCTGAATCCGGCCACGCTGGAAGACGGGCAGGTGCTGCTGCGCGAAATGGATGTGTTCGTCAGCCGGGATTTCATCGTGACGGTGCATCAGCATGACGAGCCGCTGATAAACGAGGTAGCCGACCTGTGCATCAGCCGCCACAGCATCGGCAAGAACATCACCACCGGCTATGTGATGTACGTGCTGCTGGACAAAGTCGTGGACTCGTACTTCCCGATCATCGACGCGATCGAGGATGAGCTGGACGTGATTGCCGAACAGGTGGTGCGCCGCCCGCGCCAGAAGAGCCTGCAGCAGTTGTTCGAGATTCGCCGCTCGCTGGCAGAGCTGTTCCGCGTGGTGGGCCAGCAGAACGACACGCTCAATATCTTCATGCGCGAGCAGGAACATGCCTTCCATGACCGCACGCTGGCTTATTACCTGCGCGACGTGCATGACCATCTGATCCGCGTGACCGCGATGGTCAGCGTGCTGCGCGATACCCTGATGAGCGTGGTCGATCTGTTTTTCTCGGCGCAGAGCAACCGGCTGAATACGATCGTGCAGCGCCTCACCTTCAGCACGATTGCCATCGGTATCCTGACGGTCATCAGCGGCTTCTATGGCATGAATTTCGAGCGCACCTGGCCGCCCTTCTCGACAGAATGGGGGGTGCCCTTCGCCCTGCTGATGATGCTGATTGGCGCGGGCGTGGTCATCTGGCTGGCGCGTCGCTCGGAGCGTTTATAATGTCAAGTAAATGTACTGATGGAAATTTCGAAATTCTAGAAGAATTCCACAGTTCAGGCGAATCCGGCCTTTGTAACCAGTGGTGCGGGTTTTATAAGCTGAAGTCCTTGATGCTGATTTTGAAGGGTTCAGCCAAGGGATTGAGCTTGTGCCACAAGGCGACGCAGACGTTGAACATGGCGGTGGTATAGGCGAGACGG
>JAHHHY010000013.1 GCA_019359125.1 Pleurocapsa minor GSE-CHR-MK 17-07R
CCCGTCTCGCCTATACCACCGCCATGTTCAACGTCTGCGTCGCCTTGTGGCACAAGCTCAATCCCTTGGCTGAACCCTTCAAAATCAGCATCAAGGACTTCAGCTTATAAAACCCGCACCACTGGTTTATAGGTAGACATCCCATTTCCAATACACAAATAAATGGCTCGTATGGATCAGGAAGTATTCCTTGATCCTGAACGTGAGCATCCTTCAGATTGATCCACTGTAGATACCAGGACAAAATGAGTCTGGCAGTTCTTCCTGCTTTGGAAATATCCTGACCAAGTGCTTCAACTTCTTCCTGTGACAAACGTATTTCAGGTGCAATGCGCTCGGCAACGTCAAAGTAGCCCCGAGTAAACCGATCACCCTCCAGTTTTTTCCCCCAAAGTTGCATCCGGCGAAAAAACTCATCCATCAGGGGAATAACCTCGGAACGATCGCCCGTGAAGTTGCCATAGTCAATACGACGTAATCTCTCAACAGCCTGATCGAGAAAGCTCAAGCGATCATTCATATTATTCTTCCGGGTAGCGATTGGCGGGATTGAGCAGGTGAGCCAAAGCTGCCCTGGCAACGATCATCTGATAACCGGCTGACAAAGGCATTTCGGTGACACCATCCCTCGTGCCTTGCCACCCGCGATTCTTTTTCTCCGGAAACATTAGTTCAAGAATTATTTTTGTATCTGTCTTTACCACACAGCACAGTCCAGTTCCTTTTTGGAATTGTCGATATGACCTTACCTTTACCATCTTCAGAAGCGGGTTCACCTGCGCCTTCCTGCTATGGTCAATTTCATCCTTGTCCTGGAACACTTTCGTGCCGGACTTATCCAGTGCAGTATCTATGATCGCAGCAAGATCAGTTTCGACGGGGTCGCACAGGAAAATATCATCTCCTCCTAAAGGAGACACATCATAAAATTTTCCTCTGAGCGTAACGGGATATACATCTGGTTGAAGATACAGTTTGTTATTTCGAAAGTAGATTGCTACCACTCTGTCCATGATTCACATCCTCGAAACTCTGGTGGCTCTGTCTATATTTGACGCCAATCGCGTTACTCACCCGTGGTGCAGAAGCGATTGGCAGCAAAGCATACATCATGCCTGCCCTTATTCTTCCGGGTAACGATTGGCGGGGTTGAGCAGGTGAGCCAAAGCTGCCCTGGCAACGATCACCTGGTAACCGGCTGACAAGGGCAGTTCAGTGACACCATCCTTTATACCTTGCCAACCACGATTCTTTTTCTCGGGCAACATTAGTTTTAGAAGTAGGTTTGTGTCTTTCTTTACCACCCAGCACAGTCCAGTTCCTTTTTGAAACTGTCGATATGACCTTACCTTCACCATTTTCAGAAGAGAGTTCACCTGCGCCTTACTGCGACGGTCGATTTCATCTTTATCCTGAAATACTTTTGTGCCTGAGTAATCGAGGGCAACATCTATGACCGCAGCAAGATCATTTTCAATAGGATCGCATAGCAAGATATCATCCCCGCCTAAAGGAGACACATCATAAAACTCACCCGTGTGTGTTATTGGATATACAAGTGGTTCAAGATATAGCTTACTATTTCGAAAATAGATCAGCACCATTTTTTGCATGATTCACATCCTCGAAACTCTGGTGGCACTATTTATGTTTGACGCCAATCTTGTAACTCACCCGTGGTGCAGAAGCGATTGGCAGCAGGGCAAATATCATGCCTCCTCTTATTCTTCCGGGTAGCGATTGGCGGGGTTGAGCAGGTGAGCCAAAATTGCCCTGGCAACGATCACCTGGTAACCGGCTGACAAAGGCATTTCGGTGACACCATCCTTTATACCTTGCCAACCGCGATTCTTTTTCTCGGGCAACATTAGTTTTAGAAGTAGGTTTGTGTCTTTCTTTACCACCTGGCACAGTCCAGTTCCTTTTTGAAATTGTCGATATGACCTTACCTTCACCATCTTCAGAAGCGGGTTCACCTGCGCCTTCCTGCTATGGTCAATTTCATCCTTGTCCCGGAATACTTTCATGCCTGAGTAATCAAGGGCGACATCTATGATCGCAGCAAGATCATTTTCAACGGGGTCGCACAGGAAAATATCATCCCCGCCCAAGAGACCTACATTATAGGATTGACCTGCATTTGTAATTGGATATACAAGTGGTTCAAGATATAGCTTATTTTTTCGAAAATAGATCAATGTCACTCTTTCCATGATTTACATCCCCGAAACTCTGGTGGCTCTGTTTATAATTGACACCAATCATGTAACTCACCCGTGACCGCAGAAGCGATTGGCAGCAGGGCAAATATAATGCCTCCTCTTATGCTTCCGGGTAGCGATTGGCGGGGTTGAGCAGGTGCTTCAGCATCGCTTCTGCAATTTCTTCGTAGTTGAAGGGGGCGTCAAAAAGTATGTCACTTTCATAACCTCCTTTCCCCACCCATGCACGATGTTTTACATCAGGGTAACCTAGATCGAGTCGTATTTTATTGTCCCGCCTGGACAGTATTAGTTGAGTTGCACCTTTATCAAACTGTTTATAAGACTTTGTACGTGACAATTTTAATAGTAGTTTAGAGTAGGCCTTTTTATAATTTTCGACTTCGATTAGATCAGTAAAAGCAATGGCAATTGAATACGACAGGGCTTCTGGAATTCTTGTTGCAAGATCTGTACGAGTTGGCTGTACAACAATAATGGACTTTGCAGTAAGCATTCCCATAATCATCCATTTTCCTGACATATCAGTCGGTAAAACCAAGGCTTGTAAATACACTGCGCCATCTCGGTAATACACAATCACAGACTCTTCCATCGTACCCTCCGGATATCAATGATGACATCACTGTTGTAACTCACCCGTGACCGCAGAAGCGATTGGCAGCAGGGCAAATATCATGCCTCCTCTTATTCTTCCGGGTAGCGATTGGCGGGGTTGAGCAGGTGAGCCAGAATTGCCCTCGCAACGATCATCTGATAACCGGCTGACAACGGCATTTCGGTGACACCATCCTTTATACCTTGCCAACCACGATTCTTTTTCTCGGGCAACATTAGTTCTAGAATTATTTTTGTATCTGTCTTTACCACCTGGCACAGTCCAGTTCCTTTTTGGAATTGTCGATATGACCTTACCTTCACCATCTTAAGAAGCGGGTTCACCTGCGCCTTCCTGCGACGTTCAATTTCATCTTTATCCTGAAATACTTTCGTGCCGGATTTATCCAGTGCAACATCTATGATCGCAGCAAGATCATTTTCAACGGGGTCGCACAGGAAAATATCATCTCCTCCTAAAGGAGACACATCATAAAATTTTCCTCTGAGCGTAACTGGATATACATCTGGTTGAAGATACAGTTTGTCTTTTCGAAAGTAAATTGCTAACACTTTTTGCATGATTCACATCCTCCAAACTCTGGTGGCTCTGTTTATATTTGACGCCAATCGTGTTACTCACCCGTGGTGCGGATTTTATGAGGATGAACATTTGATACAATCACGGGGACAGCATACCAAATACAGATCGAAATAGAAAAATCCTCCCTGTTTATAAAGGAGTGATCGAAGAATGGATAAGCTGAGCGCAGCACAAATTATTGAGCGCCTGGAACCGCCCAGTCTTAAGGGCTTAAACTGGATCGAAAAGAATGCGCGGATTGTCGACATGATTCGTGCGCTTCAGCAGGCCGAAGACGAGAATACACGCGTGCTTATTTCCGACACGCTGGGTCGGCGGCGTGCCAGATCGGCGGTTCCTGCGCTGATTGCCTGCCTGGACGACCCAGCGATAGATGTTCGGTGCAGCGCGGCAGAGTCGCTGGGTAAGATTGCCGATGTGAAAGCCGGCGATGCGCTGCTGAATCATTTGCTCAAGGAAAACGATTTGTGGGTAAAGGCTTATCTGGTATTTGCGCTGGCCGAGCTGGATTACAAAACGGCAATTCCTGCAATTCTGCACTTGCTGGACAGTCCACATGAACGGGTCAGAGAGAACAGTGCCTACGCGCTCGCCTATATGATGGACAAAAACGAAGCGCTGGACCTCCTGAAGAAACGCCTGTCCGTGGAACAGGTTGAACGGGTTCGGGACTCACTCGTTGAGTGCATTACGCGCCTTGAGCGTGAGACGTAAGACATTTGATGACATGACTCACCCGCGGTGGGCGTTGTATGCGGATGGGAAATCTGATGAGGTCACGGGGACCGCAGGCGACGCACAAAACCGCCCCACAGACATGAATCCTGTGAGGCGGTTGCGCTTTCGTTTTTCCGGCTGAAATCAGGCGGGCAGGCCCGGCTGCACGTAGTACAGGCCGCCAAATCCTTCGGACACCCAGCCGATCACCTGCTGGCCATTGATCGAGACGGACACCTGCCACATACGCGTGCCGCTTGCTTCGCGGCACTGCGGCCCGCCGATGACTGACATGATGCGCAGGTAAGGCAGCTGCTGGGTCGGGATGGCATCGTTGACGCCGGGGTACATGGCCAGCGTGCCATCATTGTTCGAAACGAAGGCGTTGCCACCCACCGACAGGCGCGCCGGGGGCGAATTCGGGCAGGTCTGGGCACGCGGCGGATTGGTCGCGGCCGGGGCGACCAGGATGCCCAGCTGTGCGGTCGGCGTGGCCGTCGGTACTGCCTGGATGCCCAACTGCGGCGTGGCGGTCGGCAGCACCAGGATGCCCAGCTGCGCGGTCGGCGTGGCGGTCGGGACGAAGCCGAGCGGGGGATTCGGCACGACGGGCGTGTGCGGCTCCATGAAATAGCCGTCGTTGTCGCCTTCAGCAGCCCAGTACGTGCTGGCATTGTTGAGCTGAAGATTCCACCACAGGTACCCATTGACGCACTGCGGGGCGACATTCATCACCGCAAACACGGTGCCTTCGGGAAGCTGGCCGGAAATCGCTCCGGCGGGTGTCGAGCGCAGGTTAAGCGCCTGCCCATTGGTGAAGCTGACCATGCCGGGTGCGCCGGGAATCATGCGCGGTGCCGGGGCGCCGGGGCAGTTATCGACCGGGGCCGCCATATCCAGGCCAGGGGACGGCGTGGCCGTCGGCAGCACGGCGATGTCCAGGCCAGGCGTGGGCGATGCGACGCCCGGCTGGGCGATATCGAGGCCGGGGGGCACGATCGGCGTAGCCAGCGTGGTCAGGCCAAAGGTTGCGCCTTCAGGGGTGACATAGATTACGCTGAACGGCTGGCCGCTCTCAAACACGGTCGTGCCGAAAACCGCTGCGAAGCCTTCCATCGTCAGGTCGGTGGCATGATACAGGCGCCAGGCCAGCGCATCGACCGCGACGAAACCATCCGGCGTGCCATGAATGGCGCCGATATTCGGCCCCAGCGGCAGGCCGTCCCCGCCGTTAGCGGCGGTCGTCACGGCAAAGTGCGGCTGAAACAGGCCATCATTCTGCACGCGATAGCCGACCCACTCGTTGCCGCGCAGCCACTGCGGGTTGTTCAGCGTATACGCGTCGTCACTGACCAGCACGCTGGGCACAGCCTGCCCGCCCTGAAGCGTGACGATGCGGTTGCCAATCGACGGGGACGGCTGCGCCCCCTGGTTCGAATCAAACGTGCCAATCACGACCTGGCCCGTGGTCTTGAACACATCCAGGCCGATCAGCGGGGTATACAGCAGCACGTCAGGCACGACGGGCGCGGCGGCCAGCACCGGCGGGGGCAGCGGATACCAGCGGAACGAGGGCACGGCGTAGTAGGGCGGCGGGGCGATCGACACATGCTGCAGGCGCATATCCAGCGTCCCCAGCCCCTCATCGATGCCAAACGACGCGATCACAGGATGCCAGTTGGTGTCGCTGTAGAACGTCTGCGGCAGGAAGGCATCGGTGCGGTTCAGCTGCGCGACCGCATTCCCCGTCGCCGTCTCAAACACGAGGATGCGCCAGTCTCCGCTGGCCTGGTTGCGCAGCACCGTGGCGAAATGCCCGGACACTGTGGTGAAGTCCAGGCTCATCAGCGGCGCAGGGCCTTCATCCGGCTGGGCCTCGTGCGTCTGAATCCACTGGCCGGTCGCCAGGTCGTAAAAGCCGATGCCCCAGCGGCCGCTGTTGAGGGGGGTCATCATGACAAGCTGGCGACCATTCGGCGCGATGCGCACGGTCGTCTGCGCCAGGTCGCCCGTCTCACCGGGCATCTGCGGGCGGCTGATGCTGGCCTGTTCGCCAGCCGGGGTGATCCAGTGCAGGCGGTCGGTCGATGGCACCCAGGTCACGGCATACCAGGGCGACGCGGGCAGCTCAATGGCAAAGGCGACGGAAGCTGCGGCCAACAGCACAACCAGCAGCATCCCCAGGGAAAACAGTCGTTTTAACGCATTCATTTCAAAAGCACCTCATCAAGCGAAAGATGTAAAACAGCGTAGAATAAGGGCGGGGGGGGTCGTCACCCCTCTTAAGAGTGGGCGGAGCCGTTTTTTATCGAAATTTTGCATTTCAGCAGCAAGATGTCGCTCAGGAAGGATGCACGGAATGTTGTCCGACACGCAGGCCGCCGCACCGCAGATGACGCGCCGCGAGCTGGAGATTCTTGCGTTCCTGGCCGAAGGCATGACCAACACTGAAATAGCCGAGCGCACCGGGCTGACGCTGCACACCGTCAAGTGGTACCTGAAAGAAATCTTCAGCAAGCTGCATGTCAGCAACCGCACCCAGGCCGCGCAAAAGCTGCGTCAGATGCGCGCATCCCCGCCCGCCCCGCTGGCCGGTCACAGCGCAACGGGCCTGCCCGCATCGCTGCTGCTCAGCCCATTGGTGGGGCGCGAACGCGAGCTGCACGACCTGATGGCGCTGCTGTCTGACAGCCAGGTGCGCCAGATCACCGTGTATGGCATCGGAGGCATCGGCAAGACGCATCTGGCGGTGGAGGCAGCGCGTCAGTTCATCTCCCCTGAACGGCGCATCGTGTTTGCCTCGCTGGCGCGGCTGGATGCATCCGGTGATCCGCTGGCGGCTGTCGCCACCGCGCTGAAATTGCCCACGGGCTTGTCCGCCGATCCCCTGCAAGACCTGCGCGCCTTTTTCCACGAACAGCCCGCCCTGCTCATCCTCGACAGCTTTGAACATCTGGATGCCAGCAGCACCCGCATCACCGACCTGCTGGCGCAGACCGACCAGCTCACCATCCTGGTGACGGCGCGCCAGGCCCTGCACCTGCAAGGCGAAGTGCTGTTTCCGCTGGAGGGGCTGGCCCTGCCTGCTCATCCAGGGGCCGAGGCGCGCGCAGCCTCGCCGGCGGCCCAGCTTTTTGTGCAGCGTGCCCGCGCATTCCAGGCGGGTTTCACGCCGGATGCAGCGCAATTGCACGAGATTGCCCTGATCTGCAGTATGGTCAACGGCATGCCACTGGCAATTGAGCTGGCTGCTGGCTGGATCGGCATGCTGGACCTGCGTCAGATTCGCGAGCGCATCGCGCAGAATATCGACTTTTTATCCACCGAGGCGCGTGACCGCGAGCCGCGCCATCGCAGCATCCGCGCCGTTTTTGACTGGTCATGGGCGCTGCTGAGCGCCAGCGAACGGCACATTCTGGTCGGGCTGTCGGTCTTCAGCGACAGCTTCACGCTGGAGGCCGCCGAGATCGTGACCGGCGCGGATCCGCGCGCGCTGAAGCGCCTGGTCTACAAGGCGCTGATTCAGCGCTCTGGCGAGGCGCGTTTCATGATGCAGAACCTGCTGCGCCAGTTTGTCAGTGAGACGCCGGAATGCCTGCCAGACCTGCTGGATGGCTTTCGGCGGCGCCACGCAGAATACTATCTGGGCTTTGCTGCGCGCGAATCCAACCGGCTGGCGCTGACGCTCGATATCAGCCTGCTGCCCGCCATGCACGCTGAGCAGGCCCACATGGTGGCAGGCTGGCAGTACGCGCTCAGCCACGGCCTGTATGACCTGCTGCTGCACGCGGCGTCTGGCGGGTGCTACACCGACCTGGCGAATATCTGGCATGAATGCGACGTCATTTATGCGGAGACGCTGACGCATATCAGCGAGGCCGCACAGCCCATTCTGGCAGGCCGCCTGTACTGGTATCGCGCGCTGTTTGCATTGCGCGCGCGCCGCCCGGACATGATGGCCTACGCCGAAAAGTGCATCGCCCTGCTGGCCGATGCGCCCGACATGCAGTATCAGTTTGAGGCGGGCTGCGCGGCTGTCCTGCTCACGCTGGGTCTGGCGCAGGACGGCCAGGCGCCCGACGTGCTGGAGCCACGCCTGCGCCAGGCTGATGCGCTGGCGGAGCAGATTCAGGCGACTGGCGGCAATTTGTATCTGGAGCTGATCGCCCGCGCTGTCCGCCCGACGATCGCCTTCCTGCGCGGAGACATGGCGGCGACCGCCAGCGCCGGCGAGGCGTTCTTCCGCTGGCTGCCACCGCACGTCACCTGGCATGTCGGCTTCCTGCATGTCAATATGGGCGAGTGTTACCTGGCGCTGGGCGACCCCGCACGTGCGCTGGTCCATTTCGAGCGCGCTTACACCGTGGGCATCGCATCAGGCGACACCCTGGCCGTGCTGGCCTCGGCTTATTTCCGCAGTCTGCATGGGCTCCAGCCTGACGCTTTCGACATTGGCGCGCACATGCAGCTGGTGGATGCGCTGCTGCCGCAAACGGGCGCAAACGCATTAATTGGTGCACACACCCTGTGGTATTTCGCGGGGACGCTGCTGCTGCGCGGCCAAACAATACATGCGCAGCGTAATCTGCTGGCCTGCCTGCTGCTGGCCCAGCGCCAGAACGATCCATCTGTGCTGGCTAAATTCATCGGCAGGGCGGTCAATGCGCTGGCCGCGCCAAACCCACGGGCCGCCGCTGCGCTGGTGGGGCTGGCCGAGTCTGCCAGCTGGCCGGTGCCGGTTCACCAGGCGTTTCACGCCACCATCAGCAGCACCCGTCTCCACCTGCCCCTCGACAGCCATGCCGCACAGCACGCTGCGCCTGCCGGGATTGCCGATGCCCTGGCAGATATCCTGCTCGCCCGCTAAGCCGATGCCATCCCCACCCTGCCGCTGACTGACCCTGCATGAATTGTTAGTGTGGGTCTCATATGCCGGATGTACAATGCGTGGTGTCCCTGCAACCGGAGTGCCTGACGTGCCCATTCGTTCCGTCGCCATGATCTCATTTCACACCTGCCCGCTGGCGTCCCAGGAGGGCAAGGAAACCGGCGGCATGAATGTGTATGTGCTGGAATTATCGAAACAGCTCTCGCGCATGGGCATCGCCGTCGACGTGTTCACGCGCAGCCAGGACGACGATCAGCCGCATGTCGTGCAGGTCGACCCGCTGTTCCGCGTGATTCACGTGCCTGCCGGGCCGGAAAGCCCGGTCCCCAAGAAGCAGCTCGCGCAGCATCTGCCCGAATTCGTGCGCAACACGCTGGCGTTTATCGCCGAACAAGGCGCGCACTATGACGTCATGCACTGCCATTATTACCTGTCCGGGCTGGCCGGGCTGGATATCGTGAAGGCGCTGGCCTATCCGCTGCCCATCACGATGACCTTTCACACGCTGGCGCTGATGAAGAATCTGGTGGCGCGCAACGACAGCGAGTATGAAGATGTCCAGCGCGTGGAGGCCGAATACCGGCTGGTGCGCGAGGTGCAGCGCATCATCGCCCCCAGCGAGAGCGATATGGGCTATGTGCAGTATCTGTATCAGGCCCCGGCCGACAAAGTGGTCGTCATCCCGCCCGGCGTGGACCTGGCGCACTTTCGGCCCGTCCCGCGTGACCAGGCGAAAGCCGCGCTGGGCATGGACGACTGTTCGCGCCATATCCTGTTCTGCGGGCGCATCGAGCCGCTGAAGGGCATCGATTCGCTGCTGTATGCGCTCAAAATCATGCGCGAGCGCCGCCCGGACCTGGGCGTATGCCTGTGGATCATCGGCGGGGATATCTCGCAGCCGAAAGAACAGTGGTCCAAAGAGCTGCAAAAGCTGGAGCGCCTGCGCGCGCTGCTGAAGCTGGACAGCGTGGTGCATTTCGCTGGGCAGCAGCAGCAGGACGTGCTGCCCACCTACTACAGCGCCGCCGATGTCGTCGTCATGCCGTCGCACTACGAGTCGTTTGGCATGGTGGCGGCCGAGGCGATGGCCTGCGGCACGCCGGTCATCACCACCAACGTGGCCGGCATTTCCAGCCTGATCGATGAAAAGCACGAATTACTGATCACCTCGGTGAATAATCCGCTGCTGCTGGCCACGCAGGTCGAGCTGCTGCTGACCGACACGGCCAAACGCGCCCAGATCAGCCGCAATGTGCTGCGCAAGGTGAAAGACCTGAACTGGCGCACGATCGCCAGCCAGATTGTATCCGTCTACGAGGAAACCCTGATTCATGACCCCCAGTGACCGCACCTGGCATATTTTTCGTCACGGGCTGGCCACCCACAGCAGGACTGGCTATGGCGACCGCATCCTGACGGCCGAAGTGCTGCCCGAAGGCATCCCCCCCATCCGCACGATTGGCAAATATCTGGTCAATGTGCCGTATGACTTTGGCGCACGGTCAGAGCTGATCCGCTGCCGCCAGACGGCCGATATCGTCACCGAGCTGACGGGCAGGCCGTTCACCGTCGATACGCGCCTGAACGAACAGATCGACGAGTCGTTTGAGGCCGTGCGCGACCGCGTGCGCGCCTTCGTGGACGAGATGCAGGCGTCGCCCCATCAGCATATCTGGATCTGCACGCACGGGGCGATCATCGCCGCGCTGAAGCACCTGATCACGACGGGGGCATTCTCTCGCGCCAATGAGAACGACTACACCCAGCCGGGCGAGCTGCTGGTGATTCAGGGCGGCGCGGCCAGCGTGATGCGCTTCGCTTGATGTCTCACCCGTGCGCAAAGCCTTAACAATCCGCGGCCTGTTTGTGAAGCGCAATTTGCGTATACTGGAAAAATTATGCCTGTTGAGTCCGCACCTGAAGGTCTGCCGATGCGTTTGTATTTTTTCCGCCATGCCGAAGCGCAGCCACACGAGCTGGCGCTGCCTGACGCCGAGCGGCGGCTGACCAATCGCGGCATCGTGCGCACGCATCACGCGGCCAAATTCCTGCACGCGGTCGATGTCGAGCTGACGCGCCTGTATTCCAGCCCGCTCATCCGCGCGCGCCAGACCGCCGACATCCTCGGACAGGCCTTCTCGGTCGCCGTGCAGGTGCGCGACGAGCTGAATTTCGGCTTTGATGCCGCGCGCGTGGAGACGCTCACCCGCGACCTGGGGCCGAATGACCACGTCATGTTTGTCGGCCACGAGCCCAGCTTCAGCCTGGTGATTCAGGAGCTGACCGGCGCCGACTGCGAGGTCAAGCGCGGCGGCATGGCCCGCGTCGATATCATCGACTATCAGCCGATGCGCGGCCGCCTGGTGTGGCTGCTCACCCCCAAACTTTTCGATGTACTCTCGTAACGCGGTACACTGATAGCCAGTAACCCTGCGCGCAGTGTGTGGCAAAACAAGAGGCAATCTGATGAATACTCCCGTGAACGCGGTCAAAGAACAATTCGTAGGGTCGTGGGAACTGGTCGCAGATGCAACGCTGCGCCGGGACGGCACTTCTGCTGGCACCTATGGCGACAAGCCGGTCGGCGTGCTGCTGTATCAGCCCAATGGCTGGATGAGCGTGCAGGTGATGCGCCGCAACCGCCGCAGCGGCATTTCGATGAACAGCATTCACACGGCGCGCACCGAATTCATGGGCTATTTCGGCACCTTTGTCGTCAATGCGGATGCCGGCACCGTCACCCATTTCGTCATCGGCAGCTCTTTTCCCGCCTACGTCAACACGCAGCAGCTGCGGCGCTACACCTTCGAGGATGATGGCGCTACGCTGATCCTTGAAGCGGATGCGTCGGCGGAAGGCCATCTGAAGCGCACGCTGACCTGGCGCCGGGCATAGCGCGTGGCCGACAAGCGATCCTTCCCCGCAAAGCTGCTCAGGAAACTGCTGCGCCGCCTGAATCCCTTCCGGGCGCTGGGCCGGGCGCGCCTGTCGCTGGTCAACCGGCGACGGCTGCGCCACAAAGACCTTGATGTAATTATGCTCACGCTGGCGGGGACGATTCCCGCCACGCCAGAGCCGCGCGGGTTTGTGCAGCGGCGTTTGTTCGGCCCGGCGCCGCTCAGCCTGTGGCAGCTGGAAACCATCTTCGACCAGATCGCGCATGACCCACGCCCCAAAACGATTGTGCTGACGCTGCGCGGGCTGGCGATGCCGCTGGCCGACCTGCAAACGCTGCGCGGGATGATGCTGCGCCTGAAAGCACGCGGCAAGCGCATCGTGTGCTACGCGCAGGGCTACGACAACACGGCCTATTATCTGGCCAGCATCGCCGATGAAATTCTGCTTCAGCCCACCGCCGACTTTGCTGTGACCGGCCTGCAAAGCGAAGCCTTCTTCCTGAAAGACCTGCTCGCCCAGGCAGGCGTGTCGGTCGACGTGATCGCCATCTCGCCGTACAAAAGCGCCTTCGAGCAGGTCGCGGCCAGCGCCATGTCCGACGAGAGCCGGGCGCAGGTGAACTGGCTGCTCGATTCGCGCTACGACCAGCTCGTGCGCGGGATGGCCGAAGGACGCAAAAAGTCGCCTGACGACATCCGGGCCATGATCGACAGCGCGCCCTGTCACGACACGCAGGCGCTGGAAAGCGGCTTTGTCGACGGGCTGTGCTATGAAGACGAACTCCCCACCCGGCTGGGCGTCAAACGGCTGGTGCGCTGGGACGAGGCGCGCCGCAAGCTGATTCGTCAGCCGCGTAAACAGGCGGGGCCGAAGCGCGTCGCGGTGCTGACCGTGGCCGGGCTGATGGTGCCCGGCGAAAGCGGCGGCGCGCCTGGCGATATCCCCCTCCCCATACCAGTCCCGCTGCTGGGCGAAGACCGCGCTGGCGATGCGACCGTGGTGCGGCAGGTGCGCGCCCTGCTCAAAGACGAAAGCATCGGCGCAGTCGTGCTGATGATCGACAGCGGCGGCGGCGCGGTGACGGCGGCGGCCCACATGGGCGCGGCGCTCGACACCCTGGCAACGCATGTGCCACTGGTGGCATACATGAACGGCGTGGCGGCCAGCGGCGGCTACTGGATCGCGACCAGCGCGGCGCATATCATCGCCCAGCCGGGCACGATCACCGGCAGCATCGGCGTGATTACGGCCAAGCCGAACACGCAGACGCTGTTCGACAAGCTGCATGTAACCACGGCGCAGTTCAAGCGCGGGGCCAATGCCGACCTGTACAGCACGAACGTCCCGTTCAGCGAGGCGCAGCGGGCGCTGGTGCGCGATGGCGTGCTGTATGCCTATGACCTGTTTGTGAAACGCACAGCACAGAAACGCGGTCTGTCGGAAGCGGCAGTCGATGCGGTGGCAGGCGGGCGCGTGTGGACGGGCGAACAGGCCCTCAGCCACGGGCTGATCGATGGGCTGGGCGATCTGCGCGACGCGCTGGCGAAGGCCCGTGCGCTGGCGAAGCTGCCAGACGACGCGCCGGTCGTGTTCTGGACGGACGACGACGCCCCGGCGCCCTCGGTCATCGAACGGGCAGGGCAGACGGCGCGGGCGTGGGCGGCAGGCCTGCTGCCAGCGGCCTGGCTGGGCCATCTGCTGACCAATGCGCGTGCCGTGGCCAGCGGGCAGGCGCAGGCGCTGCTGCCCTTCTGGCTGCGCGACGGCCTGTAACCCCTCTTGAGTCTGCCCGGCAAGGTGTGATACCATACCCTGACACAGTGGGGGATCGTCCAACGGCAGGACAGCGGACTTTGGATCCGTTAATCCTGGTTCGAATCCAGGTCCCCCAGCACGACTGGAGCTGATTCGAACAGCTTCCTGCAAAGCCGGCGAGCATATTCCTCCCCGGTTTTTTGTTTTCGGCAGCATCGGTGAATTTTCTCAGCGGTGCAGGGATAATACTGGGTACGTTCCCTTGACTTTCTTCCACAATGATACTCATGCATTTCTTAACACCTGGCGCTTGACAGATATCCCTCGTAAGGTCAATAATGATTGAGTACTCAGTCATATCTGGATGCATACATGACTACGCAAAACAAAAGCAAAGACAAGTACCAGGCAATTCTTGACGCCTCTATTGAGAACTTCGCACGTCACGGCTTCTGGAACACGCCGACCGCGCAGATTGCGCGCACCGCCCGCATTGCAGACGGGACACTGTTCACGTATTTTCGCACAAAAGACGATCTGATCATCGAGGTGTACCTGACGCTCAAGCGCGCTGTTGCCGCATACGTTATGGCAGACTTTGACCAGCAGCCGTCTATGCGCGACAGGCTGGCCCATATTTGGCACCGCTTTATCGAATGGGGCCTGAACCAGCCGTCGCATTTCATCGTGCTTCAGCAGATCACCACGTCCTACGCGCTGCCCGATGAGGTCAGGGCTCAGGGGAATGAACCCTTCGATGCAGTAAATGCTCTGGCGCTTGCCAGCATTGCCACAGGCCACATCAGAAACCTGCCAGTGGACTATGTAGCCGCCGTCATGAACAGCATGTCTGCGGCTACGGTGCAGCATATTCAGGCGGCACAGGGAGATCCAGCGGTCGATTACCCAGCTATTGGCTTTGAAATGTTCTGGAGAAGTATCAGCACCTAAAAATTTATTCATGAATGACTGACTACTCAGTCATTATTTCCGGTGTCAGACTTTTACAGGAGCAGAAACATGACCAGCAAGACCGTATTCATCACCGGGGCGTCATCTGGTATTGGCGCTGAGGCCGTCCGAATCTTCGCAGAAAAGGGCTGGAACGTCGCCGCTACGATGCGCCGCGTCACCCCCGGACTATTTGGGGATTTGCCCAATGTGCGCGTCTTCACGCTTGATGTGACCGACTTCGACGCGGTAGATCAGGTCGCCAAAGCAACCATACGTGCTTTCGGCAGAATTGATGTCGTGGTCAACAACGCTGGCTATGCACAGTATGGCCCGCTGGAGCTGACCTCGATGGAACAGATTGAGGCGCAATATCGAACAAACGTGTTTGGCGTCATGAAGGTCATGAAGGCGTTCATTCCCCATTTTCGGGAAAACGGCGGTGGCACCTTCGTGAACGTCGCATCGCTCAGCGCCCGCATCGCATTCCCTGTTTTCGGCGTCTATTCCTCGTCAAAATGGGCTGTGGCGGGCATCTCGGAAGCGATGAACATCGAGCTGGCTCCGTTTGGCATTCGGGTGCGCACGGTGCTGCCTGGCACCCACGCATCGAATATATTCACCAAGATGGACCCAGCAAAAGAGGGCGACGCCAGCGTGTATGCGCCGTATGTGCGCAATTTCCTCAGCGCACACAAGGATGGCGTGGTAAATCATCCCTCGCGCGCGGCGCAAACCATCTACGATGCAGCCACCAGCGACGCCTGGGTCTTCGAGCGCACGGCGGGGCGCGATGCCAGTTTTCTGCTGACGATGCGGCGCTGGCTGTCTACCAGGCAGTGGTATCGCATGCAGGTCAATGGCTTGCTTCGGCCGCCCTCGCCCAGTTCGCTGCGTTTCCTCAGTTGGGTGACGCGAGGCACAGCGCGTGTCGAGACCGTGTCTGATCCCCGCCTTGAAGGGCAGGTGTCGACCTGACAATCCACACGCTCTGGATTCGATCCGTTGATCCCGGGTCGAATCCAGGTCCCTTCAGCACGACTGGGTGCGGCCGACCTCGAATCGTACTTGGCAAAGCTGCGAGGTGCCTATCTCCCCTACCTTCTGCCAAGCGCATTGAAACCAGCGTAGCAATTCATCCACCTCCCTGATGCGTTGTCTAATATGTACGTCATCGTTCCGGCCTGTTAGCGACGTATCAATGTGCATGATTGCGGTTGAGATGATAAGCTCATCTCAACCGCAATTTGAAGGGGGCTTTAGCAAATGAAAAAGTATGCGTTGATACTGTCTGTCGCATGCCTATTTATGTTGACCCCAGAGAGTATGGCTCAGGAGCATATACCTTATATATATTATTACTCATCCCAATACAGCAGCATAATTGTTGAACGTGCAGATGGAAGTGACAGTCATAGCTTCGATATAGGCGATCATGTTCCTATATTTGGACCTGGTTTTTCGCCTGACGGCGACTGGTTTGCATCATCTATATCTCAAAATTCTCAGGGAAGAAGTACTATTGTTTCGGTTAACCATAGCGCATCTGTTAGCGCTTTAAATCCTCTGCCGAACGTATCTTACATGGAGTGGAGTCCAAATAGTCAATATATACTTGTCTCAGGCAGTTTTGACGATTGTGACCCTTTTTGTCGTTACCGAACTTACTGGCTGATTGATGTCGGAGCGAACGGGATTGTCGCAACGGCGCATGACTTCCCATTTCTTGGTAGCCCACGAGATATATCTGTAAGATGGTCACAGGATAATCATGAAGTCTATTATTATGCAGTAGAGGAGAGTTTTGGTAATTTGGCGACAACAGGCGTATATCAAATCACTATGAATACGGATGGAGATGTCACGAAGCAGGAAGTGAGTTATGAAGAGTATGACGTAGCTAACCCACTGTCCGATGAAATCTCTCCCTTCTTAAGTCAAATCGAATTCGTGTCACCGGATGGGCGATATTCGATATCGGCATACAGCGAGTTGACCGATATCGTGTCAGGCGATGCCATTCGCTTCCCTGTTCCTGACTTTGACCCTGACCCAAATTCAAGCTATGCAGGCAACATCGTTGAAGCAAAATGGGATGCTTCCGGTGATTGGGTCATTCTAGGATACAGCATAGATACTGGCAACGCGTGGGGATCGGGCATCATGCGCTCTGACGGCAGCGACTATCGTCAACTGAGTGACTGCGGTTTCAGTCCATCGTGTATCGGTTGGCTGCCGGAGAATGTAGACGTAGATAGCATTCCGCTTGCTGCAATAGAGACGCCATCCCAGTAACGACCTTCACAAACTTATTCACGCTTGGGCCGCGCCGTTCGTGGGCGAGCGCTGTTTCATCTTGGCAGTCATCGCGTCAGTGCCCATCTGCTAATGCGGTCGTGGGCGCGGCAGCCACGCAAACCGCCCAGACCACGAATTGAATCTCCTTGATTCAAACCATAAATATGCGGGGCGGTCGAGATGGTGTTTCTCACCGCCCCTGTTCGCGCGCCTACGCAATCTGTCAGCGCAACTGCCCGTCGAGGACAGGCACGTCAATGACGACACACTGCGCGGCGGTTTCTCCGGTGATGGTCACCTCTGGCACGGCCTGCACGCGGGCATGGTCCTGCTCAGCCAGCGCCAGCCCGTTGACCTGAATGCGTCCGCTGGTGGCATACACAAACAGCTTGCGCCCGGCGGGCAGTGTATGGCGCACGGTGGCACCCGCGTCGAGTGCCGCGACGAATACCCGCCCGTCCGCCTGCATCGTCAGCAGCGTATCCGTCCCCTGATGCCCAGCCGCAGGAAGGACGATCGGATGCAGCGTGTTCTTCGGCTGTACAGCGGCAAAATCCATGCGGGCATAATCCGGCTTCAGGTTCGGCGCCGAAGGAATGAACCATATCTGGAACATGCGCACGGCTTCGGGCGAAGTGGTATGTTCGGCATGATAAATGCCCGCCCCCGCCGTAATGCGCTGGACGCTGCCCGCCGCCATGCGCGTCACGTTGCCGGTCGAATCCTGATGCGTCACCTCGCCTTCCAGGATAATCGACACGATTTCCAGGTTACGATGCGGATGCCGGTCAAATCCCTGGCCGGGATGCATCACCCCATCGGTGAAGACCGCCAGCGTGCCATACGGCTGCTGATACAGCACCGGGCTGCGCATCTGAATCCAGCCCCAGTCCACGGGTTCCAGTTGGTCCCAGCGGATAACCTCGATCATCGTGTCTGCACCTCCTGATGCATCATGACTGATTCACCTGATACAAGCTGTTCGCTGCGCCGCTTTATTTCGTCATTCATCGTGCTGAAGCCAGACGCTGCCGAGCGCATCATCGGCAGGCGCTGGATGATCGGCGACAGCAGCCCGCTGTAACGCTCGTAGTTATGCAGCAGTGTCCCGTTCGAATCGACCGGCGACAGCACGAAATGATGTTCGCCATCGAAAATGCCTTTCATGCCCGTCTGCTGGCTCCATGCAAAGTGACGATCGCGTTCCAGCGTAATCACCAGCGGCTGGAAGCTGTAGGTCGGTCCGTTCGGCATCGAGAGGCGCAGGCGGATCGTCTGGCCTGGCTGCGGCGGGGTGGTTTGCTCGGCATGCAGCAGCGTGCTCCACTCCTTATAGCGTCCCATATCCATCAGTACGCCCCATACCACGGCGGGCGGGGCGGAAATCTGCGTGCGCGCTTCAACAAGAAACATAAGGATGGACTTCTCTCTGCCTCCGCATTAACTGGTAAATGCGGAGGCGTAGTCACGGGCGAAGACGGCGAACGACGTGGCGGGTTGTCCGGTAATGTGCTCGATATGCGTCGTGACATGCGAGCGTTTACCGGCGCGCATCAGCCCGTAAAGCCCGATTACAGACTCAACCACAGGTTCGGGCAGCCCAATCCCCGTCAGCGAGGCACGCGCCGCGTCATCGGAGATGGGGACATACTGAATCGGGCGGCCGGTCACGTCGGTCAGAATGCTGGCGATATCGTAGTCCGAGAGGGCTTCCGGTCCGGTCAGCACGTACGTTGCGCCAGCATGTGCCGAGGGATCGCTGAGGATCACAGCGGCAGTACGGGCGATATCGCGGGCATCGATGTAGCTGACGCGCGCATCCATCAGCGGCTCATACAGCGCCGACTGCGCGCGAATTGTCGGTCCGAAAGCAAAGACGAAATTCTGCATGAACGGACCAGGCTGGAGCACAGTAAACGGGATGCCGCTCTCGGCGAGCAAAGCATCGATAATGCGATGCGGGTTGTGCATTTCGTCTGGCGTGCTGTAGGCCGACAGCCGCACGATGTGCGCAATGCCAGCCTGCCGGGCTGCCTGCACCGCCGCCTGTGCGTACGCCACCGCATCGGCTGCGTTTGGCGTCAGCAGAAACAGCGTACGGATGCCCTGCATGGCGGCATCCATCAGCACGGGATCACCAAAATCAAAGTGGACATAGGTGATCAGATCGCTTGTCGGCACGGCGGGGAGGGTGCGCACGCCTGCGCGCGCCGGAATACCAAGCTGGGCAAGCTGCGCGAGCAGCGCACTGCCGACGGTGCCGCTTGCGCCTGTCACGAGAATTTGGGGTTGGGTCATTGGATGCCACCTTATCACTTCCAGTCATCGATACCCGTATTGTAGAATTCAGGATAAGGAAGTGTGATACACACATTGTTGTGATATAGTGCTCTTTATGTGCTTTAGTTACTAAAAGGAACTGTATGCATCCGGATACCTTCGGCCTGCGCGGCGTGCTGGAGCTGGTCGCAGACAAGTGGGCCATTCTGATCATCTACCATTTGCATGACAAAACACTGCGTCACACGCAGCTAAAGGTGCTGCTGAGCGGGGTTTCGACGCGTATGCTGACGCTGACGCTGCGTCGGCTGGAGCAGAATGGGCTGGTGCGGCGCAAGGTCTATCCGGTCACGCCGCCGCGCGTGGAATACTCGCTTACGCCGCTGGGCAGCACGCTGGTAGAGCCGCTCAAACTATTGTGCGCGTGGTCAGAAAACCACGTCGAGGATGTGCGTGTGGCGCGCATAGCGTATGAGGTGCGCGCGCAGGCGGAAGCTGCCGCGCTGGGCGAACCGCAGAACGGATGAGCGGGGTGTGGTTGAAAAACGCCACGCATGTGCACTCTTACGTTGGGCATGCGTGGCGCAGATGCGAATGTCTGTAAATTCGCTGGCGAGAAGTTGACTTAAGGCGCAGATTTCTCCTGCACAGTTAAATATTGATTGCGGCTGGAGACATGCCCCGCATCGAGCAGCTTCTGAATGTGAACATCCGTACGCGTTTTCATCTCCGTATTTACACGCTGGAAGCCGAACGCATTCCACAACTGCCGCTGCACTTCTTCCGGCAGGATCGGCTGATGCTGCCGAATCACTTCCAGGCAGCCATAGAGAATCTCGATATCTGCCACATATTCCTGTTTCTTCATTGCGACGGGCAAGTTGGCACGGTTCCTGGGCTGATGCAAGCCATTCTTCATCCAGATATAAGGGCCTGATCTGCCCAATTCAGCACTGCCGATATGCGCTTCGATGTGCGTCTTCACTTTCTGTGTCACATTGCCCAAAATGAAGAATCCAGCCACACGTTTAACCAGAACGTCTGAATGGATGGGCGCCTCAGTCAGAATCACGTGGTCGATAGCCTTGCGAATCAGGTCCGGCGGGACCGTGTCTATAGATGGATACATGATGTTCGGCCAGGCTGGCCGTGCACTCTCCCTGTAGGGTAGAAACACGACCTCGGTAGTTTGTGTGGTAAAGCTGACATCTGTGCCAATGTTTTCACGCAGGGGCGTAACGTCTACTTCAGCCTTCGTTGCAGCCACTGGCAATGTGCTGCTGCCACCGGACTGAATCTGCCTGACCGTCTCGACCACCCGCTCGATTTCCCGCCCTGGATTGCGGAACCAGTCAGTGCTCCAGATGCGGTGAATTTTCCAGCCTTTGCTCTCCAGAATGTTCTGGCGCAGGCGGTCTCGGTCTCTGGCAGAGGCGGAACTGTGATATGAGGCGCCGTCACACTCGATGCCAAGCAGGTAATTGCCTGGTCGGGACGGATCGACAATGGCGAGATCGACAAAGAATCCCGCCGTACCTATCTGATGATGTACTTCATAGCCCACATCACGCAGCCTTTCCGCCACCATTTCCTCAAATACGCTGTCAGCACCCCGGCCGCTGGTGACGGGCATATCCAGAATCCCCGTCTCAGCATATTTGAGATAGCGCTTTAGACCCAACAAGCCGCGCGAATTATTCCCCTCCAGATTCAGGTCATCCGCGGAGAGATTGGTGAAAACCTCGCAGCGCAGACGCGCACGCGTGATCAGCACGTTCAGGCGACGTTCGCCACCGTCCCGATTAAGCGGGCCAAAATTAAGCGAAACTTTCCCGTCAGCCGTCTTGCCATAACCCACGCTGATGAAAATCACGTCGCGCTCATCACCCTGCACATTCTCCAGATTCTTGATGAAAAATGGCTCGTCAGACGGCATGTTGAAAAAGTCTTCCGTAGAGGTATCGGCTGCTCTAAGGCGCTCCACAGCATCGCGAATAACTTGCGTTTGCTTGATGCTGAATGCGGCCACGCCAAGCGACAGATTAGGATATTTACGCGCATGGTCGATGACGGCTTGCGCGACAGCCTCGGCCTCACCCTGATTCACGGACGCGCCCGGCTTGTAATGTGTATCGGGAAGATAGCGATATTTGAGACCGAGTTCAGCGCTGTCACGCAGCGGGCTGGGGGCGAGCAGCAGCCTGTTCTCGTAAAATTCCTGGTTGGATACGGCAATCAGGGTTTCGTGGGCGCTGCGATAATGCCAGCGCAGCATATGATCCGGAACACCCTGGCTGTTGAATTTGCCGAGGATGCTTTCATAGTTGCTTGAGGCCTCGTCTTCCTCGACATCACCCCCTGAATCAAAGAAGCTGGTAGGCGGAAGCTGCCTGCTATCACCTACCACCACGACCTGTTTGCCGCGCAGGATCGCGCCGTAGGCATCTGCCGGACGAATCTGGCTGGCCTCGTCAAAAACGACCAGATCAAACTGCACCGTGCCCGGCTGCAGATAATTCGCCACCGACAGCGGGCTCATCATGAAGATGGGCTTCAGGCGCAGAATGGAATCATAAGCATCAGCGATCAGACGGCGGATGGTTCTCCACCTGCGCGTCTTGGCCAGCTCTTTCTGCAGAATGCCGGCCTGGCCGACGGTAGAACTGGCACGCGTTTTCTGGTAGTGGGCCATCAGCGTACGGGTTTTGTTATAGGTCAGCAGTTCCTTATCGAGCATGCGGAATTTATTCAGCTTGTCTTCGTGAGAGAGACGCTGAAAGTTCGCCAGGGCCGGGCGTGTTTCCAGCGCATAATTGACGAGAGCATCAAAGTAGGCATAGTCAAACAGCTCCAGCGCCGACTCTGCGGCTTTCGGCCAATTCTGTGTAGCCTCCACAAAGCTTTTCAGCCCGGCATTCTGAAGCGTCGCAGTGGCCCGATTCACCTCCGCCAGATTTGCAATCTCATCTGCTGCACTGGTCCAGCTTTGCAGCATCAAAATCATGTCCTGCGTGTTGCAGTCTGCAAGATCGGGCACCCCAAAACGCTTGCGTACGATAAAGCTGACGCGTTCGAACAATTCACGGGCTGCGGCCTCAAATTCATCGACATGGCCCGCCATTGCTTCTATCAGGCCGCGATTCTCTTTGGTGCGTGCCATAATCTGGGGGTGGCTCACCGCATCCGACACCCCGGGCAGGCTTTGTGCCGCACGTCGCAGTCTATTGCCTGCCTCGATCATCTCTATGATGACATCTGGCCGTTCGCTGGCAGACTTCCACGCATCCCCAAACAGATACTGACCTTCGCGCCTGACCTTTTGCAGCTGCTTCAAGGCACCATGATAAATCGTCAGTTTATCCAGCAGCACCAGCAGCTCCTCGCGCGACCCAGGCAGCCCTGTAACCATGCTCTGGAGATCGCGTTTTGCAGCGCGCAGTTTCCCATTGAGAAAGCTAAACAGGCCTGAAGGACTGTTTTTGATAGTGGATGCAATCCCTTCGAAGTCAGACGCGGCAAAACGCTCTGCATCACTCACCATTGCCTGTGCAGCGGCGGTGCTGATCAGCTGCTGGCAGGCTTCCTGGGCCTGGTCCACTTCAAACGAGTAGCGTTTCCAGTCGGCAGGATTCAGGCAGGCATCCGGGCTGCGAATCAACGCGGCGAGTGCTTGTGCAATTTTTGCCACGGCCAGCACATGCTCGATGGCAGGGCCGATTTCTCCGAGGTGAATATCAACAGCAAACTGGCGCGTCTGGCGTTCAAGATTCTCTAACGCTTCCAATGCCTTTCGTGACAACCGGCGAACTTCGTTCGCAGTATTAGGCGCGTTCGTCGTAATCTCGCAGCCCCAGAATAGGTTCTTATGTGGTTGGCCATATTGCTCAATCGTGCGTTTCCACACTTCAACCTGGCTGCGCTTTTCAACAAATGCCTGATCGGTCCAGGTCACCGCAGATGAATTTGACCAGGAAGGCCAATCCTGATTCGCCATCTTGGTGCTCAGGCGCAGGAGTTCGCCAAAGGCCCGATACGGCGTAACTCTGGTTTGGTTGACAGGAGTATTGACTGCATCGCTGTAGGCATTCAGCGTCGCGCGGATTTCTCCCAGGCTTTTGAGAGGTTCGGCGTTATAGGGTTTTGGCTGGTGTAGGCTACGGACGCGGTTAAGCTCGTCGATGACCGCTTTGCGTTTCGCCTTATGGCTGTGCAGTTCAAGACACAGATCACCAAACCCGACCTTCTCGAGCCTGCGCTTGACGACTTCCAGGGCAGCCAGTTTTTCGGCAACAAATAACACCGTTTTGCCGTTGCCCACAGCTTCAGCGATGATGTTGGCGATGGTTTGCGACTTGCCAGTACCAGGCGGGCCCTGAATAGCGATCGTCTTGCCTTTAGACACTGCCTGTACAGCCTGCGCCTGTGTGCTGTCTGCGTCAATAATGTGGTTATTTTTGTTGAGGGCCAGATAGCCATCCATCTCCTCACGGCTGAGCGATGGCGCGGCATTATTGACCGAATCCGAGAAGCCTGTCTGCAAAAGCTGGCTAATAATCGGATGTTTTGACGGCTGATCATTCACCGGCCACTGCGCGGAATCCAGATCCTTAAACATCAGCAGCTTATTGAAAGAGAATGACGCCACATTGATGGCATCTTCCACGACAGTCCAGCCGGCTTTCAGCGCAACGGCTTCCCGTATCTTCTGAAAATACTCAGACGGTTTGATATCAGCCTCGTCGCTTTCTTCAGAAGCCAGGGGTGGAATCGTGATTTTGAAGTCCAGCTTGAGTTTTTCGCGCAGGGCCGGGTTGTCATTGATACCTGCGCCGTCATAGCGGATCATGAAGCGCGCATCGATCGATTTGCGGTTGATTTCAATTGGCACAAGAATCAGCGGCGCACGTAACACCTGCTCCGATTTTTCTTCCTGATACCAGTGCAGTTCGCCCAGCGCGAGATACAGAACATTAACGCCCTTCTCCTCGATATGCTCACGTGCGGCTGCCGCTGTCTCCAGCAGTCGCTTTTGAAGCTCGAAATCGGAATAAGGGGTTTGCAGATGATTGTCCGTGTGGCGCGACGGGTCCTTGCTCTGTGCGTCGTCAGCTGGCTGTTCTCCGTCTTCAGCAGCTTCAGTGTAGGGAACAATTTCGCAGGTCTGGAAGGCCAGCACCAGGGCCGTCATCCGAGGATAATACTGGTCTTCCTGAAAATAGGTGACTTTCCTGAACACCAGATCGTCATCCATCTCCGGTATAGCCAAAAAATCCATCGATTTCCCATTGAGCACCAGAATTCGGTAAAGCTCATCACTCTTTTCATCGTCAATCTGAATGCCTTGCGCCCTGGTGAGTTTGAAATTAATCAGCTTGTTTCTTAGCGTCAGGTCAAGCAAGCCCTTGCGGTCAAGCTCAAGCTGTTCATGAATCGAGAGCATTTGGGAATCCTGTTGCAATCAAGATTAAAGAGCAGGGCACAGATAAGATAAAGACCCACTTTACAGAGTATACATAGTTTAGTTGATGAAAAAGGTTGTTGAAATAAAGGAATACAGAATCCTTGGGGAAGGCATGAATTTCCCAAAAGCGTGGGAATAAGACAAGCAGGGTTACAAACAAATCTCCTGGGCCGGCGTGAAACCACGCGCCTCAGGCACCAGCCTGTCGCCAGACAGCCGCGCTTACCCCCCGGCTGTTTGCAGCGTGTAGCCCGCGTCCTGCAAGCGCTGGCTCAGCTCGCTGAATGCAGAGGTTTCCTGCACCAGGCGCAACAGCGTGTCGGCTTCGCTGATGGCATAGGCGGTCAGCATGGCATGGCTGAAGACCAGCGCGTCATAAGGCGGCTGATGCGTCAGCGCCGTGAACTGACCGGCGCTCTCCCAGACGGCGCCGACCAGCGCATCTCCGCGAAACAGCCGCCGGGGCGCGATGCGGGGCGCGGCCGATGAGTCGTTCCATGAGGCAGTATTCATGCCCTCTGCGATCAACTGCACCAGAAAGTCATCAAAGTCAGCGGCATTCCACAGGATGGTCGCCAGGTCCCCTTCGCTGAAGGCATCATAGGCGCGCGCATTCACAAACGGGTGCGGCGGCGCTCCGCCGGGCGGGGGCGAGGCCACCGAATACAGGCGGCCCGGGGTATCCTCGGCGCTGAGCACCACCCTCTCGCCCATGTACACATTGAAATGCCTGATTGCACGGACCGGCGTATCGACATAACCCATCAGTTATTTCCCCCCGGCCATCAGCCACCCGTGCCACCTGCTGCTGCTTCTTTTTCTTTCTTCACCTTGTCGCGCGGATTGGCATCGGTGATGTCCTGAGAGCCGAAAATGCGGTCAAACAGGGCCTTCAGTTCAGGCTCGATACGCGCCACTTCGCTTTTGCCATTGCGGCGAGTGCCCTTCTCGGGCTCACCAGCCGCATCCCACAGGTCATGAGTATACGGCTCAGTGCCCACATTGGTCCCGAAGAAAGCATTCGCGCTCTGGGCAAAATACTCCAAGCGATGCGACGAGGCATAGTTGGTTTGCTTCCCGCCAAACACGACTTTCTTGGATATCGTGCTGATGTTGGCAAACAGGGTGCCATCTTTCTTCTTGATGGTGTTCCCATCAATGACCCCCACATGCTTCAGCCAGGTCGTGTAATTGTTATCCGCATACGCCCCACCATCGACCAGCAGATATTTCACCCAGGCAATCGTGCTTTTGCGATCGTTTTCGTCGGCCATACCGGCGGTCGTCAGGGTGCCAGGCAGGTCCAGCGCCCATTCATTATAGGCAGCCTGCGCCTCGTCTTTCTTCTTTCCGGGCTTGTCGTAGTCGAAGCCGTCAATCCACTCGACGACTTCGCCCGCCGTTTGTTTCTGCTTCTTGGCCTTATACAGATCATCGACCTTCTTGCGGTCTTCCGCCGACAGGCCGTGGATGTCCACCACGTGGGCAATTTCATGAGTTGTGGTGGAGTATCCCGACGCATAGCACCAATCCGTGCCCGACACATCACCTTCTGCATCCGTACCCAGGGTGTTTTCTTCCGTCACGGCCACATAGATTGCCCCGTTGATTTCCATGCCGCCGGAACCGCGCACAGTATCCCAATCGCGGCCATCGAACGTCTTTTTGCCTTTCAGCGACGCAAACTGCGGCAGGTCAGTCATCTTCTTGTTTTTCGGGACGACGACAACGGCTGTATTCTTGTTCAGCAGGTTGCGCGCAACGGACTTATCCTTGAGCAGAATTTCCAGATGGCTGAGGGCGACCGTGCGCGCCTTGTCTCCCTCGACGACACTGGCCGGCACATTGATGATCATCAGCGATGCCGCGCGGGTGAACTCCGCAGCGCTCAGATGCGTCTCCAGCAAGTCAAGAATCTGGGCGCGCGACAGGGTGGCACCGGCAAAAATATCTTCCTTATTTTCGAGTCGTTTGAGGTACTCGGATGCAGCGGTCTTCTGCGGATCAACGGGGGTCGTCTCGACCGACTGCGTTTGCTCCGGCGTGGTCTCAACCGACTGGGTTACTTCAGGCGTGGTCTCGACCGACTGCGTTTGTTCCGGCGTGGTCTCAACCGACTGTGTCTGCTCCGGTGTCGTCTCGACCGACTGGGTTACTTCAGGCGTGGTCTCGACTGACTGCGTTTGCTCTGGTGTCGTCTCAACCGACTGCGTTTGTTCCGGCGTTGTCTCGACCGACTGGGTTACTTCAGGCGTGGTCTCGACCGACTGCGTTTGCTCCGGCGTCGTCTCGACCGACTGTGTCTGCTCCGGCGTCGTCTCGACTGACTGCGTTTGTTCCGACGTCGTCTCAACCGACTGGGTCTGCTCTGGTGTCGTCTCAACCGACTGTGTCTGCTCTGGCGTGGTCTCGACCGACTGCGTTTGTTCCGGCGTCACCGACTGCAACTGGAGGATATCCGCTTCTGCATCCTGCTTCAGGGCATCGACGCCATCACGACGCGCGGACTTCTTGCGCTTGGGGTCATTGAGGTAGGTATCGCATAAGGCAATAATCTCCTGAAGCGCCTGTATTTTCGCCTCGGGTGACAATGCTGTGGCAGTGCTGGCGTAGGCGGCCACGGCTTTATCGATGGGCTTGATCAGATTGCGGAAGCCCATCGCCCTGGTCTTCTTTTTAAACGCGCCTGGGGACATAAGCCGCTGAATTTTGACAGGAGCATGTGCAGCCTGCTGCGGGTCGAGGGTGCGCTGAATCGATGCACAGCTCGCGCAGCCGCACCCGGCGACATGTGCATCAGACTCGGCTGTCTGGCGCTGAATCGAGCGCTGCGCCTGGGTCTCGCTGATTGCGCCACCTGAACAGGCCGAACAGCCGCAGCCCTGCTGGTGGGAACGCTGAATCAGCCGGTTGATGGCAGAATTTCCGATGACGCGCTGCAACTGGAGCAGATTATCGGGGCGGCTGTTGCCATCCCATGTTCCGGGAGCGTGAGAGCTGGCGGTGGCAGCCGCCGCACTTCGTGTTTCCTGTCGAGGGGAATTGACCGGGGCGTGCGTCGGGTCGGCTTTGACGTGTAAGTTTCGCTGCGCGGAATCGCCCATAATTTAAGTACACCCTTCAAACGAACCCGTTAAAGACTCCGGGAGCATAAAGCAGAGAGTTTTCGCTAACCGCGTGACGAATGACGGGACGGGTTGGCAGACTGTGCCTTCACAACTACATATCCGCTTGTCACAGCATGGGCTTCAGCAGCAATGAGACCTGCTCCATTAAGCGCATATATTCTCATAGTAATGCATATGTCGTATTCATACACCAGAACCGGCCTTTGAGACCCTCAAAGAAGCATTGACGTTTTGCGCAGGCATGACACCCGTTTACGCGGCCTTCGGAATTCAACAATGCTTACAGCCCCTCCGCCGGTTCGCAATCTGAATATCCAAATCCTCCAGCCAGGCCTGCGCCTGAGCGCAGACAACAGTTGAGATGAGCGCGGATTTCCGACACTTGACAGCCCTTCCAAAATGCGTTTTACTATTATGGAAGCGGTTCCACAGGTGATTGTCGGCTTAAGTGTGGTCAGGATTTGCATGGCCAATCCAACCATTTACGATGTTGCAAAAGCCGCCGGCGTCGGCGTCGGGACCGTCTCGCGCGTGCTCAACAACAGCACGCGGGTCAGCCCGGAGACGCAGGAAAAAGTGCTGAGCGTGATCCAGGAGCTTGGTTTCCGCCGCAGCAAGGTGGCCCGCCAGCTTTCGACTGGCGTGCAGCATCGTAATATTGGCGCCATGCTGCCCTACATCACGCCGCCTTCATTTGTCGAGCGCTTGCGCGGCATGCAGATGGCCCTCAGCCACCAGGACAATGACTTCAACCTCATTCTCTATACGGTGAGCGAGCCTGACCGCCAGCATGAGCAGCTGCTGACCATTGTCGACCAGTCGACCGTCGATGGCCTGCTGATCACCACGCTGAATATTTCCGATGAGGAACGCGACCTGCTGAAGCAGGCGGGCATCCCGTTTGTCATCCTCAGCGATGTGTTTACCGGCGACACAAACGGCATCAGCACTGACAACGTGCATGGTGGCTACCTGGCGACGCAGCACCTGCTCCAGCTTGGGCATCGCCGCGTGGCTTATGTCGGTGACGAACTGACCAACAACTATGGCATCCCAACCAGTGACCTGCGTTACAAGGGGTACCTCTCCGCACTGGCAGAGTACGACATCCCCGTTAACGCAGACTATGTGTGCCTGGGTATGCACGGCGAAGAAACGGCACACCGGCTGACCCGGCAGCTCTTGACCCTGCCAGAGCCGCCCACTGCGATCTTCGCGATGTCGGACATCCAGGCAGTCGGCTGTATTCAGGCGGTCCGTGAATCCGGGCTGCGTGTGCCGGAAGATATCTCGGTCATTGGGTTTGACGATGTGCAGTTGAGTCGCTATGTCGGGCTGACAACCGTGCGCCAGCATCTGGAGCAAAGCGGGTATCTGGGCATGCAGATGCTGCTGGACATGCTCATGACGCCGGGAAAAGTGACCCCGCGTCACCTGCCCCCGCTGGAGCTGGTCGTGCGGAATACAACGCAGCAGTATGGTTTGGCTTAGGCGGAACCATACCCGTAAATCATAGGAAGTTACCAGAAACACGCCAGCATGGACTGGCGCACATTCTGTGGACGCTATCTGGAACAAAGAGAGTTGCCTGATCGGAAAGGAGCTGCCTATCGAAAGTGGCCATGAAAAGAAAAGTCGGGATATCGCCTGACTTACGCACGCAAATTATTGCACCTGATACTAACTACGGGAGAAATTAACATGAAACGCCTGCTTCACCTCAGCCTCTCCACAGCCGCCGTACTGGGAATCTTCGCAGTTGCTGTGAAGACCCCCAGTGTCGCCGCCCAGGATGTCCCCAACTGCGGCACCGAGCCGATCACCGTCCGTGGCTATTTCGAAACCGGCTTCGACCTGCCCTTCCGCCTGACCGAAGAGTTTTCGGTCCAGTATCCGAATGTCACCTGGGATATCAGCCAGGACCAGTTCGCCAATCTGATCAACGCGACGCCGCGTTTGCTCTCTGGCGACAATCCGCCTGATCTGATCCGCCTGCCCACGCTGGTCTCGTTTGCCACCCAGGGCCTGGTGATGAACCTTGACACCTATGCCGAGGCTTTTGGCTGGAACGACTGGCCGGTGCCGCAGCTGAACCAGAACCGCGTCGCCGAAGATGGCACCCGTGGCGCTGGCTCGCTCTATGCGATGGGCCTCAACTACAGCCTGACCGGTATCTTCTACAACCGTGAACAGGCCGAGCAGATTGGCATGACCGAACCGCCCGCGACACTGGCCGAGTTCGAAGCGCTGCTCGCCGCCGCCAAGGAAGCCGACCTGCTGCCGATCATGCAGTGGGGCAGCGCGCGCAGTGGCATGGGCCTCGCCTTCCCGCTGCAGGCGCTGATGGCATCGGTTGGTCCCGTGGGCCCGATCAACGACTGGATCTTCCAGACCCCCGGTGCGACCATCGATACCCCTGAGAATCTGGTTGCTGCCCAGCACCTGCAGGACTGGATCACCAACGGCTATTTCCCCGAAGATATCAACGCGATTGAGTACACGGATGCCCAGGCCCGCTTCGGCGCAGGCGAAGGTGTCTTCATCTTCAACGGCGACTGGCAGAACGCTGGCTATGACGCCTCCATGCCCGGCAACGTCGGCTTCTTCCTGATGCCGCCGGCCGAAGAAGGTGGTTCACCCGCCGCCATGTCCGCCCCGCTGACGTTCGGCATCGCTGCCAACGCCGTCAATGCGGACTGCGCCGCGTTCTTCCTCAACTGGGTCGCTACCAATGAAGTCGCCCGCCAGATCGGCGTGGATGTCGGTGGTTCTAACCCCGGTGGCCCGTCCGGTCTGGAAATGCCGCCGGTCGCTGAAGGCTCGATCACCAACGAGACCCTCGCCGCCGGCCCGGTGGTCGGTGAAGCTGGCACGTCGATGGACTTCATCGCCAACGCCACCAGCGCGATCTTCGCCCAGGGCTGGACTCCTGAACTTCAGGAAATGGTCGGCGGACTGCAGGATGCCGCTGGTCTGCTCCAGGCAGTTCAGGCCGAGTACGAACTGCAGCTCTCTGAATAATTAGTCGGGGGCCGCGGGCATTGTCCCGCGGCCCCTTCTTAAAAGAGACAAAACTATGACCACGTCAGACAATCGTCCCGCGGCTCTCGCGGCCTCCCGACCTACCACCAAAAGTAAAAACGCGCGCCGGGAAGCCATCATTGGCTGGCTGTTCGTCCTGCCAGCGCTGCTGATGTATGCCATGTTCGTCCTGCTTCCGCTGCTGATGAGCATTCAGTACTCATTCTTCCGCTGGAACGGTATTGGCCCGATGACGTGGGTGGGATTCGATAATTACACCCGTGTCCTCTCAGACCCCGATCTGCTGGGGACCATTCTTAATTCATTTCGCCTTGTTTTCTTCTTCAGTTTCATCCCGGTGGCGCTCGGCCTGGTGGTCGCCAGCGTGATGCACCGTATGGCGACCGGGCGGCTGGGGGCGGTGTCTCGCACCGTGCTGTTCCTGCCGCAGATTATCCCGCTGGTCGCGGCCGGCATTATCTGGGGCTGGCTGCTGGCGCTGCCCGGCCTGATTAACGAGCTTCTGGAAGCGGTTGGGCTGAGCGCGCTCACCCGTGCATGGCTTGGCGACTTCACGTGGGCGCTTCCCGCGGTCGGCCTCATTGGCGTGTGGGTGCTGCTGGGCTTTTGCACCGTCCTGCTGTGGACGGGTATGTCAAAGCTCGACCCGGCGCTGTACGAGTCGGCGCGTATCGACGGCGCCAGCTGGTTCAACGAGTTCATCAGCATCACCGTCCCGCTGCTGCGGAATGAGATTGGTGTGTGCCTGACGGTGACGGTGATTGCTGCGCTGGCCGCCTTTGACATCGTCTATATTTCCACGGCAGGGGGGCCGGGCAACGCGACCGCTGTCCCCGGTATCCAGATATATATTCTGGCCTTTACCGAGCAGCGTATTGGCCCGGCGTCGGCCCTGGCTGTGATTCTGACCCTGCTGGTGCTGGTCATCATCATCCCCATTCAGCGCCTCAACCGGGAGATAAAGTAATGAGGATTAGCCGTACCGAGCTGTATTCCGGACGAATCATGCTGGTGGTGCTGATGGTCGTCACCATTCTGCCCTTCATCAGCATCTTCATCACCGCCCTTCACCCGTCCAACACGGTGCCGAGGGGGCTGGAATGGCCTGCCGAACCGCAGTGGGGCAACTTCATTGAAGCCTTCAACGTGGCGAATATGACCGTCCTGCTAGGCTCCAGCGTCTATCTCGTGATCGCAGTGGTGCCCATCGCGCTGATCATTTCAACCATGGCTGGATTTGCCATCGGCCAGCTGCGCATCCCTGGCTCTGGCATCCTGCTCGCGTTGTTCGTGTTTGGCTTAACGCTCCCGTTCAGCGGCATTATCGTCCCGCTGTATTATCTGGAGCGCGCGCTGGGCATTTACAATACACGGCTTGCCATCGTGCTGCCGCTGATCGCGCTGTACATGCCATTTGCCGTGTACTGGATGCGCGCCCATTTTGTTAACATGCCGATCGAGATTTCCGAGGCAGCCCGCGTCGACGGGGCCACGCTGTGGGATTTGTTCTGGCGTATTCATCTGCCGCTGGCGCGCCCGCCGATGGCGTCGCTGGGCATCCTGATGTCCGTCTGGACGTGGAACCAGTTTTTGCTGGCGCTGGTGCTGGTCGAAGACCCGGCAGAACGCACGATGGCGGGTGCCCTCGGCGCGTTCCAGGGACACTATGCGACCAATGTCCCGTTGCTGTGCGCCGGCACCATTCTGATTCTGCTGCCCACGCTGATCGCTTTCGTGCTGTTTCAGCGGCAGATCATCTCGGCCCTGCTACAGGGATCGGTCAAAGGCTAGGCAAAAACGCGTTCATCTCTCAGGCTGTTCCGGTGCTGCGTTCAACCGGCCTACGGAACAGCCTGAGTGTTCCCCGATCAGAATTTTCACCTGCACAGGTTTTGCGGTATGGTTCAGTCCCATGAGCCACGACATCTGGAAAAACAGCGATGAGCGAACTGAGTCACGAGCAGCTCACGGCATACCTCCGCTACAGTCACCCTGAGAAGACAAATCCTGCGCTCACCGAGACGGCCATCGCCGCGCTGTTTGGCATCCCCGTCGAAACCTATCGTCAGGTAAAAGCGGAGTGTGCCGCCGTCACCCGGCAGGCAGCAGCAGAGCTTCTCGCTGAACCGGATGTTGCTGCGCGGGTAATGCGTCTCCCGTTCGCGCCAGGCTCAACCATCGTCGGGCTGGGCGACAGCATCACCGACGACTGGCACTCATGGCTTGAGATTCTGCGCGCTTTGCTCGACCTCCAGCGCCCCGACGATCATATTCGGGTGGTCAACGCGGGCATCTCAGGCCAAACGACGACGCAGATGTTCTATCGCGTTTTCTACGACATTGCCGCTGAAAAGCCTGACTGGATCATTTGCATGGCAGGCACCAATGATGCCCGCAGGTATGGCGACAAAGCGCTCAAACCCGAAGTCAGCCCGGAAGAAACGGAAAAGAATCTGGCCCAGCTGCGCGATTTCGCCGCGACGCGGACATCCGCCCGCTGGGTGTGGATGACGCCGACGCCAGTCATCCCCGACAGGATACGCAGTCACGGGGATATGGCGCCAGGGCTGATCTGGTTGAACGAAGATGTGGCGCGGGTGGCCGACATCGTGCGCCGACAGAAAGGCCCGGTTGTGGAGCTGCAACACCTCTTTGGCGTGCCGCCGCATCCAGACTATCTCTATGATGGCCTGCATCCATCACTGGCAGGCCAGAAGCTGATCGCGCGGGCATTGCTTGAGGCGTTGAGTTAGTACGCAGCCGCCGAGATTCAGGGACGCTTACAGCAGTTCGACGCTGCCTGTGTTCAGGTCGTAATATGCAGGCGTGATTTTGATGCGCTCGTGCGCGACAGCATCGCCCAGGATGGCGCTCTCGGCCCACAACTGCTCTGCGGTGAGGCGCACATGCGCCCGAATCGCATTGTCCAGCGGGTCGCCGGCGTGATCCATCGTGGCATCGACAGCCGGACGCAGCGCCGTCTTCAGGCTGGCCATATGCCCCGGCAGCGGCTTGTCGCTGACAGCAGCGGACACCGCGCCACACTGCGCGTGGCCCAGCACCAGCACCAGCGGCACTTTCAGCACATGCACGGCGAATTCCACGCTGGCCAGCACGACTTCGTTGACCGCGTGCCCTGCTGTGCGCACAATGAACAGATCGCCCAGACCCTGATCGAAAATCAGCTCGGACGGCACGCGCGAATCAGAGCAGCTCAGCACGGCAGCAATCGGATTCTGGCCTTCCAGCAGCGTCTGGCGCTGTTCGGATGTCTGGCGTGGATGGAGCTGGCGCATGGCGATATAGCGGCGATTTCCAGCCAGCAGGCGGGCCAGCGCGCCGTCGCTGTCAGGCAGTGGAGGGGATGTCTGCATCAGGGCTATTTCCTAAGGTCGGGCAGGCGCAGTCACGGGCTGTCACAGCCCTGAAACTGTAACACGAAACGCGGGCGAAAGTGATGCCTGCCCCGGCATCCCGCTCAGCGTCCGCTGCGGCGCAGGCCAAACACGCCGTGCTCGCCCGCCAGCCGCGCCACCACGCGCTGCCAGCTGGTGCCTTCCGCGCCCATCTTTTCGCCCGCGTTCTGATAATCGCTCTTGCGCATGAATTCATTCAGCTCAGCGCGCAGGCGCGACCAGATATCTTTTTGCAGCGCCAGCAGCAGCTTTGCCGAGTCGCCGTCCTGCGCATGCGCCAGCGTCTGCCGGAAATGCGGCAGGCACAGCCCTTCTGAGGCGCGATATGCCTCGCGGATGCGCTCATCCTGAATCTGCTCGCCTATCACAGTCACGTAACGCGCTTCGGCGGCGTCCTGGGCGGCGCAGGCGGCGCATGGCTGCTTCGGCATCAGCGCCTCGGCCAGCGCGCTGGGCTGGACGCGCCCGAACAACCCACCAAGCCATCCCCCTTGTCGGGTGCGCTCATCCGGCCCGGATGCCTCCATCACCGTCAGCACTTCGTCCAGCGCGGCTTCGTACAACACCGCGGCGCTGAGCGCATTGCCCAGTTTGGTGAACTGCCAGCCGTGCTGATTGCACAGGCCGCGGCTGGCGCGGAATCCCGCCTGCATCGACCTGTCCACCGAATACTCGTACAGGATGGAATCGAGCAGGTGCGTCACGTCGCGCTGCAGCAGATTGCATACGGCGCATCCGGCCTTTGGGAAGGTCTCGATCAGGTCGAAATAGCCAAACGTCGTGTGCATAACGGATCCTTTGTTCAGTGCCCTCAGTGTAGCGTGCCCGCTCCCGTGAGGCGACCCTGCCGCTGAAGCTTGCCCGTGCACCCTATTGCATCATAAGAACAAATGAGCTAAAATCAACTTTCAATCAGCGCAATCAAGGAGCGTGCGAAGATGCAGAAAATTACCCCTTACCTGTGGTTCAACAACTGTGCCGAAGAAGCGATGGCGTTCTACGTGTCCGCTTTCGGCGATGCGCGCATCCTGTCGGTGACCCGCTATGAGGATGGCCCCAATAAAGGCAACGTCCTCAACGGCTCGTTCGAGCTGGCGGGCCAGCAGTTCATGGCGCTGGACGGGGGCCCGGCCTTCAATTTCACCCCAGCCGTCTCGTTCTTTGTCAACTGCGCCACGGAAGCCGAAATCGATGCGTTGTGGGCGCGCCTGTCTGACGGCGGCAGCATCCTCATGCCGCTTCAGGCCTATCCCTTCAGCGCGAAATTTGGCTGGGTGGCGGACAAATTCGGCGTGTCGTGGCAGCTCAGCCTGGCGCCGCGCGCCCAGAAGATCACGCCTTTCCTGATGTTTGTGCGCGACCAGCACGGCAGGGCCGAGGAAGCCATTCGCTTGTATACCAGCCTGTTCGCCGGCTCCGGCATCGACGCGATCACGCATGAAGGCGCGACCGTGCAGCACGCGCTGTTTCACCTCAGCGGGCAGGAATTCATGGCCTCTGACGGCGGGCTGGGCCACGACTTCACCTTCACCGAGGCGATTTCATTCTTCGTGCAGGTCAGCACGCAGGAGGAGCTGGATCATTTCTGGGATCAGCTTTCGGCGGATCCGGCAGCTGAGCAGTGCGGCTGGCTGAAAGACAAATACGGCGTCTCGTGGCAGATTATCCCCAGCCTGCTGAATGAGCTGATGAGCACGCCCGACGCGGCGCGCTCTGGCCGGGTCATGCAGGCCCTGCTGGGCATGAAGAAGCTCGATATGGCCGGGCTTCAGGCCGCCTGGGACGGCTAATCGGTCACGGTCTGAGGGAATCGCTCACGCGTTCATCTGCCCCAGCAGCGGCCCCAGGGCGGGATAGCGCGTGCTCATCTCGCCCAGGAACGCGCTGGCGATGGGCGAGAAATGCGACGTCGCATCCCACACCAGTTTCAGGCTGCGCGTGAGCGGCCTGCCCTCCAGCGGAAGCAGGTGCAGCAGACCCTGCTCCACTTCCGCCTGCACGACGTAAGCAGGCATTACCGCCGCGCACTGGCCCACCGACACAGCCCGCTTCATCGACTCCAGATTGTCGAACTCCGCGCCGATGAGCGGCTCAATGTCATGCTGGCGCAGCACGCGCTCCAGCCAGACGCGCGACTGGCTTTTCGCCTGGCGCACGATCAGCGGCTGCTGGCGCAGGTCATCCAGTCGCACCTGCTGCTGCGCGCAAAACGGATGCCGACTGCCCACCACCACCTGCTGCTCGATCTCGTCCAGCACCAGCGATGCCAGCCGCGCCTGCCCCTCGGCTGGCTCCCCCTCCACAAAGCCCAGTTCCAGCCGACCCGCCAGCACCTCGCCCACAATCTCGGTCGTCACGCCAGTTTGCAGCGCGACGGTGAGCTGTGGATAGCGGGCGCGAAAACCCTGGACCCAGTCCGGGGCCAGATAAATGCCGATGCCCGGCGTCGCGCCCAGGCTCACGCGCCCGCTGGAAAGCTGCTCGATATCCGTCAGCGCATACTCGGCCTTCGCCACCAGCGCGAAAATTTCCCCCGCATACTGGTTCAGGATTTCCCCATGTGAGGTCAGCCGCACGCCGCGCCATCCGCGCTGAAAAAGCTGCCTGCCCAGGCTGCTTTCCAGCTCGCGGATGTGCTGGCTCACGCCGGACTGCGTCATGAACAGGCGGCCCGCCGCCGCGCTGAAACTGCCTTCCTGCACCACCGTCGAAAAAATATGCAGTTTGTAGAGATCAAGCATGACGAACCCCTGATGCCATAAGTCGGCGCTTATAGCTCATTATAAGGCGCTGACTCTAACCATGCATAGAGGGTTCGTCGTACAGTGAGGGGCATAAGGAAAACAAGCGGAGCACATGATGAGTAATCGTCAAATCGTACGGGCTGTGGGGATTGGGATCGCGCTGGTGGTTGGGCTGGTGCTGGTCAGCGGCAGCCTGACAGGTGGCACCAGCAGCCCCGCCGTCGTGCAGGATATCACGCCAGCGGACTATCAGGCGCAGTTCAGCGCGGACATGTCCTCGCATCTGCTGATCGATGTGCGCACGCCGGAAGAATTTGCGACCGGCCACATCGCCGGTGCGGTCAATATTCCCGTGGATGACCTGGCAGGCCGCCTGGCAGAAGTGCCGATGAACCAGCAAATCGTGGTGTACTGCCGCAGCGGGAATCGCAGCGCGCAGGCAGCGCAGATTCTGGCGGAGGCGGGATACAGCGGCATCTCCGATCTGGGCGGGCTGAATGCCTGGACGGCCCAGGGCTTACCTCTCGAATAACGTCACACACGGGGACTCGGAATGAACTTCTTCAAATCGTTGTTTGGCAGCAATAGCAATGCCCTGAATCCAGCCGATGCAAAAGCACGCATCGACGAAAAGCGGCCGCTGCTCATCCTGGATGTGCGTCAGCCCGACGAGTTCCGCGATGGGCATATTCCTGGCGCAAAGCTGATCCCCCTGGGGGAACTGGCGAACCGCCTGGGCGAACTGCCCCGCGAAACGGAAATTCTGTGCGTGTGTCGTTCCGGCTCACGCAGCAGCGCGGCCGCCGGGCAGCTGGCGCGGGCTGGCCTGAATGCGCTGAACCTGCGTGGCGGCATGATGAGCTGGCAGATGGCTGGCTATCCCGTCAAAAAAGGCAAATAATGCCCACGCTGCTGCTCATCCTGACGCTCGGCTTCGGCATCGGCGGGTCGCTTGGCCTGCTGGGGGGTGGCGGCTCCATCCTGACGGTGCCCGCGCTGGTGTACCTGCTCGGGCTCAGCCCGCAGGTCGCCGTGACGACGTCGCTGGCGATCGTGGGCACCAACAGCGCGCTGGGCGCCTTTTTCCATCGTTCGCAGGGGACGCTGAACTGGCGAGTCGCGCTGATTTTTGGCGGCACTGGCATGGTCGTCTCGTACCTGTCAGCGGGCCTGTCCAAACAGGTCTCGCCGACCGCGCTGATGATCGCCTTCGCGCTGCTCATGCTGGCCGTCGGCACGCTGCTGATGCGCCAGAAGCCAGCCCGCTTCAACCCCGACTGCACCGACGACCTGAAAGTGTGGAAGGTGTTTGCAGGCGGCGCGGGTGTTGGCCTGGTGACCGGCATCTTGGGCGTGGGCGGCGGCTTCCTGATCGTGCCAGCACTGGTGATGCTGGTGCGCATGCCGATTCATCAGGCAGTGGGCACCTCGCTGGTGGTGATCGCCATGAACAGCCTGGCCGGTTTCATGGGCCACCTGAGCGGCATCACGCTCGATGTGCCCCTGATCGTGATTTTTATCGCCGCGGGCGTGGCCGGCACCTTTGCCGGTGCGCGGCTGGGCAAACGACTGGATGCGGCGCGCCTGCGCAAGGCATTCGCGCTGCTGGTGATCGCCCTGGCGCTCTTTCTGCTTTACGACAATCTACGCCAACTCCTGTAATCTGTGAGGAAACCCCAATGTATATGCAGCAGTTCTTTATCGACGGCCTCGGATGCGCGTCCTATCTGATCGGGTGTGAGGGTGGGGGCATCGCCGCCGTCATCGACCCAGACCGCGATGTGCAGAAATACCTGGATGTGGCCGCCGCACACGGCATGACCATCACGCACATCATCGAGACGCATCTGCACGCAGACCACGTCTCCGGCAATACCGAGCTGGCCACCCGGACAGGCGCTGACATCTTCGTGCATGAGGCCGCGAACGCCGCCTTCGAGCATCGCGCCCTGAAGGGCGGCGACAGCATCACGCTGGGAAATGTCGAGTTTCAGGTGCGCTTCACCCCCGGCCATACGCCGGAGAGCATCACCCTGCTGGTGCTGGACAAGACGCGCGCCGATGAGCCGTGGATGGCGCTGACCGGCGACACGCTGTTTGTGGGCGACGCTGGCCGGCCAGACCTGGTGGGCATTGAAGCGGCGCGCGAACTGGCCGGGCATATGCACGACAGCCTGCACAATGAATACCTGACGCTGGCCGACGGCGTGATGATCCTGCCCGGACACGGCGCCGGATCGCTGTGCGGCAAATCGATCGGCGCGGTGCGCAGCTCGACACTCGGCTTTGAGCGCCGCCATAATCCCGCGCTTCAGGTGCACGAGCGCGAGGACTACATCACGTTTGCCACCACCAGCCTGCCCGAACAGCCGGGCAACCACAAGCGCATCAAGCAGATCAACCGGCAGGGGCCGCGCCCGCTCGGCGAAGTCGCGCCGCGCCCGCTGGGCACGCAGGACGCCGTCGCGCAGTTCCGGCGCGGGGCCGCGCTGCTGGATGCCCGTCCGAAGGCCGCCTACAAGGCGAAGCATATCCCTGGCTCGGTGCATCTGGAGGCCGATGACCAGCTCAGCAACCGCGTCGGTTTCGTGCTGCCGCCAGACGTGCCGATCGTGCTGCTGCTGGACGACGTCAACGACTATCGCCACGTCGTCTACAGCCTGGCGCGCGTGGGTTACGACACGGTCGCCGGCTATCTGGCTGACAGCCTGGAGACCTGGGAGGCGCTGGGCCTGCCCACCACGGCGGGTGACGTGCGCGATATTCAGCCCGAAGAACTGGGCGAACTGCTGGAGCACGGCAATGGCAGCCGCCCGGTCGTCATCGATGTGCGCGAGCCGTGGGAATATGCGCAGGGGCACGTGCCCGGCGCAGTGCTGATGCCGCTGGCGGAAGTCGCCCGGCGCGTGAGCGAGCTGGACCCGGAGCAGCCGGTCGCGGTGATCTGCGCCAGCGGTGGACGCAGCCAGTCGGCCGCTGCGCTGCTGGGCCAGAAAGGGTTCACGACCGTCTATAACGTCGTCGGCGGCACGATGAACTGGGTGCGCCACGGACTGGCTGTGGAACGCGGGTAGCCACTTTGCGGAAGCGGCAAAGTCTCCATTAAGTGCATCGCATTCAGGTGTAAGATTAGGATATTGATGAACGCATGCACCGTGGAGCAAAACGATGTCCGATCAGGAAGTCGACGGACGAATACCGGAGTATATCGACGCGATAGAACACCTTCGTGACGGCCAGTTTGAGCATCTGGAGATTCCCATCACGCCTTATGACCAAATCAGTCAGCTGGGCGTGGCGCTGAGTCAGCTGGCCCACAATATTGAAAAGCGCTATCGCGAGACGGAGACGCTCAATACCATCACCCTCCAGCTCAATTCCGGCCTGCTGCTGGATGAAATCCTGGAGAACGTGTTCACGGAATTCCGCAAGCTGATCCCCTACGACAGGATCGGCTTTGCGCTGATCGAATCCACGGACAAAGGCCCGATCGTGCGCGCACGCTGGGCCAAGAGCAATCTGCCAAATGTGCTGCTGGGTAGCGGATATGCGGCAGCACTGGCGGGCAGCAGCCTGGAAACCATCCTGCAAACGGGCCAGCCGCGCATCATCAACGATCTGCGCGCCTATCTTGAGCAAAAGCCTCATTCGGCATCGACCCGGCTGATCGTGAACGAAGGCATCCGCGCCTCGCTGACATGCCCGCTGATCGTCAACGGATCGCCGGTGGGATTCCTGTTTTTCTCCAGCATGGTGCCAGATGCCTACCGGGACGCGCATGTCGAGCTGTTCCAGCAGATTGCCTCGCGGATGTCTGTCATCCTGGAGAAAGGCCGGCTGATCTCGGAAATCATCGAGCAGCGCGGGAAGATTGACCAGCAGAATGTCGAGCTGCGCAAGCTCAACGAGATGAAGAACACGTTTCTGGGCATCGCCGCGCACGACCTGCGCAATCCGATCAGCAATATCCAGATGGCGCTGGAGCTGCTGCTGATGCCCGGTATCGACATGCCGCGCGAGGACGTCGAGGCCATGCTGGGCGATATGCGCCAACAAACGCGCTTCATGCTGGGCCTGCTCAATGACCTGCTGGACATCACACAGATCGAATCCGGCCAGATGAAGCTGGCCCGCCAGCAGGTCGCGCTGGCGCCGTACATCGCCGAAATTGCCGCGCGGCACCACAAGCTGGCCATGAACAAGGACACCCGGGTGGTCGTCACGCCTGTCGCGACAGGCATCGTCCTGGCCGACCCCGCCCTGCTGCGCCAGGTGCTGGACAACCTGATCTCGAACGCGGTCAAGTATGCGCCGCCGGGCAGCACCGTCATCGTCGCGGCGCAGCATCAGCAGGATGCATGGCGCATCAGCGTGCAGGATGAGGGGCCGGGCATCAACGAGGCCGATCGTCAGCACCTGTTCCAGGCATTCGCCCGGCTGTCTGCGCTGCCCACCGGCGGCGAAAAGAGCACCGGGCTGGGGCTGTCGATCACGCGCCGCATCGTGGAAGCGCATGGCGGCCAGATCGATGTCGACTCCGAGCCGGGACACGGGTCATGCTTCTGGTTCACGCTGCCCGACATGCCGCCATCTCCGTCCAAAGTCCCATAGGCGAACCGGGCAGCCATCCTCTAAAGTGATAAAATGACTTTTCACATGCAGGGGACGGGGGACGTGTATGAAACAAAAATGGGGGACAGCAGCGCTCGCGCTGGGCATCATGCTGGCAGCACATGGGGCAGTCAGCGGGCAGACGGACGGCGTGCAGCCGGTCATCATCAGCGACTACGACCTGTTCGCGGTCGAAAATCGCGGCTATCGGCAGCTGACCGAGTACCCGTATAACAGCGATCTCAGCACCTCGCCGGACGGGCGCTTTGCCACCTACACCTCGATCCCGCAGGTGGGCATCGACGCGATCGAGCGCACCGGCGGCTTCAGCGGGCCGATGGTGAGCAATATGTGGATCATCGACACCGTCACGGGGGACGCGCGCCGCATCGCCGGCCAGCCAGACCCGGCCTATTTCTTCGACAGCACGCAGCCGGATAATGTGATCGCGCGTTCGGGGGGTTCATGGGCGCCTGATGGATCCGGCGTCGCCTGGACCGACTATCTGTTTGCCGATTCAACGCTTCGGCTGGGCGTGTACAGCGTCGCGCTCGATTCGTATACGCCTTTCCCGCTGGACCTGCCACAGCAGTATGGCGTGCCCGGTCCGCTGCCGGTCCTGTGGATGGATGCGGGGATCGCGCTGATTTCCAGCAGCTTTTTCCCGGATTCGCCCAATGGCTATGTTAATGAGATCCTGGTGTATTCACGGCAGGGCGCGCTGATCGGGGCGCATGTGGTCCCCGACGTGGGCGATACCGCGCCGTTTGTGCGCCTGTTCACCGAGCATCAGGGGCGCTCGTACTATACCCAGTACGACGCAGCCAACACGCATTGGGTGATGATGGATATCCTGTCGGGGGCCGAGTTCACCACCCCCAGCATGCCGGAGATTGTCAGCATCAATGTGCCCATCGGCAGCGTCGCCCTGCAGCTGGTCGGCTTCCGCCCATATGAGCAGCAGCTCGCCGGGCAGTCCACCAGCTACCTGGTCGGCCAGGTCGTGGGCTCGGACGGCAATCTGATTATCGAGGACTTCCCCGTGGGCTTCCTCTCGACGGATGGCAGCGCGGGCTTCTATCTGTCGCCGGACGGCCAGTCGTTTGCCTACACGCCATTCAACCCGCAAACCCGCGTGCGCGAGCGTGACTTCACGCTGTGGCGCAATGGCGAGTTTATCCCGTTCGCAGCGCCCAGCCCGGACGGATCGGTGCAGGCGATTTCCTGGGGCGGGCAGCGCTGGGTCATGCCCATCAACGCGACGCTGACGCAGATTGCCGCGTCGGATATCGAGCAGTTCTCGTGCCCAACCGCCCTGCCGCCGCGCCTGACCGTGGGTGGGACAGCCGTCGTGCTGCCCGGCGGCGCCAACCGGATTCGCGCAGTCGGCACCACCAGCGCCCAGATTCGCGGCGAGATTCCCGTGGGCGGCGTGTTCAATGTGATCGGCGGACCCGGCTGCTACGAGGACATCGTGTGGTGGCAGGTGGAGTATAACGGCATCACCGGCTGGACGGCCGAAGGCGTGGACGCATATTTCGTCGAGCCGGCCTCGTAACGGCACCCGACATCTCAACAGCTTATACAGGGCCGCCCGGCGCAATCGTCAGGCGGCCCTGTGTGCTTTTTGACGCGCTTTCCCCGTCCCTCGCCATCGCAATCGGGGCATTTTTGATATACTTTTATACGATCGTTCGAGCCTACCGAAAGGTGCAGTGCTGCTATGGTGGATACCTACACCCAGAATTTCACAAATACCGCATTCGAGCAATATCTCATCCTGCAGGACGACCCGTAACCGAAAGGATCCCTTGTGTTTACGCCAGACCGATCACGCCTGCGGCAGCTTTTGCAGGCCGAAGAAGAGCTATACCTGCGGCTGCATCCGCGCAGCCAGCAGCTTTCCCAGCAAGCACAAAAACATCTGCTGGCCGGCGTCCCCATGAACTGGATGGTGAAATGGGCGGGCAGCTTTCCCCTGTTTGTGCGCGACGCCAAAGGCGCACACTTCACCGATGTCGATGGCCACACCTATCTCGACCTGTGCCTGGGTGACACAGGCGCGATGACCGGCCATGCCCCCGACGTGACCGTGCAGGCCATTTATCAGCAGGCCATGCGCGGGCTCACCTTCATGCTCCCCATCGAAGATGCCATCTGGGTGGGCGAAGAACTGGCACGGCGTTTCGGCCTGCCCTACTGGCAGTTTGCGCTGACCGCCACCGACGCCAACCGCTTTGCGATTCGGCTGGCGCGCCAGATCACCCAGCGCAACCTCATCCTGATTTTCAACTGGTGCTATCACGGCACCGTCGACGAGACGTTTATCACGCTGCAAAACGGCGTGGCAGTTCCCCGGCGCGGCAATATCGGCCCGCCCGTCAACCAGGCGATGACCACCCGCGTGGTTGAATTCAACGATATCGCGGCGCTGGAAGCCGCGCTGGAACCCGGCGACGTGGCCTGCGTGCTGGCCGAGCCGGTCATGACCAACATCGGCATCGTGCAGCCAGAGCCGGGCTTTCATGACGCGCTGCGGCGCATCACCCGCGAGACGGGCACGCTGCTCATCATGGACGAGACACACACCATCTGCACCGGGCCGGGCGGCTATACCGCCGCGCATGGCCTGCAACCGGACATGCTGACGCTGGGCAAACCGATTGCCGGGGGCGTGCCCGCCGCCGTGTATGGCATGACCGAAGAAGTGGCCGAGCGCGTGCGCCTGGGCACCAGCGTCGACAAGGCCGACACGGGCGGCATCGGCGGCACGCTGGCGGGCAACGCGCTGAGCATCGCCGCCATGCGCGCCACGCTGGAGCATGTGCTGACGCAGGACGCCTATGACCGCACGATCCCGCTGGCGGGGCGCTTTGCCGCGGGCGTGGAGGGGGTCATGCGCGAGTTCAACCTGCCGTGGCATGTGGAGCAGCTGGGCTGCCGCGCCGAATACTGGTTCATCGAGAATCCGCCGGTCAATGGCGGGGAAGCCGCGGCCAGCGTCGATGACGAGCTGGACCGCTATATGCATCTGGCGTCGCTCAACCGCGGCATCCTGATGACGCCGTTCCACAACATGGCGCTGATTTCGCCGCAGACGACCGAGGCCGATATCGACCGGCATACCGAGGTCTTCCGCGAGATTGTGTCGGCGCTGGTGGGCGAGCCCGTCCGGGCATGAGACATGCTGGCCTGATGGCTCCGCAAGCGGTCATCAGGCCGGGGTTTCATCAGTTGTTGAATCAAGGCAAAAGTCAGGCCAAGAAATTTTCATCAAATTTGGAGAACATATTGTGAACAGTAAAGCTTTGCGCTGGGTTGACTATATCGTCGAAGCAATCACGAATCTTGGTGGCGTTGCGACTTTGTCGCAAATATACGCCGAAGTCGATTCGATTCGCAAAGAGCCTTTTGCCGAAACATGGCACGCTACGGTGCGAAGAACATTACAGGAAAACTCGTCAGACACGCAGATTTACAATGGCCGTGAAGACCCGTTTTACTCTGTTGAGGGAATTGGTTCGGGAATTTGGGGCTTACGAGACTACACAGATCCTGAGACAGATATCATCACAACATCTGAAACTGAAACCGCTCAATTAGCAGAACAAAAGCGCGTGGTATTTATTCAATCACGAATCATTCGCAATACCAGAATGACACAGTTAGTGAAACGTCTTCATAATTATCGATGCCAGATATGTTCTTATACAATTCAGAAAGCTGACCAAACCTTTTATTGTGAAGCACATCATATCCGTCCACTTGGCAGACATTCAGGGCCAGATCTCCCGTCAAACATATTATGTGTTTGTCCAAATCATCATGCGGAACTGGATCTTGGGACAATCCAGATTGATTGGAACGCGCTGACGCTACACCCAGAGCATCAGATTAATCAAGAATACGTAAATTTCCACAACGAAGTCATTTATCGAGGGTTTCAGATTTCAGAGTAAATTCATTGAAACAAAAACAACCCCATCCCCCGCCCCTGCATATCATCAGAGGTTGGGGATGAGGCTGTTATAGCCGTCGGCTGGCGGGCGGGCCGCTAATCGACGAAGCGGTATTTAATCAGCGTCCACAGGGCGATCGGGCCGTCCGTCCACTTGATCTTCTTGCCTTCGGTCCACTCGCGGCCGTTATACGAAATCGGCACCTCGTAGATGCGGATGCCCTTCTTGAGCACCTTGGCCGTCACTTCCGGCTCAAACTCAAAGCCGCGCGCGTGAATCTTCATATCCTGCACCACCTCGCGGCGGAACACCTTGTAGCAGGTTTCCATATCGCTGAGGATGGCGTTGTAGAGCACATTGGTCGCCAGTGTGAGCGACTTGTTGGCCACCATATTCCAGAAGTTCATCGCCTTGCGCGGGCCGCCCAGAAAGCGCGACCCATAAATGACCTTCGAGCGGCCTTCTTCCATCGGCCTCAGCAGCACGGGATACTCGCGCGGGTCATATTCCAGGTCGGCGTCCTGAATCAGGATGACATCGCAGGTGGCGGCCGCAAAGCCGGTCACCAGCGCCGCGCCTTTGCCCTGGTTCACCTGATGATACAGGATGCGCACATGCGGGCGCGCTTCCTGCTCCAGTGTCTTCAGTAGTTCGCGCGTGCCGTCCACGGAACCGTCATCGACGATGATGATCTCATCGGCCAGCCCGACAGCCTCCACCTGCTCCAGGATGGGCAGCAGGGTAGTCACTTCGTTATAGCAGGGGATGACGACGGTCAGCGAAAGCGTCTTGATGTATTCGTTGCCGTGCGGGTGCGCGTGTGCTGGCTCCATTCACCACTTCCTTGATGATGCGTGCAAACGCCACGCATTATACAGATTTTCGCGGCCGATTGTATGACTGATCCCATACGCTGGCGCAGCACGCGGGCCCGGACCACTGGTTTATGCGCGCCGCCCCCAAAACTGTTAGAATGAACAGCATTATGACGGATGTTGGCCACATGGGGAGCGACCAGGTATGCCTGACTGGAGTTCGTTTGCAGCATTTTTAGACGAAGCACAGGCGGCGCCAACCGATCACGCACGGGTCGCGCTGGTGGACGCGCTGCTGGCCAGCCGCACGGTCTGGCCGTGGGTGGAAGACGACAAGGCCACCTTCGTGCTGCGGCGCGCCGGCACCACCAGTGCCGCGCTCAACCTGGACACGCTGCCCGGCGACCCCCCATTCGCCCCGATGACGCAGCTTAAAGGCACGCATTTCTGGTATGTGACGGCCCCCTTCCGGCCGGATGACCTGCTCGACTACATGATCGTCATCGATGACCCGATGACTCCGCTGGCCGGCGACAAAGACCTGGCGGCACGCGTGGGCAAGCACTGGGGTATTGATTCGCTCAACCCGCTCAAGCTTCAGACCGCCCAGATGGATGTCTCGGTGCTGCGCATGCCGCAGGCGCGCCCCTTCCCGGACTGGTCAGCGTTCCCGCGGGTTCCCCGTGGCCGCGTGTTCGAATACAGCCTGTCCAGCAGCGAGCTGGGCTTCAGCGGGCGCAAGCTGTGGGTGTATATTCCGCCCGACTACAACGCGACCTCCACCTATCCGCTGCTGGTGCTGACCGACGGCCAATGGGCGTCCGGCCCGTTACAGGTGCCCGCCATCGCCGATGCGCTGATCAAGCATAACCGCATGCAGCCCTCGGTCATCGCCATGATGCAGAGCGCGGAAGGCGTCTCGCGCACCGCCGAATATTTCGACGCGGAACGCTTCACCGTGTTCCTGCTCACCGAGCTGGTCCCGTATATTCAGGCGCGTTATTACATCAACAGCGCCCGTATCGGCATCGGCGGCGTGGCTGAAGGCGCGCATGCCGCCGCGTCAGCCGCCCTGCGCAGCCCGTCGCTGTTCAATCATCTGCTGGCGATTTCGCCGCCGCTGGGGGGCAAGGGTCCGCTGGCCGAGCCGACGCAGGATGTGCTGCGCCGCCTGCAAACGTCGTCGACGCTGCCCGGACGCATCTTCCAGTCGGTCGGCCGCTATGAGGCCCGTGGCCGCTTTATCCGCCCCGCCTATCAGGTGCGCGGCTGGCTGTCTGGTCGCCGTGAGCTGGATTATCGCTTTGTCGAGACCGGCAGCGGGCACTCGCTGGTCGGATTCCGCAGCGTGCTGCCAGAGGCGCTGGCCTGGCTCTTCCCCGGCAGTGCAGCCCGCTAGTCATATGCGCCTGCGAAATATCGTGATTGTCTGGCTGGCTGGGGCGCTGGCTTTGGCCGCCGTGCTCGCCTGGACACGCGGCGGCATCCTGCATGACTGGTCGTGGCAGGACATCCCCGCTGCGCAGGGTGACGATCCCGCGCTGGGTGCGCCTGCCGCCTGTGAGGCCGCCTCGCTGCTGCGCCAGACCGGCGCACGCGCCATCTCCCCAGACCTGCCAGAACCCCAGAATGCCATGCGCGCCGATGCGCTGGCGCTGACGCTTGCCCGCCTGTTTCCCGGCCAGACCACACGCGTCAGCGGACTATTGGGCGTATCGTTCACGCTGGACGGCGTGCCCTATGCCGGGCTGGTAACCGCGCAGGCGCAGGACAGCCCGGTCGAGCTTGCGCCCGGCCCCGGCGCTATCGTGCTGTTTCCGGCCGACGACCCCGCCCAACCCTTCGTGCTGCCGGTGATGGGCGCGGGCATCCCCGCTGACACCTGCCCGTTCGACCTGCGTGGCTGGGCCGTCGACAGCGTGCGCAGCGTCCCGTTCATCGCGCTGGCGGCATGGCTGGCCGGGGGCGTCGTGCTGGGAGTGGGATGGATCGTGCGTCGGCGCACCCGGAAAGGTCGCATGCCATGAGCCTGTCTGAAAAGCCGTTGTTTTCCGGCGCACGCCTGCGCCTGACCGCACTCACGCCGGAGGATGCCCCGCACATCGCCCGCTGGTATGAAGACAGCACATTTGCCCGCCTGTATGACGGCAACGCGATTTATCCGTTTGCAGAGTCGCGTGTGCGCGGCCACATCGAGGGCGAAGAAAAATCGACCACGTCGTACCCATTCGCCATTCGTACGCTCTACAGCGACGATATCGTGGGCCAGTGCGCCGTAGATGGCATTTCGTGGTCCAGCCGCTCCGGCTGGGTGAGCATCGCCATTGGCGAGGCAGAGCATCGCGGCCTGGGGCTGGGAAGCGAGGCGATGGGCCTGCTCATGCGTTTCTGTTTCGATGAGCTCAACCTGAACCGCATCCAGCTCACCGTATTCAGCTATAACACCATCGCCCGCAGGCTGTATGAAAAGCTCGGCTTTGTGCTGGAAGGCACCTGGCGCGAGGCCGTGCTGCGCGACGGGCAGGCCTTTGACGCGCTGCATTACGGCCTGCTGGCCCGCGAATGGCGCGCCGCGCACGAAGCATAAGCGCACGCGGCCCGCACAATTATTCGGCGCTGAGCGAAATTTCCCAGCGCGTGCCGCTCTGCGGGCGATAGCCGTCCTGCGAGAAAATCAGCGTGACCGGCCCGTCGCTGTCCGGCGTGACCGTCAGCACAATCTCGCTGGCGGCCACTTCGCTGGTTGGCAGATGCTCCAGCAGCAGCTCGCCCGCCTGATAAGCACGCACGGCGGGATTGATGTCTTGCCCGGTCAGGCTGGTCAGCGTGATCGTGACCGGCACATCCGCCTCACCCTCAAACGACGCCGCGCCAAACGCCTGGTCATAGGCCGATGACAGCATGATGACGAGGTCATCGTCAATCTCAGGCGGGGTCACACGCGTCAGCACGAGCGCGTAGCCACCTTCCAGAATCTCGGCGGTCCCGCTGGGATGGATCGTGGCGATAAACTCGCCCGACTCCAGAATCGGCAGCAGCGGGATCGTCACCGTCTCCGGATTCTCGACGCCAGCGGTGAACGGATTGGTCTGCGCCACCAGCGTATTGGACGGGCTGGTGACCTCCACCTGATACGACGGCGTGATTTCAGACGTGATGGTGAGCGCATACAGGTCGCCAGCGACCGCCTCGAAACGCGCCTGCTCAAACAACTGATTGTCGTTGTTCAGCGCGCCGGCACGCGGCGTGCCATCATCGGCCAGCACGGGCAGACCCTCTGGCCGCATCACGCCGAACACATAATTGCCAGACTGGCCGTAGACGCGGCTGTAAACCGCCACAATCGCGAGGCCATCTTCGGGCACACGGTAGGGTGCCGTGCGCAGCAGGAAGAAGTTCTCGAATTCAGTCAGGCCGTCAAACCCAGTCGAGGGGGTGCGCTGCATGCCGATGCGCACGCTGGCGTCAAAATTGCGGGTGAAGACCTGCGGATTGAGCAGGTCGCCCTGCTGCACCTGGACCGCATACAGATTGGCGCTGTTTTGGCCCAGCGACTCCTCATAAATGGTGTTCAGCTCGATTTCCGGCACAGCTTCCATCGGAATCACCCTGGCCGTCACCGTCGTCTCTTCCGAGACAACACCAGAGAGCAGCGTGAGCACATACTCGCCCGACTCAGGCGCGATGACCGGCATCGTCAGCGAGACATTCGGGCTGAGGAACAGGCGTCCAGTTGAGGAATTAATGATCTCATCGCCTGATGGGCTGGTGAGCGTCAAAAATGCAAATGCTGACGTATCTACCACCAGCACAAACTGCCCGCCCTCACTCAGCGCGACGGGAAAGCTGACTTCCTGATTTTCCCGGGTGAAAGCATCCGACAGCGTCACTGGCTCGGCAGGCGTAGCCTCCTGCGCCGACACCTGCACCAGTCCCCACGCTGCGCACACAACCGCCACGACCAGGACCGGAAACAACCTGCGCACATGGTTCATCAGCATTATGATTCCTCACAGAAGAAGGCCCAAAAACAAAAACAGGGCGCCCTGCCGCCTTCATCCACTATAGTACAGGATGCAGGTTCGTGCAGGGCGCCCCCATAAGCCTATTCTGATACAGGCGGTTAGGCCTGCTGGGTGAATTCACTCCACTGCGCCACCAGGCCTTCCAGCTGCGCCTGATGATCGGCATACTGACGGCCCAGCTGGGCCACATCGTTGGGCGACTTGGCCCGTTCGATCAGGCCGGTCAGCTCTTTCATCGCGCCTTCAATCGAATGGATCTGCGCCTCAATCTGCGCCATCTCTTTGGCCGATTTGCGCTCCTGATTGCGGACCGAATTATCGCGCGTCGATCGCTGGCTGACTTCGGCAGCGCGGCGCGCTTTCGCCTCGCGCTTGATCGCTTCACGGCGCGACAGGTAGTCCTGATACGAGCCGTTGAAGGTGACCATCGCGCCGTCTTCGATATGCCAGATCACCTGCGCCAGCCGGTCCACCAGGAAGCGGTCGTGTGACACGATCAGGATGGTGCCCTCGAAGGCATCCAGCACGCTTTCCAGCGTCTCCTGTGCCGGGATATCGAGGTGATTGGTCGGCTCGTCGAGCACGAAGAAATTCGCGCCTTTGACCGACAGGATGGCCAGTGCCAGCTTACCGCGCTCGCCGCCCGACAGGTCGCCCACCTTCTTGAACACATCGTCGCCGCGGAACAGGTACTGCGCCAGCAGATGGCGCGCCTCCGGCACGGTCATGCCCTTGGCATCGATCAGCGCCTCGACAACCGTTTGCTCCATGTTCAGGCCTTCGTGCGCCTGCGAGAAGTAGCCCACTTCCACATTCAGGCCCAGATTGCATTTGCCGTAGAGCGCATCCTGCTCGCCCAGAATCGTCTTCAGGAAGGTGGTCTTGCCGGTGCCGTTGTCGCCAATCAGCGCCGCCACCTGGCCGCGCCCCAGCTCGAATTCGCCGGTCTCAAACAGGAATCGCTCTGGAAAGCCGACGCCCAGCCCGCGCCCGCGCACCACATACTCACCGCTGCGCGGCGGGTCCTTCATACGCACGCGCATCTGCGGGGCCTTGCGCACCGGCGGCTTGATCGAGCGCAGTTCCTTGTCCATCTCGGCCACCGTCAGCGGGCGGATGCCGCCCAGCCCGGTCTCGCTCCACTTGCCGCTGTTCATGTAGCCAACGAAGCCCAGCTCACGAATCGCCCACACGTCACGACTGAGGCGGCGCAGTCGCCCTACGGCCTGCGGATTGGTCGCGTCGCGGTCGATGTTCTTCTTGATATAGTCGAACTCGTTCCACATGCGTTCCATTTCCTGCTCATACTGCTTCAGCGCCAGGGCCTCACGCTCGGCGCGCTGCATGAGATAGGCGCTGTAATTGCCCTTGTAGGCGTCAATGCCGCCGCGATGCAGATACCAGATCGTCGAGACTGCATGGTCGAGGAAGTAGCGGTCATGGCTGACGATGATGACCGCGCCTTTCCAGCGCGAAATCGTGCCTTCCAGCCATTCGATCGCACCCACGTCCAGGTGATTGGTCGGCTCGTCCAGGATCAGCAGATGTGGGCGTTCCAGCAGCATTTTCGCCAGCAGGGCGCGCGTCTTCTGGCCGCCGCTCAGCTTGGCAATCGGCGTGCTGTAATCGGACTCGGTGAAGCCCAGGCCGCCCAGCGTCTGCGCGATCAGCGTCTCGTATTCGTAGCCGCCGCGCTGCTCGAAATCTTCCATCGTTTCGCCATAATCGGCCATCACGGTGTCAAAGTCGCAGTCCGGCTCGGTCATCTGGTGTTCCAGGTCACGCATGCGCTGTTCCAGCACGCGCACCGGGTCGAACACCGCGTTCATCTCGTCATACAGCGGCGTCGTGACATCGGTGAAGGCCTGCAGGGCTTCCTGGCGCAGATAGCCGATGCGGATGCCCGTCTGCAGGCTGACGCTGCCCGGCGATGCGGGCTGTTCCAGGCCAGCCAGCATGACCAGCAGCGAGGTCTTGCCAGCGCCGTTGGGCCCGACCAGGCCGATGTGCGCGTCGTTTTCGACCGCCACATTGACATCGCTGAAAATGATATTTGCGCCAAACGCGCAGCTTACTTTGGAGGCGGAGAGAATCGGCATAGCGTTTACTGCCTGTCTTGTGATTACACTGCCCGTCAGTATAATTGGGTTCACGACGGTTCACCAGAGGTAGATTGTCCCATTTTTATCGGTCTTTAGGCGGAGACAAAACATGACGCTACAGCTCAGCACCGCCCGGCTGGCGATTCGGCCCTTCAACGACGACGATTTGCATGCCTTTATGCACCTGAACCACGAGGCATTCGACGCGCCGCTGGACGAAAACGCCACGCGCGAATGGCTGACCTGGACGCAGCTGAATTACCGCCAGCTCGCCCGCCTGTATCAGCCGCCCTATGGCGACTATGCCGTGACGCTCGCCGATACCGGCGAGCTGATTGGCTCGGTCGGGCTGGTGCAGACGGTGGTGCCGTGGCACGTGCTGGACGCTTTTCGCCCGGCCAACGCGCCCGTCGACGCGAAAGTGTCGCCAGAATTTGGCCTGTTCTGGATGACGCGGACGGCGCATCGCGGCCACGGTTACGCCAGCGAAGCGGCATCCGCGCTGATGCACTTCATCCTGACGACCCTGCATGCGCGCCGCGTGGTCGCCACCACCGAACACGAGAACCTCGCTAGCCAGGCCGTCATGCGCAGGCTGGGCATGACGCTGTACTCCAACCCCACCCCGGACCCGTTCTGGTTTCAGGTAGTCGGCGTGCAAACAGTGGAATTTTAGACTATCATTACAACGTCATTATCTGAGTTCGCTTTTTAGACGTAAGGAATTCGCCATTGAACGCCAATGAGACAAAACTACAAAAAATTGTTGAAGGAACAGTCCAATATGTTGTCCCTCTGTTTCAAAGAGCCTACAGCTGGCGTAAAGAACAATGGAAAGTACTTTGGGAGGACATTGTTGAACTAGTTGAAAATCCTGACATAAAGAGCCATTTTATCGGATCAATTGTCACTATGCCTACGGTTTCAGTACCTGAAGGTGTTGGAAAGTATTTGTTGATAGATGGACAGCAGCGGCTGACAACAATTTTTGTACTAATGGCTGTAATCAGAGATCTAGCATCGTTCAACGAGGATAGATTATCTCAAGAAATAAACGAAACATATCTGATCAACAAGTTTAAAGAAGACACAGATCGATACAAATTATTACCAACACAATCAGATAGAAGTCATTTTAGTAAGCTAATCGATTCTGAGCGTGGAGAAATTAACGAAATTTCAGATTTATACAGCTGTTATTTGTTCTTTGAGCGTGAGATCAGAAGAAGTTCTATTGACCTTAGAATACTGACTAACACGATTATTTCCAAATTCTCGGTTGTTAGTATTGTCTTAGGTGCAGAAGATAATGCTCATTTAGTATTTGAAAGTTTGAACGCCAAGGGAAGGCCCCTTACGCAAGCTGACCTTATCAGAAATTTCTTCTTCATGCGTCTGCATAGCAAAGAGCATGATACGCTTTATGAAACTTATTGGATGCCAATGCAACGCGACTTACGAGATGATTTGACTGAATTTATTCGTCACTACATTATGAAATCAGGATTAGATGTGAGGAGTGACAATGTATATTTTTCTCTCAAAGATCAAATAAGCATGAATAATGCTATGGATATATTGAAGGATTTGGCTAATCACGCAACATACTACAAAAGATTCATCGATCCGAATTTCGAGCCTGACCCCCAAATTTCAAAACGGCTATTCTATATTAAAAGACTTGACATGACGACAACTTACCCATTTTTGCTTAACTGCTATCATCACTATGCTCTTGATGAGATTCGCAAAGACGAATTTATTGAGATACTCGATGTGGTCGAAAACTTTGTGCTCCGCAGAATAATATGTGGTATACCGTCAAATGATCTACGAAAGATTTTCCCAAGCCTGTTTCAACAGGCGGTGAATTCTAAAGACAGACTTGTTAACGCTGTAAAGTCTATTCTTCAAACAAAACGGTACCCTACTGACAATCAGTTCAGAGCAGAACTGCAAAGAGCAGAACTGTACGGTCGTCAGGATCGCGAGAAACGCTGCAGACATATTCTTGAACGTCTTGAGTCATCATTTGGTCACAAAGAAGGAGTACCATTTGATTTACTGACTATTGAGCATGTCATGCCTCAGACTTTGAGTGATGAATGGAAAAAACACTTAGGAGCGACGTGGCAAACTGATTTTGACCTTATGTTGAATACCTTAGGAAATCTCACCTTAACTGGTTACAACTCAGAACTTTCAAACAGCCTTTTTAGTAAGAAGAAGGAACTTCTGTCACAAAGTCATCTTGAATTAAATCGATATTTTCAAGACATAGAAATTTGGAATGCAGATGCCATAGAAAAAAGGTCATCAATCTTAGCAGATCAAGTTCTCACAATATGGCCATATTTTGGGGAAGCTGCGGAAACCGGGATACTAGTCGATGCAAAAGCAATTGTTACAGGCACTGTTCCAGTTAACATATTCTTCTTGAAGCAATTGCTACCAGTTTCATCATGGAGAGAGGTACTAACAGTTACGTTAAAGGAAATAGCATCAATCGACACAGAAAAATTCTTACAGATGGCTTCTCATCTAAGTCAATTAATTTCGACTGATGGATCTTCTTTCAGAAGGCCAATGTCAATTGCACAGATAAGCGGTATTGAGTACTTTGTGGAAACACATCTTTCTGCCCAACAAATCTACAGAACCTGCAAGAAGGCAATTGAGCTAATTGATTTAGAGGATGATGACTGGGTTATTGAATATTAGCAGGCTCATATTCCGAATTGTGGCGCCACAATAGCCTCTGAACTACTACAATGTTACACTGGTGCCCTGCCGATAGATGCTGGAGATGAGCGACCATGATGGAATTTGTGCTGGCCGGGCCAAAGCAGATCGTCTTTCGCGAGTACAGCGAGCCGCCGCTGAAACCCGACGAAGTACGCGTGCAGACGGTGCTGACCGGCCTCAAGCACGGCACAGAAATGGCGATGTACGAGGGCAAAACCCCATTCGCCACCCACGACTTCGACCCGGAATACCGGCTTTTCCGCGAAAAAGAAAATCAGCAGATTTACCCGCTCAACCTAGGCTCATGGGGCGTTGGCCGCGTGACCGAGACGGGCGCCGATGTGCGCGGATTTTCCGTCGGTGAGCTGGTGCTGGCGCCGATGCCGCACCGCCCCACCAATGTTGTGCGCCCGCCGCGCCTGTATCGCCTGGGCGACATCGATCCGCAAATGGCCATCTTCACCGACCCGGCCATTTTCGCGCTCTCGGCCGTGCATGACGCGCAAATCAGCCTGGGCGACCACGTCGCCATCTTCGGCATGGGCGCCATCGGACTGCTGGCCGTGCAGTTTGCGCGCATGAGCGGCGCCAGCGTGATCGCTGTCGATCTGCTGCCAGAACGGCTGGCGCTGGCCGCGCAGCTGGGCGCGACGGCTGTGCTCAACCCGGCGGAAGGCGATGTCGCGCTGCACATGCGCGACCTGACCGGCCGCAAAGGCGTCGATACCGCTATCGAAATTTCGGGCTCGCTGATGGCTTTGCAGCAGGCGGTGCGCAGCGCCCGTCCGTGCGGACGGGTGGTGGCCGCCAGCTACTATAAAGGCCAGATGCCCTTCGAGTTTGGCGCGGAGTGGCACCACAACCGCCTGACGATGATCTCCAGCATGCCGGTCTGGGGCATGCCGCACCGGCGCGCACCCTTATGGGATCTGGCGCGCATGGAAAGCACGATTCTGGCGCTGATGCGCGAAGGACGGCTGGTCACCGCGCCTTTGCTCGGCCACGTCTTCCCCTACGCGTCAGCAGCCGAGGCCTATGCGCTGATCGCTGAAAAGCCGAACCTGTATATCAAGACGGCCTTCACCTATGGCGAAGCGGACGGAGGGTCATAATGCGACTGGGCGCGGTGGAACAGCTCTTCGACGACATTCAGGATGACCGAGACCGTTTTATCGCGGCAAACCGACTCGGCCTGCACGGGCTGGAAATCATGCTCACGCGGCAGCAGCTTCGCGACGGTGCGCGCCTGAACAGGCTGGCGGAAGCAAAGGCGGCTGCCGGGCTGGAGATTCCCTCGCTGATGATGTTCGAGCTGAACAGCGGCGGCATCGCGTCGGCCGATGAGGCCGTGGCTGCTGAAGCAGACAAAGATATCCGCATCGCCATGCGCTGGGCGGCGGCGCTGGGCGCGAAGCATATCCTCGTCCCGTTCTTCGTCAGCGCGGACCTGGAAACGCCCGACGACATCGCGCGGGCCATCCGCGGATTCAGCCGTCTGCTGCCGGAGGCGCAGGCGCACGGCGTGCATCTGCTGATGGAAAGCACACTGCCATCACGCGATATCCTGGCGATGGCCGACGCGCTTCAGCACGCGCATTTCGGCGTGTACTTCGACGTGGCCAATATGGTGGCGCGCGGCATGGACAGCGCAGCCGAGATTCACGCGCAGGCGCCGCTCATCCGGCAGGTGCATTTCAAGGACACCGGCATACGCCCGGGTGATGGCGTGCTCGGCACCGGCCTGGTGGACTACCCGGCCTGCGTGACCGCGCTGCGCGCCATCGGCTATGACGGCTGGATCATGCTGGAAACGATGCGCCGCACAGCCCCACTGGTCGCGCGCGACATCGCCTTCACCGAATGGCTGCTGCCGGGCATTTCGCGCCAGAGCCGGAGGCCGCGCCTGGCCGTTTCCAGTGCATTAATGGATACACACGATCCGCATGCGCTGGCCGACGTGTGCCGTCAGCAGGGCGTGTATGGCCTCATGCTGGAAGGGACGCTGCTGGAACAGGTCGTGCGCGATGCGTCCGCTGGCGATGCGCTGCGTCTCGCGCTGGAGGAGGCCGATATCGCCATCGTGGCGCTGGGCGCGAACCACAATCTGGCCGCGAAAGACGAGGCCCGCTGGCAGCACAATATCGCGTTCGTGCGCGCCTGCCTGAATGCGGCGCGTCGGCTGGGGACGGCCATCGTGGTGACCGGCGGCGGCACCCGCCATCCAGTCGATGACCAGGCAAACAGCCCGGAAAACTGGCGCGCAGATGCCCGTCAGCGCCTGTTTGACGCGCTGGATGCGCTGCTGCCCGCCGCGCAGGATGCGCATGCCCTGCTGGCGCTGGAGCCGCATGTGCATTCGGTCATCCGCACGCAGGTGCACATGACCGAGCTGGCCGACCGCTTCCGGTCCGACCATCTTCAGTTTGTGCTCAGCCCGTATGGCTTCCTGTGGGAGCGACAGGCTGGTCCAGACGCATTCGTGCGCGGGCTGCTGTCGCGCTGGGAGCATCGCTTCGTGCTGGCGCAGGCCGCCGACCTGCCAGCAGGCGGCATCGACGAAGGCCTGCTGCCGTTTGGCGAGGGCGCGCTCGATCAGGAAGACTATATCAGTTTCCTGGCCCGCATCCGCCCGGACCTGCCGGTTGTGCTGCGCGGCGTGGAAGCCGGACAAATCAGCGCGTCAGCAAGTCGACTGCGTGCGGCCATGCAGGGCTGAGAGAGCAGTGCTACACTGGGTAAAAAACATCCCGGGGATGAGGCGATGAGCGACCATCTGAGCACCTTCATGGACATCGTGCTGGCGGAGCAACCACGCACAGTCGAGCTGTTCTGGGCACTCTATGATGCCAGCGCACGGCTGGACGGTGGCACCTTCATGAATTTTCCGCGCAGCGCGTTCGGCGACATGAACCGCTGGATAGGGTCGCTGGGCTATTACACGCTTGTCGAAGAGGATGTCGACCCGCGGGGCGGCATTGAGGGCTACTGCAAGTATGTGCACAGCAAGCGCCGGTGAACCCTCATGACTGACCTGCAAGAGATCATCGCTGAGCTCGAAGCCACCAGGCCCGACACGCTCGTGGTGGGCTGGTTGCTGGACGACGCGCGGGTCATCATGGATGGGCGTGAAAGGCTGATATTTCCGCACGCCCTGTTCATGGGTATACAGCGCTGGGTGGAATCCCAGCAGGACTATAGCCTTGAATACTCCGACATCGACCCACGCGGCGGCATGGAAGGTTACTTCCGCTATGTGCGCACATAGTCCTTAGTCCCGCCCTGCGCGCACCTGCTATCGCAGTGAATTATTTCATCCGACCATCGCATAGGGGACCGTCATGCTGGATACCGTCATCATTGGGGGCAGCAGCGCCGGGCTGAGCGCCGCATTGATCCTCGGCCGCTCGCTCAGGAACGTCGTCGTTCTGGACGATCAGAAGCCGTGTAACCGCTTCACCCATGCCTCGCACGGGTTTCTGACGCAGGACGGCACTGCGCCGGCGCAGCTGCTGCAGACAGCCCGTGACCAGCTCGCTCCGTATGCCACGGTGACGCTGAAATCTGCCACGGCGGTCACCATCACCGCGACCGCGCACGGTTTCACGGTGCTGGATGCCAGTGGACAAGCGCATGATGCGCGCACCGTGCTGCTGGCCACCGGCCTGCACGATGCCTTGCCTGCACTGGAAGGTATCGAGCCCTTATGGGGCAAAAGCGTCTTTCACTGCCCGTACTGCGATGGCTATGAAGTGTGTGGCAAGGCTGTCGCCGTCTATGGGACGGATGAGGCCGCCATGCATCTGCTGCTGCTGATGCGCAACCTGACGCCCGCGCTGACGCTGGTGACGGGCGGGCTGTGGCAGCCAACGCCCGAGCAGCGCGAGAAAATCGCCAGTCTGGGGATTCGCCTGGCGGAAACGCCGGTCAGCCGCCTCGAAAGCACAGACAGCCAGATTCAGGCAATCCGCTTTGCCGACGGCTCAACGCTGGCCTGCGACGCGCTGTTCATCCGCCCAAAGACCAGCCATCGCACGCCCTTCGCGCACGACCTGGGGTGCCAAATGAATGTACACCAGGTGGTGCAGGTCGATTTGCGTGGCCGCACCAGCGTCGCGGGGGTGTATGCGGCCGGTGACCTGTCCTCGCCGATTCGGAGCGTGGCCATCGCCGTGGCCCAGGGCGCCGCCGCGGGCTATGGCATCAACGCCGACCTGGTTGAGCAGGGCATCATCGGAGACATGGCGCCCTCAGCCGAGGGGCGCTGATGCACCCGATGTGCGGGCAGGGCAGGGATTGAACCCGCCCCGTTTCTCTGGCTGCCGCACGCGCTATACTGGTGGGCATAAGATTCGTGCTGCGGAGGCATCCCCATGACCTATGAAACCATCCTGACCGAGACCCCGGCCCCCGGCGTGGGGCTGGTGCGGCTGAACCGTCCGGCGGCGCTGAACGCGCTCAACGCCCAGATTACCGGCGAAATTTTCAGCGCGCTGGAGTCCTTTGACCGCGACGAGACCATCGGCTGTATGGTGCTGACCGGCTCGGACAAGGCCTTTGCGGCAGGCGCAGACATCAAGCAGATGCGCGAGGCCTCGCCCGTCGATATGCTGACGGACGACTTCACCGACTGGCGCCGCCTGTCCGCGCTGGCGAAGCCGGTCATCGCGGCGGTCAGCGGGTGGGCGCTGGGCGGCGGCTGCGAAATGGCGATGATGTGCGACATGATCGTCGCCAGCGAGAGCGCGAAATTCGGCCAGCCGGAAGTCGGCATCGGCATCATGCCGGGCGCGGGCGGCACACAGCGGCTGACGCGCGCGGTGGGCAAAGCGGTCGCCATGGAGGTCATGCTGGGCAGCCGCAACCTGACCGCCGAGGAAGCCGAGGCCGCCGGGCTGGTCAATCGCGTGTATCCGCTGGACAGCTATCTGGCCGAGGCCGTCGCGCTGGCCGGCAAAGTCGCGGCGCTGCCCCGCGTGTCCGTCCGGCTGATCAAGGATGCCATCAACAAAGCCGAAGAACTGCCGCTGTCGGCCGGGCTGGAATACGAGAAGAAAAGCTTCTTCCTCACCTTTGCCACCGAAGACAAGCACGAGGGCATGGCGGCCTTCGTAGAAGAGCGACCGGCCCAGTGGAAGCACCGCTGACAATCCTCTACACGGCCAATCTGCGCGGCGAGCTGGGCTTTGCGCCGCGCCTGTTCACGATGCTGAAAGGCATGAAAGGGCAGGCCGCACAGGCGGGATCCGCCGCCCTGCTGCTGGACCTGGGCGGCAGCGCGGATATGCAGGTGTGGCATAACGCGGTCACTGGCGGGCGCAGCAGCCTGTTTGCGCTTGACGCGATGGGCTATGACGCCGCCAACGCGACGCATCTGCACCCGCAGAATATCGCCAAAATGCAGCCGTCGTGCCGCATGGCGCTGCTGGGCGAGGGACAGTCGCGCCGGCTAAAAGGCGCCCGCCTGTTTGTGCCGCCGCAGCCAGACGGCAACCCGGCCACGCTGAACATCGTGCTCATCCCGTCAGACGCGACCGCCTTTGACCCGGACGCGCGCGTGCTGATGCTGCAGAATATCGCGCTGGGGCAGGTGGGCGCGGCACAAATCACGTTTGGTCCGAAAGGGGCCGCGCTGGGCAGCTCTGCCGTGTATGACGTGCCGGCCACTACCCCGCCAGACCCGACCGTGACCGGCGCGATCGAGTTTATCCTCAGCGAGGCGGATTATGTAATGCGCAAGGCGCAGGGGCGCTAGGCGGGCTTTTCAGCGCGGCGCGACAGGTGCAGGCAGCGTGATGGTGAAAAGGCTGCCGCGGCCCGGCGCGCTGTCGACGCTGATGTCGCCGCCGTGCCCGTCGACAATCAGCCGGGCGATGCTCAGGCCGAGTCCGCTGCCGCGCGTGGTGCGGGCTTCGTTGACCCGGTAGAAGCGATTGAAGATGCGCTGATGGTCCGCCGGGTCGATGCCGATGCCGCCGTCCTGCACCGACAGGCGCACCCCCTCGTCGTCCTGCGCCAGCCGCACGCTCACGGTTCCGCCGTCATGGCTGTACTCCACGGCATTGCGCAGCAGCTCCAGGATCGCCCGCCCCAGCTGGTCGGCATCGCCCGGCACAGGCCGCGTTGCCTCCATCTCGATACACCAGACAATACCTTTCGCGCTGCTGACCTGTTCCAGCACGCTGATGTTGGCGCGCGCCAGCGCCGCCAGATCGACCGCCTGCGGCTGCGCGTCGTGCCCCGCGCCCAGCTGAATGATGTAGAGCATGTCATCGACCATCTTGTTCAGGTATGACTGCTGCTGCTGAATCTGCGTGATGTGGGTGGCACGCGCGTCGGCGTCCGTCAGCCGTGTCAGCAGATAGCTGCTGACCGAAATGACCGCCAGCGGCGTGCGGAATTCATGCCCGACATCGCGCACGAAGTTTTTCAGGATCAGGCCGCGCTCCTGCTCCAGGCGCAGTTCCATTTCCTGCTGGCGCAGGCGGCGAATGGTTTCCCGCTCGCGCTGGCGCGAGGCGATGTGGCCGATGCTGGCCCCATACAGGCGCAGCAGCTCTGGCTGATACCCGTGCATGGGCTGCCGACCCAGATAATTGTCGCAGGCGATAAAGCCGATAAACCGGCCGGCATCCACAATCGGGGCAGACACATGCCAGCCATAGCCGATGACTTCCGTTCTGTCGTTATAGATCGGGGCATGCTGCTGAATGCGCGGCTGGCGGCCGCCCTCGACGAAGTCGACGACAAAGCTGCCGCGATAGTCCCACTGCTGGGCGCGTTCATCGCGCAGATTGCCCGCCTCATCGATGCCATAGGTGCCGCACATCATGCCCGTTTCTTCTTCAAGAAACCACAGGCTCATGCGGTCAAAGCCCAAACGCTCGACCCCCAGCGCAACCCCTCGGCGGCACACATCATCAAACGAGGGCATCGCCCCCAGCTCAAGCTGGATTTCATTGAGGGTTTTCAGCTTTTCACTGAACTGATAGGTGCTGCTGGCTTCCCGACGCAGCAGCTCACCAGCCAGGCGTCTCGACAATGACAGTTCGTCCAGCAGGGCGCGCAGCACGGGCCTGCCCTCATGCACGATGCTCCGTTTCTGCACATGCATGTCCAGCAGACGGCCATCCGCATGCCGGAAAGTTCCGTCGTATTCCACGATGCTGACGTCCGACTCCTGATAGGCGCGCACGGTCTGCTGCGCGGCTGGATGGGGTGCCTCCACGTCATCCAGCGTCAGCGCCAGCAGCGCCTCACGCGGATACCCCAGCACAGCAGACGCGTTTGTGCTGGCATCGAGAATCTGCCGTGTGTCGGGGTGTGCATACAGGGCGACCTGGGAAACAAAGGCATCGATCGGGGCGTTGCTTCGGGCAGCCTCCAGCAGGCGCTGAAGCTGCTGCCACTCCTGCTGCGCGAGTTGGGTGATGTGGTTGAACTGTTCAGGCGGAGCCAAAATTTCAGGCACTGTATTTCGGTCTGTCAGAAAAGGCACTGATCTCATTATAGGAGGGTGTGAAAACCCATTCCATGCAGAATTCAGGGGTTCTGCGATCACTCATGCGCGGTTCATTCGCCTGAGTTGCTGAAATCATCCCAGGCGTCGCAGTAGCGGCGCGATTCTGGCCCCACCCACGGCATAAACCAGTCGTAGTCAAGATGGCCCGCGTCCGCATTGTTGAGCAGGTCTTCCAGAAAACAGGTGGCGGCGGCAGTCGAGACCGGTTCGTCGCCGTCCACCAGCAGCATCTCGATCAGGCCGAAGATGGCCGCCATATCCAGCGGGGCACCCGCGCGCAGGCCGTCGATCACGTATCCGGTGAACGCCTGCATATCGCCACACACCCCGGCTGATTTGCCCTGCCAGTAGTCGACATGCGCCTGCCAGGCCGGCCCAAAATCAGGGACGGCCCGCAGGATCATCGGCACCATTTCATCAGCAAAAATTGTCATGGCTTGGCCTTCTCAGGCGTTTTGGCAGGCTCGGGCGGCTTCGCCAGCTCCGGCGATTTCAGCGCATCCTCAATATCCCTGATGATGTTTTCAGCGGCAATGCGGTCATTCTTGCGCTGGCTGAACTGCTCGGCCGTCTTGATATCGGGATGGTCCAGCGGATGCGTATCCAGCCAGTGGCGCAGACCGTTGATCGTGTCCTGGCCCTTCTGCGTGTGTTCTTTCTCGCCCACTTTCTGGCCGGTTGAGCGCTCGTGGCGGATGGCGTCGGCCGTGCTGCCGCTGCCGATTTTGGCATTCTCGCGGTAATTGGCATCGACATGCTTTTTCAGTTCAGGATCATGCACAGTCGGCTTCTGCATGCTGCCACGCAGCGCCTGCGCCAGCAATTCGCCCTGCTGAGGGCTTTGCGGGCTGGGCGCGGCATCCGACCACAGCGTGGGCTCAAGCTGTTTGGGCATGATGTCGCCCGGATACTCAAACACGTGGTCCATTGCCTCGGCAGCGCGCAGGCGGGCGGTGATATCGTTGCCCAGCTTCTGCGCCTCGGCCACAAAACGGTCGATCAGCTGGGCATCGGTGACATTCGTCATGCCGACATCCTGCGCCCACGTGCGCAGTTCGGTCAGGGTGGCAGCATCGGCGGCGGCCTCGTGCTTCGACGCCACAATCGAGCCCGTCTTGTCGATGAACGGATGCTTCATGCCGCCCAGCCCGGCCTCCTGGAAGGCGTGATACACGCGCCCCAGATACTTGGCCAGCGCGCGCGCATCCGAGGCAGAATTGCCATACGGCTTGGCATGGCCATACATCTTCGCCAGGCTGGCCGACGCTTCCTGCGCCAGCCGTTGCAGCATCTCGGCACGGGTGCCTGCCCGCTTCTGCCTCTGGCGCCTGTCCCACACATCCGCTGCATCCTGCCAGGTCTCGCCGCGGGCCATCGCCTGCTGCGTATCGACCACGCCTTCCTTGGCGGCGCGCGTGCCATAGGCATCCGGCTCCAGCATCTTGACCTCGGCCATCAGCGCGCGAATTTCGCGGGCAGTGGCAGGCGGCGTGCGCCCCATCATCTCGCGCAGTTCGGCGCGGCGGGCTTCCAGCAGCTTCAGCCGCTTCTCGTTCAGCATCTTGCGCTCAGCGGCGCTCGAGGTGCCGTTCCCACCCAGGCGCGATTCGACCATCGCCTCAGCCGAATTGAGCTGCTGCTCGACGCGCTGGCGGGCCTGCTGCTGCATGACATCCAGACTGCCGGTCGGTTTCTCGACGGCTGGCAGGCTGGCCAGCTGGCGCTCACGAAACGCCTGCCACTGCGCATCGTCCATCTGCATGCGCTGCTCGGCCATGCTCACCACCGACTGGTCGTAGGCGATGGCGCGTGCTTCTTCGGGGCTGCTGGCCTTGATCTTGCCTTCATGCAGCTCGGTGTAAAAATTGCTGTCCAGCACGGTATCCGGGTCCAGCCCCAGCTCCCGCAGCTTCTGATACGCCAGATCGACCACTTCCGCGCTGGCCTGCACCTTCTGATTAACCGGCACGCCTTGCCCATCAGCTTTGGCGGTGATGTCGCGGTCGCTGCCGAAGCCGGGCGTGCCCATGTCTTCCAGCGTGATCTCCATGCCCGGATATTTCTTCTGCACCTGCGCGACGATTTCCTGCATCACACGCGTGGTCATTTCGACGCGGGCATCCTGCAGCAGCTTCTGCGCCAGCTTCATGTTCGCTTCGCTGTTGCCAAACAGGCCGTCGCGCACCATCTCACGCAGTTTCTTGAAGCTGCCCGCCTCCTTGATCACGCTTTCGGCCAGGGCCCCATGATCGCCCTTTGTATTGTTCTTCACGATATCGGCCAGCTGCGTCCCGTTGGGCCCCAGCGATGCTTTCGGCTTTGGAGCCTCCTGCGCCGTGGCATCGGGCTGGGCGGGCTGCTGGGCTGTCGGGTCTTTGGCGGGTTCGGGCAGGGCCTCGGTTTTCGCCTCGGCCTGCTTGTCCTGGCCCTTTTTGCCGGTCTTCGGCTTCTTGCCTTTTTCCGCTTCGGGCTTGGCGTCTTTGGCTTTCGGGTCCGGCACCGGATCGACAATCTCCTGCAGCGATTTCTTCGCCCTGGGCAGATTGCCCTCAGTCAGCGCCGCAATCAGCTGCTCGGTGAACTGCTTGCCAATCGCCTTTTCCAGCATGGCCCGCACAGGCGCGATCTCGCCCTTCAGCAGCGCCATCGTCAGCGCATCCACGCCGACGATCCCGGCGATTTCGCGCATCACGGCCAGCCGTTCCGGATTGCGCGGCTTGGCACCGGCATCCGCCGCCATCAGGTCTTCCACGCCCGCGGAGAAGGCCTCGCCATAGGCGCTGCGGGCGGTATTGTTCGGCGGATCGAGCAGCACAGCGGCGCGGATATACTGGCCGGATTTGATCAGCGCCTCGATCGCATTCGCCCGTGCAGCGCCCATCTTTTCGGACAACGCACTGCGCAAGCCTGGCATCGTGCCATGCAGGAGTGCATCGGCCACCGCATCGACACCGGCCGCCCCCTCCAGGCGCGACAGCAGCACATCAGCCGTCGCGACGGCGGCGTCTTTGGCGGGCGGCGTGTACTGCGGATCGCTGATCAGCCGTTCGTACATGCGCTCCTGGAAGGCATCGCACACGGCATCGCCCAGCGCGGCGCGGGCCAGCTTGCTGGCGCGTGACTTTTGTTTGAGTGCGTTGGTCAGCACGTCGCGCATTTGCGCCGTCATGCGGGTGCTGTCCAGATACAGCATACCCGAGGTCGGGTCGCGGTAGCCCACCACGTCGGCGGGCATCGGGCTGCCTTTGGCCTCCTGCCACTGGGCATCCAGATTGTCGCTGATGCGGACACGGCCCGTCTTTGGCAGGTCATCCGCGCCCAGCACCTTATTGAGCTCAAACATCAGGTTCGACTTGCTCACCTGGCTCAGCGCCGGCCCCGGCGCGACCGGCTTGGCGGGCGTCGCAGGCTTGGGCGCGGTCGTCGTCGGTGCATCCGGGGTCGGCGGCTTCACATCAGGCGTCACGTCGACCTGGCCGGTCAGCTCACGCGGCACAGGGCCGGGCGGCATCTCCGGAATTTTCACTTCGGGCGTCTGCGTTTCGGCGGGCTTGTTCGGGCCAGCTTCGGGGATATCCTCGCTGGGCGCCTTGCCTTTCTGATTGCTTTTGGGCGCCAGCGGGTCGTAGCCGAAGCCACCGCCCGCTGAAATGACGGTGACGACGCCCGCCTTCACCGCGCCCAGCAGCGCCTCGGCACGGGCTGCTGCAATCTCACCCGGCGACATATTCTTCGCCTCGGCTTGCTCGTCAATTTCTTTCAGTTCCAGTATCAGCTGGGTGGGTATCAGGACCACCTGCCCTGCCATCAGGCCGACGCCGACTATATGCAGGCCCCCATCGACCTTCTGGGCCGTCTTGGCGAAGCGCTTCGTCTGGCCAGCGACAAAACTGCCCGCCTGCGCCAGCGACACGGCCCCGCCCACGATAGCGAGGATTTCCATGCCGGTCTGGAAGTCCCACTCCAGGCGTTCACCATTGGCGCGCTTCGACATGCTGTGGATCGCAGTAATCGCACCCGCCACGCCGCCCACCGTGCCCACGGCCAGACCCACCGGCCCGGACAGGATCATGCCGGCGATTTCCGCCGCGGTCGCCAGGTCGCGCAGGCGGCTCATCGCGCGCTCCAGCGTGCCCGGCGCGCTGCGCATCTGCCCGTCCAGCGGCACCTCAAAGCCGAGGTCATCATGCAGTTTCTGGGGCAGCTTCAGCGCCAGCGTCCCGCGACCATAGCCATTGTTCTCGCGGAAATTCACAAATGCGTTGCGGATGGCCTCGGCGTGGCCGTCGTTGCCGGTTTTCGAGCTACGCCCCTCATACGAGCCGCGCGTCTTCGGGCTGGTCACGTCGATCAGGTTATAGACGCGCTTGCCATCTTTTGAGCCTTTGGCCTCGCCCAGCATCATCAGCATGCGGATGACCTGGCCGTTTTCTTCAGAGGCCAGCACGACATCCGGGCGATAATTTGCACCCTCGATTTTGTCGCCCAACGCGACGGTGCTGTCCAGGATTGCGCTGAGCTGTTTGGACTGCTCCAGCAGGCCGCGCCGATACTCGTCACGCGGGATATTCATGAGCTGAAGCTGCACATCCAGCAGGCGTGATTCCACCGTGCGCTTGGCACGCGGCGTCTGCTCGCGGTCGGCCATTTCCAGGTCATACAGCACGCGCAGCTTGTCTTCGGTCGCCTTCAGCTGGCGATTGACCGCTTCGGGCGTATTTTCGTTCTGGCGCTGCTTCAGCATCGCCTGTAGTTTGACCTTCTCGTCGCCATCCTTCATCTCCGCCAGTTTCTTCTCCATGGCGGCGATATCTTCCGGCTTTTGATCCAGCGTTTCCTGCGCGCGCGTATTCACCTTCTGCACGCGAATCGGGATGGCGCGCACGCTGGGCGCACGCACAATCCGCTTGTCCTCCGGCACACGGTCGGATGGCACCGGCGAAGCGACACAGCGGATGATGTAATCGCCTTCCTTGGCGAAGCCGATGCTGCGTTCGTTCAGCGGCGTGGAGACCAGCGAGACGTAGCTGCTGATCAGCGACCCGCCCATCTGCACCACATTGCTGACGGCAATCACGCCCAGCCACGCGGCACGCGCCTGCCAGTTCAGCAGGGCAGTCTCGGGGTGGGCGGTCAGGTCTTTCAGGTCGGCCAGCGTGTCTTCACCGGCATTCTTCAGGTCGCGTTCCAGGTCGGCCATCGGGCCAGAGGTGGCGCGAACCGCCTGGTTGGAGCCAATCGAAGTCTTCTCGGCCACGGCCTGGTGCGCTTCAGGATTCACATTGGTGACGTCGATCAGCTCCCAGTAGTAGCGGATCGGCTGCATGCGCGCCGTCACCTGGCTGAGCATATCGCTGCCTGCCAGGGCAAAATCAAGCTCCATCGAGAAGCGGTTGGTCGCGCCGATGACGGTCGTATCCGGGCCGTAATTGATGATGTTGGCGGGATACGGGGGCGCGTTCGGTTTGGGGCCTGCCTCCTTGCCCACGATCGCGGGCGTCTTGAAGCCGGTCGTGGGCGGCTGTTCGCCGGGGCCAGTATCGCCAAACACCTCTTTGCCGGTCATGCCGGTGGTCTTGGCCCCATTGGCGACCATCACACTCTGGCTGGCGTCGCGGGCCTTGCGCAGTGCACGCGTCGCTTCTTCGATGCGTTTGAGCAGTTTGACCGGATTTTCGTCGTCCAGCAGCTCCAGGCGGCGCAGCGCCCCGTCCACCGTGATGATGATGTACTGCTTGCCGTCGCTGCCTTTGCCCGACTGATGCCACACGCCATCGGGAAGTTTGTCTTCGGCGTCATCCCCGACGTGCTTATCGCTTTTCTCGTCTTTGCCGCCGCTGCCCCCGCCGCCGTCCGCGCCGCCTTCGTCCTTGTCGCCTTTGCCCTGTTCCTTCAGCTTGCGTTCTTTGGCTTCCTTGCGCAGCCTGGAGATCATGCCGCCAACCTGCTTGACCTGCGACTTGGCCCATTCTTCGTTGCCGGCATCGCCATCGTGTTCGCCGGTATCGCCGTCGTCAATGTCCTGGCCGGGATTGACGACCATGATGATGCCGTCAGACCCCGAGCCTTCGATGAATTTTTTCAGTTTGGCGTAGCCGTCCGCGCCCATCCAGCGGGCCATCTGCGACTCGGCCGCGTTCTCCAGCGTGAAATCGCGGAAACCGCGCACGCCCGCTTTCTCAGACAGCACCTTCCAGGTGGGATAGCCGCGCACGCTCAGGTAATAGCCCGCGCCGGGAAACACGGTGTCCGGCTTGATCGGCACCGACACGCCGCCGCTGCCGCTGCTGTCGAACGCGTAAATGGCGCTGGTGACGATGATATAGGCGGTCTTGGCGGCCAGGCCTTTGCGCCCGGAAATCTTTTCTTCCTCGGCCACCGCATTGGTGACTTCGCTCAGCAGCATATAGCGCGAGTTTGACGAGGGCGGAATCAGCTTGAGGAAGCCATCCTTCTCGTCTGACTGTTTGGGTGGCGGGGTGTCGCCCCCTTCACGCTGAATACGGCGCTGGAGCGCTCCATTGGAGATTGTCGGCGGCGGGGGTGCGGGCGGCGCGGCCATTTCCGGGCCTGCGCTTTCAGCCGCAGCGTCCACCGGCACCCATTCGTCCGAGGTAAACTCGTGTTCCAGGCTGTCTGGTTGCGGCATCGCCTTTGCGGGCGCAGGCCTGACCATGCTGCGCGTGGCACGATTGCCAATCAGCCGCTGCAATGTGGCAATTTTGCGCGGCTGCATCGACGGCGCAGCGGCCTTCGTCAGCGACCCCTGAACAGGGGCGACCTGAGTTTCGTGATCGGTTTCGACCTGTTCGACAACAGGCCGCTGATGCTTTGGCTTTTCATGCTCCGGCATGGAACGCGCCCCCATACGCGTCATTCAGTCATGCACACGCGGTGTTGGTGTTTCAGGTTATCTGTGACGAAACATCCACGTTGAAAGGTATTGTCGGTCCAATTCATTACGCAATAATCGTATAAAATAATATATTTCGTCCTACGCTCAGGCAGGCGGCGGAATTGCACAATCACACCTGTAATAAAGGCTGTGATGAATTAAATCATAACTCTGTAAAAATAACAATTTAGGTGGGGTGTGTTCACAATGCTGCTACTGCCCGGACCATATCAGGGAGGTACAGCTTCAGCGCACACGCCGGGTATTCAGTCCCATGCATGGGGCCGTGCGGGTCGCAGCGATGGCGATTTTTACAGGTTTGTCACAGGTTGTGCAGGCGCGAGAAAAGGATCTGGAATACAGACCTTGTCATTTTAAGTCCACAGCTTCTTTGACAACCGAAAAAATCCTCCCTATACTCAAGTGGTAGTTACCAGTACAAGAATATTTTGATTTTTGAGGAAAACCTTTTGACGCCTTTTATTCGCACGGTTCGCGGGGATATTGATCCCGCACAACTCGGCTTCACCCACCTGCATGAGCATTTGATCGGGCGTCCACTGGATGGCGAGCCGGACGAAGACCTGTATCTGCCCAGCGAAGAACGCGCCGTCGAGGAGATGCGCCTGTTTGCAGCCGCAGGCGGCCGGGCCGTGGTCGAGATGTCGCCCGCCGACTACGGGCGTGATGCCGCCGCCCTGAAGCGCATTTCCGAGGCGACAGGCGTGCACATCATCAGCGTGACCGGCTACATCAAGGGCAAGTCTGCCGAGCCGCTGGCCTCCGGCAAGACCGTGACGCAGATCGCCGACGAGATGATCCGCGATATTCACGAAGGCATCGACGGCACCGGCGTCCGGGCGGGCATCCTCAAGGCCGGCTCCAGCAAGAATAAAATCACTGACACCGAAGCGAAGATTTTTGCCGCTGTCGCCATCGCCCAGCGCGAGACCGGCGCGCCCGTCTCGACGCATACCGAAGCGGGCACGATGGCGCTGGAACAGGTCACCCTGCTGCGTGAAGGCGGCGTGCCTGTCGAGCGCATCCTGATCGGCCACCTCGACCGCCTGATGGACTGGGAGTATCACGTTGCGCTGGCCAATACCGGCGTCACCTTCGGCTATGACCAGTTCGCCAAGGAAAAGTATTATCCCGACAAGACGCGCATCGAGTTTGTGGTGCGCATGGTGCTGGCCGGCTTCCGCGACCAGCTCGCGCTGTCGATGGACATCGCCCGCAAGTCGTATTTCACCAGCTATGGCGGCGGCCCCGGCTTCACCTTCATGCTCGAGCGCGTCGTGCCGTGGCTGCGCGAGGCCGGCCTGAGCGAAGACGACCTGGATGCCCTGTTTGTGCGCACGCCGATGCGCCTGCTGACCATTGATCGCCAGGAGTAGCCGATGAACGCACTTGAACGCCTGCACGCGCTGGGCCTGTCCCTGCCTGAGCTGGAACCTGTGAAATACAGCTATGTCCGCGCCCGCCAGACTGGACGCACCGTGTACCTGGCCGGGCAGACGCCCAAAAGCAAGGCCGGCTATGCCTACAAAGGCAAGCTGGGCGAGGCCGTCACGCTGGAAGAAGGCCAAGAATGCGCCCGCCTGTGTATGCTCAACCTGCTGGCCGCGGCCCACGAACACCTGGGCTCGCTGGACCGCATCACCGCCGTGCTCAAAGTCAACGGATTCGTGGCCAGCGCGCCGACGTTCACGCAGCAGCCGCTGGTCATCAACGCCGCGTCTGACCTGCTGGTGAGCGTGCTGGGCGAGGCGGGCAAACATGCGCGCACGGCGATTGGCGTGCCCGTGCTGCCCAGCGACGCGCCCGTCGAAATCGACATGATCCTTGAGGTGGAGTAGCCGATGGCCGGCATGACAACCGCCCGCGCAGGGCTAAACCGGCTAAACAGTCCCGTTTTCAGGCTGATTCCGCGCGTGTTTTTCGCGCTCATCCTGATGATCGTGGTGCTGGGGGTGCTGTCGCCGCGTTCCGTCGAGCCGAGCAACCTGCTCAGCCTGATTCGCCAGGGCGCGACCATCGGCCTGGTTGCCATCGGCCAGACCGTCGTGCTGATGAGCGGCGGCCTCGACCTGTCGGTCGGGTCGGTCGTCATTCTGGCCGACGTGCTGGGCGCGCAGCTCATCAATGGCCGCGACGAAAACGTGGTGCCGGTCGTGCTGCTGGTGCTGGCCATCGGCGTCGTCATCGGCTTGGTGAACGGCCTGCTGATCACCCGCTTCAAAGTGACACCCTTCATCGCCACGCTGGGCACCAACCTGATCGTGTTCGGGGCCGCGCTGATTTACTCAGGCGGCGCGCCGCGTGGCAGTATTCCCGACAGCTTCCGTTTCTGGGGCAACGGCTTCGTGGCCGGCGTGATTCCCACCGCCGCACTGGTGTGGATAGGCGTCACGCTGGTGATCGCGCTGCTGCTGGCGCGCACCGCCTACGGCCGCCAGCTCACCGCCGTCGGCTCGAACCGGCGCGCCGCCTTCCTGTCTGGCGTCAACGACAACCGCGTCACGCTGCTGGCCTATGTGTTCAGCGCGCTGATGGCGTCGGCTGGCGGCCTGCTGCTGGTGTCGTTCATCGGCGTGGGCACGCTGGAAGTCGGCACCGACTTTCTGCTCAGCAGCATCGCCGCCGCGGTTATCGGGGGGACTTCCTTCGAGGGCGGGCGCGGCACGATCTGGGGCACATTTGGCGGCACGCTCTTTCTCATGGTGTTGTACAGCATCCTCACGGTGCTCGCGCTGCCCACCAGCGGCCGACGCATCGCCGAGGGGCTGATCATCCTGATCGCATTGGCCCTGTATTCCCGACAACAGGAGTAGACACGCACAGAGGAGGCATTTGAAGATCAGCGCAGCGCACGGCTAACCCTGTCCAGATTACTTTTTTCAAGGAGACATTTCCCATGAACGTCCGTAAATTATTCGTCGGTTCCGCTTTGGTGGCAGCCGCGCTCAGCCTGGGCGCAGTGGCCTTCGCACAGGAAGACGACATCGTCAGCATGCAGTCGACCAACTATCTGACCGACACCACCATCGCCGACCCGATCGGTGAAATGATCGAAACGCTCCAGTTCCAGAAGGAGCCGCCGTACACCATCGGCTTCATCAACTGGTCGACCGCCAACTCGTGGACCGTGCAGATCGTGGAAGAAGTGCGCGACGAAGCCACCCTCTATCCGCAGATCGAGGAATTCATCATCGTCAGCTCTGAAGGTGATGCCGACACCCAGATTTCGCAGATTGAAGACATGATCGTGCGCGGCGTGGATGCGCTGCTGCTCATCCCGGTCTCGCCCGACGCCATCGTGCCCGCCGTGGAAGAAGCCGCTGACGCGGGTATCCCGGTGGTCGTGTTTGCCGCCAACGTGAATACCGATGTCTATGTGACCAAGCTGCTGGCCAACCCGGTGCTGTTTGGCCGCGCCGGTGGCGACTGGCTGATGAACGAGCTGGAATGCCAGGGCAGCATCATCGTGCTCAATGGCGTGACCGGCATCAGCACCAGCGACCTGCGCCGCCAGGGCCTGCAGGATGCGATTGAGGCCTGCCCGGATGGCGGCGAAGGCATCACCATCCTCGCTGAAGAAGACGCCGCTTGGGCGTATGACCAGGGCCGTCTGGCCACCGAGCGTATGCTGGCCGCCTACCCCGAAATCGACGGTGTGTGGAGCCAGGGTGGCGCGATGACCCAGGGCGCCATCGACGCTTTTGAAGCCGCTGGCCGCGACCTCGTGCCGATGACCGGTGAAGACAACAACGGCTTCCTGCTGGCCTGGCAGGAACGCCTCGATGACGGCTTCCGCGCCATGAGCGCCAGCGAGCCGACCTGGCAGAGCCGCGTCGCATTGCAGGCTGCACTCCAGATTCTGCAGGGCATCCCGGTCAACTCGTACTACGAACTCCAGGTTCCGGTGATCTTCGAAGACACCGTCGACCAGTACGTGCGCCCCGAATACTCGGATGCTTACTGGGCGAATTCGCGCCTGTCTCAGGAAGCCGCTGACGCGCTGTACCTGCTGGAAGAAGAAGCCAGCAGCTAGTTTGTCCGCGACGCCTCACCCCGGAACCTTTCGGTTCCTGCCCCTCTCCACGTTGTGGAGAGGGGCGGCTGAGCGAAGGCGAAGCGGGGTGAGGCTGGATGTACGCCCTAAATGATGGCTGCTCGGCTGATTCTAAAAACAGCCTCACCCCGGAACCTGTCGGTTCCTGCCCCTCTCCACGTTGTGGAGAGGGGCGGCTGAGCGAAGGCGAAGCGGGGTGAGGCTGGAAATAATGCCATTCACGGCACCCAAGAGATCAAAAGCATTCATGAGTACACCATTCTTTCGAGTCGAAAATATTTCAAAATCGTTTCCCGGCGTGAAGGCGCTGGCCGGCGTCTCGTTCGACGTGGCCGCGGGCGAAGTGCATGCGCTGGTGGGTGAAAATGGCGCGGGCAAGAGCACGCTGATGAAAATCATGTCCGGCGTGTATCAGCCGGACGAAGGCCAGCTGCTGTGGGAAGGCCAGCCAATTATGCTGCGCACCCCGCACGAGGCGCAGGCGCGCGGCATCCGCATCATCTACCAGGAATTTAACCTGCTGCCCGACCTGACAGTGGCCGAGAACATCCTGCTCAACCGTGAGCCGCGCAACCGCTGGGGGCTGATCGACTGGCGCGCGATGAATCAGCAGGCCGCTGCCATTCTGGCGCTGCTCAAGACCAATATTTCCCCCACCCTGCCCGCCAGCGAACTGACCGTCGCGCAGCAGCAGCTGGTCGAAATTGCCAAGTCGCTGGCCGAAGATGCACGCCTGATCATCATGGACGAGCCGACCGCCGCGCTGAATGCGCTGGAAGTGGAGCATCTGTTCGGCGTGATCGAGCGGCTGAAAACGGCTGGCGCGGGCATCATCTTCATCTCGCACAGGCTGGAAGAAGTGCTGCACATCAGCGACCGCGTGACTGTGCTCAAGGACGGCTGTCTGGTGGGCACGCACCCCACCAGCGCGCTGACCAAGCCGCAGATCGTCACGCTGATGGTCGGGCGCGACCTGAAAGATATCTTCCCGGCCAAGCATTATCCCACCCACAAGACGCCGCTGCTGGAAGTGCGGCAGCTTCAGTCTGGCGTGCTGCACGATATCTCGTTTCAGATTCTGCCCGGCGAAATCGTCGGCTTTGCGGGGCTGGAGGGCCAGGGCCAGCGCGAGCTGGCGCGTTCGCTGTTCGGCCTGGAGCCTGTGCGCTCCGGCACGATTGCGGTCAATGGCACAGCCGTCCGCATTCAGTCGCCCCGGCAGGCGATTCGCGCGGGCATCGCCCTCGTCAGCGACGACCGTAAGCGTGACGGCCTGGCGCTGAAGCTGAGCGTGCGCGAGAACATCGCCCTACCCAACCTGCCCATGCTGACGCGTGGCGGGTTCGTGGGCGCACGCGCCGAACGCTCTGCCGCCCAGCGCATGATCGACGCGCTCAATATCCGCACCCCCAGCGCCGAGCAAAGCGTCCGCCTGTTAAGCGGCGGCAACCAGCAGAAAGCGGTGCTGGGCAAATGGATGGTGCAGCCGCCCAGCCTGATGGTCATTCAGGAGCCCACGCGCGGCGTGGATATCGGCGCCAAAATGGAAATTTACCATCTGGTCTATCAGATGGCGCGCGATGGCATGGGCATCCTGATTGTCTCCAGCGAACTGCTGGAGCTGATCGGGCTGTGCCACCGCATCCTGGTGATGCACCGCGGCACCATCGCAGCAGAATTCCCCGGCGACGAGGCGACTGAAGAAAGCATCATGCAGGTCGCCACCGGCACGGACGTCCCTTTAGCCTCAGGTGAAACGAAAACGATATGACCGCACAGTCCACCCTCTCAGCCACGACCACCACGGCAGCGCCGACGCGACCCCGCCTGCGCGCCTTCGTGAAGCGCAACCGCAACACGCTGCTGATCTGGATCGTGCTGATCATCATCACGATTATCGCGGCCCTCATCTCCGAGTCGTTTACCAACCCGCGCAACTTCCCCAACATCATGCGCCAGTCAGCCGCGCTGATGCTGGTCGGCATCGGCCAGACGATCATCATGCTAGCTGGCGGCATCGACCTGTCAGCCGGGTCGACCGTCAGCCTGACGGTCGTCGTGATGGCCGCGCTGATGAAACCGACGCCCGAAAGCATGATCGCCAGCGTGCTGGCCGGGCTGGGGGTGGGCCTGATCGTCGGCTTCATCAACGGCACGGTCGTCAACCGTTTCAAGCTGGCACCGTTCATGGTCACGCTGGCCACGCTGTCGCTGGTGCAGGGGCTGGCGCTCCAGTTTCGCCAGAATCCGCAGGCGACTATTCCGCGTGAGTTCTCGCCCTTCTTCATCGACGAGCTGTTCGGCGTCCCGATTCCCTTCCTGATTATCATCGGCTCCACCGTGATTGCCTGGCTGGGCCTGCGTTACACGCGCCTCGGACGGCATATCTACGCGGTGGGCAGCAACGAGGCCGCCACCCGCCTGTCTGGCATGTCGACCAACCGCATCAAGCTGCTGGCGTTCATGCTCAGCGGGCTGCTGGCCTCAATGGGCGGCGTCTTTCTGGCCGCACGCTCCCGCGCAGGCGACCCGTTCATTGGCGAGAGTTTCGCCTTTGACGCGATCACCGTGACGATCCTCGGCGGCACCAGCCTGACCGGCGGCAGCGGCTCCGTGTGGGGCACGCTGGCCGGCGTGTGGATCCTGACCATCCTCAGTAATGTGCTCAACCTGACCGGCGTGCCCGCCAACTGGCAGTTCGTGCTGAAAGGCGTGCTATTGGTGGCCGCGGTCATGGTCTACGGGCGGCGGCGCGCATCATGAGCTATCTGCTGGGCATCGACTCAGGCACGTCGGTCGTCAAAAGCGTGGTCTTTGACCTGGACGGCAAAGAAGTCGCCATTGCGCGCCGCGACATGCCCGTCACCAACGATGGCATCCATTCCGAATGCGATATGCGCGCCGCCTGGGCGCTGACCGCGGAGACCATCCGCGAGGTGCTGACGCAGGTGGACGCCGACCAGATCGATGCGATTGGCCTGTGCGGCACGGCCTGCGGTTTCTGGGCCATCGATGCCGACGGCCAGCCCGTCCGCCCTGCTATCCTGTGGAATGACGGGCGCGCTGTCAAAACGCTGGAGACGTGGCAGGCGGATGGCTTCCATGCGCGCAGCTTCGCCATCGGCGGAAACGCGCTTTTCCCCGGTTATCCGCTGGTGCTGCTGCACTGGCTGCACGAACACGAACCGGACACACTGGCCCGGACGCGCTGGCTGTTCTTTCACAAAGACTGGCTGCGCTGGAACCTGACCGGCGATATCCACACCGACGAGGCCGACGCCGCCTATTTTCCCGGTGACATCCATACCCGCGCCTACAGCCTGCCGCTGCTGGACGAGGCCGGATTGTCCCATCTGGCCGACTGCCTGCCGCCGATTGCACCCTCGCATGCCATCACCGGCACGGTGACCGCCGAGGCTTCCCGACAGACCGGCCTGCGCGCGGGTACGCCGGTCGTAGCGGGCGCGGTCGATGTGGTGGCGTCGCTGGTGGGCGGCGGGGCCTGCCGTCCGGGACAGGCATGCAGCGTGCTGGGCACCAGCCTGCTGAATACGCTGATTCTGGAGGCGCCCTCGCTGGTGCCGACCGAGACCGGCGTGCAGGCGTGGATGCCTGACGGCGGCTGGGCGCGCTCGCTGATCAATACTTCCGGAACGCTCTCGATCGACTGGATGGTGAGCACGCTGGCCGGCGAAGAACGGCGCATCGCGGCTGAAACCGGCCAGAATGTGTACAGCCTGATCGAGGCGACCGTGTCTGCCTCGCCACTGGGCGCACGCGGGCTGGTCTTCCTGCCCTACCTGAACACGACCGGCATCAACTCGCCGTTTGTCGACCCGAACGCGCGCGGCCAGTTCTTCGGCCTGTCGCTGGAACACACCCGCGCCGACCTGATTCGCGCCGTGTACGAGGGCGTCGCGCTGGCGATGACCGACTGCTACCGCGCCATGGAGCAGCCCGTCGAGGAAATTATCCTGGTCGGCGGCGGGGCGCGCTCTGCCTTCTGGGCGCAGATGTTCGCCGATGCCACCGGGGCGCGCATCACGATTCCGTCCGGCAGCGAGTATGGCGCACGCGGGGCCGCGCTGCTGGCGGGCGTCGGCGCGGGCCGCTTTGCCTCGGTAGAACAGGCCGTCGGGCGGATGGTACGCCCCAGCGCCACCTACGAACCGAACGCGGCGCATCACGAGGCCTACCAGGTGCTGTATGGCCTGTACAGCGAGCTGTCACGCAGCGCCCGACCGAACTGGGCGCGCTGGCGGCCAGTCTATGAGTATTTCAAGGGGGTTTCTGTTTAGATGCTTGTCTGATACCGGGCATCAACGGGCTCGTCGCGACGAGCCCCTACAACGGCGTATTCAGCAGGTCATCATGGGTTGTCTGTACACGGATTATCACACAAGTTTGTTTCTGCTTCATTCGGTTGGGGGGGTGTAGGGGCGCGTCGCGACGCGCCCGCAGCAGACATATACAGGGTTGTTCCGAAATGATGCTGGCAGGCCGGTTCACAGAACAACCTCTCCCCTCATTCCGTCCCTGCAAAACACGGGACTCGATGGGGTAGTAGGGGCAAGGCATGCCTTGCCCCTACTACTACTACGGAGTAGCGTCGAACATCCGATGTTGTGTAGCTTTTTTTTAGGGGCGCGACACGCCCGCCAGGAATCCCGTCAACCGTTCTTTTTAACTTTTAACTTTTGCCTTTTACCTTTTTTCGCCTTTTAACTTTTAACTCTTACGCTCTCTCTTTCGTGAAAGGAACCCCGTCATGACCATTCGCGTCGCATTTGTGGGCTGCACGCATCCGCATATTTTCCCGCGCATCGAGCTGCTGAAGGCCGAGGCCGATGTCGAGCTGGTGGGCTGCTATGACCCGGACAGCCATTTAACCAGCGAGCTGGAGCGCGTCTATGGCCTGAAAGCGTATGCCGACCCGGAGACGCTGCTGGACGAGCCGGGCGTGAATTTCGCGCTGATCGAAGGCTGGGACACGGCCAACCCGCGCTATGTGCGCATGGCCACGGCGCGCAATCAGGCCATCCTGCTGGAAAAGCCGGGCGCGAGCAGCCTGGCCGCCATGCGCGAGATGCTGGACGAGGTGCGCAAGCACGACATCCCGTTCCAGGTGGGCTACATGCTGCGCCACGGCGCGGGCGTCGCCCATGCCAAACGCATCCTCGCCGAGGGCGTCCTCGGGCCGGTCTCGCTGGTGCGCATGCATGCGGCCACGCCCTGCGGCGGCTCTCGCGAAATCTGGCAGAGCGTGCCCGATAACATGGGCGGCCTGTGCTACACCGATGCCTGCCACGCCGTGCATCTGCTGGTATACCTGCTGGGCACGCCGGACACCGTCACCGGGCGGATGCTGCGCATGCCGGCGGGCGAACCGATCATCGCGCACGGCTTCAAGGAAGACACGCTGTCTGGACTGGGCGCGACCGTCACCATGCCCATCGGCGGCCTGAAATACGAGGATGCCGGCGCGGCCATCCTGAACTATCCGCGCTTCCTGGCCACGCTCGACATGACCGCCTGGGAAGCGCATCCGTGGGTGGAGGCCTGGCGCATCGAAGTCTATGGCACCGACGGCACGCTGCATGTCGGCATCCAGCCTTCGGCCTACAAGCTGTATGTGCGCAATCCGAATCACGGCTACGCGGCCGGCTGGCATTCGTGGGACAGCGCGGCGGCCAGCACCGTCGGCAATTCGCTGGTGGTGGACGAAAATTATTCCGGTGAGATTCACGCCATGCTCGACCGCATCCGCCGCTGGGACACCGACAACACGGCCTCGCTCTATGAAGCCGAAGCCGTCATCTCCACGCTGGACGCGTGGTATCGCTCGGATGCGGCGCACGGGCGCACCGCCGATGTCGGCCTGCGCGAGGTGGCGCGCCTGCCATGAGCCTGATCGACGAGCTGGACTATTATGCCAGCGTAGACCGCGCGATCTTCGACGAGGAATTTGCCGACTGGCTGCCACGGCGCATCTTCGATGTGCACACGCACGCCTGGCTGCCGGAACACTGCCTGCGCCCGTTTGCCGAAGAGCGCGTCGGGCTGGTGTTTGAGGCGGAAAGCGTGTCCGTGCCAGAGCTGGAAGAAGCCTACAGCCTGCTCTTTCCGGGGCGGCAGGTGGATTACCTGGCCTTCGGCATGCCGCTGACGATTATCGACCGCGAGGCCAATAACGCCTACGTGGGCGGCAATATCGACGGGCAGCATCGCTACGGCCTGCTGGTGCCCGGCCTGCAAGACGACGCCGAGACGCTGTGGGCGCAGATTCAGGCGGGCGGCTTCAGCGGCTTCAAGCCGTACCTGAGCTATGTCACGTGGAAGGGCATCGAGGAAATCCGCGTACGCGATTTCGTCACCGACGCGGCCCTGGAAGTGGCCCACGCGCACGGCCTGATCATCATGCTGCATGTGCCGCGCAACACGCGCCTGCCCGACCCCGATAATCTGGCCGACCTCGAATACATCGCGGCGCACTATCCCAATGCCCGCGTGATCCTGGCGCATGGCGGCCGGGCCTACAGCCGTTCGCTGATCGAGCGCGCTCTCGGCCGGGTGGCCGTCCTGCCGAATATGTATTTCGACTTTTCGGTCGTGCAGTCCGCCGAAGTGGTGGAAGCGATCTGCGCGCACATGCCCGCCGGCCGCGTGATGTACGGGTCTGATATCCCGGTGGCGACCGTGCGCGGCCTGCTGTTCATGCTCAACGGCCAGCGCGTCACGCTCACGCGCAAGCCCTTCCCGTGGAGCCTGAGCAATCCGGCCTCCCCGCTGAAATGCACGTTTATGGGCTATGAGCAGCTTCGGGCGATGAAACGCGCCTGCGACAACCTCGGCTGGGGGCCGGAACAGGTGAACGATTTGTTTTACGGCACTGCTCGTGCGCTGGTGGATGCCGCGACCGCGGCCGTGCGCGGAGGCTGAAAGTATGCGCTATCTGCTCGGCATTGATGCCGGAACCTCGGCGATTAAAGCGGCCCTGTTTGACGCGGACGGCCATGAGGTCAGCGCCGCGTCGCAGCCGAGCGCGGTGAGTGCGCCGCAGCCCGGCTGGTCGGAAGCCGATATGGACGACATCTGGGCGCAGGTGTGCGCGACCATTCGGGCGGCCTGCGACAAAGCAGGCATCACCGGAGAACAAATCGCGGGCGTGGGCATCACCGCCAACATGGTCGGTGTGTGGCCGATCGACGCATCCGGACGGCCCACGCGCCGCGCCATCCTGTGGAACGACGGGCGCACGCAGGCCATGCTCGATCAGCGCGAGGCCGAGTCACCCGGATTCATGCACAGCATCTTCGAGCTGACCGGCGCGGTCATGCAGTCCGGCTGCACGCTGCCCGTCACGCGCTGGCTGATGACGCATGAGCCGGACGTGCTGGCGCGTACGAGCACCATCCTGTGCTGCAAGGACTGGCTGCGCTTTCGCCTGACCGGCGCACTGGCCACCGACACGACCGAGGCCAGCGTGATGCCCGGCGACATCCGTGCCAGAACCTACAGCGCGCGCGCTTTTGAATTGCTGCATGTGGCCTCTGTACGCGAGAAATTCCCGCCAGTGCTGCCCTCGGAGGCGATTGCCGGGGCAGCAGTCACGCCGGAAGCCGCCGCGCAGACTGGCCTGCTGGCGGGCACGCCTGTCGTGGTCGGCGCGGGCGACGTACCGGCCAGCACGCTGGGCGCGGGCGCGTATGCGGCAGGCACGGCCTGCATCGTGCTGGGGACGACCTGCCTGAGCGGGATCGTCATGGATGAGCCCTCATGGACGCCGCCCGATGTCGGCCTGCAATTTGTGCAGGCTGGCGGGACGTGGCTGCGCATGATGGCCAATATCGCCGGCACGACCAATCTCGACTGGATTATTGATACATGTTTTGCGGCGGAACAGGCGCAGCGTGGAGCGGGCATCTATGCGTGGCTGGAGGGCATCGCGGCGGAAATTCCGCCCGGCAGCCTGGGCCTGACCTATCTGCCCTACCTGAGCGACGTGGGCATCATCGCGCCGGTCGTCGCGCCGCACGCCCGCGCCGGATTCGCCGGGCTGTCGCCAGCCCACACGCGCGCCCATCTGCTGCGGGCCGTGCTGGAGGGCGTCGCGCTGGCCATCCGCGATTGTTATGCCGCCATGGGCGCGCCTGAATTGACGCAGGTCGTGCTGGTGGGTGGCGGCGCCAACAGCCCCGTCTGGTGCCAGATCATCGCTGACGTGCTGGGCGCGGAGATTCAGGTGCCGCAGGGCAGCGAATTTGGCGCGAAGGGCGCCGCGCTGCTGGCGGGCGTCGGCTGCGGCTGGTATGCCTCCCCGGCAGATGCCGCCCGGCGCACCACCCATATCACCCGCACCTATGTCCCCGGCGGGGCGCAGCGCGGGGTTTACGATGCCGTTTATGATCGTTATGCTATGCACCGGAACGCCATGTTATCTCTTACCTAAAGCCAAAGCACATGAGCCGCCTGAGCAGCACCGACGAGTGGGGCCTGCACCCCCTCAACCCCGACAGCGATATTCCCCTGCACTTGCAGACGGAGCGGCTGATCCGCGAGAAGATTCGCGGCGGCCAGTGGTATCCGGGCATGAAGATGCCTTCAGAGCGCACGCTGATGACGCTGCTGAATGTCAGCCGCACCACGATTCGCCAGGCGCTCGATGCCCTGCTGTATGCCGGCCTGCTGGACCGGCGCCACGGCAGCGGCACCTATGTAGCCCCGGTGCGCTTTGTGCAGCCGCTGAACAGCGTATACAGCTTCACCGAACAGTTCCGTAAAAGCGGCGTGCTGCTGGAAAATATCGTGCGCCTGTGCGAAGTCGTGCCCGCCACGGCAGACCTGGCGCGCCAGCTGCGCATCGCACCGGGCGATCCGGTCATTTTTTTGCAGCGCCTGCGCTGTGTGCATGGCGCGCCCATCATGCTCAATTCGTCGTATACGCCGATGCAGCTCGTGCCCAGTTTCCTCAATGAGAAAGATTATCTGTCGCTGTATGCGCTGCTGACCGAGAAATACGGCCTGACCGTGCATCGCGCCGAAGACTATCTGGAGTCGATTGCCGCGACCGGGGAAATCGCCAGCCTGTTGCAGGTCAAGCGCAACGCCCCGCTGATGCTAGTGGAGCGCACGGCCTATACGCGCGTGGGCGACGGCGAGGAAGTGCCGCTGCATGTGGGCCGGAATTACATCCGCGGGGATGCCTGCCGCTTCCAGACCGAGCTGACCTCACTCATTTACATGGACAGCGCCCTGGGGGCGAAGCCGCAGGGCTAACGCCCCATGCGCTTTACTTTAACGATGATTTGAACCGCCAAGACGCCAAGAACGCCAAAATTAGAAGGATAGGAGCCGTCTGGTGGCGAATAGTCCGACCTATCTAGCTGTGATAGGGATCAATGTTTACCCAGTCGCCGGTTGTTCATGATGTCCTGGCGTTCTTGGCGTCTTGGCGGTTAAACGTTCTTTTACTTTCTATGGGTAAAGCACGTGGGCGGCTCGCGGGCCGCCCACTGAGAATTCCCCTCACTTACCCACCCGCCCCTAGCACTGCCGGGTCACCGGGCAGCGCGTCGGCGTGGGCGTCGGGACAATGACAGGTGGAGGCCCGCCGCCGGACTCGCGCAGCAGATTGGCCTCGCTGGTGCACACCTGGCTGCCATTCAGGAAGCCGACCACGCGCACCGTGAACGAGAACGCCCCGCCAATCGCCCCACTGCTGACATCGCCGCTGGCATTGGTGCCCGTCCCGCCGTCAAAGGTCGCCAGCACGCGGCCGCCTTCCAGCACCTGCACCTGATAGCTCATTGGCACAGCCGCAGGATCCCAGTAAAAGGTGACGAAGCCATTCGGCAGGCCGTCCAGCGGTGACGAGAGCCGGAAGCCCGCGCACACGTTGCCAGACAGCGGCTGAAGGACCGGCGCGGACAGCGTCAGCGGGATGGCAGGCGCGATCAGCAGCGGTGATTCTGTAATGATGCCCACGTCAATATTCGTAATCGAGATCACGTTGCTGGCGATGCTGATGACATCCGTGAAGCCGAGCGCCGCGCCGCTGGGATTAATATCGCTGTCGACACTGTCGTCGGCGCCAACATCCTTGGGCGAGAACTCGTCTCCCGCATCAGGCAGCACCACGCGCACGCGATAGTTGCCGGGCAGCGGCGCCACGACCGTATAATTGCCGCTGTCGCTCGTCACCGTGACGGCCAGCAGCTGCGTCATGGCCGAGTTCCACAACTGCACCGTGACTCCTGCCAGGCCAGGCTCGCCCAGGTCGTGACGTCCGTCCTGATCCAGGTCGTCCCACACGAAATTGCCCAGATTGATCGGTGTCGGCGTACGTGTCGGCGTCGGCGTCCTGAAGCGGATGATGCCGCCGTCGATGCTGGTGATTGAAATCACATTGCTGGCGATGCTGATGACATCGGTGAAGCCGATATCGCTGCCAGACGGGTTAAAGTCGCTGTCATCGGTGTCGTCGCCGCCGGCCTGATTCATCGGCGAGAACTGGTCGCCAGCGTCCGGCAGCACGATGCGCACGCGATAGTTGCCCGGCAGCGGCGCGATCAGCGTGTAAATGCCGCTGGCATTGGTCACCGCGCTGCCCAGCAGCTGCGTCTTGGCCGAATTCCACAGCTGCACCGTCACGCCCGCCAGGCCGGGCTCGCCCGCGTCCTGGCGTCCGTCCTGGTCGAGATCATCCCACACGAAATTGCCCAGATTGATCGGGGTCGGCGTACGCGTTGGCGTTGGCGTCCTGAAGCGGATGATGCCGCCGTCGATGCTGGTGATTGAAATCACATTGCTGGCGATGCTGATGACATCGGTGAAGCCGATATCGCTGCCAGACGGGTTAAAGTCGCTGTCATCGGTGTCGTCGCCGCCGGCCTGATTCATCGGCGAGAACTGGTCGCCAGCGTCCGGCAGCACGATGCGCACGCGATAGTTGCCGGGCAGCGGCGCGATCAGCGTGTAAATGCCGCTGGCATTGGTCACCGCGCTGCCCAGCAGCTGCGACTTGGCCGAATTCCACAATTGCACCGTCACGCCTGCCAGGCCTGGCTCGCCCGCGTCCTGACGGCCGTCCTGGTCGAGGTCGTCCCACACGAAATTGCCCATGTTGATGGGGGTCGGCGTGCGAGTTGGCGTTGGCGTCCGGAAGAGGATGATGCCGCCGTCGATGCTGGTGATCGAAATCACATTGCTGGCGATGCTGATGACATCGGTGAAGCCGATATCGCCGCCGGATGGGTTAAAGTCGCTGTCATCGGTGTCATCGCCGCCGGCCTGATTCATCGGCGAGAACTGGTCGCCAGCGTCGGGCAGCACGATGCGCACGCGATAGTTTCCGGGCAGCGGCGCGATCAGCGTGTAAATGCCGCTGGCATTGGTCACCGTGCTGCCCAGCAGCTGCGACTTGGCCGAATTCCACAACTGCACCGTCACGCCCGCCAGACCGGGCTCGCCGGCGTCCTGACGGCCGTCCTGATCGAGATCGTCCCACACGAAATTGCCCATGTTGATCGGTGTCGGCGTGCGCGTCGGCGTCGGAAAGTCGAATGAAAGCGTGCCAAGCTGTACCAGCGTGACCGGGATAAGCGTCAGGCCGGGGCCAGCAGTGGGGCTGGGGGTCTGCGTACCAGTCGGACTGGGAGAGGGCGTGGCGCTGGGCGTATTGCTGGGCACATCGGTCGGCGTCGCTGTCGGGACATCCGCGGGCATGTCGGTGGATGTGGCCACAAGTGGCGTCTGCGTGAAGGTTGCGGTCAGCGACGGAAGCGCGGTGCCGGTCACCGTCAGCGAGGCGACAGGCACGTCTGTTGGGGCGGGAGCTGTGGCGGAGGCCGGATTACCCGTCGCTGGCGTGCCCTCGCCGGAGCTAACCCGCACGCCGCAGCGAATGATGCCCGCGTCCAGGTCAGCCGTCTGCCGGACATCGATCAGGCTGTCGCCGGTCAGCAGGATGATATCGCTGAAGCCCTGCTCACTGCCGGTCGCGATGATATCGCTGTCGAGCGCCTCGTCATCGGTCGCGGCATCCTCGTCGACCACATCCTGCGGCGCAAACACATCGCCCCCGCCCGGCAGCAGCACGCGCACGCGAAACTGTCCGGGGGCATAGGCAGTCAGGGCATAGCGGCCACTTGCATCCGTCTGCGTGTGTGCCAGCAGCGTGGTGCCGCTGTCCCAAAGCTGCACGATGATGCCGGCGCTTCCCGGCTCACCGCTGTCCTGGCGGCCATTCTGGTTCCAGTCCTCCCACACGACATCGCCGATGAGGGTCGCCACGCCGGTTGGGGTGGGCGTCAGGCTGGGGATTGGCGTCACGGTAAACGTCGGGGTAGGCGTGGGGGTTGCCGTGGGACACTGCACAGGAGCCAGCGTCTCGCCCTGCGCGACGACGCTGCGCGTCAGCCCCCACTGCCCTAAAAGCAGGGAAATCACGAACAGACCAGGTACGAACAGCGCTTTTCTTGCCATTACAGTCTGTCTTTCGTTAATAGATCATGTAAGAACTTCCTCTGCACTATAGTACGGTTTCATACTTTTCACACACCGATGGCGGCCAACAGCGCGCATCGTCCGCGTGCAGGGCATAAAGTCTTTATGGCTTTTTTACGGCGTGGCGGAATGCAGGGGCACAAAACCGGGCGGCATTTCGGGCGACCGGGCACGATTTTCGCGGTCGGTTGCGCTATGCTCATAGGCCTGACCAGCCCGACTCAGGTGAGCACGCATCATGACGATTTTTCCCGCAGACTACCTCGAACGCACCTACGCCGGCGTGCTGGGCAAGATGATCGGCGTGTACCTGGGGCGGCCGTTTGAGAACTGGCCGCACGAGCGCATCCTGGCAGAGCTGGGCGAGATTCAGTATTACGTGCACGAGAAGCGCGGCATGCCGCTGATCGTCACCGACGACGACCTGTCGGGCACCTTCACGTTCGTGCGCGCGCTGGCTGATTACGGCTTCGACCCGGCCATCACCCCCGCGCAAATCGGCCAGACGTGGCTGAATTACATCATCGAAAACAAAACGATCCTGTGGTGGGGCGGCATGGGCAATTCGACCGAGCACACGGTCTATTTGCGCCTGAAGCAGGGCGTCAGCGCCCCGCACAGCGGCTCGATCGCGCTGAATGGCAGGACGGTTGCCGAGCAGATCGGCGCGCAGATTTTCATCGACGGCTGGGCGATGGTCGTGCCCGGCGACCCGGAACGCGCCGCCGACCTGGCGCGGCGGGCGGCATCCGTCAGCCATGATGGCGAGGCGGTCTATGGCGCGCAGGTGCTGGCGGCGATGGAGTCGCTGGCCTACAGCGAGGCGCGCGTTGACACCCTGCTCGATACCGCGCTGGCGCTCATCCCCGCCGACAGCGTGATTCGCCGGATGGTGGGCGATGTGCGCGACTGGCACGCGGCCCATGCCGACTGGCGCGAGGCGCGGGCGAAAGTCGCGGCGCATTATGGCTACGACAAATGGCGCGGCAACTGCCACATCGTGCCCAACCACGCGCTGATCGTGCTGGGGCTGCTGTACGGCGCGGACGATTTCCAGCGGGCGATGATGATCGTCAACACATCGGGCAACGATACCGACTGCAACGCGGGCAACCTGGGCTGTCTGCTCGGCATCCGCGGCGGGCTGGCCGCGCTGGAATCCGGCCCGGACTGGCGCGGGCCGGTCGCGGATCGGCTGTATCTGCCCACCGCCGACGGCGGACGCGCCATCACCGATGCCGTCACCGAGACGCTGCATCTGGTCAATACGGCGCGCAGGCTGGCGGGCGAGCCTGCCCTGCGTCCCAAAGGGGGCAGTCGCTTTCATTTCGAACTGCCGGGGTCGGTGCAGGGTTTCATGGTCGAACAGCCCATCGCAGGCGGCGCGTCTGCCACGCTGGACAATGTGCCCGGCCACAGCGCGACCGGCTCGCGCAGCCTGGCGATCCGCTGCCACGCGCTCACCCCGCACACTGCCGTCCGCATCAGCACGCCGACGTTTATCCCGCCGGAAGCCATTCATATCCACTGGTATCAGCTGCACGCCTCGCCCACGCTGTATCCCGGGCAGACGGTGACGCTGGGCATCAGCGCCGATGACGCGTGCAGCGCGCCCGTCAGCGCCCGCCTTTTCGTACAGGTCTACCGCGCCGACGAATCGCTGGAGCGCGTTTATGGCCCGTCGCACCTGCTGGCCGCCGGCGAGAGCACGAGCCTGGCCTGGACCGTGCCGGACATGGGCGGAGCGCCAATTGCAGCCATCGGGCTGGAGCTGGGCACGCCGGCCACCCGCGCCGACGGAACGCTGTATCTCGATTACCTGACCTGGGGCGGCGTGCCAAACACCGTGTTTCGGCGCCCGGACGGCGGCGGGGCAATCTGGGGGCGCGCCTGGGTGAATGGCATGGATCATCTCGACCACTGGTTCCCGGAGTCGTTTCGGGCATGCCAGAATGCCGGCACCGGCCTGGCCATGATCGGCGGGCGCGAGTGGGACGATTATCAGGTATCGACGGAGATTACGGCGTATATCGGGGCGGAGGCGGGCATCGCCGCGCGCGTGCAGGGCATGCGCCGCTATTATGCGCTGCTGCTGTGCGATGATCAGCACATCCGGCTGGTCAAGGCGCTCGACGGGCGGACTATCCTGGCTGAAGCGCCGTTCGCGTGGGAATACGAGCGCACGGTGAATCTGCGCCTGCATGTGCAGGGGAATCACCTGCGCGCATGGGCCGATGACGTGCCCCTGTTTGACCTGCACGACACCAACCGCCCGCTGACAGACGGCGGCATCGCGCTGGTCTGCACCAGGGGCAGCCTGGGCGCCGACGCGGTGACGATCACGCCGGCGTCCGACTGACGGGCGACAGCCAATCAGCCGCCAGCCATCGCCCCGATGATGCGAAACGGCTCTTTACCCGCAGTGACTTCAACGGGCAGCGCGGAATCGGCCGGCTCGTGTGACAGGTCCTCGCCGCAGGCAAAGAAGCGAATGAAGGCGCGCCGTTCACGGGTCGACGCATCGCGGATGGTGCCGCGCAGCATCGGATAAGCGGCCTCCAGCGCGTCGAGGATCGCCTGGCGGGTGACGGGCTCCGGCACATCGAGCGTGACCGGGCCGGTCACCCGCGCCAGATCGCGCAGATGCATAGGCAGTGTGACTACGATCACGGCAGCACCTGCACCTCGACCGACAGCACAGGCGGCAGATCGCGCACGATTGGCGCCCAGCTATCACCCGAATCCGCCGAGGCATACACCTGCCCGCCAGTCGTGCCGAAATACACCCCGCACGACGGCAGCGTGTCCACGGCAAACGCGTTGCGCAGCACATTCACGTAGCAGTTGTCCTGCGGCAGGCCGTTGGTCAGCGCCTCCCACGAGTTCCCGCCTGAACGGCTGCGGTACACGCGCAGCTTGCCCTCAGGCGGAAAATGATGCGAATCGCTGGTGATCGGCACCACATAAATTGTCTCTGGTTCGTGGGCATGCACGGCAATCGGGAAGCCGAAGTCGCTGGGCAGATTGCCGCTCACCTCGTGCCACAGGTCGCCGGCATTATCGGTGCGCATCACGTCCCAGTGTTTCTGCATATACAGCGTGCCCGGGCGCGACGGGTGCAGCGCGATGCTGTGCACGCAGTGGCCCACATCCGCATCGGCGTCAGGCAGCTCCATGTTCGACCTGAGACCCTTGTTGATGGGCATCCAGGTGGCACCGCCGTCATCCGTGCGGAACGCGCCCGCCGCGGAAATGGCGACGAAGATGCGCTTCGGGTCGTCGGGGCTGATGACGATGGTGTGCAGGCACATGCCGCCCGCGCCCGGCTGCCACTGGTCCCCCTGGACATCGCGCAGGCCAGACAGCTCGCGCCATGACCGGCCGCCGTCGGCAGAATGAAACAGCGCCGCGTCTTCCACGCCCGCATACACCGAGTCCGGGTCGGCAGGCGACGGCTCCAGATGCCACACGCGCTTGAATTCCCACGGATGCTGGGTGCCGTCGTACCACTGATGGGTGCCCGGCACGCCGTCATAGCTGAAGTCGTTGCTGACGGCTTCCCAGGTCTTGCCAGCATCGTCCGACCGCTGAATCACCTGGCCAAACCAGCCGCCAGACTGCGACACGTACAGACGATTTGGGTCGGCCGGTGTGCCGGTGATGTGATAGATTTCCCAGCCGGGAAAGTGCGGGCCGTCAACTGTCCAGTCTTTGCGCTGTTCATCCGAACGCAGGATGAACGCACCTTTGCGGGTCCCTACCAGAACACGAACTTCGCTCATGCCATGATCCCCTCATGTGCGCCAGGCTGCTTACAGGATAGAACGCTTGTTCTTTTTCGTCAAGCCATTGAAATCTATGCTGGGGTTGTTTTGGGGTCGCAGTGGAATTGGAAATCGCTGGGTCTGGATTCAGAAGGTGGAGCGGACACAGGTAGGGGCAAAAGGCACGCCTTGCCCATGGGCACCAAGTTAAGACGATTCTTCTCCTATTTGCCGGGCGGACACGCAGGTCCGCCCTGGAGGACCAAAATCCGACTGAATCCTCAGCGAGAATTCCCTAACTTGTTACCTATGTCATGTGACACATGCCAAACCCCTGCAAAACCGACATGGTTTGTATTCGGGGTAAAGAGGGCTTAGCGCAGTTCGGGGTTGAACAGGTCGCGCAGGCTGTCGCCGATGAAATTGAAGGCCAGCACCACGCTGGCGGTCGCCGCGCCCGCAAACAGCCACGTCCACCACTGGTCGAAATAGTCGATGCCGACGGCGACCATGCGCCCCCATTCCGGCGAGGTCGGCTCCGGGCCGAGGCCGAGGAAGCTGAGACCGGCGAAAGTGAGGATGGCGCTGCCGATATCGAGCGTGGTCAGCACGATGGTGGGGCCGAGGCAGTTGGGCAGCACCGTGCGCCACAGGATATAACTGCGGCGGGCGCCCAGGCACTGCGCCGCTTCCACATATTCGGCGCGTTTGACCTTCAGCACCAGCCCGCGCACCAGGCGCGCATAGCTGGGCCACCACACCACCACCAGCGCGATGATCGCGTTGCGGATGTCTGGCCCCAGGGCAGCGGTGATGGCCATCGCCAGGATGATCGTGGGAAAGGCCATAAACAGTTCCGTCAGGCGCATCAGCAGTTCGTCCAGCAGGCCGCCGTAGAAACCGGCGACTGCCCCGATGACCGTGCCGATGATGCTGCCGATCACGATGACGATGATGCCCGCGGGCAGGGTGATGCGCGCGCCATACAGCACACGGCTGTAAATGTCGCGTCCCAGCTCGTCGGTGCCCCACAGATGCTCGCCGCTGGGCGGCTGCAGGCGCACACTGACATTCTGCTGCAGGATGTCGTGCGTGGCCAGGTTGGGCGCCAAGAACAACACCAGCAGCCAGACAAGCAGCACCAGACTGCCGACCAGCAGCAGCGGATTTTTGAGGAAGATGCTGACGATCCGGCGTGCGCGCTTACGCCGCGCGGACGCGGGGGTCAAGGAAATAATAGAGGACATCGACAACCAGATTGACGACGACGTAGATAAAGGCAATCAGAATGCTCACGCCCATGATGGCAGGAAAGTCCTGCCCGGTGGACGCGCTGAACATGTAGCGGCCAATGCCCGGCCAGGCGAAGATCGATTCGGTCAGCACGGCGCCTGCCAGCAGCACGCCATACGACAGGCCAATCGCCGTCACGATCGGGATCATGGCATTCGACAGGCCGTGGCGCAGCACGACGAAGCGTTCGCGCAGGCCTTTCGAGCGCGCCGTGCGGATGTAGTCTGCGCGCAGCACATCCAGCATCGACGAACGCGTGATGCGGCTGATCATGCCGGTGATGTACAGCGCCAGCACCATGCTGGGCAGAATCAGGCGCGAGAGCGCATCCTGAAACACATTCCACTGGCCAGCCAGCAGGCTGTCGATCAGGTACATACCAGTCACATTGGGCGGCGGACTGAGCCTGACGCTCAATCGCCCCGGCCCTGCCACCCAGCCCAGCTCCGCGTGAAACACCGTCAGCCCCACCAGCGCCAGCACAAACAGCGGCACGCTGATGCCGATCAGCCCTAACGTGCGCACGAGGAAATCGACCGGTGTGTTTTTCCACACAGCCGAAATCACGCCGAAGCTCACGCCAAAAGTGACGCCCAGAATCGTCGCCACGGTGGACAGCTCGATCGTCGCAGGCAGGAAACGGCCAATATCCTCCGCAATCGGCTGGCGCGACCGGATCGACCGGCCCAGGTTACCCTGCAGCAGATTGCCCAGATACGTCAGATACTGCTCGACGGGCGGCTTGTCCAGGCCCCATTCGCGCCGGAAAGCCTCCACCAGTTCAGGATTATTGAGCTGATTAGAGGGCAGATTGGCGTTGATCGGATCAGCAGGCACAGCGTTCGCGAGTATAAACGCGACCACCGTGATGCCGAGCAGCAGCGGGATGGTGAACAGGATGCGGCGGAAGATGAACAGATAAATCGGCATAGTGTGTGAACTTGCCCCTGATAGCTGCGCCGGAGGGGTACTCCGGCGCAGCAGATGGGCTTGATAGTGTGATTATCGGCTGAGGATCGCGAGGTCAATCAGCCACTGCGGATGCCAGACATAGCCCTGAAGATCAGCACGGAAGGCAGTCTGGACGTTCGGCTGCAGGAACGGAGCCCAGGGGCCATTTTCCTGCAGGTAGGTCTGAATGTCGGTGAACAGCTGTTCACGCTCGGCCGGGTCGGTGGCGACGCGGGCCGCTTCGCGCAGTTCCTGGATGACGGCTTCCGAGTTTTCATCGGTCCAGTTGGCACGTTCAGCGCCAACCTTGCCACCGGGCAGGAACGACAGCACGTCGATCGAGTCGAGCACGTCCGGGCCCCAGAACCAGTAGCCGAAGCCCTGCTGGCCAGTGCGGTACTGCTCCAGCGAGACGCTCAGTTCACCCGGTTCCAGCGTGACGTTGATGCCCACTTCGGCCAGGTCCGACTGAATCTTCTGGGCGTTGGTGTCCATGTTGACGCCCTGGAAGGTGAAGGTCGGGTACTGAAGGGTGATGTCGAAGCCTTCCGGATAGCCAGCTTCCGTCAGCAGTGCACGGGCGGCATCCAGGTCGCGGGCGATGCCCTGCTCTGGCGTGAACGCGTACTGCTGGCCGACGGCCATGATGGTGCCGGGGTTGATGCCGCCCCACAGGGTCGCGAATCCTTCATAGTCCAGCGCCAGACGCACAGCACGCTGCACCAGCGGGTTGGACATCGGGCCACCGATATCCGGATTGTTGTTCATCAGCAGGAAGTGCACGATGTTGCCGGGCACGCTGGCCACGGCGATATCGGCGTTGCCTTCAAAGCCGGGCATCTGGTCCGAGGTCAGGTCAAGCGCGATATCAATTTCGCCGGATTCCAGCGCGACAGCCTGGGTGGCCGCCTCAGGAATGTTGACGATGATGATACGGTCGAAGAACGGCGCGGTTCCCCAGTACGTCGGGTTGCGCACGAGCACGGTCTGCACGTCCGATTCCCAGGCTTCCAGGATGTACGGGCCGGTGCCGGCCGAGGTGCCGTTCAGGAAAGTTTCGGCAGCGTCAGCCGTGGCGGCATCTTCAGCAGCCGAGCCACCCGCGTCAATCACCTGGGCGTCGTTGGTGATGCCGAAGGCGCTGTTGGACAGGTTGGACAGGAAGGCCGGATCGACGGCATTCAGCACAAAGGTGACCGTGTCTTCATCATCAGCGGTGACGCTGGCGATGTTGGCGGCGAGGAACGACGGGTTGCCCACCACATTGGCCAGGCGGTTGACGCTGAACACCACGTCATCAGCCGTCAGCGGATCGCCGTTGGCGAAGGTGACGCCGGCGCGCAGGTTGAAGGTATAGGTGAGGCCATCTTCAGAGATGGTCCAGTCGGTGGCCAGCAGCGGCACGATTTCGCTGGCACTGTCGCTGGGGAAGGTCACCAGCGTCTCATACGTGACTTTATTGATGATGCCGGTCGTCTGCGTATAGCCACGCGCCGGATCGAGCGAGTCGGTGCTTTCCGCATGACCGACGACCAGCACAGTTTCGTCTTGCGCCGAAACCACGCCAGCGATCATCAGAAGTGCAGCGAAACACAACAGTAGAAAACGTTTCATTGTTTCACCCCGCGTTGATGTAGTGCCCACTAAATTTAACGAAAAGATAAAGCTATGGGAGTGTAACGAAAGATTACGAAGTTGCCAAAACCAATTTGTGGACCTGTAGGCCTTTTTTCCGCCGTGCGTTATAGTCCACAGGCTTATTCTGTTCTCCTGAATATGGGTTGAGGGTTTTTAAAATGGATTACAGCCAGCGCATCCAGCAGTTTCGCAGCCTGCTCGACGCAGATGTCGCTTTCTTTCCAATCTCGTCCGACCTGCAATATCTGACCGGCGTCCCGCGCGATGTCAAGAATTTTGGCGCGACACTGCACCCCGGCGCGTGGCTGGAAGGCGCCTGGATTTCGCAGAACCACGAGCCCATCCTGACGCTGCCGCGCATGACCGCCGAGTTTGGCGGGCTGGAGCGTCTGAGCGGCGTGCAGATTCGCGTGCTGGGCGACTGGGACGACCCGGCCGCGCTGGTGGGCGACATCCTGAAAAGCTTCAACCTGCCCGCCCGCCCGAAAGTCGCCATCAGCAACTGGAGCGAGGGCGAGACGGCCATCAACCTGCAAAAGCTGCTGCCCGATGCGGTGTTCGTGTCGGCGACCGACATGCTGCGCCAGCTGCGTGTGGTCAAGTCTGAAGAAGAAATCGCCCTGATGCGCGAGGCCGGGGCTGTCACCGAGGCCGCCTTTGCCGATGTGCTCAAGCAGCTCAAGCTGGGCATGACCGAGCTGGACATCATCAGCGAAGTCGATTTCCAGATGCGCAAGCATGGCTCGCTGGGGCCGTCGTTCACCACCTCGATGTACAACTCCGGCCCGGATTACGCGCTGATCTTCGGTGACCGCGACAAAAAGTGGCATCGCCCGCTCAATCCGCCCGTCTCGCTGCTGTTTGACTTTGGCGCGGTGCTGCACGGCTACTGCTACGACTACGGGCGCACGGTGGCGTTTGGCGCGCCCGATGAAACATTCCAACGCGTGTATAACACCGTCATGGCCTCGCAGGCCGCCGGCGTGGCCGCGCTGAAAGTGGGCGCGACCGCCGAGGAAGTCGATGCTGCCGCGCGCCAGGTCGTCGAGGACGCCGGTTTCGGCCCGGAATTCCGCCATCGCCTCGGCCACGGCATCGGCGTGGACGTGCACGAGCCGCCCTTCCTCACGCGCACCGACACGACCGTGCTCAAGGAAGGCATGCTGTTCACCATCGAGCCGAGCATCACGCGCTATGGCGGCTTCTCGTCGCGCGTGGAAGATGTGGTCGTGGTGCGCCCGGGCGGCGGCGAAAAGCTGACCAACGGCTGGCAGTCGCTGATTGTGATCGAGTAGGCATGATGAAACAGCGCCTCAATATTTCAACCGGCACCCCGTGGGAAACCATCGTCGGCTATTCGCGGGCGGTGCGCGTTGGCGACCTGGTGTTCGTCTCCGGCACGACGGCCAGCGATGCCGAGGGCAATGTCATCGGCGTGGGTGATGCCGCTGCACAGACCGAGTACATCATCCGCAAGATCGAGAAGGCGCTGCATGACTGCGGCGCGACGCTGGCCGATGTGGTGCGCGTGCGCATGTTCGTGACCGATATCAGCCAGTGGGAGGCCGTCGGCCGCAAGCACGGCGAGTTCTTCGGGGCCATCCGCCCGGTCACGACGATGGTCGAGGTCAGCAAGCTGATTGACCCGCAGCACCTGGTCGAGATCGAGATGGATGCCGTCATCGGGGCGGCGCAGTGAAATTCAGCCTGCGCTTCAACAATGACCTGCCCGCCGCCGACTATGTGCGGCTGGCGCAGGCTGCCGAGGCCGCCGGAATCGATCAGTTCTGGGTCAGCGATGACCTGTTTTTGCGCAGCGCGCCGGTCATCCTGACGGCGGTGGCGCTGGCGACGACGCGCATCGAAATCGGCACGTGCATCGTCAACCCGTATACGCTGCATCCGGCCGAAATGGCGATGATGGCGGCCACGCTGGACGAGGTCTCCGGCGGCCGCTTCAACCTGGGTCTGTCGTCCGGCGCGGCGGAATTCCTCAAATGGGTGGGCATCGAACAGACCCGCCCGCTGACCGCCGTCACCGAGACGATCAGCGCGCTGCGCCGGTTATTCGCGGGCGAAAAGGCGGCCTCAGACGGGGCCTTCCTCCAGTGGACCGACGAGGCCTATCTGCGCTTTACGCCGCTGCGCCAGGTGCCAATTTATATCGGCGCGCTCTCGCCCAAAATGCTGACCGCGACCGGCGCATTGGCCGATGGCGGCCTGCCGCTGCTGCTGCCGCCGGAGCATTACGAGACGGTGCTGCCGTATGTGCAGGACGGCCTGCGTCAGGCCGGGCGCTCCGCCGAGTCACTCGACCTGGCCGCGTGCATCTGGGTGTCGCTGTCTGATGACCGCGCCGCGGCCGAGCATGTGCTGCGCCACAAGATCGCCTATTACGGCCACGCCATGAGCCCGCTGATCTGGGACCGGCTGGGGCTGACGCAGGAGGACTTCCGCCCGATCGAGCAGGCCATCATGGTCGAGCATGACGCCGAACGCGCCGCCGCGATGGTCACGCCGGAGATGCTGCGCATCGGCGTGGTCGGCACTGGCCGCGACCTGATCGCCCGGCTGGAGCCATTGGTCGCGCAGGGCGTCCGCCATTTAAGCTTTGGTCCGCCGCTGGGCCCCGACCCGCTGGAGGCGATTGCCATCCTGGGCCGCGAGGTCATCCCGCATTTCCGGGGTGCATGATCGTTTCGCCTCACCCCGCTTCGCTGCGCTCAGCCGCCAGCTTCCGGGGTGAGGCTGGTTGAAAAGGCAGAAGCGGTCTGGTGGCCAGATTTCATTGTCTGCATGGAAAGCATTCAGCGACTTGGTAGGGGCTTGGCATGTGTCACACGATGTTGGGATATACCCTAATTTGCGCTATGTAGTTACACCCTTTTACCCAAGCAGGTTCACTGGGGCTAACGTTGGTATCGCTGACTTCTTCATCCGGCTCCGCTTGTTGGAAATGGATCAGATGTACGTACAGCAATTGTTTCTTTCGATGGGGTATAACATCCGTGTCGTTTTTATTGGTGCATAACCCTATGTCGTGTGACACATGCCAAGCCCCATTGGCACCAAGTTAAGACGATTCTTCTCCTATTTGCCGGGCGGACACGCAGGTCCGCCCCTACATTCCTCGCGGACAAACAGTTGCAATCGCGAGTTTTTTCCTTCAAATCCGAGCGACTCCGAGTAGGGGCGGACCTATGTGTCCGCCCTGGAGGACCAAAATCCAACTGAATCCTCAGCGAAAATTCCTTAACTTGGTACCTATGGGGCTTGGCATGCCAAGCCCCTACGAGGAAACGGCAAGGCCTATGGGCGCGACGCGCCCGCCAGTGATCAGCATCGGACATGACAGGTACAGCATAGAGAAACCAAAAAATGACCCGTCCATTTGAACTATATGACCTGCGCGTCACCGTCGAGCGCATCGAAGGGCGATCTGTGTGCGGGCTAAGCGTTGGTGATTATTTCGAACTGACCGAGAGCAGCCGCGTGCGCATCCCGCCCGGCAAACACTTCTGCATGTATGCGCTCAGCGCGGTGCTGCCGCTGCTGGCCGCCAAACAGCGCCAGCTAGCCGCCAACGACTGGCTGGAAAGCGACTCGCTGGTGGCCTGCCCCGACCCCGACGAACGCCTGATCATGCGCATCGAACGTATCGGCAAACGCACCCTGAATAGCGACGACCTGACATGAGCACACGACAGATCAGCATCGCCCTCCAGACGGATAAATCAGCCGCCGAGTACATTCGGCTGGCGCAGGTGATCGACCAGTACGCGTTCGACAAGGTCACCGTGTACTGCGACGCGCCCTATCATCCCGGCTTTGCCGCGCTGCTGCTGATGGCCCCGCACCTGAAACGGGCGCAGCTGGGCGTGGCCGCGATTCCGCCATCGCGCATGCACCCGATTGACATCGCGGCGCAGGCCGCCCTGCTGAGCGAGCTGGCGGCGGGCGGCGTGTATATCGGGCTGGCACGCGGCGCGTGGCTGGGCGACCACGGCATTCACGAATCGGCCAGGCCGATTCAGGCCATCCGCGAGGCCGCCGCGGTGATCGACTATCTGCTGGCAGGCCGGACGGGTGGCTATCAGGGCGAGGTGTATCAGATTGCGCCGCATGTGCGGGCGCCCTATCCGCTGCCGAAAACGCGCATCCCGCTGCTGATCGGCTCGTGGGGGCGTGCCTTATGCGCCGTGGCTGGGGAAATCGCCGATGAGGTCAAGATTGGCGGCTCGGCCAACCCGGATGTCGTGCCGGTGATTCAGGGCTATATCGCGGCGGGCGAGGCCAAAGCAGGCCGCCCGGTCGGGACGGTTGGCGTGGTGGCCGGGGCCGTGTGCATCGTGGACGAAGATCGTGACCGCGCCCGCGCCGCCGCCAAGCGTTCGGTCGCGCTGTATCTGCCGGTGGTCGCCCCGCTCGACCCGACCGTGCAGGTCGAGCCGGAGCTGGTGGCGCGGCTCCAGCGCGAGGTCGAGGCGGAAAACTGGGACGCCGCCGCCGCGCTCATCAGCGATGACCTGCTGGAGAAATTCGCTTTCGCTGGCTCGCCAGACGACCTGATCCGCCAGGCCGAGGCGCTGTTCGCGGCGGGCGCGTCACGCGTGGAATTTGGCACGCCGCACGGCCTGCCGTCCGACCACGGCATTCGTTTGCTGGGCGAAAAAGTCGTCCCGGCGTTGAAGGGATAACCCCACACCATGACCCATTTATTTGACCCATTTTCCCTGCGCGGCGTCACCCTGCGCAACCGCATCGGCCTGTCGCCGATGTGCCAGTACAGCGCGGTCGATGGCCTGGCCAATGACTGGCACCTGGCGCATCTGGGCGCACGCGCGACCGGCGGCGCGGGGCTAATTATCATGGAGGCGACCGGCGTCGAAGCGCGCGGGCGCATCACGCCGGGGTGCGTCGGCCTGTGGAGCGATGACCATATCGCGCCGCTGAAGCGGGTGACGGAGTTCATCAGCTCGCAGGGCGCTGTGCCGGGCATTCAGATCGCCCATGCGGGGCGCAAGGCCGGGACATCGTCGCCGTGGACAGGCGGGCATCCCCTCAGCGATGCCGACGGCGGCTGGCAGCCGATCGGGCCGAGCGCCATCCCGTTTGGCGAGGGCTATCGAACGCCGACCACCATGACCGAGGCCGACTTTGACATGATCGTGAGCGGCTTCATGAACGCGGCGCGGCGGGCGCTCAAGGCTGGCTTCCGCTGGCTGGAAATCCACGCGGCGCACGGCTACCTGCTGCACAGCTTTCACTCCCCTATCTCCAACCAGCGGACGGATGCGTATGGCGGCAGCTTCGAGAACCGCACGCGCCTGACGCTGTCCGTGCTCAAGGCCGTGCGCGCCGTGTGGCCGGACGACCTGCCGATCTCGGTGCGGCTGAGCTGCACCGACTGGCTGCCCGAGGGCTGGACGCTGGACGACTCGATCGCGCTGTCGCGCCTGCTGGGCCAGGCGGGCGCCGACCTGATCGATTGCAGTTCAGGCGGCACGGCGCGGGTGAAAATCCCGGTCGGGCCCGGCTATCAGGTGCCGTTTGCCGAGGCTATACGCCGCGAAACAGGCGTCCCCACCGCCGCCGTGGGCATGATCAGCGAGCCAGCCCAGGCCGACGCCATCGTGCGCGACGGCCAGGCCGACCTGGTGCTGCTGGGGCGGGCAATGCTGCGCGATCCATACTGGCCGCACATGGCCGCCCGCGCGCTGCTCGGGCAGGCGGGCACACTGCTGCCGCCGCAGTATCAGTGGGCGGTGGAGCCGGACACGCTGGGCAGGTAGGCAAACAGCGCGCAGCCTGTGGCACGGCGGGCAATTTTGGTGCTGCATGGACTTACCGCCGTATCGTGTACAATCGCGCCACTTGTTCAGCGCCTGTCACCGTGAGCATCAGACCACATGTCATCCACCCCTGCGCCACTGCCAGAGCGCGACCCCTACGCCGCGCTTCGCTTTCGTGACTTTCGCCTGCTGATTATCGGCCGCTTTATCGCGCAGATTGGCGAGATGACCGTCAGTGTAGGCATCGGCTGGGAATTATATGCGCGCACGGGTGACGCCCTGGCGCTCGGGCTGATCGGCCTGGTGCAGATTCTGCCGGTGCTCACCTTCGGCCTGTACGGCGGCTATATCGCTGACCGTTACGACCGCAAACGCATCGTGCTGATCTCGCAGATGGTCCTCATCGCCTGCTCGCTCGCGCTGGCTGTTTTGTCGCTGGCTCAGGGGCCACTCGTGCTGATTTATGGCGTGCTGGCGCTGATCGGCACCGCGCGCGCCTTCAACAATCCTGCCGAGGGCGCGCTGACGCCGCTCATCATTCCCGAAGCCTATTTCTTCAGTGCCGCGGCGTGGAGTTCGAGCGTGTGGCAGCTATCGGCGATCATTGGCCCCGCCGTGGGAGGCATGATCATCGGGCTGGCCGGCTCGGCCACGTTTGTGTATCTGCTCAACGCGGCGGCGGGTGGCGTGCTGATCGCCGCGATCCTGCTCATGCGCGGGACACCGCGTGCCTACACAGCGACGACCGAGTCACCGCTCCAGGCAGTGCGCGAGGGCTGGCGCTTCCTGCGCGCCACGCCGACCATCCTGGCGGCCATTTCGCTGGACATGGTGGCGGTGCTGCTGGGCGGCGTCACCTTCCTGCTGCCCATCTTTGCGGCCGATATCCTGTACACCGATGCGCTGGGGCTGGGCATCATGCGCGCCGCGTCGTCGATTGGTGCAGTGGCCATGGCGATCTATCTCACGCGCCGTCCGCCGTTCCGCTACGCGGGCTGGACGATGCTGCTGGCGGTGGTGGGCTTTGGCGCAGCGACGATCGCCTTTGGCCTGTCGACGTCGTTCTGGTTTTCGGTCGCGATGCTGGCGCTGCTGGGCGCGCTCGACAATGTCAGCGTGGTCGTGCGGCACACGCTCATCCTGATGCACACGCCAGATGCGATGCGCGGACGCGTGGGCGCGGTCAACAGCATCTTTATCGGCGCGTCCAATGAGCTGGGCGGATTCGAGTCCGGAGTCGCAGCCCGTCTGCTGGGCGCGGTCGGCGCGGCGGTCTTCGGCGGCGTGGGCACGATCGTCGTCACAGGCATTGTCGCCTGGCTGTCGCCGCAGCTCCGCCGGATGAAGACGCTTGCGCCAGCCGCCGTACCTGAAACGACGCCCGGGCCTTAGATGCACACACGTGGCTGAATGCCGGAAATGCTCAGATTCTCTGTACAATAAGGGTATCCGCCCGATGCCAGTGTAGAGTGAGTGCAGCATGGCTTACAGACTTTCTATCAAATTCAAGGACGAAAACCGTCCCGATTTTTACACCCCTGTATCCGCGCAGCGTAATTGGCAGGAGCACTGGCGTCCCATTATCGAGGCGCACAAACTCGATCTTTTATGGTATGCAGGTGCTGAAATCTTATTTATCAACCGGGATGAAGATGGCCGCCATCCACTGACAGTCGAAACGCTGACTCAGTTGGAACATGAACTGGATGTGATGCAAATAGCTTTTGAAGCGCGAACCGATTTCGATCCGGCAAGCCTGACGTATAACCTGGAGAACATCAAAAGGGTGCGGGAAGCAATCAGCATTGCAAAACAGGACATCGATGCCGTTGAACGCTTCTACATCGGCTGAAAGCCTGCAGCAATCAAGACATGCGGACTGAAAACATATCCTCACGTTTTACAATTTGACTACGTGCTGCTTTTCGCCAAATCCCTCAATTCATGGGGCTTATGCGGGCGCAGGCCAGCGCGTTTACAGATTCCGGCTAGAATGAGGGCATAGGATGTCCATATGCTCCGTCCACCGGGATGATGGTTTGATGGCGATCAAAGACTTCAAATGCCCCAACTGCGGCCGTGCGCTGCCCGAAAGCACGCGGGCCAACGCGCTCCTCACCTGCCCTGCCTGCCAGTCCACCCTGCTCATCAGCGAATTTTCCGTGGCCGATGCCAAAGATGCGGTCGCGGTCGCCACACCCACGCACGCCTATGCCGTGTCGAAATTGCTGTCGAAAGACGACATCTGCACGGTCTATAAATGCACCTTCAGCGCCGAGGGCGAAACGTGGACAGGCATGTTCCGCATCGCCACCCACGCGGCCGACAACGACCTGGTGGAGCAGGAAGCGCGGGCGCTCAGCCATTTGCAGTCCGCCCACAATTTCGACAAGTTCCGCCCGTTCCTGCCTTCGCTGCTGGAATCGTTCCTGTTCTCCGATGCATCGGGCGACCCGCCGCGGCAGGTGAATATCCTCACCATGCACGCGCACATCGCCTCGCCCGCCGAGCTGTATTCGCTGGAGGAAGTGCGCGCCGAATACTCCGGCGGCATCCACCCGAAAGACATGGCCTGGATGTGGCGGCGGCTGCTGAATGTGCTGGGCTTTGCCCATGCCAGCGGCGTGATTCATGGCGCGGTGCTGCCGCCCTATGTGCTGATCGAGCCGCGCGACCACAAGCTGGCGCTGACCGGCTGGGGCTTCTCGGTGCGCAGGCCGGCGTCTGGCGCGGGCAGCCCGATGACCGCCATCAGCACCTCGTATGAGGGCTGGTATCCGCCGGAAATTCTGGCGAAGCAAGTGCCGTCCGCGGCCGCTGACCTGCACCTGGCGGCGCGCACAATGTTGTATGTCATCGGGGCCAAAATGCACGGCGGCACGCCAGAACATTACCTGCTGGAGCCGGAGATGGCGGCGTACTTTGCCCGCTTCCTGCACGACGACCCATCGCGCCGCCCGCAGTCCGCCTGGGACGCGCTGGACGAATTTGACCGGCTGATCGAGTCGCTGTGGGGGCCGCGGACGTTCCGCGTGTTCACTATGCCGGGGAAGGGAAGTTAAAGGTTAAAAGGCGAAAGTGAAAAGGGGCGGCATTGATGCTCACGCTGTACCCACCCGACGTCGTCCTTTTTAACTTTTAACTTCCCACTTTTAACGCGATTCATTTTTACACGGTTCTGAGGGGGATATCACACATGGGCAGCGGAGTTTGGTCAGTCAACACCTATTCGGCACGTGCCAGCCAGCGCGGCGGGCAGGATGCCTTCGCCTACAGCAACGGCGCGACGGGCGTGCATCCCACGCTTAATCCGTATGGGCTGGAGGTGCGCGAGAGCCGCGACAGCGCCGAGCATCCTGATTCCAATTCGATCATGATCGGGCTGGACGTGACCGGCTCGATGGGCAATGTCATCCGCGCCATCCACAGCGACCTGCCCCAGCTGCTGGGGCTGCTGCTGGACCGGGAATATATTCCCCACCCGCAGATCATGTTTTCGGCCTTCAGCAACGGCTCGTGCAACCCGGTCGCAGTACAGGTCGGCCAGTTCGAGTCGGACAACCGCATGGATATGCACCTGGAAAATATGATTATCAGCGGGCCGCTGGCCGGCGGCTGTGACTCGCGCGAATCGGCCGAACTGATGTTTTACCTGGCGGCCAACCATACCGCCATCGACTGCTGGGAGAAGCGCAAGCGCAAGGGCTACCTGTTCGTCATCACCGACGAGCCGGGCTACGATAGCGTCAAAGCCAGCGAGATTCAGCAGATTTTCAACCGCAAGCTGAGCGCCGATATCCCGTTCGACAAGCTGGTGGCACAGGTGAAGGAACGCTATCACGTGTTCGTCATCATCCCTACCGAGACCTCGGCCGGAAGCGACGAATTCACGCGTCAGTTCTGGCGCTCGTACCTGACGCCGCAGAACGTCATACTGCTCAACCACGGCGATGATGTCTCGGAAACGATCGCGCTGGCCATCGGCCTGACCGAACGCACCATCACGCTGGAGCAGGGCCTGGAGCACCTGCGCGCGGCGGGCACAGCCAAAAACCGCATCGACGAACTGGACAAGTCGCTCTCGGTGCTGGATGTCGGCGGCGTGAAGGGCGCTGGCACGCTGAAATCCGATGACGATTCCGGCCAGCGCGGCACGAAACGGTTGTAAGGGGCGGCAAATTCTGCGCTGACAAATCGGCAAAATGGGCTTTCCAGCCCGCCTCACCCCAAAACCCTGACGGGTTTTTGCCCCTCTCCACGTTGTGGAGAGGGGCAGTTGAGCGAAGCGAAACGGGGTGAGGCGCTGAGATATCCCTTTCGCATCATGATCAGGCGATTCCCATGCCCACACCCCCTGACCGCCGCGCCATCCTCGTGACCGACCTCGGCTATGGCGATGCCGGCAAAGGCACGCTGGTCGATTTTCTGGCGCGGCAGCATGGCGCACACACAGTCGTGCGCTTCAACGGCGGGGCGCAGGCCGCGCATAATGTGGTGACGCCCGACGGCCGCTGGCACACATTCTCGCAGTTCGGCGCGGCGACGTTCGTCCCCGGCGTGCGCTCGTATTTTTCGCGCCACACGCTGATCGATCCGCTGGCGCTGGAAAACGAGGCCGCGCACCTGATCGCGCTGGGCGTGACCGACTGCTATGCGCGCCTGTCCATCGACCGCGACGCGCTGGTTATCACGCCGTACCAGCAGGCCGCCAACCGGCTGAAAGAGCTGGCACGCGGGGCGAACCGGCACGGAAGCTGCGGCATGGGCATCGGCGAGACGGCCGCCGACGCGCTGGCGATGCCGGAGTCCGCCCTGCGCATGGGCGATCTGGCTGACGGGGCAGTGGCGCGCCGCAAACTGGCCGCCATCCGCGAGGCCAAGCGGGCGCAGCTTGGGCCCATCCTGACCGAACTGCCCGATATGCCGGAGGCCCGCGCCTCGCTGGCGCTGTTCGAGCGCGATTTCTCCGCCGATCTGCTGGCCGACTATCGCGACATCACGCGTCGTTTTCGCATCGCCGACGAGAGCGATCTGGCCGCGCTGCTGCGTGCGCCGGGCCCTGTGCTGTTTGAGGGCGCGCAGGGCGTGCTGCTGGACCAGGATGTTGGGTTTCCGCCCTACAACACGTGGTCGAATACCACCTTTGCCAACGCGCTCAATCTTCTGGGTGAGGCGGCGTATCAGGGGGACGTGCACCGGCTGGGCGTCCTGCGAACCTATTTCACGCGGCACGGGGCGGGGCCATTCGTCACCGAAGCGCCCGAGCTGTCGCCGCTGCTGCCCGAAAGACACAACGGGCTGTCGGCCTGGCAGGGCGGATTTCGCGTCGGCTGGTTTGATGCGGTCGCCGCCCGCTATGCCATGCAGGCCTGCGGCGGCATCGATTCGCTCGCGCTGACGCATATGGATCGCCTGGCCAACCTGCCCGCGTGGCAGTGGTGCGACGCCTACACGCTCGACGGCCAGCCTTATGCGCTCACGCCGCCGCTGGCGGGCGATCAGGATGCGCAGGCCGCCGTCACCCGCGACCTGTTTCGCGTGACGCCAGAGTATCAGGCCGCCCCGCCCAATGGCGATTCGGTCATCGCGGCCATCGAAAGCGCGCTCGGCACACGCATCAGCCTGACCTCGCACGGCATATCCGCCGGGGATAAGGTCATGCGGGCGGGTACGGGCTAACCTGTCGTCAGGAAGGTTTTGTCCAGCCCTGAACGACCCGTTGGATGAGCGGTACCACGAGTAGTGAAATGGGGATGGATACGATCAGGCTGATGATCAGACTCTCCAGCCATGCCTGAAGAAAAGCCTGCGTGAAACCAACATTCATGGCGGTCAATACAAACGACATTGAAAGCGACATGGCGAACGAAACCATAACGGAGAAGACGATGGCAGCGGCAGAACGGCTCAACATAATTTTTCATGTTCCCTGGAAAGCAAAAATTCTAAGTAAATCTACTAAATTATACAAAATTCTACAAATTCCCGTTTTACGCTCGGCGTATGCATCAGCCTCACTGGCCGGGCAATCTGTGCGCTCATTCGCCTGAGTTGTACTGCTTTATTGCCTTAAAAGACCAGCGGTCTAATTGCGCATCGGTGACATCCGGCAGAACCCTGCATTCTTCCATGATTGCGATGAAAATGAGCTGATGTTCGCCCAGATAGAAGCGAATCCCTGCCAGATATCTGTCGCGCTGATCGCTTTCATCACCGATATTCTCCACGATGGGCTCAAACTGATGGGGACGCCTGCCCATCAGAAAGGAATAGGGGGCCACATCAGAGACATTCACCAGCCGCAGATAACCATACTCGCGCACATAGGCCAGCGTGTGCTCATTCGGCTCACGCAGGACTGGGTCTCCTTCCCATGCTTTGACGTCGGCTTTAATCGACATGCCATCGGTCGCGGCATCGAATAACAGGAACGACCCGTTATCAAATTCGATCTGAACCGGCCAATGATGGTTGTCCTGCTGTATTTCATCCACAAAACGAAACACCCGCTTTACAGAGACAACAGAGCTCGATCCTATCGATTCCAGATTTTTCAGGACATGAAACTTGTCGGTGATGCCGAGTCCCATTGTTCGCCTCCTGTTATGCGATACGCATATCGGCTATTGGCGACAGTAAACCAAGCCGTTTACCATTACCCCGCAGCCCCGCGCATCAGCCTGACCTCTGGGTCATCATTCGGTCACGTCCACGGCCTCAATTAGCGGAATAATCATCTCTCCCGCTGAGGTGCCGAGGCGGGCGCCGGTCGTCGCATCGTACACGCCGATCACCAGCTGATACGTCCCCGGTTCCAGTTCGTCGGGAACCGCTAACGCATAGGTCTCCGTCAGGCGTTCGCCTACCTGCCAGATGCTCGCCGGGTAGCTGTCCCCAATGACCTCATCCAGTTGGGCAGGCGGGGGAGCCTGGGGATCGGTCGTCAGATGGATGAATACGTGATAATCGGTTGGCATGCTGGCCAATGCTTCCCAGGTGATCTGAATATCATAGCTGCTGCCGCGCTGCACGGGCTCATCGGCCAGCGCGATGCCGTCTCGGGTGATCGCGAAGCCGTCGATCTGAAGCTGTTCGCCCAGCCGAATCGGCGTGATCGGGGCCGCTTCGGCGGTATCTGGCTGGCGGGGCAGCAGGAACGTGCCCAGGCGTGCGATTTGCAGCGCCGGGTCGGCATTTTCGCCTTCCACGCTCACCGCCTGATTGAGCAGATAACTGAACATACCGCCAATCAGCGTATAGCGTCCGGGGGTGGCATCCTGCGGCACTTCCAGATAGTGATGGGTGGCGATGATTTCATTCGTGCGCCATATCCGCGAGCGATACATGCCGCTGAACGGATACACATGGGCGCTGGCCATCGCCTGCCCATCATCAGTCCAAAGCTGCGCGAAGACCTCGTAATCGACCGGGAGCGCTTCAAGCGCCTGCCAGAACAGGGTGACATGCATCGATATCCCCGGCTGAAGCTCATCAACCGGCGCGCTGTATCCCAGCAGCCTCACCCGCCCGTCAAAGACCGCATTCATCGGCTGATCGATCACGTCGCGCGCGGCAAACAATCCGTCGGGTGTCGGCAGTGACACAAATTCCGCGACCTGGGTACGGCTCGCGTCCACCAGCGGGATGCCCGGGCCATCTTCCATCACCGCGCGCGTCTGATCGTCCGTCAGCGGCGGCAGCAGATACACAGTGTTGTCGTGCAGCAGCACCCACAGCCGATCATCCGGTCTTGCCGGATACCCGTCGTGGCGCGCGCGGTCCGGAACCTGCATGTGGATCACCGTCAGCGTTGACGGAGGATTCTGAATATTCAGCCTGCCCTCGGCATCGATGGCGCTGGCGCGCTCGCGAAAACCGGCGGCCAACGTCCATGCCACATCGGGGCGAATATATTCTGAATACGGCAGCAGAAAGGCCTGATCGCTGTGCTGTGACACATAGCGCCCGATATCGACATCCGTCTGTGCTTTTCGCCAGCTCCACTGGGGATCTGTGTATTCAGACGGGATGAAGACGTTCAGATAGGTGGACATATTCACGACGGTGGGTGCGAACAATCCGATCATCAGCGCGCCGCGTAAAAGGTGCTGCACCCAGGCCATCCGCTGAAAACTCAGCCTGTCCCACAGCCACGCCAGCCCCAGGCCCGCGAGGATGCAAATGAACGGAACGGTCCCCATCTGGTGCAGCGCGTGGATTTCGACCACAGCGCCGCTGATCAGATCGGTGATCAGCAGGACCGGAATGGCCAACAGGCTCCACGTAAAGGCGATCTGCCGCCGTGAGCGAAGGGCCAGCAGGACTGCGACCACAAAGCCCGCTGCAAACACAGGCGACAGGATCGGCAGGCCCATAATGGTATAGGCCCCTCTCCAGGACGAGAGGATGCCTTGCAGGCTCAGGACGATATTTTGCAGCACCAGGCTGACTGGGCCCCCATAAGCCGAGGTGTCATACAGCCACAGCCAGCCGCCGGTGGTCGAACTTCCCGCATCGGCGCGTCCGCTGAAGGCTTCCGGCGCATACAGGAACAGGCCCAGCGCGGGCAGCGTAAAGATCAGCGAGACCAGCGCCAGGGTGAGCCATCCCCGAAAACTGGCGCGAAAGCGGGCGGGCTGGGTGATCAGCAGGGAGGCCATCCACAACGCCACCACAATCGGCAGCAGGCGCGCAGGCAGATACAGGTACTGGTTGAGCGCCAGCGCCATGCCGGCCAAAACCCAGCGCATCGTGTTTCCAGCTTCGCCGCTGCGCTGCCACGCGCGCGCCGTGAGCCAGGTGAACAGCGCGACGCCAGTCAGGAAGGGCGGCGACTCCATGCCCAGGCGATTCATGCCGATAATGTGCAGGCTGAGTGCGCCCGCCAGTGCCGCGAACAGGCCCGCACGCCGACGAAACGACTCTGCACGGTCGGCACCGATCAGCCAGGTGGTGGCCGGATACAGCAGCAGCACAAACAGCACACCCATGCTGGCGGTGAAAATCCGCTGCGGCAGATACGACACCCCGATGAGCTGGGTCAGCACGCCGGTCGCGTAAACGGGCAAAAATTCCGGGGAATACAGTTCACGGATATAAAACGGGATGACGCCCCGATCTACCCAGTCAATCGCATTGATGCCAATCCACGAAACGTCCCCATGTCCGCCGGAAGGTGCATAGTCGAGGCGGATGAACCGTAAAACGGCGGCGATCACCACGATTCCGATCAGGGCGATCATGGTGAGGTGTGCAGGTGTGCTGCGGACCGATTGATTCAATAACGGGGACTCCTGCCTGGGCTGAGGTTGTGCGCTGGGTATAGGAACCCATCCACGCTCATTATGCAAAATCCACGCGACGCTTGACCACCGTGAAGATACAGGCGAAGTCGGCGTTTGGCCTACGCGAGATTCAGCAGTGCCGGGGCTAAAACGCCAGACCCACGGCAAAACGGGTGATATCCGCATATGATAGAGGCATCGCCGTCAGCCCAGCAGGAAGTTCCGCCCATGTATTGCCGCCTTGAGTGCCTGCAGGAAACCGGGACGCGCTCGCCCGTGGTGTTCATTCACGGCTTTCCCGATTCGCCGTTGATGTTTACCGAGTACATGACCGCCGACGAACAGGGGCAGCCGTGGCTGCGCGACCGGCAGATCTATACGATCGCCTTTCCAAACCGCTTCACCAACCCGAATTACCCATCACTGGGCGCGCTGGTCCGCGAGCCACTCCAGCCGGAGGTCGACGCGCTATTGAGCGAGCGCATCGCCGCCAGCCCCACCGGGAAAATCATCATCGTCGCCCACGACTGGGGCGCGACCTGTACGTGGAAATTCGTGCGGACGCATCCTGACCTGCGCGGCGGCATCGAGGCGCTGGTGGCGCTGTCGGTGGCCTCGTCGTTTCGCTATGACGTGTGGGAGCACGGCCTGCGCGCCATCGGCTGGGCCTATTCCGCGCTGTTTGGCCTGCCCTATTACGTGCGCGTGCCAGCCGTGCAGCGCTTCGTGGCCAGGATGATCGTCGAGCGCGGCGGCTATCAGTCTGACCAGAACGACACGCTGCACATGGACACCTATCACTACTGGTACGGGCCGCTGCGCCCGTTCCTGCTGCCGTTTGACCTGATCGGCCTGCGCGCGCGGCCCGCTTTCCTCGACTTCGCGTTTCCCGTGCTGTATATCCGCAGCCCGATCGACCGCCTGCCCTCGACCGCGGCCTTCGAGCGCGCCATGGCTGGGCGCCCAAACTGCCATATGGTGGTGCTGGAAGACGTCAATCACTGGTTCCCGGAGCAGCATCCGCAGCGCGTGCTGGGGGAGATTCGGGCGTTTTTCGGGCAGCAGAATGTGGGCTAGCTGAGCGATGAGACGTGCCTCTTCGCCTGACGCACAGGCATCGATTTCGTCACAGAGGGTTAGCTGTTAATTACTACAATTACTTGACAGGTGAGTTTGTCCCGTTTCAATAGCCTGAAATTGTACTCATATTCCCATTAATAAGGGACAAACCATGCTGAGCATAATCGATAGAGTAAACTGGGATATCTATAAGCAAAATGCACCACGTTTAGATATAAGAATTGCTCTTGTAAAGCTTAATTCGGATGAAGAGGCGGAATGTTCGCAGGGTTTCTATGATATAACTCAGGGCATTGAGTTTTCTATGGGTGAACTCAACGCCCTTGTATTCGATTTGGTTCCTGTGTTGTTTAGCTTGATGAAATTACCTGATTTTAGGTACAAAGAGTTAGCATCTGAACTTCTGCTAATCTGCGGGCAATCTGTAGAAACTAATGCTACGAATCCTGAGTTACTAGAGCATCAAAGCAAATTGAGAAAAATAATCTGTGAACAATTATATCAATATCTTCATAGTGACCAAAATGATTTAAGCAGCGATACCAAAGAAAATTTGGCTTATTTGATAGAAATTTGCAACCCCAGTTAATTCACAATCTGCTTTAGTTTGAGGAATTGCGTCTATAATCTCAGGTTAATAATCAGTGGTGCGGGTTTTATAAGCTGAAGTCCTTGATGCTGATTTTGAAAGGTTCAGCCAGGGAATTGAGCTGTACAGATAATTAAGCTCCCATGTGCACAGCCCGGTCTGGTCTGTCTGGAACACCATGCGCCATGCGATTTCTGTGCGGGCCGCACTGTCCGCGAACTACCCCTCACCCAACTGACAAAGCCAGCAGAGGCGCAAAACGCCGCCTCGGTGTGAGACAGCGTTTTGGCTGTTTTATCCTGCATGGCTGATAGCCCCTGAGGCCATCGGCTGCGGATTATGCCTTCGCGGCCAGGGGTGTGCCTGTCGCCGGCCAGCGCCAGGCCAGCCACACCGTCACGACATTGATGACCAGGCTGACGGCCAGCAGGAACTTGTCATAGGCGCCGGGATAACTGCCAATGTCGACCAGCACAAAGGCGAAGAACCCGACAGCCACCACAATATTGGCCCAGCGGCCGATCGAGCGCGGCAGCACCAGCGACAGGAACACCATCGAGATGGGGATGAGCATGATGACGGCGGCCGCGAACCATTTCAGTTCGTCAGGCTGAGGACTTTCAAACACGCGGGCAAAGTCGCCGCTGTAAATGCGCAGCACATCGCCCATCAGATAAAGCAGCATGACCATCGCCCAGGCGCCGGAAAGTTGAATACGTCTATCGAGCATGTGAATATCTCCCTGTTGTAACCATACGAATACATTTCCCTTCGGACCTGTTTACACCCGACGCTGACAAGGCGCCGCCAAGCCTGGCATCCTGAGCGGATAAGGCGAACCTGAGGTGTCATTCAGTGCGGATAGATGAAGGGTGTGGATCTGAACGTGTAAGGCTCTCTTTCCTCCTGCCCTAAAGCTATGTGCCTCACAGTACCATACAATACATACTACTGTGCGTTACACAGTATTGTCAAGCCCATAGTATGACAATCACGGGCGGTGGGGGGAGCATCACCAGCGGCATGCTGTGGCGCTGATGACGGCTGACGGCATGCGGCATGACCGGTCGGCAGAACACAGCGCGCCTGTATTTCTTAGCCATTTACTCAGGTGACGATATGCAGTCTTACGTATACTATAAACGCGAAGGCTTGCGACTGAGGTTTGCTGCATCAGCATAGAACATCTTTATGGTACATGACCAAACGACCGATGATCTTGCCCTCATCCAGCAGATTACCCAGGGCAACCAGCAGGCCCTGACGGAACTTTATGCGCGCTATGCCCGGCCAGTGTTCAACCTGGCCCTGTATGTGCTGCAAAATCGTGTGCTGGCCGAGGAGATCATGCAGGATGTGTTTCTGCTGATCTGGCAGTCGCCGCACAAATGGAGCCCGGAAAAGGGTCGGCTGAGCAGCTGGATGATGTCTGTGGCACGGCACATGGCGATCGACCGCCTGCGCCATGAAAAAGTCCGCACCAGCGATCACACCGAGTCGTTTGATGAACTGGCCGAGCATTTAGGCGTGAAAACGGTCAGTGTGCTGGCGGAAGACACCGCCCTGCTGCGGTCGCTGATGCAGCGGCTTCCCAAAGAGCAGCGCGATGTGCTGCTGCTGACTTATTTTCGCGGGCTGACCGCGGCCGAGATTGCCGAGCGGTTGCAAATACCCACGGGAACGATAAAGTCTCGTCTGCGTTTAAGCCTGGAGAAACTGCGCGACTGGTGGCACGAAGCCATCAACGAACGTTTATAGGCTTTCTCTGGCAATCGATGGTTTAATGAGTTTGTACGCATAGTTGTGAACCAATCATGGGAAACGAACATACCTCTGCCGAGTCGCTGGAACCACTCTGTCACCATCTGTTGAGCATGCTCCCATCCTATGCGCTGGGGACGGCCTCGGCAGATGAAGCGCGGGCGGTGGAAGCGCTGCTGCCGCTGTGCCCTGATGCGCAGGTCGCACTCGACGATTACCGGCTCATTGGCGATACCCTGCTGACGCTGAGCCCGCTCAACGAAGCGCCGCCGCCGGTCGAGGCGCTGCTGCGTCGACTTCCCATGAAGACGCCAGCCCATCACGCGGCACAAAAACAGCCAAAACATGCCGTCCATACGCTGCCTGTCGCAGCCGCGCCGCAGCCAGGACCGGCGACCCATCTGCGGCAGCCCAACGGAGCGGCAAAAATCCACAGCGCGCCGGAAAGACGTGGGCCCATGACGGCAAACCCGAAGCCTGTGTTTCAGCGCGCCAGCGCGCAGCGGGGCGGCCTGGGGGTGGGTGCTGCTGTGGCAGCCTGCGCCGCCCTGCTCTTTGTGGGCAGCCAGGTCTTCTGGGCGCTGCAAATCGACGGCCTGCGCCGCGAGCAGCAGGCCTCGCTGGCCACCTACACGGAAGCCATCACGCAGACGCTGGGCGAGCGCCTGGAGACGGTGGCCAATCCTGGCCTGGCAGGTGCGGATGCCTGGGTGCTGAATACCGCCAACCATCACCGGGCGCTGCTGCCCGCCGAAAGCAACGCAGAGGCTGCCAAAGCCTCATTTGTATGGAACTCTGATGACCAGATCGGGGCGCTGGTGGTCACCGGCCTGCCCGTGCTGGAGACCGAAGAGACGTATCAGCTCTGGCTGGTGCGCGGCGAAGGCCAATCGCTCAGCCTGGGCACGTTTGAGCTGGATGCATCCGGCGTCGGGGTGCTGATCTTTCAGGCAGCCCAGCCGATCGAAGACTACAGCCATATCGGCGTGAGTATCGAGCCGGAAGGCGGCACCAGCATGCCCACCACACCCCATCTTATTGTCGGTAATATCTGAGCATCGGCCTGTTAAGTGTTTCATGAAGCACATGAGAATCCCGTGAACAGTTACGCCAGAAAGTGATCCTTCCGCGCCCGGCATCCGATCTATATCTATCGAATGTGCACTCAGATTGACTGTCCGAGCGTTCGACTTTACTTCAGAGAAAAGGAAGGCACTCTATGCGTAATTGGCGTGTTGTACTGTTAGTAATATTTGTAATCAGTCTTCTGGCGGTTCCTGTCGCAGCGCAGGGAAATATCGTCGATGTGGCATCCGGCAATCCAGAATTCTCGACGCTGGTCGCCGCGGTGCTGGCGGCTGACCCCGCCATCGCCGAAGCCCTGAGCGGCCCCGGCCCGCTGACGGTTTTTGCCCCCACCAATCAGGCCTTTGCAAACCTGCTGTCCTCGCTGAATCTGACGGCTGACGAGCTGCTGGCCAATCAGGAACTGCTGACGCAGGTGCTGCTCTATCACGTCGTCGAAGGCAACGTGCTGGCCGCTGATGTGGTCGCGCTGGATGGCCAGAGCGTGAGCACCCTGCTGCCCGACAGCGCCATCGCGATTTCGATCGTGGATGGTGGCGTCGTGCTGAATGACATCGTCAACGTCGTGCAGACCGACATCGCCGCCAGCAATGGCACCATCCACGTGATCGACAATGTGCTGCTGCCCACGTCGGTGATTGAAGCGCTGGGCATGGCCATGGAAGAAATGACCGCCGATACCGGCTTCGTCAACATTCAGGTCGCGCACCTGTCGCCGGACACCCCGGCCGTGGATGTGTATGTGAACGGCGACGCCGCCATCACCAGCCTGGAATTCAATCAGCTGACCGAATGGATCACGCTGCCCGCCGGATCGTACGAAATTGCGGTCGCGCCTGCTGGCACCTCGGTCGACCAGGCCGCCATTGGCCCCGCGACGTTTGACCTGCCGGCTGGCCAGTTCATCACGGTTGCCGCCATCGGTTCGCTGGAGGCCGGCACGCTGGCCCCCGCCATCATCGCCCAGGATTACAGCCCTGTGGCCGACGGCAACGTCCGCGTGACGCTGTTCCACGCTATTGAAGATGCGCCCGCGGTCGATGTGCTGGCCAACGGCACCACCGCACTCGTCCGCCAGCTCGCTTACCCCGGCACGCTGGGCGACAACGACGGTCTGTTCACGCTGGAAGTGCCCGCTGGCACCTATGACCTCTCGGTCGTGCCGAACGGCGCCACCACGCCCGTCGTGATCGATCTGCCGGGCACCACCCTCGAAGCCGGTAACATCTACTTCGTGGCCGCCACTGGCACGCTGGCCAACCCGAGCGTCGCCCTGTTCACGGTGAACAGCGAACGCGCGACCGAGCTGCGCACCGCTGTTGGCATCGAACCCGCTGCGCCGAACCTGGCGGAACTGGTCATCGCCGCCACCCAGGGCAATCCGGCTGAATTCACCATTCTGCTGGCCGCTGTGCAGGCTGCTGACCCCGCCATCCTGGCCGCGCTGACCGGCACCGATCCGCTGACCGTGTTTGCGCCCACCGACGCTGCCTTCGCCGCCCTGCTGACGCAGCTCAACCTGACGGCCGAGCAGCTGCTGGCCCAGCCTGATCTGGTTTCGACCGTGCTGCTGTACCACGTCGTGGCTGGCGCAGTGCCCGCCAGCACCGTGGTCACGCTGGACGGCCAAAGTGTGGCCACGCTCCAGGGTGAGTCGGTCGCGATTTCGATCGTCGACGGTGGCGTAGTGCTGAATGGTACCGTCAACGTCATCCAGACCGACCTGACGGCCAGCAATGGTATCGTGCACGTGATCGATGCCGTGCTGGTGCCGCAGGCCGTGCTGAACGCAATGGGCTAGGCTTGCCCGCGCTGCTGCGACAGCGAGCAGTAAATCTATAAACAGACAGCGGGAGCAAGGCCAATGTGCCCTGCTCCCGCTGTCTGTATTATCACGGGACATCTGCGACGCGCTGGTGCCCACATCCCCGGCATCTTTTGCGCGTTACAGCACGCGACAAGACATAGTATCGCTGCTTCAGCTTACTCAAACCGCAGCGTATCCACAACGCTCATGCGGGCCGCGCGACGCGCAGGGCTCAGGCTGGCCAGCAGGGCGATAGCAGTGCCACCCACCAGCGCGATGATCATACCGATGACAGGAAACTGAAATTCCATGCTCCCCAGGGTCGAGACGACCGTCGTCGGGGCAAAAATCGCCACCAGGCTCGCGCCGCAGATCAGCCCCGCGAGGATACCAGCCACACCGCCGATGATACTCAGTAGCAGCGTCTCCATCAGCACCATACGCATAATCAACTGCTCTCCGCTGCCGATCGCCCGCATGATCCCGATCTCACGGGTGCGCTCATGAATGCTGATGACCAGTGTATTGACGAGTCCCAGCAGCGCAGGGGCGATCACCAGGAGCGCAAACAAATAGACCGACTTGGTGACATCTGTCACGCCAGAGATACCCATCTGCCGGAACGGAGCGACATCCACCAGAATTGCATTCCCCGCCAGGAGTTGGCGCACTGAAGCGGGATCGGCGTCATCAACGAGGTTGAGATACAGCACCAGATCGTCTTGAACACCGAAATCTTCGCTCAAATGCTGCTGCGAGAGCACCAGCCCCAGTTTCCCGGTCCCTACAGTCATATCCGCAACAATTCCAGCCACGCGATACGGCTGTGTACTTCCTGAATCCGTTGTCAGGGGCAGCGAATCGTTTATTTGAATACCATACAGGCGCGTGACCTCCGGCGTCACAAAAACGGCGCGTTCGTTCTGAATCATTGCAAGCGCCTCATCAATCGTCCCGACATGGGCAGCAAAGTCCAGCGGACGCAGCGCGGTACGCGATGGGTCGATGCCGACCAGCATGAGCGACTGCCCCTGGTACGTCGTCTGCCCCACACGGATGCCGGTGACAGCCTCAACCTCTGGTGACGCGTTGATCTGTGCAACCATTTGCGAATCGAGCACGCGCTGGTTGTCCATGTTGCTGGTAATCATGGTCAGCATATTGCCCTGATCCATCACAAGGTAATCTGATGCCAGATGAAACGTGAACAGGCGCACCATGTACGAGTGCATCGCGTCCACCATGGCAGCGGAAGCGACAAACACGGCAAACGCCACCATCAGCGAATTGGCGGTGACGGCGCTGCGCCTGGGCTGGCGCATGATGTTACCGCTGGCGATATCTGCGCTGCGGGGAAAGAATCGACGCAGCAGCGGGAGTAGCAGCGGGATGCTCACGCGGATGATGCCGGGCATCATCAGGACGACACCCAGCAGGCAGAGAAATCCCGCCAACATCGCGATTTGCCCGCTAATCATCAGCATGGCCGCAGCGGCAATCAGGCAAACAGCGCCAGCAATCCAGCCGATTCGGGTCGATCTGCGTTCCGTGTCTGGAGCTGTGGGACGCAGGGCAGCCAGCGGAGACATCAGCCCGGCACGCCGCGCGGGCAGATAAGCCGCCAGCAGCGCCGTCCCAATGCCCAGGCCGATTGCGATGAGGAGCGCATCAAGGGGTGGCACACCAAGCGCGGGCACATCTATATTGGGGAGAATGCCAGTGTCGTAGATGAAGCGAATCAGCCAGCCTGCGAAAACCCATCCGGAGAGAAGTCCCAGCAGGGAGCCGACCAGCCCCTGAAACAGCGCCTCCGCCAGAATGAGCTGTCCAATTTGACGGCGGGTTGCGCCGACAATGCGCAGCAGCGCGAGGTCGCGCTGGCGCTCGACCAGCACCGCACGATACGTGTTAAAGATCAGAAATCCGCCCACAAACAACGAGAGCATGCCGAAGCTGTTCATCAGCGCAACGGATAGATCGAGGGAGGTGTCATTCTCAGCATTCTCGCCGGCACTGAGCGTGCTGGCGATACTGAGGATTTTCGCATCCCGGATAACCGGCATGGCCGTCGATGTGCCAAACAACACCATGACGCCAAACAGGATAGCCAGCATCGTGAAAGCTGTGCGCAGTTTGCGCCGTTGCATATAGCGCAGCGCGAGGGGTATGAAGCGTGGCAGAAACGGCGTCATCACAGGCCTCCCTGAATTGTCAGCACAGCGGCTGAAGGGGCTGCGTGATGTGCCAGCGACATCACATCCTCAATCATCCCGTCGCGCAGGGTGATTATGCGATCGGTACGGGCAGCAATCCGGGGATCGTGCGTCACCACAACCACGGTGCGCTGCGTGTGGCGCAGGGTGTGACGAAGGAGTGTCATGATGTCATCGCCAGTGCGGGTATCCAGTGCCCCAGTCGGTTCATCCGCGAGAATGATAGACGGCTCGATGACGAGCGCGCGCGCGATGGCGACCCGCTGCTGCTGTCCCCCGGAGAGTTCAGCGGGGAACATCCGCTCCAGGCCATTCAGGCCAACCATGTCCAGCACCCGATCGGCCCGCGTCAGCGCTTCCTTTCGGGAGACACCGTCGAGGATCAGCGGCATGGCGACATTCTCACGCGCGTTGACGACCGGAATCAGGTTGTAGATCTGGAAGATATAGCCGATTTTCTGACGGCGCACAGCCGCCAGTTGGTCATCGGTCAGCGTACCGAGGTCATGGTCTTCCAGCCAGACTTTCCCGCCCGTCGGCCGATCCAGCCCGCCAATCAGGTGCAGCAGTGTGCTCTTGCCGCTGCCACTTTGCCCCGTCACCGCGACGAACTCGCCCGCCTGAACGTGCAGGTTGATCCCCCTCAGGACTGCTGTTTTGCCAAACTGCTTCACGAGATTCTCGGTACGGATGATCATGATGCACCTTTCCTAATTTTGCCTGGGGCGTCCACGAGGTTGGGGGGAGGGTGTGCCAGGTTGGTACTGCTTGAGGTCAGCGATGCGCTGCGAACAGGTTTCCAGCCAGCGAATATCAGCTTCGATATGCAGTACAACAGTTTCCAGCAGCAGCAGCAGCGGAAGTTCGCTCTGCGGGTTGGTTTGCGCCTGCATCTCCATGACCTGATGCAGTTCCTGGTAGAGGCGGCGGCGCTGGTTGAGCAGCACTTCTTCAGGCATAACAGGCGCCCCGGTCAGGCTGAATATCAGTTTGAGGTAAAACGAATCGCCCATTCGGTAATCGCGGATCTCGGCCTGCAAGTACCAGTCGCGCAACGCCTGCACGCCCTGCTCGTTCAGTCGATAGACTTTTCGATCCGGGGCGGCGTCCGCTTCTTCCAGCCGAAAGTCCACCAGCCCCGCCTGTTCGAGCCTGCCTAACGTCACAGCGATGTGACCCGCCTTGATGTCCCAGTCATTCTTCAGGGTCAGGCTGAGCTGTCGGCTGATTTCATATCCGTGGGCTTCATGCTGATAAAGGAGCGCAAGTATGGCAAATTTGATCACCTGAAAACCTGTCTACAGCGTAGATAGCCTTTAGAAAAACTATAAACATTGTAGCTATATTTGTCAACAAGGTTTGAGCGCATGGGTCTATTCCTCCGCGTGGGAAGACTGAAGAAAAGCGATTCAGCCGCGCTTTCGATCATCGATTGGGGAATGGTGATGAACGAACGGCGCCACCCAGAGGGACACAATCTTGACTGGCATTCATAAATACACAGCGGGAGCAGGGCACATTGGCCTTGCTCCCGCTGTTGGTTTATTGTCCTCAACGAAACGACTCGTCAAGTCTTCAATCACTCCACTAAACCGGGAATCGACCGTATTCAGTTGTCAGATTGCCGCTGCCGCTTGCCGTCTGGTCGCCAATCCTGCGCGGGAAGCAGCCATTCGAATGCTGGCATATCAGGCTCACCCGACCAAAGCTCGACAATACTTCTGCACAGATACAGCCCGTTCGCGTGGTTGGTGAAAATGACGAGAGCGCTGCGCTTTGCCGGGAAGCCAATTACAAAATTCATCGTTCTTGGCATACCTCGCGCCCCCCAATGCCAGAAACTGAGATCAGATGGACTGGTTTGCAGTCCCCAGCCAAGTCCCCAATGAAGGTTGGGAACATCCTGAATGGCAATCTGAGGACGCGTCATCTCAGCAATTTCGGGCGCATTGTCCAGTATCGCAGCCATAAATCGCCCGTAGTCTTCCACCGTCGTCCGCAGGCTCAGCGCGCTGTTGGCCATCAGGCTTTCACTGAGAAAGTGCAGCATCGGGGGCAGATCAGTCACGCTTTCTGACTTGAGTTCAGTTCGATGCATCCCCAGCGGACGAAAGACCTGTTCAGCCAGATAAGTGGAAACCGGCATCCCGATGATGGATTCAACTACGTACTGCAGGTAAGTCAGTCCCTCAGATGAATAGCTGAACCTGGTTCCCGGCATAAATGCTGCGCGTAACCCGTCGGAATCGCGCCAGTTTGGAAACCCGGTCGTATGACTTAGGGCATGTCGAGCGGTCATGTGGGGCAGAAATACCGGGTCATCGAGATACGGGCTGGGCAAATAGGTTTGCAGGGGACGATCCAGTTCGATCAACCCTTTCTGAACCAGCAGCATCACGCCGTAGGCAAAGACTGGTTTTGTCAGCGAAGCAACCGTCCAGACCGTATCAGTATTTGTCTCGCCAAAAACATGCACGTCATTCAGATGTCCGTTGCTGAGCGACGCAATCGCTAAAGCTGTGACCTCTGAAGTCCTCATCAAGGCTTCCAGTTGACTTCTCAACTCAATCCTTCCAAAGACAAACAGGTTCCGGGAAGTCTGTTCTGGCGCGCGCAGCGTGTGAAATAAATCAGGGGGCTGGTCACCCTCACGACTAAGCTTTCCTGAAAATCTTCTCCATCGTCTTGCCCCTGGCCAGTTCATCGACCAGTTTGTCCAGGTAGCGAATCTCGCGCATGGTCGGCTCTTCGATCTCTTCCACACGGACGCCACAAATCACGCCTTTGATCAGCGCGCGCGATGGATTCATGTGCGGGGCATCGGCAAAGAAGGTCTCAAAGTCGGTCTGCTTTTCGAGTTGTGCTTCCAGCTCGTCCTGGCTGTAGCCTGTCAACCAGCGCAGAATTTCATCGACTTCTGTTTTGGTGCGCCCTTTTTTCTCCGCCTTCGTCACGTAATGCGGATAGACGCTTGAGACACTCATCGTATAGATCCGGTGTTTGGCCATGATGCCTCCCTGCATATCTTGTAGAGCTTATTCTACACAGAGATACCGCAGCAGCAAACATATGTTCTGTTTCAGATTCGTTCGCGATAGCCAGCCAGCGCGATCAGGACGGCGGAGTCGCTGCCAGGTATAGACGCCTCTCATGGCGTATCGGTCGGCAAATCAGGAACCCCCGCATGGCCGCTGGCATCGAGCATGAACAGAAATGGAGCCCCCTGATTGTCAAGCCCACCAATCAGCAGGTCATTGCTGGTCGGATTCCAATCAATAGAGTAAAGATCTGCCGGGAACTGCTGCACCAGACTGACTTCTTCACGCGTCACGTTCACCACGAACACATTGCCGGCATTGTCGATCGTGCCCACATACTGGCCTGACGCATCCCATGACAAATCAGTCAGCCGTAGCGCGTAGTTGTCCGGTGTTCTCCCAGCCACCTGGATCGACGCAATCCCCTCCATGGTCCGCAGGTCTACAACGCTGAGGCTTCCAAACAGGGTCGCCCAGCCAGTTGTCCATGCCTGGGGATTGGGCTCTGCTGCGTAAACACCTCCGCCATTATACGGTGGGTTCTGCAACGTGTTTCGGCGTATAGTTACATCTTCCCCTGTAAGCGCATTTAGTCGGCTTACCCCGTCACTCATCCAGCCATCGCCCAACCACACCCGTCCAGGACCTCCCCCTGAAACATCGACTCTTTGAAATATCAGGCTCGATTGTGCGAAGTCCCACACACTGGTGACAAATCCGGCGCTTCCCGCGATGAGGTAACCGCCATCGCCGCTCCAGTTTAGGGAAATAACGGATTCAGGGAAACGTATCTGGTCATTGGGAATCACGACCTCCCCGTCCACTTCGCCCGAGATAAATTGACTTGACAGTGACCAGGTTTCGGCATCCCAGATCAACACCTGATATCCAATACCAGCCGCAAGATGCGCGCCGCTTGGGCTCCATTCAAGTGATGCTACAGGGAGTAAGTGAGTGGGCGTTGAAGACGAGAAATCAAGAGAATCGTCGGAGGTGTGGAATACCTGGAGTGTTCCGAGCGCATCAAGCACGGCGTATTTCTGCCCATCGGGGCTCCATTGAACGGCCACAATCGGCGGTAGTGTGTCCTGGGCAAATGTCGAATTGGCCCCGCTGGAGAGCACGCACAAGACCAATACGGACATCAGTCGATATAGCTTTAAGATCAGGTTCAACATACTGGCTTTATCCCCCCAATGAACTGAATTGACAAGCATCTCAGCCAGCCAACGCGACCGGGACGGCAGAGTCGCTGCCGGGTATCGGTCATGAAGTTCGTGGAATGCCCCGTGCGTGTGCTCCCGACATGCTCACAGTCATCAACACGAGTAACAGCCGCACAAGGGTGTGCAGCACTGCACTTTTCTCCGCAACGTCACTCCCTTTCATCTGCACCCCTCAGGCCGGATACGCCAGCAGCAGCACGGGCTCCATCGACTCCAGCGAGACATTGATCCGTATGTCAATGAGTATCCCGTCTCCGGCAAAATGGCAAACCGCCGTATGGTAAAACGGTGTCTCCACCAGCCGAACGACCATCGTAAACACATCTTCGGCTGTCCATGCGCCGCTGGTCATGACTGGCGTGCGGCCAAACAGCAGGGGTTGGCCGAACAGGGCGGTCGGCTGTCCGCGCTGCCACGTGCCATACCCACATGGGATTGTCTCGTCGCCCGTCCCCGTCCTGACGCTGAGCGTGCAGTCCGCCCCGCTGAAATCGAAGGCGATACGGTCGATTCCCAGCGCATTGGCATCGACCGCATACGTCCGCCCCGAAATCTGTGCTGCGATGGGCGACGACGCTCGTCCCTGCACAGGTTTCAGGCTCAGTCCGGACAACTTCCCGGCCAGGGCAGCCTGTGCGGCGGCATCGTCGGGCAGCGCGTCAGGCTGCATCGCTGGAAGCAGGATATCCCATACCAGGTTCAGCGGCCCCTGCATGTCAAACACATCGAGGCCGCTCGTGATGGCAAGCACCGCATCCTGCCGGGGCATGACGATGCAATACTGGCCAAACACGCCGTCGCCCCGGTAGGCATCATGGCGACAGCGCCAGAACTGATAGCCGTACCCCTGCGACCAGTCCGGCTGGACACCATCGCTGTTTGAAATCCGGGCAGATGTCGCTTCTTCGACCCACGCTTCAGGCAGTAGCTGGCTGCCCTGCCAGTTTCCCTTTTGCAGGTAAAACTGCCCGAATCGGGCGATGTCCTCTGTTTTGATGCTCAGGCCAATGCCGCCAGCCGTAATTCCCTGGGGCGACTCCTGCCACGAGGCGCCTTCGATGCCCAGCGGGGCAAACAGGCGCGCTTGCAGAAAGTCCACCAGCTTCATGCCGGTCGTCTTCTGCACAATGGCAGACAGCATATAAGTCGCCCCGGTGTTGTACACGAAGTGGCTTCCCGGCGCATGGACCACCGGCACCTCCAGAAAACCAGCGATCCAGTTGCCGTCGGGGCGACCCACCATACTCGACCAGCTATCGACCGCCTGCCCGGTGGACATCGACAGCAGGTGGCGCACACACATCGTCGCCAGCAGGTCATTCCCTGCTGCAACGGTTTCGTCCGGAAAAAACGACAACACCGGATCGTCGATGGAGAAATATCCTTCGGCAACCGCCATCCCCACGGCGGTCGAGGTAAAGCTCTTGCTGAGGGAAAACATCAGGTGGGGATGCTCGGGCCCATACGGCGACCACCAGCCTTCCGCGACCACTTGGCCATGGCGCAGCAGCATAAAGCTGTGCAGTTCCTGCTTCTGGCGCTCGACCGTCTCAACAAACTGAAGAATGGCAGACGAAGCGACGCCCTGGCTTTCGGGCGTGGCACGTGGCAAGGTGTATCCTGCTGCGGAGTCCATCAAGTGTCACTCCCGGTTCGCTGAATTAATCTGAACCCTGATTGGCCGCAGTAACCTCAAATGGCCTGTCAAGGCCTTGTATTCTAGCTTACCTTTGTGTCAAACGAAGAACAACTTATTGCTGAATTTCACGCGAGGCATCTTATCAGATTGACGACAAAACAGAACACATGAGCTATACTCACATCTTACGCAAAATAGTTTTTCAGCCGGACATAACGCAAAAGGAAAAGCGAGATGGAAAAGTTTAAGACGCTGGACGCATTCTATGCACACCAGTCCGGCGACACAAAAGCGCAGGTGGATGCGCTCAGGCAGGTGATTTTGTCGGCAGAACCGCGACTGGCGGAAACCCTGAAATGGAACGCCCCCAATTTTGTATTTGAGGGTGAGGATCGACTGACCATGAACCTGATGAATAAAGAAGGGAAAGTCAAACTGATCCTGCACAGGGGCGCGGTCACGAAAGAGGATAAAAAAGCCGTTCCCGTCATGACGGATCCTACCGGCCTGATCGCGTGGAACTCTAACATCAGAGGGACGATCACGTTTGACTCGCTGCAGCATGTCCATCAGGTTCGAGAGCAGCTGACAGCCCTCGTTCGCGACTGGCTCAGCATCAGCGTGTGAGGACGCACCGCTCAAAACATCTTCCCTGCCAGCCACATGATCGCAGTGCGTCGGGAAGCTTTAACCGCCTGCGACCAGTGACGAAAAGCGCGCGTATGGGGCAATCTTATGCTTCTGCTGGACGGTTGTTCTTTTGCAGCATGATCAGCAGCATAACGAGCGGGGTTTTTGCGACCACGCTGTGCGGCAAACGCGCCTGCATATGAATCCACGTGCCGGCATGGGCTTCACAGGAATCTTCGCCTAGCCCGATCACGGCTTCGCCCGACAAAATCTGAATGATGGCAGACGATGCAGCGGTGTGTTCGGAAAGGGCCTGCCCAGGGGCAAAAGCAAACAGCACGACATTGCTGTTTTCGTCCTTATGGATCGTGCGGCTGATAATGCTGTCGGCTGGCGCATCTTCCAGCAGAGCCGCAATGTCGTCGATCAACAGATACGGGTGGTTATTCGGCTGAGGGTTCATGATACGTTTCGTCCCATTGATTCGGCCTGTGGTGGTAACCATTGGCCTGATACTACGGCGGAATCGATCGGGTGTACTTCAGCCAGATGAAGTCGGGCGTGCCGAAGATCGGGTCAATACCGCATGCAGCAGTCTGGGAAAGCGTGCTTCCAGATCATCATCGAGCGGAGTTGTCCCTGTGCAGAAAATGCAGTACCCTGTCAGGCAGCGTGAGTGATGCATCACGCGCAAGACCTGCCCTTTCATAACCCTGAGATGACATCATGACCCACACACGCCCGCTGCGCTTCGCCGCTCTGCTTGCCCTGTTGTGCGCTGTCCTGCTGACTGGCATGAGACTGCTGGCATCAGACACCGTGCAGCAGACAGTCGTGACGCGCACCCCCACCGCGCAGCTCACGCTCACCCCGCGCGCCACGCAGCAGGCGGGCCTTCAGGCGACCATGCAGGCAGATCCAGACAGCGCCGTTGTGCAGGAGTTCGAGGGTGTGCCCATGGTGCTGGTGCCCGCGGGCTGTTTCATGATGGGGACAGAAGACGACACTGTAGTGTCGAACGAAGGGCCACGCCACGAGGTGTGCTTCGATGAGCCGTTCTGGATCGACCAGACAGAAGTGACGCAGGCGCAGTTCGCTTCTTTCGGCGGCATCGCGATGCGCGCGCCTTCATTCAGCGGCGCCGACCGCCCGGTTGAAAATATCACCTGGTTTGAAGCTCGTGACTTCTGCCTGCTGCGCGGCGCACGGCTGCCCACAGAAGCCGAATGGGAATATGCCGCGCGCGGCCCGGAATCCTGGGTCTATCCGTGGGGCAACGAATGGGACGAGAGCAAGACAATCTGGCTACGCGACATGGCGCTGGGGACCGCAAGCGTGGGCAGTATTCCTGAGGGCGCCTCCTGGGTGGGGGCACTGGACATGAGCGGCAATGTCTGGGAATGGACGAGCACCGCCAGTTCGGCGTATCCCTATGACATGAACGACGGACGGGAATCGTCTGAGGGCAGCAACGCCGAGGCGTGGCGCGTGCTGCGGGGCGGCTCATGGTTTGACAACAGTCCGTTCGTCCTGCGTACCGCGGTTCGCTACGATTTCTTCCCTACCGCCGCAAACTGGGATTATGGCTTTCGCTGTCTCCGCTCAGAGTAAGCCGGGGCCAGCACTGTGAGCGCGGAATGCAGGGTCGGGCAGGGTTGATGACAGCACGCGCCCGACTTCACATTACGCGAATATCCAGGCGTTCGAGCAATCTGCGCGACAGCTCAGCGCGATATTTGACAGGTGGCTGATCTGGCCTGTGCGAGTCTGAGCCTGAGCTTACAAACCATCCAACCTGGTCGGCATAGGCCTGATACAAAGCGGTCTGTTCGGGCGTGTGCCGCGGATAATATACCTCGATACCATCGATGGGTATTTCTGCACGGAACTGGTCGAGCAAATCCGCGTCGAATGTGGCATAGCCGTCGGTTCGCCCCGGATGCGCGATCAGCGCCACCCCACCGCAGCGATGCACGGCTTCAACAACTGCATCCGTCGGATTGGTGCACAACTGGTATCCCGCTGCTTTCATCACCTCGAAATCGTTTTCGAGACCTGGATTGTGAGCGACAAACAGGTCAAACAGCAGATGCGGCTGTCGGCATGTCGTTGCGGCGACAATGGATGCCAGGTCTGATTCATCGCTGCGCGGCAGGTATCCACCCTGCACAAGATGGTGATAGACCCGCCTGGAAGTATCGGTTTGAGCCTGAAGGATGGCATCGCAAAGCGCCTGTAGTGGCCCCGGATTGTTTTCGAAGCCGAAGCACAGAATATCGACGATGCTGTTACGCCAGCGGGTCGTCATTTCTGCGGCGACGAGCAGCGGAAACGCACGCTCACGCGCCATCTGCTGAATGACATCGAGCGTGTCTGCGCGGTCATGATCCGTGATCGCCGCGGTTGCAAAGCCGGACTGCACAAAGTGGTCGAGAAGCGCCTCCGGTGTCCACGCCCCATCACTGAGCTGCGTATGGGTTTGTAAATCGACAGAAGCATGTGCGGCAATGGTGATGCCGGAATCATACGAGCGGGTCATACACATCATCCTCAGGCGTCCACCATGACTGAGGTGGCGTCAGTGCTGATTATAGTGCCAGTCTGTTTTTACCGGGCACAAAACATAGCAGCGCCCCATCAATGACATCATGGACGGGGTGCTGATGTGATAACTGGCTCTCTATGCGATCGTCTGGTGACTGGCTAGACCTGCGTTAGCCCGCCATCGACCGAGAATGCCGCCGCCACCACGTTCGAGGCTGCATCTGAGGACAGGAAGCAAATGACTGCGGCCTGCTCTTCAGGCTGCGCCGAGCGCCCCAGCGGGTGCTGGTCTGGCACTTCCTGCGCGGCCTTGCGGGCCTCCTCGCTCATGCTGGCGAAGATGGCCGTCGTCATCGGCGTGATGACGCCGCCCGGATGCACCGAGTTGATACGGATGCCCTTTGCGGCATACTCGACGCCCGCCGTGCGCGTCAGCCCGAGCACGCCATGCTTGCTGGCCGAATAAGCGGCCAGGTTCGGCTGTGCGTGCAGGCCGGCAGCCGAGGACACGTTCACAATGGTGCCGCCGCCGTGTTCCAGCATGTGCGCGATCTGATACTTCATGCCCAGGAACACGCCGCGCAGGTTGACCGCGATGATCTGGTCGAACTTTGAGGTCTCGATCATGTGCAGCGGCATGAACTGGCCCAGGATGCCGGCATTGTTGACCGCATGGTTCAGGCCGCCGTAGGTCGCGACGGTCTTCTCGACCATCGCCCGGACGGCCGCTTCGTCAGAGACATCCACGCGCATGTAGAAAGCCTCGCCGCCTGCCCGCCTGATCAGGTCAACGGTCTCGGCACCTTCCGCATCCTTCACATCCACCACAGCGACCTTCGCGCCGCGCGCCGCAAACATCTGCGCCGTCGCCCGCCCGATGCCACCACTCGCTCCGGTGACCAGCGCCACACGCCCCGCAAAGTCACGCTCCATGTCAGCCTCCATGAGATATTGAGAAATATTTCACAAGTTACTTTCAGTATAACGGGTTTGTGTGCAATTCTCAATAAAGATTCAACGGGGGCTGGCCTGGATGCGTTCACTTAATCGTCCGCGTCTGGCACCCACGCAATTACGCGATTAGCCGCCAGATCCAGCCGATATGCGGCCCAGTCTTGCAGGTCAATCACGTACACGAAGCCATCGCGGTCGCCCAAACTGACTGCAACCTGCATTCCGCTGGGCGATACAGCCCAGCTTTCGGCATCAATGCAGGTATCGTATACGACCTCATCATCTCGTATGTACAGACGTGCCGGTCTTGACTGCGAGGATGGGATAATTGTTCGCGTTTCATTGATTGCTGCACCGGCAGAATAGGCGGGAATACCGATGAAATAGGTTCTCCCCACTGCCACGTAAGATTCAGGGGCTGGTGGATCTGTTACGGGGAGCGATGTTCCCTCAAAGGGATCCACAATGTGCCACGCCGCGTTCCAGGACCTGTAATCATAGGCTGCCAATTCCGTGTTGCTCACCCAGTAGATGGGCGTAAATCGCGCGTCCTGTGAATAATCATAGGCTTCAAAGGGAACAAGGTACGTTTCCCGATCAGGCTGCGTAGACACAACCCGAACGTGAGTGACGAAAAATTCTGAGCTGAAACTTAGCGAATAGACGCTTTCCCTTGTTCCTATAAACGACGCGAACCATTGGCCATCCGGCGAGACTGCGCCAAATCTGCCGAATTCGGTGTCATTATCGAACGCGATGTAATAGCGCGATGGCGTGTCGGACCGAAAGCCGTGGATGCCGTCTGATCTGCGGAACGTCATGATCGTGCCTTCAAAAATCCACGACGCATCCGGTTCGGTCGGCGCCGAGATGCAGCGTTCAACAATCTGTTCAGGCACAGGGGTTTGAAACGAGGACATCGGCTCAAAACGAAGCATAAAACCGATGAACAGCAGCAGGAATACGCGCATCTGCATGACAGCCTCCTGAACAGCTTATCTGTTCAGTATATGCAGTTTGAGCAGTGTTGATTGTTAAATGCAGGCAGGAAGTACAGACTGTTGCAGCAATTAAGTCAGGGATGCAGATAACGAACAGTGCACCCTGTAATCTGTAAGCAACAGGTCAATTCATCTAACCTGCAATTTCTGCGTCGGTAGGTCCATCATGCAGGCTACCCGAAATCAGGATTGTATGGCCCCAAAACAGATCACCATCATCGTGCCAGAACCCAAGACTGTCACCACCATCGATGGAAATTGTTACAAGTTTCATCCGTGCGACAAAGTCCTGCGGAGTTAAAGGCGCTTCATCCTCATCCAGCCAAACGTTGTTCTTCAGCTGCAGCAGTTCTTGAACCGCATACTCTGAGACGCGCTGGCTCCAAACAGCCTGCTGGTCAAACAGGGTCATAGCGGTCTGAAGCAATTCCGTGTCGGGAACTGGTGTTTCGTCTCCATTTAGGCTAAAGGTTACTGCGCTACCTGCCCAGTCCAGACTATTCTCCCAGCAATAACTATCACGATTGAAGGTGAAGACGCCAAGCTGTGGATGTTCGTACGTCCGCGGCTTTAGCATGTCGGCCGCTACTTGCTGCAACTCATCATCTGCGTTGGACCTATCGCCAATCAGTTCAAGAAATACTGCCGAACCATCTTCCTGAAGGACGACACTCACCGCGATAATGTTATAGGACCGAATTTGATTCATGTGCTGTTGAAGAGCTTCTTCTATCATGTCACCGTGCACCAGAAGCGAATCCCGCCTCAACACACCATCTGGACCACGCCAGGCATAGAATTTGAATTTAAGTGTCCATATATCCGACGTGCGTCTGACCGCGCCACAGCTAAACGGAGATACAAGCCCGACCACAATGATGGGTAAATTTTGGACAGACAAATCATTCCCTTTCAACTTGAGGCAACACGCAAGCAAAGAATATGCTTCAGTTACAGTTGTACCCCGCGTACGGACTGAATATCAACCCGGGCGCAGTCCCCAAAAATCAAACAAGCCTACACGCATGCCCCCCAACCGGCTTAACTGAATATCCATCCCCTTCCCCTCAGCATAGCGGCCAACTCCTGTCATACTGCCTGTAAGGTTTTGTATTGAAACAAGGAGTAACCCCATGGTTGGGTTGGCAGTTCTGTTCCTCATTATCGCTGTTGTTGCGGCTGTGCTGGGCTTTGGTGGTATCGCCGGTGCCGCAGCAGGTCTCGTCCAGATCATCTTCCTGGTGATGCTGGTCCTGTTCATCGGCACGCTGCTTTTCGGCCGCTCACTCACTCGCTAAGGGAGATTTAAACATGGCTACAATCAATTACGAACGCGACTACCGCGCTGAGAATGCGCGTGCGGTCGATGTGGTTACGACAGAAGTGAAGCCAGCAGTCCAGCGCCGCGTTTCCTGGGGCGCCATTCTGGCCGGCGTGGCGGTTTCACTGGTTTCGATGATCGGGCTGAACATGCTCGGCCTGGCCATCGGCGCCGGCACCATCAACCCGTCCACGCAGAGCAACCCGATTGCATCCGAGCTGGGCACCAGCGCGGCCGTGTGGATTCTGGGCGCAAACATTCTGTCGCTGTTTTTCGGTGGTCTGGTCGCGGGACGCCTGTCCGGTTTCTCGGACAACCTCGACGGCATGCTGAATGGGCTGGTGCAGTGGGCAGTCGCCTTCCTGATCACCGTCGTGCTGCTGACCACCTCTATTGGTAACCTGGTGGGCGCAGCGACGGGCGCAGTCTCGTCCGGCATCAGCGCCATTGGGCAGGGCCTGACGGCCATCAGCCCGGCAGTGGCTGAGGCAGTCGATCTGGAAACCAGCTCACTGCAGGGCGTGGGCGTTGAAGTGACCGCGCTGCTGCGCCGTGCCGCCTCCGCCGCCGGTGTGGACACGACAACCGATGCAGAGGGCAACGAAGTCGCCAGCGGTACGCTTGCTGCCGAGACGGGGCCGACCCTGAATGAAATCGAAGTGACGCGCGCTGTGGCTGGCTTCCTGGCCAACACAGAACCGACCGATGAAGAGCGCCAGAGTGTGATCACACTGCTGACCGAGCGCACGGGCATCTCCCAGGTCGAAGCGACCGAGACCGTGAATCGCTGGGAGACGACGATCGCCCAGTTCCGCACAGAAGCCGAAGCGACTGCGCGTGAAGTTGGCCAGCAGGCCGCCGATACGATCTCTGCTTTGGCCGGTGTGGTGTTCGCCTCGATGCTGGTGGCGGCTTTCGCCAGCGCGGCCGGTGGCATCATTGGCTCGCCTGACCCGCGTGAAGTGGTGACAAGCGTCCGCAGGGACATCACCAACACCACCACCAACTAAAACGCACGTTCAGGTTTCAAGTGCACCACTTCTCCCCTGGCAGATGTGCCAGGGGAGTTTTTGTTGTCTGCCCCCAGCCTGATGGCGCAGCCCAGGAGACGGTATCCCCTCGTCACAGGCAGGCCATGGGTGGCGTCACCCATACGGTGAAAGCGCCCGACCGCCAGACCCACACAACCGCGACACGTCGTACACATCACTTCTACACATCTCCACGCTATCCTGAAGACAGTTTGACAGGTAATGCGAGACAGGATCCTAAATGAACACAAAGCGAAGCTTCATCGCCCTATTCGCGCTGGTCGTCATCTTTGCCCTCGGTATCTCGGTGGCAGCGGCACAAAACGGCTGCGGGAATAACTGCGGGAATGGCGGCAACGGCAACGGACAGGGTAATAATGGCTATCAGGGTGGGCGAAATGACGACGCTCAGCGTGGAAACGCCAACAGCCGTATGAATGGCGGCTACATGATGAGTTTGCCATCCGCAGCGGTCGATGAGCTGCCTGAAGCGGTCGTTGCCCTGATGGTCGACGGGTGGACGGATGAGCAGCACGCCTATGCAGTTTACAGCGCAGTGATTGACCAGTTTGGCACAGTGCGCCCGTTCACAAATATCCAGCGCAGCGAACTTCGGCATATCACCGCATGGGAGACGCTGTTCGATCGCTATGGCATCGTCGTGCCGGAAGTCCCCACCTTCGATCTGCCCACGTTTGCCACTGTAAACGACGCCTGTACAGTTGGTGTGGCGGCGGAAATCACCAATTTCGATCTGTACGACGCGATGCTGGCAGCCTTTGAACCGTACCCCGATCTGACGTATGTAGCGCAGAATCTGCGCGCTGCATCAGAGTTCAACCATCTGCGCGCCTTCGAGAACTGCGCAGGCTAACAGATAACGGTACCCAACGCAGAGAGCGCAGAGGAGAAATCAGTTTCCTCTGCGTTCTTCGCGTCCTCGACTATAATCGCGTGAAAAAGGGGTGCGTATGACGCACAGGATTTTAGTCGCAGACGACGAACAGGCGATCCTCGACACGGTGCGCGCATATTTGATCGAAGCGGGGATGCAGGTGGTGACGGCAAAGAATGGGCGCGAGGCGGTCTACGCTTTCCGTCACGAACAGCCCGCGCTCGTCATCCTTGATGTGATGATGCCGGAGATGGATGGCTGGGAAGCAGCGCGCCTGATTCGCAAAGAGAGTCAAATTCCGCTGCTGTTCCTCACCGCCCGCGTCGATGACATCGATCATGTGACCGGGTTAGAGATCGGCGCGGACGAATACCTCCCCAAGCCGTTCAGCCCGCGCGTGCTGGTCGCCCATGTGCGCGCTTTGCTGCGCCGCGTGTATGGCGATCTAGGCGCGGTCGCACCCGTGTGGCGCGCTGGCGAGCTGGAAGTCAACAGCGAGACGCACACCGTCACCCGCGCCGGGCAACGCATCGAACTCACGCCGACCGAATTCGACCTGCTGGCCACGCTGATCGCCCGCCCGGGGCGCGTTTTCACCCGCGCCGAACTGCTCGACCGCCTGCAGGGGCAGAGCTTCGCCGCCTTTGAGCGCGCGATTGATGTGCATATCAAGAACCTGCGCGCCAAAATCGAACCCGATCCGCACGATCCGCAGTATATCGAAACAGTGTTTGGCGTCGGCTATCGCATCAGAGAAGCCTGACATGTTCAATCGACTTTCCGTCCGGCTTTCGCTGGCATTTCTGCTGTCTGCGTGGATTGGCGTGGGCGCCATGATGTTGGTGGTGCAGCGCACGCTCGACGCAGGTTTTCGCCAGTATGTGATCAGCCGTGAGAGCGAAATCAACCCGGAGCAAATCACGCAGTTAGAGGCATATTATGCTGCTAACGGCACATGGGCAGGCGCGGAAACACAGGTAAGCGGGCGCGGCTTGTCGGGGAGCGGCGGTAATGGCGCGGGTGCCGGTGAAGGCGGACGCGGCGCAACCTACTCCATTGTCGATCTGGATGGCGTGATCGTCTCCTCCACTGACGCCACACTTGAAGGCACGCTGATTAATCCGGCGCTCGTGGAGATAGCGCACCCACTCGCAGTGGACGGCGTTCAGGTCGGGTGGCTGTACCGCGCGTCGCCGGGGATACAGGCGCTCGGCGCGGCAGAAATGGCATTCCTTGACGAATCCAACCGCTGGCTGCTGTTCGCTGGGCTTGGTGCGACGGTGCTGGCGCTGCTCGTCGGGGTGATCCTTGCCTACTCACTGGCGCGCCCGCTGCGTGAACTCACCACAGCGGTGCGTGACCTCTCTGTTGGACAGTGGGGGCGACAGGTGGACGTGCGCGGCACAGTCGAAGTCAATGCGCTGACGACGGAGTTTAACACGATGTCGCAGGCATTAGCCGAAGCGGAAACGCTTCGCCAGCGTATGGCGGCGGACGTGGCCCATGAACTTCGCACTCCTGTGACGGTGCTTCGCGGACACCTGGAAGCGATGCTCGACGGCGTGTATCCGCTGGACAGCGCGCATGTCGCGGTGGCCCATGATCAAACCCTCCATTTAGCCCGCCTGGTCGAAGACCTGCGTGTGCTGACGCTGGCAGAGGCGAAGCGTCTGCCACTTGAACGAACGGTGATACACCCGGCAGAGCTGATAAACCAGTTTCTCGAAGCCTTTGAACCCCTGATGATCGATGGTAATATCCGCCTGATCCGTGAGATTGCGCCCGATCTGCCTGCCGTCACTGCCGATGTAACGCGCATCCGTCAGGTGATCTCGAATCTGCTCACGAATGCGCTGCGGCATACGCCCACCGGCGGTGAAATCGCCGTGCGCGTGAGCCGTCTCCATGCGTCGGTGCGTTTTAGTGTGTCGAATACGGGCAGTCATTTGAGCGATACCGATGCGGCACACGTGTTTCAACCGTTCTGGCGGGCAGACACCGCCCGCGAACAGGGCAGCGGCAGCGGACTCGGCCTGGCGATCAGTCGGGAGATCATTGCCCTGCATGACGGGACGCTGACGGTTGAGAGCAGCGACAACCGCGTGACCTTCGCCTTCACACTGCCTATTGGCGCATTTAAGTCATAGATGCAGCGGCACACACACCGTGCCGGTTGTGAACCTAATGACGGTGCTGTCGCGCTGGACCTGTCTGTGGTCGGTCATACTCCCTGAGCAGGGTCAGCACGAGCAGGGCGCACTTGGCTCTGCTCGTGCTGACTTTTCTATCTACCAGCGTGGCCCAATCAGGCCTGAATGTGCACACTGCCCGCGAGGCCGTCGGCATGACCCGGCTGGCCTCCCCCCACCCATACAGAAAAGTCCCCGCTTTCCAGCACAGACGCACCGTCATCGGTCACGCGCTGGAACTGCGCCGCGGCAAGCTGGAATGAGATGTCACGCGCCTGCCCGGGCGCCACATGCACACGTGCAAAAGCGGCGAGCTGGCGCAGCGGATAGCCATCGCGCCCGGCGCTGATATAGGCCTGCACCACCTCATCCCCGGCGACATCGCCCGTATTGCGCACGGTCGCGCTGACCTGCACGCGGGTGTCGCCGCCGGTTCCGGCCGACTCAACATGCAGGCCGCTGTAGTCAAACGTTGTGTAGCTCAGGCCGTGGCCGAAGGGGTACAGCGCCTCGCCCGCAAAATAGCGGTAGGTGCGCCCGTGCATGTGATAGTCTTCAAAGTCGGGCAGGTCGGCTGTCGCTCTATAGAACGTGACCGGCAGGCGCCCGGCCGGGTTGTACGCGCCAAATAACACCTCGCCAATCGCGGTGCCGCCTTCCTCGCCTGGATACCATGCCTCAAGGATGGCGGGCAGGTGCGCATCCGCCCATGTGACGGCCAGCGCGCTGCCATTCAGCAGCACCAGCACGACAGGTATGCCGGTCGCGTGGACGGCGTGCAGCAGGCGTTCCTGAATGTCGGGCAGCTCGATGCGCAGGCGGTCGCCCTGGCTCTTCAGCCCTTCCGGCAGGCCTTCCACCTGGCCTTCTTCGCCCTCCAGCGCCTGCGCCAGCCCGGCGACAAAAATCACCACATCGGCCTGTTGTGCGGCCTCGACCGCAGCCGCAAATTCGCGCTCATCTTCGGCGAACAGCCCGCATCCGCGCACATAATTCACCTCAGCCCCTACCGGCGCAAGCGCACGAATCCCCGCTAAAGGCGTCACGCTGGACGAGGGCGTGCCGTTATAGTTACCCAGCAGCACCTCCGGCTCATCGGCATTCGGCCCGATGACGGCGATCCGTCTCACCTGCGGCGACAGCGGCAGGGTTCTGGCCTGATTTTTCAGCAGCACCATCGACTCGCGGGCGGCACGCAGCGCCAGCGCCCGATGCTCTGGCGCATCGTTCACACTGAAGGGAATCCCGGCGTAAGGCACCTGCTCCGGCGGGTCAAACATGCCCAGGCGCATCCGCCCGACCAGCAGCCGCACCAGCGATGTGTCGATCGTCTCCTCAGTAATCAGCCCCAGCGCGACGGCCTCCGGCAGCGCCGCATACACATGCGACCACTGACATTCGAGGTCGCAACCGGCATTGACCGCCAGCGCGGCGGCCTCGGCTGGCGTATCTACCACTTTATGGAACATATAGATGTTGTAGATTGCGCCGCAGTCCGAGGCGACAAAGCCCTCGAATCCCCACCTGTCACGCAGGATGTCCTGCAGCAGGAACGGGCTGGCGCAGCACGGCTCGCCAAACAGCCTGTTATACGCGCCCATAATGGATGCGGCCTGACCTTCACGCACGGTCGCTTCAAACGCGGGCAGATAGGTCTCCCACAGGTCGCGGCGGGTGGGCGAGACATCGAAGCTGGCGCGCGTGCCCTCCGGCCCGCTGTGCACCGCATAATGCTTGGGCGTCGCCACCGCTTTCAGGTATTTGGGATGATCGCCTTGCAGCGCACGCACATAGGCCACGCCCATCCGCGCCGTCAGGTACGGGTCTTCGCCATAAGTTTCCTGGCCACGGCCCCAGCGCGGGTCGCGGAAGATATTGATATTAGGCGACCACAGCGTCAGGCCGGTGTAGATGCTGGTATTCCCCTGGCGGACGGCCTCATGATGTTTGGCGCGCGCCTCATCGCCGATGACGGACGCGACCTCGTGCATCAGCGGGACATTCCATGCCGCGGCCATGCCGATCGCCTGCGGAAAGACCGTGGCAATGCCAGCGCGGGCGACCCCGTGCAGGGCCTCATTCCACCAGTTATAGGCAGGGATGCCCAGCCGCTCGATGGCGGGCGCGCCATGCATCATCTGGCTCGCTTTTTCTTCCAGCGTCATCTGGCCGACGAGCGCCCGTGCGCGTGCTTCAAATTCAGGAAAAGGGGTCATGTTCAGCCCTCCGTGATGTCATTCGGTTTTGGGACCGGGTGTTTCAGGACAAGCTCGTGCGTGCCGGGTGCGAGGCGATACGGAATGTCACGCGCCTCCCAGTGAAGCACGAGGGTGATTTGGGTGGTCGTGGTAATCCGCACGCCTGGCGGCTTCGCCGGGCTGTGGCGCGCCTCGCACACCGCATCGACATAGCCGCCCTCCGCCAGCGGGAAACGCAGCACGCCGTGGCGTTCGGTCAGGCGGATATCCCACGTCAGCGTAGTAGCATCGTCGCGGCGCAGGCCGATGGCGAACTCAATCGGCACAGCGATGGCGCTCAGGCCCGTCCAGCCGACGAAATCTTTGCCGGATGGCGCCCCTCGTGCGGGAACTTCCGGGGCATAGTTCTCATACAGAGTGCCCGTTTCAGCAAACACCTGCGCCAGCATATCGAGGTGGCGCACGGCCAGCGTGTGTGCCAGCACCGTATGGCCATGTGCATGCAGCCCGTGCAGCACCATATAATTGGTGGGCGACCACACGCCGCCCTGCCAGTAGCCGCCGTGCGGGTTGTAGTCCGGGCTGTCGTGCGCGATCGTCGGCACCGGATGCGGCCGCCCAAACGTGTCGGGATTCGACAGGTGCGCGATCATGCGCGCCGCCCGCTCCGGCGGGATCACCTCGCCCAGCAGCCCCCAGTACGCGCCGATGCTTTTGGTGGTGCTCAGCGTCCCGTCGGGCGCGCGGTCGTAATAGAAGCCGGAGGCCTCGTCCCACAGGCGCTCATTGATCAGCGCGCACAGGCGCCCGTATTCGGCCTCGAGCTCGTCGCGGAATTCGTCGCGTCCGATGCGGTCCCCGATGCGCAGCAGGTGATAACAGCTCAGCGCCTGCTGCATGCTGGCATCGACCCAGGTATAGCCCCGGTGATGGTATTCCGAAGCGGGCACGCGCGTCTGGTTGTCCATGCCGCTGCCCCAGCCGCTCGTCCACATGCCGCCGTCAGGATGCATCCGCCACAGCGACCACCAGCGGTGATAGGCCACCAGCGCTGGATACACCTCTCGCCAGCGCTCAGGTTCGCTGTCAGAAAGCGCCAGCAGCGATTCCGTCCACGCCAGGATATTCGGGCCGGTGCTGCGCGGATCCTGCGGGGCGAACATATCGCGCCCGCTGTACGTGCTGATCTCGCGGCAGATGAAGCCGTCGTCGTGCTGCTTGGCATAGAAATTGTCCAGCGAGCCGATCGCGATGCCGGTGTGCGGGGCATAGCGCATGAACAGCGCCATAAAGCAGGTGTCCCACAAAAAGGTGTTGGCATTGAAGGCCGGATCGATGAAATTGGCGATGAAGCCGCTGCCCGGCTCCGGCTGGCGCAGGTTGGCGAATGCGCGCTTCCACGCCCACTCGTACATCGCGGCCCATCCCGGATGCCCGTCAGCGATCAGCGCGGGCAGCGCAGCGGGGTCGTATGCGGGAAGCGGCGTCGGCTGATATAGGCGCGTCCGAAAGATGTTCTCGGGCGCAGGCCAGCGCGGCGGAAACGGGAACGGTCCATCATAGCGGCGCGCCTTATGCCCCAGCCCGTCGATGCCCAGGTCGAGCGCGTTCAGCAGGATGGAGAGTAAAAAGTCGTTGAAGGGATAGTCTGGCCGCATCGTAAGGCGCGAGACTGCCTCGGCGCGTCCGGATGCATCTGGCGTGAACAGGCAGATCAGCGCATCGGCCTCGCCCTGAATCAGATACTCCGCATCGCGCACGCCGTCGGCCAGATGCGCCCCTTCGCGCCCCACCGACAGCGAAAACGACGGCTCATCTGGCGTGATGATGCCGAACACGAAAGTGTTTGCCGGTGCCGATGCATGGCCCGGCCTGAATCGTGGCAGCGCCTGCCCGATGATGTCTCGCAGTAATGTCACGATCCCGCCTTTTTGCGCTTATGACTCGTCGATGAACAGGCCGCGCAGGGTGTATTCCACCTGCTGCAGATGCTCAAGCATGCGCCCGCGCGCCAGTTCGCCATCGCGTGATGCAAGCGCCTCATAGATGCCCTGATGCATGCGGATGGCGCGCTCGACGCGCTGCGGGCTAACGCTGCCGCGTTCGCCTGCCGTGCGCTGGCTACCGGCGATGCTCATTTGAGAGATGCCCTGCATGATGCGTGTGAGCAGCGCATTGCCCGACAGTGAGACGATCAGGTTGTGAAATTCGATATCGAGCTGGGGAAAGCCGGCCGGATTGCTGGCCAGGCACTCCCACGAGCGGGCCAGCACATCCTGAATCGCGGCCATTTCGGCATCGGTGACGCGCTGCGCCGCCAGCACAATCGCGCCCGGCTCGATCACCTTGCGCGCCTCGATCAGCTCCAGAAACGAACTGTCGTTCAGCGAGAACACCAGGTCGAAATTCTGCACCAGCAGCTGCGGCTCGAGCGAGGTCACGTAGGTGCCAGACCCGTGGCGCAGCTCGATCACGTTCATCATCGACAGCGAACGCAGCGCCTCGCGCACAGTGGCGCGGCTGACCTGCATCAGCACAGCCAGCTCACGCTCTGGCGGCAGGCGGTCACCAGGACGAAGCTGCTGCTCCCGAATCATCGAGAGGATGCGATCGGTAATCTGGTCTGAAATCGCCTCGCGGTGTACCGCGCCGCGGAAGCCAGCATTGGAAGCCGGGGATCGAAGGGGCATGATGGAAGTCCAGGTGACCTAGCCAATTGAGGTCTTATGATACGCGATTTTCCTTGAAACGGGTACGTGCCCCATTGCGCCTGCTGGCGCGAAAGGCACGTACCCAAATGGGTTAAGCCCGGCCTACGCGCGCGACGCCTTCCAGGCATCCACCTGGGACTGAATTTCGTCGCGTACGCGCTCGATGCCAGCATCCAGCATTGCCTGATTCAGCGTCGCCAGGCCAGCCGCCACGTCTTCGACGACACCGCTGCCCAGCGGGTCGGCGTATTCACGCGACACTGCGGAAATCGAGGCGAGTTCTGTCTGCACGTTGCTGCCGTCAAAGGTGAAGCCCAGCACCGGCGATGAACGCGCGTTGCGGTTGAGCTCGGCGGTTTCCGGCCATGCACCTACCTGCGAAGGATCGGTGTAGTAGGCATTGAAGACGTTGCCAAACATCCAGTCGGTATTCGGGTTATAGCCGGTATCTGCGAAACTGGCAGCGCCGCCAGCCGGACGAATCAGGCCCTGCGCTTCATCTTCCCAATCCCAGTGCACGCCCTGGATACCCTTGCACAGCGTGTTATAGAACAGTGGATCGGTGTTGACCAGTTCCAGATAGCGCACAGCCAGCTCAGGATTCGCGCTGACCGAACCGACGCCGTTCAGTGTGGCGATCACGCCGCCGGTTGTGAGCATCGGCTCCACCAGCGCCCTGCTGGTCACGTCCCAGCCCCACCGAGCCGCGACTTCAGCATTGCCGCCGGGCTTGACGATATCGGCCACGCGCACGGCGATCTGTCCGGCCTGCCATGCCGCGTCCATCTCGGTCCACTGCTGCACATCAGACGGCGCATAGCCGGCCAGGTACCAGCGGCGGATGGTCTCGACTGCCTGTGCGAATTCATCGGTCTGGGTATAGATCTGCACCTGCGCCGATTCGTCCGTGCCCTTTACAACCAGGTATTGCAGGATGGGGTCAAAGCCCCAGTTTTCGGCGATGCTCAGCGGCGCCAGGTTGGACGTGGCATGTGTGAGCGTGTCGTCGCTGTCGGCAAATTCCTTCACAGCGGCCAGGATCGGCTCCAGGTCGGCATAGCTGGTCATGCTGTTGAAGGCATCGGCCAGGCCAATCGCCTCCAGCACATCACTGCGGATATACGGGCCAAACGGCTTGACGAAAATCTGCTGGTTGATGCCGCCGTAGATGTCGCCACCCACGCGCGCCGCGTTCCAGGTATCCTGGGTCATGCTGGCGTAGTAATTGGGCGCCAGCTCGGGCAGCAGGTCGCCGATGCCCGCCAGATATTCCTGGCCGATATTGGTGTAGTAGTTGTTGATCCAGGGCGCGGTGAAGGCGAGGTCATAGGCCTCGCCAGACGCATTTATCAGGCTGATCTGGGTGTCATAAGCGCCCCAGTCCACGGCACGCAGCTCGATCGTGGCGCCGATGCGTTCCGCGGCAATGGCATTCAGCGCGTCCTGCACACGGGCCACGTCTGCCTGCACGCCGCCGGGGAACATGTAGACCAGCGTGGGCAGGCCCTGATAACGCCGCGCGGGCGCCGCTGCCAGTTTGGCCAGACCACTGAAACTCATGCCGCCAGCAGCAGCCGCTGCCCCGATACCCTTCAGAAAACCGCGCCTTGTAAGCCCATTCTTCATGACAAAACTCCCTTTTATTCATGACCGGTTTTGAAAAACCTGCATGCATTTCCACCGGCGACCAGCGCCGTCTCATGCCTATTTGAACGCGCCCAGCGTAACCCCACGCACCAGATAGCGCTGAAAGAACAGAAAGATCAGCGCGGCCGGGCCGGTGGCCAGCACGGCCATCGCCATGCGCGCCGTCTGCGTGGGCACCTCGCCCATGTTGATCGTGCCGACGGTGGCCTGAAGCTGCATCGCCTGCGCATTGCTCTGGATGATGTAGAGCAGATACTGGAGCGGGTACAGGTTGGCGTCGCGGATGAAATACAGGGATGTCGTCCAGTCGTTCCAGTAACTCAGCGCCGTGAACAGGCCGATGGTGGCCAGGGCTGGCTTGGCCAGCGGCAGCGCGATCGACCAGAAGATGCGCAGCTCACTGGCGCCATCCATGCGTGCTGCTTCGATCAGCTCGGCAGGCAGGGCGGCAAAGTACGTGCGCAGGATGAGGACGTAGTAGGCAACCACGAAGTACGGCAGCAGCAGCGCAAACAACGTGTCCTGCACGCGCAGATACTGCGTCATCAGGATGTAGTAAGGCACGATGCCGCCGTTGAACAGCATGGTGAAGAAGACAATCAGCGAGATCGGCTTGCGCAGCACGAAATCGGGCCGCGACAGCGCGTAGGCCAGCAGCGACATGATGGTGAGCGAGATAATAGTGCCGAAGCCGGTCACGAAAATGGTGACCATATAGGCCCGCACGATCGTGCCCGGATTGCGGAAAATGAGCGCATAGGCTTCTGTGCTGAACTGCGACGGCACCAGCTGATAGCCGTTGCGCGTCAGGGCAATCTCGTCCGTAAACGAGGCCGACACGATCAGCAGCAGGGGTATCAGGCACAGCACAGCCAGGATGATAATCACCAGGTGCAGGCTGAAACGGCTGATCCAGTTGAGCAGCAGGTCGGTGTCGCGTTGTCTGCGTGCGAGCAGTTGCTGATGTGGCGTCGTCATGATATCCCCTAGAACAGCGACATCGGTTCGTCGGCGCGTTCGATGCGGCGTACCACCCAGTTGAAGGTGATCACCAGAGCGAAGCCGATGATGGACTGATAGAACTGGGCGGCCGCCGCCATGCTGACGTTATTGGTCACGATCAGCGAGCGGTAGATGTAGGTATCCAGCACATCGGTGGCCGGATACAGTAGCGGTTGGTTGCGCGTCACCTGGAAAAACAGGCCGAAATCCGCATTCATGATGTAGGCCATCGACAGCAGCAGATTGATGACCACCAGCGGCAGAATCATCGGAAAGATGATGTCTTTGAACTGGTGCCACTTGTTGGCCCCGTCGATGCGCGCGGCCTCGAATAACTGGGTGTCGATCGCCAGCATGCCCGACAGGTAAATCAGGCTGCCGACGCCCACGCCGCTCCACAGGCTGACGAGCAGCAGGATGATGGGCCAGTACTGCGGCGATGTGTACCAGCTCACCGGGTCCAGCCCTGCCGAGCGCAGCGTGGTGTTGATCAGGCCGTTGTCGGTGGCCAGCAGGGCATATACGAAGTAGCCCACGACTACCCACGAAATAAAGCGCGGCAGCAGCAGCAGCGTCTGGTAATACTTCGTCAGGCGGCTGGTGTAGACCTCGTACAGCAGCCAGGCCAGAAAGAGCGCGCCCAGCGTGCCGCCCACGATGAACAGCACATTCAGCACGATCGTGTTGACGGTGGCGCGGATGGCTGTATCGGTGGCGAACAGGAACTCAAAATTCTTCAGCCACACAAAGTCGCTGCCGAAAATGCCGCGGCGAACGCGATAATCGGTAAACGCGACCCACACCCCCACCAGCGTGAAATACTTGAAGATCAGGATCCAGGCCAGCGCCGGCAGCGACATCAGGAACCAGGTGAGGTTGCGGCGAAACACATGCCCGCGCAGCCGGTTCCAGCGCGAAGCTGGGATCGCAGTCATAGGGACCTGGGGCGATTCTGGTGAACTGCTCACAACTGCGTCCATCTCATTAGGCACTCAAGAACTCTATTTCGAAAGGTGTTTGGTCTATTGACTAAGTGGCCTGACCACTTTACAATTTCAGTGTAAAATGTTTTTTGGGGTTTGTCAAACACACAGGTTGATATGTCTGATTTGCGGAAAATTATTGCCATCACAGCCAGCATTCCTCTCGCGCAGCCGCCCTCGTGGGCCGTCTGGGAGCGCGCGCTCATCGCGGCGATGAACGACGCCGCCCTCCCGTTTGCGGCAAAATACACCCGTCCCGATGGTTCGCTGATCTGGCGCGACGACAACGACGACTCGTTTCAGTCACGCGATGGCGCAGACGACTTCTACGAGAGCTTTTACAACTGGCCGCTGCTCTATCTGATGGGGGGCGGTGCGCATCTGCTCGACAGGGCGCATCATCACTGGGACGGTATTACGGCTCAGCTTACACGCCTGGGGCTGGTGCGCAAAGAGTACGAACGCGGCTACGATCAGTTTCACCAGGGCGAAAGCTACATCTATTTCTATTTCCTGTGCCTGGCCGACCCGCAGCACCCAAAGCTGCGCGAACGCGCCCGGCGTTTCGCCGGTTTCTACCTGAATGAAGACCCGACCGCCCTGAATTATGACCCGCAGCAGCGCATCATCCGTGCGCCGCATAACGGCAGCGACGGCCCGCGCTGGGGCTATTTCGATGACGGCGCGGAGATTGGCTATGGCTGGTATCCGTACATGGCGCCCTACGGCCTGCCCTATGAGGATGTCGAAGGCGTGTCCGACTATGAAGACCTGAAAGATCCTGTGCTGGCCCGGCGCATGGGCGAAGTCATGCAGCATCGCATGGGCCGCGGGGATGTCGCCACCAACCTGATCGTCACCAGCCTGGTGACCAATGCCTACCTGATGACCGGCGATGAAAAGTACCGGGCATGGGTGACAGAATACGTGGGCGCATGGCAGGAACGTGCTGCGCGTAATGGCGGCCTGCTGCCGGACAACGTGGGCCTGTCTGGCGCGGTGGGCGAAAACATGGGCGGCAAATGGTACGGCGGGCTGTATGGCTGGAGCTGGCCGCATGGCTACTACAACATCGGCATGGCGGCCCTGGTGGGCGGGGCGAACGCCTTCCTGCTCACGCGTGACGCGGCCTGGCTTGACCTGCCGCGCCGCCAGATAGAGGCGATTCACGCGCTGGGGCAGACGCGCATGCTGGGTGAGCTGGCCATGAGCCTGGGACATCACTGGGTGGGCATGCTGAATGATCATCCGCCGGAACTGCCGCTGTTTGTGGTGCCCTATCGCCATGCCGATTCCGGCTGGTTTGATTATCAGGTACCCACGCCAATCTATCCGATCGCCCTGTGGAACCTGACGCACGCACCGGAAGACTGGGCGCGCGTGCAGCACCTGCGCGAGACCAGCCACATCGACTGGCGAACGGTGATTCCCTTCCGCAGCAAGGAAGATGCCGGCCACGAGCCGCCCTGGCTGTGTTACCTGCGCGGCGAAAATCCGGACTATCCGGAGCAGATTCTCGCCGAGAGTTATGGCCAGGTCGCCCGGCGCATGGAGAAAATCCGCCACGACGATGCCGACCTGCGCGAGGTGAGCATCCATCACTGGCAGGAACACAACCCTGTGATTACCGAGGCGCTGGTGCAGCTGACGTTGGGCGCGCCGCAGATCATCTACAACGGCGGACTGCTGCTGTGTCAGGTGCGCTATTACGATGCCGACGCGCAGCGCCCCGGCCTGCCGGAAGATGTGGCCGCGCTGGTCGAAAAGATCGAGGCGGACCATATCGTGCTGCATCTGGTCAATCTGAACCTGCTGGAGTCGCGCACGCTGGTCGTGCAGGCCGGGGCGTTTGGCGAGCATCGCTTTTTACGCGCCCATTATGCCGAGCGCACCAGCCCGTATCCCGGGCCGGTCGGCCCTGCCGGATACGCCGCGCCACCGCTGGAGACGCGGACTGTCTCGCTTGACATTGAAGATCGCTGGCTGGAAATCGTGCTGCCTGCCGGGACTGAGATCACGCTGCGGCTGGACATGGCGCGTTTCGTCCATGACCCGTCGTATACCCAGCCGTGGGAGGTGACGCCATGACCAGCAGGCTGGTCGGCAAACACGGCCTGTACGTCCCTCGGGTTGGCTTCGGCACTGCGCCGCTGGCGACCGCGCCCGCCTGGGGGCCAGGCGCGCCCATTCCAGAGTCGCAGGCACTGGACGCCCTGACATATGCCTGGGCGGCGGGCATCCGCTTCTATGACACGGCGCCAAATTACGTGCTTGGCCTCGCGGAACAGCGTCTCGGGCTGCTGCTGGCTGCCGTGCCGCGCGACGAACTGATCCTCACCACCAAAGTCGGATTCGATGTCTCCGGCGGGCAGTCGCGGCGCGATTACTCGCGGGATGGCGTGCTGCGCAGCCTGGAAGGCAGCCTGAAACGCCTGAAGGTGGACCGCGTGGATATCGTGCATGTGCACGACCCCGACGACACTCTGCGCGATGTGCTGGATGTGACCTTCCCGGCGCTGAACGAACTGCGCGAACAGGGCGTCATCAGGGCGATCGGCGCTGGCATGAATCAGTGGCAGGTGCCGCTGGAGCTGGCGCGCCATGCCGATTTCGACTGCTTCATGCTCGCCAGTCGCTACACCCTGCTGGAGCAGGGCGCGCTGCCGTTTCTGGACTACTGCGCCGCGAAAGGCATCGCGGTTTTCGCGGGCAGCATCTACAACAGCGGCATCCTGGCGACTGGCGGGGATGCCCCACAGGCACGCTATAACCACGCGCCCGCGCCGCCCGATATCCGCGACCAGGTGCGCCGCATCGCGCAGGTGTGCCACTCGTATGACGTGCCGCTGCACAGCGCGGCCACTCAATTCCCCCTGCTGCATCCGGCGGTGGCGTCCATCGTGGTCGGCTTTCAGACGCCCGCCGAAGTGCGCGCCTGTCTGGACGCCCTGCAGCATGAAATTCCCCCTGCGCTGTGGGATGCCCTGCAGCGCGAAGGCCTGCTTTTTTCCGGTGTCTCTACCCCTTCGATGAAGGCCAATCATGGACCCTAACATGCCCACGCCCGTTTCCCCTAATGGCAGTCTGCCACGCCCTGACATCGCCCTTCCGATCCATGGCGGCGAGGTTGTCCGCGCCGACGATGCGCTGATAGAGCGGCTTCAGGGCGTCAGCAGCGCGACCGCCAGCGCCATGCTGCACAAAATGGGCATCCGCCAGACATATATCCAGGGGCCTGTTCCGGCGACCGGCGGCAGCAAAATCGTCGGCAGCATCCTCACGCTGCAATTTATGCCGCAGCGTGAAGACATCGCCTCTGGCATCGCCCAGGAATACAGCGAGAAATACAGCGCGCTGTGGGCCGTGTTTGAAACCACGCGTCCGGGCGACGTGCTGGCGATTCAGGCCTTTGGCGACCCGTTCACCGGCGTGCTGGGCGAAATGCTGATCACGTATTTTCAGGCGAAGGGTGGCATCGGCGTGGTGGCCGACGGGTATATCCGCGACTGGCCACGGGTGCAGAAACTCGGCCTGCCGGTCTGGACGCGCGGCTTCACCCCGAATTATGCATCGCAGGCGGGCTTGTTCCCGTGGGCGTATAACGTGCCGATCGCGTGCAGCCGCGTGCTGGTGCTGCCGGGCGATATCATGATTGCCGACGACGATGGGGCCGTGGTGATTCCCCGGCTGGTGGCGCCGCTGCTGGCGCAGCACGTCGTCGATCATGAAGACTGGGAGGCGTTCAGCCGCATCCGCATGGCGCAGGGGGGCGACCTGAAGAAGTATTATCCGCTGAGCGATGAGGGGCGTCAGGAGTATGAGGCATGGCGCGCAGCCAACGGCTCGACCTGATCGATGCCCACCTGCATGTGTGGGATCCCGTGCTGTTCAGCTATGCGTGGATGACGCCGGGATCGCCGTTATTTCGGCAGCACGCGCTGGATGACATCGCCGAGTCGATGCAGGCGCTGCATATCACCGGCGGCCTGCTGGTGGAAGCAGCCAATTCAGCCGATGAAATCCCGTGGCTGCTGGGCTGCGCGAAGGCCGCCGGGCCGCGCTGGGGCGTCATCGGGTCGCTGCCGCTGGAGGCAGCCGATGCGCCTGAACGTATCGCCCATCTGGCCGGCAATCCCGCATTCAGGGGCATCCGCCTGAACTGGCTGTCCCCGCGCCTCATGGGCGATACCCTGGCCAGAGCGCTGCATGCGATGGCAGACCATCGGCTTGTGCTGGATATCCTGCCCGCGTTTGACTGCCTGGTCGAGATTATTGCGTGCGCGGCGGCGTTTCCCGCGCTCACCGTTGTGCTGGAACACATGGGCGGCGGGGACTTTTCCGCTGCTGCACTGGCACACTGGCGCAGCGCGATTGCCCCGGCCGGGGACCTGCCCAATATCGCCGTGAAGTTTTCCGGCTGGGGCACGACTGACTTTTTGCCCGATTATCTGGCCGCTGCTGACGCACTGTTTGGCGCGGACCGGCTGATGCACGGCAGCAACTGGCCGGTTTGCGGGGATATCGCGCTGGTGACGCGGGCACATCTGGCCCTGACTGAGCAGTATTCGCACGGCTGGCGGGCCCGCTTTTTCCACGATACCGCAGCGCGCATATATGGCATTTAACCTGTCTGGTATCGGCTCATAACGCTGTAAAAGCTTTCATGAAGGGGCATTTCACATGACCAGTTTTCACTGGGAACAGGCAAAAATGAACGGCGGCGGCTTCATCGCCGGGCTGCTGCAGGATCCGCGGCGGCCAAATATCGTGTATGCGCGCTCGGACGTCGCTGGCGTCTTCAAAAGCGTGGACGGGGGCCGCTCGTGGGCGACGAAAAACAACGGCATCACCGGTTACCACCAGCACGACATTCAGACCTTTGCCATCAGCCCGCACGATCCTGACATCCTGTTTCGCTGTTCCGGCTCGGTGCGCGGTGGTAGCTTCTTCGGGGCGATTCACAAGAGCGACGATGCGGGCGAATCGTGGCGCATCGTCTGCCGCGATGCCACCTTTTATGGCAATGGCGAGGGGCGCAATTTTGGCGAGATGATCCAGGTCGATCCGCACGACCCGGCCCGCGTGGTTGTCGGCTCTTACAGCACAGGTATATGGGTCAGCACGGATACCGGCGAAAGCTGGACCTATGCCGGCCTAAAGGACGAGCGTTTCGGCTGCGTCTTCTTTCATCCCGCGCAGCCTGGCGTGGTGTATGCGGGCACGCTGGGTCACTTCGACCGCAACCCGGAGTTCGTGGCCCAGCAGTACGACTATGTGCGGCCGCATGCAGGGCGGCTGTATCGCTCTGCGGATGGCGGGATGTCGTGGGACGTGATGCATGAGGGGCTGGACTTTGCCGCGCTGGCCGCCGATCCGCGCTCGCCGGACGTGCTGCACGCCGCGTGCGTGTGGAACGGCATCCAGAAGTCAGTCGATGGCGGACGCACCTGGACCTGTCACGCGCCCGGCCTGTCGAAGTATGAGATTGGCTCGCTGACCATCGACCCGCGCGACCCCGACCATCTGTACTGCGCGGCGGTCACCTTTCCCAATCATGATGGAGAAGTCCCGCCCATCGGGCTGTACGAGACCATCGATGGCGGCGACTCGTGGTCTCTGGTGCGCTGGCACACGGGGGCGGACCTGCACAATTATCCCTCGTATATGTCGCTGCCCTATGCGGGCTGGGCTGTCTCGAAAGTGCGCGTGGATGCGCAGGACAGCCTGAAACTGCTGATGAGCAACTGGTACGGCGTGAGCATCAGTCTGGACGGCGGGCACACCTGGGATGCCAATGGGTTTGCGGGCATGGAAAACGTGTGCATCGAGAATATGACGGTCCATCCTGCCCGCCCGGACACCGTGTTCATGGTGATGGCAGACCATGTGCCCAAGCTGAGCACCGACGGCGGGCGCACATTCTCGGCCATGCCCCGGCCCGCTGTCGAAAAGACGCAACCCGACAGCACCGCGGTGGTGGCGTCGCGCTGGCGGCCGGACTTCGTGCTGTATGCGATCAAGGGCTATGGCGCATGCTCGATTGTGCGCTGCGGCCTGGACGGTCGCGATCCGCAGGTGGTATTCGAGCGCCATGCCCAGCCCGATACGGCGGAGTCGCTGCTTCAGCTTCAGTCGCGGGCGGCGGGCGTCAGCGTGCATGCGCTGGTCGAAGACCCGTTCCAGCCGGGCCGCTTTTACGCCTATCTGGATGGCATCATGGCGGCCGGTGCTGGCGTGATCCAGACCAGCGACTGGGGCGACACATGGGAAGATCTGCCGTTTCGCCTGCCCGGATACATCACGCGTATCCCGCACGAGCGTTTCTGGATCGAAAACGAGCTGCTCTCGGTGGTGATCGCGCAGACCAAGAACGTGTGCGGCACCAACCAGTTGTTTGTCGCCGACCCGCACCGGCAGGGCACGCTGTATGCGGGCGAATGGACGGAAGGCGTGTGGCGGTCGTGCGATGGCGGCCAGACCTGGCAGTCAATCGGCCGCATGCTGCCGTTCAAGCAGGAGCGCGCGTCCGTGCTGAATGTGCTGCGGGCCGACCCCAAACGTCCCGGCACCCTGTATGCAGGCTTCATCCGTGAGGGGCTGTGGCGCAGCACCGATTATGGCGACACCTGGCACAAACTATTTCCGGCTGACGAACGCATCTTCAATGCGACCACGGTGGCCGTGGGCGGCGCTTATGGCGACCTGCTGGTCGTCGCCTGTGAGCCGCTCTACTGGTCATCGTGCCGCAGCGCGGTCATGGTCAGCCGGGATGCCGGGGCCACCTGGACCGATGTGTATGATACACGGTTGGGGGCGGTGCGCTGGAAGACGGTCGCGCTGGAACCGAACGCCAATACGCTGTACGCCGGCTCGTGTGGCAATTCCGCCTTTCGCCTGTCACTGGATGGATAACCCGTCACTATGAGCGAACTATCACGCTACAGCGCGCTCATCCGCGCCAATCTGCTCGACAATTATCAGGGGATGTTTCGCCAGGCCGGCGGAAACATGCCGTATCCGTTCATCACGCCGGGCAGCCAGCAGTACGCCGATGTGCTGTGGGACTGGGACTCGTGGCTGAGCAATATCGCCCTGCGCCAGATTTTGCTGGAGGCAGGCGACAGCGCAGGACTGGACGAGGCGGTGCGCTGCGAACAGGGCTGCATCCTGAATTTTCTGCACCGCGGCGGCATGGACGGCTGGATTCCGATCGTGATCAACCGCGACGGCGAGGTGTATCGCGCAAAAGGCCCGTATGGCGAGAACATGCACAAGCCGGTGCTGGCCCAGCATGCCGCCTTCATCACGCGCACGAACGGCGGCGACGCAGAATGGCTGCGCGACCGCTTCTACTATCTGCTGACCTTCCTGAACAACTACCGCAATCATCATCGCCACGCCAACGGGATTTATTTCTGGCAAAGCGACCTGATGATCGGCGGGGATAACGACCCGTGCACATACTTTCGGCCACCGCGCAGCTCCGGCTCGATTTACCTCAACTGCCTGATGGTGAAAGAGCTGGAAGCGGCGGTCTATCTGGCTGAACAGCTCAATCTGGATGAAGTGGCGCTGGAGCTGCGGCGCGACGCGGATGATGTGCGCCGCGCTGTGCTTGAGCACTGCTGGGACGAGCGCGACGGATTTTTCTACAGCGTCGATCTGAACCTGCTGCCGCCCTACGCGACCGGTCTGCATGCCGGCCAGCCGCGCCACTGGGACTGCCTGATCCAGCGCATTGGCGTGTGGTCTGGCTTTATGGCGCTGTGGGCGGGCATCGCCACGCCTGAGCAGGCCGAGCGCGTGGTCACGGAACACTTCCGCAATAGGCGCACTTTCAATGCCCCGTTCGGCGTGCGCACGCTGTCGAAGATGGAGAAAATGTACAGCATCCGGGCATCGGGCAACCCATCGTGCTGGCTGGGGCCGGTATGGGGCGTGTCGAACTACATGACCTTTCGCGGGCTGCTTCGCTATGGCTTCACCGATGACGCCCGCGCGCTGGCCGAGGCGACCGTGCGCCTGTTTGGCCGCGATGTCGAGCGTTTTGGCGCGATGCACGAGTATTATCAGCCGGAAAATGGTGAGCCGATCCTGAATCGCGGCTTCCAGAACTGGAATTATCTGGTGTTGAACATGATCGCGTGGCTGGAAGGCGGCCAGATTGTCAGCGAGTTCTGAAGCCTGGGCGGATGCAACAAGCGAAATTAGAGGGCGTGTAAACAGAATCAGGGCCCGCCTGACCCCCTGTTACTCCATTCAACCGGGCTCAGCCCACCACATGGCTTGGCCCGTTTCACCTATTCGGCATGGTTCACATGCACCTCTTGCATCGGTGTTCCGAATGGTATGGTGAGGTTACGCCTGCACAGCTTGCTTTTGATTCCAAAGCAGCTCTGTCTGAACCAAAGCAGGCGTGGGCTACCAGAAAATGCCCTGGAGCAGAAACCGAGCAGAGCACAAACCCCACATGTTCCAAAGCTTTCTCATGGGCGGATTTGAGTGTTCCACACACAAGCTGCCCGACGGCAGACGCCTCGATCTGGTCGGCGCCACACTGCATGACCGCCACGCGTATGCCGATTATCTGCGCCTGCAAATGCAGGGGATCTTCACCGTGCGTGAGGGCATCCGCTGGCATCTGATCGAGAAGCGCGCCGGAGAATTTGACTTTTCCGGCGTTCTGCCGATCATTCAGGCGGGTCGCGCCCTGAATATGCAGGTCATCTGGGACGTGTTGCATTACGGCTATCCGGATGATGTGGATATTTTCTCGCCCGCCTTTGTAAACCGCTATGAACGCTTTGCGGCCGCATTTGCTCGTCTGCTGCGCGACGAGACAGATGAAGATGCTTTCGTCTGCCCGATCAATGAGATTTCTTTCTTCTCGTGGGCGGGCGGCGACAGCGGCCATCTGAATCCATACGCCGCCGGGCGCGGGTCCGAGCTGAAACGCCAGCTTGTGCGCGCAGCCATCGGGGGCATTGAGGCCTTGTGGGCAGTACGACCGCGCACGCGCATCGTGCACTGTGACCCGCTCGTGCACATTGTCCCCAACCCGGACCGGCCCGACGAAGCGCATCATGCGCACGGGTATCGAAACGCGCAGTTTGAATCGTGGGACATGCTCTCTGGTTTATTACAGCCGGAACTGGGCGGACATCCGCGCTATCTGGACATTATGGGCCTGAACTATTACCCGTATAACCAGTGGGAATACAACGGCCGCACGCTGGCTGTGACCGATCATCGCTACATCCCGCTGCATCGCCTGCTTCAGGAAATGTATGATCGCTATGGGCGCCCGCTGCTGATTGCCGAGACCAGCGTGGAGGATGATCTGCGTGCGCCTTGGCTCGCCTACATCATGGGCGAAGTCGCGATAGCCCGGTCTGCCCAGATTCCGGTCTATGGCGTGTGCTGGTATCCCATCCTCAATCATCCGGGATGGGTGGATGACAGGCACTGCCATAACGGGCTTTGGGACTACGTGGATGCGGCCGCCCTCGACCGCCCGATTTACCCACCGCTTGCCCGCGAATGGGTCAGGCAGCAGCATCTTTCCACCATTCAGCCTATCCCCGCTAACCCCATCTGAACCAACTATTTCTGAATCAGATGCCGCTTATGGCTGTCCCTCGCATCGTGTTTACTGATGTCTAGGTAACGCTCAAAAAATTAACGAATCGAAAGGATACCCTCATGCAGGATCTCATCTGCATCAGCCATCTGCGCTGGAACTTTGTCTGGCAGCGCCCGCAGCATCTGTTGTCGCGTATGTCCCGGCACTTCCGCGTCTTCTTTGTCGAGGAACCGGTGGCATCCGCGGAAGCCAGTGCACCGTACCTGGAGCATGATCTGTGGGAAGGCGATCATGGCGAAAAGGTGCATGTCATCCGCATGATCTACCCGATGGCAGCGCCCCGCTGGATCGGCCATGGCGAGCCCCAGACGCAGCCCGTATACGCGGCGCTGCTGAACAAGTATCTGGCGGCACAGCGGGTGCGCAATCCACATGTCTGGCTGTATACGCCTATGGCCTCTGACTTCCTGTCGGCGCTGAAACCCAAATCCGTGATTTATGACGTGATGGATCAGTTATCTGCGTTTAAGGGCGCCCCGGCGCAATTGAGCGCGCTCGACCGCGAGCTGCTGAAGCGCGCCGATATTGTCTTTACCGGCGGGGTCAGCCTGTACTACGACAAAGCGCCCTATGCGCGAAACATCCACGCGTTTCCCAGTGGCGTCGATTCAGCCCATTTCAGCCAGGCGGCTGACGGTGGCCTGGCCAGGCCAGCGGACATGCCGTCCGGCAAACTGCCGGTGGTCGGCTACTACGGCGTGATCGATGAACGCATGGACTTTGACCTGCTGGAACAGATGGCAAGTCTGCATCCGGAATGGCAGATTGTGCTGGTTGGGCCTGTCGTCAAGATCGACCCTGCCGACACCCCCCAGGCCGCAAACATTCATTACCCGGGCATGCGCTCGTATGACGAGTTGCCGGCCTATCTGTCCTGCTTTGATGCGGCGCTGATCCCGTTTGCACTGACTGATGCGACGCGCTTCCTCAGCCCCACCAAAACGCTGGAGTATCTGGCGGCGCGCAAGCCCGTCGTTTCTACCCCCATTCACGATGTCATCGAGCTGTACAAATCGGTGGTGCGCATCGGGCATACCCACACGCATTTCATCAACCAGGTTGAGATGGCCCTGACGCACAAGCCGGATATCAGGCAGCGCCGCCTTGAGGACAGCCTGCTGTATCAGCATTCGTGGGATGTGATCGCGGACCGCATGCTCAGGCTGATGGGCCATCGGGTGCAGCCCTCCAGAAAGGCGCTTATGGAACAGGCAACCTCAACGCTTAGGTCCGCTGATTTGCGTGAAGAAGCCCAGGGAGGCTACTAAAATGCCCTACGATGAACTGGAGAAGAAGATTGTCATCCTGGGCGCGGGCCCAACCGGACTGGGAGCGGCATACAGGCTGCAGGAACTGGGATATCGCAACTGGGTCATCTACGAACGGAACCCGTACGTAGGCGGGCTGGCGACCAGCTTCAGCGATTCGGCTGGCTTCACCTACGATATCGGCGGCCACGTCATGTTCTCGCACTATAAGTATTTTGACGACCTGGTGGACAAGCTGCTGGGCGACAACTACACCGAGATCATGCGCGAAGCCTGGGTATGGATGATGGACCGGTTTGTGCCCTATCCATTTCAGAACAATGTCGGCTATTTGCCGCGCGAAGTCGCGCTGGAATGCATCCTCGGGCTGATCGACGCGCAGAAAACACCGGAACGCGTGCGCGAGGCGCAAACCTTCGGCGATCTGATCGACGCGCAGTTTGGCGAAGCCATCTCCAGGTACTTCATGAAGCCCTACAATTTCAAGGTGTGGGCGCATCCGGTCGATCATATGAGCCGCGACTGGCTGGGCGAGCGCGTCGCCATTCCCGACCTGGAACGCATCCTCAGAAACACCATTTTGGAACAGCCGGACAAGGGCTGGGGGCCAAACAACAAGTTCAAGTACCCGCTGTATGGTGGCACGGGCGGCCTGTATACCCCCTTCGTCAAATACATTCACGACCACCTGGAACTGAACAAGACCGTGATCAGCATCAACGAAGATGAACAGGCAGTCTATTTCTCCGATGGTGAAATGGTCGAATACGACCTGCTGCTTTCCACCATGCCGCTCGATCTGCTGGTGGGTCGGCTGCATCATGCGCCTGACCAGGTGCGCACTGCGGTGGAAGGGCTTCATCACTCCAGCGGCTATATCGTTGGTGTAGGCATCGCCCGGCCGACACCCAGCGAAAAGTGCTGGCTGTACTTCCCGGAGACCAGCAGCCCGTTCTACAGGGTCACCTACCTGTCCAACTATTCGCCTCACCTGGTGCCAGACCCGGATCACTTCCTGCTGCTCACCGAAACCAGCTACAGCCCGCATAAGCCGGAAGACAAAAACACGATTGTCGATCGTGTGATTGAGGGAATGTTGAATACGAAGCTGATCGAGCCGGCAGACCTGGACCGGATCGCCAGCACCTATATGATCGATGTCGATTACAGCTATCCTGTGCCCACGGTCGACCGCAACAAAGCACTGGGCCAGATCCAGCCGTATCTGATGGGCCGGAATATCTTCAGCCGTGGTCGTTTTGGCGGCTGGAAATACGAAATCGGCAATATGGACCATTCGGTCATGCAGGGTGTGGAACTGGTCAATCACTGGCTGCTCAACGAGCCGGAAGTGACGTGGACACCGAGCGCGGAGAATGCACCCATCCTGCTCGACTCGACCCATACACGAGCAAATGACACCTATCGCGCCCGGTCTGGCCACGGCAAAGTCCTAGCCGGAGAAGTTGTCCGCTCGACGAATGGCACGCACGCATAAGCAGTACTACGCCCCACGATTATTCCCTATACAACAGGAAAGCCGCGTTTCCCCCGACGCGGCTTTCCTGTTTTGTTCTCAGATGGAATTGCTGCCGGGTCGCAGGCAGTTTGTGTATGCGCGGTTATATCCCCTGATCACCGGATAAAGACCTGGCGCATGGATCGCCTCACACCGGATCGCCGCTGTTGGCATTGGCTGTCATGATTTCGGCAGCCTGCTGAATATGCACCAGCACCTCTCCCGGCAGAGACTTCGCCGGGCGGCGGTTGATGGCATACACGGCGTTTATATCCAGCTTGGACGTGCGGTCTGCATTCAGCAGGCCATTGGCTTCCTGCTGCACATCGGTGAGCTGCGTATAGCAGAACCCGGCCAGGGACGGACTGTCGAGAATCGCATCAATAAGTTCTTTATAGCGTTCCAGCAGCGCGGCGCTGTCCGCAACCGTGCCGTAGCCGAACCAGGGTTTACCCGGGTCAGGCCGATACGCCAGGCCGCCGCATTCGGTCAGCATGACCGGCGCGCCCTGCGATACATTCTGGCGGAGTACAATTGCCCTGAACTGGGGTCGGCGTGCGGTCAGGGTGTGAGCCACGGCTTCCGGCGTGCCGTAGCGTTCACGCAGCGGTTCCGATTCGGTAGCATAGTCATGAATGCCCAGCACGTCGGTCACGATATGCTCCCACCCGTCATTGCCAATCACCGGGCGGGTGGCATCCAGCGCATGGGTGAGATGATAAAGCGCCTGCACATAATGCCCCTGCGATGCATCGGTGGCCAGATTGGGGACGCCCCAGCTTTCGTTAAAGGGCACCCAGCAGATGATCGAGGGATGGTTGTAATCACGTTCGACCACCTCCATCCACTCTCGCGTATAACGGTTGACGGCCTCGTTGTTAAAGCTGAAGGCGCTGGCCATTTCGCCCCAGACCATGACACCCATTCGGTCGCACCAGTACAGAAAACGCGGATCTTCCACTTTCTGATGCACGCGCACGCCGTTGAAACCCAGGGCCTTGATCAGCCGGACTTCCTCGCGAAGCGCGTCCGGTGAGGGCGGCGTCAGGTTGGTATCCGGCCAGTATCCCTGCCCCAGCACGAGGCGCAGGTAAACAGGCGAGCCATTCAGCATGAAAAAGCCGCTGTCTGTGCCCACAGAACGCAGGCCGGCATAGCTTTTTACTGCATCGAGCACGGTGTCCCCGTCGTACAGCGTGATCTCTGCGTCAATCAGATTGGGATAATCAGGCGACCAGGTGACATGGCGCCAGTTCATCGTGCCCAGCCCTTCCAGGCCGACGTCACGGCGCAGCTCATCGCGCAGGAACAGATACGAATCTTCCGCCAGGGTCACGCCGTGCAGCGTCAGCTTCAGATGCAGGCGCAGCGGGTGCGTTGGCAAATGATTCAGGTGCACGCTCAGGCCCAGTTGATGGCGTTCCGGCATAGGTGTCCAGCGCAGGCGCGCAATGTACGTGTGTGGCACCGGCTCCAGCCACACGGATCCCCAGATGCCCGTCGTACGGGTATAAAAGATATCGCGTGGTTTCAGCTCCCAGAACTGCTTGCCGCGCGGCTGAGACGTATCTTCCGGCTGATCTTCAGCCCGCACCACGATCGTCTGTTCGGGCCCATCATCCAGCACATCGGTAATATCTGCATGAAAGGGCGTGTGCCCACCTTCATGTGTGGCGACAAGCTGCCCATTGACCCACACCCGCGCCCGATAATCGACGGCACCGAAGTGCAGCAGCAGTCGGCCCGAACGCAGGCTGTCGTCCACCGTGATGACGCGCCGATACCACACCACCGGATGCATGCCGTTGTCACCGATGCCGCTGGCCTGCGATTCTGGCGGAAATGGCACAGTAATTTCTGCGGCAAATACTTCCGCACGCTCGACCCAGCGATCCGTCAGCCCTCGATCATCATCATCGAAAGCAAATCCCCAGATTCCATTCAGATCGATCCATCGCTCACGTGTGAGCTGTGGACGGGGGTGAATAATTTCAGTTTCGGACATGATAAAACTCCTGAAATGGTCCAGATGATTGACAGACGGCCATCTTCATTCTATCATATTTTTATCAATCAAAGTATGTATTTATGTTTCATTCAACAGGTACCTTTATTCATGACAACCGATACCGATTCATCGCAGCAACCCATCAAGCCACCGCGTATCCTCAATCTGGATATTCATACTGCTAACGGCCGCCTGGAGCAAATCCTGAAGGCGCTGGCCTCGGATAAACGCATCGCCATTCTGGCCTATCTGAGCAACCGCATCAGCAGCCTGAATGAAATCGCCGAGGCGACCAATATGCCTGCTTCGACCGCCACCATGCATGTCAACATCCTGGAAGAAGCCGGGCTGGTGCGCACCGAACTGCGCCCCGCCAATCGCGGCCTGCAAAAAATCTGCTCGCGCACCTATGACCAGCTTTCCATCCAGCTTCCCAGTCCACAGGCAAAATCCGAGGATCGCGTCATCGACATCGCCATGCCGATTGGCGCCTTTGTCGACTGTCAGGTCGAGCCGACCTGCGGGCTGGTGGGCGAAATAGGCATTATCGGCCAGCTGGACGACCCCACCAGTTTTTATCATCCCGACCGCATGCATGCCCAGCTGCTGTGGTTCCGCCACGGCTATGTGGAATACCGTTTCCCAAACCGTTTTCCGGCGCGCATGACGCTGGACAGCCTGCAGATCAGCGCGGAGCTATGCTCTGAAGCGCCCCATTTCAACCCCGACTGGCCGTCAGACATCGTGATGTGGGTCAACGGCGTCGAGATTGGCACGTGGACGTCGCCAGGGGATTTTGGCGGGCAGCGCGGCGCCCTCACCCCTGAGTGGTGGGACGAGTGGAACACCCAGTATGGCCTGCTGAAAATCTGGCGCGTGACGCAGGATGGCACCTATATCGACGGCGTGCGCGTCTCGAATGTCTCGGTCAACGACTTTGACCTGACCTCGGCCCCGTATATCACGCTGCGCATCGGCGTGAAGAACGTCAATGTGCCGGGCGGCATCAACATTTTCGGCGCGAAGTTTGGCAACTATCCCCAGGATATCCTGATGCGGCTGCGACTGCGCGAGAAAAACGCCGGGTCAGCCGAGTGAAAATCCAAATGAGGTCCTGAACAGGGCGCTTCCGGGGCGCCCTGAGCAACGACATGTGTTGGGTAACAAAAAAAGGAGTTTGTCATGAACCGTTTTGCCCGCCTGCTGGTGCCACTTGCCCTGGTGGCAGTGCCTTTGCTCAGTGCCGGGGCACAGGACCCGGTACAACTGACGTTTGTGGGCTGGGGTGGCCCCGAAGAAATCGAAGTCTTTACTCAGCTCACAAATACATTCAATGCCAACAACGATGATGTCGAAATTATTTATGAGCACATCCCCGGCGACTATGTGGCTGCGCTGAATACGCGCATCGCCGCTGGCACGCCCCCAGATATCGCCTACATCCCGGACGGCAATTTCTACAGCTTCGTCACGCGCGACCAGCTTGTCAGCCTGGATGCGCTGATTGAAGGCAGCACGACCATCACCGAAGAAGCCCTGTGGCCATCTGCGCTGGGACGCTATCGTTACGATGCCGCGACCGGCACCAGCGGTGAAGGCGAACAGTACGCCCTGCCCAAGGACATCGGCCCGACACTGGTCTTCATCAATACAGACCTGTTTGAAGCCGCGGGCGTCGCCCTGCCCGATCCGAATACCCCGCTCACCTGGGACCAGGTCGTCGAGATTGGCACCCAGCTCACGCTGGACAGCCAGGGACTGCACCCGAACGAAGACGGCTTTAACCCCAATGACATCGTGCAGTGGGGCATCGGCGATGTGTTCTTCGAGAATATCGTCTATGGCAACGGCGGGCGCATCGTCAGCGAGGACGGGCGCACCTTCGTGGCCGCTGACGACCCGAACACGATTGAAGCCATCCAGTGGGTCGCCGACCTCGATCATATCTACAACATCCGCCCGACCGCCGAAACAGCCACATCGATTGGCTGGGGCGCGCTGTTTGAGCAGGGTCGCGTGGCCATGACCACGGCCGGCCGCTGGGCCACGACCAATTTCCGCAATGTGCTGCCCTTCACCTGGGATGTGATTCCCAATTTCGTCGGCCCGTCCGGCGAACTGACCACCTATCCGGGCGAAGAAGGCTGCGCTTTCTCCGGCTGGTCCGGCTCGGTTGGGCTGGCCATCATCAGCGGCAGCGCGGGCGAAGCCAACGCTCCGCTGGCGTTCCGCTTCATCGAATTCCTGGCTGGCGCTGAAGGACAGACGGAACAGGCCGCGCTCGGCTTCCAGATTCCCAACCAGCGCGATCTGGCTGCGACCGATGTCTTCCTGCAGCCCGACCAAATGCCCGCCAATGCCCAGGTCTTCCTGGAAGCGGCCCGCTGCCAGCGCCCCGGCCCGTGGACGGAAACCCCGCTGTACGGCCAGTGGTTTGATGACAACTGGTGGAACGGCGTATGGCCGGCAGTCGTGAACGACGGCACCGTGCTGGCCGAAGACGAACTGGCTGACCGCGCCGATGCATTCCAGGCCGGGCTGGATGAAGCCTGGGAAAGCATCGCCATGGACAGCTAGGCTTTTGCCTGACTGTTAAAGCCTCTCAAAACTATGGGGAAGCACGTGCACACAGCCTGTGCTTCCCCACAAGCCAGGACAGCCTCTTCCTAATACGAAAGAAGGATTAGCTGATGGCCGCATCATCACGACGCCGTGGCCCAGGCAAACTGCAGCGCAGTGAGATGATCTGGGGCTACATCTTTGTAGCCGCCCCCATTATCGGATTTCTGCTGTTTGGCGCCATTCCGCTCATGGGCTCGCTGCTGCTTGGATTCACACGCTGGGATATGACCGGAGACCCCACCTGGGTGGGCACGACGAATTATGCGCGCCTGCTGACGCTGTCTGTCAACGAACTTCAGCGGGAAATCGATGTTGAAACCGGGGAGCAGATGTTCCGTTGCGGGCGTGAGCGTGTGCCGGAATCGCAGGTGGCCGGGCTGCTGGAACAGGTCGACCCGATCACACGGGCGACCTATGTGTGCGAGGCGCGTTTTCAGCGCGCAGGACTTGCCCTGCCCGAAGGCTATCAGGAGTGGTTCCAGACCAACCTGTTTGGGCGACAAATCATCGTCGGCGCTATTGATCCCGTTTTCTGGAAATCTATTTTTAACTCTTTCTTCCTGCTGCTGGCGATTCCCATCTCGCTGGTAATTGCCATTATTTTTGCGGTATCGCTCAATCAGGGCCTGCGTGGATCGCGCATTTTGCGCACGGTTTTCTATACCCCCGTCATCCTGCCGATTGCCGCGCTCGCGCTGATCTGGCTGTGGATCTTCAACCCCGATTACGGCTTGCTCAATTATTTCCTGGGGCTGCTGGGCTTCGAATCGCGCATCAACTGGCTGGGCGATCCGGTGCTGGTCAAGCCTGCGCTGATCATCATGCTGATCTGGCGCGGCCTGGGCTACCAGATCCTCATCTATCTGGCTGGCCTGCAGAATGTGCCCCGGCAGCAGCTTGAAGCCGCGCAGATTGATGGCGCCAATTTATGGCAGCGATTTCGCTACGTCACCTGGCCGGCCCTCACGCCGACGACGTTCTTCCTGGTCATCACTTCGATGATCGGCACCTTCCAGATATTTCAGGAGCCTTTCCTGATGACGGAAGGCGGCCCCTATTTCGAATCTACGACGCCCGTGATGGTGATTCAGCAGAATGCTTTCCGCGATACGCAGATGGGCTATGCCTCTGCCCAGGCGTGGATTCTCGGTCTGATTATCATCGCCTTCACCGCGCTCAATTTCTATTTCAGCCGTCGCTGGGTTAATTACGAAAGCTGATACCATGACCGATGTACAGCACTTTACAGGCAAACAGCGCGAACGCCGGTCGTTTACCTTAAACACGCGCCAGAGCACGCTGCTGATGAAGACGCTGGCGGCCATCATCCTGCTGTTCGGGCTGGTGGTGATGATGCTGCCATTCCTGTGGATGGTGTCGACGGCGTTCAAGCAGCCCACCAGCATTTTTGTGCTGCCGCCAGAATGGATCCCGGCCAATCCCACGCTGGAAAATTTCACGCGTGCCTGGGAGATTGCCCAGCTTCCGCGCGGCTTTCTGAACTCGGCCTTCATCGCAATCGTCTCGACCGTCGGTGAGGTGTTTTTCGCAACACTGGCCGGATTTGCCTTCTCGCGCATGCGGTTTCCCGGGCGCGACAAGCTGTTTGGGCTGCTGCTGGCCACGCTGACCATCCCCGGTGTGGTGATGCTGGTGCCCGCCTTCATCCTGTTCTCGCGTGTGGGCTGGGTAAATACCTGGAATCCGCTCATCATTCCGGTGATGTTTGGCACGCCGTTCGCCATCTTCCTCAGCCGACAGTTCTTCGCCACATTGCCAGACGACCTGTCTGACGCGGCGAAAGTCGATGGCGCCAACTGGTTCCAGACGTATTTCTTCATCTTTATGCCGCTGGCACGGCCGATCATCGCCACGCTGTTCGTGCTGGGATTCATCGCACGCTGGAACGATTTCCTCAATCCGCTGATTTACCTCAGGTCGGTCGAGTTGTTCCCGGTGCCGCTGCTGCTGGCGCGGCTGGACTCGATGTATGAGCAGAACTGGACCCTGCTGATGGCCGGTGCCACCCTCGCGCTGCTGCCCATTCTGGCACTGTTTTTCGCCTTGCAGCGCTATTTCGTGGAGTCGGTCGCGCTGACCGGCTCAAAAGGCTGACCCGGCAGATATGAATGCAACCTGCCTGTCTGAAAGGTAAACGCATGAAACGCGCACCAGGATTTACACTTGGTTTATGTCTCACACTACTCCTGTTCCCTAGTTTACTTCTGGCGAATCCCGTGCGCGCACAGCAGACCAGCACCCCCCCTGTGATTGCCCTTCCTGCCTATGAGGGGATGATTTCCGTAGCCCCAGGCGGACGCTACTTTATGGATGAGGCCGGACAGGGCTTCATCGTGATCGGGCAAAACGATGCTATTTCCTGGCCTGGACTGAATACGCTGTTCGACGGCAGCTCGACCGAACAGACAGAAGCCTATGTGCGCGATCTGCGCGCACATGGTGTCACCGTCAGCCGCATCATGATCGAGTATGCCCAGCAGCCTGAAACCATTCTGGAAAATCCGGTCGGGCAGTTCAATGAGCAGGTGGTGGCCTTCTGGGACGCCTTCATTCCGATGGCCGAGGCCCATGGGCTGTATCTGCTGCTGACGCCTTATGACACCTTTTGGCAGTCAGACCGCTGGGAGAGCTATCCCTACAACAGCACCATGGGCGGCCCATGCGCCACCCGCAGCGAGTGGCTGACCGGACGCGCCTGTATCGAGGCGCAGAAGAATCGCTGGCGCTTCATGATTGACCGCTGGGGCGATTCTCCAAACATCTTCGCCTGGGACATCATGAACGAGGTCGAGCTGTGGTGGGGGAATTCCAACGACGAAATCGCAGCGTATGTGGATGAAATGGCCGCTTTTGTGCGCGACTATGAGATGGAACGCTGGGGACGGTCGCATATGCTGACTGTGTCCTCGGCCGCGCCCACGCCCGAAGGCGCGCTGGGCCGAATCATCTACAACCATCCGGCGCTTGATTTTGCCAACACCCACCTGTATATCGGCGATATCATGGACCCATCGGACCCGTATCTGCCCGGTGCGATGATGTCTGGCGGGGTGGCCCTGTCGCTGGAAAGTATCCGCCAGCCGCGCCCGTATTTCGACAGCGAGAGCGGCCCCATCAGCGACTGGATCGTCAATCCGCAGTTCGACCAGGAATACCATAACAACATGAGCTGGGCGCATCTGGCCGCCTGTGGCGCCGGAACCGGCATGCGCTGGCCGTATACATCGCCCCACTTCATCCTGCCGGAGCTGCGCGATAACCTGCTGGCCGTCGCCCGTTTTGCCACAGCCATCGACTGGGCCAATTTTGCCAGCGAGAATATCACCCGCAGCGTGACGGTCAGCGACCGGCAGATTCTGCGTGCAGGCTGTTCTGATGTTGAAACAGGCATCGTCTGGCTGGCGGCTGATCGGCGCACCCGTGAGGTTCAGCTTCCGGGAAACACCGTCACCATCAGCGCAATCTTCCCGGCGGGCGAGTATGAACTGACATACTGGGACACCTATCGCGGTGAGGTGCTTGTGTCCGAGGTGGCAACAGCCACCGATGGCGAGTTGACATTTGTCATACCTGCTCTGGGGGGAGATGTGCGGTCTGTGGCACTGCTCATCCGGCGAGTCGGTGATTCGTAGATGTGAACAAGGTTTCCTGCCCGGCAAATCGTCGAAGCATGGCACGAGGAGTAAAATCTCCACTGGACGCATAGCTCGCTCGGACTTCTGTCCCCAGCAGACTATGCACGTTCACGTTCGACTCTCGCTCTTACTGGTACATAGTCGGGGGCAGGTCACTGTATTTTTCGATCTTACACCTTTTAATGTCCTCTAGCATATCCGTGCAGGTTTCAGTCTCGTGTTGTGGGAATTTCCAGATTGAGCACATGACATTCAGATGTTGGAACACAACGCACCAATACTTCTCAGCCGATGTGCTCGACCTGATGCGCCGCTACGACGCTGCAATTGTCGCTTCAATCGGCTGAAAACCGTTCATAACTGGTCAACCCGTTCATGCTGAGGGAAAAAGCATGAACGGGTTGATGGGTTTTGCCTACGCCTCGTCACCCTGTTTCGATTTTCTTTTCGGTGCAGCGAGGGTGTCTTATCCGCGCATCCAGGCTTCATGATGCTGACTACGGTGGGCGAGTCTCATGGTCTTATCGATGACCAGGCGCAAACATCATCAGGATGCTGGATTTTCCATCAGAAAGCTGCTCGTGATTTCCAGGGACAGGTCTTCCACAGCGATGGAATCCCCCCCGCTGAGGATGATGACGATCATGTCTGCTTCCGGCAAATACACGCTGATACCGAGGAAACCGAGGACACCGCCTGCATGGCCCCATGCGACACCCGAAGGGGTGTTCCATTCATTCAATCCCAGGCTGTAGCCGAAAAAGTCATCCACTGTCTCGAAACTCAGCAGTTCCTCCATCATTGCCGGGCTCAAAAGCGTCTGCCTTTGCAGTAGGGCCTGGTAGAAGGTATGCAGGTCATTGACATTCGAGACCAGTCCCCCGTCGCCTAATCCTGCGCCGTCGTTGATCTCGCTGAAATTCACCAGCAGGGTATCGTCATACAGATCCCCATAGGCATCGACGAAACCACCGGGTAAAAATTCGCTCACCTGGGTATAGGTGTCTGCCATGTTCAGGGGTTCAAGGATGCGCTCGCGGATGAGGCTGTGCAGCCCCATGGATGATGCTTCTTCCAGGATGATCTGCAACAGCAGATAGTTGGAGTTAGAGTACGCAAATTCCGCGCCAGGGGCGAACAGTGCGGGCCGATTATACGAGTAAGCCAGCGCGTCCTGCGCTGTCCACTCACGCTGTGGATCCGCCTCCACTGCCGCCCAGAAATCTTCCGTCCCCAGATAATCGTCAATACCGCTCCGCATGGTCAGCAGCTGCCGAATGGTCACAGACTGCGTGTTCGCGATGTTTTGCAGGATATCCTCTGGCAACCATGCGCTGGCAGCGTCATCAAGGCCAAACACACCCTCTTCGACCAGCATCAGCGTAACCACCGCGACGAACGTCTTGGACATACTGCCGATGCGGAAGCGGTCGTTCACGGTTGTTGGCTCATTTTCCCGTGCCACCCCTGAAGCGGCGCTCCATGTCCCCTGCGGCGTGGATACATAGACCACCAGGGGATCGTCAGCCTGGGCATACTGACTCACAATCTCGTCCAGCAGGTTTTGTCTGTCGTCTGCGAGGGCCGTGCCCACACCCAACAGCACGACCAAAAGCACACATTGTATGAAACGCACCACGGTTTTGCTCCCATTGTCTGATTGATCTTTCAGACTCATGGTTGCGGCAAAAAATAAATACCGGATGAGTAATATGGGCTCAGGCACGAAATCTCTGCAAATAGCAGCAGCACCCTCTGCGCTGTGCAGACATCCCATGCGTAAATTCTCTGTAGAATAAAAATTACCCGTGAACGCAGGGTGGCTTACGCCCAATAACGTTTTAGCTGACTTAAGGGACTGACCATGTCGCCGACCACCACCCTGATCGTGGATGACCACGCCATTGTGCGCCAGGGCCTGCGTTTATTGCTGGAAGCGCATCCTGGTATTCAAATCGTTGGGGAAGCCAAAGATGCCGAATCAGCGGTCATTCTGGCGAAATCCAGACAGCCGATGCTGATTCTGATGGACCTGATCATGCCGGGTATGGGCGGTTTGGAGGGCATCAGGCAGATACTGGCGCTGGGCTTTAATCCACGCATTCTGGTGTTGACTTCATCGGTGGAGGAGCACCTGGTCAAAAAAGCGTTACTGGCCGGTGCCCATGGCTACATCCTCAAAGCCAGCCGTCCAGCCGAACTCATTCAATCCATCGAGAAAGTCATTGGCGGCGAACTGGCACTTGATCAGGGAACCAGCGATATTCTGGTGCGCAGCGTTATCAAGCATGATGAGATGGATCGATTGACTGAACGCGAACGCGAGATCTTCGACGTGATGGCGCGCGGATTCACGAATCTGCAAATTGCGGAGCAGTTCACCATCAGCGAAGGGACCGTGAGGACGCATGTGGCCAATATTCTGGGAAAGCTTGCCATTCGTGATCGCACCCAACTGACGATTTACGCACTCAAACGCGGATTAATCCAACTGGACGACCTGCCATGAGTACTCCCCTGCGATTACCAATGAATATGTCATCTATAGCAGCACGACTGTTCATCAGCCATGTGATCGTTGGTGCTTTAACGACGTTATTGTTGGCAGCTGTTTTCACGCTGGGAATTGCAGTCTCGACCGTACTGCTGAATCCGGCGGATTACGTGAATTTTGCTGAAGATGTCGCTCTTTCCTGGCTGATGCCTGACAGCCATTATGTGTCTGCCGCGGCCCAGAACGACACCCTGAATTTCACGCCTCCCGGTTACGCGATGGTGATGGATGCCAGCCACCAGGTTGTGTTTACCCAGAGTACTGCCATGTGTGCTGTGGGCGATAATCTTTCGGCGTGCGCGCCTCACCTGGTCGGTTTATCAGCGGGCGAAAACGTCGTCGAGATGAATGGGGATACCTGGATTGAAGTCGTCTTGCCGATCGCGACAGGTCATTATGTTATTGGCTACTTCGTCAGCCCGACACAAGGGAACATCCTGGACTGGCTGTCTGATTTAGTGCAAAAACTGCCTGGCTTATTGTTGACGATCACGTTCTTCATCATGTTGGCTTCCATACCTGCCAGTGCATTGTTAAGCTGGCTGTTTGCCCGCCCGCTCCTTAATCGTATTTCACGCATTGCGACCACCAGCCAGCGGTTCGCCGATGGCGATCTGCAGATACGGGTACGAGATTTCCGGCGGGACGAAGTCGGCATATTGGCGCAGCAATTTAACAGCATGGCCGATAGTCTTCAACAGAATATTTATGCCCTGCGGCACTTGCTCAAATTGAATGGTGAACTGACGATACAGGCTGAACTGGATGCTGCACAGCGAGAGCGGCTCAAATTATCGCGGCATCTCCATGACGATTTAGCACAACAGTTGTTCAGCATCGCTATTTCCAGCGCCGCCCTGCCAGATCTGATTCAACGCAATCCATCAGACAGCGTCCGACAAGCACAAAATATTTCCCGGATGACGGAAGACGCGCTGATTGAACTGAGAACCCTGCTGGTCGATTTGCGTCCAGGTGGCCTGCTGGAATCAGGATTGGCACGCGGACTGAAAGCCTTATGTGAAAAATGGCAGGAAACCCATCACATCACCGTTGAACTGTCATTGATGCTTCGGCAGGAGGACTTTTCTTCGGCGTTACAGGTCGCCATTTTTAGAATTGTGCAGGAAAGCCTGAACAATATCGTCAAACATGCTCATGCAAAGCACGTAGTCGTATCTCTTGTGGAGGGACGAGAGCGTCTGACAGTGAGCATCAGTGATGATGGCGTCGGATTTCAGCCCCCTTCAACACCCCGTAATGGACAATTAGGGTTACTGACCTTACGCGAAAGGGCGGAGGCATTTGGCGGCCAGCTTATCGTCGAAAGCGATATAGGTCAGGGAACAACCGTCCGTGTCGAGCTGCCATCTTCTGCGCAGGAACGCCTGATCTAGCGTCAACGCTTTGACCATGATATCTCTGCAAATTGCAGAGAGTAAATCTCCAGCGCGACGGAGGTATTCGCCCTGGCCCTGGGCGACACTGTCGGCATCACAAGCACACGGGACAGAAATCGTGATGACGATTGTTAAACAGGGCAGTTATCACTTGCTGATGACTCTTGCAGCGATCATTGGCCTCATAGGCACCGCGGCGTTTTTCTTCTTTGGCGTTGGCTACATCAACCTCGCATTGTTGTTTCTGGCCATGTTCATCTCATATATCGCCATCACGTTGACCCTGGGCTACGCGCTCAGTCACTTCTATCAGCCAACGCGTCGCCAGGTATTGATCACAAACATCGTCATGTCGGTGTTTGCAGTCATTGGGGGCTTCGTGTTCGGGAAATTACTCGTAGGCTAGTGTTAAAGGGAATCTTCGTGGCCGTGTCCAATGTACTCAAAGCACTTGCCCTTTTACCCGGTTTTCTGCTCTTTCCACTGCTGATTTCCGGGGGCATCATCGGCTATATGGCTTCTCGTTCGCTGCCATCCGATGCTATCGTGGTCGCGCCTGACAGCACTCGCGAGGGCCGATGGGCACAAGACCTTGATTATGTGGTGCAGGTTCTGACATCCCGACATGCGGATGCTTTTTATGTGGCTGACGAAGCGGATTGGCTGGCATTCGCAGCTGATATCCGTGAGAACATCGCCACACTGACTGACGAGGAAATCACGTTCCGCCTGATGCAGCTCGTCGGCAGAGTGCGTGATGGACACACGGGCATCGCATTGACCGGCATGTGGGCTGATTTGCTGGAAAACTACAACTATCCCCTCAAACTTGCCTACTTTGATGACGGTTTGTTTGTCGTTCAGGCGGCCTATGAAGCGCAACCTGCCATTGGCGCAGCGCTGATCGCTGTGAATGGGGTATCCGTAGATGAGATTGTCACACAGCTGGACGATACGCTCTACTACGACGAAGGCAATCCATACGGACGTCAGACTTCCATCGAGGCGCTTTTCGCCCGACCTGCGCGGCTGTACCTGGGTGGCATCGTCACCGATCTTGCCCAGGCGACCTTCACTTTCCTGCCGGATGACGGCGAAACATTTGATCTGAACCTGAATACCTATGACACCATTCCTGGCAGCGATTTCAGGGGCTATGACCGTTTCCCCGTGCCTGTTTACCGTACCTATGAAAGCGAAGATCGAGCCGTCTGGTTTGTGCATCTTCCGGATAGTGATGCCGTCTATTTGCAGTATAACGATGCTCAGGTGGACTTCTTCGAGTTTGTCACCACGGCCACACAGGCCCTGCAAACGGCCAGCCAGGAAAGTGCCGATAAATTCATCATTGATGTTCGCAATAACCGTGGAGGAAGCGATCTGCCTTTCCTGCTGTTTCACTACCGTCTCCAGCAGACTTCGCTGTATGTCTATGGCATCATGAGCCGATACACATTTTCGTCAGGGTTCAGCGTCATCGCCGATCTGACCTTGAGTGGCGCAACGATTGTCGGACAACCAGCAGGCACACGCCCGAATTTTTTCGGCAATGTCCTTACTTCGGCCTTACCAAACTCGGGGCTGACGCTCGTGTATCCGACCACCGCCGGGATGAAGCTGGAAGACTATGGCGATGCACCGCTGTTTTCCCCTGACATTTCAGTCCCCTTCACGTCGACGGATTTCTTCGCCGGGCGCGACCCTTATCTTGAGGCAATTCTCAATCCGTGAAGTGATTCCTTATCCATCGTGCTGACGCCAGAGTACGGCGCATGGACCGTCAGCAGACCTGGCCTGCCTGGCTGACGCGCACGATGAAATCGGACAGAAACGAATTCCCTCCAAACAATGCGGGATCAAGAGAATGTTAGCCGAGTGTCAGGTGATACAATCAGCCCGCAAAAAGGACTCGGAGGAGTTTTGTCATGACAACGTGGCCAGATCATCTGCCCGTGCGCAGCGTCCGCATGGCCCGTCACACCAATCAGCTTGAAGCGATTATCACCTTCTATCGGGACATCATCGGCCTGCCGGAAATTGGGGGCTTCAGGGGTCACGATGGCTACGATGGTGTAATGCTTGGCCTGCCAGGGGAAGATTACTACCTGGAATTCACCGCGCACCCGGGTGGCCCGTCTGTCGCACCGCCATCACGCGATAACCTGCTGGTGTTCTACATCGACGATCAGGATGCCATCGCGGCCATCGTGGAGCGTCTGCGCCAACACGGATACAGCCCGGTTGAACCGGAGAATCCCTACTGGTCGAAAGGGGGTGTCACCTTCGAGGACCCTGAAGGCTGGCATATTGTCTTCATGAATATGCGCGAGCGCCAGCGCATCCTGGACGCAGAAGCAGCAGACGCTTCAACGTGACCGTATGCCTCATGAGTTGGATAGACAGGCGTCTCCCCTCGCTGACCGGCAGGGGTTATTCAATTGCCATAAAGGACATGTTGCTGCTTGACTTTCAGGCTACCTGAGACTGTATGCTGTCATCAACTTCGCGCGGAGGTGTAACACTATGATCAGAATCGGCGACTTTGCACGGCTCGGACAGGTATCGGTCGTCACGCTGCGTCACTATGACGACATCGGCTTGCTGAAACCGAGCAATATCGATCGTGCTTCAGGCTACCGTTACTACTCGGTTGCACAACTGCCGCGACTCAATCGCATTCTGGCACTAAAGGACCTGGGCTTTTCACTCGAGCAGATCGGGAATGTGCTGAATGACCGTTTATCGGTCGATCAGCTGAAAGGAATGCTCATGCTGAAACATGCCGAGACCGAACATCTGGTGATTGAGGAGCAGGCACGATTGGCGCGAATAGCCGCTCGTCTCAGACAAATTGAACTGGAGGACAGCATGTCACAGTACGATGTGGTTCTTAAAACTGTTCCGGCGATGAATGTGGTATCACGCCGTATCACCATCCCGACCAACGACCAGGTTCCTGAATATCTCAATCCTGCTTTCATGGAAGTCTTTACCTATGTCAAAGAGGCAAAATGCACCATCGCCGGTTCCCACTTTGCAATCTGGCATCAGGCGGCTGAAGTGGTCACCGGTGAAGTCGCAGAAGCCATCGTTCCGGTGAACTCTCTGACGATCGGCACAGAGCGCATTCAGGTGTACGAACTGCCGGAAACACAGGTCGCGTCTGCGGTGCACCACGGCAACTTCGAGGATTTCACACAGCTTCACACGGCAATCCTGCAATGGATTGAGGCGAACCACTATCAGGTCAATGGCGCGTACCGTGAGGTCTACATCAGGCATAATCCGGACGATTACAGCGATTCGACGACCGAGGTTCAGTATCCGGTGAAACCCGCGTAATACCGATACAAAGAACGCGCTGCCAGAACGCTGAACCATCTTATCGATAACTGACCGCAAAGCATCTGAGGCAGGAAACTCAGATGCTTTTTCTATTGCACGAGAAAGCTCATGGCCCGCGCAGAGTCGAAAATGATCATGGGCTATCTGCCCATCGAACCCAAACACCACGCGGCGATCCTGTCGCTCGGCGCATCCGCCACGCCCGCCGTGCGCCTGCTCGACCCGTTCGCCGGGCAAGGCATGTTCCTGGAAGCCGCCGCCAAAGCCTGGAACGTCACCCCGTACGCCAACGAACTCGAAGGGGAACGGGCGGCAGCCTGCATCACCCGCTTCGGCGCGACGCAGGCTGTCCGCTGCGACGTGGAACGCCTGGTCGCCAGCAACAACGCTTTCGGTGCGGCCTGGCTCAATCCACCGTTCCCAGCCACTGTTTTGTCTCAGGATCCTCAGACCACTGTTCGTACAGCGCAATGTGGTCACGGCTGAACGTGACGAACTGTAGGTCACCCATTCTGGTACCCGTATTTGCTTTTTCACGTCAATTCTAAAGGAGAAATCCCATGACCGACCACAACCCCACTCAGCCGACCCGCGTGTTCAAGATCGGCGCGACGCGCATTGTCGAAGACGCCGCCACCATGTCCGCACTCGACAACGACGCGATTCGTGACCTGCTCAAGACCAGCTATCCCGAAGTGGCCAATGCGACCATCCGCGAACGCGATGAGAACGGCCTGCGCGTGGTCGAATTCCTGCCGCAGCCCGGCCGAAAAGGGTAGTGTAAAGGGTCAATGCAGACGACGCGAATCCTGAAGCACAAATTGTCCACGTCGTCTGCCGGTTTCGACTATGTGCGCACGCCTGAACCGATCAGTTGTGGCTGGACATGGTGCATCGCCATCGTGTCAGGATCGATGAACCCCACAAATGCCTGACCCGTCGCGGCGCTCATCAACTGGTCTGCGGCGCGTAGCGCAGTCGGCATGTCGGCCCAGTGAACGACGTCAATCCACTGCCCGTCATCCGAAACGCTCAGTTCGCGGTTGATATAGCCTTCATAAGAGGAGATCAGGTCAAAAGTGGCCTGCGCAGCCTGCAGAAATTCGGTGGTGTCGCTCCCTGCTTTAAGACGAAACAGTACGATTTCAACGACGGATGACATGATGCTGTCCTTTCAGATATACAAACGAATACTGAAAGGATAGCGGACGCACCTGACACCCTTATGTCAGGAGGGAAATGAGTCTTTGTGCCTCTGCACGCAGCCACGCGCGCAGCGCTTCCGGCGCGATCACATCGGCGTCTGCGCCGAAACCAAGGATCCAGTTCTGGATTTCGGTCAGCGACTCGACACTATAGACCATCATATCTTCTTCCTCGCGGACGAAAGCGTAGTGCTGGCGTTCGCGCACATGCGGCAGCACATGGGCAGCAAAATGCACACATACCTCCATGCGTTGACTCGCAGCAGCGATGATGGTGCGAGGGATAAAGGTCTCCTCCCGAAGTTCCATCTTCACTACCCGGCTGAGCCGAAAACTGCGCTGATCCCGGCGCAGGCGGCAGAAGGCTTCGACATACCACGCGCCCTGCGAAAATGTCAGCTGCATCGGCTCGATGTCCCGGCTGCTTAGGCTGTCCGACTGATAACTTCGGTACGCGATGTGCAGCACCCGCCGCTGCTGCACCGCCTGCATGACAAGGCGCAGCGCAGGCTCTTCCCAGTCAACAGGCGGGTCGGTCGGGTAATGATTGATAAGCAGCGCGAACTGCTCCACCTGTTCACGCTGCGCAGGGGTGAGGATGGCGTGCAGTTTATGCAGGCTCGACAGCGTTTCGCGCTGCAGCGACCCGCTGCTGTTCCTGACGAATCAGCGTGCTGCCATCGTGATCGCCTTGGCTTCGCCCTCGGTAAAGGCCACTGGCGGCAGCGAGAATGTCTCCAGCAGGTGATAGCCCTCGCCCGCCTGTGCAGCGACTGGAATACCCATCTCGCTGAGCGCTTTCATATCACGATAGACGGTGCGCTCGGTAATCTCAAAATGAGCGGCGATCTCGCGTGCCGTGAGACGGCGCTTCACCTGAAGCAGCAGCAGAAGCGCGAAGAGGCGATCAATCCGGTTCATAAAGGTTCCAATGGGAGAGCTTTCACGTCGATTATTGCCCTAAAGTCCAAATCGAAAGGAGTCATGTTGAATGCCTTGAGTCTCAGGGACATTTTCGAGCAGCTTGAACCGCTCGAACTGAAGGGGATAGGGCTGCTGCGCGGGCAGCCGCATCTCATCAACTGTGCTTTAATAAGCAACTATACAAGAAGAAGGCCGGGGGTTTATGATGACATCACGCCTTCACCGACCCTTACGCCGTCATCTTAAAGCCTCAACTCTGGGAATGCAGAGAATTGACGTACTAACTGCGGCAAAGACGACGGATCAAAGTCAAAAGCGAAAATCAGCTTTTGAATGCACAGCCTCTCTCCAACGTAGGTGTAATGCCCAAGTTGCCCTTCAAGCATGAAGTGCCCTGATCGATCCAGACTTTGAAACGTGAGTTGCAGATCTTCGGGACTGGCGCTCGTCAGCGATGCGGTTCCCTGGCGAACCTGCTCAAGGGTGATCAATTCCTGCAAAAAGCGTTTGTAGTCTGTCGGCATGATGTAGATCTCATCATGTTGACCGCTTAGATTCTCTGTGCGAACAGCTACCTTCCACAGCATCGCCCCAAATTCAGACGACGGTTCCACCTGAACGCGCAATACCTCTATGTTGATTTGCCCTGAAACGCTGTGAATCTCAATCATGACATCCATCTGAAGACTACTGGAGGAGAACACCGTATGCTGCATTATAAGCTGCAGAACACGCACCGTTCCAAATTGCCTAAGCCGGGCGCCGTCGGGCACATCGTCGGACTATCCACCGTCAACCCGCGCCGCAAATGCATCGTCAGTCACTATCCCCTGTGCGACAGCGCCGACTATCGTTACAGCATTGGCATCCATACGATCTATGTCCGCTTTCTGGATACCCGTGAAATCGCTCGTTTCAGCGGCATCTGGTTCGAGGAGGCGCCATGACTATGCTCACCCATCTCGACTGGCGACCGGTCATCCTGCTCAAGATCGTGCGCTCGCCCTTCGGCGGGTGGGGCGGGCTGTCGGTCAAGCGGGCCTATCTGGCGGTCGCCGACGGTCAGCTGCTGCTGGCCGACTGGACGCTGGAGGCAGCCGAACGCGCGCGTAACCTGGTCTGCCCGACCGGCTGGGCGCTGCATGAACTGCCCAAAAGTTCGTTTCGCCTGACCGGTCGCGGGCGGACCGTGCTCCCGTCCGGCACCTGGATCGTCTCGTATACCGATGCCGTCTTCACGCTGTATCAGGACGCAGGCGCTGCCTTCGCCCGCCTGACCGCCGAAATCGACCGACGCCCAACGAACCCCGCGCTGCTGTCCGCCCTGCAGCACCTCATCCAACTGCTCTAGCTTACACAAAGGACAACCTCATGACGCTTGATCCGAATGCCGCTGCCAGCCAGCGGTATCATGACCGCTTTGATGTCAGCCTGTACAACCCGATTGGCGAGTTTGTCGCCTCCAACCTGAATGCCAACCGCGACGATGCGCGCGTGGTCGACCTGATGGTCGCGGTGCAGAACGCTGCCCTGGAGCTGTGCGGGGATGAGCGTCACGCCGGCGCGTGGCACCGACTGGCCGTCTGCTGTGGCCGCAGCTTCCTGAGCACGCACACCATTGATGCGATCTGGCGCTTCCTGCGCGCCTTCAGCGACAACGACACGCGGCTGGATGACTTCGAGGCGACCGCCAAAGGCATGCTGCTGGCATATCGCGCACTCGACGAGTTGAAGGCGGCGACCGCCCATGCCAACGGCGTGCATGGCTGGCACGGACGCATGGCCTACGACCTGCTCGCCGCGGTCGAGCTGTTCACGGGCGCTGCGAACGCGCTGCTGGCTCATGAGGACGAGACTTACATCCGCGAGAAGCTTCAATCGGCGCTGCATCGGGTCACCGGCGCGCTGTACGAGGGCATTCGTCACAGCGACCAGCCCGCGTTGTTCGACTTCCGGAGCACCTACTTCCCCAGTGTGCGTGACCGCTGAGGGGATCAATCTCAACGCATACCCTTTGTTCAGTCTCCGGGCGAGCCACCATCCTCATGCTGACGGGGGTATCGGGCTGTCACGCTCAGTGTGCCTTGCTCATGCCGATCGTCTCGACCCGCATGGCGTGCTTCCCCCACAAGGGAGCTTGTCCCGCTCCGTGCAGGCTGCCTGCCGATGACGCGCTGGTCTTCCCCCTGAGCGCAAGCTGTGAGCTGTCTTGACGAATCCCCTGAATGGACTGCGTACGCCAGTGATCCTCCGGCGCGGGCTTCACATCCAGCGGGCCAGACAGGTGCCGATTTGATTCTGACCACGCTAAGCAGGCGCAGCAGCAGGTCAACCCCGCGGGCGGGGTCGCTTTCGGCGTTTTCTCCGGGCTTGTGCCGCTTCGCTCACCGAAAACGCCGAGCGCCTTTCAGGTGACCAGCCGCTTCGACGCGCCTGCTTTTGAGTGGGTCAGAAATCGGCACCGGGCCGATGGATAGCGAAAGCGCGTCAGCGCGAAGGAGTAACATCATGGGTACGAGCCTCAACATGCAGGTGACGGGTTTCGTGGGCAGTGATCCGCAGGTGCGTCAGGTGGGTGAGCAGACCGTCGCGTCGTTTTCGGTGGCCGTCAGCCGCAAGAACCGCAGCGGCGACAAGCACACGGTGTGGGTGCGCGTGAATGCCTGGAACAAGCTGGCCGAGATCGCCGGGCAGTACGTGCGCAAGGGGTCGCTGGTGCAGGTGACGGCCGAGTGGCTGCGTCCGTCGGCGTGGATGGACCAGAGCGGCACGCCTCAGCCGAGCCTGGACATCGACGCCAACCGTCTGGTGCTGCTGGACCGCCTCGACAGCGCCGATGCATCCGAGGAAGATGCTGCCGCGCCCGCCGAAGCCGAGTTCCGTAACATTCCGTTCTAAGGCGCAGGTCACGGGGCGGTGCAGCGATGCGCCGCCCTGTTTTTTCGCGGTTATGGATTGGGCTTAGGGCATGTAGCCGGCAGCGCGCTTAAGGACTGGTGCGCCGCTTGGTGAAGCACAGGGCACCAGCGCGAGGTCGTCGCACCACGCGGGATACTGATATTCTGCATGTGCGTAAAATGAGGAGAAAGCCCCGGCCGGAGAGGTCGGGGCTTTTTTTGTTTGAGAGTGGAATCAAAATTCAGTTGCAAAAACTTTCGTGAAAATTGCCAATATATAATAAGCATTTTTGCAGTAGAATTGATAGAAATGGGCCCGGGCGGGATTCGAACCCGCGATTTCACTCTTAGCAGGAGGGCGCCTTATCCACTAGGCTACCGGGCCTTTTTCTTCAGCGAGGAAGATGTATCAGCATCTTCCTCGTTTTTTATATTACCAGAAGTGTGTGCATCTGTCATGACGGGCATCTTGGGTGTGATTCCGAAGAGCAAATTCTCCTCATGACGATGTTTTTCCACGGTATCGCATGTTACCCACATGCCCCAGATGATTGCGCAAATGTTCGGTTTTTTCTGTTCTAATCTCATGGTTTTGGCATCAATTGCTGAATTGCAGCCAGTCCATAGCGATAGAAGGTCTTGTCACCAAAGCGCGTCACGTCTTCCTGCACATAACGATCAAGAAGTATTCTGTGGTTTCCTCTACGACCGGTGGTTTCGAATCGCAGGATTGAGTTTCGGCTCCTTTTCGGTTTTGGAATGTTATGAATGGCGAGGTCGCCCTTAGGCACGAAATAGCCAGAAGACGCTACAGCAGGATTCTCAGGATAAAGGTGCCTCACCTGTCAGTGTGAATGCGCAAAAAACTTCTTCACATTTGTGGCGCTAAAAGCTGGGTAATATAGCGATCAAGGTATTCATCACAAGAAAGAGCGTCACCTTGATCAAGTTGCTGATAGCCAATATTTTCGTATTTGCTTTAGTCGGCTGTGGACAGTCCATGCAGTCCGCGGAGCTCCCTACCCTGATGGTGCTTCCGACTGACGCACCATCATCGACACCCTCGAATACGCCGACCCCGGTTCCACCCAGTGCAACGCCCACCTCAGGTCTTTTTGAACTTCAGGGAACACTAGGGGCCTCAGATCCTCCAATGCAAACCGCGCTAGCTCCGCTCCTTAATCCGACGCTGACGCAACTCGCACCAATCATCAATCCCACACTGACCGCAATGGCGCCGACACTGACGCCCAGCGATACCGGAGAGCCGACGGCCTCGCGTACGCCATGGCCAACCCGGACCAGCAGGCCGACAAGAACCATCACGCCGTCGAGGACCATTACGCCGTCCAGGACGATCACGCCGACAAGGACCATCACGCAGACGCGCACGACAGCCCCGACGAGAACGGTAAATCCTCAGGATGAATTGACGAGGACGGCAAACAGGGCCTTCGAGCGATTGATCGCGTCTGTGCCGGGCGTGTGGAGACTGGAGCGGGCGATAGTGAATGGAACAATCATTTCGGTTGGCGGATGTGTGAATAACGGGCTGGTGACGCAGGCATTTGCAGAGCAACTGCGGAACCTGTCCTTAGGCTTTGTCGGCAACAGGCCGATCATTGAGTTTTCGGCGATTCTGGACGAGGGTGTGCAGGCGGTTGAGTATCTGTGGCGTCCAAATGAGGGATGGAGCCGAGTGGTGCTGACGAGCCTCGGGACGGTGTGCGCGTAGGGGTGGGGGAAGCCCGGTGATTCGTTAGGTCCTTGATGTGAATAGCATCGATCACTGACTAAAGGATCCATCACGCTAACAGACTTCGACGCGATGGATCCTTTGGAGCCTATGCGGATTGCTTAATCAAATGTTTCTCTGCTTCCTCGATATCTAAAGGCCCCATTTTCATCGAAGTCAGATGACTTGGACACTCCGACGGCATTGAACATCAGATCGCAAACTAGACGTAACGATCCGTGGCTCTCCAAGTCAGCCACGCTTTCTAGTGTCACATCTGGAAACATGTATATCTGCCGGCCGTCAATTGCGACTTGCGGATGTGGCTGATAGCTACGATGGTAGTGCGCTAATTTGCTTTCGCCCATGTTCGACATGGAAGCCATAACGTTGACTGAAGAATCTATCCGCAAAACAGAGTAGATCAGCTTTGCGAACCAACTATAGCGGATTAACCAGTCCTGTAACCAGTAGAGCAGCACACAGAAGTGGCTTTCAATAAAATCTGGTCTCATGTAGTGGACGGCTTCGATGGTTCCGTTTCGAAATACTTGAACGTAACCAGAAAATCTCTCGGTTGATGTGGTGATTTCAGGGAAGATGACCCCATCAAGATTGTAGCGTTTAGCATGATTCGAAAACTCGAACGGACCTCTATCGACATCAATTTCAGCGACTGGCTCAAGATCAAGGCGAGCATTCTGAGCCACTGTGTTGAGTGGGTTGAAATGCACGATAAACCTTGGCCCTGCTGAAAGGTTCAATGGGATTTCGCCAGTGCGGTCTGTGGCAATGGCATCAACACGCCGTTGCCGATAGGTATGAAGTGTTTCGGCCAATGTCAGTGCCTGATTGAACATCATGCGAAGTTCCTGATAAGTCATGGGATCGTTGCCGGCTGGATATCGTTTGTGGAACAGTCTTGAATTCTTTTCCTGGTGCGGTGCAAGCAGCGTAGGCGCTGGAATCGAAATTACGATCACGGATTTTTCGCCGCCCTCCAGTGACACCGGGTGAATGTCGAGATTTGGGATCCTGGGGTCAATGAGGGCATTACACCAGTTTCTCAGGCGCGACCGGACGTTTTCCAGTTGCTCATTGGGGATGCCGATGATTTCCGATGCCAAGGTGCCATCTTCGTCTATGCCAACGATAATCCGTCCACCCTGCGTATTAGCCATAGCAGTGATGCACTTCAGGATTGAACTGGAATTTTGATCGTCCAACTGCCTCTTGAAATCGAGGGTTATGGTCTCTGGTAATCCGATCAGCTCAGTAATGTCGTTGTGGTCAAGGTCGGCGGGGCGTTTGTCGAAGAAGGGCATCTCAGTATTCCTTCTGCAATCTAGGTTCTGAAAAGTGTTACAGACAAATCATAAGTTTTATGTTGGAATGGATGAGCCGTTTTGCTTCACAATCGACCTTTCCACGCGGCGAAATGCTCGGCCAGGATGTTGGTGACCGCATTCTCATGCTGGATGCGCCCGGTGAGGATGACGACCGGCGCGTGGCGGATGACGGCCCGGAACCGGGCATAGATTTTTGGGCGGACGATGACGCTGATCATGCCCGCCTCGTCTTCCAGCGTGAGGAAATGAAAGCCCTTGGCGGTGGGCGGGGCCTGATGCATCACCAGCAGGCCGACCACCTGCGCCCACGCGCCATCTTTCAACCCCGCCAGGCGGTCGCTGAAGACGATGCGCTGTTCCTCCAGCGCGGCCCGGTGGCGCGCCAGCGGATGCTGACCGTGGGCGAAACCCACCGCGCCCGCCTCCATGTATTGGGCTTCGTCGGCGCTGACGCCGGGCAGTGCAACCGGTTCATTGTGGGCGGCCAGCGGCAGGGGCGTGCGCTGCCAGGCTTCGATTTCCCCAAGCTGCCACAACAGGGCGCGACGCTCGCCCCAGGCATCCATCGCCCCGGCCAGGATGAGCGCCTCGACCAGTCCGCGCGCCAAGCGCACGCGGGCGCAGAAATCGCGCAGGTCCGCAAACGGGCGACTGCCCCGCGCCGTCACAATCGCGTCGGCCTGCTCGCCCAGGCCCTTCACCAGCGACAGCCCCAGATGGATATGGGGACCGTCGGTCGTCGACCGCGCCGCGCTGCGGTTGATATCGACGCCGTGCACAGTCAGGCCGTGCCGCTTGGCATCGTTGACGATGATGCTTTCCGACCAGAAGCCCATCGGCTGATTGTTGAGCAGCGCCGCGGCAAACTCAGCCGGATGGTACAGCTTCAGCCAGGCAGAGCGGTAGACGATGACGGCGAAGCTGGCCGCGTGGCTTTTGGCAAACGAGTAGCCGGCGAACGCGCGCAGCTTGTCGAAAATCAGCTCGGCCGTCTCAGGCGCGATGCCGCGCTCAACCGCGCCGGTCAGGAAAGCCGGACGGAAGGTTTGCAGCGCGGTTTCCGGGTCTTTCGAGCCCAGCGCGCGGCGCAACAGCTCGCCCTGGCCGGGCGTGAATCCGGCGGCATCGCGGGCGACCTTGAGCACCTGCTCCTGAAACAGGATCACGCCGAGCGTTTCGCCCAGCGCCGGTTCCAGCAGCGGATGGAAACAGTCGACCGCCTCGACGCCATCGCGGCGGCGCAGGTACGGATGGACCATATTGCCCTGCACCGGGCCCGGGCGAATCAATGAAATGCTGATGACCAGATCGTTGAAAGCGCGCGGCTTCAGGCGCGGCAGCACCTGCATCTGCGCGTGCGACTCGACCTGAAAGACGCCGACCGTATCGGCGCGGCAAATCATCTCGTACACGGCCGGGTCGTCGCAGGTCAGGCCGTCGAACGTGAAGGCGGGGTCGTGCGCCCGGATGAGCGCGGCGCAGTCGGCCAGCACCGAGAGCATGCGCAGGCCGAGAATGTCGATCTTGATCAGGCCCATATCTTCCAGCCCGTCCTTGTCCCACTGCACGACGTAACGGTCGGGCATGGTGGCCGGTTCAGTGGGGACACGCTGCGACAGCGGGGCAGCGCTGATGACCATGCCTCCGTTGTGGATGCCCAGGTGGCGCGGCAGCCGGTCGATCTGGCCGGTCAGGTCGGTGATCTGCCGCCAGATCGGATTGTCGAGCTGAGTGCCCAGCACCTCGCGCAGGGCGGCGGAATGCGAGACGTCGCGCGCCTGGTAGGTGTCGAGCGCCGATGCCACGTGTTCGAGGATTTCCAGCGGCAGGCCAAGCGCCTTGCCCACATCGCGGACGGCGCTGCGGGCGCGAAACGTGCTGAAGGTGCAGGCCATGGCCGCGCTGGCATGCCCGTATTTGCGATACACGTACTGGATGACTTCTTCCCTGCGCGCCGCATCGAAGTCGATATCGATGTCGGGCACGACGCGGCGTTCGGCGGACAGGAAGCGCTCGAAGACCAGTCCGTGATCGAAAGGATGAATAGGCGAGATGCCCAGCCGCCAGGCGACCAGCGAATTGGCCGCGCTGCCGCGTCCCTGACACAGGATGCCCTGCTCACGGGCATAGCGCACGATGTCCCACACGACCAGGAAGTAATTCGACAGCCCGGCGGCGCGGATGACAGCCAGCTCGTGCGCCAGCTGGGCCTGCTCACGCTCGGTCAGGCCGCCCGCGCTGCACAGGTGGCGCAGGTAGGCGTCGGCGTCCATGCCCGGCGGCGTGGGAATGAGCGGCAGGGTTTGCAGCGCGTCACCGAGCACGAAGGTACAGCGCGCCGCAATCTCGCCCGTCCGCTCCAGCGCGCCGGGAAAGTCGCGGAACAGCGGCGCCAGCTCGGCGGCTGATTTCAGGGAGCGCTCGCTGTTCGGATACAGCGTGCCGGCATGGTCGAGCGGCGTTTTTTCGCGGATGGCCAGCAGCACATCATGCAGCCGGTGCCCTGCCTGTTCGGCATAGTGGACATTGTTGGTCGCTACGACTGGCAGGCGCAGCGCCCGCGCCAAGTCAGCACGGCGGAGATTCAGCGCATGGTCGTCCGGCCGCCGATGGTGCTGCATCTCGATGTAGAGATTATCTGCGCCGAACAGGTCGCGCAGGTGCGCCCCGTGGCGCTGCGCGCCGCTCATGTCACCGCGCATGATGGCATCGGTCACGCGGCCGCGACGGCAGCCGGACAGCGCGATCAGCCCGGCGGCGTGCCCCACCAGCAGGTCGTCATCCGACAGGCAGGCTTCCCCCTTGGGCGCATGGTGGCGGGCGGCGCTGATGAGCGCGCACAGATTGGCCCAGCCGCGCGCATCCTGAACCAGCAGCGTCAGGTGGCTGTGGTCGTGCAGGGTGAGTTCGGCGCCAAAGATGGCATGGATGCCAGCGGCGCGGGCGGCACGGACGAGTTCCGGCGCGGAATAGAGCGCGTCATGCTCGGTCAGGGAGAGGGCGGGCATGTCGAGCGCCGCCGCACGCTGGACGAGCGCCTCGGGCGTGGAGGCCCCATCGAGCAGGCTGTAGCACGAGTGCGCGTGCAGTTCGACGTAGGCCATGGTCAGTCGTACACCTGGCTGAGCTGCCAGGTATCAGCGATCAGGTCATGATAGATCAGCGCGGCCAGTCCGGTGTCGGTGACGACGCGGTAGTAGTCGCGGCGGATGTGCCCTTTCCACCAGTGCATGTCGACCCGCCACTGATTGCTGATCTGCACGACCGTGTGCCGCTGCCCGCCCCAGGCGAACGCATGCGGGGCGTCGGCCTGCAGGGTGACGCGCAGGGAGACCGCCTCGCGCCACAGCCGCGTCATGCTGCTTCGATGGTTTCGAGCGTGAAGCTCAGGTCGGGCACGGTGGCCGGCTGGCGCACCACGGTGGAGAAGTACGACTCGCCATAGCGGGCGCTCACCCGCAGCAGCAGATCGGCCATATTTTCGGACGGGTCATCGCCAAACAGCGAGAGCTGCTGCGGCTTGACGGCCGCGAAAGCGCCTGCCTGCACGCTGATGGCCTGCACCGGCGCGTACACGATCATTTTGTCGAACAGGCCCAGCAGGCCGCGTCCGCAGGCCGCCGCTGAAGCATACGGCTCGTGCGGGTGGGCGATACGTTCCAGTTCGCCGCCGCCGTCCAGGCGCAGGGTGAGCACGAGTTCGCCGCATGAGCGCCCGGAGGCGGCCAGCGGCCCCATCAGCATGGCGGCGGCCGCATGCAGGATGGAGCGGACGAGCTGCCCGTCCTCCAGCGGCGTGTCAAACGAGCGTTCAAACAGGGTATGTTCCGGCGGGCTGTAACAGGCGATGCGCGTGCTGTCCTCGCCGCTGGCCAGCCGGTGCAGGCGCGCGCCTTCGCGGCCAAACTGGGCGACCAGCGCGGCCCGCGACAGGACGGCCACCTGGCCGATGTGCGCCAGGCCAAACAGCGCCAGCCGCCGGGCGGTTTCCGCGCTGGCGGGCAGCAGCGCCGCGGGCTGCCCCGCGAGGAAGTCGACCGTGCGCGCCGCGTGGATGAGCCGCACATGGCCTGCTTCGGTTATCATCGCAGCGACCTTCGCCGTGAAGACATTCGCGGCCAGGCCGACTGAGGCGGCATAGCCTATCTGCGCGGCGACGCCGATCATCTGGCGCGCCATGCCCTCACCGGCATCGGGACGTAGTCGGCCGAGGTCGAGCGTGATGAGGGCGGACTGCGCATCGCTGCGGACGAGGTGAAGATACTGGCTGAACTGGCTGAGCGACGCGATCAGCTTCTCGCGGGCGCGGCGCAGGACGCTGGGCTGGGCGAGGATCATGCGTGCCGCAGGACAGAGCGCGCGGGCACGGCTGGCGCTGACGCCGGGCTGAATCCCGGCCGCCTCGGCAGCAGCATTGACGGCCATTACCTCGCCGCGCGCCTTGCGATAGCGCACGACGCAGGCAGGCTCGTCACCGGCGCAGAACACGGCTGTCGCAAAATACGGGATGCAGACGCAGGCAATCATCGGTCGGCACCTGCTTCCTGTCCCTCGAAGTACAGGTCGAGCAGCGCGCTGTGTCCCATGCCGTGGCGCCCTTTAAGGACCGAGACCGATGAGCGACAGCCGACCACGTCGCCGAAGCGATACAGCCAGTCCGCCCGTTTGACCAGCAGGCGCAGCCCGGCGGGGCTGGAGGCGATGGGGAGTGCCGAGGAACCAGTCGGCAGCAGCTCCAGCCGCAGCAGGACGCACTGGGCGTGCAGCAGAAAGCTGGTCAGGCGATACAGCCGGTCGGCATCGGCGGGCAGCTGGCCGACATCGAGCACGATGATGCCGATCTGCGCGCTGGCCAGCAGATCACGGGCCAGGTCGAGCGCGCGCGGCTCGTGTTCCGGATGGGCGAGGATGAGCCGATCGAGGGCGACGCCGCCGCGCGCGGCAGGTTCAGGCGCGAAGGTGCCATCCAGATCGATGTAGATCGCGTAGCGGTTGCTGGCCTGCGCCTGCTGGATGATGCGATAGGCCAGTGAGGTCATGCCTGAGGTCGGCCGCCCGAACAGCTCGGTCATGACGCCGACCGGGATGAGACCAGGGGCGAGCACGGCATCCAGATGAGGGAAACCGGTGGAGATGCCGCCTGGCCGCGCAGCGCGCAGCTCGGTCAGCGGACGCACGACGTCTCCCCCGAATTTCTGTTGCAGCGCATGAATGGCAGCTTCGAGGTGATGGGATTTTGTGTGGGTCACGGGTCACCTGAGCCTGAGATTATAAACTCGTTTAACTTGTTACGGAAAATTAACGCTCAAATGTTCTACCTCACAGCATACGACAAAAGGGCTGGGGAATGGAAGGGGGCTGCGGTTCGAAGTTGGTTATAAATCTCGTCTTAGAACGTTTGAGCTGATTTTAGGTGAGGGATGTGCCTCTGAGCCTTTAGGACATAGCGGATGCCTAGGTGCGTTCGATGTCAGACATTTCTGCCCCGTTTTGCAGGGCGTCCGACCGGGTGTTCCGGTCAATGACTCATCCGCATCAGGCCCCGTGGCGCTGCCTTGCAGCAGCGCCGCATCGCGTAAGCGATGCCGAACCCACCCCGCCGTAATGCAGCCGTCGCAGACGGGCGCATTGGAGGCCTGCCGATCGCATGTTCAGTCCCACTGAATCATCGGCGGGGTGGGGTAGCCAGGTAAAACCTGGTCACCTCAGACGCCGGTGAGGGCTTGCGTACGCCACTCCGTGGCGCACCCACGCCGCACCATGCGGTGCAGCGTGGCACGTGAGCGGCCCTGTCCCCGCTCACCGGACGCACCCCTTCGGCGTACGTCCGAAAAGCATAATCCCATGAATTTCACAATCCGGTCGGCAGGGCAGCCCCGCTGCTCTGAAATATTGCGCGGCAGCCATGAAATATTTCAGCCGTGGACTGCAATATTTCATGGGTCGGCCATCTGCACTCAGGCAAAATAATGCCAGTGCAGAATGTGGAATCGTCTATGGCCACCAAAACCATCCGCCGCAGCATCAGCATGACCCCCGAAATGCACGACCTGCTGGCGCAGATTGCCGCCCGGCAGGGGCGCGACGTCAACCAGAATGACCTCATCCGCGAGGCGATTCGCCACTACCTGGACGCGCAGGCCGACATTATCGGCAGCCGACGCCACTTTCAGAAATCGCTTCAGGCGCGCATCGATACGTTGGAACACGCCCTCACCTTTCAGACGACCATCATCATCTGCCTGCTGGCCGAGATTCTGGCCGACGACACCGCCATCGACGAAGCCATCATCGCTGCCCGCCGCGATGGGCCGTCTCTGCTGGCCCGCATTGCCGCTGTACGCGACCTGAAGCCAGATGCATGAATAAACCGATCATCATCCCGGACTGGGCCTACAAAAGCCCGAAACACAGCGGGCGCGGCAGCGGCAGGCAGGGCCTGAAAGCCACCCTCAAATACCTCCAGTATCGCGACAAACGCAATAACCATCTGGCGCAGAACCCGGACTACGAGCGCTGGCACGACCGCGGCCTGGGCAAGTCGTATGGCGAAATCCTGAAGCAGTGCGACGCGCTGCAAAGCCAGCACGTGCTCGCCTGGACCTGGGTCGTCTCGCCCGCGCCGGATCTGATGGACCTGGTGCTGCCGCATGAGCGCCGCGAGCTGCTGTGCGAACTGACAGAGCGCGTTGTCGAGGATTACTACATGGAGCGCGGCCTCGACCTGCCCGAATACAGCTATGTCGTGCACACGGCAAAGACCAAAAGCAAAGACGGCCAGCCGCCGCAGGAACACCTGCACACGCACGTGGTGCTGCCCGGCACCGCGCCGTCGACCGCCGACCGACTGCCGGTTTACAACAATGCGACCAAGGGGCACGACCGCCTGTTTCGCGAGATTGCCACGCAGCACTTCGCCGACCTGCTCGACGCGCGCGGCATCGACTGGCGGTCGCTGCGCGAAGAACCCGAACACGAACAGTCCCGTGATATTTCGTAGCCATCCGAACCGGACAAGAGATCAACGCGATGATGTACTGGTTGTTCACGGACGGGCGCGAGCTGCTGACGCCGCTGCTGGTTCCGCTGCTGTGCGGCGCGCCCGTCCTGCTGCTGCTGACCGCGCTCGTGTCCGGGGTGGGCATCCGCCGCACCAATGATGAACATGCCAAGCCCGGGCTGCTTCAGCGGACGATGCTCATCGTCACTTATGCTGTCTCATTGCTGACGATGACAGCGCTTTACATGACGCTCACAGGTGACATTGCCGTCCAGCGCGGACGCTCAAATACCAGCGACCTGGTCGAGATGATCGTCGGCGCGCCGAACAGCATCAATACGATGCGTCTGTTCATGTTCGGCATGTTTCTGGCGTTCATCCTCATGCTGACTGCGCTCACGGCCAATCAACTGCTGCGGGACGGTGGCTGGCTGCGCGAGCGCCTCGACCGCCTGCGCACGCCAGCGGTCAAACGGGGAGCGTTGGGGTCGTCACACTTCTGCACCCTGCGCGAGTATCGCCGCTTCCGCCGAACGGATGCCGAAGGCGTGACCCTGCTGGGCGCATTCTGGGGCGAGCAGAAGCGCCGTCTCGACGTCGGAACCGGACTGTTCTGCCTGAGCGGTGAAGATGCAGCCCGCGGACTGCTCACGCTCGGCGGTCCGGGATCGGGCAAGACGCAGGGCATCATCCTGCCCGTCATCGCCGACCGGATGATGTCCGGGCATTCGCTGGTTGTCGCTGACCCGCAGGGCGAAATCACCGCGCACATCCTCAGATACGCCGCCGTGACCCGCCACCTGGTCGTCGTGCATGATCCGACCAGCCCGGCCGGGCCGCGCTACAACCTGGCCGAAGGCATCGGCACGGTCTCGGACGCCCGCGCGATTGCTGACGTGCTGGTGCCATCGGCCGCCGGAGATAACCGTTTCTGGACCGACAGCGCCGCCGCGCTGCTGGCCGCCTGCCTGATCCGCTTCCCCAACCTGGGCGCGATCTACAACGCGATGAACGACACCAAAGGGCTGGCCAGCGCGCTCACGGCGCAGAAAGACGATGCTGCGCTGTTGGCGAACAGCTTCGTCGCCTCGGTCGGGTCGGACGGCAAAGTCGCCTCGAACGTGATCGCCACGCTGGCGACCGCGCTGACTGGCTGGGCATCGACCGACGTGCGCGCCAACACCTGCGCGTCCGACTTCGACGCCGAGCTGATCGTGTCGCAGCCGACAGTCGTGGTGCTGACCTGTCCGGGCAGGATGCGCGCCGTATATGCCTCGTACCTGGGGGCGACGCTGCGCAAGCTCATGCTCGACCTCGACACGATCGGCGAGCGTAACAAGGGGCCGCTGCCGACGCCGGTCGGCATCATCCTCGACGAATTCCCGACGCTGGGCAAATTAGACAGCCTGGTGGCGGATGTCAACCTGGTGCGCAAGCGGCGCATCAGCATCCTGATCGGCGCGCAGACTAAAGGGCAGTTCGAGATGATCTACGGCCGCGAGGGCACGCAGGCGCTGCTGACCGGTCTGGCGACGCAGGTGATTTACGGCGGCTGCGATGCCGACACAGCCGAGTTTTACAGCCGGGCGAGCGGCACGGCGACGACTGATGCCAACACCGACGATCCGAACAGCGCGCTGCGCCAGCGTCCGCTGCTGACGGTCGATGAGGTGATCACGCCGCAGTCGGGCAACTGCACCATTTTCGCGCGTTATGTGGAAGCGGGCTTCGCGACCCAGGTGATCCTCAATGCCCGGCTGACGCGCTTCTACGAGCGCATCGACTGGAAGGCGCGGCTGGCGGCGCAGGGAGACGCCGAGCCGCTGCTGCTGGAGCGCGGGATGGAGGCCGACATGGAGGAACCGGTGGAACCCGCCTCAAGCATCGACCTGGCTGCACGGGCGAAGCTGGAAGACATTCGCCGACGGACGGCGCAGCGGGCGGGCGGGTCGGTGCAGATGGTCAGCCTGGAGAGTATGCGGGCAAAGGACGGCAATAGAGAGATGGAGCGGGATGAATGAGCCTGAACAAAAAGAAGATGGTGCGCGAGATCGGACGGCGCACGCGGCTGAGCAACCGCGACGTGGAGCGCGTCATTGAGACGCTGGTCGAAGTGTGGACGGAGGAACTGGTTGCTGGTGGGCGCATCGAGATCGAGCATTTTCTGGTGCTGGAGACGCAAACAATCGAGCGCGCCGCGAATCGACTGCTGCCCGCGCGTAGGTTTAGGCGGGTGACGGTGCGCGGGAGCAAAAGGCTGAAAGTCACGCTCAATCCGGGGAAATAGCTGACTTCCGTGTCAGGTTTAAGGTGATCTGTACATGTATCCAGTACACTTCCTTCTTGTCATCATCCTGGCGCACCTCGTAATCATCGGGTCAGTCTGCAATGAACTTCAACAGGCTCTTGTATCGTGTTCCTGGAGCCAAATGGTAAGCTGAGATCAGTGTTGCATTGTTTTCGCTACTAACCAGTGGTGCGGGTTTTATAAGCTGAAGTCCTTGATGCTGATTTTGAAGGGTTCAGCCAAGGGATTGAGCTTGTGCCACAAGGCGACGCAGACGTTGAACATGGCGGTGGTATAGGCGAGACGG
>JAHHHY010000014.1 GCA_019359125.1 Pleurocapsa minor GSE-CHR-MK 17-07R
GGGGGGTGGGCTTCATCTCTCCATCAGGCTTGTTGCCTCAAGGGACTGCCAAGCGCTCACCCCCTGTTCTGCTTGCCGTCTTATTCTACGGCCTTTTCAAGATACAAGGGACGGCGGAGCGCAGCGAAGCAGGGTGAGGCTGGCTATCAGTACAGCGTCGTGGCGGTGGGATTGCGCTCGGCGAAACCGCGCTGGTGCCAGTAGGGATAAATCGTATCCGTCTGCGTGACCGCATCCAGCCGGGCGACCTGCTCGGCTGACAGGCTCCAGCCTGCTGCGCCCAGATTGTCTTTCAACTGCGCCTCGGTGCGCGCGCCAATAATCACGCTGGCGACGGTCGGGCGCTGGAGCAGCCAGTTCAGCGATACCTGCGAGACGGTTTTGCCGGTTTCCGCGCTGATCGCGTCCAGCACATCGACCACGTTATACAGCCATTCATCGGCGATGGCGGGGCCTTCACCCGCGCCCTGGGCGACGCGCGTGCCTTCGGGCATCGGCGCCTGACGGCGATACTTGCCGCTCAGCCGGCCCTGTGACAGCGGCCCCCACACAATCGTGCTGACATTCTGGTCGAGCGCCAGCGGCATCAAATCCCACTCGTATTCGCGCCGCAGCAGCGAGTAATGCGCCTGGTGCGCCATCACGCGCGGCCAGCCATAACGGTCGGCGGCGGCCTGCGTCTTCATGATGTGCCAGCCGGAGTAATTCGAGACGGCCAGATAGCGCACTTTGCCCTGCTGAATCATGGTTTCGATGGCGCGCAGGGTTTCCTCGACGCTGGTTTTGGCATCGAAGCCGTGCAGCGTGTACACGTCCACGTAGTCGGTGCCGAGGCGGCGCAGGCTGGCGTCGATCGACTTCATCAGGTGGAAGCGCGAATGGCCGACGTCGTTGGGTTCTTTGCTCATCCTGAAGGTGGCTTTGGTGGCCAGCAGCACCTGGTCGCGGCGGCCTTTGATCGCCTGGCCGAGGATTTCCTCGCTTAGCCCGTGCGAGTATACGTCGGCGGTGTCGAACATGGTCAGGCCGGCCTCCAGACAAATATCGACCATACGCGTGGCCTCGGCCACATCGCTGCTGCCCCATTTCCTGAAAAATGGGTGCTTGCCGCCGAAGGTGGCCGTGCCAAAGCTGAGCACGGGGATACTGAAGCCAGAGCTGCCGAGCAGTCGATGTTCCATGGGGGGTGTCCTGTTCAGGTGACCAGTCGTGTATGCGGCAGACTATACCGCAGGTGGGGCGGTGTGGGGGAGTGTGGTCAGGCGCGGCGGGAAACGCGCTTTTTGCTGATCCTAGGGATCGCGGTCTTCTAATTCGCCCTGCGGTGGGCGTTCGATAGGATCATCGGCGAGGCTGCCATAGGTGCGCTCGATAAAGCCAGGCGGCCAGCCCGGTGCTTTGGGAAGCTGCGCAACATATTCGCGATCAAGCGCGCGCGTCAGCTTCTCGATGAGGCGCACTTTGTCGCCAGGCGAAAGCCGCTCCGCCAGCATTTCAATCTGTTCATACTGCGTTGCAGGGGGATTCATTCTGTCACCTCCTTTTACTGATGAACGTGACCGTTTCGGGCTTGCTAACCCTCGAATGAGGCAATTTTATCACAGGATTGGCCTTCAGATGCCATGCCGAAGCGGAGCGCAGCGACGCAGGGAGAGGTTGGCCCCGCTCCCCCGCCTGACCCACCCTCAGTCGCGCCAGGTGGACGATTCGCGTCTGGCCCGCGCATCGTATGCTGGGGGCATTGTTCGCAAGCAGGAGTAACGCGATGAGCACCAGCCGTGCCGAAGCGCTGAAGACCATCAACCGCATCATTGGCAACATCAAGATTGGCATGCTGACCACCGTGGGGGCAGACGGCCACATGCACAGCCGCCCGATGGACACGCATGAGCAGGAATACGACGGCGACCTGTGGTTCTTCTCAGAGGCCACGTCGCGCAAGGTGGACGAGATTCGCGCCAACAGCAAGGTCAGCGTGACCTATGCCTCCGGCAACAGCTATGTCTCGCTGGCCGGGACCGCCTCGCTGGTGACGGACGTGGCCAAGAAGCGCGCGCTGTGGAAAGACGACCTGAAGGCATGGTTTGAGAACGGGCCCGACGACCCGAATGTGCTGTTGATTCGCATCAGCAGCGAATCGGCGGAATACTGGGACGGCCCGCCGGGCGGCAAGATTGGCTCGGCGGTGGCGGCCATCACCGTCATGCTGACCGGCAACGAAGACGCCTACGGCACGAACGAGCGCGTGTCGCTGAAGTAGCGCCCGCCGCGCCGACAACGCCATAGATGAAGACCGCCGCCCTGGATGCTACATTGTCCGGGGCGGTGGTTTTTTGTGTGTATCATGTGCACTTAAGTTAAGTACAGAAGTATCCGTATAAATTTACAAGGAACTAAGTAATGCTCCAAGTCAAATAAGATGACATTGAAAGAAGTCAATTGTTGACTTCTTTACATAGTAATTAAATGTATGGTCAGAAACGACTCGATTTATATACTTGCATAGAACAAATTTAGTGTGTATTCTTTAAGCACGCTCCAGTTATAAGCAACGACAGTCATGAGTCAAACTTCAAGGAAACTACTAATGACATACCAAATCAAAGAATTTCAAATCGTTGGGCTTCATGGAAATAAAACGTTTAGCATTCCAATCCATCAGAATAAACTAGTGCTGGTGGGCGAGAATGGGACTGGAAAAACCACTGTAGCTAACATTATTTGCGCTTGCTTGACCCAATCATGGGACAAACTAGAGAAGTATGATTTTGATTATATAAGTTTTAATGTTGACCACTACTACGTTCGAATTCCAAAGGAAATGGCACAATTCGGTTCACAAAGTCGACTATTTGATGAAATAGAAGAGCGCCTTTTGAGAAAAGTACCTAGCAGAGTATTATCACAGTTAAGAATGTCAATTTACCGGGAGCCTGAGACTAAATATACTTCAATTTCATATGAGGTAGAGAGGATTGCGCGAAACTACGATGTTCCAACGGCTTTAATTGCAAAGTATGTGGAGGAATTTTCCGTACAAATATCCAATAACACGCCACGAACTGGACCAAAGGCTCCAAAACTACGAAAATTTCCCAAAGTGCTTGATGAAGTAAATGTACTTTATCTACCAACATATAGACGCATAGAGAGTGAGCTCGAGACTATTCTTTCCAGGAAGAACCCGTTTGAAATGCAAAAACGTGATCCTAGAGAAGCTCGAGTAAATTATGACTCTCATTTTCTTGAGTTAGTTGAATTTGGAATGGATGATGTTTACTTATTGATTCAACGAAAGATTCAGCTACTTAAGGACGAATGGAGAAAAGAACTTAATAACCTCACGGGAACGTACTTTCAACAAGTGATACGAAGAGGATACGGTAGAGTACAGACACAAAAGTTGAGAAATCTAGATGCTAAGGAAATAAGTGATTTATTCAGCAGGATAGGTGAAAATATTCTGTCAGAGGATGATAGAAAGGCACTGCGCGATTTATTGCACAAAATTGACCGCAAAGGGCGTTTGGACGAAAAAGACAAAGTCGTCGCGCACTTCTTAACAAAATTATTAGAGATCTACAGGCGTCAGAAAAACAGTGTTAAGGCTATTGAGGAATTTTTCGAAGTCTGCAACCAATACTTGTTAGGAAAGAAACTAGTCTATGAGAGCTCAAAATTTGAATTTTGTATTAGTTTGACACACAATGATGAAGAGGATGCATCTACTCAAATAAGACCTGAAACATTGAATCTCATGCAGTTATCGTCTGGTGAAAAACAGATTGTGTCGCTATTTGCGCACTTATATCTTTCGGATTCCAGTGGATATTTTGTAATAATTGATGAGCCAGAGTTATCACTTTCAGTCGAGTGGCAGCGAAGATTCCTCCCTGATATTTTGAACTGTGGTAAATGCTTTGGTTTAATCGCTGTTACTCACTCACCTTTTGTCTTTGATAATGAGCTAGACGAATTCGCGCACTCATTAAGTGAGTATTTGGTGCTTGACAAATGAAGTTTATTGATAGACTGCGCTTAGAACGAGAAACAAGTGGTACAACATTTCTCAGGTTTCTCAAAAACCAAAAGACTAATAGTATTCATCTGTTTTTTGAAGGAGATTCTGATTCATCTTTTTATCTGCCGCATATCAAGCGTCGATACTCAGGTGGTGAAGTGTATTGCTATTCATGTGGCGGGAAAACATCGGTTTATGATGTTCAAAGGAAATTAGCTTCTCATTCGCTTACCAAACCTCAAGCTATGCATTCTGTAGATTGGATGTGTTTTGTGGATAAGGATTTGAGCGACTTTCTTCCCGAGCGTTTTCCTTCAAACGACACAGTTTATGTGACTGATTATTACTCAATTGAAAACTATCTGGTGAATTCTGAAATATTCACGACACTTCTCATCGATTGTTTTGTTGTTAAAAGGGGTGTATTTGACAATCATGATATAATCGTTGAAAAGTTTGAATCAGAACTTTCAAAATTTCACGGGCACTTAGCTCGGATTATGGCATGGTCTTTGTACATGCAGAGAAATGGTCATCGAGTCGACCACGATTCAATTAAGCTAGATCAGATATTTGAGTTTGACGAAAATATGACCTTGGTGATGATCCTCAATGATAGCGAAAAACTTGTCACTTACTTGGATACTAAATGCTCTTTAGCTACACCAAGCGAGTATTTCGGTGTTGAGCCCAGTATTCTCATAGAGTTTAAGAAAAAGGAACCAAAGACATTCACTCGCGGAAAGTTCGAAATATGGTTCCTTATGAACTTTCTAAAGCATCTCAAACAACAACTTGATCAAATACCGGAACTCGAAGTTCGCTATACGGAGCCATTGCTTTCGAAAAGAGACATTGTGCGCTTTTTAGGTCCTAGGCTACTGTTTTGTCCTGCAAGCCTCGAATTGTTCCTTGTTAGGAACTTGAGTCTAGAAGCCTGAGTGTTGCTTAAATTCGTCTCGCAGTACTGAGCAAAACAGCACCAGTCTCTGGATTCCGTAGCGCTGGCATACGTCCGCGAGGGCGCGCTGGTCGATTTGCGGTATATTTGGTCTGTAACGCAGGATGCATGCTCACCCCTCCTGAGCATGATTATGCCATGTTTCTCAGAAGATAGCGGGTTCGAAGCCCGTTGGCCCCGATATATCTCCATAACCCTGTATCGAAGGTTCGAATCCAGTCCTCCCTGCGATTATTCCCCCGGAAACAGCTTGCCCGGATTTAATATCCCGTGCGGGTCCAGCGCCTGCTTCACCGTGCGCATCACGTCCAGCGCGTCGCCATGCTCGGCGGGCATAAATTCCGCCTTGCCCAGGCCCACGCCGTGCTCGCCGGTGGCCGTGCCACCCAGCGCCAGTGCCTTGTGCACGATGCGCCGGTTCAGCGTCATGCGGTGGGCAAATTCGGCCTCGTCGGCATACGGAAACTCGACGTGAATATTGCCGTCGCCCGCGTGGCCGATCATGTAGGCGGTCACGCCCGTCTCGCGCTTGATGTCCTCCACGAAGCCGATCAGCTCCGGGTACGCGCTGATGGGCACGGCCACGTCCATGATGAAAAAGTGCATGCCCGGATGGCTGCGCACCATGATCTCGTATGAATGATGGCGCGCATGCCACAGCTTTTTGCGCTCGGCTGCGTCGGTGGTGGCGCGAAAGGCGACCGCCCCCAGCTCGGTGCAGATGTCGCGCACGGCCGCCACGCCCGCCTCCAGCGCGTCGCGCCCCGCCGCGTGAAACTCCATGAACAGCGTCGGCTTGTCGGGCAGGTCGACGCCCTCGGTCTCGCGCAGCATGCGGCAGTGCGCGGCATCCACCAGCTCCAGCGCCGCCGGGTCCAGCCCGCCCCCGCGCACCGCGACGACTGTCTCGACCGCCGCCTCCACGGTATCAAACGACGCCACGACCGCGCTCATGTGGGCGGGCACGGGGACCAGCTTCAGCGTCGCCTCGGTGATGATGCCCAGCGTGCCCTCGCTGCCCACGATCAGTTGCAGCAGGTTATAGCCGCTGCTCTGCTTGACCGAGCGCGACCCCACGCGGATCAGCCGGCCGTCGGCCAGCGCCACCTGCATCGCCAGCACATTGTCTTTGGTCGCGCCATATTTCACGGTGCGGATGCCCGCCGCGTTGTTGGCCAGCATGCCGCCCACGGTCGCGTTGGCCCCCGGGTCGGGCGGGAAAAACAGGCCGGTGCGAGCCAACTGCGCGTTCAGGTCTTTGTGGCCGATGCCCGGCTGCACCGTCACCTGAAAGTCGTCGGCATGCACCTCGACAATCCGGTTCATGCGCTCCAGCGACAGCAGGATGCCCCCGTGCAGCGGGATGGCCGCGCCCTCCAGGCCGGTCCCCACGCCCCACGCCGTCACCGGGATATGGGCGTCATTGGCCAGCTTCAGCGTCGCGGCGATGCCCTCGGCCGTCTGCGCGAACACCACGACTTCGGCGTCGTGCGCCTCGTGGTGCGACTGGTCGCGGGCGTGCAGCTCGATGTCCGCGCGCGCCGTGCTTACGTTGTCCGCGCCGTGAATCTCGCGCAGGCGGGCCAGAATGTCAGGGGTGAGTGCGTTGAACATGGGTGTCGCTTTCGTTTGGTTGTTAAGCCTCTGTAACGGAAAATCCCTGGAGCGTTGTAGGGGCCGACCTGCGTGTCGGCCCTGGAAATACCGGTGGTTGAAGCTGGGGCTGGTGTTTGCCTGCTTCCAACCTCTCCCCTCGTTCCCCTCTCCACTGCGTGGAAGAGGGGATGCCTCACAGCGATCTTTCGACCCGCGGCGTCTGCTTTTGTCCCTCTCTACGCAGTGGAGAGGGACGGCGGAGCACAGCGACGCAGGGAGAGGTTGGGGTGAGGCTGCATCTACCCAAACAACCCGCGCCGCTTCGGCTTCTCGCGCTGCGGATGCGTGAGCGTGGTCATGCCGCCGCCGGTCGCGTCCCACACCGGGCGCAGGTCGGCCAGCAGGGTATACAGGTCCTTGTGGTCCAGCCTGCGGGCGGCCATCTCGATCCATCCGCCGTGCGCGCGCAGGACGCGCTGGCTCTCGTCGGTCGTCAGCTCGGCGTCGAATTTCCACTTCTTCACGGTATAGAAGAAGTATATCGGGAACATGGCCGCGGTGGACGCCGACACGCCGCGCACGTTATAGCCCCACAGGTCGATGCCCTGGGCGGCGGCCATTTCGGCGGTCAGCACGACGGCCTTGGTGCACAGCACCTGCCGCGCAAACGCGCTTAGCCTGCTTGACCGATCGGCCTCCACCGCGCCGGCGATATGCCCCTGCGGGCGAATCTCGCCGTCATCGATCATACGGCGCACGCTGGCCGTCGCTGCATCGATGTGCGCGGGCGAGTCGAATACGGCGCCGGCCGCAAAGCCCAGCGCATGGCCGATCACGCTGCTGGTATAGTCGGCCGACGCCAGCAGTTGTAAGAGGTTATTGATGTCTTCGGCGGTCGCGGCGGCATTTTCTGCCCAGACGGCGGCGTCCACATGCGCCCGAACCAGGCTGAGCCCGTGCAGCAGGCCGAGCGCGTTCAGGCCCTGTTCGTGCGCTGTAAGGTGCGCCCACATCCCCGGACGGGCGGCCAGCAGCCAGTCGGCGCTCTCGTGCGGCGGCTGGTCGGTCAGCCAGGCCAGCTGCGCGGCAGCCAGCACGCGTGACAAGTCCGGCGCGGCGGTATCGGCGGGCAGGGCGGCCAGCGCGGCGTATGCGTCATGGGTCGGGTCAAACGGGGTTGCCTGTTCGCGCCGCGAAAACAGGCCGCTGGTTCCCACAATCATTGTCAGAAGTCCTATGGCTTGAAAACCGAAAATAGTATACCTTATGAGATAGAATCACTCACACATGGTTTATCCTGGGATTGAGAGTAGGGCATGGTCGTGGACGATCCTCGTTCATCGTCGCGCAGTCAGCCTCCAAACGCATCGATGCGGTCGCCGGTTCGCCCGGAATATACCGCGCCGCGTGAGCCTGCCCCTGCGCCCCAGCCGCCACCACAGGCCACCGAAGACGACACCACGCCGTCCGCCGAGACGCTGAATTCGCAGAACGCGCTCATCCGCCTGCGCCACAAGATGCAGACGCTGGTGGAAGAATACGCCCAGGGCAAAATCAACCGCGTGCAGTTTCAGTCGCTGTATACCCGTTACAGCGAACAACGCACGATTATCGAGAAGCTGCTGGAGCGCAATCCCGACAGCGACGCCTGGAAACAGGTCATCAGCGTGCCCGGCCAGACCGGCTTCCTGCGCTCGCAGTTTGAGGCGCACGCGATCGTCTTCGCCGTGTACCTGCGCGGCCAGCTCGCGCCCGTGTTCCACGAGGGCAGGCGCTCCCCGCAATCGCTCAACATCGACCGGCTGGTGGAGGGCCTGTGGGCGATTCCCCGGCCACCGCAGCCCGGCCTGGGCCGTCGTGCGCTGGCGCATGGCGAATGGCTGGTCATGGCGCTGGGCACCGAGGCCGTGACGTTCGTCGCTTTTTCGCTGGAGCCGTCGAACGCCCAGTCGCGCCTGGTGCGCGACCTGCACGACGACTTCGAGCGCGCCAATCGCCTGCTGCTGGCACGCGGCATCACCGCGCCGGACCGTCTGGTCTTTCCCCAGCGCGCGCTGATCGAAAAAGAGTAGTATTCCCCGGATTCAGCCTATTTCGTCGCCTTGAAGCGCGAGACATTGGTCACGCAGATGTTGCCCAGCACGGAGAAGGCAAACGCGCCTTTGCCGTTCAGCGCCATCGCGCCGACAGCACCGCCGCCCGCGACATCCACCGGCAGTAGCTGTGCTTTGCGCGAATCGGCCAGCAGGTCGATGGCGAAGCGCTGATACAGCAGCGCCATCGTGGCCGGGTTGTACACGCGAATCACGCCCGATTCCAGGTCGGCCAGGGCGAGCTGTTTGCCGTCTGGCGAGAAGGCCGGCGGCCCGAACAGGTAGGGGATGTCGTGCTGGGCTTTGATCGCGCCGCTGGGGGTGTAGGTGATAATGGCCTGCCCGTCGCTGACGGTCACGCTGCCGCCGCCATCCGGCACAAACACGTGCAGCGGATTGATGTCGGACAGTTGGATGGGCGGCAGGATTTCGCCCACGCGGATGTGTCCGCGGTAGAGCAGCAGCGCGCCCGTCCCGGCCAGCAGCGCGACGGTATCGCCGGTGCGGTCCATCGCCGCGCTAATGATGTTCGTCTTGTCGGGCACGTCCAGCTTCGAGGTGCGGCCCTGCGCGTTCAGCGTCACGCCGCCCGGCCCGCTGATCAGGCGTGCGCCGCCCATGCTGGTCACCACCAGGCAGGCGCGGGCATGCACCCACGTCAGCGGCATGCTGCCCGGCGAGAACAGCGTGCGCAGATACGCCTCCCAGCCGGGCGAGGTCGTATCCGCGTCGTCTGGCTCGGCCAGGTCGCGGTGATCAAGTTTGGTGCCATGCTGAAGATCGAAAAAATGTACCTGCGCGGGGGATGACCAGGCCGCTAGCAGGGCAGGCTTGCCCGCCAGCATATCCAGCCTGCGGATCGGCTTGCTTGAAAGCTGTATGCGCCAGGCCATCGCGGAATCTCTCCGGCTGTCATCATGGGGTGCTGTCCACGCGAATCTGGCCACGCGGGGCCGTCAGGCTGAAGCGGGCGACAAACGATGCCGTGGCGGCCGTGCGCGCTTCCAGTACATCGCCCACCAGATAGTTGAACACGGCTGCGTCATACTGCGGCTCGATGCCGCTGCCCCCGCGATTCAGTTCCAGGCGGGCGGCCAGCGCCTCAGGCACGAACAGCGTCAGCGCGCCATTGAGCGCGGTCAGCGCGCCCATCTGGTCGCCGCTGGAGATAATCGTCGGGTCGTAATCGGGCAGCGCGACCACCAGGTCGCCGCGCTGGGTGGCGGCATTCACGCGCTCGGTCATCAGCCCGTTCAGGCTCAGCGTGACTTCGCCATCGCTGCTGTTGATGTCGATATCGAGTGGCACGCCCGGCGGCAGCGTGAGCTGGAAAGTCCCACGCCCCACCTGGTCCAGCCGCGGCAGGTCAGACGGGCGGCTCTCGGTGATGACCATCGTGGCGGCGTTGTCGTCGCCGGTTTCGTAGCTGATGGAAACGGCACTTTCCAGGCTGCCGGTAAACTGGCCGGTCACGCCCTGTTCGCGTGAAGCTGATGGCTGCACGTCGATATCGGTGGTCAGCAGGTCTGCGCGCACACGCAGCAGCGTGATGTCAGCCGCCACCAGCTGATTGACCGGCACGACATTGTCCGTGCGCAGCTCGCCAGCGCGTCCGTTGAACGCAGTCACCGCGATGCCACCCACCAGCGCGATGCTGATGACCAGCGCCAGCAGGCCGCCCAGCGGCACCCGCCCGCGCAGAATCAGCATCAGCCCGGCAAACACCAGCAGGGCGGGCCATGCGCGGGCTGCCGCATCGGCGATGCCGGTCGGCACGATGCCCAGCGCCTGGGCCAGCACATAGACGGCGATGCCCAGGGCGACCAGTCCCCATACAAAATTTGTCCGTCGCTGCTGGCGCATTTAACGCCCCCTGCCAAACGAGAGTTGTCGCAAGAAGAAGATGGCGGCCGCAGCGGCAAACATAATCGGCAGGTACAGGCTGACGCCAGACGCGCTGACGAGCGCCCCCTGCAGGCTGGCGACCCACAGACCGACCGCGCCGACGATAAGCAGCAGCACGAAGATGAACGGGAATCCGCGCCGGCGCAGCACCGGCGACTCCAGCGGCACGATCCACCACAGGATGGCATAAAGCGCGGCAAAGCCGCCGCCCGTGGCGACCGTGAGCGCGATAAACAGCACGCGCCACAGCCAGGCATTGATGCGGGTGGAGCGGGCCAGCCCGCCGCATACCCCGCTGAAAACTCGGTTTGAGAAACTTCGCGTCATACGTCCGACAATTCGCGCTGTTACAGCCAGTTCAGATGCAAATCATACCGTCAGACAGCCCGCAGGCGCAAATCCGTCCTAAGCCAGTGGTAATTCGCAGGATGGCGCAAAGCGGCTACAATCTGAATCGACTGTAACGGAATGTCTTTCATCGGCATAGGCACGGAGCGGGAATGCGTCGCTGGATAGTGCTGGCCTGCCTGGCCTGGTTTACCTTGTTTACCGTGGGGTCTGTCTCTGCCAGAGACGTGCTGCGCGGGGATGCCTGCACCGTCGACGCTGACGAGGTCATCGGGCAGACGTTGTTTGCGACCTGTCGTTCGCTCGATATCGCGGGCACGGTGAACGGGGATGTGGTCGCTGCTGCGGTGACCGTCACGATTTCCGGCACGGTGCGCGGCAGCGTGTATATCGGCGCAGGCAAGCTGACGCTGACCGGCACGGTGGAAGGCGACGTGCATTTTGGCGGCGGCGTGCTGGAAATGACAACCCCCGCGCTGCTGACTTCACAGGACAGCACGGTCTACAGCGCGGCGCTGAGCAGCTCAATTGACGCGCCTGTGCCGGGCGACATCGGCGCCATCGGCTATCAACTGATCGTCAACAGCGCTGTCGGCGGCAATATCGACTACGCAGGCACCGCCCTACGCATCACCAGTGCCGTGGGCGGCTTCGTGACCGCTAGCGTGGGCGACCGCCAGACAGCCGGCGTGAGTGAGCTGGAAAGCCTGATTCAACTGGTGGATACCAATGTGTCGCTGGCCCAGCCCGGCCTGGAAGTGACCGAATCCGGCTGGATTGGCCGCACGCTGGCCTACAGTGCGCCGTCCCCGGCCAGCCTGCTGGGGACAGTCCCGCAGGTGGACTATAACGAGATTGTGGCGGATGCCGCGCTGATCGCCAACCAATCTGACCTGGGGAGCGCGGTGGCAGCCTATGTACGGCAGGTGCTGCGCGAGTTCATCACGCTGTTCCTGATCGGTGCGGTGGCGCTGGTGCTGGCCCCGCGCACGCTGACCGCCCCGATCATCACCATCCGTATGCGCCCGATTCCCTCGCTGGGCGTCGGCCTGCTCTCGTTCATCCTGTCGTTTCCCGTGCTGCTGATTACGCTGCTGCTCAGCCTGCTGATTGTGCTGGTGGTATCGCTGCTGGGGGTGGAGCAGGTGACCGCGCTGACGGCGATCATCCTGGCCGTGCTGAATATCAGCGGCGGGGCGGTATTCTACTTCGTCGCGCTGTTCATCTCACGCGTGATTGTCGCCATTGCGATCGGGCGGGTGGCCTCGCGCCTGCTGTGGACACCCCGTGGCCGCCCGCTGGAAGGGATGGCGCATCTGGCCATCGGCTCACTGCTGCTGTCGCTGGTGATCGCCTTCCCGTATGCCGGGACGGTCGTCACGGCGATTGCTGCGTTTATGGGGCTGGGCGGGGTGATTACGCATTTGCAGCGCCCGAATGTGCGTGTGGCCGTCAGCAGCGGGGATTTGCTGCGTCGTTCGCCGCCGCTGCCGTCCGCGCCGCTGGACGAATCCGCCTCTGGCGCGGGCACGGATAATCTGCCGGCCGGCTTCCGCTGGTGGGAGTGAGGGAAAAAGAAGTTAAAAGTTAAAAGGCGAAAGTTAAAAAAGATGAGACGAGTCTTGTTTGAAATTACTTCCAGAGACACAGGATTTCCCTCTGGCGTATAGGTCCATTGTCACATGTGGCCAATTGAAGAAACCGAAATCCGATCGTATAGTAATTGTATGTGAAATAAATTTGCTTATCGATTGTAAAGTCGCTCTATGAAGGCTGTACGCACCGTGCAGTGGCAAGCGAGCGAAAACGACCTGCGATGCTCTTCCTCCAGCACCCTGCATTGTTTGAACCGGGCGCACCCGGTACAGCACATCATTCAAAACTTCTCCTTAATCGTGACGATCGTGACACGAAAATATCCTGGCTGGCGACGGAAAGAGCGTATGGCGTATTCGAATTGGGAGTGATGTCTCAGCACACCCAGTTGTTATCAAACATGCCTGTTATCCGCGTGATCTTTGCCATCATGCGGCATGTGTGAAAAGGAAATTGCGAAATGAATACGAAAAGAACCCGTCGTCCGTTTATACCGATGCTGGCATTATCACTATGCCTGCTTTTCCTGGGTGTAAACGGAATTATCGGTGGCTATCTTATGCTGAGAGATCCAAATGGCGCACCGATGGGCATGCCAGTCAGTGACCTGGCGCAGACGCCATTTCAGGACTTTGTTATCCCCGGACTGATTCTGATAATCGTGTGGGGTGGCGGGAGCCTGCTGGCGCTGCTGGGCCTTTGGTTGCGTCCTCAATGGTCGCTCTTAAATATCACAAGCCGATGGACGCACGAGCACTGGGCGTGGGCATTGTCCCTTGTGCTGGGGCTTGCGCTCCTCGTCTGGCTCACCGTGCAGGTCCTAACCCTGCCCAATGTCGCGCCAATTCAGTTTATTCTGTATGTGCTGGCGATTCTCCTGGTGTTGCTGCCCCTCCTGCCAGGTATGCGCAGATACTACCGGGCTGGTCAGGTATAAGCTGTCGGGGCAAAGTCGCGGATGCCATGGGAGATATCATGTGCAGTCACCATGCCATCATGAATGCGAAACGGCGGGCCGGCGTAGTGGCCCGCCGTTGCTCTTTTTAACTTTTGACTTTCGCCTTTTAACTTCTTTCCCCTAAAGATCATCCAGCTCGCCGCTGCGCAGGCTGATTTCAAAGGCGCGGCCGATCATCAGCACGTATTCGATGAAGCCCGCCAGCGCATCCTCTTCTTCTTCGTCCACCTGGTCGATCATGTCTTCCGGGGCGGACGCGATAATCTCGGTGGCCAGACAGCTCATCGCCTGCAGGACCGAATCACGCGATTCGGGCGGGTCGCGCTGCATAAGCTTCTCAAACCAGCGGGCGACAATCGGGTGCACCTGCTCACAGGAAGACCCGTCTTCAAGCTGGCGGTTGGCCAGATCGCGAAACTCGTCCAGCCAATCGGGGCCGTCCGAAGAATTTTCAGGGGGCAGCGGATCAATGGGCATGGCGGGATCCTTTCCTGTTCACAAGCCCAAGTGTAGACCTGTGCGCGACTAATCACAAGCAAACATAAGCCGGTCTGTGTATAAACTGTGAGCATAACCTGATGTGTGGGGAGGGTGGGGTGCACGCGCCTGATGTCCGGTCTGGCGTGACATGCCCATAACAAGTGACAATGACCAAAAAAGAACGTTTAGGCGTGCTGTTCGGCCTGCTGCTGAGCGCCGTATTTCTTGCATTTGCGTTTCGCGGGCTGAATCCCGGCGCGATTCTGGACGATATTCGACAGGCCAATCTGCTGCTGATCGCGTTTGCGGCCGCCTGGTATTTCACCGCCGTGACGGTGATCTCGCTGCGCTGGCGCTTTCTGCTGCGTTCGCTTAAAGAGATTCCGCTGCGTGGGCTGGTTGGGCTGACGTGCATCGGTTACATGGGCAACAATGTGTATCCGCTGCGCGCCGGGGAAATCCTGCGCCTGGCGCTGCTTTCGCGCACGTATAAGGTGCCGTTTGCACGGGCGGCGGTCGTGACCGTGACCGAGCGTATTTTTGACGGGCTGGTCATGCTGACGTTTGTGCTGGTTGGCCTGGCGCTGCTGAATCTGCCCAACGAGACGCTGCGCACGATTGTCAGCGCGACGGCGCCGCTGTTCCTGGTCGCGCTGGCGGTCTTCTTCGCGCTGGCGGCCCGGCCGTCGTGGTTTCGCGCGCTGCTGAACACCATCGCGCGAGTGCTGCCAGAAAAGCTGCGTGCGCTGGCCCTGAAGCTGGGCGAGGATATTCTGGCGGGGCTGGAAGGCCTGCGTACGCCCAAAGACCTGGCCGGCACCATCGTGGCCAGCTATGGCTGCTGGATGCTGGAAGCGACGGTCTACTGGATCGTGGCCGCTGCGATGGGCTTGCAGGTAGGCTATCCGCTGATGCTGGTGGTGGTGGGCACGGTCAATCTGGCCGGGCTGATTCCGGCATCGCCGGGGCAGTTAGGCGTATTTGAGTTTTTTGTCGTGACGGTGCTCAGCGCGGCGGGTATCGCCGAAGACCTGGCGCTGGCCTACGCGATTGTGGTGCATGCGGTCATCTGGCTGCCAGTGACGGTGGTGGGGTTCGTGCTGCTGGCGCGGCGCGGGCTGGGCTTTGGCGATGTGCGCCATGCCCGCGAGCTGGAGGTGCAGGTGGCCACGGGAGATCTTGAATCAAGGGTGGTGACAGAGTGAAGATTGGTATTGTTGGCGCTGGCGTGACGGGCATGAGTGCGGCGTGGGATTTTCTGGCCGCCGGCCACGAGGTCACGCTGTATGAATCTGAAGCGCGGGTGGGCGGCCTGGCGGGTGGCTTTAAAGACGAATCGTGGGAATGGGAGCTGGAGAAGTTTTATCACCACTGGTTTGAGACCGACGCCGACCTGCTGAAGCTGGTGGCCGAAATGGGCGCGTCTGACCAGGTGCTGTTCCCACGGCCCAAGACCAGCTACTGGATCGATGGCAGGCTGTGGCGCTCGGAGATTTCGCCGTCCGCGCTGCTGCTGCCGCTGTCCCCGCTGGCGAAGTTCCGCTTTGCCGCCGCGGGTGCGTTTATCAAGCTGACGCCCGACTGGAAGTCGATGGAGCAGGTCACGGCGGATGCGTGGATGAAACGCTACATGGGCGAGGAAGCCTATGGCAAGTTCTTCCGCCCGCTGCTGATCGGCAAGTTTGGCGAGGAATACGACAAGGTCAATATGGCCTGGATGTGGGCGCGCGTGAAGGCGCGCAGCCTGCGCCTGGGCACGTTCACCGGCGGCTTTCAGGCCTTCCTGAACCTGCTGGCTGAAAAGCTGACGGCCCGCGGCGCGGTCATTCACCTCAATACACCGATTCAGGCGATTGGTACTCAGGACGGCAAACCAACGCTGACAGTTAAGGGCGAGACGATCGTCTTTGACCGTGTGCTGACGACCACCTCGCCCGGGCTGATGATGAAGCTGGCGCCCCAGCTCAAAGACACCCCGTTTGGCCATCAGGTGAGCGGCCTGCACAGCATCGGCGCGGTGTGTGTGGTGCTGGCGATTAAAGAACAGCTGCTGACCGATGGCACCTACTGGCTGAATCTGCCCGCGAGCAGCCCCGACAAAAACGCGAATAAGTTCCCGTTCCTGGCGCTGGTGGAGCACACCAACTGGATGGACAAGTCGCATTACAACGGCGACCGCATCCTGTATCTGGGCGATTACTGCCCGGCCGATCATGAGTATTTCACCATGACCGAGGAGCAGCTCATCGAGCGTTTTGCCTCGGTGCTGCCCGCGTTCAATCCCAATTTCAGGCCAGACTGGATTCGCAGGGCATGGGCCTTTCGTGCGCCGTATGCCCAGCCGGTCCCGTATGTCAATCACGCCGAGAAAGTGCCGCCGCTGGCGACGCCGCTCCCAGGCGTGTTCTGGGCCAGCATGAGCCACGTGTATCCGTGGGACCGCGGCACCAACTTCGCGGTGGAGCTGGGCCGCCGTGTGGCCCGCCAGATGCTCGGTTAGGCCTGGGGAGTCAAGTCGATGCCGATGCGTGTTCGTATCGAAGATATGGCCGTCCAGACGGATGAGGTCAAACGCCTCGTGGCGGAATTTGCCATTCCGTCGATCAGCGTGATGACACTGGACTATCTGACGACAATTGACGAAGCCCTTGAAGAAATCGCGGAGAACTGCGCCACCGGCAACATCTCGCGTGTCGCCTTTGACGACGACACGGGTGAGCCGGTTGGCTGGATTGGCGGCCTGCCCACTTATCCGCCATACACCTGGGAGCTGCATCCGCTGATGGTGAAGCCGGAAGCGCAGGGGCAGGGCGTGGGCCGCGCGCTGGTGGCTGATCTGGAGGCGCAGGTCGCGGCGCGCGGCGGCATCACGGTGCAGCTGGGCAGCGACGATGAATTGAACAGGACCAGCCTGGGCGGCGCAGACATTTTTGATGATCCGCTGGGCGCGCTGATGCGCCTGTCCAGCACTGACAATCATCCCTTCGTGTTTTACCAGAAATGCGGCTACAAGCTGGTGGGCGTCATCCCCGACGCGAATGGCTTTGGCAAGCCGGATATCCTGCTGGCCAAGCGCGTAGGACACTCGGCATAGAACTAAATGACGCCGCGCATTAAACTACTCCGCATTGAGGTCGTTCAACAGCGGGTCAACCAGAGGAAGCGAAATCCATGAAGATTATCGTCGTCGGCACCGGATTTGTGGGCCTAACGCATGCCGCCATTTGCTCGGAATATGGCCACGAAGTGATCGCCTATGATGTGGACGAGAACCGCATCAGCGCCTATAACTCGGGCGACAAGGCGCAGATCGAGCATCATGTCAATGAGCCCGGCCTGGCCGATGTGATCGAGGAAAACCGGGGCAAGTCGTTGTTTTTCACCACCCATGTCGAGGATGTGATTGAAGGCACCGAGGCGATCTTCCTGTGCCTGCCCACGCCGCCCGCCCCGAATGGCAGCACCGACCTGAGCTATTACCTGGCCGCGCTGGGCACGCTCTCGAAAGTGCTGGCCGCCCGCAAAGACCAGCGCCGCGTGGTCGTCATCAACAAGTCGACCGTGCCGGTGGGGACGGCCCGCCGCCTGGAGAAAGTCCTGCGCGAGAACAACGTGCCCAACGTGGGCATCGCCAGCAATCCGGAATTCCTGCCCGAAGGCGACGCCGTGGAAAAGTCGCGCCGTCCGGACCGTGTGGTGGTCGGCGCCGATACCGAGGAAGACCTGGCGATTCTGCGCCGCGTGTACTCGCAGTTTGTCGACCACGTACGCATTCGCTACATCGAGACCACGCCGGAGACGGCCGAGGCGATCAAGTACACCGCCAATACGCTGCTGCTGACCTATATCTCGTACTGGAACGGTGTGGGCGCGCGTCTGGGCGAGGCCTTCCCGAATGTGCGCATGGAAGACCTGAAGCGCGGCGTGACCAGCGATGACCGCATCAGCAAGTGGGGCTCGTATGTCAGTAATGGCGCGGGTGGCTCGTGCTTCGGCAAAGACATCCAGTCGCTGATTTACCAGTTCCGCAACGTCGGCGTGCAAACCGATCTGCTGGAATCGGTCTATGAGATTAACGAGTATCAGAAGACCTATCTGATCGAACGCGCCGTGCGCGAGGCGGGCGCGTCGTTCAACCACAAGACGGTCGCCCTGCTGGGATTGTCATTCAAACAGCGCACCAACGACATGCGCGATTCGTCATCGCTGAAGGTGGTCGAGGGGCTGCTGGCGCGCGGCGTGAAGTCGATTCGCGCCTATGACCCGCTGGCGATTGCCGAGGCGAAGCGCTACTTCAACCCGGAGACCAATCACCTGTTCGAGAAGATCAGCTACTTCAATTCGGCCAAAGAGGCGCTGGCTGGCAGCGATATGCTGTTTATCTCTACCGACTGGGAGGAATTCCGCGGGCTGAGCAGCACCATTCAGGCGACGGTGAAGCCGCCCTACCTGATTATGGACGGCCGCCGCATGATCCCCGACTATCGGGCGCTGGTGGCCACGGGCTACGACTACCTGGCCGTCGGCTCGCAAATGCTCAAAGGCGCGAAGGCGTAGGTCCGTCTACAGGGCGGATGCCGCTGGTCATAAACCATCTGTACAGCAGGGAGATGTCAGAGCATGGCGTCTCCCTGCTGTGTTTTCTGCTGACTGTCAGGGGTAGCCGGAGCGCCCCGATGTTTCTGAATTCGCCGTGAAATTGTGCGCTGTTTCTGAAAATCTGCTGCATGATACGTGTGCTGTCGGTCGCTATTGGCGCACCGCCTGCATGAGTGGTCGCTGTGAAATTATGACCATTCTGCCTGCCTGATGTTCTCTGAAGACTATCCAGTCCCCCGAAGCGATTGATGAATCGCACATAAATTGGATCGTGGAACCACGCTGAGGGGGAGTTGTCTGATGATGTCTCGAAATGTAACATGTATCCTGTATCCAATGTAATAATAATAGTGTTGTCCACCTCTGGAGCCTGATGTATGGCGTGTGTAAGAATCCTTGAGCAGCATGAACTGACTGATCCGATCGCGCTGCGTGTATACGATGAAATTCTGAACGAGCTGGGCTTTGGCATTGTGCCGAACGTGTTCAAGTCGATGGCGAATCGTCCGAAGTTCCTTGAGGCGAACTGGAACCATTTTCGCAGCACCATCCTGCACGGGGATATCCCGCGCACGCTGAAGGAAATGGTCGGCGTGGCGATTTCGCAGGCTAATAACAGCCAGTATGCGCTCAATGTGCACCTGCACGGGCTGTCGGCGCTGGGCATGAGCGAGGATGTGCTGCGCACGCTGGTGACCAACTTTGACGCGTGCCCGCTGCCTGAGCGTGAAAAGACGATGATCCGCTTTGGCCTGAAGATTGCCACCCGGCCGCTGACGGTGACGCAGGCAGACTATGACGGCCTGCGCGCTATCGGCCTGGATGATGATGAAATCTTTGAGGTGGTGGCCACCGCGCATCTGTTCACAGGCATCAACCAGTATACCGACGCGATCAATCTGGAAATCGATACTCTCTAGACCTTAAGGCGTCAGGACGATGCAGCCGTACCTCTCAAAACCACTCGAAAACCTGGAACGCGAAGAATTGCTCACCACGACCCGTTCTCTGCTGGCGGAGGCCGATGCGCTCTCCAGCCGGATTTCTGTCCTCAACGAAATCGGCCTTGCCGTAAATCAGTCGCTTGACCTGGCGCGCATTGAACGGGTCATCGCCCGCCAGGCCAAATGGCTGCTCGACTTTGAGCATTGCAGCGTCTGTCTGTTTGAAGAGGGCCACTGGGGCATCAAAACGCTGTTTGGTCGCCCTGAGCCTGCGACCGCCGACCTGGAGACGATGCCCAATCTGGCTGGCGCATTTGACTCCACGCGCCCGGTGCTGCTGAATGAAGGCATGCCGTCGCACTTCCTGGCTGACTATCAGTCGCAGCTCATCATTCCGCTGAACGCGGACAACCGCTTCGTGGGCACGATCAACTTTGCCACGACGGCTCCGGGCCAGTACAGCCGCGACGATATGCGCATCGGCCTGATGCTGGCGCTGCATCTGGCATCGGCCATACGCAATGCGCGCATCGTGTCGGACCTGAAGGCGACGCGTGAGGAGCTGCGCCTGCGCCTGGAGGAGCTGGATGCCTACGGCCACACGATCGCACATGACCTGAAATCTCCGCTGACCAACGTGCTGCTGCGCGCCCAGCTGATCAAGATGAGCTTTCCGGACCATACGCTGCCAGACCAGGCCGCGCACATGCTTGATTCGATTGAGCAGAGCACCAAAGTCATGGCCCGGATGATTGACCAGCTGCTGCTGCTGGCCCGGCTGCGCCATGATGAGGTGGCCTTTGTGCGGGTTGACGCGCATCACCTCGCCGAATCAGCCCTGCAGCGTTTCAGCCATCAGATTGAAGGGAAGTCCGTGCACGTGACCGTGATGCCGGAGATGCCGACCGCGTTTGGCCAGCCGCAGTGGGTGGAAGAAATCTTTGCCAATCTGATCAGCAATGCCATCAAATACATGGGCGCAAAGAACGCCTCGCCTGCGATCAGCATCTGTGGCCAGCAACAGGGCCGCTTTGTGCGTTATGAAGTGCGCGACAATGGCATTGGCATCCGTCCGGAAGACCGCGACAAGCTGTTTCGCATGTTCTCACGCGCCAGCGCGCCTGCCGGCGTGGAAGGCATTGGCCTGGGGCTGTCGATCGTCCATCGCATTATTCGCAAGCTGCGCGGGGAAATCGGCGTGGACAGCGAGGCTGGGGTGGGGTCGTGTTTCTGGTTTACGCTGCCAGCCATCGACCCGACGCTGCCGCAGACGGCCTCGCGTTTGGGGTAACTTTCGTTCTCCCTGTTTTTCCCTCGACCCGAAAGTTGTGCAACTGACGACTTGAACGCATAATCAGGATATCTTTTCCCCATCGCAGCTGCTCACCGGCCTGCCGGACGGGGCAGTAGTCAGGACAATCGAACATGACGTTCTCGCGTGGCTTTGGTCAGCGCCCTGGTTTTACCTCTCGCAGCAGGTCAGTAGGTGCCTCGCGCCGCGAGGAGGAGCTGCCAGCCCAGTCTGGCGGCAACCGCGCGGGAAAGCAGGACTTCGGCCCCCAGCCCGAATCCATTAGCCCGCAGACCATCAGCCGCCTCCAACGCAGCCTCGGCAACCGCCGTACCGCCCAGATACTGAAACAGCAAACACCACAAATCAGCCGCATGAACCAGACCGCCGTGCAGCGCGCTATCGGCCTGGAATTTGAAGTGTCCGACTGGAAGGTGCAGCATCCCGATGGCAAGAAGCTGGTCAAGGGCACTGAAACGGTCATCAATCAGGATGGGGTCCGGCTGACTGCTGACGATGACGGCGAACGCTCGGACATCGAGTGGGTGACGACCGCGCTGGAATCGAAAGACGAAGTGCTGTATGTGATGGACAACGCGGCAGCACTGGCCGATGCCATGATGTCCCAGAAGGATACGAATCCGCTGCCGGCCCAGAATTTCGCCTCGTTTGGCACCCCCCATGCCGATGCCGAGTTTATCCCCTCCAGCAAGATGAACGCCCACATGCAGGCCACGATTGGCGTGCCGCTGGGCAACATCGCGTCCCTGTATGAAGCCATGTCGTCCGCAAGCGGCCCGCAATCAGAATATGCCAAAACCACCCAAAAACGCGCTGCGGCTGCCGGGCTGATCAAGATGGACAAAGTGGATGTGAGCGTGTCGGCCCCGCCGATCCCGGTGGATGAGATGTCGGATGCCCTGAAGGGTTTTCTGATGCTGGTGATCGACTATCTGCGCAGCGGCTATACCGGCGATTACAACGTGCATGCCCAGTTCCCCAAGGGGCAGCTGGCGCTGATGGCCAAGACCAGTTTCAAGCGCATGCTGGACCTGGTGAAGAATGAGGCCGAGCTGACCGAGCAGGATACCGAGAAGATGGGGCTGGTGCTGAAGGACGAATGGATTAACTGGCTGATTGAGGCCGCCATCCCCAACACCAATGAGCAGAATATCGACCAGCAGCGCCAGAAACGCCTGCTCAATCATGAATTTGGCATTACCGGGAATGTGGCCGAAGAAAACGAGACGCCCTATACCGTGGACGTCACGCGTGAGGACTGGCTGCGCAATATGCCGCAGGAAGACATGATGCGGCTGGATAATCCGGCGCAGCTCGTCACTGAAAAGGGCACCAATAACAAGCTGGCGCTGAGCGACAAGCTGGAAGGCTTTGCCGCACTGGGCAACAAGACCGACAAACTGGTGACCGATGTCTCAAATATCATGGTCCAGGAGATCACGCAGAAGGTCAGCAACGAGAAGCAGGACGAAGACCTGAACGACGAAGACAGCATGGAAAGCGTGCCGGATTCTCCGCAGGAAGAAACCGAGCCCATCGAGATGGACAAGGGCAAAGAGCCGGAGCAGAAGCCCCACGACCCCAGTGACCCGAACACCAATGCGGCCGTGTTTGAGATGCGCCAGCTTGAAATCGAAGGTGGCGAGCCGCATACCTGGGCGGATAATGCGCTGAAGGCCTGGAATATTTACGAACAGGCGATTGGTAACCAGGTGTATCGCGCGGGAAATCGTGAAGAGCTTGAGGGTGATACCACAGGCTATGCCAACAAGCCGCGCCCGCAGAAGCCCGTTCCCCAGCAGGATAATCAGGTGCAGCAGGTGCAGCAGGTGCAGAACAATAACCCGGTTGTGCCCCAGCAGACCGGCTTCAAGGCCAAAGCGAGACGCGCCTGGCGGGCCATCAAAAAGTTCTTCAAGAAATAGGCGCGACCAGCGGGCACCCGTCAGGTCGCCCGCTGGGGTGAGGCTACATCAGGCGGAACGTGCGTTTGTTCACCACCAGCACGGTCAGCGGGGTGCCTGCCGGCGGCGGGCCATAGTCTTTCAGGTCATTGCGCACGGCGCTGGCGCTCTTGTTGGTCACGCGCTCGCCGTCTGGCGTGGTAAACGAATATTTCAACGTCAGGGTGTAGCTGTTCTTCGAGCGCGTGATTTTTCCGCTTTCCACCGTGCCGCCAACAAACTGGCCGTGGCGTGACAGCCTGCGATTATTCAGGTCCACGTAGGCGATGATGGCCGCGACGATAAGCGCGATGCCGCCCGCGATCAGGCCGATCACCAGCCCATTATTGCGCTCGGTATCGTCGCGCCAGCGCCCGCCCAGCGCGGCCGTCGCCGGGTCATCCGCCAGATAGCTGACGGTGACGCGCGTGCCGATGAAGGTATTGTCGTAGGTTTCCTCGGACACCTGGTCTTCAAACGAATACGTCTGGCCTTTGACGTCATAGCTGATGGTGAGGTAGTACGTCGTATTGCCACGGCTGGTGCGTTCGTATCCATCGGAGACGGCGCCCTGCACCTGTTCACTGCTGGCATGAATCTGTTCGCCGCGCCAGTAATTGAAGGCCTGATAGCCCAGCACGCCGAGGCCAATGGCCAGCGCGACCAGCGCGATCAGCGCCATGGTGCGCGTGCTGCCGATGCGCTCGGCCTCGCGGCTGACAAACTTCGCGTTGGCAGGGTTGAGCAGAAAAGCATTGGGCTGTGGTGCAAACATGGCAGAGTCCCCCTCTGTGTGCAGATGATGCAGCACTTTCCATTGTCGCGAATTGGCCTTGATTGGGAAGGGGGACCGGGCTGTTTTTATGCCTTTTTTGCAGGGCGTGCTCCCTTTGACGCCGGGATGTGTACCTTGATTGATTAATCCTTCGTGCCGCTAACACGATTCCAATCCGATTGCGCTATGCTTCAGGTTCGCAAGCATTCCGCATTATGGAGAGGAGCCATCGCGTGAGTGGCGTAACGAAACACGTTCTCAAAAACGGCCTGACCGTGCTGCTGAAGGAAGTTCACAGCGCGCCGCTGGTGAGCTGGTATGTGATGTACAAAATCGGCAGCCGCAACGAGCGCACCGGCACCACCGGCGTCTCGCACTGGGTGGAGCATATGCTGTTCAAGGGGACCGACCAGTTCCCGGCGGGCTATCTGGACAAGGCCGTGGACCGCGTGGGCGGCTCGTGGAATGCCATGACCTCGTTCGACTACACCACCTATTATGAGACGCTGCCCGCCAATGAGGTCGATCTGGCGCTGCGCATCGAGGCCGACCGCATGCTGAATGCGAAGTTTGACCCCGAAGAAGTGGAAAGCGAACGCACGGTCATCATCAGCGAGCGCCAGGGCGCGGAAAATTCGCCGGGTTTCTGGCTGGGCGAAGAAATCCAGGCGGCGGCCTTCCGCGTGCATGGCTATCACCACGAGATTATCGGCGACATGACCGACCTGGAGACGATGACGCGCGACGACCTGTACAGGCATTATCGGCGCCACTATATGCCGAACAATGCTGTGGCGGTCGCCGTGGGCGCGTTTGACAGCGCCGAGCTGCTGGCGAAGATCGAGGCGCATTATGCCGATATTCCCGCTGGCGAGCCGCCTGCGCTGTTCGTGCGTCCGGAGCCACCGCAGAACGGCGAGCGCCGCGTGCGCGTGGAGCGTCCTGGCGGCAGCGCGTTTGTCGACCTGGCCTATAAGGCCCCGTCGGCCACCGACCCGGACTGGTTTGCGCTGGCCGTGCTGAACAGCGTGCTGTGCGGCCCGGATGGCCTGGGCGGTGGCAGCATCGATAACCGCACCAGCCGCATGTACCGCGCTGTGGTGGAGACCGAGCTGGCCGCTGGCGTGGATGGCAGCCTGTCGCCCACGCTCGATCCGTTCCTGTATTCCATCAGCGCAGTGGTGCGCCCCGACCGCACGCCTGAAGAAGTGGAAGCCGCCATGGATGCCGCCATCGACAAGGTCGTCGCCGGCGATATCACCGAGGCCGAGCTGGCCCGCGCCAAGAAGCAGACGCGCGCGCTGTTTGCCTACAGCGCCGAGCGCGTCACCATGCAGGCGTACTGGCTGGCCTACTGCGAGACGATTGGCGATTACCAGTGGTTCGAGCATTACATGAGCCGCATCGAGGCGGTCACGCTGGACGATGTGAATGCCGCCGCCGCGAAGTATCTGCGCAAAAGCCAGCGCACCGTGGGCTACTTTGTGCCCACGATGGGCGAGGGCGACGATGAGGGCTATGACGATGAAGATGAAGGCGAGGACGAATAATATGGCGACGGCAACCGGGATTCAGTCGCTGCCCAATGCGCAGAATATCACCCGCGTGGTGCTGCCCAACGGCATCGTCGTGCTGGTCTACGAAAACTTCGCCGCGCAGTCGGTCGTGTTCACCGGCACGCTGAACGCGGGCAGTATTTTTGAGCCGTTCGAGAAGAATGGCCTCGCCTCGCTCACGGCGGCGGCGCTGATGCGCGGCACGAAAACGCGCGACTTCAACACGCTGGCCACCATCCAGGAAGACATCGGCGCGGACGTGAATGTCGGCGGCGGCACCTTCAAGGTCAGCTTTTCGGGCAAGTCGCTGGCCGAAGACCTGAATGTGACGCTGGATGTGCTGGCCGATGTGCTGCGCCATCCGTCGTTCCCTGAGCAGCAGGTCGAGCGCCTGCGCGCCGAGGTCATCACCGGCCTGAAGATGCGCGAGCAGGATACGCGGTCGCGGGCGAACCGCGCCTTCACGCAGGCGCTGTATCCGCCCAATCATCCATATCATTACCCGCGCAGCGGCACCCTGCAAACGGTGCCGTCGCTTTCGCTGGACGACCTGCGCGCCTTTCACGCGACGCATTACGGCCCGCGCGGCATGATTATCGTGATTTCTGGCGCGGTCAAAGCCGCCGACGCGGTCGCGCTGGTGTCACGCTATTTTGCCGACTGGGACAATCCCGGCCAGCCGGAACCACCTGTGCTGCCCGATTTCTCGCTTCCGCCGACGATCACGCGGTCACGCGTCGCGCTGGCTGGCAAGACGCAGTCGGACATCGTCATGGGGGTGCCGGGGCCGTCGCGCCTGTCGCCCGATTATCAGGCGGCCACGCTGGCCAACAGCATCCTGGGGCAGTTTGGCATGATGGGGCGCATCGGCAATGTCGTGCGCGAACAGCTTGGCCTGGCCTATTATGCCTACAGCGCCATGGAGGGCGGGCACGGCCCCGGCCCGTGGACGATCGCGGCCGGCGTGAACCCGGCCAATGTCGAGCTGGCGATTGATCGCGCGCTGGAGCAGGTGCGGCGCATCATCAGCGACCCGGTCACGGCCGATGAGCTGGCTGATAACCAGTCGTACCTGGTGGGCCGCCTGCCGCTGCAATTAGAGGCCAACGAAGGCCTGGTGGGCACCATCCTCAATATGGAGATGTACAACCTGGGGCTCGATTATCTGCTGCACTATCGCGATATGGTGTACAGCCATACGCCGCTGTCGCTGCTGGAAGCGACGCAGAAGTATCTGCATCCGGATCGCTTCGTGATTGGGATTGCCGGTCCGGCGTAACGCGTAGGGGAAGTCGGGCGCCCTGTGTGGAGTTTACACACCGGGCGCCTTTTTATTGGCCCGCAAGAGACTGTTGATGACCGGGAAAGGCTTCAGCGGCGACTAGTAATCGTCGTCTTCATCCTCGAAGTCGTCCAGGTCGTCGTCATCTTCGTCGAAATCGAAGTCATCTTCGTCGTCGTCATAGCCATCGTCGTCGAAGTCATCGTCGTCGTCGTAGCCTTCATCGTCATCCAGGTCGATGTCGAAGTCTTCTTCGTCTTCGATTTCGTCCTCAAATTCGTCTTCTTCGATCTCGATATCTTCGTCTTCCAGATCGTCAGACAGGTCAAAATACGGCCCACGCAGGGCTTCCAATTCCATTTCAAGGTCGCTGAAGCGGTCGTTGGTCATCGCAATCTCTCAATCTGCGCATTTTGAAGTTACGTTCGCATTGTATAGCAAAGCGCGCGTATTGTATCAAGTGTTTTCCGCCGTGCTACGCCCAATATTCGCGGGCGCGCAAATTCAGGCGGACGCACGTTCGCGCACCATCTGCGCAAAGTACGTATGCAGGCGCAGATCATCCGTCAGTTCCGGATGAAACGCGGTTGCCAGCAGATGCCCCTGCTGCACTGCGACGATGCGGCCATCGGGCAGGGTGGAGAGAATCTCCACGGGTGGCGTGGCCGCTGCATCCACGGCGGTCACCAGCGGCGCCCGAATGAACACGGCGTTGAACGGTGCGTCGTCCAGCACGGTCACGGGCAGGGCCTGCTCGAAGCTGTCGATCTGGCGGCCAAATGCGTTGCGGTTGACGGTAATGTCCATCACACCCAGGATCGGCTGACGGTCGTTGCCGATGTCGCGCGCCAGAAAGATCATGCCCGCGCACGTGCCCCACGTTGGTTTGTCGCTGGCGAAGGCGCGCAGCGGCTCGATCAGCTTGTATTCGGCGGCCAGCTTGCCGATGACCGTGCTTTCGCCGCCGGGGATAATCAGGCCATCCAGCCCGTCTAACTGCGCGGGCAGGCGCACCTGCACCGTCTCAATGCCCAATGCGTGCAGTTTCTTCTCGTGTTCGATAAATGCGCCCTGCAGCGCCAATACGCCAACTTTCATGCTTGTTCGTTCCCGTTCATCACCATACGTCCTGATTTATATGCTTGCCCAGTTGCCCGCAATGGTCAAGCCCCATACCCGGCCAATTGAGACCTGTGCGACATTGGCATGAATGGGTCAGGCATATCCCGCAGATTTGCGTGTTTTTTTGCCCCTCAGTCCACACCGTGGAGAGGGGCGGTTGAGCGAAGCGAAACGGGGTGAGGCTGGTCCCATGTGCAACACATCCAAACAGGACCTTTGGATGTGTTGCAGGATGACGTGCGCGCCCTACAATTCTGCGTGGGACGATGAGAGGAACACACATGCGCTTCAGAACGACAATTATGATGATGGCCGGGCTGCTCATGCTGGCGCTGCTGCTGGCCAGCGGCGCACTGCTGGCGCAGGATGCCCCGGATGCCATCGTGTCACAACCGACGCCCACGCCAGAGCTGCTGCCGCCCGATATTGACCTGATGCGCGAGGTCTACACCCGGCTCAACAATCATCGCCTGCGCATCGGCCTGCACCCGTACCGCTGGAATGCCGCGCTCTCGATCGCCGCGCAGGAACAGGCCGAATATCTGGTGGGGCGGCGCGTGCGCCTGCATTTCCGGGCAGACGGCAGCTCTCCCAGCCAGCGCGCCATCGCCGCAGGATTCCCGCCGGCGGGCTGGTGCTGTGGCGAAAACTTCTATCGCAGCACCGACGTCACGCCATCGTTCGCCGTGTCGTGGTGGCTGGGCAGCATCAACCATGTCGGAAATATGGTCAACCGCACGTTCACAGATGTGGGCGTGGGCATGAGCAGTGACGGCTACACGACCGCCTATGTGCTGGTGTTTGGCGAAATGGCGGACCCCAACCAGGACGGCTGAAGCGCCCCGGTGAATTGGAAATCAGGCCAGGTCGCGCTACACTAACGGGAAGAATTCATGTCGTGCTTCTCGTTGAAAGGTGGGCGCAATGCCTCATGCGCTGGCAGGAAAATCGGTCCCTTCAAGTCAGTTGATGGATGCTGCCGCGCTGGAGCGCAGCTATTACGAGCTGAAGCCAGACCTCGAAAATCCGAAGCATCTGGTGGCCTTTGGCACCAGCGGCCACCGCGGCACGCCGTTTGACGGCAGCTTCACCGAGTCGCATATCCTGGCGATCACGCAGGCGATCTGCGAGTATCGCGCAGCACAGGGCATCAGCGGGCCGCTGTATATGGGCAAGGACACGCATGGCGCGTCGGCCCCGGCCCAGCGGACGGCGCTGGAAGTGCTGGCGGCCAACGGCGTACACACCTATGTGCAGCAGGATGATGGCAATACCCCAACGCCCGTGATTTCCCGCGCCATCCTCACCTATAACAAAAACCGGCAGGACGGGCTGGCTGATGGCATCATCATCACGCCCTCGCATAACCCGCCCGAAGATGGCGGCTTCAAATACAATCCGCCCAACGGCGGCCCGGCCGACACCGATATCACCGGCTGGGTGCAGAAACGCGCCAACGCCATCCTGCGCGACGGCCTGGCCGATGTTCAGCGCATCCCGTATGAGCGCGCGCTGGTGGCCGAAACCACCCACATCATCGACTATGCGCCGGACTATGTGCGTGACCTGGGCGCTGTGCTGAATATGGAAGCGATTCACGGCGCTGGCCTGCGCATCGGCATCGACCCGCTGGGCGGCGCGGCGGCGGCCTACTGGGACATCGTGGCTGAGGTGTACAAGCTGGATATCACGGTTGTCAACCGCGTGATTGACCCGACATTTTCGTTCATGACGCTCGACCACGATGGCAAGGTGCGCATGGACTGCTCCAGCCCGTACGCGATGGCCGGGCTGATCGGCCTGAAAGACCAGTTCGATATCGCCTTCGCCAATGACCCGGACAGCGACCGCCACGGCATCGTCACGCCGTCTGGCGGGCTGATGAACCCGAATCATTATCTGGCGGTAGCGATCGACCATCTGGTGCGCACGCGTTTCAACTGGTCCAATGATGTCGCCATCGGCAAGACGATGGTCAGCAGCACGCAGATCGACCGCGTGGTGGAGACGCTCAATCGTCGGCTGTATGAAGTCCCGGTAGGCTTCAAGTATTTCGCGCCCGGCCTGTATGACGGCACGGTGGTGTTTGGCGGCGAGGAAAGCGCCGGGGCCAGCTTTGTGCGCCGCGATGGCTCCGCCTGGTCCACCGACAAGGACGGCCTGATTCTGGGGCTGCTGGCGGCTGAAATTACCGCCATCACTGGCGCCGACCCCAGCGCACGTTACCGGGAATTTGAAGGGCACTATGGCGCGACGTACTATACGCGCCAGGATACCCCCAGCACCCCGGCAGAAAAGAAGGCGCTGGCGGGATTGTCTGCCGACAGCGTGCAGGCAGAGTCGCTGGCGGGAGACCCAATCACCGCGCGCCTGACGCATGCCCCCGGCAATAACGCCGCGCTGGGCGGCCTGAAAGTCACCACCGCGAACGGCTGGTTTGCAGCACGGCCCAGCGGCACCGAAGATATCTATAAGCTGTATGCCGAGAGCTATCACAGCCAGGCCCATCTGGACGAGATCGTGACGGAAGCGCGCGCGCTGGTGAGCGCGTCTCTGGCAGGCTGACGGGCGAAAGTGCAAGCCGGTTCGTAAGGATTGGCGTGCAGGGCGCACCAGAGTTTCATCAGGCACACGTGGAGCACAGGAAAGTGAGAATCAACCGATGCGCGTAGCGATTGGCGCAGATCATGCAGGATTTCATCTGAAGGGCCCGCTGTCTGACATGCTGAGGGAGCTGGGCTATGAGGTGGTGGACTGCGGCGGGGTGAATGACCCGAAAGACGACTATCCCGACTTTGCCGATGCCCTGGGCACGGCTGTCATGAAAGGCGAGGCCGAGCGCGGTGTGCTGGTGTGCGGCAGCGGCATCGGCGCCAATATCGCCGTGAACAAGATTCCCGGCGTGCGCGCCAGCATCGCCCACGACAGCTATTCCGCGCGCCAGGGCGTCGAACATGACGACATGAACGTGCTGGTGCTGGGCGGGCGCGTGATCGGCATCGAGACCGCGCGCGAAGTGCTGAAATCATTCCTCAGCGCCAGTTTCAGCGGCGAGGAGCGCCACGCGCGCCGCCTGGCCAAAGTGCAGGCGATTGAATCACGCTATTCTTCCGCCGATCCGGGCACCCATGCCTGATACGGCTGGCGAGTAAAAGGACACCTATATGACAGACAAGACAAACTCCCTGGTGCAGCTCAGCGCGCATGGGCAAAGCCCGTGGCTGGACTACATTCGACGCGACCTGATTCACAGCGGCGAGCTTCAGCGCATGATTGATCAGGACGGCCTGCGCGGCATGACCAGCAATCCTGCTATTTTTGAGAAGGCCGTCGCGTCCAGCAAAGACTACGCCGATATCCTGCAATCGCCGGATGCCGCCGCGCAGTCCAGCAAGACGCTGTACGAGCGCCTGGCCATTCGCGATGTGCAGGACGCCGCCGATGTCATGCGCTCTGTGTATGACGCAACACACAAGCTGGACGGCTATGTCAGCCTGGAGGTTTCGCCCACGCTGGCCTACGACACCGACGGCACAATCGAGGAAGCGCGCCGTCTGTGGGCATCAGTTGGTCGGCCGAACGTGATGATTAAAGTGCCGGCGACCGAGCAGGGCATTCCGGCGATTGAGACGCTCATCGGCGAGGGCATCAACGTCAATGTGACGCTGCTGTTTGCCCGCGACATGTACGAACGCGTGGCCTGGGCTTATATCAGCGGCCTGGAGAAATTCGCGGCGGCTGGCGGCGATGTCAGCGGCGTGGCCAGTGTGGCCAGCTTCTTTGTCAGCCGCATCGACGCCAAAGTCGACAAGCAGCTGAAAGAGCTGGCAGAGCGCGCCGGTGCTGACAAAGCCGGCTTGTCCAGCCTGTCGAGCCGCGTGGCGATTGCCAATGCGAAGCTCGCCTATCAGAGCTATCTGCGCCTGTTTTCCGGCGTGCGCTGGGATGCGCTGAAGGCAAAGCATGCCCAGCCGCAGCGCCTGTTGTGGGCCAGCACCGGCACCAAAGACCCGGCGCTGAAAGACACGCTGTATGTCGAGACGCTGATCGGGCCGGACACGGTGAATACGCTGCCGCCCGCCACGCTCGACGCTTTTCGTGACCACGGCGTCGTCGCTGATACGCTTCAGGCTGATGTCGACCAGGCACAGGGCGTGCTCGACGCGCTGGCCGGCCACGGCGTCTCGCTGAAGGCGATCACCGACACGCTGCTGGACGAGGGCGTGCAGTTGTTTGAAGCAGCGTTTGCCAATCTGCTGGGCGCGGTCGATAAGCGTCAGCTGCCTGTGCCCACCGCGCCGGTCGCGCTGATGCAGACCATGCTGCCGCCGGAATTGCAGTCTGCGGCCAATGATGTGGTGTCAGATTGGAGCGCCACCGACAAGGTGCGCCGTCTGTGGGCCGGGGATGCCGAAATCTGGACGAATGCCGATGAGGCCAAATGGCTGGGCTGGCTGACCATCACCGGCCAGATGCTGGGCCAGGTGGAACACCTGAACGAAATTGCCGAGGATGTGCGCAAGGCTGGCTTCAAACACATCCTGCTGCTGGGCATGGGCGGCAGCAGCCTGGGCCCTGAAGTGCTGCGCATGACCTATGGCATCATCGACGGCTATCCAGAGCTGCTGGTGCTCGACTCGACCGACCCGCAGCAGGTGGCCGCGTTCGAGAAGTCGGTCGATCTGGCGGACACGCTGTTCATCGTCGCCAGCAAGAGCGGCAGCACGCTGGAACCGAATATCTTCAAGCAGTATTTCTATCAGCGCGTGGTCGAGACGATTGGCGCGGACAAAGCGGGCTCGCGCTTCATCGCGATCACCGACCCCGGCTCGAAGATGGAGCAGGTGGCGAAGGCCGACGGTTTCCGCCACATTGTGTACGGCCTGCCCAGCATCGGCGGGCGCTATTCGGTGCTGTCGGCGTTCGGCATGGTTCCCGCCGCGCTGATGGGCCTGAATGTGCATCGTTTCCTCACCCGCGCGCACGACATGGCCATCACCTGCGGCGCGCACACGTCCGCCGAGGAAAATCCAGGCGTACAGCTTGGCGCGATCCTGGGCGCAGCCGCTGTGAAATTTGGCCGCGACAAGGTGACCGTCTTCACCAGCCCGGCTGTGTATGACCTGGGCGCGTGGCTGGAACAGCTCATCGCTGAAAGCACGGGCAAGATCGGCCTGGGCCTGATCCCGGTTGACCGGGAAGCCGTGGCCGAGCCGCAGTTGTACGGCGATGATCGTGTGTTCGTGTATGTGCGTTATTCGGGCGCGCCTGACGTGGCGCAGGATGAGGCTGTGGGCAAGCTGATGGCGGCTGGCCTGCCGGTCGTGATGATCGAGCTGGACGACCTGGATAATCTGGGTGCGGAATTTTTCCGCTGGGAGATGGCTACGGCTGTCGCCGGCGCGGTCATCGGCATCAATCCGTTTGACCAGCCCGACGTGGAAAGCGCCAAGATTGCCTCGCGCAAGCAGACCGAAGCCTATGAGCAGACGGGCAGCCTGCCCCCCATGACGCCGCTGTTGAGCGAAAATGGCATCACCCTGTATGCCGATGCTGGCCAGTCGGATGCGCTGAAGTCCGACTCGCTGTCGGGCGTGCTGCGCAAGCTGCTGGCCCAGGTGAAAGCTGGCGACTATGTCGCCTTCTCCGCGTTTATCGAGATGAATACCGAGCATGAAGCCCTGCTTCAGCGGGCGCGTCATGCCGTGCGCGATGCAAAGCGCGTGGCCACCTGCCTCGGCTTTGGGCCGCGCTTCCTGCACAGCACCGGCCAGGCCTATAAAGGCGGACCAAACAGCGGCGTCTTCCTGCAAATCACCAGTGACGACCGCGCCGACCTGCCCGTGCCCGGCCAGAAATTCACCTTTGGCGTGGTGAAAGAGGCGCAGGCGCGCGGCGACTTTGAAGTGCTGGCGTCGCGCGGGCGGCGGGCGCTGCGAGTGCATCTGGGGGCCGATGTCGCCTCTGGCCTGCGGGCGCTGAACGAAGCGGTTGCGGCCGCCCTGCGCGACTGAAAGGGAATCTTTGCATGACAGCAACTGCTTATGCCGTCCGCGAACGGGGCATTCATGATGCCCCGATGGTGCGCCTGATCAACCACGATCTGTCAACAGCGCAGGTGTATCTGCACGGCGCCAGCCTCACCTCCTGGAGCCCGGCGCGGGGTGGCGAACGGCTGTATCTGAGCGAACGCGCCACCTTTGCCGGCGAAGGTGCGATTCGCGGGGGCACGCCGATCTGCTGGCCGCAGTTCAACCTGGTGGGGCCGCTGCCGCGCCACGGCTTTGCCCGCTCGATGCAGTGGGATTACATGGGCGCGGTGTGGGGCGAAGGCGCGCTGACGGCCCGCTTCATGCTGGCATCCGACGCGGCCACGCGGTCGATCTGGCCGGTGGACTTCGAGTGCGAATACAATGTCACCGTGGGCGGTGAGATGCTGGATCTGCGGCTGACAGTGCGTAATACTGGCCCGCAGGATTTTTCCTTCACCGGCGCGCTGCATTCATACCTGGCCGCGTCGGCCGGGGATGTGCGCCTGGAGGGCCTGCATGGGGCATCGTATATGCAGTTCCCGTCGACGGAGAGGGTCACCGACAGCGAGCCTGTGTTCACGCTCAGCGGCCCGCAGGACCGCATCTATGTCGGCCAGTCGCAGGGGCTGACCATGCATGGCGGGCCGTCTCCGCTGCGGATTGAAAAGCAAAACTGGCCGGACGTGGTGGTGTGGAATCCGCATACCAACGCGGCGAATATTCCGGACATGCATCCGGATGACTGGCAGCGCTTTATCTGTGTGGAGGCCGCCTGCGTGGCGACCCCGATTCAGGTGCCTGCTGGTGGGGAATGGGTGGGCGCGCAGACACTGACCGCCCTGTAAGGTTCTGGTAATTCTTGTATACGGCGCACTGCTGCGCCCTAAGGAATGGGGATAATCGACAATGCAGATCGGAATGTATGGACTGGGGCGCATGGGCGCGAATATGGCGCGCCGCCTGTTGAAAGATGGCCACGATGTCGTGGCCTCCAACCGCAGCGCGGGGCCGGTGGATGCGCTGGGCGCGGAAGGCGCGAAGACCGCCTACTCGCTGCCCGAGCTGGTGGAGAAGCTGGAAGCGCCGCGCGCCATCTGGCTGATGGTTCCGGCGGCCACCGTGGATGATATGATCGCCCAGATTACCCCGCTGCTCTCGCCCGGCGATATCCTGATCGACGGCGGCAACTCGTACTACATTGATGATATCCGCCGTGCAAAGGCGCTGGAGGCCCAGGGCATCCATTATCTCGACATCGGCACGAGCGGCGGCGTGTGGGGGCTGGAGCGCGGCTACTGCCTGATGATCGGCGGCCACGCCGAATCGGTGAAGCACCTCGACCCGATCTTTCGTTCACTGGCTCCCGGACGCGATACTGCGCCGCGCACCGAAGGGCGCGAGGCCATCACCGACAGCACGGCCGAAGACGGCTATCTGCACTGCGGACCTGCTGGCGCGGGCCACTTCGTCAAGATGGTGCACAATGGCATCGAATATGGCCTGATGGCCGCCTATGCCGAGGGCTTCAACATCCTCAAGCAGGCCAATATTGGCGACGCCTCGCACGCTAAAGACGCCGAGACCGCCCCGCTGGGCGACCCGGAGCATTTTCAGTACAACTTCAACCTGCGCGATGTGTCTGAGCTGTGGCGGCGCGGCAGCGTGATTCCCTCGTGGCTGCTCGACCTGATCGCCATTTCGCTGCTCGACGACGAAAACCTGTCGCAGTTTGGCGGCAAGGTCAGCGACAGCGGGGAAGGCCGCTGGACCATTCTGGCGGCAGTGCAGGAAGGCGTGCCCGCGCCGGTGCTCAGCGCCGCGCTGTACGAACGCTTCTCCAGCCGTGGCAATGCGACCTTCGCCAACCAGCTGCTGTCGGCCATGCGCTATCAGTTTGGCGGGCATCACGAGAAGAAATAAGGCTTCAATCGCGCGGATTCTTGCGGAGCAGTGAACATGGCAGACAAAAAAATCCTGGTCATCGATGTAGGCGGAAGCCGCGTGAAATGCCTTGTCACCGGAGAAGAAACGCCTGTACGCGAAGACTCCGGCCCTGATTATACGCCGGAGCAGATGGTCGAGGCCGTCAAGCGGCTGACGGCCCACTGGCAGTATGACGTGATCACGCTGGGGCTGCCCGGCGTGGTCAAGCATGACCGGATGACGCTGGAGCCTGTCAACCTCGGCGTCGGCTGGGCCGATTTTGATTTTCAGAAGGCCTTTGACAAGCCAATCAAGGTAGTCAATGACGCCGCTATGCAGGCCGTCGCTGCCTACGAGGGTGGACGCATGCTGTTTCTGGGATTCGGCACCGGCCTCGGCTCGACCATGATCGTGAATAACGTGATCGCGCCGATGGAGCTGGGGCATCTGCCTTACCGCAAGGGCAAGACCTTTGAGCAGCACGTGGGCGGCGTCGCACTGGCCGAGCTGGGCAAGAAAGAATGGCGCCGCTATGTGGATGATGTCATCCACCGCTTTTTCCACATCTTCCAGCCGGAATATATCGCGCTGGGCGGCGGCAATACCAAGTACATCGAAGACATTCCGGAATTCTGCCGCGTCGTGCCGAATGTGAGCGCGTTTTACGGCGGTTTCCGCATGTGGGATGCAGACGCCCCGCAGATGTAGCAGGCGGGATAAGCTGGACAGCACACATCGGGCAAATTCGCACACGAGGACAGACACATGGCGCGGTTGGTTCAGATAGCAGAGGCAGGGAACGACTTCGCCATGCTGGCGGCGACGCTGATCGCCATGACTGCGCAGAAGGCGGTGCGCGAGCGCGGCGTGTGCTCGATCGCGCTGTCTGGCGGTTCCACGCCAAAGGCCGCGTATGCGCTGCTGGCCGAAGATGTGCGCCTGCGCACCATGATGCCGTGGAGCCAGACGCATTTCTACTGGGGGGACGAGCGCGCTGTGCCGCCAGAGCATCCCGACAGCTGCTACCGCATGGCCTATCAGGCGATGCTCTCGAAGGTGACCGCGGGCGGGGTGCATCGTATCCGCGCCGAGTATGAGCCTGCCCGCGCCGCGTCTGACTATGCCTCAGAGCTGGCCAAGACCGATGTGCTGGAACAGCGCGACGGCTGGCCGGTGTTTGACCTGATGCTGCTCGGTTTCGGCCCGGATGGGCATACGGCGTCGTTGTTTCCCGGCACCAAAGCCCTGGCCGAGACCACCCGCACGGTCGTGCCGAACTGGGTGGGCAAGCTGGCGGCCTGGCGCATCACGCTGACGGCGCCCGTTATCAATCAGGCGCGCCGTGTGGTCTTTCTGGCGTCCGGCGACGAAAAGGCGCTCCCCCTCAAGGGCGCGCTGGAAGGCCCGCACGAGCCTGAGCAGCTTCCCGCGCAGTTGATTGCGCCGACGCAGGGCACGCTCGTCTATCTGCTGGACAAGCCAGCCGCGCGCCTGCTGGCCCCCGCCACACTGGAGCTGTGATGACCCCGACCCGAATTGCCCCCTCGCTGCTCGCTGCTGATTTCCTGCGCCTGGGCGAGCACGTCGCCGCGGCCCAGTCCGCCGGCGTCGATCGGCTGCATCTGGATGTCATGGACGGGCATTTTGTGCCCAACCTGTCATTTGGCATGCCGATCATCAGCGCTGTCAGACGCATCACCCCGCTGCTGCTGGAAGTGCATCTGATGGTGTCTAACCCCCAAGATCTGATTGAGCCGGTTATAAAGGCCGGCGCGGATATCGTGCAGGTGCAGGTCGAGACGACCGCGCATCTGGACAAGCTGCTGATGCAGATCAAGTCCCACGGGAAAAGAGCGGTCGCGGTGCTGAATCCGGCCACCCCTCTAACCGTCATTGATGAAGTAGCCGGTTTGCTCGATGGCCTGCTGATTATGACCGTCAATCCCGGTTTTGGCGGTCAGAAACTGATTCCGTACACGCTGGACAAGGTACGCCGTGCGCGTGCCCTGCTGGACGAACGCAATCCGGCCTGCGATATTGAGGTCGATGGCGGCATCGATGCCTCGACCATCCGCCAGGCTGTGCTGGCTGGGGCGGGGGTGTGCGTGGCTGGCACGTCGATTTTCAACGCGCCGGATGGGGTGCTGGCCGGTGTGCGCGCTTTGCAGGTGGCCGCTGACACCGACTAGGTTTTCTGGCGAAACTTCAGCTTACAGCGTATATTGCGCTTCTCTCAGATCGCGCCCAATACCCTCGACCCACGCGAATCGGCATTGGGCAACCTGCTCAAAGATGATCCCCCTGACTTGGGTGAAATTATGAGCGCAGGATAAATTAAACGCGTTATACTCGGCTGTGTTAACCGCTTGTAAAGGTGGTGCAGGCTTGAGCATTTCTCCAGCGACTTGGGCAAGGACGGCGCTGAATCGCCTGCTGGATGCGTCTCCGCTGGTGATTGCGCTGCTGCTGGCGTTTATGGTGGCATCCACGCTGCTGCTGGCGCTGAATGTCAGCCCGCTAGAGGGCTTCGCGTCCATGTTCGAGGGCGCGTTTGGCAACGAAAACTCCACTGCTGAAACCTTCGTCAAAGCCACGCCCATGCTGTTTGTGGCCATCGGCATCTGTATCGCCTTTCGCGGCGGCATGACCAATGTCGGCGGCGAGGGGCAGATGATTATGGGCGCCGTAGCGGGCACCGCTGTCGCGCTGGCCGCGGGCGAGCCGCTGGGCTGGCTGGGCATTCCGCTGGCGATCATCGCCGGATTCATCGCCGGGGCGCTGTATGGCGGGCTGGCCGGATGGCTGAAAGCCTGGTTCAACGTCAATGAAATCCTCAGCACGATCATGCTCAATGCCATCGCCGTGCAGTTCATGAACTTCATGCTCAACGGCCCGATGCTCGACCCCACCGAAGCCGGCGTCAACCAGATTCCCAAAACTGCCCGCATCCTGGAAACGATTCAGCTGCCACGCCTGTCGCTGCCGCTGCCACCGGGCGTCGCTGACCTGTTCAGCCTGCAAAATGCCGAGTTATTCGCGCGCACCCGCCTGCACTGGGGGCTGGTGATCGCGGTGCTGCTGGCGGTCGTGGCCTATTTCCTGCTCTGGCGCACGACCGTGGGCTATCGCATCCGCGCTGTGGGTGAGAACGAACGCGCTTCGCGCTACGCGGGCATCAGCGTGCGCGGCCACATGGTGCTGTCGATGATGCTGGCGGGCGGATTCGCCGGGCTGGCGGGCATCATCCAGGTGCTGGGCTTGCAGTATCGTCTGCAAACAGACGGCAGTGCGACCGGCTTCACCGGCAACGCGGGCTTCAACGGTATCGTGGTGGCGCTGTTCGGCGGGCTGAATCCACTCGGCGCGATTCCGGCGTCGGCCTTCTTCGGCGGGCTGCTGGTGGGCGCGCAGAAAATGCAGCGTGACCTGGGCGTGCCTGCCGCGCTCATCACCAGCATCAACGGCCTGATCGTCATCTTCGCGGTCAGCAGCGAATACTTTCGCGTCTGGCTGACGCGCCGCCGTCGCCTGGCCGAGGCCGAGGCGCAGCAGAAAGCCGCGTCTGCATCGACGGCAGGGGTGCCTTCATGAATATCTTCGAGACGATCGGCAGCATCGTGACCGCCAGCGTGTTTGCGTCCACGCTGCGGCTGGCGACGCCCTATTTGTTCGCGGCCATCGGCGAGACCTTCGCCCAGCGCAGCGGCCTGCTCAATCTGGGCGTGGACGGCATCATGCTGATGGGCGCGTTTACCGGCTTTTACGCGGTGTATGCCACCGGCAGCCTGCTGCTGGGTGTGCTCACGGCGCTGGTTGTCGGCGGGCTGATGGGGCTGGCGATAGCCTTCATCAGCGTGACGCTGCGCGCCAAGCAGGGCATCAGCGGCATCGGCCTGTACCTGTTCGGGCTGGGGCTGAGCGAGCTGCTGTTCCAGCGGCTGATCGGCACGCCGAAGTCGATCGAGCGTTTCCCGGATATCTACATCCCCGTCCTGTCCGACATCGAGTTTCTGGGCATCGGGCAAATTTTCTTCCGCCAGAACCTGCTGGTGTACATCGCCTTTGCCAGTGTGCCGATCGCGGCTTATGTGCTGCGCCGCACCTCGTACGGGCTGAAGATTCGCGCGGTCGGCCAGAACCCGGCGGCGGCCGACGCGATGGACGTGAATGTGGCGCGCATCCGCTACAGCACGCAGATTTTCGGCGGCATGATGGCCGGGCTGGCGGGCGCGTCGCTGTCGGTCGCGCTGCTGGGCGTGTTCCAGCAAAACCTGACCGGCGGGCTGGGCTTCATCGCTGTGGCGCTGGTGTACTTCGGGCGCTGGCGGCCGGTGGGCGTGATGATCGGGGCGCTGCTGTTCAGCTTCGTCAATGCGCTTCAGCTTCAGGTGGGCGCGCTCGGCTTCGACGTGCCGCCCGAATTTTCGACGATGGCACCGTATGTCATCACGATCATCGCCCTGGCTTTTGCGGGCAGACAGACCGAAAAGCCGACGGCGCTGACGGTGCCGTTCCAGCGCGGGGAATAGCCCTGCGCCGGGACCTTCACACAGGTGGTTATTTGACCACAGGCATGGTCAATTTGAGGAGAGAGGCAATGCTGCACATGAACAAAAAGGGGATGGGTCTGGGATTGGCTGCGCTGGGTCTGCTGGGTGTGCTGCCCGCAGTATCGGCGCAGGATGATGTCTTTCGTGTCGCGGCTGTCGCGCCCAGCGCGGCAGCAGACCTGGCCTTCAGCCAGAGCATGTTCGATGCGCTGACGCTGCTGGACGAGGAACTGGGGGATGCCTTCGAATTCACCTTCCAGGAAGGCACGTTCATCGTGGACGATGCCGCGGTGGCCATGCGTGACTGGGCGTCCAGCGGGGAATATGACCTGGTGATCGGCCACGGCTCGCAGTATGGCGCAGTCGTGGAAGAGCTGGCCGCCGAGTTCCCCGAAGTCAGCTTTGCCTGGGGCACCGACAACAACACCTTCGGCCTGCCCAACGTGTTTGCCTATACGGCCGCCGCTGAAGAAGGCGGTTTCATCAACGGGGCGCTGGCGGCCCTGCTATCCGAGGCCGGCAATATCGGCGTGGTCGGCCCGATTGAAGTGGGCGACGCCAAGCTGTATGTCGACGGCTTCGTGTCTGGCGCGCTGTCGGTCAACCCCGACGCGACCGTGGGCGTGAACTATATCCAGTCGTTCAGCGATGTCCCGCTGGCCACCGAAGCGGCCGAGGCCTTTGTCGCCAATGGCGCTGACGTGCTGACCGGTTCCGCGCAGATGGTCGTCGGCCCGATCGCCGTCGCCACTGACAACGAGGTGCTGTGGTTCGGCACGCAGAGCAGCCAGGCTGAGCTGTCTGCTGAAAGCGGCGTCACCTTCCAGGTCTATCGCTGGGATGTGGTGCTGCGTGACATCATCGCCAGCCTTGAAGAAGGCGTGCTGGGCGGCGAGTCGTATGTGCTGACGCTGGAAAATGGCGGCCTCGAAATCGAGATCAGCGAGTTTTCCGGCCTGGACGAAACCACGCTGGCTGAAGTGGAAGCAACTGTCGCCACCCTGACCGAAGGCATCATTGCGGGCGACATCCTGCTGCTGCCCGATATGGTGGAAGCAACGCCGGAAGCCGGTTCCTAGAACCCTGTAGTTTGAAGTGGCTCATCCCTGGCCCGTGGATTTCAGCGCGCCGGGGATGGGCCGTTTCTGGCCAGCCAGCAAAGGAATCCTATGTCCGTACAGGCGACATCCAGCAGCCCGTCAGAGCGCATCGCCACGCTGGAAATGCGCGGCATCGTCAAGCGCTTCCCCGGCGTGACCGCGCTCAAAGGCGTGGATTTCGACGTGCATGCTGGCGAGATTCATGCGCTGCTGGGCGAAAACGGTGCTGGCAAAAGCACGCTGATGAAGATCCTGTATGGGCTGTATCAGCAGTCGGAAGGGCAGGTGCTCATCAATGGCGCGCCCGTGCACATCGGCTCTCCTCACGAAAGCACGAAGCGCGGCATCGGCATGATCCACCAGCACTTCATGCTGGTTCCCTCGCTGACCGTGGCCGAAAATGTGGCGTTAGGCATGCCCTCCGGACGGGGCGGCGTGCTCGATTTGAAGAAAATTAGCGAGGATATTTCGCAGCTCTCGCAAAAATATAACCTCAGGATTTACCCGGAGCGGCCGGTCTGGCAGCTTTCGGTGGGCGAACAGCAGCGCGTGGAAATCATCCGCGCGCTCTATCGCGGCGCGGCCCTGCTCATCCTGGACGAGCCGACAGCCGTGCTCACCCCGCAGGAAAGCGATGACCTGTTCATCGTGCTCAAGCAAATGGCCGCCGAGGGGCATTCGATCATCTTTATCTCGCACAAGCTGCATGAAGTGCTGGCCATCAGCGACCGCATCACGGTGCTGCGCGACGGCGCGCGCGTGAATACGATTCCTGCGGCGGGCGCCACCCGCCTCACGCTGGCCGAAATGATGGTTGGTCGGCCAGTCGTGCTGGAATATGAGCTGCCCCCGCCGGTGCGCGGTGAGGCCCGCCTGACGGTGCAGGGCGTCAGCGCGCTCAGCGAGCGCGGCGACATGGGCCTGAAAGAGGTCTCATTCACGCTCTACGGTGGCGAAATCGTCGGCGTGGCGGGCGTCAGCGGCAACGGGCAGCACGAGCTGGCCGAAGTGGTGGCTGGTATGCGTCCGCTGGCAGGCGGGACCATTCACGTGGGCGACCAGCCCGCGGGGGGAAAGTCGCCGGCTGCGCTGCGCCAGTTGGGCGTCAGCTACATCCCGGAGGAGCGCATGATCGATGGCGTGGTGAAGAACTTCACCGTGGCCGAGAATTTTGTGCTCAAAGACCAGTCTGATCCGCCCTATGCGCTGGGGCGCTTTTTCCTGCGTCCGCGCAAAATTGCCGAGGCCTGCCGTCAAATCATCCACGACTACGAGGTCAAGACGCCAGGCACCGATACCCCGATCAAGAATCTGTCCGGCGGGAATATCCAGAAAGTCGTGCTGGCCCGTGAGCTGGCCCAGCAGCCGACGCTGCTGATCGCGGCCCAGCCCACGCGCGGCGTGGACATCGGCGCGACCGAATATATCCATCACCGCTTGCTGGAAGAACGCGCCAAAGGCACAGCCATCCTGCTGATTTCGGAAGACCTGGATGAGGTGATGGCCTTAAGTGATCGTATCATTGTGATGTATGAAGGGCGTGCGGTCGGCGAGGTGCTGCGCCGCGATTATGACGTGCGCACGATTGGCGCGATGATGGCCGGCGCGGGCCGTGGTGATTAAGTCAGGAAGATGACGATGAAACTATGGGAAAAGTACTTTACCCCGGCCAGCGTGGATGAAGCGACGGCCCTGCTGGTGCAGTTTGCCGGTGGCGCGCGCATCGTCGCGGGCGGGACGGACCTGCTGGTGGAGGCCAAAGCCAGCGAGCACGAGCCGTTTCAGGCGCTGATCGATATCACGCGCATTCCTGAAATGACCAGCATCCGCGCCGATGACGCGTATGTGTACATTGGCGGCGGCGTCACCCACACCGAGATCGTGAAATCGCCGCTGGTGCTGGCCCATGCCATCTGCCTGGCGGAAAGCTGCGGCGTGATTGGCGGGCCGCAGGTGCGCAACGTGGCCACGCTGGGCGGCAATGTCGCCCATGCGCTGCCGGCTGGCGACGGCACGACCTCGCTGGTCGCGCTGGATGCTGAGGCCGAAGTGATCTTTCAGGGCACCCGTTCGTGGATGCCGCTGGCCGCGCTGTTCAGGGGGCCGGGCGTCAGCCTGCTGAATCCCACGCGTGACCTGCTGATCGGGTTCCGCTTTCACAAGCTGGGCGCCGGGGCAGGCACGGCCTTCGAGCGCATCATGCGGCCGCAGGGCGTCGCGCTGCCGGTGCTGAGCTGCGCCGTGTGGGTCTCGCTGGATGGGGCTGCGTTTGGCGAGGTGCGCGCCTGCATCGCGCCCAATGGCCCGGTGCCGACGCGCCTGACGCCTGTCGAGAAATTACTCGCCGGCCAGCCTGTCAGTGAAGACGTGATCGCCTCAGCCTGCGCGCTGGCCCGCGAGACGGTGACCGTGCGCACGAGCAAATATCGTGCCACCAGCGAGTACCGCGTGGAGATGGCCGATGTGCTGCTGCGCCGCACGCTGCATCAGGCGTGCGCCCGCGCAGGGCTGGCCGTCCCCGCCTGAGATCGACTTTTTCGCGGCGCTCACGGGCGCTGCTTTCCGCAAAATACCTTTCGAGAAGGAAACACTGCCATGACCCGCCTCAGCCTCACCATCAATGGGAAACCGGTTGAATTTGATGCCGATGAATCGCGCACGCTGGCGCACTTTCTGCGCTACGACCTGGGCCTGACCGGCACCAAGATTGGCTGTGAGGAGGCCGAATGCGGCATCTGCACCGTGCTGGTGGACGGCACGCCGGTCGATTCGTGCGTGTATCCGGCCTTCAAGGCGGCTGGCCGGGAGATTACCACCATCGAGGGGCTGGCCAACGGCCACCTGCACCCGCTTCAGGCGCACTTCATCAAACATGGCGCGGTGCAGTGCGGCTTTTGCACGCCCGGCCTGATCATGACCTCGTGCGCGCTGCTGAACGAGAATCCCGCGCCCACGAAAGACGAAATCAAACACGCGTTAAAGGATACCTTCTGCCGCTGTACCGGCTACTCCAGTGTGACCAATGCCATCCAGAGCGCGGCCGCCGAGATGCGCGGCGACGCGCCCGTGCCGGTGAATGAGCCGAGCGTGGATGAGCCGATGGACGTGGTCAGCCGCAGCGTGGAGCCACAGGAAGTGCGCGAGAAGGTGACCGGCGCGGCCAAATTTACCGACGATTATGTGTTCGATGGCATGGCCTTTGCGCGCACGCTGCGTTCGCCTTATCCACATGCGAAAATTTTGAGCATCGACACGGCGAAAGCGCGCGCGTTTCCGGGCGTGCTGAGCGTGATGACCCATGCCGATGTCCCTGGCGAAAACCTGCATGGCCTGGTCTACCGCGACTGGCCGGTGCTGTGCGACACCGTCGTGCGCTATGTGGGCGATGCTGTCGCTATCCTGGCCGCCGAGACGCAGGAAATCGCCGATGCCGCGTTGAAGCTGATCGAGGTGCGATACGAGCCGCTGCCGGTGGTCGCTGACCCGAAATATGCGCACAGTCCCGATGCGCCGGTGCTGCATCCGAATCACCCGACGGGCAACCTGCTCAAGCACATCAAAGTGCGCCACGGCGACATCGAGGCCGGATTTGCCGAAGCCGATGTGGTGGTCGAGCACGAGTACCGCACGCCGACGACCGAGCACGCGTTTTTGGAACCGGAATGTGCCATCGGCATCCCGGCGGGCTATCAGGACTACGACAAGCTGACGGTGTTCGTCGGTTCGCAGATCCCCTACCAGGACCGCGACCAGATCGCCAAAGCGATGAACCTGGGCCAGGAAGACGTGCGCGTGATTGGCACGCTGATCGGCGGCGGCTTTGGCGGCAAGGAAGATATCGCCGGGCAGATCCACGTGGCGATGCTGGCCAGCGCGCTCAAGCGCCCGGTCAAGATGTTGTATACGCGCCAGGAAAGCCTGATTTTCCACCCGAAGCGCCACGCGACGATCATCCGCATCAAGACGGGCGCGAAGCGTGACGGCCGCCTGACCGCCATCGAGGCCGAGCTGTATGGCGACGGCGGCGCGTACGCCAGCCTGAGCGACAAGGTGATGACCCGCGCCACCACGCACGCCACCGGGCCGTATGTGGTGCCGAATGCGAAAATCGACTGCTACGCCATGTATACCAACAACACGCCATCGGGCGCGTTTCGTGGCTTCGGCGTCACGCAGTCGGCCTTTGCCGTCGAGCAGAATATGGACATGGTGGCGCAGGCTTTAGACATGGACCCGATCGAGCTGCGCCGCATCAATGCCCAGCGCGTCGGCGTGACCACCGCGACCGGCCAGCTACTGCGCGAGTCGGTCGGCCTGCTGGAGACGATTGACGACGTGCAGCGCGACATGCGCGCGCATCATGCTGATGAAGGCTTCAAATGGGGCTGGACGACTGGCACGAAGGCGTATGGCTGGGGGCTGGCCTGCGCGTACAAAAATACGGGGCTGGGCGGCGGCGCGCCAGACAAAAGTGAGGCCGAAGTTGAAGCGTTTGAAGACGGTACATTTGAGGTACGCACGGCCGCTGCGGATATGGGACAGGGCATCGCGCATGTGGTGGCGCAGATGGCCGCCGAGGAACTGCATGTGCCGTATGAGCGCGTGAAGGTGCTGCTGTGCGACACCGACCTGACGCCCAATGGTGGCCCGACGACCGCCTCGCGCCAGACGTATGTGACCGGCAATGCGGCGCGGCTGGCGGCCGGGGCACTGCGCCAAGCGATGTCGCAGACGGCCGCCGAGATGGTCGATCATGCGCCGGAGACCGTGCGCTATGAGGAAGGCTTGATGCGCTTCGATGATGTGCGCCTCGACTACGGGTCAGTCGCGCAGTGGATGAAGCAGCACGGCGTGCAGCCGCGCGCAAAATATGAATACTGGGCGCCCAAAACAGCCCCGCTGGGCACGGGCGGCGACATGCACGTCGCCTTCAGCTATGCCACGCAGGCCGCGCTGGTCGAGGTCGACCTGGAAACGGGCGAAGTGCACGTGCTCAAGGTGGTCAGCAGCACCGACATCGGCCGTGCGATTAATCCGCTTATGCTTCAGGGGCAGATCGAAGGCGGCATCGTCATGGCGCTGGGCAACTGCCTGACCGAGTCGTTCATCCTGGAAGAGGGCGTGCCGTGGAGCCGCTTTCTGGGGCGCTACAAGATGCCCAGCATCAAGCATGCGCCGGAGATTATCTCGCATCTGGTGGAGCATCGCGCCGCCGACGGGCCGTATGGCGCGAAAGGCGTGGGCGAAATCCCCAGCATCAACACCACGCCGGCCATCTGCAACGCCATCACCAACGCGACCGGCGTGCGCATTTACGCCATCCCGGTCGATCAGGATGCGCTGCTGCGCGCCATGAAAAAGGGCGAGCGGGCAGTCACCACTGCCTGGCATGACGTGCGCTAGGGCACGCGTGTTCGTAATTTCGTTTTAGCAGTTACTTGGCCAGCCGAGCCACATATTTGGTAGGGGCGGACCTGCGTGTCCGCCCATGCGATATGGGAAAATATAAACAGGGTGCACACACAGGTGCACCCCTACTCGAGATGCTCATGTGATACATCTCAAGGCATACATGCTTTCGGTTGCCTTGCCCTTGCAACCTCAAAATGTTTTACTCCCTCATGCACGAATTGCACTTTCGCCTACAATGAGAGTCATTGGTTCATCGCGAATTTGTCATGGAAGAGAACCCCATGTTTCGAAAAGTCATCCTGATCTTTTTGCTGTTTGCACTCAGCATCACGCCGTTTGCGGCGTTTGCCCAGGCGGACCTGGACGGGACACTGATCCTGAATCAGCCGCTCATCAGCACGCTCAGCATCCCCGGTGAGTCGCGCAGTTATGCGTATTCGCTGGTCGAGCCGCGCATCGTCACCCTGCAATTGATCGGTGATACCGCCCAGCCCAGCATCGCCATCCTGCGTGACGGGGCCGTTGTCGCGGAATCCGCCAATACGCAGGGCGCGCTGGTGGTTAACCTGAGCGCGTTTCTGACCGGCGGCAGCTATGTGGTCACGGTGGGCACTGCCAATAACAGCACCGGCACCGTCGCGCTCGTCCTGCAATCCGAGCAGACGCCGGTCACGACTCCATTGCAGCCCGGCCAGCCGCTGAGTGGCACCCTTTCTCAGCAGCAGTCGCTCCAGTTGTATACCTTCAATGCGCTCGATGAGCGCGCCTGGCTGTATATCATCAGCGAGGACGAGTCAGCGCCGGTTTCCGCCCGCCTGACTAATTCGCTGACCAATACGCTGGTCGCGCTGGTCAGCCCTGAACTGGGCGGCGCGCGCATGACCATTCCAGCCGGCGGCAGCAGTTTTCAGATCGCGGTGACTGGAAACGTGCAGGGTGCGACGTCGGCCTACACCGTGTGCTATGCGGCTGTCAGCCAGGCGTCCGCGTGCGGTGAAACGGGCGCCTCTGCGCCGCCGCCGACCGCGCAGGCTGATGGGCCAGTTGCCACGCCTGAAGTCACCGGGAGCACAGCCGCCTGCACGGTCACGCCGCAGTTGGCGGGTGGCGCCAATATCCGCCAGTCTGCCAGCGTCAATTCGATCCTGCTGGGCGCGCTGCCCGGCGGCGCAGTCGCCAATGTGCTGGGCATCTCGCCAGACGGCTCGTTCTATAACATCCAGTACAACGCCATCAGCAGCGGCTGGGTCGCGCTGTCGGTGGTAAACAGCTCCGGGGACTGCGCCTCTGTCCCGACAGTGCAGCCGCCGCAGATTATCCCGGCCCCGACCGCCATCCCGACGCAGGCGCCCACCCAGCCGCCCACGGCCACCTCCGCGCCCACGCTGACGCCCACCCCGGCGGGCCCGTGCCTGATCACCATGAATGCCGCGGCGCTGGTATATACGCAGCCCAATGCCATCCCGGACTATATCTATGACCAGGTGCAGGCTGGCTATGAGCTGATCCCGAATGGCCGCCTCGCCGATAACACATTCTGGCGCACCAATTACGCTGGTTCGTGGATTGAATACAGCACCATGCTGAACACAGCCACGGTCACTGGCAACTGCGGCGCGCTGCCGATTGTTTCTCCGTAGAGATGATTCCGGCGCAGGGGTGGCTTACCAGGTCACCCCTGCCTGCGGTTGAACTCTGCAAACAATGCCGCTACCATTGGGCGCATGACATCATCTGTTACGGAAACCCTATTGCTCACGATTGATACGCTGCCAGCCCCTTTGACCCAGCGCACCGGCTTCCCATGGACGGAGGGCACTCCTGCCGGCCTGAGCGACTCCTCCAGGCCCGACCTGCCGCGCATCACGGTCGTCACGCCCTCATATAACCAGGGGCGCTTTCTGGAAGAGACGATTCGTTCGGTGCTGCTGCAAGGCTACCCGAATCTGGAATATATCGTCATCGACGGCGGCAGTACCGATGAAAGCAAGGCTGTCATCGCGCGTTACGCCCCGTTTCTGGACTATCACGTCAGCGAGAAGGATGCCGGTCAGGCGAACGCCATCAACAAGGGCTTTGCCCGCGGCACTGGCGACATCATGGGCTGGCTGAACTCGGACGATGTGCTGCTGCCGGGCGCGCTGTGGCGCATTGCCGAGGCGTTCATGTCCCAGCCCGACGCCGACTTTGTGACCGGTATGCGCCGCTGCATCGATGAGAACAGCGCCTGGAAAAGCAATTTCGTGCGCGACAAACCATCGGCGCACTATCTGCGCCACTACTGCGTGCTGGCTCAGGAGACGACCTACTGGCGCCGCAGCACATGGGACGCGCTGGGCCCGCTGGACGAGTCGTTCCAGTTTGCGATGGACTATGAATACTGGCTGCGCGGCGTCAGCAAGGGGATGACATTCGCGTTTATCCCGCACTATACCGGCTGTTTCCGCGAGTACGCGACCAACAAGACCTTTTCATGGATGGATGTGTACTACCGCGATTTGCAGCGGCTGTATGTGCTCTATGATATGGGCAAGTCGGAGGCGGAAATTCTGGCGAAGCTGGGCGGGCGCTGGCGCAGGCGCTATGCTTGGTTCCTGCGCGCCAGCCAGCAGCGCTGGACGAATCATCGCCGTCTCGTGCTGCTGACGTGGTGGCTGACTGATCTGCCGCTGGTGTCTGAAATCGCTTTTGCCAGCAGCAAGCTGGGTGAGTTATACAAAGATGCCCGCACCTACCGGGGTATGTCGTCACTCAGGGCAATTGGGCACACGATCGCGACCCTTTGGTGCGAAGTCTGGCGGGTGCTGGCGCGCGGCGAAGGCACCAGCCCCGCGCAGCCAGGTGATATTCGGCATCTGCCATCGCTGGTGTTGCAGCCCGAAATTGTGCGCACGACCAGTCCGGACACGCTCGTGTTGGGCAATGGCTGGTATTCAGCCGAGATCGACAAGGGGCAGTTTGCCATATGCAGCACGGGCGATAGCCAGCTTTTGCTGTTGAATCCGACTGCGCGCCGGATGACGCTCGACATTGTGGTGAAGCCAATTCAGCTGCAAATGGACGATGCCCTGCTGGTGTCTGTGGAGGGCGTGGAAGGCGAGACAATGATTTCCATCACCGATGAGGTCTCGTCTGTGCGTGTCCCGGTGATGCTGCCGGACAATGCCGAACGTGCCGTCATCCATCTGCGCTGGAAGCACGAGCCTGTCCTGCGCGCCATTACGGCCCATCGCCCGCAGGCCTTTCGCATTTCCAGCCTGCTGCTTACGCCGGCCTGAGTGTTACATTCAATGATTTCAATGTCGGTATAATTCTGGATGCTACAACATATATAGAGGTTGCAGGGCCGGTTCTCGAAGCACAGCAGGTGGTGCAGATGCTGATCAACATCGAGCGCACGCTTATATCCACAGGCGACCTTGAGAGTGATTTTGTGGTTATGGTACTTCGGGCAAAAACTCGACATACTGGCATATGATATTGCGTGCAGGCTGGCACGCATGGTGTACGGGGCGGCTGTCCCTGCAAGACCGGGCCCGCTGCCACTGAAAAAGGATCTGATACCCGATGACGACTGCGCTGGAACGCCTCCACAACCGTATCGACCTGGCCAATGTCCCGTTTACCGACCGCGGCACGCGCCTGCTGCTGTTTTTGCGCGATAACGAGATTTCGATTCGTCTGGCCGAACGCTGGGCCAAATGGGAACGCCAGGTAGGGCATTATCGCCAGCGGCCGCCGATTGTGGAGCGGCTGGTAATCCTGAATGAGGACGACCAACCGGTCACGCTGACGCCGGACACCTACCCGCATGCCGCCGGGCTGACCTGCCCGCTGGGGCGTTTCGAGTGGATTTATGTGGATGCCGAGACGCTGCTGCTGCGCCTGCCTGAGGGGCGCTCGACGCTGCGCTGTGTGATTCATGCCGAGAAGGGCCAGACCGACCGACGCGGTGCCCGCCTGCACGGCAAACGCAACATCGCCTACACCACCGACGCCCGCATCGAAGCCAACCTGCTGACGCAGATTTCCGATGATATGTTTGAAATGAAGCTGACCGTGCGTGCTGGTGCAGGCCAGTCGCTGCTGCTGAATATCACGCCGCGCCTGGCATTTAACCGCGCTATCCCCAATGGTGAAGTCACCTATGAGCAGGCGCGCCAGCGCTGGCAGGCCTGGTTTGACGCCGCGCCGCCGGTGCTGGACGAATACCGCGACCAGTATGAATATGCCTGGTGGGTGATGCGCGTCGGCCTGCTGAGCACGCGCTACTTCTTCACCCGCGAGGCCTGCGTGCCGTCGAAGATTCATTACGTGGGCGTGTGGCACTGGGACCAGTTCTTTCACGCGCTGGCCTATCGCCATGTCGATACTCGGCTGGCCGAAGACCAGATTCGCATTGTGCTCGATCATCAGCGCGAGGACGGCATGCTGCCCGACGCCATCCACGACGAAGGGCTGGTCACCCGCCTGAGTGTGCCGGTCGAGGAAGATGTAACCAAGCCGCCGCTGGCCGCCTGGACCGCCCTGAAGCTGTATGAAAAGTCTGGCGATCTGGACTTCCTGCAGGAAGTGTATGAGCCGCTGGTGCGCTGGCATAACTGGTGGCTGAACCACAGCCGGAACAATACCGGCCTGTGCGAGTATCGCCATCCGTTTTCATCCGGCCTTGATGACAGCCCGCTGTGGGACGAGGGCATGCCGGTGGTCTCGCCGGACCTGAACACCTATCTGTGCCTGGCCGCCGAAAGCCTGAGCAAAATTGCCGAAATCATCGGCCTGCCAGACGAGGCGGAAAGCTGGCGTCAGGAGGCCGACGCCACCGCCCAGCGCATGGTTACGGTGCTGTGGGACGAGCTGGCCGGCTGCTTTCAGGCGCTGCACCTGGGCCAGAAGGCCGTCAATGTGATGACGCCGTTTCATTTGCTGCCGCTGTGGACGGGCCGCCTGAATAAAGCCATGACGCGGCGGCTGCTGGCGCATCTGCAAAACCCGGAAACCTTCTGGTCAGAATGGCCCATTCCCACCGTCGCGCTGAATGATCCGAAGTTTGACCCCAAGCAGATGTGGCGCGGCCCCACCTGGGTAAATATCAACTACCTGTTTATTGAGGCGCTGGCGCGCATTGGCCGCGAGGATCTGGCGGCGGAACTGCGTCGCAAGACGCTGAAGCTGATTCAGCAGCACCCGGATATCTATGAGTACTACGACCCGGTCACGGCGGATCACCCGCCCAAGGCCGCGCCCGTGTTTGGCTGGACATCGGCCGTATACATCGACCTGGCGATTCAGGAGACGGAAGCGCGCGCCCGGCAAAACGGGGCGTGATGCTTTAGCTCATCAGCACGCCGCCGTTGACGTGCAGCGTGCTGCCGGTCATATAACTGCTCAGGTCGCTGGCCAGAAAGGCGATTGCCCCGGCCACTTCTTCCGGCTGGCCCAGCCGGCGCAGCGGCGTTTGTGCGCGCCATTCGTGCTCGCGTGACGGGATATGGTCGGCCAGCATGTCGGTGACGATGCGCCCCGGCGACACGATATTGACGGTGATGCCGTGGCGGCCTTCTTCTTTGGCCAGCGAATAGGTCAGCCCCTGCAGGCCGGCCTTTGACGCGGCGTAATGCGCGTGGTTGATGCTGCCCGCCCAGGCCGCCTGTGATGACACATTGATGATGCGCCCCCACGACTGTGCGCGCATCGACGGCAGGGCGCCGCGGATACAGCGAAAGACGGCCGTCAGGTTCAGGTCGAGCGTGTGCTGCCAGGTGTCGTCGCTCATGTCGATCAGCGGGCTGTCGGTGTATTCCCCGGCGTTATTCACCAGGATGTCGATATGCCCGGCCTGTTCAAGCGCCTGCGTGATGAGCGACTCTGCGCCTCCGGGCTGGCTCAGGTCTGCGGGGATGGCTGCGGCTGTCCCGCCTGACGCGCTAATCTGCGCGACCAGCGCGTCAGCATCCCCGCCATGCGAGCGATAATGCACCAGCACGTGCGCGCCCAGCGCCCCCAGCATGACGCAGGTGGCCGCGCCGATGCCGCGTGATCCGCCGGTGACGAGCGCGATTCTGCCGGTCAGGTTCATCATCAGGCATCATCCTTGGTGTGTTATTGGAGCACGGGCAGGGTGAGATAGTCCTCTGGCACGAAAAACGAGCCTTCGGTGGTGCCCTGGGGCACGATCTTCTTCAGGCGCTCGTCCAGGCCGGAGGCATGCAGCCGCCCGGCAAAATAGTCCTGGAAGGCGGCCGTCACGCGGCGCACCTGTTCGGGCGTCTCGTGCACAAATTCCAGCCGGTAGTGCGCGATGCCGCTGCGCTGCATGTTGTCGAGATGCTGGCTGGCCACCTGCGCCTCCGCCCCGAACACGGTATTGCGGCAGCCCACGTCGGCCATGACCGGATGGCTGCGCCCCTGGCTGTCGCGCAGGGCGACATCGTGCTTCTCGCACGGGTGGCCGCAGTCGAGATAGCTGGTCCCCTTCGACAGGAAGCGGCAGAACACGCAGTGCTCGGTGTGGAACACGGGCAGGTGATGATAGGCGATCACCTCAAACCGGCTTCCGCCGATGCCCGCCGCCAGCGCGCTGATCTGCTCGGCGTTCAGGTCGTGCGTGGGCGTCAGCGTGGTGATGCCCAGTTTGAAGTAAGTGTCGGCGGCGATCTGGTTGGCCGCGTTCAGGCTGAAGTCGCCGATCAGTGCGTGCTGATGCCGTCCCTGCAATGCCTCCAGCAGGCCGCCGGAGCGCACCACGATCTGGCAGTCGAGGCGCAGCAGAAAGTTGACGACGCGCTGTTCCTGCGGCTTGAGCACGCGCGGGCTGGCCACTCGCGGCGTGATGCCCGCCTCGCGGATTTTCTCCACAGCCGGGCGCAGGCCATACAGCTCCAGATAGTCGAGCGTGATGCTGGCCGGATGCATGGCGATGGCTGCATCGAGCTGGTCCGGCTTGCGCACCAGCAGATGCAGCTGAACGCCCTCGTGCTGCGCCGCATGATGCTCCACGGCATCCAGCGCGCCTTGCAGCACGGCCAGCGCGTCATGCGTGCTGCCCGTGGGCAAGCGCGACTGCTGCTCGGCCAGCGCTTCGGTCGCCTGCTGGCGCAGCCGGTTGAGCAGCGAAGACGGGATAAACGGCTGGCCGTCGATGTCGGCGCTGATGCTGCCGAGCCGGTACGCGGTAGTGCCCAGCCGGTCGAGCTGCTGGGCGAGATAGTCCAGCGTGACACCGCGCGTATTGGCGCGTCCCAGCGGCTCGGATGCAGTCACCGTGGCGCTGATGGCGGGCTTCTTCTCCAGCGTCCAGGTGATCGCTAGTGGCTGGCCTTCGCGGGCCGTGACGTGCACCTGGACGGGCTGGCGTGCCACTGGTGCCGACGCCTGTGTGAACGGCCGGGCGGCGCGCGCCACGGTGACGTCATGCGTGCGCCACACCCAGTCGCCCGGCGCGATGCGTTCAAAGTCGATGGCGCGATTGCCAAAATACAGGTCGAGCATCGGGCCTGACGGCCGGACCTCGTACAGATGGCCGCCTTCCTCGTCGATCTCCGGGCTGCGCCAGTCGGCCGCATCGAAGACGATGCCGTCGCCTGGCTTGAGCGGGGCCGCCTGCTGGATACTCGTCGGCTCGATGCGCACGTGGTCGTCATGCACCTGCGTCACGCGCCCGCACAGCACGCCGCGATGGCGCGGGGAGCGCCCGGGCACGACCGCCTGATGGTTGGTGCCGGAGATGAAATATGGGCCCAACCCGCGTGAATACACCTGTTCCAGCGCGATTTCATCCTGCGCCGTGACCGGGCTGGGGCGCTGCTCCCACGCGGCATCGACCGCCTGACGATACGCCTGCGTGGTCAGCGCGACATATTCGGCGTCCTTATAGCGCCCCTCGATTTTGAGCGTCGAAATGCCGATATCGAGGATGTCTGGAATCTGATTGAGCGCATACAGGTCGCCCGGCGAGAGTAGATAGCGCGCATCGCCCAGCGGCGTCAGCCGGTTATCGACGATCAGGTCATAGGGCAGACGGCACGCCTGCGCGCATTTGCCCCGGTTGGCGCTGCGGCCGCCCCATGCCTCGGACGAGAAGCACTGCCCGGAATACGACACGCACAGCGCGCCGTGCACGAAAATTTCCAGCTCACATTCGGTCGCCTCGCGGATGGCGCGCATGTCCGTCAGCGACAGCTCGCGGGCCAGCACCACCCGTTTGACGCCGAAACGCTGCGCCAGCGCCACGCCTTCCGCGCTGGTGATGCTCATCTGCGTGCTGCCGTGGATGTCGACGTGCGGGGCGATCTGGTGGGCGAGCTGCGCCATGCCCACATCCTGCACGATCAGCGCGTCGGCTCCGGCTTCGGCAATCTGCTCGATCGTCTGGGCGGCCTCGCGCAGTTCATGGTCAAAAATCAGCGTGTTAAACGTGACGTAGCCCTTCACGCCGCGCCGGTGCAGCGTCCGCATGACGTCGGGCAGCTCCCCCAGCCCAAAGCCGACCTTGGCGCGCGCGGTGAAGTGGCGCAGGCCAAAATAGACCGCGTCGGCCCCGGCTTCAACAGCGGCGTTCAGCTGCGGCCAATAGCCTGCCGGGCTCATGATTTCAGGTTTGACGGTCTTCATGGGGGATTTCTGGCGCTCGTGCTTGTGCGGGCAGGGGTGTTTGTCTCTGCCCGCATTATCGCACATGCTGCCGGGTTGATAAAGTGGGGGCGGGCCTATCGTTTCAGCCGGCCGATGATGCGCCGGATGGCCGCCACCACGATGCCGCCGACCACACTGAAGACGAATCCTGCCCCGATGCCCGTGAGGAAGATAGTGTCATTGCCCACCCTGCGCACTTCTGTGCCGGGCATGAAACAGGTCATTTCTGTCGTGCTGGTGGCGGTCGAGCGGTTGCCGGAAATAGCGCCGCCCGCACTGCGCGATGTGACCGATCCGCCGCTGCTGGTCTCTGTCTCCCAGCCTTCTGCGCCAGCGCAGTGCAGCGCCGCGGCGATATTATGAGAGACCGAGGGAATCAGCGTGACGATCATCAGCGCGCAGAAACCGATGGTGAGTGTCCACAGGAACGCGCTGGTAAAAAATGAAGGTCCGCGCCTGGTCGGGGCGGGGATGGCGGGAACGGCGGTCATATCGATGGCTTCTCGCTTTCAGGAATGGATGAGCGCATATTCACGCCGCATTATGGCACAGGCCGTAGTGCTGGCAAGTGCGTCCTGCATTCGCTCAATTTGTGCAATTCGTCACAAATAAGCTGGCCAGAAACGCGAATTCAGATATGATGATATTGAACGTTCAGAATGTTGTGAATTTAGAACGTGGCGCACCTGAAAGAGGCCAGGCATGACGCAGGTTGGGGTGATTGGCGCGGGCATCGCGGGCATGGCGGTGGCGGCACGGTTACAGGCGCGCGGCATTTCGACACAGGTATTTGAGGCGCACGGCAAAATCGGCGGATGCGCGGGCTACTTTCGGCGGCAGGGATTCTCGTTCGATGTGGGCGCGACCACGCTGGTCGACTTTGAGCCGGGCGGGGTGGGCGATGAGCTGCTGACGGCCATCGGCATGACGCCGCCGCCGGGCGAGGCGCTTCCCGGCTATATGGCGTGGCTGCCGGACCGGACGGTCACACTGCATCGCGACCCTGCGCGCTGGAGCGCAGAGCGCCTGGCCAGGCTGGGCGATTCTGAGGGCCACCGGCGCTTCTGGGCGTTGATTGACCGGTTGGCCTCTGCCTTCTGGGTGGCCAGCCGCAAGGGCATCCGCCTGCCGATTCAGTCCGTTCACGATGTGCTGCACAATCTGGGCGCGCTGGGGCTGGCGCAGTTGCCGCTGGCGCGCTATCTGACCTGGACGATGGGCGATGCGCTGCGTCACTTTGGCCTGCGCGAGTGCCAGCCGTTATGCGCCCTGCTGTCGATGCTGATAGAAGACACCGTGCACGGGACGCTCGACCGCGCACCGCTGATTAATGCCGCGCTCGGCATCACCATTCGCGGGGCCGGGCTGACGCGTGCTGCGGGCGGGATGCGTGGTTTCTGGGAAGCCTTCGCGGCGCATTATCGCGGGCTGGGCGGGGATATTCGCGTGAATCACCGCGTGACGCGTATCAGCGGTCGCAAGGGCGCATTTGTGATTCACACGACACGTGGAGATTTTCAGGCCGACCAGGTGGTCTGCACGCTGCCGGTTGAGCTGACCCAGGCGATCGCGCCGGACGCAGTGGGCAGGGCGCTGCGGCGCAAGGCAGAACGCGATGCGTCGGCACGCGGGGGCGCGCTCATCACATTCCTGGGCGTGCCCGAAGAGGAAGTTTCCGGCCAGGCCTTCACGCATCATCAGCTCTTGCAATCGTATGACCAGCCGCTGGGGAATGGCAACAACATGTTCATATCGGTCAGCGCGGCGGGCGACACGGTCAGCGCGCCGGAAGGCTGCCGTGCTGTGATGATCTCGACGCACTGCGCGCTGGAAGACTGGGAGGGGCTGGACGACCAGCAGTATGCCATGCAGCAGCGCGCCGCCGGGGAGCGTCTGACAGGGTTTGCCCGTCGCGTGTATCCCCGGCTGGGCGAACAGGCCGTGGTGTGTGAAACCGGCACCCCGCGCACATATGCCAGATTCGCGGGCAGGCCGCGGGGCGCCGTAGGCGGGGTGCGACAGACATTGTGGAACAGCAATCAGTTTGCCATCCCGCACGATATCGGGGTGCCGGGCTTCATCCTGGCGGGCGACAGCACCTTTCCCGGCCTGGGCACAGTCGCCGGGGTGCTGGGCAGCCGCATCGCCGCCGACAAGATACTCGCGGGGATATAAGGCGTGCCTGCCTAGCCCTGGCGCGCGTTGTACACCAGCGCCTGGCTGGCCGCAAAATCCCGGTAGACGGCGATGGCTTCGTCGCGCAGCACATTGTTGATCAGCGAGATGCCGCGCTTCGCCAGCTCATTTTCCCAGTCAGGATGCACCGGGCCTTCATCAAAACCAGTGATCGCTTCCAGCTCCGGCCCGCTGCCCGAAATGACCAGCTCGCGGATGCCCGACCACAGCGTCGCGCCGAAGCACATCGCGCACGGCCGCCAGTTGACGACGAACTGGTAGGCGGGCATGCCGGGGCCGCCCAGGTCATAGGTGCCGAGGATCTGCTGGGCCAGCGACAGCGTCATGACTTCGGCGTGGGCAGACGAGCAATTGTGCGCCACCACGCGGTTGGCGCTGATGACGACGCGTTTGCCCGTGTCGCGCTCGAAGACGCCCGCCGCGAACGGCCCGCCGGTGCCGCGCTCAAAGTTCAGGCGCGAGAAGCGGATGACCGCGGCCATGCGCTCTTCCACGGTGGGCATCACTGCGGGCATCTTTTCAAGTTCTTCTGCGGCCCAGTCTGGCTGGGTGAGGTTGAAGTGGGTCACGGTCATGGGGACAGGCCTCCGGTTGATGGTGTTTCGACCGGGATAGTGTAGCGGGTCAGTGGCGAAAGGCGTAGGGGGCGGGCGTAAAGCTTTCGGGCAGAAACTCAGATATTCCTGCCCTTGCCATTTCCGTTGCCGCCGCCGTTTCCACCGCCGTTGCCATTGCCGCCACCATTGCCATTTCCGCCGGTGTTACTGTTTCCATTGTCGCTGCCGCCGGCATTGCTGTTGCCATTCCCTGCGCCATTATCTCCGCTGTTCCCGCCAGAGTTGCTGCCCTCCGATTGGCCGGGTGCATCGCATGAGCCGCCTGGACAGTCGTTTCGTCCCCCGTTTTGTCCGGGCGGATTCTGCGGGTCGATGGCGCCGCTGGGCACGCCCGACGAATTGCACGAGTTGCCCGGGCAGGGATCGGTCGTTCGGGTCGGGCGCGGGGTGCGGGTGGGCGAGAGCGTCCGCGTCAGGGTAAGTGTGTTCGTTGGCGTCAGCGACGGCGTGATGCTGGGCGTCTGCGATGGCGTCACCGTCTGCGATGCCGTCGCTGTGCTCGTGTGTGTGGCTGTCTCTGTCGCCGTATGCGATGCCGTCACTGTGGCCGTCGCTGTCGCGCTGGCTGTCGGCGTGGCCGTCAGACTGGGCGTGTGTGTGGGTGCTGGCGTATCTGTTGCGTCTGCCGCTGGCTGGCCGATACTATCACTTTGCTCAGCCACCAGAATGACCAGATCGAGCACACGTGATTGTGCGGACTGGAATTCCGGGCTGGACAGCACCGCGGCGCTGGCGCTCAGGCGCGCGGACTGCACGCCCTGTACGGCTTCCGCCAGCAGGGCATCATCGGGCTGGCCGCGCAATTGCAGCGCCTGGGCTTCCTCGGCACGGCGCAGGGCATGGTCAAGCTGCAGGCGTGCCTGTGCATCCGGATCGGTCGTCAGCACCAGCGCTGCGCGTTCCAGCGTGCGTTTGACCAGATAAAGCGGATTCCCCGGCAGGCTGGATGCAGACGCCGGGATCAGCCCGGCCGTGAGCAGCGCCAGAATCAGGCTGGCGGCGATTGCCCAGCGGCTGGCCATTTCGGCCCAGCGGCGGGCAGGTTTTTGCCCTCGCGGACGCGGCAGGGCATCGAAAGCATTCAGCATACGCGCTTCCATGCGCTGGAGCGCGGCCTCAGAAAGCTCGGCAGTCGGCAGCGCAGAGACCTGCGTCGCCAGATTCACCAGCGGGTCGTTTGTGCGCGGCGGGCGGCTGGTCTCGCCGGGTGGCAGCACCTGGTCGAGGCGGCGGGCGAGCTGCTCCTCGCGGGAGAATAACTCACTCATGATCGCCCCTCAGGTAATGGCGGGCTTTCTGCGGGCTGCCCATCAGCTCGGACAGGCGCAGCAGCGCGCGGTGCTGGATCGTCTTGACGGCGGTGCTGCTCTTGCCCAGCAGCGCGGCGACTTCCTCGTGGCTGTTGCGCTCGACAAAGCGCAGGATCAGCACCATCTGGTGTTCTTCGGGAAGCTGATTCATCGCCGCGCGCAGCGACTCCACGGTTTGTCCTTCGATAAAGACTTCTTCGCTGGCGGGTGTATCGTCGTCCAGATTATCCTGCAGGGCTTCATTCAGCCTGTTGGACTTGCTGCGATAAAAGTCTGACACGCGGGATGCGGCAATGCGATACAGCCAGGCCTCAAAAGGCGCGCCGGTCGTCTTGTAGGCGGGCAGTCCCTCCACCATGCGCACAAAGACATCGGCGGTGGCGTCTTCGGCATCGCTGGCCGTGGGCAGTCGGGTTGAAAAATAGCGGTGGATACGGCGCACATAGGCGCGATACAGGATGGAGACGGCCTCGCGGTCGCCGGCCTGCGCGCGCTGCACCAGATGGGGGATATCAAGCGACACACTCGCCGGATCGTCTTCCGGGAATGCGCCTGCCAGGATGCCCATCAGGGCAATGATTTCGGTGAATCCCATCCTGCCTGCCTGCTGACATCGTCTGGTGCGGACCGCACCATGATGAACGTATGCCCACACCCATTCTAGCTTATTGGGGCCGGGTTGTTCATAAACATGCACAGTTAAGTCGCTCAGGCGCGGCAAACAGGTCCGGAACAGCAGCATATCTGCCGGGTATTCGGCGTGGCGGAAGCTGCTGGGCGGGGCTGTCTGCAATGCGATCATGTTGGGCCATCATGTGTGAAAGTTGTTACATCCCTAAGAACGCTGGTGTATGGGCCAATGTCGCAGGGCAATCAGGCTGACTTTAGTACTGGGAGGATGTTCGCAGGTCAGGCGCAGGTCTTCCACTGGTTTATTCCGAGACGACGACATGCGCCGGGATGGGATCGAGCAGATCCGGGTCATAGACCATGTTCGTGCTGGAGGCGCTGAAATTGACGGTCTTGGCCACCACCGCGCCGATGATATTCAGGTCACTGCCGGACACGCTGGCCCCGCCATTGGGCGCATAGAATACCCCATACCATTGAATGCTGCTGCCTGAAATCTTGATGGCATCGGTGCCACAGTTGGTGGTTTCGTCAGCGATGACGAGGAATCCGGCCACATAGTAGTAGGCATTCATACCGCTGCTGAAGTCGACCGAGCCTGTGGCGGCGATGGTTATGCCGCGCGCACCGATGGTGGCGTTGTTAATGACCACATCTCCCTCGACATAGTACAGCCCCTCCAGCGTGCGTCCGTTCGGACGCCAGGCACCGTTGCGGAAATCCGGATCAGGGTTATCGGGCCCGATGATGGTGCGGATGGGCGCGTCGGTGTCGTTCCAGTAGCGTCCGTTGGGCCCGAACTCGTGCACCGAAAAGTAGGTGGCCAGCGGATTTTCGAGGGTCGCGTCGGGGTCCGCCACGGCAGTGGGGGTGAACGACGTGTTACTGCTGGCGGAGGTATCAATTCCGCCGACCGCGACTGCGCCGCCAATCACGGCCCCGTCACTGCCTGCCACGTGAATGTCGTTGTTGCTGTGCATGGCCACGGCGCTGTCGACGGACCAGTCTGAGCCGGTCAGGTCTATGGTGTTCTGGCAGCTGTCCGAGATGCCGAACAGGGCGGGCACAGTGGCCGGGTCAAATGGTTCGCTGCAGCGCCCCACCGCGCGGCTGGTGACCTCCAGCGGGCCGGGATACACGACCTGAATGAAATACGAGGGCTTTTGCGCCGTGATGGTGACTTCCACATAATCCACATCGCCAACGCCAGCGCCTGCCAGCGGCGGATTGTTCACGATGACCGTGTTGGAGGTGCCGTTGTTGTCGAAGCCATTGCGACCAGCGGCCTGATATCCGGCGAATTCGACCACGTTCGGGTCTTCGCTGGTGCAGCGGGCATACGTCGCTGCGATGACCGCTGCATCGGTCGCGTTCTGGATGTCGCGGTAGAGGAAGAACAGCCCGCCGCCGTCAACTGCCAGGCCGAGGATGGCGATCAGCGCCACCATCAGCAGTGCCATAAAGACAATCGCCTGGCCGGATTGCAGTCCCGGGGCCTTCCTGCCCGTGTGGTCGGGTGTAGGTCTGGTCGTGTTCATGCTGCGTCCCTGTGGCCTCCTCATCGAATCGTCGCGATGCCCTGTCCCGGCAGACGCCCGGGCAGGCGCTCCAGGATGGCGTGGTTGCTGGGATTCGACAGGGTGACCGAGAATGTCTCGTCCGGATCGTTGTCGCGGTCATAATTGATCGGCACATCTATCGTCAGCATGGTGGTGCCGGGCTCGAAGGACAGCACGCCGCTCGTGCGCTGATAGTCACAGTTGCTGTTGTTGCATTCACTCGCCGTGCCGGCGAAGGTGGCGTAATTGACAGTAACCGCTGTATTCAGGGGATAGCGCAGGGTGACCGTGAACTGCGCGCTTGAAGTGCCCTGGCGCGTGCTCGGCTCGCTGGCCACCACATCGGAAATCGACAGCGTGGGCGCGTGCAGCGGGTCGGTGCCGCTGGCCACTTCACTGCCATCGCTGACGCTGTCGCCGTCGGTATCGGCCAGCATCGGCTGCGTGCCATAAGTATTCACTTCCTCGCCATCATTCAGCCCGTCATCATCCGAATCGGCATCACGGGGATCCGTCAGCCAGACCAGCAGCTCATCGCCATCATTCAGGCCATCTTCGTCCGTGTCTGCCAGGCGCGGATTGGTCTGATGGGTGTTGACCTCCGGGCCGTCGTTCAGCCGGTCGCCGTCAGTGTCCGCGGCATTGGCATTGGTGAGCTGGTTGCGGATTTCCTCGAAGTCGTTCAGGCCGTCACGGTCAGAATCAGTGCGGTTGGCGTCTGTGCTGTAGGTAATCACTTCTTCATAGTCGGTCAGGCCATCGCGGTCGGTGTCGGGACTGCCGGGCAGGGTGCTGTAGAAGTTCACTTCCACGCCGTCGCTCAGTCCATCGTCATCGGAATCGCTGTCCAGCGGATCGGTGCGGCTGACCATCAGCTCATGCGAGTCGGTCAGGCCATCGCCGACGCCTTCATCATCGCTGTCGGTGTTGGTGGGTGAGGTGTTGTACTGGAACAGCTCGGAATAGTCGTTCAGGCCATCGCCATCGGTATCGCGGTTGTTTGGCGCGGTGCCGTACAGGTTGACCTCATCGCCGTCGGTCAGGCCGTCGAAGTCGCTGTCAGGGTTATTCGGGTTGATCCCGCGCGCGATTTCGTCGCCATCCAGCAGGCCGTCACCATCGGTATCCGGCACATTGGGCAGCGTGAGCGTCGTGTTGATTTCTGTGCCGTCGGGCAGGCCGTCTTCATCGGTGTCCGGGTTATTGGGGATAAGCAGACGGTTTTCTTCGCACTCGTTGGTGCAGCCATCGCCATCGGCATCGTCCGCGCCTGCCTGGTCCAGATTTCCGAAGTACACCATTTCCCACTGATCAGACAGGCCGTCTGCGTCGCTATCGGGGCTGCGCGGGTCGCGCCCGGCGGCGATGTCTTCGCTGTCGGTGAAATTATTGCCATTGGTGTCGCAGTTGAGGGGATTGGTGCGGTGGATATTCACTTCGTCCCCGTCCGACAGGCCATCCCCTGCACAGCCCACCGGCGCGATATCACTGTCCGGACTGTTCGGGTCGGTGCCATAGGTGAAGATTTCATCACGGTCATTCAGGCCGTCGCTGTCGCTGTCGGCCAGTGTGGGGCTGGTGTTGAAGGTTGCGCGTTCGGCGTTGTCCAGCAGGCCGTCGCCGTCGGTATCGTTGCGCGTGGGGTTGGTGCCATACCGATTGACTTCGTCGCCATCACTCAGGCTGTCGCCATCGGTGTCGCGCCAGAAGGGATCGGTATTGTGGATCATCAGCTCCAGGGCATCGTTCAGGCCATCGGCGTCGGTGTCGGCGCTGAGCGGGTTGGTGCGGTGCAGGATGACCTCGTCGTAGTCGTTCAGGGTATCGCCATCCGTGTCAGGATTGTCCGGGCGCGTGCCATAGCGGTTCTGTTCCTCGCCATCAGACAGCATGTCGTCGTCAAAGTCATAGTCAATGGGGTCGTAGCTGCTATCGATCTCAGCCCCATCGGCGATGCCGTCGTTGTCGGTGTCGGTATTGCGCGGGTCGGTCAGATACACCAGCACTTCGTCGCCATCCAGCAGGCCGTCATCGTCGGTGTCGGGGTCCAGCGGGTTGGTCTTGTAGATATAGGCTTCTTCGCCATCGCGCAGATTATCGATGTCGGTATCGCCAGAGGCTGGATTCAGGCCGCGTGTTTCTTCACAGCCATTGTTGCAGCCGTCGTTGTCGGGGTCATTGGTGCCGGTCTGGTCCAGGTTGCCAAAATTGGCCAGTTCCCAGTCATCCAGCAGCCCGTCATAGTCCGAGTCGATGTCAAAATTATCGCTCATCGGCACGCCGGTAATCACCGTGCGCTGGCCGGAAAAGCTGAACGAGATACTCGGCAGAAATGGCCGAATCAGCGGGGTGATGAGCTCGATGGTGGCCGCAGCATTGATCTGCAGCAGGTCGCCGCTTTCCAGCAGGGTGACATCGAAGAACTGATTCATGCCCTCCGGGCAGGCATAGATAATCGGATTGGCCGGGTCGGGGCTGTCCGCCTTCAGATACTGGATGGTGACGACGGCGGGCCCGGCAAAGAAGATATTGCGCAGGTCTTCGCGCATCTTGCCGCAGTCCGCATACGCTTCGTCTGCGCCAGAGTAGCCCAGCACTTCCGCGTTGCGCAGGGCATTGCGCAGGGCGTTGGATGCCGAGGTGTAGGTGAACAGCACCCGCCCCATGTCGATGATGCCCATGACCAGAAACAGTAAAACCGGCATCATCAGCGCAAACTCGGTGAGTGCCTGTCCGTGTCGGCGCATCTTATTCTCCAATGATCACCTGGCTTGCGTGTGCAGAGAGTGTGAGCGGATTGACGCCGGAGATTCTGGGGATGATGGGGGTCAGCAGTGTGAATGCATACCGAATGGTTACCGAGACCGGCTCGCCGACGGCATAGACGGGCACGCCATTGGTATCGGTGGGAATATCGATCAGGATCGTCGCGTTGGGCCAGTCGACTTCCTGGCCACCGGCATGGCGCGCGCGATACTCGGCATTGTTCGGGTCTGCGCACTGGGGGCCGGCCAGGCTGGTGGGGCACTGCGGATTGAGCGCCAGATACAGGGCGGCCTCGCCGGCGCCGTCTTCCAGGGCGGCATAGATGTAATACACGCGGCCCAGGTCGAGTACGCCAGAGAGCAGCATTAGCACGATGACCAGGCTGATGGCGACCTCCACAAGGCTCTGGCCGCTTTCAAGTCGTGAATGGTGAATGGATTCTTGTTCGTGCACTGTCATCCCGCGCTTTCTTTCAGTGCATGGCTTCTATAATTGTTATAACGTAAAGAAGTTATGGATGTTACACATGAAATCTATGAAAAGACGTAAAATCGATCTGGTATGAGCGATGGTTATCGATAAAAGTATTAAGGTGCTGGGTACTGGGGAATATGTGGGGACATGAGAAAACAAAAAAGGCCGACAGGCTGTTTGCCCGTCGGCCCTTTTTGAATTCGTCTGCTGCTACTCTGTACTTAGGTTCGGGATAATCGAAACGATCTCGGTCGCGATATCTGCTGCCCACTGGCCGATGTCATCCCACTTGCGGAAGTCGCCCGCCGGGGCGCGCAGCACAGACATCACGCCGCGCTCGAACCAGTTCAGCTTGCTGGGATCAATCTTGCCTGCAAAGACCGCGATATCGCGCGGATGCAGGCTGCGGGCGGTCGCCAGCAAATCTTCAGGCATCTCCCATCCGGGCTCGCCTGCTGCCGGGCCTGAATCGCCAATCGGGCCGCTGGAAAACAGCCACAGCGGGCGCGTAGAAAGCACGTCGGCATGTTCACGCAGATAGTGCGCGGCTTCCGGTTGCCATTTTCCCATATAGACTGCGCTGCCCAGGACAATCGCGTCATACAGCGTGGGGTCTGGCTGAGAAGCCGCCACCGTTACTTCCACCTGGGCACCGGTACGTTCACGCAGCACCCGTCCGATGAGCTGGGCAATTTCCGCTGTCGATTCATGTTTGGTCGCATAGGCGACGAGCAGCCGCTTCATATGGTTTCTCCCTGGCGATAAGCCAACGCTGGGTTGACAGGGCGTGAGCGCGTAAGCTGCGGGAATAACTGGCCGGAGATGCCGATCACGGCACTCGCCACAGGTGCGCGGCTCACGCCCGAAAACCAACCCTGCTTCTATTATAGTGCAATTTTTCACAATTTAGCATTGTGATCGTCATTCATGATGAAACAAAGAGCGGCGACATGATCTGCCGCCGCTCTTTGCTCAGTTAGATTATTGTCCGCTGCCGGACGATGGCGTGATGCAGGATTCCGCTAGTTGTTGCCGTTCCCGTTACCACGGCCATTGCCATTGTTACCGTTACCATTGCCGTTACCGTTACCGTTATTGCCATTGCCATTGCCGTTATTGCCGGCATTGCAGCTGTTGCCTGGGCATTCGGGGCGGCCATTTCCATTGTTGCCGTTGCCATTGCCGTTACCGTTATTGCCATTGCCGTTGTTGTTGCCATCGGCATCATAGCCACCGCGGTGCACCTGTCCGGGCGCCAGCTGCGACGGGCTCACGCCAGCTTCGCGGACGATCTGGCCCCAGCCTTCGCCGCTGCCGCGCAGGTCGAAGTAAACCTGCACATCGAGGCCGGTCTGCTCGGCCAGCAGATAGGCGCGGGTGATTTCGCCGAAGCCGAAGCCGGAGCAGTGGTAGTTGATGATAATCTGGTAGTCGACGTCAAAGGCTTCCGAGATGCGCATGGCCACCGGCTGATTCGGGCGGTTGCACAGCTCCACGATCGGCGTGGCTTCCGGCGTCACTTCGGGGGTAATCTCAGGCGTGACTTCGGGGGTCACTTCAGGGGTCATCTCAGGCGTGACCGTCGGTGTAAACATGGGGGTGACCGTCGGCGTGACTTCGGGCTCGATGAACAGCTCGAACGTCAGCGCCTGGATGGTCAGCCCATCCGGGAGCAGGATGCCGGTGATGATGACGATATCGCCCTGCTGCAGAATGGAAGGCATGAAAGCCCCTGCCGGCGCGATGATGTAGTTGGCGACGACGATATTGCCGCTGCTCAGGTCGACAGCGCCCGTGACCAGCACGAGGTTGTCAGGGGTTTCGACGGTATCCTGTGCCATCAGAGGCAGGGCGATGGCAGTCGCCATCAGCAATACCATTAGAAGTGTTAAGACTGCGTGAATTCGCTTCATTTCCAATATCTCCGTTTAATGCGTATGTCTATACGTTACAACGAGACGGCTTCGGCAACGTCGCATGACCAAAAGTACTATGTTGAAGTATTGAGGCGGGTGCGTCTGAAAGAATGCGTCACATGGCAGGGGCATCTATAGGGAAGATCACCCCTGCCATGCGTCGCCAGGATCGGCGTGATTATTTCGTTCGAGGGCTGACAAACGCGTTACGGGCTGATCGGCTCCACAAAGTAGGTGGTAGCCTGGCCTTCCACCGTCCAGCCGGTTACGCTGCCATAGCTGACGCGCCACCATGCCCGGCCGGCCGGGTCGCACACGGGCCCTTCAATCACAGTGAACACGCCGCCGCCGGGAATCTGGCCCAGCAGCGCGCCCGACGCAGTTGCCTGGTTACGCAGGTTGTTCGGACTGCCGGGCAGCACACGGCCCATCTCGCCCGCTACCAGCCGTGAGGGCTGGAATCCGGGACAGGTGACAGCAGTGGCGGGACTGGCTGTGACAGGGGTGGCCCCTGCGCGTGATGTTGAGACCAGCGTGATGGTCGCCGGGGGCGCGGTCGCCATCATGCCGATGACAGGCCCCACAAAGTATTCTTCGTTCAGCCCTTCTGCAATCCACCCCTGCTGCTGGCCAAACTGCACGCGCCACCAGGCCACGCCTTCACCGTTGTCACAGGACGGGCCTTCAAGGACTGCAACCTGCATCCCGTTCTGAAGCAGGCGTATTTCAGCGCCGCTGGTGGAGGCGGCAGCGCGCATGCGAATCGGGTCGCTGGCCACGATCTGCGCCACGTCTCCCGGAATCAGCCGCGACTGCATCAGGCCGGGGCAGGTGACGCTGCTCGGTCTTGGCGTCACGCTGGGCGTGTAGGTAAACGTGGGCGTCAGCGTAAAGGTGGCGCTGGGCGTGAGGGTGATGGTGGGCGTTGCTGTCGGGGTCGGCGTGAGCGTGAGCGTTGCCGTGGGCGTGCTGCTGGGCGTAAACGTGGCCGTCGCTGTCGGCGTCGCCGAGACCTGCGTCAGATCGACCGTGGGGGTGAGGCTGGGCGTGATGGTCGGCGTGCGTGTGAGCGTCGGGGTGCGCGTGTAGGTGGGTGTGGGCGTCAGATAGGTGTCAAAGCCGCACCTGAGCACGGTGCCGCCGCCGACAGGCACATAATATTCACTGGTGAGGAGGCCGCCTTCAGGGCGGGTAAAGGCTGTGAGTCTGATGCTGTAATACAGGTCGTTGGTGCGTTGGCCCGCAGGCGGCAGGCCGTCAGCGCAGATGGGCTGCTGATTCGGTTGAAGCACAAAAAACTCATACGATTCCACATTGTCCGGGTAGGCATCGTAGCCCGGATCGAACTCTTTGAGCGCCTCGTAAACCTCCAGCGGAATGTCCGGGTCGAAGGTGGGGGTGGGCGACGGGGTGGAGGTGTCCTGGGCGCCTGCGCGCTGCGTCAAGGGCCCGCCGAATAAACATATGCCGAAAACAAGAACCGTTACAACCAGCAGTTCGCGCCTGAACATCATTGTCCTTTCTTACAATGCGTATGACAGAAATTGTGCCGCAGCTCGCCGGATTGTCAAACGATGTGTGGTAGTCGCACAGGCGGTGCCCGCTATGCTGCTGCCCTACTCAGCGTCCGGTCATGAGTTGCATATGCGTAAGCGGCTTGACAGACCTGGTATTCCCAGTGTAGGATAGCCTGATGAATGAATACTCATTCACTATACTGAATGAGTATTCATAATGTTTATGACGCAGGCAGATCAAGGAATCCCTATGACCGATCTAATTCAGCAGCAGTTGATCGCTGCGCGCCGCAACCAGATTCTGGATGCGGCGGCGGTGGTGTTTGCCGAACATGGCTTCCACCCGACGACGATTCGCGATATCGCCCGGCATGCCGGGATTGCCGATGGCACCATCTACAACTACTTCGACAACAAGACGGCGCTGCTGCTGGGCATCTTCGAACGGGCAAAAGCCTCGATCGTGCAGCAGCACATGCCCGCCGCGCCCGAACAGCTCGACCTGCGGACGCTCATTAAGCTGTCGTTGGTGCATCCGCTGATGGCGCTGAAGCAGGACAACTTCGCGCTGTTTCGCATCCTGCTCTCGGAAATGATGGTCAACGAGGACCTGCGGACGCTGTATTTCCAGCAGATCATGGAGCCTATGCTGTCATCCGGCGAGCTGATGCTGGGGCAGGCGTCGGTTTCCTACGGCCTGACCCCGCGCGAGGCCGGCCTGACGGTGCGGGCGATTTCTGCCCTGATGCTGGGCATGATGCTGCACCACATCATGGGCGATACCACGCTGCACGCGGAGTGGGACGCCATGCCCGATTTTCTGACCGATCTGATTCTCAATGGCATCCTGGAGAAAAACTCATGACGCGGATCACCATAGTCGCTTCCGGGACACGGGGCGATGTACAGCCCTATGTCGCGCTGGGCAAGGGCTTGCAGGACGCCGGCTTTGACGTGCATCTGCTCAGCAGCAGCAGTTTCAGCGCGCTGGCAGAGGGCACGGGCATTACCTTTCATTCCATTGGGCCGAACGTCGAAGAAATGGTCCAGAGCGACGAGTGGCGCAAAGTGCTGGAAAGTGGCAACTTCCTCAAGATTCTCGCGCGTATGCAGACTGAGTCGAAGCGTAACGCTGAGGAAATGGCGCGCCTGACCCCGCCGCTGCTGGAGGGCGCAGACCTGATCCTGACGGGCATGGGTGGCATCGGTGGCATCAGCGCGGTCGCAGACACGATGCAGATTCCGATGCTGCTGGCCTACCTGTTCCCGTTCACGCCCACGCGCGAATTTCCCAGCCCGCTGGTGCCGACGCTGCCTTTTGGCGCTGCGCTGAATCGGCTGTCGTTTCATGTCACCCGGCAGATGTTCTGGCAAACCTCGAAAGTGGTTGACACGACCATGCGCCAGCGGTTGGGTCTGAAGAAGGGTTCGTTCTGGGGCCCATTTCGCCAGATGGCGCAGCGCAACGTGCCCGTGATGCATGGCTACAGCCAGCAGGTGCTGCCGCGCCCGTCTGACTGGCCGCACGACTATAGTGTGACCGGCTACTGGTTCCTGGATGCGCCGCAAGACTGGCATGCCCCGGCGGATTTGCTGGCGTTCTTGGAGGCCGGACCGCTGCCTGTTTATATCGGCTTTGGCAGTATGGGCAGCCGCAAACCGGAGGAAGCAGGCCGGATTGCGCTGGAGGCGCTGGCGCTTTCCGGACAGCGCGGCCTGCTGGCGACAGGCTGGGGCGGACTGAAGCTGTCTGACCTGCCGCCGACGGTTCACATGATTTCATCTATTCCGCACCAGTGGCTGTTCGAGCGCATGGGCGCGGTGGTGCATCATGGCGGCGCAGGCACGACCGCCGCCGGGCTCCGCGCCGGGGTGCCTTCGATTATCGTGCCCTTCATGGGCGACCAGCCATTCTGGGGCAGGCGGGTTATGGACATGGGCGTGGGCCCGGCGCCCATCCTCAGAAGACAATTGAGCGCCCAGCGCCTGGCGCAGGCCATCACAACCGCGATGACCGACCAGGCCATGCGGGCCCGTGCGGCTGACCTGGGCGGGCGCATCCGTGCTGAAGACGGCATCGCCAACGCCGTTGAATTTGTCACGCGGGCCGTCGAGTCAGGCGTGCGCGCGACTCCTGCCCTGGCGCATTAGCCTTGCGGCACAGACAGCCATCCTGACCGGTGGCTGTCTGCGCCGCAAATGAATGGTTCTCAGGCTTCGATGATCGTCAGGCCCAGCTCGCGAAACGGCTGAAGCGTTTGTTCGGGCAGGTCACGCTCGACAATCAGTCCGGTGACGTCGGCCAGCGCGGTCACGATGTAGGGGGAGGCTGCGCCCAGCTTCTCGCGCGAGGCCAGCACATACGTCTCCGCTGCAATGCCGCTTATCGCCTGTTTCATATACGCTTCCTCCAGGTCGCCAGTGCTCAGCCCGGCCTGCGGATGCACCCCCGTGACACCCATGAAATAGATATCCGCCCGAATGCGGCTGAGGGCCTCCAGCGCGGCCGTGCCCACTGTGACAATCGAATGCCGGAACAGCCGCCCGCCGATCAGGATGACTTCGATGGCAGGCAGATGCACCAGCTCGACCGCAATCGTCGGGCTGTGCGTGATGACCGTGGCTTGCAGGCCGTGGGGAAGATGGCGCGCAATCTGCACGGCCGTTGTGCCCCCATCCAGAAAGACGATCTGGCCCGGACGAATCATCTCGGCAGCCGCACGCCCAATCGCCTGCTTGCCGGGGACGGACAGCGCAGTTCGTCCGGCGAAGTCGGCCACGGCCGGGGAGGCGGGCAGGGCGCCACCATGCACGCGCTGCAGCAACCCTTCCTGCGCCAGCTCGCGCAGATCGCGCCGGATGGTGTCTTCTGACAGATTCAACTCCTGGCTGATGTGGCGCGCGACGACCTGTCCCTCGCGCTGCAGCACGTCGAGGATGTAGCGTTTTCTCTGGCTCGTCAGCATGACGGCTCCTGTTCTTCACAGAAAGTGCATGAATATGCACGAATTATCTTGACAGTGCACGTATTTTCGTGGTTTAATCCGCATTAACGCGAAATTTCGTGCAGGATCGTGCAATATCATATTCTACCATGACACTAGACAGGAGACCGCAAATGGCTGTTTCGCAGCGCATGATGATTCTGATTGCAGGGCCGTACCGCAGTGGCACAGGGGACGACCCCGAAAAGATGGCGGCCAATCTGCGCCGTCTGGAACAGGCATCCTATCCGATTTTTCAGGCAGGCCACGTGCCCATGATTGGGGAATGGGTGGCGCTGCCTATCTGGCATACCGCGGGCGGTCAGGCCGTGGGGGATGCGCTCTATGAAGAAATCCTGCACCCCACGGCGGGCAGGCTGATTGAGCGCTGCGATGCCATCCTGCGCCTGCCCGGCGAATCAAAGGGCGCCGATAACGATGTGCGTCTGGCGCGTGAACGAGGCATCCCGGTGTATACGCGCGTGGAAGATATCCCCGTTTATGCGCCCGTGCAGGCGTAACCGAGAACGACGAACTGCCATACAATGCAACTATCTATAGGCCGGATGATGTTGGCAGGGAGCTAATCGCATGATGTTCAGCGACGAATTGGCGGGGCAGGCGGTCATGGCGGTGATTGAGGCCGAGACGACCGCGTTCTGGATGAAGGACTATGCGGCGTGGTCGGCCTGCTGGCTGCATGCGCCGGTTGTGCGCATGATGGGCTGGTGGGCGCGCGGCGGTATCACTGCCACCTATGGCTGGGATGATTTATCTGCCACGATGCGCCGCGTCATGCAGGCCAATCCTGTCCCTAATCCGGCATCTGCCCGTGTGCGCCGCGAGCATGTGAATATTCGGGTGAGCGAGCACATGGCCTGGGTCACGTTTGACCAGTACGGCGCTGATACCGGCGAACCGGATATGGATATGCCCGGCCTGAGCCACGAGACGCGTGTGCTGGAGCGTCATGACGGGGCGTGGAAGATCGTGTATGCCGGGTGGCTGCTGGTCGGTGGGTGAGAACGTGGGTGGTATGGCGGACTGTTTTTTGGACAGCAAAACGCTGGTACAGCATGTGTGGCCTGTACCAGCATCACGGGAACATGCGTTGGTCTGGCCTGCACCCTGAACTTCAGGCGCCAGCGCGTCGATCGTTGATATCATGCAGATTGCCAGCACGGTGTCGTGGCCTTCACACATGGCGCAGCTTGTCGGGATTGCGGATGAAGCGCAGCGCCTGAATGCGGCCTTCGCTGATTTCGGGGATGATGACCACCTCCACATGTCCCTGAGGGTCGCGGGCGATCAGGCTGATGGCATGATTCATCGGGCCGACCTCATAGGTGAAGCCCGCGGGAGCCTGCCGGAAGATGCCCATCACGAAACGGGCGATGGCATCCGCGCCATGTAACGGCCGTGTGGCTGCGCTGGCTTTCCCGCCCCCGTCGGACCACGCAGTAGCGTCGGTGGCCAGCAGCACCGTGAGCGAATCCAGATCACCCAGCTGGACCGCGCTCAGAAAAGCCGAGAAGATTTGGGCCTGTTCTTCAGGCGCTGCGCTGAAACGGGGGCGATGTGCGCTGATGTAGCGGCGCGCCCGGCTGAAGATCTGGCGGCAGGCGGGCTCGCTCTTGTCGATCCACTGCGCGATGTCGGCATAGTCATAGTCAAAGACTTCGCGCAGCAGGAAAACCGCCCGTTCGACCGGCGTGAGGTTCTCAAGCAGCACCAGAAAGGCCATCGACAGGCTGTCGGCGCTTTCCGCGGCGGCCTCCGGCGTCTCCTCGGTATGCAGCGGCTCGGGCAGCCACGGGCCAATATACGATTCCCGCCTGGATGCTGCTGATTTCATCTGGTCAAGGCACAGACGCGTGACGACGGCCCCCAGCCACGCGCGCGTGGACTGGATCTCGCCGGAAGGTGCAGTTGCCTGAAAGCGCAGCCATGCCTCCTGCACGATGTCTTCCGCTTCCATGACGCTGCCCAGCATGCGGTAGGCGATGCCGAACAGGCGGCTACGTTGTTCCTCAAATGCTGCGGCGATGGGGTCCATGTGCTGCCTCCGCGATGCGTTTTGTGCCAGTCAGGCGGCCCTTCCAGGTATACAGCCCGGGTATGCGCCGCTCGGCCCACAGCGCCCACACCGTGAAGCGGCAGATCAGCTCTTTGACCCATGCGCCGCCCCGACCGGTCAGGATACGCGGCCCTGGGGAATCGTCGGCAGCGACGAACTGCACCAATGCATCACCGCGCCCCAGGCTGATGCAGCGCAGCATATAGCCGAAGCCGAAGGGTGCAGGCTGCGTCCCGTTCAACAGGCTGGCGATGACGTCGGCCGCATGTGCGCCCATCGGCATGGCCGTGGCGCAGGCCATCCGTATGGGCGCGCGCTCCGGGCTGCTTCCGATAAACTGCGCGTTGTCGCCCACCCCGATAATGGCAGGGTGCGAGACGGAGCGCAACGTCTCATCGACCAGCATCTGGCCACGGGCATTGACGCTCAGGCCTGCTTCCCGTGCGAGCGGCGAGGCCACGAACGCGCCCGCCCAGACACATACGTCAAACGGAATGCGTGACCCGTCGTCCAGCAGCGCCGCATCCGAATCGAGCTGCACCACGCGCCGCCCCTGCGTCAGCCGGATATTATGGCGGCTGAAGACGCGGTCCAGGGTGGCCTGGCCGGCCACCGACAGCGCCTCACCCAGCACTCCTGACGTCACCAGATGCATGCGCGCCCGCGGATAGGCCTGTGCCAGCTCCGTAACGGTTTCGATACCTGTTAGCCCGCCGCCCACGATCAGCACCTGCCCAGCCTGCTGGTTGGCCTGCATGAGCGTCTCACGCAATAGTTTGCTGTGGCGTCCGTCCAGCGTCAGGGCATATGCTTTGACTCCGGGGGTTGAGTCGACGTCTGTAAAGCTGCCGAGCGCGTTGACCAGCAGGTCATAGGGCAGGGCGCGGGTGATGGGGCCGGTGCGCACATGCAGCCTGCATGCGCCTGCATCCAGGCTTTCAATCTGTCCCTGCACGAACTGAATGCGCGTGCCGCGAAAGAGCTTCGCATAGGGAATGGCCCTGATCGACGCGCCAGCCGCCGCCTGATGGTTGCGAATACGCTGTGCGAAATGGTCTTTGACGTCCACCAGCGTGATATCCGCTCCGTTTGTCCTGCCAGCGAGCCGGAGCGCCGTCATCAACCCGGCATAGCCGCCACCTGCGATCACAATGTTCATGATTCACCCTTCCTGCCTTGTGTTTGAAGTGACAGTAAAGACGAGCAGCCAGGGTGTTTTGTGACAATAGGTCTGCAGGCAGGTATTCTTTGCACACCAAAGGGTATGACTTGCTAGTCCTTGACGCAAAGAGGCATGAACGCAATGAATATGTCCCAACGCGCGCGCCAGGTTATGAAGCAGTGGGCAATCCTGATGGGACTGCTCATCCTTTTGCATCTGCTGGTTTTCGCTGCGTGGGTTATTGCCGAGCCGTATATCATGCGCTCGCCCGCTGTCGTGATCCCGTTCACGATTCTTTATATCGTCTTATTGGCGGCTATTCTGCTGCGCTTTTATGTGCGCCTGGGACGAGCAACGTCTCCTCCCGAGTATCATGAGGCTCAGCTACATGGGCTGCCAGCCTCGGCAAAAGTGCTGGACATCACGCAGACGGCATGGCGCGTGCGAAGTACTATCAACTTTCAATTCCAGATCCGTCCGAACAAACGCGAATATCAGATGCGTCTGTTCGTAACGCCGCCGAACAAATCAGGCTATGAAGCCCTGATGGCAGTGTTCTTACCTGGCAGTCAGGTTCCTGAAAAAGGAGACGTCATTCTCGTTAAAATACATCCGCAAAACCCGGACGTAATCGTGATGGCAGATGAAAGCAGCGCCGCATCATAGCGGTCATGATACTGACCTGAGCCCGATCAAACAGCGTAAAGGTTGCCCGGGTGGGTGCGGCAGGCGAGATGACCGAGGCCAGTGCGCCCGTCCGCGAACTGAAACCGGTTGTCGCAACGCCGTTTGAACACGCAGCGCATCATCAGGTTTGTCATCTGGCATCGGCGCGGATACACGCCATCACTTCCCGGCTGGTTTGCGCGCCGCAGCGGACGGTTGCTGCCAGCGACAGTGTCTCTCGCTCAAATTCCTCCGCATAATTTCTGTATCCCATTGTGCTCTCCCCGGTCTAGCGGGAATTTTTTTTCGTACCCATATGCTGGACCAGGGTCACTTCGAATTGTCTACCATCGAAAGTCGAATCTCCGATTGTGTCATTCCTCAATACCCCCCACCATGCAATTTGGGGGTATCATTTAAGTCAAGGTTATAACAGCTTTAATGTCACTTTAAGGTAACTTATGGACGAACGACGTTTCTCTCTCGCGCTTTTTGCCAGTCTGGCACAAAGTGTCGTGATGAGGTCACCCGGTCCGGTTATTTTAATCCCGGCTCAATCTGCTGAACCCGCCTTGTAGCGATATGGTATGGCAATCATGATGCCAAAAACCCCGATTCCACATCCTGAAGATAAACGGTGGCGCCTGGTTGTAGGAACAATGCGCCATCATGGATTTTCATCCGAGGCCCTCATTGAAACCCTGCATACGATTCAGAGCACGTTTGGCTATCTGGATCTGGAGGCGCTGCGCTTCGTAGCCGGCAATCTGCGCCTTCCATTGAGCCGGGTCTACGGGGTGGCAACCTTCTATAACTTCTTCACGATGAAGCCCCAGGGTGAGCATGTGTGTGTCGTTTGTCTGGGCACAGCCTGTTATATCAAAGGCAGTCCCGACGTCCTGGAGGCCATCGAACGGTTTAGCCACCTCACCCCCGGCGAAACAACTCCTGACAAGAAAGTCTCGCTGGTCATCGCCCGCTGTCTGGGAACCTGTGGGCTGGCGCCGGTTGCTACTTTCGATGGCGAGCTCGCAGGCAAGATTGAACCGATGCAGGCGACAGGCAAGATTGAGGAGTGGCTCAACTTTGAACACTGAAGAACTACATCAAATAGCCATAGACGAGCAGACACGGCAAAGGCAGTATAAACACCGATTGTTTGTCTGCATGGGCACAGGTTGTCTCGCTGCACACAGTGATCAGGTCAAACAGTCTCTTGAAGCCGAAGTCGAAAGGCGGGAACTGAAGGGGCAGTGCCAGATCGCAAGCGGTGGCTGTCAGGGCTTGTGTGTCGCCGGGCCCATGGTCACTGTTGAACCCCAGGGAACGCTTTACCAGCACGTCCAGCCCCAGGACGCCGCCGAAGTCATTGAAACACTCGATCAATCTCCCATAGAACGCCTGCAAGACCGCACAACCGAATCATTTTTCCAGCGTCAGACCAAAGTGGTGCTGAACCTGGCTGGCCGTGTCGATCCTGAACGCATCGAAGATTACATCGCCGCCGACGGATATTCAGCCCTGCTGAAGGCACTCACAGAGATGACACCCGCCGAAGTCATCGAGCAGATTACGGCCAGCGGGCTGCGCGGGCGCGGCGGTGCAGGTTACCCCGCTGGTCTCAAATGGAGTACTGTGGGCAAGGCCCGGAGCGAGCACAAGTACGTCATCTGCAACGGCGACGAAGGCGATCCGGGTGCGTTCATGGATCGAAGTGTGATGGAAGATTATCCGCACCGGATTATCGAGGGCATGGCGATTGCCGCTTATGCCGTTGGGGCGGATAACGGCTATATCTATGTGCGGGCGGAATACCCGCTGGCGGTCAAGCGGCTGGGGCTGGCCATCCGTCAGGCCCAGAAGCACGGGCTGCTGGGCAATAATATCGGCGGAACATCCTTCAATTTCCACCTGGAAATCCGCATGGGGGCTGGAGCCTTCGTGTGCGGCGAAGAGACAGCCTTGATCGCCTCGATTGAAGGCGGACGCGGCGTCCCACGCCCACGCCCACCGTATCCCGCGGCATCAGGCGTATTTGGTCAGCCCACGCTGATCAACAATGTCGAAACCTTCGCCAACGTCGCGCAGATTATCGCCCGCGGCAGCGACTGGTTTACCGGCATCGGCACGGAAAAGAGCAAGGGAACCAAGATTTTCGCGCTGACCGGGAAAATTAACAATTCCGGGCTGATTGAAGTGCCGATGGGCATTACGCTGCGCGAGATAATTTACGACATTGGCGGTGGCATTCCTAACGACCGGTCATTCAAGGCGGTGCAGACAGGCGGTCCGTCGGGCGGTTGTATGCCGACGGAATACCTCGACATTGTCGTCGACTATGAATCGCTGCAAAAAGCCGGTTCGCACATGGGATCGGGCGGCATGATCGTCATGGATGAAACGTCATGCATGGTCGATGTCGCCAAGTACTTCATGGAATTCTGCATGACCGAATCGTGCGGCAAGTGTGTCCCCTGCCGCGTGGGGACGGCGCAGATGTACGATTTGCTCAACAAGATCACACACGGCGAGGCAACGCTTGATGATCTGGCCATGCTTGAAAAACTGTGCGGCATGGTCCGGGCGACGAGCCTGTGTGGTCTGGGGCAGGGCGCGCCAATCCCGGTACTGAGTACGCTGCGCTATTTCCGGGATGAATATCTGGCGCATATTGTCGACAAGCACTGTCCAGCCGGCGTTTGTAACATCACCGCAGCGGAAAGGACAACCGCATGACGAACGTTGTCACACTGAAGATTAATGATCGGGATGTCAGCGGGCGCGACGATGAAACGATCCTGGAGATAGCCCGCCAGAATGCCATCTTCATTCCGACCTTGTGCCACCTGGACGGGCTGGGCGATATTGGCGCGTGTCGCCTGTGCCTGGTCGAAATCAAAGGGAACAACAAACTGCTTCCGGCCTGTGTGGTGGTCGTGCAGGAAGGCATGGAGATTCTGACGGACTCGCCACGTCTTGCCGAGTATCGTCAGATGATCGTTCAAATGCTGTTCGCGGAAGGCAATCATGTCTGCTCCGTGTGTGTCTCGAATGGGCACTGTGAGCTGCAGGATATGGCCCACACGGTCCAGATCGACCACATTGATCTGGCCTATCAGTATCCGAAACGCGAGGTTGATGCCTCTCATAACCTGTTCTCGCTGGATCGGAACCGCTGCATTTTGTGTACGCGCTGTGTGCGCGTGTGCGATGAGATCGAGGGTGTACACACCTGGGACCTCATGGGGCGGGGCATCCAGTCGCAGGTGATCATTGATATGAACCAGCCGTGGGGCACATCCGATACCTGCACGAGCTGTGGCAAGTGTGTGCAGGTCTGCCCCACCGGGGCGCTTTTCGAGAAGGGCAAAGCTGTCGCGGAAATGACCAAGAACCCGGCCTTCTTACCCTACCTGGTCAGTATGCGGGAAAGCAAGAAATCGCCATGAACGACACTCACGCAAGCACCGCAAAGAAAAGTATGGCGACGATCTGGCTGGACGGCTGCTCTGGCTGCCATATGTCCTTCCTCGATCTTGACGAGCGCCTGCTGGAACTGACAGCCCAAATGGAGCTGGTTTACAGCCCGCTGGTAGATCGCAAAGACTTCCCCGAACATGTGGACATTACATTGGTCGAGGGTTCGGTGAGCAGCGAAGAGGACCTGCACAAAATCAGGCTGGTGCGCGCCCACACGCAAACACTCGTCTCGCTGGGTGACTGTGCGGTGACGGGTAATGTGCCCTCCCTGCGCAATCCGATTGGCGTGGCGGCGATAGAGCAGCGCGCGTATTTGGAAAGCGGCCTGCTGCATCCCGCGATCCCGGATCAGGTGGTGCCGAAACTGCTGCCTTTCGTGCGTCCGGTACACGCTGTCGTCAAGGTCGATCTGTACGTGCCAGGTTGCCCGCCGTCTGCTGACACCATCTATTATGCGCTCACTGAAGTGCTGGCCGGGCGGACGCCTGACTTAAGCGACCGCACCCGTTTTGGCAAATGAAGGACCATCAGAAAGCGAAATCTCATGACCAGACAAATCGTCATCGATCCGGTAACGCGCATCGAAGGTCACGCCAAGATCACGATACAACTGGACGATGCCGGAAAAGTGCAGGATGCCCATTTCCACGTCACGCAGTTACGGGGATTTGAGAAATTTTGCGAGGGTCGTCCTTTCCACGAAATGCCCGCATTGATGGCACGCATCTGTGGCATCTGCCCGGTCAGCCATTTGATGGCATCGGCAAAAGCCTGCGACGCCCTGATGCGCGTCAAAATCCCCAGGCCCGCCATCCACCTGCGGCAGATTATGAACCTGGCGCAAATCATTCAGTCGCACGCGCTCAGTTTCTTCTACCTGTCGTCCCCCGATTTATTGCTGGGTATGGATGCCGACCCGCAGAACCGCAACATTTTCGGCGTCGCGCGGGTGAATCCGGCGCTGGCCCGGGATGGCGTGCGGATGCGCCAGTTTGGTCAGCAGGTCATCGAACTGCTGGGGGGTAAACGCATCCATCCGGGATGGGTCGTGCCGGGCGGTGTCAGTGAAGCCCTGTCAGCCGACAAGCGCGATGCTATCCTGGCGATGCTGCCCGAAGTCCTGATTATTGCCCAGCGCACGCTGGTCTGGTTCAAGGGCATATACGGCCAGTATCAGGAGGAAATAGAGACTTTTGCGAACTTCCCCAGCCTGTTTCTGGGGCTGGCAAATGACGATGACACGCTCGAAATGTACGATGGCCTGCTGCGTTTTGTCGATGCTGAGGGCAATCTCGTGACCGAGGTCGCGCCCAGAGACTACCAGACCGTCATCGCGGAAGCTGTCGAGTCGGACAGCTATCTCAAGTCGCCCTACTATAAACCGCTGGGCTATCCCGATGGCATGTACCGGGTGGGCCCGCTGGCTCGTCTGAACATGGCCAAAAGCTGTCGTACGCCGCTGGCCGACGAGGAACTGGTCGAGTTTCGCCAGCAAGACCGCAACAGCTCGTTTCATTTCCACTATGCGCGGCTGATCGATATCCTGTACAGCATTGAGAAGATGGGACAACTGCTCCATGAGCACGATATTCTCGACAGCCGGGTGCGGGTTCATGCGTCCCCCAATCGACATCACGGCGTAGGCGTCAGCGAAGCGCCGCGCGGAACCCTGATCCATCACTACGAGATCGATGATGACGGACAAATCACGCATGCCAATCTGATCATTGCCACCGGACACAATAACCTGGCGATGAATCGTGGCGTGCTGCAGGTGGCACAGCGTTACGTGGATGGCGCGCGAATCACCGAAGGCATGACCAACCGCGTCGAAGCGGTGATCCGGGCCTACGATCCCTGCCTGAGCTGCTCCACCCATGCTATCGGGCAGATGCCGCTGCACATCCAGCTGCTTGCCGCGGATGGCGTGGTTGTCGATGAGATGAAACGATGATCCTGGTGATTGGCTATGGCAATCCGCTGTGCGGCGATGACGGGATAGGCACATACGCCGTGGAACGACTCGATGATGACGAGACGCTGTCCCATGTCGATTGTCTGGTGGTTCGCCAGCTCACCCCGGAACTGGCCGAGACGATCAGTCGCGTTCATGTGGTGATCTTTGTCGATGCGGCCTATGGTGAGACACCCGGACAGATTGCCTGCCGCGAGCTCATGCCAGCCGATGAGCAGCCTGAAGCGGGCCCAGGCGCCTTTACCCATCACGTCAACCCAACGGCACTGCTTGAGAGCGCCCTGTTTTTGTACGGGCAGCGCCCGACAGCCTTCTTATACACAGTGACGGGGGAAAACTTCGCCCTGGGCGACGCTTTTTCGCCCGCCGTTGAAGCGGCCATACCGTCTCTGTTGGAGCATCTGAAAGCGAGGATTTCCCAATGCATGAATTTGGTGTGACCGAATCCATCGTCAAAGACCTGCTTGATCAACTGCAACGCGAGAAAGTCTCAAAAGTTGTCCGGGTGAATTTCCGGCGAAGCAGCGCCTTTTCCGAGGAAGTGCTCCGTCAGACCTTCAGCGTCCTGAGCGTCGGCACACCCCTCGAAGGGGCGGAACTGGTTGTCGATGTTTCGGTACTGACTGTCACCTGCGGGTGTGGCCAGCGCAGCGAGGTGAACAGCGAAGTCCTGGTTGGACACATGTTCATCTGCCCAAACTGTGGGGCTGTCCGGGAAATTGCCGAGGCCCATGACCTGGAACTGGTCGAAGTGATCGCCGAGGCTGAAGATAGCCGAAACGCTGTCGATGTCTGAACGGCGACGGCTTGTGATTCAGGGGGCGGTGCAGGGGGTAGGATTCCGCCCATTTATCTATCGACTGGCGGCCGACATCGGTATCCGCGGCTGGGTCAGTAATTCGGCGCAGGGCGTCCTGATCGAAGCGGAAGCGCCAGGTCAGCAGCTGGATACCTTCCTCGCGCAGATCGACGCGCAAAAGCCGCCGCACAGTTTCATTCAGCACATCACGGTTGAGGCGATCCCCGCGACCGGCGAGGCCACTTTCGAGATACGCCACAGCAGCACCGAGGGCAGCCGTTCGGCGGTCATTTTGCCTGATCTTGCGACCTGTCCGGATTGTCTGCGCGACATCTTCGATCCAGCCAACCGCCGCTATCGCTTTCCCTTCACCAACTGCACCCACTGCGGGCCGCGTTACAGCATCATTGAGCGCCTGCCCTATGATCGTCCGAATACGACCATGCAGGCCTTCGTCATGTGCGAGGCATGCCGTGCCGAATACGAAAATCCACTCGACCGGCGCTTTCACGCACAACCGAACGCCTGCCCGGTGTGCGGCCCCCAGATCAGCCTGTGGAACCAGGCCGGTGAAGTCATCGCTGCCCGCGAGGATGCCCTGGGCGCAGCAGTTGGCCTGATTCGTGGCGGCGCGATTGTGGCGCTCAAGGGGCTCGGTGGCTTTCAACTGCTGGTGGACGCCCGTCAGCCAGACGCGGTACAGCGGCTGCGCGCGCGCAAGCAGCGCCCCGACAAGCCGTTTGCCGTGATGTTCCCGATGCTGGAACAGGTGAAAGCGATTTGCGACGTTTCTGATGCAGAAGCAGCATTGCTGGGCTCGTCCGAAGCGCCGATTGTGCTGCTGAGGCGACATGGTAATGAGGAGTGGCCTGCCGAAATTGCGCCCGGTAATCCTAATCTCGGCGTGATGCTGCCCTATACACCGCTGCATCATCTGTTGATGGCTGAACTGGGTTTTCCCGTCGTGGCGACCAGCGGCAATCTTTCCGGCGAACCGCTGTGCACTGACGAACACGAAGCGTTAACCCGCCTGAACGGTATTGCTGATTACTTTCTCGTCCACAACCGGCCGATCGCCCGCCCTGTCGATGATTCGGTGACGCGTGTCATGGCAGGTACAGCCTGTACTCTGCGTCGGGCACGCGGATACGCGCCGCTGCCCGTTCAACTGCCCGAATCGCAGCCGATGGTGGTCGCCGTTGGGCCGCATCTCAAAAATACGATCGCGATCAGCATCAGCCAGCAGGTTGTGCTCAGCCAGCATATTGGTGATCTGGAAACGCCAGAAGCAGTCTCGGCCTTCCAGCACGCGTTGAAAGACTTGCAGAGCCTGTATCAGCAGCAGCCTGAAGTCATTGCCTGTGATTTGCACCCCGATTACTACTCGACACAGGTTGCCCGGGACCTGGCTCGGCAGTTTCAGGCGCCGCTGGTGCAGGTGCAGCATCATTACGCGCATGTCCTGGCGTGCATGGTCGAACATCGGTTGACCGCGCCCGTATTGGGCGTCACCTGGGATGGCACGGGTTATGGCACCGATGGCACCATCTGGGGTGGCGAGTTTCTGCATATCACAGAGGACTCGTTTGAACGCGTCGCCAGTCTGCGCCCGTTTCGCTTGCCGGGCGGTGAGAAGGCGATCCGGGAACCGCGCCGGGCAGCACTGGGACTGTTATTTGAGTTGTACGGTGAGCAGCTGCCCGATCTTCCGCACCCTGGGTTTTCGCCTCAGGAATTGGCCATCGTGAAGAAAGCACTCGCCCGCAAAATCAATGCGCCGCTGACGTCAAGCATGGGCCGTTTATTCGATGGTGTGGCTGCCCTGATCGGATTGCGGCAGCGCGCGAGCTTTGAGGGCCAGGCGGCGATGGCGCTGGAATTTGCCTGCGAGGGCATCACGACTGACCGGCGCTATCCCTTCACGGTCTCCCCTGCCACTGCCGGGCAAAATGCCGAAGCGCGCATCATCGAATGGGGTCCTGTGATTGAAGGTATTCTGGCTGACCTGAACGATGGGCTGACGGCCCGCGAGATTGCCGCTGTGTTTCACAATACGCTGGTCGACATGATCGTCATCATGGCCATACAGAGTCAGATTGAACAGGTGGTTTTGAGCGGCGGTTGCTTCCAGAACAAGCGCCTGCTTGAAGACAGTATCGCTCGTTTACAGGAAGCCGGATTTCGCCCGTACTGGAGCCAGAAAATTCCAGCGAATGATGGCGGGATTGCACTGGGGCAGATCGCCGCGGCGCAGAGAGAATATGCTTGGAGGCAACACCATGTGTCTGGCAGTGCCCGGTAAACTGATCAGCGTTGATGACGGCCTGCCGCTGATGCGGCTGGGCAAAGTGAACTTTGGCGGCATTTTCAAGGAAGTCAATCTGGCGTATGTGCCAGAGGCCAAACCAGGCGATTATGTGCTGGTGCACGTTGGTTTTGCCCTCAGCATCGTCGATGAAGTGGAGGCGAACCGCGTGTTTGAGTATCTGCGACAAATGGACGAACTGGCTGAATTAGAAGACTCACCTGACGGATGAACCAGACTCCCTCGTGCCTGATGCTCACAAAGATGCAGCACGCCCTTGCTGGTTTTATGGTGCCGCTCAGCCAGCCAGTAAGGCAACCTGGAGACTTCCCTGAACATAAGGAAGGTGATCCGTGAAATACATTGACGAATACCGCGATGCCGAAGCAGCACACGGCTTTGCCGAAGCCATCCGCCGGATCACGACGCGCCCCTGGACACTGATGGAAATCTGTGGCGGGCAGACGCACGCCATCGTCAAATTCGGTGTGGATGAGCTGCTGCCACCACAGATTACTTTGCTGCATGGACCGGGCTGTCCCGTCTGTGTGACGCCCGTCGAGCTGATCGACAAAGCCACGGAAATCGCTGCCTTGCCCGGCGTGATCTTCACGTCGTTCGGGGACATGATGCGCGTTCCCGGCACGCGCTGCGATCTTCTGTCCTGCAAGGCCGCTGGTGCGGACGTGCGCATGGTGTATTCGCCGCTCGATGCGCTCAAAATTGCACGGGCAAATCCGGAACGGCAGGTGGTTTTCTTCGCGATCGGATTCGAGACGACAGCGCCAGCCAATGCGATGGCGGTTTATCTTGCCCGCCAGCAGGACATCAAAAACTTCTCGATGCTGGTCTCGCATGTGCTTGTCCCGCCTGCAATCGAGGCGATCTTGTCCTCGCCGAGAAATCGCGTGCAGGGCTTTCTGGGGCCGGGGCATGTGTGTGCGGTGGTGGGCTATCGGGACTACGAGCTGTTAGCAGAAAAATATCATATACCTGTGGTTGTGACCGGGTTTGAGCCGGTGGATATTTTGCAGGGTATTTATATGACCGTCAGGCAGTTGGAAGAAGGGCTCGCTGAGGTCGAAAATCAGTACGCACGCGCGGTGCGCCGGGATGGCAATGAGCAGGCCCTGCGGATCATGCGCGAGGTGTATACCGTCGAGCATCGCAAATGGCGCGGGATCGGCGAGATTCCCCACAGTGGATTGGGTCTGAGCGCGCCGTACGCCGTATTTGACGCCGAGCAGCGTTTTGGCGTGGCAGCTTATCATGCCGAGGAAAGCAGCGAGTGCATCAGCGGACTGGTCTTGCAGGGCGAGAAAAAGCCGCATGACTGCCCCGCCTTTGGCACACGGTGCACGCCGGAGCATCCACTTGGCGCAACGATGGTTTCTTCCGAGGGCGCCTGTGCCGCCTATTACCGCTACCGCCGCGTTGAGCACAATGAAACGAGCCAAGCATGATTCCCTCTCCATTGAATGACTTTGAGTTGACCTGCCCGGTGCCGATCTCCGATTATCCGGTCGTCTTACTCGCGCACGGTGGTGGCGGCACATTAACGCATCAGCTGATTGAGCGCATGTTCCTGCCCACGTTCAAAAATCCCCTGCTGGAAGCGCGGCATGATGGCGCACTGCTGCCAGCACAACCGGGCAAATGCGCCTTTACCACCGACTCGTATGTGGTGAAGCCGCTCTTTTTCCCCGGTGGCGACATCGGCAAGCTGGCGGTTTGTGGCACGGTAAACGATCTCGCCATGTGTGGCGCGCGCCCTGCTTTTCTGAGCGCGGCTTTTATCATCGAAGAAGGGCTGCCCATGGCAATGCTGTGGCAGGTTGTGCTGTCGATGCAGGCGGCCGCACAGCAGGCAGGCGTCCAGATCGTCACCGGCGATACCAAGGTGGTCGATCGTGGCAAAGGCGATCAGCTCTTTATCACGACTGCCGGCGTCGGCATCATCGCGCCTGAGCAGGTGATTTCGCCGCAGCGTGTCCAACCGGGTGATGCCATCCTGCTGAGCGGTGACCTCGGACGGCATGGGATGGCGATCATGGCAGCACGCGAAGGTCTGGACTTCGAGAGCGTGATTGAATCCGACTGCGCTCCGCTGACTGATCTCGTCTTCAGCCTGCTGGATGCTGGTATCGAAGTTCACTGCCTGCGCGACCTCACGCGGGGCGGACTTGCCAGTGCCCTGGTAGAAATTGCCCGGTCCAGCGGTCACCATATCCACGTGGACGAAAAGGCCATTCCGGTGCGCGAAGATGTGCGCGGCGCGTGCGAAATTCTGGGGCTCGATCCTTTATACGTCGCAAATGAAGGGCGTTTTGTCGCTTTTGTCGCTGCATCGGATGCCGAACGCGCCCTGGCGATCCTGCGTGCCCAGCAAGCCGGGGATGCTGCTGTCATCATTGGACAGGTGCAGTCCACCCGCGACCATAGCGTGACGATGCGCAGCGTGATCGGCGCTAACCGCATTGTCGATATGATCAGCGGTGAGCAGCTTCCGCGCATCTGTTGATGCCGGGCGCGTTCACAGCCTGGTGAAGCTGTATGAGGCGTTTAAGCTGATGGGTCAGCAAAAGAGGACATATGCCTGATCAGGCATCCGTTTATCAGGTTGTACGTCCCGTTATCCTGATTGCAGGCGGTAGCCGATGCCCGGTTCCGTCAGGATGAGCGCCGGGCGCGTGGGGTCGGCCTCCAGCTTTTGCCTGAGCTGGGCGAAATACACGCGCAGGTAATGGGTCTCGTTCTCGTATTCGCGGCCCCACACCTCGCGCAGGATCTGCCGGTGCGTCAGCACCTTGCCGGCGTGCTGGATCATCAGGCGCAGCAGGGCATATTCGGTCGGGGTCAGCCGGACGGGGTCCCCATGCAGGGTGACCAACCGCCGTGTCAGGTCCACCTGAAGCTCGCCTGCTTTGAAAATCTGGCTCTGTTCGGCGGGCGCGGCATGGCGCAGCGCGACGCGGATGCGCGCCAGCAGTTCGTCGGTGCTGAACGGCTTGGTCAGGTAATCGTCCGCGCCTGCATCCAGCGCCTTCACTTTGTCCTGGTCGGCATCGCGCACAGACAGGATGATGACCGGCGTCTGCGTCCATTCGCGGATGCGCTGCAGCACATCCAGCCCGTCCATATCGGGCAGGCCCATGTCTAGGATGATGATATCGGGGCGCACCTGCGCCGCCTTCAGGATGCCGCTTTCACCATCGGCGGCCTCGTGCGTCACATAACCGCTCCCTGTCAGGCTGATGCGCAGGAAGCGGCGAATCTGAATCTCATCATCGATCATCAGGACCTGAAGCCCTGCCGCCGTCATAGGTTTGCTTCCTTCACTGGTGGGGGCGCGCCCTGCAAGGGCAGCCGAAAGGCAAAGCGCGCGCCGCCCTGTGGCCGGTTTTCGGCGCTGATGCTGCCGCCATGCGCTTCGACCAGCCCTTTGCAGATGGACAGGCCCAGCCCGGTGCCGCCGGTGGGTGTGCCCGGCACCCGGTAAAACTTGTCGAAGATGGTATCCAGCTTGTCGGCAGGAATGCCAGGCCCATCGTCTTCCACCGTGACGCGAATGGCCGATACGTCCTCTTCTGCCGAGACCCGTATGGTGCCGGTTGTGCCGCCATAGCGACAGGCATTTTCCAGCAGATTGACCACCACCTGCTCGATCAGCACAAAGTCGACCTGAATCAGCGGCAGATCGCGCTGCAGGTGAATATCCACCGTGTGGTCGTCGCACGCGCCCGCATTTTTCACTGCCACACTGATGATATCGCCAATATCGCACCAGTCGCGCTTGATTTGCAGGCGGCCGCTTTCCAGCCGCGACATATCGAGCAGGTTTTCCACCAGCCGGTTAAGCCTGTCTGCCGCGCTGTGAATATCGTGCAGCAGCGCCCCGCGGTCACTTGCCGACGGCGATTTTGACAGGCCACTGGCAGCGCCTTTAATCGCCGCGATAGGCGTGCGCAGCTCATGCGAAATCGAGTTGAGCAGGGTGGTGTACAGCCGTTCAGACTCGCGCAGCATGGCTGACTGGGCGGCGGCTTCGTCCAGCATTTCACGCTCGATCACCAGCGAGACCTGGCTGATGAAGGTTTCCAGCAGGGCGGCTTCGTCGGCGGCCAGGCGCTGATCCTGCCGATAGCGGATGCCCATCACGCCGACCGTGCGGTTGGGCGTGAGCAGCGGAAAGAACTGCGCCGAGGCCAGCGGCAGCGTATCGGTATAGCGACCGGCAGGCTTGCCGTGGTCAAACACCCACATCGCCACGCTCAGCTCTTTTTCGTCTGGCTGCATGGTGCTGCACACATGCTTTTCACCGGACATCTGGCTGCCATCATGCAGCAGGATGGCCACATCGACCCGGAAGATGCGCCCGATCTGGTCGACAGCGGTGCGCAGCACATCGTCCATGTTGCCGGCGGTGGCCGTTTCATGCGCCAGCGTATACAACGCCAGCGTGCGGTCTGCGGTGTAGCGGGCCAGCTGTTCCTGCCGGCGCACGCGGGCGGTCAGGTTGCCGGCAAAAATGGCGATGATGAAATACAGGAAGAACAACAGCACATCCTGAATCTGCGAAATGGTGAACGTCAGCCGCGGCTCGATAAACAGGAAGTTCCACGAGACGGCGCTGATGAGTGCGGCCAGCAGTGCCGGCCCACGCCCCAGGTAAATGGCGATCATCAGCACGGCCAGCAGCTCGGTCAGCCCGACCGCCTGATAGCCCAGCCACGGCAGTGCCGCGACCAGCAACACATCCAGCAGCGTGACGGCAGACACGATCAGCACTGCGGTGATATATGCCCACGGGGGCGAGTGCAGTTCCAGCTGGGGCAGCAGGCGCGGGCCGGTCGTGCTTTCCTGCATGTCATCCCCGGTGACGACATACACGTCGATATCGCCGCTGGCCCGGATGACGCGATCCACCAGCGATCCGCCGCGCAGCAGCGTTTGCAGGCGCGAATGCTGCGGCTTGCCCATCACAATCTGTGTCACGTTGCGCTGATAAGCCAGGCGCAGCACCGCCTCGGACACCTGATGCCCGGTGATGGTGACGACTTCCCCGCCCAGGCTGCGCGCCAGCGACAGGTTGCGGGCGAGCTGCTCTTTGGCGGCCGGGGACATCGCCTGGGCCGTCTCGACATAGACCGCCAGCCACGACGCCTCCAGGTTGTAGGCCATGCGCCGCGTCCAGCGGATCAGCTTCTCTGAAAATGGGCTGGGGCCGACCGCGACCATCAGCCGCTCGCCGGATTTCCACGGCCCGGCGATACGCTTGATGGCCATGTAGTCCTGCAGCTGATGATCGACGCGCTCGGCGGTCAGGCGCAGGGCCATCTCGCGCAGGGCGGTCAGGTTGCCCACGCGGAAGAAGTTGTTGGACGCGGTCTCGATGCGCTCGGCGGTATAGACTTTGCCTTCGGCCAGGCGTTTGCGCAGGTCGTCCGGCGACAGGTCGATCAGCTCGATTTCGTTGGCCAGGTCGAGGATGGAATCGGGCAGCGTCTCCTGCACACGCACGCCGGTAATCTGCTGCACGGTGTCGGCGCGGCTCTCGAAGTGCTGCACATTGACCGTGGTCCACACGTCGATGCCAGCTTCCAGCAGCTCGATCACGTCCAGGTAGCGTTTGGCATGGCGTGAGCCGGGCGCATTGGTGTGCGCCAGCTCATCCACCAGCACCAGCGCGGGCGCGCGGGCCAGCACGGCATCGACATTCATTTCTTCCAGCACGGCCCCGCGATATTCCAGTTTTGCGCGCGGGATGACCTCAAATCCGCCGACCAGGGCTTCGGTTTCCGGGCGCCGGTGCGTCTCCACATAGCCGATGACGACATCAAGGCCGTCGGCCTTGCGCTGGCGTGCGGTTTCCAGCATGGCGTAGGTCTTGCCCACGCCCGCCGCCATGCCCAGAAAGACCCTCAGCCTTCCGCGCGACTTTTCATGCTCGGATTTCTGAATGGCAGCCAGCAGCGCATCCGGGTCTGGCCGTTCGTCGTCAAACATCGCCTGTGCCTCACACGCCTCGAAAAGACTTCCTGTCGTCTATTGTATGTCGTCCAGCGCCAGATTGAGCAGCAGCACATTCACGCGCGGCTGGCCCAGCACGAGTAACTGCGGCGCTTCGGTGTACTGCGCCACCAGGGCTTCCACCTGCGAGACTTCCAGGTCGCGTGCCTCTGCCACCCGCGCCACCTGAAGCGCCGCTGCTTCCGGGCTGATGTGCGGGTCCAGCCCGCTGGCCGAGGCGAACAGCAGGTCTGGCGGGATGGGCGTATCAGCCGCGAGATTATTGGCGCTGCGGATAGCCTCGGCGCGTGCTGCTACCTGTTCCGCCAGCGTCGCGCTCGTCCAGCCCTGGTTGGATGCGCCAGACGAGATCAGCGCTTCAGGTGAGCCGCCCTGCATCGCATTCACAGCGGATGGCCGCCACCAGAAATAGGCGGGATCATCGGTGATCTGGCCGATGAGTGCCGAGCCGACGACGACTCCGTCGCGCTCGATCAGGCTGCCATTGGCCTGATAAGGGAATAACACCTGGCCGAAACCCGTGGTCAGCAGGGGATAGATCACCCCGGTGATGATCGTCAGCAGGACGAAGGCCGTCACCGCGGCGCGAATGTGTTTGGTCATGACAAGTCCTTTATGCCAGGCCGATGGCCGAAATCAGCAGGTCGATCAGCTTGATGCCGATGAAGGGCGCAATCAGGCCGCCGATGCCGTAAATGATCAGGTTGCGCTGGAGCACGCTGGCCGCGCTCATCGGTTTGTAGCGCACGCCGCGCAAGGCCAGCGGAATCAGCCCGACGATAATCAGCGCGTTGAAGATGGTCGCGCTCAGGATGGCGCTCTGCGGGCTGCTCAGCCCCATGACGTTGAGGGCTGCCAGCGGGCCGGCCTCGCCTGGTGCTGCCGCATACAGCGCCGCGAACAGCGCCGGGATGATGGCGAAATACTTGGCCACATCGTTGGCGATGCTGAAGGTGGTCAGCGCGCCGCGCGTCATCAGCAGCTGCTTGCCGATCTCCACCACTTCGATCAGCTTGGTGGGGTCGCTGTCCAGATCGACCATATTGCCGGCCTCGCGGGCGGCCTGCGTGCCCGTGTTCATGGCGACGCCCACATCGGCCTGCGCCAGCGCCGGCGCGTCATTGGTGCCGTCGCCAGTCATCGCCACCAGATGTCCATCGGCCTGTTCCTGGCGAATGCGGCGCAGCTTGTCTTCGGGTGTGGCCTGGGCCATGAAGTCATCGACGCCCGCTTCGGCGGCGATGGCGGCGGCCGTCAGCGGGTTATCGCCCGTGATCATGACCGTGCGGATGCCCATCGCGCGCAGCTGCATGAAGCGCTCGTTGATGCCCCCCTTGACGATGTCCTTCAGCTCGATCACGCCCAGTACCTCGCGCCCTTCGCTGACGACCAGCGGGGTGCCGCCGCGCCGGGCGATCTCCTCCACATGCGTGTTGACGCCAGCCGGGAACGTGCCGCCCAGCGATTCGACATGGCGGCGCACCGCGTCGGCCGCGCCCTTGCGGATGCTGCGGGCTGGATGGGCCGCGCTGGCCGCGAAGTCGGCGCCGCTCATGCGCGTCTGCGCGCTGAAGGGGATGAACTCCGCCTGAAGCTCGCTCAGTTCGCGCCCGCGTAGGCCGAATTTTTCTTTGGCCAGCACGACGATCGAGCGGCCTTCAGGCGTCTCGTCGGCCAGTGAGCTGAGCTGGGCGGCATCGGCCAGGCGTGCGTCGGCAATCCCCGGCGCGGCGAAGAAATTGGTCGCCATGCGGTTGCCCAGCGTGATCGTGCCGGTTTTGTCGAGCAGCAGCACGTCGATATCGCCGGCGGCTTCCACGGCGCGCCCGCTGGTGGCCAGCACATTGCGCTGAATCATGCGGTCCATGCCGCTGATGCCGATCGCGCTGAGCAGCCCGCCGATAGTGGTGGGAATCAGGCACACCAGCAGCGCGATCAGGATCGGCACGGTGGCCGCCGTCGTCGTCAGGCCGGATTCCGCCTCACCATAGGCGGCGAAGGCGCGCAGCGTGACCACCGCCAGCAGGAAGATGATCGTCAGGCCGGACAGCAGGATGGTGAGCGCAATTTCGTTAGGGGTCTTCTGGCGCTTGGCGCCTTCCACCAGCGCGATCATGCGGTCGAGGAAGGTGCTGCCCTGCTCAGATGTGATGCGCACCACGATGCGGTCGCTGAGCACGCGGGTGCCGCCAGTCACGGCGCTGCGGTCGCCGCCGCTCTCGCGGATGACGGGCGCGCTTTCGCCGGTGATGGCGCTTTCGTCCACGCTGGCGATGCCCTCGACGACTTCGCCGTCGCCGGGAATCTGGTCGCCCACCTCACACACCACCAGGTCGCCACGGCGCAGGTCGTTGGCCGCGACGTGCTCTTCGTGGCCATTGTGCACGCGCCGTGCCACCATCTGCGTGCGGGTCTTGCGCAGCGCATCGGCCTGGGCCTTGCCACGCCCTTCAGCGATGGCCTCGGCAAAATTGGCAAACAGCACCGTGAACCACAGCCAGAGCGTGATTTGCAGGTTGAAGCCCAGGTCGGCCTGCCGCCCGGTGACGACATCGCGCAGCACAATCAGCGAGGTTAGCAGCGCGCCCACCAGCACGACGAACATGACCGGATTTTTGACCTGCTGGCGCGGGTCCAGCTTGCGGAAGGCGTCGACCAGGGCGCGCCGCACAATGGCGCGCTCGAACAGCGGACGCGCATTCGTCTTTGATTCCATGTGAGTCATCCTTAGAACGCCCGCACATTCAGGGCGAGAAACTGCTCGACGATGGGGCCGAGGGCCAGCGCGGGAAAGAAGGTCAGCGCGCCCACGATCAGGATCACGGCGATCAGCAGCAGCACAAACAGCGGCGAGTCTGTGGGGAAGGTGCCCACCGACTGAGGCGCGACGCGCTTGCCCGCCATGCTGCCGGCGATGGCCAGCACCGGCACGATCACCCCGAAGCGGCCGATCCACATGCTGATGCCGATGAGCAGGTTGTAGAACGGCGTGTTGGCATTCAGCCCGGCGAACGCGCTGCCGTTGTTGCCAGCGCCGGAGGCAAATGCATACATAATTTCCGTGAAGCCGTGCGGCCCGGCATTGGCCCGGCTGCTCAGCCCGGCCTCGGTGGTGACGCCGATGGCGGTGAACAGCAGGATGGCCGCGCTGGGCAGCAGGACAGCCATGATGGCCATCTTGATTTCGCCCGCTTCGACTTTCTTGCCCAGGTATTCCGGTGAGCGCCCGACCATCAGCCCGGCGAGGAAGACTGTGAGCAGCACGAAAATCAGCATGCCGTACAGGCCTGCGCCCACGCCGCCGAAGATGATTTCGCCCAGCACGATGTTCAGCAGCGCGATGCCGCCGGCCGCCGGGCTGTAGCTGCTGATCATGCTGTTGACCGAGCCGTTGGATGCGGCGGTGGTGGCGGCCCCCCACAAGACGCTGTTGGTGATGCCGAAGCGCAGCTCTTTGCCCTCCAGCGAGACCAGCCCGCCCACCACCGGATTGGGCGTGTACTCGGCCAGCAGCATCACGCTCAGCCCGACGACGAACAGGATCAGCATGGCCGCGAAGATCGTCCAGCCCTGGCGCCGGCTGCCGACCAGCACGCCATAGGTGTAGGTCAGGGCGGCCGGAATCAGCAGGATCGACAACAACTGGAGCAGGTTGCTCAGCGGCGTAGGATTTTCAAACGGATGCGCGCTGTTGACATTGAAGAAGCCGCCGCCGTTGGTGCCGAGCTGCTTGATGGCGATCTGCGACGCGGCTGGCCCGCCGGGCAGCATCTGCGTCTCGCCAGACAGGGTGACGGCTGCGACCGGCGCGTTCAGGTTCTGCACCACGCCCTGGCTGATGAGGACCAGCGCCAGGGCCAGGCTGAGCGGCAGCAGCACATACAGCGTCGCCCGCACCAGATCGACCCAGAAATTCCCCAGCAGCTTGCCTGTGCGGCCAGCCAGGCCACGCGTCACGGCGATAACGACCGCGATGCCGGTCGCCGCGCTGACGAAATTCTGCACGGCCAGGCCGATGCTCTGCGTGAGGTAGCTAAGCGTGGTTTCGCCGCCATATGACTGCCAGTTGGTGTTGGTGACGAAGCTGGTGGCCGTGTTGAAGGCGAGGAACGGCTCGACATTGCCCAGCCCGGCCGGGTTGAGGGGCAGCGCGCCCTGTATTAGCTGTAACACAAACAGGAAGGCGAAGCCGATCAGCGTGAAGGCGATCACCGCGCCCGCATATGCTTTCCAGTCCTGCTCGTCATCGGTTTTTACACCCATGACGCGATAGAACGCATGCTCGGCCGGGCGCAGCGCAAAGGTCAGCGGCGTGCGCTGGCCCTGAAAGACGCGCGCCATGTATCCGCCCAGCAGCGGCGTACAGGCGATGAGCAGGCCAAAGAACAGAACTACCTGAACGAACTCGAGGCCAGACATGGCTAAAATCGCTCCGGGTATAACATCGAATACACGAGATAAATCAGCAGGCCGAGCACCACAATGCCGACCAGGACCAGTTCCAGGTCCATAGGAAACACCTCCACGTGTGCTGTGTACCGTGAATTATGCGTAAAGTGAGGTCAGGGGTGGGTCAGGGGAGGGGGCAAAGATATCAGGAAAGTATCAAGAATTTGACCTTACTCGTAGTGTATCGGACAGTTTTTGAGCCCGCGCAGCCGGAGTAAGGTCAAGGTTCAACGCGTTATTTCATTTACACGGGTGTGTGCCGCCCAAGCGATTCCGCCTCGACGGCCATCCGCAGGCTTTCGATGCCGTGCTGGAGCGTCACGGCCGGGTCATTGCCGGGGTTGCGGATGCTGTGCGCCAGATCGCGGATGCCGGACTGAATACAAGCGCGATAAACGGCGGACTTTCCCTCGACGAGCCGCGCTCTGATCCGTATCTGCCCGTCCGACAGGGGTTCGGCGGTGACACTGCCAGGCAGCAGGGTGGCGAGACTGGTGGCCTGTTCTGTAGTAATCACCAGTTCGGTGGGCACCCATTCCTCCAGCGTCAAAAAGCCGTGCTCAAACGTGAGCTCGGCTCTCGTCCGTTCCGTCCGGCCACTGTGCGTGAATCCATGGTAGAAATGCGCCGCTATATCGCCATACTGAGCGAGTGCTTCCACGCGATCTTCCTGGCCCGCTGCGTTGGTGAAGGCTTGCGCTGAGGTGACCGTGCCGTTTGTGCCTGCCACCCACGCCAGAACATCGAAGAAATGGACGCCATGTTCGATCCAGATCCCGCCGCTTTTGCTTTTATCCCAAAACCAGTGGCTCGCGGGCAGGTTCAACCCGGCAGCATGGTTGGCGAGATCCATATGCAGCAGGCGTCCCAATATCCCGCTGGCACGCACCGCGACGGCCGCCTGCCACAGCGGATTGTGGCGCATGACATAATCGATCGTGATCTTTTTGCCCGCCTGAACAGATGCGACGCGCAGCGCCTCACCCTCTGCCAGCGTCATGGCCAGCGGTTTTTCGCAAAATAGATGCTTTCCTGCATGCAGCGCAGCCAGCCCTTGCCCGGCATGGAAAGCGGGCGGCGTATTGAGCGCGACGATCTCAACTGCCGGATCAGCGAGCATCGCATCAAGCTCCGTGTAGGCCGGAACGCCATACTGGAGGGCATATTTGTGGACGCGCTCCGTGTCTGTGTCACACACGGCCGCGATCCGCACCTGCGGCACTTCCGCAAACGCGGCAAGGCAGAATTCGCCAAACGCGCCCGCACCTGCCAACCCGATACCGACAGGGGAGACGCTCATTCGCCCCGCTCGGCGAAGCGCACGACATCGGCAAACGGGGCAGTCGCCAGCCCGATCACACGATCTGCGCCCGCATAATAAAAGCGCAGTTCATTGCCGACGACGTTGTTGGTGCAGCTAAAGATGACGTTGGGCACATCACCGCGAATTTCCCATGTTTCGACTGGCTCGATAATGTGCGTTTTCGGACGGTGGAGCACTTTCGCCGGATCTTTCAAATCGAGCAGAGCCACGCTGGATCGATAAATATGCTTCTCGCCATAGCCGTGATAGAACAACAGCCAGCCCCGGTCGGTCTTGATCGGTACGCCATTCGCGCCGATGCTCTTGCTGTCCCAGTCGTCCGCGCTTTCGCCGACCGCGCGCGGCGACATGATGATGGTGTGATCCGTCCACGTGATCAGATCATCGCTGAAGGCAATCCAGATGTGCGGGCGGCGGCGGTGAAGGATGGCGTAGCGCCCGCCGATTTTCTCTGGAAACAGAACGTGATCCTTGTTTTCGGTCTTTTCCAGCGGTGCAATATCCGTCCATATGATCAGATTATCGCTGACGGCAATCATGGGAAAGTTGCCGTTTTCGCCATACGCGGTATAGCACATATAGAAGCGCCCATCGAGCGGGGTGACGCGCGGGTCTTCGATTCCCCGGTAATCTTCGCGTCCGTTATGCGGCACGAGCACCGGGTTTTCCAGCCGATTCCAAGCCAGTCCATCGGTGCTTACAGCGTAACCCACCGACGAAACGAAATCGACCCCTTGCGCCCGATAGTGCATGTGGAACAAGCCGTTATGTTCGATGACAGCGGCGTTGAATACGTTCATCGCCTCCCAGCGATGAAGGGGATTCGGGTAAATCAACGGGCTTTGTGGGTGACGTACTAATTTCAACTGCATGGTCTATGCTCCTAAGGGGTGGTGTCTGTAAATGCAGAGTCGCCGGTCAGCGTGTTATAGGTCAGGGTGAACTGCCGTCCATCGGGCAGTAAAATGACCCGCCGCCCGGTGACAGGTTGCAGGTAAAAAGCGTCGATTTTGCTGACCCCGGGATTGCTGCTGCCTTCGGTGCCTGCATATTGATAGCGAATCGTGTGTTCACCCGCTGTCAGCGTCACGGGCTGCGCGGTCACCTGATCCAGCCACCAGTAATCGCTGTCTGGCGAGATGGACTGTGCCAGTGTGAATGCGTCTTCGCGGTTGATGCGTACTTCCAGCGCTGCGGCTGGGGTTTCACCCAGGGCAGTGTCCATTCCCGGCTCAGTGAGTGTCAGTTGCAGCAAATTCGCCGCGACGTCCGGGTCGCGTCCGGTCAAATCCATGAATGAACTGCCGCCGACACTGCGCCCGGCTTCAAAGCCAATCCGATCCCCAGCCTGTGGGTTGTCCACCCCAATGGCTGCCCACGGGATCGCCGCTTCATAGCGATAGCCGGCTCCGTCGGGTGATTCAGTCCAGGCCAATGACGCGCCTTCGGCAAACCCTGTGCGCAGCCAATCCCATATCTGTCCGCCCTGCGGCGTTTGGGCGAGTGTCATTTTGGCGGCAAGAGAGCGGGCATCGCCGCCAGCCGTGAAGTACAACCACAGGGCATCCCCCTGCCACACGCCGCTGACGGTGGCATTTTGCACATGTTCGGGGTCGCGCACGTCCGCCAGGAGGTACAGGTTTTGGTCGTCCCATGTGAGGCGCAGCGCATGGCTGTCCACTTCTGCGCCCTGCCACACACCGCCGCCGCGCAAAAGCTGACGCGCCGTATTCGCTTCCAGCAGCGCCGCGTCGGCCTGCCAATCGTCGCTTTCCCCGTCGATGGTCGGGACGGTTTCCGCGCGTGGGATCAAAAAGGCAGTGCTGTTGGCGGCCTGGCGCACATGTGCCGCGTAGACAAGATACTCATTGGCTTGTGATGGATCGAGCGTGAACACGTAGCGCATCCGCTGGCCTTCGCCAATGCCGACGTAGCGCCCCGCACTGATGTAGCCTTCGCCTGTCCATGTCCCGGCATAGTACACAGGTGTACCAATCACGCGTTCGCCATCTTCTGCCTGCAAGATAATCGGCAGGGTTTCTTCCATCGTTTGCGCGTTCACAAACACCTGCGATGTCTGCGGCAAACGGGCAAGGGCGCTCATGCTCATCAGGCCTTCGATAGTCGATTCCGCGCCGGAATTGCGGTTGACGCGCCATGCCACCGGTCCGTTGATGCCATCGAAGGTGCGCCCGGTTTGCGGATCGTACATCGGGGTATCCGCGATGTTGCTGCCCGTGTACCAGCTGCCCGCCAGCGCGGCGAGATCGGCATACTGCACGTCACCCGTCGCCTGATAGAGCGCGGCATAGGTTTGCACCAGCATGTTGGTGCCATACGCAATTTGTTCCAGGCGGTACGGCACCACGCCGATATGACGGAATGGCTCAAAAGCAAGCTGGCGCAGCAGGAAGCTGTTCGCTTCGGCGGCTGCCGAGTCGATCCAGTCTTGCCGATCCAGCGCGATGCCCGCCATGACCAGCGCATGCGGCATGTGTGCGCCCCAGTTGTGCCAGAAGCCAGGGGCATTGGAATTGGTGGGGTGCATCCCAAATGGGTATTCGCTGTGGGTTCCCAACCGGTACTGCGAAATGCCATCAGCCACCTGTGTGATGATCGTTGCGGTGGCATCGTTTGGGCGGGCCTGATAATAGGCGCTCATGCCCAACAACCCGATGCCGGCAATCGCAGGTTCGGCGGACGGAATCCATGCGGGAATCTCGAAACCGTGCAGCGAGACGTAATCGCCATAGTTGCCCATCGTGGCGGCGACGGCGCTTTCGGTGCGCAGATACGCGGCGGCGAGCTGGTCTGCATAAGCGGGATCGACCGTGTCGAAGACGCGCACGCCTTCACCCAGCGCCCACATGCCGCGCATGGCCCACCACCCCAGACTCTTGTAGCTGGTAATGCCCTGTTCGTTGATTTGCCCCTCACGCGTGAAAACAAAGTTGTAAAACTCGCCGTCGTCGGCCTGCATTCGCTGGACAAAATCGAGACAACGCCGCGCCCATTCCAGCAGCGATGCATCGCCCGTGCGCTCATATTCCCACAGGTAAACGACAGCCGCCCGGGCCACGTCATCGACGGCGCTAAGGCCTTCATCGGCATCATCGACCCACTCATAATCAGGATATTCTGAGTAGATATGCACGATGGCCATGTCTTGCCCGTCAATCGTGACGGGTTCGGTCAGGTGTATCAGATGGTCAAGGTTGACGACCACCTCGTTCTCAAGCTCCTGGGCGCCGGCGCTTCCCGTCACGAGGACGCACGCCAGCATTAAGCCCATCCACCGTAGAATGCGCATGTGTGTTCAGCCCTTCACCCCACCTACATTGATACCTTCGAGAAACTGCTTTTGTGCAAGGAAATAAATCGCCAGCACGGGCGCCGCCATCATGGTTGCCAGCGCCATCATGTACTGCCATTGCGGCGCTTCCCTGCTCAGGGATTGGTCGAAGAAGCGCAGCGCCAACGCCAACGGGAATCGTTCAGGCGTATTCAGGTAGAGCAGTGGTCCCTGAAAATTGTTCCAGTTGCCCTGGAACGACAGCACCGCAATCGCCAGCATAATCGGGCGAATGAGCGGGAGCATGATGTACACATAAATTTGCAGTGTGTTTGCGCCATCGATGATCGCCGCTTCTTCAATCTCGCGCGGAATGGACATGAAGAACTGCCGCATGAGAAAAACGTAGATGGGTCCCCATGCAAACAGCGAGGGCCACGTCAGCGGGTCATAGGTATCCAGCAATCCAAGCTGCCGCCAAATCAGGAAGCCGGGAACACGCGTGACAATGCCTGGAATCATCACGGTTACCAGCATGAGCGCGAATAACGCATCGCGTCCTTTCCATTTGAAGCGCGAAAACCCATACGCCACCAGCGATGCGCTGAAAATTTCACCAAACATGGCCAGCACAGTGATGAACAGCGTGTTGCCCAGAATCCGCCAGATCGTCATGCCGGGTGAAATCGAGTTCAGGCGCTCCCACACCTCGATGTAGTTGCCGGGTACGATCGGGTTGGGAATGAAATCGATGGTGCGTACAAACAGCTGGTCCTGTGTTTTGAGCGAGGTCGAGATCATCCACAGGAATGGAATCAACACCAGCGCCGCGCCAAACAAAAGCAGACCGTAAATGATGGCCTGGCGGACATGGAACGCGCGCTGCGACGGCGGTTGATCGGACGTGTTGCGGGATTGTGTTTGACTTAGGGTAGCCATCGATTACGATCTTTCTCTCGCGCCCTGATAAAACACCCAAGCCGACGATGAGCGGAAGACGAGCGCGGTCAGCGCAATGATGATCAGCAGCAAAATCCATGCCATTGCTGATGCCATGCCCATGTGACGGAAATTGAAGGCTTCCTGATAGATTTGCCAGTTGAGGAATGTCCCCGCGCCGGCAGGGGTGGGGATGAACGCCGCCACTTCAAAGGCCTGGAGTGCGCCAATCAGCGAGGTGACAAGGTTGTAAAACAACGAGGGACTGAGCATGGGCACGGTCACATAGCGGAATTTTGCCCACTCGCCCCCGCCATCAATATCGGCAACTTCATACAGTTCCTGGGGGATGCCCTTCAGCCCTGCCAGCAAAATCACCGAATTGGCGCCGAAAATGCCCCACATGCTGATGATGATGAATAAAACAGGTGACAGCGATGGATCACTTAACCACTGGGGCTGTGACAGCCCAAAAAAGTTGATAAACGGCGACAGCGAGGCATTCACAATCCCCGTCGACGAAAACATCCACCGCCACAGCAATGCGGTTGCAACAGCGGGCAGCACCGCAGGCAGGTAGTAGAGAACGCGCCACAAGCCGACCCCACGCACCTTTTGATTGAGCAGCAGCGCCACGCCGAGCGCGCCTGCCAGCCCCAGGGGTACAGTGACCACCGCATAGACCACGGTCAGCCGCATCGAGCGCCAGAAATCACTTTCTCTTGCGCCCAGCACAAACCCACCGTCGCCAATGGTAACGCGCACAATTTCATCGTGGCGCGGCGGCAGCGCATCTGAACTGCGCTGTGCGGCGGACTCTAACGGCGCCGCCGATACGTCGAATAATTCAGCATAATTTTGCAGGCCTACCCACTCTGGTGCACGAAACAAATTGTATTCAGTGAAACTTAAGTAGAGCGATGCACCAATCGTGAACAGATTGAAAATGAGGAAACCGATGACCCACGGCATGACCAACGCGCGTCCGGCGGCAGCCTCGCTGTTAATACCGAACCGAAGTTGTACGCGGTAGACAATCAACATGATGACTGCCAGTGCCACCGCAACCAGTACATAACGGATCAGCGTGGGGAGGTACGTGTTCAGCACGCTCAGATCCATTGCTTATCTCCTAATGGAACCGTGGTGAAGGATACGTAAATGTGGTTGTTAAAAAGAAGCCCTCATCCGCACCGGGTGAGCGGTGCAGTGAGGGCAAAATACGGCGGTGATAACTTACGGCAGGGTATCTTCGAGGTCTGGGCGCACTTCAGCAGCGAGTTCTGCTACGCTGAGATCGGTTTCGCCATTGATGAGGGGTCCCCAGAATTCTGACCAGAAGACCGCGTCAAATTCGGCGTAGTTGCCGAAGATTGGCAGGGCGCGCATATCACCTGCCGCCGCGATAATCGCTTCGGCGCTGGCTTCCTTGCGCGGTTCCGAGGAGACGAGGTGTTCAACCGTTCCCTGAGAAATGCGCGGGGAAACAATCTTCCAGCCCTGAATCGCTTCGGTGATCGCAACCAGTGCCGAACATGCTGCCTGTGGATTTTCGGTGTTGCCGTTAATCGCAGTGCTGGCGTTCCAGGCAAAGGTGGTGCTGTTGCCGGTTTCCGGGTTGGCGGGAACGTGGATCACGCCCACATCCATGCCGTCCACGCGGTCAAGGTCATCGGCTGCGCCGCCCATGAACATTGCAATCCTGCCAGCCTTGAACATTTCGCCAAAGCCCTGTTCAGCGATCACATCGCGACTGGGGGACATTTCCGGGTTGTATGCGGTGCTCAGGTAGAATTCGAAGCCGCGCACAAATTCGGGGCTGTCAATCGGTGCGGTGGTGAAGTCCGATGAAATGAGTTCGCCGCCCGCCTGCCAGACAAAAATCGTCGGGGGAGGCCAGCCATTGTTCGTGAACCCCCACTGATCGGTATTGCCATCGCTGTCGGTGTCTAATGTCAGCGCCATTGCGGTTTCGGTGAAGTCGTCCCACGTCCAGTCATCCTGCGGGTAATCGAGACCAGCGGCATCGAACAGTCCACGGTTGTAGTACACGACAACCGGCTGCGCAATCCACGGCAAGCCATAGGTGTCCCCATCGAACTGATTGACGGCGAGGATGCCGGGGTAATAGTCGTTCAAGTCACCAGCGGTTTGCGGGGCTGCATTCGTGACTGCATCGCACTGGCTGAGGGGAAGGAACACGCCTTCCGAGGCAATCGCCATCTGGTTTTGGTCGAGCCAATACAGGTCGGCACCCGTGCCACCCGCGAGCTGGGTTTGCACTTGTGTGAAGTAATCGCTGGGGATAGGTTCGTGGACAATCTGATAATCGGTCTGGCTGGCGTTGATCTCGTCGATCAACACCTGAAGTTCAGCCGCTTCATCAACACCCGCCCACGTCGAAATGCGAACGGTCACAGGGTCTTGTGCAAGCGCCGCACCAAACGTCAGCGAAGCCAGCAAGAGGGCGCTGGGTAAAACAAAGAAATTGCGTTTCATCGGTCAATTCCTTTCAAGGTAAACAGATGATCTTTTGGATGTAAGTCAACCAAGCTCTGTAGTTTTGTTATACTTTGACCTCCTTGTGTGCGGTGGAGTGACGTTCCACCAATGCCACTGGGACAATGATTTCCGAAGCCAGCAGGTCTGGGTCCTGAAGCAGCATCAAAACGCGGTGCGCAGCTTCTTTACCCATCTGCTGGCGAGGGATGCGGACGGTTGTGAGCGGAGGATCGTTCAGCTCCGCCCAAGAAATATCGTCAAACCCGATAACGCTCAGGTCATCGGGGACGCTTTTCCCAAGAAGTTTGGCTTCCCGAATGGCACCAATGGCCATCGAGTCGTTCACGGCACCCAGGGCGCTGATCTCCGGGTGTGCTGCTGCAATCTGCTGGTAGGCTGTGCGCCCGGATTCAATCGTGGTTTCGTTCATGTGGACGACCTGCATCGCCAGCCCATGTTCCACCAGTGCCCGCTGATACCCCCGCACTCGCCGCGCCGTACTTGCCCAATCGGGCGGACCCGCAATCACACCAATCTGCGTATGCCCCAGCTGGAGCAGGTGCTGTGCCGCATGATAAGCACCCAGTTCGTCGTCACTGTTGACACAGTTGGCAGTCGAAAACTCCAAGCGATTATCGACCAGCACCACCGGCAGCTCACTGTTCAGCATCGCGGTGATGAATCCGGCGGGTATATTGGGACCCGCGAGGATCATGGCATCGATACGCCGTTCGCGGATAAAGCGGAAATCGGCAGGGCGAGTGAGCGTATCTGGAGACAGGCTTTCAAAGGCGACGTGATAGTTGGTGCGTGAGATCACCTGTTGAACGCTGTCGAGAATCTCGCTGTAGAACGGATCAGCCCGCTTTGGCACGCCCGACTTTTGTACAAAGAAAAAGCCGATATTGAACGTCTGCGCGGTCGCTAATCCGCGTGCATTGAGAGTAGGGGTGTAATTCAGTTCGCGTGCCTTGGCCAAAATTCGTTCACGCAGATCACTCCCTACACCCGGACGGTCATTGAGGGCACGGGAGACGGTTGCACCAGAAACGCCAACTGACTTTGCAATTTCGTCGATGATGGACATTTGCGTAAGTTTCTCGAAAAGATAATTTTACGTAACCGCTTGCGTTCTTCTTACGTTCTGACTATAGTGAAGGTCAAAGATGTTGTCAAGCCATTACAAAAAGGCATTTGTTTAGATGATGCAACCTGCACAAGTATGGATACCCATCGATGGGCTGCTTGCTCTTAGTACTCATTGGACCATGAATAAAGACGGTGCGCATGGGTTAGGTGACGGGTTTATTTGGGACGTTCAGTTTTCAGCGGCTCATGGCGGCACATGGATTGATATTGCCGTGACGACCGAACGCGAGTTGGTCTTTAACCCGGCGATGATCGTGTGGCTGGGCACGCTCGATAACCTGAATGACAGGCAGGCACACACATGGCGGCAGACGATTCTGCGTGCGCCCACCACGAATCAGCAGGGGTTAGGCGGGAATGATCTCCCGGCGGGATATATGTACGATGCAGAGAGACATACCGAGACGATTGTCTATGTCCCTCCCGACTCGGTGAAATGGGCGCAGCATCGCTTTTATGAACTGGCAATCCGCCAAGTCATCGAATACCGCCCCACGCCCCGTTACGGCATCGGCTTAGTGCCGACGATTCCCGACCCCAAATTCACCTTTTCCGTCGGAACACACGCGTTCCGCCTGTGGTACACCCAGTCGACATGTGATGGCACGCCGACTCAGTGGGAAGCACAACAGCGCCTGATCAAGGCAATTACGCCGCTGCTGGACACCGAACCAGGCCTCATCCCCGATGCGCCGGGATGGGACGTGATGGCACGCGGGACGCTGAAAGACTTGCACGATGAAGCGTGTTGGGTGACGGCAGGCGGCAAGACAGGCTTGAGCGCCTACGTCAAAGGCAGTTCGGCGGTTGGGCGCGACGACGCACGCGGTTTTGAGCTGATGACGCAGCTGGATGTGCTGCTGCCGCTGCTTCACTGGCGCAAGCAGGTGGGCGAAACAGGCGCGGACACGCTCATTGACCGGCTGATGGATGCGGTGCGCGCCTATAAAATAATCGATCCGCACCACTATTTGCCGAATCACTACCCCTATCGGCCGACCGATACGTTTATGGACACGTGGTATTTTTACGAGAACGCGCTGATTAAACTGCCGTGGGTGGCGTACTTAACCGGGGATGCCGACCTCAAGCAGACCTTTTTGACCGCGCTCGAAGGGGGACGCGAACTGGCGCACCGTTCGCACCATTTGCTGCCCCTGTTTGCCGACGCGAACGGCTGGCAGGCGCAAAATAGCGTTCTCAATGTCGGTGTGAGCGGCATGTATGCCGCCGGGTGCATTTTGGCAGCGCAGTTGACGGGCGACCTTGCCTATGAAACCGAAGCTGCCGCCGCCCTCGATGTCATGCATACGCTGCCGCCAGCGATGCTCACCCATGAGCCGCAGCAGCTTTCGTTTGCCGCCGCCGCGGCTGCATATCTCGGTCATCACACGGCACCTGATTGGGTAAATTTGTCGCTGCGGATGGGCTACTGGGGGAAAGACCCAGGCGTGCCATATTATGATGCGCGTGGCATGTTTCAGGCGTGTGCGTCGTTGAGCTATCCCGCTTACAAAGAGAATGTCGAGACAATCTGGGCGTGGTCAGAACTATTGGGGGCGGATGCCACCCGCGATCAAGTGCCGTCACACCTGATGGCAGCTTTCGCCAACTTGCAGCGCTGCCACAATTACGCCTTTTTTGACGCCTTTTTACCTGCTTCGCTGCGGCGCGGGCCGTGCCCGTATATCCCGTATGAAGATTTGGCGACTTCAGAGTTTACACACACAGCAACGTTGGGCAAAGAACTGTACGGCGCGGGTGAGGTATTCTGGAGCGCCTTATTGTTTTCATGCCCCGATTTCCTGACCGAGGTGCCGGCGGACGTGCTCACCTTGTCGCTTGATGTTTCGTGTGTGCGGCTGGATCATCAAAAAAGTGGGCGGCGGCGCTGGCTGGTGTACAATCCGCGCTCGATGCCCGTCGATATTCGCAGCCGACATAGCGATTTTTCACTTTTACCCAGGCAATATCGCATTGTGGAAGATGCATAATGTTCAGCCGCCATCCGCTTAACCCCTTGATTACTCCCGCACAGGTACAGCCGTCTCGTCCTGGCTATGAGGTCATTGGCACGTTCAATCCCGGCGCGATTTTGCATCGTGGCGAAACGCTGCTGCTCGTGCGCGTGGCAGAACGTCCCACAGAACGCGATCCCGCGTGGGTGTTTTGTCCATACCTGAATGAAGATGGTGAACTCTCTTTGTTCAGGGTGCGTCGCAATGATCCCGACTTTGATTGCACCGATGCGCGTTTCGTCAAGCATCTATTGAGCGGCGCAGTACACCTGACCAGCATCAGCCATCTCAGGCGGGCACGCAGCAACGATGGCGTGCACTTTACCGTCGACAGCCATGCATGGCTGCAAGCGGCGAATGTCTATGAAGCGTTCGGCGTGGAAGATGCGCGCATTACGGCGCTTGAGGACAGCTACTTCATCAATTATACGGCGGTCAGTTCACAGGGAATTGCGACGGGTTTAGCGCAAACGGCAGATTTTGAGCATCTCGAACGACTCGGCATCATCTTTCCGCCATCTAACCGCGATGTTGCGATTTTTCCGCGCAAGATCAACGGTCTGTATACCTGCTATCACCGCCCGATGCCGGGTGAATTTGGCAAATTCAGCATCTGGGCCGCGACCTCACCCGATCTCATCCGTTGGGGCGATCATCGCCTGGTGCTGGAAGGCAACGCGTCCGGATGGGACTCTGGACGCGTGGGCGGCGGCGCGCCTCCGATTTGGACGGAGCACGGCTGGTTGTCGATTTATCATGCGGCTGACCGTCAGCATCGCTACTGCCTCGGTGCTTTTCTCGCCTCGCATGCCGATCCCGCACACGTGATCGCACGCACGGGCGAGCCGATCTTCATCCCCGAGGCCGCCTATGAGACCGGAGGTTTCTTCCCTAATGTGGTGTTTACCTGCGGCCTTACGCTGTCCGATGGGATGATCCGCCTGTACTACGGGGCATCGGATGACAGCATTGCGCTGGCCGAGGCTCCCGTGGCAAGCGTGTTAAGTCTGCTCACGGGTGCATGATCGTTAAGGCGTAATGGCGCGCTCCTGCCTGTATTGCCCGCGCCCTGACAGGGTGCAGACGAGACGCTGCACCCTGTCGTGCTGCCATGAGGCACCTGGTTTGCAGCAGGCGTGGCACGTCAGGTCTCCTATACAGCCCCAGTCTGCACATTTGCCAGCTCATGATCCATGTTGATGTCATTGGCGCGCATCATTTCCGAAAGCTTGAACCACATCACGATCGCTTCCAGGCAAGCCGCCGTCACCCAACCAATAGCAAGCCCGGTCAAACCGCCCGTTATCAATCCGAACGCGCTTAACCCAATCTCACAGATGCCGCTCAGGAGCAAAATGGCAATGGCGCTGTCCACGCGATTATAAACGCGCAGAAAAGCAATGTAATGATATTTCACGATCAGTGGAAACACCCCTAAGCTCAGGATGCGCAGACACCAATCTGCCTGTTCCGCATAATGGGCGCCGAATAAGCCCAGTAACACATTTGCCATGATAAACAGGATCGCTGCCATCGGCAGGGTAATCGCCAGCGACAGGCGCAGGGTCATGCGCGTCCTGGCAATCAGCGCCGCTGGTTCTTTGGAACCGACCGCATACAGCACTGTCGTCAAATGACCGGGGATGACGAATAGAAAACTGGCGATCATCCAGGCGGCGTAAAAACTGGCATTCGCCGATGCGGACAACAGCGTCGTGACCGCAATCGGAAGGAGCAGGTTCGGCGCTTGCAGGATCAGATTGGTTGTATGATGCGCGAGCGCGGTACGACCAATACGCCGGATGAGCCCAAACTGTGGACGGTAGACGATGCGAATGCGTCGCCACAACATGTACGCGGCAAGAATCACCAGCGACAGGATATTGCCAAACATCCATGCCGCGTAAATCGACAACCCGGTGGTTTGCGACAGGTGATAGGCGATCACATAGAGCAGGATGAGTTTCGCGGCAGCGAAGATAATGTTACGCCAAAGCTGCAAACCGCCGCGCAGTAAACCGACAAAGGCCTGATCGAGGATGAAGGTCACTGCTGTGAAAGCCACCCCAACCGCAAACACGACGATGCTGCCCAAATCTTGGGACACCAGTGCGAGTTCCGGCGACAGCGTGGGAACGGCGAGGGCGAACAAAATCCCCAATGCTGACGAAGCACCGCCCACAATGAGCGCGGACATGACGATGATCGAGCCTGCATGATTGGGCTGGCGCGATACTTCACCGATCAGGACCGTGCCTAAACCGAGCATTCCCATCGCACCCAACAACATCATGGCAGAGATGGCTGCCGATGCAAATCCAACTGCCTCCGGCGGATACAGACGCGCCGCCAGCCACCAATAGGCGAAACCGAGTACCGATGTAACCGCCGTTGTCGCTACCAGCGAACTGGCGTTCAGGAAGAGCGTCCTGTTCAACTGGATGTGCTGTTTCACCTGAAACGGTAAACGGGCGACGTGCAGTAGCAAGGGCGAAGACAGTATTTTGGACAAGGACATTTACTCCTGTTGGGCGTCCGGCGACAGCAGCGTTTCATACACGCGTTCGTAGCGTGGGATGACCGCGCTGGCAAAATACTCGGCAACCTTCACCTTGCCCGCCCGCCCCATTTGTTGGCACATGAGCGGATTTTCGATCAGGCGCTGCATGGCAGCTTTCAACCCATCAATGTCGTCAGGCGGGACGAGCAGCCCGGTTTCGTCATGGATGACAATATCCATCAGACCGCCGACATTGGAGGCAATGACGGCACGCTCACAAATCATCGCTTCGAGGGCGACAGTACCGAATGGCTCTGACCAGGTGGATGGCACTAACCCGAACAAACTCCGTCGCCATGCCGCCATAACCTGATCATGTGGCACATCGATTAAAATCGTCACATTATCCGGTTTGTTGTCCAGGTTGACCGGATACTCAGATGTTTTATAGCCGATAATGACCAGCGGCGGCGGATTATGCAGCTGCCGATACGCCTCAAACAGGACATCGACCCCCTTATATCGCCCAAACGCGCCGACGAAGAGCAAAAATGGCTCCGTCGGCAGTTGATCGATGAACGCCTGTGAAACATCGTGTGTCGAATCGATAACATCGGAGACAAACGGCGTCAGCACCTGATAAGGGAGCTGGCTGCCGCTTACCCTGTTGTACACAGCGACGGCATTGCTGACAGGCAGGAACATATCGACCTGCTGCCGTTCAGGAATGCCCATCAGCCAGTTCATCATCACGGTGGGTACGCCTTTGGCGACACCATAATGATCGCTCCCACAGCGAAGACACTTGACCAGGCCGGGCCCGCTGCACGCGCCGTCAAAGTAAATCAGTTTCTTCTTGGAACAGACCAGGCTGTAATCATGCAGGCTCAGGACCAATCGGGCTTTGCTCCATCGTTTGAGTGGCAAAAACGAGTGAACGATCCAGTTGTGCGCGTGGACAATGTCGGGCTTTTCCTGCGCGATCACCCGGCGCATTTCGCCCATCAATTCCGGGTCGGGGAAGGGGGGCGTATGCCGACGCGATTGATCGCTGAACAGCGCGCTCAGGCGCTGCATCGTCCCTTTGATTCGGTGGATGCGCACGCCCTGATCAATCTCGAATGGCGCGAGATCGCCGTCGCCAAGCGTAACCACCGAAATGGTATGCCCGCGCGCAGCCAGTTGTGCGCTAAGATCGCGTACAAATCGTTCTTCTCCGCCGATGAAAGGCGGATAGAACTGCGTCAGCATCATGATGCGCATTGGTGTTCCTCGATTACGGTTTCATATAATGAAAGCAGCAGTGCAGCGCATTCATCCCACGTCGGAAGTTCGATATCGTTTCGCACCAGCGGCGACCGCAGTTGCTCCAGCACCGCCTGTGCAACCTGTGTGGCTGTACTCTCCAGGGGAATAGCACGCACGAAACCGCGTTCGGCAAGTTCGCTCAGGCCAGAGGTATCGGCAACGAGGACGGGGCGCTTCATCGAAAGTGCCTCCATGACCGAAATCGGATGCGCTTCATACTCGCTCAGCAGCACCACCAACGCTGCATCCAGCAACACGGATGCCATGCCCTGGCGATTGCCGGGTGGGATCGCGCCAATTTCCACGCGCTCACCAATGCCCAATTCTTTTACCAGGGCCTTTAATTCTGGCTCATAAGGCCCGGTACCGAGAATGCGCAGGCGCGCATCGGGTCGCTGCGCCAGAATTTCGGGGAAGGCGGCGATGATACGCTGATGGCCCTTGTACTTCTCTAGGCGCCCCACCGACAGGATCAGCGTTTCGTCATTATTTCGAGGTTGTGCAGCGACTTTCGGCAGATGCGAACCGTTGGGAATGACGACAAACTGTTCCGACGGTAAATTGAGCCGGGTCTGGAATAGTTTCGCCTCGAAGCGAGACACCCCTACGAGTCTGGTTGCGCCGGCTAACAATGGGCGCATCAGCTTCGCCTGGACTGAACGGATCGAATGCCGCCAGCCGGAAGAGTGTCCCCCGCTGTGAAAGGTGAGAATGTAGGGCACGTGAGAGCGCTGTGCTGCCCACATCGCAAGCGGGGGGACAAACGTGTGAAAACCCTGACAATGAATGATGTCCCAGGTGCCCTGGGCGATGCGCCTGGCAATCCCGGGCGCGACGTAGAAGTCTCGATTGGCGGGATAAGCAGGAACGCGCATGATGTGTACGCCTTCGACGGTTTCCTCGGTCGGCAGCGTCTGACCGGGATCGGTCGTCAAAACAGTGGTATGCACGCCCTGCGCGGCCAAACGACGTGCCACTTCATAGGTGTGCGTCTCCACCCCGCCCATCAATGGAAAGTAGCGCGGTGTCACCATCAGCACGCGCATCGCCTTCGACGATTCTCGTCCCGGGCGCGGGCCCTGCACTGCCTCGTCGTGCGGTGCATCGATTGTAGTCTCCATCACGTTTCCTCAGACCCCTTCGCGTTCTTCTTGATGTAATTCTGGCGTACTGATCAGCGGGGCGTTTCGACGGCGGTCAATCATCTGCCGGGCGCGCGTTTTCAGATAACCGACGCCCGTCAGGCCGAGGCCCATCACGACTGCCGCGGACTGTGCCAATCCGTGAAGATCGAAGCGTACAAACGTGCGCGCGATGCCGCGCAGGAAAGCACGCGGCAGCGTTTTGATGACGTAGGTTTTCTCCGACGACAAGCTGCTTTTCGCGCCAACAAACTGCCCGATCAGGGCTTTTGAAATGCCTTCGGCATAGCAGCGTGACCGGAAATAGCGCCACGTCCCGCGCGTTTGCGGGACGTTGTGATATACGCGCGCAGCAGGTTCAAAGATGAACCACTGATCTGGAAAGCGCTGAAGGGCGCGGATACAGTATTCCGTCTCTTCACAGCCAACCGGCAGCGTGCCAATCCGGCCAATACCTGACCGGAACCCGCCGTTGGCCGTGCAGATGTTTCGCCGCATGGACATATTGCAGCCGATCATATTGCGCACGGTGGCGCGGGTTTCGGGCATTCCGCGATAAGTGCAACCGACCACCCAGTCAAATTCTTCGGGAAACCATTTCGGTCGCCCGCCCAGCCATACGGGGTGGATGGCTCCACCCACCCCCATGACCCTGGCATCCGCGTAATGTACTGCGAGCTGAGCCAGCCAATCAGAAGCGGCGGCGGCATCTTCATCGATAAAAGCAATGATTTCGGCTTGAGCCGCCGCCAGCCCGGTATTACGCGCCCCAGACAAACCCTGTGCTTCGGCATTCTCGATAACACGAACAGCAATCTGGTCGCCTGATAAAGACTCGTGCGCATAATGCGCCAATGTCCGATAGTACAATGCTGCATTATGGTCGATGACCAGAATAATCTCGTGTGGCACGACTGTTTGCGCCTTAAGCGACGCGACAGCAGCAATCATGTCATTCCAGCGCAGGTCGGTATATGCGCACATCACAACCGAGAATGTCAACGCAATGAACACATTGGCATCCGCTGCCATGCTCACTGTCGCGCTCGTGAAGTCAGTCAACTGGGCAGCCATCATCAGTGAATTTCCGGGTTGTTTCCGGTTTCGCTGTCGAGGAAACGCCACATTTTATCGCCCGACTGCCGATAAATTTCCTGCTGACGGCGCACCCCTGGATGTGCGGATTCCTGATTCAGCAGGTCTAAACTTGCTGCCTTAATCGAATTAACGGCATTGATGTAGACCAGTTCCGGTAGCTGGGGACGCTGATGGTCCAGATTGGTGGCTTCTTCAATCAACAAACGCATCGCGGGCGTAAATTCATCCTTCGTCCACCCGATGCGCTCTTTTTTGGAGGAGGTATTATTGATGAACTTTTCCTGCAGGATGACGTTCAGGACGCGGAATCCGTCTTTGATGGCATTGAGATTGCTGGTGCCATAAATGCGTTCGCTTTCAAAACTGGGGACTTCCACCACGCGAATCCCCGCCATAAGCGCCCGGACATTCATCTCGGTTTCGATCTCGAATCCATCCGAAGTCAGGTTCAAATCGGGCAGCACGCTCCGCCGAAATGCGCAGTAGCCATAGCAAAGATCGGTGTACATCCCGCCGAATAAGGCACGTACCATCAGGGTCAACCCCAGATTGCCCAGATACCGATGCGGTTCCATATCGACCGTGCCGCCTCCATGCATGAAGCGCGATCCTTTGGCATAATCCGCGCCCGCGATCAGCGCGCCGATATAAGCGGGGATTTCTTCTGGTGCCATCGAGCCATCGGCATCCAGCATGACGATAATGTCGCCTTCTGCCGCGTCGAATCCAGCGCGAAGAGCATTACCTTTCCCTCGTCCGGTTTGCCCGACCACGCGGACCTTCGGATAAAGACGGCGAGCGACTTCAACCGTGCCATCGGTTGAATCGGCATCCACTAGAATCAATTCCGTGACAATCGACGGGATACGAGGCAGAACATAGGGCAGATTCTTGGCCTCGTTCTTCGTCGGGATGACCAGGCTGACCGTCAGATTTTTATTCTCAGTTGCCGAAGTCGCCGCCATTTGCAACATGGCAGCCCGGATTTCTTGTGAGCGCAGTTTAGTCAGTGTCATTTCGTAACTCCTTTAAACTTCTCTAAACCTATCGGGTATCGAACTGTTAATGTAGTGGAGAAACGTAAATGCTACATCCGGAAAAAAGCAGGTTTTTTCTATCTATTCACAGCACTTGAAGATGTTTCACGGGATGAACTGCTGAGACAAATGTGTAACTGCTGGAGCAGCAGGCCGTTGTCTAAGCCACGGCGATCCTGCCAGACGACCAGATTGTGTTGAGGGCGAAATCTGCAGAATCAGGCGCTGGTCGCATCTGACTGATTTCTGCCAAGGCCTTACGTTGTTTGCCCTGATTTCAGAAGTTGCAGGCTTTCAATTCGATTTGTATCTGCCTCCATGTTCTCGTAAGAGACAAAATCGAAGCTGCCTTTGAAAGAGACGACGGTGGCGGGAATACCCACTGCGGTTGCACGATCAGGCACTGACTTGGTAACGACCGCATTCGCACCTATAGAAACATCATCGCCAATCGTAATGGACCCAAAAATCTTTGCTCCAGGTGCGATATAAACCCGATTGCCGATTATCGGCATTCCACGCTTGCCCTGCCGCCCGGCAACCCCAATCGTCACTTCATGCGAGAGATTGCAGTTGTCACCTATGACAACATCGCCCCCAATGTAAACACTCCCGCCATGCCCGACATACAACCCCTTGCCAATTACCGCCTGCGGCTGAATCGTGATCCCGTTCAACATCTCGTTGGCCCGTTTCAAGAGGATGTAGAACGGTTGCAGCCCGGCAGCCACCAGCCGAAAACGTCCCTGGTATGTCCATAACCAATGCCCCACACGATAAAGGATGCCAGGCAAGACACCCGGACAAATGATGAACATCGAAAAGTAAGATTGCTTGTCGGTCACGCGATAACGCGCCAAATCCGACTGGATGAGTTTCCAAAGCGATAGACGGGAATCGGTTTCAGGCTGCACGTCGGGTTCTTGAAGCTGATCTGCGGCTCCATCAGGAGCATAGAAATGCGCTTGTTTATCCACTTGAACCACTCCCCTGCGTTATCGATTTGGTATTGTGTGCTCTACGCTAAAAACTACCGAAGTCCGATGTTAAAGCTATGCCGCCCTGTCGTTACTGCTGGAACACTGCCTTCCCGCTCAGAGCGCGTGGAAGGGGGGTAGGGGAGGTGCCGATCAATGATTGTCCTGCCAGATGCGTTCACCCAGCACACTTAAATTGGTGGGATCGACGCAGCTGTCGATTTCCCAGCCACCGCCCCTTGATGTGCCGGTTGTCAGGTCGTTGTAATCGCTTCCATCCCAATGCCAGACGATTCGTCCAATCCCGCGTGGCACCGTTGTATTGAACATGGAGTCGGTTGCGGCAACCGTATCGACATTGGTGCGCACGGCATATTCACCGACGATCATGGCGAAATTTTGCGCCAGCACCTGGTCGAAGTAATGCGCCATTTTGGCATCGCCTCCGTTCCATCGTTCATAGGGATGGATGCTGAACACGATGTTTTCGTAGGTGCGCCCATTGAATGTCAGAATATCCTGACCCAGCCGCAAAATGGCGCTTTCGGTGACGAAACTGCTGTCACGATTGCCTGCGTCCTGCCCGCCAAATGCACCTTCCACGAGGATGATGTTGTCGGCGCCTGCCACATCACGGACGGCGCGTATGACTTCCCGGTGCATCCACAGCCAATTGTTCGTGTCGATATCATCCTGACCTCCCGGTTCATTGGCAATATCGAACCAAACATAGGGATTGTCGCGGTGTCGCACCGCCAAATCGGTGAACCAGGCGATCAGGGCGAGCCGATCATTGCCCTGATAGTACGTGCCGATGCGATCATGCGCTTCGAGGACGACCACGACACCCCGTTCTGTAAATGCGCGAATGATGGCATCCAGATCATTGTTGGCGCTGAACTGGGGATACCCAATTTGCCCTGTAAACAGCAGCGAATTCACGCGCACCAGGTTGAACTGCCAGCAGTCGATGATGAGGGTAGCATCGGGGACAGTCGGTCGTGACCATACCCAGTTATACCCGTTCACATTTGTGCCCCTGGCGACAAAGACGTTTCCATTTGGATCATAGATCGTTGAATCGTCCACCCGAAAACGACCTTGAGGAGTCGTCGTAATTGTTGGTTCGCGTGTGGGCGACATAGGTGATGGCAATGTCTGAACAATGATGTCAGACTGTTCGGTGGCAGGTGTAATCCCTATTGAAACTATAGTCGATGTAAGCCTGGGTTGAACGGGTACAGCGGACGGTTGATCTGTAGGTCGAGTGGGTATAGCCGAGACAATAACCAACTGACCAAAGACGCTGGGATTGGAGTAAGACTGGTCAGCGGTATCTATGGCCGACCAACTGAGCTTGATGTCTCGATCCAACTGTGTTGCCCCGTTGAGCTGCACCTGAAAGCCGACAGTCGTGCCGACTTGCGCGGGGATGTTCCAGACTGACGTGACCAACGGGACGGCGGCTTCAATCGCATACCCATTCTCTGTCCGCACGACAATGGCCTGAATACCTACCGATTCCCAATCGGTGCCACCAAAAATTGTCTCGTAAACCGATTGCCCGATATTCACTGCCGGGATCGTCAACTGGACTACGCCCGGCACATACGTCGTCTGCGCAAGGTTTCCAGTGGCATTGATATAGATTTCGACGGAATCTTCGTTCCAGTACTGGACACCATGTTGTCCCGCAACGATGTTGTTATCGTTGACCTGGACCGAAAAATAGAGATTCCGGGCATCTGCCATACTGGCAAAACGGAGTGAAGCCGCCTGCTGATTCGGAGCTGGCATGGGACCGTCGTTCACGTCCGCGTAGGGAACGTTCTGCCATTCGGAAAAATCGCCGTCTATCACTGCGGTCAGCGGAAACGCGGCGAAATAGATTTCGCCCGCCTGAGGTTCAGGTACAGAGATACCTTGTCCTCGTGTGCTGTTCTGGGGTATTGCAAGCAGCATGAGTGCTAACGTAAACGCAGTTCCGCCCGATACGGACAGAACTCGATGTGCAAATGTCATAGAACTCCTGAGTAAACTTTTCTTGCAGAACGACCTTGAGGAGTAGTCGTAGCCGTTGGTTCCAGCGTGGAGGCGTGAGTGATGGTAATGTCTGAGCTATGATGTCAGACTGCTCGGCAGCAGGTGTAATCCCTTTTGAAACTATAGTCGATTTGAGCACAGGGTGTACGGGTACAGCGGACGGTTGGTCCGTAGGTCGAGTGGCTGTAAGCGAGACAATCACCAGCTGACCCAAGAGGCTGGCCTGAAGGTGGACTGGTCAGTGGTATCTGTTGCCGACTAACTCAGGCAGAGAATTGTGATGATCTCATGCCTGATGTGCGCAAAAGCCCGCGTTTTCAGCATCACTAGAACGTCTCGTTCGTCCTTGAAGGCATCATCACGTTCGAGAAGTTCACGCGGGTTGAGAAACAAAAAGCGTGTCGAAGGATGAAACTTCGACACGCTTTCCAGCTGCTGCAACAGGGTGAGGGCAATGGTGAGCTAACGCTGCTTTGGTACGCTGATGCTGCTATACCAAATAGAAATCATCATCAGCGCCCCTGGCTAAGGGCTGGGATTCACCGGGTCAGGGGCGAGTGAGACGCGTCGGTAAACGGTCGCGGGCGCATCGTCCCGATACAACAGCGCATCCAGCCCCTGTACATGGATGCCGCTGGATAACGTAACCAAAGTTTCCCATTCTTCACCCGATGCCAGTTGAATGTCGTCCCATTGATCGACAACGATATCGCCACTGCGAAGCTGAAGCCGATAGCGCACGGATGTGTTTTCATGATTTTCAATGCCGAGCTGAACTGTTTCCGGGTTTGTGCCTGATGCAGCGGGAAGAAGCCATAACTGTGTGAAGCCTTCGACCGGGAGATTGATCGTACCGACACGGGCAATAACGACGGCGCTCACGAGCATAAGCGCGGCGGCACCCACCATCGCCGCATGGCCGGGTTTGATGTGCAGTGGCCGGGTGGGTGCCTCGGTTGCCGCAGGTTGGCGGCGGAGCAGTGCGACGGCGCACAGCACGCCTGTGACTATTGAGAGCAGCAGAAGCCACGAACCCGGCGTTAATTCCCCGTTGGTGTAGTGAAGGAATAAACCACCCATCGCCGTGATGGCAAGGCTGAGCGGCAGTGCCAGCGTCAGGCGCGTTGTCAGCGGCAATTCCCCACGAGGCAATACTGCCGAAACGAGGCTGTAACCGGGAAACAGGAAGACGAACGGCAGCATGAACAGCGCGCGGATCGGCGTACTCCATCCGAGCAATGTCACAACCACGGCAGCGATTGTCATCCCAATGACCAGGAACAGGTCGGACGATTTTTGCATGGAGGCTTTTTGAAAGACCATTTTTAGGGTAGCTCGCTGATATCGTAGAAACGGATATGCCCATCATCGAAAAGACGGCTAACCTGCGGAAAACCATCGAACTTGGTCAGCGCAGACAATGCGAGGGGGACGACATATTCGTTGGCATTGGGCTCACCCGCTTCAAAATAAACGCCGACTCTGGGCAGTGCGGTAGTCAACCGATCATCGACTAACACATAACGCAGCGACACCAGTTGCATAAGCTGGCGCTCGACGAATCCAATCTCTTCGGAGACGAAGATCGGCGAGAGATAAATCCCATCGTATTGATGCGTAACCGGGAACAACTGACCATACGTTGCCAGCAGCAGGGTATTCACACGGTCAGCGGCAATCCGATCTTGTGGATCGAGATGCTGACCTGCCCATTGCGCGGCAGCGATGCCCCGTGCTTCGACCGAGCGCGTATCCGCGGATACCAGATACGTTCCAGGCATCCGCGCCCAGGGCGGCCAGCCTGCAATCGACCCGCCGAGAAAGATGATCGTGGCCCAGACAGCGAATCCAAACGTCCAGACACGCGCCGGAATGCGAAACCGTCGGTAGGTGCCGATGGCCAACGCCCCAATGCCGATGATGTAACCGAGCGCCCAGAAAACAAACTCCGATGAGCGATTGGCAAGCTCCCAGCCCGCAGAGGTGAAGCGAAAGCCAAGCATAATGGGATATATGAATACGACGATGGCGAACGCCACCGCCACCGCATTGATGCGATAACGCGGCCACGTTTCCGCGCTGTTTGCTGTCGTGAGCTGGACGCCGCGAGTTTGATGACGTCCGCGAAAACGCGAACGCCAGACTTGCAGCAAGCCGATGGGCAGGACGACTAAAATAGCCACGATGGAGAGAACACCTACGACTCGTTCCCAAATGGGTGAGACCTGCCCCGTCGCACCCTGAAACAATTGTCTTCCGCTTTGATCACCCATGATCAGCGCGATAAACTCCGAGACACCACCAGCTAACACCGGACCCAAATATTCACGCGCCGCATCGCCTGTCACGTTTGTCCACGCTATGACCAAACCAACTGCCAGCGCGATAACCATGCAAATGGGCAGCCATTTGCGCACGCGCCGTTCGATAATCAGGGTTGTGATCATGAGGACCGACAATAATCCGATGAGCGCATAGGCGGTGAGGTGATGGGTGATGGCGATGGTGGCGAGGATCGGCACCGTGAGAATGAGAAGTTTCAACAAGCTGTGCTGCCTGAATTGATCGCGAATGATCACGATAATAAGGATACTCGTAGCGAGAGGAAGCGACAGCGTTTCGTAGGCATACTGTGAACCGAAAAACAGAAAGTTGGAATTGCCCATGTAAAGTAGCGCGGCAATACCGCCGAGCTGTGATGAGCGCCCCGCACGTTCGTAGAAAAGATAAAGCGCCAACATGAACGCAAGTCGCGCTACGCCTAACGAAATAATGCCGGAATCGAATACGTTCAGCCCACTCAGGTTTGAGAAAGCGGTTGTGATTATCTCTAGTCCGGGATACAGCGGGCTGACGGTCAGAATCGGATTTTCTACGAACAGGCGACCACTCAACAGAATATCGCTTGCTGTGCGCCAATGAAGAAATTCATCGTGAAAGGTGAAATTGACGGGGCTGTGCAGCACCTTCACCATATACAGCGCCATGCCCGTGATGACAATCAGACCCAGCCGCTCTTCGCGCCGTATCGATGGGGATGCCACCCGCAGCGCGGCTGGCGCAAAAATAAGGATAAGGCTGAACCAAAAAAGTGGCGTTCCCCACTCCGCGTTATTCCGGCTGGCGGTATATGCAATGGCAGCGAAGACCAGCGCAACCGCATGCGACAGCGACAAAATGGGCAGCCATCCCCATACTGTTTGCTGGCTATGTGTACGTGTGACTTGCTTCTCAATGCTTGTTTCTGCCGAGACTGGCATTATTCCACCATTCGTGCGATAAGGATTTCATTTGGGTTATGCCATCACGGTGAGCTTTATGACGACTGTGGATGGAACGCTCGTTCTATGCCGAATAGATGCACGCGTTCATACGAGGATTTATTGAGGCGCGGCTCACAACAGGCAGAGCTGAACGCCGAACATTTGAAAGTGTGGGCGGCCGTAGCATTGCGCGGATTGTGAGCGGAGTTGGTTTTACGCCACTTCAGGCTAAAGTAGTCTAGAAGCCGACCAACCTGCCGTGCATCACAAGATCAATGCCAGAGAGATTTTACATGATTACATTTAATAATAATCTTAATATCGTTTGAGTGTAGTCGATACGTGGGTTTGTTCATCAGTTACTCATACGAAATCAAGCGAACTGACCAGGGAAATGACCGGGATTACTCCCCTGTGTGCCATCATGGATGAAACAGCTTCACCCTCCAGGTCCACGATAGAATGACCTAACCCCGAGATAGCGGACGGTGAAAATGTCAGGGGCAGTGAAGCTGTTTGAAGGCGGGGCGGCTGATATAGCCCAGAGCCGACTCACGGCGCTGACGGGCAATGCCAGACCTGTTGGAGCAGCGTCCGACATCACCCGTGCTGAGGACGACCTGGTCTTCCTCGAGCAGACGCAGACCGTTGCCGCTGGTGGACTGACTGCCCTGGTCGGAGTGATGCAAGCGCGGCGCATCCCGCTGTCCAACCGCCAGTTTCCAGGCCTCACGGACCAGGGTTTTGGTCAGGCGTTCACGAATTCAAGCAAAACAAAAAAGGTGCGACTCTCTGGTTCAGAGCGGCACCTTTTGTTTTTATGTCTTTTTCAGTGTGTTACCAGCCGCGCTTGGCGATCTTGTCCGCTTCGGCTAGGCTGCTGACATTGATGCCGGCCATCGGGATGCCAAGATCAGGGTGACTGCTCCAAATTTCTACCGTCATAAAACCCGCACCACGGGTTAGAAATGATTCGCGACAACACGAGAAAAGACTATAGGTTGATTCACCGTCCGGCAGTCACAGATATACTGAACCATGACAGCTTTTGAACCCTGTGCGCCAGTCAGCTTTGGGCCCCGTATTTGCGGATGAACGACTCGACATCGTTCATATCATCGAGGCGCGCGCCCAGCGTGTCGTGATCCCAATCCCACCACGCGATGCGCAGCAGGGCAGCGGCCACATGCTCCGGGAAACGCGGTCGCATCGGCCGGGCAGGCACCCCGACCACGATGGTATAGGGAGCCACATCTTTGGTCACCACCGCGCCGCTGCCCACCACTGCGCCATCGCCCACCGAGACGCCAGGCATAATGATGGCGTTGTGCCCCAGCCATGTGTCGTGGCCAATAGTACATTTGTGGTCGCGCCGCCACTGGAAGAAGTCTTTGTCGTCCGGCCCGAAGCCATACAGCCCGCGCCGATAAGTCATGTGGTGCAGCGTGACGCGCTCCATCGGGTGATTGCCGGGATTGATGCGCACATGCGAGGCAATGTTGCTGAATTTCCCGATGTCGGCATAGATGATCTGGTTGTCGCCCGCGGTGTAGCTGTAATCGCCCATCACCGTCTCGACGATCATGCTGTTCGCGCCGATTTCGACATAGCGACCAAAATGCGCATCATAGACCACGACATCGCTGTGAAAGACGGGCTGTTCGCCCAGCGTCTTTTGCCCGATGCCAGACTTCTCGCCGCGATTGCTGAACTGTGCCACATGCTGCATGGTCGTTTTACCTCAAGGCATGCACAGCAGACACATGCCGCCACACACGCATGCCATGTGTGTCGCTGTAAATCACATGCCCGGCGCGCATGGTCGTGCGCACACGCGGCACTGGCGTATCTTCCACGAAGACGATATCCGCCAGCAGGCCGGGCTGCAAACGACCGCGATCTTCCAGTTTTACCGCATCGGCGGGATTCGCGGTAATCAGGCGCACCGTTTCATGCAGCGGCAGCACGCCATCGCGCCACAGCTTCCATGCAGCATGCAGCATGGCCGCGGGCACGTAATCCGTCGCCAGAATATCGACCACACCCGCCTTCACCGCGTCGTACGCAGACAGGTTGCCGGTATTACTGCCGCCACGATACGCATTTGGCGCGCCCATGATGACATGCATGCCGTGTTCGCGCGCTGCCCGCGCCGACTCGATGTTGATAGGAAATTCGGACACGGTGACGCCCATCACCGACTGTGCATTTATTTTTTCCAGCGTATCGTCATCGTGCGATGCGGCGATCACGCCATGGGTCAGCGCCGTGCGGATGATGCGCTCGGCCAGCGACCAGTCACGCGGAGCGGCCTGGATGATTTCGATCTTCGCGGCGATGCGCTCGTACATCGGCTTCAGTTCTTCGTCGCTGAAGCCCAGCCATTCCTTCATAAACGTCACATAGCGCGATGTGTCGTTGTACTGTCCCTGGCCCGGCGTGTGGTCCATAATCGAGACCAGCTCCACCATGCCGGCAGCCAGCAGGCGTTCCAGCACCGGCACTGTATCCGGGTTATTGACCTCGAAGCGGGCATGAATGCGGCAGTCGGTCAGCAGGGTATGGCGCATGTGATGCAGCGTCTCGATGATGTGCACGGCGGTTTCCTGCGTGCGCAGGTCGCTCGCCTTCCAGGCAAACGCGACAGCCGCGAACGCGGTGGTGATGCCGGTGGCGGCCAGGCGCTTGTCCAGCTCATGCATGGCCACATCCACCGGAAAACGGGCGCGCGGGCGCGGCTCGATATCGCGCTCGATCATATCTCCGTGCAGGTCGATGATGCCGGGAATAGCCGTCAGGCCCCCGCCATCAATAGCCTCTGTCACGGGTGCATCGCCTTCCAGCACGCTGGCGATCAGGCCGTCTCGGATTTCCAGTGCGCCGTGTTCGATCACGCGGTCAGGCAGCACCAGCCGCAGATTATGCATCCACATGGTTAAACGCTCCATTTGCGCTCGTGACCGCAGCGCGCAGCACAATTTCCCGGTCAATCAAATGGGCGACGTCTTCCGGATGATGGAACACGCCGATCATCGCCACGCCTTCAGCCTTCAGACGCGTCAGCCGTCCCACCAGCGATTCACGCGCCCCCGCATCCAGCGACGCGGTCGGTTCGTCCAGCATCAGCAGGCGGCGCGGCATGATAAATGTGCGGGCCAGGTTGACTTTCTGCTGTTCTCCACCTGAAAACGTGGTTGGATAGGCCTGCCACACGTCACGTTTCAAGCCAAATTCGTCCAGCAGGGAGGTGGCCTGCGCCTCGGCATCGGCATACGGGACGCCGGTTTCGAGCAGCGGCTCCATCACAACTTCAAGCGCGCTCACCCGCGGGCGCGAACGCAGAAACTGCGTCACAAAGCCGATCTCAGTGCGGCGCAGATGCACGATGTCCACCTCAGCAGCCTGGGCCAGGTCGATCACGCCGTGCTCCGAGGCATACCAGGCGTGCCCGCTGGTCGGGATATAGGTGCGGTACAGGCAGCGCAGCAGCGACGACTTGCCCGCGCCATTCGGCCCGGTGATCAGCACAAACTCGCCCTCGTGCAGGTCGAAGGTCAGGTCGTGAAACACACCGATCTCGCGGCCGAGCTGGTGGATATGAAATTGTTTGGTCAATTGTTGTACGCGAAGCAGCGTCACGTTTGGCATCCTCATCCTCACAGCTTGGCATGTACTAGCTGCTGCGTATAGGGGTGCTGCGGGTCATCCAGAATCTGGTCGGTCAGGCCGCTTTCCACCACGTGGCCGTCACGCATCACCATCACGCGGTCAGCCAGCGTGCGAATCACGCCCAGGTCATGGCTCACGAGCACAATCGCCAGCCTGCGCTCGCGCTGGAGGCGCTTGAGCGTGTCCAGCACCAGCGCCTGAATACTCACATCAAGGCCGGTCGTCGGCTCATCCAGCAGCAGCAGCGCCGGTTTCAGCGCCAGCGCCTTGGCCAGCTGCACGCGCTGCTGCATCCCGCCAGACAGCACGCGGGGCGGATCGTCCATGCGGGCGATCGGGAATTCACTTGCGGACAGGGATTCACGGGCGGCTTCACGTAATGCCGCAAAGCTGCGCTCCCCGGCGATCAGCAGGCGTTCTGCCACGTTACCGCTGCTGGAGAAGCGCATCCGCAGCCCCAGGTGCGGGTTCTGGTAGACGACGCCAATGTGGTGAATCTGCACCGTGCGTTTTTCAAAGCGGCCCAGCGACAGCAGATCAGTCTCATACAGTTTAGGGGCAGCACGCAGGCGATACGAGCCTGCTTCAGGCGTCTCCTCCAGATTAAGCACGCGCAGCAGCGTACTTTTGCCGGAGCCGGATTCCCCCACGATGCCGACCACCTCGCCCGCGTACACATCCAGCGACACATCATCCACCGCGATGCGCCGGCCATAACGCCTGACAATGCCATGCGCGCGCAGCAGCGGCGGCTCGGTGACAATCTGCGGCGGGTTAATCCGGGCGGACTGCGGGCTTAAGGATGCCAGCATGGTAAAACTCCCCGTTTTCGTCGTAATAGGTGGACGCCGGCATGATGCCGTTGGCCAGTTTTTCGGCATAGCCGCTGTCTGACAGCTCGAATTGCGAGGTGCCGTCTGTCTGCGGAATCTCATTCATGAAGCGGTTGCGCACGCCGGTTGTGCGGCAGGCACGTCCCGACTGGTCCTCCACCTGAAAGGGCACATCGCTGAATTCCAGTGGCGCCACGGTCGTATATGGGGGCACCGCATAAATGCGCTTCTCACGTCCGGCGCTCAGGATCGTCAGGTGCGAGGCCAGATGCAGCTTGGGTGTGTCCCAGCGTGGAATCGGGCTGGGGCTGATGATATGGCGTCCATTCACCAGCGACGGATAGCTCGCCCCCTGAATGTACTGTTTGAAGCGCACGAGCTGCTCGTACAGGCTCAGCCACATCTGGCCATAGTCCGCGTCGGCATGCATTTGCGCGCTCTTGCTCATATCCGGCTGTACAGCGCGCAGCGGCTCCGGATCGGGCACTTGCAGAATCAGCACCTGCCCCTCGCGCATACGCTCCTCCGGGATGCGATGGCGGCTTTGCAGCAGGGTCGCTGCGACAGCATCGGTAGTCGTGGCAGCGCCGCTCATCCGCGCGATGAAACGGCGCAGATTGGCCGCATTCACGCTGTCGTCGGCGCCCTGGTCGATCACCTTGACGATGCTTTCCGGGCCCACCAGCGCCAGCGTTACCTGCAGGCCGCCGGTACCCCAACCGCGCGCGATGGGCAGCTCACGGCTGGCATACGGCACCTGATAGCCGGGCACAGCGATAGCCTTCAGCATGCGGCGGCGCAGCTCGCGTTTGGCGTGCGCATCCAGATAGCCATAGCTGTAGGGCTGCTGCGGCGCCGTCAGGGAAGATAATGCGGTCATTCGTGCCTCCTCAGCCATAGGTCGCCTGGATCACCTTGCGGATGTTGTCCAGCCCGCTGGCGAAGGTGACATAATGGGGCAGCTTGAAATGGATGCAGAAGCCAGAAGACTCGACCGGCTCTGTGTGATACATCACAAACTCTTCCTCGTGCGCGGGATGTTTCGCGCCGTCGCCATCCTGCGAGGCCATGTCCAGGTCCAGCGTGGAGGCAGCAATCAGCTTGACCTCATTCCAGCCCAGCGTCGCGGCAAAGCCAATCGCATAGCCCTTTTCATCGCCACCGGGGCTGACCACCTCGCACTGGCTGACACGCACGCGCCCGGCGCTGAATTTTTCGCCGGTCACCGGATGTGTCAGCGTCACTTCGGCATGGCCGAGGCGCAGCTCATTCACGGTTGGGTGGATCAGGCCATATCCGCGCATGATGCTGTAACCCAGCGAGAGCACGCCCCCTGTATCAGCGCGTGCCATCGCCTGCAGGCGGTGCGGGCGCGGCGCGGGAAACAGCACGTTCTCGGTCGTGACGTCGGGGATATCGGCGGCCTGCGTGGCATCTGCTTTGGCCTCGGCCAGCAGCCCTTGTTCGCGCAGCCAGCCAGCCACAGGCGGATAGGCCGGCGGTGCGGGCTGTTCAGCCGGCTGAAATGCTTCCTGAGGCTCACGCGTGCCGTCCAGCACATCCAGCTTCAGCAGGCGGTGGCTGTAGTCCAGGGAAGGGCCCAGCACCTGCCCACCGGGAATATCCTTGAAGGCGGCCGAGATGCGCCGCACCGTCAGCACTTCTCCCGGCTCAATCGGCTGGGCATAGGCCAGGCGCGGCTGGGTTGCGCGGTAGGCACGCAGCAGCAGCACGGCTTCGTACAGGTCACCGCCCGTCTGGGCAATCGCCAGTGCTGCCAACTCTGGAGAATACAGCGAACCCTCGCCCATCACCCGATCAACCAGATAGGGCATTGATTTCTCGATCATGCGCACCGTATCTATGGTCAGCTCGCCATTGAGCAGATGATACAGGTGCTCGGACTGCTGAATGGCTTCCTCGCCACCTTTGGCTGCTATATACATCGTGCTCTCCTAGCCCGCTGCCGGTTCGACGCGGGTGCTGCGCGGCAGGCCAATGACCTGCTGGCCATCCACCAGAAACACATCCCAGCCCAGCGGATACGAAACTGCCTTCTCGCGCTGTCGCCAGAAGACATCCGGCAGGCCGGACAGCCGCACCGTGATTTCATTGTCGATACCAGGACCGGTCCAGCGCGATGCCTGCGAACCGCCAAACTGACAGCCGATGAACAACGTCGCGCTGGTATCCGGCAGCAGCAGCGTCCCGGTCTTTGCCAGCGCCAGGCTGGCCGCATGCTCGTCGGTCAGGACAGGGAAAAAGGCATAGTCCGCGCTGGCCAGATCCGCACGCCGTGCGCCGGTCTGTGCCAGCAGCCCGTCAAGCGCCATATCGGCCGTGAAACAGGTCGTTTCCAGGTCGAGAAGCGCCTCAGCCATCAGCAGGAAGGCATCGTCAGCCTGCGCTGCCGGAAGGTTCTGCGGGCGCCCAGGAAAGCTGAGCGCATGCATGAGTACCAGAAAGCTTTCGCGGACACGCGCCTCAGTCTCGGTATACAACGGGTGAGTCATGATGATTTTTCCATGCGTAACGAACTGCGCTCTTTCGCTAAGTTTCTTTGATCGAGGCAAATATAAAGGTGTCACTAAGTAGTGCGGCATCGGGTAGGTCAGAATGTCTCAAGCTCCACACGGGTCGCTTCTACCTGGCGCAGTAGCAGCTCGTCAGCAGCCCGCTGGGCGGCGGCCTGCGCATCGATAAAGGTGGTGATGCGCTCAGTCGCGATGCCCGCCTGGACAGCCGCGTCGATCAGCGCGATGGCCAGTGACTGTTCCAGGTCGCGCCCCAGGCAGACGGCATAGCCTTCCGCACCCTGGCCAATGCGCACGCGGGATTCGCTGACCAGCACTTCGCCCAGATGAAAGCGGGTGCCGTAGGCGCTGTCGGTATAGGGCAGCATGACCAGCCCGGTGCGGTTGACAAGCACCTGCACATCACCCAGTTCGGGGATCAGCGCGTCAGCAAACAGCTTGACGGCATCGGCGGGCGCGTGCGTCAGGGTGGTCAGCAATTGAGACTGCGACATCATAAAAATCTGCCTGTGTGATGAGATAAACAAGCACGGGGGCAGGTCATGCCCACCCCCGCGTAAAGCCAGTGTCCGGAACGCGTGGACTAACGAGCGCTCAGGTCGATGTTCAGGTTCGCTGCAATATCGCGCAGCGAGTCATACAGCGCGTCGATGCTTTCAGCGCCAGACGCTTCTGTCGGGTCGACATAATAGCGCTCCAGCTCGTTCACCAGGTCCTGGTTCTCAGCGACACCGAGGATGGCGGCACGCACTGCATCTTTGAATGATTCAGGCAGGTCGGCATTGATGGCAAACGGGGTTTCCGGGATCAGCGGCGACTGATGGAACACCACCAGGCTGCCTTCGGGGCAGGCTTCATAGATGGCGTCGATTTCCTCACGGGTCATCGGGCCATTGTACGGCCATTCTTCCACGGTCGCCGGGCCGTCGATGCCCAGGTCGGTGTAACCGCACAGCTCGATACCCGCTTCTTCCACCTGCACAGCCAGGTTCGCGGCGAACGTCGCGCCGGCTTCAACAGTGTCATTCCACACCGAGAGCACCGAGGTCGGGTGGTTACCGGCAAAGTTCACCGAAGCAAAGTCTTCGATCTGGGCAGGATCTTCGAAGCCCTGGGAAATCATGATGTCGTTAGCGGGCACCAGGTAGCCGCTGGTCGAGGCGGGGTCGGTGAACGAGAAGCTGCGGCCTTCCAGATCGGCGATGGTCTGGATGCCGGAACCCTTCTTGGTGAACAGCAGGCTGTAGTAGCCAGGCAGCACCTGCGTATCGACATTGACCGAATAATTGGCCACCGCGAGCGCTTCGGCGTTGGCCACATCGGCGGCCAGCACATACGAGAACGGACCGACTTCGATTGCGTCGGCGCGGTTGGCAGCCATCGCTTCAATCACAGCGTTGTAGCTGGTGCCGGTGATGAGCACGGTGCGCACACCCAGCGTTTCTTCCAGGTACACGCGCAGGGGTTCCACGGCAGCCAGAGCTTCTTCAATGTTGTCACCGGGATACACACCGATGATGAAGGTTTCCGGCCAGCCCGTGCGATCGACATCCTGGGCCGCCACCAGCGAGAAACTAAATGCGACCGTGACCAGCATTGCGAGAACGATGAACGCGAACTTCTTCATATTGTGCTGCTCTCCTCTTTGTCCCCAACCTTGATAAAACGGCGCGCATGCCCCTAAATCAGGCGGCCGCGCAGCCAGCTGCTGAAACGATCGATGATCGTGACGGCCACAACCAGGGCAATTGCTGTACCCAGCACTTTGGCATAGTCGCTGGTGCCCGTGTACTTGAAAAGCAGGAAACCGACGCCACCCGCGCCCACATAGCCGAGGATCGTGGCATGGCGCACGTTGGCCTCGAAGTAGACGATGGAATAGGTGATGAAGAGCGGTAGTGCCTGCGGGATGATGGCATAAATGAAGGTGTGCATGGGATTGGCGCCGGTGGCCCGCACCGCGTTAACCTGCTCCGGATTGATCTGCTCAATCGCCTCAGCGAAGATGCGCGTCAGCGAGCCGATGGAGCCAAATACCAGCGCCAGCACGCCCGTGAACGGGCCCAGTCCCACAGCCGCCACAAACAGCAGCGCCCACACTAGCTCCGGGATCGAGCGCATAAAGTTCAGGAACAGGCGCGTTACGGTGTAGATGACGGGATGTGGCGCGGTATTTTTCGCGGCCAGAATGGACAGGAACAGCGCGATGAACACAGCACCCAGCGTTCCGATCAGTGCCATCTGGATCGTCTCGAAGATAGAGCTGACAATGGGCAGCCAGCCGATTTCCCAGGTGGAGCCAAACACATTGACTTCGCTGCGCGTGATCGTGAAGTCAGCGATTTGCAGCCCGAGGAAGTTAATATCGACGGCCTGCTCACGCACGACCTCAAATTCGGGCGGCAGCATCCGGCCGATCAGGTTACCCATTGCGATGAATGGGTCAAATATGCTGGTAACACGGTTGGACGGGCCCGGTCCGACGCCGCTCAGGCTCCACAGCAGGATAGCACCAGCAATCGCCAGGATGATCAGGCTGCGGGCAGTCAGGCGCGGCAGCGGGCGCAGCAGATCGGCACGCACGCTGTCAGGCGTGGGGAACGAACTCACCTGATGTGACTTCTCGATACGTTCCATGTTCAGGCCTTCCTCAGGCTACAGCGTGGGCGGGCGTGAGATTGATGTCGGGCGAACCCTGCTTGTCAAAGCGGTAGATACGGTCCAGCACCGGACCCGTCAGGCCATCGGGTGCGCCATCGTACTCGACTTCGCCCTGAGCGATACCGATGATGCGGTCACAGAATTGCACGGCAAATTCAACCTGATGAATGTTAATCAGCGTGAGCACGCCGACTTCACGCGCCACACGGGCCAGGTCGCCCAGCACCTGCATCGACAGCTCAGGATCGAGGCTGGCGACTGGCTCGTCGGCCAGCAGGATTTTGGGCTCCTGCGCGATGGCGCGGGCGATGGACACGCGCTGTTTTTCGCCGCCCGACAGCTTGTCGGCGCGGTTACTGGCACGGTGCATCATGTTCACGCGGGAGAGGCTTTTCAGCGCGATCTCGCGGTGCTCGGCGTTGAAATAGCCGAAGAAGCTGGCAAAGGGGTTGTTGTGGCCCAGCCGACCGGTGAGTACATTGGTCATCACGGGCAGGCGCTCGACCAGATTGAATTCCTGCCACACAAAGCCTATAGAGCTGCGGGCCTGGCGCAGAGCACGTTCATTCATAGCGGAGATTTCGTCGCCATCCAGCACAATGCGACCGCGGGTAGCAGGCTGCATGCCGTTGATGCAGCGCAGCAGGGTCGATTTGCCGGCGCCGCTGCGGCCGATGATGGCCACAATCTCGCCAGCTTTAGCCTGCAGGCTGATATGTTTCAGGGCCACATGGCCGTTGGGGTATACCACCTGAAGGTCGGAAATGTCGAGCAGTGCCATCGGGCGGTCCAGTTCATCTGAGCGAACAACTGGTGTGAGAGTACTTCGCCGCCATTAAACAATGACTCGCTGCAATTTAAGGCAGTATTATTCGTTCATAAAATACCCTTCATTGTGAGCTGTTAAGTTTTCACGAAAGGCGCGGCCGGCACACACGCAGGCGTTCGGGCTGGCTTGTAAAGCTCGGTGGGAGGCCTGACGGGTGACATCAGAAAAAAAGCGCGCCGCATCTGTGCAGATGGGCGCGCCTGATAGTGCCGATGATACAGGTGGTCAGCGCGGGAATGTAGCCACGATGCCCGGTCTCACGAAAGCTTGGACCATGCGTTAAAGACGGTTCTGGGTGTTATGCACCGGAAATACAAAGCGGGTGATCCGGCTCAGGCATCACCCGCTGCATGTTCAGTTATGAAACTGGCAGACTACCAGCCGCGCTTGGCGATCTTGTCCGCTTCGGCCAGGCTGCTGACATTGATGCCCACCATCGCTTCACCCAGGTTGCGGCTGACGCGCACCAGCACGTCGGCGTCCTTGAAGTGGGTGGTGGCTTCCACGATAGCGCGGGCGCGCTTGGCCGGGTCGCCACTCTTGAAGATGCCGGAGCCGACGAACACGCCGTCCATGCCCAGCTCCATCATCAGTGCGGCGTCGGCCGGGGTGGCCACGCCACCAGCGGCAAAGTTGACCACGGGCAGGCGGCCCAGGCGGGCGGTCTCCACCACCAGGTCATAGGGCGCCTGAATATTCTTGGCGAACGTGAACAGCTCGTCCTCGTCCATGTTCTGGATGCGGCGGATTTCGCTCATCATCATGCGGGCATGGCGCACGGCCTCGACCACGTCGCCGGTGCCGGCCTCGCCCTTGGTGCGGATCATGGCCGCGCCTTCGTTCACGCGGCGCAGGGCTTCGCCCAGGTTGCGCGCACCGCACACGAACGGCACGGTGAACTTGTGCTTGTTGACATGGTTTTCTTCGTCGGCGGGGGTGAGCACTTCGCTCTCATCGATATAGTCGATGCCCAGCGACTGCAAAATGCGCGCTTCGACGAAATGGCCGATGCGGCATTTGGCCATGACCGGGATGCTGACCGCTTCCTTGATGCCTTCGATCATGTCCGGGTCGCTCATGCGGGCCACGCCGCCGTGTGCGCGGATGTCGGCCGGGATGCGCTCCAGGGCCATGACCGCGCTGGCGCCCGCGTCTTCCGCGATTTTCGCCTGCTCAGGGGTGACGACGTCCATAATGACGCCGCCCTTCAGCATTTGCGCCAGGCCCGCCTTCACGCGCCAGGTGCCGGTTTCAGCGCCTGTGCCATTGCCGTTCTGGTGTCCGTTCGTCGAAGTCATCTGTGATTGCCTCTTTGTCACTAAGCGTAATGATCGTAAGGTTTGACCTTCAGGGTAGTTTTTTCACCCCCCAGATTGTATGTCCATTTATATCCAATGGACAGTTTGGTTCCGCGTTGAAATCACAGGTGCTACAGGCGGATGTTGCTCTTATAATGGACCGGACAGGTGACATTCTTCCCGCAAAGGCCAACGCATGACCGCACACATTCCTACGCTGATTATCCTTGCCGGTGGAGCATCCTCGCGGATGTGGCCCATCCGTGAAAAATCACTGCTGCCGTTTGGCCTGCCGGATGGCTCGGCACCGCCGCTGCTGATCGGCAAGCTGGCCGAATATCAGACGCTGGGCTTCCGGCGCGTCGTCATCGTCGGCAATCCGGAGAACGAAGCTGAAATTACGGAAGCGACCGCGTCGTTTGCGGGCATGGATGTGCGCGTGGTCGTGCAGCCTGTGCCCAGGGGCATGGGCGATGCGCTGCTGTGCGCCGCGCCTGCGCTGGGCGAGGCGGGTGGCCAGGCCGTTTATATCACGCAGGTGCACGATGTGGTGGATGCCGATCTGCACCGCCTGCTTATCAGCCGGCATCAGGCCAATCCGGCGGCCAGCCTGCTGACCGGCTACGAGATGGAAGAATACTTTCCCGGTGGCTATCTGATCGTGGATGCCGACAACCGGATTTCCGGCATCATCGAGAAGCCCGGCGCGGGCAACCAGCCCAGCAACCTGGTCAACATCGTGGCGCACGTGCATGCCGATGCTGGCCGCCTGCTGGACGCCATTCGCGCCGAGTATGCCAGTGATGCGCCAGGCGATGATCATTACGAACGCGCGATGGATGCGCTGATGAAGGCGGGCGCGCCCTATGTGGCCGTGCCCTATCGCGGTGGCTGGTCGGCGCTGAAGTATCCGTGGCATGTGCTGGATGTGATGAACGCCTATCTGGCGCAGATCAAAGGCCAGCACGTGGCCGAGAGCGCGTTTGTGGCCAAGACCGCGTCGCTGGTGGGGGATGTGGTCATCGCCGACGGGGCAAAGATTTTCCCCGGCGCGGCAGTCGTCGGGCCGGCCTACGTGGGCAGGGGTGTCATCGTGGGCAATAACGCGCTGGTGCGCGGCAGCATGGTGATGGACCGCTGCGAAGTCGGCTATACGACCGAGGTGGCGCGCAGCTATGTGGGCGAACATGTCTCGATGCATGCCTGCCGCGTGCTCGATTCGGTCTTCATGCCGGGCGTAAATTTCTCGGCAGGCTGCACCACGGCCAACCTGCGCATCGACCGTGGGCTGGTGAAAAGCGATGTCAAAGGCAGCCGGCTCGTCACCGGTCGCGACAAGCTGGGTGCCGTGATCGGCCAGGATGCCTTTATCTCGGTGGACGCGATGACCATGCCCGGCGTGAAAATCGGCGCCAACGCGCAGGTGGGGCCGGGGACGCATGTCGTTCAGGATATTCGCGATGGCCAGCGCGTCTATGTCAAACAGGAACTTGTCATCATCGACCCTTCGTAAAGGATAAAGCGTCACTATGGCTATTCCATTGGAAGCCCCGATCACGGGGCCCTTCAAAATTCTCGTCATCGTCGCACACCCGGATGACATCGAATTCGGCGCGGGCGGCAGTGTCGCCGTGTGGACCGATGCCGGCGCAGAAGTTGTCTACTGCATCGTGACCGATGGCTCGGCGGGCAGCAACGACCCGACCATGAAGCGCGAAGACCTGATCCTTCAGCGGCAGAACGAGCAGCGCGCGGCGGCCGCCCATGTCGGCGTGACCGACGTGCGTTTCCTCGGCTATCAGGATGGCGTCTTGCAGCCGACGATCGAGCTGCGCAAGCATCTCACGAGGCTGATCCGCGAGATTCGCCCGGACCGCGTGGTCATCATGGACCCGACCAGCGTGCTGCTCCAGCGCGACGAATTTGCCTACATCAATCACCCGGACCATCGCGCAGTGGGCGAGGCTTCGCTGTATGCGGTGTTCCCCAGCGCCGAAACGCGCCCGATTTTTCCGGAGCTGCTGGACGAAGGGCTGGAGCCGCATCACGTCTGGGAGCTGTATCTGACGATTTCAGCGCAGGATCAGATCGCCGTGGATATCAGCGGCGTATTCGAGCGCAAGATCAGGGCGCTGCTGGAACACAAGTCGCAGCTGGGGCCGGAAATTGAGGAGATGATCCGCCAGTGGGATGTCCGCGCCGGGGCAGAAGCGGGCGTGCCGATGGCCGAGACATTCCGCGTGATGCGTTTTGGCGAGCGCGTGATCGCGCCCCGCGTATAATGACAGGCATGTGTATGTGCTGATGTCATTGGAGTCTGTGCGATGAAAACCGTTGCTGCTGTCGGATTGGTCTGCGCGCTGCTGGTTGGCGCTGTTTCTGCTCAGGAGGATGGACCGGTCACAAGTCGGCTGGCAGAGATGTTTTTGCTGGCGCCCGTGGCGCTGTCCGAACTGATAGACGGTGGCGGGGAAGCCTCTTATTTCGATTTCGATGCGGCCAGGGCTGTTTACCCGGATGTGGACCCGTTCGACCTGGAAGGCCCTATCTTCGCGCTGGCCAGCGCTTCCACGATCGCTGGTGACCTCTATCAGGCTGAGACAGTGGATATGCGCGGGGCAATCGGCATTGGTCTGGACGATATCGCCCAGGCCATGTACTTCGGCAGGCCGCCAGCTATCCTGAAGGTGCTGAAAGGGGAATTCGACGCCGAGGCAGTGCGCGCCGCGCTGCAGGCCTATGGCCTTGCTGAAGCTGAAGGTGAAGGCGGGCAGTTTGTCTTCTGCAACCCGGAGAGCTGCGCGGAAGGTATGGCGCAGAATATACAGGCGCGCAATCCAGGCAATCCGTTTGGTGGCAATATCGGGCGGCTGGAAACAGTCATCCTGATAGAAAGCGACGAGCCGCGTGCCGACCTGCTGATCGCGTCGCCTGGGGAAGATCTCGCTCGTATGACGGCTGCGCGTGCTCAGATGAGTGAGTTGGAACCGGTTGATTTGTCGTTGATGCAGGCCGCCGGGCTGTTCACCAGTTACGACCCGCAGGCTGAGCTTGTCATGGCGGGTGTGTTCAATGCGGGCCTCACACTGGGGCTGGATGACGCGCCTGCAGATACCATCGTGCCTGAGTTTGTTGGGTTTGCAGGGATTGCCACGAAAGCTGGCATGCAGCACACGCTGGCGGGATTCATCTTCGACCAGGATGCGAATGTGGGAGGTCTGCCCGCGCTGCTGGATAGCCGGCTGGCGCTGCAAGCTGTGAACGGCCAGCGCACGTATGGGGAAATTTTCGCGGATGCCGGCCTGATCGTGGGAACCTGGACGCTGGTTCTGCTGGACGATGCCCAGGGGCTGCTGCTGCCAATGATGGTGCAGGCGGAGGTGCTTTTGAACGACGGGCCGAGGCTGATCTACCGGATGATCGCGCAGCGCGATTTCGGCTGGCTGTTACCCGTGCTGGACTAACAAACGGGGCACGCAGTAAGCGTGCCCCGTTTGTTTCTCAGATGCCGTACAGCGCGCCGTACTTCGTGCGGATGTATTGAATCCATGGCGCGGTATCGAGGCTGCTGCCGGTGATGCGGGCCAGCAGCTCATCAGCCGTATACTTGCCGCCGTGCTGATAGATATTTTCTTTCAGCCAGGTATGCAGCGTGTCGAATTTGCCCTGGCGGAAGTGGTCGGGCAGGTACGGATGGGCGGCCAGCGCGGCGTTGTAGAACTGCGCGCTCATGATGTTGCCCAGCGTGTAGCCCTGGAAATAGCCGATGATGCCGTCATACCAGTGCACATCCTGCAGCACGCCATCGCGGTCGTCTGGCGCGGTCACGCCCAGGTCGCTGTCATAGCGCGTTTGCCATACTTCGGGCAGGTCACGCACGGACAGCGTGCCGTCCATCAGGTCGGCCTCCAGGTCGAAGCGGATCATCACGTGCAGGTTATAGGTCACTTCGTCGGCATCCACACGGATGAGCGACGGCTTGACCGCGTTGATGGCCAGATAGAAGCGCTCCAGCGGCACATCCTTCAGCGCGTCGGGAAAAGTCTCCTGAAGCGCCGGATAATAATGCTCCCAGAAGGGCAGGCTGCGCCCGACGATATTTTCCCATGTGCGCGACTGGCTCTCGTGCACGCCGTTTGACGTGCCGTGTCCCAGCGGCGTGCCATCCAGCGCCGCGGCGATGCCCTGCTCATACATGGCGTGGCCGGACTCGTGCAGCGTGCCAAACAGCCCGTCGCCCAGATACTGCTCTTTGTAGCGCGTGGTGATGCGCACATCCCCGTGGGCGAAGCGCGTGGCGAACGGATGATGCGTCAGGTCCTGGCGGCCGCGCTGAAAGTCATAGCCATAATCGCGCGAGACGCGCAGGCCGAAGGCCTCCTGCCCGCTGATCGGGAACAGCTGGCGGATCGGCGCGTCGTCCGACGGGTCGGCCTTTTCGGCGATCGCCTGCACAATCGGCACCAGCTCTGAGCGCAGCTTGCTGAACACGGCGCGGATGGTCTCGACGGTGAAACCGGCATCCTCGCCGTCGATGTGCGGGTCATTGACGTGCTTGTAACCGGGGAAGCAGTCTGAGACTTCGCGGTACAGGTCGAGTTCTTTTTCCAGCATGGGCGCCAGCGAGGCGAAGTCGTTGGCGGGCCGGGCGCGCGTCCAGGCATCATACAGGCCGGAGATGTGCGAGCTTACCCGGCCCACCAGCTCCGACGGCACTTTGACCGCCTTGTCATACTCTTTGCGCGTGCGGCGCACCAGCGCGGCATTGTCATCGTCATAGGGCAGGCCCGCGACCAGTGGTTCCAGCTGGTCGAGCAGATGGCCGATGGCCTTGTCGGTGAAGCGTTCGTGGCGCAGGCGCGACATGGTGGAGATCGACCGGCCGCGGCGGGGCGCGCCGCCCTGTGGCATATAGGTCGCCATGTCCCAGCTCAGCACCGACGCGGCGTGTTCAAAATCGGCTACTTCGTACAAGCGATTTTTGAGTTCGTTCAGTAAACTTTCCACATCATCCTCCCAACTTAAGAGTGACGGGGAGTATACCCAATGGATGCGACGCCTGACCTGTCCAGTTTTGCCCCGCTGGTCTATGCCATCGTGAAGCAGATTCCGTCTGGCACAGTCGCCACCTACGGCCAGATCGCCAGCATGATCCCGCCGATAGATGATGATATGGATGCAGGCGCGTATGCCCGGCTGGCACCGCGCTGGGTGGGCGATGTGCTCAATGGCATCTCCAGCATCGATGAGCCGAGCATCCCGTGGCACCGCGTGATCAACAGCCGCGGGGGCATCAGCCTGCCGAACGAATCGCGGGCGGCGGCGTTGCAGCGCGCGCGCCTGCGCCACGAAGGCGTTGAGTTTGATGCGCACGAGCAGGTCAACCTGAATACCTACGGCTGGGACGGCCCGCCTGATGAATTTCTGGCGCACTGGGGCTTTATGAAGCCGAAAAGCATCAAGCGGCCGCCTCCCCAGGGCCCGCAGCAGATGAGCCTGTTTTGATGGTTACAACCAGCCTTTTTTGCGGAAATAGCGAATCAGCAGCGTCGCGCTGGCGATGGCCATGATGACCAGCAGCAGGAACACAATTTCGCCGCGCAGCGGGATGGTGAATTCCGGCTGCGTGGTGACGAAGTTCAGGCCAAACAGCCCGATCAGGAAGGTCAGCGGCAGAAAGATCATCGAGAGCACGGTCAGCCGATTGACCGCCAGGCTGAGGTTGGCGTTTTCCTGGCTTTGCACCAGGTCCAGCACATTGCCGGCCAGGTCGCGCTGGGCATCAATCACGTCATACACGCGCAGCTGACGCTCGTATAAATGGCGAAACAGCTCGCGGTCCTCGGCATTGCGCGACAGGCGTTCCTCGCCAATCACGTTTGAGATAACCTCGCGCTGGGGGCTGACCATCTGGCGCAGCGCGATCAACTGCTGCTTCACGCGGTACACCGACTGCTTGAGTGACTTGGAGCCGTCCGTCATCGCCTGTTCTTCCATCCGGTTCAGCTGATTGCTGATGCGGTCCACGAATGGATAATACGAGTCGACGACAAATTGCAGCGTGATATACAGGAAATAATTCACGCCACGACGCCAGTAGTCGCCATTCTGGGCGGCGCGCTCGTAGGCGGCATCAATCGAATTGGCGCCGGTCGAGCGCACGGTCACAAATACCGTCCGGCCGATCAGGCAGTGAATCTCGCTGCCTTCGACAATGGCCTTGTTCATGCGCGCCTGGAACAGCGAGACGAAGATATATTCGGGGAACACCAGCAGCGCGGGGCGCCGGTCATCACGACGCAGGTCGTTCACCACGGCCGGATGCAGATTAAGCACGCGCTCCAGCCAGCGCAGTTCGTCATCATCGGGCTCGGTGCAGTCGATCCACACCAGCTCGTCGCCCACGATAGCGGCTTCCAGCTTGTCGAGAGGCAGATTGCGGCGCAGCTGAAAAGCGGCTGCTTCTTCTTCGGACGCGTCGGGAGTGACGAGCTTTTCGGCCAGCGAACGCAGCATGTTGGGGATGTATCCTCGGTTGTGGAATATAACAGGCGTCAGGTGTTCTCTTGTATATATGCCATCGTGCCGGGAATGTCATGGGCAAAGTGGGTGATCTTTTCCAGCGGCGTGCGCAGCAGGGTGGCCGCTTCCATCTCCAGCAGCAGCGCACGCAGGGGGCTGTAGAAGCTGTTCTGATTGACCATCACGAGAGGCTTCGTCGTCAGGCCGAGCTGGCGCTGCGTCATGATTTCAAAGACTTCTTCCAGCGTGCCGATGCCGCCGGGCAGCGCGATAAACGCGTCTGAACGGTGGTCGAGATGGGCTTTGCGGTCGCGCATATTTTCGGTCACGACCAGCTCATCGCAGGCATGATAGGCCAGCTCGCGGTCGAGCAGGGCCTTGGGGATAATGCCGATCACGAAGCCGCCGGCGTCTTTTGCCGCCCGCGCCACTTCGCCCATCGAGCCGACGCTGGCTCCGCCATACACCAGCGTGTGGCCGCCCTGGGCGATCGCGGTGCCCAGCTCGCGGGCCATCGCCAGAAATTCCGGGGCCAGCGTGGTGCTGGCCGAACAGTAGACACAGATATTCATACGGTCACGCACGTCCTGCGATTGCTATACGGGGAAGATACCTCAGGCCGTGATGTTCAGCTTGCGTGCCACATCTGTCAGATGGTCGCGCTGATGCGCCGACATGATCTTGATAAATTTCTCCACCGAGAAAATGAGCAGGGTGGGGTGGCGCCCTTCTTTTTCCAGGTCTTCATCGTTGAGGGTGTCGATCCATTGCAGCAGCGCGGCGTGCGACTCGGCCATGCTAGCGCGCGCCTGCTCCACAGTCGTGTCGGCGGTCTTTTCAGTTTTGCGCGCATTGTAGCGGTCGATATCGAAATCGGGCGGCACCGGGTTCTCGCCCGCGACGATCGCCTTCGCTGTGCGCATCAGCCCGGTTTCAGAATCGGCGACATGCACCAGGATCTGGCGCACGTTCCAGCCGGGGCCGTCTTCGTACACCTGCGTTTCCCAGCGATCTCCCACCTGATCCAGCACGCGGTTGACAAAAGCGCGCGAGTTTTCGAGCCGGCTTTTCAGCAAATCGGTTTTGGCAGACATGATCGGGCTCCCTTTGGGTTAAAGCTGAACGAAGCTGTTTTCTGCCAGGATGAAACGGTGCGTCGCCGGCATATGGGCCGAGCTGGTGAGTTGGCTGTTGTCGGCAATCAGGCTGCTGTCGATGCGGCCGGTGATGCTGGTGATCGAGCAGTTCTGCATGATGACGCTGGCTTCGATTTCGCAGTTTTCCAGCCGGGCGTTGTCGCCAATCGAGGTGTACGGCCCGACATAGCTGTTGCGGATTTCCACGTTGGCGCCAATGATGACCGGCCCGCGCACCACGCTGTTGATGATGCGGCTGTTTTCGCCCACGATTACGCGCGGCGAGACATTGCTGCCCTGCTGCACGGTGTCCGGGTGGTCTGGTGCTGCGGAATAGGGCAGGTCGCCCAGCACCAGCTGGCTGGCCTGAATGATCGCGTCCGGCTTGCCCGCATCAATCCACCAGCCTTTTAGCTGATAGCCCTGCACCGGGCGGCCAGAATTGATGACTTCCTGGATGGCGTCGGTGATTTCCAGCTCGTTGCGGTGCGACGGCTTGATCACGCTGATGGCATCAAAAATCGATTTGCGGAAGAGATAAGCGCCCGAAATCGCCAGGTTGGACGGCGGATTCTGCGGCTTCTCGACCACGCGCACGATCTTGCCGTCGATGAGTTCGGCGATGCCAAAGCGTTTCGGGTCGGGCACTTCGATCAGGGCGATGGCCAGTTCGTCAGTCGAATCGGGGAATCCGCGCAGCAGCGGTTCCATCTTGTCTTGGAAGATGTTATCGCCCAGCAGCACGCAGAACGGCTCGTCGCCCACAAACGGGCGCGTCAGGTTGACGGCATGGGCCAGGCCTTTCTGCTCGGTCTGCACGATATAGTCCAGGTGCACGCCCAGTGCGGCACCGTCGCCCAGGGTGGTCACAATCGGCGAGTCGAGGTCGTTCACCACGATGCCGATTTCGGTCAGGCCGGCATTCTTCAGCACATCGATCGCATAGGCAATCAGGGGCTTGTTGGCCACTGGAACCAGCGGCTTGGGCATGGTGAGCGTGACGGGCCTCAGACGGGTGCCCTGTCCTGCGGCCAGGATGACAGCTTTCATGCAATGCTCCTCAAATGTGCATCGGTAGAACTTCTGAAGATTGTACAGTGTAGCCTGCTAAAAAGCGCAAGTCTGGCATGGTCTGCACAAATCAGGGGGACAAAAAAGCGGCCAGTCAGGGACACTTCCCCGGCTGGCCGCCCGTGAATCAATGGATGTTTCTGCCTTATTCGGCGGCGCTGACTTCCAGCGTATAGGCGCCTGCCGAGCCGTCGTCGTACGTGCCGACTTCGATGACGATGGTTTGGCCTTCAGCCACTTCCAGGCCTTCGACCAGCGAGTTGATGTTGACTCCCAGCTCGATGTCGTCGCTCTCGGCAATCAGGTCGCCCGTCTCGGCATCGTACACGCGCAGGTAGGTATCCAGCGCGCCATCGGCATCGCCCAGCGCGATATTCAGCACGGCATCAGCGTCGGCGGTCAGCGCGTACTGCACGCGTTCGGCAACAGCGACTTCACCTTCAACGACATCACCCACGGCGATTTCGCCGCCGTCGGTCGTCACCTGTTCCACCGGGCCGAAGCCATTGACTTCGTCCAGGTAGGCCACCGCGGCATCCAGCACGGTGTCGCCGCCAGCGGCGTCGTTCACCAGGCCTTCCACCGTGACGGGCACGCGGATGTCGGGCAGCACGCCCGTGCCTTCGATGATGATATTGTCATTCTCGTCCACAGGGCGGCTGGTGGGCAGCGCGAACGACTGGCCATCGGGCAGGGCGATGTCATAGTAGCCGCCGCCCAGGCCGGCCGACCCGTAGTAACCCACTGCCGGGGCGCGGTCGCCCAGCGTGGCATAGTAGGCCATGTATTCGCACGTGCTGAAGCAGCCGGGGCCGACCAGTACCGTCACCGCGCCGGAGTAGATCAGGCCGGAATTGGCGTCCGGCGGAATCAGGCGGGTGGGGTAATCGGTCTGGGTGAAGAACGCGCCCACTTCTTCGTTATACTCGGCATCGTAGCCGCCGATGACTTCTTCTTCATACAGGTAGCCAGACAGCAGCGCGGCGAAATAGCCGAAGCCGCCGGGATTCTGGCGCAGGTCGATGACCAGGCCGGGGATGCCGTTGTTGTTCATCGTGCGCAGGATCTGCTCCCAGACCAGCACGAGGTAATTCGGCTTGGCGCTGAAGTCGTAAATCTTCACGTAGCCGTAGCCGCTGGGCAGGATGCTGAACTCAATCGGCTGTTCCAGGCCGGTCACACCACGGAAGACCGACGAAATCCCAAAGCTGTCGCGTTCGCCCACGGTCGTCAGGGTGACGGTTTCGGGCTCGCCATCCGGGTTCTGATAGGTGATTTCAAACTCGGAATCGAGCGGCGCGCGGAAGACATAGCGCAGCGCCTGGTAACGGGCATTTTCCGGCGAGCTGAAATTCTGGAAGGTCCGCGCTGCATCGACGGCTTCGGTGGCCGGCAGGCCGTTGATCTCGATGATCTCGGCGCCAATCTCGATGCCTGCTTCTTCAGCGGGGCCGCCGGGCGTCAGGAAATAGACGCGGATCGTGCCGTCATCGGTGTCGCGAATGGCTGCGCCAACGCCGCCAGCCGTGCCTTCCTGGAATTCAACTGCACCCTGCTGACTGCCAGGGAAAATCGCGACGTGGCCGTCAGGAATCGCCAGCGCGACCTGTTCCATCGCATAGGCGAAGGCATCGGCGTCGCCGGCTTCTTCAGCAGCTTCAAACAGCGGCAGGAATTCCTCGACGATGGCATCCCAGTCGACATCTTTGAATTCGGTGAAGGCGTATTCGTTGCGCGCCAGGTCCACCAGGCCGGTGAAGGCATCCACGTAGTTATCGCCGGAGAAATCATCCAGCGCCGCTGTGGGTGGCTCCAGCAGGTCGGCGGATGCGGTGCGCGAACGGTCGAAGGTGAACGGCTCGCTGTCCATGTCCACCAGCGTCCAGCCAGCCGGCACCAGCACAGCCGGGTCGTCTTCCGTGAACAGCAGGCCGTCCTCGCCAAAGCCGGACGGGAAGCCCTGCTGGTCATCCGGGGAATAGATGATCATGCGGCCGCCGATCAGCTCGTCGGCATTGCGGGCATCCGGGCTGGGGCGGGCGGTGGAGTAGGACGACGACCAGCCGCCGCCACCCAGGTCACGCTGCTCCAGGTAGGGGTCACCGAAGATGTTGTCCCAGAAGGCGACCTGGTAAATCTGCACGCCGGCATCGTCTTCGCCGTCGTTGTCCACGTCATGCACGGTGCCCTGCGGCTCCTGCGGCAGCGTGACCACATATTCGACGGGCGAAGTGGCGAAGTCGCTGGTGAAGCGGCCCAGCACCTGCGAGGACAGCGGGAAGACGAAGCCACGGTCACGGGTGACGAAACCGCCCTGGTCTTCCAGCAGCAGAATAGGCGAACCGACCGCGTCGACCAGATTGGGGTTGGAATAGGCCATCTCACCGACGATGGCAGCAAGTCCGCCTTCGTCGTTGAGGATGTCAGCGGGTTGCAGTCCGCTGTCCTGTGCCATCAGGCTGCCGGTCACGCCCAGAAGGGCAGACGCCAGCAGCAGGCTCTTGGTAAGCTTGCGCATATTGAATAACGCTCCTGTTAAAGATGCTATGAAGAAAGTATAGCGCGAAAATCAGAAACGCTACTTTCTGCCTCTGGCACGCGCCCGTGCGCGCGAACGGCCGGTCAGCCTGCGGCTGCGCACCTGAAGGCGGCGCATGCTGGGGCGCAGCGCGTCGTAGTAGTCGCGCGCGAATTCCTCGATTTCTGTCTGGAACTCTTTGATGAGATTGCGCTTTTCGTTGACCACCAGCGGCTGCTGTGCCTGCGCCCAGATTTCATCGGCGATATCCCATACCGCGTTGGGCATGGCGATGCGCCGGGCAGCGCGGGCCAGCTCGCGCAGGCGTTTGCCGCTGTCGGCCAGCCAGTCCGCTGCGGTATCCGCGACCTGGACAGGAGTGGGGCAGTAGGCGCCAGCCTTGTTGTGTACCACGAATTCCACATTGCCGTCTTCCTGGCCGGGGATGTAATCGTAGATGATCATCGGCAGGCCAACGATACAGGCCTCGCAGATGGTGCCGGGGCCCGCTTTGGTGACGAGGATGTCAGACGCGGCCATCAGGCGCGGCATGTCTTTCACGAAGCCGTAGATGTGCGTGGGCTGGTTCCACTGGGCATGCTCAAGCTGTTCCTTGAGCGCCTTGTTGCGCCCGGCGATGACGGCAATCTGGCATTTCATCTTCAGGTCATTCAGCGCGCGCGCTGTCTTGAAAATCGGGCCCATGCCGTCGCCGCCGCCGACGATGGTCAGCGTGGGCAGTGCTTCATCCCAGCCGAGCGACTGGCGCGCCTCGGTCTTTTCGGGGATGGCCTTGATGAAGTTTGGATGCACTGGCAGGCCGACGACGCGCATCTGGCTCTTTTCAAGCTGCGCCTCCATCCCGCGATCGAGCGCGATCTGGGTGGGCACCAGCGTGCGATCTGCGCGCCGGTCGTACCAGAACATCGGCGTGGTGACCAGGTCGGTCACCACCACCACGAACGGCGGGCGCTGCGGCAGCGACTGAAGCGCGCTCAGCGACGGGCGCGTGATGACCGAGTGCACACTCACATAGCAATCCGCCGGGTTTTCCTCAAACATCTGCTTGAGGCGCGTCTCCATCGTCATGTACAGGCCGCGTGCGGCGGTCTTGGCGGTGCGCGGGCTGTCCAGCAGCTTGTACCCGGCGCCCCAGCTCGACTTGCTGTGTTTCACCAGCCATGGATAAAACTCAGGCATATATTTCCAGGGGAACGGCGAATAGTCTTTGAAGACATCGATCAGCGAGACATCCGCGTCGTACCGCTCCTCCAGCGCCTGACGAATCGCCTCCGCAGCGGCGCGGTGGCCGCCGCCCGTGTCCGACATCAGGAACTGAATCTTTTTTCTCATGTTAAGAAGTGCCTCTCTCTGTTTCTGAAATCGGGGTAATCTGCCGGGCATGCTTGTTGAACTCGCCACGCGGCATCAGCATGCGTTTGCCACAGCCCAGGCATTGCAGCCCGATATCTGCACCTGTGCGAAATACTTTCCAGCGTGTGCTGCCACAGGGATGCGCTTTACGCATTTCCACTTCATCGCCTGTATTCACTGTTCGTGGCGCCGCTGGCATGGGTCCGGGTCTTCCTTTGGGTTGCTATCACCCTCTATTGTGGGGGATTCTAACCGATTTTTCAGCCCCGCTGATATAATCTCGAAACTCTGTGATCGAACGTGTATTGGAGAGCTCTCTTGTTTCTGAATCGCAGTCTCGAAGAAATCATCGCCAGCATGATCGTACTGCTGGTGGGCATGACATTGCATGAGTATGCCCATAATTATGTTGGCTGGCGCATGGGCGATCCCAACCCGGCGCGTGAAGGCCGCCTGACGCTGAATCCCTTTGTCCACATCAACTGGGTGGGCTGGCTGATGTTCGCCCTGCTGGGATTCGGTATTCTGGGCAGCGCGCCCATCAGCCCGTATCGCATGCCGCTGGAAAATCGCCGCTACCGCTGGCTGGCCGCTGTGGCTGCCGGCCCACTGTCCAATCTGCTGCTGGCTGCTGTTTTCGGTATCTTCATCCAGATCATCGGCCTGAACACGGTATTCTCGCTGCCGTCGCTGCTGACAGAAATCCTACTGATGGCGGTGCAGCTCAATGTGCTGCTCTTCCTGTTTAACCTGCTGCCGCTCTATCCGATCGACGGCTGGCACATCGTGCTGTCGCTGCTGCCGCCCGACCTGGCGCAGAAATGGGACCAGTATAAGCAGTACACACAGTATGCCTTTTTCGCGCTGCTGCTGCTCAGCTTCGTGCGCCTGCCCGGGATTCCCAACCTGTTCTCGCTGCTGATTGGCGAGCCCGCCGCGGCGATTTCGCGCTTCCTGCTGGGGCTGTAAAGGCAACCGGCCCGATGTACCGCCTGAGACAAGGGACGCGCGCGCTGTTTGCGCAGGCGCGTCCGCTGAACCTGGCGCTGGCGGAACAGCACCTGTCCCCTGCCGAGCTGGCGCTGTTCCGCGCGATGACGCGCAGCGAACAGATTCACAGCATCAGCGTGCTGCGCAGCATCCAGTCTGACGGGCAGGCGTTGCCGCCGGCGCTGGCCGCTGCCGCGTTACTGCACGACTGCGGCAAGTCGCTTTACCCGATGCGCCTGTGGCAGCGGTCGCTGCCGGTGCTGGTGCGCCGGGCACTGCCGCGCCTGTATCGGCGGCTGGCGGGTGCGAACCCGCGTGCCCTGCTGACGCGCGGCTTTGCGGTGGTCGCGCATCATCCCGCGTGGGGGGCAGAGCTGCTGTCCAAAGCAGGCAGCAGCGCGGACACCGTGTGGCTGGTGGCGCACCATGCTGACCCGCTGGAGCAGTGGGGGCAGCATCCATTGTTTCACTCATTACAACGCCTGAGACGCGCTGACGATACGAATTAGCGCCTATGTGAAGGGAAATGAAGCTCTATGGCAACCGTACAGGTGGGGATTCTGGGTCTGGGCAGGCTGGGGCAGTCGATTGGCCTGGCGCTGAAGCGCGCGCAGAAGGCCAATCCGAAACAGCAGTTTGTCATCACAGGGTATGATGCCAGCCCTGCCAGCAAGATCGATGCCCAGCGTCGTTCAGCCATCGACAAGGGCGTGAATCATCCGTCCGATGCTGCGGCTGGCCGCCAGGTCGTCATCATGACGATGCCCTATGCCGACGTGCGCGAGGCCTATCAGCTGGCCGGTCCGTCGCTTGCGCCCGGCGCGGTGCTGCTTGATTTCTCGCCGCTGACCGGCACGACGACCGAGTGGGCGGCCAAATATGTGCCGTCCGGCGCGTACCAGATCAATATCACCGCTGTGCTGAACCCGGCTTATCTATTCAGCGGGCTGGAGACGGCCGAGTACGCCCGTGAGGATCTGTTTGACAAGGGCATGGCGCTGATTATGCCGACGGCTGGCGTGCCGAAAGAGGCCGTCGAGCTGGCCTCTGATATGGCCGAGCTGATGGGGGCCGAGGCGCGCTTCACCGATCCGCTGGAGCATGACGGGATCATCGCCGCCACCGAAGGCGTGCCGGCGCTGCTGGCCGCGGCCAGTTTTTATGCGCTGCGCGGGCTGGATGGCTGGGATGATGCCCAGCGCGCCGCCAATCCGAACTTTGCCCGGCTAACGCATCACCTGACCGATTCGCACCCGGATGACATTCGCGACCTGCTGATGCACAACCGCGTCGCCATGGTGCGCCAGGTCGACGCGCTGATGGAGACGCTGGACGCCCTGCGCGGCGCGCTCGTCGCCAATGACAGCGCCGCCCTGGAAGAAGCGCTGGTCACTTCCAGCGAGGCGTATGGCGAATGGCTGGCGCGTCGGCGCACGGGCGACTGGGGCGACAAGCCCGGCGATACCGAGCGCAGCGGCAGCGAGATGTGGCTGACCAGTCTGCTGGGTGGGTATCTGACCAAAAAGATCAAAGGCGAGAAATAATCCGCGCCGGATTTACATTCAATTTACAAACGGGTCGTATGTCGTTTACAGATACGGGGTACTGTGAAGGTGTAATGCCTGTAACTGGTAAATGGAGATAAAAATCATGACCTCGACGAAACAATTACGCAATGCGGCGGCCGCTTCATTGCTGGCCTTCAGCCTGGCACTCTACGGCTCTGCGGCTGTCTTTGCACAGGACGCCACACCAGAAGCGACACCCGAAGGTTCGACCGAAGTCGCCCAGCCTGTCGCCGCCTATCTGGGCGTGCAGATTGACAACACGGCTGACGGTGTGCAGGTGGTCGATGTGGAAGCGGGCTCCCCGGCTGACACGGCAGGGATTCAGGCTGGCGACTACCTCGCGCGCATCGGCGACGATGTCGTGACCACTGTCCGCGAGGCCCGCGACCTGGTGCGCGCCCTGAGCGTGGGCGAGACCGTCAGCGTGGTGGTGCTGCGTGATGGCGAAGAAGTCACGCTGGAAGTCACCCCTGTGGAAGCGCCGGTTGCGCTCATCGGTCGTCCTGACCGTGGCAACGGCCCCGGTGGTGATCGGCCCAATGGCATGCCCGGCATGGGCAACGGCCCCGGCGGCATGATGCCGGGCATGGGCGATGGCATGCAGATGTTCGGCTTTGGCCAGATGGGCATCAATGGTTTCCTCGGCGTCACCTTCCAGACGATCGATGCCGACCTGGCGGCTGCCGAGGAACTCGCGGTGACGGATGGCGCGCTGGTGGCCGAAGTGGTGGCCGACTCTCCGGCCGCGGCGGCTGGCCTGCTGGCTGGCGACATTATCACTGCCGTGAATGGTGAGCCGGTGGATGCCGAGCGCACCCTGCGCGACCGCCTGGTGGCGTATGAGCCCGAAGACGTCGTCACGCTGTATGTGCTGCGCGACGGCGAGGCGATTCAGGTCGAGGTGACGCTGGGCACCCCGATGCGCATGGCGATGGGCGATGGCAACCTGCTGGACATGTTCATGCAGATGTCGCCTGAAGCGATGCAGCAGCTTCGTGACCAGATGGGCGCGCAGGGCTTTATGTTCGAGATGCCTATCCCGGCTGTGCCCGAAGCCACGTCTGAGGCGGACGCCAGCGCCTAACCTTCTGTAAGCTGATAGACAGTGATAAAGAGACGATCGCTCTGGTCGTCTCTTTTCATTTCAGTTTTGCACCATGCGGCTTGATACTCGCTATCGGGCGGTTCTATAATCAGCAGCACTCCTGTTTAAAGGTGACAGAAAGGCAAGCTTGATGGCTTCCGCCCATTTTGAAACGCTTATGGGCCGCCTGCAATCGCGCAGTGCGGTGGTTGGAATCGTCGGCCTGGGCTATGTTGGGCTGCCCCTGGCTGTAGAATTTGCAGAGAATGGCTTCACGGTCATCGGCCTGGATGTGGCGCAGAACAAGGTGGACCAGCTGAACAGCGGCCACAGCTACATCCCCGATATTCCCACAGAGCGGCTGGCCCCGCTGGTGGCATCCGGCAAACTGAAGGCGACCACGCAGTATGCCGACCTGGGCGCTGCCGACGCGGTGAGCATTTGTGTGCCCACGCCGCTGCGCAAAACCAAAGACCCGGATATGTCGTTCGTGATTCAGTCGGTGGATGCGGTCGCGGACATCTGCCATGACGGCATGCTGGTGGTGCTGGAAAGCACGACCTACCCCGGGACGACCAATGAAATCGTGCTGCCGAAGCTGGCCGCGCGCGGCTTCACGGCGGGTGAAAACGTGTTCGTCGCGTTTTCGCCAGAGCGCATCGACCCCGGCAATCACAAATACGGCGTGAAGAATACGCCCAAGGTCGTGGGCGGCGTGACCGATTCGTGCAGTCAGGTGGCCGCGGCGCTGTATGGCGCGGCGGTGGATTCCGTGGTGATGGTGAACAATCCCACCACCGCCGAAATGGTCAAACTGCTCGAGAACACCTTCCGCGCGGTGAATATCGGCCTGGTGAATGAAGTCGCGCTGATGTGCGACAAGCTGGGCATCGACGTGTGGGAAGTGATCCGCGCGGCCTCGTCCAAGCCCTTCGGCTTTATGCCGTTTTACCCCGGCCCCGGCCTGGGCGGGCACTGCATCCCGGTGGACCCGCATTACCTGAGCTGGAAGCTGAAGACGCTGAACTACAATGCGCGCTTCATCGAGCTGGCCAGCGAGATCAATACCAGTATGCCGCTGTACGTGCTGGAGAAGGTGACGCAGGCGCTGAACGACGACCGCAAGTCCGTCAAGGGGTCGCGGGTGGTGGTGTTGGGCGTGGCCTACAAGCGCGACATCGACGATGTGCGCGAAAGCCCCGCGCTGGATGTCATCGGCCTGCTGGAAAAGCGCGGCGCACAGGTGGCCTATCATGACTTTTTCGTGCCCAGCGTGCGCCTGGAACACGAAGGCGTGATGCACACCAGCGAGTACAGCGATGCCCTGTTGCAGGATGCCGACTGCGTGGTCATCGTGACCGACCACACGCGCTATGACTGGCAGCATGTCCTCGATCATAGTAAGCTCATCGTCGACACGCGCAACGCAGTTGGCGGAAAACAGGGGCGCGCGCGCGTCGTGAGCCTTTAGTCCAGCGAGGACGAATGTGATGGAAATTCCCCAGTCCCTGAATGGTTTGCAACCGGAAGCACTCGATGTGCTGCGCTTTTATGGTTCCAGCGGCGCGGTCGCGGTGCATGCCGACGAACTGATGTCGGGCGCCCGCCTGAGCGATCGCGGTTTCGGCAAGGCGATTCGCCGCCTGGTGACCAAAAACATCCTCGTGATGGAGGGGAATCAGACCTACCGCCTGAGCGATTCGGGCCGCCGCGCCGTGGCGGAACTGCTGGAATACGACCTGACCGAGCCGGATGGCGCGGAGCAACTGGATGACGAGCTGCGCGCCGCCGAGGCCCGTTATGTGCGCCGCCGCCTGATCGTCGCGCTGCCGAATCCGCTGCCAGTCAATCAGCCGGCGCATGTCTCGATTGGATTTGACAGCGCTGATGACGTGGATATCGTCATGCTGCCGCTGCATGTGAACGTGGATATGGAGATGGTGCACGGGCAGGGGCCGGATGATCCGCGTGCCCAGCTTGCTATCGAGAATCGCCCGGTGCAGGTTGTGTTTCGCGTGGTGGCCGACGCTTTCCAGCGCGCCCGGGTGCGCGTGCGCGTGACCCAGGACGATGCGCTGCATGGCGAAATGGTGGACTGCGGCGGCGTGGTGGTAGAAGTGCCAGTGGGGCAGGGACCCGGTGAAATTGCCGCGTTCAGCGCCGACGTGCTGCTCAAAGACACCTCCGGCGACGCATTTGATATTTAGTCCCCTGCGGGTGGCGTCCAGCCGAATGGTGTATCTTCGTCCATCAGGTCAATCGGCTGGACGGCATCCCGCGCAGACAGCAGGCCGTGCTTATCGCCAGTCAGGCCGCGTCTGATTTCGCGTGAGGTATTATGCCTGCGCAAATCCCCGGCAAAATACACCGTCTTCATTTGTTTTGGCGCCAGTGTGATGCGTGCGATGCCGCGTGCCAGCACGTCAATGGGCATGGGCGCCACGCGGCGCATCCCCAGCCACGAAATCGGCGGAAGATGCCCCATGAGCGACAACAGCTGATAGAACGCCGAACGCCGCTCTCCGCGCACATAGGCCAGTGGGGCACGGATGATGGTCGCTTTCAGCCCAATGCGCAGCAGATAGGCCTCGGCGTCGCGCTTGGCGCGCACGTAGTCTGACGGAATCCACGGCGCACGCGGCGCGCTGAGCAGCACCATCTGGCCGACGCCGCCCGATACGCACATATTGGCGACATTGCGCGCCGACAGAAAGTTCAGATGCTGATAACTCAGCCCGCGGGATGGGTCGGCTTTCATGCTGCCCACCGTGTGGATGACCACCTGATTGCCGCGTGCGCGGCCTTTCAGGCTGCTGGGCTCCCACACATCGGCGCTGAACCAGCGCACGCGCTGGGCCAGCCCGCCGAGATTCTTTTCAGCGCCGGGCCGCACCAGCAGGGTGACTTCGGCGCCTTCCGCCAGCAGTGCAGCGGCAATGGCATCGCCCAGAATGGTGCCGCCACCCGTCACCAAAATTCGTTTCACTGCTGCCATATGGTCCAGTTTCCCCGAAATGCGATCCCCATTATTAAACATGGGCGGCGTCTGGCGCAAGCGTAAAGCGCGGACGGGCAATTTCGCTGGTTGTGTCTTGACGTTAAGTTGTGCATAATATTCCTGACGGTCAGTTAAATTGACCCTGATTCAGTTGGACTACGCGGATCGTGCGCCACGGCTCATCACCGGAGGCCGCACGTATGAGGAAATGCATCTGCCGGATGAGGAGCAGATGCGGCGCACTCGTCATCAAGCATGAGAGCGGCGCGTCCTGGTGAACGCTCACGAGGGTGCAGTGCCGGGGAATCATAAAAAGCAGGAATTGCATCGTGTCATATGCCAGAGGTGCGGTTGAACGGTCTTTTTCTGAAACTGAAGAAAAATTGATGGTTTGAGGTGCTGACGCATCACGCGTCGTGAAGTCGCTGTTCCTCTCATAAATTCCGGCGGAAGTGCCCGGATTATAGCCGCAGGTCCTGGTCAGGCGATACCGTCATGGGGATTGCCTTTTTGTGTTTTCCGGGGTCAGCGTGGGCATCATCACAGGCTTGCAGGTCCAGAAGCGCAGCAAGAAGCGCGTGAACGTGGAGATTGACGGCGATTTTGCCTTCAGTCTGCCGCTGGAAGAAGCTGCCATCCTGAAGAAGGGCCAGTCGCTGACCGATGATGAAGTCAGCGCATTACAGGCCCGTGATGCCATGGCGCGGGCAATCGATGCGGCAGGGCGTTTACTGTCGCTGCGGCCGCGCAGTGTGCACGAAATAAAGCAGTATCTGGCGCGTAAAGAGATCCCGCCCATGCTGATGGATGATGTCATTGAGCATCTGACGCAGATGGGCTATGTGGATGACCGCGCCTTTGCTGCGTTCTGGGTGCAGGAGCGCTCGTCAAACAAGCCGCTCAGCGCCCGTGCGCTGCGCTTTGAACTGCGTGATAAGGGGATTGAAAAGGCGATTGTGGACGAAGTGCTCGCTGATCTGGATGAGATCGAGAGCGCCGTTCAGGCGGCCACAGGCTATACGCACAAGCTGCGCGGCATGACCCAGGCCGAAGCAAAGCAGAAGTTGTATGCATTTCTGGCGCGTCGTGGTTTCAATAGTGGGGTGGCCCGCGACGCCATGAAACAGGTGTTTGAGGTGATTTTGCAGGGCGAAGATGCCGACAGCTTTTTCGCCGAGCCTGTTTCCCGCTTTGATGTACGAGATATGACTGAGGATTAACACCCGGAACCGTTGGAATTCTACTGCTGTACGATGAAAGGAGGATGCGGCCCGCCTGAAGCATGGGCAGCGCCGCAAAAGAAGCATGGAGATTGTACTCGCCCTGGTTGGGGTGGCGGTGGGTATCGCGATTGGTGTAGGCGGCCTGCTGTATCGACAGAACGCACAGGGAAAGAACCGCGCCAAGCTGGCTGAAGACGAAGCGCGTGCGGTAGTGACGAAGGCGCAGGAAGAAGCCGTCGCCCGCCAGCGTGAAATGGATGCCGCGGCGAAAAAGATTGTGGATGAGGCGAATGAAAATGCAATTCGCCGCCGCCGCGAGTTTGACAAGGAAGATGAACGGCTGCAGCGCCGCCGTGAGGAGCTGGACAAGCGCCTGGAGCGCATGGAACAGCGCGAGCAGAACCTGAACAAGCGCCAGAGCCGCCTCGACAAGCAGCAGGCAGACCTGCAAAAGATGCAGGATGACCACTCGGCTGAGCTGCAGCGCGTGGCACAGATGACGATGGACGAGGCCAAGGCCGAGCTGATGGCGCTGGCCGAGCAGGAAGCCCGCAACGACATGGCGCGCATCATCCGCCAGGTCGAGGCCGAGGCCCGCGAAGACGCCGACAAGCGCGCCCGCGAGATTATCTCGACCGCGATTCAGCGCCTGGCCAGCGAGCACGTGAGCGAAATTTCCGTCAGCGTGGTCACCCTGCCCAGCGACGAAATGAAGGGCCGCATCATTGGCCGTAATGGCCGCAACATCCGCGCCTTTGAGCTGGCCGCGGGCGTCGATGTGGTGGTGGACGACACGCCTGAATCGATCACCGTGAGCAGCTTTGACCCGGTGCGCCGCGAAGTGGCCAAGCGCGCCCTGTCCAAGCTGGTGGTGGACGGCCGTATTCATCCGGCACGCATTGAAAAACTGATCGAAGATGCGCGCGCCGAAGTGGAAGCGACGATTCGCCAGGAAGGTGAGCGCGCCGCCTACGAAACTGGCGTGGTGGGCCTGCATCCGGAAATCCTGAAGCTGCTGGGCCGCCTGAAATTCCGCACCAGCTATGGCCAGAACCAGCACGCACACTCGATTGAAACCGCGCATATCGCCGGCATGATCGCCGCCGAGCTGGGCGCAGACGTGATGATCGCCAAGGCCGGCGGCCTGCTGCACGACTTGGGCAAGGCCATCGACCATGAAGTGGAAGGCACGCACGCCGGCATCGGCGCGGATATCGCCAAGCGCTATGGCGTGAACGCCCGCGTCGTCAATGCGATTGCCAGCCATCACCATGAAGTCGAGCAGGAATACGTGGAAAGCTACATTGTCGAGGCTGCTGACGCGATTTCTGGTGCGCGCCCCGGTGCCCGCCGCGAAAGCCTGGAGAACTACGTCAAGCGTGTGCGCCAGCTTGAGGAAATCGCCAACAGCTTTGACGGCGTCGACCAGAGCTTCGCGCTGCAGGCCGGGCGCGAGGTGCGCATCATCGTGCGGCCGGAAATGGTGGACGACCTGGCGGCCGTGCGCCTGTCCAAGGAAATCGCCAAGAAGATCGAAGAGACGATGCAGTACCCTGGCCAGATCAAGGTGCAGGTCATCCGCGAGCGCCGTGCCGTCGAGTACGCGAAATAGCGCCCGTCAGACCAGCATCACCCCACAAATGTGAAACAAAAAGAGGCCGTCGCAAATCAGACGGCCTCTTTTTGTATTCGTTGAATCAGATGCTGGCCTAACGGGCGGCCAGGCGCTTTTTCGCCTCGGTTTGCACCACCGAGATGATGCCCATCAGGCCGGCGCCTTTGCCCATGCTCAGGTCCTTGCCGAACAGCTTGAAGACAATTTCGCTGTTCACCGCGGCCACGCTGTCCAGCGGCTGGCCGTTCAGTGTTTCCGCCAGGATGGTGCTCATGGCCATCGCGCTCAGCCCCTGTGGATTGAGCACATCGAAGTAGAAATCGAGCGTGCCATCCGGACGGTCAACCGCCCACACGTAGGCATCGCTTTCGCAGGCCTTCACCCGGTGGTCTTCCGGATAGGGCTTGCTGGCGATGCTGGCCGGCACGCGAAAGTCGCCAAAGCGATCGGCCGTTTCGATCAGCAGTTCCGCGCGTTCATTGCGGTCGCTGATGCTTTCCATATCGCTGACCAGCTCGGCCAGCGCTTCAGGGATTGCAGCCATGAAATTTCGCCTACTTCTCGATCGGCACGCCGACCAGGTTGCCCCATTCGGTCCAGCTGCCGTCGTAATTCTTCACGTTTTTGAAGCCCAGCAGATAGGTCAGCACGAACCAGGTATGGCTGCTGCGTTCGCCGATGCGGCAGTAAGCAATCAGCTCGCTGTTCGGGTCCAGGCCCTGTTCCTGCTCGTAAATCTGCTTCAGTTCTTCCGCCGGCTTGAAGGTGCCGTCTTCGGTATTCACGGCGCGCGCCCACGGCACGCTCTTGGCGCCGGGGATATGGCCGCCGCGAATAGCGCCTTCCTGGGGATATTCGGGCATGTGCAGCTTCTCGCCAGTATATTCCGCCGGGCTGCGCACGTCCACCAGCGGGCCACCAGCTTCGACATGCTTGAGCACCTGGTCGCGGAAGGCGCGGATCGAGGCGTCGTCGCGTTCGGGCGCGGTATAGGCCGTCGGCGCGTACGCCGGAATCTCGCGCGTTAGCGGTCGGCCTTCTTTTTCCCACTTGGCGCGGCCGCCGTCCATCACTTTGGCGTTGGTGTGGCCAAACAACTGGAACACCCAGAAGGCATAGGTCGCCCACCAGTTGTTCTTGTCGCCATACAGCACGATGGTGGTGTCGTGCGTGACGCCGATGCGGCTCATCAGCGCCTCGAAGCTGGCCTTGTTCAGGTAATCGCGGCGCAGCTGGTCGTTCAGGTCACGCGTCCAGTCCACCTGCACCGCGCCCGCGATATGGCCCGCGCTGTAGAGCAGGGGGTCTTCGTTGGACTCGATGATGCGCACGTTGGCGTCCTGCTGATGTTCGGCCACCCAGTCGGTAGAGACCAGCACGCCCGGGTTCACGTACCCGCGTTCAGTAATCGAAACACTCATGTGAAGTTCTTTCCTCGCAGCTCATTTGTTTGACTGACCCTGTGCAGTGTAACAATCGTTTGTGTGCGCGGCAATCCGCGTTCTTACCATCATGACCAATCATGAAAATCCCCCTACCTTGTAGGGGCTGACACGCTCATGAAATTACATACAATTGTACTGATTGACTGAAACATTCATTTCAGTCATTTTTTATGTGTGTGAAAGGGCAAGATATGCATGAATAACGACACTGAAAGACAGATGCGCCGCGAGAAGCAGATCCTCGATGCCGCACGACCGTTATTCACGCGTTTTGGCTTTGACAAGACCAGCGTGGAAGACATCGCGCGGGAGGCTGGCATCTCCAAGGGCGCGATCTACCTGAGTTTTTCCAGCAAACAGGCCATGTTTGACCGGTTGATCACAATGGAGACCGAACAACTGGTGCAAGACCTGTTTGACCGCCTGGATCATGACCCTGAGGGGTACACGATCTTCAATGTCTATCGTTATTCGCTGACCAGCCTGATGCAGCATCCGCTGCTGAGCGCCCTGTACACGCGCAACCGCGCCATCATGGGCAATTACATGCTGCGGATGGCGGATCATGCGCCGCCCGCCATGACGTTTTCGTTTGGGGAAGATTTCGTCCGCCAGTTCCAGAAGGCGGGCATGATCGATCCCGATGTGGATACCACGGCGCTGGCCTACATTCTGGTGTCCATGCGCTACGGCCTGATGCGCATTCACGAGATCATGCCGCCGCCGGAGGATGTTGGCGCAATTGGCCACGTGATGGCGCTGATGCTGGGGCGCGCGTTTGGCACCGAGGCCGGCAATCAGCAGGCTGCGAAAGAGGCGCTGAAGGCGCTGATGACGCAGGGGCTGAGCGTGCTGCGCAAAATGAATGCTGATCCGCACAAGGCAGGCGCAAAAAATGCCGGAGATACATAATCCCGGCGTGTAACAATGGGAGTTAAAAGCTATGAAAAACAACCGTATCATCGAGACCTTCGGGCTGACGAAGGCCTTCAAGGGTGGCGCGAAGCAGTTTGTGCTGAGCGACCTGAACCTGTATGTGGAGCAGGGCGAAATCTTTGGCTATCTGGGCCCCAATGGGTCTGGCAAGACGACGACCATCAAACTGCTGCTGGATCTGATTCGCCCGAATGGCGGGAAAGCGACGTTGTTAGGGCTGGACAGCCGTGCTGACAGCGTGGCCATCCGCGCGCGGGTGGGCTATCTGCCAGGCGATCTGTCGCTGTGGAATGGGCAGACGGGCGAGCATGTCATCCGCTATTTTGCCCGTGTGCGTGGCAGCGACAGCCACAGCTTTGCGGCTGAGCTGGCTGCCCGCCTGTCGTTTGATCCGACCAAGAAGATTCGCTCGTACAGCACGGGCAACCGGCGCAAGCTGGGGCTGATCCTGGCGATGATGCATCGGCCCGAACTGCTGATCCTGGACGAGCCGACCAACGGCCTCGATCCGCTGGTGCAGCAGACCTTTACCGAGCTGATGCGTGAGGCGCAGGCCGCCGGACAGACGGTCTTCCTCAGCTCGCATCAGTTGAGCGAAGTGCAGGCCATCTGTGACCGCGTCGGCATCCTGCGCGATGGCAAACTGCTCTCGATGCAGCATGTGAGCAGCCTGACGAAGGCGGGCTTCCGCATTGTCACGATGACCCTGCGCGACGCCGTGCCGGCCGGTCTGCTGGCGGGGATGCCCACTGTGGAAGCCCTGACGACGGCCGACCATACCGTGCAGTTCCGCCTGACGGGCGATTTTGACCCGGTGCTGCGGGCCATGAATGGCGCCTATGTGCGCAATATTGAAGTGAAGGAACCCACGCTTGAGGAAGTCTTCCTGACCTATTACAGCGAAGCTCCTGCGGCTGGCCAGATGAAAGTGGAGGCGAAATAACATGTGGGGCAGTGTATTTGTGGAGACCCTGCGCCAGGGCTGGCGCACGGCGCTGTACTGGACGATTGGCATGGGCATGATCGCGTCGATCGTCGTGCTGTTCATCAACGATGCATCGGTGCTGCAGCAGTATGCCCAGTTGATGGAGTCGATGCCGCCGTTCCTGCTCAGCATGTTTGGCGGTGCGGATATCGAATTCATGGCGACGCCCGATGGCTATCTGGCGACGCGCTACTTCTCGTTCATCATGCTGTTCTTCGCGTTTTACGCGGTGACGGCGGGCATGAATATCACGGCCAATGATGAAGATGCGGGCATCATGGATATGTTCATGAGCCTGCCTGTGCGCCGCTGGCAGGTCGTGCTGGAAAAGACACTGGCCTATGCCGTGCTGGTGAGCGCCATCATTCTCATCACGATGCTGCTGCAGGTGGCGTCGGTGGCCGCGGTGCCGGATGTCGGCTTCACGGTCGGCCGGGTGATCGAAAGCAATCTGAACCTGCTGCCCAGCCTGCTCGTGGTGCTGGCTGTGTCTGGCCTGCTGGGCGCTGTCATCCGCCGCAAATCGACCGCGCTGGCGCTATCCGCGCTGTTCGTGGTGGGCAGTTACATGGTCGATGTGTTTGCGGCCGCCATGCCAGACCTGCTGGCCGCGATCAAGCCAGCCTCATTTTTCAGCTACATCGCCGCCACCGATGTGATGAAGACCGGCCTGATTCCGGGCAATATTGCCCTGCTGCTGGGCGTGGCTGTCGTGGCGCTGGTGGCTGCCATGTGGCGCTATGAACGGCGCGATATCGGCATGTAGTTTTCATCACTCGCTCAGCAAATTGGTTGCCCATTCCCGGAACACACGAGTACACTTACCCGTGTGTTCCGGGTGTGTATTGTGAGCGATCATGATGAAACGTTATGTCCCCCTGATGATGACAGGCCTGCTGCTCGTGTCCGTCTTTGGCGCGGCCCGGGCGCAGGATGCACCCCGGTCACTGGCCGAATGGGTCCCCGCCGACTTTGCCGGATTTATATCCCTTGATACCGCTGATCTCGCCGTCACGCTGGAGGCGATGAATGTCGCTGGCTTCACAGCCAGCGTGCTTCAGCCGACACGTGTGACGTTCTCCCCACAGAATGACCTCGCGGGGTACTTCCCGCTGGACACATTTGACCTGGAAAGCGCCAGCTTTGCCCAGCTGATTACGCCGTGGCTGGGCGATGAGCTGCTGGTGGCCTGGCCCAGCCTGGATGAAAACTATGTCTCTGGCCAGCCGCTGATGGTGCTGTCGGCGCGCGACGCGTTCAGCGCGGCCAGCGCGATGTCGCCGGTGGTGCGCGGGCAGGACTTCCTGGAGCAGGAAAGCTATCAGGGCGCGACACTGTATCAGGGCGATCAGGTCTCGCTGGCGTTCACGCCCACGGTCGTGCTGGTGGGCGCGCTGGACGATGTGCGCGCCGCGCTCGATGCCTATGCCGAGGCTTCCGGCAGCGTTGCTGATGGGGCCGACTTCGCTTCTGTGTATGCCGGACTGGATGCCGACGCCCTGGCGCGCATCTTCGTGCATGGGGATGCTGCCGCTGGCGCGCTCAATTTTGTCCTGAATGGCGGGCTGGGCGCGGATGTCGTCGGCGCGTTTGGTGGCGCGCTGGCGGCGCTGGATGATGATGCGCTGCTGGCCCAGATGGCGGGCGGCGGCATCGAGGCGGTCGGCGTCTCCGTGGGCGAATCGCTGCTGATTTCAAATGCGCTGGAAGCCCACGCGCTGGTGCTGACGGCGCAGGATGTGGTGCTGGCGGATGCGCCGGCCGACTCGGCCCTGTGGGACATGCTGCCGCGCAGCGCGATTGTCGCGATGGCGGGCACGGATGCAGAGACCGCCGTGAACAGCTTCATGCGCGCGCTGCCGCTGGCCAGCTTTATCCCGCGCGCGCTGGCTGCGTTCCCGTTTGAGCCGAATGCCGCGTCGTCTGGCCAGCTGGTGCCGCTGCCGTCGGACGCCGATATTCTGGCCGCCGTCGACAGCTTCATCAGCACGCTGGAGACGATCGGCGGCATCGACCTGGCCGGCGATGTGCTCGATCAGGCCAGCGGCGACTATCTGGCGGCGCTTCTGCCGCGCCCGAACAATCCGTCACCGCTGCTGAATGCCAGCTTCGACGCGCTGATGATCGTGGAAAGCCCGGATTCCTCCGCGCTGGCCGATACGCTGGCGGACGTGATGACCCAGTTCCTGGGTGTGGGCGTGCTCACCCGTGATGGCGACGTGATCGCGTTTAATGATCCGCTGGGTGGTGGCGGCACCGTGTTCGCGATTGCCGCGCCTGAAGACGCGGGCGTCGTGCTGCTCGGTACCGGCGATGCAGTCGCGCTGGCGCTGCGGGCGCAGCAGGGCGATAACCGGCTGGTGGACGAAGGCCGCTGGCAAACGCTGAATGGCGAGATCGCCCCGGCCTGGTACTTCGACGTGCCCGGCATCTATAACCTGATTTCGCCGTCGGCGGGGGGGCAGACGCAGTCGCCGGTGCTGCAGCTGGGGCTGGCCGCTGAACAGCGCGATGACCGGCTGGTGAGCATTCGCCTGCGCGTCGGCCTGAATCTGGATTAGCGGGTGCCCCCCAATACGCTCGACTACAGCGGGCAGGGCTTGTCGGCCTTGCCCGCTGACCTGTGCGCGCATGCCGATACCCGTCGCCTGCTGATTTACAGCAATGCGCTGACATCGCTGCCCGACTGCGTGTCGGGCCTGCCGCTGGTCATGCTGGATGCGGCCATGAACCAGCTTGCGACGTTGCCAGCGTCTTTTGCCGGGCTGGCCGCGCTCGAATTCCTGTATCTGCATACCAACCAGTTTACGCATGTGCCGGAGGTCATCACCCGCCTGCCGCGCCTGCGCTACCTGAACATGACCGACAATGCGCTGACGGCGCTTCCGGATGCCATCGGTGATTTATCGGCGCTGCACGAGCTGCGCCTGTACCGCAACCAACTGGCGCATCTGCCTGAGGGCATTGGCCGGCTGGGGGCGCTGCGCGAGCTGCATGTGTACGAGAATCACCTGACTGCGCTGCCCGGCACGCTGGGCGGGCTGTCCAGCCTGCGCGTCCTGAATGGCAATGACAATCAGCTTGCCGCGCTGCCGGATGACCTGTCCGGCCTGACCAGCCTGTGGTCGCTGGAGCTGCGCAAAAACCGGATCACGACGCTGCCCGACAGCCTGTTTACGCTGAAGGGGTTGCGCGTGCTGGACCTGCGCTCGAATCACCTGACGCAGATTGGCCCGGAAATCCTGAAGCTGGACAGCCTGCAAAAGCTGGACCTGCGCTGGAACCTGCTCGACGGCCCGCCAGACTGGGTGGACGCGCTGGAGCGTCGCGGGTGCAGCGTATACCTGTGAGGCGGGGTAATTTGTCATGTTTACACAAGCACGACTCGCAGGGATTCGTCAGCGGTGATTTTGGCGGCACGTGAAAATGAGGTACACTTATTAACGTATGCTGATGATGTTTTCAGCAAAAGGCTATGCTTCTCTTATTCAGGAGGCTTTTTAAGAATGATGCGTAAATTCCTCATGGGTGCCGGTCTCGCGGCTCTGGCAATTCTGCCCTTTGCGTCGATCACGGCGCAGGACGAAATTACCACGGTTTGCCTCGTCACCGACCTCGGCCGTGTAAACGACGGCACGTTCAATCAGTATGCCTACGAAGGTATGGTTCGCGCCGCTGAAGATTTCGATCTGGAAACCACCTACATCGAAACCCAGGCACAGACGGACTATGCCACCAACATCGATACCTGCGTGAACGAAGGCAATGACATCATTGTCACCGTGGGTTTCCTCATCGCTGACGGCACCGCTGCCGCCGCCGCCGCCAACCCGGACATCATGTTCATCGGCGTCGACCAGTTCGTGGCCAACCCGCTGCCGAACTACGTCGGCCTGCAGTTCCGTGAAGACCAGGGCGGTTTCCTGGCCGGCTCGATTGCCGCGCTGATGAGCGAATCCGGCGTCGTGGCTGGTGTGTATGGCATCGACATCCCGCCGGTTGTGAAGTTCCGCAACGGCTTCGAGCAGGGCGTCGCCTACATCAATGAAGTGACTGGCTCGGAAGTGACCGCGCTGGGCGTGTACATCGACGACTTTGTTGCCCCGGACCGCGGCGCTGCTGCCGCTGAACAGTTCATCGGCGAAGGCGCTGACGTGATCTTCGGCGCTGGCGGCCCCACCGGCTCCGGCGGTATCGCGTTCGCTGCCTCTGAAGGCGCGTACGTGATCGGCGTGGACCAGGACGAGTACTTCACCACCTTTGGCGCGGGCGAGACCGACGGTGCCGACCGCATCATCTCCAGCGCTGTGAAGCGCGTGGACAACGGCGTGTATCTGATGATCGAAGCCGCCGTGAACGGTGAAGCGTACCCCGAAACCGGTATGTTTGTCCTCTCGGTTGAGAACGAAGGCATCGGCTTTGCCCCGGCCCACGACTCGGATGTTCCGGAAGAAGTGACCGCCCAGATGGAAGAAATCCTGGCCGGCCTGATCGACGGCAGCATCGAAACCGGCGTTGACCCGGTCACCGGCGCGCTGCTGAGCGAAATGGAAATGATGCCCGAGGCTACCCCGGGTTCCTAGTTTCCACATCAAATGTCTGAACAAAAAAGCGGACTTCCTGGGCACGGGCAGTCCGCTTTTTTTATGGCCCATGCTGGCGAATTGCCCGCGCATGGCGTACTATCCGCGTGATTTCGCCTCCCGTCGTGTGATCGGCCAGCTTCCTATGCGCGTTACTTCCATCTCTCGTCCCCACCTGTGGATCATCCTGGCGGCCTTCGTGCTGTCGCGGGTGATCGTGGTCGCGTCTGGCGTGGGCAGCATGGCCGTGCTGGAGTCGGTCGAGGGGCCGGAGTATACCCATCTGCTGGATGGCGGCCCGGCGCTGGATATGTTCTACCGGCAGGACGCCGGCTTTTACGCCACCATCGCCACCGAGGGCTACGACTGGTTCAACGACCGCGCCCCGTCGGCGGACATGGTATTCTGGCCGCTGTACCCGGCGCTGACGCGGCTGGCCAGCGGCATCAGCGGGCAGGGCTGTGTCTGGTCGCCGTACCTGAGCACATGCGCGACCATCGGCGGGCTGATCGTGAGCAATCTGGCCCTGCTGGCCTCGTGCTTCGTGCTGTATGACCTGGCGCGCCGCGTCACCCAGCCGCGCACCGCGCTGATTGCCGTGCTGTTTCTACTGGCCGCGCCGAATGCGATTTTCCTGTCTGGCGTGTACACTGAGTCGCTGTTTCTGCTGCTGGTTTTGCTCACGTTCTGGCTGGCGCAAACGGGCCGCTTCGCCTGGGCGATTTTGCCGGCCGTGCTGGCCTGCCTGACGCGCTCGGTGGGTGTGGCGCTGATTCCCGCGCTGCTTTATCTCGCCTGGCAAATGCCGCGCGAGAAACGGATTCTGTCGCTGCTGCTGGCGTGCCTGCCGGGGCTGGCGTTCGTCGGCTATATAGCTTTTGCCGGGCTGTGGGTGGGCGACCTTGGCGCGTACTTCAGCGCGTATGAGGGCGTGTGGGGCAGGTCGGCCTCGGTGGTCGATGTCGTGCTGGTATATTTCCGCGAGCCGGTGGCGCTGCTGGGCTGGTATCCGAGCTGGTTTGACCTGGCCTTCGCGCTGGGGTATCTGGCGCTGGCGCTGGCGACGCTGTTTGTGTGGAAGCAGCGCGCATGGGGCTTATTCGCGCTGTTTGCGCTGCTGATTCCGGTGGCCAGCGGGTCGCTGCTCAGCATGCCTCGTTTCGGCGCGGTGATTTTTCCGTTTTATATCCTGCTGGCGCTGTGGGCAAACCGCCCGTGGAAGCAGCTTGCCGTGGCGCTGCCCAGCATCGCGCTGGCGCTGCTGATCCTGTCGCGCTTCGTCACCTGGCGCTGGATCGCGTGAGATGTACGGGTTATGGTTAAGCCCCCTATGGGGAAATTTCACGGTGGGCAGTTTCAGCTTTTGTAGTATGCCCTATTGATAGACCAGTAGATACTTGAATTTCATGCTAACATTACAGTTGATCTTTTTTTGTCGTGAAACCCAGTTTTGAAGTGAGACTCTTGAGTCCGTATGGAAGAGACACCGTCAAAGTCAAAATCTATTTCACGAGTTGAAATATTCGCGCTCTCTGCTGGACTCTTCGGAATCGTAGCGGATATAATAACCAGTGGTGCGGGTTTTATAAGCTGAAGTCCTTGATGCTGATTTTGAAGGGTTCAGCCAAGGGATTGAGCTTGTGCCACAAGGCGACGCAGACGTTGAACATGGCGGTGGTATAGGCGAGACG
>JAHHHY010000001.1 GCA_019359125.1 Pleurocapsa minor GSE-CHR-MK 17-07R
AAAGATATGGATTATAATGTCTTCTGTAGTCACGGGGTGCACTCCACTCGAATTCGCACTTTAAGTGTGTGCCGTCCTCGTGACTACTTCAAATTTCCATCCTCATAAAACCCGCACCACTGGTTATATATCACCCGGCAAACGGGTTTCTGGAGTTTGGCTTGATAGATTACAGATTGAGGTCTGCCGAAGAAATCGGTTCGCCAGTGAGAAAGTTACATTTTGAGCTTATGGACAAAGTGAAGGATACACGTGAAACACTGCTGAAAATGATGTACCAACTTTTCATCCTCATGCATGGCGAAACAGACAAAACTGTGACGTCAGAAGACTTGCTGAGGCTTGGGTTCGATGAGGCTACGGCGCCTAAAGAGCGGGACTACTGGGATCAAATATAGTTTCAAATCGACAAAATCGTGTTTCAAAAAAAGCACACGCTTTGCATAGATACTGCATTTGATGGCATGGATTGCGTTTTCTAAACTTAATTGAGGTAACCCTAAGATGGTTGCAAAACTGGCAGTGGTGGCAATCGGCGGCAATTCGCTGATTACGGACCCCAAACATCCTGAAGTCAGCCAGCAGTGGGAGGCAGTGCGCACCACCTGCGAGCATATCGCCGATATGATCCTCGAAGGCTGGGCGGTCGTCGTCACCCATGGCAATGGCCCGCAGGTGGGCTATATCCTGCGCCGGTCAGAGCTGGCCGCCGACCAGGTGCACACGGTGCCGCTCGACCTGATCGTGGCGGATACGCAGGGCAGCATTGGCTACATGCTTCAGCAGTCGCTGGACAACGCGCTGCGCCGCCGCGGCATCAACCGCACCATCGTGACCGTTGTTACGCAGACGCGCGTGGATGCCGCCGATCCCGCGTTCCAGAAGCCGAACAAGCCCATCGGCAGCTTCATGACCGAGGAAGTCGCCCGCAAATATGAAGCGGAAGGCTGGAGCGTGATGGAGGATGCCGGGCGCGGCTGGCGTCGCGTCGTCGCGTCTCCCAAACCGCTGGCCATCCAGGAAATCAACGCCATCCGTGGGCTGATTCTGAGCGACTATGTGGTGATTGCGGTGGGCGGCGGCGGCGTGCCGGTCGTGCGCAGCGAACAGGGCGAATTGCATGGCGTATATGCGGTGATCGACAAAGACCGCGCATCCAGCCTGCTGGCCCAGCAGCTGCGCGCCGATATGCTGGTGATTTCCACGGGCGTGGAGAAAGTCGCCATTAATTTCAACAAGCCCAACCAGGAAACCCTCGATGCGATGACGCTGTCACAGGCGCGGACGTATATGGAGGAAGGGCATTTCGCGCCCGGCAGTATGCTGCCCAAAATTGAGGCGGCTGTCGATTTTGTGCAGATGGGCGGCCCGATGGCGCTCATCACCGATCCGTCAAATCTGGCGCGGGCGCTGCGCGGGGAAACCGGCACGCGCATCATGCCCGGCTGACCTTTTTTCGAATTTAACCACAGAGACACAGAGGTCACAGAGGAAGCGTGTTAGAGTGAGTGTATCGGCTTCAGAGGCTATGCAGAGTCTCACAGGCGACGTTATCGGGGCGGCGATTGAAGTACACAAAGTGCTTGGTTCCGGATACCTGGAGTCTGTCTATGAAGCGGCACTGGCGGTGGAAATGCAGCTTCGAGGCCTTGCATTTGCCCGCCAGTACGTCATTCCTCTCGCTTACAAAGGCCATTCTATTGGAGAAGGGCGACTCGACTTTCTGGTGCAAAACCAGTTGGTTGTGGAGCTGAAAGCCGTGGACGCGCTTGTTCCTGTACATACGGCTCAGGTCATTTCGTACCTGCGGGCTACGCGAACGAAGCTGGCCTTGCTGATTAGCTTCAATGTCCCTGTTTTGAAATCCGGCATTCGGCGCATTATTCTCGACTGAATCGGGCATGTTTCCGCTACACTTAAATCTGTTCTCTGTTAATTTGATATGTAACTCTGCGTTCTCTGTGCCTCTGTGGTTTAATTGCTTTCTGTAAGAGTGACTGGTCAAAATGGCTGAAGTTCGTATCCTGAAGTGTTCGGTGTGCGGCGCGGAATATGCGCCTGATGCCGTGCAGTATACCTGTCCTGTTTGCGGTGAAGTGGGCACGCTGGATGTGCTGTTTGACTATCCGGCGCTGGCCGCCGCGACCGACCGCGATCGGCTGGCCACCTCGCGTGAGCCGTCGATGTGGCGCTATCGCGCACTGCTGCCGCTGGCCCCGGACGCCGCCGTGCCGCCGCTGACGGTGGGCATGACGCCGCTGTATGACACGCCGCGCCTGGCCGCCGACCTGGGCGTGCGTGCTGCCTGGGTCAAGGACGACGGACGCAACCCGACCGGTTCGCTGAAAGACCGCGCCAGCGCCCTGATCGTGGCGCGCGCCATGCAGAATGGCATCAGCACCATCAGCACGGCCAGCACGGGCAACGCGGCCGCGGCGCTGGCTGGCATCTGCGCGTCTGTCGGCTACACGCCGATTATCTTCGTGCCCGCGTCCGCGCCAGAAGCCAAAATCGCGCAGCTCTTGGTCTATGGCGCGCAGGTCGTGCTGGTCGAGTCGAACTATGACACGGCGTTTGACCTGTGCACGCAGATGTGCCTTGAACAGGGCTGGTACTGCCGCAACACCGGCATGAACCCGTACACGGCCGAGGGCAAGAAGACCGTTTCGTTTGAAATGGCCGAGCAGATGGCCTGGCAGGTGCCGGATGTGGTCGTGGTGACCGTGGGTGATGGTAATATTATCGCAGGGGTGCACAAAGGCTTTGCCGACCTGTACCGGCTGGGCTGGATCGAGAGGATTCCGCGCCTGATAGGTGTACAAGCAGAAGGTAGTTCGCCGCTCGTGCAGGCCTGGCAGCAGGGCACGCAGGCGCAGGACATGCTGCCGGTGGACGCGCATACCATCGCCGACAGCATTTCAGCGGGCCTGCCGCGTGACCGGTCGAAGGCGCTGCGGGCAGTTCGCGAAACGCACGGCGCTTTTGTGGCGGTGTCGGACGACGAAATAATACAAGCCATTCCGACACTGGCGCGCCTGACCGGCGTGTTTGCCGAGCCTGCTGCCGCGGCAGCGTATTCAGGCGCAAAACATGCCGTCGCACAAGGCTTCATCCGGCCTGATGACCGCGTCGCCCTGCTGCTGACGGGCAACGGCCTGAAAGATGTCAAGCGTGCGCAGCAGTCGGTAAGCGGGGGACTTCGCGTGCAGCCCTCGCTGGAAGCGATTCGCCGCGCCCTGAACCTGTGAGGCCATGAGATGACCAGCACCCACCCGTCTATTTCCGTAATCGCGCCGATCTATAACGAAGAAGGCAATATCGACCTGTTGTATGAGCGCATCGTCAGGGTGATGGAAGCCAGCGGTGAATCATGGGAGCTGATCCTGGTCAATGATGGCAGCCGTGACAAGTCACCCGAAATGATGGATGCGCTGGCCGCCAAAGACCCGCGCATCAGGGTGATCCATTTTGCGCGCAACTTTGGCCACCAGACTGCCGTCACCGCCGGCATCGACTATGCCACTGGCGATGCTACCGTGCTGATCGATGCTGATCTGCAAGACCCGCCGGAGCTCATCCACGAGATGATCGAACGCTGGCGCGCGGGCTATCAGGTGGTGTATGCCGTGCGCGAACAGCGGGCGGGCGAAAGCTGGTTCAAGCTGTTCAGCGCCAAGCTGTTCTACCGCGTGCTGTATCGCATCACCGATGTGAATATTCCGGTCGACACGGGCGACTTCCGCCTGATGGACCGCAGTGTGGTGCGCGTGCTCCAGCAGATGCGCGAACACAATCGCTTCATCCGCGGCATGACGAGCTGGGCCGGCTTTAAGCAGACCGGCGTGCTGTACAAACGTGAGGCGCGCCACAGCGGCGAGACCAAATATCCGCTGCGCAAGATGATCCGCTTTGCCATGGACGCCATCACCAGTTTCTCGTATTTCCCGCTCCAGATCATGCTCTACGTGGCGGTTGTACTGGGATTTCTGGCGCTGCTGGCGATTCCCGTGGTGGCGATCCTGCGCCTGTCCCTGGGCAATGACTTCTTCGGCGGCCAGGCGACCACGATCATCGTCGTGCTGCTGATGAGCGCGTTTCAATTCTTCTTCATGTTCTTCCTGGGCCAGTACGTCGCCCGCATCTATGACGAGACGCGAGACCGCCCGCTGTATGTGGTAGCGCGCGCCGAGAACTTTGCCGACGATCCGAATCGCCCTTCGCCCCTGCATGCGGGGGTGCCCGTGCGCAATATTGCGCCGACCAATGAGACAGGGGATCGCGCATGAGCGAATCGCAGGGGGATATGCACTCGATGATGCAGCAGTATCGTGAGATCGTGGGGTCTTACGAGAAGCTGGATCACGAAATTGATGCGCTGCTGATGAACTACGGCGGTGCCAGCGAGAATATGCCGGCCCCTGAGCTGGCAAAATATCGGCGCATGGCGCTGCAGCGCGACAGCCTGTACAACGAGATGCGGGCGATGGAACAGATTTTGCTGAACGACAATGAATTTGGAGATGGCACATGATTACCGGACCAACCTTTGAGGAAATGCTGCATCCTCAGAAAATCAATGCGAGCATCCGCGCGCAGGCCGTGGCCGCGCTGAAGGACGACCCGCTCAACCCGATCAACCTGTTCAACATCACCTGGCGCGACGCCAGTAACGAGATTATGCATGTCGTGCTGCCGAAAGAGCTGACCGGCGTTGACGCGGAAATCGTCGTCATGTTCGGCAAGTATTTCCCGTCGGGCAGCCACAAAGTCGGCGCGGCCTATTCGATCCTGCTGGAAAAAGAGCTGTTCGGCGAGGTCGACCCGCAGGTGAACACGCTGGTGTGGCCGTCTACCGGCAACTTCGGCATCGGCGGCGCGTGGGTGGGTGGGCGCATGGGCTGCAAGAGCCTGGTCGTGCTGCCTGAAGGCATGAGCAAGGAGCGCTTTCAGCGCATCGAGAACTACGGCGCAAGCGTCATCAAGACGTATGGCTCCGAGAGCAACGTCAAGGAAATTTACGACGAGACGCACCGCCTGCGCAACAGTGACCCGAATATCCGCATCCTGAACCAGTTTCAGGAGATGGGCAATTACCGCTTCCACTACCACGTCACCGGCAATACGATCGTCGAACTGGCGGCCGAGCTGCAGGCGAAAGGCATCGGCAACGGCAAGATTGCCGCGTTTGCCTGGGCGCCCGGCAGCGGTGGCACCAATGCAGCAGCCGACCGCATCAAGCAGGTCTTCCCGGATGCCAAGAATGTCGCGCTGGAGCCGATCCAGTGCCCGACGCTGTACAACAATGGCTATGGCAGCCATGATATCCAGGGCATTGGCGACAAACACGTCACCTGGATTCACAATGTGTGGAACATCGATGCGGTCATGTGCCTCGATGACATGACCTGCAAGAAGGCGCTTCAGGCCCTGACCGAGCAGGCGGGCATCGACGCGCTGGTGAAGCGCTACGGCGTGGATGAGGCGGTCGCGCTTCGCCTGAGCACGCTGTTTGGCATCAGCGGCATGTGCCATGTGCTGGGCGCTATCAAGACCGCCAAATACTATGGGCTGGGCAAGGGCGATGTCGTCGTGACAGCCGCCGCCGACAGCATCGACCGGTACTACAGCGTGATGGACGAGATGCGTGCGCAGTTTGGCGCGCTGGATGAGGCCGCCGCGGTGGGCCGCATCGAGGGCACGTTCCACGCCGCGACCACCGATTGGGTGCTGGACGGCACGCGTATGAACCGCGAACGCTGGCACAACCTGAAGTACTACACCTGGGTGGAGCAGCAGGGCAAGACGGTGCAGGAGCTGGATGCCCAGCGCGACCCGGCGTGGTGGGAAGGCCATCAGCAGAAGGTGGCCGCCATCGACGCGCGCTTGAACGAACTGCGCCAGGGCCAGCCCGCGCAGGCCTGAGCGATGATGTATCCGGAAGACCGCGTGCTGGTGGGCGTGGTCAACCGGAAACGCGATCTGCGTGCTGCGCTTGAAGACCACTGGTATCGCGTGCCGGTTGACCGCTTTCAGCGTCCCTTCGACTTTGAGGTGATGGGGCTGTTTCTGGCGCGCGCGTTTGGCGAACGGAATGGCGGCGTGCACTACTACGCCCGTGTGCTGGGTGTGGAGCTGGCGCGCCGCCGCGATCTGCTGCCTGACGAGGCCGATCATCCGCGTGCCGACCGGCTGTATCTGAAGGTCGCGCTGGGACAGATGGCCGAAAAGACGCCGCCCATCGTGAACAGGCGAGGGCGGCGTCTCAGCTTTATCCTCACGACGTGGGACCGGTTTCAGGCGGCCGACAGCATCACCGATCTCTACAGGACAGGGCCGCCGTTTGTGGATAGAATCTTTTACGCGCTGAGGTAAAACATCATGCTGATCGTGAACGGCCGCGTGGTCACATATGACGCAGAAAATAGCATCCTGGATGGCCATGCTGTGCTGGTGCAGGGCGATACCATCGCCGCCATCGGCCCGCAGGCTGCGCTGGAAGCGGCTTATCCCGCCGAGGAACGCATCGACGCGGGCGGCCAGCTCATCATGCCGGGGAATATCTGCGCGCACACGCACTTCTATGGCGCCTTTGCACGTGGCATGGCGATTCCCGGCGCGCCCGCGAAAGACTTTCCCGAAATTTTGCGCCGACTGTGGTGGCCGCTCGACAAGGCGCTTGATCGCGACGCCGTGCGGGCCAGCGCGCTGGTGTGCCTGGTGGACGCGGTCAAACACGGCACGACCACGCTGATCGATCATCATGCCAGCCCGAACTTCATCGACGGCAGCCTGGATGTCATCGCCGACGCGGTGGATGCTGCCGGGCTGCGCGCGGTGCTATGCTATGAAGTCACTGACCGCGACGGCCGCGAGAAGGCGGAAGCAGGCATCGCGGAAAATGTCCGCTTTATGCAGGCGAGTGCGACGCGCGCCCGTGTGCGCGGCACCTTTGGCCTGCATGCCAGCCTGTCGCTGACGCCGGAGACCCTGCGTGCCTGCGCAGATGCCAACAGCGCATGGGGCGGGGTGCATGTGCATGTGGCCGAGCACGAGGCCGACGAAGACGACAGCCTGGCCCATTACGGTAAACGCGTGGTGCAGCGCCTGCATGAATACGGCATGCTGGGGGCTAAGACGATCACGGCACACTGCGTCCATATTGACGATGCCGAGCGTGCGCTGCTGGCAGATACCGGCACCTGGATCACGCATCAGCCACGCTCGAACATGAACAATGCTGTCGGCGCGATGCGGTTTGATGCGTTTATGCGGGCGGGAATGCGCGTGTGCATCGGCAACGACGGCTTCAGCAATGTTATGTGGGACGAATGGAAGGCGGCCTATCTGCTGCACAAGATCGCCCATCGCGACCCGCGCATGGCCAACGGTTCCGATGTGTTCACAGCCGCGACGCGCAATAACGCCGCGCTGGCTGGTGTGTTTTTCCCTGAAGCGCCAATTGGCCAGTTGAAGGCTGGCGCACGAGCGGATATGATTTTTGTAAATGCCCATCCGTTCACGCCGCTGACCAGCGGAAATCTTCCCTGGCACATCCTGTTTGGGTTTGAATCGTCGTCGGTCACGTCCACGATGGTGGATGGCCGTTTTCTGATGCGCGACCGCGAACTGCTGACGCTGAATGAGGCAGACATCGCGGCAGAAGCGCGTGCGCTTGCGCCCGACGTGTGGGCGCGTTACCAGTCTTTTGCTGAAAGGGTAAATGAATGACCGACAATGCTGGCAATATCGTCACCGTAGCCGTGCTGGGTGGCACTGGCAAGGAAGGCTCTGGCCTGGCCGCGCGCTGGGCGCTGAATGGCTATCGCGTGATTATCGGCTCGCGCGATGCCGAGAAGGCCAAAGCGAAAGCCGCCGAGCTGAATGGCATCCTCGGCGGGGAATATCTGGTGGGCGCCGATAACGTGACCGCTGCGACACAGGGTGACCTGGTCGTGCTGACGGTGCCGTATGGCGCGCATAAAGACACGCTGCTGGGCGTGAAGGATCAGCTTTCTGGCAAGGTGCTGGTCGATGTGACCGTGCCGCTGGTGCCGCCGAAGGTGCGCACCGTGCAGCTTCCTGATGGCAAGTCGGCTGCGCAGGAAGCCCAGGCGCTGCTGGGTGAGACTGTCCGTGTGGTGTCGGCCTTCCAGAATGTCAGCTCTGAAAAGATGGTCGATCCCTCTGTCACGGTCGACTGCGACGTGCTGGTAACCGGCGATGATGCCGACGCCAAGGCCGATGTCATTCGCCTGGTGGAAGCCTCCGGTATGCGCGGCGTTGATGCCGGGCCGCTGGCCAATGCCATCGTCGCGGAATCGCTCACGCCTGTGCTGCTTTACATCAACAAAAAGTATGGGGCCCATGGCAGTGGCATCCGCATCACCGGAATCTAGGTCTTGAACGGCCAACCTGCGCGCAGCATCTCGATGACTGCGCTGCCCGGTATTCCGCTGATCGCGTCGGGCATGGATCTGTCCGCCGTGCTGCTGGACGCGCTGGCCCAGGCTGGCCGGGCGCTGACGCATGGCGATGTCGTGGTGGTGACATCCAAAATTGTTTCGAAAGCTGAGGGACGGTCGGTGCGTCTGAACGACGTGCAGCCGTCCGCAGAAGCGCTGCGCCTTGCCGTCGTGACGGATAAGGATCCGCGGATCGTGGAGCTGGTGCTGCGCGAAAGCACGGCTGTATCGCGCGCCAGCCGGGGTGTGCTGGTGGTGCGTCATCGGCTGGGCTTCGTCAGCGCCAATGCCGGCATCGACCAGTCGAATGTGGCAGGTGGGGAACAGACTGCCTTGCTGCTGCCGCTCGACCCGGATGCCTCGGCGCGGGCCATCAGTGATGCGCTGCTGGAGCGCACTGGCGCACGGGTGGGTATCGTCATCAGCGACTCGCACGGGCGGCCGTTTCGCATGGGCAACGTCGGCGTGGCGATCGGCGCGGCGCGACTTCCCGCCCTGCGTGACCTGCGCGGTGAGCCGGATTTATACGGGCGTGCGCTCAAAATCACGCTCCAGGCCTATGCCGATATGATTGCGTCGGCCTCGGCCCTGCTGACTGGCGAGGGCGCTGAAGGACTGCCTGCTGTGCTCATCCGCGGCCTGCCCGAATATTCGTCGCATAACCCGGCCAGCACGCTGAACCGGCCTCTGGAACAGGATTTGTATCGATAGCCTCATGACTGCGATCAATGCTGAATCTTTGCAGGCACGCATCCTGTCGCGGCGCAGTATCCGCCGTTACCTGCCGGATGCCGTGCCTGAGACGCTGATTGCCCGCCTGCTGGAGGCGGCCATCTGGGCGCCGTCTGCCCATAATCGCCAGCCGTGGCGTTTCTGCGTGATTACGTCCGTTGAGACAAAACAGTCCCTGGCTGGCGCGATGGGCGCGCGTCTGCGCCGTGATCTGGCCCGTGACGGCGCTCCCGAAGCCGTAATTGAGGCCGATGCGGGCCGCTCGTACCAGCGCATCACGCAGGCCCCTGTGCTGATCGTGCTGTGCCTGTCGATGAGCGACATGGACGTGTATCCTGATGCAGCGCGCGCCCAAAATGAATATTTGATGGCGGTGCAGAGCACGGCGATGGCCGCGCAGAATCTGCTGCTGGCCGCCCATGATGCCGGGCTGGGCGCGTGCTGGATGTGTGCGCCGTTGTTCTGCCCGGACGTGGTGGGGGCGACGCTGAACCTGCCGGAAGACTGGCAGCCGCAGGCGCTGATCACGCTGGGGTATCCTGCCGAGTCTAAAGAAAAACCGAGAAAGCCTGTCGAAATGAGCGTGTTGTGGCGCTGAAAACGGAACTGCGCGTGGTCGCGCTGGTGGGTGGGGTGGGCGGCGCGAAGCTGGCCTACGGCCTGTCGCAATTGATTGCCCCGGAAAACCTGACCATCCTCGTCAACAATGGCGATGATTTCTGGCATTACGGCCTGCGCATCTGCCCGGACCTCGATACCGTGATGTATACGTTGTCCGGCCTGGTCGACAAGACGAATGGCTGGGGCGTGGCTGGCGATACGATTGCCATGCTGGACGCGCTGCGTAACCTGGGCGAGCAGCCCTGGTTCCGCCTTGGTGACCGCGACCTGGCGACGCATCTGGTGCGCACCAGCCGCCTGCGCGCAGGGGAATCGCTGACCGATATCACGCGGAGTTTGTCTGCTGCGCTGGGCATTCAGGCATCCCTGCTGCCGGTGACCAATGATGATGTGCCCACCATCGTAAGCACCCGCGAATATGGCGATCTTGATTTCCAGACCTATTTTGTGCGCTATCGCTGGCAGCCCAGTGTAAGCGCGATTCGTTATCAGGGTGCGGAATCTGCGCGCCTGTCGGACAGCGCGCTGGCCGCCATTCAGTCGGCCGACCTGATCCTGATCGCGCCTTCCAATCCGTGGTTGTCGGTTGGGCCGATGCTGGCGATTCCGCCGATGCGCGAGGCGCTGCTGGCGCGCGATGTGCCGCGTATCGCCATCAGCCCGATTGTGGCCGGGCAGGCCATCAAAGGGCCAGCGGCCAAGTTGATGGCCGAGCTGGGATATTCAGTAACGCCACACACGGTTGCAGCGTATTATGGAGATATCATTAACGGGTTTGTCTACGACCGTCAGGATTCCGATCTCGTGGTCGAGACCGTCCGCACACTGGTAACGGATACTGTGATGAAGAATGAGGCAGACCGCGTGCGCCTGGCGGGTGAAATTCTGGCGTGGGCCGCAAGGGATGACGTGCGATGACAAACTGGGCGATCATTCCGGTCAAGCCGCTCACGCGGGCCAAGAGCCGCCTGGCCGGTATCCTGTCTCCAGAGGAACGGCAGGTGCTGGCCGAGCGCCTGATGCGCCACGTCGTGACCACGGTCAGCGCGGCACGCGGCATTCACGGCGTGCTGGTCATCAGCCGTGACCCGCATGCCCTGGCGCTGGCCCGTGATTTGGGCGCGAATACGGTGCAGGAAAGCGGCGCTCCAGAGCTGAACAGCGCGCTCATGCGTGCTACCCAGGTCATCACGGCCTGGCGGGGCAGGGCTGTGCTTGTGCTGCCGGCAGACCTGCCGCTGGTCACCTCGGACGATGTCTCGGCCATGCTGGATATGGGCCGCGAGGAAGGCTGTCTCGTCATCGCGCCCGACCGCAACAACGATGGCACCAATGCATTGTTCACGCGTCCGCCCGGCCTGATCGCCTACGCCTATGGTGAGGGCAGTTTTCAGCGCCATGTCGGGCTGGCCCAGCAGATCGGCGCAACCGTGCGCATTATGGATTCCCCGCGCCTGGCGCTGGATATCGATGTGCCCGCAGACCTGGCCAGCATGCTGGCGCTGCGCCCCGATTTTGAGCTTCCCTTTGATCTGGCTGCGCGCTTTTCCACCCAAAGCTGATTTCACAGTCACGCGCTTTACACGCCAGTTTTGATTCCCTGTGCTCTCATCTTCTTCTGTTCTTCCCCTGAAAGTTATCTGCACTTTCAGGGGGAATGTCTGCATATGTCGCGTAGTGGCCTGTAATTTCGCAACCCGTTCCAGCTTAATACATGGTGAAGTTAGTGAATTTCGCGTGAAGATCGCCAGATTTGGTACCGAAGTCCTGTATATTTGCTATGACTAAAGAGCATCTCACACGTTGCCGACATCGACACATGACAGGACTCATCCAATGCGCACACCGTTTAATCCTGACCGCTTCATTCCGCTCGACTTTCATGGCGAAGGCCAGCAGGTGAATGTCACCGAATTGCGCCCGCTGTCTGAGGCGCTGAAACAGAATGTGCTGTTTCCGAACACGCCCGTGTTGTATACCACGCGCAATGACACTATTTACGTATTCCAGACACGCCACTTCTCGCTCTACAACGTGATGCAGAACCTGCTCGATCCGTCCCCGTGGATGGCGACGTTCTGCGCTGTGTGTAACGCCGGGATGAGCTTTTCGCCCGTGCTGGACGGCAAGACCTACGACTTCTACAGCGCCGGCTTTTACGATGCCATGACCCTGCTGGCCGACAAGCAGACGCGCTCATACTGGGACCACATCACCGGCGAATGCGTTGAGGGCGAGCTGAAGGGCAAGCGCCTGGAGCGGCTGGCGAATATGACCCATGCGACTGCCTCGGTGGTGGAAGCCATGTTCCCCGACGCAAAGCTGGTGGTGTCCTCGCTGGATGCCGGGCGCGCCACGATGGATGATCTGGCCGAGGGCCTGCGCACGCAGGAGAAGCCGGAATGGCTGCCCTTCCTGAATGGCTCGATCGATGCCACCATGGAAGATACCCGTCTGGCGCGCCTGGAAATGGGCCTGGGCGTGTGGGTGGGCAAAGACGCGCAGTTCTTCCCGTTCCGCACGATTCACATGCAGGACAACATCATTTTTGACGAGGTTGGCGGCCAGCGCGTGCTGGTCTACGTCGATCCCGACACGACCACGCCGGCCGCGATTTTCACCGAGGCAAAGACGGCCAGGTGGCGCGGGGACGTGCTGGTGCTGGACAATGGCGAATCGGTAGACAACGGCCGCCTGATGAAGGATGGCGAAGTCATCCCGTCAAAGCGCCCGCTCCAGCTCTTCCAGCGCTGGTACGGCTTTGCGATCACCTTCCCCGGTTGCCGTATCTTCAAGTCGAAAGACCCTGTGGGCATGTTTGCTTCGATGCCGAACTGATCGGCATTCCTCTGCGGTGACGCTGTCTGAACGGACGTGTTGGGTCTTTTTTCGGGACTCCACGTCCGTTTAGCGTTAGAATAGGCGCACAACTTTCATGCGCGGGGCACTCCCGCCGCCTATTGGGCTTGTGAGGACATCGACTATGGCAGACCGTGTAGCACTCTACCTGCAGGACGCACATCCTATCCAGGATGCCATCGGCTACGTGCAGTACGCTGAAAAGAAGGGCTTCGAGGCTGTCTGGCAGGCGGAGAGCCGCCTTGTGCGTGACGCGATTGTGCCCATGGCTGCCTTTGCCGCCACCACCAGCCGCATCAAAATCGGCTCTGGCGTCATCAATAACTGGACGCGCAACGCGGCCGTCATCGCGGCGACCTATCTCACGCTGGACGACCTGGCGCCCGACCGTATCATCTGCGGAATTGGCGCGTGGTGGGACCCGCTGGCCGCCAAAGTGGGCATCAAACGCGAGAAGCCGCTGCTGGCCATGCGCGAGTGCGTGACGGTGGTGCGCAGCCTGCTGGCCCGCGAACGCGTCACCTTCCACGGGGAATTTGTCCATCTGGATGATGTCGAGCTGGACGTGGTGCACGGGCGCAAAGAGCCGCGCAATGTGCCGATTTACATCGGCGCGACTGGCCCGCAGATGATGGCCCTCACAGGTGAAATCGCCGATGGCGCGGTGCTGAACTACCTCGTCTCGCCGAAGTACAATCTGGGCGCGGTCGAGCAGCTGGAAGCAGGCGCCCGCAAGGCTGGCCGCAGCATCGACGAGATTGATCGCCCGCAGCTGGTCGTGTGCTCGGTGGACAATGATCGCAAGAAGGCGCTGGACGGCGCGCGCAAGCTGGTGACGCAGTATCTGGGCCAGCAGCCGCATATTATGAAGGCCAGCGGCGTCAGCCAGGAACTGCTGGATGAAATTGGCCAGGTGCTGACGTGGCCTGCCACTGAAGAACAGATTATGGAGGCGATGCGCCTGGTGCCCGACGATGTGGTGCAGATGATCACCGCCAGCGGCACGCCCGAAGAAGTGCGCGCCAAAGTGCGCGAGTATGTGGCCAACGGCGCGACCTGCCCGATTCTGTATCCGCTGGGGCCGGACGTGAAGATGATGATCGACACCTTTGAGAATGGCTATTCGAACTAGCCCGGACCAAACGTAGCGCACCCCAATACAGGCGATCCGCGTTCCGCATCATGCGGGATGAGGTTCGCCTGTTTTTCTGCTACACTACCCCGCATGATGACCATTGTTTCCCGTAAGACCAACCTGACTTTGTGGGCGCTGTGCTGCGCGGCAGCGGCGCTGAGCTTTCTCGTGTTTGCCGGGCTGAGCGCCTCGGCCGGGCGCGGCCCGCTGATGCCGCTCGACGACGCTTACATCCATTTTCAATATGCGCGCCAGCTGGCTGCTGGCCAGCCCTATGTGTATAACCCCGGCCTGCCGCCCACCAGCGGCGCCACCAGCTTCGCCTATCCGTATCTGCTGGCGGGCGGCTATCTGCTCGGCTTCGTCAATGAAAATCTGGCGCTGTGGGCGGCGGCTATCGGCGCGCTGATGCTGGCGCTGAGCGCGTGGTGCATCGTGCGCATCGGACTCACGCTGGGCGCGACCCCATTTGTGGCCGGCGTTGTCGGCGTCGGCTTTGCGCTCAGCGGGGCGGCGGGCTGGCATGCCGCCAGCGGCATGGAGACGCTGCTGATGTGCGCCTGCCTGCTGTGGCTGCTGCTGGCCATGCTGCGCGGGCGTGCCGGCCTGGTGATTGTGGCGGCGGCCTGCTGCGCGCTGGTGCGGCCTGAAGGCGCAGTCGCTGCCGGGCTTGCGGTAATTGTGCTGGCCGCAGAGCGCGTTTTTGTGGCCCATCGTGCACGCAGTTTGCCCGCTGTGCTGGGCGTGCTGCGCCGTGAACTGCGCTGGTTTCTGCTGCTGCTTTTGCCTGTGCTGGCGGTTGGGATTCAGCCGCTGGTCAATCGCCTGGTCACCGGCAGTAGCGTCGCATCGGGCAGCGCGGCCAAGTCGCTGTTTGGCCTCATTCCATTTGACTTAAGCTATGTGCTGGGGCGCATCGCGTCGGGATTCACGCGCTTTTTCACCGAGCTGGCCGATCCGGCGGGGTATTTGTGGTACGTTGGCCCGTTCCTCGCGGTGCTGGCCGTGATCGGCATGGTCGCGCTGTGGCGGGTGAACCGGCGTGGATGTGTCTGGCTGGTCGGCACGGTCGCGCTGACCATGCTGGCCATCAGCACGCTCGATACCGCCTTCTGGCATTTCAAACGCTATCAGATGCCGCTGATTGCGCTGGTCTGGGCGCTGCTGCCGCCGGGCATCATGGCGCTGGAAAAAATCATCCGGCAATTGGGTGTGCGCCGGTTAGGAACCGGGCTGGCGGTCGCCGGCCTGCTGCTCAGCGTGGCGCTGAGCCAGCGATTTATACCCGCCTATGCCGCAAATATCGGTTATGTGGCTGCCCAGCCACGGGCGATGGCGGACTGGCTTGCTGAAAATACGCCGGTGGATGCGGTCGTTGCCGTGCACGATGTGGGCGCGATGCGCTATTTTGGCGGGCGCACCACGCTGGATATTGTCGGGCTGACGACGCCGGGTGCGGCCGATTACTGGCGCAGCGGCGTGGGCAGTGTGGGCGAATACATCGCGCTGATGCGGCCCGACTACATCGCGTCGTACGGGCAGGGGCACGGTCTGGGCCTCGGCTATCTGGCCGACAGCGACCTGTATGCCAATCCGCTGATTGAATTCACGGTCGCTGCCGACCCGCTGGTGAATGTCGCGCTGGCGGCCGATACGCAGGGCATTTATGTGCCAGACTACAGCGCGGCGGAGCGTGCAGCGCTGCCGCTGGCCGTGCCGCAAATCTCGCCTTATCTGGACGGCATGACGCTGATCGAAACCGTGAATGTGGCGGATGTGGCGGACGAACGCGCCGCGGCATATGACTGGCGGCTGAATGGCCCGACGGGGAGCTTCCCGTCCGAGTATTATGCGTTCGAGACGCTGGGGTGTTCCGGGGCGTGTCGGGCGATGGAGGGCGGGCGCCGCATCAATGGCACGGAACGCTTCACGGTGAATGTTCAGCGCGACCTGGATGCCGTGCTGGTGACGCGTCTGCATCCGATGGGGCAGGGCAGCTATGAGGTGTGGGCGAATGGTGCCCGCGTGGGCGTGCGCGTTGTGCCGATGATGCCCGGCGCATGGCTGGAAGTGCCGCTGCTGATTCCTGCCGCGCTGGTCACCGATGACGAGCTGGTGCTGGAGATTCGTCCGCTGGGCGAGGGCACTTTTTATGCGCCGTACCGGCACTGGCTGTATCAGGGCGCGTATGCCCGGGCAGAGCGCGTGACCGAGCCTGTGAGTGCCTTCGGCGACGGGTCGATTATGCTGGCCGATGTATCCACCGAGCTGGCCGGGGCGCAGGTCGATGTCGCGCTGACCTGGCAGACGGGCGACGCACTTCCCACGGGCGACTTCAGCATTTTCGTGCATGTGCTGGATGCCGACGGGAACATCGCTGTACAGGCAGACCGCAGGCCGGGGAATGGTGCGCTGCCGCCCGGCAACTGGCTGCCTGGTACACTCACAGATACGTTCGCGCTGGATGCCTCCGCGCTGCCCGCGGGCGAGTATCGCGTCATGATCGGCCTGTACGACCCGGTCTCGTTTGCGCGGCTGACCCCGACAGGCGGTGACGAATTTTCCCGCCTGCTGATCGGTTCGTTTACGGTAAACTAGTGCGTATGATGCCTGTCATGCTGAGGAGCAAGCCCCATGGATGATGTCCGGCCCGTATACGAAGCGATCCTGTCTGCCCACAGTTCAGGGGAATCCGCTGCGCTGGCGACGATCATCCATGTGCAGGGGAGTGTGCCACGCCATGCCGGCAGCAAGATGCTGGTGCGCGCCGATGGCTCATTCGTCGGCACGGTCGGCGGCGGCAAAATGGAATCACTGGTGATTATGGCAGCGCAGGCCTGCATCGCCGATGGCCAGTCGCGCACCGAGAGCTATACGCTGAATGACATCGCGTCTGGCGACCCTGGTATCTGTGGTGGAACGGTACAGGTATTTATCGAGCCGCTGCTGGCCCCGCCGACGCTGTTGGTGGTGGGTATGGGCCATGTGGGAAAGGCCGTGGCCGAGCTGGGCAAATGGATGGGCTATCGCGTGGCCGTGTGTGACGACCGGGCGGAATTCTGTACGCCGGAGTACATTCCGGGCATGGACCAGTACATTGTGTGCAAGCCGGCAGATGTGGCCGCGCACATCCCGCTGACGCCGAACACGTATGTCGCGGCGGTCACGCGCGGTCTGCCAGTGGATATTGGGCTGATTCCGGTGCTGCTGAAAAGTGACGCCGCGTATATGGGGCTGATCGGCAGCCGCAGGCGCTGGGCCATCACCGTGAATGCGCTCAAGGCTGATTACGGGCTGACCGATGCCGATCTGGCGCGGATGCACGCGCCGATTGGCCTGGAGCTGGGGGCGGAAACCCCGCGCGAAATCGCGCTCAGCATCCTGGCCGAAATCACGGCGGTTCGGCGCGGCGCCAGCGCCCAGCCGATGCGCTGGCTGGGCACGCGGGCGGAAGCCGAGGCCGAAAGCAGCGGCTAGAGGACGATGCGCCCCGTGGCCAGCAGCAGCGCCAGCCCGATGATGAGCACGTTCATGAAGAAGAACAGGCTGAGGAACATGCGCTCGACGGCCGTCATGCCCAGGAACTTCTTGTCGGTGGTGCCTTCAGACGGCACGAATACATTTTCAGGGATATCCGGTTCGTCGAAATTGCCCTGAGTGCTGCTGCGCAGATCGTCAAGCATCGCCTGTCCCCTTTGCACTGCCTGTGAAAATCAACCCTTATGCCCACATTATAGCCCGATGCCGTGGCTGGCAACAATTCGAGCTGTTTATCCCGTGCGCGTCCATGCCCCGTTGATCAGCGCAAAGGTGAACTGCACGGCCCCGTTGGCATTTGTGCCGGAGGCGGTGATGATCGGGTTGCCGCCGCCATCAGACGACAGGGTCGCGCTGACGAGCTGCGCCGTGATGCCTTCCTGGCCCAGCCGCCACGCCAGATAATCGCGCCAGTCCAGCGCCGGGTCAGACGCGGGCGCGGGATACTCCGGGGACGTGAGCGCCGACACGATCGGCTCGCCTGTGGTCACGCGGCCCAGGAACAGCATCAGGCCGGAAGCGCCGCGTGACGCCAGCACGCTGTCGATCAACGTCGCGCCGGAAGGCACGTTCAGGAACTGGCCCACCAATGCCGAGGCTGCCGCCCGATGCGCGTAGGCTGCATCGCCTGAGGCGTCTGGCGCGGGTTGCAGGGCGCGCTCCACCAGCAGGCGTGCGACCAGATTGGCCGCCTCCAACTGCTGCACCGGGTCAAACAGCGCGTCGGTGCGCGCGCCGCGCAGATACGGCGACTGCATCTCCAGATAGGGCGGATCCTGCGACAGCCACTGCGTCGCCACATTGTCCGCCGGGGTGATGACCACGCGCATGTCGGGCGCTGTACAGCCGAGCAATTCGCAGCCCCGGCTCAGCCAGATGCTGATTTGTTCTGAGGCGGCCTGCGCGAAGCGGCTGTCGAGCCCCTGATAACTCACCTCCACGCTGCCTGCGCGGATCGTGCCGGGATCGCCCCAGAACGTGAAATCGGGCGGCACATGAAACCAGCCGTCTTCGTAGCGCCAGTAGAACCAGACGCGGGCATACGGTGCGCCGCCGATAATTTCCTCGACGATCACGCGGCCGCGCTGGCCGTCAACGGCGATATCGCGGATGGTGCCTGCCAGCGATACGTCCGACTGCTGCTTGAGCGCCTGATAATTGTCGAATGAGGCGCGCTGGACAGTCAGCCAGTCTTCCGATGCGCTGCGCTGCAAACGCAGAAACAGGTCGCTGTCGCCCACTCGCAGGGCGGTGACCTCGCTGGAGACTGTGTCGCGCAGGGCCTGCTCTACTTCAAAATCGACATAACGCAGGCGCAGCAGGATGGCTGCCACGATGCCGCCGACCACCAGCAGCAGCACCAGCAGCAGGCCGATGAAGCGCAGCAGCGCCCGGCGTCCGGCGTGGGCCAGCTCCATGTCTTCGCCCATGTCGGGCAGGCGTTCGCGCTCGGCCTCAATTTCCCAGTTTACTTTAAAGCCCATTGTCGGGTCCTCTTTTTGGCTAGGGGGACGTGATGACGAGAATATCCCCGGCGGTCACCACGTGTATATGGCCATCGTCGTGCTCGATCAGCAGCGCGCCGTCTGGCGAGACATCGCGGGCGATGCCTGCCACCGGGCCCTCTGCTGTGGAGACCTGCACGCGGGTATTGAGCATGTTCAGCGCATCGCGCCATGCGTGAAACAGGGCCGGTTCGGCCATGCGCACGCGCCAGAAATCCAGCCGTTCCAGCACAGACTGCAAAAGCTGGGCGCGGTCGATGGTGCGGCCGAGCGCCGTTTCAGCGCTGATCGCCGTCTCGCGGAAGGGTGTGTCCTCAAAGTTGATGCGCACATTCAGGCCGATGCCCAGCGCCACGCCGATGCTGTCGCCGTTCCAGGCCGCTTCTGCCAGCACGCCGCACACCTTTTTGCCGCCTATCTGCACATCATTCGGATACTTGATGCCCAGTCCGCTGATGCCTGATGCCTGCAGTGCCTGCAGCACGGCCAGCGCCCCCAGCATCGTCGCCCGCACGGCAAGCTCGCGCGGCGGATGAAACAGGTAGGTGAACATGAGCGCGCTCCCCGGCGGCGCAAACCAGGAACGACCCAGTCGGCCGCGCCCGGCAGTCTGTTCGTCCGCGACGACGATGCTGCCATCGGGACAGCCCGCGGCCAGCCACGCCAGCCCGATCGTGTTGGTGCTGGGCGTGTCGTCAAAATACCGGAATGATCTTGTGCCCGGAAGCTGCGCCAGGCGCGCATGCGACAAATCAGACATGTTGGATGCGGCTCCTGTGGGCCATTTTACCATGAGCAACCTGTGATGATATTGGCCACATCGGCTGGCAAAGGCGTATAATTTCAGGCGATTTGCCCACGCCAGAGGCACGCAATGGATCATCTGTATACCCCGTGGCGGATGGCCTACATCCGCGGTGAGAAAACGCCTTCGTCAGGCTGCCTGTTCTGCACAGCGCCGACGCAGCCCCCCGCCCAAAGCCAGGTGGTGGCGCGCAGCCAGCATGTGTATGTGATCATGAACCGCTATCCGTATAACAACGGACACGTGATGGTGGTGCCGTTTGCCCACGTGGCCAGCATGGAAGAGATGCTGCCAGATGCGTTGCTCGACCTGATGCAGACGACCAACCGCGCCATCGCCGCCCTGCGTAAGCTCTATAATCCTGCGGCCTTCAATATAGGGGCGAATATCGGCCAGGCTGCCGGCGCGGGCATCGCTGAGCATTTTCACCTGCATGTGGTGCCGCGCTGGCCGGGCGACGCCAACTTTATGACCGTGACAGGCGATACCCGCGTTATCGCGGATACCATCGAGAATACTTTTCATGAGCTAGTGGCCGTCTGGTCACAGCTATACACGCACAAGGACGAGACATAACCATCATGCACAGCCAGAAGCACGCACAAGACATCGTCATCGTTGGCGCAGCACGCACCCCGATTGGTAAATTCCTGGGCGGGCTGTCAGGCGTCAGCGCCGCTGAGCTGGGCCAGATTGCTGCCAAGGAAGCCCTGGCGCGCTCTGGCGTGAACCCCGCCTCCATCGATGAAGTGATCGTGGGTAATGTGATCAGCGCGGGCGTTGGGCAGGCGCTGCCCCGCCAGATCAGCATCGGTGCCGGGATTCCTGACAGCGTGGGCGGCCTGACTGTCAACAAGGTGTGCGGCAGCGGCCTGAAAGCCGTCATGCTGGCCGCCAATGCGATCAAATCCGGCGACGGGAATCTGTATCTGGCGGGCGGCGTGGAGAGCATGAGTCGCGCGCCCTATCTGGATGATACGCATCGCATGGGCAACAAATACGGCCATGTGCAGCTGCGCGACAGCGTGCTGACCGATGGCCTGTGGTGCACCTTCTGCGAGGCGCCGATGGGCAATTCGGCCGAACATGTGGCGCGCGTGGTGGGGGTGTCGCGTGCGGAAATGGACGCGTTTGCGCTGCGCAGCCACCAGAACGCGCACGACGCTACCGAGAACGGCCGCTTTATGGCTGAAATCGCGCCGGTCGTTATCAGGGGCCGCAAGGGTGACACGGTCATCACGCGTGACGAGTCGATTCGCCCGGATACCAGCCTGGAAGCGCTGGCGAAGCTGGCCCCTGCGTTTGAAAAAGACGGCGCGGTCACGGCGGGCAATGCACCCGGCCTGAACGATGGCGCGGCCTTCACCGTGGTCACCAGCCGCGAGTATGCCGACCAGCACGGCCTGGCGCCGCTGGCCCGCGTGGTCGCTTACGGCCAGGCGGCCATGGAACCGGCGATGATTTTCTACGCGCCGGTGAAGGCGATTCCTGCTGCGCTGCTTCGCGCCGGCTGGACCATCGACGATGTCGACCTGTTTGAGATCAACGAGGCGTTTGCGGCGCAGGCGGTGGCCGATATCAAGGGCCTGCGCAACGAAGGTTACGCGATCGATGAAGCAAAAGTCAATGTGAACGGTGGCGCGATTGCGCTGGGTCATCCGCTGGGCGCCAGCGGCGCGCGCGTGCTGACCACGCTGATTTACGCCCTGCGCGACCGTGGCCTGAAGCGCGGCATCGCGGCGCTGTGCCTGGGCGGTGGCGAGGCCGTCGCCATGGCAGTCGAGCTTGAATAACCCGAAACCTGAGGAGGCGTGACCATGCAGTACGTACGGCTGGGCAATACCGGCGTGAAAGTCTCACAGCTGTGCCTGGGTTGTATGACCTATGGCACCAGCAAATGGCGCGCATGGGTGCTGGACGAAGCCGAGTCGCGCCCGTTTATCGCCCGCGCCCTGGAGCACGGCATCAACTTTTTCGATACCGCGGATATGTATTCGCTGGGCGAAAGCGAGGCCGTGCTGGGGCGCGCATTGCGTGAGCTGGGCGTCGCCCGCGAAGATGTGGTGATCGCCTCCAAAGTGTATAACCCGATGGGTCCGAAGCCGAATCAGCGCGGGCTGTCGCGCAAGCACATCTTCGAGGCGGTTGATGCCTCGCTGCGCCGACTGGGCATGGACTACATAGACCTGTACCAGATTCATCGCTGGGACGACGACACCCCAATCGAGGAGACACTGGAGGCGCTGAACGATCTGGTGCGCATGGGCAAGGTGCTGTACCTGGGCGCCAGCACGATGTGGACGTGGCAGTTTGCCAAGGCGCGCTACCTGAGCGCCGCCAACGGCTGGTCGCAGTTCGTGACCATGCAGAATCACTATAACCTGATTTACCGCGAGGAAGAGCGCGAGATGATCCCGTTCTGTATCGATCAGGGCGTGGCGGTCATCCCGTGGAGCCCGCTGGCGCGCGGCTTCCTGGCCGGCAACCGCACCCGCGAGGGCGCCGCCAAACAGGGCGATACCATCCGCGCAAAGACCGATGATTACGCGCAGAACATGTATTATCAGCCGGAAGACTTTGCCGTGGCCGAGCGCGTGGGCGAAGTGGCGGCGAAATACGGCGTGAAGAATGCGCAGGTCGCGTTGGCATGGGTGCTGCATCGGCCGGGCATCACCGCGCCGATTATCGGGGCCAGCAAGATGTACCAGCTTGACGAGGCCGTGGCTGCACTCGACCTGAAACTGAGCGAAGATGATATGCGCGTGCTGGAAGAGCCGTACGTGCCGCACGCCACACTCGGATTCTGACAAACGTGCTTCGACGCGCTCTGTTTAACATTAACAACTGTTAAGCGCGTGTTATATAAACTGCACAATGCAGCGTTTTTGGGGTCAGGACGCACAAAAAATTGCACCTGAACGTTGTGCGCCTCGCGCTAACGCGTTTTGGATGGCTGCGATAGACTGCACTTTGGACAAGGTATTTGCCCTGAGGAGGGTTCACTTTGCGTTTCAAAGTACTGTTGATCGTGGCTTTGCTGTTGGTAGTTGGGGTCTTGCCGGGTGCTGCGCAGGACGACGAATTCGTGTTCGGCCTGGTGCTGGTGGGGCCGCGTACGGATCAGGGATGGAGCCAGGCGCATTACGAAGGCGCGCAATATGTGGAAGAAAACGTGCCAGGTGCCCGCGCGCTGGTGTTCGACAGCCTGAACCCCAGTGACGCGCCGGAAACCACGCTGCGTGACGTAGTTCAGAACATGGTGGATGAGGGCGCCCGCCTGATCATCACCACATCGGACGCATTTGAAGAAGATACCAATATCGTCGCCGAGGCATTCCCGGACATCGTGTTCGTGAACGTCACCGGCAGCAATGTGCTGCAGGGCGCTCCGCCGAACGTGGGCAATTACAATGCCCAGCCTGAGTGGACGCAGGCCATCAATGGTTGTGCGGCCGCGCTGACCACCGAAACCGGCAACATTGGTTACCTTGGCCCGCTTATCAACACGGAAACCCGCCGTCTGGCGGCGTCCAGCTACCTGGGCGCGCGCTACTGCTGGGAAAACTATGCCGGCATGAACCCGGATGACCTGACCTTCACGGTGACGTGGATCGGCTTCTGGTTCAATATCCCCGGCGTCACGCTGAACCCGACCGAAGAAGCAAATTCGTTCTTCGACAACGGCGCGGATGTGGTCATCGGCGCCATCGATACCACCGAGGCACTGGTGGTGGCGGGGCAGCGCCGCGAGGCAGGCGAGAACGTGTTTGCCACCGGCTACGATTACATCAATGCCTGTGACCAGGCGCCCGAAGTGTGCATCGGCGTGCCCTACTACAACTGGGGCCAGTACTACTCCGAGCTTGTCGAGCAGGTGCGCGATGGTGCTTGGGAGCAGGAATGGATCTGGGAAGAGCCGACGTGGGACAACATCGTCGATTCGACCACTGCCTCGGCCGCCGTCAGCATCGGTGACGCGCTGAGCGAAGAAGACCGTGTGTTGCTGGACGAATTTATCGCGGAGATGACGGCGTTCGGCAGCGACCCGGCCAACGACGAGCGCATTTTCCTGTGGGAAGGCCCGCTCACACTCCAGGACGGCACCGTGCTGGCTGAAGAAGGTGAATTCGTGCCGCTGCTGGACATTTGGTACCTGCCGCAGATTCTCGATGGCATGATCGGCTCCAGCAACTAAATTACAGAAGTCTCTGAACCTGTTAGAATCATGGGAGGTGTCGCGCTGCGATGCCTCTCATGCTGTATGGAAGGATAATCCCCCCATGATTCAGGACCCGGTGCTGTTGAACGAATGGCATGTGGTGCGGCCGGCAAGCCAGGTGCCAGTTGGCGTGCCTGTGCCCGCCCGCCTGCTGGACGAGGATATTGTGCTGTGGCGCTCGGGTGACCAGCTCATGGCCTGGCAGGACCTGTGCATCCACCGCGGCACCAAGCTGTCGCTGGGCAGGGTGGAGGGCGAGTGCCTGATCTGCCCATACCACGGCTGGGTGTATGACGAAGCCGGGAAGTGCGTGAAGATTCCGGCGCATCCGGACCAGGTGCCGCCCGACAAGGCGCGCGTGCAGACCTATCATGTGCAGGAAAAATATGGCTGGATCTGGGTATGCATGGGCACGCCCAGCCACGAGATTCCCCCGTTTGCCGAGTGGGACCAGGAGGAGTTTCGCAAGATCGCCTGCGGCCCGTATAAGTTCAAAGCCAGCGCCCCGCGCGTGCTGGAGAACTTCCTCGACATCGCGCATTTTCCGTTTGTGCATGAAGGTTACCTGGGCGACCCGGACCACACCGAAATCAGCAACTACGAGGCCGTCGTGGATGAAAACGGCGTGACCGCCGACGATATCCGCGTGTGGCAGCCCGACCCGGACGGCACGGGTGTGGGCAAGCATGTGGTGTATACCTACCGCGTGCTGCGTCCGCTGCTGGCCTATTTCGTCAAACGCGAGGCGCGCCAGTTCTCGATCCTGTTCGCCGTCACGCCGGTCTCTGAATTCGAGAGCGAAGGCTGGATGTGGATGAACATGAACTACGGCTATGACGTGCCGTATGACGAGATGGTGCAGTTTCAGAATACCGTCGCCGGGCAGGATATCCCGATTGTGGAGAGCCAGCGCCCGGAGCGCCTGCCGCTGGACTTGCAGGCCGAGCTGCATCTGCGCAGTGACCGCACGGCGATTGCCTATCGCAAGTGGCTGCGCGAACTGGGGCTGACGTTCGGCACAGCGTAATCATATGTGCCACGGGGTGAGCAAACCTCGCCCCGTGGTGGCAAATCAAAACCGCCTGACTCAACTAACTACCAGGGCAGCGGCTGGCCGTCCTGAAAGAATGCACCGGTCGGGCCATCATCGGGCAGGGTGACTGCCCACACCACGCTAGCCGCGCCGTCTGGAATCGGTCGACCGCCGGGGCCGCCCATTTCGGTATCCACCCAGCCAGGACAAATACTGTTCACCAGAATCCCCTCGGACTTCAGATCGACGGCCAGCATGCGCGTGACCGCGTTCAGCGCGGCTTTGGTCATGCTGTAGATGGCGCTGTCGTAGCTGGTCTTCATGCGCGCGATCGAGCCAGATTCGCTGGACACATTGACGATGCGCACATGCGTCCCTTTGCGCAGCAGTGGCAGGAATGCCTGCGCCATCTGCCACGCGCCCAACACATTGGTCTGCACGGCTGCCTGCGCCAGTGACAGGTCGACATTGCTGGCTTTCTGGCGCGTCATGTAGTAAATGGCCGCGTTGTTCACCAGCACATCCAGCCGCCCATACTCCTGCGTGACCTGTGCGGCAGCCGCCTGAATGCTGGCCGGGTCGCTGATATCGAGCTGAAGCGGGCTGATGCTGAAGCCCTCTGCACGCAGCGCCTCGGCGGCCTGCGCGACTTTGGCGGCATCGCGGCCGCTGAGCAGCACATGGTAGCCCAGCCTGCCCAGCTGACGCGATACTTCAAAGCCAATGCCGCGATTTGCGCCGGTCACCAGCGCGATACGCCCGGATGTCGCCATGGTCGTTCTGCCTCTCAGAAATGGGTTACTGGTCAAACGAATAGGTAAAGTCCATCGGGTAGCTTTCCTGATGCCCGATGATGCGGATGGTCGCCTTGCCGCTGATGCCGGTCAGGCCACCGTGGCCGGAGCCGGGGATGATCTCCAGCGTGCCGACCACTACACCCGCCTCGTCGACAATGCCGTTGTGCAGGAAGGTGAATCCGCCCTCGCGCCCATCGACGCTGCCGGTGATGACTTCCAGCCCGGTGTAGACGACCGTGCCGGTTTCGCGGTAGTGCATCAGGTACTTGAGCACGCCTTCGCCTACGATCGCGCCCTTGTACACATATACGATATCGGAAACCGTCGCCTTTGCGCCAGTGACGTCGCGCGCGATACGGCCATCATAGGTTACTTCGGCCCAGCTTTTCACGGAAAATTGTACGTTTGTCGGATGTTCGGTCATGGCTATCCTCCACGGTGCATATAGAACTGATGCTCTATGGCATGGGCTGGATGTGGTGTGACACAGATGAGAGATTACAGGTCCAGCCGCAGCATGAGCAGGTCGCGGATGCGGATGCCGTTTTCGTAGGCGGGCTGGGCCAGGTCATCGAAAAAGCCTTTGCGCACGCTGTCCATGCGGAAACCGCACTTCTGGTAGAAGACGATGTTGCCTATGCTGGCATTGGCGGTGCCGACGAGCAGGAATCCCACGCCCAGCGAACGCATCGCATTGGCCAGATGTGACAGGATATCGCGCCCATAGCCGTGACCGCGCAGCTCAGTCGGTACGGCCAGATAGACGATTTCGGCATGCTCAGGCGCCCGGCACAGCACGAGCGCGCCAATGACGCGCCCGTCTGCATAGGCCAGATAGGATGTGTTGTCACGGTTTTGCAGCGCCTGGGCGATGCGCCTGTCATCTTCGTCGGCGTCGTGCAGCAGATGCAGCAGCGTCGCGAAGTAGCGGCTTTCGATCAGGCTGATGCCCATCGGGCTAGTCTCCCGCCACCGGCTCGCTCAGTTCCTGCTTCGCGCCCTCGATGTATTCCAGGCTCTGATGACGGAAATAGGTGTTGTACAGCTCGGCATAATGCCCGTTCTGCTCGATCAGGCTGTCGTGATTGCCCTGTTCGATAATCGCGCCGTGGTCGAGCACGATGATGCGGTCGGCGCTGCGCACCGTGCTCAGGCGATGCGCAATCAGGATTGACGTAGAGCGCTGAAGGATCAGGTCGAGCGCCTCCTGAATCTGCGCCTCGGTGAACGGGTCGATGCTGGCCGTGGCCTCGTCGAGGATGAAGATCGACGGCTGCTGCACCAGCACGCGCAGCAGGCTGACGAGCTGGCGCTGGCCCATGCTCAGGCGGCCGCCGCGTTCGCCCACTTCGCTGTACAGGCCGTTGGGCAGGTTGTCCATCCATTCGCCGTCGCCTATCGTCGTGGCCAGCTCGGTGATTTCCTCATCGGTGGCTTCCGGGCGCGCATAGCGGATATTTTCCATCACCGTGCCGCGAAACAGGAATGGCTGCTGCGGCACCAGCCCCAGCTGGCGGCGGAAGCTGTGCAGGTCCAGCCCGCGGATATCATGCCCGTCCACGCGGATGGTGCCTTCCTGAAACTCATAGAAGCGCGTGATCAGCTTGATGATCGTGCTTTTGCCCGCGCCGGTGTGTCCCACAAACGCCACGCTTTCGCCCGGCTTGATATTCAGGCTGAAGTCATTGAGGATTTTCTCGCCGGTGCGATAGGCAAACGTGACATGGTCAAAGTCGATCGCGCCCTGAATCGGCGGCGTCGGCTGATGGGCCGTCTGAATCACGGTGTTCTCGGCATCCACCAGCGCGAAGACGCGCTCGGTCGCGCTCAGCCCGGCCTGAAGCTGGCTCCAGTAACCGCTCAGGTTGATGAACGGCCAGAAGAAGCGGTCGACGCCCTGAATGAACAGATACCACGCGCCCACATCGATCGTGCCCAGCAGCGCCGCACCCGCGCCGAAGTAGGTCAGCGCAGCAAAGGCAATGCCGCCCAGCGCGTTCAGCGCGGGAAAGACCATCGCCAGCACGAAGCCGCGCCACAGGTTGATGCGGTACGACTGGTTGTTCACATTCGTGAATTCGTCGTAGATCATGGCTTCGCGGCGGAAGTTCTTGGCCACGCTGATGCCGGTCACGCTCTCCTGGATATTGTCGTTGACGGCGGCCATGGCGCGCGAGCCCTGGCGCGTGGCGCGGCGGGCCAGCGCCCGGAATCCGATGGAGACGGCAACAATGCCGGGGAGCATTAGCATCAGCAGGAGTGTCAGCTCCAGATTGATGCTGAGCAGGACAAAAAACAGGATCAGGAATTCGAGGAACTGGCCGACGATGTCACCCGTGATGACGATAATTGAGTTCAATTCCTGTGTGTCGCTGGTGATGCGGCTGACGATCTTGCCGGTTTTGTTCTCGTCATAAAATGACAGGTCGCGGTTGATGGCGGCGCGGAAGGCATCCTCGCGCAGCGTGCCGATGACCTCGGCCACCACGCGGCCGATCAGCCGGCGGCGCAGCCAGAAGAAGACATAGTCGGCGATGGCGAAGCCGAAGATGGCGGTCATCATTGGCAGCACCGCGCTCAGCGGGTCGCCATTGTTGATCGACTCCAGCACACGCGACATAAAGATGGGAATCTGCGAGAAGGCGATCGACCCCGCAGTGACCATGGCGATCGCACCAAGCAGCTCTTTGCGGCGCGGCTTGAAGTACTGCCACAGCCGCACCAGCAGCTCGCTGTCTTTGTATTTGCGGTCGTATTTGTCCGCGCTCAGATTGCCAAACATGCGTTAGTTTCCCCCTGACTGCGGCGAGACAGCCTGTGTTTCGCCGGTGGCTTTGGTCGGCCTGGATGGATTCTCGTAGCGGGCGAAAATGCGCCGGTACGCGTTCGAGGTGGCCATGAGCTGGTCATGGTTGCCCTGCGCCACGATGCGCCCCTTGCGCAGCACCAGAATGTGATCGGCCCAACGAATCTGCGACAGGCGGTGCGTAATCAGCAGCGTGGTGCGTCCTTCGGCTGCCGTCCAGATAGCTTTCTGAATCTTGTCTTCGGTGGCGCTGTCGATGGCGCTCGTGCTGTCGTCCAGCACCAGGATCGGCGGATTGGTGACGAAGGCGCGCGCCAGGGCCAGGCGCTGCCGCTGACCGCCGCTCAGCGTCACGCCGCGCTGGCCGACCATGGTGTCATAGCCTTCGGGGAAGCTGAGGATAAAGTCATGCGCCTGCGCTTTTTTCGCGGCTTCCATCACTTCGTCCAGCGTGGCCTCCGGCTTGCCGAAGCGGATATTATCGGCGATGCTGCGGCTGAACAGGAAGATATCCTGCTCGATGATGCTGATCTGCGAACGCAGCGATTGCAGGTTCCAGTCGCGCACATCGATGCCGTCGATCAGCACGCGCCCTCTGTCCACGTCATAGGTGCGGTTGACCAGCTTGGTGATGGTGCTCTTGCCCGCGCCTGTCTGGCCGACGATGGCGACCGTTTTGCCCGCAAACACTTCAAAATTGACTTCATGCAGGGCGGGGACGCCTTCATCCTTGCGATAGCCGAATTCAACGCCCTCGAAGGTGATGGCGCCCTTGATCGTCTGGCTGACACCCTGGGTATTCTGGTCCAGCTCGGATTCAGAGTTGATCAGTTGCAGGATGCGCTTTGCGCTGGCGCGCCCTAACGCCAGGTTGGTAAATGACGAAATCGAGCTGAAGACGGGGAAGGCGAACAACTGCAATTGTCCGCTGTAGGCCAGCACCGTGCCGAAGCCGATTTCGCCGCGCAGGAACAGCCACACCGCGAAGGCGAATCCTCCGGCGATGACCAGCCCCAGCAGCAGCACCGGAATATACAGCGCTTCCATGTCGTACTGGCGGATGACCTGTTTCTGCACCGCCTCGATCAGGGTGCGGAAATGCTTTTCTTCCGCTTCTTCCTGGGCCGCGCCCTTGACGACCTGCAGGCCTTCCAGCGTTTCTTCCACGTCGGCGTTCATATCGCCAAAGGTCTCGCGCACGGCCTCGGCCACCGGGCTGAGCCGGCGCAGGTATATGACCTGCGCGGTGCCATACAGAATCAGGAACAGGGCAGGCGGGATAATCAGCAGCGGGTGAAACAGCGGCGCGGCCAGCAGTGGCACCAGCAGGAACATGCCCGACCCGATGATCAGGTTGATGCCCGGGTTCATCATGAAATTCAGTTCGCGCACGTCGTTGGTCACGCGCGCCATGATTTCGCCCACCGGCTGCAGGTCATGGAACGTCATGCTTTTGCCCAGCAGGCTGGCATACAGCTCGTCGCGCACGTCGCGCTCGATGCGCTGGGCGAAGGTCTCTGCCGAGAAATTGCGCATGAGCTGCAGGATGGCGCGGATGATCTGCGAAATCACGATCAGGATGGCGAAGTTGCCCATGGCGGCCAGGCCTTCGCCCGCGTTCAGCGCGTTAAATGCCTCGCCGACAAAGTAAGGCACGAGCGCCGCCAGCGCAGCATTGCTGAACGCGCCGATGAGCATCATCACGCCGTACACGGGCTGTCGCCGGATATGCGACCAGATGAAACGGAGCGCGCCACGCCGGTCACTGATGAAGGCTGACTTGGAGAGAAATTCTGCTGTCGCGTTTGTCATTTGAAAAACTTTGAATGTTCTGCGCGCTGATATCGTATCAGGTTATGGGAATCCATGTAGGTCCATCCTGTTATTGTGAAGGATAAACGCTTTTCTGGCTCACGGAAAATTTTCCGCCAGCGTGATGCCATCGCGGCCATCGGGCAGGAGCAGGCGCTCCCCGTCCCACGGCTGATAGACGATCAGCCGTATGTCACAGCAGCCCGGCTTCAGCTCGCCCTCTGTTTCGATGCTGCGCCGGTCCTGATAGATCATGTCAGACACCATGCGCGAGGTCTGGATGACGTTTCCGAAATGGGACAGCGGCCCGTCAGACTGGCCGATCAGGCGGCCGTCAGCATCCAGGATGTGCACGGCAATCGAATAATCCTCCAGCGGCGGTGAATCGGTGCGCCAGTACAGGCGGGTATTCAGGGTGTCGGCTTCACTCAGGCTGACCTGTCCGCCGTAAAACGGCATCACGCCGCCGAAGATTTCCGGCACTGCCAGCGGCGGCGCCTGCAATAACTGTGCCACGAAACACCACTGGCGTACGCAGTCACCCAGCACGGTCTCCAGCGGGTGAGACGGCTCAATTTCCTGAAAGCGCGCCTGCACATCGGCATCCAGCAGCCTGCCGGTCATGAACCAGATGCGCCGATAACCCAGCAGATCGCCCGCTGCTGGCTCGACCAGGCGCGGGACATCCCCGCGCAGATACTGGCGCTCATTCCACGCGATCACGCGGTCTTCCGGGTCAGCGCCGACATAGGCGATCACATCCCCAGGCTGAAGGTCGCGGCTGATGACGAGGTAGATGTCGCGGTAGGGGATGCGCTGTGGCGTTGGCAGGTAGGTCATCACCTGGGCAGCCTGCGCGATAACCAGCGCGATGCCTGCCAGCACGCCAAGACGACGGGGAAGTACGGACAGCCCGGCCCCGGCCAGCAGCGCCAGCCCGACCGTCGCGGTGGCCACGTAGCGCGGCGCATACACGGCCATAATCAGATTAAGCAGGAGAGACAGCGCCGGAATCCCGAACGCCCACAGCGTGATGAGCCCGCTGGACGGCCGCCTGCGCATCGCCCACAGCCCCAGCGCAATCAGCACGACATAGACCGGCCACAGGCCGTTGGTAGTGGTGTTAATCAGCTCAATGATTTCAGCCGGGGTGGTGAAAATCTGATTGTAGGCCGAGCCGAGCGTTGTGCCATAGGCCTGGCCCGCCTCAGTGGTGGCGCGGCGCAGGCTGTTGATCTGGTGCAGCATGGCGGGCAGCCACGGCCCCCAGAGCAGCGCAAACGTCGCCGCGCTGCCCGCAAGCTGACGGACGGGCAGGGCACGCCTGTCGCGCACGAGCTGCCAGACCAGCCAGACCGCCTGTACCATCAGCACGAAGCCAAGATAGTAGTGGGTGTACAGCATAGCTGCGGCGAAGCCCGCCCAGGCGAGGCCCCACATGCGCTTTTGGGTCTGATGCCAGCGCAGCAGGGCGGCCATGCTGCCGGTCGCCAGCAGCATCCCCAGCGCGTACGGGCTGATTTCCACGCTGTGGTAGGCGAATAGCGCGCCCGTGCACAGCAGCGCAGCCGCGATCCACCCGGGAAAGTGCTGCTTTGTCCAGGCGCGGCCCAGCCGCATGACCCCGGCCAGCGTGACCATGCTGAAGCAGATGGCGAGGAATCGGCCGGTAAACTCGCTGATGCCCGTCAGGGCATTCCATAGCCAGAACAGCGTGAACCACAGCGGCGGAAAGACGTCCTGTTCGGTCACATAACGCAGCGAGCCAGACAGCGTGTCAGCCGTGAAACGGTATTTGAGTTCTTCATCGTGATGCAGGTAAACGCTGCCGCTCACTCGCAGCAGGAACCAGAAAGCCAGCATGAGCAGGGTGAGGCCAACGAACAAGGGACGGAGGCGGCGCTGTGAGGAGGTCTTCATGCCCAAAAATATAGCATGTGCGCTGTGAAACAGACAGACCGCGGCGTTGCGCAGCGCGTCCTGCACAGGTAGTATGGCGGCATGGATGTCTTCTCGTCACTTCTCCCATATCTGGCGATTGCGCTGGCTTTGGCCGCCGCTGCCCCCACGGCGATCGTATTCTGCGCGCGGGCCGACCGTCAGCCGCCGGGGCTGGCGCTTGTGCTTAGCATGACGATCGCCGTGGCATTCGGCGGGCTGTCGCTGCTGATGCTGCTGATGCAGACCATCGGCCTGCCGCTTTGGCCCGCTGACGTGCTCGTGCTGTATCTGCTGGCTGCGCTGCCCGGCGCGTTATGGTGGTGGCGGCGCGATAAGCGATCGCTGCCGACACGGACAATCAGCCGCGATGCCTGGCTGCTGCTGGGCCTGTGCGGGCTGGTGTGCGCGGCTGTGCTGCTGAACGCGATCAATCTGCCGTTTTTCCGCGATGACGCGCTCGGCATCTATCAGCCGCAGGCGCTGGAAATCGCCCGCACGGGCCGTCTTATTCCACTGACAGGGGGCGACAGCCTGTACCGCGCCTATCCGATGCTGGCGCAACTGAACTATGCGTGGGCGTATATGCTGGCGGGCTGGCAGCACGACTATGCGGCCAAGCTGATGACCACCCTGCTGGCGGTCGCCAGTGTGCCAGCGGCCTTCGCGCTGGTGGCCGAGAGCGGGCGCAGGCGCGCGCGGGCGGGCGCGTGGCTGGCGGCACTGCTGATCGTGACCGCGCCGACCTTTGCCAGTTGGGCGTCGTCGGGCTATGTCGATCTGCCGATGGGCACCTTTCTTGTGCTGACGCTGGTCTATCTGGCGCGCATGTGGCGCGACGGCCATCCACGCGACGCGGCCGCCGCAGGGCTGATGTTTGGCCTGGCCTGCTGGACGAAGAACAACGCGCTGATCCTGGCGCCGTCGCTACTGGCCGCGCTGGTTGTCATGGTGCTGGCGCGCCGAATCCCGCTGCGCACTGCCGTGCTCACGCTCTGCTTTGGGCTGGTCGTGACCGCCCCGTGGTATGTCCGCAACCTGTTCGGCGCTGGCTTTCTGCTGCCGGATACCACCTGGGTGGAGCAGGCAGAGCGGACGCTGGCGACGCTGTTGGTATTTATCACCACGCCGAATAATTTCCTGCTCACAGGCTGGCTGGTGACCGCTGCGCTGGTCCTCGCGCCGCTGGCGTGGCTGCGTCACCGTGCGCAGGCATATCCTGAGCTGCTGATTCTGCTGTTCGCCGGGCCATTTTTCGCTGGATGGTGGTTATTTGCCAGCTATGACGAGCGTTTCCTGGTTGCCATCCTGCCGATGCTGGCGGCTCTGGCCGGGCTGATCCTGCCTGACCTGGTGGCGGGCTTGTGGTCGCGGCGCGTCGTGAGGCTGGGTGCGCTCAGCCTGGCCGTGGCCATGTGCGCGTACTGCGCCTTTATCGCCGTGCAGTATAAAGACGAGCTGGCGCGCGAGCCGTTCATGAGCGACGCAGACCGCCGCATCATGGTCGGCCGTCTGCCTGACTCGTCTATTCCGGCACCGTGAGCGACAGGGGCAGCACGCCGATCACGCCATCCAGCGTATTTTCACCCGTGACGGGCAGGTCACGTGGCGCGCCATCCGGCCCGAAATCATACAATTTGACCCACACCTGATACGTGCCGGGCGCGAGCCCTGCCGGAATCTCCAGCGCGTGATGATCCCAGTGCACCGAGCCAGCCGTCCACAGCGACGTGAGCGGGAAGCCGCCTGCGGGCGAAGCGTCAATCTGCGCTACTGGCAGGCCGGCGGCATCGCGAATGTATACAGCCGTCGTCAGGATGCGATCTGTTGGTGTTTCAGCTTCCCACAGCAGCGACAGCGTGAATGTTTCCCCTGGCCGTATAGTGGTCGCCCCGTGGGCCATGCCCGCCAGCGCCATAAACTCGCCGTACAGCAGGTCTGTGCGCACGGCAGGCTCTTCAAACATGCGGTCTGTCGGCGCGGCCTGTAGCGTGTAGGGAATCAGACGGGTGATCGGGCCCGTCGCGATGACCTGACCGGGATAGTAATGACTGTGCATGTAGCGTTCGACCGGGCGCGTCGTCCACCACAGGTCTGGCCCGCCGTCCATCAGCACAAATGCACGCGGATAGAGCGTTGCGATGCGACCGATCAACTGGGCTGTCCGGCGCAGCAGCAGACGGTCCGGGTCAGGCGAGGTAATCTCGGCGGGCTGCTCCGGGCTGGGGCGTTCGCCGGGCTGAAGCGGCAGCGCGATTACCCGCGCCCCGTTCAGGCGGTGACCGTAATTGGCGAAGAAGGGCTGCAAGGACGGGGAAGACAGCAGCACAATGTCGCCCGGCCCGGCGGACTGGTTGAGGCGGCCGAGCATGTCAAACAGCGTGCTGTCCCATGCGCGGTAGCGTTCATCGGTACGATACAGGGTCGCCAGCGTCAGGCCAACGGTCAGGGTGATGCTGATGGCCGAGACTCCCAGCATCAGCCCCGCGCCGAATTGTTTCTGGTGGATGCACAGCAGCGTAACCAGGCTCAGCCCACAGGCCAGCAGGCAGGCTATCCCCACGATCGGCAGATTGAAGCGCAGCCAGGCGATTTCCGTGCGGCCGGTCGCCCACAACCCCGGCGTGATGACCGTGCGGAACCAGGCTGGATCATACGATGCGCCCGGCCAGTCCAGAAAGCCGTTCGCCTGTTCGGGCAGCGCATCGGCATACGCGCCCCAGGGCAGGCTAACCCCGCAAATCTGCGTCCACAGGCCGTAAGCCAGCACGATGCCAACGGGCAGCCAGGCCCATGAGGATCGTCCGGCCAGCCGGTCAAAGACGGGCAGGGTGAGTACCATCAGCAAGGGAATCAGTGGCACCAGAAAGCGCGGCGGCCAGCTCAGCCCGCCGAACCAGTACGGGCCATTCAGCAGCGCATAGCCAACCGCAAAGCTGAGCGTAAGCACCAGCGCCGTCACGGCATAGCGCAGATGGCCGCCCCGCACCAGCATGACCGCGCCGACAAAGCCCAGCAGCAGCACAGGCGAGGTCGCCCACAGGCTGGCCCCCGGGCTGAGCAGATAGGCGCCCAGCGCCACGGCCAGATTCTGCGTGGTGGCGATGTCCAGCCGTGTGAAGATGTTGTAGCGCGCCGCGAAGCCGGTCAGGCCGCCGGTCAGCCCCAGCAGCAGATACAGGCCCGCCAGCAGCGCCAGCACCACCCCCACAGGAATGAGCACGCGCTGCACCAGTCGTCTGCTCAGGTGGCGTCTGGCCGGCAGAATCAGCAGCACCAGCGCGGGCACGGCCAGCAGGCCGGATGCTTTCGTCAGCACCAACCCCAGCAGCGCCAGCAGGCAGCAGGCCAGCCAGCCAGGCGCACGATACTGGCGCTGGCGCGCAGTTTCCAGGCAATAGGCCGTCAGCAGCAGGAAGAAACCGGTCAGCGGTTCACGGAAAAATGTCGCGCTGTACACCCAATAAGCGGTGGTCAGCCCAAAAGCGAATGCCGCAATCAGTGCGACGCGGTCGCGGTAGCCCAGGCGCAGCGCGTAGTCAAACAGCAGGATCGCTGTGCCGGCACTGATGAGGATATTGAATAGCCACACGGTGTGCACTGCCCCGAAGCCCGGCACGAGACGGGCTAGCAGGTATAGCGGGGCAGACAGCACCATCTGCATCGGCTCGACAGCGGCATTGGCCAGTCCGATTGCGTTGGGATCGTCAAATGCGTCGGCTGGGAAGCTGTCGGCGCTGCCATCAAGCAGCAGATCGCCATGGTCGACCAGGCTGGTCATGCCGTCAAACAGGCGCGCTGAATCGCCCGATTCTGCCACGCCGGTAAAGCTTAGAAAATACACGCTGCAGAGGAACACAAAAAGGGCGGTTCGCATCAGGAACCGCCGCTGTGGTGTCGATCGTTCTGCTGCCGTGCGTTTAACTGCCGCTGCCAGAGCCGCCCCCGCCTGTTAGTCTGTTCTTGATGCCGATCAGGCCCTTGAGCAGTTTCTGGCTGCCCGAAAGCTGATCCAGTTCTTCAAGGCCAGCCTCATACGTGGCCGCCGCGGCGTTGATCTTGCGCTCGCTCATTTGCAGGTCAGCGATGGCCAGCAGCGTCTCGCCGTGCATCTTCTTCTCACCCAGTTCTTCAAACAGGTCGGCTGCCTCGCGGAAGCAGTTCAGCGCCTGTTCCTTGTCATTCAGCGCCTTGTACACGCTGCCCAGGTTGCCGAGCACCATTGCCTTGCGCAGGGTATCGCCGCCCGCATCAAACACCTGTAGCGCATCCTGCATCAGGTCCAGCGCCTGCTGATGTTCGCCCATCGAGCGGCGCACCAGGCCCAGATTGACGTTCATTTCGGCGGCCATGTCCGGGCGTGCTTCAGCCGTATAGGCATCGTAGGCCTGCTGAAACACGCGCGCTGCGTCTTCATATTCTTTCTGGTGGAAAAGCTGAATGCCCTGTTCTTTGAGCTGGTCTGCGCCCATGGGTCTGTTCCTCTCGCAGCTAGATTACATAGTGATATCAAGGACACTTTTGCCCAGCCGGCGCAGGCGATCCGCGGGCATCTGGGCCAGCATAGCGGCAACTTCGATGAATCCGATGTTCAGGGGATTGGCGGCAAACTCGCGCAGGTCGTCAGGCAGCTCGGCAAAATGATGCCACTTTTCGCGCATATTCAGCAGGCGGCCGATATAGCTGGAGCTTTCCAGGAAGTAGGTCAGGTTTTTGCCCACGGCATCCGCCAGCACGGTCAGCTGGTGCATCGGCACCGAGACATCACCGTATTGATAATCACTGATGGTGGCGGCGTCGATGTGTGTGGCGGCGGCCAGATCGTCGATGCTCATGCCGCGTTCCTGCATGGCAAAGCGCAGCAGCGCGCCAATCATGCGGTCGCGCAGGCTGAGATAGTCGGCCTGTGCGCTGGCCACATCGCGTTCGGTGCTTTGCAGGGTGCGCAGGCCCCAGAAATGGCTGACCGGCACATCCAGATAGTAGGCCAGCAGCTCGATCTGCGGCATGCTGGGGGAGGTCTCGCCGGTTTCCCACGACTCAATCTCGGCTTCGGTCGTGTGCATCATGCGGGCGCAGTCTTCCTGCGAGCGCAGTGCGCTCACGCGGGCATCACGCAGCAGCACACCGACCATGCGCGCGCGAATCCTGAAGGCCTCGTCTTTGGCGCCGTTGGCCTGTGCAGGTGTCGGCGCGCTGGCGTCGGCAGTATCAAGGGACTGCTCGTACCACGCAGCAGATTCATTTCCAGCCATGCGATTCACACTCCTGCGGTTACAAACCGTGCAGCAATCATACCTGACTTTGCAGTGCGCAACAATTTATGTCCCTCAAAGCAGGGCGGGGAACTGGCATGTATTAGGTGCGAAAAACGTTGGAACGGCTTATACTAGCGTATGAAACTTCCTGGTTATCTTTAGCGAACAGGCGTACATGGAAGCACCGTCTGCTCTTCCCATTTCATCCCCGCCGGCCCCTGACTGGGCCAGCCTGGTCGATCTTCAGACCCGCCTGAACACCATCCTTGATTTTGAGGCGCTGGTGCAGGAAGCCCTGCGGGAATCGGCAGCGTTTTCAGGTGCCGCGCGTGCCGTCATTCTGTTTACCGATGATGTCGCGGCGACGGAGGATTCGGTTATTCGCCCGGTTGGCGTGACCGGATACGTCCCTGCCACGCTGCGCTCTCTGCGCGAGACGATCGCGTTTTCCACCCACGATGCGGACCCGGCGATTGCGGCCTGGTCGCGCCGTGAGGTGTATCACGATGCAGCACACGAAGCGCTCCGTTCGCTGGTGACGGCGGTGGAGATGCAGGCCTGGGTGGGTCTGCCGATTGTGGTGCGCGGGATGCTGATGGGCGCGCTGATTCTGGATCTGCCTGAGCTTCCGGCGGCCCCGGTGGTCGCCTGGCTGAAATCACTCGCCAACAGCATTGGCGTGGCGCTGCGCAATGCGCGGCTGCACTCGCAGGCGACTTCCAGCCTGAACGCGCGTATGAATGAACTGGCCATCCTGCAGCGCATCGACCTTGAGCTGAGCGAGCAGATTCATGCCAGTCATGTGTTTGACATGACGCTGGACTGGGTGCTGCGCTATACCGGTTCAAACGCGGGTACGATCGCTGTTTACGACGAAGACTCGGATGTGTTGAAATTTGTCGCTGAAATTGGCTATGAAGCGCCAGAAGCCACACGCACGATGGTGCGCAATGCGGCGGATGGCGGCATCGCCAAGCGCGTCGCCCATTCGGCCCGCTCCGAGCTGATCCCCGATGTGTCGAATGACCCGGACTTCGCGCCGGTCTCCACCGTGATGCGTTCGCACCTCAGCGTGCCGGTCATGAAAGAAGATCGCGTGATCGCGGTCATCTCGGTCGAGAGCCGCAAGCTGAATCATTTCAACGATGACCATCTGACGTTCGTGGAGCGATTGGCGGCCCGCGCTGGCAATGCGATGGACAATGCGCGCCTGTTCAGTCAGACAAGCTCTGAACGTGAAAAACTGGCCAATATCCTGCTGAACATCACGGACGTTGTGGTGGTGTTCAACGCGGAGGATCGCCTGGTGCTGATGAACCAGTCGGCCTACCCGGTGCTGCGCCTGTACACCGATGGCAAGTATGAGGGCCAGTCGGCTGAGGCCGTGCTGGAAGGCACTGATCTGCTGCCCGTGTACACAGAAGCCCGGAAGTTGCAGGACACCATTTCGCAGGAACTGCAGATGCCCAATGGACGCACGTACAGCGCGCACCTGTCATTCCATTCACATGTGGGCTGCATCATAGTGCTGCAGGACATCACCGAAGCCAAAGAAACGGATCAACTCAAGAACGAGCTGATTGCCACCGTCAGCCACGACCTGAAGCAGCCGCTGACCGTCATGCAGGGGTATCTGGAACTGCTGCTGATGTCCACGCAGATGGAAGGCCGCCCGCTGGAGTATGTGCGCGCGGCCCAGCGATCGATTGCCAATATGCGCGGCCTGATCGACGACCTGCTCAGCCTGGCAAAGATCGAAAGCGGCATACAGCTCAATATGCGGGCGCTGGACCTGAAGACGATTCTGGACCGCTGCATCAGCGACCTGGGCGCTTCGGCCGAAATGAAATCGATTAGCATCAAACTTGATGTGCCGGACGGCCTGATGGTGCAGGGTGATCACCTGTCGCTGGGCCAGATTTTCAACAACCTGATTGGCAACGCGGTCAAGTACACCCCCCCGGAAGGCAAAGTGACCGTCAACTGCGAACGGCGCGGCGATGTGGTCGTGGTGACGGTGGCCGATACCGGCCTCGGCATCAGCCCGGAAGACCAGGCCAAGATTTTCAACCGCTTCTATCGCGTGCGCCGCCCCGAAACCGAAATGATCGATGGCACGGGCCTGGGCCTGGCGATCGTCAAGCGGCTGGTGGAGCTGCATCGCGGGCATATCGGCGTGGACAGCCGTCTGGGCGAAGGCAGCCGTTTCATTGTCACGCTGTCCGCCGGAAAAGACCCCGAAATTTAACCGCGCAGTCAGGCTGGTGGATCCGCGGCCTGACTGCCTGCACACAACCCCTGAATTTACGTGATAAAAAAGAACTTCTGTGCTAGTAATGGCGTTGGATTTTTGCTGCTTCTTAAGGTATAATTTTAATGTTTAGAAGGTATCGAACGGCGTGGTGACAATGGATTACGTAGGTCAAATTCGCCCGATCAACATTAATGAAGAAATGCGTGGCAGCTACCTCGACTACGCCATGAGCGTGATTGTGGCGCGCGCGCTGCCTGATGCCCGTGACGGGCTGAAGCCCGTACACCGCCGCATCCTCTATTCGATGTATGACATGGGCATGCGCGCAGGCTCGCAGTACCGCAAAAGCGCGCGTATCGTTGGCGATGTGCTGGGCAAGTATCACCCGCATGGCGACAGCTCGGTGTATGACGCGATGGCGCGTATGGCGCAGGATTTCTCGCTGCGCTACCCGCTGGTGGATGGCCAGGGGAACTTCGGCAGTGTGGACGGCGACAGCCCGGCGGCCATGCGTTATACCGAGGCGCGCATGGCCCGCATCTGCGAGGAAATGCTCGTCGACATCGAGATGGATACTGTCGACTTTGTCGATAACTATGACGGCACCACGCAGGAACCGTCGGTGCTGCCGGCGCGCCTGCCGAACATGCTGCTCAATGGCGCCAATGGTATCGCAGTGGGTATGGCGACGAATATTCCGCCGCACAACCTGCGCGAGCTGGCCGCAGCCATCGCTTACATGATCGATAACTATCATACGCTGGACGACATCAGCGTCGATGACCTGATGCAGTTTGTCACCGGGCCGGATTTCCCGACCGGCGCCGAAGTGGCCGCAGGCGACGAAATGAAGGAAGCCTATGCCACTGGCCGCGGCCGCGTGATTGTGCGCGCCCGTGCCGAGCTGGAGGAAGGTCGCAACGGCCGCTTCCGCATCGTGATCAGCGAGATTCCGTATCAGATCACCAAGACCTCGATCATCGAGCGCATCGTTGCGCTGGTGCGCGAGGGGCGTCTGCCGCTGGTGGCTGACCTGCGCGACGAGAGCGACCGTAATGGCCTGCGCCTTGTGGTGGAGCTCAAGACGGGCGCCCAGCCGCAGAAGGCGCTCAACCAGCTCTATAAATACACCCAGTTGCAGAGCACGTTCAGCATCCAGATGCTGGCGCTGGTCAATGGCGAGCCGCGCACGCTCAGCCTGAAGCGCATGCTCCAGATTCACATCGAGCATCGCTTTGACGTCATCACGCGGCGTTCGCGTTTCGAGCTGGGCAAGCGCCGCGCTCGTGCGCACATTCTGGAAGGCCTGCTGAAAGCCCTCAGCAGCATCGATGCCATCATCCAGACGATTCGCTCTGCCGATGACACCGAGGCCGCCCGTGAAGCCCTGATGACGCGCTTTGGCCTCAGCGAGGCGCAGTCAAATGCGATTCTGGAACTTCAGCTGCGCCGACTGGCTGCGCTGGAACAGCAGAAGCTGACCGACGAGTACAACGAAGTGGCAGCGCGCATTGCCTACCTGGAAGACCTGCTGCAATCGCCAGACAAGATTCTCGCCCTGATCAAGGACGATATCCTGGAGCTGAGCGAAAAGTTTGGCGACGACCGGCGCACCAAGATTCATTATGGCATCGTGTCAGACATCGATGAAGACGACCTGAATACGCGCGAACAGGTGATCATCCTGCTGACGCGCCAGGGCTATATCAAGCGCGTGAGCGCCAGCGAGTATCGTGCCCAGCGCCGTGGCGGAAAGGGTGTGAAGGGCGTGCGCATGCGCGACGAAGACGGCCCGCAGGCGCTGGTCTCGGCCAGCAGCCACGACACGCTGCTGTTCTTCACCGATCGCGGCAAGGTGTACAGTGTGCGCCGCGCTTATGACCTGCCGCAGGCCTCGCGCGACAGCCGTGGCTCGCTGGTGCAGATGATGCTGGCGGTCTCCCCGGATGAGCGCATCACGGCCATTGTGCCGGTCGAGCGTTTCGACATCGATGGCTACTTTGTGCTGGCCACGCGTTACGGCCGCATCAAGCGCGTGCGCCTGGATGAATTTGATGCCGTGCGTTCCAGCGGCCTGATCGCGATGGCGCTGGACGATGGTGACACGCTCAACTGGGCCATCTATACAGACGGCGACCAGGACATCATCGTGGCGACGCAGAATGGCAAGATTACGCGCTTCCACGAGAAAGAAGTGCGCGCGATGGGGCGTGGCGCAGCGGGCGTGATGGCTGTCCGCCTGATTGGCGAGGATATCGTGGCCGGCGTCGATGTGGTGCGCGAGAAAGATTCTGAAGTGCTGGTGGTGACCGACCAGGCCTATGGCAAGCGCACGCCGCTGGATGCGTTCCGGTCGAAGGGCCGCTTCATTCAGGGCAATCGCGCTATGAGCAACGACGAGCGCCTAGGTCGTATTGTCGATATGCGCGTGATGAACCCGGCCGATGACATCCTGGTGCTGACGACCAACGGCATCGTCATGCGCACACGGCTGGATGAAGTGCGCCAGACCGGCCGCATGGCCATGGGCACCCGCCTGATTCACCTGAGCAAGTCTGATTCGGTGGCCAGTATCGCCATCATGGAAGGTTCGGTTGAGCCTGATGAATCCGAAGAAGGCGAAGAAAATGGCGTTGAAGTCGTCGATGGCGGCGGAGAATCGTAAATGAAGCGATCCCCCTGGTCGGGCTGCCTGTATTGCAGTAAGTGCGGGCGGTGTCGCGGCGGGGATGACAGATAATCGACAGGCGCAGGGGAAGGGGGAAACAATCACCTTTCGCTGCGCCTGTTTTTTAACCGGGATTTTTCGGGCATCCGGCGTCAGGCGCGCTATAATGCGCCCGCAACGCTGAGGTGAATAGGGTTCAGGTGAAGATACTTTTTGTGAGCGACCTGGTGACGCAGCAGCTTGAGAATGCCGCGCACATGCGTCGTCGTTACAGCGATGTCGAGCTCGTGGTCAGCTGCGGCGATATGCCCAGCGGTTACCTGGAATTCATCACGTCTGTGCTCAGCGTGCCGCTCTTTTACGTGTGCGGCAACCACGATATCCATTACGAGGAGCGACCGCCTGGCGGTATCAATCTGCACCGGCGCATTCTTGAGTACAAAGGCCTGACCTTTGTGGGCCTGGAAGGCTCGATGCGCTACAACAAGGAGCCGCTCCAGTACAGCGATCGCGATATGGCCTCGATGGTGTGGAAGTTCGGCTTTCCGCTGTGGTTCAGGCGGATGCGCGGCATCGGTGTGGATGTGTTTGTGACGCACAGCCCGGCGAAGGGCATCCACGACCTGCCGGATCTGACCCATACCGGCTTCAAGTCTTTTTTGAAGTTTATGGATCGCCATAAGCCGCGTTATATGGTGCACGGCCATGTGCATACCTACGACAATCGTGTGCAGACGATCACACAGTATAAAGAGACCTGCATCATGAACGTGTATCCGTTCAAGGTCCTGGACATTGAGCCCGTCGTCCGAGGAACAAAATAAGCAGAAATCGCGCAGATTTCCCGCTCCAAAACGGGAAAGCGGCGGTATAGTGTGAATAAGATCTGAAGAAGGTTGGAAATCCATGTGGCAGTCATACTACAGTGTCACTTCTCTTGCAGAAGCTGCCGACCTGCTGGCAAAGTACGGCGATAAAGCGCGCATCATCGCAGGGGGCACCGACCTGCTGATTGAGCTGGAGCGCGGGCAGCGTCCGCATCTGGAAGCGATCATCGATATTTCGCGTGTGCCCGGCCTCGCTGACATCACCATCGAAGGCGACGATATCGTGATGGGGCCGCTGGTGCTGCATAATCACATCGTCGAATCTGCCCTGCTGCATGAGGCGGCTCTGCCGCTGGCACAGGCCTGCTGGGAGGTGGGTGCGCCGCAAATCCGTAACCGTGCCACGCTGGCCGGCAACCTGATCACCGCATCACCAGCCAATGACACCATCAGCCCGTTCATGACGCTGGATACACGCGTGACGCTGCTGTCTGCGTCGGGCACACGCACGGTTCCGCTGTCTGAGTTCTATACCGGCCTGCGCAGGACCGTCATGCGCCCGGACGAAGTGCTCAGCGCAGTGCGCATCCGCAAAATGGGCGCGAACGAACGGGGCATCTTCATCAAGCTCGGCCTGCGCCGGGCCCAGGCTATCAGCGTGATTAACGTGACTGCTGTCATCGGCTTTGCTGACGATGGTGAGACGATTCGCACGGCTGCGCTGGCATTGGGCTGCGTCGCCCCGACGATTATCCGCCTGCCTGAGGTGGAAGCCTCGCTGGTCGGCCAGCGCCTGACGCCGGAGGTCATTCGGGCTGCGGCACAGGCGGCAGCGGCGGTGCCCACGCCGATCGACGATGTGCGCGGTTCGGCGGAATATCGCGTGGAGATGATCCGCGTGCTGGTGTCCCGTGCGCTGAAAGCGATTGCTGCTGGTGAGCAGGCCAATGCGTTCCCGCAGCACCCGCCGCTGCTGTGGGGCGATCTGGCCGGTCAGCCCGCCGATGGACTGGCGCACATGGCGATGCACGACGCCAGCGCGCCCATTGTCACGCATATCAATGGGCAGGAACGTGTGATTTCGACCGGCCAGAGCAAAACGCTGCTGCGCCTCCTGCGCGAAGACGCTGGCTTGCCGGGCACAAAAGAGGGCTGTGCCGAAGGTGAATGTGGCGCATGCACCGTGTTTCTCGATGGCGCGGCGGTGATGGCGTGCATGGTGCCTGCGCCACGCGCACACGGCGCCTCGATTGTCACCGTAGAGGGGCTGAAATCAGAAGATGCGCTGCATCCCTTGCAGCAGGCATTTGTCGATCATGCGGCTGTCCAGTGTGGCTACTGCACGCCCGGATTCATTATGGCTGGCGCGAAGCTGCTGGAGGAAATCCCTCAGCCGACGCGGGCCCAGGCTGAACAAAGCATCACCGGTAACCTGTGCCGCTGCACCGGTTACTATAAAATCGTCGACGCGTTATTGGATGCTGCCGCGCGCAGCGCTAAAGGGGAACATGCATGACCAGCCAGGTTACGATTGCCGAGAAGAAAAAGAGCCGTCGCTTTTTGCCCGTTGCGGGCTTCATCATGATTGTGGTGCTGGCCGCCATTGCGTATCTGGTGGCGCCCGCGGTCATGGACTGGACGCGCGCCAATCTGCGCGGATTTACATTCAGCGGCAATGACCGCGAAACCGTGCGCCTGATGTTCGCGGGCATCATTTTCCTCACGCTGGGCGGCATTTCGGCCATGATTGTCGCGCTGTTTGCGCCCAAGAAAGCCACCAACATCAAGGACAGTGACCTGATGGAAGAACGCAAGGCGATGCAGGACAAGAAAAAGATGGACCGCCTGCGCCAGCGCAAGGTCAACCGTGAGATGCGCCAGGTTAAAAAGGGCTAATCCAAAGGATCTGCGATTATGGATCGTACAGTGCCCAAGACAGGCAGCGAAGATATCGAGCTGTACATGCGGACGTATTACTCGCTGCTGCGCTCCAGCCAGACGTTTCAACTGGAGACGCTGGTAGAGGCGCACATGGCGATGGAATCGTCGCTGCATGTGAAGGCGCGCCTGCCCGTGCCGGATATTTCGGCGCTGATTTACAGCACGCTGCGCCTGCCTGCCTGCATGGTCGATGTGACCAGCGTGGTGCTGGGGCAGATTGAAAAATCGTTCACGGATGCCAGCTATGCCGTCAATGAATGGGAGCGTGTGACTGCCCCCGGTCGGCGTCGCCGTATGCATTTCGATGGCACAGGCACGCTGGCGGTGTTCATCGCCAGTCGGTCTGACATTGATGACCTGATTCCTATGCTGACGGCCTATCAGATCGAGTGGAACAAGGTACATGTGCTGCTTCAGGGGCCGGTGGCGCGGCTGTTTCTGGCCCAGCATGGCGAGCGCACCGAGCCGCTGAGTATGGCCGAGCGCAGCCTGCTGGCAACCGCCTTGCAGACCGATGAAGAAGACCTGCGCCGCCTGGAATCCATCTGGGGCGACCGCTTCATCGCGGTGCTGAGCAAGATGGGCGCACGGCGCAAGCAGATCGGCCTGAAGCAGACGGCCGGTTCGGTGGCAGATTATCGCCGTGCGACGGCCCACTGGTGGGACGATATCAGCATACATCTCAAACAGCAGACCTCGCCGGTGATTGACCTGGAGGACCGGCCGGTCTATTTCATCAGCAGCAATACGCATTCGCTGGTAAACCTGCTGACGGGCTTTGCCTTGCGCGAGGAACGCAACCTGATCGACTATATGGAGTCGAAAGGGCACGAGGCGCTGATTGCCGAATACCGCCAGGTGCTTTCGGACGAAGGCGCGACGCACAAGAACAACTTCCTGTACTACGTGCAGAAGAAGTATCTCTCGGATGGCGACGCGGCTGTGCGCCGCCGTGCCCGCGATGTCGAGCGCGAGCTGAATATTCAGCGCATCCCCAGCAAGCATGGCAGCGACCTGGAGACGCAGATTATCGAGCTGCGCCGCCTGAAATCCGACTGGATCGACCCGCGCCTGATGCCAGGCGTGAATCCGATGCTGTTCGCCAATTCAGACGCCGTGATCGTCAATGTGGATTACCCGCTGGGGCTGGCGGCCTATGAGCTGCTGGCGCGCCTGTCCGAGCGAGCGGCCCTGCTGGGTGTGTATGTGATGGGCAAGGCCGCCACGCTGAATGGACGCATCGGCGATGTGATGATTTCCAACGTCGTGCATGACGAGCATTCGCAGAATACCTACATGTTCCAGAACTGTTTCGCCGCTTCTGACGTGGCGCCACACCTGACCTACAGCATGGTGCTGGACAACCAGAAGGCGATCAGCGCGCCGGGGACATTCCTGCAGAATCCGCGCTATATGGACGTGTTTTACCGCGAAGGCTATACCGTCATCGAGATGGAAGCCGGCCCGTATCTGTCAGCGGTGTACGAGGCCACGCGCCCGAAGCGCCATCCGCAGAACGAAATTGTCAACCTGTATGCCGCGCCGTTCGACGTGGGCTTCCTGCATTACGCGTCGGATACCCCTTTCACCAAGGGGCATAATCTGGGCGCCAGCAACCTCAGTTATGCGGGCATCGACCCGACCTATGCGTCGACCGTGGCGATCATGCGCCGGATTCTTGAGCGCGATATGACCCGCCTGAAACCCGTGCTGGATGTCCATCATTTCGCGCAGGCGGAACCTGCTGATGCCGAGACTGCGCTGAACGGAACTGTATCGTAGCCAAACAAGTGATTGACTGACATGACGAAAAAAGACCAGATTGCAATTGGCCACAGCGTGAAGCGGCTGGATGGCGTCGGCAAAGTGACCGGCGAGTCGCCGTATCCGGGCGATATTGACCTGCCGGGCCAGTTGTGGATGAAGATCCGCTTCAGTGATCGTGCCCATGCCTGCATCCGTGCCATCGATACGACGGAAGCGGCAGCCATGCCCGGCGTGGTGCGCGTCTTCACGGCGGCGGATGTGCCTGTGAATGAATACGGCCTGGTGTGGAAAGATCAGCCGGTGTTGTGCGGGCCGGGCAGCGACAAACCGGGCGCCGATATCGTGCGCTGCTACATGGACATGGTGGGGCTGGTGGTGGCCGAGACGGAAGCGCAGGCTGCCGCTGCCGCAGCGCGCATTCACATCGACTATGAAGACCTGCCCGCCGTGTTTGATATGGACGCCGCGATGCAGGACGGTGCGCCGCAGATTCATCCCCAGTGCGAACAGAACATCATGGCGCATTACCGGATTCGCCTCGGCGACATGGATGCGGGCTGGGCGCAGGCCGATGTCGTGGTCGAGGGTGAATTCGATACCGGCTATCAGGAACATGCCTATTTGCAGCCTGAGGCTGGCCTCGGCTACATCGATGAGCTGGACCGCGTGACGGTCATCGTTGCCGGGCAGTGGGTGCATGAAGACCAGGATCTGATCGCGCATGCGCTGGCGCTGCCGCCCGAACAGGTGCGCGTGGTCTATCCGGCGATTGGCGGCGCGTTCGGCGGTCGTGAAGACATGTCGGTGCAGATCGTGCTGGCTTTGGCCGCACATGTGCTGCGCCGTCCGGTCAAGATCGTGTGGAGCCGCGAGGAATCGATCCAGTATCACCACAAGCGCCATCCGGTGCGCATTCATGCCAAATGGGGCGCGACCTCCGATGGGCAGATTGTGGCCTGCGAGGCGACGGTGACGGGCGATGCCGGGCCGTATAACTACACCTCGACCAAGGTGATGGGCAATGCCTCGCTCATGGCGACCGGCCCGTATGTGATTCCCAACTGCCATATCGACACCCTCGCTGTGGCCACCAATAACATCTGCACGGGGGCGTTTCGAGGCTTTGGCGCGCCACAGGCTGCCTTTGCCGCTGAGGGCATGATCAATCGGCTCGCCGACGCGCTGGGCATGGACCCGATTTCGCTGCGGCTGAAGAACAGCATCCGCGAAGGCAGCATCATCTCGGTCGGGACGCCGCTGCCTAAGGGCGTCAGCATGCCGCAGGTGATCGAAGCCTGCGCCCGCGAGTCGTTCTGGCAGCAGACCGGCGATGGGGATAGCTGGTCGCGCAAGGCGATCAGCCAGCCGGCCAATCCGTCGCTGCGCCGTGGCGTCGGCTTTGGCTGTGGATTCAAGAATGTCGGTTTCAGCTTTGGCTTTCCAGAGCAAAGCTGGGCCACGGTCGAGCTGTATGGCGACGCTGAAATTCAGGAAGTCGTCGTGCGCCATGCCGGGGCAGAGGTCGGCCAGGGCACGCACACCGTCATGCGCCAGATGACCGCCGAAGCGGTGGGCGTCCCGCTGGAGAAGGTGCGGCTGATCGGGCACGACACCGCCGAGACGCACACGTCCGGCAGCGCGTCGGCCTCGCGCATGACCTTCATGGCGGGCAATGCGATCGTGGGTGCGGCAGAACGGGCGCTGGCGCAGTGGCACGCCGAGGAACGCCCGGCCAAAGCGACTTTCCAGTATCGTCCGCCGCGCACGACCATGTATGACCCGACCACCGGCAAGAGCGAACCAAATTTCGCCTATGGCTATGTGGCCCAGGGTGTCGAAGTGGAAGTGGACATCGACACCGGTTTCGTCAATGTGCTGCGCGTGATTTGTGCCGACGATGTCGGCCATGCCATTAATCCTCAGCTGGTGCAGGGGCAGGTGGAAGGCGCTGTCGTGCAGGCGCTAGGCTATGCCGTGATGGAAAACCTGATCTCGCGCGACGGCAAAATTCGCAATCCGTATTTATCGACCTATCTGATTCCCACGGTGCTGGATGTGCCCATCGAGGTGAAGTCGGTCATCCTGGAGTACCCGGACCCGATTGGCCCGTTTGGCGCACGCGGCATGGCCGAAATGCCGTTTATCCCGCTGGCCCCGGCGATTGCCGCGGCTGTGCATGATGCCACCGGCGTGTGGCTGGACGAACTGCCGATGATTCCGGAGCGCGTGGTGAGGAAACTGAGGGCGCATGGCATTGGCGGCATTTAGCTGGAAGACGATTCCACGGGCGGTGGTGCTGGGCGGGGGCGACCTGGCCAGCGGCGTGATTCTGCGCCTGCACCGCGCCGGCTTTCATGTGGTCGTGCTGGAGCTGGCCACGCCGCTGCTGGTGCGCCGGGCAGTCAGCTTTGGCGATGCCGTGTTTTCGGGCGAGCGCACGGTCGAGGGCGTGGTTGCGCGTTCGGTCGGCTTTTATGGCGTGGATGCTGCGCTGCGCGCCGGTGAAGTCCCGGTGGTGGTCGATCCGAACGGCATGGCGATGACGCATCTGCATCCCGATGTGCTGGTGGATGCGCGCATGGAGAAGCGCAACCTGGGCATCACCCTGAAAAGCGCGCCGGTTGTGATCGCGCTTGGGCCGGGTTTCACGGCCGGGCAGGACTGCCATGCGGTCATCGAGACCAACCGCGGCCATAATCTGGGCCGGGCGATTTATGCGGGCCCGGCCGAGCCGGACACGGGGGAGCCGGGCAGCATCGGCAGTCAGACGCATTCGCGGGTGCTGCGTGCCCCGGCAGATGGCTTCGTGCTGCCGCAGGCCGACATCGGCGATCTGATTCCTGAGGGAGCGGTCATCGCCACCGTGGACGGACAGCCGATCAGGGCCGCATTCACCGGCACCTTGCGCGGCATCATCCATGAAAGCGTGCCGGTGAAAGCGGGCATGAAGGTGGGCGACCTGGACCCGCGTGCGAAACGCGAGCACTGCTTCAGCATCTCCGACAAATCACTCGCGGTGGGCGGCGGCGCGCTGGAAGCGGCGCTGTTTCTGCTGCATCAGCTGAAGTGAAGCTGGCCGACGCATTTGCCGTTCGCCGTGGCGACGTGGTGTCGTTTGTCGGCGCGGGCGGCAAGACCAGCACCCTGCTGGCCCTGGGCAAAGAACTTGCGGACGCGGGCTGGCGGGTGCTGGCCACCACCACCACACGCCTCGCGGCCGACCAACTGAATCTGTTCCCCGAAGCACTGCCAGCCGATGTGCCACGCGCCAGCCTGGTCCGTGCGCTGGACGAAAAGCGGTTCATCTGTCTGTATCACGACATCGAGCAGGGCAAGGCGCTGGGCATCCCGCCTGAGCTGGTGAGCCAGTTTCTGGATGATGCTGATGCAGACGTTATGCTGGTGGAGGCGGACGGCGCCCGCGGCCTGCACTTCAAAGCGCCGCGCCTGCACGAGCCGGTCATCCCGGCCGAGACCACGCTGGCGGTGCCCACGGTGTCGATTGGGGTGCTGGGCCAGCCCTTGAATGAGGCGCATGTCATGGGCGCAGGCCTGATACATGACGCGTTTGGTTTTCCGCTGGACGAGCCGGTCAAGTCGCCGTGGGTGGCGCAGGTGCTGCGCGATCCGGCCTTCGGGCTGAAGGGCGTTCCGCCAGGTGCGCGGGTTGTCGGCTGGGTTAATCAGGTCCCGCCCACGGGCTATATGCTTGGCCGTGCGCGCATGATCGCCAGCCTGATGCTGCGCCAGCCTCGCATCAGCGCGGCCGCGTTTGGCAGTGCCCAGGCACCCAATCCTGTCCATGAAGCGCGCTCACGCGTCGGCGCGGTGATTCTGGCGGCGGGTATGAGCACGCGCATGCAGGGCGAGATGAAGGTGCTGCTGCCGTGGCAGGGCCAGCGCACCATCCTGGAGCATCTGATTCAGCGGCTGTATGATGCCAAAGTGGATGACGTGGTGGTCGTGACCGGCCATCGCGCGCCTGAAGTGAAAGCTGCCGCCGAGCGCATGGGCGCACGGGTGACGCATAACCCGCGCTATGCCAGCGGCGAAATGCTGTCGTCACTTCAGGCGGGGCTATCTGCTTTGGGGGCAGGGGTGTCGGCCGCGATGGTTGTGCTGGGCGATCAGCCGCGCCTGAATCCGCCCATCCTCAGGCAGGTCATGGAGACCTATTTCGGCGGCAGCGCGCTGATCGTTGCACCCAGCTACCAGCACCGTCGCGGCCATCCCATCCTGATTGATCGCCGTCTGTGGCCGGAGCTGCTGGCCCTGCCAGACGGATCCGCCCCGCGTGACGTGATAAACCGCCACGCGGATCAGACCGCGTATGTGGTGACGACAGATGATGGGGTGGTCAATGATGTGGATACCCCGCAGGCTTATCGCGAGGAGCGCCGTCGTGCAGGGCTGGGGGATGGCTGATGTGTGGTGCCCTAAAACTGACGCCCTAACCAGCGCAGCAGGCGGTGTTTTCTGGCAGGAGACGGTGAACAGTCTTCGATCGTGAGTTGGTTTTCGTCAATGAGCCTGCGGGTGAGCACAGCCAGTTCATGCGCGTGCATCTTCACCCCGTTTACCACCACCCAGTCACCGCGCAGCGCGCGAACATCCCCGGCTGGCTTTTTGTAGATCTTCTCATAGACCTGACAATAGCTGGCGAGCACTTCTTCGACTAAATTTTCCGGCATATGAAACGTTTAACAGTCCCGACTTATATAACGATATAGCTAACATTCTAAGGTTCATCTCATTTTTTGTCCAGACCACTTTGGGCATTTGTGGCAAAAGGCGGCGCGCTATAATGAAAGGCCTGTGCAAGGATCCACCGGAGAGACCAACGTGACCGAACAAAGCCCGTATGAAGCCGCCGCAGCCGCCATTCGCACTTTCACATCGCAGTCTGTTCAGGTCGGTCTTGTGCTGGGCAGCGGATTAGGCGGCCTGGCCGACACGGTTGAAAACGCGGTCAGCATCCCCTATAGCGAGATTCCGGGGTTCCCGGTGTCGACCGTGCACGGGCATCGCGGCGAGCTTGTGATTGGCCAGCTGGAGGGCTGCGGTGTGGCCGTACAGCGCGGACGGGCGCACTTTTATGAGGGCTATACGCCGCAGCAGGTGGTCTTTCCCATTCGCGTGATGAAATATCTGGGCGCACAGACCGTCATCCTGACCAACGCGGCGGGCGGTGTGAACAAGCAGTTTCGGGTGGGCGATATCATGATCATGAACGACCACATCAATTTTGTCGGGCTGGCGGGACACAATCCGCTGGTGGGCCCGAACGATGACAGCCTGGGCACGCGCTTCCCCGGTATGTCGCAGGCCTATGACCGGGTCCTGCGCGCTGTGGCGCGTGCTGCGGCCGTCGATGCTGGTGTGCCGTTCCACGAAGGCGCATACTGCTGCGTCAGCGGGCCTATGTTTGAATCGCCCGCCGAGATCCGGATGCTGCGCACGATTGGCGCCGATGCGGTGGGCATGTCCACGGTACACGAGGCGATCGCGGCGCGTCATGCCGGCATACGCGTGCTGGCGATGTCTGGCATCACCAATGAATGTATCGACCAGGTCGATACCACCATGGATGCCAATCACGAAGAAGTTCTGGAAGCGGGTGTGATGATCGTGCCGCGCATGACCGCGTTGATTCGCGGCGCGCTGCGCGGCATTGCTGCAGGCAAATAGCCGCACCGCAAGCATTGGAGGGAGGTCGGCCCTATGGCTGCCCTGGTATTTCTGATCGAACAATGGGCGACTGGCCTGTACATCATTTTCGGGGCCTTGTTCGTCTTGCAGTTGTGGCGGCTGCGCGCCGCCCGAATGAGCCTGCGCGCGACGCAGTTTGAGCTGGAGCGGTCGCTGGGCCGTTTCCGCCTGGCGAATACCGCCACCTACAGCATCCTGCTGCTGGAGGCCATTCTGGTGGTGGTGGGTGTACAGCAGATCGTCGCGCCGACCGTGCGTGCCCAATTGGGCGACACGATTGGCACCGTGCTCATCACCGCCAGCGACGGGGACTTTCGCACGCCCACGCCAGTGCCGCCGTCCGGCCAGTTTGTCATCGATTCCAGCGGTGTGCAGCTTGGCGAGGTCAATCCGGCCAATCAGATTCAGCCGACCCCGACGCTGACGCCCACCTTTGTGGGCACCATCATCCCGAATTCACCGGCCGTCGTGGGGTGTGATACGCCGAATGCGCAGCTTCAGGTGCCGGCCAATGGCATGATTGTGTTCGAGCCGATTATCGTGCGCGGCACCGCGTTCACTGATGACTTTGCGTTTTACAAGTTCGAGCTGAACGGCCCGGCCACCTTTGGCAATTTTGCGCCGCTGGCGATTGATGGCGCGCAGCCTGTCATCGAAGTGGGCGAGCTGGGACAGTTTGTGCCCGCGTTTTACAGTACCGGCGAGTACCGGTTCCGGGTTGTGGTGTTTGACGTGAACAATGTGGCGCGTGCATCGTGTGAGCTGACAATCTATATTCAGGATCCGATTCCGACGCCGACGCCGCTGGGCACTGCGGCTGGCAGCTAGGCGATGACGGAGCCGGTGCGCATGCTGAACATTGGCATTATCGGCGCGGGCAGGGCCGGGCGACTGCTGGCGCTGGCGCTCCATCGCGCCGGATGGCCCGTGACCGGCATCTTCAGCCGAACGCAGGAAAGTGCCGGTCGGCTGGCGGGTGCGATGGGTGCGCAGACTGTGGATGCGATTGCCGGCCTGCCTGCGCTGTGTGACCTGATATTAATTGCCGTGCCTGATGATGCGATTGCCTCAGTGTCGTCGGCGCTGGCGCAGTTCGGTAAGCTGGCAGGGCGCATCATCGTCCATACATCAGGGGCACACGACAGCGGCGCGCTGGTGGCTGTGGCGCAGGCTGGCGCACGCACAGGCAGTCTGCATCCGGCCTTTGCCATCAGCGATGAAGCCTATGCGCTGGCCCATGTGCATGAAGCGACGTTTGCCGTGGAGAGCGATGATGCGTCGGTGCGCGCTGTGCTGTTTGGGCTGGTGCATGCAATGGGCGCGACTTCAGTGGAGATTCCGCCGGGGATGAAGGCGCAGTATCATGCCGCGACAGTCATCGCCAGCAACTATCTGGTCACGCTGTATGCGGCATCGGCTGGTCTGCTGGCAGAGCTGGGCATCGACCGCAAGGCTGCCGCCGGTCTGCTGGAACCGCTGATGCGGGCCGCCCTCGGCAATATCGCGGCACAGGGCGTGCCCGCTGCGCTGACCGGCCCGATTGCGCGGGGCGATGCCGGCACGGTTGCGCGGCATATTGCGGCGCTGGCCGACCGCGCGGATACTATACTGGAGATGTACCAGGTGATGGGGCGTGCGACGCTCCCACTGGCTCAGGCACGGGGACTGGATGCCGCGCTGATTGACGCGCTGCGAACCACCCTGAAAGGATGACCGCTATGCGGATGAGTGTGCGCGATTTCCAGAAAATGAAACACGACGGCGTGCCGATCACGATGATCACGGCCTACGATGCCACCAGTGCACGCCTGTCTGAAATGGCAGGGATTCCGGCCATGCTGGTGGGCGATTCGCTGGGCATGGTGATGCAGGGCCATGATGTGACGATACCGGTCACGCTGGATGACATCATTTACCACGCGCGCATCGTCACCCGCGTGACGAGCAAGGCCTTCGTGGCGGGCGATCTTCCCTTCATGACCTACACCATCAGCCCGGAGCAGGCCATGCACAGCGCCGCCCGCCTGATGCAGGAAGCGGGCGTGAGCGCGGTCAAGCTGGAAGGCGGCGAGAGCATCGCCCCGACGATCAAACGGCTGGTGGAAGCGGGTATCCCGGTCATGGGGCATATTGGACTGCAACCGCAGAGCGTGTACAAGCTGGGTGGCATGAAGGCACAGGGGCGCGACCTGGAATCGGCGCGCCAGCTGCTGGCCGACGCAGAAGCTGTGGAGCAGGCTGGTGCATTCGCCATGGTGATCGAGGCCGTGCCAGCGGCGCTGGCGCAGATGATTTCCCAGCGGCTGGAGATTCCGACCATCGGCATTGGCGCTGGTGTGCACTGCGATGGCCAGGTGCAGATTTTTCATGACCTGCTGGGGCTGTTTGAGGAATTCGTCCCGCGCCACACACGCCGTTATGCCACGCTGGCCGATACGGCCAGGGGGGCGCTGTCTGCCTATCGCACGGACGTGGAATCACGCGCCTTCCCGACTGATGAGCAGAGCTTCTCGATTCGGGAAGAAGTCATGACCGAGCTGCGCAAGGCGGACTAGAAACGGCAGCCTGAAGACCATGCACATCATTCGCACAGCACACGAGATGCAGGCGCTGCGTCGGGCCATGCATGGCCGCGTGGGCGCCGTCTATACTATGGGCGCGCTGCACGAGGGGCATCTGGCGCTGGTGGCTGCTGCCCGCCACGCGCACGATCATGTTATCGCCAGTATTTTCGTCAACCCCACTCAGTTCGCCGCTGGCGAAGATTTCGACAAGTATCCGCGCGACGAACAACGCGACCTGGAACTGTTTGCGGCCGCTGGCGTCGAGGCTGTGTTTATGCCGTCGCCTGCCGAGGTGTATCCGACCGGCTTCCAGACTACCATCCGCCTGTCTGGTGTCACGCAGGGGCTGGAGGGCGCGCGCCGCCCTGGCCACTTTGACGGCGTCGCCACAGTAGTCGCCAAGCTGTTTAATGCCACGTCCCCGCACGCGGCATTTTTTGGCCAGAAGGATGCGCAGCAGGTTGCCGTGGTGCGGCGCATGGCGCGTGACCTGAATTTTCCGGTCGACATCGTCGTGGTGCCCACACTGCGCGAGTCTGATGGCCTGGCCATGAGCTCGCGCAATCGCTATCTGACGCCCGCACAGCGGGCCGCGGCTGCCGTGGTGCCGCGCGCGATGCGTGCTGCTGTTGCGGCCTATGGCGCGGGCGAGCGCGAGACTGCCCGCCTGCTGGAGCTCGTGCGCCGGGAAATCAGCGCCGAGCCACTGGCATCGCTGGACTATGTCTCGCTCAACGACCCGTCCACGCTGCTGCCCAGCCTGGACAGGCTGGACGGCCCGGCGCTGCTCTCGCTGACGGTGCAGGTGGGCGCGACGCATCTGCTGGATAACTGCCTGCTGCCCGACAGCCTGAATACGCAGGATGGCCTGACCGCTGTGTTGGGCGCGTAAACTGCGCCATCTGGCCTACACGCTCCCCGTCTACATGGCGTATTTTTGCGCCTTCGATACCCCATCAACGCAAAGCGGATGTATGATCAGGGTCAGATGATTCTGCTTGTGGCATGAATAAGGAAGACCTTATGTTCTTCGATACGAACTATCTGCTGTTGGTGATGCTGCCGACGCTGATTTTGTCCGGGCTGGCGCAGATGTATGTGCGCTCGGCCTATGCAAAGTGGACGCAGGCGCGCAACAGCCGGGGCATCAACGGCGTTGAGGTGGCGCAGGCGATCTTCCAGCGCACCAATGTGCGGCCGATTAACCTGCAGGGCACGCCGGGCGAGCTGACTGATCATTTCGACCCCGGCAAGAATGTTGTGCGCCTGTCTGCCGGCGTGGCCGAACAGCCCAGCGTGGCGTCGATGGCGATTGTGGCGCACGAGCTGGGCCATGTGCAGCAGTATCAGACCGGCTCGGCGCTGATTTCCGCGCGTCAGTTCCTGGTGCCCGCTGTGCGCTTCAGCCCGATGCTGGCCTCCATCCTGCTGATTGCCGGTTTCGCGCTTCAGATTTCCGGACTGGCGTGGGCCGGGGTTGCGTTCTTTGCTGTGACGACCGTATTTGCGCTGCTGACGCTGCCAGTCGAGCTGGATGCCAGCAATCGCGCCATGAAGCTGCTGGATGAGGCCGGCTTGCTGGCCAGCGATGAAGACCGCCGTGGTGCGCGCAGCGTGCTGAATGCCGCAGCGGCTACCTATCTGGCCGCCGCTCTCACGTCCGTGCTGCAACTGTTGTATTACGTCTCGCTGGTGTCCCGCCGAAGCCGCCGAAGCTAGGCAGTCGTCATCGACTCGGCAATAAAAATGGCGGCCCGTCGGGTCGCCATTTTTCATTTGCATGGGTGCTTCACATAGTGAGCGGACCATCACTCAAACGGCTCGCGTTCCACGCGTTTCCTCAGACGCTCCATCTTGCCCTGCGGGCGCAGGCGACCGATCAGATTATTCAGGCGGCGCGAGACACGCTGCAGCGTGCGCCGGAACGTGGCCAGGTTGTAGGCAAACAGGCGGCGCTGGCGGTTGATGAAGTTGGTCGCTGCCGGGGCAGACTGGGGCGCGCCCCATTTCAGCACCATCGCCGCCCACGTCAGGCCGCCGCCAAATCCGACAAAGCCCACGTAGTCGTCGGGCAGGATGCGCCCGGTCTGCACGGCCTCGCACAGCGCAATCGGAATGGATGCTGCCGAGGTATTGCCGTAGCGGTCGAGATTCATCATGAACTGCGATTCATTGATTTTCAGGCTGCGTGCAGCGGCCTGCAGGATGCGAGCATTCGCCTGGTGCGGCACAATCACTTTCAGGTCCGACACCTTGATGCCGGCCTGATCGGTGGCCTGCGTCAGGCTTTCACCGATCACGCGTGTAGCAAACTTGAACACCTCGCCGCCGTTCATATGCATCTTGCCCTGGCGGTGACCGTTGGCAATCTCGACCACGCCATCGATGTCGTTGCTGCCGAAACCAGGCAGGCCCAGCAGGTCGCCCCCGGTGCCATCCGAACGCAGGATCGCGCTCAGCACGCCGCCTTCGGTGTCGCTGGCGCGCAGCACGACTGCCCCGGCGCCATCGCCAAACAGGATGCAGGTGCCCCGGTCAGACCAGTCCACCACGCGGCTCATCGTCTCTGAGCCGATGATGACCGCGGTGCGTATCGCGCCAGAGCGAATCGACTGGGCTGCCATCTGCATGCCGTAGACAAATCCGCTGCATGCCGCGCTCAGGTCAAACGCCCCGGCGTTGGTAGCCCCCAGCCACGCCTGGATCAGGCTGGCGGTGCTGGGGAAAATATGCTCCGCCGACGAGGTGGCGACGATCACCAGATCAAGCTCGGTGGGCAGCACATCGGCGATATCCAGCGCCCGCTGGGCAGCCTTCAGCCCCAGCGTCGCCGTCGATTCTTTATCGCTGGCGATGCGCCGTTCCTTGATGCCCGTGCGCGACTGAATCCACTCATCGGTGGTATCCACGATGGCGGACATGTCGTCGTTGGTCATGATTTTGTCGGGGACAGCCATCCCCCAGCCGACCACGTGTGCGTAAATGCCGGTGTCCGGCAGGCCGATGGGCCGTCCCGCACGCTGCCCGGCGCGGCCGCTATTCGTGGTGGCCATTCTCGCCATACTTGCCAAAAATCAGCACGGCGTTGTGCCCGCCGAATCCGAACGAGTTGCTCATGGCGATGTCAATCTTGCGCGCGACGCCCACCTTTGGCGTGTAGTTCAGGTCGCAGGCCGGGTCCTGATTATCCAGGTTGATCGTGGGCGGCACCCAGCTGTTACGGATGGCCATGATCGTGAACACGGCTTCCACCGACCCGCCGGCGCCCATCAGGTGGCCGGTCATCGACTTGGTGGAGCTGATCGGAATCTCGTAGGCGGCCTCGCCCAGCGCAATCTTCATGGCGATTGTTTCCGAGGCGTCATTCAGCGGTGTGCTAGTCCCGTGCGCGTTGATGTAGTCAATGTCCTGCGGCGTCAGATTGGCATCTTCCAGCGCCAGGCGCATCGCCTCGGCCGCACCTTCGCCGGTATCCAGCGGGGCGGTCACATGGTACGCGTCGGAGGTCTGGCCGTAGCCCAGCACCTCGGCATAGATTTTGGCGCCGCGTGCCAGCGCATGATCGAGTTCTTCCAGGATCAGCGTGGCCGAGCCCTCACCGATGACGAAACCGTCGCGGTCTTTGTCGAACGGGCGCGAGGCACGTTCGGGGTCATCGTTGCGGCGGCTGATGGCCGTCATGTTGTTGAAGCTGGCGATCGCCAGTTCCACCAGGCCGGCTTCGGTGCTGCCTGCGATGGCCGCGTCAATGTGGCCATTGCGGATCATCTCGGCGGCATGGCCGATACTGTCGTTGCCGGTAGCGCAGGCGGTCGAGATGGCGAAGTTCGGCCCGCGCAGGCCAAATGTCATCGAGATCTTGGCGGCCGGCGAATCCGGCAGCATCATCGGCACCAGCAGCGGGCTGACGAAACGTGCGCCTTTTTCCAGATAATCCTTGATGCCTTCGAACAGCGTGGTGATGCCGCCGATGCCGGAGCCCATCAGCGCGCCGATGCGATACTGATTTTCCGGCGTGACCTGCAATCCGCTGTCATCCCATGCCTGCTTTGCCGAGTACAGCGCGAGCTGGGTGACACGATCGGTGCGGCGAGCCTCACGACGACCGAGGATGGCTTCGGGGTCGAAATTCTTTACTTCACCGCCGAAATGGTTTTCAAGATGGGATGTATCAAACCGCTGAATCGTTCGGATGCCCGTTTTGCCTGCGGCGATATTGGCCCAGGCTTCATCCACGTTGTTTCCTGTTGGACAGATAATGCCCATCCCGGTGACGACGACGCGCCGATCCTTACTCATGCTCCCTCCAACGCGGAACCTGTGCCCGCAAACAATCTCATCTGCATTCAGATGTTAACCATATCAAAGCTTATGTAATACTCAAGCTCTAACACCACGAGCGCCCAAGGGTTACTCGGTCTGCCGCCTGTGATATAATCCTGCGGCGATTTACAGGAAGCGACAAGACATGATTCTGGTAACGGGCGGCACCGGCTTTATCGGCACTCAACTGGTACGCAAACTGCATGCCGAGGGCAGGGAATTCCGCCTGCTGCTGAATGCAAGCCGTGCCCGCCACGCGGCGACCCTGTTTGACTTTCCGGTCGATATCGTCGAAGGCAATATCCTTGATGACGAGTCGCTGTTCCGCGCGGTATCGGGTGTGCATGTCATCCTCCACCTCGAGAACGCGCAGTGGTGGGGCCGCCTGCGCGATCTGGAGCGCGTCGAGCTGAATGGCATCCGCAGCCTGATTACCGCTGCCCGCGCCGCCCGCGTGGGGCGCATCATCACGCTCAGCCATCTAGGCGCCGCCCCTGCCTCTGCCTATGCGCTGCTGCGCATCAAAGGCATGGTCGAAGAAGCGATCCGGTCCAGCGGGCTGGCCTATACCATCCTGCGCACCGGCCCGGTCTTTGGCCCGAACGACGCATTCTTCAATCACATCGCCATGCAGATTCGCGCCAATCCATTCTTTTTTATGATGCCGGGTCGGGGTGAAATCGTACTGCATCCAATCTATATTGAGGATATCCTCGATGCGCTGGTCGGTTCGCTGTCGGTGATCGACACCATCGACAAAGTGATCGATCTGGGCGGGCCGGAATACATCTCGTTTGAAGACCTGATCCGCACAGTGATGCGCGTCAGCGGGGCGGGGCGGCCGATTATTGGGGTGCCGCCCTATCTGTTTCGCTGGCTGACGCAGTTTTCGTCGCGAGTGCTGCCGCGCTCCCTGATTACGCCGCAGTGGCTGGACCTGCTGGCGACCAACCACACAGCCCGCATTGGCAACGGCTACCAGTATTTCGGGATGCGTCCGGCGCGGCTGGAAGACACCCTGCTGACCTACATGCGGGGTCGACCGTATGCGCGCATGCTGCTGGCACGTACCTTCCGGCGACGTCCGCGTGTTCTCTGAATGATTCGAACCAAGTGAACTTAGCGATTGTGAGGCCGATGAATATGGCGGAAATCAGTATCAAGGCGCTGAAAGACCTGCAAGAGATGCACGCGGTGGTCGAGCTGCAGCGGGCGTACTGGGGAGACAGCCTGGAATCAGTGATTCCAGCGCATATGCTGTTTTCGATTGCCCGCCATGGGGGCCATGTGTTGACCGCCTACGACGGTGTGCAGCCGGTGGGCGTGCTGGTGGGCTTCATCGGCACGGGCGATCAACTGAACAATCCGCGCCCGGCGATGACCAACCTGCAGGTCGTCAGCAAGCGCATGGTGGTGCTGCCGGAGTATCGCGGGTCTGGCGTGGGCTACAGGCTGAAGCTGGCTCAGCGCGATATGGCTATCGCCCAGGGCATCCGCCTCGTGGAGTGGACGTTTGACCCGCTGCTCAGCCTGAATGCGCACCTGAATGTGCGCAAGCTGGGCGTCATCTGCTCGCACTATCTGCAGGATTACTACGGCACCGCCGACACGGGTGGCCTGACCGTGCTTGGCTCTTCGGACCGGCTGGTGGCCGAGTGGTGGGTGACCAACCGGCGCGTGGAAGAACGGCTGAAGGGCTCGCGCCCGCCGCTGACGATGCAGCAGTATCTGGAGGCCGCTGCCCCGCTGGTAAATGCCTCGCAGGTGACCAGCGACGGCATGATGCTGCCAAATACGGAAGATACACTGATGGACTTGCAGGGGCGCTCGATGGCGCTGCTGGAAGTGCCGCTGAATTTTCCTGATCTGGTGCGCGACAGCGCGGCCCTGGCCGGCCGCTGGCGCACGCACACGCGCGCGCTTTTCATGCAGTTATTCAATCGCGGCTTCGTGGTGACCGATTTCGTACGCGCAAAATACGAGAACCGTGAACGTGGTATGTATGTGCTGAGCTACAACGGCCCGCAAAGTGACACAAGCCTGCTAAACTGAGTGCGATTCGTCCCGCCAGCGGGACCCTAAAAAAGAAGGAAGCTGATGCGCAGTATCACTGTAAAACACATTGACCTGTTTTCCATCGCGATGCCATTTGTCGAGAAGCTGCGCACCAGCTTTGGCGAAGAGCCGTTCAAGACAGCCGTCATCGTGCGCCTGACGACCGACGACGGCCTGGTGGGCTGGGGCGAAGCGCCGCTGGAGATTCATCCGGGCTACAGCTATGAGACGATGGGCACCGGCCAGCATGTGCTGCGCGAGTTTCTGGTGCCCGCGCTGCTGGGCCAGGTGATTGCCGACCCGACCGACGTGCCCGCGCTGCTGGGCCACACCCGCGGGCATCCGCTGAGCAAACACGCGCTGGAAAGCGCTGTGTGGGATGTGTGGGCGCAGGCCAATAACCTGTCGCTGGCGGGCGCATTCGCGGCGCATCTGCCTGACGGACATGCCTCGCGCGGGCGCGCCAAAGTGGGCGTGAGCATCGGCATCAAGCCGAGTGTGGACGAGACCATCGCGGTGATTCGCAAGCGCCTTGATGAAGGCTACGCGCGGATCAAGCTCAAGATTCAGCCAGGCTGGGACGTGCAGCTTGCGCGCGGCGTTCGCGCCGCTTTCCCCGAAATCATGCTGATGCTGGACGCCAACAGCGCGTATTCGCTGGCCGACGCCGAGTATCTGAAGCAGATGGACGAATTCAACCTGCTGATGCTGGAGCAACCGCTGGGCTACACCGATATCTACGAACACAGCAAGCTTCAGCCGCAGCTCAGCACACCCATTTGCCTGGATGAAAGCATCCACAGCGCCAATGATGCGCGTATGGCGCTGAGCATCGGCGCGGCAAAAATCATCAATCTGAAGCCGTCGCGCGTGAGTGGTTTCAGCGAGAGCCTCGAAATCTATAAGGTGTGCGTGGAGCATGGTGCGCCGCTGTGGGTGGGCGGCATGATGGAAACCGGCATCGGCCGCGCAGCCAATGTCGCTTTTGCCTCGCTGCCGGGCGTGACGCTGCCGTGCGATATTTCAGCGACCAGCCGTTATTATTTGCAGGACCTGACCGAACCGCCGTTTGAGCTGCAACCAGACAGCACGCTGCTGGTGCCGGATGGTCTGGGGCTGGGCGTGGCCGTGCACGAAGACCGCATCAGCCGTGCCGCCGGGCTGTGGCAGTCGGAGTATCCATACAAGGCATAGTGCTGCGCAGGTAGTGCTGAATCGACGGGGGCTGAGGGGAAGATCATGGCGCTGGAAAACACGAAAGTCGCATTTATCGGTAGCGGTGTGATGGCCGAGGCGATGATGAAAGGTCTGGTTCATCAGGGCCTGCTGACGGGCGACCAGATCGTCGCGTCTGACCCGCGTAAAGAGCGCGGCCACGAGCTGGTGGCCCGCTATGGCGTGAACTTCAGCGCGAATAATGCCGAAGCGGCGCACGGCGCGCAGATCGTCGTCATCTCCACCAAGCCGCAGGTTGTGGGCGAGGTTGCTAAGAGCATGGCTGGCGCGGCCAAAGACGCTTCGCTGGTGCTGAGTATTCTGGCGGGCGTGCGCATCAGCACCCTGCAAAAGCTGTTCCAGAACCCAAGTATTGTGCGCGCCATGCCCAATACTCCGGCGCAGATTGGCCAGGGCATCACGGTGTGGACGGCGACGAGTGACGTGGCGCAGGCGCAGCACGACCAGGCGCGGGCATTGCTGGGCGCGCTGGGCGACGAAATCAATGTCGATGACGAGAAGTATCTGGATATGGCGACGGCGCTCAGCGGCAGCGGCCCGGCTTATGTGTTCCTGGTCATGGAGGCGCTGATCGACGCGGGCGTGCACATGGGCTTCTCGCGCCGCGACGCCGAAAAGCTGGTGCTGCAAACGATGCGCGGCTCGGTGGAGTATGCGATGCAGAGCAATATGCACACCGCGCCGCTGCGTAACCAGGTGACCAGCCCCGGCGGCACCAGCGCTGCCGCACTGTATGAGCTGGAGAAGGGCGGCCTGCGCACGGTCATCGCTGATGGCGTGTGGGCGGCCTTCAGGCGGTCGATTGAACTGGGCGACGCCAGCGAACAAAAACTGTAGCCTGCAAGGTAAAACGTAAGACCCGGCCTTGCAGGAGAGTCAATGATTCCTATAATTGTGACGGTTTTCACAATAAGGGGTAGGTGACCAATGACTGGTGAACAGGGGCGGGTGGTCGTCATCGGTGCGGGATTTGCAGGACTGGCCGTGGCCAAAGGCCTGCTGGGCAGCGGGGCGCATGTCACCGTGATCGACAAGCGTAATTTCCATCTGTTCCAGCCGCTGCTGTACCAGGTGGCGACCGGCGGCCTGTCTCCCGCCAATATTGCGACGCCAGTGCGTTCGCTGTTCAGGGGTGATCCGCGCTTTCATGTGCGGATGGGCGAAGTGACTGCCATCGACCTCCAGGCCCGCCATGTGCTGCTGGCGGGTGAAGAAACGCCGATTCCATTTGACACGCTGATCGTGGCGACTGGCATGCACACGCAGTACTTCGGCAATGACGGGTGGGCCGAGCTGGCGCCGGGACTGAAGACGATTGAAGACGCGCTGGACATTCGCACCCGCGTGCTGAGCGCGTTCGAGCGCGCCGAGACGGAGACAGACCCCGCAAAGCGCGCCCGTGACCTGACCTTCGCTGTCGTGGGTGGCGGGCCGACGGGTGTCGAACTGGCCGGGGCGATTGCTGAAATCGCGCATTACACGCTCAAGGGTGAGTATCGCAGCTACGACCCGGAAAACACGCGTGTGTTTCTGCTGGAAGGGTCAAAGACGATCCTGCCGATGTACGACGAGATGCTGCGTGACCGCGCCCGCACCGACCTGGCGAAACTGGGCGTGACCGTGCGCGAGAACACGCTGGTCACCAATATCACCGCTGATGGCGTGACGGTGAAGGTGGATGGCCAGGAAGAGGTGATCGAGGCGGGTACGGTGGTGTGGGCGACAGGCGTGGCAGCGTCGCCACTGGCCAGGATGCTGGGTGAAGCCGCCGGTGTGACCGTCGACCGCAGCGGCCGCGTCGAAGTCACGCCTGTGCTCACACTGCCCGGCTACGACAATGTATATGTGCTGGGCGATATGGCGCACACCAAAGATGAGGCCGGCAATCCGCTGCCTGCGCTGGCATCGGTGGCGCTTCAGCAGGGCAAGTACGTGGCGCGTGTGCTGCGTGCGCAAATGACGGACAAACCAGCGCCGGAGCCATTTCGTTACATTGACCGTGGCACGATGGCGACGATTGGGCGTGCGGCGGCCATCGCCGACCTGCGTGGTCTGCGCCTGACCGGGTTCATCGGCTGGCTGTCGTGGCTGTTTGTGCACCTGATTCTGCTGATTGAGTTCCGCAATCGCCTGATGGTGCTGATTACGTGGGCGTGGGGCTTCTTCACGCGCAACCGCTTCGCCCGCCTGATCACGGACGAGGGCTGATTTGCGAGTGCCGGGGCAGGGGTGGACGGGTGTTCGCCCCTGCTCAAAATGCCGGTCTGGCCGGTTTCATGGGTGATAGATAAGCTGTTTGTGAAAAAGTGGACATATTAGAACCGATAAGCTAGAATTAGTAACCGTAATGAGTGTGCGTGGGGATCACTTTCTGTGCCCTGCGCTATTGTCTTGGTCTTTCTGCGTCATCCGCGGGCGAGATGGCGCATAAGCGTAGTATCCTTTTAATGTTTTTGGGAGAACCACATGGCGGAAATCTCCAGCGATATTTTCCAGTCCTTTATCGATCAGGTAAAGGGATATCAGCCGTCGATCGAATCGGTCGAAGTCGGGTATGTGGAAGAAGTTGGCGACGGTATTGCACGCGTGCGCGGTCTGCAGAATGTGCGCTTCAGTGAACTGGTGCGCTTCAGCAACGGTGCGGCGGGTATCGCGTTTAACCTTGAGAAGGACAACGTCGGCGTCATCATCATGGGCGAATACGACACGATCAACGAAGGCGACGAAGTGCGCCCCGTGGGTCGTATTGCGTCTGTCCCGGTCGGCATCGGCATGGTTGGGCGCGTGGTCAACGCGCTCGGCGAGCCGATCGATGGTCGCGGCCCGATCGAGTCGTCAGAGTTTTATAACATCGAGCGCATCGCGCCCGGCGTTATGCAGCGTAAGAACGTAGGCCGTCCGGTGCAGACGGGTATCGTGTCGATTGACGCGATGACGCCCATCGGCCGTGGTCAGCGCCAGCTCATCATTGGCGACCGTCAGACCGGCAAGACCGCCATCGTGGTGGACACGATCCTGAACCAGAAGGGCAAGGATCTGTACTGCATCTACGTCGCCATCGGCAAGCGCCGTGGTGAAATTGCGCGTCTGGTGGCCCAGCTTGAAGAAGCTGGCGCGATGGAATACACCACCGTCGTCGTCGCTTCCGCCTCTGAATCGGCCGCGCTCCAGTACATCGCCCCGTACTCTGGCTGCGCTATCGGCGAATGGTTCATGGAAAATGGTAAGGACGCGCTCGTCGTGTACGACGACCTGTCCAAGCACGCCTGGGCCTACCGCGAAGTGTCGCTGCTGATGCGCCGTCCCCCCGGACGTGAGGCGTATCCCGGCGACGTGTTCTATCTGCACAGCCGCCTGCTGGAGCGTGCCGCCCAGCTCAGCGACGCCCGTGGTGGTGGCAGCCTGACGGCGCTCCCCATGATCGAGACGCTGCTCGGCGACGTGTCGGCTTACATTCCCACCAACGTGATTTCGATCACCGACGGCCAGATCTTCCTCGAAGGCGACCTGTTCAACGCCGGCCAGCGCCCCGCTATCAACGTCGGCGTCAGCGTCAGCCGCGTGGGTGGTGACGCCCAGACCAAGGCCATGAAGAAGGTGGCCGGCGGTCTGCGCCTCGACCTCGCGCAGTTCCGTTCGCTGGCCGCGTTTGCCCAGTTCGGTTCTGACCTGGACAAGGCGACCCAGCGCCAGCTTGATCGCGGTCTGCGCCTGACTGAGCTGCTGAAGCAGGCCCAGTATCAGCCGCTCTCGCTGACGGATCAGATTGCCCTGCTGTATGCAGGCACGCGCGGGTATCTGGATGCTATCCCGAATACCCGTGTCAAGGAATGGCAGGCAGGTTTCCTGCGTACCTATCATTCGGCCCATGCCGACCTCGCGGACGAGATTGAATCGAAGAAAGTCGTTTCGGACGATGCGGAAGCCCGTCTGAAGAAGGCGATTGAAGATTTCAATGCGAGTTGGAATTAGCGCGTCCGCGCTGGGAGGTGTAAATGCCAACCGCACGTGAAGTAAAGAATCGCATCCGCAGTATCAAGAACATCGGCCAGATTACGCGCGCGCTGGAGGCTGTGTCGGCCTCCCGCGTGCGCCGTGCACAGTCACGCGTGCTGGCCAGCCGCGCCTACTCTGAAAAGGCGTGGGAAATCCTGCTCAACGTGCAGAATGCCGGTTCTGGCGGTGGGGCACTGCATCCCCTGCTGACGGCGCGTGAAGAGCAGAAGTCGGTCATGGTCATCCTGATTACGTCCGAGCGCGGCCTGGCTGGCGCGTTCAACACCAACGTCATCAGGGCCAGCCTGCGCTTCAGCGAGCGCCTGGGCAAGCCGGTGAAGTATGTGACGGTGGGGCGCAAGGGCCGTGATTCGCTGTCGCGCCTGCGCAGGAACATCGTCGCTGAGTTCCCCAACCCGGACGAAGCAGGCCTGGCAGTCTACCGCCCGATCATCCAGATGGCGATCGATGATTTCCTGTCTGGCGGCGTGGATGAAGTGTTTGTGGCGTATACCGACTTCGTGAATACGCTCACGCAGAAGCCGCGCGTGCTGCGCCTGCTGCCGCTGTCTCCGTATGAGACCGATGACCAGGTCGCCAACGAGTACATCAAGGATGCGCCGAAAGTCACCGGTGGCTCCAATCAGTACGAGTTTGAGCCGTCGCCCGAGTCGATCCTCGATGAAATCGTGCCGCGCTTCACGCAGCTGACCTTTTACCAGGCAGTTCTGGAAAGCAAGGCCAGCGAGCACAGCGCGCGTATGGTGTCGATGCGTAACGCCAGCGAGAATGCGGCTGGCCTGGTGGTCGACCTGACGCTCGTCTATAACAAGGCGCGCCAGGCGGGCATCACCAGCGAAATTCTGGACATCGTGGGCGGCGCCGAGGCGCTGGCGACGACGCTGGAAAAGAAGGCGGACGAGATTTTCGCCCGTATGCAGGCGCTGTCGAAGTCGCGCGCTGCCGCCGCTGCTGCATCGCCGGCCCGCCCGGTGATCGAGCGCAAGCCGGTCAAGAGCAAAGGCGATGGCGACGATCTGACCAAGCTGGAAGGCATCGGCCCGAAGATTTCATCGATCCTCAAGGCCGCCGGTGTGGATACCTTCGAAAAGCTGGCTGCAAAGACCGAGAGCGATCTGCACGACCTGCTGGTGGCTGGTGGCCTCAAGCCGCTGCCGCCGACCTTCAAGTCATTTGCACAGCAGGCTGCCCTGGCCGCGCGTGGCGACTGGGACGGTTTGAAAGCACTACAGGATACATTGACCGCAGGGCGAGACGCCTAGCGAGTATGCGATCAGGAGAATAGTTAATGGCAGAAATTCAAGGCAAAGTCTCGCAGGTGTTGGGCGCGGTGGTGGACGTCGAGTTCCCCCCTGGCAATCTGCCCAACATTTATGACGCGATCCGCGTCCCTCGTGAGGGTGAAGAAGACCTCATCCTCGAAGTTCAGCTGCACCTGGGTGAACATGCCGTCCGCACGGTCGCTATGGACACCACCGACGGTCTGCGTCGCGGTGTTCCGGCGATTGCGACTGGTTCGCCGATCCTGGTGCCGGTAGGCAAGGCCTCGCTGGGCCGCGTGTTCAACGTGCTCGGCCGTCCGGTAGACCTGGGCGAGCCGATTCCCGCCGACACGGTGCGCATGCCGATTCACGCCAGCGCGCCGCTGTTCGAAGAGCAGACGACCCGCATCGAAGTGTTTGAGACGGGCATGAAGGTTATTGACCTGATCGCCCCGATGACCAAGGGTGGCAAGACCGGCATCTTTGGTGGCGCGGGTGTGGGCAAGACCGTGACCATTCAGGAACTGATCAATTCGATCGCCACCGAGCACTCCGGCCTGTCGGTGTTTGCCGGCGTGGGCGAGCGCACCCGTGAAGGTACCGCGCTTTACTACGAAATGCAGGAAGCGGGCGTGCTGCCCAACCTGGCGATGGTGTTCGGTCAGATGAACGAACCCCCCGGCGTGCGTCTGCGCGTGGCGCTGACCGGCCTCGCGATGGCCGAGTACTTCCGTGACCAGGGCACCGACGTGCTGCTGTTCATCGACAACATTTTCCGTTACTCGCTGGCGGGTGCGGAAGTGTCGGCGCTGCTGGGCCGTATGCCCTCGGCCGTAGGTTATCAGCCGACGCTGGCCGACGAAATGGGCCAGCTGCAGGAACGCATCACCTCCACGACCACCGGCTCGATCACGTCGATGCAGGCCGTGTATGTGCCCGCTGACGACTATTCTGACCCGGCCCCTGTGGCGGTGTTCACGCATCTGGACGGCACGATCGCGCTGGAACGTTCGATCGCGTCGCGCGGTCTGTATCCCGCGATTGACCCGCTGGGCAGCACCAGCAAGATTCTCGATCCGCTGGTGGTGGGCGAAGAGCACTACCGCACCGCCCGCGAAGTGCAGCGCGTGCTGCAGCGCTATAAGGAACTCCAGGACATCATCGCCATTCTCGGTATCGACGAACTTTCGGACGACGACAAGCTGTTGGTGGCGCGCGCCCGCAAGATCGAGCAGTTCCTCAGCCAGCCGTTCAAGGTCGCCGAGCAGTTTACCGGCCGCGAAGGCAAGTATGTGAAGGTGAAGGATACCGTTCGTGGCTTCCGTATGATTCTGGACGGTGAGCTGGATCATATCGCTGAGCAGATGTTCTACATGGCCGGCCCGATCGAAGACGTGCTGAAGCGCCACGAAGAATCGCTCAACGAAAAATAAGGGGGCGAGATGCCAATTGCAGTCGAAGTCGTCACACAGGAAAAGCTGATTTTCAGCGAGCCTGAAGCAGACATGGTGCTGGTGCCCGCGGCCGAAGGCGAAATGGGCGTGCTACCGCATCATGCCCCGGTGCTGACCACACTCGGCTTTGGTGAGCTCGTCGTGCGCAAGGGCCGTGCTGAAGAGCGCTTCGCTATTTACGGCGGGGTGGTGGATATTCGCCCGGACAAGGTCGTGGTACTGGCGGATACTGCCGCGTCGACCTTTGAGCTGGACGAGGTCGCTGCTGAAGCTGCGCGTGAGCGTGCACGCAATATCGTGTCGGTCGCCAGTACTGAAGAAGAACAGTATGCAGCGACGCTGGAACTGCGTCGTGCAGAGCTGACGCTGCGCGTGAGCCGCAAGATGAAGACGCGCGGCCCGCAGCTGCGCATCACCGAAGGCAGCGAAGAGTAAGCCCTGCTGCTGGTTCAAATCACAATACCGCAAAAACGCCGCTGATTATCAGCGGCGTTTTTGTTTGCTGCGTTCCGAGCGGGGGCAGCTCGAAAGATTGCATGATTACTGTGAGCAAAAGATTTTGAGTAGCAAGCGCGTGGCGTGCGCGTTATTCGAATGCATTCAGCGTGACGATGATAAACTCCATGGATAGCAGCGCTCTGTTCCACGGCAACAGAAAGGCCAGTCGAATGGATATTGAAGAGATTATTGCGCAGCAGGACCAGTCATTTTCGGGAGTGGTCATGGTGCGGCGGGGTAGTGAGGTCGTGTATGCACAGGGCTACGGGCTGGCCCATCGCGCCGAGGAAATCCCCAACAGGATCGATACCCGCTTTGGTACGGCATCGGGCACAAAGACGTTCACAGCCGCAGCCGTTTGCCAGCTGGCTGACGCGGGCAGGGTCGACATGGACGCGCCAATCAGCACCTATATCCGCAAAGGATTGCCCAGATATGACCCTGGGGTGACGGTTCATCAGCTGCTGTCACACACATCGGGTATCACCGATTATCTGGATGATGACCTGAGCGATGAAGCCTATGCGGCGCTGTTCACGCGCTATCCCGTGCATACACTGCGCGGGCCAGCCGATTATCTGCCGATGTTTCCCGACGGGATGGCCTTCAAACCAGGCGAAAGATTCTTTTACAACAACGGCGCGTATATTCTGCTGGCGCTGCTGGTGGAGCTGCAAAGCGGGATGCCCTATGCGCAGTATGTGGAGGAACAGGTGTTTGCCAGAGCAGGCATGATTGACTCTGGCTTCTTTGAGTCTGACCATCTGCCAAAGCGGACGGCGCTGGGTTATCTGGCCGATAAAGGTGACGGTATCTGGCGTACGAATGTGTTCCTGCTGCCCATCAGGGGCGGCGGTGACGGCGGCGCATATGTCACGGCTCCGGACATGGCCAGATTCTGGGATGCGCTGCATGGTGACCACCTGATGAGCAAGATGATGCGTGAGCGCATGTTGAGCATCCATGCCACTGACGCGGACGATCCGACAGACTGCTATGGATATGGCGTGTGGATCGTGAGGGACGATGCAGGGCAAATTACCTGGTATGGCGCGATTGGCGAGGATCAGGGCGTTGCGTTCTCGTCGGTCGTGCTGCCGGCATACGACAGCGTGGTCACGGTCATCAGCAATACCAAAGGTCCAACCTGGACCGTTGCTCGTGCCATCAGAACAGCCATCATGGGATAAGCTTCGGTGGCGCTGACTCCAATCGTCCTGAGGCGCCCGCTTCCGTAAAGCCCCACGGCGCTTCCCGTCGTGCTGATGGCATCCTGCCTTGTGGTATAATGCAGGGATTACGAGACGATTCAGACGATGCGGATGGCAGCATGGGACTGTTTGACAAGAGGTTAGGCGTGGATCTGGGGACTGTGAATACCCTGATCTACGAAAATGAGCAGATTGTGCTGCAGGAGCCGTCTGTCGTCGCGCTGACCGCCGAGGATGAACGAATCGTTGAAATCGGCCAGCCTGCCCGCGAAATGAAGGGCAAGGTCGATGACGAGGATATCCAGATCGTGCATCCGCTGCAGGATGGCGTGATCGCCGATTATGAAGTGACTGAGGCGATGCTGCGCTTCTTTTTCGACAAAGTGGCCGGTCGCATCCGCTTCTTCAAGCCGACCGTGATGCTGAGTGTGCCTTATGGCGTGACCAGCGTGGAAAAGCGCGCTGTGCTGGAGGCCGCGTTGTCGGCCGGGGCGCGTGAAGCGTTCCTGATCTGGGAGCCGCTGGCTGCGGCGATTGGTGCCGGACTGCCGGTGGGCACGCCTGCCGGTGACATGATCGTGAGCATCGGCGGTGGCATGACCGAAGCCGCGGTGCTGACGATGAACAATATCGTGCGCGCCAGCAGCGACCGCGTTGGCGGCGTGAAAATGGACAAGGCGATTCAGGACTATGTGCGCAAGAAGTACAACCTGACGATTGGCCAGCCGACTGCTGAATCAGCCAAGATTCAGGTGGGCGCTGCACTGCCACTCAATGAAAATCTGACCATGGAAATCCAGGGCCGCGATAACCTGTCGGGCCTGCCGCGCACAGTGACCATCTCGACAGGCGAAGTGGCTGAGGCGCTGGTAGACGAACTGGCAAAAATTGCGGCAGTTGTGAAGAACGTGCTGGGCAATACGCCGCCAGAGCTCGCTTCAGACATTATTGACCGTGGCATTGTGCTGACCGGCGGCGGGGCGCTGCTGCGCGGCATCGAGACCTATCTCACCCAACAGACGGGCGTGCCCGTCTATCGTGCGGATAATGCGCTGATTGCGGTGGCTGTGGGGGCAGGGCGCGCGCTGAATGACCCGATGCTGCTCAGGCGCATCCTCCAGCAGTAACGCGAGGCCCTAGTCGCGGCGCACGTTCACGCGGCGGCGAATCTTGCCGTCTTTGAAAACGTGCGTCTCGTGCGTCTTGGCGTCGTTCTTGGCAGCGACGGCATACACCTGTTCGACCAGCGCCTCGATGCTGATGCCGCTGGCCATGCACACGCCAATCGCCGTCACGAATACGTCGGCGGCCTCCTCGGCAATGTGCTGCTTGTTTTCCCCATCCATCGCGGCCTGAACCAGCTCAAACACTTCTTCATTGAAATTTGTCAGGCACGACTGTAGCTCTGGCGTGACGCCGAAACGCTCGTAAAACGCGCGTGTCGACTCGGCCAGATCGCGCAGTGGATCGCCACTGGTCATGGTTACTCCGAGAGATAATAGGTCATGCGCTGCAAGTGCAGCACCGGGTCAATGTACTGGACATGCACATTATCCGGCACCTTCAGGTTGATGGGCGCATAATTCAGGATGGCTTCGACACCTGATGCCACCAGCGTGTCTGTGACCGCCTGCGCGTATTCCGCCGGAACCGCCACCATCGCAATCTTGACATGGTTGGCGCGCACTGTCTCGCTCAGATTCGAGATCGGCAGAATGGTATATGGGCCCAGCTTGCGACCCACTTTCTCTGGGGCACTGTCAAACACCCAGCGGATGTGAAATCCCCGGTCTGCAAACCCGCGATAGCGCGCGATGGCGCTGCCCAGGTCGCCAGCGCCGATGAGCGCCACGTGCCATTCGCGCTCCACCTTCAGCACCGAACGCAGCTGGTCTTTCAGAAATGCGATCTTATAGCCTGTGCCCTGTTTTCCAAAGCCGCCGAAATGCGATAAATCCTTGCGGATCTGCGCCGAGCTGATGCCCAGCCGCCGACCCAGCTCGTGGGACGAGGTCACTTCCTGACCTTCCTGCGACAGGCGCTCAAGTGCGCGCAAATAGACAGGAAGGCGACTGATGACGATATCTGGAATCTCAGAAGGCATACCTGAGAGTCTCCTCATGGTGCCAAAACTACGCGAGATTGTGAAAGAAATAACAGCCCAATAGTATCATGGGCGATAGTTTTAAGCAAAGCGCAAGCAAAGCTTAAGGGAAAACACGGTTTTTTGGTGAATACTACTAACAACTTCGCTGGCCTGACGTTAACCCAGTGCCATTGTAGTCCGCCACGACGGGGATTATGATGGAGCCTATTAGAGTCATGAGAGAGTAACCTGCTGTATGTCTGTGCGCAGATCAATTGTTGTGCTTTCCGCCGTGACGCTCGCGTTTCCCGCGGCATTTTTCGCCGTGCGCGCCAATCAGATCGCCAATCAGCCAGCGCCCACGGCCAACTATCAGCTGCATACTGTCGCGCTGGGGGATGTGGAACTTACGGTGTCGGCCGTCGGCCGCATTGAATCCGACCGCGAGACCAACCTCAGTTTCAACGCAGCTGGCCGCGTCACGGCTGTCCACGGGGAAGTGGGCGGGCTGGTGAATGAAGGGGATATCCTGGCTGAGCTGGACAATACCAACCAGCGGCTGGCGCTCGATCAGGCGATGATTGGCCTGGAGATGGCGCGGCTTCGACGTGACCAGGCCTTGTCTGGACCGGACGAAGCGCAGATTATCGCCGCTGAGGCGAATATCGCTGCGGCGCAGGGTGCGGCCAACGCGGCCGCATCGGCGGTGTCAGCGGCCGATATCCAGACCGCCCAATTGTCGTATGATGCTGCCGCCCAGGCGCTGGCCGATGCACAGCTTGCGCGTCAAACAGCATCGGGCGGACAGACACAGGCGGCTTATGACCTGCTGGACGCGCAGGTAGGCGAGGCCTCGTTTAATCTGGAAATCGCGCGCTTGCAGCTTGAACAAATTCAGGCGGGGAACCCGGCTCAGGTCGGTGCGGCCTATTCGCAGGTGGAGCAGGCCCAGGCGGCGCTGGCCCAGCTGCTGGCCGGGCCCACACAGACGCAGATCGCGGCCCTTGATGCGGCTATCGCGCAGGCTCAGATTCAGGTAGAAGCGGCCGAACGTGCGCTCACCCGCACGCAGATTGTGGCGCCCTTCAGCGGGGTAATTTCGTCGCTCAATGCCGAGGTTGGCGCGCTGGCTGTGCCCGGCGTGCCGCTGATCACGCTGACGGACATCGATCCCCTGCGCCTGACCGTGCAGGTCGATGAAATCGATGTGCGCGAAATCAGCGAGGGCATGCCGGCGCGCATCAGCCTGGATGCGCTGGAGGATATCGCGCTGGGCGGCACGCTGGAATCTATCGCGGTCACGGCGACCAATACCGACGGCATCGTCAACTATGATGTGCGCGTGCGGCTGGACGGGCTGGATGAGCGCGTGCGCGTGGGTATGACCGCCGAGTCATCGTTCATCGCCGAGCTGCTCGAAGATGTCGTCGTCGCGCCCAATGCCTATATTCGTATCGACCGTACCACTGGCCGCGCTTATGTGAATGTAGTCGCCGCCGATGGCCAGCTGGCCGAGCGCGAAGTCATGCTCGGATTGCAGGGCAGGGACCTCAGCCAGATTCTCGAAGGACTTGCCCCGGGGGATGTCATCGCGGTCAATCTGGCCGGCGACGCCATCGGCCTGTTTGGAAGTTAGCCAGGGAAACCTAAATGAAAGTAATCAGACGCCTGTTGTTTTACGTCATCCTGCTGGCAGGGGCGGGACTCTTGTTTCTGGGGGCGCGAACATTCGTGTTTCCCCCGCCAGACGTGCAGGAAGATGCTGCTGACAGCCGCATCGTGGATGAGACGATCGTGCAGCGTGAGCCGCTGCGCGTGACTGTGGGCGCGACTGGCCTAGTGCAGCCTGCACGCCAGCTTCCGCTGGTGTTTGAGCTGCCCGGCACGGTCTCGGACATTATGTTCAGCGAGGGTGACAGCGTGCGCGCCGGCGATATCATCGCCACGCTGGACACGGCTGAGCTGGAAACCGCGCTGCAAACCGCCCTTCTGGCGCTGCAAAGCCAGCAGATTACGTATGATGCGCTGACAGCGCCGCCCAGGCCGGAAGATATAGCCGTGGCGCAGGCCGCCGTAGACGGGGCACGGGCCGCATTGAATGCAGCCTATTCCACAGGCACCACCACCCAGCAGATTGATATCGCGTCACTTCAGACCGAGCTGGCGCGCAATCGCCTGTGGCAGGCGCAGCTTCAGCGCGATATTTCGGCTTCCGGCACATTCGGCGTCGATCTGTCGTCGCTGGTGCCCGAAGGCGTGGATATTTCGCAGGACATCATCGACCAGGCCAATGCTGCGCTGGCTGGCGTGCTTCCGCAGACGGGTTTCGGCGGCACCAGCGCGACAGCCGGGCTGAACCAGGCCGAATTTGGTGTGCAGATCGCTGAGTCTCAGGCGAATGCGACGGCCAATCGTGCGCCCAACATCGGCAGCGTCGCGCAGGCGCAGGCGGCCTTGCGCACCGCGCAGGCCTCGCTGGATCGCCTGCTCAACGGCCCGAATGACATCGATATTCAGATGGCTGTGCTGGGCATCCAGCAGGCCCAGGTCGGGGTGGAGCAGGCGCAGGCCGCGCTCAATCGTGCGCGCATTGTGGCCCCGTTTGACGGCGTGATCGCGCAGATCAACCTGACCGAAGGGGAGCCGCCGCCGTCTGATTTGCTCAGCAATCCGCCCGTTTTGCTGGTCGACAGCACGCGCCTGCTGATCGATGTCTCGGTGGATGAGACTGACATTGTCGATTTACAGGTCGGCCAGCCGGTCGAGCTGCGTTTTGACGCGCTGCCCGACCAGACGATTTCCGGCCAGGTGACGCGGGTGAACCCGGTGCCGCTGGTGGTGGGATCGCTGGTGACATATCCGGTGCGCGTGACGCTCGAAAGCACCGACGCGGGCGTGCGCCTGGGCATGACGGCCACGGCTACTGTCGTCGTCGATGAGCTGGAGGACGTGCTCGTGCTGCCCAACCGCTTCATCCGCATCGACCGCGCCACGCAGGACGCCTTCGTCACCATTGAAGATGCCAACGGCGCGTTCCAGGAAGTGCCGATTACGCTGGGACTGCGTAACGAAACGACCAGCCAGATCGCAGAAGGGCTTGAAGAAGGCGACCGCGTCGTCTTGCTCCCCCGTGGCACGTTTGACCCGATCGCCAATCAGACCGGCCAGCAGCCGCGCTAATCGCGCAGAAGGGCAGGCCAGCAGATGGTCAGTCTGTTCAAAAAGAAACCAGCCTATCAGCCGCCCGTCGACGAAACCGGCCGCAAAGCCGTCATTGACATTCGCGGCGTCACCAAGACATACCTGATGGGCGATATCGAGGTCAACGCCCTGCGCGGCGTCGACCTGCAAATCTATCAGGGCGAGTTTGTCGCCATCATGGGCCCCAGCGGCAGCGGCAAAAGCACGCTGATGAATGTGCTGGGCGCGCTCGACCAGCCGACGACCGGCGAATACTTTCTTGATGGCGTGAATGTCAGCAAGATGACCGAGAGCGATCTGGCCAGGACGCGCAATCAGAAGATCGGCTTTGTGTTCCAGAGCTTCAATCTGCTCAAGCGCACGCCGGCATTGCGCCAGGTCGAGCTGCCGCTGATCTATGGAGGCGCGGCGAATCGCACCAAACGCGCCAAAGCCGCGCTTGAATCGGTCGGTCTGGGCAGCCGCCTTGACCACCTGCCCAGCGAGTTGTCTGGCGGCCAGCAGCAGCGCGTAGCCATTGCCCGCGCCCTGGTCACCGAGCCGGCCATGATCCTGGCCGACGAGCCGACCGGCAACCTGGACTCGCGCAGCGGCACCGAAGTTATGCAGATATTCCAGTCGCTCAACCGCGACAAGGGCATCACAGTGGTATTCGTCACGCATGACCCGTGGATCGCCCGCCACACCAACCGTGTCGTCATCCTGCGCGATGGCCGCGTCGTCAGCGACCGCATGGTGTCGCAGCCGCTGATTGCCGGCAAAGACGAGCGCCCCAGCGAAGCTGACGAAATGGAAAGTGTGCTGAAGGACGCCTACTACGGCGGCAAAGAAGAGGAATACAACTAGCCCGCCATGAGCCTGACGGAATCCTTTCGTGTCGCTTTAACCGGCCTGCTGACCAACCGCCTGCGCGCCATCCTGACGACGCTCGGCATCATCATCGGCGTGGGCGCGGTAATTGGGCTGTCCAGCCTGGGGCGCGGCGTCGAGTCGTTCATCGCGTCTGAATTTCAGGCGCTTGGCTCGAATGTGCTGTTCGTGTTCTCGTCTGCGCCCACATCAGGCACGCGAACCACAATTCAGCCTATTTCCACGCTGGAAGGCGAAGCCCTGGGCGATCCGACCGTCGCGCCTGATATCGCGCAGGTGGCCATGGAGACGGTCGTGCCGGGCAGGGTGGTCAATGGCGGGCGCAGCGTCACAATTGTGCTGAGCGGCGTCACGCCTAATTTTGCTGTGGTGCGCGATTGGCCGGTGCAGACAGGCGTCTTTTTCTCTGACGAAGACCTGGATGCAGCAGCCCGTGTGATCGTGCTAGGCACCACCACCGTCGAGAAGCTGTTTGGCGATAAGGCGTTTGACCCAACTGGCCTGCCTGTGCGCGTGAATGACCGCGTGTTCACCGTGATCGGCGTGATGCAGGAGCAGGGCGGAGGCATCGGCGCGCTGGGCGACCAGAACGAAGTCGCGTTTGTCCCGATGACCACGGCGCAGACCCGCCTGGACAATGCGCGTACCCGTGACGGCGGCTACCGGGTCGACGTGCTGCATATTCAAACGCGCGGCGAAGAATCGATGGATGCGGCGACGTTGCAGGTGGAGAGTTATCTGAGCGACGCGCACGGCGTGACGTTTCAGGGTGAGCAGGACTTCACCATCATCAATCAGCGCGATCTGCTCAATTCACTGGGCGCGGTGACCGGCATCCTGACGGTGTTCCTCAGCCTGATCGCGGGCATCTCGCTGTTGGTGGGCGGCATCGGCATCATGAATATCATGCTGGTGTCGGTGACCGAACGCACGCGTGAAATCGGCCTGCGCAAGGCGGTGGGCGCGCGCGGCAGCGACATCCTGACGCAGTTTCTGATCGAGAGCCTGGTCCTGTCGCTGGTGGGCGGGGCGCTGGGCGTTGCCCTGGGCTGGCTGATTACGCTGATTGGCGGTGCCCTGGTGCCCGACCTGGACCTGGCGATCACCACCGACGCGATTGCGCTTGCCACCGGCGTGAGCACGTTCATTGGTGTATTCTTTGGCCTGTACCCGGCCAGCCGCGCCGCCCGCATGAAGCCTATCGACGCGCTGAGGTTTGAGTAGCCATGTTCACCAGCGGCTTTGAAAATGTGCGCGTAGCCATGATCGGCCTGACCTCCAACAAGCTGCGCGCTGCGCTGACGATGCTGGGTATCACGATTGGTGTGAGCGCGGTCATCGTGCTGGTCTCGCTGGGGCAGGGCGTCGACACCTTTGTGCGCGATCAGTTCCTGGGGCTGGGCACCAACCTGGTCATCGTCTTCCCGGCTGACAACGAACGTGGCGAAGTGGTGCCCGTCACGCTGGCTGATGTGCGCACGCTCAGCGACCCGTCACGTGTGCCCGACGCCGCCTATGTCATGCCGCAGTTGAATTTCACCCGTCCTGTGTCTGCCAACGGGCGCGAGGCGCGCGGACGCATTCGCGGGGTGACTGAGATTTTTCCGCTGATTCGGGCGCGGGAAGTCGCTGCCGGGCGCTTCTTCGACCGGCAGGATGTCGAGGGACTCGCCCGCGTGGCGGTCATCGGCCTCACAGTGGTTGATCGCCTGTTTCCAGACACTTATCCGGTCGGGCAGGATATCCGCATCAACGGCATCACCTTCCGCGTGATTGGCGTGATGGCCGAGGTCGGCGGCACGGCCTTTGGTGGTGACGAGAATGACCTGATTTTTGTGCCGGTTTCCACCGCGCAGACGCGGCTGAGCGGCCAGCGTGACCTGACCGGCGACCGTCCGCTGACCAATATTCTGGTGCAGGCGCGCACTGGTGAAACGGTCGACCTGGCAGCGCGCCAGATTCGCGAGGCGCTGCGCGAGGAACGCAATATTGCTTTCCGCGACGAAGATACGTTCCAGATTTTCACACAGACGGATCTTCTTTCGTCGCTGACGCAGATTACCGGCCTGCTCACCATTTTCCTGGCCATCATCGCCGGGATTTCGCTGCTGGTGGGCGGCATTGGCATCATGAATATCATGCTGGTCACGGTGACCGAGCGCACGCGTGAAATCGGCCTGCGCAAGGCGGTCGGCGCGCAGAAACGCGATATCGTCATGCAGTTTCTGACCGAGGCGACGGTGCTTTCGCTGGTGGGCGGGGGCATCGGGGTCACGCTATCGGTGCTGGGCGCACTGGGGATTTCCGCGCTGGTGCCCACGCTGGCGATTTCGGTGGAGCTGAGCACGGTGCTGCTGGCCACGGCGATCAGCTTTGCCGTGGGCGTCTTCTTCGGCATCTACCCGGCCAACCGTGCCGCCGCGCTCGATCCGATCGATGCATTGCGTTACGAATAACACCACGGTGTTGTGAAATAGCGCACAGGTGACTAAAATTACAGAACGTTCGGAAAGTTCTGAACGTATATCAGGACGGAGCGCCTGCGCATGACAGAACAGCCTGTGATCAATACCCAAAGCGACCCGCGTCTGCTGGCGGTGCATGACAGCATGCTCGATGGCCTGGGGCAATTGGCCGATTATTTTGGCTTCAGCAAGGTGACCGGCCAGGTGTTTGGCGCGCTGCTGCTCAGCCCGCGTCCACTGTGCCTGGATGATATGGTGGAGCTGCTGGATATCTCGAAGGCGAACGCCAGCATGACGATGCGCGCTCTGGGCAACCTGGGCATGGTGCGCGAGGTGTGGGTGCGCGGGGCCAGCGGCCGCCGCAAGTACTACGAGGCCGAGAGCAACTTCTGGCGCATCATCACTAATGTGCTGAAAAGCCGCGAGATGCGTGATGTCGAGCGTGCGCTTCATGTGATGGATGACAACGCCAAGAAGCTGAATCACGCGATGGACGAGCTGTCTGAAGAAGAACGCCATCTGGCGACTTTGTATCTCGAACGCATCAGCCACATGCAGGGCTTGTTTCAGTTTGCCCAGCTGATGATCGAGGCGATTCTCGAACAGGTGCACGACTCCCCCGACGAAATGCCCGCGATCCCCAACTGGGACTGAGGCCTGTCTGCCTCGTCTCAGGCGCGCGGGCGCACGACCGCGCTGATGCCATGTTTCCCCTGGCGCGGCTCAATCGTGGCGCCCATGTGCATGACGACCCCCTGTTTGAGCACATCCACCTCAAAGCATTGTAGCACGCGGGCGATCACCATGATGGCCTGCTGCTCGCCGAAGTGATTGCCGATGCACAGGCGTGGCCCGCCGCCAAAGGGCAGATAGCTGAAGGCTGTCGGGCGGGCGGCATCACGGGCGAAACGCTCCGGACGAAAGGCCAGCGGCTCCGGCCAGTATTCCGCCATGCGCTGGGTGAGATAGATCGAATAGATCACACGGGTCCCGGCAGGGATGTGATAGCCCTGGTAGTCGAGGGCAGACAGCGCGATGCGTGACCCCAGATGCGCGGGCGGATACAGGCGCAGCGTCTCTTTGACCACCGATTCGGTATAGGCCAGCTGGCGCACCTGCTCATGCGTCGGTGGAGGCGCATCGAGGTCTGCCGGGCCCAGCACCGTGCGGGCTTCTTCGCGGGCAGCTGATAAGGCGTCCGGATGCTGACCCAGCATCAACCACGCCCACGCCAGCAGCGCGGTCGTGGTGTCGTGGCCTGCCACCACCATCGTCATCATTTCGTCACGGATCATGGCATCATCGTAGCCCGCGCCGATCAGCAGGCCAAGCAGGTCGTCCTGCGAGGCGTCGTAGCTGGCGCGCCGCCGCGCAATAATGCCATGCAGACATGCATCGTAGGCCGCGCGTGCTTTGGCGTAGCCGGGGCTGGGCGCACCCGTCCAGATCATCCACGCCCCGGGCGAAATGAAGCGCATCAGGCGCATAGTGTGGCCCCACAGCGCATGCACGTCTGGCGCGAAATCATGCCGGAACAGCGCGTCGAACACGATCAGCAGCGACAGATGGCGCATTGCCTCGAGCATGTCCACTTGCTGACCGGGCTGCCACGTTCGCAGCACCGTATTGGTGCCGCGCCACATGGCATCGATGTAGGCGGGCATGATGCGGGCACGCAGCGCATTCATCATCACCGCGCGCGGCTCATCGTGCATTTTTTCGCCGTCTTCCACCAGCAGGCCGTGGCCCAGCAGTCGGGCGATCGGGTCAGTGGGGGAGCGCCACGCCAGCTGTGCGGCCTGTTCCACCAGCACGAAGCGGTTGGCGTCCGGCCCGACCAGCACGACCGGGTGAAAGCCGCTGAGCTGCAACTGGAAGACATTGCCCAGCTTTTCATGAAAGGCTTCGAAGGCGGCGATGACGCTGCGCTCACGGATCATGCGGCGCAGGGCGTGCAGGCCGACGATGCCGTCTGGCCTGGGGATGGGTGTGGGTGTTGTGGTCATGAGGGTTTCAGATCGCATGCAGATTCGGGAAAGCCCGTATTATACCGGCAAACAGGTGGCCACCCTACATGCGGACTTGTGAGGTGCACCCGGCGTCTTTTATAATGCAGTCAGCCGGGGGAGTGGCGGAATTGGCAGACGCGCATGACTTAGGATCATGTCTCGCAAGAGGTGAGGGTTCGAGTCCCTCCTTCCCCAACTTTTGGGTAGGTTTTCCCCGAATTAGCCAGATATTGACCCTTCTCTAATGCAGTTCATACAGTCTCGTTTTATAGTCATGCCACCTTTATAATGGTGCGGCGTGACACCAATCCCATCAGGTTAGGAATAAGCTCTTGAACATCCAAACTGAACGCCTCGCCAACCATACTGCACAGTTTACCGTGGAAATCCCTGCCGAACGCCTGGAAAAAGGCAAGCAGCAGGCTGCCAGGCGCCTATCCGGGCGCGTGAATATTCCGGGCTTTCGTAAAGGTAAGGCCCCTTATTCCATCATCGTCCGTTATTTTGGCGAGCCAGCGATCATTGAAGATGCTTTTGAACTGATCGGCAATGATGTGTATCGCGAGGCGCTGACTGAAATCGGCGTCGAGCCGTATGGCCCCGGCAACTACGAAAAGTATGATGCCGAAAAGATGACGATGACGTTCACCGTGCCGCTGGCGCCCGAAGTCACGCTGGGCGATTACCGCGCGGTGCGCCTGGACTACAGCGTGCCAGTGGTGACCGACGAGGATGTCGAAAAGACCTTCAAGTCGCTGCTGGAGCAGAATGCGACCAGCGAAGTCATCGAAGGCCCTGCCGAAGCCGGACACCGTGTCACCGTGGATATTCACGGAGTGGTGGCGGAAGATCATAAAGAAGAAGACGGCGAAGAAAAGGCCGAAGATGACCACGATCATGTCGTGGATCACAACGACCCGAACCTGTATGCGCACGAACACGGCGTGCAGATTCTGCTCGATGCCGACCATGAGCCGATTCCTGGCTTTGCCGACGCGCTGATTGGCGTGCAGGCCGGGGAAACCCGCAGCTTCGATATCGTTGGGCCGGAAGGCGACGAGGATTTCGAGGACGTGGCCGGCAAGACCGTTCACTTCACCGTGTCGGTGCAGAAGGTCGAAAGCGTTGTGCTGCCGGAGCTGGATGATGCTTTTGCGGCCAAAATGACGGCCAATGAAGAGAAGCCACTTACGCTGGAAGAACTGCGTGTGCGCGTGGCGGACAATCTCAAGAGCATCAACGAGAACCGCTTCATGCAGGATTATTCCCGCAAGGCGCTGGATGCAATGGTGGAGACAGCCACGGTGGCCTATCCGCAGCAGCTGCTGGCCGACGAAGTGGAAGAAATGAAGGAACAGTTTGACCAGAACCTGCGGCAGCAGGGGTTCACCCTCAAAGATTACATGAAGGTGATGAACAAGACTGATGCCGATATGTTCGAAGAATACCGCCCAACTGCCGAACTGCGCGTGAAGCGCGGGCTGGTGATGCGTGAAGTGATGAAGGCCGAGCGCATCGGTGCCAGCAACGAAGAACTGATGGGTGAGATTGACAATATGCTGGGTCCGGTGGCAGATGAAAACCGTGACCAGATGCGCAAGGTGCTCGAAGATCCAAAGATGCGCCTGAATGTACTGGATGATTTACTGCGTCGTAAAACTACCGAGCGCATCGTAGCGATCGCAAAGGGTGAAGCACCCGAATTGCCGGCCGCCGACGCAGCCGAAGAAGAAGTAGCAGAAACGGTCGAGGACGACCAGGGAGCCTAATACAATGTTTTCATCCATGCCGACAAATCTTGTCCCGATGGTGATTGAATCTGGAAGCCGTGGCGAGCGCGCCTATGATATTTACTCGCTGCTGCTGAAGGAACGTATCGTGATGCTGGGCACGGGGATCAATGACCAGATCGCGAATCTGATCGTTGCCCAGCTACTGTTCCTGCAGCGCGAAGATTCCGAGCGCCAGATTCAGATGTTTGTCAACTCGCCCGGTGGTGTGATTTACGCAGGCATGGCAATCTATGATACGATGCAGCAGATCAGCGCGCCGGTGAGCACCACCGCCGTTGGCCTGACCGCCAGCTTTGGCACCGTCATCCTGACTGCCGGCAGCAAGGGCCTGCGTTATGCACTGCCGAATGCCACGGTGCACATGCACCAGCCGCTGGGCGGCGCGCAGGGCCAGGCCTCCGACATCGTGATTCAGGCGAACGAGATTATGCGCCTGAAGGAACGCCTGAACGAAGTGCTGATGCGCCACACCGGCCGCGAACGCGAAGTGATCGAGCGCGACACCGACCGCGATGTGTATCTGAGCGCGCAGCAGGCCGTGGATTACGGCCTGATCGATGCCGTGCTCGAATCCACCAAGCTGATCGGTGGCACGAATGGTAATGGCGCCAAACTGAAGGCTGGCTGATCCCAGACCTCGTCTTCTGAATCGTTGTGATGTTTCCGGGGGGCGCGGCGAATTTCCTGCTGGCGCCCCCTTGTCTATGGAGGTAGTGCGTGTCTAATTCTCCCGGCACACAAAAATGTTCGTTCTGCCGTCGTTCGCATGACGAAGTGGAACGCCTTATCGCAGGCCCGGATGGCGTGTTCATCTGTGACAACTGCGTTGAGCTGTGCCAGCGTATCATGTTCGACGAATCCGGCCCCAGTGCAGAAGAAACACAGACTGAGGCATTCGAGCTGTCCACCCTGCCATCCCCGCGTGACATTATGGCCCACCTGGACGAATACGTCGTCGGGCAGGACCATGCCAAGCGCGTGCTCAGCGTGGCGGTCTATAACCACTACAAGCGCATTCGCAGCGGTGGCGTCGCCAATGGGGTGGAGCTGGACAAAAGCAACATCCTGATGGTGGGCCCGACCGGCAGCGGCAAGACGCTGCTGGCGCAGACGCTGGCCCGTATGCTGGATGTGCCGTTCTGCATCGCTGATGCGACATCGTTGACCGAAGCCGGTTATGTGGGCGAAGACGTGGAGAATATCCTGCTGCGCCTGGTGCAGGCCGCGGATGGGGACATCGCACGTGCTGAAAAAGGCATCGTGTACGTCGATGAAATTGACAAGATTGCGCGCAAAAGCGCCGATAATCCGTCGATTACGCGTGACGTGTCCGGCGAGGGCGTGCAGCAGGCCCTGCTGAAGATCATCGAAGGCACGGTGGCCAATGTGCCGCCGCAGGGTGGCCGCAAGCACCCGCATCAGGAATTTTTGCAGGTGAATACGTCCAACATCCTGTTCATCTGTGGCGGCACCTTTGCCGGCATCCATGAGCAGATTTCCAAGCGCATTGGCGGCAAGGCGTCGATCGGCTTCCAGACGGAAGTGCGCACCGACCATGACCTCGCCGATCTGCTGCGCCAGGTCAGCCCGGAAGACCTGATCCAGTTTGGCCTGATTCCAGAGTTTGCCGGCCGCCTGCCGGTGCTGGTGACGGTCGATCCGCTGGACAAGCCCGCGCTGGTGCGCATCCTGACCGAGCCGCGCAACGCGCTGGTGAAGCAGTATCAGCAGCTGCTGGCGCTGGATAACCTTGAGCTTGAATTTGAGGAATCGGCCCTGAACGCTGCTGCTGAAATCGCCATGAAGCGCGGCACGGGCGCCCGTGGCCTGCGTGCGATTATCGAAAGCCGCCTGCTGGACGTGATGTTCGAGGCGCCCGGTCGCAGCGATCTGGCCAAGGTGGTGGTGGATGCCGATGTCATCCATGGCATACGCCAGCCGAAGCTATATTCGCGCGAAGACACGCTGATTGAGTGGCCGGAGAAGTCGCCTGTCAAGGGTGCCGCGTAGTCGTCAGCTCAAAACGCGTTAGACACAGACAGCACCGTCGGCCCAACCAGCCGACGGTGCTTTTTTATGTCTCCGGCTGAAGGATGACCACTTCAGAGGCGTCGGCTACTTCGCGGCGAAAATTGACGGCGTTGGAACGACTGGCAAAATCCCACTTGCACGGAATGGTCCAGCGCGGGCGGATGCGCGCCACAAAGTCAGCCGCGCGCGCGGTCGTCATGCCTTCGGTGCTGCTGATGGGCAGGATGAGGATATCCGGCTGAGAGACGCCGGTTTCGGGCAGGCTGACGGTGTCGCCGGTGTAATAAATATCGAAGAAGTTGATCGAAATCACGAATCCGAGGCTTTGGCCCGCAGCACTGCGGCGGGTGGATGCGGACACCGTGGGGATGCCCTTGACACTGGCGCGCCCCAGCGAAATGGTTTGCCAGGGGCGCAGAATCTCGCAGTCATGCAGCTCCTGCGCGGCCGATTCTGACGCAATGACCCGAGTATTGGCATTGCGCAGCTTGGCGATGTCTGCGGGCGAACAGGTTTCGTGTCCGTCATGGCCGACGAGAATGACATCGGCAGGGATGTCTGGAGAGGCAATCCGCCATGGATTGATATAGATGGCGGGAGTACAGGCGATCAGAAAACTGTTGTTTCCCAGCCAGTGAATGTGCTCGATCATGGGGGTTGGCGTGCCTGATGACTGCTCACGGAGCGATAGACTTTTGACTGTAGCGCGTCGGGACAGTTTCCTCAAGGGCGTGGGCTGCAAGTTCGTAAATTTTGCCAATTCCTAAACCCCTATATAATTCTTATTGAATCATTTGGCTGAAATCCAGCTATCGTGCTTTGCTATTACAAGCGATTCAATTCTCGAAATATGAAGCGGCAGCCTGTTGGAGTGAGCTTTGCATGAACAATATTCCTGGTTCCAATGTACCGCGCCAGCCGATCAAGACCCTGTCGGGCAGCCTGCGACCTACGCAAACGGGTGACCTGAGCGGCGCGTGGACACCCCCGCCGCTGTCAAAGCTGGAAGATACCGGCCTGAATCTGCTGAATGTGGCGGACCTGGTGCTGAAAGTGCTGTATTTCGGCGGCTATATGGCAGGCCATCAGATTGCCGATATCGTCAAGCTGCCGTTTACCGGCGTGCTTGACACGGTGATGGAATTCCTCAAGCGCGAGAAACATGTGGAAGTGCGCGGCACGGGGGGCATCGGTGAATCCGGCTACCAGTACCTGATTTCCAGCGCGGGCGCCAATAAGGCTCGTGAGGCGCTCGACCGCTCGCAGTATGCTGGCCCGGCGCCGGTGACGCTGGCGCAGTATATCCAGGCGATGAACGAGCAGAATACGCGGCGCCTGCTGGTGCACGAGGAAGAGCTGCGCGGCGTCATGCGCAACCTGGTGATCTCGGATGACATGCTGGGGCGCATCGGCCCTGCTGTGAACAGCGGCAAGTCGATCTTCCTGTATGGCCCTCCCGGCAACGGCAAGACGACCGTCGCAGAAACCGTTGGGCGCATGGTGCTCAGCGGCACGATCTGGATTCCCCATGCATTTGACGTGGACGGACAGGTCATCCGCGTATTTGACAACGTGAACCACGAGCTGGCCGAGCCGGAGGAGCGCATCCGCCTGGGTGTGGGCATGTCGCCAGACCCGCGCTGGATTCGCGTGCGCCGCCCGATGATCATGGTCGGCGGTGAGCTGACGCTGGCCGGCCTGGACCTGGTGTTTGACGACACTAACAAGTATTACGAGGCGCCGTTCCAGGTGAAAGCCAACGGCGGCATGTTCCTCATCGACGACTTTGGACGCCAGCAGGTGCGCCCGCGTGACCTGCTCAATCGCTGGATTGTGCCGCTTGAAAAAGGCGCAGACTTCCTGACGCTGGCGACCGGCCGCAAGATCGAAATGCCGTTCTTCGTGCTGATTGTGTTCTCGACCAATATCGACCCGCGCGACCTGGTGGACGAGGCGTTCCTGCGCCGTATCCGCCATAAAATCGAAATTACCGACCCCACGCCGGACCAGTTCCGCGAGATTTTCAAGCGTGTGTGCATGGCCAAAAATGTGAAATACGACGATAACGCGCTGGCCTATCTGTACAAGGAATGGTACCTGAACCAGAATCGCAAGTTGCGTTCGGTGCATCCCCGCGACCTGATCAATCAGCTGCTGGATATCGCGGTTTACCTGAATAAGCCGCCGGTGCTGAGCAAAGACATGATCGACCGCGCGGCCGCATCTTACTTTGTGAACCTATGACAAAAGTTCGAAACGGGATGCCTGTCCCGCGCCATCAGGTGCTGCTGCTGGATGATGGCAATCCGGCTGTCTTGTGGGCGGAAGAGCGTGTGCAGGAATTGCAGTCGGGCCGTTTTCACGAAGGCATTGACCTGGCGCGCGCGCGTTCACTGCTGGATGACGAGCTGCACGAGCTGGCTTCGCTGGGCATCATCGAGGATTACAGTGACCAGTTTGTCTGGCTGATGGCGATGCATGTGCCGCGGGAGTCGCCTGATGACGTCGAGATGCGCGCGCTGGCGGAGGCCGCGGGCAAGCGTGTCTTCATCGTGTACACCACGCTGCTGGAAGACCAGGTGGAGCAGGTGCGCACGCGTCTGGACAAGAGCCCGCTGAAGCACGAGGTCGAGGTGCTGCCGCTGAACGGGCTGACGGCCATTGTCGGGCGCGCTGGCAAGCCGTTCGCTACGGTGGGCGAGGCAGACCACGTGTTGCAGATTGTGCTGCGGCTGGGCGCACAGTTTGCCGATTCAGCCGTCGTCTTTCAGGATGGCCGTGATGGACGTAAATCCACCAATGAAATGGTTGCCGCGGTGCTGAATGAGCCTGAAGCAGAGCTATCGTTTGACGAGCTGGCGGCCAGCCAGATGGCGACTGAGGCTACCGCAGGCAAGCGTGCGCTGCTGGTGGTGCATGAGCCGCATTTTGAGCGCGTCGCCTTCGAGGCGCTGGGCAGCCTGAATATCGAGCCGCTGGTCATCGGCTCGGATGCGGCGCTGCGTCAGGCGCTGGCCGAAAGCCCTGCACTGCTAATGTGCGATATGGCCGCCATTGAGCAAATTGGCTCGCAGTGGCTGGTCGATCTGTTGTCTGAATATGGGCGTGCGCTTCCAGTGCTGGTGCTGGCGAATCCGGCCCAGTTTGACCCTGACGCTGCGCTGATTCTGAAGAATGCCGGCGTCGGCTTCGTGCTGGATTTTCCCCTCAGCGCATCGAAACTGCGCCTGCATATTTATGAAGTGCTGCATCATCCACAAGCCTAGCTGCACGCCAGATAGGATAGAATGCCGATTGTAATCCGGCGCTGTTCTGCTAAAGTGATAGCTATGGTTTTCTAGTATTTCACGTGGATTATGGCTGCTTCCTCACACGATCCTGTCCCCTGGTCTAAGCATATGCGCCGTCTTTCGGGTGCGTCTTCCAACGCAGACAGTGACGGCCTGCCCGATGCATTTGGCGGGTCCCTTGATGAATGGATGGCACCTGCTGAAGTGGTAGAGCAGGTGAAAGCCCACTACCGCGAAACTGTGCAGTGGCTTGAGGCCGCGCCGGCCTATGTCGGCTTCGCGCGTTGGCGTGATCAGGCCGCACGCTTTCTCAGCGGGGCGAGCCTGGTACACTTCACCGCTTCGCTGCAAACGGCCCGCGAATCTGTGCCCCGTCTCTTTGACGTGCTGCGTGCAGAGCATCACCTGAGCGTGCGTTATTTCTCGCACCATGGCGTCATGTGCCTGCTGACCGATGAACAGCTGGACCGCCGCGTGGCGACCTACGATCTGTCGACTGGCGCGCGCGTGACCACGCAGGATATGGGCAGCAGTCGCGTCGTGTTTGCGATGCGCTATGTCGCGCAGGGCGAGCCGCGCTGGAAAGTCGATACCTACCTTCAGGAAATGCCGCTGGCAGCGAATAATCCGCAGGGCAGGGTGCGCATCGTGGAGCGGGCATCGCTGCCACGTCCCACCGGCCGCGACAGCTAACCCGTGTGAACGACAGCACTGTTTTTGTCACAGGTGCCACAGGCTTCCTGGGGCGCTATCTGCTGCCCGCGCTGTCTGAGCGTTATTCCCACGTGCGTGTGCTGGTGCGCCATCCGGATGCCCCGGCCAATGCGTGGCTGCGCACAATTCCCAATCTCGATATCATCACAGGTGACCTGCATAATGCGAACGCGCTGGCCGCAGGTATGGCAGGCGCATCGTTCGTGGCCCATGCGGCGGGACTGTTTCGCTTCTGGGGCGATGCGACCGGCTTTGAGCGCGTAAACGTGCAGGGCACCCAGGCCATGCTGGAGGCCGCGCGCGCCGCCGGGATTCGCCGTTTTGTGCATGTGTCCACCTTCGCGGTCGTGGGCACGCCGCTGCCGGGCGCGATCGTGGATGAGGCGCATCCGGTCCAGCCGCAGGACCCGTATCAGCGCAGCAAGCTGGAAGCGGAGCGTCGTGTGCTGGCCGCGGGCGCGGCAGGTGATATGGACGTTGTGGTGCTTCGCCCAGGTGCATTTTACGGGCCGCATGGCACCTACGCGTTCAATCGGCTGTTTTTTCACGACCCGATGCGCGGCCTGATCATGCAGATGGATGGCGGCAAATACATCATCCCGCCGGTGTTCGTGCCGGACGTGGCGCAGGCGGTCGCGCTGGCGCTGGAACACGGCCGCGACGGCGAAATTTATAACATTTGCGGCCAGCCGCTCAGCCATCGCGCGGCCTATGACATTGTCTGCCGTGAAGCAAAGCTGCGCTTTCCCCGCCTCAATCTGCCCGGCTGGATGGGCATTATGGCCTCGCAAATCATGGAGCGCGTCGCGTCGATTACCCACCGCGAACCGTTCTACCCCTTAAATATGCGCACCTACGTGTATAATGACTGGCGGGTTTCTTCAGAAAAAGCGGAGCGTGAGCTGGGTATCCGGTTTACGCCGTTTGAAGACGGGGCGCGGCAGACGATTGCGTGGTATCGCGCCGGTCGCCCACAGGTCAGCTAAGCACAGAACGAGCAGGTCACAGCAGCAGCATGATTGATCAGGCAAAGATTTTCGTCCGCAGCGGTAACGGCGGCAACGGTATGGTGGCGTTTCGGCGCGAGAAATATGAGCCCCACGGCGGGCCATACGGCGGAGACGGTGGCAAAGGCGCGGATGTTATTTTCATCGTGAATCCGAAGATGAGCACCCTGGCGATGTTCCAGAAGAAGGTGCATTTCAAGGGGCTGGACGGTAACAAAGGCGGCACAGCCAACAAGACGGGCCGCAGCGCGGAGGATGTCATCATTCAGGTGCCCCCGGGTACGATGATCCGTGACAGCGAGACAAAAGAGGTGCTGGCGGACCTGCTGCATCCCGATGACACGTTTATCGTGGCGCACGGCGGGCGCGGCGGGCGCGGCAATTCGCACTTTCCTACGGCCAATAACCAGGCCCCGCGCTATGCCGAAAAGGGCGTGCCCGGCGAAGAAAAGTGGGTCGAGCTGGAGCTGCGCCTGATTGCCGATGTTGGCATCGTGGGCGTGCCCAACGCAGGCAAATCGACGCTGCTGTCGGTCATCAGCAACGCGAAACCGAAGATCGCCAACTATCCATTCACCACGCTGGAGCCGAATCTCGGTGTGGTGCTGTATGACACGCGTGACTTGGTGGCCGCCGATATTCCCGGCCTGGTGGAAGGCGCGCACATGGGTGTGGGGCTGGGGCATTCGTTCCTGCGCCACATCACCCGTACCAAGCTGATCGTGCATCTGATCGACGGCACAGCCGAAGACCCGATTGCTGACTTCAACCAGATCAATGTCGAGCTGTCGCTGTACGACGAAAAGCTGGGCAAGCGCCCGCAGATTGTCGTCTTCAACAAGATGGATGACCCGATTGCCGCCGAAAAGTGGCCGGCGGTGCAGCAGTCGCTGAAAGAGCGCGGCGTCGAGGTGATGGCGATTTCCGGCGTGACCAGGCAGAATGTGACGCCGCTGGTGCAGCGCATGTTTGCTGAGCTGGACGCCATCCGGCCCGAAGTGACCATCATCGACGAGATGCCGCTGTATGAGCTGCCCGTGGCAGAAGTGCCCTTCAATATCGAGCGCCTTGCCGAGGGTGAGTATCGCGTGTCGGGCAAGCGTATTGAGCGCGCCGCCCAGATGACGTACTGGGATTTGGACGAAGCTGTCCTGCGTTTCCAGCGCACACTGGACGTGCTGGGCATCACGGCTGCCCTGCGCGATGCTGGCATTGAGGAAGGCGATACGGTCTATATCGGTGACCATGAGCTTGAGTGGACAGACTGAATCACCCCGCGTGATCGTGTTTGGCGGCTCGTTTGACCCGCCGCACATGGGGCATCTGCTGCATGCGGGTTGTGCTGCCGCTGCGCTGGATGCCCCGGTATTGTTTGTGCCCGCTGCGAATCCCCCGCACAAGCCGGGCGCAGCCCGCGTGACTGCCGAACAGCGCGCGCGCATGACGGCGCTGGCGATTGCCGATGATGCGCGTTTTTCGCTGCACCGTGCCGACCTGGACCGGCCGGGACCGCATTACACGGTCGATATGCTGCGCCTTATCGCGCACGACTTTCCCCATGCAGCGCTGCATCTGCTGATCGGCGCCGACTCGCTGATCCATTTCGGCACATGGCATGACCCGGCGGGCATTCTGGCTCAGTGCCGCCTGGCCGTCGTGCCGCGCACGGGCTATGCGACAACACCCGAAAATCTGCCAGCTATCCCCGGACTTGCCGATCACACCGACTACATCGACGCGCCGCACGTGGATATTTCATCCACGCTGGTGGCTGCACGCATTCAGGCGGGCAAGAGTATCCGTTACTTTGTGCCGCCTGCTGTTGAAGCTTATATACGGGAACAAAAGCTCTATGAACGCGACTAAACGAATCGCCCTGGGCGCTCTTGTGCTGCTAGGTCTGTTGATCACGGGACTGCCGCTGGTTGGGCAGGATGCTGTCCCCACGCTGGTGCCGCCCACGCTGGTGCCCACGGTGCCACCGCCTTTTGTCGATGGCCTGCCGTCGGAGAGCGGCGCGGCGCTCATGTCGAGTGCTGGCGTAGCGCGCTTCGGCGTGCTGTACAACGAGCCGCCCTTTGCCGAGCTGAATGTGCGCGGTGAATTATCCGGCTTTGATGCAGACCTGGCGCGCGCGCTGGCTGAGGTCTGGGGCGTGACGGCTGAATTTGTGCAGGTCACCCGTCAGACTGGCGTTGAAATGCTGGAGGCGGGTGAGATCGACCTGCTGCTGGCGGCTCAGCCGCATCTGCGCGCGCTGGACAGCCGGATTGAATTCAGCGAGAGCTATTACCCCAGCGCACAGGTCATGCTGGTGCGTGAAGGCGATGCCGCCCAGTCGCTGGCCGAAATGACTGGCAGGCGCATCGGCTATGTGATGGGCAGCCGTGGCGAGACTGCCGTGCAGGAATGGACGCGCCGCACGGGGATTCAGGTGAGCGCGCAGCCGTATGTCAATTTCGACCAGGCGCTGTCGGCGCTGAATGGCAGCGAGATTGATGGCCTGGTGGAAAATCGCGTGCGCATCCTGCGCTTCGTCACGCAGCCGGGCATCGCCCGCATCCTGACCGAGCCGGTGATGAATGAGCCGTTCGCCATTGGCCTGCGCCGCCAGGATGTGAATCTGCGCGCGCTGGTCAACCGAACGCTGCATTTCTTCCTCATCAGCGGGCGCCTGAATGAGATTCACCGCGCCAACTTCAATAACATCGACTATCCGTCCAACACAATGATCCCGTACATCAATGTGGGCGACAGCGCGCCAACGCTGAGTAGCGTGCCCGGGGATGTACCATATCCGCCTAACTATGTGGTGCCGCGCCTGCAATCTGACCGCGTGCTGCGCGTGGCGGGCATCAACGATGTGCCGCCTGACGCGCCGGAATCTGTGCGCCGTCTGGACACCGTGCATCGCTCGCTGATTAATGAGTTTGCGCGGCGCTGGAATGTGAGCGTGGTGTATGTGCCCGGCACGACGCCATATTTTGAGCTGCTGCCTGCGGGTGGGGCAGACCTGTACGTGGGCGTGGTGCCAGACTGGAATGGCGCGGCGCTGGTCGATTTCACCGAGCCGTATCTGGTGCATGGGCGCCAGCTCATGATCGAGACGAATGGCGGCGTAAACAGCTTCGGCGACCTGCGCGGCAAGGCGGTCGGCTATTTCATCGATGAGCCCGGCGCGGTGGACGCCTTCAACGAACAGGCGCTGTCTGCACGCGCGTTGATTGACGACCTGTTCCAGCTCGCCAATGAAAACGACGCCGCATTTGCCATGCTGGCGGCCACCGATATCAACCTGTCTGCGGTGTGGGGCGACAGCCTGCGTCTGTATCCGCACTTGCAGGCGAATCCGGATACGCTCACGCTGCTGAAAGACCCGGATGGCAATCCGCTGTACTATTCGCGCGAATACTACGCGATGGCGATGCCGCGCAACGACCTCGATTTCACGCTGCTGGTGGAGTACACCATGCAGGAAATGATCCTCGACGGCACTATGGCCAGCATCATGAGTGCGGTGATTGACCCATCGGGCATTCCCCGGGTGGAGATATGGCCGGGCAGCAGCACGTATCTCGGTTTCAGCCTGTCGGGCACACCATCCGGCTGAGCCTGGTCGGTTACACCAGATTCAGAGCGGCGTCTCGTGCTTTTGGGGACGCCGCTTTTTGTTTGGGAATCAGGGCTTGCCACGTGGATTCGGCCGGTAGGTTGCCAGGGTGACGCCCGCCAGGATGACGAAGCTGCCGATGATCTGCACGACGGTGGGCACCTGGCGAAAGATAATCAGCGCGGCGATGGCGCTGCCAATTGGCTCGATCTGCGACGAAAGGCCGACAAAGGTGGCTGACAGGTATTTGAGCACATAATTAAACGACGAGTGGCCGATAAGTTGGGGCACGAGGCCAGTCAGCGCGACCCAGAAAGCGCCGGAGACCGGATACCCTGTGACCGGCGTGCCTGTGAGGAGGATCGCCAGCACCAGAAAGATGGCTGCAAATCCGTAGACCAGCCAGATATACGGGATGAGCGAGGTTTTGGCGCGAATCTTGCGGCCGATCAGCAGATAGATCGCCACGCTGACGGCGCCGCCAAGTGCCATCACTGCGCCCAGCAGCGGCTGCGATCCGGCTGAGTCGTCCCCAGTGCCGCCACCCACACCGATGATGCCGCTGCCGATGGTGGCCAGCAGCAGCCCCAGCGCGACCAGGCGCGTAATCTTTGCTTTGAGAAACAGGAATTCCAGCAGGGCGACCCACAGCGGCCCGGTCGTGACCAACACCACGCTGACGAGCACGCTGGTGAATTCCAGCGAGCCGATCCACAACGCGAAGTGCAGCCCCAGCACCGCGCCCGCCAGTGCCGCAAACAGCAGGTCACTGCGGCTGAGGCGCGACAGGTCCGCCCGATAGCGCAGGAGCACGATTGGCGTGAGCACAATGAGCGAGACGAGCAGCCTGCCCGCCGAAATGACCAGCGATGGCACGCCGTCGTCCTGGGCAAACTTGATGAAGATGGCGGCCGTCGAGACGGCAAGGATGCCGACGGCGAGCATGATATACGCCTGGCGCGGCACCGCCGCTGGCTGGCCTGAAATCGCTGAGGTGGTGTAGGTCATAGGGGTCACTGTGGCTGGTTGGCTGGACGAGGCCATATGTTAGCATTTGCTAAATGTGGCGGCCAATAGACCATTCATCGGCGCTGGCAGGCTGTAATCGGTAAGACTGCCGCGTTACAATGAGTCCGAATAACATATTGCGTGACACACAAGGAGTATTCTCATGGCTTTTGAACTTCCCGCACTGCCGTATGCCGCCAATGCGCTGGAACCCAGCATCGACCAGCAGACGATGGAAATCCATCACGGGCGTCATCACAACGCTTACGTGACCAACCTGAACAAGGCGCTGGAAGCGTATCCCGACCTGGCCGCCAAGTCGATCGAAGAACTGCTGAGCGACCTGAGCGCCGTTCCTGAAGCGATTCGTGCGGCCGTGCGCAATAACGGCGGCGGCCACTGGAATCACACCCTGTTCTGGAACATCATGGGGCCGAATGGCGGCGCGCCTGAAGGCGAACTGGCCGCGGCGATCGAGGCTTTTGGTGGCCTGGATGCGCTGAAGGCCGCCGTGAATGACGCCGGCGCCAAGCGTTTCGGCAGCGGCTGGGCCTGGGTTGTCACCGATGCCGCCGGCGTGCTGAGCGTGATGAGCACCCCCAATCAGGATAACCCGCTGATGGAAGGCAAGACGGCCATCCTCGGTGTGGACGTGTGGGAACATGCCTACTACCTGAAGTATCAGAACAAGCGCCCGGATTACCTGGCGGCCTGGTGGAACACCGTGAACTGGGCTGAGGTGGCGCGCCTGTACGCGGCCCGCTAAAGCCAAACGACGGGGAAACCTGTCAGGTTAAACGAACTATCATTCTCATGGTTTGTGACAGGCGGTACAATAAGTGCCGCCTGTTTGTTTTCTTTTGTGGAAAAGGAATGCTGCCATGAATGACTTTCGTATTGAAAAAGATTCGCTGGGTGATGTGCAGGTGCCCGCGGGCGCATTGTGGGGCGCACAGACCCAGCGCGCTGTCGATAATTTCCCCGTGAGTGGCCTGAAGCCGTGGCCGGCCTTCGTGTGGTCGCAGACGCTGATCAAGCGCGCCGCCGCCGAAGTCAATCGCGACCTCGGCCTGCTGGCCCCTGAGCTGGCCAACCCGATTATCCAGGCCGCCGACGAAATTCTGGCCGGCCAGTGGCGCGACATGTTCGTCGTCGACCCGTTCCAGGCGGGCGCCGGCACCAGCCACAACATGAACACCAATGAAGTCATCTCCAACCGCGCCAATCAGCTCCTTGGTTTCGCGCTCGAAGACAGCAAGAAGCCCGTCAACGCCAATGACCATGTGAATATGGCCCAGAGCACCAACGACACGATTCCGACTGCGATTCGCCTCGGCGTGCTGTGGCGTCTGGAAGAAATGTTGTCCGCGCTGCGCGGCCTGGCCGAGACGTTTGAGGCCAAGGCTGTCGACTGGGATGGCATCGTCAAGAGCGGCCGCACGCACCTGCAGGATGCTGTGCCGATTCGCCTGGGCCAGGAAGTGGGCGCGTGGGCAGTTGCGCTGCGCCGTGGCATCGAAAAGATCGAGATGGCGGCAGAACATCTGCGCCGCCTGGGTATCGGCGGCACGGCCAACGGCACCGGCCTGAACGCGCATCCGGAATATCATGCGCGCATGGTGGCGACGCTGGGCAAGCTGAGCGGCCTGAAGCTGTATACCAGCGACAACCTGTTCGAGTCGATGCAGGCGCACGGCGACTCCGTGTTTTTCAGCGGCGCGATTCGTACGGTGGCGCAGGATCTGGTGCGCATTGCCAATGACGTGCGCCTGCTGTCCAGCGGCCCCACTACCGGCCTGGCGGAAATCACCTGCCCGCCGGTGCAGCCCGGTTCGTCGATTATGCCGGGCAAGGTGAATCCCGTGCTGGCGGAAATGCTCGATATGGCGATGTTCCACGTCATCGGCTGCGACACGACCGTGACGCTGGCGGCGCAGGCTGGCCAGCTTGAGCTGAACGTGATGATGCCGATCATCGCGCACAACCTGTTCGAGATGATGCAGGTGATGATTGGCTCGGTGAATGCGTTCAATGACCGCTGCGCCAAGGGCCTGGTGGCCAACAAGGAACGCGCCGAAGGCTGGCTGTCGCGCAACCCGATTCTGGTAACCGCGCTCAATCCGATCATCGGCTATCAGAATGGCGCGTCAGTGGCCAAGCAGTCGCTGGCCGAAAACCGCAGCATCAAGGAAATCGTGCTGGAGAAGGGCCTCATGTCTGAGGAAGACCTGGACAAGGCGCTCGACGCTGGCAAGATGACCGAAGGCGGAATCCAGGGCATCGCCGCGGCTGGCTAACGGCCACAGAAATCACAAACAACACCGCGGGAGCGTCTGCATGGGGATTGATGTGCGGGCGCTCCTGTCGTAATCTTCACGTTTGAGAACCTTAACCAGGTTGGCTATACTTCAGGTTCATTGTCATCATTATTCTCATTAACCCGCACATGCAGTAAAAAACGTGGCACTACGACGTCTCGGAAAATATGAGCTGGGGGAACGACTCGGTCGCGGCGGCATGGCAGAAGTCTATCGCGCGCGCCAGGTGAGCCTGGACCGCGATGTGGCGATCAAGCTGCTGCATCCGTTTCTGGCAGATGACCCTGAATTTATGACGCGCTTCGAAAACGAAGCGAAGAATATCGCGCGCCTGAGTCACGAAAACATCGTGCGCGTGATTGATTTCGACCGCGATGTCGAGAACGAAACGTACTACATGGTGATGGAGCTCATCAACGGGCCCACGCTGAAAGAATACCTCCTCGAGCTGGAAGCACAGGGCAAACGCCTGAGCGTCCGCGATGCTGTGCGCATCGTGCGCGAGGCCGCGTCTGCGCTGGCCTATGCGCATTCGCAGAATATGATTCACCGCGATGTGAAGCCTGCCAACCTGATGATTGACCGCGACAGCGGTCGCGTGGTGCTGACTGACTTTGGCATCGCCAAGATCGTCAAGGGCGGCCAGTTCACGGCCAGCGGTGGCATGGTGGGCACTCCCGCCTATATGTCGCCGGAGCAGGGCATTGGCGAGGCAGGGGACGAGCGCAGCGACCTGTATTCGCTGGGCGTCATCCTGTTTCAACTGCTGACCGGCCGACTGCCCTTTGACGGTGAGCAGCCGATTGCCATCATCCTCAGCCACATGCACGAGCCGATCCCCGCGGTTCGTCAGTTCAACGAGCAGGTGCCGGAGGCGCTGGAGACAGTCGTGCGCCGCCTGATGGCCAAAAGCCCGCTGGATCGGTATCAGACGGCGCAGGCGCTTATCACAGACCTCGACGCTGTGGTGGCCGGCGCACCGCTGAGCGACCTGGCTTTTGTGGCCCGCAGCGTGCCGACGCGCGGCAGCACTGATACGCAGATTGTGGATGTCGATGGCGCTGTCGCTGCCGAGCGGCTGTTACAGGAAGAAGACGAAGTAGATACGCAGCAGCGCAGTAAGCCGGTGACGACCCAGCCCCTGCCTGTCCTGCCAGCCCCTGCGACTTCAGCGCGCGGCGGACGCGGCCTGCTGCTGGGAATCCTCGCCCTGCTGATCGTCGGTGGTGGCGCACTGGTCGTGGCGGGCAACAGCGGCACTGGCCCGCTGGCATCACTGCTGGCGCCTACGGCTACCCTCACGCCATCCCCCACGCTGACGCTGACGCCGACGCAGGTGACACCGACCGAGACGTTCACGCCGACACCCTCGGAGACCCCCACAGCCACGCCGACCGAGACGCTAACGCCATCGGTCACGCCTACGCCGACGGATACCGATACGCCCACGCCAACGTCTACGGCCACGCCAAGCGATACGCCGACGTTTACACCCACGGCGACGGACACTTCCACCTTCACGCCGACCTTCACCGCGTCCTACACGCCGACGGCGACCTCGACCGCGACGCTGACGCCAACCGTCACCGCCACGCCTACTGCCACGCAGACGCCATCGATCACGCCCAGCCCGACCATCAATGTGACGCTGACGCTGCTGCAATCGACGTTGTTCTTTGAGATGCAGACGGCGACCGTCGCGGCCTGTGACTATGATTACCGCATCATCGAGCAGGTGCCCACGGACAGCGAATTCTTCCCGGCCAATCAGGCCTATGCGCGCTCGATTACGCTGCTCAATACGGGTAACTGCCCGTGGGACCGCAACGCCTCACTGGTGTTTGTCAGCGGCGACAGCTTCAACGTTACGCCGCCTTATGTCTTTATCCGCCAGCGGGTGGGTGTGGGCGAGGAAGTCACGATTACGATTTCCGGCCGCGCGCCATCACGCAGCGGCATTCAGTCCGGCGTGTGGGAGCTGCGCACGGCTGGTCAACTGCCGATTGGCGATCCCATTACGCTGAGCATCAACGTGTATCAGGGCGGCTGACCGACACGGCAGGCAAAAATCATAACAGTCAGTGAACAGACCACGGGACCGCCTGTGGTCTGTTGTTATCCTGCGACCGTATACGGTACCCTTTCGTCGCATCAACCGAACCCTTTGCCATCCTCACAGGACAATTATGGACCGTAATCAGGCGTGGACCCTGGTCAGTGAATATGTACAGTCAGACAGCCTGCGCAGGCACATGCTGTCGGTGGAAGCGGCCATGCGCGCGTATGCGCCACGCTTTGGCGGCGACGCGGACGTATGGGGCGTGACCGGCCTGCTGCATGACTTTGACTACGAGCGATTTCCGGATATCAGCACGGGTGGCCATCCAGTGATGGGCGTAAACCTGCTGCGCGAGCGCGGCGTGGACGAGGCGATCCTGAACGCCATTCTGGCCCATGCGGCTGAAATTACCGGCGTGCAGCCCAGCACACCGATGGAAAAGACGCTGGTGGCCGTCGATGAGCTGACCGGCTTCCTGATCGCCGTGGCGCTGGTGCGTCCGTCGCGCAGCATTCTGGATGTCGAGCTGAAAAGCGTGAAGAAGAAGTGGAAAGACAAGCTGTTTGCCGCGCCGGTGAACCGCGAGGAAATTGAACACGCAGCCGAAGCACTGGGGGTGCCGCTGGACGAGCACATTCAGTTTGTGCTGGATGCCATGAAGGCCGAGGCAGATGCACTCGGCCTGCGCGGGGTTCCTGCCTCGTAAGCTAGTACTGCACGCGGATAGGGGTGCCGTAGTCGGCGAAGCTGTAAAACCATTCCGCTTCCCACGTGGGCAGGTTGACGCAGCCGTGGCTCATCGGCTGCCCGAAGTTTGAGTGCCAGTAGGTGCCGTGCAGCGCATAGCCGCTGTAGAAATACATCACGTAGGGGACGTCGGGCAGATAGTAATCCGGGCCGCTCATCGTCTGCGCGCTGTACTTGCGCTCGATGGCGAAGTCGCCGATGACGGTGGGCGTGGCTGGCAGCCCGGTTGACGACAGCACGCTGCGCACCAGCACCCCGTTTTCATAGGCATAGGTCATCTGGTCGCTCAGGTCGACAATGATCGAGCGGCCGATGGTGACGACAGCGGGCGGGGCGGCTGTCTGGGCGCTGCCTGAATAGATGGCCGATGTCGCGCCGGGGATGATCAGCTCCATGCCAGCAAATACGGTGTTTGGGTCATAAATGCCATTGGCCTGCGCGATATTCAGCCAGCTAACGCCATACTGCGCGGCAATCGATGCCAGGTATTCGCCCGGTCGCACGGTGTGGCGTACGTCAGATGGCAGGGCGGGCGCTGACTGCGCCGGAGCGGGTGCGGCAGCCGATGCAACGGCATTGACCACGAGCTGCTGGCCGGCATAGAGCAGGTTTGGATTGGCCAGACTGTTCAGCGCGGCCACCTGTTCGGCCGTCATGCCATACAGGCCGGCGATGTAGGTCAGGTTTTCGCCGCGTCCGACCGTGTGCGTGGTCGTCGCTGCCGAGGACTGTGCGATGGTGACTGCCGCGACTTCCGGGGCGGAGGCGATGGCGGCGGCTGTAGCGCTGGTCGGAATGATGAGCGTCTGGCCGGCAAAAATCTGCCAGGTGTTGGTGATACCGTTGATCTGCGCCAGGGTGTTGACATCCGTGGCATAATACTGGGCGATGCGGAACAGGTTCTCGCCGCGCTGTACCACATGCACGCCAGCCGTGTTGTCCTGCGCTGAAATGCCAACAGCCCCAAAGACCAGTAGGGCAATCACAATAAAGACACGTAAAGCGAACTTCCGCATAAGGTTGATCCTGAAGATTGTCCGGGGCGCGCAGGTGTTTCAAAAATCAAATAGTTGTTCCTGCTAATAGAGTAGGGCAAACCGCCTGATGCGTCAACCAGTTGATCAGCCGACGCGTGTGCCGTGCAGCATGCAAAAAGATTGCCGCGCTTCCCGTTCGCGATTACAATTCTATTCCACTGACCTGAAGGCCTGTGCCGGATTCTGATGTGAATAAGCCATGCTGATACGTGCATTTCGCTTAACTGACCGCCTTGGCGTGATCGTTGTCAAGACATTCGCCCTGGCCATTGACGAGACCCTTGCGGGTATCGGCGTCATTACCGATGCCCTGCTCCGGCCCATTGGACGACTGTTGTGGCGTATCCTGCGCCCCATCCTGGGGCTGTTTGCGCTGCTGGGCCTGGGAATCGTCAACCTGTTTCGCCGGGCAGTGGGTCAAAGCACGACGTCGGCCTCTGCCGCGATGGCACGCCGCGCCGCCCGCGCAGAAATGTCCGAAACGCTGGTTGAGGACCCCCTCAAACGCCAGAATCGCGTGCTCAGCCTGCTGACGGTTCTGCTGCTGGTGGCGCTGATCGCCGTGGTGCTGTGGGCGACCAATCCCGCCCGTGCGCCGCAGCCGCTGGCCGTGGCCTCTGGCGCGGGTTCGTCCCTGTTCGCACCTGTCTCCACACAGTCTGGCGGCAGCCCGGGCACGCCCGGCGCGGCTGCGCTGGCCACCCCTGTGCCCACTGCCACCTCGCTGCCGGAAGTGCTGGAAGTGCGCGGCAGCCTGGCCTATGTGCAGCGCGAAAATGCCCAGACTGATATCTGGGTGGTGCCGGTGGGCAGCCGCACGCCGATTCGCCTGACCAATGACCCGTCTGACGAGCGCGATCCGTCCTGGTCGCCGGATGGCCGCAGGCTGGCTTATGCTTCGCGCCAGGATGGCAACTGGGAGATTTATATCTACGATGTCGGGACAGAAGGCCTGTCGCGCATGACCTATGACCTGTCATTCCAGGCCGGGCCGACCTGGTCGCCGGATGGACAATGGCTGGTTTACGAGAGCTATCAGGGCAACAACCTTGATGTCTATCTGATGCGCGTGGACGGGTCTGAGCCGCCGATCCGCCTGCCGGGTAATTCCGATGCGCCCGACTTCTCACCGGTCTGGTCGCCGGATGGACGCCGCATCGCGTTTGTGTCGTGGCGCGACGGCAATCAGGATATTTACGTGTTTAATCTGGACGACCAGAGCGTGTTCAATGTGACGAATACGCCGAATCGCCAGGAAGATTATCCGGCGTGGTATCCGGATGCGACCGGCAGTCTGCTGGCGTACAGCGCCGTGGACGAGGGCGCTGAAAAGGTGTTTGTCAAAGCCGTCGATGATACAGGCTCCGCGCCCCAGGTGCTGGCCTTCGGGCGCACGCCGTCGTGGGCGCCGGACGGCTCCAGCCTGGTGTATACCGTCGATTCCGTCGATGGTGACCAGATTATCGCCGCGCCGTTCACCGGCTCTGCTGCGTTTACCAGCGTGCTGTCGGTGCCATCGGGCGCGTCTGATCCGGTATGGACGGGGACGCCCCTGCCAAGCGCGCTGGTCAATGCGGGTAGTCGGCCGCCAGCCATAGCCTCGGCGCTGTTTGTGGAGCAGGTCAGCGAACGTGGCAGTGACCCCCCGTATGCGCTCAACAACATCGGTGTGACGACTGAGAATTCGGTGCTGAGCGACCGCGTGAACGACTCGTTCATCGCGCTGCGCGAATTCACCCTGGAAACCCTGGGCTGGGACTATCTCGGCCGACTGGATGATGCGTTCTGGGCGCTTGATCGGCTGCCAGAGCCGGGCGTGGAGCGCCGCAACTGGCACATGACCGGCCGCGCGTTCAGCACGACGCGCCAGTACATCGTCGGATTCCCGCCGCCGCTGGAAGTGGTGCGCGCGGATGAAGGCGTGGCGACGCGCTGGCGTCAGTATGTGCGCGTGGCCGACGATGCGCAGGATGGCGGGCTGGGCGAGCCGCTGCGCCGTATGCCGTGGGACTTCGTCAGCCGCACCCAGGGTGACCTGGAAGCGTACGATCAGGGTGGTCGTCTGAAGACGGTCTTCCCGGAAGGCTATTACGTGGACTTCACGCAGCTTGCAGCGGATTTTGGCTGGGCCGCAGTCGCCGCCGGTTCCGACTGGCGCGCGAACAGCAATTCAATCAACTACTGGATGTTTGAGAATCGCGGCGGCCTGGACTGGTACACGGCCATGCGCGAAATCTATGCGGCTGGGCCGCTGGTGAACTTCGCCCCCACGGCGGTTCCCGGCCAGGCTGACTCCTCGTCCGTTTCATCGGCTGAACAGCTGCTGACGCCCGCACCGGGCGAAGGGGGCTAGGGCGATGCGACAGGGCGGCGGCGGAATCCCCGCGATTACACTGGTGATCGTGGCGCTGGGCATCTTTGGCTTCTTCGTGTTCCAGAATGCGCAGCCAGCGACAGATGTGCGCGTCATCATCCCTACGCAGGCTGTGCCAACGGTGGAAGCCAATGCCTGGGTCGCCATCCTCGAGCAGGGCTTCGGCAGTGGCAGCACGCCGCTGCCCACGGTCGAGATTCCCAGTGCGCCGTTTGTGCCGCCCACACTGGCGCTTCAGATCGATGTCACGCCGGTCTCGGCGGATAGTCTGTCGCAGGGCGATGCTGTGGCACAGCAGGCGACTGCCTTGCTGGCTGCCACACCCACGCGCCCGCTGCCGACAGCCGCGCCGCTGGAAACGCAGATTCCCGTCACGCAGATTTATGTCACCCAGCCGCCCCAGCAGTGGCAGCCGCCGCCGCTGATTCCGCCGTTATCGCGCGACCCGCTGGGCCGTGACCACTACTGGTTCATCCGCCCGGTTGATTCCAATGCGAATAATCGCGGCCTGTTCTACTATCCGTATGGCTCGGACGGGCCTGAAGGCGAAAACTGGCGCATCCATGCCGGGCTGGACATGCCTAATCCGATTGGCGAGACGGTGCGCGCCGCGGCCGATGGGCAGGTCATCTGGGCGGCGGATGGCCTGCGCGTCAGCGGCGGCGCGTTCCAGGACACCTACAGCTACGGCAACGTTGTCGTGATTCAGCATGACTTTGGCTTTGAAGGACGCCCGATTTACACCCTGTACGCGCATCTGGCCCTGGTGAATGTGATTGCCGGGCAGCGTGTGCTGGCGCGCGATGTGATTGGCCTGGTGGGCAATACCGGCCGCGTGACCGGCCCGCACGTGCATTTTGAGGTGCGCCTGGGCGAGCCGGGCGGCACGACTGTGCCTACCTACGCCAATACCTACAATCCCGCGCTGTGGATGGTGCCCTATGTGGGCACGGGTGTGATCGCCGGGCGCGTGACCGATTCTGCTGGGCGCGTGGTGATGGATGCCCCGGTGACCGTGCGCAGTCGTGCCAGCGGGCAGGTCGTCGATACGACCACGACCTATATCTTTGAGAACAGCGGCGTCGATGTGAACAGCGACCCGGTGTGGAACGAGAACTTCGTGGTGGCCGATATCCCTGTCGGACGGCATGAAGTGGTGGCCGATATTGGCGGTACGCGGGTTTCAGCCATCGTCAACGTGGTCGAAGGCACGACAGCGTTTGTCGAGCTGACCACGGCCGCTACCCCTGAGGCCGACGGGTCCTGAGGGTAAAACGGGCATGTTCAGCGGCCTGACGTGGGGAAAGCGCACGGTTTGGCGATAGCGTGGGGTAAGGCAATCAGTTACACTTACCCTACGAAATGCGCTCGTGAAATCGGCGTTTCCACTCAATGTCAGGAGGCAATACTCCATGCAACGCCTGAAAACCTTACTGCTGATCATGATCGTGCTGGCAACAGTCAGCGGCATGACAGCGGCCCAACAAACGCGAAACCTTCTGGATGGCGTGCCGGTTGAAACCGTGCTCGCGTCGGACAGTGTGAGCCAGGTCTTCACCTATGCCGCGGCAGGTGAGACCGTTTCGATTTCGGCTACCAACACAAGCGGCGTGCCGCTGGTCGTCACGGTGACGGATGATGCCGGTGAGCCGCTGGCCCAGGCCATCGACAACGATATCGACGGCCTGCTCATCCTCGAAAATCTCGTCCTTCCGGCGCAGGGCACGGTGTACATCACTGTGTTCAAGGCGGGCGGCGTGGCTTCGATTGCTGAGGTGACATTTACCCTCACCCTGGATGTGGTGCCTGCGGTCGTGGCAACCGCTGCACCAACGGAGGCGCCCACGGCGGCCCCAACGGCTATCGTGGAGGCGACGCCCGCGCCGGCTGTGGACACGGCAGGCAGTGCGCCTGTCAGCCAGCAGGTGATTACGGCGACCGGGTTGCAGGTGGTGCTCTCATGGGATACTAGCGATGACCTGGACCTGGAAGTGCGCGACCCCATTGGCGGGTCGCTCTACTGGCGCACACCGACGGTGAGCAGCGGCGGCACGCTGAGCCCGAATGTGAATCAGGGCTGCGTGGCCACGGTCGCGCAGGGCAACGAGACGGCCTCGTGGTCGTCTGGCGGCATCCCCACGGGCAGCTATGAAGTGCTGGTGTATTTCCAGCAGTCGTGCAACAACAACGCGCCCGTTTCCTTCACCATCACGCCGGTCGTGGATGGTGTGACGCTGGGGCCGATCAATGCGCGTCTGGACAATGGCGGCGTGTATGCGCTCGGTTTCACGGTGGACAATGCGGGTGGCGCGACGCTCAATAACAACGGCGGCATCGTGCAGACGAACATCCTGCCTGCGCCGATTGGCGAGATTGTTGCGTCGGCTGGCACGATTAATGCAGGGGACGTGCTGAATGGCACGATCGTCAATGCTGAACCGTATCGCGCCTATGCGTTCCAGGCCGAAGGCGGCCTGCTGTACAGTGCGGGCGTCGAAGCGATTTCGGGCAGCCTGGATACATATATCTCGATTGTTGACAGCACCGGTGCGATTGTGCGCGACAACGACGATATTGGCGTGGGCATCACCGATTCGCAGGTGGGCAATGTGCTGATCCAAAACAGCGGCACGTACTACGTCGTGGTTTCGCGCTATGGCAAGTCATTTGGCGCCACCGAAGGTGATTTCGTTGTCTCGCTGGCGGCCACGGACATCAACCTGCCGGACGACTTCAGCGCGAATATCACGCCAGGTTCGCTGCAGATTTTGCTCGTGTGGAATACCAATGCCGACCTGCAACTGCTGGTGCGCGACCCGGCTGGTGACGCCGTGTTTGACGACGTGACCAGCATCCGCAGCGGTGGCAGCATCGTAGCTTTTGGTAACCGCAACTGCGCGGTATCTGAAGGTGCTGCATACAGCTACATCTACTGGCCGGTGGATATCGCCCCGCGCCCCGGCTCGTATGAGGCTGAAGTCTGGTTCCAGAATGAATGCGGCGACACCACGCCGGTCAGCTTCACGCTGCTGGTGCTGTTCAACGGCCAGCCAGTGGCGAACTTCGCTTCCACGCCGTTTGTGAATGACCGCTTCCTGACCAGCTTCGACATCCTCGCCGATAACACGGCTGTGTCTGGCCCGGGTGGCATCATTCGTGGTGCTGATGACCTGCCGTGGCGCGACGAAGTGGCGCAGGCCGTGCCGATTGCAGCGGGAGCCCCGGCCACCGGCAGCATCACACCCAGCAACAAGTATGATCTGTATGCGTTTGATGGCAGTGCTGGCGATGTGGTGAATATCGCGCTGAACAACACGTCGGGCACACTGGACCCGACACTGTATCTGATTGGACCGTCTGGTACGGTGGTGGGAAGCAATGATGATGCCGTGGCAGGTGAGAACACCAATTCACTTCTCGCTAATCTGACCTTGCCAGAGGATGGACGCTATATTATTATTGCAACGCACTATGGGGGATTGTACGGCGGAACGATTGGCACGTACCAGCTATCCTACTCGCAGTTGAACTAACTACCGGGTGGGGGTGGTCTGCCAAAGCAAATCGCCCCCACCCGTCCTCATCAATGTTGCCGTGACGAAAGTGAACTCCTTGAAGAAAATAAGTCTTCTGGTGCTGGGGATGCTGGCCGTGCTGTTTGTATCGGCCTGTTCGCCCCCTCCGCCCCTACGGGATGCCAATCTGTTGCAGGATGACAGCCTGATTACGGATCGTCCGTGTTCGGCCCCCTGCTGGAATGGTATAACACCCGGTGAAACCGAGTGGAATGACGCCCTCACTATCCTCGAAGATTCTACCCAGCTCGAAAATGTGCAGACTGCCGCGGATGAAGAATCCAGCGCAGTCGCTGCCGAATTCCAGGGCGTAGGCGGGATTGCCTGCTGCCAGATGGTCTCGTCTGGTGGCGAGATTGTCGATGCGGTGTTTTTACGCCTCTCGCCCGATCTGACTGTGGAAGAGCTTCTTGACGCGAAGGGAGAACCTGCGTACGCTATTGCTGATATTTTCACCGAAGACCAGGCGATTGTGAATCTGATTTACCCCGAACTGAACACGGTAATCTATGCGTTCGTGGCCGGGGCAGAAGCTGAATTGACTGAGACCAGTGAAATCATCGGCGTGCTGTACGTGAACTCGAGCGACATGCAGGCGATCATTGATACCAGTAATTTACATGCGTGGGACGGCTATGCCACGTATGCGACTTATTCCCGTGAAAATGAAGAATTCGAAGTTACGCCCAGCGTAACATTAACCCCGACCCCGCAATAGGGCGGGTAAAGCCAGGACGCGATAGAGGAGCGCGGTAATACGATGAGTGATGCAACACCAGTAAAGCCTACGAAGGTCAGTGAGTTGGTTCCTGGCATGGAATTGCAGGGCACCGTCAAACGCATCGAGCTGTACGGCGCGTTTGTCGATGTAGGGGTAGGCAGCGATGGCCTGCTGCACATCTCCCAGCTGGGAAAATCAAAGGTCAATAACGTTGAAGATGTCGTCAAGGCTGGTGACACGGTCACGGTGTATGTGCTGAAGGTGGAAACCGAAGGCCCGAAGAGCCGTATCGCCCTGTCGATGGTCAAGCCGGCTGCTGTGTCGTGGGACTCGCTGAAGATCGGTGAGCAGATCAAGGGCACCGTCGCCAAGATTGAAAACTTTGGCGCGTTCATCGACATCGGCGCCGAGCGCCTGGCGATGATCCACGTGTCCGAGCTGGCCGCTGGCTTCGTCAAGTCGCCCAACGATGTGGTGCAGGTGGGCCAGGAAGTGACCGCCCAGATCATTCAGGTGGACCGCAAGAAGAAGCGCATCGACCTGAGCATCAAGGCCCTGACTGCCGCGGAAGAAACCCGCAGCGTCAAGGAAGCCCGCCAGAGCGTGGCTGACGAGCAGGAAAATGATGTCAGCGTGCCCTCGGCAATGGAACTGGCGTATAACCGCGCCATGGCCGAAAGCGGCGCTACTGGCAAGGAAGTCTCGCGCAAGCAGAAGGGCGGCGAGCGCCGTGACAAGCGTGATCGCCGTGGCGACCGCGACCGTGACCTCGAAGATCTGTTCGAGCGCACGATCAAGGGCAACCGCTAGCGCCTGCATCGTCAACTGAACAACAAGACATTAAAACGCGAGGCCGGCATTCACCGCCTCGCGTTTTTGGTTTCGTTTGCCGCCGGGATGGCGTGCCTGTTCTCAGGCCTGTGTGACGGGCTGGTTGAAGTGGCGCACCAGCCGGATGGTGTTGAAGATCAGGATGAAGGTCATGAAGCCGTGGGTGGCGACGCACCACGGGCAGATTTTGCCGAGGGTGAAGATCGAGTTGTAGGTGAGATAGCAGTGGAACAGGAAGCCAAACAGCGACATCGCAAAAATCAGGATGACGCCGTTGGCCTGGAAGAACGGGATGCCGCGCCGCTCCAGCATCAGCGTGATGAAGATGGCGCTGTAGGTGATAAAGCCCAGATAGGCCACGGGAATACCGGCCAGCTCTGACCACACGCTGGCACGCACGGCGTCGCAGTTCACGAAGCCGTCGTTAGAACACATGGCGGGGGTGGCGGTAATTTCGCCGTAGCTCATGTAACCGCTGGTGAATAGTGCGCCGCATGTGAAGATAAGCACCGCCGTCCACAGGAACCATTTGCTGAAGCGCGGCGCTGATTCCTGGAGCGCGACATGCTGGGCTGAAATCGTATTGCTGGTCATGCTGGATCGCCTTTCAGAACCTTCTGAACTGAAGACAAATTGTTCCCATATTCTACACCCGAAGTGGCCTTAATAGGCGAATCGTCATGGACTCACCGGCTTCCACATGGGTGACATCTTCGGGAATAATCATCAGGCCGTCGGCCAGCGCCATCGAAGACAGCGCGCCCGAGCTTTGCGTGCCTGTTTCGCGCGCCACCAGGGCACCGCCCTCGCGCGCAAGCGTGACGCGGGCATAGGTGCGCCTGCCATCAGACTGAATGACGTGCCCTGCCTGCGCAATGATCGAATCGGTTTGCAGGCTGCGTCCGCCGAGGGTGAGCACGGCAGGCCGCACGAACACGTCGCAGGTGACCATGGCGCTGACCGGATTGCCCGGCAGGCCGAAGAAGGGCACCCCGCGCACCTGCCCGTAGGCCAGCGGCTTGCCGGGCCGCAGATTGACCTTCCAGAACTCCAGCGCGCCGTACGACTCAACCGCATGGCGCATGACATCGAAGGCGCCGACGGACACTCCGCCCGAACTGACGATCAGATGGGGGTGCAGGGACAGCGCCTCGTCGATGCGCGCCAGTGCATCGGGCAGATGATCGCTGATGCGCGGGACGTGCAGGACTCGCGCATAGGCGGCGCGCAGCTGGCCTGTCAGCGTAAACGTATTGGCGTCGCGGATTTTGCCCGGGGAAAGTGCGTCAGCGGGATCAAGCAGTTCATCACCGCTGCTGAGCACGACCGCGCGTGGCTGCCCGATAACCTGAACGCGCGCCTGCCCGATGCTGGCCAGGATGCCGACTTCCGCCGGGCCCAGCACGGTTCCTGTCTTTAGCACCGTCTGCCCGACACGCACATCCTCCCCGACCGGGCGCACATACGCGCCGGTTGCTACACTGCGCCGGATTTCCACGTGCTCTGGAAGCGGGGCATCACTGGATGGCTTGAACTGGGCGTCTGTGTCTTCCACCGGAACGATGGCATTTGCACCTTCAGGCAGCGGCGCGCCGGTCATGATGCGCGCAGCCTCGCCGCGACCGAGCGGACGTCCGGGGAAGCTGCCCGCGGGAATGTCCATCGTCAGCTTCAGGCGGACAGGTGCTGCGGATATATCATCGGCATGCACAGCAAAGCCGTCCATGCTGGAATTGGCGAAGGGCGGCAGCGACTCGCCCGCGACGATGTCATGCGCCAGCACGCGGTCATAGGCCTCAAGCAGCGGCACGGATTCGGCGGGCAGGGGATGAAAATGCGCCAGGATATCTGCCAGCGCATCGGCTGTGGAACGCAGGGCCATGTAAGAGAATCCTCAGAACCAGCGGATAGTGGCAGTATAACACTCGCTTAAACAACGTCGGAAATGTTGTAGAATATTGAGATATCGTAGATGGGAAAGTGAAGCATGGTCGGAACTACCCTGACGCATTCTACCCCCGTGATGAATCTTCAATCGCTGCTTGATGCGCTTCCGGACCTCAGCCCAAGCGACCGTGCGCTGGTCACGCGTGCCTATGCCCGCGCTGAAAAAGCCCACGAAAACCAGTTTCGCAAGTCTGGTGAGCCGTTCTTCACGCACTGCGTGGCGGTGGCCCATATTCTGGCTGAAATGCGCCTGGATGCCGAGGCGATCTGTGCGGCCCTGCTGCACGACATCATCGAAGACACGTCCGTGCGCTATGAAGATGTGCTCGCTGAATTTGGCGATACGGTGGCCAATATCGTCGATGCGGTGACCAAGCTGGACAAGCTGCCCAAGCAGGCCAAGCCGGATACCCCGGACAAGAGCCGCCGCGCCAATGACCGTGAAGTCGAGTACATGGAATACATGCGCAAGATTTTCATGACGATGGGCGACGATGTGCGTGTCGCGCTGGTGAAGCTGGCCGACCGCCTGCACAACATGCGCACGCTGGGCTACATGACGCCTGAAAAACAGAAGACGGTCGCGCGCGAGACGCTCGATATTTTTGCGCCGCTGGCCAATCGCCTTGGCATCTGGCAGCTGAAGTGGCAGCTTGAAGACCTGTCGTTCCGCTATCTGTATCCGGATGATTACAAGGATCTGGCGCGCCGCATCGACGAAAAGCGGGATGACCGCGAACGCTACATGAACGAAGTCATCACCACACTGCGCGAGGAAATCCTCAAGCACGGGGTGAAGAACCCGACCATTTCGGGACGTCCGAAGCACATGTACAGCATCTTCAAGAAGATGGATCGCAAAGACATGCCGTTCGAAAATATCTACGATGTGCGCGCTGTGCGCGTGATTGTGGATACGGTGCCGGACTGTTATCTGGTGCTGGGTATCGTGCATAACATGTGGAAGCCGGTGCCGGGCGAATTTGACGACTATATCGCCTCGCCCAAGGACAACTTCTATCGCAGCCTGCATACCGCGGTGCGCGATAATCGCGGCAAGACGGTCGAGGTGCAGATTCGCACGTGGGAAATGCACGAGCACGCCGAATATGGCGTGGCTGCCCACTGGCGCTATAAGGAAGGCAACAAGAAGGACCGCGACGACAACTTTGAGCAGCGCATCGCCTATATCCGTCGGCTGATGGACCAGGGCGATATGGATGATCCGCGCCAGTTTGTCGATCACATGAAGTCTGAAGTCTTTCAGGACCGCGTGTATGTGTTCACACCCAAGGGCGATGTGTTTGACCTGGTGGTGGGCGCCACGCCGGTGGACTTTGCCTATCATGTGCATACCGAAATCGGCCATCAGTGCCGCGGTGCCAAGGTGAATGGCAAGCTGGTCGGCCTCGATTATGTGCTCAAGACGGGCGACCAGATCGAAATCATCACCTCGAAGCGCGGCGGCCCCAGCATGGACTGGCTGAACCCGAACCTGGGTTATGTCAAGACGGACCGCGCCCGCGCGAAGATCCGCCACTGGTTCCGTCGCCAGGACCGCGACAAGCATATCGCCATGGGGCGCGAGGTGCTGGAGCGTGAGCTGAAGCGGCTTGGCCTGCTGGATGTGATGTCTTTTGAGTCCGTGGCCACCCACTTCGGCTTTGACAAGCTGGACGACTTTCTGGCAAACGTGGGCGCTGGCGATATCAATGGCGGCCAGATTGTCAGCAAGATTCTGGACGTGGAGCGCAAAGAACAGGCCGCACGCGACAAAGAGACGCTGAAGGCGCGTTCGTCGCCCAGCGGACTGACGGTCGATCCCGGCAATGGCGTCTCGATTTTGGGCACCAGCGGGATGCTGATTACGCTGGCGAAGTGCTGCCGGCCCGTGCCGCCTGAAGAAATCGTGGGCTATGTGACGCGCGGCCGTGGCGTAACCGTGCATCGCTCTGACTGCCCGAACATCAATGCGGAGCCTGAGCGCATCATCCCGGTGGAGTGGGGCAGGCCCAGCCAGACCAACCGCTATTCCGTGCCGATTGAGCTGGTGGCCTATGACCGTGAGGCCCTGATGAAAGACATCAGCACGCTGATCGCAGACGAGAAAGTGAACATGTCTGCCGTTAACGTGAATGTTAATCAGGGCATCGCGCACATGGATATTACGCTGGAAATCACTGATCTTCAGCATCTCCAGCGCATCCTGGCCCGGCTGTCAAACATCGGCAGCGTGCGCGAAGTGCGCCGTCGCACCCACTAACAATCTCCCCTGAAAGCCCAATGATCTTTGCCTGAAAGAGCCGACTCAAAGCGGCTCTTTTTGTTGAATCACCCTCAAAATTGGCGGAATTTGGCGATGTCACATACAATTAAAATATTATCGTGATGTATAACGTAATCTTGCAGATTGCATCACGAATGTCGAGGCTGCTGATGAGCTTGCATGACTTCTCCATGTTCCAGTCGCAGTTTCGAGGCCTTAGTCCTCACGTACGATTAGTCCTACTACATCCTAATTTTTTCCCCCAGCTCCCGCTGCTGGCGGAGCTGAATGCCACGTCCCTGTACGTTCCCCTGCGGGGAAAGTCTATGGGACGCGATGGTATTCTGATGCAGGTGGCTGCCGCCCTGGGCGATCAGAAGGTCGAGACCATCAGCGATATCTTCCTGGATGAGGCGGACCGTGCGCTGGATGCTGATCTGCTGGCCGCCGTGCATGAACTGCTTGCGCTGTACAGCTCGGCACGCGTAATCGTGCTGCTGCGCGTGCTGCCGAAGCTGTTCACACAGGATGCGGGACTGATGGCGATCAGTGCCATGCTGCCGCACTCCACCGAGCATATGCTGTGGAATTATGCCGACGCGACCAGTGGCAAGGTGCTGGAAGTGCGCGCTCTGGGGCCGGGCCGTGTGCAGGTAGAGGGGCGCAATGTCTCGGACTGGGACGGTCATCTGCCGCGCAACCTGTTTTTCTACTTCGTGGATCGCGGAACTGTGACGCGTAACGAAATCTTCGAGACCTTCTGGCCCGACATGAAGACAAACGAGGCGACCAACGTCTTTCATGTGACCAAGCGCAAGATCAATGAACTGATGGGCACCGATGTGACCATTTATGATTCCGGGTTTTATCGCATTGCCCCGCAGATGAACGTGCAGTACGACGTGATGCTGTTTGAGCAGTTGATGACGAGGGCCGCTGCCAGTGCTCCTGAGGATGCCTACACCATCTATGAGCAGGCCGTGGGGCTGTATCGCGGGGACTACCTGGGCATGGCGCCGATGCCATGGATTCAGCGGCGTGCCAGCCACTTGCAGGCGCTGGTGGTCGAGGCGCTGATACAGCTCTCAAAGCTGAATATCCTGCGCAATGAAATCGCGCGCGCGCTGGCCTCTGCATTGCGCGCTTTTGGCGTGATGCCACATCGCGAGGATGTCGCCCTGCAGGCGATGCAGATGTCAGCCCAGCAGGGCCATAAAGAGCAGGCGCAGCGCATTTTCAGTGTGCTTCGACATGCGCTGCACCAGCGCGGTATGTCTCCCAGTGACCAGGTGATGACGACCGCCCGGACACTGGGTCTGGCCTAGAGCAGTCCCTGCTGCGTGACCTCGCCCGTCCCGTTTGCGGACGGGGACGGTTCGTCGGCTGCGGTTGCCGGGGTCGGCATCATATCGAACCGGCCCAGTCGCGACACCTGTTCTTTCAGGCCCAGCGCGATGGCGGGCTCTCCCTTGCCGGCACGCTTTGCCGCTGTAAAGGCAGAAATACGTGCCGTCTTGGCGCGATGTTTGCTGGTCAGGATGAGCACGCTTTCGTCCAGACGATGGCCAATGATGGCTGCGGACAGGCCCGGACTGTCGGGAATCAGCTTCATGGCAATCACGCCAGCGCCAGCGCGCCCCTGTGACGGGTATTCGCTGACCGGCGTCTGCTTGGCCAGTCCGTCTTCAGTAATCGTGACCAGATAGCCATCCGGATGCACCACACAGGCCGCGATCACGCGGTCTTTTTCGTCGGCCAGCTTGATGCCGCGCATGCCGCCCGCGCCCAGGCCGGTCGGGCGCACATCGGCCTCTTTGAAGCGAATCGCGGCTGCCTGCGCGGTGACGAGCATGACTTCCTGTTCGCCGTTCGTCAGTGTGACATTGAGCAGCGCATCATCTTTTTCAATATCAATGGCCTTGAACGCGTTGGCCATCACACCGGGCAGGTCGTCCATGCGCAGTCGCTTGACTTCACCGCCGCGTGTGGCAAAAAACAGGAAGCCATCGGTGCCGGACGGGCTGAGGCAGAGCATGGTCGCAATCGGCACCTCCGATTTCAGCGGGGTGACATCACGCACAGGGCTGCCTTCGCCTGCGATATGCACTTGTGGAAGCTGGTGCACGGGCAGACTGGTGCACAGGCCATCCTGCGCAAACAGATACACGATCTGATCGGTGGTCGCCTGGATGACGAACTGTGGCGCATCTTTGACTTCACTGGTGACCTTCGGCTGTGTTTCGTCAAAGCTGCGGCCAATTTTGCCGGTCGAGCTGAGCGTGACCCAGCAGTTATCCTGCGGCATCAGCAGGGCGGCTGTTGGGGCTGCCGTGGCCATGCTGTCCACAATCACGCTGCGGCGCGGCTCGGCATAGGCCTGCTTTATCATGCCCAGTTCTTCGGCAATCACGCTGCGCATATCCGCCGGGCTGTTGAGCAGGCTCTCCAGATAGGCGATCAACTCCAGCTTTTCTTTGTATTCGGTTTCGATGGCCTCGCGCTCCAGGGCGGCCAGCCTGCGCAGCTGCATTTCCAGAATGGCGCGTGCCTGAATCTCGGTGATGTCGAGCAATTTGATCAGGTTGATGCGGGCATCGTCGGCCGTGCGCGATTTACGAATGGTGGCAATTGCTTCATCCAGCCGGTCAATGGCTTTGATGATGCCTTCGAGGATATGGGCGCGGTCACGAGCGCGCGCCAGGTCATACTCACTACGACGGCGCACCACATCCAGCCGATGATCCAGATACACACGCAGTGCCTGCTTCAGGCTGAGCGTGCGCGGCTCCCCGTTGACCAGCGCCAGCATGATAATGCTGAAGGTCTCCTGAAGCTGGGTGAGCTTGAACAGCAGTGCCAGCACTTCGGTCGCTTCAGCACCGCGTGCCAGCTCGATGGCGAGGCGCAGTCCCTGGCGGTCGGATTCGTCGCGCAGGTCAGAGATGCCTTCGATACGGCCATCGCGCACAAGCTGGGCGATACGCTCCACCAGCGCGGACTTGTTGGTCTGGTAGGGCAGCTCACTCACGATGATGCGCGACTTGCCGCGCCCCATGTCCTCGATGTGGCAGCGTGCGCGCATGGTGATCTTGCCGCGCCCGGTGGCATACGCGCTTACCAGTGAGCCATCGTCGTTTTCGGCGTCGTCGGCATGGTGATAGATCAGGCCACCGGTGGGAAAGTCTGGTCCCTTCACAAACTGCATCAGGTCCTGAATGCTGATGTCGTCCAGGGTTTCCCAGTGGCCCAGCATATGAATGAGCGCGTCGCATACTTCGCCGAGGTTGTGTGGCGGGATGTTGGTGCTCATGCCCACGGCGATGCCGCTGGATCCGTTCACCAGCAGGTTGGGGAAGCTGGCGGGCAGCACGGCTGGCTCGGCCAGCGTGCCGTCGAAATTGTCCACGAAGTCGACAGTTTCCTTCTGGATATCGACCAGCAGTTCCTCGCCGATCTGGGCCATGCGCGCTTCGGTATAGCGCATGGCTGCGGCACCGTCACCATCCACGCTGCCGAAGTTGCCCTGGCCATCCACCAGCACGTTGCGCATGGAAAAGTCCTGCGCCATACGCACCAGCGATTCATACACCGCGCCGTCGCCATGCGGGTGATACTTGCCCAGCACTTCGCCGACGATACGCGCGCATTTCTTGTAAGGGGTATCCGCCCGGATGCCCATGTCCCACATCGCGTACAGGATGCGGCGATGCACCGGCTTCAGGCCATCGCGGGCGTCGGGCAGGGCGCGCGCGACGATGACGCTCATGGCGTAGTCGAGATACGCATCGCGCATCTCTTGTCCGATATTGATCTGACGGATAAGTCCGGGGTTTGTCATGTTTCAGTAGTGCTCCCGCAGGGTAACGCCCTCATTCTAAGGCAAACTTTCCATAAAGCAAATGAACGTTTGTTCTATTATAGCATTTCTTTGCCCTGATTACGCGGGCAAAGCGTAGGGTTGTTCCCTTGAATGTGGAATTTCGAGTGTGATAGTATGCATGGTATGAACCTACAAGATCTGATTCGACTCCTGACCATGCTCCTGATGGGGCTGTCTGCTGGCTGTGCGCCGCAGGCGCCGATACCCGTGTACTGGACGGCAACGCCGGAGGCGACACAGGCTGTCGTCGTGCCTACCAACACTGCGACCGCCCAACCGCCGACCAGCACGCCAACTTTCCTGCCGCCGACGGCCACTTCCACGACTGAGCCGCCAACCGCTTCGGCCGTGACGCCGGCACCAGTCGTGCCAACCGACCTGCCGCTGCTTCAGGGTGGTGCTACCTGGACGGGCCCGATTGTCTCCGGCAATGTGCCGCCCCCGCCGACGTTTGCGCCGGTGATGCCCACCAATACGCCTGAGACCCCCGTCACCCCTGGCGAGGCGACGCCAGAGCCGACAGTCGCGCCTGTTGTGCCCACGAACACGCCTGAAGCCGGTGCCGCGCCCATCATGCCGAATTTGGACAGCGGGCGGCTGGGCATCCAGGTCGATATCAATCTGTCTCAGGAAGACTGGCAGTTTGCCATGAGCAAGATTGAACAGCTGGGTATCTCGTGGGTGAAAGTGCAGCTGCCATGGCGCGATATGCAGCCGGACGGCCCCAATCAGAAGAATGACGAGTTCTTTCGTCGTGTGGAGCTGTATCTGGAAGATGCCTCAAATCGCGGACTAAGCGTGATGGCCAGCATCGTCAAGGCCCCGCTGTGGGCGCGCTCGAACCAGGCTGAGGACGGCCCGCCCGACAACCCGCAGTATCTGGCCGATTTTATCACGCTGGTGTACCAGGAAATCAATGCTGACCTGTTCCGTCCCACGGTGGGCGAATACATCGACGCGATTGAAATCTGGAATGAACCCAACCTGTTGCGCGAGTGGCAGGGTTCGCTGCCCTTCAGCGGCGCTGGCTATATGCAGTTGTTTGCCGCCGGCTATAACGCGGTGCGTGCGTATTCACCAGACGTGGTGGTGATTACGGCTGGGCTGGCGCCCACCAGCACCAGCAGCTTCTCGGTGGATGACACCGAGTATCTGCGCCAGATGTATGCCGCCGGGCTGGGCCAGTATGCTGACGTGAAAATCGGCGTGCATCCATACCCGTGGGCGAATCTGCCTGATGCGCTGTGCTGCGACAACATCGAGGGGCAGGGCTGGGACGATAACCCGCACTTCTTCTTCCGCGAGACGATGGAGGCCTACCGCCGTATCATCGGCGAAAATGGCCACGCCACGCAAATGTGGGTGACGGAGTTTGGCTATGCATCATGGGATGGCCTGCCGGGTGCGCCGCCGGAGGGCGATGACTGGATGGGCTATACCGACCGGACAGAGCAGGGCCTGTATACCATCCGTGCGCTGGAAATTCTGCAGGGCAGCCCGGATGTCGGCACGACCATGCTGTGGAACCTGAACTTTGCCACGCTGGCCGGCCTGATTCAGAATCGCGACGAGCGCGCTGCCTACAGCATCATCGTGCCGGGCACGCTGGGCAATATCGACCCGAACAGCACCGACCGCACCGAGCGTCCGCTGTTCTGGATGCTGTATGACGCGGTGCGCCCGGATGTGCAGCTTCCCAGCTTCTAGCTGAAACGAAACCATCAGCCACAAACAAAACGCGGCATCCAGATTCGGACGCCGCGTTTTTTGTTTCACTTGCCGGAAGATGTTTAGTCTTCTTCGTTCCCGCCGCGCGATTCTTCTTCGGCAGCTTCATCCTCGAAGATATCCGGGTTGGTATCCAGCGCACCCTGCGATTCCAGCGTGGCCTTGGGGGCCAGCAGGTCGCGGTCCTGATAGGTGTGGAAACCGGTACCGGCAGGGATCAGCTTGCCGATGATGACGTTTTCCTTCAGGCCGTACAACCGGTCGCTCTTGCCTTCGATGGCCGCGCCTGCCAGCACCTTGATAGTGTGCTGGAAGCTGGAGGCCGAGAGGAAGCTGTCGGTCGTCAGCGCTGCTTTGGTCACGCCCAGCAGGATTTCCGCGCCAGCGGCCGGTTCCTTGCCTTCGGCGATCATGCCGTCATTCATCTTGACGAGCTGCAGGTACTCGATCAGCTCACCGGGCAGCAGCTCGCTGTCGCCCGACTTGGTGATCTGCACGCGCGAGAGCATCTTGCGGATGACGATTTCAAAGTGCTTGTCGCTGATGTTCACGCCCTGCTGGCGGTACACCTGCTGCACTTCCGAGAGCAGATACTTCTCGGTGGCATCCTTGCCCAGAATGCGCAGGATGCGATGCGGGTTCAGCGCGCCTTCGGTGAGCTGCTGGCCAGCCTTGACTTCGACGCCGTCTTCGACACCCGGCAGCAGCTTGGCAATCTGGGGAAGCTCGTACTCTTCCTCGATGCGCTCTTCGTGCCGGATGTAGATAGTGCGGCCTTCGATGTGGATGTGGCCTTCGAACGGCGCCAGAATGCGGCCGCCCGCTTCAGAGTCCACGTCATGGGCCAGAATAGCGCCGCTGTTCACGCGCTGGTCTTCGTTGACCAGGATTTCCCAGCCTGCCGCGACGTCATATTTCTCGCTGACGACCGCGCTGTTGATGACGGTGGCGATGCGGATGCCATCGCGTTTGCTCAGGCGCAGCACGCCGGCGATTTCGGAGACGACCGCTTCGCCTTTCGGCTTCTTGCGGGCCTCGAAGATTTCTTCCACGCGCGGCAGACCGCTCGTGATGTCGCCCGAGGCCTGCGCCGTACCACCGGTGTGGAACGTGCGGAGCGTGAGCTGCGTGCCCGGCTCGCCGATCGACTGCGCGGCGACGATACCCACCGCCGTGCCGATTTCCACCATTTCGCCACGGCCCAGGTCGCGGCCATAGCACAGGGCGCAGATACCGTGGATCAGGCTGCACGTCAGCGGGCTGCGGACATGCACTTCCTCGATATCCTTGTTCTTGTCGATCGCTTCAGCTACGTCTTCATTGATCACACCGTTGCGCGCCACGATCAGCTCGCCGGTCTTCGGGTGATACACATCGGAAGCGGCGCAGCGCCCGACAATGCGTTCCCAGATCTTCTGGCCCGCGATGTCATCTGTACGGCGAATCCAGATGCCGTCTTCGGTGCCGCAGTCGGTGCGGTTGATGATCATGTCCTGGGCGACGTCCACCAGACGGCGTGTCAGATAGCCGGCGTCCGCCGTACGCAGCGCGGTGTCGGCCAGACCTTTACGCGCGCCGTGCGTGGAGATGAAGTACTCCAGCGGGTTCAGGCCTTCGCGGAAGTGGCTGCGAATCGGCAGGTCGATGATGCGGCCGGACGGATCGGCCATCAGGCCGCGCATACCCGCCAGCTGCGTGATCGGGCCGAAACCACCCTTGGTCGAGCCGGAAATCGCCATGATGGCGATCGGCCCGTACGGGTTCAGGGCGTCCTTGATGACGACCTGCAGCTTCTCTTTGGCCAGGTTCCACGTATCGACCGTGCTCTGGTAACGCTCTTCTTCGGTGATCAGGCCGCGCTTGTGGTTGCGCTCGTTGCGCTCCACCACAGCTTCAGCTTCGGCCAGGATCGCACCGCGTTCTTCAGGGATGGTGATGTCGGCCACGGCCACGGTCGTGCCCGAAACGGTCGCGTAATGGAAGCCGAGGTCCTTGATCGAGTCCACGACGTTGGTCGTGCGTTCGGGGCCAATCTTGCGATAGGCACGGTCGACCAGTTCCTGAAGTTCCTTCTTGCCCAGCGTCTTCTGCACGAAGCGCATTTCGTCGGGCAGGATGCGATTGAAGATCGCGCGGCCGATGGTCGTCGGTTCCGGCTCCGGCAGCGGGTCACGCGTCTCGAAATAGGTGCCCAGCAGAATCGGCGTGTGCAGCTCGACCATGCCGAGGTTGTACAGATACTCCACCTCGTCCATGTCCACCACATGACGGCGCTCGTGCAGGTTCGAGACCACGACTTTGTCAGCCAGGCCGCGGTCCGCAATCAGCTTGCGCATCTCATAGGTATTGGCCACCAGGCAGTCGACTTCACCTTCCAGCAGCGCGCGGAGCGTGCGGTCGAAAGCGGATTCGAGCACCTTGATCTTGACGATGTTCTTCGACTCGTCGATGACCGTGGTCTCGATGACATCGCGGAACAGGGTCATGCCCGGGATTTCGTGATCGAGCGACCAGTAGTAGCCGTTGGTGCGGTAGGCGATACCCACGCGGTTAGCCGGGTCGCCCAGCGTCGTGATCGAGCGGAAGGCGTCCGCCTTTTCTTTCAGCGTGACGATTTCCACCGTCGGGTCCATGGTCAGGTAATAGATACCCAGCACCATGTCCTTGGCGGGGGCCACGATCGGCTGGCCGTCAGCGGGCTTGAGCAGGTTCTTGGTGCTCAGCATCAGCTCGCGCGCTTCGGTCACGGCCTTGTCGCTCAGCGGGACGTGCACGGCCATCTGGTCACCGTCGAAGTCCGCGTTGAAGGCGGAGCAGACGAGCGGGTGAATCTGGATAGCTTTGCCTTCCACCAGCTGCGGCTCAAAGGCCTGGATGCCGAGGCGATGCAGGGTAGGGGCACGGTTCAGCAGCACCGGGCGCTGCCCGATGACTTCTTCCAGCGCTTCCCACACTTCCGGCTTTTCACGTTCGATGATGCGCTTGGCACCCTTCACGTTCTGCGCGTAGCCTTTTTCCACCAGGCGGCTGATGACGAACGGGCGATACAGCTCCAGCGCCATCGTTTTGGGCAGGCCGCACTGATGCAGCTTGAGGCGCGGGCCGATCACGATGACCGAACGGCCAGAGTAGTCGACGCGCTTGCCCAGCAGGTTGCGGCGGAAACGGCCCTTCTTGCCCTTCAGCATATCACTGAGCGACTTCAGCTCACGGCGGCCACGGCGGCTCATCGCCTTCGTGCGCTGGCTGTTATCGATCAGGCTGTCGACGGCTTCCTGAAGCATACGCTTTTCGTTTCGCACGATCACGTCCGGGGCGCCCAGCTCAAGCAGGTGCTTCAGACGGTTGTTGCGGTTGATCACGCGGCGATACAGGTCGTTCAGGTCGCTGGTGGCAAAACGGCCACCGTCCAGCTGCACCATCGGGCGCAGGTCCGGAGGAATGACCGGCAGCACCTTCAGGATCATCCATTCAGGGCGATTGTTGCTTTTGCGCAGGTTTTCCACCACGCGCAGTCGCTTGGTCGCCTTCTTCTTGCGCTGCTTGGAACGGGTGTTGCGCACCTCGTGCCACAGGTCCTTGGCCATCTTGTCGAGATCCATGCCTTTCAGAATCTCGTAGAAGGCTTCGGCGCCCATGTCCGCCTGGAAGACGTTGCCGTAGCGCTGCTTCAGCTCGCGATAGCGGCTTTCGGGCAGGAACTGGAGCACCTTCAGGTCTTCCAGTTCGCCGCGCATCTTTTCCGCGTTGGAACGCAGGGTGCGGATGCGGTCTTCAATTTCGCTGAACGCGCTGGTCGTCAGCGCACCTGCACCGGAGGCGTTGGCCTCTACGTTCAGGTCGCTCAGCGACTGCTGGCGCATGGCATTGACTTCGTTTTCCAGCTCGTTGATGCGGGCCGTGGCGATGCTCTGGATGCGGGCGATGTGGCTGTTGTCCACAATTTCGCCGCGCGCCGCGATCACCGTGTTGGCCGACGGGAAGTCGATGTCGGATGGGGCAGGCTGATTCAGCGAGCCTTCGACGCGCTGCTGCACAGTCTGTGCTTCGCGCATGATTTCGTCACTCAGACGGGTCAGTTCGCCATCAAAGTGCTTGTTGATATCGACGGTCTTTTCCAGCAGGACGCTCTGTTCTTCGCTGGCTGCTGTGCGGCGTGCGGTTTCCTGGTCTTCCTGGTCGCCACGCAGTGCGGCTTCCTTGGATGCCAGGTCGCGCTCAATGCGCGAGAGCGCCTTGTGACGGGCTTCCTCGTCGACATTGGTCACCACATACTGGGCAAAATACAGCACGCGGTCCAGGTTGCGGCGGCTGACATCCACCAGCATACCCAGGTAGCTGGGCACGCGGCGGGTGTACCACACATGCGCCACCGGGGCGGCCAGCTCGATGTGGCCCATGCGCTCGCGGCGAACCGACGAACGCGTGACTTCGACACCGCACTTGTCGCAGATGACACCCTTATAGCGAATGTTTTTGTACTTGCCACAGTAGCACTGGTAATCCCGCGTGGGGCCAAAAATGGCTTCGCAGAACAGACCGTCCTTTTCCGGTCGCAGGCGTCGATAGTTGATCGTCTCTGGTTTCAGCACTTCTCCATAGGACCAATTCCTGATGTCCTCTGGCGAAGCAAGACTAACGCGCAGTGCGCTAAAATCTTTCGCCTCCAAGGCGGTACCTCCTCTGCGCTGAACGGTAAATATGTGAAACTTGCGTGGATGGTGCGTTGTGACGCGAAGACCTGCAGGTGCTTCAGCCGTAAACGACAAAACAGCGCATGGAATGTATTATTCCTGCGCCGTGTGTTCACCGGAGGGAGCGCGACTCGTCTTCATTCGTATCCTACATTATAGGATTTGGGGAACACTCTGTCAATAGACACACCTGTCGGACAGGCTGTGCTATTGAACAAGCATCAGGGGAAAGAACGTTATGACCGTATCTATTACTACATGAATCACTATAACGAAGAACGGATAGCGTGTCAACTTAAGCGCAGATTATGAACGCTGGGCGGTCACCCATGCTCAGGCGTAATGCGAAAATGAGCGATTGATGACCTCAACCATCGGCGTGGTGATCTGAATTCACAGGCAGACTGGATGCACCTGTATACGGACTCCCGGTCTGCCTGCAAAAGAAATGGATCATCTGGCCAATGTGTCACCGCTAGAGCAAGGTGGCCTCGGCCTGCTGCAGGCGGCGGCGAGAGTCAGGATCGTGCGTGGGCAGATACACGGTCGGTTGTTCGCGCACGAGCGTTTGCAGGGTCTGAATGCTGGCCCGCGCCATGCCGACATCGGCCACGATGCCACCAATCACGACATTCCTGAGCTGGACATCGTCAAATGTGGCATCTCCTGCGAAGACATAATTGCGCGTCCCATCGCGCAGCAGCACCGACTGATGTCCCATCGAGTGGCCCGGCGTCGGGATGATAAACAGGTCACCGTCGGACATCAGGGCATGTGCCTGCGCAAAGCCAGGGATATCGCTGCTCGTGAACTGTGCAAAGCGCGGCGTGAAACGTGTCGGGAAGTGGCACGAGAGCACGCCCATGCCTGCCGGATAATCTGCCTCTGGCACGAAAAATTCTGCGCCGGGAAACGCGCTCAACCCGCCCATATGGTCGGAATGCAGATGCGTCTGCACGACGGTCCCCACCGAGGTCGGGTCAATGTCCAGCGCGCGCAGCTGCGCGTCAATCTGGTCCTGCGGGGTGACCGCAAAACGCAGGTTGTTCCGGTAAACCAGGCCGGTGACCGGATCACAGTCGACATAGCCGGGCGAATTGATCTGGCTGGTCTCGCCTGTATCGACCACGATGATGCCCTGCGGATGCTCGATCACCCAGGTATTGATCGGCATCCAGTCCGTCCAGCGCGTATCCGCTGCGATCGAGAGCAGGCGGGCGGCCTCCAGCCCGACAAGCTGACGATGCGCCTGCTTGACCGCGACGAAGCCCGTCTGGATGGCATGGATTTTTACGCCGGATGCCAGGTCAACGGTGACTGGTGGGACCTGCACGATATTGGGCACGGGGGCTTTCGGTGCGTTAGACTGGGTTTGCGCAGCCTGGCTGGTGACGAAACCGCCGCCGACCGCGCCCAGGGACGCCCCGGCAATAAGCGACAAAAAGCTGCGGCGCGATGGCTGGCTGGGTGATTGCGTATCCTGAGACATTATTGGGGATCTCCATTGCAAGAAATAACGTTGATACAAAATAATAACAGTGTTATTTTCACGTGTGATGAGAATTGGTTGAGAAGATGAAGCCTATGCATTCCAATGAGGAGAATCCGTATCAGGCAGCCCGGTCACTAGGGCAGCAGCTTTTGTGGGATGCTGTGCTGAAACTGGCCAGTGACTTGCTGGTGACTGGCGGGGTGGAGGCGCTGTCGATGCGCACGCTGGCGAAGTCGGTCGGGTGCTCAACAACCGTGCTATACAACCTGTTTGGCTCGAAGGCGGGCATCGTTGATGCTTTAATCGCTGAGGGATTCGCGCGAATTCGTGAAGCACAGCAGGCCGTGCTGGCGCAGGGCGGGACAGCCACAGAACGATTACTCGCGCTGTGCCTGGCCTATCGCCGGGTGGCACTGGCCAATCAGACCCATTACCAGATCATGTTTGGGCGGATATCGAGCGACGAGATGTCCGACCAGAGCAAGCACGTTGCGCTGGATGCCTTATCGCCGCTGGTGGCGATGGTGGAGGAAGCGTGCCGGGATGACGGGCTGAAGGTCGACGACCCGACCGACTTCGCGATGGCCTTGTGGGCCACCGCGCACGGGTTCGTGACCATAGAAATAGCGGGGATGACGCTGGACCCGGAGCGCGCTGAGGCTGTGTTTGTGGCGGCCATTCGGCGCCTGCTGGGGCTGTAGGGCGTTTACAGCTCTGGCAGCTCGGCGCTGGGGTCCGCCAGTGTGTGATCGACCTTGGCGCGCAGATAGGACTCCATAAACGGGTTCAGCCGCCCGTCCAGCACGGCCGACGTGTTGCCATCTTCCGCGCCAGTGCGATGGTCCTTCACCAGATGATACGGATGCAGCACGTATGAGCGAATCTGATTGCCCCATTCGGCATTCACATTCTCGCCCTTCAGCACGGCCATCTGTGCTTCGCGCTTCTTGCGCTCCATCTCAAACAGGCGCGACTTCAGGATTTGCATGGCGCGCTCACGGTTCTGCCCCTGGGAGCGCTGGTTCTGGCAGCTCACGACGAGGCCGGTGGGGATGTGGGTCAGGCGCACGGCCGTGTCGTTTTTCTGCACGTTCTGCCCGCCCGCGCCGCTGGAGCGATAGGTCTCGATTTTCAGGTCTTTTTCGCTGATTTCAATCTCGATATTGCCCTGAATATCCGGCCACAGCTCGACCTTCGAGAACGAGGTGTGGCGACGGCGCGCCGCGTCAAACGGGCTGATGCGCACCAGGCGATGTACGCCCTGTTCGCTTTGCAGATAGCCATAGGCATAGTCGCCCTTGACCGAAAAGGTCACGCTTTTCAGGCCAGCTTCTTCGCCTTCGCTGCGGTCGATGATCTCGACTTTGTAACCATTCTGCTCGGTCCAGCGCAGGTACATCCGCTCCAACATCAGCGCCCAGTCCTGCGAGTCGGTGCCGCCTGCGCCCGCGTGAATGGCCAGAATCGCATTCTCGTTGTCATATTCGCCGCCCAGCAGCGTTTGCAGCGATAAATGCTCGACCAGCTCGCGCAGTGCATTGACCTCGGCGGTCAGGTCGTCCTGTAACGATTCTTCCTCCAGGGCGGCCAGCTCCAGGGCGTCATCGATGCGCATGCTGACAGCGCGCCACTGTTCTACTTCGGCCTTCAGGCGCGAGATTTCCTGCATGGTGCGCTGGGCGATGTCCGGGCTGGACCAGAATTCAGGCGCGGCGGACTGGGCCTCAAGCTGTTCGGCGCGGCGGGTCTTGCCTGCCAGGTCGATGCGCTCGGCCAGCTGCGCGATTTGTGCTTTCATACCCTCCAGGGGCGTAATCAGGTTGTCCATTCGGGGAGTTTCTGGTGCCTCACTCTGAGTCGTCGAACAGGCTGTCGACGAAGTAATCCGGGTTGAAAAAGACAAGGTCGGTCATTTTCTCGCCCAGGCCCACATAGTGAATGGGCAGGCCGAGATCATGGTTGATGGCGAAGATCATGCCGCCTTTGGCGGTGCTGTCCAGCTTGGTCACGATCACGCCGGTCACGTCGACCATCTCGCGGAATTTTTCCGCCTGCGTGAGCGCATTCTGGCCGGTTGTGCCATCCAGCACGAGCAGCACTTCATGCGGCGCGTCGGGAATGACTTTCTGCGAGACGGCCTTGATTTTGGCCAGCTCTTCCATCAGGTTGGCATTGGTATGCAGGCGGCCGGCAGTGTCGATCAGCAGGATATCGCGCCCGCGGGCATTGGCGGCCGCTGCCGCATCAAAGACGACGGCTGCGGGGTCACTGCCCGGCTTGTTGGCGATGACGGGCACGCCAGTGCGCTCGCCCCACATCTGCAATTGGTCGATGGCCGCTGCACGAAAGGTGTCGCCCGCCGCCAGCATGACTTTGCGGTTGTTGATGTTGTTCAGGCGGTGCGCCAGCTTGCCGATGGTGGTCGTCTTGCCAGAGCCATTGACGCCCACGATCAGCACGATGCTGAGCGGGCGTCCGCTGATATTCATGACGGGCGGGTCTTTCAACAGGGCGCGCAGGGCCTGCTTCAGCACCGGCTGCACCTGCTCGGCCTTGCGGATATTCTGCTTGCGCACGCGGGTTTGCAGGTCCTGCATGACGGCCTGCGTGGTGGGCACGCCCATATCTGCCTGGATGAGCAGCGATTCGATATCGTCCCAGGTCTCGTCGTCAATCTCCGCGCCACCGCCCAGCATCTGGCCGATGCGGCCGAAAAATGACTGGCGGGTTTTGGACATGCCTGACCGGAATATGCTCAACGGGATGTCTCCAGTAAATGGCGGTTGGGGCTGAATGCGTGAAAATCCATGCGCCAGTATACACGTTTGGGCGACGCGGATTCAAGCCAGAGCGGGCATAGGGTATACTGAAAGGCCTATATACGAGGGGTATGATGAGCGAAAACACACTGACACATCTGGATGCGGCGGGCCGCGCGCAAATGGTGGATGTGGGCGATAAACCTGACAGCGAACGCTTCGCTGCAGCTGGCGGCAGGGTAAGGATGCGTCCTGAGACCCTTTCTCTGATTCAGGCGGGCGCCCTGAAAAAGGGCGATGTGCTGACGATTGCGCGCATCGCGGGCATTATGGCGGCCAAGCGCACCAGCGAGCTGATTCCGCTGTGCCACCCGGTCCCGCTGACGCATCTGGAAGTGGCGCTGACGCTGGACGAGGCTGGGTCGGCCGTGGTCATCGAGGCGACAGCGCGCACGCGCGGCAAGACGGGCGTCGAGATGGAGGCGCTCACGGCTGTGTCTGCCGCCGCGCTCACCATCTACGACATGGCCAAGGCCGTCGACCGAGAGATGCAGATTACCGATATCCGCCTGCTGGAAAAGCGAGGTGGCGTGCATGGGGATTATGTGGCGGAGGGCCGATGAAACTGCGCGTGATGTTGTTTGCCACGCTGAAACATGCTGCGGGCACCAGTGTCATCGAGGTGACTGCCGATGATGCGCCGCTCACGATTGCCCGACTGCGCATGCTTATCAGCGAACAGTATCCGGCGCTGGCGGCGCATGTGGGCACGGCGATTGCGGCGCGCAACCGCGAATTTGCCGAGCCGGACGAACGGATTGAAGCAGGCGACGAGCTTGCGTTCTTCCCGCCAGTCAGCGGCGGGCAGGGCTGGGCCGAGATCGCCCGGCTGGCCGACGCACCGTTCTCGACGGACGAGCTGGTGAACGCGATTACCACCCCGGCGACTGGCGCCGTGTGCCTGTTCAGCGGCTTTGTGCGCGGCGAGACCGCCCGCGACCAGGCCACGCAGCACACCGAGTGGCTGGAATATGAGGCCTATGAGGCGATGGCCGTCGACAAGATGCGCCAGGTGATCGCCGAGATTCGCGCGCAGTGGCCGCTGGTGCAGGGCATCGCCGTCGTGCAGCGCGTGGGGCGGCTGGAAGTGGGCCAGAACACGATCGTGATCGCGTGCGCCAGCGGCCATCGTGACCAGGGCTGCTTTGAGGCGGCGCGCTATGGCATCGACCGGCTGAAAGAAATCGTGCCGGTATGGAAAAAAGAAGTTGGCCGCGATGGCGATGCGTGGGTGGAAGGCAAGTATATGCCCGACGCAGGGGACGCTCATCAGGCAGGCCGAAAGTAGGTGTGCTGCTGGCCATCGGCACCGCCCCAGACATGTGAAAAGCGCCATCCGTCCGCCAGCAGTGCAGCTTTGATTGCAGTCGATGATAGTCCCAGAAGGGTGGATTCTTGTTGGACATGGCCGTCACGCATGACCTGCATACATACGTTGGCCGGGCTGCTGAATGTTATGATCATCACTTCGCGGTTTGGTAACCAGGTCCAGCGCTCCTGACGGCGGTTGGTGCTGGCATCCCAGGATTCAGACTCGCGGTGCCAGCCGCTGTCGCGCAGCATCAGGGTGATCGCGACATAGTCCCGGCCTTCAGCACGCTTCCGGAAGTTGTCATCGTTCGTTTCAAGCTGTTCGACTGTGTGGCCGACTGAAATGAAGGTGACGGTTTGCACGGATGCCATAGTTTTGCCTTTCGGTCCCGGATGAACCGATTATAATGGCGGGCAAAGTTCAGGAAAATCATTTTTTGCGACTTCTTAAAGCATAAGGACTGAAAATATGACGCGGCGCGTAGTCATCACCGGCATGGGCATGGTCTCTGGGACAGGGAATACCGTCGCCGAAAACTGGGACAATATCGTCAATGGGCGCACCGGCATCGCGCCGATCACGCGCTTTGACGTGAGCAATTTTGGCGTAAAGCTGGCGGCCGAGGTCAAAGGCTTCAACCCAGAGCTTTATATGTCGGCGAAGGAAGTGCGCCGCCGCGACCTGTATCAGCAGTATATTGTGGCTGCCGCGCATCAGGCGATTGAGCAGTCTGGCTTTGTGGTGCACGAGCACGAGCGCCGCCGTGCCAGCGTGATGATTGGCTCTGGCGTGGGCGGCGTGGCCAGCTATAACGACGAGTGCAGCGCAGCTATTCTGACCGGCGAATGGCGCCGTATCACGCCGATGGCCATCCCCATGCTGATGGTCAATGGCGGCAGCGACTACGTGGGCATTGATGTGGGCGCGCGCGGTCCGGGCTATGTGCCCACCTCTGCCTGTGCCACCGGCGGCGACTGCATCGGCACGATTTTCCATCTGATCCGCTCCGGCATGATTGATCAGGGGCTGGCGGGCAGCGGCGACGCCACGATTTTCAATGTCGGTCTGGCCGCCTTCGACCGCACGGGCGCGTGCTCTCGCGAGACGGATGTCTCGGTGGCCTGCCAGCCGTTTGCAAAAGACCGGCCCGGCCTGGTGTTTGGCGAGGGTGCTGCCGTGCTGGCGATCGAGTCGCTGGAGCACGCACAGGCCCGCGGCGCAACTATTCTCGCGGAGATTCGCGGCTATGGTACCACGGCCGATTCGTACCATATCACCGCGCCGGAGCCGCAGGGACTGGGCGCCAGTGAGGCGCTGGAAGTCGCGCTGGAGGATGCCGGCCTGAATGTGACCGACATCCATTACATCAACGCGCACGGGACCGGCACCACGCTGAATGACGCGATGGAGACCAAAGCGGTCAAGCGCACTTTTGGCCCGCATGCGTACAATGTGCCGATGAGCAGCACCAAGAGCATGACCGGACACGCGATGGGCGCGACGGCCAGCATGGAGGCGATCTTCTGCGTGCTGGCGATTCGCGACCAGGTGGCCCCGCCGACGATTGCGCTGAACGAGAAAGACCCGGAATGCGACCTGGACTATGTGCCGCACACGGCCCGTCAGACCAAGATCAAGCACACAATGAGCAATTCCTTCGGCTTTGGCGGTCACAACGTCTCGCTCGTGATTTCGGCATTTGAAGGCTGAGCATGGCGCTGACCCTGGAGGACTTCCTCTCGCTCAATGGTCTCGACTTCCACGATCAGGGGCTGATTCAGCGTGCGCTGACGCATCGTTCCTACCTGAACGAGATTCCTGATGATGTCGTCGCTGAAGACTATGAGCGGCTGGAATTCCTGGGGGATGCCATCCTGCAATTTGTGTGCGGAGACTATCTGTTTCGTCAGTTTCCCGACGAGCAGGAAGGCTATCTGACGCGCACCCGCGCCGCACTCGTGAATACCGAGGCCTGCGCGGCGTATGCGCGAGCAATGCAGGTGGGTGATGCCTTGCGGCTGGGCAAAGGCGATGAACGCACGGGTGGCCGCAACCGGCAGAATGTGCTGGCCGATGCCTTCGAGGCGATTGTGGGCGCGCTCTATCTGGATCAGGGGCTGGAGGCTGCGCGGGCGTTCCTGGTGGCCCGATTTGAGGAGCGCCTGAAACTGGTGCTGTCCAGCGGCGAGGATGCGCGTGTGCGCCTGCAGGAATTGTCGCAGATGATATTTGGCATCACGCCCAGCTATCAGCATCTGGGCGAGGCGGGGCCGTCGCATTCCCCGACGATGAGCGCAGATGTGCTGATTGGCGAGAGCGTTGTCGGGCACGGGCAGGGTCGCAGCAAGCAGCTGGCCGCCCGCGCTGCCGCAGCCGATGCGCTGGCGCGCTGGGACGATATTGTGTCGGGAATGCAGACGCGCTGAATCCCCGCCTTGTTATACGCTATTCCACCAGAATGCCGGCAACAGCCAGCCGATGGTCTGAGGCCGGATTGTCCAGCACCAGCACACCCTCAGCCGGGTTCAGATTGCGCAGCCACAGGTAATCCAGACGGGCACGCGCCACGCCAGAGCGCACCAGCGTCGCGCCCAGCTCTACCGGCATCCCCGCAAATGGATCGATGAATCCTACCTGACGCATGCGCTCGACCAGCGGCGAATCGGGCACGTTGTTGAAGGTGCCGCCGATGATGGTGCGGCCCAGCACCCCGTTCGGATGATGGCTCTCGATAATCTGAAAGATTTCGCCGAGCTGGCGCTGCTGATCCTGTTCCTGCGCCTCGATCGTAAGCCCCTCGGTGGGCTCCAGCAGATAGCCCAGCCAGGTGTTGTAGAGCGTGATGACGCTGTCGGGCGTCGGCTGAATCTGCACGCGCTGCAGGCCGGTGCGTTCGCCAATGGCCGAAAGCGGCGCGCCGTCGTCAAACGCGATTGGCAGGCTGGACAGCACGGCCAGTCCGCGCAGCCCTTCATTGGTGGGATAGAAACGCCGGTCCATGCCCAGGCCGACATTGCGCGCAAGCCACAGCGCCTGATCGACGCCGAAGCTGGTCAGACGGCCAACTTCCACTTCCTGCAGCAGCACGACATTGGCGCCGCTGGTCTCGATGGCCGTCGCGATTTCTTCCAGCGAGGGCTGGAAATACTCGTTGGTGCCGCCGTGGATGTTGTAAGTCGCCACGCGCATGACTTCCAGGCCAGCGGGCGCCTGGATGACCGGCGGACGCGCCAGCAGATACGCCCCCACGCTGGCCGCGGCGACCACCAGCAGCGCGAATATCGACATGAAGGTTGGCCCGCCCGCCAGCGGGATGCGCTGGCGAATCTGCGTCATCGGCAGGGCAGCCAGGAACACGCTAAGGATGATGACGGCGATGCCCAGCCCGCTGAAGCCGCGCAGCAGCGGCACGATGATGTCATTCAGGAAGGCCAGGTCGCCGCTGAAACTACGCACGTACGCATATTCATAGGTGAACAGGTCGCAGGCCACCAGCAGCGCGAAGACCAGCACGCCCAGCACCAGCCACAATCCGCTGAAAGAACGGTCTTTGGCCGTGCGGCGGCGCAGCATCCACCACCACAGCGTGGACACCAGAAACTGCGAAATCACCAGCGCGATGGCGGCAATGAGGCCCGTCAGGCGGGTGCCGGCCACGATCAGCAGCACGATCACCAGCATCCACAGCCAGCCGCGCACGCTGCTGTCGAAGGTGCCGATGAAGGCCCCGACGCGTCCGCGCACCGCCGGGATGAGCGGCAGCAGTGTTGCGGCGGTGACCAGCGGCACAAGGATGGTATATTCATAGTCGGCACGGCCCGCGATGGCATTGGGCATGCCCAGCAGCGAGAGCTGCAAGAACAACAGCGCCCCCAGCCCGATGCCGCCCCAGAAGGGTATCAGCCCGTATTGCGGCGCGGGCAGGGGAGGCTGAGGCGTGGTCTCCGTCCAGATGACTGTGAACAGGGCCAGCAGCACGGCCAGGAACGACAGGCCAATCTGGATATTCTGGTAGGCGATGCTCCAGGACGGGTCAAGTGTGTTGCCGTAGGCGCGCAAAAGTTGATCCGCACCCAGCGCCAGCACGAACATATAAGGCAGCAGGTTGGCGCGGTAGCGGGCCAGATAGGCCACATACATCAGGCCGCCGCCGACAACCAGCGCCGCCGACGCCGTGGGCGTCAGCACAAGTTCCAGGCTCATGAAGGCGCGCCCGACAGCGGTAATCAGCACAGCCAGCATGATAAATGGCCGCACGCGACCAAAAATCAGCGTGATGACCGGCAGGCCCAGCATGAGCAGGCTGAAGGTGATATCTCTCGTGACGGCCGCCGGATCGGTCGGGTTTGGCGTCAGCAGCTCCATGCCGAGCTGCTGAATCGTCAGCGTGATAGATGCGCCGGCGGACTGGTTGTACAGCATGCCCACGAGGAAACGAAGCGCCTGTATGAAGAATAGTCCGATTAACCCCGCCTCCAGGAACATCAGGCTCTGGGGCGAAAGCTTCAGCCGTCGCAGCATGCGAAAATCTCTCTACTGTTGCCACACATGGTATTACGGTAAAAGTGTACAACGCTGATACAATTCCGCAAATGGCGCGGCGTCAAATGCGGGGAAATGTGCCTGCAATACAGACCGCCGCACGCAGAAAGGACTGCTGTTATGGAAAAGATTGATACGCTGCTCACCGGCGGAACCGTCGTGACGATGAACCGGGCGTTCGAGATATTCGCGCCCGGCGCGGTGGCGATTCGCGGCCAGAACATCGTCGCGGTGGGCAAGGCCGAGGCGCTTGCAGCTGCTTATCAGGCCGATACGGTGGTGGACTGCACCGGAAAAATCGTCATGCCCGGGCTGGTGAATGCCCACACGCACGTGCCGATGACGCTGCTGCGCGGCCTGGCCGATGACCTGCGCCTGGATGTGTGGCTGCTGGCGTATGTCATGCCTACGGAACGCGAGTTTGTCACGCCGGAGTTTTGCCGCCTGGGCACGACGCTGGCGTGCGCCGAGATGATCCGCAGCGGCGTGACGGCCTTTGCCGACATGTACTATTTTGAGGAAGAAATTGCGGCGGCTACGGCCAAGGCCGGGATGCGCGGCGTGCTGGGCCAGACGGTCATCAAATTCCCGGTGCCGGATGCGGGTAGCTTTGAAGAGGGGCTTGGCCGAGCGCGCGCGTTCATCGAGCAGTGGCGCGGGCATGAACTGATTACCCCGGCGGTCGCGCCGCACGCGCCTTACTCCAATACCGATGACATACTGAAGCAGTGCGTGGATACCGCCGTCGAATTTGACGTACCGCTGCTGATTCACATCGCCGAGACGAAGTTTGAGCTGGACGAAAGCCTGGAACAGTTTGGCATGAGCGTGGTGCGCCGAGTGAAGAATATCGACCTGTTCCGCGCCAAAGTGCTGGCCGCCCACTGCGTGCATATCTCGCAGGGCGAAATGGACCTGCTGCGCGATGGCAAGGCGGGCGTTGCCCACTGCCCAACGAGCAATCTGAAGCTGGCCAGCGGCATCGCGCCGGTCACGCAGATGCTGAAAGCTGAAATCACAGTGGGCATCGGCACGGACGGCCCCGCCAGCAACAACGACCTGGATATGTTCGAGGAAATGCGCCTGGCGGCGATTCTGGCCAAGACGGATGCCAATGACCCGACGGTGCTGCCGGCGCGCACCGCGCTGCTGATGGCGACCCGCCAGGGGGCAGAGGCGCTGTTCATCGGTGACAAGACGGGCAGCCTGGAAGCTGGCAAGCGCGCAGACGTGATCGTGATGGATGCGCGCACGCTGCACAATATGCCGCAGTTCCAGCGCGACGAGCAGGCCATTTACTCGCAGATTGTATATGCGGGACATGCCAGCGATGTGCGCCATGTGTGGTGCGACGGCCAGTGGCTGATGCGCGACCGCGCCCTGCTGACAATCGACGAGGAAGCGGTGCTGAACGAAGCGGAAGTGTACGCCCGCCGCGTGGACCAGTTCATGTCGCAGCGCGAGGAAAGCGTGCTCAGCAAGCTGGTCGCCGTCAGCGACCTGGAGCAATCGGAGAGCTTCGAAGTGCAGGTGAAGCTGAAGCTGCACAATCGGGCCGCGCTGGATGCGCTGCTGGCCAGTGAAGACATTCAGATCGTGAAGGCGCATCATTATCGCCAGTACGACACTTACTTCCTGTTTGACGATCCGCAGCAGGGGCGTGTGCGCTACCGCGAAGATGACTTTGTCGATGCGCACGGCCAGGTGACCAATGTGCGCACCCGCCTGACGCTGACGATGCCCACCAAGGAGCGCGAGTTCAATAACGCGGTGCTGCTCAGCTATTCGCGCTTTATCGCCGAGGCCAATCGTCCTCTGCGCTTTTACCGCGAGTATTTTCGGCCCAGCGCAGAACGCGAAGTGCAGAAGGACCGCCAGCGCTGGCATGTGCTGTATCGCGGCGTGCTGATCTACATCAATCTGGATACGTTTGTGCAGCCTGCCCTGGATGGGCTGTATCTGGAAATCAAGAGCCGCACGTGGTCGGCCATGGATGCCGAGTTCAAGGCCAAGCTGATCAATGACATGATGCTGGCGCTGGGCCGCGAGGCGGGCGAGATCATCGCCGAGGACTATCTTGAGCTGGGGTAGGACTTGCTGACAGCGGGTATTCAGCGTGCGCTGACCTGGCAAACAAAAGCGGGGACACCCATCGGCGTCCCCGCTTTTGTTTTCTTCAAGACTGAGGGATTCTAGAACATGCTCCACAGGGACTGATTGAAGACTTCGTGGTGGAACATGATTTCGGAAGCCTTGACCAGCGTGCCGAGCTTGCGCGGGCAGCGGTCTGCCGAGGCCTGCTTGAGCGCGGCGAACTTGTCGCGCACTTCGCTGGTCAGCAGCGATGACATGTAGTCGCTGGCAGCGAAGCTGTTGATCGCGTCGTAGATGTTGTCCGGCAGGATGGCATCGCGCGGCAGTTCAGCCTTGGGCAAGGCACCTTCCAGGCCGGTCTTGACCAGCGTGTAGAGCGTCATGTACGGGTTGGCATCCGGGGCGACCGAACGCACTTCCACGCGGGCAGACTTTTCGTTGCCGATCGGGATACGCACCATCGAGCCGCGGTCGATCGGGGACGCCTTGATTTCGTTGGGCGCCTCGAAGTGCGGGTCCAGACGGCGGTAGCTGTTCACGCTGCTGTTCAGCACCAGGCAGATATCCAGCGCCGAATTCAGGATGCGATTGATGAACTGCCAGCCCATGTCCGACAGTCCGTCCTGGCCGGTGGCGCTGTAGAACAGGTTGTCCTTGCCTTTGCTGATCGACAGGTTGGTGTGCATGCCGCTGCCGTTGATGCCCACGGCTGGCTTCGGCAGGAAGCTGGCGGTCAGGCCGAGGCGGTTGGCCACCTGGCGGCAGATCAGCTTGTACAGCTGAATCTGGTCGGCAGCGATCGAGACTTCGGTGTAGCTGTAATTCATCTCGAACTGCGACGGGGCCACTTCCGGATGATCTTTTTCGTTGGCAAAGCCCATTGCACGCTGCACTTCTGCGGCGGTGTCGATAAAATTGCGGATCGGGTCGCCGGGCAGCGAGTGGTAGTAGCCGCTGGTGCTGATAAAGTCAAAGCCGCCGGTTTCGTGGTAACGCTGTTCAGCGTTGGCGCCTTTGAAGATGAAGCCTTCGATTTCATTGGCGGCGTTGGCCGTCAGGCCCTGGGTCTCATACAGCTTGGCGGCATAGGCCTTCAGCACTGAGCGCAGGTCGCCGGGATAGGGCGAGCCGTCTTTTTCCAGCACTTCGCCAAAGACGAATACCTTGCCGGGGCCAAACACATCGGACGGCAGCCAGTAGAAGGCAGACCAGTCCAGGCCGAGGCGCAGGTCAGACTCCACCTGGGCCGAGAAGCCGCGAATGGAAGAACCGTCGAAAGTCAGGTTATCGGCCGACTTGAGCAGGAACTTCTTGTCATAGTCCAGCATGTGCAGGCGGCCTTCGAGGTCGCTGAAGCACACGGTGACGGCCTTGATACGCTTCTCGTCCGTCAGATACTTCATGCGTGCTTCCTGAATCTTGTCGATCGGCGTGCGTGACGCGCGCATCGACTTGGCTTCAAGGTTCTTTTCTTCCAGCTCGTCGTAGTGCAGTTCGAGGAAATCGCGTAATTCAGGCATTTTCCCACCCATGAGGATATCGAAAGATAAACAACTAGGCGTCAGTATAGCGCCAAGCGTCGCATTGGCTTGTGCGTGAACTCTCCAATTTTTGAGACCTGTTGTTTGGTGAAATCTACCAAAAGAAAAAGCTGGAGTTATGAAAGCATCACAACTTGGGCATTTTGGCACAATTGCACAGCGTGCCCTGAAGATGCCACTTGGGGCAGTCATACGGGGGGAATGACCGCGGCGGCTGAACGATTACCTCAGCGCAGTGGATGCTGGTCATGAAAACGTCTTCGTGCGCACCCGGATGCATTTCGTCTATTTCAGACAAAGGCCCTTGTGCATCGCCAGACTGTTCAGCATTTACTGACTGAGACTTAAATGCATACGCCTCCCCGAAGGAAGGCGTAAACTCAGCATGCCAGCTTTTTTTGTTGCTCACGCGTTTTCCAGGCGGAAGCCATGCCCGCGCACGGTGATAATGTATTCCCAGTCGGGATCAAGGTCGCTCAGGCGGTCGCGCAGGCGGCGCACCAGCGCGTCGATGGCCTGTTCGCTGACGCCCTCGCCAAACACATCCGGCCACACGGTCTGCACGACTTCGTCGCGGGTGCACACGCGGCCGGCGTTCAGATAGAGCAGCTCCAGCAGGCGATACTGCGGCGGGCTGAGCGGCGGCTCGACTTCAGCGCCGTTGATGAATACGCGGCGGGCAGCGCGATCCAGCCGCAGGCGGCCGTCGGTGACGCTGGCGGGCACTTCAAATGGCAGTGGGGCCGTCGCGCCGGAGCCGACAAATTGCAGCTTGGCCACTGTGGCCAGCGTAATGATGTCGTTGTCATACAGCTTGCGCGGGGCATTGCGCAGCGGTTCATCATTGACCCATGAGCCATTGCGGCTTTCCAGGTCTTCGATGTAGAAGGCATCACCCTGGCGAAACAGCCGCACATGCTGCCGTGAAACATTCCGCTCTGGCACCACGATGTCACAGGTTTCATCGCGGCCCAGAATCAGTTCATCCTTTTGCAGCGTCCACTGCTGATTGGAGCCGTTATCGCCGCGAAAAATCAGAATCGGACGCTCACTATTGTCAGGCATCGCCGGAAATCCTTCGAAACATGTCTCACACTATAAGATTAAATGACCCTATTGATGCCCATTATACCGCGATTATGAAACCGGCTGTACACCTGCCGGGGGCAGGTAAACGTTGGCCGATTCCACGTAGCCCGTCCACAGGCCCTGGTCGCGGAAAATTGGTGTGGCGAATGTGCCTGTTTGCGGCACGGTGAAGCCGACGCTGTTATTGCGGTAAAACGCGCGCACCTGTGCGCCCCCGTTCATCAGGGTGGGATCAACCATCACGTTTCCCGCAGGAATGCGTACCTCATGCACGCAGCGCTGGCGCGGCGTCAGCAGGCGTAGCTGGGCGTCAGACTGCTGTGATTCAACACGGTTGGTGGTGAACAACTGGTTTTGCGGGGTGAAGATGATGCCCAGGCCGCTGGTGCCGTTGTCGCCAATGATGACCTGATTCGGGTCATAAATGATGGGCACCGTGCCGATCGAGTCATTGATGACGGTGATGTAGACGATGAGCTGGCCATCGGCTGTGACCGGCACCGCAGACGTGCGCACCTCCAGTGCGATGGGAGAGGGATCCCCGCGGCCGAGCAGGCTCTGGTGAAAGGCGCGGTCATCCCCCTGGCGCAGGCTGGCGCACGGCACGCCATCGTAGACCAGCGGCACATAATCAGACAGCACGGTGAACAGGCGTCCGGGCGACAGCGCCATCGTGATCACAAACAGGATAATCACGGTGACGATGAAGTTATATGAGACGCGTTTGGTCCGGCGATCGTTAGTCACTTGTGCCTGTTCTCTCGTACAGCCATGTTTTGACGTTCAGGGCAATTGTAACATTGACCTCGGGTTCGGTGCTGTTATACCACATCGCCGCGTCTTTGTACCTGCGGAACCAGGTATCCTGCCGCCGGATGAACGCCCGCGTGCCGCGTTTTGTCTCGGCGATGGCTGTTTCCAGCGGAACGCTGTCAAGAAGATGCGCCGCAAGCTGGTCATATCCCAGCGCGGTCATGGCGGGCAGTTTGCGATCATACCCCATCGCCAGCAGGGCGCGCACTTCGTCAGCGAATCCGGCGCGCATCATCGCATCAATGCGCTGGTCAGCGCGGATAAATAATGCCTCACGCGGCATCGTCAGCGCGACCATCCGAATGTCGTACGGTGGCGGCGTGCTCGTCGTGAGCTGGCTGAAACGACCACCCGTGACCAGGCACACTTCAAGAGCGCGCACCACACGGCGAATATTCGGCGCATCAATTTTGGCCGCCGCATCAGGATCCAGCGCAGTCAGGCGGTCGTGCAGGGCAGAGGGGCCGTTGGCCGCCGCAAACGCTTCCAGCTCGGCGCGCAGGGCAGGGTCAGGCGGGACGGCCGGGCTGTTCCAGCCTTCGACCACCGAGGTGACGTACTGGCCCGTGCCGCCGACCAGCATGGGCAGTCGGCCGCGCGCATAAACTGACTCAATGGTGTGTCTGGCCATCCGGGCATACTCGGCGGCGGTCAGCGTCTGGTCTGGCGTGACGATGCTGATCAGGTGATGCGGCGCGGCGGCCAGCTCGTCAGGGGAGGGCTTGGCGGTGCCGATATCCATATAGCGGTAAATCTGGCGGCTGTCCGCGCCGATGATATCCCCATCAAACTGCTGCGCCAGGTCGATCGCCAGCCTGGTTTTGCCCACTGCCGTGGGGCCGAAAATCACCAGCAGCGGAATCTTTTCACCAGTCGAGGGCATCTTGTACATGCTCCACAATCGGCGCCCGGTTGCGCCCAAAGGCCACTGCGATAATGTCGATGCGCCACAGGCCGTTTGAATTAGCGGCGCGTTCACTCATATAGGTTTCAGCCAGCACGACCAGCACCGCCCGTTTGCGCGGGGTGATGCTTTGCCAGGCGGGCTCGGTGCTGTCTGAAGTGCGGGCACGCACCTCGGCAAATACCAGTGTGTTCCCATCGCGGGCGATGATATCCAGCTCCCCGGCTTTGCAGCGCCAGTTGCATTCGACAATGGTGTATCCCAGCGCACGAAGGTGCTCTTGTGCGATTTGTTCACCTTGCTTGCCCAGTGCCTGTCGTCGATTTAGCATGTTCGGCTGTTTTGTGCCTTCGCTTGGTGAAATTGACTAATTTTGGTGAAACCATCTAAAGATAGGGATAATGCTTCTATGCGAATAGTCTATCTGTGCCGTTGAGGCGCTCCGCTACTATCACGCTGGGACGGAGCGCTTCCCTTAAACTATGAGGATGCTTTATGAACTCGATTATATCAACTGCAAATCTGGCGGGACTGATTGCCTCGATCATCGGCATTGGTTTTGCCATCTTCACGGTGCGCTGGCTGCTGGCCCAGGAAGTGGGCAATGCGCGCGTGCAGAAGATCGGCCTGGCGATTCAGAAGGGCGCGCGGGCATTTCTCAGCCGTGAGTACCGCTATGTGGCGGTGCTGGTCGCAATTGTGACGGTGCTGCTGCTGGTTCTGAGCGCGATTCCCGGTGTGGGGCTCAGCCCGCTGACGGCGCTGTGCTTCGTGGCGGGCGCGGGTGCCAGCGCGCTGGCCGGCTACATCGGTATGACCGTGGCCACGCGCTCGAACATGCGCACGACCACAGCCGCCGCGCAAAGCCTGAACAAAGGCCTGCGCGTCGCATTTTCCAGCGGCACGGTCATGGGCACGATGGTGGTGTCGCTGGCGCTGCTGGGCATTAGCATACTCTTTTTTATCCTCAACAATGTTTATCCTGACCAGCCGCTGATTGCGGCGTCGGCATTGGCCGGATTTGGCTTCGGCGGCACGTCGATCGCGATTTTCGCCCGTGTGGGCGGCGGCATCTTCACCAAAGCTGCCGACGTGGGCGCCGACCTGGTGGGCAAGACCGAAGCGGGTATCCCCGAAGACGACCCGCGCAACCCGGCCGTCATCGCTGACAACGTGGGCGACAACGTCGGCGATGTGGCCGGCATGGGTTCTGACCTGTTTGAGAGCTATGCCAGCTCGATCATCGCCGCGATTTCGATTGCCGCGCTGACGGGCGCTGCCGGTGCCGTGGCAGTGGCGGGTGATGGGCCGGACGCCGTCGCACGCATGATCGCCTTTCCGATCCTCGTCGCTGCTGTCGGCCTGCTGATCGGCATCGGCGCGACATTCCTGGTGCGCACCGAAGAAGGTGCCACGCAGGAGGGCCTGCTGAACAGTCTGCGGCGCGGTGTGTATGCGGCGAGTGCAGGTGTGGCGCTGGCTGTGATCGTGATTGGTCTGCTGCTGGGCCTGCAAATCGGCGCGATTCTCGCCACGCTGAGCGGGCTGGCGGCGGGTGTGGCCATCGGCTACATCACCGAATACTTCACGTCAGACAACTATCGCCCGACGCGCTCGATTGCGGAAAGCACCGCGGGTGGCCCGGCCATCGTCATCATTCAGGGACTGGCCATTGGCATGCAGAGCACAATTGTGCCGACGGGTGTCGTGATTCTGGCCACGCTGATCGCCTATCAGGGCGGCGGCCTGTACGGCATTGCCATGGCTGCCGTGGGGATGCTGGCCACGCTGGGCATCACGCTGGCGACCGACGCTTACGGCCCGGTCGCTGATAATGCGGGTGGTATCGCAGAGATGGCAGAGCTGGGCCCGGAAGTGCGCGAACGCACTGACGCGCTCGACAGTCTGGGCAACACCACCGCCGCGACTGGCAAGGGCTTCGCGATTGGCTCGGCGGCGATGACGGCACTGGCGCTGATTGCCACTTTTGTCTCGGCGGTTAATGTGGGCGGCGGCCTGCCGACGACATTTGCGGCTGTGATTCTGGATCCGCGCCTGATTACCGGCCTGTTCCTGGGCGCGGTGCTGCCGTTCCTGTTCAGCGCGCAGACCATGCTGGCGGTGGGCCGTGCTGCCCAGCAGATCGTGGTCGAGGTGCGCCGTCAGTTCAAGGAGATTCCTGGCCTGATGGAAGGCACGGCTGATCCCGATTACGAGACGTGCGTGGCGATCAGCACCGAGAGCGCGATTAAGGAAATGCTCGCGCCGGGCATCATCGCCGTGTTGGTGCCTGTGGGAATTGCCGTCCTCACAGTGCTGGGACGCGGGAATGTGCTGGGCCAGATGGTGGGTGTCGAGACGCTGGTGGGTGTGCTGCTCGGTTCGCTGATTTCGGCCTTCATGCTGGCGGTGATGATGGCCAACGCGGGTGGCGCGTGGGATAATGCCAAGAAGTATATCGAGCGTGGCAATCTGGGTGGCAAGCGCAGTGACGCGCACAAGGCTGCTGTCGTCGGCGACACCATCGGCGACCCGTTCAAGGATACCTCTGGGCCCAGCCTGAATATCCTGCTCAAGCTGCTGGCGATTGTATCGGTGGTGATTGCGCCGCTGCTCGCGCTGAGCTAGTCATCTAGTCACAAAAGTCTGTAACAGAAAGGGGCTCTGCATTCGACGCAGAGCCCCTTTCTGGCTTTGTTGAGGATTTTTTGTTTTGGGTGATGCGCTGCTGAATCAGGCCCGCTGAAGCACTTTGCGGAACTTGTAGCCGTATACAATCATGCCGCGTTCGCCTTCGCTGGTCAGCTTGCGCGTGACCATCTCGACGCGGTCGCCAATGGCCAATGGCTGGTCATCCAGGTCGGTGATCTGGGCGGTCACCAGCGGGCCATCTTCCAGGCGGATCAGTCCAATCACATAGGGCGACTGGTCTTCATAGCCTGCGGGCGGCTCCTGCACAGTCGTGAAGCTGTAGACTTCACCACGACCACTGAAGGCAAACCGTTCGGCCTGCACTTCTACTTCTTTGCGCGTATTCGCCATAACGTCGTTCATCCTGTGAGCGCGAACGCTCTGTCTGGTTGGGCTTAGCGGGCTGCCGATGCGCTCATACGCACGGGCGTCGCTTCCTTATTCGTATTGACTTCGCGCAGTTCGGCGCGCTGCTCCACGACTGCGCGGGGATGCAGACGAGACTCGCCATTCTGGTGACGCACGCCTTCGAGGCGATAGCGCAGCGCGTTCATTCTCCAGTGACGTGAAATTTGCATGGTGTTTGCTCCTGTGACGCTGACTCTAATCTGTCGGATGCCAGCTTGCTACTCGCTTGTTGATAGGCCTTAGCATAGGCGGTGTCGGCTCTCAAAAGCTATCAGCGCCGCTGTCAAAGCCTCTCATGAGAAGACGTTAACCTTTCAGCACGTGGGTAATCACGGTGCTGCCCAGCCCGCCCATATTCTGGACGAGGGCAGTCTGTGCGTTCGCGACCTGATTGGCCCCGGCCGCGCCGCGCAGTTGCAGCACAGCCTCGACAGCCTGATACACACCCGTCGCGCCAACCGGATTGCCGCGGCTCTTCAGCCCGCCGAATGTGCTCAGCGGCACATCGCCCGCCAGCCCGATGCGATTGTCGCGCGCCAGCTGCCAGCCCGTTCCACGCTCGGCCAGGCCCATCGCCTCCAGCGCCAGCGCCGTCAGGATGGTGAAGGCATCGTGCAGCTCAAACACGTCGATATCCTGGACGGTCAGGCCGGCCTGTGCCAGCGCCCGGCTGGCGGAGAGTCCGGCCGCCGACAGCGACAGGATGTCCTCACGCTCGGCCAGACCCAGCGTATCGGATGCGCCCGCGCTGCCGGTGATATACACCGGGTGGGGCACTAGGTCGGCCGCATTCTGCCCGGCGGTAATGACGAGCGCCGCCGCGCCGTCGCCATCCGGCGCGCCGTCAAACAGCGTGACCGGGTCGGCGATCATGGGTGCGCGGGCAAAGCCGCCCGGCTTCAGCTTGTTGCGGTACATGGCATTGCTGTTCAGCGAGCCATTGGCATGCGCGTTAATGCTAAAGTTCTCAAAATTGCCCAGCTCTGCGCCAAACTCGTACATATAGCGGCGCATGATGAGCGCGGCCAGCGCGGGCAGGGTGGCGCCATGCACGGCCTCATAGTCGGCGTCCAGCGTGACATTGCGGGCGGCAACTTTGGCCGTGCCCACCATGTCGGTCGCTTTTTCCACGCCGACGACTAGCGCCGTGTCAATCGCGCCGCTGGCGACTGCCAGGTAGGCCGCGCGCACGGCTGCCGCGCCTGAGGCCTCGCCTGCTTCCAGCGCAAAGGCTTCCGCCCCGCGCAGTCCGGCATAATCGGCCACCAGTGCGCCAAGCTGCGCCTGGCTGCTGATGCTGGCGCCGTAGGTATTGCCCACATAAACCGCCTGAGGCACGGCGGCATTGCCGCTGTCATCCAGGGCAGCGCGGGCGGCGTCTGCGGCCAGGGTGCGCAGGTCTGTGTCCCAATGTTCTCCAACGGGCGTCTGCCCGATTCCGATGATGGCAACATCACGCATGTCGATTAGTCCCTGAGTAGTTTGCGGTAGCGCACGTAGGTCGCATAGTCAATCTGGGTGCGGCGGGCGATATAGTCGGTCGTCTTTGGCGCGCGGCCCTGCACCTCGAGGATGCGGTCGGTCACGATCAGGTCAAACGAGTCGGACCCTGCGCCGCTGCCATAGCTCGTCATCAGGATGCGGTCGCCCGGCGCGGCGATATCCAGGATGGCGGTCAGGCCCAGCATGCACGAGCCAGAGTACACATTACCGATTTTGTCGCTCAGCAGGCCGGTCTCGATCTGCTCCGGCTTGAAGCCGAGCATCTGCGCCACGCGCTGCGGAAACTTGACATTCGGCTGGTGAAACACCGCGAACTTGTAGTCTTCCGGCGTGGTGCCCATCAGTTCCATCAGCTTGCTGGCGGCGCTGAACGAATGGTTGAAGTAAGCTGGTTCGCCGGTGAAGCGTTCGCCGTGGCTGGGATAGATTTCGTCAGCACGGCGCCAGAAGTCCGGCGTATCGGTGACGAAGCTGTAGCTGCCCTGATATACGGCGACTGATTCTTCGGCCGCGCCGATGATGAAGGCTGCGCCACCGCTGGCTGCGGTGTATTCCAGCGCGTCACCGGGGCGGCTCTGGGCGGTGTCCATGCCGATGCTGAGCGTGTAGGCGCCCATGCCGCTGCCCACCATGCCGATGCTGGCCTGCACCGCTTCGGTGCCCGCTTTACAGGCAAATTCCCAGTCAGCTGCTTGGATGTTAGCCGACGCGCCGATGCTTTCCGCGACGATCGTGCTGGTCGGCTTGACGGCGTACGGATGGCTTTCGCTGCCGATCCACACCGCGCGCAGGGCCTGCGGGTCGATGCCTGCACGTGCCAGTGCATTGCGCGCCGCCTCGATCGACATGGTCGTCACATCTTCATCCGGGCCGGCGACGGCCTTTTCGGTCACAGGGCTGCCGCTGGGGCTGCCCGTCCATACACGTGCGACTTCAGAGCCGGGCAGGCGGAAGCGCGGCACATACGCGCCGTAGCCCACAATGCCCACTTTTCGGTCTGGGCGCATCAGCAGCATGCTGTCCGTTTTGGGAGACGTTCCATTTCCAGAATTCATAGGGTTACAGTCCTTTGAGCATGTCTACAATCGCCTTTGCTCGTTCGAGACGAATGTTCTTCTCGCTGATCATTTGCTGCACGACCTGCGCGATCTGGCCATCTTCGGCGCCGGCCGCGACTGCAATCTGGCGGGCATGCATGCGCATGTGTCCGCTTTGGATGCCGTCGGTGGCCAGCGCGCGTATCGCGGCCATATTCTGCGCCAGGCCCACCGCCGCGCAGATTTCTGCCAGCTGGCGGGTGCTGCGAATGTCCATCAGTTTAAGCGCGACCTGTGCCGCGGGATGCACCCGCGTGGCCCCGCCGATGATGCCGACCGCGAGGGGCAGCTCGATGCTGCCGCGCAGGTCACCGGTCTCGTCCTTCCACCAGCGCGTCAGGCTGGTGTAGCGGCCGTCGCGGGCGGCCCAGGCATGCGCCCCGGCTTCGATGGCGCGCCAGTCGTTGCCCGTGGCGATAATCACGGCATCGATACCGTTCATGACGCCCTTGTTGTGCGTGGTAGCGCGGTACGGATCGACTTCAGCGAACACGGCCGCTTCGACGACGGCATCAACCACCTGCGGGCCAGTCAGCGATTCAGTTGCCAGTTCTGCGGCGGGCACGCGACATTCCGCACGCGCTTTGCGCTGGTCGGTCAGGTTTGACAGGATGCGCAGATTGACGCGTCCGCCGGTGATGGCCTCGACCTGCGGTGCGATCAGCTCCACCGCCGTATTAATGGCATTGGCGCCCATGGCATCGCGCGTGTCAAACAGCAGATGAATCACCAGCATCGGGCCAATGGCCGTATCGGGGAAGGGCCGCACGACGATATCGCGCGCGCCGCCCCCCAGCCGGATGATGCTGCCGCCCACGCTGTCGGCCAGCGCCAGCAGCTCGCTTTTGTGCGCCAGAATCGCGCTGGCTGCGGCCTCAAGGTCGGTGACATCCAACACCTGAAGCTGGCCGATCATGACGGGCTCGTCGCTGGAGGTGGTGAATCCGCCGCCTGCGCGGGCCAGCTTCGCCGCGAAACTGCATGCCGCGATCACGCTGGGCTCTTCCACCACCATCGGCACCAGCACATCCTGGCCATTGATGGTGAAGTTGGTGGCGATGCCCAGCGGCAGCGCATACACGCCGACCGCATTCTCGACCATATGGTCGGCCTGCTGAGAAGTCAGCCCGCCGTCGCCAGACAGCGCCTGCACCTGATCTTCAGACAGGCCAGCCCAGTCTGCGATGAAGGCTGCGCGCTCGTGCAGGGTGCGTTTGAAAAAGCCGGAAATGCGGGAAGTTTTTGTCGTCATGCCTCCCACTCTACTGGCTGGAGCCTTGCAAAAGCTATCAAGTGCGCCTGCAATGGGGTATTTTTCATGTGGCATTCAGCTAATTCGGATGCCGTTCTGACGAACAGACACAGGGTGTTATGAAAAGGCAGATGATTTGGGTCTGGCTGTGTGCGTGCCTGCTGATGCTGTCGGGGCAGTCGTCGCTGCAAATGCAGGCTGCGACCGATCATGCAGGCTGGACGGCGCAGGCTCCGGCGTGGGATGGCACCCTGCGGCGCATTCGTGTCCCTATCCTGATGTATCACTATGTCAGCACGCCGCCCGATACTGCCGATACCCTGCGCGTGAACCTCAGCCTGGAGCCGGAAGATTTTCGGGCGCAAATGGAGTACCTGTTTTACGAGGGCTTCACGCCAGTCTCGTTGTATGCCCTGCACAACGCGCTTCAGACGGGTGCGCCGCTGCCCGCCAAGCCGGTTATTCTGACGTTCGACGACGGCTATGCCGACCACTACACCAACGTCTTTCCGGTGCTGCGCGAGTTTGGCTTCACGGGGACCTTCTTCATCATTACGGGTACAGCGGATAACAATGTGGCTGGCTATCTGACATGGCCGCAGATTGCCGAGATGTCGGCCGCCGGCATGAGTATGGAATCGCACACGCGTGACCACCCGGACCTGCGCGGGCGCGACTATCCTTATCTGGTGTATCAGCTGCTGGGCGCGCTGGAAAGCCTGGCCGCGTATACCAGCCAGTCGCCGGGATTTCTGGCCTATCCGGTGGGGCATTATGATGACCTGGTGCTGACGGTGCTGCGCACAATGCCTGTGCGTGGGGCAGTGACGACCCAGCCGGGCGATCTGCATACGACTGGCCTGGAGCTGGAAATGCCGCGCGTGCGCATCAGCTATGGCATGGGGGCGGGGGCGCTGGCTGGCATCCTGGGCAACAGATAACGAAAAAGGGTGCCGATTGACGGGCACCCTTCATCATGTCACGGTGTACAGGTGAAGAAATTTAGTCTGGCAGGATGCGCGTCTTGAGGAAGTGATCCAGCCACACCACGAACACCAGGCTGAGCGGCAGCGCCGTCCACAGGAAATACTGGTAGCCATACTTCTGAATGGAAATGGCAAAACCGTTGTGCGGGCCCATCCACGGCAGCACCAGCGTGACGAACAGCGCACTGATTACCGTGCCCAGTCCGATGCTGACGCCCCACACGATGAGGCGACGAATAGCAAGTGAAGACATGTTTTCTCCCGCGAATTGAACAATTTTTCACTGGTGCGTCTATTTTAACGGAAAGACCCCCCGAATTGCAACACGTTTGGCCTGAGAAATGTGAACATCTTCACGATACACATTGTGTAAAAAGTGAAAGACAGTTAAAATTCAACAAATCTTGAACGCAGCGAACGTTGACCCGCAGTGTTGTTGCATTTGCATCAAACAGGCATCACGTTCACATAGCAGCAGTCGTGAGATAAAGGGGTTTCGCAGTGGGCGATTTATTTGACAAGGTACATGGATTCGACCGTGCTAAGGAAGCCATTGCGGCTGGCGTGTACCCCTACTTTCGTGCGTTAAGCGACACTGAAGGCGCAGTCGCGATGTTTGAAGGCAAGGAAGTCGTCATGATTGGCTCGAATAACTACCTCGGGCTGACGACCGATCCGCGCGTGCGCAAGGCCGCCATCGATGCCGTCGATCGCTACGGCACCAGCGTGACCGGCTCGCGCTTCCTGAATGGCACGCTTGAATTACATCTGGAGCTGGACCGCCGCCTCGCTGCGTACGTGGGCAAGGAAGCGGCGCTGGTGTTTTCGACCGGCTACCAGACCAACGTGGGCACGATCACGGCCATCCTGAGCAAGAGCGATTATGTCATCATCGACAAAGACGACCATGCAAGCATCGTCGATGCCTGCATGATGAGCCGTGCCGAGATGAAGCGCTTCCTGCACAATGACATCAGCAGCCTGGAGCGTGTGCTGGCGGATCTGCCGCCGGAAGCGGGCAAGCTGGTGGTGGTGGACGGTGTGTACAGCATGGGCGGCGATATCGCCCCGCTGCCAGAAGTGGTCGAAATCTGCAAGCGCTATGGCGCCCGCATCATGGTGGACGATGCCCATGGCATCGGCGTTACTGGCATGGGCCGTGGCACCGCGCATCATTTCGGCCTGACCGACCAGGTCGACCTGATCATGGGCACGTTCAGCAAGAGCTTCGCCTCCATCGGCGGCTTCATTGCTGGCGACAAGGACGTGATTCACTACATCCAGCATAATGCGCGCTCGCTGATTTTCTCGGCAGCGCTGCCTGCCCCGGCTGCCGCCGCTGCGCTGGCCGCGCTGGATATCATGGAATCGGAACCGCAGCTCGTGCAGACGATGTGGGACAATGCCGAATATATGCGCGCCGGCTTCAACCGCATCGGCTACAACACCGGCAAGAGTAATACGCCGATTATCCCGGTCATGATCGGGGATGACTTCGGCACGGTGATGGCCTGGCACGCACTGATCGCTGAAGGCGTATACACCAACCCGGTCGTGCCGCCTGGCGTTCCCCCGAAGAAGAGCCTGTTGCGCACCAGCTACATGGCCACGCACACGCACGAGCATCTGGACCGCGCGCTGAAGGCCTTCGAAGTCGTGGGTGAGCGCCTGGACCTGCTGAGCAAGGGCCGCGAAAAAGTCGCCGCCATCTAGCAGGTTTTAACATTACGCACAAAAAAGCGACTCCACTAAGGGTCGCTTTTTTTTCAGAACAGACCTCCGCAAACAAAAAGGCGACTCGTGCGTGAGCCGCCTTTCTGCGCTTTCAAGGGGGATACTGGTACTACTTTTTGCCACCCACCAGACCGGCCAGACGTTTGTGCAGCGGGTGCAGCAGTGAGAATGCGACCGGCACCACCAGCAGCGTCAGCAGCGTGGAGCTGAACAGGCCGCCGATGACCACCGTGCCCAGCTCGCTGGCGATGATCGCGCCTTTCGACAGGCCGACGGCCAGCGGCATCAGCGCGCCAATGGTGGCCAGCGCGGTCATGATGATCGGGCGCAGACGGCGCTGTCCCGCTTCCAGCAGCGCGTCATATACATTCATATGGCGTTCGCGCATGTTGCTTTGCACGCGGTCGATCAGCACGACGGCATTGGTCACCACAATGCCGATCAGCATCAGCAGGCCGATGAGCGCCGAGATACCCAGCACGCGGTCTGTCAGGGTGAGCAGGATCGCCGCGCCCACCGGAGCCACGATAATGCTGAGGATGATATCCAGCCAGTGCACCACCGACCGGAACGTCAGCATCAGCAGCGCGACCACGATGACGATGGCAATGCCCATCGCCACGAACAGGTTGGCGAAGCCCTGTGTCTGGAGCTGAGTTTCATAGCCTTCGCTGACGGTGATTGACGCCGGCAGGTCAGGGATGCCGAGCACAGCTTCCTTTGCCGCGGCGGTCACGCCCAGCGTATTCTGTGTTTCCAGTTCGGCTGTGTAGCGCAGGGCAGCCTGACCGTCAATGCGGATATAGGTCGGGGGTGCGTCGTCCCCGGCCGCACCGCCGAAGCCGGCCAGATTACTGCGCACGTTAGACAGGCCTTCCACTTCTTCCAGTGTGGCCACGACGGTGTCATTGGCGGCTACCAGATCCGCCTGTTCACCGGCCAGCACGAGCGCGAATCCGCCGAATCCCTGTTCAGACAGCGAGGCCGCCGAGACGGACACGTTGCCCACGCCGAAGATGTCTTCAGCCGCGGCACGCAGTTCGCCTGTCAGTGAGTCGAGCAGGCCCTGATCTTCAATCGCGATGGTGATCGAGGCGATATTTTCACTGACGCCGCCGCCGCCCGTCAGCAGGCTTTGCAAATTGAAACCGGCACTGCCGACGATCGTCTGCACGCGGCTGACTTCGCCTGCTGGCAGGTCTTCCGCAATGAAGGCTTCAAGCTGCTCCACCAGCGGGTTCAGCTCGGTGATTTTGGTGCCAGGGGGCATGCTCACTGCCACGCTGATCTGCGGCTCGCCGAAGCTGGGCAGGAAGGCTTGGGGACGACCGGCAAACAGCGCCCCGCCAACCACCAGCGACAGGAAGGCGAATACCAGCACGATCAGCTTGTGCGCTGGTTTGTCCAGCGCCCACTTCAGGGCCGGGCGATACAGGCGTTCGAGGGCGCCGTCGTGGGCCTCTTCGGCCATTTCTTCCTTGCTCAGCAGCAGATAGGCGACGACCGGCACAGCGGTGATGGCGACGACGAACGAAGCCAGCAGCGCATAAGTGACCGCCAGACCGAACGGCAGGAAGAACTCGCCGATGATGCCGCCGGTCAGGCCAAGCGGCAGGAACACGACCACGGTGATGACCGTCGCGGCGAAAATGGCCACCGACACGTCACGCACGCCGGCGATGATGGCGGTACGCTTGTCTTCGCCTTCCTGAATCTGGCGGAAGATGTTTTCCAGCACCACGATCGAGTCGTCTACCACGCGGCCAATCGCCACGGTGAGGCCGCTGAGCGTCATGATGTTGATGGTCAGGCTTTCCGGGAACAGCCGGATGAGGAAGGTCAGCAGGGCATTGCCTTCTGCGACCGGGGCCAGCACGCCATTGACGGCGGGCGGCAGCCAGCGCATCAGCGCCATCGCCATCAGCACGCTGAGCGGGATGCTCACGCCGGTGACGATCGTGCTGCGCCAGGCCGGGCGCGGCAGGTTGCGCGGCCACAGGATGATGAACAGGCCGGCGCCGATGCCCAGAATCAGCATGGCGCGATAGAGCACGTCAGTCTGGTCCCACGCGGCGGTCAGGTCGCCGCCGGTTGTGGCTGCTGTCGAAGTGACGAGCAGCGCCAGCACCACCAGGAAGATCGCGACCAGAACCGCGCCCGTGATGCGGCGCGGGCTGAACGACCAGATGCCGCTGCTGAGGAAGATCAGGATGACGACGACGGCGAACACGGCGCCGAGGCCGCCTTCGCGGGCGACGCCGCTGATCGATTCCTCGATGAAGCTGGCCTGCTCGAAGGACACGGCCAGCTCGATATTCGGATACTCGGCCAGGACTTCCTCAACGGCGTCTTCGGCCAGGTGATAAGCTTCGACGGTATTGGCGTCTCCATCCTTATAGACGGTGATGAACAGGCTGTTCTGGCCGTCCGTGCGCGTGACCGGATTGCTGGGCGAGAACGGTGCCGCGCCGCTGACCGCGCGATCCTGCACGCTTTGCGGCAGGGCGGCCAGAGCTTCCGGCGTCATCAGTTGCAGGCCTTCGATGCGCACGCCGTCAAACAGCGCCGGGTCGCGCCCGATCATGTAGGTCACGGCTTCGGGCGTCAGTCCGCCGTACAGGTTGGGCGCAAAGGCCGCCCCGTTGGCAGTGTCGAAGAAGCTGTTCAGGAAGTTGGTTGGATCGGGGAAGAAGCGGAAGAAGTCATCCGCGCTGTTCAGCTCCACGCCGATGAAATCGCCCACGAACTGCCAGTCGTCCGTCAGCGCGGGGGCGTTCGGGTCGGCGGGCGGGGCATCGGTCGTGTACAGCTCGGCCAGGGCCGCTGCGGCTGAGGGCTGTTCACCGGAGATAATGGCGGCGATGCTGTCGCGCACATCCGCATCCAGCCCGGCGGTCACATCTTCGGGGATCAGGGCGAGCGCAGTGGGCGACAGCTTGCCAATCACCTGAGCATCAAGCTCAGCGTAGAAGTCGTCAGGCTGCTGGAGCGCGAAATAGCGCAGCGTGGCCGGCGTCAGGCTGTCGAACAGGCGCACTTCGTAGCCGCCGAAGCCTTCCGGCACGGTGGCATTGATGGTGTTCAGCACGCTCGATGCGCTGCCATCGCCCAGCGCGATGATGTCGGCGGCGGTGCGCAGCGGGCGCGCGGCAAACTGCGGCTGATTGGCCAGCGTATTCCACACGCCATCCAGCACGGGGGCCAGCTCGGGACGGCTGAGCACATCGTCGCTGAAGGCATTGAAGACATCCGGGGAAATCGTAGTCAGGAAGGTTGGATCATTTTCCGCGATGAAGCTGATGGCGTCGGCGCTGATCGTGCTGATCAGATCGGCCGGATTGATCGGAATCTGCGGGGCTTCCACGCCTTCAGGCAGGGCAGAGGGATCGCTGAGCAGCAGCAGGAAATTGAGCAGTTGCGCGCCGCTCAGCTCTGATGCGCCAAACTGGGATGCCAGATTTTCGGGAAGCTGCACCAGCACCAGGTCATCGGCGCTGTTCAGCTCGACGCCGATGAAGGTGCCCAGCAGTCCGAAGGTGAACGGCAGGGCGGGGCCTTCCGGCAGCGTCTGCGCGTCAGTCGTCTCGTTCTGCGCGACATCGTCCGTGCCAGACTCGCTGACGGGTGCCTCAGTCGGCGCGGTTTCCATGACGACTGCGCTGGTATCGGCGATGCTGAAGGTGGCCAGCGGCAGGTCATCGAAGCTGAAGGTAATCAGCGATGGCGGCGAAATGCGCCATGCAGCGGGCAGATCGACCGGCGCGGGCGCGGCGTCTTCACCGGTGATGCTGGCGGCCAGTGCACGCGCGGCCAGCTCGTCACGGGTGAAGCCATCCAGGCCGGCAATGAAGTCGGCGGGCAGTGCGGCGAACACGTCAGCCGACATGGCCGCCAGATGCTCTGCCTTGAAGTATTCGACCATGGTGGGGTCGATGGCCAGCATCTGCGTGATCGTGTCGGGCGTCAGGTCGTCGGTCTGGCCCAGGGAGCCAGTGATGGTGCCCTGGGTGGCGAAGGTATTGAATACAGCGCCGATGGTACGCGTCAGCGAGCGCATTTCGATCAGGTCGCTGGCCGTGCTGAAGTGATCGACCTGCCAGCTTTCCGGCAGCGCCGGGGCCGTTTCAGGCAGGGCGACTTCCAGCGCAAGGGCCTCAGCGGCGGCATCGTCCAGCGGGCCGGTGTAACCGACTTTGGCGGAGACGACGGCCCACACTTCAGGCGAAAGCTGGAGCATCACACTGCGCGGCTCGGTATCTGACGGGGGTGCTGAGACGGGCATCATACCGTTTTCGTCGGGCAGGGCCTGGCCACCGCTGACGCTGGTGGTGCCGATCTGGGCCAGATTTTCCAGCGCGGGCACGATTTCCTGGTCTACCAGCTGGCGCAGCGCCGAGTCTGCGGTGCCGCCCTGCAGCGTGGACGCCATGTAGCCCAGCAGCGTCGTGACGGTGTCGTCGCTCAGTTTGCTCCACACGTCCGGCGACAGCTGGAACAGGAAGTTGGAGTCGCGCTCTTCAATATAGAGCAGCACGTCGGCAGGCAGGTCAACCAGAAGCTGATCGGCGAAGGCCTGCACATCTGCCCCGTCGGCTGGCGCGATGCGGCGCAGCGGCAGCCACACGGTGTCGATGGCGGCGACAATCGCATCCTGAATCCGGTCCTGATTCTGGCCGAAGTCGTTGCGGGCGGTGATGACCGCCCCGAACGAGCCGGTTGTGGTGGATTCAAGATTGGCCACCTGCGGCACTTCATCGATGGCAGCTTCCAGCCGCTCGGTGACGATGCTCAGGACCTGGTCGCTCGTCATGCCGCTGGCCTGGGCGAGGATGATGGTCTGCGGGAAAGAGACCGCAGGGATCAGTTCCTGGCGCAGCTGCGTGATAGCGACGATGCCCGCGATGGAGACGAGCGCAGATAAGATAAGCGTGATCCACTTAAATCTAAGCGATAACGCAGTGATGCGAGCGAAGAAGTTCTTCATAGGTTGGTGTGCCTGTTTGTGCAGTTTGGCGCAATCGGATTGATGCTACACGGTACAGCGGGTGCTGTCCAGCGGTTTATGCTTAATATATTAACCCGAATGTCATGTTTGGGAGCATTGGGAGTATGGCATATAATGTCAGGAAGTGATTTTACAGACGCGGAAGCCTGACTGTCGCGTGGGCTTTACTGGGAATGTGGGAAGGCGCAGGGATTAGATGGCTTCAATTATCTCGATTCATTCGTTTCGAGGCGGTACTGGCAAGTCGAATATTGCGGCAAACCTGGCTTATGTGCTGGCCCAGCGCGGTCGGCGTGTCGGCATTATCGATACAGACGTGCAGTCACCTGGTGTCCATGCGATTTTTGGACTGCGCGGGGATTCATTCAGCCGTGCGCTGAACGATTATCTGCTGGGGCGTGCGCCCATCAGCGAGGCCGTCTATCCGCTGGGCGATGGCTCGCGCACGGGCCATGAATACCTGGCAGGACTGCCGCTGTTTCTGATTCCCTCCAGCATCCATGCCAGCGAGATTGCGCAGGTGCTGCACGAGGGCTATGATGTCGGCCTGCTGAATGACGGGTTTTATACGCTGATCGACGCCCTGGCGCTGGATGTGCTGATTATCGACACGCATCCGGGGCTGAACGAGGAAACGCTGATGTCGATCGCAGTGAGTGATTCGCTGTGCGTGATTCTGCGCCCGGACGAGCAGGATTACCAGGGCACGGCGGTGACGGTCGATATCGCGCGCAAGCTGGATGTGCCGGGCATGGTGCTGGTGGCCAACAAAGTGCCGTCGCGCGTGTCGAAGGATGAGCTGAGCGCCCAGCTTGAGAAGGAATTCACCGTGCCGGTGGCAGGGGTGCTGTACCTGTCGGAAGACGTGGCCGAAAATGGAAGCCGCCACGTGTTCAGCGCGGTTTATCCGAATCATGCATTTACGCGGACGATAGAGGCACTCGCAGATCGCCTTACGGGAAAAACGTAAAGGGTTCTGCGGCACCTTATTGCCTGTAAAATGGTGTTGCCTATACAATCAGTGTTACGTGGCGTTATGTACCGAAAGTGGCTAAGGGTATGGCGGGTGGATGTTGGACGTGTGACCGACCGGCAAATGCGAGCTGCAGGTTTTGCGGGCGCTTTGTCTGCAAGGATCACGCTTCGAAGATGCCGTTTATCCTGACAATTTACGTGGGCGCGAACAATACGCCCAAGGCCGTGATTGTCGCAGACGCAATCTGGTGCGGCATCTGCCGCCCACAGGGCGAACCGATCGAAATGCCCGAGTTTTATTAACTAAAAGGTCGCTTTACTATGCCCAGCCTATTCGACCACATCAACCGCGAGCTCAACGACGACGATTCGAAAGGCATCACGCCGCTGGAGCTGGCCGAGCTTCCTGCTGATCAGCGCCAGATTATGCTGGCCATGCTGCGCGACCAGGCTGGCCAGCAGGATGGCGTGGCGCGGGCGTTCCTGATCGACAAGTGGGTGGGCCGGGTGGCTGATGTGGATGGCACACTGAACCAGCTCGTCCATATGGGCCTGCTGATCATGATGGGTGAAACACCCAATGAACGCTATCGGGTCAATCTGCGCCACAAGCGCGGCAGCAATGCAGGCTTCGGTCTGTGGAGCGTGCTTTCCGATCGGGTTCCTAAAGACCGCCTGACATAGTGGCAGCCCCGACAAATCCTCATGACTGAAACTCTCACACAGCTCGAAACAGACCTGCAGCGGTTTTTGCCCGCCCAACTGCTTGAATCCCTCGATACCCCCGAAAGCCTGCGCGCCGCCCTTCAGCACCTGAACAGCCTGGAGCGCGCCGTCGTTTCTTTCCTGCCGTCGTATATCGCCGAGGACCGCACGCTGTTTGGCGAGTCTGCCGAGGCAGCCACGCGTGATGTGGGCATGCTGCGCGCCGGCATCTTCATGTTTGCCGATGTCAGCGGCTTCACCGCGCTGAGCGAAAAATTACAGCAGCGCAGCGGGGCTGTCGGCACTGAAGTGCTGACCGCCGTCATCAACCAGTACTTCGAAATCATGCTGGAAATTCTGGCGAAGTCTGAAGGGACGCTGCTGAAATTCGCTGGCGATGCGCTGCTGGCCTTCTTTCCGCAGGGGCGCAATCCTGAGAATATGACGCCGGCGCTGCAGGCGATTCGCTCTGGCCTGCGCATGCAGCGCGCCATGCGCGAGAAGTTTCAGCCGATTCGCCACGAACAGCTCACGGCACTGCTGGGCGATGACCACCAGTCTTCGCTGACAATGTCGATCGGCATCGCGAAAGGGCGTCTGTTTGAGGCGCTGGTGGGCACGATGACGCAGCGCGACCATATTATCCAGGGCACGCTGCCCGGCGAAGCGATGGACGCCGAGGGCGTGGGCGAGCGTGATGAAGTGATTGTGCCGCCGGACATCGCAGATGCTTTCCGTGACCGCTTTCGCTTCAAGCCACTGGATGAAGGCTATTTCCAGGTCATCGACGATGTGCAGGACCTGGACGATTTTGAGACCACGCTGTTGCAGGTGCGCCGTCGTCAGGGCGTTGCCGCTGGCCTGCTCGATCTGGAGCAGGAAAATCTGCATGAGAGCCTGCAAAAACAGATCGACAAAGTGCGCCGGGTCTCGCTGTTTGTGCCACCGAGCGTGCTGGGCGGGCTGATTCACAGCGAAGACCTGCATCTGCCGCGTGAAAATCGGTATACCGTGACGATGTTCATCCACGCCACCGGCTTTGCCGAGCTGCTGCACGATTGGGGTGAAGACCAGCTACAGCGCATCACCAATCTGCTCGATCGCTATTACAGCCTGGTGCAGCGCGTCACCAGCCAGTATGGCGGCACCCTGACGCGCACGGACCCGTATAAGCTGGGCTTCAAGCTGCTGACGACCTACGGTGCGCCGATTCAGCATACGGACGACCCGTATCGCGCGGTGTCTGCCGCGCTGGAGATGAATCACGCCCTGGAACAGTTTAATCTGCGCGTGCATGAGGAACTTCCCGCTGAATTGCGCCGACCGGTTTACGTGGAGCAGCGCATCGGCATCACGGTGGGCGAGACGTTCTCCGGCGAGGCAGGCTGGAAACAGCGGCGCGAATACACCGTCATGGGTGATGATGTGAACCTGGCCGCCCGCCTGATGGCCTACGCGAAATTTGGCCAGATTCTGGTCAGTTCGCGCATCTACAAGCAGGTGAGCAGCTTTTTCAAGGCAGAGGCGCAGGCGCCCATTTCGCTGAAAGGCAAGAAGGCGCCGATTGATACGTATCTGGTCAGCGACACGCTGGAATCTGCCGGGATGCTGGAAGCGCAGGGCGAAATGCCCTTCATCGGGCATGAATTATTCATGCTCAAGCTGGACCTGCTGCTGCAACAGGCCCGATTTGGCAAGGTGAAAGCGCTGGCCCTGGTGGGCGATGCGGGCATCGGCAAGACGCGGATTGCGCGCCAGTTTGCCGAGATGGCCCGGGCGGCGAAGTTCCGTGTGGCGTGGGTGACCTGCCAGGCCCGCAGTCGTCGGGCGCTGTGGGCGACGCTGGCGGCGCAACTGCTGGATGTTGACCTGAATGGCCCGCCCGATGAGGCGCGCCGACAGTTTGAGGCGGCTGTCAGCGATGCGAAATTTGCCGATGTGCGCCGCCCGCTGAGCAACCTGTTGTTTGGCTTCACACCTGCCGAGACGAAATCTTCACCGCCGCCGTCGGCACCTGCCGCGCCCGCGGAACGACCGAAGCTGAACGATATGTTCGCGATGGTGCAGGCTATGAGCAAGGATGAGATGAAAAAAAGCGGCATGTTTGGCCTGATGCGCCGCACGCTGGAGTCATCGGCTGCCGAAGACACATCTGCCAGCAAGAGCGGGTTTTATGCCTCGGCGGACAAGGCGACCAGTTTTGAATATGCCATCATGCGTCTGGTTATGCTGGCCTGTGCCGCCCAGCCGACGCTGCTGGTGCTGGATGACCTGCAGAATGCCACGGACGACTCGGTCAATATCCTGCGCCGCGCACTCAAGGAAATGACACGCGGCCAGCTCGTCGTGCTGATGACTTACGAGCCGATGAGCGTGTCGCTGGATGTGAAGTCCGAAGTGGTGCCAGACCTGGGCGAAGACGAGACCCTGCGCGTGGCGATGGCGAATCTGCATGCCTCTGACCTGGGCCCCCGCCTGCGCACGCTGTTATGGCAGCGCACCAGTGGCCGCCCGCTGTATATCGAGTCCTTGATTCGTACCCTGCAGGACAATCAGTTCATCGAGATGAGCAGCGGCGTGGCAGAGCTGACGCCCGGCGCCGATGTGGACGCCTTGCCGGACGATGTGCGCCAGATGGTCGTCAGCCGCGTGGACCGGCTTAGCCCGGATGCGCAGTCACTGGTGCGAGTTGCCGCCGTGCTCGGGTTTGAGATTACACGTCACGCTCTGGAGACGATCGGGGAGTACACCGATGCTGACCAGTTCGCGCGGCTGATGGATGAGCTGATCCAGTCGCAGATTATCGAATCGGACGGGTCAGACCAGTACGAGTTTCGTCATGGCATGACAGGCTCGGTGATTTATGGCACGTTGTCACGCGCCCAGCGGGCCAAGCTGCACCGCACCGCCGCCGAATATTATCGCCAGCGCGCGCAGGAGTCGGCCGGGATGGCCGTGGCTGCCGGGTATCACCTGTCCAAGTGCGGGCTGCTGCCACGCGCGATTGAACTGCTTCAGCAGGTGGCCGATGAGGCGGAAGCCGGTGGGAAGCTGGCGATGGCGCACGATATCATCCGCTATGCAGTCTCGCTGATGCCCGATGACCACACCCTGAATGCGCGCCTTCAGACACTCGATAAGTCCGCATCTGGCCTGTAGCTGTCGCAATCGGGTCCCTTAAAGAGTATATTTTCAGCATAAACGGCACTTTTTGCCCAGCCAGCGCGACACATACTGCGTAAGGACGATATGGATGTTTCTGAACGCCAGCGATGAACACCTGGCAAGGAAGGCGCAAGTGGGCGACCGCGAGGCCTTTTTCGCGCTCTACAACCGCTATTTGCAGCGCGTATACAATCGTGTGAGGAGCAAGATCCCGCCACAGGACGTGGATGATGTGACGCAGGAAGTATTTCTGGCAGTCGTGCGTTCGCTGGAAGGGTATGAGCATCGCTCGCGCTTCAATACATGGTTGTACACGATCGTCAACCGGCAGATCGCTGATTTCTATCGTCGGCGCAGCCGCACCGATCGTACGCAGAATGTGGAGCTGGATGACGAGCTGGAAGATGTGGCAGGTGGCGCGCAGGTGGATGCTGCGGATCAGCGGATGGTTATTCAGCGCGCGCTGAATGCCATTCCCGAGCATTATCAGGAAATCATCCTGATGCGCTTTTCTGATGGCCTGACTTTTGCCGAGATCGCCGAGCAGAGGGGACAAAGCCTGGAAGCCGTAAAGTCTCTGTATCGTCGCGCAATTCAGGCCGTACGCGATCACATGGGTGAAGGTTAAATGATGGACAACGATCGCAATCTCGATGAAAAGCTGGCGCGCCTGACGGATGCTGTGCTGAACGACCAGTCGGTGTCCGCCGAAGACGACGAGGAAGGCCTGGCGGATGTGGTGCGCGCTGTGTCGCGCGTGGCCGGCAAACAGGCTGGGCCGCCGCCTGCGCTGGATACACGCCTGCGGGCTGCTCTGACGACTGAGTTCGACGCGCTGCAAAAACACCGCCGTCCGGTGACGCGTTTCCCGCTGCCGATGCTGGCTGCCGCCGCCGCGTTCGTCCTGGTGGCTGTGGTCGTGCTCTCGTCTGTGACCCAGGGGACCCCGATTAACCTGGCTGGCACGGCGGTAGGGGCAGGCGATGGCAGTACGACTGAGCCGGGTACGGTTCTGTTTGCGTTGCTGCTGCTGGGTGCTGTGGGAGCCGGTCTGTACTGGGTCGTGCGCCGCCGAAAATAGCGATGTTTCCGCGTGTATGCGGCTGCAAAATGCCAATTTGCTTGCACATCGCGTCGTTTCCATAATAATTAACTGCTAATCATCATTCTCCACCATCGCGAGACGGATCATAGACGTATGTCCATCAGCATCCTCATCGGCGTCGGTATTTCTCTGGCTGTGCCGCTGTTTGCCCTCTACCTCATCAACACGTTTGACACTTTCCAGACCGCCAAACGCAGTAGTCTGCTGGCAAATCTGGTGTGGGGCATCGTCGCCTTTGGCCTGGCCTATGTGATCAACACGGCTGTGCGCAATGTGCTGATCAGCGGCGCAGACCTGAGCACAGCAGATGCGCTGGACATCATCCGGCGGGTGTCTGCGCCCATTGTGGAAGAAGTCCTCAAAGGGCTGTTCTTATTGTGGCTGATTACGCGCCCCAGCTTTCGCTATCTGGTGGACGGGGCCGTGTATGGTCTGGCGGCCGGATTCGGCTTCGCTATCATCGAGAACATCTTCTACCTGTCCAATAATCCTGGTGTGGCGCTGACGCTGGCGGCCACGCGCGCGCTGAGTACCTCGATGATGCATGGCGTGGCCACGGCCATCGTCGGCATATCGCTGGGCATGCTGCGCCGTTCCAGCAGCCGCCTGCCTGTCACCGCGATTGTGGGCATTCTGGTGGCCATGATCGTGCATATCGTGTTCAACAATGTGGTGAACACGCTGACCGGCACGGTGCTGCTGCTGGTGGCGATTGGCCTGGGGCTGGGTGGTGCTGCCTTTATCGGCGTGCAGGTGCAGCAGAATATCCGGCTGGAAAAACAGCGCATGGGCGATGCCCTCCTGAACGAGCAATCTGGCGTTTCGCGCGGCGAGGTGATGGCGATCCAGCGGCTGGGCGAAGGCTCGACCGGCCTGATGGAATCGCTGGTGAAAGAGCTGGGCGACGAGTATCTGGATCAGGTGCGTCGGTTGCTGGTGACGCAGGCGAATATCGGCATCCTGAAGAACAATCTGGCGATGGGGAACGTGTCTGCCCGCCTGCGCAAGGCGTGGGAGGATGAGATCGAGACGCTGGAAACCGAATTCCAGTCGATCCGCCAGTCGCTGAACACCGGCGTGGCGTCATTTCTGGATAAGGCCTTTCCGTCGAATGACCCGGATATGTCGAAGTGGTTACACGACAGCCTGGCCAAAGACGATCCGACCTTGCTGAACACGTTCGACCTGTTCATGTTCCAGTCTGGCCTGGCCGCCGAGTTCACGCCGGAACAGCTGGTCGCGCGGGCCGAGCGCCTGCAGCGCGTCGAGATTTTCAGCGGTGTGGACGTGGTCAATCTGGAAAACCTGGGCCGCTCGATTGAAATCGAGACGATTGATCCCGGCAAAATCCTGTTTGACCAGGGCGATGATGGTGATGCGATGTACCTGGTCGAATCCGGCAGCATCGACATTTTCTCGGTGGAAAATGGCGAACAGAAATTCCTCCGCAAGTTCGTGGCCGGGCAGGTGGTGGGCGACTTTGCGGTGCTGGACGGCCTGCCCAGGTCAGCACGTGCCCGCGCTGGCACAGAGTCCCCGCTGGTCGCGCTGATCCTGAAACGCGACAATTTCCGCCGCTTCGTGCAAAGCCGCCCGCAGGTGATTCTGCCGATTCTGCGCGTACTGGGCGAAAAGGCGCGTTTTACGACAGCCACGGTGGAAACCACCGTGAATTCGCTTCATAGTCTCGCCGTGGGCGACTTCGCCGCAATAACGCCAGCGCCAGCGGCCCCACGCGCCACCGCTGTGACAACTGCGGAGATGGTCGCCGCTATGCCCATCGCGGATGCGGATGCGGAAGTGGATTCGGAACTGTCGTTCGGGGTAGGCAGTACACTGGCGGATACATTTGCACGGCTGGCATCCACCTTGCAGGCCAGCGCACCAGTCGCTGATACGGGCAAGTGAGGCAAAATACGATGACGACAGCCATAGCGCATGCACAGGTTGAGGAACTGCAAAAATTCGCCCTGTTCAGGTCCGTCTCTCCTCAAGCACTGGAGGACCTGATAAAAGTCTTGCAGGAACGGCATTACCCGGCAGGGCATGTGCTCTTTCGGCGTGGCGACCCGGGCGATAGTATGTATCTGGTGCGCAGCGGCCGTGTTGCCATCTTTCTGAGCGGGGATAATGGCTCGGATATTGTGTTTCGGCATTATGGCGCCGGCCAGGTGGTGGGCGAGTTTGCGCTGCTGGACGACAAGGAACGCAGCGCCTCGGCCCGCGTGGATGATCCGTGCGACGCCTGGGTGCTGAGCAAGGCGGACTTTCTGCGCCTGGTGAACGAACGCCCGATTTTCGGCGTGGAGCTGATGCGCGGCCTGAGCGAGCGCGTGCGCTATACCACTGATTATCTGCGCCGTCTGAACGGTGCTGTGGAACTGCTGATTAACAACGATTATGAGCGTGCGCTGTCTGAAATGACTGCCTCTGCCGCCGACGACGAGATTCAGGGCCTGATTACGGCGTTTGTCGAGGTCGTGCGATCGATGCAGCGCCGCCAGAAAGACTTCCGTTCCGCCAGTGCGCGCCCGCGCATGGAACTGGACCAGGGTGACTGATTTCCTCGAAATTGTGTGAATATGGTAAATTTTTTGAGGATTATCGAACCAATCTGGTCGAATAAGACGACAGAATAGCTGTAATGTGTTTAACTGTATAGCAGAGGGAAGGGGTAATCGCAATGAAGAGGCGCGACATTGCCTTTTTGGCGTTTGGTGGTGTCCTGGGATTGGTGGTTGCACTTGTGCTGCTGACCAGCCCGGATATTCAACGCGCCTTGTCTGGCACGGCCATGGGCATTGATGCAGAGCCAGCTTACCTGATCGTGGATAACGAGCAGGCGCAGCAGTGGCTGCTTTCGGTCTATCCCGATGATGAAGAGGCCATCCTTTCGGCATTCGCCAATGCGGGTCGCCTGGCCACGACGACCACCTTTCCTGAAACATTCCGCGAAGTGGAAGCCGATATCAATCAGTTATCAGACCGTGCTTTTGCGGCACTGACCGGACGTCTGCCCGATGCAGATGCTGAGCCGTCGTTTGCGCTGCCGGATGCGCTGCTGACGGATACGGCGGCTGGAGACATCGTGTCGTGCGTGGGGCTGGATGAAAACCCGTACAACTTTGATGGCTACAGCGTTGAGCTTTATATGGAGATTCCGTCCACACAGCTGGTGAATCTGCCGTCTGAGTGGGCGACACATGACGATCCAATGAGTCGGAGTCTTTTCTGGCAGCGGCTGGCATGCCACGCGCTGACAGGGGACATGGGGGAGAGGAGTCGGTAGCCTATGGAATGATGCGACAGGTTATGCATCGACCGTACTGGTTTCAATCGTTAGGAGTTTGAGTATATGCAAAAAAATGGGCTTAACAGGCAGGTCGTCGTCATCGCTGGTATCACGCTTGTGGTGCTGGTCGTTGGCGCGATCATTTTGTCTAATGCCATCTCAGGTGGCAGCCTGTCTGGCTCTGGTGTTGAAGGTGAGCAGGTCGTCGAAGTGCCTACGGCCACCCCTGAACCACCGACTGCGGAACCCCCGCCGCCGGACTCAGATGGTGATGGTACCCCCGACGCTCAGGACGTGTGCCCGAATGACGGCTTCCATGATGGTGTAGGCGACCCCTGCAACCACGACGAAGACGGCGACGGCGTACGCGATGATGTCGATAGCTGCCCGACCGAATCTGGCAGTGCGCCGAATGGCTGCGTTCCTACCCCGGAACCGCCGACGGCCACGCCGGTGCCGCCGACAGCGACATCAGTTCCTCCGACTGCAACAGACGTGCCGCCAACGGCCACGACTGTCCCGCCAACTGAAACACCAGTGCCGCCAACGGCTACGGCTGTTCCCGCAACGGAAACGTCAGTGCCTCCAACGGAAACCACGCCGCCGACTGCTGAACAGGTCGCAAGTGCAACTTCGACTGTTGAGAATACAGTAGCGGCAACCACGGCACCCACCAACACCGCAACGGAGACCCCCGGGCGTCCTGTCCAGGCTACTCCTGAAACGACGGATGAGTCGTTAAGTCCGGTTGTTCAAACCGGCCCGACCAACACTCCGACAAATACACCTGTTGCTGGTGTTACGGGTACGCCTGGTCCTCGCCTCGTGGTCGGTGGTGTCTGCTTTACGCCAGACGCCAACTCGGTCACGTTCACTGTGACGAATAATGGTGCTGCGATGTTCGAGGCGGGCAGCCTCACCGTGACCAACGGTGGTGTGCCTTCGACTTCGACAATTAATCTGGGCGCAGGCCAGTCACAGACGTTCGTGCTGAGCGCCGTGGGCAACTCGGGTATCTTCATTCAGTACCGCGTGTTCTCGAATACGCCGGCTGGCCAGTTTGACTCGCAGGTGTCTGGTTTCCAGACGTGCCTCGAGCCGACTGCGACCTTCACGCCGTCGAATACGGCCACGAACACTGCGACCCGTACGTTCACGCTGACGCCGTCGAATACCGCGACGCGTACGTCAACACGCACGCCGTCGAACACACCGACGATCACGCCGTCACGCACGTCGAGCAACACGCCGACGCCGACGAATACGTTCACGCCGAGCAATACGCCAACGAACACGTTTACGCCGTCGAGCACCTTCACGCCGACGAACACGTTGACGCCTTCGCTGACGTTCACGGCTTCGAACACGCCGACGCGCACGCCGACGCGCACGCCGTCAAATACGCGGACGGCGACGAACACACGCACGCCGACGAACACGCCGACGAACACGTTTACGCCGTCGCAGACGTACACCCCTTCGGGCACGTTTACGCCGTCGAACACGCCGACGCCGACGAACACGTTCACGCCGAGCAATACGCCGACGCAGACGCTGACGCCGTCACTGACCAGCACGCGCACGCCGACGAACACGCGTACCGCAACGCGCACGCGCACGCCGACGTTCACGCCGTCGAATACGTTCACGCCGACGAACACGTTTACGCCGAGCAATACGCCGACGCCGACGAGCACGTTCACGCCGTCGAATACGCCGACGAACACCAACACGCCGACGCAGACGTTCACGCCGTCAAATACACCGACGCGCACGCCGACGAACACGCCGACGGCCACACGTACCGCGACAGCAACGCGCACGAATACGCCGACCAACACGGCCACTCCGACGCCGCCGAATATTCAGTACGCGGTAGAGTGCCTGTTTGACGTGTCGCCGATCCGCGCGCTGTTCTCGCTGATCAACGTGGGTGGTGCGATGGCAAACGCTGGCAGCTACAGCATCGACGAACAGGGACAGCCCATCCAGGGCCCGTTCTCGTTCCAGCTCGGTGCCGGCCAGTCGCTCCAGCTTGAGATTGCCGCGAATGCGCGCGTCTTCGGCAGCTACATCGTGCCTGGTGGTCGTTCGCAGAGCTTCAGCTATCTGGCCGGCTGCACGCCGCGCCTCGATACGCTGACGTTCACGCCGACGGCGACGAACACGCCGACGAATACGCCGACGTTCACGCCGGAGTTTACGAATACGTACACGCCGACGAACACGCCGACCAACACGCCGACGAATACGCCGACGAACACGTGGACGCCGTCAAATACGCCGACCAATACGTGGACACCCTCGAACACGCCGACGAATACGCCGACGAATACGCCGACGAATACGCCGACGAACACGCCGACCAACACGCCGACGAACACGCCGACCAATACGCCGACGAATACGCCGACCAACACGCCGACGAATACCGCGACCAATACGCCGACGTTCACGCCGACGTTTACTTCGACGCCTGAACCCACGTTTGATATAAGTGGTCAGTGCGCCGAGGACACGAGTCTGCTGTCGTTCACGGTGACCAACGACGGCGGGAGCCTGCTGGAAACCACCACCCTTGAGGTGACTGGCCCGGATGGCTTCACGTTCTCAGGCTCTGTGGGCCCGCTGAACAGCGGTGCAGCGCAGACGGTGAATGTGGGCGATGTTGAGCCCGGCTCATACACGGCCAGCATTGTCTACGGCAGCGGTGAGACGGAATACTCGACGACGGTCGTCTGTCTGGAACCGACGGCCACGCCGACGCCGACCAACACCCCGACCAGCACACCCACCAGCACGCCGCTGCCAGGTTTCAACCTGAACGGCCTGTGCACCGAGCTGGAGCGTGAACTCACGTTCAGCGTCTTCAACAACGGTGGTGACCTGATCGAAGTGTCTGAGGTAGTGGTGACAGGCCCGAACGGGTTCAGCCAGTCGCAGCCGTTTGGCCCGCTGGCGAATGGTGCGACGGAAACCGTGAATTTCGGCAGCGTCGAGCCGGGTGACTACACCGCGGTGGTGACTGTGGAGGCTGCTGAACAGCAGTACACCACGACCGTCACCTGCGTTGAGCCGCCTTCGCTGGTCGCGGTTGGTATCTGCACGCGCCCTGGCAACCTGCAGTTCTCGGTGACCAACAACGGTGTGGCGACGTCCGTGCCAGTGGCATTCATCATCCTTGGCCCCAACGGCCAGTTCGCGGATGGCACGGTGCCTGCCCTGGCTTCCGGCCAGACGGCAGACTTCGCATACGGTGGCGCTGCCCCCGGCACCTACTCCTTCTTCACGGAAGACGGTGCGGTGACGGCCAGCGTGCCCTGCGACGAAGCGGCAACGGCCACGCCGACACCCTCCACGCCGCCCAGCTATACGGCGAATGGCGTTTGCGATGCTGCTGGCAACCTGGTGTACAACATCACCAACACGGGCGGGCAGGCAAGCGGCCCGATCAACTACGTGGTGTTCACGCCGAGTGGCGAACAGGTCAATGGCTCGGTGGGCCCGCTGAACAGCGGTGCGACCGAACAGGTCAGCCTGGGCGAGCAGCCGGACGGCACCTACACGCTCTTTACGGAAGATGGCTCGGCCACGGTCTCCGTGGTCTGCCAGGAAGTGCCGCCAGAATGCGTGTACGTCCCGCCGGGCGGAATCCCGACGGATGGCACGACGGTGGACATCAACGCGCTGAATGGCTGCGTTGAGCCCCAGCAGCCGCGCCCGACGTGGACGCCGATCGAAGTGGGACCGGCAGGTCAGTGCCCTGACTGGCTGGTGTACCACACGGATCAGACCGGTGACCTGGAAATCTTCCGCCTGGGCGAACTGCCCGATGCGCCGGAAGCCGAAGAAAACCTGACGCAGTCCAGCCAGTTTGGACCGTTTGTGGTGGACATGAATCCGTCGCGTTCGCCGGATGATGAGTGGATCGCCTTTGTCAGCAACCGCGATGGCGGGCTGAACTGGGAGATCTATGTGGGACGTACCGATGGCAGCGAACAGCGCCGCGTGACGTACAACACCTCGTCGTTCGACATGTCGCCGGCATGGTCACCGCTGGGCAACCAGATTGTGTTTACATCGACGCGCGACGGCAACTGGAACCTGTACCTGGTCGATGTGCTGACCGGTGCGGAGACGCAGCTGACGAACAACGCGGGCTTCGATGTGACGCCGTCGTGGTCGCCTGACGGGACGAAGGTCATCTTCATGAGCAATCGTGACGGTGGTCTGTGGCAGGTGTACACGATTGACGTGGCGACGGGCGAGGAAACGCGCCTGAGCGACGGTACGGGCAACGACTGGGATCCGATGTTCAGCAATGACGGCGAGCGCATCGCGTTCCGCCGCCAGGGCGAGACGAGCGTCGTCTACGTGATGAACGCGGACGGCACGGGAGTCCAGCAGGTGTCTGACCCGACAGGCGATGCGCGCAACCACGTGTTCAGCCCGGACAACACCCTGGTCGCGTACAACAGCGATCTGGATGGCGACCGCGATGTGTACATCTACGAGCTGACGGACGAAGGCAGCGGGCGCACGCGCCAGCTGACAGACAACACGACGGACGACTACGCGCCAACCTGGATCTGCGACAGCACGCAGGTGGTGTGGACGTCGGATGCGACAGAAGATCAGGACGTGAGCGCGGACAACAACGTGTACAACGTGAACGCGCTGCCGATCGATGGCCCGTCGCTGAACGTGAAGGCGGAGACGAATCAGATGACGTTCGACCCGAACGATGATCGTCAGCCGCAGAGCGTGCCGAGTGTGGAACTGTCGTCCCGCATCTTCGGTGAGGATGACGCGAATCCGCGCAACCGTTAAGGCGTGAGGCAGGGAGGGCGCAGCGCAAGCTGCTCCCTCTCAGCGAGACGCAACTGTATTTTCAACATCGACGCACTTGCGGCGCGAGCCAGCAGGGGCAGGCGATGGAACAACAGAAGAGGCATCCCGATAACCGGGGTGTCTCTTCTGTTTTGTGGTACAGACGCAAAAAAAGAGACGGGTGTGTGCCCGTCTCTCAATCAGATCATTGTGTGGAACTGGTGATGCTATTCAATCAGGCGCAGGGCCACGCGGCGCAGGGCCTGGGTGATCGGGTGATCAGGGAAGCGCAGCACGAACACGCCCGCGCTGGCCAGTGTCATCATCTCATCGGAGTGCGGCAGCACCGCGCCCACTTCGCAGTTATAGGTCGCCTGCACGCTGGCACGCACTTCCTCAAAATTGAAAGTCGGCGGGGTCTTGTTGACGATCAGCACCATGCGCGGCACGTCCAGCTTGCGCGCCACTTCCACCGTGACACCCGTCCCCTGATAGTCCTGCTGATCCGGGCGCATGATGATCGCCAGCGCGTCCGAAATGGCGATCGAGAGCAGCGTCTCTTCATTCAGACCTGGGTGCGTATCGATCAGCAGGATGTCCAGATCGAGGCCACTGACCAGGTTCTGAAAGCCGTCGTTGAGCAGACCGACATCATAGCCTTCGCGAAGCACGCGGGCGATTTCGCCCACCTTGATGCTGGAGGGAATCAGGTAAATCTGGCCGCCTGGCGGGATGACAGTCGTGGTCGTCTTGCGAACCGCGTTGGTGACGTCAATCGCTGCTTTTTCGATCTCGCATTTTCCCCACAGATAGTCGTTCAGGGAATACTTGATATCTTCTTCTTCCAGGCCATACAGCACGTGAATGCCTGGCGACTGAATGTCCGTGTCGATCACACCCACGCGCTTGCCCATGCTCGCGAACAGAGCAGACAGGTTGGCGGTCGTGTTGCTTTTGCCCGTGCCGCCGCGAAATGAGTGTATCGAAATAATCTTGGACATCGGTTGCTCCTCTGCTCAATGCACCGCTGATTATAGGATAACATTACCCGTCTTGTACTGGAATAGCAAACGTGCATGCTAATACCGCAAACCATTGAGACTTTCGCTGCAAATGCCTGTCGTGGGGCATCCGGAGAGGGTCATTCCAGGGCATCAAACAGATTGTCGCGCAGGCGGCCGGTTCGCGGCTTGCCGTCTGGTGAAGTCCCGTCTTTGTCCGCAGCGCCTTTGTCTTCCAGGCGATTCCAGATCGCGTCGGGCAGGGTGCGGCGTCCATTGCTGCGCGGGGTGGCCTCTGATGCTGGTGATTCGGTAGTGCTTCCCTGCCTGTCGGCCTGTTCCTGTTCAGGGGCGATGCCTGCCTTATCCCACAGCTCGCTGCCTTTGTCTTTAGCCGCAGTCTGTGGCATACGCACTTCATACGAGAAGGGCAGATGCGGCACTCGGTACAGGATATCGCGCTCCACCAGCGATTTGATGGCTGCCCTGACGATATCGCGCGTCAGTTCGCCCGATGTATCCGAAGATTTCAGTTCTGCGAGGATGGCATCGATGCTTTGCGGCTGTTTTCGCAGCAAAATGCGGACGATGCGCTGTGGCAACGGCGGCAAATCTATCAGATCGAGCAGGCTTGATGCGTTACTCATAAGAAAGCCCCTCTGAATCGTGACTGCATCGACGATTACCCTTGTGGCCCGGAAACTGCGGATGGGGTGACCCGGTCACGCAGGCGGCGAATGTTGGCGTGCAGACGCTGAAAATACTCACTTTCGGCAATCTGCGCGACCTGCGCTTCACGCGCATTCTGGTCGATATGCACCTCGACCCGGCTGGGGCGGCTCATCTGCATGCTGGCTTCCGTGCGGATATAGCCCAGCAGGGCGGCCGCTGCAAATCTTCCGAGCGCCTCCAGCAGACGGGTGGTATGTGCCCCAAATGGGGTAATGACTCCGTCTGCGCTGCGTGCATTGGTGTACTGCATCACGCCAATCGGCTTGCGTTCGTGGTCACGCAGCGGCAGGCAAATCTGGGTCAGTGTGCGCTGGTTATTGGTCTGATCAGCCTGGTAAAACGGGTCTTCACAGCCTGTTTCATCAGATGCACAGGCGACAATCCGCTGGTTATTGAAGGCATCCACGACCGGCCAGTCCATGTGCGAACTCAGATTCAGCACGCCAAACTGGGCCGGTTTTGGGTCAGACGCGGTCACCATTGTGCCCAGCATTGCGTTCAGGATGACGATTGGCTCCAGCGTGACATAGTCCGTGCGCAGGTACAGGATGCCGCCATCTGCGCTGGAGACCAGCCGACCACTTTCCACAATCTTGTGCAGCAGGCGAGAGAAGTCATGTTCTTCGGCCAGGTCTGCGCCAATCGGCACGATTAAGTCGAGAAAGTCATTGACCTGCTGCTTCTCAGCTTCAATCTGGCGGATGTACTCACGTTCCTGGTCGCGCAGGCGTTTCCGCTCAAGGCAGGCGCGCACGCGGGCCTTCAGCACGATCGGGTCGAATGGCTTGGGCAGGAAGTCTTCCGCGCCCAGCTCAATACAGCGGGCAACGCTGGTCATCTCGCCGACCGCCGAAATCACAATCACGGGAATGTCGCGCAGGGCGGGGTCGGCTTTCATCTGGCGCAGCGTCTCGAAACCGTCCATCTGCGGCATCATGATATCCAGCAGCACCAGATCAGTCGGGTGCTGGCGCAGGTAAGCCAGTGCCTGCACGCCGTTGGCGGCTGTCGCGCAGGTACACCCCAGCCGTTCCAGCCGGTTGACCAGCACTTCGCGGTTCATCTCGATATCATCGGTGATGAGTACATGCCCGCTCAGGCGTTCATTCAGATCACTCATGAGCCAGGATCATCCCATCTTTCTCAGTTGCATCCATGCCACCATTGTAAGGTTTTTTGTTACCGACGCCAAAATAGAATTTATAACCAGAAGGGCGTGCTGACATCCTCCAGCGCAGGCAGCACACCACGCAGCACCGACGCGCTGATAATTTCCGCGTGGTGCAGCGTGACAGGCAGGCGCGGACGATTGAGCGTCGTGTAGTGAAAATACATGAAGGACATCACCGAATGCACAGCGTCTTCAATCGAGAATCCCGGTTCTGACACCACGAGCAGGGGCATCGGGCCTGTTTCAGCATAGGCGGTGCCGGTGACCAGCAGCGCCTGTTCCTCGTTCATGCGGAAGCGCGTGCCCCATATGGGCTGTTCGATAGTGCGCGACCCCAGAGCATACATGCGCGGCACGTCCATCGTGCTGACCTCGACTATGTGCAGCGTGGCATCGCAGGCGGCTTCCCAGCTTCCCAGCGCACGCAGCAGGTCGCGCGGGATGCGCCCTTCATGGTGCAGCACGATTTCTTTGCCTTCTAACCATTCGGCAGGCAGGGCAGCGTCAAAAAGGCTGTCGGGCAGGGCGTCGTCTGGCTTCAGCGATACGGTGTGCATTTTCAGGCCCATCAGGCGGCCGTCCGCTTCATAGATGCGCGCAATGGCCGAAATCTCCGTGCTGTCTTTGCGCTGATTGCGCACGACAGACAATCCAACTATCCGGTCAGCATAGGAAACCGGCGATTCCAGCACATAAGGCACCGCGCCCGCGCGCGCAAACAGGCCCATGACGATATCGGTCATCAGCTCTGGATGGTGCATCTGGCTGGCATGCACGATGCAGCACGCCTGTCCGCGCCCTATTGTCTGGGCTTTGGTGAACACATCGCTGACGGCTTCTTCCCCGCCCGCACCAGCGCCATCGGGCAGAAACACCAGCATCAGGTCGCTGCTTTCGCGTGAGAGCAGGCGCACGGCGCTTTCCAGATTGGCCTGCGAGGCGACCCGAAGGCGGCGCTCGCGCACAATCTCCAGCGTGGTGTCAAACTGCTTGTCCATCATGCGGCGCATCGCCTCAATGAAGTCATCCACGTCTTCTGGAAGCGCGTTGATGAGCGAGACGCGCAGCTCACGTTCGCCGTCCCCGGCGGCCTCCGGCCACGCATACATGCCCGCGTCGGCAAACTGGGTCGTCAGCTTGTCCAGCGCGCCGTCGCGCGACTTGCTGCCGAAGCGCAGGCGGTCATAGGGCACGGCGCTGCCGAACAGATGCGGCGCGTTGCTGCTGCTGAAGGCGTCGCCAATGAGCTGGTGACTTTTCAGGATATCCGACACCAGCTTGACCATCTGCGCGCGCTGCGACAGCTTCACATGCAGGGCGCGCTCGGCCAGCGCCGGATCCACGCCGAACCTGTGCGCGTCGTCCAGCCGGATAATCAGGCACAGCGCGCTGGCGACGTAATCGTATTCGTTGCTGCCGCTGAGCACGCGAAAAACCCAGGTGTCGTCCGGCGCGTCCACGATTAACTGCGCCATTTCGTCGCGCTGGGTCAGGGCCAGCAGGCGGTCGCGATGTTCACTCACCTGGCCGATGACCTTGAGGATTTCCCCCTGCATGCTGGACGTGATGTCGATCACGCCATAGCCCACCAGGTCGGTGACGCGGTCGAGTGACGCGGCATATTCCGCCAGGTCGCGGTCATCGATCAGGCGCGAGGTGACCGACAGCGAGACAGCCGGTTGATTATCCACCACCCAGCCGCGTGCCCTGAATTCGCGCACGATGTGAGCATTGGGAATCGCGACACCTGCCGCGTGCAGCGCCTCCATGATCGTGTTTTCCAGCGCATTGATCGGCCCGCGCACGGCGTAATCGGCCAGCACTTCGGCTGATGGCGCCCAGGCAAAGTCTTCTTCCAGCGCATGTATCGGCGCGAACAATGGATTGGCGGTGCGCGCATCATCCAGCGCGGCGGCCAGCTTGAACGGATTGGCCGGCTTGTTTGTCAAAATGCGCCCGCCTGCCCACACCCATGACCCGTCCAGCAGGCCATTCAGCCGGTAAGCCAGCTTGCCACCCAGTCGGCGCTCCAGTGATGCAGAGCCGCCTGGTGATGTCTCTTCCAGCAGAAGGCGATAAGCAGTCAGCGCGCCAAGTGCCTCGCTTCGAAGGGGGAATATTTCGCTAAAGACGCGTGGATCGACGTCTGCCACCGGGTGTTTCCTTTCTAGCGAGCGTCTGATTGAGCGTCGGGGCCGATGACGGGCCGGTTGATGACATCGTCGGCATTGCCCCAGTCTTTCCACGAGCCGTCATACACGGCGCCGCCGGTGTTGCCAGCCATGCGCCAGGCCAGCAGGCCATAGCTGGCCGATACGCCACCATTGCAGTAGAAGACAACGTCGTCCGCCGGAGTGTCCAGACTGATGGCCGGGGCGAATAAAACCTTCAACGTATCTGCGTCTGGCATGGTGCCATCGGATGCGACCAGTTTCCCGCGCCCGATATTCACCGCTGTGGGAATATGCCCGCGCCGCGCAGCCCGCGACGAGCGCCCGGTAAATTCATCCGGCGTGCGCACATCGATCAGCGCCTGATTGTCTCCCAGCGCATGAGCCACCTGCTCGCCCGTGCGGTAAATGGCTGGGTTGGGGCGCGGTACGAAGGGCGCCGGAAGTATCTCCGGCACGCTGTCGGTGACAGGTCGGCCTTCGGCGGTCCATTTCTTCCAGCCGCCGTCCAGCACCGAGACGCGCGTATGGCCATAGTAGTTGAGCGACCACCACAGACGCGCTGCAAACATCGAATCGGCGTCGTCATAGGCGATGACGTGCGTATCCGGGCCGATGCCCAGCCGTGACATCACCGCTGCATAGCGCTCCGGCGGCGCGATCTGCGCGTGGCGCGGGTCGGCCGGGTCGGTGATTTCATGCACCCAGTCGACGAATACTGCGCCGGGAATATGCGACTGGATATAGTCGGCACGATGGCTGAAATAGTGGGGCAGGGGCTCGCTGGCCGCGATAACGTGCCCGCGAATATCCACGATGCGCAGGTTGTCGTCGGCAAGGTGTTCTTGCAGCCAATCGGTCGTCACCAGCAGTTGATCCACACAATGCTCCTCAGGGAGATTACGCCAGCGCGCATGTGTCGTAGGGCAAGCGGGCCTCGAACATGCACGACTGTACAGGTACACTATTAGAACAATTGTAGCGTGTAGTATGCCAGTTTGGGTGAGGTAAGGTGTGAGAAAACTTGTGGGCGTGGTCGCCTTGCTGCTGCTGACGGGGCTGATGTTTCCGGCTGGCGCGCAGGAACGCCCGGAACTGCCCTGCTTCTGGCGCCCGACCAGCCTGACGGAGCCGTGGCTGTCGGCTGACGTGCCGTGCATGGAGCAGGTGGCCTGGCCGCCGGAACTGGACGCAGGCGCGTTTACCTCGCTGGCGATGTCGCCGGATCACGTGCTCTATGCGGCCTCTCCCTTGACCGGCGAGGTCGTGCGCTTCACCGACGAGGATGGCGACGGGCTGCCTGAGTCGCCGGATGCCTGGCTGTCCGGGCTGGTGCGCCCGATGGCGCTGGCGTGGTGGGACGATGCGCTCTACATCTATGGCGGAGATACGATTAGCCGCCATACTGACGATGGATTGTCCGTGATCGTGCCCGATGTGCCCGGCGACGCAGTCCACGCGGGCGGTATGGCAATTGGCAGGCTGGCCGGAGAGCCGGAAGCACGCCTCTATATTGGCGTGAATGCTGCCTGCCCGTCCTGCGAGACCGGCCTGGATACTGGCGGCGTCATCCTCAGCTATGCGCTGGAGGGTGGAGAGCCGGTTCTCGTAGCAAACGGCCTGTATCGCCCGACTGAGCTGGCGTTCTGGCGCGGTGAGCTGTATGCGGTAGACACTGCGCCCGCGGCGCAAAATGCGGCTGATCCGTCGGCATTGGGCGCGGACGAACTGAACCAGATTCAGCCCGGCGGGTTTTATGGGTTTCCCGAATGTGCGGCCGGTTCGTCGTGCGAAGGCAGCATCGGGCCGGTCTACACGCTGCCCTACGGGACGCGTCCGACGGGCTTAGCTGGCTATGATGGCGCCGACATGCCTGCGCTGACGGGGAATCTGCTGCTCACACTGGGCGGTATCGACATGGGGCTGGACGTGGCTGGCTATCAGCTCGCCGCCCTTGATCTGGAGACTGGCCTGCTGCGCACGCTGTCGCCATCGCCTAATCTGCCCGGCGATCCGCGCTATGAAGCATTGCCGACCAATGAACTGAACTGGCGCGGCGTTGGCCTGTATCCGCTGCGCCCGCTGGATATCATCGTTGATGACCGGGGATGGGCGTTTATCGCGCTGGGCAGCGGGCGGATTCTTGCCTTCCGGCCACAGTCTGAAGTTGTGTATTAGCCGATGCTGCCAAGGATGACCGCATAACGGTATGGACTACTGGATTGCAGAAACACTCGCCGCGACGCCCGCGTTTATTGCCATTTACGCCTTGCTGGGCGGCGTTGCTGCCTGGGCGCTGCTGCCCCGGCGCGACTGGCGTGACTGGGGAAGCGTGGCTGCCGTCGCGATTTTTGCGGGCGCCGGCCTGCTGACGACGTGGATGTTCGTGCTGGGCGTGCTGGGCGCGCTCACTGGTCAGCCGCTGCTGGCCTCTCCGGGGCTGGTCAGCGGGGGTGTGATGGCGCTGGCAGCCGTGTGTTTCGTCATTGTGTGGATGCGCCGTGGTCGCGTACAGGCGCGCACGTCCCCGGGCTGGGGCGTGGACGAGCGGCTGCTGGTCGGCCTGGTCGTGGCGTCGCTGATCGTGCGCTGGGTGGTCATCGCCTATTGGCCCTTCACCGCGTACGACACGCTGTGGGTGTATGGCTATCTGGGCAAGCTGTTCCTGCTGGAAGGCAGTATCCCCAACACGATTGGCTACTATCCGCAGTTTCTGCCGCTGCAATACACCTATGGCCAGCTCGCGTTTGGGGCCATCAGTGACCACGCCGCGCGCGCCGGGCTGATTTTCCTGCACGCGGGCACGATTCTGGCTGCGTATGCGCTGGCCAGTCGGCTGTTTGGCCGCCGGACGGGCATTTATGCGGCGGCGATCTGGGCGCTTTATCCGCACGTAGGCGAATGGTCGCGTGCAGGGGACCTGGAAATTGTGCTGACCGGCTTGTTTACACTGGCCGCGGCCTATTTTCTGAGCGCGTGGTTGTCGCGCGAACAGGGCCTGCGCGACGCGTGTGTCGCCGGGGTCTTCCTCGGCATTGGCCTGTGGACCAAGCCGACGATGGGCGCGTTTGTGTGGGGGGTGCTGGTGCTGTGCGCCGTTGAAGTGGCGCTGGTGCGGCGCTTTGATCTGCGTGCCGCGTGGCCCCGCCTGCGGTTGGCCGGCCTGATGCTGCTGGTGGCGGCTCCGCTGGGGGGTGCCTGGTATATCCGCAACCTGCTGCTGGGGCTAGACCCGATTGTGCTGCCGTCCGGCTTCTGGCTGTCAATTGCCGCGCGCAGTGGCGCTGAACTGGGATGGCCGCTGCTGGCGCTAGTGACTTATGTGCTGTACGCCTGCCTGATGCTGCGCCATGTGCGCATGAACTATCGCCTGCTGCTGCCGGGCCTGCTGCTGATCGCGCTGGCTGTAGTGCCTTCAATCGTTTCGCCGCGCCGCCTGGACCTGCCGGACTGGGCGCTGCTGGTGGCTGGACTGACGCTGACGCTGCTTGCACTCGTGCGCCATGCGCGCGCTGCATGGACGCCTGATATGCGTGAAGCCGCCGTGAAACTGGGCTGGTCCGCAGGGCTGGCACTGCCCTTTTTCGTGACCTGGTTTTACTCCTACAGCTACCACTACAGGCTGTCCTTCCCGATTGTGCCGCTGATGATTCTGCCGACCGCGTGGCTGCTGGCGCGCTGGACACAGCCTTCATTTGCACAGCGCGTACGGGCACGATTTACATGGGCCGCTGCCGGGATTGTGCTGGCAGTTCCGGGCATCATCAGCGCGGTGCCAGACCCGTTCGCAGGATCAGATTATCTGTGGTCGGGCGCGCTGCCCGATGACCATGCGCGCTATCGCAGCGGTAACGCTGCACTCATGACTGTGGTCGATGGCCTGCACGTGTGGCTGGATGAGCATCCCGGTGAAACGCTGACGGTGGCTGCCCCGGGTGTGCTGCGCCTGCCGTTTTTCTTCCCGGGGCAGGATATTCGCGTGGATGGGATCCCCCCGATGCTGGATGACCTGGCGGGTGTCTCGTACGTGGTCGCTGGCGTGCCGGAAAGCGGCAGCATTCTGGCCGGGCTGGCGGGGCCGGAACAGCCGTTCCCGCAACTGCCGTCCGCGCTGGGGCGAACGGATATCTTCCGGCGGGCATGGGGCGACGACGACGGCAATTTTCGCTACGACGTGTATGAGGCGAATCTGGACGGGCGTTTCACCGAGCCGTTCATCAATGCGCCCGCAGAAGGCGAAATTGTCTTCGGCGGGCAGATTCGCTATCTGGGTCACGACCTGGGCGGACTGGAGTTGTGGCCGGGTCGCCGCCTGATCGGCCACTTTTTCTGGCAGCCGCTGGAGGCGCCAGAGCGCGATTACACCGTGCTGGTCCATCTGCTGGATGCGGAAGGCAATCTGGTGACGCCGTGGGATGGCAAGGTGGCCCTGTCTGCATTTGGCTATTACGACACACGTGCGTGGCAGCCGGGCGAGGTGATCAGCGATGAGCGCGTGCTGATGCTGCCGGATGACGTTGTGCAGGACGGGCAGGGGTATCAGCTTGCTATTGGTTTCTATGACGCGCAAACGGGCGAGCGCCTGATGTTCACCCGCGACGGCGTGGAAGCGGGCGATGTGCTGGTGATCGAAGACCGTATCGCCCTGCTTTCCAGCCAACCTTAAGTGAAATTGGTGGTGTGAGAATCATACGGGCGGGTATAATAGAAACGTTGCAGTGAAGATTTCCGCAGCACAGCCAGTATCAGTTCTTGATCGTGATGGAACACACACTATGACCGATATTAATGCCGTTGCCACAGAGCTGAACGCGCAGATTGTCCAGTCGAGCACAGAGCTGAAACAGCTGGAGACGATCATCACGCGCCTGATGCAGGTGATGACCGAAAATGGCTTTCAGATTGCAGTCGATGTGGCTGGCCTGACGCGGGCCGTGCATCAGCGGCTGGACGCCGCATCCAAGAATGGCAAGCTGGTGCAGAGCCAGCTTGGCCAGATGACCGGCCTGCTGCGCACCTTCAGCATGATTTCATCGTCACTGGAACTGGCCAATGTGCTGAATGAAGTGATGGATACGGTCATCACGCTGACAGGTGCTGAACGCGCCTATCTGGTGCTGCGCGACAAACATACCGATCAGCTCGATATCGCGGTAGCGCGAAACTGGGACCGTGAATCGCTGACGGAAGCCGAAGCGGGTTTCAGCCGCAGTGTGGTGACTGAGGCGATCAGGCAGGGCCAGGCGATTATCACGACCAACGCCGCCACCGATGATCGCTTCCAGAATGTCCAGAGCATCGTAAGCAATCAGCTGCGCAGCATCCTGTGCATCCCGCTGATTGTGCGCGGGGAGGCCCAGGGCGTGCTGTATGCGGACAACCGTATTTCGCAAAATGTTTTCCGCCAGGATGAGATTCCCCTGCTGACGGCCTTTGGCACGCAGGCAGCGATTGCCATCGAGAACGCCCGCCAGTATGGGCAGGTGAAAGAAGACCTCACCCGGGCGCTGAATGAACTTCAGAGCCTGCAGATTGAAATCGACCGCAGCAAGCTGGAGCGCGCAGTCAGCCAGATTACCGAAACGGATTACTTCCAGCGCATCTCCTCGTCGGCGCGTTCAATGCGCGGAAGATATAAAAAATCTACGCCCGATGAGTAGGTATTAAGCTTTATTTAATTGCCTGTGAGCGTAATAAACGCTATCCTTTCCTCGTGCTTTATCACCTCGTTTGTGAAATTCGTGTGAATTTCTGCAAAGTTTAAGATTTTGGGCATTTGCTTGTTTCGATTATCGCGAATACAAACTATAATTCATTCTGAATGAAACCATTCTCATACGAATGGCTTGCGCATCCCGGCTGAAGAAGCAGGTCGCTGACGTGTCATCGCGCGCTACTTATTATCAAACCTACAGCTTATTCGATACAGAAATCGCACTCAAGCTGGCGACTGATCTTGTGAATGCCGGCATTGATACGTGGAATGACCGCTTACAACTGCCGGAAATGAGCGATCGCGTCGGGGCTATTGGTCAGGCACTGAACCGTGCCCGCACGGTACTCGGGCTGGTTTCTCCCACGTTTATTAACGCCCGCTACGCGGCTCACGAATGGAATCACGCAAAGCGCAAGGGAAAAACAACCCTGTCGCTGCGGGTAGCGCCCATCTCCAGAACCGCTATTTCCCCTGTAAATGATGTGGCAGCATATATGCGCGAAAACGTGCGTCTCAGCCGCGCGCTTGATTTTGACCGCTGGCGCGACGAGAACGCCTATCGCCGCGAGCTGGCGCGCCTGATCGCCATGTTCGGCGAAATTCCTGCCGATAGCATGCCGGATGCCAGGACGCAGTACGTGAATCACCTGCTGCGTCAGGCAGCCACCAGCCAGTTCTATGCGGAAATACTGGGCGTTCCGTCTGATCTGGAAGGCCCGACTCTGGGCGCAAAAGTGCGCGAGGGCAGCCGCATAGAAGAAATCTGGGGCAGGCTGGGCCGGGTGGCCGCTTCCCAGGATGGCCGTACCTATGAGCTGTCGCTGGCGTCGGTGCGCGCCACCGCGACGCGCTTTGCCCTGCACGGTGCTTCCGGCAGCGGGAAAACCACTGCGCTCCAGCGCCTGATTATGGATGCAGCGCGCGACTATCTGGCTGACCGCGAGCGCAATCAGATGCCCATCTACGTCGATGCATCCACCTGGCAGGTAGGCGAACCGTTTGAAGATACGATTCGCCGCGCGGTGCCTTTTGAAATGGATACCTGGCGCGCGCTGGCGCGTGGCCAGGCGGTCCTGTTTGTCGACGGGATTTCCGGGCTGGGCGAGCACAGCACGGCGTGTGTCGCGGCCATGAAGACATTTTTCGAGTGGAAAGGCGCGAGCACCTATGTGGTGGTCGTTTTGCCGTTGCGCTCGGACGGTTCGTTGATGGATATCGGGCTGCCGGGCTACACGCTGAAGGCATGGAACAGTGACGAGATCAGGGCCTACCTGAAGGCGCAGATGGGCCCCCGCAGCAGCACCTTCCTGAACCTGATGGCCGAGAGCGATGTGGGCGCCCAGGCGATGCAGTCGACACCTGCGCTGCTGCACGGGCTGCTGTCCCTGCATGTCATCAACCCGCACAGCTCCTTGCCCAGCTCTGTACATGGTCTGATTGACCGTTTGCTGCCCGCACAGTGGGTGTTCTGGTCTGGCACAGGCGCGCTGATGCCGCTGACCTACTCGGCGCATCTGAAGCCCGCGCTGCAGGATATTGCGCTGCACATGGTCGATCACGAGCTGGACTCGGTGTCCGCTGTTGACCTGTCACTCAAACTGCGTGACGCGTCGCTGGAGGCCGTGCAAACGGCCCGCGCCATGCACATCATGCGCTTCGAGAACGGCCGCGTCAGCTTCACCAGCAGCCTGATCCGCGATTATTTTGCGGCCGCGGGTATGTCGCTGATGGAACTGCGGATGCGCCTGCGGGCCCCACAGTTTGACGGGCGGGGAAGGCGCATGTTCACGCACTGGGACAGCGTGCTGCAGTTCGCGGTTGCGCTGTACAGCAATCCAGAGGAGATGCTGCGCAACATCGCTGAGATTGACCCATACCTGGCGGCCGAGTGCATCGATGAGGTGCGCGACATTTCCGAAAACGCGCTGGGCACTGTGCTGGACCCGCTGTTGATGGATTACGACCTGCCGGAGAGGCACCCGGCCCTGCGGACGGCGCTGCGCAAGATGAGCGCTGATCGTATCATTCCGATTCTGCTGGACAGAGTGACTCAGGATGGCGCTGTGGCTACCGAAGCTGTTGCATGGGCAATGAAGGAGTTTGATGTGTCGCTGCCGCTGACGATTCTGCAACAGCTGGAGCATTGGGATTGGCGACCCAATCCTGAAGTTTCGGCCCTGCTGCGCGCTTTTCCAGACCGCGAACACATTGTCTCGTGGCTGGCAGACATCCTTGATGATTCGGATCCGCGCAGGCGTTCCGGCGCGGCCTGGAGCCTGGGCGAGCTACGTGACCAGTACGGCCTGATGCACCTGCGCAAGGCGGCGCGACAGGAAGGCAACGCGTCCGTGCGCGAAGCCATTCAGGAAGCCATTAACGCGATTATTTCCAGCCAGGAGACGATCGCTGCGCCGCCCACTAAGGACGAGTATTTTGTCACTGCCTCTGTAAAACGGGCATCCGCGGAGCCCGCGCGCCAGCAGAAACAGTCAGCGCAGCCCGCTGATCCGGTCGCGGCGCTGTTTGACGCGTTGCAGAGCGATGAACCAGATGCGCGCGAGCGTGCGATGACGGCGCTGGGCAAAGCGCCGGTCTCCAGCTATCTGATGCGTGCAGCCAGCCTGCTGGAGCGCATGGCGGCCACCAAAGACTCAGTCCGCATGGCGCTGGTTCGCCTGCTGGGCCAGTCTGGCGATGCGGCCGTGCTGGAACCGCTGCTGAAGGTGGTGCGCCACGACCCCGAAGTGCGCATTCGCCATGCCGCGCTGGAAGAACTGGTCAAAAACGAAGGGCAGTTTTCCCCCGGTCTGGTCACGCTGATGCAGGATGCATCACTCAGCCCAGGGACGCTGGAGACGGTGATCCGGGCAGTCGGCCAGTCGCAGTCAGACGAGGTGCTCAACCAACTGGTGCGCCTGCTGGATGATGATCGTGACCTGCCCACGGGCGAAAAAGTGCGCGAGGTCGCTTTCCTGGCACTTCAGCATTCAGCCCGGCCGGTGGATATCCATGCGCGCCGCCAGTATCAGCTGGCACATCAGAATACCGCGCCGGTGGACCAGATTGATGATGAAGACCTGGTGATGGCCCCGGATGAAGCTGCTGCTGCCGGAGAGTCCACGTCGGAGAAGATGGCGCGCCTGGTGGCGGACCTTCAGGCAGCAGCAGGCAAAACACACGCGTTTGCGGCTGCCGCGACGGCCCTGACACGCTATGCGCGCGAGCTGAGCAAGGACTCGGACGAGACAGTGCTGCCGGTGCTGGCTGCCGCCATGCTTGATTCGCAGCACCTGGTGCGCTGGGCCGTCATCGAGGCGACTGGTTTCCTGCGCCCCGATGATGCGCTGCCGCAGTTGAACGAGGCACTGCATGATGCGCACTACACGGTGCGCCTGGCCGCGATCAATGCCATGCTGGAAATTGGCAATCAGCTGAGCGATGTCGCGCTGCTGGCGCGCATGGAGGATCAGCATCATGAGGTGCGCGCCAAGGCCGCTGAAGCATTGGGCGAGCTGGGCACGCGCGAAACGGCGCTGCGCCTGGTGCAGTACAGCCGACACCCGGAACTGCTGACGCGCAGCGCCGTCATTGCCGCGCTGGGCAAGCTGGGCCATCCGGATACATTCCCCGCGATTATTCAGGCGCTGCACGACAGTGAAGTGCTGGTGGTGGCGACGGCCATCAAAGCCCTGGGCATGATCAGGAACCCGGATGCGGTGCCGCATCTGGTGGAGCTGCTGGAGGATGAGCGCCAGACCAGCTCGGAGCACAAGTCGATCGGTGGGCTGGCGATCGACGCCCTGCACAGTATCGGGTCCCAGGAGGCGCTGGCGCAAATCCATCGTTTCCGGGCAAGGCGTTCCAGGCGTTAGTCACGTGCATCCGCAAGCAGGCTTTGTCACAGGCCAGGGGGTAAAATGCGTCTGTTTATTAGTTATCTGAGGGAAGAAAAAGCCTACTGTGTGCAGGTGGCAGAGCTGCTGGGCAGCGCGCATGAAATCTGGTACGACTCGCGCCTGCATGCCGGCCAGCAGTGGTGGGAAGAAATCGTGCGCAGCCTGGAGTGGTGCGAGGGTTTTATTTACCTGATTTCAAAGGAATCGGTGAAGTCGCCCAACTGTATCAATGAGCTGGCACTGGCGCTGGAACAGGACAAGCATATCTTCCCGGTTCTGATTACTGAAGATGCCGAAATCCCCGCCACGATCGCGCATCTGCACTGCGCCGATATGCGTGAAGGCATCACGCCGGGCGGGATTGCCCAGCTGCTGAATGATATTCATACGGCCGAAATTGCTGATCTGACCCGCGTTGTGCCTGCGGTCTCGCGCACTCCCTCCGCTGCGGCGAATGCCCGGCAAATGAAGAACGCGACGCATGAGGTGGATGCCCTGACGCTGGACCCGGGTGAACCTGTTGATGCGCATAACATCGATGCGATCGTCGAACGGGCGACCAGTGCGCTGCGTGCAGAGAACTTTGATGAGGCCCATGACCTGATTCAGCGGACGATTGAATCGGGCCTGAACCCGCGCTATATCGACCTGGAGCAGCTGCTGTCCGAAGCCAAAGCCGGACGCGAGGAGAATGCCCGTCGGGCGAATGTCACCCGTGAATACGCGGCCATCGCGCATCTGGTGAAGCTGGGGCGCACGCATGCGTATGGCTGCACGGCCTATGCCAGCTTTGTGGCCGATAACCCGAATTTCCCCGACGAACAACACCTGCGCAGTCTGTGCGGCATCGATCCGCTGCCGTCAGCGCAGGTGGTGACGGCCCAGGCAGCCTCCGCACCAGCGCCTGATGTTTCGCTCACTACCGCAGCGGAACCGTTCTCACTGCCGCTGCTGGCCTGGTGTGAAATTCCTGCTGGCGGGCTGCCCGTCATTGTAGAGCGTAATGGCAAGCCAGACCGTGATGTGCTGTCGGTGCCGGCCTTCAAAATCAGCAAATATCCGGTGACACAAGCCCAGTTTGCGGCTTTCATTATCGATCCGGACGGGTACAGTAATCCGGACTGGTGGGACTTCAGCGACGCGGCACGGGCCAGCCGCCGTGCCAAAACGCGCCCCAAGGCGGTGCGTTTTGAGGGTGACGATCATCCGCGCGAGAACGTGGACTGGTTTGAGGCGATGGCCTTCTGCCGCTGGTTATCCGCCCGCACGGGCAAGCAAATAACGCTGCCGCTGCGCCAGCAGTGGATTCGCGCTGCGCGTGGTGATGATGACCGGCTGTATCCGTGGGGGAAAGAATTCTCGGCTGAGTTTGCCAACACCGATGACAGCCGCATCATGCGCACCACGCCAGTCACCAGATATGAGGACGGCTCCAGCCCGTTCGGCGTGGTCGATATGGCGGGCAACTGCTGGGAGTACTGTCTGAATCTGCAATTTGAGAATACGAGTATCGCCAGCGACGGCATGCGTGCGCTTCAGGGCGGGTCTTATCTCAGCCGCTCGGTGCAGGCCCAGATCGGCGTGTTTATCTCGCTGGCCCCGCACACCGCGCACCATAACATCGGCTTTCGCCTGGTCATGCTCGACTGATACCGTGCCCTGCACTAATAGAAAAGACGCCAGTCCGTTTCCGGGTGGCGTCTTTTAGTTTGCGTGATGCGTTTTGACCGAGGCTAGACGAGCTTGGCTTCCACGGTCATGGGCACGCTGGCCAGCGCGCGCGAAATGATGCAGGTGTCCTTGGTGGCTTCTGCGTGGGCCACAAAGTCGGCTTCGCTGAGGCCGGGCACTTCGCCTTCGGTCTTCAGGTGAATGTGCGTGATCGACAGGCCGGATTCCAGCTTCTCCAGCTTTACGTCGGCGACGGTGTGAATGCGGACCGGCGCCAGGCCAGCACCGAACAGACGGTTGTTCAGCGCCATCGTGAAGCAGCCTGCGTGGGCAGCGCCCAGCAGTTCTTCAGGGTTAGTGCCGCTGCCATCTTCAAAACGAGAGCTGAAGCTGAACGGGCCATCGTAGGCGCCGCTGCCGGTCTTGATATTGCCTGCGCCTTCCTTGAGCGTGCCTTGCCAGGTGGCCTGTGCGCTGCGAACGGGCATGAATTCTTCTCCTGATAGTGTGCTTACAAGTAAACTGACTCAAGCATAGCGAAAATCGCTAATTCCACCAACCCCACATGCTGTAGACATCGTCATCCGGGCGTTCGGTTTCGTCATCGTCATACCCGACCGACAGCCACAGCACTGCTTTCAGGCCCGCCTTGCGAATCTCCGGGTCTTTATCCAGCAGGGCTTCGATCACGTACTGCATGGACGCCTCGCCCATGGCCCACATCGATTCTGCTGCGGCGTGCCACACGTGTGTATTGCTGGTATTCAGTGATGCGATCAGCGACGGCATGCAGCTGGCATCGCCAATCTGACCCAGCGCGACCGCCGACGAAAACCGGACAAATTCGCTGTCGTCCGTCAGCAGGGCATACTCCAGCCCATCGAGCGCCGCCGCCGAGCGAATCAATCCCAGCGACTCGGCCGCCGCATAACGCACATAGCTGTTTTCGTCGGCCGACAGCGCCTCCAGCAGCTCCGGGATAGCCTGTTCGCTGCCGAGGGTGCCCAGGGCCTTGGCCGCCTCCCAGCGCACATAGCTGTTCTCGTCGCCCACCAGCACGGCGACTACGGGCGCAACCACTGGCTCCGTGCCGATGGCGGCAAGTGCGCGAACCGCCATGCGGCGCACATGCCTGCTGGTATCGCTCAGCGTCTGAGCAATCGGCTGAATTGCCCAGGTGTTGCCAGACTTGCCAATATGCGTGATGACGGTCGCACGAATTTCATTGTCGCTGTGGTGCAGGGCTTCAATCAGGCCCGCGCGTGCGCGCTCGTCGGACAGTGATGCCAGCCGATACGCCGCGTGGCGTGCCTTGCTGCGGTCAGTGCCATGCAGATCTACCAGAAGCTGATTGATCAGGGCGCCATCTGCCATAGTGCCTCCATTCAACTATCCTCACCCTTTGTGCAGGTGATTCGCGCATCAACTCTGTTGACAAGTATAGCATGAGAGGTGTATCGTTGAAACGCAAATGATTTGTTGGCAAATGATTTGGATCCAATGAATAACGACAGCATCACAGCACTGACGGCCGAGATACGCATCATGATTATGCTGCTGTCAAAGTCGCTCGTGCGCATGACGCAGGACAATCTGCGCGAAAAGGGCGTCTCGATCAGCATGATGCAGGTTGGGCTGGTGCGCGCTATCAGCCGCCACAACTTCACCATCAGTGAGCTGAGCAAGCTGTTTGTGCTTGATCCGTCCACGCTGGTGCCGCTGGTGGATGACCTGGAGCGCAAAGGTCTGATCACACGCACGAAAGACCCGAACGATCGCCGGCGTACGCCGCTGGTGGTGACGCCAGCTGGTTCTGACCTGCTTCGTGAGGCGGATGTGGCGCATGAAACCCCGGAGATGCTGACTGCCATCGAGTCGATGGGCGTGGACCAGGCGCGGCGGCTGGCTGGCCTGCTGGGCGAGCTGATGCAGCATATCCCGGAAGCCCACGAGGCCATGTGTGCCGCGCACGAGCATCTGCGCACGAGCCTGAGCACGCAAAACCCTTCATCTGAAAATAACCCTTCATAAACATGTGTTCGACAGCCATATAGCAGCAGCGCGCAGATGGTGCGCGCCCAGGGGGTGACACTTGCAAGCACAGGCAGCAAGTCCAGTTTCAGGAAGGCGAGGCCGCGGGGCAGCGCCGAAAGCGGGTCCGGGGGGATTGGCGCGTTCAATCCGCTACCTCGGCAAGCAGCGCAATTATGCCATTGTGGCGTATATCGCGCTGATTATCGCGTCGCTGGCACAGCTTGCCGTGCCGCGTCTGACCCAGATGATGATTACGGCCGTTACGGAAGGCTTCATCGCCAGCCTGCCGCCGATCCAGCGCACGTTTGCGGCTGCCCAGCAGGGCTATACCGCCGAGCAGCTCGCCAGCTTCGAGGCCAATTCGCAGAACGCGCTGATTCTGGCGTCGCTGATTATCGTCGGCTTCGCGATTATCCGCGGCATCTTCTCGTTCGTGCAGGCCTTTTACTCCGAGAAGATGAGCCAGGGCATCGCCTTTGACATGCGCAACGAGCTATTTACCAAGCTCCAGCGCCTGTCGTTTAGCTACTACGACCGCAATCAGACCGGTCAGCTGATGATTCGCGCCACGGACGACGTGGAAAAGGTTCGTTTATTCCTGGCGCAGGGCCTGGTTCTGGCGTTGCAGGCGCTGGTGCTGCTGGTGGCGACGTTGCTCATCCTGTTCCTGACAAACTGGCAGTTGACGCTCGTCATCCTGCCGATTCTGCCGGCTGCCATTGTGCTGTTTGGCGTGTTTGGCAAGATCAGCCAGCCGCTGTTCATCGAGGTGCAGAAGCGTATTTCCGCCTTGAACACCGTGCTGCAGGAAAACCTGGCGGGCATAAAGGTGGTCAAGGCCTTCACGCGTGAACGGCATGAGGCAAAGCGTTTTGACCGCACCGCTGTGGACCTTTATGCACAGCAGGTGAAGGTCTCGCGTACGTTCGCCTTCCTGTTCCCTGTCATCTTCCTGCTGGCGCAGATCGGCCAGGCGGCGCTGCTGTATGTCGCCGGTCGCGGCATCATCGCCGGGGATGTCACGCTGGGCGTGTATCAGGAATTCAGCCTGTACGTGATTTACCTGTTCTTCCCGCTGGGACAGCTGGGCTTCATCATCTCGCTGATGGCGCAGGCCAGCGCATCGGCCACCCGCGTGTTCGAGATTCTGGATGCCAAGGCGGACGTGGCCAATCGCCCGAACGCGACCGAATTGCCTTCGATCCAGGGTGAAGTTGAATTCAAAAATGTCACGTTCAAATACTTTGGTTCTGGCGACCCGGTGCTGAAGGATGTCAGCTTTGCCGCGAAGCCAGGGCAGACAATCGCGCTGCTGGGCGGCACCGGCAGCGGCAAGACCACGATCATCAACCTGCTGCCGCGTTTTTACGACGTGAGCGAAGGTGCTGTGCTGATCGACGGCAAAGATGTGCGCGACGTCACGATTGACAGCCTGCGCTCGCAGATTGGTATCGTGCTGCAGGAAACCAACCTGTTCAGCGGCTCGATTCGCGACAACATCGCGTTTGGCCGGCCGGATGCCAGTGATGAAGAAGTGATTGCAGCGGCGAAGGCTGCGGCTGCCGATGACTTCATCACAACCTTCCCCGAAGGTTATGACACCCCGGTGGGCGAGCGCGGTACCACGCTTTCAGGTGGCCAGAAGCAGCGTATCGCCATCGCGCGCGCGCTGCTGCTTGATCCGCGCCTGCTGATCCTGGACGATTCCACCAGCAGCGTTGACCTGATGACCGAATCGAAAATTCAGAAGGCGCTCGACCTGCTGATGAAGGGGCGCACCAGTTTCGTAATCGCACAGCGCATCACCACTGTGCTGAATGCCGATCAGATCATCGTGCTGGATAAGGGCCAGGTGGTCGCGGTCGGAAAGCATCACGATCTGATGGAAGACAGCGCGATCTATGCTGAAATTTACAACTCGCAGCTGGTGGGCGATGTTGCAGTCGAAGAAGTATTGCCCGAGACGGCGCAAGGGAACTAATCCCACGGGAGGATAGCAACTATGATGGGTGGACTGGACGGCGCGCGCCGTCTGTTTGAGAGTGATGTCAGCAAGCCAAAGTCGGTCAGCGAGACGCTGCGCCGCTTCTGGGGCTACTTTTCGAAGTACTGGTATGGGCTGGGTCTGGCCCTGCTGCTGATCGTGGCCAGCACGTGGACGCAGGTCGTCTCGCCGGACTATATCGGCCAGGCGGTGGACTGCTATCTGTTCCCGAATCCGATGACGCCGGATGCGTGCTGGTACACCGATATCGGGGCCGATGCGCCGCTTGAGGAAAAACTGTCCGGGCTGACTGGCCTGGTCGCCATTCTGGTGGGGCTGTATGTGGCTGGCTCGATCATCACTGGCCTGTCGTTTTTCGTGATGTCGCGCACCGGACAGCGCGTGCTGCTGAATATCCGAACGGACCTGTTCAAGAAGTTGCAGAACCAGACGTTGGGATACTATGCCGAGAATGAGTCGGGCAATCTGATGAGCCGCCTGACCAGCGACACCGACACGATTCAGCAGGTGTTCAGCTTCGCGCTCGTCAGCGTGGTCAGCGGCTTCCTGCTGATGCTGTGGATCGGCGTGAAGATGCTGCAGGCCAACTGGATTTACGCGCTGCTCAGCCTGGCGGTCGTGCCGATTATGTATGTCGCCACGGTGTACTTCTCCGGCCAGGCGCGTAAGGCCTTCCGCAAGAGCCGCCAGGAAATGGGCTCTGTGAATGCCAATCTTCAGGAGAGCATCGCCGGCATGCGCGAAGTGCAGGCCTTCAACCGCGAGGAAGAATCCATTGAAAACTTCCGCGCCACGAATGCCGCCAACCGTGACGCCAATGTGCGCGCCTCGGCCTTCACCAGCGCTCTGAACCCGACGCTGGAGGCGCTGGGCTATGTGGCCATCGCTGTAGTCGTGGTAGTGGGCGGTCTGTCGGTCATCAATAACCAGCCGCTGCTGGGCATCGGCACCGCCGTCATCAGCCTTGGCACGGTATTCGCCTTCCTGCAGTACGTGCAGCGCTTCAACCAGCCGATTCAGCAGATCGCCGTACTGTGGACCAACCTGCAAAGCGCGATCGCGGGTGGCGAGCGTATTTTCAGCCTGCTGGATGCGGACATAGATATTGTAGACAAGCCCAATGCGCGCCAGATGCCGCAGATTCAGGGCAAGGTCGTATTCAATAACGTGACCTCGGCCTACAAGCCGGGTGAGCTGGTGCTCAAGGGCGTCAGTTTTGAGGCAGATCCCGGCCAGATGATCGCGATTGTTGGGCCCACGGGCGCTGGCAAGACCACCATCATCAACATGATTCCGCGCTTCTATGATGTCATCGAAGGCACTGTGACCATCGACGGTGTCGATGTGCGCGATGTGACGATGGAAAGCCTGCGCGCCCAGATCGGCATCGTGCTGCAGGACACCTATCTGTTCAGCGACACGGTGATGAACAACATCCGCTATGGCCGCCTGGACGCGACCGACGAAGAAGTGATCGCGGCTGCCAGAATGGTCTCGGCGGACACGTTTATTGAGCGACTGCCTGAAAAGTATGAGACGGTGCTGGGCGAGCGCGGCTCCGGCCTCAGCCAGGGCCAGCGCCAGCTCATCGCCATCGCCCGCGTCGCCCTGATGAACCCGCGCATCCTGATTCTGGATGAGGCGACCAGCAGTGTGGACACGCGCACCGAGCGCCTGATTCAGAAGGCCTTCGAGCGCATCATGGAAGGTCGCACCACGTTCGTGATCGCGCACCGCCTGAGCACCATCCGCAATGCCAATAACGTGCTGCTGCTGCGCGACGGCGTGATCGTGGAATCCGGCACGCACCATGAGCTGCTGGAACAGAAGGGCGCATACTACGAGCTGTATATGAGCCAGTTCCGCCACGAGGAAACGGCCGAGGCGGTCTAGCCGACACAGCGAACACAACAAAGCGTCAATGACGGCCATAGTGAATTTTGCTGTGGCCGTTTTGTTTTCGAACGGCACATGAGCATTTCAGAAAAAACGACCGCATTTTGGTTTGGCAAAGCCGATAATCAGGGATATGACTGCAAATATTGAATTGACTGAGCGCGGCTTATACTGCCCGCAGGGCGACTTCTATATCGACCCGTGGCGACCTGTGCCGCGTGCCGTCGTCACCCATGCCCACGCTGACCATCTGACGAGCGGCTGCGGGCGTTATCTGGTCTCGCGCGCGGGCGATCGGGTGACGCAGGCTCGCCTGGGTCCTAATGCGAATCGTGTGCAGACTGCCGTATATGGCGAAACGGTCACCATCAACGGCGTGCGCGTCTCACTGCATCCGGCCGGGCATATCCTGGGCTCTGCCCAGGTGCGCATTGAGACGGGGGACGGGTTTGTCTCGGTTGTCACCGGGGATTACAAGACCGAACCCGACGCGACTTGCACGCCCTTTGAGCTGGTGCGCTGCAATTTGTTCGTGACCGAATCGACCTTTGGCCTGCCGATCTATCGCTGGCGGCCGCAGGCGCAGATTTTCAGCGAGATCAATGCATGGTGGCGCGCCAATGCCGACGAAGGCAAGCCGAGCATGCTATTTGGTTATGCGCTGGGCAAGGCGCAGCGGCTGCTGGCCGGGCTGGATGCTACGATTGGCCCAATCCTGACGCATGGCGCGGTTGAACGGATGACGCGTGCGTATCGCGAGAGCGGCGTTTCGCTGCCAGATACGCACTATGCGGGCAGCACAGACAAAACGATGTGGGGGCGGGCGATGATTGTCGCGCCGCCATCGGCACGCGGATCGACCTGGCTGCGGAAATTCGGCAATGTGGGTACCGCGTTTGCGTCTGGCTGGATGCAGATTCGCGGGGCGCGTCGGCAGCGTTCCGTGGATCGCGGCTTCACGCTCAGCGATCATGTCGACTGGCCCGGCCTGTTGGACGTCATCACTGCGACGGGCGCCGAGACCGTGTATGTGACGCACGGGTACACCTCGGTCGTGGCGCGCTGGCTGAACGAGCACGGCAGGCAGGCCTTTGTCGTCGAGACGCTGTTTGCGGGTGAACGCGAAGACAGCCCCGATAATCTGGCCGACTACGCGGACGAGGGGGCCGAATGAAAGGGTTTGCTGCGTTATATGCCGAGCTGGACGCCACCACCAAGACCAATGACAAGGTGGCTGCGCTGGCGCGCTATTTTTCGTCTGCTTCGCCTGAAGATGCCGCGTGGGCGCTGTATTTCCTCAGCGGACGCCGGATCAAAAACCTGCTGAATTCGCGCAAGCTGCATGCCTGGGCCATCGAGCGGGCGGATGTCCCCGAATGGCTGTTTGGCGAATGCTACGACGCCGTCGGTGATATTGCCGAGACGATTGCCCATTTGCTGCCCGCGCCGGATCATACGGACGACAGGCCGCTGTCCTGGTGGGTAGAGACCCGCCTGCTGCCTTTAAAATCTGCCCCGGAGGAGGCCCAGCGCGAGATTATCCTTGAAGCGTGGGACGCGCTGGATGGCGTCGAGCGTTTCGTGTGGAACAAGCTGATTACGGGCGGGTTTCGCGTGGGCGTGAGCCAGCTGCTGATCACGCGGGCACTGGAAAATGTCACCCGTCTGCCAGGCGCGACGCTGGCGCACCGCCTGATGGGCGAATGGCAGCCAGATGCTTCGTTCTGGGCGCAGCTTACGGCGCAGGAGGATGGCGCCGCGCAGATCAGCCGGCCGTATCCGTTCTTTCTGGCCTACGCCGTCGACGAGGACTTTACAGCGTTGGGCCCGTCGTCCGACTGGCAGGTCGAATGGAAATGGGACGGCATTCGTTCGCAGGTGATCGCGCGCGGCGGAGATATCTTCATCTGGTCGCGCGGGGAAGAACTGGTGACCGAGCGTTTCCCGGAGATTGCATCGGCGGCCCGTGCGCTGCCAGAGGGCACCGTCATCGATGGGGAAATCCTGCCCTGGAAGGACGGCCACGTGCTGCCATTTGCCCTGCTGCAACAGCGCATCGGCCGCAAAAACCTGACCAAACGCATCCTGCAGGATATCCCCGCGGTCGTGCTGGCGTATGATGTGCTGGAGTGGGGTGGCGTCGATATTCGTGAACGTCCACTGGACGAACGGCGAGCGCTGCTGGATTCTATCGTCGGCGCGGCGAATAGCCCCAGCCTGCTGATGTCGCCCCTGGTGGGGGCGCAAAGCTGGGACGATCTGGCTGTGCTGATGCGCGATGCCCGCGCCCGCGGCGTGGAAGGCTTCATGCTCAAGCGCCGTACCAGCCCGTATCGGGTGGGGCGCCAGCGCGGCGACTGGTACAAGTGGAAGGTCAGCCCGCTGACCGTGGACGCTGTGCTGGTGTATGCGCAGCGGGGCAGCGGCAAACGCGCCAGCCTGTACACCGATTACACGTTTGCGGTGTGGGACGAAAACCGCCAGTTGGTGCCGTTTGCCAAGGCCTATTCCGGCCTGACCGATGCCGAGATTCGCCAGGTGGATGCCTATGTGCGGCGCAGCACGATAGAGAAATTTGGCCCGGTGCGCACGGTGACGCCAGAGCTGGTCTTCGAGCTGGCGTTTGAGGGCATACAGCGGTCGGGGCGCCACAAGTCGGGCATCGCGGTGCGGTTTCCGCGCATCGCAAACTGGCGCCGCGACAAGTCGATCGAAGAAGCCGATACGCTGGAGACCATTCGCGCCATGCTGCCCCCGGAGTCCGCGGAGTGAAGGGCGCAGCGCAGTCACTACCACAGGACGCCCTGCCTGATGCACGCCTCGCCCCTGCGCTGGACTGGTTTGCGCGGCACGGCTGGCGTCCGTTTGACTTTCAGCGTGAGGCATGGCTCGCCTATCTGGATGGGCAGAGCGGGCTGATTCACGCGGCCACCGGCTCCGGCAAGACGCTGGCGGCCTGGCTGGGTCCGCTGCTGGAATGGCGCCTGAATCATGCGGGTCCGCCGGGCAAGCTGGCGCCGCCGCTTCAGGTGCTGTGGGTGACGCCCATGCGCGCGCTGGCCGCCGACACGCTCAAATCGTTGGAAGCGGCCGTCGCCGGGCTGGGTGTGCCGTGGACAGCGGGAATCCGCACGGGGGATACCACCAGCGGCGAACGCGCCCGGCAGAAGAAACGCCTGCCCACGGCGCTGGTCACCACGCCGGAGAGCCTGTCGCTGCTGCTCAGCCATGCTGATGCACGCGAACAGTTCGCCGGGCTGAAGGCGGTCATCGTGGATGAATGGCACGAGCTGCTGTCGAGCAAGCGCGGCGTGCAGCTTGAGCTGGCGCTGGCGCATGTTCGCGGCTGGGGGCCCGACCTGCGTACGTGGGGCGTCAGCGCGACGCTGGCCAATCTGCCGGATGCGCTGCGCACACTGCTGGGCACGGTGAATCCGCATACCGGCGAGATTCCGCAGGGGACGCTGATTCAGGGCGAACGCGACAAGACCTACGAGATTCGGGCCATCATTCCGCCACAGATTGAGCGCTTTCCGTGGGCGGGGCATTTGGGGCTGCGCCTGCTGCCGGAGGTCGTGCGCGTGCTGGAATCCAGCCAGTCTGCCTTGGTGTTCACCAATACCCGCTTCCAGACCGAGACCTGGTTTGGCGCGCTGCTGGATGAGAAGCCGGAATGGGCGGGAGAAATCGCGCTGCACCACAGTGCGCTCAGCAAGAGCACACGTGAGTTTGTTGAGAATGGCCTGAAAGAGGGTACGATGCGCTGCGTGGTGTGCACCAGCAGCCTTGATTTGGGCGTGGACTTCGCGCCGGTGGACAGCGTGCTCCAGATCGGCAGCCCGAAAGGCGCGGCGCGTCTGCTTCAGCGGGCAGGGCGCAGCGGGCATCAGCCTAATGCCGCCAGCCTGGTGACGTGCGTGCCCACGCATGCGCTGGAGTTGATCGAGGTGGCTGCTGCGCGGGACGTGATAGCCAGCGGGGTACTGGAATCGCGCCCAGGATGGCGACTGCCGCTCGATGTGCTGGCCCAGCATCTGGTGACGATGGCGCTGGGCGGCGGCTTCACAGGCGACGCGATGCGCGATGAAGTGCGCAGTACGACGGCGTTCCGCGATTTATCTGATGAGGCGTGGACGTGGGTGCTGGACTTCGTGTGCAGTGGCGGGGCGGCGTTGACCGCTTATCCTGAGTATCACCGCGTCGAGCGTGATGAAATGGGCCGTTTTGTCGTGCACAACCCGCACATTGCGCGGCTGCACCGGATGTCTGTGGGCACGATCGTCAGCGACGCCATGCTGAAGGTGAAATATCTCAAAGGCGGCGATGTTGGCTTCGCGGATGAGTCTTTTCTGTCGCGGCTGAAGCCGGGCGACCGTTTCACGCTGGGCGGCAAGGTGCTGGAATTCGTGCGCATTCGCGAGATGACCGCGTGGGTGCGGCGCGCCAGCTCGGTTCGCGGGGTGATTCCGCGCTGGGGCGGGGGGAATCTGCCGCTGTCAGCCGAGATGACCGATGCCGTGCGTGCCCGGCTGGAACAGGCGCGATCGGGCATGTTCGAGGGTGATGAAATGCGTGCGGTGCGCCCGATCATGGACGTGCAGGCACGCTGGTCGCGCATCCCTGCCAGAGATGAGCTGCTGATCGAACGCACGCACACGCGCGAAGGTTTTCACACGCTGGTGTATCCGTTCGCGGGCAGGTTGGTACACGAGGGACTGGCTGCACTGTGCGCGTATCGGCTGTCACGCGTCCGACCGGGCACGTTCTCGATATCTGTCAATGATTATGGCTTTGAGCTGCTGAGCGCGGATGAGCCGCCGCTGGATGCCGTGCTGGGGACGCTGTTTTCGCCGGAAAACCTGTTGGATGATATCATCGCCAGCCTGAACGCGTCCGAGATGGCGAAGCGGCAGTTTCGCGAAATTGCGCGGGTGGCTGGGCTGGTGGTCGAGCGATTCCCCGGCGGACAGAAATCGGCGCGCCAGCTTCAGGCGACGACCGGTCTGCTGTACGATGTGTTTGAAAAATACGACCCTGAGAATCTGCTGCTGGAGCAGGCGAAGCGCGAGGTGCTGGAGCGCCAGCTTGAAATTACGCGGCTGGAAGATGCGCTGCGGCACATTAATGCGGGTACGCTGACGGTCATGTTTACGGCGCGGCCCACGCCGTTTGCCTTTCCCCTGCTGGTGGAACGCATGCGGGCCACAATCTCCAGCGAGACAGTGGACGAGCGCGTGCGCAAAATGCAGCTCATGCTGGAACGGGCAGCCGATGACTTCTGATGGTTCACTGACGATCACCTGGCACGGAGAAGACTTCGTGCTGCTGCGCGAACGGGCCGTATACTGGCCGGCGCAGCACCTGCTGATCGCCACCGACCTGCATCTGGGCAAGGATGCCGCGTTTCGGGCGCATGGCCTGCCGCTGGGCGCGGATACCACGCAGTCTGATCTGGCGCGGCTGTCGGTTGTCATTAAGCGCATTCGGCCGGATGGCGTGGTTATGCTGGGCGATGTGTTTCACTCGCATGCAGGCAGCGACGAGCGCACGCTTTCGGCCTGGCGGTCGTGGCGCGCCAGCCACGCCCAGCTTGCCCTGACGATCGTGCTGGGCAATCATGACACCGCCGCCGGGCCGGACGTGCTGGATGCCCTGCGCACTTCTCGCTCAGATGAAGTTTATAAAGATGAAACCTATATAGTAAAAATTTTATTTAGGCATTATCCGGTATTGCGCCCCGATACTCCCCAGATGGCCGGCCATCTGCACCCGGCAGTGGTGCTGAAATCGGCTGTTGACCGCCTCAAACTGCATGCGTTTATCTTCGGCCAGCCGATCGCAGTGCTGCCTGCCTTTGGCGAATTTATCGACGGCGGCATCATGCGCCTGCGGCCCGGAGACAAGGTATTTGGCATCACGCCGACGCAGGTGATCGCGCTCTGATTGGTGTTTGACAAGCACAACAGGCAGTGCTATGGTTTCAGCATGCGTTAAAAATAAATGAGAAGGCAGTGGTGCACACTCACCCGGATGTGACGTGCACAATGGGGGAAACCGGTTCAAGTCCGGTGCTGTCGCGCAACGGTAATGGCCAGCCTGCTCACCAGCGGCCAAAGCCCGAATACCCGCCATCGCCAATACTCGTTTACCACCTTCGCGCAAGAGGGGGTACGGGCTATGGGATGTTCTGTTTGCATTCTTACCCGCCACTCCGGCGGGTTTTTTATTTCAAACCCCAGCCGGCAGTGGCCATGTTTCCCCTTCCTGTGTGAAAGACGCAGACCATGTTTTCTATCCTGCAGAGGGGAATGCAATGAAAAAGCTATCTGGTTTTCGGGTGCTGGCAGGGCTGGCAGCCATCGCGTCAATGGCTGGTCCGGTTCTTGCGCAGTCCACAGCGTGTTTACAGGACTATCAACCGGGGGTGAACTATTTCCCGGATGAGATGCAGGTGGAGCACGCGCAGGGGTTCACGATCGAGTATTTTGACCACTACAAGCTGGTGACGATTGCGCAGCCGTGGCAGGAATCAGACGATACCTTTGCCTATCTGCTGGTGCAGTGTGGCGCGCCCGTCCCTGAGGGATATGACGATGCGCTCGTCGTGGAGGTGCCTGTCGACACCGCTGTCTCGATGTCGACCACCTATCTGGCCGGGCTGGTTGAGCTGGGCCTGTCTGATGCTGTGGCGGCTGTCGATGAATTTGACTATATCTCCAGTCCGGAGATTCGTGCGCGCATCGAGGCAGGTGATATTGCCGAGGTGGGCAGTGGCTCCACCGTAAACATCGAGGCGCTGCTAGCGCTGGAGCCGGGCGTGATCTTCACCTATGGTGGTGGTGACACCGGCCCAGTGCTGCGCGATGCAGGCCTGACCGTGGCGCTCAATTCTGACTGGATGGAGGCATCTCCGCTGGGGCGTGCCGAGTGGGTGAAATTCACCGCTGCTTTCTTTAACAGGGAAGCCGAAGCAAATGCGCTGTTTGAGGGCATTGAGTCGGAGTATCTCGCCTTGTCTGCCCTGACGACCGACCTGGAAAATCGCCCCACGGTGTTGCTGAACGCGATGTACAACGACACCTGGTATGCGGCCGGGGGTGCCAGCTACATGGCCACGCTGGTGGCGGACGCTGGTGGTGATTATCTGTGGGCGGAGGATGAATCGACGGGAGCGCTGCCGCTGTCGTTTGAAACCGTATTAGACCGCGCCAGCGAGGCCGAGGTGTGGCTGAATCCGAACTACTGGTTCAGCCTTGCCGATGGCATGGCTGAAGACGAGCGTTACGCGCTGTTCATTGCTTTCCAGACGGGCGAAGTGTACAACAGCGTCGCTCGTGTAAACGAGACCTTCGGTAATGATTATGCGGAAAGCGGCGCGCTGCATCCGGAATGGATATTGGCTGACCTGATCGCGATTCTGCATCCGGAGCTGCTGCCAGACCATGACCTGTACTACTTTGTTCAGCTTCAGTAGCGGGGTGGCTGCGGCGTTATGACCACACTCCCGGTGACAACCGCCAGACTGGAAAGCGCGACGCGTGCGCAGGTGCGTGCGCACAAGCGTCGGCGCGCGCGCGTGTTTGCGCTGCTGATGGCGCTGTGTGCGGCCGCGTTTCTGCTCAGCCTGACGTTTGGTTCGGTCAGCATCCCGGTGCGGGATGTGCTGGCAGCGCTGACCGGGCAGGCCACAGAACGCGCCAGCTGGACGGTCATTGTGGTCGATTACCGTCTGCCCAAGGCGCTGACCGCGCTGCTGGCCGGTGCTGCGCTGGGCGTCAGCGGGCTGATGATGCAGACGCTGTTTCGCAATCCGCTGGCGGACGGGTATGTGATGGGGGTCAGCTCTGGTGCCAGCCTGGGCGTCGCGCTGGTGGTGCTGGGTGGCGGCGTCGGCAGTACGACCCTGCTGAGCGGCCTGTCGCTGGCGGGCGACGTGGGCGTGGTGACAGCCGCAGCGACGGGCGCGGCACTGGTGATGGCGCTGATTTTCGTGCTGTCGCGCCGCCTGCGCCACGTGACCGCGCTGCTGATCGTCGGGCTGATGCTGGGCTATGCAGTCAGCGCGATTGTGAGCCTGCTGGCGCACTTCACGATTCCGGAGCGCCTGCAGGCGTATACAAATTGGACATTTGGCTCATTTGGCGATACGACTAACGGACAGCTTGTGCTGTTTGCGCTCGTCGTCGCGGCCGGGATGGGGCTGGCGTTGGTGAGCGCCAAGCCGCTGAACGGCCTGCTGATGGGCGAAGACACGGCGCGCGGCCTGGGCATTCGTGTCCGCCGCACGCGGGTGCTGGTGATGCTGGGGGCGGCGCTGTTGGCGGGAGCGGTCACAGCGTTCTGCGGGCCGGTTGGATTTCTGGGCATCGCGGTGCCGCACATCTGCCGGACGCTGCTGAAGACGAGTGACCATCTGATCCTGTTTCCGGCATCGGCGCTGCTGGGTGGCATACTGGCTGTCAGCGCGGACATCATCGCGCAGGCGCCGGGGCTGGATATCGTGCTGCCGCTGAACGCGGTGCTGGCGCTGTTTGGTGCGCCGGTCGTGCTGTGGATTGTGCTGCGCCGGGGCAGCCTGATGCGCGGGAGTATGCTGTGAACCGTCTGGATGCCGTCGACCTGACCATCGGCCACAAGGCAGGACGCAGGCTGGCCAGCGCGCTCAATCTGCATGTGGGTGAGGGCGAGCTGGTCTGCCTGCTGGGGCCGAACGGGTCGGGAAAGTCGACGCTGCTGCGTACGCTGCTGGGGCTGGTCGCTCCGCTGAGCGGCCACGTGCTGGTGGGAGGTGAAGCAGCGTCGGCGCTGGATGTGCGCGCTCTGGCTAAGCGCATCGCGGCTGTGCTGACTGACCGCGAGATTCCTTACGCGATGACGGCGCGCGAGCTGGTCGCGCTGGGGCGAATCCCGCACACCAACTGGATGAATCAATTCGGAGACGAGGATGAGAGCGCGATTGCCTGGGCGATGCAGTCGGCCGGTGTCACAGCCTTCAGTGACCGCTGGGTGACCGATCTGAGCGACGGCGAACGCCAGAAAGTGCTGCTGGCGCGTGCGCTGGCACAACAGCCGCTGCTGCTCATCCTGGATGAGCCGACCGCCTATTTGGATTTGCCGCGCCGGGTAGAGATGATGGGGCTGTTTGCCCGGCTGGCACACGAGCATGGCCAGTCGCTGGTGGTTTCCACCCATGATCTTGATCTGGCCATGCGTCACGCCGACCGCCTGTGGCTGATGGATGGCAACGGCAGCTTTTATCAGGGCACGACCGATGACCTGCTTGAACAGGGTGCGCTGCGCCGGGCGTTTGGGCCTGCCTTCGACGACTATGTGCGGGTGCCGCGACTGAGCTAACGCCAGGCATCGAGTGAGATTAAAAGAGGGGCCGACAGTCTCACATGCACTGTCGGCCCCTCTTTGTTTATCGATGTGGTGTGCAGAGTGAGTGCTGAGACTAGCGCAGTTCGGGCAGCAGCACGTCCGCGAAGATACGCTCGAAGTTCAGCCTGGCGAAATTGCTGACGAGAGCGCCTGCCGGGAATGAGCCGTCGTCGATGAAGCTGACCGTGGCGGTGGCCACGAAGCGACCGACCTGATAGCTGAGCGTTTCGGTGGTCATCGGCTGGTCGCACAGCGTCGTCTGGGCAGTAAATACGTCAGACCCTTCAGCGGCTGTAAATCCATTGGCCACTTGCAGGCTGGCGAAAGCGCCGCTGTCCAGCGCGGCTGCCGCTGAGGCGGCATCCGGGAAGGCATCCAGCGCATAACCGAACGACCCAATCGGGAACTGTTCAAGCTGGCAGTCGCTGTTATCGACCTGCGCGCCCACGTGATATTCCAGGCCGTTGTCGGTCAGTCCGGCGGCGGTCGCTTCTTCAAGCGTGGCAGCATAATCCGCGCCATCGCTGATGACCGAGACTTCTGCGTTCACCGTGAGAGGCGCGCCCACAGCCGAGCCAATTTCATCCAGTGCGTTCTGTACAATGTCACGCGAGGCGGGTTCCTGCGCCGGGAATTCCATGTCCAGCAGGGCAGGATCATCGACGATCAGCACGGTCAGCAGCTGGGTGCCGGGCGCGGTTGCTGTGGCCGGGTCGCGGATTTCAATCGCTTCCACGTTCTCGTAGCCCTGCACGACTTCGCCGAAAATGGTGTGGCGGTAGTCCAGCCAGTCGGTGGCCGCAGTGGTGATGAAGAACTGGCTGCCATTGGTATTCGGGCCGGCATTGGCCATCGCCAGCAGGCCGGGGCGGTCGAAATACAGCGCGCCGACGAATTCGTCACCGAACTGATAGCCCGGCCCGCCGGAACCCGTCGCCGACGGATCGCCGCCCTGAGCCATAAAGTCCGGGATGACGCGGTGGAACGTGGTCAGGTTGTAATAGCCGTTCTGCGCCAGAAACACGAAGTTATTGACCGTTTCCGGCGTAGCATTTTCAAACAGATCCACGGTGACTGCCCCTGCGCCGGTGCAGAAAATCGCCACGTAGTCGATGCCGGGTTCCAGCACAGTCTCTGGTGCTTCAAACTCGCGCACTTCCGGGGGAAGAGGACGAACCCCGTCGCAGATGGCCTGCGGGGACTGGGCCTGTGCTGATGCGGGCAGAGCAGAAATGCCCAGCAGCAGCGAGGCGCCGGCAGCCAGGAGTCGACGGGTAATATTTACTTTCATCTGAAACCTCGGAATGCAAATCCTGCGATGTGTTCATTGTAGCAGTTTGTGGCGACCTGCTGGCTATCTTATATGCTTTTTGAGCGAAATCGATACATACTTGAAAATAGTCGCCTGTCCTGCACGCAAGACGTGGTTAAATGTTCATGTCTCCGAACTCGCAAAAGATTCCAGCAGGCACCTTGTTTGAAACGATACGCGCTGCGCTTCCGTCCGATTTTCAGACGCTGCGCTGTTCGAAAGCGACGCTGGTGCATCTGTCCCATACGCTGGAGGATATGATTCTCAGCCGCAGCATTCCGGCCATGTTGTTTACAGGCTTTCAGGAAAGCAGTTACTGGCGCAGCGAATCCGAGCGCTACCAGCAGATCAGCGGGGTCGCTCGCATGGTCTGTATTTTTGTGGGGGCGCCCCTGCCAGAAGACACATCTGCTGATTACATCCAGGTCGCGCTGGGTGAAGACGATCCGTTGCGGCAGGAATGGTTTGTACTGGTTCTGAGCAATGTATTTTCCGCCGTGCTGTGCGGGCTGGACCGGATAGACCCCGGTATTCTTGATGACTCCATGCGCCAGTTTGATACGGTGTGGTCGTTTGATCCGAAAATTGTGTCGCTGGTGATTGATGTTGTCATGTCCACGGCACAGGAGTATGTGCCTGAAAAGGCATCGATGCTGCGCGAGGCTCGAAGCAGCTATGCGATTGGCCATCCAGACCCCGATATCATCGGGCACTTTATCTATGAAATGATCCGCTTTGAGGAAGAAACCTCGCGTTCGTTGTTTCAGGTGCAGCGAGACCAAAACCTGCTGCTGGAGCGCGAACTGCTGATTTCAACGGTCGCCCGAACGTTTCTCGATCTGGCAGTATCTGACCTCGATATTGCAATTGATTCGGCGCTGATGGCCATTGGCGACTTTGCCAAAGTGGACCGTATTCTGCTGTTTCATCTCCCCTATGACGAGGACACACTGCGTATCTCGCATCAGTGGTGTCAGGATAGGCTGGAAGAAATTGCCGGGGATGTGTTTGCTGACGAAATTCCCGACATATTACCCCATATGTTGCCCGTGCATTGGGACAGGCAGGCTAATGCGCCGGCTGGGGTGGCTGGCCTGGCAGCGGCGGCAGCGGCGCTGGGTATGCCTGCCGTCGCCCTTCGCGACCTGTCGAGCAGCGGGCGCCGCCAGGGATTGCTGATATTTGCCTCCACCAGTCACCGGGACTGGAGTGAGCACGACATTTACCTGATCGATAACCTGGCGGAGATTCTGATCGGTCGCCTGGAACAAAGGCGGGTGGAGCTTGCCCTGCGCGAGAGCGAAGAGCGTTTTGAAAAAGTCGTAGAGAGCATCGCGCCTTATGTGTATGTCTACAGCATCCTGTACAACGGCGAGGTCGACAAACTGTACAACTCCCCAACTGTCGAAAATCTGTTGGGCTATCCGGTCCAGAACATTCTGAATGACTTTGATTTCTGGGACTCACTGGTACATCCTGAAGATTTGCCAATGGCGAAAGGCATGTTTTATCGTATCTTGCAGGGCGAGAGCGGGCAGGGTGAGTATCGCATGCGCCGCAGCGACGGGGAATATGTGTGGGTGGAAGATGTGGTGCGCGTGGTGCCAGGTCGCGGAAAATGGAAGTACATCGTGTATGGCGCGATCAACGACATCAGCGAGCGCAAACGAAATGCGGAAATTGAGGCTGAAAGCCAGCGGCTGGCACTGGCGCTGGAGTCTGAGCGGGCGTTAGGGGAGGCGCGCAATCACTTCATGCTGGTGGTGTCGCATGAATATCGCACGCCGCTCAGCATCATTATGACGTCTGCCAGCCTGCTGGAAGACTACTATGACCGCATGAGTGTGCAGGGCCGCAAAGAGCGCCTGCTCACGATACGTCGGCAGGTAGAGCTGCTGCGCGATATGATGGACGAGTTGGCCGTGGTCGTGCGCGCCGACATGGGCAGGCTGGACTTCAAGCCGCTGCCCACTGACCTGGTCAGCCTGTGCATGCAGATGCGCGATGAACTGCTGGTGATGATCGGTACCGATTATCAGATCGATGTGGTCGGGCCCGAATATCATCCGATGGCGAAGCTTGATCCCGGCCTACTGCGCCACATCATCGCGAATCTGCTCTCGAACGCGATCAAATACTCGCCAGCAGGCTCTCGCGTGCGCGTATTCGTTCATTTCGATGCGCAACAGATCCGGTTGTCTGTCACCGATCAGGGCAGGGGCATCCCTGAAGAAGACCAGAGTCGCCTGTTCCAGCCCTTCGTGCGCGGCAGCAATGTGCAGGATACAGGCGGCACTGGCCTGGGGCTGAAGGTGGTGAAGGACTGTGCCGAGCTGCATGGGGGGACGGTCAGCTTTGTCACTCAGCCCGGGCAGGGCACCACATTTACAGTGACCCTGCCCTTTGTGCTGGTGCCGGATGAGCTTAGCGGGCTGTAAGGCGAAGCACCGTCGTGCTGTAAGGTGGCACAGTGGCGAAAGGTTGATATCCGCTGAAGCCGCCATCGTCTTCAAGGCCGGTCAGCGGCGCGGCCTCGCCTGCATCCCCAAAAATGACCTGCGCATCATAGGCCCCGCTGAGTGCGCTGCTGCGCATTTCGCAGTCCAAAACCTCTTCCTCATCGCCCAGATTAATGAGAATCATCAGCAGGTCGGTTTCTGTCTGGCGCAGGAAGGCGTACACCGGCCGGGCGTTGCAGTCAACAGCCGCGTAGTCGCCGTGGCGCAGCGTTGGCTCGCTGGCACGCAGGCGGATCAGCTCGCGGTAGCTGCTCAGCAGTGACCCTGGATCGCCCGATTGATCTTCGACATTCACGCCGTCTTCATTGCCTTCTGACAGCGGCTGCCATGCGCGTGGCAGCGTGGTGAATCCGGCCGTCAGGCGCGTATCGTCCCACTGCATCGGGGTGCGGATGCGCTCGTCTGGCTTGACGCCGCTCATGCCGATTTCCTCACCATAGTAGATGAAGGGCACGCCGGGGCCTGTCAGCAGCAGGGCCGCAGCGGCGCGGGCACGGTTGATATTTTCGCCCACCACATTAAAGACGCGATTCTGGTCATGGTTGGTCAGGAATGCTGAATATTGATTGGGCGGATATTGGCCCCAGTCGCGCGCCTGAATCGAGGCGACGGCCTGGTTGCTTTCGCGGGTGGCGCTCTCCATCATCGCGCTGGCCAGATCAAAGCTGAAGACCAGATCGACTTCGCCATCCTCCACGTAATTGGCTGCGGCAAAGGTGCTCGTCCACACCTCGCCGACGGTCAGCGCATCTGGCGCGATGCTGTCGATATAGGCATTGTAGTCGGCCAGCCACGCGTGCGTCGGGGTGGTATTTTCCTGTTCCTCACCATCCTCGATCAGATGTTTGATGGCATCCATGCGAAACCCATCGACTCCCACATCCAGCAGCCAGTACGCGCTAATGTCGTACAGCGCCTGCGTCACATCTGGATTGGTCAGGTTCAGGTCGGGCATGGAATCGACGAACAGGCCGTAATAGTAGCGGTCACCCAGCTGGTGCCACACGGTCTGGTTATCCGGGCCGCGCCATTCGGGCAGCGTATCTTCCCAGATATACCAGTCTGCATAGTCTGGATCACCAGCAGCCGAAGCTTGAAACCATGGATGATAGTTCGAAGTATGATTAAGCACGATGTCGATGATGACAGCGATGCCGCGTTCGTGCGCGGCGTCCAGCAGGGCGCGAAAGTCATCCATTGTGCCATAGTCAGGGTTGATGCTGTAGTAATCGATCACATCGTAGCTGTGATAGCTGAGTGAATCCATGATCGGCATCAGCCAGATACCAGTGATGCCCAGGTCGTCGGTTGTCGCCGGGTCACCGTCATTCAGGTAGTCCAGCTTCTCGATGATGCCGCGCAGGTCCCCCGTGCCATCACCGTCGCTGTCGTAGAAGCTGCGCACGAAGATTTCATAGAAGATGCGGTCATTCCACCATCGGCCAGTCAGCGCTGTTTCATCCGGGTTCGCCTCTTGTGCCGTGGCGGGCAGGACGAGCAGCAGCAGTGCCCCCAGACAGATGGACAGAATGCGCAGCATAGTGGTTCCTCCGATAAGCATATTCACTGAGAGACTTGTGAAAAATTCAACAACCCTGTTTGTTTCTGCGTGATAATAGCAGAATCCGAAGCGAATCGTGTAAAGCTGACTATGAACACCGAATATGATGTGATTGTCGTGGGCGGAAGGCCGTCCGGCGCGACGCTGGCTGCGCGGCTGGGCATGCAGGGGCTGCGGGTGCTGCTGGTGGAGCGGGCCACGATGCCCAGTCCGCCGGGCGCCAGTATGCCGATTATCTATGCCAGCACGATGGCGCTGCTGGATGAAATTGGCGCGCCGGAAGCAGCCTATGCGCGTAATACGCCGCGGGTGCGGCGCATGGTAAATGCCATGCCGGAGATGCAGATGGCGGTCTATCTGCCGGAATCGCGCGGGCGAAACTATGCCTATGCGGTCGATCGGGCGCGCTTTGATGGGGCCCTGTTTGCACACTCGGGCACGATTTCCGGCGTGACAGCCGTCGACAATACTTCATTCATTGATTTCCTGCGCGAAGATGGCCGCATCGTCGGTGCTGTCTTGCAGCCTGCTGGCGGAGAGCGTCAGTCGGTGCGCGCCGCGCTGGTGGTGGGTGCTGATGGTCGTTTCAGCGCCGTCGCGCGCAAGGCAGGTGCATCTGAGCGCGATGCCCGCGATGAACACCCAACCAGCCTGTTGTATGCGTACTGGAAAAATGTGCAGCCGTATGACGACCTGGGTGGTGTGGCTGTCGCCTATGGGGAAGGGGCCGGCATTGGCTATCTGCTGATGGACAGCGCCGATGGCACGACGGCCGTCGGCATTGAAGGACGGGCCGCTCTGCTGGAACCGCCTGCCGGAAAGGTCGAAGCCTTTTACCTGGAGCTGCTGCATCAGATTCCGGCTATTCGCGCGCGGCTTCAGGGTGCCGAGATGGTGACGGATGTGCGCGGCATGCGCAAAATCGGTAACCTGTATCGTCAGCCGGGCGGGGAAGGCTGGGCGCTGGTGGGCGATGCCTATCACCAGAAAGACCCGATCGACGGACAGGGTGTGTATGACGCGGTATTCACGGCTAAACTGCTGGCGCGGGCGATTGCCAAATGGCAGGCAGGTTTGTCGTGGGATGAGGCGCTGGCGTGGTATGATGAGGCCGCGCGTGCGGAAACCTATCCGATGTATCGCGCCACATTGGATCGCGTGCAGTCGTCACTGTACTCGCAGATTCCGGAGTGGTTTACCCGTCTGGCCAGTCGCACGCTGTTCAAGTGGTTGATTGAAGATCCGAACACGCAGACGCAGCTGGGGCAGATGCTGGTGCGCGAAATTTCACCAACCGAGGTGATGTCCCCGCCGCTGGTGGTCGGTGCCCTGCTGAAAGGCCCGCTGCGCGACCTGAGCAATTTCCTGGACCGGCAGATTCGGGCCTGAATGCTGCCGACCGACACTGTTCTTTTCCTGTGGAGATAAGCAATGGCTGACCGTATTCACGAAGGCGGACAAATTCTGGTGAGTGGCGTGCCGCTCGAGCAGGCGCAGGCCGCTGTCATCATGGTGCACGGGCGCGGCGCATCGGCGCGCGATATCCTCTCGCTGAGCCAGTATTTTCCGGTGCCGGGCGTTTCATTTCTGGCGCCTCAGGCGGCTGGCCATGCCTGGTATCCGTACAGTTTTCTGCAGCCGCTGGCGAGCAATGAGCCTTTTCTCTCGTCTGCACTGAATACGCTGAGCGAGTTGCTGGCGCATGTCGAAGCGCAGGGTATTGCGCGCGACAAAATTGTGCTGCTGGGCTTTTCGCAGGGCGCCTGTCTGGCATCGGAATTTGCGGCCCGCAACGCGTCGCGCTTTGGCGGGGTGGTCGCTTTCAGCGGCGGGCTGATCGGCCCGGATGGTACGCCGAGGGATTATGCCGGATCGCTCGCTGGCACACCTGCCTTCTTCGGGTGCAGCGACGTTGATTTTCATATTCCGAAGGAACGCGTCATCGAGAGCGCCGAGGTGTATCAGAAACTGGGTGCAGACACGACCATGCGGCTGTATCCGGGCATGGACCACACGGTGAACGATGAGGAACTGGCCTGGGCACAGACTTTGCTTCAGTCCCTGGTTGCGCCCGCGTAAGATAGGCCTGCTTCGCATAGTCAATATACTAACACAGCGCGATTGACCTCATCAGGGAAAGCTCGATGACAATTCTGGGTCTTCATCACATCACACTCGTCACTTCAGATGGCCAGCGCACAGCGGATTTCTTCACGCGTATGCTGGGATTGCGGCTCGTCAAGAAGACTGTCAATTTCGATGATCCGACGACGTATCACCTGTACTTTGGGGATGAGACGGGCAGCCCGGGCACGGCGATCACGTACTTCGAGTGGAAGGGTGCGCGCCGCGGTCATTGGGGCATCGGTGGGACACATCACTTTGCCCTGCGCGTGGCCGACGAAAACGGCCTGCTGAAATGGAAGCGCCGCCTGACCGACCTCGGCCTCAAGGTCGATGGCCCGCTGGACCGCAACTATTTTCGCTCGATCTATTTCCAGGACCCGGATGGCGCTGTCATCGAGATTGCCACTGACGGCCCAGGCTGGGCCATCGACGAAGCTCCGGAGGATATCGGGACAGAATTCCGCGAACCACCGGCAGAAATGACGCTGCGCAACCGCGATGCCGCGGCGATTGCGGCGCGCACGTGGCCTGAGCCCGTGCCGGAGATCACCGCTGACATGGCGCTGCTGAAAGGCATGCACCACATCACCGCGATTGGTGCCAGCATCCAGAACACGCATGCTTTCTTTGCCGATCTGCTGGGGATGCGCCGCGTCAAAATGACGTCCAATTTCGATGATCCGACGTCGGCCCACTGGTATTGGGGTGCTGGCGACAATCAGCCAGGCACGATCATCACCTATTTCGAGCGCAATCCGCTGCGCGTGCGGCGCGCCTCGATGGGAGCAGGCCAGACGCACCATTTTGCGCTGGCGGTGGCGGATGAGGACGTGCAGCTTGAATTCCGGGAGAAGCTGCTTGAGGCCGGTTTGCGCGTCTCCCCGGTGATGGATCGAAACTACTTCAGGTCGATTTACACCAATGACCCCGACGGGCATATCGTCGAGCTGGCCACCGTGGGTCCGGGCTTTATGGTGGACGAACCCGTCGCCACACTGGGCGAGCAGCTGATGCTGCCTCCACAGTATGAATCGCAGCGGTCACAGCTTGAAGTCGCCCTGCCTCCAATCAGCGTGCCGCCGTGGAAGAAGCCCGTCTAGCTGGCACTGCGCTTCATCGATATCCCAGAAAAACAGGCCTGCTTTTCCACAAAAGCGGGCCTGTTTTTGATTTCATAAGGGTGGCGAGACGGTTATACTGCTGAAATACCTTGCATACGCTGTTGAGAAGGTTTCCCGTGTCCGAAGCGTATAATCCCCTGATTACTGTCCATATCGCCACGTATAACTACCCGGAAGTTCTGGCCTGCGCGATACAGTCCGTCCTGCAGCAGACGTATGCGAACTTTGAGCTGCTGATTACAGGCGATGGCTGTGACGATTCAACGGCGGCGTGTATCGCGCAGTTCAGCGACCCGCGCATCAGCTATAAAAACCTGCCGGAGAATCATGGGGCGCAATCGCAGGCCCAGAATGACGGCCTGGCGCGGGCCAAAGGCGAGTGGATCGCGCTGTTGGGGCATGACGACATCTGGCATCCCACCCATCTGGAGACGCTGGTGAATGCAGCGCGGCGCGATCCCGCGTGTGAATTCTTCTTTACATTCACGCATGCCATCCTGGACCCGGACACGAATGACGGCCGCACGCGCGCGCTTTATGGCTTTGCGCCAGACGGCCTGTTTGAACCGTCGGTGGTGGCCCCGCCTGTGTCCTGGATGCATCGCCCGCATGTGGTGCAGCAGATAAGCGGCTGGCGGCCGTGGCAGCAGTTGTATGGTGCGACCGACTATGACGTTATTCTGCGCGTGTGGGCCAGCGGCGTGCGTATTCAGAACGTGCCCGCGCTGACGGCTTATAAGGTCACGGCCTCGGTGCGAAAAGAAGTCTACAAGCTGCGCCCGAACAACGAGCAAAAGCTGCTGCTCCAGCGCATGGCAGACGAGCCGGATTTTCTGTATCGCGAATCGATGCTGATGTTTGAAAGCCTGACTCAGCCGTCGTTTGCGCGTATCGCCCGCGACCTGCCATCTTCATTTCGGCGCCCGGGAGACATCATGCGCAGGTATCTGAAGCGGCGCGGCCTGCCCGATGATCATCCAGTCACCATGTCACCGCACGAACCGCTGGCAAAGCAGCCCGCCCTGCTGGCGTACTTCAATTATGCTGATGACATCACCCCGCTGGAGTCGCGCCGGTCGCTGCATGAATCACGCCAGACCGCCCGCAATGGAGCCTATCTCGGCTACGGCTGGCGAGAACGTGAGCGCGACAGGTGGGGGCGGCCCTTTCGCTGGGCGCAGAACGGCGCCGAGCTTCTGCTGACGGGCTGGCAGGGCAAACATGCCTCGCTTGAATTTACCGCGTCGATCGAGGGTCGACTGCCCAGAAATGCGAAACTGACCGTGCAGGATGCGTCAGGGAGGGGGCTGCATACGCATGGCATTTTTCACGACACCCTCGTGCGTGTGCCGCTGGACCTTCCGCCGGCAGAGCTGCATACCCTGCGCATCACGACGACTGAGCAAGCGGAAAAGTCAAAAGTGGGGGACGGCCTGGTTGTGCTGATTCGAGACATCAGGCTGGTGATGGGCTGAATATAAAAGAAGAGCGCGCTGATATTATCAGCGCGCTCAGTCGGGGTCGACGGGTCTCGAACCCGCGATCTCTGCCTTGACAGGGCAGTATGTTAACCGCTACACCACGACCCCACAACGGAGAGAAGTATAAAGGTCACACGAGAGGATTGTCAAGACCAATTTAAGGAATTTGGTGCCCAGATTCAGGCCTGCGTGCTATCAGAAACGCCACCCGCCATGCCCCAGGCCTTGCCCAGTGCGCGGCTCAGCGCCAGGCTTTCCTGAAAGTACTGCGCGGCCGTGTCGTCTTCGCCCAGCTCGTAGGCCACATTGCCGAGGTTGTTCAGCACGCGCGCTTCCCCGGCCCCATCTGCCAGCCCGCGATACACGGCCAGGCTTTGCCCATACAATGCCTGCGCCTGCGCAAATGATTCTGTGGCATAGGCGATGTCGCCCAGCCGCGACAGGATGCGCGCCTGCTCCGCTTCATCTGCGGCGTGCTGGGCACCCGCCAGCGCGGACTCAAACAGCACGGTGGCCGCCTGATACCCGCCCAGCCCAAGATGGGCCTCCGCGAGCTGCGCCTGAATATGGGCGATATTGACCTCTGGTGGCGTAATGCCCAGATCGGCCAGGGCCAGGATGCGCTCGTACAGCCTGAGGGCCTCGGTATACGACCCGTGGGGCAGGGCGTAGTCTGCGGCAAGACGTGCGAACACAACTTCGCGCTCGTGGTTGCCGCTGGCGCCCCAGTGATATGCCAATGAGGCGAGCTTTTCCGGGGTGGGGCCATACTGCTGCTCGATAATTTGCGCGATCTTTGCGTGCGCCGATCGCTGTTCATCTGGCGAGAGCTGTTCCTGCAGGCGATCACGCACGCGCTCGTGCGAGAAGCGCCAGACGGGATTCTGGTATTCCAGCACCGAGGCATTGGCACCGTCAGAAATCCAGTCATCAATCGGATAGTCCAGCGCGTCAAGACCGCCAAGCACACGAAAGTCGAGCGTGCGCCCGGCCACTGCTGCTATGCTGAGCAGCCTCAGCGCGCGCTGTGGCACCCGCCCGACGCGATGGGCGATGATGTTGTCGATGCTGCCGCTGGTGACAATCGCCGGAATCTCGACGGTAGCGATTTTACCGAATTCACCGGCTTGGTTGGCCAGTGCGCGAATCATCTCGATCAGAAAGAAGGCATTGCCCTCGGTTTCTTCCTGCAGCACGCGAATCAGCCGTGGGCTGGCAAGCTGGTTGCCCAGGATGCCTGAGGCCAGCTGGCCCACTTCCTCGTTGGACAGGCGCATCAGCCGGATTTCATTCATCCATCTCAGGTGCGCCGAGGCCGCCGCGATTTCCTCGTCGCGCACAGACGCGACGATCATCATGGGCAGGCTGCTGATATTCTGTGTCAGCAGCGCCAGCACAGCCAGATTATCCGGCGTGCTCCAGTGAATATCCTCAAGAATGACGACCACCACTCCAGACGCGCGCGCCAGGGACTTGCGCAGCAGATTGGCCAGCTTCAGGGGGGTGATGCCCTGAGCCTGCGCTGTCTCAGTGGCGGAGAGTGCTTCGGTGCGCGTGATCGTGCTGACGATGGCGCGTTCCTCGTCGCTGAGTTCCGTCAGCATAGGCAGCCAGTTCAGCAGGGGCTGCCATAACTGAAACGGGCGCGCGCCCTGGTTTTCGGCATTGGCGCGGATGACGGTGGCCCCCGCCACCATCGCGTGGATGCGTGCTTCTTCCAGCAGGCGGGTCTTGCCGACGCCGCTTTCGCCGCTGACGACCCAGGCGCTCCCTGTGCCACGCCGTGCGCTGTCCAGCCCGCCCAGCAGCCGCTCAAACTCTGCACGGCGGCCTACCATCTGCACAGATTGCAGATAGCTTTCGCGCATCTCCAGTGTTTCGGGTGGGACGGGTATCTTCGCGGCCGATGCCAGCGCCAGAATCGCATGATTGGCGCTTTCGAAGCGTTCCTCAGGCAGCTTTGATAGCAGCTGGCGCACGACGACGTTCAGCCCCAGCTCCATGTCCAGCGCCGATAAATCAGGCTCAGAGTACAGAATCTGCTTGATCATGCGGCTGACATCGCGCCGGTCATACGGGTGCTGGCCAAGCAGCATTTCATACATGATGATGCCGACCGAGTACAGGTCAGACGCGGGTGTAATGGCTCCGCCCGCCAGCACTTCGGGCGCCAGATACGCCAGCGTGCCGGCTGTCGTGTGCGACCCATCCTGTCGTTCTCCGCCCATCAGCGACAGGCCGAAATCGAGCACTTTCACCTGGCCGTTGTGCACCAGCACATTGCTGGGCTTGACATCGCAGTGCACGATTTTGCGGTGATGCAGGTAGGCCAGTGCCTCAAGAAGCTGCATAATCAGCTCGGCACGGCGTTTCAACGGCTGGCCCGCGGCAGCCTCCAGGATATTCTGGCCTTCGGGGATCAGCTCCATGGTGAAAAAAGGCTGCTTGCTGCTGTCGAATCCGTAATCGAGTACCTGGATGATATGCGGATGATGCACCGATGCCAGCAGCTTGAATTCCTGGGCCAGGCTTAGCCGCAGGTCGGCACTGCTGTTGATCGATGAGCTATCCTCATCAGCAATCGACTGATGCACCTGCTTCAGGGCAACATATTGCTGGGTCAGCTGGTCGTAGGCACGATAGACCGTACCCATGCCGCCTGATCCAATGGGTGCTTCCAGCACATAACGGGTGTTCGTCACGCCTTTGCTAGCCTTTGCCCAGCAGGGCCTCGATTTTTTGAAGCAGGCTGTCAAACTTCACCGGCTTGGTTTCATAATCGTCGCAGCCGGCTTCAAGGCAGCGCTCACGATCGCCTGCAATGGCGTGGGCCGTGAGGGCGATGATAGGCATGGTGCCGCCAGCTGCGCGCACTGCACGTGTTGCCTCCCAGCCATCCATGATCGGCAGGCTCATGTCCATCAGCACCATATCTGGATGCTGTTCGATTGCCATCTTCACGCCCATCTCGCCATCGGTGGCGATCAGGATTCCGAAACCACGTCGCTCCAGCCGCCGACTGAGCATGTCAAGGTTCATTTCGTTGTCTTCCACGATCAGAATTTTGTTCACACTCTATCCGCCTGAAACATAAACCAGTAAAGAAAAGCAGCGCGCAACACTACAGTTATAGTTGAAATTTCAGTTCTGCAAGAAATGCCTGAATATCCGCCAGCATTTCCTGTTGGTCGTTCGTAACGGGCCCAAGGTGTTCCCCAGCCAGATATTCAACTTTGCTGCGGATCGCATCAATCAGCATGAGCGCGGATTCCGTGTTGACCGGCCGAGCCGAGTCCGCCAGCATCCGTCGCCGTTCGAGGATGGCATTGACCCGCGCCTTCAGCAGGATCGGGTTAAACGGCTTAAACAGATAGTCTTCAGCGCCCAGCTCGATGCAGCGCACCACGCTGTCCAGCTCGTCCACCGCGGACACGACGATTACCGGGGTCGCGCGCAGTCGGCCTTCAGCTTTCATCGTTTCCAGCACCTGATAGCCATTCATGCGCGGCATCATGATATCGAGCAGCATCAGGTCGTAGGTCGCCTGATCGATCATTTGCAACGCCTGATCGCCATCTTCGGCTGTATGCGCGTGGTGGCCCAGCCGCTCGACCCGGCGCTGCAGCACATCCCGATTCATTTCGTTGTCGTCAACAATAAGGATTAGTGCGCCAGACGATTCTGACATAGTGGTGCATTTGCCTTTCGTGCACCCGGGCCGGGTATGATGCAGGATGTGCCCTGACTGCGCACAGCCGCAGCCTGTCCTATGATACAGCGTTGCATCGCGAAAATTCTGTGAAAAATCACCGAATTTTATGAGATTCGTGCAGGCAATTGGCCGAATCACCACAAATTACAACAAAACCGACGCGTACGAGGGCGTCACGCGTCGGCTGAATCACATGTCAATAGGGGATGCCCGAAGCATCAAAAAGGATCCTAACTGGCCATAGCCAGCGGCATTGTCTCGCGCAGGTGGCGCACCGCCAGGCTCTTTTCCTTGCGCACCAGGTCTTCGCTGATGCTGTACACGCGGGCAATCTCGTCAGTCTCGTAACCGGCCTGATACATCATCAGGATGCTGGCACGGCGCACAGGCAGTTCATCCAGCGCAGACTGCATGCTCTCGTTCTCTTTCCAGCGTTCCACGCGCGCATACTCGCGTGATGGTGCATGGTCTGGAAGATCGACATATTCTTCGATGGTCACCTCACGACGGTGCATCCGTGATGCCTCGAAGATCTTGTACTTGGCGATCACCTTCAGGAACGCATTGAAGGGCAGGTCGCGATCCTGATACTTGCCTGCTTCCACCTTCTGATATCCCGTGATGATTGTTTCCTGCAGGATATCGTCGTGATCGACATGCGTAAAATTCTTGAAGCGCAGAAAATTCATCAAAGCGTTGCGTCCGCCATTCTGCAGATACGCATTCCAGGCATCCTTGCGGTCCGCTGGATCGGGATTGTATACGGGGAGCATGCGTTTGACATACTGGTCAAAGTGGACGGAATCATTCGCCATTTCGAGGAATCTCCTTAACACAGAATAGGACTATTCGACGTGCAAGGCGGGGACACAGCACCGGCAGCTTATCTGTATGACAAATGCCGCCAAATCTGTGACATGCGATCTACAAACGGGAACAGTGGCACGCACGAGCCTGTAGGCTGACTCGTATGCGCACAGTATACATGCAGAACATAAATTCGACAAGGGAGAAGTTATAACATCATGCTAACGGTTTCTGAGGGGTCAGAAAGGTTCACATTGTTTTTGTGTTCTGTGGCTGCCTTTACTGCTGGTGCTGGGCCTGCTGAGACTCGTCGTCATCCTCCGGCGTAATCGGATCCAGCGTCCAGCTTGTCACCGGCAGCAGGTCCTCGATGCGCTGTTCTACTTCCTCGCGACTGATTTTTACATCAACCGACAGGCTGCTTTCGGCGGTGCCCTTAAACAGGCCTTTGTTCGGCGGCACATCCAGATAGTCGCGGCCAATGGCGACGCGGATGTGTCGTTCTCCGGCGTGAATATTATTGGTAGGGTCAAAGCCGACCCAGCCAAGACCGGGCAGCATGGCTTCTACCCACGCATGTGATTCATCGGGCGTGGAGCGATCGGTCATGCGCTCATAGAACAGGTAGCCGCTGACATAACGCGCCGGAATACGCAGGCTGCGCACCAGCGCGATCATAATCTGCGAGAAGTCCTGGCACACGCCTTTGCGCGATGCCAGCGCGACATCGATGGGGGAATCCACATCGGTGATGTCGCTGTCATAGGCAAACGACTCATAAATGCGCGAGGTTATTTCGCGCAGCAGCGAGAGCGGGTCGTCGCGCCGGACCACATTCAGCTCACTGGCCAGCGCCGCCAGCGCCGGGCTGGGCGCGGTATTCTGGCTGGGTGCGATGTAGTCGTAATAATCATGCGAGTCCACATGCGCGTCCAGTATGTCCCATGAATCAGGAGACAGTGCGTCGGGCAGATCGCTGGCGGGGTTCATCTCCACCAGCGACTCGGCCTGGATGAACAACTGCGCATGGCGGGCTGGCACGTCAAAGTAATGCACGATATTGCCCAGGTGATCGGCGTAGTTCAGCACGCGTGACGAAGGGTTGGTCGCCAGCTTGAAGCGCAGGCAGCGCTGGTGCGACTCCGTGCGCGGCTGCATCCGCACTTCCATCATGCTTTCGCTGACAGGCTGGGAATAGCGCAGGCGGGTGGTATGCATAATCTGATAGTACATGGGGCTGGCTCTCTCAGGATGCGCGGCTAATTGACGAATTCGTCGGCGGGATACACGATAAACGCGCTGTAGATGGCGTTGTGAATCTGCGTGCACTGCGTCTGAATGGTCTCCAGATAATTGTGCAGCCCATCGGCCAGGATTTCGTCCATCTGGGCGTAGTCCATCATGGCGCGCAGCTTGCCGGCCAATCGCGTGACATGGCGGGCGCGTTTGCTTTCGGTGCTGGCGGCAGCGGCCTGAATCGCGATTGTCAGGCGGTCGACCGAATAGCGCACCGTATGCGGGAAATCCGGATTGAGGATCAGGTATTCGGCTGTCAGGTCTGGTCGGACGTCCGCAGTGTACACCTTGCAGTAGGCTTCATAGGCGGTGCAGCTCTTGAGCAGGCCCACCCATTCGAGGAAATTGAAATTGACCGTCTGGTCCAGGGCTGTCGCGGCAAACTGCTGATAGTGTGTGTCCACCAGCCGGGCGATCATATTCGCGCGTTCCAGAAAGCGACCCATCTGAATGAAGCTCCAGCCTTCGCCGTTGCTCATCGTGCTGTCGGTGATGCCCTGGAACAGATGGACGCCTTCTTTCACCGAGCGGAAAAACTCGTGCGGCTGGTCATTCCAGATGTCGCCGATGCTTGTCTGCTTCACCTGAAAGTACAGCCGGTTGATCTGCTCCCACATTTCCGAGCTGATCTGTTCACGCACATGGCGGGCATTCTCGCGCGCGGCTGAAATGAATGACAGGATCGAGAACTCGTTGGAGGGGTCAAATGTCAGCCAGTGCGTCATCTCAAAGGCGTCCGGTTGGCCTGTCTCCAGCGGCGGCAAATGCAGGCTTTTGAGCAGGTGATTCCAGCGCCGCACCGGGTTGATTTCGGTCTGGTCCAGCATCAGATGAAGCTGTAGGTCAAGCAGCCGGGCGGTGTGTTCGGCACGTTCCAGATAGCGGCTCATCCAGTACAGCGTGTCGCCAACGCGAGAGAGCATCATGACGGCTCTTTCCTTTTCATGCAGGTCTTTAGTTATTCAGCACCCAGGTATCTTTGCTGCCGCCGCCCTGTGACGAGTTGACCACCAGCGAGCCGCGCCGCAGCGCCACACGGGTGAGTCCGCCCGGCACGATCGTCACCTTGTCGCCGTCATACAGGATATACGGGCGCAGGTCGATGACGCGTGCCTCCACGCCGCTGTCAAACAGGCAGGGTGCGCGCGACAGCGCCAGGGTGGGCTGGGCAATATAATTGCGCGGGTCTGCGATCACGCGCCGGGCAAATTCTTCCTGCTCAGCTTTTGTGCTGTGCGGGCCGATCAGCATGCCATAACCACCGCTTTCACCCACGGCCTTGACGACCAGCTTGTCGATGTTCTTCAGCACGTAATCCAGCGACTTCGGCTCATTCAGGCGATAGGTCTCGACATTGGGCAGGATGGCATCTTCACCCAGGTAATAGCGGATGATCTCCGGCACATAGCTGTAAATGGCCTTGTCATCCGCGATGCCTGTGCCGATGGCATTGGCCAGCGCGACATTGCCCGCGCGATATACGTTGAGCAGGCCAGCCACGCCGAGGATGGAGTCGGAACGAAAGACCAGCGGATCAAGAAAATCGTCGTCCACGCGGCGATAAATCACATCGACACGCTTCAGGCCGGCGGTCGTGCGCATGTACAGCACATTGTCGTGCACCAGCAGGTCGCGCCCTTCTACCAGCTGAATACCCATCTGGCGGGCCAGATAGGTATGCTCGAAATAGGCCGAGTTGTACACGCCTGGCGTGAGCAGCACGATGGTCGGGTCTTCGCGGCGGCGCGGGGCCAGGCTGCGCAGGGTGGCCAGCAGGCGCTGGCCGTAGTCATCGATCGGGCGCACGCCGTAGGCGCCGAAAATGCGCGGGAAGACATACTTCATCAGATGGCGATTGGCCAGCATATACGATACGCCGCTGGGCACGCGCAGGTTATCTTCCAGCACGACGAACTGTCCGGTTTCATCGCGGACGATATCTGTGCCGGTCACCGCGGTATACACATCGTTCGGCACCGCGACGCCCTTCATCTGGCGCCGGTAGTGCTTGCAGGTGTAGATCATCTCGCGCGGGACGATGCCGTCATTCAGGATGTGCCCGTCGAAATAGATATCTTTCAGGAACAGATTGAGCGCGGTGATGCGCTGCGTCAGTCCGCGCTCGATCGTATCCCATTCGGCGCGGGTGATGATGCGCGGGATCAGATCGTAGGGGAATATCTTCTCCGTGCCGTCTTCATGGCCGTACACCGTGAAGGTGATGCCCTGATTGAGAAAGGTGATATCGGCGGCAGTCTTGCGGCGCTGATATTCTTCCGGCGTCAGGCGGATCAGCAGGTCATAGATATCCTGATAATGCGCGCGGGTGGAGCCATCTGCGGCGAACATCTCATCATAGGCATTGTCAAATTCGTACTGCTGAAACGCGGGGACGCGTGGAATGGGCTGCGCGGGTTCGTCCATATTGTTGGTTTCACGTTCTCCGGCGTGCAGACTGCTTTGCGGCGGCTTATAATATTGGCGGGATTGTAGCGCACAAAATTAAAGTGTGCGGGCGCATTTTGCCCAAAGGCGCTGCCTGGTTTTTTGTCAGGAATTCCAATCCGCTGTCACCAGTTGACGCGTACGCACGTAAAGGTGGTTGTTACTGTGATAAATAGCGATGCGGAAGTGCAGCATGCAGATTAAGCAGCGTGTGGTGAATCATGTGCTGGCGCTGCGCATTGACGGCCGACTGGAAGCCGCGACGCTGCATCAGTTGAAGGCAGTGCTGGCCGACGATACCCAATCGACACATTTTGTGTTTGATATGGCCCATACTAGCTTTATCGATTCGATGGGGCTGTCTTCGCTGGTGAGCGCGCTGAAGCTGGCGCGGTCACGCGGTGGAGAGCTGATCCTTGTCAATCCATCAGATGAAGTGCGAACGATCCTGGAACTGACGGCGATGGACAAGGTGTTTGCGACAGCGTCGAATGTCCAGAGTGCTATGGAGATGGCCGGCAAACATGATGACCGAACAGCTCCTTAACGAGAATGAAGCCCTGCGCCGCCAGATCATCCGCCTTGAAACGGACCTGGATGCGATGACGGCTGAGCTGGCCCAGGCCTATGACCAGCTTGTGCCGTTTTTACAGGACTCGCAGATCGACCTCGATTCCGCGCAGGACCTCTCTCGTTTCATCGGGATGATCATGTCTGCCGTGGGCGCGGATATGGGCGGCGTGTATCTGCTGCCCCAGAAAGGGCGTAAGGCTGCCTGGCGCACGGTGCCGGAAGACGTCGTGCATCTCCAGTCTGTGCGGCGCGTGGTGAGCCTGCTGGGTGTCGAAGGACAGCCGTCCGTCAAGGCCATTATCCGAAACCCTGCACAGGGGTCAAGCCTATGGCTGTTTACGCCGGTGATTGCCAATGGCGCGCTGGTGGCCGCCGTGGGCGTGGGCTTTCACGATATCAAACGCGAACTGAAGCAGTCAGACGCACAGCTGGTGCTGCAAATGACCATTCGGGTGTCGGGCCAGCTTGTGAACACCATGCTCCAGGAGATGAATGAGCGTGAGCTGAAGAATCAGCAGAGCCTGGCTATCGCCGGGGATATTCAGCGCTCGATTCAGCCGGTGAAGCCGCCGAAGATTCAGCATCTGGAAGTGGACGCGGTGTGGGAACCTGCCGCGCAGGTCGGTGGCGATGCCTGGGGCTGGAGTATTCAGCCGAATGGGTCACTGGGCCTGTTCATGGTCGATATTTCAGGCAAGGGCGTCCCTGCTGCTATTGCGGCTGTGGCATTGCACACCAGCCTGCGCACGGCCTTGCAGCTGGGCCTGGCGCCCGCCGAAGTGCTGCGTTTTGGCAGCCTGCAATGGTCTGACACCCTGAGCGACTCAGAACTATTTGCCACGGCAGTTGTGATGGTGATTGATCCAGCCACCGGCGACATCAGCGTCGCGAATGCCGGCCACACGCCCACGCTGCTGCGGCTGAGTGAACAATGGAAGACCTGGCGCGCCAGTGTGCCGCCGCTGGGTGTGCCCGGTTCGGTGGAGCCGCAGACCATGTCGGCCCGAATGAAGCCCGGTGATCTGGTGGTCTGTTTCAGCGATGGCATCTCCGAAATCCCGGTTGGCCGGTCGGTATGGGGTTATGATCAGATTATGGCCAGTGTTCCTGCCGAGACGCGTACAGCGTCCGATGCGCTGCGGGCGATTCAGCAGGCCAGCAGTGGCGTACGGGGCAGAAAACCTCGCCACGATGATGAGACGATATTTTGCGTGGGGTTTTTGCAGTGAACCGCGAATTGTCGTTGGATGCTGCCTTTGAGGCGCTTGAGGCGTTGTCAGAATTTCTGAACGATGCCGTCATGCCGTGTGAATCGCGTACACTGTATCAGGTGAAGCTGGCTGTGCACGAGCTGTGTATGAACATCGTGCAGCATGCGTATGCCGGGGAAGCCGGTGTAATCGTGCTGTCAGTAGAGCGTGAGCGCCTGAGCCTGAGCCTGGAGATTCGTGATTTTGCCCGCCGCGGCCTGGAAGTCTCCCTGACCGGCAAGGCACCAGACCCGTTTGATCTGCCCGAAAGCGGCTGGGGGATGCCGATCGTGCACAGGGTGATGGACACCGTGGTGTATCATCGCCTTGCAGATGGCAATCAATGGCTGCTGAGCAAGAAAATGGATTCATGAACAGGAGATTATGGTATGGCCCCAGCCATTCTGGTTGTTGATGATGAAAGCACCACACGCCGCCTCGTCCACTATGTGCTGAAGCCACTTGGTGTCGACGTGCTGGAAGCGGGTGACCCCGAAGAAACCATGGCGATTGTCGAGAACAACGTGGTGGAAATGATCCTGATGGACATCAATCTGCCGCGTATGAACGGCTTTGACCTGACGGTGCGCCTGCGCGCGATGGAAAAGCTGAAAGACGTGCCAATCCTGATTTTCACGGCGCGCAGCCACCCGAATGACGCCAAACGCGCGCTGGAATCCGGCGCGGTCGGCTTCCTGTACAAACCGTTCAGCACGACCGAGCTACGCCAAATTGTCACGAAATACGTTCGGCTCTGATGAAAAAACAGGCCACCTGGATGCAAATTTCCAGGCGGCCTGTTTTGTTGTCTGCGATTTAGCCCGCGTTATTCCACTGTCAGCTCGGCCCGCAGGATCATTTCCTTGTCGGTGGGCACGACCCGGAAGCCAAACTGCTTGACCAGCCGGATCATTTCCTCGTTTTCAGCGTACACATTGCCGTGAATCTGGCTGATCTTCTCGGCCTTACCCACTTCAATGATGCGTCCCAGCATGGCGCGTCCCAGCCCCTGATGCTGGAAGCGGTCGCTGACAATGACCGCGTATTCAGCAGTCTTTGTGCCGGGAATCTTGGTCAGGCGGCCAATTGCCATAATTTCCGGCGCGTCATTGAATGGATTTCTGCGCACGGCCACCAGCGCCATTTCACGGTCATAGTCGATGAAGCACAGGCGCGACAGGCGCTCGTGGGCCACGCGTTCGCTGAGCTGCATCGCCTGCAGATAACGCAGGAACACAGTGCGTTCGCTCAGCGTTTCGTGGAAGCGCGCCACCAGCGGCTCATCGTCCGGGCGAATCGGGCGGAACGTGACGCTGGCGCCGTTCTTGCTTTCCCACTGCCCGACATACTGCGTCGGATATGGGCGAATAGCTGGTGTGGGCAGATCCTCAGGTTTGACATCTGGTCCGTACACCACCACGCGGGCATCCAGCGCAATTAGGCGTTCGGGCGAGGCCAGCAGCGGATTAATATCGATTTCACGGATCCAGGGCTGCTCGACGACCAGCTGGCTGAAACGCTCCATCAGCCGCTCTAATGCCGCCAGATCGACCGGGTCGCGGCCGCGCACGCCCTGAAGCGCTTTGTAAATGCGCGTCTGCTCCATCATGCGGCGCGCATGCACCGAGTTCAGCGGGGGCAGGCCAAGCGCGCTGTCCTTGAAGACTTCCACCAGCTGGCCGCCGCTGCCGAACAACAGCACCGGGCCAAACTGCGGGTCAATGCTGCTGCCGATAATCAGCTCGTAGCCATCCAGATTGGCCATCGGCTGCACGGTCACACCCTGGAAGTGTTCGGCGCCTGCTTTGGCTGTCACCGAGGTGCGTATGCCTTCAAACGCGTTGCGGACGGCTTCCTCAGTGCGCAGGTTGAGCTGCACGCCGCCGACATCGGTCTTGTGCGTGATCGTCTCGCTGTTCAGCTTCAGCACCACAGGATAACCGATTTCCCCGGCGGCATGTACGGCTTCCTCGAGCGTGAGGGCCACAGTCGTTGGCACGGTGGGAATGTAATAAGCGGCCAGCACCTGCTTCGACTCATACTCGGTCAGGATGGTGCGGCCGGTGGAACGCGCGTGCTGGATAATCTGCTCCACGCGCGCGCGGTCTGGCGTCTCGCCTGCGTCATCCGGCGGCAGCATGGGCGTCTCATACAGGCTCTTGAGATTGGCGTTGTACTGCCACATGTAGTTGAATACGCGGATGGCCGTATCGGGAAACTGGAACGTAGGGATGTTTGATTTGTTGAGGATGGCCTCCCCAGCGGCGATGCCGGGGCCACCCATCCAGCTTGCCAGCACCGGCTTGTCCACAATCGTGTCAAAACCGCTCAGCTTTTCTGCGGTCAGCGTGGGGTCGGTCATGGCCTGGGGCGTCAGGATGACCAGCAGGCCATCGCTGTTCGGGTCGTTGCCTGCCGTGGCCAGCGTGCGTGCATACAGCTCAGGCGAGGCATCGCCGAGGATGTCGATCGGGTTGCTGTGGCTCCATGCAGCGGGCAGGAAGGCGTTCAGTTCCTTCATGGTTTCAGCGGAAATCTCGGTCAGTTCACCACCGCCCAGCACCAGCGTATCGGTCGCCAGCACGCCCGGGCCGCCGGCATTGGTGATAATCGACAGGCGATTGCCCTTGGGCAGGGGCTGCTTGGCCAGCACTTCGGCCATGTAAAACACGTGCGCGATATGCTCGACGCGCAGCACGCCAGACCGATTAAAGGCGGCGTCCAGCACATCATCGCTGCCTGCCAGCGAGCCGGTATGGCTGGCTGCTGCATGGGCCGCTGCCTCGGTGCGCCCGGCCTTGATCAGGATGATCGGCTTGCGCAGGGCCACCTCACGCGCAGCGCTGAGAAAGGCGCGCGCCCCACCGACCGATTCCATGTAAATCACGATGCTCTGGGTGTTCGGGTCATTGCCGAAATAGTCGATCAGGTCACCCCAGCCAACATCCAGCATTGAGCCGATGCTGACAAACGCGCTGAAGCCGACATTTTCGCTGCGGCTCCAGTCGAGCACAGCCGTGCACAGCGCGCCAGACTGGCTGATGAAGGCGACGTTGCCGGGGCGAGCGATGCCGTCAGCAAAGGTGGCATTCAGGCCATAGTTCGGGCGCATCACGCCGAGGCAGTTTGGCCCGATCAGGCGGATATTGGCGCGGTGCGCGCTTTCCAGAATCTGCCGCTCCAGCTCCACACCGGCCGGCCCGACTTCCTTGAAGCCCGCAGAAATGACGATCACGCCTTTGGTGCCGGCCGCGATGCAGTCATTGATGACGCCAGGCACGCTGGGGGCGGGGGTGACAATCACGGCCAGGTCGACGGGTTCGGGCACATCACTGATGGAGGGATAGGCGCGGATGCCAAGGATGCTCTGACGGGTAGGGTTGACGGGATACACCGTGCCGCCAAATGGACTGCTGATGAGGTTCCACAGGATGGTGCGCCCGACGCTGCCAACACGTTCCGTCGCCCCGATGACGGCCACACTGCGCGGGGCAAAGATTGCGTCCAGGCCGGACGGGCGGGTTGATTCCGCATCGATTGAAGGTATCTGATTGGTAGCCATGGGTTCCCACTTCCTAAGCTTTAGGCGGAGCGATGCAGAAATCTGCTTCGCAACATGTCCTGATTTTGCCACATCGCACCCTCGTTCACAATCGATCCAGCCATGAATTAATGCCGTAATGTTGATTCAGAGGGATGTAGCGGGCCGGGAGGGTAAGATGTATAGTCTCCGTCCGGTCCAAGCCTGAAACGAATGATTGGAAACGAGAACATTATGAGCCATGGGGCTGCGGATAGCACAACCATTGTGATCTATGGCGCATCGGGTGACCTGACGCGCCGCAAGCTGATTCCTGCGCTGTACTCGTTATATGAACGCGGAAAGCTTCCCGAATCGATCAATATCGTCGGCTATGCGCGCCGGCCATATTCCCACGACGACTTCAAAAATGAAGTGCATGGGCCGCTGCAGGATGTGCTGAAAGACAAGTACAAGCCAGAGGTATGGGAGAAGTTCTCGCAGCACCTGTACTATGTGCGCGGGGATTTGTCCACGAAAGCCGACCATGAGGAAGCCGAACACTTTTTGTCCAGCCTGGAAAACGGCGGCTCGAACCGCCTGTACTACCTGGCGACTGCGCCGGAGTATTACGCGCCTGTGGTGGAATGCCTGCGCGACCTGCACCTGAATGTAGAGGATACGGGCTGGCGGCGCATTGTGGTCGAAAAGCCGTTTGGGCGCGACCTGAAAACGGCGACTGATCTGGACGAGGTGCTGCACACGGCCTTCAACGAGACGCAGATTTTCCGCATCGACCATTTCCTGGGCAAGGAAACGGTGCAGAACATCCTGTTTTTCCGCTTTGCCAATGCGATTTTTGAACCGCTGTGGAATCGCAATTATGTCGACCACGTGCAGATTACGGCGGCCGAGTCGGTCGATATCGAGGGGCGTGCCGGTTACTACGACAAGGCCGGTGTGCTGCGCGACATGTTCCAGAACCACATGCTCCAGCTGCTGTGCCTGGTGACGATGGAGCCGCCGCTGGCCTTCAATGCCGAGTCTCTGCGCCTGGAAAAGACCAAAGTGCTGCGGGCGCTGCGTCCGGCGCAGATGGGCAACACCGTGCGCGCGCAGTATGAGGGCTATCTCGATGAACCGGGAGTGGCCCCAAATTCGCAAACGCCGACGTACGCTGCCCTGAAGCTGTATATCGACAACTGGCGCTGGCAGGATGTGCCGTTCTATGTGCGTTCAGGCAAGGCGCTGGAGCGCAAGTCGAGCGAAATCTCGGTGCAGTTCCGTCGCCCGCCGCATTTGCTGTTTGACCTGCCCAAAGGCAAAAAGCTGAAGCCGAACGTGCTTGCGCTGTGCATCCAGCCGGATGAGGGCATCCATCTGCGTTTCGAGACCAAGACGCCGGTGTCCAGCGATATTCAGTCGGTGGATATGGAATTCAAATATACCGATTCGTTCCGCGATGTGTCGCTGCCCGATGCGTATGAGCGTCTGCTTCAGGATGCGCTGCTGGGTGACAACTCACTGTTCATCAGCGACCGTGAAATTAACCTGTCGTGGAAGCTGATCGACAACATCATCGAAGGGTGGGCTGGCCCGCAGGCACCGCCGCTGGTCACCTATGAACGTGGTTCGTGGGGGCCGAAAGAGAGCGATCTGCTGCTGGAAGATGATGGTCGCGTGTGGCGCATCCGCTGCGGCCAGAATCAGAAGTGAGCCAACTCGTGAAGGTCAAAGGGGCAGGGCGAAATCGCGACTGCCCCTTTTTGTTTGCCTCAGCGGGCCAGCCGCTCCGCCAGCGCGTACAGGTCCGGCGAGATGCCCTTGGTGCGGCCGATGACTTCTTCATAGGGCGTCTCGGATACCTTGTTGGCGATGCGCCCGACGACGACGCCCTGCCTGCCGTTGATCAGCTTCTCGGCCGCGTTTGAGCCCAGCAGCGAGGCCAGGATGCGGTCGTAGGCGGTAGGTGCGCCGCCGCGCTGCACATGGCCAAGTGTAGTGGCACGGATCTCAAACCCCAGCGATTCTTCGCGCGAGTTGCAGTAAGCGAGCAGCTCTTCGGTGGACAGATGCGAGCCTTCGGCCACGACAATGATGCCGTTGGTCTTTCCGCGGGCATAGCTTTCCTTGAGCTGGTTGGCCACGAACTCCGCGGTGACCGGGATTTCGGGCAGCAGGGCTGCCTCGGCACCGCCGGCAATGGCGCTCATCAGCGCCAGATAGCCGCAGTCACGCCCCATGACCTCGACCAGAAAGGCGCGCTTGTGCGACGAAGCGGTCACTTTCAGCCGGTCAATCGACTCCAGCGCGATGTTCAGCGCGGTATCCACGCCGATGGTCATATCACTGCCGATCAGGTCGTTATCGATCGTGCTGGCCACGCCGATGGTGGGGAAGCCCATCTTCCACAGCGCGTGGCCGCCGGTCTGCGAGCCATTACCGCCGATGACGACCAGTCCCTCGATGCCGTGTTCGGCCATGTTGCTCAGGGCCTGATTGCGCCCCTCCACCGTCTTGAACTCAGGGCAGCGCGCGCTGCCCAGCATGGTGCCACCTGCCTGCAGGACGCCGCCGACTTCACGCACGCCCATCTGCCTGATATCGCCATTGATCAGGCCGGAATAGCCATGCCTGACGCCAAAGACTTCGACGCCCATGTCGATGCCCGTGCGCACGACAGCGCGAATGGCTGCGTTCATACCGGGCGCGTCTCCGCCGCTGGTCAATACTGCAATACGCTTTAACATGATATGTTCTCGATTCCGGGATCCCCCAGGTTGTTATAAGTCCTATTGTAACAATCTCGATGCGGCAGGAAAACGGGAACGGCCTTAACATAACCATAATCCATTTCGCGTTACTATTGCCCGGAATTATTTGCCCAAGCGAAAGAATCCTTCATGACGACCGCGCCTGCTCCGCTGATTACCCCTGAAGAAAAGATTTATCGCCAGCGCGTGTTCGCCTGGACGATGTATGACTGGGCCAACAGTGCTTTTGCGACGACGATTCTGGCAGCGGTGCTGCCGGTCTATTTCTCGGCAGTGGCGGCAGCCACACTGCCCAGTGAAGCGCGTGCGACCGCCTACTGGAGCCTCGGCCTGAGTATCTCGCTGCTGATTGGCGCGCTGCTGGCCCCGCTGCTGGGCACCATCAGCGATGTGTCGCGCTCGAAGAAACGCCTGCTGGGCATCTTCACGGTGATTGGCGTGGTGCCCACCGGCCTGCTGGTGCTGATTGAACGTGGGGACTGGATCCTGGCGCTGGGATTGTTCATCATCGCGCGTGTTGGCTTCCTGGGCGCGTATTCATTCTACGATGCGCTGCTGCCGCATGTGGCGAAGCCGGCCGACCAGGACCGGGTCTCGGCGCGCGGCTATGCGATGGGCTATCTGGGTGGTGGCATCCTGCTGGCGGTGAATATCGTCATGCTGCAGGTGTTTCCGGGCACTCTGGGCGCGCGCCTGTCTTTTCTGAGCGTGGCGATCTGGTGGGCGGTATTCAGCATTCCGCTGTTTCGCCGGGTGCCAGAGCCGGGCAAGACGGTCCCGCTTCCCCCTGGCGAGACCGTGCTCAGCGCAAGCTGGAAGCAGCTCGTTGGCACATTCCGCGAGGCGCGTAAATACCGCGAATTGTTCAAGTATCTGATCGCCTTTCTGATTTACAACGATGCCATCGGCACGATTATCGGTCTGGCTGCGATTTATGGTGCTGAGCTGGGATTTGGCGCCACCGAGCTGATTCTGGCGCTGCTGCTGGTTCAGTTCGTGGGTATCCCGTTCAGCCTGATGTTCGGGCGTCTGCCGTCTGCGGCGTCCACACGGCGGGCGTTTTACCTGGCCTTCGTGATTTTTAATCTGGTGGCACTGCCGCTGGTCGGCCTGATTGGCGGGCAGGTGCTGCCAGCAGCGCTGATTGGCGCGCAGCCCCCGCCGTATGAAGGCGACGACGTCGCGCTGGGCCAGGGCAATTATCCGGCTGGCGATGCACGCGTAGCGTACACGGGCACGTGGCAGGAACAGCTCGTCAGCGCGGCTGAAGCTGGTCTGGATGCCGATTTCATGCAGTGGATCGCGCCTGAAGGGGCCGCCGATACGCCGGCACTCAGCTATACCTTCAACGGCCTGACGTCGAGCATCCTGTATACCGTCGGGCCGGATATGTCCGGTCAGTGGGCGGTGCTACTGGATGGCGTCCCCGCGCTGGACGAGGATGGCCAACCGCTGCTCATCGAAGTGGCCAATGACGTGCGCCGCTTCAACGAGACGGTCGATGTGACCGCAGCGGAAGCCGGTCGCCATGTCGTCACGCTGTCGCCTGCCACGCCGGGGTCTGCTTTCCGGCTGGATGGCGTGCGCGTGGCCGAACCAGAGCGAGAGAGCAGCCTGGTCTCCATCCTCGGTATTCTGCTGGGGCTTCAGGTGATCGGCCTGGGCTTCGCCTTCTTGACGCAGCGCTTCTTTGCACCGCTGGCCGCCACGCTGGATACCCGCCGTTCAATCCTGCTGTCATTGGTGATGTACTCGGCTGTCGCGATGATGGGCTTCGTGCTTAATTCATCGATTGAATTCTGGTTCCTCGCCTGGATGGTGGCGATTGTGCAGGGGGGCAGCCAGGCCCTCAGCCGCAGCCTGTACGCCAGCCTGTCACCCGCGAAGAAAAGCGGGGAATTCTTCGGCCTGTACGGCATCATGGAGAAATTCTCCTCGATCCTGGGGCCGCTGGTGTTTGCCGTGGCGATTGCGATCTTTGGCAGCAGCCGCCCCGCCATCGTCAGCCTGATCGTGTTTTTCATCGTGGGCGGATTCCTGCTGACACGGGTGAATATCGCCGAGGGTCAGCGCGTGGCCAGGGAGGAAGACGCGCGCGATCAGGCTGTCGCTGCCTGACAAAAAGGTGTCTTGATACGAATAGGGTGCATCGCGCGATTGGACATAAATCCGCCCGATGCACCTTTGTGTTTCAACGCGTAGTGCACGCTATAATTCTGCCGATACGCTTTGTTTTGAAGGAGCTTTATTAGATTATGTCACAGGAATTTTCACCCCCCACCAGCGAATGGTATTACCCGTCAGATGCGGTCAAAAAACAGGCGATCGTGAGCGATTATGAAGCGCTCTATCGCAAGTCGATGGCGGATATTGAGGCTTTCTGGGACGAGCAGGCGCAGAAACTGCATTGGTTCGAGCCGTGGGAGAAAGTGCTCGATACCTCTGATGCGCCGTTCTACAAGTGGTTTGTGGGCGGCAAGACCAATATCGCCTATAACGCGCTTGACCGTCACGTCAAGACCTGGCGGCGCAACAAGCTGGCGATCATCTGGGAAGGTGAGCCGGGTGACAAGCAGACGTACAGCTACTGGCGCCTGTGGCGCGAGGTGAACAAGTGCGCCAATGTGCTCAAGAGCCTGGGCGTGAAAAAAGGCGACCGCGTCACGATTTACATGGGGCGCATCCCCGAGCTGGTCATCTCGATGCTGGCCTGCGCCAAGATTGGCGCGGTGCACAGCGTGGTCTACGGCGGATTCAGCGAGCACGCGCTGGCCGATCGCATCGAAGACGCCCAGAGCAAGGTGCTGATTACGGCGGACGGCGCGTGGCTGCGCGGCAATATCGTCAAGCTGAAGGATATCGTGGACGAGGCCGTGCATCGCTCGCCGATTGTGGAGAGCGTGCTGGTGGTGAAGCGCACCGGCCACGACGTGAAGATGCAGCAGGGGCGCGACTACTGGTATCACGACCTGATGGGGCTGCCGATCGCCAGCCCGCAGTGCGAGACGACCGTCATGGACGCGGAAGACCCGCTGTTCATCCTGTATACCAGCGGCACGACCGGCAAGCCGAAGGGCATCCTGCACACGCATGGCGGCTACAGCGTGTATACCAGCACGACGCTGCAATGGGTGTTTGACGTGAAGGATGATGACCGCTACTGGTGCGCGGCTGACCCCGGCTGGATCACGGGACACAGCTATATTGTGTACGCGCCGCTGATTATCGGTGCGACCGAGATCATTTATGAAGGTGCGCCGAATCATCCTTATCCGGACCGCTGGTGGCGGCTGGTGGCGGAGTATGGCGTGACGATCCTGTATACCGCGCCGACGGCCATCCGCGGCCTGATGCGTTTTGGTGATGCCTGGCCGAATCGCCATGACCTGAGCAGCATTCGCCTGCTGGGGTCGGTGGGCGAGCCGATTAATCCGGAGGCCTGGCGCTGGTTCCACAAAGTAATCGGCAAGGAAAAATCACCCATCATGGACACCTGGTGGCAGACAGAAACGGGCGGCTTCATGATCGCTCCGATGCCGTCTGTGCCGCTGAAACCGGGCAGCGGGACCCGTCCGTTCCCTGGCATTGAGGCCGATGTGGTGGACGAGCATGGCGTGTCGTGCCCGCCGGGCGTCGACGGGAATCTGGTCATCAAGGGGCCGTGGCCGGGCATGCTGCGCACGATCTACGGTGACCCGGAACGCTTCAAGAAGCAGTATTTCAGCGCGTATGAAAAACAAGGCTGGTATCTGACAGGCGACAGCGCGCGCAAGGACGAGGACGGCTACTTCTGGATCATCGGCCGTAACGATGATGTCATCAAGGTCAGCGGCTACCGGCTGGGCACAGCGGAGGTCGAGAGCGGGCTGGTCAGTCATCCGGCGGTGGCCGAGGCGGCAGCTATCGGCGTGCCCGATGACGTGCGCGGAAATGTCATTTATGCGTACTGCATGCTGAAAGCGGGCGTAACGGGTTCACCGGAACTGGTCGATGCGCTGAAAGACCACATCCGCCATGAGATTGGCCCGATTGCCGTGCCGACCAAGATTGAATTTGTGACGGCGCTGCCCAAAACGCGCAGCGGCAAGATTATGCGCCGTGTGCTGAAAGCCCGTGCGACTGGCGCGCCTGAAGGCGACCTGAGCACGCTGGAGGAATAGGCGGGGCAGGGGATTTGCAGGCGAATATAAAAGGCCAGCCCGTCATCAATTCGAGACGGGCTGGCCTTTCTTTATCTGCATCGTGTTGCTCGTCGATACGACGTGCCTGAAGCAGACCGTCTAGCGCACCGCTGCAATTTCCGGCACGGGGAAATCCACACCCGATGCTTTAACGCTGACGTCCCACAAGCGCCGTGCCACATCCAGGTCTTTGGCAATCGGATTTTGCGGCTCGATTTTGCAGTCCCCGAAGTATTCGCCATTCACGCCGTTCACGTCCGGCGACGAGGCGATGTAAATGCTGGTGCGCGCGCCTTTCTCAGGGTTGGCGACGAACTTGCTGTATACCCAGTTGAAAATTGGGCCATAGGCACGGGTGAGTGACGTGGCCACCACACCCGGATGGAGCGAATTGGCTGTGGTGTGTTCGCCACTCGCCGCCAGACGCCGCGCCAGCTCGTTGGTGAACAGCACGTTCATCAGCTTGGTGTTGCTGTAGTGGCCCCAGCCTGGGCCGGACATTGACCGCGCGTAGAGGCGTTCCCCTTGCAGGTTGTCAAACTCGATGACGCCATTGTGATGCAGACCAGACGAGACATTGACCACTCGCCCGGCCGCTGACTGGCGCAGGGCGGGCAGCAGCAGATTGGCCAGCATGAAATACGACAGATGATTGACCATAAACTGCATCTCAAGTCCGTCGGGCGTCAGCGTGCGCTGCGGCGGGATGATGGCCGCGTTGTTGACGAGGATGTCCAGCGCCCCGACGCGCTTCAGCACGTCATCGGCCACGCCCCGCACCTGGGCCAGCACCGACAGGTCCCCCGCCACGCCTTCGGCCAGTTTGCTGCCGGATGCAGCATTGACCTGCTGCGCCGCCGCCGACGCTTTGTCACGGTTGCGGGCATGCACCAGCACGCGCGCGCCCATTTTCGCCAGCGCGATGGCTGTCGCCAGCCCGATACCGCCTGCCGCGCCGGTCACCAGCGCTGTCTTGCCTGTCAGATTTGGATTGGTCACGTTAATTCTCCACGATTCACGATACGAATTTGGTGATGCGTTACTGCGTTTATACGGGGAAGTCCACGCCGGAAAGCCGGGCACTGATGTCCCACAGGCGGGCGGTTGCCTCAGGGTTACGGGCATGTTTCGACATGGTGCCCAGTGCGCTGTCCTGATAGTACTCGCCGGAGGTGCTGGCCACGTGAGCTGACGATGCCAGGTAGATGCTGGTGCGGGCGCCTTTTTCAGTGCTGCCGATCATCCGCTTGTAGATGCTGTTGAACCAACCGGACTTTGTGCGCGTCAGGCTGCTGCCGATCAGGCCGGGATTGAGCGCATTGGCCGTCACCTTATCGCCGTTGGCCTTCAGTCGTTTCGCCAGCTCGGTCGTGAACATCACATTCATCACCTTGGTGTGCGCGTAGGTGCCCCAGCCCGGGCCCATAATCATCCCGCCATAGGACTTCTCTGCCTGTAAATTGTCAAAGTCTATGGGCACCCATGTGTTCAGAAATGACGAGACATTGACGATGCGTCCTGACGGGGACCGGCGCAGCAGCGGCAGCAGCAGATTGCCCAGCATGTAGTACGACAGGTGATTGACGGCAAACTGCATCTCCAGCCCGTCCTCTGTCAGCGTCCGCCGTTCCGGGATGATGGCGGCATTGTTGATGAGCACATCCAGCGCATCATGCGCCCCCACCTGGTCTGCCAGCCCGCGAACCTCGCGCTGGCTGGACAAGTCGCCAATGACCAGTTCGATCTGGTTGCTGCCAGATTTTTGCCTGGCTTCATCCAGGGCCGGCGCGCCGCGTTTTTCATGGCGGGCATGCAGGAGTACCCGTGCGCCCATCTTTGCCAGCCCGACGACGGTCGCCAGCCCGATACCCGTGCTCGATCCTGTGACAAGTACTGTCTTTCCGGCCATGCTTCCTGAAACCATCATTCCCCCCAAAGTTATTGGACTGTTTGCAGACGTATAAAGTTCTGTTATGCTGTAAACATGAGCAATAACTCATGTCCTTATGATGTGAGCATTTGCTCATATTTTCAAATGAGCGATTTATGAGAGATCCCATGCGCCATCAGCCACGCCAGGAACGCGCACGACAGCGGGTAGATGCCATCTTGCAGGCGGCCGAGTATCTTCTTCTGCGCGCGGATACCAGCGACCTGAATACCAATATGATTGCCGAGCTGGCACAGGTGCCTGTTGGGTCGGTCTATCAGTATTTCAGCGATAAAGACCAGGTCGTGATCGCGCTGCTCGAGCGCTTCCGCGACGACATTGTCCGCCACTATCAGCAGCAGGGGACAATGCCGCTGGTGGATGCCCTCGTCACCCCCATGTTTACCTACGGTGGACAGCATTTTGGCACCTCGCGCGTGCTGATGACGCCCCCTGCTAATCCGGTCGTGCTGGAGGCTGTCCAGCGGGTGCGGGGCGATATCCAGCAGGAATGGGCGGCGCTCATCCGGCTGCATCTGCCCCGCCTGCCTGAAGACCAGGTGCTGCTGGCCGCAGACATCAGCCTGACGGCGGCCAGCAGCCTGATCGTGCACGGGTCGCGCGCCAAACAGACCGCCTCCAGCGAAGCCGAAATGGCGCTGGCAGAGTCAACGGCGACGCGCATCATCAAGCAGGTGTATCCGCTGCTGAATGGCTACTTCGCGCAGATCAGCGCGCAGCATCAATCATCGCCTGAATGAAGCGCGCATGCTGCGCGGCCTCGCGCACATCGGTGACTGGCTGCGTGCCGTTGACGACGTTGGCGTGAAAGGCCAGTAGCTCATTTTTGAACGCTTCCTCGTAATTGACGATGATGCGCTTCTCCCAGGCCAGCTCGCCCTCGTGCCCCTGCACGATGATCGGCGTCGGCATATTCTTGAAATAGGGTGACGGGAAGGTCAGGTACAGGCGCTCGTCGTTCGAGAAAAAGGCATACTCTTCTTTGTAATCTTTGAGATAGCCTAAATAGTGCCAGTCCAGCGTAATGCGCAGGTCGTTGGGATACTCAATCAGGCTGTTGATCGACAGGCCGCCGCGCCAGATATCGGTGTGCAGCACGCGCGTTGGCTCGCCCAGCAGGCCAAACAGCATGTATGTCTGGTGGATCAGGCTGACGGTCATCATGCCATAGGCCAGGCGCAGGCGCGGGTCGGCGCGTCGCTCGCCCAATGCCTCGTCCACCAGCCCGGCCAGCTCGCCCTCGGCCAGCGCATGGCGCGAGCCTTCCACCACGTCGCCAAATGCAGGCGCATCACGATGCCCCTCCACAACTACGCCATTGCCGCGGCGGATGCGATGAGCGGCCCAGCCCAGCGTGTCATCCGGGTGCAGCACGGTGATACGCCCGTAGCCAGGCTCATTCATCTTCAGCAGGTGTTCGCGGAACAGGCTGAACGCCGGATCATAGCGCTTGTGGTAGCCCATTTGCAGAATAGCGGGGCTCGATGACGCCTTATGCAGGATGGTCTCTACCTCGCGCACATTCCATGCCAGGGGCTTTTCGCAGAAGACATGCTTGCCGGCCTCCAGCGCATCTATGACCGTCTGGAAATGCGATCCGCCGTGGAAGATGCCGACAGCGTCGATGGATGGGTCGTTCAACAGGTCGTGGTAATCGGCGGTGCGCCTGCTGATGCCATAGCGGTCACCCACCGCGTTCAGCGTCGGCGCATGTGGGTCGGCCAGCCCGGCGACTTCAAAGTATTCGTCGTACTCGGTCAGGTGGGGCAGGTGCATCATCTGGGCGACTGCGCCACAGCCGATCACACCGATGCGAAGCCGTCTCATGAATTCCTTACCTCCCTGTGAGTCTGTCATCACACACGCTGATTACACTGAATGCTGGTTTTGATAGTAACGCGTTTTAACCCGCGCAGATGAGCTGAATTCAGCATGTCACACAGAATTTTCACGCACAAGTCAGTCATTCCGACCACCATGGACAGGATGATGGCTTTTCACTCAGATAAAAACGCCTTCTCCCGGCTGACGCCGCCTCCCATTTTCATGCAGCTGCATCGCGATGACCGCACCAGCATCACCGCCGGGGAGCTGGAATTCACACTGTGGTTTGGGCCGATTCCTGCCCGCTGGACCGCCGTGCACGAGCCTGGTGCGATTGAGACCTCGTTTGCCGACCGGATGCTCAAAGGCCCGATGAAGTATTGGCGGCATGAGCATCAGTTTCGCGAGGTGCCCGGCGGCATCGAGCTGACCGACCGCATCGAGTACGACTACATGCCGTCCGGCTTCTGGGCGGTGTTTGGGCGGCTGTTTTTCAGCCCGCTTCCGCTGAAGGGGTTGTTCTTTTACCGGCATCTGCGTACGCGGCTGGGCACCCGTGTCCCGGCGACTGGCGGGTGACCGTGGCTGCGCGCAGGACTGAATCCCCAAAGATTGTCATCATTGGCGCGGGCGTGGGCGGGCTGACGGCTGGCGCGCTGCTGGCGCAGGCGGGCTGCGATGTCACCGTGCTCGAAGCCCAGCTGTACGCGGGCGGCTGTGCTGGCACGTTCTATCACCAGGGCTATCGGTTTGAGGCTGGCGCGACTGTCGCGGGCGGTTTTCAGCCCAACGGCCCGCATTACGTCGTTGGCAAGCGGCTGGATATCGACTGGCCAGTACACGTGCATGACCCTGCCTGGGTGGTGCATATGCCCACGCGTGAAATCGCGCTGACGCAGGACAATGCCAACGTGCTGGAAAATTTCCCGCGCAGCGCATTCTTCTGGAATGAGCAGTCGGCGCTGGCTGATCTGGGCTGGTCGCTGTCCGCGCAGGGGCTGCCGTGGCCGCCCACCAACGGGCATGAATGGGCGCAGCTCATCAAAGTGGCACTGAAGAATTTCCCGCGTGATGTGCGCATGGCGCCATTTGCGTTGGGCACCGCCTACCAATGGCTGCGCGTGCGCGGTCTGGCCGATGATCCGGAGCTGGTGCGTTTTCTGGATGCCCAGTTGTTGATTTCGGCGCAGACGACCACGCGTGGCGCGAATGCCATTTACAGCGCCACCGCGCTTGATCTGGCGCGGCAGGGTGTTTACCATGTTGAGGGCGGCATTGGCGGCATCGCCGACACGCTTGTGAAAAAGCTGGAATCGCTGGGCGGACGCGTGCTTTTCCGCCAGAAGGTGCAGCGCATCAACGTCAGCGAGGGCCGCGCCGTCAGCGTGACCACCAAAAAAGGCGAGACGTATGCGGCGGACTGGGTGCTGGGCAACCTGACGCCGTGGTCGCTGGACAGTCTGCTGGAAGATGCCAGCCCGAAGCAATTGCGCGAGGAAGTCGCCAGGCGTAAGCCGGGCATGGGTGCATTTGTGCTGCATCTGGGCATCGATGGCGCAGCTTTTCCCGCTGAAATGCCCGATCATCATCAGTTTATCGACAGCATCGACGGCCCGCTGGGCGAGGGACACAGCATCTTCATGTCTGTTTCCCCGGCGTGGGATAGTTCGCGTGCGCCGCAGGGCAATCGTGCCGTCACCGTGACCACGCACACCCGGGTGGGTGACTGGTACGCGGCTGCCGAGCAGGGGCAGGATGCGTATGAGGCGCGTAAGGCCGAGTATCAGGCGATGGTGCTGGACGGCATCTCGCGCTATATCCCCGGCTTCAAAGAGGCCGTGCGCTTCAGCATGGCGGGATCGCCTACATCGTATGCCTTTTGGACCGGTCGCGCGCAGGGCATGGTCGGCGGGTTCCCGCAGACCAGCCTGTTTAAGGCGCGTGGTCCGCTGACCGGCATCCCCAACGTGCGGCTGGTAGGCGATTCGATTTTCCCTGGTCAATCAACGGCGGGTGTGTCGCTCGGTGCGATGCGCGTGGCCGATGACCTGATTCGGCGCATGCCCGCTGCGTCTGCCATGCGCCGCGAACGCCAGTCTCCACAGGGAGCTGTGGGTTCATGACCTGTGTCATTCACTGGTTTCGGCGTGATCTGAGGCTGGACGACAATACCGCGCTGAGCCAGGCGTCCGCGACCGGCCTGCCAGTCGTCCCCGTGTTCATCCTCGATCCTGCCCTGCTGAGCGGGGAGCGCTTCAGCGCACGGCGCATGGCTTTCCTGCTCGACGGCCTGCGCGCGCTGCATGAGGATCTTCTCGCGCTTGGCTCGCGCCTGCTGGTGTTGCAGGGCCATCCGGAAGATGTGCTGGGCGCCCTGATTCATGAGCTGGGCGCGTCGGCCGTGTATGCCAACGAAGACTATTCCCCTTATGCCCGTAAACGTGACAGCGCGCTTGCCCAACGACTGGGGGTACCGCTGCATCTGTCGCCCGATCAGTTGATTCATGCGCCCGGCCAGGTGACCAAAAGCGATGGCAAGCCGTATACCGTGTACACGCCCTTCCGCCGCGTGTGGGAGTCGCTGCCCAAGCTGCCCCCTGTGCAGACGGTGTTGCGCGGCAGGCTGCATCCGCTGAGTGATCGGCAGGGTGGCGACGTGCCGGATATGCGCGCGCTTGGCCTGAACGAGAGCGTCGCGCTGCCGATTCGCGCTGGTGCCGTTGAAGCGGCACGCAAAATGGACTCGTTCCTGCGCGGCGCAATCTACAATTATGCCGATGGCCGTGATGCGCTGGTCGCGGACCCGTTTGACGGGGGCGGCATGTTTGGCGGGGCCTTCGGCACGTCGTATCTGTCGCCCTATATCCGCTTCGGCATGATTTCCCCGCGTGCTCTGGTGCAGGGCGCTCAGGCCGCCCGCGACGCTGCGCCCAATGCCGGCGCACGCAAAGGCGTCGATGTGTGGGTGAGCGAGCTGGCCTGGCGCGACTTTTACGCGCACATCCTGTATTTCTTCCCGCATGTGACCTCGCGCAGCTTCAAGCCCGTGTATGACAAGGTGGCCTGGCGCGCGGACAAGTCTGAACTGGAGCGCTGGCAGACCGGGCAGACCGGCTTTCCGGTGGTGGATGCCGCCATGCGCCAGATGAATACGCTGGGCTGGATGCATAACCGGGCGCGCATGATCGTCGCCAGCTTCCTCACCAAGGACCTGCTGGCGTACTGGCGCGAAGGTGACGTGTATTTCATGCAGCAGTTGCTGGATGGCGACCTGGCCGCGAACAACGGCGGCTGGCAGTGGGCCGCCAGCACAGGTACCGACGCGCAGCCGTATTTCCGTATTTTTAATCCGGTATCGCAGTCCGAGCGTTTTGACCCCAACGGCGACTATATCCGTCACTGGGTGCCTGAACTGCGCGACGTGCCCGCAAAACATATCCACGCGCCGTGGCTGATGACATCCCCGCCGCCTGCGTATGCGCGGCCGATGGTCGACCATGCTTTCGCGCGCGAGCGCACACTTCAGGCCTTCAAGGAGGTGACCGCATGAAGATTAGGTTTCTGAAATGGACAGTGCGTATTGTACTGGTCCTGCTGTTCATTATCTTCGTGCTGCCGCTGCTGATTCCGCTGCCGCCGGACGGCGTGGCCGCCAGCACCTTTGCCGACCCCGACGGCCGCTTCATCACGGTAAACGGGCTGGACACGTATGTGCGTGAGCGCGGTGAGCCGGACGAGCCGGTTGTGCTGCTGCTGCATGGCTGGGGCGGCAGCACGTTCTCGTGGCGTGAACAGTTTGATGCGCTGGACGAGGCTGGCTACCGCGTGATTGCCTTCGACCGCCCGCCCTACGGCCTGTCGCAGAAGACGGGTGAGCTGCCGCTTTCCCAGCGCCAGCAGGCCGAATTCAGCATTGCTGTAATGGATAGCCTGGACCTCGACAGCGCCACGCTTGTGGGGCACAGTATGGGAGGGGGTGTGATCGGCTACATGGCCGCGCTGGCCCCGGAACGCGTCGAAAGGCTGGTCTTTGTGGACGGCGTGCCGCGTGTGGAGGAGCCTGCACCTGCCGCTGCAACAGGCTCGAACCGCCTGAGCAGCACGGTGGGTATTCCGCCATTTCTTGTCTCCGCGATAGATTTTCCGCCGGTGAACCGCTGGATTCGTATCGGCCTGCGTACATTTCTGCAGCCGGATACCTTCACCAACATGCAGCGTACCGCCTATTACGATCCCGCCACCGTGACCGACGAAGTCGCCGCCGGCTATCAGCAGCAGCTTCAGGTCGTCGGCTGGGACGAAGCCATGATAGATATCGTGGCCGGACGCGGTTTTGCAGACGCGCCGCTGACCGAAGCCGAAGTTCAGGCCATCACCGCGCCCACATTGATTGTGTGGGGCGATAATGACACCTGGGTGCCGATTGCGTCGGGCGAGCGGTTTGCCGACGTCATGGCCGGGGAGACCTTTGTCACGTTTTCAGAGACGGGCCACATGCCGATGGAAGAGCATCCGGCCCGGTTCAATGAAGAGCTATTGCGCTTTCTTGCAGCAGGAACGGAGTCGTAAATCATGAACAGAGACAGTGTGCGTCAGATCGCGAATATTTCTGGGGTGGTGGGCACGCTCATCATCAACGCTTTGTCGCAGATTCTGCCATTCAACGGGAAGACCAGCGCGATCATCGCGAATCAGTTCAATCCGAACAACTACTTTCTGCCGGCTAACTTTGTGTTCAGCATCTGGAGCGTGATTTACGTTGGGCTGATCGCGTTCGCCGTGTGGCAGGCGCTGCCCGCCCAGAAGGAAAACCCGCGTCTGCGCAGCGTCGGCTACTGGTTCGTGGCATCGTGCGTGGCCAACTGCGTGTGGCTGTTCCTGTTCCACTGGGACCAGTTTGCGCTCAGCACTGTCGCGATGGTCGTGCTGATTACTTCTCTTGTGGTGATTTACCGCAAGCTGCGCTCCGGCAACCCGGCCGTCTCGATGGCCGAGAAGATTTGCCTGCGTGCGCCGTTCAGCGTTTACCTGGGCTGGATCACGGTCGCGCTGGTGGCCAATGTCACGTTCGTGCTGCTGGATGCTGGCTGGGACGGCTTCGGCATCGCGTACAGCACATGGGGCGTCATCATGGTCGTGGTGGCCGGGCTGATCGCGGGTGCGTTTGCCTTTATCAACCGTGACGTGATCTACGCAGCGGTGCTGCTGTGGTCGTTCTTCGGCATCAACCAGCGCTTCCCGAATGTCAGTGAACTTGCCCTGATTGCCGTGGTCGCTGGTGTGCTGATAGTTATCGGCGCGGTGCTGAGCATGTTCCTCGGCCGTTCTGGCAATCAGATGAGCTCGGCACGCGCCTAGCAGAATAAGGATTCATGAATGGCAGCAAGACTACAGCCTGGCGATCAGGCGCCCGATGTGTCGCTGGTGGGCATCACCGGCCAGCCAGCGACACTGTCTGAATACTGGAAGAATGGCCCGGTGCTGATCAGCTTTCTGCGCCACTTTGGCTGACCGTTCTGCCGCGAGATGCTTTCCAGTCTGGAGAGCCACCACGGAGAACTGGAACGGGCAGGGCTGACGGTGCTGGCAGTGGCACAGGGTGAGCCGAAACACAACGAACGCTACTGCGGGTCACTGGCGCCCAATATCACCTGCCTGAGCGACAGCACGACAGACTCGTATCACACCTGGGGATTGCAGCAGGGCAAGCTTGGTGAGCTGCTGAATGTGGGTGTGATTATGGGCGGCGTGCGTGCCGCGTCGAAGGGACATGTCGGCGGGCCAGTCATTGGCGACGCCCGCATGATGCCGGGCACGTTCATTGTCGATGGGGCGGGTATCGTGCGCTACGCATTCTATGCTACGCATGCCGCTGATCATCCGCCCATCGCAGATTTGTTGCATGCTGCGTCGCTGCTCGGCAGCGCCAGCAACTAGACGAGGAGAAGTTTCGTGCCAGAAGCACTCATCTTTGGCGCTTCAGGGGGTATCGGTGCGGCTCTGGTGACGACGCTCAAAGCGCGCGGCTGGAAGGTGTATGCAGCCGCGCGCGACGAGTCTCGAATTCCCGATGTGGCGGACACGACCTTCGCATTTGAGGCGGGGAAACCGTTCACCTTCAGCCATATCGCCATGATGATCGCGCAGGAATCAGACGGGCTGGACTTGGTGGTGTATGCTGCCGGGTCGATGCAGCCGCTGCTGGTCGATCAGTTTGACGGTGACGCGTGGGCGGAGGTATTCGCTGCTAATCTGGGCGGGGCACAGCAGGCGGCGCGCGCCAGCATCCCGCTGCTGCGCGAAGGCGGACATTTTATGGCCATCGGCGCGTATACTGACAAGCTGGTGCTGCCCAAATTTGGCGCGTATGCCGCGGCCAAGTCTGCCCTGGCGACGATGCTGGGCGTGCTGGCGAAGGAAAATCGCCGCTTTAAGTTCACGGTTGTGCGCCCGGGAGCCGTCGATACCGGCTTCTGGAGCCGTGTGCCCTTCAGCCTACCGAAGAGTGCAATGCAGCCCGCGCAGGTGGCCGAGGCCATCGCAGCGCACGTCGAAGCAGGCGGTTCGGGCACGCTGGACCTGTAGCGGTTGACAAAAAACTTCAGCAACCGTACCATCTCAAAAGGTAATAGAGCGCGTTCACAGGCGCTCTAATTTTATGCGCGGACATAGTGTAAAAGTGACACTAAGTGGATCAAGCGACATTTCTAACGGGTCAGAAGCTGATTGAGCTGGCGCTGCGCGAAGACCTGGGGCAGGCCGGTGATGTGACCAGCCTGGCCACGATTGGCCCGGCGGAAAAGCTACGCGCCCGGATTACTGCCAAACAGTCCGGCGTGGTTGCAGGGCTGGCCATGGTCGTGGGCACGTATGCGCAGGTGGATGCCAGCATCCGCTACTTTGGCGAGGCCACCGACGGCAGCTTCATTCAGCCGGGCACAGTGGTTTGCGAGCTGGAGGGGTCAGCGCGGTCGATCCTGTCCGGCGAGCGCACGGCGCTAAACTTCCTACAGCGGCTGAGCGGCGTTGCCACCCTGACGCGCCAGTTTGTCGACGCGGTAGCCGGCACCAATACGGCCATTCTGGACACGCGCAAGACCACGCCCGGCTGGCGCCTGCTGGAGAAATACGCGGTGCAGGCCGGCGGCGGCGTCAATCATCGGATTGGGCTGTACGACGCCGTGCTGATCAAGGACAACCATATTGCCGCGGCGGGCGGTGTGACAGCCGCCGTACAGGCGGTCAGGCGCTATGCCCCGGCCACCGGGCTGGATGTGGTCGTCGAGGTGGAGAACTTTGATCAGCTTGATGAAGTGCTGGCGCTGCCGGGCATCACGCGCATCCTGCTCGACAATATGTCGCTGAAAGAGATGCAGGCAGCCGTAGAGCGTGTGGCTGGGCGCCTGCCGCTGGAGGCCAGCGGGAATATGTCGCTTGAGCGCGTGCGCGCAGTCGCGGGGACAGGCGTCAATTTCATCAGCGTTGGCGCATTGACGCATTCCGCCCCGGCGTTCGACTTTTCCATGCGTGTGACAAAAGTGAAGCACGACTAGAACCTTCGGTGGGCATAGCGATGTGGAGGAAACCATGACATCCGCTCCCGTACTGATAGATGAAGTGCCCGTTCAGGGCGAAGATACCCTGATTGATGCGGAGGCCGCGGCCGTTGAGCGCATTCGCCGCGCCCGCGAAATTCTGGGCGATCAGGTGGTCATTCTGGGCCATCATTACCAGCGCGACGCGGTCGTGCAGTTTGCCGACTATGCGGGCGACAGCTACCAGCTCAGCCGCGATGGCGCGCGCGTGAATGCCAAATACATCATATTTGCCGGCGTGCATTTCATGGCCGAAAGCGCGGTGATTCTGGGTCGGCCGGACCAGGTCGTCATCCTGCCGAATATGAATGCCGGTTGCAGCATGGCCGACATGGCCAATCTGGAGCAGGTGCTGACGGCCTGGGACGAGCTGGGCATGGTGCTGGGCTATGACCCGGTCGAGCACATCATGCCGATCACCTACATGAACAGCGCGGCCAACCTGAAGGGGTTTGTGGGCGAGCGTGGCGGCACCGTGTGCACCAGCTCGAACGCGCGCGGCGCGCTGGAATGGGCGTTCAACCAGCGCGAGAAAGTGTTCTTCTTCCCTGACCAGCACCTGGGCCGCAACACCGGCAAGGCGATGGGCATTCCGCTGGAAGAAATGGTGCTGTGGAATCCGTTCAAGCCGTTTGGCGGCCTGACGGACGAGCAGATCCGTAACGCGAAAATCATCCTGTGGCAGGGACATTGCAGCGTGCATCAGCAGTTCCGCCCGGAGCACATCGATATGTGGCGCCGGATGCACCCGGACATCAACATTATTGTGCATCCCGAATGCGCGATGGAAGTGGTCGACAAGGCCGATTTCACCGGCAGCACCGCGCACATCCTGAATGTGATCAACGCTGCGCCCGCCGGCTCGAAGTGGGCTGTTGGCACCGAGATTCATCTGGTCAACCGCGTGAAGCAGGCCAATCCCGACAAGATGGTCACGCTGCTGTCACCGTTCTCGTGCCTGTGCAGCACCATGTATCGCATCAGCCCGCTCGACCTGGCCAACGTGCTGGAAAATCTGGTCGAAGGGCGCGTCATCAACCAGATCTTTGTGCCCGAAGATGTGCAGCGCGGCGCCCGCCTGGCGCTGGACAGGATGCTGTCGATTCCCAAATGAACACTGACCTGCGCACCCATACCCTGATTATCGGCTGCGGCATCGCTGGCGCGACGACTGCGCTGCGCCTGAGCGATGATCCAAATCATCACATCACGATTATCACCCGCGCCCGCGAGGCCATCGACAGCAATACCGGCTGGTCACAGGGCGGGATCGTCACGCGTGGGCTGGATGACTCGCCAGCGCTGCTGGTGGAAGACATTCTGCGCGCAGGTGCCGGGCTCAGCTCTCCGCGTGCAGCCCAGATTCTGGCTGACGAAGGCCCTGGCCTGGTCAACGACGTACTGATCGACCGCTGCGGCGTGAAATTTGATGCAGAGCCGGACGGCGACCTGAAGTTTGGCCTGGAGGCCGCGCACAGCACGCGACGCATCGTGCATGTGGGCGACAAAACCGGCGAGGCCATCATCAATCACCTGCTGGATACGCTGGCGTTGCGTCCGAATGTGCATCTGCTGACCAATCACACAGCAGTGGACATCATCACTTTCCCGCACCACAGCCTCGACCCGCTGGATGCGTATGAGCCGATGACCTGCCACGGCGCATATGTGCTGGATCGCAAGACGGGTGAGATCATCCGCGTGCTGTCGGCCCACACCGTGCTGGCTACTGGCGGGCTGGGGCAGATTTACCGGAATACCAGCAATCCGCGTGGCGCACGAGGCGATGGCCTGGCGATGGCCTGGCGGGCGGGCGCGCGCGTGGTGAATGCCGAATACGTGCAGTTTCACCCGACGACGCTCAGCGTTCGTGGTGCGCCTAATTTGCTGATTTCCGAAGCTGTGCGCGGCGAAGGTGCGGCACTGCTGACGCCCAACGGTGAGCCGTTCATGGAGAAATACGACCCGGTGTGGAAGGAACTCGCGCCCCGCGATGTGGTCGCGCGTGCCATTCACATGGAGATGCTGGAACAGGGTTATGAGAATGTGCTGCTGGATATCGCCAGCAAGCGCCCGGCCAGCTATATCCGCGAACGCTTTCCGCAGCTCATCGAGACGACAGCCCGTTATGGCATCGACCCGACGACCCAGCCGATTCCTGTCGTGCCTGCCGCGCACTACTTCTGCGGGGGGGTACTCGTGGATGACTGGGGGCGCACCAACTTTGCCAATCTGTATGCCGTGGGGGAAGTGAGCTGTACCGGCCTGCACGGGGCGAATCGCCTGGCCAGCACCAGCCTGCTGGAAGGCCTGGTGTGGGGTGACCGCGCCGCGCGCGATATTGCAGCGAACCGCCGCGACGCCGTCACTTTTGACCGTGTGCCCGCGTGGGAATATCGGGGCAATCTCGACCCTGACCCGGCGCTGCTGGAAGGCGACTTCTCGGCGCTGAAGACGCTGATGTGGCATTATGTCGGGCTGGTGCGCACGCAGGAGCGCCTGGCACGTGCTGACCGCGAGCTGCGCCATCAGATTCATGAAATCGAGTCATTTTATCGCAGTGCGCGCCTGAATGACCAGCTCATTGGCCTGCGCAACGCCATCCAGTCCGCCCGCATTGTCGCGTTTGCGGCCTACCGCAACCCGACCAGCCGCGGCACCCACTATCGCGCCGACAGCCATGAGTCGAACGCTGGCGATGTGCTGCTAAGAAGACAGGGGTAGAGCCATCATGAGCGACGAGATCGTCTATCTGGACCACAGCGCCACGACGCCCACCGACCCCCGTGTGGTGGAGGTGATGCTGCCGTATTTCACCACCCAGTTTGGCAATCCGGCCAGCCTGCACAGCATCGGCAAGGCCGCTGGCCGGGCGGAGCAGGAGGCCCGTGCCAAGATTGCCGCGGTGCTGGGCTGCGACCCCAGCGAACTGATCTTCACCAGCGGCGGTACCGAGAGCGATAATCTGGCGCTGATCGGCGTGGCCCATGCCATGAAGGCGCGCAACCGGGGCAACCATATCATCACGACCAGTGTGGAACATCACGCGGTGTATGATGTGGCGAAAATGCTGGAGACGGATGGCTTCGAGGTCACCTATCTGCCGGTGGATGCGTATGGGCGGGTGATGGCCGCGCAGGTGGCCGACGCCTTGCGCCCTGAGACCGTGCTGGTCAGCGTGATGTATGCCAATAACGAAGTGGGCACGGTGAATCCGATTGCAGAAATTGGCGCGCTGCTGCGTTCAAAACGCGTGCTGTTTCATGTGGACGCGGTGCAGGCGCCTGGCCTGCTGCCGCTGAATGTGAAGGCGCTTAGCGTCGACCTGATGAGCCTGTCGTCACATAAGTTCTATGGGCCTAAGGGGATAGGCCTGCTGTATACCCGCCGTGCGACGCCGTTGGCTCCGCAGATGATTGGTGGCACGCAGCAGGCGCATCGTCGCGCCGGCACCGAGCCGGTCGTGCTGATCGTGGGCATGGCCGAGGCGCTGGCCCTGGCCGAGGCCGAACGCGAAGAGACGGTGGCGCGTTTGCTGCCGCTGCGCGATGCGCTGATCGAAAAGGTGCAGGCGGCTGTGCCTGAAGCCCTATTGACCGGCCATCCCACCGAGCGCCTGCCCGGGCACACCAGCTTCGCGCTGATGGGCCTGAATGGTGACTCGCTGCTGCTGGACCTGAATGAGATGGGCATCGCGGCTAGCGGTGGCAGCGCCTGCACGACCGGCCAGCAGGAGCCCAGCCATGTTTTTCTGGCGATGGGGGTCGATCCCGACCGGCTGATGGGGCAGGTGCGCTTTGTGCTGGGTAAACACAGCACCATGGCCCATGTGGACAGGCTGGTCTATCAACTGGCCGCCCTGGCCGAGCGCCACCGCAAGATGGTCCCCGATGTGCGCTGAGTCGAAACCAAAGCGATGAAAAAATGGGCTGTCCGTCACGGGCAGCCCAATTTTATTGGCTCTATCAAGCATTCACTACTTGCAGCATGCTCTATGTAGCTTCTATACTAAATATATTATGGCAGAGGAATTTATAAGATGACGAACCAGGACGATTTTCATAAACTGCTGGCTTATTTCAAAGTGATGGCAAATGAGAACCGGCTGCGCATCGCCGGCCTGCTGGCGGATGCCGAGATGAGCGTGGGCGACCTGGCCGATGTGCTGGACCTGCGCGAGCCCACGGTCAGCGAGCATCTGTCGATGATGCGCGATCACAACCTGGTCAGCGTGCGTGCCGAGGGCACCAAGCGCTTTTATAAGCTCAATGCCAAGACGCTGTATGCGCTGAACAAGGAGCTGCTGTCGCGCACGAAGCTGTCCGAGATTGTGAATGCGGGCGAGCCCGAGGACGAGGAAACGCGCGTGCTGAATACCTATCTGCGCGATGGCAAGCTCTCGCGCATTCCCAGCGGGCGCAAGAAACTGCTCATCGTGCTGAAGTGGCTGGCCGGGCATTTTGAGGTTGGTGAGCAGTACAGTGAGAAGCGTGTCAACAAGATTCTGGGCCAGTTCAATCCGGATACGACTACGCTGCGTCGCGAGCTGGTCGATTTTCATTTCATGGAGCGCGACAAGAATGTGTACTGGCGCGTGCAGCGCGAAGACAGCGTGGATGCGACTTGACAGGCGCGCGCCATCGGCTAATATTAGGCGCTATGAACACAGCAACCACGCTTACCCGCGTCATCCGTCGTCGCCGCACTGCATAACAGTCCGGGGAGCGGTGCCACGCGCCAACGCGTAATGCACAGAGTTGAACACAAGACCTCGGACAGTAACGGACGAGGTCTTTTTATTTGGCAGGTCCCTGGGAGATAAGCGCATGGCACACGGCAAGAAAGACGTCAAGAAGATCGTCCTGGCCTACAGCGGTGGTCTGGACACCTCGGTCATCCTGAAATGGCTGCAGAACAACTACGGCGCAGAGGTCATCTGTTTCACGGCAGACCTGGGCCAGGATGATGAACTGGAAGGGCTGGAAGAAAAATGCCTCAAGACCGGCGGCAGCAAGCTGTATATCCGTGACCTGCGCGAAGAATTCCTGACCGACTTCGTCTATCCGACCATGCGCGCTGGCGCCGTCTACGAGCGCGAGTATCTGCTGGGCACGTCGTTTGCGCGCCCGCTGATCGCCAAGCATCTGGTCGAAATTGCCGATGCTGAAGGTGCCGATGCGATTGCCCACGGCTGCACGGGCAAGGGCAACGACCAGGTGCGCTTTGAAGTGACGGCGATGGCGCTGAATCCCAAGCTGAAGGTGATCGCCCCGTGGCGCGAATGGGACCTGAAGAGCCGCGAAGACTGCATCGCCTATGCCGAAGAATTCGGCGTGCCGGTGACCAGCACGCTCAAGTCGATTTATAGCCGCGACCGCAACCTGTTCCACATCAGCCATGAGGGTGGCCCGCTGGAGAATCCGTGGCTGGAGCCGGAAGAAGCGATGTTCAAGCTGTCGGTCTCGCCGGAAAATGCGCCTGACCAGCCCGAATATGTGGAAGTGGAATTTGAAAGCGGCACGCCAGTAGCGGTCAATGGCGAGCGCCTGGCGCCCGTCGCGCTGTATGAAAAGCTGAACGCATTCGGCGCGAAGCATGGCGTGGGCCGTATCGACATGGTGGAAAACCGCCTTGTGGGCATGAAGAGCCACGGCGTGTACGAGACGCCGGGCGGCACGATCGTGCACAAGGCGCATCAGGCGCTGGAAAGCATCACGCTGGACAAGCACACCGTGCACTATAAGGATATTCTGGCGGTGAAGTATGCCGAGCTGGTCTACAACGGCCTGTGGTATGGCCGCCTGCGCGAGGCGCTGGACGCGTTCGTCAATGTGACGCAGGAGAACGTGACCGGTACTGTGCGGGTCAAGCTGTATAAGGGCAATGTGATCATCGTGGGCCGCAAGAGCCCGACCAGCCTGTACCGCGAGGACTATGCCTCGTTTGGTGAGGAAAATGTGTACGACCAGCGCGACGCTGAAGGCTTCATCCAGTTGTTTGGCCTGCCCATGAAGGTTGAGGCGCTGCTGGATATCGACGGCGGCGGAGCCAGTCGGTATCGCCAGCCGGACTACACCAAGTTCAAGCGCGACTAAGTCGGACTTTCCTGCGCCCGTGGGCTTGTTTCATGGGTGCAGGAAAGTTATTTCAGCACTCCGCAATCCCTAGCACGAAAGGCAAATGTCATGGTCCTGTGGTCAGGCAGATTCAGCGCGCCTTCGGATGACGATCTCAAGAAACTGAACGACAGCCTGAGCTTTGACCGGCGTATGTACCGCCAGGACATAGCGGGCAGCCGTGCCTATGCCGACGCCATCTGCGCATCCGGCGTGCTGACGCCCGCCGAACGCGACGCGATCGTATCCGGGCTGGACCAGGTGCAGTCTGAAATGGACGCCGGGACGTTTGCCTTCCAGCCGTCTGACGAGGATATCCATACGGCGGTCGAGCGCCGCCTGACTGAGATCATCGGGGATATCGGCGGCAAGCTGCACACCGGCCGCAGCCGCAACGACCAGGTCGCCACCGATCTGCGCCTGTGGACGGCCGAGGCGCTGGCTCAGCTTGCCGCCGCGGTGCATGCGCTCCAGCATGCCATCGTCGCCACCAGCGAAGGGCACATCGATACGCTGATGCCCGGCTACACGCATGTGCAGCCCGCCCAGCCGGTCACAGCCGCACACTGGCTGATGAGCTACTTCTGGATGTTCGCCCGTGACCAGGAGCGACTGACGCAAATCACCGGCCGCGTGCGCTGGTCTCCGCTGGGCGCGGGGGCGCTGGCGGGCAATCCGTTTGGCATTGACCGACATGCGCTGGCACGTGCGCTCAACCTGGGCACGCCGATGACCAACAGCATCGACGCGGTCAGCGACCGTGATTATGTGGCCGAGACGTTGTTTGCGGTGTCGCTGCTGGCCACGCACCTCAGCCGGCTCAGCGAAGACCTGATCTGGTTCAGCAATCCGGCGCTGGGGTTCATCACGCTGGATGACCGCTACAGCACTGGCTCCAGCATGATGCCGCAAAAGCGCAATCCAGATCCGATGGAGCTGGCACGCGGCAAGGCGGGCCGCCTGATTGGCAACCTGACTGGCTTTCTGGCCACGCTCAAAGGCCTGCCCACCGGCTATAACAAAGACTTGCAGGAAGACAAAGAGGCGCTGTTCGACAGCCTCGACAATATGCTGCAGATTCTGCCCGTGATCAGCGCGGTGGTGCGCACGCTGAAGATCAACCCGGCGCGTATGGCCGAGGCGCTGGACGAAGAAATGCTCGCTACCGACCTGGCTGATTATCTGGTGCGCAAGGGTATGCCGTTTCGTCAGGCGCACCACTGCGCGGGCACAGCCGTGCGCGTCGCGGGGGAGAAGGGCGTGCGGCTGTCAGCGCTGGCTGTGGGGGACTATCAGGCCATCACACCGCTGTTTGGCGACGACGTGCATCAGGTGCTCAGCTTCAGCCGGTCGATTGCCAACCGCAGTGCATTTGGCGGCACCGCGCCATCGGCCGTGCAGGAACAGATCGCGCTGGCGCGGGCGGTGCTGGCTCAGTCTGAGTAGGTCGTTTGTGGGGTGTGCAGGTTGCACGACTGCGGATGGCAAAGGTATACGAACTTTTGCAGAGAGCCCGCTTCAGCCGTGGAACCTGTTGACACGTCTGTCGATACGCGATACTCTTATCTGTAATGCGTTGTACGTATTCAACGGAACATCATGCGTAAATCAGCGGTCGTACTTAGCCTTAGCATTATTGTACTCGTAAGCCTTATTGGCAGCGGGTTATAACTGCTTGGGTTGTTGACGACGCACGACTTTCGTGACAGAGAAGCCCCCAAGCACGGGGGCTTTTTGTTTGGGTGAGAGGATTACAGGGTGAACACTTTCGGGCAATGGCAGCAGGACTCTACGGCATCGGCTGAATGCAGCACGATGACGTCGACGTGCGCCATGGCCGCCAGTATGCCCTGTGCCACATCTTCTGCGCAGAGTACGCGCAGCGCCCATCTGCGTACACCACACGCGCCCGTTGGCGACAAGGCTTTGGCCGGGTCCCCCACGAGCGCGTTTTTATTTTAGAGTTTAGGAGAGAGTAGTCACGATGCCAGCCGAATTTATCTGGAAGAACGGCGAATTTATTGCATGGGAAGCGGCCAACGTACACGTCACGACGCACGCGCTGCATTACGGCTCCAGCGTATTTGAAGGCGTACGGGCTTATGCGACGCCAAAGGGCCCGGCACTATTCCGGCTGCAGCCGCACACACGCCGCCTGGTCAATTCGTGCAAAATTGCCCGCATAGCCCTGCCGTGGAGCGAAGACGAGATCAACGCTGCGATAGTCGAGACGGTGCGCCGCAATGGCCACGACTCGTGCTATATCCGTCCTGTCGCGATGCGCGGCGCAGGCCCGCTGGGTGTGGAAGGCCGCAAGAACCCGACCGACATGTTTATTTTCACGATGGAGTGGGGTCGTTATCTGGGTGCCGAGGCGATCGAACAGGGCATCGACGTGCAGGTCAGTTCGTGGCGCCGCATCGCGCCGGACACGTTTGCGTCGATGGCCAAGATCGGCGGACAGTACGTGAACAGCCAGTTCATCAAGATGGAAGCCGCTGACAATGGCTTCGCGGAAGGCATCGCGCTGGACTACAACGGCACGGTGAGCGAAGGCAGCGGCGAGAATATCTTCGTCATCATGGACGGCGTGGTGTACACGCCGGGCACGGCCTCGTCGATTCTGGTGGGCATCACTCGCGACACAGTGATTACCCTGCTGAAGGAACTGGGCTACGAGGTGCGTTTCGAGGCGATAGCGCGCGACATGCTCTACATCGCCGATGAAATTTTCATGACCGGCACAGCGGCCGAAGTCACGCCTGTGCGCTCGGTCGACCGCGTACCGGTCGGCGCTGGCAAGCGTGGCCCGATTACCAAAGCCGTGCAGGATGCCTTTTTCGCCATCACTAGTGGATCCGTTGAAGACCGTCATGGCTGGCTGACGCCGGTGCGTGGCTAATTCTGACAAACATCGTACACACAAGACATAGAGAGAAAAGGGACTGTTCCCATGATGCTTACCGGTGCTGAAATCCTGCTGGAGTGCCTGCTTCGAGAAGGTGTTGATCTGATTTTTGGCTATCCGGGCGGCGCGATTCTGCCGACCTACGACGCGCTGACCAAATATCCGCAGATTCATCATGTGCTGGTGCGCCACGAACAGGGGGCCTGCCATATGGCTGACGGCTATGCCCGCGCCACCGGCAAAGTCGGTGTGGCGATGGCCACCAGCGGCCCCGGCGCGACCAACCTGGTGACCGGCATTGCCACCGCCATGATGGACTCGTCACCGCTGGTGGCCATCACCGGGCAGGTCACGCGCGGCGCGATCGGCTCGGATGCCTTCCAGGAAACCGACGTGACCGGCGTCACGCTGCCGATCACCAAGCACAACTATCTGGTGATGGATGTGCATGAGCTGCCGTACATTGTCCGCGAGGCGTTTTATATCGCGCGAACAGGGCGCCCCGGCCCGGTGCTGATCGACATCCCCAAGGATGTGCAGCAGGAAAAGATCGAGTTCGTGTATCCGGAAGAAGAGATTCGTCTGCCGGGCTATCGCCCGCCGCAGAAGGCGCGCCCGGATGAAATCGAGGAAGCCCTGCGCCTGATTGCCGAAGCCGAGCGCCCGATCATCCTGGCCGGTCACGGCATCAATATCTCCGGCGCAGCTGCCGAGCTGCGCGAGCTGGCCGAACGGGCGCAGATTCCGGTCGCGCTGACGCTGCTGGGCAAGGGCGCGATGCCCGAAGGCCATCCGCTGACGATCGGTATGATGGGCATGCACGGTGAAGCCGCGTCGAACCTGGCGATTCAGGATGCCGACCTGCTGATCGCGCTGGGCATGCGCTTTGACGACCGCGTGACCGGCAACCTGAAGACGTACGCGAAGAAGGCGAAAAAGATTCACGTCGATATCGATGCGTCGGAAATCAACAAGAATGTGCGCGTGGATGTGGGCATTGTGGGTGACCTGCGCACGGTGCTGACGCAGCTTGTGCCGCAGGTGAAGCGTGCCCAGCATGCCGAGTGGATCGGCAAGATTCGCAACTGGCTGGAAGACAGCGACGAACGCGACATCATCAACCGGGAAGGCCAGGATGTGCTGCTCGGCGCACAGGTGATCAACGACCTGTGGAAATTCACCGAAGGCGATGCCATCACCGTGACTGACGTGGGCCAGCACCAGATGCTGGAGGCGCAGTACTATCCGCATCAGCGCCCGCACAGCATGATCACCAGCGGCGGCCTGGGCACGATGGGCTTCGGCTTCCCGGCGGCCATCGGCGCACAGATGGGCATGCCCAAAGACGAGGTGTGGGCCATCGTGGGTGACGGCGGCTTCCAGATGACACTGTGCGAGCTGGCGACGGCCAAGCAGGAAAATGTGCCGGTCAAGATCGCGATCATCAACAACAACTACCTGGGCATGGTGCGCCAGTGGCAGGAATTCTTCTATGAGGAACGCTACTACGCGACGCCGATGTTCAATCCTGATTTCTGCAAGCTGGCGGAGGCCTATGGCATCCCGGCCATGCGCGTGACCAGCCGCGATCAGATGGAAGAAAGCGTGAAATTTGCGCGCAGCCACAGTGGCCCGGTGCTGATCGAATACATGGTGGAAAAAGAAGAAATCGTGTATCCGATGGTGGCAGCCGGCCGTGACCTGGACGATATGATCCGTCGACCCAAAGCGGGCGAGGAGAGCTAAACATGATCCCCAAGAGTGAACGTCGCAAGCAGATCCTGGTGGCCCTGGTCGAGAATCGTCCCGGTGTCCTGAACCGCGTGGCAAGCCTGTTCCGCCGCCGTAATTTCAATGTCGACAGCCTGACGGTCGGGCGCACGCATCGCTCGCACCTGTCGCGCATGACGATTGTCGTGGATGGCGACAAATCTGACGGGCGCCGCATCGCGGCCAACCTGTTCAAGCTCATCAATGTGGTGGATGTCTCGCTGGTGAGCGAGGAACCGCACGTTAGTCGCGACCTGGCGCTGATCAAGGTGCGCGCTGCCGATGCTGAGGCACGTAATACCCTGACGCAGATCTGCGACGAATATCCGGCGCGCATCGTCGACATCGGCCCGGAAGTGGCAATTGTGGAAATCGTCGGCCAGGAAGACCTGGTTGAAGCCTTCATCAAAGACCTGGCCGTGTTGGAAATCGTCGAGATGGTGCGCACGGGTGTCGTGGCGATGGGCCGCGGCGTGCGCATCCTCGACAGCCAGTATGAGCCGGTGGTGCCCGCGACCATGCGCAATGGCAACGGCAACAGCGGCTTCGAGAAATACAGCGTGTAGTCACGGCATTATCCATGGGGCGGGGCGGCCTGCCCCTTCAGATTCACGTTTATTCATGCGGCAGGGCGGCACGGGTCGCCGCCGCAATTCACACGAATTTCAGGGAGAGCATCACAAATGGCAACACTTTACTACGATAAAGACGCAGACCTTTCGCTGTTGACTGGCAAGACGATTGCCGTGATCGGCTATGGCAGCCAGGGACATGCCCATGCGCTGAATGCCAAAGACAGCGGGTTTCGCGTGGTCATCGGCCTGCACGAAGGCAGCAAGAGTGCTGACAAGGCCCGTGCAGATGGCCTGGAAGTCTTCAGTGTTGCCGATGCGGTCAAGCAGGCTGACGTGATTATGATCGTCATTCCTGACACCAAGCAGGCTGATGTGTACACCCAGTCGATTGGCCCGAACCTGAAGGACGGCGCGCTGCTGCTGTTCGCGCACGGCTTCAATATTCACTTCGGCCAGATCGTGCCGCCTGCCAGCGTAGACGTCGCCATGGTGGCGCCGAAGTCGCCCGGCCACCGCGTGCGCGAAGTGTTCAAGGACGGCGCAGGTGTGCCCGGCCTAATCGCGATTCATCAGGATGCGACCGGCAACGCGCGCGGCCTGACGATGGCCTATGCCAAGGCGATTGGCTGCACCCGCGCCGGCGTCATCGAGACGACGTTCAAGGAAGAAACCGAAACCGACCTGTTCGGTGAGCAGGTGGTGCTGTGCGGTGGCGTGACCGCCCTGGTGCGTTCCGCGTTTGAGACGCTGGTGAAAGCGGGATATCAGCCGGAAGTGGCCTATTTCGAATGCCTGCACGAGCTGAAGCTGATCGTCGACCTGATGTATGAAGGTGGCCTGAGCTACATGTGGTACAGCGTCAGCGACACGGCGGAATACGGTGGCTACACGGTCGGTGACCATGTCGAGATGCAGGTGAAGGAATACTTTGCAGAAGTGCTGCATAACATCCAGGACGGCACGTTTGCGAAGAACTGGATTGCTGAAAACAAGGCTGGCCTGCCTGAATTCAAGGCGCGTCGCAAGCAGGAACACAGCCTGCTGATCGAAGAAGTGGGCGGCAAGCTGCGCCCGATGATGACATTCCTGAATGCCAAGAATATCAAGCAGCAGGACTAATGGCTGAGTGGTCGAAAGGGCTGTAACGGTGGATGTTCGCCGCTGGACCAATCGTGACGAGATGATCGAGGCGCTGATGCCGTTTCTGCGGCAGCAGGAAGATGCCAACTGCATTCTCGTCGGCAACCTGCACGCCATGCAGATGGCCGGGCGTGACATCGGCACGGAGCGGATATTCCTGAGTGCTGAACAGGATGGCCAGATCTGCGGCGTACTCATGATGACGCCACCTTACGGCCCCACAATTTCTCATGTCAGCCGGCCACAAGCAGCACACGCGCTGGCAACCGAGCTGTACGTACATGTCCAGTCGATCGGCGAGATGGTGGCCCTGCCTGAATCGGTAGCTGCATTTGCCGAGGCATGGGAAGCGCTGTCTGGCGAAAAGGCCGAGCGCGTGTACACCGAAAGGCTGCATCGGCTGGATGAAATCGCCTTCTGGCCCAGTGTGCCGGGAAAGATGGTGGAGGCAGTTGAGGAACATCTGCCCCTGCTGACGACCTGGATGAAGGCTTTCAATCACGAGGCGCTGGGCAAGATCGCGCCGCGGAATGCCGAAGCCGCGATTCGGAACCGGATGGCTGGCCCGCCTGAGGTATCTGGCCTGCGCGTGTGGCTGGACGAGACGGGTGAACCGGTCACGATGGCTGGCTACGCCGGCCCAACCGGCAAGAGCATGCGCATCGGCCCGGTGTACACGCCGCCCAACCGGCGCGGCTTTGGTTATGCCACTGCGCTGACCGCCCATCTGACACGCGAACTGCTGGATCGCGGTCTGCGCAGTGTGCTGCTGTTTACCGACGCGGACTATCCGCAGTCGAACCGTATTTATCAGCGCATCGGCTATCTGCCCATATGCGATCTGGCCCAGTATCGATTTGATTCTGGCGGAAAAGAGCAGGCGACAAATGACTGATGTCATCGGCGATGTAGAAAGGGGGTGATCCTGTGGCTGAAGATGGTCTTACCGATCTTATGCAATACAGCGCAGACACCGTTTACAGTGCTATGAAAGGACACCCCGACTATGACCAGCCCAATTTCTCGTGAGACTGACGAAAATGTCGTCCTGTTTTTTGACACCACCCTGCGTGACGGCGAGCAAAGCCCCGGCGCCACGCTGTCCAGCTCGGAAAAGCTGGAAATCGCCCGCCAGCTGAAACGGCTGGGCGTGGATATCATCGAGGCTGGGTTCCCCGCGGCTTCGCCTGACGACCTGGCTGCTGTGCAGCGCATCGCACAGGAGGTGGGCACCGAAGATGGCCCAATCATCTGTGGGCTGGCCCGTGCCGTGGAGCAGGACATTCGCACGTGCTGGGAAGGCGTGAAGATGGCGGCTCGTCCGCGTATTCACACCTTTCTGGGCACATCGGACATTCACCTGAAGTACCAGACCGGCCTGACCCGTGCGCAGGCTATCGAGGTCGTGAAGACCAATGTGGCGCTGGCACGCAGCCTGTGCGCGGATGTCGAATTCAGCCCGATGGATGCAGGCCGCACCGATCCGCAGTTCCTGGTGGAAATCTGCGCGACAGCCGTCGCGGCTGGTGCAACCACGCTGAACATCCCGGACACAGTGGGTTACGTAACGCCGCAGGAGTGGGGCGAGCTGATCGCCATGCTGGTGGCTGAGACTCCCGGCGCGGGCCCCGGCAGCGGCGTCATCTGGTCGGTGCACTGCCATAATGACCTGGGCATGGCCACGGCCAATTCGCTGGCCGGCGTGGTCAATGGTGCGCGCCAGGTGGAAGTGACGATCAACGGCATTGGCGAGCGCGCGGGCAATACCAGTCTGGAAGAAGTCGCGATGGCCTTGCAGACGCGCCCGCAGTTCTATAATCTGCGCACCAATATCAACAGCCGCGAGATCGTCAAGACCAGCCGTATGGTCAGCAACTATACCGGCATGCATGTGCAGCCGAACAAGGCGATCGTAGGTGCGAACGCATTTGCCCATGAAGCCGGAATTCATCAGGATGGCATGCTGAAAAATGCCAGCACGTACGAGATCATGACCCCGGAAAGCGTCGGCTGGACGCAGAGCCGCCTGGTGCTGGGCAAGCACAGCGGTCGCCATGCCCTGAAAGTGCGCCTGCACGAGCTGGGCTACGAGCTGGAAAAAGAACAGGTCAACGCGGTGTTCGAGCGTTTCAAGGTGCTGGCCGACGCCAAAAAGAATGTGACCGATGCCGACCTGGAAGCGCTGATGGCCGATGAGCTTCATCGCCCGGTTGAGTATTTTAAACTGGCCGAAATTCAGGTAACGTGTGGCACAATGGGCATGCCGACGGCGACCGCCAAAATGGTGACCCCCGAAGGCGAGGAAACGATCGTCGCGGCGGTGGGCACTGGCCCGGTCGATGCCTGTTACCGCGCGGTCGACCTGGTGGTGCAGTGCCCCAATACGCTCATCGAGTACAGCGTGCACAGCGTGACCGCGGGAATCGATGCGCTGGGCGAAGTAACGGTGCGTATCGCAGAGCCAGCAAGTGGCCGCTCGTTCGGTGGCTATGGCGCAGATGACGATATCATCGTCGCCAGCGTGAAAGCCTATTTAGCCGCGCTGAACCGCATGGTCGCGGGGATGGGCCTGGGTACCAAGGTGCAGCCCGAAGGTGACGCTGCCACAGTGGCCATCAGCGCCGGGGACTAAAAGATCATTCCAAAGTCGTTGGATCACAGCACGCACAAGTGCATTGAGAGTTTGATTCTGGCTTAGTGCTGTAACTGACATTGAGGAAAGGAGTCCATATGCATGACTCAATAACGGTTCATGTAACCCCACTGCAAAAGCAGATGCTGGATGCTATAGCCAGACTTGATGTGGAGATGCAGCGTGAAACCCTCACGTATATTCGGAAGCTCGCACTTCCAAAGGGAAAGAGTGGGGCCGAAATGGTGAAACTTACCCAAGACCTGTCGATAGATGCTGAGGAATTGCATAATTTGCAGCGCATTATTGACGAGGAATTTGGACAGGTGAATGCGGATGACTGGGATGTATCTGCTGGATAGCAATGCGGTGATAGCCTGCCTCAATACGGGTGAACAGGCAATTACTAAACTTATTGTGCAGGCAGATGCAGTTTATCTATCCGCTGTTGTCGTTGGAGAGTTATTGTTTGGCGCGCTGGCCTCAGGGCGCACTGAGCAGAATCTGAAGGTATTGAATGCCTTTATAAGTGAGAACGCCGTCCTGATGATCGATCAGGACACTGCGCGGTTCTATGCAGATGTGCGGTTGGAGCTGAAACGGTTGGGCAGACCAATCCCAGAAAATGATCTTTGGATTGCCGCCACTGCCATACAGCACAATCTGATGCTGGTTACACGAGATGCCCATTTTTCCGCTATCGAATCACTTTCGGTGCGGAGCTGGTAAGTAGACGGAGAACAGGAACAGAATGGCACCACAGACGTTATTCGAGAAGGTATGGAACAATCACCTCGTACGGCCGCAGACAGATGACCTGCCAGCGGTGCTCTACATTGACCTGCACCTGGTCCACGAGGTCACCAGCCCCCAGGCCTTCACCCAGATGCGCGAGCGCGGCCTGAAAGTGCGCCGCCCCGACCAGACGCTGGCGACGATGGACCACAGCACGCCGACCACCCCGCGCGGCCTCGACGGGCTGATTCCGGTGACCGACAGCATGGCGCGCGCGCAGCTGGACGTGATGCGCAAGAACTGCGCCGACTTCGGCATCAAGCTGTTCGACCTGGGCACGCGTAATCAGGGCATTGTGCACGTTATCGGGCCTGAACAGGGCATCACCCAGCCCGGCATGACGATTGTGTGCGGCGACAGCCACACCAGCACGCACGGCGCGTTTGGCGCGCTGGCATTCGGCATCGGCACCAGCGAAGTCGCGATGGTGATGGCGACGCAGTGCCTGCTGCAAAACAAGCCCAAGACGATGGCCGTGAAGGTCAATGGTGACCTGCATGCCGGCGTTACGGCCAAGGACATCATCCTCGGCATCATCGCCAAGATTGGCGTAGGCGGCGGCACCGGCTACGTGCTGGAATACATGGGTCAGGCCATTCGTGGCATGAGCATGGAAGGCCGCATGACCATCTGCAATATGTCGATTGAAGGCGGCGCGCGCGCTGGCATGATCGCCCCCGACGAAACGACTTTCCAGTGGGTCAATGGCCGCCCGGCCGCGCCCAAGGGTGCGGATTTCGATGCTGCCGTGGCCGAATGGCGCAGGCTGCCGTCGGACGAAGGCGCCGAATTTGACGCCGAAGTCACGCTGGAAGCGCATGAGCTGGTTCCGATGATCACCTACGGTACCAATCCCGGCATGGGCATGCCGATCACCGGCTACGTGCCCGACCCCGATCGTATCCGCGACGTGAGCGAAAAGCTGGCGATGGACAAGGCGCTCACCTACATGGGCCTGCAGCCGAATGAACAGCTGCTGGGCAAGCAGGTCGACGTGGTGTTCCTGGGCAGCTGCACCAACAGCCGCATCGGTGACCTGCGCGAAGCCGCCAAAATCATCCGCGGCCGCAAGGTGGCCGAAGGCGTGCGTATGATGGTCGTGCCCGGCAGCCAGCAGGTGAAGGCCCAGGCCGAAGCCGAAGGCCTGGACAAGGTATTCAAGGAAGCCGGCGCAGAATGGCGCGAGGCCGGCTGCTCGATGTGCATCGCCATGAACGGCGACCAGCTTTCCCCGGGCCAGTATGCCGTCAGCACCAGCAACCGTAACTTTGAAGGTCGCCAGGGCAAGGGCGGGCGTACCTTCCTGGCCAGCCCGCTGACCGCGGCAGCCACAGCCATCACCGGCCGCGTCACCGACCCGCGCACCATCATCGGCGAAAGGGAATTTGCGTAAATGGAACCGATCAAGACATTCTCCGGCAAGGTTGTCGCCCTGCCGATCAACGACATTGACACCGACCAAATCATTCCGGCGCGTTACCTGAAAGTAACCGACAAGAATGGCCTCGGCGCGGCCTGCTTCTCTGACTGGCGCTACGAGAGCGATGGCTCGCCCAAGCCGGAATTTCCGCTGAACAAGCCGGAACACCAGGGCGCGGAAGTGCTCATCGGCGGCCATAACTTTGGCTGCGGCAGCTCGCGCGAACATGCCCCGTGGGCGCTGATGGGCGCCGGCTTCAAGGCTGTCATCAGCACCTATTTCGCGGATATCTTCAAGAATAATGCGCTGAAGAACGGCTTGCTGCCGGTGGTGGTGGACAAAGACACCCACGAACAGCTCATTAGCCTGGCGCAGGAAGACCCGAACACCCAGGTGACTGTGAATCTGGCTGAGCAGACGGTGACGCTGCCCGATGGCCGCGAGGTCACATTCCCGATCGACGGCTTCAGCAAGCACTGCCTGCTGAACGGGGTGGATCAGCTCGGCTATGTGATGGGCCTGGACGACGTGATCAGCGCCTACGAATCGACGCACGCCAAACGCATCAGCACGCTTCAGACCAGCTAGCCGAGGTTCTTGAATGACGCATTCCGCTTCAAAACGCGTTGCCATCTATGATACGACGCTGCGCGACGGCACCCAGCGCGAGGGCATTTCCCTGTCGCTGGCCGACAAACTGCGCGTGACCGAGCTGCTGGACAACCTGGGCGTCGCCTATATTGAAGGCGGCTGGCCGGGAAGCAATCCAAAGGACGCAGCCTATTTTGAAGCCGTGCGTGATCTGCCGCTGAAGCATGCCCGGATTGCCGCTTTCGGCAGCACCTGCCGCAAGAACAGCGATCCGGCCACTGACAGCAACATTCAGGCGCTGGTGGATGCACATACGCCGGTCGTCACCGTCGTGGGCAAGACATCGATGCTGCATGTGACCGATGTGCTGCAAACCACGCCGGAAGAAAACCTGCGCATGATCCGCGAGAGCATCGCCTTTCTGAAGGGGCTGGGCAAAGAAGTCATCTACGATGCCGAGCACTTCTTCGACGGGCTGAAGCTCGATCTGGAATACGCGCTGGAGACGATCCGCTCGGCCGTCGAGGGTGGCGCGGATGTCGTCACGCTGTGCGACACCAACGGCGGCTCGATGCCGTGGGAAGTCACACGCTATGTCGATGTCGTCCAGCAGACATTCCCCGGCGTGCCGCTGGGCATCCATACCCACAACGACAGCGAGCTTGCCGTGGCCAATTCACTGGCCGCGGTGCTGGCCGGCGCAGTGCAGGTGCAGGGCACGATCAATGGCTATGGCGAACGCTGTGGCAATGCCAACCTGTGCAGCATCATCCCTGACCTGGAGCTGAAGATCGGCGTGCGCTGCCTGCCGGAAGGCGCGCTGCAAACGCTGACGCACGTCTCGCGTGCCGTGAGTGAAATTGCCAATCTGGCGCCGGACAATCATCTGGCCTATGTGGGCAAGAGTGCCTTTGCCCACAAGGGCGGCATTCATGTCGCCGCGATTCGGCGCAATGTGGACAGCTATCAGCACATCGCGCCGGAGCTGGTGGGCAACGAGATGCGCGTGCTGGTGAGCGACCTGTCGGGTCAGGGCAACCTGCTCAGCAAGGCCGAGGAACTGGGGCTGGATGTCTCCAATGCCGAGGCCGTCAAGGTGCTGAATGAAATCAAGCATCTGGAAAACGAAGGCTATGTATTTGAAGGTGCGGAGGCCAGTGTTGCCGTGCGCCTGCATCGCGCCCAGCCGGACTATCAGCCGTTATTCACGCTGATTGACTTCACGACCATTGTCGAGGATCGTCGTCTGCGCGGCTCGGTGGCCGAAGCGATGGTCAAGATTGAGATTGACGGCGAGGTGGTGCACACGGCCGCTGAAGGCAATGGCCCGGTGAACGCGCTCGACCTGGCCCTGCGCAAGGCGCTCATGCCGCGTTATCCGCAGATTGCCGATTTCCAGCTTGCCGACTACAAGGTGCGCATCCTGGACAGCGGCAGCGGCACGGCGGCCACCACCCGCGTGCTGATCGATACGCAGAGTGGTTCGCGCCGCTGGAGCAGCGTCGGCGCGGGCGAGAATATCATCCGGGCAAGCTGGCTGGCGCTGGTCGACAGCGTGGAATACGGCATTCGGCTGGCGTCTGATCAGCCGGAGCTGAAGCCGGAAGCCCAGCACTAAAACGATTCTGAAAGCGGCCTGCACAGGTGACTCATTTGTGCGGGCCGCGTGTTTTTATCTCTTGCAAAAAGGTGTGCCATGAAAGCAAAGATTGCGGTGCTGGCCGGAGACGGTATCGGCATTGAAGTGACTGCCGCCGCTGTGCAGGTGCTGGAGAAAGTCGCCAGCAAATACAACCACGAATTCTCGTTTGAGGAAGGCCTGATCGGCGGCATCGCCATCGATACGACGGGCACGGCCTTGCCAGACGAGACCATCGCCATGTGCGAAGGCACCCAGGCGATTCTGCTGGGCGCCGTAGGCGGCTACAAGTGGGACAATCCGTCGGCCAAAGTGCGCCCGGAGCAGGGCCTGCTGAAGATTCGCAAGCACTTTGACCTGTTTGCTAATCTGCGCCCGGTGAAGACGTATCCCGCGCTGGCCGGCTTTACGCCGCTGCGCCCTGACCTGCTGGAAGGCGTGGATATGCTGTTCATTCGCGAGCTGACAGGCGGCATCTACTTTGGGGATCGCGGCGAACAGGGCGATGGCGACCACGCCTTCGACACTGAAAATTACTCAGTGGCCGAAGTGCAGCGCGTGGCGCAGGTCGCATTTACCGCCGCACAGGGCCGCCGCAAGAAAGTCACGTCAGTGGACAAGGCGAATGTGCTGGCGACTTATCGGCTGTGGCGCAAGACCGTGACCGCCTTGCATGACGATTATGCTGACGTGCAGCTTGATCACATTCTTGTCGATGCGATGACCATGTATCTGATGACGCGCCCCGCGTCGTTTGACGTGATTGTGGCCAGCAACATGTTTGGCGACATCCTGACTGATGAGGCCTCGGTGCTGGCGGGTTCGCTGGGGATGCTTCCCAGCGCCTCGATCAATGGCAGCAGCATGGGCCTGTACGAGCCCTGCCACGGCAGCGCGCCTGACATTGCAGGACAGGGCAAGGCGAACCCGATCGGGTCGATCCTCAGCGCCGCGATGCTGCTGCGCTACAGCCTGAATCTGTCGTATGAGGCGGAAGTCGTGGAACGTGCCGTGGATTCTGCACTGGACGCTGGTGCCCGTACCGCTGATATCGCCCCACGTGGCGCGGGCTTTGTCAGCACGACCGAACTGACCCAGACCATCATCGACGCGCTGTAATCGGCGCGGGTTTCCAGATAGCAAAAGCGTGCCCTATTGTGTTTAGAGGGCACGCTTTTTTTATTGCTACAGCAGTGCAGATTGGCCAGAGCGCAGCGTGTCATCAGTACTGCCGCTGTGGGATTCAAGCTGGCGCATGGCGTAGGCAGCCAGCAGGAAAGACGCTCGTCGTGCCCCGTGAGGCAGGGTGTCCCACAGCGCGGCACGCAGGGCCGTAAATGCCAGGCTGAGGAAATATTCGCCCCATTCCTGCCGGTCCGCCAGCATGCCTGAGACCACGCTGCGCACGGCTCCAATCGGCTGTAATTCCAGGTCCACTGGGGGCTGTTTGTCGGCCGGACTCAACGATGCGATACGCTCCACAACGCTCAATGCATCCGCCCATGTGCTGCCAGATTTGGGGCTGATCTGCTGATTGAGCAGGCTCACCTCCAGGCACGCCCAGTCAAACAGGCTGTGCCCTGTGCGCGCCTGGGCAAAATCGATCAGGAAGGCGGTGCTGCGTCGCCCCACCATGATGTTGCCCGCGTGCATGTCGCCATGAATCTTGCACATGGTGCCGCGAATCGTGCGGTCGAGCAGCGCATCATAGGCCAGCAGCGGATTAGGCAACTGCATGCCATTGGCCAGTGCCCCGATAGTGGGCGCTTCCAGCTTGAATTCTGGCGAGAGCTGCACGATCGACATACGCATCATTTCGTCTCGCGTGCGCCAGATGCTTCCGGTCAGCCGCTCGACGACTTCTCCGCGGAAATGGGCATCCTGGGCCAGATTCACGCCGCTGATCTCGATCTTGTAGGCGCGTTTGCCCGATTCAGACCCGCGCCCATTCGATACCATAACAGTCGACTGGTCACGGCTGACGCGGTGCACAGTGAAGCCTTCGACATGCACGACTGAACCGAAATCGAGCGCGCGCACCGAGCCGCGTCGAATCGGATCGCGCAGCGTCATCACGACTTTGTCGCTGGCGTCGCTGGTTTCCAGCGTCAGCAGCGGGGGCAGTAGCCAGTCATATTCCGTCCACACCTGAAAGCGGTATGGGCGCGTCTGCATCCACCACGTCTTGCCGAATGACGGGAATAATTCGCCCTGAATCCAGATGCCCAGTTCATCGGGCGGCATTGTCGCCAGCGTGCTGGCCAGGTCGCGCGGCTCGCCGTCATCGCCCACGATAAACGTATATTTCAGGCCGGCCAGGTCGCTGCCGTCCAGCGTCGCCGGCTTATCTTCCAGGCGGGCGGTCTGCTGGGGCAGCGTCACGCGGATCTGGCTGTCATAGCGCTGCGCCTCGTCGAGGATCTTGTCGGCATGGTCCAGCTTGACCACCACCGCAGCGTCTTTCATACCCTCGGTGTCCGTCGGCGTGACGACCAGCACGATGGCAGAGGTGAAGCCGCCCGTGAGCTGGCGCTCGATGGTGATGCGCTGCGATCCATGAAACAGCTTGCGCAGGATGCGATAATGCGGGTCCTGCAAGGGCGTGATGACCTCGTAGTGCGGCCCGTAGTCGATGTGCAGTGCGGGTGCAGAGATGACGGAAGCTGTCGTTCTGGGGGGCAGCTGCTCCAGCGTTGCTAGCGCCTCGCGCGTGATGCCAAAATGGCCAAGCACGCGAATCGGGATGCTGTCGTTTTCCTCGAAAATGGCTTCCAGCAGCTCTTTTTCGCCAATTTCCTTTTTGCCGGCGCTCAGCGCGATATCGTTGGCGATGCCCAGCACAGTCTCGGCACGTGGGGTATAGGGAACGCCGGTGAAAGTGCGCTGAGAGGTGCCTTTGCCGGTGCGCCGGCGTATCGCGTCGATGACGTATTCCACAGGCAGTCCGTGCATTTCGATCAGGCGTGCGGCCAGCCCGCTGCCCAGTTCCAGCATGCCGATGAACAGGTGCTCCACGCCGATGAAGTAATGCTTCATGCGGAAGCTTTCCTGTCGGGCGCTGATCTGAATGTCTTTCAAGGTGAGGATGCTCATGCTTTACTCGCTCGACTGCAGGCGAAACCAGGTGCGACCCACGCGAAATAACTGACCGATGCCCAGCGGCACGGTCCCGCTGACGCGCACATCGTCGTCGCGGCCGTTCTCGATGTAGGTGCCATTTTTGCTGTCGCAGTCTTTCAGCGTCCAGGCCGTGCCATCATGGATGATCTGGGCATGATCGCGTGACGCAAAGCTGTCATAGCGCAGCCACACGGCATTTTCTTCCCGCCGCCCCAGGCCAAGGATCCATTTTCCGTTTTCGGTCTGACCGTCTGTGTCTGTGGACAATACGAGCAGCTTGCCGTCCTCGATGCTGCTCATAAACATGATTGCGATGGAGTATTCCATAGGCTCAAAAATCCGCGCGCTGCGCCCGATCATTCATCCTAGTATAGCCGGAATCACGATTGTTCACCTGAGGCTGATACGCTTGACCAGCAGGGGGGAGTGTGCTATTGTTTTCAGCAGCACTTTGACAACCCCATAAGCGAAACTCTTATCAAGAGCGGTGGAGGGATCGGCCCTACGAAACCGCGGCAACCCCTGATGCGTCGGGAAGGTGCCAACTCCGGCAGAGATGTCTGACAGATGAGATGAACCTTGAAGTGTTGTATGAATTCTCAAGGTCAATCTAAAAAGACTTCCCTGCGAAGTCTTTTTTTATTTCAAATCCACGAGAGTCGCGCGTTGGTGGCAGTGCAAATTGTCGGTTTAGATGATAAAGGGACAATGCCAGGATGGATGCACACTTGAATGATCTGCTGAATGGTCGCGGCCAGGAAGACCGCAACGAATCCGGCTCCAGCACCCGCGCGGTGCATGGTGGGGCACGCCGCAATAAGGCGTTCAACAGCCTGACCGAGCCGGTGGTGCAGACGGCCACCTATACCTTCCGCGACACGCAGGACCTGATCGACTTCATGGAGCGCAAGACCTGGGGCGACGGCGACGACCGCGAGGAATACGGCCGCTATGGCAACCCGACGGTGACCGCCGTGGAGCGCAAGCTGGCCGCGCTGGATGGCGGCGACGATGCCGTGCTGTACAGCTCCGGCATGAATGCGGTCACCAGCGTGCTGCTGACCATTCTGCCTGCGGGCGCGCACATCATCATGACCGATGACTGTTACCGCCGCACGCGCCAGTTCTGCCTGACGTACCTGAAGCGATTCGGCATCGAGACGAGCGTGGTGCCGATGGGCGATTACGAGGCCATGGAAGCGGCCATCATCCCCAAAAAGACGCGCATCATCATCTCCGAAAGCCCGACCAACCCGTATCTGCGCATTGCTGATATCGAGCGGGTGGCCGCGCTGGGCAAGAAGCATAAGGTGCTCACCCTGATTGACAGCACGTTTGCGACGCCGATCAATCAGCGTCCGCTGGACTGGGGCATCGACCTGGTGATGCACAGCGCGACCAAGTATCTCAGCGGCCATAACGACATCCTGGTGGGCGTGGTCACCGGCCGTGGCGACCGCATCAAGGCGCTGCGCGATTCACGCGGCGTGCTGGGCGGCGTGGTCGACCCGCATGCTGCCTATCTGCTCGACCGCGGCATCAAGACGCTGGGCGTGCGCATGGGCCAGCAGAATGCCAATGCGCTGGCTGTGGCGCAGTTCCTGGAGACGCATCCGGCCATTGAGCGCGTGTGGTACCCCGGCTTGGCTTCGCACCCGGACCATGCGGTGGCGGCCGAGCAGATGAGCGGCTTCGGCGGCGTCGTGACGTTCGAGGTGAAAGGTGACCTGAAAATCACCAGCGATTTCATCGACCGCCTGCGTATCCCATATATTGCGCCCAGCCTCGGCGGCGTCGAGAGCCTGATCGAGCAGCCTGCGCTGATGAGCTACTATGAGAAGACGACCGAGGAACGGCTCGCGCTGGGCATGAAGGACAATCTGGTGCGCTTCGCCGTCGGCATCGAGGATACAGACGACCTGCTGGAAGATCTGGAACAGGCGCTCAGCGGCGTGCCGGTCTATCAGACGCACGTACGCCAGCTTAATGACCTGTGGGAGAAGCGTTTCAGGACGTAAAACAGTCTCGACACCTATGCTATATGATCAAAATAAAGAAAGGACAGGGAGTCGCGACCTGTCCTTTCTTTATTGGCCACAACAGCGCAGACTACACTTGGACCGGTTCCTGTAATCCTTCCAGCACGGCGCGCAGGCTTTCCAGGCTTGCCGCCGAGTCGTAGACCGTGTTTGGATAGTGCGGCGTGATGTCGGCCAGTTCACTGCGGTGATAGGCAATCGTTGCTTCCGGGTCTTTGAGCACATGGCCGGTCAGCACGCCAACCACCCGGTCTGATTTCGTGATAATGCCTGCGTCCGTCAGCTTGCGGATGCCCGCCAGTGAGCAGGCCGAGGCCGGCTCGCAGCCGATGCCCTGCGCGTCGATCAGCGCCTTGGCATCCATGATTTCCTGGTCGGTGACCTGCTCGACGACGCCGTTTGTCCACTCGATAGTGCGCATCGCCTTGCGGTAGTTGACCGGATTTCCGATCTTGATGGCCGTGGCGATCGTCTCGGCGTGCATCGGCTCCATGCGGTCAAAGCCACGCTTGTATGCTTCGTAGAGGGGATTGGCGCCTTCAGCCTGGATGATGGCCAGGCGCGGCATCCGGTCGATCAGCCCCAGGTCAAACAGCTCTTTCAGCCCCTTGCCAAACGCCGAGCTGTTCCCCAGGTTGCCGCCCGGCACGACGATCCAGTCGGGCGCTTCCCAGCGCAGCTGCTGGATCGTCTCGAACATGATTGTCTTCTGGCCTTCCAGACGGAATGGATTGACCGAGTTCAGCACGTAGATGTCGAGTTCTTCTGAAATCTGGCGGACGAGCTGAATATTGCGGTCAAAGTCACCATCGACGCGGATGCAGGTTGCGCCATAGGCCACGGCCTGCGCCAGCTTGCCCAGCGCGACCTGTTTGTTCTGGAACAGCACGATGCCCTGAATCTCGGCCAGCGCGGCATAGGCGGCCAGCGACGCGCTGGTGTTGCCTGTGGAGGCGCAGGCGACGCGCTTCTTGCCCAGCACGCGGGCCTGTGTGACGCCGCCGGTCATGCCGCGATCCTTAAACGAGCCGGTCGGGTTTTCGCCTTCGTGTTTCAGGTGCAGGCGTCTCACGCCGGCCCACTCGGCCAGCTTCGGCACGTTGTACAGGCGGGTATTGCCTTCCGGGCGGCTGACGATCAGCGCCGGGTCCAGGTCGGGATAAACCAGCTCCTTATAACGCCATACGCCGCTGTCATAGGGGGCATCCAGCGAGCCGAGACGTGCGTCAAACAGGGCACGGGTCGCAGTCGCTTTCAAGGCATCGAGGTCGTGCAGCACGTCCAGCAGTCCACCGCAGGTGTCACAGGTGTAAATCAGGCTGTTCGTTGGGTATTGCCGCCCGCATTCGATGCATTGTAATATGCTGCCCATGCTGTGCCTCAATCCGGATAACTGCGTCAGTTTTAGGTTCATTCGGTTTCGTAAAGGATAACACCCGCTATGCCTTTGTCCAGTGCCGAAGCTTTTGCCCCAGCGACGATCGCAAACATCGGCGTTGGGTTCGACATCCTGGGCATGGCTGTCGAGGATATCGGCGATACAGTGTTCGCCCAGCTGACCGAAACGCCGGGCGTGGTCATCGAGTCGATCACGGGTGATGGCGGCAGGCTTCCCCTCAAAGCAGAAAAGAACACGGCTGGTGTCGCGGCAATAGAGGTGCTGAAACGGGCAGGCAGCCCGTTTGGCGTGTCACTGCGCATCCACAAAGGACTGCCGCTGGCCAGCGGGCTGGGCAGCAGCGCGGCCAGCGCTGTCGCCGGCGCTGTGGCGACCAACGCCGCGCTGGGCAATCCGCTCACCCGGGATGAACTGCTTGCGCCCGCGCTGGAAGGCGAGGCATTGGTGAGCGGTTATCATGCCGACAACGTCGCGCCGGCGCTGTATGGCGGCATCACGCTGTCGTATGGCGTCACGGCTGGGCAGATCGTGCGCCTGCCATCGGTTGCATCGATGTATCTCTCGCTGGTCACGCCTAACGTGGAAGTGGAAACTGCGAAGGCGCGCGCTGCACTGCCAGCCCAGGTGCCGCTTAAGTCGATGGTGGCGCAGACGGCAGGGGTGGCCCGCCTGATGCACGGTATCTACACAGGCGATATTGCAATGATCGCCGCTGCGATGGAAACGGACACGATCATCGAGCCGGCGCGCGCCTTTCTGATGCCGCTGCTGGCTGAAGCCCGCTCGACCGCCAAGCAGCATGGCGCGCTGGCGCTGGTGATCAGCGGGGCAGGGCCGACGCTGGTGGCGGTCAGCGACAACGCGCAAACGGCCGGTGACGTTTGCAAAGCGCTGCAAGCCCTCTATGATCAGGCAGGTATCGGCGGCGTTACCCGCACCTCCAGAATTCTGGACAGCGGCGCCTACGTCACTTTGTGAAATTGTTGACAAACAGGCACAAAATTTCTATACTCCCGCACGCTTTTAATGCGTGTAAATTCCTTTTGCATGCCGATTGAAAGAGACTTTATGTCACGCGAAACGCACAACTTTATCGGTGGGAACTGGCAGGCTGCGACCAGTGGGCACGTCTTTGACAGCGTGAATCCGGCGACGGAAGAAGTGCTGGCCACCGCGCCCGACAGCGATGCATCCGATGTGAATGCTGCCGTGCAGGCTGCCAAAGCCGCCTATCAGGAATGGCGCCTGACGCCCGCGCCCCGTCGTGGTGAGGTGCTGTATCGCGTCGCCCAGATTCTGGAACAGAAGAAAGAAGAGCTCTCCCGCGTGATGACCCAGGAAATGGGGAAGGTCATCGTCGAGGCGCGCGGTGATGTGCAGGAAGCCATCGACATGGCCTACTACATGGGTGGCGAAGGCCGCCGCATGTTGGGCTACACCGCCCCGGTGGAATTGCCGAACAAGTTTGGCATGGCTCTGCGCGAATCGGCTGGCGTAGTGGCGCTGATTACCCCGTGGAACTTCCCGGTCGCGGTGCCAAGCTGGAAGATGCTGCCGGCACTGGTGGCGGGCAATACCGTCGTGTGGAAGCCGAGCGAAGAAACCCCGCTGACGGCCGCCGAATTCGTGAAGGTTTTCGCCGAGGCTGGCCTGCCGCCCGGCGTGCTCAATCTGGTGACCGGCGCAGGTGCAGCTGGCGCCGCACTCGCCCAGCACCCTGACGTGCGTGTGATTTCTTTCACCGGCAGCACCGAGACCGGCCTGAAGGTGTATACCACGGCCGCCGCGCTGGGCAAGAAAGTCGCGCTGGAGATGGGTGGCAAGAACGCCATCATCGTCATGGACGATGCCAATCTGGAGCTGGCGGCCCAGGCGATCACCTGGAGCGCCTATGGCACCACCGGCCAGCGCTGCACCGCGACCAGCCGCCTGATCGTGCACAAGGCGGTCAAGGCGCAACTGGTGGACATGCTGGTCGAAAAAGCAAAATCTCTCAAGGTGGGTTATGGCATCGAGAACGATGTCCAGGTAGGCCCGCTGGTGAATCAGAAGGCGCTCGAAAAAGTGGAGCGTTATGTGGCGATTGGCCGCGATGAAGGCGCCAACGCGGTCGTCGGTGGTGGCCGTGCGCTGGACAAAGGCTTCTTCTACCAACCGACGCTGTTTGCCGATGCCACGCCGGATATGCGCGTCGCCCGCGAGGAAATCTTCGGGCCTGTGCTGAGCGTGCTTACGATCAACTCGCTGGAAGAAGCGGTGGCGGTCAATAATGGCGTCGCCTACGGCCTGTCGAGCTCGATCTTCACCGAGAACGTCAATGCTGCATTCCGCGCCATCCGCGACCTGACGACCGGCATCGTGTATATCAATCACGGCACCACCGGGGCCGAGATTCAGTTTCCGTTTGGCGGCACGCGCGGCACCGGCAACGGCATGCGCGAGGCAGGGCAGACCGCGCTCGACTCATTCACCGAGTGGAAATCAGTCTATGTGGACTACAGCGGCACGCTTCAGCGCGCGCAGATCGACAATCGCGAATAGCCCGCTGGATAAGTAGCGGGTAAATACGCAGTCCTGCCGTCCTGAAAGGGCCGAAGCTGTGCTAGAATACGTGGCATGAATACGGAACAACCGCTGCTTTACTGGGATGCCAGTTACGAAATCGCGCTTGCGCTGATTGAAACGTATCCCGATGTGGATGTGGAGGATGTGGGCCTGGAGCAGTTGAAGACGTGGGTGTTTTCGCTGCCAAACTTCGCCGACAATCCGGATTTGGTAAACGACGCAATACTCACCGATATTCTTCGTGAGTGGTATGAGGAGGTCAGCGCCAGATGAGCAGTCTGGATTTGCGCCAGCTACATGATACAGAGTTTCCGATTCCCGACGAGATGAACGGAAACGTCGCCATCACCAGTTTGAGCAAGATTTATAACTGGAGCCGACGGTCCTCAATCTGGCCGATGCTGTTTGGTTTGGCATGCTGCGCCATCGAAATGATTGCCACCGCCGCGGCGCGTTACGATACGTCGCGCTTCGGCATGGAAGTCATGCGCGCCAGCCCGCGCCAGAGCGACCTGATGATCGTCTCCGGCACTGTGACCAAGAAGATGGTCGTGCCGATCGTGCGCCTGTACAACCAGATGCCCGAGCCAAAGTACGTCATCGCGATGGGTGCCTGCGCTTCCGGCGGCGGCCCCTTCAAGGAAGGCTATAACGTCGTTTCCGGCATTGACCAGTACATCCCGGTGGATGTGTATATTCCGGGGTGCCCGCCGACGCCGCAGGCCCTGCTGCACGGCCTGATTTCGCTGCAGAAGAAGATCGACGGCCAGAGCCTGGCGAACATGGATGACGTGCCGTGGTACGGCGTGGGTCCGTCTGACCCGGTTCCGGTGCCGATTCTGGGGCCGGATATCATCGACCCGCGCCAGATGGAGCTTATCCGCCAGCAGGCCGCCGCCGCAGCCAATGGCCAGGCCTATGGCATCCGTGAGCTGCCCGCCGCTGCGATGGATGTCGCCGCCAAGAAGGTCGCCAAGGCTGGCGCTGCCGGCGCTGTGGCCGCTGCGACTGCGACGGCTGTGGTGGACGAGGCAACACTCGCCGCCCGCCTGGAGCGCCGTATGGAAGCCCTGTCGCGTAAACGTGCACTGGCCAGCAAGAATTAGCGGGTTGAGGACACTATGACTGATCAGATGATTGCGCCTGCGGCACCAGGCTCGCTCGACAGCGGGGATGTTGCAGGCTACCTCAAGACGAAGTTTCCTGACGCGGTGAAGGATGATACGCGTCAGGGCTACAGCGGTGTGGTGATTGACCGCAACCGGCTGGTGGAAGTGGCCGAGTCGATCAAGAACGAGCTGGGCTACAACTATCTCTCCAGCGCCACGGCGGTGGACTATCTGGGCATCGAAGACTCGATGGAGATGGTCTATCACGCCTATCGTACATCCGGTGGCGGGCCACTGGTCTTCAAGGCCCAGACCCCGCGTGAAAATGCGGAAATCCCGTCGCTGATCGATGTGTGGCCGGGCGCGGACTTTCAGGAACGTGAGGCCTACGACCTGTATGGCATCCACTTTCCGGGACACCCGAACCAGAAGCGCATCCTGATGTGGGAGGGCTTTGAAGGCCATCCCATGCGCAAGGACTGGAAAGAAGCGTACTACGAGCAGGAACTGAAGCCGTTCGACAGCCGCTGGCCCAAGGGCTATGCGCGCCGCGCCGAAGAACTGAATATGTTCGGCAAGAACGTGAAGTATCCGTCTGACCTGAACCTCAGCCGCCTGACCGACCATTCCGAGAGCTCGCTCTACAGCGGCATGGGCCTGGGCGTGGACGTGGAACCGGTGCCGGACAGCGAAGGCCTGCAAACTGACAAGCTGGTCGTCAACCTGGGGCCGCACCATCCCAGCACGCACGGCGTGTTTCGCATGGTCGTCACCCTGAACGGTGAGACGATTGACCAGCTTGAGCCGGTCATGGGCTACCTGCATCGCAACCACGAGAAAATCGGCGAACGCAACGCGTGGAATCACAACATGCCGTTCACCGACCGCCTGGACTATATCTCCAGCATGAGCAATAACCTGGGCTACGCGCAGGCTGTCGAGAAGCTGATGGCGCTGGGCGCACGCTACACCCCGCCCACGTATCGTGCGGAAGTCATCCGCGTGCTGATGGTCGAGCTGACCCGCATCGTCAACCACCTGTGGGCGATCGGCTTCCTGCTGAACGACCTCGGTGCGTTCTTTACGCCCTCCCTGTACGGCATCGCCGAGCGCGAAAAGGTGCTCGACTTCTTTGAGGCCGTGTCTGGCTCGCGCATGATGTGCAATTACATGCGCTTCGGCGGCGTGTTCAAGGACCTGCCGGAACGCATCCGCAGCACTGCCAACCTGGTTAACGATCAGGTGCGCGACTTCGATACGATGAAGTATCTGACCGAGCTGATCAACGACAGCCTGCCGCGTGCCATCGATGAATACGACCGCTTCCTGACAGACAGCGAAATCATCAAGGCGCGCACCCAGGGCGTCGGCTATCTGCCGGCTGAAATGGCGATTGCCTACAGCGCGGCTGGCCCGCTGCTGCGCGGCAGCGGCGTGGCTTACGATGTGCGCCGTGCCGAGCCGTACAGCATCTATCCGGAGCTGGATTTTGACGTGGCTGTGCGCTACAACGGCGACATCTACGACCGCTATCTGATTCGCCTGGATGAAATGCGTGAAAGTGTGCGCATTCTGAAGCAGATTCTGCCGCGCCTGGAAGCCACCAAAGGCGAGAGCATCTTCTCCGGTAATAAGGCGATCTATATGCCGCGCGTGCCGATTGGCGAATCGTATGGCCGCGTAGAAAACCCGAAGGGTGAGCTGGGCTATTACACCGTCTCCCAGGGTGACCCGAAGGGCCCGCAGAATCCATGGCGCTATCACGTGCGCGCGCCATCGTTCATCAACCTGACGGCGCTGGGCCCGATGTGCAAGGGCCAGAAGGTCGCCGACGTGGTCGCGATTCTCGGCAGTATTGACATTGTGTTGGGTGAAACCGACCGCTAGCATGAACCTCAGCGGGGCAGGCCTCACACTGGCGGGCCTGCCTCCACTCAAGGAGTGAAGTATGTACGGACTCGGCATTCTCAAAGGGCTTGGTGTCACCATCAGGCACTTTTTTGAATCGTATATCGAGGATATCCGCTATGCGGGCAGCAAGCTGACCCCGACGCAGAAATTTGAAAAGCGCCAGGGCACGGATGCCGTTGGTATCTATACGGTGCAGTATCCGGAAGAAAAGATCGCTGTGCCGGAACGCTTCCGCTTTGTGCCGTTCCTGGTGGTGGAGGATGACGATCATCCTGATCGCCCCGGACACGACTGGTGTACGAGCTGCGGTATCTGCGCGAAGGTGTGCCCACCTCAGTGTATTTGGATCGTGCGCAGCGAAGATCCGGTCAGCAAGCGCCCTGTGCCAGAGCCAGAAGCCTTCTTCATCGACATCGACATCTGCATGAACTGCGGCTTCTGTGCCGAGTTCTGCCCGTTTGATGCGATCAAGATGGACCACGACTACGAGCTGGCCGACTACGACCGCACCGGTACGCACATTTACGACAAGGAAAAGCTGTCCAAGCCGTTCAGCTTCTGGCGCAAGATTGCCCCCACGACCGCGTGGGAAGAAGCTGTCGACCGCAAGAGCTGGGAGCATACGGACGTCGTCAAGGCCAAGCAGAAGACCGGCGCGCCGATCAGCGTCCCCGGCGGCCTGAATGACCCGTATCAGCCGCCGATCGTGCCGAAGAAGGAAGAGCCTGTCGCTGCCGCCCCGTCCGCCGCTGGCGAAGCAGTCGCCGAGGCTGTCCCGGCTGCTGCTGCTGCGCCGTCCGAGGAAGATCTGGCCAAGGAAGAACGCCGCAAGAAGCGTGAAGCCGCGCTGGCCCGCAAGGCTGCCGAGAAGGCCGCCAGCGAAGGCAACTAAACTTCGCACTGATGTGACATCAACAGGACAGGACAGGGTAAATTCCCTGTCCTGTTTGTTTTCCCCGCCTCATCCGCGTCTAAGCCAGCTGCGACAGACTGCTACGAGAACAGCGACACGATTTCAGGACGATCCCGATGCGCGGAGTCAAAAAAGCCAATCTGCCCAGCAAGCTGTGCGCCACCTGTGGACGCGAGTTTGTGTGGCGTAAAAAGTGGGAAAAAGTGTGGGACGAAGTGAAGTATTGCAGCGATGCCTGCCGGATGAAGAAAGGCAAAGCGTGATGAGCGAGCTTCAGCCGCTGCGCCGCGAATTTGCGTCTCGCGAAGACCTGATCGCATACGTGACCGCGCAGTTTCCTGCCTCTGCCGAAATTGACAGCCATGCCAGCCCGATTCCGGGCGGACGCGCCGCCGGATTGCGCGCGCTGGGGGCGGTCGATGGCGCAAAATATGCCGCCACGCGAAATTATCTGAATGGACGGGTGAGCCGCCTGTCGCCTTATTTACGACACGGAGCGGTCTCGCTGTCTGAGGTGCGCGATCATGTCGTGCGGCGCACGCCCAAACGCCACGAGAGCGAGAAATTCGTCAATGAGCTGGCCTGGCGCGATTACTGGCAGCGGCTGTATGCGAAGCTGGGTGACGGCATCTGGCGCGACCGGGAGCCGTATAAGACCGGCTTTCGTCCCGCGGATTATGCCGATGCGCTGCCCGATGACATCATGCAGGGTGAGACGAGCGCCGCCTGCATCGACGGGTTTTCGCGTGATCTGCGCGAGACGGGCTACCTGCACAATCATGCGCGCATGTGGATGGCCGCCTATGTGGTGCATTGGCGGCGCGTGAAATGGCAGGCGGGTGCGCGCTGGTTCCTTACGCATCTGCTGGACGGCGACCCGGCCAGTAATAATCTGTCGTGGCAGTGGGTGGCCAGCACATTCAGCCACAAGCCCTATATCTTCAACCGCGAGAACCTGGAAAAGTACACGGCTGGCGCTTATTGCCGGGGATGTCCGCTGGCCAATAACCGCCGCTGCCCGTTTGACAAGACGTATGAACAGCTTGGCGCGGAGCTGTTTCCGAATGCACCCCCGGAAGGACGGTGAACCATGGCATCATTTGAGCGACCGATCATCTGGGTGCATGCGGACTGCCTGACGCCGACGCATCCCGGGCTGCTGGCCTATCCCGATGCCCCGGCTGTGTTCGTCTTTGACGAAGCTCTGCTGGCCGATTGGGAAATCAGCCTGAAACGCGTGCTGTTCATGTATGAGTGCCTGCTGGAAATGCCTGTCACCCTCCTGAAAGGTGATGTCGCAGCGCAGGTGAGCGCGTTTGCGCGCCAGCATCAGGCCGATGCCATCATCACCAGTGACTCGCCTTCGCCGCGTTTTCGTGAGATTGTGGCGAAACTGCGCCAGTCGATGCCGGTGACCATTCTGGAAGTCGATCCATTTGTGGATTATGATGGTCACATGGACCTGGGGCGGTTTTCCCGCTACTGGCGCACTGCCGAGAAGTACGCGTTCGACGTGCGTGAGCCGTAATCGGTCACCCCGAATCCTGTGAATTTATAAGATAAACGCTATAATAATTCACATGCTGTGATGTGCATGAATGGAGACAAGTCCCATGGCAGATTTACAGGCTCAGGTGATGGCTGCGCTGAGCACGGTCATCGAGCCGGAGCTGCACCGCGACATTGTCACGCTGAATATGGTGCGTGACCTGACGATCGAAGGTGGTACCGCGAAATTCACGATTGTGCTGACGACGCCGGCCTGCCCGCTGAAAGATGTGTTCCTCACGCGCTGTAATCTCGCCGTGGTGGGGAAGGTCCCTGGTATCGAAAAGCTGGACATCCGCTGGGATGCGCAGGTGCCGACTGACAAAAAGATGCAGGGTCGCCTCGATGTGCCGATGCGCAGCATTATCGCGATCAGCAGCGGCAAGGGCGGCGTGGGCAAGAGCACCGTCGCGATCAATCTGGCGGCGGCGCTGGCAGAAGCGGGCGCACGCGTCGGCCTGATTGATGCCGACATCCTGAACCCGAATATTCCGATGATGGCGGGCGTGGGCACCGGTCGTCCGCGCGTTGTCGAAGAAAAAATGATCCCGGTGGAAGCCTATGGCGTCAAGCTGATGAGCACCGGCTTTCTGATGGATCCGGAAAAGCCGCTGATCATGCGCGGCCCGATGCTGCACAGCGCGATCCGCCAGTTCTTCACCGATGTGAACTGGGGCAACCTTGACTACATGATCGTCGACCTGCCGCCGGGCACGGGCGATGCGCCGCTGTCGTTGGCCCAGTCGTTCCCGCTGACAGGCGCAATCGTGGTGACGCAGCCGCAGGAGGTAGCGTTGTCAGACGCGCTGCGCGGTGGCATGATGTTTGAACAGCTCAATGTGCCGGTGCTGGGCATTGTCGAGAATATGGCTGGCGATTTCTTCGGCGAGGGTGGCGGTGAGGCGCTGGCGAAGCAGCGCAACTGGCATTTCCTCGGGCGTGTGCCGCTGGATGCCGAAGTGCGCAAGGGTGGCGATTTTGGCCGCCCGGTGGTCATCACCCGTCCGGATTCCCCCGCAGGCAAGGCATTTCATGCGCTGTCGCAGCAGGTGGCCGCACGTGTGAGCGTGGTCATGCTGCAGGGGATGGATGTGATTCCGCTGACGGTGATCAACTAGCGGAAACGCAATTGGTCGATTGATGATATTCTGGGGGGCTTTGGCGTGTGCCGGGCCCCTCAGTCGTCCATGCCGATCACCTGGATATCATCGCTGCTGCCCGGCGGATTATAGCGGCCGATGAACAGCCAGAAGAACAGATTGAGCAGCAGCGCGACAATGAACGCGGTCCATGCCTCGCTGTGCACATCGCGGAACCATACATAGCGGCGCAGCAGCTCCACGACAATCAGTGACGTGAGAAATACAATCAGGCGGCGGCGTTTTTCGCTGCGCTGCACAAGAAACATCATCAGCCCGAAGGCGGCGATGAGCAGTAGGGTGATGCCTGCATCCATAGCGCTTGCGTGCGTCCTTTTGGCATGGCGATCGAAAGATATTGGTAGTGTAGCGTGCGTGCATGAGTTACAGTTAAATCTGTCGCACAGGGGGTGCATGATGACGATTCACGCGGGAGAATACAAGGGCCTGATGGTGATCGAGATTTCCGGTCCACTGACACAGGTGTCTTATAATTCCCTGCTGGCGGAAGTAAACGCGGCCCTGCTGAATGCGGGTGATCGCGTCGTCATGGCGCTCGATAAGGTCACGCTGCTGGACAGCGGCGGCCTGCGCGCGCTCATGAAGGCCTACAAGTCGGCGCGGGACGCCGGGGCATCGCTGGAGCTTGCCCAGTTGTCCGAAGCAGCAGACGAGACGCTGGCCCTGTCTGGGCTGCGCCCCGTCTTCATCATCCATGACTCGCTGGATGCAGCTGCTTCAGCAAAGTTGCGTTAGCTGCTCGGCCAGGTGATGCTGGTGCCGTCGGAGCGCCACGCGTTGATATCGTTCAGGTTGACCTGGCCATAGGGCGGCGAGAATACGTCGCATCCACGCGCAATTTCGGGCAAATCGGCACGTGGCGCGATCAGCGGGTCTTCCGGATTGAAATAGTTCCAGGTCGCGCGCGAAATGCCCTCGACCAGCGGCCAGGCGCGCTCGAAGCTGAAGAAATTCCCCTGTTCCCACACAAACACCGAAATCACATAATGGCGGCCGTTGGGCGAGAACACGATACCCGCGTCCCCGTGCACATTGTCCAGCCAGCCATTTTTGTGCGCTATAGGAACTCCCGTCGGGATACCCCCTTGCAGCAGCCTGCTCAGGTCGTTTGAGCTCATGATGTTGAGCATCTGGCGGCATTCCTGCTGGGTGAACTCACCGTTGGGATAAGCCGAGATCAGCCCGGAGCCGTACATGGCACAGTCGTAAATCAGCGCGAACAGCGTACCCAGATCCTCGGTTGTGGTCTGGTTAAACGGGTCGCTGCCGGTGCTGAAGCTGGGATTCGGGGCTGTGGTCGGCGCGGGAATCGAGCCGAGCTGCTGGTCACCGCCCAGGAAGAGCGGCGCACTCAGGTAGGAATTGCGCGCGCCCAGATATTGTGCGGTGTTGGTGACGCTGGCGATGCCTGCATACAGATCGTTGTTGCCGATGAGCTGCATAATCAGATTGGAGGAGCTGTTGTTGCTGCACAGCAGCGACTGGACCATCAGAAAGGCTTCGTCGTCATTGGGCGCGAAGGACAGGTCGCGGAAATAGTCGACCAGGATGGGAAGCTTGACCGTGCTGGCGGCCGACACCGCCACATCACTGAGGATGTTCACTTCGGCGCCGGTTTGCAGGTCCATGACGAACACGCTGGCCACGCTCGACTGGCCGTCATAGACAAAACCCTGCGAATCCAGCCAGGCGATGATTTCGTTGCGTAACGCCTCGATATCGGGCAGGCTGGCATTGGTGTCGGCCACCGGCAGCACGACCTGGCGCTGGAGTGGATTCATGAGGGCAGCATCGACCAGGTCAATGGCGCGCTCGATGTCGAGGCGATAGCCCGGCTCGCCCGTGCGAATGGTCAGGGTTTGCAGGTCATACTCGGCGGTGCCGGGTTCACGGTCATAGCGCAGCGCAATATCACGCAGCTGGTTTTCCAGCAGGCGTTCCTGATAATCTGCCGACAGCTCCACATTCAGCTGCTGGCGCACCTGCTGCCCCGTGAGATAGCTGACGAATCGCTGCCAGAACGAGTTTTCGCTTTCGCTGGCAGCGCGGGCAGCGGCCAACATCGACTCCTGATTGGTGCGAAAGCCCACAGCGGCCGGGTCCAGCCGGATCGGTGAATTGGCGTACCACAACGTGATCGGCGCGGCGTAAGCCTGCTCCCAGCGGCTGACCGCTTCAACAGCCGACAGGCCGCCCACATCCACGCCTGCGACGTTCACATCCACCGACAGCGTATCTGACTGCTGGCTGAAACGCACCAATTGCAGCGAGAACATCCCAATTGCCCCCAGGATGCACATCCACGACAGCAGCGCCACAATCGGCAGGCGCCGCGCTCTCTTTTTTGTGCCCAAACCTGTTAAACCGCTGGTTGCCATCCAAGAACCTCTACGCTTTGTGGACTGTCATTTTACGGGCCGGATGCGAGAGCGTCAACGACGCGCGTCCGACGAACATCCGCCGCTGGGGCCAAAACATGAATTTCGTACGAATATCGTTGTAATTGGTAGGAAAATGTTAGAATACTGGGGTAGCTTGTTGCAAGAATTATACCTTAAGGGGCCGATCTGGTGGCTGCTTCCCCTAATCTCATTGACCTGCTGGTGGTTTCTCCGGGTGACCTCATCTATTACCTGGCTGTTTTTGCGATCGCGCAGGCAGCATTATTCATGGCGCTGGGTGCCAGGGCGCGGCGCAAGCACATCCGGGCTCCCCGTATTTATGCCATCGCGCATGGTGGCGTGGTGGTCGCATGGACGCTGCTGCTGCTGGCTGCCCTGTTCGCACTGGTCACCAACAGCCCCTCGAATGCTATTTTGCCGCCCACAGATCGACTGGTGCATACGCTGGTCATCACGGTGCTGGGGTGGGCGTTCCTCACGGCTGATGATGAGCGGTTGGGCCGGGTCGGGAATATCGCGCTGCTAATTGTGCTGGCGTGGACGGCCGTCGGCTTCGTCGTCACCGGCATCGAGTGGTCCGATCAGTACATGCAGATTCCCTTCAACGAATTCAGCTTCAACAGCACCTGGGTGGTGATCACCCTGGTCATCTGCGCGGTGGGTGTCGTCGTCAGCGTGACGCAGTTCCGGCGCATCCCCGATGCCCCGCTGAAGATTGTATTTTTCCTCGTGCTGGTGCTGGGCTATGGCGCTGCGCTCATGATGAGTACGTCTGGCGCGGTGGCGGGTGACTACCTCGGCGTGACGCGCTGGGCATTCCTGTCGGCTGTGCTGGTGGCGCTGGGCATCGTGTATCGCATGGTTGTGCAGGTGATGGATGAATCACAGGCCGCGCCGGCTGTCGCGCCGCGGGGCATGATGCCGCAGACGGGTGCGTTTGCTCCCCTGCCGCCAGAACCCGTCATCAGCGATATGCCGCGTACGCAGCTTCCTGTGACTCCGATGCCCGAACGCGAAAGCGCCCAGCTGATGAAGGCGCTGGGCATCATGCTGGAGAAGGCGTCGCCGGATGCCATTCCTGAGCGCATTATCCAGTCGGCGCTGAATACGCTGAAGGCGGACGTCGGGGCGCTGCTGCAAGTGCAGGGCCGCGGATACGTCGATATCGCGACCGGTTTTGACCGCACCATGAACCGCCCGATTCGCCCGAATGCCGTGAATCTGGCGCAACAGCCCACGCTGGCCAATGCCATCGAGCGGCGCGTGCAGCGCAGCCTGCTGAAAGAGAAACAGCCGGAAGAAATTGCCGAGCTGTATTCGCGCATGGATATCGACACAATCGGCCCGGTCTATTTCCAGCCGCTCGTCAGCGAGGGCGAATTACTGGCCGTCCTGATGATCGGCCTGCCGTACAGCGACCGCGAGCTGGGTGCGTCTGACCAGGAATTGCTCAAGGGTATCGCCATCATCGCGGCCAATCTGCTCTCGCTGAGCTATGCCTCTCGCAGTGCCCAGCTCAGTGCAGAAGCCCGCGCCATCGAGGCGATGGCCCAGGGCGTGCCGATCGAGGATGTCTCGGATGGCAGCGCGCTGTCAAAGTGGAACGAAATGCGCGGTGAGCTGGAAGCTGCGCGCGACCAGATTAATCAACTCTCGATGCAGGTCACGTCGCTGCGAATCGAGCTGGATGACGAGCGCAGCCGCGTGAAAGATGTGCTGGGCGATACCAGCCAGACGCAGTCCGCCTCGCAGCGCATCATCACGCTGAATGAGGCGCATCAGCGCCTGATCGATGAGCGTGACCGGCTGGCTGCCCGCCTGCGCGAAGCTGAAATGGCGATGGCCAGCGCATCGGATGAGAGTGCCGGTGGCGTCATGGCGTCGATGGTGGAGCTGCTGCGCCGCGAAAAGGATGATCTGGCGGCCCAGCGCGACCGTATGCAGCGTGAAATTGCAGAGCTGCGCGCGATTCAGGGGGCCGAGTCTCCCGGTGCTGAAGGCGTTGCCTCGCGCATGGTGCAGGATCAGGCGCGGCTGGAGCGCGAACGCGATGAACTGACCAAACGACTGGCCGAAATGGAAAGTCGGCTGGGTGAAATGGGCGTTGCGGTGGGCGAGGGCAATCTGGCGCAGATGGTGGCCGGGGTGTTTGACCAGCAAATCGCGCTGCAGGCGCAGGTCGCGGCTGTCCAGCGTGAGCGCGACGCCTTGCTCAGCGGTGAATCGGACGCGATGATGCAGCGTCAGGTCGACCGCGACAAAATTGTGCTGGCCCTGCAAAACGAAATTGCCAATCTGGCCGCCGACCGTGAGTCGGTGACGAAGGCGCGAGACAAAGTGCGCTCTGAGCGCGATGAACTGCTGCGTAAGCAGGAGAGCATGCGCAGTTTGCAGGCGCGCGTGCTGGCCGAGAATGCGGCGTATGAGCAGGAACTGATCGAGGCGCACGGCGAAATCGAAGATGTGCGCACGGAGCTTCAGCGCATCGCCAACGAGCGCATCTCGCTGGCCCAGGAGCGCGACTCGCTGCTGGCCGAGCGCCAATCGCTGGAGAGCGCACGCGATCAGCTGATGGCGCGTATCGAGGGGGACCGGTCGCGCTTGCAGCAGCTTGGCGCTGATGGTGTCGGTGCGCTGACCAAGATGATTGATGAGCTGACCGCTCAGCGTGCGGCCGTTGAGCGCGAATTGAACGAGACGCGCGGCAAGCTGGCCTCGGTGGAAAATCGCCTGGAGATGGCCGAAATTCGGGCTGCGACGGTGCAGCCGGAAGTGATTTATCGCTCTGATAATCCAGATGCCCTGATCGGCATGATTCAGGAACTGCGCACGCCGATGACGTCGATCGTCGGCTATGTCGACCTGCTGCTGAACGAGAGCGCGGGTATCCTGGGCGAAATGCAGCGCAAGTTCCTGCAGCGCGTCAGCGCCAATGTGAATCGCCTGTCCTCGATGATGGACGACCTGATCCAGCTGTCTTACCTGGATGCAGGAAAATTTCGCCTGAAGACGCAGCTCATCAATGCGATTGAGGTGCTGGAGGATGCCATTTCGAATGCGTCTGCACCCCTGCGCGAGAAAGGCCTGACGGTCAATCTGGAGCTGGACGACGATGCGCCAATTGTGTGTGCTGACCGCGATGCCTTGCTGCAAGTCATCGGCCAGCTGCTGACCAACGCCTATCTGGCGTCTCCGTCGGGCACGCAGTTGAACGTGCGCGCCAAGCGCCACATGATGAATCGTCAGGTGGGCGGGCAGGTGGAGTCGTATCCAGTGCTGCTCATCAGCTTTGAGGATGCGGGCGGGGGCATCGCGCTGGAAGATCAGTCGCGCGTGTTTGCGCGCAAGTACAAAGCTGAGAATCCGCTGATTCAGGGGCTGGGCGATACCGGGGTGGGGCTGGCGATTGCCAAGTCACTCGTTGAAGCCCACGATGGCGAAATCTGGGTTGAGTCGAAACCAGGGCGCGGAGCATCCTTTAACTTTATACTACCGGCCGAGCCGGAACAGGCACTGGAGTAACGCATGCGGCGTGATATCGGAAATGAGGTCGTCGTTGCGATCGTCGCTGTGCTGGTGCTGGCGCTGGCGCTGGTGTTCGGCGTGATCCTGTCGCTGTCGAACAATGGTGCGCGCACGGTGGCAGATCTGCCCACAGGGACGCTATCCGCCCCGACTGCCGGTGAAGCGACCCTGATGCCGACGATGGATATGACGTCGCTGTCCGGCACGCTGTATATCGGCACCGAAGTGGTGCAATTGCTCACAGCCAGCGCAGAAGCGGCTGGTCCCGTGATCACCAGTACCCCGACGGCGGACGCTGCGGCGGTCGTCACCGAGGTCGTGCCGACGAGTGTGGTGCCAGCCACGGCTGTTGATACGGATACGCCATCCCCGACTGTGTTCGTTACCGAGACATCGCAGGTCACCGAGGTCCCGGCCGAGACACCCCGTCCCACGCGCCCTGCTGCCACAACTGAGCCCGATACCAGCACCCCGAATGCGGCCCAGTCTGCCTTCGCGGGCACGGCAACCGCCATCAGCGACATGCTGGCCGCGACGCGCGCGGGCACTGCCGAAGACACCTCGTCAGCCCAGGCCAGCCCAACGGCTGACGTGCAGGCCTTTCAGGCGCGCGCGACCGACCTGGCAGGCACCCAGGCGGCGCTGACTACCACAGTCCGCGAGACGACTGCGCCCGCGGCTTCGCCAGGTGCATCAGATACGGCCGAGTCAACAGAGACGCGCACGCCGCGCCCGAGCAACACGGCCACGCCTGTGCCGACCGAGACGGACGAACCGACAGCGACGCGTACGCCACGCCCAAGCAACACGGCCACGCCAGTGCCGACTGAGACGGACGAGCCGACAGCGACACGTACGCCGCGCCCGACCAATACCGCAACGCCTGTGCCGACCGACACGGCCGAACCGACAGCGACGGCATCCGCTACGCGCACAGCAACCAGCACAAATACCAATACGCCGCGGCCATCAGCGACGATGACGCCGAGTGTCACGTCTACCCACACGCCGACGAATACGCCGACGCCGACGGCCACGAGCACTCCAACGGCCACCCTGACGCGAACGCCAACCAACACACCGTCGCCCACCAGCACTTCGACGCCGACGCCCAGCGCGACAGCCACGCATACGCCGACTCAAACACCGTCAAACACGCCGACGAACACGGCAACAGCGACGTTAACGCCGACGAATACTGCGACCAGCACGCCCACGGCGACACGAACGGCGACACTCACGCCCAGCGCGACGAATACGCTGATCGTGGCGACCGCGATTGAACTACAGGGCAATCTGCCGATTCCAACGGCTGGCGTCACGCCTGAGTTCCTGTGTTCGCTGCCGTTTGGCTGGAGCGTTTACGAGACGCGTGAGGGCGACACACTGTATGCGATTGCCGAGGCAGCGCGCTCCAGCGTGCGCGAACTGCGCGAGGCCAACTGCCTGGCGAACGTCGCGCTGCTGCCTCGCGGGCTGAGCCTGTATGTGCCCAATGCCATTCCAGACGCTGTTGGGACGCTGCCCGCCGTATTCCCCAGCGTGACGCCGCGCGCCGATGAGCTTCTGCTGGTTGTGAATCTGCCGGCAGAGGGCTGCACGTCAGCACAGGTGCGGATCACCAGCCCGGTCCCCGGACAGGTGGCTGGCAGCATTCTGAACGTCTTTGGCACGGCCGACGGGGATGGCTTTGTGGCTTATCGGCTGAGTGTGCGCAGCGCTGCAAACGCGCAGTACAGCGAATATGTCGTCGAAGATGAACCAGTCACCGCCAATCTGCTCGGACAGATCAACCCGCTGTTCTTCGGCTCTGGCATCCACTATGTGCGGCTGGATGTGCTGGATGCGGGTGGCGGTACGCTGGCATTCTGCGCTATCCCTGTGATATTCCGCTGATTCGGCTGCACCGTAGAGGATGCGTGATCGTTCTGCTATGCTTACGACCTGAAGCAATGACATGTCGGCTGGGCAGGGTGGAACAGAAATGACAGACGTGCAGCAAACTCAGGGGCGACCGGCTGGTCTGTGGTATCGGGTGCTGATTGTGGCGCTCAGTGCCGGGCTGATGATCGCCTTGTCGCAGCTTGTGTTCCGTGGGGTGACCTATCTGCGCGAAAGCCAGTCCTATGCCAGTGCCTGGCCGTCGATGGTATTGACAGCGACCGCGCTGGCCCCCCGTCCTGATGCGTCTGCCCCGAAGCTGAATAATCAGCGGGCGCAGGTCTTTCCTACGAATACGCCAGCAGCGCCCAACGCGCAGGATGTGACGCCGACGCCAGAACCCGTGGTTGCCGAGGCCACGCCGCGCCCGCTGCCCACGCTGTTTATCTACTCTGGCCCCGATCAGTCGGCCAATGCGCCGCTGCCGATACCTACTGCTGTCCCCCAGCTTGATCGCCAGGGCAATGACCTGATGAACATCCTGCTGCTGGGCAACGACAACGAAATCACGGGCGAATCGGTGGCGCGCACCGACACCATCATGATCCTGTCAATCAACCGCAGCACCAACAGCGTCTCGCTGCTCAGCCTGCCGCGTGACCTGTACGTGTATGTGCCCAGCTGGACGATGCAGCGCATTAACGTGGCCTATCCGTACGGTGAATCAGTCGGCTGGACAGACGGCGGCTTCGGCCTGATGCGCCAGACGCTGTTTTATAACTTCGGCATTAATGTGCATTACTACGCGATGGTGGACCTGACCGGCTTCAAGGCGCTGGTGGATGCTGTCGGCGGGGTCGAGTTGTCGGTGGACTGCGCGATTCAGGACCTGCCGCTGATTGGCGCGGAAGTGCCCGCTGGCGCGTATCGCTATGACGCGGACGGGTATTATGTGCTGCCGGTGGGCTATTACACCATGAATGGCGAAGAGGCCCTGTGGTACTCGCGCTCGCGCCACAATAGCTCCGACTTTGACCGTGGCCGCCGCCAGCAGCAGGTGGTGCGTGCCGTGTGGCGCGCAGCCCGCGAACAGGGCCTGCTGACCCAGCTGCCCAACCTGTGGACGCAGTTCTCACCGTATCTGCAGACGAACCTCGCGTTTGAGGATATCCTCGGCCTGGCTCCGCTGGCTACAGACCTCGATGCAGGGCGCATTGAGACCTTTACACTGGTGCGCACGTATCACACCACGCCGTGGCAGACGCCAGACGGGGACTTTGTGCAGCTTCCCGTGTATGAAACGCTGCGCCCGATGCTGGAGGACTTTTACAGCCCGCCGACGGCCAATCAGATTGCCTCTGAGGGCGCGCGTATCGCGGTGTATAACGGCACCGATAATCCGGGCTGGGATCGTGTGGCCGCGGAGCGTTTGCAGTGGGAAGGATTCAATGCTGTCGCTATGGGCGATGCGCCCGAAACTGGCCTGCCCGCGACCACGATGATCGACTACACGGGCGCGACCAAAGGCAGCAGCCTGGAGGCGATTGCTGAGGTGCTGAATCTGTCGCCGGATAATCTGACGATCCTGCCCAGCGCCGAGCGCGAATATGACTTTGAAGTGGTCATCGGTGAGTCGTACAACTCATGTACTGTGGGCGGGGTGATCGCTGTACCCGAAGGCACAGCGACCCCCTCGGCTGGAAGCTAGCTTACCAGCGCTGATGTACGCCTGCCTTGATCAGGCGATTATAGATGTCTTCGATGGCGGCCATATGTGACGGGGACAGCGCGGCCAGGTCACTCGCGGCTGCGTTGTCTTTGGCCTGTGCGGGCGTCTTTGCACCCGGAATCGCGCACGTGACGGCGTCGAACATCAGGATCCAGCGCAGGGCAAACTGCGCCATACTGGCATTTTCCGGCTTCAGCGCGCGGATTTCCTCAACCGCCTGCAGCGCGACGTCATAATCGACCCCGGAGAAAGTCTCGCCCACGTCAAACGACTGCCCGTAGCGGTTAAAATTGCGATGGTCATCCTGCGGGAATGCGCTCTGCGCGGTCATCTTGCCTGTCAGCATGCCGGATGCCAGCGGCACGCGGGCGATGATCGCCACGCCGCGTCGTTTCGCTTCGGCAAAGAAGTGTTCCGTCGGGCGCAGGCGGAACATGTTGAAGATGATCTGCACGCTTTGCACGTTCGGGAATTCAATCGCCTTCAGCGCCTCTTCCACTTTTTCCACGCTGACGCCGTAGTGGCGAATCTTGCCCGCCGCCATCATGTCATCCAGCGCCTGAAAGACTTCCGGCCGATAGTAGACTTCGGTCGGGGGACAGTGCAGTTGCACCAGATCCAGGCAGTCGGTTTCCAGGTTTTTCAGGCTGCGCTCGACAAAGGCTGTCAGGTTTTCGGCATTGTAGCCCGCGCTGACATGCGGATTCAGGCGGCGGCCGGCCTTCGTCAGCACATAAAATGGCTCGCTGCGTTCGCGGCGCAGCCGGGCGATCAGGCGCTCGCTGTGCCCGTCGCCATACACATCGGCGGTGTCGAACATATTCATGCCGCTGTCCAGCGCCGCATGCATGGCCGCCATTGACTCGTTGTCGTCCACCGCGCCCCAGGCCGACCCAACCGCCCACGCGCCAAAGCTGATGTCAGAGACTTTCCAGCCAGTGCGGCCGAAGTCACGATAGTTCATGGTCAATGTCCTTTATGGTTTCGCCTGCCCGGGAACTCAGGTGGGAAATCCGCCTGAGCCAGCCGCCGCAGTGCCGCGCTCGCGGATGATGTTGGCCTGATAGCTGTCTGCGCGATACGCTGCGATCGGGTCGCGATGCTTGTCCATCTCGATGCGCACCTGCGCCAGCAGCGGACGCACATCGGTCTCGAAAGCATCGACCATCTCGCGATGCGCGCCCATCACATCGCCATTCGCCTGTTTTTCGGCCAGCCGCTCATAGTTTACGCACAATGCCTTGGCATAGGCGGTCTGGCAGTTGACCACGCTGATGAGCATGCCTTCCAGCTTCGACTCGATGTTGAAGCACTGGTCGATCATATAGGCCACGTCTTTCGACTTGTCGCCTGCCTTGACCAGTTCGCAGTAGATTTCAAACAGTTCCAGCGGGTTGGCGCTGCCCACAATCAGGTCATCATCCGCATACTTGCGGTTGTTGAAATGGAAGCCGCCCAGCCGACCTTCGTCCAGCAGGAAAGCGACGATGTGGGCGATGTTGGTGCCCTGTGCGTGATGCCCCAGGTCCACCAGCACTTCTGCCTTCGGGCCTAGCTTGAGCGCGGTCGCGTAGGCCATGCCCCAGTCCGCAAAATCGGTGTGATAAAACGCCGGTTCGAAGAACTTGTATTCGATCAGCATGCGGCCGTTTTCAGGCAGATGGCGATACGTCTCGGCCAGCGCGTGCTCCATGCGCTGCTTGCGCCCGGTGATGCTGTCCTGGCCGGCATAATTCGTGCCGTCGGCAAACCACAGGCTGAGCAGATTGCTGCCCGTCTTGCGCATGATGTCGCAGCATTCCACCAGATGCGCGATGGCTTCTTCGCGCACCGCGCCGCTGGGGTGGGTGATGCTGCCCAGCTTGTACTGGTCATCCTGAAACAGGTTGGGGTTAACAGCGCCAATGCTGACGCCGCGCAGGCGGGCATAGTCCTGTAGCGCGACCCAGTCGTCGGTTTTGTCCCACGGGATATGGATGGCCACGCTGGGCGCCACACCGGTCAGGCTATGGATGTAGCCTGCATCGTCCAGCTTTTCGTGGATGTTGCGGGCCGCCCCGGGGTAGTTAAATGTCTTGAAACGCGTGCCGCTGTTGCTGTAGCCCCAGGACGGGGTTTCGATGTGCTGCGTTTTCAGCTTTCGTTTGACGAATTCCACGTCGATGCCGCGTTCGGAAAGCTGATCGGCCAGCTGGGGGAAATATCTTTCACTCATGAAATATTCCTTATTATGAATTTGCACAAAGGCAAACAGACCGGATACAATGCAATAGATATATCGTTTGCTTTCTTTTTATGATGATTTTCGCCAGTGTATGCGCTTTCGGAATGCGTGTCAATTATGGCTCTGTTTGTTGAAGAACGCCGTAGAATCATTCTTGAACAGCTCCTCAAATCTGGCCGGGTTTCGGTAAAGGACCTGAGCGATGAGATGCGCGTGAGTGCTGTCACGATTCGCCAGGACCTGCGCGTGCTGGAAGAAGAAGGCCGGCTGGAGCGCACGTATGGCGGCGCGGTCCGGCGTGAATCGCTGTTCCCCGAGCTGTCTTTTCATCAGCGCATCCAGAAGAAGCGCGCCTCAAAAGAAGCGATGGCGCTGGCTGCGATCTCGTATATTCGCGACGGGTCCAGCATTGCTATCGACGGCAGCACGACCGTGTTTGCGATGGTGCCGCACCTGAAGAAATTCTCCAAGCTGACCATTATCACCAACAGTCTGATGACGGCCCAGCAGTTTCTGGATACGCCGCATATCACTGTGCTGCTGCCCGGCGGACGCCTGCGCCGCGATTCGATCAGCATCGTTGGCCGGCCGGACAGCCTGCCCGATGTCAACCTGAATCTCGGCTATTTTGGCGCGCGCGGCGTGTCGATGCTGGGTGAGGTGAGCGACGTGGATGCCGATGAATGCTCGATCAAGCAGGCGATGCAGTCGCGCTGCCTGGAGACGGTCATTATGGCCGATGGCACCAAATGGGGGCAGGTGGCTCCCTACACATTTACCCGTTTTGCCCAGGTGTCACGCTTCATCACGACTGACGATGCGCCGGAAGACCTGGTGCAGCAGGTGCGCGCTGCCGGCCCGCTGGTGGATGTGGTGAAAGTGCACAGACGCTGAGCCTGGAACGTCGTTGACAATCCGGTGCTGCGCGTTAAACTTCGCGACACTGAAAGCAAACGAAAGTGAATGTTTGTAAGTGACTGCCTCGCATATGCAACATGAAGGGTGAACCAAATGCCACAGAATCTCTGGAACGACGCGGATGCCAGTAAGCTCCCTGATCTGGACGGGCTGGTATACGCCAGCAATCTGCTGGGGCGTGACCGCGCTGTGGTGAATATCTACGGCGGAAATACCAGCGCCAAGCTCATGATGCAGGATCATATGGGCCGCATGGTGGAGGTACTCGCGGTCAAGGCATCGGGCTCTGACGTGGCGACGATCAAGGAGCGCGGCTTTGCCCTGCTGCGCATGGAAGACATCCGCCCGTTGTTTGAGCGCGAGGCGATGACCGATGAGGAGATGGTGGCCTACCTGGAGCGTACGCTGCATGAACCCGGCCGGCCGCGCCAGAGCATCGAGACGCTGCTGCATGCGTTTGTGCCGAAGCCACACGTCTATCACACCCATCCTGACGCGATTATCAGTCTGGCCTGCGCGCCCGATGCCGAAGCGACAGCGCGCGCCGTGTATGGTGACCGCATGGCCTACGTGCCGTATATCCGCCCCGGCTTTACGCTGTCAAAGTGGATTGGCCAGAAGGTGATCGATAATCCGGGCATCGAGTGCGTCGTGATGGGCAAGCACGGCCTGGTGACCTGGGGCCCGGATGCAAAGTCGTCGTATGACAGCGCGATCAGCATCATTCAGGAAGCGGAAGACTATATCGCTGCGAAGAAGGCTGGCAAGCGCGTGTTTGGCGCGCTGAAGGTGCAGCCGCTGGACGCACAGGCGCGCGAAGATGTGCTGGCCGAAGTGCTGCCGGTCATCCGTGGCCTGGTGTCGAAGCTGCGCCACACCATCCTGCAGGTGGACACCAGCGACGCCGTGCTGGATTTTGTGGGCAGCGAACGCTCGGCTGACGTCAGCCAGCTTGGGGCCGCCTGCCCGGACCATCTGGTGCACGTGAAGCGCCAGCCGCTGTTTGTGAACTGGACGCCGGATCAGGGTGTGGATGCCCTGAAGCAGTCTCTGAAAGATGGCATCGAGACTTATAACGCTGCCTACAGCGCGTATTTTGACGAGTGTAAGGAGCCGGGCGACGAGATGCGCGACCCAGCACCGCGTGTGATCCTGATTCCCGGTGTGGGCATGGTCAACACGGGCAAGGACGCGACCAACGCCGACGTCAGCCGCCAGCTGTATCACCGCGCCATTGAGGTGATTGGTGGCAGTGAGGCGCTGGGCGGATTCGTCAGCCTGTCCCCGAAGGAAGCCTACGATATCGAATACTGGCCGCTGGAGCTGTACAAGCTGAAGCTGGCGCCGCCTGACCGTGACTTTGCCGGGAAGGTCGCGCTGGTGACCGGCGGAGCCAGCGGCATTGGCCGCGCCTCGGCCTTCAAGATGGCCAGCGAGGGCGCCCATGTGGCGATCGTGGACATCAATGCCGAGATGGGGCAGGCCACCACCGACGACCTGAATGCGAAGTTTGGCAAGGGCCGCGCCGTGTTCATCCGCTGCGATGTGACCAGCGAAGAACAGGTGCAGCATGCCCTGCGCGCCATCACGCTGGCCTTCGGCGGCATCGACGTGCTGGTAAATAATGCAGGAATCGCCGGCGGTGCGCCGATCATCGAAACCACGGTGGCAGACTTTGATCGCCAGATGAATATTCTCGTGAAGGGCTATTTCCTGTTTGCCCGCGAGTCTTTCAAGGTGATGAAGTCGCAGGGCGTGGGCGGCACGATGGTGTTTGTGGGCAGCAAGAACAGCATCGCGGCAGGCAAGGGCGCCAGTGCATACAGCGCAGCCAAGGCAGCTGAAGTGCATATGGCGCGCTGCCTGGCCGAAGAAGGCGGCGAGTTTGGCATTCGCGTGAACAGCGTGCTGCCGGATGCGGTCATCCGTGGCAGCAGCATCTGGGGCGCGAAAGGCTGGAAGGAAGCGCGTGCGGCGCAGTATGGCATTGGGGTGGACGACCTGAACGAGTTCTACCGCAAGCGTAATACGCTCAAGGTCGAGATTCTGCCCGAAGACCTGGCCGAGGCGATTGCCTTCATGGCCGGCCCGCGCAGCGCCAAGACGACCGGCGCGATGATTACGGTGGATGGTGGCGTACCGGGCGCATACGCCCGCTAACGATGGAGTGTTCAGCGTGACACACGCAATTGCGGTGGATTTGGGGGCGACTTCGGGGCGGGTGCTGAGCATCGAGCTGACCGAACGCGGCTTCCATCAGACAGAACTGCATCGCTTTGCCAACGAGCCGGTCTTTGCGGGTGGTACGCTGTATTGGGATGCCCTGCGTCTGTGGCATGAAATAAGGCAGGGCATCACCAAAGCCCCGGCTGGCGCACAGAGTATTGGCCTGGACGCCTGGGGCGTGGATTTCGCGCTGCTGGACAAGCACGGCAGGCTGTTGTCGAATCCGGTGCATTATCGTGATGCGCGCGCCAACGGCATGATGGAGTGGGTGTTTGAGCGCGTGCCGAAGCGCGAAATTTACGAGCGCACAGGCTTGCAGTTCATGCAGCTGAACACGCTGTATCAGATCGCCAGCCTGGTGAAAGAGCAGAGCGTGCTGCTGGACAGCGCCGCGACCTACCTGTCGATGCCCGATCTGTTCCTCTACTGGATGGGTGGCGACAAGGTGTGTGAATTCACACATGCCACCACGACCCAGTTTTTTGACCCGCGTGCGGGTGGCTGGGACCTGGAGCTGCTGGCAAAGCTGGGCGTGCCGACGCATATCTTCCCGCAGATTGTGCCCCCCGGCACCGTCACCGGCGATATGAACGGGATTCCCGTGATTGTGCCAGGCACGCATGATACGGCGAGCGCAGTCGTCGGCATCCCCACCACAACCGATGACTTCGCCTATATCAGCAGCGGCACATGGAGCCTGATCGGGCTGGAGACGCCGGGGCCGGTCATCAATGACCTGTCCTATGCGGCCAATGCCACCAACGAAGGCGGGGCATACGGCACCTACCGCTTCCTGCGCAACGTCGCGGGGATGTGGCTGCTGGAGCAGAGCCGCGCCACCTGGAGCGCCGCCGGACACACCTATTCCTATGACGAACTTCGGCGCATGGTGGAAGAAGCACCAGCCTTCCGCAGCCTGTTTGACCCTGATCATCTGGATTTCCTGGCGCCGGGAGATATGCCCGCACGCATTGCAGCCTACTGCGCGCGCACGGGCCAGCCTTCACCAGAGACACCGGGGCAGGTTGTGCGCGCCATTTACGAGAGCCTGGCGCTGAAATACCGGCACGTGCTGCGCGGGCTGATCAGCGCCAGTGGCAAGCATGTCAGCCGGATGCACATCATCGGCGGCGGCTCACAGAACGCCCAGTTGTGCCAGATGACGGCAGATGCGCTGGAAATGCCGGTGGTGGCTGGGCCGGGCGAAGCGACCGCGATTGGCAACGCGATGGTGCAGTTTATCTCTACCGGCGCGCTGGCGTCATTGGCGGATGCGCGCCAGCTGCTGGCCAGCTCGGTGGAGACGCGCACGTATGAGCCGAAGCATCAGGCGCAGTTTGCCGAAGCCGCCGAAAGATTTGCGACGTTACTGTCATAGAAAAAGAGTTATGTGATGTCTGAGCTTTTGGAACTAGCAGGCGTAACCAAGAGTTTCCCCGGCGTCAAAGCCTTGCAGGAGGCGCAGTTTTCGCTGCGTGCGGGCGAGGTTCATGCCCTGTTGGGCGAGAATGGCGCGGGAAAATCGACCATGATCAAGATTGTGTCGGGCGTATATCGCCCAGACGCAGGCAGAATCTTGGTGAATGGACAGGCTGTGCAGTTCAATAACCCACATGAAGCCAAGTCGCACGGCGTGGCGACGATTTATCAGGAGCTGAGCCTGTATCCTGAGCTGACAGTGGCCGAGAATATCTTCCTGGGACACTGCCCGCGCACGCGTTTCGGCCTGATCGACTGGGCGGAGACGCACCGTCGCGCACGTGAAATTCTGGAATCGCTGGAAATTCACGACATGGACGTCACCCGTAAAGTCGGGTCGATGACCGTGGGCAACCGCCAGCGCGTCGAAATCGCCAAGGCGCTGAGCCAGAATGCCAAGATCCTGATTATGGACGAGCCGACTGCATCGCTGTCTGAGGCGGATGTGCAGCGCCTGTTCGAGATTGTGCGCCTGTTGCGTGAGCGCGGCGTGGGCATTATTTACATCAGCCATCGCATGGAAGAAGTGTTTGAGCTGGCGGACCGCGTGACGGTGCTGCGCGATGGCCAGTATGTGGGCACGCGCCATGTGAGCGACGTTAATGAAGCCGAGCTGATCCAGATGATGGTGGGCCGCACGATTGACCAGTTGTTCCCGAAGCTGGATGCTGAAATTGGCCAGCCTGTGCTGGAAGTGCGTGACCTGGTGCGTCCGCCACTTACCCGTGGTGTCAGCTTTACGCTGCGCGCCGGCGAGATTGTGGGCATGGCCGGGCTGGTCGGCTCTGGGCGCAGTGAAGTGGCGCAGGTGATTTTTGGCATTAACCCACCTGTGCGCGGCGAAATCCTGATCGATGGCAAGCCTGTGCACATTCGGAATCCCGGCGAGGCGATGAAGAAGGGTATCGCCTACGTGCCAGAGGATCGCGGTTCGCAGGGGCTGGTGCGCGCCATGAATGTGCGCCAGAACATGTCGCTGGCGGTGCTGCGGGCGCTGGCACGCGCCAATTTCATCGACGACAAGCGCGAATTTAGTCTCGCCCGCGAGATGATCGAGCGGCTGAATATCAAGGCCTACAGCACCGAGCAGATCGTGAACAAGCTGTCTGGCGGCAACCAGCAGAAGATCGTGATTGGCAAGTGGCTGGCCGCCAAACCGCGAGTGCTGATTATGGATGAGCCGACGCGCGGTATTGACGTCGGCGCCAAAGCAGAAATTCATCGCCTGATGAGCACGCTCGCCCAGCAGGGCATGGCGATTCTCATGATTTCCAGCGAGCTTCCCGAAGTGCTGGGCATGAGTGACCGGGTACTGGTGATGCGCGAAGGCCGAATCGCAGCGGAGTTCCCGCGTGCGCAGGCCACCCAGGAAGTGATCGCTTCGGCGATGATGTCGCAGACAGGAGCAGCTTCATGACCAGTGTGACCGTCAATCAATCGAACAATGGCAGCACGAAACGCTCTGCCGGGCTGGTGCGTAAAATTGTTTCTTCGCAGGAATTCATCCTGTTTGTCAGCCTGATCGCGCTGATTCTGACAGTAGGCTCTATCAACGGGAATTATCTGCGGCCCAATAACCTGATCAGCATCCTGCAGGGAAATGCATTTGCAGCGGTGGCCGCGCTGGGCATGTGCCTGGTGATTATCTCCGGCAACATCGATATCTCGGTGGGGTCGGTGGTCGGTGTGCTGGCGGTCATCAGCGGCAATGTGGTGATTGCCGGAGTGCCATTCTGGATCGCCTGGCTGGTGCCGATTGTGCTGGGTGCGCTGGTCGGCGCGCTGATCGGATTTCTGGTGGCGTATCTGCGTATCCCCAGTATTGTCGTCACGCTGGGCCTGGCCAGTATCATCAAAGGCGGCCTGATCCTCGTGACCAGTGGACGCGAGATTTCGGGCATGCCGGCGGAATTCATGATTTCCCAGTTCCGCCCGCTGGGCATCCCTATGCCCATCTATTTCATGATTGTCCTCACGATCATCATGGCGATCATTATGCGCTACACGGCCTTCGGACGGTCGATTTATGCCGTGGGCGGCAACGCTGATGCGGCGCGTCTGTCGGGCATCAATGACCGGCGCGTGGTGCTGCAGGTGTTCATCATCAACGGCATCTTCGTGGGCATCGCGGCGCTGTTGTTTGCCACTCAGCTTCAGATTATCCGCGCCACAGTGCCCGCCAACTTTGAACTGCTGGTCATCACCGCGGCGGTCGTGGGCGGGGTGAGCATCCTGGGCGGGGTGGGCACGGTTGTGGGCGCGACGCTGGCGGCCATCCTGCTGAATGCGATTAATTCGTCGCTGGTGTTTGTCGGTATTTCGCCGTATTGGATGCGTGCGTTTCAGGGCATCCTGATCCTCGTCACGGTACTTGCAGACCTGTTGCGCCGCCGTCGTCAGGGGATCGGGCTGTAAGCCGGCCCGCCAAAAAGGATTGCTGAGATTATGGCCCAAACACCTCTTATGCTGGATAAGAACCCTGAACAATCGACGGGCGGGCGCCTGCGCAAGCTGCTGCTCAGCCAGGAAGTCATCCTGTTCATTATTATGGTGGTCGCGATCGGGCTGCTGGCCACCCGGTCAGACCGGTTCCTGACGCAGGATAATCTGCTGACGCAGGGCAGGCTGATGGCGGAAATCGCGCTGGTTGCCCTGCCGATGACCTTTATCATCATCACTGGCGGCATCGACCTGAGCGTGGGTGCGATCTTTGGCCTGTGCGCGATTATGCTGGGCTGGACGTGGGAAAATATCTGCCTCAGCCCGATTGCCATCAAATCACGCGGGTTTGAGTGCGCCGTAAATATGCCGCTTGAAGTCTCGATTGTGCTAGCGATCCTGATCGGCATTCTGGCCGGGCTGGTCAATGGCTGGTTCATCGTGAAGATTAAAGTGCCGCCGCTGATTATGACGCTGGCCACGCTGGCGCTGTATCGCGGTATGGCTGAGGGCATCAGCCAGTCGCGCTCGGTGCGCGGCTATCCCGACTGGTTTTATCAGCTGGGGCAGGGGGATCTGTTCGGCATCCCCACGCAGATCTGGCTGATCATCGTCTTTTCGATTATTTCAGCCATCTGGCTGTCCCGCACGACCTTTGGCCGGTCATTGTATGCCATCGGCAATAATGAGACGGGCGCGCGCTTCTCCGGCATTGCTGTGGGCCGACAGAAAATGATCATCTACGCGTTCAGCGGGATGATGGCCGGTATCGCAGCCTGGATCTTCGTCTCACGCGTCAGCACAACCCGTTCTGACATGGGGTCTGGCCTGGAGCTGGATGTGATCGCCGCAGTCGTCCTGGGCGGTACCAGTATCTTTGGCGGTGTGGGCAGCATTGTGGGCACGCTTATCGGTGTCGTCACCATCCAGATGCTTAAAAATGGACTTTCCCTGGCCGGCGTGACGGGCGACGCGACGATTATCGTCGTCGGCCTCGTCCTGATCGCGGCGGTATTGATTAATGGCTTTATCCAGCGCAGGTCTGGTGCCAGGTAACCCTTGAAAGGGGGTGGTGTGTCGCAGGAGACCACATCAGGTTAGGGGCGATTTAGCCCACCGTTTTGCTGGCTTGTTCGAACATTGTTGTTGTATCTGAGGAGTCAAAAATGAAGAAACTGCTTAGTGGAGCTTTGGTTGCCTGTCTGGCGACTGTTTCGCTTGGTCTGCTGCCCGCGGCCGCACAGGACCGCTGGGACGGTGCCGATGACCTGCCGACCAATCCGCTGGCCTGCCCAGGCGCGGAAGTGGAAGAAATGGCCGAAGGCGAAGGCGAAATGATGGAAATGCCGGCCTACGACGGCGGCGCGGCAGTCGATGCGCCCGACCTGGCTGGCCAGCCCATCGTGCTGGTGGACGTGCCGAAGCTGATCGGTATTGGTTACTTTGCGGCCACGACCCAGGGCCAGCAGGAAGCTGCTGAAGAACTGGGCAACGTCACCGTGACGACCGACGCCCCGACCGACGCCAACATCGATGACCAGATTGCGTTCATCGAAAACTACATCGCCCAGGGCGTGAACGGCATTCTGTTCGCCGCCAATGACCCCGTCGCTATCGCCCCCGTGCTGCGCAGCGCGCTGGAACAGGGTATCCACGTCGTGGGTTATGACGCCAACAGCGAACCTGATGCCCGTACCTGGTTTGTGAACCAGGCCGAATTCAACGGCATCGGCAAGTCCCTGATCGACCAGATGGCTGCCGAGCGTGGCGAAGATGCCAGCTTTGCGATCGTCACCAGCACCTTCACCACCCCGAACCAGGCCCGCTGGATCGCTGAGATGCAGGCATACCAGGAAAATTGCTACCCTGACATGACCTGGCTGGCGACCCTGGAAGCCCAGGAAGACAACACGCTGTCCTTCAACCAGGCCACCACGCTCATCAACCAGTACGGTGAAGAGCTGGACGGCATCTTCGGCATGACCAGCGTTGCCACGCCTGCTTCGGCTGACGCGGTGACCCAGGCCGGTCTGTGCGGCGAAGTCGCAGTCGTGGGTCTCGCGACCCCGAACGCCATGAAGCCGTATGTTGAAAGCGGCTGCGTGCAGTCCGTCGTGCTGTGGAACCCGGTTGACCTGGGCTACGCCGCAGTATACGTGATGCGCGCCATTGTCGACGGCACCCTGACGCCCGAATCGACCTCGGTCGAAGCTGGTCGCCTGGGTGAGCTGCAGATCGTGAATGGCTCGGAAGTGCTGCTCGGTGCGCCGTTTGTTTACAATGCGGACAACATCGACGACTTTGACTTCTAGTCAAAACGACCTGACAGTCCAGTTTGTGTGAATGAGGGGCGGCTGCTGCGGTTCAGGGTGGCCGCCCCTTTTTGTATACAGGGGGAACCTATGTCAGCAGTTCTGGAATCGCTCGTCAGCCTCAGCCGGATGCTGGGTGAGCCGGCGCGCAATCTTGCCATCATTGGCGAGGGCAATACGTCAATCCGCGTGGACGACGACTCGTTCTACGTGAAGGCCAGCGGCCATCATCTGGGCACGATCACGGAGGCAGGCTTTGTACAGGTTGGATTTGCGCCGATTCTGCGCCTGCTGGATGAGCCTTTGACGGGCCCGGCGTTGCAGGAAGCCTTTCTGGGGGCGCGCGTCGACCAGACGGGCGCTGTCCGGCCCAGCGTGGAAGTCACCTTTCATGCCATGCTGCTGGCCGAATGCGGCGTGCAGTGCATCGCCCACACGCACCCTGTGGAAGTCAACAAGATCCTGTGCAGCACCCGCGCCGAACAGTTTGCATCCAACCGCACCTGCCCGGACGAAGTCGTGCTGTGCGGGCCGCGTTCGGTGTTCATTCCCTATTTCGATCCTGGCCTGCCGCTGGCTGTGGAGATGCGCCGGCATGTGCGCGCCTACATCGAGGAAAACAACGAGCCGCCGAAGGTCATTCTGCTGGGAAATCACGGCCTGATTGCGCTGGGGTCGTCCACCACAGACGCGTTCAATATCACCCAGATGGCGGTCAAGTCAGCCGCTATTTTCGCGGGGGCATGCAGCATCGGCGAGCCGGTATTCATGTCGCGCGAAGATATTCATCACATTTACAAGCGCCCCGACGAAATCTTCCGCCGCAGACAGTTCATCTGAAGCGTAAATAAAACGGGACAGCCGATGTGCTGGCTGTCCCGATGATGTTCAGCTTGTTTGTCCGTCAGCCGGACTAGTCCTTGGCCGTCGGGTCAAAGGCGTCACGCACGCCGTCGCCAATCACGTACAGGCACAGCACGGTGATGAAGATCATCACACCGGGGAAGAACACCAGGTGTCCGCCGCGGGTGAAGTATTCCTGCGCCTTGCTGAGCATATTGCCCCAGCTTGGGAACGGTTCCTTGATGCCCAGGCCGAGGAAGCTGAGGGCTGCTTCGGACAGGATCAGGCCGCCGATGTCGATGGCCAGCGTGATCACGATGACCGAGAACAGGTTCGGCAGGATGTGTGAGAACATGATATGCAGTGGCGAGGCCCCGATGGCGCGCGCGCTGACCACAAACTCGCGTTCACGCAGCGAGAGTGTTTCACCGCGCACCAGACGGGTGGTGCCCGTCCAGCCCAGCAGGCCGAGCACGATGATCAGCGTGGTGGGGGAAGGCTGTAACACTGCCGCGATAATCAGCAGCAGGAACAGTGAGGGTATCGAGTTCAGGGTGGAGATGATCCAGTTGATGAAGTCGTCAATCCATCCGCCGTAATAACCGGTGATGATGCCCGCCGTCACGCCGATGCTGAGCGCCAGAATCGCGGCCAGGAAGCCCACCGACAGCGAAACCTGACCACCGTAAAGCAGGCGTGTGAAGTGGTCTCGTCCAAGATCATCGGTGCCCAGGATGTGATACGACGTGCTCTCGTTCAGCCCGACTTCGAGCGTTTGCAGCGGGCGTGCGAACGTATTGTTAGAATTGGTGCGTGTATAGGACACATTCAGCGCCCCGCCGATCAGCGGTGCTGAAAAGCACAGCAGCGCAATCAGAATCAGCACCCCCATCGCCAGCAGGGTGAGCTTGTCGCGGCGCAGGCGGCGAATCGCCAGTTTGGTGAGCGATTCACCAGAATCACGCTTGCGCGGGGTGTCTAACTTCGGGATCGCAGTACTTGTGGATGTCGTGCTCGTCATGATGCGTCTCCTTTAGTCAAACCGAATGCGCGGGTCGATCACGGCATACAGGATGTCTGACAGCACATAGCCGCAGATCGTCGAGATGGCGCCGATGATGACGACGGCCATCACGACCGGATAATCCTGTGATGTCACCCCGCCCACCGCGAAGCGGCCCAGTCCGGGCCACGAGAAGATTGTTTCAGTGATGACGGCACCGCTGAGCAGGCCCGTGATTGCCGGCCCGAGGAAGGTGGCCAGCGGGATCAGTGCGTTACGCGCACCATGTTTGAACCATACTTCGCGGCCGCTCAGTCCTTTCGACTGCGCGGTGCGCATGTAGTCCTGGCTTTTCACGTCGAGCATCGATGCGCGCATATAGCGTGAATAGACGGCAATCGCGCCAGTCGCCAGCACGAACGTGGGCAGAATCATATATTCAAGGCGCCCCCAGATGGGCGGGCAGCCACCGGTCAGCGTAGGTGGGCAACGGCCACCCATCGGCAGCAGGCCGAGCTGCGATCCGAAAATCAGGATGAGGATCAGGCCGAGCCAGAAGATGGGAATCGCGCTGAAGCACACCGCGATGATGCGTGTGACATTGTCAAACCAGCCACCTTTGCGAACGGCCGCAATGATGCCGATCGGCACGCCGATGACCAGGCCGAACAGCAGTGATGACAGGCCCAGCTCCAGCGTTGCTGCCACCCGTTCGCCGATCAGGCTGGCCACAGGCCGGTTGTAAAAGAACGAGCGGCCAAAGTCACCGCGCAGGATGCCTTTGTTGTCGCCGGGCGGGAAGTGCAGGTCACCCTCGGTCGCGTCGTCATAGTCGCCGTCGTTGTTGGCATCAAAGCCCACCGGGATGAAGATTGACTGGTCGGCCTTGCCGTCGCCGTCGGTGTCCCAGCGCATCCAGTCGTCGCCAGCCAGCCAGCGCAGGTACTGCACAATCCACGGGTCATTCACGCCCAGCTGCAGCGCGATACGCTGGCGCTGCTGCGGGCTGATGTTAGGCGCCTGCGTCAGCGCGCCAACCGGCCCGCCTGGCGCAGCGGTCATCAGCAAATACGAGAAGACGGTGATGCCAAGGAAGGTTGGAATCGCCTGAAGCAAACGGCGAAGTGTGTATTTGATCATAGTGAGAGCGACTTTCCCAGCGGAATCGTTGACGAAAAACACCCGAAAATGCGCGTTTTTTCACAAATAAGTTAAGAGTGTATTTTAAATTTTGGGGGCCAAAATAACAGGGGCAATGGGGATGATCCCACTGCCCCTGCATACTTAAAGATTGCTGATGGGGCTCAGACTACGGGGTAGCCTGGCTCCAGCTGTCAACATTCCAGTACAGGAGGCTGGGATACGGGCCGAAGCCTGCAATGTCAGCACCCGCGGCGTAAGCGCCGTTGATGGCGAACAGCGGCACGTAGGGCAGCTCGTTCTGGAAGATTTCAGCCATCTGGTAGTACAGCTGTGCACGTTCAGCGGTGTCGCAGCCAGCCAGCGTCTTGGCCTGGGTGTTGAGTTCGTTGAACTCAGCATTCGACCAGGAGGTGAAGTTGCTGCCGGAGCCCACCACGTCAGACTGGGCGGTGAACAGCTGGGTCGCATCCGGATCGTCCGGCCAGCCATTGCGCCAGCCGAGGATGACGGAGTCGAAGGTCTGGCTGTCGATGATGTCGAGCAGCGTGTTGAAGTCGATGGTCGAGAAGTTCACCTGCACGCCGATCTGGGACAGCTGGTCCTGGATCAGGGTACCGGTCTGGGTGCGACGGCCATTGCCTTCGTTGGTGTACAGCGTGAAGCTCAGCGGCACGCCGTCTTTTTCACGGATGCCATCGCCATCGGCGTCAACCCAGCCAGCTTCGTCCAGGAGGGCGGCAGCAGCGTCGGGGTTGTATTCGATGAGCGGCAGGTCCTGGTTGTAGGCCCAGGAAGCGGGGATGATGAACGAGTTCATGCGTTCACCTTCGCCAAACACGGCGGCGTCGATCGCGGCGTCAACGTCGGTGCCCAGCGCGATGGCCTGGCGGACGGCGATGTCACCGAAGATCGGGTGCGCACCCTGGTCGATCAGGTTGCCATCGGCATCCAGACCGTTCTGGGGGTTGGTCGGGTCAGCGAAGTTCAGCGCGAAGTAGTCCCAGGCATTGCCGGGGAACGTGAACAGCTGCTTCTCACCGGCTTCGGCCAGTGCGCGCAGTTCGGCCAGACGGCTCACTGCGGGGCTGTCGATGACGTTGGTCTCGCCAGCCAGGAACTGCTCGAACAGCACGGTCTGGTCAGGCACGACGCGGTAGATGAAGCCTGCGGGGGCAACATCGCCGGGGGTGGCAGCGTCAAAGTAGTCATCGTTGGCCAGCAAAGCAACCTGCTCGCCGGGGTTCAGAGCGCTGAAGGTGAACGCGCCGCCGGAAACCGTCGGGGCGAGATTGAATTCAGCGTCATTCAGCAGGGCCAGGTCTTCGGGCAGAACATGCGACGGCGCCGGGTACAGCACGCCGACGTTGCCGAGCGAGGTGCACTCAGGCGACGCAAACGTCACGACGACGGTGCTGGCATCAGGAGCGGTGACATCAAGGATGCCGGTCGCGCCGGTCGGGTCGATGACGAATGACAGCGGGGTATCGACGATACCTTCCACACCGGCCTGCAGGGCATTCCACGTGTAGATGACGTCGGCCGAGTCAATCGGGTCGCCATCCGACCAGGTCAGGCCTTCACGCAGGGTGAAGGTGTAGACCGTGCCGGATTCGTCGATCGTCCAGCTGTCGACGATGCCACCGGAGGCCAGCGGGGGATCAAACTCAGAGAAATTCGCGGTTTCTGCGTTGGCATTGATGAAGCCAGGGAACAGGAAACCAGTGATACGGCGGCTCGCGGTGTCGCTAGCCAGAATCGGATTGAATGTAGCCGGATCGCCACCGAAGTTACCTTCGATGATGATGAGGCCATCATCCTGCGCCAGGGTCGGCGCTACAGCCAGGGCGGCGATTGCCAGCCCGCTGGCTGCTAACAGAAGACGACGGAAATTCTTCATGCCAACAGTTCTCCTCTTGTCTATTAATAAACTACCGTGCAGCACAGAATGCAATATCAGCACCCGGTACAGATACACGTGATACTTGTCATACACGGTGCCTGCGGGAAAGGTTCGATTTTGATTGTTGCTGACACGATAGCGTGATTGTATCTCTGTAAGGAGGAAACAGATAGTCGGATGTTAAGAAGAATATGAGAGTGCAAACAAAAAGAGGCCATAAGGCCTCTGTTCTGTCACGCTTATACTGTTGGAGAGTTGAACTACTCTCCATGCACCTCAACAATATTCAAGCGCAAAACGATAGGCACGCATGGGATCGAAACTGGGGACCCCCAAACACATTCAATGTGCCCATCTGATGCGGAAATAACAGTCGGGGTACCCGGACTCGAACCGGGGACCTCTTGCACCCCATGCAAGCGCGCTACCAAGCTGCGCCACACCCCGTAACGTTGAAAAGTGTACATGAGCGACCAAAGCCGCGCAAGGCAGAAAGTTGACCGAACTGTCTGTCAGGTTATACTGTGTCACGCGAGGCTGTAGCTTTGAGAAAGGAGGCAAGCATGTCTGAAATCGTCAAACTGACGGCCATGGCCAGCTGCGCGGGTTGAGCCGCCAAGCTCGATCCGAGCCGACTGACGCACGTGCTGCGTCCTTTAAATGACATGTTCCAGGCAAAAGATTATCCCGCGCTGCTGGTTGGGCTGGCAGAGCCGGATGATGCTGCCGTGTATAAGCTGAATGACACACAGGCAATCGTGAGCACGGTGGACTTTTTCCCACCGGTGGTGGACGATGCCTACGCGTTCGGCGCGATTGCGGCTGCCAATGCGCTGAGCGATATCTATGCGATGGGTGCAGATCCGCTGTTTGCGATCAATCTGGCCGCCTTTCCGGATGCGCTGGACGACAGCATTCTGACGGATATCCTGCGCGGCGGTGCGGAAAAAGTGCGCGAGGCTGGCGCGGTCATCGCGGGCGGGCACACCATCACCGACAAAGAGCCGAAATACGGCCTGGCGGTGACTGGCATTGTTTCGCCTGATCGAATATTTACCAAGGGTGGCGCACGGCCTGGTGACCGACTGGTGCTGACGAAACCGCTGGGCACCGGGGTCATCACGACGGCGCTTAAGCGCGATCAGGCCAGCAGCGAGGCCGTGGACGGCGCCGTGGCCAGCATGATGCGCCTGAATCGTGGCGCCTCGCAGATCGCCCGCCGCTTTGCCGTCAATGCAGCTACCGATATCACCGGGTTTGGTCTGCTGGGCCACGCGCACGAGATGGCACATCTGGGCGATGTCGCGTTTGCATTTACGTATGATGCGCTGCCGTGGCTGCCATTTGCGCAGGAATACGCGCAGCAGGATATTTTTCCGGGCGGCAAGGGGCGTAACCTGGGCGCGTATCACGGCTTCGTGACGCTGGAATCCCCGTTGCAGAACTGGCAGGCCGACCTGCTGTACGACCCGCAAACGTCGGGCGGGCTGCTGCTGGCGATGCCCGAAACCGATGCCGCGGCCTACCTTCTGGAAATGCAGGCCGCGGGCGAATCGGCGTGGCTGGTGGGCGCCGTGCTGGATGGCCCGGCAGGACATATTTACATTCGCTAAGCTGCATGGGGACGGTATTCGGGTTACACTTGAGTTGTTAACCGATTTCAAACGTTAAGAGGGTGATGCCCTCCGGAGGTGACGCATGGCTGCAAGTCTTCCCGCAGTGCCCAAACCCGCATCCGCAGGAGCGGGCCAGGATGCACTGGCCAGGACAAAGCGCGATTTCGCCTACATCCGTAATGGCCCCGGCACCAACTATAAGGATGTCGGACAGCTCAGGAATCTCACGCTCGTCAAATATTATCCGGCGACGCGTGCGGCGGATGGCTGGGTATGGGTGGAGCAGAGCAATGTTGCTGGCTGGACGTCCACATCCGTCGTCACTTTTGATGCTGCCCCCGCGCCGATCCCCCCGCCGACGGGCGCATCCCCTTATCAGGGCGCTGTGGCGCTGTGGCACTGGCGTGCCGATGTGGTGCCGCAAAACTCGATTGACGAGCTGGCGCGCTCGATCAAGACCAATGCCCCGTATGTGACGCAGGTGTTCGTCAAGACGAGCGACTATGGCTCGGTGGGCACCAATGGCGTGCGCACGGCCCGCTGGATGGGCGTGTGGGACAGCAAGCGTGCGCTGGCCATCGACGGCCCCGGCTCAATCGACAATTGGGTGAATACGCTGCGTAACTACAACCTCGAATTTCATGCCTGGTGCGTGCCCAAGGGCCTTGACCTGAATGCAGAGACAGATCTGATCATTCAGGCCTGCAATCGCCCGGGTGTGAAGTCGATGATTCTGGATGTGGAGCCCTATAAGGAATACTGGCAGGGCGGTCAGGCGCTGATTCGGCCGTACATGGAGCGGATCCGCCGCTCGATACCGGCCAATTTCCATATCGGCCTGTCCGTCGATCCGCGCATTCAGCACTACGAGACGATTTTTCCGCGTGAATGGCAGCCATTCGTCAACAGTGTGCATCCGCAGTCCTACTGGACGACGATGGACCGAGACCTGGAGGGTCTGCTGGCCGAGGTCTACAGCGTGTGGTCCCCGTTTGGCAAGCCTATCATTCCCGTGCTGCAGGGGGATGCGCCCAGCCAGGAAATTGCCTCTGCGCGCTCGGTCGCGATCAGCAAGCATCGGGCTGTGGGCCTGAGTTACTGGCGCATTGGCGTGATCGGGCCGGTGGAGTATTCGGCGCTGAACAAGCCAATGAGTGATACCAGTACGCCTCCGGGCCAGCCGCCCCAGGTCATCTACGGGCCCGAGTTTATCGTCAAGACGGGCGATGCCAACTACAGCGATTTCTCCTACACGGGCAATCGCCAGATGGTGGAATTCACCAACCTGTGGGGCTGGAAGGCGCTGTACAAGACCACGACAGCGCGCGCGGCCGAAGCGGCTGCCCGCTGGTCACCGCGGCTGACGAAAGCCGCACAGTATGATGTGTCGGTGTTCATCCCCGGCCGCAACAGCACGACCACGCAGGCGCGCTACAAGGTCAATGGCGTGGTCGGGGCTGGCACGGAAGTCGTGGTGCCCATCGACCAGAGCCGATATTCCAACCAGTGGGTGTCTCTGGGCGTGTTCCAGCTCGACCCGCGGGTGATCAACAGCGGCACCGTCTTCCTGAATGACCTGACAGGTGAATCGGACAAACGGATTGCATTTGACGCGGTGCGCTGGCAGGAAGTGATGTATGTGGATGCGGGCGGCGGCGGGCCAGTGCCGGTGGGTTATGCGGATGGCTTTGACCAGCCCATGGGCACCGAAGCCGAACGCGCCAGCACAACGGTGTGGGGTGGCGGCTGGAAAGATGTCTCGCCGTATGCCAAAGCGTACCTGCAGGGGGACTATCACACGGGCGCGGACCTGAACCTGAATACCCCTCGCTGGGATGCCGACGCCAACGCGCCGGTCTATGCGCCAGCCAGCGGCACGGTCACGTTTGCGGCCAGCCTGCCCATCTGGGGGAATATCATCGTCATCAAGCACGATCCGCTGGCAGTCGGCGGCAAGGTGGTGTACACCCGCTTTGCCCACGTCAGCAATATGATCGTCAAGGTTGGGGATCGCGTGCGCCGTGGCCAGCAGGTGTGCCAGGTGGGCAATGCGTTCGGGCGCTTCGCCTATCATCTGCACTTCGATATCGTCACATCGTCAATTCTGGAGACGTCACCCGGCGACTGGCCAGGGCGCGACCTGAATCGCCTGAAGGCACACTACGTCGATCCGCGCCTGTTCATTCAGCAGAACCGGCCACGACGCTGAGATTCGCTCGCGAGTAGATATCACAAAAGAAGCGCAGCTCGTATCAAAGACGAGCTGCGCTTCTTTTCTTATCTGGCGTTTCCTGAATGGCAGCGTGGCCTAGAACAGGCCCCAGTCGCCATCGGCACCGTCTTCCATCATCGTCGGGTCCCACATTTCCAGGCCCATCTCGATGGTCGTCGGTGCGCCCAGGTAATCCTGCGCGGCGCGGCGCGTCTGCTCCAGCAGGGCGGGGGCATAGGGGCAGAACGGCGTGGTCATAATCATCGTGACATGACCGCGATCAGCTTCAATTTCCACCTTGCGGATCAGGCCCAGCTCGACCACGTTCATACCAATTTCAGGATCGACCACCACGCGCAGGGCTTCGCGCAGGCCTTCCTCCGTCTTGATGTTGTCCATGAGACCTCATTTCTTCTCGTGATGGCGTGTTTAATGCTTTCATGATAGCACCGCCAATTTTCTAAGTCAATTTTTATGATAACCATAATAAAAATATTGACGAAGCGCACGCCGGGCTGATATACTGACGGTATGTTTAACCTCAAGGTACGCGATAATTTTAACGCGTGTTAAATTGTATGGAGGTCGCCTGCAAATGGGTGCAGCGCTTGAAATTCGTAATCTGCATGTGAATGTCGAAGACAAACCAATCCTCAAAGGCGTCAATCTCGTCATCAGGCAGGGCGAAGTGCATGCCCTGATGGGCCCGAACGGCTCTGGCAAGAGCACGCTCGCCAATGTGCTGATGGGCAATCCTGCCTACGAAGTGACTGCCGGCGAGATCATTTTTGACGGCCGTGATGTGATGGAGATGGAGCCCGACGAACGCAGCCGCGCCGGCATGTTCCTCGCCTTCCAGTATCCGATTTCGATCCCTGGTGTCACGCTGGCGAACTTCCTGCGTCTGTCGATCAATGCCCGCATGAAGGCTGCCGATCCGGACAGCAAGGGCATCGGCGTGAGTGACTTCCGCAAGATGATGCGCGCCAAAATGGACGAACTCCAGATGGACCACAGCTTTGCGGGCCGCTACCTGAACGAGGGCTTCAGCGGTGGCGAGAAGAAGCGCGCTGAAATCCTGCAGATGGCCGTGCTGGAACCGAAGATCGCCGTGCTGGATGAGACCGACAGCGGCCTCGACATTGACGCGCTGCGCGTCGTGTCTGAAGGCGTGGTGAAGCTGAAAGGCCCGAACCTGGGCGTGCTGGTCATCACGCACTACCAGCGTATCCTCAATTACATCAAGCCGGAATTTGTGCATGTGCTGTATCAGGGCCAGATTGTGGAAAGCGGCGGCCCCGAACTGGCGCTGAAGCTGGAAGAAGCTGGATACGACTGGATTCGTGAACGCGCCGAGGGCTAATCCTCTCGGGTAGTGGAGACAAAACTCATGGTGGATCATCTGGTACAGTCTGAAAAGCAGTTTACGGAAGACGAATCCGCACTGCAGGGCGTACGCAACTCATACGAAGAACAGTACGGCTTCCATGACTCGGAGACGGCGTATTCGTTCAAAAGCGAAAAAGGCATCAATGCCGACGTCGTGCGCAACATCAGCCGCATGAAGAACGAGCCTGCCTGGATGACGGAATATCGTCTGAAGGCCTACGAGCTGTTCCTGCAGAAGCCGATGCCTGAATGGGGCAGTGACCTGAGCGGTATCGACTTTGACGATATCTACTACTTCGTGCGCGCCACTGACGGCCAGGGCCGCAACTGGGACGAAGTGCCCGAAGAAATCAAGAACACCTTCGATCGCCTGGGTATCCCGGAAGCAGAGCAGAAGTACCTTCAGGGTGTGACCGCCCAGTATGAATCGGAAGTGGTGTATCACAGCATCCGCAAGGACCTTGAAGAAAAGGGCGTGCTGTTCACTGACATGGACTCGGCCCTGCGCGACTATCCGGAGATCGTGAAAGAGTATTTCGGCACGATCATTCCGTCGTCGGACAACAAGTTTGCGGCGCTGAACAGCGCGACGTGGTCTGGTGGGTCGTTCGTGTACGTGCCGAAGGGCGTGCATGTCGAAATGCCGCTGCAGGCCTATTTCCGCATCAACACGCAGAACATGGGCCAGTTTGAACGCACGCTGATCATCGTTGAAGAGGGCGCGTACGTGCATTACGTGGAAGGCTGCACAGCCCCAACCTACACCGAAGACAGCCTGCACAGCGCGGTGGTGGAAATCATCGTCAAGGACGGCGGCCGCTGCCGCTACACGACCATCCAGAATTGGTCGAACAACGTGTATAACCTGGTGACCAAGCGCGCCGTGGCTTACAAGAATGCCACCATGGAATGGGTGGACGGCAACCTGGGCAGCAAGGTGACGATGAAGTACCCAGCGGTGATCCTGGCGGGCGAAGGCGCGCACGGTGAAGTGCTCTCGATCGCATTTGCGGGCAAGGGCCAGCATCAGGATGCGGGTGCCAAGATTACGCATCTGGCCCCGAATACCACCAGCCAGATCATCAGCAAGTCGATCAGCAAGGACGGCGGTCGCGCCAGCTATCGCGGCCTGCTGAAGATCGCTGAAGGCGCGGACAACAGCCGCAGCAATGTGGTGTGCGATGCCCTGCTGCTGGATGATCGCAGCCGTTCGGACACCTATCCGACCATCGAAGTCGATGCCAAGAAGGTGACGATGGGTCATGAAGCGTCGGTCAGCCGCGTGGGCGAAGATCAGCTTTTCTACGCGATGAGCCGCGGCATGAGCGAAGACGAAGCCAATGCGATGATCGTCAACGGCTTCATCGAACCGCTGGTGAAAGAACTGCCTATGGAATATGCGCTCGAACTCAACCGCCTGATCCAGATCCAGCTTGAAGGCTCGATCGGCTAAACAAGGCGCGTCCTGAAGGAGAAATAAAGCTGTGGAAGCACAAAAACAGCGTCGTACGGCCGCCCCTGCGGCGCCCCTGTACACCCGCGCCGATGTGGAAAAACTGAGCGCATCGCTGAACGAGCCGCGCTGGCTGGCTGAAAGCCGCGAGGTTGCCTGGGACCTGTATACCAGGATGGAGATGCCTGGCCGTAATGAAGAAGCCTGGCGCCGTACCGATTACCGACGTATCCGCTGGGATGAAGCGGGTACGTGGATTGCCCAGCCGAAGCAGGACGTGAGCGTGGTGCCGGCCGAGTATCTGGAGCCGTTGATTGGCGATCAGCAGGGTGGCACAATCGTCTTCACCGACGGTGTGCTGGCCCAGCATGATGTGCATGCCTCGCTGACCGAGCAGGGCGTGGTCTTTGCCAGCCTGAGCGACGCCGTGAAGTCGCACGAATCGCTGGTGCGCGCCAACCTGATGACCAGCGCAGTGCTGCCCGGCGAAGGTAAATTCGCCGCGCTGCACGCCGCGCTGTGGACACATGGCGTGTTCCTGTACGTGCCGCGCAACGTGGCGGTCGAGCTGCCGCTGCATGTCGTGATGTACAACGCGCAGGACGGCGCCACGATGGGCCATGTGCTGGTGGTGCTGGAAGAAGGCGCCCAGGCGACGCTGCTGGTGGACTACCGCTCGGCAGAAGGCGCAACCCAGAGCAGCTTTGTGGGCGCGACCGAACTGCTGGTGGGCACCAATGCCAACCTGCGTTATGTCAGCCTGCAGGACTGGAACCGCGAGACATATGAATTCAGTACGCAGCGCGCCCGCGTGGGACGCGATGGCCAGCTGGACTGGATCGTCGGCAACATGGGCGGCGAATTCGTCAAGCAGTTCATCGAAGTCGAGCTGGATGGCCAGGGCGCGAACGGCCGTGTGACCGGCATGTTCTTCGCGGAACATGAGCAGTTGTTCGACCAGGATACGCAGCAGGTACATAATGCCCCGCTGACAACCTCCGACCTGCTGTTCAAGGGTGCTGCGAAAGACGATGCGCGCACCGTGTGGCAGGGCATGATCAAGTCGCTGCCGAAGATGCAGAAGATTGACGGTTTCCAGGCCTGCCGCAACCTGCTGCTGAGCGAAGACGCCCGTATGGACGCCATCCCCGGCCTCGAAATCGAAGCTGATGATGTGCGCTGCACCCATGCGGCCACCTTTGGCACACTGGAAGAACAGCCTGTGTTCTACCTGATGAGCCGTGGCGTGCCGCGTGCCGAGGCAGAGCTGGCCGTCATCAACGGTTTCTTTGAGGAACTGCTGGACCGTGTGCCGTACGAGCGCGTGCGTGACCGCCTGCGCGCCTCGCTGGAAGCCAAGATCGTTGGCAAAAGCATCGGCCGCTGACACTCCGGCGTGACGATAGAAAGAAAAGGGCGCTGTGATGGCGCCCTTTTTGGTATAGATATTCGGTAAAACGGGGCCAATGCGACATGGAGATGAGCACATGACGATGCCCGACTACGCTTACGATATCGACGCAGTGCGCGCCCAATTCCCTATCCTGCACGTGGAGCATCACCCGGGTGTGCCGCTGACGTATCTCGACAACGGAGCTAGCAGCCAGAAGCCGCTGGCCGTGATTGAGGCGATGGACAGCTACTACCGCACGACCAACGCCAACGTGCATCGCGGCATCCACAAGCTGAGCGAGCAGGCCTCTGAAGCCTATGAAGGCGCGCGCGTGAAAGTGCGCAGGTTCATCCATGCCGCCTCGAAACGCGAGATTGTGTTCACGCGCGGCACCACTGAGGGCATCAACCTCGTGGCGCAGACGTGGGGCAGGGCAAACCTGAAACCGGGCGATGTGATCCTGTCGACGCAGATGGAACACCATGCCAATATCGTGCCGTGGCAGATGCTGGCCGCGCAGACCGGCGCTGTGGTGAAGTTCGCGCCCATCACGCCGGACGGCCAGATCGATGCTGATGCGTATGCGCGCATGCTGCGCGAACTGCCGGTGAAGCTGGTCACGTTCACGATGGTGAGCAATGTGCTGGGCACGATTACGCCAGCGGCTGACATGGCGCGGCTGGCGCACGATGTCGGCGCGGTCGTGCTGATGGATGCTGCGCAGGCAGTACCGCATATGGCGATCGACGTGCAGGCGCTGGATGCGGACTTTCTGGTGTTCAGCGGGCACAAGATGTGCGCACCCACCGGCAGCGGTGTGCTGTATGGCAAGGCGGCGCTGCTGGATGCCATGCCCCCGTGGATGGGCGGCGGCGACATGATCTCGAAGGTCACGTTCGAGGGCAGCACGTGGAACGACATCCCGTTCAAGTTTGAAGCCGGGACGCCGCTGATTTCCGAGCAGATCGGGCTGGGTGCGGCGATTGACTATCTGAACGCGCTGGGCATGGACAAGGTGCAGGCGCACGAACATGCCATGACCCGCTATGCGCTGGACCGGCTGGCCGAGCTGCCGTTTGTACATGTTTACGGGCCGGATGCCGATAAAAAGGGCGCTGTCGCTGCCTTCAGCATGGACGGTGTGCATGCCCACGATGTGGCGCAGGTGCTGGATTCGCAGGGGATCGCCGTGCGCGCCGGGCATCACTGCGCGCAGCCACTGCACAGCCTGCTGGGCACGGCCGCCACTGCACGGGCCAGTTTTTATCTGTACAATACATTTGAAGAAGTGGATCGGCTGGTGGATGCGCTGTATGTGGTAAAGCGCACGTTCAGCGTCTGACGGCGGGGAGGTGGGTGCGCATGTACGATTTCTATCGCGAGAATATTCTCGACCATGACCGCAATATGCGCTATCGCGGCGTGCTGGACCCGGCAGATATCGACTATGAGGCGGTTAATCCGCTGTGCGGAGACAAACTGCGCCTGACGCTGCGCCTGTCTGAAGACAAGACGCACATCGAGGCGCTGGCGTGGGAAGGCGAGGGCTGTGCGATCAGCAAGGCCTCGGCGTCGATGCTGGGCGAAATGATCCTCGGCAAGTCGCTCGACGAAGTGCGGGCGATCAGCAAGCAGGATGTATTTGATCTGATTGGGATTCCCCTGTCCATGAACCGTGTGAAGTGCGGCCTGCTGTCGCTGAAGGCGCTCACGGTCGCGCTGTATGGGCTGGGAGAATGGGAACGCCGCGAACAGGCGGAGGAAGACTAACTGTGGCTGAGTTTATCACGGTCGCAAAGGTGGCCGAGGTCCCCCCGGGGACGCGTATTGTGGTGGCGTATCGGCGCGATGATGTGGCGCTGTTTAACGTGGATGGGCGCTATTATGCCTTTGAGGATCGTTGTTCACACGAAGATGTGCCGCTGTCTGACGGGTTTATCGATGGCGGGGAGCTGGAATGCACCGCGCATGGGGCGCGCTTTGACCTGAACACGGGCAAGGCGACGGCGCCTCCGGCCTTTGGTCCTGTGCGCCGCTATGAGGTGCGCGTGGAAGGTGACGAGATCCAGATTTCGCGGTAGTGATTTCATGCGTGCCGGGCTGTACCAGGGGGAAATGAACGATGACACCGCTTGTGTTTGGACACCGCGGCGCGAAAGCCTATGCGCCCATGAATACCCTGCCGGCCTTCCTGCTGGCTGCCGACCAGGGCGCCTATGGTATCGAGCTGGATGTCTGGCTGAGCGCGGACGGCGTGCCCGTCATCCTGCATGATGAGCGCGTCGATGGCACCACCAATGGCAGCGGCAACATCCGCGAAATGACGTTGGCGCAGATTCAGTCGCTCGATGCTGGCTCGTATTTTTCGCCTGACTTTGCGGGTGTGCAGATACCCACGCTGGAGCAGGTGTTTACGGAAGTGGGGCAGCGTTTCAGCAGCATCAACGTTGAAATCAAGGCGCCGGGCGATGCCGACCCGCTGGCCAGCGATGGCGTAGAGCAGGCTGTGGCTACGCTGATCGCCCGCTACAATATGCAGGACAAAGTGATCGTCAGTTCGTTCAGCGGGCGCGTGCTGGGCTGGTTCCGCGCCGTGATGCCGTCGGTGCGGCTGGGCTATCTGTTCATGACCTTTGACGCGCTGGAGCATCCCATCATCTCGCACTGCGAGTACCTGCACCCGTATCACGAGATGATTGAGGCGGGCGGGCCGGTGCTGGCGATGGGCATGCCGCTCAATACCTGGACGGTGAACAGCCCACAGCGTGCGCGTGAGCTGGCCGCGCTGGGTGTGCATGCCATCATCACCGATGCGCCGGACACCATCCTGGCCGCCTTGTCTGAAACGGCCGAATGAGCCGACAGTTCGCCCCTGTTCGCGCTGCGTTCTGGCTGCTCTATCACCCGTTTGCCTTTGCCTACGACCTGGTCGCCTGGCTGGTCTCGATGGGCACGTGGAAAGACTGGCAGCGGTCTGCGCTCGACCATCTGCCCCCTGCACCTGCGCGGGTGCTCGATCTGGCGCATGGCACGGGCACGCTTCAGCTTGACCTGTTTGGGCGCGGGTATCGGGCCATCGGCCTCGACTTTTCGCCCACTATGGGCCAGATCACACGCAGAAAATTACGCCGTGCGCGATTGCCCATCCGCCTGACGCGTGCGCGTGCGCAGGCGATGCCGTTCCCGCATGCGTCGTTTGACGCGATCATCTCCACTTTTCCGGCCGGATTCATCATGGAGGCAGACACGCTGCGCGAGTGTTTTCGCCTGCTGGCAGACGGAGGCCGCTTTATCATCGTGCCCTCGGCAGCTTTCACCGGCGGGGGCATCGTGCGCCGTGTGCTGGAATTCGCCTATCGTGTGACCGGCCAGCAGACGGGCAACCGCGATGATTCGGACCTGAACGTGGGGCTGGCGCACATGCACGCGTTCGCCACCCGTCTGCTGGGTCCGCACGGATTCAGCGTGACGGTGCATCATAAGGCGTTCCCGCGCAGCATCGCATTTGTGATTGTGGCGCAAAAACAGCCTAGTCAAACGTCCTGAAGCATGATACTATTTCCCTCAGATATGGTGGCTATAGCTCAGTCGGTTAGAGCGCCTGATTGTGGATCAGGAGGTCGAGGGTTCAAGCCCGTCTAGCCACCCATATAAACAAAAAGCCCTGTTCATGCGAACAGGGCTTTTTGTATTGGCGAAACACTTGGGTCAATATTTCGTTGTTTGAGTTTGCTGGGAGATGACGCCAAATGGACGAAGGACAACAGCTATCCGACTTCGAAAGATTCAGGCGCTGGTACGTTGAACCGCTTTCAAAACTGGACAACGACGGGAGCTTTGTGAATCTCATAGTCGCGCTGACACTATATGAGCGGTACTTGCAGATTAAAGTATTCAGAATTACGAAAATGCGAAAACCAAAGCCAGGCAAAGAATGGAACATATGGCGCGACCATTTCGATGAACATATGGCTTCAGATCTCGAAATTACCACGGATTTTGCTAAGACATTCTGGACATTTATAAGAAATGGCTTGATGCATGAAGGGATGCCACAAAAAACTGGAGGTAAGAATAATGTCTCGGCTCAGGGCTACTTCTTTGATTCTTCTTTCGACCACAGGCCTTTCGAGGGTCGCGATATTGTAACGGAAGAGAAATTGATTTGCCTGAATCCATCAGCGTTCGCTGAGTATGTCATTGGCAAATATATGAGTGATCCAACGCTAATTTCCGAGTCGGGTTTTCATCCTATTGCGCCGATCACACGCAAATTATCAAATGTTAAGCGCGTTTAGGAGTAGTAGAGGCAAGGCATGCCTTGCCTCTACGGATCGCTAAGTTACGCTGATATGCCGGACATCCCGCCTTACTGCGGGAAGCGCACGCGCACGATACGGCGGCGGTCCTGGGCGCGGAAGCCCTGGCGGATGCTGGTCACAGGCGGCAGCGGAATCAGCACGGGGTCATTGACCGAGGTGGCCGATTTCAATGGCGACGGTTCCAGGTTTTCCGGGCGCGGCAGGCCCAGTTCTTCCCAGATGCTCTTGACCTGCACGACGGGCGCGGGTGGTTCTGGCTTTGGTGCCACAACCGGCTCGGGTGCGATGACCGGTTCGGGTGCAGGCGGCACCTGAGCGAGCACAGGCGACATCTCGGCCACTTCTGAAATCGACGGCTCTGGCTCGCTGGGCGGGGCGAGAAGCTCTGGCGGGATGGTCTCGATGGACAGCGGCAGAGTGGGCGCGGACGTGAGTGTCGGCTCTGGCTCGGGAATGGCGACTGGCGCAGGCGCTTTTGTGCCCAGTGGTGCATCGACAGCCACGTCCAGCGCAGTCGTCTCCACCTGCGAGGGACGCGCGTTGTGCAGCATGTCGTCCAGCACGGGCATGAAATCCGGCTCGCTGTCTGTCACCTTCACGGCTGACGGCACAGATGCGGGCGGCGCGTCAGGCGGCGTCAGCACATCGGCCCCGTCATCAACCATCAGGATTGGATTCGGCTTGGTGTCTTCCTGCTTCACAGGTGGTTCCACAAACAGGGAACCAGACACTTCCGCTTCTACCGCGGGATCGGTCACGACGATCGGCGGCATGTGCATGACCGTCTGTTCAGCTTCCGGCATGCTTACCGGGTCGAAATTCGTCGATGACTTTTTTACGTCATATGCAGGGGTGTAGCGCGGCTGATACTGCTGCCGACCTTCCACATCTGGCGAGTCCTGCATCAGTGAGCGAATCGGCACCGCTTCCTTAGGCATCGCCTTGATGGCCTTGTAGAGCGCCTTCAGGCTGGCCGCCATGGAAGCCTCGACCTGGCGCGTGCCCCCGCGCAGGCCGCTCAGGACGCCTTTGGTCTCGAAGCTGAATGTCCATTGAACGACAGTGCCCTCGGCGATTTCCTGCAGGCGGATGCGCCCTTTGGTATCTGTCATCGAGGTGCCGTCGACGATCGTGTATTCGTAGCCGAGGCCGTTGTACCACGACTGGATTTCGTAGATGTGCTGCTGGGCTTTTTCCGTGGTGACGCGCCAGCGCGTGCCTGGGCCTTCGCGCTTTGAAGACAGGAATGAGACTGAACGACAGTCAGCCTGCCATTCGGCGTTCCTGGAAAGATCACTCAGATATTTCCAGACCTGGGTCTGACTGGCTGGGATGAGGATGCGCTGGTCGATAATTGGCATAGTATGCTCATTATAGCCTGAAGCGTGGAAGTGTTCAAAACCTTATTACGCGTGATACAATCCTAAAACACCTGAACCGGTGTAATGTGTCGGTCTGGGAAACAGCTATGTCCGCTCCCACGTTCATTTTTGCCTTTGTGCTCTCCACCCTGATCGGTGCCCTTGCGCACCTGATCTTTGGGGGCGATGCCAAACGACTGGCCGCTTTTCTGCTGCTGAGCTGGCTGGGTTTTGCCGCCGGGCAGTTCATCGGTGTTGCATTTCAGATCACGATTTTCTCATACGGCACGCTCAATCTGTTTGCCGCCATCACGGGGAGCATTGTCGCGCTGGTGCTCAGCATCGCGCTGACGACCAGGCGCCCGCGCAAGCGAATTACATAGTAAGGAAGGGTCGATGACTCCACAACTTCCGGCTTCAAGTCCTGTTACACCGCCCGTCAAGCCGTCGCGCTGGACGCTGCGCAATATCGTTATTCTGGCAGCAGGGGGCGTGTTCGCCATCATGCTGCTGATTTTTATCATCGCCATGCTGCTGGCTGCCAATAATATCGAGCAGACCGAGCAGATGGTGCGCCTGCTGCGCGACCTGATGATCATCTTCCTGGCCATGGAAGGCGCGCTGATTGTATTGGCGCTGGCCATCCTGATCCTGCAAATCGCCCAGCTCATCAACGTGGTGCAGAACGAGGTCAAGCCGATCCTGGAAAACACGCAGGACGCGGTGAATACGGCCAGCACGACGGTGCGCTTCGTCAGCAGCAATGTGACCGGCCCGCTGGTCGCGGCCAGTGGCTTTCTGGCCGGCCTGGGCACGCTGATTACCAACCTGTTTGGCATTCGTCAGGCGGTGCGTCGCAGCCGCGAACAGGAGGCCTCTGATGACGCCAAGGCGTGATGATCCGATTCACGGCGGTTGGCTGGCCAACGGCCTCATCCTGGGTGTAATCGCCGGGGCGGCTGCCGCGCTGGCGTGGCTGCCCATCAGCGGGAAGGCCCTGCGCGCGCGCCTGTTTGGACAGCTCAGCGAGACAGGCGACAGCCTGCGCGAAGCCGCCCGCAACGCTGTGCCGAAAGACCCGGTGAGCGAGAGCCTGGCTGAAGGCAAGGCCGCTGCCCGCCGTCGCATGGACCTGATCGGCCGCTAGCGCGGCTCCAGCGACTGAAGCGCGGCAGGCAGCGCGGCCAGGACATCGCTTGCCAATGCGGCGCGTCCCGATACGCCTTCGGCGGCGATATTTCCGGCCAGTCCGTGCACATACACGCCCAGCCACGCCGCCGTAAACGGGCTTGTCCCCTGCGCGACGAGCCCGGTGATGATGCCCGCCAGCACATCCCCCGTGCCGGCTTTGGCCAGCGCGGGCTGTTTAAACGGCGACACCACAATCTCGCCAGACGGGCTGGCCGTCACAGTATGCGCCCCCTTCAGCATGACAATCTGCCCCCACTTTTCCGCCGCGGCGCGCGCGCTTTCGATGCGATTTGCCTGCACCTCGGCGGTGCTTGTACCCAGCAGACGCGCCATTTCGCCAGGATGCGGCGTCAGGATGGAGCCTTCCGGCACGCTGCTCATCGCTGCATGTCCGGATGCAATCAGATTGAGCGCGTCGGCATCCAGCACCAGCGGCGGCAGCGCATCTCCCTGTGCCAGCATGGCTGTCAGGAGAGCTGCCGCGTCATCGGACTGGCCCAGCCCCGGCCCGATCAGTACGGCCTGTGCGTCACCCAGCCCGGCGATGACCTTTTGCACATCTGACCCATTCGCTGCATACAGCGGCAGCCAGACGGCTTCCGGGAATGTGCCTGCAACTGCCACCAGATGGGATTCCGGCACGGCAAGCTGCACCAGCCCGGCACCGATGCGATAGGCGGCCCTGCCAGCCATCTGTGGCGCGCCAACATAGTTGGTGCTGCCGCCGATGATGAGCGCACGGCCAAAGGTGCCTTTGTGACCATCCAGCGGGCGGGCGGGCAGCGCATCCGAGGCGTCCAGGCCGGAGACCATGCGCGCACCCGATGTGCGCAAATGCGATGTATTGGGCGGCACGCCCAGCGCGGTTGTCACCAGCCGCCCGACATAACCGGCAGCAGGGAAGCTCAACAGGCCAGCCTTGAGGGCGATAAACGCGATGGTCTCGTCTGCCGGGATGGTGTTGTCATCGGCCGCGCCGGTATCGCAGTCGACACCGCTGGGGCAGTCCAGCGCCAGCACACGCGGCCGCGTGCCGCGAAACATCGGCCGCGCTTCGGGAACAGAGAGAAAGTTGGCATACTGGGCTGATTCCGCCTGATAGTCGCGCAGCGCATGGCGGACGGCGCGCATAAGCGGGACGACATCCGGGCGCAGGGGCGGGCGCGTGCCCATGCCGAACAGACCGTCGATGACCAGCGACGCGCTGGAGACCAGGTTCGACAGCACCCGATAGCGCTGGTCGTCGTCAGCAAAGGCGACGAATGCGCCTGAATCACGCACGGCAGCCCAGTTGTCGTCGTCGTCAGCGCGGCGGCGGATCAGGTAAAAGCGCACGGGTGCGTCCGATTCACGCGAGAGCAGCAGCCCGGCCACCAGCGCGTCTCCGCCGTTATTGCCGGGCCCCACCAGCACGGTCACTTTCGGCTCATCCGCCATCGATTCAGCGAGCAGCTGTTTGGCGCGTTCGGCGGCGGCGCGTCCTGCGTGCTGCATCAGCTTGGCATACGACAGCCCGGCCTGGTCAGCCGCCGCTTCAATCTCGCGCATCTGCTCGGTGGACACAATCCTGATCATTGCGATTCGCCTGTTTTCGTTCGGTTGATATGATGGTGAGGCATTATAACGCGCGGAAAATAAAACAGGCCCGCAGCTTTTACGCCTGTGGGCCTGTTGTGATCCTGCGAAGGGGTGACTAGAAGTCGCGCTCGACGACGGATTCGGCCAGCGCCATCAGCTCAGTTCGGGCGGCAGATTCGGGCAGGTGGCTGATGCCCTCGATGGCTTCGCGCACGAAGCGGCGCGCCTGTACGCGGGCTTCTTCCAGCGCGGTGCCGGCCAGCACGTCCTTGCGGATGGAGATCATCGGGTCTGCCGCGGTATCGTCGTGCTCCACAATCTGGCCGTTTTCGTTCTCGTAGGCGACCGCGAAGCCGCGTCCCTGGGCGATATCAATGCCCGAAGTCTTGCCGAGCTGCTCTGGCGAGCCGACCACATCGAGCACATCATCCACAATCTGGAACGACAGGCCGATATTGAAGCCGAATTCGCCCAGTGCCTGAATGTCGCGCTCGGACGCGCCCGAGCATTTTGCGCCCAGCATGGCCGCAGCGCGGAACAAAGCTGCTGTCTTCAGGCCGATGATGCGGTAGTAGGTCTCGCGGGTGAACTGGCGATTCTTTACCGCGCTGGCCTGGAGCGTCTCACCTTCCACCAGTGCGGTGGTTGCTTCGGCCAGGATCGTGTTGTAGATGCCGTACGGTGCGATCAACTCGAATACCTTCGTGAACAGGAAGTCGCCGGTCAGCAGGGCGAAGGTGCGCCCCCACAGCGCATTGACAGACGGGCGTCCGCGGCGCAGCACGCCGTGATCGTTGATGTCGTCATGCACCACACTGGCCGTGTGAATCAGCTCTACAGCAGCAGCAATGGCGGTAACATCCTTCAGGTCTGCTGAAGTGCCGCCTGCTGCAAAGAATGCCAGCAGGGCAAGGCGCGGACGCACACGCTTGCCACCCGCGCCAATGATGTGGCGGCTGGCGTCACGCAGTACCTCGACGTCGCTGTTCACGAGGTCCATCATACATTTCTCGACGCCCAGCAGCGCCTGAGCGATGACTGATTCGTCAGGGGGGCTGGAAACAGCGGCTGCCGCGCGATCTAGTGTTGGCTGGAGATCGTGAACATTGTTCATCGTTTGTCCCTGTCTGAGCCGTCCTGAACTTATTGTGACGTTCAGAACAATCTGAATTTTATGAATTCATTGTACACAGGATGACTTCCTGAGTCAACGAAAGTAGTTTAGACTGTCGCATGAATTCACTCAGATTTAGATGAGACGACCGCCCGATTACTTCCGGACAACCGGCAGATTGAATGAGAAGCGGCTGCCCGCGCCCTCGGTCGAGAAGACTTTGATGTCGCTGCCATGCTTCTGTACGATGAGCCGTGCCAGGGTCAGCCCCACGCCGGTGCCCCCGTACTCTGCGGCCTGATGCTTGTGCACCTGATAGTATTCCTCGAAAATGAGCTTGATGTGCTCTGGTGCGATGCCGATACCGCAGTCCTGCACGGTGTAGGTCACACGGCGCGTGCTTGTCTGCGAAATGGTCAGGGTGACATCCCCGCCGCGCGACCCGTCAAGGGGACGGCTGTATTTAAGGGCATTGGACAGCAGCTCGAAGAGCGCCATGCCCAGGGCCTCCTGATCACCCAGGACGATGGGAAGCGGATCTTCTTCTTCCAGCAGGATGCGCTGCACTTCATCTTCGTCGCCCAGCGTGCTGCGCAGCATCCTGATTGCGATCTCGACCGGGCTGCCAGGCCGCATCATCGAGATATTCGGTTCAATCCCGTGCTGCACCATACGAATCTTGTCGAACACGCCGGTCAGGCGTTCAAGGGCCTGATGGGCCATGTCCAGGGCGCGCGTGGGCGGAATGGTCGTGCTCAGGAACTGGAGCGCCGCGTTAATCTGATACAACGGGGTCTTCACTTCGTGGGCGGCGCGTTCCATCACTGGCTTGCCGAAATGCAGGAACTCGCGATTTTTTTGCTGGGCCTCAAGCTCGGCCTGCGCGCTGCTGGCCCTGGCTTCGGCTTCCATCAGTGCTGCGCGCATCGTCAGGGCATTGGTCAGCGTGTGGATGAGCATATCCGGCGAGTCAGGCACGAAGAAATCCCCAAACGGGATGGCTTCGGGGAGGCCTGAAATGCCGATCACGACCGGGCGCTCGGTATAGGGGGTCTTGCGTGATACGCGGGCAACCCACTTGCGTGCAGCGAGGCTGTCCCAGGCGATCACGCCGTCGGCCAACCTGAGGGATTCAGCACAGGCTTCCGAGTTGATGCGGTTGTGGGGAATGATGGTCCAGACGGACGAATCGGCGAAAGCAGTAAAGGCAGAAGGCGTATCATCTGAGGCCAGGACACAGATCATGCTCTCGCCCGTCTGCGCAGGGATGGGTTCCGGGGCAACTGCTATGTGGCCTGCGCTGATGGCATTCGTACGCCGTGTTCCCACGAGGACTACTCTTCCAGTGCCTTTAAGAATTGATCCAGACCAGGCCTTTCTTCGTTACAACGCTCGCAGCCCACGAAAGGATCGGTGATCACAATGTCGTGTTTGCTGCAATGCGCCGCGACGGTGAGGTTGCGGCCCAGCCCAAGCAGCCTGGGTTTGATGATGACTTCAATGTCCATGTCCGCGCTGGCGTTTGCGTTCAGAATCTCTGGCACGGGACACGAGGCGCAGTCTTTCGGCTGCCATTGCAGGCTTGTTCCGGCTTCCGGCCTGCGTGCTGCCCGGCATTCCTGAAGATTGCGCCCGCGATTGAAGTCTTCGTAATAGAAGCGGCACTGCTTGCCCGCTGGTGTCTTCATCTGCTCTCACCCTCACGATAAATATCGTACCATAAGTGGCGCATAACATCCGTCCAGATAGTGCTAGACCTTCGTTACAGTAGCGTTTGCTTATGGACGCCTGATCCAGTTCAGGGATGCCCCCGCCAGCTCCTTTAGCGGCCCGGTATTCATGGTGCACTGGGGCAGGGCATCGATGAAGCGCATGCCATAGCCTTTGTTCAGCACGCGGCTGTCCAGCACGACCACGACGCCGCGGTCTGTGCGCGTGCGAATCAGACGGCCAAAGCCCTGGCGGAAGCGCAGCACCGCGTCTGGCAAGGAGTATTCGTCAAACGGGCTGCCGTAGGTTTCTGAGCGTGCCGCCACGATCGGGTCGGTGGGCACAGCAAACGGCAGCTTGGTAATAATGAGCGCGCTGAGCGAGTCGCCGGGCACGTCCACGCCTTCCCAGAAACTGCGCGTGCCCAGCAGCACGGCGCGCTCGGTCTGTTTGAAGCCATCCAGCAGGGATTGGCGGCTGCTGCCGTCGCTCTGGTCGTAAACCGCGATGTCGCCCAGTTTCAGGCGCGGCGTGATGGCCTGTGCAGTCTGTTTGAGCTGGGTGTAGCTGGTGAGCAGCACCATCGTGCGGCCCTGAAGCGCGGCGGCCACCTCGATGATGGCGCGTTCCAGCGCCTGCTGATACTTGAATTTCTCGGCGATGGGGGGCATGTCATTGGGGATATAGAGCAGCGTGCTCGCCTTGTAGTCAAACGGACTGCCGACATCGATCGTCTCGACGCCATCGCAGCCCATGCGCTGCTGAATGTAGTCGAAGGAATTGTTCACCTGCAGCGTGGCGCTGGTCATCACGACAGTCTGCGCATGCTGAAGCAGGCTTTCCTGCACGTGCTGGCCCACGTAAATCGGCGCGCCATTGAGCGATGCGAACTCATTGTTGTTATGACCGGCCAGCCAGTAGACGAAATTGCTGTCCGGCTTTTTGAACACGGCGATCAGCAGTTCGGTGGTGGCGGCCAGGTCCCGGCCGAGGCTGTTCATGCTGCTGATGAGCTCAGGGATGTCGGCGTCGCCTGCCAGCTGCGCCTGCGTCATGATGAGCGCCAGGTCTTTTACGGCAATGGCGATCGCATCCAGATACTCCGCCAGGCTGCTGGCGCTGTTTGCCGCGGCCGAAAAAGCTGTGCTTTCGCGCACCTTGGGGGTGAAGCGCATCTGCTGGTTGTAATCGCCGCCGCCACCCGACTCGGTCATTAGCGTCTGAATGCTTTTGAAAAACTTGCTGACGGGCGCATTGATAAAGGCCATCACGTCAGACAGGTCATGCGCATAGCGCAGGAAATCGGCCAGCGCGTCGGCGGCGTTTGCGGAAGACAGGCGGGAGGTCACCGCGCCCAGCAGCCCTCGCGATGGCTCCAGAGAGCCGATTTCGGAAAGCTGGCGGCGCAGCGTTGGCTCGTCAATGCGGAAGGTCTGGCTGTTGGTGACGGCATCCTCAAACTGATGCGCTTCGTCCAGCACGACGCGGGTGAAATCCGGCAGCAGGGTGTGGCCGGTGACCGCGTCCGCTGTCAGCAGCGCATGGTTGACGACGATCACGTGGGCGGCCTGCGCGGCTTTGCGCGCCTTGTGCAGCGGGCACACGCCATGCATGTGATGGCTGCACTGTGAATCGGTACAGCCTTCATCCTGGCTGTTCAGCTTCGTCCACGTGTATTCTTCGGCACCACGCAGGCTGATTTCCCCGCGGTCGCCGCTCTTGCTGGACAGCGTCCAGATGAGGATTTTGGCCATGATGCGCAGTTCGTCCAGAGACGTCGCTTTACGCTTGCGCTGAAACTCAAATCGGCGCGGGCACAGATAGTTGTTGCGCCCCTTCAGCAGCACGGCATTAAAGGGTGTGTCGAACGCGTGCCTGAGGGCAGGGATGTCTTTGTTGAGCAACTGCTCCTGAAGGTTAATCGTGCCGGTGGAGATGACCACGCGTTCGCCGGTGTGCAGCGCCCAGGCGATGCTGGGCACCAGATAGGCCATCGACTTACCCGTGCCAGTGCCCGCTTCAATCATGACCGGAGCGCCGTCGTTGAAGGCCCGCGTGACGGCCAGCGCCATATTGCGCTGCTGGGCGCGATCTTCGTAATCGGGCAGGCTGCCAGACAGCGGGCTGCCGGGAGAGAACAGGGCCTCCATCGCCGCTACATCCAGATGCCCATCGATGTCGAGGGGATCCAGCCGCTCCACATCCGGCGCTGATTCAGTAAAAACAGGTGCCGGGAAATAGGCGGTATTGGGCTGGATGCCCAGCTCGCGCAGCGCATTTTGCAGCGTATAGCGGGCGTCCCAGTTCGCGATGTCGGCCGACAGATAGTTGATCTCCAGCAGAATTGCCGGAGGCACCTGAAGCAGTAGCTCCCACAATTTGAAGTAGACAAGACCTGAAGCACGGGCATCATCCAGTGCGCGGTGTGCCGACGCCAGCGGGACATTGAACCACGCCGCCAGACTGCCCAGGTTGTAGCGCGGCGCGCCGGGAACCAGCATTGACGCCAGTTCATAGGTGTCGATGCGCGGATTGAGCAGGCAGGCCTGGCGCTGATTCAGGAATCCCAGGTCAAAGGCGACGCTGTGGCCAACGATCGGATCACGGCCGGTGAAGGCCTCCAGCGCGTCGACAGCTTCGCGCATCGGTGGCGCATTCGCCACATCATCATCGGTGATGCCGGTTAGCTCGGTGATAAATTTCGGGATCAAAGGATCTTTTGGGTTTTCAGGATTTCTTGGCTTAACGAATGATTTGAACTCATCTGTCGCGACGCCGTCTTCAAAACGAACAGCGCCGATCTCAATAATGTCATGAACCGTCGGGTATAGCCCGGTGGTTTCAAGGTCTACAGCGACGACTACGCCGCGCATATGCGTATCCTGGGGTGTGCGGAAAATGAGCGGTGAGTATACCACGTCCCGCGTCTCGTGGAGACAACCGCTGAAAGATGCGTCATGAATAAAAAACAGGGGCATGACTGTGTGTCATCCCCCTGTGTCTGACTGTGTAACCACTGGGCTGTTTAGCCCTGGGCGGCCTTCTCGTTATAGAAGGCGTCGTCCAGCGCTTCAAAGTTGGTGAACAGGAAATGGTCGTGGTAGTAGTGAATCCACAGGAACGACAGGATCGCGGTGTAGTAGGCGATGTCGAAGTGGGCATTGCCGTCGATGCCCGGGCGAACCAGCGGCGCGATGGAGTACACCACGATGAACACGACGGCCGAACCGACCAGCATGATCGTACTCAGCACGAACAGGCCCTTGTTGCCATGCTTCTCGAAGCGCTTGACGACCGGGGCCGTTTCGCCCATCTTGCCGTATGCTGTGCGCACGCCCACGATGTAGAACGTGATCGCCAGATACTGGAACGAATGCCACGTGTTCAGGCCCTGGAAGGCGGTATCGAGATTCGGCAGCGACGGGATGACGAAGGCAACCGCCACGGTGAGCAGAATGAATACCGTCTTGGGCACGTTCATGATATTGCGGCGGTATTCCACGATGGTCTTGACGAAGAAGGCCGTCGTCGCCACCAGGAAGATGCCGGTCATGGCATAGAAGAACCAGGTCTGCTGGAAGAATTCCGGAATCACGCGGGTGAGGTCGTTGGTGCCGACTTCAAACTGGCCCTGGCTGATCTTCAGCGCTGCGAACGGGAACAGGCAGGTCAGGATCACGCCGTAGTCGATCAGGCGCGACACCATCGACACGGATGTGCCCTTGCGCACGAAGGTATGTTCCTTGTGGCTGTACAGTTCGCTGATGTAGGTCACCTGATGCAGCACATGCATCGCGGCCCAGAAGAAGAAAACAGTCAGCAGCAGCGTAAGGTTCAGAAATGCCAGCGAGACCACGATGATCGGGATGATGATCGAGGAGCGCAGCAGCATGGGGTAGCGTTTGCGGAAGTCCTTGTCCAGGCCGGTGCGCATGAAGGTGCTCATCATGTGCGGGCCGCCGACGGCGACCGCGACGAAGCCATTGATCGAGTTGCGCGCCACGTCCTGGTCGACACCCAGGCGCACAGCCAGCAGGTACACCAGATAGGGCAGCGGTACGAGAATAACGCTCAAAGAAATAAAAAAGAGATCCCAACGCCGGTTGCGCAGCCACAGCCTGGACTGATTGACCGGTTGTACTGCGGGCTGCGCATTGAGATTTACGCTGATAACGCCCATATTGCTCCCTCCATATCCATCCTTCGACATCATTCTACAATGATTTATTTAGCGATGCAAAGTAATTCGTGCTGGAATTTGATTAACGGCTTCCAGGAACCTCATGATGTTGGCGGCAGCGCGCTTCATAACGCTCGGATGCACCGATCAGCACGACCGGATCGTGGAAGTTGGCAGGCCGGCCATTGACGATGCGCTGGGTGCGGCAGGCCTGTTCGCCACACACCATGCAGATGGCATGCAGCTTGGTCACTTCTTCCGCGCGGGCCATCAGCACGGGCATGGCGCCGAAGGGCTCGCCACGAAAGTCCATGTCCAGCCCGGCGACAATCACGCGGATGCCACGCTCCGCCAGCTCATTGACCACATGGCTGATGCCATCGTCAAAAAACTGCGCTTCATCAATGGCAATAACACGGGTATCGGGCGCAAGATGCGTCAGGATATCCTGGGCGTGGGGCACGGGCACAGCATTGACCGTCTGGCCGGTGTGGCTGGTGACGCTTTCCACGCCGTAGCGGTCATCGACGCTGGGCTTGAAGACCTGCACCTGTTTCTTTGCGATCATCGAGCGGCGCACGCGGCGAATCAGCTCTTCGGTTTTGCCACAGAACATGCTGCCGCAGATTACTTCTACCTGTCCAAGGGTGGGGGTCATAAGGACATCTCGCTGGGTACGGGGATACACGGGTAACAGGCAAAAAGAAAGGCAGGCATGAGGATGTCATGCCTGCCTTCTATAGTACTATATCGTGAACTACTCGGCGTCTCCACCGGGCAGGGTGTAATCACGGTTGCGCAGTTCGCGCTTCACATCCGCGAGCACCTTCTGGCCGATGCCGTCGATGTCGAGGATGGCCTGGTCGCCACCCTGTTCGAGGCGGGCGATGAAGTCACCCGCGGTGACGACGCCAGCTTCAACCAGGATGTTCAGATGACGCTTGTTCAGGCCGATTTCGGCAAGCTGGAGATTCTCCGGCTTGGACGATTCGATCTTGCTGGTGGCAGCGGCGATCTTCTGGTCACGAACCTGGAGGCGCTTGATGAAGCGGTCCACCTGGCCTTCGGTGTCGATGATGCGCTGTTCGCCGGTGTAGAAAGGATGGCAGCGCGAGCAGATATCGGTCTTGATGGTCGCCTGGGTGGCGCCGGTGACCCACGAGTTACCGCAGGCACAGGTCACAACTGCTTCAGGAAACCATGCTGGATGCAGATCAGTCTTCATTGAGGTCCTCTCGTCTCCATACAACGCGTCGCTGTATGGTACTGAGCGTAAACGAAACTAGTTACGAACAGCGGGTGTCGGATTTTCCGCGTACACGCTGATTTGCTGACGGCCGTTCTTGCCGGGAGCGTACTCGAAAACGACGTACCCTTCCTGGACGGCGAAAATGGTGTAATCCTTACCCATATCCACGTTTTTGCCGGGGTGGAACTGGGTGCCGCGCTGGCGAACGATGATGTTGCCAGGGATGACGTGCTGGCCGCCAAAACGCTTTACGCCCAGGCGCTGCGAATTGCTATCGCGACCGTTACGGCTGGAACCGCCACCTTTTTTGTGAGCCATAATCTCTTCTCCAGATGCTCGCCAGGGCTGGCTAGGCGTTGATTGCTTCGATACGAATACGGGTGTAGTAGTGACGATGACCGCGCTTGCGGCGGAACTTCGTGCGCTGACGGTACTTGAAGACAATGACCTTCTTGGCGCGGAACTGATCGATAACCACGGCTGTCACCACGGCGCCTTCGACGTTCGGCTGGCCGACAACAGTTTTGCTGTCGTCACCGACGAGAAGCACATCCTTGATTTCAATCGTGTCATTGACGGCGTTGGGCATGCGCTCGACATCGATGAGCTTGCCCACTTCGGCGCGATACTGGCGCCCGCCGGTGCGGATGATGGCGTACATACTGATTTATCTCCAATTCTCGCTTCCAGCCGTCGGCGGCACACGGAGGGCATATCTGCCCGCACGACGGGGAAAATTGGTCAACGAAGTAGGTTCATTGACAAAACGTGAAGCAGAAGTATAGGAAACTTTCCCGTGTCAGTCAATCCGAAGTTTGCGCCCAGTTTTCGCCATCAGACGATGAACATGGCGTCTCCGAATGAAAAGAAGCGGTAGCCTTCCTGCACAGCAGTCTGATAGGCCGCCAGTACATGTTCGCGCCCGGCAAACGCGCCGATCATCATCATCAGCGTCGACTTGGGCAGATGGAAATTGGTGATGATGCCGTCCAGCACGCGCCAGCGATAGCCTGGATGGATGAACAGGTTGGTGTCCACCTCGCAGGCGATCACGGGGCGCCACGGGCAGGCCTGCGCGGGCTCATAGGCGGTGTCAGGGGTGCCGCCTTCGCTGAGGATGCCGGCGGTCTCCAGCGTGCGCGCGCTGGTGGTGCCGACAGCGATGATGCGTCCGCCAGCCAGTTTTGCCTCGTTGATGATGCGCGCGTCATCGGCGCTGAGCTGGGCGCGCTCATAGTGCATGACATGGTCGGCGATGCGCTCCACCTTAACCGGCTGAAACGTCCCCAGGCCGAAGTGCAGTGTGCAGTAAGCCAGATGCACGCCCATGTCGCGGGCGGCCACCAGCAGCTCTGGCGTGAAATGCAGCCCGGCGGTGGGCGCGGCGGCTGAACCGGCGTGTTGGCTGTATACCGTCTGATAGCGCTCGCGATTGATGAGTGGGGTGTGGATGTAGGGCGGCAGCGGCATCTGGCCGTAGTCGTCCAGATACGGCTCAATCGGCTCGCTGAAGCGGATGACGCGTTCGCTCTGGTCAAGCACGGCTTCCACGACCGCTGATACCCCGCAGTCCAGCGTGATTGGGGCGCCCTGAAGCAGCCCACGCCCGCCCACCAGGGCGCGCCACGAAGTGTCATCCTGGCGACTGAGCAGCAGCAGCTCGACAGCGCCACCGGTGGCCGCCTTTTTGCCGAACAGGCGCGCAGGAATCACACGCGTATTGTTCATGACGAGCACATCACCCGGGCGCAGGAAGCCGAGAATATCGCGGAAGATGTGATGGCTGACGGCCCCGCTGGCGCGGTCGAGGCGCATCAGGCGGGAGGCATCGCGCGGCTCAACGGGCGTCTGTGCTATGCGGTCTTCGGGTAGATGGTAGTCGAAATCGGATACGTTCACTTGTTGATCAGTCTGATGATGATATTGAGCACGATGGTGCCAATAACGCTGATAAGAATGCTGGCGACGATGGGAATCAGGCAGGTCATGCCGCCGCCCTCCAGCCGGATGGTGCCGGACGAGAGCAGGTTTTGCAGCCAGGGGGATCCCCCGGCCAGCCACAGCAGCCCGCCGATCACCGGCACGATCGCCCCGACGATGGCGAGAATTTTTCCGGTTGTCTGAATGTCCATGCGGCCCCCGGCCAATGGCCCGCTCTCAATTGTGAGCGCCATTGACGCACACTATAATTACGTACAAGTATGGGTCTCGTCAATTGACGGAAAGAACGCCGCTATGCAGTCACTGATTGGCCAGACGATCGGCGCGTATCTGATCGTGGAGCAGCTGGGGCAGGGCGGTATGGCGACCGTTTACAAGGCGTCGCAGGCGCGTCTGAACCGCTTTGTCGCGCTGAAGATGATTCACGGCGCCTATCTGACCGACAGCCAGTTTATCATGCGTTTCGAGCGTGAGGCGACGGTCGCTGCTTCGCTGGAACACCCCAATATTGTCCCCGTGTACGACTATTCCGAGCATCAGGGCCATCCGTATCTGGTCATGAAGCTGATTGATGGCACCAGCCTGAAAGAATGGATGGTGTCGAACAGCCCCACACCGCAGAATCTGCGCCGGGTGCTGCGCCCGCTGGCCCGCGCGCTGGATTATGCCCACGGGAAGGGCGTGCTGCACCGCGATATCAAGCCTTCGAATATCATGCTCGACTCAAACGGCACGCCATACATCACTGACTTTGGCCTGGCCAGGCTGGCCTCTGCGCCGGACAGCACCATGAGCAAGAATATGATGATCGGCACGCCGGCGTATATGTCCCCTGAGCAGGCGCAGGGCGAGATTCTGCTTGATCGCAGGTCCGATTTATACGCCTTTGCGGTGATGGCCTATGAGATGCTGACGGGCGATGTGCCGTTCAATGCGACGACCCCGCACACGGTCGTGCACGACCACATATATACGCCGCTGCCGGTGCCGTCTTCTCGTAACCCGGCTTTGAGCAGCGCGGTCGATGCAGTCTTTTTGCAGGCGCTGTCCAAGGACCCGTCGGACCGCTACGAGAGCGCGGCTGCGTTCGTGCTGGCGCTGGAGAGCGCGCTTGGGTCTGCGACAGCCGGGGCACCTGCTGCGCCAGTGACTGCATCAAAGGCGCAAAAGCCCGCCGCGCAGACGCGTAATCTGGCGGCCACCCGTGAACTGCCGCCCGAAGCCGCGCCTGCCAAACGGCGTTCGCTGGACACGGTGCTGCTCGGCGTGCTGGCGGTGGTCGTGGTGCTGCTGATCATTGGGCTGGTGGTGCTGAACCGGCGCAATCAAAACCTGATTGCTGCCGCAGCGACTATCCTCGCCACACAGACCACGGTGGCCGAGGCGCCGCCCCCGGATGCCACCCATACAACCGATCCGCGCCCGACGCTGCCGGAGCCGTTCACCGCGACGCCGCCGCTTCCCACACAAATACAGCCAGCGGCACGGTCGCCACAACCGCCACCGCCATCCGGTCAGGCTGCCTCACCACAGGTGAATCAGGGTGGTGGCCCGCCGGTGGGCAGTGGCCCGGGTGGGATGGAGTTCCTGCTGGATGTGCCTGAGATGGGCATACTGGCGGCGCGCAGCAATCTTGACGCGTATCCTGATTCTCCGGAGGCGCATCTGGCGCTGGCGTGGGCGCTGCTGGAGAATGGCAACGTTGCTTTGGCGTTGGGGGTTCTGGCCGACGGTGAGACCAACTTGCAAACCATCCAGGTGCGCGCGTCGTACTGGGGCACTGCCGCGCATCTGGCCTATCTGGAAGGCAATAATGCGGCTTCCTACTGGCTCTACAGCTATGCGCTCAGCATCGGGGAAGGCGTTCCCGGCATCGACATGCCGCTGCGCAGCGGCGCCGGGCTCGACCTGTATACTGCCGCGCAGGAGCCGAATGCATTTGCAGGACTGCGTGCGCCCTCGCTGGCGACCATTTTCCGGGATAATCCGCCGCCTGTCATGCGTGCCATTCTTGCGCGTTCATATATCACCGATGGCGAATTTGGCCTGGCCGAAGCAGAACTGGCAGCTGCACGGCGCGATAGTCCCCAATTGGCCGAGGCAACGCTGGCCGAAGCCGAGCTTGAAATCGCGCGTGAGAACTGGGCACGTGCGCGCGAATTGCTGACACGGGCACCTGGGCAGGGCGGACCGCGCTGGATCCAGAGCACTGCGGGTCGGCTGCTGGAAACCATGGGGAACTGAGGGTATCATTCGGGCTGTTTCATGAGACCAGTTTCATCCGATCAACCCAAAAGGACGTGATACCATGCGCAGGCCCGTCATCGCCGGCAACTGGAAGATGAACAAGACCGCCAGTGAAGCGGTCGCATTTGTGCAGGAGCTGGCCCCCCGGCTGGCCCCGTACACCTCGGTGGACAGCATCGTCTGCCCGCCGTTTATCGCAATTGAATCGACGGCCGCTGCGCTGCGTGGGACCAGCCTGAAAGTGGGCGCGCAGAACGTGAGCGCGCAGGAAAAAGGCGCGTATACGTCGCAAGTGTCGGGTGGCATGCTGGCCGGTCTGGTGGACTATGTGATCATCGGCCACAGCGAATGTCGCGAATACCTGGGCGAGACCGACGCGGTGATCAATGCCAAAATCAAGGCGGCGCTGGCCCACGGCCTGACGCCGATCTTCGCCTGCGGTGAGAATCTGGCCGTGTATGAGGCGGGCGAAACCAACGCATTTGTGAGCGCGCAGGTGCGCGCCGGGCTGGACGGCATCGACGGCGAGGCGGTCAGCCGCATGATCATCGCCTACGAGCCGATCTGGGCGATTGGCACGGGCAAGGCTGCGACGGCTGAAATTGCCGAGAACATCTGCGGCGGGGCAGTGCGCGCCACAGTGGCTGAACTGTATGGCCAGGCGGTGGCTGATGACGTGCGCGTGCAGTATGGCGGCAGCGTGAAGCCATCGAATATGCGCGAGTATATGAGCTGCCCGAACGTCGATGGTGCGCTGGTGGGCGGTGCCTCGCTGATTGTGGACGACTTCACCGCGCTGGTGGCTGCGGCCGCCGAAGCAAAAGGCTGATTGTTCTGGACTGGGGGCAGCTTGTCACGGGCTGGCTGGTGCTGGCCGTCCTGATCTGGCTGGTTCGCCGCCTGGAACGCTGGCTGCATGAGCATATCTTCAAGGTGGGCTGGCTGTTTACAAAACGCCTGTCCACCACCACGGTCACGTATTACCTGCTGTTTCTGCCCGGCATCGTGTTGTATGAGGTGACGCTCTATTTCGCGGCGACCTTTCTGAATGTGCGCGCCTCAGTGCGCATCAAGGTCCCCGAAGAACAGGCGATGGCCCGCCTCCGGCTGGAATTTGTGCAGCTGGCGGACAAGATTGCCGGGCCGAAACAGCCGTTCCTCACATTTGCCCCGTTGGTCGTCGGACTGGCGGTGATCGGCGTGATTTCCACCAGCGTGCTGCGGCTGGACCGTATTTTCCTGGCGGTGCAGTTTGCCGGGCTGGAAGCCCTGCCAACGGTGCTGGCCGATGTGCTGGCCACGCCCGGATTCTGGCTGTGGGCGTATCTCATGTTCACGATTGCCAATACCATGTTCCCCTCAGATTTCAGCGCGATGCGGCGTTTGCGGCCGGTCGTTACGCTGCTGGCGCTAGTGATCGGCGTCGGTTTTTTGCTGGGCGTGAGCGATGACCTGCTTGGGTTTGCGCTGTCTGGCCCGCTGAACACGTTGGTTGTGTCGTTGATCGAGACTCTGGCGATTGTCGCCGCGCTGGATTTGTTCGTGACGCTGCTGCTCTCGATCGTCGAGAATACCTACGAGCGCATCCGCGGCGACAGCGCGACGTTTCAGAATGGCAAGCTGGTTGCGCTGACGAAGGCGCAGATTCAGGCCGCCAAAACAGCCGAGCGCGAAAAGGCGCGCAAAGCCGCCGAAAAGTCAAAGCAGCTTGAGAAGTACACCTCGATTTATGACTTTCCGTTTCCGCTGCCCGCAGCCCCCGGCAGGGAAACCGAGGTCGTCATCACCAAAGAGGAGCCCGCAGCCCTGACGCCATCGGCAGCGACCAGTGCGCTAACCGGCCGTGAAGGGGCAAGCACCATCACCAGCCGGCCGCTGAGCGTGCAGGATGAGCAGATTGGCAAGTTATCTGAAGACGAGCTTTAAGGCGCGGGTGAATCGCCTGCGGGCGGCCTCACCGCCATGCGCCGCTGAAGGATGAAGAGCACCACAGCCACGATGGCCAGCAGCACGGCCAGCGCCACAAATTTGTACAGCTCGCTGCTGATGATGAGCGTGAGCACCCCGAACAGCGTGCAGAAAGCGTAGTATCCGAGGACGATCTGGCGCTGCGTGAAGCCCAGGTCCTGCAGGCGGAAGTGCAAATGGCCCCGGTCGCCTGTAAAGGGGCTGCGACCGCGCAGTAAACGGTTGAAAATCTGCCAGACCACATCCACAAGCGGCAGCCCCAGTACCAGCAGAATGGTGCCCATTTTCGCGCCGCCGATGATGCTGAGCGCCCCCAGCGTGTAGCCCAGAAAATGCGCCGTGCCGCCCATGAAGACGCGCGCCGGATAGGTATTATGCACGAGGAAGCCGAGTGTGGCGCCCATCAATGCCAGCGGCAGCAGGCTGACCGATGTTTGCGCGGGGTCGATACGAAACGCGCTGTTGATGAACAGCATCGCCCCGGCGATCAGCGTGACGCCACCCGCCAGCCCGTCCAGCCCGTCCAGCCAGTTCATGGTATTCATCATCAGCACCAGCCAGAACAGGCTGATCGACACCGTGACCAGATAAGGGAAGCTTTCTGTTTGCTGGCCGGTGAACGGGTTGCTGACGTACTCGATGAAAATCTGAAAGATGATGGCGATGGCTGCGGCGATGAACTGGCCCAGAAACTGCGGGAACGAGGAGAACTCGAAGATGTCATCGAGCAGGCCGACCAGAAATATAACGGCGCCGCCCAGCATCAGCCCGATGAAGCGGATGATCTCGTAGGCGTCAAAACGGTCGATGGGGATGAACTGGGCCGCTATGGCCGCTGTCGTGAAGCCAAAGAACAGGGCCACGCCGCCCAGCTTGGAGACGCGCCGCTTGTCGCCTTCATTCAGGCGTCGGCCACCATGTTTGCTGGTGATGCCGAAGCGCCGCCCCAGCCAGTCCATCAGCGGAACCAGCACCAGGGTGACCCCCAGGCCAATCACGAAAACCAGCAGGAATGCGGCGCTGTCTGTCACGTGATGCGCCTAGGTGCCAAACTGGCGGTCGCCAGCATCGCCCAGGCCAGGCACGATGAAGCCGACGTCGTTAAGGCGTTCGTCCAGCGCGGCCAGATAAATGGGCACGTCGGGATGGGCCGCAGACAGCCGTTCGACGCCTTCGGGCGCGCCAATGATGCCCACATACTTGATATTGGTGATGCCCGATTTCTTGAGCAGCTCGACAGTCGCAGCCGCGGAGCCACCGGTCGCCAGCATCGGGTCCAGAATCAGGCAGAGCTGCACGCTGGCCTGGGCAGGCAAGCGATTGTAATAGTGCACCGGACGCAGGGTTTCCTCGTCGCGATACAGGCCGATATGCCACACCTGTGCATCAGGCAGTAGCTGCATTACGCCTTCCAGCATGCCCAGTCCGGCGCGCAGCACGGGCACGACGCCAATTCGCTCTTTTGCTTTGAAGCCGCGGGCAGTGCCCATCGGCGTTTCCACCGGCACTTCCTGCACATTCAGGTCCTGGGTGGCTTCGTAGCACAGCAGCGTGGCCAGCTCTCGCATGAGCTCGCGGAAGGTGCGGTGGTCGGTCGTTTTGTCGCGGAGTAGGCTGAGCTTATGCAGCACCAGGGGATGATTTGAAACGTTCGGGCTGGCCATGGGGACACACTCTCCTGTTTGCGCGCTCATTGTACGCGCCGCGCCAAAGCGTGTCAAAGCTGGTTTGGGGGTCCGCGGCGCATCTTTCTGGAACAGCGCGCTTAGGCTATACTTGCCATAGAACAGATTTGCAGGTTTCAGAGGCAGTTCATGACAGACGATGGCCGCGTTGTAAGTGGCAAGCTGCAGATCGACGAAAAAGAGAATGTCGCGCTGCGGCCGCATATGCTGGCCGATATCGTCGGGCAGATGCGCGTACGCGAGAACCTGCGCATCATCATCGATGCTGCCAAGATGCGCGGCGAACCGATCGACCACACGCTGTTTTACGGTCCGCCAGGGCTGGGCAAAACGTCGCTGGCGCATGTGATTGCCAATGAAATGGGCTCGAATATCCGCATCACGGCAGGGCCCAGCATCGAGCGTTCGGGCGACCTGGCGGCGATCCTGACGCATATGAAGCCCAACGATATTTTGTTCATCGACGAGATTCATCGGCTGGGGCGCGCGGTTGAGGAAATCCTGTATCCGGCAATGGAAGACTTCGCGCTCGATATCGTGATCGGCAAGGGCCCGGCGGCCAAGAATGTGCGCCTGAAGCTGCCCCGCTTCACCGTGATTGGCGCCACGACCCAGCTGGCGCTGCTGGCCGGCCCGCTGCGTGACCGCTTTGGGGCGCGCTTCCGCCTGGACTTTTATGACCAGGAAAGCATGGAATACATCCTGCGCCGGGCAGCGGGCATGATGCGTGTGGAAATACGGCCGGAGGGAACCTCGGAAATTGCGCGCCGTTCGCGTGGGACGCCGCGTGTCGCGCTGCGCCTGCTGCGCCGCGTGCGCGACTTTGCCCAGACACGTGCTGACGGTATCATCACCGGGCCGGTGGCGGGAGAGGCGCTGGGGCTGATGGATATCGATTATCTGGGGCTGGATGATATCGACCGGCGGATTCTGCGCACCATTATCGACAACTACAACGGCGGCCCGGTGGGCCTGCCCACGGTGGCGGCGTCGATCAGTGAGGATCCCTCGACAATTGAGGATGTCTACGAGCCGTATCTGATGCAGCTTGGCTTTCTGAAGCGGACGCCGCGCGGTCGTGAGGCCACCAGCCGCGCCTATGAGCACCTCGGCATGGTGCCCCCGCGCAGCGCCTCAGGCGAGGACGACAGCGCGGGGATGCAGCGCCTGCTGTAATGCAGGAAACTATTTGTCCTGAAGCACGTTCACGCCGGGCAGAACCTTGCCTTCCAGCATTTCCAGGCTGGCACCGCCGCCCGTGCTGATGTGCGTGATTTTGTCGGCCAGGCCGGACTGCTCGACCGCCGCGGCTGAGTCTCCGCCACCAATGATCGTGACCGCGCCTGCCCCTGTGATGTCTGCCAACACGCGGGCGATGGCATTGGTGCCGCCGCTGAAGGGCGCTTTTTCAAACACCCCCATCGGGCCATTCCACACGACCGTCTTGCAGGTCCCCAGCTTTTCGGCAAACAGCGCGATGCTGGCCGGGCCAATGTCATAAATTGCCCAACCATCTGGCACGCCGTCATGAATGCCGATCGTGCGCGTGTTCGCCTCATCGCTGAAGCTGTCGCCCAGGATCGCATCCACGGGCAGCACCAGCTTGTCGCCACCCTTCGCCAGCAGCTCGCGCGCGACATCCAGCTTGTCGTCCTCACACAGTGATTTGCCGATGTCTACGCCCTGCGCCTTGAGGAAGGTGTTGGCCATGCCGCCACCGATAATGAGCATGTCGACTTTGCCCAGCAGGGCATCGATTACGGCGATCTTGTCGCTGACTTTGGCGCCGCCCAGAATCGCTGCAAACGGGCGGGCCGGATTGGCGATAGCGCCTGCCAGGTAGTTGATTTCTTTTTCCATCAGCAGGCCGGCCACCGAGGGCAGGTAGTCACTGACGCCAGCGGTGGACGAGTGCGCACGGTGGGCGGAGCCAAATGCGTCGTTGACGAACACGTCGCCCAGCTCAGCCATCTGCTTCGCCAGCGTGGCATCATTCTTTTCTTCGCCGGGGAAGAAGCGGGTATTTTCCAGCAGCAGCACGCCGCCTTCGGGCAGGGCGTCTGCGGCGGCGGCGGCTTCGGGGCCAACTGTAGCGGCGCTGAAGGCGACATCATGGCCGAGCTGTTTGGCCAGCTCTGGCGCGACCGGGGCCAGCGAATACTTCGGGTCCGGGCCACCTTTCGGGCGACCGAGATGCGACATCAGGATGACGGATTTGGGCTTCTGCGCCAGAATCGCCTTGAGGTTCGGGATTTCTGCGCGGATGCGGGTGTCATCGGTGATGACGCCGCCTTCCAGCGGCACATTGAAGTCCACGCGCACGAGGACGCGCTTGCCGGAAAGGTCGATGTCGTTGATGGTTTTCTTGTTCATGTCGGGTGCTCCATGTCGTGTGATTCAAGTAAAAGAGGCGAGCCTAGGTGCAAGCGCTCGCCTCTCAGAAACCAAATCGCGCTGCAAACTACAGCTTGTCGCCGATGAGCTTGACCATGTCGGCGGTGCGGCACGAGTAACCCCACTCGTTGTCGTACCAGGTCACGACCTTCGCCAGCGTGCCACCCATGACCTGGGTGCTCTCGGCGTCGATGATGCTGGAACGGCTGTCGCCCTGGAAGTCCTTGGAGACCAGCGGTTCTTCGCTGTAGCCGAGGATGCCCTTCAGGCGCGGGGATTCACTGGCGGCCTTGAGCGTGGCGCGCAGTTCGTCGGTGGTGGTTTCCTTCTCCAGCACGGCCACAAAGTCCACGATCGAGACCGTGGGGGTGGGGACGCGGAAGGCCAGACCGTCAAACTTGCCCTTCAGCTCGGGCACGACGAGCGCGACGGCCTTGGCAGCGCCGGTCGTCGTCGGGATGATGCTCTGGGCAGCGCCACGGGCGCGGCGCAGGTCCTTGTGCGGCTGGTCCTGCAGCACCTGGTCATTGGTGTACGCATGAATGGTGGTCATCAGTGCGCGCACAATGCCGAAGTTCTCATGCACGACCTTGGCGGCCGGCGCGAGACAGTTGGTGGTGCACGAAGCGTTGGAGATGATGTGGTGGTTGGCCGGGTCGTACTTGTCTTCATTCACGCCCAGGCACATCGTGATGTCTTCGCCCTTGGCCGGCGCGCTGATGATGACCTTCTTTGCGCCACCGACGAGGTGCTTGGATGCACCTTCGCGGTCGGTGAAGCGGCCGGTGCTTTCGATGACGATATCGGCGCCCACGTCACCCCACGGAATGAGGCTGGGATCCTTCTGCGAGAACACCTTCAGTTCGTCGCCGTCGATGACGAGTGCGCCATCGCGCTTCTCGACGGTGCCCTTGTAGTGACCATACGTGCTGTCGTACTTGAACAGGTGATACATGGTGTCGATGTCACCGAGGTCGTTGAATGCCACGACGTCGATTTCGCCGGGGTAACGTTCGCGCAGAGAACGCAGCACGAGGCGGCCGATGCGCCCAAACCCGTTGATGCCGATGCGAATTGCCATGAGTGAAGCTCCTTCATCCGAGACGAATAGCTATTAAGACTACCCCGACATCAAATTTTTACAACTGAAGGCATCTCTCTGCTAATGAGATGCTGTGAGAGTAATTTTTCTGCCGCATTCGGCTGCAAAATCGCCGCAGCCAGTTTGACCGGATCGTGCCTCCACGGCCTGTCTTCATCCACCAGATCCGCGTAATAAATGGCATAGCGCTGAAATATCTCGTGGCCATCAGGCACCATGCGCACATAGCGGGTGTTTGCACCCGCGTTGATGGGTGTGAAATTGTCATTGGCCAGGATGACCTGCAAGACCCCGCGACCGATGATGCTTTCCAGGGCGAGGACGTGATCCGCCACCGAGAAGTTATCTGTCTCGCCGGGCTGGGTGGCGATATTGCATACATAGATTTTGAGCGCTGCTGTCTGCCTCAGCGCCTCCTGTATCCCCGGAACCAGCAGATTGGGAATGATGCTAGTGTACAAACTCCCTGGCCCTAAAACAACGACTTCGGCGTTTAAGATCGCGTTTACACTGCCGGAAAAGGCCTTAACATCACGCGGGGTGATGAAGATATCCTCGATGTGCCCGTTGGCGGCGGTGATATTGCTTTCACCGCGGATCGTCTGCACCTTATTGCCCACGCGCACACTGGCGACCAGGTCAATGTCGTCCATGGTGGCGGGAAAGACTTGCCCCTGAATGTTGAGCACGCGGCCAGTCTCGACCAGCGCGGATTCAAGGCTGCCGGTCACCGCTGCCAGCGCGCTGATGAACAGATTGCCGAAGGCGTGGCCGCCCAGGTCACCGCCGCTGAAGCGATGCTGAAAGAGCTGGGTCATCAGGCTTTCTTCCTCGGCCAGCGCCGCGATGTTATTGCGCAGGTCACCTGGGGGCAGCACGCCCAGCTCTTTACGCAGTCGGCCGGAGCTGCCGCCGTCGTCGGCCACGGTGACGATCGCGGTGATGTGCGACGTGTAAGGCTTCATGGCGCGCAGCGACGCAGGTAATCCGGTGCCGCCACCGATGGCCACGACGCGCAGGCCTTTTTGTCGCTTGTTATAGGCATAGACAGTGTCGACGAGCGTGTCTCGCCGGTTGGTGCGGAAGGGCTTCACCAGCGCATTCGAGAAGCCGATCAGGCCGATGACGACGCCTGCAATGCCAGCAACGACCAGTATGGCGATGAGGATGGGGGAGAGGAGAAGCGGGTTGTCAGACTGCCGGGCAGCGAGAGTGGAAAAGAGGGCGGCCAGCGCGAGGCTGATCAGGCCAAAGCCTGTAAATTGAAGGAATAACCAGCGCTTGATGCCGAGGCCGGGGGCAATCCACTTGGCTAGCGTCTGATAAATCTTCATTTGCCTGATCATATCCACCTTTGTTGAAGGCATCGTCTACTCTAGCACCAGCGTGCCGCCGTGTCAAAGCTGAACCCACGTGCGGCTCAGCGACCGGTAAGACGCTTTGTGAGGGATGCCGTCAGCAGGATAAGCAGCGCACCTAAGATCGTGAGCACCCCGATGGCGATGGCTGCATCAAACCAGAACTGCTCTGGAAACAGGCGGATGAGCGTATCAGACCAGGCAAACAGCCAGGTGTCCCCCTCGAAAAAGAGCCGGTGGAAGCCTGTGAAGAAGACCTCCCAGCCGACGACAGCCAGCACGACGATGAGGATGATGAGCGCGAAGGTGGCATATGCGCCGCGCATCAGCGCATAACGCAGTCGGTCGCGCGACCCGTGTCTGAAGCGCAAGGCCAGCATGGCCGCCAGCACGGTGAATGCCAGCACGATGGCGCTGGTGAATGCCGCCTGCGTCACCTGCTTAACGTCAAACATGTGGCGCAGCTCGCGGGCATTGAACAGCGGCTGGCGCGTATCGAGGAATTCCAGCTCGCTGAGGTAGCTGATGTCTTCGCCGTTCAGCAGGTAATTGAGCGCGTATGGGGCGTAATACAGGCGATCTTCTGTCGTGAATCCGTAGACATCGCGTGGGAAGCCGTCGCGCAGGTATTCAAAGCGCAGGAAGGCGTCGGTCATGACCAGGCGTACGGCAAACAAGATGAGCAGCACGGGCACGCCGACGATGATAATGCCCTGGGCAAGGCGGTCTGGCCAGGCTGCGCGTTCGGCGGGTGCACCGGTAAGCTCAATGGAATCGGTCATGCTGGTTAGCCCCCCTGAAGCTGTTCGGCCCCGCCAGACAGCAGGAAATTCAGCACGAGCGAATCGACCAGCGTCTCCACCGGCGCGCGGTCATCGGTGAAGATCAGATCGCTGGCCTGCACGGGCACCTGCGAACGCAGCGCCAGATCAAGCACCTGCCGCAGCATCAGCGGCGTGTCTGCGGGCAGGCGGGTGATGTTGCTGGCCAGGTTTTCCGGCGCGGACTGCTGAACGGTGGCCACGAGAATGGTATTGAACGAAAGCGGCACATCCATCGCGTGCACAGATGGGAAGACCTGAAGCAGCGTGGCGGTCAGCGCGTCCACCAGGCGGCGGTCGGTAGGCGTGCGGCCCACATTGATGACTGCTGCGCCGTCCGCGCTGAGCAGGTCACGCACCTCGCGGAAAAACTCGACTGTTGTTAGATGCCACGGGATATATGGCGGCCGGTAGGCGTCGATGGCGGCGACGGTATACGACCCCGGTTCCAGCCCGCGCAGGCCATAGCGCCCGTCTTCAACGATGACGTTCAGGTTGGGCATGGACTCGGCATTCATGTCGAAATAGCGCGCACCGGCCTCGACAATGGCCGGGTCAATTTCGATGCCGTCCATACGCACATCTGGATAAATCTCCCCGTACTGGCGCGCAATCGTGCCGCCTGCCAGGCCGATGACCACCAGTGACTCCATGTCGTCAGGCGCGAATGCAGCGTTGAAATAGGGCGCTGTGAGGAAGAAATCCCAGGTGCGACCCGTGGCGGCGATTTCCGGCGTCCACTGGCTGTGCACGCCCTGGCCCTCGTTCAGCAGCAGATAACGCGTGCCGTCGGGCAGCTCCTGCACCTGAATGTAGTTATAGGCGCTTTCGTCCTCGTACAGCAGCGTGGCATTTCCGGCGGGCGCACGCAGCGCGCCATTCAGCACGATGACCGACAGGATGGCGATCAGCGCGGGCATCCACAGATAAATCAGCGCACGTGGGCCGCGTTCCTGAAACAGGCCGTACAGCGCGACGACGTACAGGATGCCTGCGAACAGGATAAACGTGCCGAAGGTGCCGACTTCCGGGATGATGAGCAGGACGGGCAAGAATGTCCCGATCAGGCTGCCCAGTGTGCTGATGGCATAAATGCGCCCGGAGGTCTTGCCGGCGCTGGCGATATCCACCACCGCCAGGCGAATGGCGAACGGCGATGCGGTGCCCAGCGCGGTGATGGGCACGGCAAACAGGATGAGTACGGCGACCGCAGAACCCAGCGCGACGCCGGCATTCGCACCGGCGACTGCAAACGCGGCTGCCTGCAGCACGGGCCGGGCGGCCAATGGCACGGCTGCACATAAAAACGCGCCCCAGATGAGCAGGGTATAGAATGTGGCACGGCGTGGCGACCGGTCGGCCCAGCGACCGCCAATGAAATAGCCAGCGGTGAGATAGAGCAACATCAGGCCAATCACATTGGCCCACACCAGGTTGCTGGTGCCAAACACGCTGCCCAGCAGGCGCGAGGCGACCATCTCCACGGCCAGCGTGGTCATGCCGCTGATGAATACGGTGACATATAAGTACAGGTTGGATTTAGCCGGGGCGGCAGGGGCTGTCGTCATCGGTTGGCTCATAGTGCGGGCTGGCTCAGCGTGGCCGACAAATCGTCACCATAGTGCAGCGTGATAGACGGAATTTTGCCGGCCCGCAGCAGCTTTTCCATTTCGTCGATGCTGCCATGTGCTCCGAACGAGGTCGGGTCAATCAGGACTGCCATGGGGCGGATTCCTTTCTGTGCGAGAATCTGGGCCTCAAAGACCCATTCAGCGTCGAGACTCGATGTGATCATGATGAGCGTGGTGCCGCGTGAGAGATAGGCTGTCTCCAGCACCAGCGTTTCGGCAAACGTGTACTGTGACGTGGCGCGGGCGACGGCCAGCGTTTCCAGCACGCCCAGCATCTGTTTGTAACCGCGCTCCGGCTGTAAAACTTCGCGTTGGGGGATATAGGCGGTCATGCCCAGCGCGCGCTTTTCTTCCACGAAATAGTTGGCGATAGAGGCGGCTGCTACCACCGCATACTCCTCGGTTGAGCCTGGAATGGTCCCGGTTTCACGAGGCAGGACAGCACCCGTCCCATTCACACGCCGCAGACCCGGCATTTCAACCAGCGAATCCGCGGAGAAATCGACAAACAGCCAGACATCCGACTGCGGGTCAATCTCAAATTCTTTCACCGTCAGCATATCGCGGCGGGCCGTACTGGCCCAGTGGATGCGGCTGAAGCTGTCGCCCGACACGTAATCGCGAACGCCGGACGCGTTGGACGTCGTGGTGGGCGAACGCTGGCGGCGCGGCTCTCCACCTGAAAGCGGGCCGGCCGGGCTGTCGAATTTGCTGATGGCGACTGTCTGCGGATAAACGACGATGCGGGCGTCATTGCGTGAGCGTCGTTCGCGCCGATACAGGCCGAATGGATCCATCGAGCTGATGCCCAGCGGCCCCAGGGTGAAGATGCCACGCACAATGCACAGCGTATCGGCCGTCCAGCGATACGCGGAGCGCGGCCCGATCAGCGGGACGATGTGCGAGGCGCTGTGTCCCGGCAGGTCGGAATAGTCGATAACTTCCAGCCAGAGCTTCGGCAGGAACGAGCGATTACGCAGGGTAAAGCTTTCGCCCAAACGCCGCCCAACCTGGGCATAGCGCACGCGCGTCTTGCGCGAGATTTCAAACTGGCGCACGCTGAGCCACGACCAGAAGAACGCGATGAACAGCACCGCGCCAAACAGGTACGACAGGCTGAAGAAAAAGGCACGGCCTGTCAGCAGCCCGGCAAGCAGGCACAGAATGATGAAGCCGTAAAGCGTATTGCGCCGGTTATGCATGCTGTGGCGGCCAGCCTTTATCTGGACGACGCGCCGGGCACGGGGGTGGCGGCCAGTGCATCATGCACGATCATGCGCGAGTTGATGTCGCGCTTGATGCGCACCGACGGGCTTACGATGATGCGGTGCGCCAGCGTGACTTCGGCCATCGCCTTGACGTCATCGGGCAGCACGTATTCGCGCCCGGCCATGGCGGCACGGGCCTGCGCCGTGTGGAACAGTGCCAGCGATCCGCGCGGGCTGGCCCCGATCGAGACATCCGGGTGGGTGCGTGTGGCAGTGACCAGATCGACGATATAGCGTTTGATCTCGTCGGCCACATACACCTCGCGCACGCCGGTTTGTGCTGCGATCAGCTCCTGCACGCTGACGACCTGATAGGTATTCATCAGCGGATGCACCATTTGCTGCGCGCTGAGCACCGCGATTTCGTCAGCAGGGGAGGGATAGCCAAGCTGGATGCGCAGCATAAAGCGGTCAAGCTGGGCTTCGGGCAGCGGGAACGTGCCTTCATATTCGATCGGGTTCTGCGTGGCCAGCAGCAGGAAAGGCTCTTCCATCGGATAGGTCGTGCCATCCACGGTGACCTGGCGTTCTTCCATCGCTTCCAGCAAGGCGGCCTGCGTCTTGGGCGTGGCGCGGTTGATTTCGTCGGCCAGCACGATCTGTGCCATGATCGGCCCGGCGCGGAACTCGAATTCGCGGGTCTTCTGGTTGAACAGCGAGACGCCGGTTACGTCGGAGGGGAGCATGTCGGGCGTGAACTGAATGCGGCTGAAGCTGCATCCAATTGAACGGGCGAGCGCCTTGGCGAGCATCGTCTTGCCCACGCCGGGGATGTCTTCGATCAGGATGTGACCCTGGCTGAGCAGGCCGAGGATCGTCAGACGAATCTCGTTGCGCTTGCCCATGATGACCTGGTTGACGCTGTGGGCGATCCGTTCAGCGACGTGCTGCACGATTTCGACCGAGCGCTGGCGGCTGGCATTCACTTGCATGGTTTCATAGGGTGGGTTCATCTGGTTTCACAGTAAACAGACACATAAGGCCAAGTATAGCGAAACTTGCCCCCAAAATTAAGGTGACCTTGCCGACGCGTGGCCTATGCTGTCTTGTCGTTTTGTCTGCGTTCGGTATAATGAAATTCCGTCCTGAATGATTTCAACATTCAAGAATCTGGACTTTCACGGCGGGGAGCATTCGTGCAGCACCGTGCTCCCCGCCGCTTTATTTGTTGGGCAGAAAGGGCGTGACCCACATGGCAAATCCAAAGTACATCTTCATCACAGGCGGGGTGGTGAGCTCGGTTGGCAAGGGCGTCACCGCGGCTGCGCTTGGGCGCATCCTGAAGGCCCGTGGATATAAAGTCAGCGTGCAGAAGCTGGACCCCTATCTGAACGTGGATCCTGGCACCATGAGCCCGTATCAGCATGGTGAAGTGTATGTGACCAATGACGGCGCCGAAACCGACCTCGACGTGGGCCATTACGAGCGCTTCATCGACGAGAACCTGACGCGCTCGTGCAACGTGACGACCGGGCAGGTGTACAGCCATATCATCGACAAGGAGCGCCGGGGCGACTTCCTGGGCGGCACGATTCAGGTCATCCCGCATATCACCAACGAGATCAAGCGCCGCGTCATGCTGATGTCGAAGGAAAGCGGCGCTGACATCATCATCGTGGAAGTGGGCGGCACGGTGGGCGATATCGAGGGGCTGCCGTTCTTCGAGGCGATCCGCCAGATGCGTACCAGCGTTGGCCGCAACGATGCCTTGTACGTACACGTGACCTTCCTGCCGTACATCGGCGCGACCGGTGAACTGAAGACGAAGCCGACGCAGCACAGCGTGATGGAGCTGCGCCGCCTCGGTATTCAGCCGCAGGTGATTATCGCCCGCACCGACCACCCGGTGACCAAAGATGTGACCGACAAGATCGCCCAGTTTGGCGACGTGGAGCCGCGCGCCGTGGTGCCGCTGGAGACGACCGACCTGATCTACAATGTGCCGCTGATCCTGGAGGATTCAGGCCTGGGCGAATACATCGTGGAACAGCTGCATCTGCGCACGGGCAAGCCGGCGCTGGATGAATGGCGCGCGCTGGTGAAGCAGATGCGCCACGCCCGCGAGGACTCGCATGGTGTGAAGATCGCCGTCGTGGGCAAGTATGTGGAACTGCGCGATGCCTATATGAGCGTGAAAGAGGCGCTTTTTCACGCATCCAGCGCGGTGGACCGCAAGCTGGAGATGATCTGGGTCAACTCAGAGGAGCTGGAAAAAGGGCGCGGCTGGGACCTGCTGGAACAGGGCGATGGCATCGTCGTGCCGGGCGGCTTTGGCTATCGCGGCATTGAAGGCAAAATTATGGCGGCGCGCTTTGCCCGCGAGAAGAAAGTGCCGTATCTGGGCCTGTGCCTGGGCATGCAGATTATGTGCATTGAATTTGCGCGCAGCGTGCTGGGCCTGGAAGACGCCAACAGCAGCGAGTTTGAGGTGACCAGCGACAACTACATCATCGATATGATGCTGGAGCAGCGCGGCATTACCGACCTGGGCGGCACGATGCGCCTGGGCGTGTACCCGTGCGACCTGACGCCCGGCTCGGAAGCGGGCAAGGCCTACGGCGAAGATCAGGTGCTGGAGCGCCACCGTCACCGCTATGAATTCAATAATCACTTTCGCGATCAGTTCGAGAAGGCGGGCATGCTGTTCAGCGGCCTCAGCCCGGACAAGAAGCTGGTCGAGATTGCCGAAGTGAAGGACCATCCGTTCATGGTGGGCAGCCAGTTCCACCCGGAATTCCTCAGCCGCCCGAATCGCCCACATCCGCTGTTCAGGGCGTTCCTGGAAAAGTCGGCCCAGCGCGCCCAGCCTGAAACAGGCAAGAAGAAGCCCGCCAAAGCATAGGGTGAGCGCAAATAAAAAGAGAGGGCAGGGAAGCTGAATACTCCTGCCCTCTCTTTTTGTTGTCGCCTTAACGCTGGTTCTTGTAATCCATGAAGCGGTAGCCGATGCCCCGTTCGGTGAGAATATACTTCGGGTTGGCCGGGTCTTCTTCAATTTTCTCGCGCAGATAGTTTACATACAGGCGCACATAGTGCGTCTCATCGCGATACTCATAGCCCCACACTTTGGCCAGAAGCTGGTCATGCGGGACGGTCCAGCCTGCGTTCTCGATCAGATGATAGAGCAGCAGGTATTCCGTCGGACGCAGCTTGACGTACTCGCCGTTGACGATGACCTCATGGCGGTTGAAGTCTACGCTCAGCCGGTCATCTATCTTCAGGATGGCCTCGCTGGGGGAGGTCGAGGGGCGGTCGGTGCGGCGCAGCACGGCTTTGATGCGGCTGCTCAGTTCACGCGGGCCAAACGGCTTGACGACATAATCATCGGCGCCCAGCTCCAGCCCGTAGACGCGGTCATTTTCTTCGCTCTTGGCGGTCAGCATAATGACAGGCACGCTGGAAAACTCGCGCAGCATGCGCAGCGTCTCGTAGCCATCGAGCTGCGGCATCATCACATCCAGCAGCATGATATCGGGCAGCTTGGTGCGCACGGCTTCGAGGGCTTCCAGGCCGTTACGCGCTTCAATCACCTGATGCCCTTCCAGCTCCAGATTCATACGGATGAAGTTGATCATGCGCGGCTCGTCGTCCACCACAAGGACGCGCTTGCCATCGCGTGAGGCAGGGCGGGGAGTGCGGGTGCTCGACATACTGTAGCGGCCCTCAGTCATTACGGAACGGCAGCGGGAATTCGGCTTCTTCTTCTGCGGAAGGAAGCACTTCCACGAAAGTGATGCGCCACCACGGAAAGACAACAGTGGTTACACCGGTTTCCAGCCAGGCGCATTCCTTGTCAGTTTTTTCCCGCGGGTTTTTGCCCACGAGCGTGCTGTCGGTGGGTTTGGGCAATTCTTCCACGTCAAGCTTGATCGGCTCGGCGTTGGCAATATGGACAAGCAGGGTGATCATGCGCTCTCCGGCGTGAAGTTAACTCTTAAAGTAAATGTGCGCCACGAGCTTTCCAAGGCGGATCTCGTCGCCGTCACGCAGGACACGCGGCTGCTCTGGAATCAGACGCTGGCCGTTCAGGTGGGTGCCGTTGGCACTGCCCAGATCGACGATATTCAGCGTGTCTGTGTCTTCGTTGCGGGTGATCGCCGCGTGCACACGCGAGACGCCTTTTTCCAGCGCCCCGAACGGCGTCAGGTCAAGGTCCGGACGCTGCGTGCTGGATGTATCATACCGCCCCATGATGGTGCGCGTATCGGGCGTGATATTGACGGGTTCAGTAAAATCACGGATGTGCATCACAATTTGCGAGTTGCCTTCAAAGCGTGCCGTTCCCCAGGTGGCATGCACCGTGAACTGGTCGGTTTGTGGCTTGAAAGTTTTGGTCATGCTGACAGCTTCAGTGGCGGTCTTCCCGACGAGTTGTCGTCCGCATTCGACGCAGAACAGCAGTCCTTCGCGGTTGGAAATGCCGCAGTATGGGCAGGTCTTCATATTTAAGCGTCGTCCTCGGAGCCCGTCGACAGCAACAAGTGCCTTGTCTGATATTTTAAGGCCTTTTTGCCTTTATCAGATAAAGATTTTGTATAGGCCACCTGTTCGGCTTCCGATCGGGCCTGCTGTGCCAGATCGCTTTCACCCAGCTCGAACAGGCGACTTGCAAAATTTTCATAGCGGCGCGTGGCTTCCTGCACTTCGCCGGCCTCGGCTGCGGCGCGTGCGCGCTCCTGCATGCGATACAGCGACAGCTTTTCCATCGCATCCAGAATCGCCTTGGGGGGATCGTCCCGCCCGTCAGACGGCGCGATATCCAGCGACATATCGCTGATCGCCTGGTGGCGTTGCAGCTTGTTGGCCAGTACGTCGCCCGTGACGGACAAGCGGGCGATGCTGCGGAAGCCGGGTTTCTCCAGCCTGGGCATTTCGAATTCCATCAGCACGGAGATGGTGCGATTGATCTGCAGGCTGCCCAGTTGAATGATCGGCTGATCCGCCACCAGCGGTTGCGGGCTGGGCGCCAGCCGGAAGATGGACTCCAGCTTCACGTCCGGGTCTGGCGCGATGATCATCTGCACGCGCTCGGCAAACACATTGGCGAGGTTACGCACATGGTCATTGAGAAATTTGACCACGGCGGAGGTCGAATTGATGTACTGCGAGACGCCCCCTGTTGCGGCGGCCAGGTCGTCCAGGAATTTGTCATTCCATTCCTGGCCCAGCCCCATGGCGCTGATGCTGATGCCCTCTGCCGCAACTTCATTTGCCAGGCGGATGCAGGCTTCTTCGTCGCCGTATGTGCGGCCATCGGTGAGCAGGATGATGTGATTGACAAGGCGAGGGGCCAGATACTGCCGGTTTTGTTCCACACCGGCCGTCAGCCCCTTCAGGATTTCGGTGCTGCCTGATGCAGCCATCACGCTGACACGCGCCTTGAGCGCAGGCTTGTCGGTCACGGTGCCCGCTGGAATGACGATCGTTGCGAAGTCATTAAAGCTGACGACGGACAGGATGTCTTCGGGGCCAAGCTGGTCGATAATCTGGTGCGTCGCCACTTTGACGCGATCCAGGCGCGTGCCGCTCATCGAGTTGCTGTGATCCAGCACGAGGGTGAGATTCAGCCGTGACTCGCGTTTGACATCCGCTTCGCTGGCGCGCAAGTCGGGGATGATATCGCCCAGCATGTACAGGATCTGCGGCTCGGACATGATCGGCAGGTACGGCTTGCTGGCTACCACGCGAAACTGAAAGACAAGCTGTTCGTTATCGATCTGGGGGCGTGACCGGTCATAATCACGCCGCTTGTCAATATCGGTCAGCAGGTCGTGGGCGGCGGTGATTTCCTGAAACTGGGCATTAGCGCCGGGATTGCGGTTGACATCCGGATGCAGTCGACGCGCTGCTCTGCGATAGGCCGCCTTGATGTCATCGGCGCTCGCATCAGAAGCGAGACCTAAAATATTATAAGGGTCGTAATCAATTCTGGGCATCAGGCATCGTCCACGACTGCATTATCCGGGCAGTTTTACTAATACTACCGACACATTATCTATGCCGCCTGATGCATTCGCAAGCTGGATAAGTTTCTGACAGGTTTCCTGTAGTGGACGGCCGCGGGTGATGGTCTCGGCAATCGCGTGATCACTGATTTGTCCCCACAGGCCATCGCTGCACAGGATGAGTGTGCTGCCCGCAGGCAGGCGGCGGGTGAGGGTATCCACTTCGACAAGGTCATTCTGACCAAGTGCGCGGTACAGCACATTCTTTTGCGGATGGTCTGCGGCGTCCTCGGGAGATAACTGGTCCAGCTCGATTAACCGCTGCACCAGCGAGTGGTCGCGCGTCAGTTTTTCCAGGCTGCCCTGGTTAAACAGGTAGGCTCGGCTGTCTCCCACATGGCCGAAATAGCCGCGATCACCCATGAGCACACAGGCGCTCACCGTCGTGCCGCCATCAGGCACGGCCGCGATCACTTTGCCGTTGGCGAACTGAATCGCATTTTCCAGCAATTCCGCGATGGGAACATCGTTGGGCGGGGCTTCGGTCGCCAGCAGCGGCAGATACAGCTTGCTGAGGATATATTCGCCGATTAGGCGCGCCGCGATGGCCGATGCTTTTTCGCCGTCCTGATGACCACCCATGCCGTCTGCAACCACGAACACCCCAAAATCAGGGATCGTCTCTGAAGTGCGGCCGGTGGCGAAGAATGAGTAGATGGCATCCTGGTTGTTGGTGCGGGTGCGGCCGATATCTGTCGCCTGGCTGAAGGCGACATGCGCCAGCGGCACATAGTCGAAAGCGCTTTCAGGCGGCAGCTGTCGCGTGCCGTTGTCGCTCATCATCATGAGCAAATCGCCCGTGGCTGCTAATGGCGTGGTGTGGGCGGGCTGTGGGGCAGGCTCGCCCACCTCGATGACAATCGGCTCGTCGGGCGAATGGCTGACCGCGCCTTCCATGCGCTGCACCAGCGGCACTTCCTCGTCAGCCGGGCTGGCAGGTTCGGCGTCCTCAGCACTAGCTTCGCTCTCCGTGCTGACTTCAGCATCGTCCGCCTGCTGATCGTCATTGGCTTCTACGGCTTTCGTCTCGCTCGTTGCCTGATTGGGCTTGGTATCTTCCAGTTCCTCCGCCGGTTCTGCCGGTGTCAACGGGAGTGCTTCTGGCAGATCGTCGGGCATTGCTGGCTGGGGTGTGTTGGATGCATCTGCCATGAATAAAAAATTCCTTTTCAGCTTTATGGGCCGCGTGCAAAAGCCCGAAACAGGTGCAGTTGGCGCAGACGGTGTCATCTGCGCATGCGGTGACTAGTTGATAATCGGCAGTGCATAGAGCTTGTTGTCCATGGAGCCCAGCAGCAGCGTGTCGCCAGCGATGTAAGGCGTGGATGTGATCGACGCTCCGGTTTTGAATTTCCAGCGTTCCTTGCCGGAATCAACATCGAGGCAGTATAGATAGCCGTCGGTGTTGCCAATATACAGCATTCCGCGATGGATCACGCCGCCGCCGACGAATGGTTTGGAGGCGGTAAACTTCCACCGTTCACGAGAGCTTTGCGTGTTGACAGCGTACACGACGCCATCGGCCGAGCCAAAAAAAACGTAGCCTTTATGCTCCACGGGTGATGAAAAGATCGGCCCGTTGGTGCGGAAACGCCATGCGTTGTAGCCGGAGGCGCTGTCCAGCGCATACAGGAAGCCGTCGTTTGCGCCGATAAAGCACGTGCCTTCGTCGTCAACGGTGGGTGCAGATGAGATGCCCTTGCGCGTGCGGTAGCTCCATTTGCGGGCACCAGACAGCGTGATGCCGACCAGTTCACCGCCTTCGCAGCCGGCGATCACCAGTTCGTTGGTGACAAACGGGCGGCCGCGCACGGGGGAATTCATGTCATAGGCCCACATCTGGCGCCCATTGGCCAGCGATAAGGCGTAGACTTTGCCATCATCGCAGCCGACAAACGCGACGTTGTGCGCCACGCGTGAGGTGCTGCGGAAGCGCCCCTTGGCCTGAAACGTCCAGTTGATGCGCCCGGTGCGATAGTCGACCGCATAAAACGACATATCGTCAGAGCCGAACATGACCAGACGGCTGCCTTCGTCATAGACGGGGGCCGATGCGATGCCGCCGTGGGTGGCATGCTTCCACATCATCTCGCCGGTTTCCATCTTCACGGCCCAGATATTGCTGTCGTATGAGCCCACATAGGCGACGTCTTTGCTGGCCGCGGGCCCCACACGAATTTCGTCTTCTGTGGTAAAGACCCACTTGGGCTGAATCGCGCCGGCACCCTCTTCCAGGAAGCCGGTGCCGGTGGGTGAGACTGCGACGCCTTCTGCGACAGCGCCTGTCGCGCCAGGAGTCGCGGTGGGTGCCAGCGTCATACCCGACATGCGCAGGCGCACGCGCTCCAGATCCAGCTTCATTTCGGAGCAGGTCTGATAGCGTTCGCTCTCTTTGAAAGACAGCGCCTTTTCGATGACCCGGGTGAAATCCGGCGGAACCTTGCTGTTATAGTTCGGGATAGGACGCTCGTGAAACGTGAAAGGCGTCTCGGTGCGCGGGTCTTTGCGCGTGAGCAGATGATGGAAGGTTGCCCCCAGCGCGTAGATGTCACTTCGCGGGTTGGCATCCCCTTTGTACTGCTCAGGTGCCGAGTAGCCTTCCGTGCCGATCATGGTGATCTTCTGGCCGCTGACGAAGGTTCGCGCGATACCAAAGTCGATCAGGCGCACCTTGCCAAAATTGTCGATCATCACGTTCGACGGCTTCATATCGCGGAAGATGATCGGGTCCGGCGTGAGACTATGCAGGTAATGCAGCACGTCGCACAGGTCAATGGCCCACTCGACCAGCTTGTCCAGCGGGAGCTCTTTGGCCTTCGTCATCAGCAGTTCAAGGTCGCTGCCGTTGATGTACTCCATCACCAGATAGGCGCGGTCGTTGATCTCGAAAATGTCGAAGATGCGCGGAATGGCCGGGTGATTGAGTTGCGCCAGCAGGTTGGCCTCGCGCCTGAACGTCTTGATCATATTGGAGCGCATGGCTGCGTCGGTGACGTTAGACTGCATCTCCTTGATCGCGACCATACGTTTGACGTCGGTAAAGTTCAGGTCACGGCCCTGATACACCGTGCCCATGCCACCGCCGCCGATCACGCTGATAATCTTGTAACGATTAGCGATTACGTGATTGGGTTTTAATGAAGTATCACTTCCTGCGTCATTCTCCATGCCGGAGAATTGGGTTGTTTCTGGCATGAGGTAATGCCTTCACGAGGAATAAAGCCTGCGAAAAAAGCATGCAAATGATGAATGAAATCTTGATTGATTATAGGTTACCTAGCAGAATACCGCAATGAAGGTAACGAACGATATAATTAAGGTGATATGGACTTTCTGAAGCAATATCCCACCAGCATCTACCTGCACATCCCCTTCTGCACGACCAAGTGCACGTACTGTGCGTTTAACACCTACACCCATCTCGAACATCTGATTGACGGCTTTGTCGATGCACTGGCTGCCGAGACAAGAATTGCAGGCAGGGCGGGGCAGCGTCCACGAGCCGGGACGATCTTTTTCGGTGGCGGCACGCCCAGCCTGCTGACGCCGCACCATTTCGACATCCTGTTTGCTGCGCTGCATGAAGCGTTCTATATCGAGGACGGCGCGGAGATTACGTTTGAGGCCAACCCCAACGATATCTCGTATGCGTATGTGCGCGACCTGCGCGCTGTCGGGTTCAATCGCATCAGCCTGGGCGTGCAGACTGTGCATGCCAGTGAGCTGGCGCTGTTTCGCCGCAGGCATGACAACGACCAGGTGGCGCAGGCAGTGGCTGCGGCGCGCAAGGCCGGCTATGACAGCCTGAACCTCGACCTGATTTATGGCTTCCCGCATCAGACGATGGAAAACTGGCGCGAGACGCTGGCGCAAACGCTGGCCTTACAGCCGGAGCACGTGTCGCTGTATGGCCTGGTTTTGGAAGAGAACACGCCGATGCTGGCGTGGGTCGAGGGCGGGCGTGTGCCTGAGCCAGACGATGATCTGGCGGCCGAGATGTACGAGGTGGCAGGTGAGATGATGCAGGCGGCCGGGTTTGGCCAGTACGAAATCAGTAACTGGGCCAGGCCGGGTTACGAGTGCCGACACAATTTGCAGTACTGGTGGAATCACCCGTATGTGGGGTTGGGGCCTGGGGCGCATGGCTATGCCAACGGCGTGCGCTATGCCACGCTGCTGTCGCCCCAGCGCTACATCAAAGCGCTGCGCGAAGCCCCATTGGACGGGCAAGATTATCCGCATACGCCCGCTGTGCAGGACACCGACCCGGTGTCGCGTGATGGCGAAATCACGGATACGCTGCTGATGGGCCTGCGCCTGACACAGACCGGCATCAATCGCCACGACTTTCAGCAGCGCTTTGGCGAAGATGTGATGGATGCGCGCGGTGATATTCTGGCGCGACATGCAGCAACCGGCTTGCTGGAAGTCAGCTCTGAACGGGTGCGTCTGACGACAGAGGGCCGGTTGCTGAGCAATCTGATTTTCCGCGATCTGGTTTAGCGAGAGGCGCGCTTAATAGGTGCGCCCGAACAGCGCGTGGGCAAGCTGATGCAGCTTGTGCATGGCGTCTGATTTCATTCCGGTCTTTTCCAGCGCAGCCAGTGCAGCCGCAAAATACTCGGATTCCAGCCGCTCGGCATAAGCAGCCGCACCCACGTCGCTCAGATAATCCAGGGCCGCGACGACTTCATCCTCGCCGAATTTTTTGCGTCCATACAGTTTGACCAACTTCTTGCTTTCGGCCAGTCCAAACAGGACAGGGAGCGACTTCTTGCGCTTGAGAATATCGGTTGCGGCAGACTTTCCAGTGACTTTTGGATCACCCCAGATGCCGAGGATGTCGTCACGGATCTGGAAGGCGACGCCTAGATTGGTGCCAAATTCCGCGAAATGCGCGGCGATGTCGGCCGAGCCGCTGCCCACCAGGGCGCCCATCTGTGCGCTGGCGCTGACAAGCGCGGCAGATTTCCCGCCTACCATCGAGATATAGTCGTCCACCGTGACCGTGGCCTGGTGCTCGAAGCGCATGTCCAGATGCTGGCCGCGCGTCAGCTCCAGGTTGGTGCGGTTGAAGATGCTCCACACGCCCAGCGCGACTTCCGGCGCGACGGTGCCGATCAGGCGTTCCAGCGCGCAGTAGGACAGTGTGAACAGCGCATCGCCGCCATTGATGGCATTGGCGGTTCCCCAGACCCGCCAGACGGTGGGCCGGCCGTGGCGGATCGGGCTGTCATCCTGAATGTCGTCGTGGACGAGCGAGAAATTGTGCAGCAGCTCCACGGCCGCGGCGACAGGCAGGGCGCGCTCCCAGTCACCTCCGGCGGCCTCGGCGCACAGCAGCACCAGCAGCGGACGGATGCGCTTGCCGGTGGGCTGATTGTAAGGCGCGCCGTGTTCATCCACCCATCCGAGTGGATACTGAATGAGAACATCAAACCCTGGGGCGGCCGGTGCGGCAACCACCACATCGTGCATCATCTTGTCCAGCTTGCCAGAATAGCGTGCTGCGAGTTCTGAAAACACGATAGGTTGTTATCCCTTCATCAATGGGGTGTGCTGGAGCGACGCGATATCGCGCGCACTGGTGCACAGCATGGCGATGCGCAGCTGTGCGATACATTCGCGGGCGAACTGGTCGGCTTCTTCGGCCGATTTATCCGCAGCTTTGAGGAACGGCCCAGCCATGCCGCCCAACGTCGCGCCCAGCGCGACACATTTGGCCACATCGATGCCATCTTTCAGGCCACCGCTGGCGAAAATGGGCACGCCGTGCGCGCCTGCCACTGCAAAGCGTACGGCGTCGGCGGTGGGGATGCCCCAGTCGGCAAAAGCGCCGGCCACGCGTGCATGGAATGCGTTGGGGGCGCGGTGGTACTCGACTTCGCTCCATGACGTGCCGCCCGCACCCGCCACATCGATGGCGGCGACGCCGGCATTTTTCAGGTCGCGGCAGTTGGCTTCAGAGAAGCCCCAGCCGACTTCCTTGGCGATCACCGGGACGGGCAGGTCGCGGCAGACCTGCTCGACGCGCGCCAGCAGCCCGCTGAAGTTGGTGTCACCTTCGGGCTGTACTGCCTCCTGAAGCACATTGAAATGCAGGATGAGCGCATCGGCCTCGATCATCTCGACGGCTTCACGGCACTCTTCCACGCCGTAGCCATAGTTGAACTGCACCGCACCGATGTTGGCAAACAGCAGAATATCCGGCGCGATATCGCGCACCTTGTAGGTGTAGGCGACGTCTGGATTCTTGATGCCGGCGCGCTGCGAGCCGACGCCGAGGGCGATGTTATTGGCCTGGGCAGCCTCAGCCAGATGGCGGTTGATGCGCATCGCCATATCGGTGCCGCCGGTCATGGATGAGATAAAGACAGGCGCGCTGACCGTTTTGCCAAACAGGGTGACGCGTGTATCGATGTCCGACAGGTTCAGCTCTGGCAGGGCGTTATGCATGAAATGGAGATCGTCGAGGCCGGTGCGCAGGCGCGGAAACTGCACATCTTTTTCGAGGTTGATGCGAATATGGTCGGCCTTGCGATCTTCGATGACGGTCTGTTCCGTGACTTTGGTCATAAACGGGTGTTCCTTATATCGGCAGGCAAAAATCGTACCTGATGAACAGGACGAGTGTCAACCGTAGGGGCAGGCGAACATCACACTGGCAGCAAATGCTTTTGTCGGTATAATCCTTTCAGCATGCTTGCACAAAAAGTCACCCGAAAAAGGGGAGGGAATGCAATGGCTTCAACTGAAGAGCGTATTCGTACACTGGTCGTCGATCTGCTTGGCGTCGATGCTGAGCGCGTGACGCCGGACGCGCGTTTCCGTGAAGATCTCGAGGCGGATTCGCTCGACCTTGTTGAGCTGATTATGGCGTTCGAAGAAGAATTCGGCGGCGAAATCAGCGACGAAGATGCACAGAAGATTACCACGGTGGGCGAAGCTGTGTCGTACATCGACACGCACATGAGTGGCTGATTCAGCCGTTTATTGCTTGACACCAATAGAAACGGGACGCAGTTTTTGCTGTGGTCCCGTTTTTGTTTGGATAGCCACCACAGCCAGCAAGATGATGACCCCTGCCAGCGCCAGACCGAGCAACCAGGCCCCAGGGCCCGCGGACACGGGCAGCGCCAGCTCTGTCATCAGGCTGATCACACGCGCCAGACCCGCCAGCAGCCCGGCCAGCCCGATAGTCCCTGCTGCCAATCCGGGCAGCCATGACCAGCGCGCGCGCGGCCAGAGAACGCAGGCTGTCCCGATGCCCAGAAAACCCAGCGCGATCAATAACTGCTGCTGATAATTCGTATTGCCACGCTCCCCCAGAAACTCAAAAGGCGGCAGTTGTGCCGCAAACAGGACGGCCAGCGCGATCAGCGCACTGGCGCGATTGAAGCGCGCCGACAGGCCGAATGCTGTCACCAGCCCGGCGCAGGCAAAGGCGAGGCGCAGCAGGCCTGATGTGAGCAGGGCCGGATTCTCGGTCTGTACGGCCGGATGCAGGCTGGACCACTCGGCCGTATCCAGCAGCACAAACGTCAGCCCGGCACCCGGATTCACGACGACCGGCAGCATCGACGCCCCTATCAGCGCGATAAGCCCGAATATCAGCAGCAGTCCTGAACGAGTGTTGCGCGTCATGACTTGTCTTTCAGATGGGTATCGGCCAGCACGCGGATTGCCTCATCCTCTGACGCCTGAATCTTGAAGAAATCGACCATATACTCGCTGCGGCGCTGGCGCAGGGCCAGCGGGGCGACTGCGCGCACATCGTGGGTGGTGGCCAGCGTGCGGCCGTCGGCGGCAGCGTAGGCCTTGGCCGCCTCGAACATGGTGTATTCGGCGCGATGGCTGTCGATATCCAGGGCGTGCACGAGAAACATGCCCAGATCGTAGGCTTCGTCCGCGATGGTGGCCTGCTGCACCCGTTCGCGGGCCAGAATGACCTCGTCGCGGGTTTCTGCCGTGATCACTTCCCACTGGCGCACAAACGCGGCTTTGTTCTGGCGATAGGCCTGCACCCGCTTATACACCTCCAGCCGCTCGGCCGGGTCAAACAGGCCGCGCACGCTGACGCGCAGGCCAAAGCGATCGAGCATCTGCGGGCGCAGGCGGCCTTCCTCAGGATTCATCGAGCCGATCAGCACAAAACGCGACCGGTAAGTGCCGGCCATTGCCCCGCGCCGCACCGTGAAAGAGGCCTGCGCTGCGGCGTCCAGAATGGCGTCGGCCACGTCATTGGCCAGCAGATTGACCTCATCGATATACAGGATGTTGTTGTCGGCGCGCGACAGGATGCCGCGTTCAAGGCGCATACGTCCCTGCGCCGCGGCGCGCTCGCTGACGCCGCCGACGACGTCGTCCAGGCGCGCATTCAGGGGCAGCTCCACCAGGCGCACAGACTCATAGTGCGATATCGGCTGCCCCGCCTGAAATTTCTCGAACGATTCGGGATACAGGACAGCGGCGTCGGGGTGCTGCATGTCGTCATAGAGCGCGCCATCTTCGCTGTCGCTGACCTCGACTTCGGGCAGGATGCCGGTCAGGCTGCGGACAGCCGTCGTCTTGCCCGTGCCGCGCGGGCCGATGAGCAATACCCCGCCCACCTGCGGATTGATGACGGACAGCATGAGCGCGATGCGCATCTCGTACTGCCCGACCAGCGCGATAAATGGGAAAGGCACATTTTCTGCGATGCCCAGGTCTGGCGCAGGGGCAGACATCACGCGGCGTGCGCCCGCCTCGCTGAGGATGCGCAGCAGCGCGGATTGTTCTATCGCCGAGCCAAAATCGGGCAGGACTTCACTCATTGTTTCACCTTACTCTGCATCCGGGGTGAGGTCGCTCAGGCGCTTGAAGACTTCCGGGTCCTCGTCCAGCACGTCCAGCTTGTCGAAGCCCAGCTCGCCGTTCTGTGGCGGCAGCGGCGCACGTGCCGGAAAATTGGCGGGTTTTGGCGGCTTGGGCGGAAGCTGTTTCAGCAGCGGAGGACGCGGTGTGCCGCGCTTGCGGATAATGCGGCCATCCGGATACAGGTTGCCGATCCACTCGCCGGACGCGGTGAAGACATCGTGCTGTTCGCCCATGACGAAGCCAATGTACTCACCACGCGAGTCGAAGATGTAGTGATGCAGCACGACGGCATGCCAGTCACCCGGCGTATCGAAGACGAAGAACGGCTTGGAATGGTCAAGTTTGAAAGGACGTGCGGACATCGCAAGACACCCCATAAATGCGCATGAAAGTCAGACTGTATTATAGCGAGGAATCGTTCTCCTCACGTCTATACTTTTTTGCCCAGCACCTGTGCGTACAGGGCGTCAAGCTGAACAGCCGCGCCTTCCCAGGTGAAACGCGTGGCCTGGCGCAGGCCTTTGTCGATCATCGATGCGCGCAGCGCCGGTTCCGTCAGCACGCGCTGGGCCGCGTCGGCGATGGCACCGACATCCGTGGGCTGAATGAGCAGGGCAGCATCCCCTGCAACTTCGGGCAGCGAAGAAATGTCGCTGGTGATGACGGGCGATCCACACGCCATTGCCTCCAGGACGGGCAGGCCGAAGCCTTCGTACAGCGAGGGCATGGCGGTCAGCGCAGCCGCACTGTACAGCGCGGGCAGGTCTTCGTCGCGTGCAAAGCCGATGAAGCGCACATGGCCCTTCATGCCGGATGCCTCCATCGACGCATAAATCGGGTCGTCCAGCCAGCCTTTGCCACCTGCGAAGATAACCTGAATGTCGTGGCCGCGACGGCGCAGCTCGGCCGCCGCCTGAATCAGCCGGCCATAGTTCTTGCGCGGTTGCACGGTGCCCACGGCCAGGATGTAGGGCCGCTCGTCAATCTCGTAGCGCGCACGCACGGCTGCCTGTGCCGCGCGGTCCGGCTGTGGGTGAAAACGACCCTCCACGCCGCTATAAATCACCGTGATTTTCTCTGGTGGTGTGTTGTACAGCGCGATCAGATCCTGACGCGTGGCCTCGGAATCCGCGGCGATATGGGTGGCGCGCCGGACCGATTGCGGCACGACGCGATTGAGCAGCGCCATCAGCGAGGCATTGGCGGTTTCAGGCACCCGCGCAAATGACAGGTCATGCACGGTCAGCAGCGTGCGCGTCCCCGGCAGGACCGGCGGCAGCATGAAGTTTGTAGCGTGGAACAGATCGACGCGGCCGACGAAGGTTTCGATGGGCAGCGGCAGGTGCGCGCGGTACCACAGCCGAATTAACCACTCGGCGCTCAGGGCTGTGGTATGCCATGTAAACTGTCGATTGGGAAGCTGAGGAAACGAGTTGGAACCGGCACCTGCCACAAACAGGCGGACATCATCGCTGATCGATGACGGCAGGCGGCCGTATGCCCCGATCATCTCGCGGACGAGCCGGCCGATGCCAGCTTTTTCATATGCCGGGGTGTAGTCGATTGCGATCCTGGGCGGGGTGGTCACGACACGTCGTTGTAGGTCCAGTAGCGATTCGCCAGGAAGTTCCACACCAGCACGATAATCACGCCGATGAACCAGGCTGCCATCGTGCCCAGCTTGGCTTCGGCGGACGCTGATGGCACGTAGCCCGGCCGCAGAAGCTGAATTTCCGGCAGCAGGAATTGCCCCAGCGCGTTGCCCAGCCACAGATAGGCAGAGCTGATCCACAGGGTGCGGCCGAACCAGCCGACAAAGCTGATAAAGGCAAACTGCGTGAGCTGGCGACGGATAGAGCGCGTACGCGAATCCGGGTATGTCCAGTAACGATTCCAGATGAAATTGCTGGTGACAGCGAGGACGAAAGCGATCGTGCTGGCCAGCGCGACCTTGAAGCCCTTGTCTGGTTCGACGGGCGAGAGCACCGTCGCCTGGAGCACGAACAGCGTGCCGGCATCGATGACGGCGCCGATGAAACCAACGGTGGCGAACTTGAGGAAACGCTCGACTTCTTTGGAGCGTTCACCGAAGCGGCGCGACACGGCGAGGATGGGTCCATCCAGCGGGTTTCTGACCGCGATGCGGCGCACCTTAATACTGTCGGTCTGGGTCATCTGTGCCTCAGAAAAGGGATACCTGCATGGGTTTGCCGAAAGAGAATTGCCAGCAGGCCGAGCTGGAAGCCAAGGTGCAGAAACAGATTGTTGACGAGAAGATTATCGGTCAGGCTGTGGACTGAGAAGTACGTCCATGCCCCGAACAAACCGATCACAATCCCACGCGCGCTGATGTCCGGGTGTGAGCGTGCACGCCATGTCAGCACGAGGATTCCCCCCCACATTGCGAGGTATCCCACTAATCCAATAATGCCAGTCTCGGCAAAAACATTCAAGTAGAAATTATGCGCGTGACCGAGCGGGAACTTCCAGTTAATCAGCCGATACGTCGGATAGGCGTCTTCATAGCCGCCCAGCCCAACGCCTGTAAACGGGTGTGACTCGGCCATCAGCAGGGCAGCCTGCCAGTGGGCCAGGCGCTCGACGACGGCGTAGTTTTCGGTGGTGATATCGACGCCGCGCACGTCACTGGCGGAAAACGTGTCAGTGAAAGCGCTGCCCAGTCGGTCGGTGATCGATGCGGGTAACAGCCCGGTGGTCCACAGGATGAGCGCGCTGGCCGCCAGCACGAACAAAATGGCCAGGCTGTGACGAAAGCGGCCAGGCAGGGCAAACACGACGGCGGCCAGCCCGGCGGCCAGCCCCAGCCACGACCCGCGGCTCCATGAGATCAGCACGCCTGCTGGGAACATGACGGTGCAGGCCAGAAAAAACAGCGTGGCCAGCGTGTGCGTCAGCGACACTTTGCCCGTCCGCTGCAACAGGCGAATGAGTTTAATCCCGCTGCCGAGCGCCGCGCCAAATGCCAGCGGTGCCAGCAATCCCATCATCCCGCCAAACGGATTGGGCTGTCCAAAAGTGCCAAAGGCGCGGAAGAAACGCCCCTCGATGAGCAGATGCAGCGCACCGCTGCCGCCGAGGAACTGATACAGTCCGACGAGGAAATTGGCGATGCCGGCCAACATGAGCGCGAAGACCAGCCACCACCACGCACGGGCGACGGCCATGTCCAGACAAAGCGTGATGATGATGAGGATTTGCAGCCACTTCAGCCACTCGATCAGCCATGCGCTGACAGAGAGCGCGCTGAACAGCGACAGCGTGCCAGCGGCAAAGAAGATCAGCACGCAGGCGAACACGGGGCTGTGTCGCCAGTTCAGCAGGGTGCGCCTCAATACGATGCGATGCAGCAGCCACACGCCCAGAAACAGCGCGAACATGAGCTGGCCGATGTCGACCGGCAGATTGATGGCTGATTCAGTAAGGACGAGCGCGCGCAGGGGCGCCAAAACCAACAGGGCAGCCGCCGCAGCCAGCGGCGTCGCGAAGATGCAGACCAGCAGCGCCAGCCCACCCAGCACGAGAATCACCGTGTCTGAGGGGAAAGCAGCAATCAGCAGCGCGATCCCCACAGCCGCCGATGTGAATACGAGCGGCTGCAGGGACGGCATCGGTCGGGGAAAGGTGATCGCTTTCAAATGGTGCTTCGGAAATACTCGATCGTCTTGGCCAGGCCTTCATTCAGGCCGACCACAGGTTCCCAGTCCAGGACGGTCCTGGCGCGGGTGGAATCCGGACGGCGCGTCTGCGGATCGCCCTTGATGCGGTCATTCGACTTGTACACAATGCCCGCGGTATTGCCTGTCAGCTCGTTAACGAGGCGGGCAAAATCCGCAATCGACAGCTCCAGCTGGGTGCCAATATTGACCGGCTCATGGAAATCGGTCATCAGCAGGCGATACACGCCTTCCACCAGATCGCTGACATACTGGAAGCTGCGCGTTTGCGCGCCGTCGCCGTACACCGTCAGCGGTTCGCCACGCAGCGCCTGCCCGATAAAGTTGGGGACAACGCGGCCATCATCGAGGCGCATGCGCGGGCCGTAGGTGTTAAAGATGCGCACAATGCGCGTGTCCAGCCCGTGGAAGCGGTGATAGGCCATCACCATTGCCTCGGAGAAACGCTTGGCCTCGTCATAGACGCCGCGCGGGCCGATGGAATCGACATTGCCCGCGTAGTCTTCGCGCTGCGGATGCACCAGCGGGTCGCCATACACCTCGCTGGTGGAGGCCAGGAAGTAGCGCGCGCCCTTGGCCTTTGCCAGTCCGAGGGTATTGTGCGTGCCCAGGGAGCCGACTTTCAGCGTCTGGATTGGGAATTTGAGATAGTCGATCGGGCTGGCGGGGGAAGCGAAATTCATCACCACGTCCAGCGGGCCATCGACATACAGGTAGTTTGTGACGTCCTGTTTGATGAAATGGAAATTCGGATTGCCGGCCAGATGCGCGATATTGCGCGTGTTGCCGGTAATGAGGTTATCCATGCCGATGACGGAGTGACCTTCAGACAGAAAGCGGTCGCACAGATGCGAGCCGATGAAGCCCGCCGCGCCGGTAATCAGTATACGCACAGTCGCAGTCCTCTTGTGCACATCGGTTGAAAGACAAGGCCAGAGTGTATCATATGCGCTTCTGAAACTGCTATGCCGCGCTCAGACCTGGCTGACGGCGTCGGCGTCGAGGTCTTCGATCTGGCGCGCCAGCTCCTGCGTGAAGACGGCATAGGGGATGTCTTCGGGCATCGACAACCAGATACCGCGCAGCGAGCGCAGGTCCTCAAAGGTAAAATCGATGATCTGTGAAAGCATGGTCGCGGCGCAGTTCTCGATAGGATAGCCGTTCGCGCCCGTGCTGAGGGCGGGGAAGGCAACCGACTTCAGCTTGTGCTGCTCGCACAGGCGCAGGCACTCGAACACGGCGCTGGCCAGCTTGCCGCGCTCGCTGCCTTCTCCCCAGCGGGGTGATACGGCGTGGAGGATCTGTTTGGCTTTCAGGCCGCCGCCAGAGGTCATGACCGCGCTGCCGACCTCGCTGTAGCCAACGAGGGAAATCTCGCGCTGGATGCCCAGCCCGGCCCGCGAGAGCAGGATCGGGGACAAATTCAGGTTGGTGTTCGTCTCGCTGACCAGTGCGGTCACAGGAAGGTCGAACAGGTCGTCACGTACGATCTGAATGGTCACTTTATGGACCTTCACCTTCATGGCCGCCCCCAGCAGTGCTGCGCTTTCTTTTGATTAATGCACTGTTTGGCGCTGCCCGTCAAGTAATTGTAGTGACGATAAATTTGCCAGCAGGCCAAGACAGCCCGCAAACAGGAAGGCCAGATCGATCACGAAGATGCTGTTATCGACCAGACCATGCGCGGCCAACCCGGCCAGCATGCCCAGCGCACCTGCGGCCAGCGCCCCATTGAGCGCATCGCGCCGGACCCAGTAGCGAAAGGTGCGCAGCCCGGTGCTGACGGTGATGATGCTTGTGGCCAGTAAAAATGCGATGCCCCCCGCACCCAGCCGAAGCCACAGATCGAGGATGATATTGTGCGGGTGCGACAGGTTGGGTTCCTGCCAGGCATCCGGCAGGATGTAGCGCCCCCTGTACAGATACAGGAACTGGTCCAGCCCGATGCCGGTGACGGGATGATCGCGCAACATTTGCAGCGCACTCTGCCACACGCGCACGCGCAGGAAGCTGGTGCCCTCACCTGTGAGCACGCGTGAGAATCGTTCGCTGGATGAGAGGAGCGCAAAGATAACGCCAGCGGCGGCCCCGGTCGCGATGACGGCCAGGATGCCACGTCGCCCCAGCCACAGCATCAGCACGACCGCGACGGCGGCCGGGGCGCCCAACAGCAGCGCGCCCGCGCTCTGTGTCAGCAAGATGGTCACGCCATACAGGGCGATCAGCCCGGCCAGGCCCAGCCGAATCCATCTTTCTCTCGCCCAGATGATCAGCGCCAGCGCGAAGGGCAGGGCGCGCTCCAGCATCAGTGCGACATTGTTTGGGGAGCCATACACCCCGGCCAGACGCCGGGCACCGCCCTCCGCCGTGATAATCGACTGACCCAGCGCGAATTGCCCCAGCCCGATGATGCACACCAGCGCACCTGCGGCCAGCAGCCCGCCAACCACCCATAGCAGGTCGCGTTTTCCACGGGCGCAGACGCGTAACACGAAGTAGAAAATCAGCGGCTCGGCAAATAGCACGCGATACTCGGTCACGGCGATTTCGCGGTAGGCGGCAGTCAGCAGGCCGAAAATGCCGAGGGCACCATATGCGATCATGACGAAATCGAGGGCATGGGGGGTGATGCGCGCGCGCCGCGCACCCGTCCGACGGGCCCGCGCCCAGTCGACTGCGCCGCGCAGCGCAAACGCCGCGCCCAGAATCAGTGTCAGCAGCTCGACCATGGGGAAGGCGAAGCGATACAGCCCCACCGGGAACAGGAAGAATGGCGCAAACAGCATGACCAGCACCAGTCCCCACAGGGGCCGGTGAAAGAAGATGACAAACAGGATCGCCGCTGAAAGAAGCGAGAGGATGAGCGGCGGCGAGAGATACAGCAGGCCGGCGGTTGCCAGCGCCAGCCCAAATTGCACAGGCTCGCGGCGCAAAATATCAGGGACGGCGGAACCCCAAGTCAGCAGCATGCCGGCCAGCAGCAGCAGCGACGATGCCAGCGTGAGCAGCACCTGCACCGCCTGACCGGCACCCGTCCAGGCCAGGCGCAGGGGACGGGTGAGCGGCCCCCAGTGGACTTCGCGCCCGCTGACCAGCACTGCGGCTCCGGTGACAATCGCCGCCAGGAGGGCCACATTGACCGCGTTTACATACGGCGTGGCCAGATTGCCGGGGCCGACGCCGTAGCCGACGATAGCCCAGCGGTCCCAGCCGCGGTCTGCTGCCAGTTCGAGCGTGTGCTGCGCCTCGTTATTCAGGCCGGAGGCAACGGGCACAAGCTGCGTCTGTGGGCCGAGCGTGTCGCTGGTGAGCTGAATGAAAGCGCGTCCGCCAGCATCGAGGGGCAGCAGATTGGGAACAGAGCCGTCGACAGTGGGATAGAGCAGGGCGACATAGTCATCCTGGCGCAGCAGCAGCGAGACAGCCGCGCTGGTGAAGGTGAAGCTGGCACGGCTGTCGCTGCCCCAGCCCAGGTCGGCGCCCAGCGGGCCAAAAGTCCAGATGCCGCTGTAAGACGCATTCGTGTTCTGGGCGACATACAGACCAGGCGCTGGTCCGCTGTTCATCGCGTCCAGCGCGCCAAATAACGGCGAGTAAGCGCCGTCCGCGCCCACCAGCGCAAATCCCCATGCGGGATCATGAGCTGGGGCATTCGGCTGATAGCTGTGCAGGATCATACCGCCCAGCCACGGCCACTCGCGCTCGGCCCGGGCGATGGCGCCTACTGTGTAGTCTGATTGTTGTTGTGCCGTGACCTGTCCCCAGATTGAGGACTCGCCCGTCCAGTCCTCTGGAAGCGCGTTCCAGCCAAAATTGCTGATCCACAGCGCGGAGGTGAAATCCCCGTGTGCTTCCATGACTTCGCGCAGCGCCACGACGCGCGAGAAGTTGAGGACATCGTTTGAGACCGTGCGGTCTTCGGGCGATGCATCGAAGCCATACGGCTTGGCCGCCGCGCCATCGAACCAGGCATCGGCGCCCAGCGCGTAAAGCTGATCGAGATAGGTGATGTCGGATAAATTTTGCGGGCCAGACTCGCTGTTGGGGGCAAGGGCGGCCGCCAGGACAGTGCTGCCCGGGTCGGCTGACAGGATGGCTGGATATGCCTCGGCCAGCAGCGCGGTGTAGGCTGTGGCGCTCGGGTCCAGCCCGCCCCAGCCGTCGCGGATATTGGGTTCATCCCACACCTGATAGACATCGATCAGGTCGGCATAGCGCGCTGCAAATGCCGATGCAAAGGCGGCGAAATCAGCCGGGTCGCGCGGTGGGGCAGCCGCCTGTTCAGGTGCGTCAGCGTGGCGGGCCCAGCGCGGCGTGTGCATCAGCACGGGCAGCAGGCGGAAGCCGGCTTGTTCTTGCCGCATTGTGTTCGCCAGTGCATCCCACGCCGACCAGTCAAACTGGCCGCGCACGGGCTCGATGTCGTCCCAGTACACGGGCTGGCGCACCCATGCAGCGTCTAATGCCTCTATATCACTCAGTGCACGGGAAAGCGCGTCTGGCGGATATTGCAGCAGGTCGGCATTGACGCCAAAGCGCGGCACCCGGAAGGGCAGACTGGCATCCTGCGAGGCATCGCGCACGCCACGCAGCATCAGGTCGCGCTCGCGGATGGCCCCCATGAGGGCAGTCACGCTGCCGAAGAAAGCCGCCAGCGCGATGACAAAAATCAGCAGTGCGCGCTTCATCGCGTCCAGATCGGCTGCTGGGCGTTTCCGTCCAGCGTGAGCTGGTTGGCGGCGCCTGATGTGGTGTCCACCAGCCACAGGTTGCCCTGATAGATAAACGCAATCTGATTGCCATCCGGCGACCAAACCGGGTTGGCATCGGGACGCAGCGCCTGTTCGCCGGGCGCGGGGAACAGCAGGCGCTCGTTACTGCCGTCGCGGTCAGCGATCATGAGTGTGTATTCGGCGCTCTGGTTGATGCTGTTGGACAGGTCACGCGCACGCAGATAAGCGATGTAGCCTTCCTGTGCGCCGGTGGCCGGGTTGGTGAGGATGGGCGAATACACGGGCATCGACCAGATACCCGTATTACGCATGACCTCTGCATTGAAGCGCCCTTGAATATCGGTGACAGCTACATGAAAGGCTGGGCTGGTCTGGGGCGGCTCGTTGCCGATGGGGTCACCGTGCACGGTCGTCAGGATCAGCGACTGGTCTGGCGAGAACGAGACAGTGGCGCGCCATGACCACGACTGGCGGGTTTCAAACACGGGGTAATCGAGCAGCGTCTGAAATTCGCCGGTCGAGAGGTTCACCAGGCCCATCGAGTCGGCGCGCACCCACGCCAGCTCACTGCCATCGGGGGACCAGTGATAGCCGGTGCCCCACCAGTTGTACAGGCCAAACGAATTGGCCGGGATGAGCGGGTTGATGCCGCTAGTGGTCCCGTTTTCTAAATTCACCGTCATCAGGAACAGGTCGTTGTTGGCGCGCCAGCCAGGGGCGACATCGGTAACTTCGCCGGTGGAATAGCTGACCAGATTCTCGTCTGAGGGCACCCACGAGGCAGACAGCACATTTTCCGGCATCAGCGTGACGGGACCGATTTCGCGGGTGATATCGGGGAACATCCAGAGCTGATTAAAAATGCCGGTCTCATTTTCGTCCGGCATGCGGCGCGTGAACAGGATGCGCTGGCCGTCGGCAGACAGGCTGAACACGCGTCCGTCCACATCGTTGGTGTCCGTCAGCAGGCGTTTAGACGTGCTGGAGCCACGGATCAGCCAGATGTTGCCACTGGAAAGATAGGCCAGCGTGCCATTGATCGGCACAGCGTCCAGCTCGCCAGACGGCCCGACGAAGATGATTTCATCCTGCGGCTCGGAGACGGGCACGCGGCTGACAGGAATCGGATCCTGGCGTGCACCATCGCGAATGGTCACGCGATAGCACACCTGCTCGACGCCGGTGATGCCTGGCTGTCCGAGACGGGTCTCGCCGGGGGCCAGCGCCTCATTGGGAATCGTGCGGCTGTTGAACGCAATTTCCACATCTTCACACTGCGTTTCCTCGCGCACCCGCGCCACGGTGATGCGCATGCCATCGGCTATCTGGCTGTATTGAGGCGGATTGACCTCGTCCAGGTCGCCCAGCTCCACTTCTTCACGGCGAAGCAGCTCAGCCACGGTAATGGCAATATTTTCAGTGAGTGCCTGCTCTCGACCATCGACCACGAGCATAATGACCATCGCGGCCCGTTCCTCGGTCGGGCGGCACGCGGCGGCCAGCAGGACCAGAAGTACAAGCATTCGGGGGATGTGAAAAGTTCGTAACAACTGGCGCATGGGGTAACGGTCTCTGTCAACGTCAATTTTCGGGAAGGTGCTGTATTCTATTTATTATGACGCATTTTGAACACCAGCGTGATTGTGATACGCTACGATTGCACGGCGGGATGCAAACCATCGGGGAAATTCCATGAAGGTCATGATTGTCGATGACGAGAGCGCGATTCGCGAGGCGCTGGGCAGAAAGCTGGCGCGCGAGGGCTATGACGTCGTGCTGTGTAAAGACGGCCTGGAGGCGCTGAAGGAATTTCACAACCGGCGGCCAGATCTGGTCATACTGGATATTGTGATGCCTGAAGGCATGGATGGCCTGACGGTGTGCCGCCGCATCCGCGAAGTGGCCGATACCCCGGTGATGATGCTGTCGGCCAATGCGATTACCGAGGCTGATATCATCGACGGGCTGAACGCCGGGGCAGACGAATACCTGACCAAGCCCGTGCGCCTGGGAGAGTTTGTGGCGCGCGTGGCGGCTATCCTGCGCCGCAGCAGCCTGACAACCACCGACGGGGAACAGAAATACGATGATGGTTACCTGAGCGTGGATCTGCATCGGCGGCATGTGCATGTCAGCGGCAAGAAGATTCACCTCACGCCAACCGAGTTCAAGCTGCTTGCGGTGCTGATGGAAAGCTCTGGACGGGTGGTGCATCAGCGCGACCTGCTGGAACAGGTGTGGGGCCGTGAGTATATCGATGATGTGTATTATCCCCGCGTGTATATCAGCCAGCTTCGGCGCAAGATCGAGCGCGATGCAGCCAATCCTGCCTACATCCTGACCGAACACCGCGTTGGCTATCGTTTTGAAAGACAGCCGAACGTGACTGCGCGTTAAAGCGCCCATACTATGGTCTCTGGCGAAAACGCAGTTGCGCTGCTGGTCAACGGGCTCACCCTGGCCGTCGCGCTGACCCTGCTGATTATCCTGCTGTGGCACGACTCGCGCAGCGAAGTCACCCAGTTTTTCTCAGTATTTCTGGGCCTGATCATGTGCTGGAACCTGGGCGCGCTGCTGGCGCAGGCTGGCGCACTGGTCAGCCTGCCCAGTGGCTTTCAGCGTATTCCCCTCATCATTCTGGAATTAGGCTTTACCGGCTCCAGTATCGCGCTGTATGCGCTGACCGCGGCGCTGGTTAAGGTGTTCACGCGCCGGTTTCGGGCGCTGGTGCTGCTGGCGCTGGTGTTGTTTGGCGCGTATCGCGTGCTGCTGACGGTATCAGGCGCGCCCGATCCGTTTGTGGTGCAGGCCGATGGCGCGCTGTCGATGGCGTCGCGCAGCTCGCTGACGCTGTTTTATCTGGTGTTCGACGGCGCATCGGCTTATTTGCTTTGGCGTTTCCAGCGCAAGATTCGCTCTCGTCTGCTGAAGGCCGGACTGGTGGCGTTCATCGTTGGCCAGACCATTGGCTTTTTGAATCCTGAACTGTCATCGTTCGTGATCGCCACAGTGATAGCGGCATTTGCTGCGCTTGTGATCGGTTTTGGCATATTGCAGCAGCAGATTATTCGACCGCTGGCCACGCGCAAGTCGGAAGTGGAGGCCCTGCGCAACGTGATCGGCTCGATCGCCAATCAGACCGAGTCGGGCGCGGTGCTGCAGCAGGTCGCGCGGCAGGCGGCCCAGGTCATCGGGGCAGATGCGGTGGGTATCCTGCTGCTGGATGGGGATGAGCTTGTCCTGAAGACGGCCTGGGAGCTGGGCGTGGAGCCGGAAGCGGTCCGGCTGGCGCGCGGGCACGGCATGGCCTGGCAGTCCGTGCTGACGAAGCAGCTTGTGCAGGTGGAAGATTACCGGCGTGACTGGAAAGGTGCCCCCGACTTTCCGATTGCCACGGAGGTGTTTGGCGCTGTGATGTGCACACCATTGATTGCTGGTGGCGATCCATTGGGCGCAATGATGGCGGTGGCGTCAAAACAAGGGCGGATGTTCGACCGCGAGGATGCCTATCTGCTGCAACTGCTGGCTGCGCAGGCGGCTGTTGCCGTGACCCAGGGGCATCTGTTCCACGAGCAGTCGGCGCTGACGAGCGCAGTCGAGCAAAGCCGCAATCAGCTGGAGACTGTGCTCGCCAGCACGGACAGCCCTGTGATTGCCATTGACCGAAGCTTCGCGGTGATTTTTGCGAATCCGGCAGCACAGGCCCTGTTTGGGGGATTCAACCCGGAAATGCGCGGGTCGATTGCGGAACTGCTGCCTGCGTCTGCGTTTCCGGCTAATTTACGTGGGGCGCTGCGCGAGCTTCGGCGCAATCGCACGCTGACTTATGAGGCGGAATTTGGCGAGCAGGTGTTTCTGGCGCACGTGGCGCGGCTGGGCGGCCCGCGTGTGGAAGGCTGGGTGACGGTGCTCAATGACATCACTCAGTTGAAAGAGCTGGACCGCCTGAAGAGCGAAATGGTGCGCATGACCAGCCATGACCTGAAGAATCCGCTGCAGGCTGCCATGTCGAATCTGGAGCTGCTGCGCGACGATGTGTACGACGACGGCACGCAGGATGTGCGCGAGTCGGTGGATGCGATTGACCGGCAGTTGATGCGGATGAATCGCATCATTCGCGGTATCCTTGACTTAGAGCGTGTGAAGAATGGTGTTATTGCACTTGAAATGTGCCGTCCTGAACGCATAATCAAAGATGCTGCACAGGAAATGGCTGAGTTTGCCCGCGAACACGAAGTGACGCTGACCAGCGAAAGCGCGCCTGATCTGCCCCCGGTGGCCTGTGATGTCGAACAATTTGGCCGTGCCCTGATCAATCTGGTCGAGAACGCGATCAAGTTTACGCCGTCCGGCGGACGTGTGCTGCTGAAGGCCGCAAGTCATGATGGTTTTGTCGACTTTGTGGTCAGCGATACGGGCGTGGGCATCGCGCCTGACCAGCAGGAACGGGTATTTGACCGCTTCTTTCGCGCCAAACAGAAAGGCGTCGAACACGTCAGCGGGTCTGGCCTGGGTCTTAGCCTGGTGAAGACAATTGTCGCCAACCATAAGGGCCAAATCTGGCTGGACAGCGAAGAAAAGGTCGGCACAACATTCACCATCCGCCTGCCAGCAGCTCAAGACACCGGCCTGTGAGTCTTCAGTGTGTCGGTGATTCCGTTCATCAGGATTAAGGGAAATTAAAGTGGCGAAACAAATACTTGCACTGGTGTCCGCGCTGGGCTGCGCCGCGTTGTATGCGGTCGCGATTTCTGCCCAGGACATGACGCCCACGGCCGCACCCGAAAAGACGGATACGGTGACGCTGGAGGTCACGCCGCTGGCTGCTGACCCTGTATCATCGGCAGTGCCCACCTTCGATGCGCTGACGCAGGAAGACCTGTCAGTGCTGACGGGCAACGTGCAGCGCCCGAATGGCATCGCCTACTTCAATAATTTCCTGTATATCGCCTGCACGGGCGATCAGACCATCTACGAGACGAACAGCGAAACCGGGGCGACGCGCACCTATATCTGGGGTTTGAATAATGCCCACACCCTGTATGTCGAAGGTGAGGCCTCTGCCCCGCTGATTTTCGCGCCGGACTACCTGACCAATGAGCTCAAGCTGATTCGTCGCGGCGGCACCGTGCAGACGGTCGCCACCGGCTTTAATGGGCCATGGGGCATCGAGTTTCTGGATGAACAGCAGTTTTTTGTCAGCAACCTGCTGGGCGATTCGGTCGATGTGGTCACGCGCGAGGGAGACCGCCAGCCGTGGCTGGAAGACCTGTCTGCGCCTGCCGGGCTGGCCTGGGATGGCGCGGACACGCTCTATATCGCCAATAATGGCAGCACCCGGCGCGCAGTGATGTTTGCCACAATGGCGCCCGATGGCAGCGCCTCTGAGCCGGAGGTTCTGGTGAGCGGCCTGCAAAACACTACTGGCCTTCAACTGGCTGCCGATGGCAACCTGTATTTCGCATACTCGCTGGGCACCCGTGGCGTGGTGGGTCGTGTCGATCCGGTGGCCTGCCGCGAGAATGGCGGCTGCACCAACGAACAGGTCGAGATTGTGGTGTATACCGAGATTGAAGCGCCGCTGGCCGGCCTGGTGATTTCGCCGGACATGCGCCTGTTTGTGCACACAATGTTCAGCCCAAGCGTGTACTGGGGCCGCATTCCCGAATAACACGAGCGCATGCAACTGAAACAAAAACGCGGCCTCATATCAAGGGGCCGCGTTTTTATTTGACTGAACAGGTTGTCTGGTGGCCGGATCAGTGCTCCAGAATCTTGCTGAGGAACGATTTCAGGCGCTCGTGCTCCGGATTTTCAAACAGGTCGTGCGGGGTGGTCTCGACGATTTTTTCGCCCTGGTCCATGAACACGACGCGATTGGCTGCGGCGCGGGCAAAGCCCATCTCATGCGTCACGACCACCATCGTCATGCCTTCTTTGGCCAGTTCGAGCATGACATCCAGCACTTCCTTGATCATTTCGGGATCGAGTGCCGACGTTGGTTCGTCAAACAGCATGATTTTCGGGTTCATCGCCAGCGCACGGGCGATTGCGACGCGCTGCTGCTGCCCGCCGGACAGCTTGCCGGGGTATGTGTTCGCCTTTTCGGGGATGCCCACTTTGTCCAGCAGTGCGCGGGCAATGCTCTCGGATTCCTTCTGGTTGCGCTTGCGTACGATGCGCTGGGCCAGCATGACATTTCCCAGCACGGTCAGGTTGGGGAACAGGTTGAAGGACTGAAAAACCATGCCCACTTCTTCGCGCACCTCGTTGATATTGGTGCCCTTGGCGTTCAGGTGAAATCCGTCCACCCAGATATCACCGTGGTCGATGCTTTCCAGCTTGTTGATGCAGCGCAGCAGGGTCGATTTGCCCGATCCGCTGGGTCCGATGATGACGACCACCTCGCCGGGATAAATATCCAGATCGACATTCTTGAGCGCATGCACGCGGCCAAACATCTTGTTGGCATTGCGAATGCGGATGATCGGCTCATTGTCGTAAATGGGATTATTGGACATGGAGGCTTATCCCTCGCGCTTGTCTGCGTGGAGGTAATACTCCAGCGCATTGACGAACAGGGCCAGAATGATGGTCAGGTTGGCATAGATGAACGAGAGTACCAGCAGCGGCTCGCCATAGCGAAAGCGATTGCTGGAGAATTGTCGGGTGAGGTATGAGACTTCAGGTACTGCCACAGATGACGCCAGCGACGTGTCTTTGAGCAGCAGGATGAAATTGTTGCCCAGCGCAGGCAGGATATTACGGATGGCCTGCGGCAGGATGATATAGCGCATCGCCTGAAAATAGCTCATGCCCAGTGAACGCGAGGCCTCCATCTGGCCGCGGCCGATGCTCTCGATGCCGGCGCGGAAGACTTCGCTCATGAACGCGCCATAGGTGACCGCGAAGGCCAGCACAATGCGCCAGCTTTCGTCAATATCACGCGAGCGAATGGTCGTGGACTCGATGCGTTCTTCCGGGATGCCCACCAGACGCTGGAGGAAGTCATCTATGATCACGATAGTGGGATAGCCGGTGACGGTTTCGCCAGCATCGTTCACTTCGTCTGCGGTGCCGCCGATGCGGTCGATGAGCTGCGGTACGACGACAAAGTTGAAAATCAGGATGATGACGAGCAGGGGAAGACCGCGAAATAACTCCACGTACAGCGTGGATAAATTGTAAAGAATGGGGTTTTTAGAGATGCGCAGAATTGAAACAAACAGGCCCAGAATGATCGAAAACAGAAATGAGACCACCGTGATGCCCATGCTGATGCTGATACCTGGGCTGACATATGCCCATGCCTCGCCCACACGCGGGTCATTGATAATCAGCGAGATGACATAGATATCGAGCAGCAGGAACGCGATCAGCCAGGAACGCTTGCGCCAGATCGAATTGACGAAACGACGTATCGTCAGACTGTAACCGGGTGACTCGTTGGGTGTAAATGTCGCAGCGGATTGAGCCATCAGTATTTTCCGTAAAAAATGGAGTGAGCCAGACCGGCTCACTCCATTACGAGTCAAAGGATGTAATTTATTCGAACCAGGCCGCGTAGATATCGTCCCAGGTGCCGTCTGCAATCATGCGATCCATGACTGCATTGATCGGCTCGACCAGGTCACTGCCCGGCGGGAAGGCGAAGGCCAGACCTTCGATGCCCATCAGCGATTCAGGCAGCGTCTTCAGGCCACCACGCTCGTTCACGAAGCCGTCCGCTGCAGGGCGGTCGATGACGACAGCATCTGCATCGCCAACGATCATGGCTTCGATGGCTGCGCCGAACGAATCCAGGCTGAGCGTGTTCTCAATGCCGAAGATTTCATGGGCGGTGATTTCGTTGGTAGTGCCGACCAGCGTCGCCACCTGGAAGTCTTCCAGCGCCAGCAGCTCGGCTACAGTGCTGAAGCGGTCTTCGTCTTCAGCCACCAGCAGGGTCTGGTCATAGCTCTGGAACAGCTGCGAGAAATCGACCGTTTCGTCGCGTTCAGCGGTATAGGTGATGCCACCGGCGGCCACATCAAAGTCACCATTGGCGATGGCGATGAGCGTGCCTTCCCAGGTGGTCACTTCAAATACGGGCGTGCAGTTCAGCAGGCTGCACATGGTGATGAAGGTGTCGATATCCCAGCCGACGATGTCGCCGTTTTCATCGACATAGTTGTACGGGGGATACGCTGCGTCAATGGCAATGGTGATTTCGGCACCGGCCAGATCGGGCAGCTCCGGCTCGACGAACCAGCGCGTGAACAGCTGTTCCCAGCGGCCGGTGGCGATCATATAGTCCATCGCCGCGTTAATCGGCTCGACCAGGTCACTGCCGGTAGGGAAGGCGAAGGCGAGGCCCTTGATGCCGGAGATGGATTCTTCCAGCACAGCGACATCGCCGCGTTCGCGGGCATACTGCACGCCTGCGGGACGGTCGATGACGACAGCATCCACGTCACCATTGGCCAGCGCTTCGATCACCGTGCCGAACTGATCCAGGCTGGCGGTGTTTTCAACGCCGAAAATCTCGTGCGCGGTGATTTCGTTGGTGGTGCCGATCTGGGTGCCGACGCGGAAGTCTTCCAGCGCCAGCAGTTCTTCCACGGTGGAGAAGCGGTCTTCATCGGCGCGCACGAGCAGCGTTTCGTCGTAGCTCTGATAGAGCTGCGAGAAGTCGACCGTTTCGTCGCGTGCTTCGGTATACGTGATGCCATCGGCGGCCACATCAAATGCGCCGTCTGCAATGGCGATCAGCATGCCGTCCCAGGACGTTTCCTCAAAGACCGGCACGCAGTTCAGCAGCGCGCAGATATCGCGGAAGGTGTCATAGTCCCAGCCGACTGCTTCGCCAGCATCGTTGATGAAATTGTACGGGAAATAGGCGTTTTCAATGGCGATTGTGACTTCACGACCGCCCAGGTCGGGGAGTTCCGGCAGTTCGGCATCCTGAGCAGCGACGCCCACAAAGGGAAGAGCGGCCAGTAGTGCAGAAGCGAGAAGGTGTTTCAAGCGCATAACGTTCGATGCCTCCATATAGCTCGTGTTTTAGGGGGACATTTCAAAACCTGCGAGACATTATAATGAGGTTAAAGAATGTGTGCTACAAATCTCTGCGGGAAGATTTTGGGTTTAGGTCGCTATTTCCGCAGGATGTAGGCCGAGGATGTGGTTTCGCGCACAATATCGACGGCCGAGTAGCCGCGTGCAAAGTAATGTTGCAGGGTCTCGCGAACGGCGATGCGCCACACATGCTTCGCCTGTGGGTCCAGCTGGCGGATTTTCTGAGGCATGGCCGCCCGGATAACGGGGGCGTCCCTGAAGTCCAGGCGCTGGGGCAATCCATCTGCCCCGACGTGGAGGACATCGAGCGCATCCCCCTGAAATGCTCCGCGGCGCGGCAGACTATACGGCTCCGCCATCGAGACAGCAGCTTCCACACGGTCTGTTTCCAGGCCCTTGTTGATGGCATCGTTCATCACGCCGTAAAAATTGACGTGATACACATTGGCGGTTGCGCCCAGGATGTGCAGATTGAAGTGCGCGTTGCCAGCCTGAAGCGGGTCGTAGGTCCAGCGTACCTCGCTGAAGCCATTTGCTCGTGCCCAGTCAAACTGGAACACCTTGAGGTTGGCGCCGACGCTTTGTCCCTGATACTCTGGCAGCACGCCCGCAATGGCGGACCACAGGATGATGCGCCCGTCACGCAGGCCGGGAAAGCCAATACAGAAGCCAATCATCCGATCTCCGTGGAAGGCGCCCAGGTTGACACCGCCAGCGGCCTGGTTGGCACGCATGAAACTGGTGGGAATGCACTCGCGTGGGTCCACGCCCCACACAGCAATCTCCACGTCCACAGCCTGTTCGTACTGTGACATGGTGTCGAGTATGCGGATGTCGGTCACAATGCGTTACCTTCCCAGTGGTTCCAGCAGCAGCAGCCCAATGAGCGCCGAAAGAATACCGACATGCAGCGTAATCGCCCAGATCCAGTCCCAATATGGGGCAGGGGCCGCCAGATTGATGAGCTGGACGATGAAGGCCACGATCACCAGCCCGACGCCGATCACAATGGGCAGGCCACGCCGTCTGGCCAGGCTACCCGTCACCGACTCCAGCAGGCGCGCAATGCGGGCTGAACGATTAATCTTGCTGAACACAGGCGCCCCTCTCAGATCTTGTAGATCTTGAACCGCTCGAATAAGTCAGCCGGAAGCTGAACGACCATTTCGACGCCAAGTTCGGTGTTCTTATGGCTTTGCACACTGCCATGATCGTGCAGAAGCGAGACGAGATCACCCCGGTCATATGGCAGGCGCAGCTTCATCCGATACATCGAGGCCGACAGCGTGCGCTCGATGGCGCTGATGAGTTTATCGAGACCCAGCCCGGTGGCCGCGGAAACCGCGACGATATCCGCATACTTGCGCGGATTGACCGGTTCGGGGGGCAGCTCACCTTCCAGCAGATCGACCTTGTTCCAGACGAGGATGCGCGGCACCGGCGGCACATCAATTTCTGCCAGCGTGTCTTCGACGGTCTCGATATGGCTGAGGACGTTCAGGTGGCTGGCGTCAGCAACTTCCAGCAGAATATCCGCTTCCTTGATTTCTTCCAGCGTGGCGCGGAAAGCCGCTACCAGCGTGGTGGGCAGCTTTTGAATGAAGCCGACGGTGTCGGTCAGCAGCGCCTGGCGGCCCGTGGTCAGATCAATACGGCGGGTGGTGGTGTCCAGCGTGGCGAACAGCTGGTCGGCCACATAAACGTCTGCCCCTGAAATCGCCCGCAGCAGCGTGGACTTGCCCGCGTTGGTGTAGCCGACGAGGGCGATCAGCGGCAGGCCGGCTTTGTCGCGCTTCTGGCGATGGCGGCCGCGATGGTTGCGGACTTCCTCGATGGCGCGTTTCAGAAAGCTGATTTTGGTCTTGATTTCGCGGCGGTCGCTTTCAAGCTGGGTTTCACCAGGGCCGCGCAGGCCGACCCCGCCATTGCCACCACCCGCGCCGCCTGCCTGCCGCGACAGATGCGACCACTGGCGGGTGAGGCGGGGCAGACGATACTCATACTGCGCCAGCTCCACCTGGAGCGCGCCTTCATGGGTGCGCGCATGCTGGGCGAAGATGTCGAGAATCAGGGCCGAGCGGTCGAGGACTTTGACGTCTTCGCCAAAGCGTTTTTCCAGTTCGCGCTGATGACGCGGCGTCAGCTCATCGTCAAAGATGACCGTCCTGGTGTCCATGGCGGTCAGGGTTTCCTTGATTTCCTCGACTTTACCGGAGCCAATCAGCGTCGCCGGGTCGGGATTGGAGATATTCTGCGTCGCGATGCCGCTGACCTGCATACCGGCGGTGTCTGCCAGCAATGCCAGCTCGTCCAGCGAGTCTTCGGTGCTGAGCAGCGGGTGCGAACCTTTGATGCCGACGCCAACGAGAAAGGCGCGTTCTGGCTCCTGCTGCAATGAATAATTCTGAGGGGGCATACGGGTTATTTCATCCTTTGTGACCAGCGGCTAAGCCGGTCTACTGCTTCATCGAGCCTTGCATCCGGCACACATACGCTCATGCGTACATAGGCCGTGCCATCTGGCCCGTAGATGGCACCGGGCGCCATGCTGACGTGCGCTTCATTGAGCGCCAGCTCCACATACTGCGCGCCGTCCAGCCCGGGAATCATGACTTTTCCCCACAGGTACAGCGCACCCGTGGGCTTGTATGGACGCAATCCCAGCGACGGCATGACTTCCAGCAGCAGATCGCGCCGGTTTTCATAGACGGCGTTGCGCTCGGCGAGCCAGTCGCGGTCAGTCTGCTTGAAGGCGGAAATGCCTGCATCGTAGATGGGCGTAAAGTGGCCGCTGTCCATGTTGCTTTTGACCTGGAGCAGCGCGCTGATTGCCTCTGCACTGCCGACTGCCGCGCCCAGCCGCCAGCCCGCCATGTTATACGTCTTCGAGAACGAGATGAACTCGATGGCATGTTCCAGGGCGTCGGGTGCTTCCAGCGCGCTGTGGGCGATATAGCCGTCATAGGTCACATCGACATACGGATTATCCGAGGCCAGCAGCAGATTATGACGTTTGCAGAACTGCACGGCGCGCTCGTAGAAAGCAAACGAGGCGACTGCGCCGGTGGGATTATTGGGATAGTTGACCCACAGCAGCTTGCTGTTTGCTGGAAGCCCGCGGGCTTCCAGCGCGTCAAGATCGGGCAGAAAGCCCGCTTCCTCAGTCACCGGAATATAATGCGGCTGCCCGCCAGCCATCAGCGCGCCCATGGCATACGCCGGATAGCCGATGCCGGGCACCAGCGCAACATCCCCATCATCGATATACGCCAGGCTGAGGTTGACAATGCCTTCCTTGCTGCCCAGCAGCGGCAGCACCTGGGTATTCGGGTCGATGGTGATGCCGAAGCGGTTGGCATAATAATCGGCCACGGCAGCGCGAAAGTTCGCAGTCCCGCGATAGCCGGAATAGCCATGCTTGCCCGAAGCTGCGGCGGAAGACGCCAGCGTTTCGATGGCGTGGACGGGCGGCGGCATGTCCGGGCTGCCCACGTCCAGATTGATGACATCCAGGCCGGCCGCGTTGAGCTGTGCGACGCGCTGGCTGATGACGGCGAATGGGTAGGCCGGCAGTGTGTGCAGACGATTAGCGAGTGCTGGCAAGACGGATTTCCCCCAGAGTGCTGGCCGCAAGGGCGGCGTGCAGGCTGTCATTGGCGCGGCGCGCGTATTCCGCATAGCGCAGACGCTTGTCTTTAATGGGCGTGGCAAGCTCGGGCATGATGCCGAAATTTGCCTTCATCGGCTGAAAGTCCTTGCTGTCGGCATGCGTGACGTAATGGACCATGCTGCCCAACATCGTGTCGATGGGCGGCGTGAACTGCGGCTTTCCGGCCAGCATCTGCGCCAGATTGATGCCTGCCAGCAGGCCGGTGGCGACGTTGCCCATGTAACCTTCCACGCCCGTAATCTGCCCGCCGAAATACAGCGTCTCGCGCGTGCGGAACTGCATCGTCGGGTGCAGCAGGGCAGGGGAGTTGATGAACGTGTTGCGGTGCATCTGGCCCATGCGGATGAATTCGGCATTCTCCAGGCCAGGAATCATGCGCAGCACCGTCTCCTGGACGCCCCATTTCAGGTTGGTCTGGAAGCCGACCAGGTTGTACAGCGTACCGATCAGGTTGTCCTGGCGCAGCTGCACGACGGCGTGCGGGCGTTTGCCCGTGCGCGGGTCACGCAGGCCGACCGGGCGCATCGGCCCGAAGGCGAGCGACTCGCGTCCACGCCGGGCGATCTGCTCTACAGGCAGGCAGCCTTCGAAGAACTGCTTGTCTTCCTTCTCGAAGTCGCGCAGTTCAGCGGTCTCGGCCGAGAGCAGCGCGTCGACGAAGGCCTCATATTCCTCGCGGTTCATGGGGCAGTTGATATAGTCACCCTCGGCCTCGTCGCCCCGTTCGTAACGACTGGCGCGAAAGGCGATGTCCATGTTGATGCTTTCGCTGGTCACAATGGGCGCGATGGCGTCATAGAAATACAGGTATTGTTCGCCAGACAGCGCGGCAATTTCGCCTGCCATCGCCTCGGAGGTCAGCGGGCCGGTGGCGATCACACACGGGGCATCAGGAATTTTCGTCAGTTCCTCGCGCACAACCGTGATGTTTGGATGCTCGTCCATGGCGCGGGTCACGTGTGCAGCGAAGGCCTCGCGGTCCACTGCCAGCGCGCCGCCGGCGGGCAGGGCTGATTCTTCGGCCACGCGCAGCAGCAGCGATCCCAGCGTGTCCAGCTCGTTTTTCAGCACGCCGGAGGCGCGGTCTGGCAGCTTCGACCCAAACGAATTGCTGCACACCAGTTCGCCGAGGCGGTCGCTGACATGCGCGCCTGTGGTGCGGCGCGGCCGCATTTCGTACAGACGGACCTGAAAACCACGCTCGGCCAGCTGCCAGGCAGCCTCAGTGCCAGCCAGCCCACCCCCTACAACGATCACTTCCTGAGTCATAATTTCAGTTAAACCATTCTGCTTCACGATACGGTGTTGTTCAGCTGTTTGCCACGTGCGCCCTGGCCATTTGCAGGAACTGGATCATCTCGCTGACAGCGGTCGTTTCCTGAGGCGCGAGCGAGATGGCGGATTGGTACATCTGCGCTGCCATGGCATAGTTCCGGTGCGCGTAATAGGCATTCGCCGCGAGGTGATAGACGCGGTAATCGCTGATGATCTCGCCATCTTTTTCAGCGGTGGCCAGCATGCGCTCCACCGCGGCAATCGCTTTCGCGTAGTCATGCTGAGCATAATAACAGCGGGCCACGCGATAATACAGCGAAAGTTCCCACGGGTGGTAGGGGTTGTATTGCAGAGCCGCCAGATAAGCGGCCAACGCGGGCTGCCCCTGTCCGTTACGCCAGTAGGCGTCACCGAGCATTTCGTGCGCGCGCGACCAGGTGACGTCGATACCGGTCGGCTTGACGCTGGCCTGGGTGAACTGCTGCACATAGCCGATCACGTCGCGTTCGCGGCCGGTAATCTGGGCGGCAATTTCCGCGGCGGAGAACGCGGCATCCGCCAGGCTGAGCCGATTCTGAGCAGACTGCTGTGACGCGATGCTGACGGCCATCTCGGCCGATGAAAGCGCGGCCGACAGGTTCATCATATCGCGCAGCACACGCCCGCGCAGGGTGTACACCTGTGCCAGCCACATACGCGGTTCGCCCGTGGGGTAGGTGTCGATGGCTTTGTTGAGAAAGCCGAGCGCACGCCCCAGGTCGCGGTTTTCGTAGAAATGCAGAAAACCCAGGCGTTCATAGCAGTACGAGGTGTGATTCACGGCCAGGGCTGGGCTGAGCAGCGACAGCTCCAGCAGGTGCAGCGCATCCGCCGGGCGATTCTGCGTCATCAGCAGACGGGCATGCTGATACTGCACCCAGCCCAGATTTTCATAATCGGGAAATTCCGCTTCAATGCGCTCGTAGGTTTCGAGGGCGGCGGCTGTGTCGGCGCGATCGGCAAAGCCCATCTGAACCAGCTCATAACGCGCCAGATAACAGTCGCCCAGCAGCTCAAGGTATTCAGGCTGCCCGTTGAGCGAGGCATCCTGCTCCACGGCCATGCGCAGGTCTTCCAGGGCGCTGTCAATTCTTGTCGAGACCAGGCGTGCCCTGGCCCGGAGCATGTATCCGGCGCCCAGCATGCGCGGATCGGTCTCTATGCGCAGCAACCGCGCCAGGACGACTTCAGCGCGCTTGGCATCGCCACGAATCAGCAGCAGATCAACCTCGGGCAGTAGTTCGGATGAACGCATAAACGCATGATGCTCCACTGTTGGCATACACGCAGTATTATAGCCGAAAACGCAGTGGGCGGCTGAACCTGAGGGAAAACACGACGGGGAACCTGCATCAGGTTCCCCGTCACGATAGGGCTAAGCGGGAATCTTTGTCCTAGACGGCACCCACAACGATGGACGCGTTTTGCCCGCCCAGACCAAAGCTGTTCGAGAGCACATAACGCAGACCCTTCACGGCGCGCGCGACATTGGGCACATAGTCCAGGTCGCAGTCCGGATCCGGGGTGTCGTAGTTGATGGTCGGGTGCAGCACCTGATCGACCAGTGAGCGCACGCAGGCAATCAGCTCGATAGCGCCAGAGCCGCCCAGCGCGTGTCCCATCATCGACTTGGTGGAGCTGACCGGAATATTATAGGCCTGCTCGCCAAACAGTCGCTTGATGGCCAGCGTCTCCATGATGTCGTTGGTGGGTGTCGATGACCCGTGCGCATTGATGTAGCCGATTTCGTCCAGCTCCAGCTTGGCATCAGCCACGGCCCACTTCATCGAGCGGAAGGCGCCTTTGCCTTCGGGGTCGAGCGCCGCCACGTGATAGGCATCCGAGGCAGAGGCATGGCCCAGCACTTCGGCATAGATGCGGGCGCCGCGCTTGAGCGCGTGCTGCAGGCTTTCGAGTACGAAGATTGCGCCGCCTTCGCTGAGGACAAAGCCCGAGCGATTTTTGTCAAACGGACGGCTGGCGGTTTCCGGGCTGTCTTCGTGCCCCGTGACGAGCGCATCCATCGCCTCGAAACCAGCCAGCGTGTAATCCTGGAAGATCGCTTCCATGCCACCAGCGAGGATCAGGTCAGCGCGGCCGTTACGGATGTAGTCAGCGGCTTCACCGACCGACTGCGTGCCCGACGCGCAGGCGTTCACCGGCGAGTTGAGCGGGCCAAATGTGCGCATAAAGCGGCTGACGTAATGCGAGGGCATATTCGGCAGCGACTGAATTAGACCCATCGGGTTCGGGCGGCGGAATCCCCCGGTCTTGTATTTGAAGGTGGCGCCTTCGGCCATTTCGTGCGGGCCCAGCGCGGTGCCGATGACGGTGCCGCAGCGTTCGCCTTCTTCTTCGATCTGGGCAGGCGAGAGGCCCGCATCAGCCACGGCCTCGGTGGCAGCAGCGACAGCAAACTGGCTGACGCGCCCCATGCGCCGGGCTTCTTTGTGATCAATGTATTTCAGCGGGTCAAATCCACGGACTTCGCCGCCATATTTCACGGGGACGTGTTCGATCGGAATGGTTTCAACATGGCGGATACCCGACTTGCCTGCGACCAGGCCATCCCAGAGTTCTTTTGCATTCCCCAGAGCGGTGACCGCTCCCATGCCCGTAATGACTACGCGCGGACGACCATGCCGTAATAGTTCCATACATTATCCCTGCGACGGCACATGTGTGCCGCCTCTCCCTTCCCAAGTGTGTCCGGCTTACAGTTCTTCAGACGCGGCCGCCGCGGTGCTGCTTACACCCTCGCGGATGGCAGCAATCAGGTTGCCCTGAACCGCAGTTCTCGCCTGGCGAATCGCGTTTTTGATCGCGTTGGCGTTGGATCTGCCGTGTCCGATAATAACAACACCGTCCACTCCCAAAAGAGGCGCGCCGCCGATTTCAAAGGGATCAATTGCTTTGCGCACGCGGCGGAAAGCCGGTTTTGCCAGCAGCCCCCCCAGCTTCGACGGGAGATCGGCCATCATTTCCTGGCGTATGACCTGCACCAGTGTGCTGGTGGAGGCCTCCATCGTCTTGATGAGGATATTGCCCACGAAGCCGTCCGCCACCACGACGTCCACGCTGCCTTTGAACAGGTCCTTGGGCTCGACATTGCCGACGAAATTCAGGTCTGAGGCTTCTATCAGGTGGGCTGATTCACGAATCAGCTCGTTGCCTTTGCTTTCTTCCTCACCGTTTGCCAGCAGGGCAACGCGCGGATTATCGATTTTGAAGGCGAAACGCGCGTAGGCGCTGCTCATGATGGCAAACTGAAGCATCCAGTCCGGCTTGCAGTCCGCGTTCGCGCCGACATCCGCGCAGATGATGCTGTGGCCATTTAAGGTAATTACGGTGCTCAGCGAGGGGCGCTTCACGCCCTTGATACGCTTGAGGGTGTACAGTGTGGCGATGGACAGCGCCGCGCCTGTGTTGCCTGCGGTGACGAAAGCGTCAGCCTGCGTATTCTTGACGAGGTTCATCCCGACATGCATCGAGGACTCTGGCTTGAGCTTGCCTACGGTGCTCGCTTTGTCTTCCATGGTGACTGCTTCGGAAGCATGCACGACTTCCAGCGACAGGCCGCTGGTCTCGTGTTTGGCCAGCTCGGCGCGTATCCGGGGCTCGTCGCCCACCAGGATAATCGTATCTTTATATTCGCGTGCAGCCAGCACTGCCCCTGCCACATCGGGCACCGGGCAGGTATCGCTTCCCATCGCATCAAGTGCGATACGCATCATCTCTCTCATCCTTTGGTCAGCAGAGGTTGATGTCAGTAAAGGTTGTGGACATGTATACAGCATTGACAGCATATAGCGCACGGGTATAATACCACGCATTCGTCTCGGTGGCGGAATTGGCAGACGCGTACGCTTGAGGTGTGTATGCCGCAAGGCGTGGAGGTTCGAGTCCTCTCCGAGACACACAGACCTGTGATCTTTTGATTACAGGTCTTTTTTTTGCCTAAGTCGTTTACACTGATGTAGACTTGCAGGTACGCGAGAAGCGTTTGAATATTCACCACTGAGGGGAAGCCCGAATGAGCGCATCAAGGACAGAAGCGTTACAGAAAGCTTTTGAGCTGTTGGAGTCGAACCAGGACGCCGCGGCGCTGGAGCTGCTGGAACCGCTGCTTCGCCAGTATCCGGATGATGCTGATGCCTGGTGGATTTACTCACATGCCGTCACGTCCCCCGTCGAGGCGCGCCGTGCGCTGGGGAATGTGCTGCGGATTGACCCGAACTATCCAGAAGCCGCAGAGCTGATGCGTCAGCTTGAGATCGAGAACCCGGATGTCGTGCCTGCTGCGCCCGATTTGCCTGAAGTCCCTGAAGTCGATGCTGCCTCTGTCATTGATGAAGAACCGGAATTCCTGAGCGAGACACCTTCGGCACGCCCTGTGGTGCCGTCGGCTGCTGCTTACCCTGAGCCGACGCCACAACGGTCGCGGTTCCCGTGGTGGATTGCGGCTGTCGTGGCCATTGTCGCACTCGTGATTGTGGTGCTGCTGCTGATGCGCCCGAGCGAGGACGGAACGCAGGTCGCCAGCGCGACAGACGCGCCGACTGCTACTCCGACGACTGAAGTTATCGCCGAAACGACGCCTGAAGAACAGGTCGTGCTGCCGGTCGATCCGACGAACGAGCCGGAAGCCGTGGTGACCGATGCTGTCGTGCCTGAAGAGCCGACGGTTCAGGTTGAGGTGGTCGCCACGGACGCGGCACCAGTGATGGATCCCACTGCTGATGCGCAGGTGGCCCCGACCGTTGAGCAGATGATTGAACCGACCGCTGAGCAGATCGTCGAGACCGATGCGACGCTGGCGGTGGTCGTAGAGCCGCTGCCGACCGTGACGACACTGTCCGCCGAGAATCCGCTGGAGGCCGTGCAGTCGACGCTGGCCGGGGCAGGGCTGGCTGATTTCACTGTGGCTGGCGCGCAGACATCTGCTGGAAATGCCTATCAGGTCTCGGTCTGCTCTGCGGAAGGCGTGGAACTGCGTAATGTGCTGCTGACCTCGATGGTCGCACTGGCCAGCGCGACGCCGGTCATGCCCGCTGACGTGACCGCTATTTCTACGCGCATCGTGAGCTGCACGGACAGCAGTCAGGTGCTGCGCGTCATTGTTTCCTCGCGTGCAGACGCGGAGGCTTTCATCCGTGGGGAGCTGACCCAGGAACAATTCGCGGCCTTCTGGTTGTCACAATAGCCTGGGGGTTCAACGTAGCTGAAAGACCCAATGTAAAGCCGGTGAAACGGGTGACTCAGGGATGAGTCACCCGTTTTTTGTCTGGCTTGTCACGGTGATGGACTTGAAGACCGGCAGCTTGATGGTGAACGTGCTGCCCTTTCCGGGCTTGCTGGCGACATCAATGGTGCCGTTGTGGGCCTCAATGATGCCGTGGCAGACGAACAGGCCGAGTCCCGTCCCGTTGGGCTTGGTGCTGTAGAATGGGTCGAACAGCCTGGACAGGCTTTCCGGCGCGATACCCAGGCCGCTGTCGGCCACTTCGATGTAGATGGCATCATTCTTCTCATAGGTCCTTAGCGTGAGGGTGCCCCCTCGTGGCATGGCCGCTTGTGCGTTGAGGAACATGTTCATGAAGACCTGTTCGATCTGGTCTTTGCTGCCATGCATGGGCGCTGTCGCCCTAAAGTCCCTGACGATGTCGATGCGTTCGTGCTGGAAGAATTTATTGTTCAGCGAAATGACCGCTTCCAGTACTTCGTTGACATCGATCAGGCTGAGTTCAGTGTCTTTGTCGCGCGAGAATTCCAGCAGGCGCGACACAATACGGCGGATGCGCTCGATGCTGGTCTGGATGATCTCGACCGATTCTCGGTCATACTCGACCCGTCGGTCTTCCATGTCTTCCACAATGCCTTCCAGCAGCGTGCGGATCGGCATGAGGGGGTTGTTGATTTCATGGGCGATGCTGGCGGCCAGATGCCCGATAGAGGCCAGCTTTTCAGAGCGCAGCAGCATCTTCTGCGCAGATTCCAGCGCCTCGGTGCGCTCGGCTACCATCGTCTCCAGCAGTGATGCATAGTTGATCTGCTGCTGGTAAAGCTGGGCATTGTGCAGCGCCAGGCTGAGCTGACGCAGGATGCCGCCGCATAATTGCAGATGATACGGGCTGAAAGTGATGTTGTCGCCAATGACGGCGATGCGGCCAATTGACTCATTCCCGTGGCGCAGCTCGGCCACGATGCCGCATTCACAGCAGTTGAGGAGGCGCGTATCGGAAGAGGACCAGGCGCGCATTTCACCGTGAAAGCTCGCGCTCAGGATGTCGTGGATCAGGTCTGGCTCGTAGCTGCGATTGCTGATGGCGGTGCGGAAATACGTGCGCGAGACCTCGCTGGGATCGCCTTTATAGAGCACAATTGCGGCGCAGTCACCAGGCAGCAGGTCAAGAAACAGGCTGGGCGCCAGGTCGAGCAGCTCAGGGATGGCCAGATGCTGATTGAGCACTTCGGTCGCATTGAGCATGACTTCCAGCTCGCGCGAGCGGCGCTCCAGCGCCTCCTCCAGTTTGCGGCCGCGAATCTTGCTCTGGGCGCGCGCGATCAGTTCCTGCGGCGCGAAAGGCTTGTAGACGTAGTCATCGGCACCCAGGCCGAGTCCCTTGGCGACGTCTTCCGGCGTGCGGGCATTGGCCGTGATGAGGATGATGGGGATGGCGACGGTGCGTGAATTGTCTTTCAGCGTCTTCAACACTTCAAACCCGTTCATGCCCGGCATGAGGATGTCGAGCAGGATCAGGTCCGGGGTGTGAATGTTGGCATAGTTCAGCGCGTCTGGGCCGTTATTGACACGGGCCACACGAAAGCCTTCTCGCGTGAAGACATGCTCCATCATGATAGTCGTGTTGACTTCGTCGTCCACAATCAGGACGAGTGGTGCGTTCTCGGTTGTCATGCGCGCTCCCATTCCATGCGCGTGTTGACGATGCTACACTATATGTTACTCTGATTATTCTGATCGCTGACTAAGAGCAGAATTGAGCTTTCTGTATGAATTCCAGATCCAGGATGATAGTGCGCGCCGTCGTTACGGGATTGCTGTCTGGCGTGGTGCTGGCACTGGTCTTTGCTGCCGGGTTTTTCACGCGTGACGCGCTGTCTGTGCGCGGCCTGCTGACGGGTGCTGCCAGCGCGCAGGGGCAGGATTACGCCCTGCTGGACGAAGTGCAGGCGCTGGTGGATGACCATTTCGTGCGCCCGCAGCCAGACTATCAGGTGCGGCAGTATGGCGCGGTGCGCGGGATGCTGGGCACGCTGAATGACCCGTTCACCTTCTTCATCGATCCGCCGGTGGCACAGAGTGAGTCTGACGTGCTGGCAGGGACATATGGTGGTGTGGGCGTGCAGATCCGGCGCACGGAGAACGGGGAATTGCTGTTGTATCCGTTTGCGGACAGCTCGGCTGCTGCCGCGGGCATTGAGGATGGGGATCGTCTGATTGCCGTCAACGAGATGACCGTGGATACCTCGATGCAGGCAGACGTGCTGGACCAGATGCTGCGCGGCGAAGTGCGCGACGGAAATGGCGTCACGCTGACGGTGCTTCGGGCGGCAGATGGAGCGGAATTCTCTGCGTTCGTGCCCTTTGCGCCGGTCAATGTGCCTTCGCTGGTGTGGCGCATGCTGCCGGAGGATGCCCGCCTGGGCTATATGCAGATCATGCGCTTCACCAATCGCACGCCAGACGAACTGGAACAGGCGCTGACAGAGCTGCGCGCAAGCGGGGCACAGGCGCTGGTGCTGGACATGCGCAATAATGCCGGCGGCCTGCTGACCGAGTCGATTGAAGTGGCGGATGCCTTTCTGGACAGCGGCGTGATCGTGTATCAGCGTACGCCACGTGGCGAGCAGACGTTCGAGAGCAGCCCTGGCGGGCCCGGCAGCGATCTGCCGCTGGTGATTCTGGTGAACGGGGGCACAGCCAGCGGGGCAGAGCTGGTGGCGGGCGCACTGGTCGACAATGACCGTGCGATCATGATCGGCCAGCGGACCTATGGCAAGGGGACGGTGCAGCAGATTTTTCCGCTGAGTGATGGCTCATCGCTGCATGTGACGTCTTCAGAGTGGTTTACGCCCGCACGGCAACCGCTGGATCAGGCAGGGCTGACGCCCGATATCGATATGATCCCGAATGCTGAAGGGCGCGATGTGGAACTTGGTGAAGCGATTCGTCAGCTGGACACGCTTCTGAATGGGACAGGTAGTTAAGGAAACATGGCAGAAAGTGGAAGAAAGATCGTCGCCCGGAACCGCAAAGCGAGCTTTAATTTTTCGCTGGAGGAGACGTTTGATGCGGGGCTGGTGCTGACGGGTGCAGAAATCAAGTCAATTCGGCAGAACCGTGTGAATTTCCAGGACGGGTTCGTGGAAGAGCGCGACGGCGAGATGTGGCTGATGGGGGTGCATATTTCGCCCTATGAGCAGTCTGGCACCTATGGCGCATTTAACCCGGACCGTGCCCGCAAGCTGCTGCTGCACAAGCGCGAAATCCGTCAGATCGGGGCAAAGATTCGTGAGCGCGGTTATACCTGCGTGCCGACGATGATTTTCCTGGAGCGCGGCAAGGCGAAAGTGCAGATTGCGCTGGCGAAAGGCAAGAAGCTGTATGACAAGCGCGCTGATATGGCCAAGCGCGACAGTGACCGCGAGATTCGCCAGCGGCTGAAGGAACGCAATTACGATTAGCGATTTGCCACTTTCTCCCGTGAGCGATTCACGCTAGAATGTTGCTGATGGATGGGCGCCCATAGCGCAGCGGATAGAGCACTGGTCTTCGGAACCAGCGGTCGGGGGTTCGAATCCCTCTGGGCGCGCAAATTCCATCTTGCACACCATCGTGTGTGCCACTAAAATTTCTGTCGTGGCCTGCTCTGTTCGTCTAGGGGCCCAGGACGTGGCCCTCTCAAGGCCGAAACACGGGTTCGAATCCCGTACGGAGCACAAGCAGGATACGCGTCGCAGAAGAATTATCTCTGCGGCGCGTTTTGTTTTTCGGCTGAATGCCTGATGAGCCTTCACCTGATATATTGCAAACCCGCGCTATACTGACACTATCTCTCGTAAGCGTAGTTGAAAGTGATGGTCCATAAGCCGTGTCCACAACGATTCAGGAAGCACCGCTGGTCCCCGGTTTGCCGCTTGTCGGCAGCCTTCCGCAGATGATCGCCAATTTCCCCAAGATGCTGCTTGAAACCGCACCGTCGTTTGGTGATGTGGTCCGCCTCAATATCGCCGGAACAACGATGATGGTCGTGTCGCATCCGGAGATGCTGGAATACATCCTGCGCGACAACCACCATAATTACGTCCATGGTGAAATGGCTGCCGGCCAAATTGGCCGTGTGACGCCGCGTGGGCTGTTTATGCTGGAGGGGCAGGAGTGGCTGCTGGAACGGCGCATGATGCAGCCGTACTTCCACCGCAAATACCTGGGCCGGATTATGGAGCTGCTGGACGAGACGATTGTCGAGCAGATGGACAAGCTGGAACGCGAGTCCAGTGAGGGTGTGATCGATCTGGCCAACGCAGTCAAGCGCATCACGATCTCGGTGTTCCTGCGCGCAATTTTCAGCATGGGCATGGACGAGGCCCAGATGAACAAAATTGGCGAGGCCTTTGATATCGCCATGCGCGGTACTGCCCGCCGAAACAAGATCGGTTACATTGTGCCGCGCAGCGTCCGCCTGCCGCTGGATCGCAAAATTGACGATGCGCTGAAGTATCTGGGTGAGGTCGTCACGGGCATCATCCGCGATCGCCGAGAGAGCGGCCAGCAGGGCGACGACATGATGGGCATGCTGCTGGCGGCCCATGATGATGAGACGGGTGCGCGGCTGAGCGATGAATCGCTGCTCGACGAGGTCAAGACGCTGATTCTGGGTGGTTATGACACCACCAGTGGATCGCTGCTGTGGGCGACGCATCTGCTGTCGCACCACCCTGCTGTGACCGAGCGGCTGGTGCGCGAGTCACGCGAAGTGCTGAGCACAGGCCGTGTGGGCTACGAGAACTATAATGACCTGCATTATGCGCGCTGGGTGTTCAATGAGACAATGCGCCAGAAGCCGGTCGCGTGGGCCATCCCGCGTGAATCAATCGCGGAGGATGTGCTGGGCGGATATCGTATACCGGCCAAAACCACAATCATGATTCCGGTCGTGCATATTCATCATGACGCGCGCTGGTGGGACCAGCCCGAGAAGTTTATGCCGGAACGCTGGGAAGACAAGTTCGGCGGGGCCAAGCACCGCTTCGCCTACCTGCCGTTTGGCATGGGGCCGCGCGTGTGCCTCGGCGAACAGTTTGCTGTGACCGAAGGAACGCTGCTGCTGGCGCGCCTGTTTGAGCGTTTCGAGATCGAGCCGCTGAGCCCGACGGCCCAGCAGGTGGACTATAACTTCACGATGGCGCCGCAGTCGATGCCGGTGCGCATCCGCCGCCGCGAGGCCAGCCTCACACCCGCCTGACAGACACCTGGTCAGTCGGTGCCATGCCGCAGCACATGTCCTAGCCAGGAAAGCAGCTTTGTCGGCGTGCCTGATGGTGGGGGAAGATTGGCCTCTCCCCGCCGTCGGGTCAGCTCGCGTGCAAGGCTGATTTCTCCCTGGCGCATGGCCCAATGGTGGTTCATCGAGAACAGCGGTTTCAGGGCAAAAGAGAATATCCGCAGCAGCGGCTTATTGGCCTCGATCTTCCAGTCGTAGACGATGTTCACCTGATCGCCATCCTGAGTGAATGTCCAGATGCCGCGTCCGACAAAGTCACCTTCTGCGACCAGCGTGAAGCTGTGAGCACTGACTTCCGTCACGCGAAAGCTCCAGCGCAGGGTGTAGGGCAGCCAGCCTTTGGTATACAGCGAGACGCGTTTGCCCAGGCCGGACGCATCTCCCGGATCGAGCGTCTGGACATCGAGATAGACGGAGGGCCACCAGCGGGGCAGGTCATTGGCATCGCTGATGATGGACACGATTTCCTGGGCAGTCGCCGGGAATCGCCAACGGGTGATAAAGTGGTAGTCGTTGGAGGCCATCGGGCGTTCGCCTTTCAGATTGCTATGCCTCGTCAACTGCCATTGTATGCCCAAATAACAAATAAAAAGGCCGCATCTCTAATAATCACGAGAGGCGGCCTTTTTTGGTATTGGGGAAGGGCAGATTACTCTGCGTTTTCCATCATCTTTTCACGGCGCTTGACTTCGCGCATGCGCAGCTCGTTGTTGAGCGTCTTTTTGCGCGGGCGCAGGCTGATGGGGGTAACCTCCAGCAGCTCGTCTTCAGCAATGAACTCCATGAAGTCATCCAGAGACATATTGCGCACGCCACGCATGCGCTCTTCCATGAAGTAGGTCTTGGTATGCACGGCGCTAAGCGTCTTGGTCTTGCACACATTGACGGCCAGGTCATCGGCGCGGATGTGTTCGCCTACGACCATGCCTTCATAGACTTCGGCGCCGGGCTCGATGAAGAAGGTGCCGCGCTGATTCATGTCGAGCATGGCGTAGGGGGTGGACTTGCCCGATTCGTAGGCGACCAGGCTGCCAAACTGGCGGCCCGGAATCGCCCCCGCCATTGGCTCGTAGCCACCGAAGATCGAATGCATCTGGCCCATACCGCTGGTGGCCGTCAGGAACTTGCTGCGGAAGCCGAGCAGGCCGCGCGTGGGGACGATGAAGCGCAGGAACGTCGTGCCGTTCTCGCTCTTCATGTCCTGCATGATGCCACGGCGCGAGCCGAGCATCTCGATGACCGTGCCGGTCAGGTTGTCGGCCACTTCGATATGCACTTCTTCCACCGGTTCCATGAGTTCACCGGTTACTTCGTCGCGCGTGAAGATCACTTCCGGCTTGCTGATTTCGAATTCATAGCCTTCACGGCGCATGGTTTCGATCAGGATACCCAGATGCAGCTCGCCACGGCCGCTGACGATGAACTTTTCGGGTGAATCGCCATCCTCGACGCGCAGCGCAAGGTTGCTGCGGGTTTCATTGAACAGGCGCTCACGCAGTCGGCGCGACGTGCCCCAGCCGGTCTTGCCTTCACGGCCACCCAGCGGGGACGTATTGACGCCGAAGGTCATACGCACGGTTGGCTGGTCGACATGAATCGGTTCCAGTGTGCGCGGGTTCAGCGGGTCGGTGATGGTATCGCTGATGCCCAGCTCGGAAAAGCCGCCAAAGGCCACGATATCGCCGGCTGCAACTGCGGTCTCTTCTACCTTCGACAGGTTCCAGAAGGTGAACAGGTAGTCGATGGTGCTCTTGACCTGTTCGCCGCCTGGGGTGATGCGCAGGGCAGTCATGCCCTTTTTCATGTCGCCGCTGAGGATACGGCCGATGCCAAGCTGGCCCTTATAGCGATCGTACTCGATCGATGTGACCAGCAGCGACAGGGGCGCGTCCAGCTCGACTTTCGGCGGCGGGACTTCCTTGATGATGGTCTCGAACAACGGCGCGAGATTTTCTGCCAGCTTGTCGTATTCGTAGCCTGCGCGGCCATCGATGCCAACGGCGTAGACCACCGGGAACTCGGCCTGTTCGTCGCTGGCGCCCAGCTCAATGAACAGGTCGAAAGCTTCGTTCAGGGCTTCCACCGGGCGGGCATGGGCGCGGTCGACCTTGTTCACCACGAGGATGACGCGCAGGCCGAGGGCCAGCGCCTTGCGCAGCACGAAGCGTGTCTGCGGCATGGGGCCTTCCACCGCGTCAATGAGAAGCAGGGCGCCGTCCACCATGTTGAGGACGCGCTCCACTTCACCACCGAAGTCGGCGTGGCCGGGGGTGTCGACGATGTTGATCTTCACATCGCCATAGGTCACAGCAGTGTTCTTGGCGAGGATGGTGATGCCGCGTTCGCGCTCAAGATCGTTAGAGTCTAGGATGCGCTCGCCGGCGGTCTCGTTATTGCGGAATACCTTGGTCTGCTTGAGCATGCCGTCCACGAGAGTTGTCTTGCCGTGGTCAACGTGCGCGATAATCGCGATGTTGCGAATATCGTTTCTGGTCTGTGTCACAGGTCACCTGCATATCTTCGTTATATTTGATGGACAGTATGTTATCAGTGAAAAGTTAAGGCATGTAGGGCAAAAACCAAAGCAAGTGTACAATTGAGCCGAAATATGCATTGTCGGCCTGTTCATTGAGACGCCCAAATGACCCGATTGTTTCAAAAAGAGTGGTTTCGCACGCTTTTGCTGATGATGTTCATCGCGGGAATCCTGCTCGTGATCTTCGCGGTGGTCCAGTATGTCTCGCTGAGTTACCAGATTGGCCAGAACGTCGCCTATCAGATTCAGACGCAGAATCAGACGATCGACCCCCAGACCATCAATGAGGCGCAAAGCCTGATGGCGGCGGATATGAGCCTGCGCGAGATGCTGAATGCACGCGACAGCATGCTCATCTATTTTGGCGCGGGGCTGATCCTGGCGGCGCTGGGATTCCTGGGCCGTGACCTGATCAACAGCCGACTTAAAAAAGAGGCTGCTGCGCCTGCACTGACCGGACAGGGAGAATCACGATGACTGTGGACTTTGGCTTGTCGCTGCTGTTTGGCCCGCCCGCTGGCCAGAACGAACGGTTTATAGACGACATAACGTCCGCGATGCCTTACGTGGGCGGCGCGATGAGCAGCATGTGGATGACCGATCATTTCTTCTGGCACGAGTCGCCCACCTTTGAGGCCTGGACCGTGATGGCTTATGTGGCGGCCCTGTTTCCGACGATGCAGATCGGCCCGATGGTGCTGGGGCAGAATTACCGGAATCCGGCGCTGACAGCCAAAATGGCTTCGACGCTGCATGCGCTGAGCGGCGGACGCTTCATCATGGGTATTGGGGCGGGCTGGAAGGAAGATGAATACCGCGCGTATGGCTATCCGTTTCCGGAGCCGAAAGTGCGGCTGGAGCAGCTTCAGGATACGCTGGAAATCTTCACCCGTCTGTGGAACGAGCCAGGCAAGGTGACATATGAAGGCCGCCACTACAGCGTGGCAGACGCGTGGTGCGAGCCGAAACCGTCGCCGAAAATTCCGATTGTGGTGGGCGGTGGCGGACGCAAGACCATGAGCCTGGCGGTGAAATACGCCGACATGTGGAATATCTCAGACGCCAACCTGACAACGTTCAAGGAAAAGCTGGTTACCCTGCGCGAACACTGCGAGACGCAGGGGCGCGAGTGGCATTCGCTGCGCAAGACCTGGTTTGGCCGGCTGAGCGTCGGCGCGACCGAACAGGAAGCCGTGGCGCGCGCTGCTGCCCGTAATTATACGCGCGATAATGCTTTCATCGGCACGCCCGATCAGCTGGTCGAGCAATTGCTGGCGTTTGTGGATGTGGACTGCGATTACTTCATGATCGACATCATCGACTCGCCGAATCCGGAGCTGCTGGCGATGGTATGCGAAGGGGTGATCCCGCGTGTGAAAGCAGGCCGCTGATGGCGACCGTCAAGTGGTATGGCCATGCCTGCCTGGGCGTGACAGGAAGCAGTGGCGTGCATGTGATTACCGATCCGTATACGCCGGAGACAGCCGGCTACGATCCGGTGCCGGATGCCGCCGATGTGGTGATCGTTTCGTCGGATAACGACACGTTTCACTGTCGCGCAGACCTGATCACAGGATCGCCCGTGGAGGTGAATGCGCTGGCGCTGGCGCAGTCGGCCGGCCAGACGGTGGCGAGAGGCGTGGAAATCCGCGCGATTCAGGCGATGGAGGCCCTCAATCATCGCGAGCACGACCCTGACCAGAATGGCATGTATCGCTTTGTGGTGGATGGGGTGTCGTTTGGCCACATGGGGGACATTGGCAACGCTTTCACTGAAGACCAGCTTGCTTTCTTCGACGGCGTGGACGTGCTGTTCGCGCTGACAGGCGGGCATCCGACGATTGAGCTGGATGACCTGATGACGGTCATCACACGCACACAGCCGAAGATCGTGATTCCCATGCACTATCGCACGTTGCGCTATCTGCCAAAGAAGATTCACTGGTTGCATCAGTTTACGGCGCTGTTTGACGCGTCACAACTGGACTATTTTGCAGTGCGCTCGGCGGAAATCCTGCCGGACATGCTGCCAGCGGCCACCCGTGTGTGGGTGCTGCCCTATACATGCTGACATGAAGGAAGTGAGATTATGAAAGTAGTCGTCATTGGCGCGGGGCGTATCGGCAAGCTGCACGCTGAAAATCTGGCCTATCGTATTCCAGGCACGAGCGTGATTGGCATCGCGGATGTCAACCAGGCCGCCGCACAGGAAACCGCGACGCGCCTGAAAATCCCACGCGTCGCGACCGATTATCATGACCTGATCGGCCTGCCCGAGGCGGATGCGGTGGTCATCTGCTCCGCGACTGATACGCACACCGATATCATCACGGCGGCGGCGCAGGCGGGCAAGCACATCTTCTGCGAGAAGCCGATTGACCTGAACCTCGGTCGCATCGACCGGGCGCTGGAGGCGGTGGAGAAGGCCGGCGTGAAGCTGCAAATCGGCTTCAACCGGCGCTTTGACCCGAATTTCCGGCGCGTGCGCGATGCTGTCATTCGCGGTGAAGTGGGCACGCCACAGCGCCTGCATATCATCAGCCGAGACCCGGCCCCACCGCCGATCAGCTATGTGAAGGTGTCGGGCGGTATTTTTGTCGACATGACCATTCACGACTTTGATATGGCGCGCTACCTGATTGGCAGCGAAATTGAGGAAGTGTATGCCAGTGCAGCGGTGATGGTTGATCCCGCGATTGGGGAGGCCGGTGACGTGGATACCGCGCTGATCGTGCTGCGCTTTGCCAATGGCGTGATCGGCAGCATCGACAACAGCCGCAAAGCGGTGTACGGCTATGACCAGCGCGTGGAAGTGTTTGGCTCTGAGGGCAGCATCCAAACGGAGAACAATTACCCCAACAGCGCAATCATCAGCACTGCGGCTTCGGTGCGCCGGGACCTGCCGCTGAATTTCTTCCTCGAACGGTATTCAGAAAGCTACGTGAACGAAATGAAAGACTTCGTCACGGCTGTGGAGGAGGGCGGCGAGGTGCCCGTCGGCGGCTTTGACGGAAAGCAGGCGGTCGTCGTCGGCATGGCAGCACGCAAGTCATTTGACGAGAAGCGCCCGGTCAGGCTGAGCGAGATTTCCTGACCTGTGCATGCTGATCGCGTCGGATCGATGCTGAAGATTGGACTGCGAGGCCGGTTTGCACTGCTGGCCGGCCTCGTCATGCTGGTGTTATGTCTGCTGGCAGTGGGGCTGACAAATGCGGCACGCGCCGATGGCCTGAAGCCGCTGGTCTTCTTCACCAATCGTGACAGCGATGACGAGCTGTATGTGTCGGATCCCGTTCGGCGCATGAGCTTTAATCTGACGCGTATGGCCGGGTGGGATGGCACGCCCGCCTATTCTGCCGATGGCCGCTGGCTGGCGTTCGCGTCGAACCGGGATGGCAACCTGGAGCTGTATCGCATGGCGGCCAATGGCAGCGGTGTGCAGCGGCTGACAGACAGTGACGCTCGTGAGACAGAGCCTGCCTGGTCGCCGGATGGCCGCAGGTTGGCCTATGTGGGCGATTCAGCGGGTAACTGGGATATTTATGTGCTGGATCTGGTGACGGGCGAGACGCGCCAGCTGACGACTGCCGCCGTAGACGACCAGTCACCCGTCTGGTCGCCCGATGGGCTTTCGATCGCATATGTCAGCTATCGACGCGGCAACTGGGCGATTTTTACGATGGACGTGGACGGGACGAACAGCACCGAGATTACGACCAATACGCGGGTGCGCGATCTGGATCCGGCCTGGTCACCGGACGGACAGCGCATCGCGTTTGCCAGTGACCGGCGTGAACGAAATTTCGAGATCTGGGTGATGAACCGCGATGGGTCTAATCTGCAGCGCCTGACCAATCACAGTGGAATGGACGTAAATCCAGTGTGGACGAGCGATGGAACTTCGATTACCTTTGAGTCGTGGCGTGAGGGCAATGTAGACCTGTATCGCATGCGCGCGGATGGCAGCCATCTGGAGCGGCTGACGTTCGATGACGCCAGGGACGGGGATCCGGCCTGAGCTGACCCAGCAGTTTTTCCTCCTTTCAACACATAACCGACCTCAAGATAGCGTGTTGTAACAGAAGATACATGCAACCAGGAGCAACAATGACCACCGGCGTTGTGCGATTCACCCGCGATGTATTCACGTGGTTTGCCTACGGCATGCTGGCCTATTTCTCGTATATGCTGGCGGCCATCAGCCCGATCATGGTGTTTGTGGCTGCCGAACTGGACATGAGCTACACGGTACGCGGGCTGCACCTGAGCGCGTTTGCACTGGGCATGATCCTGGCCGGCCTGACCGCTGACAGGGCTGCGCGCAGGCTGACGCGCCGCGTGCTGTGGTGGGGCGGTGGCACGGGTATGGCTGTGGGCATCGTGCTGCTGATCGCCGGTCGTGCCGCGGGTGTCACCATTCTGGGCTCGCTGATTATGGGCCTGCTGGGCTCATATATGCTGGTCATGATTCAGTCCACGCTGAGCGATCATCATGGCCCGCGCCGCGCCATGGCGCTGACAGAAGCCAATGTGGCGGCCAGCGGCAGCGCGATGCTGGCGCCGCTGCTGGTGAGCCAGTTTGAAGTACTGGGGACGGGTTTTCGCGTGGCGGCGCTGGTGGGTGTGGCCGTGTGGGTGCTGACGGTGGCCTTCATGTTCAGGACGACCATCCCCGAGGTGAAAAAATCTACTGCCGAGACGCCGCGCCCGGCTGGTCGGCTGCCGCGTATCTTCTGGACGTACTGGTGGGTGGTAGTGCTGGTGGTGGCGGTCGAGTGGTGCACGCTGTTCTGGGGCGCGGAGTATCTGGAACGGGTGGTGGGCTTTACGCGGGTGGATGCCGCCAGCGCGATGACCATCTTCCTGTTTGCGATGCTGTTCGGGCGCTTTCTGGGCACACTACTCACGCGGTTCATTGCCCCCAGCCGCCTGCTGACGCTGGCCGCCGGCCTGGTTGTGGTCGGTTTCCCGATATTTTATCTGTCGCGTTCGCCCGTTCCTGCATTTATCGGCCTGTTTATGCTGGGGCTTGGCATTGCCAATCTGTTCCCGCTGACGCTGGCGCAGACGACGACCGTGGGTGCTGTGAACTCTGACCGGGCAAGCGCGCGCACGTCACTGGCTTCTGGCCTGGCGATCCTGGTGACCCCGCAGGTGTTAGGCTCGCTGGCGGACCAGATCGGCATTCAGGGATCTTTCCTGATTGTGGGGGGCTTGGCTCTCGGCGCATTTGCGCTGGTGCTGTGGTGCGATTTCTCCACACGCCGCTTGACCCAGACGCAGCCCGCCTGAAATAAAACGGGGCGGGCCGTTTTCACGCGCGCCGCCCCATCTCCTGGTTAGTGACAACTCTATGCTCTAAGACCCTTGTGCGGCGGCCAGCAGCTCAAGGAATTCGCGTGCCATTGGCATGGTCGGGTTGCCGCGCGTGGTGCTGGAGAAGCGCGGAATCGACACATTGAGCACGACATTGCCCTGGCGCATCAGCCCAAGGGAACCGTAGGTGCCACCGCCGAAAACATTCGGTTCAGGGAAGCCATCTTCAGGGCTGCCGCCTTCAAGCTGGCGCTGGCCAGAGCGATTGTCGTAGTAGGCCTGCGCCGCTTCTTCGGTCGTGAAGACCGCAATTGTCACTTCTGCTGCGCCGCCGCCTGCCTCCGAGAAGAACACGCGCCCGGCATGGCCGCCTTCGACATTGGGATTGGTCACAGCGTTTCCGGTGACGGCATCATTGGTGCGGCGCCACTGGATGGTGCCGGCTGTGATCGGGTTGGGCATGGAGGCAATCACAGCATCGACAAGTGCCTGCTCGGCCGAGACAGCGACCACGACTTCTGGTTCCGGCGCTTCTGTCGCCAGCTCCGTGATCGATCCGTCCGCGTTTGGCGTATTGGTTGGCGCGGGCGTACTGGTGGGCGGGCGCGTAGCGGTTGGCTCTGGCGTATTGGTGGGCGTGGCGGTCGGCGTGTAGTCCAGGCCCTCCGGGGCACATCCCGCCGCGACAAAGGCGAGCAGGGCGCCCGCGGCAATCATTTTCAAACGCATCATTAAAACTCCTTGCGAAAGACAGGGTGGGCACATGCAGCCATGTGCCACAGTCTACTCCTCGACGACATCGGGCAGCTTCAGGCGGTCGGGCACTGCGCCAGACATGACCATCTGCGCCACTTCCATCTCGGTCACTTCGTGCTTGTAAAAATCGCCGATTTTGCGCCCGCCGCGAATGATCGTGAAGCGGTCGGCGACTTCATGCACGTGGGCGATATTGTGGGTGATGAAGATCACTGACATGCCGCGTTCTTTGGCGCGACGGGTATAGTTCAGCACCTCGCCCGTCTGCTTGACGGAGAGTGCCGAGGTGGGCTCGTCCAGGATGAGCAGCTTCTTGCCGAAGTAGACGGCGCGGCCGATTGCGATCGACTGGCGCTCACCGCCGGACATCATGGCGACAGCTTCCTCTGCGTTGCGGATACGAATACCGATATCCAGCAGCGCCTCGCGGGCCTGCTCGGCCATCGCCTTGTGATTGAGCGTCTTGAACGGGCCGAACCCGCGCGTGAGCTCCTGGCCCAGCCAGAAATTGCGGGCGATGCTCATCAGCGGCACCAGCGCCAGGTCCTGATAGACCGTCTCAATGCCAATGTCGCGGGCATCGTGCGGCGAATTGATGAAGACTGGTTTGCCTTCGAAATAAATCTGACCGCGGGTGGGGGTATGCATGCCCGTGAGAATCTTGATGAGCGTGCTTTTGCCGGCGCCATTGTCCCCCAGCAGGCCGACGATTTCCTGCCGGTCGACCCTGAAATCGACACCGCGCAGGGCCTCCACCGTGCCAAATTGTTTGACGATACCTTTCATTTCCACCAGTGGTGTGGTCGCTTTGTCGTTCATTCTTTATGTCCTCACCCGGCGGACAGCCGTATTGATGACCACTGCGACGATGATGATGATGCCCTGCACGCCGAAGAACACGCGCGGGTCCATGCCGACCAGCACCAGGCCCGTGCGCAGCAGGCCGAAGATCAGCACGCCGAGCAGCGCGCCAACGATGCTGCCATAGCCACCTGTGAGGAGCACGCCGCCGATGACGGATGCAGCGATGACTTCCAGCTCCAGGCCGTCGCCGAGATTGGCATTGACCGACCCCACGCGCGAGACGAAGGTGATGCCTGCGACACCGCAGAGCACCGCGCAGATGATAAAGTTGGTAATTTTGACGCGGGAAACGCTGATACCCTGCGCGCGCGCTGCGCCGGCATTGCCGCCGACTGCGAACGTAAAGCCGCCGTAACGCATCTGCGTCAGGATGAACTGGAAGACGATGACCAGCAGGAACCACCAGAACACACCCGTGCGCAGGTTGATATCAGCGGTCAGGCGGCCGAAGATCGGCAGTGATTCGATGCGTCCGTTGGCCAGGTCGAAGAAGCTGATGCGCAGCATTTCATCCGTGCGGCTTAACAGGTCGGCGATGCCGCTGAAGATGAACAGCGCAAGACCTGCAATCGCGGCCGTAACCACGGCTGACCACAGCGCAGACGTCACGATGGCCACATCGCGGAAGGGAGCAGTGGTCTCGCGGTAGGTGACAATGCGCCGGCGCACGCCACCCCACATGGTTGGAAGCTGCCGGATGGCATAGTAAGCGAGTGCCAGCCCGCCCATGACGAGCAGGGCAATCAGCAGGAAGGGGCTAAAGTCGATGAAGGGGTCCGGAATGCCGTAGTCGGCATAGCGGATGATGCGGCCCTCAGGAATGAGCACGAGCGGAATGGCGCGATAGGCCAGCAGGGTGCCCAGGGTCACAATGAATGACGGAATCCCTGTTCGTATCAGCAGCACGCCGTTGATAAATCCGAGGAAACCGGCAAAGACCAGCGAAAGCAGCGCGGCGATGACGGCGTTCATCGGGGGCAGGCCGAATACGCCTTCAGTCATGGCCAGGATGAAGATTAGCGCGCTGGCCCCGAAGATGGAGCCGACCGAGAGGTCAAACTCGCCGGAGATCATGAGCAGCGTGATGCCGATGGCAACAATGCCATTGGTCACATTGGTCGAGAGCGCGCTGGCGATGGCGCGTGGCTCCAGAAACAGCGACGATGCCAGCGAGAAGCCGATCAGCAGCGCGGCGAGGCCGATGATCGCGCCTGCGCCAGGCGACTTTGCCAGGCGATTGCGGATGCTCTGGTCGGCACTCAAATCGACAGCCAGCGTGAGATAGCGATAGGTGGAGATGGCCGAGAGCACCAGAATCAGCGGCAGGGCCACCAGCTCCAGCACACCCGGAATATTGTCGAGGGCGGTGCCCCCGGGGGGTACAACGCTGTAGATGTCGATCCCGCCGGAGAACAGGGCCATCATCATAAGCAGCACGGTGAGGAGCGATACCCATTGTGCCCATGCCCAGGCGCGCCTGTCACGGCGGAGCAGGAAGATCAGGGTGCGGCCATTGAGAAGTGCGCCAAGCACCCCTAAACCGACGACGACCCACTCGATGGTATTGATATCGCGCCGGCTGATGTTGGCGCGTTCGCCCAGGGGCAGCCATCCCGTGAGCACCTGCTCAATCAGGAAGATGGACACGGCAAACAGCAGGCCAATCAGCGCAGTGGTAAACAGGACGCCGGGGGAACGCAGCGACACCCGACCGCCCAGATAGTCTTCCATGGAAGGGGTGGCCGGATGGCGCAGGAATCCCCAGGCCGTGTACAGGCTCAGCAGCCCCCACACGATGCCACCGGCCGCCAGCAGCAGCTCGATGAGGTTCAGCTCCCTGCGGCTGATATTGGCACGCTCGCCAAAGGCCAGCCAGCCGGTGAGGATCTGCTCGGAAAAGAGCAAGCTTAGCAGGCCGGTCACGACCAGCAGGATGATCGTGGCCGTAAATTTACTGTTTCGGAGAAGTTTGCGTTCGGGAGAATACTGGCCAGAAGCCAGCATATCAGCGCTTGAAGAAGCGTTTGCCATAAAGTACGCCTTTTTGTGTAAAGGTGTCTAAGTAGCACACGGCGCGGCATTTGCGGCACCAACAGTATGGGGGCGGCCAAGACAGCACCACCCCCACACAGTGTTAACAGTAGTCCGGGCGAATACTCGCCTGGGGTTTAGCGGTAACCACCAGCGGTCAGGTCGATGATGGCGGCGACGTTGCTGCCGTCAATCACGCCGGGGCCGGTGAAGATATCGCCACCCGGGGCCATTTCAAACTGGCTGTTCAGGTACAGCCACATGATGGTCTGGAAGCCCTGGAGGTACGGCTGCTGGTCGATGGTCTGCAGCAGGTAGCCGTCCTGGATCATCTGATAGATTTCAGCCGATGTGTCGTGGCTGGTGGCGAACAGTGAGCCAGCTTCGCGGCCGCTTTCCTGCAGGTACAGGTTCAGGCCGGACGACGGAGCGGGGCCAAGCATGAAGATGGCGTTGGTGTCCGCGTTGGCGGCGAAGTAGTCCGACAGGATACCAGCGGTTTCTTCGGGGTTGTTGGTGATGTTCAGGCGGTCAATCGGCACGCCCATCTCATCAAACACGCTTTCCACGCCGGCGCAGCGGGCTTCGAGGCCACTGTGGCCCTGTTCCTGGATGGTGCAGACGCCACGGGTGACGCTGGTGCCAGCGGCTGCGGCTTCAGCGAATACGCGCTGGGCGTTGCTGATACCACCGGTGAATTCGTTCGCGCCGATGTAAAACAGCGTGGGCAGTGCGGAGTCGGTGCCAGCACCCGGGTCAGCCGTGTTAAACACGATGACGGGGATGTCGAGCTCGGCAGCACGTTCCACACCGCTGCGGATGACTTCAGCATCGGGCACGGTGGTGCCGACGCCAGCCGGATTCAGGGCGAGGGCATCATCCCAGTAGCCAGCCATCTGTTCCAGGCCGTAGTCCGGCTCGGACAGCCACTGGCAGTTAGCGTCCAGCAGCGTACAGGCGTCTTCCATACCCTTGATAACGACAATCCAGAACGGATTGCTCACGCCGCCGTGGCTGACCATAGCAAAGGTCAGTGCGTCGTCCTGAGCACCGGCTACACCGACCCCTACCGACACAGCGCCGGCAGCGAGCAGTCCTGCTGCGAGAACACGAGCGATCTTACGCATACAAGAAACTCCTTAAATAGAAACCCACTTTTTCAATATGCCTCGAACGACCCGCAGAAGGGAGTTCGCCTGAGACCAAGCTTTGAGGTAGAGAGCGGTGCGATGGTACCGATGTCATGATTGAGATTATTGCTCTCTAATAAAAATAGTATATCGAGGCTTTGCGACAATGCAAATATTTTCTTCCCTGTGACTGACTACTTGTTTGCGCCGTGCGCGCTATACTGGGGCAGTACTGTCATGCCATGGGCAAAATTGTATTTGAAAGGAACATTCATTGTGACTGATTTTCAGCCGCTTCCGGAACATCGTTTTACGTTTGGGCTGTGGACGATCGGCAATGTGGGGCGTGACCCGTTTGGCCTGCCCACCCGCGATCCAATAGACCCGGTGGATATTGTGCATGTGCTGGCCGAGGTTGGTGCGTACGGCGTGAATTACCACGACAATGACCTGGTGCCGATTGATGCCACGCTGGCCGAGGAACGCGCCATTGTGGAGCGCTTCAGGAAGGCTTTGGCTGAGACGGGCGTGAAGATGCCGATGGCCACCACCAATACGTTCAGCGATCCTATTTTCAAGGATGGGGCGTTTACGTCAAATGATGCCCGCGTGCGCGCCTACGCCATGCAGAAGGTCATCCGGACGATGGATATTGCCGTGGAGCTGGGCGCCGAGACCTTTGTCTTCTGGGGCGGGCGCGAAGGCACCGAGACAGATGCCAGCAAGAGTGCTGCTGATGCTGTAAAGCGCATGCGTGACGCGATCAATTTTTTCTGCGAGTATGCGCTTAGCCAGAAGTACAATCTCAGGTTTGCCATGGAGGCAAAGCCCAACGAGCCGCGCAGTGACCTGTATCTGCCGACGACTGGCGCGATGCTTGGGTTTATCGCCACGCTGGATCACCCGGAGATGGTGGGCGTGAACCCGGAAGTGGCGCACGAACATATGGCCGGACTGAACTTCATGCACGCGATCGCGCAGGCATGGGAGGCGGGCAAGCTGTTTCACATTGACCTGAATGACCAGTTGTTTGGGCGCTACGACCAGGACTTCCGCTTTGGCTCTGCGATGATCAAGCAGAACTTCTTCCTGGTGAAGTTCCTGGAGGACGTGGGCTATGCAGGGTGCAAACACTTTGACGCGCATGCCTATCGCACGGAAGACCTGGATGGGGTGAAGGACTTTGCGCGTGGGTGCATGCGTTCGTACCTGATCCTGAAAGACAAGGCGGCGCGCTTTAATGCAGATGCCGAGATTCAGGGTCTGCTGCGTGAAATCAATGCGTTTGATGGCGGATTTGACTATCTGAAGGGCGGTTTTTCGCAGGACGCGCTGGAAAAACTGCGTGCTCATGAGTTTGACCGTGCGGCGATTGCCAGACGCGGCCTGAAGTATGAACGCCTCGATCAGCTGACGTTCGAGATTATCACCGGCGTTCGCTAGTCCCCGGATGACAGGGTTTCAGGCCGCCGGATTGACGCGACCCGGCGGCCTGTTTTATCCCTAGCGCAGTTTTTCCACAGCCCAGTGATCGCCCATAGCGCGGCGGCCACCGGCCAGTCCGGGGCCTTCAGAGACCTGGCGGGTGAGGTCGGCGCGTTCCAGCATTTCCGGACGCAGATCCACGCCCAGGCCCGGCCCCATCGGAATATCGAGCCCGGACTCGCCCACGGTGGGCGACCAGCCAGCGATGGTCTCGAAATATGACCTGTAGAAGGCGCGCACGCTTTCGACAAAATACAGATTCGGGATATTTGCCCCCAGATGCATGCAGGCCGCGTGGCAGAAGGGCCCGGCGACATTGTGCAGCACGAGCGGCAGGCCATAGGCCTCAGCCATGGACGCGATCTTTTTCGTCTCGCTGATGCCGCCGTTCCACACCGGGTCAGTCATCAGGATCTGGGCGACGTGCTTCTCCATCCATTCGCGCAGCTGCCAGCGCGTCATCAGCAGCTCACTGCCGATGACCGGGATACTGGTGCGCGCTGAAAACAGCTTGATTTCGTCGGCATACACGGCAGGCATCACATCTTCCATGAACAGGATGTTATAAGGCTCCAGCGCGCGGGCGATGCGCTCGATGCTGGCGCGGTTCCAGCGGAAGTGGCATTCGATGCCGATTTCCATGTCATCGCCCACAGCCTGGCGGATATCGCGTACAGGCTTCAGCCCGGCCTCCACATCTTTCTGGCTGATGTACTGGCCGAAGCTGCCCTCGCTGAAGCGGTCAAACGGCCAGATTTTCATCGCTTTGATGCCGTCGGCCAGCAGGCTGCGCGCCAGCTCCCCGGCGTCACGGTCATGCTGCCAGGCGGCATAATCCTGCACCGCGCCGTGGCCGATACAGGTGTTGTAGGTGGGCACGTGCTGGCGCGTTTTGCCGCCCAGCAGATGCACCAGCGGGGCGTTATAAAACTTGCCCATGATGTCCCACAGGGCAACCTCCACGGCTGACAGGGCACGCGTTTCGGCCCCGGCAAAGCCGTGATACATGATGTTGTCCATGACGAAGCGCCACAGACCTTCGATATCGAGGGCTTCCTGGCCGAGGATGAGCGGCGCGAGTGTGCCGTGCAGCGCGCCTTTTGCACCGGGAATCTTGTCGACTGTCTCTCCCACGCCGATGATGCCGCTGTCGGTGTGGACACGCACGACCATCAGGCGGGGGAACTCTGCCCACTGGAGGCTTTCAATGGCTGTGATTTTCATGGCTACACGACCTTTACCGGGTTGGACAGGGTGCCAAGTCCCTCGATGGTGATGTCAATACGGTCACCTGCCTGAAGGGTGAAATCGAGCGGAGGCACAATGCCCGTACCGGTCAGCAGGACGGCTCCATCAGGGAACGTGTTGCTGCGCGACAGGTAGTCGATCAGTTCGTCCAGTCGGCGGTGCAGGCGGGCGGTCGAGGTGCTGCCGCTGAAAACCTGATGCCCATCACGCGCGATAGTGATGTGAATGTCGAGCACAGGAAAAGACCTCTGGTCGGTCAGCAGCAGCGATGGGCCGAGTGCGCACGAAGCCGTATAGACTTTCGCCTGAGGCAGATAGAGCGGGTTCTCTCCTTCAATGTCACGGCTGCTCATGTCATTACCGATGGTGAAGCCGACCACTTTCATCGCCGGATTAAGCAGCACGCCCAGCTCCGGCTCTGGCACATTCCAGCGGGAATCTGATCGGATGCCCACGTGCTGGCCGCTGCCGACGACATTGTGTGGCAGCGCCTTGAAAAACAGCTCGGGCCGCTCGGCGCCATAGACGCGTGCGTACACATCGCCTCCGTCCTGCGCCTCCTCCTGGCGGGCCTCGCGGCTGCGCTCATAAGTGACGCCAGCAGCCCACACCTCCTGACTTTCGATGGGCGGGGCAGGGGTACTGTGTGGCTCTGATGGGGCGCCGTCCAGCGCGCTGATTTCAGCGATGGCCGAGGTGACGCGCCCGCTGGTGTGCCTGAGCCACTGGTCAAGCGAAAATCCGGGAAGCGCGGTGCGTGGACCCTCGAACGCATCATGGCGCGTCCACTGCGCCTGACCTGACTGCAGGGTGACTTTTGAAAGATACATGGGCAGTCTTCAACTTTCTTTGCCAGAGAAGAATGTCATTGTTGCGTGTGCTAGTCCTGCGGCTGCTCCCCCTTGCTGATCAGTCCGCCATCCACTTCGTAAGTAGAACCGGTGACGAAACTGGCATCGTCGGACGCCAAGAACAGGCAGACATTGGCGACCTCGTCAATCGTGCCGACGCGTCCGATGGGGTGCATGGCATCAAAGTCCTTACGCAGTCGATCCTTGTTTGTCTGCATGGCGAGGAAATCTTCCAGCATGGGAGAGTCAATCGTGCCAGGTGCGACTGCGTTGGTGCGGATTCCCTTTTTCGCATAGTCAGTAGACATACAGCGCGTCAGCGCGATGAGCGCGCCTTTGGTAGCACTGTAAATGGCCAGTCCAGGAAGTCCGCGTACCCCTGTAGCACTGGCCATATTGATAATGGCGCCTTTGCCCAGCTCCAGCATGCCGGGAATGACCGCTTTGCTGACGAGGAATGTGCCGCGCAGATTTACAGCGACGCAGGCTTCAAAGTCGTCGAGGCTGGTTTCGTGCAGACGCCCGGTGGGCATGATGGCCGCGTTATTGACGAGTGTGTCGATGGGGCCAAATTTCAGGCGCACGCTTTTGACTGCATCTTCGACCTGTTTGGGATTGGAGATGTCTCCGCCGAGCGGGATGCCGTCCCCGCCATTGAGGATAATTTCGTTGACGACGCCCAGACAGGCAATCTCGTCCAGATCCATGACGCCAACGCGGGCGCCTTCACTTGCAAATTTTAATGCGATGCCGCGCCCAATGCCGCGTGCTGCGCCGGTGACGAGTGCCACGCGTCCTTCCAGACGTCCGCCCATGTTGTTTCGCCTCAGAAAATAAGTATCAGGACTAAAAAATGCGTGTTTCCCGGCATCTGTACCGGGCAATAATGAGTTCAATGAATTGTGCTGCCTACTGACGAATCTGTCCACAAATCGCTGTCATCGTTTCTATCTTCATACAAATTGTCATAGTTGATCGCTATACTTTGTGTCACAGGGATGAAGACTTTTGGGTGATGCATGAGCGAATTTATCGATCTGGTTCAACTGCATGAACGCGCCTGGGGAAATGAGCGTTATCCGCAGCGCCCTACGTTGCAGCAAATCATGGACGCTCCGTTTGTAACGTTCTGGACGCCACTGAAGCAGGACAAGAAAAGCCGCTTTGTGATCAAGCTGTATGACAATGCAGCGCAGATTGAGGAGTACTTCGTAAGACTGGTGATGCGGTCCGGCATTCAGCTGCCCGAAGCGAGACTCACGCGCATCTACTTTCAGCAGAAACGCTACGTGGTCAGTGGCGTTCGGATCAAATTCGAGGAAGCCAGACTTTAGGGAAGACTGAGCTTTTTTTCAAAGCACACGCTGACCGGGTCACTGGTATACGGGCCGAAAGGCGGGATGCGCTGAAAGCCTATTTTCTCGTACAGGCCAATCGCCTCGGTCTGAAAAATGCCGGTTTCCAGACGCAGCGTTTGCATCGCATTTTCCTGGGCGTACCAGATCAGATGCTCCAGCATCAGCCTGCCGAGGCCACCTCCCCGGTAGGACGGACGCACGTACATGCGTTTGACCTCGGCATACTCGCCGGGGATGAGCAGAACGCCTCCGCAGGCGGCTGGCGTGCCGTCCACACGTGCGATGAAGAAGGCCACGCCCTCGCGCAGCAGCTTGTCGATGCTGTAGCCGTGCCTGCTCTGGACTGGGTAGTGTGGCGCGAGCACGGCGTCTAACTCCGCAATCAACTGTGCTGCATCGGGACTGTCTGGACGTTCCTGCGCGATGGTGATTGACATATCAGCGTCCTTCACATGTGCTGCCTGTGGAAAAAGTCGAATCGTTTGCCACGACAGAGCGTCGGCTGGGAGTGGGTCGAACCACAAAACTCATCTTTGTGCTTTTTGTGGTTCGCGCGCAGAATCTGTGAACTGATGACGACCTACAGGAGGGTTTGACATGACCCACGGCGAACACTGGATTGCGGGCAAGCTCAGCCAGCAAGTCCCTGCTACATTTTACAGCGTTAATCCGCGCACGCGCGAACAGGGAAGCATCGGCTTTTCGGACGCTACAGGCGCGGAAATCGACCGTGCCTGCGCTGCCGCGCGCGAAGCCTTCGCGGTCACACGGACATATTCTGCCGCGCGCCTGGCGGATTTTCTGGATGCGGTCGCGGCGAAAATTGAATCGCATAAAGACGATATGATCGCCACGGCGGACCGCGAGACCGCGCTTGGGGAAGCCCGCCTGACAGGTGAGCTGGGCCGCACGACCGGGCAACTGCGCGCCTTTGCCGGCTTGCTGCGTGAAGGCTCGTATGTGGGCGCAATTATCGACAGCGCGCTGCCCGATCGGAAGCCCGCCCCGCGCCAGGATATCCGGCGCATGCTGCACCCGATTGGGCCGGTGGCGGTGTTTGCGGCCAGCAACTTTCCGTTTGCTTTTTCGGTGTGCGGAGGTGATACGGCCTCGGCATGGGCGGCCGGTTGTCCGGTGGTGGTCAAGGCGCATCCGGGACATCCGGAGACGGCGCAGTTGTTTGCGCAGGCGGTCACAGAGGCTTTGAGCGATAGCGGCTTTCCGGCCGGTTTTTTCTCGCTGCTTCACGGGACTGGCTATGAGGTGGGCACGCGCCTGGTGCAGCATGAAGCGATCAGCACGGTTGGCTTCACGGGATCGTTTGGCGGCGGCATGGCGCTTTACAAGGCCGCCGCGCAGCGGCATCAGCCGATTCCGGTGTATGCCGAGATGGGCAGCGTGAATCCCACCATTATTACGCAGAAGACGCTGGAGACGCGTGGTGAGGCGCTGGCAGAGGGACTGGTCAATTCGGTGCTGCTGGGGGCGGGGCAGTTTTGTACGAATCCCGGGCTGGTGCTGATGCAGGATAGTGCCGAAGCGCGCTCATTTGTGCATATGATCGCTGAAAAAGTGTCGGCGCGGACGCCACAGGTGCTGCTGAATGCGCAGATTCTGGCCGGACTGGAGAAGTCGATCGCTCTGACGACGGGTGCCTCAGCGGTGACGGTCGTGACGGGCGGCCAGCCCGCAAACGAGCCTGGCTACTGCTTCCAGAATACCGTGCTGCAAACGAATGGGCGCGACTTTCTGGCACAGCCAGGCCTGGCCAGGGAGCATTTCGGTCCGGTGACGCTGCTGGTGTTGTGCAGTGATCGAGACGAGTGGATGCACGTGCTGGCCGCGCTGGAAGGCCAGCTTACCGCATCGGTGCACGGCGAGCCAGACGAGGCAGTCGAACTGGTGGACGTGCTGGGTCTGCTGCGTGAAAAGGCCGGACGGGTGATCTGGAATGGCTTTCCGACCGGCGTGGAAGTGGTATATGCCCAGCAGCATGGTGGTCCATTCCCGGCCACGACAGCGCCGGCGACGACATCCGTCGGCCTGACGGCGGTGGCGCGCTTCCTGCGGCCGGTCGCCTATCAGAATATGCCGGATGCTTTGCTGCCGGATGCCCTGAAGATGAATAATCCGCTGGGCATCTGGCGCATCGTGAATGGTGAACTGACCCGCGCGACGGGCTAGTCTGCCCCTTCAGGTGCTGGCGCAGTTCGCGGCCGGATGATCGAAATGAGCACACCGACTGCAATAAGCACACCGCCCAGCGCGATCGTGGGTGAGAGCGGCTGCGAGAGGATCAGCACGCCGAGCAGCGTGCCCACCAGCGGCTGGGCGAAGAAGTAGAGCGATGCGACGGAGGCATCCACCAGGGCGAAGGCGCGGTTCCACGCCCACATCGCCACGGCTGTAGAAATCACGCCCAGATAGAGGATGCCCAGCGTGATGGCCGGGGTAATCTCTCCGATGGGCCGCGTTGTCAGTTCCCATGCTGCGGCGGGCAGGCTGATGAGCAGTCCGCCGACAGGTGCGAGAAAGCTGAACATGAGCGTGCTGATGCGGGTGCTGCTGCGCTTCGTCAGCACCGAATACAGGCCCCAGGTGAGCGCTGCCACAGCCAGCAGCAGGTCCCCGATAAAGGTTTCCGACGAGAAATTGGCCTCGGCCGGGTTGATGATGACGATGACGCCTATCGTGGCCAGCGCGACAGAAACGATGCGCAGGGCAGTCAGCCGCTCGCGCAGGATGAAGTAGGCGAATATCAAAATAAATGCGGGCGAGGCGCTGGTGATGAGCGACCCATTGACTGCATTCGAACGATCGGTGCCTGTGAACTGCGCGCCGAGGCTGAGGCCAAACCCGACCACGCCGACGATCAGGGCTTCACGGATAACAGGCCACGGGGGCAGGGCGGATTTCTGGATGCCAAAGACGATGGCTCCAAGCACGACCACGGAAATCAGCAGGCGCAGGCTGAGCAGGGTAAAAGGCGGCACCACAGGCAGGACGACATCCGACACCACATACATGCCGCCCCAGATGGCGGCAGCGCCCAGTCCGAATATTGCACTCTTGAGCAGATTTGACATTTTTGGCAGAGATCCGGTAATTTTCGTTGAAAGTAAACGATTATAGCAGGATGTTTTCCCCTGAACAGACGATGATGGACTTATCGCGGTTCTTGACATTCATATACTGAAAATCTTGTATTCGGTTTGCAGGGGCGTTATATTCTTTCGTGGCACTATCACATCTGGAGTAAAGAAGAATGAAGACACATAAATTTCTGGCACTTATGGGTTCCGCAGCGCTTGCGGCAGCACTGAGCACCTCGCTTGTAGCTGCCCAGGACAATGTTATTCGTATCGCTTCGCAGACCCCGCTTTCGGGCGGTCAGTCGGTCCTCGGCGTCAGCATGAGCAACGGCGTGCGCCTCGCGATCGAACAGAACGCTTCGGTTCTGGAAGACCTCGGCTTCACCGTGGAATACGTTCCGTTCGACGATCAGGCGTCGCCTGAAACCGGCGTGTCGAATGCCCAGCAGATTGTGGCTGACGCTTCGATCCTCGCCGTCATCGGCCACCTGAACTCGGGTGTCGCGATTCCCTCGTCGGAAGTGTACGACGAGAATGACCTGGTGATGATTTCCCCCGCCAACACCAACCCGCTGGTGACCGAGCGCGGCCTGGACACCGTCAACCGCGTTTGCGGTCGTGACGACCTGCAGGGCCCCACCGGCGCCAACTACGCGGCTGAGCTGGGCGTGACCTCGGTGTACGTGCTGCACGACACCACCGCTTACGGCCAGGGCGTCGCTGAATTCTTCGCTGCTGAAGCTGAAAATCTGGGCATCGCCGTGCTGGGCTTTGAAGGCACCGAAGAAGCCTCGAACTTCGACGGCATCATCCAGCCGATTCTCGCGCAGGCCCCCGAACTGATTTACTTCGGTGGCATCTACAACCAGACCGGCGTGTTCATCTCGCAGGCTCGTTCGGCTGGCTATGAAGGCCTGTTCATGGGTCCGGACGGTTTCGACAGCAGCGAACTCGCCGCTATCGCCGGTGAAGCCGTGCTCGGCACGTACTACACCTCGGTCGCTGGTCCTGCCTCGATCTACCCGAACGCAGCCCAGTTCATCGAAGACTACACCGCTGCTTACGGCGAAGGCCCGCAGCCGTTTGCTGCCCAGTCGTACGACGCGACCGTCATCGCCATCAATGGTATCGCCGCTGCTGCTGAAGCCGCTGGCGGCCTGCCCAGCCGTGCCGATGTTGCCGCTGCTGTGCGCGCGACCGAGAACTACGAAGGCCTGACCGGCACCATCACGTTTGACGACGTTGGTGACCCGGAAATTGGTCTGTACTACGTGATCGAAGTTGCGTCGGCTGACCCGGCTGAGTGGAGCAATAACTCGATCCTGGCAACCCTCGAAATTCCGTCGCCGGCATTCGCTGCCTCGATGGAAATGGAACCGGAAGCGACTCCGGGTTCCTAGTGCCTTTGATCTGCATTTAAGCGGTGGCGCTGTGCGGTGCAATTTTGCGCCGCACGGTCCGCCGCTTTTTTTTGAGAACGCCCGGAGTATTCGTCATGAGCTCGGTAACTATTGATGCGGGGCCCCAGGCACCATCCGGCCTGGATAGTTTTAAACAGACCGCGCTGTATCGGTTTCTGATCTTCCCGCTGGGGCAGATGCTGGTATTCATTCTTGGCGCTACTGTGCTGTTGACGGTATTTGTGTATGGGCTGGCGGTGTTGTTTCCAGAACCGCGCCCGAATATCGTGCTGGTGGAGCAGCTCAATCGTCAGCTTCCTGGCATGATTATCAGCGGGATCAGTATTGGCTTTGTGTATGCCATGATCGCGCTGGGCTATACACTGGTGTATGGCGTGCTGAAGTTCATCAATTTCGCGCACAGCGAAATTTTCATGGTGGGCTCGGTGATCGGGTTCTCATTTATGAGCTTCCTGAATTCGCTGGGCATGCTGGCAGGGTTTAACCCGATTCTGCTGGTGGTTTCCACAGTGCTTGTGTCGGCGGGTTTCAGTGGCCTGCTGGCTGTAGGTATCGAACGTGTGGCGTATAAGCCACTGCGTCGTGCGCCCCGCCTGGTGCCGCTGATTACGGCCATTGGCCTGTCCTTTATTCTTCAGGACACGGTGCGTGCGATTGCCTCGCTGACGATTAACGATTTCAACCTGACATATCCCACGCGCGATATTGCCTGGCTGCAAAGCCCGCTGAATCCGCTGGTTTTCAATATCGGCGGCATTGATGTGCGCGTGCGTATCACCGCGATCATCATCATGATTGCCGCGGTCATCATGCTGCTGATCCTGAACTATTTCGTGAATGGAACCAAGGCCGGGCGTGGCATCCGTGCGATTTCCATGGACCAGACGACGGCTGGCCTGATGGGCATTCCCGTCAACACGATGATCTCGCTGACTTTCTTCATTGGTGGTGCTCTGGGTGGTGCTGCGGGCGCGTTGTACGGCCTGAATGTGGGCACCGTGACCCCGTATATCGGCTTCATCCCTGGCCTGAAGGCGTTTACGGCGGCGGTGCTGGGTGGTATTGGCAACGTGACCGGCGCGCTGCTGGGCGGCATTCTGCTGGGCATGATCGAGACGTTCCTGAATGGCACTCTGGTGTATTTCCCGGCCATTGGTATCCGCTACACCGATATTTTCGCATTTGGCATCCTGATTGCGGTCCTCATCTTCCGCCCCAGCGGCCTGCTGGGCGAGCGCGTGGACGAGAAGGTTTAAGGGGAGGATGAACTCATGGCGTCGATTTCTGCTCCTCTGAAGCAAAAACGCAGTTTCTGGGCATTTCTGGACAAGCCGTCGAATGCGCTGATCTTTGCGCTGGCCTATATCGCGCTGACGCTGCTGGCGGTGGTGCTGATCGACCGACGCAGTCTGTGGTATCCGCTGATGAATATGATCACCACCCCGCTCTTTCTGTTCACGCCGCTGGTGGTGGTGTCGCTGCCGCTGGGGAAGTGGCTGAAGGTCGGGATGTTTGTGGCCATGCTGCTGGTCGTGATGCCGATTGTGGGCATTTACAATCCGCCGTTCCTTGAGCTGGCGATTCAGATTTCGATCTTTGCCGGTCTGGCGCTGGGCCTGAATATCGTGGTTGGCTTTGCCGGCCTGCTCGACCTGGGCTACGTCGCCTTTTTTGCGGTGGGTGCCTATCTGTGGGGCATGTTCACCTCCAATGCCGATACGGTGTTCATGGTGAATGGCTGGACGGTGGATGGTGGTGCGTTCTACATCTTCCTGATTCTCGGTGTGGCTGCCGCTGCGCTGGTCGGTATTTTACTGGGCCTGCCGGTGCTGCGTCTGCGTGGCGATTATCTGGCGATTGTGACGCTCGGCTTTGGCGAGGTGATTCGCATTCTGGCGCGTAACCTGGATGCGCCGACAAACTTTACCAATGGCGCGCAGGGACTGAGCGGGATTGGCGTGCCGCCACTGCCGGGATTCCTGATCGGGTTCACAGAAAGCATGGCGAGTGCCCTGGGTTTGCGCGTGGATAATCCCGATGCGCTGGCGAAGCAGCTGCTGTACTACCTGCTGGCGCTGGGTATGTTGTTCGTGATTATGCTGATTTGCTCGCGCCTGAAGGACTCGCCGATTGGCCGTGCATGGACAGCGATCCGCGAAGATGAGGTAGCTGCCATCGCGATGGGTGTGCCGCTGGTGCGTATGAAGCTGCTGGCCTTCGCCAGCGGCGCTGCGTTTGCCGGCGCGATTGGCGTGCTGTATGCGGCCAAGCAGAGCTTCATTGATCCTCAGAGCTTCATCCTGCTCCAGTCGATTTCCATCCTGGCAATGATCATCGTGGGCGGAATGGGCAACATCAAGGGCGTACTGCTGGGCGCGATGCTGATAACGATTGTTGAGCTGCATACACTGACGAACCTGTCATTGCAGTTCAATGCGCTGCGCAATGCGAATATTCTGAATATTCCGCAGCAGCTTGATCCATCGAAGTATCAGCCGCTGGTATTTGGCGTCATCCTGGTACTGATGATGCTGTTTCGCCCTGCTGGCCTGCTGCCAGAGCGCAGTCGAAAGCTGGAGCTGCAGGAAATGCGCGAGGAAGACGAACTTCAGCACGCGATGGAAGAACCGCTGCGTGACAATGTGCTGGCGGATACTTCAACGCCAGGGGAGAAATAACCATGCTTCTGGAAGTCAGAAATCTGGTGAAGTCTTTCGGCGGCATTCATGCCGTGCGTGATGTCAGCCTGACGATCGAGCGCAGCAGCATCAGCGCGATTATCGGTCCGAATGGGGCCGGCAAGACGACATTTTTCAATCTGCTCACCGGCATTTACAAGCCGGATTCGGGTGAGCTGATGTTCGATGGCAAATCGCTGAAAGGCCTGCGTCCCGACCAGGTGATGAAGATGGGCGTCGCGCGTACGTTCCAGAATATTCGCCTGTTTCATAATATGACCGTGCTGGAAAACGTGATGGTGGGCGAGCACAGCCGTCTGCGCATCTCCCTGGCCGATACGCTGCTGCGCACAGCCGGCTTCTCGAAGCAGGAACAGCGCGTGCGCCAGAAGGCCAGCGACCTGCTGAAGTTTGTCGGTCTGGCGGGCAAAGGTGACGAAACGGCCAAGAATGTGCCGTATGGCGACCAGCGCCGTATTGAAATTGCGCGCGCGTTGGCCAGCGACCCGAAGCTGATTCTGCTGGATGAGCCGACTGCCGGTATGAATCCGAATGAGTCGGAAGATGCCATGAATCTGTTCCGCCGGATTCGCGATGAATTTGGCGTGACGGTGGTATTGATCGAGCACGACATGAAAGTCGTGATGGGTATCAGCGAACACATTGACGTGCTGGACTATGGGCAGAAGATCGCCGAGGGCACGCCTGCACAGATTCGCGCCAATCCGCGCGTGGTGGAGGCGTATCTGGGGCGACGTGCTGTGGAAGACCATGCGGAGGCCGCAGAATGACCGTTTTACTGGAGCTGACGCAGGTTGAGACATTTTACGGGCAGATTCAGGCGCTGAAGGGCATCAGCCTGCGCGTCGACCAGGGTGAAATTGTCACGCTGGTGGGGTCTAACGGGGCGGGCAAAACGACCACCCTGAAGACGATCAGCGGTGTGACGCGCCCCAAGCACGGCACAGTCCGGCTGAATGGCAACGACATCTCATTCGTGCCACCGCACAAAATTTCCGCGATGGGCATCGCCCATGTGCCGGAAGGACGCCGGATCTTCCCGCTGCTGACTGTGCGCGAGAATCTGGAAGTTGGCGCGTGGAATGTGGATCGCAAGAACGTGATCGCTCAGCGCATGGAACAGCAGTTTGAAACCTTCCCGCGCCTGAAGGAACGCATCAACCAGAAGGGCGGCACGCTGTCCGGCGGTGAACAGCAGATGCTGGCGATGGCGCGCGCGCTGATGAGCGGGCCGTCGGTGCTGCTGCTGGATGAGCCGTCGATGGGGCTGGCGCCTGTGTTGGTGGAAGGCATCTTCGAGATTGTCAAGCGCATCAACGAGCAGGGCAATACGGTGCTGCTGGTAGAACAGAACGCGCTGATGGCGCTGGAAATTGCGCATCGTGGCTATGTGCTGCAAACAGGCAAGATCGTGCTCGAAGGCACGGGCGCGGACCTGATGAAGAACGACACCGTGCGCGCCGCTTATCTGGGCGAGGTCTGACCGGACAGTACTGGCCGAATTTTACACATGAATAGACTGCAAGAAACAGGGATGCCACGGGTATCCCTGTTTCTTTTCAACTTCTCACGCCGCGTTATGGTGGTGGCGCTAGGATACAGTCAGGCTGGACGCATATGGGATGGATGGAAACGTGCGCAAAATACTGGCGTTGCTGGCATTGAGTGTATTAGCGGCTGGGGTCATGGCTGGCCAGGAGCCAATTCCCGGCGATACGGCTGTATTCAGGGGCAGCGTGGCGCATACGGGCCTGTACGATGCCGCCCCGATCATCGCTGCCCCTGAGGTGGCCTGGTCGTTTGCGCTGCCGCGTCCGGTGCGGGTGACGCCTGCCATCGCCGACGGCGTGGCCTATGTGGGCAGTGAGGCCGGCGTGCTGGTGGCCGTGGACGCTGTCTCTGGCGAGCTGGTGTGGGAGTACGACGCGACACGCGCCATTGTCGCTTCCCCAACGGTGCTGGATGGCGTCGTGTATGGCGGCAGCCATGACGGATGTGTCTGGGCACTGGATGCTGCTGATGGGTCGCTGCTGTGGGAATTCCAGACGGGTAACGAGATTTATGCGTCGCCAGTGGTGACGGATACATTGGTCATCATCGGCAGTCGCGACCGCACGCTGTATGCGCTGAATCGTGAGACGGGTGTTCCCGAGTGGCAGCGTGAGCTGGATGGGGAAATCTTCGCCAGCCCCACGATCGGCGGTGAGGCTGTGTTTGTGGGCACGCGCGGTGGCGTCTTTCATGCGCTGGATGTGACGTCAGGGGATGAGTTGTGGACTTACGACACGGGCGCGGGCATCGACTCGACGGCAGCATGGGACGCGGGCATGGTGTACGTGGGAAGCTATAACGGGACGCTGTATGCCATGAGCGCCGAAGATGGCGAAATTGCATGGCGTTTTGATGCAGGCAGCGCCGTGTACACATCACCAGCAGTCAATCAGGAAAGCGTATTCGTCAACGGAATTGGTGGGACGTTCTACGCCGTGGCACGCGAGACTGGCGAGGAAGTCTGGCGCTTTGAGATGGGTGCCCCGGCCTACTCGTCACCCGTGATAACGCAAGATGTAGTGTATACGCTGAGCGAGACGGGTGGTTGGCTGTATGGCCTGGATGTCGGGACGGGTGCTGAGCTGTGGCGCGTGGTGACCGGGTATCAGGGCGACTGGCGTTCGTCGAACCCGGTGCCCGTGGATGGCGGGATCTTCATCGGCAGCAATCAGGATGGTCTGCTGTATATCACGGGCGAGACAGGCACAGTGGACGCCGCCCCATAGTTGCGGCACAATACCTGCTATATCCCGAACTACAAGAGCGAGGCATCATGTCAGCAATTCGCGTGACCGTATGGAATGAAGGCCGCCACGAGAAGAAAAATAAGGCGGTGCAGTCAGTGTACCCCAATGGTATTCATGAAGTGATCGCTGAAGGACTGCGCGCTGAAGGCTTTGCTGTGCGCATGGCCACGCTGGATGAGCCGGAACACGGTCTGACCGATGCTGTGCTGGCCGAGACCGACGTGCTGACCTGGTGGGGACATATGGCCCACGGCGATGTCGATGATGCGATTGTCGAGAAGGTGCATCAGCGTGTGCTCGAAGGCATGGGGCTGATTGTGCTGCACAGCGGGCACTTCTCGAAGATTTTCAAGCGCCTGATGGGCACCAGCGGCAACCTGATGTGGCGTGAACATGGCACCGCTGGCGAAAAAGAGCGCCTGTGGGTGACGAATCCCGCGCATCCGATTGCGGCCGGCCTGGAGACGTATTTCGAGCTGCCGAATGAGGAAATGTATGGCGAGCCGTTCGGGATTCCGGAGCCGGATTCGCTGGTATTCGTGAGCTGGTTTGCTGGTGGCGAGGTTTTCCGCAGCGGCGCGTGCTGGTATCGCGACCAGGGGAAGGTGTTTTATTTCCGCCCTGGCCACGAGACCTTCCCGACGTACTACGACGCCAATGTGCGCCGTGTGATTGCGAATGCGGTGCGCTGGGCAGCGCCAACCAACGGTCCGCGCGTGATCGTGGCTAATCGCCCCGTGCCGCTGGAAAATATCTGATATGGGCAAGGTCATCCTGGTGCTGAGCGACGCGCTGCGCGATGATGTCGCGAAGGCGCATATGGGCTACCTGGAGCATCTGGTGGAGGTGGGCCAGGCGACGCGCTATACCTGCATCGCGGAAATGCCGACGATGAGCCGTCCGAATTACGAGACCGTGCATACCGGCGTGCCGTGTTCGGTGCATGGCGTGACCAGCAATTTTCAGGTGCGCACGTCTTACATGCCAAATGTGTTTTCACAGGCACGCGCACACGGCAAGGTGACGGCAGCCAGCGCGTATTACTGGTTCTCTGAGCTGTATAACGCCGCCCCGTATGATATCGTGATGCATCGCGAGGTGGATGATCCGGCGCTGAATATTCAGCATGGGCGCTTTTACTATTATGACGGAGGCGATGGCACGGGCTATCCCGATGTCGATGTCTTCGCCGCGGGTGGCATGCTGATGGCGCGTTACAGCCCGGACTACCTGCTGATTCATCCGATGATGAACGATGCGCTGGGCGAGAAGTTTGGCGCGGACTCGGTGGCCTACCGGCGCAATGTCATCGCGCAGGATGTGATGCTGGCCAACCTGATTCCGCAGGCGGTCGCGCTGGGCTATACTGTGATGGTCACGGGGGATCATGGCATGTGTGATGATCCTTCCACGCATGGCGGATCGACCCCGGCGGTGCGTAATGTACCGATGGTGATTGTTCCGCCCGATGGCAATGGCCAGGGGGATACGTTCGCCCAGATCAGTCAGCTTCAGGTGGCGCCGACGGTGTGCACGCTGCTGGGCATTCCTGTGCCGGATACCATGAAGTCTTCACCACTGGCGCTGTGACGGTGCTGCAATTTAACAGTTCTCAGGATAAACACGTGGACAATATCGCAGGCATACTCGAGTTTGCGCTCGAAACGATGTACAGCGCGGGACGCATCACGCTGGGCTATTTTCAGGCCGGTGTGGATGTGGAACGCAAGGGAGATAACTCCCCGGTGACGATTGCCGACAAGTCGGCGGAGCAGGCGGTGCGGGAGGCTCTGACAAGGTACTTTCCCGCACACGGCATCGTCGGCGAAGAATTTGGACGCAGCAACGAAGGTGCGCGTTATCAGTGGATCGTCGATCCGATTGACGGCACCAAGTCGTTCATCCATGGCGTGCCTATCTACGGGTCACTGCTGGCGCTGACGGATACGCAGGCGCCGGCATCAGAGGCGACGCTGATCGGCATCGCGCATTTTCCGGCGCTGGGCGAGATGGTTTATGCGACGCGCGGTGGCGGGTGCTTTCTGAATGGCCGCCGCATGACGACGCGCAAGACGGCGACATTGGCCGACGCGACGTTCCTGTTCAGCGATGTCGTGGGCTATGGCGACCGGCTGGATGTGTGGAAGCAGCTGGTGGACAGCACATATATTCAGCGCACCTGGGGCGACAGCTACGGCTATGCGCTGGTGGCCACCGGACGTGCTGATATCATGCTGGACCCGATCATGAACTTGTGGGACAGCGCGCCGTTTGGCGTGATTTTGCCCGAAGCGGGCGGCACGTTCACGAACTGGCAGGGCGATGCGACGATTTATGATAGCTCGACGGTGGCGACGAATGGCCTGCTGTTTGATGCCGTGATGGCGGTGACCCGTGGTTGAGCAGGCTGGAGCGCCCTCTCAGGATCTGATCGATGCGCTGATGGCGACGGTGAATTTCTTTCAGAATGAGCTGCCAGGCCTGCAAACGCTTACTGTCGTGCTGCTGGTGCTGGGCATTATCGCGCTGATTGTGACGGGGATCGACTGGGGGCGACGTCGATTTGGGCATGTGCCACCCGGCGCGGCCGTTGTGGTTGGTGGGATACTCTCGTTCATCGGGTTTCTGGTGTATGGAAATGTGGGCCGCTTCTTCGTGATTCAGCAGAATACGCCGACGGCCTTTGTGCTGACGGACTATCAGCCGATGTATGAGGCCGCGCAGGTGGCGGTAGCCAGCGCAAGCGGCTGGGGCGTCATCAGTATGACGGCTGGATTACTGTTTCTGATGCTGGGAGTGGCTGGCGTGGTGAAAAATGTGCTGACTGCCCGCCGTCTGGCTGCCGCAGCACGCGGGACTCAGCATGCTGCGGCATAAATCAGGATAGAACAGGCATCCTTAGGATGCGGGGGTTGCCTCAGCTGTGGCTTCAGCGGTCGCTTCTGCCATTGCTTCGGCGGTCATTTCAGCGGTTGCCTCAGCAGCGGGCGTCGCTTCAGCGGTCACTTCGGCCATCATTTCCACGGTTGCTTCAGCTGTGACTTCCGCTGTTGCCTCTGGCACGGGTGTGCGCGTGGGGCGGCTGGTGGGCTGGGGATTGTTAGGCTCCGACTGACACGCGGCAAGGGTGAGGGTCAGCAGCAGCACGAGGCTCATCTTTTTCAGCATTAACAGGTTCCTTTCAGGGAATCGCATGGATGTAGTATACACCTATCGTAGCGACAGACGGACCGGTTTGCCAGACGAGACCGGTGAGAGTCTGATTATCCGGAGGCCGGTGTGAACGCTCCCGCAACAACGATGACGCCATGGCAGGCCTGGTACAGGGCCAGTCGTCCCCGCACGCTCACGGCAACCTATGTCCCGCTGGGCCTGGCTGCGGCGGTCGCGATAGAACAGGGCGTATTTGACCTGGTCAAATTTGTCCTGTCGCTGATTGCTGCCCTGCTGCTGCAAATTTCGGCAAATCTGATCAATGAGTATTTTGATTTTCGGCGCGGTGCCGAAGACCAGAAGCAGGCAGGGCAGGGCATGATCCTCAAACAGGGCATACTGACGCCCAATCAGGTGCTGGCCGGGGCGATTGCGACGCTTCTGAGCGGCATCGCGATTGGCCTGCTGCTGCTGGCCTACAGCGGCCCGCTGCTGCTGCTGATTGGCGCGCTGGGTGTGCTGGTGGTGGTCACGTATACGGCAGGGCCATTCCCGCTGGCCTATAACGGCCTGGGGGAGGTGGCTGTGTTCATCTTCATGGGGCCGGTGATGGTGCTGGGCGCTTACTATGTGATGGCAGTGCGTTTTGACTGGTCCCCGCTGATCGTCGGCGTGCCGATTGGATTCATGGTCGCGGCGATCCTGCATGCCAACAATATCCGGGATATCGATTCAGACCGCGAGGTCAACAAGCGCACTCTGGCCGTGCTGCTCGGCTTGCAGGCTGCCCGCTGGGAATATGTGATACTGGTGGGTGGGGCATATGTCGCGGTGATCGTGATGGTGGTAACAGGCGTGATGCCGCCGACCACGCTTATCGTGGCGGTCACGCTGCCGGAGGCCCTGAAGCTGATTCAGATCGAGCGCACGAGTACGGATGTGCAACTGCTGCATCAGGCACAGGGGCGCACAGCAAAGCTGCATGGTCGGTTTGGGCTGTGGATTGTCATTGGCTGGTTTGCGTGGCTGCTCATCGCGGCTGTGATCGGGGCAGCATAAATCAGACAAGGCGATCAGCCATATGGCTGGCCACCTTGTCTGACATCGGGACATTCATCACCGGAGTTTAAATGTGGATATTATGTCTTCGAAACAACTCTAGCGTCTCGGCTGGAATTTTCATGCCCAGTCGACGATAGACATCCAGCTCCAGTGAACGCGCCGCGTCGGTAGCCCGGGCATGCTCGCCGGACTGTGCGAGCAGGTCAATATAGGCGCGCCGAATATCTTCCCGTTCGGGGCGGTATGTCAGCGCCTGTTCGAACAAATGGAGCGCCTCAGCCGTTTCCTGCTTGATGACGCACAGGCGACCCAGGGCGATCAGCGCCTCACTGAATTTATTCGCCAGTTCCGCACGTCGGCGAATCACCCATTTTGTTTCCAGAGATGTCAGATACGGGCCCTTATACAGGTCAATGGCATAACGCAGATAGCCTTCGCGCTCTACATTGTCGTCGGTACGTTCAGCGCACATCAGGCTGGTTTCAAAATCGGCGACATCATAGCTGCGGTCGAGTCGGTTGCTGGGAATGTACAGACCCTGTTTGTAACGCGTCAGGTCGATTTCGTCGCTGGACTGGTTGCCTTTGTTGAGAATCTCGCTGACCTTGTGCTTGGTCACGTGGAAGATATCGGTCGCATCTTTAACGGTGACCTGAGGTTGCGGCCAGAAATCATCGAAGATCTGGTCGCGCGTGAGCAGGGTGCGGTCGACAAAGTAGAAGAACAGCGTTTTTGGCAGCAGTCCATCCCAATGGGCAATATCCCGGCCATTGATGCTGGCCGTGCCCTTGCCAAAGGCGGTGACGCGCAGTTGTGGTTTTTGAGGTGTCATCGGGGCTAACAGGGTCGTGTTCTGGACATCGGGCTGACGTGGCACGGCATTTATCCCCGAACTGTTTGTGAGCTGCATTTGTGGGACGATGCCTGCGATAGAGTTGATGGCGACGCGTACGCCGTCACCAAGATGTTCCACCATGGGCATGAAGAAGTCTTCAAACGAATCGGTGATGAGAGGGCGATTGAACGCGTTGATGAAGAGGATAACCGGCTTCTTGTCAAAGGTGTTCAGTTCGGCGGCCAGCGTCTGGCCAAGGGATTGGAGGGAGGTGGAGGAGTGTTCAAGTGCCTGTAAGGTCTCCAGACCCAGATTGACTGACATTTTGCGAAGCTGAGTGCAAAGCTCGAAAATCCACTGACGTATCGCAATCTGACGATCTGGAGAGGCGAATGTCAGGATGGTTTCCCCTGGGCCGCGAATGACGTTGTCCAGAAAGCTCTCGATGTTTTGTGACGACAAAGGCGACAGGATCGTCACCTTGGTGCCAAAATTCACGGTTTGCCTGGATTGCAATGTCTGCTTTGGTGACTGAAGATTGATCATATTGCTGCTTTCAATGGTGACGTTTCAGGATCCCCGGTCAAAACTACCTGCAATCTGGTCACCACAGACAAAAACTGTGATGAATTTGAGCCCCTTAACTTTAAATATATTCTAAAAACGTCGTGATGACAACATTACTTTCCTGCTTTTGAAGAATAATGTCAGTCAGGCAATCAGACAATGTGGAATTGGACCTAAACGAGCATGTCTTCTCGTAAATCAGCTTCACTGGAGGTGAGAAAATGGAGATGGATCTAAGGAATGAAGGCTGGCAAAGTTTTTACAGGATTTTATCAGGCGCGGTGGTGCCCCGTCCGATTGCGTGGGTGTCCACAGTGAGCGGTAAGGGAGTAGTTAATCTTGCGCCGTATTCTTTTTTCAATCTGGTTTGCGCGCAGCCGCCTCATTTGTTGTGGTGTCCCGGTCGGCTGGGGCGGGATGGCAGGACCAAGGATTCATACGAGAATGCGCGCCAGACCGGTCAGTTTGTGGTCAATTTCGTGACGGAATCCCTGGCCGAGCAGATGAATTTCACCTCTGCGGAGGTTGAATCGGACATCGATGAATTCGAACTGGCCGGCCTGACGGCTGCACCCTGCAAGATTGTGTCAGCGCCGCGCGTTGCCGAAAGCCCGATCAATCTGGAGTGCGAGGTGACGCAGATTGTGGATGTCAGCACACAGCCGGGCGGCGGCAGCGTCGTGATTGGTCGCGTGGTGTATGCGCATGTGCAGGATGATGTGCTGGCAGATGGCAAACTGCGCACCGAGGTCTACCGCCCGATAGGCAGGGCTGGCGGTCGTGACTATGTGCGGCTGACGGATACGTTTTCGATGAACAGGCCGCTGGTGGTCAAATGAACGGCATGCCGGGCAAGCATCAACGCTTTGGACTGCTTTGGCCTTATACCACTTTGCTATCATGGTTTTAAGGTTTGTTAATGACCAGACGGACTTCTGATTCAGATGAAACAATCAGCTGCACCACAGGCAGACTTTACGTGGATGTTTGGATACCTGCTGCGCCACAAGCGGGCAATGATCCTGACGGTGGTCTTTGGCGTGGTGGGTGGCGTCACGTTTCTCATGGAGCCATTTCTGATCGGCTCCCTGGTCGATCAGATCACGGCAGGTGTGCCGTTCAGCGAGCTGACCATTACGATTGGCCTGCTGTTGTTGTTTGGCCTGATTACGGTCATTTCGTTTTTCGGCCAGCGCTATTTCAGCGGTGTACTCGCCTACTCCGTAAATTACGATGTGCGCCAGACCCTGTTCGACAATATGCTGACGCTGGATCAGTCGTTCTATAACGCCTATTCGTCCGGTGATCTGATTTCGCGCATGCACAGCGATGCCGAGCAGATCTGGCGCCTGGTGGTGATTGCGTCTCTGCGTGGCATCAGTTCGCTCACTGGTCTGGTCATCATCTTCGTGCTGCTTTCGGGCGTCGACCTGACGCTGACGCTGGTCGCGTTCAGTGTCCTGGTGGTGTCCACGGCCGTGCAGGTGTGGGCTGGCTTGTCCCTGGCACCGAAATTTGAGCGTGTGCAGGAGCAGGGCGGCGTGCTGTCTGCCCAGGTGCAGGATGCCATCAGCGGTATTCAGACGCTCAAGTCGTTTGGCCGTGAGTCAGGCGCGTCGCAACAGTATGCGGCTGAAAATGCGGAATATCGCCGGCGCTGGCTGTACTTCAAACGGCGCAATGAGCCGGTGGGTATGCTGCCCAACATGATCAGCCAGTTTGTCGTGGGAGTGGTCGTGGTGGCGGGCGGCGTGATGGCCGTCAATGGCGCGCTCAGCCTGGGTAATTTCACGCGGTTTATGCTCTATCTGGGCATGATCAGTACGCTGCTTTTGCAGGTAGGCGCGATTTATCAGCGTTATCAGCAGACGCGCGGTGCGCTGACCCGCCTGACTCCGCTGCTGCAACCTGCGAAAATTGTGAGTCGGGAACAGGCACCGCCGCTGCACGCGCGCGATGCTGACATCCAGTTTGACCACGTCTCGCTGGTTCTGGATGGCTCGCCTGTGCTGCATGATATCAATCTGACCGTGCCGGCGGGCACAACTACGGCAATCGTGGGGCCCACGGGCAGCGGCAAGACCCTGCTGATGCAGCTACTGCTGCGCATTACCGACCCCACTAGCGGCAGTGTGCGCATCGGGGGACGCGATATTCGTGAAGTCGATCTGGACAGCCTGCGCGCCAGTATAGCGTTTGTGCCGCAGTCCACGTTCCTGTTCAGCCGAACTCTGGATGAAAATCTGCGGATGGGCGCGGAAGAAATTGAGCGAGAGGCGCTGGAGCAGGCGATTCAGGTGAGCCGGCTGAGCGCTGACCTGGGCCAACTGCCCCGAAAACTGGATACGCTGGTCGGTGAAAAAGGTGTGATGCTGTCGGGTGGTCAGAAACAACGCGTGGCGATCGCGCGCGCGATTGTGCGCGACCCGGCTATTCTGGTGCTGGATGATGCGCTGTCGAGCGTCGATACGCATAATGCGGCCGATATTCTGCGCGACCTGCATGGTATTTTGCAGTCGCGCACCAGTTTCATCATTGCGCATCGCATGGCGACGGTGAAGAACGCCGATTTTATTGTCGTGATGGACGAGGGCCGCATTGTGGAGCAGGGCACGCACGAGGAATTGCTGCGGCGGGGTGGCGCATATGCCGGCATGATTGGCCGTGAGCTGGAAGTGGAGCCGACAGGTGACTAATCTGACGAGACTTCGCCCCAGCAGGTTAATCAGCCGGGCCGACAGTGATGTCAGCCAGATCAGCGACCGTTTTCTGGTGGGCATGCTGGCCGAAATCCTGAAGCCATTTCGTCTGTCCCTGGCGATTGTGTTCTTGATGCTGCTGGCGGTCACGCTGCTGTCGCTGGCACCGCCGTATCTGACGCAGCTGGCAGTGGATGGCCCGATCAGCAATCGCGATCTGGATGGCCTGCTGCCGTTCGCGATCATGTACTTTGTGGCGATTACGGCGGTCTTCGTGCTGCGCTTCGTGTATACCTACCTGCTGCAAACGGTAGGACAGAATGCGCTGGCCAGCCTGCGCCAGCGCCTGTTTGACCATCTGCTGCGCCAGGATATGCGCTTCTTTAATACGACGCCGGTGGGCCAGATCGTGTCGCGTCTGTCAAATGATATTGAGGCGCTGACGGAGCTGCTGTCGACCAGCATCGTCATGGTGGTGAGCAACCTGCTGACGCTGGTGGGCATCGTGCTGGTGATGCTGCTGATTAACTGGCGACTGGCATTGTTTTCGCTGGCGGTGCTGCCGCTGATGCTCGCCAGCACGATTTACTGGCGTCGGCATATCCGCAGGGCTAGTAACCGACTGCATAAGCTGGTGGCCGAGTATCTGGCTTTTCTGAACGAGCAGTTCGGCGGCATGCTGATCGTGCAGTTGTTCAATCGCCAGCGCCAGAGCCGAATGGAGTTCGGCGAGATTAACGGCGCGTATCGCCAGGTGCATGGGGAGATGCGCGACTCGTACACGCTGTATGCCGCGATGCTGCAAATGCTGACAAGCGTCGGCTTTGCGCTGGCATTATATGGCGGCGGGCAAGGCGTACTGGCGGGGTGGGCCACGCTGGGGACGCTGATTGCGTTCGTCGAATATACCCGCCGTACGTTTGACCCCATCCTCCAGCTTGCCGAGCAGTTCGCCCAGATTCAGACAGCTCTCTCGGCTGGGGAGCGCGTGGCTAGGCTGCTGCGCGTGCAGCCGGAAATAACTGAGCCTGAACATCCCCTGACACTGACCACGACATCGCACGAATTTGCGTTTGAGCACGTGTCGTTTGGCTATGAGAACGATGCCCCGGTGCTGCGCGATGTTGATTTTCATGTCAGTCCGGGACAGCGCGTGGCGATAGTCGGCGCCAGCGGTGCGGGCAAAACGTCACTGGCGGGCCTGCTGGGCCGTTATTACGATGTGACAGGCGGACGGGTGACCATCGATGGCGTCGATGTGCGCGACCTGGCGCTGAGCAATCTGCGTGGGCTGGTGACGGTCGTGCCGCAGAGCCCATATTGTTTTAACGGGACGATTGCTGATAACCTGCGCCTGTTTGACCCCAATGTGACGCTGGAACAGATGCAGCGCGCCGCACGCCTGTCCTGTGCAGCGGAGTTCATTGAGCGGCTGCCTGGCGGCTACGACTATGAGCTGCTGCCTGGCGGCGCGAATGTCTCGCAGGGACAGCGGCAACTGATCGCGCTGGCTCGTGCGCTGATTCATCACCCGAACAGCATTCTGGTGCTGGATGAGGCGACCAGCAGCATCGATACCGAAACCGAGCAGCTCATCCAGAAGGCGCTGACGCATGTGCTGGATGGACGCACCAGCCTGGTGATTGCGCACCGCCTGAGCACCATCCGTGAGGCTGACCTGATTCTGGTGATGAAGCGCGGACGCATCATTGAGCGCGGTGATCATCACACGCTGCTGGCTGCGCAGGGGGAATATGCCGGCCTGTACAAGCGCCAGTTTGAAGAAGGCGATCCCGACGCGGCGGCACATTAGCTTTTGTTCTGAATAGGCCAGTAATCCCTTACGCTTCTGCCCATTGTTCTGTAGACTGTGGGTATAAAGGCGTCGTTTGCTATGGCCATATCAGCCATACAGGAAGCAGGACAAGTTATGAATTTCTGGGATGTATTTCACGGCGCAAATGCCGGCTACATTCAGGAGCTTTACGAACGCTATTTGAAAGACCCGGCCAGTGTGGATGCGGAATATCGCAGCCTGTTTGCCTCGTGGCGCCCGCCGTTACAGGATGCGCCCGCCGGACAGACTGCGCCAGCCACGCCGGCACCTGCCGCCCCACAGGTGAATGTCAATAACGTGGTGGGCGGCGTGAAGTATGCCGAGGCCATTCGCTCATACGGCCATCTGGATGCGAAACTGGATCCGCTGGGAACGCCGAATATCAGCGACCCATCGCTTGATCCGGCATTTCATGGGATTCAGATGGAGGATATGCGCGGACTGCCCGCTACGCTGGTCGGTGGACCGGTCGCACTGCGTACTCGCGACGCGCAGGAGGCATTGCAGGCGCTTAAACAGGTGTATACCGGCGGCATCGGCTTTGATTTTGAACATGTGCGCGAGCCGGCTGAGCGCGAATGGCTGCGCGCTGCCGCAGAAAGCGGACGTTATCGACCGCCACAAGATCCGATTAATCCGGTAGGGCTGCTGAAGCGCCTGACGGAAGTCGAGGCGTTCGAGCGCTTCATTCATCGTATTTTTCCAGGCAAGCATCGGTTTAGCATCGAAGGCCTGGATATGATGGTGCCGCTGCTGGACGAGGTGATTGCCGCTGCTGCCGATGACAAAGTGCGCAATATCCTGTTTGGAATGGCGCATCGCGGCCGCCTGAATATGCTGGCACACCTGATGGGCAAGCCGTATGCCAGCATATTTGCCGAGTTCAAAGACCCGGTTCAGCAGCACAAGTTTACCGACGACCTGGGCTGGACGGGTGACGTGAAGTATCACCTGGGTGCGGAGCGCGCGCTGCAAAACGGTGAGCTGGTGGATGTGGTCATCGCGATGGCGCCGAACCCCAGCCATCTGGAATTCGTGAATCCGGTGGTGGAGGGCATGGCCCGCGCTGCTGGCACGATCGCTAACCGTGGCGGCGCGCCTGCGTTTAATCCGCATGCCGGGCTGCCGATCCTGATTCACGGTGATGCGGCCTTCCCGGGGCAGGGCGTGGTCGCGGAGACGTTCAATCTGGCGCGCCTGCCAGGCTACTGGACGGGTGGCACTATCCATGTGATCGCCAACAACCAGCTTGGCTATACGACCGAACCGAAGGACAGCCGCAGCACGATTTATGCCAGCGATATGGCCAAGGGCTTCAAGGTGCCGATCGTGCATGTGAACGCAGATGATCCCGAAAGCTGCATTGAGGCGGCACGTATGGCCTATGCCTACCTGCAGCGTTTCCAGCGCGACTTCGTGATTGACCTGATCGGCTATCGCCGGTTTGGCCACAATGAAGGCGATGAGCCGACCTTCACGCAGCCGAGCATGTATCGGATTGTGGAAAAGCTGCCCACTGTGCGTGAGAAATGGGGACAGGAGCTGGTGAAGCGTGGCGTGCTGCCTGACGGGGAACCAGACGCCATTCTGAAGGCACAGATGGATAAACTTCAGACTGTGCTGGAGAGCCTGGACTTGGAGAAAGACCTGATTGACCTGCGCCCCACGCCGCCGCCGCCAGGCGAGGCCAAGCGTGTCAAGACAGCGGTCTCGGCGGGTGCATTGCGCAAGCTGAACAGCGCGCTGCTCGAATTCCCTGAAGGCTTCCAGGTGCACTCGAAAATCCAGCGTGTAGTGAAGCGTCGGCAGGAATCGCTGAGCCAGCCGGAAGAGCGGTCAATTGACTGGGCGCAGGCCGAAGATCTGGCGATGGCCTCGATTCTGGCCGATGGCATCGCGATTCGTCTGACGGGCCAGGATGTAGAGCGCGGCACGTTCAGCAGCCGTCACGCCGTCTTCCACGATTTCAACAATAACAATCAGTATGTGCCACTGCAGGCACTGCCACAGGCAAAGGCTGCCTATGAGATTCATAACAGCCCGCTGAGTGAGCAGGCCGCGCTGGGCTTTGAATATGGCTACAATGTGCAGGAACCCGGTCGCCTGGTGCTGTGGGAAGCACAGTATGGCGACTTCGACAATGGCGCCCAGGTCATCATCGATGAATTTGTGGTGAGCGCGCGCGCCAAGTGGGGGCAGACGCCCTCGCTGGTGATGCTGCTGCCCCATGGCTATGAAGGCGCTGGCCCCGATCATTCCAGCGCACGGCCTGAGCGTTTCCTGCAGATGGCCGCCGAGACCAATATGCGCGTGGCCAATCCCACCACCGCAGCGCAGTATTTCCACCTGCTGCGTCGCCAGGCGCTGCTGCTGGAAAGCGACCCGCTGCCGCTGATTGTGATGACGCCGAAAAGCCTGCTGCGTAATCCGCTGGTCAACTCGTCGCTGAATGACCTGGCAACCGGGCGCTGGCAGCCGGTCATCGACGATGCTGTTGCCCTGACAGCGCCGGAGCAGGTGCGCCGCGTAGTGCTGGTGAGTGGAAAGCTGTACGTCGACCTGGTGACGCAGGCGCAGCGGGGCGAACGGAAAGATATCGCACTGGTGCGCGTCGAACAGTTGTATCCGTTTCCGACCGAAGACATTGCCGCGGTGCTGGCCAATTATCCAGCAGCAGAAGAAATTGTGTGGGCGCAGGAAGAACCAGAGAATATGGGCGCGTGGGAGTTTGCCCGGCCGTATCTGGAAGAACTTGCAGGAGACCGCTATGCTTTCCGCGGGATCATGCGTCCGCGCAATTCCAGCCCGGCAGAGGGATCATCGACGCGCCATGCGGTGAATCAGGCGCAGCTTATTGAGCGAATTTACGCCCCTGTCAACCAGCCAGTGGCAGCTGAAAGCGAAGGGTAAATAGTCTAATGGCGATGCAAATTCTGGTGCCCGACCTGGGCGAATCGGTGGTGGAAGCGACTGTTGCGCGCTGGCTGAAAAGCGAGGGTGAGGCAGTGCGCGTTGGTGAAGCGGTGGTCGTGCTGGAGACCGAAAAAGTCGACCTTGAAGTGGGCGCTGAGAAAGACGGTGTGCTGACCTCAATTACCCGTGCGGCCGGCGAAGATGTGAAGATTGGCGATGTGCTGGGCTCGATTGAGGAAAGCGCAGCCGGGGCTGCCCCTGAGAAGCCCGCGGTACCTGCGGCAAGCACCCCTGCCCCGGCGCCGGTGGCTGCTGCTGCGCCAGAACGCACGGCCCCGGCACCCGCCGCGACGCCTGTGGCCCGCCGTGTGGCCGAGGAAGCCAAAGTCGATATTGCCGCGGTACCGCCATCCAGTGGCAGCCGCGTGACCAAGCAGGACGTGCAGAATTACGTGCAGACGCGGACGGCTGGTCCCGGCCTGGAGGCGCTGCTGCCGCCAATTTCTGACAGCGCGTACCGCCGCGAAGAACGCGTCAAGATGAGCCGCCGCCGCCGCACGATTGCGACGCGCCTGGTGGAGGCACAGCACAACGCCGCCATGCTGACGACGTTCAACGAGATCGATATGACGGCCGTGATGGATATCCGCGAACGCCGTAAGGCGTCATTCAAGGAAACGCATGGCGTTGGGCTGGGCTTCTCGTCTTTCTTTGTGAAGGCGGTTATTGGCGCACTGAAGGCCAATCCACGCCTGAATGCTGAAATTCAGGGCGACGAGATGGTGCTGAAGCAGTACTACGACATTGGCGTGGCGATTGGCGCTGAGGAAGGCCTGGTGGTGCCGGTGCTGCGCGATGCCGACCGGATGTCGTTTGCGGGCATCGAGCGCGCAATTAAAGGGTTTGCGGTGGCGGCGGGCGACGGTACGCTGTCGATGGATGCGCTGCGCGGCGGAACTTTCACGATTACCAACGGCGGCGTGTTTGGATCGCTGATGAGCACGCCAATCCTGAATGCGCCGCAGGTGGGCATTCTGGGGCTGCACAAGATCGAACCGCGCGCCGTGGTGGTGAACGGGGAAATTGTGGTGCGCCCGATGATGTATGTGGCGCTGAGCTATGACCACCGCATCGTCGATGGCCGTGAGGCGGTCACGTTCCTGGTGCGCGTGAAGGAACTGATCGAGGATCCGGAAACTCTTCTGGTCGAGGGGTAAAATTCGGGTAGGTTGCTGAATGCAGGAAAGGCGGGCTGTCGTGCAAGACACAGCCCGCCTTTTTGTTTCACGAGAAAATGAACGTTTTGTTGTTGTAGACAAGTACTTCCTTGCGCAGGTGGCTGAGCACGGCGCGTGAGAGTACCAGTTTTTCCACGTCGCGGCCTTTGCGCACCAGTTCGTCCACGCTGTCGCGATGATTCACACGCAGCACATCCTGCTCCAGAATCGGGCCGGCGTCCAGCTCTGCGGTGACATAATGGCTGGTGGCGCCGACGATCTTGACGCCCCGGTTATAGGCCGCATGATATGGCTTGGCGCCGATGAAGGCGGGCAGGAACGAGTGGTGAATGTTGATGATGCGGTTGGGAAAATGGCTGATGAACTCCCCTGACAGGATCTGCATGTAGCGCGCCAGCACGATGAAATCGGGCTGCACAAGCTGGAGCAGCGCGAGCTGTTTTTCTTCCATTTCGCGCTTGTTGTCTTTATTCACAGGGAAATGGCGAAACTCCACGCCAAACTGCGCTGCGACCGAGGCCATATCCTCGTGGTTGCTGATGATAATGGGGATGTCGACGCGCCACTCGCCGCTCTGCCAGCGCGCGAGGATGTCGTACAGACAGTGCCCCTGCTTTGACACAAACACGGCCATGCGTTCTTTTTTGTCGGAGAAGTGCAGCTCGTAGCGCATGTCGAAGCGCTGGGCCACGAGCTGGAATTCCGGCTCGATCTGTTGACGCGAAAGCGCGAAATGGGTGATGTCCCACTCGACGCGCATAAAGAACATGTTCTCTTCGTGGTCGACATGCTGATCGAGATAGAGGATGTTGCCGCGATGACGAAACAGGAATTCGGTCACGGCGGCGATGATGCCGGTCTTATCCGGGCACGAAATCAATAGGATGGCGGAAGGTGGTATCTGCTCGGCCATAAGGCTCACTTTCGCAGGAATGCTTCGTCAGGATGCTGCTGAAACGGGTTTAACGGTCAATAATGGCCGCCTCGTCTGAGGCAAGGCCGCTGGAATCGTGCTCAACATAATGCACATTGAATCCAAAGTCGGCGTAGACTGGGTGCGGCAGCGGCTGGCGCAGCACTTTGGACGCGATAATCTCGCCTGCGGCGGGGGATGACATAATGCCATGGCCGACATGCGCAATGGACAGGAACAGGCCGGCGACCTCAGGATGCTCATCGAGGATGGCGCGCTGGCTCTCGTACGGCATATGCCTGCGGTCAGCGCCGATTTCATAGGCGGCCGTGTCGTCGCGGTAGACATAATAGCCGGCGCGATGGTCGACGCCACGCAGGTACTGGCCACTGCTGAAACCGCCGGACCTATGCCCGAACTGCCGCGCCATGATGGTGAGCAGCATGCTGGGAAAGCGCGGGTCTTTCCAGTAGTCGGTGGGATAGATGGGGTCGATCAGCTCGCGTTCAGCGCGTTCGCCTGGCCCGCGGCGTTTCTTGTCATTCCACGAGTATTCCCATCCGAAGATGGCGCCTGTCTGCGCTTCTGGCCGCACGTGCTGGAAGGGTGCAGCGCCGATCACCATGGGGCCGTCGGCCGGAAATTCGGCGTGACGCCAGCCCGTTGTGAAGCTCTGGCGCGGGCGCATCATGATGGGCAACTCTACGCCCGCTGTGCGGCCGGTCGCGCGGGCATCCGCGCCATTGGCGATGATAACGTTCGGGGTGCTGATGGTCCCGTTGGGTGTGCTGACGCCGGTGACGCGGCCCCCTTCAACGATGATCGAGGTTGACGCGATTTCCTGCAGAATAATCGCGTTGCGGGCGGTGCTGGCGAGCGCCATAACCAGCGCGTAGCTGTCCAGCCAGCCCGCTTTGGGGTCGTACTTGGCGGCGATCAGGTTTTTGCCCAGCCAGCCAAACTGCTTCTGTACCTCATCATGGTCGAGATATTGAGCGTGCGTCAGGCCGATGCTGTGCAGATGGTCGACATCGGCGCGCAGCTTGGCGGCCTGTGTTTCGGTGAAGCCACAGAACAGATAGCCACGGGTGCGTGCGCCCACGCTGACGCCCTCGCCAAAGTACTCCTCAGGATTGTGAAAGACCTCGATGCTGCGCGCCATCATGACCGCATTACAGGGCGAATTCCAGGCTGTGCGGAAGTTTTCCAGCGAGGCGTTGCTGGCGCCCGAGCCAAGCTGGTGACCGCGCTCAATCAGAACGGCGCGAATACCAGGCTGCGCGCGCTCAAGTGCCCACAGGGCGCCGCATCCGGCCGGGCCGCCACCGATTATGACGACGTCGGCAGTGGAGGGCATCTGAGACGGACCAGGATTGCTGAAGACGCGGTTTTCGGCCATGATGAGTCCTGTTGAGCGAAAGATACAGCGGCGCAAACTGTAACGCACGAGGGACCAGGCAGGCAAGCCCCCGCTCGCTAGAACTCTCCGCGCAGGCGCGGCAGCAGGTTGCTGAAACGGTCGGCGACTTTGTTGTTCTGCACGGCGATATGGACGGCCTTGCGGCTGCCCACCAGCACGACCAGCTTTTTGGCCCGCGTGATGGCGGTATAGAGCAGGTTGCGCTGAAGCATCATGTAATGCTGCGAGAGCACCGGCATCACCACGACCGGGTATTCACTGCCCTGGCTGCGATGCGTGCTGATGCAGTAGGCGTGAATTAGCTCTTCCGCCTCCTGGAATTCATACATCTGATAAACATCATCCATCAGTATTTCAAACGCCTGATCGTCGAAATCGATGCCGGTGATGCGGCCGATGTCGCCGTTGAATACGTCCTTGTCGTAGTTGTTTTTGGTCTGCATGACCTTATCCCCCACGCGGAAAATGCGCGAGCCGATCTTTTTCTCGGCAGAGCGACCATGAGGGTTCAGGCTTTGCTGAAGCATCTCGTTCAGGCCATTCACGCCGACCGGTCCGCGGTACATCGGGGCGATGACCTGCACATCGTTCAGCGGATCGACGCCGAATTTCGCTGGCAGGCGATTCTTCACGATATCCACCACCAGTTCGGCGGCCAGATTGGGGTCTTCCTCGGCGAAAAAGTAGAAGTCGCTGCTGTTGTTGTCCAGCCGCGGGGCCTCACCGTGGTTGATGGCGTGGGCGCTGGCGACGATCTGACTGTCTTCGCGCTGGCGAAAAATGACTTCAAGACGTGTGACGTAGGCCACACCACTGGCGATGACATCCTGGAGCACGTTGCCTGCACCGACGCTGGGAAGCTGGTCGACATCGCCGACGAGCATCAGGTGCGTCTCCGGGCGCAGCGCATTCAGCATGTCGCGGAACAGCAGCAGGTCCAGCATCGAGGATTCGTCGACGATCAGGATGTCGGCGTCCAGCGGATTATCTTCATCATGCTCGAAGCCGCCCTCACTGGGGCTGTAGCCCAGCAGGCGATGCAGGGTGCTGGTCGGTTTGCCAGTGGCCTCGCCCATGCGCTTGGCGGCGCGTCCGGTGGGGCAGGCGAGGGCATACTCGAATTCAAGTGATTCCAGCGCGGTGATGAGCATGCGCAGCGTGGTGGTCTTGCCTGTGCCGGGTCCGCCCGTCAGCACAGAGACTTTATGGGTGAGGGCGTATTTCACGGCATCCTGCTGCTGGGCCGTCAGCTCGACATTGTTTTCCAGCGCCAGGTCGGCCAGAAACTTGTGCCATTTGGTCTTTTTGACGGCATCCTGAATCGGGGAATCGGCGTTGGCAATTGCGCGCAGCTTTTCGGCGGCAGTCTGCTCGGCGTGGAAGTATTCCGGCAGGTAGATCGAGTCGTCGCTGATATCACCGCTTGCCGACGGCTGTACGATCAGGTCACCAGAGAATAGCTGGGCGCTCAGCGCTGCCTCGATGCGGGCCGTGTTTTCGACTTTGAGCAGTTCCGACGTCTTTGCAATGACATTTCGGCGTGGTGAGCAGGTATGCCCATCCCGCGAGAGCTGGCTGAGGGCATAGCTGAGGCCGGCGCGGATGCGTTCCGGCGCGTCGGCGGCCATGCCCATCCCGCGCGAGATGTCGTCGGCGCGCATGAAGCCAATGCCAAATACGTCGTCGGCCAGCGTATACGGGTTTTCCTGCACCTGCTTGATAGTACGATCGCCGTAATGACCGAAGATGCGATTGGCCATTTTGGCGCTGATGCCGTAGCCCTGCAGAAAAATGAGCGCATTGCGGGCGCCCATGTTGCTTTTCCAGGCAAGGGTCAGGTCACGGGCGACTTCCGGCTTTATCGTGGGGATTTCTTTCAGACGTTCCGGTTCTTTGTCGAGGATGTCGATGGTCTTGTCGCCAAAGTGATCTGCGATCTTCTGTGCGGTCTTGGGCCCAATGCCCTTGACGATGCCGCTGCTGAGGAAGGCGATGATGCCTTCCTTTGAATTTGGCGCGATAGGCTCGGCACGGTCAGCGCGGAACTGGGTGCCGTAACGCGGGTCTTCTACCCACTGGCCGGAAAACTGCACCCGTTCGCCAACGCCCAGCTCTGGCAGTGTGCCGGTGACGGCCAGGGTGCCGTCTTTGGCGACTGCTTTGGGAAACTTGCCTTCGGGCTTGATTTTCAGCACGCTGTATCCGGTTTCGGCGCTGTAGAACGTGATCCGTTCAACCGTTCCGGTGATGGTTTCTCTCACAAACATGGGTTTCATTCGCCTTTGTGACCGCCGACATCATAACACACAGTGGTCACTGTTCGTGCACTTATGTTATGGTATCTAATGACTCTTTTTGAAGCATTTGAGAAAGACCAGGCGATGACGACGTCCCCTTTATTTCCGCGTTCAAGCGGAATTCTCCTGCATCCCACTTCGCTGCCAGGGCGTTATGGCATTGGCGATCTGGGCGAGTGGGCCTATCGGTTTGTGGATTATCTGGCCAGCGCGTATCAGCGGGTGTGGCAGGTGCTGCCGCTGGGCCCGACCAGCTATGGTGATTCTCCGTATCAGTGCCTGTCCGCCTTTGCAGGCAATCCGCTGCTGATTAGCTTTGATATTCTGCGGTCGGAAGGCTGGCTGACCGATGCAGACCTGGCCGACGTGCCGAATTTTCCAAACGAGCGCGTGGAGTATGGCTGGGTGATTCCGTGGCATTTTGAGCTGCTGAACAAGGCTTATGCTGCGTTTGCGGAGCGGGCTTCGGCGGAAGCTGTGGCCGCCTTTGACGCCTGGTGTGCCGATAACAAAGACTGGCTGGATGACTTCTGCCTGTATATGGCGCTGAAGAACGAGAATAACGGCCGTCCGTGGGTGGAGTGGCCAGAGGCTGAGGCCCTGCGTACCGGTACGGCACTGGATGCTGCTGCGGCTCGCCATGCGGAGACGCTGCGCGGCCTGAAGTGGATTCAGTATAAGTTCTATGAGCAGTGGGGACGGGTGAAGGCCTACGCGGCCAGCAAACATATCCGGCTGGTGGGCGATGTGCCGATCTTCGTGGCACATGACAGCGCGGATGTGTGGGCAAACCGCGACCAGTTTTATCTGGATGAGAAGGGTAATCCCACAGTGGTGGCAGGGGTGCCGCCGGACTATTTCAGCGCGACTGGCCAGCGCTGGGGCAATCCGCTGTATCGCTGGGATGAAATGGCCAAAGACGGCTATTCGTGGTGGATCCGCCGCATCAAAGCGACGCTGGCCACGGTAGACCTGGTGCGCATCGATCACTTCCGCGGATTTGAATCGTACTGGGAAGTGCCGGCCAGTGAGCCGACTGCGATCAAAGGGCAGTGGGTTCCCGGCCCGGGAAAGCATTTCTTTGATGTTGTGCAGGCACAGCTTGGCTATCTGCCGATTATCGCCGAAGACCTGGGCGTGATTACGCCTGAAGTGGAAGCCCTGCGCGATGGGTTTAACCTGCCCGGCATGAAGGTGCTTCAGTTTGCATGGGGTGATTTCACGGGGAAAGAGCCATTCCTGCCGCACAACCATGTGCAGAATTGCGTCGTCTATTCGGGCACCCACGATAACAACACGTCAGTCGGCTGGTTTCAGGAAGAATCGACGCCGGCTATGCGCGATCATTTACACCAGTATCTGGACCGTGAAGTGCGCGAAATTAACTGGGAGCTGATCCAGATGGGTGAGGCATCGCCCGGGCATACGTTTATCGTGCCGATGCAGGACCTTCTCGGTCTCGACAGCGCGTCGCGCCAGAACCTGCCCGGCAGGGAAGGGGGGAACTGGGGCTATCGCTGCCTGCCCCATGACTTCAGCCACCCAGCCAAGGATAAGCTGTCGCACTTCACGTATATCTACGGGCGCGCGCTGCCGCTTGAGGATTAGCGTCGAAAGGATCTGGTTTACGGGAAGAAAGCACCTGCACACGCGGGTGCTTTCTTGATTTTATACAGCTTTTACTATGCTTTGATATTTCTCTTACGCAGCGCCGACGGACTGTTTACGTTGCTGGATTATTCTGTAGACATAACGCTGAACGAGCAAATGCCGACAGCGATTCAGTCAAAGAGTCAAGAGAAAGGGACAAGGATCATGGCAACTATTGTTCGTTGGAATCCGATTCGTGAGATGGCTGCGATGCAGAACGCGATGGATCGTTTCTTTGATGATTCGTGGCGTTCGATCCGCAGCAATGTGGAGGCCAATCTCGATCTGGACATTCATGACACGGACGCCGCCTATCTGGTGACGGCTGCGCTGCCCGGCGTGAAAGCTGAAAATGTGCAGGTGAACCTGCATGACAATGTGCTGACCATCAGCGCGGAAACGATGCAGGAAACCCGCCCTGAAAACAGCCGTGCGCTAATTCTGGAGCGCGCGTATGGCAAGCAGACGCGCAGCGTGCGCCTGCCGCAGCCTGTGCTGGGCGACAAAATTGAGGCGGTGCTGGACAATGGCGTGCTGACCCTGACGCTCCCGAAGTCGCCTGAAGCTCAGCCGCGTGCCATCCCGGTTCGCGTGGGCACCAACCTGGTGCAGTCGAACAACTAACGTGTGAACCACTGCGGGCGCATCTGATGGATACGCCCGCATATCTCCCCTCCTCAGCATCCGCCAGTAAACGCATACTGGCGGATGTTTTTGTTTTCAGTCGAAGACAATAACCCCGCGCGCGCCGTCGCCTGCCAGCATCGATGCATAGGCCTCGTTGATCTGGGACAGGCGATAGCGTTTGCTGACCATGCGGTCGATGGGCAGCTTGCCCGCCTGGAACAGCTCGATCAGCATGGGGAAGTCACGGTGCGTATTGACGGAACCGTAGTAGCTGCCGCGTATGGTGACTTCACGACGCACGATCTCGGCACCCGGCAGATTGGTCGCCGTGCCCATCTGGGACAATCCCACCAGCGTGAGTGTGCCGCCTGGACGGGTGAGCCGGAAGCCAAGCTCCTGCACGCCAGGTGCCCCGACAGCCTCGAAGACATGATCGCCGCCACGACCGCCGGTCAGCCGCTGAACAGATGCGAGGGTATCTGCATCGCTGAGCAGAGTATGGGTGGCACCAAACGAACGCGCGACCTCCAGCCTGGCTGGATGGGTGTCGATGGCGATGATCTGCGCGGCCCCAACGAGTGCTGCACCCATAATGGTGCTCAGGCCGACGCCGCCGCAGCCCAGGACCACCACGGATTGTCCGGCGCGCACAGGCGATGTCAGCAGGGCCGCGCCAACCCCCGTGGCGATAGCGCAGCCGACCAGCGCGGCCACGTCCAGCGGGACATGCTTTTCGATACGGATGCACGACTGCTGCGGGACGACGGTGTATTCTGCATAGGCGGCCAGGCCGCAGTAGTGATAGACGGGTGCGCCCTGCCAGCTGAGCCGCGGCGTGCCGTCCAGCATGACCCCCGCCCAGATGGGATCGGTGTAGGTTTCACATAAATTGGGCTGGCCATGCAGGCAGTAGAAGCAGTGGCCACAGTCGGGCGCCCAGCTGAGGATAACGTGATCGCCCGGCGCCAGTCCGGAGACACCGTCGCCCAGCGCCTCTACGATGCCGGCACCCTCGTGGCCGGCGACAACCGGCATGGGATGTTTTGTCGCGCCGGTCACCAGATGCCAGTCACTATGACAGACACCGACCGCCGACAGACGTACGAGGACTTCGCCGGCTTTGGGCTGCTGGAGATGCAGGGTTTCGATCTGGAAGGGTTGGTTGATGCCTGTGAGCAATGCTGCCTGAATTTCCACGATGGAGACATCTTTCGGTGAGAGGATATGACGGTTTGCACAGTATTCTGGCACAGCTTGAATATTTTTGTTAATTGTTTAAGCAGGGAAAAATATTGATATGAAGGAATCAGACATGAGACGGGCAATATTTCGCATAGTCATAAGCGCCATCGCAGCAATGCTGTTCAGCAGCGTTGTGCTACCACAAAACGAAGAACCTTCTTTAGTCGTCATTCCAGGTACGATACAAAGTAATTTAGGATGTGAAGGAGACTGGCAGCCAGACTGCGAAGCAACCGCGCTGACTTTTGACGAGGTCGATGACCTGTGGTCTGCGACATTTACGCTGCCAGCAGGCGAATACGAATACAAAGTCGCGCTGAATGGAAGCTGGGACGTCAATTATGGGCTGGGTGGGGAAGCCGGTGGGGCGAATATCGCGCTCGTGCTGGAAGAAGAAACCGACGTCCGTTTCTTCTACGACCACGATACGAATTACATCACGGATAGTGTGAACAGCATCGTAGCCAACGTGCCCGGCAGCTATCAGAGTGAGCTGGGATGCCCTGAAGACTGGATGCCAGCCTGCCTGCAATCGATGTTGCAGGATCCGGAGGGCGATGGCATCTACACATTCAGTACAAGCGCGATTCCAGCAGGTTTCTATGAAGCCAAAGTCGCTTACAACGAAAGCTGGACACTGAACTATGGCGACGGCGGCGCACAGAATGGCGCAAATATTGGCTTCACTGTGCCGGATGATGGCTCTGAAACGGTCTTTACGTATGATGTGAGCACAAATGTGATGACGATCACCGTAGGCGGTGAAACCGGGCCGGCCATTGGCAATCTGTTTGTCAGCAAAGCCGTGTGGGTCACTGCGGATACGCTGGCATGGGATATCAGCCGTATCCCTGGCGCAGAATATCGCCTGCATTTCAGCCCGGATGCCAGCCTGTCGCTGACTGATGTGGGAGTTGAAGGTGGCGACTTCGTCACGCTGACGGTCGATCGGGAAGGCCTGCCGGGTACTGCGCTGGCTACCAGTCCGCAGCTGCTGGATTATGTCGCGCTGAAGATTGCGCCGGAAGATCTGGCACGGGTGCCTGAAATCCTGACTGGCCAGGTGGCGATCTCGGTGACCTTCAACAATGGGACACAGCTGGGCGATGCCACGGGTGTGCAAACGTGGGGCGCCATCGACGATTTGTATGCGTACGATGGCCCCCTTGGCGTGACATTTACCGATGGCGTACCGCAGATTGCTGTGTGGGCACCCACTGCGCAGAATGTCCGGCTGCATCTGTTCGCCGACAGCGCTGCTGACACAGAAGCCGAAATTCTGGACATGACGCATGACGCCGAGGCAGGTGTGTGGTCTGTTTCAGGCGATGCCGCCTGGTATGGCCAGTATTATCTGTATGAAGTGACCGTGTTCTCTCCGGCGTCAAGGACGGTGGTCACGCATCTGGTGACGGATCCGTACAGCGTCAGCCTGAGCGCAAACAGCACACGCAGCCAGATCATCGATCTGAATGACCCTGCGTTGTTCCCGGAAGGCTGGGCCGAACGCAATCGCCCGGCGCTGGCTGCGCCTGAAGATATCGTGCTCTATGAGCTGCATGTGCGCGATTTCAGCATTGCCGATATGACCGTGCCGGAAGCGGAACGCGGGACATTTGCCGCATTCAATGAACCGGAGTCGGACGGCATGCGGCATCTGACAGAGCTGGCCGATGCCGGCCTGACGCACGTGCACCTGCTGCCCGTGTTTGATATCGCGACGATCAATGAAAATGCCGCAGAACGCACTGAAATTGACCGTGATGCCCTGGCAGCTCTGCCGCCGGACAGCGAAGAGCAGCAGGCGCTGATTGATCCGATCCGCGACCTGGACGGCTTCAACTGGGGCTATGACCCTTATCACTTTACCGCGCCGGAAGGCAGCTACAGCACCCAACCGGACGGCATACAGCGCATCGTTGAGTTCCGCGAAATGGTAATGGGCCTGAACAACGCCGGGCTGCGCGTCGTGATGGATGTGGTATACAACCACACCAATGCGTCTGGCGAGGATGCGCGCGCGGTCTTCGATCGCATCGTCCCGGGCTACTATCATCGCCTGAATGCCGATGGCCGCGTCGAGACCTCGACCTGCTGCCAGAATACCGCCACCGAGCGCACAATGATGGAGCGCTTTATGGTGGACAGCCTGCGCACGTGGACAACGGCCTACGGTGTGGAGGGCTATCGTTTTGACCTGATGGGCCACCACATGGTCGATAACATGCTGGCGGTGCGCGAGATGCTGGATGGGCTGACGCTGGACGCGGATGGCGTAGACGGCCCGTCGGTGTATGTATATGGGGAAGGCTGGAACTTCGGCGAAGTGGCCGACAACGCACGTGGCGTGAATGCTACCCAGCTGAATATGGCGGGCACGGGCATTGGCACGTTCAGCGACCGACTGCGCGACGCCGTGCGTGGTGGTAATCCGTTTGGCGGGTGGCAGGAACAGGGCTTTGCCAACGGCCTGTTCACGTTTGCCAATGAAGTGGAAGTGCGCACGGCAGACGAACAGTCAGAGCGCCTGTTCCTGTTCATGGATCAGATTCGCCTGGGGCTGGCGGGTAATCTGGCCGAGTATCCGGTGGTAACTGCCTCTGGTGAGGTCATTCCCGGCGAAGATGTGGACTATAACGGCCAGCCCGCCGGATATACGCTGGATCCGCAGGAGCATATTGTTTATGCCAGTGCGCACGACAACGAGACCATTTTCGATGCGACCCAGCTGAAGGCACCGCTGGCCGCTGACATGGACCTGCGCGTGCGTATGGTGAATATGGCCAATTCGATCGTGATGTTCTCGCAGGGTGTGCCATTCTTCACAGCGGGTGACGAACTACTGCGCTCCAAGTCACTCGATCGCAACAGCTATAACAGCGGGGACTGGTATAACGCGATCGACTGGACGATGACCGACAACAACTGGGGTCATGGCCTGCCACCTGCCGCAGATAACGAAGACAACTGGCCCATCATGCAGCCGCTGCTGGCTAATCCCGATCTGGCAGCCACGCCGGAACAGATTGCGCTGGCCAACAGTGTCTTCCGCGAACTGCTGCAAATCCGCCGCGATCACCCGTTATTCCGCCTGCAGACAGCAGAAGACGTGATCAATCGCGTCAGCTTCCTGAACACGGGCAGCGAACAGATTCCGGGCGTGATTGTGATGGTGCTCGATGACAGCACGGGTGAAAACCTGGATCCAGTTGCGCAGCGCATCGTGGTCGTCTTCAATGCCTCGCCGGAGACGCAGTCAATCGATATCAGCAGCTTTGGCGCCGAAATGTTGCTGCATCCGGTGCAGGCGGAATCCGCTGATGTCGTCGTCCGCGATGCCGCATTTGTGGACGGCACTTTGTCCGTGCCCGGCTTTACGACGGCTGTGTTCTTCCAGCCTGAGTAGCCTGTACGTACTTTGAGTCATAACAAAGCCGCCTGACAAATTTTCTGTCAGGCGGCTTTGTTTACCGGTGATGCGATTTTTATTCTTCGTCCAGGCTGAGCAGGGCCATGAACGCTTCCTGCGGCACTTCCACCGAGCCGATCATCTTCATGCGCTTCTTGCCTTTTTTCTGCTTTTCGAGCAGTTTTTTCTTGCGCGTGATATCGCCACCGTAGCACTTGGAGAGCACGTCTTTGCGCAGGGCTTTCACATCGGCGCGCGAGATGATTTTCTTGCCGATACTGGCCTGCACGGGCACGGCGAACTGCTGGCGGGGAATCAGGTCTTTCAGCCTGGTGACGAGACGCTGTCCCTTGTGGTAGGCGTCTTCTTTATGGACGATGATGGCCAGCGCGTCCACCGGGTCGCCATTCACGAGAATATCCAGCTTGACCAGGTCCTCGGTGCGATACTCATCAAAGGAGTAGTCCAGGCTGGCGTAGCCTTTGGTGGTGCTTTTCAGGCGATCGTAGAAATCGACGATCAATTCGGCAAGCGGCAGTTTGTAGCTGAGCATCACGCGCGACTTGTCGAGATACTCCATGTTCACGTATTCGCCGTGCTTTTTGATGACCATATCCATCAGCGCGCCGATATATTCCTCGGGCGTGAAGATTTGAATCTTCATCCACGGCTCGCGGATTTCCTCGTAGGAACTGGGGTCTTCAGGCAGTTCAGCCGGGCTGTCGATGGACAGCATGGTGCCATCCTTCATGACGAGCTGGTATTCCACGCTGGGCGCAGTCGCCAGGATGTCGAGCTCATACTCGCGCTCAAGGCGTTCCTGCACGATTTCCATATGAAACAGGCCGAGGAAGCCGACGCGGAAGCCGAAGTTCAGCGCCTGCGAGCTTTCAGGCTCAAATACCAGCGAAGCATCGTTGAGCTGGAGCTTTTCCAGCGCGTCGCGCAGCTGGGCATAGTCATCATTATCGACCGGATACAGGCCGGCATACACCATCGGCTTGATCTGCTTGTAACCAGGCAGCGATTCGGTCGTGCCATTGAACACCGATGTGATGGTGTCGCCGACGCGGCATTCGCGTACGGTCTTGAAACCGGTGGCGATATATCCCACTTCGCCGGCTTTCAGCACGTCAATCGGGCGCATGCGCGGGCTGAAGACGCCCATCTCGATTGGCTCAAACTGAGCCTGCGTGTTCATCAGCTTCAGGGCGGCACGGCTGTCGACGATGCCGTCGATGATACGCACGTAGGCGACCACGCCTTTGTATGAGTCATAATGGCTGTCAAAAACCAGGGCGCGCAGAGGGGCTTCTTCCTTGCCTTTGGGCGGGGGGACACCTTTGACGACCGCTTCAAGCACGTCCTGAATGCCGATACCAGACTTGGCCGAAATACGCAGGATGTCCTCGGCAGGGGTGCCGAGCAGATTCTCAATTTCCTGGGCCACTTCGTCGGGGCGGGCGGCGGGCAGGTCGATCTTGTTCAGCACCGGGATAATTTCCAGATCGAGCTCCATCGCCAGATACACATTGGCGAGGGTCTGTGCTTCGATACCCTGGCTGGAGTCAACGACGAGAATGGCACCTTCGCATGCTTGCAGCGCCCGGCTGACTTCATAAGCAAAGTCGACGTGACCGGGGGTGTCGATCAGGTTAATTTCATAGACTTCACCATTTTTTGCCGTGTATTCCATGCGGACGGCACTGGCCTTGATGGTCACGCCGCGCTCGCGCTCCAGATCCATGCTGTCCAGTAGTTGTTCCTGCATGTCACGGGCGCTCACGGTATTGGTGATTTGCAGCAGTCGATCCGCCAGCGTGCTTTTGCCGTGGTCGATATGCGCGATGATACAGAAATTACGAATGTGGTCGCGATTCATCGATTCGCCTTCAGGAACCATTTTGAGTGATCAGTATAACAAAGCCTGACGGGAAACTAAACGATCGTTTCTATCGCCTGCATAATGTCGTAGGGTATGGTGGGTGCGTCAGAAGACAGCCAGATGAGAAACTCAATGTTACCGGCGGGTCCCTTCAGTGGTGACCTGATCAGCCCGCGAATATGCAGGCCGCGCTGCTGGGCGAAGGCGCCCACATCATGAATGACACGCGCGTGAGTGCCGGTATCCCGCACCACACCGCCTTTGCCTACATCCTCTCTGCCCGCTTCAAACTGCGGCTTGATGAGGGCGACGATGTCGAATGCTGCTGGCACCCATTTGAGGACAGCGGGAAGAATCAGCGTGAGCGAGATAAATGACGCATCGATGACGACCAGTGAGGGCTGCTCATCCAAATGCTCGATATGACGCGCATTGGTGCGCTCAATCACGACCACACGCGGATCCTGGCGAATGTTGTAGGCAAGCTGTCCGTAGCCTACGTCAATGGCATACACCCGGCCAGCGCCGCGCTGAAGTAAACAATCTGTGAAGCCGCCGGTGCTGGCACCGACATCCGCGCAAATCGCATCGATCACCGTAACCGGGAACGCATCCAGCGCAGCATCCAGCTTGTCGCCGCCGCGGCTGACAAATTTGGCGCGTGCCTTGAGGACGACATCAGCAGTGTCAGCGACGCGGGTGCCCGGCTTGTCGACCATGCGGCCATCCACATTCACTTCGCCGGCCATGATATAGGCGCGCGCTTTTTCGCGACTGGGGGCAAGGCCGCGTTCGTGCAGCAGGATGTCGAGCCGAATTTTCTCCTTCATGCGCCCGGCCTACTCATGCGTCAGCTGCACGATGATGTCGATCGGATCATTGGTGGGGTAGGTTTCCTCGTTCAGCTCCACACCGTCCGCCGTCACAGGCAGGTAACCCTCGGCCAGGAATATAATGCTGTACGGGGCATCACGCTGCAACGGCCGCGTGATTTCGAATCGACCGTTGCGATCCGTGATTGCCTCTGAATAGACCTGGGTTTGCAGCCAATCTCGGGTGAAATCGGCAACCGAGAACAAATCGCTGATAAGCACCACCGAGACGCCAGGCAATCCGACCCCTGATATAGAGTCAATGACGCGGCCGCGCATGGTCACACCCGATGCGTCAGCAAACTGGTCGATGGGAAGCTGGCCAATGCCAACACGCGCAGTCGCGCTGTCGAACTGGATGCGGCCGATATACAGGTCGAGGCGGTAGGTGCCGTCTGGCAGGCCGGACGGATTCTGGATGCGCGAAACATAGTTCTCGCCGGTGGCGTCGATCGCCCACGGGAGCGTCTGCGAGAAAAACACTTCCCCGTCAACCGACCAGTCCAGCCGCCACAGCGTACCAAAGGAAATGCGATCCCAGTTGAACAACCCGAAAATGTCGGTTGTGCCAGTGGAAAATGTGCTGACAGCCGCACCAGCCTGTGCCTCGGCCACGGTGGAGGCGGTGGTAAAGCGCGTATTCGAGAAAATGCGCGCGAACGCGCCATCCTGTGCGCCGGCGAGGGTGAAGTCAGATACGGTGGCTAATCGGCCGCCGATATACAGCTCAAGGCGATAACTGCCGGGCAGCAGGCCATTAGGATCCTGAATCGAGATGGTTTTGGTGCCACTCGTGCCATCGGCCTCACTCCATACCGTGTCGTCCGGGGTGCGCTGCACTTCGGTGCCTTCGTAGTACCAGATGGCCGCCCACGGCGTGCCCACCTGCATGTTGCGAAACAGAAAGCGGGCGCTGGCTGTTGTGGCCGTGGGCAGCACAAAGCCGGTACCGGTCACGTTGCCCTGCAAATCAAGCAGACCAAACACGACTCCGCTAAATTCTGATGATTCTTCTGCGGCACCGCCAACCACCAGGCGGGCATTGCCCTCGGCAATACCGTTGATGAAGAGCGTGAAATCATAGGTGCCATTGGGGAAAGTCTGGCCAGAACTGCCGACGTACCACAAGCCACGGCGGCCACCACTCCAGCGCACCGGGGAAATTGAGAAGACCGGGTTGGGAACGCCGTTGGTGTTGACGCGCAGCTCATATACCGTTTCGGGCGTCATATTTTCATAGTCGAAAAACAGATACAACCGGTCGCTGCCGGTGGGCAGGGCGCGGATGATGGTGCTGGGCATTCCCGCCTCATTTACCGAGGGCGAAAAACCGAGGTAGCGAAAACGCGGGCGTTCTGACGCCGAGGCGATGACTGGCGCCGACACTGCCTGCTGGAAAGGCAGCTGAACCGTCAGGCCCAGGCTGGCTGCACGCAATAAGGGCCGCGCAAAGCTGGACGGGCGCAGAAGATTGATGAAGCCGGCCACTGCGATACAGACATCCGAGTTATTGATCAGGCCGTCGGAATTGGTATCCTGCACGGAGATGCAGTTGCCACTACTGGCATCCGCACGAAGCGGTGCGGTGGTGGGGATGCCGATTAGTTCACCATCCTGATTGTAGGCCCCGCCACCAGACATCACCGCCGGAATTGTGGCACTGGTCTTGATCCACGATTTGTCGCCACCGCTGGGCTCCGCTGCAAAGCCGCTGACGGTGCCGCGTTCAAAGGCAACAGGGTCATCGCCAATACCAGGGAAACCCACTACCGTGATGGTCTGATCGAGCTGCACAGCTTCCGAATCCCCCAGCTCGACAAAGGGCAGGGCAAGGCTGGACCGTTCAACCAGGCGGCCGTCAGTCTGGCGGGCGATGCGCAGCAGGGCAATATCAAGGCCGGCGTCGGCCTGCACGATATCTGCCTGATAACGCGCGACAGGTGGCTCACCCGGGCGGACATTCATGGCGACGATCAACGTGTCACCGTTGCAGTTGGCATCGGTGAGGGTGTGATGCGCATTGGTCAGGATCAGCCCATCACGGCTGACGAGCGTGCCCGATCCCACGCAGGTGATGGCGAGCGTGTTGCCGACATTGCGCGCCTGCATAATGAGCACGGTGGCGCGCTGTATGCGTTCGACATCCAGTGTGGACTGCGCGCTGACGGGCGTGATGGCCGTGAGCAGGAGCACGACCATGCCCAGAACGGACAGGATGCCTGAACGGAAGGAATGCCTAGAAATCGAGATCATTGAGAAACTGCTCGAAGATAGGATAGGTGTCATTGAAGTCTCTGGCATCGGTCAGAAAGGAGACGATAATCGCCTGGCCGCCCTGGATCGTGAGTACGTCCACTCCCTCGACCACAGTGGGAATCGTTTCCAGAAATGGGTCCTGCTCTGAGAAAACGAAGGTATACAGCATGCGCGTGGCGGGAATTTCATTTTCGCCCAGGGTGATGCTGTCCTGGCTGAGTACGCTGAAGGTGGACAGCGTTTGTGACCGGTTGAGAATCAGGCTGTCGAGGATGTTGCGGGTCGTGGCAGCCTGATTTACAGGCACCACATCCACCAGCAGAGAGGTTTTATAACCGGTTGGATTCAGGTCGCGCACACGGAATACATAGTCTCCGGCCGTATCCAGCACCCAACCGGCGGGATACAGCGCGGAAATGCCTACTTGAGGATTGTTGTAGGGCACAGTGGCGTACAATGCGTTGTCGCGCAGAAAGACGCCCATGCCCACACAGGCAATCGCCAATATGAGGGTGAGGATGTGCCCCCAGCGCTGGCGTAATGTTTGCCCCTGTGGGGCGTCAAAGATTTCAATCGTCGTCACGTGCAGCTACTTTCTGGCCGACCGGGCTTCTTCTTCGCGTCGTTCAGCAGTGCGAAAGAAGAAGTTCGTGGCAAACGTAATGGCTGCAAGCACTGCTGCGGAGAACACCATGCCAAACAGGAAAGACGTGAATGCGCCCTGAATGGTGAATCCCGCATTGACCAGACCGGAACGCAATACCTGCGCGAAGCCATAAATCAAAGCCGACAACATGAGCATGAGCGGCGTGACAAATGGCAGCGGATTGGCAAAGCGCAGCTCAGATAAGCCGAAGGATGCCAGCAGGCTCATAGCGGCAGACACGGCAGTGTTTGCAAAGACAATGGCGGCCAGCACGTCCAGTGTCGGGGCAGCGTCCGAGATATAGCGCAGTGAAATAACCGTAGAGAAGCCAACGCCGCTGGCGAGAAAATAGGCAATAGCATCTTCACGCACGCGAATAAATCGCGGATAGGCGGTGTAATAGACGATGATGTACTGCGTAATCGCCTGGGCCATGCCCAGCGTTACTGCAAAGCCGATGATGCGCCCCTGTGCGCCCCCTGCGGGTAACCAGCGAGAGGTTTGAAAGATGGATTCAGCGGCAGGCAGTGTGATGGCATTCGCGGCGAGGGCAGTCAGCAGGGCCACCATCCACAGACGATCGCGCGGCTCGATCGCTGCACGTTCCCTGAATAGCGAGAAGACCATCCACAGGCCGGCCGGCACAAGCGCCACGACCGTTTCCAGCAATACCTGGGGCGCACCTGTCAGGCTTACGTTGATGACGCGCGCGCCGAAGTAAACAGCCAGACACACCACCAGCAGCACGCTGGATTCGATGACCAGACTGCTCCATACACGCCGGTATGGATATGCTGTCTTTTCAATTTCTTCAGGTGAAATAAATCGCGGTCGCGATGACATTACCACTTATCCCTGTACCAGCATTTCGCTATACTCTCAGCGGAAATCACGCTCGACTTGATGAGGCGCACCGTCTATGTATCGTATTGTAATTGCAGCACTGGCGTTACTTCTGACCACCGGATGCGCCCCTCAGTCGCTGGGGGTATCCGCCCAGAACCAGCCATCTATGATCTATGGGCTGACGCTTCAGCCTTCCGGGTTTGATCCCCATATTAATGCCTCATCCGAGCTGGGGATTCCCCTGCGCTCGGTCTACGATACGCTGGTGTATCGCAATCCTGAGACAAATGCGTTTGTCCCCGGCCTGGCCACCAGCTGGCAGTTGGCCCCTGATGGGCTGTCGATGACGTTTACGCTGCGGCAGGGCGTCACCTTTCATGATGGCACACCCTTCAACGCGCAGGCAGTAGCTGCCAATCTGGATCGCATCACCGCCCCTGAAAGCGCGTCGCAGAAAGCCATTTTTCTGCTTGGCCCGTATGTGGGTTACGACATCGTCGATGATTATACCATCCAGCTTCGTCTGTCTGAAGCGTACAGCCCGCTGCTGGATGGGCTGAGCCAGGTGTATCTGGGCATGGCCAGCCCGACCGCGTTCCAGGAATATGGCCTGGAGCGCTATCAACTGCATCAGGTGGGCACCGGCCCATATCAGTTTGTGGATTATCTGCCCGGCGACACCCTGACGTTGCGGCGTAACGATGCTTATGCCTGGGCGCCGGAATTCATGCAGCCCAATGTGTTGCGCCCGGAAGTAATCGAGTTTCGGTTCTTTGAAGACCCGCCCAGTCGGGCATTGGCCCTACAAAACGGGGATGTGCAGGTGGTAGGTGAGCTGCTGCCGACGGATGCGCGTAATCTGGGAGCCAGCAGCGAAGTGCGTGTGCTGCCCGTGGGCATCGCTGGACAGCCGCTGCAATTCCTGATGAACACAACGCGCTACCCAACCAACGACGAGCGCGTGCGCCAGGCCATTCTGTTCGCCACCAATCGCGAGGCAATTATTGATGGCGTGTTCCAGCGCTTTTCGCCGGTTGCCTGGGGTCCATTCTCTGCCACTACCCAGTACTATTCGCAGACCGTGGTCGGTCGGTATGCCTATGATATCAACCAGGCGAATCTGCTGCTGGATGCTGCTGGACTGGTGGACAACGACGGGAACGGCTACCGCGACTTTGGTGGAGCGGATATTGAAGTGGATGTGATTGTGCCCCCGTGGGGACTGATCCCTCAGGTAGCGCAATATCTGGAGCAGCAGTGGCGCGATGTGGGCCTGCGCGCGGTGTTGCAGCAGGTGCCCAGCAGGGCAGGGCTGGCCGACGCGATTGTGTCGGGAGAATACAACCTGGTCGCCAATTACGAATTTGGCGTGGATCCGGCATTTATCGCGCGCTACTACACGAGCGGTGCACCAAACAATTACACGGGTTTCGCTGATACAGCCATGGATACCATGTTTTCGCAGGCACAGCAGCAATATGACGATGCTGCGCGGCAAAGCCTGTATACGCAAGCGCAGAATCTGATTATGGACCGCGCGCTGGTGCTGCCTATCCGTGACTATGTCAACCTGAACGGCTTCCGCAGCGAGGTCGGCGGCCTGGCCTACGACGCTTATGGGTGGTTCCCAGAACTGGCAGAACTGAGTCTGACAGAGGGCATTCAGCCATAGCCATGTGGATCGCCCGGCGGCTGGGTGGCATGCTCGTCATTGGGTGGCTGGCTGTCACCCTGGGCTTCATGCTGCTGCGTGTCGCGCCGACCGATGGGCTAACTGCTGTCTTGCAGGACAGCGGGGCATCGCCGGCCCTGATCGCTGAGCGTATAGCAGCCAATGGCCTGAATGAGCCGCTGATTATGCAGTATATGCGCTATCTGGGCAGTCTGGCGCGTGGCGACCTGGGTGTATCCCTGCTGAGTGGTATGCCTGTGGGCGATCTGCTGCTGCCCGCAGCTGGGCGTACACTGACGCTGGCCGCTGCCGCGTTCGTGCTGGCTGTGCCGCTGGGCATGCTGATCGGCGGCGTCGCTGACCGTGGACGCCGATTTGCGAGCAGTGCCGCACGTGTATTTATCACACTTTCACTGGCAATTCCGTCGTTTGGGATCGGCTACATGCTGCTGCTGGCCGTGACGTTTTTGCTGCCCGGCACGCGCATCTTGTCTTCGGATCAGGTGCTGGTTCCGGCGCTTGCTCTGGCTATCAGCGCGGCGGGCAGCATCGCGAAAATTGTCGCCGCCGCGCTGGCCGAGACGCGTCATGCACAGTTCGTCGTCACAGCGCGTGGCATGGGGTATTCAGAGGCAGGACTGCTCCGGATTCAGATCCTGCCAACCGTGGCATCGCGGATTCTGCCGACGATCGGGCTACAGGCCCTGTTTCTGATCGGCGGCACTGTGGTGACCGAGAGTATTTTTGCGCGTCCAGGCATTGGCCGCCTGCTGGTGGACAGCGTGCTGAGACGTGATTATGTGATTGTGCAGGGAATTGTGTTATGGGCCGCTTCCTGCGCACTGCTGATCCAGCTCGTGGTCGATCTCGCTGTAGCAGGGCTTGATCCACGCGTGCGTGAAAGCAAATGAAGAAATTCCGTGCTCATCCGCTGCTGTTGTTTGCCCTGATAGTGGCTGTTGTGCTATTGCTGCCACTGCTGGCGGCTTATGATCCGATGCGGATGGGCAATGCACCCTATCTGGCGCCGACGCTTGCGCATCCGGCAGGGACGGACAGCTTCGGCAGAGATGTGTTAAGCCGTGTGCTGGCTGGGATGCAGCAGACTGCGCTGATGGGCCTTGCTTCCGTGGTTACAGCGGTCGCGATGGGTGGTTTGCTGAGCGTTATCGCGCAGATGAAAGCAATCGCAGCAATTGTGCAGGCTGTGGTGATGGCCGGCCTGTCAATTCCTCCATTGATCCTGATGCTGGCAATCATTACGTGGCTGGGACAATCATCGCTGGCTGCCGCAGCCGCGGTAGGGATCGCCTACAGTTTTGGCGTCGCCCGTATCCTGATCAATGCTGCGGCAGCGGAAGGCCAGGAGCCGCATGTGGAGGCGGCTTATGCGCTGGGAGCATCACGCTGGCACATGCTGATACAGCATGTGCTGCCGGGCCTGACGGGGCTGCTGGCTTCGTACGCTGTCCTGGTATTCGCCTATTCAGTGACCCAGCTGGCAGGGCTGAGCTTTCTTGGCGTTACAGGGACGCCAGGGGCGCCGGAACTGGGGCTGATGATGGCAGAGAGCCGTTACACGATTCGGGACGCGCCATGGGCTGGTATAGCGCCAGCACTGGCTGTAATAGCATTGATCGTGATAGCCAATCGGTTGTCAGATGAGATGACGCGGCGCAGCTAATCCTGGCGAATCAGCGTGCCTTCACTGGATTGGCCCAGTAGTGTGCGCGTCAGCAGGCCCGGTTGAAGTCCATCCATGATCCGAATCTTCAGGCGCGGTTGTGCGGATACCAGCGCAAGCATGTCCTTGACTTTGGTTTCCATGCCGCCGGTCACATCGACTCCGCCGGAGCTGCCCAACGCTGCTTCCACTTCTGCCAGGCGGGAAGGGGTGATTTCGCTGATGACTGCGCCAGACTGGTCATAGACGCCGCGGACTTCGCCCAGCAGCAGCACCTGTTCGACAGGCAGATGAGCCGCGAGATGGATGAACACAGTCTCGGTGGACAGGATAGTGCCTCCGCGTATGTCGTCGAATCCTACATCGCCGTGCACCAGCGGGACTATTCCATGTTCGAGCGCGCGTTTAATGGGTTCAATCGCCATATGCTGAATGCGTATGTCGGCTGCAATGGCCGACGCGGAGGGTGAGAACTTCATCGCGGGAAGCCCGGCCGTGCGCAGTGAATTCAGCACGCGATAGTTTAGCTCTCCGGCAGCATGGGCCACTTCAGCAAAGCCAAGCCATCCCGCACTGTCTGATACGCCTGTGGCGGTGCCATATTTCTTTGCCGCGACATGGCCAAACGAGCCGCTGCCGTGCCCGACAACGACCCGCAGCGATGGGTCTGCGCTCACTGCCAGCCGAATTTCATCCGCAAGCCGTGCCATCACTTCGGCGCGGAATGAACTGGCCACCTGCTTGTCAGTTATCAGCGATCCGCCGAGCTTTATAAAAATCAGCATAGTTTCCCCGATGTACTACGAACCGCTCACGGTCGTTTCAATAACGCGCACAGCGCCTGCCTGCCTGAGCGCAGCGGCAACAGATGAGGCCTGTTCCGGCGTCACCAGTGCAATCATATTGCCGCCCATCCCGCCCCCAGACAGTTTTGCGCCCAGTGCCCCGGCCGACCGGGCCGCAGTGACCAGCCTGTCCAGCTCCGGCGATGAGACTTCTAGCTGTTGCAGCAGCGCGTGATTTTCGTCCATGGCTGTTCCCAGCGCGCTGCTTTCCCCGCTTTCAATTGCTGTCCGTGCACGCTCGACAAGCGCAGCGACAGCATCCATGCGCGTCTCACTGAGGGCAGGATTGGCATCGTGCAATTCACGCACATGCCCGACAGACACGCGCGTGGATGCGGCCACACCGGTATCGGCAATCAGCAATGTGAATGGGTTGTGGATAGAGAGCAGCTCCAGCGGCATGCCACGTTTGAAGTAAACGGGCTTCTCAAATGCGATCACAGTATTGTCGATGCCGCTGGGCGTGCCGTGATAGAGCGTCTCAGTTTTATAGACGAGCTGGTTGATGTGGTCGGTGCTGAGAGTCAGGCCGAGATGCGTCGTGATAACCCGCACAATCGCAGTAGAAATGGCCGCTCCGCTGCCGAGTCCGCTGGCGATTGGGATTTTTGAGCTGATGACGAGTCGCCCGCCAAACAATGGCTGGCCGAGCGCATGCAGGGTTTCGCGTACGATGACGACCAGCGCCTGGGCCGAACGTGCAAGGATATCGGGAGTTACCAGGATGGTTTCGCCCAGGTCATCGGCGACCAGCTCAAGCACGGGTGTGTTGTTGGACTCCAGCGTGGCGGTGACGCGAAGGGAGGATACCGGCACAGCCAGCGCCGGCCGGTCATAGACGACCGCATGTTCCCCCAGAAGGATGCATTTTGCACACGCGGTAGCTGTGGTCATCGTACTCGTCAGGCGGCCAGTCGCGGGATATACAGGATGGCGATAAAAGTGAGGCCCCAGAGCAGAATGGCGATCTGGATGGGCCGGTCTTTCAGCAGAACTTCATCCGGCGCACTGCCATCGCCCTTGACATGCATCAGGTAGAGATAACGGAAGACGCCGTAAACCACGAACGGCACGGTCAGCAGGCCGAGGTTGGTGGTTTGCAGCATTTCGCTGGGTTCTTCAATTGTGTACAGCAGATAGCCGATGAGCGTGCCGGTCATGACCATACGCAGCATGTCGTCCAGCAGGGCGAGATTATACGAGCGCAGTGTCACACGCACAGAACCTGCCTGTTCAGCCAGCAGCAGCAGCTCCTGACGGCGCTTGCCAATGATGAGAAACAAGGCCAGCAGGGCGGTGATGGCATACAGCCACGGGGAAAACTGTGCCACCTGAATCACCACGACGCCGGCTGCCACACGCAGGATGAAGCCTGCCGCGACTGCCAGCACATCCACAATCACGATGTGCTTCAGCACGAAAGAGTAGGCGAGCTGAAGCAGCAGATAGCCGCCCAGCACAAACGCAAAGGGCACGCTGAAGCTGAGCGCAGCGATGAGGCAGATCAGGGGCAGCACGACAGCCACAGCAATTGCCAGCGGAATGGGAAGGTTTCCTGCGGCAAGCGGGCGGAATTTCTTCTTTGGATGCTGGCGGTCACTCTCGATGTCCACCAGATCGTTGATGATGTAAACCGAGCTGGATATCAGGCATAATAGGATGAACGCCAGCACGACACGCAGCAGGGACTCCACCTGAAAAAGCTGTCCGTCAAAGACAAGCCCGGCGAAAACGATTGCGTTTTTCGTCCATTGACGCGGACGCATGGTTTTTAGCAGACCGATGAGTGGGCGCAAAAAGGCTCAACCTTCAGGTAATTTCTCAGTACATCATGGCGATTATAACAACGTGACCTTGAAAGAATAGGGTAGGCCAGGAAATGATGACCCGTACTGCAACTGCTATTGCACATCCGAACATCGCCTTTATCAAGTATTGGGGAAATACCAATGATGCGCTGCGTCTGCCCGCCAATGCATCGCTGAGCATGAATCTGGATGGCCTGCAGGCGGAAACAACGCTGACCTGGGCCGATGACCTGTCTGCAGATACTCTGGTGCTGAATGATGCAGAGCAAAGTGGTGAGCCGCTGCAACGCGTTGTGCGGCAGCTGGACATCATGCGCAAGCGGCTGGGCCTGACGGCCCACGCGCAGGTCGTTTCGAAGAATAATTTCCCCACGGGTGCCGGAGTCGCATCGTCTGCGGCCGCATTTGCTGCGCTGACGGTTGCCGCGGCAGGGGCATCTGGCCAGGTGCTGAGCGAACAGGAACTCACCACACTGGCTCGCCTTGGGTCAGGCTCTGCTTCTCGTTCAGTTCCTGCTGGCTTTGTAGAATGGTTCGCTGGTGACTCGCATGAGGCGTCGTATGCCGAAAGTTTCGCGCAGCCGTCACACTGGCCGCTGGTCGATGTGATCGCCGTGATCAGCGATGGGCACAAACGCGTGGGCAGCACCGCTGGCCACAAATCCGCCCAGACAAGTATTTTTCAGGAAGCACGCGTTGCAGATGCCGCGGCGCGTTTTGCCGCCTGTCGCCGGGCTGTAGTTGAGCGCGACTTCAACACGTTTGCAGAAGTGGTGGAGCGTGATAGTAACCTGATGCATGCAGTGATGATGACGAGCGTGCCGCCTCTGTTTTATTGGGAGCCGCAGTCGCTGGCCGTGATGTCGTGGGTGCGTGACCGGCGCGCCGATGGCCTGAGCGTGTGCTACACGCTGGATGCTGGCCCGAATGTGCACTGTCTATGCCTTGAAAAGGATGCCGAAGCTGTAAGAAGTGGGCTGGTGGGGATGTCTGGACTGAAGCAGGTCTATATGGCAGCAGTGGGTGGGCCAGCGCATCTGGTCTGACGCCGCACACTTTCCTTTGTCGTTAATCTCCCATGTCATCAACGTGTCCTATAATCTGAGGAATACGATGATGCGTGTTGTGCATTTAGTTAAGTAGAAGGCCATGAACATGTTTGATATTTCTGCCGCCAGCAATCCACTGCTGGTGATCGCCGCGTTCGTCATTGTGCTGATTCCAGCTGTGATCATTCACGAGCTTGGGCATTTTATTGCTGCCAAGCTCGTCGGTATCACGATTCTGGAATTCGGCGTGGGCATGCCACCGCGCATGATCAAACTGGGACGCTGGCGCGAGACGGACATCACGCTGAACTGGCTGCCACTGGGTGGTTTTGTCCGCCCGCTGGGCGAAGACATGGTGCGCCAGATGGGCGATGAAGCGCTCTCGGATGACCGCAGTGAGGCTGTCGCACGAGGGATAGCAAAACCGATGTCCGTGGGCGAGGCAAAGCCACTGGGGCGAATCTTCTTCATGGCGGCTGGTGCCCTGGCGAATTTCATCAGCGCGCTGCTGCTGTTTGTGATTATCGGCCTGACGGGCCTGCCCCAGGCTGTCGGCGCACGCGTGCAGCTGGTGTATACGGCGGCAGATTCGCCTGTGACGGCGATGGGCCTGCAACCGGGCGATACGATTGAATCGGTCAATGGCGAGTATTTTGCCGACGAAGATGCGCTGTTGGCAGCTATTCTCGCCAACGCCGATGCCGGATTCACCCTGGGTATCATCCGTAATGAGGCCGCCCAGACGCTGGAAGTTGAGGCTGGCGCGGTAGCGCTGGATCCCGAGACGGCGGCGTGGTCCAGCCATCCTCTGATCAGCGGCATCGCCGATATGTCACCTGCTGCACTGGCGGGTATTATGCCGGGCGATCTGGTCACCGCGCTGAATGGGGAGCCCATCGCCAATTTTGAGGAATTGCAGGCAGCGACGCGCGCTAATCTGGACCAGGAAGTGACGCTGACACTGCTGCGCGACGGTGAAGAAGTGACTGTCTCGCTGGTGCCGCGTGCGAATCCCCCGCAGGGCGAGGGCTCGATGGGCATCGGCATTAATTCCGGCGCTTCATCAACCGGACTGGGCACAGCGATCCTTGCTGTGGCTCCGGTACAGCAGCTGGTGCCGCTGACCATTGGCGAGTCCATTCAGTATGGTGCTGAGCGCGTCGTTGGCGTGATTCGCCAGATTGTGGAAGTGCCCGTCAATCTGATCACCGCGCTGGTAAACCAACAGCCGGTGGGCGATGAAATGCGCGTGACCAGCGTGCTGGGTATTTCGCAGGTGGGTGGCGTGCTCTTGCAGGAAAGCATCGAGCAGCGCCAGCCGACCATCATCCTGGAGTATATTGCGCTGCTGAGCCTGGCGCTGGGCATCACGAATCTGCTGCCGATTCCAGCACTGGACGGCGGACGTATCCTGTTTGTGCTGATCGAAATTGTGCGTGGCAGGCCGATGGCCCCGGAAAGGGAAGGGATGGTTCACCTGGTGGGCCTGGCCCTGCTGCTGAGCCTGATGGTGGTGGTTGTCATCAATGACATCGCTAACCCTATTGTCAATATCCTACGCTAGGACAAGTGCATGACCGAATATCAAGACGATAACGACTTCAACGAGCTGCTGGACGAGGCGGAAAGCACCGCTGAAAAGCGGCCTGAACGCCCCCCTGTCGAGCAGACCATCGCGCTGCTGCTGGAAGGTGTCGAGACCACCAACGCGCCGCTGACCTACGGATTGTCCGGCTTGTCCCGGACTGAGATGGACAGCATCGCAGAAGTGTGGGTGACGATCGACAGTGAGTATCGCGCCAGGCTGGTGCAAAGCCTGGTGGATGTGGCGGAAACCAACGCGGACCTGGATTACACGGGTATCGCCTATATCGCGCTGTTTGACGATGCCGATGAGAGCGTGATTTCCGCTATTGAAATGCTGTGGGAAAGCGACTCGATGGATGTGATGGATCGCCTGATTGAGCTTGCGAATCAGCATCCGTCGGTGAATGTGCGCGCCGCTGCTTCTGGTGCGCTGGGGCGATTCATACTTCAGGGTGAGCTGGGCGGGCTGGACGAAAATCAGGTGCTGCCCGCGCTCAATACAGCGTATGCGCTTTGGAGTGATGCATCCCAGCCGGCTGAAGTGCGCCGTCGTGCGCTGGAAGCCTTCTCAAATTCCAGCGATGACCGCGTGAATCCCGCGATTCGGCAGGCGTATCGCAGTGATGACGAACGCCTGCAATTGGGCGCAGTATTTGCCATGGGGCGCAGCTGTGACATCACCTGGTCTGATGCTGTACTCAAAGAACTGAAGGGCGACGATCCGGAATTCCAGTATGAGGCAGCACGTGCTGCCGGTGAACTGCTGATTGAAGAGGCCGTCCCGCTGCTGTCTGAAATGGCGCTGGGCCGGGATGTGGATATCCGTGACATCGCCATCTGGTCGCTGGGTGAAATTGGCGGACGAGAGGCGCTGCGCGTGCTGAATACGATTGCTGATGCGGCACGTGGCAGGACGGACACAGATCTGCTTGAGGCAGTTGAGGATGCCATTGCATCGGCGACCCTGGGCGGTAATGATCTGTTCATGATGCGCTTTGACGACTGAGCGCGCTGTGTAAAACGAGAAAACAGAAAGCGGGAGTCTATGATGGCTCCCGCCTTCTGTTTGTTTTGATGAACGCTGCTGTCACTAACCGTTAATGAGAGGCATCAGCTTCAGCGCGAGGCTGGAATCACCCGCGATCTTGATCTTGCCCATCATAAACGCCTGCATTGGATTCACCGAGCCAGTCATCATGCCGTAAAAATCATCGGCAGTAGCGCGCAGGGTCATGCGCGGAGATTCGATGATACCAGTGCCGGTTTCCAGCTTGCTGTCCGCAATCTTGATCCAGTATGAGCCGCCATTCTCACCCGACAGGTCGAACTGAATCGTAGCGTTTACGCCTTCGGCTCGCTTGGCGTCAAATCGGTCGCCCATCACCGAGAATACTGCTGCTACTTCCTGCTGCGTTGCCATACTGTAGGTCTCCCATCGGGTGGTTTCTGGTTTTCGTGTGAAAGTTTGCATGATAGTATACCTACTCGCAGTTTGTGTGACTATCTAGAAGTTCATGAGTGAGACGTGCATTTGGGCAGCATAAACCGCAACAAACATATGGTTTATCCAGCGGTCGCCATCGTCATGCTGGTGATTGCCAGCCTTGCCTGTGTGCGCGATAGTCCACAGGAAGTCATCTACATCACTGCAACTTTCCTTCCCCCCACGCATACTCCCGCTCAGATCGTGCTTCCAGCCACACAGTCGCCCATCATTCAGGCAGTCCCCACTCAAGTGCCCGCTGCTGCGAACTCAGATAATGCCGAGCCACCCGCCAGCTATGTGGTGCAGCCCGGCGACACGCTGACGCAGATTGCGGCCAGTTACGGGGTGACCCTGGAAACAATTCTCGAACTGAACTCGATTGCGAATCCTGATCTGCTGGAAGTGGGGCAGGTGCTGCAGATTCCCGCAGTCACAATTATTGAGGCGCCGGCAGAGCGGCTGATTCCGGACGGGCGGCTGGTGCGCGGGCCATCGAGTGTTGCATTTGACACGGCCTCGTTCATCTCGACACAAACCGGCTTTGTCCGTGATGCGGTCGATACCGTCGATGAAGTAGAGTATCCCGCCGTGCAGCTGATTGAACGCGTCAGCCTGGAATTCAGCGTAGACCCACGCCTGCTGATTGCCCTGCTGGAGTATCGCGCTGGCTGGCTGACGACGGCCGAGATGTCGCCTGCCGCACGCGACTATCCGCTCAATGCACCGCCATCCTCCATCGGTTTTGAGCGGCGTGGTTTGTATCGCCAGCTGACGTGGGCGGCCGATACCCTGAATGCCGCCTACTATCGGCGTCAGGCGAACACTATCTCGACAGTCGGCCTGCAGGACAACACATTGATTCGCCTGTCAGCGAGTGCCAACAGCGGCACGGTTGCGCTGCATGTCTTGTTCGCTCGCACGGCGACGGCCGAATCGTGGGCCAAAGATGTCGGGATAGAAGGATTCATGAAAACCTATCGCGATCTGTTTGGCGATCCGTTTGCTGATGGTGACCAGTCGCCAGTTCCGGATAACCTTCAGCAGCCGACGCTGGTGTTACCCTTCGCGCCTGGTGAGACATGGTACTTCACAGGTGGCGCACATGGCGGGTGGGGGAGTGGTAGCGCGTGGTCTGCTGTAGACTTTGCTCCCCCTGATGATTTGTCGCAGGTCACAACGTCGTGCTACACATCGCAGTTTTATGCAACTGCGGTGGCTGACGGCGTTGTAGCGAGAGTGGATACGGGTGTGCTGGTGCTGGACCTGGACGGTGATGGCAATGAAGAGACGGGCTGGAGCATCCTGTATTTGCATATTGCCGCGGAAGGACGCCCGGCCGTGGGCAGTCGTCTGACACTCGGTGACCGTGTAGGCCGGCCTAACTGTGAGGGGGGCTTTTCCAACGGGACCCACCTGCATATTGCCCGGCGCTATAATGGGGAATGGATACCGGCAAACTGTCTGTCCTGCGCATCATCGCCACGTCCGAATTTCGTCATGTCTGGCTGGCAGGTAGAGACTCTGCCCGGACAGGAGTATCAGGGATATCTGGTGCAGGGACAACGGCGCCTGATTGCTGAGCAGGCGCGGGGCATCGCCGATAACGAAGTGCGATATGAGGATTAGTGTATGAAACGGTTGTTCACGAGAAGTGGTCTGGTCCTGCTGATTTGCATGCTGGCGGTGAATGCGTATGCCCAGGAAGGGCCGACCGCCACACCGGCACAGATTAACTTATCGACAGCGATCCCGGCGACGCAGGCGCAACAGCAGAATGCTACGGCCACCTGGACTCCCCAGCCTGCTGCCCAGGTATTCCTTGAAGCGCTGGATGAAGCAAACGTGCGCGCGCAGGCGGACACCGACGCATCAAGGTTGGGCACGATTCGTGCTGGAGAGCTTTACGTGGTGACGGCGCGCTACTTCGAGTGGTATCAGTTTGAATATCCGCCATCGCCGAATGGTTTAGGGTGGGTGTTTGGCCAACTTGTGAACGTGACAGGGGATCTGACAACCATTCCAAATCTGGAACTGGATGCCCAGCCCACGATTGATCCGCGTGCGATCGAGATGACGTCGACGATGCGGGCGATTACACAAACACCGGGAGGCCTGCTGACGGCGACGGCGAATTTCAATGTGCAGGCCGGCCAGCCCGTACAGGGATCTGCGCCGCAATCTATGCCAACATTCACGTATCCGCCGGATGTGGTGAGTGGGCCACCTACTGCTGGCCCCACTCCGACGATGGAACTGGAAGCTGCCGGCACCTCGGATGTGAGCGCAACCGCAGGAGGTTTGCCGCCGATCATACCGATCGCGATACTGCTGGGTTTCGGCCTGCTGGGCCTGATTATCGGGGGTATCCGCACGAAATAAAAAAAGGCGGTCTCGTGAAAGAGACCACCTTTTTTATCAGGAGTTTCCAGTGCCTAGTGGCTGCTGCAAGTAGAGCAACCACCAGCGGATGCCTCGCCGGCATCTTTTGTCTTGAACGAGCTGCCACAGCCGCAGGCCGATACTGCGTTCGGATTGTCGATGCGGAAACCGCTATGCATGACGCTATCCACCCAGTCAATGGTGGAGCCCTGCAGGTACATCAGGCTGGTGGGGTCGATCACCAGACGCACATCACCAGCTTCAACCACCGTGTCGAAGTCACGCGGTGACTGCTCGAACGACATGCCATACTGCAAGCCGGAGCATCCACCGCCGCTCACAAATACGCGCAGGGCATAGCCGGGCACATTGCGCTGCTCGGAAAGCGTCTTAATCATGGACGCAGCAGACGGCGTCACAGTGAGGATAACGTCCTCAGCGATTTCTGTTTGAACAATCGGCTCATGAGCGGCCATTTGTGGGAACCTTTCACGCGAATTCGATAGGGAAAGTGTAGCACGGTTTAGACAGGTGGTCAAATAAAAAAGATAATTTTCTTAGTTATTGCCGCACCTGCTGTAAGGGAATCAGGTACGAGCATGTCTGGTCACCGGCCACGATATGCGACAGTCGGCGTGGTGGCCCCTCGACCAGCATTGCTACCAGGCGCATATCCATATCACAGAGCGCGCCATTTTCCTCGGCGACTGTGTGGTAAGGGCAGTTGGTCGTATGCAGCACGATGCCGTCGCCAGTTGTTTCCCAATGTGCCTCGTAACCCTGCTGATTGAGGTAATGGACGACAAAATCCATGCGTTCATGCACGGGAAGGTCGGGCATGCCGGCACTGCGTGCCCATGACTGCGCCACACCATCCATGATGACATTGACACCGTCAGCAGGCAGATGGCGACGAAGCTCATCCAGCATCGAGGTCAGCAGTCGCTGGTAATTCGATGGAAACTGTTCGCGGGCCTTTGGGCTGAGCGCGTAGACATGCTGGGGGCGGCCAGGCGTGGCGCGACGGCGAAGCTGAGGGGAGGTGATCAGGTCTTCTTCCTGTAGACGCGCCAAATGATGACGCACCGTGACGGAGGTAATATCGTCACCACGCGCGGCTCGAAGCTGATCTACAATCTCATCTACGGTCGCTGTTCCCTGCCGACGCAGAATATCAAGGATGTACCGGCGCGTCTCTTGCATGGGATGTCCTCACACCGATTAATTCTTATATAGATTAGCGAAATTGTAGACCTATGTCCGCACCCTGTCAATTCGCGTTGACGCTCACAGTCCTCCGTGTTACCATGTGAAGCCGCGCACAAACCGTCCTTCCATCAGGAGCAGTCATCGTGTCAGATCGCATCGCCTTTCAGGGTGTTCATGGCGCATATTCAGAGCAAGCCCTGCGCCAGCATTTCGGTGATGCCGCGGAGACTTTTCCGTGCCCTGACCTGACTTCACTGTTTGACGCCATTCAGCACGGGAAAGTGAAGTATGCTGTGCTGCCTGTAGAAAATGCACTGGCGGGCGCAGTCCAGCAGGCCTATGAGCTGCTGATGGAATATGACCTGCGAATTCAGGCTGAAGTGATTCTGCACGTGCATCACTGCCTGATGGCTCCGGAAGGCACTCGGCCGGAGGATATTCAGGAGGTGCGGTCACATCCGCAGGCCCTGGCACAATGCGCCGGCTATCTGAAACGCCATAATTACAAGCCGGTCCCCTGGTATGATACGGCCGGCTCGGCGCTGGACCTTTCTAAAGATCCGGCGGCGCATACGGGGGTCATCGCCAGCGAGCTGGCGGCCAGTCTGTATGGACTTAAGCCGCTGGCACGCGAAATCGAAGATGTGCCGTTTAATTTCACGCGCTTTTTTGTGCTGGGCAATGATGACCCGGTACGGGGCGAATACAACAAGACCTCGCTGGTATTTGCCACGCGCAATCGGCCGGCAGCGTTGTATGAATGCATTGGTGAACTGGCCGAGCGCGGCATTAATCTGACCAAGATTGAGTCTCGTCCGCGTCGCACACGGCCGTGGGAACCTGTGTTTTTTGTGGACTTTGAAGGTCACTGGCAGGAGCCCCATTGTCAGGAAGCGCTGGCGCGTCTGCTTCAGCGCGCTTCATTTGTGAAAATGCTGGGGTCGTATCCGGCGGTTCGCGCACAGTCTGTGGGCATGTAACGGAATCGGGAAAGCCATGTCTATGTCGGTAAAACTCCCTGTCGCGATCCTCGGCGCTACTGGCGCTGTGGGGCAGCGATTTATCCAGCTGCTGCAAGACCATCCATGGTTTGAAGTGGCTGAAGTCATCGGCTCTGAGCGCAGCAGTGGCCGTGCATACGCTGATGCCGCCCATTGGATTCTTGATGGTGGGCCACCCGATGCGGTGGCTGGCTTGAACGTGAAGCCGCTGGATGGTGATTTTACGTCTCCACTGATCTTCTCGGCGCTGCCAAAAGAAGCTGCGGATCCGCACGAAATGCGCCTGGCTGCTGCCGGCCATGTCGTGGCGACGAATGCTTCACTCAACCGTATGCTTGACGATGTGCCGCTGCTGTTGCCTGAAATTAATGCGTCGCATCTGGCGTTGGTGGATGTGCAGCGCGCAGCACGTGGCTGGACCACCGGCGCGCTGGTGGCCAATTCAAACTGCACAATCATGCCTGTGGTGATGTCGCTCGCGCCGCTGCTTCAGTATGGTGTCGAGAAGATTCAGGTGATCAGTGCTCAGGCCATCAGTGGGGCAGGCTATCCGGGCGTTCCGTCACTGGACATCATCGATAATATGGTGCCCTATATTGGCGGCGAAGAGGAGAAGCTGGAAACCGAGAGCCTGAAGATGCTTGGCACGCTGTCTGGCGATGCGATTCAGTGGCTGGATGCCGTGGTCAGCGCTTCATGCAACCGGGCACCAGTGATTGATGGCCACCTTGTGAACGTATCGGTGTCCCTGCGTGAGAAGCCGGCGCTCGATGAGATTATCCGTGCCTGGGATAACTTCCGCGGGCCCGATCCGGTGCCGTCGCTGCCGAGCGCGCCCAAACAGCCTGTGCAGTATCTGACGCAGCAGGATCGCCCGCAGCCACGCCGGGACCGGGCTGCTGGCAAAGGCATGACGACCAGCATCGGCCGCCTGCGTGAATGCCCAATCTTTGGCTACAAATTTGTGGCATTGTCGCACAACACCATTCGCGGTGCGGCCGGATGCAGTATTCTGAATGCCGAGTTGATGGCGGCCAACGGCTATATCAATGGATTTAGCGTGAATGGCCAATTGTCCTAGATGGAATACGCCAGCGCCGGATGAATTGGCGTAGCGTAAAGTATCGTTTGGTGTTCTGGCAATCAGGTATACAAGCTTTCTGGAGGGGTGCATGCGCGTTTTTATCGCAGGGATAGACGGATATCTTGGGTGGGCGCTTGCTCAGTATCTGACAGCACGCGGACATCATGTTGCCGGGACGGATAAATTCCTGCGCCGTGCATGGGTTGACGAGATGGGGAGCGTAAGCGCCATCCCTGTCTTCAGCATTGAAGAACGGCTGGCTGCTTTTGAAAAGCGTTATGGCCGCGCGCTGGATTTCCGCGCGGGAGACCTGCTGGACTATGCGTTTCTGCGCAGCTATCTGGCTGATTTTCAGCCGGAGGCGATTGTTCATCTGGGTGAAATGCCATCTGCGCCATATTCGATGATCGACCAGGAACATGCCGCATTCACACACAATAACAATGTGATTGGCAGCCTGAATCTTCTTTGGGCGATGCGTGAAACCTGCCCCGATGCTCATCTGGTGAAGTTGGGCACGATGGGCGAATATGGCACCCCGAATATGGATATCCCGGAAGGGTTCTTCGAGATTGAATTCCGTGGTCGTAAAGACCGGATGCCGTTCCCACGCCAGGCCAACAGCTTCTATCATCTGACCAAGGTGCATGATTCCAACAACACGATGTTCGCCTGCCGCACGTGGGGCCTGCGCTCCACGGATATCATGCAGGGTGTCGTGTTTGGCACACAGATTGATGAAATGGGTGATGATCCGGCCCTGCGCAGTCGCCTTGACTTTGACCAGTGTTTCGGCACAGCGATCAATCGTTTTGCTTGCCAGACGGTCATTGGCCACCCAATCACGCTGTACGGCACAGGCGGTCAGACGCGCGGATTCCTGCCCATGCGTGACTCGATGCAATGCCTGACCATTGCCATTGAGAACCCGCCAGCAAAGGGCGAATATCGCGTCTTCAATCAGTTCGAAGAGTGCTACACGATTGAGGAACTGGCGCTCAAGGTGGCTGATGCTGCTGGTCAGGTCGGGTTATCAACAGAAATTCTGCACTACGATAATCCGCGGACTGAGCGCGATTCACATTACTACAATCCGGATCGACAGAATCTGATTGACCTGGGCTACAAGCCGTCTCATGACGTGGTAGCGGAGGTCAAAATTATGCTGAATGACCTGCTGCCGCATCGTGAGCGCATCATGGCGCGTCGGGATATTCTGGTGCCGGATATCCGCTGGAATGGCGACCGCCGCCGCTCACACGTTATCAATCAAACGGTCACGTCCTCTTAACCGAGGTGCGCCACGCTGGTTATCTATCAGGCGCGGAGCGATATCGTTCCGCGTTTTCTCGTATTGGTACAGATGAGGGTTCTATCTCATGGTTCAGTTCCTGGAGCTTGCGTCACTCACGGGCGATCAGCGCGCAAAAGTGATGCGCCGCGCAGAAAAAGACATCCGCGATTTGTTTCCGCTGGCGCAGCAGGTCATCGACGATGTGCGTACGCGTGGCGATGCCGCGGTCGTGGAATACGCACGTCAGTTTGACGCGAAAGAGTTCACTGCGGGTATGCTGCGTGCCACCAAAGAGGACTTTGCTGCTGCACGCAAGTCGCTTCCGGCCGATCTGATTGCTGCCATTGAGCATGCACACAGGAATATTGAGAAGTTCCACGAAGAGCAAATGCCGGAGCAGATGTGGTTCACGCAGGTGCAGCCCGGCATTATGGCTGGCGAAAAAGTGACGCCCGTGGCTAGTGCGGCTTTGTACGTGCCACGAGGGAAGGGCGCTTTTCCTTCGGTGATGCTGATGCTGGCAACGCCGGCACGCGTGGCCGGTGTCCCCAAGGTCGTCGTAGTCACGCCGCCGACTCCCGAAGGCAAGGCGGATGCCGCGTCGCTGGTGGCAGCGGAAATTTGCGGCATCGATGAAGTGTATGTGGTCGGCGGTATGCAGGCGATTGCTGCGCTGGCCTACGGCACCGAGTCGATTCCTAAAGTTGCCAAGGTCATCGGGCCCGGCAGCAGCTATGTATCAGCAGCGAAGCGGCTGCTGTATGGCGTGTTTGATGTGGGCCTGCCTGCCGGACCCAGCGAATCGATCATTCTGACTGACGAACACGTCGATCCGCGTCTTGCTGCACTGGACCTGCTGGTGGAGGCCGAGCATGGTCCTGATTCGGCGGCACTGCTGGTCACCCACAGTCGGACAGTAGCCGAAGAAGTTGCGCGTATCCTGCCCGCGTATATCGCTGAACTGCCAGACTGGCGTCAGCGCTTTGTCAACAATGTGCTGGACAACTACGGTGGCATTCTGGTGACGAATTCGCTGGATGAGTCAGTCGCGTTCATCAACGAATACGCACCCGAGCACCTTGAAGTATTAACCAATGACCCGTTTGTGACGCTGCAAAAGCTGGATAATGCCGGCGAAATCCTGCTCGGCTCGTACACACCGATCCCAACGGCCAATTACTGTCTGGGGCTGAATGCGATTCTGCCCACTGGCGGATTTGCCCGCAGCTTCTCGTCTGTCAGTGTCAATGACTTTCTCAAGCGCACAGGCGTCGGGTATCTTTCCCGTGAAGGCTACATTGCGTTGAAAGACACCACGACTACGCTGGCAGACTACGAGGGCTTTCCAGCGCACGCGATGGCCATTCGCAAACGCAGCGAAATTTTCGGCCTATGAGTAGTTTGCAGGTCATTCAGCAGATGCAGTTTCAGGACAGGGGCGCCGCGGAGGCGCTCCTGCTTGCGTTTATGCGCAATGACCTGAACCTGCATGCAGCAAAGGTGGAGCTAAGACCTTTGGCGGTCTCGCTCAATTCGTTTAACGGTTTTGTCACGCTGGACGATGGCCAAAGGCTGTTTTTCAAGACCCACACCGAGCCCGATAACATCCTGGCGGAATATTACAACGCCGAACAGCTTGAGAAGGCGGGCTACCCGATCGTGAAGCCGCTGTTCAGCTCCACCGAATCAGGCAAACAGCTGCTCATCTATGAAGTGATTGAGGACCCATCGGTATTTGATGTCGCCTGGTCGATTGAAAATGGGGAAAATCAGCACGAGGCTGGTCTGACGAACGCACAGCAGCGCGCCGATGATGACTTGTTTGACCTGTATATCTCCTCACTGGGTGTTCAGTCTGCCGAGGACGATGCACTCACGCCGATTCATCAGTTGTTTTCACATCGCATCACAGCGGGCAGGCTGGATCGTTTCTATCGCGACCCGCAAAAACAGACTTTCACACTGCCTTCAGGTGATTCATTGTCGGTGGATGATCTGTGGTCAGCGCGCTGGGTGATTAATGGTCAGCATTACAGCCAGTCGATTGGCGATCTGGTGCAGACTGCCCAGGATGTGCTGCACCCCGGTCAGGCGGGCATCAGTGTGATTGGCCATGGGGATGCTCACAATGGCAACGTGTTTTTCGATGCAGCACAGGAAAAGCTCACTTACTTTGATCCAGCATTTGCGGGTCGTCATCATCCGCTGCTGGATTTGACCAAGCCGCTATATCACAACGTATTTGCAATGTGGATGTATTTTCCACGCGAGAAAAATGCTCAAACACAGTTGAATGTGCGCGTTGAGCAGGGGACGCTGCATGTCGAGCATGATTATGCCATCGCACCCATCCGGCATATGTTTCTGCGTTCAAAAGCAGACCGTGTGCTGATGCCGATCCTAAGTCACCTGCATCGAGCCGGCCAACTGCGACCTGACTGGCGCATCTTTCTCAAATCATCGCTGATGTGCTGTCCGCTGCTGACGATGAACCTGTTGGACGAGGGGCGATTCCCCCCGGCTATCACCATGCTTGGCTTCTGCCATGCGGTCGAAATGGGCGGTGATAGCCAGGTGGAGCGCAGCCTGATTGACGCGCTTCTGGACGAAATGGCACAGAATCTTGGCTAGAGTGCCAATGCCGCTTTGAGTGCCGCAAACGTAGGCGATTCGTGCAGATAGACATAGCGCACAGGGATAGAGGTGATTTGTGAGCCACCCGCGCGCCGCAGAATTTCCACGGCCTGGGGCATTGCCTTGTTGGGCACAATCAGCGTCACCGTGAACCACTTTCGCCCATCGGCCTGCGCTTTAGAGCCGTATATTGGTGCAATTGTCGGCCCTTGCAGGCCGGCGGTTACCGGCTCTGCGATAAGCTGCGCGCCAATCTGTTCCGCGCTTTCCCCCAGGATATTCACGGTGAGCTGCGAATAACCACGTCCGTTCATCGAAGCGTCCATCTGCTCCAGGATCATACGCACGGTTTCCAGGGTCATTTCATCCATGAGCAGCGCAGATTTATTTCCGATCAGGCAGGCCTGAGACTCTATAATCACGCCATCAGGCAGTGGCTTCAGGTGGTTTTCGCGCAGCGTCGTGCCCGTCTGCACCAGGTCGACGATGATATCCGCATAGCCAATGGTGGGGGCCGCTTCAATCGCCCCTTCCGCATTCACCAGTGTAAAGTGGTGGATGCCGCTGGCATGCAGAAAGCGACGCGTGCTGTTTGGATACGTGGTGGCCACGCGCATCTGGCGGCCTTTGCGCTCGCGCAGGTCAAGCGCGATTTCCGCCAGGTCGACCATATTCTCCACGTCGATCCATGCCTCGGGTACTGCAACGACCAGATTGCAGTGGCCATAGCGCAGGTCCTTATGAATGACGATAACGTCGTCCTGACCATATTCCTGCACGATGTCATAGCCGGTCACGCCCAGCCTGGCGGTGCCGTCAGACACCTTGTACAACACGTCAATAGCGCGCTGAAACAGCACGTCCACCTGCGGCAGTGCGGGCATCAATCCCACATACTGGCGCGGATTTGGCTTCTCGATTTTAAGGCCGCAATCGTTCAGGAAGCTGAGCGTGGGCTCTGCGATTGCTCCTTTGCTGGGAAGGGCCAGCATCACACGATTTGCCATCAGGCTTGGCCTTTCTTGAGTTCAAAAGCCAGATCGCCAATGCGTTCCAGCGGGAAGATCTGATGATTGAAAGTCAGGCTGGAGTCGGCCCCAACAGCCACAAGGAGCGTAGAATCTGTGGGGGCAGTCTCCGTTATGCGCACGTCCAGCCCGGCAGCACGCAGTGCAGCGGCAGGACGAATCGCATCGTGCAGCGGTTGAGCAATCAGCGTGATCGGCTGTGCAATTGGCCGCGCCTCTATGGACGAATGTCTTGTAACTGTGTCGACAAAGAAGGCAATACCAATCGCCGGGACACTGCCAGAAGCACCCAGCAGCGTCGCGAACGTGTCATAACGCCCGCCCGCCGCCAACAAGTCACCATTGGCCGTTTGGATTTCAAATACCACGCCGGAGTAGTACTCCCAGTTGCGCGAAAGCGCTGGCTTCACAATGATTTGTTCAGGCGAGACGCCATAGTCGCTCAACATGCGAATGGGACTCAGAAAGCGGTACACCGCCTCGGTAAAGTCCCTGGCGCGACTGCCCAGGTAACCTGTGATGACTGATTCGGCCTCCTCCAGCGAGCATGAGACGGACATCCACTGCGACAGGAAGGTGACCAGCTGGCGATATTCTGCATGGCTGGCTGCCCGCTGTCGTTTTTGCAGCAGACGGGCCAGAATCTCTTCCCGGGTGCGCCCGCCCATCGCAGTCGATTGCTGACTGCCCAGAAGCGTTTGAAGCGTGCGCGCTGTCTGGTCTGGCGACGAGGCCTGCTCACCGTTCACAGCTTCATCCAGGCTGGTTTGCAGCAGTTTAGACAACCATGATGACAGCGCATCCGTCGTCTGAGGGGCATCTTCCACCTGATGCAGGTGACTCATCAGAAGCTGCTGCGCACGATTATCCAGACCAAACTGGGCAATAGACTGGCGCGTGAGTGCAACGCTGCCGATGACCAGCTTTGCATCAGCGATGCCTAGCTGGTTGATCGCCTGTAATCCAAGAGCCAGCACTTCCGCGTCTGCAAATGGGTTTCCCATACCCAGAAACTCAGCACCGACGCTGGTTTGCTGGTAAGGCGACCCATCATCCGCATCATTGAAGATTGGTCCATGATAGGCCCAGCGGCGCACTTCACCTGCATCAGGGAACATGTTGACATAATGCTGAAGAGCGGCAGAGGTAAATTCCGGACGCAGGACAAGTGTCTGTCCGCCGCGCTCAAACGTGAACAGGTGGTCAGCGATTTCATCACCGGCGCGCGTCATGAACAGCTCAGCGGGTTGGATCAAACCGGTTTCTACCATGTCATAGCCAAACAGCCGAACAACCCGGATCAGGTGTTCGGCTGTTTGCGAGATGCGTTGAGAATCAGCCTGGGATGGTAGTTCGTAAGGCACAGAAAGCTCCGGCAGTGCGACAAGTCGCAGTATGATAGCGGCTTTTTGTGCCTTATTGAATAGCGTGCTGGTGGGTTAGTTCACGTACTGGCCGCTGCTGTAGACATATACGGCGGCGCCAGTGTCGTTTGGCACTGAAAAGTCAAACTCCGACGAAGCCCACTGATATAACCAGTTAGAGTCCATGATCGACATATTGACGCATCCGTGGCTGTGCCGATAGCCGAATCCATCGTGCCAGTATGTGCCATGCAAGCCAATGTCCCCGTCAAAATACATCGTCCACGGCACTTCTTCCAGAAAGTAGAAGTCCGGTTGGCCGTTAGCGCCGCTCATGATGGTGCGGGGATAGCGCACATAGACATTGAACAGGCCTTCACGGGTTGGCCATTCCGCCAGGCCGGAAGATACCAGCGTCGTGAATACTGGTGTCTCTCCGTCATAGGCGATCAGCACCTGCTCATACAGATCGACGCTGATCCATTTCTGCGTATTGACTTCGGCCGGCCGCTGTACTGGCAGGTACTTGGCAATCTTGGTCTGATGAATCCACTGATTCACCCCAACCTGGTACCAGCGCCAGCCATCCACTTCAACGAACGTGTACAGGTTCACACGCTGGTAGCGCAGGATAGCCAAATCGCCATCCACAGGCTCCGCACCTGGTTCCCGGCTGGGAACGACATTCAATAGCACCCATCCCATCGGGTAGGGCAGTGGCTCGGTGCCAAGCAGCACGCCGCTATAGGTGGAAGGAAGCGTATTTCCCAGTGCCGCCGACGATACCCATTCTCCGTTATTAATCATGGTCCAGTCACCTTCTGCGCCCTGTGTGGTGACAAAGTTGAATCCCGCATCGATTGTGCGGATGATATTTCCGTTTGGGGCGTCATAGACATCAACAGCCTGCATCAGGCGCTGATAGCGGCGGTCATACAGCAGACCTTCATCCACTGAAAGCTGCGTGACAACAGGCGCCGGATAGGCGTTAATTTCTGGTGCAGGCACCATTTGAATTTCTGCTGCCGCAGGACATCCTGCGCACAACACATCGGATTCCAGATCCTGCGCAGTGACTCGAATCAAAGAGGCAGAAGTCAGGGCCGTGAGGAGAAGAAGAATACGAAACTTGCTGGCGATGATCGGGAGATTCATGGGAGGCAATCCATCGGGATGGGCACGGGCACATACCATTACCATAGCATACACTGCGGATCCGCCCAATGCGTATGCCGAACGGAAGCATGCCGGTTGCGCTACGCTTAGGCTATGACAGTACTATCGGGTCAGCTTATGGCGAAAATATGAGGAATTCATCTATACTGTGGTGATAAGAAAGTCCCGGCTTGCTCATCACTTCTTGAAAGGGTTTACGAGATGCCACTTATGAAGCGACTTTTGGTAATCATCAGCCTGCTGGCTATGGCGCTGAGCGTGTCTGGTGCTGCACTTGGTCAGCAGTTGCAGCAGCCTATTTTTGTCATCAACACCGGTGCCTTGAACGTACGTACCGGCCCTGGCCCGCAATTCACGATTATTACCTCGGTGCGCGGCGGTACTGAAGTGCCAGCGCTCGCCCTCAACCCGGATGCTTCGTGGGCGCTGGTGGCGACCGCAGCAGGGGATGGCTGGATCTATATTGGTGGCGAATTTACAATTGCCCGTGGTGACTTTCGTTTTGTCCCCACCATCAGCGCTGAGGAAGTTATCGCTGCCTCTGCGCAGGGTGCTGAAAGTCTGACCGTTGCCTCTGGTACGACTGCTCCCGTACCCGCGCTTATTTCCGCTCAGGTTATCGTGAATACCGGTCGTCTGAACATTCGCACTGGCCCTGGCCCGCAATTTGCAGTGATTGGCAGTGTGCCTGGTGGCACCGTTCTGGCCGGCATCGGCATCAATGGCGATGGCAGCTGGTACTACGTGATCAGTGACCTTGGCGAAGGCTGGGTGTGGGCTGAACCGACGATTTTCCGGGGTGATTCACGCGCTCTGGTACAATTGGCAGGGTAGACTAGGACACGGATGTCCGCAGCGGATGGAATGACATACATGCGCATCATATATGTGGAAGACAACCTGGCGAATGTGGCGCTGATCGAGCGTATCTGCCAGATGAACAATGACGAACTGGTGACCTACAGCGATGCCGAGCAGGCGTTGTCCGAAATTCAGCCTGGTTATTCAGACCTGATCCTGATGGATCTTCATCTTGGCAATCGCAGCATTGATGGTTTGCAGCTTACCAGGCTGCTGCGCCAGAAGGGCGTGAGTGAGCCTATCATTGCGATTACAGCATACGACACGATGGGTTTTGCAGATCAGTATGCTGCGGCAGGCTGTGATGTTTATGTACGCAAGCCAGTTTCGGTGCGCAGTATGCTCAATCTGATCAATACCTACCGCAACGCGGGGTAGGGCGTATGGTAAAACACCCGACAGCCGTTGGGTGACAGAATAGCAGTGCAGAGGGTGTGCGTAGGCTGACAAACGCACACCCTTTTTCATGCATACGTATCTTGTGCGCCAGCGTTTCCGCCGGGAATGCAGGCATATACTTAATTTTATGACGAGCGAAACCTCTTTAACCATGAAATGAGACGGGATGATGCGGGTTGTATTTCTGATTGCTGTTGCTTTGGTCATGATGTGCCTGGTTCCGGTAGTTGCAGGGCAGGGCGAGGCGTCCGACATTCCTGACGCGGTACCGCTGGTGAGCGAGGGGGATTATGACATCATCAATTTTCTCCTGATTGGCAGCGATACGTTCAATGCAGCCAATGTGGGACGCAGTGATGTCATTCTGATTGTTTCGGTCAATCAGACGGCGGGTACCGTGTCGATGCTCAGTGTCCCGCGTGACCTGTATGTGTACATCCCCACGGATCGCGTCTATCGCATCAATACTGCGTTCTCGGTGGGCGAGACAAATGGCTATCCTGGGGGAGGCCCACAGGCGCTGATAGACACAATTCGCTATAACATCGGTCTGGAAATTGACTATTATGCACGTGTGGACTTCAACGACTTCCAAACAATTATCGATGACCTGGGCGGCGCCGAAATTGTGGTCGATTGTGCCATTGAAGACTGGCGGCTGATCTCTCCTGAACTGGATCCCGAGCTTGAAGAAAGCTGGGCGATGTTCACGCTGCCTGTCGGTGTCCATACCATGAATGGTGATCTTGCGTTGTGGTATGCGCGCAGTCGCCGCACTTCCAGTGACCTGGATCGGGGCAGGCGTCAGCAGGCCTTGATGAGGGCGCTGCTTTCACGTATTCGCCAGCTGGACCTGCTGACGCAATTGTCAGATATCTGGCCGCAGGTGCTGGAAAGCGTGGACACGAATATTCCGCTGAATGTAATGCTCGGGTTGATTCCGCTTGCAGCTGGCCTTGATAGTTCGCGCATGGCGTCCTACACATTTCGCTCGGGCATTGAAGTGAGAGGGGCAACGTCACCGGAGGGATCCAGCGTGCTGGTGCCGGAGCGCGACGCCGTTGCTGCTTTGCTGGGCCAGATGATGATTCCACCCACTGAAAATCGACTTGCTGCCAGTCAGACACGCATTGAAGTGGTGAATGCGACCGACATCGCCGATATGGGGCGTGTGGCCGCGTCTAGGCTTTCCTGGGAAGGCTACTCAGTCACCGTGCTGCCGGCAGCAGATCGCTATCAGGGCTACACCCAGATTGTCGATTATACAGGGCAGAGCAAAGGCAGCGTGCTTGCATCTTTACAATCGCTGCTTCGTCTGTCAGATGAAGCAGTATCGATTGAGCCATCTGCTGACAGAACGGCAGACTTTCGCGTCACGCTGGGAGGAAATTACTACCCTTGTACCTATAACGTAATTCCACCGCAACAGGAGTGAACGCTACGGCTCAATGGTCATAATATCCTGCGGGATCAAGGTGCCGCTGCTGGCATCACGGAGCAGGGTGGTGAAATCCGCCATCCGTGATGCCAGCAGTATAATTCGAAGGGTGACCGATCCCGCAAATTGCTCGTCATCAATCCGCCCGTCATGCTGGCTGAGCAGTTGTTTCACTCGGGCGTGCTGGGCATAGGGCACGATCAGCGTAAAGGCGACGCGTGACACCTTTTCTTCCACGGGTAAAGTAGCGATGACTTCGCGTGCTGCATCACCGTAGGCGCGGACGAGCCCGCCTGTCCCCAGGTTGATACCCCCGTAGTAACGGGTCACAACGACCACCAGATCGCCCAGATTTGCCCCACGCACGTAGTTCATGATCGGTGGACCGGCGGTTCCTGATGGTTCACCGTCGTCGCTCAGCCCTTCCTGAACAGAATTGCCATACCCCGCGCGAAACGCATAGGCATGATGTGTAGCATCTGGATAGGCCTGGCGAACGCCGTTAAGGAACAGCTTCGCTTCTGCTGTGGTGCGGGCACGGCCTGCCGTACCGATGAAGCGCGATTTGTTTCGCTCTATTTCAATGGTACTGGTGGCCGCCGGCACTTTGTACGGCTCGGACATGTGCTACTGACCCAGATCAGGGTTGGTGAGCAGAAATGACCGAAACACAGGAGGCTCGACCGTGAGTGTATGCTCGGGTTGCTTGCTCACACGCAGCAGCTTCTTTTGGACCAGCTTTGTGACGGCCGTCTCTGTATCTTTGTTGATGGAGTAAGTGTGCATCCTGGTAGCTGCTTTCAGCACCAGTTGCTCAGATGGATTCAGCCCCATCCAGATACTGTTACATTCAGCGCGAACGCTTTCCTGGGTCACAAGCCATGCCCCCAGCGTTTCGGCAGTCTGCTTTTCCCAGTCCACGGTTTGCGCGTCAGGAATGGCCGAATATGCAGCGCGTAACAGCCCGGCGAAGCGGCCAGTAGCTGTGAGGACAAGGCCGTTGATCAGGTCGTTGTAGGTTACGTTCAGCCTCTGAGCCAGTGACAGCAGCATATTCTTGCCATCCTGCTCGTTATAGGGGCCGATATAGATGACGTTATCTGCAAACAGCTCCACAAAAGGCTCGACCGCCAGTGCATCGATATTCATTCTTTCCACCAAGGTGGGAATAGATGAACGCGAGAAGGTCGTGAACACCAGCTGGCCTTTCCGCTGGTCGCGCAGGCCGCGCAGCATTTGAAAAAACTTCGGCGGCATCTGTCGCAACATTTCTTCAAATTCGTCAAACAGGAAGACCAGCTTCAGCCCACTGCGCATGAATAATTCCAGACCCAGCTCGAAGTAACGGACCCCCATATAGGCAAACAGTGGGTTACTGCCGTCTTGAAGCGCCTGGTAGGCATCGTAGAATCGGCGCGCATCGTCTGCCGAGAGCTGGCTGAATGGATAGAGGGAGATAAACATGCGATGCATGATCAACTCGAAGCCGGCCCAGCAGCGATACTGCTCGCTGTTTGGCTGATCATACGAGGGCAGGGGACCAAGCAGATTGGCGTCTACGATGATAATACGTGTCGAAAGAGAATCTTCACCGAGCTGGCCGCGGATAGTGGCTTCGTCCGCGATATGACGCAGCAGGTTTGATTTACCCACGCTGCCCACGCCGACAATCGAACTGGCATCACCTGCCTGCCATGTCTTGAAGATGCGTCGGACTTCTTCACGGCGGAAATCTGCGCCATATTTACGCTTTACAATCGCCATAGCAGTTCTGTCGCTTTCGTTTTATCCTTGCCAGCACATCCTGACATGAATTGTACCGATAAGGCCATTTCGCCGCGACAAGATGTGTCGGAAAATGGAGATGTAACCCCTGTGGAAACAAGGCAATTTCGCTATCTTGGCGCGCTGACGTCCCTTTTTGTCACTGTTTTGCTGCTTAGTAACCTGTTAAGCAGCGCAAAAATCATTGATTTGGGCATTTCACTGGGGCCGATTGCCCTTATTTTTGATGCCGGAACGCTGGTGTTTCCGATTTCCTATATCTTTGGCGATATCCTGACCGAGGTGTACGGCTATCGGATTGCGCGGCGGGTCATCTGGACCGGCTTTGCTGCTATGCTCATTATGGCGTTTTTTGTGTGGCTGACGGGCCAGCTTCCTGGAGAAGCCGCCTGGGAAGGCTATGCAGGGCAGGGTGCGTTTGATGCGATTCTGGGCGGCATCAGCGGTCTGCTGGTGGCCAGTATTTCTGCCTATTTTGCCGGCACGTTTGCAAATAGCTTCGTTCTTGCCAAATTGAAGGTGAAGACGGGTGGACGCTATTTGTGGATGCGTACGATTGGCAGCACGCTTGTAGGCCAGGGCGTCGATACTGTGATTTTCATAGTTATCGCTACCGCGCTTGGCGTTTTTCCACCAGAGGCACTTGTCAGCCTGGTCGTCACCAACTATCTGTTCAAAGTGGGTATCGAGGTGATGCTGACGCCCATCACGTTGCCGGTTGTGGGCTGGTTCAAGCGCGCTGAAAATACAGACATCTTTGATCGTGATACGAATTTCAATCCGTTCAGACTGGATGCGTAGGTAAAAGCAAGCCCGCTCTAAGTCGCTGAAAAGCACAACGGGCAACAGAGGATTCTTGCTGCCCGTTGTGCTTTTCAGTCATTACTTAAGATAAGTATCATTAGCGTATACGCTATAACACAGAGGATACAGGAGGTTATCATGAGTGTCAAGGGACGTGAGATTTTTGGTGAGCGTTTGAGAGAAGCACGGGAGGCGCTCGGACTTACACAAGTGCAGGTCGCCATAATGGCAGGCGTAAATCAGGTGACGATCAACAAATTCGAGTCAGGTGAGCGCGACAACCCAACACTTGAGAACCTGTCAAAGCTGGCGGAAGCGCTCAAGACAACACCGGACTTCCTGTTAGGTTATTCGGGAGCCGGAGACGACAAGGAATTTGCACTGAATGCCAGAGAGCGCGCAGTGATAAACGCATGGCGCAGAGGGATAGTCACAGAGGCCATCCGACTGATGGTGCAGGACACCGCAGGCGGAGGGAATCTCACATCTTGACAGGCCGCGCACAAGGCGCAAGCGCCGACGGACACTCACAACACAGCAGGGAAGCTATATGAGTGTCCGTCGGTGCGCCATTGTATGCGCGAGCCAGCCTGTCAAGACGTGAGCCGCCTGCTACTGATGGGCGGATTATGTCCGTTATGCCTCAGGAACATCTACATCCAGCAGGGGAAACGTTAAGATTGCATATGGGCGCGACGCACCGGTTCAGCGTGAAATTCATTCATTATCCATTGTTTGAGGAGGCACAGGCGTCATAGTGATAAAGTATGGCGTCGCTGAGAGGGTCGGCAGCGGCTCAGGTGTGAAGGCAGGCGTCACGTCACAGACAACCGTGCCGAAATCGTAGACACCTGCGCGACAGCCGGTATTCGTCCAGGCGGAACCGCCGTAATCATCATAGGGATGCGTGGGCGAGGCAGTCGGGAAAGAGGTCACCATCACCGACGCACTACCGAGCGCGGGAGCAGCTAGAACACCTTCACCAACCGGAACCATGTCAGCTATGGCCGCCAGCCAGCCGCCGCCATCAAGAGCAGCACTAGGAGTATCAACAGGCGTAGGGACAAACGTAACGTCAAAACTGGCCGAAGGCGTAGACGGACCACGAGTAGCAGTATACACCCAGCCACCCACCAGAACCACGATTGCGAGAATAGAGCCAACAGCGCCAAAATTAACGCCTTCCGCGCCTTGTTTTACCGCCAGCCATGGATACAGCCCCGGCGAGTTTTTCCGCTGCTGCGTCGAAGTCGTGAGCGACCCACCGGAGCGCATCCAGATCGTTTGACCCCGACCCGGACGAAACAGCGGCATCACCTGCCGCCGACGCGCCGAAAGCGCCTTTGACCCACGCGACAATACCGCCGTCATCTTGTGCAGGATAGGAAGTGTCATAAAGTCCAAATACCTCGCTCGGATACCACCAATCGATTGTCATTTTTTCCTGCACGCGCATGTAGTCCAACACACAGCTATAGCGCCAGAGCGGGAGGCCAACGGTATTGTAATTGATGATGCGCTGCACGTTGAGCGACTTTGCCCGCAGTGGGACAGGCATCACGGAGGACATAATCAGGTACAGATTACGCTTACGCAGGAAGGCAGTCAGATCGTTAAACATGCGGTCCTGAAGAAACAACCCGGCCTCATCCATCACAATGACGGTATCGCGCACCTCGGGCAGGCGATCAAGGCTAGTGAACAGCACGCAGGGAAAGTTACCAACGGAGTGCTGCGCCCAGCCACGATTGACGAACTCATAGGCGAGGCGCACCGCGAAGGCAGTTTTTCCACCGCCGAAACGACCGCCAACCCACGCAATCCGGAAATTGCGGAGCATCTGAAGAAACACGTTACCGGAGAGTGCCACGACCCACCCCCAAGCGAGGCAGAAGCCACAGGACCAGCAGCAACGCCAGCAAAAGCGCACCTGTGCAGACGACGAACGGAAACAGCGCCATCAGGGAATAATCCTTTCAAGCAACCGGAGCGCGATGCGGCCGACCTGCACCGCAAACAGCAGGCCGATTGCCAGCCACAGAAACGAGTCATCAAGGATAGGGAAATCAATCACGATATCAGTAGGTGAAGGCATTACAACCCCCTCAGAAGGCGAACAATATAGGCGATGACACCGACGAGCGCAGGAAAGCCTAGCGAGAGGTCTACGCCGAGCAGAGACACGCGCCAGATGTAACCCTGAAGGCAAACCCAAATAGGCGGGACTTCGAGACCTGCAAAGCCGATCAGGTCGACCTCTGGAATATCGATCAGGGGGACGACCGTGTAGCACTGGGTCGCGCCTGTGCTGCGTATCTCAGCATCCACAGCAGGCGCATTGGACACGTATTGAGGCGTGGTGCAATCCGCGACGAACAGCCCCCCGCCAGCGCCGATAGAACCCCAAGAGGTCGTAGGCGTGATCGTGGCCGTAGCCGTGGGCGCAGGCGTGGAGGTCGGTGACGCAGGAGAGGCCATGCACATCGTAATACTTGTGACCTCGATCATCGCCGCGTCATTGATAGTCCAAGAGCCAACCATGTAGGAAGCCTGAAAGAAACCGCCGTCAGCATCGGGGGGATAGTCAAGCCGATACAAATTGCCACCAAGGGAAACGGGAATCGTCGGACCAAAACCACCAGTCGCAAACCGCCACGAATACGGACCAGTTAAATAATAGCGATGCAAATTGCCAATATTTCTAGTCGAGACGATAGTTGCATAGACCGACAGACCGGAATACGCGGGCAAATTGTTGTTCCATATCGTCAAATACTGCGTATTCTGATTAGACGCCGAATCGGTGTCGAGGAAGGTATTAGAACCAGACTCATACGCATCACCGATACTATCGGCAGGATTAACAGCCCGTTGACCGAACCAGCCGCCACGGGATAGCGAACCCATCCACGCAGCAGGGTAAGGACACGCGCCCGAAGGCGTGGAAGTAGGCGTAAACGTCGGCGTTGATGTGACCGGAGCCGGAGTCGAAGTAGCGCCAAAGACCGGAATACCCAACGTGGGGAAGGGCGGAATACTGGCCGCCTGCGTGCCGATCAGGTCGAGCGGACGGAAGCCGGGATTGCAGTGTGAGCAGGCAGCCGCCCACTGTGGATTGAGATTAGATGCGTCCCATTCACCAGAAGGACAGGCATCATTATCAACCACGACAGGCGTAGCCGAAGGCGTGCCGCCTACGAACCATTGTGTGGCATATGGCGTGTTACTCGGCGTCGGCGTGCTGGTCGGAGTGGGCGTGTATGTCTGAGCCTCAACTCTCAGCGGCAGACCGGAAGCGACCAAAAAGCATACTGAAAACAGCCAGCATGATAACCATGTAAAATGTCTGGTCATCCGTGACATAGGCAGCGGCCAGCATGAGGACAATAGCCTGATTTTGGGCTTTAAGGCCGACCAGCACGAACGCGACCACGAGCAGAGGAAAGACATACACAGGAACCCCCGGTTAGGTTAGTCGTTTTTGTTGAAAAAGCGATTGTAGACGAAGGCAGCCGTCGAGATGAGCAGGACGACAGACAGCGCCGTTGTCATGCCGTAAGAGTCGAGTATGGACCGAGCGTAGCCGAGCATTTGTTCAATGGTCATAGCACCTCACAGGAATAAAAAGAGGCGGACGGAGTAGACCCGACCGCCCCGCGAAGGAGGAAGGACGCCGTTTCTAGCGCGAGGAGCGACGGAAACGGGCGTACAGGTAGATCGCCGTCGAAATCACCGCCATAACGGTGATGAACGGAAACAGATTGAAATCTGTTACCAGATCCGTGGCCGCACCGGTAATCTCGGTGATGGTCATCGGAGGGACGGGCGTCTGAGCGAACAGCGAAAACAGAACCATCTTGGAACCTCACAGGAACGAACGAACAGGCGAAAAGGCGACCGTTTGGCTATCGGGAGGTCAGCCCGGAAAGCCCCTACTTGGAGGCGACACCGACAGGCGTAAACGTGCCGGATACGAGCTTGATGCGCTGCTGACGGTCATAGACCGAACCGGACAGCACACCCTCAATTGCGACGGACTGAAGAATGAGCCCGCGGGCCTGATCGACGGACAGGAGGTCCGTTGACAGATTCCAGGTATCACCCTCAGCGGTGCGGAGCTCGAGGTAGTGCGTATTCGGATATTTGTCGCCTGCGTGCCGAGCACCGATGACGACCGCGTGTTTAATCTTGAATTGCATTTGTTGGCCTCCAATGGCCGTGTGTGAGCGATGACCAGAGGATACGCCGAAGGACCACGGACGTTAAGTAGCATCCGTGGTCACGTCGCAACAGGTTACACCGCGTCCAGCAGTACGAGCGCCTTTACGCTGGCAGCACAGGCGTATAGACGAAACGATGATAGCGCCCGATCTGAAATTCACAGCGCATCCACTGGACAGCAACCATGCCATCCAAAAGCGAACGCACATACTGTGATTTTTTCAGGCCGAGGCAGTCGGCAGCTTGAGCCACAGTCAGAGCGCCGTGAGCCTGTGCCGCAGCGTAAAGGCGCTCGTACTGCTGGACGCGGTAGGGACTGATAGTTGTTTCTTGTGCCTGCATAGAACACCATCCTTTTGATAGGTTGAACTAACTTGCGCGAACTAGAAGTTAATCGCCGCGTAGACGCCGGGCAGCGGGACGAGCTCGTAACGGTATTCAATGACATCGCCGCGAGGCCGGACGTGCAACCCCGCCCGACGCGAAGCGGAGTAGGGGACCCCAGCAGAAAACAGATTGTCGCGTGCTGCTGTGTGGTTGAAGCACCGCCACCATTGGAACGCATCCTTGACGAAGGCCGTAAAACCCTGCACTTTGCCGGGCAGCTTGTAGCGATCAGCCAGGTAACGACGCATTTGACGCCGAAACTGCATGAAGGAAGCCGAGCGCCCGTAGTATTCAACCGTGATTTCTTCCGCCCACGGTATCATCTTGCGATTGGATATGCCCCAAAAACGACCTACAAACGAGGCGTTTTCCGAATATGGCATATTGTCAAGAACAGCGCCTACGGCGCTCGTGCCTGCGGGCGCGCCGTCCTCGGTAAAACCTGCGGGCGGTGCGTCCTCGGCAGCTAGCACCTTGCCGATGTATTTGGCAGCGTATGACATGGCCTTGCGCCTGTTTTCGATGGTGCGAATGTGCGTGCCCTGCCAAGCGCCACCCATTTTTTGCCAGTAGGCGATAAGCGGGAGAAATTGCGAGTGCTTGTCGAGGCGGCGAATACCCAACGCCATGATGTGGAAGTGAATAGCGCCGCGCTTCTGGTATTCGAGCTTCCAGACAAAGCACGCGCCCGGCACCCGACGCCGAAGCCAGCGCAACGCAAGATCAAGATGCTTTTTTGCCTCCTGATGGTCGCGCATGTCGTCAGCGTAAGTAAAAGTAATCATGAGGCCAGAAACATCAGGACGGAGGCGCGCAACAAATTCGAGGAGGCGTTTACGCGACCGACGAGAGAAATGAGCGACACGGCCCCGGCGCTGGCCTTCACCAAGCCCAGCGGCCAGCGCCTTGGCCTTTTGGTAGACCTCATAAGATTGTTCAGGAGTAAGGTCAGCGCCGACGAGCCGCCCGCCAGCGTAGAATTTTTTACCGGCGGGTAAGTCGCGGCAGACATGGGCAAAAGCACGATCTTGATGCTTTTGCCAGCACATCACATCAGCATCCAGCGTCCGAGCGTTCGCACCCGGATAAGGGGAAGGCATCTGAGCGCGAACGAGCGAACCTTGAAACGTGAGAGTGACCCGGTCGAGTGTAGTTTGTGCTGTATGGGTCATGAAGCGATGTAGAAGCGGTGGACAGACGGATACAGGTCATAGTCAATTTCACGCCGAATCTCACCGGATGCACACGCCTCATCAAGCAAAGATGAAAGATGAGGCGTACGCTTATTGATACCGAGCATGAGCGCGACGCCGGAGCGCGTGCAGCCGGGATGACGCCGGACGTACTCAACGATCAGCGCGACGGAGGCGGAGCGGGAGCGCGTCGACCGGACGACCGAGGGAGCGTCCAACCACGGGATAGAGCGTGGGACAGGGGCATTGTTAGACATCAGCGCACCGCCCGAAGAAAAGTGGAACGACGAGCGCCCGCGCCGTTATCTGTCCAGAACTTACCAGCGAGGGGAATTGTGTGACGACGAACGCGGAGCCAGAGATGGAGACGATGATGGACGGGATACCACACGGGACTGACGAAGCGAACGTTGAGCGAGGACATTGTTACGATCCTTCATTACTCTTGATAAGTATCATTAGCGTATACGCTATAACACAGAGGATACAGGAGGTTATCATGAGTGTCAAGGGACGTGAGATTTTTGGTGAGCGTTTGAGAGAAGCACGGGAGGCGCTCGGACTTACACAAGTGCAGGTCGCCATAATGGCAGGCGTAAATCAGGTGACGATCAACAAATTCGAGTCAGGTGAGCGCGACAACCCAACACTTGAGAACCTGTCAAAGCTGGCGGAAGCGCTCAAGACAACACCGGACTTCCTGTTAGGTTATTCGGGAGCCGGAGACGACAAGGAATTTGCACTGAATGCCAGAGAGCGCGCAGTGATAAACGCATGGCGCAGAGGGATAGTCACAGAGGCCATCCGACTGATGGTGCAGGACACCGCAGGCGGAGGGAATCTCACATCTTGACAGGCCGCGCACAAGGCGCAAGCGCCGACGGACACTCACAACACAGCAGGGAAGCTATATGAGTGTCCGTCGGTGCGCCATTGTATGCGCGAGCCAGCCTGTCAAGACGTGAGCCGCCTGCTACTGATGGGCGGATTATGTCCGTTATGCCTCAGGAACATCTACATCCAGCAGGGGAAACGTTAAGATTGCATATGGGCGCGACGCACCGGTTCAGCGTGAAATTCATTCATTATCCATTGTTTGAGGAGGCACAGGCGTCATAGTGATAAAGTATGGCGTCGCTGAGAGGGTCGGCAGCGGCTCAGGTGTGAAGGCAGGCGTCACGTCACAGACAACCGTGCCGAAATCGTAGACACCTGCGCGACAGCCGGTATTCGTCCAGGCGGAACCGCCGTAATCATCATAGGGATGCGTGGGCGAGGCAGTCGGGAAAGAGGTCACCATCACCGACGCACTACCGAGCGCGGGAGCAGCTAGAACACCTTCACCAACCGGAACCATGTCAGCTATGGCCGCCAGCCAGCCGCCGCCATCAAGAGCAGCACTAGGAGTATCAACAGGCGTAGGGACAAACGTAACGTCAAAACTGGCCGAAGGCGTAGACGGACCACGAGTAGCAGTATACACCCAGCCACCCACCAGAACCACGATTGCGAGAATAGAGCCAACAGCGCCAAAATTAACGCCTTCCGCGCCTTGTTTTACCGCCAGCCATGGATACAGCCCCGGCGAGTTTTTCCGCTGCTGCGTCGAAGTCGTGAGCGACCCACCGGAGCGCATCCAGATCGTTTGACCCCGACCCGGACGAAACAGCGGCATCACCTGCCGCCGACGCGCCGAAAGCGCCTTTGACCCACGCGACAATACCGCCGTCATCTTGTGCAGGATAGGAAGTGTCATAAAGTCCAAATACCTCGCTCGGATACCACCAATCGATTGTCATTTTTTCCTGCACGCGCATGTAGTCCAACACACAGCTATAGCGCCAGAGCGGGAGGCCAACGGTATTGTAATTGATGATGCGCTGCACGTTGAGCGACTTTGCCCGCAGTGGGACAGGCATCACGGAGGACATAATCAGGTACAGATTACGCTTACGCAGGAAGGCAGTCAGATCGTTAAACATGCGGTCCTGAAGAAACAACCCGGCCTCATCCATCACAATGACGGTATCGCGCACCTCGGGCAGGCGATCAAGGCTAGTGAACAGCACGCAGGGAAAGTTACCAACGGAGTGCTGCGCCCAGCCACGATTGACGAACTCATAGGCGAGGCGCACCGCGAAGGCAGTTTTTCCACCGCCGAAACGACCGCCAACCCACGCAATCCGGAAATTGCGGAGCATCTGAAGAAACACGTTACCGGAGAGTGCCACGACCCACCCCCAAGCGAGGCAGAAGCCACAGGACCAGCAGCAACGCCAGCAAAAGCGCACCTGTGCAGACGACGAACGGAAACAGCGCCATCAGGGAATAATCCTTTCAAGCAACCGGAGCGCGATGCGGCCGACCTGCACCGCAAACAGCAGGCCGATTGCCAGCCACAGAAACGAGTCATCAAGGATAGGGAAATCAATCACGATATCAGTAGGTGAAGGCATTACAACCCCCTCAGAAGGCGAACAATATAGGCGATGACACCGACGAGCGCAGGAAAGCCTAGCGAGAGGTCTACGCCGAGCAGAGACACGCGCCAGATGTAACCCTGAAGGCAAACCCAAATAGGCGGGACTTCGAGACCTGCAAAGCCGATCAGGTCGACCTCTGGAATATCGATCAGGGGGACGACCGTGTAGCACTGGGTCGCGCCTGTGCTGCGTATCTCAGCATCCACAGCAGGCGCATTGGACACGTATTGAGGCGTGGTGCAATCCGCGACGAACAGCCCCCCGCCAGCGCCGATAGAACCCCAAGAGGTCGTAGGCGTGATCGTGGCCGTAGCCGTGGGCGCAGGCGTGGAGGTCGGTGACGCAGGAGAGGCCATGCACATCGTAATACTTGTGACCTCGATCATCGCCGCGTCATTGATAGTCCAAGAGCCAACCATGTAGGAAGCCTGAAAGAAACCGCCGTCAGCATCGGGGGGATAGTCAAGCCGATACAAATTGCCACCAAGGGAAACGGGAATCGTCGGACCAAAACCACCAGTCGCAAACCGCCACGAATACGGACCAGTTAAATAATAGCGATGCAAATTGCCAATATTTCTAGTCGAGACGATAGTTGCATAGACCGACAGACCGGAATACGCGGGCAAATTGTTGTTCCATATCGTCAAATACTGCGTATTCTGATTAGACGCCGAATCGGTGTCGAGGAAGGTATTAGAACCAGACTCATACGCATCACCGATACTATCGGCAGGATTAACAGCCCGTTGACCGAACCAGCCGCCACGGGATAGCGAACCCATCCACGCAGCAGGGTAAGGACACGCGCCCGAAGGCGTGGAAGTAGGCGTAAACGTCGGCGTTGATGTGACCGGAGCCGGAGTCGAAGTAGCGCCAAAGACCGGAATACCCAACGTGGGGAAGGGCGGAATACTGGCCGCCTGCGTGCCGATCAGGTCGAGCGGACGGAAGCCGGGATTGCAGTGTGAGCAGGCAGCCGCCCACTGTGGATTGAGATTAGATGCGTCCCATTCACCAGAAGGACAGGCATCATTATCAACCACGACAGGCGTAGCCGAAGGCGTGCCGCCTACGAACCATTGTGTGGCATATGGCGTGTTACTCGGCGTCGGCGTGCTGGTCGGAGTGGGCGTGTATGTCTGAGCCTCAACTCTCAGCGGCAGACCGGAAGCGACCAAAAAGCATACTGAAAACAGCCAGCATGATAACCATGTAAAATGTCTGGTCATCCGTGACATAGGCAGCGGCCAGCATGAGGACAATAGCCTGATTTTGGGCTTTAAGGCCGACCAGCACGAACGCGACCACGAGCAGAGGAAAGACATACACAGGAACCCCCGGTTAGGTTAGTCGTTTTTGTTGAAAAAGCGATTGTAGACGAAGGCAGCCGTCGAGATGAGCAGGACGACAGACAGCGCCGTTGTCATGCCGTAAGAGTCGAGTATGGACCGAGCGTAGCCGAGCATTTGTTCAATGGTCATAGCACCTCACAGGAATAAAAAGAGGCGGACGGAGTAGACCCGACCGCCCCGCGAAGGAGGAAGGACGCCGTTTCTAGCGCGAGGAGCGACGGAAACGGGCGTACAGGTAGATCGCCGTCGAAATCACCGCCATAACGGTGATGAACGGAAACAGATTGAAATCTGTTACCAGATCCGTGGCCGCACCGGTAATCTCGGTGATGGTCATCGGAGGGACGGGCGTCTGAGCGAACAGCGAAAACAGAACCATCTTGGAACCTCACAGGAACGAACGAACAGGCGAAAAGGCGACCGTTTGGCTATCGGGAGGTCAGCCCGGAAAGCCCCTACTTGGAGGCGACACCGACAGGCGTAAACGTGCCGGATACGAGCTTGATGCGCTGCTGACGGTCATAGACCGAACCGGACAGCACACCCTCAATTGCGACGGACTGAAGAATGAGCCCGCGGGCCTGATCGACGGACAGGAGGTCCGTTGACAGATTCCAGGTATCACCCTCAGCGGTGCGGAGCTCGAGGTAGTGCGTATTCGGATATTTGTCGCCTGCGTGCCGAGCACCGATGACGACCGCGTGTTTAATCTTGAATTGCATTTGTTGGCCTCCAATGGCCGTGTGTGAGCGATGACCAGAGGATACGCCGAAGGACCACGGACGTTAAGTAGCATCCGTGGTCACGTCGCAACAGGTTACACCGCGTCCAGCAGTACGAGCGCCTTTACGCTGGCAGCACAGGCGTATAGACGAAACGATGATAGCGCCCGATCTGAAATTCACAGCGCATCCACTGGACAGCAACCATGCCATCCAAAAGCGAACGCACATACTGTGATTTTTTCAGGCCGAGGCAGTCGGCAGCTTGAGCCACAGTCAGAGCGCCGTGAGCCTGTGCCGCAGCGTAAAGGCGCTCGTACTGCTGGACGCGGTAGGGACTGATAGTTGTTTCTTGTGCCTGCATAGAACACCATCCTTTTGATAGGTTGAACTAACTTGCGCGAACTAGAAGTTAATCGCCGCGTAGACGCCGGGCAGCGGGACGAGCTCGTAACGGTATTCAATGACATCGCCGCGAGGCCGGACGTGCAACCCCGCCCGACGCGAAGCGGAGTAGGGGACCCCAGCAGAAAACAGATTGTCGCGTGCTGCTGTGTGGTTGAAGCACCGCCACCATTGGAACGCATCCTTGACGAAGGCCGTAAAACCCTGCACTTTGCCGGGCAGCTTGTAGCGATCAGCCAGGTAACGACGCATTTGACGCCGAAACTGCATGAAGGAAGCCGAGCGCCCGTAGTATTCAACCGTGATTTCTTCCGCCCACGGTATCATCTTGCGATTGGATATGCCCCAAAAACGACCTACAAACGAGGCGTTTTCCGAATATGGCATATTGTCAAGAACAGCGCCTACGGCGCTCGTGCCTGCGGGCGCGCCGTCCTCGGTAAAACCTGCGGGCGGTGCGTCCTCGGCAGCTAGCACCTTGCCGATGTATTTGGCAGCGTATGACATGGCCTTGCGCCTGTTTTCGATGGTGCGAATGTGCGTGCCCTGCCAAGCGCCACCCATTTTTTGCCAGTAGGCGATAAGCGGGAGAAATTGCGAGTGCTTGTCGAGGCGGCGAATACCCAACGCCATGATGTGGAAGTGAATAGCGCCGCGCTTCTGGTATTCGAGCTTCCAGACAAAGCACGCGCCCGGCACCCGACGCCGAAGCCAGCGCAACGCAAGATCAAGATGCTTTTTTGCCTCCTGATGGTCGCGCATGTCGTCAGCGTAAGTAAAAGTAATCATGAGGCCAGAAACATCAGGACGGAGGCGCGCAACAAATTCGAGGAGGCGTTTACGCGACCGACGAGAGAAATGAGCGACACGGCCCCGGCGCTGGCCTTCACCAAGCCCAGCGGCCAGCGCCTTGGCCTTTTGGTAGACCTCATAAGATTGTTCAGGAGTAAGGTCAGCGCCGACGAGCCGCCCGCCAGCGTAGAATTTTTTACCGGCGGGTAAGTCGCGGCAGACATGGGCAAAAGCACGATCTTGATGCTTTTGCCAGCACATCACATCAGCATCCAGCGTCCGAGCGTTCGCACCCGGATAAGGGGAAGGCATCTGAGCGCGAACGAGCGAACCTTGAAACGTGAGAGTGACCCGGTCGAGTGTAGTTTGTGCTGTATGGGTCATGAAGCGATGTAGAAGCGGTGGACAGACGGATACAGGTCATAGTCAATTTCACGCCGAATCTCACCGGATGCACACGCCTCATCAAGCAAAGATGAAAGATGAGGCGTACGCTTATTGATACCGAGCATGAGCGCGACGCCGGAGCGCGTGCAGCCGGGATGACGCCGGACGTACTCAACGATCAGCGCGACGGAGGCGGAGCGGGAGCGCGTCGACCGGACGACCGAGGGAGCGTCCAACCACGGGATAGAGCGTGGGACAGGGGCATTGTTAGACATCAGCGCACCGCCCGAAGAAAAGTGGAACGACGAGCGCCCGCGCCGTTATCTGTCCAGAACTTACCAGCGAGGGGAATTGTGTGACGACGAACGCGGAGCCAGAGATGGAGACGATGATGGACGGGATACCACACGGGACTGACGAAGCGAACGTTGAGCGAGGACATTGTTACGATCCTTCATTACTCTTGATAAGTATCATTATCAAGAGTAATACATCTTCAACTATGATCACACTTGAAGACGCGTTTGCCAGCCAGATGCGATGCGATGTTCAAGGTCTTGTATCGATGGCAGACTGGCTGCGCCCAACGGGCTTTCCACACAGGCTGCGCCAGAAGCCGCAGCAATCCGTAATGCATCGTGTGGGGATCGTCCTGCTGCAATGGCCGTCAGTAATCCAGCATATGCGCAATCGCCAGCACCTGTTGTGCCCGCTGGATTCACCGTAACATCAAATGCTGATTGTCGTATGTAAACGCCTGACCATTGGGCCGCCTGATTCACATCCATCAATCCACCAAGTCGAAGATGCGTATTTGCACTGGTTTCTATCATCAGGCCGCGACTGCCAAGTTTTATACCTGCTATGTGCACGCCCATGCTCAAAAATTGCGCACAATATGCGTTCACCAAATCGATTGTAGGAAAAGTTGGATCGCTATTGTCCAGACTATTTGCATGAGGCGCTTTCAAAATGGCAGTTGCTTCATCGATACTTGGCATGAAAATATCGGTATACGGAAGCACTGTCTGCAGCCAGTGTGCCCAGTCGATGGAGCCACTCAATGCCATTGGGTCCGGCACTGTCAGGTCCAGCGATGTTAGTGCGCCATGCTCCCGAGCTGACTTGAAAACGCTGGCGAGGCTTGTCCCGCCATCCTCCAGAAACTGGCGCAGCACCGTGGGATATGCGCAGTGCACAATCGCCATACCCTTTAGCACATCATCATCAATTACATCTGCACAGAATTCGTTGTTTACACCTGGCGAATACAGCAGCGTTCGATCATGGCTTGCCGGAGAGATGACGAGTGTATACGAGCTGGTCTGTCCGGCAAGCATTTGGATTCCAGGGATGTTTTTCCCTGTGGCCTGCTCGATCGCGCCAATGGTGAGCTGCCCGATTGCATCATCGCCAATAAGAGCCGTGCAGTGTGCATCCGCGCCCAGACGCAGCAGCGCCGTGCCGGTGTTTCCCACACCACCGCCTGCCCGCATACGAAGTGCGCCGATTTCGAATAATCTTCCCTCAGAAATGACCTTGTCAGCCGGAAGATCGCCCAAATCCGGCACAATGTCCAGGCAGATTTGCCCGAATACAAGTACCCTGCCCTGCTTTTCTTTGTTCATTTTCCCCTGCCCTGCCCCCTTGATGTCACCTAAACAGCGATTTCACATCACATGTTCAGCCGACCATCATGCTGATCGTGCATGCTGGTCAATGGTATTTGAACGCTACAGGCGGCGCGATGACATCTTTGCAGCAGAAAATAACGGTCTGGATAGTGGGTGATCAACTGCTCGAACACCACTCAATATTAGAACATATGATCGTAAAATACGGCGGAAATGCCGTCACTGTTCTCCTGATTGAGTCGCGCGCGCGGGCCAAGAAGCTTCCATATCACCGAAAGAAGATTGTACTGTTATTCAGCGCAATGCGGCACTACGCTGTCGCACTGCGCGCGCGAGGCATCAATACAGATTACCGACAGGGGAGTATCCTGTCCGAGTTTGCAGCACACCTTGAGGAATATCAACCCGATCGTGTTGAAATGATGGCTGCCAGTGAATATGGTGCGCGTGTGGCCCAGCAGAAAATCGCTGCGAGATTACCAGGTCTGGTGACCATCCATACGAATACGCAATTTCTGGTTGAACAACATAACCCCTTCCCTGCCCTAGCCTCTGGTAAGCGCGTCATCATGGAGAATTTCTACCGATCGATGCGCAAACACTTTCGCATACTGGTGGATGACGCCGACCAGCCAACCGGCGGCAAATGGAACTTTGATCACGAGAATCGTAAGCCTCTGCCAAAACATGAGTCCCCTCCCCTGCCCCGTTCATTCCCGCCAGATGACATGACTCAGACAGTCATGGCCGATATCGCGAAGGAATCCGATCTGACAGGCGAGGTGTCGGACTTTGCATGGGCAGTCACTCACGAACAGGCGCGCCAGGCCCTCGAAGACTTCATCATTCGCCGCCTTCACAGATTTGGTGATTATGAAGATGCAATGACCACAGACAGTCTTGTGGTTTACCATTCCACTCTGTCAATCTATCTGAATATAGGGTTGCTTACGCCGCTTGAGGTGATCGATGCGGCAGTGCATGCGTACGAGCAAGGCCATGCCCCTCTAAACGCAGTGGAAGGCTTTGTGCGTCAGGTGCTTGGCTGGCGCGAGTATATCTACTGGATGTACTGGCGCATGATGCCTGAACTGACGACAGCCAATGACTGGGAAGCCACTCGGCCCATGCCGGCGATGTTCTGGACGGCACAGACGGATATGAATTGCATTCGGCATGTGACGCAGCGACTGCTCGATCACGGCTATTCGCACCATATCGAACGGCTGATGATCGTGTGCAATTTTTGCCTGCTCGCGGGCATCAACCCGATAGACGTCAGCGAATGGTTTCTGTCGATGTACGCCGATGCATACGAATGGGTCGTGCTGCCCAACGTCATTGGGATGGGTCTAAATGCCGATGGTGGCATGACAGCCACAAAGCCGTACATCGCCTCCGCAAACTACATCAGCAAGATGAGCAATTACTGTGCTGGCTGTTGCTACCATGCGAAACAGCGCACGGGTGACGACGCCTGTCCCTACAACTTCCTGTACTGGAACTTTATCATCAGCCATGAGCAGCGCCTGCGCTCAAATCCGCGGTTTGGGCCAAGCGTGCTTGGGCTGAAACATCTTACTGCACAGGAGCGCAAGGAGGTGCAGCAGCAGGCATCGGCGTTCCTCGACAAATTAGAATATTACGAGAGTCTGGCAGTACTTCACTAAGTGCAGCACAATTGGCTTAGAATCATGAATAGTATCCGGGCTTTCCCATCAAGGACTCCATGCGTAAGCTGCCGCTGTTTCCACTCAATACCGTGCTATTTCCAGGTATGCCACTCAGCCTGCATATTTTTGAAGAACGTTACAAGCAGATGATCTCGCGCTGTATCGACGAGAATATTCCATTTGGCGTGGTGCTGCTTGAAAAGGGTACGGCTGAAGAACGTCCCGGTCAGGAAATAGTGCCATTTGCCATTGGCTGTACAGCAGTCATTTCGCAGGTGCAGCATGTGGGCATGGGGCGCATGAATATCATCGCCGTTGGCACCGATCGTTTCCGCGTGCTCAGTTACGATACCAGTGAAGTGTATCTGCAAGCGGTTGTTGAGCAGCTTCCGTTTGAAGGTGCTGCTGATTTAGGCGCGCTGGATCGCCATACGGCTCCTCTGACGAACTGGATCAGGCGCTATTTGAAGCTCTTGGGCCAGGCGGAAAATGTCACCTTTGAGGTAAATCAGCTTCCCTCTGATCCGCTAGCGCTGACCTTTCTGGCTGCCTCGCTACTCAAGTCCAGCACCGCAGAAAAGCAGGATTTGCTGCAGACAAGCAGCGTTGATACGCTGATAGATATGGTAAAGTCACTTTACAGGAAAGAGGTGACACTGCTTTCGATTGCGCTCGAAAAGCCAAATACGGAAATGCAGTCTCCTTTTTCGGCGAATTAGTCATTCCTTTGGGTCATCCGGCCCCTGCACACCCGAGAAAATCATATGGCATCGCATACCTTGTCAGAAATGGCCCACATTGCGCTGGAGCGTATCGAACTGCGGATCCAGCCCCTTTTTCATTCTCCAACCGAGCACCAACACTTCGTGAAGCGTCTGCGCGCTCATTTTGTTGATTTCTTCACCTATTTTCATATGTTGTACGGCCATGAATTTGATTTCTATTATCATCTCGAAGCAACCGTCCTGGTGGCAGCACAGTCGTATACAGCGCGACCGGCTGCCCTGAAGGCACTGGATGAGCACCGCGAAGCAAATCCTCGCTGGTTTGAAAGTGAACAAATGCTGGGCGCGGTGTGCTATGTCGATCTGTTTGCCGGAGACCTGAAGGGCCTGCGCGACAAGATTCCCTATTTTCAGGAACTGGGGCTGACGTATCTGCATTTGATGCCGCTGTTCAAGTGCCCGGAGCCACGCAACGACGGGGGTTATGCTGTCAGCAGCTTCCGCGAAGTGAACCCGAAACTGGGCACTATGGAGGAACTAAGGGAACTGGCCGATGCCTTGCGCGAATGTGGCATCAGCCTGGTCGTGGACTTTGTTTTTAACCATACATCAGATGAGCATGAGTGGGCGAAGCTGGCCCTGTCTGGCAGCGCGCGCTACCAACGGTACTACCGTATGTTTCCCGACCGCACACTGCCTGATCAGTACGAACCTCATTTGCGTGAGATCTTCCCTGAACAGGCTCCCGGCAGCTTCACCTGGCGGGCAGACATCAGCAAGTGGGTCTGGACGACGTTCTACCCATTTCAGTGGGACCTGAACTACGCCAATCCTGAAGTGTTTACGGCGATGTTCGGCGAAATGTTGTTTCTGGCCAATCAGGGCGTCGAGGTGCTGCGCCTCGATGCAGTCCCCTTCATTTGGAAAGAACTGGGCACCAACTGCGAGAATCTTCCGCAGGCGCACTGGATCATACGTGGCCTGAATGCCATGATGCGTATTGCCGCGCCATCACTGCTGTTCAAGAGCGAAGCGATTGTGCATCCACGCGATGTACGCAGCTATATCAGCCCTGATGAATGCCAGCTCTCGTACAATCCCATCATGATGGTGTCGTTGTGGGAGGCTGCTGCCACGCGCAGTGTCCGTTTCATGACGCACACCATGCAAAAGCAGTTTACGCTCTCCCCCGGCACCTCGTGGATCAATTATCTGCGCTCTCATGATGACATTGGCTGGGGTTTTGCGGATGAAGATGCGGGCGAGATGGGCGTCAATGGTTTCGATCATCGCTACTTTCTTAACCAATTTTATACTGGCCGGTTCGATGGCAGCTTCGCCCGCGGCGTGCCATTTAACTATAACCCGCGCACCCAGGACATGCGGATTTCAGGGACCATGGCGTCGCTTGGTGGCCTGGAAGAGGCTGAGGAAAAGCGCGATGAACGGCTGACTGAAAATGCCGTGCGCAGATTACTGCTGATGTTTGGTGTCACCCTTGCCGCCGGTGGCATTCCACTGATCTATCTGGGTGACGAAGTGGGCACGCTGAATGACTACGACTACGTGAAGCAAGCGGGCAAAGCGGAAGACAGCCGCTGGATCCACCGGCCGCGTGCAGACGAGGTCAGATATGAGGCGCGCCTCGATGCAAAAACCCCTTCCGGGCAGTTGTATCAGGGCCTGCACAAGATGTTCGCGCTGCGGAAGTCACTTCATTATCTGGCTGGTGGCGAGACACAGTTTGTCTATAGTGGAAACGATCACGTGCTGGCGATTGTGCGTCACCATGCGGTCCTCGTGCTCGCCAATATGAGCGACCATGAGCAGATCATCTCTCTGTCAGAGACAGAGCGCTACTGGCATGCGCCAGAATATATCGATAACCTGATCACGGGAGAGCGACTGTGGTCCAAAGGCCAGGTGACGCTGCCCCCGTATCATCAGGCATGGCTGGTGGCGGTGCGGGCCTAACGCCGTTTCAGCACGTAAATGCGTGGATGCAGGCCGCGTTGCACAACCGGCAGAACTTTGTCCGGAGACCAAAACGCGGCCTGCTGCTCCAGAATACTGTCGATCAGCGAGACTTCGTGCGTAATCAGCACGAATGTGCCGCCCGGCCGCAGCAGGCGCGCTGCTTCCAGCAGAAGCGGCTCATAGAGTGCCAGATTCACGCGATGACTGCCCACCTTATTGCCAAACGGCAGGTCTGCCAGTACGGCATCAAACTGACTGTTTTCAAAACGTGTGTGTGTGGCGTCACCCTTTTCGAAGGTGATATTTACGCTGGCGGCCTGTGCATTTTCCTCGGCCAGACGCAGCACGGATGAATCTTTATCCAGCGCATAGATCGCTTTATATCCGCCCAACAGTGCGCGTTCGATGGCGAGGGTGCCCGAACCGCAGCACAGATTGATGATAGCGTCGTCGGTAGTAGGCTGGGTGAGATAGCCCATGACTGCGGCGGCAGTGGCATTCAGCGCGCCTTCGAAATTCCGTACGCGCCACGCTCTGGTTGAGAGTGGCTTTGCACTCAGCCTGACGATCGTCTCCCATCCTTTGTCGTCTGGCCCTGGCACAATGCGCACCTGGATATCACCCACTTTCGCAGGCGTGACATTCAGGCGGGCAGCCAGGTCTGTTTTCAGGCGTATCATGACGGGTGATTCAGCGCCCGCAGCGGAGATATACAGGGATGTCATCGGTTCGCCGCTGGCGTGTATCGCATCTTCAATCTGGGCAACAAGGCGCTTGAAATACTGGTCCCCCAACAGCGCTTTCGGACGTGGAACATCATGATGCTGGACCGAAAAAATAGCTTCACTGAAACGCAGCTTGCGCCACACGCGTGGCGACAGCGGTGCGTATGTGACCAGGCGCACAGTGCCATGTTCCCGGCTGCCGCGCAGCATGCGCACGTCCGGAAGCAATCGGCGGATTTCCTTTGCGGCCAGTGGCTCCAGCCCTTCCATCACCTCACATTCGTACAGGAAAGATTCGCGAGGCTCTGAAGATTTTTCGTAGGCGGTGTGACCGCGGTGTCTGGAATGTGGCATGCGTGATTACTCCTGCTGCAGGGTTGGACGGCGTACACGGACACGGCGTAGCAGCGCGGTATCTATGGCTTCTGACCATTCAGTACGCATCTCACGCACTTCATCAATATTGTGCGCATACTGCTCAAATTCACGGCGCTGGGACAGCCACAGATAGATATCTGCCCAGGCGATGTACATTTCCAGCCGGTCGAGGTCGGTTCGGTCGGACACATGTGCTCCACTGACAGGCGGCAGCGGCAGTTCTTTGCCCTGCACAATGGCGCGAGCACACTGCTCCCAATAGGCACGACTGTTCTGGCGCGTTGGTGCATTCACCAGCTGATACGCGGCCGCCAGACCCAGCGCGGACTCATCTTCAGCAGTCAGCATACCCGCCAGTTGCACACGTTCTGCCAGCTGCGCTACTTCCAGCGCGCCGCGCAGCCCGTCCGGAATCGACTTGAGAATTGCCCACTCGGCCAGACGCTCTGCCAGTGAGCCTGGAATCATCTCAAGGTCGGCAACAGTAGGGGCGACACGGGCATGCGTGAGCGGTGCGGCAGCACCGTGAAAAAGCCGGCGCACCTGGGCCAGATCATCCCGACGGAGCGCGCCTATTTCACCGGCGGTGCTCAGGCCAAAACGCCCGGCACGGCCACCGATCTGCTGTACTTCACTGGGGCTAAGCAGTCGTACACCACGTCCGTCAAACTTGCGCACTTCGTAGAAGCATACATTGTCAGCGGGCAGATTAAGCCCCATACCTACTGCATCTGTGGCGATACAAATCTCTGTCTGGCCACTGGCAAATCGATCTGCCTGCTTGCGGCGAACTTCAGGAGGCAGATTGCCATACACCACGGAGACAGTGCGCTTGTTCGCTTCCAGTGCGGTTTTGAGCTCCAGCACAGCCTGGCGCGAGAAAGCAACCAGGATGGTGCGTGCTGGCAGGTCTTTGAGTTTCCATGGATGTTCGGCAACCTGAATTGGGGCCAGCCGTTCATGCTTGATCACGGTAATCGGTATCGCTGCTGCCTGCGCCATCTTCTCGACCAGCGAACGCGCTGTAGGGGGCGCCAGTACATGAATTTCCGGGGACTGGGCTTCCATCAGGGCACGTGTCCATGCCCATCCGCGATCCGCGTCAGACAGCATTTGCGCTTCGTCAATCACGACGCAGTCACCGCTTCGCATCGGGTTAAACATCTCGATTGTCGCGGCAGTGATGTTCGCACCGTCCACGGAGATACGTTCTTCGCCTGTGAGCAGATTGCAGCGCACGCCCATCTGGTTCAGTCGTTCGAATACTTCGAATGCCAGTAAACGCAGCGGTGCCAGATACCAGCCTGAAGTGACATTCGCGAGGGCGTTAAGTGCATCGTGCGTCTTGCCGCTGTTTGGGGGGCCAATGTGCAGGATAACCTGTTGTTCCGTCCTGCCCTGATGCTGCCACGTTGGAAAAGAAGCGACGAGGCGTTCACGCAGCTCAGTGCGGCGCTGGCGCTCGGACTCGAGCACTGCGCGCTCCTCGGCCCTCTTATTCTCCTTTTCGTCTTCGCGGCTCCGAATACGCGCCTGAAGCAGCTCCTGAAACTCGAGGAACGTCTGCGGAAGCTGCCATTTTCCGCGCACATCTTCCCACAGCACTTTTGCACGCTGCAGGCCATCTCGGCGCATCCGGCGAATCAGCCGCATGTATGGAACGTCCAGCACCATCGCGATATCACGGGCGCGCACGCTTTCGAGTCCATAGATCAGTTCGCGGCGTTCCGGGTCGGCCAGAATTGCTTCAAAATCCTGCACAGAAATGCGTTCCACTTGTTCGGGATCCATCAATACGTTGATGAGCCCTCGTGCTGATGCGCGTTCCAGGGTATCTCCCTCGACACGCATGCGCTTAGCAGCGCCATTCAGCGTATAGGAACATGCCAGCGCGGCGGCACGCCAGGTTTCGCCAGGTTTGGCACCTGGCCGCAGTGTAGACCCCATCAGATGCGCAAAGTGTTTCCATTCGTCTTCAGTCACTTGCACGGCCGCAAACGCGGCCTCCTGCGCGGCCGCTGCGTCGCCGTCTTTCCTGCGAATCCAGGTCATTGTGAAGGGTGGCATATTCAGAGGAATACTGAATCTGGAGAATCCACCGTGCATCAGCAGTTCTTTGACGACTTCATCGCCAAACATCGAGACGATATCTGCCTGAGGGGCAGTCTGACCATCGTGTGCATCCAGATATTCACGCAGTTGGTCGGCAGCATGGCTCACGCGCGCCTGACGAAGCAGTTCGGTAGAAGTGGCGTTGCTCAGGCGCAGAGGATCATAGGCGATCTGATGTGTCCGCTGCAGCCAGCCGCTCTGCTCCAGTGACTTTATCGCGGCAGCATCAAAGGTGATGGTGGTCAGGTCTGTCCAGCCATCATTAGCAGCCATGGTGTCCACAATCAGCCGCTCAGTCTCGCTCAGATACTGGCGCTGTTCTTCACGGTAAGCGATGGTGTTGGCGATGGTTTCGCCCCAGGCTGTGCTGTCTGACGAGACTTTAGGCAGTGCCGGGCGTGCCCAGCGCTTCAACTGATCGACCTGCTCAGGCGTAAGGCGTCCCGCATCAAAAATGAATTCCCCGTGAATCTGGACGTCTTCCGACAGGAATTCACGTATATTCTGAATCGACAGACCGCGGAAACGATGCACCAGCATCGACACGTGAATGAAGCCCTCAGGGACACGTGCAATGACATCTCGGAGGCCGGACTGAGTAATGGTGGGTCGTGCCATGGGGTAAGCTCGCTAACCAATGAGGGAGATTTAGGGTATAAACTATAGACAGACGACCGCTGCATCGTCCGATATCAGGAAGGTGATTCCCTGGTATTATCAACGAAAAATGGGTCGCTTTGCAGGTATAATCTGGATGGTTCGCCAAATACTATGGAATATTCACGTGAATAACAGCTCAGAAGAGTTAACGTCTTCCACCACTACAACTCACCTGATTCGCCATGTCGTGATCGAAGCGCACGAATGTCCATTTGAACCCCTCAATGATTATGCCTTGTCCGAGCAGCTATTGCAGGATATTGCTGTCATTCTCAACACCGAAATCATGGCGCGTACGGGCTATCAGTTCGAACCACAGGGCATCACCTCTGTGGTCGTCGTCGGAGCCTCTCATCTGTCCGTGCACACATGGCCAGAGTATGGCTTTGCCACAGTCGACCTGGTTGTGTGCACGGATAATTTCTCAGTCGCCGATGTGCTTGATGTCGTAAAGGCGCGTTTTGAAGCCAAACAAGTCAGCTATCTTGAATTCCGAAGGGGATTGGTCAAAGTATAATGCGTCTTACTTCGCGCATTCAGTCTGGTGAGCACACCAGATTTTTCCTTCTGGCGTTCTTATTCTTTATCAATTCGATGGTGCTGGAATCCAATGAGGTGGTCGCCACCACTGGTTTCATCAGCAGCGTTGGTGTGCCGCAGATCGTCGTCGTGTGGGCCATTGACATGGCGATTGTGATCTTTACTTCGGGACTGTATTCGCTATTCGTCGATCGTACCAAGCGTGGTCGCCTGGCGATCATCCTCTACTTTGTATTCTGTGTTGTCTACATGGGGATGTTTGCCCTGTTCCAGCTGACCGAGTCTGATGCGGTATACGGACTGCTGTTGGTGGTGACGGACCAACAATGGCTGTTATTTCCGCTGGTAATCTGGGCGCTGGCCAACGATGTTTTTTCTATTGCCGAGGCCAAGCGCTTGTTTCCCATCCTGGCGATTGCGGCCTTCTCGGGCGGCATCGTTGGTAACGTGGTGGCTGCCAATATTTCGCGTTTTGTCACGGAGAGTTATCAGCTTCTGCTGTTCAATGCAGTCCTGATCCTGGTCGGTGGATTTGTGCTGGTATGGGCTGTTCCACGCCTGAAGATGGCCAATCGCGCCTCACACGAAGGGGAAAAACTGCTCGATTCACTGCGTGAAGGCATCGGCTTTATTCGCGAAGTGCCCATTTTTCGTTACCTCACACTGTCAATGGTGCTGCTGGGCATTGGTTTGAATGCCATCGAGTTCGACTTTCTGTATAACGTCAATACGGGCATCACCAATCCGGCCGATGTGCAGGCATTCTACGGGGGCTTTAAAGTTGCCGTTGCGGTCTCCTTGTTTATCCTGCAGGGTTTGGTAGCTGGCTGGTTGCTGAATAAGCTGGGATTTCGCCATATCTTTACCAGTCTGCCCACCGCGATGATTACAGGTCTGTCACTGGCGTTGTTCTTCCCCAGCCTGATGGGTGTCGTGATCGGCAACTTTGTTGTACGTATCATTAAAGTGGGCATTGATGAGCCTTCGATCAAAGCCTTTCAGGGCCTGGTGCCGGACGAGCGCCGTGGTCGGGTGAGTGCATTCCTCGATGGATATCTTTTTCCGTTTGGGTCAATTCTCAGCTGTGTCATGATCGGTGCGCTGATGATCGCCGTGGGCAATAACACCCTGCCCCACAGCACTGCCCGTGCCACTTATCTGACTTTGGCGATTGTGGCCGCGGCGATTGCCTTGTTCTCGGCATCGCACATCGCATCCAGCTATGACAGCAGCATGCTGAACTGGCGTCTGAAGCGCAGAAAGCGCGATACCGCCGGTTCAATTGATTCGCCAGAAGGCACCCCGAATCAGCCACGCCGGACGACTAAATTGCTGGATATTCTGATCGATGATAAGCCGCGCGAGAATATTCGCCAGGCAATTCAGGCTGCAGCGGTCCCGACCGAGCCGAAGGGAATGGAGCCACGCTCAACAGAAAGTGCGCCTGATGCCATTGACAGTCTGTTGTCTGCTGTGCCCGTAAAGAGAAAGAGAATCGATCCTCTGGGATCACTACTCGAAAATGACGACAAAACCGCTAAGCCGAACCCTTCAGCACCGCCGGATCGCGATTGATGCCTATTGGGCATCGTTTATCGGATGTGATGCTGCGCGAATTCATGATGCGTCGCCCACGCCGGTCATTGTGAACCCGGAGATCGACCGTCTGATCGCTTATTGTCCGCTCGATGCAGGTGCGACGGTTGCGGTTCAGGATGTCAGCCTGCTGGACCTTGGCAGGAAAGTGCAGCTGTTACTTCAGGATGGCGTCACGGGTCCGCAGGCTGTGCAGCACGAGCGGTCGCTGCGAGAGCTGTGCGCGTCCGAAGGTCTGTACCATGTCTATGGCCCAGCGATGCTCCACTACCTAAAAGACGAATCGGTTCGGGAGATATCATCGTATCAGCCCGTGAGGCTGGGTGCTGCCGATAGCGGCTTATTGGATGAGTTTCTCTTCAGCCTGAATCTGGTGCGTGAGTATTCGCTGACTGATTCTGAAGTATTTCCGTATGCAGTCGGTATCTTTATGGATGACCAGATGGTGGCCTACGGCACGGTGCGTGTGTGGGCCGATACATTGGCCGAGATATTTCTGGATGTGCTGCAAAAATATCGTGGTCGCGGGATTGGGAAAAGCCTGGTCACGCATCTGACGAGCTGGGTTCTGGAAAATACGCCATGGATTCCCCAATACGACGCAGAAGTGACCAATGTGCATTCAATGTCATTGGCCAGCAGGTGCGGTTATAGCCCCTATGTGGTGGCGCTGTTCGCGTCTTAGGCGGAATATGACGGATTTAGGGTGAAATTTGTGCTATAGTCTAGCAAGGATCATTTTTCGGGAAGTCATCGGATCAGACAGAAACACATGGAGTCAACGATATGGCATTAGCAAGGCGTGACAACGCAAAGCTGGCATTGGGCCGGCGGGAACTGATTGCGATGGTGGTTGGCATCGCTCTGTTTGCTGGATTGTCTTATGCCACGAATTATGCCAACCTGGCAGGCTCCATTGGTGTAGATATCCGTCCTGCCGTAGCCATTCCCATCTTCTTCGGGTTTGTTTTTGGGCCTGTGGTGGGTTTCGGTGTCGGGTTTGCGGGTAACATGCTGTTTGACCTCTCGGTTGGATACATCCCATCTGGTGATTTGTCCGGTGGCATCATCTCTCAGTTCTATCTGAACTGGCAGGTTGGCAACGGCCTGAGTGGTTTGATTCCCGGCATTATGGCCATGTATCACCGCAAGTATCTGTCGGTTGGGGATCATCTGCACGCTGTCGTATATATGGTTCTCGGCGTCGCGATTGGCATGGGCTTCCCGTCATTTACCGACGTGCTGATCTATCCCGATTTTCCGCTTAGTTCAGCCCTGAATGACACATTCCTGCCTATTTTCGGCCACAACATGCTGAGCACGCTGCTGTTTGTGCCGCTCATGCTCTACAATTTCGAGCGCATTGATATCGAATACATCCGCTCTGGACAATGGCTGCGTTCCGGCCTGCTCAAGCGTCAATTGCTGATGATTGTTATCTCGGCTGCGCTTCCCACAGTGCTGCTCAGTTTCTTCCTGATTTCACAGGACAGTCAGGTGCAGCAGCTTAATCAGACCATCAGCACTCTGACAAGCTCACTCGAAGATGCCCCAGCAGAAATTGCGACGCAATCAGAACTGACATACAAGCTGCTTATCGCCATCGGGTTTACGCTCACACTCACCCTTGTGAATGCGACGCTGCTCTCGCAGAGCATCTCTCGCCCGCTGCTGAATCTGACCGACTCTGCCCGTGCCATGAAAGTCGGTAAGCTGACACTGGAACAGGCGACGGAGCTTAAGAATAGTACGGGCAGTGACGAAGTAGCGGAGTTGAGCAGTCAGTTTGGCGGCATGGCCCTGGAAGTCATCGCTCGTGAAGAGACGCTGAAGCGACAGGTCGAATCACTCCGGATTGAGGTCGACCTTGCAAAGCAACAGAAGCAGGTGTCTGAAATTACCGATTCCGAGTTTTTCCGTGATCTTCAGGGTAAGGCTCGTTCGCTGCGTATGCGTGAACAGCGTGCGGCCGCGGCAGCAGCAGTTGCAGAATCCACACCAGTTGCAATTCCTGAGTCCGCAGATCCTGAAGAAACGCGTCCGCCCACTAAATCTGATGCTCTGCTGGCTGCCATCGACGAGAGCGAATCCAAGTCTGCTGAGTAACGACGGCAGCAGTGAGTTAGTCTTATGAAGTCATTTGCTGATTTGCCCTCCCTGCCCCGCATCGCGGACAACTGGGAGGGCAATGCGCTGGCGTTTACGCGCGATCCCCTCACCTACATGAATCGCCTGGTATCTCTTGGCCCTGTATCTGCCCTGGTTGAAGGCGGAAACGGTGCGATTATGTATCCGGATACCGGATGCGCTGGCACCGTGTTCGTGTTTGGCCCGGAACTCAATCGCCAGGTGCTCACACAAACGGATGTGTTTCTCTCGGGTCCTATCATCGGGCCCGTGTTTGGTGAGTGGAAGCACGATCCCCGTATGAGCATGTTGCAACGCGTGGGCACTGGTTTGTTCAGCCTGAATGGCGCCGAACATCAGCGACAACGCCGGCTGATTCAGCCCGCGTTTCACCGCAAGCAAATTGACCAGTATCACACAAGTATGGTCTCGATTGCCGAAGAAACGCTGCATACCTGGCATGCTGGTCAACGCATTGATTTCCAGCGAGAAATGTTTGCACATACGCTAACGGTTGCCGGGCGCACGTTGTTTGGACAGGACTTCTCCGGCGATGCAGACCACCTCGGCACAATCATCCAGCATTGGCTGGAGCTGATTCCGCTCGTTGCGGTCTCGCCTGCGGACAGCGATATGGAAGAATTCCTCGATCTCAGTCGGCAGATTGACGAGCAGATCCGCGCGTTGATCGCGTCCAAACGCACTGGGCAATCCGACGGTCATAATGTGCTGGGCGATTTGGTTACGATGACGGACGATGAGGGTGGGCAGCTTTCAGAGAACGAACTGATTGGCCATATCAATATTCTGCTCACGGCCGGCCATGAGACGACGGCAAACGCGCTCTCTTGGACTATCTTCCTGCTCGCCCAGCATCCGCGAGTCATGCATGCGGTCATGGATGAGCTGGACCAGGTGTTGGGCGACAGCCTCCCCACGCTGGAGACTCTTGGCAGGCTGCACCTGCTAGATCGTGTCATCCGCGAAAGCATGCGACTAGTGCCGCCAGTGACGATTGGCGCGCGCGTTATGGCAGCAGACGCCGTTGTCGGTGGCTACACCCTCACCCGTGGAACAGAGATTGTGTTTAGCCACTACCATACGCATCATGACCCGACAATCTATCCCGAGCCAATGACTTTCCGGCCGGATCGCTGGCTGACGATTCAACCGGATGCTTACCAGTATCTGCCCTTCAGCGCAGGCACCAAGATGTGCATTGGTGCGCCGTTTGCCCTGCTGGAAATTAAAACGACCCTCGCGATGATGCTCCAGCGATTCAGCTTCCGTGTGGAAGACAATGCAGTGATCGATCGCTTGGTGTGGGTGCCCTTGCGCCCTGATAATATGCCAATCGTGCTGCATGAGCGGGATGCACGATTTGACCACCCGTCAGTTGTGTTCGGAAATATTCGCGATATGATCGCCATTCCCCGGCCGGATTAAGCCTGCATCGCCACCGGCTTCCCGGTGCGCGCCGACTCATAAGCCGCCTGTACGATGCGCACGGCCTGCAGCCCGTCTTCTCCGGTCACTTTCGGCGTCCGGTTCTCCATGATCGACGCGATGAATTCGTCCACCATCGCCTGATTTGCATCAGATCCCCATGAGGTTAAGGCTGCGCGTTGATTCTGATGGCTGTAAACCGTCAGTTTTTGTCGAAAGGCGTTCATACTGGCAAAACCGCCCTCCCCCACCCAATCAATCGTCAGGCCACCCCACGTTGGATAATACGCCGGCTTGCTCCAGCTGCAATCAATGGTGGCGAAGGTTCCGTTTGCGAATCGCAGACTGACCAGGGCGCCGGTCTCCACATCAGGGGCTTCCTTGTTGTACAGGATGTGATTGGACTGAGCGTAGACCTCGGTGACCTCTGAATTCAGCGTCCAGCGCAGCACGTCGGCAACATGCACGATGTGGTCCTGCATCGCGCCGCCACCGGCCAGTTCCGGATCGACAAACCAACTGCGATGATAATGTGGGCACTCTCCCTGATTGGTCGCATTGATCCCGAAGATTCGGCCCAGCTTGCCGTCCCTGACCAGCTGATGCATGGTCAGCATAGGCGCACTAAAGCGCATGGGAAATGCGGTCATCAGATGAACACCGGCCTGGGCGCAGGACGCCACCATGTGTTCAGCGTCCTGCACCGTGGTGGCAAGCGGCTTTTCGCACAACACATGTACACCCGCCGCTGCTGCTTCCACCACAGCAGATGTGTGGCGAGAATTTTCAGTACACACAATAACAGCATCCACGCCCGCCCGCAGTAGTTCGCTCAGCGTCGCGAATACCGGGACGCCGACCCTGCCTGCAAACCGTCGTGCACGCGCTGCATCATCGTCAGTGACCCCAACCAGCGTCACATTTGGATTCTTCAGCAGATTATTGAGATAGGATTCGGCGTGAATGTGTGCAAAACTGACCAGCCCCACCCGAACATCAGCGCTCATCATATGTCTCCGTTGGTAACCGGGGTAACTGGCTGGCCCGTTCGTGCGGATTCAATCGCCGCCATCCCGATAGCGAGTGCAGCCAAAGCATCTTCGGCCGTGACGCGAGGCGCTGCACCATGTTCCAGCACTTGTATAAAGTGCCTGATTTCTGCCGTATATGGATCTTCAAGCAGCGGGCTGGTGGGCACCGCAATATCAGCCTGTGCATCAGCCTTTTTGTGAAAATAAATCTCAAGTGGGGTCGAGCTTCCCGTAGGATGCTCAATCAGGCCTTCGCTGCCGGCAATTTCCAGCGCCGTGCGGAACAGCGGCGCGGGGTATGCCCAGCTTCCTTCGACATTACTGAGCGCACCATTACGATGCTTCAGTGTCACCAGCCCATAGTCCAGCGGTGCAGACGGATCCTTCCCGCTCACGCTCTGGGCATACACGCTTTCCACGTCCCCAGCGATCCAGCGCGCGTAGTCAAAGTCATGCACCATCAGGTCCAGCATCATGCCGCCAGATTTTTCTGCGTCGTGAAACCAGCTGTTGGGCTGATTTCCACCTGGCTTGAAGCTGCATCGTGTCAGCCGCATCACGGCAACGCGCCCAATGTCCCCGCGCTCGACAATCTCTTTAGCGCTGGCATACTCCGGGAAAAAGCGCACGACATGGGCGATAAGCAATTTCACCCCAGACTCGCGACACACGCGAATCATCTCGATGCCCTGCTGGATAGTCCGCGCCAGCGGCTTTTCGCAAATGATATGCTTGCCCTTGGCAGCGGCCGCCAGCACGTGCTCATGATGAAGGTAGGTGGGCGTACAAATGTCGATAACGTCCACATAATCTAGCAGCGCATCCAGTGTCGGATATATCCGGGCATTTGCCTGGGCCGCCAGTCTTTCTGCTGACGGCGGATCGAGTGAAATCAGCCCGACCACTTGTGCGTCAGTGCGCAGCCAGGCGTTCAGGTGTACAGCAGCCATGAAGCCGCTTCCCACGATACCTACACGCATTACTTGATTGCTCCCGCTGTGAGTCCGCGAATAAGCTGTCTGGAAAACAAGATATAGAGCAGGACGATCGGGATCATTGACAATGTCAGTGATGCCAGCACCGCATTCCAGTCATTCAGGAATTGACCGAGGAAGGTTTGTGCGCCCAAAGTCACTGTCTTGACAGACTCTGCAGGTGCCAGAATGAGTGGAAACCAAAGGTCATTCCAGACCGGAATCATGTTGAAGATGAGCACCGTCCCCAGGGCCGGTCGCACCAGCGGCAGGACCAGCAGAAAGATTCGATACTCGCTTGCGCCGTCTACACGGGCTGCATCTTTCAGATCGCTTGGCACCTGGCGCATAAAGTTTGACAGCACAAATACGGCTAATGGCAGGCCGGATGCTGTGTACACTAGGATCAGACCGATATGGGTATTGATAAGCCCAAGGTCCACGATCAGTCGCAGCAGGCTGACCGTGCCAAGGCGAATAGGAATCATGATGCCCAGCGAGAAATACAGCCCAAGGATCGTATTTCCACGGAACTTGTATTCGGTCAGGGCGAACGCCACCATCGCCCCCAGGACCATAATCAATACCAGTGTGCCCATCGTAATGACGAGGCTGTTGAAGAAGTAAAGCGGAAAATTACCCCTGCTGAAGACAGTCTCATATCCGATGAAGCTAAATGTCTCTGCTGTAGGAAGCGCATAGGGATTCCTGAAAATGGCCTGTCGTGCCTTGAACGAATTCAGGATGACCAGGATGACCGGAAATACAGCCAGTGCGGTGTATAGAATCAGGATGATGTGGGTGGCAATGCGTTGAATTGTTCGGCCAAAGAACTGACCGAATCGGCGTGGCGCGAGTTTGCGCGCAGTCAGGGTCGTCATCGGCTTAGAACTCATACTGCCGCAGACGTGCCTGTATGCCGAGGAGATACACCACGACGCCGGTCAGAATAATCATGAACATGATGCCTGCCACGGCAGCGCCCATGGTTGGGCTGGGTGGTGTGAGCTGGAAACCAAAAAATGTGCGGTAGAACAGAGTGCCCAGCAGATCGGTAGAGAAATTTGGCCCTGCCAGCGCGCCCTGCATGGTGTAAACAAGATCGAATGCGTTGAAATTGCCCACGAACGTGAGCACGCTGACGACGCCAACGGTCGGAAGAATCAGCGGGAACTTGATGCGCCAGAAGACGCCCCACGACGTAGCGCCATCCACGCGCGCCGCTTCGATGACCTCTTCAGGGATGCCGATGATGGCCACGAGAAACAACATCATCGGGATACCGACAAACTGCCATACGCTGATCAGCCCCAGCGTGTTCAGGGCCGATTCTGGCAGCCCCATCCATGGCGCTGCATCCAGGCCCACCAGGCCAAGCACGTCATCGGCGATGCCCCATATAGGATTCAGGATGATCGACCATATAAACCCAACCAACACGAAACTGAGGACTGTTGGCGTGAAGATCAGCGTGCGGTAGATGGCCCCTGTCCGCCGTGCAACACCCGCAAGTAGCGTGGCCAGCAGTAGAGCAATCGGATTCTGCACGAGCATGTGAATCGCAAAAAAGCGCACGTTGTTCTGCAGCGCACCCTGCACCCGCGGGCCAGAGAACTCACTCGTCAGCAGGGTCTGATAATTCTGGAAACCGACAAAGGTTTCTTCCTGCGGGCTTTCAGGATCTGGCGCAAACAGGCTGAGGCGCAAAGAATCAAAAAGCGGATAGACCATAAAGACGGTATAAATCAAAAAGGCCGGAGCCAGAAAAACAATAATATGCGTCGGGAATTTACGACGCGGGCCTCGCGCTAGCACACGCATAAGCACCACCCTGATTACGAAGACCTGAGGATTCTGGTGCGAGGAAGGCACCCCCGAAATTTAATCCCTTAGCCGGGAGTGCCTTCCATTAGTTCAGAATCAGCCGCCCTGCTGCGGCGCGTACCACGCTTCCAGACCAGCCTGAACCGTATCGGCTGCTTCCTGGGCCGTGATTTCCCCGTTCAGCAAACGCGCACTGTTGGTCCACAGGTCGGTTTCGTTATTGGGTTCACCGCGCGACAGAATCTGGTAGGACGAGCGAATGGTGCTCTCGCACTCTCCACGCCAGTCCAGCATTTCCTGTGCCAGCGCGTTATCCAGCGTGACCGATGCGTTTGACAGCGAGAAGAAGCCGGGCAGCGCGTTGGAGTACAGCGAAGCGAACTCTTCTGACGCGACCCACGACAGGAAAGTGCGTGCTGCTTCAGCGCGTGCCGGGTCAGAGATGTTGCCGTTCAGGCCCATCGCGATGTCTGTGTGGTCGCTGATGTAGCACTGTTCCTGTCCATCCGGCACGGGCGGGCGGAAGGCGCCAATTTCAAAGTCGGCCTGAGCTTCAAAGCCCGAGATTTCCCACGAACCGGTCGGGTAAATCGCGCCAAGGCCAAGCGTGAACGCGCTCTGTGCGTCCGGGTAGGCGATGCCTTGATAGTTATCGATCAGGTAAGGCGTCCAGCGCGACAGCGCCTCGAAAGCGGCCAGGAAGCCCCCTTCATTGTACTTGGCGGTGCCATCAATCAGGCCAAGTCGGCCTTCTTCACCCATCCAGTAATTCGGGCCGATATTCTGGAAACCCATGGTCGCGGATTCCCATTGATCAGCGGTGCCCATCACCAGCGGCGCATAAGTGCCATCAGCCTGAATGGCGTCGAGTACTGCATAGAACTCGGATTCCGTCGTCGGTTCTTCAAGGCCCAATGCGCTAAACGCATCGGTGTTGTAGAAGAACCCATGAATGACCGAGGCCATCGGTACGCAGAATACATCTGCGCCATCGTCGGTGATCCATGCGCTCTTTGCCACATCGCTGAAGTTTTCCATGCCGGCCAGGTCATTCAGGGAAGCCAGATTGCCTGCCTGGAACAATCCGAGCGACACGTCGAAGGGACGGCAGGTGATCAGTTCACCGGCAGTGCCACCCTCCAGCTTGGCGTTTAGGGCAGCATTGTATTCGGCGGGTGCAGATGGCGCGAATACAACCGGAATATCCGGATACTGCGCGTTAAAGGCCGGAATCAGGACATCCTGCCAGATGGTGATGTCGTCGTTACGCCAGGATTCGATGACGATGGGGTCCATTTGCGCCGAGGTAAGCGCAGCCGGGGCGAGGAGCAGGCCGAGTATGCCGCTGGCAGCGAGAAGCCCTGTGAGCTTGTTTTTTGTCATGATGGATTCCTTTAAGTAATTCATCTTGTCAGATTTAATTTGCAGCGATGGGTGGGGAGTGGGATCGCTAGCGATGCTCCTTTCGTCAGCCATGTGACTGAATCTTACTATGAACTATCGGGCGGAATTATGCAACAGACCACACGGACTCCCCTCTCACTCTTTTGGTTAGTTTGAACAGGCGGGCTGGCATAGAGAGCTGTCATTGACCGTCCGTTGGCTGGGGGATTCATCCTGTGAGCAGATAGTTGACAAGCATCCGAATATCTCCTAAGATGAGGTCAAGGTGAGATAGTAAGTTTACTTAACTAACTATCTTGCAGAGATCAGATGGCTTTTTTGATGGGAGAAATTACGCAATGAAACGTACGGCGCTTTTTGCATCTGCACTTGCGGCATTGACCGTCCTTGTCGCTCCCGCAGCGGCACAGGATCAAACGCTGGAGGTCTACATCACAGGCCTCACCGAAGACACGCTGGCATGGTTCAACACCGAAGCAGCCCCGGCATTTGAAGCGGCCCACGAGGGCGTCAATGTTGAGGTCATTACTGGCGGATGGGGTGACTTCGACGCGACCGTCGCTGGCTGGATTACCACTGGTGATGGCCCTGAAATCGTCTACCTTGGCTCTGAATATGCGGCCACTTACGGACGCCTGCTGGCTGATATCTCCTCGTATGTGACCGAAGAAGATCTGTCTGCATTTCTGCCGATTGCGGTCGAAACTGCCAGCTGGGATGGTGCGCTGCGCGGCTTCCCTCTGCTGATGAGCCCCCGCCCCACCTTCTACCGCACCGACCTGGCTGCGGATCCTGCCGCTGTTCCCCCTCTGACCTTTGCTGATGCGCTGTCGTTTGTGGCCGCCAACAGCAACGTGGTCGACGGCGCCATGACTCAGATGGGCTTCATGGACATCGGGAGTGGCCTGTTCGATGCTCAGGAATTCGTTGCATACATCTGGTCTGCTGGTGGCGAGCTGTATAACGAAGATGGCAGTAGCGCATTCGACAGCGCCGCCACTGCCGAAGCCCTGCAGTTCATGTACGATCGTCGCCGCATCATGATGCCGAATGAGAATACCGCTGGCCTGCCGCCGTTCGAAGGCACGCCGATTGCATCCAATCTCGTTGTCAGCGGTATCTTCCCGATGTGGAACATGCCAGCAACCAGCGATCCGCTGTGGGAAAATATCGCGATTGCCCCCTACCCCGCAGGCGCAAATGGTGAGCCAGTTGTGCAGGTGTTCATCGACTGGCTGTCAGTGCCTGCCTATGTGGAAGATCCGGCTACGGCGGTCGAATTCCTGAAGTTCATCACCAATCAGGAAAATGCAGTCGCGCTGAGCACTGTTGCAGGCTTCACGCCTACCCGCACAGATGCCTGGGAAGACCTGCGTGCGAGCAACGCGGTGTGGGACCAGCTGCTGGAAGTCGCCGTGGAATATGGTCGTCCGTTCTCGGACATCCGCGCCAGTGCCGAGCTGCGCCCCCTGATTACCGAGCAGGTCACGCTGTTCCTGACCGACCAGCAGAGCCTGGAAACCACCCAGCAGAATCTGAAAGACGAGTACGACGCGATTCTGGAAGATAACGGTTACCTCGGCTAGCGCAATCCCTATATGACACACAGGCAGGTTCCATTAGGAACCTGCCTGTGTCGCAGCATACGCTTCACTCAACGCCCGTTTTCATCACACTTCAGAACACACAAAGGGACGGGACATTATGGATGTCGCCGCGCAGGCTCGCCTTGATAATCTGCTGTGGGCAGCAGCTACCGTAATTTTCATCGCTGCTGGCAGTGTGCTGCTGGGGCTTCTGGCCCGCGGCGGGGCACGTCTGGCCCGGCTCAGCGATGCCGAGGGGCGCAAAATCTTCTGGGGCGTCTTCTTCGCATCTCCCTGGATTATTGGCTTCTTCATTTTCGTCGTCGGCCCTGCCCTGGCCTCTTTGCTGTACAGCTTCACTGACTACAAGCTGGGCGATTCGATGAATTTCGTCGGCCTGGATAATTATCGTGAGCTGCTGCTGGGCGAAGGCGCACACGGTCGTCGTTTCGCAGGGGCCATGTACAACTCTTTTTACTACGCAATTATCGGCGTTCCCCTGCAAATCCTGACCGCGCTGGCGATGGCTTTGCTGCTGAATCAGGCACTGCGCGGCGTCAGGTTCTTCCGTCTCATTTTCTACCTGCCCGTCATCCTGGCTGGCGGCCCGGCGATTCTGCTGGCCTGGCGCTACATGCTCGCTTCCAATGGCGGTTTTATCAACGAAGCCATGTCCGCCGCTGGCAATGCTTTTTTTCTGTTCGACTGGCTGAAACGCACGTTTATATTTCTGGTCGAAGGCTTCAACGGCTTTTATTCCGGCATTGTGCGCGGCGATCCGATTGGTCCGCTGAAATATTTCATTCCAGCACTGATCGCAGTGCTTTTCCTCTCGACGATGCTGCGCGGTGAATGGTCTGATAGTCGACGCAGCCGCCTGCTGCGGGTGTCTGAAATCGTAGGTGCTGTGCTGGGCATGGTGCTGGTCGCGCGCGGCCTGATTGCCCTGCCCATCGACCCCTTCCTGATCGTAGGTATCGGATTGATTTTGGCCGCTGGGGCGCTGTCAGCCCACCGTAATGCCAGCCCTCGCGCTGCAACGGCTTATCTGGTCAGCGGTATCGTACTGAGCGTTGGCGCCGCGCTGATGGCGATTGCCACCCCATCCGCCGAAGATGGCAGCGCATTCTCCGCCCTGCCCTATTTGCTGGCTTCTGCACTGGTTGCAGCTGTATTTGCAGGCGCACTGGTAGCAAGTCAGGCCCGCCGCGCGAGTGTTCTGCTCATTGGTCTGGCCGCAGGAAGTCTTGCTGTGCTGGTCCATCTGTCTGCCGGACAGTTTGATCAGGGCCAGCTGGGACTGATCTTTCAATACCTCACGTTCCAGTCGGCAATTGCCCAGCCCGGAGACCTGGCCTACCTGCAGGAGACATTCCCGCAGGCCAGCCTGTCAGCCTTCTGGATCTGGGGCGGCATGATCGCCTTTTTCGGGGTATTGATTGCACTGAACGGAGGCAATGCAAAGCTCCAACGTTGGTTGATCGTCGGAGGCACGGTCGTATTTGCGCTGCTGGCAGTGAACTCGCTGCTGGATACCCTCCGTTATTTCTCCGCGTTCAATGACGTGGCCGCTGCTGCCGGTGTGCAGAATTACCATTTCTCGCTCTTCAGGCAGGCGACGCAGGTCTTTCCTGATTCGCAGCGCGTTCCGTTGTGGATGTCCAGCGAATTATGGTCGAAGCCTTCGCTCATCCTCATTACCATGTGGAGTTCCGGCGCCGGGATGCTGATTTTCCTGGCCGCGTTAAAGGGCATTCCGCGTGTGTTCTACGAGGCGGCCGATGTCGACGGGGCCAGCCGCGTGCAGCAGTTCTTCAAGATCACGCTGCCGCTGATCTCACCAGCTATGTTTTACAACATCGTCATTGGCGTCATCGCCGCGTTGCAGACGTTTGAATCGATCTACATCCTGCAAACGCCCACGACCCAGGACAGTCTCGCTTCTGCTGCTTATTTTCTGTTTGTGCGCACCTTCCGCCAGCTTGCGATTGGCGAAGGTGCAGCTGTGTCGTGGATTCTGGCAGCCATCATCGTGTTCCTCACGGTTCTGCAATTTCGTTACAGCCGCTGGGTCAATTATGAATCGTAATGCCGTCCTGTCAGCATCGATTCGCCTCCGTGGCTATGAAAGGAAATACTGATGAGCACTCTACAGCACACGCCCGATCTGAGCGTCAATGTCAGGCCCGGCAGGCGTGCGCGCTATCGCCTGAACCTGGATGCCCGCTCTATCGTGTTCTATGCCATTCTGATCGCCTTCTCGCTGTTTTTTCTGTTTCCGCTGGTGTGGATGGCGGGCACATCGCTGAAATCCATTGAAGAAGTGGGCCGCCCGCAGCTCAGCCTGCTGCCAGAGGTGCCGCAGTGGTCCAACTATGGCAACCTGTTTGCTGACCCCAGCTTTTATCGCGCCTACGTGAACAGCATTTTCGTAGTGGTGGTGACCCTGGTGGGCACCGTCGGATCCATCAGCTTTGTCGCTTATGCATTTGCGCGGCTGGAGTGGCGGGGACGTAATCTGGTCTTCGCGCTCATGCTCGGCACGCTGATGCTGCCCGCCCAGGCGACGCTCGTGCCGCAGTATGTGCTGTTCTATAACCTCGGCTGGATTCGAACGTTTAATCCCATCACCATTCCCGGATTTTTCGCAGGCGGCGCAGCGATGATTTTCCTGCTGCGTCAGTTTATGGTCGGCATCCCGAAAGAGCTCGATGAAGCCGCGATGATCGACGGCGCGAATCCGTTACAGACCTGGTGGTACATCATTCTGCCGCTCTCCCGTCCTGCCATCGCCACGATTACCGTGTTTCTGTTTGTCGGCCTGTGGAACAATCTGATTAACCCGCTGCTGTATCTGCAGAAGGCGGAGCTGTTTACCATGCCTGTCTTTGTGGCTGGCAAGTTCAACTTGCAGGAATCGCCCATTCCCTGGCAAACCATCATGGCGGCCAGCGTCACTTTTGTGCTGCCTGTGCTGGTGATCTTCATGTTTACGCAGCGCTTTTTTGTGCAGGGTATTGCAGCCACTGGCGGCAAAGAGGGATAACCATCATGCTGCAACTGATGCACACCTTTCCGGGGACAACTGCGCCCGCCGAGATTCTGGCAGCGGTACGCGCCGGCCGTATTGGTGCATTCTGCCTGTTCAATTTTAACGTTTCGTCACCCAAACAACTGCGTGAACTGACGCACAGCCTGATGTCAGCCGCGGCTGAAGGTGGCCAGCCAGCGCCCATTATCGGGATCGACCAGGAAGGTGGCCAGTTGATGGCCATCACCCACGGCGCAACCGCGCTGCCGGGCAACATGGCGCTGGGCGCGACACGCAGGCCAGACCTGGCCGAGAAGGCCGGTCGTGTGCTCGGTCGCGAACTGCTGGCGATGGGTGTCAATCTGAACTTTGCGCCGTCGGTGGATGTGAACAGTAACCCGCTAAATCCCGTCATCGGAATTCGTGCCTTCAGCGATGATCCGGCATTGGTGGGCGCACTGGGCACAGCCCTGATTGCGGGGCTGCAGGCCGAACGTGTCATCGCCACTGCGAAGCACTTTCCCGGCCATGGCGATACTGGGACCGATACGCACTATTCTGTGCCCGTAGTTTCTCGTGGGCGGGATCAACTGGACGTGACGGAGCTACGCCCGTTTCGCGATGCTATTCAGTCTGGCGTTGGTGCAATTCTCTCCGCTCATGTGGTGTTCACAGTCCTTGATGATCAGCAGCCGGCGACGCTGTCGAAAAAAATTATGACCGATCTGCTGCGCACTGAGATGGGCTTCACTGGCCTGACCATCACCGACGCCATGGACATGTATGCGGTATCGCGACATGGCCTGCAAAGCCTGCGAGATGCGATCAGCGCTGGCATTGACCTGGTTTTGCTGGGCCACTTGCCCAATCAGTTCGATCTGATGGATGCCCTTGATATGAAAGCATCCGCAGAATCGGATGTGCGTATCCTGAACGCAAGGCGTGCCTTGCCTCGTGATCTGCCTTCCCTGAGCGATGTCGGCTGCGCAGAACATCAGGCCATCGCCCAGCAGATTGCGGACGCAGCCGTGACTGCCGTGCGTGCCTCCGATCAGCTGCCTTTGCAGCCCGGATCTGACCAGAGCCTTCTGCTGATCGTGCCAGAGCTGGTTGATCTGACCCCTGCGGATACCAGCTCTGGCGTTGAGCTGTCACTCGCGGATGCGCTTCGACAGCGTGGGATGCAGATAACGACATTCGAACTGCCACACGAGGCCCAGGCAAACCATGTGGCGGAGGCGGTGGCGCTGGCTGATAGCGCGGACCTGGTCATCGTCGGTACCATTGCCGCCGATCGGCATAAGATGCAGGCTGAACTGGTGAATGCATTGATTGATCTTGGCCATAGGCCGATTGTGATAGCTATGCGCACGCCTTTTGATATTGTCGCTTTTCCGCGTGTGGAGACCTATCTGTGCACGTATGGCGTGCGTGCGCCTAATCTTGAAGCTGCTGCCAGAGTCCTGTTTGGCGAGATTCAGGCGACGGGCGTGCTGCCATGCGCAATTCCGGGCATGGCACTGCCCAATCAGGTGACATTATGAAGCTGACGGGTTTGTATCGCGCTGTATTTGTCGGGCTGATAGCACTCAGCTCCGGCGTCGTCGTGGCTCAGGAGACACCGTCCGGTTGGTGCACCAGCGTGTGGTATCCGTCATCCACTGAGCCTGACGGACTGGACAGTATTCGCGCCCATGTGGACGCGATCGACATTGTCCATCCGTTCTGGTATTCGCCGCTGCCTGATGGTGGCCTGCAACGCCATGATGGCGCTGAAGACCCGGACATCCTGGCGCTGCTGCGTGAGGCGAATATTCTGGTGATTCCCAGTATTTTCGCCAGCGTCCCCACCATGCTTGCATCCGATGAAGCCATGATGACCCACATAGAGGTCATTACCTCGCTCGTAGAGCTTATGGATTATGACGGCATCGATATCGATTATGAAGGTTTCCCGGCCAGCAACCGTGATGCCTTCAGTCTGTTTATCGAGCGGCTGGCAGACGCCCTGCATGCCAACGGCCGTCTGATTACGATTGCCCTGCATGCGAAAACGGATGATCAGGGCACCTGGGAGGGCCCGCGCGGCCAGGACTGGTCCAGAATCCTTCCCGTGGTCGATATCGCCAATCTGATGACGTACGACTACACCAGCAGGAACCAGCCGCCTGGCCCGATTGCACCCTCTCAGTGGATGGCTGACGTTGTAGGGTATGCCTCGCAGTTCACATCGCTGGACAAAATTCGGCTTGGCATGCCGTTTTATGGCTACTCATGGATGCGCGGCTCACCTCCGGCCACCACTATCTCGTATCGCAGTGTGATGCGCTGGGTGGACTCGTTCAATCTCGATACCTCGAATCGACATCAGCAGTCGCATGAGCTGCTGATTGAGCTGAGGGTGACTGGCCTGCCCCGCCAGAATATTGTGCTGAACGACGCTGCCTCCGTCGCCGATAAACTGGAGACGGTCATGAGTGCATATGCCGGGCTGGGCGGCGTGGCAATCTGGGGCATAGGTGGTGAAGATCCCTCTACCTGGGATATCCTTTCGCGATATCATACGGGCATGTGCGCCTTACGAGATCGTTGAATGCTGCATGAAATCATTTAAAGCCACTCGCGAAGGCCTGAAGCGTCATAACCGCCAGCTGGTGCTGCGCGCTGTTTACGAAGACGCCGCCAACAATCGCGCCGCACTGGCTGCTATTACCGGGCTGGCCAAGCCTACGGTTTCGGATATTGTCAGTGAGCTGATCGAGGAAGGCCTGCTGACCGAATCTGGATTCGGTGAGTCGGGCGATACGGGCGGCAAGCGCCCTACCCTGCTGCGCTTTGTGCCAGATGCGCGCCAGGTCATTGGTATCTCTGTGGAAGAACATCGTATATTTGGCGTGCTGTCGGACCTGACGGGATATGTCAGCGTGCAGCACGTCATCGAACGTGACCAGTTTCAGCCCACAGAAATCATTGACCTGATCGAGGCCACCATCAACGGACTGGTGTCGCAGTTGTCGTCGCCCCTGCTGTGCATCGGTATAGGCGTTCCTGGCATCCTGTCTGAGACCCGTCAGTACCTTATTCAAAGCCCGTTACAGCAATTGGTCGAGTTTGCGCTGCCCCCTTATTTTGCTGACATGTACGGACGACCCGTTTACATCGGCAACAACAGTGAACTGGCCGCCTTGGCGCAGTTCTCGTTTGGCGTCACCGACACTGATGACGCTGAAAGCCTCGCGTGCCTGATGCTGAACGAAAGTGTTGAGATCGGCATCGCATTTAATACGGCGGACTTTCATTACCATCAGGGGGGTGCAATCGGCCGCCTTAAAATGGGCCTTCCTCACGAGATGCAGCCGCTGGAATCGCTGCTGGGCTGGAAGGCTGTGCGTCAGCACGTGCTGGAGCTGCGCGCACGAATCGGGGAATCACAGCTTCCGGAGCATTTCACCTATATGCACCTGCGCTACGCGGCCCGGCGGGGTGATTTACTGGCGACGATGGCCGTCAACTGGCATATGGAGCATCTGGCCCAGGTGCTGGCATGGGTGGTCAGCCTGTGGCAGCCCAGCCATGTCTCGCTTGCTGGTAAAGTTGTTGACCTGGGCGAGGAATTCCTGTCTGCCCTGATTGAGCTGGCGGCCCGCTATACTGACCATACGCTGCTTGCGCGCACCCGCTTTTCACTGGCCTATTCAAAAGACCTGAGTGCGCTGGGTGCGGTGGCCCTTGCCCTGCAAAATGAGCTGGATATCCTGTGAACATACGGCCAATCGCCCTGCTTACCAATGATCCGGATGAGGTCTTTCAGCGCGGCGTGATCGCGGGCGCACTGGCCGCTGCACACATGCGCGGCTATGCGGTGCAGGTTTACACAATCCACGACCCTGTGCGTGATATAGATGCCATCGAGCAGGATCTGAGAGCGTGTAGCGGCGCGCTGGTGCTGACGAATGTACTGCCCGATCCCCTGCTGCGCAGGCTGCGCGATACCCTGCGTCTGCCGGTATCGCTGGTAGCCCACATCGTGCCTGAACTCGATATCCCGGGCATCGCGTCAAACAACCGCCAGGGCATGGCGATCCTGATGGAGCATATCGTGGTCGCATGCCAGCGCACCCGTCCTGTGTTTATCTGCGGTGATCTGAATCAGAATGATGGACGGGCACGTCGATTGGGGTTCGAGCTGGAAATGATGCGTTATGATCTGGATCTGGATCAGCGCTATTTTATCCCTGGAGAATTCATCCCTTCAGTGGCCGCCGATGCGATGCAGCAGTTTCTGGAACTTCAGATTCCTTTTGACTCGGTGGTGGCGTCGGACTATCAGATGGGAATCGCTGCTTTAGCGGTGCTGCGCGAACGCGGCATTTCAGTGCCTGACGAGGTTGCCGTCATCGGCTTCGGTGACGGAATAGATGCCATTTCTGCCGGCCTGACCACGCTGGCCGCCGATATTGTGGATGTGGGAAAGCGTGGTATGTATCAGCTTTTCGGACAACTGGAAGGCCTTACGATTCGCGGTTTAACTGTCCTGAATACGCATTTGATCGTGCGCGACACGACCATTCTTCGATCAGCAAAGGAGAGTCCCAATGCCCTCTCATCTTGAGACTGAAATCTATGCTCAGCCAGAGATCATTCAGCACCTGTTAGGTGCAGAGGCAGATAACATTGCCGCGATTGCCCGTGCGGTAAAGGCCTTTGACCCGGCCTTTGTCAGCATTGCTGCCCGCGGCACGTCAGATAATGCTGCTCGATATGCACAGTACGCGCTTGGTATTCATGTTGGCATGGCGGTCGCGCTTGCCACCCCGTCCGTCCACACGCTGTATGACACCTCGCCAAAGTTATCGCGTGCGCTGGTCATCGGCATCTCCCAATCCGGCATGTCGATGGATGTGCTGAGGGTTATCACCGATGCCCGCCAGCAGGGCGCCCTGACAGTGACGATCACCAATAATCCCGATTCGCCGATGGCAAAGGCTGCGCATCATCATATTGCCCTGCATACCGGCGAAGAAATCAGCGTGGCAGCCACCAAAACCTATACCGCCCAGCTGACGGCCGTCGCAATGCTGGTGGCCGCGCTCTCGCCTAATGCTGCGCTTCAGCACGACCTGGTAGCCCTGCCCAACTATATTGCGCGCACACTCGAGGCCTCTGGCCCGGTGGCCACATGGGCGGCAAATCACGCCGATCTGGCCAGTTTTGCTGCGCTGGGGCGTGCCTATAACTACTGCACTGCTATCGAAACATGCCTGAAAGTGCAGGAGTTATGTTCCATTCTTGGGCAGGGCTACAGTGAAGCAGATTTCCTGCATGGCCCGATCGCCATCGTCAATCCAAATTTCCCCGTCATCGTGTTTGCGCCAAAAGGCCCGGGCAGCAGCCAGATGCCAATCGTGCTGGCTCGGCTGAAAGAGCGCCAGGCCGAAGCTCTGATTATCACCAATGATGATGCCCTGACGGATGCGCCGTGGGTGCGCCTGCCTGATGCCCTGCCAGAATGGCTCTCGCCTATTGCCAGCATTATCCCGGGACAGCTGCTGGGCATGCATCTGGCCGTGGCGAAGGGCAAGCCCATCGACAAGCCGGTTGGCCTGAGCAAGGTCACCATGACGATGTAGTGTCTCAGGGGAAAATAATGGGAGGCTGGCGCGATAATCTATGTAAACAGGCGCGCGCCCGCTTTCCGGTCTGGCTTTCCAATGCCAATCATCGGGAGCGTCGATGCAAAGAGCCAGCGGCGCGGACATTTATACCCGGCCAGGGAAGCCCGGCACCAGTCGCTCAGGATTCGTTCTGTGATGAGTGCGCCTTCAGCGGGCACCACAATGGCCGCGACTGTCTGCCCCCACACAGGATCTGGAATACCGACCACCAATACGTCGCGCACATCAGGGTGCTGGCGCAGTCGTGCTTCCACCTCGGCCGGATAGACATTTTCACCACCTGTGACGATCAGGTCAGTGCGCCGCTGGAGCAGCCACAGGTTACCATCGTGATCCAGATACCCGATATCCCCCGTGAACAGCTCACCATTTCGCAGCGCGCGATCTTCAGGCTGCTGATAATAGCCCTTCATGACTGTTGGGCCGCTGACCACTACTTCGCCGGGCTGTCCGGCAGATACAGATGCCCCCGCCTCATCAGCAATGCGTACTGAGGTGAACATCACCGGTCTTCCCACACTGCCTGGATGATGGGCTGTGCGCCCCGGCAGCGTCGTCGCCACCTGCGAACAAGCCTCCGTCAGGCCATAGGTCGTCGCGGTAGGTATACCCAGTTTCACACAGCGCGCCAGCAGCTTGTCATCAGCCGCAGCACCACCCAGCAGCACTGTGCGCACACGTGGGTGAAATGGCGTATCATCACGGGCATCCAGCAGGCGCGCCAGCATGGTCGGCACCAGTGAAACCAGTGTAATTTCGCCGCTATCCAGCCGACTGTTGATCTCGTCCACATCAAATCTCTGATGCAGATCAACAGCCGTGCCATACAGCACGCTTCGAAAAATGACGCCCATCCCGCCAACATGATACAGCGGCAGCACAGACAACCACACATCATCCGGAGTGACGCCCAGGCGCCATGAAGATGCCGTCGCGCTCCAGAAATGATTTCCCCAGGTGATTTGCGCGCCTTTCGGCTGGCCGCTGGTGCCGCTGGTGAACATAATCGCCTGGATGTCATCGAGCGTAATCAGGGGGACAGCTGTCGAATCAATACCTGCGGAGGCGTACTCTTCGATGTGCCTCAGCGGGATATGGTGGGTCTCTGGTGCTGCCAGCATAGCCTGTTCTGCATGTGACGGGTCGAACACGATCGCGTGGCAGTTCGCATGCCGAATCTGCCACGCCATTTCCTCGACAGTCAGCCGAAGATTCAGCGGCACAGCCACCGCACCGAGTCGCCCGAGAGCAAAAATCAGCGCGACCAGCGATGCGCCTGGGCTGGCCAGCAGTGCGACATGATGCCCGCGCTGAACGCCTTGTGTACGTAGGCTGTCAGTCAAACCCTGCGCGATGTCATGCATTGACTCAAACGATTGCATGCCGCCTGATGCATATAGAAATGGCTTGCTGCCGTTGGCGGCGGCGCTGGCAGCAAGCCAATCGTTCATCACGGCCGCCAGGGATACTTGCCGTAGTCAGGTTTGCGCTTCTGCTGGTAGGCATTGCGGCCTTCCTGACCTTCTTCCGTCATATAGAAAAGCAGCGTGGCGTCACCCGCAAGCTGCTGAATACCGGTTTGTCCGTCGACATCGGCATTCATGCTCGCCTTTAGCAGGCGGATCGCCAGCGGGCTGTGATGCAGGATGGTCTGCGCCCATTCCACGCCCTCGGCCTCAAGCTGGTCAATCGGCACGACCTTGTTGACCAGGCCCATGTCCAGTGCTTCCTGAGCGTTATACTGCCGGCACAGGTACCAGATTTCACGCGCCTTCTTCTGCCCGACGATACGCGCCAGGTAACTGCTGCCATAGCCGCCGTCAAAGCTGCCCACGCGCGGACCAGTCTGGCCGAAAATGGCATTGTCGGCTGCAATCGAGAGATCGCAGATGACGTGCAACACATGTCCGCCGCCAATAGCATAGCCAGGCACCAGCGCAATCACCGGCTTGGGAATGGTGCGGATGATCCGCTGAAGCTGAAGCACGTTCAGACGTTCGACGCCATCGCCGCCCTTGTAGCCAGCGTCTCCACGAATCTTCTGGTCACCGCCACTGCAAAAGGCATACTTGCCATCTTTTGCGGGGCCGTTGCCCGTGAGCAGGATGACACCTACCGACGGATCATCCCACACGTTCATAAACGCTTCGATCATTTCCTGAATCGTATCGGGGCGGAAAGCATTCCGCACTTCCGGGCGGTTGAAGGCGATACGCGCCATGCCATCCGCCTTATGAAACGTAATATCGTTGTACTGCTTGACTTCAACCCAATCGGTCACGTTACGCCTCTCCTTGCGTAAAATACTCTCGCTGCATAATTCCAGTCTCGACAACCTGCATCACCGCTTGGCGCGCTGCCAGGTCTTGTACGATATCTGTGGGCACTTCGATTAGCCAGTTCTGGTCGCTGGCATGGCTGTCCTTAAACATCTGCTCAAAGGTCGCGGCATCGTTTGCCAGTGCGTATCGGAAGCCGAACATCTGCGCCGCCCCAGCGAAGTTCAGGCCGTGTGGCGTCACAAACAGCTCGTGATAAGGCGGATCAAATTGTGCGATCGGCAGGCGCTGGAAAATGCCACCACCGTCGTTGTTCACGACCACCAGGGTGCAGGCCGTGTGTGTGCGACCAAATGCCATCAGCCCATTCAGATCATGAATAGCCGCCAGGTCTCCGGCCAGCAGTGTCACCCGTTCCTCGCTTGCCTTGCCCACCCCAGCAGCCGTCGACAGTGTGCCGTCGATGCCGCTGGCTCCCCGGTTGGCATACACCGTCAGATGGGTGCCGTCGCGCAGGCTGAACTGGTCAAAATGACGCACGCTCAAGCTGCTGGCCAGCACCAGGGGCGCACCGTAAGGCAGTAGATGTGAGATATTGCGCGCCACTGCGCCATCAAACCAGTGTGTTTGCAGTGTTTCATCCAGCAGGCGCGATACATCATGTTCAGCCTGCTGCCACTGCTTCAGCCAGGCATCATCGCGCTGAATGGTTTGCATGTAGTCGCACAGGCGCGCCGCTTCGGCAATGATCAGCAGGTCAGACTGATGATGCGGATCCTGCCAGCGCCCTTCCCGCTGCACATTCACCCGTGTCGCATTGGCAGACGACAGATACTCATCAAGCGCCTGCGACGTCACTGGCCCGCCAAACTGAAGGATGAAGTCCGGCGGCGGCACGCTGGCAGCGTTGAGAATCGTTTCATAGGTGCTGATGATCACGCCGTGCCGATCCACACTAAAGCGAACGCCCGAAAGTGCATCGGCCAGCACAGGTGCGCCAATGCGCAGCGCCAGCGCCTTCACAGCCAGCGGAAATTCATCGCGTTCACAGCGCGGCCCACAAACGATCACCGGCCGTTCAGCCGCGACCAGTTCTGCTTCCAGCCAGTCCAGCGCCACAAAGTCAGGATGCAGCTCTGGCGGCACAATCTGTGTAAACGGAAGCATATCGGGCCTGCCCGTATCGTCCTCGTGCAGATCCGCCTCGACCGCGGTCGGCTCGAGCGGCTTGCGGAATGGGAAGTTAAGATGTACAGGGCCACGCGTCAGACCGGTGGACAGCGCGACAGAGCGTGCGGCCAGCGTGCGCAGATTGCGCCGGGCCAGTGCCGGGGGCTGGCTTTCAGGCAGTGCCGCGTCATATGCCCACAGGACATGGCTGCCAAACAGTTTCACCTGGTCAATCGTCTGATTCGCGCCACTGTCGCGCAGCTCGTGTGAACGGTCCGCTGTGACGACAATCAACGGCACACCCGACAGCTTCGCTTCGATGACCGCCGGATAGAAATTGGCTGCCGCTGTGCCACTGGTGCACAGCACGACCGCCGGAATCCCGGTGACAAGCCCCATCCCCAGTGCGAAAAACGCGGCTCCACGCTCATCGATAATCGAATGCACGCGCAGCAGCGGATGTTCTGATGCAGCAAAAACCAGCGGCGTTGAGCGTGATCCGGGTGCGACGATCACATCTCTGACCCCGCAGCGGGCCAGCTCATCCATGAAAATTGTGGCCCACAGCAGATTTCGATTTGGTGCTGTCATGTATCTAACCCCAGTGCGGTGTACAGCGGACGAAGTTTCAGGCTTGTTTCCGCCCATTCCGCATCAGGGTCGCTGGCATCGACGATGCCAGCTCCCGCATACAGGCGGACGATTTTTCCGGCACTTACGCCGCTTCTGATCGCCACAGCAAACATACCATTTCCATGGCGGTCAATCATACCCACAGGCGCTGCGTACCAGCCGCGTGCAGTAGGCTCCAGACGGCGCAGTGCTTCGAGTGCCATTTCACGAGGCGTGCCACCGAGCGCGGGCGTTGGGTGCAGCAGTTCCACCAGCTCCACCACATGCGTCTCGCCAGAGAGCGTGCCGGTAATCGGTGTATGCAGATGCTGGATGTTCTTCAGCTTCAGGATACCCGGTGTTTGTGGCATATTCACCGAGGTGGAAAGTGCGCCCACGCGCCGCTCAATTTCCTCCACGACAAAAGCATGTTCACGCCGATCTTTATCGCTGGCCAGTAATTCTCGCGCAGCACGTGCGTCATCCTCGTCCGACTTGCCCCGCTTGCGTGACCCGGCGAGTGCCGCAGTTTCGAACTGCTTGCCCTGCTTGCGCACCAGCACTTCCGGCGTTGCGCCGAAGAATGCGTTACCGGGAGATGGTTCCATCATGAAGACCACGCAGTCGTTATACTGATCCTGCAGGCTGTCCACGGCAGAGGCTGGCTCAAGGCGCAGCGGATAATGCAGCTCGACTGCGCGGGCAAGCACGACTTTTTCCATCTGCCCGGCGCGGATTTCCCGCACCGCTGACGTCACCATCTGGTTCCAGGTCGGCTGATCAGCCAGCAGGGAAAGTGTGTTTGCATACGGGCGCATGGGCATCGTCTCGCCTGCTTCACGCGCCTGCGCAAGGGTATCCTCAATCAAGGTTTGCAGCGTATCAGGCGCACTGCCGTACTGGGCGGCGGTCAGCCACGCCCCATCCGGCGAAATTGTGAACGTCAGGCGCGGAATATGAAAATGCGCCGCTGGAAACACATCCCACAGCGGATCAGACGTGCGTGCACTGACATCATCAAAGGCGAATCCGCCCCAGAGTCGTGGCTCAATGCCGGATTCAGACCCACTCAATTCCATTCCCGCAAACAGCTTTTCCGCCTGTTCGCGAATGAATGCGAACCGCTCGGGTCCCCGGGCATCGATGGCAGCAGCCGTTCCCAGGCCCAGTGTAATCGTCTGGGTCGTGGGATCGCTCCAGTACACGCGGTTCAGGTGCGCATACAGCACTGCCACAGGCAGCAGAAAAGATGGCTCGATGGCGACCGTCCGGGCTGTCAGGCGTGGGCGTCTTCCCGGCAGATCACGATCCGGAATCAGTTGGGTATCACGAGGCGAGCTCATGAGCTATGCATGTTCCTTTACGCCCACACTGCGCAGCAGCATCGGGCGCAGCGTGGTCATGATACGTTCCGGTGTGGGCTCGCCGGAATAAACCCAATGAATGACATTTTCGTTAATGGCGCCCATCCAGGCGCGCGATACCACCCCGGTATCGATTGGCTCGATATCCCCGGTGGCGATGGCCTCGTCGAGATAAATCTTGATCAGGTTCGAGAAGCGCGTGTGCACTTCCATCATCTTCTGCTCAAAGATAGCACCAAGTCCCATCGCCTGCACCAGCATCACTTTTGCCAGCGGGCGATACTGATTAAAGGTTTGCAGCGTGGTTGTCAGGGCAATATCCACCCGGGAGATACCTTCACTCTCACCCTCGATCGCTTCTTTCACCCGGCGCTCCAGCAGGTCTGCGAATTTGTCGACCAGCGCCAGAAACAGCGTCTGTTTGCTGGGAAAGTGAAAATAGACTGAGCCCTTGGACGTGCTCGACTGCTCTACGATTTCATCCACGCTGGCGTCATGAAAGCCCTTGTTTGAAAATACATTCAGGGCAGCGTCCAGAATGCGGCCACGTGTGCTTTCCGGGTCTTTTGCGGTGGCCCCGCGCTTGTCTGCGTCATTTGCCATAAGGTTTCATCTCACTCTAAACCGACTGGTCAGTCTATTCGAATGATAGCGTAGAATGTGCCATAGTTGTATGAATAATTGTTTAGCAGCAGGGGCAACGGGCCCGAATATGGCTGATGTGAAAGATTTCGTTTGGGAAGCTGCAAACGGCGCGTTATATGCCTGTAGCAGTGTGGGTGTTGGCACGCCAGTCGTGCTGCTGCACGGGTTCACCGGCAGTCAGGCCAACTGGCATGAGAGCATGCAGGCGCTTGCGTCGGATTACCACCTGCTGGCGGTCGACCTGCCTGGCCACGGACGCACACGTGTGCGCGCTGCTCCAGAGTGTTATGACGTCACCAGGGTCGCCCACGACCTGAACGCGCTGGTCAACGCATATTTCGGCCCTGCCCTGCCCCCCCACCTTGTCGGCTATTCCATGGGTGGCAGGCATGCGCTGGCGTGCGCGTTGGCGTCTCCTCGTCAATACACGTCGCTGGTGCTGGAAAGCGCTTCTCCAGGACTGAAAAGTGTTGAGGAGCGAACAGTTCGCCGGTCCAACGACGACGCACTGGCGGATGCCATTCTCAGGAACGGCCTAGAATGGTTCGTCGCCTATTGGGAGAAACTGCCGCTGTTTGCCAGCCAGCAGCGCGTGCCCCCTGAGAAACGGGGTTGGCTGCGTGATCAGCGGCTGGCAAACGACCTTTTCGGGCTTGCCCTTAGCTTGCGCGGTGCCGGGACGGGCGCTCAGCCGTCTTTCTGGGACGACTTGCCTGCGCTGAACGCATTGCCCGTGATGCTGCTCACCGGGGCCGAAGATGTAAAGTTCAATGCCATCAATGATGAGATGGCCAGCCTGATGCCGCATGGACGCCGAATGATCATCACAGATGCCGGTCACGCGTCACACTTCGAGCAACCTGCCGCATATAGCCACGCATTACGGTCGTTTTTCGAGACAGTTTGAGGGAGGGCATGCGTGGATAAGGCAAGATGCGGATGGGTGGCGCCGGACGATGCGCTGTATACCCGCTATCACGATGTGGAATGGGGCGTGCCCGTGAAAGAAGACCATGCCTTGTTCGAGCGCATCACGCTGGAGGGCGCACAGGCTGGTTTGAGCTGGATCACCGTGCTGCGCAAACGTGAACGCTATCGACAGGTGTTTGCCGGATTTGATCCGGTGAAAGTGGCTGAGTTCGATGATGCCAAAGTGGCTGAGTTGATGGCCGATCCTGGCATTATCCGTAACCGCGCCAAGATCATGGCAACCATCAATAACGCGGCCCGTTTCCGTGACATACAGGCCCGTTATGGCACATTCTCATCGTTCCTGTGGGAATTTGTGGATGGCAAAACCGTCCATAATTCATGGCGCAGCCTGGGCGAACTTCCCGCTGAAACAGAAACGTCTCGCCGGATGAGCAAAACCTTGCTCAAAGCGGGCTTTAAATTCGTCGGCCCCACCATCTGCTACGCCATGATGCAGGCCTGTGGCCTGGTCAATGACCATACAATCGACTGCTTCCGTTATGCCGAACTGAAAGATGGCTAACGGGCAGCCTTCAGGATCGCGACCAGTTCCTCGTGCGTCAGCTTGACAGGGTTCCCCTGCATCGAGCTGGCGCCGGCAGATTTTTGGGCGATCACTTCGATGTCAGTTTCCTGCACATTGAACTCGCGCAGCGGCGGGATATCCAGCCTGCGCGTCAGCTCATGTACCCACTGCGCCCCGTCTTGTGCCACAGCGGCTGAATCACCGGTCACGAGGCGCGCAATTTCGCCATAGCGTGACAACTTGTCTGACTGTGGCTCGCGGGCTTGCAGCGCAGAAATATTCGCCACCATTACATGGGGCAGCAGACAGGCGCAGATGGCCCCATGCGGTGCCTCAAACATGCCGCCGATCACCGCTGCGAAGCCATGAACGGCGCCCAACTTTGCATTGGCCAGCGACAGGCCGCCAAACAGTGCCGCCAGCGACATATCTTCACGCGCCTGTTCGTTCGCTCCATTGGCGAATGCCGCCTCAAGCGATCGTGAGGCGCGCACGATGCCTTCTCTGGCAATCGCGTCGGTCAGCGGATTCGCCTTGTTTGAAACGTACGGCTCGATACACTGCGTGAGGGCATCCATTCCCGTGTATGCCGTGATATTCGGGGGCATCTCCACGGTGAGCAGCGGATCGACAATCGCGGCGCGCGGCAGCATACTGGCGCTGCGCAGGCTCACCTTGACGCGGTTTTCTGCCGATGACAGCACCGCATTTGCGGTCACCTCACTGCCTGTGCCGCTGGTGGTGGGTACTGCAATGACGGGCAGCGAAGGCTTCGTAAGCGGTTTCCCCCGTCCAATGACCTCAAGATAGTCCAGCGCCACCCCATCGTGCACCGCCAGCGCGCCAATTGCCTTGGCCAGGTCGAGCGCACTTCCTCCACCCACGCCAACTACAACCTCGATGCCCGCTTCTCTGGCGCGCGCTGAGGCCGATTCAGCGGCCTCTATCGTTGGCTCACCGGACGAAAGCTGCACCGTCACCTTCAACCCGGCGCTTTCCAGCAGCGTCGTCATCGGGGCGGCGCGCTTTGCGCTCCCTGCAACGAGCATGACATTCGTGCCGAACGACGCGGCAATCTTGCCCAGTTCTGACGCGGCGCCAGCACCAAAATAGATACGCGTCGCGGTCGCAAACTCAAAGCGCATGCTGTCTTTCCTCTGGGCTATTCGGGTGGATTCAGTAAATCGAATTTAGTCGGTGTCCGTGGGCCAGCCATCATCGGTTCCACACGCTCGCGCCAGGCCAGATAGTGCGCGGTTTCGCGGTGCTGAAGCTGGGCCTCCGGTGAACGATATATTTCGTACAGGGTGAACTGCGAGGGATCCTGCTGATCGCGCAGCAGGTCAAACTGTGCGATGCCTGGTTCCAGTATGCTGTTACGCGCATTCTCAAGCGTGGCTTCAATAAAGGCATCTGCAAATTCGGGAATCACGGAGATTTTGATAATGACAGCAAACATAAGCCTCATCTTTTCTGTGAATATCTGGGTGTCCGGGTCTTTGCTGGTTTGTTGCCGTCAGCGAGGGTATACAGCAGTCTGAATAGTTCGTCGATCCTGGGCAGTGGCTTCGGCAGGAACAAATTTGCCCCTGTAATCAGCTTCATTTCTTCAAGCTCATCGTGCTTCACCACATACGCGCTCATCATGGCAATCGGGATTGACCCCAGCACTTTTGAGCTGCGAATCCAGCGCCCCACATCGACACCGCTGTATTCGCTGCCAGGCGGCATCTGCACATCGAGCAGCGCCAGCTCTGGCATGGGATCAGCAAAGCCGACTTTGTTGGCCGATTCGATCCAGTTTAACGCCTCATAGGCATCTTTGAGAAACAGAGGCTGTATGTTGCGAAACGCAAATAAATCACCCAGAACGAGCCTGAGTCCCTCTGTGTCTTCCAATACCAGCCACGTAGGCATAGCCATTTTCCCTGGAACGGATCGCTCCGTATCACCCGACATATTGCTTTCTGGTCAAAAAATCGCAGTCCCGACACGAAAGATTAACAGCCTGCTATGGGAACGTATACCCCAACACAGCCTTAACACTATCGTACTCGCTTACGGTCTGTCTGCAACAATGGTTTCCTTTAGAAGTCCAAACAGTTTGTCGACTGTGTGAGACGGAAAGTTTCGATGTAAGGAAAGCTTATCAGCCTTTAATGAGATCTGGCCCATGTTCTGTGAAGAGATTGCATCAGATATCGCTGAGAATTATTGAAAACTTCCCCTCTTTTTAGATGAGAATGTACGATAACCACACGCACCACCCTGTGGTACACTGTTGCGACAGCCATACTCTGTTTGTACATGCAAAGGTGGTGCGCTATCAGACCGCTGATCGGAATCCCAACCTTCCACGACACCTCACTGCCCGAGAAGCTGCCCGAGCGCTTTGGCATGAGCCGTCCGTATATCACTGCGCTTGATGCTGCCGGTGCGGCACCTGTACTGCTGCCGCTTGCTCTTGGGGCCGATGCCCTGCGTGCCATTTTTGACCGCCTGGATGGTGTATTCTTTGCCGGCGGCGGTGATGTCAACCCTGCCTGCTACAGCCAGGTTCCACATGAGAAAACCGAAGGCATCGACAGACTGCGCGACGACACCGAGCAGCTATTGGCCAAATGGGCTCTTGAAACGCGCAAGCCCGTGCTTGGCGTTTGCCGTGGCGTTCAGACCCTGAATGTGGCTGCTGGCGGGACATTGATTCAGGATGTCAACATTCAGGTTCCCCAGGCCATTCGCCATCAGTATTTCCCTGACAAGCCGCGTGACTTTGTCGCGCATGAGATCAGCACAATCACCGGGACATCCCTGAGCACCATTTTGGGTCTTCAGGCGAGGGTGAACAGCTTTCACCATCAGGCGGTCGACCGCGTGGCTAACGGATTCACGGTCAGTGCGATTGCCCCGGATGGTGTTGTGGAGGCGATTGAAGGCAGCGATACCAGTCGCTTCCTGATCGGTGTGCAGTGGCATCCCGAGAGCCTGATCACCTTCGATGACAGCATGCTGAATCTGTTCAAGACCTTTGTGAACGCAGCATAACCCTGAATGCATTTCATGAAACAGGCGTGATGCTTCAGCGCCCGTATCGACTTCACGTGCACACCCCTGCCCTGCTGCCGTTGTCCGAGCGTATGTCTGCGGACCATGCTGCAACAGGTGCAGGGGTTACGATTGCATTCATCGATTCCGGTTTCTACCCACATCCGGATATTCGAGGACGTGTTCGTCTGCATGTGGATGCCACCGATGAAATTCCCAAAATCAGCAATGCCAGATTTGGCCGACCAGCCTGGTATGCGTGGCATGGCCAGATGACCAGTGTGATTGCCTGTGGCAATGGGTCACTGTCGTCCGGGCGCTTCAGCGGACTAGCCTCTCGTGCCTCGATGGTGCTGGTGAAAGTCAGCACGCGTACGCGCCAGATCAAAGAGCCGGATATCCTGCGCGGCCTGCGCTGGATCAGCGAGAATGCAAAAGCGGCCAACATTCGCATCGTCAATGTCAGCGTGGGCGGCGATTTCCCTTCAGACGACCCGGAGCATCCACTCTACGTCCAGATGCGGCAGCTGGAAGCACAAGGGGTGCTGGTGGTGTGTGCTGGCGGGAATGGTGGTCGCGAACACCTCGTGCCACCGGCCAGTGCATCGACTGCGCTGACAGTTGGCGGCTATGACGACCTCAATTCGCCCAATCCTGGAATCTGGCAGCCGTATCATCACGATTTTGGCCGGGATGTGGCCGGGGCACAGAAGCCGGATATACTTGGCTCGGCGCGCTGGATCGTGTCTCCGTTTCTGCCTGGTACCACGGCCGCCAGCGAGGCTGTTGTGCTGGCCAGCATGCTGGATGCCGTCGATTCCGGCGACGAACGGGCCGCGCAGGCGGTGTTGACCGCGCATCATGCTATGTTTGGCCTGCCCGAAGCGGCGCAATTGCACGATCCGGAGGTCATCGCCGTGCTTCAGGCGACCATTGACCGACTGAAACTGGTCGATAGCGCCCATCAGTTCGTTGACGGCACCTCCGTCAGTGCGGCGATTGTGTCATCCATCGCGGCTCAGATGCTTGAAGTTAATTCCGGTTTGTCTCTTGCCGAGATTCGCTATGTGCTCAGGCAAACCGCGGTGCGTTTCCCGGATTACCCGCATGAGCGACAAGGCGCGGGCTGTATTGCAGGTGCTGCCGCAGTGGCAGCCGTAAGGAAATCAGGATGAGACGCGAGTATCACCGCTGGCAAAGCCCTTCACTTGGGCGCGATATGGAAATGCTGGTCTTTGGCCATGCGGGTGCCCGTGTGCTGGTCTTCCCCACCAGCAAAGGGCGTTTTTTTGAATGGGAAGACCGCGGTATGGTCCATGCACTTGGGCCGGCGATAGATGACGGCCATTTGCAGTTATTTTGTGTCGATAGTGTGGATGCTGAAAGCTGGTACTGCTACTGGGCTCATCCGGCGGGCCGCGCCAATCGCCATCAGCAGTATGACGCCTATTTGATACAGGAAGTCATGGCTTTGATGGACAAGGTCAATCCGAATCCCTATACGATCTCTCTGGGGGCCAGCTTTGGCGCCTATCATGCCATGAATTTTGGCCTGCGCCACCCGGAGCGCGTGCAGCGAATCCTGGCATTCAGCGGTCTGTATGACATTCGGCGCTTTGTTCACGGCCACTACGACGACAATGTGTATTTTAACAATCCCATCGATTTTGTTGCGGGAGAAACGGATGAGCGCAGGCTGGCTTTGCTGCGTCAGCTCGATATCATCATGGCGACCGGCAAGGAAGACTCGCTGATGCCCAGCGCGCGCGCGTTGTCAGCCGCTTTATGGGCAAAAGGTATCGGCAATGCCCTGCGCGAATGGGATGGCTGGGCTCACGACTGGCCATTCTGGCAAAAAATGTTGTTACTCTATATTGGCGGTCATGATTAATTCGCACACTGTGGCTGTGGGAGCGTGCAATGGCTAAAAAGACTCAGGAACCCCTGAAGGTAGGCATTATTGTTGGCCGTGAGTGGTCTTTCCCTCCGGCTTTCATCAATGAGGTAAACAGCCGTGACCAGGGCGTGGTGGCTGAATATGTCCGGCTGGGTGGCACCGCCATGGAAGAACCCATCCCGTATCGGGTGATTGTGGACCGTATTTCGCATGAAGTGCCCTACTATCGCACCTACCTGAAGCACGCCGCCTTGCAGGGTGTCAAGGTCGTCAACGATCCCTTCATGTGGACCGCTGACGATAAATTCTTCGGCGCTGGCCTGGCCACCAAACTGGGAGTGGCATCTCCGCGCACGCTGGTGCTGCCCAATAAAGAGTATGTCCCTGGCATCGTGCCGACTGAAAGCCTGCGCAACCTGATTTTTCCGCTCGACTGGCAGTATGTGGCGCAGTATGTGGGCATGCCCTGCATCCTGAAAGATGCACATGGTGGCGGCTGGCGTGATGTGTATGTGATTCACAGTATCGATGAGCTGATCTGGCGCTATGACCAGTGCGGCCAGCTCACCATGATTGTGCAGGAATTCATTGAGTGGGAAAACTATGCCCGCTGCATGGTGCTGGGTCAGGAAGAAGTCCACGTGATGAAGTATGACCCCAAGCAGCGCAAGTACTATGACGAACATGACTTCTCACCAGCGCTCTATCAGCGTATCTACGCAGATGCATTGACGCTGTGCAAGGCGTTTGGTTACGACATGAACACTGTGGAATTTGCAGTGCGCGAGGGTATCCCCTACGCGATCGACTTTATGAATCCGGCGCCGGACATGGATGTGAACTCCCTCGGTCATATGCATTTCCAGTGGATGGTCAAGCATATGGCTGATATGGTGATTCGGCTGGCAAAGTCTGATGCAGGCACGCGCGACCGCTACCAGTGGGCGCAGATGCTGCCGAAGCCAGAAGGCAAAACCGCACGAAAACGCGCAAAGTCTGAGTAAGGATGCTTCATGAAGCGGGATGTCGTCGATTTCTATCACAGCCTCATCAATGACCAGACTGCTGCCCTTGCGCGCGAGCAGATGAATGAAGGTCTGCGTCGGCGCAAATGTTATTTCGGCGATCGTCCGCTGTGCACAGTGCTGCGCCCCAATTTCTATACGCCGGAACAGTGGGCCTATCTGAAATACGAGACTGAGATCGTCCTTGGTGCATTCCGCAAGGCACATGCCGCATGCTTCCATAATCCGATTATGCGTGCCCAGCTTGATCTGGAGGCCTATGAGGAAGCGTTGTTCAGCCTCGATATTGGCTTTGACGTGCCGTGGACGACGTCGCGCCTCGATTCGTTCTTTACCCTGGACGACATGAAGCTCAAGTTTGTGGAGTACAACGCGGAGACGCCGGCCGGTATCGCATACGATGATGCTGTGTCAGATGTATTCCTGGAGCTTGACCTGTTCAAAACGTTCAATGAGGCATACCACACGCGCACTTTCCCTGTGCGCCAGGGGCTGTTTCAGTCTCTTGCAGAGGTCTATCGCCAGTGGGGTGGCGTCGGCATCCCAAACATCGCCATTGTTGACTGGGCCGATGTGCCGACGCTGAATGAGCACGAACTGTGCAAAATACATTTCGAGTCTGAAGGCGCGCGCGTCGTGCTGGCCGATCCCCGCGAGCTTGAGTACCGGGGGGGGCGTCTGTATGCGGGGGATTTCGCCATTGACCTGATCTACAAGCGCGTGCTGTGCAGCGAGCTGATTGAGCGCATGGGGCTTGAGAATCCAATTGTGCACGCCCTGCGCGACCATAATGTGGTCATGTCGAATGCCTTCAGCGCCAAGCTGATGGCCAAGAAAGCAAGTTTTGCCTTTCTCAGCGATGAGCGCAATCATTTCCTGTTCAATGCCGACGAGGTGCAGGCCATCGGGGAACATATTCCCTGGACGCGTCGTGTGGAAGAGCGCGTGACCCAGTTTCATGATCAGCGGATCGATCTGGTTGAATACGTCGCCGATCACCGCGACCAGTTTGTGCTGAAACCAAACGATGAATATGGCGGCAAGGGCGTCGTCATGGGCTGGGAAGTCACCGATGAGGTATGGGCAGAGACGCTGCGCACAGCACTGACAACACCCTTCGTGGTGCAGGAAAAGGTACGCGTGGCCTATGAAGATTACCCGTCTCTGATCGATGATCAGATTGACATCAGTCCCCGGCTCGTGGATGCCGATCCATTTGTCTTTTTCGGACGCACCACCAGCGGCTGCATGACACGTCTGTCCTCTTCTTCCCTGCTGAATGTGACCGCGGGCGGCGGTTCGATTGTGCCATCGTTCATCATCTACAAACGAGACGCATAACGCATTGCGCTGTGGTCAGATAAAAGAGAGAGGCGCCCGAAACTTCAACCGGGCGCCTCTCTCTTCTTGTTGTCTCAGGCAGGAGGGATTGGCCGGTAGTAACCGACCCTGCCCTCCCGCTGCCTTACCGGTTTACGGCTGCCACACCAGCACGGTGTTATTCGCGCTGGCCGTGCCGAAGTACGCGCTGTCTGCGCTCCAGGCGACGTCGTTCAACGCGACACCGACGGTGTAGTTGGTCGGCAGTGCTTCACCCGACGATGGCGTATACAGGATGACGGTGCCGTCGCTGCTGGCAGTCGCCAGGATGGTGCCGCCGCCATTGTATGCCACCGACGTGATCGGGCCGGTATGGCCGGTCATGACGATGCTGGGCGACCACATCACCGTGTCGAACAGCGTGATTGAACCATCCGCGAAGCCTGCCGCCAGACGCTCTCCATCCGGGCTGTAGCTCAGCGCTGTCACAGCGCCGCCGGCGTTGAACTCGAAGAAGGCGACGTTGTTCACCAGGTCATAGATGTAGACCGTGCCGCTGCTGGATGCGTAGGCCAGCTGCTGCCCGTCCGGGCGGAATGACAGGCCGCTGATGCCGGCGTTTGCCTGCAGCTGCGTGATGATCGTTTGCGCGCCGCTGTCCCACAGCGTCACCAGGCCGCTGGTGTCACCAACAGCGATGATGGTGCCGGCAGGATTCACGCCGACCTTCACCAGCGTGCCACCCGTAGCCAGCGTCGCGACTGCTGCGCCAGTTGCGCTGTCCCACAGGATGACGTTGCCATCACTGCCTGCGGTGACCGGTTGGCCGCTGATGGTGTTCCATGCGACCGCATTGACAGAGCCGGTATGCCCGCTCAGCGTCGCCAGCACGGACTGACTGCCCACATCCCACACCTGGGCAATGTTGGCATTTCCGTATGCTGCTGCCAGGCGTCCACCTGTTGGGCTGAACGCGATGGCCGATGCAGCGCCGCTGCCTGTCAGCGTGAAGGATGGAGCTGCTGGCGGTACTGCGGTCGGCTGCTGTGCGGCAATGTCGACCGATGTGCTGGCCGTCGCCGTGGAGACCAGATCTGAACCTGTCACCGTCAGATTCACCGTGAAGGTGCCGCTGCTGGTATACGTGTAGGTCGGATTCGCTTCGGTACTCGTGCCGCCATCGCCGAAATCCCACGCATATGTCGCGCCCGGATCACTGACCGTTGACGTGAAGTTAATGGTGGCCGGATCCATCTGCGACGGTGTCGCAGCCACAGAGGCGGTCAGCGGTACAGATGTCGCGGTCGGCTCGACTGTAGGCTCGGCCGTCGGCTGAGGCGCCACCACGCTCACGACCTGTGCAAATGGCGTGCTTATCTGTCCATCCGAGCCAGTGACGGTTAGCGAGACGTTATAGTCGCCGCCCACCGTATACAGCTTGACTGGATTGACATCAGGTGACTGTGTGCCATCGCCGAAGTCCCACTGATAGCTGATGACCGGGCCGGTCACACTGCTCAGGAAATTGATGCTCAGCGTGTTATTCGGATCCGCGCTGAAGGTAAAGCTTGCAGTGACCGGTTCCGGTGTCGCTGTTGGCGGTACTGCCGTCGGGCTGACCACGCTCACCGTCTGCTGGGCAAAGTTGGTCTGGCCGCCCGATCCGGTGACCGTCAGGGTGACGGTATAGTCACCACCCAGGGCGTACAGCTTGACCGGGTTGAGATCAGCAGACTGCGTGCCGTCGCCGAAGTCCCACAGGTAGCTGGTGACCGGGCCGGTCACGCTGCTCTGGAAATTCACACTCAACGCGTTATTCGGATCTGTCGCGAAGCTGAAATTCGCACTGACAGGCTCGACGGTTGGCGTCGCTGTCGGCGGTACTGCCGTCGGGCTGGCCACACTTACGATCTGTTGCGCGACTGCGGTCTGGCCACTCGAACCGGTGACCGTGAGCGTGACGGTATAGTCACCGCCCAGGGCATACTGCTTGACCGTATTGATATCTCCAGACTGCGTGCCGTCGCCGAAGTCCCACAGGTAGCTGGTGACCGGGCCGGTCACGCTGCTCTGGAAGTTCACAATCAGCGTGTTATTCGGGTCAGCCGCGAAGCTGAAGTTTGCGCCAACAGCCTCCACAGTTGCTGTCGCGGTCGGCGGAATTGCCGTCGGCTCGAAAACCGGGACAACCTGCACCGCCGGGGCACTGCCCTGCCCGCCTGCACCGGTGACGGTCAGCGTGACGGTGTAATTGCCACCGCCCACATACAGCTTGACCGGATTGGCTTCTGTCGATTGGGTCAGGTCACCGAAATCCCACAGGTAGCTGGTGACCGGGCCGGTCACACTGCTCTGGAAGCTGATGCTTAACGGATTGTTCGAGTCCGCGACATAGTTGAAATTCGCAGTGACCGGCTCCAGTGTCGCGGTCGACGGGATCAATGTCTCCGTAGGCGGAACCTGCGTCGAAGTTAACGTCGGCGTTACCGGCGTCTCTGTCGCAGGAATCAGCGTCGGTGTCAGGGTTGGCGTCACCGGCGTCTCTGTTGGAGGCACCTGCGTCGACGTATTCGTTGGCACCACCACAATTTCCTGCGTATTGGTCGCGGTGGCCGTGGCCGTCGCCGTTACAGAGGACGTCGTGGTTGGTGTCGCGGTCGCCGTCAGGGTCTCTGTGGATACAGGGATTGAGGTGTTGGTCGCCGTATTGGTGGGCGTGAGCGTGACGGTGGGTACTGGTGCCGCCACCACAATCGTTGTTTGCACCGAGCTGGTACCACCCGGTCCGCTGACAACCAGCGTGACGGTATACGCGCCAGGTACGATAAACGTGTGCTGCGGATCTTCTTCACTGCTGATGTTGCCATCGCCGAAGTTCCACGAGTAGGCGTTAATCTGGCCGGTCGAGCGGTTCAGGAACTGCACGTTTAGAGGCGCGACACCCTGCACCGGGTTCGACGTGAAAGCGGCCTGCGGCGCAGGAATCTGCGGGCTGGACACAACGATCTGTCCGGATGTAATCGCCACACCACCAGGCCCTGAGACTGTGAGGAACACATTAAAGGTGCCCACCGTCTGGAAGACCTTCTGCGGATTCACGGCTGTGCTCGTGCTGCCATCACCGAAGTTCCAGAAGTAGCTAGTGATCTGGCCGGTCGATTGATTGGCGAATTGCACCGTCAGTGGCGCATTGCCACTCACAGGCGAAGCTGTAAATGCCGCACGCGGGGCACTGGGCGAACTGACCAGCACCTGACTGCTGACGTTGGAGGAACCACCAGGTCCCGAGACGGTCAGTGAGACGGTGAAAAGGCCTGCACGCGTATAGATCTTGACTGGATTCTGCTCGGTGCTCGTCGTATTGTCACCGAAATTCCAGTTGTAGCTGTTGATCTGGCCGCTGGACAAGCTGGTAAAGCGAACCGTCAACGGCGCTTCGCCGGTTGTGGCGGACTGGGTAAAGGCGGCCAGCGGACGCGGCACGGAAGGCGTCTGCGTCGGGACGGGCGTCGGGCGTGAGTTACGCACCTGAATGCCACCCGTTACCGTCGAGAGGGTCGTGCCGTCACGCAGGAACAGACGCAGGCGCAGCTGATATTCGCCATCGTTGATTGCGCCTGTGGACCAGGTTCCCAGCAGACCATCAAGCAATGGTGTGGAAATCACCCCACTGACCGGATACCACAGGTTCTGCGGATTCACTGACGGGCCGTATTCAAGCTGATATTGCAGGAACTGCGGATGCAGCGCCGAGCCCAGCACGGATACGTTGCCGGAAACGATACTGCCCGGTCCCGGAGAGAAAATCGCAATCCGGATAGGCGTCGTGACAATCTGCGTCGGAAAAGGTGTAGGCAGAATGACGACGGAAGTTCTGATAATAGACGTTGGAAGAATGACCACGCCAGGGGATGGCAGTGCCGTGGGAATGGTGATCGTTGGCGTCACCGACACGGTCGTCGATGGTGTCCTCGATGGTGTGAGGGTTGCTGTCGCCTGCTCTGCGGCACCCAGGTTACAGGCACTCAGCAGCAATGCTGATAACAGCATCAGTAAGATGAACAAAGGTTGTCGTTTCATGAGTCAACTCCAATTGCGGGCGCCAAGAAACGCCAGGGTGTCATATGACTTGTTACTCTATTATCACTCATATTGTCAATCGTGGCCCCCTACTTTCACGGTGGTAGACGAAAGCGTAGTTCAATGGTATTGTTTCCATAGGTAAACGGGTCTTTGATGCGGCGGACGTACTCGTGTTCACGGCATGACAGGGGTTCGCTTGAACGACGACACATTCAGCCAGATTTCGGCCTCGCTTGAAACGGCCTACGCGTTGCATCAGCGTGCCATGGACGCCAGCATCAGCGGCATCACCATCGCCGATACTTCCCTCGAGGGCATGCCCCTCACATACATCAATCAGGCGTTTGCACACATTACCGGCTATGACGTGGATGCCGTTCTGGGTAGAAACTGTCGCTTTTTGCAGGGTGAGGACCGCCTGCAGCCCGAGCTCGATGTGCTGCGTGAGGCATTGAATGCTGGCCGCAGCTGCCGCGTGACGCTGCGCAACTATCGCCGTGACGGCACATTGTTCATCAACGAGCTGTCTATGTCCCCGATCTATGGACGGGACGGGCAGCTCACACATTTTGTGGGCATTCAGAACGATGTGACGGAACTGCATCAGGCGCGCCAGGCGCTTATACAAAAACAGATCGTGCTTGAAAGCACAGTGCGTGAACTGCGTGAAACCCAGATGATGCTGGTACATGCCGAGAGGATGAATGCCCTGGGCCAGATGGTGGCCGGCATCGCCCACGAGATCAATAATCCGCTCAGCTTTGTCACCAGCAATCTCCACAGTCTGAATGATATTCTGCGCAATGTGTTCAGTGCCTACGACGAGCTGGAATCGCTCGTGCGTCAGTCCCCCTACCCTGAGACGAAGCAGCGCGCTGGTGACCTGCGCGTGCAGTCTGAAATCGACTACGCGGTCAGCGATATCGATGACCTGGTCAGGGCATCCATTGAAGGTCTTCAGCGTATGAAGGGTATTGTCCAGGGATTACGCACCTTCGCGCGTTTGGACGAGGCAGAGTTTAAAGTGGCCAGCATCCGCGAATGTGTGACCAGCGCCCTGATGATCGCCGGTGGTGAGCTGGGTGGCCGCATCACGGTCAATCTGGACATCGATGATGTTCCGCCCATTTACTGCTGCCCGGCAGAGCTGAATCAGGTATTTCTCAATCTGATTGTCAATGCAGCTCAGTCGATGCCAGAGCGCGGCACTATTGACATACTCGCGGAAGACAGCGACAGTCGTATTGTCATCTCTGTGAAGGATTCAGGGCTGGGAATGCCCCCTCACGTCCTGACGAATTTGTTCACTCCGTTCTTCACAACCAAGCCTGCGGGTGTAGGCGTCGGTTTGGGGCTGGCAATTGCCCATAAAATCATCACAGAACGACACAAAGGTACAATACAGGTACAATCTGAACTCGGGAAAGGCACTGTGTTTCAGATCACACTACCGAAAGATATCCGACGATGAGTGAGCAGTACGAAGCCATCAATACCGATGAGATGATGGCTGGCAGAGGCCAGCTGCTGATTGTCGATGATGAGGAAGAAATCCTGAAGTCTTTGCGGCGGCAGTTCAGGCGTGACTACGACGTGTATACAGCACGCAGTGCCGAGGAAGCATACCGCATCCTGCTGGAGCATCCGATTCAGGTCATCATCTCGGATCAGCGGATGCCAGAGGTAAATGGCAGTGAATTCTTCTCGCGCATGAAGGATGAATTCCCGGATGCCGTTCGCTTGCTGCTGACCGGGTATGCAGATATCCAGGCTGTCATCTCGGCCATCAATGACGGGCAGATCTTTCGCTACATTACCAAGCCGTGGGACCCGCAGGAACTGAACACCATCGTGCGTGAGGCATTTCATCGCTTCAGCCTGGTGATGCAAAGCCGCCGCCTGTACAACGAATTGCGCGAGGCCAATGCGCTGCTGGAGGAACGTGTAAAGGAGCGTACCACCCGCCTGGAAGAACTGGCCGAGCGCCTGCGTACCCTGGTGGAACAGCGCGACTCCTTCATTGGCATGGCAGCGCATGACCTGCGCACGCCTATTCAGGTGGTTCAGGGCTTCACCGACCTGCTGCTGCATCCCAAAACAGACCCAACCGAGTATCGTAACTTCGTGCTCATCATTCAGGAAACAATGCACGATATGCTCAACCTGCTCAATAATCTGCTGGACATCACAGCGATTGAATCAGGGAAAATACAGTTAAACCGCAATCTCGTTCGCATCGATACATTTGTAGAGCGCGTTGCCCGCGATAATCGTATGCTGTCTGATAAAAAAGGCATCTTTCTCGATGTCGTGCTGGAAAAAGACCTGCCCCAGTTCCGGTTTGATGCCCAGCGCATCGAACAGGTGCTGAACAACTTCCTCAGCAATGCCTTCAAATTCAGCGAGAGCGGTTCTACGGTAACTATTTCAGTGCGCAGGCTGGATGGCGAAGTGGAATTTCGTGTCATAGATCAGGGGATGGGCATTCGTCCGGATGAAATCACCCGGATTTTCAATGAGTTTCAGCGCACCAGCAATAAACCGACTGGCAGCGAGAGCAGCACCGGGCTTGGGCTGTCGATTGCACGTAAACTGGTCGAGCTGCACGAGGGGCGTATCGGGGTGAAAAGCCAGGTCGGCAAGGGAAGCAGTTTCTACTTCACCTTGCCGACAAATGATGTGGACTAACCCAGCTGCGCCAGCGCAGTCAGAATTGTAGGCAGCAGCTGTTTCTTGCGCGAAACCACACCGGGGGCATCCAGTGTGCCGTCATCCAGTCGGGCATACGGCAGTGCGCCGATAAACTTTTGTTGTCCCACGGCGATCAGTCGGCTGTTTCCGCGCACCACATCGGTGACCATCAGCACAGCCATAGCCAGTTTTTCTTTGCTCACCTGCTCATGCAGCGCATCGATTAGTTCATGCAACCGGCTTGCCAGCTCCGAGAAGTTTGTGACTTCCACCTGCGAAATGCCGACCTGCTCTCCGGCAGCCTCGTAAAATTTCACGTCGCTCGTCACGATTTCTGCCACAGGGCGTGACCCTAAGCCGGCACCTGCCGCCAGCAGGTCGTTGCCCAGGTCGTGAATGGCCGCCATCAAGGCGTCTTTTGTGGGTTCGGCGCCGTCCTTCACCAGTCGTGCCATCTTGGCCAGCGCCAGCGCGGCAGCCTTATCACGCTCGGTCGCGGTTGGCGAACGGAAAATAAGCGTATCGCTCAGGATGCCGCACAGCAGGATACCCGCGATCGGCGCCGGAAATTCGCGATTCAGGTCCAGGCATTCTTCAGTGATCAACGTGGAGCAGCTTCCCACTGGCTCAATCTGGAAACGGATAGGCACCTGGGTGGGAATCGTGCTCAGGCGGTGATGGTCGACCACTTCCACTACTTCAGCTTCTTCCAGCCCGGGGACAGACTGCTGCAATTCGTTATGGTCCACCATCACAACCGAGCGTTTAGGTGGCGACAGCACGGCTGATTTTCGGCACAGACCGGCATAGCGGCCATCCGCATCCACCACCAGGAAATCGTCGTGGTCATTGCGCATCACCTGCGGAATGATGTCCTGCACAAAGTCCTCGGCAGACAGCGTCAGTGAATCGGTATCGAGCGCTGTGTTGGCCTTGCGATCGAATTCTTTTGCCAGCGCGAGCACCGAGGTGGAGCTCAGTGCATCTGCAAATGTCGCAAACAGCCCTGCCCCATTCAACAGGCCAATTGGCTTTCCCTCCTGGTCCAGCACCGGCGCAGGTCGCCGTGTGCGCGCAATAAGCTGGCAGGCTTCCAGCAGCGTCTGGTTTTCGTTCAGCGAGGCGATGTTCGCCATGATGTCATTCACGCGCGCACGGACATCCGCGATCAGCAGGGGCGCGCTGATGCCAAATCGCTCCAGCGCAAAAGCGGTTTGCTTGTTCACGCCACCGCAGCGGCCAGCGACATACTCCTGATCGCGCGTCTGATTCAGCAGCCACGCATAGCCCATGGCAGATGCGATGGCATCCATGTCGGGATTGCGATGCCCAATGACAATAATCGGATCCGTTGCCTTCATAGGTTGTTCTTTCATCTTCAGGTGACAATGACCGCCCAATGATACAACTCAAATGGGCACATTAACACGGTGTGGCCTGGGTGGACTGCGTAACCAACCTCATGCAGAAATTGTTCTATATGTTAGAATCAGCTTAATCCTCAGCGCATCTACGAAAGCCAAATCTCATGCCACTACCATACGCTCCGGCTGTCCTCACCGTGTCTGACGCAAGGGTTACCGCTATGCGCGAGAAAGTGGCCCGCTTTGGCCGCATTTTTTACGAGCGCAAGCTGACGGACGGTGCTGGTGGCAATATCTCTTCGCGCGTTGAAAACCTGGTGTGCATTTCTCCCCGTTATGCAGGCAGCAAGCGTCAGTGGCAGCTGTCCGCGGAAGACATCCTGGTGGTAGACCTTGATGGCAATGTACTTGACGGGGCTGGTGAGCTGTCGCGTGAATCCAAGGCGCATTTCAAGCTGCATCGTGAGCTTGGCCATCTGGGGACCGGTGTGATTCATGCTCATGCGCGCAATGTGCTTGTGTTTGCAGCACAGGCGCGTCCGATTCCCCCGGTACTCGAGTCAACGCGCAAGTTTGGTGAAATCGGCGTCACTCGCTATGCCCCGGCGCATGGCCAGTATCTGGCGGATTATGTCTTTGAAGTGATTGAACGTGAACAGCACCGCATCACCAAGCAGGCGGCGGCGGCGATTGCCCCTTACCACGGCCTGTTTGTGATGGGAAAAGACATCGATGCTGCTCTGGATGCCGTCGAGCGCATCGACAACAACGCCTATTGCATCCTGATGGGCAGCCTGCTTGCCTCCAGTGATGCGTTGCAGGCCGCGCGCGATACGATGGAACAGACAATGGCTGATTATGAGGCGGGCGAAAACAAGTGATTGTCACCTTTACCGCAAATTCCACGATCGACCTGACCGTTTATATCCCTGCCTTGCTGCCGGATGCGACGATTCGCGCCACCAAAGCGGTCGTCAGCCTCGGGGGGAAGCCAACGGATTGCTCATTCATTCTGGGCGAGATGGGAATTCCCAGTCTTGCGCTTGGCTTTATCGCAGGCACGACTGGCGAGCGTGTTATTTCGTTGCTTGAGCCCAAAGGTGTCACCACTGGCTTTGTGCAGGTAGAGGGTGAAACCCGCACCAACATCGTGATCGTGCCCGAAGACAATACTGGCGCTACTACCATCACGACGACCACGATGTCGGTCACGCCTGAGCAGTTGGAAGCGGGGATCCAGGTCTTGCAGTCAGCACTCGGACGCGCTTCAGTGCTGGTGACCGGCGGCACACTGCCATTTGGCCTGCAACCCGACTTCTACCAACGTATGATCAGGATGGCGAAGTCGGCCAATGTACCCGTGATTTTTGACGCTGCGCAGCAGAATCTTGAGGCTGGCCTTGAGGCATCGCCCGATTTTGTCAAGCCGAACCGCGATGAGCTGTCAGGTCTGGTTGGTTTTACAGTGCGCACGTTGAATGAAGCCTATCGCGCTGGGCGTTATATTGTCGATAAATTCGGCACACAGCCGATCATTACGCTGGGTGGCGATGGTGCTCTGGCTGTGCTGCGTGATCGCGCCATCTATGCGCATGCTTTGCCTGTAACTGTTGTGAGTGCGGCTGGTGCAGGCGATGCCATGCTGGCGGGCATTGCAGCATCGATTGAACAGGGGCTGACTCTCGAAGATGGGATGCGCCTGGGTACGGCAGCGGCAGCAGCCGTCTGCCTTCAGCCCGGAACTGCTCAGTGTAATCGTGAGGACATTGAACGTTTTCTGACACAGGTCGTTATTGAGCCGTATACACCTGCCTGAGTGATACCTTGATGCATCCTGCCGAACGTTTGCTTGCTACGATGTTTGATCGAGAGTATGCGGCGCTGGCAGGTCGTGCCAGTTCAGCTATCTGTGCCCTTCTCACCGCTCTCGACCGTAAAGGGAGTATTGTGCTGTTGCCAGCCAATACCTGCTTTATCGTGTTGTGGGCGGTGATTGCTTCCGGATACCGCGCACAGCTTGTCGATATCGATTTGCAAACCGGCGGGATTGATCCTCGACTGCTGGCCTCAATAGATACCCACGATGTTTCTGTTATCATCACGCATCATTTTGGCGGAATTCCCTCCGATATACAGTCCTTGATGGTATGGGCGCGTGCGCACAATGTTTTTGTGATTGAAGACTGCGCGATTGCTTTTGGAGCGAAGATACTATCAGTGCCGTTGGGTTCTTTTGGTGATGCCGCTGTCTTTAGTTTTGGTGTTGATAAGATTGTTGATTTTCGTGGTGGTGGCTTAGTTGCTGTTTCTTCTTTTGATTTGTTTAAAGAAGTGGTGGTTTTGGCTAATGACTACGCGAAGTACTCACGTACAACGCAACATCTTGAGCGCGAGTGGGATGATGTCTATTGGGGTCTGCACCGTCACGAAGGCACCGCCCGCAGGCTGGAAGCGCACTATCCCACCTTGTTTCAGGCCTATCAGTCCATCATGAAGTCGCGCGCGCAGGAAAACCTGGCGGACCGCCTGCTCGATCTCCTGCCCCACATTCCGGAGTTACTGCAAGCCCGACGCGAACGCGAAAGCATCCTGATGGGCACCCTGCCGACAGACGAGCTGGTGCTTCCCCGAAACGAATACGCGAATCCACTGTGGAAATTTTCATTCCTTGTGCATCACGATCTGCGCGATGATGTACTGGCCGCACTGTGGGAAATGAATGTCATCCACACCACCTGCTGGTATCCATCCCTGGTGCCAATGGCAAACGTGCTGCAACCGGAGTTTCCGCAGCAACCGATGCCCAATGCGACCCTGTGGGGCGCCTCAATCATCAACCTGCCGCTGGATGACAAAATGACGCCTCTGCTGGCAAAACGCGCAGATGTGGCGATCCGCAATGTGCTGGGAATAAGCTAGTCTCCCCCCAGACGGACCCTCTCGGCTGTGGCCGCAATATGGGATACCGATGCGCGCTGAAGGAACTCGTTCAGCACGAACAGAATGACCGTCATCAGCAGCAGGAAAGGCAGGATGCTCTCAAGCGAGGTCTGCCCGATGACGCCTGCAATGCTGGGGCCTATGGCTGCGCCAAATCCAGCGCCAGCCACCTGGAAGCCAATCGCAAATGATGCGCGCTGTGCGCCGAGCACATGGGGCGTATCCAGCACAAACAGCGGGAACAGCGGCGCCTGCATAAAAGCGAGGAACACGAAGCCTATCAGACCGGTATTTGCCGGGTTGATCCACAGCCATGCCGCCCCAAACACCATCGCCAGAATACACACGCGCTGCAAAACCGTAGTCTTGAACCTGGGCGTGATAAATCCAAAGAAAATACGCCCAACGGTGAACGTGCCCCAATAGATGCTTACCAGCGTGCCTGCTGTAGGCTGATCGACACCGCGCACCTGCGTGAAGATATCAAAGCCCCACTGGCCGGGAATCACCTCGGCACTCGCATAAATCATGAACATCAGAATGCTCAGCCACACCAGCGGACTGCGTAGCGTCGCCATAATGGCAGCACGCCGCTGCGGTGCTGAAACGGATGAGCTGGCGCTCACGGGGGGCTCCCATGAGACCAGCATCAGCACCAGTACACCCACCAGCACGACAAAGAAAGTCGCAATGCCCAGGTATCCCCAGCGCCAGCCCGGGCCTTCTGCCGTGGCAGTCATCACCAGCGGCGCAATCGTCACGCCGATGCCAAAGCAGGCATGCAGCCAGTTCATCGTTCGGGCACCGTGATACGCGGCCACATAGGCGTTCAGTCCGCCATCGATAAAGCCGTTGCCAATGCCTGTTATCAGCGCTACCAGAATCATCACGCCCCACGACTGCGCCGTGGCATAACCAAGGATGCCGATCAGCATCAACCCGACCGCCAGCAGAAACATCCTGCCGTTGCCGAGGCGCGACGCGATCACGCCGCTGAGAAAGCTGGAGGTCAGATAGCCGACCATACTGGCGGTCAGCAAAATCCCCACGGCTTCAAGCGGCTGGCCAAATTCCACACGCATGTACGCCCAGCTCACACCCAGGTGGCCAGAGACCAAACCAATGCCAACAAACGACAGAAACGCAACGAGAATGCGTACCACAGGGCGCTTCAAAGCAGGATGAGTCATACAGGGCTTTCTAAAGGGTCGCGGCTGAACATTGGGTTAATTAGAAGTCATTATACTCATGTCCGAACAAACCAAATAACCATATCCTTCCGGAGTGGACTTACCGCCAGACTCATGTGTTGACAACGGCGCAAAACCTGTGCTATTCTGACCGCAGTAACGTGTTATGACCCTTTGGAGGCGTATGATGGCTGTCAACACCGTAACCCCTGCCCATGATGTGCGCCTGGCAACCACCCTCTAAGAACCACCCTGCCCTACCCTCTTAGTCAGGCTGTCAGCGCACACAACTTCCGAACGTAGCTTTCGGTATGTTTTGCTGTGTATTTGCTTTGACGAACAGAGGAAACCATCAACATCGTGTCCACATTCCTATACGACGACACCTTCGATGAATACGAAGACGCATTCAATGCGCGTCAGATCCGCCGTGCCGAGCGCCGGCCCAAAAAACTCAAGCCAGACAAGCGCGCGCATGACAAGCCTGTCAAGGACATTATCGGCGGCCTGTCTGACGATCCGTCAGATACAACCGGCTTTTCGATGACCTATCAGCCCAGCCAGTTTGAGGCCGTGTGGCTGAAAGACTCGCTGCATCCGCTCTTTGACAAGGCGATCATCATGGACGTACTGGCCTCCATCAAAGGCGGCAAGGAAGCCAGTGTCTACCGCTGTGAGGCCCATCCTGCGACAGGGGCACATCTGGTCGCGGCCAAGGTTTATCGTCCGCGCATGTTTCGCAACCTGCGCAACGACGCCATGTATAAAGAAGGCCGTGCCATGCTGAACAGCAGTGGCAAGCTCATTAAAGAGAGTGACATGCGCGTCATGAAGGCGCTGGCCCAGAAATCGACCTACGGTGACCAGGTCGCGCACACCAGCTGGCTGATGCACGAGATGAACACGCTGAATCTGCTCTATGAAGACGGTGCGCGCGTGCCCCGGCCGTATGGCACGGCCCTCAACGCCATCGCCATGGACTACATCGGTGATGAACACACGGCGGCCCCGCCCCTGTCGCATGTAACGCTGGACAGCCACGAGCGCACCGGCTTGTTTGTCGATGTCATGCGTACCGTCGACACCATGCTCAAACACCGCCTGGTACACGGTGACCTGAGCGCGTTCAATATCCTGTACTGGCGCGGCCAGATTACGGTCATCGACTTTCCGCAGGTGGTCAGCATCGACAGCAACAGCGTCGCGCTGAAGATCCTCGAACGAGACGTACAGCGCGTATGCGAGTACTTTGCGGACCAGGGCGTGACGGGCACGTCGGCCTATCCCTGTGACCCCGTCGCATTGATGGACGGCTTTCGCCGCCGCCACTTCCGCCGCCTGTCGCGCTACCGTGAGGCGGATTTCTCGCGTGCCACGCTGCCTGAAGACGTCGAAGATTAACCTCATCTCCGGCTTGAACATCCCCGTGCTGCGCGTTAGTATCGCGTGACAGCGCGGGGATTCTCACACAGGCCACACATGACAATTTCTGATACACCAGCCGTGATTGGCGTCGACATCGGCGGCACCAAAATTGCAGTCGTTTCCAGCCGTAAAGACGGTGTCGTGCTGGCCGACGCTACGCGTCCGACACAGGCTGCATCGCACCCCGACACCATCCCCCAGCGCATCGCCGAGGCCATTCGTGATGTCATCAGCCGCACCCCCGCAGACATTGCCGGGATTGGCATCGCTTGCCCCGGCCCGGTGGACGCCATCGCAGGCGTCGCGCTTAATGCCGTCAACCTGGGCTGGAAGCAAATGCCCATCCGGCAAACGCTGAACGAAGCGCTTGGATCCTCCGCGCCACCCATTTTCCTGCAGAATGATGTCAACGCGCTGGCCGTCGGTGAACACGTCTTCGGGGCTGGCTCAGACGGTGCCGACTTCGTGCTCATGGCGATGGGCACCGGATTGGGCGGTGGCGCGTTCACCAATGGCCTATTGGTGAATGGCGCGCGCGGTTGCGCCATGGAGGTTGGGCACATCGTGCTGCATCCCAATGGGCGGCCGTGTAACTGTGGGCTGCTGGGGTGCGCGGAACGCTATGCCAGCGGCATTGGCCTGGCAGATGGCGCGATTGCCCACGGGCTTGTCAATGATGATGGCACCGCTGTTTCCACCCGCACGCTGGTAGACATGGCGCGGCGCGGAAGTGCTCAGGCACTGGCGGTGATCGATGATGCTGCCGATGCGCTGGGCCAGGTCATGGCATGGACAGCCGTCGCCTACGACCCGGCGCGCATCATCATCGGCGGCGGGCTGGGCACTGCCATTTTCGACCTGATAGCCCCCCGGGCGACACGCGCCATGCAAGGCCGGCTCATGCATGACATCGGTCAATCGATGCAGGTGGTGCCTGCACAGGTTTCAGCGACCGCGCTCGGCGCTGCTGCACTCGCCTTCTATGGCCTGGAGCAGCGCTCATGAGCGCACAGCATGTGGATGTGGTTGTCGCAGGTGCTGGTGTGGCCGGGCTTCAGGCCGCCAACACGCTGGCCGAGCACGGGCTTTCGGTCACTGTGGTCGAGGCTTCTGATCGCGTCGGCGGCAGGATTCACACAGCCTATACCGCCTCTGGCGAGCCTGTTGAGCTGGGTGCAGAGTTTGTACACGGCCGTCAGCCGCGCACGCTGGCCTGGCTGGAACGCGCCAGCCTGTCGCTGGTGCAGGCAGACGACCGCATCGTCTGGCTGGCCGGTGGGCAGCCTCAGCCGCTCGACGCCGTGCTTGAGGGATATGGCATTATTGAAGGCATCAGCGCGTATGAGGGTGCAGACGTCCCGGCTTCTGACTACCTTGATGCGCTGGCGACACAATACAGCCCGGCAGCTATCCAGTTTGCACGGCGCTACATCGAGGGTTTTAACGCGGCCAGGCAGGAAAAAATCAGCACGCTCTGGGTAGCAAAGACTGAGGCCGAGCTGGACGCCAACGGAGGTGAACACAACTATCGCGTCATGCAGGGATACGAACGACTGCCCCGGTTCATGGCAGAGGAAGCCCGCCGTCTTGGGGTTACCTTTCGCCTGGGCCAGTCTGTCAGCACGATTCTGCTCACCGGTGATGGCATTGAAGTACACACAGCCGCAGGAGACATCCTAACTGCCTCAGCCTGCGTGGTCGCGCTGCCGCTGGCCACAATCCAAAAACACCAGTCACGCCTGCTGCCGCATGCGCATATGCTCACGGACGCACTGGCCAGCCTTGAGCCTGGTTTCACCTACAAGGTATCGCTTGAATTTCAGGTCCCGCACTGGCCAGCCGATGTCGGCTATATCTTCAGCAGCCCACCGGATATTCAGACCTGGTGGACGCGCCCCGGATCTTCCGTCATCACCGCGTGGTTTCCGCCTGAACCGGCCGAACAGACCCCATTCACCATCCCACAACTGCGCGAAAAAACGCTGGCGTCTCTGGCCTCAGTGCTGGGTATCGCACGACATACACTGGAAAGCACGCTGGTAGCGATGCATCAGAAGGTCTGGCACGGTGCAGATGAATTTGGGCTGGCCTACAGCTACGTACGCGTGCATCAACTGGCTGCCCCTGCCAGGCTGGCAGCGCTCAACCTGCCCGGCATCTATTTCGCCGGCGAACACTGCGCACCAGGCTATGCACAGGGCACGGTTCATGGCGCGCTGGCCAGTGGCGAAGCCGCCGCAGAGCGCGTGATACACCGTCTGGGCGGCACTCATTAAACGCAATTACAGCAGGCTGACGATTCGGCCATCCCGGTTAAAAAAGCCCTCGGTATCCACCTGAAGCACCCCGTCATAGCGGGCAAACAGGCTGTCGATCAGCGGGCTCATCAGCGTATCATATTGTTCATGGCCGCCGCGCAGCACATGAATCACCAGCATCCCGCTGGCCTCTTCCAGCCACGCGCTGACCTGCACCGCGGCCGGATCATCCTGCTTGTTCAGCTCATCCAGCAGGTCCTCCAGATCCCCATCAAACAGATCGTCGCCCGGCCTGTTGACTTCCAGCTCGCCCAGCAGCACTTCACCAAAGTAAAGCTCGGCAGAATTCTCGTCAATGGGGTCCGCCAGCAGCAGATACTCCTCATGAACCTCCAGGAACAGCGCACCCAGCTCAGGCAGAGACGCCATCTCCGTGCCGCTGATAAAGTAACGCATGAATGTGCTCATGGGGCCTCTTGGATGATCCGCATCGTCAGATGAAAGGTGTCGGTTTCACCCGGCGGCAGCATGCGCAGGGTGCCATTTTCTCGTGCCGCCACCCGTCCCACAGGTGAGCAGTTGCCCGGCTCGATGCCCAGCGTGTAGTCGCCAAAGCCCATCTGCTTCCACTCGGTCAGGTTGTTCAGCTCCTGTGGATTAAAATCGAGCGCCATGCCGATATTCAGCCGGTGATTGAAGACGGCTGCTGACGCCTGTGTCGCGCTCTTGTCCAGATGATGCCAGTACACCTGTTCAGCAAATCCGGGCACCGGCTCGATCATCTGCTGCCAGCTGTCCAGCCCGACAGCGGCGATGTCGTCGCGCGGCACCACCTGCACAGCAGGACTAGTCATGGTGGAGTCCGGAGAAACGACCGGGTAGCCAAAATTACAGTGATACAGCACCATCAGTGGGGCCGGTGTGCCTCCAAAATTACGGACGCGATCCGTGATCGACAATTTTGCTTCCCCTGCCCTCACTTCAATCGTACGGTCCAGCCTCAGCTTGTAGCCAAACAGGGACACTTCATCCAGCGAGCCGTGCAGCCGCAGCACAAAATCGTTATCTGACACAAGGCGCTCGATGCGAATGTCATACGCCGGAATATTGCCTGCACGGCCATGCAGCCCCAGCGCCTCGTTCCTGTATTCGGTATCAATCATCTTGCCAGGTGTGAATCCAGCATTGGTGATACCGCACAGCGCCAGCAGGCCACCATGAAAAGAGCGCAGCCAGCCCAGATCCTCCGGCTCATAGCGATGCGGATGCACAGCGCCTGTGCCAGACTGCCAGGCCAGCGGAATGCCCTGGTAAGTCGCCGTGCCGATGTCCATCGCACGATCAAGCAGCACCGTAAAGTCAAACCCGCTGCCCGTCCGCACTTCAGCAGCACGCACGCCGCGTTCCTGCCCGTCGTCCAGCGTGACCAGACGAATGTCGGCAACCTGCCTCAGGTCGCTCATATAGCTTTCCAGGCTGCGCCGGTTATGGGACTGCCCAAATAATTGCATACTCACAGCAAACCTTTCTGAAAAACGAATCTACACTATGCCTATACGCTACCACTGCGCCATGTCGTAGGCAAGACGTCAGGCGTAAGCTGCGAATTAATGTTACACTTTACCAATCATTCTAACGTTTACATGCGCCACGCCGGAATCACATGACCACGAATCGCCCTGCCCCCACACGCACACCACCAGTTCGTTCATCCTCCCAGCGTCCGCCTGACCGGCGCACGAAGCCCACGCCGGTTAATCGCACCCTGATCATCACCGGGATTGTTGGCATTGGCGTGCTGGCGATTGCATTCGCGGGGGCGCTGCTGCTCATCGTCATCGTGCTCAACAGTGCTGGTCGCATCCCTGAGGGCGTCACTGTCGGCGGCGCTGCGCTGGGCCGTCTGTCGCTGGAAGATGCCCGCCGGGCCCTCGTCGAGCTGGGCAATCGCCCGCTGGAGATAACAGACGGCGCACAAACAACCACTGCCTCATTGCAGTCACTGGGCATTCAGCTCGATATCGACTATACATTGGCAGCCGCGCGGGCATCGCAGGCCGATGCATCACTCACGCCCTGGTACACCGTCAATCTGGAGACCGCCCAGCAGGGATTGGTCACCCTGGCCGAAAATGCCTACGTCGAAGCAACCTCTGAACGCCCGGGGCGCGCGGTAGATATCCCGGTCGTGCTCGATCGCCTGCGCGTCGACATCAACACCGAGATTGCGGACGGGACCCTGGACTTGTCGGTCATTGAACTGCCGCAGCTCGCTGCATCCACCGTCACGCCAGTTAACTACTCAGGCCCGCGCACAACGCACATCGTGCGCTCTGGAGAGGAACTCGGCCTGATAGCGCGCTTGTATGGTGTCGATCTCGACGCCATCGTCTCGCTCAACGGGTTGTCTGACCCAGACCTGATCTTCACCGGCCAGGAGCTCATCATTCCCGCAGCGGGGGTCTACGAGCCAACAGCGGCTGATGCGCCGGCTCCTCCCACGAATACAGGGCGTGCGCTGGTCGTCAGCATCAGCCAGCAGCGCTTGTTTGCCTACGAAAACGGCCAGCTTGTACATTCACACCTGGTCAGCACCGGCCTGCCTGAAACGCCAACGCTCCTGGGCGACTACGCCGTATATGTGAAATATGCCGCGACCGATATGAGCGGTCCTGGCTACTATCTGCCCCAGGTTCCCTGGACGATGTATTACTATCAGGGCTATGGCATCCACGGCACCTACTGGCACAACAATTTTGGGCGGCCGATGAGCCACGGATGCGTGAATCTGCCCACAGACCAGGCGCAGTGGTTCTTCAATTTTGCCTCAGTGGGCACGCCCGTACGCGTGGTCGCCTGATGGTGATGCTGGCATGGCGCGGGTCGCTTCGCTAAGATAGGGACAGGTTCAGATTTGTCCCATTTTGGAGCAGCCCATGCAGCCCACCGCGCCCCATATTCGTCCTGTATCCGGCATTGACGGAGCCTGGTTAGCAGATATCAGGGCCTTCGCTGACGACCGGGGCGCATTTATGGAAAGCTTCCATCGCGACTGGTTCCCATGGATCAACTGGGACAACATGCAGGCGAACTGTTCGCGCAGCAAAGCCAACGTGTTGCGCGGCCTGCACTTTCATCACCGCCAGATAGACTACTGGTTTGTGGTCTCAGGGGAAATGCGTGTGGGTATGGCAGACCTGCGTCCGTCCTCGCCGACTTTCAAGCAATCCGTCGCGCTGTCGCTCTCAGCAGACAAGCCGACCGGCCTGTTCATCCCTGTCGGTGTCGCTCACGGCTTCGTCGCACTCACCGATGTCACGCTGACCTATCTGGTCAACAACTACTACGATGGCACCGACGAGCATGGCGTGGCCTGGAATGACCCGGAGCTGGCCGTCCCCTGGAATGTGAGTAACCCACTGATTTCCGGCCGCGACGCCGCAAACCCCGTATTCAGCGCACTGCCAGAGGTATCGCGCCCACGCTAGGTTGCCTTATCGGTTTTGTTCTGTTTGCTCAGGGCATCAAACGCAGCGTTGATGTCTGCCATCCGGCGCGTATATTTCTCTTTCTCGTTCGGGTGCATATCAGGATGATTTTCGCGTGCCATACGTTTGTAGGCGCGGCGCACCTCATCCGGGCTGGCTTCCTTACCCAGTCCCAGCGTCGCGTAATGCTTCAACAGTAATGACTGCACACGTCTCGGCGCCCCTCGTGATTGCTGCTGGCTGTGATATCCCTGCCGGTACTGCTGCTGTTCCTTGGCGCCCATGTCCCCGTAATGACGTTCAAATTCTTCCCACGGGTTACTACTCGCAGGCGTCTCGTAGTCGGTCTGGCTCTGTGTCCGCCGGCGCCCGCCAAACGACCAGTTGCGCCAGTTGTTCTGATATTCGGCCTCCTGCATCGGGCTGGTCTGCTTCCAGAACTGCCCTTCCCCGAAGAAGCCCGCTGCATAGCGGCCCGTCAGCAGCTTGGACGTGTAAGACGAAGTCTCCACGTTCAGCTTAGCGACATCCACTGCGTCCCCATAGGACACGCCATACTCGCTGCCGCCCCAGCGCCAGTGCAGATGGACCGGCCGGATTGTCGTGTGCGAGCCAGAGCACCAGTAGCCATACAGGCGGCCATGTGCCAGCGCATGCAGCGTCGACATCCACGGCGCGGGTACGATATCCTGCTCGTCTCCGGGCATCATGCGGCCGTCGAGGATATACAGTGTCCCAATATGCTGGCGCGTGTTACGTTCAATCTGTGCGCTGATTTCTGGCACACGAATGGCCCGATTCACCACGTAAATGGCCACACGCCTGCCGCCTGGCACCTCCAGGAGCAAATCAGCGGCAGTTGTTTCACGGGAAACCACACTCACACGGGTGGTATTTCGTGACTGTTGTTCAAGATGATCGAGGACAAACTGCTTCAAACGAACCCTCGCTGAATGATCTAGGAATACAAGCGCTGACGGTTACGGTCTTTCAGCGGCACGCTTCAGCAGTGTGACCGCCGCATCTGCCAGCAGAGCTGTGCCCATCGGCAGCACATCTTCGCTGATGTCAAACACAGGATTGTGATGCGCGCGCTGCACGTGATCCAGTTTTGCGCCCAGCATGAACATTGCCCCGGGCGCTTTGCTCGTCATAAAGCTAAAGTCTTCGCCGCCCATGCTGACATCATGCGGGATAATCGCGTTCTCGCCAAGTAAGACTTTCACCCGTTCGGAGAGCACTTCCGCCACGTCAGGGTCATTATAGGTTGAGGGGCATCCGCGCACGATTTCCAGGACATAATCGCCACCCAGGGCCCGCGCCACACTGACGGCACGCTCCAGCTCGGTAATCAGGTTTTCGCGCGTCTCGCTGTCATAGCTGCGCATGGTGCCCGTCAGGCGTGCCTCAGCCGGGATGACGTTCTCTCCGCCTTCCAACCCCGCTTTCACCGTCCCTATCGTCAGCACAGCCGGCTTAATCGGGTCAATACGGCGTGCCACCACCCCCTGAATCGCGCTGATCACCTGCCCCAGCAGGAAGATGGGATCTACACCCTGGTCTGGATGCGCGCCATGCACCCCCTTGCCGATGATAGTGGCGTAGAAATTATCGACATTTGCGGTCATATAGCCCTTGGAGGCGACCACTTTGCCAACTTCCATTTCGCTGTCCACGTGCAGCGCGAAGACGTGATCGACGCCATCCAGCACGCCTTCCTCCACCATCCGCTGGGCGCCGCTTTTTCCTTCCTCGTCGTGTGTCTCTTCACACGGCTGAAACAGGAAGCGAATCTCACCCGCCGGGCGATCTTTCATATTCGCCAGCACGCGTGCTGCACCCAGCAGCATCGCTGTGTGCGCGTCGTGGCCGCAGGCATGCATCACGCCCGGCGTTTGCGAGGCATACGTCACATGATTAGCCTCCTGAAGCGGCAGGGCGTCCATATCTGCACGCAAAGCCACCACTGGAGAGCCCTCTCCCAGCACCGCAACCACGCCGGTTTTGGCACTGCCCGTCATCACTTCCAGACCCAGTGCCTGTAATTCCCGTGCCACCAAGGCGGCAGTACGCGTCTCCCGAAACCCCAGTTCAGGGTGCTGATGGATATCGCGACGCCACGTGACCAACTGCTGGCGCAGGGCATTCGCTTCGTTCAGGAGTACAGACATGGTAACGTCCCTCATTTTCAAGTGAATCATTCGCGCCGGAGTTCGCGCACCGGAGCCCCGGCGCGTTACAATCGTGACCGACACAAATTGTGCCCCATTATAGTCAATACGGTGACCTGAAACATGCCTCATTATGACTTACTCATCATCGGCGCTGGCGCGCACGGCAGCGCCGCGGCATACCATGCAGCCCGCCGTGGGCTAAAGGTTCTGCTGCTCGAACAATTCGGTTTTGACCACGGGAATGGCAGCTCTTATGGCGCTTCTCGCATCATCCGCTACGCCTACGATCACCCCGTCTACATCGATATGGCGCGGCTGGCATTTGCCGAATGGGAAGCAGTTCAGCAGACCGTGGGCGAACAGCTCATGTTTAAGACCGGCGGGCTGGATTTTGGCCCGCGCGGCGAACCTGTGCTGGAAAACATGATTGACAGCCTGACCAAACAGGACATCCCGTTCGAGCTGCTGGATACCAAAGAAGCAGCCAAATGGTTCCCGCAGTTCCGTTTCGATGACGCCTTCGCGGTGCTCTATCAGGCAGATGCCAGCCTGCTGGCCGCATCGCGCTGCGTGCTGGCGCATCTGCATCTGGCACGTCAGCACGGCGCTGTGCTCATGGCAAATGTCCGCGTCCAGCGGCTTCAGGTGGCCGGGGCGAGCTGGCAGGTCCATACCGAACAGGAAATATTCACCGCAGATCGGGTGATCATAGCCGCCGGCGCATGGGCCAATGACCTGCTTGCGCCGTTGGATTTTGAACAGCCGCTGAGACCCGTCGCCTGCCAGGAAAACTACTATGAACTGGCGGATATGCGGCCCTATCAGGTCGGGCAGTGTCCTGTCTTTATCGCCCATCTGACGCAGGACTACGGTTTCCCCTTTATGCCTTATGGACTGCCCAGTGTGAATGGTTCCGGCTTCAAGATCGCGCTCCATGGCGGTCCAGACTTTGATCCGCATGTGGCTGAACGTGACGTAGACCGTGGTGTTGCAGCCCAGATGGTGGAATTTGCGTCTCGTTATCTGGCTCAGCCGGTAACTGCCCATCAGTCTTCGCGCGTTTGCCTGTATACGATGACGCCAGATGAACATTTCATACTTGGGTCTCATCATGACTATGCGAATCTTGTCGTGGGCGCTGCCTGCTCCGGCCACGGCTTCAAATTCAGCAATATCATTGGTCAGGCCCTGGTGGATATAGCCTTCGGAGAACAAACCCGCTTTGATATCTCCATGTTTGCGCCTGGCCGCTTTGCTCCCTGAAGGAAGACTTTTGTGAGAGAACACTTTCTGCTCGACCCGTCCGTCAATTTTCTGAACCACGGCTCATTTGGCGCCTGCCCCGCCGACGTATTCGCTGTCTATCAGCGCTGGCAGCGTGAGCTGGAATTTCAGCCTGTCGAGTTTATCGGACGTCGGCTGGAAGGCCTGCTGCGTGAGGCCATGGCCCCCCTCGCCCGCTATATCAACGCGCCGCACGATGCGTGCGTTTTTGTTTCAAATGCTACCGCGGGTGTCAATGTGGTCGCGCGTTCGCTCAAGCTGCAGCCAGGGGACGAAGTCCTGGCTACCGATCATGAATATGGCGCATGCAGCTTCACCTGGACGCATGTCTGCAATCAGGCGGGTGCCAGCTATATTCTGCAACCGATCAGCGTGCCCATCCTCAGCGAGGACGCATTCATTAAAGAATTTTGGGCGGGCGTGACGCCGCGCACCAAAGTCATCTTCATCAGCCATATCACATCTGCCACCGGGCTGATCTTCCCGATCGCGAGACTGATTCAGCGCGCACGCGCCGCCGGCATCCTGACCGTCATCGATGGCGCCCATGTGCCATCACACATCCCGCTGGATCTCACCGCCCTGGATCCCGATTTCTACACGGGCAACTTCCACAAATGGATGTGTGCCCCCAAGTCGAGCGCGTTCCTGTATGCGCGTCCAGACAAACAGCATCTGCTCACCCCGCTGACGATTAGCTGGGGCTACGGGGACCCCGCGTTTACGGTGCAGCACGAGCGCCAGCCCACGCGTGACCCTTCGGCCTATCTGGCCACACCAGACGCCCTGGCATGGCTTCAGGCACATGATTGGGATACGCACGCCGCGCGCTGCCATGAAATGATCCTCCAGGCACGCGAGCGCATCAGCCAGATTGGCGGGCAGGCACCGCTGGCGCCACCAGACTGGTACGGTCAGATGGTAGCCTGTCCCCTGCCCCCGTGCGATGTCGCGGCGGTCAAAACGCTGCTCTACGACAAGTACCGGATCGAGATACCCGTATTCCTGTGGAATAACATGCCGATCATTCGCATTTCGGTGCAGGCCTATAACACCCAGGCGGATCTGGATGCGTTCTATTCCGCGCTCGGAGAGGTGCTGAAGATTGCCGCAATTCCTTGACGGAATCGCCCGTGTTGCCGTTTTCCTGGTCGGGGCCTGGATCGTCTATGGCACGGTGCTGTCGGCCATCAAGACCTTCGTGCTGCCACGCAGCGTCAACACCCGCATCACCAATGCGGTCTTTTCAGGCATACGATGGCTGTTTGACCTGCGCCAGCGAAAAATGACGACGTATGAGCAGCGCGACCAGCACATGGCTCTATATGCGCCTGTTGCGCTGCTGGCACTGCCAGTCGCCTGGCTGACGCTGGTCGTGCTCGGCTACACGCTCATCTACTGGTCGGTCGGCGTCGGAACCATCCTCGATGCTTTTCGCATCAGCGGCTCGTCACTGTTCACACTCGGCTTTGCGATGGATGCGCGCACGCAGCTCCTGGTCATTGAGTTTACGGAAGCCGGGCTGGGCATGATTCTCATCGCCCTGCTCATCGCATACCTGCCCACCATGTACAGCGCCTTTGCCAAACGGGAAACACTGGTCAATCTGCTGGATGTGCGCGCGGGCAGCCCGCCCAGCCCGGTTACCCTCATCGTGCGCCTGCATGACATCAGTGGTCTGGAACGGTTGACCGAGTTGTGGCGCAATTGGGAACTATGGTTTGTCGATCTTGAGGAAAGTCATACCACCTTCATGCCGCTCGTCTTTTTTCGGTCGCCCAATGGGAATCGGTCGTGGATCACCTCCGCAGGCGCTATCCTCGATACCGCTTCGCTGGCCAATGCCGTACTCGATATCCCGCATGAGCCGCAGGCAGACCTGACCATCCGGGCGGGGTTTCTGGCGCTGCGCCAGATCGCAGATTATTTCGGTTTTGCCTATAACCCGGATCCCAAACCAACCGATCCCATCAGCATCACGAAAGAGGAATTCCTTGCAGTCGTGGAAGAACTGCGCGCTGCAAATGTGCCCCTCAAACCCGACCTCGAGCAAGCCTGGCGCGATTATGCCGGCTGGCGCGTCAATTATGACTCTGTGCTGCTGGACCTGGCGCGCCTGACGATGGCCCCATACGCACAATGGATCAGCGACCGCAGCATGCCCAGAAAGAAACGCTAGGCGGACTGCTGAGCCATCTGGCGTACAATGTCGCGCAGGACTGGCTCAAAATCATCGCCCACGGCAGCACGATAATCCTCCGGTCTGATCAACGTGTAGGTCCTGCTGTCAGTCATCAGGCCGGGGAAACCGGTTTCGGTGTCCTGCACATGCAGCGGATGCACGCCTGACGCTAAGAATGCGGCATCATCACACTCTGGTGTGACCGTCACGGCATCTACATTCAGCGCCAGCGGGCCGCACGCGATTGCATAGGCGCCGCTGGCAAACGGCACATGCAGAATCGCGACGACCGCTTCAAAGCCGCGTGCATAGGCGATTGAGCGCTCCAGCGCGACAATGCCCGCCGCGCCCAGCGCAAAATACGCCGCCAAATCAAACACATAGCCGCACACGAACGGGTGCGTCACATTAATGACCGCTTTCCCAAACGGCAGAAACGGATCATCGAACCGGGCAATGGGCAGCGGCATCATCGGAATTGTTGGCCGAAGCTCCAGCAACGCCAGTGTTCCGCAACGCGCTGATGCGGCGGCCAGCCTGCGCGAAAAGGCGCCTTCTCTCAGCTCAGGCATGATTATTCTTCAGCAAGCGCCACAGCATCGACAATGACCAGGTGCCCATAAACTGGCGCGCCATATCGCTTGCGCCCGAAAAGCCATAACTGCGCGAGACCACACTTTCGCCCAGCACCACCGCCAGCGCGCTCAGCTCATCGGCATCGGAATGATCCTCACCGCTGGCATCGGTGCTCGTCACTGCGATGACCGACGTGCCCGGCTGCGCGGCCTGGCTGGCCGCCTGCTCCACGGCATCGCGGATACGCATCCCGTCTGCCAGCACTTCCGGAGACGGACGGGTCACGACGGTGACATCACCCGCCTCCACTGCCGCCTTCAGGCGACCGCTCACCAGCGGCGGCACGCCCGTCTCGATAATGTGAAGTTTCAGCCCCTGCGCGCGCAACAGCGTCAGCACAGCATCTTCCAGCGCATCCTCATTTGTGCCGAAGATGTGCTCGCCCACCCGCTGGCGCACGAGCGTCTCGGTTGTGGCGATCATCGCATCCGCCAGGTCACGCGTGTCTGCCTTGGCCGTAATTCGAATATCTACCTGACCGCTGTGTGCGGCCAGCCCAATCGTTGGGTTAGAACCTTCTAACAAATCCTTGCCAAGTGCATCATCAAGCATGCTCTCGCCGATGCCCGCCGCCTTCAGTACCAGCGCCCGAATGACGGTACCACCCAGCTGGAACTTCTCGCGCAGATATGGGATGATTTTCTCGCTGAACAGGAATTTCATCTCGCGTGGCACACCAGGCAATGCCAGCACCACTTTGTCGCCGTCGGCAATCTCAACAATGAAGCTGGGCGCGGTGCCAACCGGATTTTCGACGATAAGGGCATCCTGCGGCACAAACGCCTGGCGCCGGTTATTCTCGGTCATGCGCGAGCGAAAGCCCTCGAAGCGCGCAGCGATGCTGTCCAGCAGATGCTGCTGAAATTCCAGCGGACGATCCGTCGCCAGGGCCACGCCGTCGCGCGTCATATCGTCCACGGTTGGCCCCAGCCCACCACACATAATGACCAGGTCCGCCCTCGATAGCGCAATGCGGACGGCGTCTGCAATCCGGCCGGTGTTATCCCCGACAGAGGTCATGAAGTACAGATTGATCCCCAGGTCACGAAGCTGGCGGGCCAACCAGACCGAATTGGTATCAGTGATTTCCCCTAAAAGGATCTCGGTTCCAACGGCGATGATTTCTGCGTTAACATTTCTCATTATTCATCCTGAGAATACTTGCAATTCCAGTTCGGGATACTATAATCACGTGTAGACAGGCACTCATTTGCGCCTGCAACAAGTTTGTACATTTTCCACAATATGTGTATAGAGTGGGTATATCCACTATTTTCTAACGGGAGGTTATTGTCGTGGCAAGCATCTCTTTTAAGCATGTTTGGAAGCGCTACGCCGGAAATACGGTCGCGGTTAAAGATCTTAATATTGAAGTCGCTGATAAAGAATTTTTGGTGCTTGTAGGGCCTTCCGGCTGTGGCAAATCAACAACCCTGCGTATGCTCGCTGGTCTGGAAGAAATTTCCGACGGTGAAATCTGGATCGGTGACCGCGTCGTCAACAACGTCGCCCCGAAAGACCGCGACATCGCCATGGTGTTCCAGAGCTACGCGCTCTACCCGCACATGACCGTGTTCGATAATATGGCATTCGGCCTGCGTTTGCGCAAGACCCCGAAGCAGGTCATCGAGCAGCGCGTACGTGAAGCTGCCGAAAACCTGGGCATTTCGCACCTGCTGGACCGCCGCCCCCGTCAGCTTTCGGGTGGTCAGCGCCAGCGCGTCGCAGTAGGCCGCGCCATCGTGCGCGACCCGGCCGTATTCCTCATGGACGAGCCGCTGTCGAACCTGGACGCCAAGCTGCGCGTGGAAGCCCGTTCGTTCATCAGCAAGCTGCATCAGCGCCTGGGCACCACGTTCGTCTATGTGACGCACGACCAGGTAGAAGCCATGACGATGGGCACCCGCATCGCCGTCATGAGTGCCGGTGAGCTGCAGCAGATCGACACCCCCTTCAACCTGTACCACAACCCGCGCAACCTGTTCGTGGCCGGATTCATCGGCAGCCCGTCGATGAACTTCTTCGATGCCAAGGTTGTCCAGCAGGACGGTGGTCGCATCTCCCTCGAAATCGTCGGCCATATGCTGCCGATCCCGGCCGCAATCGCTGAGCCGTTCAAGAGCCATATTGGCAAGCGCGTCACCTTCGGCATCCGCCCTGAAGACATCCATGACCAGTCGTATCTGCCCGGCGGCATTACCCCCTCGATGATCGAAGCCAATGTCGACGTCGTCGAGCAGATGGGTAACGAAATGATTCTGTATCTGGAAGAAAACGGCAAGACGTTCGTGGCCCGCACCGACCCGCGCACCAGTGCGGCCATCGGTCACCGCCTCGGCCTGGCCTTCAACATGGACAACATCCACGTCTTTGACGTCGACACCGAGCTGTCGCTGGCCTACGAATACAAGCAGAACAAGGCCCAGAAAGCCGTCACCGCCTAGTCAGTCCGGTTTCTGGTGTAAGAATTCAGGCACACGAGGCCGTCTGTGCATCAGCGCAGGCGGCCTTTTCATGCCGCACTCACATGCGCATGGCATACTCAATTCGTTAATCCCCTACACAAATACGCAGGCAAGGACGGCACGGGTGAAAGTTGTTGCACACACACAGGCGACGCTGTTTGAGGCGCTGCGGCCAGAGTGGAATTCGCTGCTAGAGCGCAGCGCGGCAAATCTGATCTTCCTGACCTGGGAATGGCAGTCTACGTGGTGGCATGCGTATGAGGCCGGCGACCTGTGGGTGCTGGCGGTTCACGCAGATGATGACAGACTGGTCGGCATTGCGCCCTGGTTTATCCAGATCAAGCCCGATGGTGAGCGCGTGGTGCGCACTATCGGCTGCGTGGATGTCACCGATTACATGGACATTATTGCGGAGCAGGATCATGTCGATGCCATCCAGCAGGCGCTGGCTGACTACGTCGCGCAGAACACAGCGCACTTTGACCGCATGAACCTGTGTAATGTCCCCGAAGATTCGCAGACATACGCCACATTTCCGGATCATCTGCGCCAGGCTGGCATGGATGCCAAACTGGTGCTCCAGGAAGTCTGCCCCATCATCCGGCTGCCCGACAGCTTCGAGGGATATCTGGAAAGTCTGGATAAAAAGCAGCGTCACGAACTGCGGCGCAAGATGCGGCGCGCAGAAAACGAAGGCGAAGTCGAGTACTACACAGTCGATTCATCCCACAATTTTGAGCAGGAAATCGAGACATTCTTCCGCCTGATGGCGTCCAGCCAGCCCAGCAAGGCGGAATTCCTGGCGGACCCGCGCAACAACCGTTTCTTCCGCGACATCCTGCATGTCACTTTTGCCTGCGGCTGGCTGCGTTTGACCTTCCTCAAGGTCGACGGCCACCATGCCGCCTGTTATTGCGATTTCGACTATAACGGGCATGTGCTGGTCTACAACTCCGGCCTCAGCCTGGACCACGCCCCGCACCTCAGCACCGGCATTGTGCTGCTCACGTACAATATTCGCCACGCCATAGAAACGGGACACCTCGTGTACGATTTCCTACGCGGAAACGAAAGCTACAAGTACCGCATGGGTGCGGTGGACACGCGTGTCTTTATGCTGCTGGCGCGCAAACCTGACTGAACATAAACAGAACGGGCCTTCCTGCGTGGGATGGCCCGTTCTGTTTGACCACTGAAATGACTTAAGCGATCAGCCGCCGTAAGCGTTCGGAATATCAGACACGGACACCGTGATATAGGGCTCCGATTCCATCACCTGCAAAGCAGTTTCCTCGGTAATGACGACCTGCCCCTTGTGGTACAGCACGTTATTGAAACCGTCGTACTTATAGCGGCGGTTTACGTAGCCGTATTCAGGGTGCTGAAACACCACGTTGAAAATCACCGCTTCGTCCACTTCGAGAATCTGATTGTTGACCAACCACAATGGGGCATACTGCTCCAAATGCTGTTTAACATGAAGGTCACGTTTCTTGAGCAGCGCTTCGCGTGTCATGCGCGGAATCTCCTACAAATCACCATGGCCCCTATTGTACCGACCAACCTGCCCATCTCACAAGTCAATCTTCCGGTGGTGAAAATTCCCCCGCGACTGGCTATACTCCCATTATTCGCGTCAGCATACACCCTCTGAGGCCACATGATGCAGCATGACCGCTTCCAGTCGCCCTTTTCGTGGCGCTACGGCAGCGAAGAATTACGCGCGCTCTGGAGCGAACAGCATAAACGCCGGTTGTGGCGGCAGATCTGGACAGCGATTGCGCGGGTGCAGGCTGAGGCAGGACTCGTGAAACCGGCGGAAGCAGATGACCTGGCCGCGCATATCGACAGCGTCGATGTGGCGCGTGCGCTGGAAATCGAAGCGGAGATTCACCACGACCTGATGGCGGAGGTCAAAGCCTATGCCGAGCAGTGTGTAATCGGTGGCGCGATCATCCACCTGGGTGCCACCAGCGCTGACATCGAAGATAACGCCGACGCCCTGCGCCTGCGTGACAGCATGCGCATCATCACGCGTCGCCTGCATGCGGTGCTGCTCAGGCTGGCTGACCTGATTGAGTCGTTCAGCACACATCCCGCGATGGCCTTCACGCACCTTCAGCCGGCGGAACCCACGACTGTGGGCTATCGCCTGGCTTTGTATGCCCAGGACATGCTGGAAGATTACCAGGCCTGCCACGCAGAAATCGGGCGTATCCGTGGCAAAGGACTGAAAGGCGCCGTGGGGACGGGTGCCAGCTATACCGAGCTGCTGATCGGCACGCAGATGACAGCCGCCGACTTTGAGACGCGCGTCATGGCCCAGCTCGACCTGCCCGCCTACCCCATCACCCATCAGACCTACCCGCGCAAGCAGGACTATCGCATCCTGACGACGCTGGCCGGGCTGGCCGGCAGTATTTACAAGTTCGCCTTCGACCTGCGCATTTTGCAGTCACCCATGTTTGGCGAATGGCACGAGGGCTTCCAGAAAAAGCAGGTCGGGTCTTCGGCCATGCCATTCAAGCGCAATCCGATCAATGCCGAGAAAATCGACAGCCTAGGGCGCTTTGTCGCCGGACTGCCCGACACAGCGTGGCAAAATGCCGCTCATTCTTTGCTGGAGCGCACACTCGATGATTCGGCCAACCGGCGCGAGATTCTGCCTGTCGCGTTTCTGGCGGTCGAAGAGATGCTCATCACGCTTTCGCGCATCCTGGCGTCTTTCTCCGTCAACGAGACAGCCATCGCGGCCAATCTGGACAAATTTGGCGTCTTCTCCGCGACTGAACGCGTCCTCATGCGCCTCGGTCGCGCTGGCGCTGATCGCCAGGCCATGCATGAAATCCTGCGCGAAGTCAGCATGGAAGCATGGGACGCCGTCATGGAGGGCAAGCCTAACCCGCTGATCAGCCTGGTGACCACCCATCCAGCCTTGCTCCGGTATCTGTCTGCTCAGGAACTGAGCGACTTGATGGACGCGACCGCCCACGTTGGCGACGCACCGGCGCGCGCAGCAGATTTTGCCCGGCATGTTCGGACGACGCTGGGCGATTCCGCGCCAACTTAAGCCATAATAATTACCTGCCCCATAAGTTTCCAGAAGGAAGATAACAATGCCCCGTGCGCTGCTCAGTGTGTATGACAAGACCGGCCTGATCGAATTTGCAGAGCGACTCGTCACGCTTGGCTGGGACCTGGTGGCCAGCGGTGGCACAGAGCGGGCGCTGCGTGATGCGAAACTGCCTGTGACCAGCGTGGAACAGGTCACTGGCTCGCCAGAAATGCTGGGCGGCCGCGTCAAGACACTGCATCCGGCCATTTTCGGGGCGATCCTCGCGCGCGACCACGCCGACGATAATGCCGAGCTGCAAGCGCACGGCTTCGCGCCCATCACGCTGGTGGTCTGCAATCTCTACCCGTTTCAGCAGACTGTAGCCGTACCGGGCACATCACTTCAGGATGCCATCGAGCAGATTGATATCGGCGGCGTGACGCTGCTGCGCGCCGCCGCCAAAAACTTCATGCGCACGACGGTCGTGTGCGACCCGGCGGACTATCCGCGCGTCGCGGCAGCGCTGGAAGGTGGCGCCTCGCACGATCTGGCCATGCATCGCGAGCTGGCGGTCAAGGCATTCGCACACACCCGCGACTATGACACGGCCATTCACGCCTATCTTGAAAGAGGCGTCTCGGCAACCACACATCAGGACACCCTGCCAGAGCGCCTGTCCATTGGTCTCACCCGCGTCGACACCCTGCGTTACGGTGAAAATCCGCATCAGATCGCGGGCTACTATGCGCGTGGCACAGGCCACGGTCCGCTGGGCGGCACAGTGCTCGGCGGCAAACAGCTTTCGTACAACAATATTATGGACCTGGACGCAGCCTGGCGTGCCGCCTGTTCATTCGGCACGCCAGCAGTGGTGATCGTCAAGCACATGAACCCGTGCGGTGTGGCGACTGCCGCCTCGGTTGCAGATGCCTTTCCCGCCGCGCTGGCGTCAGACCCGGTCTCGGCCTTCGGCGGCGTGGTTGCGGTCAATCGGCCCGTCGACGGAGACTTTGTCACTGTGCTCGGCAGCCTGTTTGTGGAAGCCATCGCAGCACCAGATTTCTCTCCTGAAGCAGTAGAAATGCTCGCACAGACCCGCAAAACCTGTCGCCTGCTCAAGGTGCCGTGGCAGGTAGATGGCTCCGAATGGGAAATTCGCAGCGTGCACCAGGGCTTCCTCGTGCAGCAGATGGACCTGGGCGATCCAGACTTCACCCAGTTTCAGACCGTCACTGAAAAACAGGCAACCCCTGAAATTATCGAGCGGCTCAAATTTGCCTGGAAAGTCGTGCAGCATGTCAAGTCGAACGCCATCGTGCTGGCACAGGAGCAGTGCACGGTCGGCGTGGGCGGCGGTCTGCCCAGCCGGGTGGACGCTGTGAAGATTGCCGTGGCCAAAGCAGGGGAAAAATCGCGCGGCTCTGTGCTCGCTTCCGACGCCTTCTTCCCCTTCGCAGACGGCTTGCAGGTGGCGGCAGAGGCGGGCATCACCGCCGTGATCCAGCCAGGGGGCTCCATCCGGGATGCCGAGGTCATTCGCGCGGCCAACGAGGCGGGCATTGTCATGATTTTCACCGGCGTGCGGCACTTTCGTCACTAGTCGTCACAGCCTGTCGCGGCTTTATCCCCTCACGGGAAGTTTACTCTTGTCAGCCAGAGGCGATATTTGCTATACTTCTGGAAATGCCACCTTAGCTCAACGGTAGAGCAAACGCTTCGTAAGCGTTAGGTTTTCGGTTCAAATCCGAAAGGTGGCTCTGACAATCGCCCGCCAGAATTTCTCGCGGGCTTTTCTTTTGTGGAGGCTGTCCTCATGATTCCTCGGCCAGTCACGATTGCTGTTGCGGGCGGCACCGGTTCCGGCAAGACATCGATTTCCTCGGCCATTGTCGAGCGTGTGGGCAGCGATCACATCGCCTACATCCCCCATGACGCCTACTACAAAGACCTGCCCCAGATTCCTGTCATGGATCGCAATATCCTGAATTTCGATCACCCTGATGCGCTGGAAACGCCGCTCATGCGCGACCATATCCAGCAGCTGCAAAACTGGACATCGGTCGATATTCCTGTCTATGACTTCTCGAAATACGTGCGCACACAGCACAGCCAGCATGTCGAGCCGCACCCGATCATCCTGGTGGAAGGCATTCTTGTGCTGGCAGAGCCCACCCTGCGTCCGCTGTTTGATGTCAAGATCTTTGTGGATGCCGACGCGGACCTGCGCTTCATTCGCCGTCTGAAGCGCGATATTGGCGAACGCGGCCGCACGCCAGAGTCGGTCATCAGCCAGTATCTGGCCACCGTCCGGCCCATGCATCTCGACTTCGTTGAGCCAAGCAAACGCTATGCCGACGTGATCATTCCCGAAGGCGGACACAACCTGGTGGCCATCGAAATGGTCGCGGATCGCGTGCGCAGCCTGCTGAAGATGCATCAAATGGCCACCTCGTCGTCGTCCGATCCTGGCGTGTACGGGGATTGACGCCATTTTGGATTGTGGACTATACTCGCAGATAACAACCTCATATCTATCGGCTGTGATCGGGTAAAGTAGGCATCGATCTGGTGTCAGAGAGTGTGGGCCATTGGCTGAAAGCCCACTCACACAGGCTGTGCTGAAAGTCCCCCGTGAGCCCTGCCTCAGAACTCATAGTAAGAGGCAGCGGGTGCACCCGTTATCGTGCAGATGAGTGCCTCGGCAGTGTAACCTGCCGGGGAATCAAGGTGGTACCGCGAAGATCAGCCCTCTTTCGTCCTTGTTGATGAGAGAGGGCTGTTTGTTTTACGGGAAAGGAAGCGTGCATGCAGCGCCTGAATGACACCAACAGCTTCTACGACGCCATAGCTCAGTACTATCCGATGTTCTACAGAGACTACACGGTACAGATGGAGCGCGAGGGCCTCGGGCTGCGTTCTGTATTCCGAAATCGCGGCGTAGAACGGGTGCTGGATGCGTCCTGTGGGGCGGGTGCGCAGGCTATCCCTCTGGCAACCCTGGGCTACCGCGTGACCGCAGCCGACCCGAGCATGGGCATGTTGGCCAAAGCACGTTCGATTGCTGCGAAAAACAATGTCAGCAGTGACAAGCTCAGCTTCGTGCAGGCATCATTTCAGACCCTGATGAACCACGTGAAGGGGCCGTTTGACGCCATCGTCACCAAAGGCAACTCCCTGCCCCACCTGCTGGAGGACAGCGAAATCGAGCTGGCTATCGCGACGTTTCATGAGCTGCTCAGGCCAGGCGGCACGCTCATCATCGGCATGCGTGATTTTGGCGCCTTCATGCAGGATCGTCCGCGCTTCATCCCCGGCCTGAATCATCAGGACGACGATGACAGCGAATTCATCACCTTTGACCTGTGGGAATGGAACGACGGTCCGCCCGTCATCGCCACACAAAACCTGTACATCGTCAGCGGGAAAGACCCCGACTACACGACCCTCAGACGCCAGGTCGTTTACCGGCCGCTCTCGACCGACGAGGTAAAGGTAGTGCTGCTGGAAGCCGGCTTTGAAGAAGTTACCGATACGCCAGACCGCTCGGAACGCGTGCTGGTGGCCAAACGCTCAGATTCTGCAAAACGCTCGCCGCTGTGGGCGAAGCACACGGGAAGGTAAAGAAGGTTCAATATGACGAAACAGATGCCCAAGAATTTCGACTTCGCAGAAGCCGAAGCCCGCATTTACGCCTGGTGGCAGGACAACGGCTGGTTCAAGCCTGAGTCCGCGCCAGCCGATGCCGAGCCGTTCGTGATCAGTATGCCGCCGCCGAACGTGACCGGGGCCCTGCACATCGGCCACGCGCTGTTCTCCACCCTGGAAGACCTGATGATTCGTTACGAACGCATGCGCGGAAAAGCCGCCCTGTGGGTGCCCGGCACCGACCATGCCGGCATAGCGACCCAGCTTCAGGTGGAAAAGCTGCTCCGCGATGAAGGCACCAGTCGCCAGGCCATCGGCCGTGATGCCTTCGTGAAACGCGTGTGGGAATGGAAAGACCTGTATGGCGGAACGATTATCCGCCAGCTGCGCCGACTCGGCGCAAGCTGCGACTGGGACCGCGAGCGCTTCACGATGGATGAAGGTCTGTCCAATGCCGTGCAGGACGTGTTCATCAGGCTGTACGAACAGGGCCTGATTTACCGTGGGCCGCGCCTGGTGAACTGGAGCCCCGGCTTGCAGACTGCCGTGTCGGACCTTGAGGTGGAGCGCGAGGAAGAAGACGGCAAGCTGTACCTGTTCCATTATCCGGTGGAAGGCGGCGGATCGCTGCCCGTGGCCACCACCCGTCCGGAGACGATCCTGGGCGACACTGCCGTGGCTGTGCATCCGGAGGACCCGCGCTATGCCGAATTCATCGGGCGCAAGGCGCTCGTGCCCATGCTCAACCGCGCCATCCCGATCATCGCCGATGAGTACGTCGACCGCGAGTTTGGCACCGGCGCGCTGAAAGTGACGCCTGGCCACGACTTTAACGACTATGAGCTGGCCCAGCGCCACAATCTGGCCATCATCAACATCATGAACAAAGACGCCACCATCAACACCAACGGCGGCGACTATGCAGGCATGGACCGTTTCGCCTGCAGAGAGAAGCTGTGGGCGGACATGGCCGCAGCCGGCATGACCATCGAGGTGCGTCCGCACCGGATGGTGGTGCCCCGCAGCCAGCGCGGCGGAGAAGTGATCGAGCCGATGCTGAGCACGCAGTGGTACGTGAAGATTCAGCCGCTGGCTGAAAAAGCCATTGCCGCGGTGCGTGATGGCCGCATCATGATTGTGCCAGAACGCTTCGAGAAGATTTACTTCAACTGGCTGGAGAATATCCAGGACTGGTGCATCAGCCGCCAGCTCTGGTGGGGACATCGCATCCCCGTGTGGTACAGGGAAGACGGCAGTATGTTCGTCGGCCGGTCTGCGCCTGAGGGTGACGGCTGGACCGAAGGCGAAGACGTGCTCGATACCTGGTTCAGCAGCGGCCTGTGGCCTTTCAGCACACTGGGCTGGCCCGAGCAAACGGCTGACCTGGGCCGCTTCTATCCCACCCACGTGATGGAAACCGGCTACGACATCCTGTTCTTCTGGGTGGCGCGCATGATTATGCTCGGCCTGTGGTTCACCGACGAAGCGCCGTTCAAAACGGTGTATCTGCATGGCCTGGTGCGCGACAAATTCGGCCGCAAGATCAGCAAGACGCTGGGCAACGTGATCGATCCGCTCATCCTGATCGACAAGTATGGCGCGGACCCGCTGCGCCTGGCGCTGGTCACCGGCAGCACGCCCGGCAACGATATCAATCTGGACGAGGCCCGTGTGGAGCGCAACTGGCGCTTCGTGAACAAAATCTGGCAGATGACCAATTTCGTCACCGCCGCGCTGGGCGATGCCCCGCTGACGGCAGTGCCCGCACGCGCGCAGCTTGACCTGCCCTCGCGCTGGATCATGAGCCGACTGAACAGGCTGGTGCAGTCGGTGCAGCGCACCTTCGACGCGCATCAGTATGGCGAGGCCGGCCGCCAGATTGACGACTTCATCTGGGGTGAATTTGCCGACTGGTATATCGAGATGAGCAAGCAGCCCCTGTATCAGGGCAGCGACGAAGAAAAGTCGGCCGCGCGCGCCGTGCTCGTGCACGTGCTGGAGACCTCGCTCAGGCTGATGCACCCGTACATGCCGTTCGTGACAGAAGAAGCGTGGAGCTATCTGCCCGGCGAAAACAAAACGCCACTGATTCGTTCGCAGTGGCCCACCGCCGACGAGTCGTACTTCGATGATGAAGCCGAGCGCCAGATGACCACCCTGATCGAGCTGATCCGCGGCGTGCGCAACACACGGGAAGAATACAAAGTGGAGCCCTCGCGCAAGATCAGTGTGATCGCCACAGCGGGTGATGATTCTAGGGCGCTGCTGGGGCGTTATGGCTATCTGTTTGCGCGTCTGTGTAACGTGGGTGACCTGTCTGTGGATGCAGCGGCGCCGGAACAGGCCGCGTCGGTCATTTTCGGGGATATCACGCTGTCTTTGCCTTTGGCTGACTTCGTGGACGCGGCCGCAGAATGCGAACGCCTGGGCAAGGAACTGGAAAAGACCGAAGAAGCCGCCCGCCGCACCGAGACGATGCTGTCAAACGAACAGTTTATCAGCCGCGCACGCCCCGATGTGGTCGAGCGTGAGCGCCAGAAGCTGGCTGACCTGACCGCCAGCAGCGAACAGCTCAGGGCGCGCATCGCCTCGCTTTGCGGGTGACGCGGGCAGCACCGTCTGAATGAATAAATCACAGCAACCGGATGTCTGTATCGCATCCGGTTGCTGCGGTACCAGAGGCTGTCACATCAGGGCTTATTTTTCTCAACAATCTTCACAGCCGCAGCCTGTGCTGCCTTGCGCACTTCCACCGGCGCATCAGACTGAAACACGACGCGCAGCGGGTCTAATGCTTCCGGGTCACCCAGCTCTGCCAGCTCACGAATGGCCTCAAGCTGCACGCCCGGGTTGCGATCTTTCAGCCTGAACACATGATACTGCAGCAGTTTCTTCCTGGTCTCCATCTATACGCTACCCCTGTCGATCCGGCCACAACCATGCGACTAGTATACTACTTCCTGCATCCGCCCTCGTAATCTTGCCTGCACGGTCTATAATGACCGCCTGTTGACGTCCTAACGGGTAAGTGCCTTTGGCAGAGAAAATCTGTCCCATTTGTGGAACAACAGCGCATCCGAATGCGCAGGTCTGCGTCACATGTGGCACATCGCTGGCCGGCGTACCGCTTGCATCGAAAGCGGCGCGTGCAGCATCCCGCCATATGGGCCCGGACGAATACGGGGAAACCGACCTGCTGGAAGGATCGCGCCGCACAGGTCGTGAAACCGTCTGGTTTGTCGGGCTGGTCACAGGCCTGCTGCTGACCTGCGGCGTGCTGATCTTCATCCCCGTGCTGCTCTCTCAGCGCACCCAATCCGAGGGCGAAACCCAATCCGCCGAGACCGCAGCACGGGCAAGCACGCTGTCCGTCACACCCAACCCGCTGGCATCCTCGCAGCCGATCCTGATCGCCACCAATACCCAGCGCCCGGAGCTGGTTTTGTCGACGGTGACGCCTGCACCGCCCACGCCAACGTTGTCACCGACGCCCGGACCCTGTGAAGTAACCGTGCAGGCAGGCGATGATCTGACATCGCTGGCATATGGCTGCGGACATCGCAGTCTGGATGTCATCCCGCTGATCTTACAGCTCAACAACATGGACTCCGCTGATATGCTGCAGGCAGGGCAGTCATTAACGATCCCGTGGCCCACCCCTGAAGGTGGGCCTCCCCCCGAAGCCGTTGCCACCAGCGGCGCATCGTCTGGGGCGGACACATCGGTGCAGCTTGCATCTGCGCCGGAGAGCCTGGTCACCACGGCACCCACACTGTTCCCCACGGCGACGCTGCTTCCCGGCCTGATGTGGTACGTGGTTCAGCCGAATGACAGCATGGTCGGGATCATGTATCAATACAACACATCCGCCGAAGTGCTGTCGCAGATCAACCCGGAAATTCCCTTCTCGCAATGCGACTTCTCTGAAGATACAGGCGGCCCGTCATGCACCGTGCTCTTGCAGCCTGGCCAGATGTTCCGTGTGCCAGCGCCCACACCGACGCCCACCCTGTCGCCCACGCCCTCAGGCAGCGAAACAGCCACCCCCACCGCCACAGCCACTTTCAATGCCCCTGCGCTGATGAGCCCGAATAATCGTTCGCTGTTTGGCGTGGCCGATATCATCACGCTCCGCTGGGTCACATCCGGAGTGCTGGGCATAGGAGAAAGCTATCAGATTACCGTGCGCGACCTGACGAGCGGGGTCGAATACCGCGAGCTGACCACCGAGCAATTCTTCATCATTCCAGAGGCGTGGCAGGGCACCGACGACCGCCGCCATGACTTTGAATGGACCGTTGGCGTCGTCACCGAAAGCAATCCCAACAACGTGCTGTATCCAACCGAGCCGAGGCTTTTTACCTGGGAATCCCGCGGAGGCGCCCCATGAGGCACTCAATCCTGCGCAGCTCACACCTGACTGTTTTTGCCCTGGGCGCTGCGCTGCTGCTGGCAGCCTGTGAGCTGGCACCACGCCCGGCCAGCCCGACGCCACCGACGGATGCCACGCCAACACTAGAGGCCAGCCTGACGCTGGCGGTCACGACAGCTACACCCGCGCCTGCGACCAACACGCGCCCGCCTGCGCAGATCGAAAGCCCCTCCCCTACCTGGACGCCGGGGCCGCCGACGCAAACACTGACGCCGTCCAGCACCCCCGGACCGTTCGAATATGTCATTCAGCAAGGTGACACGCTGCTGTATATCATCCGGCAGGCGCCGTTTAATTACCGCGACACCAACGTGCTGAACGAGATCCTGCAGTTAAATCCGCAGATCTCCAGCATCGACCTCCTGCCGCCGCCGGGATCAACCATTCTGATTCCGCGCCAGACCCTCACGCCCACTCCAGAGGGCTTCGAGGCGACGTTGCGTGTGCTGCCTCCGACCCAACCCGCCATTGATTACACCAATCTGGTGGTGACCTACGTCATCAGCGAAGGCGAAACCATCCTCGGCGTGGCAGGCAGCAACTCGACCACATTGGGTGTGATGGCCACCCTCAATCCCGACATTGCTTTCTTCGGCTGCGACTTCACCAACCCGATTGGCGGGCCAGATTGCAATGTATCGCTCATTGTCGGCCAGTCGGTCAACGTGCCGGCGCTGACACCCACGCCCACGCTTTCACCGACGTTCTCCGGCAGCGAGACGCCCACATCGACGCCCACCTTCCCGCCACCGCAGGCAGTTTTCCCGCCTGAAAATGCGGCTGCATCGGCCCGCACCTTCCAGCTTCAGTGGCTGAGCGTCGGCATGCTCCAGGACGAGCAGGTGTATGTGGTGCAGATTGAGGATACGACCGCGGGCACGACGCATACCGGAGTGACGCGCAGCACATCGTATGAGCTGCCGCGTGACATGCTGCCCACTGATGGACAGGCACACACCATCCGCTGGCGCGTGAGCATCGGCACACCAAACGACCAGGGCGCGTATCGCCTGATCAGCGGCGAAGCCCCGTGGAATGTATTCCAGTGGCAAAGCCGTTAGTCACGACCCCAGGCGGCCAAATTCACGGGCAAGCTGGTCCCCGCTGAGGTGAATCATCGTTGGCCTGCCGTGTGGGCAGGTCAGCGGTTGTTCGCATCGCTCCAGCTGGCGCAGAATAGACTGCATCTGATCCAGGCTGAGGATCTGCCCGGCCTTCACCGACGCACGCTTGCACACCCGCTTGATGATCTTGTCTTCAGCGGCGCGCTGGCCAGGTTGTAATCCCTGCGCCAGATCGCCCAGAATCTGACTGATGACGCTGGCAGGCTCTTCATCAGCCAGAATAGCCGGCACAGCGCGCACGGTGTAGGCATTCGGGCCAAATTCCTCGACCACAAAACCCAGCGCTGAGAGGACTTCCAGATTGGCATCCAGCAAGCGTGCATCATCCGGCGAGAGTGTGAATGACTGCGCCTCAAGCGCAAGCTGGGTGATGGTCTCGCTGCGCTGATACGCGGCCCAGTAGGCCTCATACATCACGCGCTCATGGGCCGCGTGCTGGTCAATCAGATACATGCCCGCCGGGCCTTCCGCCACGATATAGCTGGCGCCCACCTGCCCGATAATCCGCAGCAGCGGCAGCGTACGCGGGCGATCCACCGGCTCACTGTCCTGCCCGGCGTGATGGTAGCCGATAACCGACGAAGCATCAGCACCCGGCCGCAGGTCCGCGTGGCGCGCATGCTGACCGGCGTCGGTCACGTCAAAGCCCAGCGCGCTTTGCCGCGAGAACGATTCTGTCGGCCACGGACGACCGCTGTCCTCGCTCGCGCTCATGGCACGGACGGGTGATGAGCCGTTAGCGGCAATTAACGCCTGACGCACAGCACGCTGCACCGCCGAAAACACATGATCCGGCTCGCGGAACCGCACCTCGGCCTTAGTCGGATGCACATTCACATCGACATCTGCCGGAGGCACATCCACCATCAGCACAGCAATCGGATAGCGACCCGTCATCAACATCGTGTGGTACGCCTGCACAATCGCAAACGTCAGCGAGGTATCCTGCACCCAGCGGCCGTTCACGAACAGCGTGATGCGGCTGCGGTCATTGCGATGCAGGCTGGGAGTCGAAACATAGCCCACCACCCGAACAGGCCCGTGGGCGTCATCGATTTCAATCAGCTGGCGGATATTCTCCAGGCCCATCGCGCTCACCAGCACATCGATCAGCCTGCCGGTGCCATTGGAGCGGAAATTCTCGCGGCCGTCCTGCTCCAGCACGAACTTCACCTGTGGATAAGCCATTGCATAGCGGGTTATCAGCAGCGATATCTGGCGTTTCTCGGCCTGCTCGCCTTTCAGGAATTTCAGGCGCGCGGGTGTATTGAAGAACAGGTTCTCGACGATGATATGCGTGCCCTGGGGCACACCGACAGCCCGCCGCACCGTCTCAACGCCGCCTTCAATGCGCATATGGGTGCCCTGCGTTTCCGCGGCGGCGCGGGTCGTCAGCGTCACACGGCTGACTGCCGAGATGCTGGCCAGCGCTTCCCCGCGAAAGCCCAGCGTATGCAGGTCAAACAAGTCGTCCGCATTCGTCAGCTTGCTGGTGGCATGGCGCGCAAAAGCGAGATCGACTTCGTCCGCAGGGATGCCCTGCCCGTCGTCCGCAATCTCGATGCGCTGTCGGCCATCCCCAACCACGCTCACACGGATGAAGCGCGCGCCAGCATCGAGCGAGTTCTCGACCAGCTCTTTAATCACCGATGCAGGGCGTTCGATAACCTCGCCGGCGGCAATTTTGACAACGACATCTTCGGTTAAACGATGAATGGTCATAAACGGGTGAAAACCACGCCTTACGCTAGGCCGCCGACTTCGGCGCGAACAGGAAGTCGCATCACAAAGGCGCTACCCTTATTTTCCTCGCTGGAGACGGACACCTGTCCGCCGTGCTGCTGGGCAACCAGGCGCACGATATACAGGCCCAGGCCGCTGCCGCGCACATGTTTGGCGCGCGGATTCAACAAACGCGAATGCCGCTGAAACAGCCGTTCCTGATCTTCAGGACGAATGCCGATGCCGCTGTCACGCACAGTAAAGACGACCTGGCCCTCGCTCATCATCAGCGAGATGTGAATGCTGCCATCGCCAAACGTGTACTTGATGGCATTGTCAATCAGATTCACAATCGCCCGTTCCAGCATATGCCGGTCACCGGTAATCAGGGGCACGTTATCCGCGCACTCCACTGTGATCTTCAGTGTGCGCTTGTCGGGCGGAATCACCGCATCGCGGACAGCCCTCGAAACCATATCGTTCAGGTCAATCAGCTCATACTGCACTTCATAGGTGCCGGTTTCGGGCTCATAGCGCCCGGCGTCATTCACATTCTCGACCTGGCTGGCGATATTCCGCAGGCTGGTCAGAATCAGATCAGCATATTCCCGCTGCACCGGGGACAGTGTTTCCCCGCCCTGCTCCATCAACCCCAGATAGCCCGTGGCCGCGCTCAGTGGCGAACGGATATCATGCAGAAACACGCTGATCGCGTCGAGTTCTTTGCGCTGCATCGCGCGCGACTCGGTCAGGTCGCGCAGAATCACCATCCAGTATTTACGCTGCGCGCCCGGCTCATGGGCGCTCATTCGCACGATGATATTTCCCGGCAGGCTCAGCTCACAGGTCAGCGTGCCTTCCAGAATCAGTTCCACCAGCGAATCCAGCAGGCTGCCAGAGGCATCATCCAGCAGCAGCATCTGGCTGGCACGGGCATTGCTCTCGATCAGACGCAGCGCATCATCGAAGATGAGCATGCCATCTTCTGAAAGAGCCATCAGATTTTGAACCAGCAGCGGCGCGTCTTCCTGTGGAATCATGCGATCAGGCAGCACCTTCATGAAGAAATGCATTCAATAATTCCTGAATTATATCGCTGACAGGCCTAACCCGGCAACACTGCACAGGTACGGCTACCTCATGTGCTATACACGACGAAATATGCTATAACATAAGCATTGGACTGGACTAACGCTCACTGGCGGCACAATGGCTGAAAAAATCTTAGTTGTGGACGACGATCTGGATAGTCTCAAGCTCATCGGGCTGATGCTCCAGCGCAACGGCTATGAAGTCTCAGCCGCCAGCGCCGGAAGCCAGGCGCTCGCAAAAGCTTCGACTGAACGTCCTGATCTCATTATCCTTGATGTCATGATGCCTGACATGAGCGGTCTTGAGGTATGTCGTCGGCTTCGCAAAAACCCGGATACCAAAGGTATTCCGATCATCATGTTTACCGCCAAAACGCTGATCGACGATAAGGTCGCAGGGTTTGAGGCGGGCGCCGATGATTATCTGACCAAGCCCACCCATCCGGCCGAGCTGGCCTCACGCGTGAAGGCGATGCTTGCGCGCAATGTCACCCCGCCGGTTAAAGGTGGCGTTGGGTCTGGCGCGCGGGGTGCAACGATCGGCGTGCTGGGCGCAAAAGGCGGCGTCGGCACCAGCACACTTGCGATGAATATCGCGGCTGCGCGTCACATGGCAGGCGACAACCCCATCCTGGCTGACTTTCGTCCAGGGGTCGGCAGCACCGGGCTGTTCCTCGGCCTGGGGCGTTCCACCGGCATGATGAGCGTGCTCAGCAAGCCGCTGGACGAAATTCGACCGAAGCTGATCGAGTCGGAGCTGGCCGTGCACACCTCTGGCCTGCGCACCCTGCTCAGCTCTCCCCGCCCACGCGAGGCGGGCCAGAATTTTGCGCCGGAAGCCCCGGCAACTGTCCTCAAGGCGCTTCGCAGCATGGGCAAGCCGATCGTCATCGATCTGGGCGCAGGCATGTCCCCGGTTGCCGGTCGCCTGCAGGGCGAAATTGACCATCTGGTCATTGTAGTCGATCCGCTCTCGGTCACGCTCTCTATGGCGCGCGAACTGCTGCAGGAGCTCGACAGCGCTCGTCCAGACAGCACCAAAACGCATGTTGTCGTGGTAAGCCGTGCTGCGTCCAGCAATCCGCCCACATGGAATGATATTGAACAGACAATCGGCCGCGAAATTCGGGCCATCATCGCGCTGGCATCAGAGCTGGCGCTGCATGCGCAGCAGTCCCAGGTGCCGATTGTGATGTACCAGCCTACGGCTATCGCGTCATCGCAGATGATCAAGCTTGCAGACGAAATTGCCACGCGCATTCGGAACGACGAGCATCCGGGCCGCTAGGAGTAACGCTGTCCCAAACGCACTGTAAACACACAGCAACCGAGTTTGGGACAGCGTATTTTGCCGACAGACACCGACTTTCTTCGGAGTGTATATGAGCGTTTCCTCGGATGCCATGCAGAAGCAGTTGGCGCGATACGAGCGCATCATTGAGATTAGCCAGCAGCTGAATTCAACCCTGGATCTGGCTACCCTGCTGCGCCACATCGTATCCGCCGCCACCGAGCTCACGAACAGCGAGGGTGCGTCCATTCTGCTGCTGGATGAAGCCACCGGTGAGCTGCGCTTTGAGCAGGCATCCAACCTGTCTGCCACCGAGCTGGAACGCATCATCGTCCCGATAGAAGGCAGCATCGCGGGCTGGGTCGTCAGCCATGGTGAGGCGCGTGTCATTCAGGATGTCGATCGCGAACCCAGCTTCTTCAAGAACGTTGACGAGGAACTGGAATTCCGCACGCGCAACATTCTGGCGGTGCCGATGAAAGCACGCAGTCGCGTCATTGGTGCGCTGGAATCCGTTAACAAAAACGGCGAAGAACGTTTCAACAGTGAAGACATCAAGACACTGACTATCCTCGCAGGACAGGCCGCCATCGCCATCGAAAATGCCAAGCTGTTCCAGCAAAGTGACTTCATGTCAGAGATGGTGCACGAGCTGCGCACGCCGCTGATGGCCCTCAAGACGAGCACGGCGCTGCTGGTTCGGCCAGACCTGCCCCCGGAGAAGCATGGTTATATCGTCTCCACCATGCAGGGGGAAACTGAGCGCCTGATCCGTCTCACAAGCGAATTCCTGGACCTTGCACGGCTGGAATCGGGCCGCGCAAGGCTGGAAATGAGCGATTTTGAAATTACACGGCTGATCCATGAATGCGTCGATATCATCGACAGCCAGGCCGTCACGCGCGGCATCAGCGTCCAGATTCAGAGCGACGACCATATGGTGATGGGCGATCGCGGCAAGCTGAAACAGGTGCTGCTTAACCTGCTCACCAATGCGGTCAAATACAACCGTGAAGGCGGGTCCGTGCTGATTTCGACGTATCTGCACCGCGCCAAAGCGAATCCACCCATGCTGGCAGTCGCCGTCAGCGACACCGGCTATGGCATATCCAAAGAAAATCAGCGATCGATGTTTCAGAAGTTCTTTCGGGGATCAGACACATCCGGCTTCACCGCTGGCACCGGCCTTGGCCTGGCCATCGCCAAGCAGATCGTACAGGGTCACGGCGGCGAAATCTGGCTGGACAGCGAAGTGGGACAGGGATCGACGTTCTATCTCACCCTGCCACTCGTCACCAGCAGCTAGTCCGGCCGCACCAGCACCTTCAGCACGCCGGGCTGCCCGGCATGCGCGATCGCATGCGTCATATCGCTGAGCGGGTAGCTGGCCTCGATCATTGAGGTCACATCCACCAGACGATTCTCCAGCACACGCAGCGCGGCGTCAAAGGGCCCACACCGGCTGCCCACCACCCGAATCTCACTCACAGCAATGCGAGACAAATCAGCCGCGGGCGTGCCCTCATACGTGCTCTTGAGCACAATCGTCCCGCGCGGCCTGACATACGTGAGCGCGGCTTCAAAGCCTTGAGCGTTACCCGTGCAGTCCACCACCACATCAAACGAGGCCGCAGCAATTTCCTCCGCTGCAACGACCGGAATACCCCATCGCTTCAGCAGTTCCAGGGGCCGACTGCGGCGTGCGATCACGCGCACATCCGCGCCGGTCAGGCGCAGCACCTGCGCACACAACAGCCCCAGCTTGCCGGCACCAATCAGCAGCACGCGGTCCGAGGGACGAATATGCGCCAGATTGCAGATGCTCAGGGCCGCAGCCAGCGGCTCTACAAAGACTGCATGTTCATCGTCGATAGTGTCCGGCACGACATGCAGGTTCTCACGGACCAGCGTCATGCGGTCGGCAAATGCGCCATCATGCCCGGTAATGCCCACCGCACTGCGATAGCGGCACTGTGAAGGGATCCCGCGCAGGCACATGTCGCAGTGATGGCAGGACACATTAATCTCGCCGACCACCCGCTTGCCTTCAATGGACGGGTCAACAGCACATGACTCGACAGTCGCTACAAACTCGTGGCCCAGAATGCCTGAGAATCCCTTATATCCTTTCAGGATTTCCAGGTCCGTATTACAGATACCTGCCAGCCGGATCTGAAGCAGCGCCTCGTTCTGAGACGGTGCCGGATCAGGGACGACGGAGAGGCTGGAATGACCGGCATGAAGTAAAAAAGCGCGCATGGGTGCCCCTTACGTTTCGCTGGGCTGCACCACAGGCACAGCCGGACGCTTGCGGCTGATCAGAGGCAGCTCGCCCTTCTCCCACGACGCCAGCAGGGGCACCGCGATGAACAGGGAGGAGTACGTGCCCGTCAGCAAGCCGATGAACAGAATAGCGATGAACTGCTTGATGGACTCGCCGCCGAACAGCAGAATAGCGATCATGATGAAAAATGCATTCAGCTGCGTCGCCAGAGAGCGGTGCATGGTCTCGAGCACGCTGCGGTTGACGATGGCATCATACGGCTCACCGAGGAACTTCGGAATATTCTCGCGGATACGGTCGAACATCACGATCGTATCCTGTACCGAAAAGCCGACCACCGTCAGCACCGCCGTCAGAAACAGCGCGTCCACTTCCCAGCCCAGCAGTAAGCCAAATACCGAGGCGAAACCACACACGATCAGCACGTCATGGAACATCGCCAGAATCGCGCACACGCCGTAGCGCACGGCATTCGGCACAGAGCGGAACGCGACGACGATGAAGCCCGTCACGACCAGCGTGGCCACGAACACCGCGATCACGGCCGCACGCGAGGCTTCGGCCCCCACTGACGCAGAGATGGTTTCTGTCCGCGAACGCTCGCGATCAATCGGCACGATCGCATCCAGATCGTCCAGAATGCTCTCGATGGTCTGCACCGACTGAAAACCAGACCGCACGGACCAGCGATACTCTTCCGGGGGGCCGATGCGCTGAATGCTCAGGCTGGTGATGCCTTCGGCCGCAAACACATCACGCAGGCCGGATTCCGTCATCCCGTCGGATTCAAAACGAATTTCAAAGATGGTGCCCCCGACGAAGTCGATACCCAGCGGAAACACCGAGCCTCGTGTGACGAGTGAATAGCCCATGGACAGCAGTCCAATGCCAATCACCACGGCGGAGACGATGAAGTAGACACGCCTGAGCTGTACAAAGCGATAAATAAACATCGTGCTTTCCTATGCCCCCATCAGCCAGTTGCGCGTCTGCAATGACTTCTCGCCCAGCTTCACCAGCAGGCGCAGGATTGTGCCCGTCACAAATACTGCCGTGAACAGATTGACCAGCAATCCCAGCGCCAGCGTGATGGCGAAGCCACTCACGACGCTCGCGCCGGGTGTCTGACCAAACAGAAACAAAATCGCGCAAATCAGAATCGTCGAGAAATTCGAGTCGCGGATGGAATTCCAGGCGCGGTCAAAACCAGCTTCGACGGCCTCGCTCAGCCGCTTGCCAGCGCGCAGTTCTTCCTTGATACGCTCGAAAATCAGGATATTGCCGTCCACAGCAGTGCCGATGCTGATGAGGAAGCCTGTTATGGCAGGCAGCGTCAGCGTCAGCGGAATCAGCTTGAACAGCGCCAGGTTGAGCAGGATGAACATGATCAGCGCGCCATCCGCCGCCACACCAGGCACGCGATAGTAGATCAGCATGAACATGAGCACGATCGCCACGCCGATTACGCCGGCGCGGATGCTCAGGCTGACGGACTCCTGGCCAAGCGTCGCGCCGACCACGTCAGCCGAGTCGACACGAAGCGGAATGGGCAGCGCACCGCTGCGCAGTTGCAGGGCCAGTTGTCGCGCTTCAGCCTCGGTAAAATCGCCTTCAATGACGCCGCCAGTGGTTAACTGGGCCCGGATGACCGGCGAGGACAGCACTACGCCGTCCAGCACAATCGCCATCGGCTGATTCACGTTGGCTGCCGTGTACGGCCCAAAAATCGCGGCCCCCTCTGGCGTCAGTTCAAAGCTGATGAACCAGCCATTGTTTTCAAACTGGGCGGTGGCCGCCTGCAGGCCAGAGCCATCCATGACTGTCTCAAATGGCAGCCCCGTCAGCGGATTGACAGCGCCTTGCAGCGCAGGCGGTGCCTCCGAATCCGCATCCGGATTATCGGATTGCGCCTGAATGCGCTGGTTCTGAATGGCCACCTGCTGTGTCGTGATCACCTGCTGGCCTTCAAGTGTCTGCGCCTGTCCGCCCAGGCCCGAAAAATTCACGAATTCCAGCAGCGCTGTCTGCTGGATCGTATTCACGGCCTGCGCCTGATCGGTGATGCCTGGAAGTTCCACCAGAATGCGGTTATTGCCCTGCACCTGCACCGTCGCCTCGGTGACGCCGAGGCCATTGACGCGGCGCGACACATTATTTGCAGCCTGCTGCAGTTCCTGCGGTGTAAACGCATCCGTTGGCAGCTCGGCCACCAGCAGCACGCGCAGCCCGCCCACCAGGTCGAGGCCAAGGCTTTGAGTGACATTCAGCGTAAATTCGGGTTCAGCACTGCCGGTAACGTCAATCTCAAAGCCGGTGGTCTCTGGCAGCGATACCCACAGGCAAAATATGCCCAGCAGTAAAATCAGGACAAAACGAAATACAAGTTTGCGCATCATCGCTCGCTATCGCAATTCGGATACACCGCATCGCTCCCATGGGAGCTTACGCCGCGGGATTAATTCTGCTGCTGCTGATCAGGCACAGTCCCTAACGCCCGACGAGCCGCCTCAGCCAACTCTTCTGGGTCATACGGACGCACAAGGGAGGCAGTAACAACGCGAATAATAACACCGTCGGCAATCTCCAGATAGGCGATACCAGCGTCCGCATCGATCTCGATAACCTTCCCGATCATGCCCCCATAGGTGATCATCTCATCGCCCTTATGCAGTTCGCGCACGTAACGCTGCTGTTTGGAAAATTCACGCTGTCGCGGAAAGATGACCAGGGACCAATAGGCACCCAGTGCAAGCACCATCACCACAGCCAGCACCACAAATTCGCTCAATCTACTTCCTCCAGAGGGGCCAATTCCCCACCTGTTACCCTGCGAATGTCCACAAGTCCTGATCTGCTTGTTGACCGTGCCGCGTATTGTACCTAAAATACCCCAGTGTTAGGCAGGTTGCCGACACAGGAGTATAGACAATGAAACGAAAGTTTCTCGCATTTGCACTTTTCTGCGTGCTGCTCGTCCCGATGGTAGCTTTTGCCGGTGACCGCACGCTGTCCGTCAATGGCAATGACCAGAACGATGTCTGGTTTATCACGGGTGAGCCGTCACTGGTCATGAACGGGTTTGACCTGACCTCATTTGGTGTGACGCTGCCCGCAACCATTGACCGTGTGACCATTGGCGTAGACAGGCCGGTTCCCGGCCAGTTAATCGATGTCGTCATCTACCAGGATGCCAATGGCGGTTCCCCGGCAGACGCGACGGTCGCAGGCCGCACCCAGGTTGATATCACCGCCAACGGCACATTTGCTGTGAATTTCAGCCCGGCTGTGACGATCACTGCGCCGGCCGTCTGGGTCGGCTTTTATCTGCCGGTCGATTTCCGATTCCTGGCCGACACATCCGGCTCCTCTGTGCTCACCTACTGGGCATGGACGCCAGGCGGGCGTTTTGATGTCGCTAATCTGTCATCCGCGGGCGTGCTTGGCCCGGCCGATGGATCTGCCCCTGTGGGCATCAACCTGAATGGCAAGGCACGCATCAATCTGGAGCTGGTGACCGGCGCAGGCACGACGACAACGGTGTCTACGCCCGGCGCAGTCAGTACACCGCTGCCCCAGCAGACCGCCGGTGATCCAAATGCCAGCGCAGCATCACTGCGAGCCTATCCGGACTGCATCTCTGGCGCCCTGCTCTACGACACAGCCGATGAGGTCACCTCCCTGCGCGACACGGTCAATCTGCACTGCCGCGAAGTCATCGCGTGGCAGTCTCCAGCAGTGCCACAGGGTCTGGTACGTCGTGGCAATCTGTACGACATCCAAATCTGGCGCGCGAACGGTGTGCAGGTCACGTCACGCCTGGATATCGCGGTGACACACTGCGTGCGCCCGGCGGCTGAAGACCTGAATACGGCGCTGTTTGGCCTGGCATACGGCTTCCCGCGCCGCTGGGTCATCCTGCCGACGCAGCGTTTTGGCGATCTCATCTGCGCTGAAGTCCGTCATGGTGGCAATGTCTCTTACTTCGTAGCCGGCTAACACGGCAGGATTGGGTTTCAGGTTCATGCGTACAGTCACCAATGCAAAGATTGCGCGGCGCAACAAAAGCATCGCGCAGTACGGGTTCTTTGCCAGCTTCATCGTGCCCCTGGCGGGTATCTTCCTGCTTAATCAGCAGACTATGACGCCCGCCACTGGAGACGTACTCCTCAGCGTGGTGCTGCCGTTCATGGTACTGCCCATCGCCTACATCGTCATGATCTTCGCCATCCGCATGTCGAACCTGTGGGTGCGCCAGCCACGCCCTGAAAATGTCATCGAGGCGGGCGCAAAAGGCCTGGGCAACAAGGCCGTGCTGTACAACTATTTTCACTTCCCGGCGCGTCACGTCATCATCTCGCCACTCGGTGTGTTCGCCATCATCACGCGCTTTCAGGATGGCAGCTATTCGGTGGATGGGCGCAAGTGGACCACCAACAAGTCTGCCATGGGGCGCATCCTCAGCGTCTTTAGGATGGACGCCATGGGCGACCCGACCGCTGAAGCAGAGCGTGCTGCCGCGCATGTGAAATCACTGCTGGCCCCCATCGCACCCGATGTCCCCGTGCAGCCGCTGGTCATCTTCGTGGATCCGCGCGTGCAGCTTGAAGTAACCAACCCTGAAGTACCGGTGCTGTACGCCGACTCCAAAAATGAGCCGACGCTGAAGTCCTATTTCCGCGACATCACCAAAGAAAAGCGCCCCACCCTGACGCAAGAACAAATTGATGCGTTCGAAGAAAACAACCTCAAAGTTTAGCGCGCTCACAGCATCCCCCCGCGGACGGCTGGCGCTGCTTGTGCTGGCCGTCCTGTTCGGATTCGCGCTCCGGCTGTTTCAACTGAATGAAATGTCCCTGCGGGGTGATGAAACCTTCACAGTCATGCACTGGATGCGTGAGCCACTCTCTCAGACTTTGGCTGAAATCCGCACGATTGATCCACAGCCGCCGCTGGCCTATGCCACCTATTTCGTATACGGCCAGATTATGGGGACGCAGGAGAACATCGTGCGCTTCCTGCCCGCCCTGCTGAACACGATCGGCATCGCGGCGGCCTACGGCGTGGGCAAACGCATCATGGGCGCTCGTGCTGGCCTGGCACTGGCGGTGATGGTCGCAGCGGCCCCACACATCTTGTGGCACGCGCAGGATGCGCGCAATTACAGCCTGTGGTCGGCGGCCTCACTGCTCAGCCTGTGGCTGGCGCTCCGCCTGATACAGCGCGGCAACCGCATTGACTTCATCATGTATATCATCGCCGCAGCCGCAGCCTGTTATCTGTACTACCTTGAGCTGTTCTTCGTCGCTGCACTGAATGTGCATGTCGTCTTTGCCTTCTGGAGACAGTGGCAGGTCTGGCGGCGCTGGTTTTCTGCGCAGATCATCCTTGGCGTGTTACTGGCAGTCTGGTTCCTTCAGCCGGACCTGCTAACCGGCGGTGGATACGGCGGCACAGCCGGCCAGCTCGATCCCGTGCGCTATATCACCTGGTTCCTGCCAGAGCTGCTGTTCGGCAATACGCTGCCGGCTTCACTCAGCCTCCTCGCCACCTTGTTCGCGCTTGCGGCAACCGTTGGCGGATTGGGGCTGCTCTGGCGCAGCAACTGGCGCAACGCCCTTCTGCTCACGGCAAGCATCGTGATTCCCGCGGCACTGCTGGGCATCGTCTCCACCCGTATCAACGTATTCGTGCCGCGCTATATCCTGGCCGCAGTCCCATTTTTGATGCTGTGCGTGATTGTGGTGGTCTCCTGGCTGTGGAATAAGCGTGGCGTCGTGCGGGCGCTCGGTGTATTAACAGCGGCAAGTTACATGGGCTTCGTCTGCGTATCACTCTTTGTTTATTATCTTGACTACACGAAGTCTCCCCTTTGGAGAGAACTTTCCAGCACCCTGGCGACCCTGCCCGGAGAGGATATCGTCATCGTCAACAGCTCGGCCGATGTCGCACTCAGCTTCTATCTGAACGAACAGCAAAGCCGCCACGAAGAGCTGTATCTGCCTGCCAACCCGCGCCAGCCCGCAGACGAAATCACCGCGATTCTGGCGGATCGTCTGGCTGACCATCAGCGTCTGCTGCTGGTGACCAGCGCCAATCCTGACTGGCCCAATGCGGCAGTGCCAGACGCTTTCCTGTCTGAGTCCGCCGCATTGTTGTGGACGCGCCAGATCGCCGGCCAGCCTGCGCGCATGTATGCCCCGCTGCTCTCTGTGGATGCACAAACTCTGCCGCTGGCCAGTTTTGGAAATGTCGTCGCGCTCATGGAATACGACATCACCCCTCCCACAGCCAGCGATCCGTTCTACACAATCGTATCCGTGTGGCAGCCACTTCTGAACACCCAGCGCCCGCTGACCTATTTCGCCCATCTCACCGGAAGCACCAACCCCGCCACCGGAACGCCGCTGTGGGCGCAGGATGACGGCCCGCCAGCGGACGGCAGGTTGCTGTCGACCGCATGGGAGGACGCCGGCCTGTTCTACCAGGTGTTCGAGATTCCAAGCGCGGCGCTTCCATCCGGGACCTATCAGATCGTGGTCGGCCTGTATGATACCGAGACGGGCGAGCGCCTGACTACCGAGGGCGCGGATGCCCATCCATTAACCACCATTGACTTCACGCCATAACACAAACGGGACTCCGTTTAAGGGAGCCCCGTTTGTTTGATCCGTCTCATGTGATGCAGCTGGCGAATTAGCTCGTCAGTTCATTCATGCGCGCCGTCCACTTTTCCACCAGCCTGTTGTACACCGCTTCTGAGATCTCACCAGAAACCAGCTTGGCATCCAGCTGATCGAGGAGTACCTGGACTTCGGCCTTCGTCTGCGGATTCGGCGCAGCGGCGGGAGCTGCCGGCGCTGGCGCACTCGGCGCTGCGGCAGGCTGTCCAGCCTGTGCCTGCTGATTCATCATATTCATCATCATTTGCTGCATCATCTGCTGCTGCTGGGCCATCTGACGCTGCATTTCAGCCACATCCGGGTTCATGGTGGCGCCCATCTGCTGGCCCACACCAAAGCCGACACCGGCACTGGCCAGCGCACCGCCAGCCCCTGTATTCTCGGCGGCCTTCTGCGCGATATTCAGGCGCTGCAGGCGCTCATACGTCTCCAGGGTGACATAATTGCGCAGTTCATCCAGCGACACTTCCTTCGCCGTGAACGGATTCGACTCAAACGCCTTGATGCGCATGCCCAACGCAGCGAACTTGTCGTTCAGCTTCGCCAGCGCAGCGCCTTCCAGGTCGCTCAGTAGCTTGTTGGCATCGGGCACACTCTGCGCGCCAGAGTTCGACAGCAGGTCGCTGATTTCGCCAATCAGCATGGCCTGAATGCGATCCTTGATGTCACGCAGGCGCAGCACCGGCTTGCCTACGCCGTACTGCTTCACGAAGCGCACCGGGTCATCGATGCCGATATCGATGACGCCGTGCGTAATCAGCAGCACCACGCCCACGCCGCGGCCGGGCGTCTCCAGCAGAATCGGCGGATTGGTGCCCCAGGGCACAGCCGGCATGTCTTTCAGGTTGACATAATACACGTCGGCGGTGAACGGCGTGCGGCCGCTGGTCGCCAGCCCGATCAGGCCGGAAATGAGCGGCAGGTTGGCCGTCGAAAGCGTGTGACGACCAGGCTTCAGTGCGTCCAGCGCCTCACCGCTGCGCACAAATACCGCGGCCTGGCTCTCATTGACGATGCACTGCGACCCCATGCGGAAGTCACCGCCGCCTTCCTGCGGCACACGATAGACAAGCTCATCATCCGCAACGACGGTATGGTCAATGACATCGATAATTCTTGGCATTTGGCTTTCTCCTTAACGCGCAGTTCACGACTTCCCGAAAGTTATTCCAGCGACTTGCTCAGATTCGTCAGCACATCCTCGCGCAGCGAAAAGGCCTCGTTCGCCTCACGCGCTAGTCCATCCAGCGCACGCACCGCTTCAGCCACCCCGTCCCCACTGGAAATCGCCGCTTCCAGGTTATTCAGCAGTTCATCGATCTGGCTGGCATAGCGAATCTGCGCTTCGTCAAACGCATACAGCCGCTCCAGCGCCTCGGAATCCACCTTAACCGCTTCCATAAAGCCGGAATAGCCGGGAGCAGCAGCTTTCACGCGGTCACGGAACGTCTGCAGCTTTTCCTTCGCGCTGCGCGTCGCGCTCATGTGCGACAGGCCGCCGTTCTCCAGCAGCTCCACTTCCAGCGAGGCCATCCGGTTGATGCGGGCAGTCAGTTCCGCTGAGATGTGGTCACGCAGCATACGGTCTGACGTGCGACGGGTTGCCTTGTCGATGTACCCCCGAAAGCCTGGAATGCGCGCCAGCAGATTCTCAAACGAACCGCGCATCGACACGATCTGATCAAATAATTCAGACATCTTGTTCTCCTTTTGTCCCCGCAGGGATCCGCATCAGGTCAGGAAATATTCGGTGCCACAGAAACGGCACGTCACAGTGCCCTTCCCGGCCAGCGTGATCTCGCCCCCGCAATTCTTGCACTGCTTCATGTCACGCAGCTGGCTGGCATCTTCAGAATACAGAATGCCCTTGTCCCAGTTCACAAATCCGCTGAAGACCTGCAAGCCCACCAGTTGATGCACAATATCCTGCACCCGTGAGACTGGAATCCCGATTTCCAGCGCGGCATCAGCGACATCGACCTGCCCGCGACTGCGCACGATATCGAGCAGTTTGCGCTGAAGCTGCATCTCACTGGTCTGGCGCTGCTCCTGCCCACCTTTGGCAATCAGATACAGGCCAAATCCTTCAAGAATGGCAACCGGCACAAAAGCCAGCGCAGCGCCCAGCGTCGCCCCGCCGGCAGACAGTGCGCCAGAGCTCGTCTGCGTCGCCAGCCAGATGCCCGCCAGCAGCGCCAATGCCAGGCCGCTAACCGCCAGAATGATGCCTACCAAACGGCTGTTCATAGTTCACTCACTCCAATACAGGCCACGATCAGCCGAATCCACGGCTGCCACCGCCACCGCCGCCGCCAAAGCTGCCACCGCCACCGCTGAATCCGCCACGGCCGCCGCTGCTGCTGGAAGATGGACGAGAGGTCATCGTCCGATTGGCAGACTCTAACATATTCGACAGGCCAGACGACAGATTCTCCAGCCCCTGGCTCATATTGCCAGACATATTGTCCAGCGAAAAGCCACCCGCACCACCGCCGCCCAGATTATCGTCAATAGGCGTACCTGCACGGTAGCCGCGGCTGTATGGCCCGCCCATGTACGTGGGGAAATACCAGCGTGGCAGCGGCACAAACACCATCGGAGACTGCTCAAACTGGCGCATCCACATCCGGTCGATGCCAAACGCCACCGCATACGGCAGGTACTCATCGAATTTCTGCGCCGCAACACCCACTCCGTCGTACTTTTGCAGGTTGCGCAGGTAACGCTCGAAAGCCTGCCACTTCATCTTTTCCTCGGCGCCCTTCTGCGTCTTGCGCGGCATTGCAGAGGAGAAGATCACCATGACGATGCCGACAAAGCCGATGGCGATAGGAATAGCGGCCAGCAGCGGCGGGATATTGGTTTCAATCTCGAAAATTGCCGGCGCGAACAGCAGGAAGCCGGCCACAAATATCAGGCCAAACCCGCCGCCCGCCCAGCGCCCACGCACAGCCTCAGGACTGCTGGACAACAGGCCTTCCTTCACCAGCTGCCCATCAATTTGCTTCTTCAGCGTCGGAATTGCGGTGTAGAACTTGTTGCGCAGCGAATCCATCGTGCGCTCAAGGCTGGACCCAAACAGCCGCTGCATCAGCGTCAGTTCGTAGTCGCGCAGGTCATTCAGCGGCTGTGGCGAGCGTTTGAAGGTGAATTCGCTACTGCTGCCGATGCCCAGCAGGCCAGCCGTGCGATTCTCCTCGAACACCAGATAACCGCGCCGCGCCAGGTCAATCAGGGTGGCCATGATGTCGCGCATGTCAACCGTCTCATCCACCAGCGCGCCCACCACGCCAGGCGGCAGGTCGCTCGGTGGAGACGTCAGGAATTCCGGTGCGACACCAATTTCCGGGTCACGCCCGCCGACCAGGTAGCGCGTGACGACAGCCAGTGACCCGCCAATGCCAATCACCCCCGCAAGCACCAGCACACCGATATTGATCCACGGCTCGGTCTGGCGGGCAAAATCATCACCGGACTGCCACGGAGGCGGCTGCACACCCGCAGTGTGCGGGAATTCCACACGAATCTCGAAATACTGGTCGCCCAGCAGTGGCTCCGTCGCGCGGGCACGAACGGTGCTGTTCTCGATATTCATCGTCGAAGCGACGCCGTAGGCCTCGGCATACAGATCGTCGAAATTCGACCCCAGCTCGGGTGGCAGCTTTACCGAAACTTCAGCCTGCAGGATGGGATAGCCGAAATGGTCGCTCGGGATGGCATTCCACCAGATCTGGTCGCCCCCCTCGTAGATGCGAATACCACCAATCACGTCATACTGCACCACGACCGACGTGCGTCCATTGGTGATCGGTGTGCGGAAGTCGTAGACGATGTCCAGATTGCCATTGGCCCGGCGGGTACAGAATGTGCCCGGCGAACTGTTTCCGGAAGACGACCCGCACGTGCTTCCCGCCGCAAGGCGAGTGCCATCCTGCGTGATTATGATGTTGCGGATATCGATCACACGGTTCAGCGGAATGCTGACAGTGCCAAAACGAAACGTGCCGGTGAAGGTCAGGTCATAGCTTTCGGTGACGGTGAAAAAGTTGTTCACCACGTCCACGTCTGAGATATCCACATCCCAGCGATCCCACTGCACCGTGCGGCTTTGCGCTGAAACCGGCACCACTGCCAGCAGAGCAAATACGATCACGCAAAACGCCAGCCCACCCAAACGTTTTGCATTCTTTAATCCAGAAGCAGGCACAGGCACACCCTTTTCATGACAATGATGACAAAGCTGTGTACAACTATAGCCCAATACCCCAGAGCGTGCATGGCGATCACGGCTGGAAAACCCCTGATATCTGGGTCAACTTTATGGGACAATCTTCACCTTTGCAGTTATAGTTTACAGTGGTAGTTCACGCTCGTTAGAAACCAAGGCATCCATGGCAGAATTCGTTAATTCACGACTCGATCGTTACGAAATCCGCGAGCGCGTTGGCACGGGCGGTATGGCGCGCGTCTACAAGGCATGGGACACCAAGCTCGAACGCCTTGTCGCGATCAAGATTCTGCACGAACATCTGGCGGATGAATCGAATTTTAAAGACCGCTTTGAACGGGAAGCGCGCACGGTCGCTGCCTTTGACCATCCCAATATCGTGCGCATTTTTGACTATAACGTCATGCCATTCGACGGCGTGCCGATTTACTACATGGTGATGTCCTACATCCCCGGTCAAACGCTGCGCCAGCTTCTGGAAGATGTCAATCGGGATGGCGGCAAGCTGCCCCACGAGCGCGTCGTGCGGTTAATCGACAACCTGACCGACGCGCTGGGCTATGCCCATGACCGGGGCATGGCGCACCGCGATGTAAAGCCCGGCAATATCCTGCTGGATGAACGGGGCAATGCCGTGCTGACGGACTTTGGCATCGCGCGCATGGTGCAAAGCACGCGCCTGACACAGGACGGCATTTCGTCCGGCACACCCGCGTATATGTCTCCCGAACAGGCGGCCGGGGATTCTGGCGATCAGCGCAGCGATCTGTATTCGCTGGCCGTCATCCTGTATGAGCTGCTGGCGGGAAAAACCCCCTTCCCTGATGAGGGCAGCCTGTCGGTGATGCTCAAACACATCAATACACCCCCGCCTGTTATCTCGGAGGTGCTGAACACGCCGAACGCCAAGCTGGACCTGTTCATGTCCAAAGCGCTGGCAAAGATGCCCGATGAACGGTTTCAGACGGCGCGCGAGTTCAATATGGCGTTCAAACGTATCTACCGGGAAGATGTGGTCACAGCGGAGATGCTCTCGCTGCCGATGCAGACTGAACGTCCAACCACCGTGGTGCCCTCGCCACGCCTGCACAGCCACGTCACCGGCCAATTAACAGGGCCACAGCAGACCAGCATCTTTCGCACTATCTCTCAGACGATTCAACAGAATCCGCGCGCCTCGACCGGCTTTTTTGTCCTCGTAGGTGTGATCGTGGTGCTGCTGATCGGCCTGCTCGTGCTTCAGCGTCCTCAGTCGGCAGCCCCTTCAGACAGTGCTGGCGCACAGCCAGAAGCAACCGCCATGAGCAGCGGCTTCTTTAGAACACGCTTCAATCCGGGAGAGGAATCGCTCATCTACTGGCCCGTGGGAGATGTTGGCGCTCTGGAGACATCCATCAGCGACGGTCTGTATCGCGTCATCAACGAACGGCCTCAGCGCGCCGAAACCATCACTTTCGGTGGCGGCAACGACTACACCAATATCTCGATTACCATGGAATCGGTGCTCGATCCGGAGAGTGCCGAGGCAAGCGCCTATGGCATCGTGTGGCGCTATCAGGATGCCGACAATTTCAACGTTTTCGCGGTGGATGGCCTGGGCCGGTTCAGCATCTGGACGCGGAACAACGGCTCATGGGTGGAACTACGTGCGCTGGACGAGGACTGGACCGAAGCCGATGCGATCAACCCGCGTGGTGAGTCCAACCTGCTGGCTGTCGATGTCATCGGCAACACGTTCACAGCCTACGTGAACAACACGCGCGTTGTGCGGCTGAGCGACGACACGTTTGCAAACGGCGCAGTCGGGATTTATATCGCCTCAGACGACGGCGCGGCCATCATCGATATCGACCGCTATCAGGTCTTTCAGAGCGTCCCCTCGATGACCGGCCAGTAATCGACTAGAAACGCGCCTGAAATACCGCCAGATACAACGGAATCAGGCAGGCCACCGACATAAAGGCCAGCACCGCCAGCACAACGGTGGGAATGTCCAGCCCACCACGCGCCTGCGGTGGCATCTGCTGGGACGGGTACGACCCGGTATAGCCCGACGGCCCCATGCCCGGCGGCATCTGGCGGCTGGGGCCAGCCATCGGGGCGCCATAGCCACCCTGCATCGGGGCACCGTAAGGCGTTGGCACAGGCGATGGCGCGTGCGGCGCCAGGTCCATGCGCTGCGTGGGCACCGGATCGGCTGGCCGAGGCATATACTGCGGCTGCTGCGGGGCCGGATTCGGCATCGTCGGCGGCTGCACTGGCACCGAGGGATTCTGCTGCCAGGCAGGCGGGCGCGACGAGGGCGCGTACTGCGCGGCCGGATTCTGCATCGTCGGAGCTGACGGCGCGGGCGCCATCGGCGGCGGCGTGATGGTATAGGCTGCCCCACGATCCTTCAGCGACTTCAGCACATTTCCCAACAAATCCGCCATACGATAGCGCTGCAGCGGATCTTTATTCATCGTCTTCATGATGATCTGCGCCAGAGGTATTGGCACATTTGGATTCAGGTCGACCACGTTGGGCACGGGCGCCTGCAGGTGCGCCAATGCCAGCTCACGCTGGTCTTTTCCGGTGAACGGCGTGCTGCCGGTCAGCATCTCATACATCACGATGCCGATGGAATACACGTCGCTGGCCGTCGTCGGACGTTCGCCGCGTGCCTGTTCCGGCGAGAAATAATGCGGGCTGCCCCACACCACCGCCTGGCGCTCGCCTGACTGGGCCGTGTGCAGGGCCTGAGCGATGCCGAAGTCCGTCAGCTTGACGGTGTCGTCGCGGGTGACCAGCACGTTCTGCGGCTTGATATCGGCATGCACAATACCAGCCCGATGCGCAAAGCCAATCCCTGCGCACAGCTGAATCGAAAATTCCAGCACGCGATCAAGCGCCAGCGGGGCCTCAGCCTTGATAATCTTCTTGAGGTCGTTTCCGTCGATGAACTCCATCACCAGGAACTGAATCTCATTGGCCGTGCCAAAGTCATACACGGTCACGATGTGCTGATGCTGCAAGTTGGCCACACTGCGCGCTTCATTCTTGAAACGGGCGGCAAAGGCGGGGTCTTTGGTCAGGCTGCTGCGCAGCACCTTCACCGCGACGGTGCGCCCCAGCAGCATGTCATGCGCCTTATAGATCACGGCCATGCCACCAGAACCGATTTGCTGAAGCAGACGATAGCGTCCGTTTAAGACTTCACTACTCATGGTTCATCCTGGGTTCGACTACGGCTTCATCAAGGGATCGAACAGCCTGCGGTATTCTAACAAGGCACTGCGATCCGTCATACAGGCAATATAGTCAGCGATCACCCGCTCAACCGAATCGGCCCCAATACGGGCCGTATAGTCTGCGGGCAATTGCCGCGGGTCATCCTGAAACACGGTGAAAATCTGCTCCACGAAGCGTTCGGCCCGGCGCTGCATACGCAGTACGCGATACGATCTGTACATGTGCTCAAACAGGAAGTCTTTCAATTCCCGCGCGCGCAGCTTCATGGCCTCAGTATACGACACAACCCGTGGAGCACGCTGTACAGCTTCTGCATTCGCAGGCGAAAGGGCGGTAATCCGTCGGTCAGTTTCCTGCGTCACATCGGTCACAAACATGCCCACCAGCTCGCGAATCAGCACATGGCGGTCCGTTTCCGTCACATGCGCGGATTCATTCCAGTCGATGGCCGCCACAACATCGCGCCAGACGGGCAGGTCCTTCAACATCGGCACCGTAATCAGCCCGGCGTTGATGCCATCATCCAGGTCATGCGCGCTGTATGCCAGTTCGTCGGCAAAGTCGGCAATCTGCGCTTCCAGGCTGGGGCCCAGCGCCGGGTCGAATCCCACCAGTTCGCCCACATCCACCGAGGTTTCATGGCGGGCAATGCCATGCAGGGTATCCAATGTGAGATTCAGCCCGCTGAACCCATAGTAGCGCTGCTCTAGCAGCGTCACCACGCGATACGTCTGCATGTTGTGATTAAAGCCGCCCACACCCTGCATCATCTTGTTCAGGGCATCCTCGCCGGCATGGCCAAACGGCGGATGTCCCAGATCGTGGGCCAGGCAAATGGCCTCCACCAGGTCTTCGTTGGCGGCCAGCGCGCGCGCAATCGTGCGGCCAATCTGCGCCACTTCCAGCGTGTGCGTCAGGCGCGTACGATAGTAATCCCCCTCATCGTTTACAAACACCTGTGTCTTGTATTCCAGGCGTCGAAACGCTGCCGAATGCAGGATACGGTCGCGGTCACGCTGAAAGGCAGTGCGGTGGGCAGATTCAGTTTCCGGAAAGGTGCGTCCCTGGCTGCGGATACTGGCGACCGCATATGGGGCCAGCGCTGCGGCCTCGCGGGCAGCCAGCGCTTCTCTCGTTAAAATTACCAATTGCGTCTTCTTTCTTCTAGTCGGCTGAAGGCATGTTATAATTCTACCCAGAATTTGGAGATGGTATGGAGCAGACGGAATGGATACTCAACAAACCATCCGCATGATTGAATGGTTGGACGAGGAACGGCGCAAGGACAAATCGGTCATTGCGACCCTTCAGGAACGTCTGTCCCAGCAGCAGGATGTCATTGACACGCTGATGCGCCGCCTGAACGGCATTGAATCTGACCAGGCCAGCCTGCGCGGGCAGGTCACCCCTGGCGGCAAGGACAGCGACCTGATCGATCAGGTGCGCCGCGAGATGAATCAACTGATTGAAGGCGTGGAGACCAAGCGTCTGAATGCAGAGCGCGAGGCTGAACGCCGCGCCGAGCTGGCGCGCGAGGCTGCTACCCGCCCCCTGCGCGAAATCACCGAGAAGCTGTCGCGCGTGGAGCGGCAAACAACCGAGCTTCCGGCGATGAACGTCGAGAAAGATCGCCTGTCCACGACCGTATCGTCGCTGCAACAGCGCGTGGAAGACCTGTACAAGCGGCTGGAAGAGCCGGACCGCCGCCTGGCCTTCCTCGAAGAGCAGCGCCGCACAGACTCGCGTCGTCTGTCAGAGCTGGAATCTGACCTGCCTGAAGTGCGCAAGAGCATCGAGGGTGTGAAGCCAAAAGTGCAGCTCATTGAGGACCTGTCGCTGCGCAACGAACGCAAGGTGCAGGAAGTCCAGTCGGGCGACCGCGAGCGCCGTGAGCAGATTCAGCAGTTTATCGATCAGCAGACGCTCATGCTTCAGCAGCGCGACCAGCAGATTGCCGAAGTGCTGAAGCGTTCGACCGAGTTTGACGAGGCCATGAAGCGCAATATGGAGCGCTTCGAGACATGGGCCGAAATCTACCGCGAGATGAAGCGCATCGTCGACGACTTTGAACGCATCGGTGACCGCCTCGAACGCCGTATCGTGGAAGTGGCCGAAATGCAGCGTCTCAGCGAAGACCGCTTCCGCCAGGAATGGAACGACTGGCGCAACGAAGACACCAAACGCTGGAAGACATTCACCCTGTCCACCGACGAAATCTGGAAGACGCACGACCGCGATTTCGACAAGTTCACGCTGCGCATCAACGAGATCGAAACCCTGCTGCCCAACCTTCAGGACAGCCTGAACCGTATGTGGAATCTCGAACGCGAACGCGCCCAGATGTACCGTGACAAGTATCAAGCGCTGCTGCTGGCCCACGATACCGCGTCTTCAGCGACGCTGTCTGCGCCATCCAGCCCCGGCCTGTTGTCGGGCAGTGCATCGTCCAGCGCATCGGGCAGTAGCAGTGATTTGAATCCACGCTCAACTGGCACCATGCCCGCACTCTCGAATGGCACGCCGCGACCGGGTGGCATCTCCAGCTAGACTTTCAACACATCCTGCGCCCGCTGCGAACATCTCCGCAGGCGCAGGATGACTTTCAGCATAGCCTCCCGCACAAAAAGTTCAGTGAGCTACCCCCATGCGCGTTGTCGCCACAGCCGGTCACGTCGATCACGGAAAATCCAGCCTTGTCCAGCGTCTCACCGGCACCGACCCGGATCGCCTGGCCGAGGAAAAAGCACGCGGCATGACCATCGACCTCGGCTTTGCGCTGTGGTCCCTGCCCGATGGCGAACATATCGGGCTGATTGACGTGCCCGGCCATCGCGACTTTATCGGCAACATGCTGGCTGGCGTGGGCGGCATCGACGCTGCCCTGCTGATCGTCGCGGCAGACGAAGGCGTCATGCCGCAAACGGCGGAGCACCTGGCCATTCTCGACCTGCTGGGCGTGGAGCACGGGATTGTCGTCATCACCAAATGCGACCTTGTGGATGATGAAATGGTCGCGCTGGTGATGTCTGAAGTCCATGACAGGCTGGCGGGGACCGCGCTGAAGGATGCGCCGATGGTGGCGGTTTCTGCAAGAACGGGCATGGGCATCGACCACCTGAATCAGGAGATGATGACGCTGGTCAGCAGGCTGCCGACTGACCCGGCGGGTGCATCCGTCCGGCTTTCGGTCGACCGCGTCTTTACGCTGACCGGCTTTGGCACTGTGGTCACTGGCACGCTGCTCGGCGGCAGCCTGTCTGTTGGCGATCAAGTGACCGTGTATCCGGAAGGCCTGTCGGCGCGCATTCGCGGCCTGCACCATCACGGACAGCCGGTGCAGACCGCCTCTCCAGGCCAGCGCACCGCGGTCAACCTGACAGGCGTGGAAAAAGCTCAGCTCCGTCGTGGCCAGACGATTGGCATGCCGAACACCTTCAGCCCGACCACCCGTCTCACGGCATGGCTGCGCTGCCTGCCGGATGCCCCGTTTCCCATCCGTCACAACGCGCAGGTGCGCCTGTTTCATCATGCCGCGGATGTGCTGGGGCGGGTGCGGCTGGTCGAAGGCGAACGCCTGGAGCCAGACGCAGAAGCATGGGCGCAGATCGAGCTGGAGCAGCCGATCGTTGCCACTTTTGGGGACCGTTTCGTCCTGCGCATGCCCTCTCCCGAATACACACTGGGCGGCGGCATACTTTACGAGGCGCAGTCCCCACGCAGAATAAAACGCGGCGATGTGAGCAAACTTCAGCAGTTGGACAGCTTGCGCACAGGCAGCGAGAATACCCGTCTGATTGAGGGGACCAACGGCACGCACCCCGTCACGCTGGAGGCGCTGCGCAAAAGCCTCGGCATCGCGCCGGACAAGCTGAATGCTGAGCTGGATGCCGCATTGTCTGCTGGACGGGTGTATCAGATCGCGGGGGACCGTTTCTGGTCAGCCAATGCAGTCAACCAGCTTGTCGAACGGATGGTCACGCTGCTCACTGCCTTTCACCAGGCGAATCCGCTTCGGGCGAGCATCCCGCGCGAGGAACTGCGCCAGGCGCTGGGCATCGACAATGCGGTGCTGCTATGGGCCGTGGAGCATTTCGACCTGTTCACGCTCGCACCCGCACAGAAGATTGCGCTGGCCAGCCACACCATTCAGTTTTCACATGAGCAGCAGGGCCGGGCCGACGCGCTGATGGCTGCCCTTCTGGAAGCGCCGTCTACGCCACCATCACCGACGGAGTGTGCGCAGCGCTTTGGCGAAGACGTGCTGCTCGGCCTGACGGAACGCGGAGAGGTGACGCGCATTTCGCCAGAAGTGCTCTTTGCCACGCAGGCCTATGAGTCCTTCAGGGCAGAGGTCCTGCGGCTGCTCTTCGCTCAGGGCGAGCTGAGCACAGCGACGGTGCGCGACCTGCTGGGCACGTCGCGCAAATATGCCATCGCGCTGCTGGAACACATGGACGCGATCGGCCTGACCAGGCGCGCGGGTGACTTGCGTGTGGCAGGCCACCAGGCTACACAGGCAGCTCCCCCACGTTGATGCGCACGATATTCGCGCCTACCGCATTCAGCTTTTCCTCGACGCGCTCATAGCCCTTGTCGATCTGCTGGATATTTGAGATGCGCGTTTCGCCTTTTGCGGCCAGCGCGGCCAGCAGCAGCGCCATACCTGCGCGGATATCCGGGCTGGAGATGTGCGCCGCCCCATGTAACTGCGCTGGCCCCTGCACCAGCACCCGGTGCGGGTCGCATAAGGTGATGCGCGCGCCCAGCCGCACCAGCTTGTCGGTGAAGAAGAAGCGGCTTTCATACATCCAGTCGTGAAACAGCACGGAGCCCGCGCTCACCGTGGCAATCACCAGCGCGATGCTCATCAGGTCTGGCGGAAAGGCCGGCCATGGCTGCGCCTTGATAATCGGAATACGATTCCCCAGGTCCGGCACAATCGTCATCGGCTGGTGGGCGGGCACATATACATCTTCACCGCGCGTCTCAAAGCTGACGCCGAGCCGCTCGAACACCAGCGCGATCATCTCCAGGTGCTGCGGGTCAGCGTCTTTAATCAGCAGGTCACCGCCAGTGACAGCCGCCGCGCCAATATAGCTGCCCACCTCCATGAAGTCCGCGCCGACGCGTGCCTCACATCCGTGCAGCCTGTCCACGCCCGTGATGATCAGCCGATTGGAGCCCACACCCTCGATCTGCGCGCCCATCTTGTTCAGCATCACGCACAGGTCCTGCACGTGGGGCTCACTGGCCGCATTTTTGAGGATGGTGGTGCCTTTGGCCAGCACTGCGGCCAACAGCGCGTTTTCAGTCGCTGTCACGCTCGCTTCCGTCAGCAGGATATCGGCGCCCGTCAGCCCATGCGCAGACATATCGAACGCCGTGCCGTCATAGTCAACTACGGCGCCCATCTTGCGCAGCGCTGCGATATGCTGGTCCAGCCTGCGCTCGCCAATCGCGTCTCCGCCCGGCAGCGGCAGATACACCGCCCCGGCACGTGCCAGCATCGGCCCGGCCAGCACGATACTCGCGCGCAGCTTCTGCGCCAGCGCCTTGTCCACCCGCGTGGACGTTATCTGACGGGCATGCACGCGCAGCGTCTTCGGCGCAGTCCACGTGACCTCCGCCCCCAATGACCGTAGAATATCGGCCAGCACGCGCACATCGCCAATGTCCGGCATATTGTGCAGCACGACAGGTTCTTCCGTCAGCAGGCACGCGGGCAGCATTTTGAGCGCCGCGTTTTTGTTTCCGCTTACGGAGATTTCCCCACTCAGGCGGTGTCCGCCTTCAATCACAAATTCCTGCATTTCCCGCCTATCTGTTGAAGGAGAGCAGCACGGGGTCCCCTACCGAGATGCCAAGCGCCTCGGCCGCGCTGCCCTGACGAACCGCAATTTCGAGAAACCCATCACTGCTGATTAGCGCCAGCGGCTGATGCAGTGGCGCTGACGCATACGAACGTTCGATGCGCGGCATCACATGTTTACGCACTTCCACCGTGGCACTGGCCGGAATCTCCAGGTGCCTGCCGCGGTCGACACCAAACGCCAGCGTGATCGACAGGCTGTCATTGGCAGCCCACTCCACCCGCCCGATGCTGGTAATCAGATTGCCAAAGCGATCGATGTGAATCACCTCGCCAATCAGCGAATCTTTCTTCATGCTCATGGTCGGCTGCGACAGCCGCACCATGTCGTGCACTGCCGGCCCCATGTCGTGCAGGCGCGCATGGTGCGCCAGATGCGCCGCTGCCGGGGCAAAAATATCGCGCCCATGAAAGGTGTTGCTCACATGCGCCAGCCGATACTGTGAGTTTACCAGCACAACCGCAGTGTAGTTATCCATGTCAGACAGCATATAGCTCAGCACGCCGTTATCCGGTGCGACAAACGTATACTCCCCGGCCTGAACCGCCAGCGCCCGCCGTGCCGAGCCGACCCCGGGGTCGACCACCACCAGGAACACCGTGCCCGGCGGAAAATAGCGATAGGCATTGGCGAGCAGGAAGGCCCCTTCACGGACATTCTGCGGCTGCACCGCGTGCGTCAGGTCAATCAGGCGGGCCGTCGGGCAGATGTCGAGCAGCACCCCTTTCATCACCCCAACATAGGTATCGCTCGTCCCGAAATCCGTTAGCAGGGCGATGACAGGCGCTGAAGCGGTCATAGTGGCTGCACTTTCTCGTGTTTGACAACCGAATATACCCAAATTATACTACGCACCATTGTCAGCGTGCAGGGACCATCATGATCGGCTTGCATCATGCGCATCAGCATATGTCTCCCGCCCCACAGGTGTACGCCTCTGGAAGCTGATGCAACACGCGAATTCGCTGCTCAGTCGATCCCCGTCCATCTGTGACGGGGATTTTTGTTTTTCTCTCAGGAAGGCGGTGCAATTTCTCATGCTCGCAGTCATCGATTACGGCGCAGGCAATCTGCGCAGTGTGCTGCATGCCCTCGGCCACCTGGGCGCAGAAAACCTGCGTCTGGTGCGCACCCCCCACGAAATGAAAGGGGCGACGAAAGTTATCCTGCCCGGCGTCGGGGCGTTTGGCGCCGGCATGCAGCAGCTTCATGCGCAGGATCTGGTGGGCGCGCTGCGCGATGCCGTACATATTGGTATCCCTTTCCTGGGCATCTGTCTTGGCATGCAGTTCCTGTTTGAATACAGCGATGAAATGGGACAGCACGAAGGGCTTGGCCTGCTGAAAGGCCACGTCACGCGCTTCACTGGCATCGAGCCGCTGAAGGTGCCGCACATGGGCTGGAACCAGCTGGTGACCACCCGTCCCAGCCCGCTGCTGGCGGGCCTGCCGGACGACGCGTATGCCTATTTCGTGCACAGCTACTACTGCGTGCCGTCGCAGCCCGAAGACGTGCTGGTCACCTGCGACTATGGCTTCCCATTCACAGCCGGGGTGCAGCGCGACAATATCTATGGCGTGCAGTTTCACCCTGAAAAGAGCCAGCGCACCGGCCTGCAAATCCTGAAGAATTTCCTGGAGATGCCAGAATGATCATTTTCCCTGCTATTGACCTGCGCGGCGGCAAAGTCGTGCGCCTGAGAGAGGGCGATCCAGATCGCCAGAAAACCTTCAGCGATGACCCGGTAGCTGCCGCACAGCGCTGGATTGACGAAGGCGCGCAGTGGATTCACGTCGTCAATCTGGACGGCGCGTTTGGCGAGGCCAGCGACAACCTGAGCGTGATTGAACGCATCGCCGGTCTGTCGGCACGGGTGCAGATGGGTGGCGGCCTGCGCGATGCGGCCAGCGTCGCCCACGTGCTTGACCTGGGCGTCTCACGCGCCATTATCGGCACAGCGGCCGTGCAGAATCCAGCGATGCTGGGCCCGCTGGTGACACGTTTTGGCGTGCAGGCCATCGGCGTGGCGCTGGATATCCGCAAAGGCAGCGTGACCACCCACGGCTGGCAGCAAAGCACCGGCCAATCCCCGGTTGCTATGGCCGAGACGATGCGTCAGCAGGGCGTGCAGTGGGTCCTGTTCACCGATGTCGAACGCGACGGTGGACTGCAAGGCTCCAACGTCGAATCCACCATCGGGCTGGGCCGGGCCACTGGCATGAAAATTATCGCGTCGGGCGGCGTGACCACGCTGGACGAGATTGAAACCCTGGCCGCTTCAGGCGCAGTTGCCGGGGCTGTCATTGGCATGGCGCTGTACGAAAATCGTCTCTCGCTGGCAGACTGCATTAGCGCAGCACGAAAGGGTTAACCTCATGCTGGCCAAACGCGTTATCCCCTGCCTTGACGTGCTCAACGGGCGCGTCGTCAAAGGCGTCAATTTTATCGACCTGCGCGATGCGGGTGATCCGGTGGAACAGGCCATCGTGTATGACCGCGAAGGTGCCGATGAGCTGGTGTTTCTCGACATCACCGCCTCACATGAGGAACGCAACACCACGCTGGACATGGTGCGCCACGTCGCCGACAGCATCTTTATCCCCTTCTGCGTGGGCGGCGGCATCCGCACCATTGAGGATATCCGCGCCACGCTGCTGGCCGGGGCCGACAAGGTGAGCATCAACAGTTCAGCGGTCAAAACGCCGGACCTGATTAATCAGGGTGCCTGGGGCTTCGGCAGCCAGTGTATCGTCGTCGCCATCGACCCGAAATGGACAGGCGAACGCTGGGAAGTTTTCATCAATGGCGGTCGCGTGAACACGGGTCTGGATGCTGTCGCGTGGGCAAAAGAGGTAGAGTCACGCGGCGCGGGCGAAATTCTGCTGACCAGCATGGACCGCGACGGCACCAAAGCTGGCTACAACATCCCGCTCACGAAGGCGATTTCCGAGGCTGTGTCGATTCCTGTGATCGCATCGGGCGGAGCCGGCAAGCCGGAACATTTCTACGAGGCGCTGACCACAGGCGGCGCCGATGCTGCGCTGGCCGCCAGCCTGTTTCACTACAATGAATTGCGCGTCGGCGACCTGAAGCGCTATCTGGATGAGCGCGGCGTGGATGTGCGCCTGACCGGATGGGAGCGCCTGTGAACGCCGAGTTATTGCAACAGCTCAAATTTGGCGCAGACGGCCTGATTACGGCCGTCGTGCAGGATGCAGCGACGCTTCAGGTGCTGACAGTCGCCTACATGAATGCCGAATCGCTGCGCAAAACACTGGAGATTGGTGAGACCGTCTTCTGGAGCCGCAGTCGTCAGGAGCTGTGGCATAAAGGGGAAACCAGCGGCAACACCCAGCGCGTCGTCGAGATCCGCGTGGACTGCGATGCGGACGCGCTGCTGCTGCTGGTAGCACCCGCCGGGCCGGCCTGCCACACCGGCGCAGTTTCTTGTTTCTTTCGCAGCCTCACTCAGGAGCAAGGCGCATGACCGACTTCCTTTATCGGCTGGAAGCCATCATTCAGGATCGCAAACAGAATCCCACTGGCAGCAGCTATACCAACAAGCTGCTCAGTGAAGGCATGGCGCGCATGGCGCAAAAAGTGGGCGAAGAAGGCGTGGAAGTCGCCATCGCTGCTCTGGCCCAGGGGCGGACCGAACAGATCGGTGAAATCAGCGACCTGATGTATCACACGCTGGTGATGATGGCGGCGCTGGATATCACGCTCGACGACGTGTCGGCCGAGCTGGAACGCCGCCATTCGAAGCGTTAGCCGGGCAGCACCGGGATGAGATAGTAGTCATCCGGCAGGGCGCCCTCGGCCGCCCACCCGCGCACGAATCCGTCGGCTGTTTCGATGAACCACCACAGGAATTGATTGCGGCACACAGGCGTCCCTTTGATGAAGATGGCGCTGTTCTCACGGATCTGGGCAATCACCAGCCCGGCCGGCTCGTTGCGGATATTCATGTCCAGCATGCTCTGGTCCGGGCTGGGCGCGATGACAGCCGCCATGCCATTATTCAGGCGGCTGACCGGCGCACCCGGACAGGCGATACTCACCGGCGTGAGCGACGGAATCGGCGTCGGCGTCTGAGTCGCATTCTCCGTGGGCAGAATCGTCCCCAGCGCGATGGCGGTGGCCGTGGCCGCGCCAGACGTGCGCGTTGCGCGCAGGGTGTTCAGGCGATTCGGCGTCGGCGTCGGTGTGAAGGATTCCGCCGTCTCCGTCAACACGGCTGCGGTCGCGTTAATGGCATCGAAGGTGGGCGCAAATTCAGTCAGCGCCAGTTCGGTCTCAGCCAGGAAGATGGCCATTTGCTCGGTCGATGTCAGATCGGCATCCCCCACAAACGGGCGCGGCGTGCGCGTGCTGGTTGGGCCGCTGGCGACCCGCGTCTGTGTTTGTTGGAGGCCAGTCAGCGTCCCTGGCTGTGAGGCCAGAAGCAGCAGCAGCACGACCAGCGCGATGATGACCAGCCCGCCCCCAATCAGCCATGGCAGCGTGATTTGCTGGCGCAGGCGCTCCATCGAGGTAATGGCGACAGGCTGTTTCGGCGAAGGCTTGTCCAGCATGATCGATTTCAGTGCAAACTGATGCACCAGGTCGGCCAGCGCCTCATCAAACGGCCGGTTGTCGAATCGAATGTACTGCACGCGGCTGAGCTGGAAATGTATTTTGGTCTGCTGCAGCAGAATCGGAATGAGCGGCTTTTTGTTGTCGAGGATATACTGCCATTCATCTTCCACATTGTGCGATGCCATCGATGTGGGCGTGATGATGACGATGCCCGCATCGCACACATCCAGCCCTTGCTGAATGGCGGTGCTCCATTTCATGCCAGCGGGGATATCATCTACGTCGATCCATACGTCGGCCCCAAGGTCTGACAGGGATTTCGCAAGCTGACGAGCAAATTTCTCGTCTTTTCGGCTGTAACTGATGAAGATATTCGCCATAGCGGCCCTGGCCAGACTTGAGTTCTCAGGATAACGTATCGCACCAGTGTAGCATCATGACGCATTCTGTGCTGTAACAATCCGCATCCACAACCAAGGAATCCCGATTATGCCCCCCAGTGACCGCTTCGTTGCAGAAACCCGATTTCATGTGCGCTACGCTGAAACCGATGCCATGGGCATCGTGCATCATGCCAGCTATATCGTCTATTTCGAGGAAGGCCGCAGCGCCTATGCGCGCGCCCGTGGCAGTTCATACGCTGAATTTGAGGCCACAGGGGTGGCGCTGGCCGTTATCGAGGTCAATGCGCGCTATCTCAGGCCGATGCGCTACGACCAGGTCGTCGTGCTGCACACATGGCTGGAAGAAATCAGAAGCCGTGGCCTGACATTCGCCTACGAAATCACCGAAGAAGCCAGCGGCATCGTGTGCGTCAGTGGGCAGACGCGTCATGTGTGCATCAATGGTGAAGGCCGCGCCAGCATGCTGCCGGAACAATGGCGCAAGTGGACATTGGCCTGAAAGAATTGGGCATCTTTGCCGAGTGTTTAGAGGCAGAAGCAGCAAAAGTCGATATACTTCAGGTAGTAGACATTTATTTCTTAATGGAGATGCTTGATGGTCACTTATGCAGAGAAACCCTGGCTTAAAGTATACGCAGATAAAGTCCCGCATTCCCTGGCGCCGTACCCCGAAACAACCCTGCATCAGATGCTGCGCGAAGCCGCGGCGAAACATCCCCAGTCACCCGCCCTGTATACCAGCGCCAGACTGCCCGTCGTCGGGCGTATCTCAAAAGTCATCACCTATGGCGAGCTGGACGACCTGACCGACCGGTTTGCGGCCGCGCTGCTGGCGATGGGGCTTCAGAAAGGCGACCGCGTCGCCCTGGTAATGCCCAATATTGCTGGCTTTCTGATTGCCTATTACGGCGTGCTGAAAGCGGGCGGCGTGGTGGCAGCCACCAACCCCACCTACCCGTCCGAGCGCATGGCGCATCAGATCAACGACAGCGGCGCGCGCATCGTCGTGTGCATGTCGATGTATTACCGCATGGTCGATGGTTTCCGCAGCCAGACACAGATTCAGAAAGTCATCGTCACCAATGTCAAAGACTGGCTGCCCACGCCAGCGCGCATCCTGTTTGGTATCGCCAAGGAAAAGAAAGGCGGCCATTTCGTCGAGGCGCTGTCACCGGGGGACGAATGGATGCTCGATGTGCTGGAGCGTCATGCCGGGCAGAAGCCAAACGTTTCGGTGAGCCATAACGATCTGGCTATTTTCCAGTACACGGGTGGCACAACCGGCGTCGCCAAAGCAGCCGCATCAGCCCACAAAGCGCTGGTCGCCAATATGCTGCATTGTCGCGAATTCCTGAAAGCAGCCGACCTCACATCTGGCAACCAGCAGGTGTTTCTTGGGGCCATCCCCATGTTTCATGCCTATGGCATCGTCACCGTGGTCAGCTTCGCCATCTCGATCGGCGGCTCGATCACACTGGTGCCCAACGCGCGCGACATCCCCGATCTGCTCGATGTCATCAACACCTTCAAGCCGTCGATCTTCATGGGCGTGCCGGCGCTCTACAACGCCGTGAACAATCACCCGCTGGTGACCAGCGGCAAGGTGAGCCTGGGCTCGATTCGCGCCTGCATCAGCGGGTCAGCGCCGCTGTCCTCCACGACCAAGCAGGAATTCGAGCGCCTCAGCGGCGGCAAGCTGCTGGAAGGCTACGGCATGAGCGAGATGCCCACGGCCAGCCATTCAAATCCGTTTTTCGGCGAGAATCGTGAAGGCTCGATCGGCATCCCCTTCCCCGATGTCGAATGCCGGATCGTCAGCCTGGAAGACCACACGGTGGAGGTTCCCCCCGGCGAAATTGGCGAACTGGTGATGACCGGCCCGCATCTGATGGAAGGCTATCACAACCAGCCCGAAGAAACCGCCAACAGCATCCGCGTCGTGGACGGGAAACGCTGGCTGTACACGGGCGATATTGCGCGCATGGACGAGGATGGCTATTTCTATATCGTCGACCGCAAGAAGGACATGGCGCTGATTGGCGGCTACAACGTGTATCCGAACAACATCGACAAGGTGCTGCTCCAGCACCCGTCTGTGCTTGAGGCAGGCGTGGCCGCAGTGCCACACCCGTCAAAGACAGGCCAGGAGATGCTGAAGGCGTGGATCGTGCTCAAGCCGGGGCATTCGGCAACTGCCGAGGAGCTGATGGACTTTGCCAGCAAATATCTGGTGCGCTATGAAGTGCCCACGCGCTTTGAATTTATCGACAGCCTGCCTAAGACATCGGTGGGCAAGACGCTGCGTCGCGAGCTGGTGCGCATGGAGCGGGATGCACAAGCCAAAAATGCATCCTCTGCCAGTCGCTGAGGTTTCGCATAGCTCAGGGCGCGGGCCTGTCAACGGGAGCTTCCCAGCCACCCCGGTAATAGGCCCGTGCCGGAGCGCGGCTCATATACCACACCACATACAACGGCACCAGCACCTGCGCGCCGATCACCCCGCATGACAACTGGCGCGACAGATCAGCGCCAGAGTCGAGTGCTGCCGACTGGGCCGATACGATTGTGACGACGAGGGAAATCAGGCTTAGCGTCAGCACAGCCAGCACAAAGGCCAGACGAACGCGTGGGCGGCGCACGCGCCATGCCAGCACGCACAGCACCAGAAAGCCCAGCGCCAGCGCGGCCTGGACGCCCGCAGAGACAGGGTTCACGCCCAGAAAGTCGCCCCCCACCTGAATGGCCGCCTGACCATTATCATCCTGCCCGGCAGGGAAATTCATCAGGCCGCTTTGCACGCGCGTCTGCACCAGCACGATCGCGCCGATCTGCATCAGCGGCAAAATCCCAAACAGCAGCGCGCTGGCCCCAATGGCCAGCATCATCCCCAGCGTACGGGGCGGTTTATCAGCATTAAGTGCCATGTTTGTCACTTTACCTTTCGATAGTAAGTATTAGCTTGCGACATACTTATCATCGGGTTACACTGAGGACATTGGATAGTAAGGTAGCGTGAGGCCAAATCAATGTCGCGATTGCTGGAACTATTAGAACCCGTTCAAGCCCAGTTTGATCATTACCGGCAGCGCGGTGGATTCCTGTTGCTGCATCCGCGCAGCAAATACCGTTCCGTGCTGGTGGCAAATCTGCTGCGCGACCAGCCTTATCCTGTGTTTTATTATGCGCTGGGCACGGACGACGTGCACCTTTCTGCCCTGCTGCGCGGCATCACCCAGATTCTGAGCGCCCAGCATCCGCTGTTCGGACGTCACACACAGCTTCACGCGCTGGGCGCCAGCAATAACCTGCGCGAACTGGCCACCGCATTTTCCAATGATTTGAATGAATTGTGCGCGGAACCGTACGTGCTGATTCTGGACGAATTCGACCGATGCGATGCCGCCGATGATATCCAGATCTTTCTCGAATATCTGGTGGACGTGCTTCCCAGCCAGTGCACTGTCGTCTTCAACAGCCGCACCATTCCCAGAATTTCATGGATCTCCATCCTCGCCAAAAACCGTGCAGTCATGCTGGACGATGAAGCGCTGGTTCGCGAAAACTTCTATGACAGCACGCCCAGGAACGAACCCGTGCTCAGCGTGAGCGCGTTTGGCCCGGGCTTTGTGCTGCTGGACGATGACCCGATCGAGTCCTGGGAAGGCCATCTGCCGCGCCTGCTGTTTTTCTTCTCGCTCGATCGCCCCGTCATCACCCGTTCCGAGATTTGCAGCGCCTTCTGGCCGGATCTGGCAGTGGACCAGGCCGTCAACGTGTTTCACGTGACCAAGCGCCGCCTGCATAAGGCGCTCAACATGGACGTGCTGGTTCACGAAGACGGCTATTACCGCATGAACGGCGACATCCGCATGGACTATGATATCGCCAATTTTGTCAGCCGGCTGATCGATGCCCGCGAATCCACCGGCGCAGAACAATTTGAGCACTACAGCGCTGCTGCTGACCTGTATCAGTCACCCTACCTGCACGGCTATTCAGATCACTGGATCAAAATGCGCCGTGGGGACTTCAGCAAGGGCTATCTGGAAGCCCTGAAAAACCTGGCGGAGTATCGCATCGGTGAGTCGCGGCTGGAAGTGGCGCTCAACCTGCTGCTGCGCGCCCTGCACGAAACCGAAGACGATGAATCGCTGCACCGCCAGGTCATGCGCCTGTACACGCAGCTGGGCCGCCGCAGCGAAGCAGTCACCCATTTCAAGACGCTGGAAGCCTCGCTGCACAAGCGTAACCAGCTGCCAGCCCGCGAGACCATCGACCTGTATACAGAAATTATGGCCTGATTAAGACGAGAACGAAATAATCGTCCACTCCATCGGATCTATCGGCGTGCCGTTCACCCACATCTCCCAGTGCAGATGTGGCCCGGACACACGACCGCTGGATCCGATGGTGCCGATCACCTGCCCTGTCTGAACCAGATCCCCCGGCCGCACATACTGTTCGGTTTGATGCCAGTAGCCGCTGTAGACGCCCCAACCATGATCGATGACCGTCGCCAGCCCGCGAATATTCAGCATATCGGCCAGCACCACACGCCCTGCCGCTGGCGCAAATACAGGCGTGCCCGGTGCGCCGCCAAAGTCCGTCCCCAGATGCACGCGAATCGTGCTGCCCGCATTGTAAGAACGCGAATTGCCAAATCCGCTGGTGATGGTGGCGGCCGCTGGCAACCCAAACTGGCCCTCAAAATAGCGTTCCGGATTAAACTGGCTCATGAAAGCGCGTAGCGTATTTTCCTCAGCCTGCTCCACGCCCGGATCGAGCAGGATATTGCTGTCGCCTGTCACCAGGATGTCTTCCGCCAGCACATAGCCCCCGGCAGCCACGCGCACGTTCGCGCTCATGGTATAGTTGTTTCCGGCGCTGTCCATGATTGAAAAGTCTGCTGGATAGATGCCGGGTTGGGTCCCAACCGGGACACCCATCAGCCCGATAAAGAGCAGATTATCGGCGGTACTGAAATTCAGCGTCTGACTGAGCATCGTGCCTGTCAAAGCAATGGGTTGGTTACTGACTACACGAAATCTCGCCGTCTGACCCTCGGTCAGCACAATAGGCAAAATGTCAAACGAGGCTATCGGCGGCGGCAATCCGTCTACGATCTGCGGCGGTGTGACGCCTGGAATAATCAGCGTTTGGTTTGGGTAGATCACCTGGGGATTTTCGAGGCTGTTGGCGCTGACAATGGTGGCCAGTTCCACGCCATAGGTCTGCGCAATACGAAAAAGCGTCTCACCCGGCACAACCGTATGGGTCACAATCGACGTCACCTCAGGCGCGACGCTTTGGCCTGCGGCAGGCGCAGGCGTTGGCGCCAGGAGGCCCACGTTCAACACCAGCCCGATATAAATGGTGGTATCTGGCAGGTTATTTAACTGCATGATCGCTTCGGGGGTAGTGCCGTAGGCAGACGCAATCGCTGCAAGTGACTCACCGGGACGCACAATATGCAGCCCGGAAGATGGGCCGGCGTCCACACCCGAAATAGGCACCAGCAGGCGCTGGCCCACCTCAAGGCTTGAGGGGTCGAGCAGGTTATTCAGCCGGGCGATGACATCAGCGGTGGTGTCGTATAAGTCAGCAATCGCGGTCAGATACTCCCCGCGCTGCACCACGTGAATCGTCACCGTCAGTTGTGATTCAGAGTCCTGTGCCTGAATGGAAATACCTGCACAGCCCAGCAGGACGATGCAAAGCAGACAAATGCGCCTGACCACAGCCATGCTCAAGCCTTTTCTTGGAAAGTGAGCACGTCCCCCACGTTCACCTGGTCCAGAATTTCGGGCAGTGCCTCGATAAAGTCGCGTGCAGGCGCCTTTGGTCCATAGAATGGACGCCACGGCCTGGCGAGTACTTTATCAACCACACGTCCCGACGCATCTACCCACAGCACCCCGATGCTGAAGAAGACGAAGAACATATGAATGGACGTATGAGAAGTTCCCTCGCGGCCTGTGATGAACCACAGCCCGCGTCCGCTGGGCAGGCCGCGCGAAAATTGCAGGCCTTTCAGGTGTGACCAGAAAGACCTGCACGCAACAGCCGGATCGAGCACTATCTGGTTTGTCGTCGTGTTGGTCACGACATAAGTTGCAGCCATTGACAATCGCCTACGGAATGATCAGAACCTGCCCCACATAGATGCGATTGGCATTCAGGATTCCATTGGATTGAATCAGTGAAGCCAGCGGGATATTGAATCGCAGTGCAATATTATACAGGTTGTCACCCCGCTGCACACGATAGGTTGTCGGTTCCTGTGCCGCCTGTCCCTGCAGCTCGGTGATGGTGATTGGCGTCGGCACTGCGGCACCCTGATTCACCGGCACGATCAACAGCTGCCCCGGGTAAATCAGGTTCGGATTGCTGATATTATTCAGGCGGGCCAGCGCGCGCACGGTCGTGCCAAAGCGGAACGCGATATAGGTCAGATTCTCACCATAACCCACGCGATACGTCCCGGTAGTCGGCGGCACAGGTGTGGGTGGCGGGGCTGTCGGCGCGGCAGGATCCACGGTCGGCGTCGGCGTAACCAGCAGCACATCCGTCGGCTGGACAAACGGCAGGTTCACCGGAATCGTGAGCTGCTGATTGACGTAAATAATCGATTCGACTGTCAGGCCATTGGCCGCCAGAATCGCCTCGACGCTGGTGTTAAACACCTGCGCAATCCGGCCGACATTATCGCCCGCCTGCACGGTGTAGAAGAACCGTCCGGGATATGCGGTCAGGTCCAGCGTAGGCACCGGGCTGGGCGTATTGCTGGCCGTGGGAACCAGCGTTTCGGTTGGAATCGCCGTCTGTGTGGGGACGGCGGTTTCGCTGGGCACAGCCGAAGGCTCAAAGAACTCCTGCGTCGGGAAGAAATCTGCCGTCGGCTGGGCGGCCACTGCTTCGGCGGTAGCTTCAAACACCGGAGCATCCGTCGTTGGCTGCACGACCACTGCTTCGGCGGTTGCTTCAAACACTGGAGCATCAGCGGTGGTCTCGCTGGTCACTTCAGGCAGCACGATTTCCGTGGACACTGGTGTGGCTTCGGCTGGCGTCACTTGTGGGATATCAGTTGCTGCTTCTGTAGCTTCTGCGCTCACTTCCTCAGTAGCCACCTCGGTCACTTCGATGGCGACAGCTTCAGTCGCGACTTCGGTCACTGTGGGCGCGATTTCCTGCGTCGGAGCAATCACTGCCTCGGTCTCGGCCGGCACGACGACCGCCTCTGTGGCGTCAGGACCAGCGGTCACTTCACTCTCGGGCGAGGCTTCCGGCACAACGACTACTTCCGCGGATTCTTCGGTCGGCTCAGCCACGATCACGTCTTCAGTGGGCTCGGCCACAACGACAGACTCATCGGTGGCTTCGGCCTCCGTCGTCGCATCAGGAATCACGGCGGCTGAATCAACAGCGGCGGCAAGCTGGGCATCGTCCAGGAAGACGGCCGTATTCTTGACGGGTGTTTCCGTGAGCACGCGAATAAATGCAGTCAGGCTGTCGCCCTGGGCAGCAGCCGTCACGCTGTGCTGGGTATAGGCATCGAGGGTCGCCGGGCCTGCCTCGGACCACACTACCGAAGCAGCCGAAGGATCGACGCCTGCCAGCGGGTCAATGCCCACCTGGACGAACACCGCGCTGCCCTGTTCGCTCAGGTCGACATTTTCCAGTGACGATGACCATGCGTAGCTATAGGCGCTGAATGCGTAGTCCTGGCCCGGCGTAACGCCAAAAACCGTCTGAAATACGCCACCTTCAAACGTGGCGTAAAATGACGCCAGGTGCTGGGCATCCGCCCCGCTGCGAATGCGCGCCACACCCAGCACATTCTCGACATCGCTGGCCGCATAGTATTCGGGCTGCACCAGCTGAGACACAGGCGCGCCAGCAGGCGCCGGCATATACCATGCCGACCATCCCTGGGCCACCTGCCGCACGGCATCGTCCTGGATGAACGCGTAAGGGGCCTCAAACCCGGGATTCGTCAGCAGATTCTCGCCCTGGGCAGCAGCCCCGGTGAAAATCACGCCTGTTACTGCCGCAGTCATGGCCAGCAGGCCCCACCAGCGATTTTTTGTCGCGTTCATGCATTCATTCCTTCACTGCGGAAGCAGGCGTTTGATCCGGAGAGGTTCGTTTGTTTCTCGTTAATTTACCACAAATGATACGTGGAAAGTCTAATCTTTTCGCACGGGATACGCAACTCAATTAATATCTTCCCGCATGACACGGTGGTTGAACAGAGGATCAAAGCACTATGTCCCGTCCGATTATTGGCCTGCTGACCCTGGAGCTGGATATTCCCGGCACAGCGTCATTGAAAGACAAACGCTCTATCCTGCAAGGCCTCATCCGCAGGCTGCGCGGCCAGTTCAACTGCGCCTGCGCTGAAACCGATTATCTCGATGAGTGGGAATCATCGGTGCTGGGCATCACGGTGGTCAGCAATGATGGCCGTCATTGCAACAGCATGCTGTCCCAGATTTCGCATTGGGTGGAGACCAATGCGCATGATGTCAGCGTGGTTTCGGAGACTATCGAGATTTTCTAAATGCCTTCGGCGCGCTATACTGGTAGGGTAAATTGACCATCAGAGTCTGTTACTCTCCAGTTTTTCATTTCATTCCGCAGCGTTCACCCCAGCAATCGTAATGGAGGCACATCGGTGAATCTACACGAGTACCAAACGAAACAGCGATTCGCGTCTTATGGCATCCCCGTCGCCAACGGAAAAGTTGCCACTACCCCGGAAGAAGCGCGCGATATCGCTGCTTCCCTCGGCGTCCCGGTTGTCGTGAAGGCCCAGGTTCTCACCGGTGGCCGCGGCAAGGCAGGCGGCGTCAAGCTGGCCGCAAACCCGGAAGAAGCCTTTGAGAAGGCCAGCAAGATCCTTGGCATGTCGATCAAGGATCACATTGTGCACCGCGTGCTGATCGACCCGGCCTCGACGATTTCCAAGGAAATTTACCTCGGCATCACCAATGACCGTACAGTGGGCAAGCCGCTGCTCATGGCCTCGTCCGAAGGCGGCGTGGAAATCGAACAGGTCGCCGCCGAAAACCCGGACGCGATCAAGCGTGAGTGGATCAACCCGTCGCTGGGACTGCGCGATTATCAGGCGCGCAATATCGCCGAGGGCATCAACCTGCCCCGCGAACACTGGGGCACCTTTGTCAAAATTGCCAAGGCCCTGTATCGCTGCTACATCGAATCCGATGCGACACTGGCGGAAATCAACCCGCTGATCATCACCGAAGAAAACGTGCTGTTCGCGCTGGACGGCAAGATGAGCATCGACGACAACGCGCTGTATCGCCGCAAAGACCTGGCGGAAATGCGCGATATCTCCGCAGAGCCGGTGACGGAAGTGCAGGCTCGTGAAGCCGGCCTGACCTACGTGAAGCTGAACGGACAGATCGGCTGCATGGTGAACGGCGCCGGCCTGGCCATGACCACCATGGACATGATCAAGCTGTACGGCGGTGAGGATGTCGGCCCGGCCAACTTCCTCGATATCGGCGGTGGCGCCCAGGCCGAACGCGTCGCGGCGGCACTGCGCATCATCCTCTCTGACCCGGATGTGAAAGCCGTGCTGTTCAACATTTTCGGCGGCATCACCCGTGGCGACGAAGTGGCGCGCGGCATCATTCAGGCGCTCAACGAAGTCCCGACGACCATCCCGATGGTCATCCGCCTGGCAGGCACGAATTCAGAAGAAGGCCGCGCCATTATCGACGGCGCGAACCTGCCCAATATCCGGAGTGCATCTACTTTGACCGATGGTGCCAAGAAGGCCATCGAGGCAGCGCGGGGAGCGTAATCAATATGGCAATTCTGATCGACAGCAATTCACGCGTGGTGGTGCAGGGCATCACCGGACGCGAAGGTAATTTCCACAGCCTGAAGATGATCGAATACGGCACCAATGTCGTCGGTGGCGTGACCCCCGGCAAGGGCGGCGAATGGGTGCATGGCAAGCCCGTCTTTGACACCGTGAAGGCCGCAGTGGATGCCACCGATGCCAACGTCAGCATGATTCTCGTGCCGGCGCCGTTTGCGGCAGATGCCATCTATGAGGCCATCGACGCCGGTGTCGCGTTGATTGTCTGCCTCACCGAGGGCATTCCCATCCTCGACATGACCGGCGTGTACGAGTACCTCAAGAACAGCAACAGCCGCCTGATCGGCCCCAACTGCCCCGGCCTGATGACCCCTGGCCAGGCAAAAGTCGGCTTTATGCCCAATTACGTCGGCATGCCCGGCAACGTGGGCGTGGTCTCCAAGTCAGGCACGCTGACTTACGAGACCGTCGCCGCGATGAGCGCCGCCGGATTCGGCCAGTCGACCTGTGTCGGCATCGGCGGTGACCCGATCATCGGCACCACCTTCGTCGATGTGCTGGAGATGTTCGAGAACGATCCGCAGACCGAGAAGGTCGTGCTGATGGGCGAAATCGGCGGGCGCGCAGAAATCGACGCGGCCGAGTTCATCAAGGCGAAGATGACCAAGCCGGTCGTCGCCTTCATCGCGGGGCGCAGCGCCCCGCCGAACACGCGCATGGGCCATGCGGGCGCGATCGTCGAGGGCGGCCAGGGCACCGCTGAGCAGAAGATTGATGCCCTGCGCGCAGCTGGCGCACGCATCGCTGACAACCCGGAACACATTCCGTCGCTGCTCAGCTAGTTTTCTACCTAGCCATTTAACGCCAGCGGGGCGGCCTGGATACTTCACAGGCCGCCCCGCTGGCTTTCTTCAGTCCGCGCAGACCACTATGCCGGCGGGCAAACGTCAGCAGTAGTGCTCACCAGTTCCCACGAGGCTTCTGCCGAAGCACGCTCGTAGCATTCGCAGTACGACACACCTGGCGCTCTGCCCTGCCACAGCAGGAAGCGGTTATCCGTCTGTTCGCAGAAGGCAGTATCCGTCCGTCCGATGATCGACGCGTTGCTGACACCCAGCCCGCGTTCATCAGCCTCCATAATCAGCCAGATACGAATATGCTGGCCGGGCAAATCCCCCTGCGGGATGATAATTTCCTGCGACGACACCAGCACAAAGCACACACACGGCACCAGCAGAATCAGAAACCAGGCCACCAGCGCAAATCCGATAAATATACGGCGCGCACGACTGCGCTTCGGGCGCACGACCGCGCCAGCTTCACTCGTCATAACGATTCAGACCCCAATCATAGGCCATAAAACGAACCTTCAGCCGCGCCATGTGATCCTGAATAAACGTACGTTCATCAGGATCATCCACATAGCGCGCCGCATATGCGACCAGGCGGCGCCCGCCCAGCAGGCCAAACAAACTCGCCCCAAAGTCCGAAGCATACCACATGAAAATACGTGAGAGCGACACGGTATACGCCGCCTTGTCCAGTGCCAGCATGCCCCCGTTGATCGAGGCGCGTGCCGCCAGATCAAGCTGTGCCTCTATTTTCTCGGCATCATAAAAACGAATTGGTGGGCACGACTTTGCCGCACAGTTCAGCGCGAAGTGCACGCGGGCATCAAACTGCGACAGTATAAGCTTCTGACGCGGGTCATCCGCCGCAAACGGCTTGCGCAGCCGGGCCGGGTGTCTGCGATTACAGCGCAGGATGCCATGCTCGATATCGTCCGCGCTGAACCAGAACTGCCCGACTGTATAGCCCGTGCTGGCGAAAACCCCGCGTGATTCCTGCAGGGTCTTGTCGATTTTCCGACCGATGACAGTGTCAATCAGCAGCGCGTTATACAGATTAATCCAGAACGACTTTTTCTCATCATCGGTCCCCAGTGACGCCAGATCAAATCCGCGCAGCAGATCCACCTGCTGGCGATAGGCGCGATAAGCCTCGCTGTCGGCCAGCGCCGCATACTGTACGCGGTCGCCCACCGTGTACTCCGCCAGCATACGACGGATACTATCGATGATGGCGTACGATACTACCGGACCGGTCATCGTGGCACAAAACGCATCTGAATGGCGTCCTTGTCGTCGTAGCTGACATGCACAAAGACCGGCGCATCGTCCGGCCGGTGCCCCATCACGCGCGGCAGAATATGAGGGATGTCTTCCACTAGGTCCAGCGACATCACCGCATCTGGCGCAATCCAGTGCAGCGTCCCTTCATCACTCTGACGCACCTCGCGCCCGTCTGCCAAGGCCCGGAAGACCAGCAGCATAATCCCGCTGGCTTCTCCCGTATCGATGTTATATACCGCGCACAGCGACAGATCCGTCACCTCAAGGCCCGTCTCCTCAAAAATCTCCCGGTGCGCGCTGGTATACGGGTCTTCATGCCGCTCAATGTGCCCGCCAACCCCGTTATACTGATTCGGGAACACTTTTCGGTGCGGCCCACGCTTCATCAGCAGCACATCGTCCCCATGAAACACAAAGCACAGCGTACGCGGAACGACGGTCCAGCGCCCCTGTATATGACTGGCACCCTGCTGCGATGCACCCATTGTTCACTTCCTACAAGTAATCACGAGAGCGAGACTGGCTAACCTGTACAATCCACGCGGCATCTTCATTGTCAATCGCAGTGCCCCATGCTACCCTTCGTACAACAAATGCGTCGCGCACCCAGGCGAAAAACAACCCATGTCGATCCACAATGTCCCCATGCCCGACCTGCAAATCGTGCCTACTGCCAGCGTCCTGGCGCATGAAGACCATGATATCCAGCGCGCCATCCCGCTCATCGAGCGCATCGGGCATGAATCTACCATGATTAATCCGCCGCTGGTGGCCCCGCTCGATAACACGCGCTACGTGGTGCTGGATGGCGCCAATCGTGTCTATGCCTTCACCCAGCTTGGCATACCGCACATTCTGGTGCAGGTGGCCCCCTACGACAGCGGCCTGGTGGAGCTGGAAACCTGGCATCACGTCATCTGCGGCTGGGACGCCGATGAATTCATTGCAGATATATCACAACTGCCTGAACTGCTGATGAGTGAAGGCAATCGCACGACCCCGCTGCCGGTGGCCACCATCCACACCCGTGGCCATCGGACGGTGCATCTCACGCTGCCCGCAGAATCGCTCAGCACGCGCAATATCCTCATGAACCACATCGTGCGCGTGTATCAGGCCCATGCGACACTACAGCGCACCAATCTGGACGATCTGGATGCTATCTGGCACCTGCATCCCACCGGACAGGCCGTCATCATGTTCAGGCCGTATTCCCCGGTTGAGATCCTGCAATCAGCAGCGCAGAATACGCCGCTGCCGCCGGGCGTCAGCAGGCATATCGTGCATGGGCGCGCCATTCGGGTAAATTATCCGATGGAGCGCCTGCGCGACACCACTGTCTCGCTGGAGCAGAAAAATGCAGTCCTGCTGGATTGGATGCGGGAAAAGGTTGCGCAGCGGCAGGTTCGTTATTATGCTGAGGCGACTTACCAGTTTGACGAGTAGAAAAGCGGCTCCGGCATGTCCAAACGCGCACACGAGTTATACAAACAGGCCAGCCTGTACAGCGATGACCGACAGTACCGCATCGTCCATCTGCCCACATCCGGCGTGATGGCGGCGGCCGGCGCCCTGGCGCAGCTGCGCGATCCCTTCAGCGCATTGATCGTGGACAAGGATGAAGTCACGCTGATTCTGGCCGAGGAAGAACTGGCCACTTTCGGGCCACGCCTGAAAGGCCTTGAGGTGCTGCCACAGGCGTATCGGCTGATTACGTTTGATCTGCCGCTCGCGCCTGATGTCACCGGGTTTATGGCGCTCATCAGCACTGCGCTGGCCGCCGCCGGTGTGCCCATTATGCCGCTGGCTGCCTTCGCGCGTGACCATATCCTGGTGCCCGCCAGCCATTATGATGCTGCCCGGGCTGCGCTGGAAAAGTTGCGCGCCCTGCCATAAGCATCCAGAATTACCCGACCCTCATATACTGTGGAATCAATCTCACATGGATATTCAGTTTTACCCCGAAGGCTTCTCTCCCAAACCAAAAGAAGAAGTCGTCATCGAACAGATAGAAATTGCCGTCTACCCGGATCGCTTCCGGGTATTTGTGCACGTGGTCGTCACGCCTTTCCATGATCGGCCAAACCTGCTCATTGTCGCGCGCGAAAAAGCCAGCGGCCTTATTCGTGCCGAGCTAAACATCATCGAAACGATGCATCACGACATGGAATTCACGCTGCACCTGCGCACACAGGGGCACGACCCGGCGGGTGACTACACACTCTCGGCAGAGCTGTTCTACGAGACGCGCAATCCGCCCCAGCACCGCTTTGCCATTGAATTCACGGTGCCGGCTGAAGGTGAAGCGGAATAACCCGTGTACGCGCTCACACTCTCTCCCGCCCTGTATGAGCAGATCACCGACCACTGCGCGGCCAGCCCGCAGCAGGAAGCCTGTGGCTTGCTGGCAGGGCGCGGTCAGCGTGTGGAGCGTGTGTTGCCGATCACCAATGTCGCGGCCAATCCTGCGACGGCTTATCACATGGACGAAGCTGAATTGGCCCGTGTGCTGCCCTTGCTTGCACAGGCCGGGCAGGACGTGCTGGCGGTCTATCACAGCCATCCAGACGGCAGCACGCGACCTTCGCGCATCGACATTGCGTCATGGGCCTTTCCAGACGCCGCTATGATGATCGTCAGCCCGCACACACGGCGCGCATCTGCATGGCGGGTGCAGAACGAAGATGTCACCCCGGTCGAAATCATGCTCGGCGCACAGGCATCCCCTGCTGTCCATCCGCCATCGACATTTGCGCGCGCGGCCATTATCCTCAGCGCGCTGCTGGGCGGGCTGGCCGTACTCCTGATTGCCCTGGCCCTGCTTCCCCCTGCGCCGCCCATACCCTGATCGCCCTCAGGAGGACCACCCGTGTCACCCGTACTCATCTGCGTTCTTCTATTTGTGCTCGGCATCCTGATTGGCGGTGTCGTCAACGCGCTGTCGGATGATCTGCCCAAACGCCGCGCTCCACGCCTGCCCCATTACCCCGACGGCACGCCGCGCCCTCTGGCAGCGTGGTGGGGCGTGACTGCCCTGCTCACACGCACCGATCGGTCTCCGTCTGGCATGCGCCTGAAACCGCGCTACTGGCTGACAGAACTATCGCTGGCGCTGCTGTTCGTCACCACCTATCTGGTCGTCATCGATGACCCCAGGATGACGCTCCCGCAGTTCATCTTCATGCTGGTCTACATGGCGCTATTCATGCTCATCACCGTGATTGACCTGGAGCACCGGCTGATCCTGTTCGTGGTGATTATCCCATCCGGCATCATCGCGCTGATCGACGCGATTCTGCTGGGCTATGGCGCAGACCTGGGCAACGCGCTGCTGGGCGCTGTGCTGGGATTCGTGATTTTCTTCCTGTTGTATGTCGGGGGATTCATCTTCACGGCGGTGCTGGGAAATCTGCGCGGCCAGAAGATCGACGAGGTAGCCTTCGGCTACGGCGACGTGATGCTCATCACCATCTCCGGCCTGATCCTGGGCTGGCAGGCGCTGATCGTAACGATGTTTATCACCGTCATTCTGGGCGCCCTGGGCGCGATCATCTATCTCATCGTCCGGCGGCTGGCGGGGCGTCATTACAACCTGTTCACGCCCCTGCCCTACGGCCAGTACATCATCATCGCGACCATTATGATGCTGCTGTTTGCGACCGAAATCAGCAGTTTCCTGCGCGGCGGCGCCTGAGTTCGCTCAGGCCTCCGCGTTCAGCACATACTGCTCGAATGCTTCCGATGTCCACGGCAGCAGCGGCTTGAAGAAGTCGTTATACATCGCCTCTGCATACACGCGGATTTCATACTGTGCGTCCTGGGCCAGCCGCAGCCGCAGGAAGTTCATCAGGTTCAGCGCGTCCACTTTCACCACCCAGGTGTAGTACACCGCGAAGCCGGGCAGGAACAGGCGCGCCATTTCTTTCGAGATACCCGCTTCCAGCGCGTTTTTATACAGCGTAAAACTGGCGTCGTAGTGTGCCGTTAGCTGTTCCAGAAATGCCTCATTCGAGGCCTCTTCCAGCTCGCCATCGCTGGCCTGTTTATTGCTTTTGGCCTGCTTGCGCCACATATTCGGAACGTAAAAATCGTCTTCCTCAAACGGGGTATAACGCCCGCTCTGGGCATTGACCGTCTGAAAGTGAAACGTGCGGTGGCGCACCCACTGCCACCACGTCACCAGCGGCGCATGCACGCGAAACTTAAACTCGACCATCTCGAACGGGGACGTGTGCGCATTGCGAAGCAGATAAAAGAGCAGCTTCTTATCCGCCTCCGGGCCTTTGCTTTCCCCCAGAAAGCTCACACGCGCCGCATTCACTATCGCCAGATCGCCGGAGATTTCAGAGGCCGGATGAGGCATCAGGTCGACCAGCTCCACCCAGCCCTTGTCCAGCACATTCACACGATGACCGATCAGGTTCGCCATCAGCAGGCGCCTTTCATTGAGTGCGGGTAGTTCACTTAAACAAAGTAAGACAGTGCCCGGCGCATGCGTTCCTCAAAGTCGTTCGGCACATCGGCCGGGATCGCCTTGATCGCATCGGTCGCCTCGGACGAAGAGTAGCCGAATGAAATCAGCGCCTCCATCACATCGCGGTTGACATCCGATGCGCCTCCAGCGGCAGCAGGCACCAGCCCGTCCGCCCCCTTGATTTTGCTCTTAAGCTCAAAAATGATCTTTTCGGCAATCTTCTTGCCCACGCCCGGCACGCGTGAAAAGGCGTCGGCCTGCCCGCCTGCCACGGCGCTGTACAGCCGATCCAGGCTCATCGTGCCCAGAATAGCCAGCGCGATCCGCGGGCCTACACCTGTCACGCTGATCAGCTTCTCGAACGCTTCGCGCTCGGCCTCGGTGGAAAAACCATACAGCGTGATGGCATCCTCGCGCACGATCATCAGCGTGAGCAACATCACATCCTGGCCAATATCAACGGTAATCGTATTCAGCGGCACATGCACCTTAAAGCCAACACCGTTGACGACAACGACCGCGTGATCGCTCTTGTGGGCAGCGAGAATCCCTTGCAGGCTGGCAATCATGGTCTGGCGGGCGCCTTTCGATATGCGTGGGCTAATACAATGCGGAATAACGCGCGCTGTGCAGGTCAGTGATGGCAATCGCCAGGGCATCCGCCGCGTCATCCGGCCGAGGAATCACGTCCAGCCCTAACAGCATGCGGATCATCTCCTGCATCTGCGGCTTTTTGGCCCCGCCGTAGCCGGAAATCGACTGTTTGATGAAGTTCGGCTTGTACTCAAACAGCGGCACCCTCGCCTGCGCCACCGTCAGCAGGATCGCCCCGCGCCCCTGTGCCACCGTGATGGCCGTGGTCACGTTTTTCCCGAAAAACATCTCCTCAATGGCGACGCGTTCCGGCTGATGCAGCGCCAGCAGCTGCGTCAGGCTGTCATGAATGGTCAGCAGGCGTTCATGCATCGGCTGGCCCGCTGGCGTGGTAATCACGCCATAGTCCATTGCTGTCAGCGAGCCATCCTGATTTTCGCGCACCAGCCCGTAGCCAACGATGGCCGTTCCGGGGTCGATCCCTAAAGTCAGCACCAGGCAGCCCGACTACGCTGTTTCGTAGGCAGTGATAATGTCGTCCGTGATATTCAGGTTCGAGGCCACTGCCTGCACATCGTCCAACTCTTCCAGGTCATTCAGCAGCTTCATGTTGTGCACGGCCTTGTCGACAGCGACGTCCGTGGGATTCTTCGATTCCCACTTCAGCACAGCTTCGTCAGCTTCATAGCCAGCTTCGGCCAGCGCCTGCTCCACCGCTGCAAGGCGTTCACGCGGCGTATACACGGACAGCGTACCGTCATCTTCAACCACGTCATCAGCACCGGCCTCGGCCGCCACCATGAACACGGTGTCGAAATCATGGCCCTCGCCCTTGAGCACGATATAGCCGATCTGGTCGAACTGCCACATGACCGAGCCCTGCGCGGCCAGGCTGCCACCGCCACGGTTGAACACGCGCTTGATTTCGCTCAGCGTGCGATTCTGATTGTCGGTCAGCGTATCGATCAGAAAGGCGACGCCATCGGTGCCGTAGCCCTCATACACGATTTCCACCAGGTCGGCACCTTCCAGCTTGCCGGTACCTTTCAGGATGGCGCGCTCGATGTTTTCCTTAGGCATGTTTTCCGATTTGGCCTTCTGGATGGCCAGCTTGAGGCGCGGATTTGAGGATTCATCTCCGCCACCTTCACGCGCCGACTGCGCAATATCGCGCGCCAGACGGGTGAAAATCTTGCCGCGTTTGGCGTCTTCAGCGCCTTTTTTGCGCTTGATGGTAGCCCATTTGGAGTGTCCGGACATAAGATTGTTTCCTGTGCTAAAGCGTGCAAACGGAATCCAGCTGATTATACAGGACGCTTCAGGTCGCGTCGAGGCGGGCGTGATTGTGCTACAATAGCAGGCAAATGCATGCCTAGTGAGAGTAAGAACGATTGGTCGCACCAGACGCGCTCAAGCCAGCCCGCACCCGCCTGCAAAGCGCATCGCTCGCCTGGCTTATCATCATCCTCGCTTTTGCCGTGTTCTGCGTCATCTGCATCTCGGCCAGCCTCGGCTTACAGTACTTTCTGTTTGAATCCACTGTGCCGATGCGCGCCGAGCTGAAAATTTCGCGCGGCACCGCCGGACTGACCAGCACCGACCTGATCGAACAGGTGGTGCGCGACCGGCGTGACCTGGCCAACAGCTCGGTCGTCACAACCGACGAACTTTCCCAGGCGACCATCGATTTTTATGACCCGCGTGGCACCAATCTGCTGGTTGCGTCGGTCACGGTGGACAGCGATACTGCTCTCGACCTGACCGCCATGAATCGGCCGCGCTTCGACTGGAGCAGCCTGGGCTACGAAATCTACCTGTCGCGTGCTTCAGGCAGTATGGATGTTTATATTCCCGACGACCGCGACCGCAACACGCGGGTCTCGATTCGCACCACCAGCGGCGATTTCGTCTATCTCACCGGGCCAGGGCAGTATTCGATCACGATTACCCCACAGCAGGTGCGCGTGCTCAATTTCAGCGGAGACGCGCTGATCGTCGAGGGGCAAAATGTGCAGACGCAGCCGGTCGGCATCGGCCAGCGCGGCATTTACTACCCGCTGAACAATCAATTCCTGCTGCTGCCCGCCTTCGACAACCTGCTCGGCCCGACCGACTTTCCTGAGGGCCTGCTGGTCAGCGCCCCAACGAATGAACCGACCGCAGAGACCGACAGCGGGGCAGCTCCCACGCCTGTCTGGTCATGCTACAACGGCCCCTACGACGAGCCGGTGGGTGCGTTTGACGTCGTCTCAATCAATGGCCGTAATGCGATTCATTTTGCGCGCGGAAATGGCGCCCAGTCGCACGGCGAAACAGGGTGCGCGCTGACCTTTGGCGGCGCAGGCAGGCCCATTCACGACTACAGCTTCCTCTCTTTCAGCGCCACTTTCCGGATCGATCAGCAGTCGCTGACCGCCTGCGGCTTTGAAGGCAGCGAATGCCCGCTCATGCTGCGCATCGATTACATCCCTACCAGCGGCGCAGCGGCGGTATCGTGGTATCACGGCTTTTATGCGCAGTACGATCCGCAGTACAATTATCCGCGCACCTGTGCCAGCTGCTCTCGCGAGCATGAATCCGTCAACGCAGGCGTGTGGTACACCTACCAAAGCGACAATCTGTTCGCGACCATCCCTGAGGCTGTACGGATGGGCACACTGTTGAATGTGCGCTTCTATACCAGCGGCCACGAATATGATGTTTACGTCAGTAATCTGCGGTTGCTGGCCGGCACCGACGACCCTGCTGCGCCCACCGCCGCGGTGGCCGATCCCTCAGCAGCGGGCTGAGTGCTGAATGGTCGTTGTGGTGACAGACGCGAAACTTGCTATACTGCAACTCTGATAAGCGCGCCGTCAGCGCGAATGAAGTGGACGAGGCATGGATACAGAACAGCTTAACAGCATACTTTCCGGCGCGCTGATCTATCTGGGCGTCGTGGCACTCGCTTTCTGGATCGGCATGATCCTGTGGACCTTCCGCGATATGCGCGCCCGTTCGCGCGACACCTTTGCCCAGATCGCGGTAGCGGCGATGGTCGCGCTGCTGAACGTGCCGGGATTCCTGCTCTACCTGTTTCTGCGCCCGCGCGAAACACTGGCCGACGCCTACGAGCGCTCGCTGGAAGAAGAAGCCCTGCTGCAGGATATCGAGGACAAGCCGACCTGCCCCGCCTGCAAGAGCCGCGTGCATGACGATTGGCAGGCCTGCCCGAACTGCCACACCCGCCTGAAGAAATCGTGCATGCGCTGTGGCAAGCTGCTTGAAATGTCATGGGACCTGTGCCCTTACTGCACCACACCCGCCCAGGTCGTTACGGCCGAACGCCAGACAGACAACGGCTACTCGCGCGCTGCCGAAATTCCCGCGCCGATGGATTCCCCGTCGCGGGGGCGGGCACGCGCCCGACGAGGCGAACGCATCGAGTTTGTTGAAGGTGAAGACAATACGTGAATCAAAAAAAGGCGCCTGTCACGATGACAAGCGCCTTTTTATTTGCTTAAGTACGCCGCAGTGAGTCGCTAGCCGTCGATCTCGCCTGACTCACCCACTTCATGTACCTTGAGGAAGTTGGTCTGACCCGGCTTGCCAAACGGGATACCCGCGATGATGACAACCTTGTCACCGATGTTTACCAGCTTCGCGTCATAGGCGGCGCGCACAGTCACGCGCACCATATCATCCACGTTATCAAAGTCCTCGCTGACCAGCAGCGGAAACGCACCCCATAGCAAGGCTGTCTGCTGATACGTAGCGCGGCTGGGCGTCACGCAGATGATCGGCGTCTTGGGCCGGGCGCGTGCTACCTGTTTGGTGGTGTAGCCGCTCAGCGAAATAGTCAGGATGGCGGACGCATTCAGCGCGTCAGCCACCTGCCACGTGGCCTGCGCCACGGCATCAGACACATGCTCGTGGCCCCTCAGCGCCGTATTCCGATGCACCGTGGTAGGCAAATGCGCCGACCGATTATTCATCTTGTCGTTGTCCGCCATCGACGTGATGTTGTTCATCGTCTCGACAGACTCAATCGGATACAGGCCAGACGCGGACTCCGCGCTCAGCATCACCGCATCAGTCCCGTCCAGCACCGCGTTATACACGTCGGTCGCCTCGGCACGCGTGGGGCGCGGGGTACCTGTCATCGACTCCAGCATCTGCGTCGCGGTGATGACCGGCTTCCCTGCTGCATTGGCGATGCGGATGATGCGTTTCTGCTGGAACGGCACCGCTTCCACTTCCAATTCCACGCCCAGGTCGCCACGCGCCACCATCACCCCGTCGGCCGCATCAATAATGGCGTCGATGGTTTCCAGCGCCTCGCGCATCTCAATCTTGGCAATGATGCCCACCGTATTGGCGTTGTCGGCCACATGGCGCATGAAGAAACGCAGTTGATCGATGTCATCCGGGCGGCGCACAAACGACATCGCGATGAAGTCGGTGCCCTGCTCCAGCGCAAACTTGATATCGTCACGGTCCTCGTCAGTGATGGCCGACAAGGTCAGCGTGGCATTCGGCGCACTCACGCCCTTGCGCTGCTTCAGCAGGCCATTGGTCAGCGCCTCGCAGATCAGCGAACGCGGCAGTGCCGATGTCACCTTTAGCTGAATATTGCCATCGTCCAGCATCAGGATGGTGCCATCCTTGATGTCGCGCAGGAACTCCGGATGCGGCAGCGGCACCACGTTATTGGTGCCGTTGGCCGTTTCATCCAGCGTCAGCGTGATGCGATCGCCTTTCTTCAGCTCGATGGGCGCAACCAGATCCCCCAGTCTGATCTTCGGTCCCTGGATATCGCTCAGGATAGCCACGACGGCATTTTCTTCCTTCGCGATTCGCCGCACCATTTCAAACGTTTCGGCATGGAACTTATGGTCCCCATGCGAGAAGTTCACGCGCGCGACGTCCATACCGGCGCGAATCAACGCGCGAATCTTGTCATCCGAGTGCGAAGCCGGTCCGATGGTAGCGACGACTTTGGTGCGTTTCTGGTTGTTTCCAATCAAGATGTGACCCTTTTTCAGTGACTGACGGCGCTCTGCTAGATATCCAGGCCGAGATTCGAGAAGGCCGACAGGCCCGCATACTTCGCAGCCGATCCCAGTTCTTCCTCGATGCGCAGCAGCTGATTGTACTTCGCCACGCGGTCGGTGCGGGCAGGCGCGCCGGTCTTGATCTGGCCGGCATTCATCGCCACGGCCACATCGGCCACGGTGGTGTCTTCGCTCTCGCCGCTGCGATGGCTGGCGATCACGGTCATGTTGTGGCGCTGGCTGAGCTGGGCGGCAGCAAGTGCCTCGGTCAGCGAACCAATCTGGTTCAGCTTGAACAGCAGCGCATTGGCCGACTTTTCACGCAGCGCGCGACGCACCTTCTCCACATTGGTCACCAGCAGGTCGTCGCCCACGATCTGGACATGCGTGCCGACGCTGGCGGTCAGCGCTGCCCAGTTTTCCCAGTCGTTCTCGGCCAGGCCGTCTTCGATCGAGATAATCGGGTACTGGCGCGTCCAGTTTTCCCAGAATTCGACCATCTCCGGGCCGGTCAGCTTCTTGCCTTCGATTTCCAGATTGTAGATGCCGTCTTTATACAGCTCGGACACGGCGGGGTCCAGCGCGATGCGGATCTGGTCACCGGGCTTGTAGCCCGCCTTGACGATCGCTTCCATGATCACATCCAGCGCGGCCACGTTCGAGCCCAGGCTGGGGGCAAAGCCGCCTTCGTCACCCACATTGGTGGAGTGCCCACCCTTGTGCAGCACTGACTTTAGCGCCTGATAAATCTCGACGCCCATTTGCAGACCTTCGCGGAAAGTCGATGCGCCCACCGGCATCACCATAAATTCCTGGAAATCGGTGCTGCCCACCGCGTGCTTGCCACCGTTCATGATATTCATCATCGGCACCGGCAGGATGTGCGCATGCACGCCGCCGATATACGCATACAGCGGCAGTTCGGCGCAATTCGCGCCGGCCTTGGCGACCGCCAGCGACACGCCCAGGATGGCATTCGCGCCCAGATTGCTCTTGGTCGGCGTGCCATCCAGCTCGATCATGAGCTGGTCAATTGCCGTCTGGTTCAGCGCATACTGCCCACGCAGCGCATCAGCGATCGGCCCATTCACCGATTCAACGGCGCGCAGCACGCCTTTTCCGCCATAGCGCGACTTGTCGCCATCGCGCAGCTCCAGGGCTTCCCATTCGCCCGTCGATGCGCCGCTGGGCACAATCGCGCGCCCGAACGAACCATCGACCAGCATGACTTCCACTTCTACCGTGGGGTTCCCGCGAGAATCGAGAACTTCACGACCATGAATACGCTCGATCACTGACATTATGTGTCTCCCTCTGTTGCTGACAACCACGGTAGGTGATTTTACCGTACCGCCTGCGTTTCTGCACATACATTTACGTGAAAAGGCGCAGACAATCCTGAAATCGCGTCTGTGGAGGAATCGCTGAATCGACTAGAATGAAGCATGACAGTACGCATCATGCCTGAGGAACCTGCGATGAGTCCTGCACCTGCACGGCACGTTTATCTGGATTATTCAGCCACTACGCCGGTCGACCCGCGCGTAGTCGAAGCCATGCGCCCGTTTCAAAGCGAGACTTTTGGGAACTCGCACTCGGCGCACATCGATGGCCGCCGGGCAGAAACCGCAGTGGAAGAAGCCCGCGAACGCGTCGCTCAGGTGCTGGGCTGCAAACATGGCGAAATCGTATTTACCAGCGGCGGCACCGAAAGCGATAACCTGGCGATTCGCGGCACCGCGCTGGCTGGACTAAAGGCTGGGAAAAACCATCTCGTCACGACGCCTGTCGAGCACAGCGCGGTGGGCAAAACAATGGCCCAGTTATCCGAATACATGCCGTTTGAGACGACATTGCTGCCGGTGGATCAATCAGGCCTGGTCGATGCCGAAGACCTGGCCGATGCGGTTCGCCCGACGACAGGCCTCGTCAGCATCATTTATGCCAATAACGAAATTGGCACCGTGCAGCCCCTCGCACGACTGGCGCAGGCCGCCCATGAGCGCGGCGCGCTGTTTCACACCGACGCGGTGCAGGCGCCCGGACAGTTATCGCTGGACGTGAAAGCGCTGGACGTGGACCTGATGAGCATTTCAGCGCACAAGTTCTATGGTCCGAAAGGCGTGGGCGCGCTGTATGTGCGCGAAGGTATTTCGCTGGTGCCCGCCATGACGGGCGGCAGCCATGAAGAAGGCCGACGCGGTGGCACGCTGAATACAGCGGGCATCGTCGGGATGGCACACGCGCTGGCGCTGGCTGCTGAAGAAATGCCGTGGCGCGTAGCGCACTACACTGCCCTGCGTGACCGCCTGACACAGGGAATTCTGCAAGCCGTGCCGGATGCGATCCCTACAGGCCACCCAACGGAACGACTGGCGTCGCACGCCAGCTTCATCTTTGATGGGCTGGATGGCAGCATCCTGCTCATGCACCTGGACATGAAGGGTGTGTCTGCCAGCAGCGCATCCGCCTGCAAGACTGGCAATCCGGAGCCAAGCGGCGTGCTGCTGGCGCTGGGTTATCCGCATGATACCGCGATGGGCAGCATCCGCCTGACGGTAGGTAAAGATACAAGCGTTGAAGACGTCGATTATGCGATCCAGCAGATTGGCGAAACGGTGGCAAAGCTGCGCCGGCTGCGCCAGCAGTACGCCTGACCAAAACACAGATCATTGGAATTGAATCACGTGACAGAGACAAACAAGCGCGTTGTTGTGGCCATGAGTGGCGGAGTAGACAGCTCCGTGGCCGCGGCATTGATGGTCGAACAGGGCTACGATGTCGTCGGCATGATGATGCGTTTATGGTCAGAGCCGACCAGCGAAGGCGGCGCACACAACCGCTGCTGCACGCCCGAACAGCTCTCGGACGCGCGGCGCATCGCCGACAAACTGAAAATCCCGTTCTATGTGCTGGACACGCAGGACGTATTTCGCGGCAAAATCGTGCAGTATTTCATCGATACGCATACCGACGGCTTCACGCCTAATCCGTGTATCGAGTGCAACCGGCACATCCGCTTCGACTGGCTGCTGAACAATGCGCTGGCGCTGGAGGCCGATTATCTGGCTACCGGGCATTATGCCCGCGTGGAGCACACTACTGATGGTCGGTTTCTGCTGAAGAAAGGCCTGGATGACGCCAAAGACCAGAGCTATGTACTGAGTGTGCTGAACCCGTCCACTATCGACAAAGTGCTGTTCCCTGTCGGTGAATACGAGAAGCCGGTCGTGCGCCAGCTCGCAGCAAAGTTTGGCCTGCCCACCGCCAGCAAGAAAGACAGCCAGGATTTATGTTTTCTGGGCGACGGCGATTATCGCCGCTTCCTGCGCGACCATGCGCCGCAGCTCATGGCCGCCGGGCCCATCGTGCGCAAAAATGGGGACGTCATCGGCCAGCATGAAGGCCTCGCGAACTATACCATCGGCCAGCGCAAAGGCCTGGGCGTGTTTGCGGCCGAGCCGTTATATGTGCTGGCGGTGAATCCTGCGGTTAACGCGCTGGTGGTGGGCACGGCCGATGAACTGGGCAGCACCAGCCTGACCGCATCACGGGTCAACTGGGTGGCGGGCAGCCCCCCTGCCGCGTCATTCAAGGCGGAGGTCAAGATTCGCTACAAGTCCCGGCCCGTCCCGGCGACGATCACCGTGCTGGACGGCGGGCGCTTCAGCGCAGCATTTTCGCAGCCAATGCGCGATATCACCCCAGGTCAGGGTGCCGTCATTTACGACGGTGACATCTGCCTCGGCTCTGGCATCATCGAGCGCCGCCCTGCCTGAGAAACGACGCGTCTAGAGGTCGATGCTCAGCAATGCGCCCACCGAGTTACACATCTGATTTGAGCCAAAATCGAGCGGACGTACCGTCCACAGATAAATCGCATCTCGACCGACGATCTCACCCGGGATATCCATCGTAGTCCCGGCGATATCGCGCTCATACAGCACGTTACGGCTGGCGTCGACAAATGACACGCGATACGCCGACGCATTGGGCACTTCAATCCACGCCAGGCGAATCGGCTGTCCGGGAATATACGTCGTATCGGCCAGGACCGTATTCACCCCAAACGACTCGCACGCGGGTCGCGTGGGCTGGCCAAACACAAAGGTGCCCGTCAGATCGATCGTCGGGGCAGCCGTGACCGCGCTGGTGGGCGTCGCTTCAGGCGTCGGTTCGCGCGTCCACTCGGCCGGAAGCGTCACGCGCATCAGCTCTGTTGGCGTAGGATTCGGCGTCGGCGGCAGGTCCGACGAGACAAACGGCGTATGGGTAATGACCACCACCGGCGCTTCTGCACAGCCTGCCAGAAGCCCAACACACGTCAGTAAAGCAGCAGCACCTGCACGCTTAACCAGTCGCAGAGACACTGAGCACCCCCGATATCAATTGCAGGATGACCACCAGCACCAGCGCGCAGCCTGCCAGAAAATACAGCGCGACCGGCAAGCGCGCTGGCGGACGCTGCCCCGCAAAACCGACGAGCAGCACCCAGCCCAGCACAAACATGCCCAGGCCGAAAGCAGCTTCGATCAGGCTGGGCAGCACGGCGGTTTCAGGGCTGTAAAACGAGCGCAGATAAATGCCATCCACCAGCGGAATCAGCAGCACGGTCACCGCCATCGCAAACAGACACACCAGCACAATGCGCGCCAGACGAGGCAAATTCAGCACACGCTCCGTCAGACGGCCTGCCAGACCCTGCGCCGCTGGCGCCTGCTCGCGGCGCTGTTCTCGTTTGCTCATGAGCGGGACTCCGTAGGTGCAGCCGGTGCATTGGCCGGATTTTCGGGAAACCGATTGATCATGAATTCTGAACCACGGGTGAAATACGCGCGCATCTCTCCCCGCATCGGCTCCTGAATCCCGGCGATATCAATCGCGGCCAGCATATGCTCCAGCCAGGCGGACTGGGCAGCGTGGTCAATCGCAAACGGCATGTGGCGCATACGCAGGCGCGGATGGCCGCGCTCCCCGTCATAGTCGGTCGGCCCGCCGAAATATTGCGCCAGAAACAGCATCTGATAGCGCTTGCCCGGTTCCAGGTCATCCGGAAACATCGAGCGCAGCCTGTCATCGGCTTCCACGCGGGCATAGAAGGCATCCACCAGCGTTTTGAACGTGGGCATGCCCCCCACCATCTCATACAGCGACATGACTCGCCCCTCAACGACAGCCTGAAAGTAAACTCTGTCTGGAAAACATTCGGCTAAACGGTACAATCTTCTAAGAATTATACCGTTAAACGTGTTGACAACCACCACGCGAAGGAGCGTTTTACATGGGTTATTTCTGGCGCGCGCTTAAGACGCCTGTCGTCTTATCCGCGATATTTTTGGTTGTGCTCGGCTCTGCCCAGGCACAGGAAGGCCCGCAGGCGGTCGGTTCCGGCGTGGCGGCCCCCCTGGTATCCGCGCTGGCAGATGCCAGCAGCTTTGACCTGACCGTGGCGCCTTCGGGCACCAATCGCGGTTTTGGGTCGTTCTGCGCTGCTGAAGCGCCGATCACCCTCTCCACCCGTCCGATCAGCGCGTCAGAAGAAGGCGCGTGCGGTGCGGCTGGCGTACGATTCCTGGAACTCGTCGCTGGCTACAATGCCCTGGCGATGATCAGCAACCCCCAGGCGACGTTTGCGCAGTGCTTCACCCAGCAGGACCTGAATACCCTGCTGGTCCCCAGCGCGGCCGGCCAGGTCATCGACTGGTCGCAGGTCAATCTGGATAACGCGGGTGGCACAGTGCAGGTGATCGTGCCTGCCCAGGAAACCGCCGCGTATGCCCTGCTCGACACGGTCATCGAGGGGGATGGCCTGCGCGCGGATGTCGTGACTGCTGCCTCGGCTGAAGAAGCCGTGAGCGCCGTTGCTGATGATCCCAACGCCATCGCGTTTGTCAGCTATGCCGATGCAGTCGCGGCTGGCGACAGCGTGCGCATTGGCGAGGTCAACACCTCGGTCGTGGGTTGCGCACAGCCCTCGCCCGCCAGCTTTGCTGACCGTTCGTACGCGCTGGCCGAGCCCGTTTTCGTGTATGTCAATGCTGAGCAGGCCGACGAAGCCCTGACTGGCTTCCTGATGACTGCCACCAGCGATGCCGCCGCCGAAACGGTGGCCGCAGCCGGCTTTGTCGCCCCGCCGCCGTCGGTGACTGCCGTGAACGGCACCATCCTCAGCGAGGGCAACGACGGGCGTGAGTTCTCGCGCTATGTCACCGCTTTCCAGATTCCGCAGACTGTGACCGGCGCTGTGACAATCGCAGGCAGCGCCAGTGGCCGCACCTACGCGGATCGCGTCACGGCTGCTTTCACGAGCGCGTATCCGGGCGTCACCTCGACCATCACCACGCTGGGTGAGGCCGACGGTTTCCGCCGCCTGTGCAATGGCGAAGCTGAACTGGCGTTCGCCTTCTCGCCGATCTCCGAGGAACAACTGGCCAACTGCGCCGCGCTGAATGTGGTGCCGCTGACCATCGGCCTGGGCAGCACATCAGCCATCCTGCTGGCCAACGCTGCTGATACTTCGCTGGCCTGCCTGACGCTGCCGCAGGTCGCCTCGGCCTGGGCCGCCAGTGACGCGCCACCCGCCGCCTGGAGCGATGTCGATGCCAGCCTGAGCAGCGGGGCAATCACGCTGTTTTCGCCCCCATTTGGCAGCTATGTACTCGACCTTGCGCTGGCCACAGCGGGCGCAGCCACAGACGTCACCCGTGCCGACAGTGCCGTGCAGGTCAGCGACGATGCGCTTTACCGCGCCGCTGCCACGGCCAATGTCGATTCAGCCATGACGATCCTCAGCTTCGAGGAATACCAGAACGTGCTGACCAACGAGCAGGCAAACGTGCAGGCAGTCGCCATTGACGCCGGAGACGGGTGTGTCAGCCCGTCCGCGGAGACCATCGCGGATGGCACCTACGCGCTGTCGCGCCCGCTGACGCTGTATGTCAGCCAGGCTGCGCTCACCCGCAGCGAAGTACAGTCCCTGGTGTGGTTCATGGCCAGTGACGAGCAGTTCGATATCCTGCTGAACGCAGGCATCGCCGGACTGCCGTTTGCCGGGCTGGAAGGCATCCGCAACACGCTCCAGGACGCCTTCGCGGAGGCCGCAGCAGCCGCGGCGGAAGCAGCCCAGGCGGCCGCGGAAGCGACCCCCGAAGCCACCGCTGAAGCAGACGCGGCATCTGCCGAGTCAACACCTGATGCGACAGCCGAGGCCACGCCCGCTTCGTAGGCCTGAAAGCATCACTCTATACTGACAAAAAAGACAGCCCGCGCAAAACACGCAGGCTGTCTTTTATTGTGCCCCTGACAGGATTCGAACCTGTAACCTCAGACTTAGAAGGTCTTTATTCTATCCGTTGAACTACAGGGGCAGTCTCGCTTCCGCAGTCATTCTAGCAGCATGCCTTTGGTTGTCAAGAAAACAACCGGGAAATCAGAACTTCCGTGCTATTTCAGGCACTGTGAAAACGAGACGAGTTGCGCTATAATTCAGTGTACGAAACAAGGAGCGATCATGGTCGATAAAACGGCGGTAGAGACATATACCGCAGATAGTATTGAACGTAAGGACCCTATCGAACATATCCGCCTGCGACCTGGCATGTACGTGGGCGGCAAAGATGCACGCGCCATGCATCATCTCGTCTACGAAATCGTGGACAACTCGATTGACGAGGCGCTGGCCGGGCGCTGCGATCACATCATTGTGACGCTGTATGACGACTACACGGTATCCGTGGCCGACAACGGCGTCGGCATCCCCGTGGGCATCAACAAGAAGACCGGCATCTCCGCCCTGCAAATGGTGCTGACGGAAGTCGGCTCTGGCGGCAAATTCAGCAACAGCGAAGGCGGCGCCTACAAGGTCAGCGGTGGCCTGCACGGTGTCGGTGCAGCGGCTGTTAATGCGCTGTCCGAGCATCTGACGGCGCATATCTACCGCGAAGGCTACCTGTGGGAACAGCAGTACCGCGCCGGGCGCGTGCAGAGCGATGTGCGTCGTGTGCGTCCGCTGGAAGAAACTGAAGGCACGGGTACGGTGATTACCTTCAAGCCTGACTTCAGCATCATGGACGAGAACCTGTTCAGCTACGAGACGCTTGAAGAGCGTTTCCGCGAGATGGCCTTCGTCACGCGCAAGGTCACCATCAGCCTGCGCGATGAGCGCGTCAAGCCGATCACCCGCGAGACGACCTTCTACTTTGAAGGCGGCCTGACCTCGTTCGTGCGCCATCTGAATCGCAACCGTGAAGGCCTGCACAGCGTGGTGCGCATCGAGCGCGATGTGCAGATTACGCCGGACAAGCACGATCCCTACACCATCGGCGTGGAAGTAGCGTTTCAGTTCACCGACTCGACCAATGTCACCGAGCTGGCGTTCGTCAATACAATCAACACGCCCGACGGCGGCACGCACCTGACCGGCCTGCGCGCAGCCATCACGGGCGCCGTCAATCGCTGGGCGCGCAAGTCTGGCCTGCTGAAAGACAAAGATGCCAACTTTGGCGGCAACGACGTCATGGAAGGCATCATGGCCATCGTCTCCGTCAAGCATCCGGACCCGTCGTTTGAAAGCCAGACCAAGGTCAAGCTGCTCAATCCTGAAGTGCAGGGCGCAGTGTCGCAGGTCGTGACCGAGGGCTTTAACGAGTTCCTCGATCTGAATCCGCGCGAAGGCCGCCGCATCATTGAGAAATGCATGCTCAGCATGCGCGCCCGTGAAGCGGCCCGCAAGGCCCGCGACCTGGTGCGCAGCGGCCCCAGCCTGCTGGAAAGCACCACCCTGCCCGGCAAGCTGGCCGACTGCAGCAAGCATGGCGCAGATGCCGAAATTTTCATCGTGGAAGGTGACAGTGCCGGTGGCAGCGCCAAGCAGGGCCGCGACCGCCATTTCCAGGCAATCCTGCCGCTGCGTGGCAAGATCCTGAACACCGAGCGCGCGCGCCTGGACAAAATGCTGGACAACAACGAAATCAAGGCGCTCATCAGCGCGCTGGGCACCGGCATCAGCGAGGATTTCTCGCTGGACGGCCTGCGTTATCACCGCGTCATCATCATGACCGACGCGGACGTCGACGGCAGCCACATCCGCACGCTGCTGCTGACCTTCTTCTTCCGCCAGATGCAGAAGATGATTCAGGACGGCCACCTGTATATCGCCCAGCCGCCAATCTTCCGCCTGCTGCACGGCAAAGAGCAGGAGTATGTGTACAACGAAGCCGGCGTGTCTGAAAACGACCTGCTGGTGCGCTCACTGAAGAAATACAAAGATCCAGACAAGGTCAAGGTCAGCCGCTACAAGGGTCTCGGTGAAATGAACCCGGAACAGCTGTGGGAGACGACCATGGACCCGGCACGCCGCACCCTGCTGCAGGTCACCATCGATGACGCCGCCGAGGCGGATCGCATCTTCGACATGCTCATGGGCAGCGCGGTGCCTCCGCGTCGTCGCTTCATTCAGACGCATGCCCGCAGCGTGCGCAATCTCGATATCTGAGCACAACACCATCACTCAATCGCCGGGGGGCACCACATCAACGTGTGCCCCCTTCTTATTCGCAAAAGGCCAACATGCCACCCCGCTGGATCACTGCTGAAGACGCCGCACAACGCATCCCGGACAATGCAATCCTCGCCCTCGGTGGCATGACAGTTTATCGCCGTCCGGTGGGCTTTGTGTTATCGATGCTGAGGCGCACGCCGCGCCCCCAAAACCTGACGCTGTTGTGTTTCACTGCCGGGTACGAATCTGACCTGCTGATCGGTGCCGGATGTGTCTCTGCCATTCGCTCGTGTTATGTCGGGCTGGAGGCCTTCGGCTTTGCGCCGATGTTCACGGAACAGGCGAATCAGGGCTCGCTCACCGTGATTGAGGAAACCGAAGCCAGCCTGGCATTGGGACTGCGCGCAGCCGCTTCGAACGTGCCCTGGCTGCCGTCACGCGCATGGCTGGGCACTGATCTGCTGCGTCTGCGCCCGGATGTGCAGCCGCTGCCTGCTCCATGGGAAGGCCTGCTCACCTTCCCCGCCACACGACCCGATATCGCGGTCATCCACGGGCTGGAAGGTGACGAGAATGGCAGCGTACGCCTGAACAACAATCTGGGCGTCGACACCGAACTATGCACGGTGGCAGAGATTGTCATCGCCACTGTTGAGCGGCGCATCCCCAGTATCGACCCGGCCTGCGGAGACCCGATCATTCCGCCACCAGGCATCGACTATCTGGTGGAAATGCCCAGCGGAGCCTTGCCTACCAGCCTGTTCCCAAAATATCCTGTCAGCGGCGGCGAAATGATGCGCTACGTGGATTACTGCAATGCAGGCAAGTTTGATACCTACCTGAACGCTGTGCTGACTTCAGGCTTCCCGTCACCCGCGCTCGACGTTTAGCAGAGACTCATGCCCTGCTCTCGCATTTATGACGCGGGTTTGTTAACATTAAGTCTATTGAATTTTTTCCGGGGGAGTCTGCGTAAAGCGGGCTGAGAGGGTGCGTAGATCCGCGCCGACCCTAGAACCTGATCCGGCTCATACCGGCGTAGGGAGTGAAGATGGCTGCCAGCCACACCCCTGCCGCACACCCGTGCGGCGGCTTCAATCAGGAACCCTCGGACTCGCGTGGATACACGAGGTCGTTCCCATGAAGCGTTTGTTGATTCCCCTGCTTACATCGTTTGGTTTACTTGTCGCCCTGCCGGCTGCGGCCCAGGATGATGTCGTCACGCTGGTCACCCATGACAGCTTCGCGATCAGCGAGAGCGTCATTCAGGCGTTCCAGGCTGAGACCGGCTACACGCTGGAAATCCTGCGCGCAGGGGATGCCGGCATCCTCGTCAACCAGTCTGTGCTCAGCGCGGGCAATCCGCTGGGCGATGTGCTGTTTGGCGTGGATAACACCTTCCTGACGCGCGCGCTGGATGGGGACATTTTCCTGCCCTACGCGTCCCCCGCGCTGGAAGACGTGCCTGAGTCGCTTCAGCTGGACGCAGATGAAAACCGCGTCACCCCGATCGACTTTGGGGATGTCTGCCTGAACTACGACGCCGAATTCTTTGCTGCTGCGGGTGCGCCGCCCGTGCCAGAGTCCCTCGACGCGCTGACCGACCCTGCCTATGCAGGACTTCTGACGGTGCAGCACCCGGCCACATCGTCGCCCGGGCTGGCCTTCCTGATGGCGACCATCGCCGCGTTTGGCGACAGCGACGATACGGACGGCTACACCTATCTGGATTTCTGGCGTGACCTGGCCGCCAACGACGTCTATATCAGTGAGGGCTGGACGGATGCCTACTACGGGCAGTTCAGCGGCGCGGCAGGCAACGAGGGTACACGCCCGCTGGTCGTGAGCTACGCCAGCAGCCCTGCCGCAGAAGTCTACTACGCCGAGAGCGCCCCCGAAGTCCAGCCGACCGGCGCCATCACGGGGCCCGGCACCTGCTTCCGCCAGATCGAATTCGCGGGCATCCTGGACGGCACCGATAACGAGGCTGGCGCGCAGGCCCTGATCGACTTCATGCTCACGCCTGCTTTTCAGGAAGACATGCCGCTCAATATGTTCGTCTATCCGGTCATCCCGGATGCCGTCATCCCCCAGGTATTTGCCGACACAGTGACGCTGTCGGACGAGCCTGTCAGCCTGGACCCCGCGCTGATCGATGCCAACCGTGAACGGTGGATCCAGGAATGGGTCGAAACAGTTCTGCAATAAGGCGCCGCCTTTCTCAGGCAGCATTCGGGGCAGCACTGGCTGCCCCATTGCTGTTTCTGCTGGCCTTCTTCGTCAATCCGCTGGCCAGTATCTTTGGCGTCAGCTTCATCCGGGCGGATGGCGGGCTGGACCTGTCGGGCTTTTTGAACATCGCCAGCTCGTCCTACTATCGCAATATCCTCGCCTTCACTGCGGTGCAGGCGGTCATCTCCACGGCTGTGACGATGGCAATCGCCGTGCCTTGCGCGCTGGTCTTTGCGCGCTACCAGTTCCGTGGCAAATCCACGCTGCTGTCGCTGGCGACGCTGCCGTTTGTGCTGCCGCCTGTCGTGGTGGCCGCCGCCTTCATCGCCTTACTGGGCGAGCGCGGGCTGGTCAATGACATGCTGCTGGCGATCGGCGCATCTGATGATGCCCTGCTGCGGATCGAGCGCACCTTCGGCCTGATTCTGCTGGCGCACGTGTTTTATAACGTGCCAGTCGCGCTGCGCATTCTGGTCGCCTTTCTGGCCAACCAGAGCGGCACGCCGGAAGAAGCCGGGCGCATGCTGGGCGCAAATCGGCGCCAGGTTTTCCGCTTTATCAGCGTGCCGCTGCTGCGCCCTGCCCTGCTGTCTGCCGCGCTGATTGTGTTCATTTTCTGCTTCTCCAGCTTCGGCATCGTGCTCATTCTGGGCGGCCCGCAGTTTGCCACGCTGGAAGTGGAAATCTACCGGCAGGCGGCTGGCATTTTCAACCTGCCGCTGGCTGGCGCGCTGGCGGTCGTACAGCTAGGAGCCATGCTGCTGGCGATGAGCGCCTACCTGGCCAGCACCCGGCGCACAGCTGCCCTGTACAGCGGCAAACGGGCAGCACGGCCCATCCGCACCGTGCGTGACCGGATCGCCGTGGCATGCGCCGTCGTGCTGCTGGGGATACTGCTGTTTACGCCGCTGGCCGCCATCCTGATCCGCGCCATCAGCCCGGATGGAACTGTCACGCTGCGCTATTTTGCCCTGCTGGCCCAGGTTCCGCGGGCAAGTGTGCTGGCTGTGCCCGCGGTGCAAACGATTGGTACATCGCTGGTGATCGCCTGTGTCGCGGCTATCCTGTCGGTGGGGCTGGGGACTGCGCTTAGCCTGCTCATCCGGCAGACCAGCGGGCGACTGGGCAGGCTGGTCGACACCGTGACTATGCTGCCGCTGGCCACCAGTGCGGTCACGCTCGGCTTCGGCTTCATTATCGCGCTGTCGCGACCGCCGCTCGACCTGCGCTCATCCTTCTGGATGATCCCGATTGCGCACACGCTGATCGGCCTGCCCTTCGTCGTACGCAGCGTGCTGCCCTCGCTTCAGTCGATCCCGCGCAGCATCAACGAAGCGGCGCTGCTGCTGGGCGCGCGCCCAGCCCAGCGTGTGCTGTATGTGGATATCCCGCTGGTGCGGCGCGCTCTGCTGGTGGGCGCTGCTTTCGCCTTCACCACCAGCCTGGGTGAATTCGGAGCCGGGCTGTTTCTGGCGCGCCCGAATACGCCAACCATCTCGACGGCCATCTATCGCTTTCTGGGACAGCCCGGCATCAACAATTACGGGCAGGCCTATGCCTTAAGCGCGATGCTGCTGCTGGTCTGTCTGCTGTGCTTCCTGCTGATTGAGCGTTTTCGCCCTGCTGATGCAAGCGAGTTGTGATGCCCATGTTGTCTGTTCGCCATCTCACCAAGTCTTTCGGAACCCAGCGCATCCTGGACGACATCTCGCTGGAGGTTTCGGCCGGGCAGATTCTTGCGCTGCTGGGGGCCAGCGGCAGCGGCAAGTCGACGCTGCTGCGCTGTATTGCCGGTCTGGAGCCGCTTGATGCAGGTGAAATCCTGTGGCAGGACGTGCCGCTTCAAAATACACCCAGCCACGAACGGGGATTCGGCCTCGTGTTTCAGGATTTCGCGCTGTTTCCACACATGACCGTCGCCGAAAACATCGTATTCGGCCTGCGCATGGCGGGCAAATCCGCCGCAGAACAACGCGCCACGGTGGTAACACTGCTCAAATTGATCGGGTTGGCGGGGTATGATGGCCGGCATGTGGACACGCTGTCTGGTGGCCAGAAACAGCGCGTGGCGCTGGCGCGCAGCCTGGCACCGCGTCCGCGCCTGCTCATGCTGGACGAGCCGCTTGGCTCACTGGACGCTGTACTGCGGGAACAGCTTGCGATCGACATCCGCGCCATTCTGAAAGAGACGCACACCACGGCCCTGTACGTGACACACGACCTGCGCGAGGCATTCGCATCCGCGGACGCCGTCGCGGTCATGCAGGATGGCGTCATCGACCAGATCGGCACGCCACAGGAACTCTTCTCGCGCCCGCGCTCGGCCCATACAGCGCGACTGCTTGGCCTGACGAATATCCTGCCAGCCAGCCTGTTTGGGGACGCGTCGCAGACAGGGGACGTCCTGCTGCATGCCGCGCACCTCAGGCTTGCAGCAGAAGCCGACAGCAGGCCACTGGCGCAGGCCGTTGTGACGCGTGTGACCTACGAAGGCTGGCGTCACCGTATCGATAGCAAGCTGTCATCCAGCCATGAGGTCACGCTGTATCAGGACGGCAGCAAGCCAGCGCCACAATCAGGCGAGGCCATCACCCTGCACGCCGGGCCAGACGCGCTTATCCCGCTCGCGCCAGCGCCAGCCGGGCGGACAACCCGCTAATATATTCCGAGTTTTCGCAGCGCGCCCGCCATTCCGCCGGAACACCTGCCAGGCCGACCCGCGCAGCGACAATCCCGCCCGCGATACACGCGACCGTATCGCAGTCACCGGGCATGTGTGCGGCCATCCGCACCGCGCCGACATAGTCATCGGCATGGCGAATCGCGCACAGCAGCGCTAGGGCGACAGCCTCATCGCCCACCCAGCCCTGCCCCAGATGATCGATGGCGGCGCGCTGATTGGTCCAGCCCAGCACATGCCCGATGCGCAGCAGGCGGTCCGCCATCTCATCGCCAAATTCAGCCGTCACCTCCAGCAGTGGATTGATCATCGCCAGCGGCTGTACCCCATCCAGCGCCAGCTTGACCGCAAAGGCCGCGGCCACGGCGCTGGCGACCGCCGTTTCATGCCGATGCGTGATGACCGCCTGCATCGCGGCCACATGCTTCAGGCGCGCTGGGTCATGCTGATACAAATAGCCCAGCGGGGCCACACGCATGGCAGCACCACATCCCTTTGACGACGGCAGGCCAGATTCGCGCCAGGGCACGCCGTCGGCATACCGGCGCAGGCCGGCCATGACCGTATTGCCCGGCGCACGATTATTCTCATGGCTGACCGACCAGTCCAGGAATCGCCGTCCCACAGCCGCCATCAGCGCATCATCATCGGCCGACAGGCCCGCGTCCAGCACGCCCTCGCAGAGCGCAATCGTCATCTGCGTATCGTCGGTATACACCGCCGGATCAGGCGGTTCCTGCAGGCCATTTGGGCCAAATGCCTCATCCAGCCCGCGCCACGACGTGACGAATTCTCCGGGCCAGCCCAGTGCATCGCCCAGCGCCAACCCAAACATAATGCCCTCAATCACAGCCTGCGCCATATCACGTCCTATCTATCAGCATTGTGCTCAATTTCACAGTGGATGCTAAGTTCGGCGCATCAGAACCCGTCGTATAATCATGCCATGTATCGTAAAGTGTGGAGCAACACAGCATGTCTTTCAAGCGCATCCTGCAGAGCAAAGTCGTTTTCACCTTTGCCACTCTGCTGATTATCTTTGGGGCGGGCTTCGCAGCCGGCACCTTTACCACTGTTCTGGCAGCACAGGGACAACCGAATCTGTCGGAAGAAGCCCAGCAGGCCTTCGCGCCGCTTTGGGATGTCGTCAATCTGATCGAGTCAGCTTACATTGACGACGTGGATATGGCCACGGTGGCGGATGGCGCGCTGCGTGGCGCTGTAGACTCACTGGGCGACCAGTTCTCGGCCTACATGAGCGCCGAGGAATACGACATGATGGCGTCGGACCTGGAAGGCGAGATCGAGGGCATCGGCGTCGTCATCCGCACGATTGAGGAAACCGGCCAGATTGAAGTGGTGGGCGTGCTGGAAGGCACCCCGGCTCAGGAATCCGGCATTCAGGCGGGCGACATTTTTGCATTCGTGAATGATGAGCCAGTCGACGCCATGAGCCAGCACGACCTGGCCGTGCGCGTGCGCGGGCCGGTGGGCACCACGGTCGACATTACCATGCTGCGTGGCGAAGAGCTGATCGACTTTGTGGTGCCGCGTGCGCGCATCATCGTCCCTAATGTCGAGTCTGAAGTGCTGGACGGCAATGTCGCCTACCTTCAGCTCAACAGCTTTTCCAGCACAGCACGGCAGGATATTGATGCTGCGCTGGCCGAACTGGATGTTAACTCGCGCAACGGCCTGATTTTCGACCTGCGCGATAACTCCGGCGGACTGCTCAGTGCAGCCATTGAGGTCGCCAGCGCGTTCATCGAAGACGGCGTCATCGTCAACGAAGAATTTGGCGACGGCAGCATGCAGGTCTACGAGACAGATGGCACATACGCGGGCATTCAGGTGCCGGTGGTCGTGCTAGTGAACGAGCTCAGTGCCAGCGCATCGGAGCTGGTCGCCGGTGCGATGCAGGACCTGGAAGTGGCCGAAGTCATCGGCCAGACCACGTTTGGCAAAGGCACTGTGCAGACCTGGCAGCAGCTGAGCAACGGCGGCGGCATTCGCCTGACGATTGCCCGATGGCTGACCCCCGATGGCACCTGGATTCACGAACAAGGTGTCACGCCGGATGTGGTCATTCCGTGGGAGCGTACATTTGATCCGGATGAACTGGACGTTCAGTTACAGGGCGCGCTGGATTATCTGGGCGAGCTCAACCAGATCAGCGTGTCTGGCGAAGCCAATCCGTCCTGATCCGGACATACATTCGCAACTCCCTGTACAGCGTGAGAGGCACGTGCTATACTGCGGCCTGATTATGCGTCCTTCCAGCTCCGGAGATTCAGGCTATGCAGGCAGCCTTACAGATTGCATCGATCATCATTTCGGTGGTGCTGATTATCATCATCCTGCTGCAGGTCAAGGGCAGTGGTCTTGGCGACCTGCTCGGCGGCAGCAGCGATTCCGGGGTCACGCGTACACGCCGCGGCCTGGAAAAGACCCTGTATCAGATCACGATCGGGCTGGCGTTCATTTTCCTGCTCGTGTCTGTGCTTTCGGTCTATTACACCCGCGCATAGGCTCCCCGCGATTCCCATCAGGCGCATCACGCTCATGACAACCGTCGATGCGCCTGTTTTTCCATTGTCAGACACAAATGAGGGGAAGCAATGATGCGAGGGTATCGCATTCAACTTGCGGCCTTGTTCACTGCTATCGTGGTATTTGTAGCCGCGCTGCTGGTTCGTTCATCACAAACCGGGCCTGATCCCGTACCCACACTGTCGGCCACGCCGACGGCGTCAGCACTGGTCATCGGGCAGGCAGGCACGGAAGCACCAGAACAGCCGTTGCCCACACAGACCCCACAGCCTGTTCAGGCGTCCACCGATGGCGTACCAACGTTCCGTGAAGGCCTGATCGGCAGTGTAAACCGACTAAATCCGCTGTATGCGCCAGGTAATGCAACCGAACGCGACATCAGCAGCCTGATCTTTGAAGGCCTGATCGATACCAATGGCTATGGCGAACCAGTGCCGGTGCTGGCGCGCAACTGGGTCATCTCGTCTGACGGGCTGGAATACACGGTTTTCCTGCGCGACGACGTGCTGTGGCAGGACGGGACGCAGTTTACCAGCGTCGATGTTTTGTACACGATGTCGCTGCTGCGCTCGCCTGAATTCAGTGGCCCGGAAGAACTGGGCGCATTCTGGCGTACCGTCGAGACAGAATCGCTGGGCACCTTTGTGGTGCGCTTCCGTCTGGCCCAGCCGCTTGGCCTGTTTCTCGATCGCCTGCAAATCGGCATCCTGCCAGAACACGCGCTGCGCGGCATCCGTGCCGGACAGCTGGAATCGCATCCGTTCAACCTGTCCCCCATCGGCACCGGCCCCTACCAGATCGAAAGCATTCACGTGGATGAGACAGCGATCCGCGAAATTAATCTGCGCGCCGCCCCGAACTATGCCGTTCGCCCTGGCGTGACGCCGCCGGCCATCAGCCGCGTGCGTTTCAGCATTTACCCGGACTTTGACGCTGCGCTGGCCGACCTGCAAGCGGGGGCGATCGATGGCCTGAGTTCCGTCCGGCGCGAACAGCGCACGCCGCTGTTTCTGACCGCCAATGACCGCGACCTGCCGATGTACAACCAGCTTGAAAACACGCTCGGTGTGCTGATCTTCAACTGGCAAAGTGAGACCGCGCCCTATTTCCGCGACCAGCGCATGCGCGTTGCCCTCGCTGCCGGCGTGGACCGCCATGCAGTGATCGACCGCACGCTGGGCAATGCCGCTGTCCCCGCCGACAGCCCGCTGATGCCCGGTTCGTGGGCTTATCTGCCTGACCTGGGATGGCCCGAATACAACCCGGCAACGTCACGCGACCTGCTGGCTCAGACCGCAGCGCGCATTGACCGCCTCGACGGCGAAGAGGAAGACGTCGCCCCGCCGCCAGATTCGAATCTGGTCGCCCCAGGCGCGCTGCCCACACCCACGCCGACCGCCACACCGCCGCCTGTCTTCACGTTTAACTTCACCATCCTGGTGCCAGACGACGCAGCGATCACGGCCGTCGCCCAGGAAATCGCACTGCAATGGAGCCAGCTTGGGCTGTCCGTCAGCGTCGATGCCCAGCCGCTGGACGAATATTTCCGCAGGCTGGACGCAGGCGAATTTGACAGCGCCATCGTCGAATTTAATCTTGGGGACAGTGGCGATCCGGACGTGTATGCCTTCTGGAATCAGGGTCAGTATCCGGATGGCGAAAACTACGGCGGCGTGGATGACCGGCGCATCAGCATCCTGCTGGAGCGCGCCCGCCGTGACCCGTGGGGCATCAATCGCTCTGAGGCCTATCACAGCTTCCAGCGCGAGTTTGTCGAGCGCGTGGTCGCGCTGCCCCTGTACTATCCCATTTTCTCGTATGTCACATCAGCGCGGGTGGATGGATTACAGCTTGGGTTCATTGGCACCGCCGCCGACCGCTTCCGCAATATCAACGAGTGGACGCTGCTGAACTAAGCCGACGTGTTCGAATACATCGTCAGCTCAGCCGGAGACGCCCTGTCATTTACAGGGCGTTTTCGCGTGCCAGGATCTCGCGCAGCAGGTCTTTGCGCGCGCTGCCAGCCAGTGTCTCCAGCCGACGCACACCCAGCGGATCAATATCCTCGCGCAGCAGACGAAGTTCCTCGACCGTGGGCGGAGTGGTGACAGGCAGGTCAGGCGCAATCAGCAGATCAAAGCCGGTCTTACGCTGCACCTGCGCCAGCGTGACGCCTTCGTGCAGCGAACGCAGGCGCATACGGCCATCCTGCCAGTCAAATTCGCCGAGGTCGCTGACGAGATAGCGCGGGCCATGCCCGTACGTCCGGCCAGTCACGTGGCCCAGCCCGCTGACAAAATCCACCTTCTCCACAAACGTCACGCGGGAGTGACGCGGCACATACAGGAAAATTTTGTCGGAGTGCGGGGTCACGTCAGGGATGCCGCCAGAACCAGGCAGGCGCATCCGTGGCCGCGCAATATCGTCGCCAAAGGCCAGATTGTTGAAGTTTCCAGCAGCATCCACCTGCGCCGGGCGAAAAAATTCCTTTGGGTGAAACTGGGGCAGCAGGTCGAGCGCGGCCGCCGCAAAACTGACATGCAGCAAGCCGTGCGTCAGCCAGAAATCCTCAATCCGGGCCACTCCCAGTGGCGCCCAGTCGCTGCCGACGCTGCCGCCGATGGCCGAGGCAAACTGAATATTCGGCGCATGGGTGCACTTCGCCAGGATGATGCCCGCCATCACAAGCGGCGTATTGATGCCCTGTGCGACCACTTCACCGTCCACAATCTGTCGGCTGATGCACACCGAAATGAGTTCGTCGATGCTGTAGGCGGTCTGGCTTTCCGGATTAGTCATGGGATTCGTCTGCGCTTCAATGATACAATAGGCTGATAATGATACTGGAAATCAGGTGGACGGGCACACTACGCATGACGAATGACTCTTATCTGCGCCAAACCGACATCTTCTTCGAGCTGACCAACCTTCAGATCGAGCTGATTGCTTCGATCAGCCAGGAGCGTACGTATAACTCCGGAGATATCATCTTCGAGGAAAACTCGACTGGTGACGAGCTGTATGTCATCGGCAAAGGCGAAGTGGAGATTTTCGTCAGCACCGAACTGATCGGCCGTGCCAGCGAACAAGGCCCGCAGGCCATCGCGACGCTGCGCCGTGGTCAGTGTTTCGGTGAAGTCGCCCTGGTGGACGAAGGCCTGCGTTCTGCTGGCGCCCGCGCCGTCGAAAAAGGCACGCTGCTGGTTGTCGTCCCGCGCGACCGGCTGATGCGGATGTGCGAGACCTATCCCGATCTCGGCTTCCGGCTGATGCGCAATCTGGCCGCCGACCTGGCCATGAAGATTCGCAATACCGATTTGCAGATGCGCGACTACCTGGCCCAGATTAACAAGCACAACAACACGTAAAGTACGCCTGATCTTGAACCCATCACAGCCCATAGCATTCTATCTGATCATCGCGCTGATCGGCTTTCTGATCGGCTTGTCCAAAGGCGGGATGGGGGCTGCGCTGGTCGTCCTGACGACGCCCATCCTCAGCATGGTCATGCCCGTGCAGACCGCCATCAGCCTGGCCCTGCCCCTGCTGATCGCCGCCGATATCGTCGCGCTGTGGATGTTCTGGGGCACCTGGGACAACAGCTACATCCGCCGCATGCTGCCCGCTGCGGTGCTGGGCGTGGCCGTGGGCAGTGTGTTGCTGGCCGTCCTGCCAGACCTGGCATTACGCCGCATCATGGGCGTGTTCACGCTCATTTTTGTGCTTTACAGGCTGGGGTCAGACCGCCTGCGCGGGTTTGAATACCATCCCAAAAACTGGCATGCGCCGCTGGCTGGCGGGCTGTCCGGGGCCGGATCTGCGCTGGCGAACGTGGGCGCGCCGCCCTTCACCGCTTATATGCTGCTCCAGCCGATCGACCCGATGGTATTTGTGGGCACGACGACGCTGTTTTTTGCGGTTGTCAATGCGCTCAAGCTGCCTGGCCTGATCATCACCGGCATCTTCGATATCAACAATCTGTGGCAAAACCTGTGGGTGCTGCCGATCATCCTGATTGGCATCTTTGTGGGGCGCTGGCTGATTCGCCGCATCAACCGGATCGCCTTTGACCGGCTGATGCTGGGGGTGCTCACGCTGGCTGCGCTGGTCCTCCTGCTGCGCTGAGCAAAAAAAAGAGCCGCAGAGTGGTCTCTGCGGCTCATCACAAGCTCTAGTTTGACACCAGGCGCATGAACTTGCGCTTGCCCACCTGTAACACAGCCGGCAGATCAGCGGGCTTCACCACGGCAAACACATCCTCCACCACGACATCATTCAGGCGCACGCCTTTCTGCTCGATCAGTCGGCGCGCTTCCCCGCCGCTGGCCGCCATATTCAGGCGCTTGAGCAGGTCGGTCACGCGTTCCTCAGCAGAAAGTGTTGCTTCAGGAATATCCTCTGGCACGCCAGAGCCGCCGCGGAACACTTCGTCCCAGCGTTTCTGGGCTGCCTGCGCCGCTTCGGGCGAATGGAAAATCGACACGATTTCACGCCCAAGGCGCATCTTGGCTTCGTTCGGATGCAGGCTGCCATCAGCCAGCCCGGCGGTCAGCTCACTGACCTGGGCGGGCCCCCAGCCCAGAATCAGCTTGTGGTAAATCGGCATGGCCTTGTCGGGCACGCTCATCACCTTGCCAAACATATCCCACGGCTCGGCCAGCAGCGGAATGTGATTGCCGAGGCTCTTGCTCATTTTTACTTCGCCATCGGTGCCCGGCAGGCTCTCGCCCATGATGATGGCAATCTGCGGCTTCTGGCCCATGCCTTCCTGCAGCTTGCGGCCCGCCACCAGGATGTTGAACAACTGGTCCTGGCCGCCAATCTGCACATCAGCTTCCTGGGCAACGGCGTCGTACCCCTGCATCAGGCCGTAGAACAACTCGTGCAGGTAAATCGGCTGGCCTTCTTCAATACGCTTGGAAAAATTCTCGCGCACCAGGAACTGCTGCACGGTGAAATTGCTCGCCAGGCGGATGATGTCGGCAAAGTCCAGCGTGGACAGCCACTCGTCGTTAAAGCGCACGCGCGTCAGGTTGCGGTCAAGAATCTTGAAGGCCTGCTCGGCATACGTACGCGCGTTTTCTTCCACCTGCTCTCGGGTGAGCTGGTCACGCACCTTGTCTTTGTCGCTGGGGTCACCGATCAGGCTGGTGAACGTACCGATCAGGAACGTGACATCGTGGCCAAATTCCTGAAACTGGCGCAGCTTGCGCATGGTGATCGTGTGGCCCAGATGCAGGTCTGCCGTGCGGGGGTCATAACCACAATACACGCGCAGGGGGCGGCCTTCCTGCTGCGCCTCGTTCAGGCGGTGTTTCAGCTCGCGGCGCATCGTTTCGTTTGTCTGTGGATCGCCGTAGGCGGCGCCCGACATCAACACATCTATCTGTTCGTCGATTGTAGGCATTTCCCTGTTTCCTGAAAATGAGGTCTGCACGCCGCACAGTATAGCAGACAGATCACCACACTTTGATGCTCTTTTTCACCTTGAGGCGCAGCAGCCAGATTTCATCATTGCGCCACAGCTTGAGATGTTCCTCGGCTTCCTCCGGCGTCTCGTAGCGGTGTGTGATGCGCTCGGTCCAGGCATGCCCTTCATCTTTGGACAATTCAAACTCGCCAGTAAACAGCCACCCAGCCGGGTCGCCGCTGCCGGGATCGCCACCCACCTGCACGCTTCCCTTCGGGTTCGCCTGCAGATTCTTCATCTTGCGTGTCTTGATATCGCTGATGATGACCAGATCGTCGCCATCCACATCAAACCAGAGCGGCACCACATGCGGATAGCCATCTTCGGTCACCGTGCCCAGGCGAGCAATCCGCGGCGTGGCCAGAAATTCTCTCACAGCGTCATTCAACATGAATATTCCCTTTGCGCTAAACAGCCAGTCCCTGTAAATTCACACGTCAGACGCCTATAATATCACGCGAACTTACACACATTCAGGGAACTCACATCTTATGAAACCGATGACCAGCGCCGAGGCGCGGCAGGCGTTTCTTGATTTCTTCGCAGAAATGGGCCACAAAGAGGTTGCGTCGTCCTCACTGGTGCCCGGTAATGACCCCACGCTGCTGTTCACCAATGCCGGCATGGTGCAGTTCAAGGATGTTTTCCTGGGGCTGGACAAGCGTGATTACAGGCGCGCCACCACGTCGCAGAAGTCGATGCGTGTGTCGGGCAAGCACAACGACCTGGAAAACGTCGGGCCATCCCCGCGCCATCACACCTTCTTCGAGATGCTGGGCAATTTCAGCTTCGGCGATTACTTCAAGCGCGACGCCATCAAATATGCCTACACGCTGCTCACGCAGGTGTTTATGCTGCCGCCAGAGCGGCTGGCCTTCACCGTCTATAAAGACGACGATGAAGCCTATGATATCTGGGTGAATGACGTCGGCGTGGACCCGAAGCGCGTGGCGCGTATGGGCCCGAAGACGAATTTCTGGCAGATGGCCGAGACGGGACCGTGCGGCCCCACCAGCGAAATCCACTGGGACAAGACGCCTGATCTGGGTACCGACGACATCATCCCGATGATGCAGGCCGAGGACGATCGTTTCCTCGAGCTGTGGAACCTGGTGTTCATGCAGTACAACCGCACCCAGGCCGATCCTGACCATACCGGCAAATTTGACGTGCCGCTGCCTGCGCCCGGCGTCGATACCGGCATGGGCCTGGAGCGCATCCTCAGCGTGGTCAATGGCGTCACCTCGAACTATGACACCGACCTGTTCATGCCCATTATCAGGGCGACGCAGGCGCTCACCGGCCACACAGACGAAGAACGCCACGCGAACTACGTGCCTTATCGCGTCATCGCTGACCACATCCGTGCCGCCGTGTTCCTCATTGCAGACGGCGTACTGCCCGGCGCCAAAGGCCGCGACTCGGTCTGCCGCCTTGTGATTCGTCGCGCTGCCCGTTTCGGCTCGAAGATCGGCTTCAACGAGCCGTTCCTGGCGACCGTCGCGGATACCGCTATTGACGTGATGGGCGTGCACTATACCGACCTGCTGGAACGCCGCGAGGCCATCAAGAAAGTCATCACCCAGGAAGAAGAACGCTTCCGCCGCACGATGGATCGCGGTCTGGAGGAACTGAATGCCTATCTGGCAGCGCTGCCCGACGGCGGCATGTTGTCTGGCGAGGCTGCGTTTTACCTGAAGGCCACGCTCGGCCTGCCCATTCAGGTCACCAAAGACATCATGGAAGAACGCGGCTACACCGTCGACATGGAAGGCTTTCAGGCCGCTGAAGATGCGCACGCGCTGGCCAGCGGCGGCGGCCAGGCGATGGGCACCATCGAGAGCAGCGACACCTACAAGTCCCTGCTGGCCTCGCTGACACAGTCCGGCGCACTGCCTGACAGCGGCGTGGCCTATGACCCGTATGGCGCGCTCACGCGCGAGACAACCGTGCTGGCGTTCGTGCAGGACGGCCAGGTCGTCACCAGCCCGATCGCAGGCGACAAAGTGGAAGTGCTGCTGGGCGCAACGCCCTTCTACGTCGAGTCTGGCGGACAGGTCAGCGATACCGGCGTCATCAGCGGGGACGGCTGGCGCATTGAAGTGGAAGACATGAAGAAGCCGCTGGGCGGACTCGTCCTGCACGTGGGCGAAGTGGTGGAAGGCACGCCGCAGGTTGGCGCAGCCGCCACCGCGCAGGTCGATGCCGCCCGCCGCGCCAACATTATCCGCAATCATACAGCCACGCACCTGCTGCACGCGGCCCTGCGCGACAACCTGGGCAGCCAGGTGCAGCAGCGCGGCTCGCTGGTTGCGCCGGATCGCCTGCGTTTCGACTTTGTGCTCGATGCCAAAATGTCGCCCGCCGCGATTGAAAAAGTCACCCGCGACGTGAACGACATCATCCTGCGCAGCTACCGCGTGAATATAGTCAATCGGTCGCTGGCGGAAGCCCGTGCTGAAGGCGCGATGGCGCTGTTCGGTGAAAAGTACGGCGACACCGTGCGCACTGTCTCGGTCGTCAGCGATGATGGCCAGAGCCGCTACAGCTACGAGCTGTGCGGCGGCGTGCATGTGAAAGACACCAGCGAGATCGGCCTGTTCCTGATCGTGAGCGAAGGCAGCGTGAGCGCGGGCATCCGCCGCGTGGAGGCTCTGACCGGGGCCGGCGCGCTGGAATACGTTCTGAAGTCACGAGAGCAATTGCACGAGGCGGCCGTCCGACTGGGGGCACTGCCTGAGCAGGTTCCCGCCCGCGTGGAAGCGCTGCAGGAAGAATTGCAGGCAGCGCGCAAGGCACAGGCAGCCCTCCAGCGCGACCTGGCCCGCAAGCAGTTCGAAGTACTGATCGGCCGTCTGGAAACCATCAACGGCAGGCAGGCGCTGATCGCCCGCGTGGACAACGTGCCGTCAGACACCCTGCGCGAGATGTCCGACTGGTTCCGTGGGGCGGTGCCCAGCGGCGTGATGATTATCGGCAGCGTCAGCGACGGCAAGCCACAGCTCGTGGCCGCAGTCACCGACGACCTGACCAAACAGGGCCTGCATGCCGGCAACCTGATCAAGCAGATCGCCCCGATCATCGGCGGCGGTGGCGGTGGCAGGCCGACCATGGCGCAGGCGGGCGGCAAGGACGTTGACCGTCTGGATGAAGCGCTCGCCTCCGGCCGCAGTTTGATCAGCGGGTAAAGCGATTTGACACGCGGAGCGCCCAGGGCGGAATACGCGATTGAATTTCTGCAGCTGGCCAGCGATGACGATGCGGCCAGCGTCAGCGACCGGCTCCGCTTTATGCGGGGCCGGCGGGTCGCGCTTGTCTGGCCGGAAACCGGCGATATCCTGACGCGCAAACTGGACCTGGTGCTGGTGCAGCGCGAGGCCATCCGCCATAACGTGCGTATCGCCATCGTCACCCACAGCGCGCAAACCATCCACAATGCATCTGACCTCGATATCAGCGCGTTCGAGACGATCCCGGCGGCCCGCCGGGGCCGCTGGAAACGCGGCCGTTCACGCGCGTTCATCAACCGATCAAAGCGGCCGATCAATTCCCCACTGGCCGATGAACTGGCGCCATTTGCCAGCCGCGTGCGCGCTGAGGAACTGGATACGCCGCGCAGTAAGGCAAAGCGCATTGCTGCGCGCCTGGTTACGCTGCTGCTGATCATCGGAGTGCTGCTGGCCGTGGCCTATGTTGTGCTGCCTTACGCCGAAATCAGGCTGATTCCTGCTTTTCAGACGCTCGAAGTGAGCACGCGCATCACGGCGGATTCCACACGGGCCGCGGCAGATATCGATATCGAGAACGCGCTCATGCCAGCCACTATATTTAGGGCTGAGATTGAGGACCGCGGCACCATCGCGACCACCGGACAGCAAACGCTGACCAATACCCCCGCCGTAGGCAGCGTGACCTTCATCAATCTGACCGAACAGCGGCTCGATATCCCTGCTGGATCGCTCGTCAGCACGAGTGCCGGCACGCCGATTGTCTTTCGCACCACGGCGGACGGCGTGCTGCAACCCGGCATCGGCGAACAGGCCGTCGTCGCCATCGAGGCCGTGGCCGAGTCCTATGGCACGGTCGGCAATGTCGCCGCCGGCCTGATCAACACCGTGATCGGCCCGCTGGGCGAACAGGTGGAAGTGCGCAACTTCAGCGCACTGTTTGGCGGCGAAAACCGCAGCGCCGGCATCGTCACCAGCGCAGACCGCGACACCCTGATTGCCGTGCTGCGTCAGCAGATTCAGGATCGCGCCTTCCGCGACCTGGCGCCGCTGGCCGCCGACGATCAGGTGCTGATTCTGGAAACCATCCGCATTGTTGAGGAGCGCACCGACTGGATGACCTTCAGTCATGAGGTGGGTGACGTGGCCGACAGCCTGACGCTGACCATGCGCGTGGTGGTGGGCGTAACCGCAATCAGCGAGGATGTCGCCCGGCAGGTGGGCTATGCCCGCCTCAGCGCGCAGGTCCCGCGCGGCCGCGCCATCCTGGAAAACTCGCTGGCCTATGGTGAACCTGAAAACATCACCGTGGATGCCCAGGGGCGCATCAGCTTTGACCTGTTCACCCGTGCGCAGGCAGAGGCCGTCATCAATGCGGCCCAGCTTCACTCGCGTCTGGCCGGCCTGTCGATTGACGAGGCGCTGGCGTACCTGCAGCAGAACACCGACCTCCAGCCGGGCAGCACAGCCGAAATTGCACTCAGCCCGGCCTGGCTGGGCCGGATGCCGATCATCCCCCTGCGCATTTCGACCAACCTGATGACGCTGGCGCAGGCCGCCCCGGCTGCCCCATGATGATTCATGGAAAGCTGCTTGGACTTGATCACGGGCTGGTGCGCATTGGCGTTGCGGTGAGCGATGCGCTGGGCATGGCCGCGCGCGAACTGACCATCATCGAGCGCAAGTCAAAGCGGGAAGACTTCGCGTTGCTGAACGAGATTGCGGCCCGTGAGCGCGCCGTCGCCTGGGTGATTGGCATGCCGCAGAATCTGGATGGCGACCCGGAGACGCAGAATCACGCCATTAAAGTGGCCAACTGGATCACCTATTTTCAGCCTGAAACCCCGCTGCCGATCATCCCCATCGATGAGCAGTTTTCCAGCCACGACGCGCAGGATCTGGCCCGCGAAAAACGCAGACACCCGCGGGCACCCATCGACGATCTGGCAGCCCGTGTCATCCTGCAGCGCTATCTCGACAGCGTGCGCGATGGCTTCACTATCCCGCCGGACTTTCTGAAAGGCTAATCCCTGTGAGCAAGCTCGTTCGCCTGCTGCTTGCGCTTGGCGCGCTCGTCACCCTGTGCGGCATCACCCTGCTGATTGGTCTGCTGGTCCTCAGCGGCGGTGATCCGGGCGGCTTCCTGCGCACCAGCCTCATTCGCTTCCAGCTTGCTGGCCGTGAAGGAGAAATCAACAGCAGCATTGGCACCAGCACAGACCCTATCCGCTTTGTCATCAACGCGGGCGATGCGCCGCGCACGATCGCGGGCAATCTTGTCGCGCAAAATCTGATCACCGACGCGGACCTGTTCGTGGATTATGTGCGCGTGAACGGGTTTGATACCCAGCTTGAAGCAGGGACATATTTCCTGCAACAGTCGCAGACGCTGGCGGAAATCGCGTCTGCACTGACCGATTCGCGCAGCTCGCAGTTTCCGTTCCGCATCCTGGAAGGCTGGCGCAGCGAAGAAATTGCTGCGGCCATCGACGATAACCCGTATTTCCCCTTCTCCGGCGCGGACTTTCTGGCTGTGGTCGGGCCGGGTGCCATCCCTGAAGCGGACTTCGCGGCGTATGCGGGCCTGCCGGCAGGCACATCGCTGGAAGGCTTCCTGTTCCCGAACAGCTATCAGCTGCCCGCGCAGGTGACGCCGCCGATGCTGCGCGATATCCTGACGCGCGAATTCCGCTTGCAGGTAGGCGAACAGGCTGCGATGACCGCCGCCTCACGGGGACGCACCCTGTTTGACGTGGTTCGGCTGGCCAGCATTGTGCAGCGCGAGGCCGTGCGCGTGGACGAGATGCCATTGATCGCCAGCGCGTACCAGAACCGGCTGGATATCGGCATGAAAATGGATGCTGACCCGACCGTGCAGTATGCCATCGGCTTTCGCGGCGGCTCGTGGTGGCCGCAAATCACGCAGGCAGACTATGCCTCCGCACCGGGTCCGTTTAACACTTATATCTTCACCGGACTGCCCCCGGGCGCCATTGGTAATCCCGGCCTGAGCGCGATCAACGCCGCCCTGTCTCCGCAGCAATCGCCCTATTTCTTCTTCCGGGCGCGCTGTGATGGCAGCGGCTATCACAACTTTGCCGTCACCTTCGAGGAACATCTGGCCAATGCGTGCTAGGCTGTTGCTGCTGCTGGCGGGTCTTGCGCTGCTGCTGGTACTGCCAGCCTGTGCTGGCACGGCTGACGCAGGCAGAATCGCGCTTCTTGCGCCCTTCGAGGGCACCTATGCCGAAATTGGCTACAACGCCCTCTACGCGGCGCGACTGGCTTTGTCAGAGAGCACCACAGACCTGAGGCTGCTGGCCGTCGATGATGGTGGCACGCCAGAACAGGCGCATGCGCGCTATCGTGCACTCCAGCAGGACAGTTCGATCCGCGCCATCATGGTCATGGGGCCAGCTGCTTCGGGGGCAGTCCTGAATGATGCGTCAGATGCCGGGAGAAATGCCCCAACCATCATCATCGGACTGTGGTCAGCCGTCCCGCCGACCTTGCCTGACAATATTTGGATGGCATCCAGCCCGGAGACGATCGAGGCGCTTGCCGAAGCAGATTTCGACCTGTATGCACTGGCAGAGAGCTCGTCTCCCCTGCTGGCACCAGACCTTGCCGGTCTGCGCGCCTTTGCGGCTCTGCGCGATGACTTGTCTGGCGTGACGCTGCTTACGGATGGGTCGCCACCCGATGGCGCGTTTGCCGGGCGCTTTCAGGCCAGCGATTTATATGTGCCAGTGCCCAACCATTTGGCGGGTCTGGTATTTGATATGACCCGGTTCCTCGCTTCGACAGACAATTTGCCTGGGTTTATGACTACGCGAAGTTTCCCCGGTATAGCAGGCGATATCCGTTTTCAGGATGGCTTTCTGGCCGACAGATCGCCCTCCCGATTTATCTTTGATGCTTCAGGACAGCTCACTGCCACGGATGACGCCGTAGAATAGCGGCAGTTCTGGCACGGACTCCGGGCTGTAGGCAAACACGTCATCCATCAGCACTCTGGCCGAGGCCAGTTTCTCTGCACTATTGGCGTAGAACGTGGCCAGCGTCTGGCCAGCCTGCACTTTATCACCCTGCTTCACATGCACTTTGATGCCCACAGACAGGTCCAGATCGTCGGTCTTTTTCTCGCGGCCAGCGCCCAGATCAAACGCAGCGATAGCGGCCTGAAGCGCATCCACTTTCGACAGATAGCCGTCTTGTTTTGCACCGTACGTCACCACAATCGGCGCCTGCGGCAGCAGGCTGGTGTCGTCCAGAACACGGGTATCACCGCCCTGGGCCGATGCCAGTAATTTGAATTTCTCGAAGGCTTCGCCGCTGCGCAGTTTTTCGGCCAGCAGCGCCCGATTTTCGGCATCGTCCGTCCAGCGCGCCCCCTGCCCCGCCAGACGCAGCATCTCGCTGCCCGCCACCAGGCAGTGTTCGGTGAAATCGGCCGGGCCCTGGCCGCGCAGGGTGTGCACCGCTTCTTCCACTTCCAGCGCATTGCCAATCGCCTCGCCCAGCGGCTGATTCATGTCAGACAGCACAGCCGTCACATCGCGCCCGGCATCCAGCCCAATCTGCACCATAATCTGAGCCAGCGCACGCGCTTCGTCCAGCGTTTTCATGAAAGCGCCGCTGCCCAGCTTCACATCCAGCAGAATGCCATTCGCGCCTGCTGCGATCTTCTTGCTCATGATGCTGCTGGCAATCAGCGGCAGACTGGGCACCGTGCCCGTCACATCGCGCAGGGCATACAACTTCCCATCGGCAGGTGCCAGTGACAGCGACTGGCCCGCCAGCACGATGCCATTCCTGCGGATCAGGTCACGGAATTCCTCGCCAGTCAGCGCGACACGGAAGCCGGGAATCGCCTCCAGCTTGTCAAGCGTGCCACCGGAATAGCCCAGGGCGCGGCCGCTCATTTTGGCCAGCGGGACCCCACACGCTGCCACCAGCGGCACCACCACCAGCGAAGTCTTATCGCCCACGCCGCCGGAGGAGTGCTTGTCCACAGCATAGGGAATCAGGTCAGACAAATCCAGAATGTCGCCAGAGTGCGCCATCGCCAGCGTCAGATCGACGGTCTCGCGCCGCGTCATACCGCGCAGAAACACGGCCATCAGCCAGGCCGCAGCCTGATAGTCTGGAATTGTCCCATTGACAACGCCTTGTAAAAAGTTTGTAATTTCTTCACGAGAAAGTTCATAACCATCACGTTTACGCGTGATAATATCCACTGCACGCATCAATGGCCCTTTCTGACGAGCGTCTTTTCGGGTACGCTTCGGCCAGACTAAATGTGTATAAGTGATAACCCAACAATGCGGATTCGTCCAATGGGTTATGCACCTGAAATACCACACGCCGGTACTTTGTAACTCTATAGGGAGATGGGTTAGAGCTTATGGCCACCGCAAAAAATGCACAGCAGCGCCAACTGTATATCATCCTCGGGGTCGTGGCGGTTGTCGTCGTCGCGTTCGTCGTGGTGCTCGCGCTGGGAAACCAGCCGACCAGCGCCGGAGTTGACTATGCCTCGATTCCGCAGTCACGCACAGAAGACGGCGCATTCGTGCTTGGCTTCGAAGACGCCCCTGTCACGCTGATCGAATTTGCGGACTGGGCCTGCCCGCACTGCCAGGACTACCACGACACCATGAATCGGTTTATCACCGAATATGTGGCCACCGGCCGCGCCAAGTTTGAATTCCGCATGTTCCCCACAGCAGGCGGACAGCTCAGCTTCTTCGCTGGCCAGGTGGCCGAATGCGCCGATGACCAGCGCCCCGGCGCCTTCTGGGAAGCGCACGAACTCATGTATCGCCTTGCAACCAGCGGTCGCTATACCGAAGACATTGGGCGTCTGGTCGCCAGTGAGCTCAATCTCGACTTTGGGACCCTGCTGACGTGCAGCAGCGATGCCACCCAGGTGACGGACGATGTGGCCTTTGGGCGCGCCCGCGAAGTGTCCGGCACCCCGGCCATCCGCGTGCGCTATAACGACGGCGATGCCCAGGTGCTGGTCGTCAATGGCACCCAGTATGCCGGCGCGAATGCCACCTTTGATGTGCTGACCCAGATGGTGGATCAGGCTGCGCAGAACAGCTAGTTCACCCTACAACAGTTCAGGCCCGTCTGTGTGCTGATCGTCCACAGGCGGGCCTTGTCTTATGGCCTTTGAGGAGCAGCGATCTGTGCAAGCCCCGCCCGCCCTGCGCGCCATCGTCTCCACCGTCATCTTCACGCTTAAGGCGGGCCAGCTTCAGGTCTGCCTGTCTGCCCGGCACTCCCCCGCCAGCCTGCCTGAAACTGCTGTGTCCGCGTCGCAAAGCCTGGAAGACGCCGCCAAAGAGCAGATTTTTCAGCTCACCGGCCACGCCGATGCCTATCTGCAACAGTTGTACACGTTTGACATGGACGCACACTCTGGCAACACGCTGACCGTCGCCTGGTTTGCGCTCATCGCCGCCGACAAACTGGCGACTGCGGAGCACGCGGATGCCAATTGGGTCGATGTGCTCGACATGCCCCAGCTTTCACCCAGGCACAGCGACATTATCAGCTATGCGCTGCAGCGCCTGCGTTACAAAATTGAGTATTCGGCCGTGGCGTTTGAGCTGCTGCCGGAGGCATTCACCCTGCGCGAGCTTCAGGACGCCTACATGATCATCCTGAACGATTTCAGGCTGGACAAGGCGAACTTCCGCAAGAAGATTCGCGAGGCCCAGATTCTGGAAGAAATCGATCAGTACCGCGAGACCCGCGGGCGCCCTGCCCGGTTGTATCGTTTTCGCGATGATGCCCAGCTTGAAACCAAGGCGCGGCGCTTCTTTCCTTAACAAGCCAGGCGTATTCTGTTAAGCTTCTGCAAAGCTTCGCCCGGCAGCATATACAGGCCGCCGGGGCCGCGCTACACTGAATTCTTTACAACCCTTCACAAAAAACATTGGAGTCATGCACATGCGGACGGTGTTCTGGCAAAACAATCACGTACGAATGATCGATCAGAAGCGTATCCCGTGGGAATTCTCCCTGGTCGACCTGTACGACTACGCAGCCGTCGCGGAATCCATCCGTGACATGACCGTGCGTGGCGCCCCGGCCATCGGCGCGACCGCAGCTTTCGGCATGGCGCTGGCCGCACGCGCCAGCAAAGCAACAACCGTCGAAGGCGTGCGGGATGATCTTTCGGCTGCCGGGGATATCCTCAAGCAGAGCCGCCCCACCGCAGTAAATCTGATGTGGGCTGTCGATCGGCTGATCGCCCATGCCGCTGCCTATCAGGCTGCTGACGCCGAAGACCTGAAGGCGGAAATGCTGCGCGCCGCCCAGCAGATTGCCGATGACGATGTGGCCACCAACAAGCGCATCGGCCAGGTCGGGGCTGCGCTTATCAAGGACGGCGACACCGTGCTGCATCACTGCAACACTGGCGCGCTGGCCGCCGTGGACTATGGCACCGCGCTGGGCGTGATTCGTACCGCGTGGGAACAGGGCAAACGCTTCCATGTGCTGCTGGATGAGACGCGTCCGCGCCTGCAAGGGGCACGCCTGAGCGCGTGGGAGCTGGAACAGCTCGGCATCTCGTATGACATCATTCCAGACACCGCATCAGGTTTCTATATGCGCAGGGGCGAGGTCAAGCTGGTGCTGCTGGGCGCCGACCGCATCGCCGGCAATGGCGATTTCGCCAACAAGATTGGCACCTATCAGGTGGGCGTGCTGGCGAAAGAAAACGGGATCCCGTTTTACACCGTCGCCCCGATTTCAACGGTCGACCTGTCGCTGAGCAGCGGGGACGACATCCCGATTGAGGAGCGCGACAAGTCGGAAGTGCTGGCGCCGTTCGGCAATGCTATCGCGCCTGCGCACTACCATGCGCGCAACCCGGCGTTCGACGTCACGCCTGCATCGTACCTGTCCGGCATCATCACTGAAAACGGGATCGTCAGGGCGCCATTCGAGGTCAATCTGCCCCGCGCAGCCGCCGGTGAACAGGTGTAACAACAACCATCAGACACGGGGCGAATTCTCATATTCGCCCCGTGTGCTAGGCCGTCAGTCCAGCCAGCGCGCCAGCTGCTGGCCCGTCGGTCGAGATGCGCCGTCCTGAAACTGAAACAGCATCACATAATCAGGATAATCGGTGTCAATGCGCGACTGCCATTCCGCGATACTGAACAGACGCAGCTTCTCGCGAATGCGCGCCGTGGTGATGACAAACGGCAGCCGCTGATACAGGGCATGTACGCGCTCCTCGCTGCTGCCAAAACCAGCCCGGCGCGCCAGCATCCCCATCGCACTCTGTAACCTCTTCGCGTCTGGCACGCCACGCACAGACCACAGCATGCGCGGCACGCTGTCCGCCTCCAGCAGCGGGCCAATCGCGTGGGCCTCATCCGAACGCACTTCATCGAGTACCAGAATATCCGGCTGCGATGCCAATGCCTCTGCTACGCAGTCGGTCAGCGAGCGCACTACCCCGGTGCCCGTGGCATCCTGCCAGCGCGGGCTGAAACGCGAAACATCGCCGCTCAGCAGCAGTTCACCGCTGCGCTCGACAACAGCTATTCTGGCAGCAGGCATGCTCATCAGAAGCGCATTCAGCAGCGTCGTCTTGCCGCTTTCAGACTCTCCTACCACCGTGAATCCGTAGCCAGACGCGGCAATCCTGCCCAGCATTTCGGCCGCCTCCGGGGTCAGCCGGTCCTGTGCTACCAGATCTGCCAGTGTGGGTGCCTGAGGTGGATGCAGCCGGATATCCACCGACAGCACATGGCTGAACGGCGGCGCAGCGACATTGATCGCGGCACGGCGCCCGCCGATCATCAGCCCGGTCTCGATCATGCCAGCCGTCTCGCTCAGTGCAGCCCCTGCATCAGCCAGCAGCCGGTCGACAATGCGCCGCAGGTGGGCGTCATCATCAAAGTTCAGCGGAATAGTCACCAGTTCCCCGTGGCCACGGCGCACAGACGCACGACGCGCCCCTTGCAGGCTGATCGTCGTGATTGCCATATCGGCGAACAGGGCATCAAGCGCACCATAGCCAAAAATCTCGCTGTAGGCCTGGCGCAGCAGCGACGCCCGGTCCGCATCGCTAATCTGCACGCTTTCCACAGCCAGCACATAACCCGCGGAGTCGTGCACCAGGCGCATCTTTTCGGCGCCCGTATGCGCCTGTTCCAGCGCGGCCGATCCGCCGCCGTGCTCAGAGAAAAACTGCTCCAGTACGCGCTCCACCAACGCAGACAACGAATACAGTCGCGTGCCCATACGGCCGCTGACCATACGAGGAATGTGGGGAGCTGGATTGTTTTCAGGGGGTTGGGTCACACACACCGTCCCGGCGCACAGTATTTTCTCATCTACAAAGAAGCTGTCTGCGTGTGGTATACTGCCTGCCGTTTGCCTACACCAAGCGAGAATGAGCGCACAGCCATATGGATATCATTGTATCCGGTTCGATCGCATACGACTACCTCATGCGATTCCCTGGCCGCTTTTCCGAACACCTGCTTCCGGAACAATTGCATCGACTCAGCGTGAGCTTCCTTGTGGAAGACATGACCCGTCACTGGGGGGGCGTGGCCGCGAATATCGCCTACACCCTGGGCCTGATGGGTATGCGACCGAAGCTATTCGGCACTGTCGGGCGGGATTTCAGCGATTACCGCACCTGGCTGGAAAATGCCGGGGTGGACACCAGCACCGTCCGCCAGCTTGACGATGTTTTCTGCGCCTCATTCTTTGTGAACACGGACCTGGAAAACAACCAGATCGCCTCGTTTTACAGCGGCGCTATGGCACGGGCGCGCGACTTTTCCCTGAGTGATGTCTATAACGGCAAGCCGGACTACATCATTATCTCGCCCAACGACCCCACGGCCATGAAAGACCTGGCCAATGAATGTCGTGAACGCGGCATCCCCTTCATTTACGACCCCAGCCAGCAAGTGCCGCGCCTGAACGGTGACGAACTTCTGGCCGGCATCAATGGCGCCGCCATGATGATCGTCAATGCCTATGAAGCGGAGATGATCTGCAACAAGACCGGCCTGACCGTGGACGACCTGCGTGCCAGGATCGGCATCCTCGTCATCACCCAGGGCCGCGACGGTTCAGACATCTATACAAACGGTGATAAGATTGCAGTACCGGTGTATCCCGTTCCGGCGGAAGACATCCTCGACCCGACGGGCGTGGGTGACGGCTACCGTGCGGGCTTCATCTGCGGGCTGGCACACGGCCTGCCGCTGAAGATTTGCGGCGAAATGGGTTCTCTGTGCGCCGCCTATGTGCTGGAAAAGGTGGGCCCCCAAAGCCATCATTTCACCGTGCCCGAGTTTATCGGTCGATTCCGCACAGCCTACGATGATGGTGGGCTGCTCGATATTCTGCTGAAGAAGGCGCAGCGATAACCGCTGGCGCCACCTTCCTTTTGTTCATGTGTTTGTCATTCAGGAGACAAGATGACACTTAATCGTGAGTTCGACGTCAAGAATCTCGATCTGGCCACCGGCGGGCGCTTCCGCATCGAGTGGGCAGAAAATGAGATGCCCGTGCTGCGCGCCATCCGCGACCGTTTCGCCAAGGAAAAGCCGCTGGCCGGCATGCGCGTCAGTGCGTGCCTGCACGTCACCACTGAAACTGCTAACCTGATGCACACCCTGCAGGTCGGTGGTGCCGATGTGGTGCTGTGCGCCTCCAACCCGCTGTCCACCCAGGACGACGTCGCGGCCTCGCTGGTCAGCGACTTCGAGATTCCCGTCTACGCCATCAAGGGCGAAGACAACCGCACGTACTACGACCACATCACGGCGGCGCTGGATCACAAGCCGCACATCACGATGGACGACGGCGCAGACCTGGTCTCGGTGATTCACAAGACCCGCCGCGAGCTGCTGACCGATATCGTCGGCGGCACCGAAGAAACCACCACGGGTGTGATTCGCCTGCGCGCCATGGCCAAGGACGGCGCACTGGAATTCCCGGTTGTGGCCGTGAATGACAGCAACACCAAGCACATGTTCGACAACCGTTATGGCACTGGCCAGAGCACGCTGGACGGCATCATCCGCGCCACCAACCTGCTGCTGGCAGGCCGCACGATTGTGGTGGCTGGCTACGGCTGGTGCAGCAAGGGTATTGCTGACCGTGCGCGTGGCATGGGCGCCAACGTCATCGTCACCGAAATCAACCCGCTGCGCGGCCTGGAAGCTGTTATGGACGGTTTCCGCGTGATGCCGATGATCGAAGCGGCCGCTGTGGGTGATATTTTCATCACCGCCACCGGCGACATCAACGTGCTCGACACCATTCACTTTGACCGCATGAAGCCGGGCGCGCTGGTCTGCAACAGCGGCCATTTCAACGTGGAAATCAACCTGAAGGGCCTGGCCGACATGGCCGATGGCGCGCCCAAGCTGGTGCGCCCATACGTGGAAGAATATCGCATCGGGGGCCGCGCCCTGTACGTGCTGGGTGAAGGCCGCCTGATCAACCTGGCTGCCGCTGAAGGCCACCCCGCCAGCGTGATGGACATGAGCTTTGCCAACCAGGCACTGGGCGCCGAATACCTGGTCAAGAACTATGCGAGCATGAAGCCCAGCGTGTACACTATCCCTGAAGAAATCGACGCCGAAATCGCCCGTCTGAAGCTGCTGTCGATGGGGGTTCGCATCGACATGCTGACCGAGGATCAGACGCACTACCTCAGCCAGTGGGAAGAAGGCACGTAAAGATCGGATCTGATTTTCTGTCGCGATCGAGAGGGAGAAAACGAATGAAACGTAAGACTTGGGGAATTATCGTCGCCCTGGCACTGCTGCTTCTGGCACTGCTGCCGGCAGCCGCACAGGACTCGGCTTCGGCGGTGCTGCGCTTCGTGCACGCCGTCCCCGGCGCAACCGCAATCGACGTGTACGTCGATTCTGAACTGACCATCTCGAACCTGGGCTACGGCTCCGCCAGCCTGTATGTGCCCGTCGGCGCGGGGCCGCACACCATCGTCGCCACCCAGACCGGGGTCACCACGCCGCTGTGGCAGCAGGAAGTCACTGCTGTGGCCGACTCGGCGGTGACGCTCGTGGCATCATCAACTGACCCGCTGCTGTTCACCGCGTTCCAGGATGACCTGAACGCCCTGCCCCTCGGCAAGGCGCGCCTGACCGCGATTCATGCCATTGCTGGCGGCCCGGTGGTGGATGTCGTGCTGGCCGATGGCCGCGCCGTCATTCCCGGACTTCAGTATGGCGTGCCCTATGGCACCCTGGACGTTCCTTCGTCGGTCTACGAAATCGCGGTAGTGCCGGAAGGCGCAGCCGTCGACAGCGCCATCATTCCCGTGACTGCACTCAAGCTGAACAGCGGCACCTCGTATATGGTCGTCGCATTCGGCACACCGGCAGATCCGCGCGTGCTGGTGCTTTCGTCCGCTGCTCAGCCTGACGGCGGCGCTGCATTCGCTGGCACATTCGTACGTGTGGCCCATGGTGTCGCTGGCGCGCCGGCCGTTGACATCGTCGCCAATGACATCGTGATTGCCCCCTCGCTGGCGTTTGGCGAGTCGACCGCGTTCCTGCCGATCCCGGCTGGCACGATCGACGTTGCGCTGCGTCTGCCCGGCTCTGCCGATGATCTCACTGGAGCCAGCCTGGAACTGGGCGCCGACGGCGCTTATGTGACCGCTATCGCCCTGGGTTCGCCGGAAGAAATCTTCATTCAGACAGTCGCTGAAGATGTCGCCAATCTCTCGTCAGAACAGGCAGTCGTCTCGCTTATCAATGGGCTGCCTGATGGCAGCATCAGCGCCGCGCTGTCCGATGGCACCATCGTCGTTGATCCGATTGCGGCAGGTGAATTTGGTTGGGCCGCCGCAGCACCTTCGCCGCTAGCCGTCGTCGTCTCCACGGACGTAAGTGACGCCACAGCCGAAATCGCTGCGCCGATCTATGGCGGCGTGCTCTACAGCGCCGTCGCAATCGCTGGTGATGGCGGACCCGATTTCTTCGTGCTGCCGCCCGCAGGTATCGCCATGGATGCCGAATCGGCCCCGGGCGACGTGACGCTCGTGGAAGAAGTGGCCGCACAGCCGACTGCTGAACCGACCGCTGAACCAGCAGGCCCTGAAGCGGTTACACCTGCACCCGCGCCAACCGAACCTGCACCTGTGCTCGCCACCGCCGCCCCGGTCGCTCCTGAGGCCACCGGCAATCCGACGGCCCGCGTGCTGACCGACCCCGGTGTGAATGTCCACATTCGCCAGTATCCCAGCTCGCAGGCACTCTCGCTGGCGCTGATTTCTTCGGGGTCATCCCTGGAAGTGCTCGGCCGCCCCGGCGAACCGACCTTCCCGGTCGGCGTGACCGTGACGCCTGATCCCAGCGCAACGCCGTTCATCGACCCGGCCACGCTGCTGGCTGGGCCGGATGACGACCTGGAACCGGCAGAAACATGGGTATTTGTCTCATACCTGGCCGCCGATGGGGGCACTATCACCGGCTGGATCAATACGCTGTATCTGGAAGTCACCAATGCCGATGGTGAGGAAACCCGCCTCGCTGACCTGCCGCTCATCCCGAACAACCGCGCAGGCACTGTGAATACCTCGGCGGTGCCCACGCTGCTGCCCACCAACGAATTTGAAGATGTGGTGGTCGCGCTGATCGACCAGCTGAATCCAGGTGCAAACCTGCACCTGCGCCGCCTGCCCAGCACCGGAGGCGAATCGCTGGCGCTGATTCCCGCGGGGACCCAGCTCATCGTCGAAGGCCGCCTGGACACGGGCGAATGGCTGCAGGTGACCTACAATGGCATCACCGGCTGGATCAATTCGTCGTTCGTGTCGCTGACCTTCAACGGTGAGTCAATCGAAGCTCTGGACATCATCGTGCTGGCAACCCCCACGCCGACGCCGACGCTGGAACCGACACCCGGCGCATAACCTCTGCGTCGTGGCCTGCACTCACTATATGCGCCGCTGCGGGAACAATCTCGCGGCGGCGCATTCTATCCCGTCAAGCAAGAGGAGTTTTTCATGGCGAAAAAACGCGCCCTGATTACCGGCATCACTGGCCAGGACGGCTCGTATCTGGCCGAGCTTCTGCTCGAAAAAGGCTACGATGTATACGGGCTGGTGCGCCGTTCCAGCATGTACAATTTCGAGCGCATCAAGCACATCCAGGACCAGATCAATCTGATCACCGGGGACATGAGCGACCAAACCAGCCTGATTCATGCGCTGAACGAGTCCCGCCCCGAAGAAGTGTATAACCTGGCCGCGCAAAGCTTCGTGCAGACGTCGTGGCCGCAGCCGGTCTTCACAGGCGATGTCACTGGTCTGGGCGTCACCCGCATGCTGGATGCCATCCGCGCGGTGAACCCGGAAATTCGCTTTTACCAGGCCAGCAGCAGCGAGATGTTCGGCAAAGTGCAGGCCGTCCCGCAGACTGAAACGACATCGTTTTACCCGCGCAGCCCGTATGGCGTCGCCAAGGTATACGGCCACTGGATCACGGTCAACTATCGTGAGAGCTACAACATGCATGCCACCAGCGGCATCCTGTTCAACCACGAATCACCGCGCCGTGGCCTGGAATTTGTCACGCGCAAGGTGACGTATCACGCGGCCAAAATCAAGCTGGGGCTGGCCAATGAAATGCGTATCGGCAATCTGGATGCGCGCCGTGACTGGGGCTTCGCGGGTGACTATGTGGAAGCCATGTGGCTGATGCTGCAGCAGGACAAGCCTGATGATTATGTGATTGCCACTGGCAAGACGCACTCGGTGCAGCGCCTGATCGAAGTCGCATTTGGCGCGGTCGACCTGGACTGGACAAAGTACTGTGTGCAGGACGAGCGCTTCATGCGCCCGGCAGAAGTCGATCTGCTCATCGGTGACCCGGCCAAAGCGAAGCAAGACCTGGGCTGGGAGCCAAAGGTCAGCTTCGAGCAGCTCATCGAAATGATGGTGCAGGCTGATCTGGAACGTCTGCGGATGGAGCACCGCCCGTAAGGGCATGCGAGCCTATGGCACTGTTTGATTCGCACGTTCATCTGAATTTTGAGGCCTACACGCCGGATTTCGCGGATGTTCTGGCACGCGCACTTGAGGCAGGGGTCACGCGCATGCTGATCCCTGCCACCGACATGGACACGATGGCCGAAGTCGTGGCGATGGCAAATGAGCATCCGGGCATCTATGCCGCGGTCGGCGTGCATCCCACATCGACAGCAGATTTCTCAGCTGAGCGCGATATCCCGCGCATACGAGAGCTGGCGCTGACGTATGCCCCGGTCGTGCGCGCCATTGGCGAGATCGGCCTTGATTATTACTGGGACAAAAGCCCGCGTGAGGCACAGATTCCTGCCCTGGAAGCGCAGCTTGCGCTGGCCGCCGAGCTGGAGCTGCCGGTCATCATCCATAACCGCGAGGCCAGCGATGACGTGATGCGCATACTGGAAAGCTGGGCGGGCGCACTGCCTGATTCGCTGCGCGGACGAGCCGGCGTGCTGCATTCCTTCTCTGCGCCTCGTGAAATTGCCGAGCGTGCGATTGCTGCCGGGTTCTATCTCGGCTTCACGGGCCCAATCACATATAAGAACAGCGACAGCCTGCGCACGATCGCCAGTGCAATGCCTCGCGAGCGTATCATCATCGAGACGGACGGGCCGTTCCTGTCACCCGTGCCTCATCGCGGAAAACGCAACGAGCCTGCATATGTCAGGCTCGTTGCGGAACGTCTTGCTGCATTGTGGTCGCTCAGCCTGGAAGAAGTCTCCGTGCTGACGACGACCAGCGCATGCCGGTTATTCGCTTTTCGCGAAGACTAGATTCCCGCACCGCCGTTGCCGGGCGCGCCGTCACCACCAGGACCACCAAAGCCGAATCCGCCCTGCCCGCCACGCGGTCCACCAAAGGCGCCATTTCCGGGGCCGTTCATGCGGTCACGCACGCGCATTCCCATGTGCTCGCGCAGCGTCTGCGTCGACACTTCGCTCAGATAAGTGCCCAGGTCAGCCAGCAGCGTCGCGCTTTCCTCAGCAGTGATTTCGCCGGCAGCCACCCGCTGCGTCAGGAAAGCCTCGGCACGCGCCGTGACCTCCGCGAATACCGCGTTCAGGTCGAGGCCGGTCGCCGCGGCATACGCTTCCAGCGTCTGGCCTTCAGCAGCAGCGGCCAGTTCGCGGCCGATCAGCCCGGTATTCTCCATCAGCACGCCCACCAGCAGTTGATCCGCAAGGCGCGTGCCTTCGCTCAGATTGCCGCGCTCCGGCAGCGTCGTCGTGAGCACCGTCTCCAGCGCGGTGCCAAACTGTTCGGTCAGCGTAGCGGCCTGTTCCTCGGTGATACGGCCGTTGCTCAGCGCCTGGTCTAGGCGGGCAGTAAACTGTTCATTCACCGCGGCGGTAATGTCTTCCAGCGACAGGCCATTCTCATCAATATAGGCCTGAAGGGTGCTCTGATTCTCTTGCAGCAGTTGTGCCAGTTCCCGCGGCGTGATGCCCGCGGCGTTCGCCGTTTCGGTGATCAGGGCGCGCCCGACCATCAGAGTCCCGCCGCGTCCGCCAAATGGACCGGATGTGTCGGTATCCTGCGCGCTGACGGCGACTGCGCCCAGTGCCATCACTGCGGCCAGCGCCGCGCCACCCATAAACTTCCTGCTCTTGAGAAATGCGTTCACGATATCCTCCATGTGGTTGTGAACTTCGATATCTCTACGTTATCGCTCAGATGTAATCAAAGTATTTTCGGGCGGTAAATTCTTGATACAATGACGGCCGAAAGGAAACTTGTCTGTATGGCCTCACCCGACCTCTCGATCATCATCGTCAGCTGGAATACGCGCGCGCTGCTGCACAGCTGTCTGGCCAGTATCTACGCGACGGCTGGGGCGCTCTCGGTGCAGGTGATTGTGGTGGATTCCGCCAGCACCGATGACACTGTCAGTATGCTGATGGCAGACTATCCACAGGTCATCACACTGGCCCAGCAGGAAAATGTCGGGTTCACCCGCGGCAACAATATCGGGCTGGCCCAAGCGACCGGCCGCTATCTGTTCCTGCTCAACCCGGACACACTGGTGATGCAGGGCTGCCTGCAAGGGCTGGTCGAATATCTGGAGGCACACCCGGATACAGGCATCGTCGGGCCGCATACGCTCAACCCGGACCTGACGCATCAATCCACACGCCGCCGCTTCCCCACCCTGATGACCGGGCTGTTTGAAAGCACGTGGCTGCAAGGCATCGCACCCAAAACTCTGCTCGATCACTTCTACGTGCGTGATGCGCTGGATAGCGATACCGTTGCGGTCGACTGGGTGCAGGGTTCGGCGCTGATGGCGCGCCGCGAGGTCTACGAGCGCATCGGCGGTCTGGACGAAGGTTTCGTGATGTACAGCGAGGAACTGGACTGGTGCCGCCGTGCCAAAGATGCCGGTTTTGGCATCGTGTACGTGGGCGATGCGCAGATTGTGCATTACGGCGGGCAAAGCAGCGGGCAGTCCGGCGCGCGCAGCCAGATTCACTTTCAGCAAAGCAAGATTCGCTATTTTCGCAAGCATCATGGCTGGGCCGCCGCCGCCCTGATTCGGCTGTCGCTGCTCAAGGGCTATGCCTGGCAGACAGTGCTCGAAGGCGTGAAATACCTGCTCAACCACAAGCGTGAGCTGCGTGCCGAGCGCCTGCGGACGTATGTTCAGGTCATGCGCGCCCTGCTGAGAGGCGGCTGAATGCGCATTGGCATGATCGCGGGCGAATACCCGCCGATGCAGGGCGGCGTGGGCGCGTACACGCAGATTCTGGCCCGTGAACTGGCGCAGCAGGGACATGACCTTTACCTGTATGCTTCACCAGGAGCCGAAGAATCCGACAGTCGGCTGAGGCTCACCCCCGGACAGGGTTGGCGTGGCCCGGTCTGGCGTTATATTGATGCGTGGGCACAATTAAATCGGCTGGACGTCGTGAATCTGCAATACCAGACCGCCGCGTTCAGCATGTCGCCGATGATTCATTTTATTCCCGAACGGGTCCGGTTTGCACCCGTCGTCACCACCGCGCATGACCTGCGCTTCCCGTATTTGTTTCCGAAGGCTGGCCCGCTGCGCCCGTGGTTTGTGCAACGCATGCTGTCGCGCTCGGCCGGCGTTATCCTGACCAATCACGAGGATTTTGCCGCCACCAGCGCGCCGCGCAAAGTGCTCATCCCGATTGGCAGCAACATCCTGTCGATGCCAGACATGAACGACCAGCACAGGGTCGCCGTGCGTGAAGGTCTGCGCGTCTCGTATGGGGAGTTTTTGATCGTCTTCTTTGGCCTGCTGAATGCCAGCAAGGGGCTGGATACGCTGATCGATGCGCTGGCGCAGTGTCGTAAGGCGCATGCCGACATGACGCTGGTCGTGATTGGCGATGTCGGCACCAGTGACCCCACCAATGCAGCGACCGCCGCCGCCCTGCGCGCGCAAAACGACAGGCTGGGACTGGCCGAACACGTGCGCTTCACCGGATTCGTGGATGAAGCACGCGTGGCAGAAATTCTGCTGGCCTGTGATGCTATCGCCCTGCCCTTCCGTGACGGGGCCAGCTTTCGGCGCGGCAGCCTGATGGCCGCCATCCGTTACGGCCGACCCATCATCACCACACAGCCCCAGGTCACCATTCCTGAATTTACGCATGGCGAGCCGCTGTTCCTGATTCCGCCAGACGATCCAGCTGCGCTAGCCTCCATGCTGGGGCATGTCGCCTCGCTGCGCCACGAGGGCGAACATTGGAAGCGTATCGCTGGCGGGACGGCCGCGCTGTCCGCGCACTTCCAGTGGGATGCCATTGCCCGACGCAGCGCCGATTTCTTCTCGCAGGTAAGTAAATGATCGACCGTCTGGGGGCTATCTCACCACATCGGCTGATGTGGCCGCTCGTGGCGTGTTACGTTGTATTGGCGACACTGTACAGCATCGTCACGCCGATCTTCGAGGCCTCTGACGAGCTGTGGCATTACCCGATGGTGCAGGTCATTGCGACCAGTAATTTCGCGCTGCCGGTGCAGGATCCCGCCGTGCAGACGCCCTGGCGGCAGGAAGGCAGCCAGCCGCCGCTGTATTATCTGCTGGCGGCGGCGCTGACCAGCGGCATCGACACGGGGAATCTGGACGCCATCCGGCGCATTAATCCGCATGCGGACATTGGCATTGTGCGCCCGCCTTTCAGCGCCAACATGATCGTGCATCGCCCGGACGCCGAGGCATTTCCATGGCAGGGGGCGGCGCTGGCTGTGCATGTGGCGCGTCTGTTCTCGGTCGCGCTGGGTGCGCTCACGGTGATCGTCACCTTTCGCATGGCATCCGCGCTGTTCCCGGACAGGCCGGGCGTGATTATTGGCGCGACCGCGCTCAACGCCTTTCTGCCGATGTTCGTCTTCATCAGCGGCTCGGTCAACAACGATAACCTGTCGAACCTGCTGGGCAATCTGCTCGTGCTGCTGATCGTGCTGATGCTTCAGCAAAGCCATCGCCCCACCCTGCGCCAGACACTCATCATCGGCATCGTCACCGGGGCCGGACTGCTGGCCAAGCTGAACATTGGCTTCCTGATTCCTGTGATCGGGCTGTCGTTTCTGGCGGCCAGCATCCGCCATCGGTCGATTCGTCCGCTGCTGATGGGCTTTTTCATATCAGGGGGCATCACCATCGTGATCGCGGGCTGGTGGTACCTGCGCAATGTCCAGCTTTATGGCGACCCCACCGGGCTGAATGTGTTTCTCGACGTGGTCGGCAGGCGGCCGATCGCGGCCGGACTGGGCACATTATGGGCGGAGCGCGGCAGCTTTCTGGCCGCCTTCTGGGGCATGTTCGGCGGCATGAACGTCCCCTTGCCTGATAGCTTCTATGCAGCAGCCAATTTGTTAGGTGGCATTGGACTATTTGGCGCGCTGACCTTTTTCGTCAAAACAGCCGTGCGCCGCGAGTGGAGTGGGGCGCGCTGGCTGCCGTTTGTCCCGCCACTGCTGTGGCTGACCGTCACCTTCGTGTCGTACCTGCGCTGGACCGCAGACACGCCCGCGTCGCAAGGACGGCTGATCTTTGGCGCGCTGAGCACGCTGTGCATCCTGTTTGCGCTGGGACTGAGCTGGTGGCTGCCCCGGCTGGTGCGACCGATACCCCTGACGGCCTTTGCCGGGCTGCTGGGCATGGCGGCGCTGCTGGCCCCCTTCCTGGTCATCCAGCCCGCTTACACGCCGACGCGGCTGCCAGCCTTCGCGATTGACCAGACCGATACGGAGTTCAGTGACCGTGATGGCGGGCTGATTGCCCTGAACACCGGCGCGATTGCGCTGCCTGAAAGCGTGCGCCCCGGCGAAGACGTGCTGTTTGACCTGACGTGGCAGGTTGTCTCGCCCACCCGCCGCGACTGGAGCCTGTTTGTGCATCTGGTCACGCAGGACGGCGTGATTATCGCCCAGCGCGATATGTATCCCGCGCGCGGACTGCTGGCAACCAGTGATCTGGAGTCCAGCGCAGCGTGGCTGCACCCGGTCGCGGTGACCGTGCCTGCGCTGGCGCCCGCCCCACTGACGCTCTCGGTCGTCGTGGGCTGGTATGCGCTGGACAGCATGGAGCGCATGTCGCTGCCCGACGGCGCCGATTCGCTCACGCTGGGGACTGTCTTGCTTGAGCCGAGACCGATCAGTGAAAACGAGACGCCTATCAACATCAACTTCGGCCAGCAGATGCGCCTGATCGATTACGACATCAGCACGCTTGCGCCCATGCCCGGCGACACAGTGACGGTCACGCTGACGTGGCAGGCCATTCAGCCAATGACTTCCGACTACACGGTGTTCGTGCAGATTCTCGACCGCGCCACGCTGCGCAAAGCAGGCGAAAGCAATGCCCAGCCCGCGGCATGGACGCGCCCGACCACGACCTGGGTGCCCGGCGAAATCATCATCGACACGCATACGCTGGTCATCAGCCCGGACGCGACCCCGGAAACATACGTGCTGGAAGTGGGGGCTTATCTGCTGACGCCGGAAAACACTTTCGAGCGCCTGCACGTCATTGCGCCTGACGGCAGCGCCAATGATGACTTTGTCGGGCTCACACGGATGCGCGTGCTTGCTGCCGAGGTGTCACCGTGATGCGCCGCATCCCAAGTGATGCATGGGCAGTCGCCCTGCTGGTGCTGCTGTGGGGCGTCTTCTTCTGGGGATTACTGACGCCGCACGTGCCGGACCAGGTCAGCCTGCGCCAGGGTGATTTCTCCGGCCAGTTCTATACCTTCGCGGGCTATCAGTACGCCCGCTTCGCTGCTGGCGAAATCCCGCTGTGGAACCCCTACAACAATGGCGGACTGCCGTTTGTGGCCGATACGCAGGCGGCCGTCTTCTATCCGCCGCGCCTGCTGACGATTGCGCTGGCCCGGCTATCCGGCGGATTCAGTTATCACGCGCTGGAACTGGAGATGGCCTTCCATGTGCTGGCGCTGACGCTGTTCATGTATGCCTTCGTGCGCCGACTGACAGCGTCCGGGCCGTATTCCGTTGCGGCAGCGACACTCAGCGCGCTCGTCGCCGGATACTGCGGCTTCACGGCAGGGTATCCGCCGCTTCAGCTTGCCCTGCTGGAGGCGGGTATCTGGCTGCCGCTGGCCGCCCTGGGCATCTTTGAGGCCACTCGACTGGGCCGACTGCGCGCTGGCTGGCTGATGCTGACTGCGCTGGCGCTGGGCCTGTCGTGGCTGGCCGGGCACCCGCAAACCAGCTACTTCCTGTCGCTGACGCTGGCAGCCTACTGGCTCAGCCGTGTTATCGAAAATCGACTGCGCTGGGCGACGGCGCTGCTCGGGCTGGCGCTGTTCGCCGGGCTGGGCGCGGGACTGGCAGCCATTCAGCTTGTGCCGGGGCTGGAATATCTGCCGCAGACCGCACGCGCCGACCTGTCGTATGCCGAAAAAGCCAATGGCTTTCCGCTGGCGGACGTGCTTCAGTTCGTGCTGCCGGGCGTCGTCAGCCTGTTTTCACCGCTGTACGTGGCCGCGGTCGCATTGATCGTAGGGCTATTTGGCCTGCTCAGGCGCGCGCCGGGCAGCCTGTTCTGGGGGCTGGCCGCGCTGCTTGCGCTGCTGTGGAGCTTCGGCGGCAACGGCCCGTTGTATCCGCTGCTGTACTCGGTGCTGCCTGGCGCCAGTTACTTTCGCGGGCAGGAACGGGCCGCCTATCTGGTCGCTTATGCGCTGGCGATTCTGGCTGGCCTCGGTCTGCCATCGCTGCTGACGATGCTTCAGGCCACGACGACGCATGCCCTCCGCCGCGAGACGATTCTGGCGGTCGGGCTAGGGGGCGCGGGAACCGCCGCTTTCGTCTTCGGGCTTGTCGCCCGTGTCTCACCAGACAGCAACCCGACGCTCGTCCCGCTGGTCGCGCTGATCATTTTCATTTGCATCGTGCTGGGGCGCGCATTCGTGCGCATCCCCATTCACGCCATCGCGGCAACTTTGCTGGCCCTGACGGTCATCGAGCTGTTCAGTCTCAGCCGGAATGCGCCGTATGTGTATGACCAGCGCCCGGCTGAAACGCAGGTGTCTGCGTCAGCCCCGGAAATCGTAGTTGCAGCACTTGACGATGCCGGGCCGAATGCGGGGCCGTATCGCGTCGACGGCTTTCGCGGCCTGAATGACAATTACGGCAGCCTGTATGGGGTGCAGGACATCCACGGCATCAGCCCGCTGTTTCTGGCGGACGCGCGCGCCCTGATCGAGGCGCCCTTCCCGCCGCTGGCTGCGTGGGAAATCCTGGCCGTGCGCTATGTATTCTCGGACTGGGGCGAACTGCCAGTGGCGTCGCGGATTATTGCCAGCGGCACAGACCGCTGGGGCGGCATCAGCGCGTTTGCCCTGGAAGACCCGCGCCCGTTCGCCCAGGTGCTGTATAACGCCGTCGGAGAAAGTGATCCGCTGGCAGCGGTCACGTCTGGCGCGATCAATCTGCGCGACACGCTGGTTCTGGAAGCAGATGCCTCACTCGCCAACGCGTCATCGGCGTCACCACAGCCCGCCGAGGTCATCTCGTTTGCGCCGGAACGCATTGTCATCCGGGCCCAGACCGATCGGCCCGGCTGGCTGTCAGTCGCGCTGGTGCATTATCCCGGCTGGCAGGCAGACATCGACGGCCAACCTGTGCCGCTGCTGCGCGCCTATGGCATCGCCAGCGCCATACAGCTTCCCTCCGGTGAGCATATCGTGACCTTGTCGTATACCCCGGCCAGTTTTACACTCGGGTCGCTACTATCGCTTTTCTCGCTCGGAATCATCGGCGTCTGGCTGGTGATTGTTATGTTCAGGCGAAGGCAGGGCGCATGACGCCAACAATCAACGGACTACAACAGCGCGTCGCAGGCATGGACCCGCGCTCTTACGCGCTCGTCATCGGCGGGACCATTGGCCTGTCGGCAGTGGGCATCGGGCTGCTGCTGGCCATCGGCGGTCCGATTATCGCGGCAGGCGCGGTGCTGGGCGTGCTGGCCGGGCTGTATCTGCTCACCAGCCTGAGCGCGGCCCTGTATGGCATCATCCTGGTGATGGCGCTGCTGCCGTTTGGCACGTTCCCTTTTCGCATCGGCTTCACCCCCACCCTGCTTGACGCCACGTTTGGCGCTTTTCTGGTGGTCTATATCGTCCAGTTTATGACCGGACGCAGACGCGGCATCCGCTTCACGCCGGTGCATGGCTTCATCGCGCTGTATATGGCATGGCTGATTCTATCTTTTGTGCTTGGGCTGCGCTGGGCCCGCCCCACCAGCGCCGACTTGCGCCAGTTTGCCGAAACGCTGCTCGCCATCAGCATGACGTTTATCCTGGTGGATGTGCTGCGCGACAAAATCGCGCTGCGGCGCATGCTGCTCATCTTCGTGGTCGCGGCGGCATTACAGGGGGCGACCACGCTTGTGCTGTATGGCATGAATGACCAGACTGCCGAGCGCACGCTGGTTCGCCTCAGCCGCATCGGCTATCCGGACGGCGGCGTTATTCGCTATATCGAGGACAATCCAGACGAGGCGGAACGGGCCATCGGCACCTGGGTGGATCCGAACGCGCTGGGCGGCTTCCTGGCCATCTGCGCCGCGCTGATCGCCCCGCAGCTGCGTGCGCGCCGACCTGTGCTGCGTCCACGCTGGCTGCTCTGGATGGTCATGGGGATGCTGGGACTGGGCCTGGTGCTGACCTTCTCGCGCGCATCGCTGCTGGCGTTCGCGGTCGGGCTGGCGTTTATCGGGCTGTTCAGGGGAAACCGCATCTTCCTGCTGCTGCTGGCTGCGGGTGCCGGGCTGATTCTGGTGCTGCCGCAGACGCAGGACCTGGTCACCCGCTTTATAGAGGCCTTCACCGGCACAGACCTGGCCACGCAAATGCGCATCGGCGAATACAGTGACGCCCTGGAACTTATCAGCCGTTACCCCATCACAGGCATCGGTTTCACCGGGTCGCCCAGCATCGACCTGTACAGCGATGTCGCCAGCATGTACCTGATTATGGCCAACCAGATCGGACTGGTCGGGGTGGGTATCTTTGCGGCGACCATGATCGCCAGCCTGAGCTACAGCATTTCGCGCTGGCGCGCCGCCCAGCAGGATGATGACCTGTGGCCCTTGCAGCTGGGCGCATCGGCGGCGCTCATCACGGCACTCGTCAACGCGGTCGCTGACCTGTATTTCTTCAGGACAGACTTTCAGGGCAGCATCACCCTGTTCTGGCTGATTGTCGCGCTGCTGCTGGCCACAGCACACACGACCCGCGCCGATGCCCACGCGAAGTGACCGTTGATTCAGCTATGCGCATCATGTAACATGAGGGATGCGTCGCCCGCACCCAAGAGCGACGTTTTCCATGCTTTCCGCTCTCTGCTGCCATCCTGGCACGGCGGGCAATCCCGGGGAAAGGAGAATAGTGTTACCCCGATGAAACGTCCATACGAAGTTACGATTATCGTTCGTCTCGACAATGCCGACGAGAACCTGGTCAACAATACGATCGATCAGGTGCGCGCCTGGATTGAAGCTGGCGAACAGGGTCAGGTCTCCAAGATCGACCGCTGGGGCCGTAAGAAGCTCGCCTACGAAATCGACAAGCAGCGCGAAGGCTATTATGTGATGATGGAATCGCAGATTGAATCGCGCTCCATTCCAGAGCTGGAACGCAATCTGAATCTGTCGCCCTACATCATGCGTTATCTGGTCGTCCGCACAGACGAATAACCCCTGAGACACAGTCTGTTTGCTCAGGTGGTTCGGGAGATTCAGTCATGCCACGCGGCCTCAATAAAGTCATTCTGATTGGCAGTGTCGGGCGCGACCCTGAAATGCGCTATACCCCCAGTGGTCGCCCGGTCACCAGCTTTTCAATGTCTGTCAGCCGCACGTGGTTGTCTTCCGAAGGTGAGCGCCGCGAGGAAACAGAGTGGTTCAATATCGTGGCCTGGGGCCAGCTGGCAGAAATCTGCAAGCAGCACCTGACACGAGGCCAGTTTGTCTATATTGAAGGCCGTCTGCAAACGCGCGGATGGGAAGATGATCAGGGCAAAAAGCATTTTCGCACTGAAGTGGTGGCCAACGAAATGCTGATGCTCGGCGAGCGCCGGGCGCAGGAAGACGAAGACTTCCTGAATGACCTTGACGATGGCGATTACGCCTTCTAGCACCTAACCCGAACACTGAAAGTGTCGATCTGGAGAGTATAAAGTGACCGACCGTCCTGTCGAAACAACCGATGTCGATGCACGTCCGCCGCGTGAACCCCGCGAAGGGCGTGAGTCTCGTGACCGTGATGATGATGATCGTGGCGAACGCCGCGAACGTGGCCCTCGTGGCCGCTTTCGCAACACGGTCTACTGCCCGTCCGGCCGCTGCTTCAACTACAAAGATGTGGATACGCTGCGCCGCTATGTGACCGAAACCGGCAAAATCAAGCCGCGCCGCCAGACCTACAACTGCGCGCGCTGCCAGCGCGAGCTCGCCCGCGAAATCAAGCGTGCGCGCCACCTGGCCCTGCTGCCGTTCGTGCTGGTCACCGACTAGCCATTCCATCGGGCACAGTGATTGGCCAGCCCGGCCAGCCCTGTGCCCCTTCTTTTATTCTGTCCTAACCATTTGCTTTCCCCGGGAGCCCTTTTATTATGGCGAAACGCGGACAAACCAGCGGCGTGCCAAAGCCAAAAACGCCGTCTGAGCCAACTACGGGGGCAACCCCCCCGGCAAAACCAAATCCCCGCCTGCAACCGCGACTGATGCAGTCATATCGCTCAAAAGCTGAGCGCGAAGCGCTGGTTCAGCGTAGGCTGCTGCTGGGCCTGGGCATTCTCGGGGCAGTTGTTGCCGTGCTCGTCATCGGTGCGCTGATCGTCGACCAGGTCATTACCCCCTCGCAGAATGCGGTCATCGTCAACGGTGATGCGATTACCGTGGGCGAATTTCAGGATGAAGTCCGCCTGACCCGCGCCCTGCGCAACTATGAAATCAACAATGCCGTGGCCCAGTACCAGTCGTTCGGCATCGGCAACGACCAGATCATCGAATTCCTGCAAAGCCAGCCGCCCTTCTCCACCTGGATCAATGAGAGCCAGGTGCCAGACCAGCTGGGCAACACCGTGCTGAATCAGATTATCGATGACACGCTTGTGCGCCAGCAGGCCGAAGCATTGGGCATCACCGTGACCGACGAAGACATCGACGCCCAGATTGAGGATTTCTTCGGCTACGACCCGATTGCCGCCTCCGGCACGGCGACGCCGACCTCGGAACCTTCGATCACGCCGACGCCGATCGTCTCGCCAACTGCTTCACCCACGCTGCCGCCGACCGCCACGCCTGAAGCGACGGCCGAGGCCACCATCGACGCCACGCCGACCATTTCCGTGACTGCTGCGCCGACCAATACGGCCGTGCCCACGCTCAATCCCACCGAGATTGCCGAGCAGTACGTGGAAGTGCGTGACGATGTGCTGGGCTCGATCCGCAGCCTGGCCGGTATCGATGATACGCTGCTGCGCCGTCACTTCGAAACCCTGGCCCTGCGCGAAGCCCTGACTGAATCGCTTTCGGCAGAGATGGGCACGACCGCGCCGTTTGTGAATGCGCGCCTCATCGTGGTGGCCACCAGTGACGAAGCCAATACCATCATCGCCTCACTGGAAGCCGGTGAGTCGTTTGCCGAGCTGGCCCGTGCCAACTCGACCGATGAATCCGCAGCGAACGGTGGCGAGCTGGACTGGGTGACCCTCGAAAACATCGAATCGACCTACGGCGCAGATCTGTCTGCTGCCGTAGCCGAAGCTGCCATCGGTGACACCATCGGCCCGGTGACGACCACCACCAGCACCTACGCCATTATGCAGGTGCGTGGCCGTGAAGAACGCGACATGGACGAGCAGGCGCAGGACGCTCAAAAGAGCGATACTTTCGAGGCCTTCCTCGATTCGACCCGCGAAGCCGCGGCGATCGAACGCTTCAATACGTGGATCGATTACATCCCCAGCTCTCCGGCGCTGGTCGTTCAGGGGCTTGGCTAACCCTACTCCAAAGCACTGATTACCCGATGAGCCGGACCTGATTCCGGCTCATCGCTTTTTAGCCGTTCGCGCAAGCGGCGCCCTGTCGTTTATAATAGGCAGTCATGACAGACTATAAGCTCAATCGGCTGGAAGCCGGCATCGAACAGCTTATCGAGGGTGCATTCGCGCAGATTTTTGGCAAATCTGTGCAGCCGCACGACCTCGCGCTGGCGCTTGCCCGGGCGATGGAAGCCTCCGCTGCCCCCGCCGCCAATCCACTTGAATCCCCTACTGCCCCCAACAGTTTCGTCATCCACCTGTGTCCGGACGAACATGCCCGGCTGATGGAGTCGGCCCCGGACCTCGAAAACAGATTCGGAAATCATCTGGTTCATCTGGCTGGCGACCTTGGCCTGCGCATGCCCCGACGCCCGCAGGTGCATATGATCGCAGACCTCACCCTGGCACGCGGCGAAGTGCAGGTGCATGCCGGGCATGTGACGCAGAAAAAGACCGACACCAGTTTACTGGAACCTGTGTACAGTCCGGCTGTGCCCGCCGCACCATCGGCCACGCTGTATCTGGAAAGCGGCAACGACTTTGCGCTCCATATGCCTTTCGTGACGATCGGGCGCGCTTTGGACAATCAGCTGGTGCTGGAAGACCAGCACGTCTCGCGCCACCACGCGCAGATTCGCCTGCGTTTTGGCCGCTATACGCTGTTTGATCTGGGCAGCCAGTCGGGCACCTTTGTGAACGAGTCCCGCGTGCGCGAGGTCCTGCTGCAATCCGGCGACGTCATCCGGCTGGGGAAAACCCGCATCGTGTACATGGACGATGTCGAACATGAAGCCACAGCCGCTTTTTCCCCGCTGGATGAGTGAGCAGGTCCCCCGTGAACATCGAGCTCATCACCCTGCTGCGCGCGATATCAGGCGTCCTGCTGTTTACCCTGCTGCTGGCCCTGATGTGGCTGGTCTGGCGTGACCTGAAAGCGACCGAACAGCAGGTCAGCTCCGGGCGACGCCCGCTGGGCCGCCTGACTGTAGTCGAGCCGGTCGGCAAGACATTTATTCCCACAGGGCAGATTTATCCCCTGCTCACCGTCACCACCATCGGTCGCTCACCCGGCAGCACCATCATGATCGACGACTCGTTTGTGAGCAGTGAACACGCGGTCATCGCGATGCGCGGCGGGCAATGGTGGCTGGAAGACCGGGGCAGCCGCAACGGCACGCAGCTCAACGACATGACCATCGCCCAGCCCGTCATCGTCACCAACGGCGACATCGTGTGCGTGGGGCAAAAACGCTTCCGCATAGAACTGGAGCACTGAGAACATGGACCTGCAGCTTCGCGGTGCGCGCGTGCTGGTGACGGCGGCCAGCCAGGGCCTCGGCGCAGCCACAGCCGCACAGTTCAGCCGGGAAAACGCGGCGGTCGTCATCAGCAGCCGCACGCTGGCGGATTTGCAGGCGACCGCATCCGCCATTAACAGTGAAACCGGCAACGCGGTCTTCACCCTGCCAGCGGATGTCAGCGATCCCGTCTCGGCCGAAAAGCTGGTGCGCAATACGGCGGAAATGCTGGGCGGGCTGGATATCCTGGTCATCAACGCGGGCGGGCCGCCGGGCGGCTCCTTCGACGATTTTGACCTGGCAGCGTGGCAGAAAGCAGTCGATCTCACGCTGATGAGCGCGGTCACGCTCACCCGTGCTGTCCTGCCCTACCTGAAAAAGTCAAAGCGCGCCGCCGTGCTGGCCATCGTCTCGATCGCCGGAAAGCAGCCGGTCGCCAATCTGACGCTCTCCAATGTGCTGCGGCCCGCCGTCATCGGCCTGACCAAAACGCTCTCGCTGGAGTATGCGCCCTTCGGCATCCGTTTCAACAGCCTGCTGCCTGGCATGCACGAGACCGGCCGCATCGAGAAGCTGCTGGCATCGCGCGCGCAGAAATCCGGCGCCACATCCGATGAGGAACGTGCCCGCATGACCGCTGACATCCCGCTGGGCAGGCTGGGTACGCCCGGTGAATTCGGGGCAGCGGCAGTCTTTCTGTGCTCGCCAGTCGCAGGCTTTATCACAGGTGTCGCCCTGCCTGTTGACGGCGGCGCCAGCAGGTCGATTCTGTAAAGGAAGTCACTATGTCTGACAATATTCACATTGGCATCATCGGTGGGTCTGGCCTGTATGACATGCCCGGCCTGACGGATATTGCGCGGGTCAGCGTCGATACCCCGTTTGGTTCGCCCAGCGGCGAGATCGTGACTGGCACACTGCGCGGCAAACGCGTGGCCTTTCTGCCGCGCCACGGCGTCGGCCACGTCTTCACCCCCTCGACCGTGCCCTATCGCGCCAATATCTGCGCGCTCAAGATGCTCGGCGTCCGCTTTATCGTGGCGGTCAATGCGTGCGGATCGCTGCGCGAAGACTATGCGCCCGGCGACATCGTCATTCCCGACCAGCTGATCGACATGACGAAAAACGAGCGTGACCGCACCTTTTTCGATACCGGGCTGGTCGGCCATGTCACGATGGCGGAGCCCTTCAGCCCGCAGATGAACAAGGTCCTCGCGCAGGCTGTGCGCGCTGCGGGCGGGCGCGCCCATGAAGGCGGCACATTTGTCACCATTGAGGGGCCGCGCTTCAGCACGCGCGGGGAAAGCCATCTGTTCCGCCAGTGGGGATGCAGCATCATCGGCATGACCACCTGCCCGGAGGCATTTCTGGCGCGCGAGGCAGAAATCGCCTATGCCACCATGTCGCATGTCACCGATTACGATGTGTGGCACACATCTGAAGAGGCCGTCACCGTGGAGATGGTGATCGCCACCTTCAACAAAAACGTGGCCCTGGCGCGCCAGGCCGTGGCTGAGGCCGTCGCTCTGATTGATAAATCCGCCGACTGGCCGGCACATCATGCCCTGGATGGCGTTGTGATGACGCATCCAGAGAAGATTCCGGCATCTGTCAAGTCGCGCCTGGGGCCCGTGATGGGCAGGCTGTTCACCAGCGCGCCATGAGCACGCTGTCCGCAGTCCCCCTCGCCGCCCCGGCCGTCGTGCAGACCCGGCAGCCGCGCCACAGCGCGCTTTACCTGCTGGTGCTGGCGGGCGTGTTTCTGGTCGTCAACGCGCTCCAGGTCACCCTGGTCACCGGCAATCCGCGCGTATGGCTGGGCATCGCCACCTGGATTGCCTGCACGGGCATTGGCTGGATCCTGACGCGTCGGCTGCTGGCAGGCACAGACCGGCTGATTTTCGCGACATGTATGGTGATGTCTGGCTGGGGACTGCTGATGATCTACCGCCTGCTGCCCAATTTTGGCGATCGGCAGGCCGTCTGGCTGGTCGTCGGCACAGTCGCCATGCTGACGGCCTTGCGCTTCCCTGACCTGCTCGGCCGAATGAGACGCTATCGCTACAGCATCCTGTTGGGCGGGACGCTGCTGCTGCTGGCGACAATTCTGTTTGGCACCAATCCCAGTGGCTTCGCATCTGCACCCGCCCTGTGGCTGGGCACGGGCAGCGTCTTCTTTCAACCCAGCGAGCTGCTTAAAATCGTGCTGGTGGTGTTTCTGGCCAGCTATCTCGCCGAACAGTATCCAGTCCTGCGCAGCGCGGCATTGTTCGAGCGCAAACGGCGCCTGTTCCTCGCCCCGCGCATCGCCGGGCCAGTGGTGCTGATGTGGGGCATCTGTGTGGTTATTCTGGTCTGGCAGCGCGACCTGGGCACGGCGATTCTGTTTTTCGCGCTGTTCGTCTGCCTGCTCTATGTCGCCAGCGGATCAAACTGGGTGCTGGTGGCTGCGGCGGGCCTGATTCTGGCTGCCGGGGCCGTCGCCTATTTTCTGTTTGATGTGGTGCAGTTGCGCGTCGATATCTGGGTTAATCCGTGGATCGACCCGGACAATCGCGCCTACCAGATCGTGCAAAGCCTGATGACCTTCTCGGCAGGGGGCGTATTCGGCCAGGGCATCGGCCTCGGCTATCCGTCATACGTGCCGGTCATCCATTCAGACTTCATGTTCGCCGCCATTGCCGAGGAGTTCGGCTTTCTGGGCGTCATCACCGTGATCGCGCTGCTGATGGTGCTGGTCTCGCGCAGTTTTCGAATTGCTGCGCTTCAGCAGGGCAAGCCTTACCAGACGCTGCTGGCAGTAGGTTTTTGCAGCCTGATTGCCGTGCAAAGCCTGATGATCATGGGGGGCGTCGTGAAAATCATCCCGCTGACTGGCGTCACCCTGCCGTTTATCAGCTATGGGGGCAGCTCGCTGGTCGTCAGCTTCTTCATGGTGGGCATCCTGCTGCGCCTGTCCGCGGTGAAAGGATAGCCCGTCGATGGTGCCTTTCGCGCGCGAATCCCAGCGTATCATGCTGGCCATCCTGGTCGGATTCATCGTCATTGCGATTGGCGCGTTCCAATGGGCCGTCATCATGCCCGACAGCCTGAACACCCGCGATGACAATCCGCGCGCTGTCGAACGTGAGCGCCGTATCGTGCGCGGCGACATTTATTCCGCCGACGGACTGCTACTGGCCCATACAGACGTCAACGATGCAGGTATCGTCACGCGCCAGTATTCAGTCGCCGAGGCATGGCCCGGCCTGGGCTATTACAGCATGGTCCGCGGGGCTGCGCGCATCGAAGGCGCCTTTGACACAATATTGCGCGGTGACAGCGCCGAGGCTGCGCTCTCCAATCGGCTGCTGCATACGCCCATTCAGGGGACCAACATTCGCGTCACCCTGGACAGCGCCGTGCAGCGCATGGTATCCGAAAGACTGGATGGGCAGGCCGGAGCGGCGGTGGCCATCAGCATCCCGGACGGGCGTATGCTCGGTATCAGCAGCGCGCCAGTCTTTGACCCGAATTCCATTGATGCTGACTACGAGAGACTGCGTGAAGACGCGGCGATGCAGCTGCTGGACCGGGCCACCGAGCGCCGCTATCCGCTGGGCACCGCCATTCAGCCCGTGCTGATGATCGCCAGCCTGCTCACCGGCCAGCCGCTGGATGCCATGATCGACAACGCCACCGAGCCGGTCGATCTGTCTGACGCACTATCGATAGGATGTGCCGTTCGCCTGCCAGCACTCTCGCTGACCCTGCGCGAGGCCTTCGCCTTCGCCTGTCCCACGCCCTTCATCGGCGCGACCAACGCCGTGGGCGAGACCGCCATGAACACAATTTTTGAGCAGGTGGACGCGCTCACTGCCGTGCGTATTTCCGGGTACGAAAGCGCGGCTCCGGCAGCGCAGATACGTGGCTACACCCCGATAGAAGGGATGGAAGCCGTCGTCACTGGACAGGCAGACCTGACCGTCTCGCCGCTGGCGATGGCCATCCTCACAGGAGCGATCGTGAATGATGGCAACACACCCGTGCCGTTCATGCTCGATGCGACGCTTGCCCCTGGCGCGTCTACATGGGTGCATGCACCTCGTCCAACGCGTACCATCGCCTTCACGACAGCGACGACGGCGCGGCGTTTGCAGGACCTGATGCGCTATAACGTGGTCAATGGTGCGGCGCAGAATGCTGCCCGACCCAATATCGACATCGGCGGACATGTGGGCCTCGCCTATGTCGATGGCCGCCCGATGTCATGGTTCATCGGCTTTGTCACCGCATCCGGTCGACAGGCCGGCGCAGTGGCTATCCTGCTGGAGGACACCTCAGATACCGGCCTTGCAGCAGACATCGGCGGCGATATTTTGGCGGCTGTCCACGCCTCACTACTGGCAGAGAACCCTTAGCCGCCCGGCCACTGTCGCTTCACCAGCCCCAGCTTCTTCGACCACTTGGCCGTTTTGCTGTTCACATGCACAAACCACGGGCTCAGCCGGTCAATCGACTGCGCCGTGCTGAGAGATGCACGCATTTCGTCCGCTGTATGAAACGGATCCATCAGCATGCCAGAGCGCCCGTACTCGACTTGGCTGTGCGCATCAGAGCCCGCCGTGCCGATAGCCCCATGCGCCTGCGCAAACGCCAGCGCACGGGTATTATCCTCAGCGAACATGCAGCGCGCATTGAATACCTCAATCGCGTCCACCAGCGGCAGAATACGCGCCAGGTCGCTCTCTTCCCAGGCGCCCTTGCGCAGCCGGTCAAACGGATGCGAAACGCTGATGACGGCCCCCTGTGCGCGCAGGCGGGTGATCGTCTCCTCAGGAGACAATCCAGCGGGGATGCTCTCTTTCATAAAGTAGCCCAGCAGTTCTCCCTGTGGCGTCATGATTTCTTCGCCCACGATCACCAGCTCCGGATACAGGCGCTGCATCTCCAGCGCGCCGTCCGCGGTGTTGTGGTCGGTAATCGCGATTTTATCGATGCCCAGCGCAGCGCAGCGGGCAGCAATTCGCCCAAAAGACACCACGCAGTCTTTCGACCACAGCGTGTGACTGTGCAGCTCGACGCGCCATTTTTCGGTCATTGCACTTATTCCTGAGCATTATTCCTGGAAACGCCCCTCATTGTAGCGCACAACAGAACCAATAGTTGCGCAAAATCGATGTGTTATAATGGCCCAGACTCCAGGCACGAAGCGCATTCGCATAACGGCCGTCAGGTAAACAGCATGCGAGTGTGGCACACTTAGTGCCAGGATTTCGTATTGTGAGTGTAGAGTAATTCAGCCCATGACTTCGACATACCCTGAAAACGACCACTTCCATGGCCCCCCGCGCCTGCTGATCTGGTTCGCAGTTGTGTTCATCGTGGCGGTGCTGCTGGCCGTCATCGGTGTGTTTCTCTTTGCCACAGGCGGCGGACGCCTGGGCGTGACGATTCCATTTGTCGCCGTAGCTGCGGTCATCCTGCCCGTCGTCAGCATTGGCAGCGCCCTGCTGCTGCGTAAAGGCCTGCCGCGCCGGATGTGGCTGTGGCTGGTTGTGCTGTGGGGTGTGATTGCCCTGGGCGGCATTGTCGGCGGCGTGTTCTTCTTCCGCGATTCGCTGGAGCCACGCTACCAGGCCGAGCTGCTGAACTATGCCCCGTTCATGCGCCAGTTTATGCGCCCCACGCCGGCCGGCGGCGTCGTGCCAACTTCGGCAGCGGCGGTCAATAATCCCATTTCACCGGAGGACCTGCTCAATATGACGGTGGGCACGGCTACGCCACAACCTGAAGCCACAGGCGAGACGACATCACAGCCCACCCCTGAGCCCAGCGCCACCCTGGCACCCAGCAGCACGCCGACACCCAGCCCACAGCCCACAGAAGCCGCGCTCGTGTCCACGGCCGAGACAGCCCTGGTGCCGGTCAGTGTACCCACGCTGTCGCCGCTGGTCAGCCAGGCGGCCAGCGTGCCCACCACCGCATTCATGTATGGTTTCCGCTGGGAGCGCCAGGAATGGAACAACTGCGGTCCGACCAACATCACCATCGCACTGTCTCATTTCGGTTGGCAGGAAGACCAGAACTATGCCCAGCAGTTCCTGCGCCCGAATGCCGAAGACAAGAATGTCAGCCCGATTGAGCTGGTCAATTTCGTCAACACGCAGACAGGTGTGCGAGCGATTACGCGCCTTGGGGGCGATATGTTGCTGCTGAAGACGCTGATTGCCAATAACTTCCCCGTGCTGGTAGAGACTACGTTTACACCCGAAGGCTCCGACTGGCTGGGGCATTACCAGACAGTCGTGGGCTACGATGACAGCTCGCGCAATTTCTTCGTCTACGACAGCTACCTGGGCACAGGCAGCGCCAACAGCGGCGTCCCGGAGCCCTACGAGCAGTTTGACCGCGACTGGCAGGCCTTCAACCGCGTGTTCATTGTGCTCTACGAGCAGTCGCGCGAGGCCGAGCTGATCGGGCTGCTGGGCCCGCTGGCAGATGTAGAAGCAGCCGCAGAACGTGCGCTGGAAGTGGCACGGCAGGAAGCCCAGGCCGACCCCACCAGCCCGTTCCCCTGGTTCAATATGGGCACTTCCCTGGTGCGCCTCGGTGAATACGAACAGGCAGCGGCCGCCTATGATGCCGCCACCCAGCGTCAGCTTCCCTTCCGCATGCTGTGGTACCAGTTCGGGCCATTTGAAGCCTACTTCAATACCGGTCGTTACGACGATGTAATGGGCCTGGTGCGCAACAATATCAACAATGCCGGCTCGTTCATCGAGGAAACCTACTACTGGGAAGGCCGGGTGCATGCCGCGCGTGGTGACATCGGCGCAGCCACCTCCTCGTTCCAGCGCGCACTAAACAACAATCCGCTGTTTACGCAGGCACAGGAAGCCCTGGACGATCTATAAAAGCGCCGATTCGCACGGATTCCGCCGATTCCGGGAAAGCACGCCGATGACCGAACCATCCCGCACCGCGCAGCTTACGAGTTCTACCCTGATTGTCATGATCGCCTTCACCGCAGCGAAGGCGATCAGTTTTTTGCAGACCTTCATCATCGCCCGTTCGTTTGGCATCAGCGCCGAATATGATGCGTTCGTGGCCGCCAACCGGCTGCCGGAAGTCATCTTCAATCTGATTGCGGGCGGGGCGGTCGCATTCGCATTCATCCCGGTCTTCGCCGGGCTGCTGGCCAAAGACGATCGTTCAACTGCGTGGCGCACGGCCAGCACCGTGCTGAACACTATCTTTGGCCTGACCGCAGTCGTCAGCATTCTCGCGTTTATCCTGTCACCGTGGCTGGTGCAAAACGCGATTGCGCCGGGTTTCCCGCCAGAAGTGCAGCAGCAGACGGCCGACATGATGCGCATCCTGCTGCTCAGCACGCTGATCTTCTCGATCAGCGGCACCGTCATGGGCATCCTGCAAAGCTTCAATCGGTTCCTGCTGCCGGCGCTGGCGCCCATCCTGTTTGACGTTGGCATCCTCATCGGCGTGATTTTCCTGCTGCCTGTGCTGGGTATCTATGGGCTGGCATGGGGCGCCGTGCTCGGTGCAGCGATGCATCTGGCGATTCAGGTGCCGGGACTGCTGCGCGTCGGCATTCGCTGGTCGGCCTCGCTGGACTGGCGCGCCCCGGAATTCCGCCGCATCCTCATCCTGTTTGTCCCGCGCATGCTCGATCTTGCGCTCGTCAGCGTGAGCAGCATCGTCGTCACCAACCTGCTCTCGCGCCTCGGCGAAGGGGCCACCAGCGCCTATGACTGGGGCTGGCGGCTGATGCAGATTCCCGAAACCCTGATTGGTACGGCGATGGGCATCGTGATATTCCCCACGCTGGCGTCGCTCAGTGCGCTGGGTGACGTCAGCGGCAAACGCGCTGCGTTTTCCGGCTCACTGCGTTTCATCCTCATCGCGACCATCCCCAGCGCGGTGCTGCTGATCGCGGCGGGACTGCCCATCCTCAGCCTGCTGGAAGGCGGCGCCTTTGACGCCTCGGCCACGCAGCTGGTGTATTCGGCGCTGGTTTGGTTCTCGTTTGGCATTGTCGTCCATTCCATCCTGGAAGTCGTCGCGCGCAGTTTTTATGCGGACAAAGACACGCTCGTGCCGCTTTTGGTTGCTGTCGGCGGCGCAGCCGTGAACATCATCGTCGCACTCGTCTTCAGCGGCGTGCTGACCGGTGATGTGCGCCCGGAAAATGTGGGTGCGCTGGCGCTGGCCAATACGCTCGGCGTGCTGTTCGAGGTGATCGCGCTGGGAATCGTGCTGCGCAAACGCTGGCATGGCCTGGATGAAACACATATCGGCCGCGTGATGGTGAAGGCGATTGCGGCCAGCATCGTCATGGGTGCGGTCGCGTTTGGCGTGAATCTTGTCCTGGAAACCGTCGGGCTGACCGGCGGCGTGGTCGTGACCGTGATTCGCGTGGGATTGATCGTGGCGGCTGCGCTGGTCACCTTCATCGGCGCATCTTATCTGCTGCGCATCGAGGAAGTTAAGATTTTCCTGTCACAAAGCGTCAGTAAAATTCGCGACACCATCACGCGCAAACCGGCGCAGGCGGCAGCATGACCCTCAAAATCAGGATGACGACACTTGGCCCTGTGTCGACCAATGCCTATCTGATCGGCGACGAAGATACCAAACGGGCGATTCTGATCGATCCGGTGGATGATGCCCCTGCCCTGCTGAAGATGGCGCAGGACGCAGGCTGGACAATTGCCCTGATTCTGGCGACGCACGCGCACTTTGATCACGTGCTGGCCAGCGCACCCCTGAAAGAGGCCACCCGCGCGCCATTTGCCATTCATGCAGATGCCGCGGCCACCCTGCCGGACATGCCCGCACGGGGCAAGCTCTACTTTGGCATCGAGTTCCCTGAAGCGGCCGTGCCTGACCGCCTGCTGACGACCGAACCGGAAACCATCACGCTGGATGGCATCCGCCTGGAGACGCTGTTCACACCCGGCCATGCGCCCGGCCATATCGCCTTCTACATGCGCGAGCAGGACATCGTCTTCAGCGGCGATGCGCTGTTCAAAGGCAGTGTCGGCCGCACCGACCTGCCCGGCAGCGATCACGACCTGCTGATGGAATCGATTGCCACAAAGCTGATGGCCCTGCCGGACAATGTCATCGTCCTCAGCGGACACGGCGAACCGACGACCATTGGTGCCGAACGCGCCACCAACCCCTTCCTGCAGCACGACCAGTAAACAGATCGAACATGGACAAACACGTATTGCTTATCTTTCTGGATGGTGTGGGCCTCGCGCCAGACGATCCAGCTTCAAATCCGTTCAGCACGGCAGAAACGCCCACGCTGAATGCGCTGGCCAACGGCCATCGCTGGCTGTCTGAAACCGGTATCCAGCATTCAGACAGGGCTACCTTTGTGCCGACTGACCCGCGCCTGGGCATGCCTGGTCGCCCGCAAAGCGCCAGCGGCCAGGCCACCATCCTGACCGGCCTCAATATTCCGCAGACGATCGGCGAACATTACGGCCCGCGCCCAAACCTCGCCATCCGGTCGATTCTCGCGGAAGATAACCTGTTCAAGCGGGTGGTCGCACGCGGCGGCACTGCTGTCATGCTAGAGGCCTATCCCCCTCCCTTTCACGATGCTGTAAACAGCGGCAAGCGCCTGTTGTCCAGCTATCAGCAGGCCTATGCCGAGGCGGGCTACAAGCTGTTTGGCGAGTCGGATATTTTCAGCGGTGACGCGCTCTCGGTCGACTGGACGGGCGAAGCATGGCGGGCGCATCTGGGCTACGAAAAAAGCCCGGTGTATACGCCCATTGAGGCTGGCCGCAAGATGGTCGAGTTATCACGCCGGGCGACATTTGCGTTTTTCTCGCACTGGTGGTCAGATACTGTGGGGCATCGCGGCACGCTGAGCGAAGGCAAAGCCCTGCTGGAGCTGTTCGACGGGGTGATGGCCGGCGCGCTGGAAGCATGGGATGATGATGAAGGCCTGATGATCATCACCAGCGATCATGGCAACCTGGAAGACCTGAGCCACGGCAAGCACACAGAAAACGACGTGGCCACCGTGGTCATCGGCCGTGATGCGCGCGCCTTTGCTTCAGGCATCCGCACGCTGGCGGATATCGCCCCGCGTGTGGAACGCTACTTATTTGAACCTGCGGCCTTGTAAGCCGCATATACACCGGAAAGCACGACTCAACTATGGATGCAAACGCAATGCGCGAGACGCTGCGCCTGTGGGCAAGCGGCGTCTCGGTAGTTACCACAGCTCACGAAGGCCGCCGTGCAGGCATGACCGTCAGCGCGTTCAACTCGCTCTCGCTCGATCCCCCACAGATTCTGGTTTGTCTGTCGAAAGATGCCAGCACAGCGCAGGTGATTCAGCAGTCCGGCATTTTCGCCGTGAACATCCTCGGCGCGGACCAGGCAGAAATCTCCAATCGCTTTGCCGGGCGCGTGCCGCTGGCCACTCCGGAAGACCGCTTTGATGGACTAGAGACATCTACGCATGTGACAGGTGCCCCCGTGCTGGCCGACGCTATTGGCTGGCTGGACTGCCGCATCTCCGAGGTGCATGACGGCCATTCACACTGGATCGTGGTCGGCAGCGTGCAGGCCACCGGCAAGGGCAGCAGCAGCGCGCCCCTGCTCTATTTCGACCGGGCCTATCGGGCGCTGGCCGAGGTTACGGGCACCTAACCACGCCTTGACGTGCATTTTTCGCTCCACTACAATGGCCGATAGTCTGAAACCAGGTTAAACCACACACATGTTCGAACAACTTTCAAACCGCCTGCAAAGCGTCTTCGATAATCTGGGGCGCGTGGGTAAACTGACCGAGAAAGACGTGGACACAGCGATGCGCGAAGTGCGCATGGCGCTGCTGGAAGCGGACGTCTCGCTGCCGGTTGTGAAAGAATTCGTGCGCAAGGTGAAGGAACAGGCCGTTGGCGCGGATGTGGCCAAAAGCCTGAAACCCAGCCAGCAGGTCGTCAAGATCGTGCACGATGAACTGCTCGTCATGCTGGGCGAAGGCGGCCGGCTGAATTTCAATTCCAGCCAGAAGCCGCACGTCATCATGCTGGTGGGCCTGCAAGGCTCTGGCAAGACGACGACTGCCGCCAAGCTCGCGGTGCATATGCGCCGTGAAGGCCGCACGCCGTTCCTGGTGGCCGCCGACACGTATCGCCCGGCCGCCGTCGATCAGCTTGTCACGCTGGCCAAACAGGTCAACGTCGGTCACTGGCAGGAAGGCACCAAAGCCAGCCCGCCGGATATCTGCGTGCATGGTGTGGATGCGGCCCGCGCTGCCAATGCAGCGGTCGTCATTCTGGACACGGCAGGCCGCCTGCAAATCGACGACAACCTGATGAACGAGCTGGAAGAAATCAAGCGGCGCACCAAACCCGCTGAAATCCTGCTCGTCGCAGACGCCATGACCGGCCAGGAAGCGGTCAATATCGCGGACGGTTTCAACAAGCGCTTGGGCATCACCGGCCTGATCCTGACCAAAGTGGACGGGGATGCACGCGGTGGCGCGGCGCTCTCGATGCGCGCTGTCACCGGCGTGCCGATCAAGTTCCTCGGTACAGCGGAAAAGATCGACGGGTTCGAGGTATTCCACCCTGATCGACTGGCGCAGCGCATCCTCGGCATGGGCGACGTGATGACGCTCATCGAGAAGGCGCAGGAAACCTTCGACGAGGAAGAAGCCAAAAAGCTGCAAAAGAAGCTGATGCAGAATCAGTTCACGCTGCAGGACTTCCTTGAGCAGATGCAGAAGGTCAAAAAGCTGGGCTCGATCACCCAGCTCATGGGCATGGTGCCCGGCCTGAACAAGCTGAAAGACCAGATCGACCCTGAAGAAGCCAATCAGCGCATGAGGCGCGTGGAAGCGATTATCAGCTCCATGACGATTCATGAACGGAACAATCCGAAAGTCCTGGATGCCAGCCGCAAGAAGCGCATCGCGCGCGGCTCTGGCGTCGAAGTACGCGATGTCAATGACCTGCTCAAGCAGTTTGCCGACATGCAGCGTTTAATGGGTGAAATGCGCAAAGGAAGGTTCAAGATGCCACCCAACCTTCCTGGCGGATTCATGCGCTAAAGCGGCCAACCCGCTTTACCGCAACTGAAACACGAGCCGCGAGTGTTTTGAATTAAGTGCGGTATTTTCGTGACAGTGGCTTTCCGTCCACGCCCCTGCGAAGGAGCATCACGCAGGTTGTGGATGCATGAAAGCGCGTATATTCTGGGAGAACATCAGCTATGGTCCGTATTCGTCTTCGCCGCATGGGTCTCAAGGGTCAGCCGAGCTATCGCGTGGTTGTCACCGATCAGCGCAGCCCCCGTAACGGCAGCTTTATCGAAATCATTGGTTTCCACAACCCGCGTACCCAGCCGAGCACCGACATCATCCAGGAAGCCCGTGCTCTGTACTGGCTGAGCGTCGGCGCCCAGCCCAGCGAGGCCGTGCAATCGATTCTCAAGCGCACGGGCACCCTGGATCGTCTGGCACGCATGCGCGCCGGCGAATCCGTCGAGGTTCTGGCTGCTGAAGCCGAAGCCAATTTCAAGCCTGTCAGCCCGAAGACGTCGTACCCGGCGCCGGAAGCTGGCAAGGGCACGATGAAGAAGGCCAGCAAGTAGGCCACGCATCATCTGGCGGTTGTGCATGGGGCCGTGTGAACACTGCGCGGCCCTGTGCATTCTTTATTGAAAAGGATGCACCCAAATCATGGCGCAGAATCGCAATAACACCGACCAGGATCTGGCGGGACTGATTGAATACGTGGCCAAGAGCCTCGTGGATGATCCCACCCAGGTGAAGGTCAAAGAACGGAATTCCAGCAACGCGACCGTGATTGAACTCAAAGTCGCCCAGCCAGACACCGGCCGCATCATCGGCAAGGGTGGCCGCGTGGCCAACGCCCTGCGCTCACTACTGCGCGTGGCCGAAGCCGAAAATCGCGGACGCCGCATCATCCTTAAAATTCAGTAAGGCACTTGCATACTTGACGACCAACAAAGTCCCCTCACCCATCGAAACACCATCCCATCTGATCCTGGGTGAGATCCTGCGTCCCCACGGGGTGCGTGGTGAGCTGCGTGTCAAACTGCTGACCGCGCATCCCGACCATCTGAAACAACTCAAAACTGTGTTTGTAGGTGCCGGTATCGGCGCACGCAATGTCAAGCCCTACACGCTGTCCAGCATCAAAATCCTGGGCGACGGCTATGCCATTATCCGGCTGGAAGAAGTGCCGGACCGTAATGCCGCCGATCGTTTTCGCATGCAGATGCTGATGGTGGCGCTGGCCGATGCCGTGCCGCTGGAAGACGGCGAATTCTACCTGTACCAGCTCATCGGCATGAAAGTGCAGCAGGAAGACGGCAGCCCGCTGGGCACGCTGATTGAAGTGCTGGAAACCGGCGCCAATGACGTGTATGTCGTACGCGGTGATGCCCACGGCGAAGTGCTGATTCCGGTAATCGACGGCGTCATCCTCAGCACCGACGTGGAAAACAGCCTGCTGACGGTGCGCCTGCCCGAAGGCCTGCTGGACACCGTTTCAGACGCTGACGAAGAAGACTAACGCCAGCGTACCCGCGACAACCGCTTCTTTCTGTCCCCCATGAGGTGAGTCGACCTGTGATCAGCGAATCGCATGCCTGGTTAGCCTTCAGCCTGATGCCAGACATCGGCTACAAGCGCATGCGCCACATCGAGCACCTGTTTGGCAGCCTGCAGGGCGCGTTTCACGCCAGCATTGCCGAGATGCGCGATGCCGGGCTGGATCACCGTCTGGCCAATACCATCCTCGCTGCCCAGGACGGCAAAGCCTTGCAGGCCGCGCTGAAGAAGATCGAGGCGCTGGATGTCACGCTGCTCCCTTTCATTGATGACCGCTATCCCGCCCTGCTGAAGCAGATTCCAGACCCACCCCCGGTGCTGTATGTGCGCGGGGCGTTATCACCCGACGACGCGCTGGCGCTGGCCGTCATCGGCACCCGCCGCGCCACCAGCTATGGAAAAGACGCCGCCCTGTATTTCGCGCGCCATCTCGCCCAGGCACGGGTGACCGTCGTCAGCGGGCTGGCGCAGGGCATCGACGCTGTGGCACACACCGCTGCGCTGGACAATAACGGCCGCACGATTGCCGTGCTGGGCACTGGCGTCGATGTGATTTATCCGCGCGAGCACGCCCGTCTCGCGAGTCGCATCATCGAACATGGCGCGCTGCTGAGCGAATTTCCCATGGGCACGCAGCCGGAGCCGTTCAACTTCCCGCGCCGCAACCGCATCATCAGCGGCATCAGCCTCGGCGTGCTGATTGCAGAAGCGCCCGTCAAAAGCGGCGCGCTCATTACTGCCGCCACCGCCGCCGAACAGGGTCGCGATGTGTTCGCAGTGCCGGGCAATATCTTCAGCGCCAGCGCGGCCGGTGGCAACCGTCTGATTCAGGACGGCGCCAAGCTGGTCATGACGATTGACGATATCCTGTCCGAACTGAATGTGGCGCACGAGCATGTGCAAACGCGCCAGATCGCCAATGACATCAGCCCGATGAGCGACGACGAGCGCGCCATCATCGCCCTGCTCTCGCACGAGCCGCTGCATGTCGATGAAATTTGCCGGACATCCGGACTGCCAATCCATGTGATTACGGGAACGCTGACCATGCTTGAGCTAAAAGGTCTTGCGCGAATGATAGGACACATGCAATATAGCCTGAGTGTTGATCGCTAAGGTGGTCACAAACACGGCATTTCTGTCAGGATAAACCGGAAAGAAGCGCATGGAACATTATTACGCACTCATCATGGCAGGCGGCGGCGGGACCAGACTGTGGCCAATGAGCCGCAGCGAGACGCCCAAGCAAATGCTGCCTCTGATTGAGGAAGCGTCGATGTTCCAGGTCAGCGTGCAGCGCCTGGCTCCCCTGTTTACAGCGGATCAGATCTATGTCGTCACCGGCGAGAAGTATGTGGACCAGCTGCGCGAACAGACCCCTGAAATTCCGGCGGAGAACTTTATCGCCGAGCCCTATGGTCGTGACAGCGGCCCGGCGGCGGCCCTCGGCGTCGCCATCATTCAGCAGCGTGATCCGGATGCGACGATTGCCCTGCTGACTGCCGACCATCACATCACTGATAAAGAAGGTTTCAGGAATGCGCTGCATGCCTGCTTTGATGTGGCGCAGCGCGGCTATATCGTCACGCTGGGTATTTCACCCTCCCTGCCATCGACTGCATTCGGGTATATTCAACGCAGCGAAAAGCTGGGGGTAGAGCGCGGCCTGAATGTGTTTGAAGCGGCGCGCTTCAAGGAAAAGCCCAATCTGGAGACGGCGGTCAGCTACCTGCGCTCTGGCACCTACAGCTGGAATTCCGGCATGTTTGTGTGGCGTGCAGACCGCGCCATGAGCGAATTCGAGCAGCAGCAGCCCGCCATCTATCAGGCCATGCACCAGCTTCAGCCCACAGTCGGCACCCCGACCTACGCCAGCACACTCCAGGCTGTATGGGAGACGATTCCCAAAAAATCGCTCGATTACGCCGTGATGGAGGGTGCCAAAAATATCGCCATCCTGCCTGTTGATATCGGCTGGAGCGATGTTGGGAGCTGGGATGCCCTGTTTGATGTGCTGGAGCTGGACGAAGAAGGAAACGGCTTCAAGGGAGCCAGCGCCAACCGGCTGATGCTGAAGACGAAAAACTCGCTCGTCTACAGCGACAAGCTCACCGTGACGATCGGCGTCGAAAATCTGGTCATCGTCGACACCGCGGACGTCCTGCTGGTGTGTCATCGCGACAACGCACAGGATGTCAAAGAAGTCGTTAATATGTTGAAAGACCAGCCGGGTCACAATTACCTGTAACGTAAGATTGATGGGACCAGGTCTCATCTGAACCACCTGCCCGGCACACTGCTTTGCGGCAGTGTTCGTCCATCACGATCACATAACGAGTAAAGCCCATGCAGGCATACTGTGTAAAATGCAAGACTAAACGCGATATGGTGAACCCCCGTGCGGAATATTCCGCCTCAGGGCGCGCCTTCACACGGGGAAGCTGTGCCGTGTGCGGCACCGCGCTGACGCTGTTCGGGGCCACGCCAGCGCACGAAGGTGTCGCCAGGCCTGATCCGGCAACGGCATCGGCCAAGCCTGCTGCCAAGAAATCAGCAGCCAAAAAGAAGCCGGCGAAGAAGAGCGCCAGCAAATCCAGCACAAAGTCCGCTGTAAAGACAGGCACCAAAGCAGCGACGTCAGGCACAGCGGCCAAAAAGACGACCGCTGCAAAGAAGGCACCAGCCAAAAAGTCTGCGTCGTCGAAAGCGGACAGCAGCCCGGCCCGCCGTACCACCAAGCTGGTCATCGTGGAATCACCGGCCAAAGCACGTACTGTGGGCAATTTCCTCGGCGCGGGCTATACCGTGAAGGCCTCCAAGGGCCATGTGCGCGACCTGCTGGTGTCGCAGCTCTCGGTCGATGTCGAGAATAATTTCGCGCCCAAGTATCGCGTGCCTAACGACAAGAAAGACACGGTCAAAGACCTGGTCTCGTCGGTGCAGCGCGCCAAGGAAATTTTCCTCGCCACCGACCCTGACCGCGAAGGCGAAGCGATCGCCTGGCATCTGCTGGCCGCCACCGAAATCGACAAGAATGGCCCGCAGATACCGGTCAAGCGCGTCGTCTTTCACGAGATTACCAAGCCGGCTATCCAGGAAGCCTTTGACCACCCGCGCGAACTGGATATGGACCTGGTGAATGCGCAGCAGGCGCGGCGCATCCTCGACCGCCTGGTGGGCTACACGATCACCGAGCTGCTGTGGGACAAGGTGCAGGGCGGGCGCTATCGCCTGTCGGCTGGCCGCGTGCAAAGCATCGCCACCCGCCTGATCGTCGACCGCGAGCGCGAAATTGAAGCCTTCGTCACGCGAGAATACTGGACGATCGACGCCGAGCTGCAAAAGCAGGAAGCGAAGAACAAGTTCGATGCGCGCCCATTTCTGGCACGCCTGGTCACGGTCAAGGGCGAAGAGCCTGTTTTCGAGAATCAGGCCAGCGTGACACCCGTGCTGACCGCGCTGGAAAAGTCGCGCTATCGCGTGGCCGATATCAAACGCGGCGAACGCCAGCGCAAGCCGTCTGCTCCCTTCACGACCAGCACGCTCCAGCAGGAGGCCTCACGTCGACTGGGTTTTTCCGCCAGCCGCACGATGGCCATCGCGCAGCAGCTCTACGAAGGCATCAACCTTCAGGGCGAAGGCGATGTCGGCCTGATCACGTACATGCGTACAGACAGCATGTCGGTGTCGCCACAGGCGCAGAAAGATGCGCGTGACTATGTGACGTCCCGTTTTGGCAAGTCGTTCCTGCCCGACCGCGCGCCCACCTACAAGACCAAATCGAAGGGCGCACAGGAAGCACACGAGGCCGTCCGCCCAACCCTGGTCAGCCGTGATCCGGCCGCCATCAAGAGCGCGCTCAGCAGCGACCAGTTCAAACTGTATAACCTGATCTGGCAGCGCTTTGTCGCCAGCCAGATGAGCCCTGCCGTGTACAATACCCTGCGTGTCGATATCGCCGCCGGGGACAAACCAGGCAGCGAGCCGTACGGCCTGCGCGTCAGCGGCAGCACAATCAAGTTTCAGGGCTTTCTGGTGTTGTATGAAGATGCCCGCGACGACGATGCCGCGCTGGATGAAGATGACGGCCGCATCCTTCCGGAAATGGATGTGAACGAACTGCTGAGCATGGTGAGCCTGAAGCCGGAACAGCATTTCACCCAGCCACCGCCGCGCTATACCGAAGCCACGCTGGTGCGCACGCTGGAGGAATTCGGCATTGGCCGCCCCAGCACGTATGCCCCCACAGTATCGGTCATTCAGGACCGCGACTATGTGACCAAACAGGACAAGCGCCTGGTGCCCACGGATACCGGCAAGCTGGTCAATGACCTGCTGGTGAAGCACTTCCCGGACATCATGGATTACCAGTTCACGGCGCGCATGGAAGACAATCTGGACGAAGTGGCCGAAGGGGATGTCGAATGGCAGCCGATGCTGGGCGAATTCTACCGCCCGTTTGAGGCCAGTCTGAAGACCGCCCGCGAGACCATCGAGACCATCAAACAGGAAGAACCCGTCGGGCGCACCTGCCCCACCTGCGGCACGGGTGACCTGATGTATCGCTACGGCAAGTTTGGTAAGTTTATCGCGTGCAGCAACTATCCCGAATGCCGCTATACCGAGCAGATTCGTGAGCGCATCGGGGTATCCTGCCCCACCTGCGGCCCGACCGCTGGCGGTGACATCATCGTCAAGCGCACGCGCACTGGCCGCGAATTCTACGGCTGCTCACGCTATCCGGAATGCGACTTCACAAGCTGGCAGAAGCCGCTGGCGATGCCCTGCCCGCACTGCGGTGGCGCGATGGTTCAGGTGGGCAAGTCGACCGCCAAATGCACCGTGTGCGGCAAAACGACCAAACTGGCAGGTGAGGCCAGCACCTCGATGGAAACCGCCTGACCGATGTCACAATCCTTAAACAAAACGGCGTATGTCACTGGCATACGCCGTTTTATATCCCGGTGGCATCAGGCGCACTGTTTGCAACTTATCAGCGTTCGCGTGTAGACTATGCGTAAATAAGCGTTCGTAGCACGCGTGCCACTACGAAAGGTCACCGCGCATGACCAAGTTTCTTCAGGACAGCTATAACGGCATCTACAAAATTGTGCTGGAACCGTACATGCCCAGGCTCAAGACAATCCTGCTGCTGGTGGCAGGCGTGGTCATCGGGTTGTTCTGGGCATATGTGCTCGCTCCCACAATCTTTTTTGACGGCGATCCCAGTTCGCTCCAGCAAAGCTGGCAGGATGAATGGGTGAAGCTGCTGGCAGACCGCAACGCGGCCGCCAATTTTGATGTGTCTCAAAACCTGGTCGACCTGCTCGGCCGTATTGATGACCCGCTTGAAGTGGTTGATCGGCTGGCCATCACGCCCGGTGAAGAACTGAATGCAGACCGCCTGCAGGCGATTCGCCCGCTGGCCGAACAGGCGCAGGCCAGCGCAGCCGCAGCGCCCAGCCCCAGCCTGCTGGGGAACCTGGTGCCGTTCATCATCGCGCCCCTGATTGCGACGATTATCGCGGTCGTGGTGGCGCTGCTGTGGGGATTGCTGCTCAAGGGCAACGTGTATGATCCGCTGATGCGTCGCCTGCGTGGTGAAAAAGACAGCGCCGAAGCGATTGCCATCCGCCAGGTGACGGCAGCCGCCAAACAGGCCGAGGCCACGTCGCGCACTGACTTTGCCACATCCTCGCTCGGTGCGCCGATTATCCAGCGCATGACCACGTATCTGCCCGCCTACAACTCGTTTGACGAGACCTTCAGCGTGGAAGATGCGGCCGATAAGTTTTTGGGTGAATGCGGCGTCAGCATCGCTGAGGATATCGGCACCGACGGCAGCACCAAGCCGACTGCCTTTGAAGTGTGGCTGTTTGACAAGGACGACTATGTGCGCACGATGACGCACACCTATGCGTCGGGCTATGCGTATAACGACCCGGCCATGCGCGCACGTTTCCAGCAGAAGGGCCCCGTCACACAGATTACGCCGGGAGCCACCGTCACGGTAGAAACAGCGTCACTGCGGTTACAGGCGCGCATCGTCGATATCAAGCTGGGCAGCGACCCGTCTCTGCCTGCCAACAGCTATTTTGAGAAGGTCACGTTTGAGCTGGCTGTGTGGCCGAAGCAGTCGACCACTGCGCCCACGCCAGTCACGGTGCCGGTTTCCGCCGCAGCGGCAGCACCGAACACTGGCTTCGCCGCGCCAGTCATGACGCCGCCGCCTGCACCCGTGCAGGCCCCGCCTACGGTCTCATACATGCCGCCGCCGGCAGCGCCGTATATGCCGCCCAGCCAGCAGCCTGCTGCCCCCAAGGCAGCTCCGCAGGTGGTGCCGCTGTCACCACCGCCACTGCGGCCGCTGACGCCGCCCCAAAACCTGCCTGCGCAACACCCCGGCTCACTGGGCGACCTCGCTCGTCCACCACGGCCGGCTCCGCCGCCCATCAACGACGAGGAAGACCCATTCGGTGGCACGGGTGATTTCACGCCGGTCAATTAATCAGGGGATCAACAATATAAAACGGGGAGGCTGCTTGTTTCGCAGACCTCCCCGTTTCTATGATGATGTTATGCCTGGTTGACGCTCAGCCTTACTCCACCTTTTTGATTTTGAAGGTGATAACGCCACCCGGCGTAGTCACCTTGACCTTATCGCCCTTTTTGTGGCCCAGCAGCGCCGAACCGACCGGGCTCTGATTGGAGATTTTGCCATCTTTCGGGCTGGCCTCGGCAGCGCCCACGATCGTATACACTTCCTCGTCGCTGGTGCCATCTTCCACGATGGTCACGCGCGAACCCACGCCGACCGCGGTCGCGCCATTCTGCGTCTCAACGACGACTGCGCCGCGCAGAATCGCCTCGATGTGTTTGATGCGCCCCTCGATGAAGCCCTGCTGCTCTTTTGCATCGTGATAGTCAGCGTTTTCCTTCAGGTCACCCATCGAGACAGCTTCCGCCAGCTTGATCGACAGTTCCGGTCGACGAACATTCTTCAGTTCGTTCAACTCGCGTTCCAGGTTTTCCTTGCCTTCTACGGTCAGATACTGGACTTCAGCCATGCTCACTGCTTCCTTGGATTACTCTTACCCTGCGTGTTCACGAAGACACTTTGCCTGCTGGCCATCATCGACAAAACCAAACTCCCCGCCAGGCGCATCACTGCGACATCGTGCTGGTGTTCGGTTAGATTTTTTCAGACAAGTGACAAGACCAGTATATGAATTACTGGCGCAAAGGTCAACCCGCGCGTACCTCCAGCCACGTCGTCCTGCCATTCGGCACGTACACCGTCTCGCGGAACAGCACACGGCCATTATCGCTCAGCGTCACCTGATAATAGCCCGCCGGCAGGTCGCCCAGCACATAATTTTCGCCAAACACGCTGTCGCCATTCACCGAGTTATCGGCATAGCTGAAGGCATAACGAATCGCGCGCGACGTCCCGCCCTGTGGCTCGACAATCAGCGTGGCGTCATACAGCAGGTTGCCCGCGGCATCCACGATGCGCCCGGCCAGCGTGCCAAACGAGAAGTACGGCCGCATCCACAGCGCCGGATTGCGCGTGGCATTGAAGTCATACGGGTTGCCCACGCGCACTTCAAAATGCAGGTGTGGCCCCTGCGCGATGCCAGTGCCACCCACTTCGCCAATCTTGCTGCCCGCCGAAACCCCCTGCCCCGGCGCGACATCCACCGTGCTCAGGTGGCCATACAGCGTATAGACCGGCTGGCCAGCGCCATCCGTCAGGTTATGCTGGATGACGATCATATTGCCATAGTAGTTGTTGTAGGGGCCGTACAGCGTGGACAGGTCGTCACCGGCATACAACACCGTGCCGTCCGCAGGGGCCAGCACATCCGTGCCAGTCGGATTCACCAGGTCGACACCACGATGCACCTGCAGGCGGCCACCAGCCGTATTGCCATACGGGTACGTCCACGCGATGTAATTCACGTTCTGGTCAGAGATCGGCCGCTGGAAGAAATAGTGGTCAGCGATCTGTGAGGCCGGATCAATCTGCGCGGGCGGCGTCCAGGTCGCCCCCGGCGGCGCGTCGCTGGTCGGTGTATAGGTCGGCGGGCCGGATGTTGGCGACGTGCTGGGCGTGACAGATGCGCGCGGCGTGTTGGTGGGCAGCAGGAACAGCGTGGCAGTCGGGCTGGGAGTGGCGCTGGCAATCGGGCGCATACGCGGCGTATTGGTGGGCAGCAGCACGATGGTAGGCGTGGCTGATGCCTGGGGTGCACCCTGGGCATAGGTGATCAGGGCGGCGCCCAGCGACAACGAAAACGATACGGCCAGAGCCGCTGCAAAACCAATCTGTCGATTCATTCGAAAATACACTCGCTATAGTCGTTCGTGATTTCGCCGATACGATCTTCCAGAATCTGGGCGCGGGCGCCCTGCGGAAGTCGCAGGCTCTTGAAGGCATAGTCCGCCAGGGCGGCACGCGGCGTCAGGCCAATCAGCTCAGACTCCGTCACCTGCACACCGTAGGATGCAGCCAGCTCGTGCAGGCGCGTCATCACCTCAAACAGGCCGTTGACACGGAAATCAGTCAGATTCATCGAGACCTGCGCCCGGCCATCCACCAGCAGCCCCAACGCCTTGACAGCACGCAGGCCGCCGCCAGATTCGCGAATCGCCAGTGCAATTTCCCGCGCAATCGAGACATCGCGCGTGGACAAGTACACGTTGAACGCGATCAACGGACCGCGTGCGCCCACGATCATACCGCCGCCTGTGCCCACCAGAGACGGTCCCTCGTCTGGATGCCAGCGCGGGTCGTGGCCGATGCCATCGCGCAGAGACTCAAAACCGCCCTGGCGCACATGCGCCAGATTCACGCGATCGGCCTGCCGTGCTGCCGACTCATAGTAGTACACAGGCACGCTGAAGGATTGGGCAGCGCGCGCGCCAAAGGTGTGCGCCAGCGCGACGCAGGCCTCCAGGCTGATATTGCGTAAGGGGACAAACGGCACCACATCGACAGCGCCAATACGCGGGTGTACCCCCGTGTGCGCGCGGATATCAATCTCGCGCAGGGCCACCGCCGCGCCGCGCAGCATGCCCTCCACAACTGTGTCCGGGGACCCGATAAAGGTCACCACGCTGCGGTGATGGTCGGCATCCAGGTTGACATTCAGCACCTGGGCGCCAGCGGACGCAATCGCTTCAGCAATGCCCTGCACCACGTCCATGCGGCGGCCTTCGCTGAAATTAGGGATGCACTCAACCAGCTGCGTCATCGTCTTTTCGGTGTGACTTCAGGGCGGAGACGGCGTGCAGCTTAGCCAGCTGCTCATTGCGGATGACCTTATTATTCCACTTCTGATACAGGGGCTGGTTGACCAGCGGATCGACCGCGTAACGCCATTCGCCCTCCCCAACTTCGCGCAGCACTGAACGACAGTTTGTGCAGCGGATCGTGTGCGTAGGGCGAGGAATGCCCAGCACGCGCCCGGTACGCGTTTCAGGCACCAGAGTACCTGTTTCACAGGCCGGACACTGGTCAATGACGAAACCTTGCGAGAATCGCTCGGAACGGGTGACGCCGCGCCAATAGAACGCGGCATAGGTGACCACGCCGGCCAGCGCAATCACCGCAATTACTGCCTCAAGCGGCACGCCCCCGCCCTGTTCCGTGGGCCCATCGGCCTGCGCCGGGATGAGCGCTGGCGTCCCGGAGGCGGCAGCTTCCGGTGCTGAGGACGCTGTCGGGCTGGCTGGAGCCTCTGTCGGCATGACCGGCGCGGTGGAGGGCGCATTCGTCGGGCTAGGCTCATCCGTGGGCACATCTGTTGCGATGGGCACCAGCGCCTGGGCGGTCTGCGTGAGCATTGTATTGACGACTGCCGTCTCCAGCACAATGCGCGTTGCCGTCGCCGCATTGTTCGACAGGGTCGGCGGAGATGTTTGGGTCGGGGGGGCGGTCTGAGTTGGCAGCACTGTTTCGGTAGGAGGCACATCCGTCGCCGTCGGCGGCACACGAGTTTCCGTCGGCAGCACTACTGTTTCCGTGGGGGGGACAGCCGTATTTGTCGCCGTCGGCGGCATCAGGCTGGGCGTCAGCGTGTTGGTTAGCGGAAGCTGTGTGCGGGTGCGCGTTGCAACCGGCGTATGAGAGGGCGTCTCGCTGGCGGTGGCCGATGGCGCGATGGTGGCCGTAGCCTGCTGCGGCAGTGGCGTGCGCGTTGGCCGGGCGGTGCGGGTGCTGGTCGGGGCCTGTATGTCTGTGGGCGCAGCGGTCTGCGTGGCCGGGTGCGATGCCGTCTGCGTCGGGCGCAATGTGGGCGTTAAAGACGGAGTCAGCGTGGGCGTATGCGTCGCTGTCGCCGTCATAGTAAAAGAAGCTGTCAGGGTGGGTGTTGATGTGCGCGTCGGCGTAGCTGTCGCGGTTCGCGTGGCTGAAGCAGTCACCGTGGGCGTATGGGTAATGGTGCTGGTGCGCGTCGCCGTGCGTGACTGGGTGAAAGTGGGGCTGGGCGTCAGTGCGCCCGGCACCAGCACCGGCAGTGACGCAGGGGTGATGATCCACTGCACCAGCGTACGCGAAATCCAGGCGAAGCCGTCTGCTGTGCGAATTAGCACCCAGCCATTATCGATGTCACGAGAGACTGGCTCGACCAGTGCGCCCGCATCCAGAAAACCCACCACTGGAAATCGCTGGCCGGGGCCGCTGCGCAAAAACGCGCCTTCCTCACCGACGTTGACCCAGTTGGCATTTGGGGTATTGGTGGCCGCGAAGCGGGGCGTTGCGGAGGGCACCAGCGTGTTGGTGGCAAAACCTGTCTCAGGCGTTTCCTGCGCAGAGGCCTGCCCCATGACAAAAACGGTCACCACGGCGGCGGCAATCAGGCGCGAGACAGACAACTTACGGGCCAACTGTGGCATGTACACCCTGCATCAGGTGAAAAACGCATTCAAGGTCAAGCGAACATCTTAGCACAGTCGGCACCCCGCGGCTATGGCGCAGGGACCATCGTCAGGGAGTCATCGTGAAGACTGCCGTCTGCCCGGTCGGCTGGTTGTTGACCAGAAACTGCACTTCCCATGTACCAGGGCTGAACGTCACATCGGTCGGCTCGATATAGAACCACAGACAGAAATCGGCATCATCCTGGGGAATCTGATAAGCGCTGTTGGAATAGACCACCTGCCCGGCTGTGCTCCATGTCGCGCTGATGGCTGTGCCGCCCAGCGCATTGATGATGCGCGTCGTCGCATACAGCCGCGCGGAACCTGCACCCACCGTTGACTGTATCGAGACCGCGCAGCCATCGGAATCACGCACCGTCAGCGCCACCCCCACCTGTGTGAGCTGATTGACCGCGCCGCCTTCGGGAATAGGCTGATTCGGGTCCGCGGTGGGCATCGCATCAATCGGCCCCATCATGCCGGGCGTCACCGGGCCGGAATTGGCGACGATCTGCTGTGTCGGCGGAATAGCCGCACGCATGGTGGAGGCAAGCTGCACATTGACCCCATCCACGTTGGCGGCTTCTGTGCGGGCAACAGCAGCAGTTGCAGCCACCAGCGTGGCGCGCGCATTGATGCCCAGCGCAATCTGCGTGCTTTCGTCAGCGAATGCAGTCACCTCGGCGGCCAGCGTGGCGCGGGTATCGTTACTGTTCACAATGCCACAGCCAGCCACCAATACACACAGCAGCCACAAGCCCAGCAGCCGTACAATTCTGGAAGAAACGAAGGGTCGCAAGCAGGTGTCCTGTCGGCATATGCGAGCACAATGCCCGCTATTCTACCATCTGGCGTCGCTTGCACCACTGCCGTCTGACTGATACAATACCTTCACTATCCGCCCCCATAGCTCAGAGGATAGAGCGTCGCCCTCCGGAGGCGAAGGCGCAGGTTCGATTCCTGCTGGGGGCACTACAGCCTTTCGTCCAGCCTCGGCTGGCGTTTTTGTTTCAGGTGAGGACGCCCTATCATGACCCTGCGTGCCTACTATACCGATTCGTATACCCATCAGTTTGAGGCCCGCGTGGCAGGGCGCACCCGCCATCAGGATCGTCCGGCGCTCGTGCTGGACCATACCTATTTCTATCCCAGCAGCGGCGGCCAGCCCCATGATATCGGCCTGATCAATGGCCTGCGCGTCATCGACGTCATCACCCGCGACGAGGATGCCGCGGTGCTGCATGTCCTGGAGGGCGAACTTCCCGAAGACGTCGATGCGATTTCCGGCCACGTCGACTGGGGGCGCCGTTTCGACCATATGCAGCATCACACGGGCCAGCACATCCTCACGCAGGCGTTTGTCCAGATCGCTGGTGTGCCGACAGTCGGCTTTCACCTGAGCAGTGGCACCGTGACCATCGACCTTGAGACGCCTTCCCTGGCCGATGCACACATTGCCGAGGCAGAGGCGCTGGCCAACCGCATCATCTGGGAGAATCATCCTGTCAGCGCGACGATTGTCGACCTGAACGACACGGCCAACGTGCGCATCCGCCGGCTGCCGCCGCATCTGCTGACGGGCGGCCTGCGCGTAATCGATATCGATGGCTTCGATGTCACGGCCTGCGGCGGCACGCATGTCGCAGGGACGGGTGAAATTGGCCTGCTCAAGGTCATTCGCGCCGAAAAGCGTGGCGACAAAACGCGCATCGAATTCTGCTGCGGCGGACGCGCCCTGCAGGATTATCGTGCCCGCCATGACGTGACCTCTGCGCTGGCTGCATCGCTCTCGGTGGGTCTGGGTGATATTCCCGCTTCGGTGGCACGGTTGCAGGATGCGTTCCGTAGCGCACAGCGCGAGCTGAAAGCGGCGGCTTCCGCCCTGCTGATGCACGAGGCGCAGGCCATTCTGGCCGCCCTGGAGCCTGACACACGCGCCGTGCTGGTGCACGTGTACGAGCGGCGGGCGGCTGATGACCTGAAGACGCTGGCAAACGCGCTGGTCGCCCGGCCGGGCACCGTCGCGCTGCTGGCCTCGGTGGATGATAAAACAAACTGCGTGTTCGCCCGCTCGGCAGACCTCAACGCTGACATGGGCGCGCTGCTGAAGACGACGTTGGCGGCATTAGGCGGGCGCGGCGGCGGACAGCCAACCCTGGCACAGGGCGCCGCGCCGACCGTCGATGCCAGTGCCGTGCGTGCCGCGCTCGATCAGGCAGCTGCATCGCTGGCATAACGCGCATCAGGCTTTCAGGGCGCGTTTCCAGATGGACGGCACGCGTTCCGTGAAGGTGAGTTCGTGCGCGCCAAGGAACTGCGCCAGCTGGCCAATTGCGCCGCGCACAGCTTTCGCGGTATCCGCTGATGCCGGCGCATCGTCCTCGGCAAATACCGCGTGCACATCGTAGCGTTTCGACTTCTTGTCATACGACGAATCGACGCGCCCGATCAGCCGGTCTTCGTGCACAATCGGCAGCACGTAGTAACCGAATTTACGTTTGTCCTTCGGCACATAAATCTCAATATTGAAGTCAAAGCTGAACAGCTGGCGGGTGCGCTCGCGGTCGCAGATCAGATTGTCGAACGGCGAAAGCAGCGTCGTGCGCGGGCCGTAATCGTCGCCGCGTTCCAGCTTTTCAATCAGCGGCACGTCTGAGGCCAGCACATAATGCGGCCCGATCGGGGAGCGGCCATCGTCGCCAATGATGCGGGCGGCCAGCAGACGGCCTTTGGCCTGCAAACGGTCCAACGACGCGCGCATGTCGCCATAACGGTTCCGGATGAAGTGATAGTTGATCTCTTTCGGCCGTCCGATGCCCATCGCCCCCAGCGCCAGCACAATCGCCTCGTCAGTCACTTGATCTGAAGGCGGCGGTAATGCACCGGCGATATGCGGAAACACGCGCTCTGTCAGGTCCCACTGCTTCTGGCCGCCCACGCGCCCGGCCACGCAGATTTCGCCCGTCACCCACAAATGATCGAGCATCCGGCTGACGTTGCGGCCGCTGGTCCAGCCCGTGCTCACCCAGTCAGATGGATGAATGCCCTCCCCTTCGAGCTGGCGCGACAGACGCGGCCCTTTCTCACGAATCTCATCGAGAATGAACTGGCGCAGCGGCGCATTGGCGTCCGCCCACTCACGCACCTTGCGCTCCCAGTCGGTGTCGCCCTGGTAGCGCTGGCGCATCATCGGCAGGTGCAGCGGGTAATCTTCGGTCAGCACAATCGATGCTGCATGCGCCCAGTACTCAAACAGGGCGCGGCGCTGCCACAACAGCTCATCCAGCGCCTGCGGGGCATACGGCCCCACCCGGCTGAACGTGACCAGCGTGTGACTGCGCGCCACTGCGCTGATCGGATCGAGTTGCAAACAGCGGATCGAACGCACGACATCGAGGATGCCGTCGGCCGTGGGAGGAGCCTGTTCGCCGGCCAGGCGCTGCTTTACCAGCGACAGACGGCGGGCGGTCTGTGTTGAAAGGGTCAGTTGATGCGTGTGTGTCATGAGGGCCACCCCGCACGCCGCAAGCATGCGCGTCAAGAAAATATGTTCTATAGGGTATCCAAACAGTCGGGCAAGCGCAAGGATGACCCTCGTGCAATTGCGCCCCGGCCCGGCTATCATCCCGTGCATGCGCAATAGACTCTCGCTCCCAAGCAGATTTCAGATTTCGTGGCTGGTGCTGGTGGCCTGCGTGACCGCGCTGGTCATCGCGACGTTTCCGCCGCCCCCGGTCGTCACGCTGACCGGCCCGCATGAGGTCATCACGCAGGTGCCGCAAATGTGCGTGCACACCCGCCTGATCGACGAAGTGGAAGAATGGAAAATCCAGCGCACGCTGGAGATGGTACGCCAGATGGGCAGCCCCACGATTGTCGAATTCTTCCCCTGGGCCTATGCCGAGCCCACCGAGGGCGAATACAACTGGGCCAGCTTTGACCGCATCGTACGACATGCCTCCGACCAGGGCATCACGGTCATCGCGCGGCTTGGGCTGGTGCCCGCGTGGGCACAGCCCGACGATGATACGCGCGTCACCATCAACACGCTCACTGCTGACCGCTTCCCCGATTTTGCCCGCTTTGCCGGGGCCTTTGCGGCACGCTATGCCGGCGTCATCGATCGCATCATCATCTGGAACGAGCCAAATCTCGCCTTTGAATGGGGCTACCGACAGGTCGACCCAGCAGCTTACGCCGACCTGCTGCGGGCCGTGTATCCGGCCATTCATGCAGCCAACCCGGGTGCGGAAGTGATCGCTGCGGGCCTGGCGCCTAATCTGGAGCCGCCCGAAAGCGCCGCCGCCATGAGCGACCTGCTGTATCTGGAACAGTTTTACGAGGCTGGCGCAGCAAACTATTTTGATGCGCTGTCGATGCATCCGTATGGCCTGCTGACCGGCCCGCTGGATGCCCCAGACGAAACCCTGCTGAATTTCCGGCGCGCAGAGCTTCAGCGCGACATCATGGTGCGCAACGGAGACGCGGACAAGCCGGTCTATGTGACCGAGATGGGCTGGAACGACAGTGACCGCTGGACATTTGGCGTCAGCCCAGCACAGCGCATCGCCTACACGCTGGGCGCGCTGGAATATGCGACAGCAGAATGGCCCTGGGCGCAGGCGCTTTGTATCTGGGTGATGCGCTATCCCGCACCCACTTTCAGCTATCCTGATCATTTCACCCTGCTCGATACCGAGTTTCGGCCGCATCCACTCTATCTTGAGCTACGCGCCTTTGCCGCAGGCGAAAGCCATACCGACGCGCTGTGGCTGCCCGCCCCAGTCATGGAGGCCGGATCATGAAGCGGCTGAGTGCGCTGATCGTGCTGCTGATGGCTATACTGGTCGTCATCGCCCTCGCGCTGCGTGAATCCAATCCCCCTGCCCCGGCGCTGGCAAACAACACGCTGCGTGTCGGCATCGATACCAGCTATGCGCCCTTCGGGATGCTGGCTGACGGTCAGGTCACGGGCGCAGACGCAGATATCGCGCGCGGGGTGGCGGCGCATTTGGGCGTCGGCATTCAGTTCGTGCCGCTGGGGTTCGACGGACTGTACGACGCGCTGCTCACTGACCAGGTCGATGTGCTGTTTTCCGCCATCATCGAGAATCCGGCACGCCGCGACCGCGTGAACTATTCGCAGGGCTACTTCAATGCTGGCCTGGTGCTGGTCAGCCCGGCGAGCCAGCCGATCATGCGCATGGACGGGCTGGCCGGCGCCCGGCTGAGCTTTGGCTATGGCACCTCGGCGCATACCGTGGCCGAACGCTGGCATCGCCCGCGCAGGGCGTTTGAGCTGCGTCCCTACGAGACGCAGGCCGTCGCGCTGGAGGCGGTGCGCGCTGGCGCGTCAGACGCTGCGCTGGTGGATAACATCGCTGCGCGCACCTACCTGCGCGTAAATCCGGACTGGGAAGCGATCGTCAGCGATGTCACGGTGCTGCCCTATGTGGCCGCCACCCGTGCCGAACGCTCTGATGTCTCAGTGGCGATTGACCGTGCGCTGGACATGATGCTGTCTGACGGCAGCCTGGAGCGCATTCTCGACGCCTGGCTGTGAAGCAGCAAGTGGAAAACCCGCCTCGCGGCGGCTATACTGAGGGAATGGCACACATCGGCATCGACCACCGCCTGACGTATTATCGGACCGGTGGCATCAGCACCTATATCGCACGCCTCACGCACAGCCTCAGCCTGCTGGATGGCGCCTCTGCACATCGCTGGACGGCGCTGCACAGCCGTAAAGACGCGGGCTTCGTCGCGCCATCGGGCTTCCACGCTGCGCCGTTGTGGACGCCGTGCCATCATCGCATCGAGCGGCTGGCGCTCAGCGTCGAGCTGGCGCGTTTTCAGCTGGATGTACTGCACAGCCCGGACTTCATCCCGCCTTACCGGGGTGCGCGCCGCCACGTCATTACCGTGCACGACCTGACCTTCCTGCATTACCCGCAGTATCTGACCGCCGAAAGCCGCCGCTACTATAACGGCCAGATTGAAACGGCAGTGCGCCAGGCTGACCACATCCTGACCGACAGCGAGAGCAGCAAGCGCGATATGATCGCTATGCTGGGCGTACCCTCAGACAAAATCACCGTGCACATGCTGGGGGTCGACCCGCTGTTCCGCCCGCCTTCGCCGGAAGAAATCGCCCGCGTCAGCGCGCAGGACAGCCTGCCTGAACGCTACTGGCTGGCGCTGGGCACCTTCGAGCCGCGCAAGAATATCATCGGCCTGCTGCATGCCTACAAGTCTATCCGTGACAAATATCCTGGTGCGCCGCCGCTGCTGCTGGCTGGCACACGCGGCTGGCTGTATGACGAAACGCTGGCCACAATCAGCGCATTGGGTCTGGATGCAAGCGTGCAAGTGCGCGAAAATGTAGCGCGCGAGCATCTTCCCGTGCTGTATGCCCGTTCGATTGCCATCGTGACGCCCAGTTTCTATGAGGGATTCGGGCTGCCCACGCTTGAAGGCATGGCCTGCGGCACCGTACCCATTATCAGCAACCGGTCATCGCTGCCGGAAGTTGCCGGGGATGTGGGCTTGCAGGTGGAGCCTGAAGACAGCGAAGCCATTGCGGCGGCGATGCTGCGTGCCGAACAGGACAGCGCCTGGCGTGATGCCCAGAGTAAAGCCGGTATCACGCGGGCGGCGGGCTTCCGCTGGGAGAACACGGCGCGCATCGCGCTCTCAACGTACGAAAGAGTGTTATAAGCGGCATGCGTGTACTGTTTGTCACCCCCAATGTACCCTTTCCTCCACAGAGCGGCAGCGGACTGCGTGCATACGGCCTGATTCGCGGGCTGAAGACGATGGCCTCATCCCTGAAAGATGTCACCATCGACCTGCTGGCCTTTCACGACAAGCCCGATATTCCCGAAGACTCGCCCCTGTATAGTCTGTGCGACCGGGTGGAAGTCATCCAGACACCGACGCGTTCGACATCTGAGCGCCTGAAAATGCTGCTGACCACGCGCAGGGCAGATATGGCCTCGCGGCTGGACTCAGAGACCGCACGGGCTGCGCTGCGTCGGCTGACGGAAAAGAACCAATATCAGGCTGCCATCTATATCGGGCTGGAGTCGGCCATCTACATGGATGAAATGCGTCGGCTTCAGCCGGCCTGCAAGCAGATTTACGACGCGGCCAATGTCGAGCATCTGCTGCAAAAACGCATCTCGCAGGTGGACCGTGGTAAGGCAAAACGCATGCCCGCGGCCCTATACTCGTCGCTTCAGGTGGGACGCATTCTGCGTGCAGAGCAGGACCTGTGTGCGGCTGCCGACGCGGTCATTTCTGTCAGTGAGGAAGACGCCCGTCAGCTGCGCGCCTTCGACCGAAGCAAGCCGGTCACGGTGGTGCAAAACGGCATCTTCGTCAGCGATTATGCTGATGCCTCTGACGCGGTACAGGTCGATCAGCATGCGCTGGTCTTTACCGGCAAGATGGACTATCGCCCTAACGTGGACGCTGTGACCTGGTTCACGCGCGACATTTTCCCGCAGATACTCGACAATGCGCCCGATGCCCGGCTGTATGTGGTCGGACAGAAGCCGCACGCCAGCCTGCTCGACCTCTCGGGCAGCGCGCACATCGAGCTGACCGGCTGGGTGCCCAGCGTGGTTCCCTTCCTGAAGAGCGCGTGCGTGTTTGTGACGCCGCTGCGCATGGGCTCCGGCACACGGCTGAAGCTCCTCGAAGCGATGGCCGCATCGTGCGCCATCGTCAGCACCCGTCTGGGGGCTGAGGGCCTGTCTGACGACGCGCTGAGTAGTATGATCCTGGTGGAGGATGCATCGGCGTTTGCGCAGGCCGTTTTGTCGCTGTTCAACGACGAAGCGCGGCGGCGTGATCTAGGCAATCGCGCCTATGACGTGGTCTCACGCCAGTACGACTGGTCGGTCATCATCCCTGAGCTGGAGCGCTGTCTTGCAGGACTTTCCCGTGGATAGGGCCGCGCTGTCGGCGCGCAATCAGTCCATGGCAGATGCCTTCCACAGGCTGTCTGTCAAGCACCGCATACGCGAACAACTGATGCATGCCGCGGCGCAGGTCCCCGTGCCTCATGCCCGCCCGACGCGTGAGCGTATCCTCGTGAAGCGCCCCGATCACCTGGGCGATGTGCTGCTGATTACCCCGGCCCTTGCAGTGCTCAGAGCGCGCTATCCAGACGCGATTATCGATGTGCTTGTAGGCCCGTGGGCAGCCGACGTACTCGCGCACAATCAGGACATCGACCATGTGCTGACGCTGCCGTTTCCGGGCTTTTCGCGTGGCGGGGCCGGCAAAGTCTATGACCCGTATGTGCTGGCCGTGAACGCCGCGCGACGGCTGCGCCGCGTCGGCTATTCACGCGCCTTTATCCTGCGGCCGGATCACTGGTGGGGCGCGGCCGTTGCCAAATGGGCGGGCATTCCCGTTCGTGTCGGCTATGCGCACGCCCAGACAGCCCCGTTTCTGACGCATGCCGCGCCGCTGCACGACATCCATGCGGCCGCCCAGAATGTCTGGCTGGCGGGCGAAGACTTCTCACAATTGCGCCCCGCCAGGCCAGAAAGCGCGCCACTACGCCTGACGGTGACACAGGATGCTGCCGATTGGGTGAACGGTTACCTGGGTGAGTTCGGCATCGGCGCTTCCAGACCGATCATTGTGATTCATCCTGGATCAGGCGCGGCGGTCAAGCTGTGGAATGATGCGGACTGGGCGACGACAGCCGGAATCCTTGCCGAAGAAATCGACGCCTGCATCGTCCTGACAGGGTCAGACAGCGAATCCCCGCTCACGCACCGTATCATCAGCACGCTCAGCGAGCGCAAAGGCGTGCAGTGGCTGGATATGACCGGCGAAACCACGCTGGACACGCTGGCCGCCCTGTATCAGCGCGCCCGGCTGGTCATGGGCCCTGACAGCGGCCCGCTGCACGTAGCCGCCGCAGTCGGCACGCCCAGCGTCGTCCTGTATGGCCCCGCCTCCATGATTGAGTTCGGGCCGTGGGGGCCGGGCAGCCGGCACATCGGCCTGCGCAGCACGATGATGGCCTGCATCCCCTGCCGCGTGCTGAACTGGGAAGGCGATAATCTGTCCAATCATCCATGTGTACGTGACATTCATGTGTCAGCGGTGCTGGATGCTGCCCGCCGGGCGCTGCGTGCCTGACCAGCATTGGGACTCTTCGCACAAGCGTATTCATTGATTGAACTCAGCCATAAGGCATACAATACGCATGTGGAGTCGATCGTTCAGGAGTCCCCCTGTGCCGCAGCCCGAACTATCCGAACTGGCCACCAAGACCGATGCCTTGCTGGCAGAGGCACTATCCCTCAAATTTGACGATCCCAATCGTCTGCTGGCGGTGGCAGAAGAAGCCGCCCAGCTGGCCCAGCAACTGGGCGATTTCAGGCGTTTTGCGCGTGCGCTGGTGCATCAGGCCTGGGCACACAGCTTTCTCAACAAGTTTGAGGTATCGCTGAGCTGTGCGCTGGAAGCCCTCAGCCTGTCGCATGACTTTCAGTTGAAAGAGGTGGAAGCGCTGGCTGTCGGCATGATCGCCATCGACTTCCTGAAATGCGGACTACTGCATGAAGCCAGCCTGCTGTTTGAACACCAGATCAGGCTGGGTGAGCAGTTAGGCAGCGCACCCATCATCTGCATGGCCTACAACGATCTCTCCGTTGTTAAGATGGAACAGAATGATTTCGTTACGGCCACCTACCTGCTGAGGCAGTCGCTGGCGCATGCACCGGAAAATGGCACCGGAACGCTGGAAGGTCTGATCGCACATCTGAATCTGGCCTGGGGCTGCGTCAAGACCGGACAGTACGAGGAAGGGATCAGGCATGCCCAGATCGTGCTGGAGCGCATGCATAACTATCCCAGATACCAGTCCGACGCGCATCTGTGGGTCGCCACAGCGCATCTGGCGCAGGGAGACCTGGAGCAGGCCAGTGAGCGTATCGCTACAGCACGGGCAGTCGTCGAAAATGCGCAACCGCCCGTCTATAACGTCAATGTCGAGTCGCTTACAGCGCAGCTCCATATGGCCCGGGGCCAGTATGAAGAGGCGGCAAACGTGTGGGAACGTGTCCTGAAAACGGCTACCGATCAGGCCGAGGTCTTCGCGGCTATTACAGCCCTGAACGACCTGAAAACCGTTTACGAATTGAGTGGGGATACGGAAGGCCTGATACGGACCTACAAGCGACTGGCCGAAGACATCCCGGCCCAGCAGAAGCACACCAATGACCTGCGCTTCTCCGTGCTGCGCACGGTATTTTCACGCGAAAAAGAGGCCATGGAAGCGCAGCTTGATCTGGGCAAGCAGAAAAGCACGATCCTGAGGCGGCTGTCCCATGAATTCAGGACACCACTGGCAATCATCGAATCATCATCGAATATGCTCTCGACCTACCTGGATCGCATGTCCCTGCAGCAGCGCCAGGAACACCTGAAAAACATCAATCAGCAGGTCGGCTGGATGACCGTCATGCTCGATGACATCCTCAATATGCTGAGCTGGGACGACGCCACCGTCTATCAGAAATCCACATTTTCGATCGATGAGCTCGTGGCCGGGGCGCTGGAGCATCTGGCCCGTTACCGCATCTCAGGTGATCGGCTGAGAGTGACCCAGGGGGATGGCGCGCACCGTATCACGGCTCCACGGACGGCCCTGCAAATCATCGTGGTACATCTGCTGTCTAACGGCATCAAGTTTTCGAGGGACGAGGTGAGGCTCGATGTCTCGTGGATGGCAGAGCAATTGACAATCAGCGTGGTCGATCACGGGATTGGCATCCCAGACAAAGAACACCAGGAGGTCTTTCTGCCGCTGGTGCGGGCCAGCAATCTGGATGAAATCAACGGGATCGGGGCGGGATTGGCAATCGTGTCCAGGCTGGTCAGAAACATGCATGGCCATATTCGCATGGACAGTGAACTAGGAAAGGGAACCAGCGTCCAGATACAAATTCCGCTGTACTGACATACGCGCTGCTACCCTTTGGGGACGGGCGCAGGCTCCACATTCAGTGTGCGCTCGTTGCGATAAGTCACCATTCCGGGTCCGGCCCCGCGCATCTTGCGCACATGCCTGCGCTCGGTCACATCCACTTCAGCCCGTGATTCGCCCTGCAATCCGCTGTAATACGCGGCAAAACCAGCCGCCTGCACGATGACTTCGTCCGGTACTCTGCGCCCGTCGAACTTAATGATTACGTGCGCACCGGGGACGCCGCGGGCATGCAGCCACAGATCGGCGGCCGTGCCCTTTTCAAACGTCACCTGTTCGTTCTGGCGGCTGTTGCGGCCGATGTAAATCAAAAACTCATCGTCCGTCACATGCTTGAGCGGGCCGGTCTTGCCGCCGCCCATTTTCTGGACATGCTTGCCCTTCCACTGGCCAGACGCCTGCAATGCCTGCTGCACCTCGTCAATTTCGGGCCAGTTGGTCGCCAGCACCAGGTCCATTTCCAACTGCTGCAAAGTGGCAATCTCAGCACGCGTTTCGGCCAGCAGCGTCGGCACGTCATCCAGCGCACGCTTGGCCTTGTTATAGCGTTCAAAATAGCGCTGGGCATTCTCCAGCGGCGTCAGCTCTGCATCCAGCGGAATGACCAGCTCCGGCCCATCCACGTCATAGGCTGTGCGCAGTTCGGTCTGTCCCTTCAGCCCATACTGATAGGCGAGGATCAGCTCGCCGCTCTGGCGCAGGACTTCGCGTTCGCTGTCATCTTTCAACGCCGATTCCAGCGATGCTTCCTTCCCACGCAGTCGCGCCAGCGCATCGACGATAGCTGCGTGCACCGGCTCTTTGGCAGCGTTGTACGAATCGATGCCCGTAGGCGCGGTGTAGTAGGCAGACATCGCCGCGCTGATGCCCGACGTCCGTTCCCAGCCAGCCACGCTCGTCAGCGGATACACGCTGAACGCACGCGGAATCCCGGCCTCGCGGGCCATGCCCGCGTCCCAGGTACGCGCCCGGAAGTTCGTCATCTGCGCAGACAGTACGTCAAACAGGTGCGTGGGATTGGTCTGCTCCGCTTTTGTATTGGTGTCCCCAGTGGCACGATGCACGACTTCTTTCGCCAGCAGCGGACTGAACCCAAGCAGCGAGGCCGTCAGCGCCTGCTGGGCTTTCTGGCCATTGACGGCAGCGGTCGCCAGCATCGCGACCAACGCATCTTCTGTCAGGTCATACGGCGATATTTTGGTCGTCTGCGGCGGGGGGAGCTTATACGGCTGATTCGGCAGCGCCACACGATAACGGTTCACGGCTGGCGTGACCCGGCGCATGCAGTCCTGCACCGTCTCGCCCTGAAGCAGCAGCACATTGGCGCGGCGCTCCATCGGCTCGACGACAATCTGCACCGGGCCTTCGGGACCCTCAATATCCAGCATGAGGATGCGTTCCCACGGCGGCTGGCTGACATGCGCGATGATGCCGCCCTCCACCATGCGCCGGAACAACAGGCCCAATTGGGTCGGCTTTGGCAAGCCGCGGCGCAGCTTTTCCGGCACCAGATGTACGCGCGGCACCTGATTATTCGCGCTCATCAGCAGATAGTGGCGCTTGCGTCCGGCGTAAATTTCCATGCCGATGGCGTCTTCTTCCACATCCACCGAGTCCTGGATGCGCCCACCCACGATGGTATCCATCAGTTCATCGACAAGCGCGGAGATGGTAAAGGCATCCAGATACATTACGCCCTCCCGTCAGCAGCTGGCAAATGCCGGTTAACGCGCATCAGGTTGCAGCAGGTAAGCGATGACGTCGCCCATTTCCTGATCGGTCATGCGCGTGCCGTAATTCTGCGGCATGGCATTGACATAGCCTTCGACGAGAAATGCGCCCGGCTGCGCGATTGACTGGTAGATATAGGCGGCCGCACTGAGCTGCAAATCGCGCTCGGCGGATCGTGCAGCGATGCCCTCAAACGCCGGGGCAATCCCGTTTGCAGCGCCTTCGCGATGGCAGGACGTGCAGGCGTAGGTCACCACCAGGGCCGCACCGCGCTCTGGATCCGCATCGACCAGCAGCGCATCGGCGCGGTCTTTCAGCTCAGCGACGCTGAGCGTCTCCACGCCATTGGCAGTCTGGCTGCCGAGGGCGAAAACCGCCATAAACGCGACAGTCACGACGACAAACAATACCAGCGCCACGACAACCGGGGCGCCAGTAAGTGGATTCTTCTTCACGGGGTGTAATCCTGTCTGGGATGCGTCTGGCGGCTACAGAATGAGCACGTCAAGAATCATCACCAGGAAAAGATAGGCCAGATACATGGTGGAATACTTATAGGTCTTCCTGGCCGTGGCGCCGTCCTTCAGCTTCATCAGGCGCAGCGCATGCCAGATCAGGCCCAGGCCCAGGCCCGCTGCCGCCAGAAAGTAAATAGCGCCCAGAATGCCAAACGGAACCGGAAGCAGGCTGACGATCAGCAGCTGCACAGAGTACCACAGAATCTGCTGGCGGGTGACTTCCTCGCCACGCGCCACCGGCATCATCGGCACCTTGGCGCGGGCATAGTCGCTGTTTACCAGCAGCGCCAGCGCCCAGCTGTGCGGCGGCGTCCAGTAGAAGATAATCGCAAACAGGATGAACGGCTCATATGACAGCGTACCCGTCACGGCCGCCCAACCGACCAGCACGGGCATTGCGCCTGCCCCGCCGCCAATCAGGATGTTCAGCACGGTATTGCGCTTGAGCAGCATGGTGTAGATGACGACATAGTAAATTGCGCCGCCCAGCGCCAGCATCGACGTGAGCGGATTCACCAGCACCCACAGGATCAGTGTGGACCAGGCGATCAGGCCCAGGCCAAACAGCAGCGCATTCACCGGGGCCACGCGGCCGGACGGAATGGGCCGACGCGCCGTGCGCGACATGCGGCCATCCATATCGCGATCGATGTACTGGTTAATCACACTGGCGCCACCCGCGGACAGCGCACCACCGATAATCGTCGGCAGCAGCACGGTCAGCTGCGGGATGCCATCGGCCGCCACGACCATCGCCACGACAGTGGTGAACAGCAGCAGCAGCACGATGCGGAGCTTTGCTAGCTCCATATACGTACGCAGCCTGGTTGAAACGCCCGCAGGCTGCGTGGTTAGTTGAGTGCCGGACTGGATTGTGGTTGCCACGTGGCCTCCTGAGTCTGAACCTGGCGCGTATTGATCGCTTCAACCACGCAGACAGTGACAAGTGCGGCCCAGGTGAGCGCCGCAAACAATACATGCAGGGCACCCCATGCAGGGGCTGCACTGGAAAGTACAAACATCGCTCCAACGCCAGCCTGCGCAAAATAAGTCGCGCCTGCCAGCACAGCCAGCTGGCGCACACCGCGCTCACTGCGGCTGGCAAAGGCCAGCCACACCAGAATCACTACCGTGATGCCCAGCGCGCCCACCGCCAGCCGATGGAACATGTGAATCAGCGCCCACTGCCCCTGCTCTACCGGCAGCACCGATCCGTTACACAGCGGCCAGGTGGTGCAGGCCAGCGTGGCGCCGCTGCCGCGCACCAGCGCACCTGTCAGAATGATGACGAGGGACAATGCCGCCGTAATATAGGCTAGCGCGGTGAAGCGGTCAGGCTTGTAAATGCGGGCGGGCTTGTGCATCGAAAAGAGTGCAGCCGTCAGCAGGGCGGCCAGCAGCAGCATCGCCGTACCCAGATGCAGGGTGACAAACGTCGGCGGCAGGTCCATCACCACGACGATCGCGCCCAGCGTGCTCTGCACAAAAAACAGGACAGCGGCGATGGCCGTGGCAGTAATCACAGGGCGATTGCGGCGGCGGTAGGCGGCGATCGCTACACCCAGCGTCACCATGCCAAATGCCCCAATCAGTAGCGCAAACAGGCGATGCAGCCATTCAATCCAGGCGGTGACATTATCCAGCGGGGGGATGATCGTGCCATTGCACAGCGGCCAGGTATTCTTGCAGCCCAGCCCGGAGTCCGTCACACGGACGACCGCGCCAAACACAATCAGGCCAAGCGTGAGCGACGCCGTAATGAGGGCGAGCAGCGTAAACCATCGCGTACGCGACATTTTCCGATACCCCAACTATTGTCTTTGCTTACGATTAGCGAGGCAGACGAAACCGTCTGCCTGCCAGAAGAACCAGTCCGGGAAAAACAGTGGGACAAGTGGTTTAGGAGGAAGTGATCGAGCTCTGTCCGCCGCCGAGATTCACCTTGTCGGCATTACGGACTTCCAGCGTGGTGCCGCTCTTGGGGATTTCGCCCGTCTCCTTCAGTTTGGTGTTCTGCATGCTGCGGTCCAGCAGCCACAGCACAATCGCCAGCGTGGCCGCGATGCCCACGATGTTAAAGGCGATGAAGCCGATCAGCAGCAGCATCTGCTCAGCCTTCCAGCCCTGCATAATTTCGCGCGAGGCCGTCGGCTCGATCGTTGTGGTCAGCACGGGCAGCAGCGTATCCGTACCCCCGTTGATCAACAGAGATGTCAGACCACCGCCGATGACCAGCAGCACAATGAAAAACGCCACAATGATAAGTCGCCGCACTGCCGACCTCCATTACCCTGAGAATTGACCAACAAAACTGCGAACATTGTACCGTTTATCACAACCCACTGCAAGCGAGAGTAATACTGGTCTCATCAGCCATACAGGGACTGAATCAGCGGCAGGCGAATAGTGATCGTCGTCCCCTCGCCCTCGACACTTGCCAGCGAGATGGTGCCGTCGTGTTGCTCGACGACTTCATGCACGATGTACAGCCCCATGCCGCCGCCTTCAATCCGGCTGTCAGCCACATTTGAGGCGCGGAAATTGCGATCAAACACATACGCCAGCTCATGCTCCGGGATACCAGCGCCATTGTCGGAGACCATCAGCACGACTTCCGATGTCTCCTGGTCGAGGAATGTAGAAACGTGTACATACCCTCCAGGGCGGCCGTACTTGATGGCATTGCCCATCAGGTTCAGCAGGATATGCTCACACTGCATGTAATTGGCTTCAAAATGAATTGATTCAGAAGGATGGATCAATTCCAGCGTGATATCTTTGGGGCGCGCATGCATTTCAAGCTGGCTGGCCACCTCGAAATAAATCGCTGTCCATGAGACCGTTGTAAAGGCCGAGTCTGCACGTTCATCGGCGTCCTCAACATTGAAGAACATGTTGATCGCCTCCAACATCTCATTCATGCAGCCAAAGGCCCTGGAGATACTGTTGGCCTGCCCGTCGTTGAGCGGACCGAACATCTCCACCAGCTCAATGTTCCCCTTAATCTGGCCGAGCTTGTTTTTCAGGTCATGCAGCAGGATGGTCAAATTAAGACCGGGCGAGCTCTCGGTCACAAGATGTCTCCTGTCCCCAAAAGCTGAGGCAGCACCTGAAAGGCATGGGCGATACGGGTGCCCGCCCAGGTCAGGGTGGTCTCATCGACCATACGCACCAGCGGTCGAAACGCTTCCGGGATTCCAGCCGACGCTGCGGCTGCAACATCGCTGGCATAGCGATCGGGATCCACCACCGGCAGCAGGATGACGGTTGGCGCTGCCTGCGCAACCTGTTCCCAGGTCACGTGCGGATAGAGCCGGTCCATCCCGGCCGCATCAGCAGCGACAGGCACGACCATGCTGGCCCCGCCGCAGATGCGCAGCAGGTCACTGACATAGGTATCTGCGGCGCATGTGCGCAGGGGCTCAAGGCTGAGGGGCACAAAAACAGAACGCGGCTCACGCTGCGCGCTCAGGCGTTCCTGCCAGTCGCAGGTCCACTCGATAGCGCGCACACGCTCGACATACTTCCCTTCATCAAAAACGTGCATCATATTCCACAAAAGATTAAACATATCCCGGACTGAACGGGGATGTGTCACCCAAACGGGCAGGCCCATGGCCTGCAAGGCCTCAAGCTGCTGCGGGTCATTTTCGTCTGCGCTGGCGATGACCAGTTCTGGTCGCAGCGCACTGACGCGTTCCACATCAATCTGGCCCGGCATCCCCACAGTGGGAACCCGACCTATAATTTCCGGGGGCCGCACACACAGGTCCGTCACGCCACTCACGCGCGCACTCAGACCCAGGTCATAGAGCGATTCGGTCAGCGCCGGCACAAGTGAAACTACCCTGCGCGGCGGAAACTGTACCGGCGCATCCAGCTCTACAAAGTACGGCCGAAAATCGTCCATAGCCTTCTGCGGCAGCCTATCTACTAATCAGCTAGTATACATGCTTTCAGCCGCGAAAACGCACCAGTTGTTCGCGCTCCGGGCCAACACTCAGCATCGTGATCGGAACACCCGCCAGGTCAGCAATCCGATCCACGTAATTCAGCAGCGCCTGGGGCAGATCTTCAGGACGGCGGACGCCGCTGACATCCTCGCTCCAGCCCGGCATCGTCTCGTAAATCGGCACCACACGTTCCAGTTCGCGCACGGTGGCTGGCGGGCTGTCGATACGCTGGCCGTCCAGCTCATAGGCCACCGCGATATCGATCGTATCAAACCCGGACAGAATATCCAGTTTCGTAAGTACCAGCTCCGTAAACCCGCTGACCTGGGCGGTGTAGCGCAGCAGCACGCTGTCGATCCAGCCGCAGCGGCGCGGACGCCCGGTTGTGGTGCCAAATTCGTCCCAGAAATTAGCTCCGGTGCCGCGCAAACGACTGGCCAGCGGGCCATCGAGTTCGGTCGGGAACGGACCACCACCCACGCGCGTGGCAAACGCCTTGGCCACGCCGATCACGCGGTCCACATACGTCGGGCCGAAGCCGAGGCCGATCAGCGCACCGCCCGCTGTGGGCGATGAACTGGTCACAAACGGATAGTCACCGTGGTCGATGTCAAGCAGGCTGCCCTGCGCGCCCTCGCACAGCACGCGCTGTCCGGCAGTCAATGCATCATTCACGAGGCTGGACGTGTCCTTCAGATACGGACGCAGACGTTCTGCTGCATCCACATAGTCCTGTGACGCCGTCGCGGGGTCCAGCGGCTCTGCGCCAAGCTGAATCAGGCGCGCATTGGCGGCCTCAATATGCTGCTGAAGCGCCTCGACGAATCCTTCTACATCCATCATCTGGCCAGCGCGCAGGCCAGAACGCCCGGTCTTGTCCATATACGCCGGGCCAATGCCGCGCAGCGTGGTGCCGATGGCGTCTTTGCCACGGGCAGCCTCTGCCGCGCGATCCAGCGCGATATGCGCCGGTGTGATGATGTGTGCGCGAGTGCTCAGCGCCAGGCGGTCTGGCGAGATATCGACGCCCGTGGCAGCAAGCTCATCCATCTCCCGCAGCAGGGTTAACGGGTTCACCACCAGGCCATTGCCCAGCACGCACAGCACATGCGGATGCAGAATGCCTGAGGGGATCAGGTGCAGCTTGTGGACATGTTCCCCCACAACCACCGTATGCCCGGCATTGTCACCTCCCGCGTAACGGCCCACCAGCGCACTTTCAGCCGCTAGCGAATCCGCCACACGTCCCTTGCCTTCATCACCCCACTGCGCACCGATCAGAATCGTTGCCGGCATTTATGTCTCTCCAAAGGCCTGAGAAAATTTCGCGCCGAGCTGAATGGTCACTTCGCCATCGCCCCACGTTTCAACACGTCCATCCGCCGAAAAAGCCAATGCGCCGCCGGACCCCAGCAGCAGCATGAATTTCTCCGGATATTCTATCAGCACCTGCGCCCCATACTCGCGCAGGTCATCCAGCGTGCCGCCAGCAGCGATCAGCGCGCCTTCCAGCCATGCAAAGCCATCACGCACCTCGCCATCGACCACCGCATCGCCAAACATGGCGCAGGCACTGCCTTCCGCCAGGATGATGGCCCCGTTTGCATACGCCGCCTCCAGGCCCGCATACGCCGCACCGGTCATGGCAGAGCGGACTTCATTCGGGCCCAGATATGAGTTTATGACGATGATGCTGGCCTCACCGATTCGGTCACGCACGAGATCGTCATCTTCTGAAAGCACGTCGACCAGATAGCCAGACGGCGCACCCAGATCCTCAAGATCATCCAGCATGGCATCCGCCGCACCCGGATCGCTGCCGATGAATACGCATGCCACCGCGCCATCCGCCACATTGCGCATGAGTACCGTCGCGCGCACGTCGTCGCCTGGCGCGCCCGACAACACCAGCGTGCCTGCCCCTTCACGCCACGAAAATACGGTGAATCTGGGCATTTCAGGCGTCCACGTCGTCAGGTATGACATAAGCGGCCACGGCAGTCACCAGCAGAGCTGCGCCCAGCGGAAGCGATGCCTCGTCAATCGTGAAGCGCGGATGATGATGCGGGTAATATGCATCGGCTGTAGCATCACGGGCGCCGACGAAGAAATAAGTCCCTGGGATGTCGCGCATAAACAGGCCGACATCCTCGGCGCCCATCGTGCGCACTCCGGCATCAAGCTGGTCGGGCCCCACAATGTCGCCGAATTTCCGGGACAGCGTGGCCGTCACTTGCGGGTCATTGACCACGGGAAAGGTCATCGGTGTGACGACCAGCTCCGCCGTGCAGCCCATCGCCATGGCAGTGTGTTCGGTCACTTCGCGCATCCGTCGCACCATCAGATCGCGCACGTCATCTTTGAAATAGCGCATCGTGCCGATCATCTCGGCGGATTGCGGGGTGACATTGTGCGTTTCGCCCGCCTTCACCACTGACACGCTGATGACGCCGCTTTCAAACGGGTCGACGTTGCGGCTGATGATCGACTGCAATCCCATCACGATCTGTGCAGCGCAGATCACCGGATCGATGCTCTGGTGAGGCGAGGCAGCATGTCCGCCGCGCCCCTGAATCCGAATGATAAATGTAGACGCGCCCGCCATCACCGGCCCCGGCGCGATGCCCACCGTACCCACTGGCAGGCTGTTCCACAGGTGCAGGCCAACGCTGTAGTCAGGGCGCGGGTCTTCCAGCACGCCGTCAGACACCATGGCCTGCGCGCCGCGCCCCACCTCTTCAGCAGGCTGAAAGACGAACTTCACGCGACCATGGATATCGTCGCGCAGGCCGGCCAGAATGCGGGCGACACCCAGCGCAATCGAGGTATGCCCGTCGTGGCCACAGGCGTGCATTTTGCCGCCTGTCGTCGAGACATAATCGACACTGTTTTCTTCGCGGATGGGCAGCGCATCCATATCGGCACGGACCAGCACGGTCGGCCCGTCATGCGCGCCTTCCAGGATGCCGACAACGCCGGTGCGCCCGACGCCGGTCTGCACTTCCATGCCCAGATCGGCCAGCACGCCAGCAACAATGCCCGCTGTGCGCACTTCTTCAAAGGCCGTCTCCGGATGCCTGTGGAAGTCGCGCCGCACGGCAACCAGGTCTTCCTCCAGGGCATAAGCGAGAGACTTAAAATCCTGTGGTTTCATAGCGATTCAGCGGCCTTTCCTCGCGGCAAGGGTATTTCCAGAATGCTATTCGTCATCTTCTGTTTCGGCAGGCGCCTGATTCTTCGCCGCCTTGCCGGGTTTTGCGCCGCAGTCGCACGGGCCGTCGCCATGCTTGGTGCACGGCTCTTTCGCCTTCTTGGCCAGCGCTTCCAGTTCTTCCAGCGGTTGCAGGTCTGCACGCTGCACGATGAAGCGGGTGTCTTCCACCAGCACCATCACGGCATCCTGCATCGGCAGCACATCCAGCACCTTGCCCTCGCCATGCGGCGTGCCAACGCGCTTGTTCTTGCGCGGCAGCTTGCTGCGTGCCTCCACATACTGCTCGTATTCATACACGAGACAGCAGCGCAGGCGGCCGCACATGCCGGTAATTTCGGTCGGATTGAGCGAAATTCCCTGCGCCTTGGCCATCTTGATGGAAACAGGGCTGAAGTCGGTCAGGAAGGTGGAGCAGCAGCGTTCAGTGCCGCACGCGCCATAGCCACCCAGCAGCTTGGCCACGTCACGCGGACCAATCTGGCGCATATCGACCGGCACCTCGTACTGGCGCGACATCTCGTTGGTCAGGCGCGACAGGCTGGGCTTCTCATCGGCTGTGTAGAGGATGCTCAGCTGCGAACCGTCATAGTTGTACACCGCGCTCACGAATTTGGCCCCATGGACGCCGAGTGCTTTGGCGCGCATCTGCACGGCCATCAGCACCTCGTCCTGCTTGGCTTCCCAGTGCTGGCGCAGCACCAGGTCGCGCGGTGTGGCCAGGCGCAGGATCTGCTGCACCTCGCGCTGCTCCACCGACTCGTAGGCCTTGAAGCTCTGCACCTGGCCCATCTGGCGGCCACGGGTCGTCTCTGCGATGATTTCATCGCCCACCTTCAGGTCGGGATAGGCCTGAGCGTCAAAAAAATACAGCTTTCCCACTTTGTGAAAGCGCACCCCGGCGACAAGTCGCTGGTTCTCGCGCGTGATCTCAGTCATCCAGGCATCCTAGGATTGCATCTACATAAGTCATCACGATAATGTACTTGTGACCAGTATCTCCGAAAGTATTGACAAAATTCGCTCAAAATGCTAGTTTCAGTTAGAAGTATGTGACCTAGACAAGCAAATTGCAAAGCGCGAGCCTGTGTCTCGCGTTTGTCATTTATAAGGCCGGTGAGAGAATGCGCACGCTGGTCATGAAGTTTGGGGGAACGTCGGTCGGTATGACGACGGGACTGACGCAGCTGCTCAGCATCGTGATGTATGAATACGAGCGCTGGGATCGGCTGATTCTGGTTGTCTCGGCGCTGGAAGGCGTGACTGATGCCCTGCTGGAAGCTGCCCGCCTGGCACAGCTCGCCAATCGGCGTGGATACCGGCGCATCGTCGCCACGCTGCGCACACGCCATCTCGCCCTGATCGAGCATCTGCCGCTGGGTGTGAACGAGCGCATCGCCCTGCAGGCCGATATCGACCGCCTGCTGTTTGACATGCTGGATACCTGCCAGGCGCTGTCTGACCGACCGGAAAAGACCTCGCGCCAGGAAGCCGTGGACGCGATCATTGGCGTGGGTGAACGGCTGTCTGCCCGCATCGTCGCGGCCCTGCTGCGCCAGAATGACCTGCGCAGCGTCGCCATCGACGGCACCGAAATCCTCATCACCGACAGCATCCATGGCAACGCCACGCCAAATTTCGCGCTCACCCGCGAACGCATTAACACCCTGCTCAGCCCGATGCTGGAGCGCCGCATCGTGCCCGTCGTCACCGGTTTCATCGCCAGCACGACAGCAGGCAAGCAGACCACGCTGGGACGCGGCGGCAGCGATTTGACCGCGTCGGTGATGGCCGTATGCACGGATGCCAGCGAAGTCTGGATCTGGACGGATGTGGACGGCCTGATGAGCGCCGACCCGCGTGACACCGACCAGGCCCGCGTCGTGACCCAGCTCAGCTACAGCGAGGCCGCAGAACTGGCCTATTTCGGTGCACGCCTGCTGCACACGCGCATGATCGCGCCGCTTCAGGAACGCCGCATTCCACTGCGCGTCCGCAATATTTTCAAGCCCCAGAGCATCGGCACCCTGGTATCTGACTTCGTCGAGTCTGTCCCCGCGCTGAAAGCCGTCACGCTCATCAACGGGCTGGGCATGGCGTGCGCGCAGACCGGCGGCATCGGCAGGCTGATCGCCACCGTCGATGACGCGATGTTCGAGGTAGGCGGCGCGCACACGGATGTGATTTTCTCGTCCCAGTCGAGCTGGCAAAGCTTTCTGGCGTTCGTCGTGCCGACCAGCGCCGGCCTGGACGGCCTGCATTCGCTGGAGCTGGCGCTCGATGCCCGCGCGGCGCAGGATGAATTCCTGGCGAAGTGGGCCGCCCGTCCGGTGACGATCCTGACGATCGTCGGCACGCGCGTGAACGAACTGCATACGCTGATCGCGGAGATTATCGCGTCACTGGCGGGCATTCGTCTGCTGGCGCTGTCCCAAAGCCCGTCGAATTGCAGCTTCTCGCTGGTCATCGACACGGGCGACGCCGAAGATGCGCTGGAGCGCGTGCATCAGGTCATCGTCGTGCCCCAGGGCGGACGCTCCACGCGCTGAGGCTCGCCCCACATAGGCAGGATTAATAGCGACTGAAGTAGCGCGCCAGCTCCCACTCGGTAATCTGCTGGTGATATTCTTCCAGTTCCTGCATCTTGGCGGCCACATAGCGGTCCGCCACATACGGCCCCAGCGCGTGCATCATCACATCGTCCTGCGATAGTGCGTCGACGGCCTCGTCCAGCGATTTCGGGAGCATCTCGACCTGGCGCATGCGCGACCGCTCGCGCCGCAGCACGGTTTCTTCCATCGCATCCGGCAGGGGCAGTTTCTGGCGGATACCGTCCAGGCCAGCGGCCAGCATGACTGCCGTGGCCAGATACGGATTTGCCGTGGGGTCGGGGCAGCGCAGCTCCAGGCGCGTGTGTTCCTCTTTGCCTGGCGTGATATGCGGCACCCGAATGAGCGCGGCACCCGCTCGATTAACGTGCGCCCATGTTACATAAATGGGCGCTTCAAAGCTGACCGACAGGCGCTTATAAGAATTCACCAGCGGGGCCAGAATCGCGCACATCGCCCGTGCATGCTGAAGCTGGCCCGCCAGGAACCAGCGCGCCGTTTCGCTCAGGCCATACTCGTGATTGACATCTGAAAATACATTTGCGCCGGTCGAAAAGTCGTGCAGGCTCTGATGCGTATGCATGCCGGAACCCGGCAGATTGGCAGACGGGCGCGGCATAAACGTGCAGTGCAGGTTATTACGCTGAGCGACCGTCTTCAGGGCGACGCGCGCGGTCAGCAGCTGGTCGGCACACACCAGCGAGTCGTTGTAGTCGAGGTCGATCTCATACTGCCCTGCCCCAATCTCGTGATGCGCCGAGTCCACGCGGATGCCGGTCGCATTCAGGATAGAGATCATGCGGCGGCGCATGCTCTGGGCGAAATCATTCGACATGTCAAAATAGCTGGCATCATCGTATGGATGACTGGAACGCGTCGCGCCGTGGTCAGTACGAAACAGGAAGAATTCCAGCTCCATACCCGTCTTGAAGCTGAAACCCATCGATTCAGCTTCCTTCAGCACACGGATGAGCACGTTGCGCGGGTCGCCAATGAACGGATCCCCATCCGGCGTGCGCACCGAGCAGATCAGGCGGGCGGTGCGTTCTTCTTCGGGGTCCCACGGCAGCACGACAAAGGTGCTCAGGTCAGGAAGCAGCACCATATCGCTTTCGGCCACCCGGGCAAAGCCCTCGATCGACGAACCGTCAAAATGCAGGCCGTCATCGATCACGCTGGCAATCCGGTTCGCGGGCACCGTGACGCTTTTCACGATTCCCGTGATATCCGTAAACCACAGCACCACGAATCGCACGTGCTGCTGCTCGATTTCTGCCAGAACCGTCTCTTTGGTCGCCATAAGCTGCTCACATTTTCCAGTCAGGAATTCTTGTCGTGCGTTCAAGAGTATAGTCAGAATGCCGCCACGCACACAGTGGAACTGACCAAATCGCGTGATGGCCGTGTTGGTCAGCGGTTACAAAGCCGGGCGATCAGCCGCCTGTCAGATGACCCACCAGCGCATCGATGCCCAGCAGATAGCTGCGCCAGCCAAAGCCGCAAATCTGCCCGACGCACACCGGCGCCAGCAGGCTGGTATGGCGGAACGCCTCACGCGCATGAATATTCGACAGATGCACCTCGACGACCGGCAGGCTGACCGACGAAATCGCATCGCGCAGGGCGATCGATGTGTGCGTATACGCGCCCGGATTAATGACGACGCCGTCGACTTTCTGGAAAGCCTCATGCAGCCAGTCGATCAGCTGGCCCTCATGATTGGACTGATGCGCGGTCAGATGAAACCCGTATTCGCGTGTATGCACATCGGCGCGCTGGTTGATATCCGCCAGCGTCATCGCGCCATACACGCCTGGCTCGCGAATACCCAGCATGTTCAGGTTGGGCCCGTGCAGCAGCAGGATCTTTTTCTTCAGTTCGGCATCCATCACACTGTCTCCCGCTCAGGCAAGGTCTTGCAGCACAGCCAGCACATCGTCGGCGGGCACACCCTCGCGCACGACGGGCTTGCCGACGCCCTTCAGCAGCACAAAGCGCGACTTGCCCGCCTGCCACTTCTTGTCCGTGGCCATCGCCTGATAGATGGCGTCTGGGTCCATACCACGCGTGGTCATCGGCAGGGCGACAGCACGCAGCGCCGTGCGCACGGTGTCGATCGTCTCGGTGCTGCACAGCCCCACCCGCAGCGACAGCAGCGCCGCCGCAATCAGCCCAACGCCGACGGCTTCCCCATGCGGCCACGCATAACCGGAGACGCGTTCGATGGCATGCGCAAACGTATGCCCGAGGTTCAGGTGGGCGCGGATACCCTTCTCGTACGGATCTTCCTGCACCACGTTGATTTTGACCTGAATCATGCGCGGCAGCAGTCCGGCCAGTGCCTCGAAATAGGAAGCTGAGTTCATCATGCGATCATCCAGCCAGTGCGGCGGGCTGTGCAGCGCAATGATTTCCTCTACCAACCCGCTGTCGGCAATCAGGCCGTGCTTGATCGCCTCGGCCATACCGCAGCGCAGTTCGCGTTCAGGCAGTGTCGGCAGCACAGTCGGGTCGATCAGCACATGTTCCGGTTGCTTGAACGCGCCGACCAGATTCTTTCCCTGCGGCAGATCGACGCCCACTTTTGCGCCCACGCTGGAATCGACGATCGCCAGCAGCGATGTCGGCCATTGAATCAGGCGCACGCCGCGCATATACGATGCAGCAGCAAACCCCACCGTGTCGCCCGTGACGCCGCCGCCCAGCGCGATCACCGTGGACGAACGATCAAGTCCAGCCGCGACAAAATCGCCATACAGCTTTTCGACTGTGGCCAGCGTCTTGTACTGCTCGCCATCGGGGATGGTGATGAGCGTCGCATTGGGCAGCGCACGAGCGATCGTCTCGCCATACAGCGGCCCTACAGTCTCGTTGGCCACCACCGCGACGCGGCCGGTCAGCCCCAGCTTTTCGGCCACGGGCGCCAGACGGCGCACCAGCCCCGGCTCAATCAGGATGTCGTAACGGCCTTCAGGGTTGTTTACCGGGAGCGTGACCATAGCGAAATGATTTCCTCTACTGTTTCCTCAGGCGAGCGCGTCGAGGTGTCGACGTGGATGGGAATCGTGGCATACGCCTCACGACGCGCCTCGTACAACGGTCGCCAGGTTGACGCCAGCGGCCGCGCGGTGGAGCGCGACAGGCGCGCAGCCAGCACATCAGGTGTCGCCTCCAGGCACACGACCCAGCAGCTCTGCGCCACCAGCTCGCGGTTTGCAGGGTCGACCAGCATCCCGCCGCCGGTGGCCACCACCATCCCGTGGCTGGCGGCAATTTCACGGCACAGATCGCGCTCCATTTTGCGGAAGGCCGGCTCGCCCAGCGTCGCAAAAATCCGCGCAATCGGCATGCCCGCCCGCCTGACAATCACGGCATCGGTATCCATCAGCGGGCGGACCAGTCGGGTTGATAACCGGCTGGCAATCGTGCTCTTGCCGGTGCCCATAAAGCCGGTGATGACGATCGTGCGCTCGTCAGACGGGGTAGCCAAAACGCCACTCCACGTTGTCCATCGGCAGATCCTCCAGCCGCGCACGGCGCAGCGCGTCAAAACGAGGCTTCATCTCGCCGATGCTGTCACCGCCCAACTTTTCCACCAGCGCATCGGCGATCACCAGCGCGACCATCGCCTCGCAGATCGGCACGGCCCGCGTAACCGCGCAGAAGTCGCTGCGCTCATAGACCGTCTTTTCTTCTGCGCCGGTGGCCAGATTGACCGACCCCAGCGACTTCATCACCGTGGCAATCGGCTTCATCGCCACCCGCGCAATGATCGGCTCACCAGTCGTGATGCCACCCTCGAACCCACCAGCGCGGTTAGATTTGCGCGTGATCACGCCGCCTTCTGCCAGGCCGATTTCGTCATGGACTTCAGAGCCACGCCGCCCGGCATTCAGGAAGCCATCGCCGATTTCCGCGCCTTTCATGGCATGGATGCTGACCAGCGCGGCGACCACACGGGCGTCCAGGCGCCGATCATGCTGTACGTGCGTGCCCAGCCCCACCGGCGCATTCAGCACCACCACTTCGATGATGCCGCCCAGGGTATCCTTGTCGATCTTCGCCTGGCGGATTTCCTCGTGCATGCGCTCGGCGCTGGCCAGGCTGGGCGTGCGCACATCGTTCGACTCGGCCAGCGCAAAACGCTCCGGATACGAGAGTGCAGGATCAATGTCTGCAATTACACTGCCAATTTGCGTCACGTAGCCACCCACGACGATGCCAAAGGCGTCAAGTAGTTTCCGGGCGATAGCCCCGGCCGCCACACGCATCGTCGTTTCGCGGGCGCTGGCACGCTCCAGCGAGACGCGCAGGTCGCGATAGCCATACTTGACCGCGCCTGTCAGGTCAGCATGACCCGGGCGCGGCGTGGTCATCGGCGCGATATCTTTTTCGCGCCAGTTCTTGAAGTCGCGATTTTCCACGGTCATAGCGATCGGCGCGCCAGTCGTCAGGCCAGCCGCCACGCCTGACGTAATCTGTACCTCGTCGCGCTCAATATTCATGCGTCCGCCGCTGCCATAGCCTTCCTGGCGGCGCGCCAGCTCGCGGTTGATATCCTCCGGCCCCAGCGGCAGTCCCGCAGGAAGTCCGTCCATAATGGCCGTCAGGCGCGGCCCGTGCGATTCACCCGCGGTCAGAAATCGAATCATATGCTCAGCCCTTTGTCCCCGTCTGGCCGGACAAGCCGTCCAGCACGGCCTTCATCATCACATCAATCGGTGGCTCGACACCCGTCCACAAACGGAATGCCGCCGCGCCCTGCCGCACCAGCATACCCACCCCGCCAATCACGCGGCAGCCGACCCCATCCGCGCGCATCATCAGGCGGGTCTTTGCCGGGCGATACACCATATCGTACACGGCGATGCCCTGCGGGAAAGGCAGCTCGTCCGGCCAGGGCGATTCATCAGCTTTCGGGCTCATGCCCACGCTGGTGGCGTTCACCAGCACATCAAATGACAGACCAGACGCCTCTTCCAGCGAGAGCGCCCTGCCTGACGACTGCACATCCTGAAGCAGACGCTCGGCGCGCTCTGGCGTGCGGTTGACCACGATGACTTCCGCGCCTGCCTGCGACAGCCCGTAGACGGCGGCACGTGCTGCCCCGCCCGCGCCCAGCACGACGACGCGCTTCCCGGCCACATCCACGCCATGCGCCGCCAGATCATCCATAAAGCCAGACGCATCAGTGTTGGTGCCCACATTCTTGCGGAAGTCGATCGTGTTCACCGCGCCGATGGCCTTCGCCACAGCGTCGGACTTCACGAACGGCATGACCGCCTGCTTGAGCGGCACCGTCACGTTCAGGCCGATAAAGTTGTGATCGCGGAATTCCTTCAGGCTTTGCCGCACAATATCCGGCGGAATCGCCATTTTGTCATACTGCCAGTCGGTCATGCCCAGCGCGGCGAAGGCAGCGTTGTGCATTGCCGGGCTGAGGCTGTGCTCGATGGGCCATCCAATCACACCGACTTTGTTCATACTCATGCGTCCGCGATCGCTTCTTCGACAACATCTGCGCCCAGCCCTTGCAGCGTGGCCGCAAAACCGGGAAACGAGTCAGACGCGCAGCGCGCATCCAGCACGGTTGTGTGGCCTTCTGCGGCCAGCCCGGCCACCGTCAGGCTCATCGAAATGCGATGATCGTCGTGGCCATATACGGTTGCCGCACGCAGTTTTTGCGGACCCTGCACGATGAAGCCGTCAGCAGTTTCCGTGATGACCGCCCCCATCTTCGCCAGTTCGTCGCTCATCACCTTCAGGCGGTCGGTTTCCTTCACACGCAGCTCGCCCGCATCACGCACGAAAGTCTCGCCTTCGGCATGCAGCGCGGCCACCATGAAAATCGGGAATTCGTCAATCATGCGCACGACGACTTCGCCGCCCACCTGCACGCCCTTTAACGTGCTGTGGCGGGCCACGATCGTGCCCACCGGGTCGCCCGCTTCCAGGCCGGTCTCGGTCACGGTCAGGTCTGCGCCCATCTGCTGGAACACATCCAGGATGCCCGTGCGCGTGTGGTTCAGGCTGACGCCCGTCAGCGTGACCTCGCTGCCCGGCAGAATCAGCGCAGCAGCCACCAGAAACGCCGCTGAGGACAGGTCGCCCGGCACGGTGAAATCGACCGCACGCAGGGGCGCCCCCGGCCGCAGTGTGACTTCGGTACCGGTGTCCGTTAAATCGGCGCCCATCGCCCGCAGCATACGCTCGGTGTGGTCGCGCGCCGGGCCCGGCTGGGTGACCAGGGTTTCGCCCTCGGCATACAACCCGGCCAGCAGAATCGCGCTCTTCACCTGCGCGCTGGCCATCGGCATGTCATAGCGGATGCCGTGAAGCTGCGCCGGACGCACAATCAGCGGGCAGTAGCCATTCGTGCTCTCGATATCCGCGCCCATCAGCTTCAGCGGCTCGGTGATGCGTTTCATCGGACGGCGGCGCAGTTGACTACTGCCGTCGAGCACACTCTCAAATGCCTGCCCGGCCATGATGCCCGTCAGCAGGCGGATGCCCGTGCCCGCATTGACCAGATTCAGCGGCGCCTCAGGCTTGTGCAGCGTGCCGCCGTGAATCGTCATTTCGGTGGGCGAATGGCGCTCGATGGCCACGCCCAGGGCCTGTGCGCTGCGCAGCGAGGCCTCGGTATCGCCAGCCGGAAGCCAGCCGCGCACGTGAGCCGTCCCGTGAGCAATCGCGCTGAAGAACACGGCGCGATGCGAAATCGACTTGTCACCGGGGACGATTGTCTGTCCGCGCAGGGGCGCGCCCGGATGTACCTGAAAACAGTCTTTGGCCTGGTGCATGTTATTTCGCCTGTGGTCGTTTCGAATCGTAATGTCTGGCCCAGTGATTGCGCGCCTCGCGTGCCGGGCGCAGGGTTTCGACGAGCTGTTCATACTCGCGCGAGATCAGTTTCGCCTCGATCATGGCCAGCTGCATGCGGAAATGCGCCAGCAGCGTCGCCACCGCCTGGGTATTCGTGCTGAGGATATCGCCCATCATATCCAGGTCCTGCGCGGCCAGGCGGGATGTGTCGCGGAAACCGCCCGCGGCCAGCCGCCACACCGCATCATCTTTCTCGCCTTCCTGCGCGACCGTCGCCACCAGCGCGGCGCTGAGCAGGTACGGCAGATGGCTGATAGCGGCCACGACGCGGTCGTGCTGGTGCGGATCCATCTCGATCGGCGTGGCCTGCAGGGCTTCCACCATCGCCAGCGCACGCAGGCGAACGGCCGGCGTGGTGCGGCGCGTGGGGCACAGCACAAAGGGCCGCCCGCGATACAGCGTGGCATCGCTCGACTCGACGCCGCTCGATTCTTTGCCCGTCATCGGGTGGCCACCCACAGCACCGACGCCAATCGGCAGCAGGCCCATCGCGTTACAAATATCCTCTTTTGTGCTGCCGATGTCAATCAACAGCGTATTGGCGCGCAGGTAAGAGCCAATGCGCCCGCGCACCACGTCGATGATGGTGCGCACGGGAGCGCACAGGAACACACAGTCGGCGTCATGCACGCCCGCCCGCAGATCATCGGTCGCTTCATCCACCATGCCCGTGCGCAGCGCATAGTCGCGCGTGGCGGCATTTAAATCTACCGCGACAATCTGTTCAGCATACGGCCTGAGGGCGAGTGCCAGCGACCCGCCCATCAGCCCCAGTCCCACGATAACGAGCCGACGGCTCTTAAAGCCACCTGCCGACATTATGCCGAACGCCCGACAGCTTCAGCGACCTTGCCCACGGCGTCCATCAGCTTCTGGAAGCCGGCATAGTCCAGGCTCTGGCGGCCATCACTGGCGGCCTTGGCCGGCGTGGGATGCACTTCCACGATCAGCCCGTCGGCGCCAGCCGCCACCGCCGACAGCGCGATCGGGATGACATATTCGGAATAGCCGATAGCGTGGCTGGGGTCCGCGATGACCGGCAGGTGCGAGCGGTGCTTCATCACCGGGATGGCATTCACGTCAAACGTGTTGCGGGTGTATTTCTCGAACGTGCGGATGCCGCGCTCACACAGCATGACATTGGCGTTGCCGTGCGACAGGATGTACTCCGCGCTCATCAGCAGGTCTTCAATCGTATTGGCCATGCCGCGCTTCAGCAGCACGGTCGTGCGGCTCTTGCCCACTTCGTTCAGCAGCACGAAATTCTGCATATTGCGCGCGCCGATCTGCAGCACGTCGGCATATTCGGCGACCATCGGCACCAGCGCCGGGTCCATGACTTCGGTCACGATCGGCAGGCCGGAGGCCTCGCGCGCCTCGGCCAGCCACTTCAGGCCTTCTTCGCCGTGGCCCTGGAAGCTGTATGGCGATGTGCGCGGCTTGAATGCGCCGCCGCGCAGGGCCGTCGCGCCCATTTCCTTGACCGCGCAGGCGATTTCGATGATCTGCTCGCGGCTCTCGACCGAGCACGGACCGGCAATGACCGGGATTTTGCGCCCGCCCACCTGCGACCCATTCAGCGGCACCAACGTATCCGCCGGGTGGAAGTCGCGCCCCGCCAGCTTGTACGGCGACGACACGCGCAGCACCTTCTGCACGCCTTCCATGGTGGCATAGTTCTCTTCGTGCAGGCCGGTCTTGCTCTCGCCCACCAGTCCGATGATGACCTGGTTTTCACCGCGCGTGATGGCCGGGATGTAGCCGTCGGCCTTCACCTGCGTGACCACTTCCTGAATCAATGCTTCAGACGCGCCATGCTGCATCACTACGATCATGAGTTTTCCTCGTGCTTCTTCTCGACGATTATCTTGTTATCCGGATACAGATCGGGACGCAGCACCATCGCCTCCCGCATATACACATGTACAATTTCGTCCAGCGACTTGGACGTGTTCCAGTGGATCAGGATGCGGATGGCAAAGCGGATGCCGTCCGGCACATCCATCTCCTGCGCGCCCATCAGGGCGGTGCGCCGCCAGCCAAAGTCGCGCGCAGCCCTGGCCGGAAACGCCGCCGTCAGGTCTGGCGTCGTGGTGAAAATGATGCTGGCGACATCGTCTTCCTCGATGTCATTCTGGCTGACAAGCGCCTCCAGCAGTTCCCGTGTCGCCAGCAGAATCGCCTCGGCGCTGTTGCCTTCGGCGGTCGTGGCTCCTCTCACTCCCCTGAATTTCATGACGTGATGCACCTCCCGAAAAAACGCAATAAAAAAGGCGCAGTGCGTTTGCTCTGCGCCTTCATCGTGAACTGTGTTATTTCAGCACGAACTGCCGGAAACGAGCAACGCCCTACCCTCGACTATGTAGCCGCTAAAGTAATAATAGTAAGAGGCGCTGCTGAGGTGGCGAAGCAAGATGAAAGATCACCCTGTGTGAACCGTGCTGCCACAGAACATAGCATGCCCGCGCTGGTTTTGTCAACAGATTGGATGAAGCGATGAGACAGGAGCGATTTGTGGGTTGTCCTCACCCGCATTTTGCCCGCCTTGACACTGTTTCACCGGAACTGCATAATGACTTCTGGAAAATTCAACTGGGTCAAACATGAATCTAAACCAAAGATCCCTTCTGGTTCCAGGCCTGAAATGGTGGGCCGCCCTCGTCGTATTGTTGCTAGCGGCTGGTATGCTCCGTTACACTGGGTACAATTTTAGTCTGCCTTATATCGACCATGTCGATGAAGCCTCGTATAACATTGCTGCCCAGATGATTATTGACTCTGGTTCAGCAAGGCCGATCGGTATGCATGGCTATCCACCAGGCATCGTTTATGTAAACTACGTATTGCTGAATCTCTTTCATGATCCAACCACCCCACCAGGTACGATTCTCTGGATGGTTCGGCTGATCTCTGTGACGTTTTCGATGGGCACCATCGTCGCAATTGCCCTGCTCGGTTTCCGTATCGCATCACCACTGACTGGTTTATTGGCCGCCGCAGCCTGGACATTCAATCCGACCGTCGTTGAATTCAGCCGTTATGGCACAGCCGACAATTTTGTCACGTTTTTCGTGATCTTTGGCCTGTATCTGCTCATTACAGGAGTGCAGTTAAATCGCCAGGGATGGATCTATTCGGCGCTGATTGCGTCTATATTGTCCATTCTGTTCAAGTATCAGGCCATTTTTGTCCTGCCCATCTTCTTCCTCTTTCCCCTATGGCGATTGACCAATCCTGAAATTCAAAAGTCCACAGTACTGTTGAATTTTCTGCGTTCCTTCATTATCGTGGCGCTGTTTGGCTTCTGGCTGGTCTTTTTATTTCCCGCACTCGAAGCAACCTCATCACCAGACTGGAGCGCACCCACCTCCGATCTGACATTTCCAACGCCACAGGCATTCATAAACAACACAGGCATTTTCTATCCGTTAATCGCCAATGATTGGCTGTGGCTGCTGGGCTGGGCAGGGTTATTCCTGGTCGTTGCTTTGCGATTCGCCCGTCGTCACATAAATATTATCGGCCTTGCGGTGCTGGCACTGTCGCTCTTGTTCTGGGTGCTAGGCATGAGTCTGTATGGAACACTCAACATTCAGCAGTTTCGGCAGTTCGTCTCGGCAGGAGCGATCCTTCAGCTGCTTCAAAGTGCCGGATTAACCGGGCTTCTGTTCCTGATTGACAGCACATTGAAGCAGCGGCTGAAAACCAGGCTGTCCGACTTTCGTAATGCAAACGCCGTCGTTGTAATTGCATTCCTGGTACTGTTTGTTGCCGTCAATATCCCTGACCTTCAGTTATCACGGTTCAATGCCTACGAACATACACTGCCTGATCGTCGAAATGACCTGGCGCAGTGGATGGATGTTTCCCTGCCAGGCGGAACATATATTTCCGAAACTGAAAACCATAAGACATTCAACCGAGAATGGGGCGGTTATTCCGGCTCAAATCGGTTTGAGTTGTATGAGGTCGTCAACTTCGAAACAAGATCCGTTGAGGAATGGCGCGCACTGGGTGTGGAATACGCTATCGTGTCTCAATACATCTATCGGGAGATGCAGAATTCAGAAGAAGGCCGGGCCCAGCTCGCACAAACCACCTTGCTGAAGAGTTATCCTGAATCCGACCAGTTCAGGGGGCCAAACATGGTCGTCCTGCACCTGTATCCGATGGCGAATTCATCCATTGGTCAATTGGGTCCTATACTGGTTGCGGGATACGATCTGTCGGACACATCCGCCCGACCAGGCGAGACGCTAACTTTTCACTACTACTGGCAGGCTTCGCAGCCAACCGACTCAGCCTACGCGGTGTTCAATCACCTCATCGATCCTGATTCTGGCGAGATTGTCGCGCAGGTTGATGGCGATCCGCTTGACGCCCGGCGCCCGACAAGCACCTGGAACGATCCTGCTGAAGTTATTATGGGGTCGAGCTTCAGCCTGACGTTACCTGAAGACCTGCCTGAAGGAACTTACGAACTGGTCACTGGTTTCTACGACAGAAACACAGGCATCAGGCTGGTCGATGAATCAGGCTCCGATCGCCTGCCTGTGGCCACCATCGTCGTTGAGTAAGTGACGTGACAAACGCTGGTCAGCGCTGTTCAATTCGCGTGGCCCCGACCAGCGTCTCTGTCAGCGCACGCACGGCGTCAAGGCCTTCGCGCCCGGCTTTCACCAGCGCGCTGCCGACGATGAAGCCATCGACCAGCTGGCTAACCTGCTGCACGTGATCCGGGCGGCTGATGCCGAAACCCATCACCAGCGGCACTTCTTTAGCATGTTCGCGCACTCGGGCGATGAATTTCGTCAGGTCTTCGGGCAGCTCCGAGCGCGCGCCAGTCACGCCCGTCAGCGACACCACATAAATGAAGCCGGTCGCATTCTGCGCCACCAGCGCGACGCGCTCGGCCGTGCTGGTGGGCGCCAGGAAAAACACCAGCGCCAGCCCATGCCGCGCACAAATCTCGCTGATGACCGCCCCTTCTTCAATCGGCATGTCGGGCACGATCAGGCCATCGGCCCCGGCCGCCTGCGCCGCAGCAGCAAAGGCCTCAGCGCCATAGCTGAGCAGCGGATTGATGTAGCCCATCATCAGCATCGGCTGGTCGACGCCGCGTTCGCGCAGCGTTCTGACCGCATTCAGGCAGCTTTGCACAGTCGTGCCGTTGTCCAGCGACTGCTGGGTAGCCGCCTGAATGACCGGGCCATCGGCCAGCGGATCGCTGAACGGGATGCCAATTTCAAAGCCGTCCACACCGCAAGCCGCCATCGTCTCGATCACATCGAGCGAGGCTTCCAGCGTGGGAAAGCCAATCGGGAAGTAGGGCAGGAAGGCGGCGCGGCCCTCGGCCTTCGCCCGCGCAAACATCTCGGAAATACGCTCTGTGCCGTGTGTGCTGGCGGTCATCGTGACGCCTCCGTATCGATCAGATTCAGGTGTGACGCGAAAAATTCTTCCAGAATATTTTGCTGCGCAAAGGCCAGTTCCAGCCCGGCGGCCGATTCTCGCGAGAACCAGGCCATCGCCTGCCCTTCATTCAGCACTGTAGGCGTCTCATCCAGGCGCGCCATCCAGGCATGGTTATAGGTGATGACCTCGCCGGGAATCGTGCGCGCGCCGCACGTGAATCGCTTCCAGTAGGTCAGCCGTGGCGACAGCGCCAGTTCCTCGATCAGCTCGCGGCGGATGGCATCGGCCTGCTGCTCGCCCTCTTCCACACTGCCGCCGAACAGCGTCCACATATTGGCATAGCGCAGGCCAGGTTTGTCGTCGCGCAGTTGCAGCAGCACCTCGCCGCGCGCATTCGTCAGCAGCGCGCAGACGACATCACGCGTAATCTCAGGCATCGCCAATCGTCCGCATGATAGTGTCCAGGTCTTTGTCGCCGCGGCCCGACAGGTTGATCAGGATGATGCTGTCTTTGGGCATTGTGGGGGCACGCTTGATGACTTCGGCCACGGCGTGGGCGCTTTCCAGCGCAGGGATAATGCCCTCGCTTGTGCTCAGCATTTGCAGCGCGGCCATCGCTTCTTCGTCGGTCGCGCTGGTGTAGTATGCGCGCTCGGCCTGGCGCAGGAACGCGTGTTCCGGGCCAATGGCCGCGTAGTCCAGGCCAGCCGAAATGCTGTGCGTATTCATGATCTGGCCGTCGCTGTTTTGCAGCACGAACGTCTTTGCTCCGTGCAGCACACCGGGACGGCCCATGGTGGGGTCGCCAAAACGGGCCGCATGTTCGCCGCTCAGCACGCCGTGGCCGCCCGCCTCGACGCCAATCAGGTCGACCGATTCGTCCTCGCGGAAGGCGTGAAACAAGCCAATCGCGTTACTGCCGCCGCCGACGCAGGCGATCGCGACATTCGGCAGGCGGCCGGTCAGCTCCAGCATCTGCGCGCGCGCCTCGGTGCCGATCACGCTCTGGAAATCGCGCACCATCATCGGATACGGGTGCGGCCCCAGGGCAGACCCCAGGCAGTAGAACGTATCGCGCACGTTGGTCACCCAGTCGCGGATGGCATCGTTCACGGCATCCTTCAGCGTCTGCGTGCCGCTCTCCACCGGAATGACTTCCGCGCCCATCAGCTTCATTCGAAAGACGTTTGGCTTCTGCCGCGCCATATCGACGGTGCCCATATACACGTGGCAGTCCAGGCCCAGCATGGCGCAGGCGGTCGCGCTGGCCACGCCGTGCTGCCCCGCGCCGGTCTCGGCCACGACGCGAAATTTACCCATGCGTTTGGCCAGCAGCGCCTGCCCCAGCGCGTTATTGATTTTGTGCGCGCCGGTGTGGGCCAGGTCCTCGCGCTTGATGTAGATCTGTGCGCCCCCCAATGCCTCGGTCATGCGCCGCGCAAACGTGACCGGCGTGGGGCGGCCGGTGAAGGTGCGCTGCAAATGCTCCAGCTCCGCCTGAAACGCGGGATCGGCCATGGCGTCGCGGTAGGCAGCAGCCAGTTCTTCCAGCGCAGGAATCAGGGTTTCGGGCACAAACCGGCCGCCAAAATCGCCATAGTAGCCACGCGCATCCGGCACACTCGTGGTCTGGGTATTGATGTACAGTCCGCTGTCCACACTCATTCGCTTCTTCCTCAAAACCTGGTTTTACGCTTCTTTGACCGCCCGCACAAAAGCGAGCATCTTATCGTGGTCTTTCACGCCTGCGCGGCCGTTTGGCTCCACGCCGCTGGCCACGTCGACGGCAAACGGACGCAGGATGCGCACGATATTGCCGACATTCTCCGGTTTCAGGCCGCCGGCGATCATCACGCGGGGCACCTGCCCAATCACCGCTTGCGCCAGCTCGATATCGATCAGATGGCCCGTGCCTCCGTATAACGCCGGATTGAAGGCGTCGATCAGCACGGATGGCAAATCTGGATTCTGCGTCCCCAGTTCTGCAAAGGCCCGGGCTTTTTCCAGCGCCTCAGCGACGTTCTGTGGCCGCACTGATTTAAAAACCGGCACTTCTATCTCGCGCATGTCGTCCAGCGACTCATCCCCGGAAAGCTGCATCGCGTCCAGATAACACGTGACGCAGGTCGTATTCACGGTGTCCGGATGTTCATTCACCATCAGCCCCACCAGCGTCGGGCATCGATCGCCCAGCCGATTGCGCAGCTCAGCCGCCAGCACGGCCGCCTCGATTCGCGTCATGCCGCGTGGGCTGGGCTGGTAGAAATTGATGCCCAGCATATCGGCACCCGCCAGCGCCGCGGCCACGCCGTCCTGAACTGATTTGATGCCGCAGATTTTGACCAGCGTCATCGGCCTCATCCCAGCACCGCGTGTGGCTGGCGCGCCTGCGACGAAAATGCGCGCACCGCCGCCGCGATATCCGGCGACTTCACCAGACCCTCGCCGACCAGCACGGCCCGTGCGCCCGCCTGCCCCACCGCAGCGACATCCTCGGCACTCCGAATGGCACTTTCGGCCACCAGCGTCACGCCAGCCGGAACCATGCCCGCCAGCCGCGCCGTCGTGGTGCGGTCCTCCTGAAAGCTGCGCAGGTCGCGGTTATTCACACCAATCAGGGTCGCACCCAGCTTCAGCGCACGCACCATCTCGGCTTCGTTGTGTACCTCCACCAGCGCGGACATGCCCAGCCCGGTGATCAACGCATGCAGGTCGGCCAGACGGGCATCATCCAGCGCCATCACGATCAGCAGCATGGCGTCTGCCCCATGCGCGCAGCCCTCGTACACTTGTAGCGGGTCGATCACGAAGTCTTTGCGCAGCACGGGTATGGACACCGCTGCCCGCACGGATGTCATGTGCTCCAGGTGGCCCTGAAAGAACTGCTCATCGGTCAGCACCGAAATGCAGGCCGCGCCGTTTTCAGCGTACGTGCTGCCCAGCGCGACTGGGTCAAAATGCTCAATCAGCAGTCCCTTGCTGGGCGAGGCCTTCTTGACCTCGGCAATCAGCGCGACCGTCTCGCGTTGAAGCGACCCGGCAAAATCACGGACAGGCGTCGAACGCTGTTCGGAACGCTGGCGCAGTTCTGCCGCAGACGAACGAAGCGCGGCAACCTCAACCACTTTCTGTGCCAGAATCTTATCCAGAATGGTGCCCGTATTGACGAAATCAGCCATTATGTTCCCTATGCGACCGTGTGCGCGCCAAGTGACTGACTATACGAAATCAGGCCGTCCAGCTTGCCCAGCGCCTTGCCGCTGTCGACGACTTCTGCCGCCAGCGCGACGCCATCCTTGAGCGAAGTCACCGCCCCGGCAGCCTGCAAGGCGGCAGCAGCATTCAGCAGGACGACATCGCGTTTGGCGTCGCGCAGTTCGCCAGACAGCACCCCGCGCAGGATAGCGGCATTGGTCGCCGCGTCGCCGCCCAACAATTCGGAAATGTGCGCGCCGCGAAAGCCCAGGTCTTCAGGCAACAGCTCACTGGTCTCCACACGCCCGTTGAAAAACATACTGACGCGGTTGGGGCCGGTCGTGGTCAGCTCATCCAGCCCGCCGTAACCGCTGACGAGAATCGCGCACACCGAGCCTAATTCGCCCAGCACATGCGCCAGCAGGTCGGTCAGGTCGGGCGCAAAGACGCCCATCAACTGGCGTTTCGCCCCGGCCGGGTTGGTCAGCGGACCGAGAATATTGAACATGGTGCGCAGGCCCAGTTCGCGGCGCACGCCCGCGGCATACTTCATCGCCGGGTGCAGCTTGGCCGCAAACAGGAAGCCAATGCCCACGTCATCCACGCACTGCCCCACCTGATCGGGCGTCAGATCGAGGTTCAGGCCAAGCTGGCCCAGCACGTCGGCGCTGCCGCACTTGCTGCTGCTGGCGCGATTGCCGTGCTTGGCCACCCGCACTCCTGCCCCCGCCGCCACAAACGCGACCGTGGTGCTGATATTGAAGGTGCCAGACTTGTCGCCACCCGTGCCGCAGGTATCCAGCAGTTCTGCACCGTCAAAGCCGGTTTTCACATGATGCGCGTTGGCACGCATGGCACGCGCGCTGCCGGCAATTTCGTCCTTGGTTTCACCCTTCATGCGCAGGGCCATCAGATAGGCGGCAATCTGCGCCTCGGTCGCCCCGCCAGACATGATCTGGTGCATGACGGCTTCTGCTTCTTCTGTCTGAAGCTGGCCAAAGCGGCTCAGCAGGTCAATTGCGCGTTGAATATCCATGGCAACAGGCACCAGACTACGCCGGCTGGCGTTCGCGGATTTCCAGGAAATTACGCAGCAGGTCCATGCCCGATGCGGTCAGGATGCTTTCCGGGTGAAACTGCACCCCGTGCACATTCAGTTCTTTATGCTGAAGGCCCATAATCTGGCCGTCATCCTCGGTGACTGCGGTCACTTCCAGGCAGTCGGGCAGGCTTTCCGGCTCCACGATCAGGCTGTGGTAACGCGTCGCCTCCAATGGATTGGGCAGACCGGCAAACACGCCCTTGCCGGTGTGGCTGACCAGGCTGGTCTTGCCATGCATCAGCCGGGGGGCACGCTTCACCACGCCGCCGAAGACCTGGCCGATGGCCTGATGCCCAAGGCACACGCCCAGCACGGGGATAGTCGTGCTGAGCACGCGCAGCACGTCCAGCGAGACGCCGCTGTCATCGGGCGTGCCCGGCCCCGGCGAAATGACGATATGCGACGGTGCCAGTTCGGCAATCTGGCCCACGGTCAGCGCATCGTTGCGTTCCACGTGCACGTCTGCGCCCAGCTGGCCGAAATACTGCACAAGGTTGTAAGTGAAGCTATCGTAGTTGTCGATCACCAGGATCATTGACGTTCCTCCGGCTCTTTCACTGCGTTCGATTCAAGCCCTTCCAGATGGGCGACATCATTGGCGACCAGCAATTGCCAGCCCTCTTCCGTGCGGCGGATGGTCGTCACCGACATATTGCCGATACCGATCTTTTCGGCGTCAACGCCGTGAATCAGCGATTCCAGCAGCAGCTTGATGGCCACGGTATGCGACAGGATGCCAATCATCTCGCCGCGATCTTCGGCCAGATAGGCATTAAAAGCAGCGGTGATGCGCTTGCGCACATCAGCGCGCGATTCCCCCTCCGGGATGCGGAAGTTTTCGCTGTCCGCCAGCAGGCGGGCATAATCTTCAGGGTACCATTCGCGCATTTCGTGAATGGTCAGCCCCTGCCACAGCCCGACGCCGCGCTCGTTCAGGCGATAGTCTTCCACCACGTCGCACGTCAGGCCAGGGCGCAGGGCGTCCACGGTTTGCAGGGCGCGGCGCAGCGTGCTCGTGTACAACACGCTCAGGTCGAGGTGGCGAATGTACTTCGCCAGCGCCGCTGCCTGCTTCTTGCCCTGTTCGCTCAATGGAGACGCGACCCATCCCTGCCACCGCCCCTGGCGGTTCCATTCCGTTTCACCAGGCCGGATAAACATCACGCGCTTGACCAAGATGCATTCCCTTTCCTCGCGACAATCACGCGAGACCTTCCTCGGCACGACGGACAGCCACCAGCATGGCTTTCGCCTTGTTGATCGACTCGTAATATTCTGTCTCAGGCACGCTGTCGGCCACAATACCCGCGCCAGCCTGAATATAAAGTGTACCGCGCTGCATCAGCGCCGCCCGAATCGTGATGCACATATCCATCGACCCATCAAAGCTGAAATAGCCCACTGAGCCACCATACATGGCACGGCGCACGCCCTCCAGTTCCTCGATGATTTCCATGGCGCGCACCTTGGGCGCCCCGCTCAGAGTACCTGCCGGGAAGGTCGCCCGCAGCAGGTCAAAAGCGGTCACGCTGCCGCGCAGCCTGCCCTCGACATTGCTGACGATGTGCATAATCTGCGAGTAGCGCTCGATCGTCATCAGGTCGGTCACATGCACCGAGCCGTATTCGCACACGCGGCCCAGGTCATTGCGCCCCAGGTCGACCAGCATGATGTGTTCGGCGCGCTCTTTCGGGTCACGGATGAGTTCTTCGGCCAGCGCATTGTCCTGAGCGACATCTTTCCCACGTGGGCGCGACCCGGCGATCGGCCTGGTCGTCGCGACGCCGTCTTCAAAACGCACCAGCATTTCCGGCGACGCGCCGATCATCGTCAGGTCGTCGCTGAAGCGCAGGAAAAACATGTACGGGGATGGATTGGTGGCGCGCAGGGCGCGGTAAATGGCGAACGGCGACGCGTTGGTCTTGCGCGACAGGCGCTGCGAGAGCACGATCTGGAAGGCGTCCCCGGCGGCGATGTATTCCTTGCCGCGTTCGACCATGTGCTCGTACTGTTCCTTGGTCATGTTCGCCACCGGCTCGTCATCGACGGGCGGCGCCGGGCGAAAGTCGATATCGGGGATGGGCTGGCGCAGCACCGCATGAATCTCGTCGATGCGGCGCAGGGCGTCGTCATAAGCCGCGTCCGGGTCGCCTGTATTGTGCGCATTGGCCAGCACCATCAGCTGATGCTTGGCATGGTCGAAGATGACCAGCGTATCGACCATCATGAACGCGACATCAGGGACTTTGAGCGGGTCGGCGGCTGTATCGGGCAGGCGCTCGAAGTGGCGCACCACGTCATACGCCAGCGCACCCACCGCCCCACCGACGAAGCGCGGCAGTCCGGGAATATGCACCGGGGTGACGCGCTCAAATTCGGCCTGCACGGCCATTAGCGGGTCTTCGCCAGCAGCCAGCGGGCGCTCGGTCACGACGCCATGAAGCATGCGCGTCACGGTCTTCTCGCGCACGGTCACCACGCCCTTGGGATTCACGCCCAGGAAGGAATAGCGCCCCACCTGTTCGCCACCTTCCACGCTTTCCAGCAGGAAGGCCACCTGGCCCATACGCGAGAGTTTCATGAACACGGAAACGGGGGTTTCGAGGTCGGCAAGCAGCGGCCGGTAAACGGGCACCAGATCACCCTGGTCAAAGAGGGCATACACTTCTTCGCGTGCAGGAAGCGCGGTCGCGCGGGTCATCGCCTGAACCATCGGGATGTCTCCAATTCTGTAGACAAACAAAAACCTCTCCCAGTCAAGGACGAGAGAGGTTTCCCGTGGTGCCACCTTGATGAACGCGTGCCGATGCAGCGCGAACACTCTGTTCGGGTGCCGAAACTTTCCGAGACCCTGCGCCCTGATAACGGGTGCGCTCACCCGGCAGCGGCTACTGCATGTCTGGTTCGCCGCTGCGGCTCCCCGGGCCATTCGGTTCCTGCCTGTGTACCCTCTTCTCAGCTTCCGAGGGCTCTCTGGGACACATGCGTCTGGAACGTACTCGTCCGGTTCATCGCCGTTGATGCTATGAACTTGCCCAGTAGCGTAGCGCAAGTATGCACAGCTTGTCAACAAGCTGATTTTAATTACAATGATTATTTCAGCACGATGTTTATCGCTGGTGAGTCGTAGTGGAGCAATACATGAAACGAAAGTCGCTCCTGACACCGGTTGCGGTCTCGACGGTTGCGGCAGTGGTTGTGGTCGCCTTTGCAGCCTCCCTGGTCACCGACCCGATCGTCAACTACTACGGCGTGCGCATGCGGCAGTCGCAGTATGTTGCGCTGCTCAGCGATCGCTGGACTGTCGATCAGAATTTTGGCGCATACTGCTATGCCTATCCAATTACCAACCTGGCTGAGCAATCGGTGTGCTTCGACACGGAAGCAGAACTGAATCACTACTCGGACAGACAATCCGCCGTCGAGCGGGCACTGCGCGGCGAATAACCCCGGCAGGACGCGCCTGCCTTTTCACGTCTATGTAACGCTGGGACAAAGAGTCTTGAACGACACATTGACTTTCAGTGGATGGTTCTCTACCGAAACGCTGTCCGAAGACGCACAGCGTAAAGTGGCTGAAATAGCGGAAAACGTCGATAGCGTTTACATCTCCGAAAACTCCATCGAGATTGAAAGCGTCTTGCAGCGACCTGATCGCAAAGCCTACCAACACATCGTTCAATTTCTATCGGATTTAGCTCGCCAGGTTGGTGCTGTGGATGGTCAAGCAACGTGCGATGATGTCATGCACAGTGCACGGCTAGAGTACTTCACCATTCGGGACAACAAGCTTTACTGCCAGGTGGGACAGGTGAGAAAAAGCGCGTTGCAATTACTGACACAGGCGAATGCCGTAAACTCCGACTTGATAACCTACCAGGGGCGAGTGGTCTACCCCCTGGTCTCGTCCATTATTCATTTGCGACTGAAACAACTTTTTGAGAAGTATCGCCTAACATCCTCAATTGACCATCAGGGCCTGGAGGTCTCGTACGCTGGGAGAGATGCCAATCGCTGGTATCTGGAGTTCTTAAAAGAGTTCGCGCAAGTTGTGCCAGATGCCAGAGGGGACATTCTCTGCCGGATTGAAGCAATGAATGGTGAACAGGAATTCGAGTTTTACTACTTACAAGAAGGACGCGTTTACTGGCAGGAAGGGAAAGTTGTCAGAGGTCCGCAGATTGAGGTACTTCCAAAAATTTGAGACCTAATACCCGGCAGGATGCGCCTGCCCTGCCCCTGCGCTATAATTAACAAGACATATTTTGGGCACAGAAAGGCGCGGCATTGGCACTGTCGAATCGGGAAATAGCCGAGCTGTTCGAACGCATCGGTGACATGCTGGAGATCAAGGGCGAGAATATCCACCGTATCCTGGCCTATCGCCGCGCGGCAGAATCGATCCGCGAGTTTGGGCGCGACCTGCGCGTGGTCTCAAAAGAAGGCGGCCTGGAAGCCATCCCCAATGTCGGCAAGGTCATCGCTGAAAAAATCGACGAACTGCTGGAAACCGGCCAACTGACCTTCTACGAAAAGCTGGCCGCAGAGGTGCCCGCCGGCGTGGTCGACATCCTTCATGTCAACGGCGTCGGCCCCAAAAAGGCAAAGATGTTCTGGCAGGATGCCGGCATCACCAGCCTGGAAGAACTGGAAGCCGCCGCACGGGCGGGCAAGCTGAACAACCTGCCGGGCATGGGCGAGAAAAGTGTCGCGCGCATCCTGGAAGGCATCGAATCGCTCAAGCGCCGCTCGGCAGAGACGCGCACGCCGCTGGGCGTCGCGCTGCCCGCCGCTGAAGCCATCCTGTCGGTGCTGACCGCGCTGCCGGGCGTGGGACGCGGCGCGATCGCAGGCAGCATCCGCCGTGGCAAACCGACCATCGGCGATGTCGATCTGCTGGTCACGGCTGACGACGCCGCTCCTGTGATGGATGTCTTCACCAGCATGGACAACGTGGCGCGGGTGCTGGGCCACGGCCCCACCAAAAGCTCAATCGAGCTTTTGAACGGATTGCAGGTCGACCTGCGCGTGCTGCCGGCTGAGCGCTGGGGCACCGCGCTGAATTACTTCTCAGGCAGCAAAGAACATAACGTGAAGCTGCGCCGCATCGCGCTGGACAAAGGCCTGTCGCTCAACGAATGGGCGCTTACGCCTGAAAATGGCGACCCGGAAATCCTGTGCGCTGAAGAAGAAGACCTGTATGCGCGCCTCGGCCTGCAATACGTGCCGCCCGAAATCCGCGAGGATTGGGGCGAAATTGAGGCAGCGCAGGCGGGGAAAATCCCGGCGCTACTCACTGAAGCGGATATCGTCGCGGACCTGCACATGCACACCACCTGGAGCGATGGCCGCTTCAGCATCCGTGAAATGGCCGAGGCGGCTTATGCGCGCGGACGCAAATACATCGTCATCACCGACCATTCGCACGGCGCGACCATCGCCAACGGCCTGAACGTCGAGCGTTTGCTGGCGCAGCAGGCGGAGGTGCGCCGCGTCGATGCCGAGATGAACGGGAAGATTCGCGTGCTGCATGGCACCGAGATGGAGATTCGGGCCGATGGCTCGCTCGACTTTCCCGACGAGATCCTGGCACAGCTCGACTTTGTGGTGGCGTCGCTGCATGTCGGCCTGCGCCAGCCGCGGGAACAGGTCACCCAGCGCGTGCTGAATGCGCTGCGCAACCCGCATGTCGACCTGATCGGCCACCCGCGCGGCCAGCTCATCATCGAGCGCGAGGGCGCTGATCTCGACCTGGACGCCGTATTTGCGACCGCCAAAGAGACCGGCACCGCGCTGGAAATCAATGCCAATCCGGCACGGCTGGACCTGGAAGCGTCGTATGCGCGGCGGGCCGCAGAGATGGGCATCCCCATCTGCATCGATACCGACGCCCACAGCATCGACCAGATGGACCTGCTGCGCTTTGGCATCCTGACCGCCCGGCGCGCGTGGCTGTCGGCCGACCAGGTCGTCAACACGTGGCCGCTGGACAAATTTCTGGACTGGGTAGGAAACAAACATGTCTAATCCACCAATCCCCCCTCCCCCGCCGCTGGACCCGCAGTCGTCACGCCGGGCCGCCGCCGCCGAGGCCGCCCGTTCCCGCGTGCGCTCGCGCGGGGAAAGCGCGCTGTATCTGCCGCTCTGGTCGGTGCTGCTGATGCTGGGCATCGTGTTTGTGGCGGCCTTTGGCCTGATGGCGCTCGTGTACAGCCTGGGCGGCAGCGCGACCAGCTCCAGCAGCCCGCGCATCGTCATCTACACCGCCATCCCGTCAGACACGCCGCTGCCCGGTGAAACGGGCGAAGCGCCACCGGTCGTCATCGCCACGGTCAATCCGAATGCCACCTCCAGCGGCCCGGCTCCGGTGTTCGCTCTGGAAGGGCCGACGCTGCAACCGGTCATCCTGTCGCCCACGCCGATTACGATCAACATCGGCTCGACCGTGTCGGTTAACGCCGACTCGCTCAATGTGCGCGCCGGTGCCGGCACCGACCAGGAGCTGCTGTTCACGGCCTCGCTGGGCACGCTTCTGCGCGTGGTCGATGGCCCGCGCAGCGCCACAGGCCTGACATGGTGGCAGGTCCAGAACCCGGCAGACCCGTCCCAGATTGGCTGGGCGGCGTCTGAATTCCTTGATGCGCAGCCAGGCTGATCCGAACACAGGACGTGCAACCGCGATGACATCCGCAGACTCTTCCACCCGCGCCGCAGAGCTTCGTCGTCTGCTGGCGCAGTACAGCTACGAGTACTATGTGCTCAGCACACCCAGCGTCACCGACGCCGAATACGATGTGCTGTTCAACGAACTGAAGGCGCTGGAGGCAGAACATCCCGAGCTGATTACGCTCGATTCGCCCACGCAGCGCTCCGGCAGCGACCTGTCTGAAGACTTCGCCAAGATCGCGCATCCGGCACCCATCCTCAGCCTGTCGAATGCGTTCTCGCCAGACGACGTGCGCGCATGGGAAGAACGCAACCGCAAGCTGCTGCCAGCGGGCATCCAGCTCGCCTACACGGTGGAGCCCAAGCTGGACGGCCTGACCGTCGTGCTGACCTACGAGGATGGGGTGCTGGTGCGGGCGGCCACACGTGGCAACGGCGAAATTGGCGACGATGTGACGGCCAATATCCGCACGATTCGCACCGTGCCGCTGCGCATCCCCCAGTCCCCGGACGGCCCGCCTGCGCCCAAACGGCTGGTCGTGCGCGGCGAGGTGATGTTCCTCAAGCACGACTTCGAGGCGGTCAATGCCCGCCAGCGCGAGCTGGGGCTGGCGGAGTACATCAATGCGCGCAACACCGCCAGCGGCACCCTCAAGCAGAAAGACTCGCGCATCACGGCCTCGCGCCCGCTGAGCGCGTTCCTGTACAACATTGTCGAGATTCAGGGCGCGCGGCTGGACACGCAGTGGGAGACGCTCGAATACCTGCAGGCGCTCGGCTTTCGGATTGCGCCCCGGGCCGCGCTGTGGCCCAGCCTGGACGAGGCCATCGCCCAGATTCCACATTGGGAAGCCCAGCGCAACACGCTCGATTTCGAGATCGACGGCGTCGTGCTGAAGGTGAATAACCTGCCACTGGCCAAAGAACTGGGCTTTGCCGGCAAAGACCCGCGCGGCGCCATCGCCTACAAGTTTGCCGCGCAGGAAACGTCCACCCGCCTGACCGAGATTATCATCACCGTGGGGCGCACCGGCCGCGTGGTGCCCAGCGCCAGGCTGGAACCTGTGTTCATCGGCGGGGTCACCGTAGCAAATGCCACCCTGCACAATTATGATTACGTCAGGCTGCTGGATATCCGCGTTGGCGACCGCGTGATCGTCAAGCGTGCCGGTGATGTCATCCCGAATGTGATTGGCGTGCTCACAGGCGAACGCACCGGCGCGGAACTGCCGGTCGAGCCGCCGGAAAACTGCCCCTTCTGCAATACGCCGCTGGTCAACCCCGATGGCGCAGTCGACATCATGTGCCCGAACATGTACTGCCCTGAGCGCGTCTATCGGCAGGTCGACTTTTTCGTCTCGCGGGCGGCGATGGATGTGGACGGCCTGGGCGGGCAAACGGTCAGGACGCTGATTGACAATCATCTGATTCAGGACGAAGCCGATATTTTCTCGCTGAAAGCCGAAGATCTGCTGGGGCTGGAAGGCTTTGCTGAGAAGAAGGTGACCAATCTGCTGGCTTCGCTGGAGACCGCCAAAACGCGCCCGCTGGCGCAGGTGCTGACGGCACTTGGCATCGAAGGCGTGGGCAGCGTGGTGGCCGCGGCGCTGGCCTCGCGCTATCGGTCGATGGATGCAATTGCGGCAGCGACACCCGAGGACCTGACGGAGACGGACAACGTCGGTGCGATTCTGGCGCGGCAGGTGGCCGCCTGGTTTGCCGACCCGTATCACCAGCGTGTGCTGGACAAGCTGAAAGCAGCTGGCGTCAATATGATGGACGCCCCCGCCGAGAAAGCCAGCACCGTGTTTGAAGGAAAGACATTTGTGCTGACCGGCTCGCTGCCCACGCTGTCGCGTGACCAGGCCGAGTCGCTGATTGCATCGCACGGCGGCAAAGTGACGGGCAGCGTGAGCAAGAAGACCAGCTATGTGTTGATGGGCGATTCTCCCGGCAGCAAAGCCGAAAAAGCCGCAGCCCTCGGCGTGAGTATTATCAGCGAAGACGATCTGCAGCGCATGATCAGTGAAGGACTACAACGTGACAGTACAGGGTGAGATTATTCTGCGGTCAGACCGCGAAAAGCCGGTACGCCAGGGCCATCCCTGGATTTTCTCCGGCGCCATTGACAGCCTCGCCCAGCAGCCAGAAGCAGGACAGATTGTCACCGTCGTTTCAAAAGAAGGCGAGTTTCTCGCGCGCGGCTACTGGAACGAGCGCTCGCAGATTCAGGTACGCATCCTGACCTGGAAAGATGAGGCCATCGACGAAGACTGGTGGCGCACGATGCTGGCCCGCGCCATCGAATCGCGCGCGTCGCTGCGCCCGACTGACGGCACGCCGTACGGGATGCGCCTCGTCAATGCCGAAAGCGATTTCCTGCCCGGACTGATCGTCGATCAGTACGGTGACTGGCTGGTGATTCAGGCGCTGACGCTGTATGTGGACATGAACAAGTCGTACATCGCCGACCTGCTGATGGAGCTGACCGGCGCACGCGGCGTCTATGAGCGCAGTGACGTGGACATTCGCGGCAAGGAAGGCCTGAGCAGCGCGGTTGGCGTGCTGGCTGGCGACAATCCGCCGGAACGCATCGAGATTGTCGAAACCGGTGGCGTGCATCTGCTGGTGGATGTGGCGCATGGGCACAAAACAGGCACCTATCTGGACCAGTCGGAGAACCGCGCGCTGGTTGGTGCGACCGCCGCGTCGATCAAAACAGAGAACCCCGCGCTGCTGAACCTGTTCAGCTATACCGGCGGATTCAGCGCGCATGCCGCCTCGCGGACAGCTATCTCGGTCACCAATGTCGATTCGTCTGGCGATGCGCTGGCGCTGGGGAAAAAGATTCTGGCCGCGAATATTGACAAGGCGAGTGCTGATGCGGCCGAATATGTGCAGGGCGATGCCTTCGAGGCACTGCGCAAATTCGCCGACGACGGGCGCATGTTCGACATCATCGTGTGCGATCCGCCGAAATTCGCCCACAATGCAAGCCAGGTGGACAAAGCCGCGCGCGGCTATAAAGACCTCAACCTGAACAGCTTCAAGCTGATTAAGTCGGGCGGCTACCTGTTCACGTTCTCGTGCTCAGGCGCGATCACCGCAGACCTGTTCCAGAAGATCGTGTTTGGCGCGCTGGCAGACAGCGGCCGTCAGGGCCAGATCGTGCGCCATCTGTCGGCCGGGCCGGATCATCCGGTCGCGCTCACCTTCCCTGAGGGCGCCTACCTCAAGGGCCTGATGGTGCGCGTGTTCTAGTCCGCCTCGTCCGACTCGGTTTCTTCGCCGCTCAGCCGCCGAATCTTCTGGAATGTCTCCGTCCAGCTGATGCGGCTGAGCCCCAGCTTCTCGCGGATCGCCTCCGGATCGGTGCCGTTCATGTAGTCGCGTACGGCACTCGTCCAGCGCATCATCTCAAAGCTGATCTTGTGCGGCAGGTCTGATTTCTCGGCGATATCCGCCAGCACATACTCCAGATTACGCGGCGTGCACGGGAACAGAATACCCGTCTTCGTGGTATAGACGCGCAGATAGGCATCCATCAGCGTGATCAGGCCGGGCGGCACGCGCAGGATGCGCTCCTTCAGCGCATTGGTCGCGCTTTCCTGGCGCACGCGCATCATCGGGTTTTTCGGGTCTGTCTCGTCAAAGTCATCGCGACGAAGGCGCATCGTCTCATTCTTCTTGATGCCGGTCTCCAGCAGCAGACGAAACAAGAATTCCGGCCGCGGGTCAGACTTTTCGTTCAGGCGCAGGCTGGAGCAGTAGGCCAGCACATTGATGATGTCGCCTTCATCGAGGATGGTCGCCAGCGGCGCCGGGCCGGAACGCTGCAAAATGGCGACCGCCGGGTCATGCTCCAGCACGCCCAATTCCGTCAGCCACTTGAAGAACACCTTGAGCGTGGTCACGCGGCGCGCATACGACTTGCGGCTGCACGGTACGCCACGACCGGTCTCCAGCCAGTCCATGAATTCCTGTAACAAGCTGGTATTGATATCTCCGATGCGCGTGCCCGCCCCGATGTGTTCTCCCAGCAGATGTAAATCAGCCGTGAACGCATTGACCGTGTTTTCTGTGCGCCCCTCATGAAACAAGTGGCGCTGAAACAGCGGCGTCACGACCTGGAGCTTCGCCTCCCGCGTGATTTCGGCTTCCTTCGCGGGAACCTCAAAGAGCGGCATCTGTCGTGCCGACGTCACATGTTGTTTGGCCATATTTCCCCTCGACTTCATCGTCGTTCGGTCCAGGCAGGCGCGCCATACTGCGCGACTTCCAGTTCATCGGCGGCGGCCAACTCGTCGGGCGACAGGCTGTGTTCGTTCGGGTCCGCCCCAAACAACTGTGCGAATCCGGCACCCACAGCCTGGCTCACCTGCGCATCGTCCACATAACTGACACCCAGTGCCTCGGCCAGCGTGATGGCACGCGTGCGCACCTGGGCCCGCGCCATCTCACGTGCAGCGTCGTTCGGATACATCAGCACATCACAGATGCGCCTCATGTCCCCGTTCAGCGGCAGCGAGCCGTGCTGAAGCAGCGCGTTATATCTGCGCGCCTGTGCGCTGCCCACCAGCTTACGGCTAAACGCGGTTATTTCATAATGCGACGGCGTTTCAAAGCACACCGTGGTCGCTTCGGGATGGCCGGTCATCTCGTGCTGCGAGACCGCCGCGCCCAGCAGGTTGAGGGCCGTCACCAGCGCCGTGCTGATCGTGCGATAGCTGGAGACGATGTCCCCGGCGGCCAGCGGATGATCCAGCGGCAGTGCGATACTGTAGGTCAGTTCGTCTGTGTGCAGGATGGCCCCGCCACCTGTCGGCCGACGCACTGCATCCCAGCCATGCGCCATCAGCCGACCGGTATCGATCACGGCGGCCCGCTGGCCATATCCCAGCGACAGGCAGGCCGGCTGCCAGCGATACAGCCTCACCGTGGGCGGTGCCGCCCCAGCGCCCACGGCCCGGGCGATGGCCTCGTCAACCGCCATGTTGCGCGCGCCGGGCATAGCCTCATCGTCGAGAAGACGCCATGTGGCAGAATATTGACGCATATTTCTCACAGACCTATACTAAACTTGTGTCGTATCGGTAATCATTGTCGAAATCAGCCCTCATGCCCCAGGCCACACGCAAAAATTCAGATCATGTCACGCCACGCGGACAGGTTCGCGAGAACCCATATCGCGCACCCACCCAAAATGGCGGGATGCGCCGTGTCCCCGCTGACGACGCCTTACCACCAGCAGACCCGGTAAAGCCCGCTCAGTCTTACCCGGCCTATCCCTATTCTACCGTAAATCCGGGGCCGATCCCGCCGTTCGAAGTCCCCCTGGACCGCGTGTCAGCGGCACGTGTGCGCACCCACAAACGGCGCACACGTCGTTATGGCGGCGCAGACTGGGCCTGGGTCATCATCGCCGGGGCGCTGCTGTCGGTGGTGGTGGTGGCCAGCCTGAGCGTGACGCTGATTCTGCGCGCCAATGGCACGACGGCCAATTTCCTGCCCACAGCAGCCATCAGCCTGCCGACTGCCGTCGTGGCGCAAAACACGTTTGCCAGCACCAGCGGCGATATCGCTGCCGGTCAGCAGGTCACGCTGGACGACGGACGCAGTATCGTGCTGCAACCGTGGAACGGTGGATCACGCCTGACGATTCTGGTGATGGGCCTCGACCGCCGACCGGAAGAAACCGGCCTGATGTACCGCACAGACACCATGATGCTGGTCAGCCTGGACCGCGATACCAACTCGGTGGGCATCCTCAGCCTGCCGCGCGACCTGTGGGTGGATGTGCCGGGCTACAGCGAGCTGCAGCGCATCAACAGCGCCATGGTGCTGGGCGAACTGGAGCGGCCCAACTACGGCCCGACCCTGGCCATGCAAACCGTGCAGTACAACCTGGGCATGTATGTGCATGGCTATGTCGCTGTGGACTTTGAAGCGGTCACCACGCTGATCGACCTGCTGGGCGGCGTGGAAATCGATGTACCCTACAACATCGCTGACTATGAATACCCGGACATGAACTATGGATACGACCCGCTCATCCTGCAGGCTGGCCTGCAACTGATGGACGGGAGCACGGCGCTGAAATTTGCACGCACGCGCCACGGCGACAACGACTTCGAGCGCGCCCGCCGCCAGCAGATGCTGGTCTACGCCCTGCGCGACCGCATCCTCGATTTCAATCTGCTGCCGCAGCTGATCGTGCAGTCGCCCACCCTGCTCAATTCTTTGAGCAATAATCTGTATACCAACCTGACGCTGGATCAGCTCATCCAGGTCGCGGTGACGGTCAAGGATGTCCCCGGCGATGCCATCCGCACAGGCGTGATCGACGGGTCCTACATCATGCCCTACACCACGGCAGCTGGCGCACAGGTGCTGGTGCCGCGCCGCGCCATGCTGGGCGAGCTGCTCTCCAATACGTTTGGGCAGAATTACAGCGGCTAAAACCAGGGGCGTATCGTCCAATCAAAAACGCGCGACAGCTTTGTTACAGGCTGTCGCGCGTTTCATTTCCTGCTGAAAAATACCCACCATGCCGTGTGCACGGAGTCTCGGACCTACATAAGTAGGTGGGAACTCTATCGGCGTTGGGGTCTTGGCTCAGGCCTATCACCTTACCGCTACATTGGTGCTCCCGAAATTCGGGTGTTGGCCCGGGACGTTGTCGCACAATCACGGGCACAGCAGGTCACTCTGTTATACCAACGTCACGAGGTAGTGTAAAGGTTAGCTTCAGCGGAAAGCCTGTCATGGAGTCTTAACTTGTGCGCTTTGGACGAAAATTCTAGAATACGCCATCAATCGGGGTAGTAATTCTCTGTGGAAGGGTATGCACATGAAATTCAAACTGAACGTGTTTCTGGCGGAACTGCTGGGGACATTTATTCTGGTATTTATTGGCGCGCTGGCCGTGCTGGTCACCAACAACCCGGGCAATGTGGGCACGCTGGCGGTGATTATCCCGGCGCTGGCCCACGGGCTGGTGCTGGTGGGTCTGATTTATATGTTTGGCCACCACAGCGGCGCGCAGTTCAATCCAGCGGTCACCGCCGGGCTGGTGGTGGGCGGCAAGCTGCCTATCGCAGAGGCCGTGCAGAACTGGATCGCCCAGATTGTGGGCGCGCTGGTGGCTGGCTTTCTGGTCGTGGCAGTCGCCAATGGCACCGGTATCGCGGAATACGCGGGCGTCGCGGGCGAAACGACCGGCGTGCTCACCTCCAGCAGCCTGATCCTGGCTGGCGTGGTCGAGCTGATTCTGACGTTCATCCTGGTCACCGTGGTCTATCAGGCGGCCGTGTATGGCAAGGCGGGCAATCTGGCGGGTGTTGCCATTGGCTTCACACTGGCTGGCTGCATCGCCGCGACGGGAACATTAACGGGCGCCTCACTCAATCCGGCGCGCACCCTGGGGCCAGCCATCGCCGGCGGCAACTTCGATTATGTGCCGGTGTACCTGATCGCAATTTTCGCGGGCGGCATCCTGGCTGGCGTCGTCAATACGATGTTCCTCAAGCCGACGAACTAAGTATTTCCAGCGCAGTACGGCGGTAAAAAAACAGCCCCGGCCTTTTCAGACCGGGGCTGTTTTTCTGACCTGAACAATAGATTACTTCTCCGGATCGGGCACCGTCGTGCGGATGTACAGCTCGTCAAGCTGTTTCTGCTCGGCAGGTGACGGCGCACCAGCCATGATGTCGGCACCCGCCTGCGTCTTCGGGAAGGCAATCACTTCGCGGATGTTCGGCTCACCAGCCAGCACCATCACCAGTCGGTCGATGCCCGAGGCGATGCCACCATGCGGGGGTACGCCATATTCAAACGCTTCCAGCATATGCCCGAACTGCTCACGCGCGTTTTCCGGCGTCTGGCCAATCAGCGGGAAAATCTTCTCCTGAATTTCGCGGCTGGCGATGCGGATGCTGCCGCCCGCGACTTCATAGCCGTTGCAGGCCAGGTCATACTGCGAACCACGCGCCTTGCCGGGGTCAGTATCCAGCAGCGGCAGGTCTTCCGGCAGCGGCATGGTAAACATGTGCTGCGACGGATCCCAGCGCTTTTCGTCTTCGTTCCAGTAGAACATCGGGAAGTCGATGATCCAGCCGAAGGCCAGCTTTTCAGGGTCATTCAGCCCCAGCTCGCGCGCGATGTGCTGGCGCAGCACGTCAGTGACCGCCCAGACTGTTTCACGTTTGTCGCTGATGAACAGCAGCATGTCGCCGCCCTGCGCTTCGGTTCGTTCCACCAACGCCAGCACCTGATCGACTGTGAAATACTTGCCGATGGGGCCCTTCATTTCGCCCGATTCATCTTCGGGCAGCGTCACCCAGGCGAGGCCTTTGGCCCCTGCCCCACGCGCCATTGTCTCCAGTTCTTCGGCCAGCTTGCGCAGTGCAGTGCCGCTGCGCTTGCCCAGGCCAGGCGCACGCAGCACCTTGACCGGCTTGCCCTCAGCGACATTGTTCACAAATACCGGGAAGCCGCTCTTTCCCGCAATATCCGAGACATCGACGGCGGCCAGGTCGTAGCGCAGGTCTGGTTTGTCCGATCCATATTTCTCCATCGCATCCTCATAGCGGATGCGCGGGAACGGCTTGAACATCGGCGTCTTGCCCGCCACTTTTTCGACGATGTCGATCATCAGGGCTTCGATCAGCGCCATGATGTCATCACGCTCGACAAAGCTCATCTCCAGGTCAAGCTGGGTGAATTCCGGCTGGCGGTCGCCGCGCAGGTCCTCGTCGCGGAAACAGCGCGCGATCTGGAAATAGCGCTCGTAACCGGCCACCATGAGCAGCTGCTTGAGCTGCTGCGGGCTTTGCGGCAGCGCATAAAATGAGCCGGGGTTCAGGCGGCTGGGCACGAGAAAGTCGCGTGCGCCTTCCGGCGTGGTCTTAAACAGGATCGGCGTCTCAACCTCGACAAAGCCCTGCTCATCCAGGTAATCGCGGATGAACTTCACGACCTTGTGGCGCAGCACAATATTGCGCTGCATGCGCTGGCGGCGCAGGTCGAGATAGCGATACTTCATGCGCGCCGTCTCATCCACCTTGCTGTCCTGGTTGATGTAGAACGGGGGCGTCTTGCTCGGGTTCAGCAGCACAATTTCGGTGGCCACCAGCTCGATATCGCCAGTATCCAGGCCAGAATTCCGCGTGCCTTCAGGGCGCAGGCGCACTTCGCCACGAACCTGTGCGACATACTCATTGCGGAGTTTCTCGGCGACTTCATGCGCCTGCGCGGAATTTTCCTGATTCACCACCACCTGGGTGATACCCCAGCGATCGCGCAGGTCAATAAAGACGACGCCGCCCTGGTCACGGCGGGTATTGACCCAACCGGCCAGCGTGACCACCTTACCCGCATGTTCTGCCCGCAGTTCGCCGCAGTTGTGCGTCTTTAACATAATTCCGCCCTCGATATGTTCGGTGTATGAGGAGTTGACAGGGTGGTAAGGATAGCACGCAGAAAAACTAAAATAAAGCGTAGCCAATAAAAACAGCGCATTGTCGCCAATGCGCTGTCACAATTGCAGGGATGCCGTCAGGAATCAGGCGACTGTGTTCAGGTAGCTGCCCGCCAGCTGTCGGTCAACAAAGCGGCCGATGAACGGCAGGCTGTAATCGCGGCCATTGTAGGTCTCGATAGCGGCGATGGTGGACAGAATCACGCCAGCCACCGGCAGCAGCGAGACGACCAGGCCGCCCAGCGCCGTCACGCCCAGCCAGACCGGCAGCAGCACAAAGCCGATCAGCACCAGGCACAGCACGATGATGATGAGCAACGCGATCACCGCGACGACCACCCCCACCAGCCCGAAGACCGCCACGCCGATGGTGGCCACCAGTTGCAGCACGAATGCCTGCAGCGAGTGGAATGCCACAAAGTTCGACTTTGTGCGGAAGACGAAATAGATCACCAGCGGGATGAACACCGTCAGCGGCAGCAGCATCCCGCCGGAGAATGCGCCGGCCAGCACGGTCAGCCAGATGCTGGCGTGTGCCAGCGCCGCCCACAGGCGCTCATCCTGGGTCGTAGTCGAGCCATTGTAGCTGAGCGGTGCGCCACGGCGGGACTTCTCCCACAAAGCGCCGGCGCGCTCGCCAAAACCGGGACGATCCATCTTCGGCTTCTCGCCAAACTTGGGCTTCTCAGGCATGGCGTCAGCTTCCTGACGGCTGTAGCGGCGCTCGTATTCGCGCACCACTGCTTCCTGGTCAGCACTGCTGGTATCCGCGGGCGGCGGCGCAGAAGCCGGACCACCACTCAGGCGGGACACACGCTGGTCATCGCCCTTATTGCCCAGATCGCCAAACAGCGCTTCGTCATCGATGGGGAAATCGTCTGGACGCTGTGTATTATCAGTCATGATGCATACCCTCGAAATGATGCCGATTGTCGGTAAACTAGGGTTATCGATTCGTTACAATGACTTATACGCATGTTGGATGTAAAGAGTTGCGCATGAATATCATGCAATCTGCAAAGCAATTGCTCAGCACGATCACGAAGCCCGATTATGCCCTGACCAAGCGCCACCTTGGCCTGCTGCTGGTAGTCATCGGCGTCGCTGGCTTCGTCGGCATCCTCGGCATCGATGTGCTGGATGTGGGCCGTGAAGGGGGCATCGGCCCGGCGCAGCAGCTGGCGCTGGCCGGATGCGCCGCGCTGGCCCTGCTTGGCCTGACCCTTATTCCGCTGGGAGACACCCCCGCATGACCACGCGCGTCCTGCCACAAACTCAGCCAGTCGTTTCGCCCCGTCCGCTTCAGCTCTTTCACCGCGTGCTGATGGGCGGCGCGCTGCTGGTGCTGCTTGGCTATTTTGCCGTGTATGTCGCCTTTGCCGCAAATCTCATCCAGTTCCCCTTCGATTATGATCAGGGGGAAGGCTTTGAGCTGGTCGATACGATCATGTTCAGCCAGGGCCAATGGCCGTATCAGGATACGGACACCTTTCCGTTTTACAGCAGCAACTATCCCCCATTATTCCATGTGATTGCCGCGCCGTTCGTATGGCTGTTCGGGCCTGGTTACTGGTACGGCAGGCTGCTTGGATTTCTGGGCACGCTGATTACCGCTGCGGCGATTGGCTATGCGGTTTATCGGGAGGGGGGCAGCCGCACGATTGGGGTGCTGTCTGCGCTGGCCTTTCTGGCCTCCAATACGGTTTACCACATTGGGCCGCTGTTCCGCCAGCACATGACCATGGTGATGTTCGAGACGCTGGCCGCCGTCATCCTGGCGCGCGCCTGCGATATCCCCGACCAGCGTCAGAGGCGTATCGCGCTGGGGCTGGGGCTGGTCGCGATTTTGTGTGCGGGATATACCAAGCAGCTTGCCTATGCCACTGCGGGTGCTGCGTGCCTGTTCCTGTTCATTCGCGGGCCACGCCGGGCGATCATTTGGACGGCCATTCTGGGCGTCATCGGCGGCGCGATCTTCCTGTGGCTGAATATCGCTACAAACGGCCAGTGGTGGCTGCAAACGATTTCCGCGAACGTGAACGAATTTTATGCCGACCAGACGATCGGTCTGTACCGGCTGTGGTTCAGCCTGCACGGCTTCCTGATCGTGCCGGCCGCCCTGCTGGTCGTCTATGAACTGTATTTTTCACGGCTGTCTTTCTACAGCGTGTGGTTCATCGCGGCGGTGGCCAATGCCGCGCTGTCGGGCAAATGGGGCGCCGGCGACAGCTATTTCGCCACCAGCATCGCGGCCATGTGCATCCTCAGCGGGATCTTCGCAGCGCGCAGTATTCGCGCAGACTGGACGTTCCCGGACAACTATCTCACGCGCGGGGTGATCGCCCCGCTGCGGCGGGCAGCCCCGGCGCTGGCGATGATCGCGCTGATCGTCGTGCCGCTTGGATACCTGGGCTATGCGCGGGCGACGCTGAAGATGCCCACCGATGGGGCTTTTGCCCCGATTGCGACCGTGCTGGGGCTGACGCCCAACGCGGATAACAACTTCTACGACTCGGCCGGACGCATCGCGGGCGGCTATGCCGATATCGGGCATTTCACATCGCAGGCGGATATTGACGCGGGCTGGCGCATTGTCGAGCGGGTACGTCAGGCGCCTGGACTGGTGTTAAGCGAGGAAGCGGCCTTCACCATCTACGCAGACCGACCCGTCATCACCAATCCCACGCAGCTGCTCAATCTGTGGCTGAACAATCAGTGGGATTCAAGCGAGCTGGTGGGCATGCTGGAAAATCGTGAGTTTGGGCTGATCGTGCTGCGCGCGCAGTTCTATCCCACCGACGTGCTGATCGCGATTGGCCAGCACTACGAGCAGGTGGACAGCATCTTCATGAACGGCTTCGACTATCTGCTCTGGGAGCCGATTAACCCGGCTTAGGTGCCCCAGCCAAACGGATTGGTATCGCGCACCTTGGCCGCACTCAGGCTGATTGGTTTGCGCTGCTTCAGGAAATCACTCTCGGAATTGATCTGACGCAGCAGGCTGGTCACAGATTCGTTCAGCATATAGGGCGTCACGACAGTCTGATGCGCATGGGCCGCCAGCATGCGGGCATGCAGCGCGACTTCGCGCACAAACGCGCCCGGCTGATTCACCAGGTACGGCACCACCGTGCTGTGATCCTGTGACCAGTGATCGCCCATATAATGCTTCAGCATCTTCTCCGCCTGAACTTCGTCCTGAATCGGCGGCACGATGAAAATGCGATCGAGGCGACCGGGGCGCTTGGCGATGCGTTCGTCGATGGCTTCGGGATAATTCGTAGTTGCCAGCAGCAGCGCGCCACGCGGGTTGTTCGGGCTTTCGATGCCATCCAGCACATTGAGGATGCGCGCCTTGTCGTCCCCCTGAAGATAAGCGTCCAGTTCCTCGACAATCAGCAGCACGGGAAACTTGGCCGCGCTGACGGCCATCAGCGCGCGCTGGATCTTCTCAAACGACGCGCCATCGCGGTCAGAGCCGGAGACATACACAACCACCCGTTTGCGGTCGATCGCCAGCTTGGCCATCGCCGCACACAGCATCGTCTTGCCCGTGCCGGGAATGCCGGCCAGCAGCAGCTTGCGAAACGGCGGCAGCTTCAGCTCGCGATAGATGCCTACGCCGCGGGTGAAAAAAGCTTCCATATCATCAAGCAGCGTCGACTTCAGCGCATCGGGCAGGATGACATCTTCCCAGTCGACAGCAGGCTCAAAGAACGTCTCACTGCCGCCGACGATATACACGTCGCGGCGGCGGCGAATCGGCGGACGCACCACGCGCATACACATCAGTTCAAACGACGCCCAGCTTTCCAGGCGCTCTTCCGGCACCAGGGCAATGGCGATCAGGTCGCGCGAGTTATCGCCCAGATACGTGCAGGCATACACCACGTCATATTCACGCCCGATGTCGTCCCTGAAATGAAACAGGTACGCCCCTGCCCCGGAGGTCAGCACCATCTGATTGCCGCGCGTGCCAAAGTCGCTGATGGGCACGACTACCGGGCAGTCCATCGCTTCCATGCCCACAAACTTCGACTTGCCTTTCAGCCTGCGTCCGGGCCGCACCTGATGATGCGCGACGCGGTTGGCACACTCAATCGTCGCCCACAGCGGCACAAAAGACTGGTCAGGGTAATGCCCCTCCCAGTATTCTTTTGCCCACAGCACCAGGCGTTCATACAGAAGCTGCGAGGCCGCTTCTGATTCATTGGAGGAAGACGCAGGGGTCATCGGGGTCGTTCTTCGCTTTACGGTCATGCGGCTATTATAATCGTTTCCGGCATTATCAGAATAAGTACTTTAGAAAGCCACTATGTCCACACTGTACGTCACTCATCCGCGCTGTGTTGAGCATCACCTGACAGAGCATCCTGAACATGCCGGGCGCATTCGCGCGGTATGGAAGCGCATGGACGAATCCGGACTGCTGCCGCGCCTCGTGAGCAAACAGGCATCCGCCGCGACCGACGCGCAGGTCGCCGCCATCCACGACCGCGATTACCTGAAGCTGCTGGCGCGCACCGGCAGTCAGGATCGCATCCTGCATCTGGACGCCGACACCTACATCACCCCTGCCTCCAACGACGTTGCCTATCTTTCGGCTGGCGGCATGGTGGACGCGGTGGATGGCGTGCTGTCAGGCACGGTGGACAACGCGCTGGTCGTCACCCGTCCGCCCGGCCATCATGCCATCGGCCCACGCGGCATGGGCTTCTGCCTGCTGAACAATGTCGCCATTGGCGCCCAGCATGCCATCGACGCCTATGGCCTGAAGCGCGTCCTGATCGTCGACTACGACGTGCATCACGGCAACGGCACCGATGATATCTTCACTGCCCGGCCGGACGTGTTCTTCGTCAGCACGCACCAGTATCCGCTGTATCCCATGTCAGGCGTCACCACCGATATTGGCACTGGTGACGGACGGGGCTATACGCTTAATGTGCCAATGCCGCGCTTTTGCGGCGACAGCAACTATGCCCGCGTCTTTGACGAAGTCATCCTCCCCGCCGCGCGGCGCTACCAACCAGAGCTGGTGATCGTCTCGGCAGGCTATGATGCGCACTGGGCCGACCCGCTGGCCAACATGCAGCTCACGCTGAACGGCTTCGCTGCGCTGGGCCAGAAGCTGAAGGCGCTGGCCGACGACACCTGCGGCGGGAAAATCATCTTCGCCATGGAAGGCGGCTACTACGTCGAGGCGCTGGCCTACGGGCTGGTCAATGTCGCCCGCATCCTGCTGGGGGACGCGCCCCAGGATCCGTTGGGAGAGCCAGATCAGGCGCGACCAGAGCCGAATATCAGCCCGCTGATTACCGAGCTGAAAACGCTGCATAATTTATAGTCAGGTGCGCTAATCGATTGGCTGATTTTCCTCATCCGCTGTCGCGCTGCTGCGATGCTCGAACATCTTGACGATCACCAGCACGAACCAGATCATCAGGGTGGTCGTCATGGCCAGAAACCACGCGCCCACCCCCACTGCCATGCCCATCGCCGCAGTCACCCAGATGCTGGCGGCGGTGGTGATGCCGCGCACGCTGTTCTTGTATTTCAGGATGGCGCCTGCGCCCAGGAAGCCCAGACCGGGCAAAATCTGCGAGGCTACACGGGCTGGGTCACCGCCCGAAAACCCGTAAACCGACAGCGCAGTAAACAGGCAGGCACCAGATGCGATCAGCATATGCGTGCGCACACCCGCGCCAAATTTCTTGCGCTCGCGGTCCAGGCCGATCAAGCTCCCCAACACGCAGGCCAGCAGCAGGCGCAGAGCGATTTCAAACTGTGTTTCCAGAGTCACGATCAGTTAGCCGTTTCGATGCCTCGGCGCAGGGTCGTCAATTCTCCCTCAAACTTGCCCAGCGAGTCCCTCAGTGCGTTGTTGCGCTGCACGACAGCCTCCAGCCGGGCGAAAATAGGCGACAGCAATTGTGACCCAAATTCGCGCAGGCGGGTGCGTTCACGTGCCGTCAGCTGATCGAGTGCATCGTCATACGACTTTTGCAGCGCATCGATCTGCAGGCTGAAGTCACGTTTGGCGCCGCTGGACATGCGCCGATAGTAGCGAATGGCCAGCGCACCGCCGACCACTGCGACAGGCGCGCCCAGGATGAAAGCCGGAATCGCCAGCGGCGCGGCCGCCACAGCCCCGCCGATCAGCGGGCCGGGTGCAGCCAACGCCAGCACCGTCGCGACGACGCCAGCCACTGATGCGGCCGCTGTCATCGTAAAGTTCCCCATATTGGAACGAAATGCCGTTTCCATGTCGGACAGCACACGCCCGCTGGAATACGAGCGCATTTCCGCCTCGGCAGCGCGGATCGCATCCTGCAGCGCCTCGCGCTGTTCCGCATACACATTGGCATCCAGCCCGCTGACATCCGATTCCAGCACATCCTGCAGCCGATTCAGCCGGTCAATCACACCGCGCCAGTAGGCCCGGCTCTGGTCAATCAGAGCGTTGACGTATTGATTGGTCGCCTGCTGCACATCGTCCAGCGAGTAGCCGATTACGACATCCTGAAAGTCCTTTTGCAGCTTCTCACGGCTGACACCACGGCCCAACTTGCGGATGGATAAATTCTCGTTGATGAAGCCCAGGCCACGGGCGCGCATCCCCTCGAAAATCTCGTCGACAGAGGCGCGTGTCTGGCGAAGCTGGGCAGCCAGCCCGGTCGCCTGCTGATCAAACTCTGCATGCACAGACTGCACCTTTTCGCGGTCCGTACCCACCAGTTTGACGCGTTCGCCGGCAATCGCGGTGTACTTGCCCACCAGATGCGCCGCCAGGTCGAGCTGCGACAGCATCTTCTGACGGGCGGGCGGCATCGCACTGAACAGGCTGCGCAGGTGCCCACGCAAAGCATCCACCCCGCCCGTTTCCACGCCGCCCGCCGCGATGCTCTCCAGCGATTCGCGGGCAGACACCATGAAGATCAGCCCATCCAGCCCCAGCAGTGACTTCACCTGCGCCTCGACAAAGCGGCGCACTTCCACGCGCTCCTGCGGGGTCAGCAGGTCCACCTGGTTGATCACGATGATGATCTTCTTGCCGAATTCACGCGCCAGCTCCAGATACACGCGCTCGGTATCGGCCAGCGCACGCTTGGCAGACAGCACGAAAATCACCAGGTCGCTGCGATGCAGGAAGGCTTTGGCAGTCGTCTCGTGGCGCTGGAAGACAGAGCCCGTCCCCGGAGTATCGACCAGGGCAACGCCCGGCGCACCGGTATTCGGGTGCTGCCACACGCGCATATAATCCGGACGAATCTCCGGCGTGCGTGCGCCCATCTCGCCATATTTGATCAGCTCGATCGCCTCGGTCGTCGGCGTGATGCCTGTCGGCAGCAGCCTGTCGCGCAGCATCGCATTCACCAGCGACGACTTTCCTGCGTTGAACTCACCGATGATCACCACCAGGAAAAACATATCCCGCAGGTCTTCGGCTACTTCCAGCAGGCGCTGCCGGTCAGAGCGGGCGCTTTCGCCAAAGGCATCAAAGCTGGCCGCGATATCCCCCAGCAGGCGAATCTCGGCCTCGCGCAGGGCGGCCAGCGCGCCCGTCATCGGACGGGCCTGTTCCAGCGGCGGAGGTGCAGAGTGCCCTGGAATCGTAATGACCGGCGGCGCTGATTCCACAACCTCGGCAATTTCAGGCTCCTGGCGCAATGCCAGCGCGCCCGGCTGATCTGCCGGGTCTTTGGTCACTTCAGGGGTGTCAGACGCCAGCGCACCTTCGACCGGCTTCTCCTCCGGCCGGTCATTTTCCAGCGCGTCTTCGGTCACGTCAGGCATGTCAGACGCCAGCACATCTTCGACGAGCTGCTCCTCTGGCCGGGCAGGCGCATTATTCTCGTCGGGCTGGGCATCTTCACGATGCATATTTTCGTCAGTCAAGGCAAACCTTTCAGTCGCTAATTCATCTTTGCCAGCGCGGCATCAATCTCGCCCATCTGCTGGCTGAACGCATGCAGCGATTTCTGCTGCTCGGCCAGTGCGCTGGTTTGTGTCTCAATGAGGCGCATCAGCGGCAGCACTGATTCGCTGCGCAGGCGCAGGCCAGTTTCAATCTGGGCAGCCCCCGCGGCTTTCAGGATCTTCAGGTAAGCATCCCGTTCCAAGGCCAGCGCCTGCCTGATATTACGCACAATCACCCTGCCGCGCACCAGCCAGGCGACGCTTCCGATCAACGCCAACACAAATACGCCGACGAGCAGCAGCAGCCACAGGCCGGGCGCATCGGCCGATTCCGGGCGGGTGACCAGCACCAGAATGGTCAGCAGCAGCATGACCACCATGTACGCCGCATAAAACGCGTCTGCACCCTGCACCCAGTCCTCGATGCGCTCGGCGACGCTTTTGCGCACGCGCGACTCGGCCTCATCCAGTGTCGTTCGCATCGCCTGCATCGGAGCGCGATCATACTGCACCGGCGGCTGAATCGAGCCGATCACACGCGTTTTCAAGGCGTCTGGCAGACGCTCCAGCTCGCGTCGGCCATAGCTGACCAGATCGTCGATGTCCTGAATGTCTTTGCCTTCCAGGCGCGGGGCCAGCGCATCGGCGATGCCGCGCACATCGGCCAGCGCCTGATCGACCTGCCCCGACGTGGTCGCAGATTCGAAACGCGACTTGCTGCCCAGCAGGCGGCGCACGCCCAACAGATCGCTCAGCCCGCTCATGAATGCCCGCGGCAGCTTTCCAAATGTGAACATATCAGAGATGGTCGACGCCGAAGCTTCGGCGGCGGCATCAAAACGCGCCGAGACGCGTCCGGCAATCTCGCTGACGATGGCTTCGTTTTCACGGCCGTAGCCTGCGATCTGGCTGTTCACATTTTCGCGGATGCCCTGGTAATGATCGAGCGTGGCGATCTCCTGCTTGTTGCCCTGCAAGGCCACGGCATGCACGCTGCGGGCGATATCCAGCGGCGTTTGCAGCTTCTGGCGCAGGCGCGCCGCATCGCCAAGCTGCTTCGCCAGGTGCTTTTCAAGCTGGTCCAGCCCGCTCTGCGCCCACAGCCCGGCATCGCGCATGCCATCAGGCCGCACCGCCTCCAGGCCCAGCTTGGCCGACATCATCCACACATCAGGCTGATACCCAAGCTGGCTTTTGCTTTGCGTGCGCACATGCTCGCGCACCTGTTCGCGCTCATCCGGCGTGAGCAAATCGGCCTGATTCAGCACGATGATGACCTGCTTGCCATAGGTCTTGAGCAGTTGCAGATACTCGGCGTTGCCGGCAGTCATCGCCTGCGTCGCCAGCATGACCAGCAGCACGGCGTCGCTGCGGTGCAGAAATTTCCGGGTGACCTCGTCGTGGCTAGTGAACACAGATTCCAGCCCCGGGGTATCCACCAGGCTGACTTTTTGCAGCAGCGGCGCCGGGTCGAAGATAGTATCAAAGTCGCCCGAGCGGGCAGTCTGTGGCGCTTCCGCGCTGCGCAGATAAGTGATGCGTTCGGTGGTGGGTGTGATGCCCACTGGCAGCAGATTCGGCTTGCCCAGCAGCGCATTGATCAGGCTGGACTTGCCTGAGCTGAACGGGCCCACAAACACCATCAGGTAGGGGGAGTCTGCGTGAAACAAGGCGTCCCGAAGCTGGGACAGGCGATCCTCCGGCAAACCATCCACGCGGGGCATGACCTCCAGCATGGCGGTGATAAGCTGATATTCCTGTCGGCGGACTGCCTCATACTGTACCGCGAGTTTCGATGACGTGTTCTCGGCGATCAAGTTGGGCATCCTTCTCATCAATCGATATACTTTGAGGATAATACGCGTTAACCCGCGCCGCAATACTACGCTTAACCTATGGTGATATCGGATGACTAACCCACCCGCGCCCTATCCAGACGCGCAAGACGATGGACTGAAGCTCACATTTGCGCTTGACCAGATCCGCGATACCTTCGATGAACGCAGTGAGCCACGCGAGATGTTTGTCGCGATTCTGGACCTGCTGAGAACGCATTTCGCGGCCGAGGCCGGCGCTATCGTGCTGCTTGAAGAAGGCATGGACGAGCCCGACACGATCATCAACAACGGCATCAGCCAGGGCGAGGCGCTTGACCTGTGTCGCGCTGCCATGCGCGCTACCGAGCCGGGCATCATCGATAATCCCTACTGGGCTTATACGATGGGCAACGAGATCACGTTGCGCGGACAGCCGCTGGGCGCCATGATCCTCGTGCGCCAGTCCGAGCCGTTCACGACACATGACCTGCATATGCTGTCAGTGGCCGAAAAACAGGTCGATTCCGCCATCATTCAGGCGCGCACCGCCTGGAAGCTGATCCACCGCACGCGCGAGCTGGAAGCCATCTATCACGTGGACAGGTTACGCGATGAAACCGGCAGCAATGAGCGGTCGCTGCTGGAGAAATTTGCGGCCTACGTGGGGACGCTGTTTAGCGCTGATTTCGTGGGCATCTCACTGACCGATGCAGACGGCGCGCCCGGCGAATTCGTCATCAATGGGCGTGGGCTGCCCGACGACAGCATCGCACGCCTGTTCGAGCAGGCCCATGGCCACGCCAGCTTCAGCGGACTGGCCACGCCAACCGGCGTCACCGAAGCCGTGTTCATCTCCGCGCCGCTGATTACGCACGGCATACGCCTGGGTTCGGTGGTGCTGGGACGCGAGTCGTTGTTCACGCGCTCCGATTACCGGCTGATGGATGCACTGTGCAGCCAGCTTGACACGGCCATCGTGCACATGCGCCAGCTTCAGGCACAGCCTGTGGACGCCCCGGCAACTGACCTCAGCAGCGTGGACGATGCGCCCTTTACGCAATCGATCCGTTATGTGAGCGATGCGCTGCACGTGGATGACGTGCGCCTCGATCTGCTGGCTAACGAGGTTGGCACACCCGCGTATGTCTACAGCCTGAAAGCCATTCGCGACAATTTCCAGGCGCTGCGCGCTGCTTTCCCTGACAGCCGCATCCACTTCAGCGCGAAATGCAATAATAATCCGGCCATTCTGCGCCAGCTCATCGAAGATGGCGCGGGCATTGATGCTGTCAGCGCGGGCGAAATTCACCTGGCGCGGCGGGCTGGCGCGCATTCTGAGGATGTGGTGTTTGCAGGCGTGGGTAAAACGGTGGGCGAGCTGTACTACGCGGTCTCGCGTGGCGTGGGCTGGTTCAATATCGAGAACGAATCCGAGGCAGCCACGATCAATGTCATCGCAGGGGAACACGGCTCCCGCCCTCGCATCGCCATTCGTTTCAACCCCGAAGTGCAGGCCAATACGCACAAACACATCGCCACCGGCCACACCTACGCCAAATTCGGCATGACCGAACAGGCGGCCCGTGGCCTGCTGGACAAAAAAGAGTCGTATCCAAATCTGCGCTTTGAGGGGATCCATATTCATATCGGCAGCCAGCTTGGCGACACCAGCGCGACCACGCAGGCGGTGCAGCAGGCGCTGCGGCTGGCGCACGACTATCCGTTCATCCGCACGCTGGATATTGGCGGCGGCTTCCCGGTGGCCTACAGGGCAAGCCAGTCACTGCCTGCGCCGGCCGACTTCGCCGCGCAGATTCTGCCGCTGGTGCGCGATTACACGCTGATTGTCGAACCGGGGCGCTATATCGCCGCCAATGCGGGCGTGCTGCTGGCGCGGGTGCTGTATATCAAGCATCAGGGCGGCCGCCAGATCGTCATTCTGGATGCGGGCATGACCGAACTCATCCGCCCCATGCTGTATCAGGCGCATCATGCCATTGTGCCGGTCACGCGGCGCGACGGCCCGCTGTCTCCCGTGACCATCGTGGGGCCAGTGTGCGAGAGCACCGATCAGTTTGCGGAAGATGTGCTGCTGCCGCCCGTGCAGGTGGGCGACCTGATGGCGATTCTGACGACCGGCGCGTATGGCTCAGTCATGGCCAGCAACTACAACGCCCGCCTGCGCCCGCCTGAAATCGCCATCGACCCGGACGGGACAAAGTGGCGCGTCACCCGCAGGCGTGAAAACTGGGACGACCTGGTGCGGACGGATCTGCGCGACGACACCTACAGGCTGTAGATAACGACAAAGCCCACTCGCTTGAGTGGGCTTTCGGTTGGCGACACTTGGATTTGAACCAAGGACCTATTCATTATGAGTGAATCGCTCTAACCACTGAGCTATGTCGCCGTTGAGTTGCGGGGGCAGGACTCGAACCTGCGGCCTCCGGGTTATGAGCCCGACGAGCTACCACTGCTCTACCCCGCGTCGATGTAATGCATGTTATCATGCGGCCCAGGGGGTGTCAACGGTGACTTGGCCGAAACACCCCCTTTTGCCATTCAGCCACCCATCAGCAGATTGTCGGGCTCGCGCTCAATCATCACTCGTTTCAGCTCCAGCACCTGATCACGCAGCAACGCCGCTTTCTCGAATTCCAGCGCCTTTGCCGCATTCTTCATTTCCATTTCCAGCTCTTTGATCATGCGGTTGATCTCGTGCTTGGGCAGCATGTCCAGCGGCACCACATCACTGTCCGCTGCCGCTGCGTGTTCGTCAGTGACTGCGGCGCGCACGCGGTCGGTCAGGTCGCGCACCTGCTTCACAATCGACAGTGGCGTGATGCCATGTGCCTCGTTATAGGCGTGCTGCACGGCACGGCGGCGATCTGTCTCGCCAATCGCGGCAGTCATGCTGGGCGTCATATGGTCGGCATACATGATGACCTGCCCCTCGATATGGCGCGCCGCACGGCCAATCGTCTGGATGAGCGCCTGCTCGGAGCGCAGGAAACCTTCCTTGTCTGCATCCAGAATAGCCACCAGCGAGACTTCCGGGAGGTCCAGGCCTTCACGCAGCAGGTTGACGCCCACCACGACATCATATACGCCGAGGCGCAGGTCACGCAGGATTTCCACGCGCTCCAGCGTCTGAATCTCGGCATGCAGGAAGTGCGCCTTGATGCCAATCTCGTTGATGTAGCCAGCCAGTTCCTCGGACATGCGCTGGGTGAGCGTGGTGACAATCACGCGCTGTTTCTTGGCCACGCGTGCAGCAATCTCCTGCAGCAGGTCATCGACCTGCCCCTTGGACGGGCGCACAGAAATCTGCGGATCGAGGATGCCGGTCGGGCGAATCACCTGCTGGGCGACATTCTCGCTGACTTCACCCTCATACGGGCCGGGTGTCGCGCTGGTGTAAATGGTATAGCCCGCCCGTTCCTGAAACTCGTCAAAGCGCAGCGGACGGTTGTCCATCGCGCTGGGCAGGCGGAAGCCGTAATCCACCAGCGTCTCTTTACGCGCGCGGTCGCCGTTGTACATGCCGCGTGCCTGCGGGATGCTCATATGGCTTTCGTCGATGATGAGCAGGTAGTCTCTCGGATAATAGTCCAGCAGCGTCCACGGCGGGCTGCCTGGCTGGCGCTGCTCGATATGGCGCGAATAGTTCTCGATGCCGCTGGTGAAGCCCATTTCGCGCAGCATCTCCAGGTCATAATGCGTGCGCTGCTCCAGCCGCTGCGCCTCCAGCAGCTTCCCCTGCGACTTGAACAGGTTCAGCTGGTCTTCCAGTTCTTTCTCGATATCCTGGATCGCCTTTTGCAGCTTCTCCTGGTCAGCCATAAACTGCGACGCCGGGAAGACCACGATCGTCTCGTGCGCGGCCAGCAGTTCGCCCGTCAGCGGGTCAAACTCGACGATCCGCTCGACTTCATCGCCAAACAGCGTCACCCGAAACGCGGCGTGTTCGTACGGCGGAAAAATCTCCAGTACATCGCCCTTGGCGCGGAAATTCCCATGCGTCAGGTCCATATCACTGCGGGCATACTGTAGCTGCACCAGCTTGCGCAGCACGGCCTCGCGCCTTACTTCCTCGCCTACCCGCAGCGTGACCGTGCTCTGTCCCCACGTGACAGGGTCGCCCGTGCCGTAGATGCACGAGATGGAGGCCACAATGATCGTGTCCTGGCGGCTGAGCAGCGCGGCTTTCGCGGCGATGCGCAGGCGCTCAATCTGCTCGTTGATATCGGTCTGCTTCTCGATGAACAGGTCATAACGCGGCACATACGACTCTGGCTGATAGTAGTCGTAGTAACTCACGTAGTACTCGACCGCATTCTTCGGGAAAAATTCCTTGAATTCGGAATAGAGCTGGGCGGCCAGCGTCTTGTTGTGCGCGATGATGAGCGCGGGACGCTGCAGGCGCTGAATCACCTGGGCGATGGTGAATGTCTTGCCGGTGCCGGTCGCGCCCAGCAGCGTCTGGTTACGCAGGCCCGCCTGCACACCGCGCACCAGCGATTCAATCGCGGTAGGCTGGTCGCCGGTAGGCTGAAAATCGGATACCAGTTCAAATTTCTGTGGCATAGATTGCCTCGTGTTTCAGAACTTTCGTTCGATACCCGTATTATACAACTTTCGCTGCCACCGGTAAAAGAACAGCCCGCATAGCCTGCGATTATTGCGTATACTCTAATAAGTAAAAGAGCGCTTTTGTGAAGATTGTTTGAGGAAAAAATTCATGACCCAAGCACAAGGGGCACATGCCGGATTTGCCACCACGACCCGTGGACTGCGCCGCGACAGCCCACCCATGAAATTATTTGAAAAGGCGAAGCGACTGGGCATCTGGAACCCGACCGATATCGATTTTTCACAGGATAAACAGGACTGGGCGCACCTGAAGCCGATGGAACAGGAGATCATCCTGCGGCTGACGAGCATGTTCCAGAGCGGCGAAGAGGCCGTCACGCTCGATCTGCTGCCGCTCATCATGACGATCGCACGCGAAGGACGCATCGAGGAAGAAATGTTCCTCACGACTTTCCTGTGGGAAGAAGCCAAACATACCGACTTTTTTCGCCGCTTCCTGGATGAAGTCACGGGAAACGCGCACGACCTGAGCGACATGGCAGTACCCGGCTACCGCACGATAGTGTATGAGGCGCTGCCCGCCGCGCTGAATGCCCTGTCCGACGACCCGTCGCCGGCCGCGCAGGTGCGCGCCTCGGTGACCTATAACATGATCGTCGAAGGGGTGCTGGCCGAGACAGGCTATCACGCTTATAAGACCATGCTGGAACGCAACGACCTGATGCCAGGACAGTGCCGGGGCATAACGCTGCTCAAACAGGATGAATCACGCCATATCGCCTATGGCATCTACCTGATTTCACGCCTGGTGGCGGCAGACGACAACCTGTGGGACGTGGCCGAGGAGACCATGAACACGCTCATCGGCCCGGCGCTGAGCGTCATCAGCGAGACGCTCGACCTGTACGACCCGATCCCGTTTGGCCTCAGCATCGATGAATTCGCGACCTATGCCATGATGCAGTATCAGAAGCGCTATGCGCGGCTGCTGGCTGCGCGTGGCCGTTCACTGGAAGACGTCATCGGCATCACGCACGCGGCCATTGACGCAGACGATGCCTAGACACACAACGGGGCCGATGATTCGCGGTGTCATCGGCCCCTTTATGCTGATTCGGTTCAATGGTCCTAAACGACGAACTGGCCGTCCTTGTAGAACAGCTCTCCATCGACGGTGATGGTGCTGTCAGTGCGCATGTCACAGATCATATCCCAGTGCACGGCGCTCTTGTTGATGCTTCCGCTGTCGGGATAGCCCAGGCCGATCGCCATATGCACCGTGCCGCCGATTTTCTCATCATACAGAATCTGGCCGGTGAATTTGTTGATGCCGAAGTTGGTGCCGATGGCGAATTCGCCCAGATAGCGCGAGCGATCATCCGTGTCCAACTGCGCAAACAGCACGTTTTCGTTGGTGCGCGCGCTGGCCTTCTCCACGCGGCCATTCACAAATTCCAGCTCGATACCTTCGACAGCACGGCCGTCCTTGATGCTGGGATAGCTGAAGCGCACCCAGCCATTCACCGAATCTTCCACCGGGCCGGTGAAAATCTCGCCATCGGGCATGTTGCGCAGGCCGGATGCATTGATAAATGTGCGCCCTTCGATGGACAGCTCCAGGTCGATGTTCGGGCCCTGGCACTTGATCTTCTTCTTGCCGGCCAGCCAGTCAATCTTTTCCTGCTGCATCGCGCCCATCTTCTTCCATTCGGCCACCGGGTCTTCGCGGTCAGCAAACGTGGCCGAATACACGAAGTCCTCGTATTCCTCCAGGCTCATACCGGCGTCCTGCGCCAGCGCCTCGGTCGGGAACAGCGCGCCCACCCACTTGAACTTGCCCTCGGACGCACGGGTCATGCGGCGATCCAGCCAGCCGCGCTGGGCGGTCGCCACTTTCTGGATACGCTTCGGGTCGATATTGGTCATCGCACGGGTATTCTGCGGCGCATTGATGCGGATATAGACATCGGCATTTTCGATGTAGTGGTTCATGGTCGGGTCCAGCCACGCCATCTGCTCATCGGTGGCATAGCGATAGAAATCGCGGCGCATGGCCTCATCCGACATGATGAGGGTCGGGTTGCCGCCTGCGATCACGACTGCCTTGTAGATTTCGCGCAGCAGCGGCAGCGCGGCAGTTTCGCCCAGGATGCCCACCCACTCACCGGGCTGCACCGCAGTGGAATAATTCACCAGCACATCGGCCAGCTTGGACATACGCGGATCGGTCATCAACAATCTCCTTTACGAGAGGCAGGCGCGCGCGGCGGAAAGTGCCGCGTCAAAATTGACATCATCGTCGATATTGTAGACATATTCGGCATGGCGCACGATATCCGCCTGGTCCACCACGAAGACCGCGCGCTGGGTGATGCGGGCAGGCAGCACATGTACGCCATAGGCATCCGCGAAGTTCATGTCTTTATGGTCGCTCAACGTCTCCACGCGGCTGATGCCTTCGGCAGCGCACCAGCGCCCCTGGGCATAAGGCAAATCGGCGCTCACTGTCAGCACGACCACCGCTTCGCTCATATCGCTGGCCGCCTGATTGAAGCGGCGCGTCTGGTTGGCGCACACGCTGGTATCCAGTGACGGCACCACGCTGATGATTTTGACCTTGCCCGCGTAGTCAGCCAGCGTTTTCGGGGTCCAGTAATTGCTCGTCAGGGTAAAGTCAGGCGCAGTCTGGCCCTCTTGCAGCATATCGCGCTGCACGGGCAGTTCATTGCCCACAATCAGGAATCCGGGGCGGGTCATGGGGTGTTTTCCTCGTTTCAGTATGGTCTGCACACACTGTAACGAATCCAGCTTAGCCTGCGGTGAATAGACTCACGAGGCGCTGTAGCGCACGACACCGTCGACCATCGTCAGCAGCACGCGCACGTCCTTCAGGGCATCGGCCGGCTCCGCAAAGATATCGCGGTTCAGCACGACCAGGTCGGCCAGATAGCCAGCGCGCAGCCTGCCCTTGCGGTCGTCCATGCTGGCCGCATAGGCGCCGCCGAACGTATAGCCGCGCAAGGCCTCGTCCAGCGTGACTTTGCCCTCAGGCAGCCAGCCCTCAGGGGACGGGGAACCATCCAGGCGTCGGCGCGCTACGGCCGCATACATGCCCAGGAACGGATCAAAGTCATCGACCGGCGCATCCGACCCGAAAGCCACGACGACGCCACGGTCGATCTGGGCGCGTGGGTTATAGGCCAGCGCCAGGCGCGGATGCCCCCACACGCGGTCCGCCACGGGGTAGTCTGTGGTGGCGTGGCTGGGCTGCATGGACGCAATCAAATCAAGCTCGGCCAGGCGATAGACATCCTGCGGGCTGATAATCTGCACGTGCTCCACGCGATGCCGCCGCTGGTCCCGCGGAATACCGTGCCTGGCCTCGACAGCGCGCACATGCTCGAAGACATCCAGCACCTCGCGCACGGCCCGGTCACCAATGGCGTGAATGGTCGTCGGCAGGCCGGACAGCGTCGCCCGCTCGGCGCACGCCATCATGTCCTCCTTGGTCAGCGTGGGCATGCCGAAGTTGTCCGGCTCGCCCAGATACGGCTCCAGCATCCATGCCGTGTGCGGGCCAATCGCGCCGTCGGCGAACATCTTCAGGTGGCCGATACGCAGCCAGTCATCGCCAAACCCGTGCCGCAGGCCAGACGCCAGCGCGGCATCCAGAAACGGCTTATTGATATGCTTCAGCACACGAATAGCCAGTTGGCCGCGCTCGCGCAGCACCTGAAGTGCCGCCAGCACATTCGGGTCATCATAGTCGTGAATTGCAGTTACGCCGCGGGAAAGCGCGACCTGCTGCGCGGCCAGCATGGCATCGGCCATCTGCTCCGGTGTCGGCGTTGGGATAGCCGCCTCAATCAGCTTCATCGCACCGATTTCCAGCAGCAGCCCGGTCGCATCGCCGTGCGCATCACGGGCGATTTCGCTGCCTTCAGGATCAGGCGTCGCGCGGGTGATGCCAGCTGCACGCAGTGCCGCGCTGTTTGCCCAGCCAGCATGGCAGCTGCGCGCCACCAGATAGACTGGGTGATCCGGGCTGACCGCATCCAGGTCAGCAGCAGTCGGAAAAGACTTGTCGTCCCAGTCATCCTGTAACCAGCCCTGCCCCAGCACCCACTGGCCGGGCGGCGTCACCTGCACCCGCTGGCGCACCATCTCGACAATCGCAGCGCGGTTCGGCTGGCTGTAGCAGGCGATATTCTGCAGCATGCGCGAATACAGCCACCAATGCACATGCGCATCGGTCAGGCCGGGAATAACGACTCGCCCCTGCAAATCAATGCGCTGGGTGCGCTCTGATGCAAGGGCGAGCATGTCTTCGTTTGTACCCACGGCAGCGATGCGGTTTCCCGCAATGGCCACCGCACTCACAATAGGCTGCTCATCATCGAGGGTATGGACTGAACCGTTATACAGCACCAGATCGACGACAAGCAGATGGGTCATGGGTGAAGCACCTCATGCAGTACGCGCTGCACTTCTTCGGGCGTGGGCGCGCTGTCCAGGCCAAAACGCGTCACCGAAATCGCGCCCAGCTTGGCAGCCACCAGCACCGCTTTATGATAGTCAAAGCCAACGGCGGGCAGGCTGGCCAGTAGCGACGTGGCGAACACATCACCCGCGCCAGTGGGATGCACCATCTCGACCTGCGGCGTCTCGTAGCCATACGGCACGCCATTATCGTAGTAGGTGCCGCCCTTTTCAGCCCGCGTGACGAACAGATTACGCACGATGCGCGCGTAGTCCGCTTCCATGTCGGGCGATTCCATAATATCTTCTTCGCTGAACACGACTGTGCCGATCATGCGCAGCACATCCGGTTCATAAAAACGCTTGAAGCGAACGCGGCCATCCAGATCCCACTTGCGCAGCCAGCCCTGCAGGGTCAGCAGCTGATGTGCCTGCGGGAACGAGAACGTCACCCGTGAATCCAGCTCACCGGCGATAGGGGCCAGATGCACCAGTTTGGCGTCCAGAAATGCGGGCGGGATATCGGCCGGGTAGATATTGGATGCCACCCCGCGCACATACTGCACACGACCTTCGGGAAAATACAGATTCTCGAAGGTCGTGCTTTCTTTTGCAGGCAGCGAGACAATCTCGGCATACGGGCGCAGTTCATCCAGCAGGGGTTCATCGACCGCCATACTGGTCAGCACACCCACACGCAGCCCAAACGCGGCTGCCGTGCGAATCGCGTAGGCCACGGTGCCGCCGGGCACACGGCCATTGGGCGTGATATCCGCCGTGATATGGCCGATCAGCAGATAATCCGGAGGGGCGGATGTCATGCGCCAGACGCCTTCGGGACAATCGTCACTTTGCGGCCAGTCCCCTCGCCCACGCTCTTGGTCGCGACATCTTCGCGGCCGCGTAGCGCCAGATGGACGATACGGCGTTCATGCGGTGGCATCGGCTCCATCGTGACGATACGGCCGCGCTGCACGGCTTCTTCGGCCATGCGCAGAGCCAGCGTGTGCAGCTGACGGGCACGACGTCCCTTGTAGCCATCCACGTCGATGATGACTTCAGAGCGGCGCTGAAGCTCCCGGCTGGTAATCAGGCGAGTGATGTACTGCAACGCGGCCAGCGTATCGCCGCGCTTCCCCACCAGACGCGACGAATTGCCGCCGGACAGGTCAAGAATCCACGGGGCCCTGTCGTTCTGGTCGCTGGGGCGGGCGCGCTTGACATTCACCTTGCCGCGAATACCCAGCTTCTCCAGCAGCTCGGCCAGCACGACCTTGCCAATGGCAACTTCTTCGTCAAAATCCGCCTCAGCCACGTCGTCTGTATCCGACAGGAAAGGCACCGAGGCGTCCTCCCCGTCGTCAATTTCGATGTCCATATAGGACGGCATTTCCTCGTACGACGAGGGAGACTGCGGGATGACAATCGGCGTGCTTTCGACATATGGCTTCGAAATCGGCGTAGCGCTGACGCTGGTCACCGATTCCGACGACTTCTTGACCATGATCTTTTGCAGGCGCACACGCGCCGGACGCCCTTCCAGCCCAAACACGCTGGGAATAGGCTCATCAAGCACTTCGACGATCACTTCACCAGGGCGGGCACCAAGCGCTTCCAGCCCCTTTGCAATCGCTTCTTCTACGGAATCGCCCGTCGTTTCGACCGAGTTTTCGTAGCTCATAGGTGACCTGTTCCTTGCGAAAAAGACCGATACTATTTTGACTTTGCCGGGCGCTGGGTCGATTGCTTGCCGGTGGCGCGGCCTTCAATCTTGGCTGGTCCGCCAGCCGTCACAATGGCTGGTTTGGGCTTGCCAAACAGATTTTTGAAGTTAGCGCGGCCCATCAGCGCAGCCTGCACGATACCGGCGATGTTCGAGACAATGAAGTAGATCGAGATACCAATCGAGAACGAAAGCGCGAAGAAGCCGTACATCAGCGGCATGATTGTGCCCATTGACTGGGTCATCGATGCAGACGGATCTGGCTTGGCGTTCGGATCAGAGTTGGCAGCAGGCGCTGGCATGGTGACCTTGAACTGGAGCCACGTGGTGATGACCACGCCGGCAACCAGCACGATACCCACGACCGTCGCCAGTACGCTGGCACCACCAATGGCGGGCGGCTGCGTCAGGTTCAGTCCCAGGAATTCGTTGTTCAGCGGAATAATGCTGTCGAAGCCGGGAATAATCAGGCGGCCGCTCAGGTCAAGCAGCTGGAGCGGGGTCGCCGCCAGCGCAATGATGATGGCCTGATAGAGCGCGATGAAGATCGGGAACTGGATAATCAGCGGCAGGCAGCCACCCAGCGGGTTGAAGCCATATTCGCGATACAGTTTCATCTGCTCAGCAGCAAGCTTCTCGCGGTCGCCCTTGTACTTTTCCTGAAGCTTTTTCAGCTCCGGCTGCAGCTTCTGCATCGACTGCGACGACTTCATCTGCTGAGCGGTCAGCGGATACATCACCAGGCGCACGATCAGGGTGAAGACCACGATGGCCAGCACCATGTTCTGCCCAAGAATCGAATACAGGAAGGTGAGCACCGAGACGAACGGATTAAGGATGATATCCATAGAGATTACTCCACATCACCTTCAAGAGTTAACGGGCGAATGACCACAGGCGCTCACCGTTATCGGCGGCAAACGCGACGACCAGTTCGCTGCGTGCCAGCGTGCTGATGACGACCAGTTCGCGGGAATTACCCAGCTCACCAGCCGGAATGACCAAGATATTGCCCAGCACTTCGCCGGCCAGTTCACGCGTCACTTCGGCCACACCCGTCTCGGCATTCACCCAGACCAGCTTGCGGTCGCGCGAGCCAACGACGATCTGGCCATCAGAGGTGACGACCGGCGTGGAAAGGATGGCGCGCGTGGTCACCTGGGTCGCCTCAAAGGCTGTGGTGAAGGCACTGCCATCGTCGATCAGGCCATACAGGTAGCCACTGACATCACCGAAGTACAGGATGTCATTGTAGAGCAGCGGCGAGCCCCACACCCAGTCCCGGGTGGTGAACTCGGCAACGATTGCGCCTTCGACGGCATCAACCTTGTAGAATTTGCGCGCGAAGCTGCCAAAATACAGATAGCCGTCCACATACAGCGGCTGCGACGTGACTGCACCGCCCATATCGAGCGTCCAGATCACGGTGCCGTTTTCGGCATCCAAGGCATACAGGTTGTGATCAAGCGAGGTGACATACAGCGTGTTTTCAACCAGCAGCGGCTGGGCATACACGCTCTGTTCGGTTTCCAGCGTCCACAACGGGGTATACGCTACCGCATCATAGGCCGTCAGGTTGCGCCCGTTGAAAGGCACATACAGCCGATCATCGACCAGCAGCGGATTGCCTACGACCTGGGCATTCAACGACTGGCCTTCGGCCGTGTTGAAGCGGGCCGTCTCGATATCCAGTTCATAAATACCGCGGTCATACGACACTGCCAGCAGTGTCTCCGGCGCGATCAGGATCGGCGCCGCGAAAAACTTCGCCGGGGTGCCAGTCGTCGTCACATCCCACGTACGGGGGTTGCCAGCATCATCCAGGCGCACATTACCATCCGCATCGCGAAGTGGCAGGCGTGACCCATCGATCGGATTGAGCTGTGTGATATGGGTATCAAAAGCAAAGAGAATGGACTGATTTTCAGGAAGGATGCTGAGTGAACCCCAAACCGGGTCCAGCGGGCCACCCGCGCATCCAGCCAGCACCAGCAAAAGCACACCAAGTACCACGGCAGTGCTGCCGCGTTTCCACCATCTGGATGAGGATTGCAACACAGATTCTCCAACGGGATCAAGGAACAGGATCGTAGCCGCCGGGATGGAAAGGATGGCAGCGGCCAATGCGCCGAATGCCCATCCAGCCACCTTTAAACACCCCGTGCTTCTCGATGGCCTGATACATGTAAACGGAACATGTTGGTTCAAAACGACAGGCGGAGGGAAGCATCGGCGAGAGAAATCGCTTGTAGAAACGAAGCAAGCGGAGGGCCAGCCATTTCATGATGAAGCATCCTCAACCAGCCCGGCCTGTCTCAACAGGCGAGCCAACTCTGGAATCATTGCGAGTGTTGACTGAGACAGGATGCCCTGCCGACAAATGACGGTAACATCATAACCGGGGCGCAGCGTGGGATGCAGCGCCTGCACGCACGCCCTCATCACACGCCTGGCCCGATTACGCTCTACTGCCCCGCCCAATCGCTTGCTGGCGATGAAGCCATAGCGATTATGCCCAACGGTATTTGGCGCAATACCAAGTACGAACAACCGGCTCGTATAGTTGCGCCCCTCGCGCTTCACACGCGCATAATCATCCGGGCGGCTAAGCCGCAGATCGCGCGGAAGCATCGGTCAGGATCTAGTGCGACTTCCAGTTGATCTTCTTGACGTGCACGGGCTGCACCGCCAGCACCCAGCGACCGGACAAACGACGGCGCTTCAGCACATTGCGCCCGTTCTTGGTCGACATGCGCTCACGAAAGCCGTGCACGCGGGCACGACGGCGGATTTTGGGTTGATATGTACGTTTGGTCGACATGGTACCTGATCCTGGCTCACAGGGAATTTTACTACAAGCGGTGTAGTATACCCGAGGGGCTTTGGCGGGTCAACCCAACGCTTGCAAACACGCGACGACGTCGGTTATAATTCGGCTAATATTCGCACCAATACAGTCATTCTGTACACAAGCCGGAGGCGATCAACTTGATGCCTAGCCTATCCTGGGCGAAACAATTCACCGTTACAGATGACGATCTTGAATACCTCTCAGAATTTCTGCTCGTCACAGAAACGCCCCTCAAGATAGATGCACTGGCGCGTGAGTTGGTTCAGCGCCGGTTGAATGAACAAGCAGCCACCCTCGCGGACAAATACAAAGATGTAAAGCGCTATGACCCCGCAGCGGCTTATCAGGTGGGTCAGAAACTGCTGTTCGCGCATCTGGGTTCTATCGTCGGCACTGTGCAGGCGGTTCGAGCAGGCGTCAATCCTGAGGTCGAGAACTTCTCGGTCATCGAGGTCGCATTTGAGAACGAGGACACACAGCCCGACGTTCGACAGTTCGCAACTGATTTCCCTAACCATGCCCTCAGCCAGCAGGAAAACACCGATTTCACGCTGCCCGGCACGGAGACGCTGACGGCTGAGGATATCCTGGCCAGCTCACGCGATGCTATTGTCAGGCCGCTGGAACATAAACTGCGCGAGAACGAAGAAATTGTCAGCGTGGCCGGCCTGTGGTTTCCAAAGTCGCTGGTCATGGATGTCAATCAGGGCCATCTGAACCTGTGCGAAGCCGTGCTGGACATTAGCGAAGGCGGCCCGCTTTCCACTCAGGACCTGATCGAGCAGATTGGCGGCCTCGGCAATGCCCCGGCTGACCTGCAGATATTCTCGCTCAATCTGGCCCTCAGCCAGGACAACCGCTTTGATGAAGTTGGTCCGAAAGACCAGGTGTTGTGGTTCCTGAAACGGGCAGAACCCGCAGAAATCGCCACGGTGCCGTCGTTCCTGCGCTACACGCCAATCAATTACGACGAAGCCCTCCTCTCAGCCGAAATGAAGGCGCTGGAAGCCGAAATCGACGATGAGTGGTCGGAGCTGGACGAAGAAGCCGAGGCGGCCGATGAGGTCACCATCACGCTGGGCTATCCACATCGGCGCGCGGGCACCCTGCCGCTGAATGCCAAAATGCGCCTCATCTTCCCGACGGCGCGACGCACGGCACGCATTTATGTCACGCTGGTGGATGGTCAGGACGGCGAGGAATTCCCCGGTTGGGTAGTGCGCAAAGAGCGTTATGTGCTGGGGCTGGCGAAATTCTACAAAAAGCATCGTCTGCCGGTGGGCGCCTATATCCACATCAGCCACGGCGATGCACCCGGCAAGATCATCGTCAATTTCAACGCGCACAAGCCGCGCACCGAATACATCACGCTGATCAACCCGAAAGACAATCGCATGACGTTCCAGTATGACCGTCGTTCGATTGGCGCGGAGTACGATGATCTGCTGATCTTCGGCGTGGATGACCTCGCGGGCCTGGATGAGTTTGTGGCGCAGCAGCAGCAAAGCCGAAAAACACTCGTCGGCATCCTGCACAATCTCGTCACAGAGCTCAGCAGGACGTCCCCGCAGGGCACCGTGCATGCCAAAATGCTGTACAGCACGGCCAACGTGCTGCGCCGCGTCTCCCCCGGAGAAATCTTTGCCGAGCTGGTGAGCAGCGAAGATTTCGAGGAAGTGGGCAACAATTACTGGAAGCTCGCCGGCCGTTGACCGGCTCAGGCGGACTTGAAAGCATAGACAGAGGTACAGCAGTGCAGCCATTACCCGGAAAGCCAGCGATGCTGCGGAAACCGACCGTAGACACGCCATTTCACATCGATTACACATGGTTCGAGCGTTCAGGTGAAGACCTTCGGCTGATCATCCTGAATCAGCTCCCCGCAGAAGTCCGCGAGAAAATGTCGCAGTCGAGCAACAATGCGACGATTGACTATGTGGACCCGGAAACCGCCGAAGTGACGCAGCTTGACGAGCTGGGCGCCGCGCTGCGCGACGCCGCCAAGGACCCCAGCTTTATCAATCCGCATACCCCCGTTGTGGACAGCGTTTTCCGCGTATTTCTGGGCAACGGCAATGAGCCGCTCAGCCCGAATCAGCTGGAAGAGCGCATCGGCAAGAGCGCCGCCACCATCCTGAAGACGCTGAGCAACGGCACGCATGTTTACAAAGGTATCAGACCCGTCTAACCGGAGGCACGGCACGCATGGGCCGCGTGATCAATACAGACAGCACAGGCAAGAACCGTAACCAGCAGATGCGCCTGGCAGCAGAGATTCTGCGCCGCCTGATGCAAAAGACCGAGCTGGACGATGAAGCACTGGACATGGTGGCCACGCTCTATTTTGCTTTCCGCAAGATCGAAGACGGCATTGAGTCTTCTGCGGGCGTGTGGGAAGACCGTGACTACTATCTGAAGGCAGAAGAGCTGCGCCGCCGCTGGGACTGGGTCAGCCGTGCTAAAGACAACATCAAGTCGCTGGCGCTGGAGGAACGCTGGGTGGACCTTCCGGCTACGCTGGTGAAGCTGCTGCCCTACTTTGCCGATATCACCGTGGTCAAGTTCACCAGCAAGCCGTCAGACTGGCAGGGGATGTATGCCAAGCTGCTGGAGGAACAGCGCAAAACGCGCTAGGCCCCAGCTCAGGTGCCGAACGAGATACCCAGATCGCGGGCCATCCGCACCATGTCCCCTGCGGGATCGACAGCCTTCAGGTGGCGGATAGCCTCAGTCATCAGCACTGGCACGATATCGTTGCCGCGCAACGCCACCATATAGCCCCATTTTTCCTGCGCAATCAGATCCACCGCCGCGTGACCGAACTGCGTCGCCAGAAGACGGTCACGCGGGGTGGGCTGGCCGCCGCGCTGCAAATGCCCCAGCACGGTCACGCGCACATCCGCATCCAGCTTGTCCGCCAGCAGATTGCCCACCAGATACCCCACACCCCCCAGGCGCCCGGCAGCACTGCCCTTGTCGCCGATATAGTAGTGCTGGTCACCGCCCAGCATCGCCGCGCCTTCTGCCACCACGACCAGGCCATAGCCCCGGCGTCCAATGCGGGTGGTCTCCATCTTGGCCGCCACCTTGTCGATGTCAAACGGGATTTCAGGAATCAGGATGGCGTCCGCCCCGCCGGCAATCCCCGAATACAGCGCGATCCATCCAGCATCACGCCCCATCACTTCCATAATCATGATGCGGTGATGGCTCTCGGCCGTCGTTTGCAGCTTGTCCAGCGCCTCGGTCGCCGTCAGAATGGCAGTATCAAACCCAAAAGTGACGTCCGTCATCGCCAGGTCATTGTCGATCGTCTTGGGTACGCCCACGATTTTGGCACCCATCGCCACCAGCGACTGCGCAATCGCCATCGTGCCATCGCCCCCGGCGGCGACCAGCGCATCGAGGTCGAGGTCGTGTATGCGCTGAAGCGCCTGATCCGACACATCGACAACCTGCTCACTGCCGTCGGGCGCAATGACGGTGTGCGAGAACGGATTTCCGCGGTTGACAGCGCCCAGAATTGTGCCGCCCCGCGCCAGCAGGTCGCGCACACGGCCTTTGGGCAGCGGCACCGTCGATGCGCCATGCATCAGCCCATCGAATCCCTCACGAATGCCGACGACTTCCCAGCCATACTTGTTGCGGGCAGTCAGCGCCACTGCCCGGATGACCGCGTTCAGGCCGGGCGCATCGCCGCCGCCGGTTAAAATTCCAATCCGTCGTTTCATGTTGTCCGCCACAGGCAATCCGCTGCCCAGAATTCCGAAGAGCACAATGATACTGTGAGTATTACCCTCACTTTGTTGACAATCTGCACAAAATGGGTTATCCCATTGACATGGTATTGTGCATTATATCCGAAGGCCACCATGACCGATGCAGCACACCGCGTCACCATAGAAGATGTTCGTAAACTGGCCTTGCCGCTGGGCACCAAAGTCGTATCCGGCGACGGCCTGCTGCAAAGAACCGTGGCATGGACAACCGTCATTTCACCCGATGAAACGACTGCCGCCAAGACGCTGCAAACCGAGGAGCTTATCCTGGTGGCGCAGCGCGAAAACAAGACTGGCGGCTCCAGCGATGTCGAGATAATCCGCTGGGCCTATGACAATCAGGCCTCGGCCGTCGTGATGAGCGACAATCCATCCGCCACCGCGCTGATGGAGGCCAATGCCTATGGTATCCCTGTACTGACGCTGCCACCCAACACGCGCGTACGTATGGTGGAAAAACAAATTGTCTCGCTGCTGGTGGACCGCAAGGGCCAGATTGAGCTGCGCGGCACGCAGATTTATCGCCAGCTCACGCAGATTTCTTCGCGCAATGAAGGCATGCCAGAGCTGATCAGCGCGATGGCCCGCCTGACCAACAAAGCGGTCGTCGTGCAGGACAAGCGCCTGCAGATTCTGTACAGCAGCGTGCAGCCGCAGTTTGTCGCTTACTGGGACGATATCGAGGGCTTCCTCAAGAAGCTGGACAACCTGCCGGTGGAGCTTCAGGACCGCCTGAAGGTGACTGAAGTCGAGAATCCGGTGCTGATGCAGTCGCTGCCCACCCCCGGCCTGGCGAGGCTGGTCTCGCCCATCATCACCAAGGATATCGGGCGCGGCTATCTGAGCATCGTCGGGCGAGATAATGACCTCGATGATATTGATGCGCTGGTGGCAGAGCATGGCGCGGCCGCCTGCGCCCTGGAAATGGCGAAAGCCAAAGCGATCAGCGACACCGAAAAGCGCCTGCGCGGCACATTTCTCGACCGCCTGCTGATCGGTGATGTCAGCCAGCAGGAAGCCATTCGCCAGGGCGAACGCTTTGACCACGACATGACACAGACGCACATGGCCATCGTGATGGCCTGGCAGGGCGACAAGACGCCGTCACTGCGCAGGCTGGAAACGATCGTCAACAGCCTGGTCAGCTCACAGCGCGCCCATGCCCTGACGTGGCAGCGGGAGCGCGAAGAAGAAGTGCTGGTGTTTCACGCCACCGACGAAAAAGACCCGATCAGCGCGGCCATGAAACTGGCCAAAGTGTTCACGTCTGAAATCCAGAAGCAGTATCCCGGCGCACGCGTGGCCATTGGCCTGGGCCAGCCAGCGCGTGACATCACCGCGTGGCGCAGCAGCTACCGCGATGCCACCCAGGCGCTGGACCTGGCACGCCGCCTGCAAACTGACATGCCGCTGTACATCGGTGACCTGGGCGTGTATCAGCTCATCCTCAGCCTGAGCGACCGCGAGAAGCTGGTGCATTTTTACGAGAAAACGCTGGGTTCCCTGCTTGACTATGACATGCGCCAGCACGCCGACCTGATCAAGACGCTGGAAGCCTTTTTCGCCTGTCACGGCAATCTGAGCCAGACAGCCGAAATGCTGATTGTGCACCGCAATACGCTGCTCTACCGCATGAACCGCATCAACGAAATTGCACAGGTCGATCTGGAGCGCCCGGAAATTCGGCTTGCGCTGCATCTCGCGCTGACGATCCGCCGACTGCTGGCGCTGACCTGACGCCTTAAGTCTGACTCCACCGAGGAGACTGTGCCGCGTGCACAGTCTCCTTTTGCACTCCCCCGCCCTGACACTTGTGCAAAGTGCCAGAGTCACGTTCTGAAAATCTCTGTCATTGTGCAAGTAGACCTATGCCCATGCAACTTGATACATTGTAACAAAGAGCGACACGCTCTTTTTGTGTCTACTTGCTAAAAAACCGGGCATCCTGCACGGAGATCGAGACAAATCGCTATGGATCAGCACGAACCGCCCTCCGCCGATATGGGACTCTGGCCGCTTCACTCCGAAGACACGCGCGAACGCGATGCCTGCGCGCTGATCTGCTCGGTACGCAAAGGCGGCCAGGCCACACACGGCAACGTCAAGCGCACGATTGAGGCGCTGGCACGCATGGGCCACCGTACCGGCTTTGTGGATGGCGAAGGCGACGGCGTCGGCATCATGACCGACATTCCGCGCCAGTTATGGGCCAAGACGCTGGCGCTGAAGGGCATGCGCTCGTCACTGGCCATCGACCCGAATTTCTGGGTCGCGCATGTGATGGTTCCCGCCGATCAGCGCGCCAATGCCGCGCAGATCATCGAGTCGATTGCGCACACGCTGAGCGATGCCGGCCTGGAAGTCCTGGTGGAACAGCCGGGCAAGACCGACCGCCGCGTGCTGGGCCGCAGTGCCGAGCGCAACGAACCCGCTTTCTGGCAGCTGGCCGGGCTGAACGGCCGCACCCCGCCAGACAAGCTGGAAAGCCTGCTCTACCGCCTGCAAACGCAGATCGAACGTGAAACCGGCGTGCACTTTCCGTCCTTTTCCTCACGCAGCGTCGTGTATAAAGTACAGGGCACGGTGGAAATTCTGCGCCGCTATTATCCCGAGCTGCGCGACCCCGAATATGCCAGCACGGTCACGCTGGGCCATGCGCGCTACAGCACCAATACCAACCCGATTTTCGAGCGCGTGCAGCCCTTCAACGTGATCGGCCACAACGGCGAATTCAACACGATTTCGCGCTTTCGCCTGGAAGCCTCCATGCTGGGTGTCAACCTGGACCCGAACAACTCGGACTCGCAGGATATCGACGGCATGATCGACGCCCTTTGCCAGCAGTTTGGCCTCGACCTGATCGAAGCGATGGAATACATCTTCCCGCCCTTCTCGCATGACCTGATGGACAATGCGACTGAAATTCACCAGATGTACCAGAATATTCGCGGCGCCTTCGGCCCATTTGCGCAGGGGCCGGCAGCCGTGGCCGCCCGTGTGGGCGATCAGTGCGTGTTCAGCGTGGATGCGCTGGGTCTGCGTCCGCTGTGGTTCGGGGAGACCGAGAAAGAATATTTCGCGTCGTCAGAGCGCGGCGTGTACCCGCTGGACATGATGTCCGCCGACCCGAAACCGCTTGCCCCTGGCGAGAAAATCGCCCTCATCATCAAGCCCGGCCGGTCTATCGAAGTGCTGGACTACCCTGCGATTCAGCGCCATGTGTATCAGCGCAGCCGTGACCGCGGCATGTTTGACCCCACGGGCACCAGCACAGGCGAATGGAAATTGTCTGGCAACGGTGCCCCGCGCCCCAATCCGTATGCCGGCCGCCCGCAGATGCCCAACGGTGGCGGAACAATTCGCACGGGTGCGCTGACTGCCACTGCTGCACAGGCCGCGGCCGTCGCTGTCGCGGCGGTAGCAGCGCCCGGATCCCCCCTGTGGAAGCAAAAAGTGGCCGGCATCAATGCGACCACTATGGCGGCACTGGGCTGGGAACGCTATCACACGCAGGTGGTTGAATCACTGGCAGAAACCAACAAGGAACTGGTCGGTTCGCTGGGCTGGGACGGCCCAGTGGGTGCCATCAGCAAGACCCGCGTGAACATTGCCGACTTCTTCAAGGAAACCGTGGCTGTCGTCACCAATCCGGCTATCGACCGTGAGCGTGAACGCGCGCAGTTCTCCAGCACCGTCTATCTTGGCCCGCGCCCGGAACTGGGCTATGCCAATCATCCTGATGACATCTGCATCGCCTTGGACATTCCGCTGCTGGTGGGCGGTCTGAATGAGCTGGGCGACGAAGCCCTGCTCAAATCTGTGGCGGCGAAGCACGGCACGCGCACGGTCGATGATGTACTGGCCGCATTTGGTGAGCGCGCCGTCGTGCTGCAAATGACCGCCGGCATCAACGAACGCATCGAAGAGGGCCTGAATCGCCTGAAAGCCGCGGCCATTGATGCCGTGCTGCATGGCGCGCAGCTTATCGTGCTGGATGACACCGCTGCGCTGGACGGCCGTGAACTGTGGATTGATCCGCTGCTGGCCGTGGCTGCTGTGGACCGCGCCCTGCGCGAGTCTGACACATCGCCCAATCTGCGCCGCCAGACCGGCCTGGTGCTGCGTTCCGGCGCGCTGCGTGACCTGCATGATGTGACGATGGCGCTGGGCCTTGGTGCCAACGCGCTGGTCCCGTATGCGCTGTATGCCGTCGGGCTGGGCATCGCCCCGCGCCCGCCGCGCGAGCCGCTGGCTGAGGAAGAAGCCTTCAAGCGCCTGTCGAACGTGGTCGGTGCGCTGATCGGCGGCCTGCAGAAAGTCACCTCGACCATCGGCTGTCATGAGCTGCGCGGCTATGGCCTGTCATTCAGCTCGATTGGCCTGTCGACCGCCATCGCGGACATCTTTGGCACGGCCAACTACTTTGGCTCTGCCGAGCGCGGACTGACGTGGAGCGGCCTGAAGGCAGGCGCAGAAATTCGTGCTGCCGAGATGCGCGGTGAAAAAGCCGTCAAGCTGGAAAACCCGGATCGCCTGTATCCGAAGATGTGGAAAAAAGTCGAGGATATCGCCCTCGGTGAGATGACGCTCGAAGAATACGAACCGGCCATGCTGGCGCTGGAAAAAGAGATGCCGGTCGCGCCGCGCCATCTGATTGGCCTGCGTGTGACCGATTCACCCGTCAGCCCGGCCGATGTCGACCTGACGATTGCCGGCCACGACCTGCCCATCCTGATCGGCGCGATGTCGTTTGGCTCGCAGGGTGAGCTGGCCTACACCGCTTACGGTGAAGCCGCCGCGAAGCTCAATATCCTGTGCGTGAACGGCGAAGGCGGCGAGCTGCCCCATATGATGGGCCGATTCCCGCGCAACCGTGGCAACCAGATCGCCTCTGCGCGCTTTGGCGTGAATATCGAGTTCCTGAACTCGTGCGATTTCCTCGAAATCAAGATCGGCCAGGGCGCCAAACCAGGCGAAGGCGGCCAGCTTCCCGGCTACAAAGTCACCGAACAGGTGGCGCTGGCCCGCCACACCACGCCCGGCGTCGACCTGATCTCGCCGAGCAACAATCACGACCTGTACTCGATTGAAGACCTGGCCCAGCTGATCGACGAGCTGAAGACAGCCAATCCGAAGGCGAAAGTCTCGGTCAAGATCCCGGTTGTGCCCGGCGTCGGCATTATCGCGGTCGGCATCGCCAAAGCCGGCGCGGATGTCATCAACATCACCGGCTACGAAGGCGGCACTGGCGCGGCCCGTGCGCACTCACTGCGCCATGTGGGCCTGCCTGCCGAAATTGGCGTGTGGCTGGCGCATCGCGCGCTGACCGAAAGCGGCCTGCGCGAAGACGTGGAGCTGTGGGTCGACGGCGGCATGAAGAGCGGCCGCGATGTCGTCAAGATGCTGTGCCTGGGCGCCAACCGCGTCGGCTTTGGCACGATGGCCATGGTGGCGGTGGGCTGTACGATCTGCCGCAAGTGTCATGAGGGCACCTGCCACGTCGGCATCACCACGCACATCAAGACCAAAGAAGAGGCGCTGGACAAAGGCATTAAGCACTTTGAACCGCGTGACTATGACAACTCAGTACAGGGCATCGTGAACGTGTTCAACCTGCTGGCGGAAGACATCCGCCGCTGGACGGCCGCGCTCGGCTACACCCGTGCGCAGGACCTGGTAGGCCATGCCGAGCTGCTGGAACAGGTGGCGATGCATGACCAGATCGACCTGACCCCGCTGACGCAGTCGGTGCCGTCGGTGACCAAGCGCGCTCCCCTGCCGGGCGTCGGCACGCGCCTGGCACGCCCGCGCAACACCCTGAGCAAGCAGATCACATCGCTGATCGCCGAGCGCGTCGAGTATGGCGACAATGAAATTACCTATGACGATGAGCAGGTGATGGCGATGGACCGCGCACTGGGAACGCACCTGTCGGGCGCGCTGCAGCGTGGTGAAATCGACACGGCCAATCTGACCGCCGTGCATCTGAGCTTCAGCAACTCGGCAGTGCCCGGCAACGGCCTGGCGGCGTTCATCGACGCGCCTGTGGATGTGCTGGTGGAGGGCGGCGCGCAGGACGGCGTAGGCAAGTGTGCCCGCGGCGGCACCGTGGCCGTGCTGAAAGGCCTGAACCACAACGGCCAGCGCCTCGATGGTTCTGTCGGCAAGAGCTTCGCCTACGGCGCGCAGGGTGGCCGCTTCATCGTGCAGGGGAACGCCGACACACGCGCGTGCATCCGCCTCAGCGGCGCAGATGTCGTCTTCGGCGGGGAAATCAAGCATCCGCTGCGCGATGAGCTGGGCGGACTGGCGGCGCGCTCTAACCTGAAAGGCTACGCCTGCGAGTATATGACCTCTGGCCGCGTGCTGGTGCTGGGCGATCCCGGCCCGTGGATGTGCGCAGGCATGAGCGGCGGCGCGATCTATCAGCGCGTGCAACCGGAAATGGGCCTGACCATCCAGGCGCTGGAACGCCGCATCGCCAAAGGTGCCATCGTGGAAATCACGCGCCTGGATGAGCAGGGCATCGCCGATGTGCGCGACCTGCTTGGCTTCTACATCACCACGCTGGTGCAGTACAACCAGGGCGAAGAAGTGGCCCACCTGCATTCGCTGCTGGCGCGCCCCGGTGAGTATTTCGTCCGTATCGCTCCGCCGCCGCGCGTACAGTAAAACACAAGAGGGGAAGCATCCAGTGTGTCAGATGCTTCCCCTCTTAAATTCTTGTGGAACGGGTCGGTCAAACGGATATCTTTTCAAAAAAATGGAGGAAGCCGACCCTGTTGAGCGGGCCGGCTCCTCAACTAATGAGACGCAGGCACTATGTCGCTTTACTTGGCGACTTCGTACTTGGCCTTTTCCCAGTCCGCCTTGCTGACGAACTTGGTGAGGGTGCGGCCGTCGTGCTCGCCGCGCAGACCGTAACGAGTCTGGCCGGTCTTGGTGGTGAAGGTGGTCTTCTTGACGCTCTTCTCGTCCACCTGAACCTTCGTACGGGTCTTGACGTCGTAGAATTCAACCTTAGCCATGGTAAGACTCCTTGTGTGGCTTGTGAAAGAAAAAACCTATTACCAAAATTGAATATACCATAGGATTTTCGTCTTGTGTCAGGGAAAACACGGGAAAACAGTTTGTAATTCGTTATAAAGCATCATAATAGCAGTATTAAACACAAACTTTTACTCATATTTACGCTTTTCCCCGTGTCATCCCGTGGGAATTGTGGCCAGAACGCGCTGGACTTTTAAGGCCAGATGAAGGATCAGGCGATTATCGGCATCATTCAGGTCCAGCCCTGTCAATTCAGCGATTCTGTCTAAACGATAAACGAGCGTGTTGCGGTGCACATCCAGGTCGGTGGCCGCTTTCGCCAGATTCCCATTTGCCTCAAAAAAGCCATTCAGCGTGCGAATAAGGTCCCCCTGCTTGCGGTCGTCATGCTCCACCAGCGCGCCCAGTGTCTCGGCGTAAAAGCGGCGCATCTGTTCCAGATTGCGCTCTTTCAGCGCCAGCAGCAGTTGAAACAGCTTCAGGTCCCCATAAAACGTCGTTTGTTCGCGGTCACCTAACTGATTGGCGATGCTGACGGCATCTTTCGCCTCACGGTAGGCTTCGCGCAGGGCGGATAACCCCAACGCCGGGCGGCTGATGCCAGACGCGACCAGGCCGCTGGGCGTGCGGGTGGCCAATTGTGCACGCACCTCGTCCACCATGCGCCGCACGCGCATCACCTGGGAAGCATTCTCCAGCGGATACAGCGCGACGATCACGTCCACATACTGCCCGGCAGCGCCATTCACCTGCCTGCGCGCCTGGTCATCGCGCACCAGCGGTATCAGCGATTCCAGCGGCAGGCTGGTGCCCTGCTCCGTCAGCGCCCGATAGACCGCCACCATGTACAGCGTGCCGGGGTCAAAGCCGGCCTGCTGGGCGCGCGTGGTCAGCATGTCATCGTCTGCAGGGGTGCCGCTCAGCCACATCTGCACCCAGTCACCACGGGCCTGCTCCACCGCAAAAGCAATGGCACGGCTCTTGGCCAGCTCGATCGCGCACACATCCGCCCCATAGGCCAGCACCAATCGGTCAAATTCATCAATCTGCTCGTGATTGTCTACAAGTGACAAATAGCCGGCGACGCGCTTTTCCACCTTCAGTACAGTGGTATGTCCCAGCGGCGACTGCACGATCATGCCCTCGCCGCTGGGCGCCTCGCGCAGCAGCCAGTTCTGGAACGCGCCATAGGGCAGACTTTGCAGCAGCGTGCGGCCGCCCGCGCCAGGCCGACGCGCCACATTGGGATACACCTGCGCCATCAGCACGCCCGCGTCATCATGCACGACGACCGGCTTGGCTGTGGCACGCGCCAGAATCTGCAGCAGGCTGTTGAAGTCGCGATTCTCAGCGGCCAGCCGCGTCAGCTGGCGTTGAATCTCAATCGCACGCTGCTGCATCTGCGCCTTGTGATTGATAATCAGCGTGTTCACGGCACGCTCGACGCGTGGCAGACTGCTGTCTTCGGGCAGCACCAGCAGCGCGATATTCACGTCAGACGCGGCATTGGCCGCCGCATTGGTCACATCTTCCTGCACGGCCAGCGCGGTCACGCCCGCATTGGCCAGTGAACGGATGACCTCGGCCAGCGTGATGCGGCTGTCATAGCTGCGCAGCACATCCATGCTGACCAATGCCAGTTCGCCGCCATAAATATCGGGGAAAGCGGGAGGCTGGGCGCGCACGGTCACCGCATAGGTCACGGTCTGGTCCGGGGAGCCCGTGACCAGCGTGGTGCCCAGCGGCAGGGCAAACTGGATAAGCGCCTGAATCGTTACGCTGTTGGTTTCCGTCACTTTGTCTAAAATTCCCGAATTCCGCCATCCATACAGTTCATTTTAACGAATGACCTGTCGGTACTTTAGAACGAAATCCCCGAACATGGCGCAAGCTATTTTGTGACAAATAACCAAAACAAACACAAAGCAGGTCGGGAACGCCTGTTTTTCAGGGTCCCGACCTGCTTTGTTGTGAGATTACACCAAAAGCTATTGAACGCGGCTGATGCTCAGCGTCAGCGTTTCGCCTTCGATGCTGGTGTCTTTCTTCGGATCGCCAGACGGGTCTGGCCCGAAGGTGGCGCGATGCGCGCCGTTGGACGCATCACCGGCCGTCAGCGATATGGCCAGCGTCTCCGTCTGGATGTAGTCGGCAAAGCGCGTGATTGCCCCGGTCAGGCGTTCGCCCGCGGCAAACTGCACGGTGATATTGTCGCTGATGTTGAAATCGGCATCGCGGCGCATCGTCTGGATGCGGCGCACGACTTCACGCGCCAGCCCTTCCTGCACCAAGTCTTCGTTCAGCGTGGTCTCGATTGCCGCGACATAGCCGCCATCTTCTGCGACCGCATAGCCTTCCTTCGCCAGGCGCTTGACTTCGCATTCCGCCGGCGTCACTTCGTAGTCAGTTCCGTCCAGCGAGACGATCACGTTTTCGCCGCGCAGCAGCGTCTCGGCATAGCGGCGCACGTCTTCAGCATCGCCTTCACGCAGCAGCTTCTGGATGCGCGGGAATTCCTTGCCGAATTTCTTGCCCAGCACGCTGGGCAGCGGATTCAGCTTGTATCCGACAATGCCGGAGGCGTCCTGCATCACGCCCATATCCTTGACATTCAGTTCGCTCAAGATCAGGTCGCGCAGGCGGCCCACCGTCTCGGATTCCTTCGCATCGCGCACCGAGAACAGCGCCTTCGCCAGCGGCTGACGCACGCCGATATTGACGGACTCGCGGGCCGCGCGCCCCAGGCTGACCAGACGCTGCGCCAGGCGCATTTCGTCAATCAGCGCACGGTTGATGAGCGAGCTGTCGGCATCCGGGAACATCGCCAGGTGCACGCTTTCCGGCGCCGACTTGTCCACACCGGCCACCAGATTGCGATACAGCGCATCGGCCACAAACGGCATCGCCGGGGCGATCAGCTTGCTGATGGTGACCAGGCACTCATACAGGGTGGCATACGCGCCGGCCTTGTCGGCATCGCTTTCGCTTTTCCAGAAACGGCGACGGCTGAGGCGGACATACCAGTTGCTCAGGTTGTCCACAAACGCCTGAATCGGGCGCGTGGCACCAGGCACATCATAGCTGTCATAGGCCTCGCCAACCTGCTTCACCAGCTGATGCAGCTCGGCCAGCACCCACTGGTCCATCGGGTCGCGCTGGCTGACAGGCGGCACGGACTTGTCAGGCGTCCAGCCATCCAGATTGGCATAGGTGACGAAGAAGCTGTAGGTGTTCCACAGCGTCAGCCAGTAGTTGCTCACCACCTTCCCCACCAGGTCCTTGGAGAAGCGGCGCGGCTCACCCGGAGGCCCGCTGGTGTACAGATACCAGCGGAAAGCATCAGCGCCGTGGACATTCATCACGTCCCACGGATCGATCACATTGCCCTTTGACTTGGACATCTTCTCGCCTTTTTCGTCGAGAATCAGCCCCAGACACACCACGTTGCGGAAGGTGGCCTGCTCAAACACCATCGTGCTGATCGAATGCAGCGTGTAGAACCAGCCACGCGTCTGGTCGACGGCCTCGCAGATGTAATCGGCCGGGAACTGCTGGGCGAACACATCCTGATTCTTGTGCGGATAGCCCCACTGCGCCACAGGCATGGCACCGCTGTCAAACCACACGTCGATGACTTCCGGCACACGGCGCATGATGCCGCCCTTGCCGCTGGGGTTCGGGAAGGTGATTTCATCCACATACGGACGATGCAGGTCCAGCCCGGACAGCTCACGTCCAGCCAGTGCGCTCAGCTCGGCTACACTGCCAACGCAGATCGCTTCCCCGGTGGTCTCATCCACCCAGATCGGCAGCGTCGTGCCCCAGTAGCGTTCACGACCCAGCGCCCAGTCTTTCAGCTCGTTCAGCCAGTTGCCGAAACGGCCATCACGCACGTGGCCGGGCACCCAGTTGATCTTCTGATTTTCCGAGATCATTTTCTCGCGGTAATCCGTCGTGCGGATGAACCAGGTGTCGCGCGCGAAGTACAGCAGCGGCGTGCCACAGCGCCAGCAGAACGGATACGTGTGCTCGTAGTCACCAGACTTGTACAGCAGGCCACGGCGGCGCAGGTCACGCGTGATTTCCGGGTCAGCATCTTTCACCCACTGGCCGCGAAAGTCGCTCACGGCGTCGATGAAAGTGCCTTCCGACGAGACCGTCTGCAGCACAGGCAGGCCATACTGCTTGCCGATGCTCATGTCGTCCACGCCATAGGCAGGCGCAATATGCACCACACCCGAGCCATCGTCGGTGCTGACGAAGTCGCCCGAGACGACATAGGCATAGTCCTGTTCCACCGGCAGGAACGTATACAGCGGGCTGTAGTGCATGCCCAGCAGATCCTTGCCCTTCAGCTTCTTGACCACGCGATACTGTTCATGGTCTTTCAGCACATGGGCGACGCGCGCCTCAGCCAGAATGAGCTGCTCGGTGCCTTCGCCATCCTGCGCGGGGCCTTCCACCTGCACGTAGTCGATGTTCTCGCCCACGGCGACGGCGACGTTGGCAGGCAGCGTCCACGGGGTGGTCGTCCACACCAGGAAATACACACCCGGCTTGTCGCGCAGCGGGAAGCGCACATACACGCTGGGGTCACGCGTTTCCTTGTAGCCCAGCGCAACCTCGTGGCTGCTCAGCGGGGTGCCGCAGCGCGGGCAGTACGGAACGACCTTCAGTCCCTTGTACAGCAGGTCTTTCTGGTACAACTGCTTCAGCACCCACCACACGCTCTCGATATAGTCGTTGGTGAAGGTGACATACGCGTTATCGAGATCGGTCCAGTAGGCCATGCGCTCGGTAAAGCGTTCCCAGGTGCCGATATTGCGCATCACAGCCGCACGGCACTTTTCGTTGAACGCGGCCACGCCGTATTCCTCAATCTCGTGCTTGTGCTCGAAACCGAGTTCCTTCTCGATCTGAAGCTCCACGGGCAGGCCGTGGGTATCCCAGCCGCCCTTGCGGACCGCGTGGAAGCCCCGCATCGTCTTATAGCGCGGGAAAATGTCCTTGAATGCACGGGCCAGCACGTGGTGCACGCCCGGCTGACCATTGACCGTCGGCGGGCCTTCATACGTGACATAGCGCTCATTTCCTTCACGTTCCGTCATCGAACGCTGGAAGATGCGCTGCTCACGCCAGAAGTCCTGCTGTTCCTTCTCTAACTTCGGGATATCAACCTTCGGGTTGACTGCCTTAAACATCCTGATGCTCCATGTTGAATTGGGTTGCTTGCCGGGTTCTGTCCGTGCGCGATAATCAGGCGTACAGGGCGCAGGCAATCACCCGCGACGGGAAAACGTCTTCCCAGATCACGGAATCACCTCCTTGTGGCGCATTAATCGATGTCGATAAAACAGGCGGTAATTATGGCGCAGACGTGGCTTCCGGGGTAGTGTCTGTATTCGATGAGCCAGCGCCCGACCAGAGCATTTCACGCACAACGCGCAGCATGGTGCCATCCCCCTCACCGCGCCCCACGATCGCCTCGTAGCGCAGGCTGAAAATAGAGACGTCATACTGGCCATAGCAGCGCGCGATCAGCGCCGCATCCGCGGCAATACTGTTGGAACCAGCGCCGCATTGCAGCGGTGATACCACGCACTGCGCCCCGGCATCGATGTAGAACTGGGTCACGGTGCAGGCATCCAGCGGCACGCTGTAAGTCCAGTCGTCCACGCCGTGCGATTCATTCTCGTGCACCTGGACCACAGCCCCATCCGGCAGCGGCCCGGTCGGCGGACTGATCACGGTAATCAGCACGCCAATCAGCTGCCGCCCCACCACAAACGCGATGACCAGCACAATGACAAGGACGCCAATCAGGATGACTGACGGGCGCCCTTTAGCCTGCGCTGTTTCGGGGGAAGCGGTGGATTGACTCTCGCTCACGATGCCCAGAACTGCTGATATTCGACAATGGTTCCGCCAGGCAGATTCACCGCAGGATCGGGGTTATTGGTATACCCCGGATAAATCACGACCTGCGTGTACTGGGTGGCATTGAATCCGGAATTGTCAAACATGCACTTGAACTGATACGGGATGGCAAACGGATTATTGGGATTGACCGGATATTCACCAGTCGCAGGGACGCGCACGCATTGTTCTTCGGCATCCCCATAATGATTACGAAGCTGCTGGTTATAAAACTCCGCCACAGCGTCGGGGGCAATATCGGCTCCCCGGTAAAATACGGTGCGCGAATTTGACTGCACATCGTTCATACCCCATTCCGACAGGCCGGGATAGACCGCCGGGGTGAAGGGGCTGCGCCGGGCCTGCTGATCGCTCAGAAAAATCAACACACCGACCACCACCATTAGCACCCCGATGCCGCCCGCCAGCAAGCCGATGCGAATCACTGGTGAGCCTTGCCTGGTTCGTATCCTTGCTTGAGTCATAGTGTGCGTGCTCTCCGCATGTCATCGATATCGTGTAATAGCGCCTGCCCATAGGGCGTATGCGCAAGCCGATCCGCCACGCCCTGCCAGTCGGCATCTCCGTCAAGGCCACCCGCGTCAGGCGATTGCTTCAGCAGTTTCAGCTGAAGCAGCCCCAGCATCCAGGCGCGCACTGGTTCAGCCTGCGTTTCTGCCAACGGGACCCTCGCGAGGGAAACAAGCGCGGCCTCGCTGTCGCCTGCACGCCACTGCGCCTCAGCCAGGTCGAGATACACCCCGTCTGGCGACCCATTTTCCAGGGCAAGGCTAAACTGCCCCGCGGCAGAAGCGTAATCACCCTCTGATAGCAGTGTACGCCCAATTGCATACAACGCGAAATGATGTTGGGGGGATTTGTTCAGAGCCTCATACAAAACAGCGCTGCTGGCCGGCAAGTCGCCCAGCTGGCGGAATGTATTTCCCAGCAGGGTCAGGCCTTTGGCATCCAGAGTGTCGGTTTCACGAAGCGGCACAAGGACATCCACCACATCCTGATAGCGCCCGGCCAGATAATCACGCTGGGCGCGCCCCAGCGGCGTGACCATATTGCGGTAGGCGTATAGCACGGCGATCTGCATGACCACCGTCAGGCCCAGCGCACCGAAACAGGCCGCGAGGCGCGTCTCCTGAGGCAGGATGAATACAAACGCGCCGGTCACGACCAGCAGCAGCACGCCGATGATGAGCGCCAGCCGCACTGGTCGTTCAAAAGTCGGGAAATCTCGGGCGACTTTCAGGATCATCTGCAGCATGGTGCAATCATCCCAGGTTACCGGCGTCTGCGTCCACAATCGCCTGTTCAATCTGCATCAGCTCATACTTCAGCGCCTGTCCATAGGCCGTGCCCTGCAGGGCGCGCAGGCTGTGTTTCCAGCCAGCCAGTCCATCGCGCGCGCTCATCATTTTGGCGGTGGCACGCACAGCATCGCGGGTGCGCCCCTCGCGCTCGGCCGCCTTTGCCAGATGATAGAACACTCGCACGGCATAACTGGCGGGCATGGCATGGGTCGCCGCCCGCTCAAACGACTTGATTGATCCTGATTCGTCGCCAGCATGACGCTGCACGAATCCCAGTTCGGCCCAGATAATCGGCTGGTCCGGCGTCAGCTCTGAAGCACGCTGCAAGGCACGTGCTGCCTCATCGTAAGCCGCCTGCATACGATAGCCGTTGGCAAGCGTGACATAGGCATCAGGGTCTTCCGGAAAAAGCTGCACAGCGCGGTCAGCGGTAGCCTGGGCGCGTGCCAGCTGGCCGGAGTAGCCATACGCGCTGGTGAGCAGCATCAGCACTTCGCTGGTTTCCTTACCTTCCTGAATCGATCGCTCCAGATGGGGAATCGCCTCACGGAACTTCAATTGCTCGATCAGGCGATAAGCATCGCCATAGCCGGAGCCAGACGCGCGCGTCTGACGGGCCAGCAGGATCCCGACAATCGTGAAGGCCACCACGAACATCACGGCCGACAGGCACAGCCCCAACAGCGCGACCGCCACGGCAGGCGACAGGCCATCGAGATCCATCGAGCGGTCAGACGACAGGAACTCTGCGACGATGCCGCCGACGAAAATAAAGATGCCCACGAAGGCGACGATGACCGCGGCATAGGCGACAATCAGGATCAGTCTGCGCATCGGTCAGGCTGTCCCCAGGGTTTCAACTGTGGCATCGCCGTCCACAAGCTGCTGGGCCAGCGCGATATCCTCGCCCAGCATGTTGCGCAGCACTTCCGCCTGTTCAGACTGGAGGATCTTCTGCCATTCAGCCAGACCGGCGCGCTGCTTTTTGATTTCCATCACGGCCGCTGCTGCTTTATCGGCCTCACCCAGCCGGGCATGCGCCCGCGCCAGATACAGGCAGATCAGGACGCGATGGCGCGCATCCGGAATCTTCATGGCAGCCGCTTTCATCAGGCTGTCCACGACCGCTTCGGAGCGGCCCATGCGGTCCTCAATCATGCCGAGGTTATAGAGCGCGACCCACTCACCCGGGGCCAGCTCGACCGCCTTCAGGGCAGACGCATGTGCACGCTCAAAATTTCCCGACTGAAGATCGACTTCGGCCAGGCCGTTATAGGCGACTGCGCTGTCAGGCAGCAGCTCCGCCATCCGGGCATAATCGCGGCGCGCACGGTCCAGCTTGCCCCACAGTCGCAGCAGCTCAGCACGGAAACGATAGTGATTGGAGTCCTCAGGTTCTTCCCTGATGACTTCATCCATGCTTTTGACGGCCGTCTCCAGGTCCCCCTTACGCAGGGCGCGCACAGCCGTTTTATAGCCGGTTGGTGTGCGCCCGCGCATCAGCAGCGACGCAGCAATCAGCCAGCCCAGCGCACCGCCCAGCAGCGCGATGCGGAACTCCTGCGGCGCGAACAATGCCAGCAGCACCGCCCCAAACGCCGGAATCAGAATGACGATCCAGCGCCGTCTGTCGACTGGGTCCATGCGCCCGCCGATGATGATGAGCGCACCGATGACCGTGCCCAAAGCCAGCACCGTCTGCACGGGTGCCACCCAGGCAAAATCATCGACGATGACGTTGAGTATCAGGCTGGTCAGGCCGGTCGCCGCAATCAGTATGAACAGCGCCCGCAGACGTGCCGGGCCCAGAAAAAGCGAAAAACGTTCGAATGCGCGTGCAAACATCGGCTATTCCAGCTCTATGTACAGGCGCTTGTTGATGCCGCCCTTGCTTTTGTAATCGGTGATGCGCAGGCGGCCCACTTCGCGCGTATTCGCCACATGGGTACCGCCGTCAGCCTGTAAATCCAGACCGACGATTTCGACCGTGCGCACTTCCTGGATGCCCTCCGGCAGAAGGTTAATCTTTGTGCGGATCAGATCGGGAATCTGAAACGCTTCGTCGCGCGGCAGGATAAGCACACGCACGTCACGCTCGGCGGCGACTTCCGCATTGATCTTTGCTTCAATTTCAGACACGAGTTCCTTTTGCAGGCGCTCAAATTCAAAGTCCATGCGCCCGCTCAAAGGGTCCATACTGCCGCCTGTCACGCTGGCGCCATAGTCGCGCCAGACGACGCCGCACAGAATGTGCATCGCCGTGTGCGTGCGCATCAGCTTATAGCGCCTGTCCCAATCGACGACGCCATGCACAGCCTGCCCCACATCCGGCAGAGGCACATCGACGGGCAGCACGTGAACGTTGCCACGTTCGATCTTCACCAGCGGCACCTGTGTATCGCCCCAGCGGATCGTCCCCAGGTCATGCGGCTGGCCCCCGCCACCGCCATAAAAGGCCGTGCGGTCGAGCGATAACCCATTCTGTTCGGGATGCACGGCGGTCACCACGGCATTAAATTCGCGTACCGTGGCATCATGGTGATAAATGAGTTCTGTCATGCTTCCCTCAATCCTGATTACAGTTCAGACCGCATGCGAATCATCACCTGCCGGCCGTTCATGGCGTGCCAGAAGTCGATACCCACCTGATTCTGTGCGGCAACATGCCATTCAAAGAAATGCAGCCCGCGTTCGCGGAACCAGTCGGCCAGCGCATTGACCAGCGCGCGCCCCACCCCGGCCTGGCGATAGTCGGCCGCCACATAGATATCCGCCAGGAAACCGCTCGGCTCCTGCGTGAAAATATCCGGCATCAGGTCTACCACGACGCCCATGACATAGCCCACCAGGCGGTGATTGTCTGTATCTTCGGCCACCAACACCCGCGCAGACGGATTGCGCATCTGGTCTTCCGTGCGGCGGGCATACTGCACCGCGCCCAGCGGCGATGCCTTCGGCAGGGTCGCATCAAGCGCGCTGTGATACTCCACCAGTTCCGTCCACAGGCGTGCGATCGCTTCCGCATCTTCGGCGCGTGCCTGTCGTACTATGATTTCAGCCATAACCATTGTGTCCAATCAGAGGCGCCAAGCCCCCGCCAGAATGCCTGATCGGCGGTCGCCAGCCGCGGCACCAGTGCTGTTAACTGATCGATCTGCTGTGCAGCCAGCCACTTGCGGGCATCCGCCACCAGATCGCGCATCACGCCGCCATGATAATTGTGACTGTCTGCAGCGGCGTCAAAAATCACACCCAGCGCGCGTGACGCCATGCCCGGCGTCGGCTCGATGCGCGTCAGACAGTAAGCGACCGGTGTGTTGTCCGCATCATATGCCGCCGCAAACCGTAAATCCGGGCGCGCCAGCCAGCCTACAGCGGCATCCATCCAATCCTGACGCGCAGTCGGGGACAGCGCAAAACGAGGGTCACCAGCCAGAAGTGTTTTGTGTTCGTACCACAGCTCGCACAGAACCGGCAGATCGCCTGAAGATGCGGCGCGGATGAGATATGCCAAATGAGCACTCTTTCATTCAGTCGTGTCCCTAGCATATCAGGACAACATATGCACTTCAAGCATGGTACACGTACAATACAGGCTATGAACACAGGTCTTGCTTTGCGCACCGGCATCCCTGAATCCGCAGCTCGCGCCCCGCTGTGGATTCAGCGCGCCCGTCGCAGGCCAGACCGCGCAGGATGGCTGATTCTCGCGCTGTGCCTCCTGCCTCTACTGCCACTGCTGCTGCAAACAGGTTTTCCGGGCAACAGCCAGCTCGATCATTATGCCTTTCAGGTCGAAAACAGCGCACAGTCGCTGCGCGAAGGCCGCCTGTATCCGCGCTGGTCGGCCAACGCTGTCTCAGGGTTTGGGTCGCCACTGCCCAGCTTCACCCCTCCCCTGCCATCGCTGCTGCCCGGACTGATTCAGGTCACGCTGACCGACAGCCCGGAAGTCGCCATCAAGCTCACCGTGCTGATCGCACAGGTCGTCAGCGCAATTTCTGTGTATCGCTATGCCACGCTGTTGTGGGGATTTCGCGCCGGGGCTGTCAGCGCGCTGATGTGGAGCTATACCCCGATGATCGGCCTGGCAGCACTGTATGTCTCCGGCGAGATTCCCGTATTTCTGGCTGCCTGCCTGATGCCCGTGTGGCTGCTTTCCGTGGAAATCATGCTGCGACCCGGCCGGCCGCGCAGGGCATTTGTGTTCGTCATGCTGTCCACAGCGGGGCTGATGTTCACCCTGCCCGTCGCGCTGCCGGCAGCCGCAGGACTATTCGTGTGCCGCGCGCTGAACAATCCGCGCCCGTCATGGGAGCGAGCACAACTGCCAGAGGCCATGACGGCGGTCGTGCTGGGGCTGTGTGCAGCCGCGTGCTACTGGCTGCCCGCAGCACTGGAGGCCTCCGCCGTGTCCTGGTGGGACAGCGCAGCCCAGCGTCCGTGGGCCGCGCAGATCACCGATCTGCTGCATCCGTTCCCTGTCATCAGCCCGTGGCTGGCCAATCCGCCGCTGATTGAAAGCATCGGGCTGGGCGGAATGCTCGTGCTGGCGGGCGTCGCCATCGCCGCCGCCCGGCGCATGGCACACATTCGCACTGTGGTGATATTTGGGCTGGCAGGGCTGGTCTGTGCGCTGGCCGCCTGGTCCACACCGGAGGTCGACACGTGGAATGCAGTCACCGCGCTGGCACTGGCCCTGTGCGCCGGGGCACTCATGCCCAGCATGATGCCCGGCCCGCGCCAGATGGCCGTCGTGCTGGGCGTGATCGTGCTGGCTGGGGCGCCTGTGCTGATTGCCGCGCGCTGGCCCAGCCTGCCGGGGGACTATTCCCAGCGCAGCGAAATTGACTATCAGCGGCGCGGCCTGGGCGAAGCTGTGCTGCCCTCCCGGCAATCGCTGCCATCGAACATCACGCCCGATTACGGCGCCATTCCGTCGCTGCTGGACAGCTACAGTTCGGGCAGCATCCTGAAAGTCGCGCTGGGCGAAACGACTGGCATTGATGTCGGCCTGATCGCCCACGAATCGCACGGCGACCGCTTCCAGATTTTCAACCAGTCCGATCGCCCATTGCGCATCCTGACGGGTTATTTTCCCGGCTGGGCGGCCACCATCAACGGTCAGCCCATCGAAATTACGCCGGATGCCGATGGCTTCATACAGATTCAGCTTCAGGGTGCCAGCGGAGAATTATATGTAGGCCTGGGCCCCACGCCTACGCGTATGCTCGCCTGGATCCTCACCTGGGGTGGCGTCGTCGTCACTGCCGTACTGGCGCTGGTCGTCCTCAGGCCACAGGAGCAGCCCACACCCTTACACCTTAACGACGCACCTGCATTATCACTACGCGATATCGCCGCAGTTTTGCCCGCGGTGGCGCTGGCCGTCCTCACGCTGTACAGCGGGCCTGCGCTGTCGGCAACGTTCATGCCCTTCCCAGCGGTAACCACAGGCTATCTGACATCAGCACCCGTCCGTACAGAAAACGGCATCGAACTGGTTTCGATCGAACGCGGGCCGCTGGTTCCTGGTTCCAGCGAACAGGTCGTGCTGTACTGGCGCATCGCGCGCTTTGTGGAAGCCAGCTACGGCGTGCGCCTTTCGCGTATCGACCCGGTTACTGGCGCGCCCCTCGAACGTGGTCCCATCTCGCTGATTGGCGGGCTGCCCAGCCAGCAGTGGCCCACAGGCAGGCTCATTCGAGATACGCATGTGCTGGAGGTGGAGGGAGAACCGGCAGGTGACTTGTTCATCGAAATAATCACCTGTGAATCCGCACGCTGTACAGACGGCACATCTGTTACACTAGTTGACCGGGCTGGAAACAATTACCCGTCCGGCATCCGCGTACCGGGTTGAATTTTGGCCCCGGCCGACTACAATCATCGGGTAACTTTGCACAAACAGGGAGATCAACATGGCCGGTACCGAAGTGAATTCAGACCAGCTCGGCAAAGCATGGGATATGCATCGCAGGGGTGACCACAAGGGCGCCCAGGGTGTATTCGCGCAGGTGCTCGGCTCTGAATCCAGCAATATTGACGCGATGTACGGTCTCGGTCTGTCCCAGCGCGTTTCTGGCGATATGAGCGGCGCGCTTTCCACCTTTGAGAAGTGCCTCGCGGAAGTCACCCGTCAGCTCGCCAGCAACAAAGGTGACGACCACTTCGAGATGCTGCAGCGCATGGTGACCCAGCGCATTGACGAGCTGAAGCAGCGCGCCAAGTAATTCGGCGTGATGGACAAACGAACTCGGCTTGAGCGCACCATCGCGGGTGAGGCCACTGACCGTCCGCCCGTCGCGCTGTGGCGTCATTTCCCGGGAGATGACCTGCGCGCTGGGGACCATGCACGCTCCCTGATCGAGTATCAGCGAGCGTATGACTGGGACGTGCTGGTCGGCCTGCCATGCGCATCGTCTATCGCGACCGACTATGGTCTGCTGGATGCATGGGAAGGCCGGGCCGATGGTGTCCGCACGGTGCACAAGCACCCCATCCAGCGGTCGATTGACTGGACGACGCTGCGCGTCCTCGATCCGCTGCGCGGCGGCAGCGGCCGATATCTGGAAACACTCGACCAGGTCACGCGCGGGCTGGGTGACGCCGTGCCGGTGTGTGCCGCCGTGTTCAGCCCGCTGGCCCACGCTGCGATGATGGCAGGTGATACGCTGCTGCTGCGGCACCTGCGCACCGAACCAGAGCGTCTGCGCACGGCCCTGAACACGCTGACCGAAAACATCCTGCGCCTGATCGATGTATTGAAGCGCCTGCCGCTGGCCGGACTGCATTACATCGTCGAACACGCATCGATTACCCGCTTCAGCGAAGACGAGTATGCTGCGTTCGGGCTGCCTTCTGACCTGAAAATACTCGAAGCCCTGCCGCAGAAATGGTGGCTCAACAGCGTCAATCTGCGCGGGGATCTGCCCATGTTCAAGTTTGCTGCCGGGATGCCTGTGCAGGTCGTGCAGTGGGCGGACCGCGACACCGAGCCGGAGCTCAATATCGGCAAGACCCTCATCAGCGGTGCAGTGTGTGGCGGGCTGGCTGGGGCAGCGCACGTGCTGAATGGCACGCCAGCCACCATCCGCGATGTCGTGCATGACGCGATTCACCGCACGGCCGGCAGACGACTGATTCTGTCATGCGGGGGTGCCGCGCCCGTCATCGCGCCGCTGTCCAATTACCGCGCTGTGCGCGAAGCTGTAGAGGGGTGATGAGATGTCGATTCGCGTGATTGCAGGCACTGCCCGCGGGCGCCAGTTGAAGCTGGTTCCAGGAGATACCACCCGGCCTATCATGGACCGCGTGAAAGAAGCGCTGTTCAATATCATCGGGCCAGATATCTATGACACCGCCTTCCTTGATGTGTTTTCCGGCACCGGCAGTGTGGGCATCGAGGCGCTCAGCCGCGGGGCAAAATCTGCCACGCTGCTCGATCTGGAGAAAAAAGCGGTCGATACCATCAAAGAGAATCTCAGGCTGACGCGCCTGGAAGACCGCGCTGATGTGCGCCGTGCCGATGCATTTTCCTTCCTGTCTGCCGTCCCCTATCAGGCCTTCGATTACGTATACATCGCGCCGCCTCAGTATGCCGGCATGTGGCTCAAAGCTGTGCAGCTGGTGGATGACCAGCCCGGCTGGGTGGCGCCGGAAGGCAGCATCATCATCCAGATCGATCCATCCGAACTGGTGGAGCTAACATTACGGCACTTTTCACTATACGATCAGAGAAAATATGGCAGTACGCTGTTATTGTTTCTCGAGCATACATCCGGACAAGCGGAGTAATTCATGTCGAATGATCAGGCGAGCCTGGAGCGGATCGCGGAAGCCTTGCTGGGCCTGTTTGATGTGACCAGCCCGCCCGTGCCTATTGAATACATGCTGCAGCATCCCCGTGAAAACATGTGGGAAGTCGTTGATATTTCGCTGGTGTCGGGCAGCTTCATGAATATGAATGTGCCCTACAAGCCACGCATGTCCCTCACCCGCGTGCTGGCGCGCCTGATCGCGGGCAGCGAATGGGGCAAAGCGATGCAGGTCAGCCCGCTCACCAGCGATCCGGACGCCATCAGCCGGCTGGCCCGCGCCATCGTCATGCCCCATCAGATGCTGATGACACTCCCGCCGTCGGCCAGAAATGCAAAAGCCATCAGCGAACATTTCGAGGTTCCCATATCCGAAGCCGAGAGTCGGCTGCACGAAGTGGGCAAGCTGAAGTAGCCTGGCTCAGGCGTCGCCCAGCGCCCGGCGCGCGAACGTCAGCGCGTCCTCCGGGCTGGCCACTTCACCCGTTACCTGCGCTTCCTGAATCGCGGACAGCAGTTCCCCGATAATTTTTCCCTGCTTCAGCTTAAGCGCGGCCATCAGGTCTGCGCCTGTCACCAGCACGGGTGGCTCCACAATGCGGTCGTATGCCTCGAAGTACGCATGAAACAGCCACTGCGCGCGCTCCAGCTCGATCAGCCAGTTATCCTGATCGAGGTCGATATCCTGGTTGCACAGCACGCGTGACAAATGCAGGATGATGGCATCCACGCCGCTGGCGCCTGTCGCTTTCCAGAAACGGTGCGCGCCAAGGACATCGTCTTTGGCTACGCCAGCTACAAGTCCCATCCCGGCCAGCGCGCCCAGCCAGCGATCTATTTCCGCGCGGCTGAGGCGCAGGTCCATCGCATTTTCTTCCACCAGCTCGCTGGACAAATGCCCCAGCATCACCATCAGGATCATCAGCGCGCGATGCACCCGATCATTCGGCCACAGGTGGCTAAAGTGGGCGTGCAGGGGCGCCCGAAAGCGATCCAGCGCGATCACAAACATGCCCAGGCCAAAGCGGGCTGCCGTCTCGTCAGTGCGATTCGGGCTGGCCGCCAGCGCAAACTGATAGACCTGCTCTGCCGTGCGCTGCATCAGCGTCTTCTGCTCAGCAGACAGCGGGGAAGCATCCGGCACGGCGGCCCGCATCACGCCCAGCAGATCAGCCAGAATCAACGCCGTGCGCGGCTTACCCAGCGAGAGGATTTTGAACAGTTCGTCGCGCACCCGCTCACGTGAGACATTCGCCAGGCCAGGAGCCGCAGCGATAATCAATTGTGACGACTCAGACTTAATGCGCATGCCCAGACTGATGGCATAGCGCACCGCGCGCATCGCCCGGATTGGGTCGTTGGTCAGCGCTTCGGGGGAGCATGGCCGCAGGATTTTCGCCGCCAGGTCATCCAGCCCGCCGGTCGGGTCGATGACGATGTTCAGGGCATCCTGCTTGAAATCAACCGCCATGGCGTTGATGGTGAAATCGCGGTCGCGCAGGTCATCGAGCAGGGTCCCAACCCGGAAACGTGATACATCGATGGTCAGATTTCCCTGCAGCGTGGGCGTATTCATGCGGATGATCGCCCGGCCCACATCGCGTTCCTCGTCCAGCGGATAAAACGCGCCGCCCAGCCGATTGGCCAGCGCCCGCGCCACTTTCAGGCCGCTGCCGCTGGTGGCCAGGTCCAGATCGTGAATCGGGGCGCGGCGATAGGCGTCACGCACAGCGCCACCCACGATATAGATATCTTCAGGCAGTTCCTGCACGATCTCCTGCACGGCCAAAATTTCATCCGTCCAGACCAGCACTGCTTCACGCTCAAACTCATTCTTCAATCAGCGCCTCCTTCCGCACCACGCCCACAAAGGGCAGATTGCGGAATTTCTCATCCAGGTCGAGGCCATAGCCAAACACAAACTTGTCTTCAATCTCGAAACCGGTGTAGTCAATCGCGATTTCCAGGGTGCGGCGGGAAGGCTTGTCCAGCAGCGTGACGATTTTGACGCTGTTGGGATGGCGGGCGCGCAGCAGCTGCTTCACGAACTTCAGCGTAAATCCGCTGTCGATGATGTCTTCCACAATCAGGATATCTTTACCCTCGCACTCGCTTGTCAGGTCCTTGTCGATGCGAACCTTGCCCGTGCTTTCGCGCGCGCCTTTGCCATAGCTGGATACAGCCAGAAAGTCGATCTCGTGGGGCACCGTGATATGGCGCATCAGGTCGGTCAGAAACAGCACGCCGCCTTTCAGGATGCACACCAGCATCAGACCGGGCGAATCGGCGTAGTCGGCAGAAATCCGGGCGCCAAGCTCGGCTATCCGCTGCTGAAGGGCGTCAGAAGGGATGAGAATTTCCTGCAGGTAGTGGTCGTAAGAGTGGGTCATGGAGGCTCCTTCGCGCGACGAGGCCCATTATAGCAGCAGATCATGCCGGATGCGGGGCGCTTCCCGCAGCATAGACACTCCCTCCGATGTCAGATATAGTGGATAACATTTCCGTCATTTCAGGCTATGTACTATGCGCAAATCCACCAAACCCGGTCTACATGTCACGCTGTCCAAAGCACGTTCGCACATTCGTGCCACCTTTCCGGATGGCAAGGTGCTGGAAGGCAGGGTGGGCACCACCGCGCAGGAATTTCTGCGCGCGCATCGCTCGCTTTATCCGGCCAGCTACGACAGCGAATTCATGGGCGCGATCATCAACAACAAGCTGCGCGAGCTGAGCTATCGACTGGAATCAGACGCGACCATCGCGCCTGTCCTGCTCTCGTCTGGCGATGGCCGCCGCATATACCGGCGCACGCTGGTGCTACTGCTGGTCGTCGCCGCCGCCGAGCTGTATCCGGATGCACAGATCAATGTCAGCTACGCCGTGCCAGATGGCGGCTACTACTGCCTCGTGCGCAATCGGCTGCCGTTCTCCGGGGATGAGCTGGTCGCGCTGGAAACGCGCATGAAAGAAATCGTCCAGGCCGACGACCCGATCGTCAAGAGCACCGTCACGATCAGGCAGGCCATCGAAATTTATGGCAAGCGCAATGTGACGCCCAAGCTGAGGCTGCTGGAACAGCGGTCGCGCAATGACCTGAATATGTATGCGCTGCGCGGCTACAGCGATTATTTCTTCGGGTATATGCTGCCCTCGACCGGCTTTCTGAGCCTGTTCAGGCTGGTGCCCACGCAGACCGGCGGTTTCATCCTCCAGTATCCGCAATCAGACATGCCCAATGAACTGAACGCCACGGTAGATAATCAGGGCAAGCTGTGTGCCGTGTTTGACCGGGCCGAGGAACTGATCTCGCGACTCGACATCGAGGACATCGGCAAGCTGAACCAGATCGTGCGCAGTGGCAAGGTGCAGGAGCAGATTCTGGTGGCCGAGGCCATTCATGAACAACAGATTGCCAGCGTCGCACAGCAGATCACGACCGCTTATCAGCAGCGCGGCCTGCGCCTGGTGATGATCGCCGGGCCGTCATCCTCAGGCAAAACGACCTTCTCGAAGCGGCTGGCGATTCAATTGCTCGCCTTTGGCCTGAAGCCATTCACGCTGGAACTGGACAATTATTTCGTCGACCGGGAATTCACGCCACGGGATGCCAATGGCAACTATGATTTTGAAGCCCTGGAGACAGTCAATCTGGCGCTGTTCAACCGTCACCTGAGCCAGCTCATCGCGCAGGAACAGGTCACGCTGCCGAAGTTCAACTTCAAGATGGGCAAAAGCAGCGAAGGCCCGACGGTACAGCTTGAGAAGAATCATGTCCTGATCATCGAGGGCATCCACGGCATCAATCCACGCCTGGTGACCTCGCTGCCCCAGGACGCCGTGTTCCGCATTTATGTGTCGGCGCTGACCGTGCTCAATATCGACCCACACAACCGCATCGCCACGACCGATGTGCGCCTGCTGCGCCGCATCTGTCGCGACGCTGTCTCGCGTGGATACAATGCGCAGGCGACGATCAACCAGTGGCCCAGCGTGCGGGCAGGCGAAAAAAAGTACATTTTCCCGTATCAGGAGAACGCCGATTACATCTTCAATTCGTCGCTGACGTATGAGCTGGCCGCCCTGCGCGCCATCGCCGAGCCGCTGCTGCTGCAAGTGGAACCGGGCAGCAAGCCGCACATTGAGGCCAATCGCCTGCTGTCTTTCCTGCGCTGGGTGACGCCATTCACGCCAGAGCAGCGCGCCCAGATTCCAGACACCTCGCTGCTGCGCGAGTTCGTCGGCGGATCAATTCTGGAGGCTTATCACCCCGGCGGGTCATAGGAGTCCACAGACCAACCAGCCATGAATTGGCTGGCACAGCGGGGTATACTAACGTTCTCTCTAACGAAAGGCGGATTTCAATGACGTCTTTGCTCATCACCAACGCGCAGCTCGTAACGCCTTTCGCGGGCATCGCCAACGGCTGGCTGCACTGCGACAATGGACGCATCCGCGCACTGGGATTTGATCCGGCCGTCATGCCAACTGCCGAGTCCATGCTGGATGCCGACGAATCATTGCTGCTGCCCGGATTCATCGACGTGCATGTGCATGGCGGGGACGGCCACGAAGTGATGGATGCCCGCGCCGAAACGCTGCCCGCGCTGTCACGCTTTTATGCGCGGCACGGCGTGACCGGCTTTCTGGCCACCACCTGGACCGACACCTACGAACGCATCAAGGCCGCCCTGCTGATGTGTGCCTCAGCCATGCAGTCCGGCGAAGCACTGCCCGGCGCTGCGCTGCTGGGCGTACATCAGGAAGGGCCGTATATCAATGTCAGCAAAGTTGGCGCGCAGAATCCAGCCCATGTGCGCCCTGCCCCGCCTGACGAGGCGACTGAATTCCTGAACCTGAATGTCATTCGGCTGATGGCGCTGGCCCCGGAAATAGAGGGCAATCACTGGCTGATTGAAGAATGTGTCCGGCGAGGCGTGGTCGTCAGCGCAGCGCATACGGCGGCCAGCTATGACGACATGCTGAAAGCCATCGAGCGCGGCGTCACGCAGACCACGCACACGTTCAACGCGATGGTGGGCTTGCAGCACCGCGAGCCGGGAACCGTGGGCGCGGCGATGGCGTGCGATGAACTGGTGTGCGAGCTGATCGCGGACAACATCCATGTGCATCCGGGCGCGATGCGGGCGCTGTACAAGGCCAAAGGCCCTGATGGCATCATCCTGATTTCAGACGCGATCCGCGCCGCCGGGTTGCCCGATGGAGATTATCCGATTGACGACCGCACTATTACGGTGAAACATGGCGCCGTCCGCCTGCCCGATGGCACGCTGGCGGGCAGCATCCTCACCATGGAAAACGCATTGAAGAATTTCATCGCGGCCACTGGCGCACCGCTGGAGACTGTGTGGCAGACGAGCAGCCTGAATGCCGCACGCGCGCTGGGTATTGCTGGCCGAAAGGGCAGCCTGGAGCCCGGCCGCGATGCCGACCTGGTGCTGCTAAACGAGGATTTTGTGGTGCAGAAGACGCTGGTCGGCGGAAGCGTGGTTTATGATGCGGCTGTTTCGTAAGGAAAAACGCCGTCGCGTCGCCATCATTGGCCTGGACTGCGCGGAACCCTCGCTGCTGTTTGAGCATTATGCTGGCCACCTGCCCACGTTCGACCGTCTGCGGACACAAGGCGTTTCGGGCAGGCTGGAAAGCGTGATTCCCGCCATCACTGTGCCGGCGTGGTCGTGCATGATGAGCGGGCAGGACCCCGGCGCGCTGGGCATTTACGGCTTCCGCAACCGGGCCGACCACAGCTACGGCGGCCTGAAAACCAGCAACGGGGACGCCGTGCTGGAGCCGCGCCTGTGGGACATCCTGTCGCACTACGGCAAAACCAGCATCGCGCTGAATGTGCCGGGCACCTATCCGGTGCGCCCGCTGAATGGCAAAATGCTCGGCTGTTTCCTCACCCCACCCGGCGCGCACGACTACGCCTATCCCCTAGCCTTTCAGCATGAGATCGAGGCGTATCTAGGGGCACATCAACTGAACGAGTATCCGTTTGATGTGAAGGAATTCCGCACCGATGACAAATCCGGGCTGGCCGAATCCATCGGCGCGATGACGCGTGTCCATTTTGATATCGCGCAACTGGCGACGTCCGGTAATGACTGGGACCTGTTTGTCAGCGTGGAAATCGGGCTGGACCGCATGCATCACGCGTTCTGGCGGCACATGGACGAGCTGCATCGCGACTACGTCCCCGATTCGCCGCTGGCCTCGGCCATTCTGGACTACTATCGCGTGCTGGATACGCGCATTGGTCAGTTGATCGCATCGTTCGACAAAGACACGATCGTGTGGATTGTCAGCGACCACGGCGCGCGCAGGATGGACGGCGGCATCGCCATCAATGAATGGCTGATCGCCAATGGCTATCTGGCGCTGAAAGGTGATATTCCCACCCAGCAGACGCGCCTGGCGCCTGACATGATTGACTGGTCGCGCACGACAGCGTGGGGCGAAGGCGGTTACTTTGGGAGACTATTCCTGAATATCCACGGACGCGAGCCACAGGGCATCGTCGCGCCGGAAGCTGTGCCCGCCCTGCTGGCAGAGATCGAGGCGCGGTTCAGCGCGCTGGGCGACGAGGACGGGAACCATATTGGCACGCGCTGCTTCCGACCGGAAGACGTGTATCCAGTCGTGAACGGCATCGCGCCGGACCTGATGGTGTATTTCGGGGATCTGGCCTGGCGCAGCATCGGCACGATTGGCTGGGGACGGGTGCACGTGCGCGAAAACGACACCGGCCCCGATGACGCCAATCATGCCCAGCACGGCCTGTTCATCGTGCATGACCCGCAGCTTCCGGAAAACCTGCGCGGCAGGCAGATTGATAATGCGCATCTGCTCCAGGTGGCGCCGACGGTGCTGCATCAGCTAGGCATCGACATCCCGAAAGCCATGACACGCCAGCCTCTGCCGCTTCGCTGATGCGCGGGCAGAGGCTGGCAGTCGGGTGAATAAGTGCTGCGCTAGACCTCGTGATGCTTTTGCAGGCTGCGCGTACGCAGCGGACGCAGGCGCAGCGCCTTGATCGCCTGCGTGACGGCCATCGCCGCGCTCATCGTGGTCACAATCGGCACGCCATACAAATGAGCCGCCCCGCGAATCAGGTTGCCATCGTAATGCGCCTGGCCGCCGCGCGGCGTGTTGATGATCAGGTCGATCTGGCCGCCACGAATCGCATCGACGATATTGGGCGAGCCATCGCTCACTTTGCGGATTTCCTCGACAGGTAAATTAAGCGCGCGCAGGAACGCCGCCGTGCCTACGGTCGCTTTCAGCGTGAAGCCCATCTGATGCAGATCACGCGCCATTTTGGCAATCGCCCCGCGGTCAAACGGGTTGACGCTGATGAAGACGGTACCCGTCAGCGGCACGCGCGTATTGGCGGCCATCTCCGCCTTGGCGAAGGCATGGCCGAAGCTGCTGGCATGGCCCATCACCTCGCCGGTCGAGCGCATCTCCGGGCCCAGTCGTGCATCCACGCCGGGGAACTTCTGGAATGGCAGCACAGCCTCCTTGACGAAGAAGCCATCGACATGCGGTTCTTCCAGGAAACCGATCTGCGCCAGCGTGTGCCCGGCGGCAATCTCGCTGGCATAGCGCGCCAGCGGGAAGCTGGTGGCCTTGCTGACAAACGGCACCGTCCGGCTGGCGCGGGGATTCACTTCCAGCACGTAAACCACTTCATCTTTAATGGCAAACTGGATGTTGAACAACCCTTTCACGCCCAGCGCTTTGCCGATGCGGTCGGTGTACTCGCGGATAATCTCCACGTGGTAGTAGCTGATCTTGTACGGGGGTAGCACGCACGCGCTGTCGCCGCTGTGCACGCCCGCCTCCTCGATGTGCTGCATGATGCCGCCGATGGTGACATGCTCGCCATCACACAGCGCGTCCACGTCCACTTCAAAGGCATCATCGAGGAACTGGTCGATCAGCACCGGGTGTTCACCCCACGCAATCGGCACCGTCTCGATCCAGTTCTTCAGCATGGCATCGTCAAACACAATCGCCATGCCGCGCCCGCCCAGCACGTAGCTGGGGCGCACCAGCACCGGGAACCCGACCTGATGCGCGGCCTGCACTGCTTCGCCCTTGCTGTAGGCCATGGCGCCGGGCGGCTGGGGAATCTCCAGCTCCTGCATCAGCGCATGAAACTTCTCGCGGTCTTCGGCCAGCGCGATCGTCTCCACGCTGGTGCCCCAGATCGGCGCGCCCGCGTCGTGCAGCGCCTGCGCGATATTCAGCGGCGTTTGCCCGCCAAACTGCACCAGCACGCCATCGGGGCGCTCGTTGTCGATGATATTGAGCACATCTTCCACGGTCAGCGGCTCAAAGTACAGACGGTCGGCGGTGTCGTAGTCGGTGCTCACCGTCTCCGGATTGCAGTTGACCATGATCGTTTCGTAGCCGAGATTCTTCAGCGCGAAGCAGGCATGCACGCAGCAGTAGTCAAATTCGATGCCCTGCCCGATGCGATTGGGCCCGCCGCCGAGGATAATGACCTTCTTGCGCGGCGTGCGCTCGGTCTCGTCGCCTTCTTCATAGGTGGAATACAGGTAAGGCGTATGGGCCTCAAATTCAGCCGCGCAGGTGTCCACGCGATAATAGCTGGGCACGACGCCCAGGCTCTTGCGGCGCAGGCGCACGTCCATTTCTTTCACACCCAGCATCTCGGCCAGGTGACGATCGCTGTAGCCCGCCTGCTTGAGCGCGATAAAGTCGTCCACCAGCAGGTCATCCAGATGGCGACCCTCCACCAGCGACTTGCCCAGCGCGACGATGTCGGCCATCTGGCGCACCCACCACGGGTCAAACTTCGTCGTCTGCTCGATCTGCTCCGGGGTCATGCCCGCCTGAAGCGCGCCAGCCACCTGAAACAGACGCTGGGCGGTGGGCACGCTCAACACTTCCGGCGCGGTATTGGTCGCCTGATAGCCAAAGCCGTGAATCCCGATATCGAGCGAACGAATGCCCTTTTGCAGCGCCTCAGGGAAGGTGCGGCCGATCGCCATCACTTCGCCGATCGCTTTCATCTGCGGGCCGAGTGTCTTGTCTGCGCCGGGGAACTTGGCGAAGTCCCAGCGCGGAATCTTGACCACGACGTAGTCCAGCGACGGCTCGAAGCTGGCGGGCGTCACGCGCGTGATGTCGTTCGGGATTTCATCCAGCGTGCAGCCGACGGCCAGCAGCGCGGCAATCTTGGCGATCGGGAAGCCGGTCGCCTTGCTGGCCAGCGCCGACGAGCGCGATACGCGCGGATTCATCTCGATCACGAACACGCGCCCGTCGGCAGGATTGATGGCAAACTGCACATTCGCGCCGCCGGTCGCCAGGCCAATGCGGTCCAGCACGATGCGCGACATGTTGCGCAGGCGCTGCAGCTCTTTGTCGGTCAGCGTTTGCGCGGGCGCCACAGTGATGCTGTCGCCGGTGTGCACGCCCATCGGGTCGATATTCTCGATGCTGCACACCACCACAAAGTTGCCGCTGTGGTCGCGCATCACTTCCAGCTCGTATTCCTTCCAGCCCAGCACGCTCATCTCGATCAGCACCTGGCCAACTGGGCTGAGCTTGATCCCGCGTTCGCTGATGTCGCGCAGGTCAGTCTCGTTATAGGCCACGCCGCCGCCAGAACCGCCCAGCGTAAACGACGGGCGAATCAGGCACGGATAGCCGACCTGCTGGGCGGCCGCCAGCGCCTCATCCACGGTGGAGACGATCACGCTGGGCGGGCACTCCAGCCCGACTTCCTGCATCGCCTGCTTGAACAACTGGCGGTCTTCGGCCAGGTCGATACTTTCCAGCGAAGCACCGATCAGCTCCACGCCGTACTCTTTGAGCACGCCGCTTTCCGCCAGCGACTTCGCCAGGTTGAGCGCGGTCTGCCCGCCAACAGTCGGCAGCAGCGCATCCGGCCGCTCGATCTCGATGATCTGGCGCAGGATTTCCGGCGTCAGCGGCTCGACATAGGTGGCATCGGCAAATTCAGGGTCGGTCATGATGGTGGCCGGGTTGGAATTGACCAGCACCACGCGGTAGCCAGACTTGCGCAGCACCTTGCACGCCTGCACGCCGCTGTAGTCAAATTCGCTGCCCTGCCCGATGACGATGGGGCCAGAGCCGATAATCAGGATGGTGCGCAGGTCTTTACGAATCGGCATGTTGTGTAATATTCCTTCATTATTCCTGTGGATGACGAAGATCTACCGTTACTTCAAATACACCGCTGTTATCAGCGTATGCACCTTTAGAATCATTGATTGCTAAGTGCAGAAATCCACTGCTATGCACAATTTGCCTATGGTTTAGACCTATGAAAAACCCATTATCTGGCCCCTCATCACCAATCCAACCGAACAGACTCCCAATTACGCCAATTGACTGGTTTGGAAACGCCGGGTGGCCTTTAACGGAAAAGGCTTCTGGGTGTTGAAAATACTGAACCACATCTGGCGGCAAATCCAAGTATCGACCATCTGGTTGCATAAAAGTTTGACCCGAATCAATCGTTATTCTTCCGCTGGCATGAATACTTATTTCATCCCCACGAATTAAAAAAATACCCGTATTACATACAGATCGATTGATATGCGTCGGTTCAATATGCGATGAGACTTCCATGTTGATTCGAAGACAATTATGTTCAATCGGCTTAACGTTACGAGACTTCCAGATCGAAGTAGGTGGAGCAGCGTCTTGTGATGAAGGCTCAAAGATGCTTGCAATAATTTCCACAATGTCTTTGGCCGATGGCTGAAAATCGCTGATTTCTATGGTCTGAAAAGAGCTTGCAATGACTGGTGGAACTACAGCATTTCGGATTTTTAATGGAACTATATGTTTGCCTCTCAACCATGCCTCAGTAAGTTCCATGCGACAATAAATGGATTCGATCGCTTCCCGTGATATGAGATAGATAAACGTATCACGCGACGCAATTTGTCGTACGATCTCATTCCACCACTTTTGTCCGCCAATCAGTTCTTTGTCAAACCAAACACCTTGTTCGGAATAAAGACGCCGCAAGAGGCTTGCTATCTGCTCAACTATTGGCCGATCTGCACTCTTATAACTGATAAAGATCTTGGACGAGCGGCGTCCTTTTCCAGCCATATGCTTCATTGCTCCCAGTTTGTCTGATGTTAGATTCTCTCTACTCTAACAGTTTAGCCGAGAAACTCTTTTTAACCCGGCTGACAAATTCATCGAACAGATACAGTGAGTCGTGTGGGCCGGGCGAGGCCTCCGGGTGGTACTGCACGCTGAACGCGCCCAGCCCCTCGTGGCGCAGGCCCTCGATCGTGTTGTCGTTCAGGTTAATGTGCGTAATTTCCGCGCCCTGCAAATTGCTGTCGGCGGTCACGGCGAAGCCATGATTGTGCGAGCTGATTTCCACTTCACCCGTCAATAGATTTTTGACCGGCTGATTGCCCCCGCGATGGCCGAAGCGCATTTTTTCGGTCTTGCCACCCAGCGCCAGCGCGAGAATCTGATGTCCGAGGCAGATGCCAAAGACCGGCACCTTGCCCAGCAACTGCTGCGTATTGGTAATCATGCCCGTCACTGCGGCCGGATCGCCCGGCCCATTGCTGAGGAAAATCCCCTGAGGCTTCATCTTGAGCACTTCTTTGGCGGGGGTGGATGCCGGCACGACCGTCACGCGCAGGCCGCGGTCGGTCAGCATCTTGAGGATATTGCGCTTGATGCCGGTGTCGTAGGCCACCACCAGCGGGCCCGCCGGGTCATAAGCATGGGTGCGATACCAGGCCGGGTCGCTGGCCTGTGTCCAGTGATACGGCTCCGGGCAGGTTACCTCATCCACCAGGTTCGCGCCAGACATATCCGGGGCGGAACGCGCCAGCTTCACCAGCGCGGTCGTGTCATGGGCGGCTTCGCCGTGGGCGATGGCGGCGCGCATCACGCCGCGCGTGCGCAGATGGCGCACCAGCATGCGGGTGGTCACTTCCGACAGGCCAATCACGCCCTGTTCGCGCAGATAGCCATCCAGATCGAGCTGGCTACGCCAGTTGCTGACCACCGGGCTAAGCGAACGCACCACAAAGCCAGACACCCACACGCGGTCGGACTCCACGTCTTCCGGGTTGATGCCGGTATTGCCCACATGGGGCACGGTCATCACCACGATCTGGCGGTGATAGCTGGGGTCGGTCAGGATTTCCTGATACCCGGTCATCGAGGTATTAAACACGACTTCACCCGTTTGCACGCCGGTGGCGCCAAACCCCTCTCCGGTGAAGATCATGCCGTCTTCAAGCGCAAGTGCTGCCTGCATTATGTCCCTTTCAGAAGCGAGGCCGGTGCCCCACTGTGTTGGTAGGTATCTCGATTTCGGATCTTTCGTGCCACCTCACCCCGTTTCGCTCCGCTCAACCGCCCCTCTCCACGTTGTGGAGAGGGGCAAAAACCCGTCAGGGTTTTGGGGTGAGGTTGTATTCAGGCAGAGGGTGTCACGCCCCTCTAGCTGCGATAACTGCCGTTGATCGATACATAATCGTGGCTGAGGTCGCATGTGTAAACAATCGCACTGCCGGGGCCGCTGCCCACGGCCAGCGTGACGGTGACCTCGCTGGCCTTGACGATTTCTGTCGCCGTCGCCTCGTTGTAGGCGGTCGGCATGCCGTTTTCAAACAGCAGCAGACTATCCTCCGCCCCGGGCGCCAGGCCCGCCGCCATCGTCAGCGTGACCGCGTCCGGGTCAAACGGCACATTGGCACGCCCGGCAGCGGCAACGATGCGCCCCCAGTTGGCATCACCGCCATAAAATGCTGTCTTGACCAGCGGAGAAGTCGCGATCGTGTTGGCGATCACTTTGGCGCTGGCATCATCCGCCGCGCCGGTCACCTCCAGCGAAATAAACTTGGTAGCGCCTTCGCCATCGCGCACAATCGCCATCGCCAGGCTCAGCGCGACGGCACGGAAGGCCTCGTCAAATTGCCTGGCGTGGTTCGGATGCACCGCGATGCCCGACGCGCCGTTGGCCAGCAGGATGACCGTGTCATTGGTGCTCATGTCGCCATCGACGACGATGCGGTTGAAGCTAATGTCGTTGGCGGCCTTGAGCGCATCGGACGCCTGCGCCGGGGTCAGCACCGCATCTGTGACGATCACGCCCAGCATGGTCGCCATGTTCGGGGCGATCATGCCCGACCCTTTGGTGATACCCGCGATCGTAATCACACCTTCGGGCGTCTCGATGCGCGCGCTGGCAGACTTCGGACGCGTGTCAGTGGTCATGATGCCGCGCGCAGCTGCGGCCCAGTCATCGCCCAGCGCATTCACGGCCAGATTGATGCCATGTGCGATCTTGTCCATTTGCAGATGCGTGCCGATCACACCGGTGCTCATCACCAGCACGCTCGACTCCGAGATGCCGAGGGCATCGGCCGTCAGGCGCGACATTTCGCGGGCATTGGCCAGCCCCTGCTCACCCGTGCAGGCATTGGCGCAGCGGGTATTCACCGTCACGGCGCGGATATCCCCCGCGCTCTCAGCCATGCGCTCCATGTCCAGCAGCACCGGTGCGGCCTTCATCAGGTTGGTGGTGAATACGGCGGCAGCAGCGCACGGCCTGTCGCTCACGATCAGCGACATATCTTCGGCCCCGCTGGCCTTCAGCCCGGCAGCCACACCCGCGACACGAAATCCGGCCACCTGTTCAATCGTCTGCGAAACATTCGTCACGGCTTTTCCCCCATCCCTGCCAGGATTATCGTCAGTTTTTCAACCAGTTCGTCGACCTCAGGCTTGCCAATTGTCAGCGGCGGCACAAACCGGATCACGTTCGGCCCGGCGTTCACCATCAGCAGGCCATGCTGATAGCCTGCCTCGATGACCGGCCCAACGTCCACGTTTAGCTCCATGCCCACCATCAGGCCGCGACCGCGCACTTCGACCACCAGCGGACTGTTGATTTCGCTCAGGCGCTCCTGCAAATACTCACCCGTCTCGCGCACGTGCGCCAGGAAGGCGGGTTCGCTCACGCGGTCGAGCACATATTTCGCCACGCCTGTGATGAAAGGCCCGCCGCCAAACGTCGTGCCATGGTCGCCAGGCTGAATATGCGCGGCCACTTTTTCGGTCGTCAGGATCGCACCAATCGGCATGCCACCCGCCAGCGGCTTGGCCAGCGTCATGATGTCCGGATTTACGCCGCTTGGCTCATTCGACCACAGCGTGCCGGTGCGCCCCATGCCACACTGCACCTCGTCAAATACCAGCAGCGCCCCCACGGCATCACACTTCCCCCGCAGAAACTGAAGGAATTCATCCGTCGCCGGGTGAATGCCGCCTTCGCCCTGCACCGGCTCGATGAATACCGCGCACGTGCGCTCGGTAATGGCCGCATCCGCCGACGCGATATCGTTATATTCCGCGATCACCACATCGCTCATCAGCGGGCGAAACGGCACCTGATACTTGTCTTTCGGCGTCATCGCCAGCGAGCCCATCGTGCGGCCGTGGAACGCGTGGCTGAACGCGACAATCTGCGTCTTGTCCGGCGCGCCAGAGTCATAGGCGACTTTGCGCGCAAACTTGATCGCGCCTTCGTTGGCCTCGGTGCCGCTGTTGCTGAAAAATACGCGGTCGGCAAACGATTTTTCCACCAGGGCGGCGGCCAGTTCTGCCTGTGGCGCGGTGTAATACAGGTTGCTGGTATGAATCAGCCCTATGCTGGCTTTCTGGATGGCGGCCTGCAAACCGGCATCGTTATAGCCCAGCGCATTGACCGCGATACCCGCCACCCAGTCGGTGTAGGCCTTGCCCGATTCGTCGTACAGTGTCACGCCATCGCCATGCGTCAGCACAAATGGCGGACGCTTGTAGGTCTGCACGAGATTGTCATTTTCCAGCTCGATAATCGATTGTGCTGTGTTCACCACGTGTGCTCTGCCCTTCCCTCAAACATCCGTCGTCAAAACGCATCTTCAGCTGTGAAATACTGTGCCTGTGCCCGCTTCCAGGCCGGCCAGATTGGTGATGACCGCCTGGTTGACGCCATCCTGCAGCGCGCGCAGCGCCGTCGTCACTTTGGGGATCATGCCCCCGAAAATTGTCCCGTCAGCAATCATAGATTCCACCTGCGCAGGCGTCAGAGAAGGCAGCAGCGCGCCATCCTTCAGCACGCCGGGCACGTTCGACAGAAACACGATGCGATCGGCATCCAACGCGGCGGCCAGCGCGCCAGCCACGATATCCGCATTGACGTTGAAATTATGCGCTGTTCCTCCGCAGATGGGCGCGACCACCGGCACCACGCCCAGGCCCAGCAGGTCCGTCAGGATGCTGGCATCGACCGACTCAATCTCGCCGGTGAAGCCCATATCCTGGCCATCAACCGTGATCGTGCGCGCACGCGCCAGGCCCGCATCCACACCGCTGAGGCCGAGCGCCCGTACGCCTGCATTCAGCAGCGTGCGCACCAGTCGCTTGTTCACGGCGCCGGCCAGTACCATCTCCACCAGTTGCAGCGAGTCGGCATCGGTCACGCGGATGCCCTGCACATAGCGCGGCTGAATACCCATGCGCTCCTGAAGCTGGGAAATCTCTTTGCCACCGCCGTGCACGATGACGGCGGGCACCGACAGCGCCTTGACCACGCTGGCAAACTGTGTCAGCACGGCTTCATCGTCCAACTCGTGCCCGCTGATCTTGATAAGAATCGGAGAGGTCATCGGTTGTGCATCCCTCACAGCAGCGCCGTAAATTCAGGCAGGCCCAGCATAATGTTCATGCACTGCACCGCCTGGCCGCTGGCGCCCTTGCGCAGATTGTCGGTCACGCTGGTGATATGCAGGTATTCCGGCGTAATCGGCGTCAGGCTGATCGCTGCGCCATTGCTCCGCACCACGTGCTTCAGCGTGGCCTGCTGGCCTTTCGGCAGCACTTTCACCAGCGGCTCGGCCTGATACGTCTCGGCATACAGCGCCTGTGCCTCAAAGGCATCAACGCCTTCCTTCAGCGTGACGTAAATGCTGCTCATCAGCCCGCGATCAACCGGCAGCAGATGTGGCGTGAAAATCAGCATGCCCGCGTGCGCGTCCAGCTTGTGGATTTCCTGTTCGATTTCGCCTACGTGACGATGTACACGGCCGGGATTATATGGGGAAAAATTGCTGTACACCTCGACAAACTGGAGGTTGGGCTTCGGCTCGCGCCCGGCACCGGACACGCCCGACTTGGCATCGACGATGATCGGCGCGCCGGGCTTCAGCCAGCCAGCCTTCAGCAGCGGCATCAGGCCCAGGATCGTCGTGGTGGGATAGCAGCCCGGCGCTGCAATGGCCGGCACGCCTGCCAGCTTTTCACGGTTAATCTCAGGCAGGCCATACGGGGTATCGAGCAGCTCCGGAAACGGATGGTCGTGCTCATACCATTTCTTGTAGCTTTCGGCCGTATCCAGCCGCAGGTCCGCCGACAGGTCGATCACGCGCACGCCTGCCTCAAGACACTGCTTGGCCATCTTCGCGCTCACGCCGTGCGGCAGCGCCAGGAACGCCACATCCAGCTCGATCAGGTCCGCCTTGTCCGGAGTGACATAGGACAGGCCGTCTGCGAACGGGACGGGCTGACCCGCGTAGGTACTGGAAGTCGCAAATACGATTTCCACCGCCGGATGCCGCGAGAGAATTTCCACCAGGTCCTGCCCCGCGTAGCCAGACCCGCCGTATACCCCAACTCTGTACTGCACCTGTGTCATTGACCATACCTTCCGAAATAAAAATCCCCCGCCTCATCAGGTGAGGTCAGGGGATTTGCTGGCGAATCCGGGCGTCCCACTTGCACGCCGCTGTCGTTAACGCAAAAATCCCTCAATGACCTCACGGATCATAGGGCGACGGCTGCGACGACGCGGGATAGAAATCACAACGCAAGTCATGGACATGACAACCTTGTCGAAGTCCTGCAAGATAACGCCGATACTGTAGCGAAAAACACGCGGTGTGTCAACGGCAGATGGTCTGCATAACCATGCAGAAATTGTGCGGGTTTCTGCGCTTGTGCTTGACGCCGTTTGCCCACACGCGTTACCCTGTTCAGTACGCATTGAGTGCAGATCTGTGTGACATAACTGGGGCATTCCCGTGATTGAAGTTAAATCTCTCACCCGTCTGTACGGGGAAGTGATCGCTGTCGATCACATCAGCTTTAAAGCGGCATCCGGCGAAATCGTCGGCCTGCTGGGGCCTAATGGCGCTGGCAAAACCACCACCATGCGCATGCTGACCGGCTTCCTGCCGCCCACCAGCGGCAGCGCGAAAATCGGCAAGTACGACATCGTGGAAGATTCGATGGAGGCGCGCCGCCGCGTGGGCTATCTGCCGGAACGCGTGCCGCTCTATCAGGATATGACCGTGTTTGGCTACATCCTGTTCTGGGCACAACTGCGCCAGGTAAAAGCCCCGCGCGACCGCACCGTCGACGTGCTGAAGCGCTTCGACCTGCTGGGCAGGCGCGACAAACTGGTGCGCCAGCTTTCCAAAGGGCTGCGCCAGCGGCTGGGGCTGGCCCAGGCACTCGTGCACGACCCACCGGTGATTATCCTGGACGAACCTACCATCGGCATCGACCCGCAGCAGGTGATCGAGGTGCGCCAGGCCGTGCGCGACCTGCGCAAGTCGCATACGGTGCTGTTCAGCACGCACATCCTCAGCGAGGCCGAAGAAATCTGCGACCGCGTGGTCATCATCGACAAAGGCAGGATCGTCGCCCAGGGCACGCCAGACGCGCTCGAAAAGCAGGTGCGCGCCAATTCGTTCACCCTCGAGGTGGGCAGGCTGGCGCCCGAACGGGTGCTGGAAGTGCTGCGGGCCATCCCCGGCGTGGCATCCGTGAAGCGGCGGGATGCCCATTTCTCCGTCGAGACCGATGGCTCACGCGATGTGCGCGGGGATATTTCCGGAGCGATTGTCGCGGCGGGCGGTGAACTACTGGAGATGAAACAGGTGAAAAGCTCGCTGGAGGATGTGTTCCTGCGTGCCGTGCAGTCTGCCGCTGACAACCCTCAGGGACAGAAAAAATCATGACCGTGACGTGGACGATTTTCCGGCGCGAGTTCGCCTCATTTTTTGTCACGCCCACCGCGTATATCATCGCAGCAGGGTTCATGCTGTTCACAGGCGTGTTTTTCTCTCAGGAATTTCAGGTGGCCGCCGTGCGCCGCATCCCGATTAATCCGGCGACGATTCCCAGCCTGGTCTCGTATATGCTGGTTTTTTTCGCCCCGCTGTTCACGATGCGGCTGTTTGCCGAGGAGAAACGCGAAGGCACGGTCGAGCTGCTGCTGACTGCACCCGTGAGCGAGGCCAGCATTGTCGTGGCGAAGTTCATGGCAGCCTGGGCCTACGTGACGATTCTGCTGGGCATCACGCTGGTGTATCAGGCTATCCTGGCCACTTATGCGCCCCAGGACATCGGACATACGATCTTGGCCTATATCGGTATATGGCTATATAGCGGGACTGTCATATCTATCGGCATGATGTTCTCGGCGCTGACCGAGAATCAGATCGTTTCCGCCTTCAGCAGCCTGCTCACCTTGTTGATTCTGTATGTGGGCGATGGCGTCGGCGGCATCATCGGAAACATCCAGCTTTCCGAAATCATGCGTTCGCTTTCGCTGGAAGCACACTACAGCACCTCGTTTGCCGCCGGGCTGTTTCGCGCAGAGGATGCCGCTTTCTATGCAGGGGTGATCGTCATCATGCTGTTTCTGACCATGCGCATCCTAGAATCGAATCGGTGGCGCTGAATGACGCAGAAATCGGGCTATGTACTCACGCGTGGGCGCGCCGCGCAGATTGCCAGCTTCGTTGGCATCACCGGGCTGATCACGGGCGCAATCGGGATGGTGTGGCGCAGCGGCGCCTCCGCCAATTATGCCCTCATCGCAATCATCATCGGCGGGCTGGGCATCGCGCTGTGGGCAGGGCTCACGCCCAGGGAATTCCGCGAGACGATCACTGGCAAGCGCGTGCGCTACGGCACCGTGACCATCGTCTCGACCGCGCTGCTGATCGGCATCGTCACGCTGACCTACATGCTGCTGCAATCCGCCGCGCTCACGCTGGATGTCACGCAGAACCAGAGCTTCACACTCAGCCAGGAAACGCTGAACGTGCTGCGCCGCGTCAGTCGGCCGATCCGGCTGACCGGCTTCTATACAGCGCGCAATCTGGCCGCGCGCGAGCTGGACGATCAATTTTTCCGGCTGTATACAACGGCAACCAATGGCCTGATCGAGCGCGACTATATCGACCCGGAGCAGAATCCGGCGATGGCCGGTCGCTTTGGGGTGCAGGAAGATGGCCAGTTGTACATCAGCTATCTGGACGCCGCCGGTGAAATCGATATGACAACCGTGTCACGTGTGCCGCGTGGCGAAAGCCAGGAACGCGATGTCACGCAGGCCATTTCGCGCATGCTGATTGCCGGCACCATCAAGATTTATTTCGCCACCGGGGCAGACGAGCGCGATGCATTTGATACCACGGCGGAAGGCATCGCCGGCATCAACAACGGCATTCGCGAAAGCGGCCTGCTGACCGACACGCTCAACATCAGCCAGATCGCGATGGCCAACGGCGATATCCCCAACGACGCAGCAGCACTCATCATCACGCGACCGCTGCGCGACCTGACAGGTGCGGAGACGGATGTCATTCGGCGCTACATGGACGGTGGCGGCGGACTACTGCTGATGCCAGACGTCACCTATAACGAAGACCGCTTCATGTCCGAGACGGGCACCTTCAACACCTGGCTGTGGCAGACCTTTGGGCTGCGTGCGCTGGATGCCGCTGTGGTCGACCCGGATGCCAGCGCCAGCAGCGCGCTGGATGTCATCAGCGCCGTCGTGTTCACCGAATCGCCCATCGCCTCGCGCATTAATCCCGAAGCCGGCACGCAAACGCTGTTCCGCGTCGCCCGCGTGGTAGAGGCTGATCTGTTATCCACGCCGGCCAATATCGCCAACGGGCGCATCATCATGACCACGCCGTTCGGCTTTGGCGAACGCAACCTGGCCGACCTGGGCGCGACCAATACCTTCGGCTTTGACGAAGGCGAAGACATCCCCGGGCCAGTGTCGACCGCGGTGTGGGCCACCCATCAGGTGACCGGCTCACGCGTCGTGCTGATCGGCGACAGCGACTTTGTCTCCAACGGCCAGGTGCTCAGCGCTCCGGGAAATGGCATCCTGTTCACCGATGCGCTGTCGTGGGTGAGCGGCTTCTCTGACGAGATCCAGTTTGCGCCCCAGGCCTTCACCTCCGGCTTGCCCACGGTATTTGTCTCGCAGCAGCAGGTGGACCTGGTGGTCTTCCTCAGCGTGATTCTGGTGCCGGGCATCCTGCTGGTCAGCGGCCTGGCGATCTATGCCCGCCGCGTGCGCCGCTAAAGGACGACCTTTATGCCAAAAAGCTCACGTCACACGCTGGTCGCACTCGTCGTCACATTTGGGATATTGCTCGTGCTGGGGCTGCTGGTCACGACCCGCCAGGCCAATCTGCCGCAGACGACGCCCTACCCGTTTACGCGCGTGTTTGAGACCATCGCCGAAAGCGAGATCGCGGCTGTGCGCATCAGCGACCTGCTCACTAACGAACAGCTCACGATCACGCGCGCCGAGAATGGGCGCTGGATAACCGCCGCAGGCGTGGACGTGCACGACGCGGGCACGCTGATCGCGCGCACTTTCGCCCTGCTGCCCTACGACGGGATCATCGCGCCAGAAGACCAGGAAGACCCGTCGCTGTACGGCTTCACACCCTATGGCACGCTGGAGATGCAGGCGCTGCTCTTTAATGGGGAGGCGCACATCGCGGTCGTGGGGTATCTGGCGCCCGGTGAACGGGCCTACTATGCTAAGATTGATGATGAAGACAGCGTCTATATATTGCTACGCCCGGCCGTCGATTACATGCTGCAACAATTAAGAACAGTCGCACCTTCTTGACAAAGATTTCAAATACGGATAATCTGTAAATGTAAATCTTCGCGATGCGTTTCGGGTAGACGGCTTTGCCGTCTATTTTTGCGCCTATACCCGATTTATCGTTATTTGAGTTCAGTATATTGTCACCCGCGGCAGGCTTTCCCTGTGAACGCCGGTGGTAGCAAGTTGAAATGGATCTTGAATGCTCACAATGGCTGCACGAAAGGAAGAGCTGCGCAAGCAAGTGCTGGAAAAAGCACGTAAACAGGGCAGCATTTCCGTCGACGAAATACTCCAGCTTCTCCCCAACGCGGAGCGCGATGTCGCGCTGCTGGATGAAATTATGGATGACCTGCTTGACGCAGGCATCGAACTAACTGCTACGCCTGAGCCAGAACCAGACGAAGCCATTTTCGACGCGCGTGCAAACGCCCTCGAAGGCGAGCTGGAATGGATCGAGGACGAAGAACTCGAGTACGGCGCCTGGATGGATAACGACCTGACCGACGATGCTGGCTATCAGCATGCGCTGGACAGCGATGACGTCGTTGGCCTGTACCTGAAGGAAGCCGGACGCGTGCCCCTGCTGACAGCCGACGAGGAAGTCTCGCTGGCCAAACGCATGGAAATCGCCGAGCTGGCCACACAGCAGATCGCTGAATATGGCGACCGCCTGCCGCTGGATGACGTGTATACGCTGAAGGATCAGATTTCTGACGGCGAGCTGGCCCAGGAACACCTGGTGCGCGCCAATGCCCGCCTGGTCATCAGCGTGGCCAAGAAGTACATTGGCCGTGGCGTCCCGTTCCTGGACCTGATTCAGGAAGGCAACATCGGCCTGATTCGGGCGACCAAGAAATTTGACTATCGCCGTGGGCACAAATTCAGCACGTATGCCACCTGGTGGATTCGCCAGGCCGTCAGCCGCGCTGTTGCCGACCAGGGCCGCACCATTCGTGTGCCCGTGCACATGGGCGACCAGCTCAACCGTATGCGCCGCGTGCAAATGCGCCTGACGCAGGAACTGGGCCGCGACCCGACGATTGACGAGATCGCCGTGGGCATGGAGCTGACGCCGGACAAGATCGAGAATCTGCTCGAAATTGCCCGTCGCCCGGTGAGCCTGGAAACGCCGATCGACGAGGAAGGCGACAGCACCTTTGGCGATTTCGTCGAAGATGTGAACAGCCCTGCCCCGGCCGAGGAAGTGGCGACCAATCTGCTGCACGAGCAGCTGAAGGCCGCGCTGGACCGCCTGCCAGTGCGTGAAGCGCAGATCCTGCGCCTGCGCTACGGCCTCGAAGACGGCCGCGTGTATACGCTTGAAGAAGTGGGCCAGGCCATCGGCGTCACGCGTGAGCGCGTCCGCCAGCTGGAGGCGCAGGCCCTGAACCGTTTGCGCCAGTCGTCTGCGCACGTTATTCTTCGGGACTATCTCTACGAGGAATAGCCACAGAGGAGCATTAGCTTGGGCGCGAAAGGAACACGGGGCTTACTGGCAGGTGCAATTGCCCTCATCGCACTCGGCGTGGTGCTGCTGCTGAACAACTTTCTCTTTCTGACCGGCTTTAATGTGACAGCTCTGCTGCCGCTGACGCTGGTCATCGTCGGGGCGATTATCCTGCTGCGTGGGGATATCGTCCCGACTGCTGCTTCCCGGCCCTTTGGCATCACCCGCGGCAGCGTGGAGTCTGGCAATATAGAGGTCAATGCCGGACTGGTGGATGTCTTTGTCGGCGGCCTGGAGCGCGAAGGCCGCCTGATTGCCGGCCAGTACGCACACGACAGCCGCCCCCAGCTCACCGTCGAAAACGAAGAAGCCTACCTGCATTTTGACCGCGCCGCCGTGCCCTGGGTCAATTTTGCCGACTGGACGATCGAAGTCGCGCGCGACCTGCCGTGGGGACTGTTCGTCTCTACTTCCATCGGCCAGATAAACGCTGACTGTTCCGGTCTGATTCTGTCGCGTGCTGTGCTGGCGACAGGCCTGGGCGGCATTCGATTTGTCTGCCCGCCGGAAGCCTTCGAGCCCATTCAGATTCGTTCGGCCGCGGGCAGCATCCGCGTGCTGACACCGCCAGGTATTCGGGCGCGTATTGTCGTTTCCGGCCCGAAGATTTTCCGTGTGCACAGTGATGATGTCCGCTATGAGCGTGAAACCAGCAGCACCTACCTCAGCCGTGACCCACGGCCAGGCGCGCCCACGGTCGAAATCCGGGTCACCGGCACCTTTGGTGATCTCTATCTCGCGTAATCCACAAAAGGCTGGCTGACTATGCCCCCGTCCACCCCATCACGAGCCGTGATTCGTGACGGCGTCGAGGCTGATGTCCCGCGCTGTGTTGCTCTCGACCACTCGTATGATGCCGAATATGTGTATCAGATCCAGGTCAACACCGATGAGGAAAGTGGCTGGTCGATTGTATTAAGGAAAGAGCGACTGCCTCGGCCTGTCGAGATGGGCGGCATGGCAGACCCCTCGCGGCTGAAGCTGGCTGTCCCCGATGCGGAGTGTTTTCTGGTGGCCCAGCAGCGCGAAACAGGTGACATTCTCGGCTATCTGGCCATGCAGCACGACCGCCGTCACCGCCTCGGCCTGATTCATGACCTGGTGGTAGACCGGCCAGAACGCCGCCAGCAAATTGGCACCCGCCTGTATGGCGCAGCGCGCATCTGGGCAAAGGAACAGCACATTACCCGCATCAACGTCGAAGTTCAGTCCAAGAACCTGCATGGTGTGCTGTTTTTTGAGGGCCTGGGATTCAACTTCTGTGGGTACAATGACCGTCACTTTCCCAACCAGGATGTCGCGCTCTTTCTCAGCACATCCCTTCGGTAGATCGTCACCATGAGCGAAACCATCGCCTACATCCTCAGCCTGGTAAACGAGACATTCGCATCGGCCATCGTGATTGTGTCCGCATCGATGCTGCTCTATAACCTGTCGCGCAATCAGCAAAGCGGCGTGGCGCGCACGTCCGCCCTGATGCTAGGCTGCATTACCGTGATTTATGTCTGCGATGTGCTGATCGCGCTCGACCCCAGCATGGTGACATACCGCGCCATCCTGCGTATTCAGTGGATCGGCATCGCCTTCATGCCGGTGGCGATGGTGCATCTCAGTGACAGCCTGCTGGCGACCACCGGCCAGCCCTCGCGCGGCCGCCGCCGCCGTGTTATCCGCATCTTCTATGTGCTCAGCGCGGCTTTTTTGCTGCTGGCGGCCTTCAGCAACCTGCTGATCGTCCCCGTGAACATCGCCCCTGAATTCTTTTCCGGCGCATTCTACAGCGTCAGCAGCGGTGTCCTGTTTCCGGTATATGTCGTCTACTTCATCATTGCGACGGTTTTTGCATGGGTCAACGTGGGCCGTGCTGCCCAGCGCTGCCTGACGCGCAGCACGCGCCGCCGGATGCGTTACCTGCAGCTCGCCCTGCTCACGCCCGCGCTGGGCAGTTTCCCGTTCGCGGTCGTCCTTGGGCCCGGCCAGGAATATTCTCTGCTGGGCCTGCTGCTGGTCAATGTAGCCAATCTGGTCATCATCCTGCTGCTGGTGTTTCTGGCCTATCCGCTGTCCTTCTTTGGCTCGCGCGTGCCCGACCGCGTGGTCAAAACAGAACTGCTGCGCTTTCTGCTGCGCGGCCCGATGACCGGCCTGATCGCGCTGGTGACCATCCTGTATGTCACGCCGGCCACGCGCATCCTCGGCATCACCGGGGCCAGCTTCGCGCCATTTGCCGTGGTCGCGGTGGTGCTGCTTTGGCAGTGGTTCGTCTCGATTGCCCTGCCCTATCTGGAGAAATGGCTGGTCTTTGCGGCCGACGAGCGCGACCAGTTCACCCGCCTGCAAACCCTGACCGACAAGCTGCTCACGCGTGAGGACTATGTGCAGCTGCTGGAGGCCACGCTGGCTGCCATTTGCGACTACCTGCGCGTGCCGACCGCCTTTGTCGTCTCGCTGCTGGAGTCTGAGCCGGAAATTATCGCGGCCGTTGGGCCGGTGCGCCCGAACGTGACCAAGCTGCGCGATGAGGCCGCTCTGCTGCGTGAACAGCTCGCCAGCGCGGAGGAAGCGCAGCTGGTGGTGTGGAACGGCTTCTGGGCCGCCCCGCTGAATCGGCGTGACAGCACCGGCCGTCAGGTGCCCATTGGCATCCTGGCGATTCAGGCGCGTGGCAATGACATTGACCTGACCGCCGACGAACAGGTGGAGCTGGCCCGGTTCCTGCGCCGTGCTGACCAGACGTTCGAGGATCTGTCTGTGCAGACGGATATCCTGTCCGCGCTGGAGGGCCTGCTGCCGCAGATTATGCTGTCCGCCGACACCCGCGGCGAAATCGAGTATCGCACGCCCAGCGTGACGCTGCCCGCGCCGGCCCATCAGCCCGCGCTGCCGCCCGACCTCGCCGACGCGGAGCAGTTCAAGGAACAGGTGCGCGCCGCGCTGCGCCATTACTGGGGTGGCCCCGGCCTGACCAACAGCCGCCTGCTCGACCTGAACATTGTGCGGCATGGGCCCAGCTCTGCCGATGAGAATCCGACGCAGACGCTGCGCGGCCTGCTTCTGAAAGCCATTGATGCGCAGAAACCGATGACTGACCGCAAAATGCTCAGCCCGGAATGGACGCTCTACAACATTCTTGAGCTGCGGTTCATCAAGGGCGAAAAGGTCAAGGATGTGGGCGTCAAGCTGGCCATGAGCGAAGCAGACCTGTATCGCAAGCAGCGTGTCGCCATCGATGCCGTCGCGGACACCCTGATGGAAATGGAAATGGCTTCCCTCAAAGAAGAGAGCGCCTGATCTTTCTGCTCCACAGTCGCGATGGATCTATTGCATCATGTCCGCATATTAATGCTATACTCATAAAAGTTCCGCGACTGTCTACTTATTGTAAGGTTTACGAGGGAACTGCATGTCGGCTGACTTTCAGCGGGAATTCAACGCTTCTCCCCAACCAGAAATTGACGAAAGTTACTGGCGTGCACTGCTTCAGGAAGCAGAAGATACGCCTGAAGCTCACGAGTCGGCGGATGACGATGTCATACGTTTCACATCGGTCATCCAGCAGGCACGTTCAGCCGCCGATAACAGCTCAGACTGGGCGACCATTCGCGCCTGCACCGAAAAAGACGAAACCCTTCAGCTCTATGTCAGCGGCTACAACCGAGGCGGACTGCTGGTGGAATGGAACGCGCTGCGCGGATTCGTGCCCGCCAGCCAGCTGATCGACTTTCCCGCCACTGCAAATCCAACCGTGCGCCAGAAGTCCCTGGCCGCCCGCGTGGGCCAGATGCTGTCGCTGCGCGTCATTGAGCTGAATCAGGAACACAATCGATTGATTCTGTCCGAGCGTGCGGCCAAAGTGCGCCCCGGCGAGCGGGCCGGCCTGCTGACGCGCATTCAGACCGGTGAACAGGTTCAGGGCGTGGTGACCAACCTGTGCGAGTTCGGCGCTTTTATCGACCTGGGCGGCATCGAAGGGCTGATCCATATCAGCGAATTGAGCTGGGGGCGCGTCGGCCATCCCAACGAAGTCCTGCGCCGTGGACAGATCGTGGATGTGAAAGTGCTGGAAGTGAAGCCGGACGCTGGCCGTGTGGCGCTGAGCATGAAACGCCTGCATCCGGACCCGTGGGCCACGGTGAATGAACGCTATCGTATCGGCGAGTATGTCACGGGCATCGTCACCAATGTGGTCGATTTCGGGGCATTTGCCCGCATCGAAGAAGGCCTGGAAGGCCTGATCCACGTCTCGGAGCTGGCTGAGGGACATTTCCTGCACCCGCGCAATGTACTGTCCGAAGGGCAGGAAGTCCGCGCGCGCATCCTCAGCATAGATGGGCGCGCCCGCCGCCTGGGCCTCACGCTCAGGTCCACCCCAGCCGACGCGTAAGCACACACCGCGCGTTGCCCAAAGCCGCCCAAAACGGTAGAATAGATGTACGAAGACGGCACTGGCACTTCCGCCGGTGCCGCATCGTTTTTCACCCAGTTCAAGGACAATTGACCGAGTGACTCAGAAGAAATCACAGGGCGAGCGTCCCAAAACGCGTCCACCTGCCAGCACCCAGGGCGGCCCCGGCTCAAAGAAGCCCGGCACGCGTGCTGCCGTTCCGCCAGAAGAACCCCGGCGTTCGCGCGACGAACGCTATACCGTAAAGCCCGAATTCTGGGACAGCGTGATGGACATCATCCCCCCGTGGGGCGATGAAATCGCTGCTGTGCTGCTGATTGTATTCGGGCTGGTCTCGTTTCTGTCGCTGCTGAATGTCTCCGGTGACAGCACCATCGCGGCGGCCTGGTCCAACGCCCTCATCAGTCTGTTCGGCTATGGCAGCACCATCGTGTGTGCTGGACTGCTGGGGCTAGGCATTGTGCTGCTGCTGCCGCGCGCGGGCATCGTCATTCGCTTTCCAGCGCGGCGCATCCTCAGCATCGAGATGGCTTTCTTCTCGGCACTGGCGCTGCTGCATCTGCTGTCTGGCGCAAACGAATTACGCTCGCTGGCCAGGCTGGGCCGCGGCGGCGGACAGGTGGGCTGGGCGCTCAGCTCGGTGACCACAGGCGTCGTCGGCGTGCCCATGTCGGTGATCATCTTCTCAGTTATCTTCACCATTTCGGTAGCCATCGTGCTGGGCGTTCGGCGCGTGCATATCAAGACCGTGCTCAATCGTGCCAGCACCCGTCTGCTGACCATCGGTCGCGAGCTGAAGCCTGCCGACTCAGGTGCACGCGTCACCGTATCGCGTTTCGATGAGGCCTTAAAAGGGCCGAAACGCGCCCTGGACGACTCCGGCGCGCCCGCGCTGATGATGCCGACAGTGGCCCAGGCTCAGCGTGTGAAAGCCTTTCACATCATGCGCGTGAAGATCAATCTGGAAAGCCTGCCGCCATCTGCGCGCGCGGCCCTGCTCAGCAGCACAACCGCCCAGCAGCCCACGCCCGAAGAACTGGCCTTGTTTGGCAAACGGGATGGCATCCCGCAGTTCAATGCCATCGGCACTGTGAAGGGCAAGCCTGTCAAGGGCAGCACGTATGTGCCTGTTGAGCGACCGGATGGACGCCTGAAACGTTACTTTGTCGTGTCTGGACTGCGCGAATCCCGGGGAAATATCCGGCGCGATCCCGCCCTGCCGCCGCTGTCCATTTTCAAAGACATCGACCTGACGCTGCCGGACGAGCGCGAAATCAACAACAACGTCGTGCTGATTGAAAACACGCTGCTGGAATTCGATATCGACGTAGACGTGGCGGATGTGAAGATCGGCCCCACCGTGACACAGTATGCCGTGCAGCCCTATCGCGAGAAAGCCAACGAAGAAGGTGAGGTCGCGTTCAGCCGCACGCGCGTCAGCAAGATTGCCTCGCTGGCCAGCGACCTGGCGCTGTCGCTCAGCGCCAAGCGCCTGCGCCTGGAGACGCCAATTCCAGGCACCAATTACATTGGCATCGAAGTGCCGAATCGCAAGCCGAGCACGGTCGCGCTGCGCTCTGTCTACGAGAGCAAACAGTATCAGGACGACGCCTCAAAGCGTAAAAGCCCGCTGTTTGTGCCGCTGGGACGTGACGTGGCCGGGGCGCCGGTCGGCATTGACCTGGGCCAGATGCCACATCTGCTGATCGCGGGCACGACCGGCTCCGGCAAATCGGTGTGTATCGCTGCGCTGGCGGCGGCCCTGCTGATGGACAACTCGCCTGACATGGTTAAAATGGTCATGCTCGACCCGAAACGCGTCGAGCTGAGCCGCTTCAACGGCATCCCGCACCTGCTGGGGCCGGTGGAAACCGACCACGAGCGCATGATCGGCGTGCTGCGCTGGCTGACGCGTGAGATGGACCGGCGCTACAAGCTGCTGGAAGAAAGCGCGGCGCGCAACATCGACACCTACAACCAGCGGCTGGGGCGCAGGCGCAAGGACGAAATGCTGCCCTATATCGTCATCTTCGTCGATGAAATCGGTGACCTGATGATGAACAACCCGGATGAGACCGAAAAATCGATCACGCGCCTGGCGCAAATGGCGCGTGCCGTGGGCATGCACATGGTCATCGCCACACAGCGGCCCAGCGTGGATGTCATCACCGGGCTGATCAAGGCGAATTTCCCGTCGCGCATCGCCTTTTCGGTGGCCAGCGGCACCGACTCACGCGTGATTCTGGACGCTGTTGGCGCGGAAAACCTGATGGGCCGCGGGGACATGTTGTACCAGGCTGCTGACGCGCTGGCTCCGCGCCGTTTGCAGGGATGCTGGGTGTCTGACGATGAAGTGCGCGAGATTACGCAGTTCTGGCGCGATCAGGCGGCAGGCAGGCTGACACCCGCTGCCCCGGCAGCAACCGCCGAAACATCAGAGCCCGAAGTCGTCGCGGAAGTGCCTGCACCGCCTGCACCCAGTGTCGCGCCGTGGGAACGCGGCCTGACGCGGCGCGAATTCCTGTCTGAGACGGATCCGCTGCTGGAGCAGGCAATCGCGCTGGTGGTGGCCGACCAGGAAGCCAGCGCGTCGCAGATTCAGCGCAAGATGGGCATCGGCTATCCGCGTGCGGCACGTCTGGTCGACCTGCTGGTGGAGCTGGGTATTGTCGGGGAGTTCAAGCCAGACCGGCGCAGTCGTTTCGTGCTCATCAAGCCGGGACAGGATCCCTTTAAGGACCTGATCGAAAAGCGCATGAAGAGACAGCAGTCTCCAGACTCAGAGTAGCCGTGCGAGAGGTTCGATCAGCTCCGGCCCGTCGAAGACCGGCTTATTCACCGCCGTGCTGACTTCGTACGCGGTCATCGCATTCGGGTCGTACTGCGTCAGCAGCGCACGCAGAGGCTCGGTCGGCGCCTGCTGATCCAGCCACAGACCGTAGTCAGCGGGCCTGACAATCACGGGCATCCGCTCGTGAAACTGGCGCATGAAGTCATTGGCGCCGGTGGTCAGAATCGTGAAGGTGTGGATGGGTCGCTTCTCGACATCGTGCCAGGTTTCCCACAGCCCGGCCATCGCAAACAGCGGCACATCCTTCAGGTGGATATAGCGCGGCATCTTCTTCGTGCCTTCGGCCTTCCACTCATAGAAGCCGTTAGCAGGCACCAGGCAGCGGCGGCGGCGAAAGGCGTGCTTGAACGACGGCTTTTCTTCAATCGTCTCGGAACGCGCATTGATCATCTTGGCGCCCATCGCCAGGTCTTTGGCCCACGATGGCACCAGTCCCCAGCGATACATGACCAGCTCGCGCCCGCCATCTTCGTTGATGATTACCGGGGCCAGCTGCGTCGGCGCCACGTTGTAGCGCGGCGTCAGTTCCGGGACGCTGGCCAGGTCAAACGCCTGCTGAAGCGCCGTGCTGTCGGCGGCAATCACAAATCGGCCACACATGAAGACCTCTTTCAGGCGGCACAGGCGCCGCTATTTCCTGCGTTTCTGATCGCTGCGGCCCATTTCGGCAATCTGGCGTACCGTCGCCAGCAGCGCCAACACCAGGCCCATCAATTCGCCGGTCGCGGGGGACGGACGCATGCCCGTGCGGCGCACTTCTTCTTCAGCGGCGCGGTTATACATATAAGCCGACAGCGCGCCCAGGATCAGGCCGCCCACCAGGCCAACCAGATAGTTCTGGCCTTTCCAGCCGTCGGTTGAGGCCGTTCCAGCCGTCACATCCTGCACAGCGTCCACCAGATTCTGCTTATTCATGGGTCGCATCCTTCGATGAGGTCGATTTACGGTCAAATGCCTTGTTCATCCAGTTTTCCAGCGGGGCCGTGCGCACGCTGAAGTTCGCGGACTGCTGCGCTGCCACATCACTGACCTCTTCCACTTTCTGCCGCGCAGTCACCGTCAGCGACTCGACACGACGCAGCGGACTGGCAACAGCACCTGTCACCTTATTCATGCCAAAAACACTCACAACCATGACGATAAACAGCGCGAACATGCACAGCAGTGCCGGGCACAGCATCATCACCATCATCATCACATTGGCCGTCAGCGATGGCCGTGGCGAGACCCCCGCCAGCACCACCAGGCCGACCAGCACAGCCACGCCCACGATCATGGGCAGGCGCAGCGAACGCCACCGGACCTGCCGGATGCGCTTCTGTGTCGCGTCTAACAACTGCTGTTTATCCGCCTGCATGCAGGATCTTCCATCCGTGAAAGACAACAAGTAAGATGTATTGTACTGAGTCCGACGCCGCGGAACAACGGAGCGCACATGAGCAACCTGCACATTTCCCCTGAAGTGGCCGATGCATTGTCAGAAAATAGTCCGGTTGTCGCACTCGAATCCACCCTGATTACCCACGGGCTGCCCTATCCCGAAAATGTCGAGACCGCGCTGGCGATGGAAACAGCCGTGCGTGAAGGCGGCGCGGTGCCGGCCACGATCGCCATCCTGAACGGCGAGATTCGCGTCGGACTGACGCATTCGGAAATTGACCGACTGGCGCACCTGCAGAATGTGCGTAAATGCAGCCGCCGTGACCTGGGCATCGCGGTAGGCCTGAAAGAAAATGCGGCCACAACCGTGGCAGGCACGATGATTGCCGCCAATATGGCCGGGATTCGCGTGTTCTCGACCGGCGGCATCGGCGGCGTGCATCGCGGGCATCCCTTCGATGTCTCGGCGGACCTGATCGAGCTGGGACGCACGCCAGTCGCGGTGGTCTGCTCAGGCGCGAAATCGATTCTCGACCTGCCCCTGACGCTGGAAGTGCTGGAGACGCAGGGCGTGCCGATTCTGGGCTATGGCACGGATGTGCTGCCCTCGTTCTATTCGCGGGCGACCACCCTGCCGATCGATGCGCGCATCGACACGCCCGAGCAGGCCGCCAGCGTGATTGCCGCGGCTGGCAAGCTGGGCCAGACGCACGGTATCCTGATCGCGGTGCCCGTGCCGGAAGGCAAAGACATCGACCAGGCCATCGTCGAGGCTGCAATTGTGCAGGCCACCGCCGAGGCAGATGCCCAGGGCATCAGCGGCAAGCTCATCACGCCGTTTGTGCTGGGACGCGTGGCCGAGCTGACCGGCGGCACGTCGCGCACGGCAAACATGGCCCTGCTGCGCAATAACGCCTTCGTGGGCGGGCAGATTGCAGTCGCGCTGTCAGCCTTGTCTGCCGGAGCCTGATTCGCCGCCTATCAATCAGCCTTCCAGCTGGTCTTGCTGCTCCCAGATGTAAATTAACAAATCCTGTTCAAGGGTTTTCGCGCCCAGCATATACAGCATCGCCAATATCTGGGCGCGATGATCCGTGCCGTGATTAATCATATGGCGCACAATATCGCTGCGCAGATCGCGCTTTTTGCCGCCACGCTGTGGCACGTCATACTCAATATACTGTTCCAGGTCATCCTCGGTTAGCCCGTCCAGCAGCGCGCGGGTTTCCGCCTGGAGAACATCCCACAACTGCCTGACTGCCGCAATCGATGGTGCATCGTCGGTGGTCAGGCGCTCAGGCGGCTGCTGTCCTGTCAACCGCACTGCCCAGCGACGCTCGACGTTCATACAGTGCGTCACCTGACCGCGGATGTGTTCAAAGGCATATCCCACATTCCGGTTGAACTGCTCATCTGTCAATGTGTTAATGCACGACCACACGCGCGCATGGGCCCATGCGTTGTAGTCAAGCAGCTGCTGCATTTCTTCACGTGTCATGACATTTCTCCCCAATACGACCGGCACAGGCCTATAGTACGCGCACTGGCGTCGGCCTGCTATAATGTGGCCCGTACCACCTGACACGAGAGATTCGCATATGCGTATTCGAATTGAGGGGCGCAATCCCCTCCAGGGCAGCTATATGCCCTCTGGCAGCAGCAACAGCGCGCAGGCCCTGACGGCCGCCGCGCTGATGGCAGACGCTCCCGTGACCCTGCATAACTTCCCCACGACGCTCAGCACCACATCGATGCTGCATCAGGCTGAAGCGATGGGCGTCACGATTACGCGGCAGGCCAACCCAACGTCCCTCACGATTCACGCCGGCCAGATCACGCGCCGCACCATCGAACAGGGTGAAAACGAAGCATCGGTCGGGGCGCTGTTGTTTCTGGCGCCGATGCTGCTGCGTCGTGGGTTTGCTCGCCTGGAGCTCGACTACCCGCTCAACCGCATCCGCACCCATTTGGAAGCCCTGCGCGACCTCGGACTGGACATTCTGGTCAACAACGGCGCGGTGGATATCAAAGCCGCGGCATGGGAGAAGCGCGACATCATTCTCACGCAGACGAGCGTGACGGCGACGGCGATTGTCATGATGCTGGCCGCGCGCATGGGCCGTGAGACGATCATCCAGAATGCTGCCAGTGAGCCGCATATTCAGGAGCTGGGACACCTGCTGCTGGACATGGGCGCGCATATAGAGGGCATCGGCTCCAGCGTGCTGACCATCCACGGTGTCGATGCGCTGCAGGGCGCACAGGCCAGCATCGCCGCTGACCACGTCGAGGCTGCCAGCATCGCCGCGATGTGCGCCATTACGGGCGGTCGCATGCAGATCAATGGCATCTCATCGCGTCCCATGCGCCTGATCGCCAAAATTTACCAGCGCATCGGCATCACGCTGGAGCTGGATAACGATGCGCTGTATGTGCCGCGCCACGACATTCTGACCGTCTCCAACCGCGAAGAAGACGTGGATGCCTCAATCGAGACAGCCCCGTGGCCCGGCTTCCCGTCCGACCTGGTGGCGGTGGCCACTGTGATCGCCACACAGGCACGTGGCACCTCGCTCATTCACGAGAAGCTGTTCAGCAACCGTCTGCTGTTTGTGGACAAGCTGAAGGCGATGGGCGCGCAAATCGTGTTGTGCGACCCGCATCGCGCCATCGTCATCGGGGCGTCACGCCTGCGCGGCATCTACATGGACACGCCGGATGTACGCGCCGGCCTGGGCATGGTGGCGGCCGCCCTGTGTGCCGAACGAGAGACGGTCATTGACAATGCCCAAGCGCTCAATCACACCTTCGGCGATGTGCTGACCAAGCTGCAGGCCGTCGGCGCCAATATCCAGATCGAGCAGCCAGCATGATTCAGCCGCGCACGCTGGACGTGCAGGGCATTCAGACGCATATGCTACAAGCGACACCGGACCGCCGAAATATCCCCCTGCCCGTGCTGGTGCTGCACGGCTGGGGCGCCAATGCCGGGCTGGTGCAGGTCATCCTGGACCGGCTGTCGGCACAGGGGGCAGTTGTCGTCGCGCCAGACCTGCCAGGCTTTGGCGACAGCGCACTCCCTCCCGCGACATGGGACGTCTTCAGCTATGCCAATTGGGTGCTGGCGCTGCTCGACGCGCTTGGCATGGAGCGCTGCCATCTGATCGGGCACTCATTTGGCGGGCGACTGGGCCTGATTCTGGGTGCGGAACATGCCGCGCGCCTGGGTAAAATGATCCTGGTGGACAGTGCAGGCATTCCGCCAAAGCGTTCGACGTCTTCACAGCTTCGCCTGCGTACGTATAAACTGGTGCGCGATGGCCTGAAAGCTGTCGGCGCACGCGGCCTGTCTGACCGGCTGCGCGGGTGGTACAGCAGCAAATACGGCTCGTCAGACTTTCAGTCGGCGGGCGCCCTGCGCGAGATTTTTGTACGCGTCGTCAATCAGGACCTGTCCGATTATGCCCGGCGCGTGGGTGTCTCCACCCTGCTGGTGTGGGGTGACCAGGACGAGGACACCCCGCTGTGGCAGGGCCAGACGCTGGAAAAGCTGATACCGGACGCGGGACTGGTCACGCTGAAAGGCGCGGGACACTACAGCTATCTGGAGCGCCCGGCCGAATTTGCCACCATCGCCCATCATTTTCTTACACACTAGTGAGTGATTTGTGACGCCGATACTGATCATTCTCGTATGCGCCGCCTGGGCCGCCGCGACCTGTCTGCGGGCCTATCGGATGGCACGTTTTTACCAGATTGAAGAATACATGGGGCGGCGCTTCTTGCGCTGGCTGTGGACGAACCGTGCGCGCTGGTATCCGCAGCGCTTCTTCCTTGTCATCTTTGTCGGCTGCATTGTGCAGTTCTTCACGTCTGAGGGCGGCGTGCTGCTGCCCGGCCTGCTGGGGCTGGTCATCGCCGGCGTTACTGCCATCCCGCCCGACGAGGGCGAAGTCAAGAAGAAGTTTAATGCCACAGCGCGCGCCAGGCGCCTGCTGGGCGCCTCATTTGCCTGGACTCTCGCGTTCATGGTGGTCGCTGGTGTGCTGACATCCGCCGTGGCAGCACGATTTGAAGATGGCGCTTTCGTCGCACTGACGCTGCTGGGCGCCTTTGGTTTCATGCTCGCGCCTGTCTGGCTGATTCTGGGCAACCTGACGATGACGCCTCTCGAGGCATGGATGCGCAGGCGATTTATTGCGCGCGCACGCCGGGCACTGGCCGAAACGCACCCGGTCGTCATCGGCATCACCGGCAGCTATGGCAAAACGACCACTAAGAATTATCTGGCGCACCTGCTGAACAGCCGCTACCGCGCCTATGCCACGCCCAAAAGCTATAACACCATGATGGGCGTGTGCATCGCCATCAACAATGACCTGGCCAATGACCGCAGCATCGAGTACTTCATCGCGGAAATGGGCGCGTATATCCCCGGTGAAATCCGCCGCATCGCCGACCTGACGCATCCCACCATCAGCATCGTCGTCGAAGTGGGGCCGCAGCATCTGGAGCGTTTTGGAAGCGTGGAGAACGTCGCCATCGCCAAATACGAGATTATCAGCGCCCTGCCCCCTGACGGAACCGGCGTATTCAACATCGATAATCCGTACATCCGCGAGATGTTTGGGCGCGGCTATCCCGCGACGCGCATTGGGATCAGCAAACTGCTGTCGCCTGAGGAAGGCAAAGCACAGGGCGTACGGCTGGTCGCGACAGATATCAGCGAGTCGCTGGCGGGACTGCGCTTCATGCTGCACGATACGCAGCAGGGCGAATCCGTCGAGATCATGACGCCATTGGTGGGCCAGCACAACGTGACCAACATCCTGCTGGCCGCGGCCGTCGCGCTGCACGAGCGTATCCCGCTGCGCGATATCGCCCGCCGCGCGGCCAGCCTGAAACCCGCCGAAAGCCGCCTCGTCAGCCAGACGACGGCGCAGGGCATCACTATTATCAACGATGCCTACAGCGCCAACCCTGTCGGCGTGCTGTCCTCGCTGGCCGTGCTGGCCATGCACCAGACGGGCCGCCGCCTGCTGATTACCCCTGGCATCGTCGAGCTGGGCGAGCTGATGGAATCGGAGAATCACAAGCTGGGCATCGCCGCGGCGGGGTCGGCCACCGATGTCATTCTGGTGGGCGAAATTCAAACAAGGCCAATTAAGGCAGGCCTGCTGGAAGCTGGGTTCCCGGAAAGCCGTATTCAGGTAGTTGAAGCGCTGGGTGAGGCCGTGGCCTGGTATCAGGGCAACCTGACGGCCGGGGACTGCGTATTATTCCTGAACGATCTGCCCGATACGTATAATCGCTGAGGCGCACCCAAACCGCATGGAATTTTCGCAGAATGTCCAGCTCCTGCTCGCCGCCATCGCCATGGGCATTGGCGTGCTGCTCGCGCTCGTGCCTTTTCTGCCCGCGACGCTCATGGTATGGGGCATCGGCACGCTGACCGCCTATCTGACCGGTTTTGAGCGCGTCACCGTATTGGCGGTCATCATCATGACGCTGGTGATGCTGCTCACGCAAACGCGGGATTTCTGGCTGCCCGTCTTTGGGGTTAAAATGGCAGGCTTGAGCTGTCTGGCCTCTGTCGGCACGCTGGTGGGCGGCATCATCGGCGTGCTGATCATCCCGATTCCCATCCTCAACGCACTGATTGGCAGTGTGATCGGCGCGGCTGTCGTGGAAATCATCCTGGTGCGGCGGGTGTCGCGCGGAGTAGTGGCCGGAAAAACAGCCGCCAAGCTGTTCGCCATCAGCTATGTGCTGGAGCTGGCTGGCGTCAGCCTGGTCTTTGTTATTTTTCTCATCAGCATCGCCCTGACCGCCTGAGGCGCGTCAGGCCCGCGGAGGGATTTGTACCATGATGAATGCATCGCGCCAGATTACGCTGGGCGTTATTTTCGGCGGCAGAAGCGTGGAACACGACGTCTCGGTCGTGACCGGGCATCAGGTGATGGAAGCCTGCGACCCCGCGCGCTATCGCGTCGTGCCGCTGTACATTGACCGCGAGGGACGCTGGTTTACCGGCGAGCCGCTGCGCGACCTCAAGTCATTTCAGGGCGATGTGGCGAAGCTGGAAGGTGTGCACAGCGTGGTCTTCTCGCCAGACATCCGCCAGCATGGCCTGATTGTCAATCCGCTGCCCACGGGGCTGTTTGCGAAAAGCCAGGGCCTGAAGCTGGACGCCGTATTTCCGGCTATTCACGGTTCGCATGGCGAAGATGGCACGCTGCAAGGCCTGTTCGAGCTGGCCGATATCCCCTATGCCGGGTGCGGCGTGCTGGCCTCTGCGCTGGCCAACGACAAATGGGTGAGCAAACAGACGCTGCGCCAGGCCGGCGTGCCAGTCGTCGATGGCATCAGCTTCACCCGCGCTGCCTGGGACCGCGACCCGGATGCGCTCGTCAAGTCCATCACCCATAAGTTTGCCTTCCCGATCTTCGTCAAGCCGGTGACGCTCGGCTCCAGCATTGGCATTGGCCGCGCCACAGACGAGGCCATGCTGCGCGCCTTCATCGGAGTGGCCGCCAGCCTGGACCGGCGCGTGCTCATCGAGCCGGCGGTGACCAACTGCGTCGAAATCAACTGCGCCGTGCTGGGCGACGACGAGCGACTGGAAGCCAGCGTGCTGGAACAGCCTGTCTCGTGGGAGCAGTTTCTCACCTACGAAGAAAAGTATCTGCGCGGCGGCGAAGGCATGAAGAGCGCCGACCGGCTGATTCCCGCCCCGCTGACGCCGGAGCTGACAAAGCGCATTCAGGATATCGCGCTGCAGGCCTTTCGTGCATTAGACGGCCGGGGCACGGCGCGCATCGACTTTCTGGTGCGCCCTGAGACAAATGAGGTCTTCCTCAACGAAGTCAACACCATGCCTGGCTCGATCGCGTTCTATTTGTGGCGGGACACCGGCATGTCAGCCGGCGACGTCATCCAGCGGATGCTGGAAATTGCCAGCAATGCCCAGGCCGAAAAGCGCCGCAGCACCTATAACTATCAGACCAACCTGATCGCACTGACCGTGTCGCGCGGGGCAAAAGGCAGCAAGGGCGGCACCAAGCGTCCGTAAATCAGACATGCGTGCGCCGCCCTGCATTGGCCGAATATGGCGCAGTGGACTAAAATAGCCGAACAGTGCCTTGCGATCAAAGCAACCTGCACGTCACCAGGGGAAACTGTCTTACATGCCACGTTTGAAAATCACACTTTTGCTGACGCTCGCTTTGCTGATTGCTTCTGCGTGCGCGCGCCAGCCTGAACAGCTTGTCCTGGCGCCGACCAGCACGCCCGCCGGTGCGATCGTGCCTACGCGCCAGCCCTCTCTCACGCTGACGCCAACTATCGAGGCAAGTGCGACCAGCACCGAGGCAGCTTCCGCGACGCCGACGGACGAACCATCCCTCGCGCCGACCGAATCGGCCACCAGTACTACTGCCGCGCCCACCGAAACAGCGACGCCGACAGAAGCGCCCGTAAGCACAGATACCCCCACAGAAACCCAGGTTCCAACTGATGCACCCGATGCGCTGGCAGGGACGGCACTAGCGAACAGCGCCAGCCTGTACCCGGCCACCTATACTGCCAGCCTGCCTCTCGATGCCCCCGTGTCAGGCAGAATCGACAGCACAACGCCGTTGGTCTATTTCGCCTTTGAAGCATCCTCCGGCCAGACCTACAACATCCAGATGGACGCCGCCGACAGCCGCTCAATTACGCTGCGGCCTATGCTGATGGTGATCGACCCTGACGGCGCAGAGCTGGCGCGCACCTCCATCTACAACACCGAATTCTCGGCCGCCATACGCGGCTTCACCGCGCCTATCAATGGCGTGTATACCGTGATCGCGACCCGTGTGAACGGCGAATATGGCCGCACAGAGGGAGATTTCACCGTGGCCGTGACGGAGGGATCCCTCGGCACGAATACGGGCATCACCGCCCAGTCGCTGACGCTCAACCAGGTGGTCTCCGGCGCCATTTCTAACGAAGTACCGGAGCAGCTCTATGTATTTTTCGGCCAGGAAGGCACCAGCATCAGCGCGGTGATGGATGCCGCGGGCACGCTGGACTCGCGCATCCTGTTGTACGACAATGCCGGGCGCATGATCAGCAGCAACGATGACGACTTCGAGCAACCGCCAGGCAACGTCGACTCGCGCATCAATGGCTATGTGCTGGCGCGAACCGGCTTTTACAGCCTGCTGGCGACGCGCTTCTTTGAGAATTCACCGACGCTGTCGACGGGGTCGTATCGCCTGAAAGTGGATGACCTGGGCATCGTGTCAGCCGACGACTTCCGCTATGAGGCGGTCATCGACGGCGCCAACACGACCCTGGTGACGGCGCTCAATCAGACCTACGGTGGTTTCCTGATCGGGGAATTTCAGCCAACCTCGCAGACGACCGGCACCCGTATCGATGCCCTGGTGACGTTCACGCTGCCGCCCATCGATGCGGATGCATGGACGAGCGCCGCCCTGGCCTTTGAGCCGTGTCGGGAAGCTGAAGGCGGATTCGCCGCGCTGGGCGAAATGAGCATCCTGGAAGAACCGTTTGGGGAACTGGTCAGCGCGGACCGCGACCTGTCGCGCGTGACCAGCGGCGCGCGCGTTGTCGCCCGTGCCACCGATTGCGGCGCACTCGATTTCACAGAGTCCGTGCGCGCAGCATATAACGCCGGCGAAACCCGCGTGCAGATTCGCCTGACCTTCCGCAACCCGCAGGTCAACAGCACGACCGACAGCATCAGCGTGACGCCGAGGCTGTTCCTGTCGCCTTAGGTCAGCACCGCGCCTTCCTTCATCATGAAACGATAGCCGACGCCATATTCGCTCTGAATATACGTCGGCTCTTTCACGTCTGGCTCAATCTTGCGGCGCAGATGCGAGACATAGATTCTGGGATAATGGTGCTCGGTCGTATATTCAAAGCCCCACACCTGCTCCAGCAAATGCTGAAATGAGAGCACAGCCCCCGGATGCTGCACAAACAGCGTCAGCAATTTGAATTCGGTCGGCGTCAGGCGGACATCTTCACCATGCGCGGTCACACGGCGCATGGACACATCCACATGCAGAAAGTCATCCTGATAGCGGGTGGGCAGGCTTTGATTGGGATCATAAGCGCGGGCCCGACGCAGCAGCGCACGTATGCGTGCCTGCATCTCCATCGGGCGCAGCGGCTTGATCATGAATTCATCAGCGCCGATATTCAGCCCCTGCACGATATCTTCTTCACTCACGGCGTGGGCCGTCATCATCAGAATCGGCACGTCGCTCACTTCGCGGATGCGCTGGCACACAGCCCGTCCATCCATCATCGGCAGCGCGATATCCAGCATCACCAGGTCGGGATGCACGGCATGAAACTGGCGCAGCCCTTCCAGGCCGTCCCGGGCGATGGTGGTTTCATAGCCCTGCCCTTTCAGCTCGAGCTGGAGCATTTTCGAGAGCTCTTTATCGTCCTCAATAATCAGTACGTGCGATGCCATGACACATTACTCCGCCATTTGAGGGACTGTGTCCCTGCGCTTCAAGTTCCACAGTGCTGCAGATACTACCACATTCACACCCGTGGGTCATGCAGAAAATCCCCGCCCCGTCGCGCGTATTTTCAGGTACACTTTCATCCACATTCTGGAGCTTTTACGGCGGAGTCTGAAGCATGGCAAAAATCGGCTATATTGGCCTCGGCATCATGGGCGCAGCGATCGCCCGCAACCTGATGAAGGCGGGCCACACGCTCGTCATCCATAACCGCAGCCAGGCGATTGTGGAGACGCTGGTATCCGAGGGAGCCGTACGCGCTCACAGCCCGCAGGAAGTGGCGGCGCAGGTGGATATCGTGTTCACTAACCTGCCCGATTCGCCAGATGTGGAGCTGGTCGTTCTTGGCGAGCATGGTATCGTGCACGGGGCGCACGAAGGCCTGATTTACATCGACAACAGCACCATCAAACCAGAGCTGGCGCGGTCGATTTATGAACGCCTGAAAGCGCACGGCGTGGCCGCGCTGGATGCGCCGGTCAGCGGCGGCGATGTGGGCGCCAAAAACGGCACGCTGACGATCATGGTCGGTGGGGACGAACATGCATTCAAACTGGTCGAGCCGATTTTCGCCGCCATGGGCAAGGCCTGGGTGCTGGTGGGCGATGCCGGAGCCGGGCAGATTGCCAAGGCGTGTAATCAGATTATCGTCGGTGCGCAGATGGTCGCGATGGCTGAGGCGCTGATCACCGCGCAGAAAGCCGGCGTGGATCCCATGCGCATGGTCGAAGCGATCAAGGGCGGCGCTGCACAGATGTGGTCGCTGGATGTCAAGCCGCCGCGCCTGTTTGCAGGCAATCGCACGCCGGGCTTCAAGGCCTATATGCAGCACAAAGACCTGGGTATTGTGATGGACACGGCCCGCACCTATGGCATCCCCCTGCCAATGACCGCTCTCGTGACGCAGATGTTCACTGCCATGCTGGAACAGGGGAATCGTGAGCTGGACAACAGCGCCGTCATCAGCGTATATGAATCCCTGTCAGGAATCAGCCTAGACGAACCCCTGAAGTCATAGCGTATAATAGACCGATTGCCTCAACAACGGAAAGAAATCAAGAAGTGATAGTACGCGTACAAAAGCTGATGGCCATGGCGAATGTCGCCAGCAGACGTGCCTCCGAAGAACTCATCCTACAGGGCCGCGTCACGGTAAATGGCGAGGTCATCACGCTTGGCGCGAAGGCGGACCCCGAGACTGATACCATTCAGTTGGACGGCGAGACGCTGCGCTTTGACAAACAGCCGAAGGTTTATATTGCGCTGTATAAGCCCAAAAACATTCTGACGACCAGTGACACCCACTCCACCGACGACCGCAAGACAGTCTACGACCTGGTGCCGCGTGGCGAGCACCTGTTTGCCGTGGGTCGCCTGGACGCCGACAGTGAAGGCCTGGTCGTGCTGACCAACGACGGGGAGATGGCCAACAAGCTGACGCACCCGCGTTATCGCCACACCAAGACGTATCTCGTCACAGTCCTGGGTGAGCCCAGCGAGCGCACGATTGAAGTGTGGCAGCGCGGCATCACCATCGACGAAGAACGCACTGCCCCGTGCGTGGTCAAGGTCATCAAGTCTGGTGCCAAGGAAACCATCCTCAAGATCATCATGACTGAGGGCAAGAAACGCCAGATTCGCCGCGTAGCGAATGCGCTCGGCCATCCGGTCCAGCGCCTGATCCGCACACAGATTGGCTCACTGACGGTCGAAGACCTGAAGTCGGGTGAATACCGCGAGCTGACTGCCGAAGAAATCGAACAGCTGCAGACGCCGACCTTCGAATACAAGCCGCCCCGTATTTCCAAGGGCTATCAGGGCAAGAATCCTCGTCCGGAACGCCGTGAAGGGTCCAGCGACCGTCCTGCGCGCTCGTTCGGGGATCGTCCGCCGCGCCGCGAAGGGTCTAGTGACCGTCCTGCACGCTCGTTCGGAGACCGTCCGCCGCGCCGTGAAGGTTCCAGCGACCGCCCTGCGCGTTCATTCGGTGATCGTCCTCCCCGCCGCGAGGGTGATTCCAGCGACCGTCCTGCGCGCTCGTTCGGCGATCGTCCGCCGCGCCGTGAAGGTTCAAGCGACCGCCCTGCGCGTTCGTTTGGAGACCGTCCGCCGCGCCGTGATGGTGATTCGCGTCCTCCCCGCCGCGAAGGCGATTCCAGCGACCGTCCTGCACGTTCATTCGGTGATCGTCCGCCGCGTCGTGAAGGTTCCAGCGATCGTCCTGCACGTTCGTTCGGCGATCGTCCGCCGCGCCGTGAAGGTTCCAGCGACCGCCCTGCGCGCTCGTTCGGTGATCGTCCACCGCGCCGTGATGGTGACTCGCGTCCGCCGCGCCGCGATGGTGATTCCAGCGATCGTCCTGCGCGCTCATTTGGGGATCGTCCGCCGCGTCGCGAAGGTTCCAGCGACCGCCCTGCGCGCTCGTTCGGTGATCGTCCACCGCGTCGCGAAGGTTCCAGTGACCGTCCTGCACGTTCGTTTGGAGACCGTCCACCGCGCCGTGATGGGGACTCGCGTCCTCCCCGCCGTGAAGGCGATTCCAGCGATCGTCCTGCGCGCTCGTTCGGCGATCGTCCGCCGCGTCGTGATGGCGATTCACGTCCTCCCCGCCGCGAGGGTGATTCCAGCGACCGTCCTGCACGTTCATTCGGAGATCGTCCGCCGCGCCGTGAAGGTTCCAGCGAACGTCCTGCACGTTCGTTTGGAGACCGTCCGCCGCGCCGTGAAGGTTCCAGCGACCGCCCTGCGCGTTCATTCGGTGATCGTCCGCCCCGCCGTGATGGGGATTCGCGTCCTCCCCGCCGTGAAGGCGATTCCAGCGACCGTCCTGCACGCTCGTTCAGCGATCGTCCGCCGCGCCGTGATGGGGATTCGCGTCCTCCCCGCCGTGAAGGCGATTCCAGCGATCGTCCTGCGCGTTCGTTTGGGGATCGTCCTCCCCGCCGTGAAGGCGATTCCAGCGACCGTCCTGCACGTTCGTTCGGAGATCGTCCGCCGCGCCGTGATGGCGACTCGCGTCCGCCGCGTCGTGAAGGTTCCAGCGATCGCCCTGCGCGTTCGTTTGGCGACCGTCCACCGCGTCGCGATGGGGACTCACGTCCTCCCCGCCGCGAAGGTTCCAGCGATCGTCCTGCGCGTTCGTTCGGAGACCGTCCGCCGCGTCGTGATGGGGATTCGCGTCCTCCTCGCCGCGAGAGTTCCAGCGACCGCCCTGCGAAGCCCGTGAATCACGACCGTCCGCGCCGCGCCGAGGGTGATGTCCCGCGCGCGCGCCGCCCGTTTGGTGATACCCGTCCGAATACTAAAAAATCGGACGATGCTGAAGAATAGACTGTAGCCGAAGGATCTGGTTTTGGCCGACGAACAAACCGTACAACAGTACATCGCCATGCAGCCGAAAATTGCCTGGCGCAGACATATCATGCGGTGGCTGATCCGCACCTTCGTATTTAGAATCCTTGCCCGTGTTACTGTCACGGGCGAGGAAAATGTCCCGGCGACGCAGCCGGGCATCGTCATCATCAACCACATCAGCTATCTCGACCCTGTTCTGGGGATGGGCGCGGTGAACAACCGTTTCTGCATCCCTATGAGCAAGGCCGAAAACCGCAAGAATCCGCTGCTGGCTTTCCTGATCTGGTGGTGGGGCTCGTATTACGTGAATCGCGGCGCTGTCGACCGCACCGCGCTCATGAACTCGATCGAGCTGATCAAATCCGGCCAGCTCATCCTGATTGCGCCGGAAGGCACGCGCCAGCCCAGCCTGACCCAGCCTAAAGATGGCTTTTCGTTCTACGCCACCAAGTCGGATGCGACCATCGTGCCGATGGCCATCACCGGCGTGGATGACGCCTGGATCAAGAAAATCCTCACGCTTCAGCGGCCAAAAATCCAGATCGTGTTCGGCAGGCCCTTCAGGTTCAAGACTGAGGGACGTACACGCATCCCGCGCGAAGAACTGACCGCGATGACGGATGAGGCCATGTACCAGCTGTCTTCGCATATCCGCGATGAAAAGCTGCGTGGTGAATACAGCGACCTGAGCAAAGCGACAACCCAGTATCTGGAATTTGTGAAGCCGGAGTAACACCGCCTCACTGTCCTGCCCCTTGCCGAGACGAAAACCCTGAACCGGAGATACTGTCATGTGCGGAATCGTTGGAGTTGTGGGTGCCGACAATGCCACGCCGATCATCCTGGATGGCCTGAGCCGCCTGGAGTATCGCGGCTATGACTCGGCCGGTATCGCCGTGCTGCAAAACAGTAAAATTGCGCTGCGCCGTGACGTGGGCAAGCTGATCAACCTGCGCCGCCGTGTGGAAGCTGATCCGCTGGCCGGCCCCATCGGCATCGGCCACACGCGCTGGGCCACGCACGGCGTCCCCGCCGAACACAACGCACACCCGCATATCAGCATGGACGGCAATTTCGTCGTCGTGCACAACGGCATCGTCGAGAATTACCGCGAACTGCGCGCAGAACTGATCGCTGAGGGCGTGCAGTTTTCGTCGGAAACTGACACCGAAGTGATCGTGCATCTGGTGGCCAAATTTGCGGCCGGGGGCGACGGCGACGTGACCAGCGCCGTCCGCCAGACGATTGGCCTGCTGCGCGGCGCCCACGCTATCGTGGTCATGAACAGCGCCCAGCCGGACCGGCTGGTGGCCGTGCGCATCGGCAATGCCGGCGGTGTGGCTGTTGGCCTGGGCGACGGGTCAAACTTCATCGCCTCGGATATCCCGGCGATCATAGAAGAAACCCGCCGCATGATTTTCCTCGAACACCGTCAGGTGGCCACCGTGTTTGCCGATCACGTGGACATTCAGACGGCCGACGGCGCGCCCGTGAAGCCGGTCATCCACACGATCGGCTGGGATGCGGTCAGCGCGGCCAAAGGCGAATATCAGCATTTCATGCAGAAAGAAATCTTCGACCAGGCGCGCAGCCTGACCGACACCATTCGCGGGCGGGTGGACTTTGAAACGCAGCAGGTGGTGCTGCCCGACCTGAATCTGTCAACCGAGACAGCACAGCAATTGCAGCGCATCATCTCCGTCGCGTGCGGCACCAGCTACTACAGCAGCCTGGTAGGAAAGTTCTACATCGAACACCTGGCGCGCCTGCCTGTCGAGGTGGACTATGGCAGCGAGTTTCGCTACCGCGACCCGATTATCGGCCCGAACACGGCCGTGCTGGCGATCACGCAAAGCGGCGAGACGGTCGATACCCTGGCGGCGATGGAAGAAGCCCGTCACAAGGGCGCGCTGCTGTGGGCGATCGTCAATGCGATGGGCAGCCAGGCGATGCGTGTGTCTGACGGGCACATCACCATGAACGCCGGGCCGGAAATCGGCGTGGCTTCCACCAAAGCATTTACCTCCAGCATCGTCGACCAGTTCCTGCTGGCGCTGTATCTCGGCCAGCTGCGCGGCACGCTGTCTGAAGCGGACCGGCTGCACTACCTGCATCAGCTCACCCGCATCCCGGACCTGGTCGGCCGCACGCTGGAGACCTTCCCCGTGGTGCAGGCGCTGGCCAGCAAGTTCCACAACTACCGCGATTTCCTGTATCTGGGGCGCGGCATCAATTACCCGATCGCGCTGGAAGGCGCGCTGAAGCTGAAAGAAATCAGCTATATCCATGCCGAAGGCTATCCTGCTGGCGAGATGAAGCACGGCCCGATCGCGCTGATCGACGAGAATATGCCGGTGCTGGCCATCGCGCTAAAAGACGCCCTGTATGAAAAAATGATCAGCCAGATTGAGCAGGCCAAGGCGCGCGGCGGCATTGTCATCGCGGTCGCCACCGAAGGTGACGAGGACATCGGCCAGAAAGCCGATCATGTAATACATGTGCCTGAAGTCGATCCGATGCTGGCGCCGATCGTCGCGGTGATTCCGCTGCAAATGCTGGCCTACAGCATCGCCGTCCGCCGTGGTGCTGATGTCGACCAGCCGCGCAATCTGGCCAAGAGTGTGACGGTAGAGTGAGGGCGCGTTATACTCCGTATCGGTTGACGGGCAAAATTGCAGCTTTTTATCAGGCACTTCTAGAGGGATTTCCGTGCGTGTACTAGTCACCGGGGCGGCCGGGTTCGTTGGCAGTCATCTGCTGCGCCTGCTGCGGGCAGAATTTCCACATGCAGAGCTGCACGGCACCGTGCTCGATCCAGCTCACGCGCTGGCCGTCCCGGATGCCACCCCGCACGCCCTGAACCTGATGAATCCTGAGGCGGTCGCACAGCTTGTCGCACAGGTCACCCCTGACAGGATTTATCATCTGGCCGCATTTGCCGTCGTGCATCGGTCATTTGAGGATCCGTGGGCCACACTGGAGAATAATATTCGCACCCAGCTCAACGTGCTGGATGCCTGCGTAAAGCAAAAACTGTCACCGCGCATCGTGCTGGTCACCAGCGGCGAAGTGTACGGCGTCGAACAGTCCTTAAATGTACCCACGCCGGAAAGCGCGGCCATGCGCCCCGCCAATCCATATGCAGTGAGCAAGGTGACGCAGGACATGCTCGGCCTGCAATACTCGCTCAGCCACAAGCTGCCAATCATGCGGGCGCGCCCCTTCAATCATCTGGGTCCCGGCCAGGGGCCTGGCTTTGTCGCGCCAGACTTTGCCCGCCAGATCGCGCTGATAGAGGCCGGACAGCAGTCGCCCGTCATCACCTGCGGCGACTTGTCGGGCGAGCGCGACTTCACCGATGTCCGCGACATCGTGCGCGCCTATGTGCTGATGGCCGAGCGCGGTATCCCCGGAGACGCGTACAACGTAGCCACCGGACGCACCGTCACCATCGGCCACATCCTGAATATGATGCTAGGCATCAGCGGCAGCGAGATTCGTGTGGAATCAAAAGCTGGCTATGTGCGCTCATCTGGCGTGCAGAAATCATGGGGCGATGCGTCTCACCTGCGCACGGTCACCGGCTGGGAACCGATCATCCCGCTGGAACAGACCGTGACCGATGTGCTGAACGACTGGCGCGCGCGTGTGGCCACAGACGCAGGCAAGAAACCCGTCTGATACCCGGTCATCAGCAATAGCACCCTACCCCTGCGTTCAATCCATCAGTTGTCACATTTACACAAGCATGTGGACGACTGCATGCTGCGCCTTGTCCATTGACGGGCATTTGTGAATATGTGACAATCGCTTTACTGGTGAAGCGATGGGAATAACCATGCGCCGTACGATGAATATGACCACTGATACTGATACTCTGCCTCCCAGGTAGATGACGGGGTCGTATACGTGTTGTTCACACCGAGTGAATTACCGCCCCGCACAGGGGCGTTTTTGTTGTTTGCAGACAGTTAAAGGTGGAGGAAACTTTGTCAGCACAACCCGTTGTCACCTCATCGCTGGATACGCCCGAATACGCGCATCCGTTGGCAAATCGCGTCGCCGTCAACGATTATCCGGCACACATGCAGGATATTCCGCCGTCGCGCATGTTTCTCATCCGTGACGCGCTGAAGGCCTATAAGGACCGCGAAGGGGCCGGCGCCGTCACCTTTGACGCCTCGCAGGGCGACGGCGGGGCCAGCCTGCCCGGCACGCCCACCCATATTCTGGAAGCCGCGCTCAAGCTGCAAATCGACCACGGCACTGCCTACGACCAGCCGTGGGGCACGGCCCGTTTCCGCAAGGCCGCTGCCGAGTCGTACTGGAAGTTTGACAGCAGCACCGGCTGGTCTGGCGAGAATATCGTGTTTGTGCAGGGTGGCCGCGATGGCCTGCAAAAGGCCTATGGCGCGATGATCGCGCTGGGCCACAAGCGCGTCGGCGACGCTCTAGTCGTCTCGCGCGTGCCGTGGATCAGCTACAACTGGGGCCCGTATGCCGTCGGCCTGAATGTGCTGCTGGCGCCCGGCCGCCCCGAAGAAGGCTGGCGCTATACGCCGGACAGTATCCGTGCGACAGCAGAATTTGCCCAGCGTGAAGGCCGCGGCGTCGCGGGACTGGTCATCACCTCACCAGACAATCCGACCGGCCGCACGATTCCCCTCGAAGAGCAGATTCTGCTGGCGCGCACGGCCATTGAAGCGGGCTATCCGTTTGTGCTGTTTGACTGGATTTACCACTGGGTGACCGACCACGGTCCGAACGACATCAACGTCATCCTGAACGCGTTCTCGCCCGCCGAGCGCGAGAAGCTGATTTTCCTGGACGGCCTGACCAAGAGCCTGGGCGGTTCCAATGTGCGTTCCGCGCATCTGGTGGCTGGCAAGGCAGTCGTCAAGCACATCACCAGCCAGGCGTCGCACAGCGTGATTCCCGCGTTCTTCTCGCAGGCTGTCGCCATCGCTGCCTATGAGATGGGCTTTGGCGAAGCCGCCAAGGACATTATTCAGGCATGCAGCGCCAGCCGCAAAGTCCTGCGTACGGCGCTGGAGGAATCCGGCGTGGGGCACATCATTGGCGACGGCTACTATGCCTTCATCGACTGCACGCAGCATATCGAGTCTGGCAGCGCGAAGTATGATTACCTGAAAGACTCGGAAGGCCTGCTGAAGTATCTGGGCGAAAACTATGGCCTGGCCGTAGTGCCCGGCGTGTACTTCTCACCTGCTGGCGCCAACTGGATCCGCTTCTCGTATGCGCTGCCGCCGGATGTCACGGCAGGCGCGGTTGAACGGCTGTTTGCCGGGCTGAATGCGCTGAAATAAGCACCAGACCAGACAACAAAAACAGGGATTCCGGTTCGCCGGAGTCCCTGTTTTTATTTCGGTGAAGTAATGCTTTATCCCACAAATGCCCGTAATGCGTCGGCTGAGTTCAGCGCCGTCGACGTGACCGAGGCATCAATGCGCTTCACCAGTCCGGCCAGCACATCCTTCGAGCCAATCTCGACAATCTGCGTCACGCCGGTTGCGATCATCGCCTGCACGCTCTCGGTCCAGCGCACCGACTGCGTGAGCTGATTGGCCAGTTCTTCGCGGATGGCATCGGCATCAGACAGCAGCGCGGCGCTCACATTGCCCACGACCGGCGTGGATGGTGCCGAGATTGGCGTATTGGCCAGCGCGGCTCGGAAGCCGTCCTGGGCGGGCGCCATCAGTGGCGAGTGCGAGGCGATGCTGACCGCCAGCTTGAGCGCCCGGCGTGCGCCAATCGACTTCGCGTCGGCAATGGCCGCGTCCACGGCCTCCACGTCGCCCGAAATCACCGCCTGCCCAGGGCAGTTATCGTTGGCCAGCACCAGCACCTTGCCGGTTTGTTCAGCAATGCGGGCGCACAGCTCGCGTACAGCGGCAGTATCCGGCCCCAGCAGCGCCGCCATCGCCCCGGGATTCCGCTGGCCGGCGGCTTCCATCAGGCGGCCGCGTTCACGCACGAGGCGCAGGCCATCGGCGAACGAGAGCGCACCAGCAGCGGTCAGTGCCGTCAGTTCACCCAGGCTGTGGCCGGCCATCACGCGGGGTGACGCATCCGCACGCTGCGATTGCAGCGCGCGCAGGATAGCGATGCTGCACACAAACAGCGCAGGTTGGGTGTTAATCGTACTGTTCAGCGCTTCTTCCGGCCCGCTAAAGCACATCTCGCTGAGCGAAAACCCAAGCACGTCGTCAGCTTCAGCAAATGTCTGGCGGGCGATGTCATAGGCCGCCGCGACATCCTGCCCCATGCCAATCACCTGCGAGCCCTGCCCCGGAAATACAAACGCGGTCGTATCAAAAGTCATCTTCATACTCCAAAACAAAAGAGCCGCACTCGTGTACGGCCCTTTAGGTCACTCTGAAATTCGGGCTAATCGTCTTTCTTGACATCGAGGACGGTCACGCCGCGGTAGCTTCCACACTTCATGCAAACGTGATGCGCCAGATGATAGGCACCGCAAGTCTCGCACTTGGCAAGCTGTTTGAGCGTGAGCGCGTCATGAGCACGACGCTTGTTGCGTCGGCTGGGGGAGATTTTTTTCTTAGGTAACGGACCCACGATTGCGCTCCTGTAGTGCACACAGTTCGTACAATAACGGACCCATTATACGGGTCACTTTAGCCGTGTGTCAATTGCGCTTCCCCCAAAAACACGAGGAATTCTGCGCCTGTTATGGAATCGGAATTCCGGCGCGGCGCAGCTTGACCTCGATGCTGTTACGCGTCTCGCGCATGCTGTCGTCCAGATAGGGCAGCGCCAGCCAGATATTCATAATGCCAAACAACGCGCCTGTCAGCAGCCTGAACACAGGCAGCGTCTCACGTGGAGGCCACAGGTTAAAGGGCGGATAGCCCAGCAACTGGCTCACACCGTCGATGCCAATGGGCCCGATGCCCAGAATCAGATACAGCCATATGGGGACTGGCCGCAGGCGGCGGCGCACGACGGGCAGCGCATACAGCATCACCCCGCCAAACATCGCCAGATAAATGGCCACGTCGCGGGCGCACAGCGTCGTCTTGTAGCCCATCGCCTCGCTGCCGACGAAGTCTTTCGAGGCAAACTGATACCACGGCGTGAACGTCGAGGCCAGGTCAGCTTCCGTCACCGATGCCGGCGGCGCGCCGCCGTTCGACCGGCGATAGTAGAAATCATAACTGGACAGAAACTCCGGCTCATTGACCACGACCGCTTCAAACGGCACCGTGTCCATGCCCGCCACCGCACGCGGATAAGTGGCCTGTGGGCCAAACAGCCAGAGCGAGCGAAAGCCGAACTGATGGCAGAACGGTGCATAGAACGTATACAGCGCGCGGGCGGGCCCGGTCAGGCCTATTTTCATTAGGACAGGTGTGATAATCGGCAGCGTGGAATACAGGCCTAGCACCACGATCATGATGCGTAGCCAGTGCTTCGTCGTCCACAACAGGCCCTTGTTCACGCGCACGGCAAATGGACGCGGCGGGCGCGGGGGCTGCGGGGCAATCTGGGGAGTCTGCGTCATACATTGTCCTGAAGGGTGGTTATAAGTTGTTGAAGCGTCGTCGGGCCAAAGTATATCGCATCTATGGCGCCCTCTGGCGAAATCACGAAAGTCGTCGGCTGCCCGCGAATAGCAAAATCCCGCGCTGCCTGCCCGTCCACATCAAACAAGACGTCCAGCGTCAGGCCACGGGCGGCCAGCCAGGCCATCGCCTGGGCGGGCGGCTCTCCCACATTGACGGCCAGCACGCGCACGTCCGGGCGGCTGTCGGCAAGCGCCTGAAGCTCAGGCATTTCGACTTCGCACGGGACGCACCAGGTCGCCCAGAAGTTGATCACGACCGGCATCCCGCGCAGCTCAGACAGGCGAACAGGCGGTCCCTCTCTGCCCGGCAGCACAAGCTCTGGCGCGACACCGCCGGTTGCGGGCGTAAACCAGCTGCTTTCAAGGCGAATCAGCCCTGCCCCGGACGCGTCACCCACGGGTGTCAGCGCGATGATGCCAGCACCAACCGCCAGGCTGATGGCCCCGGCGATGGCAAGCAAGACACGGCGCAGGTTACGTTCCGGCACTGGTGGGAGCGTCACCATTCACGCAGGCGGGAAACTCACCCAAGTTGATGGTGCCGTTAGACAGCTGCACAGCACATTCTTCCAGGCGATACGACAGGTCGGCAAACTGGACGGCGGCATTTTGACTGAGAAGCTGCAACTGTCCGCTGGCCACCAGGATACCGACAGCGATCATGAAGATGCCCGCGACACGTTCAATCGTCGGCAGTGCCTTGCGCATACGGCGCAAAAAGCCCTGCGCGCCATCCAGCGCCAGCGCGGCGATCAGGAAAGGAATGCCCAGGCCGAGCGAGTAGGCCACCATCAACCCTGCTGCCTGGCCAATGTCCGAGCCATTGGCAGCCAGCGTGAGGATGCTGCCATAAATCGGGCCGATACACGGCGTCCAGCCAGCGGCGAAGATGATGCCCATCAGCACAGACGACAGCAGCCCGGCGGGGCGTCCGTTGGCGGCATCCATCTGGCGGCGCGTGTCGGCATACAGGCCGCGCTGCAAACGCGTGAATGCCCGCGTCCAGAAGTCCTCTGGCGTCTGGAATGCATTGCCCAGCACAAACCACACCAGCACCACGGCAATCAGCGGAATCGCGAACAGGATGTCGACCATCGCCCACAGCGACAGGCCGATCAGCAGGGCCAGCATGACGCCGGTGAAGACGATGCTGCGCGTCCAGCCACGGGCCTGAATGCGGGTGATGGCGATGCCCAGCAGGCCGGAAAACTGCAAGCCAAAGAAGATAATGAGCAGACCGCCAGCGCGACCGATGATGTCGCGAAACAGGGCAATATTCTGCCCGCCAATCTGAAACAGGAAGGCCGTCGTCGCCAGGCCGAACACCACAAACACCAGCGTGAAGCCCAGCACAAACGCCATGCCGTGCATCAGGGTATTGATGCGCATTGCGACTGGAATCTGCACAGCGGGGCCACCAGCGGTCTGTACGGCCACCGTGCGCGTCACGCGACCACTCATATAGCCGATGTATGCGGGAACCAGCGGAAAAACGCAGGGAGAGAGAAAAGACACCAGCCCCGCCAGAACCGCGATGCCAAGCGTCAATGTCATGAGGGAAACCTTTCGTCCACAGGCAGTGGTAATGCGCTGTCTGCCTGGACCACCTCAATTATCGCATCGAGGTGCGTATTTTCATACAGCCACTGGGCAGCCCACATGGGCACATGCACATCTGCCCCGCCTGCTACCGGAATTTCCGGGCGGCCGAACGCATTGTGCCAGTAGGCTCCAGCCAGATTCAACCCGTCAGCCTGCATGACAAAAGGCACGACGACGTGCGGCGCAAAGGCTGACTGCGCCTCGGCATAGGCCATACGCATAAGCGGATACCGGCCAACTTCAGGCAGATGGGACAGGCTGACAGGACAAAATTCGGTCAGCGCAGCGCGCTGCCCAACAGACAGCGTCAGCGTCGAGCGATGAATCACTATACGTGAAATCGTGGCCTGTTGATTCATCACCCAGCCCGTCCAGTGGGATGCGCGGCTCCAGCCCAGAGATTGCCCATCGCTGTCGGCCAGCTCCAGCCAGTCAGCGCCGCCCACGTTGAGCGACGAAAGTGCCAGCAGCGGCGTCCCATAGCCCGGCAGTCCTGCCAGTGACGCATGATCGTCACAGTAGGACAGCACTGGCGCGACCGGCGTCACCACCCGGACCGGCGCAGGCAGGACGTCGATCGTCAGCTGATCGATATCATGCAACGGCTGAATTGTTTCGGCAGGCAGCGACCCGTAAGCCGTGGCCATTGAACGTCCGTACGGCTCTCCATGCAGGGGAATGATGGTATCGGGAAGCAGCAGGCTGCCGTCGGCAAGCGTGACAGGCGCCAGCACCCGCCCGCGTGAGAAGCGTGGGGCATGAGCGGCAGTCAGCCCAAATGATGGCAGGCGGGCAAAGGGCAAACTGGCAGCACCGGCCCCAACGGACGAGAGAAAGCCACGGCGCGAAATCGTCATGCCAGCACCGCCGAAGATACTGCCGTGACAGCGGCGTGTGGTCGCCCGGCATAGCCAGGGGGAAGCGGCAGCGTCCAGCGCGTAAACGCCCCGGCGCGGCCGGTCATTCCAAGATGCACAGCAGGCCCGTGATTCAGGCGCACCGCCACGCCAGTCAGCCCATCCACCCCGTGAAAGGCCAAACCTGTGACCGCGTGTGGCAGCACATCGGTCACCCAGGCACGCGTCGGCAGTGATGGCAATGCCGGGGCTGTGGCTTCCTGCACGACAATGCGCGACAGGCCATGCAGCATCTGGCACACAGGCAGGCCAGGCACAATCAGGCGGGCGTCAAATGGTATAGCGGGGTCTGTTTGGGAAGGGAGCGCGATCACGGCATCCCCCAGCGCGCTGAGGGGCAGCGTGACGGATGCCCCGCTCAGGCTGATGAACTGTGCCGACCGTGCGCTGGCCAACGGACGGGACTCATCCAGCAGGGCCGTCACGGGCACGCCGTACCAGGTGCCAGCCTCAAACTGCGTCTGATCATCCGGCGCATGAGCACAGTACGCGACGGCGTGGCGGCCAACGATGGGCATCTGCGCCAGGTCTGAGGCAGACCAGATGCGCGGGACATGCACACTGGACAGACAGGCCAGACCCCACTCAGCGCGCTTCAGGCTGCGTTTATTTGCGGCATCCCACTGACACATAGGGCAAATTCACCGTTCGATTGCAGGTATCGGACGTCGCAATAAGCGTAATTTTTGTACTGCGGTTGTGTTGTATTTTGCTGACGACTACTGGGCTGCCTCAAGACACTTGGCGCCGGTCGAGCCGACAATCGCGCTGTGGCGCACACCGGCGGGAATTTCCACCCGGTCGCCCGTTTTCAGCTTTACACGCTGGTTGCTGTCGGGAAATGTGAATTCGAGGACGCCCTCGACCACATACATGATTTTCTTGTAATTGTGAGAACGCACCGCATAGCGGTAATTGGGGCTGTTTTCCCACAGGAAGGGACGAAGTCCCTCTTTCTGCATCGTCCGCGATATCGTTGACACTGTTGGGTGCTGTCCACCCGTCCATCGCATGACGCGTACCGATTGTTGTTCGGTTGCCATTCAGGTAATGCTCCTAGCCGATCTTCCGTTGAGCATACATAAGTTCCAGTATACACAGCTTCATTCAGTTTAACCCATGAAGAGTGTTTTTTCCAATACCCATGACGGTTCCGTAACTTTTCGTCGTTTTCCGTGTTGGTCGACGTACATCCACTCCCCTGAGTCTTCCCCGTACACGGTGTAGCCGAGCCGCTCATACAGCGCCCGGGCACGCTGATTGGTTTTGGCCACGCCCAGCGACATGACCACACAGCCCTGCTCCCGCGCATGGCGTTCAGCCGAGTGAATCAGCGCAGTGCCGATGCCCTGCCCGCGAAACATGTCCATCACACGCAGTGAATACATATACGCGCGCGCGCCATGTTCCGGACGTTCACCATTATGGAAAAAGACAAAGACCTGCCCGATCGGAAATCCGTTACATACCGCCAGCAGCATCAGCCGCTCACCACGCTGCTGCTGCTGAAACGTGCGCCAGAACACGCGCCTGTATTTGGCATAACGGCCGTACCATTCCAGCAGCGGCAGGTCCTGCGCCACAGCACGCCGAATGACAATGGGCAGCGCGAGCGTTAATTCCTCACGCACGGGGATCATCGCACCATCCTTCAGCCACTGCCTGCTTCACAAACGAGATCTCATCTTCCTGCGACTGAATCTGCCCGTCCAGGCGATTATCCCGCAGGGCATCCAGCAGCCTGCGGATACACGGGCCAGACGGGACGCCTGCTGCCAGCAGGTCATTGCCGTTCATGCCCGGCCGCACGCGATGGCCCTTCTTCTGATACCAGGCGATACGTTCCAGCACCAGCGGCTCATGCAGAAACACGAATGACGCATTCAGCGACGCCTCGCTGAATCCACGCAGCAGCCCGGCCACCTGGGAGGGTTTCAATACAGGATCCATCAGGGATGGCGCAGTTTCGCGCAACGTCGCGGCATCCACCAGCGACTGGCCCCGGCCCCGGCCCATCAACAGCGACTCCGTCAGCAGGCGCACAACCTGCGGAGACAGACCAGACATCCACACGTGCCACAGCAGATCAGCCGTGACGACCTGAGGTGCCCTGGCGCGCTCAAACAGCCGTGCATGCCGCTCATCAAATTCAAGCTCCGGATGAATCTGCTGCAGCACGCCCATCTCATCCAGCAACCGCAGTCCTGTTTCCGGCTGCGCTTCTTCCAGCTGATAGGTCAGTTCATTGCGCACGCGCTCGCCCAGCACCTTCGTGACGAAAGGCACAGCCCCATGCAGCAGCTCCAGCGTGCGCGGTTCAATCGCAAATCCCAGGCGCGAGGCAAATCGCACCGCGCGAAAAATGCGTGTCGGGTCATCGACAAAGCTGACGTTGTGCAGGATGCGAATCAAGCCAGCATGCAGGTCATCCACACCGCCTGCATGATCGACAATCTGGCCAAAGCGTGACGGCGGAGACACATGCATCGCCAGTGCATTGATGGTGAAGTCGCGCCGCCGCAGGTCCAGCTTGATCGATCCTTTATACACCGTCGGCAGGCGGGCCGGCTCGGTATAGTATTCATTACGCGCGGATACGAAGTCGACAGTCGAGGCAGAGCCGACGGGTTGCGGCAGCGTCCACACGGCCGTGCCGAAGGCGTCGTGCGGCATCACGCTGCCGCCATGCCGTGCAGCGACCAGATTCGCAAAGCCGATGGCATCACCTTCGATGACGAAATCCAGGTCCAGATTGGGGCGCTTCAGCAGCAGGTCGCGCACCACCCCGCCCACCAGATACACCGTCACTTTCTGCTCAGCGGCCAGCTTTTGCACCCGCTCCACCAGCAGCGCGGCATCCAGCCCCAGCACCTGCTGCAAGTCTGGCATGGTGAGCTGCGGCGGCCGCGCCTGCGCCCCTTCCCGCGTGCGCACCCAGTGACGCATCACGTCCGTGCGCGTGACGATGCCCAGCAAGTGCCCGGCCTCGTCCACCACCGGCACCTGCCCGATGCCCCGATGCACCATCAGGGCTTCCAGTTCACTCAGCGTGGCCGTCGGGCCCAGCGTGATATCCCCGGTCTGCATGATATCGCGCACGCGGGTGGCCAGCAGCTCATGCGACGCGATCCGGTCCGCGTCACCGCGCACCAGTAGCCCGACCACACGACCGTCAGCGATAACCGGGTAGCCTTCGTGGCCGATCCGGCGCATATTGAGCAGGATTTCCGATACCAGCACGTCAGCATCGACAGTATGTGCGGAATTCGACATCAGATCGCGCACGCGCACGATCCCGTCAGACAACGCAATCATCGCCCCCGTCTCAGACCACACCTGCGTAACCAGGGCCTCCAGGCTGTGGCCGCGAATCACCGCAGCTGCCGCACGCGGATGTCCGCCACCGCCCAGCGCCGCGGCCACGACACCCACATCGACGGCATCGTCACGCGAGCGCGCCACGAAATTGGTCATCTCAGGGGAAGAAACCAGCAGGAAAATCGCGGCCGGGTCGAAGATATCCATCAGCTTGTGGGCGATATTTTTAAGTTCCGGCATCACCTGCTCGGTCACAGCCGTGCCCACGATGACCGTGAATCCCTCAATGACCCTGGTTTCGGCGCTGCGGATGAAATGCTCCAGCAGGCGGCTTTGTTCCGGCGTCAGCGGGGGCTCCAGAAAGCGGCGCACCGTGTTCAGGTCGGCGCCCTGTTCCAGCAGCCAGGCACAGGCGCGCACATCACGCGGGGTGGTCGCGCCATAGGTCAGCGAACCCGTGTCTTCGTAGATGCCCAGCAGCAGCAGGGTCGCTTCAATGGGCGCCAATACCACGTCCGCCTTCTGCAAGCGTTCGGCCAGTAAAGTACTGGCAGCGCCAATCACTTCGCCATCATACAGGTCGATACGCGGATCCAGTGTCTGCGTGACCGGATGATGATCGATCACGTGGACACGGGTATATTTCTTGATGCCCCGGAAGGACGGAATCTGGTAGGTATCGGTGACGATCACGTTGTTGATGCGGCCGCTCGGCAGTGCGTCCGTCTCGACAAACGGCAGTGTGCCCCCATACAGCGCAAGAAAGCCACTCACATTGGCATTCTGCCGCTGCGACAACACTGGCGTATAGCCTGGGAACAGGCGTGCGGCAGCCAGCATGGAGGCCACGGCATCGAAATCTGCGTTTTCATGACTGAGGATGATATTCACGGTCGCCAGCATTCGGTGAAACCGTCACAGTTTCAGATTATACGGCTATCGGGGGCAGAATGAATCAGTGTTATTGAACTACTCACGGTGCCGATAACGCGGCAATCAGGCCAGCGGCATCCACTTTCACCGAGGCTGGATTCACCCAGACAGACAGCGTCAGGCTAAAGCCTTCAATCAGCCCATCCGGGGAAGCTTCGCGGGCAGCCTGAATGGCTTCCGGCGCATAAAGCACCTGCACGGCAGGCGTCAGGTTGCGATTATCAAAAGTCAGCACCCATCCGGCAGATGCCAGCAACGCGGCCTGGTCAACAGCTGCGGGAGCGCCTGCTAGCGCGATGCCATCCGGGTAGCCGACATTGGCCAGCGCAATACGGCTGTCCCGGGCAGACAGGCTTCCCACGGCCGCGTCGCGCAGGAAACGCCCTGACAGATCAAACACATTGGCATCAGTCAGGGGAGGTTGTGTGCGGTCCAGCAGCAGGGCGACGGGCAGCACGATCGGCACAGTGACAGATGCCCCATCGGCCGGCACAATCTCGCGGCCAAACACGACATCCGCCTGCGGACTGCGTGCAATCGGGCTGTCATAGTCTGTGGCGGGGATAATGTCTGCGTCGGGATAGAGCGCCAGCAGCCGCTGGCCCAGCAGCGACTCGGCCAGTCCGCTGACATACATGACGGGCCCACGGCTGGCATCCGCGCTGACCGGCAGGGGCGTCGCGGTGGCGGTGGGTGCCGCGGTGACGACCGGCAGCGGCGTCGGTTCGGGCTGGCATGCCGTCAACAGCAGCATGCCAGCACACACGACCACACGTTTCGCTATGCTGAGGGAAGCCACGGCCCCACAAGCCCGCGCTGCACCATGCTGATGGCCGTCGCGCCATTGAAGAAGCACAGGATCGCAAAGGCGATCGCGGCGCTGCGGTCATCGCGGCCGCGCAGGATGGTGAACAGGCCGGGCATAATCACCACCAGCCAGCCCATATACAGGAAATAGGTGAACAGGCGCGGCAGCGTCAGCCCGCTGAGCGCCATGATGATGCCCAGCACGGCGGTGATGCCTGCCAGCACCGCAAAAGTGGCCACTGCCCCCCAAAAGTTTCCGGAGACAGAACGACCACGGGCGGCCATTACAGCCGCCCAGATACCCAGCGCGAACGAGTACATAATGCCCGCGTTGAACATGATCTGATGAATCGAGTTGAGGCCATCCATAGAGCTAGACGAGTGTCACCTGCTGGATGATGGCCACGACAAACCACGCCATGATCGTCAGGTTGAGCACCATGACCGCCTGCCCCTGCATCGCGCCGCTGACATCGACCGTCGCCGTGCCGCGCATATCCGTTTTCGGGCGATACACGAGCGACACCAGCACGACCGATCCGATCAGCACTGCCGCCAGCCAGAACGGGAAGACTCCGCGCACAATCGCCACAATCAGGCACACCGCAGCCAGTCCAACCGCCAGATACATGGCGCGGCGCGTATTGATCTCGCCCAGCATGATCGCGGTGTTCTTCAGGCCGGCGGCCTTGTCCATGTCGTAGTCGCGCAGCTGGTTATACAGCTGGCCATACACGGAAATCAGCGTAGCCCCCGCGGCGACAAACCACACCATGCCGGGATTCACGTCATACAGGAAGTAGCCAGCCAGCAGCAGCAGGCCGCTCAGCATCAGCGAATGCGACAGGATGTCAGTGACCGGCCACGCCTTCAGGCGCACCGGGCGCCATGAATACAGGTGCGAGAGCAGCAGCGTCGCCACACCAATCAGCAGCACCCAGGACCCGCCCAGCGCATACAGCACCAGCGTCACCACCGCCACCAGGCGGCAGGCCGCGTAACCAAATTTCACCCCGATGCGCCCCATCGTGATAGGATTGCGTGCTGCGCGATCCGGATCGCGTGCATCATCGGGCGCATCTTCGATATCATTGATCATAAAGGCATAAGCAACGGCAAGAATATTGGCCAGCGTGACGGCGATAATGCGCCAGTCGATCCCGGCCGTTTCGGGGCGGGAGGCCAGCAGCGCGCCGACAAACGTCAGCGGCACGACAAAAGGCACATATTCTTTCCAGCGGGTAAGCTGTACCAGTCCCGCGATTTGGTCTTTAGTGGTGGTCGTTGTAGTCAACCTGATCCTCCGCCTTGTAATTCATATGAGCGTCCGATAAGAATAACACACTCGATGAATGAATGTTACGGGCCACTTTCCATTTTGGTGATGATAAGCGAGCATAGCAGCCGATGACCAGCATCATTTTCCGCACTTTTGCCTTCTTCCTGTTTTTGCTGGGCACTGCCTGCACCAATAGCACCACTGCTGCCCTGCCCCCCACGCCCACCACACTGCGTGTGGTCGAAGCATCGACAGCCATTCCAGAAACGCGCAGTATTCAGCCGGTCACCCCTGCCCCGCCCACCGACACCCCCGACGCGAATCAGGTGGCATTGCTGCCCACAGACTCTATCCCGGTGAACGAATGTGATCACGACAACACGCTGCCTATCGATCAGCATCGTCTCGCTCTGGTTATTGACTATGCGAACCATGTGGTAGAGGCTGTGCATGAGGTCATCGTGTACAACGGTTCAGATAGCGCCTACGACTATGTCGTGTTCAGTGTGGAGCCAAACCGACTGCTCGATGTCTTCAGCATGGCCAGCGTCACCGTGGATGATGACGCGCCGCAGTCTGCCGAGCTGACCGGACGTCGCCTGACGGTGGTGCCGCTGGAGCCTTTGCAGCCGGGTTGCAGCCTGACCGTTTCGATGACCTACACGCTGACTGTCCCGGCCATCGGCTCGGTATCGCCCGCCACACAGGGCTATTTTGGCTTCGGCGCGCGCCAGTTCAACCTGGGCAATGCGTTCCCGACCGTCGCGCCGCGCTTCAATGGCCAATGGATCACCTATGACCCCGCCACCATCGGCGAACAGGTCACCTCGCCGGTCGCCAACTGGCAGGCCAGCATCACTATCGACAACGGCCCGGCGAACCTGGTCCTGGCCGCGCCGGGCATCGTCACCAGCGATTCAGACGGCGCGTGGCAGGTCATCACCCGGGGGATGCGCGACTTCGCCTTCACGCTCAGCCCGACGCTGCAAATGGCCTCACAGGTCACCTCTAACGGCGTCACCGTGGAATATTACACCTACAGCGATGCGCCGGTGCAGGCGGACAACGGGCGCATCTACAACGGCCCGGCGCACGCGCTGGAGGCCGCTTCACGCGCCGTGGAGATGTTCAGCGACCTGTTCGGCCAGTATCCGCACAGTCGGCTGGTGCTGGTGCAGAGTGAATTCCCCGACGGCATGGAATTCGGCGGTATCGTCTATGTGGGCGGTGAATGGTTCCGCACCTATAACAACAGCCCGGCGTCGTACCTGTTTCTGATCACCATTCACGAGGTGGCGCATCAGTGGTGGTTTGCGCGCGTGGGCAGCGACCAGGCCAATGCGCCGTGGCTGGACGAGGCCCTGGCTACCTACAGCGAACTGATTTTCATCGAGGAATTCTATCCGGACCTGCGCGACTGGTGGTGGGATTTCCGGGTGGGCACCTTCGTACCTGCGGACTTTGCCGGGCCGTCGGTCGCCAGCACGGTCTACGACTTCGCCAGCGTGCGCGACTACATCAATGCGGTCTACCTGAACGGTGCGCGTATGCTGGAGTCTCTGCGCACAGACATCGGCACCGAAGCATTCTTTGCGTGGCTGGCGCGTTATGCCGCCGCTGGGGCAGACCGCATCGTGCAGCCGGGCGATATCTGGCGACTGCTCTCGCTGGAGGAACTGGCAGCCACCGAGGCCACGCGCATGCGCTATCTGGGTACATCTGCCCTGCCCGGCTAGCTTGACCCTACCAGCGACGCGGCTGGCCGGTACTGGATCGCCTCAGCAGCGTGTGGCAGCTCGATAATGTCGGTGTCCGCCAGGTCAGCAATCGTGCGCGCCAGCTTGAGGATGCGGTGATATGCCCGCGCGCTCAGCTGCATCCGCTTGACTGACAGCTCCAGCAACTGGCGGGCATCATTCGTCAGGCGACAGAAGGCATCGATATCGCGGATACGCATATCGCTGTTGGCATACATGCCCTCCATACCAGCAAAGCGCGCACGCTGGCGTGAACGGGCATTCTCCACGCGGGCACGCACATCGGCAGACGACTCGGCGCGTGTATCGGCCATCAGCTTGTCGTGGTCCAGCCGCGGCACCGTGACGTAGATGTCGATGCGGTCCAGCAGCGGGCCGGAAATCTTGCTCAGGTAGCGGGCGATCATCGTCGGCGTGCAGGTGCAAGCGCGAATCGGGTCGCCATAATAGCCGCACGGGCACGGGTTCAGCGCCAGCATGAGCAGGAAATTGGCCGGATAAGTGATGCTTGTCGTGGCCCGGCTGATCGTGACAACTTTGTCTTCAATTGGCTGGCGCAGCACTTCAATCACGCGGGTGGGCGCCTCGGCCACTTCATCGAGAAACAGCACGCCGCGGTGCGCCAGCGTGACCTCGCCGGGGCGTGGCACACTGCCTCCGCCAATCATGCCAGCATAGCTGATCGTATGATGCGGCGCACGGAACGGGCGATTGCGCATCAGCGGCGTATTGCCCACCAGCAGGTCGGCCGCGTTGTACACACGCGTGACTTCAAGCGCTTCTTCCATCGACATCGTCGGCAGGATGCCAGGCATCGCCCGGGCCAGCAGCGTCTTGCCGGTGCCCGGCGGCCCGCTGAGCAGCACGTTATGGTTGCCGCCCGCGGCAATCTCCAGCGCGCGCTTGATGTGCTCCTGCCCGCGGATATCGGCAAAGTCGGTGATGCCGTCGGGTGGCTGAGACGCATCGAGCAGATGCAGCGTGGAGCGGTCAACCGGCGCTATGGCCCGCATGCCATACAAATGCTCCACCAGCTCGCCCAGGCTGGTCACGGGAATCACATCGATATTGGGCACGAGCGCGGCGACAGCGGCATCTTCGGCAGGCACATAGACCGTACCCAGCCCGGCGGCCTGGGCCGCATACGCCATCGACAGTGCCCCGCCCACATGGCGCACAATGCCATCCAGCGACAGCTCACCAATGAACATCGCATTTTCTGTGCGCGCCATCGGGGCCTGATCGGTGGCGGCCAGCACCCCAACCGCAATCGCCAGGTCGTAGGCCGTGCTGGTCTTGGGCAGGTCCGCCGGGCTGAGATTGACGATATAGCCTTTGGGGGGAAACTGAAGCCCGCTGTTCTTGATCGCCGCACGCACACGCTCGCGGCTTTCCTTGACAGCCGAATCCGCCAGGCCAACGATGATAAACGAGGGGACTCCGGCACGCGGATTAAAGTCAGTCTGCACCTCGATGATGTGACCATCCAGGCCGACCAGCGCACAGGCGCGCACGATCGAAAGCATATGCATTCAGCTCCATGGGTAGCGTCATGTCAGGCGTGGTAAGCGTGCCAAGCTGCGAAAAGCCTGTTCATGAACGGGATAGACACGCAGCAGCGCATCCGGCCGCCGCGCGGAATTCAGCCAGATGTTGTGTCGGATGTCGGGTCATAGGTGATGATTTTGTCCCACTCGTCCGCCGCAGAGCGTGCCACGATCGCGACCACGTGCTCGGTATCGCTCATGTTATACACCTCGTGCGGCACCCCGGGCTCGATGAAGATGAAGTCCCCTGCTTCATTGAGCAGTTCCTGTTTCAGGCCAGGGCCAAAAATATGGCGCACGCGACCCTCCAGGATGTACAGCATGACCTCGAAGCCGTCATGAATGTGGGCTTTAGCCACCGCGCCCGGCGGAATTGTCGCGACATTCATCGACAGGCCCTGCGCGTTCACGTTCTTGCCAGACAGGCCCTGCTTATAGTGGATGCCATTCCACTGGCGGTTCATGCCGCCGCCGCGCAGCGTACTGATGCCGTTGTAATGCTCCACATTTGCGCCAAGGGGTGACGCGGGTTCGTTTGCCATAATCAGGCTCGTCTTCTCCGAAATCGGGTGCTGGCGTAGAGTATAATAACGCTTCGCATGAACTTCAAAGGACTGGTGTATGAAGAGTAAAGCGCGGCCAACAGCCAGCCAGCACAGGACTCCCAATGAGGCACAGCCGCTGCCGGAACGGGTGCGGCCTTCCGGGCTGGACGCATTCGTGGGTCAGCAGCATCTGGTGGCCGAGGGCAAGCCGCTCTATCAGATGGTGACCACCGGGCGGCTGTCATCGATGATCCTGTGGGGGCCGCCCGGCGTAGGCAAGACGACGCTGGCGCGCATCCTCGCGCTGGCTACCGGCCGCCAGTTCTTCGAGCTGTCGGCTGTCTCGGCGGGCAAGGACGAGATCCGCGCTATCATCGAACAGGCCCAGCGTGCCAGCGATCCGCCGCGCGATATGTTCAGCATGATGCAGACGGCCGACAAAGCCCCCGCCGCACCGGTCCTGTTTCTGGATGAAATCCACCGGTTCAACAAGGCCCAGCAGGATTTCCTGCTCCCCTATGTCGAAAACGGTACGCTGGTGCTGATCGGCGCCACCACCGAGAATCCCAGTTTCGAGGTCATCCCTGCGCTGCTCTCGCGCTCGCGCGTGTTTGTGCTGGAGTCGCTGTCAGCAGACGACATTCGCGTAATTATCCGGCGCGGGGCTGGCGCCCTGGGCATCAGTGTCGACGAGTCAGCCGAGGATTTTCTCGTGTATTACGCAGGTGGAGACGGACGCCAGGCGCTGAACCTGATGCAGACGGCCGCCGAGCTGTATGCCGGGGACAGCCGCGTGCTGGACGTGGAAGGCCTGAAAAACGCCGCGCAAAGCAAACATCTGCGCTATGACAAACAGGCAGAAGAGCACTACAACACCATCAGCGCGTTCATCAAGAGCATGCGCGCCAGCAACCCCGACGCCGCGCTGTATTATCTGGCGCGCATGGTGGCCGCCGGTGAGGATCCCGTCTTCATCGCGCGGCGCATGGTCATTTTCGCCAGCGAGGATATCGGCATCGCGGATGTGAGTGCACTGCCGCTGGCCAACGCGGTATTCGCGGCGGTTCAGTCGATCGGCTATCCGGAGGCACAGATTTCGCTGGCTCACGGGACAGTCGCGCTGGCCCAGGCACCCAAGAGCCGGGCCTCGTGCGAAGCATTTTTCGCCGCGCTGGACGAAGTTAATCTGTCTGGCGCGCTGCCGATTCCGCTGCCGCTGCGCAATGCACCAACAGGCCTGATGAAACAGCTCGGCTACGGCGCGGGCTACGACATGTATACCGATGACGACCTGCTGCCGGACGCGCTGAAGGGCCGCCGTTTCCTGAAACCGTAACCCGCAGTAACTGGGGACGAAGCACAAAAAAGACACCCCCATGACCGGGGGTGTCTTTTTGCTTATGGATGATCCGGGACGACTAGCAGGTGCCGTCCGAGCAACCGCCACCTGGATCCGTCGGTTCCAGCGTCGGCGTAAACGTCGGGGTGCGTGATGGCGTCGGTGAGGCCGTTGGCGTACGTGTGGCCGTCGGCGAATTCGTCGGCGTAAAGGTAGCTGTCGGCGGCAGCGCCGTGTTGGTCGGCGTGAACGTCCGGCTCGGCGTCAGCGATGCGGTCCGCGTTGGCGTGAAAGTCGACGTCGGCGGAATCGGCGTATTGCTGGGCGTGAACGTGCGCGACGGCGTGTTACTCGGCGTCCACGTGTTGGTCGGTGTGCGCGTCGGCGTGTTCGTCCGTGTATTCGTTGCCGTAAACGTGTTGCTCGGCGTGAACGTGTTGCTCGGCGTCAGCGTGATCGTCGCGGTCGGCGTGAACGTAGGCGTAAATGTACTCGACGGCGTCAGCGTGATCGACGGCGTCAGCGTAATCGTCGGCGTCAGCGTAAAAGTACGCGTGCGCGTTGGCGTGCGGGTACGCGTTGGGGTGCGGGTATTCGACGGCGTGCGCGTCGGCGTGCGCGTCGGTGTGAACGTACGGGTGAACGTGTTCGACGCCGTGAACGTGGCCGTGAAGGTTGGCGTATTCGACGGTGTGAACGTAAACGTACGCGTGAACGTGCTGGTCGGCGTGAAAGTCTGAGTGAACGTGCTCGACGCCGTAAAGGTCGCCGTGTTTGTCGCCGTGAACGTGCTCGTCGGGGTGAATGTGCTCGTCGGCGGGTTCTGCGCGTTCACCGAGACCACGTCACCGCACTCCGGACGCAGCAGGTACACGATCGTGTTGTTGTAGTCGGGCGGCTGTGCACCAGGCGCATTTTCTGGCAGCGAACGCAGGGCATCACTGCCATCGATCGCAAAGCGCATATACATCAGCAGCGTCTGGCCGGGGCCGACAGTCACACGCACCGGGTTGCCACCGGGCGCCTGCCACTGGCCTTCAACCGAGCTGCTGACCGCCGCATAGCCGGGCGCGGTCGGGTCATACCCTACCGTATCAGCCGTGTTGTCCTGGGTGGCGATGTCGTTCGAGCTCCACATCATCTGGCTGCCCAGGCCCGACGACGGCCCGGTGCCACCTGCCCACACGTGCGTCAACCACATACCCGGCGGGTCAATCTGCACCCACTGGAAGTTGAAGCCAACGATCGTCTGCACCACGGTACTGTTGTTGGTCACATACCACACGACCGTGTTATCAAACTCGTAGTAGCGTGAGAAGCCGGTGCGCACCGTGCCCGCGACGCAGTCTGGCGTGCGTGTCGCTGTCGGAGTAGCCGGCGTGCCACTGGTCGTCGGTGACGGGACCACCGGCGGTGCGGTATAGATCAGCGCGCAGTCATTGTCGCTGTCCGGGTCGTCAATGTAGAAGGTCGTCCCGTTAAAGTCAGACTGCGTCAGCACATCGGAGATATTCGCGCCAATGTTGTTGACCAGGGCAGTGAAGATTGTGTTGCCATTGCCTGCCAGTGTCAGGTTCGCCGAACCAGCAAACGGATACTCGGCAGCCGGCAGTGCGGGCAGGATATCGTCACGCCCGACGACGGTCTGGCTGTTCGGATCGTTACCGCTCCAGATGGGTGAACCATCCAGCGTCATGCTGGTGATGGCCGGAGACAGCGGCGGCATGTTATCCGGCCAGCTCAGCGCGACACGCTTCAGCTCGGTTTCCTGCAGGGCGCTGTTCAGGATCGGGAAGCGCACGCTCTGGCCAGTAAAGGTGGCTGCGCCCACGGACAGGCTGGTGCACTCGAATGGTGGCACATCGGTTGGCGTAAAAGTGGCCGTATTGGTCGGCGTATTCGTCTGGGTGCCGGTTTCCGTCGCCGTCGCCGTCAGCGTATTGGTCGGGGACTGGGTGGGCGTGGGCGTATCGGCATTGACGTTATTGCCCGGCTGGCTGCCTTCCAGGTTCAGCGGACGCGGATTACGGAAGGTTTCGTTGACGCCTGTACGGCGGGCCGTCAGCGGCAGGAAAGGCGCCACGCGAATCGGCGTAATCAGCGGATGATTGAACGTGATGACGATCCACACAGTATCGCCAGGGCCGCCGGCATCCATCCACGGGACACCCGCCGTGCCATCGCCACCGTTGCGGGCGAATCCGGCATTGTCAGCCGTGCTGTTTTCCAGCGGTTCCTCGCGCAGCAAACAGACCGGTACTCGCGGGTCGCCTTCCTGGAAATATTCGTTGCGCGAGAAGCGCGTGGCGGCGTCGGTATTCACGCCCGGAGCCGGAATGTTATTGATGTCAATTTTCGGACGCGACGAGCAGATAGCCACGTCAAAGAAGCCAGCCACATCGCTGCCGACAATATCGGTGTATTCGGCAGGAAGCGGGCCTGCGCCATCGGGATCACCAGGCACAGGGCGGAACCACTGGCGGAACCAGGGGATATTGGCAATCGCCACCGGGTCGATTTCGCCAGTGCCCGTCACGGTGATGCCGGACATGCCACCGCTGTTGCCCACAATCGGGACGCCGAGGTTCTGGTCGTTCAGCGCCAGACCAGCAGCACCCACACGGGCTTCATCGTAAATCGAGAGCAGGCGCGCCATGTCTTTACGGCGGTCCTGGTCTTCTGGGTCGCTGGGGTCGCAGTCGTCGCCACCATACCAGGTGGCATACAGGCTTTCGACGCCATTCACATACACCTCAATGACGTCAGCCGGATTGCCATCGTCGTTGGGATACACGTTCACCTGCTGGCCACGCTGCGCCAGTACCAGGGCGTTGAAGTTTGCAGCTGCGGGATCCGTGAATTCGCAGGGCACAATCGAGTTCAGGTCGCCCTGCCCGGTGCCGCCGCTGGGGTCATACACGAATTCCAGTTCAAGGTCATACGTGCGCTCATCATAGGCGCCGGTCGTCGCCAGTCGGATGGCCGCGCGTGCAGAGTTCTGCAGCGTCACCCAAGCCTGAAAGATGCGACCGAACTCGATAATGCCGAACAGCAGCAGCAGCAGGATCGGCAGCGTGATGGCAAATTCTGCCAGTGTCTGTCCGCTGCGCCTGTGGCGGTCGATCGAAAGCTCTTGCTCGTTCATAGTATCCCTTTTCGTCCCCCGAAATCTGCTCAGGTTCGATCCAACCGCTGGCCTACTGCGCCAGGCGTGTGAACATCCGCGATGAAATCTGGTTAAACACAAAGTCAAGCTGGCCGATATTGGAAACATCGGTCACCACAAAGTAATTGCCGCAGGCCGTCGCCGGGGACTGGGGACGCCATGATCCGCGTGTGCCCGTCGTCGCCTCACACTCGCCAGGCGGCCCCCAGTCAGCTCCACCGGCCGACGGCGCGGCATTGGGGATGCGCGATGTGGTTGGCGACAGGTTCATCACCTGCTGCCAGTAGTCGTTATCCAGGCGGGCATTGTCGCCCACGTCAGAGATATAGCGCAGCAGTTCCTCGCCCAGATAGTCGCCAATGTTGTTGATGCGGCGGTTGCAGTCGCTGCGTTCCTGGCTCAGAGGTGCGAATGCGCCGCACTGGGTCGGATTATCACGCGTGTTGGCAAACGGCAGACCAAAGCCGATGGTGAAGATCGTCGGCAGGCGCTCGTCACCAAGCTGGTTGCTGGAGCCCTGAATATTCAGATTGGCCAGGCCCACGAAGTCGGCCCAGTCACGCGCATAGTCGTCCACGTCATACACCTGCTCACAGGTCAGGTTTCGGGCTGAATCCGAGATATACAGCGGCAGCGTATTGATCGGGCGCAGGCGCGGGTTCACGGTGGCTTCGCTGCAGAAATAGCGTGTTTCGGGCCGCTCGTCGGAGCAGTAGGGGAACACGAGGTCGCTGGTCAACTCGGTGGGATTGGCCTGGGTGCCATACGGGCACAGGCCGTAACCGCCGTATTCACCCGCGATCGGATTCACGCCATAGCCAGCTTCTGCATGGGGCACACCAAACGCGTCGGCTGTGATCAGCTGGAAGTCATTATAGAAATTCGGCGCGTCAGCAATGTCCGTGCTGGTCACCTCGCCCAGTGCGTTGAAGTACTGGCGGCGGATCGGGTCGGTCGCGCCGGCAGCACCGTCGCTCAGTAGCACCATGATCCACACCGAGCCTTCGCGGCGGCCGTACAGGTAGAACGCAGCGGCAGCTTCTTCCAGCGATGCGGCGATGTTGGTACCACGGCAGGCCGCGCGGAACTCGTACGACAGCTGGCGATAGTTGGTATACGGCAGACCATTGGCAGGATTCAGCACACTGCTGATCCAGGGCGGGTTGGCAACATTGTCGAGCGGCGTGTCATTCACACCGGCACGGGCATCGCCCCAACCCGCTGTCGCCGACGTGTAATAGTCGATCGAGGTCAGGTTATTGTGTGTGAAGGCACCGTCGATCGGGCAGCTTTCACGCACCGGATGTTCAAACATCAGGTTAATGGGCACGTTATCGTAGTAATTGGCGGCATCGTCAAAATCGAGGAATGTCACCGGTGTGCTGGTCCCGTCGATGATGGTAGTGCCGGACTGGATTCCAGGTGCCCAGGAAGCGCCACCACCCGTGACTGGACTGGTGACGCGGAAGCCGTCCCACACGCCGTCATTGTTCATATCGACGTAGAAGGCGGGCTCACTGCGCACACCCACGCGATCTTCCAGTACTTCAGTAGCGCCAATGCGCAGCGGCGTGGCCGAGCCACCCGGATCAGGAATATTCTCCAGCGTTTCGATGAAGGCATTCTGCAGGCCAGTGCCGGCACCGGTGGACGGGCCGTCCGGGTCCATCAGGTGCGAGGTGCGGTCGAAGGTGACCAGCGCCACACGGTCACCGCGAATGAAGTCCAGGCGGTCGAGGAAGTTGCGGGCCGAATCGCGCACGATACGGAACGGCTGGCACACGAGGTCATCAAAAGTACCGTTGCCATCCGGGTCATTGCAGCAGCCGTAGTAGTCAAATGTGGGAACGAAGCCGACCGAGCGAATCTGTCGATCGCCGGCGGCATTAGTCAGCACAATCATGTCCTGGAACGGAATGTTCGTTGGAATGTTGGGCTGATACTCGCTGTCGTAAAGCCCCACATTCACGGGAAACTGATTGTACTGAGAGCGCGGCCAGATGCGCGTCTGGCACTGATTGCGGATGGTGCGGGCAGTGCCGTCTGTGGGGGCATCACCTGGGCGCCAGCTTTGAATGCCGCCGGGAATACCAGCTACGATCTGCGATTGCGACTGGTTCAGCAGAGGGATCCACGGCACAGTATCCTGCAGGCCACTGGCATTACGGATTTGAGGCGGGTAATAGCGGTCCCAGTAATTTTGGCCCTCATACGAGTCGAATGTGGTGTTGTACACCATCGATTCAGACACGTCGATCATCAGCACCACATCGATGACGGCGGTCTGCGAGATGGCCGATTCCTGCAATGTGACCGAGCGGAAGCCGAACAGATACAGGAACACCGTCGGCGCTTCGATCTGGGCGGTCACGCGCACCAGCTTCAGCTCGTCACGCGTGCACAGCTCCTCGTAGTCGAGGCGGTCTTCGTTGTTTGCCAGCGGATTCGGGCCGGTGACCGAGCCATTCGCGTCGTACAGGAACATTTCGACGCCAGCGCGGTCCAGCGGGCGGTCAGGGTTAGTGGCAGACAGCGCGACATCCTGCGTATAGCAGGTTTCCACCAGCACCGTCTGCGGGTTCAGCCCGTAATATTCGATGAACTGGCGCGCCGCCAGATTCAGGTTGGCTATACTGGCCGCCTGAATTTCGTTTTCAGTCGTCATGGTGTCGTCCACCACGCGCCGCATCTGCCCGGCAGCCGCAATCGCTGCCGCGTCCACGGCGCGCCGCAGCGTGCTGTAGCGCACGAACAGCAGCGACACGTCAGTCACGATGCCGACAAAGGCCAGCAGCGCCAGGAAGCCAATCGCCAGAATGACGATCGACTGGCCGGTCTGACCTTTTTTGAACAGTTTGGACCACTTGCGAGACGTACCCATCGCTGCGCCTTATTCTCTAGTTAGCCTGGAGGATTGAACTGGATGTTGGCCTGCGCGGCCTGCATCGGGAAAGCTGCCCACACGTTAATCTCGGCATTCTGTTCCAGCACCGTGAAGAACGGCAGGTTGAGCAGCAGCTTGTGCTGCCAGAAGACTTCCACCAGCACCATGCCCTGTCCGGGGAGGAAAATGCGCTGATCGGTCGTCTGGATGAAACTATTCAGATTGAAACGCTGTTCCACATCCGCGATGCGGAAGTTGCTGCCGATGCAGTTGGTATCCGGGATGCGGCGGTTGCCCGTCCACACGAAGCCAACCTGGCGCTCTTCGAAACCAGGCGAACCCGGCGCATCGAAGCCCCACGCCACCGTACCCGCATTTTCATCACCATTAAACAGCTCACTGTAATCATCGTTCCAGATATAGCCGAGGGCATAGGTGCGCGCTGTCGGCGCATACACATCGATCAGGCCATTTTCGTTGAAGTCAAACGGGTCACGCGGCTCCAGACGCGGGCCGGCGATCGTGGCATCACATTCGTTGGCGTTAGACGGGTAGCGCCCGACGACCACCATCTGCGGCAGGTCACCCGTGATCGGGCGGCTGACACCCAGCCAGGCCGGGCTGCTGCCAGGGGCGCCATTTTCGCGCGGGTCCACCAGTTCAATCGCGAAACCGGAAATCACGATGTCATCCACCCCGTTCGAGGCGTCAAACTCCAGCGGCTGCATCGTTTGCAGCATCAGACACACAATTTCGTTGTAAAACGCCAGCTCGCCGGCAAAGGCCGCATCACCCGGGCACAGACGGAACCGGTTGCGCGCGGCAATCTCGGCATCCTGAGCCGGACCGGGCAGTGTATTGGTATAAGGCATCACGCCAATGCTGGCAGCCTGGTAATCAGCAGGCAGCTCGCCAACAGGCATGTACACGCTGGCCCTGAAGTTGTCTTCCCAGGTCGTCACCGAGACATCGTCCTGCAGGGTGGCGCCACGGCGCGCACCGGCACGGGCCACGTCCAGCAGCGTGAGATAATTGTTGGCAAACCAGCCGATTTCCACCAACCCGGCAAGCAGCGTAATCAGGATCGGGGTGATGAGCGCCAGCTCCACCACGCTCTGACCGGCCTGTTTAGGACCAGTGACGACGGGTGTTCCGTCCAGTATTTCAACGAGGCGTTTCAACAGTTTTCGCATCGCTGGCCACACTCCCTGACAATCCATACGGAAAGCGCAAGACTTTCCTGCAATTTGATCATACCATAGCGCCTTTTTCTCGGAACACGCCTACTGTAAAGATGTTGATAGAGTTTTGTGCAGACAATGACAAGCAAAGCACCCCTCGACAGCAAAACGGGCACAACAGCCATAAACTGTGTGCCCGTCCGTGATTATAACGGCTGTATTACAAACGCTCAGCTCAAGCCGAGCGCGTAGTCATTTTCGATGCGGGGATTGGCCTTGACCACGTAGCCCCGTCCATGGCGCGACTGCAAAATCAACGGGCGTTCAGGGTCGATCTCAATCTTTCGGCGGATGTTGCGGATGTGATTACGCACCAGCGCAGCATCCCCCACCCCATCCGGGTAGCGCCACACGCGCGCCAGCAGGTCCTCAGCTGTATACATTTGAAAGGGCGTCTGGCACAGGAAGCGCAGCAGGTCAAATTCCATGCGCGTCAGCGAAATTACGCGTTCGCCGATGATGACCCTGCACTCGGAAGCGATAAGCTGTATCGGGGTGGCATTACGTTCATTATACTGGGCCGTGCGGCGGATGAGCGCGCGCACCCTGGCAACCAGCTCACGAGGCATAAAAGGCTTGCGAATGTAGTCATCGGCACCGCTGTCAAGCGCGCGGTCCGGGGAGAGGCTTTGTGTCGCAATGCCCGTCAGGAAAATAATCGGGTGCCGGGCTGTATCTGGCCGTTCGCGCAGCTGCCTGCACAATTGCACGCCATCCACGTTTGGCATCATCACGTCAATTACAAATAAATCCGGGACATTGGTGTCCACGAGTTGCAGCGCAGCTTCGGCCGAGTTCGCACGGAGGACATGATAGCCCTCGCGTTTCAGAACAATTTCGACCATATCCAGCATCTGGACATCATCATCGACTATCAGGATTTGATACATCGGTAACCCACTTTTTCAAGCCATCCTGCTACTCACTGAGTATATAGGATTGGGCCTGAAATAATCCGAAGCCGCTATGAAATTATCGTGAATTATCCGGATATCATGTAGCCGACACCGTGAATGGTCCGGATGTACTTTCTTGTATTGCCGTGTTCCACCTTCGCGCGCAGGTTGCGCATGTGGGCACGCACAAGGTCAGCATCGCCTGTATTGGGCGGATACTCCCAAACGGCCTGGAGCAGATGGCCGGGCGACAGCGCCTGGTCAGGATGCTCCATCATGTAACGCAGCAACCGATGTTCCGTCGATGTGAGCTGGATTTCGCGGTTATCCACAGCGACACGATACGTATCCGAATCCAGGCGCAGGTCGCCCAGCTGAAGCACATTCGCCACGCGGTCGCGGATACTGCGACGCAGCACCGCGGCAATACGGGCTCGCAGCTCAGGCACCTCAAACGGCTTGGGGATATAGTCGTCCGCGCCAGCCTCAAACCCGATCACAACATCGTCTGTGGTGCCACGCGCCGTCAGAAACACAATCGGCAGCGCGATAAAACGGGGGTCAGCGCGCAGGCGGCGGCATACGGTGATGCCATCCATCTCAGGCATATTGATATCCAGCACCACCAGGTCAGGCGGACGTTTCTCCAGCTGATCGAGCAGCTTGGCCGGATGATCGAGCAGCAACACTTCGTAGCCTTCAAACTTCAGCACACGGCCAACAGCATCCAGCACATCGACTTCGTCATCCACCACACAGATAAACGCCATTACCTAGCCTCCCCGTTGCGCACAGGCAGCGTCACAATAAACTGCGTGCCTGAACCCACCACACTCTCAACCCGAATTGTGCCACCCACCCGATCAATCACCTGTTTGGCAATATGCAGCCCCAAACCTGTACCCTCACCCCTCGGCTTGGTCGTGAAGAAAGGCTCAAAAATCTGCGCCCGAATGGCTTCCGGAATTCCGGGTCCATTGTCCCACACGGTCACCACAATGGCGCCGCGTTCTCCTGATGCTTCGGCGGCGAGGCCAATCTCACCCCCGCTGGAGCCAGCCAGCGCATCGGCCGCATTCAGCATCAGATTCAGCCAGACATCTTCCAGTTCACCAGGGACGGCATACACCATCGGCAGCGGCCTGTCGGGCAGGTGCTCAATCAGGCGCACGCCTGCCCGATAAATATGCGGACGCACCAGGGCCAGCGTCTCGGTAATTGTGCTGGTGACATCCACATCATCATACCGATCAGCCGGGCTGCTGCGGACCGCGCCCAACAGGCGGCGCACAACTGCGCTGGCGCGCTTGGTCGAGCGCACAATCGAATCCAGCACCTCAAACTGCGGTGATTCCTGCGAGGCAGCCTCCAGCAGAAGCTGGCTGTTAGAGAGAATTGCTGCCAGCGGATTATTGATCTGATGTGCAACAGCCGCCGAAAGCTCGCCCATCGCCGACAGCCGCTCCGCTTTGATCAGCCGAGACTGCGTCGCCTTCAGCTCTTGCAGGCTGTCCTGGAGGTCATGATACAGGCGCGCGTTATCCAGCGACGATGCCGCATGATGCACGAACGCACGCGCCAGATCGACTTCACGCGGGCTGAAGAAATGGTCATGTTCCGAATCGCCTACCAGCATCAGGCCAGTCACCGTGCCGCGCTGCATGAGCGGCAGGCCCAGCAGCATATTGGTCGTGGCGTAGTCCATCAGCCGTCGCAGCGTCTCGGGAACGTCCGGTCCAGTTCGATGCGCATTCAGCAGATTCTGTGCCGCGACCGCATCGCGCACGGGATCACCGACACTTAATTCTAGCGTAAGTGCACGCGATTGCATCCACGTGGCCATACCCACAGATGCCTGAATCGTCAGCTTTTCCCCATCCTGGCTGATGCCCAGATCGCACCAGTCGCTCCCGATCAGACTGTTGATTTCGTCCATCGTGCGCGTGATGACCGTGCTGGAACGCTCCCGCCCTTTTGACAGCTCACTCACGACCTTCAAGGCCAGCGTCCGAATCGATTTATGTATCTCGTCACTGACATGCGCCATGTTCAGCGCATTTTCGTTGACCGCATAGGCCAGCAGCACACCAACCATCTGTCCGCTGCTGGATACGGGCAGAATCAGCATGCTGCCAGCGCCGCTGTTGCGCAGCAGTTCAGATTCTTCACTGGGATCATTCAACCTCACCAGCACCAGGCGCGACTTTTCCGTCACCTGCCTGATCTGGTCATACTGACGCAAACGCAGCGTGGGCTCCTGCCCCGCCCGCCAGATGAGCTGGCGCCGACGGGACACCAGCCTCAGGCTGCCCCGCTGCGCATCCCATTCCAGCAGCATGGCATCGTGCACATTCAGCACGGTCACGATCTGGTCGCACACTGTGCGCAGCGTACTGTCCAGCGCCAGTGTCTCATTCATGCGCTCGCTGGCATCCACCAGCAGCTTCAACTCGCGCGCCCGCTTTACCGACTGACCATGCACGCGCGCATTCTCAATGCCGATCGCGGCAAAGGCCGCCATGTTCAGCAGCAGCGCCTGATGTCGCTCTGTGAACGTGTCATCACGCTGCTTGTTGTTTACGCCGAGCACGCCAATCGGCTTGCCATTGAGCATGATCGGCACATACAGCAGCGATTTGACGAAATACTCGGTCTTCACCTTCTGCGGCCCACTATGCCCAACCAGGGCGGGCTCGCCGTGCCGATACACATAGCCAGCCAGATTATCCTCGGTTTTCACGCGGAAATTCTGGGCAATATTGATGTCCATACCCACGCGGGCGCGCAAATAGAGTTGATCACTATCGCCATCCGGCAGCAGGATCATGCCAGCCTCGGCATTGGTCAGGTCGCGCGCAGCGGTCACGACACGATTGAGCACCTCGCTCAGCTCCAGCACCTGTGTCAGCGACTGTGTCAAGCGCAGAAACGTCTGCACTTCTTCCGGCGTCCAGTGAGCCTCGGTTTCCAGCGAGGCGTTGTCGCCAATGCCACCGGTGGCCAGTGAGCCACTGTCGCGGCGCATGATATACCGGACAGCCCGCTGTAATGAGCGGTCATCCAGCGTGGCGACTGTCAGCGTGCCATTGACAGGCTTGGCGGGCCCCTGGTTGAGCATGGCCGACTGGGCCATGTAAATCACGCGGGGCATATCCTGCGCCACCCGGTTAAAGACCGCATACGTCGGTTCGCCGGTGCGTCGATCGCTCATCGCGGAATCGATAAATGCCCCGTCGAACTGATGAATATTCAGCAGATAGATGGCATCGAGATGAGAATAGGTCGGCTGAATGGTGACATTTTCCGACGCAAATGCGCCGCGTATGCGCTGTAGTACGTCATAGTCCCCGGTGGCCACCAGAATCTTCGCGGTTTGCATGAAATCACCGCTTGCTGAGGCGGGAGAGACGCTGCGCCATATCATCGTCGGGCGGATCCTCACGCGATGCAGGCGGGGGATCGGGGGGTGCCTGCGCGGACTCCGTTGCTTGCCCGCGTGTCTCGGCAGAGGCAGTGAATCGCTCGCGTGCGCGGCGCAGAAAATCGCTCACGGTGTCCATAGCAGCGGCCGCACGACTGGCGCTGGCGGGCTCTTCACCCTGCTGCTCAAGGATCTGTTCCAGCTCAAACACCGCAGCTTCAAGCTGAAGCGCGGATGCTTTGTGTTCGCGAAGGTCGGCGCGCGTCATGGTCAGCCGGTTCTCAGCCCGGCGAATCGCATCCGAGACCACGCGCGCCCGTTCGCGCAGACCGTCACGAATGGCTGTCTGCTCTTCAACGCGCATGTCGCCGATTTCCACTTCCAGCGTCTCGATGCGGCGGACCAGCGTATGCTCATACGCCAGCGCATCATCCAGACGACGCTGCAATTCCGGCAGGTCGCGGCGCAGGCGCGAACGCACATCACCGCCGCTGCCGGGGGCCGAATGGTCAACGCCGCTGGTGTCATTCAGCGTCGCCTTGACCAGAACAGAGAGTTTCTGCATCAGGTTTGTCATATATGAACATTGTATAGTCAGAATCAACAAAGAAACAATATTTTACGACAAGTAATAGTTATTCACCAACAAGAGGCCTATGGGGGACAGTCCGCATCCCATGAGATGCGATAGACACTCATCTTTTCTCCTCCTGCCACCGCCGCCGCATTCCCTTCTGACTGATATATCAGACACAGACGTGAATCACGGGTAGCTTCTCCTGGAAGCTGATCGGGCAGCGCCATCAGATACTGCGCGCCCTGCGCCTCAATAAATGCCCACATGGCATCCGCATCCCCGATGAGTGGGACGATTTCCGGTGTGACCAGGCCAGCGATGTCCACAATTGGCCGGGGTGCGAAATAGCCCACCGCGCCAATATCATGAACCGCCAGCAGGTCTTCAGGGGGCACATTGGCAGCGATCCACTGTGCCGGCGCAACCATTTCGTCCTCAATCACACGGACGTCCAGGGCGTAGGCAGACAAGCCCAGCGTGAACAACATGAGCACAAACACCAGGGCGGCAGACAACGCCAGCACGCGAGAGAACAACCTCGGCAGTAGTTGTCGACGTGCCTGCACGACCAGCATGACCATGCCTGCCGCCCCGCACCAGATAAAGGCAGGCAGTGCCGGGATAACATAGCGGCCATGCTGAAAGTTCAGCGGCAGCCACCAGGCATACAGCAGCACCAGGGCGGGGCCCCATAGCAGCGCAGGCAGCAGCCGAACCATTTGGCGATTGCCTGCCAGCCCACGCGCAACAAAGCTGACCAGCACCACATAGCCGGGAATCAGCAGCAGTTGGCCGCCTGCCACCAGCGGCAGCGTCATCTGCTGGAAACCCCACCACAGCCCCAGGGCGCGAATCGGCTGGGCATAGGCCTGCTTGGCGGCGGCGGTATCCGGCAGCAGGCCACCCGTCTGCGCCAGATTAAAGGAGAGATAGGGTGCCAGCACGAGAGCACAGGACACGAGGGCTACCCCGGCAAACACGACCAGCCTGGCAAATCGGTCGGCGCGCCACGAGGCAGCGATGCACAGCCCGCTGATACCCAGCAGCAGCGCCCCTTCCGGCCGTGCCAGCGTCATCAGCCCGCCGACAGCCCCGAAGGCGATGCCCAGCCCGATCAGGCGGCGCGTCTCGTCGGCCACTTCACGTGAGCCGGATGCCCACGCCAGCGCAATCGTCGCCATGGTGAGCGCGCTGAAGACTGCCGTCTCCATGCCGCTGGCGGCCGCCCACACCAGATGCCACGAGAGTACGATTGCGAGGCCGCAGGCCAAGCCGATACCCTTATAAGCAGGAAATGCCGCCGATGCCAGCCGCCGACCGATGATCCCCGCCGATGCCAGCGCGGCAGCACCCAGCGCATGGGTCCAGATGAGGAACGGCACCCCAAGCAGATAGCCTGTCGCCAGCAGCACCGTATACAGCGGCGATGTCGAGGCGGCACTGGGCACGCCGGGCACAAAGGACCACACGCCCGTCTCGGCCAGATTGCGCGCATAGGTCTGATGAATCCACGAGTCATCCAGCGGAAAACCGCCCTGCCCTGCGGCTGCATAAATCGCGGTTACCAGCACGGCCAAAAAAGCAATCAGGCTGTCAGGGAGCAGGCGACGTAATTTCATACACCCTCACACGTTCATCGGAAAAAGGCAGTCGCCGCAGAAACGCGGCCGGCGACTCAAAGGCGGGTGCCATCTGGACGGTAAGCCCGGCCTGCTCCAGCACAACATAGTCCAGGTCATAAGCTTCCGCAAGCGCAGGAATGACGTCCTGCGGGCTGGCCGGCACGACCGCCCCGCCCAGCCCGGTGTAGTAGTACAACGCAGACGGATCGTTAATCATCACGCGGGCATCGGCTGGCAGGAGCGCCGTCAATTCCTGGTAGAACGATGGCATCACATCAGAGGCAGGGACGCCGGCGCGTGAGGCGATCAATGCGCTCAGCACGACCGTATAGGCCATCAGCGCAAACGAGAAAAATGCGGTCGCGCTGGCTGGCCGCCACGACCGCCGACGCTTCGCCACCCACAGCACAGCGTCCGCCGTGCCCAGCAGGCCAAGTACCGCCCAGAAGGGCATCAGCGCAGAGGCAGCATGCAGCAGGCCGCCGCGCACGCCGGGAAAAGGAAACGCCAGCGTCATGGCAGCATGAATGCCGATTGCGAACAAGAGGAATGGCCACAGGAAGACCTCGCGCCGCCGCTTCCACGCGCCCAGCAGCATCAGCGGCCCCATCACGATCATGCCTTCCACGGCGATGAAGGTGCCCAGATTGCCAGACAGCAGGCCGCTGTTTCCGGCGAATGCTTCCCAGCGCGTTTGCACAAACAGCCCCAGCCCGCCAGCCGACCAGAACTTCCCAAGCGACGCTGTTTGCGGCCATACAAACAGATCATCGTAGGTCAGAAACCAGGCAGATGCAGTCCCGCCAAGCGGCAGCGGCGTCCCGATTGCACCCAGGTTGCGGGCGAACCAGGGCAGCATCACCAGCAGATACAGTCCGGCAAACAGTGCGAGAGACGCCAGAATCATGCGCGCGGACGCCCAACTGCGCACCAGCCCAAGCAGCAGCAGCGCTATACCCACCAGCAGCATCAGCAGGCCGTCGGGACGGGTGAGATGCGCGCAGGCGGCCAACCCGCCGGCCAGCGCCCACAGGGGTAGCGTGGCACGTCCGCTCTGGGCTGTAGTCAGCCGATGCAGGCCGATGCCCAGCACAAACATGCACCCGCCGCCCAGCAGCGCATACGGCGCAAACGTATCAGTCGTGCCCCAGAAGCGCGCATAAAAGCCGCCCCCAAGCACGATGATGCCGGCATACCACGCCGTGCGTACCTGCGCGGCATCCAGCCTGCGCGCAGTCGCGTAGGCGATCAGCGAGGCCCCCCACAGGCTGAGCGAGAGCAGAAACTGTGCAGCCATGAACGCTTCGCTGCCCGTGATGGCCATGCCGAACGCAGCCATCAGGCTGCTCATTGGCATCCAGTACAGGTGCGATGGAAATGTCCCATCCGGGGAAATAGTTGCAGGCGCGCCTGTGTAGGTCCACAGATACGGCTCGTTCAGGCCGCCACCTCTGGCGATACGAACAGCAGCGTTGTAGTGATAGTATGCATCGGTGAAGGCAGGCGCACGCACAATGCCCGAAGTCATGACCAGTGAGGCGATCAGCGCCAGGATGGCGAACCACGACGCCGGGCGTTTCATGCGAGCACAGCTTTCTGGCGCAGCTTCTGATACAGCCCGACGCACGCGCCGACCAGAGTCAGCGTGCGCGCGATGACCAGGATGGCATACGGCGTCACCAGCGCGCCAGTCATCACGCCACCCGTATCCCCTGTGCGAATCCATAGAAAAGGATACTCGGCAAACGTGACCGCGCTCAGCAGCACAATCGTCAGGATGCCGTCGCGCGTGGGAAAGGCCAGCAGCAGCAGCGGCACAATCTGCGCCAGCCACTGCGGGCTCCAGCCCTGCGCCTGGAGAAAGAAAATCACCAGCGTGATGGCGGCAAAATACACCATGCCTTTGTCATCAAAGCGGCGCGTGCGGGCAAAAATCAGCAGGCCGATGGCCGCAGCAGCAGCCAGGCGCAGCCACCCCGGCACGACGCTGGGATTGCCAATCAGCACAGCGGCATTGGCCGGGTCGAGACGCTCGTCAATACTGCCAAAATTACCCGTGCGATAGTTACCGTCCAGCAAGGCCCACACCGTCTGATAGCTGGCTTTGCTGAACTGCGCGGTCACTGACGGAGCGGTCATCGCCGCGTTCTGCACGAACAGCAGGCCGTACACGACGCCAAACACAGCTCCCGCGACCACGGCCACGCGGGCAAACGATCGCCCCGCCCGATAGCGCAGCAGCGCGCCCAGCAGCAGCGCCGGGGTGAACTTCACCAGCGCGCCAAAGCCGATCATCGCCCCTGCCCGGAGGTCGCGCCCTTCCAGCAGCCAGCGCAGGCCCAGCAGGAATGTCAGCGCGACCAGCGGCTCAAACGTCCACCAGATGAGCACCAGCGGCGCGGCCAGCAGCGCATAAATCCAGGCCAGTGCCATACCCGTCTGCGCGCCGTGTATGCGCGACCCAATCGCACGCACCTGCGCCAGAATCAGCGCATCGCAGGCCAGCATCAGCAGGCCGTACAACATGGCGAAACCGGTGTATCCAGCGCGGCCGCCCAGCTGAAACAGCAGCACATTCAGCGCAGACGGAACAGGCGGAAACTCGCTCCACCAGTCGCGAAACGGCAGCAGGCCATCGGCGCTCAGCGAGCCGAGCTGAAAATAAGTCAGGAAATCACCACCTGCCGTGATGCCGCGTTCGCCGCCATCCAGCACAATCGGCTGGTGAACCACCAGCAGCAGCAGGCGCAGCGAGACAGCGAGAATCACCAACAGGCGAAAATCGGAGAACAATGCGCTGGGCGAAATCGTCTCAGCTGCCCGCTTCATGAGGCATCCCCGATCGGCTCACGGCGCAGCAGCAGCGTCGCCAGATCATCCGTCGTGACCGTCTCCCATTCAGGGTCAGCCATCAGCAGGCGGGCCAGACCGCTGCCCGTCTCCACCAGCACGATGTTCACGCCGTATTCGGTCAACACCTCCGGCGTACGCGAGCCCCCCAGCGCGACATGCAGATAGTCATCGGTCAGGAACGCATCACCGTACAAATCAGTGCGGCCATCAACAAACACCGGGTATTCCGGCAGCGCATAAATCAGGTAGCCGCCCCAGTTGTAGCTGTTGAACATCGTTCCAGGCGGACGACGCTCCTGAAGGGCGGTCACAGCCGCCGTGGGATAGGTGTCGTCCAGCACTTCCTGCACCAGCCGGGGCAGCACCACCGAGGCGACTTTCAGCAGGCAGAAGGCGCCAATCACGACGACAATCACGATGTTCAGCGCGCCAGAGAGTGCGGTCACGCGCTGCAGCGGACGCAGCACCCAACCGCGTTCGCGCAGGTAATCGTCCACATGCACGGTAAACATCGGCGTGACGGCCACAGCGAATACGGCGATATTGCGCCCAGCCGAAAAGGCCAGAAAGCCGGTGCCCGCCAGTAGGAAGAATTCCGTCCAGGTGATGCGCTGCCGCGAAAGGCCCAGCGCAGCGGCCGCACCAAACAGCAGCGCAAGAAACGGCCACGTCTGACGCGCGTGAAAATTAGGCGAGTTCCATTCCTGGATGAAGTTTTGCAGCGCGCCAATGCCCACCGTCTGAAACGGAACGGCCAGCATTTGCAGGCCATAAGGGTTGATGCACAATGCCACGATGCTGAGTGCAATGACGAGCACCAGCCTGCGCAGCTGCGGCCAAGTCAGCACCGTGCGTGGCGTGCGCGCCAGGCGCGAGAGCGTATCGCCCACCAGAAACGCGCCCATAAAGATGAAGCCAATGGAGAAGCCGGCGTGTAGGTTGCCCCACACGCCCATGATCGGCACCAGCCACCACAGCCGGTCACGTTTTCCGGGGGTACGCGCCTCACTCAAAATCCAGAATACAACCGCGCTGAGGGCAAACGAAAGCATCTGCGGGCGTGGCGACCAGAACACCGCCGCCGTGGCAGCGCACAATATCATCGCAAAGGCGCGCAGATAGGTGTTTCCCGCGCTCGACTTCCACACGAAAATCAGCCCAATCGTCGCCAGCCCGGCCATGTACACGACCAGGCCAGTGTAGCCGGCCAGCGACCACGCCGCGTACAGGATCACCTGTGCGCCCCAACTGTGGTTCACCCACGGCGTGCCATCCACGCTGTGCGAGAAAGTGTCGGCCCGGATGATGCCGTTTTGCAGGGTTTCGCCGCCGCTGCGGATATGCCACCACGTATCTGTATCCAGCGGCACGCGGGCGGCCATCGCAAAAATCAGCATGAACACGATCAGCGCAACCGTCTTTTCGATGGTAAAACGGCGGATCATATGCCACTCATGCTGAGGACTTTGCCCACTGTGCGCAGCAGGATATTCACATCCAGCAGCAGCGACACGTGGCGCACGTAATACAGGTCATATTGCAGCTTCACCATCGCATCCTCGTCGGTAGAGCCGTAGCTGTAGCGCACCTGTGCCCAGCCGGTCAGGCCGGGGCGCACGATATGGCGCGTGCGGTAAAACGGGATTTTCTGCATCAGGCGGTCGACATGCTCCGGCCGTTCCGGGCGCGGGCCCACCAGGCTCATATGCCCGACCAGTACGTTATATAGTTGGGGCAGCTCATCTATGCGCGTCTTGCGCAGAAAACGCCCTACCTGCGTCACACGGGCATCACCCTTCTGGGCAAAGACTGCGCCGGTGGCCCGTTCTGCGTTCTGCACCATCGTGCGCAGCTTATAGATCCTGAATATCGCGCCATTTTTGCCCACGCGCTGCTGCGTATAGAAGATGGGCCCGGCGCTGTTCAGGCGAATCGCCAGCGCGATAAACGGCAGTATCAGCGCAAAAACCAGCAGGCCGGCCAGCGACAGCCCGACATCGATCAGCCGCTTCAGCACGCCATAGGCATCCAGATTATCGCCGGATGTGTTCTGCAGAAAGATGACCGCCCAGTCATTGTTGACGTGTTCAACCGGCACCCGGCCGGTGATCGCCTCATACAGGATGCTCATGGGCACCACGCGAATGCCGCGTTCATAGGCATCCATCACGCCCTGAAACAGCGATCCATTCAGGCCGCTCGTTTCAGTCACCACCAGCTCGGTGATGCCGTCGCGCAGGACGAAATTCATCAGGTCGGCGCCAGACCCGACCACCGGCAGGTCGGCAATCGTCGTGCCCACGTCATCCGGCAGCGCGATCACGCCGCGCAACTCATATTCATCGGTAGCGTATTCGCGCACGGCCTCGATTATAGTTTGTGCAGACCAGCCAGAGCCCACGATCATCGTCCGCCGGGGCTGGCTGACCCAGCCGACCAGCGCTGGGCGGGCAAAACGCCACATACCGATCAGCGCGAACGAACCAACGCCGTAATACAAGATGAACAGTCGCGGCAGGGCATCGCGCGGCGAAACAAAAAACACGATCATGTACACGATGACCAGCTGCACCTCAATAATCAGCAGCTTGCCAAACGACTTCCATGGCTTTGACGCCAGCCGCAGGTCATAAAAATCATTGGCGCGTGCCAGCAGCACCCACAGCAGCACCAGCACCGGGAACCACACCGCCTGCTCCAGCACAAAGCCCGCCGAGAAGTCGCGTTCGGCCACGGCCGCCCAGATACGCAGCGCCAAGAAGATCGCCGCGCATATCGCCAGCACATCGCCAGCCAGAATCACTAGCTTGCGCTCTGAAAACTGCAGCTGACGCCCTTTGCGTCGGTTGATCGGGCTGTAATACACGGGGAACTTATTCTCTCTCATGCTGCCGTACTGTCTCTATTGTAAGCGCTCCTGAGCCTGTCCCCCATAAAGAGCGTCACCAGCAGCACAAGTCCGCCCAGCGAGACAAACACCGCGGGGGTCAGCCATACAGGCTGATAACTGAAGACGACCTCGTGCGTCCCGGCAGGCAGGGGGACAGCGCGGAAGGCCAGATTTGCGCGAATGATATCAGCGGTTTCGCCGTCAATGGTCGCACGCCAGCCAGGATAGAATGTATCACTCGTGACCAGCCAGCCGGGGGCATCGCTGACAACCGTGAACCCCTGTCTATTGGCCAACTCAGTAACCCGTGCATTCCCTTCTAGAGTACCCTCTGCCTGCCCTGCCCCGGTCAGAATAACCTGCCTCGACGGGTCAAAAGCAGGATTCGCCAGCAGCGCAAAGGCTTCCTCATCGTCCCCCGCAAAGATGGCTTCCGTCACGAAAAAGGCGCGCGCGTCCGATTCGAAGATGGTGACGCCGTCAAGATCGCGACGCTCGGTGATGCCAGCCGCGCGATGCAGGCCGTCATGCGCCGGATGTGCTTCCAGCAGGCGCACAAAGGCGGCATAGTGTGCCGGCAGCAGCGGATCAAAATTGTTGAACAGCCGCGTCCCGGTAATTAGATTCACATTCGGCAGGCGGCTGGCGACGATCTCGGCATGGCGCCCCAAGGAAGCAGGATAATCCTCAAACCTGAAATACTCACCATAGGCAGTCTGCTCGACCGCCTCAGCAGTCCAGTAGATGCGACCATCGCTGACAGCAGCTTCTCTGGCCGCGCTGTCGCCAACGGCCTCCATCACATTCAGGCCGTTGTGCGCCACGGCAAGGTCGAGCGCGACCAGCCCGATTATGGCCAGCGGCCAGCGGTTGCTCCTGGCCGTACGTCCGTGCTGCAGGCGAATGGCGACGGTATACGCAATGCCGACGGTTCCAGTCAGGCAAAGGGCGCGCATGAGCACGGCACTGGGCTCACGTGAGGATAATCCGGCGCCGGCCCAGCCAACGCCACCCACCAGCGCCAGCGCGACGCTCACGATTTGCAGGCGGCGCACGACGCGCATCGATTTCCGCGAGCCAGTCCACCATGTCAGGCCGAAGGCCGCCAGCACGCACCCTGCGATGACCACCCAGATCAGCCAGCGCGCAGGCGCCTGGAACAGATCGAAGGTTGGGATATTCCGGTACAGGAACGGAAACACGGGCGTGCGGTCGCCCAGCGCAAACAGTAGCCCAATCGCCCACAAGACGACCCAGAAGACGACATCGCCTCGCTTTCCCGCCGCTCCGTGTCGCAACCCTTGCCACGCGGCAGAGACTGCGGCGCTGATCGGCAGCAGGCCAATATACGCAGCCACCTCAAAGTAGGCCCCGCCGGTCAGGAAGGACCCGTCTGCGGGGGTGCCAAACAGATTCGGCGATAAAAACGTGAGCAGGCTAAGCGGAGACAAGCTGTAATTCATAGCAAACGCAAAATCGACGCCGTCGCTGCGCTGCGAGACGCTCAGCAGTTCAGCGGTCGCGGACAGCTGCACAGCCGATACCGCCAGCGCGACCAGCCCGCCTAACGCCAGCGGCAGCAGTCGCAGCGGCTTTCTGAGCTGAACGACGCGCCACAGAGAAAACAAGCCAACCAGCAACCCGGCATACCACATCGTCTGCGCGTGTCCCGCCAGCAGGCCAAACGCGACAAACAGCGAAAACCAGCCCGCATCACGCAGCCGGCCAGCAGACAAAACGCGTTGGGCCGCCCACAGCATCCACGGGATCCAGGTCGCGGCCAGGATGATCGGATATGTGCCCAGCCGGGCGACCATATAGCCACTCAGCGCAAAGGCCACACCGGCTGCCGATGCGCCCAGCACATTGGCACCCAGCGCCCGCGTCAGCAGCGTCATGCCCGCGCCTGCGGCCAGCAGATGCAGCACGGCCAGCACGCTCATCGACCAGGCAGCAGGCAGTAAAAATGTGACCCAATTCGGCGGATACAGCAGCGCGCTCTGGTAATTGGCCAGCAGCGGCGCGCCTCCGCCATTGAGCAGGTTCCACAGGGGAAACTGTCCATCAGCAAGCTGAACCGCGGCCAGCTCGCGCCAGGGCACAAATTGCAGCGTCGGCAGTCCCCACGTAAATGACGCACCGGCCAGCAGCGGCCAGAACAGCACCCCCAGCGCCAGCATCAGGATGGGCATCCACGCCCAGGCAGACCAATCTCGTCTCACAGCCGCCGCCATCCGCGCCACGCGCCAATGAAACCCAGCACCAGCCAGCCCGCAGCGGACAGCGCATAAGCAGCAGTCGTCACATCAGCACCGGCAGCACGGCGCGCCTGCGCAGCCTCATTCACGCGACTCTCCCCCGTATAGCGTTCGTTGGCATAGATGAATACCGCATCGCTCTGCCCGGCCAGCGCCAGCCCGGCCACATCAAGCGGATAGGCCGCAATCACATGACTGACTCCCCCGGCAGCCAATGCCTCGGCATCGGGCACCGCGTCCCGGTTGGCTGTCGAGGGGTCGCCATCCAGGCTGCCCAGCAGCGGCGGGATGACAATGCTGTAGCCCGTTGCATTCTGCCCGCCAGCCCGCATGATGGCATCCGAGGCAACCGCCAGCTGAAAGGGATCGACTCCGCCGTACAGCTTCACGCCATACGTCTCGGCTGCTTCCTGCGGCAGGCTGTAAGTTGGCGAATACACGCGATCCGCATCCAACGAAACGAGCGTCTCTGCCAGCGGCTGATAAGGCGCCAGCCAGGCATTGACCCCGCGCCATTCCACCCAACCGCGTGCAAAGACCAGCCCATCGAGGGAGATGAGCGCGCAAGCTGCGGGCACCAGCCACGGGCGATGTCCCCGACTTGTACGCATCGTCAGCAGCACCGCCAGCCCCGCGCCCAACAGTCCGAACACCAGCGCATGCAGGCCGGAGGCCCGCGCAGCCGGAATGGCAATCAGCGCAAATGCCCCGGTCGCCGCGCATGCCCCGCCCAGCGCAATGATGAGCAGGCGTGCCCGGCGAACCTGCCTGGCGGTCAGCAGCCCCAGCGATGACACGCCCCAGCCCGCCAGCAGCGGCACGATGAACGCGACAATCAGCCACGCGCGGGCCGGGACGCGCAGCCAGTTCAGGGCCGGAATCAGCCCGTTCAGCGCCTGCCAGACGATGCTGTTCTGGCCCAGTCCCCAGAGAACAGCCGCCAGCAGCGCGACGATCCAGAAGGCATGCCTGCGCGGCGATAACACCAGCGCACAACCAGCCAGCAGCAGCGCCACCAGCCCGGTATACGTCACCAGCTCCGGATTGCCCATCGGCTGAGGCAGCAGCACGCCAAACAGCGCGGCCGTGTCCAGCGAGAACAGGCCGCTGTCGGCCTGTGTCAGCCCGGCCCGCGAGAGATAGGGCCACCAGTACAGCAAGGGCGCCCACAGCGCGCTCGTCAGCACGAGTACCAGCCCCCAGGCCAGCATCACCCACAGCACGATCTTCATCCTCAGCAGGGCCGGCGCACGACCGTTGCCAAATAGCCCGTAGGCCCCCGCCAGTAAAAAGCCGAGGAAAGCCAGGCGCAGGTCTGCCGTCACCATCAGCGCGGCAAACACGCCCGTTGTGATTGCACTGCCTCCGCCCGGCTGACGCACCAGCGTATGCGCCGCAGCCATCAGCCAGGGAAGCCATGCCAGCGCATAGATCAGATCCAGATGACCGGCCCCCAGCGTGGTGAACCAGCGCGGCGTGAAGGCCCAGGCCAGCGCGGCAACCAGTGCTCCCCGCCCGGTCATGCCCAGCGTCCGCGCGAAACGCCACATGCCGACAAGGCCAATCAGGCTGTGCACGACGATCATGACATTCAAGTGCGTAATAGGAGGCAGCACGATGGCCAGCCACTGAAGCGGATAGGCCGTTTTGTTGAGGGGATTGGCGGCGAAAGGCGCGCCACCCATGAAGGTCTCACGCCACTCCGGGAATTCGCGCTCGGTCAGCACCGTGTCGCGCAGATACAGCGCCGCCGGATAATGCGAAGTCGCGGCATCGCTGTAGCGTGACCCGGGGGTGAATGGCAGTCCATTAAGTGCAATCAGCAGCAGGAGTGCAACGACGGCGCAGGCCAGCAGGCCCGCCCAGCCCCAACGATGGCTAACGCCCATACACCATTACGCCCTGTGCATTGTATTCCAGGCGCAGGGAGTCAGTGCAGGCGGCCTCCCCCAGCAGGCGCTCCTGCGGGCCCATCACCACGAAGCGCACACGGTTATTGGTCAGCAGTGTTTCGCAATCGACGCTATCCGGCGCGGCATACCAGGCGCGCACCGCAGGCAGGCGATTGGCGGCATCCATCGTCTCATACGGATGGCCATACACCACCCGCAGACCGGTCTCCGCAGGGATCCACGCGCTCACAGGCGGGGCGGCCAGCACGACATCATTACGGTCGCCGTTAGCGGCCATCCACGCAAAAGCATCCTCATATCCGCTTTCCAGGATAATCCCGGCGGACTCCTCTGGCATGGCGCGCAGGCCCAGCGCAGGGACCAGCATCAGCAGCATCGGACTGAGCGCCATGCCCGTGATCGCCACACCTGTCAGCAGCTTCCGCGTCTGGCCCCTGAAACGGGGCATCCACACATCTGCATAAGCGCGTACAGCGAAATAGCCCAGCGGCACCACCATGCCCACAGCAAAGCGGCGCTGAATATTACTCGGGAAATAGACTGCCGCGACGATCATAACCAGCCACAGCAGCATCAGGCGGTCGCCGTCTGCCTCCATTCGCCGCAGCGCACGATACATCGCTGGCAGGCCAATCAGCAGCAGGATGGCGAAGCCAGCGAGAAAGACAAATAGCGGCGGCGCAGCCGTTACATTCTGGCTGTTCCATTCCCGCAGGATGGCGTCCTGGCTGACGGCCAGCGCGACATAACCGGCATACGGCACGGCCACGACCAGGATCGCCAGCAGACAGCGCACCGCAGGTAATGGCAGTCGTCGGTCACGCAAATAGGTCAGGCCGATGCTGAGCGCGAGCGCGGCCACCAGCGGCACCAGCCCCTGCGGATACAGCAGGCAGATGATTGCGGCCAGGCCGCCGGCCGGAATCCAGGCCCGCCGAAGCGACGGGTCGCGCCGCGATTCCGGGCGCACGGTGCCCAGCAGCAGCACAGACAGCAGCGCCAGACAGCCAATCGTCATCGGGAAATGCACGTTCATCAGCGAACTGTAGAATGGATACGCTTCCGGCAGCAGCGCAAAGTCAGGGAAGTCGCTGATACCCGTCAGAGGCGCGAGCAGCCAGCCCAGTCCGCCACCAAAGGCCGTAAACAGGAAGAAGATGCGCCGCGTGCTCACCCGCCACCAGATCATCGCGCCAAACTGATACAGCGCGGCATACATAAACAGCCCCGCGAACGCGCGCATGATGTGAAACAACACCACATCAGGCAGCGCCGTGATGCGCGACAGATATCCAAGCAGCGGATACAGCGTCTGGATGAATGCGCCTTCATGCAGTTCCGGCGTGTGCAGGAACGACACCATCAGCTCGCCATCTGCCCCCAGGCGCATCTTGGAGAAATAGCTTGCGCCGTCCAGATAATTGTAGAGCACACCATTGAAGCGATAGCCCGGCTCCACTGTCAGGGCGGCAATAATCACGGTTACGCTGGCCAGCAGCACCAGCAGGCCGCCTACCATCATGACCCAGCGCCATTCAGCAGGCATCACATGGGCCCCTTCCACAATCGGCTGGGCATCCTGTGGCACGCGAACTTTAGGCTGAATGTGAGTTGGCAGGTTCATGCCGGTGGCCTTTCCTGGCAGTGCATGCGTCTTTGGCCATTGTACGCGAAGAATCGGCCTGCAATTTCTCAAGATTTTCCAGCAAAAGCCTAATCCTAACACTATCCTTACACAGACAACGCTACAATTTACGAATCGCAGAAATTTACGCCCGTCCGTCAGGGCGGGGAATACAGGGGCGCGCGATGGGGTTTGATGTCGAAAATTTCGGCCTGGGGATGCTGGCAGGATGGGCGTCTGCCTACGGTGTGTATCGTTTCCGGCGCCAGCTCAACGGCGTGTATCTGTCTTTACGCGGCGGCGCAGCCACAGCCGGGCAGTCCGCCACGCGCACGTCTGATGCCCGCTACATCAATGACGTCATTGACATGGCCGAGTCGGCCCACCTGGGCGGCCTGAATATTCCGCTCAGCGCCGTGCTGGTGGAGCCGCGCTTCATCCCTGCGCCCTCACTGACGCGTCCGCCTGATGACGAGACCATCCACGACATTTTCCACGTGCTGCCCACCATTCACGATCACCCGTTCATGCATGCGCCCTACAACCTGGAGACGCTCTCGATTGCTGAGCTGGGGGCTGGCGACAATGCGCTGGCGCTGCTGGGTGAGCCAGGCAGCGGCCGCACGACCGCCCTGATGGCCATGGCGCTCTACAGCCTGAACAAGGTTGATTTCAAGCCACCGGCGGACAAGATTCAGGCGAAGATGGACAGCGAAGAGGCCGCCCTGAATGAAAAGGAACGGGCCGTCCGCGTGAAAGAGCGCATCACCATCGAGCAGCGCGCCAAGGAACGCCTCGCCAACGAACAGGGCAACGATTTCGACGCGACCGCCGACGCTGCGACCCAGGCGGCAGTGCCGCTGTTCAGGCGCGTGATGCCTATCTATGTGCACTTTGCGGACCTGCTGGCCGCCAACAGTGAGTTGGGCAAGGAAATTGACCCGGCCGAGCCGATCGTGCGCGCCGTGCAGTACAACGTCAAGCGCGTTACCTCCAGCACAATTCCGCGCGCTGTTTACAAACGCCTGAGCCAGGGCACCTGTCTGGTGCTGATCGACGGTTATGACGACCTGCCGCCGGGCGACCAGCAGCGCGCCCTGGTCTGGCTGGCCGCGTTCAAAAAGCAGTATGGCGCCAACTTCATGGTGGTGGCCGCGCCGGTCGTGGGCGCTGGGGACGTGCTCCAGCACGGTTTCACGCCGGTCTATCTGCGTCCGTGGAATGACAATGATCTGGTCACCAGCGTGCAGAAATGGAAAGACGCCTGGTCGGCCTTTAACGGCCGGAAGTCAAAGAAGAAGGCAGAAACGGCGGCAGCACAAGCGCTGGAACGCGCACTGGCCAACAATCGCGGCTTGTTCCCGGCTGAAAATGTCATCAAGACATGGGCCAACCTCGAAGACTCAGTCGAGCGCCCCGGCTACGAAGGCTGGATGCGCAACGCACTGGCGCGGCTGCTGCCCAAGGATCAGCCGCTGGAAACGACCATTTCGCGCCTGTCGCGGCTGGCAACGCTCCAGCTGGATGATGGATTTATCACGGCAGCGCGCATGCAGACGCTAGCCATTTCCGGCATTGCAGCGCCTGCGCCATCGGCTGAAGCTGATAACGCGGCCGAGCCTGAAGCAGCCAAGGGCAAAAAAGGTAAAAAAGGCGAAGGAGCCGCCGAAGACAGCGAGACAGCCAGCGAACAGGGGCGCCTGCTGGCTTCGCTGCGCAAGAGCGGGCTGCTGGTGCGTTATCGCGGCGACAGATATCAGTTTCGCCACATGTTCCTGGCCAGCTATGTCGCCAGCCTGTGGCTGAAGACTGCCACCAAAGAAGAGCAGAATCAGCGCGCCGTGCTCACCCCGTGGCGGCAGGCCTTCGCTTATATGGGCCTGCATGGGGATGTCGAGACACTGGTGCGCAAGCGCCTAAGCGCGCCGTCGGACGTGCTCGGCATCTCGGTGCTGGACACCGCGCGCTGGATGGCTTATGCGCCGATGGATGCCAGTTGGCGCGGCGATGTGATGCGCCAGCTCAGCAACCAGCTCATTGCGCCCAACCAGTATCCGCTGGCACGCGAACGCGCGGCGGCAGCCCTCATCAGTACACGCGACAAATCCGCGCTGCTGGTGTTCCGCCGCGCCGTGCGCAATATCAATCCGGATATTCGCCGCCTCGCCTGCCTGGGTATGGGCGCGCTGGGTGACGAAGAAGCCCTGAAAGACCTCAAGCCGCTGATGAACGACCAGAACGCGGACGTTCAGCTTGCTGCCGGCATGGCGCTGGGCGCGATCGGCACAGACGAGGCGCTGGAGACGATGGTCATCAGTTTCACGCAGGGGTCAGAGCAGCTGCGCCAGGCGATGGCCGAGGCGTTCGCCGCGCTGCCGGAAGAAGGCTACCCGATCCTGTTTGATGCCATCTCGCACGAGGATATGATGCTGCGCCGTGCGGCCGTATTCGGGCTGCGCCGCCTGCGCACCACCTGGTCGCTGATTGAAATCTATCGCGCATTTCTGGAAGATGAGCAGTGGTATGTGCGTTCGGCCGCGCAGCAGGCCTTTCAGGAACTACAGTATGGACGAGATGTCGCGCTGACCGCCCCGCTGCCCAGCGCCGATCAGATCGAGTGGCTGGCGAAATGGGCCAGCAGCCAGGGCGAGAATATCCCGTCTGGCGATGCAGCCGTGCAAATGCTGATTCGCGCGCTTCAGGAAGGTGATCCGGGGCTGCGAGCGTTGGCTGCCGAAAATCTGGGCCAGCTGGGCGCTGTGTCAGCAGTGAAGCCGCTGTATGCAGCCCTGCGTGACCGTCACGAGCCCGTGCGTGCCGCCGCGCATCGCAGCCTGGCCCTGATTGAAGCGTATTCGGGAGAAGCACTGCCCTCCCCCGCCTGATTTTCTCAGGCGGGTTCGGTCGCTTCAGCGGTCATTTCGGGGGTGGCTTCAGCGGTTGCCTCCGGCGTGCCAAAGAAATCAGCCGGCAGCACCTCGGCATCTTCGGCGCAAGGATACACGCGGTCGAAGTCCGTGTGGTAAATGTACTCGGTGTCTCCGGCGCGCAGCACGATGCGGTAGCCATTGACCAGCGCCTGCGTATAGGCGACATCAGGCTGCGGGCAGCCTAGGCTGCCATCCGGCCAGGTCACCTGGCGCACTTCAACCAACTGCACGCGCCGCTGCGTGATGTTCAGCAATCCGCTAAGCGACCGCTGGGCCGCACTGACCAGCGACGCCGCGACCGGATCACTCTCGGCCAGTGAAGAAGGCGTCGCATCCTGGGTGGGAACAGCCTGGCGCGTATTCAGCGCCTGCGCATCGAATTGCGTTTCCGGCGTGCTGGTGGGCGGCACACGGGTGGGCAGTGGAGTCACCGTCGGCGGCATCAGCGCAATCGTCGGCTCGACCGTCGTTTCAGCCGGGGCGGTCGCACAGCCTGCCACAGCGGACATCAGCATGCAGCTCACGCCCGCACGGATGACAAATCCTCTTATGCCTGCCATCGGTCTAGCTGCCCAGCAGTTGATTGACGTGTTCCACGCTCAGGCCCTCGATGGTGATCAGCTTTTCGCGGCCACCTTCTCCGGCCACAATCTGCACCTTATCCATCGAAACTTCCAGCTTAGCCGCCAGAAAACCAATCAGCTCGGCATTTGCAGCGGCATCACCCGCCTCCTGTGCAATCAAACGAATCCTGAGTATGCCATCCTGAATCGATGCAATTTCGGTGGTTTCCGACTGGGTGACCACGCGTACGGTCAGCGCCGCTCCACCTCGCACATCGGTAATTTCAAATTTCCGCGTCATCGTCGCTCTGTCCATTTCGCAGTTTGTCGGGACAATTCCAATTGTATGCGCCTTTTGGTCGTCCTGACAACTATGCCTGCATCAACGGTTCAGCGATTCAGATGACCACCTGCATCAGCACGCCGATGATGAGGATAACGATCATCGGGCTGAAATCGATGCCCATGCCCTGCGGCAGCACCTGGCGAATTGGCTTCAGCACCGGCTCCGTCACATCGTAAATGAATTTCACTACCGGGTGATAGCGGTCTACGTTCGGCAGCCACGTCATCAGCACACGGGCCAGCAGAATCAGGTTATATGCCGTCAGCACGTAGTAGAGAATGACACCTATAAAACCCATGGTCTGTTCCTTCGTCCCTGATACCAATACACTTCAGATTCGCGGGGCACGTTCGCCGAAAATGGCCCGTCCCACCCGCACCACAGTCGCACCTTCGTCAATCGCAATCGGGAAATCATCGGTCATTCCCATGCTCAGGCCGGGCAGATGCACGCCCGTTTTATCCTGAATTGCGTCACGCAGCAGGCGCAGTGACCGAAAGATCGGCCGCGCTGCCTCCATATCCTCGACGATCGGGGCCATCGTCATCAGGCCGACTGGCTGCACGCGCTCCAGCGCCATGATGGCGCGCAGTTCTTCCCCGAAACGCTGCACGATGCCCGCATCGCTTTCCCAGCCCGCCAGCTGAAAACCCTCTTTGCTGGCCTCACCGCTCACGTTGACCTCGATATAGGCTGGCAGTCGACGACCTTCAGGCACACCCTCGGCCAGCTTGCGCGCCAGCTTCAGCGAGTCCAGCGAGTGCACCACGTCAAACAGCGCACCCACATCCCTGCCTTTACGGCTCTGCACATGACCGATCATGTGCCAGACAGGTTCTGGTGCCGGAGACTGCGCCGCCACCTGTGGGATCTTCCCCACAGCTTCTTCTACGCGATTCTCGCCAAAATGTTGCGCGCCAGCCGCCGAGGCCGCCAGCACATAGCTGGCCGGATGCGTCTTGCTGACAGCGATCAGCGTCACCGAAGCCGGGTCACGCCCGGCGCGCTCGGCTGCCTGCTGCACCCGCGCCAGCACCGCCAGATAATTGGCCTGAATCTCGCCAGCAGACAGCCCGCTCACAGCGAAATCACCGCGCCGAAACGACCGGTGCGCCCTTTTTCAGCGCGATGTGAGAAGAACTCGTGATTCCGCGCTACGGTGCACAATCCCGATACTTCCACCTGTTCTACTCCCGCGCGCATCACGTCGCGCCTGTTGGCTTCCCACAAATCAAGATACGCCGTGCCATCGGCAGGGTCGCGCCGGATCAGCCCGTCTGTCTCGCCAAAATGACGACGGACGGCCGCAACCACTTCTTCGCCCACCTGATAGTATTCCGGCCCGATGCTGGCCCCGATGCCCACCTGAATATCCGCCGGACGACTGCCCAGAAACGCGCACATCGCCCGCACGGTCGCCGCGCCCACCCCCTGCACGGTGCCGCGCCAGCCGGCATGGGCCATGCCCACGGCCCCACGCACACGATCAAGAAAGAACAGCGGCGTGCAGTCGGCAAAGCGCATCGAGAGCGGCAGATCCGGCTGATCGGTAATCAGCGCGTCTGCGCTGCCCAGCCAGCGGCGATTGCGCGCCGGACGCCGCGCCAGCACGACATCCGCGCTGTGCACCTGCCAGACCGAACACGCGCGTTCGTCACGCATCCCTGCGGCGGCATACATACGCACATGATTGGCGCGCACGTTCAGCGGGTCATCCCCGATATTACCCCCCATGTTCAGCGAGTCGAACGGGGCGCTGCTGGTGCCGCCCAGCCGTGTGAACAGGCCGTGACGGATCGGGGCATCACGCCACTGTTCAAACTGATAGAACACGAGCCCATCTTTTTCGACGCGATCCACAGGCATTCCTTCATCAATTGCTCAAACTCCCAGACGCGCCATTATACGCATTTAGCACCATTTATTGAGAGAATTTGCCCGTTCATCGGCCTGTTCATATACTTTTCAGGATGATTGGACACAGCATCACCACCACCTTCATTCACGCCAGCGGATTTTACGCGTTATACTAGCGGAATGAATACGGTGTACTGAACGCCGAAGATACCGTCGCGCATGCCCGGATCCCTATGAACCCAGACCACCAGCTTCATCCAGACCCTTTCATCAGGGTGATCATCGTCGATGACCATCCGCTCTTTCGCGATGGCCTGAACGCTGCCATCTCGATAGAGGATGATTTTCGGGTGGTGGCATCCTGTGCAGACGGCGAAACCGCGCTGCGCCTGTCTGAACAGCACGAGCCTGACGTTGTCGTCACGGATGTCAATCTGCCCAATATGAACGGGTTGCAGGTCACCCGAATGCTGCGCAGCCAGCCGCTGGCGCCCGCCGTCGTCGTGCTGACCGCCTACCACGACAGCGAACAGGTGCTGCATGCCATGCGCGCCGGGGCCTCCGCCTACTGCGCGAAAGACATCGAGCCGGAAAAGCTGATCGAGATTATCCGCATGGCGGCCGCAGGCTACTATGTTGTGGGCAATCAGCGGATGGACTGGCAGGGGCTGCAAAAGTGGATCAACCGTGGGGTGGAAGCCAGATCGCCCTATACGCCGGATCCCAGCGAGCACTACAGCCCGCTGTCGCCGCGCGAAATGGAGATTCTTCAGTTCGTCACCAACGGCATGAGCAACAAGGAAATCGCATCCAGGCTGCAAATCAGCCAGCAGACGGTCAAGAACCACATGACCTCTATTCTGAAGAAACTCAATGTGCAGGATCGCACACAGGCCGCTGTCACCGCCCTGCGTCACGGCTGGGTGCGCCTTTCAATTGATCCTGCCGATCTGCATTTACCCGAAGAAGATTGACCAGACCGAGGAACGCCTATGGATGCCTATCGCACAGACAGCCGCAGCCGCGACGAACTCATCGAGATTGTGACGCAGGAAATGAAGCGCGTGCGCGACAAGCTGCAGGAAATGAAACTGCAGATTGATCAGACGCAGATGGTCGTCAACCGCGAAAGTCAGAAACACTCTGACGTGATGATGGAGCTGCGCACCATCCAGGACAATATCGAGACCACCCCGCGCACAGACATCCGCGCCAAGTATGATGAAGCGCTGGATGTGCGTAACCGCCTGACGACGATGCGCGGCCAGCTTGAAAAGTTTCAGAGCACGCGCGAGACGCTGGAGCGCGAACAGCAGTTGTATGGCGCCATCCTCAGCCGCCTTCAGGGCATCGACTCGCTGCCTGCCAGCGGCGGAGACGACGCGCCAGTGGTGCCCAAGACGGCGCTGAATATCGTCCGCATCATTACGGCGCAGGAAGAAGAACGCCAGCGCCTCGCCCGCCAGATGCACGACGGCCCTGCTCAATCGCTGACCAACTTCATCCTGCAGACAGAAATCTGTCAGCGCCTGTTTGACCGCAGCCCGCAGCGCGCCGGTGAAGAACTGAACAACCTGAAAATGGTAGCGACGACGACTTTCCAGAAGGTGCGCGATTTCATCTTCGACCTGCGCCCAATGATGCTGGACGACCTGGGCGTTATCCCCACCGTGCGCAAGTATGTCGATTCGTTCAAAGAGAAGAATGATATCGATGTGCGCCTGGACATCGTCGGTGAAGAACGCCGTCTGGAGACGCACCGCGAGGTGATGATTTTCCGCAGCATGCAGGAGCTGATGGGCCAGGCGCGCGACTATGCCAACGCCTCGAGCATCGAAATCAAGCTGGATATGAGCGGTACGCCGATTCGTATTCAGGTGCAGGACAATGGTCGCGGATTCGATGCCGAAGCCGCTTTTTCATCGGGTGATGAGCATTTCCAGGACCCGCGCATTCAGTCTCTGGTCACACTGCGCGAACGCTTTGAACTGGTCGGGGGCACGACCTCGATCATGAGCACCGAAACCGATGGTACTTCTGTACGGCTTGAGATTCCCGATCATGACTGAGCGGGACAGCAAACGGGTTTCTAACCGCTGCATGACGATTTCTGTCAGAAACTTTGTTTGACATATCGCCTGCATCGCTTACACTAAAGTGCAATACAAATAAGCAATTCACATTGCAATCGTTTTATTCTGCGCTGGTCGGCATCGCGTTACCGACGGAGGCTCTTTCATGAATCGAACTCGCCTGCTCCTTATTCTGCTGCTGGTCGTTGCGCTGGTAGCTGTGGTGGTTCTGGTGGTACTGCCCGCCCTGAACCCCGCACCGGCTCCCGTGGCCACAACAGATAACTCCGCGAATCAGGTTGTTCAGGTGGCGCAGGAAACACCGCTTCCGACCGCAACGCCGATCACGTTTGTAGACATCGTCATTGCCGTTCAGGAGCTTTCGCGCGGCTCAGTCATTCCGCCGAACGCCGTGGCCCTGCGCCAGTTCCCCGAACAGTCGGTGCCGTTTAACGCTGTCACCAACCTTGAGGATGTCGTCGGACGCATTGCCCGCACCGACATCTACCGCGAACAGCCGATCCTCTCCAATATGATCGTCGATAGCTTCCAGAGCCTGGCGCGCGTCGGCTCGGACGCAGCGGCGATTCTGCCCAGCGGCCTGCGCGCAGTCTCGCTGCCGGTGGACCGCCTGACCAGCGTCGCCTACGGCGTGCAGGATGGCGACCGTGTCGACCTGATCATCTCGCTGCTGTTCGTGGACGTGGATGAAGTCTTCCAGACGATCCAGCCGAACTCGCTCACGCTGTTCACGCAGCTTGAAGACGGCAGCATCGAGCTTCAGGAAGGCATCGAAGGCCGCGCCGACAGCAGCCAGCTTGGCCCGGTGATCGTTGGGCCGTCTGAACGCCAGCGCCCGCGCCTGGTCACGCAGATGACGATTCAGGATGCGCTCGTCGTCCATGTCGGCAACTTCCCGCCCGATGGCCGTTTCATTGGCGTGCCGCCCACCCCGACACCGCTGCCGGTTGACGAAGAAGTTGGCGAAGGCACACCGCCGCCGCCCACCGCCACACCGTCCCGCCCCGACGTCATCACCCTGGGCATCTCGCCCCAGGACGCCGTTGTGCTGACGTGGTACATCGAATCGCGCATTCCGGTCACGCTGGCGCTGCGCTCGGTCAATGACACCAGCCGCACACCGACGACCGATGTCTCGCTCGATTACATCATGACGACCTACGGCATCGACCTGCCGCCGCGCGCGCCGTACTCGATTGAACCGGCCATCCGCAGCATCCGCCAGCTGGTCTCTGAAGATCAGGTGACACTGGATACGCAGATCGCGGCACCGTAGTACCCAAGGCTCAAATCCGTCACGGGGAAGCCAGACTTCCCCGTGACATTTTCACTGCAATCCCTATGGATGTGACCCTCGGTCAGTCTCTTCGTTCCTGAAACAGCAATCATTATCAAAAGGTGAAGCGTCGTGATTAGTGTCTTGTTGGTAGACGACATTCCCGAAACCAGAGAAAATATCAAGAAGCTGCTGGCCTTTGAAGACCAGGACTTCAAGGTAGTTGGATCGGTCGGTACCGGTCGCGAGGCGATCAAGGCCGCGCTGGAATTTCGGCCGGATATTATCATTATGGATATAAATATGCCGGACATGGACGGCATTACGGCGACGAACGAAATCACCAAGCTCGTTCCCGCCGCCGCCGTCATCATGATGTCTGTGCAGACAGACGCAGATTATCTGAAGAAGGCGATGCAGGCAGGCGCCCGTTATTTCCTGAACAAGCCTGTCGCGCCGGATGAACTCTACGGCACCATCCGCGAAGTCTATAAAAATCATGCGCCCTTCCGCCAGCAGGCCCAGCAGATGGCGTCCATGCCCGCGGAAGTCGTCACCCGCAAATCATCCGTGCAGACGGAAGAAGGCGGTGTGCGCGCCGGGCACATTGTCGTCGTGTACAGCCCGCAGGGCGGCACCGGCGTCACCACCATCGCCACCAACCTGGCCAGCGGCCTGATGAAAAAGAATATCAAGGTGCTGCTCATTGACGCTGACGTGCAGTTTGGCGACGTGGGCGTATTCCTGAAGCTGCAATCCCAGTCCACCATTCTGGATCTGGTGTCAAAGGTCGAGGACCTCGATACCGATTTCTTCGACAGTGTGGTCTCCACGCATGAAAGCGGCCTGAAAGTGCTGCTTGGCCCGCAGCGCCCGGAATTTGCCCAGGACGTGGAAGCCAATCCACGTGCGATTGCATCGATTATCGAGAAAGTGGCCGACGCCTACGACTTCATCGTCGTTGACACCAGCCGCCGCCTCGATGAACTGCTGCTATCGATCACCGACATCGCCACCAAAATCGTGCTCGTCAGCACGCCCACGCTGTCAAGCATCAAGAACAGCCGCTTCGTGCTGGACCTGTTCGACAAAATGAATTATTCGCCCGAAAAGACGATCTTCGTCCTCAACCGGGTGGAAGACGAACGCGCCAAGAATCGCGTCACCATTCCTAGCGACGTCATCGAGCGCCATCTCAAGCGCCGTATCGAAGCCAAAATCCCGGACAACGAACCGATCATTCTGTCTGCCGTGAATCGCGGTGTCCCGCTGGTCGCCAACGTGCGCGAACGCGGCAAGTCACCTGTAAAAGAGCTAATGGAGCTGTCTGACCACATCTTCAATATGCTCATGGCGAACGAGGAAGAAGAAGAGCGCAAGAACGACAGCGGCGCGAAGAAATCAGGCATCGGCCTGCGCCTGGGCAAGAACTGACGCTCACCGAATCCTTGATTGACGCGTAAGCCATAGTTGCCTTATCGTATAGAAACAAGAGTGTCAATTGCACGGGGAGTCAAGAAACATGTCTTTGCTCAACCGTATTCAGGGTGGCGGCGGTGCTGCCAAACCCCCTGGTGGTGGTGGTAACGCAGGTGGTGGCAACGAGCCGCCGCGTGGGCCGCAGGATCCTGGCGGCGGTGGCGCGGCAGACGAATCTCGTCTGGCAGCCATGCGCGCGCGCAACCAGGCGCTTCAGGGCCGCGCTGGCGCACCTACCCGTCCCGAAAACAACTACATGGACCTCAAGTCCCGCGTGCAGAGCCGCCTGCTGACCGAAATCAGCCAGGACGGCATGGACATCTCGCGCAAGCATGAAGTCCGCGCCCACATCCAGGAACTCTTTAACGCGATCCTCGCTGAAGAAAGCATGGTGCTGGCACGTGCCGAACGCGAGCGCCTGTTCGAACAGATCGTCGCTGAAATCCTCGGCTTCGGCCCGCTGGAGCCGCTGCTGGCAGACGAGTCGATCACCGAAATCATGGTCAATGGCGCCAAAAATATCTTCGTCGAGAAAAAAGGTATCATCACGCGCGCACAGGTCATGTTTGAAGATGACGATCACGTGCTGCGCATCCTCGACCGTATCGTGGCGCCTCTGGGCCGTCGCGTGGACGAAAGCTCGCCGCTGGTCGACGCCCGTCTGCCGGATGGATCTCGCGTGAACGCGGTCATTCGCCCGATCGCGCTGGCCGGCCCCACCATCACAATTCGTAAATTCTTCAAGAAACCGCTTACGGTGGAAGACCTCATCCGCTACGGTTCGATCACCAAGGAAATCGCCGAATTCCTGCGCGCCTGCATCATTTCGCGCCTGAACATGGTGGTCAGCGGCGGCACGGGTTCCGGCAAAACGACCCTGCTCAACATCCTCTCCAGCTTCATCCCGAATGACGAACGCATCGTCACCATCGAGAATGCGGCCGAGCTTCAGCTTCGACAGGAACATGTGGTCACACTGGAAAGTCGCCCGCCCAACATTGAAGGCAAAGGCCAGATCACCATTCAGGACCTGGTGGTGAACTCGCTCCGTATGCGCCCCGACCGCATCGTGGTTGGTGAGTGCCGTTCCGGTGAAGCACTCGACATGCTCCAGGCCATGAACACGGGCCATGACGGCTCCCTGACCACCCTGCACTCCAACAGCCCGCGTGACACGATCGCGCGCCTGGAAGTGATGTGTCTAATGGCAGGCATGGACTTGCCCATCCGCGCTATTCGTGAGCAGATCGCCAGCGCGGTTGACTGCGTGGCGCATCAGGAGCGTCTGCGCGACGGCACGCGTAAAGTCGTCAAGATTTCGGAAGTCCAGGGCATGGAAGGTGACATGATCACCATGTCCGACATCTTTGAATATGAGCAGACGGGCGTGGAAGACGGCAAGATCGTCGGCCGCATCCGCCCGACCGGCATCCGGCCCAAGTTCACCGATCGACTGGAAGCTGCCGGCATCTACCTGCCGCCCCAGGTCTTCGGCGTGGGTCGCACGTACTGATTTAGTTTTGGGAGTGTGGTATGACTGGCATTCAGATTGTCATTATCGCAGCCGCCGCTGTCGCCGCCGTAGGCATCATCATCTGGGGCATCGTCAGCGTGCGCTCCGAAAAGGACATCATCGAGGAACGCCTGGGTCGCTATGAAGAAGGCAACCAGTTTTCGCTGGAGCTGACCGAAGACCCGGAAGAAAAGCGCCTGCGCGAGAAAGAAGAACGCAAGCAGTTCCTGCGTGACCGCATCGACAAGATCGTGGAAGACCGACCGTTTGCCAAGGGCTGGCGCACGCAGCTTGCCCGCGCCGATGTCAAGCTGACGGTGGCTGAATTTGCCGCGCTGCATGTGATCAGCATGTTCGGCTTCTTCTTCCTGGGCTACTTCGTCCTGTTCGGCCAGCAGATCGTGATGGGCATTCTGTCCGGCTTCGTCGGCTTCTTTGCCCCGCGCATTGTGGTGTCACGCAAGATTCAGACGCGCCTGGTCAAGTTTGAAACACAGCTCCCGGATACGCTGGGCCTGTGGGTGAACGCGCTCCGTTCCGGCTACAGCGTGCTCCAGTCCATGGAAGCCATCGGCCGCGACTCACCGGAGCCGACGGCCAGCGAATTCCGCCGTGTGGTGCAGGAAGTCTCGCTTGGCATCGACCAGGAAGACGCGCTGGCGCATCTGCTCAATCGCATGGAAAGCGAAGACCTCGACCTGGTCATCACCGCTGTGAATATCCAGCGTGAGGTCGGTGGCAACCTGGCAGAAATCCTCGATGTCATCAGCCACACCATTCGCGAGCGTATCAAGCTGAAAGGCGAGATTCGCGTGCTGACGGCGCAGGGACGCATCACCGGCTATCTGATCAGCGGCCTGCCGATCGTGCTGGCGCTGTTCCTGTATGGCATCAACCCCGACTACATGGGGAATCTGTTTGAAAACCGCGGCTGCGGCTGGCCGATGCTTGGCATTGGTCTGGCGATGATCGGTATTGGTATGGCCGTGATTCAGAAAATCGTCGATATCGAGATCTAGAGGATTATTGTATGGATCCGCTGCTTATTCTGATTATCGCTCTGGTAGGCATGGTGATCGTTGTCACCCTGGTCTATGTGGGCATGCGCGACGACAAAGGCCGCGACCCGCTTCAGGAACGCCTGGCCCAGTTTGAAGACAAGGAAATGCCCCAGTCACTGGAAGACATCGAATTATCGCTGTCCTTCCGCGACCGCATCATTTTGCCAATGGTGCGTAAGGTTGCTGAAATCACGACGAAATTCACCCCGCAGAAGCAGATCGAAGACACCCGTGCCAAGCTGGAATTGGCGGGTATGTCCACCGAACCGGGCGCGTTCTTCGCCATGCGTATCGCCCTGACGATCGCGCTGGGCCTGGCTGGCTTCTTTGTCTTTTTCATCAGCAGCCCGTCGACGCCAAAAGGCACCGCCCTGCTCTACACGATGGGTTTTGCTGGCCTCGGCTACATTTTGCCGCAGATGTCGCTCAGCAGCCGCATCAAGCGCCGCCAGAACAATGTCATCAAGGCGCTGCCAGACGCGCTCGACCTGCTGGTCATCTGCGTGGAAGCCGGCCTCGGCTTCGACATGGCAATGGGCAAGGTGTACGAGAAGTGGGACAACGACCTGGCGATTGCCTTTGGCCGCGTGCTGAAGGAAATTCAGCTGGGCAAGCAGCGCCGTGAAGCCATGCGCGACATGGCCCGCCGCATGGATGTGCCCGATGTGACCGGCTTCGTCGCCGCCATTATCCAGGCCGACCAGCTTGGCGTAAGTATGTCGAAGATCCTGCGCGTCCAGGCCGACCAGATGCGCACGAAGCGCCGCCAGCGCGCCCAGGAAAAGGCCCATCAGGCCCCTGTGAAGATGATGCTCCCGATGGTGTTCCTCATCTTCCCGTCGCTCTGGATCGTGCTGCTGGGCCCCTCGCTGATCATTATTCAGGGCAGCAGCGCCGTCAATTCAACCTTCTGATTCTCGCCAGATGCAGGTGTAACAATGCAGGCGAAGCAGTTCACACAGTAATGTCCCGGAAGCCCATGTTCGCGTGGGCTTCTGCTGTTTAAAGCACGAGAGTCGCTGCACTTATGGTACTGAACAGGCTCTTTCAGGAAACGCTCGACTTCATTTTCCCCCCGTGCTGCGCCGGCTGCGGGCGTGTCGATCACGCGGTCTGCCCGTCTTGTGCACAAAGCATCACGCACGATGCCTCTCCCATTATTCGCCCGTCAGACGGTCTGTTATCCGGCTCTGTCAGCACGGGATGGCATGAAGGCATCCTGCGCGAATGTGTGGTGACACTGAAGGATACTGATCCTGAGGGACTGGTGGCGTTTCTGGCTGCGCGGATGCACGAGGCATTACAGCAAACGCCCTGGGCTGATGAGCCCACCCGGATTGTGCCGGTGCCGCTGCATGCCCGGCGACTGCGCGAACGAGGCTTCAACCAGTCGGAACGGCTGGCCGATGTACTGTCTGTCTATTCGCACATTGCCCCTGATTATGACTCGCTTTCCCGCCTGCGCAATACCCCACATCAGGTGGGTTTATCCGGTGGGGAACGGCGCCAGAATGTGCTGCATGCCTTCTCTGCCAGCCGTCAGGCAGCAGCAGGACAGACCATCCTATTGGTCGATGATGTGTTCACCACCGGCGCCACCTTACAGGCGTGCGCGGCGGCACTGCTGGAGGCGGGCGCACAGGCCGTCTTCGGCATTACGGTATCGGCGGCAGTTGATCATTCGGCTGCCACATCTTGAAGGAGCGGTACAATGGACGTCAACATTCACATGCAGGATGCTCCCCTTCCTCTGTCACTGGAGAAGTTCGCGCACAAGAAGCTCGAACGGCTGGAGAGATATCTGCCGAATATCGTTGATGTGCGCCTGGAGCTCTCGAAGGAGCGCACCAGGCGGGGTGAAGATCTGGCCGTAGCCCAGCTTACGATTCGCCATTATCGCGGCGCGCTGCTGCGCACCGAGGAACGTGTTCAGGGAGATCACGAGGCAGCCATCAATCAGGCACTCGACAAGATGTATACGCGCATTTCGCGCTTCAAGGGAAAGGTCCTCACACGCAAGGGACGCGAACGCTTCAGCGCCACAGTAGAGGAATTGTCGCAGGCCGAGGCAGAGCCCGTGCCAGCCGCAACAGAAATTGAGTACGCGGCCATCGAGGATGCGGCCGCAGAGCCGGTCATCGCCCGCCACAAGGTGATGGAGCTGGAGCCGATGACCGAACTGGAAGCCGTCGCCCAGATGGAACTGCTGGGCCACAGCTTCTTCATGTTCATGAATGGAGAGACCGGACTCGTGAACGTGCTCTATCGCCGCAGCGATAATTCGTATGGCGTGCTGATCCCGTCACACGCCTAGTTCATCAGCGCAGGTCTGTCAGCCAACAGGGTGTTTTCGGAGTCAGTTACCGGCCCCTGTCGGCTGATTGTTTTCCCGGATCAGCCCGGCCAGCCTGCGATATTTCACGCCTTCGTACCACGCCATCAGCAGGCTCAGGCGCAGCCCGTGCAGGCCGTCGCGGTAGCCCTTCAGCGTGACAAAACGCCAGATGAAATGGCGCACCGGCTGTGTAAAGGGTGTATACACTTTAGGCCGCATGCCCTGCTCAAACAGGATGCGGGCGTCGTAGGCCGTGTAGCGCGCCTGCTTGGCCGCAAACTGGGCCGCATCGCGATAGTTATAATGCACCAGCGGCTGGCTCAGCGTGCCGGTCTCACCATCCACCAGCACCACCTCATGCACCAGCACTTTCGGGTCATACTGCACCCTGCCCTGCCGAAGCAGACGCGTCTGGAAATCGGGATACCATCCCGCGCCCAGCGTCAGCCTGCCAAAGATATAATTGTGGCGCGGAATGCGATATGCCGTTGCACTGCCCGTGGCGATGACCGAGCGCACTTCCCCGGCCAGCGCGGGAGTCACCCGTTCGTCAGCATCGACAAACAGCACCCATTCCCCTGCGCCGATAGCATCGAGGGCCGCGTTGCGCTGGCCTGCATAGTTGTCAAACGGGCGTTGAACCACCGTTGCACCGGATGCGCGGGCAATCTCAACCGTTGCATCTGTGCTGAACGAGTCAAACACCATCACGCGGTCTGCAAATGCAGCCGACTCGATGCAGGCACGAACGTGTTCAGCTTCGTTGTAGGTCAGGATGCACACGGTCAGCGCGGTCATGGCAGCATCTCCCCGGCCAGCACAGCTACCTGCTGATACGCCTCAATCACGGAGGCATCCTGGCCTTCACGCTGCGCCTGCTGCACACGCCGACGCATCCCGATACGAATCATCTGCCCGGCAATGCGCTGCTTCCAGAGAGGATACATGCGCGCAAACAGCGTCAGTCGGCTGGTCCACAGGCGCAAAATCGTCTGCGGGCGCACCTGCCCGGACGACTGTCCGCCCAGATGCGTGACCAGCGCCGACGGATCGCACAGCACGCGATAGCCCGCGCGATGCATCCGCCACGCCCAGTCAATTTCCTCGCAGTACATGAAGAAGGCTTCGTCCAGCATACCCACCCGGCGCACCACATCAGAGCAGGCCATCATCGTCGCGCCCAGCACAAAATCGACCTCGAACGGCGTCGAACTGGCATATGCCGTGCGCGGGTAGCGCCCGTTCAGCCGAGACTCGTACAGTCGGCCCGGCGCAGGAAACAGCTCCATCCAGAGCTGGAACAAGCCGGGAAACATGAATGCGCTGTGCTGAAATGTCCCGTCCCCAAAACGCAGGCCGGCGCCGGCCAACCCAGCGCGCGGGTCGGCCATGAGCGCATCAAATAGTCTGCGTGTCGCGCCTGGATGGGTGACCGTATCGGGATTAAGCAGGTAGACGGCACGCGGGCCGTTGTCATCTGCGCCCAGCCCGAGCATGGTCATACCCAGGTTATTGGCGCGCACAAAGCCCAGATTTTCGTCGCTGGCAACAACCTCTACATCGGGGAGCTCGACGCGCAGCGCCTCGACTGTGCCATCTGCCGATCCGTTGTCTACCACAATGATACGCCAGTGCAGCCCGCTGTTCAGCAGGTCATCGCGCAGGCTGCGAACAGCATTCAGGGTGTCGATGCGCGTATTCCAGCTCACGACGACAGCGCCGATATCGAGCGGCTCAGATGGGTTCAACATTCCAGTTGCGCTTTACGTGCCCTCAGCATCGACCAGCGGCACACCCGCGCGCTGGAGCAGCGCGTCAAAGGCTTCAAGCGCACTCTCGCCCACAGTTTCGAAGGCAGTCCCGCCGATCAGCGTATCAAAGGCATCTTCGGCCTCTCCACGCGCAGCAGACAACCCGCTTGCGAACTCATCGCGCTCGGCCAGCGGCACCGACGAGGTATAGACAATCACACCATACGGCACGCTGAGACGGGCGTCTTCAATTACGGAAATCTGGCGCGACTGCGCGCTGGTCGCTTCTTCTTCCAGATTGGAGGTAGTCATCGCCCCGCCCTGGCAATCACCAGACGCGACGGCGGCGATCATTTCACCATAGTCGTCCACATCGCGTACGAAGCCCAGGCTCGTCGTCGGGTTGACGCCATTGGCGCGCAGAATCAACGAGGGAATCAGCCAGGTTTCCACATCCTGATAGTCCAGGCGGCAGAACGTGCCGGCCTGTAACTCGCGCACACGCGTGATGCCTGCGGCGCGCGGAGTAAAGACATCGATATCCTGCAGCACGCGGCTGCCCTGCGCCAGCAGCAGCGACGGTGATGCGCAGTTCAGCCCGGCAAGCTGGGCATAGCCCCATGCATCCAGCAGCGCGGCGGTCGGGCTGGACAGGCCAGCCTGGCACAGGAACAGCACCGCGTCGGACTGGGTATTCACGAGTTCGACAGTCACGGTCAGGTCGGACGCTTCAGACAGCGCCTCGGCAATATCAGAGGCAGCCGCCCGGCCAGCCGCCGTGCCAACGCCTTCCGGGCGCACCAGCACCAGCGTCAGCGGGTTGTCTTCAGAGCCAACCTGCGGCGTGGGCGTTAACTCTGGCAGCGGTGTGGAGCGCGGCGTGGGCGTGTCAGACGGAATCACAGTTGGCACAGACCCGCGTGGCGCGCGACATGCGCCCAGCGCCAATGCAGTCAGCATGAGCACAAACAGCAGGAACGTCAGCGAATGAAAGGTTGGCCTGCGGTTAATGGCACACTCTCCCGCGGTGAGCAAGGCTTTACACACTTCATGCTAACTGTACCGAGAAACAGCGCATGACACAATCAGGCGTTTCTTAATTCGTATCCTCTGCCGTTTCAGACAGGTCTTCCAGGAAGATGCGGCGCGGCCCCACCGACGCATTGAGCTGGCTGATGCCCACATCTTCATGAATCAGGCCCGCCCAGCAGTTCTGCGGATTGCGCGCTTCCACCTCGGTCATACGAATGGCGCCCCACACCACCACGCGCGCGCCCGCTGGCAGATAGTAGAACGTGTCGCCAGTGTCGGGGTCATCGACCGTGAGAATCTGCTCATCGGTGCCCAGTCGCCAGCGCCACGGATAGTCACTGGCCGCGGTGTCGCAGTCGATGCCCACGCGCCATGCGCCAGACTGGTCAAATTCGCCCAGCGTGGCGGCCCGCTGCGTCCAGTCATAGACCGTGCCTGGGGGAGACCCGGCCGTGCGAATCGGGATATCGCTGTAATTTTCCACAGTGAGCTGAAATACCAGCATATCGCCCACATTCATAGTGATGGCATTGGTGCTCAGCCCGGCCGGGCTTTCGGGCTGGCCAATCAGCGCGCCGCGTGTCTCGGCCGTCGTGTAGTAGGCTTCGTCGTACGGCTGCGCCTCAAAAATCACGGTTGCGCCGCTGGGCTGGGGCACAATCTGCGCGAACGGCTTGCCGCCATTCAGCAGTGTCAGCGTCCCCGTGCGCTGCACCCGCTGGCCGACGGCATCCTGCGCCAGCGCGACCACGGTATACTCGCCATCCGGCGGCGGATCCGCGCCCAGGTCGACGCCGCCTTCATAGTCAAACAGGTGGCGCAGCATGGAGGCATTCGAGTCGTTCACTTCCAGGCGCTCTGGCACAAAAATCGGCTGCATGCCCTCGCGCTCCAGATACACCTGCAATTCAGACGGCTTGCTCAGCCCCACGTTAATGGCCGTGCGGTCGGTGATGCCGTCCTGATTGGGTGTGAACACTTCCGGGAAAATGGTGAATTCATAAATTTCCGGCAGGGCAGGCTCGCCGTCCGTCAGCGTCAGTATGCCAGTGGCCGTTTCCTGCGCGCCAGAGGCTTCCGTGGCGATCATCTGCCACGTGTAGTCACCATCGGGCATCAGGCGACGCAGGACTTCGCCCTGCACCGTCTCGCCCTCGTTCAGGTAGCCATCGACGACGCCGCTGAACAGCACGCTGTAATCGCCCGCCGTACGCGCTTCATCTTCGCGGAAGACAAACCGCCGTCCGTCCGTATGTTCAAACAGGATGGTCACGCTGGCCGCGCGCGACAGCGAATAACTGACCATCGTCACATCGTCACTGCCATCGGCATTGGGCGAAATAACGGCCGGCTCCACCGCCGACGCTGCGAACAGCGCCGATGAGGGGCGCAGCAGCACGGCAAGGGCGGCAGTCAGCAGCACAGCCACGGCCAGCGCGGCAGGAATGATCCATTTGAGCGAAAGGCGCATACTTACCCTTCCAGAAATTTCGGCATCGTGGGTGATCCTATTCGGGCCACGCAGTCTGCCAAGTCTAATCAACCCTGCGCCCCAGTGCCAGATGAAAAGCCTCCGCTTTACCCTGCTACCCCCCTGCGTTACAATACTCAATCCCATTTAAATTGCTATTCCAGGCAGGATCAACCGATTTGAACGCGCCTTCAGGCATGCAGGATTTCCAGAATATTTCCGACGCGGCAGCAGACAGCGAAGGACTTTTCGTCCGCCCTTTCGTGCCGCTGTACAACATGGTGATGTACCCTCGTATCGTGGCCCCGCTCGCGCTGGAGTCACCTGCCGCCGTGGCCGCCGTCACGACCGCCCAGAATTTGCGCCAGACGGCCATCTGCGCCCTGATGAAGTCCGAGGACTTTGACAGCGATGTGCTGACGATGAGCGATATCCACGCGTTTGGCGTGGAGATGGCCGTCAGCCGCGTTATCAACATGCCAGATGGCACACAGAATGCGTTCGCCCAGGGCCGCCGCCGCGTCGAGATTATGGCGCTCCAGCCCAATGGCGACATGATGCTGGCGCTCTGCCGCGTGGTCGACGAGAAGCTGAGCGCATCGCGCAAGGTGAAGGCCACCATGCAGGTGGTCTCCAACCTGTTCAGGCGGCTGGTGGAACTGAACGACAGCGTGCCCGAAGAAGTGCTGTTCTTCATACTCAACGCTGAAACGCCTGGTCATCTGGCCGACATGGTCGCCTCGTCGATGTCAATCTCGCTCGACCAGCGCCAGCGCATCCTGCAAATCACAGATGAATCGCGCCGACTGGATGCGGTCAGCAAGCTGCTGGCCGAAGAACTGAAGGTGCTGGAGCTGCGCAACGAAATCTCCGGCCAGATTCAGCAGGAAATGGACCGCAGCCAGCGCGAAATGTTCCTGCGCGAACAAATGCGCGTCATCCAGGGTGAGCTGGGCGAGGAAGACCCGTTCCAGGCCGAGCTGACCGAAGTGCGCGAACAGATCATGAATGCCAGCATGCCCGCCGAAGTGCAGGAAAAGGCGCTGAAAGAAGTGTCGCGGCTGGCGCAGATGGCGCCGATGGCCCCCGAATTTGGCATGACGCGCACGTATATCGACTGGCTGACGGAAATTCCGTGGACGAAGGAAACCGATGACCAGCTTGACGTGAAGAAGGCCGCGAAAATCCTCGATGAAGGTCACTTTGGCCTGAACAAAATCAAGGACCGCATCCTCGAATTCATCGCCGTGAAGAAGCTGGCTGGCGACGATATGACCAGCCCGATCCTGTGCTTTGTCGGGCCGCCAGGCGTGGGCAAGACATCGCTGGGCAAGAGCATCGCCGAGGCGCTGGGGCGCGAATTCGTGCGCGTCAGCCTGGGCGGCGTGCGCGACGAAGCCGAAATCCGCGGGCATCGGCGCACGTATATCGGCGCGCTGCCCGGCCGCATCGTGCAGACCATGAAGCGCGCTGGCACGATCAATCCCGTCTTCATGCTGGACGAAATCGACAAGCTGGGCAGCGATTTCCGCGGCGACCCGGCGTCGGCGCTGCTGGAAACGCTCGATCCCGAACAGAATAACGCGTTTATCGACCATTACCTCGATGTGCCTTATGACCTGTCGAAGGTCATGTTCATCACCACGGCCAACGACCTCGAGCCGCTGCCCCCTGCCCTGATGGACCGCCTGGAAATCATCGAGTTCACCGGCTACACAGACGAGGAAAAGCTGGCCATTGCGCGCCAGTTCCTGATCCCGCGCGAGTTAAAGGCGCACGGCCTGTCCGACGCCAGCATCACCTTCGACGAGTCGGCCTTGCAGGCGCTTATACGCGAATACACCTATGAAGCGGGCGTGCGCAACCTGGACCGCGAAATCGCCAACGTGCTGCGCAAAATCGCCCGCCAGATCGCTGAGGATCGGGCCTATACGCATCGGCTGAGCGCGCGCCACATCCGCAAGCTGCTGGGCCCGGCCCCGTTCGATGACCTGTACGCGAACGACAAGGACAGCATCGGCGTGGCGACCGGCCTGGCCTGGACGCCCTTCGGCGGGGACGTGCTCACCATCGAAGTCTCGGTGATGCCCGGCAAAGGCAACCTGCTCATGACCGGCTCGCTGGGCGAAGTCATGCAGGAATCGGCGCAAACCGCGCTCAGCTATCTGCGTTCGCGCGCCGAAGACCTGGGCGTGCCCAACGACGATTTCGACTTCTTCGATGTGCATGTGCATGTGCCCGAAGGCGCCGTGCCCAAAGATGGCCCGTCTGCCGGCGTGACGCTGGCGGTGGCGCTCATCAGCGCGTTCACCGAACGACCGGTGCATGCCGCTTTTGCCATGACCGGTGAGGTCACCCTGCGCGGCAAGATTCTGCCCGTGGGCGGCATCAAGGAAAAAGTGCTGGCGGCCAGGCGTGCGCGACTGAAGCGCATTCTGATTCCGAAGCAGAATGAGCGCGACCTGGAAGATATTCCCAAAGCGGTGCTGAAGGAACTGGACATCATCCGCGTGGAAGATATGCAGCAGGTTTTAGATGCCGTGCTGGGCACCGCGCCCGAAGAACGGCGGCTGGAACGCCTGCGCCGTGAGCGCGAAGAACGCGAAGAAAAAGAAGAAGAATAAACCGGGCAAGACCGTACATCGCTTGTGGGGGCAACATGACCGTATCATCAGACGAACTCAGCCAACTGTTGAAGCAGGGCAAAAGCCCCCGCCTTGACTGGTTTCCTGAGAGCGCCCCCCAGGACGCCATTGCGCTCACGCTGACGGCTCTGGCCAATTCCGGCGGCGGCACCATCGTCGTCGGCATTCTGGGGCCAGCCGCGGCCGTCATCGGCGTGAAGGATGCGCGCGCGGCGCTTGACCGCATCGTGCAGGCAGCCCTGTCTGTCGAGCCGCGGCTGGTCATCCCGTATCCCGACGTGGTCAAATATCAGGACAGATCGCTGGTGGTGGCCACGGTCCCGCGTGGCATGCCCCATGTGTACAGCTTCGAAGGCCGCTTCCTGGTGCGCAGCGAATACGAAAACGTGCCGCTGAAGCCGCGCGATCTGCGCCGCCTGTTTCTGGAGCGCGGCGAACTCTCGTTTGAGACCGAACCTGCCGCCCACGCCACGCTTGAGGATATCGACTGGTCTGCTGCCGATGCCTATGCCGAGAAGGTCAGCAGCACGGGGCTGGCGGGATCGACCGAAAATGTCCTGATTCGCCGCGGCTGCCTGACCCATGCCGATGGCAGCCTGCGCCCCACCCATGCGGGCATCCTGCTGTTTGGCAAATTCCCGCAGCAGTTTGTGCGCACCAGCGAGATCACCGCGGCCCGTTTCCACGGCGAAGTTATGGAAGACCGGCTGATCCGGCAGGACATCACCGGCACCCTGCCCGATCAACTGCGCAAGGCCGAAGCGTTCCTGAAAGACAATCTGCGTAAAGAACTGCAACTGGGCCGCACGATGGCGCGCGCCGAAGCCTTTGAGGTACCGCTGGAGGCCGCCCGTGAGCTGGTCGTGAATGCTGTGGCCCATCGCGACTATGACCAGACCGGGGACTGCGTGCATCTGAACCTGTATCGGGACCGACTGGAGATCGTCAGCCCCGGCGGGCTGCCCGGCCCCATCACCGTCGATAACATGACGCACGAGCGCTTCTCGCGCAATCCGATCATCGTGCAGGTGCTGTCTGACATGGGCTTCATCGAGCGGCTGGGCTATGGCGTGGACCGCATCATCGGCCTGATGCGCGACCGCGGCCTGCATGCGCCTGTCTTTGAAGACACCTCGGTCACCTTCAAGGCGGTGCTCTACAACCAGTCTTCGGAACGCGCCGCGTCGCCAGAGGTCGAGTCACTGGTCGTGCAGGGCACGTATCATGGCCTGCCCGTCAATTCGCGCCAGGAAGCAGCGCTCAGGATGCTGCACAATGGCAGCACGCGCATCACCAACAAGGACCTGCAAACCCTGTATCCGGATGTGCATGCCGAGACAATCCGGCGCGACCTGGCCGACCTGGTGGGCAAGAATATCCTGCGCAAACTGGGCGAAAAGCGCGGCTCGTACTATGTGCTGAAACCGGCGTAACCCGTACGCTGGCTTATCATGGCCCCGTGTTCATGGTATGCTTTCGCGCACGGATGAATTAAACGCGAAAGACGATACATGCTGCAGCGTAAATTCCTGACCAGTCTTGTTCTGCTCGCCCTGCTGACGGCGGCCTGTGGTGCCCAGGCGCCAGAGCCTACCCCGACAGCGCAGCCCAGCGAGACACCCAGCACGACCCCGACGCCCGAACCCACGCTGACGCCTTCGGTCACGCCCACGCCCACCAGCAGCCCAACCGAGACGCACACGCCGACGATCACACCCACAGCGACCAACACTGCGCCGCCCACGACGACACCAGTGCCGGTCAGCGGCTTCCTGTATGACAATTGGGACTTCGTGGATGCGCCGGCTGGCATCATCGGCGCGCTGAATTCGTCGCTGCTAGCCTTCGTGAATACCAACAACCGCGATGCCGTCGGCGATGTGCGCACGCCCCAGCCCGCCAACGATAACGCGACGCTGTACTATCTCAACCCGAACGGCGGCGCGCCGATCCCGATCCTGCAGATGACCGCGCAGACGGGAGACCAGATCTTCGTGGCGCCGTCGGGCAATGCGCTGGCCTATATGCGCATCGAAAACAACCCGTCGACAGACGGCTTCTATGTGGTCGACCTCACGCTTGATACGCCCATTCGCGGGCGCATCCTGCCTTTCACATCGCTGGTGCAGCGCGGCATTTACAGCCGCCCAAGCTGGTCGCCCAGCGGTGAGCGGCTGGCACTCGCGCTGGAATCCGGCTATGACCTGGATATCTATACGGTCGGTCGAGACGGCTCAAGCCCCACCAACCTGACCAATTCCGGCAGCTACGACTTCTGGCCGGTGTGGTCGCCCGATGGCAGCAGCATCGCGTTTGTGAGTGACCGCGCGCGCTGCCCAAGCTGGCGTCCCGGCGAACCAGAAACATGTGACGGCACCGGCGCGCCCAGGCCCACCGGCGGGTACGTGTACGTGATCGACCCGGCCACCCGTGAGGTACGCCAGATTTCCCAGCAGTGGGTGACGGAGCCGCCGCGCTGGGTGAATCCGCGCCAGCTCTCGTATGCCAGCGGGGACCCCGCGTTTGGTGACCCGGAGCGCAGCCTGTGGATTGCCGATGTCATCACCGGGCAGACGCAGCGCGTCACCCTGTCGTCTGGAGACGATGCCTACAAGCTATCCGAAGCATGGGCGCCCAACGGCCGCACCGTGATTTATCAGGCGGCCGGCACAGCAACCGAGCTGGTGGTCGCATCGATTGACGGCAGCACGCTGTATCGCGGGAATGCACTCACGTTTACGCGCTACGGCCTGTCGGCAGCCTGGGCGCCGAGCGGCAATGCCATCGCGGTCGGCGGCATCGAGGGACAATGCCCGTATGGCGTGATCGTCACCGAGCCAGACTTCGACTTCATCGCGCGGGGCAATCCGCCGCCCAGCATGTGCCAGCCGACCTATTCGCCCAATGGCAACCTGATCGCCTTCACAGGCGTCAATCCGCGCATCGATGGCCGCATGGACGTGTATGTGGCAAACGCCAACGGCTTCGGCGCGCAGAACCTGACCGTCAACCTGCGCGGGAACATTCGCCTGCTGGGCTGGGTGGGCGGCGGCTGATGCGGTAACCCTGCCCCCGTGGCGGGGTTATCATGCTCAATGTGCAGATTCTGGCGGGCGTATGCGTCTGCCACGCAAACATTTGTTGACAAAGATGGGGGAAACCATGTCGAAAACACTTCAGGACAAGATTACCGTTGTGACAGGCGCCAGCCGTGGCATTGGCAAGGCGATCGCGCTGGAACTGGCCGCGCGCGGTGCCAGCGTCGTCGTCAATTACCAGAAAAGCGCGACCGCCGCTGAAGAACTGGCGCAGGAAATCACCGCGCTGGGCGTGCAGGCGCTGGCCGTGCAGGCCGATGTCAGCCAGGAAGAAGATGCCAACCGCCTGATCAAATCAACCATCGAAACCTATGGCCGCGTGGATATCGTCGTCAACAACGCCGGCACCACCCGCGACAACGTCATCATGCTGATGAGCGCGGACGACTTTGACAGCGTGATCGATACCAACCTGCGCAGCACCTGGCTGGTCTCAAAAGCCGCGGTGCGCTCGATGATGCGCAAGCGGTACGGCCGCATCGTCAATATCACCAGCATCAGCGGCATCATGGGCAATGGTGGCCAGACCAACTACAGCGCCAGCAAGGCGGGCATCATCGGCCTGACCAAGTCGCTGGCCCGCGAAGTGGCCTCGCGCGGCATCACCGTGAATGCGGTCGCGCCCGGTTTCGTGCTCACCGACCTGACCTCCGGCCTGCCTGAAGACATCACCAGCAAGCTGAACGAGAATATTCCGCTGGGCCGCTGGGGCAATGTGGACGATGTGGCGAAAGCCACCGCTTTTCTCTCGTCGGATGAAGCCTCGTACATCACTGGCCACGTGCTGGTGGTGGACGGCGGCCTGGCGATGTAGTCAGCCTGTATTCCAGAAAGGTCCGTGCCCATGCCAAGCATTTTTTCACGCATCATCAGCGGGGAAATCCCCGGCCAAATCGTCTACCGTGACGAGCTGGTGACTGCCTTCCGCGATATCAACCCGCTTGCGCCGGTTCATATCCTGATCGTGCCCAACACGGAAATCGCCACCGTTGACGACGTGGAGGCGGCGCACGAAGCCGCCATGGGCCGCATGTTCACGGCGGCCAGGCAGATCGCCCGCGACCTGGGCATCAGCGAGAGCGGCTACCGCCTCATCGTCAATGTGAAGGACGACGGCGGGCAGGAAGTCTATCACGTGCATATGCATCTGCTGGGCGGCAAAAAGCTCGGGCGTATGCTGTCGAGCGAGTAACCCTGAATCAAACTCGTCACAAAAAGGCCAGCTTTCTGGGATGATTCCAGAAAGCTGGCCTTTTTTATTATCGGACGAACACCCAAATTACGAGGCGGCGGTGGCCTCTGGCGTGGTTTCCTCGGTCGCTTCGCTGGTCGGCTCAGCGGTTGGGCGGCTGGTGCGCGTTGGGCGTGGCGTCGCCGAGGCCTCTTCGGTCATATCGGCCTCTGGAGTGGCTTCTTCGGTGCCTTCCATCGTCGCTTCGGGCGTCGCTTCTGCATCCGGCGTGGCTTCTGGGTCAGGCGTGGCTTCCGGCTGAGGTGAACTGGTGAGGTTCGCGATTGCGCGGTCGACAGCCGCAATCAGCGCCTCAGGCTCGACAATCGCCACGTTGTTGTCATCCAGCGGGATGGCGTTGTTGATGGTGATGGCGGGCGGAATCTCAAAGTTGAGTAGGTCGCGCGCCTGCACACGCGCCGTATTGATGATGCCATCGGTGCCGCCGCCGCGCGTGCAGCCATCGTGCGCGCCAGCATCCAGCCCCATGTTGGCCACACCGCTGACGATGCGCGCGTTGGAATAGGCCGCGCGCCCATACTGCTGCCAGTCAAACAGGCCCTCCGTAAACTCCCAGAATTTACCTTGTTCGGCAGCGCACAAAGCAGCGCGGGCGGCACCCTGCCCATTGGTGATCGTGCCATAGCCATACAGCGGCACAAATGTCAGGTTGATCTGCCCGGCACGCACGCGCTCCAGCAGCGGGTCGCGCAGGTTTTCAAAATACAGCTTGCATGGCTCGCAGTCGAAGCTCGAATACAGCGCCACCTGCACGCTGGCGCCCGGATCGCCCAGACGCGGATAGTTGGTGGTGACGGTGCGGCCCTGCGGAATGCCCTCGTAACGGGTCAGCGCGCCTTCAGGGATCGGCGCATCCACCGGGCGGCGCCCTTCCACCAGCCCCAGCACGATCAGGCCAATGACCAGCGCGATCCCGCCCACCACAAACAGCACGGTGTTGCGCTGGCGCGTCTGCTCACGTTCCTTGCGGCGGTCAACCGAGCGGCTGGACGCGGCCGGCGTGGTCTGCTTTGGATCAGTTTTTTTCTCGTTTGGCATCATACCCTCTGATGAATCTGCACTATGACGACAAGTGTACGCATTGCGCGTCTGCCCTACAAGGCCAGCATATGCCTGCCAGACGAGACAAAAAACCTGACAAATTCATCTGACAAATGGCGCTGAATTAGGTACAATGTGCACGATATAGCGGCGTCTGAACATCATTCCAATTCGTTTCGGGGCGCCCGCCCCGACGTCAATGAAGCAGGGAATCAAAATATGAGCCAAAAACTGGACAGCTTTAACGCTCGCGGCACGCTGCGCGTGGGTGACACTGACTACGTCATCTACCGCCTGAACGCCCTCGCCCAAAGCGGGCTCCCTGGCATCGACCGTCTTCCTTTCAGCATCAAGGTGCTGCTGGAAAACGCGCTGCGCAACCTGGACAACTACGAAGTCAGCGAGCAGGATGTGCGCAATATCGCCGGCTGGAACGCCAAGTCGCCCCAGCAGGTCGAGATTCCGTACAAGCCGGCCCGCGTCGTGCTGCAGGACTTCACCGGCGTGCCCACGGTCGTCGACCTGGCCGCGCTGCGCAGCGCCATGCAGCGCCTGGACGAAAATCCGCGCGTCATTAATCCCGGCGTGCCCGTCGATCTGGTCATCGACCATTCGGTGCAGGTGGACCGTTTCGGCTCCAGCGACAGCATCGTCTTCAATGCCAATCTGGAATTCGACCGCAACCGCGAACGCTACGAGTTCCTGCACTGGGGCCAGAAGGCATTCAATAATTTCCGCGTCGTGCCGCCAGCCACGGGCATCGTGCATCAGGTCAACCTGGAATACCTGGCCAAAGTCGTGCTGACCAAGGAAGAAAACGGCGCGATCGTCGCCCTGCCCGACACGCTGGTGGGCACCGATAGCCATACCACCATGATCAACGGCCTGGGTGTGCTGGGCTGGGGCGTCGGCGGCATTGAAGCCGAGGCTGCCATGCTGGGCCAGCCGATCTACATGCTGATGCCGCAGGTGGTGGGCGTCAAGCTGCAAGGCAGGCTGCGCGAAGGCGTCACCGCGACCGACCTGGTGCTGGCCATCACGCAGATGCTGCGCAAGAAGGGCGTCGTCGACAAGTTCGTCGAGTTCTACGGCGCAGGCCTGAGCAGCCTCAGCCTGACCGACCGCGCCACCATCGCCAATATGGCCCCTGAATACGGCGCGACGATGGGATTCTTCCCCGTCGATGCCGCCTCGCTGAGCTATCTGCGCGTGACCGGCCGCGATGAGTCGCTGGTGCAGCTTGTGGAAGCGTACAGCCGCGAACAGGGCCTGTTCCGCACCGATCACACGCCCGATCCGGAATACACCGACGTGCTGGAGCTGAACCTTGAAGATGTCGAGCCCAGCATGGCCGGGCCGAAGCGCCCGCAGGACCGCGTGCTGCTGCGCAATATGAAAGAGTCGTTTGAGAAGGCGCTGCGCGCGCCGGTCGAAGAACGCGGCTATGGCCTGGACGAAGCAGGCATCGAGCGCGCCGCCATCGTGCATGATAACGGACGCACGAGCGAAGTCAAACACGGCGTGGTCGTGCTGGCTGCGATCACCAGCTGCACCAACACCAGCAACACCAGCGTGATGGTCGGCGCTGGCCTGCTGGCCAAAAAGGCCGTCGAGCGCGGTTTACAGGTCAAGCCATACGTGAAGACCAGCCTCGCGCCCGGCTCGCGCGTCGTCACCGATTATCTGGACCGCGCTGGCCTGACGCCCTATCTGCAGGCGCTCGGCTTCCATACCGTCGGCTATGGCTGTACGACCTGCATCGGCAACAGCGGTCCCCTGCCCACGCGCGTGGCCGAAGCTGTCACCAGCGGCGAGCTGGTCGCCTCGGCGGTCATCAGCGGCAACCGCAACTTTGAAGGCCGCGTCAACCCGCTGGTGAAGGCGAACTATCTGGCCTCGCCGCCGCTGGTGGTGGCCTATGCGCTGGCCGGCACGGTCGACATCGACCTGACCAGCGAGCCGGTGGGTACTGACCGCGACGGCAACCCCGTTTACCTGAAGGACCTGTGGCCGACGCAGGAAGAAATCAATCAGACAGTGCAGGCGGTCATCACGCCGGAGCTGTATCAGAACCAGTATGGCAACGTGTTTGACGGCAATCCGCAGTGGAATGCCATCGAGGGCACGAAGGGTGATGTGTTCACCTGGGACAAGAACAGCACCTACATTCAGGAGCCGCCGTTCTTCCTCGACTTCGACAAGAACGCGCCGGGCGTGCAGCCGATCACCGGCGCGCGCGTGCTGGCCCTGCTGGGCGACTCGATCACCACCGACCACATCTCGCCCGCCAGCGATATCCCGCTGAACAGCCCAGCCGGCAAGTACCTGCAGGAACGCGGCATCCAGAAGGCCGACTTCAACCAGTATGGTGCGCGCCGTGGCAATCACGAGGTCATGATTCGCGGCACCTTCGCCAACATCCGCCTGCGCAACCAGCTGGTGCCGGGCAGCGAAGGCGGCGTCACGCTGTACATGCCCGAAAAGCAGGTCATGAGCATCTATGAAGCCAGCAACCGCTATCAGGAATCCGGCACGCCGCTGGTCATCCTGGCAGGTGCAGAATACGGCACTGGCTCCAGCCGCGACTGGGCGGCCAAGGGCACCGCGCTGCTGGGCGTGCGCGCCGTCATCGCCCGCAGCTTCGAGCGCATCCACCGCAGCAATCTGGTGATGATGGGTGTGCTGCCGCTGCAATTCAAGGACGGCGAATCGGCCGCCAGCCTGGGCCTGACCGGACAGGAAACGTTCGAGATTCGCGGCATCAGCGACACGATGGCCCCGAAGGCCGAAGTCACCGTGATCGCCACCGCCGATGACAGAACACAAAAGACCTTCACAGCCATCGCCCGTATCGACACGCCGGTCGAAGTGGAGTACTACCGCAACGGGGGCATCCTGCCGACCGTGCTGCGCAAGTTCCTGAACTAGCGCACGGTTACTGACATTCTTCGTTAAAGGGCGCAGGCGAAAGTTATACTGCGCCCTTTAACTTTTTGTTATACTGCGCAGGTTGATTTCCACACAGGCATTCACACATGCAGATATCGCTTTATACAGACGGCGCGTGCTCCGGCAATCCAGGCGCAGGCGGCTATGCGGCCATCCTGGTGGCGACTGAAGACGACGGGACCATCATCAACGAAAAAGAGGTCAGCGGCGGCGAACGCCATACCACCAATAACCGCATGGAAATCAAGGCGGTCATCGCTGGTCTGATGGCCTTAACGACACCGACCCCCGTCACGATATATTCTGATTCCCAGTACGTCATCTATACCATGACAAAAGGCTGGCAGCGCAAGGCCAATCAGGACCTGTGGGCGGAGCTGGACGCGGCGCTCAAGCCGCACAAGGTCAAATGGAAATATGTGCGCGGCCATGCAGGCCATGAATACAACGAACGCTGCGACAAGATCGCCAGGCAGGCAATTCAGACCATAAAACAGTCCGCTGAACGGGAACGGAGCTAGAGCGCAATGGCGCGTATCGCAAATCGGGTCGCAGGATTTGGCACCACCATCTTCACTGAAATCAACGAGCTGGCGCTGCAGCACAAGGCGATCAATCTCGGCCAGGGCCGCCCGGACTTCGATGGCCCTGCCGAAGTGATTCAGGCTGCGGTCGATGCCCTGCTGCATAATGCCAATGCCAATCAGTATCCGCCCGGCGCAGGCACATCCACCCTGCGCAAGGCGATTGCCGACCATGCGTCGCGCTTTTACAACCTGGAGATTGACCCGGTCAAAGGCGCGCTGGTCACGGCTGGCGCGACCGAGGCGATTTTCTCGTGCATCCTGGGCACGGTCGATCGCGGCGACGAAGTCATCCTGATCGAGCCGTATTTCGACAGCTACCTGCCCAACCTGATTTTCGCGGGCATCACGCCTGTGTATGTGCCGCTGCATCCGCCCACCTGGACATTTGACCCGGACGAGCTGCGCGCCGCCTTCACCAGCAAGACGCGTGCCATCATCCTGAATACGCCGCAAAACCCGACCGGCCGCGTGTTCACGATGGAAGAAATGACGCTGATCGCAGACCTGTGCAAGGAACACGATGTCACCGTCATTTCTGACGAGGTCTATGAGCATTTGATTTTCGACGATGCACGCCACATCCCGATGGCAACCCTGCCCGGCATGCTGGAGCGCACGCTGACGGTCAGCAGCATGGGCAAGTCATTCAGCGTGACCGGCTGGAAAATCGGCTGGGTCTACGGCGCGCCAGAGCTGCTGGAGGGTGTGTCGCGCGCGCATCAGTTCGTCACCTTCAGCGCCAACCACCCGGCGCAGATTGCGGCGGCCCACGCGCTTTCCCTGCCCGGCACCTATTTCGAAGAATTCCAGGCCATGTATACCGCCAAGCGTGACCTGCTGACCAGCGCGCTCAAGAATGCTGGCATGAAGGTCAATGCGCCTGAAGGCACCTATTTCATCATGGCCGACTTTTCCGACGTGTTTGATGGGGACGACCTGGAATTTGCCCGTTACCTGACCTCGGAGATTGGCGTCGCCTGTATCCCGCCGACGGGCTTCTTCAGCACCGAACATGCGCACATGGCTGCCACACAGGCGCGCTTCGCTTTCTGCAAGTCAGACAGCCTGCTTCAGGAGGCCGGAAACCGCCTTGCCCGCCTGAGCCGCTGAGCATATAAAACAGGGCTTCCCTCGTCGTGACGGGAAGCCCTGTTTGTTTCTGAAATGCAGTGCGTCAACGAACTAGCTGGCCAGCAGGCCAATCGTTCCAAACACACCCGCAAACACGCCCAGGATCGCGCCCAGCACGATCACCGCGACGAAAAATACCGCCGTCGTGAACCATTCCTGGTTCTCTGCCTGATACGTATGCAGGCGGCGGTAATGCAGGCCGATCAGATACAGTGCGTAGATGTTCAGCGCGAACGAGGCCAGAGCGCCGATAAAACCCAGCCCGACGATGCCTGTGATGGCCGTCAGCGCCGCGCCAATCACGGCGGCGGGCGACCAGAAGATGGCCGTCGCGTAGGCATGCTCAATCTGCGAGACATTGCTGCGCTGCTGTTCTTTGGCGAACCAGTGGCTGGCAAAGACACCACCGTAAAGCACGGCCATGTTGATCGGAATCGCCACGATCAGCCCCAGCACCAGCCCGATGATGATCAGCGGATTAAACCCGCGCCCCAGAAACAGCCCGAAGATGCTGCCAACCAGCGTGCCCACCGTCGTCAGGGCGATGCCAACCACGGCGCACCAGCCCACCAGCAACCAGAAACGCCACCAGGTCGCGCTGCGCACTTCTTCATCCCACGCACCGGGCTTCTGCTGAATCGCCTCGACGCCGCGCATGAACAGCGCGAACCCGTCACGGAATAATTCAACGATGCCCACGCGCGCAGGCGCCCCCGGAATCGTGAACGGCAGGGCAAAGCCTGGCGTCGTGGCCGCGGCACCCAGGCCGGTGCTGTCCGCTTTCGGCTTGGCGCTGGCTGCTTCACTCAGCTTGCGCACCCCTGCGCCAACGGACGACGAACGTGAGGCTGGTGGCGGGGTGGCCGGGGCTGCTGTCGTGCTGGACGCAGCAGCTTCGGCCTCATCCAGCTTCACCAGCACCTGGCGCGCCTTTTCGTTCAGCGGATTAATAATCAGCACGCGCTCCAGATAGGTGCGCCGCAGTGCAGGGTCATCCTGGGCCGCGGCCAGGTAGTACCAGGCGTTTTCATTCTGTGGATCAGCGGATGCAGCCTCGCGCAGCAGTTCGCGTGCCGTACCCCTGTCCCCACGCTGAAGCGCCTCAATACCTGCCCTCAAGTTATCGGTTGCCATAATGTGTAACCCCCTGCCTGTCGAATGAATTTCGTATATGCTCTTATTATACGCAGCATCTGCAATTGCGTTGCGTCCCGTGGGCAAATCGCACGCCTGAGTCTTGGCAAACCGGGCGGCTTTCACTATAGTACGCTCGTTCTAATATCACCCTCCGGGAATGCCTGCTATGTCCTCACAGCCCAAGTGCTTTATCGCGATTGCCGGCAATATCGGCGCTGGCAAGAGCACCCTGACGCGCCTGATTTCCGATCGTTTTGGCTGGCAGCCGTTTTTTGAAGCGGCCGCCGAGAACCCCTATCTGGCCGATTTCTATGCCGACATGCAGCGCTGGAGCTTTCACTCGCAGGTGTTTTACCTGGGCAAACGACTGGAGCATCACCGCCAGTTGGTCGACCATCCCTTCAGCGTGGTGCAGGACCGTACCGTGTATGAAGATGCCGAAATCTTCGCGCGCAACCTGTATGTGCAGGGGCACATGAACGAACGCGATTATGACGCCTATCGCCGGCTGTACCGCGCAGTCAGCAGCTTCCTGCCGCCGCCCGACCTGATCGTTTATCTGCGCGCCAGCGTCGACAGCCTGCAGCGCCACATCACGCGCCGCGGCCATGACTATGAACAGAAGATTGCGCCGGAGTATCTGGCCCAGCTCAATCAGCTGTACGACGACTGGACGGGCAGCTGGACCACCTGCCCTGTGCTGCCGATCGACATGGATGCGATGGACTTTCAGCATAACCCGTCTGACCTGGATGCCATCGTCGCCCGCATCCGCGAGATGCTGCCGCAGACAGCCTGCTGAAAACCGACCTGGCACTCAGAAAAATACGGACAATCTGCCCAAGCGCGGGCGGCCTGCGTTAATGGACACGGTCTGCTTTCCGTGCTATACTGTTATCAATCATATTAATAGTATTCATCTGATAAATACCTGATGACGGATATCAATCTCAATTCTGAGCTTCTCGAATACATGGTCGACCGCGGCTTTCAGCCAGGCGACCGCCTGCCCACCATCAGCGAGCTTCAGGCGCGCGAGCACCTCGGCCTCAGCGCCAGCAAGGTGCGCGAACAACTGGAAGTGGCGCGCGCGCTGGGGCTGGTGGAAGTGCGCTCCAAGACCGGCATGAAGATGCGCGACTACAGCTTCACTCCGGCGGTGCGCCTGAGCCTGCTGTTTGCGCTCTCCATCGACCAGCATCACTTCGAGCAGTTCAGCGAGCTGCGTAATCACCTGGAAGCGACTTTCTGGCACGAGGCCTGCCTTTCTCTCACCGATGAAGACAAACAGGCCATGCGCGGCTATGTGCACGCCGCCCGCGCCAAGCTGACCGGCCGCACCGTGCGCATCCCCAATGAAGAGCATCGCCAGTTTCACCTGACTGTCTTCAAACGGCTGGAGAACCCGTTTGTGATGGGCATCCTCGAAGCCTACTGGGATGCCTATGACGCGGTGGAGCTCAACCGTTATGCCGATTACGACTACCTGCAGAATGTGTGGGAATACCACGAGCGCATCCTGAATGCCATCTGCGAGGGTAACTATGACACAGCGCGCGACATTTTCGTCGAGCATACCCGCCTGATACGGCACCAGCCCCGCATGCAGCACTTATCGCGGCCGGACGCTGCTGATCACGCCCATCACGACAACCACAGCGCAAAGGAGAAATGATCGCGGCGAAGCCTTTTGGAATAGATTAATTCTTACATCCAGCAGACGATCAGCAGTGGTGCTGATGTTTTTCAGGAGTGAACATGGTACTCGAAATGCAGCCCAGGTCCGAAACCGCCAACCCCAGCCACGTGGTCAACGACTTCACGCTGATGGTGGCCACCAAGAATGGTTCCGGCAGCCAGACCTCGAACGAAGTCCTCATCCGCTCGCTCTTCCGCATGGGGATCCCTGTCAGCGGCAAGAATCTCTTCCCGTCGAACATTAAAGGCCTGCCTACCTGGTATTCCATCCGGGCCAGCAAGGACGGCTACATCGGCCGCAAGGAATACAACGAAATTGCCGTCACTTTCAACGAACTGACGGCCGCCGAAGATATCTCCAAGATTCCCGCTGGCGGCGTGTGCATCATCCCGGCCGACTGGAAGTGGGGCCAGAGCCGCCACGATATCACCTACTACGAGCTGCCGGTCAAAGAGACCGTTACTGCCGCCGCCGTACCACAGGAATTCCGCGACCGCATCGCCAACATGGTGTATGTGGGCGCGTGCGCATACCTGTTTGGCATCTCGATGGATGTGGTGCGTCAGGCGCTGCTGGACACCTTCAACCAGAAGGAAAAGCCCGCCATGATGAACTTTGGCGTGGTGGAGCGTGCGTTCAACTGGGCGCAGGCCAACCTGCCCAAGCGCGACCCGTATGTGTTTGAACCGATGAACGAGACAGCTGGCAAAATCCTGATCACCGGCAACGAGGCCGCCGCGCTCGGCTCACTGTTCGGCGGCGTCTCGGTCGTGGCCTGGTACCCGATCACCCCCTCCACCAGCCTGGTCGATGGCGTGCTGGATTACCGCCACATCCGCCGCGACCCCGACACCGGCAAGGAAACCGTCGCCGTCGTGCAGGCGGAAGATGAGCTGGCCGCCATCGGCATGCTGATCGGCGCAGGCTGGGCGGGCGCACGTGCCATGACCAGCACCAGCGGCCCCGGCATCAGCCTGATGGCCGAATTCACTGGCCTGGCCTACTTCGCTGAAATCCCGTGCGTCGTGTGGGACGTGACGCGCGTCGGCCCCAGCACCGGCCTGCCCACGCGCACCGGCCAGGGCGACCTGCTGTTCCTGTATGTGCTCAGCCACGGCGACACCCGCCATGTGGTGCTGCTGCCCGGCAGCGTGGGCGAATGCTTCGACATGGGCTGGCAGTCGCTGGACCTGGCCGAACAACTGCAAACGCCGGTCTTTGTGATGAGCGACCTGGACCTGGGCATGAACATCTGGATGAGCGATCCGTTTGCCTATCCCGACAAGCCGATCCAGCGTGGCAAGACGCTCTCCAAAGAGACGCTGGAAGGCTTCATCGAGCAGTATGGCGAGTGGTATCGCTATAAAGACTATGACCAGGACGGCGTGGGCTATCGCACCATTCCCGGCATCGACCACCCGAAGGCGGCCTATTTCACGCGCGGCACCGGCCACAACGAAAAGGCCATCTACAGCGAGCGCAGTGAAGACTGGGTGGCCAACCTCAAGCGCATCCACCACAAGTTTGAGACGGCACGCGCTATCGTGCCGCAGCCGGTCATCAGCAATGCCGGTGACCAGCCCGCGCGTATCGGCATCATCTCGTATGGATCGAATGACCCGGCCATCGTGGAAGCGCGTGAACTGCTGGCTGCCCGCGGCATCCAGACCGACTACCTGCGCGTCCGCGCCCTGCCCCTGGCCGCCAGCGTGTACGAGTTCATCCGCACGCATGAGCAGGTGCTCGTCATCGAGAACAACTTCGACGGGCAGATGGCGCAGATCATCCGCATGGAATCGTCGGAGAACCTGTCCCACCTGAAGTCACTGTCGCTGGGCGATTCGCTGCCCATGACCGCGCAGTGGATTATCGACCGCATCGTTCAGACAGAAGGCTAAATCATGGCAAACGCAATTGGTTTGGAACGCGCAGATTACAAGGGCAGCCCCAGCACACTCTGCCCCGGATGCGGTCACGACTCGATCTCGAATCAGATCATCAGCGTGGCATACGATATGAGCCTGCCGATGCACCGCGTCATCAAGCTGAGCGGCATCGGGTGCAGCAGCAAGACCCCGGCCTACTTCCTCGGTCGGTCGCATGCCTTCAACGCAGTACACGGCCGTATGCCCTCTGTGGCGACGGGTGCCACGACCGCCAATAACCAGTTGATCGCGATTGCGGTCAGCGGTGACGGCGATACCGGCTCGATCGGCCTGGGCCAGTACAAGCACCTGATCCGCCGCAACGTGCCGCTCGTGTACGTCATCGAAAACAACGGCGTGTACGGCCTGACCAAAGGTCAATTCTCGGCCACGTCCGATGAGGGACAGAAGCTGAAGTATTATGGGCTGAACGAATTGCCTGCCATCGACCTGTGCCTGGAAGCCGTCGTCGGCGGCGCGACCTTCGTGGCGCGCAGCTTCAGCGGTGACAGCAAGCAGGTGCAGACGCTGCTCAAGGCGGCCATGGCGCATCGTGGCACGGCCGTCGTGGACATCATCAGCCCATGCGTGACCTTCAACAACGCCGATGAAGCCAACAAGAGCTATGCCTATGGCAAGGCGAACGAAAAGCCGCTGCACGAATACGAATTCATCCCGGCGGGCTATGTGCAGCCGCGCGAGGAAATCGTCGCGGACTATGAGGACGCTATCGAAGTGCAGATGCACGACGGCTCATTCATCAAGCTGAAGAAACTGGACAACGGCCATGACCCGCGCAACCGCCGCCAGGCCATCGACGTGCTGGAACAGGCCCAGCGCGAACAGCTTTTCCTGACCGGCCTGCTGTACTACGAAGAGCCGCGCCCGATCCTGACTGAGACGCTGCGCATCGTCGATGAGCCGCTGGCCCTGCTGCCCGACGCCAAGCTGCGCCCGTCAGAAGAAGCCCTGACCAACCTGATGAAGAGCTTCATGTAGCTCTTGCCATAGTCAAAAAAAGCGGGCGTCCTGAAAACCAGGACGCCCGCTTTTTTGTTGTGCTTGACTGTTACGGGTTACTGGAACTTTCAGTCACGAACAAGGTGCCGCCTACGGGGCTACCAGACAACGATCCGATCCACACATCATATCGACCACTGGACGGAGAAGAAAAGTCGAGCGTCGGATTCTCAGCGCCTAACGTGCCGAACGCACAGAAGAATGCACTGCTTGGTGAATTGATGATCATTGTCGTATCGGTGCCGCCGACAAAGTAGAAACGCAGCAGGGGGAATGCGCCAGCGGTATAGTTCACGCTGAAGGTGGGCGCGGATGTTGTGCTGCCCGCGCAGCCACGACCAAGATAGGCAGCACCAACCGGCCCGCCGCCAGTCAGTGAAACCGAGAACGGATCAGGCACGAAACCGCTGATCAGCGACGTGCTGCCAAACACTGCCGGAAGCGAGAAGTTAAGCGTCGGCGCCGGTGCAACCGTCAAAGTCGGCGCGGGTGTGCTGCTCACGATTGGCGACGGCGTCAGCGTGGGGATGATGATCGCGGTCGGCGCAATCGTCGCGACAGGCACGACGCCGCACTGACCACCCGTGATGATCACGGTCGCACTGACCCAGCCAATGACGCCGTTCACATTGACCTGATACCACGAGGCATCGGGCATACGCTGAATCACAAAGCCCAGTCCGGAGGGCGCAAGCTGGCCAAGGATGCTGAAGGTAAGACCCGGGCCGGAACGCACATTGACCGACTGGTTACGCGCAGTCGCCACGGAACACGGGCCGCCCGGCGGAATCACGACCGGCACAAACGGCGTCGGACTGGGGATAAACGGCGTGAACGTGGGTTGCAGCACGATGGCAGTCGGCGGAATCGAAGTCGGCACCACCTGGGCGATGCTGGTCGGGCAGATCTGGCCGCGCGTCTCGTTCTCGAGGCAGATGGTGAACGGCTCCGTGTTGATGCCGCCCGCATGCGAGACTTCCACGATCAGGGTGCTGTCGCCGGGCGGAATACGGAAACGCCCGCCCGTGAGCTGGCTGGACAGCGAGGCCAGAATCGCGCCGGTCTGCGTATCACGCAGCACAATGCCAGGCCCGATGCTGGGTGGGACGCCGTTAATGTCCGAGGCGCGCACGACGATGCCCATGGTTTCGGGCGTCGATGCGAACGCATACAGCGCGATCGGCTGTTCGGCATCGACCACGCCGTTAATGACCTGGCCCACATTCAGGGCAACAGGCGCGGGCAGCGCGGGGCCACCCTGCACGCTGATCAGAAACTGGCCAAATGTCCCGTTGTTGCTGCCCACCGTGAGCGTGAAGGTGCCCGCAGCGGTCAGCGGGATGCTGCCCTGCACCACTGACAGATTACTGGGGTTGTCCAGCAAACGGATGATCACGCCATTCGCGTCGACCACGCGCAGCACGGGCGCATACCCCGCCGTGATGCTTAGCACCTGCACGCTGATCACCTGCGGCTGTGCAACGGCCAGCACAAAATCGGCCGTCGTCGCCTGCTGGGACAGCGCCCCTGTTTTGTTCTCACCAACAGTGATAGGGGTTTCGGCCTGCGCCGCCACCGGGCCAATCGTCACCGCGAATGCGGCCATCAAACCCACAACAATCAGAATCACCCGCCGTAAGCGCCGCATAACACCCTCCCAAAAGAAGACAGAAGCTATCTCTATACCCTTTACTGTAAGCCGATTCACAGTGAACGCAACCCGGTTTAGTGGGGGGCAGTATCAGCGTCGGCAGAGCGTAGCCAAGCAGGTGAGTTGACCCAGATAAATTCTGGCCAGTCGGCCACATTGTATTTAGGACATGGTAGGTTACAGTTAAAGGCTGTCTGGCCTGAAATTGATAAATCCGCAGCTCACAGCACCGAGGGAAGAAACGATGACCGATTATTTTCGTCTGGATGTGCCAGCCGCGCTGTCAGAGCTGAAAACCAATGCAGAAGCAGGGCTGACCGCAGGGGCAGTGACCGAACGCCTGGCAGAGCACGGCCACAACGAACTGCCCACCGAAGGCGGTAATTCGCTCCTCAGCGTTGTCCTCAGCCAGTTCAAGAACATCATGGTGATCGTGCTGGTCATCGCGGTCATCATTTCGGTCGTGCTGGGTGATATCGAAGATGCCATCGTGATCCTGGTCATCATCGTGCTGAATGCCGCACTGGGCACTTACCAGGAATATCGCGCGGAAAAGGCGCTGTCCGCCCTCAGCGCGATGCAGGTGCCGCAGGTGCGTGTGCGCCGCAACGGCAAGGTCGAGCAAGTTCCGGCAACGGAGCTGGTGCCAGGCGATATCGTGCTGCTGGGCGAAGGCGACCGCGTGCCGGCCGATGGCCGCGTGATCGTCAGCAACAATATGCAGATTGAGGAAGCTGCCCTGACCGGCGAAAGCCAGGGCGTCTTCAAAGAAATCACGCCGATTGATAAAGAGAAACCTCCGCTGGGTGACCGCAAGAATATGGCCTTCATGGGCACCAGCGTCACCTACGGGCGCGGGGAAATGGTTGTCACCGGAACCGGGCTGAAGACCGAGCTGGGCAAGATCGCCACCATGCTGATGAACGTCGAGGACACGGAAACGCCGCTGCAAAAGCGCCTCGACCAGCTCAGCCGGACGCTGGTCATCGGGGCGGTGGCGGTTGTAGGCGCGGTGTTTGTGGTTGGGCTGCTGCGCCAGTTCCCCCTGCAGGAAATGCTGCTCACATCGATCAGCCTGGCCGTGGCCGCTGTACCGGAGGGCCTGCCTGCCATCATCACCATTTCGCTTTCGCTGGGGGCGGCACGCATGGTGCGCCGCAATGCGCTCATCCGCAAGCTGCCCGCCGTCGAAACGCTGGGCTCGGTCACGACCATCTGCACCGACAAGACCGGTACGCTGACCAAGAACGAGATGACCGCCACGCTGCTGTCGCTGCCCGGCCACGAGGACGTGCACATCACCGGCATCGGCTACACCACCGACGGGCAGTTCCTGGAAAATGGCAAGACGCCGCTGGACCCGGTGAAAGATGGCGCTGTCGCTCGTTTCCTGAAGGCGATGGCACTCAATACCGACGCCTATCTGGAAGGGTCGGACAGCGATAACCTGCGCGTGGTGGGCGACACCACCGAGGCGGCGCTGATTATCGCCGCGGAGAAAGTCGGCTGGTCACGCGAGGCGCTGGAGAAAGACCTGCCCCGCGTGGCAGAGCTGCCCTTCAGCAGCGAACGCAAGGCCATGACCACGATTCACGAATACAAGACCAACGATCCAAGCGCGCTGTTTGGCAGCAAGCCATTTATCGCCATCACCAAAGGCGCACCCGACCGGCTGATCAGCTGGGCATCCGGCGAACATATGCCGGACGGCGTGCAGCCGCTCAGTGAAGAACGCCGTGCCCAGTGGCAGTCGCAGGTGGACCGCCTGGCCTCGCAGGGACTGCGCGTCATCGGCGTGGCTTACCGCCTGCATGACGCCATTCCCTCGAGCATCACGCCAGAGATCGAGCGCGAGCTGGTGCTCGTTGGCCTGGTTGGCATTCTGGACCCGGCGCGCCCTGAGGCCCGCGAGGCGATCGCGCTGGCAAAGGGTGCAGGCATCCGCTCGATCATGATCACCGGCGACCATGCCCTGACTGGCGAGGCGATTGGCCATGACCTGGGCATTCTGGCCGCCGGGAAAAAGGCCATCACCGGCAGCCAGATTGACGAGATGACCGACGAACAGCTGGCCACCGCGCTGGAAACGACCACCGTATTTGCTCGCGTCGCGCCTGAACACAAGCTGCGCCTGGTCAAGGTGCTGCAAAGCAAGGGCGAGGTCGCGGCGATGACAGGTGACGGCGTTAATGATGCACCCGCGCTGAAACAGGCCGATATCGGCGTGGCGATGGGCATCACCGGCACCGAGGTCAGCAAGAGCGCTGCCGATATGGTGCTGGTGGACGACAACTATGCCAGCATCGTCAACGCGGTCGAAGAAGGCCGCCTCGTTTACGACAACATCCGCAAATTTGTGCTCTTTCTACTCAGCTCGAACATCGGTGAAATCCTGGTCATGTTCGTCGGCATCCTGATCGGACTGCCGGTGCCGCTGCTGGCTATTCAGATCCTGTGGGTCAATCTGCTGACCGACGGCCTGCCCGCCATTGCGCTGGGCTTCGAACCTGCCGAGCCAGACCTGATGAAACGCAAGCCACGCCCGAAGTCGGAAGGCATCTTTGCCAATGGCGTCGGCCGGCAGATTATTCTTCGTTCCAGCCTGCTGGGCGTGCTCACGCTGGCGGCCTTCGTGTATGGCCATGCGGCGCATAATCTCGATCCGCTCAGCCGCACGCTGGGCGTGGAATACCTGAACGCGGCCAGTGTATCTGAGCTGACCGAAGGCGAAGCGCCCGCCAACTGGGACACGTTGACAGAGGCTGAGCGCCGCGAGCTGCTGCTGCCCGCTGGCGCCGAGGCATCGACTGGCGGCCACAGCGAAGGTGACGAAACCCTGCTCGACCAGGTGGAGCATCTGCCGCGCACGATCGCGTTCACGGTGCTGGCGCTGGGACAGATTTTCCACGTACTGGCGATTCACGCGGGAGAACACACCCTGCTGGTCGAGGTCTGGTTCCGCAAGAACAAGTTCATGCTGTATGCCATTCTGGGCACTGTGGCGCTTCAGTTCGCGGTCATTTATGTGCCGTTCCTGCAGGGCATCTTCAACACCTACCCCGTCGCGCTGGATGAAATGCTGGTCGCGATCGGCATCGCCTCCATCATGTTCTTCGCGGTGGAAGCAGGCAAGCTGATCAGCCGCCAGCGCAAGCCCGCCCACGCATAACAAGTCATCGCACAACCCAAAAAGGTGGCCGGCTGAGCATTCAGCCGGCCACCTTTTTTTGAGCCATACCGGAATGCTGCCCGTCTACGCGGGCTTCAGAATCGCATTGATGCGCGCATTGATCTCGTCGCAGATGACCACATCGAGCGCCTTCAGGTTCTCATCCAGCTGCTTCGGCTTCGTCGCGCCGATGATCGCGCTGGCGACATGTTTGTTTTTCAGCGTCCATGCCAGCGCCAGCGCAGCCTGTGTGGTGCCCATCTCGCGCGCCAGCATATTCAGCGCGCGTGACCTGGACAGGCGTTCTTCAGAAAGCTGTTTGGAGAACCAGTCTTTGTCGACATGGTTATAGCGGCTGTCTTCAGGAATGCCGTCGTTATACTTGCCGGTCAGCACGCCCTGCGCCAGCGGACTCCACACCACCATGCTCATGCCATGGCGCTCCATCGCACTTTCCAGATCACCCTCCACCACATCACGGTCAAGCATGTTGTACAACGGCTGCTCCACGACCGGGCGTGAAGCATTGGCTTCGCGGACCGCAGCCAGCCCTTCATCCAGATTTTCGGCCGTCCACATGCTCGTGCCCCAGTACAGAATCTTGCCCTGCTGAATCAGCGTCTCGATGGCGCGTACCGTTTCTTCCACCGGCGTCTCTTTATCGTAGCGATGGCAGAAGAAGATATCGATATAGTCCTGATCGAAACGGACGAGTGACGCATTCACGCTCTCGATGATATGTTTGCGCGACAGCCCCCTGTCATTGACATTGTCGCTCATCGGAAAATAGGCCTTGGTGCTGATGACCAGGTCACTGCGTTTCATGCCCTTGATCGCCCGGCCCACCACCCCCTCAGCCGCGCCGGTGGCATACACATCCGCCACATCGATGTAGTTGATGCCCCTGTCCACGGCAGCATGAATGATCTCAACAGCGTGGTTCTCTTCGGTCACGCTGCTGCCATAGTTGATCCATGCGCCCAGTGAAATCGCGCTGACCTTCAGCCCAGACCTGCCCAGATTGCGATATTGCATCATCGTCCCCTTCCCCATCTGCGTCGCTCAGGATGATGAGAGTATAGCGAGTCATGACGGGCCGCACAGGCGATGACTTCGTAAAGCTTTGTGACAATTCTCCGGATTTGGTGTTATAACTAGTGCAGTGTGTGGTTCAGGCACGGGAACCGGCCAAAAACTAACAATACCGCGTGCACTACTTTTCTTTTAGAATATGACGAATCTTAGTGAAACGTTAATGAGGCACAGAACGTTGGTCTCGACAGGCACCCAGGATTTCCGGGTTTTCACAACCCAGGCGCGCAGCGTCGCCATGATCCGAGTGCCCCGGACTTCATCAGCCGCCTCATCTTCCCAACGCACACTGGCATTCCGACTGGCCCCATGGCTGGCATCAGCCAGTGACCTGCATTCCCTTTCCCGTCAACCCAAACGTATTGTAGAGGAACTAGTATGATCACTCGTCGGGCCTTTCGCGCCAACGCGAATACACTTGCCGATGGATATCTGGTTAAACAGCTGATCGGCGCTGGCCTACAGTGGCTGGAACACAACCGCGACCTGGTGAACCGTCTCAACGTGTTCCCCGTGCCAGATGGCGATACCGGCACCAACATGCATCTGACGATGCGCGGTGCCTATATGGAAATTGCCAACATGGAAGAAACCAATGTGGGCAAGCTGGCGCGTGCAGTCGCTGAAGGTGCGCTGAAGGGCGCTCGTGGAAACTCCGGCGTTATCCTGTCGCAGATTCTGGCGGGGACAGCGAAATCACTGGAAGGCCATGACAAGCTGAATGCCAAGCTGTTTGCGGATGCCTGTAAGACGGCTGCCGAATATGCCTATAACGCCGTGGAAAAGCCGGTGGAAGGCACCATCCTCACCGTGTCGCGCCATATGGCGATGGCGGTTGAAAAAGCGCATGCCGAGGGCCAGGAAGACCTAATTGTGCTGATGAAGCGCATGGTCTTCGCGGGCCGCGCTGCCCTGCGCCGCACGCCTGAAATGATGCCGCTGCTCAAGAAAGCCGGCGTCGTCGACAGCGGTGGACAGGGCCTCGTATTTATCTTCGAGGGCATGCTGCGCGCGCTCTGCGGCAAGGCGCTGACCGCCGAAGCCACCAGCGAAGTCATTGTGCCTGAAAAAGCCGAAACCTGGGAAGATGCGCTGGTCCCTGAAGATGAGCTGGGATACGGCTACGACGTGCAGTTCCTGATGCGCGGCGAGAACATGAGCATCGAGAAAGTGCGCGCCGACATCCAGGCGATGGGCTGGTCCACGCTGGTGGTGGGCGATAATTCGCTCATCAAGGTGCATGTGCACGTGCATAATCCGGCAGACCCGCTGGGCTACGCCATCACGTCCGGGGCCAGCCTGGACGATATCGTGGTCGAGAACATGCAGCGCCAGTATGAAGACTATGTCGCCAGCCGCGCTGCCAAAGACTCCGGGCCGCTGGCACGCACCGATATCAAGGGCGTGGCGGTCGTCACTGTGGCCAATGGCGTTGGCCTGAAGCGGCTGTTCCATGACCAGTTCAACGCCGCCTATGTGATTACGGGTGGCCAGACGATGAATCCCAGCACGGGCGACTTTGAAACCGCGATTGCCGCCCTGCCCAATGACGAGATTATCCTGCTGCCGAACAACAAGAATGTCCTGCTGGCGGCGAAACAGGCGGCCGAGCGCGCCCAGGACAAGCGCGTACATGTGGTGCCCAGCTTCTTCATCCCGCAGGGCATCGCCGCCATGTTCGAATACATCAATGTGTGCGGTGACGAACAAGCCCCGTGCGAGATTCACGAAGTCGCGGAAGCGATGACGGCCGCACTGACCCATGTGGTCACCTGCGAGCTGACCTACGCAACGCGCGATGTCGACCTGGGCGATGTCCAGGTGGGCGCCGGCCAGATCATCGGCCTGATCAACGACAATCTGGTCGTCAGTGGTGACCATATGCTCACGGTCGCTACCGACCTGCTGTCGAACGCCAACGCCAGCAGGAAAGAACGCATCACCCTGTATTACGGCAGCGACTCCAGCATGGACGAAGCCAAGAAACTCGTCGCCGGCCTGCAACCGACCTTCAGCAAGCAGGAATTCGAGATCGTCGAGGGTGGCCAGGCGCTTTACCCGTATATCATCAGCGTCGAGTAATGACCAACGGAACCACCATCTCTGTCGTTACCGACAGCTTTGCGTGTCTGAGCGGATTTCCCGGCTCAGACACGCATCGTGTTTATATCGCACCAAATCGTATCGCCATGAACGGCACATCTTTCCGCGAAGGCATCGATCTGACGCTGGACGAGGGATTGCGCCAGATCGCCGGGCAGCGACTGGCACCCGCGCTGACAGCCCCATCGCCGGAAGACTTTCTGGCCATTTACACGCGGCTGGCCCAGCAGTCCTCAGGCATTATTTCGCTGCATGCCTCGCGGGAAATGTCACGCAGCTGGGCCAACGCACGCATTGCGGCGGCGCAGTTTACCCAGATCCCAATTGCCGTCATCGATTCACGCAGCCTGTCTGCCGCACAGACGATGCTGGCACGCATGGCGCTGCGGCTGGCCAGCAGTGGCCTGCCCTTTGAAGAAGTTGCCGTGCAGGTGCGCAGCGCGGTCGAGCGCACATACAGCATCTACTTTGTAGACAACGCAGATTATTTGCTGCAAAATCGCATCATCGAGCCAGCGCATGCGGTTATCAGCACCATGATTGGCGTCAAGCCGCTGCTCGCCTGTGAAAATGGCCATCTGGTCGCGATTGAAAAGGTAAAGAGTCGCGCACAGGCGGTAGAGCGCATCGCCGAGTTTGCGATAGAATTTACGGACATTGCCGACGCCTTAATTGTGCACGGACGTCATGGTCAGGGCGATGCTTCGCGCATGCTGCATGACCGTTTATTACAGGAATTTCCGGGGCGTTCATTTCCGGTCGTGTCGTACAGCCCATCCCTGGCGGCGCTGATTGGCCTGGACGCTACCGGCTTAGTGGTTATTGAACATGAAATGGATGATGAAAATGGCCTTCAAGAAGATTAAGTTTGTCACCGACAGCACCGCGGATATCCCTGAGGAGTATCTCAGCAAGTACGATATCCGCGTCGTGCCCGTATTTGTCAATTACAATAACACCAGCTATGCTGACGACGGGAAAGAGCTGAATCGCGCCGAGTACTACAAACACCTGGCCGAGCTGCGCCCCTTCCCCACTACGTCCGCCATGCCCAGCAGCCTGACTGAAAAAGCAGTCATGGAAGCGATGCAGGATGCCGATCATGTCATCATTCTGACGGTCTCCAGCAAGCTGAGCGGCGTCCATAACGCCTTCCGCCTGGGCACGCAAAAGCTGCCGTCGGACAAATACACCCTCATCGACAGCATGTCTGTCACCAGCGGTCTGGGCCTGCAGGTGATCGCCGGGGTTGAAGCGGCTGCCGAAACGGGCGATGTGCAAAAGACCATCGACACCATCACACGCATGCGCGAGGGCAGCATGGTGTATGCCGCTGTGGGCACGCTGGAGTTCCTGCATCGCAGTGGGCGCGTCGGCTGGGCTGCCGCGGGCATCGGCTCGCTGTTGCAGATCAAGCCGCTGCTGAAAGTAGAAGATGGCGAAGTGAAACAAATGGCGAAGGTGCGCACCTTCAGCCGCGCCGTGGATGAGCTGGTTCATGTCGCCCACGAATATGCGCCGCTGGATCGCCTCGTCATCCTGTATACTGTAGACCGTGAAGGGGCGCTGGCGTTACAGGAACGCCTGAAGGACATTGCCCCGGCAGGTCACACCTATGTCGTGCAGATTTGCTCGGCGGTTGGCACGCACCTGGGCCCGAACGGGCTCGGCGTGGTGCCGGTCAGAGCTTCGTGGAAGAAATAGAACTGGCGGAATATGCCCTCAGCGTTGGAAACACTCGTAAAAGTTCTGAAACTGGAACGAGAGAAAGATTTCAGCAACTCGGCGGTTGAAGGCGGGCTTTCCGCCTTCAGTCATCAATGGACGTCGCAGGCGCATCAGCAGGCGCGCAAGCCAGAGCATCACGCGCTGGTGGATGAACTGGGCGACGCCATGCAGCGTTACAATGCCGTTCCAGACAAGGACGGGCGCAAGCGTGCCGTCGACTATATGATGGGGCGCATCACCGGCCGCGTGCAGATGCCTGCACAGTGGCTGCCACGCGTTGCGGAATGGGCGCAGCGTATGGCCAGCACACCGGCGCCCGCACCCGCAGAGCAAACGGATGCGGCCGCACCGACCGGGGAATCAGCCGAGAACAGCCAGCCAGGCCAGGGCCGTCGTAGCCGCAAAGACCGTCCCGAACGCGGCGAACGTCCTCCGCGTGCCGAGCGACCGGAGCAGGCTGACCGTCCTGAACGGGGCGAACGCCCTCCCCGCGCCGAGCGGCCGGAGCGCCCCGCAGGTGACGCGGGCCAAACGCCGCGCAAGGAACGCCGTCAGCGCGATGAGAATGCTCCCCCACGCGGAACTCAGCCGAACAGCGAGCCTCGTCCGCGCCAGAATGGTGACGCCGAAGCGCGTCCGCCACGGGCCGACCGGCCGGAGCGGGCAGACCGCCCTGAGCGTGGCGAACGACCGGAACGGCGCACGCGGACGGATGCCCCTGCCGCCAGTGAGGGACGCAAGCCAGAGCGGCGTGACGCCCCGCGCGAACAGCGTAATGACCAGCAGCGCCAGGGTCAGAATCAGGGTCAGCAGAACCGGCCCAAGCAGCGCCCGCCGCGCCCCGACAATCGCGAAGAAATCGAGTCCATTTTCGACAATCATGGCGGTGGTGACTTCACCAGCCTGGATAATCTGGAGTTTCGCAGTGGCAATCTACAATCGGACATTCCAGCACCCGTGAAACTCGCACGCCCCCCACGCACGCCCCGGCGCCCCCTGAGTGATGACGAAGCCGCCGACCTGCTGCGCGGCCTGAAGTCGGATATCGAGATTGTGCGCGGCATCGGCCCGGCCAAGGCGGAACAACTGCGCCGGCTGGGCATCAACACTATCGAGGATGGCCTGTCATTCTACCCGCGCCGTTACGACGACTACACGCAGGTCAGCCTGATTCGGCACGTGCAGGCCGAGCAGACCATCACGGTCATCGGCACGGTGACGATGTGTATGCCGCGCGCCGGTCAAAACGGCCGCAAAGACTTCTGGATGAAGGTCGACGATGGCTCGGCCGCTCTGGAAGTGTTGTTCTTCGGCGGGCACTGGCTGGTCAATACCATCCGCAAAGGCGCGATGGTGGTGGTCCACGGACAGGCCAAACAATTCCGTGAGCGCATCATGGTCACCAACCCGGACTGGGAATTCCTCGATCCGGATGACCTGAAGACGCTGGGCATCCTGCCGGTCTATCCGCTGACAGAAGGCCTGTCCAGCAAGTCGATGCGCACGCTGATGAAGCGCATTGTCGAATTCTGGGCCGAACAGGTGCCGGACTATGTCCCGGAAGGCACGCTGGAGCGCGCCGAGCTGGCCGACCTGGGCTGGGCCTATGCCAATATGCATTTCCCGGAAGGCATGGACCACCTGGCACATGCACGTCGGCGCCTGATTTTTGACCAACTTCTGCTGACACAACTGGCCATCCTGGGCAACCGCCGCGTATGGCAGTTGTCCCCTGCCCCGCAGATGGGCGTCAGCGACGATGACCTGAATACGCTGGTCAGCGCCCTGTACAGCTACGAGCTGACCAAAGCGCAGCGGCGCGTCATTGATGAGATTCGCACGGACATCGCCACGGCCACGCCGATGAATCGCCTGTTGCAGGGCGACGTGGGCAGCGGCAAGACGGCGGTCGCTTTCACCACCATGGCAGTCGCCTTCATCGGCGGCTACCAGAGCGCGATCATGGCCCCGACCGGCATTCTGGCCGAACAGCATTACCAGAACCTGATGCGCACCATGGCCAACCTGCCGATGGAGCGCAAGCCCAATATCGCCCTGCTGACGAGCGTGATTTCGTCTGCCGAGCGCGACGCCGTGCGCGCCGGCCTGGTAGATGGCTCGATCGATATGGTGGTGGGTACGCACGCGCTGATTCAGTCGGATGTCGAGTTTGCCAATCTGGGCGTCGCCATCATCGACGAACAGCATCGTTTCGGCGTGGAACAGCGCGGCGCGCTGCGCGGCAAGGGGCGCAATCCGCACCTGCTGGTGATGACCGCCACGCCCATCCCGCGCACGCTGGCGCTGACGATTTATGCCGACCTCGACCTGTCGATCATTGATGAGATGCCGCCTGGGCGTACGCCTGTGCGCACGCGCGTTGCGTCGCCGGTAGCTGTCGAGCCCGTCTATGAATTTGTGACCAATCGGCTGAATGAGGGTCAGCAGGCATTCATCGTGTATCCGCTGGTCGAATCGAGCGAATCGATCAATGCCAAAGCAGCCGTCGATGCTTATGAAGAACTCAAACAGGTCTTTCACCGGCACAAGATTGGCCTGCTGCACGGACGCATGAAAGCCGACGAGAAAGATGCCGTGATGCGCGATTTCCGCGAAGGCAACTTTGACGTGCTGGTCACCACCAGTGTGGCCGAAGTCGGCGTGGATATCCCGAATGCCAGCGTGATTGTGATTCACGATGCCAACCGTTTCGGCCTGGCCTCGCTGCATCAGTTCCGCGGACGCGTCGGTCGTGGCGGGCTGTCATCCTACTGCATCCTGATTTCAGACACGCAGGAGCCCAGCGCCCAGGAGCGTTTGCGCGCACTGGAGCTGACCAACGATGGCTTCCGCCTGGCCGAAATTGACTGGAAGCTGCGCGGCCCTGGAGACCTGGTGGGCACGCGCCAGAGCGGCCAGCCCGTTTTCCGGCTGATGGAATCGATCACGCCCGAGCTGGTGGAGCTGGCGCAACGCGAAGCGCGCACGATTTATGCGGAAGATCCCGCGCTGGAAATGCCGCATCATCGCCTGCTGGCACAGCGTGTGCAAATGCTTATTGACGAACGAAGCGACCTTAGCTGAAGCGCACGCAGGAGAGGATCGTCATATCATGCCAGCGCGAGCCGTCTATCCGGGATCGTTTGATCCTATTCATAACGGGCACATCGATATTGCCACCCGCGCCTCGCGTATTTTTGATGAGGTTATTGTGGGCGTGTACGACCTTCCCAAGAAGAAGCTGTTGTTCACCGTTGATGAGCGACTGGCGATGGCTAAGGATGCCTTAAGTCACGTCTCTAACATCAAGGTTGCGAAATTCTCCGGATTTACTGTAGACTATGCTAAACAGGTTGGCGCAATTGTGCTGGTGCGCGGGCTGCGCGTCTTCTCTGATTTTGAGTTCGAGTTTCGTATGGGCCTGGCCAATAAACGCCTTGACCCCACAATTGAAACAGTCTCAATCATGACAGATGAGCAGCATATCGCAATAAGTTCCAGCACCATACGCGAAATTGCCGAGCTAGGCGGAGATGTCAGCAGTATGGTACCTCCGTTTATCGCGACAGCGCTGAAAAATCGCTATACTGAACGCAATAGTTCATCATAATAGTCTGTCAGCAGATCCGAATCAGGCTCATCGCGGCGCGAATGACTGTTTCAAATAAGGGGCGTTAATATGGATATTCAACATCTTGTGGATCGCCTGGAAGAACTGATTGATGAAGGCCGTCACATGCCCTTCAGCAAGTTCACGCTGATCGATGAGGAGCGCGCCCTGGAACTGATCGACCAGATGCGTATCTCCATTCCAGAGGAAATCGAAAAGGCCGCCCGCGTGCTGGCCCAGCGTGACCGCATCCTGGCCCAGGCCAATGAAGAAGCCGCCCGCCTGGTGCAGCTGGCCCGCGAGCGCGGTGAATTACTGGTGGACCGCGAAGCGACGGTACAGGCGGCCGCCAATCGCGCCGCCAACATCGTGGAAGAAGCCCGTCAGGAAGCCGAAGAAATCACGAAGGGCGCAGATGCCTATGTGCTGGAACAGCTCTCCACGCTGGAATCCCAGCTCGACAAGATGATGGCCGTCGTGCGTAAAGGCATCAACACCGTCGTCACCACCGAACGGGAATCGGGCGACCCCAAGGGCACGGCAGTACAGGCGTCGCAGTTTGCGCGACCGGCAGCCTCCTCCTCTTCAGTCGAGGTGCCGCTCAACCAGCCCCCACGCGCTAAAGAGCAGGAATAAGTTCTCTGATCTACCACAGCAGCCGATTTCCATCCTCGGCTGCTGTTTTTATTATTGATGACCAGGCAGGCAAGAACGCGCGATGCGCCTGATCTATCTCAGCATCGGCTGGTGCGCCGGGATTATTGCGGCCAGCGGGCTGACTTTCCTACCCGTGACCGTATGGCTGGCCGCAGGCCTTGCCCTGGCCGTGCTGGCCTGCCTGATGCCCAGCGGATGGCGACTCCCCGTTGTCATTATCACGGCCGCTGCGCTGGGCGGCGCACGACTGACGGCCAGCCCCGTGCAAAGCCTCCTCGCTGACCGAGCGGACCGCGGCGGCCTGAGCATCGAAGGTGTGGTGACGCAGCCACCCCGGCGCTCTGGAAGTACGCTTATCGTGCGTGCTTCCGTTCAGTCCGTCACGCAGGACGGACAAACCGTTCCCGCCAGCGAAAATATCCGCATTCGCGCCAGCATCAGCGCCCCCGTGCAGGTGGGAGATACGATCATTGCCACGGGGCAGATCATCAGCCCGTATGTCTTCGATCGTTTTTCGTATGCCGATTCGCTGGAGCGACAGGGCATTTTCGCGCTCATGACAGATGCCAGCATCCAGGTCACTGGAGAAAACTCGGCCTTTTCCGTACAACGGGGGCTATATGGCTTTCGTGACCGGCTGAGCGACACGATCCGCAGGCATCTGCCAGAGCCAGCGGCAGGGCTGCTGGTCAGCATCGTCTTCGGAGATGACAGCACGCTGTCAGATGGCGTGCGTGAGGCGTTTGCAGTCAGCGGGGCGGCCCATGTGCTGGCGGTCAGCGGATTCAATATGCTGGTGCTGGCCTCAACTGTGCAGGCCTTATTCTCCCGCCTGCCGGTCCGGCGTGAGCTGTCTGCCCTCCTGGCGCTGGCCGTGATCCTCGCCTATACGCTGATGACCGGCGCATCCCCGGCGATCCTGCGCGCTGCCCTGATGAGCGCGCTGCTGATCGTGGGAGCCGCCCTGCGCCGAAAGTCGTTCCTGCCTGCCTCGCTGTGTGCAGCGGTCATCGGCATTACGCTGCTCGACCCGAACGCATTGTGGGACATCGGTTTCCAGCTCAGCACACTGACCACGCTTGCGCTGTGGCAGTTCAGCATGCCGGTCGAGCGAAGATTGGCAGGCATGGCCACCTGGTTAATTCCTCGTCGCGGCGCGACCCAAAGCACACTTCTGACAGTCGGCAGACTGGCAGCGCCGAATCTGGCCGCCAGCATCGCCGCTGTCCCGCTGACCGCGCTTCACTTTGGCGCCATTTCGCTGGTGTCGCCAATAGTCAGCCTGTTGATTGTGCCGCTGCAACCCTTCATCATGATGGTAGGCGCGTCGGCGACTTTGATCGGACTCCTCTGGGACGGCCTGGCAGGATTGCTGCTGACAGCCTGCTATGTGCCAATCGCCTTTACGATACAGATCGTCCGGCTGGGAGCCGCGATCCCGTTTGCACAGATCACAACCGATATCGCGCCGACGATCCTCGGCCTTGCGCTGGCGTTATGGATAGGAGTGACGATGGTGGCTGCGGCTGTCCCTGAAATGACGAATCGCGCCAGGGCATTCTTTGCATCGCGCAGGCTCAGCACGGGGCTGATCGTGTGCGCGCTCATCCTGTTTGGCCTGGGCAGTGACGCGCTGGGCAAGCGGCCCGATGGCCTGCTGCATCTCTGGTTTCTGAATATGGGCGGGCAAAATGCGGTGCTCATGCGCACGCCAGACGGCGCCAATGTGCTGGTCGACGGTGGCGCCATGCCCGCCAATCTGCTAACGGCGCTGGGCGAACGCCTGCCTTTTCATGATCGCCATCTGGCACTCGCGCTGATTACGCGACCAGCGGCCGCGTCTTTTGGCGCGCTGGGGGATGTGCTGAGCCGTTACAGCGTGGGCAGCATCGTCACCAATGGGCAGAGCGCGCTCGACAGCCAGTTTGCGGCGCTGATGGCCGCCCACAGCGGCACTATTGTCTCGGCACAGCGTGGCTATCGCATGACCTTCAGCGATGGCGTACACCTCGACATCCTGTCGCCTGCGGGCACGCCGGGGCTGGATGAGGCACAAACCGACCATGCGCTCGTGACGACGGTGCAGTATGGTGACATTCGCTTCTTACTGGGTGGGGATGCCAGCGGTGGGCTTCAGGAAGAGCTGACCACCTGCTGCGCCGATGCGCTGGCCGCCCATGTCGTACAGGGATCAACCAGCTTCGGGCGCATCAACGAAGCCTTCTGGACGGCTGCTGAGCCTGGCCACATCGTGCTGCACAACCGGGTGGCTGCTGAAGCGTCCGATGTGGCGCGGTCTTTTGCAACTATGCTGCCTGATGTCGGGCTATACGACACCTTCTACGGGGATATTCATTTCTGGACGGACGGCACTCAGGTATGGCACAGCCAGTCATCGGGCTGACGTGCACTTTACAGCGTGCTCTGCTCGGTGAACCAGAACCAGAAGAAATACACAGCCCCAACCAGCGCCGTCAGAACGAGCGGAATGACAACCTTCGCCTTCTTTTTGGCGCGGATAATGCCGGCGGCCAGCATCGGAAACACAAACGGAATAATGTTCAGCACGAACATGCCGAAATCGGTGTTTCTCAGCAGCGGTGGCCTGGCCGACAGGCTCAGCTTGGCGATAACGACTGCCAGCAGGATAGCGCCAACCAGCAGGGTCGCCAGCAGATTTTTGTCGGGCATCAGGAACAGCGCAAGTAACGAAAGTACAAAGATGGTATACAGGAAAATATTCCAGATGGCATCGCCTGTGCCCGGTCCGAGTAAGGCGAGAATGTCATTCAGTTGCAGGCCATTCATAGCGATCCTCATCACACAAATAATTCGCCCACAGTGTAACGCATGTTACCATTGTCAGGTATAGAGTTTCGTTGACCAAATAAGGCACACGATTCAATGACCCCATCGCTTCCCCCCTGGCAGGCCCGGCTGAGAAGCCGGTTGCAAGTCATGGCCGGCCCGTATGCAGCCTTGTGGAAGCAGCAGGCAGAGCCGGTGCAGGCGCTGCCCCGATTCCTGTGGGCTGCCGTGCTCAGCTACTTCAAATTTGGGCCGCTGCGGGCATCGGCGCTGGCTTACTATGCCGTCTTCTCGTTGTTTCCGCTGACACTGCTGATCGCCGTAGGTGTCTCGCGCTTGCTGGGGCCGGCGCTGGCCGAACAACAAATCACGCTCGCGCTGTCGTCGCTGCTGCCACCCAACACCAGCGAGGCGCTCGTCAGCGTGCAAAGCAATGTGCAGCAGGCACTGGAACAAAGTGGTTCGTTCACCATCATCGCGCTGCTGGGCTTGCTGTGGTCGGGACTGGGGCTGTTCACGGGCATCAGCAATGCGCTCGACCAGATTTTTGATGCCCCAGCCCGCTCGATCTGGCGGCAGCGGCTGGTGGCCCTGCTGATGGCCTTCGCGCTGCTGGGCCTGCTCACCCTGTCCTTCCTCAGCTCGGCTGTGATTCGGTTGGTCGGGGTGTTTATCTTCGATCCCTCAAACTTCTGGATCAGCGTGGGTGCCTATGCCCTGCCCGTGGGACTGAACCTGGTGATCTTCAGCCTGTTGTTCAAATTCGTGCCAGCGCGGCGGGTGCACTGGGATGCCGTGTGGCCGGCCGCCCTGATCGGCGCACTGGCATGGGAAATGGCGAAAGCAGCATTCGGCTGGTATCTGGCCAATGTCGCCAATTATCAGTTCATCTATGGCACGCTGGCCACCGGCATCATCCTGCTGTTCTGGGCATTTCTGATCGCGACCATCTTTCTGGTCTGTGCAGAGCTGTGCGCGGCGCTGAACGCGTGGTACATCCTGTACTTTGTGTCGCCACCAGACGAGCACAGCACCCAGGTCACCATCGACATTCGCCCGGTGTCGTCCCTGCCAGAGCGCACGCGCTCTCCCTGAACAGGGCAACTTGTCAGTTCTTTTTCAGGCGGGAATACGGTACTATAACCAGTCATTATGCACACAGGAAACAAGCCAGTCATGGTGAAAAGACTCCCCGACCTAGACCCTGAAGAAACAGACATCACCGAAATTGAATTCAAAGAGCCGCTGCATGCCACCGAAAGCATGGCGCGCAGGATCGCTCTGCAGGTGCTGTATGAGGCCGATATCGCCGGACACTTCCCCGGCCTGGTCATGGCGCGCGTGCTGGATGAGCGACAGCCCGAACAGCCGATCGCCATCCGCGTGCGCGAACTGGTGGAAGGTGTATTCAATCACTATCCGGATATGGACCCGCTGATCGCGAAGTACGCGCCGGAATTCCCCCTGGACCAGATTGCAGTCATCGACCGCAACATCCTGCGCATCGCGATTTTTGAATTCGCGATTGATACCCGCACGCCGGTTGGTGCGGCCATCGACGAAGCCGTGGAGCTGTCCAAGGTGTTCGGTGCGGATGGCAGTGCCAGCTTCACCAATGGCGTGCTGGGGGCCATTGCCGCAAATCCGTCGGATTATGAGGCGCTGCGCGGCCCAAAAGCAGGCACGGCGTCTGAAAGCGAAAGCTAGAATTATGCGTATCCTGCCCCGCCGTCGCCCCAGGCCGGCGCCCCCCGCGCCGGAGCAGACTGACACAGAACTGCGGATGTCGATTTTCGACCATCTGAATGAGCTGCGGTCGCGCTTCACCAAAGCGGCCATCATGCTGGTCATCGGCTTTGCCATCGGCATGGCGATATCGGGGCCGGTGCTGGAATTTCTGAAGCAACCCTACGGCGCATCGCAATTTGTCACGCTCGGCCCGACCGACTCAGTCGTCGCCTATTTCCGCGTCGCGCTGCTGATCGGCGGCATCATCGCCATTCCCGTCATCACCTACCAACTGCTGATGTTCGTGCTGCCGGGGCTGACCAATCGGGAACGGCGCATCTTCCTGATGGCCTTGCCGGCCATCTTCCTGCTGTTCATCGTGGGCGTGGTCTTCACCTGGGCGGTACTGATTCCGCCTGCCATCGGCTTTTTTGACAATTTCATGCCGGAGCTGTTTGTCGCACAGTGGACGGCCGACCGCTACCTGGGGTTCGTGACCGCACTCATCTTCTGGATGGGTGTCGCCTTTGAGACCCCGCTGATCTTCTTTGTGCTCGGCATCCTTGGCATTGTCGAAGCCAGGACGCTGATCAAAAACTGGCGCATCGCTATCGTGGGCGCGGCTGTCGCTGCCGCGATTATCACCCCCACCGTGGACCCTGTGAACATGTTTCTCGTCGTTGGGCCGCTGTTGGCGCTGTATCTGCTCAGCATCATCCTGGTCGTCATCGCGCGGCGTATTGCCCGCTTAAGCGGCCGCACACAAACGGAGACACTATGAGCGAAACCAAGAAGCCATCCCTGCAGATTTTTGGCGTGCCGATGGACCTGGGCCAGAAGCGCCGCGGCGTCGATATGGGCGGCAGCGCCCTGCGCTATGCCGGGTTGCAAAACCGACTCGAACGCCTCGGCTATGACGTGACCGACCTGGGCAATGTCAATACGCCGGTGGTGGAACAGGTGGACGACGACCCGATTGACGGGCTGGCACACAATGCCAAGTCGATCATCGACGTCTGCACCGAGGCCTATCGCCTGACCAAAGCCAGCATGGCGGACGGCCACACCGTCATCGCGATGGGCGGCGACCACAGCATCTCGATGGGCACCGTCTCGGCGGCTAACGAAGCCTGCAAGCGCCTCGGCGTGTTGTGGGTGGATGCCCACGGGGACTTCAATACGCCCTTCACGACGCCATCCGGCAACGTGCACGGCATGGTCGTGGCTTCGCTGACCGGGCGCTGCCCTGCCCCGCTGCAAATTTCGCCAAAAGTCGTCGAAGACAGCCAGGTCGCCATGATTGGCATCCGCGACCTGGATGCTGAGGAACGCGTGGCGCTGGCGGCCAGCGGCGTGACCGTGCGCACCATGCGCGACATCGACGAGCGCGGCATGGCCTTCGTCGTGCAGGAAATCATCCGCACGTTTGCCGACTGCGACGCCATTCATGTCAGCCTGGATATGGACTCGCTGGACCCGCAGGTGGCGCACGGCGTGGGCACGCCGGTGCCTGGTGGCCTGACCTATCGTGAGGCGCACCTGCTGATGGAAATGCTGGCTGACGACGGGCGCGTGCGCTCGCTGGACGTGGTGGAAATCAACCCCATCCTGGACGACACTAACCGCACGGCGACCGTCGCGGTAGAACTGGTCGCCAGCTTATTCGGGCAGCGCATCCTCTAGATCAACCGTGGCGGTGTCGTCGCCACCGGCGCGGCGTGCCCGTTCCACTTTCGACTTCAGCTGTCCGCAGCCGGCGTCGATGTCGATGCCGCGCCGCACACGTGAAGTCGCGGTGATGTTGTACGTGGCCAGGATGGCGATGAACTGTTCCACACGTGCCGTCACCGACGGGTCGCCTTCAAAGCCGCCCGTGGGATTGAGCGGAATCACGTTCACATGGCAATTCAGGCCATTGAGAAGTTGGCCCAGCGTGTGCGCCTGCACAGGCGTGTCGTTCTGGCCGTTAATCAGCGTCCACTCAAACGTCATGCGGCGGCCAGACTTGCGCACGTAGTAGCGACAGGCCGCGATCAGATCGTTCAGCGGATAGCGGCGGTTCACGGGCAGCAGCGCGCTGCGCTCGGCATCGGTGGCCGCGTGCAGGCTGACCGCCAGCTTCACCTGTAAATCCTCATCGGCAAAGCGCCGGATCATCGGCACCAGACCCACCGTGCTGATGGTGATGTGGCGCGCGCCGATGCCCAGGTCGTTCATCAGCCTGCGCACCGCGGCAATCGAATTGTCGTAGTTGTGGAACGGCTCGCCCATGCCCATCAGCACGACGTTGCTCAGGCGGTCACCCTTTGCCTCCAGGTCGCGCGCGAAATACAGCGCCTGCTCGAAAATCTCATCGGCCGTGAGCTGGCGCGCAAAGCCCATCTGGCCGGTCGCGCAGAACACGCAGCCCATCGCGCAGCCCGCCTGCGTGGAAATACACGCGGTGCGGCGCTCATCGTCATATTCCATCAGCACAGACTCAATCAACTGACCGTCGTGCAGGCGAAACAGGCGCTTCACTGTGCCATCGACGCTGTGCTGCTCGGCATCCACTTCCAGCGCACCCAGGCGGTATGCGCCATCAAGCTGTTCGCGCAGCGCGCGCGGCAGATTGGTCATTTTGTCAAAGCTGTCCACGCGGCTGTCATACAGCCAGTCCCACACCTGTTTGGCGCGAAACTTCGGCTGGCCCCAGCCCGCCAGCAGGCCGGTCAGGTCTTGCAGTGTCAGCCCATAGATATCCGCTTTTTGCGGCAGTACTATCGTCATCGTCTTGCAATTCTCTCATATTTACAGGTGCAGAGGCTGATCGTCGTCACTTCCTGCGCCCCAGCAGGACCACGGCGACTGCCAGTGTCCCTAATACTGCCAGCACACCCACCAGAATAATAGCTCTGCTTTCCGCGCTCACACCCCCCAGGCCATCGACGGCAGCCGGGACAGCCGTCGGCGTGACCAGCGCGCTGGCGCTGCGCGGGGTCACGGTAGCGGTCGGCGGCTCTGGCGTTGGCGTAACGGTGGCCGTGGCGGGCACACGCGTCGGGGTCGCGGTCGGTGGTTCGGTCGGCGGCTGCGGAGTAAACGACGCGGATGGCGTGAATGTCAGCGAGGGCGTGCGCGTCGGTGAAGGTGTCGGCGTGGGTGGCAGGTACGGCGTCAGCCCATAGACAGCCGCAGCGCGCGGGTCAAAAATCCAGCGTGACCAGCGCGAAATCAGCGACGACAGTGGCTCTCCCACAATATCGGCATAGGCATCAGCCAGCGGCTCAGACCGCGCGCGCGAGGCCAGCGACAGCACCCCCTCCAGCCCGGCCCGGTCAAGCACATACAGCATCATGCCATATGCCTGGGCATCCCAGCGCACCTGCTCAGCATCCGGGTCAGCCGGGCGCTGGCGCATTTCCTCCAGCGTGAATGTCAAGCGGCCGCGCTCGGCATCCTGGCTGGCAATCTGCGCGCGCGCCATCGGCCTGGGATTCACAAAGCGGGTCAGGCCTTCGCGTACCCAGTCGGGAACATCGCGTTCGTCCCACGCTTCATCCAGAAACCGCGCGACCAGCGTCCGGCTGATCTGCACATCGACATCGGGTAAATTCTGAAACGGGGTGAAGCCCCCGGCGGCATAGCTGGCCGCAGCGATGGCTGGCGAACAGTTATCGACCAGCGTTTGCAGTAGACGGCTGATACGCTGGCGGGCAAGGTCGTCGTCGGCAATTTGTTCTGCCGCAAACTCCGGGCATCCCGGCCGGGCTGTCTCGTCATACAACAGCACGCCGGCCTGCGGCGAACGGCCGGTCACCCGCACCAGCAGCTGATAGATCGACTGAACCTCACGCACAAGCGTCAGGCGTCCACGCCCGGCAGAGGCAATCGCCAGGCGCCCTTCCTCAAACCGGTACTGCACCCAGGGTACGCGGCGATCATCAAACGTCACCGCGCCGGACGCCTGCCCCATGTCATCTCCTGCCTCGACACCCACTTCAAAACGCACAAGCGAATAAATACCTGGCGGCGTGTCTGACTGCACTTCGTAGATACCGACCAGCGTATTCTCGTCCAGCACTTCAAACTGATCGCGCATGAGGATATCCCCCGCGCCAGCCATGCCCGGATAGCGCACCGTCATCTGGAAGGCATCGAGCGCCTCCACCGGGGATGACAGCCGAATATCAAAACGGATGCCAATCGGAAAAATCGGCGTTGCAACCACTTCGCGGATGATGCCATCGAGGCTGGTCGGGGGATCATCGGTCGGACGGGGCAATGGCGTGGACGTGACAGATGTCGGCGTGATCGATGGCGTATAGGTCGACGTAGGAAGCACCTGGAACGCAGTCACCGTGATCAGCGAAAATGTTCCTGTGGGCTGTAGCGCATTCTCCTGAGCAGAGACAGGCAGCAGTGACAAACAGGCGACGGCCAGCAACCCGGCAACCAATCGACGCATCAAGGCACCCCTCCCCCGCCAAGCATTCGCGCAGCCACAATGGCCAGCGCAAGCTGTATGAAATTATAAACGAAATGCGCCACGATGGCAGAAGTCACGCTGACGCGCTTTGCCACCAGCGCCAGCACCAGTGCAACGCCGAAAATACCGACTGAGGCGGGTGTCAGCGTATACTGTGTGTGCAGGAGCACGAAAAAAATCGTCGTGGGCAGCACGCCAAAAACAGGCTGAAGCGCCCCGCGAAAGAATAATTCTTCCCCGATGGCGACGGAAACAGCCAGTAAAAATGCGCTCGGCAGCGTATTAAACGCCTGTGTGACCGCCTGCGCGGCCGAAGTTTGCTCGGCCAGTGATTCAGGCGGCACCAGCAGGCTCCAGACGGCCGCAAAGCCAAGGATGCCGATGTACATGCCGATGCCCGCCCCCACCCCCACCACCAGGTCCTGCCCGTTAGGCCAGCGCAGTCGCAGGCGGAACATGCTGGCGGCCGGAGAACGACGAAAAAACAACCCGATGCCCAGAAAGGCGGCGACCACCCATAACACCTGATTGAAAACCGCTTCGCCCAGCGACACCCCCGTCTCGCCAAGCTGGTCCGCCATGCCGGCCAGTCCGCCGCCCAGCACCAGATTGCCCAGCGTGGAAACGATCAGCGCCAGACACAGCACAATGGCTGCGGTATGGACCGGGGACGCCGGGTCATAAAGCGCCGTCTCGCCAATCATGCGCTTCAGCCGAATGCGCAGCCGGGCACTGTGGATGACGGCCAGGCTGGCCCCGGCACAGGCGACCGCCAGCACGGTGAATCCCACGCTGGCGGCCATCGACACGGTCGGGAAACCCATCTCCGCCTCGGTCACATCCGCAGGCAGGTCAATTTCAGTGAACAGCCCGGCCTGCAACACCACCAGCGCAAACAGCAGCATCATCCCCACCACGCCAAACAGCAGCGGGCGCGTCAGACGCGGCGCGTTCGGATTCAGCAGCTCCATATTGGCGACATAAATCACCAGGCAGATATAACCGATCAGCAATACAGACGAGAGAATGTTAAACGGATCCATGACCACCGATTCTGAACATCACGATTATTACTGGACAGACAGTCCGAAGTTAGCGGCGTATCATCGTGTCAGACATATCCAGCAGCGCCTCAAACTCTGCCGGATGCGTCCGCACCATATCGCCATGCTGGCTCAGCGCAAGGGCAGCCAGCGTGGTGCCGGCGCGCAGGCCCAGCGCAAAATTGCCCTTCAGCCAGCCATGCAGCACACCCGCGCTCATGGCATCCCCTGCCCCAATGCGGTCAAGGATGGTGACTTTACGGGCGGGCACATGCTCGACCTCATCACCCTGCAAACCATACACTCCGTGCGCCCCACATGTCATCACCACCATCGGGACGCCAAACAGACCTGCCAGCCTGCGAACAATCTGCTTATGGTCACCCGCAACGCCAAACAACAGCTGCGCGTCGTCCAGCTTGCAGAACAGCATATCGGCCTGCTGTGCCAGCCTGAGCAACCCGTCGCGGGCAGACTCCACCGACCACAGGCGCGATCTGTAGTTGATATCAAAGCTGACCGGCACGCCTGCCTCGGCAGCCCGCTTGCGCGCCTCCGCCACACAGGCAAAGGCGCTTTCAGACAGCGCAGCCGTGATGCCAGTCAGATGCAGCAGACGGGTATTCAGCAGGTCAGGCCACGGCAGTTGATCGGGTGACATAGCGGCTGCGCTGGAATTCGCCCGATCATAGATTACTTCGGTCGGGCGCGGCGGCACCGAAAACTCGACAAAATTCAGGCCCAGTCGTTCACCCGGCACATGCGCCACCAGGCTGGTATCGACGCCCAGCTCGCGCAGTGAATTGACGATGCGGCGCCCCAGCGGATTGTCCGGGACGCGACTGGCCCAGGCCGTCTTCCAGCCCAGCTGCGCCAGCGCCGCGCACACATTGCTTTCCGCGCCAGCCGTCTCTACGCGCAATGAATCCGCCGCTTCCAGACGTTCCCCGGCGGGCACGCTCAGGCGCAGCATCGACTCGCCAAAACTGGTGACATCCCATGTCGGCATCTTCGTTCACCAGGCCCGCTGATATAAGTTGATGCCACCGCGACGGCTGACGACGGCCTTCTCCTGATCGACCAGACGCTCCAGATGTCCGTTGATGGCAAAGATGAGTTCCACATCCAGCCCAGGCGTGTGCTCCCAATCGCCCAGTATCGGGCCCAGTGTCAGGCAGGCCTCGCGCGCTGTCACCGGCCCTTTGGCCAGCAGCGCCATCAGCGCCTCATCTGCCTTATACACGAAATCGCGGCTCTCTTTGCAGAACGCAGCAATCTCGGCGCCCCGCTTGACAGGCCAATGGCAGCCAATATAGACATCCAGCGGCAGGCTTTCGATCAGGTCAATCGTATCTAAATAGTCATCCACAAACAGGTAGGTCGGCGGCAGCTTCGGTAGTCCATCAAGGCCCGTATAGACGGCCCCATGAATGGCATCGGCGCCATACAGCGCATGATGCTTCTCGTCATAAATGCCAATATGCCCGTCAGCGTGGCCGGGCAGCGCGATCACCTGCACTTCCCAGTCGTCACCGAGGCGGATCGTTTCTCCGTCCACGAATGTAACATCGATCGGCTCCGGGCTGCCGCTTTGCCCCAGAATAAAGCGCACCGAGCCTTCGTCATAGAAGATACCGTGCGGCTCGCGGTACGCATCGTAGCGCACGCTGAACAGCTCGTTGGGGTCGGCGGCGGCTTCAGCATCATCATCCCCGCAGGCCAGCAGCGCACGCGGAGCAATCCGCTTCATGGCGTGGTTGCCACCCGTATGGTCGAAGTCGGTGTGGGAATTTATGATCCATGTCAGCGCGGCCGGATCGCCACCGGCTTCCCGAATCTGCGGCACGATGAAGCGCTCGGGGTCACCTGCGCAGCCAGTATCCAGCAGCAGCGATGCACGATTTCCGCGCAGATACATCAGTTGCAGCGGACGGCCAACCACGTCGCCTTCCAGCATGTATACCCCGTCAAAAATCTTCTTCATGATCTTCCTCACTGTCGCATAAGAATCATGGTACCCATGACAAATAATATTCGCTGTGTGATGACTGCGTGATGTTTTGTCCGACAGTCTCGCCCGCATCCAGCACAAAAACATCGTACACAAGCTGAAATTCAGACAGCCATGCGAGCCTGCCATCCGATGACCAGGTGGGCGACACATCACCGCGAGACGACTGGCTGATATTGACCGGCGGGCTGCCATCCAGCGCCGCAAGATAAATCTCCGCATTGCCATCACGATATGACACGAATGCCAATCGGCCGTCTGGCGACCATACCGGTGAGGTATCGGTTGCCGTGGCACGGCTGATGTTTTCCAGCGCGCCGGTCATCGTGTCGAGCACGTAGATTTCGTCATTACCTTCGCGGTCAGACACAAAGGCCATGAGGGCGCCATACCATGCCGGGTCGAAATCGCCACGCGGGTGATCGGTCAGATTGTCCAGCACGCCGGTTGTCAGATCAATCACATAGACATCGCGATTGCCGGTGCGGTTGCTGACGAAAGACAGGCGCTGATTATCGACCCATGCCGGCGCAATATCATCAGCCGGATCATGGGTGACGGCCCTCAACGGTCCATCGCAGCCCGCCTGCACAAAGATATCCCATTTTCCCTGTCGCTGCCCCACAAAAGCGAGCCAGTTCCCGTCTGGCGACCAGATCGGCGCGATATCATCCTCGGCGTCATCGCCCAGCATACACTGCTCTGCCATCGTCGATGACGTGATGATAACCGCGAGACTACCCTGCCGTGGCTGTGAATAGGCCAGCAATCCCGTATCCGACCAGATCGGCAGGTCAAAATAACGCCCCCGCCCAGTCAGCGCGCGCTGCATGCCCCGGTCCGCATCCAGCAGGGTGACCTGCGGATAAATATCTTTCACGGTCACAAAGCTGATGATCGCACGGTTCATCAGCATGCCAGCCGCAATCGCCCCTGCGCAGAAAATGACTTGCAGCATGACCAGCAGCACCAGCATGGGGGAAAAACGCAGCATTTCCGGGGCACTCACGGCATTGACCGACGAATGCCCCCTATGATATACTCTTTTCCACTCCAGCAGATGGAGGGATGGCCGAGTGGTTTAAGGCAGTGGTCTTGAAAACCACCGTATCGCCCTGCGGTACCGTGGGTTCGAATCCCACTCCCTCCGCTTGGTAACAACACAATAGCGTCATCGGGGGAGGTGCCAGAGTGGTCGAATGGGCCCGCCTGCTAAGTGGGTATATGAGGGTAACCTTGTATCGAAGGTTCGAATCCTTTCCTCCCCGCAATTGGCAATTTACGAGAAAAAAAGCCTGTCTGAAGCCATCATACAGGCTTTTTTCTTGACTGATAATGTTCGAATCCTGTCGCCATGCAGCCGCTATAGTTAAGCCAAACTTGACTTCACAACACTAACCTCCCCTGCCCTTTTAAACGTGGCAGTCATTTCCGCACTGAATCTCCGACCTAGCTGCCGGAAGCGGGGAGGCAAAGGCAATGATTTACACCTTAAATCTACCAGCATCAGATGAAGATTCGGTTCGAAGGAGGTCCATGACCCGGCGGAACCAGCTTCGGCACCACCGTTCGGTTATGCTTTTTGGCATTACCATTCCGCGAGTTTCCAGATATCGGGTTTCATTGGGTCACCGCGTAGCCCTACCTGTGCGAAAAAACTAACCGCCGCTTTCAAATGGATCATCGCCTGTTCGCTTTGGCCCGTAACATGGAACAAGTCCGCCAGGTTATTTTGCAGGGCGGCGGCATGATGCACGTCACCCTGCTGCAAACAAAGTTCCAGTGCCTCACGGAGAAGCTGTTCCGATCGCGCGTATTCTCCGGAATCAGACAGCGTCAGCGCCAGATTATTGAGCGCGGCAACGTGCATTCCCCGATCCTCCAGTGTCGCTGCGATACGAAGGCTCTGGCTCAGGTGATCGACAGCCAGATTAAAGACCTCCTGCTTCCGCGCGAGAATACCCAGGATATTGTGCGCCTGAGCTTTCACGCGCGGAACTTCAGTTTGTTCCGCGATCGTCATCGCTGTTTGCGCCAACCCTTGAGCCGCCTGCGCATCCCCTCGCGTATACTTGGTGAGACTCCAGTCCGAGAGGAGCGCAGCGCGTTCAACGAGGCCATTTTCCGGCAATCTGCGATAAGCGGAGTTGTAGTAATTTTCGGCTGTGTCCCATTCTCCCAGTCGATGATAGACACCGGCGAGGGCATGTTCTAACCTGGGCATCAGGCGCTCATCGGCACGGGCGATTCCCGTTTCATAGCTGCGCAGCGCTGCGCGATAGTCACCAAGCAGTGTGTAGAGATCACCAATTTCCCGATGAACGTCTGGGTTGGTGCTGCCCAGGGCGAGTGCCGTCTCAAAGTGTGCCAGTGCTTCGCGATTGGCATACATGCTGCGTGCCGAACGCCCGGCCAAAACAAAATATTCAGCGGCCTCTCGTTCCTGGCCACCTGCATAAAAGTGAGCAGCGATTTGCGCGGCGAGTGCCGGAAGTCTGCCTGTGTGCCGCACACGATTCAGGATCGCCTGTGCCACGCGGCGATGCAGCAGACGACGGCGCGCCATACTAGTATCCTGATAGATCACAGCGCGCAGCTTCTCATGATAAAACTCGTACGCGATCATGGAAGCAGACTTGGAAGTCAGATGTTTGTGTGCGGGGTCAGTATTGGCGGCTTCGCTCAGCACGCCCAGTCGCAAGAGTTCATCCAGCGCATCAACTGCTTCCTCCTCGCTGCGTCCGCTGCATTCGCGCACCAGATCGAGATCAAACGAGCGACCAATCACGGCGGATGTTTCCAGAATTTGCTGCGCGGTTTCATCGAGGAGGGTCAGACGCGAGCGCACAAGGTCTTGAATGCCCATCGGCAGCGACCATTCGGCCTCATCGACTGTCGCAGTATTCGCCCGAAGCAGGGTGAGGTATTCGTGCAAAAACAGCGGAAGTCCTTCTGATTCCTGATAGAGTCGTTCGGTCAGCGCTTCAGAGTTGGGGATTCCGGCAGCCTTGACGAGCGTGTGAACCGCAGTGCGATCAAGGCGTCGCAGCTGCAGCGTGATCACCTGACCGATACCGCGCCCATGTTCTGCCAGCAGCAGGCGCAGACGGTGAGAACGCGGCACATCCTCTTTTCGCCAAGTCAGCATCAACAGCAGCGAATCGTCTGTCACCCTTCGCATCAGATAGGCAAGCAGATCGAGCGTCGCACCATCCGCCCACTGTAAATCCTCAAACACTAAAATGCCCGGCTGTTCCCCCTGAACAAGGCACAGCAGCGCGTGGCAGATCGACTCGAACAAGCGAGTTTGCGCACCCGCGCCATCCATCACGGCTGCAGGCGATAAGCCGGGGCGCAGTGCCAGGATGTCAGGGAGCAGGCGTGACAGCTCAGCCAGCCAGTGATCAGCCAGCGAATGAAGCCGCTCTCCGTCGCGCATACTGCTGTAGAGCGACCGGATCAACGGCGCGTAGGCGACACTGGATTCGCTTTCGTAACAGCGAATTTTAAAGACCTGAGCGAAATCGGCGCGTCTTTGCCTGATAAAAGCGTCTGCCAGGCGTGTCTTGCCAATTCCAGCTTCGCCCTCCAGCACGACAAGCATGTGTGTACTGCCACTTCTGACCTGCTGATAGACTGCCGTTAACCGCCGGATTTCGTCGTCACGCCCCACCATCGGCAGTGAGTGCTCTAGTGATGCTGGTTCAGCCTGAGCCTGTCCCTGCTCCTTCGTTTTCCGATCGCTGCCAGCGGCGGCCATAGCCCGAGACTGAATCGCAGTCTCCAGCACCCTTTGATAGATGCGGGCGGTTTCATCCAACGGCGCCACCCCTAACTCCTGATCAAGAACGCGAACACATTCCTTATACTGGCGCATGGCCAGCATCCGCTGGCCTGACCACGCATATAACTGAATCAGGTGAACGTGAGCCGCTTCATGCAGCGGATCGAGCGCCAGCCAGCGCTGTGCCAGTTCGATGGCACGGCTGTATTCCTCGCGCTGGCTGTGCAGACGCACCAGTTTTTCAAGAGCGCTGGCATAAAGGCGGCGAAAATATTCTGTTTGTTGAAACTGCCACAGATCGAACTCGGCACTGTCACGCAGCGTAAATCCCTGCAAAAAATCGCCCTTATATGCATCGATGGCTGTGGTCAACGGTTGCATGCAGCGCGAACAGCTTTCCTGAGACGTATGTCCGTGTGTTTCACAGCTCAAAATGGATTCGTTAAACAGCACCAGATCACACCACAGACCATTTGAATCGAAGGCAACCGCTTCCCGTTCGATCGACAGTCCGCTTCCACCGAGCGCGCTGTTCAATGCCGACAAAGTACGGCGGAGTGCGCCGCGTCCACTAACGTTGTCATTATCTGCCCACAGCAACGCACTTAACGTATCGCGGCTTTGATAGCTCCCCTGCACCACCAGATATGCGATGAGCGCAAGAGCTTTGCGGGTGTCGACATGGACGAGCTGCCGATCACGTTCGATGCGCGGTGCGCCAAGCAGGTGCAGCGAAATGCCCATTATGAATCATCCCCAGGCTTCACAATGTCACTATATCCCGAAAGCGTTACGAAAACAGTACGACGGGAAATCCTGTAACGCCGATTGCCCGTAACGCTTGTGGGACGATGATTGCATACGCTGGCGGCAGGTTCATTTATTACGAAAGAGGTTCTCCAATGCTTCGCTCGCGCCTTGTCCGTTTAAAACTACTGTGCGTCATAGTCGTATGTGCTGTCCTCGTAAATCTGGTCAATGCTCAGGATGTCGAACCGCTGGTGATCGCCGCTACCGAAGACGGTATCACGCTGCCAGAAGCCTGGGTTAGCGGTATGACCGCCATTACCCTGCAAAACGACACAGAAATTGCCTTCCAACCCACCCTGGCCCGTTTCATCGACGGCGCAACGATGGAAGATTTCACAGCGGCAATGATGGCGCAGGACTTCGCGGGTATGCTGGCGACAGTCTCGGCGCTCGGCTCGGTTACCGCTGAACCCGGCGAATCTGCCAGCGTCACCTATGATCTTCAGGCTGGCGATTACCTCTTCCTGAACTTCAGCCCGGCAGGGCCGCCGACTCTCATCCCCTTCACCGTTATGCAGTACGAGGGCGATGCAGTAGAAGCACCGGAGGCCGATGTCGAGATTGTCATGGTCGATTTCGCCTTTGCGATGCCCGTCGAGCTCACGACCGGCGATGCCGTCTGGCATTTCACCAACGAGGGAGAACAGACGCATGAAATCGTCATCTTCAGCGTGGACGAGGATGCGACTGTCGAAGGCGTGACAAATGGCGTCACTGAAGCGTTGATGTCCGCGGGACCTGGCGCGCCGCCTGAGTTTCCCTATGAAGAGGCATTCTCGTTTATAGGGATGAGCCCGGGTGAGAATGCCTGGATGAATGTCAATCTGGAACCTGGGACGTATGCCGCCCTTTGTTTCATCCCCGATGTCGAATCAGAAGAAATGACCACGCATTTGGCACACGGCATGATTACGATTTTTACAGTCGGCGAGTAAGGCTTACGACACCCCCTGCCCCTGTTTCCCCTCTCCGTGCTCAGACGTATGGAGAGAGGAAACTCTACACGAAAGCTTTTCAGATCAGTCACAGCAGGAGTTCCCATGTCTGTCATTCACAGAGTTACTCGCCTCACACTCGTTTTCGTCCTGGTCCTGCTGGCGGCCGTCACCAGCGTCAGTGCCCAGGTCGAACCCTGTAACCCGGTTGTCGATTACGCAACAGCCGCCATGATTGATTTTGACGGGGGCGACTACGAAGCGTCGCTGCCAAATCTCTATTGCGCGACCGGGCTTGACCCGCAGAATATTGACATACAGGCGGCATATTTCGAGGCACTTCAACGCACCGGGCATATATCAACCGCGTATGGACCGAGCGCAGTGCTTGGCACACTTGATCCCGCACGCTTCGATCAGATCATTGCGGATGCTGAAGCGGCGCTGGCAGCTGATCCCACCGACCAGGGAGCGCTCATCATCCTGTGCGGCGCACGCCTGGTGATCGACCAGGCAGAAATTGACCAGCTGCTGGCGCTTGATCCGGAGAGCGCTGTCGCCTATGCCTACCGCGGGGCAAGCGCGATCTGGACTGGCAGCGATGCAGACGCCGCGCGTGCAGCCATCGAACGCGCCGTAGAATTGGCGCCGAATGATCCGGAGATTCTGAGCTTTGCCGCTCAGATTCACCTGTTCGGCATTGGCGATACTGAACGAGCGCTGGCGCTCATCGAACAGGCGATTGCTGTCGATCCTAATTTTGCACCTGTCTATGCCGACCGCTCCAGCTATTACGCTCAGACAGGCAATCTGGAGATGGCAACCCTGTCGCTCAGCCAGGCAATTGCGCTCAATCCCTACAATTACACGCAATACAATCAGCGTGGAGTCCTCAGTTTCCAGCAGGAAAACTACCCCGCAGCACTCGACGATTTCCGCTATGTCTTGAGCGTCAACCCTGCCAGCCCGACAGCACTGGAGTCCATCATCGAAATCAGCCTGCTTACAGGCAGTTTGGAAGACCGAGTCCTGGCGGCCGACTCATTCCTCAACGCCCGCAGTGAAATCGTAGAAAGCCGACCACTGATCGGGCAGGCACCTATGGCGATATCCATCAATGCCGGACGTATGGTGCGGGTTCCTGTCCGTCTGGAAGCTGGAAAGACGGTCATCATCAGCGCCGTAGCCTCAGACCCTGCCAGCCTTGACCCGCTGCTGGTGGTGATCGACCCTGCTGGAGGCGCTGTCTCTTACAATGATGATGTTGATTTGGAAGGTGGAGACTACAGCGCAGTTGTCACAATTACGCCCGAGGTGACCGGTCGTTATTTTCTTCTCGCCACGCATTCCGGCGCGGGCAGCAGGGGAGAAATGATGATCAGTATCGCAGATGCAGAATTGCGCTTTTGAGTATCGTCGCGGCATCCAGCTCCAGCGGGCACGATGCGTGTGCATCATGCCCGCTTTTATGCATCGTAACGATTGAAGGACGGTGTAAGGGTAGGCTTCAGACAGATTCAACCCCGCATAGAAAGGTCAAGTATGAACAGCCGTGCAGCACAAAACCACCTTAGCCATAGGTCCAGCATGGGCAGTATTGCCGTCGATGGACTGATTGCCGGGGGCGCTGCGGGCGTGGCCATGATAGCCTATTTGCTGCCCACCGCTGGCGAAGCACCCGCTGAGTTACTCAGTCGTTTCAGTGGCATGGGGATGCAGCCTTCAGCACTGTTGGGGGCAGTTGGTCATCTTGCGGTCTGCGCGATCTATGGTATGGCATTCAGCATCCTGTGGCGCGTCGTGCGGGGCAGTGATCGCCGATTCATCCGCGTCATGGCTGGCATCGTGTACGGGCTGATCCTATTTGTCACAGCTGAGTGGATAATCCTGCCCGCTATACAATCGCCCCTGCTCGATATTCCCGCAGTGCATTGGGGAATCGCGCACGCAATCTATGGGATCATGCTAGGCTATCTGTATCGATCTGGCCGGAGCTAAGCCTATGCAAGGCGTGATTATTCGCTCAGAAGCATGGTTTCGAAGGTTATTATGGGGACTGGTGTGCTACAACATCGTCGTCTGCCTGATAACGTTGATAGACTTTATCCAACATCCAACCGCTTTCAGCCCATACAACGCCTTTAATGGAAGCCCGATCTATCGTTGGTTCGTGGTTCTGCTGGCAGGACCCGCAACGATGCTGATTGGTGGGCTGATCCTCCGGCGTACAAAAGGTAACGTGATTGGGCTGTTGATGATAATCTGGGGTGGCGGACTGTTTGGTTTCGGTATGTCTGTTGAAATTGATCCCCTATGGTACAGCCTGTCTTCGCTGATGATCGGCGTAACGTGGGCGGCACTCATTCTCATGCCCCTACTATTTCCCAATGGAAAATCGTTTCCTGCGTGGCTGATGCCAATCCTGTTCGCAAACATGCTCACACCGTCGGTGTTAGGCGTGATTACGGTCTTCTCAGCATTTGAAGTGCCAAACTTGGCGGGTGTGCCGCTCAATCCGCTCTATATCGCTGGATTAGCAGAGATACGCTCCACCCTGTCGGCTTTCTGGACGGTCATCTTTCTGCCGCTGATTCCTGGTGTACTGGTGTCGCCTGTAATGCGCTACCGACGCGCAACCCTGCATGAGCGCCAGCAGTTGAAGTGGTTCGTCTGGTGGTCGGCAATCCTGTTCGTCCCTTACCTCCTGTTTTATTTGTGGGCAGTCACACAGTATGCTGACATCGCGGATGCTCCCCCGATTGTCGCGACGATCGGTAACGCCCTGGTTGGCGTAATTGGTTTGTTCCCTCCCATCGCCATCGGCTATTCCATCCTGCGCCACCGCCTGTACGACATCGACATCATCATCCGGCGCACGCTGATTTACGCGGTGCTGACAGGTATTCTTGCTATCGTTTACTTCGGCGCGATCATCCTGACCCAGCAACTCTTACGCGCCGCGACCGGAGAAACCCCGGACATCGCCATTGTCCTCTCCACATTGCTTATTGCCGCGCTGTTCAGCCCCATTCGTCGGCGCGTGCAGGACGTGATCGACCGCCGCCTGTATCGCCGCAAATATGACATGGAAAAAACACTGGCGGGCTTCCAGCAGACCTTACGCGATGAAGTGGACATGGAGACATTGAAGTCGAATCTGGTGGGCGTGGTCAGCGAAACGATGCAGCCGAACAAGATCGCGCTGTGGGTGAAAGAGTAGCCAATGCCTAAACAAACGCCAAAACGCGACTGGTTTTACTGGGTCATTCTGGCATTTACAGGTGTCCAGCTTGTGTGGACTGCTGGGTTGGTAGTGGACTTCATAATGTATCCACTCGCCCAAACACTCATGTTTCCATCGTCCATCTTTCGTTTAATTTTGGCACTTCTGATCATGCCGCTCGCATTTTGCACCGCGTTTATCGTCATCAGGCGTCAACCAACCAGTGTCGTTGGGGTGCTGCTGCTGCTTTGGGGGACTCAGATTGCAAGTGCAACGCTTCGTACAGACAGCTTCTTGTCGAGTTACAGCGGTATTGCACTGGGCTGGATTGGGTTTTGGCTGATCCCCTTCTTTTTCCCGGATGGTCGCATTTTCCCCATTCGATGGTCAGGCGTAATTAAAGTTTTGGCGACCATACTAATTGTTGCCGCCTGGTTCTATACCCTGACGACTCCCGATTTTGCTTCCAGCACTGTGCTTAATCACTGGTATGTTCCTGCCTTAGCGGCACTGTTCCCGCTGATCAACATCGTCGAGTCGGCTTCCCTAGTGATGCTCGCAGCCTTCATCATTCCGTCTCTGATGATGCGTTTTCGAGCAGGCAATCTGACGACCCGCCGCCAGATGACATGGCTGGGCTGGGTGTTTTCCATCGTAGTATTCGTGGGCCTGCTGCTTGCCCCAACAGGTATTCTACAATCGCCTGTGTCGAGTTTGAGTACTTTCGAGAGACTTGCCCTGACAGGGTTCACGATTTTCGTCTATCTTTCCCCATACATCGCCGTCAGCAATGCCATCCTGCGTCATCGCCTGTACGACATCGACATCATTATCCGGCGCACGCTGATCTATTCAGTGCTGACGGGTATTCTCGCCATTGTCTACTTCGGCGCGATCATCCTGACGCAACAGCTCTTCCGGGCCGCGACCGGCGAAACGCCAGACATCGCCATAGTCATTTCAACTCTGCTGATTGCCGCGCTGTTCAGCCCTGTGCGCCGGCGCGTGCAGGACGTGATCGACCGCCGCCTGTATCGCCGCAAATATGACGTGGAAAAAACGCTGGCGGGTTTTCAGCAGACCTTGCGCGATGAAGTGGACATGGAGACGTTGAAGTCGAATCTGGTGGGCGTGGTCAGCGAAACGATGCAGCCGACCAGGATCGCACTTTGGGTGAAACCTGATGCCGTTTTTCATGCAGCCAACACAGTCGAATAATGTTACAACTTCATACATCTTGATCTGGACTGTCTGAGGTTGTGTCATGATGGTCGCCCCAGCAACAGCAAACCGATTCCGTTATCGAAAGTGGTACATCGCCTGGTCCTGCTTTGTCCTGACGCTCGCCGTTATCCTATGCATCGGCATCGAGTACTGGCTGCAACGCCTGGCGTCAATGATCCAGATTGGAGGCGAGTACCGCATTCTGGCGCTGCTAAATGTGGCCACCATGGTGCTGCTGCTCGGAGTGGTATGCATATCTGCCACGCTGATTTTCTGGAAAGCGCAGTCGAAAGCAGTGGGTTTGCTCCTTGCGACCACCATGATGCTGTATTGGTCGATGAACAGCACGCCTTTCGACCTACTAACCAAGTCGGAGAACACTCCGCTGGCGGCCCTGTTTGCTCCGGTGATCCTCACGCTGCGGGCGGCATCGCTTCCGCTTGCTCTCGCGCTGTTGTTTAGTTTTCCAGATGGCAAATTTGCGCCCCGATGGTCACGCTGGTTGGTGGCGGCCTATACGCTGCTCACCATGATTTATCTCATTTTTCCCGATTTCCCGACCAATACGGTGTATGGCGCGACCTGGCGAAAGACGCTGGAGCTCTCGTTCGTCACGGCAACGGTCCCGTTCATGATCGGAATTGTCGCGCAGGTTGTGCGTTTCCGTCGTGCCTCTCCAGAACAGCGCAGTCAGATCAAATGGACGGCATTAGGCATGACGACAATGGTGGCAGGCACCATCCTGTACTACGCTGTCTACATCCTCTTTCCGCCCACAGCTCTGGATGAGGGCATTCACCGCCTGGAGCTGCTGCGTCAGCTCATTCAGCTCGTGCTGGCGGTCATCGTGCCAAGCGCGTGCTTTATGATTGCCATCTTTCGTTACCGGCTGTGGTCGGTCAATAACGTCATCCGCCGTACCCTGATTTATTCTGTGCTGACAACGATTCTCGCGGTGATTTACTTCGGCGGCATCATCCTCACCCAGCAGATCTTCCGCGCCGCCACGGGCGAAACGCAGGATATCGCCATCGTCATTTCAACCCTTTTGATCGCCGCGCTGTTTTCGCCCATTCGCCGCCGCGTGCAGAACGTGATCGACCGCCGCTTGTACCGTCGCAAATATGATGTGGAAAAGACGCTGGCAGAATTTCAGCAGAATTTACGCGATGAAGTCGATATGGAGACGCTGAAGGAAAATCTGGTAGGCGTGGTCAGCGAGACCATGCAGCCGGACAAGATCGCGCTGTGGGTGCGCGAAAGCAGCACAAAATAGGAAGATTCCTATAAACGCACAATCGTAACGATTTCAGGACTATGGCCTGATACGCTGTTGCTCAGGGTGGATTGCATTGTTTGCCAATTTCATAACAGGAGATGCACACATGGCTGAAAACATGGACACCATTTTGACGACAGACACGGAGGCACGTGTCTCGCGCTAGCGCACACTGGTAAGCGTGGGTCACTATCTGCGCTCGAGCGAGCCGCTGGTGCAGTTGTGGGCAATCGGCGGAGACGAGCTGCTTCAACGCCTTTATGACGAGGCGATACTCCGCTACGAAGCCCAGCCAAAAGACAAATCTCACCTGATCTTCGCTGTAAACCTGTCTGACTTTCTGATGCTGCTAGTATGGCGGGCGGCCGTCGAGCGGGTAAAGGCGGATTTGCCGAATCATCCGTTCACCGAGTTGGTTGTCGGAAGCTATCTGGTGCGCACTGGCGAAAAAGAGGAGGCGAAGCCCTATATGGACCGCGCCTTGGCGATGGATGCCGGCAACCCGGACATGGTAGCGATATGTGCCAGCATGTACGCATTGGACTGGAAAATGCCTCAGCGAGGCTTGGAGATGATCCATCAGGCGATGGCGGCTGAACCTGATGTCGCGTGGTATCACATTGTGCGTGGTGATATCTACGGTATCGCGCTCAACGACCATGCTGCTGCATTCAAGGATTATGACCGCGCGGTTGAACTGTCGCCAGATCACTATCCGTTCCGCAATATGCGGGCGGCAGCGCAGATCGAATTAGGAAATCACGCCGCTGCGATTACCGATCTTGAATATGCCCTCAAGGTGAACCCCGACAGTCCCAACGGGCGTTTTTCACTGCTTAAATGCTATTTGAGCATCAACGATATGCGCGGCGCGGCAGATGCGCTGCTGGCTCCACGTACTTATTTACAGGACGTCCGGGCGCTCGATACAGGTGACCCGATCACACTGCCCATCCTGCCAAACCTGACGCATCGCCTTGCATTCAGCGGTAACAGCGGAGAGAGCGTTAAGATCACCGCGGAAAGTGACGATGCCAGACTGGTTGCGCCATTCACCGCGCTTATTGGTCCGGATGGCAGCGTCATCGCTCACTCTGTCCTGTACGCATCGCAGGCGGATACACCGGACGCCCGTGTTACCCTGACTGCGGTACTCGCGGACACAGGCAGCTATACCTGTATCGTCTGCCAGAATCTCGGCACATGGGAATCATTGGGCGAAGGTGAACTGCGCGTGACACTTACGGTGAATGATCCGCCAGCGTCCTGATATAAATGAAGGGATCAAACGAAACTCGACTGTCCCAGAGTTTAATCTAGTTGGCATTACCAGTCATAAGTGTGGTCAGCGAGGCGATGCAACTGAACAAGATCGAGGTGTGGGTGAACGAGAAGTAGATGATGAAAGCAACACGACTTTTCCGTTTCCTAACCTTTCTGACCATTCCAGTCGCTGTCGGCGCGTTGTTCTTGATAGTTGATTTGGCGCTGCATCCATTTGAACCCAGCATAGGCTATCAACCATTCTGGACTCGCTGGGTGTATGGTTCTATCTTCCCAATCGCCAACATCGTGATCGGTGCTCTGTGTATTCGCCGAGTCCGCGACAACATCATTGGACCTCTTCTGATCATTTACGGTTCTGGACTCACAGCACAATCAATTCGCGCTGGTTTCGATCCGGCTTTTGGTGCATTACTCTTCTTCGTAGGCGGTTTTTTGGGGTGGGTTGGTTTTTTTGTGCTGGTACTGTTGTTTCCGAACGGTAAACCCCATCCTCATTGGATGCGCTGGTTTTTAATCGTGGTGCTCATTATCGCATCGGGTTACGGTGTATTTTTTCCTCTGGGGTCGCCGAACTTCATTTATGGCGCTGACGATGCGCCAAACCGCTTGATCGAGAATCCGTTTTTTTTACCAACGATGGTACCCATCTATCAAGCGTTCCTTGGAATCATGTCAGCGATATTGTTACCTGTTTTCATTATTCTGCTGCCATTGTCTGTCTTCTTGCGCTATCGTGCCGCCGGACATCAGGAACGCGCGCAAATTCGCTGGATCTTGTGGGGCGTTCTCGTAATGATGTTAGCAGCTATCGTCCAGAGGATCCTGGTTGCATTGGAATTGCCAGGGCTTGGCAATACAGTGAGCGCGATCAGTACGACTCTGGTGTTCACATTGCCCGCCCTGGCAGTTAGCAACGCCATCCTCCGGCACAAGCTGTATGACATCGACATCATCATCCGGCGCACGCTGATCTACTCAGTGCTGACGGGTATTCTCGCTATCGTTTACTTTGGTGCGATCATACTCACCCAGCAGCTCTTCCGCGCTGCGACGGGAGAAACGCCAGACATCGCCATTGTCATTTCAACACTATTGATCGCCGGGTTGTTTTCACCCATTCGCAGACGGGTGCAGAACGTGATCGACCGCCGCCTGTACCGTCGTAAATATGACGTGGAAAATACGCTGGCGGGCTTCCAGCAGACCTTACGCGATGAAGTCGATATGGAGACGTTGAAAGCGAATCTGGTCGGCGTGGTCAGCGGCACCATGCAGCCAAACAGGATCGCGCTGTGGGTGCGTGATTCCACTACAAAATAGGGGATTTCGATGCGTGATACGTCGTAACGATGTTAGGACGATCACTCGGTACGCTGGGGTCAAATGGAGGGTCGGGTATGTCCGTTTTAACGGTTCCGCTGCGCAAACTGATACGTCGTAACCCTGCGCCAGCTTCGGTTCGCGCGGTTGAAACCCGTTCAGCGTCCGTATTGTCTGCCGTCGAGATACTGCCAAACGATCCCCTGTATTCGTTGTGTCTGAGCGCGTCTGGCGTGATCGATCTGGAAACACTGCGGCTCGAGTCTGACGCAGTCAGGCAGCTGCGCACAGCAGGCATCCGCCTCCTGATCCCGCTGGTTAATCAGGGTGAACTGGTCGGGATGATTCAGCTTGGCGCGCGCATGAGTGATCAGGAATATACGTCCGACGATCTGCGCCTCCTGGGCAATCTGGCGCCGCAAGCCGCTGCCGCACTGCGCGTCGCCCATCTGGCGTATCAGCAGCAAGTGGAAGCCCGTCGTCGTGAACGCCTCGATCAGGAACTGCGCGTTGCGGGCATTATTCAGCAGACGCTGCTGCCGAAAGCAGTCCCCAGCATCGACGGTTGGCAATTCGCGGCGTACTGGCAGCCCGCGCGCACCGTCGGTGGTGACTTTTATGATTTCGTCCCGCTGCAGGATGGCCGTTTGATGATCGTCATCGGGGATGTGACCGATAAGGGCGTTCCTGCCGCGCTGGTGATGGCATCGACGCGCACGATCCTGCGCGCTGCCGCCGAACGATTGATCTCTCCCGGAGAAATTTTACGCCGCGCCAACGATGTGCTTCACCCCGATATGCCTCCGAAAATGTTCGTTACCTGTCTGTGCGCTGTTCTTGATCCCCATACCGGGCGGATGCAGTATGCAAATGCAGGCCATAATGCGTCGCTTCAGCGCACCTGCGACGGTGTGATCGAACTGCGCGCGCGCGGCATGCCCCTGGGCCTGATGCCGGGCATGACCTATGAGGAGAAAGAGACGATTCTCGCGCCAGAGGATACGGTGTTCATGTACAGCGATGGGTTGGTAGAAGCCCATGACAGCGAACGCGACATGTTTGGCATGAAACGGCTCGAAACTCTGATCGGGGAGCATCGCGGCGGAGATGCTTTGATTGCCTATCTGCGCGATGCCCTGTTTAATTTTACGGGCGCAGAATGGGAACAGGAAGACGATGTCACGTTCGTCGTCGTTCAGCGGCATATGCAGCCGTCTGCCGATCCTGAATCAGGCGATGGGGACTCGACCGTACTGGATGAATTCGAATCGCCCAGCGAACCGGGCGGCGAACGCGCCGTGATGGAGCGCGTTGCCAGAGCGGTTAGCGCCGTGGATTTCCCGCCTGCCCGTATTGAACGCCTGAAAACAGCGGTTGCCGAAACGGTGATGAATGCGATGGAACATGGCAATCACTATCGCGCCGATCTGCCGATTAAAGTGCGCGTGCAGGCGGATGCCAGGCGGCTGTCTGTTTTCGTCACCGATCAGGGCGGCGATGTGCCGATCTCTCAGGCGCCGACCCCTGACCTGGAAGCAAAACTGGCGGGAACACAGTCAGCACGCGGTTGGGGCCTGTTCCTGATCAAGGCGATGGTTGATGACCTGCATGTTTCCGCCACGCCTACCGACCATACCGTGCAGCTTGTATTTCATCTGGCAGGAGCTCATGATGCCAAATAAACCCTTTTCAGCATCTCTGCGTGAACCGGTGATGCACCTGAACAAGGGCGTGATCATCGATCTGCATGGGGAGATCAACGGCACCGTCGAGGTAGCCCTAAATGCCGCATATGACCGCGCTGAAGCGGAGGATGTCCACTCGATCGTGCTGAATTTCGGCGGCGTCGACTACATTAACAGCACCGGCATTGCCCTGATCGTTGGGTTACTGGCGCGTGCGCGCAAATCCAGTCGTTTGTTGATCGTTTTTGGGTTGAGCGATCACTATATGGATATTTTCAATATCACGCGCCTCGTCGATTTCATGAATGTCTATCCCGATGAACAATCTGCTGTTGCTCAGCTATCCCAGCTGCAGTAACCAGAATAGAGGGGGATCAAAAATGACTCCAGGCAAGCTTTCTCTGGCTGTGCGTTCGGTCGCACAGCACATCAGCATCATCGATATTCATGGTGATGTTACGGGTGCTGCTGATTCCGCCTTGACTGATGCTTATACCAGCGCCAGCACCAGCAGTACGATCATCCTGAATTTTACGGCGCTGGAGTATATGAACAGTTCGGGGATTGGGCTGCTGGTCACACTGTTGATTCGGGCACAGCGGCAGGGTCAACGGCTGCTGGCATTCGGACTGACCGAACACTACCGCGATATCTTCGAGCTCACCCGTCTCAATGAGGCGATCACGTTGTTCAACATTGAAAGCGACGTGCTTGAATCACTCAACATTTCTCGCATTTAGGAATGAGGAAGTGCCTGAATGAATCCTTCGGATCAGCAACCACGGACACCCCGCGATGCCGAAAACTGGGCAAAGTCGGTTGATCGTTTGAACGTCACAGGAACACCTACGGGCGCCCTTCACCTGAATGTGCAGGGTCGCCAGACCCTCAGCCCATTAAAGGGTTTCGGGCAGTTATGGCAAAAAACCTTTCAAGCCACGCTGGTCGGCAGTAATCATACGCCTGCGGAGATCGTGCGTGTCTGGAAGGAGCGCTTTCCCGAATTTCAGCCGCCAGAGAATCGATTTTTCCCTTCCGTAACCGGTGTCAAACCCGGTGAAGTCGTTTTGATCAATGCTTCGACTCCTGGAGGAATCATGTCAACCGGCGTGATGGTGATGTATTCCGACGAGGATTCTTTCACGTTGATAACGCCACAGGGTCACCCTGAGTCGGGATGGGTCACCTTCAGCGCCTCGCAGGTCGATCAGAATATCGTCCTTCAGGTGCAAACGCTGGCGCGCGCCAGCGACCCCCTCTATGAAGTCGCTTTCCGCCTCATTGCGTCTGGTATGCAGGATAGAATCTGGCAACACGTCCTGACAGCTCTGGCAGCTCATTTTGGCGCACCTGCCGTGGTCACATTGACGAAACAATGTGTGGATCCGCGCTTGCAGTGGTCTGAAGTGGGAAACATCCGCCATAATGCTCAACTTCACACGCTGATCTATACGATAAGTTCGCGTCTGCGAAAGCTTGTCAGGGGTAATGCAACGTAAACCGATGCGGGAGTATGACGCAGTAATCGTCGGCTCAGGGCCCAACGGTCTGGCGGCAGCGATCACATTGGCACAGAGCGGGCGAAAAGTTCTCGTGCTGGAGGCGAAGGACACCGTCGGCGGCGGGATGCGGACGCTGGAACTGACTCTACCCGGCTTTTATCATGATATGTGTTCCAGCGTTCATCCACTGGCCATGGCGTCACCGTTTTTTCGTTCGCTGCCCCTGCAACAACATGGACTGGAGTGGGTGTTCCCGCCTGCGGAGCTGGCGCATCCTTACGATGATGGCACAGCCGTGCTCATCGAGCGTTCGATTGCAGTTACAGCTGCGCGGATGGGAAAAGATGCCGCAGCCTATCGCCGCCTGATGCACTTTCTCGTTCGGAATTACGAGTCGATACTCGACGAATTCCTTGCGCCCTTGCATCTACCCCGGCACCCGCTTGTAATGGCTGGGTTTGGGATGCTGGCGCTGCCGTCAGCATCATGGTTCTCCAGGCGTGCATTTCGCACGGAAGCGGTTCGCGGAGTATTTGCCGGCATGGCGGCACATTCGATTATGCCGCTTGAGCAGCCCGCGACGGCCGCTTTCGGCCTGATACTGGGGATGCTTGCTCACGCTGTTGGGTGGCCCCTGGCACGCGGTGGATCGGCAAAAATCGCCGGTGCGATTGTGAGTTATTTGACCGCACTCGGTGGAGAAATCATAACGAACGCAGAAGTGAGATCGCTGCGCGATATCCCACCCGCTGCAACGACGCTGTTTGATGTCACCCCACGACAGTTCATCCGCATCATGGGCGACGCCCTGCCCTCATCCTACCGTTATGCGCTTGAGCGTTACCGCTATGGACCCGGCGTGTACAAGATCGACTATGCACTGAGCGAACCCATCCCATGGACTGCAAAGGAGTGTTTGCAGGCAGGAACTGTGCATTTAGGCGGAACTCTGGATGCCATTCGCAATAGTGAACGCGCAGCCTGGACGGGGCAGCCTGCTGCCCCTTTTTCGCTGGTGGTACAGCCAACTCTGTTTGATACCAGTCGTGCCCCCTCGGGTAAGCACATTGGCTGGGTGTACTGTCATGTCCCTAACGGCTCAGGCGCCGATATGACCGCTGCCATCGAACACCAAATCGAGCGTTTCGCCCCTGGCTTTCGAGACTGCGTGCTGGCTCGGCATGTCACCTCTGCCACCCAGATGGAAGCCTATAACGCTAACTACATCGGGGGTGACATCAACGGCGGTGTGCAGGATTTGCGGCAGTTGTTCACCCGTCCGGTAATGCGCGTCGATCCCTATCGCACGCCACTCAAAGGAGTCTATCTGTGCTCGTCTTCCACGCCGCCGGGTGGGGGTGTGCATGGGATGTGTGGCTATCATGCAGCGCAGTCGGCATTGAGGTTTCTCTCAAGCATCTCGTAAAGCGCATTTGAAATGGCTTTAAGAATGTGATTTCCAAAAGTATACGAGGATTGTCGGGGCTTTGGGCACCGCGTTCGCGTCCGTTCTATTTCCGGCAATGCGCCTGAAGATGAATAAACGTGAACAATTGATGATTCAGTAAATACCTTAGCGCTGGGTGACGAGGCGGCTGCATTTTTCCCCCAAGCCATTCAGGTCTGGGGGAAAGTGGACTCCCATTTGTCCTCTGGTATTGTCTGCCTTATCAGGCCGTACGGATGCTCACAGCGCAACGCCGTCCCGTCCACGTTTTGTTCACCCTATCTGACGGTACCCCGGAAGTCATCATCCCAGCAGGACGCCCAGGATATACAACAACGCGATACTTGCTACTGTCCAGGCCTGTAGTAGCAAAAAACCCTATACGCGCGATTTTTCCCGTGAGTCAAGCGGCTCGGTAGTAGTCATGGAGGACGCCTCCGAGCAGGTCGCGCCGTCTGACTCGTCCGCCACTTGAAACTTCCAGCGCTGGATCCGGGATCTCTTGCCCAATCCCCTGATGCGGTCGCGCCATGTAAAATAGTGTTTATACGCTTGCAACACGTACTTTAGATGCGCCGGGTTGAGAATGATCAGCCGGTCGAGAGATTCCTCGCGGACTGAGCGCTCTCAGCGTTCGGCATAGGCGTTTGCACGGGGAGCTCGAACAAGTGTGTGGACAACCTCGATCCCTTCAAACGCAAACACGGCATCAAAGGCGGCTCCGTACTTGCCATCATTATCTCGAATCAGATGCGTGAACTTTGTTTCTGTTCCGTCAGGTTCCAGACGAACTGGCGCGCTTGCTGGATCACCCACGCTTGCGTCGGATGGACAGTCACATCGGCGATATGGACACGGCGCGTGTCCCGACCTCGATGAAAAGGAACACCTAGAGGGTTTGAAGGCGAAAGGTTTCGACCGTGAAAAAATCACACGCCAACAAGGTGTCCTTGTAGTGATTGAGGAAGGTTCGCCATGTCGAAGATGACTTCCTGTGGGGAACAGGGAGAATGCCATGACGGCGCAGAATCTGCCGAACCGTTTCGTGGCTGATCCGATAGCCAAGTTTTTTCAGTTCTCCCTTGATGCGGTCATCGCCCCACTTGTTTTCTCGAGCGAGTTCGAGCACCATCTGGATGATCTGGGGCTCGACTGGGGGTCGCCCCGCTTTCTTCACTTGCTGGTTGAAGGTCCACTTGCGCCTGAAAAGCTCGCGCTGCCACCGGAGTAGCGTATCGGGTTTGAAGATCAGGACCAACTGCCCCAATTGGGCTTTGGGCAACTCGGTGAACAGTCAGAGTTACTCAACCAGGGTCACAGCATCAGCAGTAGTTCAATGGTTTTGTCATCCGGTGCAAGCCGCCTGAAACGCAGACTGTCCCAAAGTAGATGTACAGCAAGATAGATGAAATACCAGATCATCGATGAATGGGTTGCTCGAAGCGGTCAGATCGTCGGATTATACTGGTCCCAAGTTGGATTTATTGCTACTACAGGCGTGTACGCCGGGGATCGAGCGGTGTAGGGGCGGGAAGCTGCGCGGCGATTCTATCTTTGTCCAGCAGGATTTTGTAGCCGCGCTGCTGATCGTCCTAAAGGTTTTTTCATCGATGAGCGCTTGAAGCGCGCTGATCTGTGTCACAGAGAAATCGACTTTAATGCCACCCTGATACAGGATGAGTAAACTTTTCGTCTCATCATGGTGTTCTTCAAGTATCATCCAGACCGCGGCAAAATCGCGCATCCATTCAAGATACGTTTCGCTTTTTTGCTCAAATCCCCCGACGATATACAGCGACACATCGAGACTAGAGTATTCGTCCGCTGGATTGATTTGCCGCGCTTGTGATCCCACCACAAGTATCGCCCGAATCTCCACGAGCTGTTCCGCCCATGCGACCAGCTCGGTTTGCAGGCGTGTGTAGAAATCATGCGCGCTCATGGTTGATTGTCTCTTCCCAACCCTGCATCACGCGCCCGAATGATCGCCTGTGCGCGGTCAGCGACTTGTAATTTGCTAAAAATGTTGGAGATGTGGTTGCTGACCGTCTTGACCGTAATATGAAGCTGCTCGGCGATCTCATGGTTGTTCAGCCCGCGTGCGATCCGGTCAAGCACGTCGAGTTCGCGCTCGGAAAGTTCAGGAAACGCGACTGTCGGTGGCTGCGGACTTTGCAAGCGGTTTAAGCTGCGGAAGTAGTCGGTGACGCGGTTGGCAATCGCCGCGCCGAACAATACATCTCCGCTGGCAACAGCACGAATCGTCCGCAACACTTCCGATTTGTCCGCCCCTTTGAGGACATAGCCCCTCGCCCCCGCCATCATCGCCGCAAAGAGCGACTCGCTGTCTTCCATCATCGTCAGAATGATGATCTTCGTATCTGGCAGACGTTCGAGTATTCGTGCAGTCGCTTCAATGCCGTTTAGTTCACCCATTTGAATGTCTATTAGGATCACGTGCGGGTGCATTTGCTGTGCCTTCTCGACGGCATCTTCACCGCTGGCGGCTTCGCCCACCACTTCAAAATCGCTGACGGCAAGGAAGATCGCTGCGAGTCCTTCACGGAACAGCGTGTGATCATCGACGATCAAGAGGCGAATCGGGATTTCGGTCACGTTTTACTCTCTTTCTCCAAGCAGCGGCAGAGAAACAGTGATACACGTTCCTCCGTTTGCGGTTGTCGTCATGAATAGCGTGCCGCCCAGTTCTTCGGCACGTTCCCGCATCGAGCGCAGCCCTACGTTTGCCTGTACTTTTTCCGGCAACCCCACGCCATCATCTTCGATTGTAACCTCTAGCGCGGGTGGCGTTTCCAGCAACCGCAGCGCGATAGTGCAGTGGTGTGCGTGAGCGTGCTTGACGACGTTCGTCACCGCTTCCATGATGATGCGATAGCTCACCGCTTCGATGGCTGCTGGAAGCTGGCGCGGCACGCTGTCCGCTTCGAGCAGCATGAGCGGCGATGATGGATGGCTGTGTAAATGCGCCAGCGCGCCGCGTATCGCTTCGACCAAGCCCAACTCGTCGAGCGTCGGCGGACGCAGATCGTTCACCACCTGTCGAACGTCCCCGACAAGCTGCTGCGCCAGCCTTTTGACTTCACCGAGTAGTCGTATGGATGTATCGCGGTCACTCTCCATGAGATCAATCGCTGCATCCACTTTGAGCGGAAGGCTGGCGAGCGCCGGACCCAAGCCGTCGTGCAGATCTCGTCTCAAGCGACGGCGTTCTTCTTCCCGAGTCGTAACGAGGCGCTGACGCGACTGTTGTAATTCATCCCACATCTGCACGGCGCGAACAGTCGTCGCGGTCAGTGCCGCGATGGCACTCAACAACGTCTGCTCATGCTGGTTGAACTGCTCGTGCGGGCTGCGCTGGGCGACCAGCAGATTTCCAACGGTCTCAGTTCGGTAGATCAATGGAATATGCTGGGCGGGTTCACGGTTCTCCCCCCAAGTTGCCGCCAGTTGGGTTTCTAAGTTCGCGGCGGGCAGTTGGATGGCCACATAAGGGATTTTGAGCGTCTGCGCGATGGTGTGTGCGAGATTTGGAAGAATGGCAGCGCGGGTATCGGTCGTTTGAAGCTGGTGCGCCAACCGGGTAAATACGACCGCTGGATCATCGCGGTCACCATACAGCAGACGATCTACGCCGCGCTGCAAGCGATCCCGCAGTGGTTGAAACAACACAGCGATGATCCCTGTCGCAATCAACCCATTCACAGTAGTGGTTTGACTGTGCAGAAGTGCGCCGATGCTGCCCACAATCATCACATACAAGGTGATAATTAGCAGAGTGAGCGTGCCGTACACCAGCGTTCGGCTTAGGATTGCGTCGATATCCCACAACCGATGGCGAAAGACCGCCAGACCCAGACAGATGGAAAATACAATCTGACTGAGATACCACAAAGTATCCTGTATAAGTTCCCACAGGACACCCTGTTCGCGTGTGGCAACAAGATATTCGTTTGTTACCGCAGGGTAGATTTCAAAGACTGTGTAATCAAGCGCATAGTTCAATGCGAGGAGCAGTGCCCCGGCGGTGATCCACTTGATTTGCTGGCGCTGCACCGCATCCGTATGAACGCGGTATCGCCAGATTAACGCGCCAACTGCGCAGAGGGTGAAGGTCGTATTGAGAGTAACCGCCACAGGATACGCCAAGCTGTAAAGTGACAGGGGTGTATCGGGGAAAAATACATCACCACCTCGCATGATCAACCATGCAAACGAAATCCAGCGCGCCCATCCCGGCACAAACTTACCGTCTGGAAAGAGAAATACAAACATCAACGTGCCAACAGACAGTAGAAAATCGAGTAAGCGGTTCAACATCGGTAAGGCAGGTAATTGATGCTCAAAGGTAAACCATGCTGTTGACCACTGCCAGAACGGGTTATAGATGGGTCCCGCCGTGCCCACCAGCAGCAAGAATCCCGCTAGAAGAATGACCCTCAGATCACCGCCACGCTGTCGCATCAGCACAATGCTCAGAAAAATGAAAGGCAGCGCGGCAGCCACACGCAAAAAAATGAAATAGCCCTCAAAGAATGCTGGAGTCAGTCCTGTATTCATAATGGCCGTGCGCCACAGCATACAGTTGGGACGGTATTCCGGTGTGAAGTAGATCACATCACAGTCACCGAACACCCATTGAGCCGCTTGACCGTAATTGGCAACCGCGAAAATGCCTATGCTCAGTACCAACAGCAAAATGTAGGGGTATTTCAAATGCTCAGAAATCGCTCTACCCATTTCACCGTTTCCCCCAGTCCATCTTCCTGTCGGATTTTTTCGCCGAGTGCCTTCGCGTTGGTTTGCATAGTGCGAATTGTTGTCGCTTGATTGATTGCCGCTGCAAGATTTTCCACCGTCAACTTCTTGCGTGGAATCGGGGCTGTGCCGACACCAAGTTCTTGAGCGCGTCTGCCCCAGTACGGTTGGTCAGCGGTATGCGGCGCAATAATCGTTGGCACACCGGCGCGGAATCCTGCTGCGGTTGTCCCTGCCCCGCCGTGATGGATGACTGCTGCCGTGCGCGGAAAGAGCCAGCTATGTGGTGCGTATTTCAGAATATGGATATTTTCCTGCACATTTTCAGCGCCTAACCCCGCCCAACCGGTCAGAATTATCGCTCGCTTACCGGTGCGTTGGACTGCCTCAATGACTGTGCGCGTCGTGGTTTCTGGTTTGCTGTCCGGCATACTGCCAAAACCAATATATACTGGCGGTTCACCCATATTTAGGAAATCAAGTAAATCCTGTGGAGGAGTCCAATCAGGATCATCATCAAACAGATAACCGGTCACCTGCCAGTTTTCACGCCAATCTAACGGGCGTGGAAAAACGTGCTGGCTCACGATAGTAAGCGCAGACGCCGCGTCGACAAAAGCTTGAAACTCTTTATAACTACTGCTTGATTGACCGAACAAAAGCCACTGCATACGGCGAACCATGCTGTGGCTCATCCGGTTATAGAGCTGTGGAAGAGGCAACCAATCGGGTGCTGGAGGTGTTATTACAGACGGAACATCACGGGAAAAGCTCAGGGGAAATGTGTTGATGAAAAGTGATCTGAGTTTGTTGACCTTTATGATGTCAAACAGGAATGAGATGCCAAATTCCCCTGTTATCAACACATCTGTTTTGCGCGTTGCCTCTAACACATCCGTCCTCGTCCGAACAAGGTTTGGGCGCATGGATTTCCGCATAATCTGAAATTGGCGGATGACATTTTCATCCAGCACTCCGGCATTCTCTCTCGCAAAGGTATCTGCATCCGTTGAGAGGGAATAAAAATCCAGATTGCGGGAGCGTATCCACGACTCGTAACCTTGAGAAGCAACTACTTGCACCGTATGCCCGGCTTTTTGCAGTGCCATCCCCAGCACCACATGCGGACGAATATCGCCCCATGTGCCATAGACAAAGATTGAGATGTGCATTACAGACGCTCCCGAACCCGAAGGTCTAAACCAGGATAAGGACGCAGCGTGAAGCCTCCATCCATCAACACAGATTGCCCAGGATCTACCAGCAAGACCTCATAATGTGTGAGGATGATTTGCAGGATAATTTTTGCTTCCATCTCAGCCAGATACGCCCCCAGGCAGACACGCGGCCCACCACCGAAAGGCATGTATACATAGGGAGGATACTTTGCTCTCCAGTCACCTTCAAAGCGTGAAGGGTCAAAGCTGTCGGGAGCGTTCCAGAACTGCGCCAGATGATGCTGTATATAAGGACTGATATAGATAACACTGCCTTTCGGGATAGTGTGCCTACCCACATGAATATCTTCGACCACCCGTCGCATGAAAAGTGACCATGCCGGAGGATACATTCGCAGTGTTTCTTTCAGTACACGATCCAGCAACGGTATATCACCCGAACTGTTGCTGATTTCATCGTGTAGTTGCGTTTGTGTTTCAGGATGTTTTGCGAGTAGGTACAGCGCCCAGCATACCCATAATGCAGTCGTCTCATGCCCGGCAACAAACAGGCTGTAAAGCTCATCGCCGATCTGTTCATCTGTTAACGACTCGCCCGTCTCTGCGTCTTTAGCCAAAATCAGGGCAGACAGCACATCTCCGTGATCCAAATCTTCCGTGCGGCGGCATTGAATCACATCACGCAGATAGGTGACTAGGGTTTCTTTTGCCTGTCGTTCGCGCTTGCTTCGTTCCAGTGGCAGCCATTTGGGCAAGACAAACAGCGACCCGGCATCGAGCACAAACTGCCCTAGCAGTATGTCGATTGCTCGACTGAGGGGAGCGGCTTCCCGGTGAATATCCTGATATCCGAACAGGATTTCACCGATGATGCCCATCGTAAGACGTGTCATTTCTTGCCTGATGTCATACACCTGACCCGACTCCCATCTTTGGGTAAATCGTAGGGTATGGTTGCCCATCAAGTTCAAATAATCCTGAACGCGCTTGGTATGAAACGCGGGGGTGAGTAGATGGCGTTGTGAACGCCAAATCTCACCTTCTAAGAAAACAATATTGAATTTGGCAACTCGATTGGACGCTTGAGTTAGACGTTCCCATTTGATAGTTTTCGTCCAATCCTTCACTAGTACTTCACGGATGTACTCAGGTTCAGTAACCAGATATAGATCGACGAACGGACCGAACTTGAAGTATGCAACTCCACCCTGAGACTCAGCCAGCCCCATCAGAAACGCAAAGGGATTTGCCCGCAGTTTTGCCAGATTCGCTAATCCCAGAAAGCCGCCTGTTGTGTTCATGAGCTACCCGCCTTTGCCCGATGTACATCTATCCTCCACAAATGAAGAGATGGACAATCCAACTACTGCCCATCTCTTCATTGTATTCGGCAGTGATTTATTCGCCGCCCATACCTGCCATGAGCGTTTCGGCTGCCCCGGTGAACGCGATGCTGGTGACGCTCATCATGAGCGCTTCAACCAGCGCGTCGGATCGCCCGACAGGAGATGACAGCAGCGCCGCCAATACGTATACCCCATCGGTGACTTCATAAAATAGAGTGAGATTATTTTCCGTGACCCCCACGTTTACCCGCTGAATGGCTGGCGTGCCATCACTGATCGCGATCACGCTCGCACTCACCACTTCCGCACCTTCGGCATTGTCCGGTTGCGGAGCGAACACCATGGCCAAATCGCTCAACGAGGCATCGGCAGGCAGTCCCTTATGCGTGAAGAAGGCCGCCGGGATGAACATCGCGGCGATTCCCCAGCCGCCCTCCGGCACTGGCTGTGCGACGATGGAAAGGTCAATCGTCGCATCGCTGTCAGCAAGCGCCACACTGGGGAACGGGAAACCAAAAGTGCGGGCAATATCAGGACCCACTGTCGTCAGCGCAGCCGCGTGATCGAGCGTGAACATCCCGGCGGGATCGGCGTAAGTGACGGTATCCGTTACCTTGACCAACTGGATCATGCCGAGTTCGGAATGCGTGTGCATCTCATCCATGTTCATCAGGTCGGACAGATTGCAGATGATGGCATACTTTCCCGGCTGCAAGTCCACGCCGACATACACGGACTCACCGCTGCTCATTGGCATCAGCACATGGAACTGCTGGGACGCAGACTCTTCGCCTTCCGCCAGCAATGCCTGTACACCTTCGATAGTCGTTCCGGGTTCAACCGGAGCGATGGCGAGTTCCTTCCACTGCTCTCCGCCGTTTTCGATACGCCAGATGCTCTCGCCTGCTGGGGCGATCAGCGGCAGGCCATAACCGAAATCGACCGTAATGACTTCCAGATCGGCGGCGGGAGCTTCATATGCCGCTTCGGCTGAGTCTGCAACTATGATCGGGGCGATCTGTGTGGTATATCGCCCGCGAAATTTGCCAGCACATATCTGCCAGCATCCAGATCAAAGGGATGCTTTCCGATTGTCCCGGCATGACAGCGCCCCCACCTTTTAACGTGACCAGCGGCAGCATCCCCAACGGGTTTTCAGCCATCGTCGTGAACACGTCATCAGCCACCAGCTCATCGTTGAAGCGCTTCAGCATTATTGGCGATCTCTAACGTCACTCAACCCGCTGGCAATGATTCCAGCGCGATCAATCCTTCCGCCGCCAGCGTCACGGTAGCTGCTGAGATCGTGTCTTGACCAAGCACCGCCCCGCCGATCAACACCAAGAGTGCGAGAAGCAGCACAGTCTGAACAAAGCGTTTATGGATCATTTGACACCCTTGATCTAACTGCTAACGTGCGGTAATGGTCATCGTGCCGCTTTCGCCGACTGAGCGCCCGTCAACGAACTGCACGGCGCTCGTCACGTATACATCCGCGAGATACAGATCGGCATACGAGCCGGAGACGGACAGAATCATTCCAGAAGCATTGATACTCGCCTGATCAGATCCTTCTGCGAGATAAAGGCTTCCTGCGTAAAAACCTTCGAGCGTACCATCTTCCGTTTCGATAGTGAACATGATCGTGACTGGATGAAGCGGCGGTGAAGGCATGGCGGTGACTTCCGAGATGAGTGCCGAGATACTTCCCTCAAACGTACCTCTGACCTCACCTGCTCCCTGAATGCGGAAGGTCATTCGACCGTCGATGAGCGGCTCAATGGTCGGCGGGCCGGCAGCGCCAAGGCTGTATTCGAGAACGACAGGTTCGAAGGACAGACCAAGCGGCTCAACCGGGACTACATCCTGAGCGAGTGCCCTACTGAAAGCACCCACGACAAATAAACCAACAAACAGTACTCGTAACACCGTGTACAGGTTTTTCATCATATTTCTCCTTTTCAGGCATAAAAGCGAATGTTGCTTCTGCTCACTTTACGAAAGGTGCTTTCCCGATGTCATGGGGGCATACCCCCAAAGTCATCGGGAGATTCTCCCGCTTTCGAACGGAGTTTACGGCGATGCAAAGGGTTTTGCTGATTTGATAAGGGACACGGTGAGTGGGTCATACTCGACATGTACTTGTGTACCATCCGTGAGGACACAATCTACCCTGTCGTGATCGGCTGAAAGGGTCTCGCCGCAAGCTGTCAGAATGCTCGCGATCACCTGCCAGCGTTGGTCATCATTCACGAAAGCGACACTGCTGGATTGTGTGATGTCTTCTTTGGCGAAGCGGACACCCGTTTCATCCACGTATACAGCGGTTATCGCCGGATCAGCCAACAATGGCTCAAGAGGACCCACATCAATCGGGAGGTTCGACATGGCTGATACCCTTTCACTGAGCGGTGTTGATCACGCCGTCGATACCGTAGATTACGCCGTTGGCGAGCCGTACATCCCACAGGATCGGTGCGCCTTCAATTTCCCAATAGCCGCTGTCGGTCGCGCCGAAGTTAATGGAAACCGTATTTCTGGCGACCGTCGTCAGGGTTGGATGCTGCGGGAGCGCATAAGGTGGCAGGTTTTGAGCCGTGATATGCGTGGCAAAAAGGTCACCCAACTGCGCCGCATCGGGGATCAGACTTGCGGCAACCAGATCGTCAACCACGCCGTTGACGGGCAGGAACAGCGTGTAATGTTCGTCGGGCGAAAGGGTGTCCAGCAGGTCTGTCTGCGCGAGGAGTGTCGCGACTCGTGCGAACTGTGCGCCTTCATGGATCGATAGCAGATATTCGGCAATTGTCAAGCGGCTGGAACGGTGATAGATGATTTGCGGTTCGCCCGACGGCATCGACCGCACCGCGATCAGAAAATCGGTGTTGGCATGTGGCGTGAACACTTCCGAATATTCTAAGTCACCTACCATGCCACCAATCGTGGCTTCGGTTGGCGGCAGCACCAGAAACCCATAGCCATCAGCGGGAATTTCCGATAAGCCCGGCGCATCGTCCACCGTAACGTTCGAGATCGGCTGTTCGGTGAGATTGACGATGATCGCGCCGCTGCCTTCCGCATCCGCCCGCAGTTCGGTTTCGTCTAGCGTGATAAACGCCACCGCTTGGCTGTATTCACCATCGACGATCACGCTATAACTGTGTCCTGCTTCTAAGGTAAGTACGGTGGATGCGCTTGCGTCAGGTTGGTCGACAATCGCTGTCGTCAGCGTGTGTTCACCGGCGGCGATTTCGACGTATTCTGTCGCAAATGGCCATCCAACTTGCTCAAAGATCACAGTGTCATCTAACATAATGTAAATCGTTGAGCTGATTTCCGGCAGATACGAAAGTTGCATCACGCGCAGTTGGGCGGGTGCATCGCCTTGTGCATGCGCCAGCGTAATCGTGATGCTGAACAGCATGGCTAAAACGAGATTGAGCGGCTTTTTTATCATAGTTGTTAATCCTCTGGTAGAACGCTTAACCCTGCTCTTCACGTTATACGCCGACATTTCCCAATGTCATGGGGGCACACACCGAAAGCGGTCGGGAGGATTTCCCAATAACTTACCCTGTTGATAAAACCTATCTACAACGTCTATATTTCTCGTAGAATCTAGCTAGAGTGTTGATAGGCTCAATCGTGATCAAATTTGCTGTTCTCGCACTGCTCTACCAACATGAATCCCACGGTTACGAGCTCAGTCGGCAATTCGGCTTAACACTGAAAACGGATAGGGACATCAAAGCAGGTCATGTCGCTGTGACCTTAGGGCGTCTGAAGCAATCGGGGCTGGTTGAGTATGAGTTCGCTGAAACGGATGCCGCCCCGGATCGCAAGATGTATCGCTTGACGGAACTAGGACTGCAAACCCTGCGCGAATGATATTTGCAAGCCGAGATCCGGGATTACCGTATGGGAGATTCGCTTTATCTCAATCTCTTCTTCAGCCTGACTGGCGCACTAGTGACGCCGGAAGCAGTGCTGCTTAATCAGCGCCGTCGTCTTTACCAGGAACTGCATCAGGTCGTGGAGATGCAGGCACAGACCAACCCTCAGAACGAACTTCCGCTGCTGCTCCTGCTCGAAACTGTTGTGGTTCATATCGAAGCCGATATTCGTTGGCTGGAAATTTGTATCCAGCGGATTGCCGAGCTGAAGCAGTATCAGCCGGTACCCCGTTTCCACAACCTCGTGGACGACCGAAACAAAATTGAGAAAAGGTGCATCATGATTACCCATACCGAAAACTTGGTTAAACATTTTGGAGTCGGATGCGCAGTCGCATCGGCGATATGTACACGGCGTGTCCCGACCTCGATGAAAAAGAACACCTAGAGGGTTTGAAGGCGAATGGTTTCGACAGTGAAGACATCAGACGCCAACAACGTGTCCTTGTAGTGATTGAAGAAGTTTCGCCATGTCGAAGATGTCTTCCTGTGGGGAACAGGGAGAATGCCGAGACAGCGCAGAATCTGCCGAACCGTTTCGTGGCTGATCCGATAGCCCAGTTTATCAGTTCTCCCGTGATGCGGTCATCGCCCACTTGTTTTCTCGAGCGAGTTGGAGCACCATCTGGATGATCTGGGGCTCGACTGGGGGTCGCCCCACTTTCTTCACTTGCTGGTTGAAGGTCCACTTGCGCCTGAAAAGCTCGCGCTGCCACCGGAGTAGCGTATCGGGTTTGAAGATCAGGACCAACTGCCCCAATTGGGCTTTGGGCAACTCGGTGAACAGTCAGAGTTACTCAACCAGGGTCACAGCATCAGCAGTAGTTCAATGGTTTTGTCATCCGGTGCAAGCCGCCTGAAACGCAGACTGTCCCAAAGTAGATGTACAGCAAGATAGATGAAATACCAGATCATCGATGAATGGGTTGCTCGAAACGGTCAGATCGTCGGATTATACTGGTCCCAAGTTGGATTTATTGCTACTACAGTCGAGCGCCAGATCGGTCAGCGTATCGCCCAGGTTGGTCAGCCGCGCGATCGTCACCAGCGTGCGCGGATCGACCGACAGTATCTGAATGTCGAGCGCCACCTGCGGCTGCTGCACCCGGATGGCCAGCGGGATCCGGTCAACATCACCTTGCTCGTTCTTCAGCCGCACGCTCAGCGTGTACACCTCGCGCTCGGTCTCCTGGGTGAACACGCGCAGCGGCGCGTCAAAGGTCTGCCCTGGCTGAAGCAGCACGACCTGGTCGACGCTGCCCGATTTTGTGAACCCGAGGATCAGATCCTTGTACGGGTTATCGACGTCGAGCACGATTGCGCGGGCGACGGTGTCATCGTTGCGGACGCGAATGGTCATGGGCGCCCCGGACACGGTCTGCATGAGATCGTAGCCATCAGAAGTGGAGAAGTCGTAGCCGGTATCGATGAAGGTGGTCGAGCGTACGCGCGTGAAGGTCTGCGGCATGAAGCCGGGGTGTGCGATGCAAGTGTTTGTCGGCTGCCGACCGTTCGCAGGCCTGTACGCGCTGGCGCCTCAGCAGGAAGCGACAGGTGGGGCGGCCCAAAAGAGCCGTCCCTTGTCCTGCCCTCTATTCTACGCCTGAAAACACGGCCACCATCAACGCGTGATTGGCTGATACCAGGCGGCACTGTGGGCGGCGAGCTGTAGCTTCAGCAGACCATCAGCGCTGGTGGCCTCAGCGTTCCAGTTCAGGGCATCGCGCCAGGTTGCCTCTGCACCGATATCGGCCGTCAGGGGCAGCGCCACCTCTGCGATGACATTGCCTGCATTGAAGGCAGCAATCACTACTTCCTCGTTACTGCGGCGCTGGAAGACCACGGTGCGCGTGCGTTCATCGCGATACAGCAGGTTAAAATCACCCAGCCGCAGCGCAGCAGAGGTCTGCCTCGCTGCCAGCGCGCCTCGTACGAAATCCAGCGTCAGATTGTTTTCATGGCCCCACGGGAAGGCACGCCGCCCATCCTCAGCGAATGCCCCCTCCAAGCCTGCTTCTTCTCCATAATAGAGCATGGGTGAGCCCGGATAAGCCAGCATAAAGGCGAACAACTGCCTGACTTTGAGTGCATTTCCATCGGCGCGCGTCAGTATTCTGGCTGTATCGTGTGAGCTTACCAGATTCACCTGCGCCAGCAGCGCAGGCGGCGGGGTATCGCGGCGCAGCTCGTCCAGGCGCTCGACAAATTCAGCCACAGACAGGATCTCAAGCGCAAAAAAGCCTAGGGCTGCCCATGCGAACCGATAGTTCATCGTCGCATGATAACTGTCCCCAACCAGATAATGAGAGGCATTGTCCCAGGCTTCAGCAATAAGTAGCAAGCGGGGGTCGATAGCGGACAGCGAGCGCCGGACGCGCCGCCAGAACTCGTCTGACATCCACGGCGTGACATCCGTGCGCCAGCCATCCACACCAAGGCCAGTCCAATAGGGCACCACGCCGTCAGGCCCCAGAAAGAAGGCCTCATGCTCCGGGCATTCGACGAATTCTGGCATGGATCTGACGCCGACCCATCCCTGATATTTGTCAGGATGGCGCTCGAACTCGAACATCCTGAAATACGGTGAGTGCATCGAGCGATACGCGCCCACATCCTCGCCGTACCAGCCGGACTGGTTGAAATACACGCTGTCGTTTGAACAATGGTTGGCCACTAGGTCGAGGACGACCCGCATAGAGCGCTGATGCGCTGCTTCAATCAGCGCCGCCAGATCGGCTTCAGTGCCAAGCAGCGGATCGATCTGGAAGTAATCCATAGCGTCATAGCGGTGGTTACTGGGAGACTCAAAAATCGGCGTCAGGTAGATGCACTCAATCCCCAGAGTGTGCAGATAATCGAGCTTCTCCTGAATGCCGCGCAAATTGCCTCCGTAAAAGTCGCGCCCTGCGGGCGGGTTTTCCGGTGGATCGCCCCAGCGCATCCACAACGGGACGCGTCCGTGAACATGCTTTGCGCGCCGCTGCAGGGATGGCGATTCGCTGCTGCGTGCAAAGCGGTCCGGGAAGATCTGCTAGATGACCTGTCCCTGCGCCCACAGCGGGGGCATCGCCGCCGGATCATAGACCGTAATCTGGAACGGCTGCCGCATCCACGCGCCAAATGTCGGATTCGCGGTGCCGGGGATTAACGCTTCTACCTGCCGAAGCGCGTACAGCGGTTCACCTTCAGCAAACTCAAAGTGATAATCGATCATGCAGGGCACGCTGGGCATTCTCAGTACCGCTGTCCAACTGGCCGCTTCGTTTGCTGGCTGCATTCCGACCCGCCAGTGAATGCCGCGCTGCCGGTCTGTGACGAGGATGGAAGGCTGTGCCGGGCAGTGTGAAATCACCAGGGAGATCTCCTGGTTAACTGGCTGCGCCCCAGGCGCGACATGCACAGGCTCAGATGCGCGCATGTCCAGCGCCTGGGCTGTGGAATAACGCGTAACTTCCTTATGTTTCATCCTTTGACTGCTCCCTGTGCCAATCCACTGATGAACTGCGTCTGCAACAGAAGAAATACCACGGTGATGGGCAGTGCGCCGATCAGCGCACCTGCGGCAAAGACGCCCCAGTTCACCGCGAAATTATTGCCGATAAATGTGGACAACCCTACCGCGAGGGTATACACCTCGGCATCACGAAGGAATACCCGTGGCAGCAGAAAATCATTGAACGTGCCGATGAATGTCAGGATGCCGATGACCGCCAGAATCGGGCGAATGAGCGGCAGGATGATGCTTGTAAAAGTGGTCCATTCGCCGGCCCCATCCACTTTCGCGGATTCATCCAGCTCACGCGGGATGGTGTCAAAGTAGCCTTTCATCAGGAAGGCATTGGCCCCCAGCGCGCTGCTACAATAGAGTAGGATCAATCCGCCCAGCGTATTCAGGCCCAGTATCGGGATGATGTTTCCCAGCTGGTCCAGCAGCAGGTAAAACGCCACCAGCGAAGCAACCGTTGGAAAGACCTGCACCACCAGCATCAGCGTCAGCGTTGTGCGCCGTCCGCGAAAGCGAAAGCGCGAGAGAGAATAGGCAGCCAGGGTGGTCAGGGTCAGCACGATGATGGTACTGATGCCGGAGACCAGAATGGAATTGAGCAACCAGCGCAGAATCGGCGTCTGCGAGCCCGAAAACAGCAGTGCAAAGTTGTCCAGCGACGGGTTCTGCGGGATGATGCGGGCCCCAACCAGGGTGTTGTGCGGGTCAAAAGCTGCGCCAACCACAATCAGCATCGGATACAGCGCGAACATGCTGGCCAGCACAAGGATGATGAAGCGCAGCACCATGCCCCGCGTGCGATGCGCCACGACCATACCATCCCGGTCGGATTTCAGCTTCGTCCTGCTTTGTGCAACCTGGTTCATGAGGATGCCCCAATCTCTTCAAACCGTCGCGTCAGCCGAAAGTTGAAGATGGTAAGTGATCCAACAATGATGAAGATAAAGATGCTCACGGCTGCAGCAAAACCGTAATCTGTTCCGCTTGCCCCGGCAAAAGCCAGCCGATAGGTATATGACAACAGGATATCCGTGTGTCCGGCGACTGTCGCCACGCTGATCGGCGGCCCGCCTGTGTTGAACAGCTCAATCACAGTGAAGTTGTTGAAATTGAACGCAAATGCGACCACCAGCAGCGGTGCCAGTGCCACCAGCAGCAGGGGGAAAGTGATCTTCCGAAAACGCTGCCATGCATTGGCACCGTCGATGGTAGCAGCTTCCATCATATCTGGCGGGATGCTTTGCAGGACACCCAGTGAAATGAGCATCATATAGGGAAACCCGAGATACATATTGACGAACAGCACCCCCGCCTTGGCCAGTGTGGGATCGGCAAACCACTGTGGAGAAACACCGATCAGGCTTTCAATCGCTGCATTCACAGGGCCATACACCGGATTCAACAGGCCGCGCCATGTTGTGACCATCAGCCAACCGGGAAGCGCATATGGAATGATGAGGATGGAGCGAAACAGGGTGCGCAGAACGACATCCCGTGAGTTCAGCACGACCGCCAGCAGCAGTCCGAGGCCGAGGGTGAGGGCCACAGACCCTCCTGCAAACATGACCGACCACAGAAAGACGCGCACGAAAGGGTCGCGCACATTGCGGTCTGTGATCACACGGGTGATATTGTCCAGCCCCACGAACGACCGGAAGCCCGGCTGCAACACCTGGCGATTCTCGCCCTCACCATAGACAAAGTTGCCGTCCACGGTGCGGTCACCAACGAGACGCGGGCGTGGTTTTCGCTGCGTCAGGAAGCCGGTGAACTGCTCTCGCGCTCGATGGGCTTCTTCACCGCGAAGCGCAGCAAAGATATCGCCCTGCCAGCCACGACCTGGCCGGTCACGTCGCGCGAACTGGCGCTCATGCTGGCGCCGCTCGGCTTCCGCAAGCTGTCGAGCACCGACGGCGTGCTGCGCGGCGAGGCGGTCGGCGGCGCATACCCCGTCTTCCACAACAGCTGGAAGGACAAGCGCGCCACGCACGAGGTCTGGGTCGGCGGGTCGGGCTACGGCAAGACCTTCGCGCTCAACTGCTACCTGACGCGCGATTATGCCGAGCACGGCATCGCCTTCGACCTGCTCGAACCGATGGGGCACGGGCGGCATCTGGCCGAGGCATTCGGCCTGCCCTGGTATGTGCTCAGCGCGAAAGCGACTCGCCTCAATCCGCAGGATGTCATGTTCCCGAGCATGACACTTCAGGAACAAGTATCGCGCGTTATGCATCCTCGACTTCAATAGCTGCTTTTGCGCCTTCTGCGCCCTTCCCTGGCTGCCCACCTCCAACATGGATACCGAAGCGGCCTGGCAAAAGACGGTGCGTGCCAGAATCATCTACCTGCATCACCTGTGTAGCGGGGCACTCGCTTCAAACTTGCTTGAATGCGCAGGGATAGCAGGAAATCGTTGTTCATGACAGACTAGCAGCGGGTGCTTTCTGCTCTGACGGCGTATTTGACCAGCCACGCACCTTGAAGCCGAGAATGATCTGCATCGCACCTGCGATAAGCAGGTACAACGACGTAATCAGCACCAGTACCTCAATGCCGGTAATCGGGCGGCGCAGCAGAATCAACCCGAACAGCAGTGCGAACAAGCCATTCAAGGCGAGTAACCATTCGTTGTCGATTTCCCGCCGAAGCTGCCACGCACTGATCATTTCAACAATCCCGCCGAAGATCGACCGGAATGCCACGATGTAGACCATGACAATGTAGGTCATTACGCCAAACCATAGGGGATTGGCAAGTGCAGCCAAACCAGCAATGACGCTAATAACGCCGAACAGCAGCAGCAGAAACCACTGACCTTCGCGTGTCATCAGCGAGCCAACAATGGTGGCGATACCTTCGACGAGGGCATATGCGCCAAACAGGATAACAAAGCTGAATACGCCTGTCGCCAGTGTGAGTCCTGGTGCAAAGAGAAGCAGTAGTGCGAACAGGATTGCGGCGATGCCCCGCAGGAGTAGTGTCCACCATGTTTGTTTAAGCGTGTCTGCCACGTTCGATCCTTTCGTTGGATGTTTGGTCAGGGCTATTTAAACTGGCAGTCGCAGGCATCGACTTGCGACTGCCGGTTGTGTCATGTTGCAGCAAAGACGGTTATTGGCTTTGTGCGATGAACTCGTTCACGCGACGGGCAATATCTTCGCCCTGATCGTCCTGCAGGAAGTGACCAGCTTCCGGCAACCGGACATGAACTAACCCTTCTGCCCCCGGTACATGGTCAATAAACTGTTGCTGTATCTGAGGTGATCCAAGCACTAGAGGATCGTTAACACCCCAAATGGTGATGAAAGGATTCTCGTAATTTCCCAAGCCTTCCCAACCTTCATCGGTATTACCGGCCATCTGATTTACAAGTCCAGGGAATGCGCGTGGGCCACCCAGATATATGCGGGAAGGGAAGGGCGCATCGTATGCAGCCAGTTCTTCATCGGATACATCGAACCACGTTTCAGCTTCAATAATCTGCGACGGGCGGAAGCGTTCATCATTGCGGGCATAGTCGATCCATATACCGAAGCCACCCTCATTGGCTTCTTCAATCAAGTTACCTTCGACATCACGAAGCATCGGTTGCTGCTCCGGCATTGATGTGATCCGCGAGTAATACACTTGACGGGTCACTCTGGGGTTGTCTGGTAGGGAGTGTGCTACGCCTTCATCATTGAGCGTTAACCCACCATTACCAGTGGTGGGTAGGCGACCATTTCCGAGTACGACACGGTCAAACCAATCGGTATTTCTACCGATCACGTTCAGACCGATCAAACTCCCCCAATCCTGCACGAAGATCGTCAGGTTGCCCTGTTCCAGTTCGAGTTCCTGAATGAAGGTTTCCATACGTTCGACATGGCCCATATAGGTGTAGTAATCGGGGTCGATGGGCTTGTCGCTGCGCCCCATGCCGACATGATCCATTGCAATCACACGGTGACCCGCATCTGCCAGAACAGGGATCATTTTGCGGTACAAATACGACCATGCCGGTTGCCCATGCACCAGCAGAATAGTTTCGCCCGACTCGCCCGTGCCGACATCGACATAAGCCTGACGCAGCCCGTCAATTTCGACGTACAGCGGTTCGTAGTCCCAATCGGGCAGATTGTCGAAGCACGCATCCGGTGTGCGGACAAATTCAACGACCTCGGCAGTGGTCATGACTTCGGGTTCGACGAAACATGCGTCGCCCTGTGCGGATGCAGCCCCTAGCATAAGGGACACGAGCATGGCGATAGTGATAAGACGAATCACTTTGTGCATGTGTGTTTTACTCCGAGACTCGTTGATTGGCTGAATTAGCGGTACGGGAGTGCCTTCTGAGAATCACGATGCCCCAGATGAAGAAGCCCAGTTCCACGACAGTTGATACAATCGTGATAGCATCCAGGTTGCCCATCATGAAAGCGGGAATGCGTGTCAGGAAGAGCAGCCAGAAAACGACAAGCACAGCACGGATATAATTGGTTTTGTTCATCATGGTGCGTCTACCTCAACAATTCTGTAATGATGATTTCATCTGAGTTGACCGGCAGTTTCGCCATCGTGCCGTCATTCGCCATCCGCACTTCACCAGGGAAGACGGCGCGTGCATCCCGCAAGAACGGGTTGATTAGCAAATCGGGTACCGGGGGCAGAACGTGGGTGATGAGCAGCTTTTTCACTCCGGCTTCTGCGGCGACGAGCGCCGCTTCTTCCGGTCTGATGTGCGATTCCTGAATGTCTTCAGTAACAGTGGAGAGATTGTTGTCGGCATCTTTCCCCGCGTCAGATACCATTTGTGAAATCTTGTGATTCAAGGCGTCACTGACCATCAAATCAGCACCCATCGCGTGTTGAATGAGACTATCGGAGTAGATCGTATCGCCTGTAATCAGGACGCTTCTGCCTTTGTAATTCACGCGGAAGCCAACCGCCGGCCTCACTGGGGGATGGTCCACATTGAAGGCAATCACCTCTACGTCACCCGCTGTATAGACCACCTCACTGGACATGAGATCGTCGCCGAGATCGAAGGTATACGCCACGCCCCCAAATCCTGAAGGCGGCATAACATCTTCACCATGGTGTTCAATTCGATAACCTTTGTCGAGTTGATATGCAGCCACATAGCCCGCCACCACTTCTTCTACCCCAGGGGGACCGTAGACTTGTAAAGGTTCTACAGCACCAGCACTTGTCCAGTGTTGCAGCATCAACTCACCCAGATCGTTAATGTGGTCTGAGTGGTAATGGGTCAAGAACAGCGCAGTGATTGCACTAAGATTCAACCCGGTGAGTGCAAGTTGGCGTGTACTGCCGGGACCCGCATCAAAGACTAAAAACTGGTCGCCGACGACTACCACCGTCTGCGGGCCGACTCGTGCGGGATCGGGTAATGGAGCACCTGTTCCGGTTGTAATGACATGTATGGCATCATCTGCAAAATAACTGGGTTTGCGCCCGTTTGCCACTGCACTATTGATGAGTGTTTCAACGGCGAAATCCGGCAAGTTATTCACTAATTGTGTCCCCCCAGCGACGAGGAGACCGCTGGCACCCAATCCTGCACCAATCAGCAGGTCACGCCGAGAAATCCCCTTAGCGCGGGTTTCCTTACCGGACTTTTCTTCGGGTTCGCGTCCTGCATTCTCTTGCTTTACATCAGCCATTGTGATCTCCTCCAGGTTAAATACATGGCATATGGGCTATCAATACAGAATGAGGTCAGCTTTGTTCTGCCAGCATACGCAGCAAGGTCTGGGCAGTCTCGCCCGATGAATTCTGGTTCTGACCGGTGACGATATTGCCATCGACGGCGACATACGTGGCGAAAAAGTCGCGGAATGCCGTCTCGCTGACGAAGTTGGCACCGAGGCGGCGCAGTTCGGTTTCGGGATGCTGCGGGGTGATGCCGATGCCGAGTTCATCCACCTGCTTGTCGGTAACACCCGTCATCGTGCGACCTTCGACCAGCGGGCTGCCATCGGTGTCGGTTGCCATCAGAAAACCGAGCGCACCATGACACACCGACCCCAGCAAAATACCTGCGGCATGCGCTTCGGAGATTTTTTGACCGAGCACTTCGCTAAAGCCGAGGTCGTAAGCCGCACCCCAACCGCCTGCCAACCAGATGACGTCATATTCCGTGAAATCCAGGTCCTCGATGCGGAGTGAATTGGTCGTCTTGCTCTGTGCGTCCTCATCGTTCAGAAAACGGTTATCGGTCGGTGTGGCAAGGGGCCAGCGCATACTGACGGGTTCAAATGGGATCACGCCGCCCTCGATGCTGGCAACATCAACGGTCATGCCGGCATCCAGGAACTCGTAATAGGCAATCGTCAGTTCTGAGCCATATACCCCGGTGGCTACACCATCTTCCGGATCGCCCAATGTGGCGTGGTTGGTGGCGACGATGAGCGCACGTTGTCCCTCAAGATCGTATTCCGTGCGGTCATAATGCGGATGCAACCCGATTAGACTCAAAATCTGTGGCAGCAACGCTACGATAAGCGCGACTACGCCTACCACTGCGCCTGCTGCGATGAGCAATTTCCTCCTCATGATCTACACCTTTCCATTCCTACGACTGCCTCATCTACTTTGGTGTCTCTACTGAAGCACAACCGCCATGATCTTTCGATTGCTGTGCGTCATGTCCTCGTATGACCCGTGTCATGAACCATGTGATCCGTGTCACATCCGTTGCTGACCCGCATCACTGACATAAACTGGCGTCTTCGTTGAAACTGCACATGGACTTTTGCTCACATCGCGTTTGTTCATGAAGCAACTGCTATGATTAGGGGAGATACCGTTCATTTACGAAAAGTGCTGCTGGAAAACAAGACAATGGCGGGTGAGCGTACCAAGATAATCACTTTATCCGCAGACAATCTGCTGACGATCTTTCACATTGCAACCATCAGTCGTTTTGTGATGGCGTTGATCTTCTATCTGGTGTTGACTACGACGGTCGGTGAGCAAAACCCTGGCAGGCTCTTGGCGATTTTTGACGCAGTGCTGCTGGCGATCTATCTCTCGGTTGATCCTCTGCGACGCCTTTTAGGTGATCGCTACATGCCGATCGCGCTGACATGGGCAGTCATCACGCCACTGCTGATCAGCAGCTACACCATGTACCACTTCTTCAGCACGCCGACACCCGCTCAACTTCAGGATCCCATCGAACAGGTCGCGAATTTTGTGGTGTTGAGCAACATCGCACAAACTCTGGCTGTATTGCTCATTCCGCTGTTGATCGTGAGCTGGCGCTATACACGGCAAAGAGTAATTCAGTTCTGCCTCGGCACAAGTGTCCTCGACATCGCAGTAATCATTCTGTTTGTCCCCTTAAATGAAGCTAATCTGGCTGTGGCACTTAGCTTGATTGGCTTTCGCCTCGTCATTTTGGGTTTAGTAGGGTTGATGGTTAACCTCCTCGTTACGGTGCAGCGTGCGCAAGCCCAAGCACTGCACGATGCCAATGCCCGATTGCGCGATTACGCTGCGACCCGCGAACAGCTCATCACCAGTCAGGAACGGAATCGTTTGGCAAGGGAATTGCACGATACGCTAGCACACACGCTGGCAGCAGCCACCGTTCAACTCGAAGCTGTGCAGGTCATTTGGAACACGCAGCCGGAACGGGCAAAGCAGCTTGTCGAAGAATCTGCGGTGACGATGCGGAGCGGCTTGCAGGATACCCGCCGTGCGCTGCAAGCCCTTCGTGCGGAAACACTGGAAAGTATTGGCTTCCTGGCATCAATTCACTTGCTGGCTGAATCCATTCAAGCCCGGTACAAAGTCAAGACAACCGTCGAGACGGCAGATGATGTGGTCTGGCTTACCCAAGAGCAGGAACACGTTTTCTATCGCGTTGCGCAAGAAGCCCTGTTAAACAGTACTCAGCACGCGCAGGCACAGCACATCAGTATCAAAATCGAAGAAACAAGGGAGAAACTGTGTCTAATAGTAATCGACGACGGAAATGGCTTTGATCCATCAGCCGTTGATGTAAGCGCCCACTTCGGTGTACAGGGGATGCGCGAACGAGCCGCTATGATTGGTGCGGAACTCAATGTATCCAGCCGGGTTGGGCAAGGCACACAAGTCGAAATGTTGTTAAATAGGGAACCCGGTGAAAATTCTCATCTGTGACGATCAAGACATCATCACTGAAGGGCTGAAACTGATTCTCGAATCTCAGGCAGATTTCAGCGTGATGACCGCATCTGATGGCGCGCAGGCGGTCGATAGGGTGGCGGAGAAACAACCCGATCTGGTGCTGATGGACCTGAAAATGCCCATTATGAACGGGGTCAAAGCGACCGAGATCATCAAGCAGCGTTTCCCGGCGGTCAAGGTGCTGATCCTGACGACCTATGGCGACGACGACTGGCTATTTGATGCGATTCGCAGCGGTGCCGACGGATTCCTGCTGAAAGACATCCCGCACGGCGAGTTGTTCAGCGCCATTCGCGGCACCATTGCCGGAGATACGCACATTGATCCGAAGGTCGCTCGTAAGCTGTTCGACCATGCCGCGCAGCGGATGCCTGTCCCAAATACCCAGCTATTGAGCATCCTGAACGAACGTGAGGTCGAGATCCTCCGGTTGATCTCACGCGGCTACAGCAACACCGAGATCGCCGAGACGATTCATCTGTCTGAAGGCACGGTGCGAAACTACATCAGTGCGCTGTTTTCCAAGCTGGATGTATCAGATCGGACACAAGCGGCACTGCTCGGGCTGCGCTATGGGTTAACGGACATCAGTGATTTGAAGTAGCCTTGCCTGCTCCATATTGTGTATAACGCCAAGTCCCTAGAGCCTGTTAGGGACCTAGGAAGTGGGCTACGCTTGAGGGAAAAGGTGGCGGCTTTACGGGGAGAATAAGGCCATGCGCAAGCCCTATCCAGCAGATGTTTCGGATGAAGAATGGGCATTTGTAGCACCCTATTTGTCGTTATTGCCCGAAGATGTCTCATAGCGGGTGTATAAGTTACGCGAAGTCTTCAATGACATGTGCTACATCCTCAAGACGGGTGTTCCCTGGCGCTGGATACCCAATGACCTGCCGCCGTGGGAGATCGTGTATCGGCAGACGCAGCGATGGCTCAAAACCGGTGTGTTCGAGGATATGGTCCATAACCTGCGCGTGCTGCCGCGCATCTGCGAGGGAAAAGAACCGGTGCCCACGGCTGCCATCTTCGACAGCCGAACGATGCAACAATGGCTTCGCTTTCCAGTCGAAATAGGTCTCTAACAGGCTCTAACGACTTGTCCTTCCCGCAATTGACAATTTACGAGAAAAAAGCCTGTCTGAAACCACCAGACAGGCTTTTTTCTTGCCTGACAATGTTCGAATCCTGTCGCCATACAGCCGCCAAGCTTAAGCCAAAATTTACCTTCACAACACTAATCTCCCCTACCTGCTTAAACATGTCGGTCTTTCCGCACCGAACCTTCGGCCAGTCTGCCAGAAGCGGGGAGGCAAAGACAGCCTCGCTTTGCGGGAACCGACCCAAGAGCAGCCTGTACAGATGGTGGCTGTCCCAGCATCAACATACACACCGTTCCCGAAACGCGCTGTGTTGGTCTCGAACAACCGGCCCTCAATGCTGAGCGTCCCGGCCCGCCGATACACACCAGCGCCCTGCACGTTGGGTGTATTGGAGCGCATGGTAGACACTGCTCAGGCAAGCGCTCGCAATCGCGAGCAGGCGCCGAAACCGCGCCATCCAGCCAAAAGAGCGCTCAACCACCCTGCCACATCGCAAGCCATACCCAACGCAACCTGCCGAATCGGATGATGCGCCGGCCATAGACCAGACGGTGAGTTTAACTGTGTTTATGCATTTCCGGCTTGATGCGCACGCCAAGCAGCTCGTGAAAATACAGGGTGAGCGGCTTTGCTGCCTGAAACGTCGCAATGACCTGATCGGGAAAATCTGCCTGTGTGGCCACGACATCTGAAAAGGCGCGCTGCGCCATAAATTCCTTGTAGCGCAGCAGGTCTATTTCCGGATGATCTTTGGCAAAGCCCCGGGGTGCTGTTTTGACCTGTTCCCCCGTCAGTCCGCCAAACATCTGCTGAAACATCGGCGCGTCGATGATATTCCGGAGCGGACGCGCATCCTCGGCAATGGCCTGGCGCACCGTAAACAGCTCGGCATCCGTCAGCGCGAACGCGCCGCTAGCCGCCATGGATTCGCCATCAGGGGCAACCCGCACATAATAGGCCTTCCCCAGGCTTTTCCTGCCCTCTGGACCAATCAGCGCAGACATGACCGTATTGTAGGGCGATTTGTCATTCGAGAAGCGCACATCGCGGTTGATGCGGTGAATGGCGTCTTTGGGGTCGAGCGGCGGCAGGTCATCAACCGCTGAAAAGCCAGCAATCAGATTCGCCACCAAATCTTCAAATGCCTTGCGCGCAGCATCATAGTGTTTGCGGTGCGCATCGAACCACTCTTTCGAGTTGTTCTCGCGGAGCTCGCGAAGAAATTCCAGCGTAATTTGCAGCGACATGAGGTCATCCCTTCGATAGGTTACAGATGGCATTTATGCTACAATTTAATCAGGGCAGAAACCCGCCTGATTGACATGAAAGGCTGATGAAATGGTATCAGGAACAGCGCGCCTGCTGACAGTGCTGGAACTGCTTCAGTCACGCGAGGTGATGACGGGCAGCGAGATTGCAGCACGCATGAATGTCGATGTGCGCTCTGTCAGGCGCTACATTCAGGCCCTTCAGGAAATGGGCATCCCGGTCGATGCTGAACGCGGGCGTTACGGAGCGTATCGTCTGGATCGCGGGTTCCGCCTGCCTCCTATGATGTTCACGGAAGAGGAAGCGGTCGCCCTCACGCTTGGGTTAATGGTGATGCGCGCCCTGCGCTTTCCGGTCGATCAGGCAGGTGTGGCGGGCGCACAGGCCAAGATCGAACGCGTTATGCCGCAGGCGGCACTGGATCGTTCACGATCAATTCAATCAGCACTGCATTTCAGCACCGTTCATGCCCCCGTGCCTGTAGACAGTCATGTCGTCCAGGTCCTCGCTACAGCCATCAGCCAACGATTACGCGTGCAGATTGCATACAGAACATGGAACGATGAACCGAGCCGGCGCACTATCGATCCCTATGGCATCGTCTTTCAGGATGGCTGGTGGTATGTGAGTGGGTTCTGTCATCTTAGACAGAATGTCCGTACCTTTCGTCTCGATCGCATCCAAAGCGCACAACCGTCAGGCATCACTTTTGCATACCCGACTGATTTTGATATTGTCGGGCATGTCGTCACGTCGTTAAGCGACTCACCGGGAATGCCCTCGATCGAGGTTTTATTCAAGGCGTCGCTTGATGAAGCACGGCGCGCACTCCCGCCTGAGCTGGGGTCGCTGGAAGTCATCGAGGAAGGGGTGATCTTCCGCCGGCCAGCATATCGCCTGGAGTGGGTAGCGGCACTGCTGCTGACACTGCCCTTTCCCATTCACATCGTGCAACCGCCCGAACTGCATGACATCTTGCGTTCACTGGCGGAGAAAGCAGCTGCATTGCTTGACACAACCATTATCCACGAGGAATAGGCTATGATTCGCAGCGAAGATTTCAGCCAGGTCGAGGTCACCTCATCCGCCGAACTGCATCTGTGGCTGGAAAAGCACCACCATCAGGCAGAGGCCGTATGGCTGGTCACATGGAAAAAAGAGGCGGCGGACAAGTATGTGTCGCGTGACGAAGTTCTGGATGCCTTACTGTGTTTCGGGTGGATTGATGGCATTCGGCGCAAACTGGACGATCAGCGCACAATGCAGCTTGTTTCCCCGCGCCGTGTACAGCATTGGGCGAAAACTTATCAGGAACGCGCTGCCCGCCTGATTGCTGAGGGCAAAATGCAGCCGGCGGGCCAGCAGGCCATTGATGACGCAAAGGCGAGCGGCTTATGGGATGCACAGGCGGACGTGGACGCGCTGATAATGCCCGATGACCTGACAGCGGCGCTGACCGCACATCCTTCGGCACTGGAAAACTTTATGGCATTTTCACTGTCCTCGCGGCGTAATGTGCTGCGCTGGATAGCTGGAGCGAAAACGACGCCGACGCGTGAGAAACGGATTGCGCAGACTGCTGAACTGGCGGCAAAAAACCAAAAAGTCCCGCAGATGGGTTAAATTCAACCGGATCAGAGTCCATCCCGCTGTCCCCACAACCCGTTCACGCTGAGGGACCTGACGCCATGAGCGGACTCCCAAAATTGGAGGGCATCAACTTCTGACGCCCTCCAAGTTAATTCTCAGTTCGGGCAGCCAGCCGTCAGGAACGGTGTCGTCTGCACGTTGGTATTCGCCAGCGCGGCCGTCGGACCCGATGCATCGCCCCACCAGTTCTCGCGAGCATTGAAGTTCGCGGTCGAGCTGAAGACGGCCCCGCCGAAGCGCGCTGTATTGCCACTGAAACAGACATTCTGCACCTGGCTGGCAGCGGCAGTGCCCGTGTTGTATACAGCCCCGCCGTTTTCCACTGCCGTATTATTGGTGAACGTGCTGTTGGTCAGCGTGAGCGTGCCGCCGTTGGCCAGTGCTCCGCCGAAGCGTGCCCGGTTGCCCGTGAACGTACCGCTGCTTACTGCGAGCGTCCCGGTGCGATTCGCGATGGCCGCGCCTTCCTCGGTGGCGATATTGTTCAGGAATGCGGCCCCGCTGATGGTGGCCGTACCGGCATCAACATACACGCCGTTCCCGAAACGCGCTGTATTGGATTCGAACAACCCACTCGTGATGCTGAGCGTCCCGGCGCGCTGATAGACGCCTGCGCCCTGCTCGTTGGCTGTATTCGAGCGCATGGTGACACTGATCAGGGTGGCGCTGCCATTGTTGAGGTAGACGCCGCTGCCGTAGCGCGCGCTGTTGGACTGAAGGGTCGAATTGCTGATAGAGAGCGTGCCGCCGTTCAGGTAGATCGCGCCAGCGTCCTCCTGGGCTGAGTTCGACGAGAGCGTGCTGTTTGTGATATTCAGCGCCCCGCTGCTATGGATGCCGCCGCCAAAGCGCGCGCTGTTGCCTGTCAGCGTGACGCCATCGAGAGACACTGTCCCCGCATTCTGGATCGCGCCGCCATTGCCGCCACCCGCGTTGAAGTTGCGGACGGTCATGTTTTGCAGCGTGAGCGACCCGGTCGCCGTGACGTTGAACAAACGGAACTGCGGCGCAGCACTGCCGCGCTCCAGAATCGCGCCATCGCCGACAATCGTAATCGGCGTCGTGATCGACGGCAGCGCGATGCTGTTAGCCGCGCTGGCGAAGGTATACGTGCTGTTCGTCAGGCAGATCGCCTCTGCCGATGCGCCGTTTGCGTTGGCGGCATTGATCTCATTGACCAAGCCAAGCGCGTCGCTGGCCGCAACGGTCACGGTGCAGGTAACGAAGGGTGTAGGGGTAACGGTCACCAGTGAAGGATCGTCAGGTGTTGGCGTGAACGTCTGTGTCGCGACACCAGTGCATGCACCTGGACTGCTCGCTTTAACGTCTTGCTGCACCCCATTGACGAACAGACGCACTGTGTTGGGCGAATTGGGGACAGTTTGCGTCTGGAAGGTCACATCAGATGGCACTGCTGTGCTGCCCGCTGGCACGGTGCCACTGCCTGTTTGGGGGGTCTGATACACATCCCAGGTGAAATCGACCGCCTGAGGATTGGTGTTACGCACGCGCCACACGCGAACACTGGCCGGATCAGGTGAACACAGCGAGGTTAAGCGCAACCTTGCCAACGTGGTGGCTGTTTCTGTGGGAGTTACCGTCGGCGTCGGGGTGGCAGTATCGGTTGGGGTGTGAGTTGCAGTTGGTGTTGGTGTGAAAGTTGAGGTGGGTGTATCAGTCGGTATAAGCGTATCCGTTGCTGTCGGCGTGAAGGAAGGCTGAACTGGCGGCAGAGTAAATCCTTCAATGCTGCTGCCGTTGATCGCTAATCCGACTTCGCCGCCGGTATGCAGCACCTGCCCATTCGGGAGCCAGGCGATATCTGTCAAGGGCTGTGGCATGATGAAATGTGAAACGGCTTCCCCAGTCGCGACATCCCAGATCCAAAGACTGTAATTGAACCCAATCGCAATTTGAAGGCCGTCAGGACTCCACCGAACCTCAAACACGTAGCCCGGCCCTTCATCTGTCAGCAGTCTTTGTAGCACTTCTCCCGACGCAGCGTCATAGATGACCACGCCATCTACCGTTGAAGCGGCGATGGCGGTTCCATCCGGTTTCCAGTCGAGCAAGCCAGTGCTGTCCCCTACAATTCGCAGCGTGGGTTCAGTGGGGTCCGTATTTCCGCTGATTTCCCAGAGCGTGATGTGCTGGGCTTCTGTGTGGATATCGTAGGTGGATATCGCAAACGTATTTCCATCCGGTGACCAACCCATATCAGTGATTTCGCTGGTCGTCATATCGTCACCGAAGCTGATCACGTCCGGCGATTCTGCGCTTGAGATATACGCCTGTCGTGCCCGACTGGCAGCCAGCCGGTTATCCTGCGGATTCCACGCAATTGGGCCCCCGCCATAAACCCCACCAGGGAGCGAAGGCTCTGTTCGAGTAA
>JAHHHY010000015.1 GCA_019359125.1 Pleurocapsa minor GSE-CHR-MK 17-07R
GGGGTGGGCTTCATCTCTCCATCAGGCTTGTTGCCTCAAGGGACTGCCAAGCGCTCACCCCCTGTTCTGCTTGCCGTCTTATTCTACGGCCTTTTCAAGATACAAGGGGACCGAGGGGTGAGGCTGGGGCAGCACACACCCCATCCCTGTTTAACTTTTAACTTTCCCCTTTTAACTACTTTCCCTCACACATCCAGTGCGTCGACGGCGCCGACGGCCAGCGGGTCGGTAGTGGGCGCGCTGCTGCCGGAGGCCGGTTCCACGCTGATGCCGACGGCGGCATAGTTCGTCAGGCCGTCCAGCGTGTTGAACGCATAAGCGACCTGCTGCGCGTCGTTGGTGCGGAACAGGCCGGCGCTCACCGGGCCGGCATCGCCAATCAGCCAGAGCTGATAGGTGAGGTCGTCGCTCAGCGGGGGAAGCTGGTTGGTGACCAGCGTGGCAGTTTCCTGCTCCGGGCTCCACAGCACGACAGCCAGCGCCTGCTCGCCTGCCGCAGACGACAGCACCAGTCGCTGCACGCCCTCCGCGCTGAGCAGCGTGACAACATCGCCCTGCTGCTGCTCCAGCGATGCCAGCCGCTCCTGCGCCGCGTTCAGTGAGGCCGCCCAGTACACATTGCTCAGCACGACGATGGCCACCGCCGCCGCAGCGACGATGCGCCATGGGAAGGCGCGTTTGGGCGCGGGGAAGGGGATGACTTTTTCGGCGGGCGCGGGGGCAGGCGGCGCAGACACTTCCGACGGCGCGCTCTCGGCGGCGACTTTCGCCAGCAAGCTGGCGCGCAGCGACGGCGGCGGCGCGACCGGCGTCACGGTTTCGGCCAGCATCCCCGTCAGGTGGGCATACTGCGCCAGTTCCTGTTCGGCGTCCGGGCAGCGCGTCATCAACTCGCGTACGCGGGCTGCTTCTTCCGGGCTGGACGCCCCCAGCGCGTAGGCTGGCAGCAGAGCGCTCAGCTCGTCGCATTCTGATGTGTACTGTGTCTGGTTCCCCGTGGTCATGCCGCTGCCTGTGGTTTTCTGTCTGTGTCTGCTATGGATGAGATCGTTCTACTAGTACTTTCGTCCATAATGGGCCAATTGGATGACTATTCATCCACTTCTTTGGAAATTATTCATATTCGCGCAGCCACATGCCGCGTAAAGCGCGCATGCCGTCGCGTATTCGGCTTTTCACGGTGCCTAACGGCTGTCCAGTGGCGGTCGCAATTTCGCTGTGCGACAGGCCCTGGAAATAGGCCAGCTCGATCGCCTGCACCTGCTCTGGCGGAAGCTGGCGCAGCAGCTCGCGCAGCGCCTCGGCATCCAGCGCCGCCACGCCGCCCAGCAGTGCATCCGTTTCGCCCAGGCCGTGCATCTCGTCAATATCGACCGAGGAGGGCGGGGCCTGGCGTTTTTCTTTTTGCAGGCGGTCGATGGCGGTGAAGCGCGCGATCGTCAGCAGCCACGAGACCACTTTCCCGCGCGACGCATCCCAGCGCTCGGCCTGGTGCCACACTTTGAGAAACGTATCCTGCGCGGCCTCTTCGGCCAGCGTATTGTCCTGCAGCACCCGCAGCGTCATGCCATACACCAGCGCGCCATACTGGTCATAAAACTCGGCCAGCGCGGATTGATCGCGTTCGCTGATGCGGCGCATCAGGGCTGTTTCCTGCTCCGGGGTGAGTGGCTGCATACGCGTGCGCTGTGCGTTCTCCAGATGAATTCAATCGAGTATACCACGGACCAGATTCCCCTGTTTTCCCGTGCGATGAGCAGATTCATGAGTGCTGCATGAGCAGAATCGCCACTTTCAATCCAAATCGCGCAGGCCAGTCGAAAGCTGTTGTGAAGCTTGCAACAAAGCAGTCAGCCGGACGAACAACCGGCACCCGCACTTTGCAGGGCTTTGTTGGGCAATTCTGTTTAACCGGTTGGTTTGCATCACAATACTAAGGAGAACACCATGAAGAATCTGTCCCGCCGTACGTTCCTCACTGGCAGCATGGCCGCCGCTGGCGCCGCCACCGTTGGTTTCAACAGCCTGTTCGGTTTCAGCCGCGCCTTTGCCCAGGAAGCTATGGGCGAGAACGATGACACCCAGACGATCATCAATCTGGCTGCCACCGCCGAGCTGTTCGCCAGCACCCACTACCTGGCCGCCATCAACAGCGCCGAAGCGCTGGGCCTGGATGAGAGCGAAGTCGCTTACATGAAGGCTGCCTTCATCAGCGAACGCGATCACCTGGACCTGCTGATCTCGCTGGGCGCGACCCCGGTCGTGACCGAGTTCTATGTCCCCGAGACGCTGTTCAGCGACCGTGCGCTGTTCGCCACCATCACCGAGCTGGCCGAAACCACTTTCGTCAGCGCGTACCTGGCCGCCACCCGTATCTTCGCAGAAGCCGGTGCACCCGCCTTCGCCGTGACGACCGCGCAGATCGCCGCCGTGGAAGCTGAACACCGTGCGTTCATCCGCGAAATTGGCCAGCTGCTGCCGAACAACCAGTCGTATGCGCAGTTCGGTTTCGCCAACGTGTCTGACGCCGTGCCGGTGCTGCAGGCGTTCCTCGATGGCTCTGGCGAAGGCTTCGTTGGCCCGGTCGCCCCGCCGACAGACGAAGAAGTCGCCGCCATCCGTGCCGAAGCCGAGATGCTGGGCTACGACACCACCGTGCTGCCCTACGCAGCCATGTAGTTTCCCCTGTGCGGGGCGCGGCGACTATGACCCTGTCGCGCCCTGCGCTGTATCTCATGCTCTGAAAGCAAATTGACCCTGACGCGCACAGGCGCGCCGTGAACCGTGGAGGAAAACCTCATGAACTTTGGACCTACTGAACTGATTATCATCCTGGTGATCGTGCTCGTGCTGTTTGGCGTCGGGCGTATCGGCAAAATCGGCGGCGAGGTTGGCTCGGCCGTGGCGAATTTCCGCAAGGGTGTGAAGGCTGCTGACACCGAGAGCACGTCGACCGACAAGCGCGCCGAAGTCTCGTCCTAGCCCCAGCGAATCCTGAAGGAAGTGTGCTATGGATATTCTGGGCATTGGTGGCGGCGAGCTGGTCCTGATCGTGCTGGTCATGCTGGTGGTGGCCGGCCCGAAGCGGATGATTCAGTGGGCCTATGTCGCCGGCAAGTACGCAGGCCAGGCGCGCCGCCTGTGGGCGGAGACGGCCGAAAAGCTGCAGGCCGAGCTGGATAGCGCGGGCGTGGACGTGAAAGTGCCGCGCTCGATGAAGCTTCCCACCGGCCCGACGCTGCAAAACCAGCTGAAGGCGCGCATGGCCCAGGCGGCCGCGCCTGTTACCGCGCCGATGCGCGAGATCAGCAGCGAGTTTAATGCCGCGCTGAAGGAAGACGACACCCGTCCGATGCCCGCGGTGGCCGAGACGGAAACCACGCCGCAGTTGTAAAGCTCTATCCCATTTGCATTGAAAATTCGTCGAGCATCAGTGTCACATCATCCGCCAGCAGGCGTGAGAGGAAGGGGTGCGTTATGGCCTCTCTGGACAATCAGCTTCAACCGCAAGTCATCCAGGACGAACATCTGCGCATGGGCCTGTTCGAGCATCTGGACGAGCTGCGCCGCCGCCTGTTCAAGGCTGCGCTGGCGCTGATCGCCGCGACTGCCCTGGCACTGGTATTCACTGGCGATTTGCTGCTGGCGCTTCAGGCACCCTATGGCCGCGAGTTTGCAGTGCTGGGCCCGACCAGCGGCGTAGTGGCCTACTTCCGCGTCGCGCTGATGGCCGGCGCGATTCTCGCCAGCCCGGTCCTGACCTATCAGGCGCTGATGTTCGTGCTCCCGGCGCTGAAACGCGGCGAAAAACGCATCGTGCTGGGCGCTCTGCCCGCCATCACCATCCTGTTTCTGACAGGCACGCTGTTTGCCTGGTTTGTGCTGATTCCGCCTGCGCTGGGCTTTTTGGAAGGCTTCCAGCCGACGCTGTTCCGGCCTGAATGGACCGCCGACCTGTATCTGGGCTTCGTGACCACGCTGATCTTCTGGATGGGCGTTGCCTTCGAACTGCCGCTGATCACCTTTCTGCTGGCTGTGCTGGGATTTGTCACAGCGCGCAGGCTGATTCGCGGCTGGCGTATCGCCATCGTCGGCATTTGCGTGGCCGCCGCGCTCATCACGCCCACGGTCGACCCGTTCAACCTGATGCTGGTGGCTGTGCCGCTGTTCGCGCTGTACGTGCTAAGCATCGGCCTGGCGGCCCTCGCGGGCCGTATGCGCCGCCAGCAACCAACCGCCGCCGCGTGATGCCTCAGGTCAGGATGTTGAGGATGTCCCGCGTGCGCGCTGACCACGTGTAATGCGCATAGGCCAGCTGCTTTCCCGCCGCCGCGATGCGCGCGCGCAGGGCGCGATCGTCATGCAGGCGGGCGAGGGCAGCCGCCAGTGCCGCCGTGTCTGACGGGGGATGCAGCAGCGCGGTCTCGCCCTCGGTCACGACCTCGCGCATGCTGGGCAGGTCGCTGGCGACCACGGCGACCCCGGCAGCCAGATATTCAAACAGCTTCATCGGGCTGGCGTAATAGGCGAAATGCGTCGTGAAGGGCAGCGGAATTGCGCCCACGTCAAACGCCGCCAGCCAGCCAGGCACCTGATCCGCTGGCACCTGGCCCACATAGCGGAAATGCTCCGCCGGGCGCCCCAGCTGCGCCCATTCTGCGCGTAGTGCTTCGGCCGCATCATCAGGGCCGCCCACCAGCGCGAACTGCACGCCCGGCACCTGGGCAATCGCCCGAATCAGCGTCCCCGCCCCTTTATCGATATCCAGCGTCTGCAAGCGCCCCACATACCCGACGATGAACGCATCTTCCGGCCAGCCGACCCGCGCGCGTGCCTGGGCACGTGCTGGCAGCCCGGCAAAGCGCGCCGGGCTGAAGCCGTCATGCGCGACATGCACGTGGTCTTTGGGTGCCCCTTCGGTGATGAATTCCTCGGTCAGCTTGCCTGTCGTGGTGAACACGTGCGCGCGTTTCGCCACCCAAATCTGCAAGGCCCGCTGTCGGCCTTTGGACAGGCTGTGCGCTTCATAGGCCAGCCTGACGCCGCGCAGACGCGCCAGCGGGGACAGCGCCGCCAGCGTGACCGCGTCGCGGCTGTAATAGGCGTCAGCGCGGGTGAACAGCGCCAGGACGCACGCGCTGATGATATACGTCAGCGTTTGCAGGGCGAATAACGCCTGTGCTATGCGCCCGGTCGGGCCAGCCAGCGCCAGCAGGTCGATGCAGGGCAGCCGACGCACGCGAAATGTCCGCGTCACGCCGTAATGCGTAAACGGGTCACGGCCGCGCAGGTCGGGCGTGTTCACGCGTCGGGCGGCCCACAGCGACACGTCCGCGCCGTTTTCGGCAAAGGCTTCGCAGTTCTGCATGATTTGCAGGCCGTGGGCTTTTTCAGTCGGCAGGCGGATATTGGCCAGATAGAGCAGTTTCAAGGGGCATCGCTTTCGTTCAGATGGCCGTGCTCGATCAGTTGCACCAGCCGGGGTATCAGGCTGTGCAGGCTGAAATCGCGTACGACCGCGTCGCGCAGGCGCAGGCCCATCGCTCGTCGTGCGTCTGCCGGCAGGGCCAGCAGCGCGCCGAGTTTGTCGGCCAGCGCGGCATCATCGTCCGGGGAGCTGATCAGCAGGGCCGGGGCGTCCGCACCCAGCGCGGGCAAAAACGCCGGATTGCTGACGACCGTGGGCAGCGCGCACGCCATCGCCTCCAGCGCCGACTTGTCGAACAGGCCCGCTGGGCTGAGGTTGACGCTGAACGCAGCGGACCGGTGCGCCGCCAGCACGCTATCAGGCGGCTGCGGCCCGGCAAAGCGCACGCGTCCGGCGACGCCGAGTTTGTCGGCCAGCGCCTCTAATTCCGCCTGCCAGCCCGCGTATTCTGCTGACGCGCCGCCGACGCACACAGCCTGCGCGTCGGGCAGGCGGGCCAGCGCGCGGATGAGCGTGCCGTGGTGCTTGATCGGCATCACCCGCGCCACATAGCTGATTAGAGTGCCCGCGCCGTCGCCGGACGGAATGAAGAAATCCGTGTCGACCGCATGGCCGACAGCATGTACCTTGCGCGACGGGAATGGGAAGCTGTCGGGCACGCTGGTGGCCACGGCGCGGGCAAACCACGGCGCGACGCGGGCGGTCCAGTGGCGGCTGCGATGCACATACCACAGCGTCAGCGGCACCCGCGCCAGGTTCAGGATCGGCCCGGCCAGCACCGCGAAATGCAGGTTCATGTGCGCGAAGCACGCCCGATAGCGCCGTTCACGCAGCAGGCGCAGCAGGATGCCGTAAAATTCCAGCGTTCGGCGCGCCTCGCTGAAGCCTTTTTCCTTGCCCACCGACCACACATGCACATTGTCCGCCGCGGCGATGCGCCCGGCGCGCATGGTGATGACATCCACGCGCTCATAGTGCGCGGCCAGCCGGTTCGCCCAGGTCGTGGTGAAAGCCAGCATATCGTCGTCGGCGTCCATCGCCAGGTTGAACAGCAGCAGATTGCTCATGGTCGGCTTTGCGCGGTCTTGCGCCACAGCGTGACGAATTTCTCGGCATAGCCCGCCGTGCTGAAATCGCGCATGGCGCGCTGATAGCCGGCCTCGCCCATGCGCCGCGCCATATCGGCATCGTGCAGCAGCATGACCAGCCGGGCGGCCACGTCGCGGGCGGTATCGTCGCTTTCGGGCACATAAAAGCCGTTTTCGCCGTGTTTCAAAATGGCGGAAATGCCGCCCATCCCGGTGGCGACGCACGGCAGGCGCGAGGCGGCCGCCTCCACCAGCACGCGTGGCATGCCCTCGTAGGTGCTGGTCAGCGCATAGGCGTCCGCGAGCTGATAATACGCACGAAGCTGCTCATGCGGCACCTGACCGTGCAGGATGACGCGCTTTTCCAGCCCCAGCGCCTGCACCTGCGCGGTCAATGCCTCACGCGCTGTCGTCATATCGCCCACGAGCAGCAGGCGTGCTTCCGGCACCGATTGCAGCACGCGGGAGAAACTTTCCAGCAGCAGCGGCAGCCGCTTCAACGGCACTGGCCGCCCCACCCACAGCACGACTTTCGCGTCCGCCGGGATGCCCAGCCTGTCGCGCAGCGTTGCCAGCTCGTCCGGCGGCACCCGTTCAGCAAATTCGGGCGACGCGGTGGCCAGCGGCAGCACATCGATGCGCTCGCGCGCGATCCCCCGCCGGGCGATGCTCTCCAGGCTTTCCTGGCTGACCGAACGGATGCGGTCGGCCCGGCGCACCACATACGATGCCAGCGCCACCAGCGCCCGGTTACGCAGCGGCTTTTCTTTCAGCAGCGCCGGATTGTCAAATACGAGGCTGTGATCCTGCAGCAGCAGCGGCGCGCGCAGGCGTCGTTTGAGCAGCCAGCCGGCCAGCCCGGTCAGATACAGGTCCTGCGCGACGATCACATCGGGCGTGAAATTCAGCATGCGCGCCAGCCGCAGCACATCCGTGACAAAGGTCAGCGGAGAGCGCGAGCGCGTCGGCAGGATGTGCAGGCCGCCCTCGTGCCGTTCGATGACAGGGCGTCCTGCACGCGTATGCACGAGGATGGTCAGTTCGCCTGCCGCCGCCGCGTATTCGGCGTGACGGCGGATGGCATCATTTGCTTCAGGCGCGGCCAGATGCGGGTCAAAGCTGATCATCAGCACCCGCATCGCGCCCGCCCGGTTGTCTGGCCCGATCAAAAGCCCTGCGCCTCCAGGTTGTCCAGGCGCGCCTGCACCTGTGCCGCGTCCCAGTTTTCGCTGCCGCCCAGCTCAAAATACAGGCGGTATTTATCGGCGGCGCGATCCATCTCATCCAGATATTCGTAGTAGATGTCCCCTATGCGGCGGGCGACATACTGGCTTTCGGCCCACACCTCTTCGGCGTCCTGGAACGCGTCGAGCGCATCTTCGGCATAGTCTTCGCCAGCCAGCAGGAAGGCCTCGCCCCGCGAGATATGCAGCGCGAACAGGTCAAACGGGTCGTCCTCATCGGCGGCGCGTGCATACGTCTCCGCCGCTTCCAGATACAGGCCTGCGCGCACCTGCGCCCCGCCCAGCTGCGCCAGCAGCAGGCTGAACTCATAGCTCGCGATGTCGGTGTCTTCGGCATACTGAATCGCCGCTTCCAGGTCATCGACAGCCAGCTGGTTATACGATGCATTGGCCGCGTCAGACAGCGCCAGCATCAGGCCGGTGATGCCGCGCCATTCCAGGATATCCGGGCGGTCATACACATAGCTGGTCGCCGTCGTGAAGGCCTCATGCGCGCCTTCCCAATCTTCCAGACCGAATTTTGCGCGGCCCAGGTTGAAATACAGCTCGGCCACCAGTGGGTAATTCTCTACTGGCGGATCCTCGTTCAGATTTTCGGTCAGTTCTTCAAGTCCACTCACGGCCTGCCGGTAACGGCCATTCTCCAGGTCGCTCATGGCGCTGCGGAAGCGGCTCGTCAGCGCGCGCGGCAGCCTCGCCAGCGAGACATCGGGCGACTGCGGCGTGATGCGGCGTTCCTCGCCCTGCAAATACCACTGGAAATGCGAGGCGGCCACGTCCTGCGAGTTGTAGGTCAGGCTGGGGTCTATTTCGCCCATGATTTCGGCCAGGCGCTGCTCGATGCGCTGCAGCTCTGAATCACCGCCCAGGTCGACGTAAATCTGGTAATACACCTGCGCCGTGACCGAATCGCCCGCGTCGTCATAAATTTCACCCAGGCGGCGGAAGTAGTAGGGATTTTCGCCATCGAGTGAGGATGCCGTCAGCAGATCTTCGACAGCCCCTTCGGTCAGCCCGTCATTCAGGATGATGCGCGCCTCGGCACGCGACGCATACACGCTGGCGTCTTCCAGTCCCTCGTCGATGGCCGCAGTGAAGTCACTTTCGGCTGACGCGAAATCGCCCAGCTGCTCATAGGTATAGCCGCGCTCGGCATGGGTCCAGGCATTGTCGACATTTTCATCGCCGGAATCATGCGCCAGCGTGTACGACTCGACCGCCGCTTCCAGATTGCCCAGCGAGAGATACGAGCGCGCTGTAATCAGGTGGGCGACGCCGTCATTTGGATTACCAGCCAGCGCGTTGGCCATATCGTTAATGGCATCAGTGTAGTTTTCAAGCTGATAATTGACCTGGCCACGGGCATTCCACACATCCAGCCGGCTGGGGTCGCGGCCGGCGGCATAACTCAGGTCTTCGAGAGCAGATTCAGGATCATCCAGCGACCAGCTTGCCATAGCGCGCTGGAAATACAGCTCGGCGGTCACGTTGTCGTTGTATTCGCCGTCTTCGATGGCGCGCGTCAGTTCTTCGCGTGCCTGTTCCCAGTCGCCGTTACCCATCAGCCTGATGGCTGTCTCGTATGAGCTGGCCGCTGTCTGCGACACAAAGGCCGTGTCATTGGCGGCCGGGGTATTGGCCAGCGCGACGACATCCGGGGTCGGTTCCTGCGTGGGCTCGGTCGTCGGCTCATTTGTTGGCGTCGCGCTGGGTTCGTCTGTCGGTTCGTCCGTGGGCGTGGAGGTGGGCACGTCGGTCGGCGGATTCAGCGGATCAGGGTCTTCACCGTCCAGCGTGCCATCGCCGTCACTGTCAATCACCAGCGGATTCGTGCGCAGCACCGAGACTTCTTCGCCATCTGCCAGTCCGTCATCGTCGGTATCGGCCACGGATGGGTCTGTGCCCGTGCGCAGTTCCTGCGCGTCGTTCAGGCCATCGTCGTCGCTGTCCAGCGTCGCCGGGTCGACAGTAGGCTCAATGGTGGGCTGGGCAGCCAGCGTCGCGGCGGCGTCAGTGGCGACAGACGCGACTTGTGTGCTGGTCAGGTTGGCGGACAGCGCCAGCGCGATCTGCGCTTCAGCGGTCTGCGTCTGCTGGGCCTGTTCCTGACTGGCCCCGCTCAGCAGCGCGATCACGACCACAATCAGCACGATGGCGGCCACTGCGCCGCCCAGCACCAGCGGCAGCGATGAACGTTTCGGCTGCTCTACCACGACGGGCGTGGTCTGCTGCGGGCTGCGCGTCGCGCCTGCGCCTTGTCCGCCCAGGGCTGTCGCGTTGCCAGACTGTTTCGCGGTCGGGGTGGGGCTGTTGGCGGGTGTGGTGCGCTGATTCACATCTGCCGGGGTGGCGGCTGGCAGCGCGGACGCAGGGGCGCTGACGGCTGATGCGGGTGTGCCGTTGACTGCGGCGGAAAATGCGTTGGCGAAATCCCCGCACGACGGATAGCGTTCTTCCGGCAGCTTGGACAGCCCGCGTTCGACGACCGCGCTGATCGCCTGGGGAATCCCCTCGCGGCGGATGAACAGCGGCGTCGGCGGCTGCGTCAGATGCCCGTGCATCATCGAGTACGGCGTGTCGCCCTCAAACGGCGGCGTGCCGCTGAGGAGCTGATAGATCATCGCCGCCAGCGCATACTGGTCGGTCGCCTGCGAGATGCGGTCTTTTTCGTTCTTCCACTGCTCGGGCGCCATATAGGCGGGCGTGCCCACGAACGTGTTGTCGCTGGTGAGCTGGGTGGTGCTCTGCACCAGCTTGGCGATGCCGAAGTCCACCAGGTACGCGCTCTTGCGCTGGTCGAACATCACATTGCTGGGCTTGATATCGCGGTGCACGACGCCGCGGCTGTGCGCATAGTCTAGCGCATCGCATAGCTGGCGCAGCAGGCTGTTGATTTCGTCCAGCCCCAGCGGCGGCAGCTTGACCAGCCGGTCGGTCAGCGAGCCGCCGGTCAGCAGGCGCATGACGACATAGCTGATGTCGTGGTCCACGCCGAAGTCGTAGACCGGCACGATGTGCGGATGCTCCAGCGAGGCGGCTGTCTTGGCCTCGCGGTTGAAACGCTCCAGATAATTGGCCTCAGACGCCAGCGCGGGCGGCAGCACTTTCACCGCCACCTCGCGCCCCAGGTCAGACTGGAAGCCTTTATAGACAGCGCCCATGCCGCCGCGATTGAGCATCGCGCGCAGCTCATATTTGCCCAGCGTTCTTCCTGTGAGATTCTGCAGTTCATTCATGTGCGCGCGCTGCTCGTTTCTGCGCTAAAGTGCGATGCGTGCTGCCGGGTTGTGGCTAGATGACTGGCGGTGTCGCTGTACCTATAAAGTAGATGATAAATGCCACCGCCGCAAACAGCGCGCCCAGCCCGACCAGCATGGTGCGGCGCTCGTCGGCTGGCGCGGATTGCTGCGACGCATCAGGCTGGAAGCTGCCCAGGAAGACGCCGATTTTCGCACCCAGCCAGCCCGTGCCCAGCGCGAAAATCAGCGTGCCCACAATCATGGCGGGCAGGGTGTCGGCGTTCAGGCGCGGATAGATAATCAGCGTCGGGATCAGCGGGATCGAGATGACGCACATGGCGATGCCCGCGCCCAGGTTGGCCAGCACCAGCGAGCTGGTCTGGCTGGCCTGTTTGTAGCGCAGCGCATACACAACATCCAGCGCGATCAGCGGCGTCACTGACAGGATATGCGCGGTGGCCGACATGCCATACTCGCCGGAGCCGAACACGTTCAGCACGACCTGGCGCAGCAGCAGCGCGCCCACGCCGACGACCGTGCCGGTGCCGATGCGGCGGGTGGTCTGAATCGCCACCTGCCCAATCAGGATGGTGCACATGATGACGACGACCGGGAAAATCCATTCCGGGCGGCTCCAGAAGCCGTTAGGGCTGCTGCTGCCCAGCCCGGCCAGGCTGTCGATGCCATCCCATTCCAGCGTGAACACCTGAAACTGCACCATCAGCGCCATCATCAGGAACAGGAAGGCGATGATTTCGCGCCAGCCCAGCCCGCCCATAAATTGCCAAGAGTCGCGTTTCACCAGGCTGAGCTGCACCGCCGCGCCCGACAGCATGATGATGCCCATGCCGATCGCCAGCGACAGGTGCGGCAGGCTCCACGCGGTGATATCCAGGCCATAAATGCGATGCCAGATCGGGTCAATTGGCGCGGTGAGGGCCATATAACCACAGGCCAGCGTCAGGATGCCCAGTTGGGGCTCGCGGCGGAAACGCTGGCGCAGCGAGCCACGCCCGCGCATCACGACCAGGATGCCGCCAAACGCGAACAGCGCCATCAGGCCGATGGAGCCGTACATCATCAGATGCGGCCGCCACCAGAAATCGTCAATCACATCGCCCACGCCAAACTGGCGGTGCCAGTTTTCGTCCCAGCTCAGGCCGACCAGGAACAGCATCCCGGCGATCAGCGTGAGCACGATGACGAGCTGTTTGGCTGCCTGTGCGCCGGCTGCCGCCTTCACGCGCTGGTTGGCCGGCATCGGGCTGAGATACAGATACCAGGTCAGGCCGCCAAAGCCGAGCAGAATGGCGATTAGCACGCCGACACCGATGGCGAACAGGGGCCCCGGCGTGGCGGTGCCGCCCCAGTGCACGAGTGCCAGCAGCACGCCAATGATTCCCAACAGCGCCAGTACCGCCTTCATGACGCCCGTCCTGCTGACGCTGCTCTCCTGCGAAGGCGGCGTCACCGTCTGGTTTAACGTAGTCATCTGGTTCCTCTGAAACTCGTTTTGCTGAGGCGTTTTCCCTGCGCTGATGCTTCCCTGCTTGATGAGAAGCGGCGCATTGGAGTATCATTCATGACTATAGCACGCACTGTAGTGAGATTCGATGCAAAAACGAAATGAACCGCAGCAGGCTGTGTCGTCGTCGCTGTACGATGAGGCCTATTTCCGCACCGCCTGCGAAGGATACGACGAATTCAATACCAGCGAAGGCCAGCAGCTGTCCCGACGGCTGGCATCCGCTTTCTCCCTGGCGAAGGTCGAGCCGGGCATGACCATCCTCGATGTGGGCTGTGGCCGTGGCGAGATTTTGCGCCACGCGGCCGCGCGCGGCGCGGATGCGTTTGGTATCGACTACGCGCTGGTGGCGGTCAATATGTCGCAGCAGGTCGTCGAGGGCATCGACGGCACCGCGCCCGGCAAGACCGATGTCGCCCAGGCTGACGCCAAGCAGCTCCCGTTCCCCGATCGGTTTTTCGACCGCGTGCTGATGTTCGACGTGGTCGAGCACTTGCACCCGTGGGAGCTGGATGTCGCGCTCAAAGAAGTCAATCGTGTGCTGAAAGACGATGGCCTGTTCATCGTGCACACGGCCCCTAACGTGTGGTATGACAAGTATGCCTACCCGGTGGTGCGCGCTATCCGCACCGCGATGGGCCAGGGCGCCAAATACCCCAAAAACCCGCGCAACTTCCTGGTTGAAGTCAACGAGCATGTGCATGTCAACGAACAGAGCATGTGGAGCATGCGGCGCACGCTGGGCAGGGCCGGTTTCCGCGGCAAGGTGTGGCTGGAAAGCCCGCCCCAGCATGGCGGGGAAGGTGTCGTGATCGACAACCTGCGCGGCTTCCTGTTCAAGACGCCGCCGCTGCGCTGGTTTTTTGAGCGTGAAGTCTTCGCTGTGGTGAGCAAGGCGCGCTGATCGTCCAGATAGGTCCCTGCAAAAAGAGGTCGCCGCTGTGCGTGACAAACGTTCTCCCGAAGAATTAAGTGTAGAAGAACTGGAGCGTCTGCTGGCGCAGAAGCGCCTGGAGGCGCGCCAGGCCGCGCAGAACCGTGCCCAGCGCAGCGGACGCGGTGTGGTGGAGATTGACGGGGAGGGCGATTATGCCCCGGAATCCCCGGCCAACACCGGCAAGACCGTGCCCGCGCTGGAGGCGCTGCTTCAGCAGACGCAGGGCGATATGCCCGCCCCGCTGATGGCTGCCGGTATGTCGTCAACCGCGGTCGCACGCGAGGCCGCCTTTGAAGAAGCGCCGCCCCCGCCGCCCAGGCCGCGCGCGCCTCGTCCGGGCGCAACCGCTGCGCAGGTTCAGGCGTCTGCACCCGCCAAGCCGCGCAAAAAGCGCAGTCGCTGGTACGACGCGCTGCTGACGCTGATCGAAATCGCCGCCGTGCTGGGCCTGGTGCTGATCGGCTATCAGTTATTCACGCAGACACGCACGCTGGAGCAGGAAACCGCCAACGCGCAGGAACTGTTTGAAGAACAGCGCCGCGCCGGTATTCCCACCTTACAGCCCACGCCCAGCCTGAGCCTGGAAAATGCTGTGCTGCCCGGCGGCCATATCGTGACCGAATCCGGCCAGCTGCTGTTCAACTATGACGAAGTGCCAGCGCACCTGCTGCCGCTGGTCGAAAGCCAGTGGATCCGGCCGGTGGTGGCGCGCCCGCAGCCCACCAACGAAACCGCCGTCAGCCTGATTATCCCGCGGCTGGAGATTAATCAGACGATCGTGCAGGGGGTGGACCTGGAGGCGCTGCGCCAGGGCGTCGGCCAGCTGGTCAACGGGGCAGACCCCGGCGACGATGTGGGCAATGTGGTGCTGGCCGCGCACAACGACGTGTATGGTGAGCTGTTCCGCCATCTGGATCAGCTTCAGGCCGGCGACAACTTCCAGATTCAGACGCAGACGACCACCTATACCTACGAAATCACCGACATCTTCACGGTCGCGCCGAACGATGTCAGCGTGCTGGCCACCCGTGGTGGCGCGACGGCGACGCTGATTTCGTGCTATCCGTACCGTGTGAACACCGAACGCATCATCGTGTATGCCAATCGTATCGCCTAAGGGATTGTTATGACCGACCAGCCGCCACGCCGCCGTTCTGCCAGCGAACGCCGCGCCGCCAAAAAGAATGAAAAACCCGGCATCACCAATCCGTATACGATCCTGTCTGCGGCCGAACGCCGTGACCGCGACCGGCTGATGGCGGGCAAGGTGCGCGCTAAAGCCATAACGACAAAACTCAGTGCCGAGGAAATTGCCGAGCTGCTGCACAACCCCACGCGCGAAGTCACGATTGATGACCTGAAGCGTGACTATCAGCATGTGATCAGCGACACGCGCGGCATGTTCCTGCTGGCTGGCGGGCTGGTCGTGCTGGAAATTGCCCTCGCGCTGCTGCTGCCGCGCTAGATTTTCGCAGGGACGGTACGTGTTGGCCGTGCAAGTCATCAACTGGTCGCAACTGGAATTATTCACCGGGCTGGATGCCGTGCAGCTCACGCCGGTGATCGCGTCGGCGCGCCGCCATGTGTATCCGGCTGGCTCATTTCTGTTCCGCGAGGGCGAGGCCAGCGCCGGTTATTTCGCACTGTCGGATGGCATGGTGCGCCTGTACCGCGCCAACCCGGAAGGCCGACTGCACACGCTCAGCCTGCTGCGCGCCCCGGCCGCCTTCAATGAAGTCGCGGCGGTGGATGGCGGCCCAAACCCGCTGAATGCCCTCGCGGTGACCGACTGTGTGGCCTTCACGCTGTCACATGGCAGCCTGCGCGCGCTGATGAGCAGCGAGTCGGTCGTGATGGGCAACGCGCTCAAAATCCTCGCGCATATCAACCGCGACACGCTGGAGCGCCTGGAAGACATGACCTTCCGCACGATTCCCGGCCGCCTGGCCAAGCTGTTCCTGCACCAGAGCGCGTATGGCCAGCACATCTGCGAGGCGCCCAGCCATCTTTCGCAGGAAGATATGGCCAGCATCCTGGGCACGACCCGCGAGGTGGTGGGGCGTGCGCTGCGCAGCCTGATGACCGCCGGCCTGCTGCGCAAGCAGGGGCGTTATTACGCGGCCGCCGACCTCGATGGCCTGCTGACGCTGGCCGAGACCAACGAACTGCCGCAAAAGTTAACCTGTGTGAAAAAATAAGCAACCCGGGTGAAACACTCATCCTGCGCAGGCTAAATCTGATCTTCAAATCCAACAAAAGTTCCAGACACACGGGTTAACGCGTGTTACACTCACGTGATATGATGCCAGCAAAGTTTCATGCTCGCGGCAACGTGAGCGGCATTGTCCGATAATGATTCATATGGAGTACTGCTCATGACCCATATTATCACCAGCCTGTGTCTGCGCGACGGCGCCTGCGTGCAGGTGTGCCCGGTAGAATGCATTGTCCCCGGCCAGCCGGAAAACGAATGGCCCTGGTATTTTATCGATCCGGATACCTGCATCGACTGCGGCGCATGCGTGCCGGAATGCCCGTTTGAAGCGATCTTCATCCAGGAAGAAGTGCCGGCGTCGTACACCATGGCGGCTGGCCAGAAGCGCATCCCGTTTGACAGCAAGGTAGAAGTGGCCTCTGCTGGCGGCGAAGTGATCGACCTGACCATCGACATCCAGCCGAACTACGATTTCTTCGCCAAGGGCCCCGGCTACGACGCGCTGTAAATCGTCCCGTTCATGACATGACAAAGGCCGCCCCGGTATCCGGGGCGGCCTTTTTTGTTGCGGGCGAGTATGAACATACACAGTAGTTGGTCTGAAAAGCACCAGGGCGCGTCGCGACGCGCCCGCGGGCCACCCAGCCCACGCCTACAAAAAACGGACGCCCCATGGGAGCGTCCGCCTGAAAATGTTGCTGTTGGTGCGGCTGTTTAGCCCTGCGAGATGCCAAACTGGCCGTAGATGCCGCTGGAATACACGTACACATAGGTCTCCGGCACACCTTCTTCGTTCACCGGATTGGCGCCGACCCAGTCATACAGGTAGCGCGCATCGCTGATGCTGAGGTTGACACAGCCGCGGCTGCGGCGATAGCCAAAACCCTCGTGCCAGTAGGTGCCATGCAGGCTGATGCCATCGTTGAAGTACATCACCCACGGCACATCCTGCAGCGCATACGAGCGCGGGGAGCCCGCCGCACCGCTCATCGGGTCACGCGGGAGGCGCGCCCACACCTCATACAGGCCCGGCGGGGTATCGGTCTGCGGCAGGCCGGTGGCCACCAGCGTCGCGTATACGGGGGTATCGTTCTCGTAGGCGATCAGGGTCTGTTCGTACAGGTCGACGGCGATCCAGCGGCCGGTCACATTTTCTGGCCGTTCGATCGGCTTGGCCACGGCGACCCAGCGCTGTTCCACCCACTCGTTCTCGCCAATCATGTACCAGGTGACGCCGGCGGTGTCTTCGATTGAGGCGAACACGTTGAAGCGGTCATACTTGCGCATCAGGCGCTGGGTGTCCACATCCTGCTGACCGCCCGGAACGCTGGCCGGGTACAGGTCAAACATCACCCAGCCAAACGGCTGTTCCAGCGCGTTCAGCACCTGCACCCCGGCGAAATACGACGCGGGCACATACTGGATATCGCTTTCGCGCATCCAGCCGCCGCCCTGCACGCCGATCCAGCCCGGATTGCTGTTGATATCGGTGGCGATGACAAAGTTAAATCCTGGCTCGATGGTGCGCAGCACGTTGCCATCCGGCACTTCGAATACGCTTGCTTCTCCCTCGGTCACCACGCGCCAGTAGCTGTAGCTGTTCAGGGTTTGCAGGTCCAGCGGCACTTCCACCACGCTCGGCTCTGGCTGCGAGGCCATCACGCGGGCGCAGTCTGCATCCGGGATAAAGCCCGTCTCCAGGATATCGGAACAGGCCAGATAGCCGACGGTGTGGTCGTTGTCATACAGAAATTCGACATCTGTGGTGGTTTGCGCGGCGGCCATGCTGACGCCGGACAGCGCGATTGCTGTGATAAATACCGCTGTGAGGCGACGTTGAACAGTCTTCATACGTGCGTCTCGCTCCCTCATTCACTATGCTATTCGTGGGCTGATGATCGTGCCAGTTTATCATATCGAAACGTCCAGTTTTAGATTTAGTTCATACGATTCACCTACGGAACCGCGCAGCGGACGCCCACTTTCCGGCGGCCTGCGCGTGCGGGCGGCGCGTCGGGCAGATGGTATAATCGCGGGCTTGTGTGTCTGCATGAAATGGTGAAGCGGGTATGTGCGGGATTTGCGGCATCCTTGATTTGCGCGGACAGGAACGTGCCGACCTGACGGTGGTGCGGGCGATGACCGAGCGCATCACCCATCGCGGGCCGGATGGCGATGGCTTTTATGCTGCGCGCAATATGGCGATGGGCATGCGCCGCCTCAGCATCATCGACGTGGCTGGCAGCGACCAGCCGCTGTATAACGAGAACGAACGCCTCGCGCTGGTCTTCAACGGCGAAATCTATAACTACCGCGAGCTGCGCGCCGCGCTGGAAGGCGGGCATCGCTTCCGCACGCAGGGCGACGGCGAGACGCTGATCCACTCGTATGAGCAGCACGGCACCGACTTCTTCGCGTCGCTGCGCGGCATGTATGCGTTCGCGCTGTATGATGCGCCGGAAGACACCACGCTGCTGGCGGTCGACCATATCGGCATGAAGCCGTTGTATCTGTGGGAACATGACGGTCTGCTCTCGTTCGCCAGCGAGATCAAGTGCTTCCTGGCGGACCCGGCCTTCCGGCCCGAACTCAACCTGGATGTGCTGGATACGTATCTCTCGTTTGGCTACATGCTGGGCGAGCAGACAATCTTTCAGGGCGTGCGCCGCCTGATGCCCGGCCACTTTCTGCATATCGTGCGCGGCAGTGTGCGCCAGGAACGCTACTGGGGCTTTGGCGAGGGCGTGGCCGGGCATACGCGCCTGGACGACGCGGCGGTGATCGAGCAGACGCGTGAGCGCATCCGCGAGAGCGTGCGCCTGCATCTGCGCAGCGATGTGCCGTTGGGCCTGTTTCTGAGCGGCGGCATCGACTCGGCCGCCATGCTCAGTCTGATGTCTGCCGAGGCGGGCGGGGCGGTGGGCGAGCGCGTCAAGACCTTCACCGTGGGCTATAACTCCAGCACGCCGGACAATGAGCTGGCTCAGGCGCGCCGCATCGCCGGGCATTTTGGCGCCGACCATCACGAGCGTGTCATCACGGCCGAGGACTGGTGGGACGGCTTCCAGCGCTACGTCTATCATCACGACGAGCCGAACGCGAATTCATCGGCCATTTCGCTGATGCTGCTGAGCGAGGAAACCGCCAAACACGTCAAAGTCGTGCTGACCGGCCTGGGCGGGGACGAGCTGTTTGCCGGCTACAGCAACCACCGGCTGATCGCCCGCATCATGGCCGAGCATGCCAAATCGAGTCGCTCTGCGGCGGCGCGGTCGCTGGCGCACGGGTTGGGCCGCCTGGAATCGTATTATCCCGCCTTCAAACGTTATCGCGGTCTGGGCGCACTGCCCACTGTGCTGCCACGCATCCGCCATCGCCTGCTGCCGCTGAACGAGGCGCTGCTGCGTTCGCAGTCGTTTGACGGCATGGTGTTCAGCGATGCGCTGCGCCGCCGCCTGTATAACTCGGCGCTGAAGGCGGCCACCGCGCATGGCTACAAGTCGACCACCTACGACGAGATTATCGCGCGCAGCCTGCGCCGCAACGGCAGCGACACCGCGCAGGCGCTGGTCATCAATACCTGGCTGACGGGCAACGCGCTGCTGAACTGCGACAAGGTGACGATGGCGCACAGCCTGGAAGCGCGGGTGCCGTTCTTCGACCCGCATCTGCTCGACTTCGCGGCGGTCATCCCGCCGGACCTGCGCATGACCAGCAATAAATACGTGCTGCGCGAGGCCATGCGCCCGCTGCTGCCCGCGTTCGCGCTGGAGCGCCCAAAGCAGCCGTTTTCCACGCCGATTCTGGGCTGGTTTGCCGACGAACTGGCCGGGCGCATTCAGGCCCGCCTGCGTGACCCGTCGGCGTTTGTGCGCCGCTACCTGAACACGCGCACGCTGGACGAGCTGCTCGATGGCCATTTCAGCGGCCGCGCCCCGCAGGTCGAGGTCGTCTTCCGCCTGCTCACGTTAGAGACATGGGCGGAAACGTTTATGTAATAATGAGTCTGAACATGCTATTATTTCTAAGTACCTTTCACTGAGAAAAAATATCATGGAATCAGATCGACTTTTAGCTCCTGTGGAAGATGGATTGGAATATCGCGATTCTCAACCTTATGCAAAACAGAAGCTAAAAAGCGTCAATTACTATTTGCAGCAAGCTATAACTGCGACTAAAGGAAAATTTCGGGATATTTGCTACTTAGACCTACAAGCAGGACCTGGAAAAAATAAGATAGGCTCAGAGATTGTGCTCGGTAGCCCACTGATTGCTTTGAATTTACCCAATCCTCCTACATTGCTCTTGTTTAACGAAGACAAGAAAAAACTAAGTGAAAGCTTGAAACAACGAGTGCAGGCAAGCCCTATCGCCGATAGGGTAAGGATCTTTAGAGAGGATGTAAATGATGTGGCTGGCAAAATGATTGATGTTTTGCCAAATCGTGGTAAGTATTCATTGAACATTGCGTTCTTAGATCCAGAAGGTTTGGAAATCAATTGGTCAACAATTCAACTTTTGGCTGACGTCAGAAGAATGGATTTGATCATCAATTTTTCTTCGAGCGGTGTTAAAAGGTCACTACAGCACCCAGATAAACTGGATGCATTTTTTGGAACTCCAAATTGGAGAGAAATTGATTTGAAGTCAACTCGAGCCATGGTTGATCTCTACTTGAGTAGACTTCGGGGATTTGGATATACGATTATCGAAGATCCAGAAATTCCTGGTGAGGAAGTGCGAGTACGGAATTCCAAGAACGCAGAGTTATATACGATGATCTTTGCCAGCAAGCATCCTCTTGGAAACAAATTTTGGAAGAACGCTGCGGATTCTACTAAACCACCGAGACTGCCGGGATTTGAATAGGTTTGTCCGGGAAGTCTTCTAACCACTTATCCAGCGGCCAGTCAAGATTTCCCTTGAAGAAGATCTTGGTCCCTTGAGCTTTAAGTACTTTTAGGGCATTCAATACCCAGTCGCGCTCTGGTTGATATGTCTTTGGGCCATTCGTGGCTGCGCCTATCACAGCCCATTCCAAAGGACTGTCAACCAAAAGCGGGGCGATATTGAAACTCAATGGCTCAATGCTCATCCATCGGATCGGTACGCGAATGTTTCGCAGAACCTCCAGTTGCCTCTTTACCATGCGTTTCTGTTGGTCTGCACTTAACGGCTTTCCAAACATGAAAGATGGTGGGGCGCTCACGCCAACCCACACATTCTCAGGGATATCAAATTCCAAAAGACGAGGGGCGTTTTTGGTCAACAACTGAAATGAATGCCAGTGCGCCTGACGGCAGATATCAAATACCCGCTCTATTTCTTCAGCAGGTACCCAGTGACCCATAAGGTCGCTCATACTATCCAGAAAAATCTTGGACTGCGCCTTGATTTTGAGCGGCTCATCAAGAATTTCTGGTCTCCAGTAGTGGTGTTCAAATCCATGGGGATAGGCTGCCTGGGCAACTCGTTCAGCCACGGTTTCCGCATAGCACTCGGCAATCGACCCATCTGGCATCGTCCATCGACATGAATGTTTACAACCAGCAACAGGATTCCATGTGAAATCCGTCCATTCAATGCCGCGCTTGCGAACGGTTTTAAATTGCTTGTTCATTTTCCCCACTCGCTTTGACTTACCATAAAGTCTAAGATTATGATTAAGAACTTTTGTTCTAATCCTATCTTGCTTTGATAAAATAGTCTACCATTTGTAGTGAATTTCTCTACAAACTGTAGTCTTCATCCCCTCATAAACGAAAAAGCCGACACAGGTTTTGACGTCGGCTTCTTCAAAGAGGGAGGGAGAGATTTAGTTGTTCTTGGTTGAAAATCAGTATCGGCCGCCACGCTGAATGACGCATGAGTAAAACATCAGGGAAACCTAAAGATGACCGACCACCCCGCGCTGACGCAGATTTACCCGAATGTCAGCCTGCCCGTCGACGCGCAGATTGACCCGTTTGTGATTCTGGGCCAGCCCCCGCGCGGCGAGACGCCCGGTTCGCTGGCGCTGACGCTGGGCGCTGGCGCGGTAGTGCGCTCGCACACAGTCATCTACGCGGGCAACACGATTGGCGCGGGGCTGCAAACCGGGCATCATGTCACCATCCGCGAGCATAATACCATCGGCCTGAATTTCAGCATCGGCACCGGCAGCATCGTCGAGCATCATGTCACGATTGGCGACGGCGTGCGCCTGCACAGCCGCGTGTTTGTGCCGGAATATTCGGTGCTGGAGGATGGCTGCTGGCTGGGGCCTGGCGTCACGGTGACGAATGCGCGCTATCCCGTCAGCAAACGCGTGAAAACGTCGCTTCAGGGCGCGCACATCGAGCGCGGGGCGATCATCGGCGCGAATGTGACGCTGCTGCCGGGCGTGCGCATCGGCGCGGGCGCGCTGGTGGGCGCGGGCAGCGTGGTCACGCATGATGTCGAGCCGGGCGCGGTCGTCATCGGCAATCCGGCCCGCTTCCTGCGCTGGAAAAGCGAGACGGGCGAGTATGGCGACTCAGGCGGCTGACGCGCTGCCTCGACATGCCTAATGCTGGAAATACACCTGCATATTCAGGCGGCCCAGGCGCAGCTCGTCGCCGTGGCGCAGCGCCCGCACTTCCTGCGGATACAGCCTCAGATTATTGATAAAGGTGCCGTTGGCGCTGTCCAGGTCGACCACATGCAGCATCGAGCGTTTTTTGTCGAAGCGGATGGCGGCGTGCCCGCGTGAGACGCCTTTCTGCGCGCCCTGCTGGCCCAGCAGGTCGATATCCGGCAGCACGGCGAAGGTGTCGGCCGAGCGGCCGATGACCGCGTCGTGGTCGAGCAGCTGCGGTTGTAGGCGATAGGCCGCGTTGGTGCCTTTTACAATCAGGATGAGCGTGGACTTCGAGCCAAAGAAGGCGGTGTCCAGCTGCGGATCAGGTGTATCCAGCCGACTGGTAGAGTCGGGCGATTCATACAGGGGATCGTGGGCGATCAGCCCGTTGTCGATACGGGGCGGCTCCGGTTTCAGCTCGCGCAGGCTGGCCCCCGCGCCCTGATGCCGCGCTTCCCAGTCGCGCACCATCTTCACCAGCTCGGTGCGGTGCGTGCTGCTCAGATGGGCGATATCTTCGCGCACAAATTCAAGCGCACCGCCCGGCACCATCCCTTCACGGCGCAGCTTGCGATACAGATCGTACACCGATTGAATCGATGTCATGGGGAGGTGGCCTTCTGGCAAGCAACAGGGTGCCGGCCCACAAAACAAAAACTGCGCAGGTGGTCATCTTCTAATTGTGGGTACGGTCTGAAAGCGCGTCAAGCGGGTGACTGCCGAATTATTTATGAAATTTTCACGCTGTAGGGTAACAGTGACCGAAAACCGGATACTGATTATCGTGGTTTACTTATTTTGACAACATAGTGCTTTTCAACTAAACTCCGTCCGACCTGTGTGTATTGCATACCGTATTTCTGTGTAGGCGCACATAGCTCTGTTCTTTGTATTTTGAGAGGAACGATCCATGAAAAGACTTGCTTTTGTACTGGGCACTGCTGCCCTCCTCACCGTGGGCGCCACTGCGCTTTCGGCGCAGGATGCCACCGCCACGCCGATTCCGCTTCCTGAAGTGGGCACGGTGACCAGCCGCATCATCGACCGTGGCAGCCTCGTCTGCGGCGTCAATCAGGCGCTGCCTGGCTTTGGCGCGCCGAACGACGCGGGCGAATTTGTCGGCTTCGACATTGATGTGTGCCGTGCTGTGGCTGCCGCCATCCTGGGCGATGCCACCGCTGTGACCTTCCGCCCGATCACCGCCGCCGAACGTCAGCCTGTGCTGGCCTCCGGTGAAGTGGACATGATCTCGCGCAACACCACCTTCACGCTGGTGCGCGACACCCTGTGGGGCGCCACCTTCGGCCCGACGACCTTCTACGACGGCCAGGGTGTGATGGTATTTGCCGACAGCGGCATCGCTGCGCTGGAAGACCTGGAGGGTGGCCGCATCTGCACCAACCAGGGCACCACGACTGAACAGAACATCACCGACACGATGGGCCAGCTGGGTCTGGAATTTGAACTCCAGACCTATCAGGACTTCGACGCCGTGATGGCTGCCTTCAACGAAGGCGGCTGCGATGCGGTGACCAGCGACGTCAGCGGTCTGATTTCGCGCCAGGCCAGCTCGGCTGATCCCGGCTCGTACCAGATTCTCGATGTTGTCATCAGCAAGGAACCGCTGGGCCCGCTCAGCCCCGAAGGCGACAGCCAGTTCGCCGACATCCTGCGCTGGGTCGTGTTTGGCCTGATCCAGGCTGAGGAATTTGGCATCAGCAGCACCAACATCGACGACTTCCTGGCCAGCGAAAACCCGGACATCCAGCGCTTCCTGGGCGTCAATGGCAACGATCTGGGCGCGAACCTGAACCTGCCTGCCGATTTCATGCAGACGGTGATTCGCCAGGTGGGTAACTACGGCGAAATCTGGGACCGCAACCTGGGCCCCGATACCCCGTTCAACCTGGAACGCGGCGTGAACGCGCTGTGGACCAATGGCGGCCTGCTGTACTCGCCCCCGTTCCGTTGAGACGCACATCAGAAATTCGCCAATCTTAATGAAAAGAGGCGTGCCATCAGAGGCGCGCCTCTTTTTTGTGGCGCTCATCTTAATTGTGAACTGCGTAAATAATTGATGGTGCATGAAACACTTTATGAAGTGGGTTTCATCGCGGGTTTATACTGAATATTAATCGCAGATAAGTAAGCAAACTGCAAATCGCAAGGGGGAAACACAAATGAACAAGACTGTTAAACTGTCAGGAATCGTTTTGCTGCTGATGGGCGCGCTGGGGCTCCTGATGCTGCCGGCGCTGGCGCAGGACGGCCGCATCAATCAGGCAGATAATCTGGGCGGCTACGCCATATACTGCGTTGATAGCAATCTGAATCCGGCTTTGCACTATGACGAGGGTGGCATCCGCGTGCTGACCAGCACTGGCCTTGAAGCCCTGTTTGTTCCGAACGCCGATATCGTCGCGGTGGGTGAGCCCGAAGAAAACACGATGCTGGGCAGTGCCGGTTCGCTGAGCCTGTATCGCCTGGGCGGATTCCCGTGGTACTTCCAGCTTAATGGCGTGGATGACAGCGGCAAGGAATTTGCCTTCCTGTGGCTGGAGTGCGACCAGAGTGCGCCCGCCCCGACCCCGACACCTTGCGTGCCCGTCTACCTCAGCGGCCCAACGGAGTTCGGCGCCTATATTGACCCGTGCTGCCCGGTCATCGGATCGGCTCCGCTGGACCTGTCGCCATCCGGTCGTGACGGTGCGCCGTCCGAACTGGCCTATGACCCATGCTATCCCAAATGAGCGCGCGCTAGTCCACGCGCTGTTGCCATAAATTGATGTGTGTCTGCTGGCGTCCTTCGGGGCGCCGGCAGTATTCCAGGGCCGTTTGCAGGCCGGCCATTTCAAGCCTGTACCAATCAAAGGGAAGTGAAACATGCACAGACTGATCAAAACACTGGGTCTCGTCCTGCTGGTCATTGGGGCGATGATGATGTTCATGCTGCCGACGCTGGCACAGGACGGCCGCATTAACCAGTCCGACAATCTCGGCGGCTATGCGATTTACTGCGTCGACAACAATCTGAATCCAGCCCTGCACTATGACCAGGGCGGCATCCGCGTGCTGGACAGCACCGGCCTTGAAGCCCTGTTTGTCCCGAACGCCGACATCGTTGCGGTGGGTGAGCCGGAAGAAAATACGCTGCTGGGCAGCGCCGGTTCGCTGAGCCTGTATCGACTGGGCGGCTACCCGTGGTACTTCCAGCTCAATGGCGTGGATGACAGCGGCAAGGAATTTGCCTTCCTGTGGCTGGAGTGCGACCAGAGCGCACCGGCAGAAGTTGAAGAACCGGTGATCGATCCGTGCCTCGTGTACACGGGTGGCCCGTCGCTGTTCATTTCCATTGACCCGTGCTGCCCGGTGCCCGGCTGGGGCCCGTCGGCATTTGCCCCGTGCTGTCCGTTCCCGTTTGGCGGGCCGTCTGCACTGGCCCCGTGCTGTTACTCTGGCCCATCCGACCTGGATGCCATCAAGCTGGCCTGCTAGGTCTGGCTGATTCAGGCATCACCTGAACATACAAAAAGCACCCGCGCAGCCGAACCAAGGCTGCGCGGGTGCTTTTTATTCTGGTGACTATTTCAGGCGTTGGCGCTGTGCTGTTTGGCGGCTTTCTCCAGCGCGCGCTGTGCCTCGCGCACGTTGATCTTGGGGGCGGCTGCGCTGTAAAACCGCGCGGCCGTCGCGGCCACGGCGCGCTGTCCGTCGGCGCTGGCATCGGTTGTGTCGATGACAAAATCCTCTTCGGACAGGTCGTCAATCGGCTCCAGCTTGATTTCGGTCACGTTCTCGCGGCGCACCCGTTCCAGATTCAGCCGGCGCTTGTCTGCGTCCGCGGACTTCGCGGCATCCCCGGCGGCCTGATAGTAATCGCGGATGCGCGTCTCCAGCTCAATTGCGAACGCCATCACGGCGCCAAAGGTGTTGATGTCTGTCATGGGTTCCTCGCGGAAGGGCAGGCGAAAGGGTAACGTTCCGTAGTTCCGTAGTAGTAGTGGCAAGGCATGCCTTGCCACTACAAACAGGCTGGTTGATGGTTATGCCTCACCCCGTTTCGCTCCGCTCAACCGCCAGGGTTTCGGGGTGAGGCTATTTTGGCGGACACGGTAGATCGCGTCCCTGCGACAGAACCGGCAGATCTTTATGGGCTGTTCGTAAGCCGAATAGCGCCCATGAGTTTCTCTGCCTGCGCCTCACCCCGTTTCGCTCCGCTCAACCGCCCCTCTCCACAACGTGGAGAGGGGCAGAAACCCGTCAGGGTTTCGGGGTGAGGCAGGTTTTAGGCCTGACGACGGCCTAGAACCAGCGCTCGATGACGATTTTGCGGTCGGTGAAGAATTCGATCGCGTCCGGGCCCTGGCCATGCAGGTCGCCGAAGAACGAATCCTTCTTGCCGCCGAACGGGAACGACGCGGTGGCCGCGGCCACGCCCACATTGATGCCGATGTTGCCGGCGTTCACGCGATACTTGAACTCGCGCGCATCGCGGCCGCTGCTGGTGAAGATGCTGGCGGCGTTGCCAAACTTGCTGGCGTTGACCAGCTCGACCGCTTCGTCGAAGTCATCGGCGTGCATGATCGACAGCACGGGGCCAAAGATTTCGTCGCGGGCGACGCTCATGTCCATCGTGACGCCATCGAGGATGGTCGGGCCGACAAACGAGCCGTTCTCGAAGCCTTCGACCGTCTTGCCACGGCCGTCCAGCACGGGGGTGGCGCCTTCGGCCACGCCCTCGCTGATCATGCGCTCGATGCGTTCACGTGCCGAGGCTGAAATGACCGTGCCCATCTGCGTCGTCTCACTCAGGCCATAGCCCACGCGCAGCGACGATGCCTGCTTGACCAGCTCGTCGCGCAGCGGCTCGTAGGCATCGCCCACCGCCACCACCACCGAACCCGCCAGACAACGCTGGCCGGCGCAGCCGTAGGCCGAGCCCATGATGTTCTTCACGCTGGCAGCCATGTCGGCGCCGGGCATGACGACGATATAGTTCTTGGCGCCGCCCTGGGCCTGCACGCGCTTGCCATGTTTGGCGCACGTCTCATACACGATGCGGGCGACCGGGGTGCTGCCCACAAACGACACGCCGACGATGCCGGGGTGCGTCATCACGGCGGTCGAGACTTCCTTGCCGCCGTGCACCATGTTCACGACGCCTTCGGGCATGTCCAGATCGTGCAGGATTTCCATCATCAGCTCGCTGCTGAGCGGGGTCTGCGGCGACGGCTTCAGCACGTAGGTGTTGCCCAGCACGATGGCCGTGGGCAGGAACCACAGCGGCACCATCATCGGGAAGTTGAACGGGGTGATGGCCGCGAATACGCCCATCGGCTGGCGCTCCGCCGTTTCATCGATGCCGCTGGAGATATCCTCGGTCTTGTAGCCGCGCGCGAACGACGGCACGCTGATGGCGAAGTCAACGCTTTCGATGCCGCGGCGCACTTCACCACGGGCTTCGTCGCGCGTCTTGCCGTTTTCTTCCACCACCACGCGCGCCAGGTCTTCGAAGCGTTCTTCCAGCAGCGCCTTATAGCGGTACATGTACTGGGCACGGCTGAGGATCGGGGTGCTGCGCCATTCGGGATAGGCAGCCTCGGCAGCCTTGACCGTCTTGTCTACATCTTCGAGCGTGCCTTCGGGCACGTGCGCCAGCACATCGCAGGTGGCAGGATTGACGACCGGGGTCACTTTGTCGGAGGTGCTTTCGACCCATTCCCCGCCGATGTAGTGCTTCAGTGTGCGTACCATTTGGGTAAATTTCTCCTGATGCAATCGATTGCATGAACGTTAAGTGTAACGCCGTTTAGGGCAAGGTCAAAAAGAAAACAGGCCCGCCTGAGGATGCGTCCGGAGCGGTGCCCAATTGTATACACAGCATGATAATGGCAGCATGCGGCGGCAATCAATACCCGCGCCTGCGCCCTCTAGGGCTTGAGTGTGCTGTCCGCGTCGTCCGTGCTCAGGATAGACTTTGGCAGGCCATCCAGCGGCTTGGTTTTCAGGCGCATGGTGTCTTCTTCCTTGAGCGACACCGGGCGCAGCTCGACAGTGGAAATGTCGTTCGGGTCATTCGTCTCGTCGGCTTCCACCTTGACGATGATCACGCTCACGTTGTCTTCACCGCCGCGCTGATTGGCGAGGTCGATCATGGCCAGCGAGGCATCCGCGGGGTTGGGGAAGCGCAGCGCAATCTCCCCGATTTCAGCGGGCTTTACGTGGCGCGTCAGGCCGTCTGAGCACAGGATCATGCGGTCGCTGATCTCGAGCTGAAGCGAATAGATATCGACTTCGACTTCCTCGCTCTGGCCCAGCGCCCTGTAGAGCACGTTTTTCATCGGGTGTTCTTCGGCCTGTTCGTGGGTCAGATGGCCGGCGGCGACCAGCGCCTCAACAAAGCTGTGGTCGGCGGTCACCTGGGTGATGCGGCGTGCGCGCGCTTCCACATGATAGGCGCGGCTGTCGCCCACATGCGCCAGCAGCGCGTGCGTGCCGCGCACCAGCGCCAGCGTGACGGTCGTGCCCATGCCGCGCTTGTCCGGATTATTCGCGGCCAGCTGCACGATATTCAGGTTCGCCAGCTTGATGGCTTCCTGCATTTTGATGGTGATGAACTCGTCGGTCAAGGTCTCCAGATGCGCCCGATTGGCATATTCCGACTGCGCGAGCGCGTCTTCCACGGCCTGCACTGCCAGCCCGCTGGCTTCTTCGCCAGCCGCCGCGCCGCCCATCCCATCGGCCACAACCGCGAGCGCGAATTCGGCATCGCTCCACAGGCGCAGGCTGTCTTCGTTGTTATCTCGCACCTGTCCAACACTGGTTCGTGCGCTGCAGACCAGACGGATATAACGTTCTGCGCCCATGCAGGGGCTCCTCGGAGACTGATAAACTAACTGAATTGTACAAATAGCGGGCAGGCGCGCAAGCGGCGCGCATGAAGAAGTGGTTGAGAAAGCGTAGTGCAGCCGCCCCTGTTGTCAGCACCGGCCGTGTGCCATTATTGTGATGGTGCCGTTTGCTGGCCACGCCCGCAACACTTGCACCTGAAATGCTCGCCCATTTGACGGGAAATCTGCATGGCACGTCTGACCGATCGCTATCGCATTGAAAATTTCATCGACACGTTTGCGCTGGGGCATTATGCCCGTGTGCTGAGCGCATTTGACAAACAAACAAGCAGCACGGTGGCCTTCAAGGTGCTGCGTCCGGAGCATCTCGATCCTGATGGCGACATGCGCTGGGAATACAAGGCCTTCGCCAACGAGGCCGATTTGCTGACGAAGATGTCGGCGCAGGGGCAAGTCATTCGTCTGCTGGACTGCGGCTACATCGAATCGAACGCGGAAGCGCCGGCCAGCGGCGAGATGGTGGCGTTCGAGGGTGATGCGGCGGCCTTTGCCCGCGAGGCGCGCTCGTTTGCCGAAAAGGGCTGGCGGCCGTTTCTGGTGCAGGAATACATCCCGCGCACGCGCAGCATGTTTTATCTGATGCGGCCCGACAAGGCCAACAGCACGCGCCAGCGCCTGCCCACCGAAGAAGGCCTGTCGCTGGCGATGCAGTTTGCCGACCTGCTGCGCGCGGCCCACCGCCAGAACATCGTGTATCTGGACCACAAGCTGGAGCACGTGTACTGGGACGGCGCGACGCTGCGCGTGATCGACTGGAACAGCTCGCGTCTGCTGGCCGGCACCGAAAAGGAAAACGAAGCTGTCTTTCGCCAGGACGTGCATAACCTGTGCGTGGGCATCCTGTACTCGCTGTTCACGGGCATGTCGCCACAAAAGACGGCGCTGCGCCCGCAGCCCGGCTCGCAGAGCGAAGTCGAGGCGCGCTATGCCGATATCACCGCGCTGGACTTTGGCAATGAGCCGACGCTGAGCGCGGGCGTGCAGAAGCTGTTGCAGCAGGGCGCGGCCATGCAGCTCCACACCGCCGACGACCTGTCGTATGCGCTGCGCGAAGTGGCGATTGCGCACGGCTGGGACTTCCCTGGCGCGTATACCAGCCCGCACAGCCGCGATGCCCGCGCTGCCGTCCGCGCCGGCCTGATGAAGGTGCGCGCTGGCGAGGAATCCCTTCGCGATGCCCGCGACCTGTTCCTGGATGCGGCCACGCTGGACGATATCTCCGAGGAACAGTCGGCCGAGCTGATGCGGCTGGCCCGCGCCGTCAGCGATATGCTGAATCTGCGCGTCGTGCCCTGACGCCCATGCGCCGGAACGCGCTATAATGCTGGCACTTTGCTGCCATTGAACAGACTGCCGATGCCCCGTTTGACCATGCTTCTTCTCCTGACGATGCTGCTCTGCCTGAGCGGATTCGTGCTGCCTGCGCAGGCCCAGGTGGAAGGCGGCTCGGTCATCGAGACGGTGGCGGGCGAGGCCGAGGGCATCATCTATGGGGCCCGCCGCGACGCCGAGATTAACGACGAGACGCCGCGGCTGGTGTATGCCTTTGCCGGGCTGCGCGGCGAACGCATCAGCGCCAGCATGCGCATCACGTCCGGCGACCTGGTGGGCGCGCTGCTGCTCATCAACGCGGACGGCCAGATTGTCGCGTCGGCGCAGGGCGCGGGGATGCTGGAATTCGACAGCCTGCGCCTGCCCGGCAGCGGCCTGTATGCGCTGGTGGTGACGCGTTTCGGCGGTTCGACCGGCACCACACGCGGGGGTTTCAGCCTGTCTCTTGACCGCCAGGGCGCGAGTGCCGACGACGGCAGCGCGCTGCGCATCGGTGACCAGGTGATTGGCGAAATTTCAAACAGCGCCCCGCGCCTGTTTTACACCTTTCGCGCCGGCCGTGGCGACGTGCTCACGATTCAGATGCGCCGCCTGAGCGGGAATCTGGATGCGCGCCTGCAAGTGACCGACAGCGCCGGCAACGTGATCGCGGACAATGACGAAATCCTCGGCTCTGGCTCGCTGGATGCCGCGATCGAGTCACTCGTAATTACGCAGGATGCCTCGTATGTGATCGTGGCCTCGCGCTTCGGCGGCGAGTCTGGCGACAGCGTGGGCGATTTCCTGCTCACGCTGGACACGACCGCCAACAGCGCCCTGGGCACCAGCGCCCTGCTGGCCGCCCCGCTGCAACCCGGCGCGACCGTGACCGGGGCGCTGGACAGCGACCGCTACGCGCAGTTCTACCGCTTCGAGGGACGGCGCGACGATGTGGTCAGCGTGCGCATGGCGCGTTCCGGCGAGGGCAACCTGGATACGCTGCTGGCGATCACGGACAGCGCGCTGACGGAACTGGCGGTCAACGACGACACCGAAGGCTCGCAGAATTCAGCCATCGAGAATTTCGTGCTGCCGGGCGACGGCGTGTACTACATTATCGCCACGCGCTACGAACGCGCCGCCGGCCAGACCGAGGGCGGCTACAGCCTGACGCTGGAGAATAACGGCAGCATCTTCGCGGGTGTGCCGCTGGGCGCGCTGCGCCTGACCTACGGCTCGACGGTGGGCGGCTATATCGACGATGCCGCGCCGGAGACGCTGTATGCCTTCCAGGGGCAGGCGGGCGACCTGATCACCATCGCCATGAGCCGCGCCGATGGCACGCTTGACTCGTTTGTCACGCTGCTGGACAGCCGCCTGAATGTGCTGCTGACCGATGACGACGGGGCAGGCCAGCAGAATGCGCGCATCGACCGCTATGTGCTGCCCGCCACCGGCGTGTACTATATCCGCGCGGCGCGCTTTGAGAATCCGAATGGCGGCCCGGCGACCTTTGGCAGCTACCTGCTGGTGCTGGCGCAGCTTTTTGACTGAGAGAAGGCGAGACAAGACAGGCTTATGCAGAAACGACTTATTTTCATCGGCGCGGGCATCGTCCTCGCCTTGCTGGTTGTCGTGGTGACGACCGCGCTGCTCACCCCTGAATCGACGAATCCGGCGGCGGATAACGCAGTCTTGTTCGTGCAGGACGTGCTGACCGGCAACGATGCCGAGGCGCTCAGCCTGCTGGCGCCTGCGCCTGCCGCGTGGGTTGCTGAAAACTGTCCCGGCGGCGTGCCCAGCGGCTGCATCGCGCCGACCATTCCTGACGACTGGGGCCGTTTTGAACGCGCTGTGTTCCGCCGTGGCGCGCTGGTGGGCAGTGCCTGGAACATGGACATCATCGGTTTTTACGAGGCTGGCGTGGGCAGCACCGGCGTGTGCGCGCATACGCGTATGGAGCAGGATGCGTCTGGCGCGTGGCTGGTGGCCGAATATGCCGGCTTCATCCACTGCGGTGACCCGGCGTCGAGGTTGATGGCCACCAATCCGGATACGCCGAATCGCGTGCCGGCGGCCTCCCCGTGAGACGTATTGGCATTGGGCTGCTGGCCGCGCTGCTGGCGGGCTGTGCCCCGTACAGCCCGCCTGACTTTCTGGCGCACACGCCCGGCCCCGGCATCAGCGTGTTTGATAGCCGCCTGCGGGGGGATGCGTTCGAAATCGATGTGCCGGAGGGCTGGCGCGTGATTACCGGACCGGCACAGTTCCCGTTGTCGATCGTCATGGCGGGCGCGGACTGCCAGTTGATTCAGCTTGGTATTGGCGCGTTTGCGCCTGAAATTCCGGCTGAGTGCGCCGAACAGGACATGCAGACGATTCGCCGTGAGACGGCTGTCCTGCTGCCGGACGGCGCGCTGACACTGGCCGGGTCGCATCCCGGCGGGCCTGATGGGCAGGCGTTTGAGGTGTTGTTTGAGGCTGTGGCCGCCAGCGTGCGGGCGCGGGATTGAGGTGACTCCGGTGAAATAAATCAGTGGGCGCGTCGCGACGCGCCCCTACGCCCCAACCTTGTGGAGCGTGAATCAATGCGATTTTTGTTAGGCATAAATACAAAACGTGATGACCTGTCGAGTCGGCCATTGTAGGGGCGCGTCGCGACGCGCCCACTGAGTATTCTCCTCACGCAATCTGAATATGCCCCGGTTATTTCCCCCTACAGCATTTTCAGGCGGCGGGCGACCTTGAGCTGCATTGGGAAGACGGGCAGCAGATCGGCAATCTCTTTATATTTGCCGCTGGCAACTTCGGCCTGGTAGCGGCGCAGCACGCTGATGGCCGCGGGCAGGATGTCGATGCCGCGCGTCTTGCGCTCCAGCAGCGCATAGGCTTCCGCCTCGCGCTTGTTCATGTAGTCTTCCAGATACATGGCCACGGCTGCCACGCCAAAGACAGCATTGAACTGCGCTGCCCAGGTGGGGAACTGCGCCAGCAGCTGCTCGTTTAGCGGCAGCGCCGTTTTGCTCACATTGACCAGTGTGTCGGCATGGCGGGCAAGATAGGGCGACATCAGCAGCTCGCTGTAGCCCAGGATGGCGGCGCGGATCAGATGGGCGGGATCATCTTTGTATTCCCACGGCGGGCTTTCGCCCCAGGCCACGCGCGGCGGCGCGATCACGACCAGCTGGCCGCCCACGCGCACATTGACCTCGCGGTCCGTCGGGAAGCACAGGTTCGGCAGGAAGACCAGCGTCTCGGAAATCTCGCCCAGAAACGGGCGCATGAAGTCGCGGATGCGCGCATGGCCCAGCACCTGCTGAATCGCGCTCAGGCCGATGTCCCACGCGGGCTCATCCTGCCACAGCGAGACCAGATCGGTGGCAAACAGAAAGTCACGCAGATGCGGCAGGAAAGCAGGGGGCAGCCACGCCGGGCTGGACTCGACCGTGAAGGTCTCCGCGTCAAAGCTGAGCGCCAGCCCGAACAGCGATTCCAGCGGCACGCCATCATCCAGCAGATGCTGCGCGATCACGACGGCGGGATGCGCCGCGAACGGGGCCACATGCTTGCGCGTGATGCGGGCATGCATGTGCGTGCCATGCGGATGCCGTTCCCATTCGCGCTGCGGGAAGTCGGTGGCGGCCAGCAGCGCGGCCATCAGGCGCACGCGGTCGTCAATTTTTACAAGGATGTCGCCAGTTTGTACGGTCATTCCGGATTGTGGTTTCAGATACGGCACAGGTCGATACTCACCCACGATTGTAACCGAAATTGGGCGTGTTGAGGGTTGATGTCTGCGCATGACTTTACGCGTCAGGCTTCGGCGTCCTGCGCGCCTTCCAGATAGCCCGCGATCCACTTCAGCGCATCAACGGCGCTGTGTGGCGCCAGGTCGCCTGTGGCAAGCTGATGATCGACATCGTCAGACCGGCGGATGAGCGAGGTCTTGGTGCGTTCGTCGGCCATATCGGTGATCAGGCTGGCCAGCGCCTTGAGCTGGTTGGCCAGCAGGCGCACGTATTCGGGCGGCACTTCGGCAAAATTGCGGCCCAGCTCGTCGCGCAGCGCGGCGGCATCAAAGGTGACGGTGCGCCTGGCCGGCGGGTCATAGGCCTCGCTGAGCGTTTGCAGCATCTCCTGCGTCATGCTGACGGCATCGACAAATTCGCGCATGGTGCGCTTGCCAAACATGCGCCGCACGCTGAGGATGCTGCGGCTGATCGTGCGCAGGGCGGCCAGGTCGCGGTGCGGCTCCATCAGCTTTTGCAGGCGGCCCAGCTGGGCCGACGTATGCGTGCTGGCAAAGCCGCGCCACCACGTTTCGATGGCCTGGCTGGTCTGCTGGCTCCAGCCCGTGTGTGAGACAAGCTGTTCCAGCAGATCGACCAGCGTTTCGTCATCGCGCGAGGTTTCAATCTGCATCTGGATGCGCCGGGCAGCCCCGCGCGCGCACAGCTCATCGTGGAAAGCGGTGGCGGTCTCCAGCAGCTTCCACGGCACCACCCCGTTGACATGCAGCGCGGGATTCTGGATCAGCCGCGACACCTGCGAGGTGATCGGCATGGCGTCATTTTCCCATGCCAGCGCCTCCAGCACGCGCAGATACACATCCAGCGAGAGCTGCGCGGTCATGAAGCCAGCGGTGGTCAGCTGCGCGGTCAGGCTGATGAGGTCAAGCGGTGTCCGTCCGCTGCGCACGAAGGCGCCGGCCAGCACATCGGCGGCCGTCTCCAGCGTGAGCGAACTGGCCACAAACCCCACAGCCAGCTCATCGCGCCGTTCTTTCAGCATCAGGCCCAGCAGCGGCACCGCCTGGTCGGGCGACAGGCAGGCGGTAATCTCTTCATTGGCGAGCATTTTCTGGGCGGCAGCGGGGTCGCGCTTGATGGCCAGCATCAGCACGCCCTGGGCCAGCTTTGGCTCCTGGCAGGCGCGTGTGCCCGCGTGGGTGATGCCTGCATGCAGCACCTCCGACAGGCCATACTGCACCGGCTCACGGGCGACCAGTTGCAGCCACTCCAGCAGGGTATCCGCATCGCCCTCCTGGATGGCCACCTGTAAGGCGGCATGGGCGGCCTCGCGCAGGCGGCGCAGCCACTCGCCGGACGCGGGATCTTCGGCGTCGGCGGCCAGGCGTGCGCGCACGAAGGCATACAAGGCGTCGGGATGCGCCGCCAGCGCGTCATCCAGCACGGGCAGCAGCGCAGCAGCGGCGTCTGCGTCCGCATCGATCATGCGGGCCAGCAGCACCGCTTCGGCCGCGTCGCGCTCATCCAGCGCCCGATGCAGCCTGTCCAGCGGCGACGGCTGGTCGCCGGGTATGGGGTCAAATAACGTCATAGGGAGGATTCTGCTACACGCAGCACAGGCGCTCCAGAGTACAGGATGGGCGGATTGTAGCACAGGAAGCGGCGGGTTGGGGCAACCAGCGCGCTCAGCCGGGGGCGCTTTCGCGGCGGATGCGGCGCAGAAACTCCGCGCTGAGCGGGCGCTTTTCCAGGATGTGGGCGATGAACGATGACAGGATGCGCTCGCTGTCGTCCAGCGGACCCTGCGGAATGTTTGCGGCCTCGACCTGTTCATAGCGGCTGCGCTGCATCAGGCGTAACGTCTTGAGCGTGAGCATCGGCAGCGAGAGCGTATTCAGCACGCGCGGGGCATGCTGCGGGCAGACCACGCCGCCTTCACCCGGGCTGAAGACCTGGTCCTGCGGCTCGATGGGCTCACCGCCGACCACACATTCACTCAGCTCTGGCCCAAAGCCCGCCCACAGCAGCAGCTGCACCTCGAAATAACGCACCGAGAGGCGGGGGTCGTCGACGTCGTTGATGCGAATCAGCGTGGCCTCGGTCAGCCGATAGAGCGTGCGCGTGTCTTCAAAGCCAGCATTGACGAATTTGTCCACCAGCTCGGCGCAGTAGCCGGCATACGCGCCGCGCACCAGGTCTTCGCGCAGGCGATCAAGCGGCAGGGTCATTTCGGCTTGTGCTGCCACGCCCAGCTCGCGCCCGGTGTGAATGAGCATATCGGCGCGTGTCAGCAGCTCAACATGGCCCATCTTGTGGCTGGTCAGCTTGCGTGCGCCTTTGGCGATGACATCCTGCTTGCCGTGCTCCGGCGTGAGGATCGTCAGCAGACGGTCGGCCTCGCCAAAGTCACGGCGTTTCAGAATGATCGCGGTGGTGCGGTAGGAACGGTCAGGGCGTGGCATCAGGCGGGTGGCGGGGCTTCCAGGCTGTCACGGTTGAAGCCCAGCGGCAGCAGGTCCGCCAGACGCATGCGATGCTGCACCGTCCCCTGCATGTCGACCATGATGACATCCAGGTGCGGAGCAAACTCATACATCATCTGGCGGCACACGCCGCACGGCGAGCCGCCATTAGAGGTGGCGACGACGATCTGCGTGAATTCGCGCGCGCCCTCGCTGATGGCCTTAACCAGCGCCGAGCGCTCGGCGCAGATGCCCGCCGGATACGACGCATTCTCGACATTGCAGCCGGTGAATACGCGCCCATCCGTGGCGACCAGCGCTGCCCCCACCGGATAGTGTGAATAAGGGATGTAGGCGTGCTGCGCGACCGCAATCGCCGCCTGAATCAGCGCGCCCAGATCCTCGTCAAAGCCCGCTGTTGAACCAGACGATTTCGACATCTTCATATTGGATCACCAGCGTTTCCTGCACCAGCTCGCCAGAGCCGGAGTCAAAGTCGGAATAAGAAAGTTCAGAGATGTAGGCGCCTTTCAGCGACCAGCGGCGCACTTCCACGCCGTCGTCCAGCGCGCTGATGTCCAGCGTGCGAATCGGGCGGACGATGTCGTCTTTGGCCGTGACCGTCTCCATCACCCACCGGTTGACGGGCATGGCCGGATCGCGCTGCACCATTTTGGTGATGCGCACGGCATCACGCAGCAGGCGGGTGGCCGCTGGCTTCATTTCCATTTTGAAGGGCGCCAGGCCGCTCAGCTTGAAGATGCCCGTGATGACTTCGCCATCGATGGACACGCTGAATTCGTTTGCGCTCAGGCTGTCAACAGACTGCACCAGGGCGAGCGAGTCGTTCATGCGTAACGTCTCCCGTAAATCAGACGAAAAAGGGTGAAGCGATTGTGCATCCCTTCACCCCGTATAGTGTACCGCAGAAGCGGGCTTGTCACCGCACCCGGATTTTGATTGTCCGGGCGCGGCCTGTGACGAACATCTAGTTGCCCATCACCCCGCCCAGCGTGTTACAGGCGATGCAGGTGTTGCCGCCGCGCACGATGGCGAAGCCGGCCTGCGGGTCGTCGTCATAGCGGGTGGCGTCGATGTTGAACACGATCAGCATGCGCACGCGGCCGGTATTGCGCGAGAGCACAGCGGCCTGCGCCAGCCATTCGGCCTGTTCCTGCAGGCTGGTGGTGGCAGCCCAGCCGAACGCGGGCGGCAGCGGGCCCAGGCCTTCAGCGGTCAGGTAGCCCAGCTCGGTGAAGCACAGCTGCTTGTTCGGGAACACGCTGGCATACAGGTTCACCATGGTGGGGAAGTAGCGCGTGTAGTGGTTCGGATTCCCGCGCGGGTCGCCACTGCTGGCCGTCGGCGGCACGACACCTTCGTTGTAGTGGATGCCGATGCAGTCGGCGTAGTTGCCTGCGCCAGCCGCCGCCATGCCACGGATGAAGGCATCATCGTCGCAGCCGTTGCCGGTGCAGCCGCCGCCGAAGAAGCCGGTCGGTGCAGGGGCGCCGCTGACCACCAGCACGGCTGAGTTGCGGCTCTTGATGCTGTTGAACGAGGCTTGCAGCATCTGCGTGTAGGTGGTGGGGCTGATCAGCCCACGCGGCCATTCACGGTCGATGTTCTGTTCGTTCCACACTTCGATGGCGTCCGGGCCGAGGGCAGCCACGCCGCCCAGGAAGTTGGCGAAGTCAGCGATGTAGCCGCCGGTATTGGCCGCCAGCTGGCTGGGATTGCCGATGACGCTGAGCAGCACGCGGAAGCCATTGGCGCGCGCGCCGTCGATGGCACCCTGCGCGACGCTGGGGCTGTCGCCCTGGTTGTGGCGCACCTGCAGCTTGACCCAGGTCATGCCGGCCTGGCGCATCTGCGGCGCGAGGCCGAAGTTGCCGGTCACGATCTGGCCGCCCAGCTCGAAGCTGACGCCGCCCGGCGGCGGATTGGTGGGCGGGCGGGTGGTGGCGGTGGCGCCTGGCACGGGTGTCGGCACAGGGCCGCTGCCGCTGGGGATTGTCAGCAGCTGGCCAACATAAATCAGGTTCGGGTTGCTGATGCCGTTGGCAGCCGCAATCGCGCTGGTGGTGGTGCCAAAGCGCGCAGCGATACGCGCCAGCGTGTCACCCGGCGCCACGCGATACGTCGTCGTGCCTCCCGGAGGCGCGGTGGGCGGTACGCCGGTTGGCGGGACAGCCGTGGGTGGCGGCGCGCCGGTGCCACCGGGGATGATCAGCTGCTGGCCGGGATAAATCAGATTGGGATTGGCGATGCTGTTGCGCGTGATGATCGCCGTGGTCGTCACATTGAAGCGGCGCGCAATCGCCGACAGGAAGTCACCGCGCTGCACGACATAGGTCGTCTCGCCGGTGGGCGGCGCGGTCGGGCCGGGCGTGGCTGGCGGTGGTGTGCCGCCGGTGGGGATGGTCAGCACCTGGCCGACATAAATGAAGTTCGGGTTGGCGATGCCATTGGCGGTCGCCAGCGCCTGAATCGAGGTGTTAAAGCGTACTGCGATGCGGAACAGCGTGTCGCCATACTGCACCACATACTGCTGCTGCTGCGCACTGACGGATGCCAGCGGCACAATGGCTAACAGCAGCACTGCAAAGAATATGATGAAAAATTTACGCATAACCTGAACTCCTTCGCGACGAGAAACCTGTGGCTACCGCCTAGCTTTATACGGGCACGAGCAGCACCTGCCCCGGATAAATAGTATTTGGATGTGTCAGCCCGTTTTGGGCGATGATGGCCTGTGTGGTGCTGCCATACATACGCGCAATCTGCGACACATACTGGCCGGGCTGCACGACATGCGTGTAAATAACCGGCTCACGCGGAATATACAACACCTGGCCCGGATAAATCAGGTTCGCATTCGGCAGGTTATTGGCGATCACCAGCGCCTGCACGCTGCTGCCTACGCGCGCCGCGATTTGTGACAGGCGGTCGCCGGGCTGCACCACGTAAATCGTCTGGCTGCCCGGTGGCGGCGGCTGCGGTGCTGGCGACAGCGGAATAATCAGCACGCGGCCCGCATAAATCAGGTTAGGGTTCACAATACTGTTCGCCTGCACAATCGCCTGCACTGGCACGTTGTACAGCCGGGCGATGCTGTTCAGCGTTTGCCCGCGCGTCACCGTGTGATAGACCTGGCTGCCCGTCTGGGCTGATACACCAGCCGCAGCAAAAAACAGCGCAAACAAGACGACAATCGTACACAGGCGACGTTTCATGATGAGCCCCGTCAGCACCCGTTCGTATGACTTTTAGCTTATGTTTCTAAACTGAAACTATAACACAGGCTTGCATAAAACATTGCAGGATGTCGGAATTTCCGAGGCTTAACAGTGAACAAAATTCTAACCAAGGGGAGAATGCGCCGGTTTGCGCGGCCTGTTATACTTATCTTTATGAAAACTTCCACTGTGCTTGTCAACTTTGCCGCGCTGGATCCGCCCCGTAATGGCGGCACCAGCCGAATCGGGTTGCATGTATCTCGGCTGCTGCAAACGCTGCGCGATGTGCGCGTGGTCTTTGCTGTGAACCTGGCCTTCGTGCCGCAGTTTGAGGAATGGCTGGGCGCCAGTGCCTGCATTGTCCCGATCAACACGGGCGGCTACTACGGGCAAAGGCAGGCCGCCCGCATCACCCGTGCGCTGAAGCCAGACTTCATCATCAGCCCGCTGTTTGGTGCCGAGCCGTTCCAGCAGATCACCGAGCCTGTGCATATCGTCGGTATGCCGGACACGCTGGCGCTTGAACACCCGGAGCTGTTCAGCGAGCACGATGTCGCTTATCGGCGCAAGCTGTATGAGCAACTGAAAACGGCCGACCGCGTGGTTACCATCTCGCAGTTTGCCGCCGATCAGCTCGTCAAGAATGCGGGCCTGCTGCGCGAACGCGTGGATGTCGTGCTGCTGGGTGGCGACCCCGCCCCGCCGGATGCATCGGTTACGCCGCCTGTCAGCGGAAAATACTGGTTCTATCCGGCCAATGCCTGGCCGCACAAACGGCATGATCTGCTGCTGCGCGCGTTTGCCATCGCCCGCCAGAAGGACCCGATGCTCACGCTGGCGTTGACGGGCGACGGTGACTCGTTCCAGGCGGCTTATGGGGCTAAGCTGGCCGAGCTTGGCCTGGATGATTCATGCGTGCGCCATCTGGGATACGTCAGCAATGCGGCGCTGATGGCGCTCTATCATCATGCCGAGGCGCTGGTGTTTGTCAGTTCCTACGAGGGGTTTGGCATGCCCCTGCTGGAGGCCATGGTTGCAGGCTGCCCGGTCGTGTGCGCGCCGCTGACGGCTATCCCCGAAGTCGCGGGTGACGCAGCGCTGTATGTGCGCGACGACACGCCTGAAGGATGGGCACGCGCCGTGCAGGATGAGCTGCCCGGCCAGCGCGACCGGCTGATCGCGGCGGGATATGCGCGGGCACCCCTGTTCACGTGGGACAAGATGCGTGAAGGCTGGCGCGAGGCGCTGGCACAGGCAGGCCTGCCGACACAGACAGGCGAGCCGCCGAAATTCAGGTCGCTGTTTGACCTGAATCGCCGGATGACGCTGCCGGGTGGTCGCCCGATTCCCCAGGATACCAGGCTTCAGAGAGCGTTTTCGCGGTCGTATCAATGGGCCGTGCAAGGCATCGCACTGGTGCAGGCCAAACGATACATCAGCCGCTGAACCATCTCTTTATGCAATCGATTGCATGGGGTAAACTCTGGAAAGATTTGCGGATCCTGCCGGGCCGGAGGGAATTATTGCCATGCGCACGTATGATGTTTTGTGTATGGGGCGCAGCTCCATCGACTTATATTCGAACGATATTGGCGCTCCGTTTGAGGACATCACCAGTTTTGCGGCGCTGGTGGGCGGCTGCCCGACCAACATCAGCGTGGGCACGCGCCGCCTGGGCTGCAAGAGCGCGCTGCTGACCGGCGTGGGCGAGGATCATGTGGGGCGTTTCATCCTGCATTTCCTCAACCGCGAAGGCGTGGAGACGAAGTTTACCCCCGTCAAGCCGGGCCGCCGCACCAGCGCCGTGCTGCTGGGCATCCAGCCGCCGGAGACCTTCCCGATCACGTTTTACCGAGACAACTGCGCGGATATTGCGCTGGATATCGACGACGCGGCCGCCGCGCCGCTGGTCGATACGCGTCTGCTGCTGATCAGCGGGACCGGCCTGAGCGCCGACCCCAGCCGGGCGGCCACGCTGTATGCGGCCGAGACAGCGTCATCGTCGGGCACGGAGGTTGTGCTGGATATCGATTATCGGCCGACCGCGTGGCCGGATGTGCGCGCGTTTGGCATTTCCGTGCGTACGGCGCTGCCGCTGTGCGATATCGCCATCGGCACCGAGGACGAAATCAAGGCGGCGACCGGCGCGGCCACCGACGAAGAAGCGGTGCAGATCCTGCTGCGCGGCGTGCGCAAGGCGGTTGTGTACAAGCGCGGCGCGGATGGCAGCCGTGTGTATACCCGCGACGGCCAGATTTTTGACGCCGCGCCGTTCAAAATCACCGTGCTGAACACGTTGGGCGCGGGCGATGCCTTCGCCAGCGGCTTTTTGTATGCCCACTTGCAGGGGTGGGGCTGGCAGAAAAGCGCGCGCATGGGCAACGCGACCGGCGCGATTGTGGTCACGCGCCAGGGCTGCGCCAACGACATGCCCACGCTGGACGAGGCCATGAATTTCATCGAGGCGCAGGGCGGGTTTTAGGACAAAGTACTGAGTGCTGAGCAATGAGTGCTGAGTAAAAGCTGTGCTTAGCACTCAGTCTTTTCCCTGATTCTTCAGCGGCATATTCGTTCGGCAGAGAAGACGCGTGTTGTCTCAGAAGAACAACCTGATGTGATCTGTTAGTTTGCAAGGTTGCGGGTTGAACGTCTGTCACCCATCCAGCCTGGCCCGCTTCTCCAGATTATGCTTTGCGCAGAGCAGTTGAATATTCTGGGCCGTCAGAGACGTGCCGCCCATTGAATACGGGATGATATGATCAAAATGCAGATTCACCGTTGAGCCACACTTCTGACATTTGCCATCATCTCGCTTCCACACCTCCAGCTTTACCGATGCTGGAATCATGCGAGAATGTTGCAGTTCAAGCAATTGCGACGAGCCAACTTGTTCCTCTTTAAAGACCAATTTAAATTTGAAGACAATCCGGGTCCCATCTGATTCAGTCCAGGCGTCCACCAAATCGAACAGGCCGTTGAATTCCCAAATGCCGGGTTTTAACTTCTCGTACAGGCGCACAATTTCAGCGGGAGCACGCCCCTCTTTATAGTCGTGCGCCGCCTGATAAAACAGCCCATTTTGAGTTAACGAGCCGCCTGGAAAGGACATTGGCTGATTTTCGCGTTTCGGATCACTGGAAGAAAAATCACTTCGTAAATCATGCCCCTCATACAGGACAATCTTTCCGCCATCCAGTTCAGCGTCACGATAAGGCGCGTTTGGTCTGAGACTCGACAGCAGGATTGTGCGGCCAAACGGTTTGCAGCGAAAATTCATTCCTGCCTGTAGGCGGGATCCTTCTTCAGCAGCAAGCTCGTCGTACGAGATAATCTGTCCAGGTTCAAACATAGGTTCATATGCCAGTTGAAAACGATTGCACTAAATCAGGCAGCAGCGAAGTCATTTAGCAGTAACTTCCTTAATGCGCGTACAGGAGGATCATAACCCGCACTGCAACCTAATTCATATATGTGGATTATAGGCCAGATTTCAGCCTTTATCGCGGCTGGCGCGCAGCCACGAATTTGACAACGCCCCCGCTTTTCCTCATAATCAAATCCGGATTTGATTATTCCATCGCCCAACGCATTCCAGGATATCACCCTTGGCAAGACGACCCGCCGGACTGACCGCAAATCGTGAGGACATCCTGCTGGCTGCTGCCGACGTGCTGCAGCGGCGCGGGTATGCTGCCACCACGATGAAGGAAATCGCCGCCGCTGCCAACCTGACCGCGGGCACGCTGTATCACTATTTCGCCAACAAAGACGCGCTGGTGCTGGCCGTGCTGGAGATGGGCCTGGAAGCAGGCATCGCCCGCGTGGAGCCAATCGCCGGCGACGCATCGCGACCGGCGTTAGAGCGCCTGCGCGACATGATGGCCGCGCACATTCTTGGCCTGACCGAACAGCCCGCCATTGGCGCGGCGATGGTCTTTGAGATTCGCGCGCTGCTGTATGCCAGTGACGACGGCGAGGCCGAAGATGACGCCGATGTGCAGGAGTTTCTGGTTCGCAGGCAGGAATTCTTCGGGCGCCGCGACGATTTCGAGCGCCTGTTTCGGCAGGTGGTGCAGCAGGCCATCGCTGATGGCAGCCTGCGCCCGATCGACGCCGGCCTGTATGTCAAGACGCTGCTGGGCGCGCAGAACTGGGTGGGCGTGTGGTATCGCCCGGAAGGCCGCCTGACCGGTGGCGAAATCGCGGCGCGGATGGTGGATCTGCTGATTGAAGGGGTACGACCATGAAACTTCTGGAAGGCAAAATTGCGCTGATTACCGGCAGCGGACGCGGCATCGGGGCGGCCGCCGCGCATCTGTATGCGGCCCACGGCGCGCACGTCATCGTCAGCGATATTGACCCTGTGCCCGCGCAGGCCACGGCCGACGCGATCATCGCCAGCGGGAGTGCTGCCAGCGCCCAGGCCGCCGATGTCACCAAAGACGCCGATATCGCTGGGCTGATCGCGAAAGCCGAATCGCTGGGCGGGCTGGACATCCTGGTGAACAACGCGGGCTACACGTGGGACGGCATGGCCCACAAGATCACCGACGACCAGTGGGACGCGATGCTGGCCGTGCATCTCACCGCACCCTTCAAAATCATCCGCGCCGCCGTGCCACTGATGCGCGAGGCCGCCAAGCGCGAGCAGGCGAACGGGGGCACAGCGCGTGCCCGCAAGATCATCAACGTCAGCAGCACGACCGGCACGCGCGGCAATATCGGCCAGTCGAACTATGCGGCAGGCAAGGCGGGCATCATCGGCCTGACCAAAACGCTGTCGAAAGAATGGGGCGCGTTCAATATTCAGGTGAACGCGGTCGCCTTTGGGTTCATCGATACGCGCCTGACGCAGTCTGAGGGCGCCGGTGACTTCACCGAGCGCGATGGACAGAAAATCAAGCTGGGCATGCCCGACCATATCCGCACGCTCTCGTTTATGGTCATTCCGGCGGGGCGGCCCGGCACCGCAGAAGAAGCCGCAGGTGCATTACTGTTTTTCGCAAGCCCGCTGTCGAATTACGTCAGCGGTCAGGTTCTTGAAGTCGCTGGAGGCATGTAAATTACCCCAATGAACGATTCACGCAACGCTGTCCTGAATATCACCGTCCTTCATCCGCCGGCCGTGCTGTCTGACGGACGCACGCTGTTATTCGGCCTGCAGAACAAAGCGGGCGCGCTGCAAGTTGGGCAGCCGCTGGAAGATGGCGCGCTGCACTTTTCCACCAAAGTGGCCGTGCGCGGCAACACCATCAGCGGGGCAGCCGTGCACAGCGGCCCCGGCGAACGCTTCCTGTATCTGAGCATGGGCGCAGAAAATGCCCCGCAGCAGTGGATCCGCCGCTACAAAGTGAATCTGGACTCGGTGGCCCAGGTGCTGGAAGGCCGCGAAAGCGCCTCGTGCATTGTCGACCTGCAACACGGCATTTCCCCGCCGCAGGTGCCTTTTGTGCAGGACTGGGAATAAACACGGACGCATTACGCCAATAAAAATCTGGACTTTAAAGGAGCGCACGAATGGTTTCTTTCATCCCCAGTGACGAGCAGCAGCAGCTGATCGACAGCATCCGTAAATTTGCGACCAATGACATGCAGCCGGCCGCGCATGACGCCGACGAACACGGCAGTATTCCTGCGGCTGTGCTGAATAAAGGCTGGCAGATCGGCCTGGTGCCCACGGCTATCCCCGAAGAACTGGGCGGCCTGGGCGAGCTGAGCGCGCTGAATGGCGTGCTGGCAGCCGAGGAACTGGCCTTTGGCGATTTATCCGCGGCGCTGGCGATCCTCTCACCGGCGCTGTTTGCCACGCCGGTCACGCTGTATGGCACTGCCGAACAGCGCGAGGTCTGGCTGCCTGGGTTCCTGGAAGCCAAGCCGCCCAAAACGACCGCCGCGCTGCTGGAGCCAGGCATCTTCTTTGACCCGCATCACCTGAAGACGACCGCTGTCGAGGCCGACGGCGGCTATGTGCTGAACGGCCACAAAGCCGTCGTGCCACTGGCAGACGATGCCGACGTGCTGCTGGTGTACGCGCATGATGAAAGCAGCGGCAGCACCGAGGGCTTTCTCGTCAATAAGGGCACGGCTGGCCTGAGCATCGCCGATGGCGAAAAGCTGATGGGCCTGCGCGCCCTGCCCACTTTCCGGGTGTCGCTGGACAATGTGAAAGTGGACGCCCCGTGCAGGCTGGGCGGCGCGGTGGGAAGCGACTTCAACGGGTTGGTCAATCGCATGCGCGTGGCGTCGGCTGCGCTCGCGGTCGGCGTCGGCCGTGCCGCGTTTGAATACGCGCGCGATTATGCCAAACAGCGCCAGGCCTTTGGCGCGCCCATCGCCCAGAAACAGGCCATCGCCTTCATGCTGGCCGAGATGGCCATCGAGGTCGATGCCATGCGCCTGCAAACCTGGGAAGCTGCCTGGACGCTCGATCAGGGCGAGGATGCCACCAAGAAGGCGTATCTGGCCAAAACGTATGCCGACAAAGCCGTTATGCAGGTGGCAGACAGCGGCGTGCAGGTACTGGGTGGCTATGGTTTCATCCGCGAATACCCGGCCGAGCGCTGGCTGCGTAACGCCCGTGGCTTCGCCGCGCTGGAAGGCATCGCGATCGTGTAGGTTACGGTCACATGGGCTGGAAAAGTGCTGATGAGTTGACTTGCGGGGGTTAAATATGTGGTTGGTATATCTGCGATTTGATGATCAGGGTTCCGTGACGACTGCGCACGTGCGCACGGGCAATAAAGACAGTGTCGGGGATATTGTCAAAAAGGCAGAACTGCATGGCTTCACCAAGTCATCAAAGCTGGTGGAGTATATTGCATTCTATTCCAGTGGCACGATCAAGCTGCCTCAACCACATTCAAAAGTATTCGAACACAAAGACTTTGACCGCAAATGGGCTTTAGCAGAACACGAATAACTGGCTGATGAGTATCCCGTTTTTTCTTGGAGGCCCCTGATGGCGATTGATTTTAAGATTCCCGAACATGTGCAGCAGCAGGCCGACATGGCCAAAATGGCTGCCGAGTTCATGATGCGGCCGGTCAGCCGCGAGCTGGACGAGAATGAACATGCGCGCCCGACAGCGTTTGCCGAAAACATGTGGCCTGTCATGCGCGATATGCAGAAAAAGACCCTCGACAGGTTATCCACCCCGCCAGACGCTGAAAAGAAGCCAGAGCGCCAGAGCACGAGCAATCTGCGCCTGATGCTGATGATCGAGATGCTGAGCTGGGGCGACGCCGGCATCTATCTGTGCCTGCCAGGCGGCGCACTGGGCGGCGCGGCGGTCGAGGCCGTGGGCACGCCGGAACAGAAGATGCGCTTCCTGAAACGCTTTGCCGAAGGCGAGGTTCCCGCCTGGGGCGCGATGGCCATGACCGAGCCAGGCGCGGGCAGCGACACCAGCGCCATCCAGACCACGGCCGTGCTGGACAAAGCGACCAACGAATGGGTGCTGAACGGCGAGAAAATCTTCTGCACCAATGGCAAGCTGGCGCTGGAAGAAAGCGACGGGCTGGTGATCGTGTGGGCCAGCATCGACCGCTCGGCAGGGCGCGCAGGCATGCGTCCGTTTGTGGTGGAGGCCGGTACACCCGGTGTGAAGGTGACCAAGCTGGAAATCAAGCACGGCATCCGCGCCAGCGACACCGCCGCGATTCTGCTGGAGAATGCGCGCATCCCGGCCGACAACATCCTCGGCAGCCCGGAAGTGCAGCGCGAGGGCGGCGGCGGGTTCAAGGGCGCGATGGCCACGTTTGACGCGACGCGCCCGCTGGTGGCCGCCAGCGCGCTGGGCATCGGCCGAGCCGCGCTGGAATTCCTGAAAGACACGCTGTCCGAAAATGGCGTCGATGTGCCGTATGGCCAGCCGTATCACAAGCTGACCGCGATTCAGCGCGACGTGATCGAGATGGAAAGCCAGCTCAACGCGGCCTATCTGCTCACGCTGCGCGCTATCACCCTGCTGGACCAGCGCCAGCCGAACAATCTGGAAAGCGCGATGTGCAAGCAGAAGGCCGGCAAAGTCGTGACGCAGATCACGCAGAAGGCCGTCGAGCTGCTGGGCATGATGGGCTACTCGCGCGAGTGGCTGGTGGAAAAGTGGATGCGCGACGGCAAGATCAATGATATTTACGAGGGCACCGGCCAGATCAACACGCTGATTGTGGCGCGCCGCATCCTGGGGTATTCCAGCAAAGAGCTGGGGTGAGGCACCAGGTGCGTCCTGATGCGGATAAGTGGAAACAATTAAAGACGGTCGCGCGGGAAATGCGAAGTCATCCAACCGAGGCTGAGTCCGTGTTGTGGGAGTCGCTGCGCAGGAAACAGGTCGGAAGGATCAAATTCAGACGGCAGCATGCGATTGGCCCGTTTATTGTGGACTTTTACTGCCCAGCAGCGCGGTTGGTGGTTGAAGTAGACGGCCCAATTCATGACTTGCAGCAGGAATATGATGAAATGAGGACAGCCTGGCTGGAATCACTGGGTCTCAAAGTCATTAGGTTCCGCAATGAAGCTGTAGAAGGCCAGCTTAGCGTCGTCATGGATACGATTCTGTCGCATGTTTCACCCACCTCTCCCCCTGCCCCCTCTCCGCTTCGCAGCGAGGGGGAGAGCTGGCCATGAGTCATCCCCTCGTCCACGCAGTGGAGAGGGGAACGAGGGGAGAGGTATTTTCTCTACATTCAGGAGGCAGCACATGCCAACACACATTCGCAAGGCAGGGGTCATCGGCAGCGGGACCATGGGCGGCGGCATCGCGGCGCTGCTGGCGGGCGTCGGCGTCACGGTGACGCTGCTGGACATCGCTGCGCCGGGCACGCAGCCGGGCGACCCGCCCGCCAAACGGAGCGCCATCGCCATTGACGGGCTGAAGAAAGCGACGGCATCGCGCCCGGCGCAGTTTTTCAGCGCGGCCGACGCGGGCCTGATCCGGACCGGAAACATCGACGACGACCTGCATCTGCTGGCCGATGCCGACTGGATTATCGAGGTGGTGGTCGAGCGACTGGACGTGAAACGGTCGCTGATGGCGAAGCTGGCCGCGATCGTCTCGCCGACAGCTATCGTCAGCACCAACACCAGCGGCCTGCCCATCGCCGAGATTGCCGAAGGCCTGCCCGACGACTTCACGCGCCGTTTTCTGGGCACGCACTTCTTCAATCCGCCGCGCTATCTCAAGCTGCTGGAGGTCATCCCCGGCCCAAACACTGACCCCGACATCGTGGCCTTCATCGAGCGTTATGGCGCGAATGTGCTGGGTAAAGGGGTGGTGCTGTGCAAGGACGAGCCGAATTTCATCGGTAACCGCTTCATGAGCATGATCGGTTCGCAGGCCTTCAACAGCGCGCTGACCGGCGGCTTCACCGTAGACGAAATCGACAGCATCACCGGCCCGCTGATCGGCCGCCCGAAGACGGCGACGTTTCGCCTGAACGACCTGGTCGGCATCGACATCGCCGTGCATGTGGGGCGCAACCTGTATCCCGCCATCCCGAATGACCCGGCGCGCGAGATTCTGGCGCATCCCGACACCGTCGCCATTTTCGACTACCTGCTGGACAAAAAATGGCTGGGCAATAAGTCCGGCCAGGGCTTCTACAAGACGGTCAAGGGGCCAGGCGGCGAAAAAGAATTCTGGACGCTCAACCTGAAAACCTTCGAGTATGAGGCGCCGCAGAAAGTGCGCTTTGACAGCGTGGGCAAGCATCGCAAGGTCGAAGACACCGGCGAGCGCATCCGCCTGCTCATCAGTGAGGACGACCGCGCCGGGCAATACCTGTGGCATCACCATGCCTTTTACCTGGCCTACGCCAGCCAGCGCGTGCCCGAAATTACCGAGAGCATCGTTAACATCGACAATGCGCAGAAGTGGGGCTTCGCGCATGAGATGGGGCCGTTTGAAATCTGGGATGCGCTGGGCGTGACCGAGACCGTGCCCGCTTTTGATGCAGCAGGCTATCCGGTGGCTGACTGGGTGAAGACGATGCTGGCCGCTGGCCACACCAGCTTTTATCAGCGCGACGCGTCGGGCATGGCGACGGCCTATTACAGCCCGCAGGCTGGCGCATATGTGCCGCTGGCCCGCGACCCGCTGGCGATCAGCGCGCGTTCGCTGCGTGCCAGCACCGGCAAGCCGGTCAAACGCAACAGCGCGGCCAGCGTGTGGGATATGGGCGACGGTGCGGCCCTGCTGGAACTCCACAGCACCGCGCAGGCCATCGATGCCGAGGTGATCGAGATGACCTGGGAGGCGCTGGCGCTGCTGGAGGCGCAGTTTGACGCGCTGGTCATTGGCAGCGATGCCGAGCGATTCTGCATCGGCGCGAACCTGTTCATGGTGGCAATGGCCGCGCAGAGCGGTCAGTTGTCCGACCTGGAAAAAGCCATCATCGCCAGCCAGCAGGTCATGGATGCGCTGCGCCACGCCGTGAAGCCGGTCGTCATCGCGCCGCACAATATGGCGCTGGGCGGCGGCGCCGAGCTGGTCATGGCCGGGACGCGCGTGGTCGCGCACAGCGAGTTATATATGGGCCTGGTGGAGGTCGGCGTGGGCGTGATTCCGGCCAGCGGCGGGTGCAAAGAGCTGCTGCGCCGCATCGTCAACCCGGTGATGGAGAGCCATCCCAATGCTGATGTGCTGCCCCACCTGCAAAAAGTCTTCGAGAATATCGCGCTGGCCAAAGTGAGCGAGAGCGCGAAGCAGGCCCGCGAGTTGGGCTTCCTGACGCCCGCCGACCGCATTGTCATGAACCGCGCCACGCTGTGGGGCGAGGCCAAACGCGAGGCGCTGCATCTGGCGCATGGCTATACGCCGCGCCGCGCCGGGCAGGTGTATGCGGCCGGGCGCGATGCCTATGCCGCGCTGCTGGTCGCGGTCGAGGGCTTCCGCGAGGGCGGCCAGGCCAGCGAGCATGATGCCCTGATCGCGCGCAAGCTGGCGTATGTGCTGTCAGGCGGTGCGGTCAGCAGCCCTGGCTGGGTGGACGAACGTGTGATTCTGGACCTGGAGCGCGAGGCGTTTCTGTCGCTGCTGGGCGAGGCCAAAACCATCGAGCGCATCGCCCACATGCTGCAAACGAACAAGCCGCTGAGGAATTAGAGGAAAAGTACTGAGTGCTGAGCAATGAGTACTGAGTAAAAAGCATCGACTCATTGCTCAGCACTCAGGGCGAACAATGCGACCCTGGCGCACAACGCACAGTCAGCGTGCCCGATTTCGTATCCTTAAATGTCCACTTACCTGCGGCTCACATGTCGGGCGTATACTGACTTGTGCATTTTGGCGCAAACCAATCACCGAAAGCCTGACCGCACATGCAGATTCCCGTCATCCCCCGCCTGTCTGCCCGCTATATCTCGCGCAGCATGCTGCAAAGCGTGCTGTTTATCGTCGGTGTGATGATCGGCGTCGCGGTCGTGGTCGCCATCGACCTGGCCAATACCTCCGCCAGCCGCGCCTTTGAGCTGAGCACGCAGACCATCAGCGGCCGCGCCACCCACCAGATCGTGCCTGCCAACAACGCCCTGCCCAGCGATATTTACCGCCGCTTGCGCGTAGAGCTGGGGCTGAACGAACTGGCGCCCGTCATCGAGGACCTGGTGCGTTCACCCGAACTGGGCGACCGGCCGATGCGCCTGCTGGGCGTCGATCCGTTTGCCGAGCCGCCCTTCCGCGACTATCTGACCACCGTGCAGGTGGATGGGGAAGACCAGAACGCGTTTCAGGCGCTGACCGAATTTATCGCGCGGCCGTTTACCGCCCTCATCAGCGCGGGCACGGCCGAACGCTATGGCATCCAGCCGGGCGATATCGTGACCGTGCAGCCGGGCGGTCAGCCGCGCGAAATCACCATCGCGGGCATTCTGGTCGCCGACGACGCGGCCAGCCAGTCCGCGCTGGATGACCTGATCCTGACCGATATTTCGACCGCGCAGGATATCGCCGGGCGGGCGGGTTTCATCAGCCGCGTCGACCTGATCCTGCCGGATGGCTATCCGCTGGAAAATATCATCGCCCTGCTGCCGGAAGGCGCGGTGTTGACCACGCCCGCGGCGCGCTCCAGCGTCATCAGCCAGATGACCGACGCCTTCGAGCTGAATTTGCAGGCGCTCAGCCTGCTGGCGCTGGTCGTCGGCGTCTTCCTGATTTACAACACGGTCACCTTCAGCGTGATTCGCCGCCGCGCCGTGCTGGGCATCCTGCGCGCGCTGGGCGCCACCCAGGGCCAGATTTTCCGCCTGATTATCGGCGAGGCGCTGGTGCTGGGCGCGATCGGCACGGTGATCGGGCTGGGGCTGGGTATCATCTTCGGGCGCCTGTCGGTCGGCCTGATCGCGCAGACCATCAGCGATTTGTATTTCATGGTCAATGTGCAGGGCGTCACGCTCGACCCGTTCACGCTGGTAAAGGCGGCCGGGATTGGGCTGGCGGCCAGCGTCGCGGCGGCCTTCATCCCGTCGCTGGATGCCACGCGCACCCCGCCCGCCGGGTCGATGAAGCGCTCGCTGCTGGAAGAACAGGCGCTGCGCCTGCTGCCCTATGTGACGATTTTTGCGGCGGTCTTGTGCGTCCTCGGCGTGCTGCTGCTCCAGATTCCCACCGACAGCCTGTTCATCAGCTTCGGCGGACTGTTCTGTGTGGTGGTGGGCGGGGCGCTGTTCACGCCGGCCGCGCTGGTGCTGTTCATGCGCTGGAGCGTGAATCCGCTCGGTCGCGTGTTTGGCGTGCTGGGCAAGATGGCCCCGCGCGCGGTGTCGCGTTCGCTCAGCCGCACCTCGGTCGCGGTGGCCGCGCTGACGGTCGCGGTGAGCGTGATCGTCGGCGTCAGCGTGATGATCGCGTCGTTTCGCGGCACGGTGACTGACTGGCTGAATACCACGTTGGGCGCGGATATCTATATTTCGCCGCCGCAGCTCACGGCCGTGCGTGCTGAGGGCGATGTCGATCGCGGGCTGGCCGACCGACTGGCGGCGCTGCCCGGCGTGGCAAACGTGGTCATCGGCCGCAACATCACCGCGCCCGCGCCTGCGTATCCGATGCTGCCGCCCGTCAATATGATCGTCGCCAACGGTGAGGTCACCAACGGCCAGCGCCAGTTCGTGTGGCTGGCTGACGGCATCAGCGAGGCCAATTACTGGGATGTGCTGCCCACCGGCGACTATGTCATGGTCAGTGAGCCGTTCGCCTTCCGGCGCGATATCACGCCAGAGTCGAATACGCTGACGCTGCTCACCGACAGCGGCGAACGCACGTTTGAGGTGAAGGGCGTATTCTACGACTACACCAGCGACCAGGGCACCGTCTTCATGGCCGAGAACGTGTACCGGTCGTATTTCGACGACCCGTATATCTCGACGCTGGCGGTCTTCCTGACCGACGACGCCGATTTCGCGACGGCGCTGGATGCCGTGCGCGGCGAGCTGATCGGCACCGACCTGACCGCGCAAAGCAACCGCAGCCTGCGCGATGGCGCCATTGAAGTGTTCGAGCGCACCTTCTCGATCACACAGGCGCTGCGCCTGCTGGCCGTCGTGGTGGCCTTCATCGGCATCCTGAGCGCGTTGATGTCGCTGCAAATCGAGCAGACGCGCCAGTATGGCACGATGCGCGCCGTGGGCATGACGCGCCGCCAGTTGTGGAATTTCACGCTGCTGCAAACTGGCCTGATGGGCTTCACGGCGGGCGCGCTGGCGCTCCCCATTGGTGCCGCTCTGGCCTACGTGCTGATCTACGTCATCAATGTGCGCTCGTTTGGCTGGACGATGCAGATTTCGCTGGCGCCAGAGGAATTCCTGATCGCGTTTGTCGTCGCGCTGGCGGCGGCCCTGCTGGCAGGCTTGTATCCGGCGCGGCGCATCGCCCGGCTGGCCACGGCCACCGCGCTCAAGACAGAATGAAGCACAGACAAGCGTTGACTGCGGATTTCTGAAACCGGATAGCGGCGCATCCAAAACGCCCCTCACGATTTTGTATCGCACCCATGCAGGCGCGGAGACTTTCAGCAGGAAGCTCCGCGCCTGCATGGGTTTCCTGCTGCCCACCAACAACTGCTTGACATAAAGTGCACTTTAGGTTGTACAGTGTGGTCGTTCAGACAACAGGGCACGCCATGAAGACCTACACCAGCCGCGAAGTCTCGGCCATCACCGGCCTCAGCATTCCCACCCTGCGCTATTACGAGAGCATCGGCCTGCTGGACAGCGTGCAGCGCGCCGACAACAGCCATCGCCGCTATTCCGATGACGACCTGCGCCGGATTGAGTTTCTCAAGCGCGTGCGCGCCACGGGCATGTCCATCAGCGAAATGGGGCGCTATGTCGACCTGTTTCGGGCCGGCGACGAAACCCTGGCGCAGCGGCTGGATGTGCTGCTGGCGCATCGACAGCGCGTGCAGGCGCAGATGGACGCGCTGGCCGATACGCTCGACTTTCTGGACGCAAAAATTGCGCGCTACCACGACTTGCAGGCGCAGCAGGCCGCCATGCCAGAGGCCGCCTCGTGACAGCGGGCGGGCGGGGAATCACACTATCGTACGCCGGACGGGGTTGAATTCAGGAGAACAGACATGAATGTGGCATTTATCGGGCTGGGCATTATGGGCAGCCGCATGGCGGCCAATCTGCTGGCGGGCGGCTTTGCCCTGACGGTGCACAATCGCACACGTGACAAAGCTGACGCGCTGATCGCGCATGGTGCGCGCTGGGCGGATACCCCGCGCGAGGCTGTGCAGGGCGCAGATGTGGTCATCACCATGCTGGCGCATCCGGAAGCCGTCGAGAGCGCGGCGCTGGGCGAAACCGGCTTTCTGGGCGCGATGGCCTCCGGCGCGATCTGGATGGATTGCAGCACGGTGCAGCCGGCGTTCTCACGGCGCATGGCCGCGGAAGCCCAACGCCACGGCGTAAAATTCCTGGACGCGCCGGTGGCCGGCACGAAGCAGCCCGCGCAGACTGGTCAGCTTGTCTTCTGGGTGGGTGGTGATGCGGAGACGGTGCAGGCGTGCGGGCCGCTGTTTGAGAAGATGGGCAAACAGGTCAATCATGTGGGCGAGGCAGGCATGGGCATCGCCTTCAAGATGGTCATCAATCACCTGCTGGCGACCTCGCTGCTGGCGTTTGCTGAAGGGCTTGTTTTGGGCGAATCACTCGGCATCGGGCGCGATGTGCTGCTCGATGCGCTGATCGGCAGCGCAGTGGCCCCGGCGTATCTGGCGGGCAAGCGCGGCAAGATTGAATCCGGCGAGTATGAGGCTGATTTTCCGCTGCGCTGGATGCAGAAGGACCTGCAAATGGTGGCCGAGGCCGCCTATCAGACGGGCGCTGCCATGCCGCTGGCGAACAGCGCCAAGGAAGCGTATCAGCTGGCCGTGCGGGCGGGCTATGGAGATGATGATATGTCCGCGATATACGCGTTCATCAAAGGCAACGACGACGTCTGAGGCATGCAGAGCAGGCAAGAAAACAGGGGATGGGAGCGTCCGCAAAGACATCTCATCCCCTGTCGTTTATGCCTTGAGTGCCGGGTTATTCCAGATGCGCGCGCAGGAACCACGCCATCTTTTCGTGACTCTCCAGCAGCCCGGTCAGGAAGTCAGCCGTGCCGGCGTCGCCCGCTTCGGTCGTCTTGTCGATGCCCTGGCGCAGCGCCTGAATGACGGTTTCGTGGTCGGTCAGCAGCTCGCGCACCATGCCTTCAGCGTCAGGGTTGACGCCGGGGGCTTCCTTCAGGGCGCTGTGCTGGGCCATCTCGCTGGTGGTGCCGATGGAGATGCCGCCCAGCATGCGCACACGCTCTGCCGTCTCGTCCATCGCTTCTTCCAGGATGGTGTACTGTTCCTCAAACAGCTCGTGGAGCTGCTTGAAGTGCATACCCGTCACGTTCCAGTGGAACTTGCGGCTTTTGGTGTACAGGACGAACGTGTTCGCCAGCGTGGCGGTGAGAATTTCAATCGACGACTTGCGTGCCTTGTCGCCCAGGCCAATATTCAGCAGCTTGTCCGCTGTCTTGGTGCTGTTCTTGCCATTGGTGGCCATGGTCATTTCCCTTTGCATGTGTTCCCTTCCCATAAGACGTATTGTAATGACCTGAGTATACGCCGCGGGAGAACACTCATGCAGGTCTAAGCGGGTGACAGGCACATGGGTCGAATGGGGGATGGGCCGCGGGTGATTACAGCTTCTCGACGGATAACACCTGTTTGCTGCCGGCTGTGCGGTACACCCGATAACGGCTGTGCTCGCTGAAGGCATTAAAGACCGGCTTGGCGGCACGGATCTCGCTGCCCCCCACCTGCACGATATAGGCTGACGTACGCGTGCGCGGGTTCATGCGCAGGATGCGTTTGGCCTCACCTTCCTGCACCAGCAGCGGCGACGCGGCCGTATCCGCCCGATGGCGCATGACGATCTGCGCGGTGACGCCCACCAGCCCGGCATTGAAGATGGTGAGCGCGATGCCCACCAGCAGCAGCACCGCGTTCGAGTGCTGTGACCCGAAGAAAATCAGCGTGGTGGCCGCGAGGATGATGAAGAAGACCAGTGCGCCATTGATCGCGACGGCGCGGCGAAACTGCGTCGTCAGCCGGTTGCGCTGGGCGTCGCTGAGCGTGCCGGCGCGGTTGGCGGACAGGTCTGCCAGGCTGAAGCGCAGCAGCTCCGCAAGGGTGGCCGATGCAACCTCGGGGGTGGGCTGGTCCTGCGTGATGGTCATATCATGTGTCCTTGAACGTGTGGTCTGATGATGCTAGCTGGCAGGGGCAGGCGGCGCGTCGCGGGTGACGCCGGGCACGGCCAGCCCGACCGAATAGCCGCGCTCACCCTCGCCGAACACGATGCTGTAGGGCAGCGTGCGGATATTCTGCCACAGGGTGGCCACCGCCGCACCGGTCACCCATGCCGGCTGACTGCCACCTGCCAGCGCCGCCAGGCTGACGCCGCCGTGATCTTCCGGACGCCAGAAGATGAAGGGCGCATCCGGGCGCAGCTCGGTTTCAGTCACGGTGACCCACGCTTCAGACGGGTCAAAACGGATCGGCGCGCCGCTGATGAGCTTGCAGGCCGACAGCACGCGGCCAAACCAGCCGCTGTCCCATGAGCCGTAGTTGTCGGCCACATGCGTGCGGTTGCCGATATTCATCACCACCTGCTCGACCACCGGCGCCGATTCCCCGGCTGGCGGGGCAGTCGCGCGCGCATCCAGCGTGTAAAAGCCTTCATTCAGCGCGACATAATTGACGAACTGCTCGATGCGGGCCGTGTCGACAAAGTCAAACAGGATTTCGGTGTTGAACGGGCCCAGCTCGTTCACCCACACGACGCGCCCGTCGCCATACACGGTGCACGGCGGAATCTCGCTGAACTGCGCGTGCGCGGGCAGGTCACCGCCCAGGATGTCGGCGCGGAAGAGAATCGCGCCGGGGCTGGTGTCCCACAATTGATCGGCGGGCAGCGCGGTCGGCGTAAGCTCGGTCACGCCGCAGGCAGACAGCACGCAGAGGGCGGCGGCGCAGGCGGCAGTCGTCAGGTGACGCAGGGTGCGGGATGCCCGTCCGGGCATAAGGCGATCCTCTTGTGAATTCTGGCATTCTTTCATGCATTGTAACACGCACTCTGTCCAGTCGGGCAGGCGTCTGGTTGTAAAGGGATTGTCAAGGGGTGAGCCTGGCGCGGGGCTGTGCTATGCTTAGGCGACTTGCCGCACGAGAAGGGGGCCGTGTGCCAGAAGAATCCGTTATCGCTGCCGGGGCGCCAGACCAGCCGACCGCGCAGCAGGAAACCAATACCCGCGTGGCCCGCGCCACCGGCGTGCTGGCGCTGGGGAATATCCTCAGCCGGGCGCTGGGCATGGCCCGCGAGATCGTCATCACGACGCTGTTTGGCGCATCGCGCGCGACCGACGCTTTTTACGCGGCCACGATTGTCCCCAAGACGCTGTATGACCTGCTGATTGCCGGCCACGTGAACAGCGCGATCGTCCCTGTGCTGAGCGAGATCGATGCGAAAGAGGGCCGCGTCGCCTTCTGGCATGTGGTCTCGGTGCTGGTCAGCCTGCTCACCGTGATCCTGTCGCTGCTAGTGCTGCTGATTATGGCATTCGCGCCGCAGGTCATCACGCTGGTGGGCAGCGGCTACTCGGCCGAGACAGTCGGCCTGGCCGCCGGCCTGCTGCGCCTGACCGCCCCGGCGCTGATTTTCCTCGGCCTGTTTTCGGCCATGAGCGGCGCCCTGTATGCGCTGCATCAATTCACCTGGCCTGCGCTGGCCGGCGTGGTCTTCAACGGCTGCATCGTGCTGGTGACGCTGCTGGCTGTGCCGCCCGTGCAGGTGACCGCGCAGATTCTGCCCGGCACGCTGCCTGATTTCTCGTATGCGCGCCCGGAATGGGCGATCCAGTCGGCGGCGCTGGGTTGGATGGTAGGATCTGCCGCCCAGGCGCTGGTGCAGATTCCCGGCCTGCGTGGTTCGCGCCTGCGCCTCTCGCTTAATTTCCGCCATCCCAGCATCCGCCAGATTGCAAAGCTGTACGCGCCGGTTATGTTCACGCTGATCGTGGACACGCTGGTGGTGCGCACCTTCAGCTATAACCTGGCCAGCAACACCGTGGAAGGTGCGCTGGGCTACATGAACTGGGCGACCACGCTGATTCAGTTTCCGCAGGGGCTGGTGGCGACGGCCATCAGCGTGGCGATTTTGCCCACGCTGTCGCGCTTTGCCGCGCTGATGGCGATGGGCTCGACGCCAGATATGGCCGGGGATGATGCTTCGGCCATGGCGTCCGGCGCATCACAGGACAATACGCAGGCGTTCAAAGACACGCTGGGGCTGGGGCTTAGGCTGTCGATCGTGCTGATGCTGCCCGCGGCTGTGGGGCTGTTTGTGCTGGCCACGCCGATTGTCTCGCTGATTTTTCAGCGCGGCGCCTTTAACGCGACAGATACCGCCATCACCGCTGATGCGCTGCGCCTGTACCTGATCGGCCTGCCGTTTGCCGCGGTCGACCTGCTGCTGGTGTATGCCTTTTATGCGCGCCAGGACACGCTGACGCCCGCGCTGATCGGGCTGGTCAGCTTTGGCGTGTACCTGGTGACGGCGGTGCTGCTGCTGCCGGTCATCGGCCTGTTCAGCCTGATGGTGGCCGACAGCCTGAAGCACATTTCGCATGCGCTGATATCGGCCGTGCTCTTGCAGCGTAGGCTGAACGGGCTGGGCAAACAGCGCATCTTCAGCACGCTGGCGAAGGCAGGCTTTGCGGCTGCGGCGATGGGTCTGCTGGCGCTGGTGACTGAGCCGCTGCTGGAGAGCGTTGTCGGCATGAGCAGCACGCTGCGCGAGGCGATCGTGGTGGCGGTGGCGGCCGGGCTGGGCGGGGCGGCCTATGTGGGCATCGCCACGCTGCTGAAAGTGGATGAGCTGGCGTGGATGGCAGGTATGGTGCGCCGCCGCCTGGGGCGGTGATGAGTCAGATGTGTTTGTGTTTGCCATCAGGCGGACGCAGCGAGGCTGTTTCAGGAAGTATCGGGAGATGCGGTTTTATAGGCCTCACCCTGCGTCGCTGCGCTCCGCCGTCCCTCTCCACGATGTGGAAGAGGGACAAAATGCCTGCTTTTTTGGCTCACATATTGGCCGTGAGTCATCCCCTCAGTCCACATCGTGGAGAGGGGAAAGAGGGGTGAGGCTGGTTCAGGCCTACTGATGTGCGCACTGACCGAAAAGTGGGGAGTCGTTGGCGTAGCGGCTTGGCATGCCAAGCCCCATGGGCACCAAGTTAAGACGGGTCTTCTCTTATTTGCCGGGCGGACACGCAGGTCCGCCCCTACATTCCTCGCGGACAAACAGTTGCAACCGCGAGTTTTTCCCTTCAAATCCAAGCGACTCCGAGGGGCGGACCTATGTGTCCGCCCTGGAGGATCAAAGTCTACAGATTGCAACCTTGTTGGGCAGGACCAAAAACATTTGCCGCTGGCGTTCGGCAAGTCAGGTGCTGGCATGCCCCCGCACAGCCTAACGCGCGAAACGCTTCGCGCTGCGAACGCGCAGTTTGGCCGCCTCTTCCTCGCGATTCTTCGGCGGGACCTGCGTCGTCAGCCCATCGAGCAAGCGGCGCGTGACATCGGTTACCTCATTTACCGCCGCCTGAAACGCAGCTTCGTTGGCCTTTGACGGCGTATTAAACCCGCTGATCTTGCGCACATACTGCAAGGCCGCGGCCTGAATCTCGTCATCGCTCACGGGTGGGGCGAAGTTATACAGCGTGCGGATGTTCCGGCACATGGGTGAGTTCCCCTCTCAGCGTTCAATCGTCAGTTTGAGCGGCAGCGCGACGAAGCGGGCATACGCGCCCGCAGCCTCAGCCGCCGCATCTTCCAGCGCACCCAGCGGCTGGAACGGTATCAGCGTGATCTCGACGTGCTTCTTGCCGATGCTGCGTCGCCAAGTGCCCACGACCTGCCCATCGATCACGATCATCGACTGGAACACGCCGTTATTGCCGGGCACGATGCGCTGCGCGTACTCCGCGGCCAGCACCGCGCCCCGGTCTTTATAGCCCAGCAGGAATTCGTCGAAACCGGGCAGCAGCAGCACATGGCCTGCGGCCTGCGGACGGGCAGATGCAGCCAGCGATTCCGGCATCCAGTAGGTTTTGCGGTCGATGGTTTCAGAAACAAACGCATTCCGCACCAGCTCGAGCGCGGCTTTGGCTTCGGTCATGCTGATGCCGGCCCACCATCCCAGGTCCTGCACGGTGGCCGGGCCGTGGCTGGTGAAGTACATGCGCGCCAGCGCCGCCAGTGATTCCTCCGGCGAGAGATCGAGCGCGTTCGGCGCCCACTCGTCCAGCAGCACGAACGTCTGTTGTTTGCCCTGCATCGGGCCCAGGCACAGCAGCCCCAGCTGCGACAGATACCACAGGATGTGATAGGTGCGCTGCCCGGCAGTGCTGATGCCTGCATTCTCCAGCAGCGCCATGATGTCCGGACGCGACAGACGGCGGCCGCCGCTGAGCGCATCCGTCAGCAGATCGCCACAGCGCATGATCGTCGCCACCGTCAGGTCGAGATTGTCCAGCCGCGACTGGTCGGCGGCCAGCATGCGCGCCCCGCACAGCCGCAGCATCCAGCGGGCATGCTGCGGCGCGACAAAATGGATCGTGCCGCGCATCGGCCAGGTGCGCAGGATGTCGCCGTTTTCAATGGCGCGCTCGACATCCGCCAGCAGGGGGGACTGTGTGCGCAGGCCAATGGCCCAGACCGACTGCATGTAGTCCTGCGCCTGCATCGCCCCCATGTGCGCGACCACGTCTTTAGGCGATGCGAAAACATTCCCCGTGACATGCTGATTCGCCAGCCGCCAGTGCCCGATCTCGTGCGCCTGCATAGCCCTCCATGTCGTCTGATTCAGATAATTTGTTCTATTATACGGGGTTTGTGGGCGCGGGCAACCGTTACCGGCACGAGCGGCGGCGCGGCAGCTCATAGGTGTCCGGTTCCATTTGCAGCATCATGAGCGCCTCTAACTCGCCGTTGGCGCGCAGCACGACCGGCGCCCGCCAAAAGCGCGAAGCATCCAGCGGGCAGCGCAGGTCAAGGCGCGTGCTCAGCCCGCCGTCGTAGTAGGTGGCGACCTGAAACAGCCGACCATCGGATGCCGATGAGGTGCGTACGCGCCCGTACTGCGGGCGGTCGAGCGCCACCCAGACATCGCCAAAACGCAGCGTGGTGCCGATTTCCACCCACTGCACCAGCCCCTGGCTGAACCACAGTGAGCCGCGTCGATTGGCGTTGATATAGGCGGGCTGCGCGCCCGACCAGTCCCATTGCAGATAGCCGCTGTCGATGTCCATGCCACGGCTGTAATAGATGCGCTCCACCCACGGGCTGGCTTCCAGCAGATCGAGCGCCTGGGGCATGCTCATGTCGCCCGCGCTGATATCCAGCGGGCACACAACCGCTTCGCCGCAGTCTTCGTCTGGCAGCAGCAGCGCGTGATAGTCAGCACTGCCTGGCGCAGACGCGAACCACTGCGCCAGCGCGACGATGACGATCAGCGCGGCAAACAGCGCGGCCGCCGCCTGGGCAACGATGGGGACAAACGGGGTCTGACCGGCATCAATCCCGCGAAATGGGGCACGGATCATCATACAGCCAGCCAGCAAAATCGTAGTCGTCGAACGGGACGCCCTGCATCAGGTTGTCGCTGAACAGCGAAATGGTGACGGGCGCACTCCAGAAGGCGCGGGCAGGGGCGGGGCAGTTGAAATGGGTTTCGATCACCAATTGGCTCTGGTTGTAGGCTGCCAGAAAATACGCGTTGGTGATGTCGCGCACGGTGCCAGACACGGCCAGCACGGCCGTCTGAATCGCCAGATCGCGCGACACGACCTGCAGGATGCCGTGCCGGGGAGCGCCGAGCGCCTGTTCATAGGCGCCATAGGGCAGGTAAGTGGGCACAGTGAGATAGCTGACCACGCCGTTGGTCACCCACAGGCCGGGCTGAATGCCAAGCTGGTCGGCCTCGCGCAGCCAGGCGGGCGCGGCTGGTGCCCAGCGCCACGTCATATATCCGGCCCAGCGGGTTTCCTCAAAGGTGGGATTTTGTACCCAGGGATGGCGCATGAGCAGCGTCAGCGCACCTTCGGCGGTGGTCGTACCGGGGAGGATGCCGCTCCAGCACGGTTCGGATTCATCCTCGCAGCCATCGCGCATGAAGGCGCGAATCTGCGCGCTGTCGTCGGCCTGCGCGCGGATGACCCCGACGGCGACCGCAAACAGGGCCAGCAGCATCAGCATGACGGTGAAAACGGTGCGTCCCATGGGCGATGCCCCGAAAACCGGATGGACGAGACCTGTCAATCATAGCGCCGGATGACGCAAATCGCATGAGAAGAACGGAGGCGGATTTGTTGGGCAGGGATGCGGGTGGCTTGTCGGAAAATACGCTGTAAGCGGGCGCGTCGCGACGCGCCCCTACGCTCCCAACCTCATGAAGAAGACATCAATTCGCAGGATATTCAACGAAAAGATGAGTTGTAAATACCGGTAAGGTCTGCCGTCGTAGGGGCGCGTCGCGACGCGCCCGTCTCAATACCCTGTCAAAGTAATTCTTGACGACGGTCAAACCTTGGCGTTCCTGGCGTCTTGGCGGTTCAACTCTTTTTAGTGGTCGCGCCTCTCAGTTGCGATTCAGGCGCGGATCGAGCGCGTCGCGCAGGCCGTCGCCCAGCAGATTGAAGCCGAGCACGGTGATCATGATGGCGATGCCAGGGAAGAACACCAGATGCGGGCTGGTGAACACGTAATTGCGCCCTTCGCTCAGGATTGCGCCCCATTCCGGCAGCGGCGGCTGCGCGCCCAGGCCGATGAACGAGAGCGCGGCGGCCTCCAGCACGACCGAGCCGATGCCCAGCGTCGCCTGCACGATCAGCGGCGTGAGCGCGTTGGGCAGAATCTGCACAAACAGCATGCGCCCGTGGGTGGCCCCCAGCGCCCGGTTGGCCGTCACGTATTCCATTTCTTTGATCGAGAGCACGCTGGCGCGGGCCAGTCGCGCATAGACCGGGATGCTGACGATGGCGATGGCCACCAGCGCGTTTTGCAGGCCGGGTCCGGCGAAGCTGACGATGGCGATGGCCAGAATCAGCGACGGAAAGGCCAGCAGCACGTCCATGATGCGCATGAGGATGCCATCGACCCAGCCGCCGAAATAGCCCGACACCATGCCGATCAGCGAGCCGATGATGATGCCGATGGCCACGCTGCTGATGCCCACGACGAGCGAATACTGCGCGCCCCACAGCACGCGGCTGAACATATCGCGCGCATTCAGGTCCAGGCCCATGAAGTGCTGCGGTTCTTCGGCGGGGCAGCCCAGCACATGGATGCACGGCGGACGGCCGGGCAGGCGTCCCAGCCCGCGATGATCCTGCCGGTCGAGCATCGGCTGAAGCGGGTCATAGGGCGCGATCACCGGAGCCAGCAGCGCGATAATCACGATGAAGGCGATGATGATCATGCCCAGATTGGCGCTCTTGTTGCGGCGCAGGTTCTTCCACAGCTCACGCAGCGCGCCCAACTGACGGGTATGGGACGGTGCCTGCGAGGTATCAAGTTTGGGGACAGGGGGAGTTGTACTCATGAAAGATAAGTCCGGTCAGCTCAGGCGGATGCGCGGGTCAAGGAAGCCATACAGCAGGTCCACGCCCAGATTGATAATCACGAATGCGATGGCGATGGCCACGGTGAAGCCCTGCACCAGCGGATAGTCGCGGCTGGTGATGCCATCGTACAGGGTGCGGCCGACGCCGGTCAGGCCGAAAATGGTCTCGGTGAGTACGGCGCCGCTGATCAGCAGGCCGAAGTTCAGGCCGATGATGGTGACAACTGGCAGCAGTGCGTTGCGCACGGCATGGCGCAGCACCACGCCCATCTCGCGCAGGCCCTTGGCACGCGCGGTGCGTACGTAATCCTGATTGAGCGTCTCCAGCACGCTGGAGCGCGTCATGCGGGCGATGATGGCCATCGAGATGGTGCCCACAGCGGCGGCCGGCAGGATCAGGTGGCGTGTCGCATTCCAGAACAGGTCAAAATTGGCGGTCAGGATGCTGTTGAGGATATACAGGCGTGAGATGAAGATCATCAGCGGATTGCCTGAGGCTTCATCGGGCGCGAGCCCCCACTGCACGAAGAAGGGAATCACCTGCGTGCCTGCGTCCAGACGGCCGCTGGGCGGCAGCGCAAACGGCGTGTCACGCAGGCCGACGCCGAAGATATAGGCCAGCATCAGGCCCAGCCAGAAGACCGGCATCGAGACGCCGATATTGGCGACGATCATGGTGACATAGTCGTAGGGGGTGTTGCGTTTGTAGGCCGACAGGATGCCCAAGGGCACGCCGACCACGCTGGCGAAGATCAGCGCGGTGAAGGCCAGCTCCACCGTGACCGGCAGGCGCTCGGCCAGCAGCGCGCTGACGGGCCGCGTGAAGCGGATCGAGTCGCCCAGGTCGCCGCTCAGGACGCGCCCCATATAGGCCAGGTACTGCTGGCCGAGGGGCAGATTCAGCCCATAGCGGTTTTCAAAATTCGCGCAGATTGCAGGCGTTGCGCGTTCGCCGTAGATGGCAGTGCAGGGGTCACCGGGAATCAGGCGCGTCAGGAAAAACGTCAGCGTGAGGATGCCCAGGATGACAGGGATGGTGAGCAGGATACGACGAAATATAAATGTTGACATAAGCGTGCAGACCAGGCGTGCGGCTCAGGAAAACGGCAGGGGCATGGCAGATGCCACGCCCCTGCCTGAAACATCAACTGACAGGTGGAACAGGTTTCCCTGCGCCGATTATTCGGCTGCCGGCGGCGGGTTCAGGAATGCCGCGAACAGATAGGTCCAGTAGGTGAAGCTGCCATCGCGGCCGACGTGCAGCGGGTTGGAAGCATCCCACTGAACGGCGTAGCTGATGACGACGTCGTTGGCATCCAGCGCGCTGCCGTCGTGGAACTGGGCTTCGCGCAGGTTGAAGGTCCAGGTCAGACCATCTTCGCTGGCGCTCCACTCGGAGGCGAGGGCGGGCACCACAGCAGTGCCGCCGATTTCGTAGCCCAGCAGGGGCTCGGTGATCTGCTCGCACACGCGCAGGGCTTCGCCGTCGGTTTCGTCGGCGCAGTACAGGCCGGCGGGCTCGCCGTTCTGCATGAAGATGATGTTGTCGTCATCCGGGTCGCTCAGAACAGCCAGGCTTTCGTTGCCCAGCGGGCTGACGTTCTGGCCTTCGATCACGGCGCGGTAGGCGACGCCGGAACCGCCGTGCGCAATCGGCACGGTGATGGCGTTGTCACGGATGAGGGCGTTCACCTGGGCGTACTGTTCCAGGCGGACAGCGGGATCGCTTTCCTGGCCGGCAGCAATCAGCAGGTCTTCGATTTCGGTGTAGTGTTCGCCAAACTGGGCCGAAGCGCCACGGCCGAAATGCACGTCCATGAAGTTGGTCGCGTCCGGATAGTCCGCGCCCCAGCCGAGCAGGTACAGGCTGAGTTCACCAGCGTCGGAGGCATCCAGGAAGGTGCCCGATTCCATCACTTCGATGGTGACGTTGATGCCGATGGGGGCCAGCTGCGCCTGAATGTCCTGGGCGACCGTGCCCGGGGTGGGCAGGTAGCCGCGCACGACATCGCGGTAGTTCAGCGTGACTTCCAGAGGCAGCTCGAGGCCGCTTTCGGCCAGCAGCTGCTGGGCCAGTTCCGGATCGTAGGCGCTGTCTTCAAAGCCTTCGGTCCAGCCGAAGATGTCCGGCGGCATGAACTGGTTGGCGACGCTGCTTCCCGGGGGATAGAAGTTATCGACGATGCGCTGCTTGTCGATCGCGTGAGCGATGGCCAGGCGCACATTCAGGTTGTCGAACGGAGCGATGTCGCGGTTCAGGCCCAGATAGAAAATGTTCAGGCCGGGACGCTCGTGCAGGCTCAGGTTCGGGTCAGCGGCGATGACGCCAAAGTCACCGGGGCCCGGGTTGTCGATGCCGTCCACGGTGCCAGCCTGCAGCTCGACGAGGCGAGAAGCAGCTTCAGGCAGCCAGCGGAAGATGGCGGTCGGCTCACCAGCAGGGTCACCCCAGTAGCCGTCGAAACGGTTGAGCACAATTTCAGTGCCCAGGTTCCACTGGCCCAGCGAGTACGGGCCGGTGCCGATCGGGTTGCGATACAGCGCCTCACCACCGCCGCCCGTGGCGACCAGGTGCTCCAGCGGCTGGATGCCGACCGACGAGAAGGCGACCTTCTGCGGGAAGGCGCCGTCGGGGCCGCACAGCTGGAACTGCACAGTGCTGGCGTCAACCGCCGTGATCGAGAGAATCTGTCCGCCGTAATCGCAGCTTTCGGCCGCGTACGTGATCAGCCCGTCATCCGAAACCGTCATGTTCGGTGAGTTTGACTCCATGGTGCTGATGCCGTCCTGCGCGAACGCGGGAATTGCGATTCCCAGCGCAGCAGCAGCAAGCAGCGCCGCCGAAGCGAAACGTAATGCTTTTTTCATGCCCTCTACTCCTTAAATTAATTGGGTATTGCAGCGTTGTTGCACGTTCTGTGATGAAATACCCCGCTTGTTAGGCGGGGGTTCAAAATGTCTGTGCAACTTGATGAGAATTGTATTACAAGGCACGTGAGCGCGCAAAAAGTGACAGGGAAAGAAAGGTAAGCGCCAAATAAGTGTAATCTGTTTCCCTAGCCCCGCGGCCGGCCACAGCTCTCGCGCACGATCAGCTCTGGCGTCAGCAGGCGGGTGCGCGGCACACGCTTGCCTCCCGACGCGCTGTCGCCCAGTTTGGCCTCCAGCATTTCGATCAGCGTGCGGGCGATCTCGCGCAGGGGCTGGCGCAGCGTGGTCATTGGTGGGCGCAGATATTGCAGCATCGGCGCGTCGTCAAAGCCGATGATCGACACGTCTTTGCCCACATCCAGTCCCAGCCGCTCCGCCTCATTTTTCACGCCGATGGCCACCAGGTCGCTGACGCACACCACGGCGGTCGGCCGGATGCTGGCTGGCAGGCTCTGAAACTGGGTCATGGCGTCGATGCCTGCCTGTTCGCTCTGCGTGCCGTGGTAGATATACCCGTCATGGATGGGCAGATGGGTGGTCTCCATCGCGTCGGTATAGCCTTGCAGGCGGTGTTTGCCTGCCAGCGATGCGTCGTCCCAGCCCGCAAAAGCGATGCGCCGATGCCCCAGCGTGAACAGATAGTCCATCGCGCGGCGGATGCCTGCCGTGCCGTCGGTGTCCACCCAGTCAAACTGCCAGTCCGGGTTGCTGCGGCCAAAGCTGACAAACGGGGTGGTGCGCTCCATCAGGTACTGGATGCGCGGGTCGTCCATCACGGTGCCGCTCATGACGAAGGCGTCCACCCGCCCGCTGCGCATCAGGTCATCGTAAACATGGACAGGGTCTTGCTGGGCGTAGGTGAAGGTGAGGATGTGGTAACCGGCTGTTTCAGCGAAATGGGCCAGCGAGTACATGAACTGGTCCAGCACCGGATTGACCTGTTCGTGCGGGGTATCGTGCCAGGCATAGCCGATCAGGCGGCTCTGGCTGCTGCGCAGGTTGCGCGCCGTCACGTTTGGCGTGTAGCCGATGCGGTGGACGGCCTCCCACACCAGCTGTCGAGTGTCCTCGCTGACAGCATCCACCTTGTTGTTCAGCACATAAGATACAGTTGCAATAGAAACGCCAGCTTCTCTGGCTACATCTTTAATGGTTGGCATGTTGAAACGTTTTACCTGTTATAAAAAAGCACTCGTTACACCAGATACTATAATGAAAGGTGCCGATTTTTCGAAAAACGTTGGGCGAATTGCGCTAGTAGATCTGATCGTCCAGCATGACCGGATCCGGGATGGCGGGCGCTGGCGCGGCCTGAATCCCTGCCGCGATCAGCCGGTTGGTCACGGCGCTGTTGCCGATGGACGCGGCCGCCACCCCGCTGAGCATAAACAGCGCGACCGGAAAAATCACGCTGATGACGATCAGCGGCAGGCAGCTGAGCAGCACCCCCAGCGAAAAGCCTGGATTTTGTATGAACATGATAGCGGCATTGCGGTAGGCACCCATGATATTCGGCTGCTTCATGGCGGCCAGCAGCGGGAAGGCATACAACTGGAGGCCGAACCACGCCACAATCGCCAGCACCCAGATGAAGCGCCCGGCCTGCGCCAGCGCCCCCGGTGCGCGCTGGTAGCCCAGCAGGTTTACCACGTTGACCGCCACAATCAGGATGCCCAGCAGGCTGATGACCAGCCCGCCGCGCCAGTGGGCTTTGAAGCCATCCCACACATCGCTGATTTCGGCGGTCGGTTTGCGTTGGGCGTGATAGACCATGCGGCACAATCCTGCCCACGCCGCACCGCTGGTCACCAGCGGCAGCGACAGCAGCGCCCACAGCACATTCGCCCAGATATACAGATAGCTTTGTCTGAGAAAGTGCCGGTATCCGGTGATGCCTGCCCTGATGCCTGTAATCATAGATACGAGTTCCGAGTGATGAGTGATGAGTAATGGGTGATGAGTCACGAGTGATGAGTAATGAGTGATGGGTGATGAGGAAGGGACTGGTGCGCAGCAGTACAGTCTGTATGCCCGTCCTCTGTCAGCACTTTACTCATTACTCATGACTCATCACTCATTACTTTACCTATTGTCCGGCCAGACCGCTGTAACTTACGCCTTCGACAAAATAGCGCTGGAAGCTGAAGAAGATGATCGCCATCGGCAGCGTGGTAATAACCGCGCCTGCCAGGAATACATTCCAGATCAGCGTCTCGCCGCCCGCCCCTTGCAGATTCGCCAGGCCCAGCGTCAGCGTCCACAGATTGGGGTCGGTGCCCACGATAATCAGCACGTCGAGGAAGTTGTTCCACTGGCCCTGGAAGCTGAAAATGGTCAGCGCGGTCAGGGCAGGCGTGGTGATCGGCAGGATGATGCGGAAGAACGTGACAAAACGGTTTGCGCCGTCCACTTCCGCCGCTTCTTCCAGCTCTTTGGGGATCGACTCGAAGAACTGCTTCATCAGGAAGATGCCGAATGCATCAGCGGCCAGCGGGATAATCAGGCCCTGATAAGTATTCAGCAGGCCGAGCTGCTTCAGGATGAGGAAGCGCGGGATGATGAGCACCACGCCCGGAATCATCAGCGTGCCCAGGATGATGAAAAAGATCAGGCGGTTGCCGGGGAATTTGATGCGTGCCAGCGCATACCCCGCCAGTGAGTCGGTTATCAGGCGCAGAATCGTGATGGCGATGGCGAAAATCACGCTGTTGAGGAACCAGCGCGGCAGGTTTTCGGCCACCACGGTCTGATAGCCTTCCAGCGACGGCCGGAACGTGGTGCCATTGGTCAGCTCGCTGGCAGCGATGGCAGACCCGGTAGCCGGGTCGCGGCATTCGACGAAGCCGGATGTCGGGATGAATGCCCACGGACCGGCATTGATGGCGGGCAGGCACTTGAACGAATTGGCGATGGTGAAGACAAATGGCACGATCTCGACCAGCGCAAACAAAATCAGGAAGGTCATGCCCAGCGCGGCCAGCAGGCGGCGCAGCAGGCGGCTCGCGCCGGAGGTCTGACCGACAGTTTCTATGGTTGTTGCGGCCACAGTGCTTGCTCCTTTCGTCGGCTAGACTTCTTTGGTGATGCGGCGCTGGACCTGCGTAAACACGAAGATGATGATAAACAGGACGATGGCGGTCGCTGCGGCCAGCCCCATTTGTGCATCCCGGAACGCGCTGCGATAGACCAGATAGGCCACGGTCAGCGTAGTGTTGGCAGGCCCTCCGGAGGTCATCACATACACCTGGTCAAACACCTGCAAAGACCCGATCAGGCCCACGGTGATGACGAAGAAGGTGGTCGGGCGCAGCAGCGGCACCGTGATAAACCTGAAAAGCTGAAGTCGCGAACAGCCGTCCACCGTGGCGGCTTCATACACCTGGCCGGGGATATTTTGCAGGGCAGCCAGATAGATCACCATCATCGTGCCGATTGTCGTCCAGATGGCGAGGATCATGATGGTGGTCATGGTCACGCTGGGGCCGCTCAGCCAGTCCCATACACGCACGCTGCCGATTTCGCAGCCCAGTAGCTGAAACGTCGCCGGGTCGCAGATGCGCAGCACATCGCGCGACGGATCCACGCCCACGGCGTTCAGCACCAGGTGAAACAGCCCGTCAGGGTTGTCCAGCCAGGTGACCGGCGAATACGACGGAAACAGCGTGCGGATCATGCTGTTGACCAGGCCGCCGGTGCTGAACATCCACATGAAGATGAGCGAAATCACCACGGACGAGGTGATGCTGGGGAAGTAAAAGGCGGTTCGGAAGAAGCCTTTGCCTTTCAGCCAGCGCTGGTTGACGATGAAGGCCAGCGTGAGCGCGATCACGGTTTGCGTGGGCACGACGACGATGGCGTAGTTAATGGTATTTTTCAGCGCAACGAAGAAATTTTCCTGGCGGCGGCCTTCTTCAAACAGGATGCGCGAGTAGTTTGACAGGCCGTCGAATGCATACGCGCCCTGCGGATTTTCTTCGGTGCGGATGCCGCGGTTGAGGGGCGCGATGCCATCCCAGTCTGTCATGCTGAAATAGGCGGCGAAAAACAGCGGGATAATCAGAAAGCCAACCAGCACAATCATCGCAGGCCCGACGAACGTCCAACCGGCGATATTTTCCTGAAGGGTTTTGCCTCGTATTTTTGCGCCACCCGGAGCAGCCTGGGTGGTCGATGAAACAGGTGCCATGTAAGTATCCCCCTGTGGCGGGTAAGTCCTCGCTGCGGAGATGAGCAAGCACGCTGGGCACAGCGCCTGAAGTGGGTGGGATGCAGCGTATGGTGGATCCACTGTGTGGGACGGTGGCGCAGGATGCCGTCGCAAAGCAGGCGGGCGCGGAGGTAAAGGGGGGACGGGGCACAACCTGCATGCCCTGTCCCCCGACAGATGCCCTCGCGGGCAGTCTGGCAGTCTTACATTTCCGAGCCGGCGTAATCGGCGACATCTTCGGGGTCTTCATCGCCGCGGAACACGCCGCCGATGAAATTGCCCAGGCCGTCGCGGTCATAGTCGGACGGGGTCACAGGGGCGACAGCGTAGGCGCCACCGGCCACGTATGCGGCACCGTTCTCGCCGACCGCTTCAATCCACGTCTCGCCAGAGGCTTCACGCGGGGGCATGGGGCCGAAGCCGCCGGTCGCCACGCGCTGCGCGCCTTCTTCACCGGTCAGGAAGTTGACCAGCAGCCAGGATTCTTCCGGATGGGCGTTGTCTGCACCCACGCAGTAGGCTTCGCTGAAGGTCAGCGTGCCATCGCCAGCGGGGCCGGCGGGCATTTCAACGGTGCCCCAGTTCAGTTCGGGGAAGGTATCGGCGAGGTAGCCGACGATCCAGTTGCCTTCAAACGTCATGGCGGCGGTGCCCTGGCCAAAGGCCTCGCCCGGCCAGCCGGCGCTCAGGTCGCTGGAGGTCGCGCTCAGGCCGTCGAGGGCCAGGCCGCTGGTGAATTCCAGCGCGGTGATGGCGGCGTCGTAGTTCGCGCCTTCGTTGGCAAACACAAAGTTGCCATCTTCATCGTAGAAGGTGCCGCCCGCCTGCACGTAGAAGGCGAACCAGCGGTCGATGTCGGGGTTCAGCGCGATCGGCACGGTGCCTTCCGGCAGGGTTCCGCTGGCGGCCAGCGCTTCGGCGGCGGCGCGCAGGTCATCCCACGTCCAGTCGTTGGTCGGGTATTCGACGCCAGCCGCGTCAAACAGGTCCTTGTTGTATTCGAGGGCCAGGTTCGAGAAGTCCTTCGGCGGGCAGTACAGCTCGCCACCCACGGTGTAGACGGCGGCCAGCGCGGGATAGAAACCTTCTGGTGTTTCGATGTTGGCGCTGCCGTTGGCGATCACGCCTGCGTTCACATAGCGGCCGAACTGGCTCTGGCCGGTGTAGAACACTTCGGGATAGTCACCGCTGGCGAAGGCCGTTTGCAGGACCGTGTCGAAGTCGGGCACGAGCTGCACGTCGACATCGATATTCGGATACGCTTCTTCAAAAGCCGCGATCGAGGCAGACAGCGCCTCGTCTTCTGCCGGGCTGGACGAGTGGCCCATCAGGGTGATGGTCACGCTGTCCTGGGCGAATACGCCGGTGGTCAGCGCCAGTGCCGCGAGGGCAGCCGCGCCGAGAGCGGTAAAACGGGACGTACGCATAGTTCTTTCCTCCAAAAGGACAATCTTTGTTAATGCCCAACGTCGTGCGATTCATTCAGGGCATCCGCCAGACGGCAGATGCAGGGCTTTCCCGGCCGTGAAGCCGGGCCGACTGTTCTAACGGGGGTTGGTTACTGTGAACCGTTTAATCTCGCCCCGATAGTTCACGGAGAAGGAAATCTGCCGCCAGTGGGCGGGCAGGCGGGCATCGAGGGCCAGCGCGCCGTTATCGGCGATATGCAGGCCAGCGAACCCGAACACGACGGCCTGCCACACACCACCGCAGGCTGCCGCATGGATGCCGTCGCGCACGTTGCCTTTGTTGTCGGCAAGGTCGATGTGCGCGGCGTGATGAAACTGGTCATAGGCTTCGTCCAGCAGGCCGAGCCGGGCGGCCACCCAGGCATGCATGGCCGGGCTGAGCGATGAGCCGTGGTCGCAGCGCGGGAAATAGGTGTCCCAGTTATTGCGCATGACGGTTTTGACATCGGCCCCGCCTGGAGCGCCCACCGATTCGCCCAACAGCGCCATCAGCATGACCACATCGGCCTGCTTGATGACCTGCGTCTGGATGCTGCGTGCGTGGCTGAGGATGGCCTGCACGCTGGTCACGCGCGGCTGATACTTCGGCACGGGGATGAATTCCATGTCGAAGAAACCGGGGAACTGCACGTGGATGCCTTTTTCCGCGTCAAACGGGATGTACATGCGCTGGATGATGTCCTGCCATTTGGCCAGGCGCGCCTCGGTCAGGTCAAGCTGGCTGGTCAGGCGGGCGGCGTCGGCAGGGGCATGGGCCCGCAGCCAGGACAGCGCGTTCAGCGCCGTCGACAGATGCCACACGACCATGCGGTTCACGAACACGCTGTTGTCGATATTCTCGTGGTATTCGTCCGGCCCGATCTGCTGGCTCAGCTCATAGCGGCCGTTCTTTTCTTCGGCGCGGCTGCCCCAGAACACAGCGGTATCGAGCACGATTTCGGCCCCGTAGCGCGTGTAGAAGTCATCGTCGCCGGTGAAACGCCAGTACTGCTGGATGGCGTAGGTGATGTCGGTGCTGATGTGCTGCTCGTTGTCGCCCGTCCAGATGCGGATGCGGCTGCCGTCAGGCTGCACATCGCTCCACTGCGGGGTGGTTTCCTCGCCGGTATCGGTGCTTTCCCACGGATACATCGCGCCCTCGTAGCCGTTGGCTTTCGCCTTGTGGCGTGCGCCTTCCAGCCGGTGATAGCGATACATCAGCAGGTTGCGCGCAATCGACGGGTGCGTCAGCGTGGTCAGCGGCAGCGTGAACAGCTCGGTATCCCAGAACACATGCCCCTTGTAGCCGAAGCCGGACAGCGTCTTGGCAGGCACGCTCACGTTTTCGTCGTGGCGCGGGCTGGCGATCAACACATGGTAGGTAGTGAAGCGAATGGCGAGCTGGCATTCGTCGTCGCCTTCGATGACGATGTCGGCGGTATCCCAGTATTTGGCCCACTCGGCCACATGCGCGGCGCGCAGGGCATCGTAGCCGATTTCACTGGCACGCAGGGCTTTGGCACGGGCGGCATCGAGTGGATTTTCATCGGTGTCGCGGCTGCTGAAGATGCCCACCAGCTTGTCGAAGGTGACGGTTTGTTCCTGTTCGAGGCTGAACCTGGTTTCCAAATCAAGGATCAGGCCGGTAGCGGATGCCGTCGCCGGGTGTGGACCCGTCAGGCGGGCGGCCACGCCCATCGAGTATCCCGACTGGCGCGTGGTGGCGCCGATGCCGATTTCCTCGTCCGTGCTGATCACCTGGACATCATCATTCCAGTGCAGGGCGGTGGCATTCATGGAGTTGCCATGCACGCCGGCACGGATGGCGATTTCGGGTGCGCCGTCCACCGCCGTGATGATGACGCGCTGCGCCATCACATGCACATCGCTCAGGCTGGCGAAGCGCTCGAAAATCACGCGCACGACATTGCCGCTGGCGGCGCGGAACAGCACCGCCCGGCGCAGGATGCCTTCTTTCAGGTCCAGCGTGCGCTCGTAGCCGAAGATCACGCCTTCGGGCGGTTTCATCAGATCGGTGGTGGAGGTGACGACTTTGAAAGGTGTGCCATCGACTGTGATGGCAAACGGGATCCAGTTGGGGAAATTGGCCAGCTCCGGCACCAGCATCCCGTCGGCATGGTCATATACGCCGTTCACGAGGGTCGCTGCGATGCTGTCGGGGTGGCCTTCTTCAAACGAACCGCGTGTGCCCAGATAGCCGTTCCCTACGGTGAACAGCGTTTCGTAGTGGTTGACGCGGTCGGCATGAAAGCCAAATTCAGTAAGGTTCCAAAGACGACTCACAGGGTAATAACTCCAGAGTATGCCGGGTAAGGGCACATATTTTAGCAAACCAACTGTCAACTTAAACGTTTAATTTAGTTAACGTAGAGCATAGTCATATTCACTGAAATGGTCAAGATCAGTTTGTGGATAATGCACATAATACGGGATGAAATAGACGCGCTTTGCGGATGCGGCGGGCGTTACAGCACTTCTACCGGGTCCACATCGACATACCAGCCCTCGCGTACGGGCAGGGCATCGAAGATTGGCAGCGGGTCTGGCCCGCGCACGATGACATGCCAGCGCGACATGTCGTTTTCGCGGGTGAAGAAGCATGGGGCCGGCCCGATGACCTCGGTGCCGGTCATGTCCAGCTTGCTGATGCGCTGGCGAATCAGCGCGGCGGCGCGTTCGGCCTCGGCCTGGGCGCGGGCATCGCCAGGCAGGCGGATGAGCACGCGCACCAGCCGCCGGAACGGGGGATAGCCAATGGCACGCCGCTTGTCCAGCTCCTGCGCGAAGAAATCGGCATAGTTATGCTGGGCGGCGGCCTGGATGGCATAGTGTTCCGGCTGATACGTTTGCAGCACGACTTTGCCGCCCAGCAGACCGCGACCGGCGCGCCCGGCCACCTGCGTCAGCACCTGGAAGGTGCGTTCACCGGCGCGAAAATCAGGCAGGTTCAGCCCGACATCGGCGCTGACCACGCCGACCAGCGTCACCATGGGCAGGTCAAGGCCTTTGGCGATCATCTGCGTGCCGATCAGCACGTCGGCCTGATGGTGCATGAAGCGCTGCAGGATGGTGTCATGGGCGGCCTGGGTCGCGGCGGTATCGGCATCCCAGCGCAGGATGCGCGCAAATGGGAATGCCTGGATGACGGCTTCCTCCACCTGCTGCGTGCCTGCCCCGAAGAATTTGATGCGCCGCGAGCTGCACGACGGGCAAATGTTCGGCTCTGGCTCGGTGTGGTCGCACTTGTGGCAGCGCAGCGCGTGGCCGTGGCGGTGATACGTCAGCGGGGTGTCGCAGCGCGGGCAGGTCACCACGTAGCCGCAGTCGCGGCAGAACACATAGGTCGCCTGGCCGCGCCGGTTCATGAACAGGATGGCCTGCTCTTTGCGCCGGAGCGTATTGTCCAGTGCGTCGTGCAGTGCGCGGCTGAAGATGCTGGTATTGCCCCCGCGCAGCTCGGCGCGCATATCCACCACCTGCACGGGCGGCAGGTCAATGGTAAGCGAATCGCCCACGGCCGGCTGATACGCGGTCGACAGGCTGGCCGTGCGCGCCTGGTCGTGGATGCGCTCGCGGTGGCCCATGATGCGGTCGGGCAGCGTCAGCCGCGTGATTTCGCCAATCGTGCTGCGATAGAGCGTGGTTATATCCGGCGTCGCGCTGCCGAAAATGACCACGGCGTTGTCGTGATAGGCGGCGGCCTCGGCCATGCGGCGGGCGTCATAATAGGGCGGCAGCATCGGCGGGGAATGCTTGTAGCTGGGGTCGTGTTCTTCGTCCAGCACGATCAGGCCGATGTCCTGAAGCGGCGTGAACAGCGCAGAGCGCGGCCCGACGACGATCTGGATCAGGCCTTCGCGGGCGCGCCGCCACGTGTCATAACGCTCCGCTTCGCTCAGCCCACTGTGCACGACGGCCGCCTGTGACGGGAAACGCCCGGCCACGCGGCGGATTGTCTGCGGGGTGAGCGCGATTTCCGGCACCAGAAAGAGCGCGCTGCGCCCCTGCGCCAGCACACGCTCGATAGCACGCAGATAGATTTCCGTCTTGCCGCTGCCGGTCACGCCATGCAGCAGGAAGGTGCGCGTCTCGTGGTTGTCCAGCGCCGACAGGATCGGCTCCAGCACCTCGGCCTGTGACTCGGTGAGCTGCGGCGGCTGAAGCGGCAGGATAGCCGTATCGGCCAGCGAGTCGCGGTAGCCCTGCTTTTCGCCCAGCAGGATCAGGTCGGCTTCTTCCATGCGCCGCAGGTCGTTCATATTCGCGCCGGTCTGGGCAAACAGCCAGCTCACGTCGATGGTGGTGCTCTGGCGGGCCAGCACACGCAGCACGCGCAGCGGCTTTTCAGTCTTGCGGTATTCGCTCAGCAGGGCAGGTACGTCATCGGGCCAGGCGGTCAGCACAGCCTGGTCGTCGTCGGTCACGTCGGCCACTTTGCGCGAGACCAGCGTCTCCAGATGCGTGCGCGTCGCCCCGGCCGCTTTCAGCGCGATGCGGGCATCGACCGGCCCTTTTTGCCGTGCCAGGTAGTCGAGCAGGTCGGCCGTCTTGCTGGGGCGCGCCATCACCTGCACGGCCTCGTCGATGCGGCGCGGATGAATCGCCAGCGCGGCCATCTCGATGATGCGCGGCTTGACACGCGGCGGGGCCAGCACGCTCTCGCGGCGGGTGATGCCGGCATGGGTCAGGTCGTCCACCGCGCCGCGCCAGTTCTCGCCGGGAAAGGCAAAGTCGAGCTGACGGCCGCGCAGCGCGCCGCGCCGTTTCAGCAGCACGATGATTTCGGTTTCCAGCGGCGTCTTTGGCGGAATAGTCTCGTCGATCAGCGTGACCTGGATGTCGCTGTGGGCGGTCATGCCATTGGGAATCCAGGCCCACAGGCACAGGCCCAGCGGCGCGGCATAGCGTTTGGCCGTCCAGCGGGCGAGGGCAATCTCGCGCGGGCTGACCACCGGCGCGGGGTCGATCAGTGCGCTGATCGGCTTGGTCTGGTAATCGGGGGCGTCGTCCGTCAGGCCGACGACCACGCCATATTCTTCGGCGGTGCGAAAAGGCACGCGCACCAGATGTCCGGCGCGCAGCATACCCTCCAGCGCCTCCGGAATGGCGTAGGTGAACTCGCTGTCTACGGGAAGATTGACGACGATGTGTGCGTATCTCATGATGTCCATATGATAGCACAAATGAGCGGTTTCCGGGGCAGGAACAGCCTGTAAAAAACCAGACACCGCACGAGTCGAGAAAGCCGGTCTTTGGGGTGACGGATTCAGCGGGGCGATGCCATCGCATGCCCACGGGATATAAAAAACCAGACACCCCTGTGAAGGGGCGTCTGGTTTTCGGGGAAGCGTCTACTGCACGTGGGGGACGATGCTTATAGACACCCACACCATAACATGTTCGGACCGATGGAAATCAACGTGCGCCTGACGCAAAGGCTACGGACACCCTGCGCAGGGAAGCAGGCTAGGCGATCGTGACGCCTTCGTTCAGGTACACGTCCTGGATGGCGCGCAGCAGGGCCGCGCCTTCGTGCATCGGGCGCTGGAAAGCCTTGCGGCCGCTGATCAGGCCAGTGCCGCCCGCGCGCTTGTTGATGACGGCCGTCTTAACCGCGTCGGCCAGGTCACTGTCACCCGCGCTGGCACCGCCAGAGCTGATCAGGCCGATGCGCCCCATGTAGCCGTTGGCCACCTGATAGCGCGTCAGGTCGATTTCGTGGTCGCTGGTCAGCTTGGTGTAGATCCGTTCGTCCAGCTTGCCATACGACGAGCCGCCGGTGTTGAGCGCCTTGAAGCCGCCGTTGTTGGTGGGCAGTTTCTGCTTGACGATGTCGGCCTGGATGGTGACGCCCAGGTGATTGGCCTGCGAGCTGAGGTCGGCCGAGGTCTCGTAATTGGTGCCGCCGATGCTGAACTGGCTGTTGCGCATGTAGCACCACAGGATAGTGGCCAGGCCCAGCGAATGGGCCTCTTCAAACGCGGCGGCGACATCCACCAGCTCGCGGGTGGCGTCGGCCGAGCCGAAATATACAGTAGCGCCCACGGCGACCGCGCCCATGTTCCAGGCGTCGCGCACGCTGCCGAACATGACCTGCTCGGACTTGTTCGGGTAGGTTAGCAGCTCATTGTGGTTGATCTTGACGATGAACGGGATGCGGTGGGCATACTTGCGCGCCACCGACGCCAGCACACCGAACGTGCTGGCCACGGCGTTGCAGCCGCCCTCGATCGCCAGCTTGACGATGTTTTCGGGGTCAAAGTAGGCCGGGTTCTTGGCGAACGATGCGCCCGCGCTGTGCTCGATGCCCTGGTCGACTGGCAGGATGCTCAGGTAGCCGGTATTGGCGAGGCGGCCATTGCCGAACATCTGCTGCAGGCTGCGCAGCACCTGCGGCGTACGGTTGGTCTGGGTGTAGATGGTGTCGACAAAGTCAGGCGACGGCAGATACAGATGATCTTTGGGGATGGTGGTGCTGACGTGGTTGAGCAGGTGATCGGCATCATTGCCGAGCAGCTCGGCGATACGGTCAATCGTCAGGGTGGGCGATTCATGTACGGCCATTGCCATGATAGGACTCCCTCTGTCTAGGTGGTCATGAAGCTCTCATGAACTAGAGAGCGAGTATAGCATACATGGGCAGGGAGTCCCATTGCCCGATTGCCGGAACCATGCGTACTCTTAAGATGAATATGTCAGATTTTCGCACTTTCAGATAAATGTGACTATTATAAGTGCGTAGTAAAGCCTGTATCACCATGCTGCCACAACTATGAATGATGTAATCCGAACCATCAGCCAGCACCCTCTTATTACCGCGCTCAACCGGCTGTTTTTTGTGCCGCTGCGCCCGATTCCGCAGCAGCGTGAATATGCGTCACGGCTGCTGTCGCTGCTGCTGCTGATTTTCATCCCCGGGATGCTGATCGCCTCAACCTGGACGTGGTTTGGACCTGCTTATCGCCAGCATATGGCGATCAGCGCGTTATTCGCCACCGGCCTGTATCTCCTCAATCGTCTGGGGTATTTCTATCTGGCTCTGCTGGGTATCCTGACGATCTTCTTGTTGAATCCGTATGTGCTGATCTACTCGTGGGAGATGTTTGGCGTAACTGCCATGAACAGTTCACTGCCGTGGCTGATGCTGGGCATCGTGACTGGCTTCATCGTGCTGGATCTCGTGGGAACGTCCATCACGATCGCGGTCTTCACCTCCTCCATCCTGGTTTTCGGCGCACTGGAGCCGCGGGTAGATTTCAACGACGCACTGTATCCATACCTGATGCTGCTGGCCCTGTGCGGCATGATCTTCGCGGCCAGCGTCGTGCGGTATTATCAGTCGAGGGTGCTGGCGGCGCAGTTGCTCGCCCGCAAGCAAAGCGATGAGCGCTACCAGTCGCTGTTTTACGCGATGAGCGAGGGCATCGTCATCACCAGTGGCACGCGCGTGCTGGACGCCAATCCGGCCTACGAGGCGCTCACCGGCTACTCGCTGGCCGAGCTGCGTGAAATGGACATCCGCACGATTGTCGCGCCCGAATCCAAAGTGCTGATCGAAAGTGTGACATCGAGCTACGAACCGTATGAAATTCAGGGCGTGCGCAAAGACGGTATTCGTATCTGGGTGCATGTGCAGGCGCAGCCCGGCGTCTATCAGGGGCAGCCAGTGCGCGCGGCCGTGGTGCGCGACATCACTGGGCAAAAGGCGATTCAGCAGCACCAGCTGGAGCTGGGCATCGAGCGCGAAAAAGTGCTGATGCTCAAGCGCTTTATCGGCAATCTGTCGCATGACCTGCGCACGCCGCTGTCGGTCATCAAGACGAGTACCTACCTGCTGGGCAAGGTCAGCGACCAGGAACGGCGGGCGCGCCATCTGGAGACGCTGGAATACGAGGCCAATCGCCTGCAGAACATGATTGAAGACCTGCTGAACCTGTCGCGGCTGGACCGTGCCGACAGCAGCGAATACCAGTTTTTGCTGTGCGATGTCAATACGATGGCGCAGGACTGCATGCTTGATCTGGGCACGGAAGCAGAACGACGCCATCACAGCCTGACGGCCAGCTTCACCCCGGATCTGCCCGCTATCATCATGGACCCTGTCGAATTCAAGCGGGCGCTGAAGCATATCCTGGGAAATGCCATCAGCTATACGCCCGACCACGGTTCGATCACCCTGACGACCGGCATGACCGACCAGTTCATCAGCGTGCAGGTGGCCGATACCGGCCCCGGCATCGCGGAGAAAGACCTGCCGCACATCTTCGAGCGTTTCTACCGGGCGGATTCTGCGCGTGGCGGCAGCGGCGGCACCGGCCTCGGCCTGACGATTGCGCGCCGTGTGGCAGAGGCGCATGGCGGCCGCATCGAGGTCAGCAGCACGCCGGGCAAGGGCACCACGTTTACCCTGCTCCTGCCGGTGGTGTCTCCGCACCAGGCCCAGCGCGACAAGGCCAGCACAAACGGCTGAGCGCGTTGAGCAGCCCTCCCGAACATTAAGACAATGTGCTTGTAACTCCCGAACGAATCCCCTATGCTCTTGCGGCGTAAGTATTCATTCGATGTGTCTATAAGGCAGTGTCATGGCTTCGTCTCCTGTCCAGCATGTGACCTATGGTGAGCTGGTGCGCCTGTTTGTGCGCATGAGCCTGCAATCGTTTGGCGGGCCGGCGGCACACCTGGCGATGGCGGAAGACGAAATCGTGACGCGCCGCCAATGGCTGACGCGCGCGGAATTCCTCGACATGGTGGCGGCCACCAATCTGATTCCAGGGCCAAACTCGACCGAGACGATGATTCATGTCGGCCACAAAATGCGCGGCATCCCTGGCGCCATCGTGGCGGGCGCATGCTTCATCATCCCTGCCATGCTGATCACCCTGGTGCTGACGATGCTGTATGTGCAGTATGGGGCGGTGCCGGAGGTCGGCTCGATGCTGTGGGGCATCCAGCCCGTCATCGTCGCGATTATCGCGGTGGCCGCGTATCGGCTGATTCCGGTCGGGCTGAAGAATGTGCTGCTGCAAAGTTTGTTCATCGTCGTGCTGCTGCTGCTCTACTTCACCCCGATTCCTGAAGTGCTGGTGATGCTGGGCGGTGGCGTGGTGTATGCCGTGGCGACCACGCTGCGCGCGCGCCCGACCATCGCGCCGGCGCTGCTGCTGCCGCTGCTGGGCCTGCCACAGCTTGTACAAACGGCCGTCACCGCCGTGACGCCCACGGTGCTCGACGTGTTCTGGTATTTCCTGCGCATCGGCTCGATCCTGTTTGGCAGCGGCTATGTGCTCATCAGCTATTTGCAGGACGACCTGGTGCTGAACCTGGGCTGGCTGACCAACCGCCAGCTGCTCGACACCATCGCCATCGGCCAGTTTACGCCCGGCCCGGTGCTGACGACCGCGACCGCCGTCGGCTATGTGGTGGGCGGCATCCCTGCGGCGCTGGTGGCGACTTTTGCCATCTTCCTGCCCGCGTTCGTGCTGGTGATCGCGACCGCGCCGCTGATCCCGAAGATGCGCAGCAGCCGCTTCTTCAGCGCGTTCCTCGATGGCGTGAATGCCGCGACGATTGCCGCTATCCTGGTCGCGCTGATCCGGCTGGCGAGTGAGGCTTTCAGCCCGCTGGAGCCGGGCGAGCTGGCCATTGGCGGCGTCGGCCTGGTGCCGGTCGCGCTGGCGATTGTGACCGCCCTGGGCATGGTGCGTTTCCGCCGCAACGCGACCTGGTTTGTGGTGCTGGGCGCTGTCCTGGGCATCGCACTCGGCCTGTTGTAAGGCTCCTTCAGCCCCGTCAGTTGGCTTTCCCCTCGTTTGTGATAACGCATAATTTCGCTATAATCCCATGTATTGAGTTGCCTTTCGGTTTGCCTTCGCCTTAGAGGATTCCATATGTCTGACCGCCCGAATAACGCGCAAGACGATCTCACGCCGCAGGATTCGGGCGCGTCGTCTGGCTGGCGCACGCCTGAGCAGGGCACGGAAGCGGCCAGCTCAGAGACATCGGCCGCCGAAGACGTGCAATCCCCCGCGCCTGAGGCGCCCCAGCAGGCTGTCCTGCTGGCTGGCGGATGGCGTGCTCCCTCTGAAAGCGTCGCCGCCGCCGCCGGACAATCCGCCAGCAAAGGCAAGGCCTGGCGCGTGCCCACGCTCCCCCGTGAGCTGGACCCGCAGCCGCGTGCCTCTGGCCAATGGCATCTGCCCGCCACCACAACGATCAGCGCCGATGACGAGAGCGTGGTCATCAGCGACGAAGCCCCCTCTGAGCATGCTGTCCCGATAGAAGGGGATGCCGCCACCGAGCTGGGCGTGCTGCCACATGACGCGCTTGCGTCTGAAGCGGAGGCCGATGGGCAGGTGCTGCCGCTGGATCCGCTGGGCCACACAGGTGAGACGGGCACCGAAGCGGGCGAAGACCTGGAAGAAGACGAAGACGAAGAAGAAGGTGACCGCTTCAGCATGAGCCAGCTGATCGCGATCGCCAGCCTGGCCGAGAAGCCGGAAGCCGCCATCGCGATAGACGAAGATGCTGCCGCTGCCGACCCCGCCGAATATGCCCGCCAGCAGATTGAAAAACTGCGTGCCGCTGGCGCTGCCCCGGCCGCCGAGCCGGAACCGGAGCCTGCCCCGCAAGCTGAACAGGCCGAAGTCGCCGTATCCGAGGCGGCGGGCCTGAGTGAAACTGAAGTTGTCGAGCTGGAGAAATTTCGCGCTGCTGAGGCGCGCATCAAGTCACTGCGCGAGGAGTTTCGCCAGGGCCGCATGACGCGTGAGGAGCTGACCGAAGCCCTCAAGAAGCAGATGGTGCTGGACGACAACAATTCGTGGTGGATGATGGGTGTCGAAAGCGACAACTGGTATCACCACGAGAATAATGCCTGGGTGCTGAAGAAGCCGGCCGTGCTGGCCAAAGCTGCTGGCAGCGCCCCGCCTGTCGCGCCTGCGTCCCCGTCGCCCGCGCCGGTCATCGCGCAGGAAGACGAGATGCCGCTGCCGCAGCAGGTGCCCACGCGTGACCTGGACGCGACCATGGTCGGCACCGCCGCCATCAATCTGGCGACCAACCTGCCCGATACGATGCCCAATATCGCGCTCGACCAGCCCGCCGATGCCAACGCCTACACGCAGGTGAATCCGGCCTTCCAGGCCACTGTACCGTCTAATGCGACGGTGGTCAGCGCCCCCATGGGCGATTATGTGCCGCCCGTCGCCATCCCATCGCCTGCGCCCGTCGTCACCGGCCCGGCCATTCCCAGCTATGAAGAGGCCGTCGCCAAAGCGCAGCAAAATACCGTGCGCCGGATCATCATCGCGGCGGCCGTGCTGGTGGGCGTGCTGCTGTTGTCGGCCACCTGCGGCATTGTCGCGCTGCTGACGACCTATCAGAACGTGCTCAGCCCGTATACGCCGGGCATCACCGCGCTGGCCAATTACGAGCCTGCCTTCCAGACGGCGCGCATTTACGCCGCTGACAACACCGTGATCGCCACGCTGATTGGCCAGGGTGACCGCCAGCCAGTCGCGCTGAACGAGGTGTCGCCCTATTTCCTGCACGCGGTCCTCTCGATTGAAGACCCGCAATATTATGCCAACGCGGGCTTTGATGCGGGCAAGCTGGTCAGCGGCTTTGTGCAGAATGTCACCGCTGGCGCACCGGGCACGACCGGCGGCATCACCGAGCAGATCGCGTGTAACCTGGTGATTCAGAACTGCGAACCGACGCCGGAAAACCAGCTTCGCATCTTCGTGGTCGCGTCGGAAATTTCGCGCACGTATGACGCGAATTTCATCCTGAACCTGTACATCAATGAGATTTTCTTCGGCAACCAGAGCTATGGCGTGGAGAGCGCGGGGGAATTCTATTTCAACACGCCTGCCCGCGACCTGAACCGCGCGCAGTCTGCGTTGCTGGCCGGGCTGATCGAAGCGCCCGCGACCTTTGACCCGATCGTCAATCGCGGCGGCGCGTTCGAGCGCATGAACGCGGTGCTCAATCGTCAGGCCGAAGTTGGCTGTATCCAGCTCGATTTTGACCCGTATCGCGGTGAGCCGTTCTGCATCACCAGCGCCGAACTGGTCTCCGGCCAGGTCATCCTCGAAAAGGCCCGGGTGGAAGCGGCGAACTATCGCCCGCGTGAAAACCAGAACCGTTATCCGCACTTCGTCAACTACGTGCAGGCGCAGGTGGAGCAGTACTACGGCACCAGCGAGATGTTCCGCCGCGGCTTCCAGATTTACACCACGCTCAATCCGCGCATCCAGGACACGGCGCAGGCCGCCCTGATTGCGGGCGTGGCCAATGGCACCAATGCCGGCGTGAACAACGGTGCCGTGCTGGTGGCCGAGCCGGGAACCGGCGCCATCCGCGCGATGGTGGGCAGCCCGGATTTCAACAATCGCCAGATTGACGGCGAGGTCAACAACGTCTTCACGTGGCAGCCCAGCGGCGACGCCATCCAGCCGATCATCTATACCGCCGCGCTGGAAGGACAGACGAATCCTACGACCGGCGTATTTGAATATATGACGCCAGCAACCGTGCTTTGGAATGTGCCGACGACGTACAATACCACGCCGCCGTTTGCCCCGCAGAACGTGAACAGCGCGTATACCGGCCCGACATCGATCCGCTTCGCGCTGGGCAACAGCTATGCCGTGACCTCCGCCAAGGCCTATGAGTTCATCGGTGACCAGCACTTCGTCGATACGTCCAACCGCATGGGCATCAATTTCCTGCAGGACGCGATCTTCGGCCTGGGCGCGTCGCAGGGCAGCAACAGCGTGCGCCTGTACGACATGGTCGAGGCTTATGGCACGCTGGCGGCCAACGGACAGCGCGCGCCGCTGACGGCGATCGCCCGCGTAACCGATAATCAGGGCAACGAAATCGCCACGCCCGAACGTGCGGCTCCCTCGCAGCAGATTCAGCCGCAGGTGGCCTTCCTCATCAACAGCATCCTGGCCGATGATGTGGCGCGTTCCAGCACGTTTGGCCTGAACAGCGCGCTCAACCTGCAGGCCTATGCTGGGCGCGTGGCCGTCAAGACGGGCACCAGCACGGGCAATCAGGACCTGTGGACGGTGGGCTACAGCAGCAATCTGGTCGTCGGCGTGTGGACCGGCAGCCACAACAACACCAATACCAATGGCTCGGCGCAGGGCATTGCGGTGCCGGTGTGGAATGCCGTCATGAATGCCGCGCTCCAGGGCACTAATCCGGCCTTCCAGCAGCCGTCTGGCATCGTGCAGGCGCAGGTGTGCGCGCTGACCGGCGCGCTGTATGACCCGAATGTGACGCAGAATTGCAGCGCCGTGCGCACCGAGCTGTTTGTGCAGAATGCGCCGCCGCTGACGGCCGACCAGGGCTTCGTCAACACGCTGAATATCGACTCGTGGTCGGGCCTGCTGGCGAACCAGTACTGCCCCGACAATACCATCGCCGGGCGCTTCCTCAATGTGAGCGATGCCTCCGCCGTGAGCTGGCTGTCCAGCGGCGCCGGACAGGCGTTCGCCGCGCAGAATGGCCTGACCGGCCTGACCGGCCTGACGCCGCCATCGGCCTGCACAATCAGCTCGCAGAATCCGGTGATTGCGCTCAACGGCCCCACCAACGGCCAGACGCTGCAAGGCACGATCCAGTTCCTCGGTACTGTGCAGGCATTTAACTTTTCGCAGTACACGATTGAGCTGGCGCCGCAGAACGCGCCGACGTCGTTCACCGTCATCGTGGGCCCGAATAACACGCAGGTGCAGAATGGCGCGCTGGGCACGTTCGACACCACGCGTGTCCCCAACGGCGTGTATACCTTCCGCCTGGCCGTGTATAACACCAGCAATGGCTACGCCTACCGGACGGCCCAGGTGACGATCAACAATCCGCCGCCGACCGCGGCCCCAACGCTGCCGATTATCCAGCCGACGGTGGCGCCGTTCATCCAGCCGACGTTCCCGGTGCTGGTGGCGACGCCGCTGCCGTTTGACCCGTTCACCAGCGGCGGCCCCACACCGACGATTAATTTCGGGGGCTAGGCGCGGCGCGCAATCAGCACCGGCAAAACTCACCCCGGACGTTGTCCGACCCTCTCCATATGGAGAGGGTAGCCTGCATAGCAGGCGGGTGAGGTGGTATGTGATGATTCATGACGTGGACCAGCCGTCACACCCCCGTACGCACCGACCCGTTCACCCGATTTTCCCACGGAGAGGTCATGACCCGACCCGCGAAATTCATCCTGCTGGCCTGCTGCCTGCTGATTGCCGCGCTGACGGCGCAGGCCGCCCCCGGCCAGCCCCAGACCGGCCTGCTGGGCGCGCCGCTGCTGGGCTATGACACCGCCACGGGCGACCGTATCGCGCTGGTGGATCTGGCGACGGGCATGCAGCGCGACCTGCGCTTTGGCGGCCGCCTGCACAAGCTGTGGGGGTTTTCGCCGGATGGCTGCCGCCTGCTGCTGACGCTGGGCGAGGGCGATGCGCCGCCGCGCCTGTACAGCGCCCGCCTGGATGGCTCCGACCTGACCGATCTGGCGGCGTTTGAGCCTGGCTATGGCGCGTGGGATGCCGAGTGGAATCCGAATCCAGCCGAGGACCGCATCGCTTTCACGCTGTTCACCACGCAGGACGATGGCGACGGCGTGCCCGACCATCGGGTCGCGTGGGTGTCGGCGGCGGGTGGAGAATCTCCGGTGCCCTACAGCGTCGCGGGCGATGAGCACACGCCACGCTGGTCGGCTGATGGCCGCTGGCTGGTCTACACCGCATTTGTCCCGCGTGAGGACAACCCGAATGTGCGCGAGGCCGATCTGTGGCGGGTGAGCGCCGACGGCACGCAGAAGTTTCGCGTGACCGACTTTCCGCAGGGCAGCGTACATTCGCCGCGCTGGTCGCCCAATGGCGAGCTGATCGGCTTCATTTATTCGCCGTCGCCCAACAACGACCAGTTCTGGATGGTCGGCGCGCAGGAAGGCGCATTTCCCACCCAGCTCAGCTATGAGCCGGTGCTGACGATGGACTATGCGTGGCTGGCCGACAGCACGGCGATGGTAGCCGCGGCGCGCAACATGCAGGGCATCGTGGATACGCGCCTGTGGCAGATTCCGCTGGTGGGCAATGCCGACGCCGACGCCCGTTTGTACCCCGTGCCGCCGGACATGATTTATCCGTATGCGCCGCGTTTCAGCGCGGATGGCGCGCTGCTGGCCGCACGCTCGGCCTATGCGGTGGGAGTCATCGAGACGGCCACCGGCGCGCTGACCCTGCTGCCCGATTCGCTGGGCAACACCACGCCATACTTCGCGCCTGCCGCATTTCAGGGCGAGGCAGGCTGCTCCGGTTAGAAAATGTCAACGCGCCTGTGAAGAAGTTGTCAGGGTGAGGCCGGGCCGGTTGCCGTCAGCCACAGGCAAGTGTACACTGAACAAATTGGACTTATTATGACACCTATTATCTGCTCGGAGCCGCGTGTGAGCGACCGCGTTTTACTGAGTGCAGGCCTGAAAAATGCACCGGATGTGATTCAACTGGCTCACCGCCAGGGCGTGGGCGCCGAGCTGATGGCTTTTGCGATGCCTGATGTGCTGGATGGCGACTGGCGCCAGACGGTCGAAGACTATCGCGCGCTGACCGACGGCCTGCCGATGCTGACGCTGCATGGGCCATTTTTCGATATGGTGCCGGGCAGTATCGATCAGCGCATCAACAGCATGACGATGGAGCGCTATCGCCATGCGCTGGATATCGCCAGCATGCTGGGTGCAAAAATTGTCGTCTTTCACGCCAATTTCATCGCATCGCTGAAGAACGAGGACTATCGCATCGGCTGGCAAAGCCGCAACGTGGAATTCTTCCTGCATGTGGCCGAGTATGCAGCGGCGCAGGGCGTGGTGGCGGCGGTCGAGAATATGTGGGAGTTTGACCCCGATATCATCACCGACGTGCTGGCCCGCGTGAATCACCCGCATCTGCGCGCCTGCCTCGATGTCGGCCACGCACACCTGTTCAGCCAGGTCCCGCTGGACAAGTGGCTAGACACCGTCTCGCCGTTTCTGGTGCACACGCACCTGAACAACAACGACGGCCTGCTGGATATTCACCGTGCGCTGCCCAACGGCGTGCTGGATTACCATGACGTGCTGGCCAAGCTGCGCGCGCTGCCCGCGCCGCCGTCGATGACGCTGGAGATGGACAGTGTCGCCGATATGGAGGCCAGCCTGGGCTATTTCGAGGGCTTCAGCCCGGCCGAATAATCCGTTTCAGCCGCCGCCAGCGCGCAGATAATGCGCCCAGTAGCCGCCTGCGATGCCCTGATACGGTCGCGCTGCCTGCAGCGTCCCCTTCGCATTGGCGGGTGTGCCATAGCGCCGCGCCACGATCTCGATCAGTGTTTCCTCCGGCGTCCGCAAATACGCCATCCGCCCCAGCCCGCGCAGCAGAATGAACGACGCCGTCCACTCACCCACGCCCTCGATGCCCCGCAGCCAGCGATAAACCTCGTCGTCCGGCGCGCTGTACAACCACGCCTCGTCGACTCGCGCGAAGGCCTGAATCGCTGCACCCAGGAAGCGGGCGCGATAGTCCTGCCGGGCGATCAGCAGCAGGTCGTCATGCGTCGCTGGCAGCAGCTCATGCGCTTCGGGGAAGGCCAGGTATTCCGCGCCGTCCAGTCGGATGCGCCCGCCCCAGCGTTCCAGCAGGCGGCGTTTGGCATTGGTCGCGTTGGTGCGGCCGTTGCGCGCCGACAGCATCGCCCAGACGATATTCTCGAACGGCGAGATAAAGCGCACCTGATGATAGCCGTACAGCCTGTCGATCAGCGGCGCGATCTGCGGGTCGTCGTGGCCGATGGCGTAAAATGGCATCAGGTCGTCGTCGATGCTGAGCCAGCGCGCGATCTGCGCCAATGCGCGTGACTGGATCGCCTCGTCCAGCGCGGACTCGCTGTGCAGTCTGATTTCCAGCGCGGGCGAGTCCAACGTGCCGGCAGACACAACCGAAAAAGCGATCGTGCTGCCGTCCAGACGAAGCGCCTTCGTCAGCGCGCCGTCCTCGATGGTCTGGTCGCCATAGGCGGGCGGGAAGCTGTTCAGGAATGCAAGTGTTTTGTCGAAGTCGAACGGGGTCGTGGGGGTGAGGATGTGCGGGTATTCATGCATAAACAGGTCTCGATGCTGAAAACGAAGGATCAGAATGGCGTCTGCACGACAATGCCGTGGGCACGTGCAGCAGAGGCCTGCCGGGCATCCAAGGTGTACAACGGCGCATTCAGCCGCTGGGCAAGCGCAATATAAACGCTGTCGTAGATGGCCAACCGGTTCTGCGTGCCGATTTCAAAAGCCTGCGCAAATACCTCATCGATCGACACGATATCTACGGGGATTTGGATGAGTTGTTCAAATAATGCAAAGCCCTGCTCTGATGAGATCAGACCTCGGCCGATATACTTCCACAACACATTTGCACCTTCAAGCAGTGCAAATTGCGGCGTGACCGCACTGAATTCCGGGGACAGGTCACCGAAGATTGCATTCTCTGTAAATCCCACAAACTGACCGGATACAAGTGTTTCAATAATGATGCTGGCATCTACAACGATAATGACCATTTAACGATCACGATCTTCGCGCAGCAGTTCGACGGACGATGGGGCATCTGGCGGCAGGCTGATACGTGCAGACCGGATGCTCTCAAGAATGTCCGATTTTGGCCGATTTTGTCGCCTGTTTTCGACACGCAGACCGTTAATCATGGCGTACTGATTCCCAGTTTCATCCACCAGTATTTCGCGAATCATCTGCTTCAATTCTTCGCGCGTCATCTCGCCAACGGGTTTGTCCATCGCGGGTCTCCTGCTGCTGTCTGGCTTCATTATATGACAAAAACGGGGCCGTTCGTGCAGACACGGCCCCGCAGTGATGCATCGCTTCCGGCATGCGTGCCGGTTATTTGCCTTCGTAGAACGGGTCGAGCAGGTCGAGCACGCCGTCCAGGATAGCCAGGCCCTCTTCGATCTGTTCTTCGGTCACGATCAGCGGCGGCGTGTTGAAGATCATATTCCAACGCACCAGCGTGCTCAGGCCGTTCTTCTTCAGCGTGGTCGCGGCCAGCTTCATCGGGTCGCTGAAGGGCTTGTTGAACGGGCTGAGCGGCTCGCGGGTGTCGCGGTCCTTGACCAGTTCGATCACGTGATGCAGGCCGGCCCCGCGAATATCGCCGATCACCTGGTGCTTTTCGGCCAGGTCCATCAGGCCGGCGCGCAGCTTCTTGCCCAGCGTGCGCGAACGCTCCACCAGCTTCTCCTGATGATACACTTCCAGCGTGGCCACGCCGGCGGCGCAGGCCAGCGCGTGCGCACTGTAGGTCAGGCCGGTGTGCAGCACGTGTTCCTCAAAGTAGGCGGCAATCGCGCTGCTGACGATGGTCGCGCCCAGCGGGATATAGCCGGACGTGATGCCTTTGGCGACGCAGATGATGTCGGGCGGGCACTTCGGGTAATGGTCGATGCCGAACCATTCGCCGGTGCGCCCGAAGCCGCTCATGACCTCGTCGACGATCAGCAGCATGCCGTACTTGTCGCAAATCTCGCGGATGCGGTTGTAGAACACTTCCGTCGGCTGCATGACGCCGCTGGAGCCGCTGTAGCCTTCGATCAGGATGGCGGCGCACGTCTCCGGGCCTTCCGCGATGACGATATCCTCAATCATCTCGGCAAGGATCCGGTCGCCGTCTTCCTGCGTGCGATCGCGGTAAATCGGGTTGCGGTAGGCATACGGGTCGGGCAGGCGCACGATCCAGGGCACGCCCGGCTCATTGGCCAGACGACGCGGGTCGCCGCCCGCGCTCATCGCGCCAAAGGTGGCGCCGTGATAGCTCTTGTAGCGCGTGAGGATTTTCTGGCGGCCGGTCATCATGCGGGCCATCTTCATGGCATTTTCAACGGCATCGGTGCCGCCGTTGGTGAAGAACGCCTTGCTCAGCGTGCCGGGGGTGATTTCTTCCAGCATTTCGCCCAGGCGGCCGCGTGGCTCGGTGGCGAATGAAGGATCGACATAGCACAGCTTCGCCACCTGATCCTGAATCGCCTTCACCACATGCGGGTGGCTGTGGCCGATATTCACATTCACCAGCTGCGATGACCAGTCGATGTAGCGTTTGCCGTTGGCGTCATACAGATACACACCCTCGGCCCGGTCAATCGGGATCGGGTTCCAGGTGCCCTGTGCCACCCATGAGGCGAGGGTGTAACTTTTGTTGGCCTGAATCATTTCTGCTGCGTTGAGCATGAGAAAAACCTTTAACCTGACTGGGCAGAGTTTTCACCGAAGTAGTGCCCCTAATTGTATGCGAAAACCTGCGCGGCGGCACATAGATTGGTATAGTTGCACGGTCGCCGCCCGGCGGGCCAGAAAGCTTATGGGTCAGGCGCTGAAAGACGCTGCATACTTCTCTCAATCAAGCACACATCGTCGGTGGAGATGGATCATCGCTTCATGCGCTTACGCACCCTGCTGATCGTCATCGTGTTCGTGGGTATCGGCCTGGCCGGTATTCTGATCGGGCGGGCGCTGGCCGCCCAGAATACCAGCCCCATACGCGTCGGAATTTTGCACGCGCTGTCGGGCACGATGGCCATCAGCGAACGCTCGGTCGTCGATGCCACGATGATGGCGATCGAGGAAATCAATGCCGCGGGCGGCGTACTGGGGCGACAGATTGAGCCGATCCTGGTCGACAGCCAGTCCGACTGGGACTATTCGGCGCAGCAGGCGGAGCGGCTGATTAGCACGGAAGGCGTCGATGTCGTTTTCGGCTGCTGGACATCGGCCTGCCGCCGCACGGTGCGGCCTGTCTTCGAGAGCCTGAATCACCTGCTGGTGTATCCCATCCAATACGAAGGGCTGGAGTCCTCGCCCAACATCCTCTACACCGGCGCGGCGCCCAACCAGCAGATTATCCCCGCCGTGAAGTGGAGCCTCGATAACCTGGGCACGCGTTTCTATCTGGTTGGCTCGGATTACGTCTTCCCGCGCTCGGCCAATGCCATCATCCGCGACCAGGTGACTTCGCTGCGCGGCACGATCGTGGGCGAGTCTTATATCCTGCTGGGCAGCACCGACGTCGATGCTGTGGTGGCCGATATTGTGGCGACGGAGCCAGACGTCATCCTGAATACCATTAACGGTGACAGCAACATTGCCTTCTTCCGCGCGCTGCGCGATGCTGGCGTAACCTCGGACGAGCTTCCCACGCTGTCCTTCAGCATCAGCGAGAGCGAGCTGCCGACGCTGGACACCGCCCGGCTGGTGGGCGATTACGCGGCGTGGAATTATTTCCAGAGCGTGGACAGCGCCGAGAATGCGCGCTTTGTGGCGCAGTTTCAGGCGCGCTATGGCGCCGACCGGGTGACCAGCGACCCGATCGAGGCGGCTTATTTTGGCGTGTACCTGTGGGCGCAGGCGGTGCGCACGGCCGGGACGCCGGAGGTGAGCGAGGTGCAGCGGGCGCTGGGCGACCAGAGCTTCAATGCGCCGGGCGGCATTGTCTCGATTGACCCGGAGAGCAACCATACGTGGCGCACCGTGCGCATCGGGCAGATTCGCTCGGACGGCCAGTTTGACATCGTGTGGGATTCGGGCAATCCCATCCGTCCGGTCCCCTATCCCATTTACCGCACCCAGGAAAGCTGGGACGGGTTTCTCAATGACCTGTATCTGTCATGGGGCGGCAGCTGGGCAAATCCCGGCCTGCCGGCCAACTAGCGAACGCGCAGGAGCTTTGTTTGAATAGCATCCGCTGGCGCCTGCTGCGCGCATTTTTGCTGATTACGCTGATTCCGCTGATCGGGCTGGCCCTGATCACGTATACCATTTTTGACAGCGCGCTGCGGGCCGGCGTGACTGCCCGTCTGCTATCGGTGGCCAACGCGACCGTGAGCGAGATTGAAAACTATGCCCGCGAACGCAAACGCGACGTCTCGACGCTGGCCGCATCGCCCGGCCTGGTCGCGCTGATGGGCCGCATGACCGGCGCCTTCGCGCAGGCTGCGGGCGAGGGCGCTGTGTATGCCCGCCTGACGAGTGATGCCCGAGAGATTGCGGCCGCTTACCTCAACGACGGGGGCTATGCCGACCTGTACATGCTTGATGCCGAGGGGCGCCTGCTGTTCAACGTGCAGCGGCCGGAAGAACTGGGCGTGAGCTACAGCGAGGGCGAGCTGGCGACCACCCAGCTTGCCGTGGTGTTTGATCGTGCGCGCACGCTGCTGGAGACGGAAATTTCCGATTTCGGCGGCTATCCCGATCCCGACGAACTGGCCGCGTTTATCGCCGCGCCGGTGTTTGAGGATGGCATCATCATCGGCGTGGTGGCGCTGCAAATCGACAACAGCGCGCTGTTCCGCGTGGTGACCAATCCGCTGGGGCTGGACCGGACGGGTGAAACCGTGGTCGGCAGCCGCGAAGGCGGCATGCTGCGCCTGGCCGCGCCGCTGCGCCTCAGCCCGGAGCTGAACCTGGTGAACCAGACGGTCGATCCGGCGCGGTTTCCGCTGCTGGCGGCGGCCGTGGACGGCCAGCGCATTGACGGGCAGGGGCCGGACTATCGCGGCGTGGATGTGGTGTATGCGGCGCGCTATCTGCCGTCGCTGCGCTGGGGCCTGGTGGTCAAGACGGATGTTTCGGAGGCGTTTGCGCCGATCGTCAATGTGCGCAATCTGATCATCGCCATCCTGCTGGCGACGCTGGCCGGGGTGGCGCTGCTGGCGCTGCTGATCGCCCGCTCGATCACCCAGCCGATCGTCAGCCTGACCGACGCGGTGCGCGCATTCTTCCGCGGCGAGATGACGGTGCGTGCGCCAGCACCCCCCACCAAAGACGAAGTGGCCGAGCTGACCGGCGGGTTCAATGACCTGGCGGATCGGTTGTCGGGCATGATTGCCACGCTGGAGGAGCGTGTGAGCGAGCGCACGCAGGCGCTGGAAGCACAGGCCGTCAGCCTGCAGGAAGCCCGCGCCGCCGCCGAAAGTGCCAACCAGTCGAAGAGCCGCTTCCTGGCCAATATGAGCCACGAGCTGCGCACGCCTATGAATGCCATTCTCGGCTTTTCGCAGTTGATGAGCCGCGACGCCCGGCTGGACGCCAGCACACGGGATTATCTGGGCATCGTCATGCAGTCGGGCGACCATTTGCTGTCGCTCATCAATGACGTGCTGGAAATGTCGCGCATCGAGGCCGGGCAGGCGACGCTGAATCAGGCGCCGCTGGACCTGCATGCCCTGCTGCGCGGCGTCGAGGACCTGTTTCGCCTGCGCGCCGAGGCCAAAGGCCTGACGCTGCTGGTGGAATGGACCGAAGATGTGCCGCAGTTCATCAGTACCGACGAAAGCAAGCTGCGCCAGGTGTTGATCAACCTGATCGGCAACGCGCTCAAGTTCACGCACGAAGGCGGCATCGCGGTGCGCGTGGCCTTGCGTGGCGAGAAGCTGGCTTTTGAAGTGGAGGATACTGGCGACGGTATCAGCGAGGCCGACCTGAAAAAGCTGTTTCAGCCCTTTATGCAAACGGAGACTGGCATCCGGTCGCAGCAGGGCACTGGCCTCGGGCTGGTGATTACGCGCCAGTTCATCGAGCTGATGGGCGGCCAGATCAGCGTGCGAAGCCTGGCCGGGCAGGGCACGCTGTTCTCGTTTGACATCGCGTATGAGCGGGCGCAGTCGGTGCAGGTGGCGAAGGCGAAGCCGCGCGTCATCGGTATTGAGTCGCCGACGGACCAGCCGCTGCGCATCCTGGTGGCCGATGACAAATGGGAAAACCGCCGCCTGATGATCGAGTGGATGAAGCTGGCCGGTTTCGAGGTGCGCGAGGTCTCGAACGGCAGGGAAGCCGTCGAGATGTGGGAGGCATGGGAGCCGCATCTGATCTGGATGGACATGCGTATGCCGGTCATGGACGGCTATGAGGCCACCCGCACGATCAAGTCGCACACCAAAGGCCAGGCGACCGTGATTATCGCGCTGACGGCCAGCGCCTTTGAGCATGAACGCACGATCGTGCTGTCGGCGGGCTGCGACGACTTCGTGCGCAAGCCAGCCCGCGAGTCGCTCATCTTTGAGAAAATCAGCGAGCATCTGGGCATCCGCTTCAAATATGACGCCCCGGCTGATGATACCCGCACCCCGCCGCCCGCCCAGCCGCTGACGGCCGCCAGCCTGCAACAGCTGACACCCGCCCAGCGCGAGGCGCTGCTGGCCGCCGCCGATGAGGTGGATACCGCTGCCGCCAACGCCGTCATTGACGAGATTCGCGCGACGCATCCATCGCTGGCGGACGCGCTGGCCGACCTGACCGCCCATTATCGATTCGACCAGCTTCAGAGTTTACTGGAAAGTCCCACACCATGACGCAGACGCCACGGGGCAATATCCTGATTGTCGACGACACGCCGGCCAACCTGGACGTGCTGACCAAATTCCTGTCCGACCAGGGTCACAAGGTGCGCCCGGCCATCAACGGCGAGATCGCGCTGAAAGCGGCCGCCAAGTCGCCGCCGGATGTCATCCTGCTCGATATCCAGATGCCCGGCCTGAACGGGTTTGAGGTGTGCGAACGGCTGAAGGCCGACCCGATCCTGCGCGAAATCCCGGTGATCTTCATCAGCGCGCTGGATGCGCTGGAGGACAAGGTGCGCGCCTTCGAGGTGGGCGGCGTGGACTACATCACCAAGCCGTTCCAGATTATGGAAGTGCTGGCGCGGGTGGAGAGCCAGCTTCGCATCCAGTGGCAGCGGCGGCGCATCGAGGCGCTGAGCCTGTTTCGCGACGAGCTGATCGGCATCGTGTCGCACGACCTGAAGAATCCGCTGAACGCCGTGCTGGGCTTTTCGGAGATGCTGCAGGAGGATGTGCAGGCCGGGAAACCGATCGATGGCGCGCTGGTCGACCGCATCCACAGCGCGGGCACTCTGATGCTGAATATGGTGCACGACCTGCTGGACAATGCCCGCAATGAGGAACGCCTGCCGATGCGCTTTGGCGCGCACGTGCTTCAGCGCCTGGTCGACGAACAGCTTGATGCGTATGTGCTGGCGGCAGGTCGCAAGGGCATCTCGCTGGTGCGCGCATTCGCCCCCGCCGATATCGTCGTGCAGGCCGACAACCGCCGCTTCGCGCAGGTGGTCAGCAACCTGATTTCCAACGCGATCAAGTATTCGCCAGACAACAGCGTGGTCACCGCGCATGTGTGGCAGGACGGGAACCTGGGTATCGTCGCCATCGAGGATAACGGCTTTGGCATTCCGGCCGCCGACCTGCCGCATATCTTCGAGAAGTTTTACCGCGTGAACACGCAGGAACACATGGCGGTTGAAGGCACCGGCCTGGGCCTGCCGATCGCCCGCGTGATTGCCGAGCAGCATGGCGGCACCCTGACCGCGACCAGCGAGCCGGGCAAGGGCAGCACCTTCACGCTGACGGTGCCCCTGGCTTCGGGGTGAATGGGGGCGAATGTTCCTCTGCCTCCGCCACCCCGGGTTCAAAACCCGGGGCTACCAACCGACAAGTCCCTGAAGGGACTAGTCTGGGATTGCATCGCTGAATGCGCATTTCAAGAGACCGGCTTTTCAGTCCCTTCAGGGACTTGGGCTTCTCGTAGCCTGAGGTTTTGAACCTCAGGCGGTGCGGGGCGATATGTACGTCACGACGCGGGCAGCAGGTTCAACCTCATCAGGCGCCTTTAGCCCGCCTCACCCTGCGTCGCTGCGCTCCGCCGTCCCTTGTATCTTGAAAAGGCCGTAGAATAAGACGGCAAGCAGAACAGGGGGTGAGCGCTTGGCAGTCCCTTGAGGCAACAAGCCTGATGGAGAGATGAAGCCCACCCCCC